>CAWCJG010000018.1:0-64519 GCA_963795905.1 uncultured Acidobacteriaceae bacterium | reverse complement strand
GAAAGTACCAGTCGCCAGGTGCAGCCAAAGCCGCACACCTTTCGACACGCGACGGCGGTACATCTGGTTGCTGTCGGCATTGACATCGCGGTGATCAAGAAACTGGCTCGGACATATCAGATCGGCCTGCGCGTAATGGTTCGTAGTGTCGAGACAGCGCGCCGCGAGAAAGCCTTGACGTATGCTGCCTATTACGGGCAATCCTGGAGCGACGCGATATTGTGCGGATTCTCCCCCAGGCTTTCGGGTATGACGGAACGGATCGGTTGACCAGCGCGCAGGAAACGGCAGGCGGGACGCCGACTTGGTCAGCGAACGTTCCTGTATGATGCGTACGGCAATATGTGCGTGAGCGCCAACTCTGGTCCGGTATGGTCTGGCGCTACTCCGAACTGCACGGGCGGTGTTCAGCCCAGCCAGTACCCCACAAGCAAGAATCAACTCTCTGGGAACTCTTACGACGCATCAGGCAATCAGACGACGGTGAACGGCAACGCCTTGACGTTCGATGCCGAGAATCGGCTCATCACAGTTTTGGAATCGCGTGGGGCCAGCGAGACACTGGCGTACGATGCTGCCGGGCGACGCGTTATCAAGAACCAACCGAGCGGCACAACAGTCTATGTCTACGATGCGTTCGGGCAAATGGCGGCTGGATTCAAGAACACCTCAGCGCAATCGCCTGCTTGCCTGACGTGCTATTTGGGCGGGGACCAAGAATTTTTCGGGTCGACTCGCCTGGTCATGGATTCTACCGGTGCGGTCGTACACCGGCACGATTACTTACCATTTGGAGAAGAAATTCCCGGCAACGGCGCCGGACGAAACAGCCAGTGGGGATCGACGACCAATGTCCGCAGCGATTTACCGGGCAGGCGCTTGATTCAGGAAACTGGGCCGAAAATTATTCAATGCGCGGTATTATGCAGCGGCGCTGGGGAGGTTCACAAGGAGTGCGGATCCGGGAAATGCAGGGGCGAATTTATTTGATCCTCAAACGTGGAATGCGTATGCGTACGTGCGCGGGAACCCGCTGGCCTTCCTTGACCCGACCGGGATGAAATGTGTCAAGTTGGACAACGGCTCGGTTGGTGATGATGGCACACCACCGTTTTGCGGTACCGCCGACACTACTCCTGACCAAGTCAATGTGTCCTCGCAACCCCCGCCGGATATTTCGATTGTGAATCTGGGCGTTTCAACGCTCGGCGGGTTGCTAGCAATCTACAGCAATTGGAAGGTGCTGCGGGCTTTGCTTCGAAAGCGAACAACGTAACCGCAGCAATTTCGGCAGGATACGACATATATAAGTGTGTGACAACGCCGTGAGAACCGCACTTGCAAGGTTCTGTTTCTGCTACGGCGTTCTGTTAAGCGCACTCGGCGTTTTGCTTATAAGCGGTTGGCCTCCGGCGGGAACCACCGAGCGGAATTTGGGATCGGTATTCCGCTCCTGCTCGGCTACTTTACTACGGCTATTCTTACGTTTCCGGTATATCGCGTTCGCTCTGGATGGAATGCACTCTTTCAGGTTGATAGCGTCCGAAAGAGAGCATCTCGTTTGCCATATGGATAGCGATTCTGGTTTTCGGAGCGTTTGTTCTCAACCTCTCTTCTCGCGCGGTTGATCTCAGGGCCCATTTATAGTCTTTAATGTTGAGTTTAGCCGGAAGCTTTCTATTGCTAAATGGGGTGTACTTTGTAATTCACTGGTCATACAGCCCCGAAAACATATTCGCGCGGAGCACACTTATCCTCCTGAACAATCTGCCACTTGCGCTGTTCTCCGCGAGATATCGTCGAAATGCAAGAAGGGCTCGCTAACGGTCTTGTCCGTAGTGCAGGCCCGCCGTTGTTCCCAAAGAACTGTCCGTCAGTTCCGCGCACCCCGCAAATTATCCACCGCAGGTGTTGTACAACTTCGCCGTAAACTCAGCGAATTCGCTTTCAGACAATCTCAGTCCTGATCTGGCGAAGACCTTGGCCTACGCGTCGCTGGTCGCCCCCAACCAGCCGTTCGACTTCAAGAATCAACCGTCGCCGGGCGCAAGTCCTCAGTACCGGGAATATGGCAATTTTGCATTCGGTGTATTCGGTTACTCCTTGGGGTTCTCGTCAACGTACGTCAAGTGGGGTGCTGGCGCGGCTTCGTATGGCTACATGCTCATGAAGGGGAAGATACCCAAATCTCCTTGGGGTACACCGTTCACTGGGAGTCCGTATGGAGACAATCCACAAGAACAGCGCGAAATCCAGGCCGGGTATCAATGGGCCCAGATGCATGCGGCGGGGAAATGCTGAGGGTACGATGGGCCGCGCCGATGATTGCCATGCTGCTGCTGTATTCGTGTCGTTCTGTACCCGATAGTGCCCTGTTGCAAGGCTTCGATCAGCACAAGCAGATCTTCGATCGGCTCGCGAAGATGGCATTGGAAGACCATCTCAGCTGCCCGATTCCGGCTTCGGGCGGGGCAAACTCCGTTTCGGAATCCGGACTCGCTAGATCAAAACTTGTTGCGAGAAGCCCACGTGTTTGGAATTTCGCCACAGTGGGATCGCAATTGCATCCTCTTTCCCTCTGTGCAGGAGTCTGCTTTGCTAGCCATGCACGCTCAGCGAGGGGATACGCTTATGAATTCGACCACCACTGCTTCCAAAGACTGCTGACACGGCAGCTGAATCCGGCGAAACGGACGTGGTCTTCAAGCCAAGTCGAGGGTGATTGGTACCTTTACTTCAGTGCATAGGTTCCCCAAACAACGTGAAGTTTTGCCTCGATGCTTCCTGTACGATGACGACACAACTCCGAGGGCCATCGGACAAACAGAAGTCTTGTCTGGCGCAAGCGTTCAAGAAGAACGCGGTCAGCTTTAGGGCTTGATGTCGCGAGTCTTGGCTTGAGCCTGGTTCCGGGTGGCGGAGTGGTCCGCACCGTTGCAACCACTGTGAGTGGCGCCGTTCTCACTGGGACGTCTTCCGCTCTCAGTGGTGTTAATCATCAACCCCTTGAAGCCGGAGTTACGTTCAGCACTGGATTGGCAACCGCTTGGCCGGTACTGAAATACCCTCGGGGCCCTGATGATTTACGACCGTAGACCGTCAGTTGTACCCTTAAAGAACTATGTAAACAAAACCTGGTCGCGAACGCCGGATCGCCGGTTTCGTCGGCCTGTTGTTGGCCCTCTTTTACGCGGGCGACTACGTTTCGTTGAAGTTCCAGGTTCCTGCCCGGCCCCAGTTTGGTTCCATCCATATGCAACCGTATGTGGCAGTGCCGCGGAAGAACGTGATCTTCATTCTTCGCTGCTGAGCCTCAGAAACAACTGACGATTACGTATACGCTTCAACCCTAAAAGAGACGCCGCCGATACCGATACGGTAATCATGAGCGGCAATCCGTCACCCGGCCGGGGTTCCCAGTTCTGGCGCAATCTGCCGCTGCGGACGAAGGCATGCCTGGTCCTGCTGGTCCCGGTCGCAGCTTTCCTCCTTAATAATGCTGTATCGTATGCCGTCGATCACGAACAGAATACCGCCCATGCGTGGGTAAAGCACACGCTCGACGTCCGTGTCGAGCTGCAGAAGCTGTCATTTGACCTCTTCGAGTAGATGAATTGCGCCTCGACGGTGGACGTTGCCGGGATAAGCGGCGCCCCTTGATACCCGAAGTCGAAGCGATCGCTGGGCTCACTGTTGACAACCCGGCTCAGCAGGCGCGTATTCCCATCCTCAAACGGCTGCTCCGATTGCCGGACACTTCCGCGGCCGCCTTAGGCGTAATCGGCGCCATGGATATGGCGGAACAGGATCTACTGCGGCAACGCGAACAGACCGTCGACCGGGTGACGCGCTGGGCCGAACTCGCCATTCCGGCGACTCTGCTGGTCGGCATCGCCGGATGTGTGGCCGGAATGCTGCTCCTTTTGTCGTCTGTCGTTGGGCAAACCAAGGATCTCGTTTGCGAAGTGGAAGCGCTCGCAAAAGGGCAGCCGGTAGGTTGCGAAGATTCCGGCATGGACGAAATTGGAATGCTCGCGGCTGGTTTGAAGCGCACCAGCGATCTGCTGATTGCTCGCGAACGCGCGCTGGCGGAGACCAACGCTCGCGTACTCGAGGAAAAGCGGCGGGCCATGGACGCAAACTATGCCAAAAGCGACTTTCTCGCACGCATGAGTCACGAAATCCGCACGCCGATGAACGCGATCTGTGGCATGGCGGACCTTCTTTGGGAGACGAGTCTCAGCGGTGAACAACGCGAGTACGTTCGCGTGTTCCGCAACAACTCCGAGCGGCTGCTCGGTTTGATAAATGACATCCTCGATCTTTCGAAGGTCGAATCCGGGCGGCTTGAACTTGCAGTGGCGCCCTTGGCGCTCGATGAACTGCTCGACACCACGATGGATCTCCTGGGGCCACTTGCCCACCGCAAGGGATTGGAGCTGATCTGCGATTGTCGGCCTGGCGTACCGGCCCAAGTGAAGGGCGATGCCGACCGGCTGCAGCAGGTGCTGGTGAATCTGATTGGGAACGCCATTAAGTTCACCGAAGCGGGCGAGATTGTCCTCACGGTGGAGCAGGCAGACGCCGCGCCGAGCATCTACTTCTCTGTCGCCGATACCGGTTCGGGTATACCGGATTCGCAGCTTGATTCGATTTTCGATCCGTTCGTACAGGCCGACACCTCGGTGACGCGGAAAGCGGGCGGGACAGGCTTAGGGTTGACCATCACGAAACGTTTGGTCGAGGCAATGGGCGGGACGCTCGCTGTGAAGAGTTGGGTGGGCCGCGATTCTGAGTTTTCTTGCCGTACCGCTCGAAGCCTGTCAGGAAACCGAAAAGCTCGAAGGTGGGTTCTCGACCCTGCGGTTCCAGCGCATTCTCTGGTGGATGATAATGCGACGAACCGCCTGATGCTGCGGCGCATGTTGCAAGACATGGGCATTGAGGTCAGTGAGGCGTCTAGCGGGGCCCAGGCGCTGGAAATGCTCGCCCGATCCAGCTACGAGGTGGTCATTCTCGATCGCCGTATGCCCGTCATGGACCGGTTTGAGACCGCGGAGCATATCGTTCGTCAATGGGGCAAAGGCAGGCCCATCGTAATGATGCTGTGTTCCGATACGCAAATGGGGAACCTGGCCCGAGCCCGTGAACTCGGTATCCGCTCGACCCTGATGAAGCCGGTAAAGGCGCCTAAGCTGATTTCGACCCTTCGCCGCATCAGTTCGAACGCAGCCACGCCCGATGAAGAGTTAGCGGAATCCGAGTTGAGGCCGGACCCAGGGGGAAAGGAACTGATCAGTTCCTTTCCCCCTGGGTCCGGCCTCAACTCGGATTCCGCTAACTCTTCATCGGGCGTGGCTGCGTTCGAATGATGCGGCGAAGGGTCGAAATCAGCTTAGGCGCCTTTACAGGCTTCATCAGGGTCGAGCAGGATACCGAGTTCACGGGCTCGGGCCAGGTCCCCCATTTGAGTATCGGAACACAGCATCATTACGATGGCCGGCCCTCGCCCCAATTAACAAACGAGATTCTCATGCTCCGCGGTCTCAAACCCGTCCATGACGGGCATGCGGCGATCAAGAATGACCACCTCGTAGCTGGATCGGGCGAGCATTTCCAGCGCCTGGGCCCGAATAGACGCCTCACTGACCTCAATGCCCATGTCTTGCAACATGCGCCGCAGCATCAGGCGGTTGGTCGCATTATCATCCACCACGAGATGCGCTGGAACTGCAGGGTCGAAGAATTCACCTTCGAGCTTTTTGGTTTCCTGACAGGCTTCAAGCAGTTGTACGACAAAGGAAAACTCAGAACCACGGGCCCACCCAACTCTTCACAGCGAGCGTCCCGCCCATTGCCTCAACCAAACGTTTCGTGATGGTCAACCCTTCGCGTGTCCAGCCCGCTTTCCGCGGCACCGAGGTGTGAGATTGTACGAACGGATCGAAGTCGATGAAACTGCGATTCAGGTATACCCCAAACCGGTATCGGCGACAGAGAAGTGGAATCTCGGCGCCGCGTCAGCCTGCTCCACCGTGAGGAGGATCTCGCCCGCTTCGGTGAACTTGATGGCATTCCCCAATCAGAGGTTCCAGCACCTGCTGCAGGACCAGTCGGCGTCGCCCTTCACTTGGGCCCCGGCGCCAGACCGACAATCGCAGATCAGCTCCAATCCCTTGCGGTGGGGGGGGGGGGCCAGGAGGATCCATCGTGGTGTCGAGCAGTTCATCAAGCACCAAGGGCGCCGCTCCAAGTTGACGAGCAACCCGGATTCGACCTTGGAAGGATCGGAGCTGTGATTGATCAAACCGAGCAGCCGCTCGGAGTTGTTGCGGAACACGCGAACATACTCGCGTTGTTCACCGCTGGGACTCGTCTCCCAAAAGAAGGTCCGCCATGCCACAGATCGCGTTCATCAGCATGCGGATTTCGTGACTCATGCGTGCGAGAAAGTCGATTTTCACATAGTTTGCGTCCATGACCCGCCGGCTTTCCTCGAGTACGCGAGCGTTGGTCTCCGCCAGCGCGCGTTCGCGAGCGATCAGCAGAATCGCTGGTGCGCTTCAAACCAGCCGCGAGCATTCCAATTTCAAAAGGCGATGCCGGAGTCTTCGCAACCTACCGGCTGCCTTTTTGCGAGCGCTTCCACTTCGCAAACCTGGGATAGCTTGGTTCACCCAACGACAAGAACGAAACAAAAGAAACAGTATTCCGGCCACACATCCGGCGATGCCGACCAGCAAGTCGCCGGGCATGGCGGGTTCGGCCCAGCGCGTCACCCGGTCGACGGTCTTTATTTGTTCTCGCAGGTGGATTCCTGTTCCGCCATATCCATGGCGCCGATTACACCTAAGGCGGCCGCGGAAAGTGTCCGGCAATAGGAGCAGCCGCTTGAGGATGGGTAATACGCGCCTGCTGAGCCGGGTTGTGCCAACAGTGAGCCCAGCGATCGCTTCGACTTCGGGTATCAAGGGACGCCAGAGGACCCGGCACGCGTCCACCGTTAGAGAGCGCAATTCATCTGACTCCGAAGCAGGTGCAAATGACAGCTTCTGCAGCTCGACACGGATGTCGAGCGTGTGCTTTACCCACGCATGGGCGGTCTGATGTTCGTGATCGACGGCATACGATACAGCATTATTAAGGAGGGACCCCCCAGACCGGGACCAGCAGGACCAGGCACTGCCTCCAATAGGCAGCGAGCAGCTTGCACCAGGACTGGGAACCCCGGCCGGGTGACGGATTGCCGCTCATGATTACCGTATCGGTATTGGCAGCGTCTCTTTTAGGGTTGAAGCGTATACGTAATCGTCAGTTGTTTCTGAGGCTCAGCAGCGAAGAATGAAGATCACGTTCTTCCGCGGCACTGCCACATACGGTTGCATATGGATCGAGAAACAAACTGGGACCGGGCAGGAACCTGGAACTTCAACGAAACGTGGTGCCCGCCCCGCGTAAAAGAGGGCCAACAACAGGCCGACGAAACCGGCGATCCGGCGTTCGCGACCAGGGTTTGTTTGCGTGGTTACTTAAGGGTACAACTAGACGACGGTCTACGGTCGTAAATCATCAGGGCACCGAGGGTATTTTTGTCCCGGCCAAGCGGTTGCCAATCCAGTGCTGAACGTAACTCCGGCTTCAAGAGGGGGATGATTAACACCACTCAAGAACGAAAGACGTCCCAGTGAGAACAGCACAGCTCACAGTGGCTGCAACGGTGCGGAGCCGCTCCCGCCACCCGGAACGAGGCTCAAGCCAAGACTCGCGACATCAAGCCCTAAGCTGACCGCGTTCTTCTTGAACGCTTGCGCCATACCCGGGTTCTGCTTGTCCGATGGCCCTCGGAGTTGTCTCGTCATCAGTACAGGAGCATCGAGGCAAAACTCCACGTTGTTTGGGGGAGTATTGCGCTGAAAGTAAAGGTACCGAGTCCCGCTCGACTGGCTTCGAAGACCACGTCCGTTTCGCCGGATTCAGCTGCCACTGTCGGGATTTTTTGGAAGCAGTGGTGGTCGAATCGCATAAGCGTATCCCCTCGCGTGAGCCTGACGCCAACACAGCTACGAGAAGCAGACTCCTGCACAGAGGGAAAGAGGAGTGCAATTGCGATCCCACTGTGGCGAAATTCCAAACACGTGGGCTTCTCGCAACAAGTTTTAATATCTCGCCAGCTGGATTCCGAAAAGCAGTTTGCCCCGCCCGAAGCCGGAATCGGGCAGGAGATGGTCTTCCAATGCCATCTTCGCGAGCCGATCGAAGATCTGCTTGTGCTGATCGAAGCCTTGCAACAGGGCACTATCGGGTACAGAACGACACGAATACAGCAGCAGCATGGCAATCATCGGCGCGGCCCATGTACCCTCAGCATTTCCCGCCGCAGTCATCTGGGCCCATTGATACCCGGCCTGGATTTCGCGCTGTTCTTGTGGATTGTCTCATACGGACTCCCAGTGAACGGTGTACCCCAAGGAGATTTGGGTATCTTCCCCTTCATGAGCATGTAGCCATACGAAGCCGCGCCAGCACCCCACTTGACGTACGTTGACGAGACCCCTAAGGAGTAACCCAATACACCGAATGCAAAATTGCCATATTCCCGGTACTGAGGACTTGCGCCCGGCGACGGTTGATTCTTGAAGTCGAACGGCTGGTTGGGCGCGACCAGCGACGCGTAGGCCAAGGTCTTCGCCAGATCAGGACTGAGATTGTCTGAAAGCGAATTGGCTGAGTTTACGGCGAAGTTGTACAACACCTGCGGTGGATAATTTCGGGTGCGCGGGAACCGACGGACAGTTCTTTGGGGGAACCACGGCGGGCCTGCACTACGGACAAGACCGTTAGCGAGCCTTTCTTGCATTTCGACGATATCTCGCAGAGAACAGCGCAAGTGGCAGATTGTTCAGGAGGATAAGTGTGCTCCGCGCGAATATGTTTTCGGGTCTGTATGACCAGTGAATTACAAAGTACACCCCATTTAGCAATAGAAAGCTTCCGGCTAAACGCAACATTAAAGACGTAGATATGGGCCCTGAGATCAACCGCGCGAGAAGAGAGGTTGAAACAAACGCTCCGAAAACCAGAATCGCTATCCATATGGCGAAATGAGATGCTCTCTTTCGGACGCTATCAACCTGAAAGAGTGCATTCCATCCAGAGCGAACGCGATATACCGGAAACGTAAGAATAGCCGTAGTAAAGTAGCCGAGCAGGAGCGGAATACCGATCCCAAGTTCCCGCTCCGTGGTTCCCGCCGGAGGCCAACCGCTTATAAGCAAAACGCCGAGTGCGCTTAACAGAACGCCGTAGCAGAAACAGAACCTTGCAAGTGCGGTTCTCACGGCGTTGTCACACACTTATATATGTCGTATCCTGCCGAAATTGCTGCGGTTACGTTGTTCGCTTTCGAAGCGAAGCTCGCAGCACCTTCCAATTGCTGTAGATTGCTAGCAACCCGCCGAGCGTTGAAACGCCCAGATTCACAATCGAAATATCCGGCGGGGGTTGCGAGGACACATTGACTTGGTCAGGAGTAGTGTCGGCGGTACCGCAAAACGGTGGTGTGCCATCATCACCAACCGAGCCGTTGTCCAACTTGACAATTTGCATCCCGGTCGGGTCAAGGAAGGCCAGCGGGTTCCCGCGCACGTACGCATACGCATTCCACGTTTGAGGATCAAATAAATTCGCCCCTGCATTTCCCGGATCCGCACTCGTGAACCTCCCCAGCGCCGCTGCATAGTACCGCGCATTGAAGTAATCGAGCCCAGTTTCCTGATCAGGCGCCTGCCCGGTAAATCGCTGCGGACATCGGTCGTCGATCCCCACTGGCTGTTTCGTCCGGCGCCGTTGCCGGGAATTTCTTCTCCAAATGGTAAGTAATCGTGCCTGCTACGACCGCACCGGTAGAATCCATGACCAGGCGAGTCGACCCAGATGGTCCCCGCCCAAATAGCACGTCAGGCAAGCAGGCGATTGCGCTGAGGTGTTGTACTCAGCCGCCATTTGCCCGAACGCATCGTAGACATAGACTGTTGTGCCGCTCGGTTGGTTCTTGATAACGCGTCGCCCGGCAGCATCGTACGCCAGTGTCTCGCTGGCCCCACGCGATTCCAAAACTGTGATGAGCCGATTCTCGGCATCGAACGTCAAGGCGTTGCCGTTCACCGTCGTCTGATTGCCTGATGCGTCGTAAGAGTTCCCAGAGAGTTGATTCTTGCTTGTGAAGATCTGGCTGGGCTGAACACCGCCCGTGCAGTTCGGAGTAGCGCCAGACTATACCGGACCAGAGTTGGCGCTCACGCACATATTGCCGTACGCATCATACAGGAACGTTCGCGACCAAGTCGGCGTCCCGCCTGCCGTTTCCTGCGCGCTGGTCAACCGATCCGTTCCGTCATACCCGAAAGCCTGGGAGAATCTGCATATATTGCGTCGCTCCAGGATTGCCGTAATAGGCAGCATACGTCAAGGCTTTCTCGCGGCGCGCTGTCTCGACACTACGAACCATTACGCGCAGGCCGATCTGATATGTCCGAGCCAGTTTCTGATCACCGTGATGTCAACGCCGACAGCAACCAGATGTACCGCCGTCGCGTGTCGAAAGGTGTGCGGCTTTGGCGACCCGCCATGCTGGTACTTTCAGCGCCAGGCAAACAAATGGTTAAACCTGTGAAGCGCGACCAAACGCGGGGGTGTGCGTCCAATCTTGTGGTGGCAACGCGAGCTCAAATTGTCGAAGATGTAGGCGTGTCGGCTGTTTCCTCCCGGTCCGACGAGTTCGGGTTGATCCGAGCGGCTCAGAATGGCGATCAAAACGCCTTCGAGCAGCTAGTACGGAGCTATGACCAGAACGTCCTCCGAATGGCGTACAACGTGCTCCATTCGGAGGAGGACGCCCGTGACATTTACCAGGAGGCGTTCCTCCGGGTCTATCGCAACCTGCCGAAATTCCGTTTCGATTGCAGCTTCAGCACCTGGTTGTACCGGATCGTGGCGAATCTTTGCCTGGATCAGCTCCGGCGGCGTAAGGTCCGCAAAGAAGATGCGGCTTCGATCGAGACGGAAGAGGGCTTGTTCGACCGGTTCCAATTCGTCGCGGAAGAACGTGCCGAGGTGGATCCGCAGCGCCGCGTGATGAGCAATCAGGTAGGCGACCGGATCAATGAAGTGTTAGAGCAGCTTACGCCCCGGGAGCGCGTCGTATTCGAGATGCGTCACTACCAGGGCATGCGGCTGAAGGCAATTGGCGAGGGGCGCTGGGCGTTACCGAGGAAGCGGCAAAGCAACTGCCTCTTCCGGGCCACTCAAAAAATGCGCGCCGCCCTGGGGATTTCG
Source organism: uncultured Acidobacteriaceae bacterium (assembly GCA_963795905.1). Lineage (GTDB taxonomy): Bacteria > Acidobacteriota > Terriglobia > Bryobacterales > Bryobacteraceae > Bog-105. The sequence goes on along the minus strand of CAWCJG010000018.1, from coordinate 53,185 downwards.
TATGAACTGCCACGAAGTTCAGGGCAATCTTTCGCTGTATCTGTATGGGGAGCTCCCTTTTGCCGCTGAAGAGGCGCTGGAGGAGCATCTTGCCGGGTGCGCTTTTTGCCAGCAGGCGGTAGCGCGAGAGAAGACCTGGCACGGAATGCTCCGAGCCGGGGATGCGGGAGCTTCACTGGAACTGTTATCTCAGTGCCGGTCTGAGTTGCGCAAGAATGTCAGCGTCCTGCCCAAAGAGGCCCCCGCGATTGTGCCCTCCTGGCGCAAAGTGAAGGCCTGGGTGGATGTTCCCGTATTGCAATGGAGTTCGCGGGCAGCCCTGGCGGGTTTCCTCGTGCTGATCGGGTTCGGACTGGGCCGATCCAATCAAGCGGAACAGCCTATCGGAGAGCAACTCGCTTCGAGCTTCGGACCGATACTCCCTGCCGGTATGCGGGTACGCGAAGTACGGGTCGCGGATCCCGGCCAGGTCAGAGTGATTGTCGAGCATGTACATGACGATGAATTGCTCGGACCCCTCAATGACGAACGGATCCGGAAGATGATTCTGATTGCCGTGCAACATGCTAGTGACCCGGCGGTGCGCATGGATTCCTTACAGGTGCTAGCCGGCCAGGATGGTTCGGATGTGCGGGATGCTTTACTGTCTAGCCTGAAACATGACCCGAACGCGGCAGTGCGGCTGAAAGCAGTGGAGGCCCTCCGACCGTTTGCGGGCGATCCGGAAACCCGGCAGATTCTTCGTACGGTTCTCGAACAGGACCACGACGCGGCGGTACGTTCGGAAGCTATCAGCGTGCTAGTGCCTCCCATGCAAACTCCCGATATCAGTCCGGAGTTGTTAAACACGCTGCGATCGGTGGTGAGCTCGGATCAGCCGGATGATTACGCGCGTGCGCGGGCTATGCAGGTGTTGCAGCAGTTGGGCAGTGCGTCTGACAGCTATTAACGGAGTTATTGCAGTGTTATCGTTACCAGCGCCGCGGAGTTTATGGCGCGGATACATCCAGAAGACCGTTTTGTTAGCCATAGCGGTTGCGGCGCCCGGCCTATTGGGCGCGCAGGTCCGGCCAGGCGAAGGCAGCTATCTGGGTGTTTCAGTCGCGGACAGCAACACCGAGCAAGGCGTGCAGATTGTCAGCGTTAACCAGGACAGTCCGGCATCCAAGGCCGGACTGAAGCCCGGTGACATTTTGCTGGCATATAACGGCGAACAGATACTCGGACGCGAGCAACTCGGCCGCCTGGTGTGGGAAACGCCACCCGGGCGGCAGGTGAAAGTTCAATATCTTCGGGATGGCAAAACGGTATCGGCTACCGTGAAGACCGCCGCAGCTCCGCTGAGAGTGCGATCGATTCAGTCGGAAGCACAGCCACCCGGCCCGGATCTGGGCATGGCATGGACCGATATACCATTCCCGTCGATCGCCTGGCAGAACATGTTGCTCGGTATCGTCTATGAAGTTTTGCCGCAGCAATTGGCTCCCTACTTCGGTGTACGTGAGGGCCTGCTGATCCGGGCGGTACAAGGCGGCTCAGCCGCGGACCGCGCGGGTTTGAAGGCGGGCGATGTGCTGATCGAACTGAACGGCCGTGAGATCGACGAGCGCCAGGACCTGAGCACGGCACTGCGCGCTGAGAGCATTCAGGGCAAACCGATAACAGCGGTCGTGATGCGAAGCCACAAACGCGTCCCGGTGACACTGCAAATCGGCTGAGTTCCGTTCGGGCGACAGTACATCCTACCCAAAAACCTCGATCGCTCTCGTCGCAGCGGATGGCCAAGGTTACGATTCAACCACCACCTATGCGGAGCGTGAATCTCCGAACAGTCCCCGTGGTCTTGCACCTTCCGCAGCATGCTATTTGGCACGAATATTAACGTTATGGTTTTGAGACGACGGGCTTTTCGCTGCCCACCGCGAGTGACCTCGGAGGACCGCCCACCTCCATCACCCTAGCTGCGGTGTTGTTTGAGGACGGGTCTGGGGAAGATGATGACGTAGAGTTAGCGGTGCTGACTCAAATTCGAACTGCACAGGAGATCCAACTCAGACGGATAGTCCCCGCAATACAAGCTGCCCTAAGTGCGCCAGAAAACAAGCGGGCCGACGCCATAGATGCAGCCCAAAAAGTCATTGCATCCACATCGGAAACCCTCGATGACGGAACGAAAGTGACTAACACGACAGTGCTGTCATTACTTCGCTCAACTCGCAACGAAATTTCACGTCAGCTCGACCATGCTTCGGAGGTGCTTCCCACGTCCCCGTCCGAGGCGATAGGCAGGTTAGGCGACTTAGCCCAGCGATACGGTGCGATGCTCGAACAGGTCAGGAGCAACTCCAAATAACATATGCGTGCCAGGACTATCTTCTTCTGCGCCTCTAGTAAGAGTGTCACGTACATTCAGGGCAAACCGATCACAGCGGTCGTGATGCGAAGCCACAAACGTGTCCCGGTCACGCTCCAGATCGGCTAGGCAAGCGCGTTCGTGAGAACGTGGCGAGCAGTCAACGGATCACGGCAGTTGTGGGCTGCCAGTCTTAAGCATGTGAGCGATCCAATCAGAGTGAGGAAGAGCAGAGCCGGACAGTTCACGAATCTCTTTTTCAACATCGTATTCAACACGCCGGATCGTGACATGGCCGTCGTCAAGTAAGAGATAACCGGCACGACGGTCGCCATCATAGGGCAGTCCAACGCTTCCAGCGTTTGCGATCGTGACGGCATGCCCGCCAGCCGCAATGCTGCGCACGAATGGCCGATGAATATGCCCAAAGATGACGACCTGTTTGCCAAGTGAGACATACGCGTCTGCCAGATCAGAATCACTCGCGTCGTGGCCCGGTGATCGCCACACGTCGTCAGGCTTGGCGTGCGTCAACGCAATCGAATTGTGAAGCTGCAACCGCGGAAGCGAACGCATCCACCGGATCCTGCTTTCCCCGAGTCCGTTGCGCGTAGCTGCCGCTCTCTCGCGCACGCAGGTCCAGAGCGATGCCGGCGCTGATGATTGACCAGCAAATTCGTCCAGGCATTCGGGTCTTGTGTAAATCTCGTCCGCGTTGCCCAGCACCCCTGGCCACCCGAGATCCCTGATCTGATCTAAGACGTCCACTGGCTTAGATCCACCATCGACTAGATCGCCACCATGAAATACTAGGTCCGGCCTGAGATAGCGCAGGTCCCTGATAACGGCTTGGAACGCCGTGTTATTGCCGTGAATGTCAGACACGACTGCAATCCGCATCTGCCGTCCAGAATCCATTCCATGGTGCCATTAATCCGGCAGGGTCTCACGGACGGAGTCCTGTTGGATTTGTGCACTCGCGTAACCGCCGGGTTGCGCCTCACCGTGGCGATAATCAGGAAATGATGGCTGGCCGGGCTTTTGCGCTGTTGTCTCTGCATCTGGCTTATGCCTTAGGACCGCCACTCACTTATACCGTTGCTGCGGCCGACAGCAGCCCCGGAATCAAGAGACTCCGCAACGACCTTGAGTCCGGAAAAGCTGCCGCCTTGCAAGAGTTCTGGACATCGGCAGCCAAAACTGGCACGCCGCTCATCGAGACTATTCCAGGTCAAATGGATTTCTCGCTGGTCACGTTTTTGTGGCGAGGCAAGCAAGGCACGCGGAATGTGGTGATTTTCGACGGGGTTGCTGGATACGACGCAAAGGACCAAATGCTCCATCTTCCTGGCACGGATGTCTGGTACAAGAGTTACCGGGTTCGTAACGATGCGCGATTTGCATACAGTCTTTCGGCGAATGATTCACTACAATCCGTCAACGAGATAAGAGATGACGCGCAAATGCAACGGCGTCTCGCGATGCTGCAGCCCGATCCTTTGAATCCCCGTCGATGTCCCGCCACCTTTGGCGCGCATAACGCTGAATACTCGTATGTGGAATTGCCAGATGCCCGGCAGATGCTTTGGGAATTGCCACGAGCGGGCCTAGCCGCGGGCAGGGTTGAAGAATCCTCGATCCACAGCGCTCTGTTAAAGACGCAAAAGAAGCTGTGGGTCTACACTCCAGCGGGTTTCACCAGAGCCGGCGATCGCTATCCGCTGGTTGTGCTCTTTGACGGTGATCGGAACGTGCTGTGGATACCCAAAGTGTTGGACATCCTGATCGCGCAGGGCAGGATTCCCGCCACCGTGGCCGTCATGACGGACCAATCCTTACCAAGCACGCGCGGAACGGAACTGGGGTGCAATCCGCAGTTCACGGATTTTCTTGCGCAAGAGTTGGCGCCCTGGAGCCGCGATCGATACCACACGACGATGCAGCCACAGCACGTCACGGTTGCGGGGTCTAGTCTTGGAGGTTTGGCGTCTGTGTTTGCGGGTTTGCGGCATCCCGAGGTCTTCGGCAACGCCATCTCCCTATCCGGCTCTTTTTGGTGGAAGCCGCAGGGAGATAAAGAAGGGGAATGGCTCAGGAGGCAGGTCGAGACCTCGCCAACGCTTCCGGTTCGTTTCTATCTGGAAGTCGGATTGATGGAGGACGACCGAATGCAAATTGAACCTAATCGGCGAATGCGAGACGTATTTGCCTCAAAAGGGTACGCTTTCCACTATTTCGAATACGACGGCGGCCATTCGTTTCTCAACTGGAGCCAAGGCTTCGCGGACGGATTGTCTTACCTCTTTCACGCGTCCGGCACAACAAGGCCTGGCGATTCTCGCTCACAACGTATGTACTCTGAAGATTCGAGGCTGCTCGCTGCACACATCGGCAGGTAAATCCTTGAACAGGGCGCGATCGCCCGCAAGGGTGTTTATCCTGCAAGGTGCCGGAACGATATGCCGGCATTCTGACTTGCTCGTCGTCTACAGCGAACCCGTTTTTGCTGATTGGCCCAACCAGCGTCTCTGCAGGAATGCGCGCAGTCTCAGAACAGCCTGCGATTTGAGTTGCGATACGCGGGATTCGTGTAGCCCGATGACCTTCGAAATTTCGCGCAACGTCATCTCTTCGTAGTAATAAAGGCTCAGCACGGTGCGTTCGACCTTGGGCATGCGCTCGATCGCGAGGGCTAGAATGCGCTCGAGTTCATTGCGCTCCAGCACCTGCGATGGCCAACTCTCTTCGGCGTCGGCGATGTAGCGGAGTAGGTTGCAGCCTTCGTCGTCGGGACCAGCGTTTTCGAGGCTGCCGAGCGTCAGACCTCTCGATTCCGATAACCAGTCGTGGTAGTCCTCGACGGAAAGCCCAAGGAAGTCGGCGATCTCTTCTTCCGCCGGCATCCGCTGCAAGTCCTGTTCGAGCTGCCCGATGGCGGTTTCGATTAGTCTGGAGCGTCTTCGCTGCTGGCGTGGCGCCCAGTCGAGCCCTCGTAGGCTATCCAGAATGGCCCCCCGGATTTTGTATTCCGCGTAGGTTTTGAGTTTGACGTCGTGGCGGCTGTCGAAGCGGTCAATCGCCGCGATCAGACCGAGGATTCCCGTGGATACCAAATCTTCCAGATTGACGGAAACGGGCAGGCGGTCGTGAATGCGGCGCGCGATGAGCCTGACTTGCGGGAGGTGCTCCATAATGAGCGCTTCCCTGCGCCCGGCAATTTCTTGCGCGGTCTCAGGACCTGCCGTCCCGAGAAGAACCTTGCCACTGTTGAATTTCGAATCCATGCTTCGCCTTTTGTCCGCCATTGGGTCAATCGGCGGAAGCGGTCGAAAACTTTAGGATTTTTTTTAACCACGCGAAGCGCGTTTGCTATCGTGTCGTCAAACCCCGTAATGCAATTTCCTGATCTGGCTATCCCCTGCGAAGAATTCGTGCTCGACAACGGACTGAAGCTGATCGTGCACGAAGATCACAAGACCCCGGTGGTAGCGGTGAACCTCTGGTATCACGTTGGTTCTAAGAACGAAAAGCGCGGCAAAACGGGCTTTGCGCATCTGTTCGAGCACCTGATGTTCGGAGGCAGTGAACACCTACCGGGCAGCTATATCGAAGCGATGGAACGGGTCGGAGCGACCGATCTGAACGGGACCACCAGCGAGGATCGGACGAACTATTTCGAGAATGTTCCCACGTCTGCACTGGATTTTGCGCTATTCGCCGAGGCGGATCGCATGGGGTATTTCCCCATCAACCAGGAAGTACTGGATCTGCAGCGCGGAGTGGTAAAGAACGAGAAGCAACAGGGCGATAACCAACCTTACGCCATTGTGGAAGATCTGGTAGTGCGGGCGACCTATCCGGCCAGCCACCCCTACGACCATACAGTCATCGGAGAGATGGAAGATCTGGATGCAGCGTCGCTCGACGATGTCCGGCACTGGTTTGAGACCTACTACACGCCGTCGAATGCGGTGCTGACGATTGCAGGAGACATCAGGCCGGAGCAGGCGCGCGAGAAAGTGCTGCGCTATTTCGGAGATATCGCGCCAGGGCCGCCGGTCTCGCATTACGGGTCGTGGATTGCAAAGCGGGCGGGTTCGCTGCGGGAGAGCGTCGAGGATCGCGTTCCACAAGCGCGTGTATATAAAGTGTGGAACGTCCCCGGTTACGGAACGGCGGCGGCGGACAAACTGCGGCTTGCGGCGGGCATCCTTTCTTCTGGCAAGACTTCCCGGTTATACAAGCGGCTGGTGTATGACGACCAGATAGCGACGCATGTAGCCGCTTATCTGGATGAGCGGGAAATCGGCAGTCAATTTGTCGTGGTGGCGACGGCGCGCCAGGGCACCGATATCGGCGTGGTGGAAAGCGCGGTCAACGAGGAACTTGACCGGTTTCTGCAGGACGGTCCAACGGAGCGAGAATTGACGCGTCTCCGGACGCAAGGCTATGCGAATTTTGTGCGCGGCATTGAAAGGATCGGCGGATTCGGCGGCAAGTCGGACATTCTCGCGACCAATCAAACGTATTTGGGATCGCCGCACGGATATAAGCAGCGGCTGCACAACCTCGAGCACGCGACGACGGAAGGGGTTCGCGCGGCCGCGCGCGAATGGCTTGTCCGACGGCGAGTACAGCCTCGATGTGCGCCCGTTCAAGGCCGCGAAAGCTTCCGTTCCGGTTCTGGACCGCAATCAGGCGCCAAGCATGGGAGAAGCACACGAACTGCAACTACCGCGCATTCGTGAAGACAGTCTCAGCAATGGTCTGCGAATCCTGGTCGCGGAGCGGCACGAGATTCCGGTCGTGAATCTCTGGCTCGATGTCGATTCCGGATATGCGGCGGATCAGTTTACGCTTCCCGGAACGGCGCGGTTGGCATCCTCGTTAATCACGGGCGGAACAAGCCGGCGGAGCGCGCTGCAGATCAGTGAAGAAGTGCAAAACCTGGGCGCCCAACTCAGCGCAGGCGCAAACCTGGACCTTTGCACCGTGTTCCTTTCCGCCTTGAAAGGAGCTCTGGATGAGTCGCTGGACCTGTTTGCGGATGTCATCCTGAACCCCTCATTCCCGCAGGCGGATTTCGATCGCCAGCAGCAGCTACAACTCGCGGCAATCGCGAATGAGAAAGCCACCCCGCTGCAGATGGCGCTGCGAGCCTTGCCGCCGATTCTCTTCGGGTCCGGATCACGCCTATGGGCTACCACTGACCGGGTCGGGCACAGAAGCGAGTGTGACGGCACTCACGAGAGATCGAGGTCGCGGCATTTCATGCGACGTGGTTTGCACCGAATAACGCAATTCTTGTGATCGTTGGCGATACGACGCTTGAAGAAATCAAGCCGAAACTGGAGCGTTCTCCTGCGAAGTTGGGAGGCAAAGAAGGTTCCGGCGAAGAGCGTTTCGCAGGCACCCCTTCCGCGAAACCGGCGATCCATCTGGTCGATAAACCAGGCGCTGAACATTCGATTGTCATCGCGGGCACGCTGGCGCCGCCGCCCGATTCTCGAACGCGAGATCGCGCTCGAAACAATGAACAACATTTTCGGCGGAACCTTCGGCGCTCGGCTGAACATGAATCTGCGCGAGGAGAAGCATTGGTCCTACGGAGCAGCGTCTGTCCTGTATGGCGCACGCGCACAGCGTCCATTCCTTGCTTACTCGTCGGTGCAGGGAGACAAAACGGCGGAAACCATCTCGGAGATGTTGAGCGAGTTGAAGGGCATGCTGGGAGAACGGCCCGTGTCGGAAGAAGAACTGGAGAAAGCCAAACAGCAGCAGATTCTGGAACTGCCCGGGGCGCACGAGACGATGAACGCGGTGGGCACGCTGATTGGGGATTTGCTTCAGTTCGGGCTTCCGCTGAATTTCTATGACACGTATGTCAGCCGGGTACGGAAACTGACGCGAGCCGAAATCGAAGAGTGCGCAAAAGCGTTGCTGAATCCCGAACACATGCTGTGGCTGGTGGTCGGAGATCGCGCTTCAATCGAGCCCGCCCTGCGCGCGCTGAACTTCGGCGAAATTATCGCAACCGAAGCGTAGCGTGCTCGAGGCGTTCAGAGAGTTCGCCGAAAAAACGCTCCTCGTCATCCATGACGAGTTCAATCTCAAGCCAGACGATTCGCAAGCCATGTAGGCCGCCCGGAATCGCCTCCGGCAAGTTGTAGCAATCTTTCTCTGTAGTGAGCAGCCAATCGGCGCCGTGCGCGTGAGCGGACCGGACGAGTCCCTGGATTTCAAGAAGGCGGTAGTGATGGTGATCCGGGAACGACCAGCGAAAAAGCGGATCCATGCGTAGCTGGTCCAGCGTCCTCCAGAAATTGGCCGGATTGCCGAGACCGCAGAAGGCGGCGGTTTTCTCGATCTCGATGGCATCGATGCGTTTGCCGGTGCCCCATTCTCTCCACCCGAGCGCGCGTGTGCGGCAGCGGAAGACGGGGACGCCGGGAGCAATCTGCCGCAGGCGCTCTTGAATGACCGCAAAGCGAGGATCATCATCTCCCCGGGTCACGACGATGATGGATGCTTTCTTCAGAATCTCGAGCGGCTCGCGCAAGCGCCCGAGCGGTATGGCCGCATCGCCGCCCCAGGGATCGATGCCATCGACCACCACGATGTCGATATCGCGCGGCATGCGCGCGTGTTGAAAGCCGTCATCGAGGACGAGAATGTCGGTTGCGGGAAAGCGATCCAGCAGCAGCCTGGCTGTTTCATAACGGTTCGCGCCAATGCCTAGCGCGGCTTCGGCATTGCGCAGAAAGATCTGCGCTTCATCGCCCGTATAGGCGGGCGGAAGTGATGCGCCCGGCCCGAGCAGGATGGCTTCCGCAGTGGACCGTCTGCGATAACCGCGCGTGAGAATGCCGGGAGTCCAACCGTCTGCGCGAAGACGGTGGACAAGGCGATTTGCAAGGGGCGTTTTGCCACCGCCGCCGACCGCGATACCGCCAATGCTGATGACGGGGACCGGCAGTGGGGCTCTGGTTGCGCAGATTTGTTCCGCTTTCGCCCTGCGCGCCGCGGCGCCACGCATCCAGCGATGCGCCAGTATGCCCTGAATGGTTAACATCGCATCTGAGCGCGGCGGCCTGGGGAACGTGTGATCGTACAGTCTCCAGAGAATTGGCGTGATGCGGGCGGCCACTCCGGCGTTGGCTTCCACCAAGCGGCGGCCCGATGCTCCCATTTTTTCCGCGCGCGCCCGATCGGTTAGAAGCCCTTCGACAGCGGCCAGCAATTGTGACTCATGCTGAATCTGGTACAGTGCGCCGCAATCGAGCAAGTCCCGCGTGATGGCCTCAAAGTTGTGCATGTGGGGGCCCACAATGACGGGGACGCCTTGCGATGCGGGTTCGAGGATATTGTGTCCGCCGCGCGGCGCGAGGGATCCGCCGACAAACGCGACATCGGCGACGCCATACCAGGACGCCAGTTCACCGATCGTGTCGAGCAGCAGGATCCCGGGCAGAGGCGGGCCATCGGTAATCGCGGAGCGGCGAACAAACGGCAGCCCGGCGGCGCGGAGTTTCGCGGCTACCTTGTCGAAGCGCGCCGGTTGACGAGGCGCAAGCACAAGCAGCAGGCGCGGATACTTTGCAGACAATTCCCGAAATGCCGCAATGACTGTATCGTCCTCGTCAATGGCGTGCCTGTGCAGACTGCCGGGTTCGTTTGGGCCGACCGTGCTCGCCGCTACCCAAACCTGCTCAGCGCCGAACCGTGTAGGGAACTCGCGCGGGACGGTTGTCTGGGCGTGCGCATCTGCGTCGTTTGCGCCTTGTGGCGAACCGGGAGCGCTGCCGGGAGTTGCATCGTATTTCAGATTGCCCTCGATATGTATGCGGTCGTCCGGTACGCCGAGAACACGATAGCGATCCGCATCGACATTCGATTGCGCGAAGACGATATCGGCCAGTTGCAGGATCGGCTGAAAGAACCAGCGAAGCCTGCGGTAGCGCGGCCAGGTGCGCGTGGAGATGCGAGCGTTCACTAGCGCGAGGGCAATTCCAGCCCGCTTGCTTTGGTAGTACAGATCGGGCCAGATCTCGGTCTCGAATACGATCAAAAGCGCGGGCCGGATGACCTTGAACACGGAGCGAATGATTTTTTCCGAATCCAGCGGGCCATAGAAGATGCCGGACGTGAGTGCAGTTAAGTGTTGTTTCGCGGCCCGGCGTCCGGCTACCGTAGAGGTCGATACGAAGATGGCTACGTTGGGGCGCTCGGATCGAATCTGCTGAATCAGCGGCACGGCCGAAACGACTTCACCGACCGATACGGCATGCAACCAGATGCTGTTGGGCGGCGTCCGTTCAAAGGCCAAGGGGAGGCGCCCGAGACGCTCACCGAAAAGAGCACGGTAACTGCGGTCGGAAATGCATCGGATCGCGAAATAGAGGAAAATGAAGGGCAACCCGATCAGTTGCAGTAGATGGTAAAGGAGAAGACTTCGCTTGATGCTAACGACCCGGCCCGTGCTTTCGAGTATAGCTGTTGTTTTCGCTTCGACCCTCATTCTACAAGCGGCGAATAAGGACTATCATCCGGGTCCGGCGTCCTCCTACTCACACCAGAGCTCAGACAGCGTAACCATCGGCGCGCAAGTCTTCGACAAGCCCGAAATGGTGCATGAAGTGTTTGGGAAGAAAGTCGATTTCGAGCGATATGGCGTGAGCCCGGTGCTGGTCGTTATTCAGAACGACCGCAAGCAGACGATAGATTTACGTTCCATCGAGGTCAGCCTGGTTGCCGCAGACGGCCGGCATGCGCAGGCAGTGAAGCCGGACGATATACAACTGTTGGCGGGGCGAGGTCAACGTCCCCAGGAAGTGCCGATGCCAATCCGACTGCCAAAGCGAAAAGCGTCGATCGCGAGCCCGGAAATCAGCCAACATGCGTTTTCGGCTCCGATGCTTGCGCCAGGCGATAGCGCGAGCGGGTTCTTCTACTTCGAGGCGGCGGTCGAGCCAGGCGACAAGCTGTACGTGAGCGGATTGCAGGAAGCGCCTTCCGGCAAGGACATCATGTTCTTCGAGTTTCCTGTCCGGCAATAACACTCGTAAATTAACTGACGGCGCGAGTGTGATCTTGCGCACAAGCATTCTTTCGATTCGGTAGGACGCTGAAGGTAGGCACGCTGCCTGAGCGTACGTAATCGCATCGCAGCGTGGCCAGCGTTTTCGATCAGAAGAACGCCGCCCGGTGCGGCGGGAAGGATGGAGATTATGGTACAGAACAATAGCAGCTTTGAGAATGGCGGTCAGCCTCAGATGAACTCTCATTCTGTGGGCGCGATCAAGTCAGCCAGCACGCTATGTCTGCTGTGCGGCATCTGGTTGTTTGTGTCGCCGTGGGTTTACGGCGCGCCATTCGCAACGGCGTTTAATTCCTGGGTAGTCGGATGCGCGATTGTGATCCTCGCGCTGGTAAAGCTAGGCAAACCGGTTTACTCCAGCGTGATGAGCTGGTGCAACATGGTCCTCGGCGCATGGGTATTCTTCTCGCCCTGGATCTACGGCTATACGGGCAATGAAGGCCGGTTTATTAATAGCCTTTGCGTCGGTGTAATCGTGTTCTTTGCCGCGCTTGCCTCGGGGTCAATGAGCCGTCGAGTCAGCAGCATGACGCCGAACACGCAGCACATATAAACCGCTAAAGTCTCGCGCTGGCTGTTCCTTGCAAACGGCCAGCGCGAGCCGAAACATCTCACTCCTGCCTAGTCGTCAAACAAGCGGGTGATCCCGCACCGTCGCATTGATTTTCAGGACAAAATTGCAGCGCTCCGGGCGAGCGAACTGTTTGACAGTCTTTCCGATGAAATCGTTCGTAAGACTTCTGCGATTGCAGTAAGCAGGCATCTTCGGCGAGGAGAATTGCTCTATTCCGAGCATGAAGAGGCAGTCGGCGTTTTTGTGGTCGCACGCGGTGAAGTAACGTCCGTTCGCGACGACGGGCACGGAAAGCAGCTTGTTCTCTCGGTCGAACGGCCGGGCGATGTGTTGGCCGCTCCAGCCGTTTTTAGCATCGGGCGATATTACTGCAGCGCAATCGCCGAGCGGGATTCCGACGTGCTGTGCATCCACGCGGAGGAAATGCGGCGTTTGTGCAGCGAACACCCGGGCCTACTCTGGAACTTGGCAAAACTGCTCGGCCGCAAAGTGAATCAACACGCGGAACTGCTCGAGGCGCTCGCGTTTCGCAGTGTAGAGCAGCGCGTGGCCGAACAACTGCTCAGCTTCGCGGCCGGTCAAGCAATCGATACCAGCGGCGCCATCTCGATCCACTGCGACCTGACTCGCACGGAGTTGGCCAGCCGTGTGGCCGCAACGCGTGAAGCGGTAACGCGGGCCTTGGCGCATCTGCGGGACCTGGATCTGATTGAAGTCGAAGAGCACCGGGTGGTTCGGATCACAAGACCGGCCGAATTGAAGACGTTTGCCCGCTACGAGATGGAGCCAAACGGGGCCCGCTAGTAATCGGTGCAATGGACGCAGAGGTGCTTGTTTTCCGTCCTAAGGGAGGGACCGTACGACAACGGAGAAACACCTATGCAAACAATGCAAACGCAACCGGAAATGGAAGCTCGCAGTTGGAAGGAGGTCATCGCGGACATAGTCCACGATATTGAGAACATCTTCCGGAACGAGCTGCGCCTGGCCGCGCTGGAAGTAAAAGGCAAACTGAAACAATCCGCATCGGCTGGAGGGCTACTCGCTGCGGCCGGCCTGCTCGGGTTCTTTGGCCTGGCGTGCCTGATCGTCACCGCGATTGTGGCGCTGAACATCGTTCTCGCACTCTGGCTGAGCGCGCTCATCATCGGCGTTCTTCTGCTAATAGCAGCCGGCGTGGCGTACTTTGCAGGCAGGGCGGCACTGCGAAAACTCGATCCCATGCCGCAGAAGACCGTGCAGACACTCAAAGATAATCTCGAATGGGGAAAGGCGCACGTTGCATCGTGATTCTGCAGGGTCGCGCCTCAGAACATCGCCTTCAGAGAGAACTGGATCTGCCTTGAATTGTTGGCAGTGCGGTTAATGACGCCGAAGCCGGATCCGGTCACGACGTTCGACGGCAAGCCGAAGTTCACGATGTTGAACAGGTTGAAGAACTCGGCGCGGAATTGCAGATTCACCGAGCGGCGCGCCTGACCCAGTTCGAACAGCGTGTCTTTGATCATCGCGAAATCGAAGTTATGCATGCCGGGTCCGCGGAAGGTATCGCGGCCCAATGTTCCGAACCGGCCTTGATTGGGCCCAGTGCCCCCGGGCACGTTCAATGGGATGTAGAAAAACGACGCGTTCGCCGCGCCGCGTCCGAAGTAGTCTTCGCGGACTGTGCGGCTGGTGGAAAGATCCGGTACGGCGATCTGATCCGGACGGTCGGAGCCGATAGAACCGACGCCCGTCTGCTGAACGCCGGAGTAGACCGTGAACGGAGGCCCGCTCGTCAGGGTGGTGATGCTGAGCAGTTGCCACCCTCGCGTGAGATGCGGGCCGAGCCATTTGAGGATCGGGGCTCGATCGGCATGCAGGTCCTGAACAACCGTCGCGGTGAGCACTTGTTCTACGTCGAATGTGGATGGCCCCTTGTCGGCGGCCGTGTGGAATGGATCCTGCGGCCAGCCAAGCGCTGTCGCGCCTGAGGTGCTGCCGATGCCGGGACCGATCACGCTGCTTGTATCATCGAGCGATTTCGACCAGGTGAAGCTTGCCTGTATCTGCGGCCCCAGCCGGCCCAGTGAGCCTTGCGCGGACGTTTGCAACGAGTGATAGCTGGAATGAGACCGGTTCGTGATCACCATTTCCGTTCCGAAGCCGCCGACAATTTGGCCCGCTCCGTTGAATTGTGTATAAGGGGCGAATTCCGGCGTAGCGCCTGGATACGCGTTCGGGAAATTCACCGCGGGAAGATCGATGCCCGCCGTGCCGACGTACGCGGCGCTCAGGCTGAACGCGTGGATGGCTTTCTCGACGCTGAACGACCACGTGCCAACGTACGAGTTCCGGAAAGTCGGAGAAATCACGTTGACATTCAAGGGCGTGATGGTGTGACTGCCCGTGAGATTTGCAAGCGACTGCTCAAACCGGTTCACGTCCCAAACGCTATTGGCCGGGACGGATTTCGAATCGCCGGATGCGAGGAGGTTGACGCCTGAAGGCGAGTACACGGCCGGAAGTTGGTTTGACGTAATGGTCGTGCCGATCAGCACGGGCGCGCCGGGCGCAGCCGTCAAGCGAGGGTAATCCACATAAGGAGCGGATCCGGTCAGAAAATTGTCCGCCCAGATATTTGGCGCTACCGTGGTGAGGCCGGCGCCCGCTCGAATCCAAAGGTCGTGCGCCGCCTGATAGCTTATGCGTAACCGGGGATCCCAATTATTTCCCTGCCATCGATACCTTGGTTCAGGATTGATAAGGTACTCTTGCGCGCCATCAACGACGCGCAGTCCGGCGGTGCGCTCGGCTCGTTCGGCAATCGGCGAGTACAGTTCATAGCGCAGTCCGTAATCGAGGACAAAGTTGCCCAGCTTCCAGGTGTCTTCGAAGTAGACGTTCGTACCGTAGCGGGAGATGGCTGCCACACCGATCTGATCGCCTTGCGGGAACTGAGCCGGCGCGACCGCGACGGAGTACGAAAATGCGCTTCCGAGAAGAAGGGCTGTCAACGTATCGGGCAACTGCTGCCCCGGCATAACATTGTGCTGGCCGGACGCGGACGTGATTTCAGTGGTTGCAAACGCCGCGCCGCCTCCAAATGTGTACTGTCCGTTCGGCGCGGTTCCGAAGTAAGTTGTATCGCGGTTCGCCACGAAGAGGCCGCCGGCTTTGATCGTGTGCGACCCATGGATCCAGGTGAAGTTCTGCTGCCCTTCGAAGAGATTCCCGAAGGATGCGGTGACGGATCCCGCGGCTGCGTCGAATGCCTCATACAGGCCATCGGCGAGGATCAGTGAAGGATCGGTATGGTCGCCGGTCGGAAAATTCGGCGTGGTGCGTGTCACGCTCAATGAGGTCTCGGAAGTGAACTGCGCGGACGGCACGTGCGTCCACTTCATCGCCGCATTTCGCTGATGATCGATGTACGTGATACCCCAAGTGGGATCGATTGCCGTTTGATCTGGGTTCGTCGTCGGGCCGGTCAGGTTGTCCCAGGTGAAGCGGGCGAAAAAGTGATCGCGGTTTGACGGGCTCCAGTCGAGACGGCCGGAGAATTGATCCGCATCGGTGGCAACCTTTGAAGAGGTCGCAAAGGTGCGGGCTCCAAATGCTCCGGTCGGATCATTTGGGAGTGGATAACGGGCCAGCAACGCCGAGACCACGGGGTTTACCGGAACACGCAACGTGTCACCCGGGAACGCGGTCGTGTCGAACCCGGCGCGCTCTGCGGCGGTTGGCACGGCCAATACCTGAGTTGTGCCGAGCACCTGGCGAAAGCCTTGGTATTCGACAAAGTAAAACAGGTTCTTGGTAATGGGTCCGCCCAGCGTGGCTCCGAACTCATTCCTGCGAAAAGGAGGGATTCGTTCGGGATTAATCGCAGTCTGGCGATCGAAGAAATTGCGCGCATCGAGAGCGGAATTGCGCAGGAATTCGAACACCGAGCCGTGGACGGCATTCGTTCCGGAACGGGTGATTACATTCGTGAAGCCTGCCGATCCGAGTCCCACATCGGCGGGCATCCAGCCAGACTGGGATTGAATTTCCTGCACCGCATCGACATTGAAATTCGACATGGTGGCGCCGCCCATCTCGGGATCGCTGGTATCGGCGCCGTCCATTGTGAACACTGCCTCTACGCCGCGCTGGCCGTTCACCGCAAACTGCTGCGTGAAGTTGGTGGTACCGTTCGTGTCCGTCATTGTGCCGGCCGCAAGGAGCAATAACTGGCCGAAATCACGTTTGTTCAGAGGGATCGCCGTGACGGACTGGGCAGATAATGTTTCGCCGGTTGTCTCTGCGCGCTCACTGGTTTCGAGAAGGACGGAACCATCGGCAACCAGAATGAGTTCGTTAATTCCGGTTATGGGTATTCCGACAGGCTGCGCATACTTGAATACCCGATCCTGGTAGCGAACGCTAAGCGTATAAGTGCCGCCTGCGAGATCCGCAAAATGAAACCCGCCATCCTCACCCGCTGCTGCAGAAAACTGCTTGGGTCCAGTCAGATTTACGACCGCTCGAGAAGCTGCATGACCTGAATCGTCGCGAACAAAACCGGTCCAGCCAGTAGCACTTGGCTGTGCGATGCCTGTCGCGCCGCACAGGAACAGCGCGGCCCTAACCATGTATATCTGTGGATCGCTAGCATGAAAGACGTTCTTTCCACTGTAACCGCCAGCCCCATTTCACGAGCGCGGAACAAACGGCTGCGCTATTTCGTACCTGCCGGTAGAGAGTCTTAAATGATGATGGTGCTCCTGTTCTGTATCCTCGCGATCTTTTGCTGGCCGGCCGCGTTGCTGCTGCTGGTCCTCTTCCCGATCATCTGGCTGGTGCTCCTGCCGTTTCGGATTCTAGGCATTGCAGTCGGCGGCGTGCTGGAGCTCATTTCAGCCCTGCTCTTTCTGCCTGCTCGCTTGATCCGGCGTATCGTCTAAAAAATCGCGCTTGACCTACGAAGACGTTACTAGTAAGCTCTTCGTAGATGATGACCCGCGATAACCCACCCCGTCCCACGGACGCGGAACTGGAGATCCTCCACATCCTTTGGGGGATCGGTCCCGCCACAGTCCGGCAAGTCTACGAAGCGATGAGCGAACGACGGTCCGCTCAATACACAACCATCCTGAAATTCATGCAGATCATGGCCGATAAGGGCCTGGTGAAACGCGACGAGAGCGAGCGCGCTCATGTGTATAAGACAGCGCATTCGCGTGAGTGGACCCAACAGCAATTGGCAGGTCACCTCCTGGAGAGAGCGTTCAGCGGATCGGCCAAAGCGTTGCTGATGGGCGCGCTATCCGCGAAAAAAACATCCAAAGCCGAGTTAGCCGAGATCAGGAAGATGCTGAACGAGTATGCGAAGGAGGCGAAATGAGCGTGTTGAATTCCATCACCGGAACGCCCGCAGCGCAGGCCCTCGGGTGGACGGTGGTTCATTCCATCTGGCAGGGCGCGTTGATTGGCGGAGCACTCGCGATCTGGCTGGCCTGTGCGCGTTCAGCGAAACTCCGTTATGCCGGTGCTTGCGCGGCCCTTGCGGTGGTCCTGATCGCCTTCGCTGCCACGCTCGTCTGTCTGGCGCCCGAGTTCAGTCCAGGCGGCGTGGGATTCACAAAGCTCGCATTACCGGATTGGCGTGCAGTACCGGGCTCCCGGCGAGACTCTAGCCTGCTTGCTTATTTCTCCGATGTGATTCCGTGGCTTGCTCCGTTGTGGTTTGCGGGAGTTTCCATTTTCTATACGCGGTGCGCTGCGGGATGGATCGCTGCGCGACGCTTGCGGACACGGGCCGTCTGCCCGGCGCCACCGGAATGGCAATGTCGTCTGAAGATCCTGCGGGATGCAGTCGGTGTTTCCCGTCCCGTTGCTTTGCTTGAATCCATGCTCACGGACTCGCCTGTGATGCTTGGCTATTTTCGCCCCGTAATATTGACGCCACTGGGCTTCTTCACGGGACTGCCCTCGGATCAGGTCGAAGCCGTGCTTTTGCACGAACTCGCTCACATTCTGCGTCGCGATTACCTGGTCAACGCATTGCAGCGCTTAATGGAAGGCGTGTTGTTTTATCACCCGGTCGTCTGGTGGATGTCGAATGTCATTCGACGCGAACGCGAGAACTGTTGCGATGACATGGTCGTCTCCTTGCGCGGCGATGCTCTTGCCTACGCAACCGCTCTGATCCGTCTCGCTGAGAAACGGAGTGTTGCGTCCCGTATGCCTCGAACCGTACTGGCCGTGAATGATGGGGATCTGGCAAAGCGCATCCGCCGGCTGCTCCACCCTTCGGCTCCGGGGCCTGTGTGGCCCGCCATTGCAGCCATTGCGGGTCTCCTGCTTGGGTCAGGAACCATGCTTTCGGCTTGGCATTCGAAGGAAAGCGCGGCGCAGCAGACCAGCGCACCCGATGCGAGCCGCTGGCAGAAGTGGCTCAGCGAGGATGTCGTATACATCATCTCCGATCAAGAGCGCGCCGCATTCGAACACTTGCAAACCGTTCCAGAGCGCGAGCATTTCGTCGAACAGTTCTGGGAGCGGCGCAATCCGGAGCCTGGCTCATCCGAGAACCGGTTCAAAGAAGAACACTATCGCCGGATAGCGTATGCGAACGCTCACTTCCGATCACCTTCGGGAACGCCCGGGTGGCAAACAGACCGTGGACACATCTACATTGTTTTCGGTCCTCCGGACGGAATCGAAGTCCATCCGAAAGAGCCGCAGCGGCCGGAGACTTTACAGCAGTGGCGGTACCACAAGAGTGGCCAGCAATTCGACTTCACCGACCCGGCCGGTACCGGCGATTACCGGCTGAAACCTAGCCAGTAGGCAGGCGAAGCTCCTGTTGTAAACCCAAATAAGTTGTGATACCGTTCCTGTAGGAAACCCAACGGGAACCGGATGAAAGACAAGACTGACGTTCTGCAGGGCACTCTGGCCCTAATGGTGCTGAAAACGCTGCATGTCCTGGGACCGCTGCACGGGTACGGCATCGCCCGCCGCATTGAACAGATCAGCGGCGACCTGCTCAACGTGAATCAGGGCACGTTGTATCCGGTCCTGCTGAAATTGGAGCAGGAAGGATCCATCAGTTCCCAATGGGGTACGTCTGAAAATAATCGGAAAGCGCGCTTTTACCGGCTCACGCGAAGCGGGCAAAAACAACTCGAAGCCGAGACGCACGGCTGGCGGCAGACGGTCGGCATCATGGACCGGTTCTTCGCAGCGAAGGCGGAGGACCTCGAATGAAGCTGGTCAGACGATTCCTGAAACGGTTGCGATCCTCGCTCACGCAGCGTTTTGACGATGAACGTTTACGCGCTGAAATCGAAGAGCATCTCGCGATGCAAACCGCCGAAAACATGCGGCTGGGAATGGAGGCCGCAGAAGCGCGCCGCCAAGCGGTTTTGAAGTTGGGCGCGGTTGCGGCATTGCGAGAAGAATACCGGGATCACAAGGGTCTTCCTGTGATCGAAGCCTTGTTGCAGGACGTACGGCACTCACTCCCGGAGGCTTCGAAAAGCGCCGGCATTTACAGCAACGACCGTGCTGATTTTGGCGCTCGGAATCGGCGCGACCACATCGATCTTCACGCTCGTGTATGCGGTGATGCTGAAATCGCTGGCCGTTGCGAAGCCGTCGGAACTCGTGCGGGTTGGGAAATCGGCAAGCTGCTGCTATCAGGGCGGCTACAGCCAAAACCCGGAATTTTCGCTCGTTTCTCATGAGCTGTATGAATATTTGCGCGATCACACGCAAGGATTTTCCGAACTGGCCGCCTTTTCCGCAAGCGACACAGGGCTCGGGGTACGGCGAGCCGGGAAACCCGAACCGGCACAGAGCGACGTCGGGGAGATCGTAACTGGAAATTACTTCAAGATGTTCGGCGTGCGTGCCTACGCGGGACGAACGTTGCTGGCTTCCGATGAACGCCCGGGCGCTCCCGCGGTTGCCGTCATGAGTTATCGCTTGTGGGCCGAACGCTACGGCTCCGATCCTTCGATCGTCGGAACGGTTTTTGAGTTCAACAACAAGCCCGTCACTGTTGTGGGCGTCGCTCCGCCTGACTTTTTCGGCGACACGCTGCGGCCGAGTCCTCCCGACTTCTTTCTCCCGATAGATCCGGAAGACGCGGATGTCAAAGCCCCGGACCTGGCTTGGTTTGAAGTGATCGGACGTCTGAAACCGGGTTATTCAGCGGCGCGCGTGCAAGCTGAGATGCGTGTTGAATTGAAGCAGTGGTTGCGCTCACACTGGGGCGAGATGAGTGCGAACGATCGCGCTCTGTTCCCGCAGCAAACCCTGAACCTCGCGCCCGGTGGAGCGGGCATCACAGCGATGCGTGACGAATATGAGCACTGGCTGCGCATTCTCATGATGGCCTCGGGCTTCTTGCTTTTGATTATTTGCGCGAACGTTGCCAATTTGATGCTGGTGCGCGGGATCGAGCGTAGACGGCAGATCTCGGTGAGCATTGCACTCGGAGCACGCCCGTGGTCGCTGGTGCGGCAAGCGCTGACGGAGAGCGTTCTGCTTTCGTTTGCGGGCGCGGCGGCGGGACTGGCCGTCGCTTTTGGGGGAACCAGCTTCATTTTGCGTTTTGTTTTCCCTCGCCTGGGAGAAATGGGAGAAGTGCCGATCCAGGCATCGCCTTCAATAGCGGTGCTGATGTTTGTGTTCGCGCTCTCGCTCGCAACCGGTATCGCGTTCGGGATCGCGCCGGCATGGATGGCGACGCGGGTAAACCCAATCGAGGCGCTGCGCGGAGCCGGACGGTCCACGGCGCAACGAGATTCTCTACCGAGAAAGGCCCTTGTGGTACTCCAGGCGGCATTGGCGCTGGTGCTGCTGTGTGCCTCGGGCTTGCTGACGAGTGCGCTTGCGAAGCTGGAGCACCAGGATTTCGGGTTCGAGCAAAACGATCGCATTGTTGTGCGCTTCGATCCTCGGCTGGCTGGGTACGCGCCGTCGCAACTTGCGCCGCTCTACGGGCGAATTGAAGATGTGTTCGCGCGTATTCCTGGCGTTTCGCAGGCGGCGCTCTGCAATTACTCGCCGTTGAGCGGAAATAATTGGGGCTCAGGCGTTTGGGTAAATGGCCGCGCTGCGCCAGGACCGCACGATGACGTTGACGCTTCCTTTGACCGGGTGCGAGGCGGCTATTTCGCCGCCATCGGGAATCCAATTTTGCGGGGGCGAGCAATTGCGGACCGGGACACGGCAATGTCTGAGCACGTCGCAGTGGTCAATGAGGCTTTTGCGCGCAAGTTCTTCAAAGGCGAAGATCCCATCGGGAAATACTTTCGCAGGGCGGAACTGCCCGGTGTCGCGCCTTACAAGATCGTGGGAGTTGCCAAAGACGCCCGGTATCTCACGTCTCACCTCGATCAACCGCCTGCTCCATTCTTCTTTCTCCCTGAGACGCAGCACGATGTGGTCATGCCGTCCGGCCACGAAATAGATCCTGGATCGCATTACATGCAGAATTTGGTCATCCTCACCAGATCCGGAAGTAATCTGTCCTACAACGAACTGCGCCGCGCTCTGGCCTCGGTCGATCCGGCCCTGCCCATCACCGCAATCCAACCGTTTAAGCAGCAGGTGGATGCCGTATTCCGGCAACAGACATTAATCGCGCGGCTCACGTCCTTTTTTGGATTTCTCTCGCTGGTGTTGTCCAGCATCGGGCTGTACGGCGTGACGGCCTACAACGCGGAACGGCGCACCAATGAAATCGGGATTCGCATAGCGCTGGGCGCGAAACCTGCGCATGCCCTTTCGTTGATCTTGCGCGGCGCGTTCAGCTTGATCGTGTTTGGACTGGCGCTTGGGTTGCCGCTGGCCATCGAGGCGGGACATCTGCTAGGCGCGGAACTGTACGGTTTGAGTCCTTACAACGCCCCTGTTACGGCGTTTGCGGCGGTGGTACTCGGTTTGTGCGGCTTTGCGGCCTGTCTGATCCCGGCGCTGAAAGCCAGCGCGATTTCACCGGCTCAGGCCTTGCGTAACGAATAGGGCCGCTAGTTCGCAGCGCGATTGGCGAACGCCCAGGCGTCCCGAATCATCATGTCGAGTTCGGCGCGTTTCGGCTTCCACCCGAACGTATTCTGCAGCTTGTCGGAGTTGGCGACGAGGCTGGCAGGATCCCCTTCGCGGCGTGGACCGATGGTATGCGGTACCTTCTTACCGGTCACTCGCGCGACTGCATCCAGAACTTCTTTCACCGAGCGGCCGGTACCGGTGCCGACGTTGAAGACATTAGAAGCGCCGTTTTTGAGCAGATGTTCCACCGCAAGAACGTGGGCTTCGGCCAGGTCGGCAACGTGGATGTAATCGCGGATGCATGTGCCGTCCGGGGTGGGGTAATCATCGCCGAAGAGCGTCACGGCCTTGCCGGTTTGGACCGCACGCAGCATCAGCGGGATCAGATGCGTTTCGGGATCGTGCAGCTCACCAAGTCCAGCTTCGGGAACCGCACCGCAGGCGTTGAAATAGCGCAAACGAATGCTGCGAAACTCGCGGTAGCGATCCAGCCATTCGAGGATCTTCTCCGTCATCACCTTTGATTCGCCGTACGGATTTATGGGCGCGTAGGGTTCGTCTTCGGGAATAGGCACACGGGCGGGAGTGCCATAGGCGGCTGCGGTGGACGAGAAAACAACCCGCTTCACGCCCGCCGCAAGCATAGCGTTGAACAGCGACATGGAACCGCACGTGTTGTTGGTGAAATAGAGATCGGGGAATTCGGTGGACTCGCCGACCGAGATGTAGGCGGCAAAGTGGATGACCGCCTCGATTTGCTCCTGCTGCAGTAAGTCGGTCAGTTTGGCGGTCTCGTTCAGGTCCACCTGGCGGAGGATGTTCTGCGGAACCAGTTCACTGTGGCCGCGTTCGAGGTTATCGACGACGATGACCGAGTGGCCGCTTTTTTCCAGGAAATAACGCGTATGTGAACCGATGTAGCCGGCGCCGCCGGTGACGAGTATCTTTGCCACGAACCTTGAGTTTAGCTGACGCGATAGCGTTTGCCGCGTCATCTTATGTAAGACGAATGGCTCTGATTGAAATCCGGAATGCGGCAAAGGTTTACCGGTCGCAGCAGCTCGCGGTAACGGCCCTGCGGGACATTACGCTGGATATCCAAGCCGCTGAATTGGTCGCGCTGGTAGGAAAAAGCGGGTGCGGCAAATCGACGTTATTGAATCTGTGCGGGGCCGTCGATTTCCCGACCAGCGGCGAGGTGCGCATCGAGGGCGTGAACACGACTAGCCTGGATGACGCGGCACTCACGCGCTTGCGGCGGGAGAAGATCGGCTTCGTCTTTCAATCCTTCCAATTGCTCCACACGATGTCGGTAGTGGAGAACGTCGAGCTGCCGCTGCTGCTCGCAAGAGTAGGTAATGCTCGCGAGCGCGCCATGGAGCGGTTGCAGTGGGTAGACATCGCTGAGTATGCGAACCGTTTGCCCCATCAGCTTTCGGGCGGTCAACAGCAGCGCGTCGCAATCGCGCGGGCCTTGGTACACAATCCGAGGATTGTGCTCGCGGATGAACCCACGGGCAATCTGGACACGGTGACTGGCGCTGTTGTGCTGGAGTTGCTGCAACGAATCGTGCGAGAGTCTTGGGACGACGGTGATCATGGCGACACACAGTTCCGAGAGTGCGGCGCTGGCGGATCGCGTGATCACTCTCAAAGATGGAGAGCTGGCGACAATGCCGGTTACGCCATGAGCAGCCTGTTATGCCTTTTCCATCGGTTCATTTTCCGGCCGCTCTGGCGAGAACCGGGCCGCACGGGCTTGACGATTTTCGCGGTGGCATTGGGTGTGGCCGTGGTCGTGGCGATGGATCTGGCTGGACAATCAGCGGCGGGGGGCTTCCAGGAATCCGTTGAATCGCTGGCGGGCAATGCGGATGCGGAGATCACAATGACCGGCGGCATCGAGGAGAGCTATCTCGGAAAGCTTGTGCAATTACCATACGCGTTCGAATTCAGCCCCCGCATTCAGGATTTCGCGTTTCTTCCGCACAAGGGCGAGGCGATTCCGTTCTTGGGACTCGATTTGATCGGCGATCCGGGCATGCGGGAGGTGCGGAGCCAGCACCCCGTTTCCGATGCGTTCGATGCGCGCGCTCCGATCTGGGTTGGTTCACGCCTCGGGTGGAAGCGTGGACAGCGGGTCAGACTGATCCTCAACGATCACGCGTATGAGTTCACGGTCGCTGGAATTTTGCACGCTCGCAAAAATCAACTGAGTGACGAAAATGTGATCGTTGCCGATATTGGCTTGGCACAGATCGTGACGGGGAAAGCGGGGAGGATCGATGCCATCACGGTCAGGCTTCCTGCCGGTTGGAATCTCGCGCAGGCCCAGCCCGTTCTTCGCCGTGTGCTGCCAGGCCCGGCGGCGATCGAGGCCCGCGGCGCGCGACGAGAACAGAATCGCAATATGCTCGCGGCGTTTCGTTGGAATCTGCGAATCTTGAGCTACATTGCGCTTCTCGTTGGCGGATTTCTGATCTACAACACGATTTCGATCTCCGTTGTGAGACGGCGGGCGGATATCGGCATTGTGCGCGCGATCGGGATGACGCGCGGCACGGTGATGGTTGCCTTTCTTGGGGAAGCGCTGTTTCTTGGAATGGTGGGCAGTTCGATCGGAATCGGATTAGGGCGCGTGATGGCCAATGCGGCCGTGGCTCTGGTGAACGGAACAGTGCAGGCGCTCTATGTGACGAGCCAGCCCGGCGCGATTGGGTTGTCGGCGGAGGCTTCGATTAGCGGTATTGGACTGGGTCTTCTGGTTTCGCTTGTCGCGGCATTGGGGCCGGCGATCGAAGCGTCGCGGGTCGCTCCGGTTGAGGCAATGGCGCGTGGGCGCGTGGAGTACGTTGGTCCAGACGCACTGGAAAATTACGCTGCCCATCGTGGTCGTGTGCGCGGCGCTGGCGGGCTTGCTTTCTCAACTGCCGCCGGTTCGCCGGCAACCCGTCTTCGGTTATTTTGCCGTGCTGTTTCTGATTGTGGCCACGGCAGCCGCTACGCCCGGCTGTGTTGCGCTTGCAGGGAAATGGGTGGCGCGGATCGCGGGCCCGCTGATGCAGGTGGAGGCGCTGCTGGCGGCAAAAACGCTCGCGCGCCTCGCTCGGCAGAACGTCGGTGCTTGTGGCCGCGCTGACGACTGCGATTGCCATGACTGCGAGCGTCGGCATTATGGTCGGCAGTTTCCGCGAGACGTTGAACGTCTGGATGAGTGATCAACTGCGAGCCGACCTGTACCTCCGGCCCGCTGCACAGCCGGGAGCCGACCGCTATCCGACGATGTCTATACAAATCGCTCGCGAGATCGCGAAATTGCCGGAGGTGGAATCGGAGGATTTGTACCGCTCCTATCCGCTAACGTACGGCGGCATGCCGACCACCGTAGCGGGAGGGACTTTGCACAGGATACTGGCTCTGCCGATCCAATCGAAACTCGCAGGCGAAAGTAAAGCGAGCATGGCGCAGAAACTGGCGACTGGCGATTATGCGTTTGTGAGCGAGCCGTTTGCAAGCAAGCATGACCTCCGGCCCGGTTCGCACCTGATGCTGCCGCTGGGCGGGATGGATCGGAAGTTCACTGTGCTTGCAGTCTATTACGACTATTCGAGCGAGCGCGGATTGATTATGCTCGATCGCGAGGAGTTGCTGCGCTACCTTCCCGATCCGAATCTCTCGAGCCTCGCGGTCTATCTGAAGCGTGGATCGAACGTTGCGAAGGCGCGGCAGGACATCGACAAAGTTCTGGCGGGCCGGGCGGTCTATGTGGCAGACAATGCCCAACTGCGGCGGGCGGCATTGCGCGTAGTGGACAACACGTTTCGGGTAACGTATGCGCTCGAAGCCGTAGCCGTTTTCGTTGCGGTGATGGGAGTCGCGGGAGCGCTGCTCTCGCTCGTGATCGATAGGAAACGCGAGTTTGCGCTGCTGCGATTTCTGGGGGCGGCGCGCGTGCAGGTCCGGCGCATCATTCTGTGGGAGGCAGGCTTGCTGGGATTGCTGGCAAACGTGTTGGGCATAGTCTTGGGAGCGATTCTTTCCCTGATCCTGATCTTCGTGATTAACAAGCAGTCGTTCGGCTGGACCTTGCAACTACACTGGCCGGTCGCCATGCTACTCGCGATACTCACCGGCGTCTATGCAGCGACGGTAATGGCGGCGCTCTATCCGTCGCGCATTGCAGCTGGGCTCAATCCGGTTGAGGTCATTCATGAGGAATAGCGCAGTCCTTGCGCTGGTGTGGGTTGCGGCGCTGCCCGGTTATCACTATGAATTTCCTAGGGACAACTTCTCGCATCCGGATTACAAGACAGAATGGTGGTACTACACGGGCAATCTGCACACGAAGGAAGGGCGACGGTTCGGATTTGAGCTGACATTCTTCCGCTCGGGGATGCGGCCGGTGGAAGACTCCACGCCCGCTTGGCAGGTGGACGACGTGTGGTTGGCGCACTTGGCCTTGAGTGACATACAGGGCCAGCGGTTTCTACACACATACAGATTGAATCGAACGGGTCCGGGCTTGGCCGGCGTGTCGGAGCAGCAGGCCTGCTACTGGAACGGGAACTGGCGTGTCGCTTGGACTTCAAACAGCGATCAGGAACTGCAGGCGGTTGCGGAGCAGTTCAGTCTTCGGCTTACGATGCGGTCTGCGAAACGTCCGGTGATCAACGGCAGGGATGGCCTAAGCCAGAAAGGGCCAAAGCCGGGAGAAGCGTCACACTACATCTCGTTGACACGGCTTATCACGAGCGGCGAGTTGCAGTACCAGGGACAGCATTTTGCACTGGATGGAGTGGCGTGGATGGATCATGAATTCTTCACTGAACAAAACGACACGGACCTGAGCGGATGGGACTGGCTTGCGGTGCAGCTTGATAACAATCGGGAACTGATGCTGTATCGACTGCGGCTAAAGGGCGGCGGCGTGAGTCCTTACTCGTCGGGCACATTTGTCGATGCGAACGGGAACTCCACGACGCTCGCGGCTTCCGATTTCGAGTTGAAACCCGGGCGCACTTGGCGCAGTAGCGTGTCGGGTGCAGAATATCCGATTGCCTGGACGATCGCGGTACCAAAGTTAGGTTTGGAATTGCAGCAAACAACGCCGCTCGCGGATCAAGAACTCTACGGAAAAGACAGTATGACGCCGACCTACTGGGAAGGCGCGGTCGATTACACAGGGACGATGCGCGGCGCCGCTACACATGGGGTTGGATATCTGGAGATGACGGGCTATGGTCCGCAGAGCCGGCCAGTGTTCTGAGTTGAAACGAGAGCACGGCCGACAACAGGCAGCACGCGACGACGAAGAATAACGCGTTACGCAGCGAAACCATTTCCGCGAGAAACCCGATCGCAGGCGGGCCGACGATGAAGCCGATGTATCCGAGGCCCGTCACGGTTGCGATACCCGCGGCGGGGTTGATGCCTTTGATACGTCCGCCAGAACCGAAGACGAGCGGAATGATCGACGAGAAGCCCGCTCCGACGATGCCGAATCCAGGAAGCGCAAGAAGCGGCGAAGGCGCGAGGATGGCCCACGTCATCCCGGCTCCCGCCAATAGAGTTCCGCAGAGCACCATCCGGGGAGCGCCCAATCTCGCAGTGGTCCAATCGCCCAGGAATCGGAATACAGCCATTGCGGCAGAGAACACGGAGTAGCCCGCCGCGGCCATTCCGGGCCCCGCGAACAGATTTTGTCGCAGGTAGACGGCGGTCCAGTCGGCCATGGCTCCTTCGGAGAGCAGAATGCAGAAGCCGATCGCCGAGACCGCATAGAGCACGGGCGGAATCTGAGAGAGCGGGAGGCGGTGTTCGTGGTGCGCGTCCGTTTCGCCGCTTTGGAGAAGCAATCGCCAGAGCAGCAACGCGGCTGCCGAGTAGAGCAGCGCACTGACAACAAAGTGAGGGATCGGCCCAATGTGATGGGCCGCAATCGCGCCTCCGAGAGCCGCGCCCGCCATACCGCCCGAACTGAAGCACCCGTGAAAGCGGGACATCGTTGGGCGGCCGAGAAATTTCTCAACAGTGACTCCATGCGCGTTCATGGAGACGTCCATACTGGCGGCGGTGGCCCCGAAGAAGAACAAGCTTGCGCCGAGAAGGAATGCGTCCGGCGCGAATGCAAGCGGCATCAGAGCCAAACAGAATAAGACTGTTGATACTGTGCAGACGGCGCGGGCTCCGAAGCGGGTGAGCAGGAAGCCGGTTGCGGGAATACCAAAGAGCGCTCCGATGGCGGTCCACAACAGGGTCGCGCCGAGCACGCCATCGCTCAGGTGCAAGTTGGCCTTGATGGCAGGAATGCGCGCGACCCACGTAGCGACAGCCAATCCGTGGATCAGAAACAGAACCGCAGTCGCCCACCAGGCGCGGCGGATTTCACCGGATGTATATCGTGATGTTCTGTCCACGAGTGGATAGTGAGACGACCGGCCTTAATCCTAGGCGCATGCATTCCTCCTGCGTGATGTCGGGCTGCCAATCGTAAAAGCGGGACAACAGTTGCCGGACCCAGGGAATCGAAATCACGCCGTCGCCGGGCGCCCAAGTGCGCGAGTAGGTGATCAGCACGTCGTAGCGAGACGGAGGGATCTGCTCGATAGAGCTGGTGTGGAAGTCGCCGGTTTCGATCACGGAGTGGGGACGCTGTACGTACCCGAAGTCGGGGTTGCGGAGAGCCGCGGTAAAGGGCCAGGCCGTTGCGATGACCTTGTTGTCAAGCGCGCGATCGGCAAATTGCGCACCGACCTGCTGGAGTTCCACGAAGTCGACCATCGCGTAGTTGTTCTCATACGGGAACGGATACGGAGGATTCCAGAAGATGCTGGCGATGAGGCCGGCTGTCATTCCCGCAATGCCAACCACCCGCAGCCATTTCCCCAGGGATACGAACGCGAGTGCGGCCGCGATGTAGAAAAACGGCAGGACGGGAAGAAGGTATCGCTCGAGTTCGGCTCCGCCAAGGAAAGAAACCAAGAGGACGTTTGCGAGGACCACCCAGTAGACGATTCGCCAAGGCGCGCTTCGCAATACCGGCATGCGCTTCCAGGCGAAGAGGATGGCGACTGTGCCGATCCAGCGGAACTCCGCGACGAAGAGATAGAACAGGCGGCGCAGGAACGTGAACAGCACACGCGCTGGATGTAGAGAGTAGCCGACGTTGTAGTGGGCGAACCCCGGATCTCCCAGCCAATAACCGGTCGCGCGATGCAGCACAACAAGCCACGCGGCAAGAGCGATGGCGGGCGCGGCGAAATAGAAGGCGCGTTTCCAGTCGCGGCGGGCTGCCAGGACCAGGAAGAAAACGAAAGGCGTTACCAGTCCGGTTTCTTTGACCAGCACGAGCGCAACGCTCGCGATGGCGGCGTCGCGGTATTTCTCGTTGAGGAACAGCCAGACAGCGAGCAGCGTGAACACCATGGCGGGCATATCGAGCTGCGCCATGAAGCTCTGCATGTAGAACAGCGGTGAGGCGAGTAGGAAGAGCGGAGGCCAGAACGCCGGGGCCCCTTCCGTGCTGACGCTCAACTTGATCGCGAGTAAGAATGTCAACAGCAGACCGACGGAGGCGATGGCCAACATGGCGATGCGCGTGATCGGGACGGAATAGCCGAAGAGTTTGTACCAGAGCGCGAGATAGGCTTCAACGCCCGGAGGATGCACGTTTGGGACGGCGGAGCGGGTCACCCACCAGCCGTGGCGCAGAATATCGAGCGCGCTCGGGATGAACTGGCCGTGCTCATCCCAGAAATACGGCAGGTGAATCAGTTGCAGGTGGAAGAAGTACAGCGGCAGCGCGAAAAGAGCGAAGAATGCCAGCAAATACCAAGGCCGTCGAGGGCGCGGTTCCGCGTTCGCCAGCGCAAACGGCGGAAGCTTCGGCATGGGAGGCCGAGGCTGAACAGGCACGCTTACTGAATGATCTCGCCCGGCGCGTGGGCGTCCAGCCGGATCTCGCCGAACGTCGCTTCGTACTGCTTCACGTTGTGCTGAAGCAGGTTCAACAGAGCCTTGGCCTGCGGCGGGCTGAGGTAAACGCCTTGGAAGTTCTCAATCACCAGCATGTCGGGCGTGTTCTGGTTCAACATGCCGAACATCATGAAGAAGTCCCACAAACTGGAGCGAACCTGCACGCTGTTGGCGTACTTCTCGCGGTAATCCGGGCTGTGCTGAATCTGGATTCTCGGTTGAGGAGGTACGCTCGACGAGGACATTGTGGTGAAAAAGACCTAGGTTGTGAAGAAAGCTTGGCGGGGACGACGGGGCTCGAACCCGCGACCTCCGACGTGACAGGCCGGCGTTCTAACCAGCTGAACTACGTCCCCTCTTAATGGAAAACGTCGGACATTCAGCAGCATAACATAACAGGTCAGCGCTCAGGAGGGTGACATCGGGCGACGGTCCAGCGATGAATTCTGAATGCAACTATCCCCATCTGATAGTTTCTCTAGCATGCAAAAACGGATGGCGATTATCGCCGGGGCCATGGCAGCGATCTGTCTTACGGCAGCTACATTGCCGGCGACGAAACCGGAAGCCGTCGGATTCTCGAGTGAACGGCTGGAACGATTGCATGCGCTGATTCAGGACGAGATCGACAGCAAGCAATTAGCGGGGGCGGTCACGCTGCTGGCGCGGCATGGCAAGGTGATCGACTACCGCACTTACGGCTTGCGCGACATCGCGAATCACACGCCGATGACGAAGGACGTCATCTTCCGCGCGTACTCGATGACAAAGCCAGTCACGGGCGTAGCGATGATGCTGCTGTACGAGCAGGGTAAGTGGCTGCCAAGCGATCCAATCTCGAAGTATGTTCCCGAATTCGCAAATCTAAAAGTCTTCAAAGGAGTCGACGCGGACGGGAAGCCCATCCTGGTGGATCCGGAGCACGCCCCGACGATGCGCGAACTGATGACGCATTCGGCGGGGTTCTCGTACGGTGGGGGGCACACATTAGTCGACGCGATGTATCACGAACAGAAGTTGATGCAGTCGCACGATCTGCATGAGATGGTGCAGAAATTGGCGGGGATTCCGCTCAACTATCAACCGGGCAAGGGCTGGACTTACAGCGTGTCGATGGACGTCGAGGGCTACATCGTCGAGAAGCTGTCCGGCACGACTCTTCCGCAGTTTATGCGAGAGCACATTTTCGAACCGCTGGATATGAAGGATTCGGGATTCTATGTGCCGCAGGACAAACGCGGGCGGTTTGCAACCAATTATCGGGCGAGCGCGGACGGTCAGCTTACAGTCATTTCGAAGCCAGGCGAAGCTCCTGACGATTATGCAAGCGAGCCGACGGAACCTTCAGGCGGCGGCGGGCTGGTCACGACCGCTGAAGACTATTATCGATTCGCCCAGATGCTGGCGAATGGCGGCGAACTGGACGGAAAGCGCGTGCTGGCTCCGGCGACGGTCAAGCTGATGACGGAGAATCATCTGCCGGCAAACCTGCTAACGGGTGAATTCGGCATCGGGGAGCACGTCATGCGGCCCGGATTCGGCTATGGATTCAACTGTGCGGTCGTGTTTGATCCGGCGGACGCAGCGTTACCCGACGGTAAAGGTACCTTCTTCTGGGACGGAGCGGCGGGAACCTGGTTTTGGGTGGACCCGACCAATGATGTCGTGTTTGTCGGCATGATTCAGCGCATGGGCGGTCACGATAACCATAACCTGCTGTATCGCAGTCACGCGACGGTCTACCAGGCGCTCATCGATCCGTCGAAATAGAGGCCGTGTTCAGCGGCAAACCTTCTCGAGATCCACGTCGGGTTGGAAGCGAGCGGGTAAAGGCAGTTTGCGTTGCGCCATGGCCTGCTCGAGACTGTCTGGAGCCGCAGGCAAAGAGGGATCGAGGTCTGTGCGATAGAACGGATCTTTTTCCGCGGTTTCCAGGCGCACAAAATGAAAACCGCTGTTCCGATATAGCTGCAGCAAACGCGGGAGCATCCGAGCGTCCATGGCGCCGATGTGCATCAGGAGCACGTACGGAATGTCGCGGCCGTACAGCGTTCGGGACATGGCCCGGCTGGAGCCGATAGCCGCTTTCGCCGCCGCGAGATAGTTCGCTTCGAGTTCGGCAATTGCGGCATCGTCGTGCTTGGACACGCAACGCGCATACGGGTCGTTGTAGAGGTAATCGGCGAAGCTCATGCTGACGGCGGCGATTTTGTATTGATGATCCGCAAGGAATCGGCGGGCCGCTTCGCGTTTTTGCGGCGTCTCGCCTTCGGCAAGGAACGGGAAGCGGAGCCAGTGCCAGTCTTGCTTGGCCATGTGTGAGGCGAGGAGCGGCTCGTTCTTGAGTACGTCCGCTTCCCAGTCGGCGAACGAACTGGTGTTTAGGTTCATGTGGGACCAGGTGTGATTGCCGAGCAGAAAGCCGGCGGCTCGCCACTCGTCAAGTACTGGCGCGGACGCGGGTTCGTGCTCGATTCCGATCCCATTGACAAAACCGTAGACGGGCGGGAGACCGGCGACCTTCATTGCGGAGATGATGCGACTCGCGATCGACACGCGAGTTTCGCCGGGAGGCAGCTTGCTGTGAACCGGCAGGTCATCCCAGGTAAAGGCGATTTCCTGGGCCGGCAGGCACGTGGGACACAGTGCGAGCATCACGGCGGCAGAGAGAGCGCGATACATGCAGATATCTTACGAACCGGCTGCGAGTAGGATCGGATTGTGATGCAGCGTGTAGCAACGGCGTTACTGGTCGCGGCCTCGGCCTGGATCATTGGGCCCTTTCACCGGCCCCAGGATGCGAAGCCGGTGATTGTGCCGCAGCCGTCTGCGATGTTCCAGGATCCGATAACAAAGAGCTCGGTGGCTTGGGAGGCATTGCACACGTTTAATCCGGCGGCGGTGGTGAGGAACGGCAACGTGTACGTCTTGTACCGGGCGGAGGACAACACGGGCGAGATGCAGATCGGGATGCACACATCGCGCTTGGGTCTGGCAGAGAGCGGTGACGGGATTCACTTCACGACGCGGCCGGCCCCGGTGTTTTATCCCGAAAACGATGCGCAGCGGGAGAGGGAATGGCCGGGCGGAGTGGAAGATCCTCGCATCGTTGAGAGCGAAGACGGGACCTACGTTCTGACTTACACACAATGGAACCGGCGAACTTACACTGTCGGAGTTGCTACTTCGAGTGATCTGGTGCATTGGACAAAACATGGTCCGGCGTTCGGAACGGGTGATAAATATGGAGGCCTTGCCTATAAGTCGGCTGGGATTTTGACCCGATTAGAGAAAGGAAGATTGATCGCGGCGCGGGTCAACGGAAGTTACTGGATGTACTGGGGCGAGATCCAAGTTCGGCTGGCGCGCTCGGAAGATCTGATTCATTGGAACCCGGTCGAAGGAAGGGATGGCCAGCCGATCGTGTTGCTGGCCAGGCGCCCGGGTCATTTCGATAGCGGATTCCCGGAAGTGGGACCGCCGCCGGTCGTGACGAAGAACGGAATTGTGCTGCTCTATAACGGCAAGAACGGGGACAAAGACAGGGATCCGTCGATCGGGCCGGGAGCCTACTCGGTCGGCGAGGCGCTGTTTTCAACGGAGGATCCGAGCCACTTGGTTGCCCGGACGGACGAGCCGGTGCTGAAACCGGAGATGGCGTTCGAGAAGTCCGGGCAGTATGCGGCCGGTACGACGTTTGCCGAGGGATTGGTTTTGTTCAGGAGTAAGTGGTTCTTGTATTACGGAACGGCGGATTCGTTTGTTGGTGTTGCAATGACGGATCGTATAGGTGAGTAGCTTTGACGAGGGACTTCGATAATGCCTGGCACAGATACACTCAACCGATTCATTGAGAAGGTCCTGCGAAACGAGCATGATGCGGCGATCGAGGAGTTCTACACAGAGAACGCCACCATGCAGGAAAACCAATCCGAACCAAGGCAAGGACGGACGAATCTGGTCGCCAGGGAACGGGCGGTACTCGCGAGAGCCCTTTCCGTTCACTCCGAGTGCATCCGGCCGGTATTCGTCAACGGCGATTATGTCGTGATCCGGTGGCGCTTTCGCTTCGCGTGGGCCGACAACACCGTCACCACGATCGAAGAGTTGGCGTATCAGCGATGGGAGGACGATCGCATTGCGGAAGAGCAGTTCTTTTACGATCCTGCCCAGCGCCAACCGGTGCCGAAAAAGCAGAGCTGACCGCTTCTGGAAACGGGCCAGTTCTGCTACAGTGTACGCGTGAAGCTCTACGATCTTGACCCCGGACCCGACTCGCCGGAACTGGTGCGGGCCATCATTGAGATTCCCAAGAACTCGACGAATAAGTACGAGTATGACGGCAATATCGGGATGTTTCGTCTTGACCGTGCGCTCTATTCTCCGATGCATTATCCGGGCGATTACGGCTTCATTCCGGGGACGTTGGCCGAAGATGGAGATCCACTGGACATTCTGGTCCTGGTCGATGAACCGAGTTTCACAGGCTGCCTGATGGAAGCGCGTCCGGTCGGCGTACTGCGTCTGCAGGATGCAACCGAGAACGACGAAAAGATCCTGGCCGTTCCGAGCCGCAATCCCCGGTTCGAGAGCATTCATACGGTCGACCAGGTCTTTCCGCATACCCGGCGCGAAATCGAACATTTCTTCGCGATCTACAAGGAACTGCAGGGCGTAAAAACCGTTTCGCGCGGATGGGGCGGCCCGCGGGACGCCCGCAAGACAATCAACGATTGCCGGCAGTCGTATTTGAGCCGCTGGATCGAAAAGGCGGTGGGTACGAGCGGTTATCCGGCTCTGCCACCCGCGGAGCAAGTCGGCGAAGTGGACGAATGAGCCGCTAGCTCACTGCAATCCCGTGCTCGCCATCGAAATCTCGCATCCTGGCGGCCCCCAGGCCCTGCGCCTGATCGAAAGACCCATTCCGCAAATAACGTCCGGTGAGGTGCTCATACGGGTGGAAGCCGCCGGCGTCGCCCGTGCCGATATATTGCAGCGGCAGGGCAAATATCCGCCGCCTGCCGGCGCTTCCGACATACCTGGTCTTGATGTTGCGGGTGCGATTGAGTCGGTCGGGTCCGAAGTGACACGTCTCCATCGCGGGAGACCGTGTTTGCGCGATTCTCACCGGTGGCGGCTATGCGGAATTTTGCGCTGTACCCGTTGAGCAGGTTCTTCCGATTCCCAAGAACTGGACCAGCTATCGAAGCGGCAACGCTGCCCGAAAACCTCTTCACGGCCTACGATAACGTCGTAACGCGCGCAGGCCTCCGTAGCGGCGAAACGGTGCTGATTCACGGCGGATCGAGCGGCGTTGGATCCACGGCGATCATGCTGGCGCGTGCGTTTGGCGCAATCCCGATCGCCACCGCTGGATCGGAGCAGAAATGCCAAGCGTGTCTGGATATCGGCGCCGCCCACGCTATTGACTACAAGGACGTTGATTTCGTAGCCGAAGTAAAAAGCCTCACCGGAGACCGCGGCGTGGACGTGATCCTCGACATGGTAGGCGGCGAGTACTTTGAAAAGAATCTGGATGCGCTTGCGCTCGAAGGCCGTCTCGCCATCATCGCCACGCAACGCGGCCGCACGGCGCAGCTCGATATCGGACGCCTGATGATGAAGCGCGCCCGCGTTATGGGCTCTACCATGCGCGCGCGAACGCCTCGCGAAAAGGGTCTCGTAGCACAAGCACTGTTACAGAATGTCTGGCCAATGCTTCCCGAAAAGGGCGTCATCCGGCCCATTATCGACTCCACTTTCCCTTTGAAAGACGCCGCCAAAGCGCACGCGCGGCTCGAGGAAGGGAACCATATAGGCAAGGTTCGTCCTGCTCGTCTGAACCCCCAATTTTCCGGCGGCAAGCTAAACTGGCAGATGGCGCGGGGACATCAGGTCCTGCTGCGAGAAATCCAAAGTCTATGAAGATCCACGAGTATCAGGCGAAGGCGATCCTTGCCAAGTGCGGCGTGCCGGTGCCCAAGGGCGAGGTCGCGTACACGGTGGAAGAGGCCGAAGCCGCCGCGAAGAAAATCGGCGGCAGCGTTGTCGTCAAAGCACAAATTCACGCGGGTGGCCGCGGCAAAGGCGGCGGTGTCAAAATTGCGCGCAATGCCGAAGAAGCTGCCGATATCGCAAAGAAGATGATCGGCATGACGCTGGTAACGCACCAAACCGGTCCCGAAGGCCGCGTCGTGCAACGCATCCTGGTTGAGGAAACGTTGCCCATTGAACGCGAGTTTTATCTCGGTATTGTGCTCGATCGCGCCACCGGAAAGAACGTCTTCATGGCCTCGCGCGAAGGCGGTGTGGAAATCGAGGAAGTCGCAGCCAAAACGCCCGAGTTGATTCTGAAGGAAGAACTGCTGCCCGGTTCTCCGCTGCTACCGTTTCAGGCAAACAAACTCGCTTTCGGCATCGGTATTCCGGCTGCTAGCGTGCGGGCCGCATCCGCCGCCATGGTCGCGCTCTCACACGCCTACGAATCCATCGACGGCTCGCTTGCCGAAATCAATCCGTTCATCCTTACCAAGGATGGCCGCGTTTTCGCGCTCGACGCCAAGATCAACATTGACGACAACGCGATCTATCGTCACAAGGATCTGCTCGAGCTGCGCGACCTGAATGAAGAAGATCCGCTCGAAGTGGAAGCATCGCGCTTCGGCCTGAATTACATCAAACTCGACGGCAACATCGCGTGCATGGTGAACGGAGCCGGTCTTGCAATGGCCACCATGGACATCATCAAATACGCGGGCGGTCAGCCGGCAAACTTCCTGGATGTGGGCGGCGGGGCCAATGCCGAACAGATCAAGAACGCGTTCCGCATTCTGCTCTCCGATCCCAGCGTCAAGGCCGTGCTGATCAACATCTTCGGCGGCATTTTGCGCTGCGACACGCTCGCGAATGGAGTCATCGCGGCGGCGCGCGAACTCGACGTCAAGATTCCCGTTGTCGTGCGCATGGAAGGAACAAACGTGGAACTGGGCCAAAAGATGTTGACAGGAATCGGGACTCGAATTTCACCGTCGCCGATGGCATGAAAGATGCGGCGGAAAAGGTAGTGAGGCTGGCGCAATGAGCGTACTGATTAACGAAACCACGAAAGTCCTTTTTCAGGGCTTCACCGGGCGCGAAGGCACCTTTCACGCACAGCAGGCAATCGCCTATGGCACGAACGTCGTCGGTGGCACAACGCCGGGCAAAGGCGGCCAGACCCATCTCGATCGGCCCGTCTTCAATACCGTCGAAGAGGCCGTGAAGGCAACCGGCGCAAACGCATCCGTCATCTTTGTCCCGCCGCCCTTCGCCGCCGACGCCATCATGGAAGCCGCCGATGCGGGCTTGCCGCTGGTCGTCTGCATTACGGAAGGCATTCCGGTGGAGGACATGATTCGCGTATGGGCTTATCTCAAAACGAAGCCGGCCACGCGTCTCGTCGGCCCAAATTGTCCGGGCGTTATCACTCCGGGCAAGTGCAAAATCGGCATCATGCCCGGACACATCCACAGTTCCGGGCCACGTCGGGATCGTTTCGCGCTCGGGAACGTTGACCTATGAAGCGGTCGGCCAATTAAGCCGCTTAGGCATTGGACAATCGACCTGTATCGGGATCGGCGGCGACCCTATCATCGGCACCAGCTTCACGGATGCCATTCGGCTCTTCAATGAGGATCCGGATACGCACGCCATCATCATGATCGGCGAGATCGGCGGCAGCGCGGAAGAAACCGCGGCGGCTTACGTGAAGGCAAACGTGAAGCAAGCCGGTCGTCGGCTTTATCGCGGGACAAACTGCGCCTCCCGGTCGCCGCATGGGACACGCGGGCGCAATCATCTCCGGAGGTTCCGGCAAAGCGGAAGACAAACTCGCCGCCATGCAGGACGCGGGAATCATCGTCTGCCCGTCACCCGCGCTGATGGGCGAGAAAATGCAGGAAGCTCTAAATAAAAAATAGAAATGGCACAAGAAAGAACATTTGCAATCATCAAGCCCGACGCCGTGAAGAACAACCGAATGTCGGCGCGATTCTGGCGCTGGCGGAAGAAAGCGGATTCCGTATCGTCGCGCTGAAATCGAAACGGCTGTCTAAGGCTGAGGCCGAAGGCTTCTACGCGGTACACAAAGAGCGCCCGTTCTTCGGCGGGCTCGTCACGTTCATGACCGAAGGACCGGTCGTGGTCCTGGTTTTGGAGCGCGAAGACGCTATCGCGAAGTGGCGTGAAGTGATGGGCGCAACCAATCCCGCAAATGCCGCCGAAGGCACCATTCGCAAGCGCTTCGCCGAGAACATCGAGCGTAATTGCGTGCACGGCTCCGATGCTCGCTGAAACTGCCGCGGTCGAAATCCCGTTCTTCTTCAGCACCTCCGAACTGCTCTAGCGTTTGCCGCAACTGGTCATCATCGCGGGCGGAAAAGGAACCCGCCTGCGAGAC
The DNA here is from genome assembly GCA_963795905.1 of uncultured Acidobacteriaceae bacterium. GTDB lineage: Bacteria > Acidobacteriota > Terriglobia > Bryobacterales > Bryobacteraceae > Bog-105. Next base: position 14,721 of record CAWCJG010000018.1, on the reverse strand, counting down.
GTCTTAGGCGATCTCCCGAAGCCGCTAGCCGAAGTCGGCGGCAAGCCCCTGCTCGAACATCAGATCGACCTCGCACAGCGCCACGGTTTCGACGACATTCTCGTTTTGACCGGTTTCGGAGCGGAGCACATCGAACAGCGCTTCGGCGATCGTGTTCGTTGTATTCGCGAACCCGAACCGCTTGGTACCGCGGGCGCAGTACTCAATGCCTTCGAGCATCTGGCGGATCGCTTCATTGTGGCGTATGGCGACACGATGCTGAACGTGGATCTTGCGCGCTTCTCGAATGCGCATTCCAAGAGCGCGGCCGCCACGCTGTTTCTTCATCCAAACGACCATCCTCACGACTCCGATCTGGTCGAAGTGGACGAAAGCGACAATCGGGTAACCGCGCTTTCACCCTTATCCGCATCCACCCGGCGAGTTCTTTCGCAACTTAGTAAATGCCGCGCTGTACGTGGTCGAAAAGCAAGCCCTTGCCCGTTTCCGCGGGCGCGCGCTCACTCGATTTCGGCAAACACATTTTCCCCGAGCTGCTTGCGAACGGTGAGCGCCTGCAAGGCTACATCACGCGGGAATATATAAAGGACGCCGGCACGCCCAAACGCCTCGAACGCGTCCGAGCCGATTATGCTTCGGGCCGCATCGTCAATTCCGCGCTCGACCGTGCGCTGCCGGCCATCTTTTTCGATCGCGACGGCACGCTGAACGAGGAAGTCCCGTGGATCAGCAGACCCGAACAACTGACTCTTATTCCCGGCGCTGGCGACGCCGTGCGGCTGGTGAATGAACGCGGCTGGCTCGCGGTCGTGATCACCAACCAGGCTGTAGTCGCCCGCGGCGATTGCACCGAAGCGGAACTCCGAAGGATCCACGACAAGCTCGAGTGGCTCCTCGGTGAACAACACGCCTATCTCGATGGGCTGTATTATTGCCCACATCATCCCGATGCCGGCTATCCCGGCGAGCGGCCAGAACTCAAAATCAAATGCGCCTGCCGCAAACCCGGAACCGAGTTAATCGAGCGCGCGGTTCGAGATCTCCACATTGACCTGAGCCGCTCCTGGTTCATCGGCGATCGCGCCTCCGATATCCGAACAGCCGAGAACGCGGGCATCCGTTCTGCCCTCGTCCTCACCAGTTACGGCATGCAGGCGAAGCACGAGTGCAAGCCGAACCTCACGGGAGGTAACGTGCTCGTTACGGTACAAGCCACTCTTGCGCAGCCTTAAATTCGATATGTTTGGTGTAGGACCACCATGGCTACCGAACTAAACGTCAATGGACGGACCGCTTCCGTGAACGCGGCCCCGGAAACTCCCCTGCTGTGGGTTCTGCGAGACATACTGAATCTCCACGGCACAAAATACGGCTGCGGCATTGGTCAGTGTGGAGCCTGCACCGTTCAACTGGATGGCAAGCCCGCTCGCGCCTGCCTCACTCCGCTAGGCGCGGTGGGCACAATGAAGGTCACCACCATCGAAGGTCTCTCGCCAAGTGGCACGCATCCCTTACAGATCGCCTGGCGCGACATAGACGTTCCCCAGTGCGGCTACTGCCAGGCGGGGCAAATCATGTCGGCCGCCGCGCTTCTGGCCAACAATCCCAATCCCTCCGATGCGGAGATCGACGAGGCGATGAACGGTAATCTTTGCCGCTGTGGAACCTATATTCGTATCCGTCAGGCGATTCATAAAGCCGCCGCCATCAAGAGCGGCCACGCCAGTGCCCAGCAGGGAGGGTTTTAGCTATGCCTCTCAGCCGTCGATCCTTCCTGAAAGCGACCGTTGCCGCTGGTGGAGGCCTCATGCTTGGCCTCTACACGCAGCGCGATGCCGCCGCCCAGAAACTGCCCAAGCAGCCGCCCTTTGACGCGACCGCGTTCATTCATATCGACAAAGACGGAACGGTTACGCTCATCGCGCGCAATCCGGAAATTGGACAAGGCGTCAATACGATGCTTCCGATGTTGATTGCGGAGGAGCTTGACGTCGACTGGAAGAACGTCAAAGTCGAGCAGGGCGGCCTGGATTCCAAGTACGGTCTGCAAAGCACCGGCGGGAGCCGCGCCGCTTCGAACAACTGGATTCCGATGCGCAAGGTCGGAGCCGCGGGACGGCAAATGCTCATCGAAGCCGCAGCGCAACAGTGGGGCGTGCCGGCCAACGAATGCTACGCATCGCACGGACGAGTCATTCATCGCCCCACGGATCGCTCCTTGGGTTACGGTGAACTGGCTGAGAAGGCCGCGTCCATGCCAGTGCCCGATCTCGACACGCTCGCTCTCAAACCAGCGGATCAGTTCGACATCATCGGCAAGTGGACACCCAATGTCTCCGTCCCCGACATCGTGACCGGCCAGCCGATCTATTCGATCGACTTCAAACTGCCCGGCATGCTGTACGCCGTCTACGAAAAGTGTCCCGTCTACGGAGGCCGTGCGACTGGTGCGAACCTCGACGAGATCAAGCAAATGCCGGGGATCCGAGACGCGTTCATCGTGGACCCCAAAACGTTTGAAGTCGGGCCGGTGATGAAGGGCGATCCTGGCCTCGAACCGGGAGTAGCGATCGTTGCTGAAACGTGGTGGCAAGCGCAAACCGCGCGCAAAAAACTGCAGGTGAAATGGGACCAGGGCGAAGCCGCTGAACAGAGCAGTCAAAAATTCGCGGACACCGCCAAACAGTTCGCGGCCGCCAAACCACAGCGCACGCTGCGAGTCGAAGGAGACCCCGACGCCACTTTCTCGAGCGGCGTCAAAGTGCTCGAAGCGGCCTACAGCTACCCGTTTATCTCGCACGCTCCACTCGAACCTCGCGATTGCAACGCCGTCTACAAGGATGGCGGGCTCGAAATCTGGAGCAACACGCAGCAGCCCGCGCGCGGCCACCAGCTCACCTCCAAAATCCTCGATATCCCTGAGGACAAGATCAAGATCCACCTGTTACGCGCGGGCGGTTCCTTTGGCCGCGGCCTCACAAACGACTACATGGTCGAAGTCTCGTACATCGCGAAGCAAACCGGCGCGCCCATCAAGCTCGTCTGGTCGCGCGAGGACGATATGACGCACGACTACTATCGTCCCGGCGGGTTCCACTTCCTGAAAGCCGCGCTGGACAAAGACGGCAATCTGGCAGCCTGGCAGAATCATTTTGTCAGCTACGGCGAAGGAGAAACGTACGCGCCCGCCGCGAGCATTGCGCCGACCGAATTTCCTTCCGGCTTCGTGCCCAATTTCGCGATGTACTCGTCGGTCATGCCGCTGCGGCTGAAGACCGGCGCATTGCGTGCTCCCGGAGCAAACGCTTTCTGCTTTGTTTTTCAGTCGTTCCTCGATGAGCTCGCGCATGCCAGCGGCAAGGATCCGGTTGCGTTCCGCCTCGCTCTGCTCGAAGCTCCAGGGAAAGCAAAGGTGCCGGCCGCTGCGAAGCCGAAGGTCGAGAACGAACCCGCGCACACACCCGCCGGAGCCCAGCAACAGACGTACGATGCCGACCGCATGATCGGCGTGGTGAAGGCGGTGGCCGAGCGCTCCGGTTGGGGTAAGCGTCAGCTTCCGAAGAATACCGCCATGGGCATCGCGTTCCACTACAGCTTCCAGGGTTACTTCGCGCACGTCGCGGAAGTGACGGTGCAGGACAAGGCGCTCAAGGTGAATAAGTTCTGGATTTGCGGCGATGTGGGCAGCCATATCGTGAACCCGAGCGGAGCTCTGCAGCAGGCCCAAGGCGCGGTCATGGACGGTTTGAGCGAGCTGATGAATCAGGAGATCACGCTTGAAAACGGCCGCGTCGTGCAACAGAACTTCGATAAATTCCAGCTCATTCGTATCCGCAACGCCCCCGAAGTCGACGTACACTTCGTCCCGACTGACCACGAACCAACCGGGCTCGGCGAACCCGCTCTGCCTCCGGTCATCCCCGCCGTTTGCAACGCTATTTTCGCCGTAACCGGGGACCGTATCCGCGAGTTGCCGCTTTCAAAAAGCGGCTACAAGTGGGCGTGAGCCCTCAACTCCCGCGAAATCTGCTAGACTAGGACAGTCTCCTGCCTGTAGTCGTCCTTTGGCTAGTGGCTCTCTCGCAAGACGGGCCCGCTTTCCGGATCATCTCCATAAAAGGACGTAACGCCAGCATTTGGCACGTCGAGTCCATCGGCTCGTCCTTTTATGAACAAATTTTCTGAACTAACCCTTGCTGCGCCCTTACAGCGCAACCTCGCTAGAAATCTTTTTGAGACGCCCACGCCCGTCCAGGCGCAATCGATTCCGCCCGCGTCTGTCCGGCCTCGATGTTGTCGCCACCGCGCAGACGGGAACAGGGAAAACGCTCGCGTTTCTCATCCCGATCATCGAGCGCTTGCTCGCGGAGCGAGGACGCAACATTCAGTCGCTCGTCTTAGCGCCTACACGCGAACTCGCTCTCCAGATCGCCGAGAGTTTCACCAAAATCTCACCCGACACCCAACTCCGCGCGGCGGTGGTCGTCGGTGGACTCAGTGAGAACACCCAGCTCAGCGCGCTGCGGCGCGGCGCGCACCTGGTCATCGCGACTCCTGGCCGCCTACAGGACTTCGTCAACCGCAGGCTGATTGACCTCTCAGGGGTTCGCATTGTGGTTCTCGACGAAGCCGACCGCATGCTCGATATGGGCTTCCTGCCTGCCATTGAAAAGATTCTTGCTGTACTTCCGCAGCAGCGCCAGAGCCTTTTCTTCTCCGCCACGATGGAGCCGCAAGTGGAAAAGCTGATCCGGCGTAATTCCAACAATCCCACTCGTATCGCGATCGCCGCCGCCTCCACCAGAACTCCGGAGCAGGTCGATCTTCATCTGTACGAAATCGAGAACGGCCTCAAGACTCATCTCTTGCGCCACATCCTGGATAACCAGGAGGGCTCGACACTGGTCTTCGCCCGCACGAAACATGGAACGGACCGGCTTGCGAAAAAGCTCTCCGCTTCCGGTGTACGCGCGGTAGCCATGCACGGTGATCGTACCCAGAACCAACGCAATCAGGCGTTAGCTGGTTTCCGCGACGGCCGCTATCGCGTGCTCGTCGCGACTGATGTCGCCGCGCGCGGCATTCACGTTGACAGCGTTGCGCACGTGATCAACTTCGACCTCCCGCAAGCGCCGGAAGATTTCATTCACCGGGTCGGCCGCACCGGCCGCGCGGGCCAGCAAGGCTTAGCCTCCACCTTCATGTCAAAAGGCGAGCGCAGTGAAGTCTCGAAGATCGAGAAAGAATGCAAGGTGCGCCTGATCAGGTGTCCGATCGAGCAGCACCTGGTTACCGGATTCGAAGCAACGGCTGCCGCCGAACGCTCCGCCCAGCCTACTACGCACAACGGCACTCATCATTCCGCGCAGCGCCACAACCCGCCACATGCAAGCCGGGACAACGGCCGCCGCCGAAGCGCGAATCGCTAACGGCGGCGGGTGGAAAGCTATTAGCTGATCGCTGCTTCGATGCCGCTCGCTAACGCGAGCAGCGCTTCATCTGCAAACGGCTTCGCGACCAATTGCAGGCCAATCGGCATGCCGTTCTTATCTCGCCCGCAGGGCAGGGAAATGGCTGGCTCGCCCGTCACATTCACGGAGCGCGCCAGCCGCGTCGAAGCCATCCGGACGTTTTCCGGAGCGCCATTGATCTCGACTGTTGTAGAGTCGCGCTTCGGCGCCGTGACCGGCGTGCTCGGAGTAGCGATCACGTCGACCTCGCGCCACACGCTCGCCCACTGTTGTCTGTAAATCGTGCGCAATCTCTGCGCGTTCACGTATTCATGCGCGCCAATCAGCAGACCCTGTTCGCGTAAGGCCCATACGTCATCGCCAAAGAGATTGCGATCCGTGATTCGGCCCACTTGCGCGGCAAACTCCGACCACTGAATGATCCGCCCAACCGCGCCCGCTTCCGCCGGATCCGGCACGCGCACCTGCCGCACCGTCGCGCCTAGCGTCTCCATCTGCGCAATGGACCTGTTCACAGCCCGCGCAACCTCTTCATCGATCCGCTCAAAGAAGAAGTTTTCGGGAACGCCCACACGCACGCCGTCCCAATCCTTTCGCGGCTGAATGTCGAATCCCAGTGCTAACGCGCAATCATCCACTGATCCGGCGATGGGCCCTACGTGGTCCAGACTCCACGACAACGGGAATACGCCTTTTGTGCTGAACCGTCCGTACGTCGGTTTGAAACCGACCACGCCGCAGTAGGAGGCCGGAATGCGAATCGAGCCGCCCGTATCTGTCCCCCAAGCCAGCGGCACGAATCCGGCGGCGACGACCGCTGCCGAACCGCCGCTCGATCCACCCGGTATGCGCGTATCGTCCAGCGGATTCAATACCGGGCCGAAGTGCGGATTCTGTGACGTCGCGCCAAACGCCAGTTCGTGCAGATTCGTCTTGCCCACCGAGATGCCCGCTGAGTTGCGCACAATCTCGGCATCCTCATCGGGAACAAAGTCGCGATAGAGCAGCGAACCCGCCGTCGTGCGCACGCCTTTGGTAAAGAACAGGTCCTTATAAGCAACCGGGTATCCGTCCCGCTGCCGCGCTTCGGCGAGCGCCTGTTCTTCCGTCAGGGTGATGAAACTGTTCCATCGCTCGCGCTCGCGGATCGCTCGGAACGCATCCTGTATCAGCTCGACAGACGATACACGCTTAGTTGCGAGCAGGTTCTGAATTTCGCGAATCTTCATCGGGGCGATAGACCGGCGCAAGCTCGACTGCATACGTCAAACGGCCGAAAGCAGGCGCGAGTTGTTCCCTCACGCCCTCGACAATCTTGTCGTTCTCAGTCTTACTGCGGGGCTGGTCCACGCACTACTTGTACCAGACGCGCCGGATCGATCCACTTGGCGAATGCTTCCCGCACCTGGTCCGCCTTCATGTCGTAGTAGATCTTGGCCGCCTTGAAGGGTTCATCCAGCGGGAGCCCAATGCGCCGGCGCGCAATCACGCCCGCCGCAATGTCGTCCTCGCTCGATTCACCAAGCGGAATGCTGCGCAGTAGAAGTGCCTTCGCCTGCTGCAATTCCGCATCCGTTACGTTGTACTTCTGCATCGCGACCACTTCATCGATCACCAGATCGCGCGCTTTCGAAACGTTCTTCGGATCGCATCCATACTCGACCGAAAACTCCGCGCGATGCTGGCTCGCGTGCACAGAGTTCTCGATGTTATAGACGTAGCCGGCTTTCTGCCGGATGTCGCGATACAGACGCGTGGCATAGAAGCCTCCGCCCAGCACATGATTCCCGAGTTGCAATGCATAGTACGCCGGATCAAAGCGGTTGATCTGCAGCTCCTCGGACAGCATCACCGAATCCTGAATCTGGCTGGGATCCGGCACGTTGACCGCGCTTGGCTTGTTGGGCGGAACCGCAGGCAGCACCACATCCGGAGCTGCGCCGCTGCTGTTCCACGATCCGAAATACTTTTCAATCACCTGCCGCGCCTCGTCAGGCGTCACATCTCCGATCACCACAATGGTCGTCAGGTCTGGCCGGAACACCTTCTTGTAATAGGCATCGACATCCGAATAAATCACGTTTGCAACCGTCTTCGGAGTGGTCTCGCGCAGTACCGGATCGTGCGGTGGGAGCAGCGCCTCCTCCAGCGCTTTCTCAAACCGGTATCCCGGACTCTGCAACTGTCCCTCTGCTTCTTCCGCGGTCTGTTGCCGCACGATCTGAAATGCGTCCTGAGGAAACGCCGGATTGAGTTCATTGTCGGCCAGCAACTGCACACCGCGATCGAAGTATTGCTTCAACACCTTCAGGTTGAAACTCGAGCCTGCGCTTTCTCCGGCCGCAATGTCGTCCAACGCCTTTTGATACGCGATGCGATCCAGCGTCTTCGTGCCGTACGAGAATAGCCCGTCCACAACGTCGGAAACCCCTTCTTTACCGTCTGGTGTTTCCATATCGGCATTCGATTCGATCGATCCGACTACGGTGATGGTTGGACTCACTGCCTCCTGCTGCACAATCAAATGCAGCCCGTTGGGCAGCGTCAACTGCACCGGATGCAGCCGCTGCTCTGGAATCTGCAGCGATTTCACTGCCGCTTCCGCCCAATCCGGCAGCGCCACAGGTTTGGTCGGCGCAGCCGTTGTGCTCTCCGATCCGCCAAACCCCTTCGAAGAAACCGGTTCGCCCGATGGCTTCGGAACCAGTGTGCCTACCACGAACGCCTGGGTAAGGAGATACTGCTTCGCCACCCGGTTCACATCGTCAACCGTTACTTGCTTGATGGCGTCCACATCTTCATCCGGCGATTGCCTGCCTTCATCGGCCAGCGCCTGTGACCATAGCGCCGCGAGGTTGCCGATCGAATTGCGCCCGAACTCCGCGCTCGCGACTTCGCCCTTCTTTGCGGCGTCCACCAGATCCGCGGGCACACCTTTCTCGGCATACGCCTTCAAGATGTCCTGCATCTGCATCACCAGCTTCGACGCATCCGCATTCGGCGGCAATGCGGCGTAAGCAAGCGCTGCGCTGCCCTCCGGATACGTCTCCATTTCGGCGAACGAGGCTGCCAGCGCTTTGCCGTCCGCCACCAGTCCGTACAGATCCGCTCGTTGACTGCTCAGCACATCTGCAAGCACTCGCGTCGCCGCAAAATCGGAACTCTTGCTACCTGGAAAGCGAAACGCAATCGCGGTCAGCGTGTATGGCAGATTGCTCTCCAGCGTAAACGTCTCCGGCTTGACCGGGTTCAGCTTGATCGGTGCATGAGCCGGCACCGGATGGCTCGGGATGGAGCCATAGTATTGCCGCACACTCGCCAGCGTTTTTTGCGGATCGACGTCTCCGCTGATGATCAAAATCGCGTTGTTCGGCGCGTACCACTTTGTGAAGAACTCTCGCAATTGCACCGCGTTCGTTTTATCGAATGAGGCCTGTGTTCCGAGAGCGTCGTGCTGGTAGGGCGATCCACCGAACAAATCGTCATTCAAGCGCACGATCAGCTTGTAGGTTGGATTCGAAAGGTCGCGCGAGACCTCCTGCTCAATGGCGCCGCGTTCCTGGTCCCACTGGCTCTGCTGGTCCTCGACATCGGCCATACAGGAAGCGTCGAGACGCAGCGCCACATCCAGATCCTGCGAAGGCAGCGTCACATAGTATTGCGTGATTGTCTGCTGCGTATCGGCGTCCATATTGCCGCCGAGCTGCGCATAGATCGCCGCGATCTGATCGGCCGTGAGTCCTTTGCATCCGCGGAAGGTCATGTGCTCCTGCGCATGCGCCATTCCGGGGAAGCCCTGTGGCGTGTCCTGCCCGCCGACCAAATAGTTCTCTTCGACCGTGACCACAGGAGCGAGCGTGTCCCGGACAATCACCACGCGCATGCCGTTGTCCAGCGTTGCGCGGGTAATGTTGGTGGTATTGGCCGTGGTCTGTGCGAACCCGGCAGCAACGGTCAGGAATAGAGCGGAAGCAATTTTGAGCATAGGATGAGCTCGCGTTTCAGCGAGGCAAAGACTCCGGCTGTCTCCAGCTTAGCGTTGAGTAGTTTGGCGCGCGGCCTTCCTTCAGAACGGAATGGCCAGGCAGCCGGACCAAACTCTCCAGAACGATTGTGCTCCGGCGAACGTCTATTGTTGTAGTCGCGTAAGGAACGCTTATGACCCAAGACGAACGGACGATGCTGGAAGAATTGGCGGACAAGATTGCAAAGACGCCTCCACCGCCACGGGACCCCGAAGCGGAAGATTTCATTCGCAGGAACGTGGGTAACCGGCCGGATGCGCTGTATCTGATGACGCAAACCGTGTTGATCCAGAACATAGCGTTGCAGCATGCCCAGCAAGAGATTCAACAGCTGCGCCAAGGAAGTAATGCATTGCCTGCGACAGGAGGCGGCAGTTTCCTCGGACAGTCCGGTCAGAACCGTAGCGGGGGATACGGAAGCCAGTTTAGTGCTCCACCGCCGCAATACGCCGCGCCCTCTCCAGCTCCGGCCAGTCCGACCCCCGCCGCCCCGGCAGGGGCACCCAGTTTCCTGCGCGGAGCCGCGCAAACCGCTGCGGGTGTTGCCGCGGGCGCGCTTGCCTTTGAAGGCATTCGCAGCCTCTTCTCCCACCCAGGTTACGGTGGCGGCGGATTCTTCGGTGGCGGAGGTATTGGCGGCTACGCCCCACAGGTCGATGAAACCGTAGTAAACAACTATTACGACTCACCGGGCGATCGCGGCAGCGATTTTGGCGGCAATGTCGATGTAACCAACTACGACAGCGGCAACAACGCCGATAACAATTTCGATACCGGCAATGTCGCTGACACCAGCTTCGATAACAGCGGCGGCTTCGACGATGGTGGCGGATTCGACAACAGCGGTGGTGGAGACGACAATAACTTCGCGTAGCGGGTTCAGGTTCTTACCGGCTTACGGCCAGATGCTGCCCGCTCTGCGTTAATCGTCATCGCAATTTTGGTATTCTTCGCGCGTGAAGTGTGTTGCCGCGCTGGTGCTGGCAGTTTGTGCGCCGCTCGGTTGCCGGGGCGCTTGGATTCTAGTAAGGAGCCCGCATTTTGCGGTGTACTCGGAGGCCAGAGAACGGCAAGCACGGCTGCTCGCAGGTTGGCTCGAGCAGTTGAATGCCGTTTGGGCGCGGAACCCAATCCCTGGTGTGGTGACAAAAGTCCCCGGAGGGCGCGCGATACGTGTGATCGAATTCGCGTCTGCCAGCGAGTATGACGCGTATCGGCCGCGTACATCGGCGGATGCATTCTTTCTCGGCGGCGACGCAGGGGATTACATTGTTCTGCCGCCTCCAGAAAGCGATGCCAAGGAGTGCCGGCTGGCGGCCCACGAATATGGGCACTTGATCCTGCACGCGACTGGGGCACGCTGGCCTTCGTGGTTCGCCGAGGGCTTCGCAGATGTGTTGTCGACCGGGCAAATCACGAGCGACGGGGTGCGGCTCGGCGGAGATTTTCCGGAGAGAGCACAGGCGCTCAGAAGACGCGAACCGCTTCCGGTTCCCGAGTTGCTGACGCTTTCCGAGGATGCGCCGATACGGGCAGAGCGAGATCGCGCGGAAGTGTTCTACGCCGAAAGTTGGGCTCTCGTCGACATGCTTGCCTTCTCGCCAAGTTACAAGGCGCAGTTTGGGAGATTGTGGAACTCGCTCCTTGCAGGGGCTACGGGCAGCGACGCGTTGACCACGACGTACGGAAAGAATCTCAGCGGGATTGCGCGCGATCTGCGGGCGTGGATGAGTGCGCCGAAAATAACCCAGATTTTAGCGGCGGTTCCCATTTCGCCGGAGCCGATGGAAGTTTCGCGGTTGAATGCGCTGGATACCGGGGCGATGGTTGCCGGCCTGCTGTTGGCGTCGGGCGACGTCGAGCGCGCACAGACCGCGTACCGGGCAGTTGTGCAGGCGGGCAGTGACGACCCGGCAGTACCGGCGACGTTGGGGTCGATCGCGCTGCGAAATAAAGATGAGCGGACCGCCCGGCAAGAGTGGAAACGGGCGATTGATCTCGGCGTGAAAGATCCGCTGCTGTGCTTTGAATACGCAGTACTGCTCGAGGACGCAGGAGCCCCGCGAGACGAGCAGGCCGCGGCTCTGCGGCGCGCCATTGCCTTGAAGTCTGATTACGACGACGCGCGGTACAAACTCGCATTGCTCGAGAGCGCGCTGGGACATCCGGCGGCGGCGCTCGAAGAACTGAGAGCGATGCGATCTGTTTCGCTTGGCCGGCAGTATGGATATTGGGTGACGATGTCTTCGGCGCTGCTTGCAACGGAGAAGCGCGAACTGGCAAAGGTGGCGGCGGAAAAGGCCGTCGCGTTTGCGTCTTCCCCGGAACAGCGCGCCGCGGCCAGGAATCTGGCGTACGAAGCCGAAACCGATCTGACGGTGCAGTTGACCCGTGATGCCAACGGAAATCTACAAGTCGTCACGGCGAGGAAGCCGCACGGTTCGGAGGACTGGAATCCCTTCATTGAGCCGGGCGATCAAATCCGATCGCTTGCGGGGCGCATTCAGAAAGTGGAGTGCGGGGCGGGCATTTTGACGGGCTTCCGCATCGCGGGTGCGTCCGGCACTGTGCATGTCCTGTTGCCTGATCCATCCCATGTGCTGGTCACTGGCGGCAAGGCGGAGTTCGTCTGCGATGCGCAAGATGGCCGCGAAGTGCTGATCCAATATGCGGCATCGGAGACGAGCCCTGGCGATGGCGTCCTGCGTGGCATGAAGTTCGGGAACTAACCAGCCCGACGAGTGACAAGCCATGCAAATTTCCTAAATCCCCCGCTGCCAGCAACTTACCCGGATTTTTGAACTCCGTCCGAACGGTCTCCATGCGACAACGCGCGTGAAAGGACTATTCGGAAATGTCTTTAACTCGTCAACAGCGCCGCGCCGCCGAGCGTGCCGCCCTCAAGAATCAGCGCCACCAAATGAGCCAGCCCGTGGACGCAGCCGGCCTCTCCCAAGCTCGCCTGGAAGCCAATCGCGCCAATGCGCAGTTGAGTAGCGGCCCGCGGACGGAAGCAGGTAAAGCAAAGTCCAGCGAAAACAGTTTCAAGCACGGCCTCTACTCAAGTCGTCTCGTTATTCCGAGTGAAGACCCGGCGCAGCTCGATGCCCTCAAGGCCACTCTCTTCGCGGAGCACCAACCCGCCAACGAAACCGAAGCGCTGCTCGTCCAGGAAATGGCCGAACACTATTGGCTGATGAAGCGGTACCGCCGCTTGGAAACGATGTTCCTGAGCCTCGACCGCCCGCAGCCGAGCGAAGCCGAAGCCGCTCAGCGCATGCACGGCCGCGCCGAACGCAGCTTCTATAAGGCATTCAAAACTCTCCGCGAGCTTCAGAAGGAGCGCAAACTCCAGGAACTCACCACCTCCCAAAAGGCCCCCGCCGTTAGCACTGGGTTCGTTCCAACAAAAAAGGCTTCTGCCGCGAATGGCTTCGTTCCGACACTGACCCCTGACCACTCACCACTGATCACTGGATCACATGGGTTCGTTCCCTCAAATCTGTGCACGCCGGACTCTGTTGGATAGGCCTTCGGCCCGTGGGTTCGTTCTAGCAACTCGGGATTGCTGTTTGCCAATCGAATATTTGCCTAGCGTGCGTGTATCTTTCCCGTCAAAACTGAGCCCCGGGGCGTAAGCGCCGGGACGCCACACATGCGGGCAAGCCCGTTGGACTGCGGGGGCAAATTGAGACAGTGGGTTTAGGGGACACTTTCAGCGAAGGGAGCGAAAGTGGAGCAAAGCCAGGATCGGAAATGGTTTAAGTACAGCCCGGAGTTTAAGCAGCAGGCGGTGGATCGAATGATGGCGGGCGAGTGTGTGTCGGTTTTGGCGCGGGAGCTAGGATTCAGGCGCAGGCTGGTATACGTCTGGCGGGAGGCCGGGTATGGCTCGGCGGGCCGGCAAGCGCCGTTGGGACGGGGAAGCGCGGGAGCCGGCCGGGGAGAGGGAACGCCAGGCAGTCGCCCTGCAGAGCCGGATCTCGGAATTAGAGAGGCTGGTGGGCCGGCAGGCGGCGGAACTAGATTTTTTCGCCGCAGCCTTGCGCAATATCGAGGAATCACGCCCGACGAGCGGCGTCGATTCCGGCAACGAATCTACGCCACGATCGAAGCCAGCGCGCAAGGCCCGGTAAGTGTGGAGAGGATGTGTCAGGCAGCCGGTGTGAGTCGTGCCGGATTCTATCGCGATTGGCAGGAGCGCAAGCCGCAAGACGCGGCCGTAGCCATTCGCGACGCAGTGCAGAAAGCGGCCTTGTACTATCGCCGCTATGGCTACCGCCGGATCACGCAAGTGGTGCGGCGCAGCGGGATCGTGGTGGGCGAGTGGGTGGTGCGGCGCATCCTGCAAAGCGACAACTTACTGGCCGTACGCAAACGCAAGTTCGTGCTGACGACGGATGCCAAACATCGTTTTGCCGTGTATCCGAATCTGGCGCGCTATGTGCGCCTGAGCGCGATCAATCAACTGTGGGTGTCCGACATCACGTATGTGCGGCTGGGGCGTGAGTTTGTCTATCTGGCGGTGGTGCTCGACGTCTATTCGCGCCGCGTGGTGGGCTGGTCGCTAGGCCGGAGCTTGCACACCAGCTTGGCATTAGCTGCTTTGAATCGCGCCATCACGCAGCGACAGCCGGGTCCCGGTCTGGTGCACCATTCCGATCGCGGAACCCAGTATGCCAGTGACGATTACGTGCAACGTTTGGAGCAAGCGCACATGTGGATGAGTATGAGTCGGCCAGCGCGGCCGTGGGAGAACGCCTACTGCGAGAGCTTCCTGCGCACGCTGAAAAACGAGGAGATTTACTGCCGTGGTTACTCCACCTTGGAGGAGCTCGAGCAAAATATCGAGGACTTCATCGAGCGCTTTTATAATCGGGAGCGGCTCCATCCGTCGCTGGGCTATTGTTCGCCGGAAGAGTTCGAAAAGACCGCTGCGCTACCGCCTTCGTCGTTACCAGCAGCCTTGAGTTTTCCAAGGCATCAGGAAATCTATCCCGATGCCGAGGACCTGTTTCCACAGGAGAACGGGGGCGCCGCTCTCCCGTGACTCATCGGAATGAGTTTCCGGCAGCCTATTCCTTGGCAGGTTGCTCTCCAGCAGAGCCTACCTCCGCTTCGTCTGCCTCTTGTCATTCTCAACCAGAAACCAACCCGTTCGCCAGCATTTTCCAGCGAACGGCAACTGTCCCCTCACCTGCTGTCTCATTTCACCGCGCAGTCCA
>CAWCJG010000017.1:0-95396 GCA_963795905.1 uncultured Acidobacteriaceae bacterium | reverse complement strand
ATCTATCAACTTGTGGATCGGATAACTCACGTCCATTTGCGCTCTACAAGCAGAGCACGGTTCGACGGCGCATTGGGCGGCGCATGATCGTGCACCGGTGCGACAGGGTTGCCGATTATCTCGCGCTCTTGCGCCAGAACATCGACGAAGTCCAGGAGCTCTACAAGGACATCCTGATCTGCGTCACAAGTTTCTTCCGCGACCCGCCGCATTTTAGGCCTTGACCTCTCACTTGGATCGAATGGTGAGCGAGGCTGTTGAGGGCGAGCCCATCCGTGTGTGGGTTGCGGGATGCGCAACAGGAGAAGAAGTCTACTCCCTGGCCATTTGCTTGCGTGAACTGATCGAGCAGCAGGGCCGCCGGATAACCATCCAGCTCTTCGGAACTGACATCAGCGAAGCGGCTCTGGCGCGCGCGCGCACTGGAATCTATTCCGAGACGACCTTGCAGGCAGTCTCTGCCGTGCGGCTCCGGGAATTCTTCCATAAAGTAGACGGCGGATATCAGATCAACAAATCGATTCGCGACACGTGCATCTTCGCGAAGCAAGATGTTACTCGCGATCCACCCTTTTCACGGCTCAACCTGATCAGCTGTAGAAACGTGCTTATCTACTTGGGTCCAGCGCTTCAGAAAAAGGTTTTCTCGCTGCTACATTACGCGCTTAACCCCGGGGGGTTATTATTCTTGGGCGGCGCGGAAACGGCGGCCGCGAGCGCTGAGTTGTTCCGGGTAGTCGATGCGCAACATAAGCCGTTCACTCGTACCTCCGCGCCTGCCCGCTTGCATGCGTCGTTTCCGAACTATCAAGCCGCGGCGGAATCCTCCAATGCGGTGAGCACCGCGCGCACGCTAAACAACAACGAATTACAGAAGCGCGCCGATCGCGCCATTCAGAACCGCTACGCGCCCGATGGGGTCGTGATCAACGCCGATATGCAGATCCTGCAATTTCGCGGGCGTACAGGGTTTTACCTGGAACCCGCGCAAGGCGAGGCGAGCCACCACTTGTTGCGAATGGCTCACGAGAGTCTCCAGCCCGTTTTGCGGAAGTCAGTGGCCAGGGCCATTCAGACCAACACCGTGGTGCAGGAGAAAGGTCTCCGGATCGAGCACCTCGGCGAGACACGCGAGGTCACTCTTGAGGTCGTTCCCCTCTCGGGCCTATCTCCCACCGAGCGCTACTACCTGGTGATGTTCGAACGCGAGGCCGCGCCATTGGACGAGCCGACACGCACTTCCGGGACCGAATCGGCGACGATATCAACAACCACGGTTCCCGAGAGCCCGTTGGATCGCGTCGAACGGCTGGAGCGCGAATTGGCCGACGCCCGGGAGTACCTACGTTCTGAACAGGAAGACCATGAAACGGCTATCGAGGAACTTCGTGCCGCAAATGAGGAAGTAGGAAGCGCGAAAGAAGAGCTACAGAGCACGAATGAGCAACTCGGTACGGCCAAAGAAGAGCTGCAGTCGACAAATGAGGAGTTAATTACAGTCAATGATGAACTGAAGGCCCGCAACGACGAGCTCGGAATTTTGAGCAATGATCTGAATAATGTACTGAGCGCTGCCAATCTTCCGATTCTCATGGTAGACCGGACTGTTCGTCTTCGGCGATTCACGCCGGCCGCGCAAAGCTGGCTTCATCTGATTCCTACTGACGCTGGCCGGCTACTGTCGATGTTCACGATCGTTTGCCTGTTCCGGAGTTGACCGCCTTAGTAACGAAGGTTATCGACACGCTTGTTACGGAATCACGAGAAGTGCAAGATGCGGAGGGTTCATGGTGGTTTCTCACAATTCATCCGTACAGAACGAGCGAGCACCGGATCGAAGGAGCGGTGCTGGCATTTGTCGACATCGATTTGTTGCATCGCAACCTGCAGGAGACTCGGGAAGCCCGGGATTTCGCTGAGACCATCGTGAACACGGTACACGAACCGCTTCTTGTCTTAACATCTGATCTACGCGTCCTGACCGCCAATCCGTCGTTCTATGAAACCTTTCAGGTCTCAAAAGACGAGACGCAAGGGCGGTCTCTCTATGAGCTGGGAAATGGGCAATGGGACATCGAGCCGCTTCGTCACGCGCTGAATGAAGTGTTAGCGCAAGGTCCCGGGTTCGCTGATCTGGAAGTGGAGCAGTCTTTCCCGAAGATCGGGGCGAGAACCATCTGGCTAAATGGCTGCCGGCTTCCCGGCAAAACGAACCCGCTGGCGCGATGTTGCTCGCTGTGGAGGATGTGACGTTGCGGCGCCGCGCCGAGGATGCGCTGAAGAAATCCAATTGGGATCTTGAGCAATTCGCCTCCATGGCATCCCACGATTTGCGGGAGCCGTTGCGCACGATTGGGAGTTTTTCTGACCTGCTATCCAAGCGCTATGAAGGGAAGCTCGATGCCGAAGCGGACGAGTACATCAACTTCATCCAGACGGCTGTTGCGCGAATGAACAGCCTCATTACCGATCTCCTGGCATATGCACGGGTTCCCATTTCAGAAGCGAGCCCAAAACCGAATACTCCATCGCAATTAGCCTTTCAGGAAACGTTGTGGAATCTTCGGACAGCTATCGATGAGAGCGGCGCGGTTGTGACGCATGGCGATCTTCCGACAGTGCCCTTTGACGGCCAGCAGCTCAGTCAGATATTCTTAAACCTGATCGGCAACGCCATCAAGTATCGCCGAAAAGACCAGCCCCCCCGAATTCATGTGTCCGCCAAGCTGGCGGCGAACGAATGGACATTCTCAGTTTCCGATAACGGCCTGGGTTTCGCGCAGGCGGATTCGGAGCGAATCTTTACAGTCTTCAAACGCCTGCATGGGCGCGAGTACGAGGGCACTGGCATTGGCCTCGCGATTTGCAAACGCATAGTGGAACGCCACCACGGACGAATCTGGGCCACTTCAGAGATCGGCGTTGGCTCGACCTTTCACTTCAGTGTCCCGCTGTGACGCCAGCGCTCCCGTCACGCGCCACACAATGACGCTCCCGCATGCGCGGCTGACCAACTCGTGAACCGGCATTTGCGCAGTACGGCGCCCCGTGATCTCTGGGCGCACATTCCGATCATTCATTCCTTGCTCGCGACGACTCCTCGGCTCTTGTCGCGAACTTGTCGGGCCACAGTACGCCTGGGTTATGACCTGCATTTACAACCTCCAATTTATGATTGGTCGGATCGAGTTTCAGAAGCAGCATGGTGACGTAACGGCGGCGTGCTTCGGACCCCTCGCTATAGTGCAGCGTGTTGAGTTGCGTTGCAATTTGACCAGCGGCAGTCCAGCGAGCGCCATGGCGCGGAAGGCGGAAGGAAACGATGAGCCGACCAGTGCAGAGGCTAGACCCTTGCCAGCGATATCCGCCACGATCATGATCTGATCACCGTTCGGATGAGAGACGACATCGACGTAGTCACCTGCAACCTCGTAACAGGACACTGAGCGCAAAGCAATCTTGTGGCCGCGAATCTCAGCTAGGGATTGAGGGAGCAAACTGCGTTGAATCGCGCGCGGGCTGGCGAGGTCCTGCTCGACCCGTTGAAGGTGAACGGTGCGCTCGTGATGCCGCGCATTCTCAATGGCGACTGCGGTCTGCACGGCGAGACTCTCGATTAAGTCGATAGTAGCAGATTCTTTACTTGGCGGATTGTCAGGAGTGTGATATGCTCGAACGCCGTTTCGGGATCGCGTCTCTTTTGTTGCTGGTTACAAGGGCTGTTACCACTCGTTGAACAACTAGAAATGAACGTTGAGGGAGACACACTAGCCAACACCATTGTTTATTCACTCGGAACCCGCTGGTAGACGCGGACGTAATCGATATCGTGAAATTGCGGGAAGACGGTGGTGTCATCAGGATTGCCCGGCCACTTACCGCCGACGGCCGTGTTCAGGATCAGGTAATGCGGCGTATGCGGGATGCCGGTGACCGTTGTGTGGATGAGCTTGTTGTCCACATACCAGCGAATTGCGTCAGGTTCCCATTCCAACGCATAAACATGGAAGTCCCTGGTGTAGTCATCGTCGCCGCGCCAAGTGCCGGAGCTTGATTTCTTTTCGCCCTTGAACGTGTAGTAGTGCAGCGTGCCGTAAATCACGTTCGTCTCATGGCCGAGGAATTCCATGATGTCGATCTCGCTGTACCACGGCCGTTCTTCTGGAATCAGGGCCTCGTTGCCCGCGGCAATAGTTTCTGCCATGAGCCGCTCCATGGGCCAGTCCCGGTTCTGCGGATACAACCAGTACGCGGGCCACATTCCCTTGCCACCTGGCAGTTTTGCGCGAATCTCGAAACGCCCGTAGGTCGCCGCGAACTTGTGGCTCGTGTCCACGCGGCCGCTGGTGTAATGCATGCCGCCGTAGTCACGCTTACGGCTGCGCAGTCGGAGACAGCCGCGCTCGATATACACTTCGTCGCGGACGTAATACTGCAACTCGTCATGCTTACTCTGCTCGCGGACCACGACGTTCCACTTCGCGGGATCGAGACGCTTTCCTTCGAATTCATCGCTCCATACAAGCCGCCAACCGGGACGCGTCGACGCACCGCCGGTTTTCGGTCTGGCATCGTTCTTCGTGACCACCGGGACCTTGCGGGAAGATTTCGATTTCTGTTCGGCGGAGAGAGTCCCGCCGATCAGGAGGACAGCGAAGGCGACTGCGACAGCGCGACACAGCGCACGCGTGCCAACTCCTTTGTCAGGTCGATGACCGTTCTCAAACGGAGTAGAAACGAACGCGAGAGAGATGTCGAGCATGCTGACAAGTGAGAAGATATCTGAACGCCGTATACCGCACTGTGCGCAAAGATTGGTGTGAAATCCCCTTCGCGATGGCAATTCGACCGACGAGTTGGGTCGTTTAACAGGAATCGGCCCGAGCCGACTAGCATCCCAGATGTGGGCATCCTCACCAGGCCAGTTTGGTCCTTGTCGGTCGCGTTCGAATTGGAGCCACTCGCGAAACGTTGTAGGCTTCGAAGAACTCACTAGGGCAGCGCCACCTGAAGCTCGCGCCACTCCCCTCCATCGGACCGCCGATAAGCGAACCAATAGGTGCTGGTCGGAATCTTAGTTAAATCCGCCCTGACTCGTAACACGGTCGTCCCGCCCCTAATCGTCGCAGACCCCGTGAGTTGTGCCACGGGCACTGCGTCGTCCTCGGAACGGCGAAACTGGATTTCATATTGACCGGGGATGCTTCCGATCCGGAGATACACCTCGTAGTTGCCGCTTCGCCGCGGAACGTGTTGGATCGTCCCCGGTTGCGCCGCGCCGGTACCACGAGTAGTGACCGGCGTCGTCTCCAGATTGAGCACGCCCACAGGCGAGTCGTCGTTCGCGATCGAGCGGCGCTGCCATATGAACGGAACCATCGCGATCAGAAAAAGCGCGGCAATGGCAGCGGCCCAGGTTACTCGCCGCCCGGTGGCTTGCTGGCGTTTAAACTCACGGCGAAAGTCGAGGAATTCCTTGTAGCAGGGTGAGCAATGTTGAATGTGGTCCCAGTGCGGGCTCTCGTACGGCTGCTGCTCGCGAGCTACCTGCTTGAGAACATCTGCCCCGGGACAACCTTTGCGTTCGGGTTCGGGTAGTTGCGGCAGGATGGCTCCTTGCAGAACACGCTTGATCTCTGCTTGTGTTGGTATGCGCGAATCATCGGCCATCGGGACATTGCCATTATTACACCCAAAGAAAGCCTATGCTCAGAGCGAACCGGCGGCTCTCCTTACGCTTCGCAGAAAGCGTTTGCACAAACTCTGCCAAGCCGTGCTCGCCTTCGTCTCAATTCCAAAAGCGGCGGGTATTTGGTCTTCTGCTTCGGCCAGATACATGTTGACGATCCGTTCGGCGTCGACCATACCTCTTCTTTGAAGTTCTTCAAGCAATCGGTCGAAGTATTCAGCGTCTTCATATGCGCGGGCGAAATTGTAGGGTTCGCGAAGGCAGGCGAGCATTACGTCGCGACGTTGGATATTCACGCCCTCATACTCGCGGCGGCCTCCTGCCATGATGTGCGCAGTGCGCCAGGATGCCTCAATGTATGTAGCCGAGCTCGGCGCCGGACCCAGACCTTCGCCGTGATTTGCTGACAATTGATGAACTGATTCTTCCGCCAATTGGGAGGCAAGCCAGACGTCGCCGAGTTTGCGCGCCAAGTTTCGCACCGGCCCGGGAACTCGCGGCACAGCTTCAATCCATCCAGTGAAAACCGCTCTACCGAAATTGTCAACATCGCTGATGCAAATTGGTACTACGCCTGTTTCTAAGTAATTTTCCGGAATTATCGAATACATTGGCTGGTCCCTTGTCCCGAATAAGTTCCCATGCCGCTTCAGTATGTGGGGCAGGCGGGGAATATATCCCGGCCTAATCGGAAATATAACATCCGTTTCGAAGAAGTCAATGGCAAGCGCGCAATTGGTGCAGAACGATGAACAGCGGGCTCGTTAAGAGATCAAGCTCAAGCGTGAACTGGGCGCACTAGTGTTGTCCCTACTTGTCCGATACGTTTCGTCCACAAAGACAAGTCCGGGTTGAGCAGGATATCTTCCACACGTACGTTGAGCCACTTAGTAGGAGTCCAAGGCATTTCCGAAAAGAAGTCCGCTGTGCCCGCCTGTCGGGCCTTACAACCTATTTGATCTTGCCAGGCCCGGATTGTTGTTGCATTAAGTCTTGACATACGAGCGATGCGCCGCGTACGTTATTCGGAAGCCGTATTGATACTTAACGGCTGGCCATGGTGAAATGGCGCGGGTACCATTCTTAGGTCAGCCTCAACCGGCAGCACGCCCGGTTTATTCTCGCCCGCAATCCCACACGCCCCTTACCGAGGATCGACCGTGTTCGTCGCCAGCATCGCCAAGCCGGTCAAACTCGGCATGAAGAAGTAATCGCCGCCGCGAAGTTCTACGAAGTTTGGTAGAGCTGGGCAAATGAACGTTGCATTCGACGCGTCCGCCGTCCCCTGCACAACAAATTTGCTGCGACCCTCGTGATTGCCGACCAGCGGATCCCTATCATTTCCCTGGCGGGCATCGTTTCCGTAATCGATCCATTGCTGCTGCACGAACTCGAACTGCCGGAAGAGACTCGCGTTTACGACGATAAAGACAATCCCGCGTTCGTCCTGGTCATTCACCGGCTTGCCTTCCGGCACATAGTCACCGTACGGAAGGCCGCGCCGCATGATCCGTCGCCGGTTCACTAAGCCGCCATCGAAACCGAACGCGTCGCGAGGATGCACACGCCGAATATGTGCGCCGAGCGGACAACGCGCGCCGGAGAGATCTTCGTTGTACCGGAAGTTGGTGTTCCGGTTCTCGTCTCGCACAATTGCAGCATCTGGCGCATCGGGAGATAGCTCGAGCGGCGTGCCGTCCCGCCAGCGTCCGACGAACTTCGCCGCCAGCTTTTCTTTTCCACCGGCATACAGCCGGCCCTTTTCCTCCAGATATGCCCGAAACGCGCCTACGTTCTGATGCAGCTTTCGATACACCATAAACGTTCCATTGCGCCCTAATAGATGGGGAATCGGTGCGACCGGCAACTCACCCGCCTCATCCGCATACCCGAGCAGAAACTCACCCGTCGCTAGCGCCTCCCATTGACCAGATTGCGTCAGCTTACCCTGGCCCGGCACGCAATCCCGCTCCGCACCTTTGAAATCAGGATTGCCAAACCCATCGGTGTATCCGAAGTGCTCTGCCGTTGAGTAGCGCCCGTTCAACCAAATCTGACACGCGTCCTGCGCAAACAGGAGCGTAGCCCCGTCGCTCTCGTCCATCCACCGCCGCAGTTCATCGCAGCGGTTGTCAAGCGCGCTGACCGACTGAGCATACACAGCCAGCCACATGTGGACGCTTCTCTCTAGCCAGACCGGGTCCCAATTTTCAGGGCCGTTCCTTCCGCAATCGCCCAGGATATCTGCCCGCTGCCTCATGCCCTGCTGAAATTCCAGCGGGAAACTGAGCAAGCTCGCTAGTGGCACTTCCAGTTGCTCAAGACCTTTAAACGTGAACGCCACATTGACGGTACTCTCCGGCTTTTTGTCCCATTTCTGTCCGGTCGTAATCACGCTTAGCAGATTTCGTAAGAAGGCTTGCGCCTTCGCCGGCTGTCCCAACTCGAGCAACAGAAAACGAGCGTGCGGGAAGTTATAACCTTTCAAAGCAAATCCCTGAATGTCCGAAACGTCGATCTTAGTCATGCCGCCGTGTCTCCTGCCGGATATCCCGTATCTCGCCCCCGCCGCGCCGGAGCGGTGGAGCTTGCCGCAACCTTTCGACAAACTTCCGGAATGCCGACTGCAGTTCGTCTGGTGCCAACCCCTGATGCCGTTCCATAAACGAGGTCAACGCGGCTTGCGTCTTCAGCGCATTCAGAGTCGAGTCTACGGTCTGGTCATTGACGTCCGCAAAAAAGAACGTCGTCTCAACCTGACAGCGCCGCATGTAATCCAGAAATGCGTTCAAATCCTCGGTGCCCGGAAAGCCTATGCAATGCTGCCAGACTGCATTCACGAACTCACCCGTTTCGCTGCGCCATTCGCGTAAGGTAATGATTCAGATCGCCGTCGAAGTTCGTTTCAAACACCAGATAGCGCGACTTCAAATGCTCTTCGCAGGCTGGATGGCCGACAAATACCACGTCATCCATCACGACCAGGCGCGCCAGATAGGTATCCGATAACTGCGCGAACGGACTGCGATGATCGCGCGGGAGTTGACTCAAATACCAGCGAATCTCCATGGAATGGCAGATATCCAGCCGGTTGTCTTCTTTGATCGGCGACAAAATTGTAAGGCCGTACGTGTTGCCGCTGACGTTTGCCATTGCTATGTCCCCACTGGCGCAATACCCGTGGCTCCCAAATCCGGTGATACTTGCGCCTGAAACGCAACCCAGGCCCTATAAAACTCTTGCGGTGTCAGCGACTCACTCTTCTTCGCCAACTCCTCAAAGGCGTTCTGTACTCGCAACGCAGCCTTCACATCGTTGGTTGCAGCATGAGGGTACACGTTGTAGTAATAGTCGGTGTCAAACTGCACCAGGCTGATATAGCGTTTGAAATCTGTCACCGGCCGTGATCCAGGATATTTCTCGCTCCAGCGCCAGATCAGGTCGAGTCCCCGGTAGAGCACTGCAGAAAACGCGTCTATATATTGGTTCCAAGTGCCGTTGAAATTGCTAAAGAATAAAAGATAGTCATACTTCAGCTCCTCTAGCGGTTGACTATCCGCCACATGAGGAAATCTGTCTCGCGAAACACAAACCCAACGAGCAAAGTGTATGAACGAAAGGTTCTTCAGATCTTTCTGCAAGGGCTTGATTGCGCCCAGAATGAAGAAGAACAGCTTCAAAAGCGGCGTTTTCCAAGGCTTCATCGGGGTAATCGCATTCATGGCATACGCCTTGCCATTGATGTTCGTCATGCAGGACATCCTATCCCAATTGCCGGAATTTCGCTGTCCCGATATTCAATCTGGCGCGGATGCGCAATCAACTGTCACGCAGGATGATCGCGGGATCTACTTCTGTGGCTCGTTGAGCGGGGCGCCAAATCGCAATGAATGCGGTCGCGAGGAGGACGAACGGGATCGTCGAAAAGACCAGTGGGTCCCACGCCTTTACGCCGAATAGCAAGCTCACCATCTGCTTGGCAACCGCGAATGCGCCGCCGATTCCTATGACGATGCCGATAATAGCGAAGGTGATGCCCTGGCGAATAATCATGTCGCGAACATGATGTTGTTCCGCTCCGAGGGCCATGCGGATACCGATCTCCTGCATCCGCTGCTCGACGGAATAGGCCATGAGCCCGTAAATTCCGATCGCGGCCAGGATCAGGGCGACGCCTCCAAACACCGACATCAGCAGCATATGGAAGCGCTGGCGCGCGGTGGACCGTGAGACCACTTCGTCCATTGTTCGGATGTCCGATACAGGCAAGCCGGTGACGCTCCGTAGGGTGCTCTCGACTTGCTTGCTAATGCTCATGGGATCGCCTTTGGTGCGCACTACCCAGCGAAGCGGCGTGATGGCGACGTTCAATGCCTGGATAGCATCGGTTGCCTGGCCATTCAGAACGTACATCTCGGGGCCCGGGTCCTGGTTCAATGAGCCATCACGCTGATCGGCGACAATTCCAATGATCTGGCGCGGCGGCTCCTCTTCCAACTGAGGCATCATGCCCTTGCCGATTAAAATCCGGTCCTGCAGCGGGTCACCCTTCGGCCAATAGCGCTTCGCCATAGATTGGTTGATCACAACCACCGGCGTTGTGCCTTTGTGATCGTGTTCCGTGAACACGCGACCGCGAATAACGCGGATACGAAAGGCTTCGAAGTAGCCGGGAGACACGGTTTTCCAACCGCCGCCGCCATGAAAGGGTTGACCGGTCAGGGGGCGGCCGAGGATTCGAAACGGCAGACCGTAGCCGCCTTCCAGTGGAATGCAGCAAGTCCCCGTCGCGACCGCCACACCAGGAATGGCGTCGATTCGCTCGCTGCCTTCTCGGATGACGCGCTCGATGGCGGCCGCGGTCTGGTAGGAGTGACCCGCGAGCGACATACGCATGGTGAGGACGTGCGAAGGGTCAAAGCCGGGTTGAACGGAGTAGAGCGCAACCGCCGTACGAATCAGAAGACCCGCTCCTACCAGCAGAATCATCGCAAGCGCCATTTCACTGACGACCAGGACGGTGCGGGTCTTATTCTGCCGGAAGCCGCTGCCCGCGCGATTGGCGCTTTCCTTCAACGTTGAGCTCAGATCGTGACGCACGGAGTGCCATGCGGGGATCAACCCGAAAATGAGGCTGGTCAGCAGAGCGATAGCGATAGTAAAGCAAAGCACGCGCCAGTCGATCGAGACCAGCGAGCCATCCTCGCCCACGCGTGGGAGGTCAGCGGTGTTGACCGCCAGAAGGGCGCGAATACCAACGATACCGAGGACCAGACCTAATACGGCGCCGCCAAACGCGAGGATCAGGCTTTCAGTGAGGAGTTGCCGCACGATACGGAAGCGACCGGCTCCAAGCGATGCCCGGATGGCAAGTTCGCGTTTACGGGTCTCTGCGCGAGCAAGCAGAAGATTTGCCACATTGGCGCAAGCGATGAGGAGAACAAAGCCGACCGCCGCCGCGAGCACCCATATCGATGTACGGGCGTTCTGGACGAGAGACTCGCGCAAATTTTCGGCGACGAAGCTTTCTTTTTTTATCGAGCGCGTCGGGGAAGCGGCGGCGGTATTCCGCAGCCGATGCGTTCAGGCGTGCGTTTGCCTGGGCAAGCGTAACCCCCGGCTTGAGGCGTCCTGCAGTGCCAAAGTAGTGGCCCTGATTGTCGGACTGAGGATCAAGCTGAAACGGCGTCCATACTTCCGGCTGAAGATCCAGATCGCGAAAGTCAAAACCAGAGGAGATCACGCCCGTAATCACATACGGCTCACCGCCAAGGTTCATCGTCTTACCGGCAATGTTGGGATCACTCCCGAATTGGTTGCGCCATAGACCTTCGCTGATGACGACCACCGCCGGGCCACCGGGACGATCTTCGGCGGCCGTAAAGGGACGTCCCATTACGAAGCGTGCCCCAAAGAGCGAGAAGTACGCGGAACTGACAGTCTCATCCCGGAGTTGGCGCGGGAGTTCGCTGTTCTGCCAGTTCACGACGGTATTGCGAAAGGCCGTGACCTCGGTCACGACGGAGTCCTGCCGAGCCCAGTGAGCAAACTTCGCAGGAGAGCCGCCTTGAAAAGCGCCTTCGGGACCCTTGGTTTCGAAGACCACTATGCGATCGGCATCCGGGAACGGCGGCGCTTTCAGCAAGACAGCGTTGACAAGCGAAAAAATAGCGGTGTTAGCGCCAATACCGATGGCAAGTGCAATGACAGCGGTCAGTGTGAAGGAGAGCCCTCCCTGGGTGAGAGTACGCAGGGAATAACGGATGTCCTGGATTAAGGTTTCCACGTTTTGGCCTGACGGCTTAGACGGTACCCGCGTCAAAAGGTTCCGCTGCTCTGACCGGTTTTCTTGAACGGACGACGCCGATAACGGCCCAAGATCCCGTCATCGAGAAATGTCATTTGGCTGCACGAACGGCCATATCTTTTCTCTCCAGGCGCGCCAGAAATAGGCGAGGGCTCCCGCAATCGTTACGGCCACTCCGGTCAATATGTAGATCGTGCCGCTGCAGCAGAGTACAAACATCCACCCCGCCAACGCAATCAGAACCGGAACAGGATAGAGCGGCATCCGAAACGGGCGTTCGATATCCGGCCGAGTTCGCCGTACCACGAGCAGCCCAATGCATTGAGCCAGGAACTGCGTCACGATCTGCGTGACAATCAAAGTCCGGATCAGCGCGTCGAGGCTGAGCAGGCAAGCGGCTGCGGAGAGGAGTCCCATAGTGACAACTGAGAAAGAGGGAAAGCCTCGCTTCGGATGCAGCCTCGCAAATGGTTTAAAGAAGTGTCCCTCGGCTGCAGCAGCGAACGGCACGCGCGTGTAGCCAAGTAAGACGCAAAAGACAGAAGCAAACGCGATCCACAGAATAAGGATCGTCATGAGCTTAGCGGCATTTGGGCCATAAATCCGGGCCGTGAAGTCCGAGATAATGGCTTGCGATCCGATCGCTTCCCGCCAAGGCAGCACGCCGATGAGGCACATACTCATTGCGAAATACAGAAAACCAAGCACACAAATCGAAATGAGCACCGTCCGAGGAATGGTCGAGGCAGGCTTTTCAACTTCGCCGCCGATCAGGCAGACATTAAAATAGCCGCTGAAATCGTAGGTGCTGATAAGCGTGGCCGCGCCGAGTCCAATGAAGAACTGCGTCGAGAACCGAAATGCATTGGGCGGAAAATGGAATGCAATGTCGGCCTTGAAATGCGTTGCGCCTCCCCAGATGATGATGCCCATGGCGAGCATGAGTCCGGACCAGAGGACGATGGAAATTCTCCCGATCGCCTGAATGTCGCGATAGAGCAAAAAGGTCGCGGCGATGCACACGACCATTGCGATAGCGGTGTGCGTAATGGGCAGCATGTGCGGAAACAGAAAGCGTGCGTAGTCGGCAAATCCGACGCCCCCTGACGCCGCCGTCAATGGCCCCACAAGCATGACCTGCCAGAGGAAGAGAAAACCCATGAGCCGGCCCGGACCGGTGGGACCGAACGCCTGCTGCAGGTAGTCATATGAGCCTCCGCTGTCCGGCATCGCGGCCCCAAATTCAGACCAGACCAAGCCGTCGCAGAGTGAGATGAGAGCGCCGAAAACCCAGCCCAACAAAGCCTGTGGGCCGCCCATGGTTCCCAGCATGAGAGGGACGCTGAGAAACGGCCCGACGCCCACCATATTGAGCATGTTTGACGTGATTGCGGGAAACAGGCCCATGCCTCGTTTCAATTGGGGCAGCGCACCATTCGTGTTCGTTCGAATCTGGCTCACGTGTCTCAGTGATAGTGCCACACCGGGATGACGAAAGATAATCGCAACGTGAGCCGCAGCGCAGCAAAGAAAACAGAACTTGCTGCGGACGGCAGTGCTTTTGATTGGCGTAACAGACGGTTGGTCAAGTTGCTGCCAAGGTCGCGTATCTCGAGCCAGTTATCGGCGAACTGGACGGCATGATCGAGCATCCGACATAAACAACCGCTGTGCCCCAACTTGCCGGCTAGCCGCTCTAGTGTAGACTCCTCACCCGGTCTGTATTACACTCACTGACGCGGCTCTTAGCAGTTGCGCGTCGAATTCGACGCTGGCAGCCGTGCTGTCTAAACCAACACGGAGTGATCCACGCGTGAGTTCGTTGTCCAAGTGCGCAGTAACTGCGCTAGCTCTGTTCCTAACCGCTGCTTGTTGCGCATTTGGCGGAACAAATCCTTCTTTCTCCCTGATGCCGAACGCCGCCACTCAAGGCGCCTTCCAGACGGTTGTGGTTCAGGGCACTGGAACGCATTTTGCTCCCGGTTCTACGCAGGTAGCAATTTCAGGGGGCGTGACAGCCCCGAACGTCGTGGTGAACGGTACGACAGAGATGGCGTTCTCTGTTTCGGTACCGGCGACGGCCACACCCGGCAGCCACACCGTCACGATCACGGCAGGATCAGAATCCGTCACCGAAACATTCACCGTCATGGCGGCCGCTCCGGCACTGGTCTCTGTAGACCCCAATGCAGCGGCGCCCGGGGCCAGCAACGTCACCGTTCAATTGCAGGGCGTGTCCACGCATTGGCTTAACGGCAAAACCACTGCTTCGTTCGGACCAGGCGTAAGCGTTGGGGGCGCGAGCGGCCGGCCAGAGCGGTCCCATCATCGTGACCTCGCCGACAAGTGCGACGGCAACAATTTCGCTCGGTTCTCAAGCCGCACCGGGAGCGCAAGCAATCACTGTTACAACGGGTTCCGAAGTCGAGAGCGCTCCCGGATCGTTGACCGTCATGAACTGCTCTGCCATACCGGCCACCATCACCTCGTCGGATAATCTCGTTGATCTCCCGCTGAACGCCAATATCCATATCACGTTTAGCGCGCCGTTGTCGCGAGCGAGTGTGATCGCTGCCAACCTGGAGATCGCGGATGTGTTTGCCGGCTACAGTGCGCCTCTTCATCCAACGTTGGACGTGACGGGAAGGCAACTGACCCTGATTGGAACGCCACTGCTCCCGGCCAATCTGGGCAACGGTGTTCTGGGTGGGCCGCTTCTCGATACCTGCCGGGACCGCGTGCCGCTCCCGAACATGGTCTCGACTGGAAATTCGGTCGAAACCGCGCGGCCACAGCTCTTGGCGACCAGCATCTTGAACGGAAGCACGGGCATCCCGACCTCGCCGAATCTGGCGTTTCGATTTGATCAGCCGGTCAGCAGCAATAGCGTGGCCGCAAATGTGGCGTTGTCGTCGGCAGCGGGACCAGTGCCCCTCACGCTCGGACAGACGAGCGATGCAACCCGGGTGGTCCTCACACCCACAGCTCCCTTAGCCGTTGGCGCCACATACAAAGTTACCTACGGAGCGGGAATAGCGAACGCGGCCGGAACTCCGCTTACCAATCCTGGGAGTTTCTCGTTCACAACAACAACAAATCAACCCGGGTCGCCCGACGAGTTCGCGGAGCTCTATCCACAGAGCTGGAATATCTGGTCACAGCTGCCGGTGGGAACGGATGTTGAACCGAAGCTCGTATCCTCTGTCGCGTTAGATGCGACGACTGTCGACGCCAAATCTCTTGTGTTAACGGACCAGATCACAGGGGCTGTTATACCTGCGGTCGTTTCTCTCTCAAATGGCGGACTCAATCTGATTTTAAAGCCCGATTCGCCACTATTACCGAATCGTCCATACCACATGGAAGCCTCGGCCAGCCTGAGCACGGTTACGGGGTTGGCCTACTTCTTTCCTTCAGGCGGCGTCGACTCATTCACAACCGGATCAGGACCAGGTCTCCTGGCAAAGGTTGTTTTCATTTCGCCGCCGGACGGCGCAACGGGGGTCGCCCTCAATCCAACTATTGCCGCCCAATTTAATACAAATGTCTACGCATACGGCCCGTCGACACCATCTGCCTTGCTAACCGCGAGTGATGGAACGACGATCGCAGGTTCCGTCACTGTCAATGGAACAGGAGCCAGCTGGAATTTGCAAGGTCAGCTCAAAGCGAACACAACTTACACCGTTCGCATCTCCGGACTTTTCGATCTGGCAGGTAACCCGGTAAGCCAATTCGAAAGTAAATTCACCACCGGGCCGCCTTCGGAATCGCTGCAGTTGCTCAACGTGAGCCCGGCATCGGGAGCGACGGACGTTGCCCAAAACGCGCCCATCGTGCTGACCTTCAACATGGATGTTGACACGATAAGTCTGAACAATCCGGAGGTCTCCGCAGGCTTCGGACCGGTCCCGGGCACATGGACGACAAACGGCAACACCGCCACGTTTACGCCCACTTTTCCCTATCCATCAGCGACAGCAATCAGCGTGTTCGGAACAGTTTCCTCTTACACGTCTTATCAGAATGTCCAGGTACACTCGACATTCGTAACACAGAACGCCTCGTCGATTCCCGCGTTCCACGTCGTGGCCATCAGCCCCGCGAACAACTCGACGGGAATCTTGCCGATCGCCCCGATATCAATCCAGTTTTCCGAACCGGTTCTCAATCCGGCTTTCCAGAGGATTCAGATTCTCAGCGGCAACACCCCTCTATACGCGTCACCGTTCTGGTCTCTTGACGCGCGAACCCTTACGTTTCCCGGTGGCTGGCCAGCTAACGCAACCCTCACAATCGTATTGGGTTCCCAAATCACTGACATTTACGGAACACCGCTGCAGCCGTTCGTGGCGCAATACGAAACGGCGCTGCCGCCGTCCCCCAGTTCCTTAGCCGTGCTGCAAACGCGGCCTGTGAACTCCGCGATTCAAGTAGATCCTTCCTCCGCGGTCTACCTCTACCTGAACCGGGCCGGAATTGATGAGGCAAGTGCACAGTCGGGGCTCTCTGTCTCAGTGAATGGCGTGATTATCCAGACGCAAATGCTGTTTCCCGATCCGCAAACGATCGAGCTTGTTCCAAGCGAACCGCTACCCCAAGGCGCGCACGTGGTCGTCGCGGGCACAGCACAGGACAGTTACGGAAATACCCTCTCCTTCAATAGCCTTTCGTTCACTACGACGGATGCCTCTAACATCGCGGCTCCGGAGCCGGTCAGATGGAACATCATATGGCCGGCCGGATCTGCCAACCCGACCTTCGAAGTCGAGTACGATCAGCCCTTGCTGGCATCGTCTGTGACCACGCAGGCTGTTTCTCTCTCCTACCAAAGCAGGGGAGTGAATGTCACGGTTCGGGTCCAGCTCGCCTTGGCGAGCAACAATCGCGTACTCAATGTAACGCTTAAACAAGCAGTTGAAGCCGGCGCTAACTATTTCCTGTCCATCAACTCCCAAACCGATGCGCCGACCATCAACGGCGCCAACGGAATCGCAGCCGTTCAGTTTAACGAGAGTTTTCCTCTTCCATCTACCGCCACTTCCGCGCCTGCGCACGTTATCGGTACTATACCGGACAACTCCTTCTCAGGTGTCGGTACAAACGCAGCGCTCACGGTCTTTTTCGATCACGGAATTGACTTCATATCGGTTTCGCCGGCGACTGTGTTTCTTACCGCGGGGACCACTTCCATGCCGCTGACCGTTGCATTGGACAGCTCTGGCACCGTGCTTTCCCTAACTCCGCAGCAACCACTCGCCGCCAACACAGCCTACACACTGCACTACACGGGCTTGACCGATTACAGCGGGAACAGTATCGCGGCCGGGTCGATCTCCTTCATAACCGGCGCCGGACCCGACCTTCAACCGCCCCAGGTTCTTGCGTCATCTTTTGGCGCGAGTGCAATCGCGACAAACGCGCCCATCACTTTAGTGTTTGATCATGCCATCGCACTAGCGACGCTGGAGAGTTGGGTCCCTGTCCCCGGCAGTTGGACCGAATCTGCAGACAGAAAGACCGCGACGTTCACACCTTCCGAACCCTGGCCGGCTCAGTCAACGGTTTCGTTTAGTCTCGGGGCTGTACAGGACGAGAGCGGCGTCGGAAACCCGAACGGCTTCTCATTCTATTTCCCAACGGGGCTTGGGTCCGGGGCGGCTGCACCTCAGATTACGGGAACGTATCCGCAATCCGGCGCGACGGGACTTCCTCGAAACGTCTCAATCCAGGTCGCGTTCAGGGAAGCGATTTCACCGGCTGCGCTGGCTAGCGTCACACTATCGAATGCAGCCGGTCCGGTTCCGATCGCAGCTTCCGTGATGGGCAATGGCACGATTCTTTCGGTTGTGCCGTCCAGCCCACTTGCCAGCTTCACCACGTACGCTCTCACAGTTTCCGGCATCACAAGCACATCCGGCGTTCCGTTGATCAATACGTACAGCTTGCGGTTTACTACTGCGAGCGGGATGTTAGGACTGCCTATGATTGTGGCCGAGAATCCTGTCGGCCAAGCGCAGAACTTCTCGTATCACGCCTGGATCAGATTGTTCTACAACCAACCGATCAATCCGTTATGGCTATCGAACAGTAACTTCGTCGTAACGAACACCGCAACTCTGCAGCCCGTTACCGGCAGCGTCGTGCTTTCCGCTGACGGTCGCGTCATCAGCTTCGCCCCGACCGAAGCCTGGACACCAGGCGCCACGTACAGAGTCAGTATGCAATCTGAGTTCTACGACATAGCAGGTAATGCTCTTGGCGTGCCGAATTGGACCTTCACAACACCCGATACTCTTGGTTCGGGTACTGAGTCCATTGCAACCATTAGTCCGCCAAACCAAGCGACGAACGTACCGCAGAATGCTGTCGTCCAGATCGCTTTTACGACGCCCGTTGACCCCGGAACAGCCAACCTGGGTACTCTCTGGATCACCGATCCCAGCGGGAATCGAGTGCCCGGCGCCATCACAGTTCCGAGTAGTTATGGAGGAACGACGCCGAACACGGGAATGGTTGCCTTCACGTTGAATCCCGCCACGACGTGGGCTCCGAACACCACGTACACGATTCACGTTTCTGGCGTCACGAACGAAAGCGGCCTGCCCGCGCCGTCGTTCACTAGCACGTTCCAAACTTCAGCGACGGTCGCGGTCCCGGGCAACCTGGCAATCGTCAAAGCAACTCCGCCGATAGGCTCAACTCTTCCAGGCAGCTTCACGCCGATCACGTTCGAGTTTAACGAGCCGGTCGATCCCCTCAGTTGTTCCAGCCTCCCGGTGACCGTTAATACCCCGAGCACGCTTGGAGATGGCAACCTGCCCGGCATATGGACGGTTTCGGGCAATGTCGCCACTTTCACTCCGCAAGTGCCCTACCCGCCAGACGCTCTCATTTATCTGGGCGAGAATATCACCGATCTCGCCGGAAACGGCATCACGGTCCTTGCGCAGCGACCTTTTTACATAACCGGAGCCGCTACCCAGCCGAACCCATTTCGAGTGCTCGCGATCACGCCTGCAAACGGCGCGACCGGACTGGGACCAAACTCGCCCATTACGCTCCGGCTATCTCAGCCTGTCGATACGAGCACGGTAAGGGCTGGAATTGGGGTTTTCGCCGGCGACAGCCTAGTTTCCACAACCTTCGCGCTCTCGAACGACGGCCAGAGCCTCATTGTTACTCTCGCTCCCAACATTCCATCGCTGCCTTTTGGTTCACTGATCACAGTCGTAGGAACGCCGCAACTGAAAGACTTGAACGGCGACGCTCTGCAGCAGTTCCAATCGAGTTTCACTACGATTGCATTCCAGGCTCAGGCCAGTTCGGCCGTGCAGTCCGTTCTTCCGGGGCCCGGAGCCGCGGACGTACCAACGAATACCTCGGTCACCCTGTTCATCGGGCCGAACCCCGTAGATGAGACGACTCTCGCAGGCGGTCTTCATATTGTGGAAAATGGGGCGGCGGTAACAGGAACGATAACCATGGCCGACCCCAATACGATCGTATTCACTCCTTCGATTCCCTGGCAAAACGGAGCGAACGTTCAAATCTTTGCGGACACGTCCATTCGCGATGTGAGTGGCAACCCTCTGTCGATGTCTTTTTCATCTCAGTTCAACACCGTTCCCCTGGCATCGAAAATCGGTCCTAGTTTGATCCGGACCAACTTCAACCCCGACAGTTCGTTCCCTGCAAACGGCGTAATCGAACTGGACTTCGACGAGCCGCTAAATCCCGCAACCGTCAGTAGTAAAACGATTCTGTTTCAGAGCCTCGCGACTGGAGCCATCGTCCCCGCCATTTACTCGGTCGCCGGCGCGGGCCAGAATATCGTCCAAGTGCGGCCGTCCTCGCCTCTTACTGTAGGCGTGAGCTACTCCTTGATGCCGGTCTCGGCACAATCTAACGTTCAAAACCTTGACGGATTGACGTCCACATGGCCATACATTGGAAACCTTTACGCAGTTACTGCCGGCGAAGTCACTCCGTCTGTGTCTGCTATCTCTCCGCCGTCCAATTACGGCAGCGCGCCCGTGAACAGTAAGATTGTCGTGAAGTTCACCGGACACATTGACCTGGTGAGCGTTGATTCATCCACAATTCAGTTGAACGCTGGAAATACATCCATCCCGGTCAGCTTCCAGTTCAACCTGGATGATCCATCTCAGGTGGTTGTCATTCCGCAACAAGCTCTGCCGGCGAACACTGGGTTCACGGTTCTGGTGAACGGGGTCCGTGACTTGATCGGGGAAACCATTCCCTCGTTCACGTCCCGGTTCAACACTGGAAGCGCACCCGACTTCATGCCGCCGCAACTCGCGAAGACGATTCCTGACCTGAGTGCCGGTCCAGACAGCGTGCCGTCTAATATCAAGGCGATCTCGTTTCAATTCAATAAACCCATCAGTCCAGCCAGTGTCTCGTCCGCCATATTCGCAATACAGCAGAATGCGCTACCAATCGTGCCCGGTTTGCTGTCCCAGAGTCAAGATCTCAAAACCGTGACGTTCACGTTCGGTTCCCAACTAGCCGTGAATGATTCCTTGAACGTGATCATCTGGCAAGTGGAGGATATCGCAGGTAATGCCTCGAGCGGGTGCTGTTTGGGGCAGTTCTCGGCAAGCGTTACGCCGGCCGACACCTCTTCGCTCACTGTGGAGTCGACCAACCCGCCGGCAAATGCAACGAATGTGGCGCTGAATGCAAATGTGCAGCTGACCTTCAGTGCACCCGTGAATGCAGATACGCTCTCTGGAATCCAGCTCTCCCAGGGATCGGCGCCGGTCAGCTTCACGCCAGTTCTGTCTAACAGCAATCTGACGGTTTCCCTGCAGACCAGCACGCTGCTCAACCCGAACCAGCCCTACGATATCTCAGTGTCGGGTGTTTCAGACGTCGCCGGTAACGCGTTGGGACAGCCTTTCTCCACTTCCTTCACCACGGGATCGACGGAGTTGCTGATGCCACCAACGGCGCAACTTCTTCTACCCGCCAACACTAGCGCGGCCGACCCGAACACCGCTGTGCAAATTCGTTTCAGCGCGCCGATGAATGCTGCCAGTCTGGAGACCCTCACGATATTCAACTACACAACGGGGAAATCTGTTCAGGCAACGTTCTCATCATCAAAGGACGGCATGACGGGAACGTGGCAACCAACTGCAGCTCTTACCGCTGGACAGTATGTGACCCAAGTGACCGCAGACGACCAAGCCGGAAACAGCGAGTTCTTCTCGTTTAGCTTCACCGTTCAGTAAAGGTCGTCGCTCGGTGAGCCGATATCATTGCCGGCGCCAATTTTGTACACCTACGGCGCCGGCGCTCCCCAGCCGCGGATAGAGTAGACACATGACGGAAGAAGATGCGGCAGGCCGCAATGTGCGGATCGGCCTGTTCAGTATCGGCCTCGACACCTACTGGCCTCAATTCGAGGGACTCAAAGAGCGCTTGACCGGATACAACCGGCAAATCGCCACCCGGCTCGAATCGTTTGGCGCGCGCGTCATAAACCTCGGATTGATTGATAATCCGGAACGCGCGAGGGACGCGGGACATGGCTTTCGCGCCGCCGACGTAGATATCATCTTTCTCCATGTTTCTACCTATGCTTTGTCCTCTACAGTTCTTCCGGTGGTTCGCCGCGCGAAAGTACCCGTCATCGTTCTGAATCTCGCTCCGGGCGATGTGATCGATTACAGAGCAATCAATGGCATGGGCGATCGCACCAGAATGACGGCCGAGTGGTTGGCGTGGTGCCAGGCGTGTCCTGTGCCGGAAATCGCTAACGTCTTCAGCCGGTCGAACATTCCCTTTTTTCAGGTAACCGGCACGCTCGAGGAAAAATGTGTCTGGGACGAGATCTGCGCCTGGGTCGAAGCTGCCCAAGTCGCCTATGCCATGGAACACAACCGTCTCGGCGTGATGGGGCACTACTACGGCGGAATGCTCGATATCTATTCCGATCTGACTTTGCAGTCCGCTGTGTTTGGCTGCCATGTCGAGATGATCGAAGTGGACGAATTAGCTGCGCTGCGAGAACAAGTGAGCGCGGCAGCAGTCGAACACCGGGTGCATGATTTCCATGCCGCCTTCGATATTCAACCGGAGTGCCTGGCCTCCGAGCTGCAACGCGCCGCTCGAACATCGATCGCGCTCGATCGATTGGTGGCCCAGCACGCGATTGGATCGCTTGCCTACTATTACAAAGGAGCAGGCAATCATGCCAATGAAGACGCCATAAGCTCCATCATCTTGGGAACAAGCCTTCTTACCGCTCGCGGCATTCCTGTAGCTGGAGAATACGAAATAAAAAACGTCCAGGCGATGAAGATTTTGGACCTCTTCGGAGCCGGTGGCTCCTTCACGGAATACTACGCGACCGATTTTACAGACGATGTCGTCTTGATGGGCCACGACGGCCCCGGACACATCGGCATCGCGGAGGGCAAAACGAAGGTTCGCCCCCTGGACGTCTATCACGGGAAAATCGGGCGCGGGCTTTCGGTAGAGATGTCCGTAAAAAATGGCCCTGTCACACTCCTGTCCGTTGTGGAAACCAATGCTGGAACAGTGGAACTCCTCGTCGCCG
This sequence comes from uncultured Acidobacteriaceae bacterium, assembly GCA_963795905.1. Taxonomy (GTDB): domain Bacteria; phylum Acidobacteriota; class Terriglobia; order Bryobacterales; family Bryobacteraceae; genus Bog-105. The sequence goes on along the minus strand of CAWCJG010000017.1, from coordinate 72,809 downwards.
AGGGTGAATCGGTTCCGGGCCCCATCCTTGAAATTGGCAATACGAACAGCCGCTACCGCTTTTCCCTTGGTGTGCGCCGGTTCATGCAGGAGTGGAACGCGAGGGCGCCCGCGCATCATTGCGCTATCGGCGTCGGCCACATGGGGCGCAAGCTGCAAAAACTCGGATCGCTATTGGGGGTAAAGGTGCACGTCGTATGTTGAACAGAACGATTTTTCGCGCAAGCCTATTCCTGGTGGCTCTGTGCGCCTGCGGCAGCGCGGCGATAGCGCAGAACGTTAACGTCTCCTGGGACAAGGTGGAGCTTGTCTCGAAAACCACGCCCACTTTACAGGTAGTCGTGAATCCGCCTTTGCGCCGCGGCACACCCATCCACGACCGCGCCTTTACAGAGCTAAAGAACTTGGGTGCAGACTACGTCAGGTATGTGCCCTGGCTACCCTATCCGAAGCTCGCCGTGGCTGAACTGCAGCCACCCACCCAGGGTCGGACCTCGTGGGACTTCTCGCTCATCGATCCCATGACCATCGACTTCCTCAACGCTACGCACGGCCATCCGGTCATTCTCAACTTCAGCACCATTCCCGCGTGGATGTTCGTCACCCCGAAACCCGTAACATACCCGCAAGACCCCGACGCAGTCGTCTGGAATTACACGCAGGGGACCGAACTGCGAGACCCCAGCATGAAGGAGCTCGGCGACTACTATGCCCGTCTCGTGAGCTGGTATGTGGACGGCAGTTTCACCGATGAAATGGGCAAAAGGCACGAATCAGGCCACCACTTCCAGATTCCTTACTGGGAGGTGTTCAATGAGGTTGATTCTGAGCACCAGATGACGCCCCAACAATACGCGGCGCGGTACGATGCCGTCGTGTCGGCGATCAAACGCGTCGCGCCGACCATGAAGTTTGTAGGTCTCGCGCTTTCCAGCCCATCCTTCCATCCAGAAATGTTCGAGTACTTTCTGAATCCCAAAAACCACAAACCCGGCATTCCGCTGGACATGATTTCTTACCATTTCTATGCCGCTCCCGCGCCCGACGAGACCCCGCAGGTGCAGCAGCATACTTTCTTCGACCAGGCCGATGGATTTCTGAACACGGTCCGCTATGTTGAGGCGATCCGGAAACGGCTGTCTCCACAAACTGCAACGACCATAGATGAGATTGGATGCATTTCCGCCGACGACGGACAGCAAAACAGGCCAGGTCATGTCACCGCGCCGATTCCCGCGTCTTATTGGAATCTGTGCGGCGCTACCTATGCCTATCTATTCGGAAATCTCGCCAGAATGGGCATTGAAGGGGCCGGCGAATCGCAGCTTGTGGGCTATCCGACGCAGTACCCAAGCGTGAGCTTGCTTGACTGGAATACCGGAGCTCCCAATGCTCGGTTTCGCGTTTTAGAACTGCTGAAGGATAATTTCAGACCCGGCGATAAGATCGTGAGGACCGGAACCGACTCGCCAGAACTCTATGCCTTGGGATTTCTCTGTCAAAACGGAGACAAGAAGGTGTTGCTCATCAACAAACGAGACCATACACTTGCCGTAACTATGCCGCAATCAGTGAAGCAAATTCAGTTCGTCGATGTGAGTACGGGTGGCGCGCCGCCCGCAAGCCGCTCCGTCAAAGACAACCATTTAGAATTGGGCGCCTATTCAGTGGCTGTTGCCACACTGGAATAGATTCATCATGCAGCGAGTCTGTTTTGTCCTTCAGGTTCGAGTCGACAAATTGGACGAATATAGAGAGCGCCATCGAGCCGTTTGGCCGGAGATGCAAGAAGCACTGCGCGAGAGCGGCTGGACCAACTACTCTCTCTTCCTTCGGCACGATGGCTTGCTGGTCGGTTACCTCGAAACGGAGGACTTCACGGCTGCCAAAGAGAAAATGGCTGCCACGGACGTCAACGCACGATGGCAGCGGCAAATGGCGCAGTACTTTGTTCGACCCGACGTCCTGACATCCAGCCCTGGTCCTGAAGTATTGCCCGAAGTCTTCCATTTGGAATAGCGCACGCGCTTCTCAAAGCATCCAGTAAACAGGCCGAAGCCCAGGGCCTCATTTGGAAGACCCTGGGCTAAACCGAATTTTTTCCGGCATTGTTTAGGGCTGCGGAACCGCGCAAACCTCGCCATGCGGGAGCGCAACAAACCCGTGAAACACTCCGTTCGCATCCGAATAAAACCCGGTGATTTCGCCCGTGTTATCGATGCCCGTGATCTGCGTAACTTCCACCCCGTTGTTGAACCCTTCGGCGGGATCGTCCACAAACGTGTACTGTCCGGTTTTCAGGTTGTACAGGAAGCCATGCTGGCTCGTCGTCGAATCGCCATAATAGCCAACCGCGATGCCACTATCGTTCACCGCAAGCACTTGCGAGAAGACGAAGGTCGCGCCCGGTTCGCCGGGAACCGACGGAATCGTTGGATCGGGAATCGGTGTACCGGTAACCTGCGCGTGCTTCTCCAGATGCGCGTTCGTCATAAAGCCATGGTCCTGACCGTCTGCGCCCACATAGAAACCCACGATTTCTCCTTCACTGTTCACGCCTTGTGCGTTGACCGTATCGGGACCCGACGGCGCATCGATCCGGACGAACAGGCTGGTGTTCGTGTGGGCCGGCATATAAAATCCGGGCGTCTGATTGCCCACCGTGTACTGGCCAACAATATTGCCGACGTTATTGATGCCGAACGCTGCCGCCGAGGTTCCCCCAGTGGGGATGAACGATTGCACGCCACTGTAACCCAGGAAGAACGCATTCCCATTTCCGTCGCTGCCGACCACATGACCTTTCAGCTCCACTCCGAACGCATTCGCCGTCGTGCTCCCATTGATGTTAAGCGGGGTCACATTGCCGTGGAAATCAGTAATGAAGTTGTGAAAGCCTCCGTTATCGTCGATGTCAAATCCGACGGCAAGCCTCGAATTCGAGAGGCCGTTCATGTTGGTTCCCGTTCCCGCATTGTTTCCGGCGTTCGGACCGTCAAAGTCCACGAACGCGTAACCATCTGAGATCGAAATGCCAAGGAAAGTAAGCCGGGAACCGTTGTTGTTCGTTGCGGCGGAAGGGGTAGACGTATTGGCGGCGCGGCACGGCACGAGACCGGTCGCGAACACGGTGAAGACTGCGGCAAGCGCACTGCGCGAAAAGAGGGGCATGGAGATAAACCTCGCTGTGTTGAATTGAGGGGCTTTCATTGCTCCTCACAACACTAAGCGCCAAATCCGCGCGAATCCCCTCACCCCGTAATCTTTCCTGCAACGCTAAACGTAAACGCGCTTGACGCGCGCGTGAATCCCGCACAACACGTTATGCGATATGGTCTGCGCGGTTTTCGCGATCTCCTGCGCGTCGATGCTGACCTCCCCTTCGGTCCCGAGCAACGTGACCGCATGGCCGACCCGCAGTTCCGGAGCATGTGTCGCATCCACGCACGTCATGTCCATCGAAACAGCGCCGAGGATCGCTGACTTCTTCCCGCACACAATCACGCTGCCCCGATTCGACAGTCGATGCGGAATCCCGTCCGCATACCCCGCCGCAATCACCGCAACGCGTATCCGTTCCGTCGCCGTAAACATCGCGCCGTAGCCGACCGAACCGCCCGGCGCAATCTCCTTCACCTGCAACACGCTCGCTCGCCAATTCAGCGCCGGCTTCACCTGCAGCAGTTTCTGCGGCCCGTGCCCCAGCAGCGGCGACACATATCCATAAATCGCGTGCCCCGGACGAATCATCCGCCCCCACGCTTTTCGCCGTCCATACGCCACCGGCACCGTCGCGCTCAGATGGACGAACGGTGGATCGATACCCGCCTGCTTCAACCTCGCGAGCACGCCTTCAAACACCGCCATCTGCTCGTCCGTCTGCCGCGTTTTGTAATTCGCCGCGGACGCGAAATGCGTCATCAGGCCTTCCAGTTCCACATTTCCGGCTGCCGCAATGGCGTTCGCGATTTCGACCGCGCTCGCCCGCACACCCAGACGCCCCAGCCCGGAATCCACCTTCAGGTGATACCGCACCTTCTCCTGCCGCGCGCACGCCATGCGATCGAGTTCCGTTAGATCCTGCAGGCTATGAATCACCGGCGTGAGCTGATACGCCAGCATCGCTTCGCGCGTGAACGGCAGAAAATCCGCCATCACCAGAATGCGCGCGCGAATACCCGCATCCCGCAGCGCGATCCCTTCGTCCGTGTTGCTGACCGCCAGCCACCGCGCCCCTTCGTTCTCCAGCGTGCGCGATACCTCCACCGCGCCATGCCGGTACGCGTCTGCTTTCACCACCGGCATGATCTTCGACTGCCTCACCGACCAGCTTCCGGATCGCATCGAAAGTTCGCCGCAATCTGCGGGCGCGTGACACTTCGACCCAGGATCGATACGGCAGCGCCTGCATCGGCGAGCGTTTCCGTTACAGCGCCGCCTTCCGCCGACGCCGCCATGCCCTCTGGTTGACTACTCATTTCCCTTCCACCAGTTGTCTGAAAAGTGCTTCGTACGCGTCCGTCACCGCATTCCAACTATACGCCCGCTCTACTCGCCGCATGGCCTTTTCTCCCCACGCCGCCCGCTCAGCCGCGGATAAGTCCACCGCCCACTGCAACCTCTCTACCAGATTGTCTTTCGTAAACGGGACCGCCGCATCGCCCGCCACTTCGCGGTTTTCCGGCGTATCTAAATACAGCACCATCGCGCCGCGTCCCATGGCTTCGATCAGCGCCGGATGCGTCCCACCCACTTCCGTTGCCTGAACGTAAACCGCGCACTGCGATTGCAACTGCCGGTATCCTTCGCCATAGATCGCGCCGGGAATCACAATCCGTGGATCGCTCGTCGTCCCGCACCTGCGCGAATGTAATCCGCCGCATATGGGGCGTCCCCGATCAACGCCAGCCGGTCAGTATCTTCGACCTGCTCAAACGCTTGCCGCACCAGCAGCGGATTGTTCTCCGGTTCCATCCGGCTGACATACAGCACGTACTCCCCCGGCTCCAGTCCCAAGCGACACACATGCTCACATCCGGCCACCTTGCCCACCTCGGCGCCATATGGAATGAACACCGAATCCTTGCCGTACCGCTCCAGATAGTATTCGCGAATCTGTTCCGCATCGCTGATCACGGCTCGAGGCGCTCCATGTCGCAATCCACTCCGACACCAGATACCAGATCTTCGCCAGCCGGTTCCACTTCTTCCGATGCCGTTCGACTCCGTCCACATTCAACGCCACCGGCATACCGCGCAGCCGCGGCCAGAATGTGAACACCGCATTCGCCGCATTGCAATACAGCAGCACATCGAAGCTCCGCATCAGCACGTCCGCTGTCGAGATCGCCGTATGCACGATCGTGTCGAAGTACTTATGGCGAATCGTCGGCAGTGTGACGCAGATGGCACACCCCTGTATTCAGTCAATCGTGTTCTGCTTCCGGCAATATACCGTCACCTCGTGCCCGCGCTCCACCAGCCGCCAGTCGAGAGTTCCTCCGCAAACGTCTCAAATCCCCCATAATTTGCGGGAATGCCCCGCGTCCCCAGCAAAGCGATACGCATCGGCAGTTAGCTGCGCACGCCAACTCCTTGCGCTCTTCTCGGTTCGCACGGAAAGCTCACGGGATCGAAGGAGAACCACTGGTTGATGTAATCGTCGGAAACGCGCCGTCTCGCCATCAGATCGCGCCGCTTCGCGAGCGTCCTCGGCAGACAATCGCAACACCAGCCAAACGCGGGCAAGCGAAGCTCGTTCGCGCACCACGACACCCCGCCAGCACCAGCAGATCGCGCGCCGTCATCGGCAGCCAGCAGCGGCGGTAAAAGCTGCGGTCGCGTTCTTTATCCGCAGCAGAAAGCGGTTCTTTACCGAATGCATGTTGATCAACGCGGGCGACTTGCCGGCGATTCTCCGGCACCACGGACCGGACATGATACGCCACCGCGCCCGGCGTGTAGCGGCAGCGCCAGCCAAGCAGTTGCGCCCGCCACGCCACGTCCGCATCCTCGCGGTACGCGAAAAAATCATCGTCGAAAAACTCGCCTCGAAAACACACGTCCGCAATCATCGCGCGCCGGTACAGCGCCGCCGCCCCCGTTGCGCCAAACACATATTCGTCTCCGCTCCCACTGCCCTTGTCCCGCTGCCGGCTCCCGCGATCGAAATGCCGCAACGCCGGAGTCATGAATATGCCCGTTGAATCGAACACCGGGCTGCGCGGGAATCTCAAAATCCTCCCCCATCGACAGCAGCTTCCCGCACACCACGCCCGTCTTCTCATCCGATTCCCCGGCTTCCACCAGCCTGCGTATAAAGCTTGGCGTCAACCGCACGTCCGGATTCAGCGTCAACACCCAATCGCTCTCGCATGCCGCGATCGCCTGATTCTGCCCGCCCGCAAACCCCCGTATTCACCGCGTTCTGAATCAACGTGATGCGCGGGCCGAACTCGCGCACTTGACTCGCCGGCGCATCCTCGGACGCGTTGTCCACCACGATCACCTGCAGCTTCGGATAGTCCTGCTCCAAAACGGCGCGCAAGCAGCGCGAGATGTACTTTGCGCTGTTGTACGTCACGATCGTGACGGCTACGGACGGGGTACGCGCAACCTCCGCGTTGTCCCTCGTCCGGACCATTTCGTTCATCCGGACCGCACCAACCTGAAGTATAGCCGCCAATACGGATCGCACCCGAGCTCGTTCTGCAAGGCCCGAATCTCCGCTTCATTACGCCGCAAAATCTCTTCCAGTCGGCCTGCTTCCGCGGACGCGCCCCGCAGCATCGCCCACAAGCCCAGCCCTTGCAACAATCCGCGCACACCCGCCAGCAACGCCCCACTCTGAGCCGCACCCGCGAGCGACAATGCCTGCCCGGCCAGAATCGGCCAAGCCCATCGCCGCAGTGTCACAGCCGGATAATGCTTCGCCAGCAAAAAGATCTGATTCCGCGCCGTCAGAAACAACACCCTCGCCGAATTCTTTCCGAGTGTCTTCTTCCCCATGTGCCGCGCCACCGCCAAAGGTTCATACACGCCCGCAAGACCCGCCAGCGCGCAGCGAAGCCCGAAATCAACGTCTTCGTAGTAAGCTTCGAACCGCTCGTCCAGCAGCCCGACTTTCTCGAACACGCTCCGATGGAACAACGCCGCCGTCATGGGCGCAAAATCAATCCGCCGTCGCCTCGACCACAGCGGCCCGTCTTTGCGAGCGAATCCACATCGCCACGCATGCGCTCCCCGCGACAGCAGATCCCAAGTCCCATCGATCCGCTCCGCATCGTCGTAGGACAGCAGCTTCCCCACCGCGAAGGCCGCCTGTTCCGTCTTCCGCCGCGTCGCATAAGCGCGCCAGCCAGTCAGGCGGCAGCACCACATCGTTGTTCAGAATCAGGATCCAGTCGCCAGTTGCTTTCCGTATGCCCGCGTTCACCGCCACTGCGAACCCGCGGTTCTCTGTAAACCGCACCAGTTCCGCGCCCGCTGCTTGCAGCTACATCCGGCGTTTCGTCCGAGCTGCCGTTGTCCACCACAATGACTTGTTCGGGACGCAGGCTCTGCGCCGCCAGATCCGCCAGCACGGATTTGAGCAGTTGCGCGCGATTCCACGTCGGAATGACTGCCGAAACGCGAGGCATCCCTCAGGAGACCGTCTTGGCGCCAGCAAGCGTCCGTGCCGCCCGGCCATCAAGCTGCGGTACTTCCGTATGCGGCCGCCGCGCAGCGACTTCGCGCCAATAGCTCTCTGCCAGCTTACGCGCCTGCACTGCGGAATCGCGCTCCCGTTCGATCATGCCGCGCGCCCGTTCCGCCAAGCCCGCCGCATATTCCGGATCGCCAAAAATCCGCACCAGCGCCTTCGCAAAATCGGAAGGCGTATCTGCCAGTTCACAGTATTCCCCCGAAACGCGCGCCAGCCCTTCTGCCCCGAGCGTCGTCGATACCACCGGAATCCCCGACGCGAACGCCTCCATCAGCTTCATCCGCACTCCCGACCCTGACAGTATCGGGCTGATCATCACCGCTTTACTATCCAGAAGCACGCGCACATCATCAACGAAGCCCAGCACCTCCACCCCAGGCTGGTTGAGCTTGCTCCCCAGCACTTGCGCTTGCCCGGAACCGGCGATATAAAGTTTCGCGCTGGGACGCGACCGCAATACCTCCGGCCAGACATGCGTCAGAACCCAGTCCATCGCCTCTACGTTCGGCCGGTGACTAAAGCTGCCGATGAACAGCGCGCTGTCCGCCTCCCGCCCGCCAATGCGGCACCGGTAGCTGGACGTATCAATGCCCGCGCGCAGATCCGGATCAATCCGTCCCGCCAGTTCCGGAGCGAACTCCAGCAGATACCGCTTATTCTCCTCGCTGCAAACCTGCACTCGCGCAAATCGCGGCGCTTTCTTCAGTTCGAGGTAGAGCAGCTGCATATACGCAAACCCGTACCGCGCCTTGGGCTTGGTCGAAAACTGGCTGCCCATCGACTGGAATGCAATGTCATGCTCAAACAGAAAACTCGGGATGCGCTCGTAATCGCACAAATACGGCGCCAGCATCGCGTACTCCAGTTGCACCGCGTCAATCCGCTTTTCGAGCATGATCCGGTGCATCGTCCACTCGAAATCACGGTCCTCGAATTCAACCTGAACCCGCGGCTTCAGTCCGAGCGGCATGCGATAGCTCAGATGATTGCGCACGCGTATCGTCATCGACGCACAGTACGGCTCCAGAGCCGCATGCGGTTCAATCTCCGTCTCAGAATCGACGAAGCACAACAGATGCACATCGACAAACTTCGACAGACCCCGAATCGTTTCCCGCATCGAGAGCGCACCGCCATGCGTCGGCGGCTCAATATGGTACGGCGATATGAACAGCACCTGTAGTCGCTCGCTCGCGGGTAAGTCCGTCTCGAAGCGGTCGCGATAGTACCCGCCTTTCTGCCGCCGGAACGCCTCTGCATCGCTTACAACCGCCAATTCCAGGGCCCGCCACCGGCTATGCAGAATCTCGGGAAGCCGACCGCACGCGCCCCAGATCGCTGTCGCCGTCAGCAGGCCTCTTCGCCGCAGCAGAGCGCTACCGATCAGTGCCGCGCCCAGCGAGTGCCCGAACCCGGGCGCGAGCATGCGCCACCCATGAATGTTCTTCCACGAAAACGCGAGCAGGTTCCGCTGCACGACGCCATCGATATAATCCCGCTTGAAGTTCTTGCCAATCGTTCCCCGGTGTTCATGCCAAACCACGCTGCGCGGCTGGTACAGCACCTTCCATCCGCGCTTCCACGCCACAATCCCGAGATCGGTGTCCTCGCAATAGAACGGCCGGTAAATCTCATCGAAGCCGCCAATTTCCAGAAATTTGCGCCGGTCGAACGCGCTCGATCCGCCCCCGGGATACCCGCATGGAAAGGGCCGGCTGATCTCTGGTTCGGCGTGGTGCGTCGCCAGCAAACGGCCGCCTTCCCACGCAGTTTCGGTCAGTCCCGTCTCCTCCCGGCGCTTCGCCGGATCCGAAAAGAAAATCTGGCACGACACCGCAAACACTTCTGCATCCGCGAAAGGTTCCAGCAGCGGAGCCAGAAAATCCGGTTCCACTCGCATGTCGTTATTCAGCAGCACAACGATCTCGTTCTTTGCCGCCCGGAAACCAGCATTCGAACCGCCACCGAAACCAAGATTCTCCGTTTGCGCCAGCACGCGGACTCGCGGGAAATGCGCGCGCAGATAATCGGCTGTGCCGTCCTGCGACGCGTTATCCACCACAATCACTTCGTGCCCCGGCTCATCGCCCAAGGCTGCCAGCACGGACGGGAGATATTTCTGCAGCAGATCGAGCCCATTCCACGTCGGGATCACAATGCTGACCGCATCCCGCGAGGGAGCCGTATTTTGATGGTACGCGCCTGCGCCCGAATAACTGGAACGCCAGATCCTGCACAGCCAACAGCAGCGCGGCGCATAGCAGGGGCAGCGGACAAAGCAGTGCTGCCAGAGCCTGCCGCAAAAACCGGATTACACGCACGCTTCGCCTTGTGCGCTACGCCAAAGCATTGCGCGCGATCGTTTCCTTGTAGAAGTTTGCACTTGCCTTTGGGTAGCGCTTCTGAGTGTGATAATCCACGTAGTAGATGCCGAACCTCTTGCTGTAACCGTCGGCCCACTCAAAATTATCCATCAGACTCCACAAGAAATACCCGCGTACCGGGAATCCTTCCGAAACCGCACGGTGTAACTGCACCAGGTAGCTCTTCAGGAACATGATGCGATCCGTATCCCACACCTGATCGTGCGGCGTCAGCACATCGTCTGAGGACGTCCCGTTCTCGGTGATGTACATCTCGCCCACATTCCAGATTTCGCCCAGATGGCGCGCCGCCCAGTAGAGCGCCTGCGGCCCGATCGTCAACCACGGCGACGCCATGTGCGGATACGAAGCCGGGTTGCGGATCACACGGAAGCCCAACTTACTCTCGTCCGCTCGAATATGCACCGGCGTGTACACGTTCGCGCCAATGAAATCCAGCTTGCTCCCGATGGCCTTCATATCGGCCTCGCTAAACTTCGGCGCGTTCGCTCCCTGCGCCTCCAGGTACTCCGGAATGTAGCGGCCCTCGAGTATCGCCGTCAGGTACATCGCGTTCAGCACGCGCGTCCCTTGCTGCGCCGCCTTTATGTGTTCTTCGGATTCGAACACCGGCACGCCGATCGAAAAGTTTTCCGCCAGGCCAACCTTTGTCCCCGGCTGACCGTGCGCCCGCATCGCCTCCACCGCCAGACCATGCGCCAGAATCGCGTAATGCCGCGCCTGGTTCAGTCGCTTGGCGTCGAGTTTCAGCCCGGGAGCAAACCGCCCTTCGCTATAGCCGAGATCGATGAAAGAGGAGAACTCATTCATCGTGAAGAAGTGCTTTACTTTGTCGGATAGCTTCTCGACCACATACCCCGCATAACGCGCGAACGCTTCGGACGTCTGCCGCGATTCCCATCCGCCCACGCGCGCCTGCAAACTCTGCGGCAGATCCCAGTGAAACAGCGTGCAGAACGGCTCAATGCCCTGCCGTTGCAGCTCGTCCACCACCCGTTGATAATGATCGATGCCCTTCTGATTAGGCGCCCCGGTCCCGTCCGGAAAGATGCGCGTCCAGGAAACCGAAAACCGGTAACACTTCGCCCCCAGGTCCTTTAAAAGCTGAATGTCTTCCTTATAGCGCGTGTAATCCTGATCCGAAACATCCCCGGTCTCCCCGTTGTGGGTCTTCCCCGGCGTGTGCGAAAACACATCCCATATCGATTGCCCTCGACCGTCCGCCGTCGCGCCGCCCTCCACCTGATACGCCGCCGTCGCGCACCCCCACAGAAATCCGTCCGGGAACTGATAATAATTCGCACGCGGGTTCGGGTTTCGCTGACCCTTCACTCTGCGGCGCCGCCTTCCCAAGCGATGCCGCCAGTGCCGCCCCGCCCACCGTTTTCCCAAACATCCGCCGCGAAAAATTATCAGAAGACATAAGGAATCAGCATACCCTGGAAATCTCTAAAACTAAATCTGTTGCATTTTCAACAATTTGGTTCAGATTGAGAAAATTTTACTACCAGTCTGAACCAAAGTCGTGTAAAACTTGCCTCGTGGGTGCAATTTCTACCCCTGTTTTTTTGAGAGGACTATATGTCTAACCGCACTCGATTAGTACGAATGCCTAGCGTTCAGTCCTCTAAACAACACCGTTGGCTTGGCTGGAAGGTCCTGGGATTGCTAGGACGATACAGGCGAACGCTCGCATTCCTGGCCCTTCTCATCCTGGTCGCATCCATCTTAGACCTGGCAGTGCCGTTCCTGACCCAGCGGCTGATCGATCGCATCGTCCACGCCGTGCAGACGCATGAAGGCGCTTACGGTCAGGTACTTCTCACAGCCGCGGTCGGCATCTTCTTCGCGACCGCCATCAACCGGATTTTGCGGTCTTTTTATAACTACCGCCTGTTGCAAGCGGTCTCGCAGGCCGAAGACGAAGTGAAAAATTCGGCCTTTCTGAATTTCCTGCGGCTCGACACTGCGTATCACGGCGCCGTCAACACCGGCGAAGTGATCGGCGCGCTCGATCGCGGCGGTACGGCGATCTACGTCATCCTCAACGAAATTCTTGGCCAGAACCTGATACCGCCAGTGCTGGTTGTGATTGGCGTCCTCAGCACGCTCATCATGAAGAACCCATGGATGGCGTTGATGGTTTCACTCCCTCTGCCTGCCTATGTCGTTGCCGTTAACCGGCTCGGCCGCCGCATGCAGAATTACGAAATGGAAGTCAGCACCGCGTTCGAAGCGGTGACCAAAGAATCCTACGACATCGCCAGCAACGTGCGCGTCGTCAAAAAGTTCGCGCAGGAGAGCCACGAAGCCGGCACGCAGCGCCGCCTCCTCAACTTCGCCCGCCAGAAACATTATCAAGGCGAGCGGCTGTGGGCCTTCGTTGAGAACTCCCAATCCTTTATCGCGACCGCCGGCCGCGTCGGCGTGATCGCTTTTGGCGGGTACCTGGTCTTGACCCGGCAGTGCACCCTGGGCGACTACGTACTCTTCATCGCCATGCAAGACATGGTGTACGGCCCCATTTCGCAGCTCTCGATCATTCTGCCGAAACTGCGCCGCAATCTTTCCCGCGCCGAACGTCTCTTCGAAATCCTCGAAGCCGACCGCATGATTACCAATGCGCCCGATGCCGGTACTCTGCACGGAGCCGATTCGTCCGTCGAATTCCGCAACGTCTCCTTCAAGTACAAAGGCGCGGACAACTGGACGCTGCAAAACGTGAGCTTCAACGCACCCGCCGGTTCCACCGTTGCGCTGATCGGAGCCAGCGGTTCCGGCAAGAGCACGCTCATGAACCTGCTCCAGCGGCTTTATGATCCGCAGCGCGGCAACATCCTGATCGACGGCAAGGATCTGCGCGAAGTCACCCAGGAGAGCCTGCGCAAGCAGATTTCAGTGGTCCCGCAGGAAGTCGAACTCTTCTCCCGCAGCATCGCCGATAACATCGCGTACGGTCTCGAAGGCGTTACCCGCGCCGATATCGAAAATGCCGCCCGGCTGGCGCAAGCGCATGAGTTCATTCTGCGCACCGAAAACGGCTACGACACTGCGGTCGGCGAGCGCGGCATGCGGCTCTCCGGCGGCGAGCGTCAACGCATCGGCATCGCCCGCGCCATCCTCCGCAACCCCAAGATTCTCATCCTGGATGAGGCCACCAGCCACCTCGACAACGAGAGCGAGCGCCTCATTCAAACTGCCATCGATGATCTGGCCCGTCATCGGACCTGCTTCATCATCGCCCACCGGCTTTCCACCGTCCGCAAAGCGGATGTGGTGGTGGTCTTCAGCGAAGGCGGCGTCGAAGCCGTGGGCACGCACGACGAGCTTTGGAATAACAGTCCGACGTATCGCAAACTGCACGGCCTTCATTTGGCCGAGAAGCGTCCACGTCCCGTCCCAGTCCGAGCTTTGGAACTGGAAGACGACGTGTTGCCGGCCGCGGTGGGCGAATGAGCAAGTAACGCCGGGCCAACCCCGGATTTCAGTTTTCCTCCGAATCGCCTGTTTCTTAGGCGGCGCCTTCCGATGAGCAGTCGGAAGGCGCAATTTTTTCCCCCCCGCCATCCGATCGGACCCCATGAGCGGAAGCGATTGGTAGCGGAAACTCGCGCTACGCCGGCGGTATGCTACCAGTATGACCAGCTCGAAGATCGCCATCCGAGCCATGAGCGCAGCGATTGGTAGCGGCAATTTTCGGCTACGCAACGGTATGATGCCAGTATGACCAGATCGAAGATCGCCATCAGTTTGCCCACCGATCAACTGGCAAGAGTGCGGCAGGAAATCCGCGCTGGACGAGCGGACTCGGTTTCGGGTTACATCGCGCGGGCGCTTGCGGAACAAGAGAAGCGCGAGTCCCTTCGGGCCCTGCTGCGGGATTTGGTCGAACAACACGGCGCGCCGAAGGCCGAGGACATCAAATGGGCAGAACGCGCACTCGCACCCCGACGGGGCTAACGCTGGATGCGGGCGCGCTGATTGCCCTCGATCGCGGAGATAAACGAATGATCGCGCTGCTCGATCGGGCATTGGCACAAGGCCGGGTATTTCGGGTTCCTGCCGGCGTGCTGGGACAAGCCTGGCGCAATGGCCGTGTTCAAGTTGCACTGGCGCGGTTCTTGCGGGCTGAGGAAGTGGAGATCGTTCCCCTCGACGAGCAGCTCGCGCGTTCGTGTGGGGAACTCTGCGGAGCCACCAACACCTCGGATATCATTGACGCCTCTGTTGTGATCCTCGCCAGGGAACGACGAGACCCGATCGTTACGAGCGATCCGAACGATTTACGGCGTTTAGACCCGACGGCCACCATTGTTTCGATCTAACTGCGCCGCCAGCGCGTCTGCACACCTACCGTGCGCGAAAGCCGACAGCAATGACGTGAGTGGGGCGGCCCCTCGGGCTGCGCGGGGCTCTCAGCCCCGCTTGTGCCAATGACCGCGACCCTTAACTTATCTCTTCCTGCGCTTCCACACACCCAGCGCAGTGATTCCACCAGCAACGAGCCAGAGCGCCGCCGGCTCGGGAGAGAACGTGATATCCGCACTCGCCGCCGGACTCGGATCGCTGTCACGAGCTCCCAATACCAGCAGATAGGACATTCCATCCGCTCCGGTCAATGTGAGCGGCTGGTTTAAGTAACCGGTGCACGCTCCGCCGCAGCCTGCAGGAGTTCCGGCTCCGGGTTGAAACCCGGTCCCGTTATAACCCGTGAACATCGTCGGCGCGATATTGTTGACCGAGAAACCCGGGCTTGCGCCGGAGAAATCAGCCACAAAACCAGATTCGTCCTGAGCCGGATTCTCAATCATTCCAACAGCATAATGACCTGGCGTGAAAACGTTTGTGCTGTCGAAGATCGCCACATCTGCATTCGTGATCGTGTAGCTCTTGGTACCGATCATCAGCGTATCCGCGATCGGTGTATACGCGTTAAAGCCGCCCGGAGGAAAGTGGAAATCCGGCTTCGAAGTATCGAAGGTGGCGACCAGACTAAAAGGCGTATTTTGCGTGAAGTTCGTCGGCGTCGTCGCGGAAGCGGCATAGAGCGCATCCTGCGTCGTAAAAGTGTCTGTGTAGACCAGAGTAAATGTGCCGCCGAAAGCGGACATAGCACCCAGTAATCCCAAAATTGGCAACGAGCAAAGGCGGGCTCTCGTGGAGCTCTTGAGCATGTGACAGTCTTCTCCCGAGTTAGTTATATCTAAGTAGGCCCGCTATCGGAAATACCACGGGTTCCAAAGAAAGGTGACCGGGGTACCGGCCGATGAGAGGTTCGGTACTGCGGCGGCCTCGAAATCTGACGAAACGAACCCATCGTTTCGAAATCCACATTTCCCGGTTCGTTCTGACCCCTGACCACTCACCACTGACCACTGGCGGGGCGGCTTCCTCCCCCAGTCACAACAATTCAAAATTCTCCCATCTCGCCCCGCGTCAACCACTTACCCCGCCTCTGAACCCCCGCTCTCATACACCCCCGGCCACACTCAAACCGAAAACGGTATGAAAAAGGACCCGAGCGGCAACGCCGTCACACACGGTTGCCTCTGCAAAAAGCTCCGCTTCCTCAAGGACGAGGACCCGGCCGACTACGACCGCCTCCGCCTGAACTGGCTCCGCGAACTCGAACCGCAGAGCCCCATCGCCATGGAGCTCGTGCAGCACATCGTCGATGCGAACTGGCAAATGCTCCGCAGCCAGCGCCGCTACGACGAATATCAATCCAAACTGGACGACATCGATCTCGATCAATGGACCGCCGACCAGCACCGCAACCTGGCCGTTTTCCATCGCTATAGAACCGCCGACCACAACATGTTCCAGAAATGCGTGCGCCTGTTTCACGAGCACAGCGCCGTCGCAGACCGTAACCTCCGAAGAGTCGAAACATTGGCCGAAAAAGTCCAGAAAAACGCGCTGCTTCCGCCCGAGAGCCAGGACCTCAAACAGAACGTTCGCCGCATGGCCCTCACGCCGTTTCCTGTCCCAAGTTCACGCGAGGACGGCGGCTGCGATTGCAATTACTGCTTGTGGTGGCTCGCCGTCGATCAATTTCAAGAACGCAAAAGGAAACGCCCCGAATGAGTCAACCGGTCGACTACTCAATCTACTTCCAAAGGCCCAAGACGACTGCTCCCACCGCTCACATCAGCCGGAATCAAAAGGGCGCCCAGCTTCCCGACACACCCGCCACTCGTATGTTCCGCGGCCAGCGTCATCCGAAGAATCGGAAGAAGTACATCCGTCTCGAGCAGTGGGCCGAAATCCGCATCATCAATGGCAAAACCGTTACGACGCTGCATCCGTCGAACGAAGACTTGATCCGCAAAGGCCAGGCAATGTTGCCGCCGCCGGACCGTGTCATTCGCCGTCTCCACTTCCCCGATGGCATCCCGCCCGAATACGAATGGACGGGCGTGGAAAACGAAGATCATCGCAAATACGGCGGTCTCGCTCTGCAGCGCATGACGGTAGACATGTGGCTCGACGCCATGAAACGCGAAGCGGAAAATGGCGGCGGCCACTTAAGCCCGGTGTTCAACCTTCCGCCTTTCAAACGCGAATGTGATTGCCCCACCTGCCGCCACAATGAAGCGCTACTTGAGGAGCTCGAAAACAAGGCGCGCGAGGCCAACAAGCCCTTCGACACGGACTCCCTTGTCCGCTACGCGACCGACCAGGAAGAACTCTAATCTCGCAAACGCCTCTGGGCAAATTTGTGGAACTCTGTGGAACAGGCCTTCGGCCTGTCGCTTCGTTAAGCGCCCGAACGCTAGTCCCTGTCGGGATGACCGGTGATATCTTCCTTACTGCACAACATGTCACTTCGAGTCGTATTCGCATTTTCATGCCTCATGGGTGTTTCAGGAATGGCGCAAGATCAGAATTTCTTCAATCCCAACCCGGACGCGTTTTATCGCTTGGGTCCTGACTCGCTTCCTCAGGACGGCGTACCCAAAGGCGAGATTCGCGGGCCGTATAATCTGCCAAGCTCCGCCTATCCGGGCACCTCGCACACGTATTTCGTTTATGTACCGGCTCAGTACGATCCGGCAAAGCCGGCCAGCCTGATGATCTTCAACGATGGGCCCGCGTTTAAGGCGCCCGAAGGCGATTTGCGAGCGCAGAATGTGCTCGATAATCTGATCTTCCGCCGTGAGGTGCCAGTCATGCTTGCCGTCTTTATCAGCCCGGGCCGCCGTCTGGATCAGGCCGAATCAACGCCGCAGGAATGGGGTGACAAGGTCAACAACCGGCCGGCTGAATACAACTCACTCGACGATCGTTACGCACGCGTGATCGTGGATGAGCTCATGCCCGAGTTGTACAAGCAGTACAACATCTCGAAAGATCCGGATCAGCATGGTATCGGCGGCGCAAGCTCCGGAGCCATCGCGGCATTCACGGTTGCCTGGCAGCGGCCAGACCAGTTCCACAAAGTCATGAGCATGATCGGCAGTTTCACGAATCTGCGCGGGGGAGATGCGTATGCCGATATCGTCGCGAAGTCCGAGCGCAAGCCGATTCGCATCTTCATGCAGGATGGAAGAAACGATAACCGGGGGCTAAAGCCGGACGGCACATACGATCAGCGGCTGGATTGGTTCTATCAGAACGTGCGCTTACTGCACGCTCTGACGGACAAAGGATACGAGGTAAATTACGCTTGGGGCATGAACAAGCACAGCACGAAGATGGGCGGCGCGATCATGCCCGATATGCTGCGCTGGCTATGGCGCGATGAGCCCGTTTCGACCGATCCGAAGGATCGAACCGAACGGGCTTTTCGCCAAGGAGAGAAGAAACAGTAACTAGCGAACAGACGAACGAAGGCGCTTCAGACCGGCACCCGTCAAAAGAAGGCCGAAGCCAGCGAACGCGAGGAGTGAGGCAGAGGGCTCGGGAGCAGTAACGGAACCCACGGGAAGCGCAGTGAAGGACGTCGTTGCGGCAAAGTTAGTATCCTTGTCGGGGCCGACGTAAAAGCTATCGTTGTGCTGCCATTACCGAATTGCAAGTAGTACTCCTGGCCGTTGGGTCCGATCAGGTCGATTGGCTCGTTCGTATAGTTCTTACAAACGTAATCCCCACTGGCTGATGAGCAGTCCGCTACTTCCGACACCCGAAGCAAAACCCGTGCCGTTGTAATTCGTGAAGGCCATCGGACCTATGTTCTTCTCCGTGATCGGCTGGGTTCGTTTCCCCGGTGTAATCGGCAATAAAGCCGGCGCCATCGGAGATGTTCATCGTCTCAATTAAACCGATGCCATAGTGGCCCTTCATGCTCGGGTCCATCAGAATGCCGAACGGACTGTTTGTATCGAATAACGTTACGTCCATCGGAGTTTTTGACTGATCGAACGAGTATGTGGTGCCGCCGATCGTAATGCTCGCTGAACTCGCCTGCCAAGCAGCCGCCATCGGATACGGATAGGAGAAAGGTGCTGGGGCCTGCATATCCATTGCCTTGGAGCTGCTCGAATACTGCAGTAGCGCTAAGAGGAGTACCTTGCGCAAATGAAACTACGTTATCTGCGTGGGTGGTTATCTGGGTTGGATGATGGCTGAAGCTGGTAGATCGTGGCGCCGTTGACAGCGAGCGTATCCGAATAGTTGAACTGGAGATCCTCCGCTAATACAAACTGTGAACTAACCAACAATCCGAACACTAAAAGACCGATACGACTCATACCCCTCCGAAAGGAAATTTCTTAGACGTACTTACGGTAACTTGATCCATCGCGCGGCGCAACTGTTTCAGGTACCACGGTACTGGGGGTTCCGCCTGCTTTCCTGGATCCGCATTTGATAGGCTGAGGCGGAAATGCGCCTACGCCGACTTTTTCTCTTAACGCCATCTTTTCTTTGCCTTAGCGCAATCGCAGGGGCGGCGCAGAAGCCCAAGCTGGTGGTCGGGATCGTGATCGATCAGTTCCGCTACGACTACCTGACACGGTTTCGCGCAGACTACCATGGCGGGCTGGACCGCCTGATGACCCAGGGCGCCGACTTCACCAACGCGTTCTATGGGCAGATTCCCACCGTGACCGCCGTCGGCCACAGCATCTTCCTGTCGGGAGCGATGCCCGCCGTCAGCGGCATCGTCAACAACAGTTGGTTTGATCGGCAGACCGGCGAAATCGTCACCAGCGTATGCGACTGGCAGGAGAAGATCGTCGGCGGCGAGCAACCGAAGCAGGGGACGAAATGCACCGATGAAGACCCGGCTTCCCCGCGGCGCCTCATGGTATCTACCGTGGGGGATGAGATGGTCGATGCCGATCCGAAATCCACCGTCATCGGCATCTCTCTGAAGCCCCGCGCCGCCATCCTGCCGTCCGGCCATCGAGCAAAGGCGGCCTATTGGTTCGACAGCGAATCGGGAAACTTCGTCACGAGCACCTTTTATAGAGAGCAGCTCCCCGGTTGGGCGGTAGAGTTCAACGCAAAGAAGCTGCCGGACCAGTATGTGCAGCAGCCGTGGCCAGGCTTTCCGAGTTGGAAGTTCGCCAGCGAGAAGGGCGCAAAGTATGGCCGGTTACCGGCAAGTCCCTGGGGGAACGAACTCGTTGAAAAGTTCGCCGAGCAGGCACTCGGCGCGGAGAACCTCGGCCAGCATGAGGGGACGACGGATCTGCTGACCGTGTCCTTCTCGTCCAACGACTACGTCGGCCACGCGGTAGGGCCGGATGCCCCGGAAGTCCGCGATATGGCCATTCGGGTGGATCAACTGATCGGGAAGCTGCTGACCCTCATCGATGAGAAGGTCGGGCTGGCGAACACGATCGTCGTGCTTACGGCCGACCATGGCGTCGCGGCGACGCCGGCGCATGATCAGGCAGCCAAACTGCCGGGAGGTTATGTGAAAGGCGATGCGGAGGAAGTGGTCGAGAATGCACTGCAGGCGAAATTCGGAGGCTCCCATTGGGTGATCCGTGGCGCCGGGGAAACCAATCTGTATTTGAATTGGGCCACCGCGGCGAAGACAAAGACCGAGCCCGAAGACGTATACCGCGTCGCGGAACAAGCCCTGATGGCGGAGCCCGATCTGCATGTCGCGCGGGTCTATTCGCGGGAACAGCTTTCCAATGGCATCGCCGGCGATTTCGTCGCGACCGCTGCCGTCAACGGATTCAACCCGAAGCGAAGCGGAGATGTCACGGTTATCCTCGAACCCAACTATGTGCCAGGCTCGCGAGGCACGACGCATTTCTCGCCCTACGCGTACGACCGCCATGTCCCGATCCTGTTCATGGGCCCTGGGATCAAGCCGGGACACTATAACGAGACGGTCCGCCCAAACGATATCGCGCCCACACTGGCGACCATGCTCGCTGTACAGACGCCCAGCGGGTCCTCAGGCCGAGTGCTTACCGAGATGCTGGCGCAATAGTTAGCCCCGCGTGAGCCGCGCGTGCAGATCCAACCATTGCGGAATGGAAAGCTGCTCGGCGCGCAGCAGAGCTTCGGGCTGGTGCTCGATCCGGTCGCCATAGAAGGAGCGCAGGTTGTTGCGCAGCGTTTTGCGCTTGTGCGCGAAGGCGCGGCTGGCGAGTTCGAGAATAGACGGCAGGTCAGCCGGCGAATCCGCGCGCCGTCTGAAGCGAAGCGCGGCCGACTCCACCTTCGGCGGTGGACGAAACGCGCCCGCCGGAACTTTCGTGACGAGCTCGACCTCGCAGACAAGCTGGCAATGGACCGTAAGGTATCCGTAGTCGCGCGAGTGTGGGCGCGCCAGAATGCGCTCGGCCACTTCCCACTGCATGAGAAACACGGCCACCGGAAACTCCGGCCCGAGCGAAAGGAATTTGTCGATGATCGGCGACGTGATGTAGTACGGCAGATTGCCGGTAATCACAGCCGGCCCCCACTGCGCGAGATCGGTCTTCAAGACATCGGCGTGGTGCAAACGTAATTTGGGTTCAGCAGGCCACTCCGCGGCGAGATGAGCGAGCATCGATTCATCGACTTCCACCGCGTGCAGTTCGTCCGTGCGCGGCAGCAGAAAGCGAGTCAGCGCCCCACGGCCGGGACCAATCTCGATCACGCGCGCGCAGTGCTCGCCGCAAGCGGCAGATGCGAGTTGCTCGAGAATCTGGCGGTCGGCCAGAAAGTGCTGGCCCAGTTTGCGAGGCAATCTCTACCGGATGTAGACGACCGGAGTCACCAGGATGCTGATGTCGCCGCCCACCGCCGGTTCCGGGAAATCGGGCAGCGAAATGTCATGCGAGGCGAGTTGGTTGCCATTCCCGATGATCTGCGCCGATGCATCGCGCGCCACAAAATCCTGAATGTGACCGTGGCCGTCCAGGCTCATATTCAGCAGGAGCGAGGAACGCAGACTCATGGGCAACAGGTTCGGCGTGATGAAGGCTGGTTGCTGCTCCTGATAATCGACCGTGATGTCATAGCCGACCGTGCGCGTGCCGGTAGTCATCGATAATGCGAGGAGCGCGCACAGCAGAAGGCTCGACAGAATCCCGCCCGTGGCTGGTATCGTCACGGGACGCATCCACTGGTTCACGCGGAATTTCCAATCGTCCCAGCCGTGTTCCCAGCGGGACCGCGAGGGCGTGGCGAGCACCTGCCGCTCACGCGAAGCAAGAATCTGCAGACGGGTCCGCAGAGCCGCCGGAGCCGCCGGGCGCGGTAGTTGCTGCAGACCGAAACGTACCGTCCGGATCTGATCGAAATACGACGTGCACGGGTCGCATTCGCGCAGGTGCTCCTGAATGCGGACGCGCTCGCGATCGCGCAGCCGGCCGTCGAAATAGGGAGTGCTCTTACGCTTGGCGCTGAAACATGTCATGCGCGTTCCAATCCGGATAATCAGGTGAACGCCTGCGCGAACCCTGGGTCGACTCGTTGTGACAGTTCGCGGCGCAGAGCTTCCCGGCCGCGTAAAATTCTCGATTTCACAGTGCCGAGCGATAACTGCAAGATCTCGGCAATCTCCTCGTAGCTCAAATTCTCGATGTCCCGCAACACAACCACGGTGCGGAACGCCGGATTGATCTGATCCAGCGCCTGCTCGATCAAAGCGCGATTCTCACTGTCGAGCGCCTGATCGAAGGGCGACCGGCCCGGATCCGGAGCGTGGTCCAGATGCTGCGCCCTGTCTTCGCTCTCGTTCTCCATAGATACTTCGCGGCGGCAGTGCCGGCGTAAACCAACGGCGGTGATTATGCGCCTCGTTCACCGCGATGCGATAGATCCAGGTGCGCAGACTGCTCTGCTCACGGAAGGACCCGACACTGCGAAATACCTTCAAGAACACGTCCTGGACTACGTCGGCGGCATCGTTCGGATTTCCCAGCAAACGGTACACGATGTTGTACACAGGCTGCTGGAAGCGATCGATTAACTCCTCGTAAGCCTCCTCGATACCCCGCTCTCAAACCTCGCAGAATTCGGGCATCTTCTTCTGAAACCCCGGCTCTGCGCACCGGCTAGTATGGACAAGCTACTCGGATTTGCCATGAACGGCTGACCCATTTGTCTGTATCGTACTACTGAAATGAATTGCCGGCTCGCGTTTTTCCGCTCGCCCCGCAGGTGTTCTTTCTACTGGATTAGAAACCGGCCGTCGCCAGTAAGTTCCCCGCGCCCGGCTGTCCGCAAACCTGGAATAATATGCCTCGTACCGCGGGATGACTAACTCGGTTGAAAAGCGCGAACGCGCCGAGGAGCGTGCGGCCGCCGACATCCGGGCGCGCAGTTCATCATCGGTCAGAAGTTCGGTCAGCCGCCGGGCTTGCGCATCGACGTCGCCTACCGTTTCCATGTAGCCGTCGACCCCGTGCGTGATCAAATCGGGAACGCCGCCGGTCAGGGTGGCCACCGGCGGAACGCCGCAGGCCATGGCTTCCAGGGCGGCGAGACCGAACGCCTCCATTTCGCTCGGCAGGTGTAGAGCGTGCATGCGCGGGTATCAGCCGCTGCATGTGATCCTGTTTGCCCAGAAACCGAACATCGTGCTCAATATCTAAGTCGAAAGCGAGGCGCTCGGCGGGGACTCGATCGGGGCCGTCGCCAGCCAGCATCGAGTTCCGCATCCACGTCGCGCCGCACCAGGGCAAAGGCGCGAATGCAATCGAGCACACGCTTGACGGGGCGGAAATTGGAGATGTGCAGGATCCGCTTGCGACCCTTCGCCTGGGCTTCCGGATCGGGACGATACAGGTCACAATTCACAAAATTGTGAATGACGCGGATTGCATTGCGGACGCCGAAAAACTCTTCCGTCTGCCGCCGCATGTAATCGCTGATGGTGGTTATGCCGTCGGATCTTTCGATAGAGAATTTCGTGATTGCGGAAGTACGAGCGGTCCGCACCCACCAGGGTGATGTCGGTGCCATGCAGAGTCGTGATGAAGGGCAGACGGCGCCGGGAGGTCATCTGTTGGGCAAGTAGCGCCGAGATGGAATGCGGAACGGCATAGTGGACATGCAGCAGATCCAGATCGTGGCGTTCAGCGACTTCGTACATGCGTGACGCCAGCGCGAGCGTGTACGGCGGGTACTGGAACAGCGGATAATTCATCACCTCGACTTCGTGATAGAAGATGTTCGGCGTGTCGGCGTCGAGGCGAATCGGGTGCGCATAGGAAATGAAGTGCACCTCGTGCCCGCGACGCGCCAGTTCGAGGCCAAGTTCGGTGGCGACAATACCGCTCCCGCCGTATGTGGGATAGCACGTGATACCTATGCGCATGCTCTTCAGTGGATGCGGCGCAAAGTCTTCCCGATTCGCGTGAGAAACTGACGGCCATGCGGAAACTGCGTTGGGGCGTGCTCGGCGCCGCGAAGATCGCGATCAAGAAAGTCGTACCCGGCATGCGGCATTGCAAGTTGTCGGAGGTCGTCGCGATCGCTTCGCGGAATGAACGGACAGCCCAAGAAGCAGCCTCAGAACTTGGGCTTGCCAAGGCGTACGGGTCGTACGAGGCTCTACTGGCGGATCCAGAAATCGACGTGATCTATAACCCGCTGCCGAATCATCTGCACGTGCCATGGTCGATTCGAGCCGCCGAGGCAGGCAAACACGTGTTATGTGAGAAACCCATTTCTCTGAGCGTGGAGGAAGCGCGCGAGTTGCTCGCGGCACGCGACCGTTATGGCGTAAAGATCGGCGAGGCCTTCATGGTGCGGACTCATCCGCAGTGGCTGCGAACTCGCGAGCTGGTGCGAAACGGCGAAATTGGCGATCTACGCGCGATCGTGAGCGTCTTCTCCTATTTCAATGACGATCCGGCCAACATCCGCAACATTCCGGATTACGGCGGCGGCGGGCTCATGGACATCGGTTGCTATCCGATTACGATGTCCCGGTTCCTGTTCGAGCGCGAGCCGGAGCGTGTTTGCGGACTGATTGAGCGCGATCCGGCGATGGGCACCGACCGGCTGAGTTCGGCGATGCTTGATTTCGGGTCCGGACAGGCCGTGTTTACGTGCAGTACGCAGCTTGTGCCGTACCAGACGCATGCAGGTCTTAGGCACAGGAGGCCGCATCGAGTTGGAGATTCCGTACAACATTCCGCCGGACCGTCCGAGCCGCATTTTTGTGGACGACGGCTCGCAACTGGGCGGACATGCGGCCCGAACCGAGGAATTTTCCGCGGTCGACCAGTACGCATTGCAAGGAGACGCATTCTCCCGGGCCGTCATCGAGAACGGAGAGCCGCCAGTGCCGCTCGAAAACGCGCTGGCCAACATGGCTGTGATTACAGCAGTTCTGAGATCGGGACAAAGCGGGCGATGGGAGGAGGTTCGAGGCTAGGAGGCTTTGGGAGGTTCTGAGGCGTCAATCAAACGAATGCTGATGCGCTTCCAAATCAATTCGCTCGCCGATGAAGCGCACGCCTTCCATCTCGAGTTGTATCCGTTGATCCACTGCGCCGTAGCCACCCTGTTTGATGATTCCGCCAGACCCTACCACGCGCTGCCACGGCACATGTACGCCATATTTCCGCAAAAATTGAGCCACCTGCCGGTGATGGCGCGGATAACCCGCGGCATCGGCCACCTGCCCGTAGCTCGCCACTTTTCCTTCCGGAATCGAAAGGATCGTTCGCATAATCGCCTGCTCCGCCTTAGTCACAAGTTACTCACCCGAACAACGCCATCAATCGATCGCACGCCACACGCGCGCCATTCTCGCTCGAAATGTCTTCCCCAACCTGTTTCGCTCTACGAGACACGTTATCGTCACTTAATAACTTAGCGAGCTCCCGGGCCGCATTCCGAGCCGAGTAATTTGCTTTCTTAATCACTCTCGCGATACCTAGCTTCGACATCCGTGCCGCGTTGTCGTGTTGATCGAAGGCAAACGGCATGACCAGCATGGGGCGTCCAGATCGCATGGCCTGCGCGGTTGTGCCGACGCCACCCTGGTGGACGATCGCGGCTACGTGTGGAAAGAGCAACCCATAGGGCGCATAGTCAAATGCCACAACATCGGCCGGCAGGTGAGCCGGACGATTCGCCGGGTCGCTACCCGTGAGCAGAATCGCTCGCCGCCCGAGCAGCCGCGCCGCTTGCGCGCTCTCCTCATAGAACCGCCCAGCATCAAAGACCGCCGAGGAGCCGAGCGTAAATACAATCGGCGCGTCCCCCGCCCTCAGGAAAGCCGCAATCTCCGCTGCGAGCGTACTCTCAGCGCCATCGTAAATACAAAATCCCGTCGTTACAGCCTGCGGCGGCCAATCTGGTTGCTTGCGCCCCAACAGTTCGGAAAACAAAGCAAGCTCGAGATACGGAGAATGCTCGCCGAACATCGGATCTGCGCTAACGGGGAGGCCGAGTCGGGCGCTGAAACGAACATATGGCGCAGTCCAGGAGCGCATCATCCGCTGACCAACTCTCTTGATGAAGCCGAAGAACGCGGGACCGAACATCGCCAACTTGTGCAGATATGGATCGGCCGGAAACACGGGCGGATCATAGACGGAAAGGAAGGCCATGGGAGCCAGTTGCGTAGTGACCCACGGAATCTTCAGTACGCGTCCCCCGGCCCGGCTCGCGAATGTCAACGGATGCGCAACGATCATCGACGCTCCCTCGGCGGCGGCCATCGTGTCTTCATAAGCGACCTCAAGCGACTGCATCACCAGATCGCGAATCAGCATCTGAATCCCTTTGCGCGGATGGAACAACTTACGCATCAGCGCGCTGTCTGTTTCGTTCAAAACCGCGGTGCGTACAGGCCGGAATTCCAGCCCGGCTTGCTCAACCAACGGCCGATGAACCGGTATCGATCCGATCACAGGATCGAGATCGCGCCGTTTCATTTCAAGCGCGATGGCAATGTAAGGGTAAAGATCGCCGAGCGAACCGAACGTCGTGATCAACACCCGCATCTTACCTACCATGTTGCTATCCTAACGGCAAATCGTCTTCATGCCGTCCCTGCCTGCCTCGCTGCCGCGCATCTGCGTTGCCATCGGATTGCCCACGACCTCCGAATGGATGCGAGCCGCGGAACGCGAATACAAAGACGGCAACACCTTCCTCGAATTCCGCCTCGACTATTTGAACGATCCTGGCGCCGGCATTGAGACCATACGTCAGATCAAGCGCAAACATCCCGAGCTGCACCTGCTCGCCACGTGCCGTCAGAAAGAGCATCACGGCTATTTCAGACGGCACGTTCGAAAACCAGCTCCGTCTGCTCATCGATGCGGCACACGCTGGTGCTTGCGCAATCGACCTTGAGTAGAGAGCGCCGAGCGCGTTACCAATTCGCTCGATAAGTTACGCTCGGCCGCTGCACTGATCATTTCTTTCCATGATTTTCAGGGGACGCCTGCGCTCGCGAGCGTGATGAAGCGATTGCGCCGCATTCCCGCGGACGCCTATAAGGTGGCTACCACCTCGCGCAAGCCCTCTGACAACGCCCGCCTGCTGGCGTTGCTGCGCGAGAACAAAGGCGTTCCGCTCATCGCCTTTGCGATGTCCGAATGCGGCGCGCCCACGCGGATACTTGCTCCGGCTCTCGGCAGTTTATTTACTTATGCCTCGGGCGGAATCGGCCGGCACTGCGCCGGGCCAAATGCCGGCGAAAGCGCTGCGCTCTTTGTATCGCACCGACAAGCTGGTCAAAGACACGCGCGTATACGGTGTGATTGCGGACCCCGTATCGCATTCAAAATCGCCGCTCATCCACAACCGCGCGTTCCAGGCGCGCCGCTACAACGGCGTGTATCTGCCGTTTCTCGTGTCGTCGCTCCACTTAGGCGATTGGATGAAACTTGCGCTCGAGTATCCCGTGGCCGGGTTTAGCGTCACCATTCCGCACAAACAAAAAATCATGCGCTATCTGGATACGATCGATCCACTCGCAAAGCGTATTGGGGCGGTGAATACAGTGTGGCGGAAAGCGGGGCGCTGGCGCGGAACCAACACCGATGTGCAAGGTGTATTGAAGCCGCTCGCGCAACACCTTCGTCTGTCGCGGAGTTCCATTCTGATCGCCGGCTACGGCGGGGCGGCTCGCGCGGCGGCGATCGCCTTGGCGGATGAAGGGGCACGCCTGACGATTACAGGACGTAAACAGGAGAGCGCCGTGAAGTTAGCGCGGGTCGTTAAGGCCGAGACGGTCTCGATCGCCGAAGCCGAATGTTCGCATTACGACGCGCTGGTGCATGCCACACCGGTGGGTATGTCGCCTCATCCAGACGCTTCCCTCTTCGAGAATGTGCCCGCTGACGTCGTGCTCGATATGGTTTACAATCCGCACGAAACGCTGCTGCTGAAACGCGCTTTCGAACAGGGAAGAAAGATCGTTTACGGATCGGAAATGCTGCTCGAACAGGCCGCCTGCCAATTCGAGATCTGGACCGGCGAGTCGGCGCCACGAGCGGTTATGCAGAACGCGCTGGAAGCGAATCTATAATTGTAATGACCCGGTGAATAAGGCGGATTCGAGTGGATTGGATAGCGATTGTTGGGATAGCGGCGCATTTCCGGGCGGCCTGAACGGTAGTGGCTATTACGATCAAATCACCTTCGAACAATACAATAACGAGACGGGGTTCAGTGACTCGACAACCTACACATACGCGGATAATTGGTCCCAGTCGGAAGTGGATATAACTCTGACTTACGGTCAGACTATCCCGATCGAACAGTGCGAGCAGGATTTATGGGACGCATCGAACGCACCACCGCCGGCATATTTAGATAACAGATGGGAGCCGAATCGTGTTTGCGAAACCACTGCTAAAGACATTTTGGTTCTGGAGCGGCACAGCTTCAGCAATCCTGTCTACAACTGTCGCGACATCAATCCTACTGAGGTCTCCTGAGAATTCGTTTTTTTTAAGATTGTTTGGCTTAGGCATAGCCTCGCTTTGGATTTGGCGCGAGTGGATCGAAGCCATCAAGGCCTATCGTGACATCTATTCGAAGATAGCCTTATTGCGGGAGACGGATCCTACGGCGTGGCAGCAAGCGCTCGCGGCTACAGACCTATCTTTAAAGCTCTCCTCCGCGAGTTTTGGCTTTGCTCTCGGCAGGTCCCTTGAACTGGGGGTGAGCAGGCATTCCCCTGAGGGCGGCGAGCTCTGGACACAGACCGGGTATACAGTTGAATTTCTCCGTACCGAAACCAAGCGCCTCAGCAGACTAGCCTACGTACCATCCGGAATCTTCATACTCGCGTCGAGGGGTGCCACGCTGTGAGGGATACCGTAGTGACCGGCGAGGCGACACCTCCCGCTTTTCCGTTATGAGTCTGAGGCTCAATCGGCGGCAATGGGCGTTGGCGCTTGCCGCAGCGCCGGCGCTCGCGCAAACAACCAATTCCGTTCCACCGCTCGGCTCGCCATCTCCCGCGCAGCCTTCCGCGCCTCCTGCCGCAAAGATGAATAAGGCTCTGCAGGATATCCAGTCGACTAGTCAGCGTCTGGCGGCGGTGGCAGTGCCGATGGATGTAGAACCCGCGTTCCAGTTCAAAGTCTGAACATGCGAACGCACATGGACGAATCGAAGCTCCCGTTTGCGACCGTCGTGGAACTCTCCGCCATGCTGCGCAACAAGGAAATATCTGTCGCTCGAATTGACGGGGTTCTTTGCAAAGCGCCTGCAAAAGATCGGTCCAAAGTACAATGCGCTCGCCCTGGCTCTTGGTAAAGATGCCCACTCGCGGCGCCAAGGACTTGGAGCGCGATTTCAAAGAAGATCGCATCCGTAGTCCGCTGCATGGCATTCCGTACGGAGCAAAAGATCTGCTTGCCGTACGCCAAACACCCGACGACCTGGGGCGCAAAACCGTACGCCGACCAAGTCTTCGACTACGACGCGACGGTAATCGATAAGCTACACCATTCCGGCGCTGTCCTGACGGGCAAGTTATCGATGATCGAACTGGCAGGCGGCGGCGGATACAGTTCCGCCGCGGCGTCATTACAGGGCCCCGGATTGAATCCTTGGAACACGGATTACTGGGCAGGCGGTTCTTCCACCGGATCCGGTATCGCGGTTGCGGCTGGACTTACTCCGTTCGCACTGGGATCGGAAACCTCGGGTTCTATTCTGACGCCTGCTTGTTATTGCGGAGTTACTGGCCTGCGGCCCACTTATGGCTTAGTAAGCCGCCACGGCGCGATGACGCTTTCCTGGACACTGGACAAGATTCGGCATTCTGGCGCACACGGCGGAGGACTGCGGCCTTGTGCTGCATCAGATTGCCGGAAAAGACGGAGACGATCCCGGCACGCGCTGGCAAGAGTTTCTTCTATGCGCCTCAGTATTACCGCGGGAGCATTCCAGCAGCTTCGGGCCGGTTATGCCGAAATCGATTGGTCTGAATGGCCGGACCCACCGTTGCGGCCTGTCCTCCAGCAAGCCTTGGGCGTCATCAAATCAATCGGCGCCGGTATGCAGGAGACACGCTTGCCTGATTTCCCGTATGGGCCTGTAATTGGAACGATCATCGATTCCGAAGCGGCATCGGTATTCGAGCCTTTGATTCGCAGCGCGGATCTGCAGCAGCTTGCGGATAAGGATCAAATCGATGGGCTGCAAGCCTCGTTGAGTTACTCAGCGGTCGATTATTTGAAAGCCATGCGCATACGCCGACAGATTATGGACGGGATGCGACAGTTATTTAGCGAAGTCGACTTGCTGATTGCGCCAGTACACTTCGAGCTAACTGACAGGGCAGATCGCCCCTTCGAAGATACTCCTCCGAAACAACTGCCGCAAGGGATCGGGCACGGACTGACCCAGGCTGCCAATTTGTGCGGCCTTCCCGCCGTGGCGATTCCATGCGGGTTCGTAAACGGGCTTCCTATCGGGCTGCAGATCGTCGGTCCAATTTTCAGCGAGAACCGGATTCTGGCGTTTGCTCAGGAGTTTCAGGCGCGCACGGACTTTCACCGGCAACATCCGCCGCCTCCTGCTTGAGTTTCCACAAAATTTGCCGGAACATGCCCGTCCAAGTCTCCGCGTCGGCAGCGGGGATGCCCGCGCGCAACGCGAGTTGCCGGAGTTTGCGCCGCGTCGATTCGGAGGTGCGATTGTGAACGTAACCAACTCGCGTCAGCGCATCGAACAGAACATCGGTGAATCGATCGATCTGGTCTGCGCCGGCTTTCGGAGAAGGCTCATGAAGCTCGAGTCGCCGCCGAAGTATCGCGAATCAGTTCATACAGACAGATCGCGACTGCCTGGCCGAGATTCATCGAGCCATGCTCGGTCCGCGCTGGAATGCGCAGCAGCCAGTGACAATAACTCATGTCCTCATTCGAGAGGCCGAACTTCTCGCAGCCGAATAGCAGCGCAGCATCCGACGCGGCCGATTCGCGCCGCAGGGACGGGGCAGCCGTTTCGAGCGTATAGAGCGGAACATGCAGATCGCGGTGCCCTACCGAGGTCGTACCGGCAACCAGCGTACAGCCTGAGATCGCGGCTGCGACGGAATTGTGGACTTGAGCCTGTTCGAGTATGTAATGCGATTTGACCGCTGACACCGCTTCGCGAAACGCAAGATCATAGGGGCGCACAAGATGCAGTTCGCGGAAACCGAAGTTGCTCATTGCGCGCGCGGCCGCGCCGATGTTCAGGGGATTGCGCGGCGCGACCAGCACGACCCGGAGACCGGGCATTTACTGCTCCAGATACGTGTAGCCCTGCAGACCTTCTTCGTAGAACTTCAGCAGGCGGCCCGATTCTTCGTAACCGATCCGCTGTTCACGAACGGCCACTTCCACATCGCGCCGGAATTGATCGATCAATGACTGCGTGTTGTACTGCACGTAATTAAGCACTTCGCGCACCGTGTCGCCCTGGACCACCGTTTCGAGGATCACCTCGCTCTGATCGTCCAGGCTGACATGCACGGCGTTCGTGTCGCCGAACAAATTGTGCAGATCTCCGAGGATCTCCTGATACGCGCCCAGCAGGAATGCGCCCAGGATATAGCTGTTGCCGTTAGCGTTGAACGGATGCAAGCGGAAGGGTTTTCTTGACGTCGCGGCGATCGATAAACTGATCGACCTTGCCGTCCGAGTCGCACGAGATGTCGCCCAGGATGGCGTGCCGCGTCGGAGGTTCATCGAGCCGGTGAATCGGCATGATCGGGAAGAGCTGCTTGACGGCCCAGCTATCCGGCATGCTTTGGAAAAGCGAGAAGTTACAAAAGTAAGTATCCGAGAGTAATCCCTCAAGCCCTTCCAACTCTTCCGGGAAATAGTCCAGCTCCTTGGCGAGCTTGAGTATTTTGCGGCAAATGGCCCAATAAAAGGTTTCGCCGAAGCTGCGCTGCTCGAGCGTGAGATAGCCGAGGTTGAACAGATTCAGCACGGAGTCGAGCGCCTGCTGGGCATCGTGATACGTCTCGAGCAAATTCTTCTTGTTAATCGAACGGTGCGTTTCGAACAGATCGATAAGACACTGCTCGGAATCTTCGGGAACGCTCGACGGCACGTCCTCTTCGCCGAAGCCGCTCACGCCGAGAACATTGAAGACCAGCACGCTGTGATAGGCCGCGACGGCGCGCCCGCTTTCGGTGACGATCGTCGGATGCGGCACCTCGGATTCATCGCAGATGCTCTGAATGTGATAGACGATGTCGCGGGCGTATTCTTCGAGGGTGTAATTTACGCTGGATTCGAAATCTGTCTGCGAGCCGTCGTAATCGATGCCGAGCCCTCCGCCGACGTCCATGAATCGCAGGCCCGTTCCCATTTTCTTCAGGTCGACATAAATGCGAGCGCCCTCGATCACAGCCGCTTTGATCTGGCGAATGTTAGTAATCTGGCTGCCGAGATGGAAGTGCAGCAACTGCAGGGAATCTTCCATGCCGCGCTGCTTTCAGGAAATCGACCGCCTTTATGGCTTCGCTGACCGTGAGACCGAACTTCGAGCGGTAACCGCCGGAGGATTTCCAGCGGCCAGAACCGCGGCTTGCCAGCTTCAACCGGATACCGATGAACCGGCTTCACGCCTACGATTTCGGCATGTTTGACGATCAGTTCGAGTTCTGTGTATTTTTCGACGACGGGAATGATCTTGCGGCCGATTTTACGGGCCAGCATGACCATCTCGATGTACTCGTCGTCCTTGAAGCCATTGCAGATGATCGGAGTATCGTTGTCGGCGATGGCGAGAACGGCCAGCAGCTCCGGTTTTGAACCCGGCCTCGAGTCCGAAATTGTACGCGCGGCCAAACTGAAATACCTCCTCGACGACCTGCCGCTGCTGATTGACCTTGATCGGGTAAACGCAGCAGTAGCCACCCTGATAACCGTGCTCGCGGATGGAGGTGTCGAAGGCCTGATGCAATTCGCCCAGGCGATGCTTCAGAATGTCCGCGAAGCGGATGAGAATCGGCAGCGAGATGCCGCGCCACTCAAGCGTGTCGACGAGCTTGTTTGAGATCGATGCGGCGGTCCGGCTCTTTAGTCGGATGGACGAACAAGCTTGCCGTTGTCGCCAACCGAAAAATATCCCTTACCCCAACTGGCGACATCGTAAGTCTCGTTCGCGTCGGTGACGGTCCAGCGATCGGCGGGTTCGCGCACCTGCGCGGCAATAGCTACTTTCGTGTTCATAGACACCTTCCTTGTGATTGTGGGGTAAGGAGGACAGCTTATGGAGGGACGTGTCCTAACCTTTCAATTAAAGCACGAAAGCGCGGCTCGACCGATCGTTTTTTGGTTAGGTGGGCAACGTGGCAGTTCGCATCCAGAAATTGGTGATGTGCTCGGCGGCGGCAAGCAGTCCCTCGAGCGAAGAAGGCTTTTTCAGATATGCGTTCGCGTGCGCCTCATAGGCGCGGCGAATGTCAGATTCGGCGCTTGAGGAGCTCAAAATGATGACGGGAATGCGCATCGTGTCCGGATCGTCTTTGAGCCGCTGCAACACCTCGTGGCCGCTTACCTTTGGAAGATTCAGATCGAGCAGAATCAGATCGGGACGCGATCGAGCGGCATTCTCCCGGCCAAGCAGCATGGCAAGCGCCTCCGCGCCATCGCAGGCCACCTGAAAATTGACCTTCGGCCACGCTTCGCCAAACGCTTCCTGCAGGAGCCGAACGTCACCAGGATTATCTTCCACTACCAGAAGTTCGATGGCTGGCTACGTTCGATTCGAAACATAACGCAGTACGGCCTTTATTGTAACGACCGGGCATTTCCCTTACAAGCGAAAGCGTCGTATTTGGGTGCTCGAAGTTTTCGGCTGGAAATGCTTTAGTATCACCGGATTGCTCTGGGGAGAGTCGCGTTTAGGCTTAGTACCAAACCGCGTTTAGGCTGGCAAGTTTTTCCAGAATCTTTAAAACCGAACCTCACTTTAGTCGATAGAGAGTGATGAGCGAACAATTGATGGCAACACAGAAATCGATGCTGAACGACCGCTCAACGTCCCAGGCCGGCCGGGGCTGCCGAATCGTAATCGCAGACCATTCGCCCATACGGAGACGCGAAATTGCGCGGGCGCTGGAGGGAGTTGAGGCGGAGTTGTTCTGCCGTTTCGAATACCTCCGAGGCGCTCGACTATCTCGATCATGGCTCAGTCGACCTGCTGATCACGGACCTTCAGGTGGAAGGTCTGGGCGGGGTGGAACTGTGCAGGCGTTTCAAATCGGCCGCCACTTCAGAACGCATTCCGGTACTGATTTTGGCGCGGCGCAGCGAGTTTGAAAAGGAAGTCGAGCGCTGGAGGCGGGTGCCGACGCGTATCTCACGGGACCACTGCGGTCCCGAGCGTTCCGGGCGCGCGTGCAGGCCTGCCTGCGTCAAAAGTCGATGGTCGACTCCCTGGATGAGACCGAAACGGTGCTGTTCACACTTGCACAGTCGGTTGAAGGGCGGGATCCCGCGCTGGGACTCCACTGTGAACGCCTGGCACTGATTGCGGTGACCATGGGTGTGCAGCTCGGTTTGCCTGCGGTGGAAATTCTGGCATTGCAGCGCGGCGGATACCTCCACGATGTGGGAAAAGTGGCGATTCCGGACAGCGTGCTGTTGAAACCGGGACCGCTCACGCCCGAAGAGTGGGTCGTTATGAAGACCCATCCGGAACGGGGCGAGAAGATTTGCTCCAGTCTGCGCTCGCTGTCGCCAGTTCTGCCAATTATCCGGCATCACCATGAACGCTGGGATGGCTCGGGGTATCCGGACGGTTTGAGGGGCGAGTCGATTCCGCTGCTGGCGCGCATTCTTCAGTTTGCCGACATCTATGATGCACTTACCGCCGACCGTCCCTACAAAAAGGCATTTACCTCGTTGCAGGCGCTGGAAATCATGCGATCGGAGGCGGCAAAAGGCTGGCGGGATCCGAAGCTGATGAGCGTATTCGAGCGCGTTGTGCCCATTTTCGCCGACCAGGACACAACCGCGGTGTCTCTTCAAGCGCTAGCGGATGCCATGGAACGCTGCCGGAAACAGCCTGGCGTGGCCGCGCGCTTCCATGTGGAAGAATTTGCGCCTGTCAAACTGGTGAGTGGTCTTTAGAACGCTCGCGCAGTTGAGCAAAACCGTAACGGAGTGCCGCCTCTGCCCGCGCCTGGTGGCGTATCGGGAAGAGATCGGCCGAGTGAGGCGGCGCGCGTACGCCGATCAGGAATACTGGAGCCGGCCGGTTCCGGGTTTTGGCGATCCGAAAGCGAAAGTTGTGATCGTTGGCCTGGCTCCGGGCGCGCACGGCGCTAACCGGACCGGGCGTATGTTCACGGGCGACCGCTCCGGCGAGTTCCTTTACAGGGCGTTGTACGAGACCGGGTTTGCCAACCAGTCCCAAAGCATTTCCCGGAACGATGGGCTGGAACTCATAAACGCGTATATCACCGCGCCCGTCCGCTGCGCACCGCCGGATAACAAGCCGTCCCGCGAAGAGATCCTGACCTGCCGGCCCTATCTCGCCCGTGAACTGGATCTTTTGCGAGAGAAGAGAGTCGTGGTGGCGCTTGGCGGGATTGGCTTCGACGCGTACCTGTCTATCCTGCAGGATGCTGGTCTGATCCGGTCGCGCGCGCTTTTCGCGTTCGGTCACGGCGCGCTGCTATGAGACGCACCCTGGCGGACCGCGCCTGCTCGGAAGCTATCATCCGAGCCAGCAAAATACGTCAACGGGGCGCCTTACGGCTGCGATGCTACACGACATTTTCGCCAAAGCGCGGGTTTTGGCCTCGGAAGGTTAAGGCTTTCTAATCAGTCCGGGCGTTCCAAATTGATCGGAAAACCCAGTAAACTGAGTCTGATACCCTAGAGCGACCGTTTCCAGCACTCATGCACCTGACGTGTCTTCCCATCCTGTTCGCAGCGCAACCGAGCCTCACGGCGCGCATGATGAACGGCCTTTTCGACGACACTTTCGGAGGAATCTACCGGCTGTCTCCGTTTGATTGGGCGCTGCTGATTCCGTATTTCGGGACACTTTTAATACTTTCGATTTACGGCATTCACCGGTACGAGACCATCCGGCGATATCGCAAACACAAGAAAAATCTGCCGAAAACAGCGCCCGCACAGTTTGATCACTTGCCCAGGGTGACGGTGCAATTGCCGCTGTACAACGAGCGCTTCGTGGTGGATCGTCTGCTGGAAGAAGTCGTAAAGCTCGACTATCCCCGGGAACTGTTGCAAATTCAGGTACTTGACGACTCAACAGACGAGACGCACCCCTATATGGAGCGCCTTTGTAATGAGTACGCGGCCGCCGGGCATCCGATTGAATACCGCCATCGCAGCAATCGTCATGGGTACAAAGCCGGAGCGCTGCAAGAAGGGCTGGAGACTGCTACCGGCGAACTCATTGCGATCTTCGACGCTGATTTCATTCCGCCGCGGGATTTCCTTGAACGGACGGTTCATTTCTTCACGGATCCCGGGGTCGGCGTGGTGCAGACCCGCTGGACGCACCTGAACAAAGAATTCAATATCCTGACGCAGGTAGAGGCGATGCTGCTCGACGCGCACTTTGTGCTCGAACACGGCGCGCGGTGTGGATCTGGGCTGTTTTTCAATTTCAACGGAACCGCGGGCGTACTGCGGCGCAAGATGATAGACGATGCGGGCGGCTGGCAGCATGAGACGCTGACGGAAGACTCCGATCTCAGCTACCGCGCGCAGTTGAACGGCTGGCGTTTTGTGTACGTCCCGGACCTGGAATGCCCGTCAGAGCTGCCGGTCGACACGTATGGCTTCCAGGTGCAGCAGATGCGCTGGGCGAAGGGGCTCACCCAGGTTGCGATCAAGCTGTTGCCCAGAATCTGGAAAGCGGATCTGCCGATGAAGGTCAAAATTGAAGCCTTCATGCACCTGACCCCGAACATCTCGTATCCGCTGATGATCATCGTTTCGATGTTGATGCTGCCGGTGATGATCGTGCGCTTCTATATGGGCGTGTTTCAGATGTTCACCATCGATCTGCCGTTGATCATCGCTTCATTCTGGTCGATCTCGGCATTTTACCTTTACGCGCAGCGCGAGTTGTATCCGAAGGGCTGGTGGAAGAGTATTGCGTTTCTCCCGATGTTGATGGGGGCGGGCGTGGCGCTCACGGTGAGCAACTCAAAGGGAGTCATCGAAGCGCTGCTTGGAATCAAGACCGCCTTCGCGCGTACGCCCAAATACGCGATTGGCACGCAGAAGATCAAGGTCAAAGTGCTGGCGTACCGAAGGCGCAGCGGCTGGCTGCCGTGGATCGAATTCCTGATCGGCTGTTATTTCGTGTACATGGTGGAATTCGCGCTGGAGACGTACAATTTCTTCGCCATTCCGTTTCTGGTGCTATTCGTGTGCGGCTATTGGTGGGCGGCCTTCACGACGCTGTATCAGGAGTATCGGGACAAGCTGGCTTGGCAGCGCGCGCGCAAACTCGCCGAAGCATAGCCTAGCCCGTTCGGGCTGGTGCGCAGGACGCCTGTTACCCGCGCAGCCTCAAAATACATTCACGAAAATTAGGCGAAAATCGATGAGCAATACATGAGGCTTTTCGCCCGTGTATTTGTTTCTCTCTCTCTTTTCGCCGCGGCGGTCCCGGCCAGTTTCGCTTCTCCGACCTATTCCGTCCAGTCCCTGGGCGAATTCACGTGGGGCGCGGGTTCCATTTCTTCCGGCGGCGCCGGCTACTATACGGACGCAGCCGGCGACCTAACCCCCGCCGTGTTCTCGAGCGCCGGTATCACTTCCCTTCCCGGCATGGGTATGGCAAGCGGGCGCAACACGTCCGGCACCGTCATCGGAACCACCTTTACCGACACGTCCATATCGGTGACCGAGTGGGTGAATGGTCAAAGCAAAGCAACAGGACTGAGCGGGGAAGGCAATGCGATCAACGATGCGGGACAGATCGCGGGCGGTTACCTGACGAGCCGCGGCGCGCTACACGCGTTTGTAGAGACCGGAACAACGGTTCGGGATTTGGGAACGCTTGGCGGCAGTTCCAGTTCGGCCTTGGCCCTGAACGCAACCGGACAAGCAGCGGGCGAGAGCACGATCCGAAACGGCGATTCACACGCGTTCTTTTGGGACGGCTACAGCATGCACGACCTGGGAACGCTCGGCGGAACCGACAGCTACGGCGAGGCAATCAATGATTCCGGGGAGGTCGCGGGCACGGCGCAGACCCGGGCCGGATACTTGAATGCGTTCGTGTCAAGCGCGTCGGGACTGGTGGATCTAGGGACACTTGGCGGTAAAACGAGCGCCGCATACGGCGTCAACAATTCGGGCGAAGTGGTGGGCTATTCGACGCTCGCCAACGGCTCTACGCACGGCTTTCTGGACAGCAACGGCAGCATGCTCGATATGAACTCGCTGCTTCCTCTCGGCACTGGTTGGACGATCACGGCCGCGTACGCGATCGACAATCAGGGAGACATTTTCGCGACGGCGTTGCACAACGACGACGACTATGCGGTCGAACTGTATCAAGGCGCAGGAGCTGGATTCTCCGGTGTGCCGGAACCCGGGATGGTTGGCTTGGCCGGAATCGGGTTTGTGGTGCTCGCGCTTGTCGGGCGCCGGAAGCACGTTCTAGTCAAAGCGAACCGGAGTTGATTTTCGCAAATTTATCACTGTACCAGGGTCGAGGATGAGCCAGTGGCGGACTGGCGGCGTGCCAAGCTGCAAGGGTGAGGCGATTCCTACTCGTTTTACTTTTCGGAGCTTCTTGTTTTGCCGCCACGACCACGCCGGGCGATCCGCTGAACCGTGATAATCCGCGCACGGCGGTCACCAGTTTTCTCGAAGCCTGCCACAACAAAGACTACGCGAAAGCAAGTCAATACCTGGATCTGAGCCGTTTGTCACTCGCAGCGCGGGCCCGGGAGGGACAGCAACTGGCGCAGGATCTCGAATCGCTGCTCAACGCCGACGCAGAGTTCGATCCAGTCCGCTTGAGTCAAAAGCCGGAGGCGCCCGAAGGCGGACTGGAAACGATCGCAACTGTCAAGAAGGATGACAAGAGCTATCCGCTGCAATTGAAGCTGGAGACGCAAAAGACCGGGCCGGCCATCTGGCTGTTTGCTGCTCAGACTGTTGGCATTTTGCCGAAGCTCGCTCCGCTTCCATCGACCGAGTCCGTCATCGCGGCGCGCCTTCCTCGTTTTCTGGTCGCTAACACGCTGCGTGGAACACCGATCTGGATCTGGTTGGTGCTCGTATTCTCGGCGTTGATCATCGCGGGACTAGTGAGGCTGATTGCCGCTATCAGTCTGCGCGTGCTGGCGGGACCTCACTGGCATGGAGTGCATGCCTGGCTGGAACCGGCGTTGGTACTGGTCGGCGTGGCCTGTCTGCGCGTGATCGAAGAAATGCTGGTGCCGACGGCGCTGGCACGAGAAGATGTAGGCGAGTTTCTGGTGTTAGTGGCGGTGGCTGCGGTTGGCTGGGCAGTCATCAATCTGACGGAAGTGTTCCTGACGCGCCTCGACGCAGTGCTCGACCCGCGGCAGCGCATTGTTTCCCACTCATTGATTTACCTGGCGCGGCGAACCAGCAGAGTGGTCGTGTTGGTTTTTGGGGCGATCTTCGTGCTGGATGCGTGGGGCTTCTCGATGACAACGATCCTCGCGGGCCTGGGAGTTGGCGGCATCGCGGTGGCGCTGGCGGCGCAACAGACGATTGCGAACGTATTCGGCGGCGTTTCCGTTATCGGCGATCATCCGGTGATGGTGGGCGATTTCGGCAGCTTTGGTGGAGTCGTCGGCCAGGTAGACGATATCGGTTTGCGATCCACGCGCATTCGCACGCTCAGCCGGACCGTGGTCAGCATTCCGAATTCATTGTTTGCGGGAATGAATCTCGAGAACTACTCGCTGCGCGACAAGATTCTGTTTAACCCAACGCTCTCCGTAAAGAGAAGCACTCCCAAGGCGCAGATTGATGCCGTGATGCACTTGATCGGCGACCTGCTCAAACAGGACGGACGCGTACAGACGGTGCCAACCACGGTCCGAATTACCGGCATCACCGCGGCGGCGTTTTCAGTCGAGGTCTTCTGTTATGTGCGAACGGCGGATGCAGATGAGTTCTATAAGATTGCGTCTGACCTCTATATGAAGATCGACGATCAATTGACCAAACAGGGAGTGGAGTTGGTGTGAGGGGCCCGCGGCGGATATGACTGTCCTCGAGTTCACGCCGCTGGTCTTTGTAGCTGCGTTTGTGGCGGGATTCCTTGGATCCTTGACGGGCCTCGGCGGCGGCATCATCGTGACCCCCGTGCTCGCAATTCTGTTTCACGTCGATATGCGGTACGCCATCGGCGCGAGTCTCGTATCGGTGATCGCCACCTCTTCTGGGGCGGCCGCGGCGTACGTTCGAGAAGGCTATTCGAATATCCGGATCGGCATGCTGCTGGAGATTGCAACGGTTTCGGGCGCTCTGGCTGGAGCGTATCTGGGAACTCGCGTGCCCGTTCGCTACCTGAGCATCGTGTTCGGATTGATTCTGCTTCAATCGGCCTGGACCGCAAGCCGGGAGCGAAGGGCGTCCGCTCGCGTTCTGGCGCCGGATCCGCTGGGCGAAGCCTTTCAACTGAACGGGTCTTACCGCAATGCCCAGGGCGTCGAAGAAGCATACACGGTACGGCGGGTGAAGACGGGTTTCGGATTGATGTTTGGCGCTGGCGCGATTTCCGGCTTGCTTGGCATTGGGTCAGGATCGCTGAAGGTGATTGCGATGGACCAGGCAATGCAGATACCGTTCAAGGTGTCTACCGCAACGAGCAATTTCATGATTGGCGTAACGGCGGCCGCAAGCGCGAGTATCTATTTGAGCCGCGGATATGTGAACCCGGCGATTGCAATGCCGGTGATGCTTGGGGTTCTGTCGGGTTCGGTTCTGGGGGCGCGCTTTCTCGCCAGACTTCCGGTCTCGCTGCTGCGCAGGGTATTCGCGGTCGTGGTTGCGGTCATGGCGGTGGAAATGATCTGGAAAGGAGTTCATGCGGGATGACAGACGAGACCATCGAGCGAAACGTCAGCACGATCTTGCGTGTCGGCGTGCTGATTTCGGGTTCGATTGTCCTGCTGGGCGGATGTTATTTTCTGCTGCACCATGGACACGAGGCCGTGCGGTTCGAGGCCTTTGAAGGACAGCCGAAAATCGACTGCACCGTGCACGGGATCGTGCTTGGATCACTTCATCTGCGCGCCCGATCTTTCATTCAGTTCGGGATCCTGCTGCTGATCGCGACGCCAATTATCCGGGTGGGCGTCTCGCTGGTGGACTTCGCGTTTGAGCGGGACCGCAAATACGTGATGATTACGGCCATCGTCTTCTGCCTCCTGATGTACAGCCTGATCAGCGGCTCCGTGGGCGCGGGCTAGACCAGCGAGGTGTTCTACCAACTAGTTGACAGAGTCTCCAGCTTCGGGCATTATTGGAAACAGAAAGAGCTGAAGCATGGCGAAATCTTTGTGGCTGCTCTTGATCGTCGCCGCCCTGAGTTGGTATGCAACGGGACAGATCTGGATCGTGCAGGTATCGTCCTACCCGCTCTGGGCGCATGTCGGAAAACGCGAGTTCTACAATTACCACCTGGCGTGGTGGCACAGCATCTGGGGCGTGATCTTCGTTCCGAGTGCGATCGTGCTCCTCGGAGCGATTGCTCTGCTGTGCTTGCGACCGCCCGGCGTGAGTCCAGCGCTGCTGTGGAGTGGACTCGCTGTACAAATCTTGCTTTATGCCGCGACCGCGGCCTGGTGGGGACCGCTGATGGCGAAGCTTGCCAGTCCCGATTCCGGCCTGTTGCCGGATCGTTATCATTTGCTGATGACGACGCATTGGCTGCGTGTCGCGATCGTGACGGCGCACGGGGTCCTGATGTTTCTGATGCTGCGCGAAGCGCTGACAAGCGCCGGATCGAAGTTATGACTGCACCGGTCAGGAAAGCGGATAAAAGAGCTGTTAGGGCAGACCAGATGGGGGCCGGCGCGGACCGGAGATCGAAGCTGCTCCAGATCGTGTTTGATCAGATTGCCGAAAAAGGCTTCGAAGGTCTGCGCTTTCAGGAGATTGCGGCGGCTGCGGGTATCACGAACGCGACGCTCTATTACTACTTTCCTTCGAAAGAAGCGCTGATTCAGGGGCTCGTTGAATCGCTCCTGAAAGATTTGAATGCAAAGCCGGTAAGCCGTGCCACAGGGGCAGGCACGGCCTTGCAGGAATTGCGAGACCTATTTGACGACGTTTACCGCCGTGTATCAAAAGATCCGCGCTTCTTTGTCGTGATCACCGAACTTGCATTGCGCGCGCAACGGGATCCGGCTATCGGCAAAATCGGAAAGGAGCGGGATCGTTCCTGGGAATCACGTCTGCGCAGTCTGCTCGAGCGCGGTGTCGCAGACGGATCGATGCTGCGGGACATTGATGTTCACGCGACAAGCCTTGCGTTGATGGTGCAGATAAAGGGAATTGGCCAGCACGCCGCAATGGAAAAGCGCAAACCGGGCGAAATCCGAACGATTGTCGATGAAATTTCAGCGCAGGTGTGCAGCCGCCTCGCGCCTGGCTAGTAGCCTGTCGCAGACCACCATTTAGCATGAGGAAGTCGTCCTTGTGATGTGGCCTTCAAAGCTATACCTCTGATGCTCACGCAGGAAGAACGTAATGAGCTGAGGCAGATGTCGTTTTCGCGAAGCCTGCCTGCTGGCGACCTTAGCAAAGCACGGATGATCCTCATGCTGGCTGCAGGCCGAAGCTATACAGACATCCAGAGACGGTTGCAGACTTTACCTCGGTTGCAGACCTGGCTCGCAAACTTATGCGCTACATCCGCGCTTACGCGAAAACTGCAAGGCCTTTCCGGTGGAAGTATTCCAATGTAAACAAACGCATCAAGCCATGCTGACAAATCCGGACATTTTACTGAAGTTTCCAAAACGCAGACCAGACGGTTCGTTTTGTGTCGTAGTGAGCTTCGTAGTTGGTACAAAGGACGAAAGCCTTCCCGGAAGAATACAGCAGTGGTTGACCGAAGTCTGGGTTCCCTCGAACACGACCTGGCTTCGGGACTGGAAAACAGGCCCGGGACTCTCGGTCGAACGGCGCGAGCTTCTGCGCTATTCCGACGAGTTCCTCTCGCCACCGACAGTGACGTCTTCCGTCGACACCGAGATCCGCGTGCAATTGCATGGGAAAGACCCGCAAAGGAAGCTATGGAAGGACTGGCTCGTCAGCCGCATCCTGAAGGCCCAGTTCCCTGAAGTCGATGATTTTCTAAGCGTTACCAACTGCGAATAACCTGCAGATAAAGACTAGCGGATTCCGTTCTCGTGAGACTGCGGCGCTTAGCAGCCGAAAGGTTTCCCCAAACGGCTTTTCCAGCGAGTCCAAAACGCTAACGAATTCACTGCGACAAGCCGCTAATAGCCCAGCCGGGTCGCAATCGTCTTGAGCCATTCGTGGAAGAACGTCTTCTGTCCCTCACGGGTTTTCCACCAGGTCGAGGGCTGAAAGTAGGGATCGGGAGCGGGCTCGACCCAGATACCCAATCGCGGGTCCTGTTTGCGCATCATTTGGGCGGCCCGGCGCGTGTGATAGTTGCTCGTCACCAGCAGAATGGTGTGGATACCGTGGGCTTGGAAGTACCCCTCGAGGTCCTGCACCTCGGATCGCGTCGATTCGGCGTTGTTCGGGAATTCCCGGAACAGGGTGTCGGGATAGCCTTTGCTCTCTGCATACAGCTTGGTTTCATCGCAGTAGGGCGTGAAACGCGGCTCGAAGCTGATCAGCACGTAAGGGGCATAACCCTTACTGGCCAGTTTGGCTGCTTCGAGTACACGGTCACCGTACTCATCGCCACCCATCACAACCGCCACGTCTGCCGGGTGCGGGCCATCGTCCTCGACCAGAAAGGCGCCTGCGGCGGTAAGGATTGGCGCTCTGGCGAACCAGGCAACGACACAGAGGGCCAGAAGCAACAGCAAAAGCCAAAGGCAGCCGCAACCGCGCCGGCTAGTTCCGCCCGGCTGCCGAATCATCCGCCCGTGCGTCCAGCCGCCCGACCGTCTTCAGCTTCTGGAACATACGTTCAATCTCTTCTTCGTCTTCGGAACTCACCATGCGTACCGGCTGCTCGAGGACCGCCTGATCGCGCCGACCCGCGCTCAAAGTCGACCAAGTCCAGAAATCGCGGT
The DNA here is from genome assembly GCA_963795905.1 of uncultured Acidobacteriaceae bacterium. Classification (GTDB taxonomy): domain Bacteria; phylum Acidobacteriota; class Terriglobia; order Bryobacterales; family Bryobacteraceae; genus Bog-105. The sequence continues at coordinate 28,625 of CAWCJG010000017.1, read as the reverse complement.
AGGCCACGCCGTCGAATGTCGCCAGATAGGAATGACGCCGAAGCTGGTACATCAGGCGCGCAATCTTCTCGCATCCGCCGGGAAATACCAACAGCCTGTGCCGCGAGTTGGTCAGGTTAATGCACGCAACGAGAGGACGCGACCACGCGGTGTTAATCTCGCAGACTTCGCGCCAGGCAATGGCTCGTTCGCCGATGTTGAATTGAGTCGGCAGAATGCGGACCGCTGGCCGGGATCCCAGCCAAAACAGAGTGCCGGTTGCGATCGCGAACACGGCAGACGGGATAATTGCGAGTGGATAATGCCACGCCGCCAAACCGCAAAGCAAGCAGGATGCCAGCGCCGCCCAAGCAATGCGGAGGCATAGCCGCGACGGTTCGAAGACCTCGGCGCTTTGCTCCATGCTCTCAGGCTACCCCCTTGCCCAGGGACCGTCAATCCTTACTGGACTCGTTGAATACCAGTCCTCTAAAACCGCCCTCTGCGGGGCAGCATCCATGTTGGGCTGGCGGAGGACTGTTTCCGCCTGGCCGCCCGGAAACGCCAACTCCCTGGCCCATCGTATATTCGGATCATGCTTTTCGCGCTCGCGCTGCTCGCGGTGTCTCCGCAGATGTTTGACCTCGTCATCCATAACGGCCATATCATCGACGGTACCGGTTCTCCCTGGTACTCGGGCGACATCGGAATTCGCGACGGCCACATCGCTGAAATCGGCATCATCCCGGCACTCGATCGGGCCGCAAAGAACATCGATGCCGCCGGCATGATCGTCGCGCCAGGCTTCATTGACATGCTCGGCCAATCGGAGTTGACCATCCTGGTCGACCCTCATCTGCCGTCAAAAATCTACCAGGGCATCACGACGGAAGTGACCGGCGAAGGCAACAGCATCGCTCCGCTCACCGATGCCCTGGCAAAAGATTCCGCCGGCCGATTTCGAACACTTCAAAATCAAACGCCGACTGGCGTACCTTCGGCCAATACTTCGCGCGCCTTGAAAAGCAGGGCATCGGCATCAACATGGCCAGTTATGTCGGCGCAACTACAGTCCGCGAGATCGTTATCGGCAATGGCAACCGCCAGGCCACGCCCGCGGAACTCGAACGCATGCGGCAGATCGTGCGCCAGGCGATGCTCGACGGCGCTGTCGGCGTCTCAACCTCGCTCCAGTACGCGCCCGCTCCCTACGCCAGCACAGATGAACTGATTGCGCTCGCATCCGAAGCAGCCGCTACGGCGGCATCTACGCCACCCACATGCGCAGCGAAGGCGACGACATCGACGCCGCGCTGGACGAAACATTTCGCATCGGCCGCGAAGCTCACATTCCCGATCGAGATCTGGCACCTCAAAGCAGCCGGCAAACAGAACTGGGGCCGCATGCCTGAGATTGTCCAGCGCATCGAGAACCGCTCGCAGCGAAGGCATCGATGTTGCAGCCGACACTTACGCCTACACCGCCTGGTACAACTCGTTCTCGGCCTTCATCCCGCCATGGGCGCACGAAGGCGGCGACGCCAAAATGGTAGCCCGTCTAAAAGACCCCGCAACGCGCGCCAAAATCCGCGCCGACATCTTGAACAATCCGCAGGCTGGGACAACGAGTGGCTCGAAATCCCAGGCCCGGAGGCCATTCTCATTGGAGTCGTCTACAACCCGAAGCTGCATCCCGTACCAGGGCAAAACGATCGCCGAGATCGCGGCATCGAGCACAAAGATCCGCTCGATACCCTGCTCGATCTGCTCGCGCAGGATCCCTCCATCTCCGTCGCCGTCTTCGGCATGTCGGAGCAGGACGTGGAACTCGCCCTCAAGCAGCCCTGGGTATCGGTCGATAACGACTCAGAAGGAACCGCGCCGGCCGGATTGCTCGGGCAAGCGCACCCGCATCCTCGCGCTTATGGAACGTTCCCTCACATCCTTCACAAGTACGTCGCAGAAGATCATCTTCTGACGCTTGCCGGACGCCATCCGCAAATTCTCGGCACTGCCCGCGCAGCGCATGCGCTTCACCGACCGCGGCGTGCTGAAGCAGGGCATGTGGGCCGATATCGTTGTCTTCGATCCCGCCAAAGTGCGAGACCTCGCGACCTTCTCAAATCCCAATCAGTTCTCGCAGGGCATGGAATACGTACTGGTCAACGGTGTCCCTGTCATCGAGCACGGGCAGATGACCAACGCCTTCCCAGGCAAAGTATTACGTGGGGCAGCCTGGTCCGGTAATTGACTTACCCGCGTGCAGTCTGCTGCGGCTGCGGCCGGCGATACGAGTGAACACTAAAATAAGGCTCGACGCGCCGCGCAATCAGAATCCCAGCCGGATGTAGCCGCCCCGCTCAGCACCGTGAAGATCGCCGTTAAACCCAACCCCGTCTCGTCAGCCAATGCAAAATCGCCGTACGGCCACGCAGCGTTCAGCAGAGCCAGCAGCGCATACACGATCTGAAAAAACGTACTGACCTTCCCCGAGATCGACGGCCTGAATTTACGCGCGCCCCGGAAGATCGCGCAGCAGCAGCGCACCGATCACAATCACCAGGTCTCGCCCAATCACCAGGACCAGCAGCCATAAGCGGAATCAACCTCGCATAACCAAGCGCCAGGAACAGCGTGACTAGCATCAGCTTTGTCCGCCAGCCGGATCCAGAACGACCCCCATTGCTGCCCGCGACTCTCAATTTGCGCGCCGCAAAGCCGTCGAACCAATCCGTCACACCGGCGAAGGCGACCAACCGCGCACGAGCCGTCCGGAAACCGCCGGACACGATGAGCCACGCAAGCGAACGGGCGCAGGCTGCGAACCGCAACGAGGTCAGGAAATTGCGGAATCCAGTTCAGCACGTGAATCGATTGCAGGCTGCTCCTCAGGAAACCATGGTTCGCGCGGACGCCGCAACTCGGCCGCGACGGGCCGCACATGCGCCGTTCGCTCTCCAGCGTGACGATCTCATAAAGCGACGAATCCGACATGATCTTGCTCACCAGCGCGGCATGCATGGCGTGTCCCGCTTTCTCGGCAATCACCAACCCCAGCAGCGGCTTCCCGATCAACGCCAAATCCCCAATCAGGTCGAGCGCTTTGTGCCGGCAGCATTCGTCCGCAAACCGCAGCCCCGCCGGATTCGCAATCCCCTCGCGTGTGAAACACACCGCGTTCTCCAGACTCGCGCCGCGGATCAACCCCATGTCGCGCATCTGGTCCAACTCATACTCAAACCCAAATGTTCTCGCCGGAGCGATCTCTGCCGCATACGCCTCCGGCGTCACTCCGAGCGACAGGCACTGATGACCCACCAGCGGGTGATCGAAAAAATTATGGCATCGCAGTTCGAACCGGTCCGACGGCGAAATCGATACCGTCTTCCCATTCGCCTCCACGCGTCACCGTCTCGATGATCCGCAGATAACGGCGGGGCCTGCGGTACACATGAATGCCCGCCTCGCTGAATCAGCTCCACGAATGGCAACCGCTGCCATCCAGAATCGGTACTTCGAGGTTGTCCAGCTCCAGATACGCGTTGTCGATCCCCATGCTGTACAGCACGCTCAACAGATGCTCCGTCGTCGAGATGAAAATTCCGCGCGGATGCATCAGGCTGGTCGCATAGCTGACCCGCTCGACGAATTCCCAGCTCGCCGGAATTTGCGTGTTCTCGAGATCCGTCCGCACAAAAACCAGCCCTGTTGCAGGCGGCGCGGGTGCCAGCCGCAGCCGTACCGGAGCACCATGGTGCAGGCCGACTCCCTCAATCTCAACCGGACGGGCTAGGGTTGTTTCGTAACGCATCCGGGAAGGTACAAGCATAGCAGGACGGCGCGGAACGCTCGCTCGCTAAATCACTGACGCAAGAGAACTTACAGCGGTTACACTGTGGCAAAAAAGACACATCCGGTACTTCCGGATGTGGCTCTTTTGACGCCTCGTTAGCGGGACTTTCGCACTAGCCGGCGCGCCTTCCGGACCACTCGTGGGAGCTATCGCGAACGCTTCGTTAGCCAATGCATCCTGCTGGTCGTTATGCACCTTATGTGCGCCCGCGGCCGGACTCGCCGCGGGTGGACGTCCGACGTACCGCAGCGTTGCGGCGCAGCGGAGCGCCAGTTCCCCCCGGATTGATGATCGGCTGCATGCCTCCTCGACGAAGTACCACGCACCCATGTTCTCCGGCTCTTCCTGCACCCAGAACAGTTCGGCCGTCATCGGAGTAGCGCCGCAGCACGTCCTGCAGCTGCTGCAATGGGAACGGATACAGCTGCTCGATCCGAAGAATCGCGACGTCGTTGCGCCGCAGTTCCTCGCGCTTGTTGACCAGATCGTAGTACACCTTGCCGCTGCACAAGCAGCATCGCGCTTCACCTGCTGGCCCAGATATTGCGCGTCGCTGATCACCGGCTGGAACGAACCCGTCGTCAGGTCCTCCAGCCGCGAGGCTGCCTTCGGATAGCGCAGCAGCGCCTTGGGCGTGAATACCATCAGCGGCTTGCGTATGCCGCGCCGGTCCGCGCCGCCGTACATCTGGCGCCGCAGCAAGATGGAAGTACTGCGCCGGTGTCGTGCAGTTGCAGACCTGCATGTTGTTCTCGGCGCACAGTTGCAGGAACCGCTCCATGCGGGCGCTCGAGTGCTCCGGCCCCTGCCCTTCAAACCCGTGCGGCAACAGCAGCACAAGCCCGCTCGGCTGATTCCACTTCGATTCGGCCGAAACGATGAACTGGTCGATGATGATCTGCGCGCCGTTCGCAAAATCGCCGAACTGGCCTTCCCACAGCACCAGCGTCAACGGATCGGCCACGCTGTAGCCGAACTCGAAGCCCATCACCGCGAATTCGCTTAAGCGAGCTGTTGTACACCTCAAAGCGCGCCTGCTGCGGATCGAGATGCTGCAGCGGAATATAACGTTCGCTGGTTTCGTAGTCGCTGAAATCGAGATGCCGCTGCGTGAACGTACCGCGCGAGGCATCTTCACCGCTCAGCCGAACGGGCGTGCCTTCGAGCACCAGCGAACCGAAGGCCAGAGTCTCCGCGAAGCCCCAATCGATCGGGCCGCCGCGCAGCGCTTCGCGCCGCCGTTCGACGACGTTCTTCAGCTTGGGATGCAGTTGAAAGTCATCCGGCAGCGTGGTGCACTTCTCGATTACCTTCGCCAGCGTGTTATAGCCGGCCGCTGTCGACGGAATCGGCTGATACACCTGTTCGGCCGGCGCCTCGGCGAAGTGCTCAATCACGAACTGCTTCGCGGTGCCGCTTGGCCTGCTCGTAGTTCTCGTTCAGGCGGTTGCGCAATTGCGCGCGAATCCCGTCCCCATGGTCCTTGGTGATGAACTTCTCACGCACCAGTCGGTCGATGTACTGCGTCGCAGCCGTCGGCAGCGATTTGATTTTGCGGTACATCACCGGCTGCGTGTAGCTCGGATCGTCGGCTTCGTTATGGCCCTGGCGGCGGTAGCCGATGATGTCGATCACCACGTCGCGCTTGAACTGCTGCCGGAAGTCGTAGGCCAGCTGCGCCACGCGCAGGCACGCCTCCGGGTCATCCGCATTCACATGGAAAATCGGCGCCTGCACCGACAGCGCGACATCCGTACAGTACTGACTGCTGCGCCCTTCGAGCGGATTCGTCGTGAACCCGATCTGATTATTCGTGACGATGTGGATCGTGCCGCCGGTGCGATAGCCGTCGAGTTGCGAAAGCTGCAGCACCTCGGCCACCACGCCCTGGCCGATGAACGCCGCATCGCCGTGCACCAGCACCGGGATGACGCGCTCGCGCTTGGTATCGCCGATCCGGTCCTGCTTCGGGCCGCACCAGCCCTTCCACCACCGGGTCCACCGCTTCGAGATGACTCGGATTGAATGCGACCGAAACGACGACTTCTTTGCCGGTGGATGCCCGATGAATGCCGCTCGCGCCCAGGTGATACTTCACGTCGCCTGAGCCCTGCACGCTCTCCGGATCGGGTTCGCCTTCAAATTCCGAAAACACCTGCGCCATCGACTTGCCGCACACGTTCGCCAGCACGTTCAAGCGCCCGCGGTGCGCCATGCCGATCACGACTTCGCTGCACGTTCGCATTCGCCGCGCGCTCCAGAATTTCGTCCAGCGCGACGATGAAGCTTTCAAGGCCTTCCAGCCCGAAGCGCTTCTGTCCCACAAAACGCGTCTGCAGGAAATGCTCGAACTCTTCCGCCTGGACCAGCCGGTTCAACACGCGATGCCGCACCTGGTCGTCCAGCTTCCAGGCGTTCATGGTCGCTTCCATGCGATCCTGCAGCCATTGCTTCTGCGCCGGATCCTGGATATGCATGTACTCGACGCCGATCGTTCCGCAATACGTGTTGCGCAGCCGGTCGAGAATCTCGCGTAGCGATCTCGTACGGCTGCATGTAGGAAGCAATTGCGCCGCTCGGAGCCTTCACCGCACCCGAAAGAAACGGCCGGTCGAAATCCCACATCGTCAAGCCGTAAGACGCCGGATCGAGTTCCGCATGATACGCGATTTCGTGCCCCAGCGGATTTGATATTCGACGAGCAGATGGCCGCGCGTTCGATACGCCGTGATCAACTGAATGACCGCGGCTTCTTTCGCAACGTCCGTATTTAATCCCGCGTTGCCGCTGCGGCAACAGATTCTGATCGGTGTGCCAGCGCAGCGGAACGTAAGGAATGCGCAGATCGCGGAACAGCCCTTCGTAGAATCCGTCTTCGCCCAGCAGCAGCGCTTGCAGCTTCGCGAGAACATGCGCCGATTCCGCGCCCTGAATGACGCGGTGATCGTAGGTGCAGGTCAGCATCAGTACCTTGCTGATGCCGAGCGCGTTGCGCGTTTCTTCGCTCGCCGCCATGAACTCGGCCGGGATAGTCGATCGTACCGGTGGCGACGATTGCGCCTTGTCCCGGCATCAGCCGCGGCACCGAACCAAGCGTTCCCACCGTGCCCGGATTCGTCAGCGAGATCGTCGTGCCTTCAAAATCCGGCGACCTGCAGCTTGTTCGTGCGCGCCCGCGCCACAATGTCGTCGTACGCCGCCACGAACTGCGCGAAATCCATCGCGTCGGCGTTCTTGATGTTCGGAACTTTCAGCGACCGCGCGCCATCCTTGCCGGCCACATCGACCGCCAAGCCCAAGATTCACGCCCCGGCCGCACCACACGGAACAACTCGCCGTCTTTCTCGGCAAACGCATGATTGAGGGTGGGATTCGCCTTGAGCGCCTTCACGATCGCGTACGCAATGATGTGCGTGAAGCTGATCTTGCTCTCGCCGCGCATCTGCGCGCGTGCGGTTCATCGTATTGCGGTTCTCTTCCATCGCGCGCACCGGAATCTGCCGCTGCGAGGTCGCGACCGGAATCGACAAGCTCGCATTCATGTTCTCGACGATGCGAGCCGCCACGCCGCGCAGTGGAACCAGTTGCTCGCTGGCTTCCTGCTTGGCGGGTACGGGAGCGGGAGTTGCGGGTTTCGTTACGGCAACACTCGGCGTTGCTTCTTTTACTGCTTCAGGCGAAGGTGGCTGGTTGAGGCGCGCGGACCGCTTGTGGTGCTGGTGGCGGCTCGGGCGCGCCGAACCGGTTCGGCAGCGGGCGGCGCCGATGACGCCGCAGCAACAGGCGCGGGCTCAACGTGCGTCGAGCCGTTTCCAGCTTCCTGCTGCAGAAACGCTTTCCAGCTTTCGTCTACACTATTTGGATCGAATTTGGATTGGTAATACAGCTCGTCTTCTAACCAGCTATTGATACCAAGCGACGGGTCAGTGGCTTGTGGCATGCAGATGACTATTGCGATTTGTGGATGGACCAGGCAGTGGCTTTGTCTTCTATTGTAACGGGTTAGAGAAGCGCCGAGCCGCCCGCTCAGTGTTCTTTCTTCTTCAGCAGCGAGTAGGCGAGCTTCTTGTTCTCCCCTTCGACGATCAGTTTGTCGTCATCGCTGTAGTACGTGATGCGCTGCCCGCGCGCCAGGCCGCGGATGGTATCCTCCACGACCGGATCGCCGCCGCTCAGCACCACTTTATTCTCTTTTGTGTAGTACTCGCACAGTTGTCCATTGCCGGTACGGACGTCGCCTGGTTTCGGGGTCTCGACCACTTTGACGTCACCCTCGGCCACGGCATGATTCAGTGACGAATCACCGTTTTGGCTCTGCGGGTTCAGATAGGCCTGGAGCTGCTTTGACACAACCGTCATGCCATTCCGCACGAGCTTCACGCCGCCCGTGTAGTCCGCCCGGCGCATGTCGTCGTTATACAGCAGCTTCGGCGCATTGATCGTCGTGAAGAGCGGTATCTGGCCGGTTTTCTGGCTGTTGCTGTCCACCAGTTCGCTGACGACGTTTCCATCCGCAGCGACGGTTTCGTCATCCCGGTTGATCACGATACGGTCCGCCGTGAGACGGTTCGCGCCCTGCCAGAGTACGGCGTGGCCGGTGTATGTGAACAGGGAATTATCTTCGCGCGATTGCATGGAATCCGCGCGCGCCTCCAGCACCTTGTTGGGATCGAGGACCGAGGTTCCGGGCTTCTGATTCTTATCCGGAGCCCGCGCCGTCGATACGTGTCCGCTCGCGTCCATGTCGCCGCTGGTCTGATCCATCACGATTTTCGCGGCGACGGTCGAACCCGTGTCGTCGGACATGCGCGCGTTCTCGAGCAGCGTGATTCGGTTGGCCGTCTGGTCGAGTAGCGCCTTGTTCGCGGATGCTTTTCGCACGCCTTCCTGATAACGGAAATGGCCCGTCTGCTCCATATTCGCCAGCTGATTGCTGTTGGGCTTAAAGGTCGCGGTCAAGCTGATCGCTCCAGGTGGTGGAGGGTGGTGACGGCTTGCCTTTGTCGTTGGGCGGCTTCTGCGTGTGCGTCGTGACGTCCCAGGCAAGGAAGCGGTCGATATAGCTCGACTGCCCGTAGAAGATTCGCAGGTGCGAAGCCGTCAATGAGCGTTGCGGATGATCCGGGCGATTCGGTTTAAAGTCGAGTTCCGCCGCGCTCGGCGCTTCTACCTCCTGCACCTCTTTGCCGCCCGGCTTCATGTGCAAAATGATGCGCTCACAGCGCAGCGAGTGCGAGTCTGCATCGGGCGACTTCTGTCCCGGCGCGGGCAGCGGATCCGATTCGGCGACCGCGCTCCCTTGACGCCACCACCTGGTCCAGGTCGCTCTCCGGCGGGCCGTTCGGAGTTGATCGGATGCACCACGAAGTTCAGTTCCGCCTGGTGTGACGTCAGCGTGGTCCGGGAACTCGGGGAATCCGAGACCACGCGCGCATGGCCGTTCGCGACCAGCTTCGTCATGGCTCCGTCGTCATCAAACAGCGAGGTCATGTGGTCGCCCGAATACTGGGTCTGCTTGTCGTCCCGAATATCGGTGCCACTCGCGTGTTCCGCGTCGATCTGGTGCAGGTAGCCATCCACCAAAACCACGACTGCGTTCCCGGCCAGCACGGTTGTCCCGCCGCGTTGCAGTTTCGACCACGGAGACAGGTAAACCTTCTGCTCCTTTTCCTTGTAGACCAGCGTGCCCGTTTCGACATACATCGTCTCGCGGCCCGGCGTCTTGCTGTTCATATCGAGCGAGATATTGCTCTTCAGCGTGAGTTGCCCCGCCGCTGGATCGTACGCTACGCCTGTCGCGCGACCGCCGCCCTCGGAAAAGTGGAAAGTGGCCGGCTGGTCCGTCTCTGCCTTGCCATCCTTGGTTTCATACGTCACGCCCGAGGTGTCGATTCGTACATACTTCGCCACCTGCGCGGGATCCTCGGCGTTCTTGTCCGCCGGGATGTTCATGACGATCGTGACAGGCGCGTCCGATTTCAATATGCCCGACCGCTCGTCAAAGAAGGCCCTGGCGCTACTGACATACGTGTACTGTGTGCCGTCCTTGCTATAAAGCCGCAGGCGCACATCTTTCAGCGCAAGGGTGGCCGGATCTTTCGTGCCATCGAGCGATCCCGCGCGGGCCCGCACCACTGGCTTGTTTGTGTTCGGGTCGTCCTTGTCGTAGACCCAAACGCGCGCAACGGTCTCGAGCTTTTCCTGGATGTGCGGCGCCGGGACGGGATGGTCGTGCTGCCTGCGCAAGACACGCACCCGGTAGGTGTAGGCGACTATGAGGCTGACCACAAGCGCGGCTATGGCAAGCGGAACGGAGATACGCCGCATCGGAAACTATCAGCATATCAGCGAGTTGCGCTGCTGGTTAAACTAGGGCGATATCACAAAATGTGAGTGCGTCACTGTCATAGCCGATTGTGCTAGAAATACATTCCTATTGTTTTCAGCAGCTTGCGAGGGGATCTTGTCACTCTCTTGACAAGTGTGCTAAAACAACTGGTGGACGGTCCGAGTCGCTCGGACACAGGATTTCCCCAAACAGTTTCAGTTCAGGAATACAACGGAGGTTTTCATTATGGACATTCGGCCGCTTCACGACCGCGTCGTGGTTAAACGGATCGAAGAAAGCGAGACCATGCAGGGTGGTCTCTACATCCCCGACTCGGCGAAAGAAAAGCCGCAGCAGGGCGAGGTGGTCGCCGTCGGCAATGGCAAGCGCACGGAAGACGGCAAGGTGCTGGCTCTCGACGTGAAGGTCGGCGATCGCATCCTGTTTGGCAAGTACTCGGGCAACGACATCAAGCTGAATGGCAACGAGTACCTGATCATGCGTGAGGACGAGATCCTCGGCGTTCTGAGCAGCAACGGGAAAAGGAAGAAGAGTAACGGAAATTATGAACATGGCAGCGAAACAGATTGTATACGGAGAAGACGCGCGCCAGGCGATCCTGCGCGGCGTCAACCACCTCGCGAATGCCGTCAAAGTGACGCTTGGCCCCAAGGGCCGCAACGTGGTGCTCGAAAAGAAGTTCGGCGGCCCGACCATCACCAAAGACGGTGTGACGGTCGCGAAAGAAGATCGAGGTCAAGGATCCGCTCGAGAACATGGGCGCGCAGATGGTGCGTGAGGTCGCTTCGAAGACCTCCGACATCGCCGGCGACGGCACCACGACGGCGACCATTCTGGCGCAGGCGATCTTCCGCGAAGGCGTGAAGAGCGTGGCAGCCGGAGCGAACCCGATGGCTCTGAAGCGCGGCATCGAGCGGCGGTCGAGGCGGTCGTCAATGAAGTGAAGACCTTCTCGAAGCCGGTTTCTGGGGATGCGATCGCTCAGGTCGGCACGATTTCGGCCAACGGCGACGCGACGATCGGCAACATCATTGCCGAAGCGATGAAGAAGGTCGGCAAGGACGGCGTCATCACGGTCGAGGAATCGAAGACCATGGTGACCGAGCTGCAGACCGTCGACGGTATGCAGTTCGATCGCGGCTACCTGTCGCCGTACTTCATCAGCGATCCGGACCGCATGGAAGCGGTGCTCGAGGATCCCTACATTCTGATCCACGAGAAGAAGATCAGCAACATGAAGGACCTGCTGCCGCTGCTCGAGCAGATTGCGCGCGCCGGCCGTCCGCTGGTCATCATCGCCGAAGAAGTCGAAGGCGAAGCGCTGGCAACTCTCGTCGTGAATAAGCTGCGCGGCACGCTGAATGCCTGCGCCGTGAAGGCCCCGGGCTTCGGCGATCGCCGCAAGGCCATGCTGGAGGACATCGCGGTCCTCACCGGCGGCAAAGCCATCATGGAAGAGACCGGCATCAAGCTGGAAGGTGTGCGCCTCGAAGACCTCGGCCGCGCCAAGCGCGTCACGGTCGACAAGGACAACACCACCATCGTCGACGGCGCCGGTCAGCAGAAGACCATCGAAGGCCGCATCAAGCAACTGCGCGCGCAGATCGACGAGACCACCTCGGACTACGATCGCGAGAAGCTGCAGGAGCGCCTGGCCAAGCTCGCGGGCGGCGTTGCGGTGATCAAGGTTGGCGCTGCGACCGAGACCGAAATGAAGGAAAAGAAGGCGCGCGTCGAGGATGCTCTGCATGCCACTCGCGCGGCGGTCGAGGAAGGCATCGTTCCCGGCGGCGGCGTAGCTCTGCTGCGCGCCGGCAAGTGTGCTGACGGACTCTGAAGGGCGCGACAGCGATGAGCAGATCGGTATCGACATCATCCGCCGCGCCAGTGAAGAGCCGCTTCGCCAGATCTCTGGCAACGCCGGCTTCGAAGGCGCGATCGTGATCGAGAAGGTCCGCTCGAACGACAGCAAGAACTTCGGCTTCAACGCTGCCAGCGCGCAGTACGAAGACCTGGTCGCGGCCGGTGTCATCGACCCGACCAAGGTGACCCGTTCGGCTCTGCAGCACGCCGCTTCCATCAGCGCACTGATGCTGACCACCGAAGCGATGATCTGCGAGATTCCGGAGAAGAAGTCTGCTGCTCCGGCCGGTCCCGGCGGCCACGGCCCGGACATGGACTACTAAGGCGTAATTCTTTCAGCGCGCAAAACGGACCCAAACCGTCCTTTGCGCTGGGTTGAAATTTACTCACGCCCGCTTGGCTCAAACCCAAGCGGGCCTTTTTTTGCGCGGGCAAAACGCAGAAAACGTCACTTTTCTGGTAAGCCAAAACAGTAGACACGCGATTGATGATCCACCGCAAACACGCGCCCACCGGTTACGGCGAGCCCCGTAAAATGTACCCAAGTCTTCATCGCATCGCCGCTCTGGTAGAGCATCTTGCCCGTCTTTGCATCGAGCGCCACTAGAACAGCCGGATGCGTCCCCGCAGACCGCTCTTCGGTCGTCAGCAGATTGTGTTTCCATTCCTCCATGCTCTTGAAATGAGTCACGCCGAGCATGTGATCCTGCCGCGGATTCTCACCCGTGGAGAGCGCAAAGACAATGCCGTTCGCCACGACCGGCGCATCCGGCAGGCTCATATCGCCCGAGACCCAGGCTAGTTCGAGCCGCGGTCCACCATCGCCCATAACCACCCTCAGCGCAATCAGGCTGCCGTGCGGGTTCTCTCCATTCGTATGCGCAAAACGAGCGGCGGGAGCCAGCGGTCCCCATACCGGGTAGTAGAGCCACGGTCCATCGACGTCTGCCCAGACGGCAGGAGATCCCCAAATCCCCTTCTCCTCGAGCGCCCCGCTTTCATTCGCCAACACCGGAGTTGCGTACAGCGGACGCGAATGGGACGGGCCGCCTAAACGATCCGCCGCCATCAGGTAAACAACCGATTCTTTTCCAGCGCCCGTCAGCAAACGTTGTCCGTTCCAGATGAACTCGGCAAGGCCGCCTGCGGGCAAATCGAGATCGCGTTTACTGAGCGTGTCCCAGTTCGCGGGCGAAAAGTAATCGCTGACGCGTGACAGATCCGGCGGGGCCGCCAGATACGAGTTGCTGTAATCTCCGACTGCCGGATTGAACGGACCATCGCCGGTGGACACAAACACGGTTCCGGACGGATCGATGACCGTTCCGCCGCGCAGCCACATGCCACCGCCTGATCCTTGCCGGACCACCAGGTGGTGGCTGGTTGTGCTCAGCGGATGCTCAACGTTGATGCTGTAGATCCCGGAACGATCGCCCCCGCAGCCCTGCGACGTGGTTGTGTAGACCGCGCCCGATGCCAGGCTCAGACTCCACGCTTTTGCAAGCGGCGGAATGAATGCGAACGGTCCGAACTTCACATCGCCTGTCGCCAGATCGAGCCCGAATACTCTGCCATCGATTCCGACCGTGTAAATCAGGCTACGATCCCGATCAATAACGGGAGTTGCATTCGCGCTGTTCGGACAGAGATAGAACGACTCTTCCTTCGCCGTAATGTAGCTGGGCAGCGGACGGTTCCACACAAGGGCGCCGCTCGACGCATCCAGCGCAAAGAACGTATTGGAAGATCCGGCAAAGAACACGAGAGTCTTCTTTCCCGAAGCAGTCTGCACATCGTCGGCCACAACCGGCGCAGTCAACGCGCTCAGAGCCAGTGGCGCGTTGTCGAGCTGCACGCTCCAGAGCAGCCGGAGGTCCTTAATGTTCTCCTTGGATAACGTTTTCTCCGCGGAGTTGTAGCCGCTCCGCTGCGCGTCGTGATTGAAGGTCAGCCAGTCGGCCGGACTTAGCGCCGCTCCACAGATAAGCAGCGCCGCAAGGGATGTACGAGAGCAAGCCACACCTGAACTCCATATCACAACGGTGCGGGAGCATCCCTGAAATAGAATGACGCCATGGTTATGACACGGCGTGAATGGCTGCTCACTGCAGCGGCAATCGCTACCCTGCCGGCGCAATCACCGGCGCAGCGCTCAGACGATCCGCCTCTGTTGTTCGGGGTCGATTACTATCCGGATCAAACACCCGAATCGCTGTGGGAACAGGATGCCTCACAAATGGCCGCCATGGGCATCACAAACGTCCGCGTAGCCGAATTCGCCTGGGGTCTCATGGAACCCGCAGAGGGCAAGTTCGATTTCGCGTGGCTGAAACGCGCCGTCCAGTTGCTGCACAGCCACAACATCGCCGTCATTTTAGGCACCCCCTCGGCAGCCCCGCCGCCTTGGCTCACGCAAAAGTATCCCGAAGTCCTGATGGTCAACGATCGCGGGACGACGCTTAGTCCGGGAACGCGCCGCTTCACGTGTCCGACGAATCAGACCTACCGGCGTCTATCGCTCGCAATCGCGACCGAAATGGCGCAAGCATTCGCATCGACGCCGGGCGTCATCGGCTGGCAAATCGACAATGAGCTGACTCTCGGAGAAAGCGGGCGTTGTTACTGCCGGTTTTGCCGTGCCGGCTTCCAATCATGGCTGCAAAACAAATACCACTCGCTGCACGCGCTCAACGAAGCGTGGGGCACTGTGTTCTGGAGCCAGACGTATACGAGCTTCAGCCAGATTCCGGTTCCGCTCCCTTCCGGCGCGCCGCCCAATCCTGGCCTGGCGCTCGACTACGATCGCTATCAAAGTTATGCCAATGTCACGTTCCTCGAAGAGCAGCTCACGGTGTTGCGGCGGCTGTGCCCGCAGCACTTCATCACAACCAATAATGTGAGCCTCGTCGATACCATCAACTTCCGTGACCTCTACCGTAATCTCGATTTCTTCTCGGGCGACAACTATCCGGGCTTCATGGCGATTATGGACCCGTCAAGCTCACCGGAAATGATCGGTCCCGTGATCGCGTTCAGCCACGATGCGAATCGCAGCATCAAGGACGGCAAACCGTTCCTCATTATGGAGGAGCAAACGAGCAAAGCCGGTCAGCCTACCTTTTCACCGCAGCCCGAGCCTGGTCAGCTTCGCCTCTGGAGTTTTCAAGCGATCGCGCACGGAGCGATGGGCATTAACTATTTTCGTTGGGACACCGCTACGTTCGGAGCGGAAGAATACTGGCACGGGCTGTTGAAGCACGACCGCTCCCCCAGCCCCGGCTTTGCGGAGATCGAGCGAACGATTCGTGAGATGAAATCGCTGGGTTCCGATCTGCTGCACTCGCCGTATTCGGCCGATTTCGCTCTCTGCGTCGACTTAGAATCCGATTGGGCTTTTGCCATTCAGCCAAGCCAGCCCAAGCTCAAAGCGTATCTTTCGGAAGTCATTCCGTGGTACGCCTCGCTTGCGGCATCGCACGCGGGTTTAGACATTGTCGATGCAAGAAGCGATCTGTCACGCTATAAACTCGTCTTCGCTCCGATGATGTACGTCGTTGCGCCGCGGCAGGCCGACCGCATCCGCGAATTCGTCCAGAACGGAGGAACCTTCGTCGCCGGCTTTTCGTCTGGGCGTCAAGGATGAGTACAGCCGGATTGTGAAAACTCCGCTTCCCGGCTTACTGCGCGACGTCATGGGCGTCACCGTCGAGGATTACGAACCCATTTACACGCAAAAGCAGGGTGTGCACTTCTCAGGAGTCCTCGCCGGAGCGGACGCGAACTGCACGGTTTGGGCGGACATTCTCAGTCCCGGTGAAGCCGAGGTTCTCGCGACCTACACAGGCGCTTACGCGGGCAAAGCCGCCATTAGTCGCAACGGTTCGGCAAAGGCAAAGCTATCTACATCGGAGCGCATCTCGAACCGGCGGATCTCGCGCGCGTGCTGCTCACGTTCACTGCTGCCGGCGGAGTTCGTAGTCCGCTCGATGTGCCTCGCGGCGTTGAAGTAACGACCCGACACTCAGCAAATGGGCCGGTCACGTTCCTGTTGAATCACACTGGCGCGGCGCAAACGGTGAAGGGGTTCACAACGGCAAGAGATGTACTGACAAACACAACCTATTCGGGCACTGTTCCGCTGGATGCGTACGGCGTGCGCGTTCTCGCTTCCCATGAGTAGGGCTGGCGCTGCGATCTGGTTGGCGGTCGTGGTCGCCTGCGCGCACGCGCAAACATTGGAGGTTCGCAACAACGCCGGTCTTCGCGTCATGGTGGATCGCGAGAACACAGATCCTGCGCTGCTCCTTTTCGTGCCCGACGGTACGCCCAATCAAGCGGCCGCAACAATCCTTTTCCCGGAGCATGTAACCGTGCGCCCGCGCTCACAGACGGACGCGAAGCATTTGTACCTGTTTCGTCCGGGCCGCGCAGAGGTCCAGCCGAGCTGGCGAAAAATTGGGAACTCCCTGGAATACGAGCGCGATTTCGAAGGAATTCATTTTGCCGCGCGCGCAACTCTGCAGGAGAATGGCATCCTGTTCCGCTATAGCTTCGACAATCGTTCGGCCATAAATTACGCCATGGCGACGGCCATTACCGATCCACGCTTTCACACCATCTTCTACGATCCTCGTCTTGAGCGAACGTATGTCCATCAAGGCGGTGCGTTCAATCTGTTGGCTGTTGACTCGCCCGAGCGTCTCACAGAGTCTCTGCAAAACTGGTTCCCGGTTCGCTATCTCGCGTCCTACACGGCTCCCGTGCCTGCCGAGCGCGTGCAGCATCGTGAGGACGGCATCACGTACCGTTATTCCTCGCAACCTGTCGATGTGCCGATGATCGCGACTCTGTCTTTGGATCGCGCTTGGGTCGCCAACAGCTTTGCGCGTTCACCTGGAAATGTCTGGACAAACCCGGAACTCACTTGCCAGCACGTCGATCCCGATGTGCCGCTGGCGGCCGGAACTCATGCCGAATACGAGGTGAAAATACTGCTGTTCAAGGGCACGCTCGACGATGCTCTCCGCATGGTGGTCGCGCAACGCGGATCATTGAAGTAATCCAGTTCAGCGCTGCGCTGTGCTCTTGGACTCTGCGGTTTGAGCGTGAGACAAGTCCCGTACCAGGAACAGCGCACCTTCCACCGGGTTCAGCGTGTAGGGTTCTGTGCGTCTAAATCCCAGGGTCGTGTACAAGCCGATCGCGGAGACCATGCTGGGAAGGGTGTCGAGGTAAATGTGCGCATAACCCATTGCGCGGGCCTCCTCGCAGATCCGTTCCGCTAAGCGCCACCCGAGTTGCTGGCCCCGCGCAGCAGGCCGTACATAGAGCCGCTTCATTTCACACGACTGCCCGTCGATTTCGCACGACTGCTCGTCTAGCGGGCGCAATGCGACGCAGCCCACAGCCTCCCCGTCGTCCCAGGCCAGCAATAGCCGACCGTTCGGAGGCTCATATTTGCCGGGCAATGTGACCAACTCGGATTGGAAATTCTGAAAGCAGAGATCCACGTCCAAGCCCGCCGCGTACTCGCTGAATAGTGTTCGCACCTCGGCGAGATCGCCGGGGATTCGGGCAGGTCGAATCTCGATCATCCTTCAACGATAACGGGGGTTAGTAGGTGCGGCACAAACGGAAAACCGGACCGGTCGCTGGATAGCGCTCGGCCCGGTGTTCATCCCGACCTTACTGTTGAGGTGTAGTCGGGGTGGTGGGTGTCGTATTCGGCTGGCTGGATGCCGGGGTCCCTGCGGCATTGGGAGTATTTGGCGTGTTCTGCACTGCGCCCGTGTTCCCGTTCTGACCGCCTTCGTTCGTGTTGTTCTGCGAAACCAGGCCCTGATTCACCAGTACCTTCACCTCCACGCGCCGGTTCAGCTTACGGCCGGAAGAAGTGTTGTTGGCGGCAGCTTCGTGCGTCGTGCCAAGTCCGGTCGCCGGCAGAATCCGGTGCACCGGGATGTCGCCCTGCTCCTCGAGGTACTGAATCACGGCCTGCGAGCGCCGATCGCTCAGCTGCTGATTGAACGCTGCCGAACCGGTAGTGTCGGCATAGCCTGTCACTTCCATGACGAAGCCGTGCTCGTTCTTCGCCTGTTGCGCCAGAGTTGTCCAGATCCTGCTTCGCCTGCGCCGTCAAAACCGAGCTGCCGCTGCGGAAGTATACTGTTGCCGCTCTCTTTCGGGCGTGTAATTGTCCAGGTTGCCCACGCGGGTGTTTACCTCGTTGACGCCCTGATTGGCCTGATCGGCGGTGGTCTTCGCCTGCCCCACCTGTTGCTGGGTCTGCTTTTCGGTGTTCTCCAGATCGCTCTGGCGATTCTCAATCTGGCCGGCGCGGTTCTCCAGAGTGCCCGTTCGGCCCTCTAGTTGCCCTGTCCTGCCCTCGATTGCATTCGTCCTTGCCTCAAGGGGAGACGCGCGCATCGATCTGGCGCGAAGCCTTCATCGAGTTCGGATCGAACGTGACCCTGATTCGCCACCAGGTCGCCGTTGTCACCGCCTTTGCCCTGCGCCTCGATGTGCAGACCGGGGACCAACGCGCCGGAGTCCATCTTGCTGTGGCTAGCCCAGCTCTTACGCAGCTCGATCTTGGTGTCATTGTTGAGATCGATGTTCTCGATCGTGTTGTCGTCGCCGCGCACCTTCAGCGTGTCGCCGCTGCGTGACAGAATGACGCCGTTGACCTTTGCCTTCTCGCCGGCATTGAATGTTTTCGAGTTGGTCGGCTCCACCGCAAGGACCAGAGACGCCGCCAGCAGATAGCTGAGCCGACACAGCTATGGATGGTCTCCATAAACCCTTGCCTGTCAAATGTTTCATAAGACTCCTAACAATGAAGTAACTTTAATTGCTTTGCTTATAAACCGCCGCGACTTACATCGCGGGACTACATCACTTTAGACGCGCTTTACGCTCTCGGATTACTGCGGCATTGAGGGTAACGCACGGGAAAATTCTTGCTCCGCCCTGGGGGACAATGAAAGCGTGGAGAAAGCAACTTTCGGAGCAGGATGTTTTTGGGGCGTTGAATCTACTTTCCGCGAATTGCCCGGAGTGATCGATGCTGCGGTTGGATATGAAGGCGGGCAGACCGCAAATCCAACGTACAAAGATGTTTGCACCGACCGCACGGGTCACGTCGAAGTGGTAGAAGTTGAGTTCGATCCGGAACAAATAACTTACGAGCAACTATTGGATGTATTCTGGTCCACACACGATCCGACGCAGGTAAACAGGCAAGGACCAGATATTGGTACCCAGTACCGTTCTGTCGTGTTCTACCACTCACCCGAACAGCAGCATATGGCGATCGAGTCCAAGTCCCGGCTAGACAATTCGGGTAAGTTCCGACAGCCGATCGCGACCGCGATTGAACCCGCCCAGACGTTCTATCGCGCCGAAGACTACCACCAGCAGTACCTAGCCAAGCGCGGCCTCCGTCACTGTCACATATAACCACCCCGACGTGGTGCTTTCGCAGTAGGATGGATGCAGGAGGGCTCTTATTTCCACTTCTGTCGAACCTCCCCTGTTCATTTCGCAGCAATACGACGGCTACCGTGAAGGCGAGCACGGCGCTTGGCGGCGTTTGTACACCCGGATGCTGCCGCAGTGGGAACGGTACGCCAACGAGCGCGTTTCAGCAAGGCATTGCGAATCTCCGGCTGCAACCCGATTCCATTCCGCGGCTTGACGATGTAAACCGGTTCCTCTGCCCGCTGACCGGTTTTCAAGCCAGGGCGGTCAGCGGCTATGTGCCTGCTTTCGTGTTCTTCGACTGTTTGCGCAACCGCCAGTTTCCAACCACGGTGACCATTCGGGATGCGGACCATCTGGACTATCTCCCTGAGCCCGACATTTTTCACGACATCGCGGGCCACGTCCCGATGCACACCGATAAAGCTTTCGCCGAGACCCTGGTTCGTTTTGGCGATTGCGCGCATACGGCCGCCGAAATCGCCGCCGGTATTTCCGATCACCAGCAGCGAGTGCGCACTCTGACGAGCATCATTCGAGCAATGGCTCGTTTCTTTTGGTTCACGATCGAGTTCGGACTGATGGCCGGGCCGCAAGGTCTGCGCGTGTATGGCAGTGGTTTGCTGAGCAGCTTCGGTGAGATCCGGCACGCAGTGGAATCGTCCCAAGTGCAGCGTTTCCCGTTACAACTTGAGTGGGTAATCAACCAGTGCTTCGAGATCGATCACTTCCAGCCGCTCCTATTTACCGTTGAGTCGTTCGATCAGCTATATGACCGCGTACACGAACTCGAAGCCTGGATGCGCGCTGGCCGCCTAAACAACGTTGCTCCCGGCGAGCCCTCGGTGAACGAAAAGGATCTCGAAAGCTTCCTCGCTGAAAGCTAATTGCCCGTCTGCGGACCGGTAGACCGCGTGGGCGGCAATCGTCTTCTCCCAAAATTAAACCGCCGCCCGATGATCATCTTAACGATCAAGTGATCGGTGCTGTGCGTCACGCCGACTCCAGCGCCGAAATTGAATTCCCAGTTCGGGCCGAAGTCATAGTCGATCACGGGAAAGAACTGCTGTTGCTCCAAGGCGAATGGAGCAAACCCGAATACATTCCCCGTCGATCCGTAATACTCAAACCCGGTGCTCAATTTGTGAGTTACGTTGTACCCGACCTTAACGGCGGGCGAGAACGTCACGCCTTGTGGAACACTGGGTCCATGGAATGACCGTTCAAGCGCGGGATTGAATGCCAGATACCAAGGCCCAAGCTGCTTATCGACAATCGGCCGGATTTCCCACGTCCACGTATCGGCCGAAAAGATCGGCCGCTGATAGCCAAATTCCGTTGAGATGCTGACACCAACCGGCCAGTGCCAGTCGTCCGGAACGCGTACTCGCGGCCGGATGTGATCGCCGACCCACTTATATCCTTGCCCCGGCCCCGCGCTGGTGAAAATATAAAACCCGACCTCAAACCAGTTGTTGATGCCTTGCGTGATCTCGATTGTCTCGTGCTCCTGATGCTGATCCGGCAGCATTCCATAAACGACATCCTTGAACCCGGAGACCGTGAAATTGCTGTGCAACTCCACCATGGTTCGCCCGGCAGGCACCGTATCGGACCCGTACACTTGAATTTCGTAGTTGTCCTGCGCCATCGCCAAGCCGCCGCACACAGCGACCAGCAGCATTACGTAAAAAATTATTTTCATTAGGTCACCGGGCCCGGTTGAAACGGTACCAGCGCGTTTGCCAAACCCCAATGTTCCGCCCATGTTTTCCTCCCGCTCGCCACTTCAAGACACAATTGAAATATCTCCCAGCCGATCTCTTCCACGCTGGACGATCCTGTGGCGATGCGGCCCGCATCCAGATCGATCAAGTCCCTCCATCGCTCCGCGAGAGCAGTGCGCGAAGAGATCTTGATCACCGGCGTCATCGGAAGTCCATACGGGCTGCCTTCACCCGTCGTGAAGATGTGCAGATTCATGGAAGCGAGTTGCTGTGTTCCACAGATAAAGTCGCTTGCGGGGGTTGCGGCGAAAACGAATCCACGTGTGCCGACTTTCTCGCCGTGAGTGGCGACAGCGCGAATTGCCGTGCTCCCTGCTTTCGCAATCGACCCCAACGCCTTCTCTACCATGTTCGCCAACCCGCCGCGCTTGTTGCCCGGTGTCGGATTCGCGCTGCGATCGGCGCCTCCTCGCGCTAAATACTCGTCGTACCAGCGCATCTCGCGAATCAGTGCGCGAGCCACGTTCGGCATTCGCGGCGCGCGGGGTCAGCAAGTGAATCGCATCGCGCACTTCGGTCACTTCGGAGAACAACACCGTCGCGCCCGCGCGCACAAACAAGTCCGCCGCATAACCGACCGCAGGATTGCAAGTCACTCCCGAGAACGCATCGCTCCCGCCGCACTGGAGCCCACCACCAGTTCCGAAGCTGGGCACTCGACCCGTCTGCGATGATTGAGAATCGCCAGCCGCTTTCTCGCCGCTTGCATGATCGCCGATACAGTCGCCGCAAACCCCGGCTCCGATTGCAAGCCGCACCATGTTATCCGGTTCGAGAACTTCAGCGCGATGTCATCGCCTGTTCGCAACAAACGGCCGGGCTGCAGTTTCTCGCAACCCAGACTCACGATCATCGGCCAGGCGCCCGCATTCGCGTGCATGGCTGATGTGGCGCAACGTTCGGATCGGAATAGCCGCCCCGGGAGCGTCGATTGCCACTCCGCAGCCGTATGTGTGCGTCAGTGCAACGACATCGTCGACGTTCGGAAATCGCGGCAGTATCTCGGTTCTGATCCGCTTGACGGCGTAATCGACCGTGGGCGCCACGCATTGCACCGTCGTCGCTGATCGCCAGCACGTTTCGCGTGCCGATGCTGCCGTCGGGTTCCGATATCCCTGAAACTTGTAGCCGGCAAGCGGCGCAAGGGCGGTCGGCACTCCTGTGGCAAGCGGCAGATTCCTCAAGTGCTGGCGCCGCGGGAGGTCGATGTACTCTTCGCGAGCGTAATCTCCGGCAGTCAGTTCCCGATTCGCTGTCCCGATTGCCTGACCGTAGCGAATTACCGGTTCTCCCCGCGCGATCGGCTCTGTCACGATTTTGTGAGCCTGCGGAATGAATTCCGCGCGGTCATGCCGTCGGCGTCGGAAACCGACCGCGACTTATCCGCTTCGCTGGTAGCGCAATGCCGAGTTTCCGAGTTCATGTACGCGCAAAACTGTTCTTCATCTTTGCTAGCGTGCTCGCGCACCAGCAGTCCGTAAGCCGTCAGGCCCAAGAGCAACACGCCAGGATGGCCCAGCCTGCCGCGTTGTAGCTTACCGGTTTTATGCTTCAGCCATCCCGTGATTATGCGACGCAACGATGCCTGACAGGTTCGATGCGAAGTTTTGGATGCCGACCATGCGGCCCACGATGATCGGCCGGGAAAATCGTTTGCGTGAGGGCCCAATAATTTGCAGTCGTCAGTCCCAGGCCGGCTAAGCGAAAAGACCGCGAAGAAGAGCGCCACGTCATTTGACTTCGGAAAGCATGCCGATCACTTCGGTAGAAGCGACGACGAAACCCGTCATCGTAAACAGACGCCGCACCCGCACCGGTCGGCGCCTCGCGCGATGATGCGATCCGCGGCCCAGCCCAGCCGAGAATGCCGACCGATCGCCATTCCACCGAAGCTGAACATCGTGAACAGTCCCATAGCCCGCGGCGTCAAGTGGCGTGCTTCGGTGAAGTACGCGGGCAGCCAAGTCAGGCAAAAATAAATAAAGTAGTTATAAGCGAATGTTCCGAGCAGAATGCCCCAGATGGCGGGTTTGTGCGAACAATGGGCGCGATGCGGAACTGTTCCGTCGACTGTGGCTGCGCGCGGTTGTTCGCATAGTCGCGACGTTCTTCGGAGACGAAGAACAGCCAAGGCAGCAGCCACACGAAACCGCCTGCGCCCAAAACGACGAACATCAATCGCCAATCGAAGCGCAAGCATCAGGCATCACTGCCAGCGGCACTGCCGATCGCCGCACCCACTTTTGTGCCCGCAAAGAGAATGCCGGTCGCAAGACCCCGCTGTCGTCTCCGCGCAGTTCAAACGAATCCATCGCAGGCTTGCGGCGGTGCTGACGGATTCGCCGACACCCAGCACCAGACGCTCGCCCACGCAGTCTGTCCAATGCCATGCGACCATGCCCGCGGCCGCAGAGGCCAGTGTCCACAAAGCGAAACCGATCGCATACGGCCGTTTCGGGCCATAGCGATCCACCATCCAGCCCGCCGGGATCTGCAGCAGCGCATAAGACCAGAAGAAGGCGGAGTTCAGCAGCCCGCGGCCGTTATCGTCGAGACGATCCAGCCATGCAAGCCTTTCAGCGCAAGAACGGCGGACAGATTCGCGCGATCCACATACGCGATCACCATCCCTAGCGCGAGCAGAACGACAACTACCACCATTGACGGCCGTCAAGCCTGCACCGCGTCCAGCAACCCGCGAATGTATCCGAACGCGAACGCAAACGCCTGCCGGCCGCCGGTATCGCCCTCGATTACGGGCACATGGTCCGGCATCAACATGCCCTCATAGCCGACTTCGCGATAGGTTCGCAGTGCCGCAATCATGTCCACGTCGCCGGCGTCCGGGAAAGTCTCCTGAAAATCCAGAAAGCCGCCGCGAATATTACGGAAATGCACGTTGAAGATCTTCTTCCGCGACGCCGAAGTAGCGAATGACGTCGTGGATTTCCGCATTCGGGTCTGCGCAGCATTTCGCTGACCGTGCCTTGACAGAAGTTGAGGCCGTGATAGGGGCTCGGATGGATGTCGACAAAACGCTTCAACCCTGCGACACTGCCCGAGCACACGATGCACGCCGCGAAACCCTTCTTGCTCCGGCATTGCTGGATCGTGCGGATGACAAGCGATCCGCACCTTGCGCTTCTTCCGCGACCGGCACAACGCGGTCAAGAAAATAAGTGATGCGCTCCCACATCTCGTCCGCGCTTACTGGTCCGGCTTCGGTCAGCGGCGGTCCTGCTTGCGCTTCGCTGATAGCGGAACGTGCTGTACTTCGCGCCGCCGCGGCCCGGTGTTGGCGTCGGTTCGCACCACGCCGAGGATGGTCAGGTTGTACTTCACCATCGGAATTCCCGCCTTGACCGCAGTTCCGGATCATGGTGCAGATGTTATCGATCTCGCGATCGCGCTCCGGGCTCTTGCCGAGCATGATGTCCGGATTTTCCGCTTTCGCGATGTATAGCGAACTCAGCGGAAGCGGCACCGCCGCAAGCGTAATTCCGAATGACTCGACTCGCTCGCGCAGTTTGTTGAGGCCCTCGACAGACCAGTTCTCATCGAACGTGTCTCGACGGCACCGCGCTGCAGATATGATTCACGCCTAATGCGGCGAGCACCTTCAAGACTGGCATCGTCCGACCAGTTCTGGTTGCCGAGCTTGATCTGGACCCTCAGCCTTCGCTGCAGCGGGGGCCGCGTCCGCATGGCAAGCGTCAGAGGAGAGCGGTGGCCAGCTTGGCGAATGTTCGGCGCTTCATGATATTCGATAGAAGTTCTACCGAATATGCTAGTTGAACTCTGATGAGGATTTCCGGACTGTAAGCTCTCACTCGATCGCGATAGCGGATCCGCCACTGCGCAGTTCGTATGGCCTACATGCGCCTTGGGCTCTGCGCACCATCGTGGAACTGGAGACGGACGACGGCATTCGCGGGGTGAGCGAAACCTATGGAGGCGAAGCGCCGCGCGCCGCGCTGGAAGCATGCGTGCCGCCGCATTCTTGGCATGGATCCGTTTCGCCTGGCGGAGCTTTGGGAGGGCCTGAACGCGAAGACGGCAGAAGGACGCGCAGGTCCCGGGCGGACGATCGCAAACGTGGCTGGTGCCGGGCGAGAACCCGCTCGATCAGAATGCGCGCACCTTCGCGGCCATTGAAATTGCCTGTCTCGACATCATCGGCAAGGCAGTCGGTCGGCCGGTTTGCGATCTGCTCGGCGGGCGAGTGCGCGATGCGGTCTCGTTCTCCGCCTATCTGTTCTACAAGCATGCGGGCGGCGGCGGAGGCGATTACCCGGATGAGTACGGCGAAGTACTGAAGCCCGGAAGCGCTGGTTCGCGAGTGCCGCCAGATGGTCGATCAATACGGATTTCGCGAAATTAAGCTGAAAGGCGGCGTGCTCGAGCCGGAGATCGAAATCGAATCCATCCGCGCCCTGCGCCGCGAGTTCGGCCCGCCGTGCCGCTGCGTATCGATCCGAATTGCGCGTGGTCGGTCGATACGTCCGTGCATGTTGGCGAGTCCCTGCGCGAAGAGCTTTCGGGCGGCGGCTATCTTGAAGATCCGTGCCCCGGACTCGACGGCATGAGAGAGGTGCGGCAGCCGGCTGCTTGCGCACGGCATCGAAACTCCACTCGCCAGCAACGTGGCGGTCACCTCCTTTCCCGACGTTCCGCGCGCGCGCGACCTTGATGCGGTTCAGATCGTTCTCTGCGATCCGCATTATTGGGGCGGCCTGCGGCAAGTGCAATTGCTGTCTCACTTGTGCTGCGTCTCGGAATGGGCCTTTCGATGCACTCGAACAGTCATCTCGGCGTGAGTCTGATGGCGATGACTCACGTCGCTGCCGCGTGCCCGAATCTGACCTTCGCCTGCGACACGCATTATCCTTGGCAGACGGAGCGCGACGAAATCGTCGAAGGCGGCCGGATCCCGTTTACGAATGGCTCTGTAGCGGTTCCCGATCGGCCGGGCCTTGGCGTCGAGCTCGATTACGATCAACTCGCACGCGGCGAAGAGCGCTACCGCAAGATCCCGTTCCGTAAACGCGACGATGAAGCCGAAATGCGCAAGCACGTCGACCCGAACTGGAAACGGCAGCTGCCGCGCTGGTAGCGGGAACCCAGGAGCCGATGTTGTGCTTCTAACGTAGACAGATGGGCGGGTTGGGGCGTTCGGCTATCGTTCTGGCGATATGTGCCACCGTGTCCGCCCAAGCGCCGCCCGCACCGGCTTCAGCCCCACTGCGCAACATTACCGGAACTGTCGTCAATGCCATTTCCGGCGAGCCGATCAAGCATGCGCTGGTACAACTTTTCGGGCCGCATGTCGTCGCCGCGCTTACCGGCCCCGATGGCCGCTTCGAGATGGAAGGCGTTCCGGACGGCCCGCTTAATTTTTCGGTGAGCAAGCCGGGCTACTTTGATATCCGCAATGTAGCGCAAAGCGAGTGGAATCCCTACACGCCCTTACCCACTTCAGATAGCAGCAGCGGCGACATCTCCTTGAAACTGTTTCCAGCCGGAAAGGTAAAGGGTCAGGTCACCGATTCCGACGACGAGCCGGTCTCGCAGGTGCAAGTTCAGTTCATGGCGGAAGCAATTGTCGGAGGCCGCCGGCAATGGCAGGTTCGCGGCACAACGACAACCGACGACGACGGCGCGTATCGCTTCGACAATCTCACTCCCGGCACATACGTCGTTCACGTACTCGGCCGGACTTTTCCCGCCCCCGCCTGGAATGCGCAGCCGCAAGTGACTCCGCCCGAGTACTTCGGCGACGCTCCCGACCTGGCATCTGCGCAAAAGTTTCGGATAGAACCGGGACAGGAGTTTCAGGCCGATATTCGCCTTCACCGGCAGACCGGGTACCGCATCACTGGGTCAGTACTCGGCTTCTCACGAGGCGCCGCCATGATGCTTTCCTTAGAGGACCGCGACCACCAACAGGTGGAGTTCGACGCTGTTCGCACGGATTCCCAGCGCGGCCAGTTTTCCGCTGTAGTAGCGCCTGGCAATTGGGTCCTCAATCTCTCGTCAACGGACGAGCACGGAACTTTGTATCGTGCGCGTCAGGACGTAAGTGTCAGTGCCGCGAATATCACCGATCTCCGGCTTGTGCTCCATTCATCCATGATGATTCCGGTTGTTGTCAATCACGCCGCTGATGTGGAACGCCCAGAGGGAGCCGTAAGCCCTGACGTCGCCGCCCAGTTGATTGACCCCGATTCCTTCAACGGGTATTGGATCGGCAGGCGCCAGACTGGCGGGCCTGTGGGCTTTTACGACGTCCCGGAAGGCCGCTATCGCTTACAGATCCAGAACACCGGCGCGGAGTGCCTCGATTCAGCCTGGTACGGAAACGTCGATCTGACGCGGGAGCTTCTGACAGTCACCGCCGACGTCCAGCCGCAGCCAGTAACCATCAATCTACGGAATGATTGCGCGACACTCAGCGTGAAGCTCGACGAGGCTGAACAACGCACCGGATATGTGGTGATCGCCTCTAATTCGCTGGCGTTGCAGCCAATCATCTTTCCGGTTCAACCGCACGCCAATGAAAGCCTTCCGTACGTCCCCTTCACGGGTCTTATGTTAGGCCCCGGTCCCACGACCTTGCCTCCGGGCTCGTATGAGGTCTATGCGTTTTCGACTTTGGAAAACGTGGAATACGCGAATCCGGAAGCGCTCAAGGCTTACACCAGCCAAAGCATAACTCTGGATCCCAAGCAGAAGCTGGAAGTTACTGCAATGTTAATCGACCCGAGGGCAAAGTAAATGGTTCATCGGAGTCTCCTACTTATTCTGTTGTCGGCACTTACTGGCCTTACCCAATCCCCGGCGTATCGCATCGCCGGACAAGTTGTGCTCGAGGACGGGCGCCCGGTGAAAGCGGCGCACGTTCTTCGCGTCCACCAGGGACCGCGCTAAGTTCGTATCCGTAGTCAGCGGCGACGATGGCTCCTTCGCGTTCACTGGCCTCCCTGCGGGAAAGTACGCCCTGCGAGTGGAATACCGCGGCTGGTCCCAGGACTACCAACAGTACGAACAATTCTCGACCGCCATCGCGGCTGGCGCCACGCTCGATTCCGAACATATCCGGTTCGTGCTTATCACCCCGGCGCGTCTTTCCGGCGTCGTACGCGACGAAGACGACCCAGTGCAGGGGGCAAACGTGTACCTCTTCGCCCGTGCTGTCAATCGCGGCCGTTACCAGATCGGCCTTCGCCAAAACACAATGACCGACAGCGAAGGAGTGTTCCACTTCAGCCACGTAACACCAGGCACCTACTATGTCGCCGTCGCGGGCCGTCCCTGG
>CAWCJG010000016.1:0-105418 GCA_963795905.1 uncultured Acidobacteriaceae bacterium | reverse complement strand
CGTGAATCGGATCGACGAACGCCTTCACGAAGATCAGATCGACGGATTCCGCTATGCAGACATGCCTGCCGATCGCGAAGCGTATCGTCGAGGACTCACCGCCGTCAACGCGACCGCGCGCGCCATGTTTCACCTCGATTTTGTGAATCTCCGGCCACTGCACAAGGACCTGGTGCTGCAGTCAATTCACGACGGCAAAAAGCTAGCGGGCGACAAAGTCTGGCGCGGCCTACCCATCAAACGCTTCTGGCAGTTACTCGTGCAGGATTGCGTCAAGGCATACTATTCGCATCCGTGGGCGTGGGATGAGATCGGCTTCGGCGGCCCAGCGTATCCGCGTGCCTACACGCGTCTGGAGGGTGGCATGCCAGAGCCTTGGGAAGTCGATGAAGTGCGGTATGAATGGGTCGCTCCGGCTGAATCTGTTTCCGATGCCCTCACAGCGTCTGAGGAAGCAACCGCTGGAGAAACGCATCCGGGCCAGGGAGGAACCCATTGAAGAGCCCCTTCTTCGGACAATTTTCGCGCCCTGAAACCGGGAAGAAAGTTCTTGGCCCCCTGCAGCGAATCTCCCCGCGGATGAAACGCTACCCGGAAAACGAGGCCGTCGATTTCGTCATCGTGGGAGTTGGCTCAGGCGGCGGCGTGCTTTCGCAGCGTCTCGCCAAAGGCGGATTCAAAGTGGTCGCGCTCGAAGCCGGACCGTTCTGGGACACAGAACGCGATTGGGTCAGCGACGAAGCAGGCGCACACAAACTCTACTGGAACGATCTGCGCATTACTGGAGGCGAAGACCCGCTCGCACTCGGTGAAAACAACAGCGGCAAAGGCGTTGGCGGCGGCTCGGTTCACTGGGCCGGCTTCACTCCGCGCTTGCATCCCTCCGACTTCGAAGTCTATACGCAAGACGGCCTCGGCGCGGACTGGCCAATTTCCTATTGGGATCTGAAACCGTATTACGAAATGGTTGAACGCGAGATCCCCGTCGCCGGCCCCGCCTATTTTCCGTGGGGCGATCCGCACGGCTATCCTTTCGGTCCACATCCCCTCGGAGGCGTCGGTGACGCCCTCATGCGCGGCTGCAGCAAGCTCGGCATACCGGTTTCCGCCGGCGGTCCCGTGGCTATCCTCTCCGGTTCGCGCGGCAACCGGCCGCATTGTATCTATCGCGGTTTCTGTATCCAAGGATGCAAAGTCGGAGCGAAGCAAAGCACCCTGGTAAGCCATGTTCCCGAGGCCCTGGAGTATGGCGCGGAAATCCGCGACTTGTCAATGGCCTTCCGAATCTCCATGAAACATCCGAAGCAGGCCGACGGTGTTTTCTATTACGACCAGGACGGCAAACAGCACTTTCAGCGTGCGCGCGCCGTCATCGTGTGCGGCTATGCCATCGAGACGCCGCGCCTTCTGCTTAATTCCGCATGTCGAGGGCACGAAAAAGGTCTTGCTAACTCGAGCGGCCGTCTCGGTCATTACTTGATGGCGCAGGCAGGAAACGTCGTGCTGGGCCGCTTCGACGAACTCGTGCGGATGTACAAAGCTCCACCTGCACACGCGCTCACTGAGCATTTCTACGAAACCGATTGGAAACGTGGTTTCGCGCGCGGCTTTGCGATCCAGACTGTCGGGCCGCTGCCCATTGCCTTCGCCAAGCAGATGATGGTCGCTCGCAGCGCCTGGGGCTGGGGCATGCGTCGCGTCATGATGGATTACAACCATTACGCAAGCTTCGGTTTCCTCGGCGAGATCCTTCCCTGGGACGATAACCGTGTCGAATTGGCCGAAGAAAAGGACCGCTTCGGAATCCCGGTCGCACGCGTTACTTTCAATCTCCACGACAACGACAAAAAGCTGATCAAGTGGGGCGTGAAACGGACCAGCGAAGTGATGGAAGCCGCTGGCGCAAAGGAGATTTTTCAGGAGCAGCGCTACGCTCACTTGGTGGGCGCGGCTCGCATGGGATCAAAGCCCGAAGAGTCAGTAACCGATGCTTTCGGCCGAACCTGGGACGTTCCGAATCTCTTCATCTGCGACGGCAGTCTCTTCCCGACACAAGGCTCCGCTAACCCGGGTCTCACTATTCAGGCGTTGGCAGCGCGCGCCGGTGACTACCTGATTGCACAAGGCGAGACGACCTTCACCTCCGAAAAGCGCGACATGACGCCCGGCCGCATGCGCAAGGACCTTGCCGTTCGCGACGCTTACACGACGGGCGTACCCACTTACCAGACCTGAAGTTACTGATTCGAATCGTCGCAGTTATCCGTGTCTGAGCAATCCTGTTGCACTTCAATGACGCTCTGCGCTCGAACTTTCTGCGGCGCTGGCGGCTTTATGTGTGCAATCGGGTTATTGCTCAGCGTAATGAAAGCCGTCCCGTACCCGCCGAAGTGAATCGTCAGTTGAGAACCTGGCGTAAGCGTTGCCGGAGTTGGGCCGTTCGCCACATCCGTGTTCGCATCCAGCATTATCTGATCCGTGAAGAGGAAGGATCCCAATTGAGAGACATCCAGAACAACGGTTTGCGCGGCTCCGGATCCATTGTTGTCGCCTGCGTTAGCAACCGCGTGATTTGCCAGCATAATCACGTAGGATCCATCTCCTCGTTTGACGGCCAGAATCTCGACAATCGGGGCGTTGCTGGATTCATTCGTTGAAACCGATACGAGCGTATTCGTGAACGAAAACCACTCAGTGCTGGCTTCAAAGTACTGGTGAAGGTAATAATCCACCCAGTAACTCAAATACTTATTGCCGCTGTCGTCGATCTCGCCGTACTGTTTATCGCCATCGAATACCCATTGATACAAACCCTGTACGCCCAGCTTGCCGACCTGAGAGAACATATACGGGCGCCACGCCGCAAAGTAGGCGCTCGTCCCGCGTGGATCCAGCGTGAACGGGCCGCCGTTACAGGCGCTAATACCCTCGCCCTTGTCGTAGTCGGCGTTCACGTTGTTTTCGGTAATCCATATCGGCAGATCCGCCAAGCTTGAGTTGGTCTTGAGCGTCTTCCGGATAAACTGCAGTTCCGGAACAAACGTGCTCGGAATTGCGTCAAACAGCTGCGCATCGCTGTCGGCCTGATTGCAGGTCGCGTAATAGTGCGTCGCGATCACGTCCACTTGCCCCGTGACCCCTTGCGCGAATGCCGTAAAATACGCCTGCTGTTGGCTTGAGTACCCATCACCCATCTCGATCGCAAGAAACTGAATCGGCACTTCCGATCCGGCGCTGAGCATCGCCTGAACCGTCATGTTATAGAGCGTCACGTAATCCGAAGCACTAACGCCGTTATAGTTCGGCTCGTTGTAAATGCCCCAGTAAGTAATCGGAGTGAAACCTGCTGAAGGCGAGTCCGCCATGTGCGAATGGGTGACCCCGTTGCTGTCGACGAAACCGGCGTGAGTGTTGTAATACTTCACCATATTCGCTGCATATTGGGCATAAGCGGCGAACTGGGATACCGGTAGCGTGCCGTCCTGTGCATACAGATACTCGGGAGCCCTCGCCAATTGAAGTTCCGGGCTCTTGTCCGTGGTCTGAATTACCGGGTCGAGCAGCGCGTTCAATGTACTGAAATCCCAACTCCCTGGCGCAGTCTGCGGGGTCCCATGCTCCACCGGTTGCAAACGGATGTGCTGAGACCCGAGCGCGTTCAGTTCCGATACCTTGGTGCTCGATGCTGTCGCGAAAGTTCCAATGGTCCAACTCGCAGGCTGGAACGAAGTCGACATCGCTTCTTGTAGCGTCGCGTCGCCGTTGAGACCCGATGACGTGTCCGGGCTGGAACTGATCGTCGCCACCACGGGAATCACCAATGTCAGGGTGTTATTCGCAGTGGTCGCCGAGTCCGCGGTCTGCACCGATACCGTGTAGGATCCCGCCGGGATCGAAGTTCCGATCGTGAAGGCGATGGCGCCGCTGTTGCCCGTTCCGGGTTGGGTGACCGTCGCCTGCACACCCGATGGCAGATTGCTTACCGTGATGTTGACTGAATCGGTATCCCCGCCCGGGCGATTCACTGTCACAGAGACTGACGGCGGAGTCGATGCCGCAGGCGTCAGGGTCAGCGAAGACAAGCTCAGTGCCGCGCCAATCGGGCTTCTCGTCACGACTGTTGGTGGGGTCGAACCGCCTCCGCAGGCGGTCATCAACGCGGCCACAAGACAGAGGCCGCCGAAACCAGTGATGCGAACGGAGCAGATCACCTGCTCAGTGTACTGTAAGTAATTTCACTTACTCTGGCAGTGCGAACGCAAACAAAACGCCTCCGGCACTCAACAGCACATATTGCTTACCGTCCAGTTCATAGGTGATCGGCGAACTCTCAATGTGTGCTCCCGAACCGGCGTGCCAAAGGGTTTTCCCGGTTGCTGTCTCCACCGCCAGGAAGTTCCCGGCCGTGTCGCCCGTGAAGGCTACACCGGAATCGGTCGTCAGTACACCCGACCCGGTATGCCCTTTGCCGAGATCATGCTTCCAACGGATTTGTCCCGTCTGGTAATCGATGGCTTCCAGCACGCCGCGTTCCGCCACATCGTAATCCGCGCCCGCCCAACCGAATGTCCCGTCTTCCGGCTTCGCATAGTACATGCCGTAGCTCGGCTGGGCCGTCACCAGGAACAAACCCGTCTTCGGATCGAAGCTCGGTGATCGATAATTCGTCAGGCCTCCCTCCGAGGGCGCGATGAGACGTCCATCCCGCGCAGGCTCTTTGGCCGGATTCGGAATCGGCCGGCCCTGCGCATCCACGCCCAGGGACCAGTTCACTGGCCCGAACGGCTGTGTCACCAGAGCCTTCCCGTTCGTGCGATCGAGAACGAAGAAATACCCGTTGCGCGACGTTTGCATCAGCACTTTGCGCGGCTCGCCATGGAAGGTCACGTCTGCCAGCACCGGAGTTTCTACCGCATCCCAGTCGTGCGTATCGTGCGGCGAAGGTTGGAACGCCCATACGAGCTTGCCTGTATCGGGATTCAGCGCCACTATGCTGCACGTGTAGAGATCGTCGCCCGGCCGCGTCACTCCGGTCAGCACCGGCGTCGGATTGCCTGTGCCCCAATACAATAGGTTCAGATCGGGATCGTAGCTGCCGGTCATCCAAGTCATGCCGCCGCTCGTCGCATTCGGCGTTCCGAGCGGCGGAGTCGAATCCCATTGCCACTGCGTCTTGCCGGTCTCGGGATCAACCGATCGCAAATATCCCGTCAGGTTGTCGAAGTCGCCGGAAACGCCCACGATCACGTGATTGCGAATCACCATCGGCGCCATAGTGGCCCAATAGCCTCGCTTCGCGTCCGCAATCACGACATTCCACACCACCCGGCCGGTACGCGCATCCAGACAAACTAAATGAGCATCCGGTGTCGTCAGGTATAACCACGTTCCGTACATCGCCACACCGCGATGACCAATATGGAAACCCGTGTTGGGCGGATAGGTGTAATGCCAGATCTGATGCCCAGAGCGCGCATCGATTGCCCACACATTGTCCGGGAACCGTGATATACAGCACGCCATCCACCAGCAACGGCGAGCACTTCAACAAATCCGTCAAACCCGTCTGGAACGCCCACGCCATCGTGAGCGAAGCAACGTTTTGCGGTGTGATCTGCGTCAGTTTGCTGTGACGCTCGGCCGAGTAGTCGCCGTGATATTGCGGCCAACTATCGGGCGAGGGATGCAGCAGCAAGGTCGGGTTCAACTCCTGCGCGCCCGCCAGAGCAGCGCAGCAAAACAAAGTGCGCAACAATCTTCATGGGCGGCTTAACGGAGTGTTTGAATATACGCGAACAGGTTGTGAATATCGTCGTCAGAGTACTTTGACAGTAAGTTCCAATGTGCTTCGGCGGGATCATCGACTTTATACGAAACGTCTTTCGTACGCCAGGAATGGTAAGCGCCCGACGAATCGCGCAGCGCCACCGTGAATTCATCGAGGTACGCCAGCGTGCCCAGTCACAGCTTCTCCGCCGCGCGGCATCACGGTAACCTGCGCCTTCGCGTTCTGCGGATACAGCATGTGCAATTCGAGCCGCGGCGCGGAGTATTTCGAGGCTACATGCGCCAGATCGCCCGTCGGAGAGTGACACCCGGAGCATCCACCGGGGCCATTGAAGTAAGCGGCGCCTGCCTTCGCATCTCCCGTCTGCAGATCGGCCGCAACCACGCCCTTGCGTCCGCCGGTCTCAGAAGCCGCGACTTGCACCTGCTTGTGAATGAACGCCACCA
This sequence comes from uncultured Acidobacteriaceae bacterium, assembly GCA_963795905.1. Classification (GTDB taxonomy): domain Bacteria; phylum Acidobacteriota; class Terriglobia; order Bryobacterales; family Bryobacteraceae; genus Bog-105. The sequence goes on along the minus strand of CAWCJG010000016.1, from coordinate 99,184 downwards.
GCGAGGCAATGTCATTATCCTGCAGAGCAAAACGCGGCATCCCCTTTTCCGGTCTGCCGTTCCGCACGACGAACCCGATCTTGTCGCCATCGACATCCGTTTTCACCAGCGTCGACGATGTGAGATCGGGGCCTGTCTCGCCGCCGCGCGCGTCGCGTCCGTGGCAAAAGGCGCATTTCTGCAGAAAGAGCGCGTGTCCGGCTTCGATCTTGTCCTCAGTGGGCCCAGCGAAGGCGCAAGACACCAGAGCGAAGAGCACCCAGGCTCCCCGAAATGTGAATCGCATGTATGTCTTCAATTCTATGCGGTCTCATTTTGGAGGCGCTTCCGAGCATCCTCCAACTCACTTTGTTTCTCGGGCGGCAGCGTCGGATAACTCAGTTTTAGCGATTCAAGAGCGTCCACGATAATCGAGATCGCCACCAGCCGTGTGAACCACTTGTGATCGGCCGGAATCACGAACCATGGAGCATGTTTCGCTGCCGTCTGCCGTATCGCATCCTCGTATGCGCTCATGTAATCGTCCCAATATTTACGGTCGCGGACATCGGACGCCGAGAACTTCCAGTTCTTATGCGGCTCTTTCAGCCTGCTCAGAAAGCGTCGCTTTTGCTCGTCTTTCGAGACATGTAAAAACAGCTTGCGAATCAGCACCCCGTTCCGCGCCAAATACTTCTCGTAGGCTGCGATATCCTCAAACCGCTCTTTCCAGATCCGTTTTCCCGGTCAACGAAGCCGGTAGCCGCTGCGCTTCCAAAATCTCGGGATGCACACGAGCGACGAGCACCTCCTCATAATACGAGCGGTTGAAAATGCCGATCTGGCCCCGCTCCGGAAGGGCCTTGGTCGCGCGCCATAGGTAATCGTGGCTTAGCTCTTCAACGGATGGCTGCTTGAAAGAATAAACCTGGCAGCTTTGCGGATTGATGCCCGACATGGCATGGCGGATCAGGCTGTCTTTACCCGCTGCATCCATTGCTTGGATAATCAACAACACCGACCACTGCGCCTCCGCCGATAACATCTGCTGCAGAGTGTCGATCCGTTGCATCGCGGCCTGATGGAAGGCGCGCCTCTCTTCGAGTGACGGAGCAATGGACTGTGTATCCGCTGGATCCCAATGTTTAAGCCGGAATTTCGCGCCATTTGCGACGCAATAAGGCTGGATCAGCTTCGATGAGGAGGGAATCGACCGGCTCATTCGGTGATGGTACGCTCCGGATGCGATTCGGAAGGGCGGCACGATGCAATCCGAACGTGCAGCATGTAAACGACGATAACCACGTTCACGATCAAGATTGTGGCATGGAGCAGCGGTGCGGTGCTCGACCAGCGCTGCGATTTCCCACGGTAGATACAACATCCCGGACAGCAGAGCGAACCACTCAGCCCACACACGCCGATGCCACAATCCCCACGATTCTATGAAACGGACCAGCGCGTAGGACATCGCCATGGCGGCGATCGTCAATAGCCGCATGTCGCCCAGGCGCGAGGCCGCGTTCAAGAATGCCTGACCGATCCTTCTATCCGGGTTCATATGTAGATGAAACAGCAGGCTCTCCGCGATTTCATCTACCCGGCTGTGCACTGAAAAAACCACCAGCATCAGCAGAATGACGGCCAGTCCCTTTATGGCTTCAACGGCTGAGATCGCGCGCAGCCCCGCAAGGCTGGAACGCTCGTCGAGCGCCGAGGGCGGAGCCAAATGAGGGTGATGTTTCAGTTCCGGTTTCGTTGCGGCGTTTTCAGGCAGCGGCTTGCGCCTCCGGCGCATCAATGATTGCATATGGTATCCAGGCCCGATTGGGCGTTGGTCGTGCACGGCGGCTCCGGCAAGTTGCGGCGGGGCGATCTCGCCGCCGGATCGGAAGCGGCGCATCGCACCGGCCTGCTTGAGGCGGTCGAGAAAGGCACTTCGCTGCTCGCACGCGGGGCCACTGCATTAGACTCCGTCGAGGCCGCAGTTCGTGTCCTCGAAGACAACCCGCTTTTTAACGCGGGACGAGGCGCAGTGTTCAATGAGGATGGCACGAATGAATTAGACGCAGCCATCATGGATGGACGAACGTTGAAAGCGGGCGCTGTCGCCGGAGTGACCCGGACAAAAAATCCAATCAGCTTGGCTCGCGCAGTGATGGAACGAACCCGTCACGTGATGCTGATCGGAGCGGGCGCAGACGCATTCTCGCGCGAATCCGGCCTCGAGCAGGTAGACCCAAGGTACTTTTTCACAGAAGAGCGCTGGCGTGAATTACTCAATCACCTGAAAAGGGAAGGGCGTTCGCTGCCCGCCGGACACGAATTTGGCACTGTCGGTTGTGTGGCTCTCGATAAGGAAGGGAATGTCGCCGCAGGCACTTCTACCGGCGGCATCCTCGATAAACAGTGGGGACGTGTAGGCGATTCGCCGATCATCGGCGCCGGGACATATGCGTCTAATACGTCAGGCGCTGTCTCGGGAACCGGAGCCGGCGAGTACTTCATCCGCCTGACGCTGGCCCGCGACATCTGCGCGCTCGTCGATTGCCGCGGCCTCTCGCTCGATCGTGCCGTTCATCACGCCATCCATCAAGGAATTGACCAGTCTGGGCGGAGACGGGGGCGTCATCGCCTTGACCCCGCGCGGCGAAACCGCCTGGGCCTTCAATACACCAAGTATGTTTCGTGCCCAAGCGATCGCTGGAAGCGAACCCCGAGCCTGCATCTACTCCGACGAGGATTGAGAAACCGTTACGCATGCAGCAAACAAATGCCGGTTCCTCGGGCGTCTGCAAGTACCGCACACGCCCGAGGCATGTCTGCCACTACGCTGCTTTCACAAACGGGAAACTCGGTCGCGTCGGCATCGGAACCACTTTCGCCGGTCCGCGCGCGTTGACGATCTTGATGATCCGATTCTCCGACCGCTGGTGAATCGCGTACAGCGCAACCGATCCAGCCGGCATCTTCTTTTTATCGTCGCGGATCATCAGTTCCGCTTCGTGCGCCACCGCAACCGGCTGGCCGAAGGTCGTCATTGTGTTCTCGCAGCGGCCCTTCAGTACTTGAAAATCATTCACGAACTGGGCGGTCCGAGGCTTGCTAACGGGTCTAATCATAGCGGTTAACTCCTGATCTGAAAACTTAGGCGGCCAGTGGCATGGCAACCACGTTGGAAGTGGGCAACTTCGACAGCAGCGTGTCGGTCGCGATTTTGAGCAGCTCTTCAACCCGGCCGCTCAGGTCGATTTCTTCGGAAAAGCGATTCAATTGGACGCTGAACGCGCGCCGCAGTAGCGTGACCGCCTGCTCCAGTCCAACCTTCGGAATGTCGATCAGCGCGAATTTCAAAATGCTGTCCACCAAAACTGTTTCGACATTCAACATTTTGTAGAGAGCTCTGCGGTTCTTCGCCACATATTTAACGACTTCCTTGCTGCGGTAAGCAAAGTAGTGCTCGCGAGTAAACCAGGGAAAGCTCTTGGTGTCGAGTTGGGTAAGTTCTGCGCCCAGTTTGGCCGCCGCCGACCGGAATGCCCGGTTCAGCGCTTCGGTCTGCTGGATGTCGTACGTGAAAATGTTGGTCGGCTTGCCGGAAAATGGCGTCGTGCATTGGAACACCAGAATGGGGTACGCCGAATGCGGACGCGACAGAATCTCCGGATTGGCATAGAACCATTCGCGAACCCAGGACCGCATGGCGCCTTGCATGGCTCGCGAAATCGCCGAGTAAGTAGGAAAATAAGTGGCGGTCCGTTCTTTCGGAGCAGAGAGCCAAACCGAGAAGTCGATCTCCGAATCGGTCCCGGCGCTGGCGGCCGGTACCATCGTCACGACCTTCGCGGTCTCTTTCACGGCGGGTGTCTCGCTCGTTTCCCGCTTCGGCATCATGATGAGTTCGCCCATTCTGTCTCTCCTGAAAGAAAAAGCCGGGACTTGTGAGCCCCGGCGTTAATTTGCCCGTCATGTCATCCGGGCGATTCGAACATAGCATCCCGGCGTGGTGATTTCGTTCCAAACCTCTCACGCCTGCTCCAAAAAAATCCCCGTAAGCTGAAGAAAACGCGCCAGAAAAAAATTTCGAGAATTTTTGACTACTTCTGTGACTGAGAAAAGATCAGTCTGCGAATCTCTGTGATCGCATTTGGCCAGGCGCTCCTAAGCGCTTGTAAGCACATGGGATAATGCCATGCCGGGAGAGATCTGGGAGGAGCTTGATCGCATTTTTGGCAGCCTTCCTCATCTGAATGAGCTATCCGAGCGGACTCTGAAGGCCGTCGAAGCCCGCAAAAGTAGATTTGGGAACACCCGCTCACCCTCGCCGTCACCAGCTTTCTATTGACCGATGTGATCGGGTATCTGCTCACCTCGAGCTTTCAGGCCGAGCCAGGCTGCCTACCCCAAAATCCCGGCCTGACGCAACGCCCGGTTCACCAACTCCGGTCTGGACTGGAGCGCAAGGTGCGGCGCGCCAACCTGCCTCATCTCCGCAGACGGGCAAATCGATAGAATCGATCGCCTTGCCGTGCTCCCCAACAAACGATCTTCTTCGGAATACAACGCCAGGACCCGGCACCGTGGATGAACCGGCTTGCCACAATAAGCAGAAGCCAGTGCCTGCTGGACCCGCTGCGCCAGGACGCTTGGATTCACCGCAGCGATCGTCGCGCGCACTCGATCGACCAATTCGGGCGAGGCGTCTTGGCCAACCAGAAAGAATCGCATTACAACCGCGGGCAGTCGCATCCGCAGCGCCATTCTCCATGGCGCGTGAGCGAGCAACTTACCGATTCGGCCGAATGGAAACGCTGCGAAGCTGCTCACCAGAACAACAGCTTGTAAGTTTATGCCCGCCCGTTGACTAAGTTGCAGCGCAATCGGACCCGAAAACGACTCGGCAATTAACGTGATCCGCTTATCCGGCGGCAGCCGATCCACAACGTACGCTTCTAACTCCCGATAACTCATGGCGCGATCCGGATAGGCGATCACCAACACGTCTTCGCTGGCCGGCAGCATGGCCAAAAGCGAATCGACAATCTTCCCGTTCCGTCCATCCCGGGAAGCAGCACGATCATCCGGCTACAACGATCTCCGCACGATTTGCGTCTAATTCGTCCGTGCTCAGCGCAATCGGATTCGCCTTCATGCTGTTCGCCTTCGCCGCTTTCGCAACCAGTTCGTCAACCCGATTCTCATTACGCCCAACTGACGTAAGCCGCGCGTTTCCAGTCTCGCCGTCAATTCCGCTGTCCATCGGACCAGCGCGTCAGGATCTGCATTTCCCGTCAGAATCTTTGCCGCTCGCGCGTACTTTTCGAGCGATGCATTCCCCGGCTCACGATTCCGCAGGGCTCCGATGTTCGCCCGCATCCCGCTTACGAGAAGAGCCGCACAGATCGCGCCATGTGGAGCATTCGTCATCCCTCCCGCCGGACCCGCAAATCCATGCACTACACCAAGCCCCGCGTTCGAGAGCGCCAGTCCGCTCAGCAGACTCGCATACGCCATGGTTTCTCGCGCTTCCACGTCATGCCCATCCTGATAACAGCGCAGCAGTGCATCCCTAACACGCGCCAGTCCCGCCTCGCAAAACCCATCAGTCAGCGGATTCGCATTCCGGCAAACGAACGCTTCGAGCAACTGAGTGAACGCATCCAATCCGGTCTGCGCCGTGATCTGCGGCGGCAGATCGCGCGTCAATTGCGGATCAACAAGCGCAATCTTGGCCAGCATCATCGGGCTGCGCAAACTCGCCTTCACCCCGTGCTCCGGGGAACCCAGCACAGCGTTTCGCGTGACCTCGGAGCCCGTACCCGCTGTCGTCGGAACGGCCACGAACGGCAGTCCCGGATGCAGCAGAGCCTGCCCACTCCCGACCACCTCCAGATAATCCAGCGGTTCGCCCGAGTTCTGCGCCACAATCGCGATCGCCTTACCTGCATCGATCGCGCTGCCGCCGCCAATCGAAATCACCAGATCGCGATTCGACGCTGTGCAAATCCGCGCACCCTCGCGTACCAGTGACACCGTCGGTTCTCCCGCCACCGGGAACACAATGCAGTCGAGCCCCGCTTCTTCCAGCCCCTCGCGAACCCCTGAGATGCGGCCTGGATTTCTGCCCGTGACCAGCAGCGCATGCTCGCCGAAGCTTTCGACCAGTTCTGGAAGCTGTGATACTGTTCCGTTCCCGAAAACGATGCGCGCCGCAGTGGCAAAATCGACCCGAATCATAAATCCTGATCCGCTGGGAAAAGATTCACCAGCACCGTCCTGCTGCGCGGCTCGGCCATCATGTCCGTCACTGCCTCGACCCATCGCAGATAATGCGTCGATGCTTTGTGCGCCGCCGGCGCTTCTTGTGTCCGGTAAACTTCGTTCAAGGTAAACCGCGTCGGATCGTTCGCGTGCTGGAAGAAATCGAATCGCGCAATGCCCGGTTCTTGAAGGCTATTCCTGGCATTCTCGAGCGTCGCCTGAATGAAGTCGCCTACGGATTCAGGTTTGACATGGATATGAACGTGAAGGACGTGCATACATCCATTGTTGGTCATCCGGCAACTACGCGCTCCGCGGCAAACACCCGCGGCCAGCCCGCGAGATCCTCAACCACCTCGATCTCACACCAATCGTCACCGAGAAAGCCCCGCACGCTCTCAAGCGAGCTGTATCCGAGCTCCACTATTAGCCGGCCGCCAGGCCTCAGAACGGATAACGCTTGCTCAAAAAGCCTGCGGTACACGTCCGCGCCCATACACCCCCCAAACAACGCGCTGTGCGGTTCCCAATCCAGTACTTCTTTTTGCAGCGTTGGCGCATCTGCTTCTGCGATGTAGGGCGGGTTGGAAACAATCAGATCCACGCCGCGCGGCCTCACCGCAGACAGAAGATCGCCCGCAAATAATCCGACGTTCGCCTTCAACGCGCGCGTGTTCCGCTGCGCAATTGCAAGTGCCGCGCGCGAGATATCGCACGCGAATACGGACGCCTTCGATTCCAGCGCCAGCGTAATCGCAATTGCGCCGGATCCTGTACCTACGTCCAAGACAACCGCATTCCGCGCGCCCAAGTGCCTTAGCAGCGGCTTCCACCAAATGCTCGGTTTCAGGGCGTGGAATCAGTACATCGGGATGACGCGAAACGTCCGCCCATAGAACTCCTGAATGCCCGTGATGTATTGAGTCGGTTTGCCCTTGAGCCGTTCATTCAGATAGCGGCCGTAATGGATCCAGGCGCGCTGTCGGGCAGTTCATCATCTGAATGGGCAAACAGCCACGCGCGTTCGCAATGCAGTGCATGGCGCAGCAGCACTTCGGCCGTGAAGCCGCAGGTGAATCAACCCGCCGCGCTCCAGCATCGCGCGCCTTGCCGCAGCGCCGCCCCGATGGTCACTTCTTGAGCTAGGCGGCTTCGCCCTGTTCGCGCAGCCGCTCGGCCTGGTAGTAAGCCGTCAAGGCGTCCAGGAGCGGGGCAATTCGTCCTTGCATGATGAGATCGAGCTGGTGCAACGTCAGGCCGATGCGGTGATCTGTCACGCGATTCTGCGGGAAATTGTACGTTCGGATCTTCTCGCTCCGGTCGCCGGTTCCGACCTGGCTTTTTCGTCTGGCGCCGATCTCGGCAAGCTGCTTTTCCAGTTCCATCTGGTAAAGCCTCGATCGCAGCACCTGCATGGCCTTGGAGCGGTTCTTGATCTGCGACTTCTCGTCCTGGCAGCTCACGACCGTGTTCGTCGGAAGGTGTGTGAGGCGAACCGCCGAGTACGTTGTATTCACCGATTGCCCGCCGGGCCCCGACGAGCAGAATGTGTCGACGCGAATGTCCTTCGCATCGATCTGCACATCAACTTCGTCCGCTTCCGGCATGACCGCGACTGTAATTGTGGAGGTATGTACGCGCCCTTGCGTCTCGGTCGCTGGTACTCGCTGCACGCGGTGCACGCCGCTTTCGTACTTGAGCCGGCTGTACACTTTGTTCCCGCTGATCATCGCGATGACTTCGTTCAGGCCGCCCACGCTCGATTCGCTCAGCGAGGTGACCTCCACCTTCCAGCGCTGCTCTTCCGCGTACCGCGCGTACATCCGGAACACCTCCGCGGCAAACAACGAGGCCTCATCGCCGCCTGCGCCCTTGCGGATTTCGATGATGACGTTCTTCTCATCGTTGGGATCTTTCGGCAGCAGCAGTAATTGCAAATCCTGTTCGATCTGCAGCCAGCTCCGGCTCCAACCGCGTGATTTCCGCCTCGGCCATCTCCCGCAGATCCGCATCGGACTCGGCCAGCATGGCCCGCGCATCGCCGAGTTCCTGATCCGCCTTTCGCCATTCGCGAAACTTCCCCACCAGCTCGGAGAGCTCGCTTTGCGCCTTGGCGGTTTTCCGGTACTGCGTCCGGGTCATTAATGACAGCCGGATCGGCCATCTTTGCCGTCAGGTCGTTAAAGCGCGCCTCGGCTTCCTCTAAACGATCTCGATATTGCATGTATGTTCTGCGCGTCTTAGGCGATCACGAGTTCGCCGCCTTGCGCGCGCTCCAGTTCCATCGCGTGCTGCAAAGCATGGATGGCGACTTCAGTCTGATCATTCGATGGCGGCTGGGTGGTTACGCGTTGCAGCCACAATCCGGGCCGCGTCAACAAACGCCAACATCCCGCCCCGCTTTTTCGCGGCGTACCGGATCATTTCGTAGCTGAGCCCGACAATCAACGGCAGCATGGCCACTCTGGCGACCAGCTTCAGCGCGAAGTTGTCGATGGGAAGCAGCGCGTACACCACCATCGATAGGAACATCACGACCAGCAGGAAGCTCGTCCCGCAGCGCGGATGCCACGTGACAAACTGCTGTGCATTGTCCACCGTCACATCCCGTCCGGATTCGAAATTAAACACCACACGGTGTTCCGCACCGTGATACTCAAACACCCGGTGAATATCCTTCAGCCGCGAAATCAGGAAAAGAAATCCCAGGAAAATCGCGATGCGAATCGTGCCATCCACCATATTGATGGCGAACCGCCCGCCCAGGTCCGGAACCAGCCTCCCCAGCTTCGTCGCCAGATACAGCGGCACGAACTTGTACAGAACGATAAAGAACAGCAGCGACCCGATCAGATTCAGCGCCATGCTGAAGGACCCGAGCTCCTGCTTCTTCTCAGCCGGTTTGCCTTCCCCATCAAGCGCGCAGTTGGCCGAAAAGCGTAACGCCTTCATGCCCAGCCACATCGCTTGTCCCAGCGTCCCCAAGCCGCGCAGCACCGGCAGTTTAAAGACCGGGTATTCGTCGGATAGGCGCCCCAGCGGGTTCTCCTCGGTCACAATTTCGCCGTCCGCCTTCCGCACCGCTACGCAGTAGCTGTGAGGCGAACGCATCATGACCCCTTCCATGACGGCCTGTCCGCCGATCAGGGTCGTTTCCTCACCGTTTTCAAGAACAGGGAGAAGCTGTGTGTGCGCAAAAAGGCGCAGAAAAGCGCGCAGACTCAAGTGGATGGAATACTCCTTCTGAATTATACCGAGGAATTGCGCCCCGTGCCCGTAATTGGCCGCTCTTCACCGCTGTCCCCCCGCTCAACGGTTCGTCTGGTCGTCTAGCCGGCTGAAGTCCGCATCGTTCTTGAGTACGCCAATCGTGACCAGAGCAAACGTAAATACGTTCGTCCCCGGCTCCAGGTGGCCTCCGAATGCGGTCTCGCCCGTCGACAACGTGATGTGTGCGTGAATGCGGCCGTTCAGAACGTAGCCGCTCATTCCCAGAATGTCCGCCGGCCCCGTCGCGTCCTTCACGTACACATCGCTCGAAGGAAACGTCCGGTTCGCCACCGCATGCACCTGATAATTCCGGACCGATCCAATCGCCGTTAAGATCACGGCATTGTTGATGTGTTGTTCTCGCACCACGGATTCAAGCCCGCTCAACAGATCCGTCTTGTACTTGAACCGCAGCACCAGCACTCGCTGAAACTGCGCCTCCAGCGCGTACACATCCGGTACCGCCGGATTATTCGGCCGCGCGTCCTCGTCCGGTTTCGCCGCCCGTGTAAGCTGCCTCACCGTCACTTGCGCAAACGCGCAAGGCCCCAGAACGCACATTAAGATGCTCGATACAAAGGGAAGAAAAAGTCGGCGCATACGGGCTCCCGACTTGGCAGCGTATCAGTTCATCTTCTGGAAGACGATGCCCCGAGCCGCCTGCGAGAAAAGTGTCATTGTGGCGGCCGCGGGATCGAAAACGACGCTGCCAAGATCTCCCGCCTCAAACTCATTGCGCGCAACGGGCTTCAATGTGACCTTCCGCCCGTTGCCGTACGTCACCGTCAGCTTCCCAAGCGATGCAGAAAACCGGTAAACCGCATCGAGTTCATCGCTTCGATAAGCGCCCGCGAAACCGCCCAGTTCGGACTCGCTCAAGTGGATTTCCGGAACTCTGCTGCCTGAGAAATACACTTCGCCCTCAATAGTCAACTTCGCCCTCATTCCGCCCTCGGTCTCGTCAAAGTCGATCGGATTGCCCACTAGATCCGAGAACCGGTTCGGTCCCAAGCGCTTCAGCGTGGCGCCCCAGCCAGACAACCTGCCATCTCGAGCTGTGAACGTGTAGATCACGTGCGTCCGCGGATCGAGATACGTTCCCGCAAACTTCGCCCCGCTGACAAAATTGCCCGTCCAAACCATCGGCTGTTCCGGCCGGAGGTCTTTGTCCAGATAGATATCCGCTATCTTGCGCGCCATTCCCTCAACATCGGCGTTGCCTATGTTGCACAGTTCGACCGCGCTGAAATGTTGCTCCGGAAAACGTAACAACTCGCTCCGATATCCAAAGGTGCCGCCGCTATGCTCTACCGTCTTCACTCCGCGATAGCTACTCAACCAGAGACCCAGCCCGTAGTTCACTGTTTTTCCGTCATTCAGCTTTCCCGGAGTCTGTAAGTCCGCCGCAAGCGCATGCCCTCCCACCCGGCCCGAATAGAAGTTGTTATCCCACAGCGCCAAGTCGCCGACATCGCTCATCAATCCGCCGCTGCCGACAATATCGAACAGCGTAGACCAGTCCACGCTAAAGTTACCGCCACCCGCGGCTTCATATGCCGCCACGCGATTCGGCACAACTTTCGAATTGTCGTCGTAATACAGCGTGTGCTGCATCCCGAGCGGTCCAAAAATCCGCTCCCTCGCGAATTCAGCCAGCGATTTTCCTGTTGCGCGCTGAATCACCAATCCCGATAAGAAGTAATTCGAATTGCTGTAAACAAACTCATCGCCCGGAACGTTATTCAATCCCTTCTGTCGCGTGATGATGCGCAACACTTCGTCATTCGAAGAAAGCGCGCCCATATCCCGGCCAGCCAGATACGTTATCGACAAAAAATCGCGCAGGCCGCTCGTTTGGTGCAGCATCTGGCGCAACGTGATCGTATGGCCGTAATCGGGCAACTCCGGAACATACTTGCGCACATCGTCATCCAGCGAGAGGAACCCTAGTTTTGCCGCCAGCACCACACTTGCCGCCGTGAACTGCTTGGATACGGACGCCAGATAGAAGACCGAGTCCGTAGAAAGTGGAACCCGCAGTTCCAGGCTCGCCTCGCCATAGGCCTTTTGAAAAACGATTTTTCCGTCCCGAATCACTCCGACCGAGCATCCCGGCGATTTCGCATTTGCATACTCGTGAAAGATGGCATCGACCTTCGCAGCCGGTTCATTCGCCGCCATCAGCAGCGCCACGATGAAAGTGGAAATTAGCAAGCGACCGCAGAATATCACCGAGCACGGCAGAACGCCGAAATTGCAATCGAGGCGTGTGAGTGGGGCAGCCTCTCAAACTCCGCGGGACTCCCAGCCCGCTTCTACCGGAGGGGTGAAATTCTTTCTATCCGACTCCGATCTATCGTGGGCCAGAGGCTCACGTAAGCTTATGTCCACGGATTGACAGTGCAGTCGGATTCCGATATAGTGCGAAATCAGGGATGCAGCCGCTCACAAGTCAATTCCTCCCACTTTCACCGGCAGCACTGCACATTCTTATGGCGCTTGCCGGCGAAGACAGGCACGGCTACGCAATCATGCGCGAGGTGGCCCGGCAATCCGACGGACAGTGCCGGCTGGGACCTGGCACGCTCTACGACAATCTGAAGCGCTTGCTGGACAAGGGAGTGGTGGCGGAGAGCGCCAAGGCAAGGGATAATGACGATCCCAGACGTCGCTATTACAGGCTTACGAACTTGGGACGGCAGGTGCTGGCCGCGGAAATTACGCGGCTGGAAGAGATGTTCCGGCAAGCGAAGCTTGGCTTGGCGGGGGCGAAGCCGCGGAGGGTATGAGAAATGCGTCACTTCTATCGATGGATTTTGGCCGCACATCCACGAGCATTCCGCGAGCGTTTTGAAAGTGAGATGCTTTGCGTCTTCGATGAGGCGCTGGCCACGGAAGGCGCCTTCCGATTGATGAGGGACGGCCTCCTTTCTCTGTTGCGACAACGGCTGTTCAGACGAGAACCAGCCCCTGAAGTGTTTCAGGCGGCGCCTGCAGGTCCGAAGGACCTCTTCAGTTCAGTTCTAGGTGAACAGCAGGCAATTCCAATGAAAATATCGCGCCTGCTGTTTGGCGCCGCGATTTCCTTCAATCTTTTCGTGATTACCTGTGCCCTGATCGGGCGCGGCCACACACTGCGGCGCGATACAAATTCTTCAGACCGCGGAGGGTCATTTCAGATCTTCAGGTCGAGGATGCGCAGCGGCAACACTCTCTCCCTGAGAGGCCGAACTGACGTGTTCCCGTTCGTGCTTTTTTCTCACGACAGTGCAGAGACGGATGCCTCCGAGGTGCAACCGGGCAGCCATTCGCTCATGTCGGTGAATATACCGTTCGAGTCATCAGATGGGAGTGAAATCATCTATGTGCGCATGACGCCTGAGCAGTTTGCGCGTTTCGAGAAGGCGGGTATGGCGGGGGTGGAACTCACGTCTTCGAAAGGCGAAATGCGGCACGTTTACCTTCAAATAGCGGACGCGACCGATTCAAAACCTGAGCATGGCTCGGTGGAGTCGCCAACCCAAAGCGACGGCAACCAGGACAGCGGCGCTGGACAAGCAAAGGATGGGAAGGCGGCAGTAATCGCGATACCCATCGCTGCAGTGCTGGTCGAGACGGAGACGCAGAATGCGACTAAAAGGCCGCCCAGCATCCAATTCGTGCAGGTTGCGCCGAACGTAAAGCTGGAGGTGCTCGACTGGGGAGGCACGGGACGGCCCCTTGTCTTGCTTACCGGGTTGGGTGGCACTGCCCACGACTTTGACGAGTTCGCACACAAGCTAACCGGGAGCTATCACGTTTACGGCATAACGCGCCGTGGCTTCGGCGCGTCCAGCAAGCCGCCAGCTACGACGGATAACTATTCCGCCGAGCGGCTCGGTGAAGATGTGCTCGCGGTTTGCGACTCTCTGCATCTGAATAAACCCGTCCTCATCGGGCACTCGATAGCCGGTGAGGAGTTGAGCGACATTGGGTCAAAACATCCCGAGAAGGTGGCGGGCTTGGTTTACCTCGATGCGCTATCCGGTTACTCGTTTTATGATCCTGCCCGCGGCGATTTCTTCATAGACCTAATCGACTTAGAGAAGAAACTCGCTCAGCTAGATCCGCGTACTGCAGAAGGCGACCTGCCACGGATAGTGGAGGAACTGCAGCGAGTAAGTGTCCCTCGTTTTGAAAAAGACCTAAGCTGGATGGACGTGCATTTTAAAACGACTTCCGCGCCTCCAGCACCCCCGCCAGTGCCGGGTGCCAAGCGAGAAGTTTCACCTGGCAATGCGATTTTGACAGGTGCAGAGAAATTCACGACAATTTATGCGCCAGTTCTTGCCATCTGTGCGTTTCCCCACGCGCCCGTCAGCGTGCCTGATACGGAAGCCGGCCACGCCAGGGCGAAGCTCGAAGCGCAGTTCGAACAAGAGTATATTGGCGGAGAAATCAAGGCGTTCCAAGCCGCAGTACCTTCGGCACGAGTCATTCGGATTCCGAACGCAAGTCATGCAATCTACCGGTCGAACGAAGCGGAGGTTATCCGGGACATAAAAGCGTTCACGGCTACGCTATCGCGCTGAACATTCATCCGTGTCGGTGCACGTCTCGCGGCCTCGATTGTGAAGACGAGTAGTCGCCGTGATCGCGTGCAAATCCTGCCACCCCCGACGCAGCGTAAGTGCTTCAAGCGACCTTGTCCAGGTCTAGTAAGTGGAATCTAGCTGCGTCAGGAGAATCTTCTGAGCTAGTCTCCTGTCTTAGTTAATTCTTTACAACGGCGGACCTTCTCGAGAATGACATCGGCGGAGGCTTTCCAAACGAACGGAGTCGGGTCACCATTCCAGTTGGCCAGCCATTGATAGATGGCCTGTTTCCAGTTCGTCGGCGCTGTGGAAAGTGCCTCGGCGGATCATTCGTCCGGTAATCAGAGCAAAGAAACGTTCCACTTGATTCAGCCAGGAACTGCTGGTTGGCGTGAAATGGAAGTGGAATCGCCGCCGCTTCTTCGGCTTCAGCCAGCGCTGCACCTAGGCGCTCTTATGGGTGCAGTAGTTGTCCATGATCAGATGGACTTCCTGATCGGCCGGGAGGTTCTTTTCCAGGTGATTGAGGAATTTGATGAACTCCCGGCTGCGATGCCGATCCTGGCAGGTGCCGATCACCTTGCCATTCAGTATGTTGAAAGCGGCGAACAGAGTCGTCGTGCCATGGCGCTTGTAGTCGTGGGTCTGCCGTTCCGGCAGGCCGGGCCGCAAGGAAGAATCGGCGCGGTGCGATCCAACGCCTGAATCTGGCTCTTCTCGTCCACGCACAGTACCAACGCGCGATCTGGTGGATTCAGGTAGAGGCCCACAATATCCCGCACCTTCTCTTCAAACTGCGGATCGTTTGAGATTTTGAAGCGCTCCACACGATGCGGTTGCACGTCGTGACGTTGCCAGACCCGGTGCACAATCGTTCTCGATATTCGGAGTCGGGCCGCGAACATGCGTACGCTCCAATGTGTGCTGCCATCCCCAGGACGTGTTTTCAGCGTCGCATCCAGGATCCGCTGTTCCAACTCTGGGGTCAGCACCTTCGCCAACCGCTTGCGCCGCCGGACCTCGCTAACCGCCCTCATGCCGTCCTTTGCGAATGCGGCACGCAACGCCAGTACAGTGGGACGCGAGATCTTTAACTGTTCTGCAATGCTTGCATTCGCTACACCTTCATGGGCGAGCAACACGATCTTACAGCGCAGCGCAATCTTCTGCGGGCAGTTCCCGTTTCGAACCAATAGTTCCAGTTCTCGCTTTTGATCCCGGGAGACGGCCAGCGGGGTAGCCGTTCTGAACATGCCCTAACATAAAGTAATTCAGATCAAAGGTAAAGAATTATCTGAGACAGGACACTAGAATCGGAAGCTATGTTTGAGGGTCTTTTCCAACCAACTCATCTCCTCGTCATGCTCGTCCTCGTTAGCGCCGGGATCATCATCATCATTTCCTTGGTGGATGATTTTCTCAAAAGCCGGCTTCCCTGGCCCATTGGCTCTGCTGATGTGGGTTCCCGCCGTCAACCTGATTCTGCTGTTTTGGTTGGCGCTGATTCGGTGGCCGAACTCGCTCCCGAAGGGCGGTGTCACCGCACCTTCATTCTGTCCCAACTGTGGCACGACCATCACAGGCCATCAATAATGGTTGTGAGCTGGCGGTTTATCGGCAGACTGGACAGAACGCAGTTCGAACATCGATGGATCCGCCTTGTCGCCAAGGGTAGCTGTCTACTTGGTCTCTGGCGATCTATCCTGCTTCTGCGGCGCCCAACTTCTGCTTGCGCCCGATGCTGCGGTCGAGGATGACCCAGTTGACGAACGGGGGCCAGAACCAAATAGATTAGTCTTCGTCGTTGGGAACTGATGGTCCGGACTGCCGTGCAAGCCGGAACTACGGATCACCTTTGGATACGTCACGAGGTTATTACAATAATCGGTTATCGGAGGCGTTCGCTTGCTAGAGAACATCGTGGGGATTGGCTTCGGCGCGTACCTCATTTCAGGCACCTTCCTCGCTGGGGGGAAATGGGATATCTACTCCCGACCAATAAAATCGCCCTCCAGAGTGGTACGGGCCATTTATCTGATTCTCGGATTGCTTATATGGGCTATCACAATCGCGCGGCTATCGGACGGTCAACACCGGGGATTTTAGAAACAGCCAAGCCCAGTATCGTCAGGCGATGTCGGAAAGTAGCTTTGCGAACGACTAGTCGCCAACGGTCACGTATTCAGTCTCGGTCTCCAGTCGGTTCTCAGGCGCCACTAGGCCGTACAGGCGCCCTATGCTGCAGCTGACCCACTTTCCGAGTGGCCCGTCTCCGTCCAATGCGCCCCATACTCTATGCAAGGGACCTGATCATGCACTCGGCTCCGAGCGGGGGCGAGAATAGAGTAGGACTGTTATTTTTCGCGTGCGCCTAATATCGTTATCGCTTTTTGTGCTCGGAACGCTGTGCTTCACTAGTTCGCCAGTGATGTTGTTAGGCTTCGGCGAACGGTTTCCTCGCCCGAATGAATGGGCTGTTCTGGTGCTGATTATCGTGTGCGGCGTATTCCTGTTACTCGGATCAGCCGTAATGTGGCGAATCAGGGACAACCCGGATGGAACTTCCTGGAGCGGCCGAGATCCCGCATCGCAGAACCGCCGCGGCATCGTTTGGCACGGGGCAGTGGCCATATCGTCGGCGATCGCGTTCCCGGTCGTCATTTTCTTAGCGCTCGTAATCCGTGGATGAGATGTCCAGTGACAATGCGGAAGATAGTTCCCTCGCGAAACTTATGTCCTCTTACTCCGCGTTGTTGCGCGAGCGATCCTGACCGGGCTCGAACAATAGCAGAACGATAGCGATAGAGCCGGTCCAAAGTTTCTCCTTACTCGGGAGGTGGCATTGGTTCATGTACCGCTTCGCCAGCCTGCTTCTCGTGAATTAGCCTCCGCGAGGAAGTCCCTTTGCCGAGGATTCCGCCCCAGGTGGTTCGCGGAACGGTTCCACCGAAATGCGCTGGTAACATACTTCCAGCACGGTCAGGTATTCTGTGCCGCCCGGAGCTTGGAGAAGTACGTCATCGCCCGCTGCCGACTTCATCAACGCGCGGCCCAGAGGCGACACCCAACTGATGTGGTTGCGGTTGAGATCGACCTCGTCGGTGCCTACGATACTCACGACTCGCTCCGTTCCCGCGGAATTGGCATAACGCACGGTCGCTCCGAAGAATGCCCTCGTCGCCGCCTGCCCCGCTCGCGGACTTTCCGGGTCAACCACTTCCGCCGATTCGATTTGCTTCGTGAGAAAGCGAATCCGCCCATCGATCTGGCGAAGCCGCCGCTTGCCGTACTGATAATCGGCGTTTTCACTGCGATCGCCGTTGCTCGCCGCCCACGCCACCACCGCCGTCACGGCTGGGCGTTCCCTGGTGACCAGAAACCGGTGCTCATCTTTGAGGCGCTGCAGGCCGCCCGGCGTTATGTAGTTCTTTCTTTGAGTCGCGGGGTCGTCACCTTGCGGTTTTCTGGTAAACCCTTTTCGCATAGCTTAGTCACTCCAGCGCGAATCCAGCGGGCGCCGCAAAGTTCTGAGGAAATGGATACTGCCATCCCTGTTCATAGGTTCTCGCTCAATTCTGCCCCGAAATTGCTCACGCACGATCCGCAAATGAAATTGTCGCAACGCTCTCCGTCTCCTCACGACGGCATCTTCACACGAGCCTGTCCGCGTTCCTCATGATAGTTTCACGGTCGGCATACATGGATCTATGTTGTCGGACCTTGCTCAATTTCCAAACGGCCCGTCATCCTGGCGCGTTTCGAACGAGCTCGCCCATCTCGCTGATTGTGAATGAAACTCGCCATTACCTCTTTCTCAGATGCTCCGCCAACCCAAGCTCGATGTATCCTGGTCAGCATTAGGAGCCTGCCCGCTTGCAATCCGCTGGTTTAGGAGAAGTCACGATCCTTTTGCGGCAGGTTAGCCAAGGCGATGATCATGCCGCCGACAAGCTGATCCCGCTCGTACTGGACGAGTTACGCCGGCTCGCCAGGCTCCAGTTGCGGCGTGAAAAATCGGATCACACTCTGCAGGCCACCGCGCTAGTCAATGAAGCTTATATCCGGCTGGTGGGAGATCAGGCGCGCGATTGGCAGAGCCGCGCGCATTTCATCGGTGTGAGCGCCTCGATTATGCGCCGCATCCTGATCGATTACGCTCGTCGCCGGAACGCTCAGAAGCGATGCAGTTCAACTACCACGACGCTTGATCTTGACGAGTTTCCCGCTCTCTCGGACCAGCAATCCGAGGAACTGCTGGCGCTGAACTCGGCGCTGGACAAGCTGGAGGAGATGAGCCCCCGGCAGCACCGAATTGTGGAATTGCGCTATTTTGGTGGGCTGTCGGCGGAAGAAACGGCGGAGGTGCTGAATCTCTCCGTCATCACAGTGAAGCGCGATTGGACCGCGGCGAAGGCTTGGTTAAAAGGCCAACTCCGTCGACCGATGTGAGCTAAGCTCCAGTACGGATGGTCATGGCTCCTTCGGAGTGGAACCAGGTTTTGGAGTTATTTCACGCGGCGCTCGAAACCCCTCCGGACGGGCGCGTTCTGCTGCTCGATCGGGCGTGTGGTACCGAGACCGTCATTCGCAAGGCCGTAGAAGACCTGTTGCGGGAGCATGAATCTGCCGGCAGTTTCTTAAGCCGTCCGGTATGGGATGCTGCCGAACCCGCACTGACCATTGAGCTGTTTGCACCCGAGGGCCGGTTTGAGCATTTCGTTCTCGATAAGGTGCTGGGCCGCGGCGGCATGGGCGAAGTGTGGTCCGCTCGCGATCTCGAACTGGACCGGCCCGTAGCTCTCAAATTCTTGCGCGCGCATGCCACCTCGGAGATGGATGCGGCGCGGATTGTGTGCGAGGCGCAGGCAGCATCCGCTTTGAATCATCCGAACATCGTCACGATTCATGGGGTGGTCCGGTCCAATGGTGTCGCCGCGATTGTCGATGGAGCTTGTGGACGGCAAATCGCTGGCGATGCTGCGGAACGCGCCGGTCGATCTCGATAACGTTCTGGCCATCGGTTCGCAAATCGCTCACGCGCTGGCAGCGGCGCATGCGCACGGCATTGTTCACGGCGACATCAAGCCTGAAAACATCGTGCAGCGCCATGATGGCTACATCAAGGTATTGGACTTCGGCCTGGCTCACCGGGTGATTGCGGGAGGACTGCCCGCAGCGCAACGCCCCGGCATGGGAACGATGCGTTATATGTCTCCCGAACAAGCTCGTGGCGAATCACTCACCGCGGCTAGCGATATCTTCTCGTTCGGGCTAGTCTTGTACGAGTTCGCCGCCGGAAGGCGCCCCTTTGGGGATCTGTCCCCGATTGAGGCGCTGCACTCCAATCTCACGCACACTCCGCCTGCACCCTCGTCAGCGAATAGGCGCATACCTTCAGCGCTCAATTCGCTCATTCTCGCAATGCTGGCGAAGGACCCGGCCCGCCGTCCTGCCGCTGCCGAGATAGCCGAGCGTCTCGATGCGTTTGGCCGCGCGCGGGCCCATGCGGGACGGCGCTTCTGGTTGCTAGGCGCCTTGGCCACGTGCTTAACTGTCGCGGTCATCGTTGGATGGTTGCTGTCGCGGCCGGGCAACCCTCCGGAGTTTGCAAACCTCCGAATTGAACCGCTCACATCGCAAGACGGGTGGGAGGCCGCGCCGGCCTTTTCTCCGGACGGCAAATCCATAGCCTTTACCTGGACTCCCAATTTGAACACGGCGCCGCAGCTCTATGTGAAACATGACAATGACAGCTCACCAGTCGAACTGACAGATCCGCGACTGGACGGCATCATCGAGTATCCCGTTTGGTCGCCAGACGCCAAGTGGATCGCGTTCAAGCGAGAATTCAAATCCTCGGCAGCTATCTTCGCGATAACCAGTGCGGGAGGCCCTGAGAAGAAACTCGTCGATTTGAGAGTGAGGAATTTGTCGCCCGTGATCGACTGGTCGCCGGACGGAACGGCGCTCGCCTTTTCGGATCTGGTCACACCCTCAACGCAGTTGGGGATTTATTTGCTGAACCTGCGGACGGGACAAGAGCGCCTGCTCACCTCTCCCACATCTGTCGAATTCGCCGATTGGAATCCCAAATTCTCTCCCGACGGCCGCACGATCGCATTTAAGCGAGTGCACGGCTTTTGGGATGACGCGATTTACACCGTGCCGGCTTCAGGCGGTGAAGCGCGGCGGGCCATTTTGCAGGGTGGTGGGATCTGGGGACACACCTGGAGCCGCGATGGAAAGAGCCTGATCCTGTCCTGCCAGCGGGGCACCACGATTTTTGGGCTCTGGCGATTTCCCGTCGATCGGCGAAGTCCTCCGGAACGCATCATTCAGGGAGCATCCGATGCGATCGCTCCCGCCCTATCCTGGAAGACCGGACGAATACTGTGGGTGAACCAGAACGAGGATCTCAATATCTACCGCCTTGCCGCGACAGGAGCGCAGCCGCCCCAAAGCCTGATTGCCTCCACTGCCCGCGACCGCGATGCTGCCTACTCGCCCGATGGACGAATTGCGTTTGTCAGCGACCGCTCAGGCACCCGGGAGATCTGGCTTGCACTCGCCGACGGCTCGGACCAGCGCCGCGTAACGAATTTCAACGGCCCGGATATCGACAACCTCGCATGGTCCCCGGATGGACGGCGGCTAGCGTTTTATGCGCGGGCGCAAGGACGGTCAGACATTTTCACCATCGATTGCGACCCGGCGAACAGGCGCTGCGGGGTTCCCAAGTTGACGATTTCGGGAATGAAGGCCCAGGTTCCCGGCTGGTCCGGTGACGGCAAATTTCTGTACTTCGCCTCCGACCGGACCGGCCGCTTTGAAATTTGGAGAGAACCAGCTTCGGGCGGACAGCCAACCCAGATAACGCACCATGGCGGATTTATGGCGAGAGAATCGCCGGATGGGAAGTGGCTCTATTTTTCCAAGGATGGACCCGGGACGTTATGGCGGATGCGCCTTCCGTTGAACAAGCCCGGCGGCTTTAGGGAAGAGTTGATGATTGGTCCCCCTTTCTACGTTCAGGAAACGGGATGGGCGCTCGCCGCGGATGAGATTGTTTTCACGGACGGGGCCGGTGCGGGGCAGCCCGGATCGCTTCGCTCGTACCAAATCTCGACCGGTAGAACTCGCCTGATCCTCCCATTTCTGCCCAGTTTCGTGGAGACGCGCGACTGCAATGTCACCGTGTCGCCCGATTCGAAGTGGATCCTTTACTCGCAACTGGACCGCTCCGGAAGCAATGTCATGCTCGCGGAAAGCCATTGAGGATGTCGTTTGTTGCAGCCTGTGCAGGCGGAAGTCGCACTGAGCTGTGCGATCAGTCTCCGCCTGCTAAGCTTCCTGTCTCCTCGGTTACCGAATGATCGCGTTGACGCTCGTATTGCCTGTGTTCTGGCCGATTGTCAGCGTCACGGCAACGGGATTGGTTGCGCCGGTCGAAATAGGCGTCCCCGCGGCATCGAAGCTCCAGGTGTTGTTGCCCAGTGAAATGAGTCCGATGATAAGGTGCGCGCCGTTGATAGTTCCCGTGTAGGCTAATGGTGCATTCGGCCCATTCCAAAGAGGGCGTAGCGAACCGGGAGGCAGCGTAAGCGTGTAATTGGCGATCTGCAGTATCAGCGTCTGCGTTTGTAGCTGGAGCGCCGGGGCGCCGCTGCCGAGCGTGAAAAAGGAGGTCAGCACAAATCCGGAAACCTTGCCGGTCTCGATGGCCAAGTGCGCGCTGAATGACGAAAACGGCACGGTTTGCACCAACTCATAGGCGCCCGCGTCGCAACCTTTGCCTTGTGGCCGTGTGGTTCCCCGCTGGTCGGTTGTCAGCGTACAACTCGCGATCGGAATCAGGTCCACCGCCGGACTCGTGGAAAGCAGCGCAATTGTCTGAGTCGGGCCGCCGTTGTTTTGCAACCCCTTCGGGTCCAAGCCGGCCCCCGGCGCCACACCGTTTTGGTCGCCAGTGTTGGCGAAGGCGCAGGTGTTGTCATCCGAAATGTTGTAGCCCTGCGAGGTGGCCGACCCGTTTAGGCAGTTCCCGCCACTGTTATTGGCCAGCAGCGTGCCCCGGAAGATCAGGCTCTGCTCCAGGACCACAACGCCGCCGTAACTGGGGCGGTATTACCGGCAATCGTGCTGTTCTGGATGGTTGTCTGCGCCCCGAGGACGCCGTTCCAGATTGCGCCGCCATCCTCGCTAGCCTGGTTGCCGCTGAAGGTGCTGTTCGTGATAGTGCCTGCGCTTGCGAACAATTGAGCAAGACCTCCACCCTGAAGGGAGGTGTTATTCGAAAGGGTGCTGCCTGAGATTGTCAGCGAGCTTTCCGGCCCGTCTCGCTTCTCGATGCCGCCGCCCGTACGCGCCTGTGGAGTTGTTGCTTACTGTGCTGTCGATCAGTATGAGCGAGGCTTCGGCTTCAATGCCGCCGCCGTCGACCGATGCCGAATTGCCGGAGATCGTACTGCCTGTTATCGTGAGTGGCCCGTAGCTGTCGATGCCACCGCCATTAAGGCCATCTACAGTCGTGTTCCCCGAAATCGTGCAGTTCGTGATGATTAAGGTTCCTTCGTTGTAGATTCCGCCTCCGCCGGCAGTCGCTGGGGACATTCCGTTCTCAATGGTCATGCCCGACAAGCTGACAGTCGTGCCGTAAGCGATCTCGAAAACGCGGCTAACGTGGTTACCGCTGATGGCAAGCTGCGATGCGCCTGGCCCGGCAATCGTTAAATTCTGACCGATGTAAAGTTCCCCACTCGTCAGAGTGATGGTTCCGGTGGCCTGAACCTGGATGGTGTCGCCCGGGCTTGCGCTCGCAATCGTATCCCGAAGCGACCCGGCGCCGCTGTCAGCCAGGTTGGTAACAGTCAAGGTGGCTGCGGCGGCTGTTCCGGCGAGAGCCAATGTGGCAAAGCACGCCGCGACCGCGGCGAGACAAGCACGGTGCTGGCTGCGCCGGGCGAGAATCGAAGCAAAAGGGAGAGTGAGAAATGTGTGCATGAGGTCCTTCGCCCGGTAGAGCGCAAGCGCCGAAAATTCCGTATCATTTTTCCCGGGAACCGGACAGTGTCTGGAGTAATCGGTGCCGGCTTCCGCGTCCCGCCTTCGATCTCACCCGTCCCAGAAATGGACGCTGGAGCGCCTGCGCTTGAACCCACTACCCGCAAGTGCACCAACCTAAAAGTGGCAGGCAAATTGCCCTCCTTTGCGCATGAGCAATGCCCTGCGCGATATCCGCTACGGATTACGCACCTTGGTCCGAACTCCTAGCTTTACCGCAGTGGCAATTCTCTCGATTGCGATCGGTATCGCTGCGAACGTCACCACCTTTAGTTGGATGCGCTCCATGCTCCTCGATCCGCTCCCGGGCGCAACGCAACCGCAACGAGTTGTTGTGATTGAGAATCAGGCCGAAAACAGCCAGCCCATCACCAGCTCCTATCTGGATTTCTGCGACTATCGCGATCATCTGCGCCTGCTTCGCGACGTAACCGCTGTTCAGCCATGGGGCGTATTTTCCGTCGGCAACTCCACGCGAACCGATAAGGTCCCGGGCGAGTTGGTCTCAGGCAACTTCTTCCACATGCTCGGCGTCAAGCCGCAAGCGGGCCGGTTCTTCTCGACAGCCGAACGGGATGACGCGCAGAACGCCCATCCCGTCGTGATCATTAGCGATGGCTACTGGAAAGCTCATTTTCATGCCGATCCTCGCGTGATCGGATCCACCTTGCGTGTGAATCGCACGCCTCTGACAATCATCGGTATCGCGCCGCCAGCCTTCAACGGTTCGCGCGCGGGCCTTGCGTCTGCCATGTGGATCCCGCTCACCATGTACGGCCAACTCACCCATACCGGTACCTGGATGCTGAACGACCGGAACACCCGCAATTTCGTCCTCTACGGTCGCCTTGTGCGCGGCGCATCTATTGCGCAAGCTCGGTCCGAAGTGCAGGGCCTGGCGAATCGCATGGCCATTGCCGATGCGGACACCAATCAGGGAGTCGCCGCTACCGTCTTGCCCGTATGGAAGTCCCACTACGGCACGCAGGACTCCTTGCTTACGCCTATTGCCATCCTCATGGGAGCAAGCGGCTTGGTATTGCTGATCGTCTGCGCGAACCTCGCGAACCTCATACTCGCTCGCGCCACCACCCGTCAAAAGGAACTGAGCATCCGCCTGGCGCTCGGCGCAGGAGCAATCCACATCTTCAAAACGCTTCTGATTGAGATCCTGCTGATCGCGGTGTTCGGCTCGGTCTGCGGTTTGATGCTCGCCAGTTGGCTCGGCGGGGCATTGCGGTGGTTCCTCCCCGCGCTTGCCAGGCCCGCGATGATCGCGCCGCCCATCGATCTCGAAATCTTCGCCTTCACCGCCGCGCTGGCGATTGTCGTCGTGGCGCTTTCAGGCTTCGCTCCGCTGCTGCAAGCAATGCGCGGCAATGTCACCGAAATGGCCCAGAACGGCGGACGCGGCGCCGCTTCCCGGAGCGCGCACTCTCATCGGTTGCGCGGTCTGCTGGTGACGTCCGAAGTGGCCCTCGCGGCAGTGGCTTTGGTCGGCGCAGGTCTGTTCCTAAAGAGCTTTGAAAGCGCCCGCGCGATCCATCCCGGTTTCGTTCCGGAGGGCATGGCGGTCGCCCACTTCGATTTCTCGAGCGCCGGTTACAATGCCCGGCAGACCGACAGTTTCTGCCGCCGTCTGCGTGATCGCTTGGAGCGGCAGCCCGGAGTTACTGCCGTCAGCTACGACGATTCGCCGCCCTTGGGTTTTCAGGGAGGAAACTGGGAGGGCCTCGACGTACAAGGTTACGTCCCTCGCCGCGACGAGAACATGAAGATCTATCGCGATCTGGTTTCGCCTGGCTTCTTCAAATCGATGAAGATCCCGCTGCTGGACGGCCGCGACTTCGACCTGCGCGACGACGCGAAATCCGAAAAAGTGGCGATCGTCAATCAGGAGTTTCTCCGCCGCTTCTTCCGAAACCAGAACCCGCTTGGCCGGAAAATTCGCGGATGGGGCCAATCGTTCACCATTATCGGTGTCGCGGCCCAAAGCAAATACCACGAGGCAACGGAAGCCCCGCAGCCCTATTTCTACGCTCCGATTCGCCAAATCTTCCGGCCTGAATACGGCTTGACCTTCGAAGTGCGCGCAACGGGCTCACTAGCTGAGGTGGTCTCTGCCGTACGTCGGGAAACAGCGGCGATCGATCCGGCGCTGACGATCTTCGATGCCGGACCCATGACCGAATACATCGCCGGATCCATGTTCGGCGCCAAAATCGCGGCGAGTCTTCTGGCCGTATTGAGCAGCTTAGGACTGCTGCTCGCGGCAATCGGCTTGTATAGCGTGATGGCCTACTCAGTAGCGCAGCGCACCGGTGAAATCGGGATCCGTGTGGCGCTCGGCGCGCGACGGGACAACATCATGGGCCTGGTCCTGCGTCAGGGCATGATGTTCGCCGTGCCAGGTCTCCTGTTGGGGTGCTTCGTCGCGGCCTCAGTAGCGCGGCTCGCATCCACGATGCTGGTCGCGGTCAGTCCGTCTGACCCCTTAGTTTACGCGGCCGCCGCCCTGTTCATTCTGATAGTCACGTTAGCGGCCGCCATCGTCCCCGCCTGGCGCGCCCTTCGCGTTGACCCGATCGTGGCGCTCAGGGTCTCATAGTCACGCATCAGATCTCTTAACGCGAAAGCTGACCTCTAATCGCTAGCCGCGACCAGTTTCTGCGCAATCCGCCACGCTTGCATTTCGTCCGCGTACAAATTCGGTCCGAGCATCGCTCCCAGAAACACAATTCCGCCCCGTCCAATACGATGCCGCACCGCAACCGGGATACCGTCCACGCGCGCGATCGTGCCCTCTGCATTGCCGGATACAGGAAAAATCTCGAGAAAACTTCTCGTCAGCACTCTTTCTGGAAGCGCATACTCCACGTACAGATCACAAGGCCGAAACGCGAAGCCGACACCAATCCCGAATTCATCCTGCATCACGCGCTTGATGCCTTCGAATTGCCGCGGGGAAATGCCATGGGCCGCGCTCTCCCAAACGATCCACGCGCCCCGAGCCGCTCGGTTCTTCAGCAATGGCGCCATGCTGAGCGCCTTGTCTCCAGCGCCGCAGACAACAACGTACTCTCCGGTGCAACCCCTCACACGTGCGAAGCCCTTGGCCGATTCCCGCGACAACACGCTGTCCTCACGCACAATCTCTATGCCATTCCTTCGCGCCGGCTGATCGCCAGCAAACAACAGTGGCGCCACCAACGCCTCTGCCAGAACCTCCCGTCGCGTGTACATCGCACTTTTCCGTTTACAGATTGCCCGAGATGAACCGTTTCATCGCAGCCGCCGTGTCATAAAATTGCTGATCCGGCGCATATCGGTAAGGCGCTTCCATTTCCGCTACCAGCCAGCCGTCATACCCTACCTTCGTCATCGCATCGCGAATCGCGCGCCAGTCGTTGTCACCTAGAAAAATGTTCGTGTACACGCTCTGCTCCCCGCAGCGACCGCGATGTTTATACACATCCTTCATGTGCACGCGCGTAATGTGCGGGCCCATCATCTCGACCCACTGTTCCGCGAATCCCGTGTCATGAATATTGCCCACATCCAGATGAATCCCAACCGACGGACTCGCCACATCGGCGAGAAAGAGCTGGAACTCGCGCGCACTCAGTAGGAACTTCTGCTCCGAGCAGCAATTCTCGGCCCCGATCCTCACCTTTGCCTTCGCCGCATCCTCGCCCAGTTGTTGCAAAGCATCCACCGTGCGCTTATACACTTCGTTGTAAGGCGTATCGCTCGTGACGATTCCCGCCACGACAAGGATCGCGTCACATTCAAAAATCTTTGCTGTCGCTATCTGCCGCCGGATATGATCGAAGGCTCGCTGACGCTTCGCCGGTTCTCGCGACGAAACGTTGTCACGCCAGTCGAGGGCATTCGAGATGTTCGAAACCTGCAATCCCTCGCCAAAGATCTGGTCGCGCAAGCGCCGCAAATCGGCATCGCTGGTCTCCATCTGAAACCACGGTCGATCGCCCAGCCAAAGCTCGACGCCCTCGTATCCCGCGCTCTTGAGCAGCCGCAATCCCTGCTCAAACGTCATATTCTTCGGAAAGAGGTTATCGCCGATCGATTTTTTCATCTGACTGGCTCCGCCTTAATCAGCAAATGTTTCTCAAAGCTCACAGGCAGCCGCGCCGCCGGACCGCGCACCGTCCCCAACTCTCGCTGATGCTCATAGTCGATAATCCGGTACGTCCTCGCCGAAAGCCCCCGTAACTCCACCGCCCCCGTCCAATGCGGAGCGTAAAACGCATAATACATGTCGCCCCGTTTCTGAATTGCATGCGTCTCTGGCTTATCGAAGCCGATATCATACAGATCGCCTCGATACGTACCTTTCGAAAGCATCTCGCCGTCGTAGATCTGCACCCACTTCGCCCAAATCTTCTCTTTCTCGGGAGTGAGCCGAAGCTTCGCCGCATCCGTATCCGACGGAGCGCTTGCCTTCTCATCATTTGGCGGCCACCGGAACTCCGTCCCAATCACCCCGCCCACTCCCACCGTCGACGCAAAATCCGTTCCGCCGTCGGACAACTCCACGTGGTCCCCAAAATAAGGAAGACCATCGCCCATTAACGCCTTTAACGTTTTGCCCTTCGATCGGACCTGGAAAGAGCTCTCGGGATCGGATGCGACCGACATGTTGTAGTACGGCATCGAATAGAACGAGTACGCCGTCCCGCACGGACACAATTCAATCAACGCACCCGGTTTTACTTCTCGCACTGCGTCTGCTATGGCCTTGAAGAAATACGGCACAGCTTCGACCGAATCCTCCGGACGCGCGTGATGGTGCGCCGGATTCGTACACGGCGGCACAGCGTTTAGGAACTGTCCATCGATCTTCAACCCATCGAAACCCCAGTCGCGAATCGCCTTCCGCGCAATCTCCTGATGCAGCTTCACAACGGGCGGATAAGCCGGGCAAAGATAATACGAATTCCACCAACTGATCTTTCTGCGAGAGCCGGACGGGTCAAGCAGCATCCAGTCGGGATGCTCCCGATACAAGTCGCTCTTAGGGCTCACCGACATCGGCGCCCACCACAATTGCGCGCTAAACCCTTCGGAGTGAATCTTGTCCACCAACGCCCGTACGTCCGCATCCCCGCGCGGAAACTTCTTCGGATCCGGCCGCCAGTCGCCCTCCGCCGTTTGCCATCCGTCGTCCATCGTCACCCACTTGAAGCCGAGCTTCTTCGCCTCAGGGAGCGCATTCACGATTTGTTCCGGCTGAAAATTCCGCCCAAACCCCCACGCGCACCATATCGGCTCAAATCCATGCGCGGGCGCGGTGGGGAAACGTACGCCGCGTGCAATCATCACGCGCCGGAAATCTACCAGCGTCTGGAAATAATCTCTCTGATGGACGTGCAGAAACGTCTCGAAGGTCTTCAGGCTTTCTCCCGGCCGCAAGACTTGAGCATGCATGTACTCCATCGCGACCGTGACTCTGTCATCGCGCGTCATATCCACAGGAAACGAAACCAGTTTCGGCGATAGTTCGTCATGTCCGAAGCCCAGCCCTACATCCGGGCGCCAAACATCCAATACCGGAGTGCCGCCGCCATAATCGCTCGCGTTCATGCCCAGATAGTTCTTCTGATGAAACGGCGCTTTCAACGGAACGACCCAGTCCGGCCGCCGCTCATACGACCCGTTCTGCAATGACCAGAATGCGGGCGAACTCTGCTTAAGACTGGCCAGCATCGTATGCCGCGCATTGATCCAGCCGCTGACGTTCACAGGTGAGCTGCCCGTATTCCGGTATTCGATGTTCAGAAACAACATGCCCGGATACTCGCGATAGGCATCCACCGTTTCTGTTTTTTCGATCACTCCCGCCGTCCCCTTCAGAATCAGCCGACGGGCTTTGCCCAGAGTGCCTTCCGCGTCAACTACTTCGTGATCGCGCAAAGAAAACAGGCTCACTTCTTTCCCGCCCGCCAGCAGCACCTCGCTCGCGTCCATCTCATCCAGCGCAATCCTGCCGGCGCCGAAGTCCGCTACTACCCGGCTGCGCATCGATCCATCAAACTCGAGCGTGATGTTCTCCGCCGAGATGGAAACCGTCTGCGCCGCCGCTCCCACGACGACCCCGATAGCCGCCAGCACCACCCGAATCAACATAATCTTTCGATTGCTTTCGACTGTTTTCATTCAGGAGCCTGCTGAAGTAGACCGTCCGGGTTTGCGGTCTTCCGTTTTAGCATGCTGTGTGGCCTCGCGCACCAAGTCCAGCGCATTTTCCCGATAGACCCGCTTCAGCACCTCATCGGGCAGCCCAAAGCCACTCAGCGCCCAGTGATATCCGTACTCGGCGACATAAAAGTGCTCATCCAGCGTCTCGAGTATGCGGAATGTATCGCGGTACATCTGCTTGTCAAACCCCATATCCGTGCCATACACCAGCCGCGTCGCATAACGCTTGTAGAACACAGCCATATAACGCGGAATCGGAGCCGTCTCCCCATAACGCGCCGCGATATCCGCATACAGATTCGGATAGCGATCAAGCAGCCGCCCAAGCTCATCCAGATTGCTCTCGAGATTCGCGAAGTGGCATGCAATGAAGGTGGTCCTCGGATGCTTGCGGGCCGCCTCTTCCAGCATCCGCATCAGTTCCGTGTGATTCGGCAGCGGGCCCTTGTTATCGCGCCGCCACGTGTACGCGTTCATCAACCCGTCGTTCTGCGCGTCCATCGGTTCGTACATCCACTGCGGCTCTGCCACATGAATACTCACCGGCATGCCGAGTTCAGCCGCTTTCTCCCAGATCGCATCCATCCTCGGATCGTTTGCGTGCAACCCGTGCGCAAACGAGTTCCCGAATCGGAACCCTTCCCCTTTATCCGACAACTCGCCGATGCCCTTCGCGCCCTCCGTCTGGCAGCGCTGCATGGCTCGAATCGCCGTTCGCTCGAAACCGGGTTTCGGATATTCGCTGAAGTCCAATCCGCACCACAGTTCGAAACGCTCGGGATATGCGCCATATCGGCTCCGCAGCTCTTCAAACTCGCTGCCCGTTACGCCGGTGAGAATGACAGTTCTGTCTACACCCACCGCGGCCATGGTCGCCACCCATTCGCGTATCTGCTCGGACGTCTTCGCATACGCGTGCGAGTGCATGTCGATTACTCCGAACTTCGCCTTCGCGACCTGTGTTACCGGGACTTTGTATATCGGACGCGGATGATAGTCCTTCAGGAGTAAATGCTCGGGCCCGGCCTCCTGCATGAATGCCGGAATACTAACTCCCAAAAGCATCGCCGCCAATACCAGCGCCCGCCGAGATCTCATCTCCTTGTCTCCACGAACCCGCCGCAATCAGATCTTCAAAAAGACCTTGCGCCTGTACATCCAGAACAGGATGGCCCAGTAACTCAAAAGCAGCGCCACGCCGGTCATCAAAGGCTGCAATGCCTGGCCGAAAATCAGAAAGGGCCTGTCCCCCAGATGAATCCGGAAACTGCTCAACAGAAAGTTCTCGCACAAGTGCGCAATCAGGTACGCCGCAATTGAGTTCGTTCCGACCACCACCAGCGGAAACGCCCACTTCTTGTAGCCTTTGCACTCGATCACCCAACTGAACGCGGCCAGAAACAGGAAGCACACGCCTCCGCTGAATAGCGTCCAACTCGGCGTCCAGATTCGCTTCACGATCGGGCAAATGCCGAGAAAATGCAGCAGCACGCCGCTCGCGATCCCAATCGCCGCCGCCGTCAATACACGCTTCATCGGGAATGACGGTGCAGCGGCCCGAATCCATCTCCCGCCAATCAGTCCCAGAATCATCGTCCCGAGCGTCGGAATAAAGCTCAGCGTCAGATACCCGCCGCCATTCGCCACAAACGGGGCCGTCCGCGGAAACAGGTTCAGAAACCATTGATCGAACGCCACGCCTAGATTGCTGTTCTTATTCCAGTGACTCGCAAATCCCGTGAAGTTGTGGTGCCAGTTCCCGGGCACGCCCACCGCGCTCCAATCGAAGTTTGGCCCCGGAGCCGGATAGAGCGCCCACGCCAGCCAGTACCCGAAAAGCAGCCCCGCAAACACACCCCACTGCCAGCGCGCTGAACGAAATCCCAGCAGAAACAGAAACATATACCCCAACCCGATTTGTGTCAGCGTGTCTTCAAACGTGAAGTAGGTCCGCGGCCCTTCCGTCGAGCGCAAGAAAATCCCCAAAGCAACCAACAGAAAAGATCGCCAGATCGCATGCCCCAGCATTTGCTGGAACGTAGCGCCCTTTCGTATGCGGCTTGCAATCGAATACGGCAGCGAAAACCCGACCAGAAACGAGAACGACGGCTGAATCATGTCATGCAGCGAACAGCCCGCCCACTCCACATGCGTCTGGTTGAACGCCAGCACGGACCAGAACACATTGCCGGGAAATGCCTTCGCTACCTCGGCAAACCGCAGCACCTCCGCCATCATCAGGACCATCACCAACCCGCGAAACGCGTCGATGGCGACATTTCTCGGTGCAACCGCCGCCGGCCAGGCCGGTACTGCGGAACTCTGGGCGCCTCGCTCCATTCGTAGCGAGGACACAACATCACTCATTCGCGCCTCCGAACTTCACTTCGAAAGAAAGCAAAGAACTCGAAAGCTTTATAACACAAAAGCTTTCGCTGACGAGCCCCGCGCCCCTTCCGCTTCCCGAAGAGGCGGCCCGTAAGACGCCTTGACAGGCAGCGTCGTTAGCCTTTACACTTTCCGAAAAGGAGAACTCGACAAAGATCGACAGCACTCGAAAGAGTTAGCGTAGCCTCACTGGTCGGTCTTTGCAGAGCCAAACATTTGCACGTGCTACGCATTTTGATCCGCTTCTCATCTCTGCTCGCCCTCTCTGCCTGCGCCCTGCTCGCGCAGAAAGATGCCGCTTCCCTGGTCGGCCAGGTGCTCGATAGCACCGGTGCTTCGGTCCCGCGCGCTCAAATCACCGCCGAAAACATCGAGACCGCCTTCACCTACAAAGCCGTCAGCAACCAGACCGGTGAGTGGACCATCAGCCCCGTCCGCATCGGCACGTATAAGATCGCCATCACTGCCAACGGGTTTAGAACCGCCGTCGTGAACTCAATTACACTCGACGTCCAGCAGCGCCAGCGCGTTGACGTCAAGCTCGAAGTGGGTCACGTCACCGAAACGACCACCGTCACCGAAGCAGCGCCCCTGCTCGAAAACGAGACCTCCGAACGCGGTCAGGTGATCGACAGCGCCACCATGGCTGGTCTCCCGCTGAACGGACGCAATCCCGTGCAACTCGCGCAGCTCACCGCCGGCGTTACCGTCAGCGAACCCGGAGCTCGCGATGAAAGCGGCTTCGGTTTCAGCGCCAACGGTGCGCGCTCCCTGGAGAACAACTTCCTGCTCGACGGTATCGACAACAACTCCAATCTGCCCGACCTGCTGAACGAGACCAACTACGTCGTCATGCCCTCCGTCGATGCGCTCCAGGAATTCAAGGTCGAAACGGATTCCTACAATGCCGAATTCGGCCGCGCTACCGGAGCCATCGTCAACGCCACGCTCAAGAGCGGTACCAATGAATTCCACGGTGTTCTGTACGAATTCCTGCGCAACCAGCACCTCGACGCTCGTAACTACTTCGATCCCAGCATCCCGGCCTATCATCAGAACCAGTTCGGAGCCACGCTCGGCGGCCCCATCGTCCGCGACAAACTCTTCTTCTTTGCCGACTACGAAGGTCTGCGCGTTCGCCAGGGCCAGACCGATACCTCGCTCGTCCCGACGGCTGCCCAGCGCGCCGGCGACTTCTCCAGCCAACTCGATCTGACTTCTCCTACGGGAGTCAACGATTGCAACGGCCAGATGACCTATTCGGGTGAGCTCTTCGATACCACACTGACGCAGGCCAGCGCCGCCAGCCCAACTGGTTTTTGCGGCGTGCCCTTCGGCTACAACTCGGATGGAACTCCTTCAAACGTAATTCCGGCCTCGAAAGTCGATCCCCTCGGGTTGAAACTCGCGCAGCTTTATCCGGCTCCCAACGCGAACGGCCTCGGCTACAACTACGTCTCAAACCCGATCCTCATCCGCAACCGGAATCAAGGCGATGTGCGCGTCGATCAGAACTTCTCTGAAAAGGACACCGCTTTCTACCGCTTCAGCATCAGTCAGGAGCCCGCGACCATCCCGTCGCCCTTCGCCGGCATCGCCGATGGCGGCGGCTTCTTCAGCGGCATTCGAGCAGAACAACGGCTACAGCGTCGCCGTCAGCGAAACACATGTCTTCTCGCCGACGCTTGTCAACGAACTGCGCCTTGGCTACAACCGTCTGCACTCCAGCCGCTTCCAGTTCAACTACAACCAGAACGTCTCCGGCAACATCGGTTTCCCCGGCGTTCCCTTCACTACCGGTACCGACAACGGCGGTCTGCCCCAACTCACGTTCTCCGACATGTCCACTTTGGGCAGCCCGACCTATCTGCCTTCAAATGAAATCCAGAACACCTATACCGTCTCCGATACCCTGACCCTCATTCGCGGCAATCACACCTTCAAATTCGGCGGCGAATTCCGGCCCGAAGAGTTCACCATCTATCAACCCGCCGATCCGCGCGGCAGCGATGTCCTTCGGCCCGCAGTTCACGGACAACGCGGGCGCTCCCGGCTCGGGCGGCAGTGGATTCGCCGCTATGCTCACCGGCCAGCCCGACGGCGGCAACATCAACAACCTCAACAACGTCGATTACCTCCGCCACAACTTCGGAGTCTTCGCTCAGGATGACTGGCGAGTCACGCGAAAATTCACTCTCAACTACGGCATCCGTTTCGAATTCTTCTCGCCCGTTTATGAGCGCTTCAATGCGCAGGCGAATTTCAATCCGGATACCGGCCAACTCGACATCCCGGCGGACGAAAACGCCAGCCTCACTCCCACGCTGGCAAGCCTTCTTCCCGTCAATCACCACGCCATCGAACGCGTTAGTCGATGCCGATTGGAACAACTTCGCGCCCCGTCTCGGACTCGCCTATCAGGCCACTTCGCGCCTGGTCTTTCGCAGCGCCTTCGGCATGTTTTACAACGGCGAAGAAAGCGGCCCCTACAGCAACCCGAGCCCCGGTTTCAACCCGCCTTTCTTCGTCAGTGAAAGCTTCGTCGCACCCTGCAGCCTGCCTTCGTACACTGCCGCCCAGAACTGCTCCGTCGGCGGCCTGTCCGTTCTCTCGCAAGGTTTTCCCGCGAACGCACTCATCGATCCCAACACGCCGAATCTGTTCTCTATCGATCCGCACATCCGAACGCCGTACACCATGCAATGGCACGCCACCCTGCAATATCAACTCGGCGCGAACAGCCTGTTCGAAGTTGCCTATGTCGGCTCGAAGGGCACCAAGCTCTACACGTATCTGAACTCGAATCAGGCGAGCCCCACCGCGGATCCCTCCGCCCCCAGCGCTCCCCGTCGTCCCTTCCCGTACATCGACAGCAGCATCGGCTACCTCAACTCCGCGGGTAACTCCGAATACGATGCGCTACAAACCCGACTGCAACATCGCTTCGGCAATGGCTTGTCGTTCCTCGTCAACTACACGTTCAGCCACGCTCTCGGCGATGCCTCGAACGCGAACCTCGGCGCGCAGAACAATGACGCCTTCCGCTGGACCGATCACCCGGAATGGGAGCACGGCAATCTCGATTTCGACGTGCGCCATCGTCTCACGGCCAGCTATTCCTGGGAGCTTCCTTTCGGCACAGGCAAAGCGCTCGGCTCGAATGTCAGCCATGCAGTCGATTACGTAATCGGCCATTGGGAACTCGAAGGCGTCACGACTCTCTCGTCCGGAACCTGGTTTACCGTCACAGACGGCAACGGCAATTTCGCCAACTCCGATGGTCAGCAGCGCCCGGACGCCGTCGCTGGTCAAAGCGCCACCGGCACGCCCTGCGTACCCGGCACGTTCTTCAATACCTGCGCCTTCACCGATCCGCCGCTCGGCTCCTTCGGCAACGTCGGAATCAACACCCTTCGCGGACCCGGCCTCGCCAACTGGGATCTCTCGCTCATCAAAACTTTCCCGATCGGCGAAAAGCGCCAGCTCGAATTCCGCGCCGAAGCTTTCAACATCGCCAACCACGCGAACTTCCTCTTCGCCGCGCCCGGTCCGCAGAATTCGAACAACTCGACCGTCCTCGGCACTCCTACATTCGGCTACGTGACCGCCGCACGCGATCCACGCCTGATTCAATTTGGCCTCAAGCTCTACTATTAGGGCAGGCATGACTTTCGACGAAGCGGCCACCGCAGCCGCCGGCGCCAAACGTTTGCTCGAGCCGCTGCGCGAAGACACTCTTCGTCTCGCAGCGGCTCTGGTTGCAACCAATTCCGTCAACGTTCCTCCCCACGGAACGGAAACGCCCGCGCAACAAGTTCTCCAAAACTTCCTGCGAGTCCACAACGTTTCAACCGAACTCTATTCGCTCGACATCCCGGCGCAAGCTGCCCACAGATACAATCGTCCCGATCGCGACTACACAGGCCGCCGGAACCTTTCTGCGTGCGTAACAGGCTCAGGCCGCGGCAAAAGTCTCCTGCTGAACGGCCACATGGATACCGTTCCTCCTGGAACCCGTCTCCGCCTGGACCCGCGATCCCTGGTCCGGCGAAATTCAAAACGGGCGCCTCCATGGACTCGGTAGCTTCGATATGAAATCCGGAGTCGCCGCACAAGCCGCCGTCCTCGCTGCATTGCGCAAAGGCAATGTTCCTCTCGCGGGCGACGTCAAACTGCAATCCGTCGTTGATGAAGAATGGGGCGGGGGAGGGGGCACGCTCGCCGCCCTGCTTGCGCGGAGATCGCGCCGATGCAGCGGTTATCTCCGAAGGCACGCAGCTCGACATCCTCCGCGCTACGCGAGGCGGCTTTGTCGTCGATCTCGAAATACGGGCGGGCGATCCCTGCCGCCTATTTTTCCGAACAAGCAGTCGTCAGCCCGGCGCTTCCACTCGCGCGCCTTTTGCAATGGATCGAAACCTGGACAAAGCAGCGCGCTCAACTGGAAGCGACCGGAGCGTATCTTGCAGTCGCCGATCCCGCACCCGTTCAGGTTCTTGCAATCGAAGCCAACCGTCTCGATCGCGACATCCCGCTCAGCGTGCCGCTCCAGGCGACCGTCCGCGTCTACTTTCAGTTCTTGCCCGACGAAGATGTGCCCCAAGTGCTCGCATCCATTCGGGCATCGCTCGACGAGTTCGCCGCGAACGATCCCTTCTTCCGCCAATATCCGATCGCCTGGAAACCGCTCTACGATCCGCCCCTGCTCGGACACGAAGTGGAAGAATCGCATCCCTGGACGCAATGCCTCGCCTCCTCGGTCGAGCATGTCTGCGATCGCCCAGCCCCGCATCTCCGCCGCGCCGTATCCCTGCGACGCTTTCCTGCTGCATCGCGAGTTCGGCATTCCCACATTACTCTTTGGACCCGCTGGGGGCGGCGCTCACAATCCCGACGAATACGCCGAAATCGACTCCGTCCTTAAGACCGCCGAATCGCTCCTCACCGCCGCACTCCTCTGGTGTAGCTAACTGCCTCGCTACCGAATCGTCTCCTCCACCAAACGCATCGTCGTCTTCTCGATCGCGTTATCCACCGGCAACTCCGCGCGCTCGGCTGTCGTCACTCCCTCGCCGCTCCATTGAATCGAAACCGTCTGCTCCGCCAGCTTCCTCTCGGCAATCGCCCAACCCGACAACTTGCCACCCTTCGTCAATGAAGCCGGCAACTGCAACGTAAATTCCAGCTTGTGTGTTCCTGGCGTCAATCCGACTGAGAACCACTGCCACACGCCCTTGCCATTCTCTGTCGCAAGCGGCGCCGCTACTCCGTTATCTGTCGCCTTCGCCTCAATCGTCGCTGCCGCGTCCTCGGGCTCAAACAGCAGAGCGATGGTCGTCTTCGGATAATCTTCCGGAATCTGCAACGTGACCGCAACATGCGTTTCTCTTGCGTGCGCTTCCACCATTGCCCGCGAGGCCATCACAGCACTTTCCCTTTGTCCGGGCTTGCCGAAATCCAGCGCGAAATCGTGCTTCGCATCCGCGTTCCCCATCACGTGCACTGTACGATGCGCCCCCGCCGGAGCATACACATGCAGCGTCGCCGCCCCATTCCCGTTCGCCTCCACGCGATACCGCGCGCCGGACACTTGCAATCCCGAATCCGCTTGCGTATCCAGTTGCAGCACCCGTTCCTCAAACGCCTGCAGTTGCACGTGAATGGTGTCGCCATACCCGTACTCGCCCGCTTCTGCCATCCGATACGGATACAGTGTGGCAACCCGATATCTCTTCTTGGTCTCCGCAAACCCGGCGGCTTCATCCAATCGCAGGGCAACCGCGCGCGGCTCTGCAAACGGATTACGCAGCGTCACTATCGCTTTCTCCGAACCCGTGAACGAAGCCGTATGGCTCTCGCCGCGCCGGATCGCCCAGAATCATCGTCGAGTTGTCCAGCAGCGGATGTTCATTCGCCTGCGCCCAGTGCAGCGTTGCGGCAAGCGCATCCCATTCCGCGTCATTCAGCAGCTCGGGCGTGATGTACAGCTCCACCATCATGTTCCCGACGCTGACGTAATGCACCAACTCGTCTCGCCAATCCGCCATCGATTCTTTCTCGCCGCCCAGCATGTTGAATTTGCCGCGAATGATGCCGTGCGTCATGATCGACGAAATCGGAAACTGCAGCTGGTTTCGGACAAAGTCGTCATACAGAACCGAGTCGCGATAACTTAGCGCGCTCTGGCGCGGGCTCAGCGTCGGCAAGCTGCTGAGATACCCGGAATCTTCGCCGCCCATCCACACCGTATCCGCATACTGCAGCCACCACGGACTCAGCCAAATGCCGGTGGTGATGTTCAGAAACACATCCGGCTTCTGCTGCCGCAATTTCTTCAGCAGATCGACAAAAACCCGCTCATCCGCTTCGCGCGAATAAATGCCGACCGGATGGCCGTGGTCCGGCTCATTGCATCCGAACGGCACGCCGTCCAGCTTGAAGAAATTCATCCCGTACGTCTTCTGCATCTCCAGCACGGAGTTCTCAAAGTACTCGCTGTAGTGGCGCCCCGCGAGACAAAACAGATCGCCTTGTGATTCGACCTCCATGCCCGCGCTCCGCCCCGTAGCAATTCGAACGGGGCGCTGGTCATACCCGCCCACTGGTCCGTACCAGATGCCCAGTCCGCTACCCATTTGCGTCAGCGTTGACGCCAGGTCGTGAAACCCGTTCGGAAACCGCGTGGCATCGATGCGCCACAGCTTGTGCATGTTGTCCCATCCGTCGTCCAGTACGAAGGAGTCCAGCTTGATCTTGTACTTCTTCTGCAGGATGTCGTTCAGGTCCTCGGCGCGCTGCCGCGTGTTGGATCCGTTCATCACCACGCGTTGCAGGTCGTACCACGTGTTGTACAGCACGTACGGCCGCACGCGCTGCGCGCGAATCGCGTTCACGTACGCGAAGAACGCCTGCCGCACTTCGCCCGATGCGCTAACGCCCATCACCGCCTTTTCCGTTTCGTACCCGCTCTCCGGCACCATCAAGCCCCACGAAAGACCCAAGCGAAACCGTGCCGCCCTCAAACCTGTTAATGCCCGACGGATACTCGAGTCCCCAGAACAAGTCGTCTGAATAGATCGGCTGGCCGAATCCACCCAGCCTCGCCGAACTCCCGTGCCAATCGTTCGTCTGCACGTCCGCATAATGAACGAACAGCTGCCCCGCGCCCTCCGTCTTCAACCGCATCCATTGCCGCGTGTACGCTTCGCCCGGCCGTATCTCGTAAATCAGCTCCACGTCCAGCGCCGGTTCGCGATCGCCATTTGACAATTGGCGGTTCACCAATTGAAAAACCAGCCGCTTCTCGCCATCGGCGCCATCCTCAACTCGCTGCCCGCTGACCTTGAAGCTCGATGCATCCAAAGACCACGGATTCTCGGTCCCAAACGCATATCCCAGCCGTTCCCAGATAAGCCGCAGCTCGAACTCCTTTCCGGATACCGCATATGTTCTCCCGGAGATTTTGTTCTCGAGCTCTGTCGTGTGCGGCGCCCCACTCTCGACCGACACCGTTCGTTGCAAATACTCGTTCCCGATCAGGAATTCGTTCCCTTGCGTCTTTACATATGCGCTCTGCCCGGCGGCCGCGCCGCAGGTGATTACCAGGCCCACGCCGATCGCTGTCCAGCGGCCAATCTGTTTCAACATGCTTTCGAGTGCTTTCACAATTTTGCTCTATATTTACTTACCGCTCGCCGAACTGTCAAGCGCGATTCGCGGCTCGGCGGTTCCCTTTTAAGGAGCCCCGAAAGCCTTGACGCTTTCGACTTCTTACGATAACCTGTCATTTGCGCTTATCACTTCCTTGGTCCGATGTCGCCGTCTCGTCGCAGCCGGCGCTCTTCCGTTGAACATGCATGTCTCGCCAACCCACTAGTCCAACCGAGGTAGCCCTGCCTTCGCCCACCTTCACGCACGGCGAAATCTTTCAGCAGCCCGCTCTATGGCCGACCACCCTCGAGATC
Organism: uncultured Acidobacteriaceae bacterium; assembly: GCA_963795905.1. GTDB lineage: Bacteria > Acidobacteriota > Terriglobia > Bryobacterales > Bryobacteraceae > Bog-105. The sequence continues at coordinate 59,469 of CAWCJG010000016.1, read as the reverse complement.
GTCCGCACCCGCGGTTGGGTGAACGATATTCCGAATCGCCCCGTCATCGTCACTGGCGCCGGCACATCCGCGTATGCTGCTTCTGCCGTTGCCCTGGCATGGCCTAATGCGCGAGCCGTTCCCACCACCGACCTGCTTATCGAAACGCGCGAACAGCTTGCCTGCCGCTGGCCAGAGTTCCCCGTGAACGGACTGCTCCTTTCGCTCGGCCGCTCCGGTGATAGTCCTGAAAGCGTTGCCGTGGTTGAACGGATGCGCAAGCTCTGCCCCGCGGTCGCACACGTCGCCATCACCTGCAACCCGATGGTCAGCTCGCGCGCACCGATGGTATTTATCCCGTCATCCTCGATCCGCGCACCAATGATCGCGGCCTCGCCATGACTAGTTCGTTTTCGAACCTCGTGCTGGCGGGCCTCGCTATGCAGCACGCGCGTGAACTCGACATCACTTCTCCCCGCAATCTGCAACACAGTCCAGCGACGCATCCCCGAACTCGATGCCGCCGCTGCCCGCTGGGCCTCTCAAAAGCCCGAACGAGTTGCCGTCCTCGGCAGCGGACCTCTCCGCGCTCTTGCTTCCGAAGCCTCGCTCAAAATTCTCGAAATGACCGCCGGACGCACCCCCACTCTCGCGGAAACCTTCCTCGGTCTGCGCCATGGGCCCATGACCTTCGTCACGCCCGATACCCTCGTGCTCTGTTTCCTGTCCTCGTCCCCTGAAAACCGGCGCTACGAAGAGGACCTCATCCGCGAACTGCGCACCAAACGCCTCGGCCGTATCGTCGGAGTCGCTCCCGATAACGCCGACACCTCGCTCTTCGACGAATGGATTCCCGCCAATGCCCCGAGCGCGCCTGACGAACTCCGCGTCCCCTTTGAAATCCCCTTCGCGCAGTTACTTGCGTATCACCTCAGCCTCAGCGAAGGTCTCGACCCCGACAACCCGAGCCCCCTCGGAGCCATTACGCGCGTCGTGCAAAAGTTCGTGATCTACGACGAGAACGGGAATGCTTGATTGCCTCGTCGCCGGCGACGCCAACATCGACCTGCTCGTTGAAGGCGTCATCGCGCTGGAGCCGGGAACCGAAAAGCTTGCCACTAATCTCAATCTCGTCTTAGGTGGCTCTAGCGCTATCACCGCGTTCAATCTCTCCCGCCTCGGCGCGCGCGTCGCTTTTGTGGGTGTCCTCGGCCAGGACTCGTTCGGCCAATTCGTCGCCGAAAAACTTGCAGCAGGTGGCGTCGACGTCACCGGTATCCGCAGAGACCGCCCGCGAAAAAACGGGCATGACCATCTGGCACAGCCGCGACGGTAAACGCGCTGGCGTGACTTATGCCGGCACAATCGCCATGCTCGAACGAGCCGATCTCTCCGACACCCTGCTCAAGTCCGCCCGTCATCTCCACATCGGAGCCTACTTCTTGCAATCTCGCCTGCACGCCGATGCGCCAGAACTCTTCGCTCGCGCGAAAGCACTCGGCCTGACCACCTCTCTCGATTGCAACTACGATCCCGTCGAACGCTGGGATTCAAACCTGCGTCAGGTTCTCCAACACACCGATCTCTTCTTGCCGAACGAGGACGAAGCGCTCGCGATTACAAAGGCCTCCGACGTCCCCACGGCCGCGCGCGCATTGTCTTCTCTTGCGCAAATCGTCGTGATTAAACGCGGCGCAAGCGGCGCTCTGGTGGCGCAAGGCGAAAGGCAGTTCACCGTTCCCGCCATACCGGTCGAAGTCGTCGACACCACCGGAGCCGGCGACAGCTTCAACGCCGGTTTCCTTCGCGAGTTCCTCCAATCGAAATCACTCGACATCTGCGCCAAGGCTGGCATCGATGCCGCCGCACGCAGCGTGCAAGTGGTCGGCGGCACAGCCGCGTTTGAAAATTAGAGGAGCCTTCTTCATGAGCACCTCGCACCCCGCTGTTGCCGTCATTGCCCACAGCGGCGGTCCGACGCCCGTCATAAATGCCAGTCTTCTCGGAGCCATCGAAGAGGCTCGCGTGCATAAAGAAATCTCCGCTCTCTATGGCGCGCGTTTCGGTATCCCCGGCATTCTGAACGGCGAGTTCATCGATCTGTTCGCTCAGCCCGGCGACTTACTCCACCGCGTTGCCGCGTCCCCCGCCTCTGCCTTGGGATCGTCGCGTTACGAAGTCTCTGTCGAAGATCTCAGCCGCGTCATCCACACGTTTCGTAGCCGCAACGTCCGCTGGTTCTTCTATACCGGTGGCAACGGCTCGATGGGAACCGCCATGCAGCTTGCACAGGAAGCGAAGCGCCAAGCCTATCCCATCCAGATTGTCGGCATTCCGAAGACCATCGATAACGACCTTCTCGAAACCGATCACACCCCCGGTCACGCATCGACCGCGCGCTTCTTCGTGCACGCCGTCCGCGACATCGCCGCCGATAACCAATCGCTACCCAATCAGGTCGAGATCGTCGAGGTTCTCGGACGCAATGTGGGATGGCTTGCCGCCGCCACCTCTCTCGCCAAATCCACCGCTGACGATGCGCCGCATCTTATCTATCTGCCGGAACGTCGCTTGCCGCTGGTGAAACTCCTCGATGATGTGGCGACCGTTTACCAGCGCCTCCGCCGCTGCGTAGTCGTCGTCTGCGAAGGCCAGCTCGATGAAAACGGCGAACCTTTCGGAGCCGACGTACGCTCCGGCTCACGAGGATCTCTCGCCCAGAACCTCGCGCATCGCCTCGCCATCCTCATCGCGAGCAAACTCAACCTGCGCGCACGCAGCGAAAAACCCGGACTGCTCGGCCGCGCCACTTCCGCTTACGTCTCCGAAACCGATTGGAACGAAGCCCGTCTCTGTGGCCGCGAAGCGGTCCGCTACGCCATCGCAGGCGGCTCCGGCGCGATGATCACTCTCCTTCGCAAAACGACCTCCGAGTACGCTGTCACTGCCGGTCAAGCGCCGCTCCCTGCGGTCGCTTTCCTCGAGCGCGCCTTCCCCTCCGAATGGATCGATGCGGACGGAACCGGTGTGCTGCCCGGTTACGGGCAATACGCCGCTCCCCTCATTGGACAGGTTGAAAGTCTGCCCGCCCTCCGCGATCTCCGGCCCGCCCCCACCCTCGACTAGACTCATTAACATGCGGCGAAAAGAATCGAAAATGCTAGCCGACGAGCGAAGGCGCGCCATCCTTCAGCTCGTCAGAAAGCAGGGTAGCGCCGCTGTCGAGGACCTGGTCAAACACTTCAACGTTTCCGCCGTCACGCTGCGCGCCGACCTCGGCCAACTGGCCCGGGAAGGCGCCCTCGTTCGCTCGTATGGTGGCGCTATGGTTCACGAAGAGCACACTGGCGATTACCCGCTTACTATCAAAAACACGCGCAATCAGGTGCAAAAAACCCGCATCGCCGCTGCTGCCGCTCGTCTCGTCAAGTCCCACCAAACCCTCATCCTCGATTCTGGCAGCACCTCCGCCGCGCTCGCCAAAGCCATTCGTCACGCAAACCTCGACGCGCTCACCGTCATCACGCACGCCCTCCACATCGCGCAGGAATTTTTGTCGTCCAGCAAAATATCTGTCATCATGATCGGCGGCATCATGCGTCACGTTTCCGGTTCTTTCGTCGGACCCCAGGCCGAACAACTCCTGCGCGCCCTGCACGCCGATCACTTCTTTCTTGGCATCGACGGTTTGGATAATGAACTGAACCTCTCCACGCCGGATCTGCTCGAGGCTCAGTTAAACACCGTCATGATGCAAATCTCGAATGAGACCACCGTGATTGCCGACGCCAGCAAAATGGGCCGCCGCAGTCTCTCGGTCATTGGAAACTTGAAAACAGCCCGCCGCCTCATCACCGACGATCGGATCAGCCAGGAAATGCTCGCCAAAATCCAGGCTGAGGGCGTCGAGGTCACCGTCGCATGAACCAAAGCCCATCGCAATCCCTGCCCTCCGCGACGCCCCTGGACCGCAACCTCGCCCTCTACAACCGCTTCCTGCTCCTCGTGGCAGGCCTCGGGGGTTTGCTCTACGGTGTGGACGTAGGGATCATCGGCGGCGCGCTTCCGTATCTCCAGGCGACCTCCCACCTCACTGTGGGCCAGCTCTCGGTCATTGTCGCCGCCGTTCTTCTCGGCAGCGTCATCTCGACTCTCTTCGCCGGTTTGCTCGCCGACTGGATGGGCCGTAAGCGCCTGATGGCCCTCAGCGGTCTGATCTTCGTCATCAGCATTCCGGTTATCGCGTTGTCTCAGGGCTACGGGCCGCTCTTCTTAGGACGCCTCTTGCAAGGTATTAGCGGCGGCGTCATCGGCGTGGTCGTTCCTCTGTACCTTGCCGAGTGCATCGTTGCCAAAGATCGGGGGAAGGGAACCGGCGTGTTCCAGTGGCTGCTTACCTTCGGCATCGTGTTGGCCGCGCTCATCGGCATCTACTACAGTTACCGTGTCGCCGACGTCACGCGCGTGTCCGATGCCGCCGCTGTCTTCGCGTTCAAGAACCAGGCCTGGCGGCGCATTTTCTGGATGTCGCTTCCGCCCGGTGTCTTGTTCGTTATCGGCAGCCTCTTTGTCGCCGAGTCTCCCCGCTGGCTCTTCCGCCGCGGCAAAACTGAAGCCGCCCGCGCTGCGCTGCTTCGCTCCCGTACCTCCGAAGCCGCCGCTCTTGAGATGGACGAAATGCAGCAGACCATGGCCGAATCGCACAGCCCGACCGGCAAATCGACCGCTTCCGATTCGCTGCTCCAGCGCAAATACCTCATCCCGTTCCTGCTCGCCTGCGTCATCCTGTTCTGCAACACCGCCACGGGAATCAACTCGATCATCGGTTACAACACCAATATCCTGCTGCAAAGCGGCCTCACGGATCTGCTCGCCCACTGGGGCTATGTCATCTTCACGGCCGTGAACTTCCTCATGACCATCGTGGGTATGGTTCTAGTCGACCGCCGCGGCCGCAAGTTCCTGTTGACCATCGGAACCGCTGGCGTGACCATCGCGTTGCTCTGTGTCGGCTCGCTGTTCCTGCGCACCGAACGGCAGAATGTAGACTGCCGCACCAGCATTGAATCCCTCATTACGCCCGACCAGACGCTCGCAGTCACCTTTACCCAGGACGAAGCGGCTAAACTCCTCGCCGCCGCCGGTTCCTCCAGCGCTTTTGACAACCGTCACTCTTCGCTCGTCATCATCTACTCCTACGGCGCATTCACGGGAGTCACCAGCTTCGCGCGCAGCGACGATGACCCCAGTACCCGTCTCGACATCCATCGCGAGGACGCGGTGCCCGCCAACGGCGTCGAAGCGTTCTTCAAGAACCCGTTCGCGGATCTGACAGCCGCTCGTCAGGCGCCCCTCCAAATCCAGCACGCCTTCATCGCGCCCGTCCCCAGCGCGGGCTATGGCTGGCTCGTCGCCTGCATGCTCTATCTGTTTGTCGGCTGCTACGCCATGGGCCCAGGCGTCTGCGTATGGCTCGCGCTTTCCGAATTGATGCCTACGCGCATCCGCTCCAACGGAATGAGCATCGCGCTGGTCATCAACCAGCTTGTCTCGACCACCCTCGCCGCGATCTTCCTGCCGGTGGTCAGCCGCCACGGATACTCGTTCATGTTTTACGTATTCGCCGGCTTCACCGCGATCTACTTCATCACGGCACGCTTCTTCTTACCCGAAACGCGCGGCAAAACCTTGGAAGAAATCGAACAGTTTTTCGCAAAAGCCTGACATGCCTGGCGGACCGGTCACAAGGAACGCAAATTTTCCTATCTCGTTCTGACTAAAACATTTGTCCCTCTTGCTGCCAATCGCGGCGATCCGAAATCGCGTCGGCTCGTGCTACTTGTATGGCCGGGTATGTCGACCGAAGCACAAATCAAAGCCAACCGCGAGAACGCGCAAAAGAGTTCCGGACCTGTCACGTCCGAAGGGAAAGCCGTTTCTTCCCAAAACAATTTCCGCCATGGTTTTCGCGGAATGTTCTCCGTCCGGGCCGACGAGTCCGCATCTGGCTTCGAATCTCTCCTCACCGGGCTCGTCTCCGAGCACCAGCCCGCCACTCTGACCGAAGAGATGTTGGTTCACAAGATCGCCGAGCATTACTGGCTCACCCAGCGCGCCCGCCGTTTTCAGAATGCCGCTCTCGAATCGAGCATTGAGCAGGGTCAAATGGCAAAAGACATGAACCTGTGGATTCGCTACGAAACCACCAACGAGCGCGCCTTCTACAAAGCTCTGAACGAATTGCGGCGGCTCAAATCCGAACGCAAGAAAGCCGAAATTGGGTTCGAACGGCAAAAACAGGAACAGGCCGAGCAACCGCTCAAAATGGAGGCCGAACAGGCCAAGACACGGCTCGCAAATGCCAAGGCCGAAGCGCTCGAACTCGAGACCGCGGTAAAAGCAACCATGCAGGCGCCGTTACCCGGCAATACGACCCTCGACTTCAACGATCTGAAGCCGTATCTCGAGCACGCCGTCCGCGAATACGCCGCCCAAGCCGCCTGATTGCAGCAATCGGCCTTCAGTCGCGTTCATCAGCGGCCGCAATGTCCCTCCGCCTGTGCGAGATGTACGATGAAACAGGTCTGCTGGCCGTGACGCCCGCGATCCAAATCGAAAACGTGAGGGAAAGTTGATAAGAAATCTGATGTTCGTCGCTGCGCTGGCCGTTTCGCAAACGGTGCTCGCCTCGGGCGCTGCCGTACCGGCGGAAGGAACCAAGGCTCCCGAGGTCAACTTGACCTCGCAGGAAGGAAAGCCTGTCAATCTCGACGACTATCGCGGGAAGTGGGTTGTGCTTTATTTCTATCCGAAGGACATGACACGCGGCTGTACCATCGAGGCGCATAACTTCCAGCGTGACCTTGCCGAATTCAACAAGCGAAACGCAGTGATTCTGGGCGTTAGCGTGGATACGGTTGATTCGCATCACCAGTTCTGCACAAAAGAGAGCTTGACTTTCAAGCTGCTCGCAGACCCGACCCACAAGGTCACAGAAGAGTATGGGTCTTTGCGTGACTACAACGGCACATCGCTCGCGAACCGCAATACATTTGTCATTGATCCATCTGGCACGATTCAGAAAGTGTACGTTGACGTCAAGCCGGATTCGCACAGCCAGGAGCTCCTTTCCGAATTAGACCAGCTTCAGAAGAAATAAACCTTCTGCGGCCTGCAACGGGACTAATCGTTCGCGCTGAGTAACCTGCTGAATTGCAAAGCGACATTTGAAATGGCTGAATCCTGATGCGCACCTCTGGCCGGCGTACCTGAAAGCGCCGGACAGGAATCCAGCACAGCCGTAAACCGGGGCCGGAGGACATAGTTATATGCTGGTTATTCTCCATGGCGCGTGCCCAGAGTCGCAGGCCTGCACAAACCGTCTCTCCCACTCCAACATCGCCTGCTAAGGCAACTGCACCTTCCCGAGCGGAAGCGGCCCCGGAAAGTACGGCCGGTCTCATTCGGAACAGTCCATTTATCACGGCCCAGCGTAAGCAACTCGATGCCACGTTCGGCGCTGCCATCGGTGCTGGTGGCGAAGTGCTTCAACGCGTCGTGTCCCTGGAAACGCTCCAAGCAAAATTGGCGGAAGGCGGGGCATATAGCGGGACCATTGATAGCGCGACGCCTTGGGCAACAGCGAACGCGGTAGGCAGCACCTGGGTCGGCGAAGGGGCGCATGCGCAATTTTACGGCGCGTCCGCATGGGATTCCATGGCGTCGGAAACGAGACAATATCGGCCTCCCATGCTGAAACAATCGGGTGTGGCGGCAGATCAGGTCCAGGCAAACTATGAGGCCAAAACGGGCCATGAAGGCGGATATAACTTCAACGCTCACGTCACCATTTCAGACCTCGATCAGGAAAGTTTAAAGGCTAAAAAGGAGACCTACCACAAGGACTACAAGGACAAGAAACCAGAGCCGGAGAAGAAAACGCCTGAGGGCGGCGACGACGAAGAAGAGGATACAGGCGTTGGCGGTCTATTCGATTGATGGGCGCCAATAACAGTACGCATAGGGCGGAGTTGAAGATGCTACACAGCCCCGATCTTCCGAACCTGGCATCCTCCCAGCCATCCGACCCGCGGAATTTCAGAATTCTCGTGCAGGCCATGATCGGACTCGAAGGGAACGAAGCGGCTGATACCTTCGACTTTGTGGTTTGTACTCCAGCATGGCTGACTGACCATGTGAAGCCTGAGAATCCGGTAATCGAGCGCGGGCTCATCGTGGTTGACCATTTCGATTACAAGCAAATCCAATCCGAGATCTCCCGCATTTGCGCCCTCGCTGTAGCGCCCAACTGGCGAGAGATCGCCTCCATCCTCAGCCGATACGCGCGTTGGGAATACGAAGGCCAAACCGATTGAGGGCGACAGTTCCAAACTCGAGCCGCAGCCCAGCGCAAACGGGAACGCGCGTTCCCTCGACGAACATCAGCGAGCGGCGTATGGGCGCTCCATCCGATTCACTGAGCGCGTCTGTTGCCCAAAGTCCGTTCATCGTCGCCCAGCGTCTGAGTTTTGCGAGTGCGTTCGGAATGCCGGTCGCGGTCGTACAGCGAAAGCCCCCCGACGATAAGAACGTTTTCACTTACGAGGACAGCGAAGGGCTCGTATGGTCGCGCGACGAGCACGACCAATGGTACCGTCCGGGTGATAAACCTGGCGAAAAGATCTATTGGGCAGAGGACAACGGAAAAGCCAAAGCGGAGGCTGTTTCATTGCCAAACGCACCGGCGTCGGCGTCCGGTAGCGGCGATGGCTTTCGGCAGAACTGGGTGATGGGCGGGATTACATACGTCTTCTCTTCGGGCCATGGTTACAGGCCGAATCACCACAAGAGCGGTCAGCCGCCGAGTAAGAACATTACCGAACTCGGAACTATGAATGAAATCGAACTGGCGATTCTGGCCGACTTCAATGGTTCCGGCGGGATGCCAGAAGTCGGAAAGAGCGGTACCCGTCCTATCGTCGTTTCCGGCGAAGCCGTCGAATATCGGTTCAGCCGGTTCGCCGCGGACCGCATCGGCATTGGTACTTACTATAGGCCGGATTGAGAATAGAGATGAGTGAGTCAGAAAATGTCGTTGCCGCTGGCCGGCGCCTGATTGAACTGCGAAGCGGCAATGCATCGGAGCAGGAGTGGACCGAAGCTTCGCAGCGTTTCGCCACCGCGCTGAGACACAGCAATGATCCTGCTGAGATCGTTGCGTTGCTCGATGAAGACGTAGAAGACGATCTGCCGATTGCGGAGAAGACCCTCGCATTTGAGCGTGTTCTTGAGCTAGGCTTGCGCACGCCTCGCCTTCTGCGGTCGTTTGCGCAGCATCTTTGGTTCCACGGTCCGGAGTCCGACGATCGGGTCGCCAGTCTGCGTGCCGAGGCAGACGCCTTGGAGTCCCGATAACTCGTAAGATGATCCTTGTGCGCGTGTGGAGCGAAGCTTCGGGACGGAAGTGTTCAGGACTGGCGGGTCTTGTCTTTCTTGGGCTGTCTTTTGTCGCGCGCGGCGCGGTTGTTCGGATCGAGCTTGATCCGACGCCGGTCCAGCATGCTTCTGATTCCGCAAAGTACGAAGTGCTGCGCGGGAAAGCGTACGGCGAGTTGAATCCGGGTGATCCCCACAACGCAATCATTCAGGACATACAGCTTGCTCCGCGGAATGCGCGAGGGAACGTCGAATATGTTGCGACCTTCACACTGTATCGACCGGCAGCGGGCGAGAAGCGAAGCGGCTTGCTGGTGTACGAAGTTGTGAATCGTGGCGGCAGCTTAGCGGCTCGGAATTACGAGTTCGGCGACTTCTTCCTTCAATCGGGTTGGCAAGGTGACATTCCATTTGGTGGCAAGAGTATTTATGGAACACCCGGAGAAACAATTAAAGTCCCCGCCGCTCACAATCCGGATGGATCGTCTGTAACCGGCCCAGTGCTGGCGCGTTTCGCGAACGTGCGCCCGGCAACGAACACATTGCCCATCCGGGCCGCTACCGGATATGCGACATCGGGAGTGCCACCCTTACCCGTCACCTTGGACACAGCGCAGAGTGAATTGACAACGCGGACGTACGAGAACGTCGATGGCGCAGTCGGTGGAGTACACGTGATTCCAAGCACGGACTGGGCTTGGGCCGACTGCTCCGAAACCCCATTTCCCGGCAAATCGGATCCAGCGAAAATCTGTGTTCGCGATGGATTCCGGCCTGATCTGCTCTACCAGCTTCGCTATACGGCTCGCGATCCTCTTGTGCTCGGAATTGGGCTCGCCGCGATGCGCGATGTCGTGTCGTTTTTCCGGAATGCCAATGCAGACGAGCGCGGAACACCAAACCCGATCGCGGGGCAGGTATCGCATGCGATCGGAGTCGGTATTTCTCAATCCGGCAACTTAGTCCGGACGTTCTTGAATCTCGGGTTCAATCAGGACGAGCAGGGGCGGAGAGTGTGGGACGGTGCAATGCCTATCATTGCGGCGCGGCAAACTCCGCTAAACCTTCGGTTCGCGATCCCCGGAGGCGCGAGTAATCTCTATGAACCCGGCAGTGATGGAACCGTTTGGTGGGCGCACTGGCCCAATGTGGTTCGTGGAGGCGGCGCATCCGGGCTTCTGGATCGTTGCAGTGCAACAGCAACCTGCCCGAAGATCATGGAGGTGATGGGATCGTCAGAGTTTTACGCTTTGCGGGCGTCGCCGGATTACGTTGGGACATCAGGCGAAGCCGACATACCATTGCCCGCTAACGTGCGCCGTTACTATATTGCGGGCACGCAGCACGGAGGCGGCCCGGGTGGTTTCCATTGGAAGCCGGTAGAGGCCGCGCATCGAAGTGCAGCCAGCAATCCCATCGAATCTGAGCCATGTCTGCTGCCGCCGAATCCGAATCCAATGCCCCAGGTGATAAGGGCGCTCTTTTACAGATTGCGAACCTGGGTGGTTGCGAATGAAGCTCCGCCGCCGAGCGTCTATCCGAAATTGGCGGACCATACTCTCCTACGCGAGGAGGACCTGGTAAGGCGCTTCCCATTCATCCCGAATGTGCCGTCACCGCAGGGGATTGCGAATCCGACCCTCGTGTATGACTTCGGCCCCCAGTTCAACGGCAACGACATGTCCGGCGCGATCACAAAGGAACCGCCGCAAGTCATTGGTGTGCTGCCAACGTTTCTGCCGTCTATCGATGCGGACGGAAATGAGAATGCCGGTATCCAGACGATACAAGGACAAGCCCCGCTAGGCACATACTTAGGATGGAACGTTACGGCCGCGGGTTTTAGCAAAGGTCAATTTTGCTCTTTGACTGGCAGTTACATTCCATTTGCAGCGACCAGGCAGGAACGACTGGCGAATCACGATCCGCGCCCATCGCTCGAAGAACGCTATGGCACTCATGATCGCTATGTCGAGCGCGTTCGGAAAGCAGTAGAAAAATCGGTTGCAGATGGATTTATTCTGCCGGATGACGCAGCGAAGTTGATTCGAACAGGCAAAGGACAGCGACGTTCTCAGAAGTGATGACGCTGCCCCAGTTCAAGAGCGACAACGTGAATAGGGTGCGCATAGGAGCAGGCGCTGGCTACTCCGGTGATCGCATTCGACCTGCGCTCGATCTGATCGAACGTGGTTCGCTGGACTACATCGTCTTCGAGTGCCTGGCTGAACGTACGATTGCACTGGCGCAGCAAGCAAAGGCCGCCGACCCGGACCGCGGGTATGATCCGCTGCTCGAAGCCCGGATGCGTCAAGTTCTGCCTGCCTGCCGCCGCCACTCTACGACGCTGATCAGTAACATGGGTGCGGCGAATCCAATAGCTGCCGCCAAAAAGACGCGCGATGTGGCAGCAGGGCTTGGCCTCAGCGGGATGAAGATATCCGCCATTCGAGGCGATGACGTTCTGCATCTTTTTGCCGGCGGAGATTTTGCGGGCGCGGAGCTATTGGACACCGGCGCTCCGGTTTCGACGATTCGCGATCGCCTGATTTCAGCAAATGCCTATATCGGCGCTGAGCCGGTTGTGCAGTCCCTAGCCGAAGGCGCAGATGTTGTCTTGGGTGGGCGGATCGCGGACCCCTCGCTCTTCCTCGGACCGCTTATATACAAATTCGGATGGAAGCCCGACGATTGGGCGCGCTTGGGCTCGGGCATTCTCGTGGGGCACATGCTGGAGTGTGCGGGGCAACTGAGCGGCGGGTATTTTGCGGATCCTCCCTTCAAAACAGTGCCGGATTTGGCGCATCTCGGATTCCCGTATGCTTCCGTGGAGGCGAACGGCGCCGCGGAGTTTCATAAATTAGAGGGAACTGGCGGCGTGATCAATGTTGCCACGTGTAAGGAACAGTTACTCTATGAGATCCACGACCCGGCGCGGTATCTTACGCCTGATGTTACGGCCAACTTCTCCGAGGTCGACTTGGTTGGGAAAGAACTGAATCGCGTCCGCGCCACTGGCGCGAGCGGATCGGCCAGGCCGAGTTCCTTGAAAGTGTCGCTTGGGTATTTGGACGGGTTCATCGGAGAAGGCCAGATTACATACGCGGGCGCCGGGGCGTTGAGCCGCGCGGAGCTCGCCATTGAAGTCGTCAAGCTACAGCTCAGAGAATCCGGTTGCGAAATTCATGAACTGAGGACTGACATGATTGGCGTGAACTCGGCGGCTCCGAACCGCCATCCCGACCGCATTCCAACAGAAATTCGCATTCGCGTAGCTGGGCGAACTGCCAGCTTTGAAGATGCGAATCTGATCGCCGCGACTGTCGAGTCGCTGTATACGAATGGACCCGCGGCGGGCGGGGGAGCGACTCGTTCAGTGCGCCCCATCGTGGCAATCTCTTCGACGTTAATTCCGCGAGAGCTCGTGCGTACAGAAATCGAGTTTTTTTCGACCTAATGAAATTACGAGAGATTGCACACGCTCGGGCTGGCGACAAAGGAAATATTTCAAACATCGGTGTCTTTGCGTTCCGCTCCGAGGATTACCCGCTGCTCGCGGAGTTCCTTACAGCGGATGTGGTCGCACATCACTTCCGCGGCGTTGTCGAGGGGAACGTTGTACGTTACGAGTTGCCGAAGCTCGCAGCCTTTAACTTTGTTTTGCACCACGCTTTGAATGGAGGCGTGACGCGGTCACTCGCCCTGGACGCGCACGGAAAATGCCTAAGCTCGATTCTGTTAGAACTCGAACTGCCGGATCGTTTCCGAGCTCGCTAAAGAACGAGCAGGATTGATGCTTGCGATTGTCGGCGCGCTGACCGTAACACTCCTGCTCGCGGCTATTTTGGCCAAACGGCTGACCCCTTTGTCCGCCCTTATAGCCATTCCAGTTATCGCGTCGATTGCTACAGGCTTCGGGACCAAGACCGCCGCGTTCATGCTTCACGGTATTCAAAGCGTGGCCGGTGTGGCGGGCATGTTCATCTTTGCGATTCTGTATTTCGGAGTCGTCACGGATGCGGGCATGTTGGATCCGCTGATCAGCCGGCTTCTTAGGGCCATTGGGAACGATCCCGCACGGGTCGCGATGGGGACGGCCTTGCTGGCGTTGTTGGTTCACCTCGATGGATCGGGCGCCGTAACGTTTCTGGTCACGATCCCGGTGATGAAGCCGGTATACGAACGCATTGGCATGGATCGAAGGATTCTGGCTTGCGTTGCGTCTATGGCGGCGGGTGTCAACTTTTTACCGTGGACGGGCCCGACCATACGTGCCGCTGCGGTGCTCCATGTGCCGACTACGGCCCTGTTCAATCCCTTGATACCGGTACAAGTCATAGGCATGCTGTTTGTTTTTGCCGTTGCGTACGTGTTCGGTGTGCGCGAGCGGAAGCGGTTGGAAGTTCCTAAGGGTAGCGGCTCGAAAGAGGCACTCATCGCTCCGGACCCTACAATTGCGGCTGCGCGGAATGATCTCGCGCGTCCGGCGCGATTCAAGATCAACGTTGCGCTGACACTTCTTATGATTGCGGCGATGATCGGAGCGAACCTCGAGCCGGTTACGGTCTTCATGGTTGGACTCGTGCTGGCGCTGCAGATCAACTATCCAAACTTGAAACAGCAGCAAGCGCGGATCGACGCCCATGCCCGCGCGGCCCTTCTTATGGCGGGAATTCTACTCGCGGCGGGAGCGTTTACCGGAATCATGCGGGAATCCGGGATGCTTGGCGCGATGGCCAAGGCGGCCGTAGCGATCGTACCCCACAGTTTCGCTGGACATCTCCCGGTCATCCTTGGCGTCGTCTCAATGCCGCTGAGTTTGCTGTTCGATCCGGACTCGTTCTACTTCGGCATGTTGCCGGTATTGACCGAAGCAGGCAAAGCCCTTGGAATCCCGGCCACGCAGATTGCACAAGCCGCGTTATTAGGCGTGCATACGACCGGTTTTCCCGTCAGTCCGCTTACCCCCGCCACCTTCCTGGTGGTCGGACTGGCAGGGGTCGAACTAAGAGAACATCAGAAGTTTTCGATTCCCTACTTATTCGCGGCGTCGCTCCTGATGACGGCTACGGCAGTCGCCATCGGGGTCCTTCGCTTCTGATGAGAATCCCGCCGTCTTCAATCATGGCTCCACGTACAGGGAACAGACGCATCGCCTGCATATCGGATTCGTTCGGGTGTCTAGCGAAGCCCGAAACATCTGCGCCTCAAACCCGTTCAGCACCTGCAGCAAAGTTCCCGACCGCAAGCTCCCGATGGGCTTGTGGAAAAAGCAGGGACGCACTGTCCCATCGCTCTCGACGACTGCCGAAACCCACGGCGCGTTGCATCTCGGCGCCACGGGTTCACAAAATCCCAGGTGCGCACGGAAGTGCCGCACGATGCGATCAAGTTTCTCCGGCGATTCGCGAATAAAGCCAGTGCCGCGCCATTCCTCCTCGATCGTCGCCAACTGATTCGCGAGCACATCCGTCTCTTGCTCCGTCAGCGCGATAGTGTTCTGCCGCTCGGCTGGCCACCCTATCTCGCGATGGAATGCCGATGAACTCACGTCCGCGGCCAGGAACGAGAGGAACTGCAAACCCAAGCGCGAGGCAAACCGCGCTGTTTCAACGAGTGCGTCATGATTTGCTCGCTGTACCGTGCAACGCGCACCGATCGAGTAGGTTGAATTCTGCTTCAGAACCGCTTCTATGCCTTGCTGCAACAGCGCTGCGGCTCCAGGCACGCGTCGCACGCGATCATGAACGTCCGGAGGCCCATCCAAAGAGACAATCAGGTCATCCGTTCTCGTCGCGATGTCGTGGGCGTAGCGCGCGAGTAAAAGTCCGGTGCTTAGCACGGTCACTCGGATTCCGCGCTCACGGAGCAGGTCCGATAATCGGAACACATCCGCGTGCATCAGCGGCTCTCCCCCGGAAAACACCACCCATCTGACATGCAGCCGTTCGATGTCCTCGAGGTGCGCTCGCAAATCCTCGGTCGAAATCTGGGCCTGGCTCGTGTCCTTCCAGATGTCGCACATTACGCAGCGGCAGTTACACCGCGCGTGTGGGTACAGCACGAGCACCGGTAAGGACTCGATGAGATGCGTCATTGCTCGACCTTCTTGCCGGCCAACGCAAAGCCTGCTCCTACGTAGCGAACCGCAACGTCAACCATTCGACCAATCGGGGAACTCGAAAAGTATCGCGGGCGTCCGGCCACGCTGAATGGATTGGTTGGCAACACAATTCCGCGTACCGTTTGGGCAAGCCGTTCAGAAACCAGGACAATCCTTCCGCGCACCAGGACCATCTCAGGGAAAGAACTCACAAGGCATTCCGCCGGTGAGCATCCCGTGTCTGGGAAGATAGCCAGATCGGCGGGGCCATCGTTTCGAATCTCTCCGTACCCGGCAGGCAGTTTCAAGATTCTTGCCGCCGTCGACGTCATCATTCGATAGATCTCTGGCGCCTTCACCCACATTCGTGCCAGGCGCGCCTCGTCCAAAAGATCGCCGCATGCACTCAAACCGGAATCGCTCCCAAGCGCGATGGGAATTCGCGATTTCAGAGTTTCCGGAGACAAACTGTGGCCCAACGTGAACATATTCGAACTGGGACACCACACCAAAGAAGTCCCGCCCTGCCGAAGCCAGCCAAGGTGGCGCTTCCTCAGCGCAACACCGTGCACGAGCACAGTCTTTGCATCAAGGACCGACGATTCATACAGCAGATCGATCTCTTTCTCCGCTTGCTCGTCTGTGCCTTCGCCGGCGTGAATCAAGAAGGGAGCTCCTTCCGGCGTGTTCTGGTGCCGCTCCTTCCAATCGAGAGAAAAGGTCAGTGAATGCGCCCACTGATAGCGTTGCACCACGCGAATCGGAAATGAGGACGAGAACAGGTGTGGATCCGGCGGGTTATGATGCGCTACGGTTGTTACTCCGGACAACAGGTTTTTCAGCGCGCCCCAGTGCAGCCGTACGCTTTTAGGAATCGCTACATGCTCACGAATGGGAGACTCTCGCGGATGGTAAATGTCACGCGCCCATGCGACCGCATTTGGATAAGGACCATGGCCCAATCTGGGAAACAGATTCAGCTCGAGGTGGTCATGCGCGTTGATGAGCCCCGGAACAATGAGGTGACCCTCCAAAGAAAGAATGCGGTTTGTCGAATTTCTTTTGAGCGGGTGAAACGATACTCGACCGCGGTGGGTGGTCAACGTCGTTTGCACTGTCTCCGATCCGTTGATCGCAACACGAGCCCCCGTGATCAGCATCGTCTTCGCCAGACTCCGGCGAAGATCGCGGGTTTGCTCCTCAAGTCCTCGAACGCGCCCGCTTTGCCCGCTGCCGCAAAGATCGGAAACTCGTCCGTTCCGAAGTGGAACTCAGAGGAACTCTCCAACACCAATCCCGCCCGCTCGGCTGCGCGAAAAATCGCGGCAAGCGGGTGGTGCCAATTCGCAATGGTGTACTTTATGCCGCCAGCTCGAAACGAGCGTGTCCAGCCCGCTTTCATTGCTGCCGGATGCAGGTCGCTGATGACTACAAATCCATGTTTCGTCACCACGCGGGTAAACTCCCGGAACACGGCCTCAAGCTCGTCGAAGTACCCCAATGACATCGAACAGAACAACAAGTCTGCGCTTTCCCCGGCAACCGGTAATGCGGTGGCCCGCGCTGCAACCAAATGAGTCGCAACGGCCGGTTTCCGTTGTGCCCGTGCCAGCATTGCTGGAGACGCATCCACACCTGTGACGTTGCATCCGCGCGCCACAAAGCGCTCCAGCCATCTCCCCGTCCCGCAGCCGACGTCAAGGACCTTCCTCGCCTGTATGCGATCGAGAATCGAAGCCAGTTCCCGGGTTTCTAACGCCAGCACCGGATTTAATTCGGTGTCGTACGTTTCCGCCCAGATGTCATAAGCCTCGCTGGCGGACACGGCGATCATAAGCTCTCTAGTCTCGGTTTTCGCAATGAGACGACCCGCTGGGCCCAACGTAATTCAAGCGGGTACTTGTAAAAACCGAATGAGTAGCGCCAACTGCTGAGTGACTGCAGCAGCCGGCGGCCCCACTTCGGTAGATGAATATCCTGCATCGTTGGCCAGCGCGAGTTAATGACCAGGTCGAAATTGTCGATCCGGTTTTTGATTCGCCGTGGCAGCCACAAGACATTCGGATCGTGCCGTGTCGTGAAGTTCAGCCATCGTTCCGTCGCCCACTCCTCGGGCGTACGTGGGAACTCGATTTTGCGTTCGACGTGTCCATACATCCCATCCGGATGCGGCGTCGGAATATAGTGCTGGACAATGATCTCCGCTTCTGGATTCACGCGCTTGATCTTTCGGATGAACCGGATCGTCTCGCGGGTGTCGCGCTCCGGATCATCAGGATTGCCCACCACGAAAGAGAACTCCGGAACGATGCCTGCGCGGCGGATCTTCTCTGCAAGCTGAAGCGTTTGGCCGCTGCTGACCTTCTTGTTCATCTGCTCCAGAACCCAGTCGGATCCAGATTCGGCGCCAAAGAAGATCATGGCGGCTCCAGCCTCACGCAATACAGCGAGCGTCTCGTCGCTGTATCGCAGAACTGTATCGACACGCCCTTCGCACCACCACTTCAATTGCAGCGGCGCGAGGCAGCGCGCGAGTTCGACGGTATGACTTTCGCTCAGGAAGAAGTTGTTGTCATAGAACTGAACGGAGTCAATGTTGTACTTGTCTTTTAGAAAGCGTAAAACTGCGGCGGTCCGCTGCGGGTCTTCCGTCTTCTGCCGGCCCTGATAGATCGGAACAACGCCGCAAAAGGTACATCGGAAGGGGCAGCCGATGCTGGCCTGATGAACCACCGTCCGCCTGCCGAGAAATGTCGATGCGATGTAGCGTTCCGCGTTCGGCAGCTTGTCGTAGGGAAGCCATGGAAAGTCGTTGGGAGACCGCAGCGGTCGTTCGGCATTGTGGACATGCAAGCCGAAATCGTCCTTGAACGACAGCCCCCCTACGCCGACATACCGCCTGGATGTTCGAATCTGTTTCAGGAGTTCCAGAAAGGTCTCTTCCCCCTGACCGCGCACAACGAAATCCACGTAGCGCGTGTTCAGGGCCGCATCCGGATATAGAGAAGCAAAGTACCCACCCCAGACAATCGGAATCGACGGATACTTCTTCCGAAACTCTCTGCACAATGGGATCGCGGCAACCATCTGGGGTCCAGGCATTACGGAGACCGCCAGCATTTCCACTTTCTCGTGCGAAACGAGCTGGTCCAGCGTTGCGCCAGGATCCGGGTCCGCGTTGCCATCGACGATGGCATACTCTTCCTTGCCTTCAAGAATGGCCGCGAGCGAGAGAACAGCCAGCGGAAATCGCCGGTTTTTCGGCCGCGTGGAACGAGGATGGAGCAGAATAATCATGCGGATTGAAACGCCCCGGCAAGAATCCAGAAATGCGATGGCGGTCGCTTCCCGGATAGGGCAGCGCGGAGCGGTCGCAAGTGCCAACGGCAGCCGTACCACGGTTTGTAGATCGTCCAATCAATGCCCAGCTTGCCGCTCAATTCGTGCAAGGTCGGCACATCGAGAAATTCCATACTGGGCAGCGCGTCGGAAGCAAAGCCATATTCCTTCAAAAAGCGAGCCCTCTTTTCAGCAACCATCCGGAGCCCGTGTTGCCGAACGCGGTAAATCGGAGAATCGAGAATGACCAACAGACCGCTCGGCCGCAGACAGCGCCGAACCTCTGTCAAAGTTTGCAGATAGCCGGTTGAATAATGTAGAGACGCGTTAAACACCGCTAGATCGAAGCTCTCCGATGGATAAGGCAGCTCATCGAAATCGCCATGCCGAACGTCGAACTGAACCGGGTAGTGTCGCGCCGCACCCAATCCGTCGTCAGCGTCGTCGAAAATGTCTACGGCGACCGGGCGGTGCCCTCGCACGGCAAGCTGGTGCGAAAGCCAGCAGTTTCCAGCCCCCAAATCGAGGATGTCCAGCGCACGCCGCTCGGCGCATTCCATACGAATCAGCACCGATTTGAGAAAGGACCGGTACGTCTTCGCACGCATGGCCCACATTGCGGAATTGCGTCCGCTGAGATCGCGGAATGGAAGAGCGCGATAGTACTCACTATCGCTCGATCCGCGTCCTTCGGCCTTACGGATGAAGGCATACTCGCGTAGGAATCGTTCTCGTGACTCAGTGGATACGTTCATATGCGCTCGAAGATATACAGCCGGTGATCCGCCATGCCCCGCAACACGGGCCAACCTGCAATCCACTCGTCCACAAAGGCGGCTGCGTGCACCAACGCACGCGAAGCTTCCACGTAAGACGGAGGAACACAAAAGCCGATACCAGCAAACTCGCGCAATCGGAAACCTGGACGAAACGCCGCCAATACTTGCCGGTGCGACGGATAACGCACCGTCACGCCGATGGACGAACTCGCGCGTCCGCTCGATCGCCGGAATGCCTTACGAGCCTTTCCATTCATCAGGTAATGCACTGTTTCCCACAAGCAACAGCGACCGAGAATGCAGATCGCCACGGGCCCCGCTGGGCGCACCACGCGGCGCAGGGACGATGCCGCGGATTCCAACGAAGGGACGCAATTGAGCGCCCCGAAATTCGACAGCGCGCCGTCAAAGGAATCTCGCAAATGTTCCAGATGCTCGATCGACATCTGATGCGCATCAACACCGCGCTTACGTGCTTGCATCACCATCGCAGCGGAACCGTCCACGGCATGAACCCTCACGCCGAGCGACTTCAGCCAAACCGCATCGGTTCCCGTCCCGCACCCCACATCCAACACGCAATCACGTCCGCGGAAATACTGTTCAATTCGTCTCCACACCGCCCCGCGCTGCGCAGTTCCCGACGGCGTATTAGTCCAACAGCGGTCATAGTCCGGGGCGATCGAATCGAATGCTGAAGCCGAAACGCTAACCATCGCAGCTAAGCCTCCACCTCGTGGAAACTACTCACCATTCCCGTGCGCGCCGCCGTCGCGCGCTGCGGGTCTGGACTGGCCGATAACTCGTTCTTCAAAAGTTCGTCAGCATACTGATAAAACCGGCGCGAGTGACGTCCTCGGATTCGCAGATCGCGATCCGTCGTTTCATTCCACGCGCCAAGCCTTACCAGACGCGACGCGACGCGCTCATAATACGGCGTCCCTTTTATCGGGTACGACACCGTCGTGAAACACACGTCGGGCTTGCATGCCTTGGCATGCGCCACTGTCTGCTCGATGTCGTCCATCTCCTCGCCGTCGTAGCCCCACATCAGAAACATGCCCGTCTGTATTCCATGTGCTTTGCAGAGGCGAACCGAATCCTGCACCTGTTCTACCGTGACGCCCCGCTGCATCGAGTCCAGAATCCGCTGGGATCCGCTCTCCGAACCAATCCAAACCCGGAAACATTGCAGACGAGCCAACATTTCCACCACCGGTTCACTGAGCCGATCGGCCCGGGTAATGCATTCGAAGGGAATCGAAATGCCGCGTCGTTGCATTTCGCCGGCGAACTGAAACAGCCATCCGTGGTGAATTGTGAAAACGTCATCCGCCATCCAGAGCATCTCCGGTTGATATCGGTTCAATATCCACTCAATCTCGTCCACAACGCCTACGGGCGAGCGCCGCCGGTGCGTCATTCCGTACACCGAGTGGCTGCACCAATTGCAGCGGTATGGACATCCTCTGGCCGTGATCAACGACACCGAACCGTGTCCATGGAATTTGCGCCAGGTGGCGAGGTACCGCGGCACGTCGATTCGCTCACGATCCGGCCACGGTTGAGAATCCAGATCCTTTATCAGCGGAGCACTGGCAGTTCGGATTAATTGCCCGTCCTCTGCAAAGAACGCCAGACCGCCAATCCCATGCCACTCGCGTGGGCCCGAACACGTGAGCAGACGCTCCAGCGCGATCTCTCCTTCTCCGGCCACCACGACTGACGCCCCAGCGCGCAAATACTCTTCCGGGTAGTTCGCTGGTTCGGGCCCGCCCGCAATCACCGTCCAGCCGGATGCTTTCGCCGCGCCGATAACGTCGAGCGCGTGCAAGCGGGTCATCAGATTCACGTAGACCCCGATCGCCTGTGGCTCTTCGCGCTCCAGGCGATCGAGCAACTCTCTTTTTGAGCCGAACGTCGAATCGTAAATCTCAACGTCGAATCCCTTGTTCCGCAAATGTGAAGAGAGATACAGCAGCCCAAGCGGAGCATACGGCTTCATGATTTGCTGCTCCTTGCCGTCTTCACTCAGGAAGTAAGCGTGGGTAAGCAGCAGTTTCATGAAGCCGCCTCTTGGACAAGGGATTCAAGGCATCTTCTCGCGTCGACCGCTGCCCACGCCGCGTGAATTGCATCAATGGCGCCAGGCGTTCTCACTTCGAGGTGGAGCGCGTGCGCCAATGCGCGATAGAACTCGGTCGAAAAGCAGCCGCGAAACATCATGGCAAGGTCGCCGCTTTCGGACCAGTTCCGCTTTTTGCCTAGCTGCGACGAGACGATCTGGAAAAATTTGGTTCCCGGCAGAGGGTAAGACACCGAAACGCCGATGTCATCCGGCCGTATGCGGCGCACCATTTCGATGGTCTTCTCGATGTCTTCCCAATCCTCACCCGGATATCCGAACTGAAGGAACCAACCGACTGCAATTCCATTGCGACGCAGGGTTTCGCTGCCAGCCAGAATGTCCGCAACCGTGGCGCCTTTATCCATGGCGTCCAAAATGCGTTGCGAGCCGGATTCGGCGCCCATCCAGACACTCGCGCATCCGGCGCGTTTTAAATCGGCAACGGATTCTCGCGTCATCAGATCGCATCGCGATTGCATTTTGAATGGCAGCGCGGTGTCGAGCTCTGCTACCGCGTCTGCGAATTCTCTGGTCCAGCGCGCCGACAGCGCGAAGATGTCATCGGCGAACCAGATCTGGTCCGGCCGATACATCTCTTTCACAAACCTCATCTCTTCGGCCACTGCGCGGGCCCTGCGTACGTGATACTTATTCCCGTACGTCGGCTTCGCGCACCAGTTACATGCATACGGGCAGCCGCGGCTAGAGACGAGATTGAGCGAAAAGTAGCCGTGCCGTGCAACCCATGCTTCGCGGTATTGGGCGATGTCAACCAGGTCCCATGCCGGCGATGGCAAATCATCTAGATTCGTCCGAACCGCCCTCGGGACGGTGCGGCGAACTTCCGCTGTGCGGACGCCCCGATACGCCAGGCCGGCAATCCCGTCCCATTCCGATCGGGCTACAAACTCCCGGATCGTGTCCTCGATTTCTCCGATCAAGACTGCATCGAAGCCGGCGTCCAGATACTCGCCGAGGTGATCCGTAGCATCAGAGCCGTGCGCGGCCGTCGCGCATCCGTACTCCTTAGCCGTTGCCGCAATCCAGAACGCAAGCTCGCGGTTTCGCGACAGACACATCTTTGTGAGAAAGTTGAAATCGTCTTCGCAGACAAGCACCAGACACGGCGCCAAGCGTTTCAACGCTTCGGGTATCTTCTGCTTTGGGTCGTCAAAGGTGATATCGCAGACTTCCACCGCTAACCCGGCCTCGCGAAGCACTGCTGCAACCAGCAACGTGTACAGCGGCGGATAGGGTTCCATCTTCTGCCGCTGTTTATCGTCGTTGAAAATGTGGTTGCTGTGGGTCAACAAGACGCGCTGTACGCTTGGATGCTTCATTGCACCTCCCGCAATCGCCGTCCCAACGCCTCGCCGTTCAGCAGGGAGCGCCGCAAGACCAGCCACTGATTTGCCATGGAGAGCCACAGTTCCACCGGCACGGCAAATACGTGGTTTTTCAAGCGCCAATGTAGCGACGTTTCGAGAACATGCAGCAACCCGCGTCGCACGCTCGACTGCGCCTTCCGGCCTTCTTTCTTCAGGTGATTCGCCAGCAAAAAATACGACATGCTGCGCGACAGAGTGGTCGTGTCCTCAGCATTCAGCCAGGGAAGGGGGGTCTGCCCCAACCCCATCGACGCCCATTCAACAAGCCTCTGTGGTTCGTACAGGCCGGCGTCCCGCAATTCTGGCCAAATCGGTATGCCTGGATACGGAGTGAAGAGGTTTGGAGAGAACGTGACGTTGTCAAACTGCTGTGCGATCTCACCCATCACACGAAGCGTCTCTCGGCGGTGCCGCTCCTCCTCTCCCGGGTAGCCGAAGATTAGGTTGTATGTCACTCGGATGCCGGCATCGCGACACTTCCGCGCCGCTGTGTACATGTCCCCGATTTCCTGATGACCTTTCTGCATCTTCTTGAGAATTTCCGGCGACGCAGACTCGGTTCCGAAGCCGATGTGGCTGACTCCGCTATCAGCCAGCGTCTGCACGTCTTCATCACTGAGCCGGCACAACAAATCAGTCGATGCTTGAAACGTCCATCGGAACTTCGTACCACTGTCGATGAATCCTCTGCTCATGGCGATGGCGCGCCGCGTGTCTACGAGGAAATTCGAATCCACCAGCGACACTTCATCGAGCTGGAAACGCTTCACCAGTTCGACTATCTCGCCCACGACATCGCCAAGCTTCAGCGGATTGAAGCGGCGGTTGTAAAACACCATGTCGGTGCAGTAATTGCACGCATATGGGCAGCCGATACTCGTCGCGTACGGCAGTTTGCGCCCGCCCGCGGCGGCTGCATACAACTCAAAATCAACCAGATCGTAAGCGGGAGCCGGCAAACTGCTTAGCGGCGAGGCCGGGCGGTCCTGGTTGGCAACCACTTTGCCATCGCGTTTGAACCAGCACCCGGCGACAAAATCCAAACTTGACCCGCTCATCTGCCGCTGCAGGATTTCAGAGAACGTCAGTTCTCCTTGATGCCGCACAACGATATCGACGAACTCCTCTTCCAGCGTTTGCGCAGTCAAAAGCGTGGGGTGCCAGCCGCCAAAGACGATCGGAAGATCCGGCCTAAGATCTCGCACGAGGCGGCTCACGGCTATCGCGTGGTGGATCATGGGTCCCGTGAGTAGAGATACTCCAAAGGAGAATGCATCCTTCACCTCGCGCGCAATCACGTTCAGGAAATCGGGTACGACTGCGCCGTCGATAATTACCGGCTCGAACTCGCGCTCGCGTAGCGTAGCCGCAAGACTAAGCAACCCGAGCGGGGGGCCGAATACTTTCCCCTGATACGGCGGCGAGAATAGAACCACTTTCCGCCGCTGCTCGCTCAACAAGTAACCACCTCGCTCGGCAGAAGTTGTGCATCCACTTTCGGCTTGGTTGGGGGGAACAGCTTATTCGCTTTGTTTTTCAGCCACAGTTCGAAGGGCAGCGCATACAAATCGTGATCGAGCCGCCAGCGTGCTGGAAGGCTGATGGTCTTGTGCACCAGGCGGTTCACCGGATGCTTCTTCGAAACGGCGATGGGCACGCGGTTGAAAGCGATCCGGAGATACTCGCGCATGCGCTGCACGCGCTGATGCTGCTTGCCTTTCAGCCACGGCAGCACGGTGTACCGGGGAAAGAAATCGGCCCACCCTTCAAACGACTTCGGCACGTCAATTCCAAGCTCGAAGGCGCGCTTCATAATGGGCGCTCCGGGATACGGCGTGAAGATGTTCGTCCACCATTCTGCATGCTCGTAGCGGCGGCAAATGTCCATCATCAAGCGCAACGATTGGTGGCGCTGTTTTTCTGTCTCGCCGGGAAACCCGAAGATCATGTTGAAGGACGGGCGAATCCCGGCGGCAGTCAGAAGGTCCGCTGCCTTGTAGACCGTCTCGATCTTCTGAAAATCCTTATTCATCAGGTGCAGCACTTCAGGCGACCCCGAATCGACGCCATGCGCGATTTGCGAAAGACCCGCCCTTCGCAGCAGTTTCAATTCGTCAACTTGCAAGCGCGTCACCAGGTTCGTTGAAGCCTGAATGCTCCAATCAAACTGAGCGCCCGTTCTTACCAGACCTTCTGCAATCGCGAGCGCACGCTCGCGGTCCACCAGAAAGTTGTCGTCCACCACCCAAAGCAGCCTCAAGCGGTAGCGCGTCACCAGGTCCGTCATTTCTTCGACCACCTGGTCGGCTGCCAATGCGTTCCACTTGCGTCCGTACAATCCTTCGTTCGTACAGTACGCACAATTGAAAGGACAGGCCAGGCTGGTCACATACATCGCCCAGCGACGCCCGCACGTGCGCTCATATGCATCGAAGTCGGCCAAATGATACGCCTTGGGCGTCAACTCGCTAATTGGCTTCAACGGCCGCGCCGGATTGAACATCAATCGGCCATCTTCCTTGTAGCCGACTCCTGCAATTCCTTTCAGCGATTGCCCTTCCTCGATGTGCTCGACGATCTCAACGATCGCATCCTCTCCTTGCCCAACCACCACAGCGTCAATGTAGGGAAATGCAAGCGTCTGATCCGGGAGCAGGGAAGGATGCCAGCCTCCCAGGATGATCGGCTTTTCCGGATACATCGCTTTGGCTGCTTTCGCCATCAACGCGGTTTCGCGGATCATCGGACCAGTGACAAGCGAGATCGCAAGGCACAACGAATCCTCCAGCTCCTGTAACACGCGCTGCTGGAAATTCGGGTAATGGTGGAGTCGATAATCCGGACCGTGTATCCAGCGCGTTCGAGTGGAGTCGCCAAGGCCAGAATTGCGAGAGGAGCCGTCGCTTCCTGACTCGAGAACGCAGGAAAGAAAAACAGAATCTTCTTGCGCGGGTCTCCTAATCGCATAGGCTCAGTATGAAAAGCAATTGGATGCGAGAGGTTTGAGAACTGTAAACAAAGTGTAAAAAGCCCTGGACGCTAGTGTTTGCAGCGTCTTCGGGCACTTACACTTCTGGTTGCAGTGCTTGCTTCACAAACGGCGCGTCACCGCCATGCAGACAACTGGCTGTCAGACCCTCATCCTCATGCCATCGCAGCCACTATCGTCTTCGCTGCTGCCGCGATTGTAAGAACCGCACTGGTCCTGTGTTATCCGGCACTCTACGGCGGCGATACCGTGTTCCATTTACGGAATCATGAACGATTGTTTTTGGGTCACCAGCCGCCGATGCTGCAACTGCTCATCTTCGTGACGCATCGCATCTCAGCGTCCCCGCTGGCTTGGCGCATCCTGATGATCGGTGTCGGCTCACTCGCAGGAGCCGGCTTTTACTTACTCTGCGCGCAATGGGTAGATCGAAGCGCGGCACTGTGGGCCGGACTGTTCTTCGCGACGAGTCCCTTCTTGAACGAGATCTCCGTTGTTCCCTTCCAAGAAATCCTGATGGTCGGCTTCCTGTGCTTTGCGCTGTACAGCTATGCAACCCGGCGTTGGATTCTGTTGACCGTATTTCTGACTTGCGCCTGCTGGACGCGTTACGAAAGCTGGTTGATCTGTGCCGTCCTTGCGATCGACTACGTTGCGCAACAACCGTGGAAGGCCAAAGCTTCCACAAGGGCAGTCCTTCTATTCGGAATCGGGCCACTCTCCTGGATCGCGGTACATCACGGCTTGACGCCATCTGGGGCATACGCCATCGAATTTCCACGATCTCCGGCGCGTCTGGTTCGGATCGTGTATCTGTGCTGGATCTGCATCAAACAAACGTCACTCCCGCTGCTGTTCTGTGCTGGCGTTTGCGTCCGGCATGCCTGGCTGAGCCGCACCCTCCTACGTCGCGAGTGGCGGCTGTCGCTGCTGTTTCTTACTCTCTATTCGATTGCGATCCTCAGCGCGGCCCACGGAGTCAGTCACCCGGGAATGCCCAATCCGGAACTCTTCGTCAGCGCACGCGAAGCCACTCTGCTGGTGTGTTTTACGCTGCTGCTCGCCACGTTCGGGTTCTCCAGACTTTCGTACAAGGCTTGGGCGCCGGCCTTGGGAGTTCTCGCGCTGATCTTCGGACTGCTTCAGTCATTTCTGCTTGTCCGATCGCAGGCAAACCAGCCGGATGTAGCGGTCAGTTACGAAGTTGCGCGGTACTTGACGGAGCATGCTAGGCGCACGGACCAGGTCTTGTTCGTGGCCAAACCTTTCGTCGCGGAAGATTCGAGCTATTACATTGAACAAATCACTCGTCTTGGTGGTTCCGCGGGCCTCGCGGCAGCTCGCGCTTCGCTGCATGAGTTTGATCTTTCGCCAATGGACTATCAACGAACCGCCGTGCAAACCAATCTCCCGGAAAGGAATCTGACCGCAACGGCGGACCCCCGCGACGTGCAATGGATTGTCGCCTGGAATAACGTACCCGCACCATCATCCGTCTCCGCTGCGCTCCTCAGCTTCGAGCCGGTTGCAGCGTTTGAGCGGCAAACGCTACGCGCGATCGTCTGGCATCGCCGCCCAGAACGTAGGTGAGGAAAAATTACAACCGGCTGGCCGCGCCGGCTTCGAGAGGTCCTGTTTCATTCGCAGCCGCTTATCCGTCTATCTTGTGTGTAGCTTCAGGTGGACGGTCTCGCTGCTCGCGATCGCCGCTTTCCCGTTCTCCGGGGTGTCCAGCGACGATCCGCTCAAGACGGCATTTCATCAGATGTACAACTCCGATTTCGAGGGCGCCGTCCGTACCCTGGACGCTTATTGCCGCGAGCATCCGCATGACCCGCTCGGACCGCTCTCCGAGGCAGCGATGGACCTCGTCCACCAACTCGACCATACGCAAGTCCTACGTACGGATTTCTTTTCAAGCGATGGCAAGCTCTTCGGCCATAAGCTCGCCAAACGTCCCGACCCGCAGATCGAAAAGCATTTCGCCGGAGCCTTATCAGACGCTAATCGCCTTGCCTCGCAAGCGCTGCG
The DNA here is from genome assembly GCA_963795905.1 of uncultured Acidobacteriaceae bacterium. Lineage (GTDB taxonomy): Bacteria > Acidobacteriota > Terriglobia > Bryobacterales > Bryobacteraceae > Bog-105. The sequence continues at coordinate 31,298 of CAWCJG010000016.1, read as the reverse complement.
GCAATCTCCCGGAGACACGAACGATCTGCTCGCCAAGGCACTCGCGGCGACCCTGCGAGCCGACTACGACGCCCTGATCCGCCAGAATGGCTGGCGTGCCCTCCGCGAAATCAAACAAGCGACGGCGGTATCGAATCGGTTGCGCTCCCACTGCCAGGACTGCTACGATGCCTACCTTGCGAGCGGTGTTGAAAACTACATTCTGGGCCATCAAACGGGAGTTCGCCGCCTTTTTCTCAATCTGACGGGAGTCCAAACCAATGAACGGAACGGACTTCAGGATCTGCGGCTGGTTGCCGAGAAAGGCCGCTGGTTCGCACCCTACGCGAAGGTTCTGCTCGCCATAGCGGCGATACGCGACAACCACCGCGACGAGGCAGTTCGGGTGTTGTCGGGGCTAGCCGAAGAGTTTCCCGGCAACGAGTTCTTTCGCGCCGCCTCAGCTCGTTCCCGCTCGTGAGGAAAGCCCCGGCTCCCGAAATGATGATCCCCGATTACCGGAAGTATGCAACTGCCCTAAAATCGCGTCTACCCGAACGCAATGCCTGACGAACGCAACCGGGAACTCGACATCTTAATTGTCGAAAACGACCCCGCCATGGCGCGCCTTACCGGCCACTGCTTTGCCGAAGCGGGTCTCAAAGAGCGCGTGATCCTTCTGCCCGACGGCGATCAGGCGCTTGACTTCCTGCATCGCCGCAACCGGTACTCCAGCGCGCCCCACGTGGACCTCATCTGCCTGGATCTCCACCTGCCTCGCAAGTCCGGCCTGCAAGTCCTTGCCGCGGTCAAACAGCATCCGACGCTAAAACTCACGCCGGTCCTGGTCGTATCCGGGTCCGACAATCCGGACGAAATCCGTCAGGCCTATGAACTGCACGCAAGCTGCTATATCCGCAAGCCCGATAACCTGGACGACTTCATCCGCTTCATCCGAATCTGTTTCGAGTTCTGGGGCAGCATCGTCTCTTTGCCGCCGAAACCGCAGGCCTAGCCAGAGGCGTGGTTCAGGACGCGAGCGCCGTGGCGCTCATCTGGGCCTCGTATGCGGCTTGTGCGTCCATGACGGCCCGCTTCAAATGGTCCGCCTCCCGCACGCCGCCTCGGATACTTTCCATGGATTCGCGGCGCCCGATCCAGAACACGATGGCCGACCGGCGCGAAACGACATATGCCACCACGGAAACCGCACCCAAAATCGTCAGTGGAATATGCGCCACCCCGCCGTCTTTTGAAAAGTACGCCGCCGCTGCAATGAGGAAAAAACCCGCCGCGACCGCCAGAAATGCGGGATATGTCGTCTTCAGAGTCTCCATGCCGGTAATTCGGCCAAGCGAGACAATTGCGCGCGAACGGGCCGACGCCGTTCGAATCACAACACAGGTAGTGGTCACTGTTGCCAACGAACAGGAATGCACCGTCTCGCCATCCGCGAGCGCTGCCAACAACAGGTCCGCCATAGAAAACCGGCTGAGGGGACGTTTCCCATTATGCGGGAATTTCACCGCGCCGGCCAAGAAGTATGGATGAATTTCTTTAGATTCTTTTACGTGACGGTGAACGAAGCCGAGCTTCCCGGCTTAAATTGCCAAAACTCATTCCCGCCCAGCGTCGTCGTATTCGAAACCAGACTTATGGTCGATGTACCCGAAAGAAGCGATCCGCCATCGAAATCTGGATTTGAGATCGTGACCGTGTTGCCCGCTGCGCCCGAAAGGCGGAACTCCAAGAACGGTTCCGTGCTGCTTCCTCCGAATCCGGACGTGTCCAACGATAAGTTGTAAGTCAGGTTAGCCGCGCTCAGGGTAAGGCAACCAACAATTAGACAGAAAACGATTCTCGACCGGCTCAGCATAGGCTTCCCCCCTGAGTAAGCCTGCCCTTAAGGGACTTACTCGAGGAACTTTCGTTTCCTCGGGAAGGGGTAACCTACTTGAGCGTTCCGGTCCAGGGCGCCAGCGTATGTGTCTCGCTATACGCGTCCAAATTTACGACAAATTCATGCCAGAGCCGCTCTGAATCTACCGACAGGATCCAGGTGGCCTCCCCGCTGCCGGTTTCGCTAAGCGAGAGATCGTTCGCAAGCGCTGGCCGTGTGATCGTCTTACTCGTCGTAAGCTCCCTCAAGTTCGCTAGCGTGATGATGTCCCAAATGACCCACGGCTTGGAAAAGTCGTTCACGCGAAGCGGCTTCACATGCGCGAAGTACCATACCTGGTATTCGGACCAGAGCCACTGCGCAATGGGACCGTGACCGCTGAGCAGCGCCGCCGCCCGCTCAAAACTCAGCGATAAGTTCGCCTGGCAAACGTCACCGGAGCCAATCGTCACCGGCACGCGCGAACGCAGAATCACCTGCCAGGCCTTTGGGTCATTTTCGACGTTATATTCTTTCCCGCCATCCGCCGACAGGTTCTTAAACCCCATCGCGATGATATGAATCCGATCGGCAATGCCGGGATCCCGCAGGATCGCGGAAGCCACATCGGTGGCGGCCCCAATCACGAGCACGTTCAGCCGGTGGTCCGCCGAATACGACTGCGACACCTGCACCAGAAAATCGACGGCGGCACTGGGCTGCGCCGTTTTCGTGTCCGCCAGCGGCAAACTTGATCCTTCGAGGAGCGGTGGATGCACCTGCATGTTCATCCGGTGCTCCACTTCATCCAGCAGCACTTCGTATGTGAAGTGAGCCGACGGAGCCGGCAGCGTGGGCGCGTGCGCCGATAAAATGCCTTCGGTCTGAAACTCGGGCGAGGTCAGGAGGTAAACGATCGCCCATTGATCGTCGATCTCATTGCCGACGTCCGTTGACAAAACCACGGGAATCTTGCCGAACGCAGTGGAAGCCGCAAGCAATGCGACGGCACCGAACAACGCAAAGGCGCGCATCAGGATGCCTGTGCCGCTTCCGGATACGTCTTGCCTGCGCCTCTCACCCGGCCCGACGCTTCGATCAACTGTTCCAGCTTGCTTTTTGCTGAACCCGAATCGATGGACTCACTGGCCAGTGCCACCGCCGACTTCAGATCCGGAGCCTTCCGGCTCACTAGTAAACCGGCGGCCGCATTCGCGACCACAATATCGCGCCGCGCGCCGGTCTCGCCGTCGAGAATCGAGCGGACAATTCCCGCGTTCTCGGTTGGATCGCCGCCCGCCAACGCCTCCATGGACGCGGGTTGCAATCCAAAGTCCTGCGGCGCCCATTGTCCCTTCTGCACGCGCCCATCTTCCACTTGAAAGACGGTGGTGTGACCCGTTGTCGAAATCTCATCGAGCCCATCCGCGCCGTGTACCACAAACGCGCGCTCAATGCCCATTCGCGCCGATGCTTGCGCCAGCATTTCGGCGGCTTTTACTGAATAGGCTCCAATGATCTGCAGCCGCGCTCCCACCGGATTCGTCAACGGCCCGAGCATATTGAACACCGTCCGCCCCTTGATGCGAATCCGCGCTTCCTGCGAATGCTTCATTGCCGGATGCATTGCCGGGGCGTACAGGAAGCCAATGCCGGTCTGCTCGACGCACGCCACCACTTCTTGCGCGGTGAGGTCGACCGCGACGCCTAAAGCCTCGAGCACATCCGCGCTGCCGCAGTTGCTCGAGATCCTCCGATTTCCATGCTTGGCGACGCGCTGTCCTGCGCCCGCCACCACAAACGCCGTGATCGTTGAGATATTAAAGGTGTTGCAGCCGTCGCCGCCCGTGCCGCACGTGTCCAGCACTGGCGCGCTCGATTGATCGAGTGCCACCGGATGTGCAAACTCTCGCATCGCCGTGGCGAACCCGACCAGTTCCTGTATCGTCTCGCCTTTGCGCCGCAGAAATTGCAGCACGCCGGCGATTTCGTCGGTCTCCATTTCGCCCGACAAAATACGCGCCATGAGATCGTGCGCCTCGCTCTCAGAGAGGTGAACGAAGTTCCGGAATGGCAGAAGACTCATAGTCAGTTCAATCAGCTGTTATCGCTTGCCCAGCCATGCTCCCAGCCACACCGCACCGTACCCGAAAACGACGCTGCCCGCCAGGTAAGACAGCGTTGTAAGCGAATGCCCGGCTCGTGCCGAAAGATAACCGTCGTATTCAAAACTTGAGAAAGTCGTATATCCACCCAGGAATCCGACCACCAGTAACAAGTACCAATTGTGTGGAAGCCGGAACCGCTCGACCAGCAACGTCACCAGCAAGCCGATCAGGAACGACCCTGACACGTTGATGCAGAACGTACCCCAGGCAAAAGGCGCATTGGGAAACCGATGCGTGATTGCCTTATTCAAAAGATAGCGCGCCAGCGAACCACAACCTCCCCCCGCCAGCACGCACAAGTAGCTTCCCATCAACCAGAACTTCTATTGTGAACTACCGGGTTATGCGCATTATTCATGCGCCGTGTCCGGACCCCATCAAATGCTTCTCGAACATGAGCAGCAGTTCCAGCACCGCCACTACAGTAGATCCGATCAGCGGCAGGAGGGGAAGCGCCCGCAAGCCGAACGAATCGTCGATGCCCGCCAGCAGGCAGCCAAAGCTCACCGCGCCCGCAACCCCGATGAAAAATAGCCTCGGGTACAGTCTGGGACTGAATACGCGCCGTTCGCGTGCGATGCTCCCGCTTACCGTATAGACGGGACCGAACCCATACGCAATCAAAATCATCCCGCCTACGGCTTCGAGTACGGAAGAACTGCCGCTCAGCACCACACATCCGGCGAGAGCCGCCGCGAACGCAATCAGCAGGGCCCGCCGGTTCCCGCGCCGCCCGAAGAAGCGCGCGGCCAACCTCCGGCCGACTACAAGCAGGCCCAGATACAATGCGTCGAGAAGAATCGCGAACCACGGACTGCTGCCCAATACCCGAATAAAATAGATCGGCAGCCATATTGCCAAACCCCACTCGCATCCGCTTTGTACGAACACCAGTGTGCTGAAAAGCGCTCCCGCAAACGATCCGCGTCCGTGGACAGTGGCTGCCTGTACTGCGGCCTGGCCGTCCTTCGTTCCCCGCCGCAAAGCCGTGCAAAGCAAAATCAGCGGATAAATGCCGAGCCACAACGCTGCTTGGGTCGACAGGCCATCGAAGTAACTCGCACATAGGGTTGCCGCTCCCACGACCGCACCGGTGCGCATCGCAAATTCGGGTACCCGTTGCTCCACAAGTAGGCGCGTCAACAGGGCCGCGCTTAAGGCTCCCACCGCCGCCATCCCGAGCACCGGCCAGCGCCAGTCCACCACCCACGCCAAGGTCAATGCGCCAACCCAGACCACCGGCGGCACAGCACTCCCCAGCCGCGCCCCGATCCACCCGGTTCCATATCCTGCGCCAAATGCCAGCAAGCGGGCCGAGATCTGCACTGGGTCGCTGTCGAGAAACAAATCCCCCGCCACCAGCAATGGCCCCATCGAGCCGAATACGGTGCCTGCCACAAAAAAGCCCGCCGTGGGAACTAGTGAATTTTTCTGTGAATCGCTTGACAAATCATCCCGCTGAGTGCGTTAAGATGAAGGCATCACTGAGGAAGGAGGTGGTCCAGTCTAATGAATTCTGGTAGTGACTGTAGCATACAATCCACGCGCGAGGTGGCCGACTCTTAGTCGTTGCCGTTCGTACGTTCAGGTTTCGTTCAGTGACGAGGCCGATGCTCCTGTGCACTCGGCCGCCCGTCGCGCGTGAACGTTAGCTAGAGTGAAACCAACCGTGCCGCCAGCAGTGTGACTGCTTGCACGCACGATTAAGTAAAAGCCCCGCATGGCAGCTCCGCTGAGAGCGTCCATGCGGGGTTTTCCGTGCTAAAATAACGTTTGATCCACCAGCAGAGAGTCCGGCTAGGAGTGTCGCCCGGCTCGCGGTGGAAAGTGAAAGGATTCTTACCCATGAAAGCAGGGATTCATCCCTCCTACGAGCCCGTAAACGTGATCTGCGCGTGTGGTTCCACATTCGCCACGCGCTCGACCCACAAGGGTGACCTGCGCGTCGAAATCTGCGCGAGCTGCCATCCCTTCTTCACCGGCCGTCAGAAGCTGGTCGATACGGAAGGGCGGGTTGATCGTTTCCAGAAAAAGTTCGCCAAAGCGCGCGAGATGCAGGCCCAGAAAAAAGCGGCGACCGACGCCAAGGCCGCCCGAAAAGTTCATTAGTTTTCCGTCCGCTCCTGCTGGACGGACATCCCCTCCGTGCGGGTCATGTTGCGCACATCGGCCCGCGCATTTTGCCAGTCTAAGCGCTGGTTTTTCCCCTTGACGCAAATCCCGGAACATTTCATGATTGGGATACTCGCAGCTTCAGTCATGGTCTGTCGCTGCGAGTGTCAAGTTACAGCCCATTAGCCGCCCCAGGGCAGCCAAACGATACGTAACTGACCTACATCCGTGGTGTTGCATCGGGTTAGGAGGTCAAACGTGAGGCGCAACCGTCTCTGGTTCGTTCCCGTCGTTCTCGCATTCGCTCCCATTTGCAGCTTCGCAGCGGAACAGTTGATTCCCGCCGGTTCGCTGATTCAGTGCACCGTCAATGAGCCGAAGCTATCTTCAAAGACAACCGCCATCGGCGATCCCATCCTCTGTCAGGTGAGCCGCTCTGAGGTCTATGGAAGGGCCGGCATTCCCTACGGCAGCTACCTCGTCGGCCAGTTCCAGGATTATCGGGATCCCGGACACTTTTACGGCAAGGGCTGGATGGAATTGAGCTTCGACCGTATCGTCATGCAGCCGAACACGGTAGTTCCGCTCTCGGCAAAGGTCGTCTACGTTCCCAATTATCCGGTGGATCGCGACGGCAAAATCCATGGCAAAGGTCACACCACGCGCGACATCGTCGAATGGTGCATCCCGGTTCTGTGGCCAGTCGATGTGCTGACCCTTCCGCGCCGCGGGCCGCGTCCCGTGCTCAAAGCGGAAACACGTCTGACCTTGAAGGTGATGGACGACGTGGCGGTTCCTGTGCCGGACGCTATGCCTGGTTACGGGCCTAGCCCTTACGGATTCTCCCAGCGTCCACCGGTGAGCTACGCGCCGCCGCCAGCTCCCGCGCCGGCTTACTCCGCGCCTTACTATCAGCCGAGCACGTACATAGCGCCTCCACCGCCTCCCGCGCCCATGACAGTGCTGGTTCTGCGCGGCGGCTATCGCCGCATGGCGCGCCAATATTGGTTAGAGGCGGATGGCCTCCGCTATGTCGGACCAAACGGCGTCGCGCTGGTGGTGCCGATGGAATCGCTGGACCTTCCATCCACGGTTGCGGTGAATCGCACTCGCGGGGTAGTCTTCGCAATGCAAGCCGGCTACTGACCAAACTGAAATTAATCTCGCCAGCGCGGGGTGGCAGCCCCGCGCTGGACTGAGAGCCTCCCTCACCCACGCGAATCCGAGCACGTTTTGTGATACTCTCGATTCCCAGGTTGGGGGGCTTGAGGCCGTCCAGCCGTAGGAGGACTCTCATGACAGCGCAAGACATGACGGGCGTAGCGAAGGCATTCTTCGAGGCGTGTGAGACGGGCAATGGATGGGAGGTTTGTCGTGCGTTCTGTACCCCCAATGCGACGTTTTCGGCGCAAGCGGAACCACTCCTGGACGTGAAAACGCTCGCGCAGTACACGGATTGGATGAGAGGCATCCTGACGTTGCTCCCGGACGCTCACTACGAGCTGAGATCCTTCGCGGCTGACACCGACCGAAACAATGTGATCGCGTATGCCGTATTTCACGGCACTCACACGGGCCAGGGCGGACCGGTCCCTCCGACGGGACGGCAGGTCAGCACAGATTACGTCTATGTGATGCAATTTGACGCTGGCCAAAAGATTGCGCACATGACTAAGATTTGGAACGCTCGCTTGGCGCTTAAAGAACTTGGCTGGGCATAGCATGAACAAGATCACACCGTTTCTTTGGTTCAACGACAACGCTGAAGAGGCCGCAGAGTTTTATCTGTCCGTGTTTCCGGATGCGAAGAAGATGGGCGAACTACGTTCGAGCGGCGTCGGGCCGTGGCCTGCCGGCAAGATCGCGACCATCACCATCGAACTGATGGGCCAGCCAATGACGTTCCTCAACGGTGGCCCCGCGCACTCGCTCACGCCGGCTTTCTCGTTCTCCATCGCATGCAAGGATCAGGCCGAGATCGACCGCTACTGGGACAAGCTGCTTGCCGGCGGTAAGCCCATGGCCTGCGGCTGGCTGACGGACAAGTTCGGCCTGTGCTGGCAGATCGTGCCGGAGAAGATAGGCGAGATTCTGAAACATCCGAACGCGATGGCCGCCATGATGAAAATGGTCAAGTTCGACCTGGCCACGCTGGAGGCCGCGGCGACAAACTCTTAAGGCAGCATCTTGCCACCCGTCATATCGATCACGGATCCGTTCACAAACCGCGATTCATTGGAGGCCAGAAACACGTAAGCGGGAGCCAGTTCGACCGGCTGCGCGGGCCGCTTCTGCGGATTGCTCTCGCCGAATTTTTCTACCTTCTCTTGCGGCATCGTCGAAGGGATCAAGGGGGTCCACACCGGACCGGGCGCGACCGCATTGACACGCACACCCTGCTTCAGCGCGAGCTGCGACAAGCCTTTCGTGAATGTAACAATTGCGCCCTTGGTTGACGAATAGGCCAGCAACTGCGGCGAGGGCTGGTACGCTTGCACCGACGCGGTGTTGATAATACTGCTGCCTTCTTTCATGCGAGGCAGCGCTGCCCGGCATAGATAGAACATTGCGTAAATGTTGGTGCGGAACGTACGATCCCATTCTTCCGGCGTGAACTCTTCAATGGAATCATGAGTCATCTGGAAGGCGGCATTGTTCACCAAGATGTCCAGCCCGCCTAATTCGTCGAAGGCCCGCTTCACAAGCTGTTCGCAATGCTTCGGATCTTCGATGTCGCCTGCCGCCGTGATTGCCTTACGGCCCGCTTCCGTGACCAGGCGCGCGGTTTCCTTCGCGTCGTCCTCTTCGTCAAGATAGGAAATGAGAACATCTGCGCCTTCCCTGGCGAACGCAAGCGCGACCGCGCGCCCAATCCCGCTGTCGCCTCCCGTGATCAGTGCCTTGCGATCCTTCAGCCGCCCGAGTCCCTTGTACGACTCCTCACCGTGATCGGGCTTGTCGCGCATCTGCGACTCATGCCCGGGTGGCTCCTGCTTTGGCTCGTGAAAGGGAGGCTTCTTGCCTGCGTCCTTCGGGTCAATTGTTTTTTGTTCCTGGAGTGTAGTGCTCATCACGATTCTCCTGTCTGTAGGATGAGGCGCGCCGCTCCCGGTTACCACGCAGAAGCGCTGTCGGGACAAGCACCGGTAGGCGAAAAGAAGTACGTAGCCGCCGATAAACGCCGATTTAAAAGGAACCCATTGACACACGTCGGGTGCGGTCGTCCGAACATGCTCAGCAAAAAGCGGGGTTCAGGCGGCTTTCGGGTGCTCCTGCCGAGTGGTTTTGGCGTCAAGAACAGTCATTTCGGGCTGTGACGCCGACGAGTTTGAGGGAACGAAGCCAACACTGTGGGCGGCCGCAGTTTGTTTTGAAGGAACGAACCCACCGCTCACCGCCGGGGCCTTTTGTAAAGCGGTCTTTTCCTGGAGTTTGCGCTCCTTTTTTAGCTCGCGGAGAGTTTTGAATGCTTTATAGAAGCTGCGTTCGGCGCGGCCGTGCATCCGTTGAGCGGCCTCGGCTTCGCTCGGCTGCGGGCGATCCAGGCTCAGGAACATCGTTTCCAGGCGGCGGTAGCGCTTCATCAGCCAGTAATGTTCGGCCATTTCCTGAACGAGAAGAGCTTCTGTCTGATTGGCAGGTTGGTGCTCGGCGAAGAGAGTGGCCTTGAGGGCATCGAGCTGCGCCGGGTCCTCGCTTGGGATGACGAGGCGGCTCGAGTAGAGGCCGTGCTTGAAACTGTTCTGGCTGGAAATCGCCTTACCTGATTCCGTTTTCGGACCGCTGCTGAGTTGGGCATTCGCACGATTTGCTTCGAGGCGGGCGTCGGAAGTGAACTTCATAAATTTGGATGATCCTCCGCGCGTGTTTTCGCATGAGGATCGGTCGGGCGGCTTATCCGGGATTTGTAAGTCTATCGATTCAGGGGAATTAGAATTTCCGACATTTGTGACTGGTCTCGAACATTCAAAACGACCTAGATCGTAGAATGAGTCATCACCCGTATTGCCCGTTGCTGAGCAGTGCGTGACACGTGTGGGTCGCCTCGACGATCCGGAAACCAAAAGCAGCCCGGAGGTCTATGCAGTTCATCCTTGGTGTTTTTCTTTTTGTCGTCGTGGCCGGAATCGTCGATTCCCGCCTCCCGTGGTCCAGCAGCGCACGGAGCCGAATGAGATGATCGCCGGCCACTTTGGATTTGCGGCTTTGGTCAAAGGACGCGAACGAGCAACGCCGCTCTGGACCCTGATGCTGGCGACCGTTTGGCTCGACATCGTGTTTGTGCCGTTGTTTCTCATGGGCATCGAATCGGTTCAGCCTGTGGCAGGAAAGACGGGCTACGGCAGCGCGTTGATCCACGCCGACTACACTCACTCGCTTGTCGGAATGCTGGTCCTCTCGGTCCTGCTGGGAGCCATTTGTTCGCCATTCTGGGGGAAACGAAGCGCTATTGTCATCGGCGCGGTGGCTGCCTCGCATTGGGTGCTAGACCTCATCGTGCATCGTCCCGATCTGCCGCTTCTGCCCGGGAACGCATTGGGTCTTCCAAGGCTCGGGTTCGGACTCTGGCGAATTCCAGCCGCCTCGGCGTCCGTTGAATTCGCCTTGATTGTCATCGGCGCGTGGGCGTATTGGCGTGCCGCCAAGGCCGTCTCAGAAGACGCCCGGCAAGGACCGCGGTTAGCCAACATTTCGGCTTTGCTGATTGCACTCTTTGGTGTTCTGGTGCTCTTTTTGGACGTGTGCAGCTGAGCATGCACAGCATGCCTGTTCGCATTCTCAAGTGTCGCCGGGGTGTGTCCACCGGCTCCAAAGTTGCAACATCCATTCCGTTGGAATGAAAAGATCGTCGCGAGTCGGGATGTACGAAATCCAGCCGCCGTGCTGCGATGCGTGACCTCGAAACAAGTTCGGTTTTGTCCGATGAGAAAGGTGTGGAAGTGTCTCCCGACATAAGGATTAAGCGTTGGGGAATAGTGCTCCTGGCGGCGTATGGCGTATTACTTCCGTCCTGCGGCGGCGATCGCCGTGTCACCACTGCGGCTGCCTGTTATTCCCAGGGCTCGGGCGACACATCGGCGCAGGACAACGTCGATCTCACGGCGCAAATCACCTTCAGCGATCCATCATTGAATCAGGTGTTTCTGCAAGATGCCACTGGCGGGGCGCGTCTGGATGCATCCGGCTTGCACAGTGCATCCCTCGTGGCCGGGCGTCGTCTCCATCTGACAGGGAGTCTTGAGTTCGGAGCCCCCGATCCCGTCATCCAGGCGTCTTCGCTGCGAGAGGTCCCGGCGAGCCAAGCCCCCGAACCGAAGAAGATCACGCCGGGCGATATCGAGCGCGGCAGATATCAATATCAATTGGTCGAGCTGCGGGGTAGGGTAGTGGCCGCGTCCGAAACTACTTTCGGAAAACTGAAGGCGACGCTTCAGGTTGGCCCCGACAGCGTCGAAATGTGGATGGAGGAATACGTATTCACGGCCGACCAACTCAGCGGGCAAGACGTTGTTGCGCGAGGCGTGCTCGACATCGACCACGATACGTCCGGCCGCCCGAGCGTCGTGAAGCTCTGGGTGCAGGACGCCTCGGGTGTCCGTCTGCAATCTCCTCGACCGCAGGGATCGCTTCACCGGGAAGAAGGCCCGCGTCCCGAACGTGGAAGGCCAGCCATCACCCGTATCGCCGAGATTCGGCGGTTATCTCCGGAGGCGGCTCGCCAGGCCTTACCCGTACACGTCCGTGCCGTGGTCACCTACTTCGACCATCTGGATGAACTGCTGTTCGTCGCTCAAAACGGGGACGGTGTCTACGTCGATCCCCATCCTATGCCCAAGCGGGATCTTGCCCCGGGCGATGAAATCGAGATCGACGGGTTCACCTCGCCAGGCGATTTCGCGCCGATGATCGCTAAACCGCGCATTACTCGCCTTGGGCACGCAGCGCTTCCCGCGCCGCGGCCGATGGAAAGAGAAGAGATCTTCTCTGGCAGTCAGGACAGCGAGCCGGTCGAACTGGAAGGAACAGTCCAGTACGTGGCCTTTGAACTGGGCCATCCCGTCCTTCACCTCATGTGGGGAACACATCGGTACAGCGCGCTGCTCAATACCGCGCTCGCGACCCCGTGGGAGCTAGAAGGCGCCCGCGTGCGTCTGCGAGGTGTGTGCGGAACCATCTTCAACATGCACCGCCAGATGCTCGGTGTGAACGTTTATATCGCCGAGCGCCGCGATATCACGGTGCTCCAAGCCGCCCCGGACTTCCAGGCGATGCCGGCGCGAGCCATTCGGAACCTGATGCAGTTCTCCGATGCAAACCGGCTGAAGAATGCTCGGAAAGTGCGGGGGATCGTTACTGCTTCGAGCCCCGAAGGTCCGACCTGGATCTTTGACGGGACGGGCACGCTCCCGCTCGATCAACACAACCCGTTGATGCTGCGGCCGGGCGTAGTTGTCGAAGCGATTGGAATTCCCGAATCTGGCGCCTTCGGTCCAGTCATGAAGCGCGCCCAAATCAGACCTACGGGCGAGATGCGAGCACTCGACGTATTAGATGCTACCCCCGAAAACGTTGTCGATGGCATGCTGCAAGGGAAACTCGTCTCGGTAGTAGCCAAAGTAGCTGAAAACATCACGGGCCTTGGCACCCGTAAGGCGCTGCTGAAAGGCGCGCGAGCAGCCTTTTACGCACAGTACTCGGACGGCCGCCGCTTGGGTCCGCTGCCGCGCGGGGAGACTGTGCGGTTGACTGGCGTCGCGGTGCTCGACCCTCCTTCCGGGGAGATGACGGTGCCGCGCACCTTTACGCTTCTCCTGCGAACGCCGCAGGATATGCAGGTGGTGCACCGGGCGCCGTGGTGGAACGTCGATCATCTGCTGGAACTTGCATTCGGCTTGGGCGCGTTGATGACGATCGCGTTCCTCTGGGCCATGCTCCTGCGGGCGCAGGTCCGCAAACATCTCGCCATGATTCGCACCAAACTTGTCGAAGAGGAACGGTTAAAAACACAAGCCGCTTCGGCGAGCACCGCGAAAACCGAGTTTCTCGCCAACATGAGCCACGAGATCCGGACGCCCATGAACGGCATTCTCGGTTTTGCCGAGTTGCTGGGGTCAACCGAGCTGGACCGCGAGCAGCAGGAATACATCGGGGCCATCCAAGTTTCCGCGCAATCGCTGCGCACGATCATCAACGACGTGCTGGATCTGTCCAAGATTGAAGCCGGCAAACTGGAGATTCATCCAGAGCCGTTCTCAGTCGAAGAATCGATCCGCGGTGCGCTGCAAGTGGTGCGGCCCGAAGCGGCGAAAAAGCATCTGGAACTGTCCTACGCTGTTGCGAGTGATGTTCCTGCCCGGATCGTCGCCGATCCGCTCCGCATCCGGCAAATTCTGATCAATTTGTTGGGCAATGCGGTGAAGTTCACCGAGTGCGGATCCATTCGGGTCGCCGCGACCCTGGCAGGCGGATGCGTCAAATTCTCCGTCATCGACACCGGGATTGGCATTCCCGAAACAGCGCAAAAGACAATCTTCGATGCTTTCCAGCAGGCGGACGGGTCGATCACCCGAAGATACGGCGGCACAGGACTCGGGCTATCGATCTGTTCTCAGCTTGTGAAGTTGATGAATGGCGCAATCACCGTTCAGAGCGAACCTCAACACGGGAGCTGCTTTTCCTTCACCGTGCCTGTCATCGCTGCGCCGGCATCGGCTGCATCGGCGGAAAACGGGAATTTCACAACCGGGCCCGATGCATCGAAGAAGCAGCTTCGCATCCTGGTTGCCGAGGACAACGTCATCAATCAACGGCTCATCATCCGGCTGCTCGAAAAAGAGCAACACGAAAGCATTCTCGCCTGCAACGGCATCGAAGCGGTGGATCTTGCTTCTTCGCGGACGTTCGACATGATTCTGATGGACGTGCACATGCCCGAGCTCGATGGCCTCGAAGCCACTCGCCGCATTCGAGCGAGCGAAGATCCGTCAGGCTTGCGTGTACCCATTTACGCGATGACTGCGGCGGCCATGGACCGCGATCGCGAAGAGTGTTTCCGAGCAGGCATGGACGGGTACCTGAGTAAGCCAATTGAGATCAAGAAGCTGAAAGAGATATTAGCGAGCGCGTGGGGCCCATCGGCAACTGATAAAATCGTGAGCCAGTAACATGGCCCAGAGTGCCTGCCGGCTGGCGTTCCGGCGCCTGCTCGTTGGAACCGCAGTTCTTATAATGGCCGCCTGCACCGCTTCTGCGCAGGTATCAACCGTGAAAGCTCGCGTGGGCTTTGAAAAGGACGTCGCGCCGATTCTCCGCGAAGCTTGCGCGCCGTGCCACACAAGTTCCGCTCTGGGAAAATTGAGCGTCGATTCAGAAGCATCGCTTCTGCGAGGTGGCCAATCGGGTCCGGCCGTCACCCCGGGGCACAGTACGGACAGCGTGCTGGTCAAACGCTTGCTGGGCCTCGGCGACGCGCCGCGCATGCCGATGGGCCGCAGCTCTTTGTCACCGGAAAAGATTGCGCTGATCCGGTCCTGGATTGATCACGGCACATTTAGCAATGCTGCACGGAGCGAGGCGCCTGTGTCACCCGTCGAGACAAGGGCGGCATCGTCACCGACGTTCGGCGAGAAAGTCCGGCCCATTCTGGCAGCGCGCTGTTATGGCTGTCACGGCCCTGACCTGCAACAAAACGGGCTGCGCCTCGATTCGTTAGCCGCCATTCTCAAAGGCAGCGACTACGGTGCAGTGGTAACGCCAGGACACAGCGATAAAAGCCGCCTTGTTCGCCGGCTGCTCGCGGAGGAGCGCCCCCAAATGCCGTACGGCGGGCCACCTCTTTCCCCTCATGACATCTCTACAATCCGGCGTTGGATCGATATGGGAGCTCCGGGTCCGGACGACAAGAGCCCGCTTGCGGCATCAAAACCGCTGAAGCATTGGGCCTACCTTCCTCCCGTTCGTCCTGAGCTGCCGCCGGTACACGAAGACGCGTGGATCGGCAATCCGATCGACCGTTTCATCCTGGCGCGGCTCGAAAAGGAAGGCTTGCATCCCGCGCCGCAAGCCGATCCCGCAACTCTGCTGCGCCGCGTTTATCTGGATTTAACCGGCTTGCCGCCGTCGCCTTCGGAAGTGGAACAGTTTGTGGCGGATCCGACTGACGCCGCATACGAGAAAGTAGTGGACCGCCTGCTTGCATCGCCGCACTACGGTGAGCACTGGGCGCGGCAGTGGCTCGATCTCGCGCGCTATGCCGATAGCAACGGCTATGAGAAGGACCGCATCCGCACCGCTTGGGAGTATCGCGACTGGGTGATCCGAGCGCTGAACGCCAACATGTCCTTTCGCGAGTTCACCATTGACCAGATTGCAGGAGACATGCTGCCACACCCGACCAACGATCAACTGATCGCGAGTGGATTCAACCGAAACTCGATGCTGAATCAGGAAGGCGGCATCGATGTTGACGAATACTACTACTACACGCAGGTCGATCGTGTGAACACGACCGCTTCGGTTTGGCTCGGTTCCACACTCGGCTGCGCGCAATGCCACAACCACAAGTTCGATCCCTTCCCGCAAAAAGATTATTACCGTTTTCTCGCCTTCTTTAACAGCAGTGAGCACCACATCGCCGGCGATGGGGATCACTGGATGGAAGAGCCAGAACTCGAACTGCCCACCCCGGAACAAGCCAAAGAAGCAAAGCAGATTCGATCGAAAATCGGCCAGCTTGAAGACGTGCTACACACGCAAACTCCGGAACTGGACGACCTTCAGGCACGCTGGGAAGCTCAAACTCATGCTGCCGAGCAACACTGGGTTGTTCTTCACGGATCGGAGATAAAGTCTCTGGGCGGCGCGACGCTGAAGACCCTTCCGGATGGATCCATTCTGGCCAGCGGAGTGAATCCCCAAGCCGACACGTATGTGCTGAAAGCGGAGCTTCCCGCCGGCAAAATTACTGGCGTTCGCCTGGAAGTGATTCCTGACACCACCCTTCCCCACGGCGGACCTGGACGCGATCCGGCGGGCAACTTCTTTCTGAGCGATTTCACGCTGCAACTCGACGGCGAATCCAGGGCGGTGAAATGGGACAAGATTGCGGACAACGAGGCGCAAGACGGCTACGCGGCCAAGAACCTTCTCGACAAGAAAGCCGGCCAAGTCTCAGGCTGGGCCATTGTGGAAGGCGACTCTCCTGCCGTGATCCGAAGCGCTGTTTTCATGCCCAAGGAACCGCTACGGGTTCCGCGCAACGCGGTCGCGATTCTTACGCTGAAACATGAAATGCGCCATGCTTCTCGGAACATAGGACGCTTTCGGGTTTCCGTGACAACCACACCTGACGCGGCTCTGGTGACACAAATTCCCGCTTCGTTGCGGCCCATACTCGACATTCGCGTTTCCGATCGCACGGCCGAACAGAGAGACAAAGTTTCCGCCGCGTTTCGCGCCATTGCGCCGGAACTGGACGCGACCCGCAAGCAGATAGACGCTTTGAACAAAGATCTCAAGAAACTCGGCATCGCGAGTGCCATGGTCATGCGCGAGCAGCCGGATTTCTCCCGTCCGTCGGCGTATATCCGGGAGCGTGGAACCTTCACGAGTCCCGGCGCACTGGTGTACGCCGACGTTCCGAGCGCACTGCCTCCACTGCCGAAGAACGCCATGCCGAATCGCCTAGGGCTCGCTGAATGGCTGGTCAGCAACGATAACCCCCTGACCGCGCGCGTGACCGTGAATCACTTCTGGGAAGCTATCTTCGGCCACGGCATTGTCGAGACGGCGGAAGATTTTGGAACACAGGGCGATCCGCCGAGTCATCCCGAACTGCTCGATTGGCTCGCCACTGAGTTTATGCAAAGCGGCTGGGACGTAAAGAAGATTCAGCGGCTGATGGTGATGTCTGCTACGTACCGCCAGAGTTCAACCGTAAGTCCCGATCTGGAAGCGCGTGATCCATACAACAAGCTGTACGCGCGCGGCCCGCGATTTCGGGTCGATGCGGAGACGGTACACGATATCGCGCTCGCGGCAAGCGGCTTGCTCAGCGATAAGATGTTCGGGCCGCCCGTATTCCCTTATCAGCCTGACGGAGTCTGGAACATTCCGTACAGCAGCGATAAATGGGTGGAAAGCAAAGGCGACGACCGGTATCGCAGGGCGATTTACACGTTCCTCCGGCGCAGCGCCCCGTATCCCAGCCTGACGACTTATGATGCCCCGAGCCGCGAGTTTTGTACGGTCCGCCGCGTACGCACCAATACGCCTTTGCAAGCGCTGACGAGCCTGAACGATCCCTATTTCTTTGATGCCGCACGCGCTATGGCCCGACGCATGATGGCGAACGGCAGCAGCACGGCCGAGCGCATCAGTTACGGTTTTGCACTTGCCGTCTCACGTAAGCCGAGCGCACAGGAACTCTCGGCCGTGACGGCATTTTACGAACAACAACTCCAGCAGTACAAGAGCGACACGCCTGAGTTGGCTGCCTGGACAATGGTTGCGAACGTTCTGCTCAACATGGACGAGGCCATCACAAAGAATTGACATGAAGAACCTTTTGAGTCCCGGTTCAGAGTTACTTCGCGCCTCGACGCGGCGGCACTTCTTTCGCCAGAGCGGCTTCGGCCTTGGTGCGGCGGCCCTGACCGCGTTACTGGACGGCCGCGCGTTCGCCGGCGAGGGTCCACTCGCGCCGAAGCAGCCGATGTTCCCAGCGAAGGCGAAGTGCATCATCTATCTGTTCATGGCAGGCGCGCCGTCGCAAGTCGATCTGCTGGATCCCAAACCGGCTTTACAGAAATACGATGGCCAGAATATACCCGCGGAACTGACCAAGGGCGAACGCTTCGCCTTTATTAAGGGCACTCCGAAACTGCTGGGATCGCCGTATGAGTTTCAACGCTGCGGCAAATCGGGCGCGGAGATCTCCGAGCTTCTGCCGCATTTGCAGGCCGTCGCTGACGATGTGACGTTCATCCGGTCAATGCATACGACGCAGTTCAACCATGCGCCAGCCCAGATCTTCATGAACAGCGGATTTCAGATCATTGGGCGTCCAAGCATGGGCTCGTGGATGACGTATGGCCTGGGCAGCGAGTGCAAGGACCTGCCGGGCTTTGTCGTTCTGATCTCCGGCGAGAATCAACCGGACGGCGGCAAGGCGTGCTGGGGCAGCGGCTTTCTTCCAACGGTGTATCAAGGCGTCGAATTCCGTTCGCAAGGCGACCCGGTTCTGTTCCTGACCAATCCGGAAGGAGTCAGCGAGACCAGCCGCCGCGAATCGCTCGATTTACTGAAGAAGTTAAACGAGATGGATCTGACGCGCTACGGCGATCCCGAAATCCTGACGCGCATCAACTCCTACGAGATGGCGTACCGCATGCAATCGAGCGTTCCCGAACTGGTCGACATCACAAAAGAGCCCGCGTCTATTCACGAACTCTACGGGACCGAACCGGGCAAGAAATCGTTCGCGAATAATTGTCTGCTCGCACGTAGGTTAGTCGAGCGTGGCGTCCGCTTCGTGCAGCTTTATCATCGCGGCTGGGACAATCACGGCACATCGAGTCACGACGATATCGTCAACCGCCTGCCTTCGCTCTGCCAGGAGACCGACAAGGCCGCTGCCGCCCTCATCATCGATCTCAAGCAGCGCGGGTTGCTTGACAGCACAATTGTGATTTGGGGCGGTGAGTTTGGGCGCACTCCCATGAATGAGGCGCGAAACAACTCGAAGTTTCTGGGGCGCGACCATCATCCCCGAGCGTTTACGATGTGGGTGGCGGGCGGCGGTTTCCGGCCTGGCATCCGCTACGGCAAGACGGATGATATCTGCTACAACATTGACGAAAACCCGGTGGATGTGCACGATCTGCACGCCACCGTTCTGCATCAGATGGGCATCGATCACACCAAACTGACCTACCAGTTCCAAGGCCGCGATTTCCGTCTGACGGACGTGGCCGGCAACGTCATCGATGGTTTGATTACGTGAGCGCTCGCGAAAGCGGTGCAGATTTGTCACGGGTGTCCGGAGTGAGCGCGGTGGATCCGAAACATCTGATCAAAAGGTTCGTGGAGGAGTTGTGGAACGAACGCGGGTTAGATGTGGCGGACGCGATTTTCGCCGACGACTGCATAACACACCAGATGCGATCGGGCGTGCCAATTGAAGCCGTGCCCCGCGGCCCGCAGGTGACCAAGGAGCATGTTACGAGCTGGATCGCCAGCTTTCCCGATCTCCACTTCAGCATCGAGCAGATGTTGAGCGAAGGCGATCGGGTCGTGACGCAACTGCTGATGGAGGGCACGCAGCAGGGCACTTGGCTGGGAATTCCCGCCAGCGGTAAAAAGATACAGATACGGATGTTCACCGTCCACCGCGTCGCGCAAGGTAAGATCGTCGAGGACTGGGTGCTAGTGGAGTCTCTCGGCGTCTTTCAGCAACTGGGGATTGTCCCGGAGACAGCGGACTTGGTGGGCAATTTCTTGCGCCGGCAAGGGAATCCCTGATATTTGCACGGCTTCCGCTGCACGATCGCAATCCACTCGCCCCGTACAATTAAGATTCATGTCGTTAGAAGACGAATTGCTGCGGCAGCGCCATGAGCGGCTCGGGCAGATTCAGCGGCTTGGGTTTCAGCCCTACGGTCACGCCTTTTCTTACACGCACACGATCCCGCAGATTCTTGCAGAGTACGGCGGCAAGACTGCGGAGGAGCTCGAAACGCGCGTTAACGTGCGAATCGCCGGGCGCATTCTGACCATCCGGCGCATGGGGAAAGCGGCGTTTTTCTCGCTTCTGCAGGACGGCAAAAAGCTTCAGGTCTACGTGCGCAAAGACGCCGTGGACGAACGCAGTTACAAGCTGTATGAGCTGCTCGATAACGGCGACGTGATCGGTGTCCGCGGGTACTTGTTCCGGACGCGCACCGGCGAGTTGAGCGTGCATGCCGAGGAACTGTTCTTCCTGTCGAAGATCCTGCTCGCGCTTCCGGAGAAGTGGCACGGGCTCGAAGATGTGGAGACTCGCTATCGGCAGCGCTATCTAGACATGATCGCTAATCCCGATGTGCGCGACGTGTTCTTCACACGCTCAAAGATCATCCGCTCCCTGCGGCGGCAGCTTGATGAGCGCGGCTTCCTCGAAGTGGAGACGCCGATGATGCAGCCGCTGCATGGCGGGGCGGTAGCGCGGCCGTTTGTCACGCATCACAACACGTTGGATATCGATCTGTATCTGCGGATCGCTCCGGAACTGTATCTCAAGAGACTGCTGGTGGGCGGCATCGAGCGTGTCTATGAGATCAACCGCAACTTCCGCAACGAAGGCATCTCGACGCGGCACAATCCCGAGTTCACGATGCTCGAGTTCTATCAAGCCTATGCAGATTATCGCGACATGATCCAGTTATCGAAGGAGTTGCTGGCACAGGTTGCGACGGATGCGACCGGCGGGACGAAGATTACGTATGACGGCCGCGAACTGGATTTTGGACACATGCGGCAATTCACGATGCGTGAGGCCGTGATCGAGTTCTGGCAGGGCGATGAGAAACCGACGCTCGACAATGTGCGAGACCACGACTGGTTGACGCGGCATTCCCGTGAGACATTGCCCGGCGCGGCCCTGGCGGACATTTTCGAACGACATGCGGAAGGCCAGTTGTTCGAGCCCACGATCATCTACGATTTCCCCGTTGAGATATCGCCGCTGGCAAAGAACAAGGCCGATGAGCCCGATTTCGTCGAACGGTTTGAGATCTACGCGGCCGGCATGGAGATCGCCAATGCCTTCACTGAGTTGAACGATCCGCAGGAACAGCGGCGGCGCTTCGAACAGCAGCTTTCGCGGAAGGCGGGCGGCGACGAAGAGGCGCACGTCATGGACGAAGACTACATTCGGGCGCTTTCCTACGGCATGCCCCCGGCCGGCGGCGAAGGCATCGGCGTCGATCGTCTGACCATGATCCTCACCGGCACGAAATCGATTCGCGATGTGATTTTGTTCCCGCTGCTGCGGCCCGAAGGCGAAATCGGCATTGCAGAACGATTGCGCGAGCTCGCGCCGTAAGGCATGTCTCGCTTTGAATGGATGCTGGCGCTCCGGTATTTGCGCGCGAAGCGCAAACAGAGCGTCATCTCGGTGATCACAATCATTTCCATCCTGGGTGTCGCCGCGGGAGTAATGGCGCTGATTATCGCGCTCGCGATCAACAACGGATTTCAGAGCAGCTTGCAATCGACGCTGCTGAGCGCTACTGCCCATGTGAGCATCCTCGAAGTGCATCCGGAGTACGGAATCCCCGGCTGGGAGCGCCTGGTCACTGAGTTGGGCGCTTTGCCGCATGTGGTCAGCGCGACTCCTACCCTATACAGCCAGGTCGCGATGAAGGGGCCGATCGTCGGGGCCGGGGCGATTGTCAAGGGCGTGCCGTTGGGCAACGGCGCTGATGTGCCCGAGCTATTAAAGCATCTGAAAGAGGGCTCGCTCGAGGCGTTCAACGGTCTCGATGCCGACAAGCAGATCGTCCTGGGGTCGCGGCTGGCGCAGCAGCTTGGGGTACGTTTGCACAGTCCGGTTTCTGTCATCGGCACCGAACTGACACCGCTCGGTTTGAAGCCGGAGGTGTTTCAATATCGCGTAGCTGGCATCTTCGATTCGGGGCTGTATGACATCGACTCGAACTGGGCCTTTGCCACGCTCTCCAGTGTGCAGCATCTGCTCGACCTGACCGATGTGGTGAACAGCATTGAAATGCGACTGGACGACATCTTCCGAGCGCATGAGGTCGCTCAGAAAGCGGAACGCATTATTGGTCCGAAACTGATCGCGACCACGTGGATGGATCAGAACCATTCGCTGCTGAATGCGTTGAAGCTCGAAAAGACAGTCAGTGTGATCACGGTGGCTCTGATTGAGCTAGTCGCGGCGCTGAACATCTTAGTCGTGCTGGTGATGTTTGTCATGGAAAAGAACCGCGACATCGCGATCCTGATGTCGATGGGCGCGCGCCGGGCCCAGATTCAGCGGGTGTTCATCCTGCAGGGTTTGATTATCGGGGGAGTGGGATGCGTGTTCGGTTTAACAGGCGGCTACGCCGTGACGACGCTGTTTGAGCATTATCACGTGCTGAAGTTGGATGAGCAGGTGTATGCGTTGAGTTCCGTACCATTCCAGAATCATTGGACCGATGCACTGTGGGTGACGGGGCTAGCGCTGGCGACGAGCTTCATTGCGACGATTCATCCGTCGCGCAATGCCGCCCGGATTGCACCCGCCGAATCGTTGCGGTACGAATAACTTACTTCGCTGGTTGATACGCAAAATCCCAGACGAGAAGATCCAGGTCGTCCTTCGTGTTCGCGTCGCTATCCGAGAATTCGGCGATGGCGTATTCGCCGGGAGCGAGCGATTTCTCGGGCCACACCTTGTACAGATTGTCGGCGAGCTGCATCTGGAACACCTTCACGACGCGGCGATCTTCCATCGCGACGTTCACTGCCGGCATAATCGATACGTTCTCAACGACGCGCATGTTCTTGCGTGGTTCAAGGCTGATGATTGTGAATTGTTCCTCCTTTTCGGGCCGGAAATAGAAGGTCGGCCGATCATCATGCACAACGAACGCCGAGTGGTCGCCCTTTATGACAACGGTCGCTTTGCCCGGTATGAGCGGGATGGGTGAGATGAGCTTGATGGCCGCGCGTTTCTTGTTGGTGACAACCTGGTATTGCGCCGCGTCGAGCCGCTTCACCTGGTTATCCACCCGGAAGTAGGCGCCGGTTTCCATAGGAACTGAGGCAATTTCGCGTCGGAGCTCGCGTTCAGCTTGCTCTTCGGCATCTTCCTCGCGCTGCTCTTTGGTATTTTCTGCGGCGTCCTCTTTCTGCACTGCATCGGTCTTCTGCAGATCAACGAGCGCGAGAGGCATTTCCTCCCACTCGTCACGCTCGGTGCTATAGAAGCGGACGCGATCGCCTTCGACGTGGTACTCACGAACGATGTGATAGCCACCATCTTTCAGAAACAGCTTGAGGTTGCCCGCAAACGATACGACCGCCGCGAGGAGGAGCAGCCAAAACACCCGCACGAGGCTTATTTTAGCGAGGATGGAATCAGCGAACGCCCGCTCTGTCACTGAATTTACGCCGGAGGAGGGGTCATGCGTCGGCTTTCACCTTGAACACTTTTTCAGCGTAGATGCGGCTTAGCCGGAGATCCTCGACCAAGGCGCGCGTGATTACGGTCTTTGGCCGATAGGCGAGTTCTACGAGGATGAGCGGCTTCAGGTCGTTCTGATGCAAAAACTTTGCGACGGCGCGGTAATCGATATCGCTATCTTCCAGATCCTCCAGCCAAAGCTTGTTGCGAGCGCTACGCACGTGGATTTCACGAATTCTGGGGCCCGCGTTTTGCAGAAAGGCAATGGGGTCGAAACCGGCTTCATATGCCCAGTCCACGTCGATGCAGAGAAATACGCGGTTGGGATCTGTGTGCTGCAGAATGAAATTCCATTCGCGCGCGTTGTGTTCTAGTTGCGGCGTGTGGTGGTGAACGCGCAATTCGAGACCATGCTCGGCCAGTGCGCCCGCCATCCGGTTCAGCGCGTCGGCTTCGATCGCGAGTTCCGCATCGGTCTTGGCCGAGCCGTCCGGTTTCGGGTCGGGATTGTGAACGACTGCCGCGCATCCGAACGGCTGGCATAGGGTCCCGTACTCAATCGCAACGGCGATGGTCTGGTTCGCTTGGCGAGCTTCGTGCATCGGGCCGCCGACGTAAACGGATGGCATGCGGAGGTTTTCGGCCTTGAGCGCGGAGAGCGTTTCGTTGCGCCAGGCACGCGGCAGGAATGCGGGATTGAGTTCGATCTCCCGAAAGCCGGCCGCATGCGCGATGCTCATTGCGCGGCGTACGAATGATTTGAGTGGAAGGTTGTGGCGTTCCGCGTATTGCTGGAAAATGTAGGCCTCGACTGCCAGACGCGACTTGAGCGGGGATGCGAAACCGACGGTAGCGGCGGCAGAGGCGAGAAACACACGCCTGGTCATGCCGCGATTATCTCCCGGCATGTTTTCGGGTCTCGTATTTGACAGGCGAAAACGGGTTTTCTGTTATATGCTGTTCGCAGTTTTATGCTGGCGGCGCTCGGTCTCGCGATGTTGTGGCTGTGGGGAGCGAGCGCGCCCGATGCAACCGGAGCGGCCAAGCAGCAAGCACAGATAGGCCGCGATTACCTGTCCGTCGGCCGGCTGGCGGAGGCAAAGAGCGCGTGTGATGCAGCGTTGAAGATCGACCCTGCAAATACGCAAGCTCTGAACTGTCTGGCAGAAGCTGGCAGTAAGCAGATAGATCGCGATCTGAATCAAGCCGAAGCAGCGCTGCTGGTCAGAGATGAAAACAAGGCTCGCGCGTTGAGCGCCAAATGGACCCACGCCGCGAGTGAGCGGCAGCGCACACGAGCATGGAGCATCTTGCGGCGCGCTCGCAGGAGTCCGCAAGAATGGTTCCGGGACGAGACGCCGGAGTGGTTGCGGCAGGTGCTGGTCACTGGCGTCCTTCTTGCACTGCTGTGGATCCTGCTGCTCTTATTGCGGCGCTTCTGGCGAATGTGGCAACGCGGCGAACTATCGAAGTCGAAGAAATGGAGTCTGTACCCGATTAAGGAATTGCCGGCCGCGGGCGAAACGGGTCTGGCGACGGGGCTTGTGCTGGATGCGTTGGGCCGACTTGGGAAAGAATTGGCGCGGCCGTCGTGGGAACCAAAGCTCCTGCTCTTAAGGCCCACGCCGCCTGCCGAATATGAGCCGGCAATCATCGACGAGTTCTTGTCGGCCAGCGTGCCTTCGATGGTCTTGCTTCCGTCACCGCGCGATCTGCGGGGCGAGTGGGAACTGCACGATGTGGAGTTAGATCAAGCCGTCCAGAACTTGCAGTTCAAGACGAGCGAAGGAATTGACGTGGGCTCGATTGCGCGCCTGGTGCGAGGCGTGTTCGAGTGGTTCCGCAGCGGATCCCCCACCATCCATGGCGTCGCACAAACAAAGGATCAGCCCGTATTTGTGCACTTGTCGGCGTCGGGCGGCCGCATGAACTCAGCGGCAGTAACGGCCTCAACCGAGTCCGCGCCCGGCATCGATCCGCTGCAGATGTCCGCGGAACGCGCCGCATTGAAGTTTCTGTTGCGCATGCGATATCCGGAGTTGAGCACGGACGAGGTGGATGGCTTCGCTGCGCTGCGGCAGGGAGTGATGCTCTTCAGCCAATATGCGGGGACCGTGCCGGGTAGCGGTCATACTGCCGTGACGCGATCCTCGTTGCTCGAGAAAGCAGCGTTCAATTTCAGTTTCTTTCGCGCCTCGATCCCGGTGAACTGCGATTGGCTGTGCAAAGCAACTATCGAGGTGGAGCAGAGCGTTCGAGGATCGCGCGGCAAGCATTCTGACCGGCGGCACGGCGAAGAGGCGACGAGTTTGCAGATTACAGAAGGCATTCGGCAAGCCGTTCTGCTGGCGGAAGGAGTTGCGCATGCGCTGGTGGCTGGCGGACGCGCGGATGCAGTGACCGCGGACGAGAATCGCATGGCGGCGATCGACTGTTTCCGGCAACTGGAGGACTGGCCGGGCTCTCCCGAGACCGAGTGGATGCGAAAGCAGGCGACCTACAATGAAGCCGTTGTCTGGCGGGAAACTGGCGCGGTGCAGCGCTCCGTGTTGCTGTTGACGGAACTGCTGGGGGAAAAGGCGCCTGACACGCTGCCGCCGAATACCGAAATCAGGCACATTCCGTGTTCCGAATCAACGCTACCCCAAGCCATTTGTTTTTGCGCGCGAGTGGCGAGGCTGAGCGGACTGGCACAATACACCGCAGACGACTGGAGCACGTTTCCGGACGACCGCGCGGAACTGATCATAAGCGACGGCCGGCAGGTCGCGGGTGAACTGGAGAAACTGCTCGCCAGCACGACGACGGCGCGGGATCAGCGGCTCGCCTCGTACTTTTATGCCGAGGCGGTGCGCGCTTTGGGCCATATTCAACTGATGCGGGTGAAGACCGGGGTGGGGCTGGGGCTGTATCACGATGGCCGCCTCGCAAACAAAAATTTGAGCGACGAGGGCAAGGCGGTGCTGAAAGAAGCGCTTGGGAACTTACAAGCGTGCGATCGCACGACCGCAAACTGTTCCGTCTATGCGGACCTTGCGGAAGCCCATTTGCTTCTCGGTGATTACGGCCGCGCGCAAGGCTATGCCCGGCACGCGACGCTCGGGAGCCCGGCGGACGAACGGGCATTCTTTCTCGCGGCAGAGAGTTCGCTGCTGCAGGATACCGCGGACTCGAAAGAGGTAGCGCGCAAATACGCCGAGGGCTACACCGGTCCGGTCCGGCTGGATGAATTCAAGGCATTGCGCAAACACCTCGGGATTTCCGACCAGAAAGCAGCGGCTCATGTCGCATGATGGCGAAAAATAAACACTGGACGTCAGGGCGCCGGCGGCCGAGCATCGCCGCACACGAGAACTAGATTGACATCACCGCAGGTTCTGACCCTGTCGCACTCTCTTAAGTGCAATGATGACTTCGGTCTCGACCTGCTCGTGGAAGACCCCGGCCGGATTCAGGCTGAGCAGCGCTTCGGTTAGTTCCGCCTCAAACGCTTCGGCGTTATCGCCGAATAACGGCCTAGCGGAGCTTGAAATTGAATAGATGGATCCGACGATCGAATTTATGTCCCGGGTGAGGGTGGCCGGAAACTCATGCGCTGTGAAATTCGAGAAGAACTCTGACCGGACCAGCGCTGGTTCGTGTTCGGGTTCTTGCGGATTGGCGTTCGGATGGCGAGTGCGCGGGCCTAAGAATTTTTCAATGATCTGACCGGCTATTGGTTCCCAGCTCTCCTGTGGACGCCGCTTGCCTGGGTTCACCAGAGCTAGACCTCCTCCGTCTGCTATGAGGATCGCGAGTTTCCGGAGCACCTTGTCACGGTCCATCCAGTGAAAGGCTTGCCCTATTGTGGTGACTCGAAACAGCTCTGAGTCGAGCGAAACATCTTCGGCCTTCGAGCACAGCCACTGGATGTTCTGTCGGCCGCGTGATGCGGCCAAACGTCGCCCCTCGGCGATCATGTCTGCATCTGAATCGACCGCGACAACCTCCCTCACAGTCGGGCAAAGCCGAATTGCGATTGTGCCTGGACCGCATCCCAAATCTAGCGCGCGCATGCCCGTGCAGAGGCTGTAACGCTCGACGATGAAGTTGATCGCCGCCTGCGCGTACGGCGCACGGAAACGGTCATAATATGCCGCCGTGCCGATGAACGGCGAAGCATCTGGACAAGACGACATTTACTTCTTTGATTGCATCACACCATATTTCGAGATCTATGCGGTCGATGGGGCCACCTTTCCGATCGCCCTTGAGTCAAGGCTACCGAACCCATCATGTAAGCGTTATGCACGAAACGTTGTGCGAATAGGATCAATTTTGCGTTTTGAAGTTCGCTAACACTAGGCGGTCTAAGTCGAAGCTTCGAACCCCGTATGCGATTGGCTCCGATCTCCGTAGAACTACATCGCTGATAGGCGCTAATGTTGGTGAAGACCATCGAAACACCGGATCGATGTTGAATGCGGCGGGAAAAGGCGTTGCATCTCCTGCGCCGTCCCAGTGCGCGTTCGAGTGGACCTGTCCTTCTCTTGAGCGCTCCGTCAGGTTCGCCTCGACGTAGCTACTCGATGGCCGAAATGCCGAATCACAGACAAATGACTTGAGATTGGCGCGGCACAACCCGATGCCGGAAATACGCACTCTATCTCGGCTTGGTTCGATAACTGAATAGCGAGGCTCATCGCAGAGGGCGAAGTAGAGCAGTCCCTTAATTCGCAAGGCATTTCCTCGGTACTTCTGAAGCCAGTCTTCTGGCATCAGTATTCGGAGTGACACCATACCTGAATCGGTTTCGAAGGAATCTGAAGGCGGTTCTTCGATCGGCAGCGTCCGACCATTCGGAGCGTAAACGGTCATCTGCACGCCGTACAGTTTCAGGTCCGTACCCCTCGGGATGCCATCAATCACGACGGGAATATCTGCAAGAAATCCGTCTCGGTCGCCACGATACACCCGGCCGGCCCATTGTCGTTCCGAGTCCAGTCTCATACTGATGGTTGACGCTTGAACCCGGCTGCCCTGGAACCAACGCTGAACCGCAAAAGCAGCTGTCCAAGGGAAGGCTGCCGTGCAGGTGAACAGTAGAATCGGACCTCCTGCTGCAGCAATGCGGCTGAGCCGCGTAGCGCCATACGCGTACTGCCAAAACAGAATGCCGGCGCCGAGTAGGGACAGTAGGCCCAAAGCGACATACTCTCTGACCCATTCGAAGTGCCCCCAGCCGAGGCTGATATGCAGCGTCGATATCAGAAGGTAGGAACTCAAAGTGATCAAAACCAGAAACAACGTTGCGGTCAGGAAGCCCAGTAGGCCTGATGTCACTGAAGCAATCGCAGCGACCGGTATTTCGAATGCGCAGATAAGCAGTAATTGAGTCCAAACCAGACCACCGACGCTCCCAAGTACCGGGAAGCCAGTCGCGTGAAGGATAATGAGATCCGCAATGAAAAGAGGTAGGTTGACGAAGGCAATGATGAATAAAGCTTTCGCCGCGAATAGGCTGGATCGACAATAGGGCCGAGTCAGCCAGAAGTGACCCGTTCCAGGCAGCGGCTCAATGTGGATAACGGCAGCAATTAAGAACCACCATGAGACCGCAAGAACAAGGGCTGTAGGCCCAGGGCCGCTCACATTCACAGCGGTCATGCAGCAGAATGCCGCTGCCGCAAGTAGCGTGAGGCAGACGTGATAACGAAGACGTTCGACGTCCTTCTTGAATATGTGTATTGCCTGGCTCATATTACGCCGCCCTGCGACTCGCCTTCGCTAAAGTCACAAAGATTGCGCGCAGCGGCATCGGGGATGCCTCTACCTGGATCACGTCCTCGAACATGCGCTTGACCTCATTTGTGGTTCGCTCGCGCTGAAATTGCATATCGACAAACCGAACCACAGATCCAGAATGTTCGGCGTTGAGCCAGTATGGGGGCCACTCGCGTTTGCCATGGGCTGACTTCGCACCAAGCGTGACTTCCACTTCTCGGAAGCGCTCTGAAAGACAACTGATCGGTTCAGAAAATTGCACCGGCCATTCTCGAGATAACCGATGTGACTTGCAAACGTCTCAACCTCGGCCAAATCATGGGAGCAGATCAAAATCGAGGCCCCTTGCATATTGGCAAGCAATCCTTCGATCAGTTCGTCCCGAGTGAGAGGGTCTAATGCGCTAAGCGGTTCATCCATGAGCAGCAATCTCGGTCTGTAGGCGAGAGCCGCAGTCAAAGCCACTTTCATTCGCATGCCGCGTGACAGATGGCCTAATTTTCTATCCAGAGGAAGCGAGAAATCCAGCAGGAGGTTTTCTGCGAGGCTGTCATCCCACTCGGGATAGAAAGGTTTGAGGTATTGCATGAACCTACCGACCGTCATCCAATCTGGGAGATCCTGGCCCTCTGCAACGTAGCCAATCTGAGTGAAGTCCTTTGCTGACAGCCGTCGAGAGTCATGGCCGAAGACCTCCGCATGGCCTGACGTCGGTTGCAGGAGGTTTAGCAAGATCTGAACCGTTGTGCTCTTACCCGCGCCGTTTGCTCCCAGCAAGGCGTAAACGCTCTCGCTCGCTAGCGTCAGGTTCACCCTGTCCAACACCAACGTTTTCCCGAAGCATTTCGATAGCTGAACTGTCCGGAGTATCGCGTCCATTGTTACCCCCTTCTAAACGGCGCCACTGGCCGGTAAGCGCCGTGGTGAGTTGTTCTAGATTGAGCCCCAGTTTCTTTGCTTCCACCGCCAACTGTTCGAGTTCTTTTTTCAACAGGTTGGTGCGCTCCGCTGCGGAGGTGCCCATGCGTTCAGCGACAACTGTCCCTATGCCGGACCGAACCTCTAGGATGCCCTGTGCTACTAAGTGTCCGATTACTTTGTGAGCCGTGTTCGGGTTGATTTTCAAACCAGAACTAAGCGCCCGAATGGACGGAAATGGCTCACCTGGTTTCAGCTTGCCGGAGACAATGGCCTTCTTGGCGGCGTAGATTACCTGCTCATATAAACTGACCCCGGGCTCAAACGCAAGCCGGAACGGAAGCATAGCTGTACTATAACAGCTATGAGGGTACAACAATGTCCGACAACCGGTATTTCGGTAACCCTGGATATCAGCTCCAAACGGTTTGCCGTCGGGACAGAACTTGATTCCGGGCCATACAGGCCGAGACTATTCCCGGGAACGAACCGGACGCGCCAGCCACGTACGCCGCAACAATCCAGTAAGCGCCGCGTTCTGGCCCGTGCGCACCGGGAATGCAGACGCCCTCCGTCGCATTCCGGACTCCGCCACACAATCTAAACGAAATCGCGTTTTCGTCCGATAAGAAGAGCGGAGGAGTGCATTTTGCCGCTACCCCGCGGCCTCTATTAGAACGCCATCCTCTGCCTGATCGCATGGAGGGCTGCGCCCCGGCTTGCTTGGCCGCAAACAAAAATTTGAGCGATGAGGGCAAGGCGGTGCTGAAAGAAGCGCTTGGGAACTTACAGGCGTGCGATCGCACGACCGCAAACTGTTTCGTCTATGGGGACCTTGTGGAAGCCCATTTGCTTCTCGGCGATTACGGCCGCGCGCAAGGCTATGCCCGGCACGCGACGCTCGGGAGCCCAGCGGACGAACGGGCGTTCTTTGTCGCGGCAGAGAGTTCGCTGCTGCAGGATAGTGCGGACTCGAAAGAGGTAGCGCGCAAATACCCCGAGGGCTACACCGGTCCGGTCCGGCTGGATGAATTCAAGGCATTGCGCAAACACCTCGGGATTTCCGATCAGAAAACAGCGGCTCATGTCGCATGATGGGGAGGGTTCGAACCTGTATGGCCCGGAACATGGGTGACACTTCGGTCCCAGAACACGGGTAGCGGTGTTTCTTCGGTGTCGTGGAAGGGTGTTGCGGAGCCGGAGGCGGAGCGACACTGGTGCTGGTGTCCGGATGGCCGGCGATTCCCATGGGCAACCCGGAAAAGTGAACGCTGGGCCGTTAAATCACGATCCATGCGGCCGGTCG
>CAWCJG010000015.1:0-262419 GCA_963795905.1 uncultured Acidobacteriaceae bacterium | reverse complement strand
TTCGCCCGGTTGGAAGACTCGCAGCTTTCGGACTTTCTCGGTCGACACCCGGCTAGCTGTCAGGTTCGCGATGCAGCCGCCCGGAAAGGCGAGCCGGACGTTTGCGATATCGACCTTGGGTGAAAGAACAGAAATCCCAGCCGCCCGTACTTCCACTGGGTACTGATTCGTGAGGCTCAACACGATGTCCAGGTCGTGGATCATCAGGTCGAGCACGACATCGATGTCGAGACTCCGGGGAGTGAAGACGCTCAGGCGATGCACTTCGAAAAAGATGGGAAGCGTCAGAGCGAATTCGAGGGCGGTAACGGCAGGGTTGAAGCGCTCAAGATGTCCGACCTGGAGGATACGTCCGTGCTCGGCAGCGACGCGAGCAAGGCGGCCGCCCGCTTCCGAGGAGGCGGCAATCGGTTTTTCGACGAGCACGTCCAGACCTGCCTTGAGAAGCTCGGTTGCCACCTGTTCGTGGGTGGTGGTTGGAGTTGCGACAATTGCGCAGTCGGCGCGGCCGGGATGTCGGACAGGGAAGCAAATGCAGGTCCCAACGCTTGGGCGCGAGTGGGGTCGAGGTCGTGTATGCCGGCCAACTCCGCACCCGGCAGTTCTTGGATTGCACGGGCGTGATTGCGGCCAAATGCCCCTGCGCCGACAACTGCGACGCGTAAGTTACTCATCTAGTTTAAAGTTTAGGCGGCACCGGAGTGGCCGCGGTTACAACAGACCGAGGACGGCATTCAGCGCTACGGAAGCGATGCCGACGGGAATCAGGAATTTCCAGCCGAAGGACATCAACTGGTCGTAGCGAACCCGCGGGAAGGTGCCTCGAAGCCATATAAAGATGTAGATCAGCGCGCCGAGTTTGAAGAAGAACCAGAAAAGTCCGCCCAATTCGGCCCGAAGCTCTGGGACCAGAAAGACGCATCCAACCAAGGCAAGCGCGATGCCTACCGCCGCGAGCACTAGGGCGTCGTGACGATAGTACATGCCGCGGGAACGCAGGATACACCAGACCCCGACGGCGAAGAAGGCGAGGCAAGGCGCCAACGCGTTCAGGGGGAAATCGAGCAGACGAACATTGGCGAAAGGACGGAGCCACCCTCCCAGAAAGAGCGTGACAGCGACAGAACAGATGACCAGGACGTTTCCCCACTCCGCAAGCATATACAGCGCCCAACGGAAACCGCTGAATTCGGTGTGATATCCGGCGACGAGTTCTGACTCGGCTTCGGGCAGGTCGAACGGAATACGGTTGGTCTCAGCGATTGCCGCTACTAAAAATACGGCGAACGGCAGGATCATTGCGCCGTAATTCGAGAAGACGATCCAGCGCTGCTGGGTCAATTGGTAATCCACGATGGCGCGTAAACTGAATTGACCCGCGACCATGACGGCGGCAAGCAGTCCAAGTCCGAGCGCCACTTCATAACTAACGAGTTGCGCGGCGCTGCGAAGAGCGCCGAGCAGAGGGTAATGACTGTTAGAAGACCAGCCTCCGAGAACGATGCCCAGGATGCCGAGCGCGGACACAGCGGAAATGAACAACACGCCGATGTTGAGATCGGCGATGAAAATTCCCGTGCTGAATGGCAGCACCACGAAGCCGAGCAGCGCGGCAACGAACGAGATCATCGGCGCGATTATGAACAGCTTGCGTTCAGCGACGGCCGGACGAATATCTTCCTTGAGTAGCAGCTTCAATGCGTCGGCAATGGGCTGTAGCAGTCCATGCGGACCGACGCGCATAGGTCCAGCCGGGCCTGCAAATCCGCCAGGACTTTACGTTCGAGCAGGACCAGATAGCCCACCGTCAGCGGAAACAGGGCCAACAGAACCATGGCAGTCGCGATGTGGGTCATAGCGAGTGCAGCAGCGAAAGCGCCGGCTGCGGGAAAAGACCGATTGCGAGGGTTGCCAGAGCTGTGACTCCAAGAGCGGCGCGTACGCCGAAACTGCCCGCGAGGGAAGCCGTTCTTCGACAGGTTCGAGGTACATTTCGCGTACCAGGCGGAAATAAAAGTAGAGGCTCACGACGACGTAGGCCGAGGCGATGACCGCCAATACGACTGATCCGTGCGAATCAGCGCCGCAAAGATGAAGTACTTTCCGATGAAGCCGGCCGTGGGAGGGATGCCGGAGAGAGACAGGAGCAGGATGGCGAAAAGTGCCGCGTGCAAGGGATGACTTTGGGACAGACCGCGCAGATCGGAGACGAACTCGCCGGCGATTCCGCGGCGCCGCAACGCGGTAAGGACGGTAAACGCGCCGAGCGTCATAAGAGCGTAGACGAGTAGATAGATTGCGACGCATCGATCGCGCCGCTGACGATGCCGAGCAAAGCATAGCCGGCGTGTGCAATCCCGCTGTAAGCGAACAGGCGTTTTACACGGTCCTGCGTGATCGCGGCGATGCTTCCGATCGTCATGCTCAGGACAGCGGCAACCGCGAGCAGGACGGTCCAGGTTGCGCCGGAAGCGAAACGGATAAGAACTGCAAAGCTGGCGATCTTAGAGGCTACGGAGAGATATCCGGCAACTGGCGTGGGCGCGCCATCGTACGCATCCGGCGCCCAGAAATGGAATGGAGCGGCCGAAACTTTGAACAGCAATCCGGCCGCGATGGCGACCGTTGCCACCATTGAGAACGGATTCCGCGTGCCATTGCGGGACGACAGCATTGAGCGCAGTGGATCCGGTAATGCCATAGAGAAGCGAGAACCCGTAGAGGACGAACCCGGACGACAGGGCGCCGAGTATCAAATATTTCAAGGCGGCTTCATTCGATCGGCGGTCGGAGCGAGTAAATCCGACCAGGATGTAGAAGCTCATCGAGGTGAGTTCGATGCCGACAAAGAGTGTGACGAGATCTGAGCCGCTCGCCATGAAGTACATGCCGCATTGCGCAAACAGGGCAAGCGCATAATACTCGCCGCGGGGCTCTCCGCGATTTCGAGATAGCGATACGAAGTCAACAGGAGAACCACGACCGCAAGCCAGACCAGACCGTTCACATACATTCCTAGGGCGTCTTGTGTAATCGCGGCCGAAAAGCCAGAAACGGGAAGTTGACGCCATTGTTGAACGAATGAAATCGCAATCAATGCTTGCCCGAGCAGTTGAACCAGACTAGCCAACTCGCGTTCTGGCGATCGCGCTCAAGGACATCGAGCAGCAGCGTCGCGCACGCGAACAGAGCCATCAAGATCGGCGGCAATAGGGCAAGCCAGTTCATCGGGCGGATACCTGCTGCAGCACGGTGTTTACAGCGGGCCGCAAAACTTTAAACAGGGGCTTCGGATAGATACCGATGGCAAATGCCAGCGCGATTAACGGGATGACGATGAGGCGTTCACGCGGACTCAGATCCGGCAGCGTGCGATTGGCGTCATAACGGACGGGCCCGAGCATGGTCTGTTGATACAGCCAAAAGGTATGCGGCGGCAAGCACCATTCCGATGACACCGATGATGGCCCACCGACGGTTGACGGCGAACGCGCCGGACAGAATGGTGAATTCGCCGATGAAGCCGTTGAGCAAAGGCAGCCCTGCGGAACTGAATACCGTGATGGCGAACATGGTGGCGAAAACCGGAGTGATGCCCGCCAAACCGCCGTAATCGGAGATCTCGCGGGTATGGCGGCGATCGTACATGAAGCCGGCAAGCAGGAACAACAAGCCGGTGGAGATGCCGTGGTTGATCTGCTGGATGACGCTACCTGCAAGGCCGTTGAAGTCCAGCACGAAAATGCCGAGAGTGCAGAACCCCATGTGGCTGACGGACGAATAGGCGACCAGTTTCTTCCAGTCCGTCTGCATCAGGGTGACCAGGGCGCCATAGACGATCGCGACCAGCGACAGGACACCATGACGGTCACGACGATTCTGCGAAGACGAGGCAGCAGGAACCAGCGGGAGCGAGAAGCGAATGAATCCGTAAGTCCCCATTTTTAGGAGCAGGCTGGCGAGCAGCACCGATCCCGCCGTCGGTGCTTCGACGTGCGCGTCGGGAAGCCACGTGTGCAGCGGGAACATGGGCACTTTTACGGCAAAGCCGAGGAAGAAGGCCCAGAAGATCCACATCTGCAACGGCAGCGGCGCACCGCTGTGAATCAGTTTCGTGAGTTCGAACGTATAGGTTCCGGTCGCTTGGCCGTAGTGGAAGTACAGAGCGATGAATCCGAGCAGCAGGAACACGCTGCCGAGCAGAGTGTAGAGGAAAAACTTGATGGCAGCGTAGGCTCTGCGGGGACCGCCATAGATGCCGATGATGAAGTACATCGGAATCAGAACCAGATCCCAGAACAGATAGAAGAGGAAGAGATCGAGCGACAGAAACACACCGAGAACGGAGGTTTCAAGCAGCAGGATCATCGTGTAGTAAAGCCTGGGCCGTTGCGCGACGCCGTTCCAGGAGGCGATGATTGCGATGAATGTGATGAGGGTCGTTAGAAGGACCAGAAGCAGGCTGATGCCATCGACACCGATCAGGTATTGTGCGCCGATGGCCGGTATCCAGGATGCACGCTCGACGAATTGAAACCCAACGGCGCTGGTAGAGAACACGGCGGCGAGCCAGCAAGAGGCGAGTAACGCGAGACCGGAGCTAATGACGGCTGTAAGCCGCGTGACCTGCTGACGGGAGGGCAGACATAGCAGTAGCAACATGCCCGCAAGCGGCAGGAAGAGAACAAGGCTGAGGATATGATCCGTCATTCGTTAGTAGTCAGCGGGACAGGTAGTAACCAAGCGCAGTGAGCACGCCGGCCACAAGTATGAGCCCGTAGGTTTGCACAAGGCCGCCCTGAGCGGCTCGAACGGGCCAGGAAAAGAATCGAACCGTTCCTGCTACGAACCGAACCAGCCCATCGACGAGAGACTCGTCGGACCAGAAAAAGCCGGTTCCCGTCTTGGCTACGCCCAGCGCAGTGGCGCGTACCGCGCCATCGACCAGTAGAGCATCGGCTGCGTTCGCACCGGCGGCGGTTCGTAAAACGACCCCTTCCACGAGGTGCTCCTCGAAGACCGCGTCCACGTACCAGCGATTTCGCAGGAAGTCGGCTACCGGAGCGAATCCGCGATCGAGCACGTCGCGAGCCGCCGGATCGCGGACATAGAAGTACCAGGCAAGCCCGATTCCCAGTGTAGCGGCCGCGCCAGAAAGCAGCATCAGCGGCCACTCGCTCCACTGGATCTGCACGAGGAACGTCACGAGGACGCAACAGGCGGAGAGGACAAACAGTGGAGCTTTCATGCTGAGGGGTCCCTCGTGGGAGGGTAAGCGATGCAGGCGGCGTTCGCCCAGAAATGCGAGCGAGATCAGGCGCCACGAATAGATCGCACTCAGGAGTGAAGTCAGCAGGCCAAGAATGGTGAACACCGTGTGGCCCGAGTTTTGTCCCGCGGCGAGAATCAGGTCCTTCGAAAAGAACCCGGAGAGTCCGGGAACACCGGCGAGGCTCAAAGCGCCGATCGACATCGCGACGAAGGTGAACGGTAGTTCCTTGCGGAGGCCGCCCATGTGTTTCAAATTCTGTTCGCCGTGCAGCGCGTGGATCACGGACCCGGCGCAGAGGAACAGCAACGCTTTGAAAAACGCGTGGGTGACTACGTGGTACATGGCGGCGCGATCGGCATTCAAACCGAGCGCCATAAACATGAAGCCGAGCTGGCTGATGGTCGAGTAGGCCAGGACTCGTTTCATGTCGTTTTCGACCAGGGCGACAGAAGCGGCAAATAGTGCGGTAATTGCGCCGGTAATGGCGACGCCGATGGCAACGTCGGAGGCGATGACATAGAGGAAGTTGGAGCGCGCGAGCAGATAGACTCCAGCGCAAACCATGGTCGCGGAGTGAATCAGCGCCGAGACAGGAGTCGGGCCTTCCATCGCATCCGGCAGCCAGACATGCAAGGGGAACTGTGCGGATTTACCGACGGCGGCGATGGTGAGCAATGTGGCGAGCAGGATGACATCGGCTTCGTGCCAGTGCGGGGCGAGACTGGCCACGACGTCGAAATTGGTAGATCGCAGAGTAGACCCATCAAGCTGAGCGCCAGTACAAAACCCGCGTCGCCGATCCGGTTGACGACGAACGCCTTGGTGGCGGCGCGCGCAGCCTTCGGCCGATCATAGTGGTACCCGATCAGCAGAAAGCTGGCAAGGCCGACTCCCTCCCAACCTGCAAACAAGAACAAGTAACTTGCGGCGACGAGCAGCAGCTTCATTGCGGCGACAAAGAACAGAAGGCAACCGAAGAAACGGCGCTGGTCGGCTTCTTCGCGCATATAGCCGAGAGAGTAAATGACCACCATGAGGCCGATGATTTCGACCAACAGAAGAAGCCAAGCGCTGAGCCAATCTAGTTGGAAGGAGAAGGCCGCGCCAAAACCGGGGATCCACTCCGGGCCATGCAGCCGGATTACTTCATGGTTGCGAGTCGCCCAAGCCGCGATGGTGGAGCATACAAGCGAACAGGCCGTCAGTACAAGGACAAAACGGCCAGGCCACGCAAGAGGCGTTTTTTCGGGCGGAGTGCGAAAGCCTCCGAAGAAAAAAACAACAGCAGACCGGCGGCGGGAACAGGACGGTCGCGAGGAGTGCATAGCCGGGAATCAGGTGTTGCGGATCTACCATTTCAGGAGATCCAGTTCATCCGCGTTGATAGTGCCGCGATTCCGAAAGAGAGCGATGAGAATTCCGAGCGCGACGGCAGTTTCGGCGACGGCTACGCTCATGACGAGAAGCGCGAATGCCTGACCATTGGGATGCGCGTGCTGGCGCGAGAAAGCGACCAGATTGATGTTGACGGCGTTGAGGATCAGCTCATCCCTGAACTCCGTCAATATCAACCTTGTCGCTTTCTCGCGCCAGCACGCGCATCCCAATGGTCAGGCGTTCGCGCTTTTTGTCATGAGCGTAGCCGTTGCCGAAGCTGCCGTCGCGCTCGGAATTCTCATCGCTCTCTTTCGGAATCGCGGCACTGTCAACGCGGATGAACTGGATCTCCTGAAATGGTAGATCCGCAACACCTGATTCCCGGCTATGCCCTGCTCGCGACCGTCCTGTTGCCGCGGCCGGTCTCCTGTTTGTTTTTTTCTTCGGAGGCTTTCGCACTCCGCCCGAGAAAACGCCTCTTGCGTGGCCTGGCCGTTTTGTCCTTGTACTGACGGCCTGTTCGCTTGTATGCTCCACCATCGCGGCTTGGGCGACCCGCAACCATGAAGTCATCCGCCTGCGCGGCCCGGAATGGATCCCCGGTTTTGGCGCGGCCTTCTCCTTTCAACTGGATTGGCTCAGCGCTTGGCTTCTTCTGCTGGTCGAAATCATCGGCCTCATGGTGGTCATCTACTCTCTCGGCTATATGCGCGAAGAAGCCGACCAGCGCCGTTTCTTCGGTTGCCTGCTGTTCTTCGTCGCCGCAATGAAGCTGCTGCTCGTCGCCGCAAGTTACTTGTTCTTGTTTGCAGGTTGGGAGGGAGTCGGCCTTGCCAGCTTTCTGCTGATCGGGTACCACTATGATCGGCCGAAGGCTGCGCGCGCCGCCACCAAGGCGTTCGTCGTCAACCGTATCGGCGACGCGGGTTTTGTACTCGCGCTCAGCTTGATGGGTCTACTCTGCGGGTCTACCAATTTCGACGTCGTGGCCAGTCTCGCCCCGCACTGGCACGAAGCCGATGTCATCCTGCTCGCCACATTGCTCACCATCGCCGCCGTCGGTAAATCCGCGCAGTTCCCCTTGCATGTCTGGCTGCCGGATGCGATGGAAGGCCCGACTCCTGTCTCGGCGCTGATTCACTCCGCGACCATGGTTTGCGCTGGAGTCTATCTGCTCGCGCGCTCCAACTTCCTCTATGTCATCGCCTCCGACGTTGCCATCGGAGTCGCCATTACCGGCGCAATTACAGCACTTTTTGCCGCTTCTGTCGCCCTGGTCGAAAATGACATGAAACGAGTCCTGGCCTACTCGACCATCAGCCAGCTCGGCTTCATGTTTATGGCGCTCGGTTTGAATGCCGATCGCGCCGCCATGTACCACGTAGTCACCCACGCGTTTTTCAAAGCGTTGCTGTTCCTCTGCGCCGGGTCCGTGATCCACGCGCTGCACGGCGAACAGAATTTGAAACACATGGGCGGCCTCCGCAAGGAACTACCGTTCACCTTCGTCGCGATGTCGATCGGCGCTTTGAGCCTCGCCGGTGTTCCCGGACTCTCCGCGTTCTTTTCAAAGGACCTGATCCTCGCCGCCGGACGTCTCTCGGGGCACACCGTCTTCACCATTCTTGGCCTGCTGACTTCACTCCTCAGTGCGATCTATTCGTGGCGCCTCATCTCGCTCGCATTTCTGGGCGAACGCCGCCTGCATCGCTTACCCTCCCACGAGGGACCCATCAGCATGAAAGCTCCACTGTTCGTCCTCTCCGCCTGCTGCGTCCTCGTGACGTTCCTCGTGCAGATTCAGTGGAACGAGTGGCCGCTGATGCTGCTCTCTGGCGCGACCGCTACACTGGGAATCGGGCTTGCCTGGTATTTCTATGTCCGCGACCCGGCGGCGCGGGACGTGCTCGATCGCGGACTCGCTCCGATAGCGGACTTCCTGCGGAATCGCTGGTACGTGGACGCGGTCTTCGAGGAGCACCTGGTGGAAGGCGTCGTTTTACGAACCGCCGCCGGTGCGAACGCAGCCGATTCTCTACTGGTCGACGGCGCGGTACGCGCCACTGCGCTGGGCGTAGCCAAGACGGGAACCGGCTTTTTCTGGTCCGACGAGTCTCTCGTCGATGGGCTCGTTCGGTTCGTAGCAGGAACGGTTCGATTCTTTTCCTGGCCCGTTCGAGCCGCTCAGGGCGGCCTTGTGCAAACCTACGGGCTCATACTTGTGGCCGGCGTGCTCACTGCGCTTGGTTACTACCTGTCCCGCTGACTACGTAACGAATGACGGATCATCTCCTCAGCCTTGTCCTCTTCCTGCCGCTTGCCGGCATGCTGCTACTGCTATGTCTGCCCTCCCGTCAGCAGGTCACGCGGCTTACAGCCGTCATTAGCTCCGGTCTCGCGTTACTCGCCTCTTGCTGGCTCGCCGCCGTGTTCTCTACCAGCGCCGTTGGGTTTCAATTCGTCGAGCGTGCATCCTGGATACCGGCCATCGGCGCACAATACCTGATTGGTGTCGATGGAATCAGCCTGCTGCTGGTCCTTCTAACGACCCTCATCACATTCATTGCGATCATCGCCTCCTGGAACGGCGTCGCGCAACGGTCCAGGCTTTACTACACGATGATCCTGCTGCTTGAAACCTCCGTTCTCGGTGTGTTTCTGTCGCTCGATCTCTTCCTCTTCTATCTGTTCTGGGATCTCGTTCTGATTCCGATGTACTTCATCATCGGCATCTATGGCGGTCCCCGCAGAGCCTACGCTGCCATCAAATTTTTCCTCTACACTCTGCTCGGCAGTGTCTTCCTGCTGCTCGGATTCATCGCTCTGTACTTCCACTACGGCCAAGCGACCGGAACCTATACGTTCGAACTCGCGAAACTGATTCACAGCGGCGCGCCGCTCCCGTTGCAGATGTGGATCTTCTGGGCCTTCTTCCTCGGCTTTGCCGTAAAAGTGCCCATGTTCCCGCTGCACACGTGGCTTCCCGACGCGCACGTCGAAGCACCGACGGCGGGATCGGTTCTGCTGGCCAGTCTTCTCCTGAAAATGGGGACTTACGGATTCATTCGCTTCTCGCTCCCGCTCGTTCCTGCCGCCTCGTCCTCCAGAATCGTCGTGACCATCATGGTTGTCCTGTCTCTGGTCGCGATCGTCTATGGCGCGCTCGTGACTCTGATGCAAACGGACTGGAAGAAACTGGTCGCCTATTCGTCCGTCAGTCACATGGGGTTCTGCACTCTCGGCATTTTCGTGCTGGACTTCAACGGCCTTGCAGGTAGCGTCATCCAACAGATCAACCACGGCATCTCGACCGGCTTGTTGTTCCTGCTTGCCGGCTTCATGTACGACCGCCGCCATACCCGCGAGATCTCCGATTACGGCGGTTTGGCGGGCATCACTCCCGTTTTCGCCACCATGTTCGCCATCACGGTCTTCAGTTCCGCGGGTCTGCCTTTGCTGAACGGCTTCATCGGCGAATTCACTATTCTGTCCGGAGCGTTTGCCGTCAACCGTTGGTGGGCCGTCATCGGTGTCATCGGAATGGTGCTTGCCGCCGCCTACCTTTTGACGCTCTATCAAAAGACCATGCTCGGACCCGTTCGCTATGACGTCAATCGCACGCTCCCGGATCTGAGCCCGCGTGAACGCCTCTGTGTCATCCCGTTAATTGCGCTGGCATTTGCCATCGGTATCTATCCGAAACCCCTGTTTGAAGTTTTGCGGCCCGCTGTAAACACCGTGCTGCAACAGGTATCCGTCCGATGAACTGGCTTGCCCTCTTGCCGCCGATCTTGATGGCGCTCTTCGGGTGCGCCACGCTGCTGCTCGATGTCCTTGAGCGCGATCGCCACAACGCGAGTTGGCTAGTCTGGTTCAACTGCTTCGGTCAAGCATTGATTGCGATTTCATTCGTTCAACAATGGCGCCAACTTCCCGTTTCTGGCTTTTCGGGCGCGATCACGCAAGACGCGCTCGGATTGTTCGTGAACGCTCTGGTCTGGCTTGCCGTCGTGGTTCTCCTGTTGACCTCGTATCGCTATCTCGAAGTCGTCGGTGAGCCCCGCGGCGAGTACTACGCGCTTGCCCTGTTTGCGCAATGCGGCATGTACTTCATGGCGAGCGGCGCAGATCTCGTCACACTCTTTGTCGGCATCGAACTCGCCGCGATCAGCTTCTACATCCTGGTCGGATTCACTCGCGCCGACCGCCGATCCAATGAAGCCGCCTTGAAATATTTGATACTCGGCGCACTGTCGTCCGGGTTCGTCCTCTACGGGTTCTCGCTTCTCTATGGCGTTACTGGATCCACTGCGCTCAATGCTGTCGTGCCCGCAATGGCACAGCGCAATCCGTTCGCAGTGGTCGCAACGGTCGCCATCGCGGCCGGATTGTTGTTCAAAGTTTCGGCCGCTCCATTCCATTTCTGGGCGCCGGATGCGTACGATGGCGCGCCCACGCCAGTTGCCGGTTATCTATCGGTTGCTTCCAAGATCGCCAGCTTTGCAGTTCTTATCCGCTTCGCGTCTGGCCCGACCTGGACCGTCCTGCTCGCGGGCGCCGCTGTCCTCAGCATGACGCATCGGAAGCATCGCCGCGATCACGCAGGACCGCGTAAAGCGCATGTTCGCCTACAGCGGGATCGCGCATGCCGGCTATGCCCTGCTTGGCATCGTCAGCGGCGCGATCGATGCAGTCGCAATCTATCTGCTCGTCTACGCTCTTATGACGCTCGGCGCGTTTACGGTCCTTACCGCGTTGCGGCGCCGCGGAATCGCCGGCGAGTTTGTTTCCGATCTGCGCGGTCTGTCCCAGAGTCATCCCTTGCAC
This sequence comes from uncultured Acidobacteriaceae bacterium, assembly GCA_963795905.1. Taxonomy (GTDB): domain Bacteria; phylum Acidobacteriota; class Terriglobia; order Bryobacterales; family Bryobacteraceae; genus Bog-105. The sequence goes on along the minus strand of CAWCJG010000015.1, from coordinate 250,943 downwards.
GCGGCTCTTTTCGCCATCCTGCTACTGTCTCTCTCCGGCATCCCGCCCACGGCCGGGTTCATCGGAAAGTATTTCATCTTTGCGGCGCTGATCCGCACGGATCACGTCGTGTTGGCGGTCATCGCCTCGGCCTACGTCGTTGTGAGCCTCTACTTTTATTTCCGGCTGGTACGCGAAATGTACCTTGAACCTGTCGAAGAACGGCTTCCGCTCGCGGGCAGTTTTGGCGTACGCGCCGCTCTTGGTGTCACAGCTCTGGCAACCCTCGCGATCGGTCTTTTCCCGCAGCCGGCGCTTTCTCTGCTGCACTCGCTATGACCCACATCGCGACTGCCATCGTTTTGTTGGCCTTGTTCCCGCTGACTGTGGGCTACCTGGTCCTGCTCGAACGTAAAGTCCTGGCGGATCTGCAAGCCCGGCTGGGCCCTATGCGCGTCGGTCCGCACGGTCTGCTTCAGCCCATTGCTGACGCATTGAAGCTGCTACTCAAGGAGGATGTTCGTCCGGCCGTGGCTGAGCGTAACCTCTTCGTACTCGCTCCGATGCTCTCGTTCGTTGCCGCGCTGCTTGGCTTCGTGGTTCTGCCTTTCAGCACGGGAATTTTCATCGCCGATCTCAATATCGGCGTGTTGTTCATTTCCGCTGTGTCCGCGCTCGGCATCCTGGGCATCGTCCTCGGAGGCTGGTCTTCGAACAGTCATTACCCGCTGCTCGGCGCTCTTCGCAGCGCCGCGCAACTCGTTAGTTATGAAGTGGCGCTCGGACTTGGACTGCTTGCCGCCGTCATGGTCGCGGGTCAATTCAGTTTACGCGCCATCGTGGATTACCAATTGACCCAGCAGCGCTGGATCGTCTTCTCGAATTACGGCGCAATGATCCTGCCGTTCGCCGTATTTTTAGTAGCGGCAATCGCTGAGACCAACCGTATTCCGTTCGACCTGCCCGAAGCCGAGTCAGAACTCGTCGCCGGATATCACACCGAATTCAGCGGTTTCCGTTGGGCGCTGTATATGCTTGCGGAGTGGGGAAACGTCCTGGTCATCTGTTCTGTCGCTGTCACGCTCTTTCTGGGAGGGTGGCTCCGTCCGTTCGCCAATGTTCGCCTGCTCGATTTCCCCCTGAACGCGTTGGCGCCTTGCCTCGCCTTCTTCGCTGTCGCGGTCTGGTGCATCATGCGTTCCCGCCGCATGTACTATCGTCATGACGCGCTACTACTCGCGGCGGTAGGCCTCGCGCTTGCCTTGGTTGGATGCGTCTTTCTGATCCCAGCGCTTCGCGCCGAATTGGGCGGACTTTTCTGGTTCTTCTTCAAACTGGGCGCGCTGATCTACATATTTATCTGGCTTCGAGGCACCTTCCCGCGGGTTCGCTACGACCAGTTGATGTCCTTCGGCTGGAAATTCCTGATTCCCGTCGGCGTCGCTTCCGTAGCACTGAATGCCGTCCTCGGTCTTTTGTAACCGCGGCCACTGCGGTGCCGCCTAAACTTTAAACTAGATGAGTAACTTACGCGTCGCAGTTGTCGGCGCAGGCGCATTTGGCCGCAATCACGCCCGTGCAATCCAAGAACTGCCGGGTGCGGAGTTGGCCGGCATACACGACCTCGACCCCACTCGCGCCCAAGCGTTGGGACCTGCATTTGCTTCCCTGTCCGACATCCCGGGCCGCGCCGACTGCGCAATTGTCGCAACTCCAACCACCACCCACGAACAGGTGGCAACCGAGCTTCTCAAGGCAGGTCTGGACGTGCTCGTCGAAAAACCGATTGCCGCCTCCTCGGAAGCGGGCGGCCGCCTTGCTCGCGTCGCTGCCGAGCACGGACGTATCCTCCAGGTCGGACATCTTGAGCGCTTCAACCCTGCCGTTACCGCCCTCGAATCCGCTCTGACGCTTCCCATCTTTTTCGAAGTGCATCGCCTGAGCGTCTTCACTCCGCGGAGTCTCGACATCGACGTCGTGCTCGACCTGATGATCCACGACCTCGACATCGTGTTGAGCCTCACGAATCAGTACCCAGTGGAAGTACGGGCGGCTGGCATTTCTGTTCTTTCGCCCAAGGTCGATATCGCAAACGTCCGGCTCGCCTTTCCGGGCGGCTGCATCGCGAACCTGACAGCCAGCCGGGTCTCGACCGAGAAAGTCCGAAAGCTGCGCGTCTTCCAACCGGGCGAATACATCTCGCTTGACTACCAGCGGCAGGACGCGCTTCGCCTGGCTGTTCGACGGAACGAACCCACCGAGCGCCAGAATGGGTTCGTTTCGCAGGATCTGCTGCCGGTCTCTCCGGGCGAGCCCCTGAAACTGGAGTTGGCTTCGTTCCTCCAATCCGTGCGGACCCGTTCGCAGCCGAAGGTAACCGCCGAAGCCGCTACCCGCAGTCTGCGCCTGGCCGAGGAAATTCTTGCTAAGATCAAGGAACACACAGACTTAGTAGGCCGCACCCTGCACTCCCAAGGTGCTGGCTTCGTTTGGCAGGGGTAATGAACCGCAGCAGCACCGACGTCTCCGCCCCGGCCAGTCCGTTTGGAAATCTGGAGTTCCTGCTCGACCTGGACGACCGGCCGGATCCCCGGTGGCGGAAAATCTTTGCCGTCTCCCTCGGCGTCCACCTGGTCTCGTTTGGACTGTTCATGAGCTCGTCTGGGTTCGTTTCCTCGAACCTCCGGCCGGTTCCGTCACGCCAGGTTGTGCCGCTGTACCTCCCGCCTCAGTTGTTGACCCAAAAAGCCCGTAACCATCAACAGCCGTCACCGAGCGTCGACGTCGCCTCGCTCACTTCGCCCGCGCCGTCCACTCCCGCATGCGCCCCATTTTGAACTGCCGAATCCGGCCGCCAAGCCCCAGCCGGCGCCTCAATCGTTGCCCCCGGCTCCGGCCGTAGCGACTATCGCCCCGACCACTTCCCTACCTGCCGGGCGCCGTGTCGGGTCTGCCGCAGCCCCCTGCGCCGCCGCCACCAACTCCGCCGAAGCAGCCGTTTCAGAACTTGGGGGACGCTGACCACTCGGATATCCCAAAACGCAAACTGGAGGTTCCGAATTCGAGCGTCGACAGCGTGGTCAAGTCGCTCGGCCGCCAAGCCGGGAACGGCCACGTCGTTGTGAGCGATGCCGGCAGTCCCGGCTCGGTCGGAACCGGAACTGCGCCGCACGCCGAAGTGGAACTCAAAAGCGATCCGCAAGGCGCCGATTTCCGTGAATACCTGACTCGCATTCTCGCGATTGTCCGCGCAAACTGGCGCCACGTCCTGCCCGAGAGCGCCCGCATGGGAATGCTGCAGGGCAGCACCGAGGTGGAGTTCATCATCAATCGGGACGGCAGCATTCCCAAACTGGTCACCGCTGAGGAATCGGGTTCGCACGCGCTCGACATGGCAGCGGTCGCCGGGCTCAGCATGTCGAACCCGTTACCGCCCTTGCCGACCGATTTCAAAGGCCAACAGGTCCGCGTGGCCTTCACCTTCAGCGTCGCAGCGCGCCCATGAAAACGCTCATCGGCCCAAAAACCGCCGCTCTACTCTTTGCTGGCCTAACCGTTGTGGTCTTGCTTACGTTGCACGGCAAACCGCTGTGGATTGCCCTCGCAATTATCTTTGGACTAGCGGCAAAATCCTATGTGGAGTACCTGCGTCGCCGATTAGAATGAAGGACATCCGGTAACGCGCGCAGCTCCGGGTACGTCGCATTAGGCGAGGGCAGCAGTTTATGATCAGTCTTCTGGACAAACCGTCCAAGTGGATCGCGTATGGGGTAATGGCGAGCTTCTTGGGAGCCACGAACGTGGCTTTTGCGCAGCAGGCGCAAGGATGGCCGAACGCCGACAATCAGAACACAACGCAGGCCGCACCTGCGCCAAATCAGACGAACGCAAATTCAAATCCGTACGACCCGCCGCAACAGCGGCCGCCGTACCAGGCTGAACAGGCACCGTATCCGCCGCCTCCGCAACAGCAGCCGCCTTACCCGGCGCAACAAGGCCCTAACAACGGGCAGTATGGACAATCCGAACCTTACGGGTATCCGCCGCCAGGGCCATACGGCCAACCCCGACCGTATGCCCAGCAGGCCGCCCATGTATGGCCCTTACGGCGCAAACCCCTATGCCGCGCCGCGTCCCGTTCCCGCCGAATTGAACGTCACACCGGGCACGGTTGTGATGGCCCGCGTTAACCAGGAACTCAAGGCTGACCGCGATCATCCGGGCACCATATTCACCGCAACGCTGGCCGGACCGCTCATCGTAAACGGGGTCGTAGCCGCCGAACCCGGCGAGACGGTTACGGGCCAGGTCGTCGACTCGCAGGACTCAAAGGGTGTTCGCGCCTTGGGACACTTCGGTTTGATTCTGACGAACTTAACGTTGATTGACGGCCAGCAGCTTCCGATTCACGCCGACGTGATCAGCGTGCGTGAACATACTCCGAATGCCGGTCAGGACGTCGGCACGATGGCAACTACGACCGGTATCGGAGCAATCATTGGCGGCGCAATCGGCTGGGGAACAGGCGCTGCGATCGGGGCTGGAATCGGCGCACTCGCCGGAGCCGGCATTCTCGTCAACGAGCACGCGCACAATAACGTCAAGCCGGAAGAGTTGATGACCTTCCGCATCGATTCACCGGCGCAGATCTCGACGGCGAATGCACCGCAGGCCTTCCACTGGGTAGAACCCGGCGAGTTCGCTCCCGTACTTCATCCGCGTTACGCCTACGCGCCACCAATGATCATGGCCCCGTATCCCTACTATTACGGTTACGGTCCCTATTGGTATGGTCCGTCGATCGGGTTCACTTACTATGGCGGATACCGCCACTGGCGCCGCTAGAAGCTGAAAGTGAGCCGCACAGCCCCGCTGCGCGGCTCTCCGACTGCCGTTCCTGAGAACAGCCCGGCGAAATCGATCACGTTGACCTGATTGGTCAGGTTGTCGATTTCGCCTTCAATTTTCACTTCCATAGATTCCCTTTTCCAGAGCTGCGCACCCGCATTCAAATTGAGTGAAAAGTTGGGTCGAACCCGTCCTGCGTTGAAGTTCACGCGATTCACGATCTTGGTTCCGTATTGCTGGGTCAAGTCGGCAATGTCGGCATCGCTATCGATTTCGACCGGCAATCCGCTCCCATACTGGGCATCGCTCGCGATCCACACTCGCGGCGTGAGCTGATAGCGTGCTCGTGCTCGCGCCGTATTGCGTTGATCCTGACTGATAGGAAACGATGAAGTCACCCCAAGAACGCCCTCTGTGTCGCCGCCGAGAAACAGTCCCCCGACGACCGGCAATTGCGCTATCCCAATCATGTTCGAATAGCTCAGGAATCCAGATAAGCCGCGCCAGTGCGGCAAATCGAGCTTCACGTCAACGCCTTCAATCTGTGCGCTGTGGAAGGAAATGGGAAAGCTGATCCCTGTATTCAAAAACACATCGTCATCCGCATAGTCGTCGAATGCCCGCCGGTAGAAAGAAACATCCAGGCGAGCCTTTCCTGCAATGGACTGCGTGAACCCGGTCTCGAAGTAATTTCCTCGGGACGGCGGCACCGGAAGCCGAAGCACTTCCGGACTGAGTTGATCCACTTCAGGGGAACTGGCGAGCAGCAGGTTTTCCATGGCCGGCGTCTGAAAGACACGATCGTAGGAGAAGCGCAGAATGAGCCCCAGCGGCTTGATGTAATACGACGTGCCGAAACGCGGACTGAACGCGTGCTGATTCACGACGAATGAATAGTGATCGAAGCGCAGCCCTAAACTGAGATTCAGGTTTCCGAAGTGCGCCGTCCCTTGAGCGAATGCCGCCTGCTCGCGATCGAGCGCCCGGTCCGAGAAGTTGAAGGCCGGCGCCGTTCCCGGATCGAAATAACTGGGATCGGTGATCAGATACCGGAGCTGCTCATACACAGGCGCGTAGAGCGCATCCGCGCCGGCTTTGAAATCATAGCGGCCCTTCTGGTAAGAGACTGTGCTGTTGAGATAACTGCGCCGGAACCCGCGAGCTTGAGATGCGATGACCGGTGTTGAGAAATCGTTCGACCATAGATTGGCCGCCAAGTCCTCCACAGATCCGCGCACGTTCAAGACCGCGTTCGGCGACAAGACGTGCGTCCATGCGGCTCGCCCTTCTGCTTCAGGGCTCGAGCGATCCTGTCGCTGACCGGCAGCCTGCTGCAGGTTCTCATTCGGAACTTCGAAGTGCGACTGGGCCCAACGTGCCGAGAACGACAGCCGGTCCACTGGACTTAAATCAATCGAATACCCGGCGCCCGCGCTCGAGGTCGCGCCTGCATTCGTGTAGTTCTGCAACACGGGTGGATCCAGAATACCGATCTGTTCTACTCGCTTCTCCATCGACGCTGAAGGAGCTGTGTGCTCCGCCGTATGTCAGCGAGGCAAACCCGGTCTCAGTATCAAAACTGCCGCCGCCTGCTTCTGCTTCGCCATGGAAACCCCGCGCGGTGTTGGGTTCCGTCGTGACCTCGACGATGCCCCCCAGTTTGCGCCCGTACTCAGCCGGGATGTCGCTCGTCAGGACGCTCATTTCTGCGACATTCTGTGCATCGAGCCCCGGCGCAAAACCCGGCGACCGATTCTCCTCCATCGGCATGCCGTCGACCACGAATTGCGTCTGGTATTCCGAACCCCGCGGATGAAGCACCCCATTGGCCTCGAAGAGCCAGCCTGGCTGATCGTTGATCAGATCGAGCACACTGCGGCCTGGGACGGTCGACATGGATTCATTCAATTGCTGCGATCCGACCGGATAATCGACTCCAGTGCGATCCGGATCGATAATGGTTGGCTCCGCGCTTACTTCCACTTTCGTCTGCTCGCTCGCGAGCAGCAGATGCACGTGTAAATCGTTGGGGACGGAAGATCGGACATCCACGGTCGCCAGATACGTCTGAAATCCTTCCGCCGCAACACTGACCTGGTAGATCCCAAACGGTAGGTGCTGGAAAGTGCATTCACCATTGTCCGAGGATTTCGCATCCCGATGCGTACGTGACGCCTCGCTGGCCAAAGAAACGGCAGCGGGCACCGGAAGGTTACTCGCATCCGAGATACGCAGCCGAATTTCGCCGCTTTGTAATTGCGCGAACAAGGCGCTCGCGGTCAGCAGAGCGAGCGTGAGAAAGCGAAGCAACACTATTCCTATTCTCGCCTGTGCTCACGATATGCTGTAGGGCGAGTCAACCATGTCTTCCCAACTGTCGCGCCGCTCTTTCCTGGCCGCCGCTGCAGCCGCGCCACTCGCCATGAAAGCCCTGAACACCAGCATCCCGATCGGGCTTGAATTGTATTCGGTTCGCAATGAACTCACGAAAAACGATCTTGCGACAGTCGACGAAGTCGCCAAAATTGGCTACCAGGTTGTCGAATTCTACGCCCCGTATTATGACTGGGACACAGATCATGCGAACGAGATCCGCAAGCGCCTCGATGGGGACGGACTGCGCTGTTTTTCGACGCATAACGCTCGCGCGAACTTCAGCCCCGACAAGATCGGCAAAGCGATCGAACTGAATCGCATCCTCGGCTCGCGTTGGATGGTGATGGCGCATCCAGGCAACGTGACAACGCTCGATGGCTGGAAGGAAGTGGCGGACATACTCAATCAGGCCAACGACACACTTTCAAAGCACGGCATGCACGCGGGCTATCACAACCACGACCTCGAGTGGAAGCCGATCGACGGCACCATGCCGTTGCGGCTCATCGCGGATAACACCGCAGAAGAGCGTCATGATGCAGTTCGATATCGGAACTTGTCTCGCGACCGGGAACGATCCGGTCGCCTGGATCAACTCGAATCCCGGCCGCATCAAGAGCATGCATCTCAAAGACTGGTCGCCACGAGAAGGGTTATCACGTCCTATTCGGAGAAGGGATCGCTCCGTGGAAGAAGATCTTCGCCGCGGCGGAGAGCCGGCGGCGGAGTCGAATACTACCTGATGGAACAAGAAGGCTCCGACTACTCGGAATTCGAAACGGCGAAGCGTTGCCTCGACGAATACAAGAAGATCCACGGTTGAGCAGTTCCGCTATGACGCCTCCGACGCTGCACTTAATCGGCAATACGCCGCTAGTTCAATTGACCGCGTTCGATTCGGGCCCGTGCGAGTTGTTTCTCAAACTCGAATCGCAGAATCCGGGCGGCTCCATCAAGGACCGCATGGCCGTTGCGATGATCGAACGGGCCGAGCAGGAGGGCCGGATTCATCCCGGCGACACGATTGTTGAGGCGACAGCGGGCAATACCGGCATCGGCCTCGCTCTAGTGGCGGCGATTAAGGGTTACCGGCTGATTCTCGTTATTCCAGATAAGATGTCGCCGGAAAAGATTGCGCATGCGCGAGCGCTCGGCGCCGACATCCGCCTTACACGCTCCGATGTAAAGCCCGGGCATCCGATGCATTACATGATGTATGCGGCCCGCATCGCGGAAACCGAGTCCGCCTACAACATCAACCAGTTCTCGAACCCGGCGAATCCGCTGGCGCACGAGATTGCAACCGGGCCTGAAGTCTGGGACCAGATGGAGCATCGCCTGGACGCCATCGTATGCGGCATCGGATCGGGCGGCACGTTGACGGGACTCAGCCGGTTCTTCGAGCGCGTGCAACCAGACGCGGAAATGATTCTGGCGGATCCGGAGGGATCCGCGCTGGCCGGCCTGGTTACGACGGGACAACCGGGCCCGCAGGGAAATTACGCTGTCGAGGGAATCGGCGGCGCATTCATTCCGCCCGTGGCGGACGTTTCCCGAGTGCGAGGCGCCTACAGCATCTCCGATAAAGAAAGTTTTCAAACGGCGCGCGAACTGCTGCGACTTACCGGCATTTTCGGAGGTCCCTCATCGGGCTGCCTGCTCGCCGCAGCGCTGCGCTATTGCCGCGAGCAGAAAACGGCCAAAGCGCGTTGTCACCTTCGTGTGCGATAGCGGCTCCAAGTATCTGTCGAAAATGTACAACGATTACTGGATGCTCGATCAGGGATTCATGGAGCGTCCAGCCGACGGTACATTGCGAGAGTTGATTTCGCGCCGGTACAGCGAAGGAGCGGTGATTACGGTTTCGCCTGATGACACCCTGCTCACGGCGTTTCAGCGCATGCGCATGGCGGATATTTCGCAGGTTCCCGTGATGGAGAGCGGGCGCTGTGTCGGTGTGCTGGACGAATCCGATCTGCTGCTGGCAGTGCACGCGGAATGCAGACAGATTTCGCTCGCCAGTTCGCGATGCAATGACCAGCAAGCTCGAAACGGTACCTGCGAGCAGCAGCGTAGCAGCGGTCTATGACGTATTGACGCGCGGTTTGGTCGCGCTGGTCACGGACGGCGATACGTTCGTAGGACTGATTACCCGCTCCGACCTGCTGTGCCCATTTGCGCCGCAAGCTGTCGCATTAACAACAATGAAACATCGATTCGGAACCGAAGCCATTCACGCCGGGCAGACGCCCGATCCAGCGACCGGCGCGATTATGACGCCGATCTACGCGACTTCGACGTACGTTCAGGAGAGCCCGGGCGTCCACAAAGGCTTCGAATACTCGCGCTCGCAGAATCCGACACGCTTCGCTTACGAGCGCTGCATTGCGGAGCTCGAAGGCGGGAAAGCGCGGTTTTGCTTTCGCATCCGGTTTGGCCGCGATGTCCACCATGCTCGAACTGTTGAACTCGGGCGATCATGTCATTGCCAGCGATGACCTGTACGGCGGCACGTTCCGGCTGTTTGAGCGCGTGCGCAAGCGTTCGGCCGGTCTGGCATTTTCCTTTGTCGACATGTCCGATCCGGCGTCAGTGCGCGCGGCCGTGCAACCGAAGACACGCATGTTGTGGGTCGAGACGCCTTCGAATCCATTGCTGAAGCTGATCGATCTGGAAGCGATCGGTGACATTGCAAAAGAGCACTCGTTGCTGGCAGTTGCCGATAACACGTTCGCTACTCCGTACGTGCAGCGGCCGCTCGAGTATGGCTTCCACATCGTTGTGCACTCGGCGACCAAGTACATTGGCGGCCATTCTGATCTGGTCGGCGGCGTCGCGGTAACGGGCGATGCGGAACTGGGAGAACGCCTCGGCTTTCTTCAGAATGCGGTCGGCGCTGTGGCTGGACCGTTCGATTCTTTTCTTGCGCTGCGCGGGTTGAAGACACTGCATCTGCGCATGGAGCGGCACTGCAGCAATGCGCAGCAACTCGCCGAATGGCTTGCTGCGCCACCCGACACAGTCGAACGAGTCCTTTATCCCGGCTTACCGAGTCATCCCGGCCACGCAGTAGCAAAGCGGCAGATGGCGGCCTTCGGCGGGATGATCTCGGTGATTACTGAGAGGCGATCTCGCTTATTCGCGGCGAGTACTCGAACGCCTGCAAGTCTTCGCGCTTGGCCGAAAGTCTGGGCGGCGTCGAAAGCCTTGCCGAGCATCCGGCCATCATGACCCACGCATCCATCCCTCCGGAGGTACGGCGGCAACTCGGTATTAGCGACACGCTCGATCCGGCTCTCCGTTGGGGTCGAGGATGTGGAGGATCTGCGGGCCGATCTCGAACAGGCGCTTGACTGACAAGGATGTCCTGCGTCACGCGCCGAGATACGTTACGGATGAGCGATCACCATCAGAGCGTTCGCTCGCTCCAGCGTGTATTCGAGACAGCGCTGCATGTTTTCGGGATCGAGCGCGCCAAAGCTTTCATCCAGAATAAGCAGCTCGCTGTTTTGCAGTAGCGCGCGCGCCATGTAAATGCGCGTTTTCTCGCCGTGTGAGAGCTGCCAGCCGCCTTCGCCCACCATCTGCATCAGCCCGTTTGGCATCCGGTCCAGCAGATCGCCGAGACCTAAGTGACGGCAGACGTCATCGGCGTCGTGTAAGTCGGCCGGAGAGGGCGGCCAATGCCTTCCAAGCAGCAAATTGAATGCGAGCGATTCCGTCAAGATGTGATTCTCATGGAATTGCGGCACCGAGATGACGCGATCGGACCAGCCGTCGGAACCAAGAGTTGCTTTGTCTAGCCCACCGGACAGGAGGAGCCCTGAGGCGGGCTCGCGCATTCCCGACAGTACAGAAGCCAGAGTTGTCTTCCCGCCACCCGATGGACCTTCGAGCAGGACACGGTCTCCCGGACGGATCGCGAGACTGCAATCCTCCAATACAGGCGAGCCATGCTCTCGATAACGAAAACTCAGCTTGTCTGCTTCCACAATGTTCGTGCCCGGGTTAGCGCGCGGAGGTTCAATGAGCGTGCCGGACGTGTTGGCGCGTCCGGCGGCACTGAATAGTTCCGCCAGACTGCGCGATCCCACGATAACCGCCGCCAATTCCGTAAATGACCCGGCGAGTTGCGAAAACGCGTTGTAGGCCAGGAGCACAGACGCAATGCGCGCCGCGATGCTCGTCGTCGATTCACCAGCGGTGAGCAGAAGCGGCGCTGTAGACGCAAGCCCCAGAATCAGCCATCCGCGCGGAATAACGCTCAGCAGTGTGACGCCAGCCCGATCCAGCGCACCCGATAACCCGTGATAGGCCTCCAGTTGGAGGTCCTCGGTTCGATGCCACTGAGATGGCGCTTGCTGTGTCAGACGCGTTCGATGGCCGAGCATGGCTTCGGTTGTAGTGCCAGTGAGAGCAAACCGGCCTTCGATCCAAGCTGCGAAGGCGCGTAAGAAGCGCCATGCGGCAAATAACAGCACCATGAACCAAATGCCCAGAAAGACTGCATGCGTTCCGAGCAGTGCCGCCGCAATACAAAGGTCTAATAGGGCTAATGCGCCGGAGACGCCGCCGCCCAACGCTAATTGCTCCACTGTTTCTGCTTCGAGAACCTGCGCGAGGAAACTGCCTATGCCCGATTCACGCACTTCATCGGGTTTCAGCTTCAGAGCCCCTGCAAGCAGACGCTTCTTGAGCAAGCCTCCAGTACCGACGGCCAGCAAGCCTTGTAACCAACTCGCCATCAATTGGAAGGGAACTGCGGTCGCAAGCAGCAGCGCCCAACCGAATAGAGTGCCGCGATCGATGCGGCCGGATAAGGACATCCGGCCCAGCACAGCCCACGCCGTCAGCCAGATCAAGTACTGCGCGACGTGCGCGCCAATCAGCGCCACTGCATTGCGCAGGACGGCGGCCTGCCGAAGCCAGATTCGCAAGCTCGCGCCGGGTGAGGGCTGTAAGATCCAGCAGCCACGAAACGATATCCGCGCAACGCGATCGAGCAGGACTGCTTCGATGGCCGATTGCCCTGCGGAACCGAACTCCGGATTCCCGAGTGCCTCCTCGACCGTGGCGCGATGCGGCGAGGTGAATGGCTCCCGAATAGCCCGACACAAAACTGCGATCGGAACACGATGGCGGCGTAGATCGGGTCCGAGGAGAATAAAGGCACGTTTCGTCCTGCCGATCAGCGCGGCGAAGAGCCGCGGCGAAACCTGAATCACGGAAGGAACCGCGCCGGGAAGAGCAACCTCAAGTTCACCTAAGCGGATGGTGCGAGGCAATGCTTCAAAGCCGATCCGTTCGGCCGCGCGTTCGATGTATGCACCGCTGTTGTGCGCAGGGCGAGGCAGGTCCTGAAACGCCGTTTGCCGGGGCCAAATGCGCCTGCCGGGCAAGCGCGATCAGGCAATCGCCAAGGTCATCCAGACGGCCAGCACGCGTCTATAAATGTGCCGCTCATGCAACCTCGGCTTCCGCCGTGTCCGCGGGTTCGCCAACCGTTTCTATCGGCGCGGCCATTCTCTACCCAGATGCGCCGCCAGAAGCGAGCCGACCACAATCCCGAATATGCGTTTCGTCTCCGCGCGAGCAGTTCGGAATAACGCGAAGATCCATTTGCGAAGAGTTCCGCTGGCCTGCCGCACTCGGCAATTGCGCCGTTCTCGACGATGACGACGCGATCGAACGAGCGTGTCTGGCGATGTCATGCGTTACGCACAACAGTGTGGCGCTCCGCCAGATTTGACGAGCACGCCCCAGGAGTTCACGGCGCTTATGCGCGATCCAGGCCACGAAATGGCTCATCGAGAATTGCCAGAGCTGCGTTTGGGCGGAGTGTTGCGCGCGCAAACCGTACGCGCTGTCCTTCGCCTCCCGAAACCAATCCGCCGCTTTCGCCGAGCTTGGTCTGCAAACCGGCGGGAGATTCTCCAGGACCGATCGCAGCAGCGCGTTGTCGAGTGCAGCGAGACATCGCTGCTTCCGTGTATCTGCGCCGTAAGCGATATTCGGCGAAGAGACTGTCGTTCCAGATTTGGATAGCGGGGTCAACCCAAGCGCACGGAGCGCGGATCTGCTCGACCTTTAGAGGTTCGCCATCTACCAGAACCTCCCCCGAGGAAACGGGCAGCCAACCGAGCAGCAAAGAAACCAGACTGGATTTGCCTGCTCCCGAAGGGCCGACGATTGCGATGTGTTCACCCGGCTGAATCCGCAGTTCTATGTCGTTGAGATGCGCCGCGCCGGCAATGGAGGCAGAGACATTCCGGAACTCGATCTCTGGTGCGCTGGTGAGAGCGGCCGTAATCGGGCGGAGCCTCCTCGGGAGCTTCGAGCGGCTCCGCAAGTCGCGCGAGCAGATTTCGATAGTACGGGATAACGGCGAATTTGCGCCGGCTACATCGCGGCCGAGAAGTGGGACGTTGAGCACCCAGTACACGATCAGTAACAGTCTGCCGGCCCCGGTGGATTCGAACGATTGCGTCAGCAGCAAGTGCGGCGGTCAGCGCGAGTACCAGCAAGGTTTGGACGCCCTCCACGGTTAAGCGCCGTTTTCTGAAGGGCGATCGCGGAAGCGGCCCACTCGCCGAGGAGTTGCTCCTGCTCCGATTTGAGATTCCGCGCGGCCGATGAGCTCGGATGGGCATGAGTCCGAGCATCGCGTCCAGATAAAAGCGCATCAACGACGCCGCTTGTGTGCGCGTCTTGAGATCGCGTTCCCGCAGAACGGGCATTGCGACAAGCGGAGGAAGCAGGGTGCCGCCACGATGATCAGAGAGAGAATCGGCCAGGCGTGCGGCATCAACCAAACCAAGCCGGCAACGGTCAGCAGGAGACGCACCAGCGGGGTTACGAACTGCAAAACCGCATTCGGAAACTGCTTGAGACGGTACGCGGCGTGCGCACGGTCCGCCAAATCGGAAGTGAGGCGGCTTTGCAGATACCGGTCGCTCAGTTTGGGCAGCTTTGCGCAAGAACGCGAGCCGCAGCCGGGTCTCGAATTGACGCCCGAGCCGGATCACGCTGCTGATGGTTCGCCCACTCGAGAGCCAAAGCCGCCACGGCGAAAATGCGCCAGAGCGGCGCAGCGCGCCGAATTGCTGGCCAGGGAAGCGAAGGCGCGAAAAGACATCAAAGAGACTTCGAAAGAGAACGGCTTCGAATATGGTGAGAGACGCGGCCGCGAGAACTCGCGAGAGACGCCAGCCAGCCATTCCGGCTCCGCCACATTCCTTCAATAAGCGAGCTCTACCGCCAGATGTCCGCTGCTCACGGCGACTTGCAGCCGTGACTTCCGAGGCAGTGCTCAGTCTGCCGCTGGTCGAGGCGCGTCCGAGTGCGCGGACGAGAATAGCACCTGAAACGAGCACCTGCTCAGAGCCATCCTCCGCTGGTGGAGCGGGGGTAACCGTCCAGTACTGGGCGGGGATGACCGCGGGCTGTTGCAGAACGACCTGAAAAACGCTTTCGCGACTGAATCGCGTGCGGATGGCGCCCGAATCGACCAGAGATTGGACGAAACGAGTCGGCCGCATCCACGCAGGCCAGCCCGCGCCAACTCGGATCTGGCAGGCTTGTAGCGATCACGGTGTCACTTTGGCGGCGCGCAAGACCACGCTTTTGCGAGTCGAACGCGCAGAACCGACAAGAAATCCTCGGACCCCGCCCATTCGCGCCACCCGTCGGCGGGCACGGCCATGGTGTGGCGATAAAGATCCGCGTGACAACGCGCCGTTCGGATACCCATCGCCGGCCGGTTGCAGGATCCATCACCTGCAGGCGCGTTGCCGATGCGGTTCCAGATTACGACAAAGTGCGTCAGGCCGGTGGGCAATTGGACGATGGCGATTGCGGGAGCGTTCTGCCTCGGGTATGAAAACGTGATCGACCGGAACGGTGATCTGCTCGGCCTGGAGACCCATCTGATTGGCGACGAGTCTCCATCGTGTCGATCGAGGTCCCATCGAGGCCGGTTTGACAGGTCTCGCGGAGCTGGCCGTAGCTGACCGGAAATGCCGAAACCGGCGAGCAGACACTTCAGTGTCGCTGGACCGCAATCCAGGTTCGAGGTCTGGATGACCTCGGGAGCGAACCAATGTTTCAACGCTTACCCGCCAGATCTCCGGCCGTGCGAAATAATAGGGCCAGCGGGCTGATCCGTTCCGTTTCGACTTCGACGGAGCCGGGAAGTCCATGTTGCAACGGGATACCGGAGTTCATACCGCCCGAGGACCGACTAGTTCGACGCGAACTTTTCCGTCACGGATCTCGCTTGCGACCTTCGAGACGCGCGCGTGGACGACGCCGTATTGCGCCCAGGGAAAACCGTCGCAGACGCAGAGCTGCCTTTTGACCGGGCCGAAGCTTGCCGAACGCCGAAGCGGGAGCAAACTCAGCAACGATTTGAAGCTTATCGTCTGGGAGAATGACGCCAAGTTGGTCCCCTTCGGCCACGTGCGCCCGGGAGTGAGTGGCAGGCATTCGGCGAATCTGCCGGAAATCGGGGCGCGCACGATCTTCCGTTCAATCTCGTACTCCAGGCGCCGACGCTCGGATTGCGCAACCGTGCAATTCCCCTTCGAGATTCGCCTCATCACTCTATTAGCTCGTCGATATGCAGCCTGGCGAGTGCGTTCGCGGAATTTATAGCTCGGGGCCGAGCCGGGCCAGCGAATGCTTCAATGCTTCGACGGCGGCCTGCTTTGACTCCGCATTTGCAGTCGCGCGCTGCGCGTCCGCTTCCGAAACAATGCCGTCCGCCTGGAGCTGCTCCGAGCGCGTTTCGGTCTTGCTCGGCGAGCTCATATTGCGCCTCCGCCTGGCGAATCTGCGCCTGCGCATTGCTGGCCGCGACATTCGGACGACCGATTGCGTCGTCGCCCGAGCCCGCCTGCTTCGGCCGAAATTTCGGCGCGTAGAGCGGCAATCCGTGGGCGTGAGGGCGGTTTGCCGGGCGATCTGTTCCGCAAGGGCCAACTGCTCAGGGCGGGTATCGGCTTCTATAAGGATGTCCCCGGCCTTCACCATCTGCCCCAGCTTCATGTGGATGGCCGCGATTCGCCCGGCGAAGTTGGCTTGGACGCGGAGCGGGATTGGAGCGTATTTCGAGACGCGCCGAGTCGGAGATCTCATATTGGCTCAAACGCGCGCAGTACGCCCAAGCGCCCCAGGAGGCGAGTAGTAAGGACGCGGAGACGATGACCGCTCGCGGATTTAGCCCACCCGTCCGAACGAAGGGAAAGGCTGATCTGATGGAAGGTGGCTGGCATGACAGGCTCGTGACGCCTACATTCACTTTTCGGACAAAAAGATGGGGCCATTCGAAATGGCCCCATCGATTTTTTCTCAAACTTCTTCAGCTATGGCCGAAGAGATGATTAACAGTGCAATCGGACTAGTTGCGCCTGGACGCGCTGACCCCAAGCGGCGCTACCTGCGTTGACTTTGCTCTTAATCTTCATGGCTCCTCCTTTCCTTGGTGATGGATTGGCCGCATGCGAAACGGTTTACTCGAGTGCAGTCGAGTGGATCCTTCCGTTTGCGGCTGAAACTGCTGAATCCTGTATGCGCGGCTTCGGAGGAAATTACCGAAGCCTGCCGTCTGGCTTACTCTGACCCCAAGCGGCGCTACCTGCGTTGACTTTGCTCTTGATTTTCATGGCTCCTCCTTTCCTCGGTAATGGATTGGCCACTGCGAAACGGTTTACTCGAGTGCAGCCGAGTAAGCTATTCATTTGCGGCGGAACTGCTGAATTCCGAAGCATGCGGCTCGGTGGAAATTGACCCGAAGCCGTGCCGGCCTGCGCTTACCTCTGACCCCAAGCGGCGCTACCTGCGTTGACTTTGCTCTTGATCTTCATGGCTCCTCCTTTCCTCGGTGATGGATTGACCGCTGCGAAACGGTTTACTCGAGTGCAGCCGAGTAAGCTATTTCATTTGCGGCGGAACTGCTGAATTCTGAAACATGCGGCTCGGAGGAATTGACCCGGAGCCGCGATGGCCTGCGCTTACTTCTGACCCCAAGCGGCGCTACCTGCGTTCACTTTGCTCTTGATCTTCATTGCGTCCCCCTTTCGCCAAAACTCTCGCGTGCCTTGCTGCGATTTGCCTTCGTTCCCGGTCCGACCGAAGCGTTTGTCGCTGCGTCGGTGAACCCAGAATACGACGACTTAGCCGATCTGCAACAGGGCCCTAGGTACCGACAAGTTACTCACTTCGCCAGCTATCGTGACAGATATATTTCTAAATCCATTTAGTGCTACGCAGACCTCACGTAACGAGCAATTACTAAAGACAAATCCGGACTTAAGTTAGGCCTAACTTTGAAACCGCTGCTATGCTTACCACTGCGTTGAGAACAAGTATAGGGTGGGCGCGCCTTCGTTTGAAATACTCTTCTCACCTTTTTAGAGGTAGGATTTTTCCGACCCCGTTCCGCGCTCTTTTCGCTTTCGCTGGAACGCGGCCGTCGTGTTCCGCCTTGCGGGTCAGGTCGTAGGCTAGGTGCATGAACCGTATCACCCGGGTTTGGCGGTACCTGGCCTGCGCGCTCTTCGTCACGCTGCTGATCGCCTTTTGCTTCGGCGCGGCGCACGTGAACGCGACGACGGCTGCTCTTGGCATGCTGTTGCTGGTACTTGCCATTGCCAGCCGGTGGACCCTGGGCGAAGCGCTGTTCACGTCCGTGTTGTGCGTGTTGGGCTTCAATTACTTCTTCCTGCCTCCGATCGGAACGTTCACTATCGCGGATCCGCAGAACTGGATTGCGCTCGCCGCTTTCGTTGTGAGCGCAATTGGAGCCAGCCAGCTCTCGGCACAGGCGAAAAATCGGGCGGAAGAGGCGTCTGCCCGCAGACGCGAAATAGAGAGGTTATATCGGCTCAGCCGAGCCATGCTGATGCGGGAATCGCGCGATTTGAGCCCGACGGCACTTGCGCCGCTGCTGGACATTTTCGAGTTGAAGCAGGTGATGTTCTACGATGTTGAATCCGGCGAGGTGCGTGCCGCCGGCAACGGCCCGGTCTCGCTGTCGGAAGTAGTGCAAGCTGCGCAGCGGGAGGAAGAGACTGTACACGGAGAGGTTGCCATCCGGCCGGTGCGTCTGGGGACGCGTGTGATCGGGAGTGTCGCTCTGGCGGGTCCGCCGCTGACGGCGCCTGAGCGGGAAAGCATAGCGAATCTGATCGCGATCGAATTTGAGCGCACACGGGCGCAACAGCGCGCGGCCTCCGCCGAAGCCGCCCGGGAAGGCGAACGGCTCAAACGATTTGTCCTGGACGGTATTGCGCACGACCTGAAGACGCCCCTGACGGCGATCAAGACCTGTGTGACGACGCTGCTAACGATCGCACCGCAGAGTGAAGAGAAGCGGCGTGAGCTGCTGTCCATCGTTGACGAAGAGACCGAGCGCCTACACCGCACCGTGAGCGAAGCCATTGAGCTGGCGCGAATCGAATCCGGCAAGATCACGCTGCAAAGGGAGCGGTTGAACGTAGCTGAGCAATTTGAAAGGCTTGTGACCGGTCTTGCGGATGCCGAGCGATTCAGGCCGCGGATTGAGGATGATCTCGAAGTTGTTGCCGATCCCGAATTGCTACGGCAAGCGCTGCGGCAGTTGGTCGAGAACGCACGCAAATACGCCCCCACTGGATCCGAGATTGAACTGATAGCTGCCAAACGAGACGGTCACGCGTTGTTACAGGTGCTGGACCGCGGCCCGGGCATAAGCCCGCCCGAACTGGAGCGTATCTTCGAGAAGTTCTACCGCGGCACTCGCGGCTGCAGTTCGACCGAAGGAACGGGAATGGGCCTCGCGATCGCAAAGGGTATTATTGAAGCGCACGGCGGCAGGATATGGGCCGAGAACCGGCCTGGCGGAGGCGCCGCATTCCTGGTGGAACTGGCAAATGAACGCTAACACAATCCTGGTTGTGGACGATGAGCCGCAACTCCGGCGCGCCATGAAAGCAACGCTCTCGAGCATTGGTTATACGGTGCTCGAGGCGAAGACCGGAGAAGAGGCACTGGCGAGCGTGGATGAACTGCGGCCGGATCTTATCCTGTTGGATCTGAATATGCCGGGCATTGGAGGCCTCGAGACATGCCGCGCGCTTCGCGAACGCTCGGAAGTGCCGATCATTATTCTGTCGGTTCGCAATAGCGAGCCGGATAAAGTGCAAGCTCTCGATGCGGGAGCCGACGACTATGTGACGAAGCCTTTTGGCATTCAGGAGCTGCTCGCGCGCGTGCGTGCAACGATGCGCCGGAGCGCGCCCACTGGTCACGATGCGCAGGTTGTCGATGCCGGTGAGTTGCAGATCGACTTTGCGCAGCGGCGTGTCGCTTTGAATGGCCAGCCGGTAAGGCTCACACCGAAGGAATTTGATCTGCTGCGTTTTCTTGCATCCAATGTCAACATCCCGGTCGCGCACAGAAAGTTGCTGCAGGCGGTGTGGGGCCCGGATTATGGAGATGAGGTTGAGTATCTGCGCGTGTTCATCAATTCACTCCGCAAGAAGATCGAGCCACAGCCGTCTAAACCGCGCTTTCTGGTTACCGAACCCTGGGTCGGATATCGCTTTGTTGTGCCGGGGACAACAATAAAGTCCTGAGTTACTCTTTACGCCTTCTTGATGCCTTTCTCCGTACCTTGGTTTTGCGAGGTCACGGATGGTTCATCGGAATGAGTCTACCGGCGCGGAAGAACACGGTGTTGCAATCGAGACCGCGGAGCCGCTGCAGTTTGCGATTCCGTTCACGACGGTCGAGCAGGTTCGGGTCAGTATCGCTCAAATTGAGCGGCTCTGCCGCGGTCTTCACGCCACCGTCCATGTAATTCGTGTCTGCCTGGTTCCGTACATCCTGCCGCTTGCGACGCCGCCCGTGCAGCCATTGACTCTGCTGCACCAAATGGCTGGTCTAAGCACCGAATTGCCGTTGGTACTGGATGTCCGTCTCGGCCGGGAGTTCGTTCCCTGTCTGCTGAGCGGTCTGCCCGAAAACGCGATTTTCGTGCTCACAGCGAAGACTCGCTGGATCTGGGGAAGGGAGCGGCAGATTGCCCGGCAACTGCGCCGCGCCGGACGCCATGTCTGCCTGTTCAAGGAAGGAAAGTAAATGCTGGATGTCTTATGGATTCTCTTGTTAGTCGCTTTGTTCGCTGTGTCCTGGGTATTTACCCGGGCATGTGACCGTCTGTAAGGAGGACGAGCCATGGAGTATGCCATTGCCGGAGTTGTGTCGTTCTTTGTTGGAGCCTATCTGCTCTACGCGCTACTGCGCCCGGAGAAGTTCTAAATCATGACCGCTAACGGCTGGTTACAAATCGCGATCTTTTTCGGGATCGTACTGCTCTGCACGAAGCCTCTAGGCTTGTACATCGAAGCGGTCATTGAGGGTCGAAAGCACTGGTTGTCCGGGGCGCTCGGGTGGTTAGAGCGCGGGATTTACCGGTGCACGGGCGTGAAGCCTGATCAAGAACAGCATTGGACAATCTATGCGGCGAGTTTGCTCGCGTTCAGCGTGTTCAGTGCTCTTTTGCTGTATGCCCTGCAGCGATTGCAAGGAATTCTGCCGTTCAATCCGCAGCACATGGCGGGCAAGCTCATCACGCCCGACCTTGCGTTCAACAACGCGGTCAGTTTCACGACCAACACGAATTGGCAGAGTTACACGCCCGAAGCAACGATGAGTTATCTCGTCCAGATGGCGGGCCTGACCATGCACAACTTCACGTCGGCAGCCGCGGGTCTCGCGATCGCGATCGCCCTGGTACGTGGGTTTGCGCGGCACAGCGTGAAGACGATCGGTAACTTCTGGGCAGACCTCACGCGAGCGACCCTGTACATACTGCTGCCGCTGTCCGTTTTGATCACAGTGATCTTGTGCTCGCAAGGCGTGATTCAGAACTTTCATTCCTACACGGTTGTGAAAACACTCGAAGGCGCGACCCAGACCATAGCGCAAGGCCCGGTTGCTTCTCAGGAAGCTATCAAAATGCTCGGCACAAATGGCGGTGGATTCTTCAACGCGAATTCGGCTCATCCCTTTGAGAACCCCACTCCGCTGTCCAACATGATCCAACTGATCGCGATCTTCCTGATACCTGCCGCCTTGACTTACACGTTTGGCAAGATGGTCCGCGATGTGCGTCAAGGATGGGCGATCTTCGGTGCGATGGCGGTGCTCTGGTTCGCTGGTGTTGTAACGGCGTATCACTTTGAACAAAAGGGGACGGCAGCCCTGCAGACGGCCGGCATTCACCTACAGGCGACAGAGACCCAACCAGGCGGCAACATGGAGGGCAAGGAAGTCCGGTTTGGTATTGCGGACTCAGCATTGTTTGCCACCGTGACGACGGACGCAAGCTGCGGCGCTGTGAACGCCATGCATGACAGCTTTACGCCGCTCGGAGGGCTGGTTCCGCTATTCAACATCGAACTCGGCGAGGTGGTGTTCGGAGGCGTCGGCGCGGGGCTGTACGGCATGCTCATGTTCGCTATTCTGTCGGTCTTTATTGCGGGCCTCATGGTGGGCCGAACCCCTGAATATCTCGGCAAGAAGATCGAGCAAAAGGAGGTGAAAATGGCAATGCTGGCGTTACTCATATTGGCTGGGTGCATTTTGCTGTTCGCGGCCGTAACCTCGGTGATTCCATTCGCGAAGAACGGCTACTGGAATCCGCCCGGAGCGGGAGTTGCGAACCTCTCCAATCCTGGGGCGCACGGATTCGCTGAGATTCTGTACGCATACACCAGCGCCACGGGAAATAACGGCAGTGCTTTCGCGGGGCTGAATGCGAACACCCCCTGGTACAACATGACGATCGGCTTTGCCATGTGGTTCGGCCGGTTCTTCATGTTGCTGCCACTGCTTGCGGTAGCCGGCTCCCTTGTGCAGAAGAAGCAGGTGCCCGCATCCTCCGGCACCCTCCCGACGCACGGACCGTTGTTCGTCTCTCTGCTGGTTGGTGTAGTGATCATCGTCGGGGCGCTAACGTTCTTTCCCGCATTATCACTCGGCCCAATCGTGGAACACCTGATGTCTTAGTCGTCTGCGGCAACTGAAAAAAGGAACCAAACAATATGGCTACAGAACTTGAAGAACCACCGCTTGCGGCGACCAAAGAATCGCCGGCAATCGATGTGGGATTGGCGCCCGGGAAGCGAGCTCGGCCGCTCTTCGACCCGCCCATCGTACGCCGGGCAGTGATCGACTCATTCGTCAAACTGCATCCGAAAACGCTAGCTAAGAACCCTGTCATGTTTGTGGTTGCGGTCGGTGCGGTGCTGGTGACCTGTCTTCTCTTCCGGCCTGGCGCGGGTCACCTGGTCTTCAACCTTCAAATTGCGATTTGGTTGTGGTTCACTGTCCTATTCGCCAATTTCGCCGAAGCGATGGCCGAAGGACGCGGCAAAGCGCAGGCAGAGAGCCTGCGTAAGACCAAGACCGAAACCGCCGCCAAAAAGCTGGTTTCCGGGGACATACAGATGGTTCCGGCATCCTCGCTCCGCCGTGAAGATATCTGCATTTGCTATCCGGATGACATCATTCCGGGAGACGGTGAAGTCATCGAAGGCATTGCCAGCATCGACGAATCGGTCATCACGGGTGAGAGTGCTCCCGTTATTCGGGAAGCCGGCGGGGATCGGAGTGCGGTCACCGGCGGAACGCGTGTGCTTTCGGATTTCATCAAAGTTAGGATCACCTCAAACCCCGGCGAGACGTTCCTCGATCGAATGATCGCGCTGGTAGAAGGCGCGCAACGTCAGAAGACGCCCAACGAAATCGCGCTCAACATTATGATCGCCGGGTTGACGCTCATTTTCCTGCTTGCCTGCGTAACACTGGCGCCGTTTTCCCAATATTCGGTAGCCGCAGCGGGCAGCGGTTTGGTGCCGAGCGTGGCAGTGCTGGTTTCCTTGCTTGTATGCCTGATTCCGACGACTATCGGCGGCCTGCTGTCGGCGATAGGAATTGCCGGAATGGATCGGGTTATGCAGCACAACGTGCTCGCAATGAGCGGCAAGGCTGTCGAGGCTGCCGGCGACGTCGACACATTGTTACTGGACAAAACCGGAACGATCACGTTCGGTAATCGCCAGGCGGTGCAGTTTATTCCAGCCGCGGGTGTTACTGAGCAAGAACTGGCGGACGCAGCACAACTATCGAGTCTGGCGGACGAAACACCGGAGGGCCGCAGCATCGTCGTTCTCGCTAAACAGAAGTATGGACTTCGTGGACGGGAGATTGCACCGCACGATGCCGAGTTCATTCCTTTCAGTGCGCAAACCCGGATGAGCGGCTTAAACTTCGATGGCCGCGAGATCCGGAAAGGGGCGACAGAGTCCATTAAGAAATATCTACTCACGCTGCGCGGCGTTTTTCCCAGACGAACTCATGCAGGTATCGGAGCGGATCAGCCGGTCGGGTGGTACACCACTGGCTGTCTCGGTGGACTCGCGCGCACTCGGGATCATCCACTTGAAGGACGTGGTCAAGGGCGGCATGCGTGAGCGCTTCGATCAAATGCGCCGTATGGGCATTCGAACCGTTATGATCACGGGCGACAATCCGCTTACCGCGGCGGCTATTGCCGCTGAAGCGGGCGTGGATGATTTCCTGGCGCAAGCGACTCCTAAGGACAAGCTGGATCTCATCCGCCGGGAGCAGGGCAACGGGCGCCTGGTGGCGATGACAGGCGACGGAACCAACGATGCACCAGCGCTCGCCCAGGCGGATGTGGGCGTGGCCATGAACAGCGGCACCATGGCCGCTAAAGAAGCCGGGAATATGGTCGATCTCGACAGCAACCCGACAAAGCTCATTGAGATCGTCGCAATCGGAAAGCAACTGTTGATTACCCGTGGAGCACTAACTACCTTCTCCATTGCAAACGACGTCGCAAAATACTTCGCAATTATTCCAGCAATGTTCGCCGTGACTTATCCGGCTCTGGGCAAATTAAACATCATGGGGTTGCATTCGCCCCAAAGCGCCATTCTGGCGGCAGTTATTTTCAACGCCTTGATCATCATCGCGTTAGTACCTCTGGCGCTGCGAGGCGTCAAATATCGCGCGATGAGCGCGGCGGTTTGTTACGGCGCAATCTGCTGATTTATGGTCTCGGCGGAGTGATTGCACCGTTTCCAGGTATTTGGGTCATTGACCGGATTCTCGGATTGTTGAATCTGGCGTAAGGAGATTAAAGTCATGCTTTCACAACTTCGTCCAGCCCTCTTGATGACACTTGTTTTGACTGTGTTGACCGGGCTCGCCTATCCAATCGCGATGACCGGCATCTGTCAGGCGCTGTTCCCACATCAGGCGAATGGCAGCCTGATCACGCACAACGGAACAACCGTCGGATCTGCCCTCCTGGGACAAAACTTCAGCGGGCAAGGATATTTTCATCCGCGGCCGTCAGCAGCGGGCACCAATGGTTACGATGCGACGTCTTCCGGCGGATCAAACCTGGGGCCAACCAATCCCGATCTTATAAAGCGCCTCAACAAGGACGCAGCGGCATATCACGCGGATAACGGCGATCACACGCCCATTCCGTCCGATGCGATTACCACGTCCGCCAGCGGCCTCGATCCCGATATCAGCCCAGCGAACGCCTTCATCCAATCCGCTCGAGTCGCAGCAGCGCGGCGCGCGGATCCGGGCGTGATAGAAGCGCTGATCCGGCGGCATATCGAAGGACGCCAATGGGGCGTATTTGGCGAACCGCGAGTGAATGTCTTGGCACTGAATTTGGATCTGGACCGGCAGTTCCCGAGGTAATGGGATCCGGATTGTGTTCTCAGTACCGCGCCAGCGATCCGCCAATGCGCTGCGCCCGGTACTGGAGGACCAGTGCACTTTGTGACCTTGGGAAGCGCACACTCGGGATTCGCGTACGCGCTGCTTCCTTACAGTGGGGAGTCGTGCTGATGTTGGACCGAGCACGATTGGCTACATCATCACCGGCGGTGCCCAGCGTTCCATTCCGCCCACGGGCAACGTTCGCAGATTCGGTCGACTACGGCCCATCCATCTTCCATGCGGACACCGTCCCCAAATTGTTGGCGCGAACCTCTGTATTCGAAACCGATCTCTGTCGATACGGTCCAGTTTGGATTTCTTGAGGAGGAGACATTCTCATGGAACCTGAGGTTCCGAATGTCGGTGCTGAGATACTCGACGTCGCGTATGGCGCGTCCTAGGACGAAGGCGCGCACTGACAGCCTTCCATTCGCGAGAGTAATCACCTCGTGGCCGAAAAGCCGCCAGAATAGCCGATAGCTGGCATACAGAAAGAGCGCGAACATCGCGACAGTTGGAAACGCTTCGGAGAGCGAAGGACGGTGCCGTGTCAAATCTGCGAGGATCGCCGGCAGTGCCGCCGCAAATCAGCCCACCAAGAGAGCGTGCGGGACAATGCGCCAATTCTTCTCCGGTTGAAGCCGCAGCGATAAACAATCCTTTGTATTCGTCAGGACGGACAGGCTCATTGCGGCAGATGTCCTTGCCTTCGTTCTGCACGGAGAAGTTTCACGTACGGAATCGGACGACGGCTACTTTGCGAATTTACTCGACGTGTCCAGTCTGGATAAGGTTTTGATTGGCGTCCCCAAGGGGATTCGAACCCCTGTTATCGCCGTGAAAGGGCGGTGTCCTAGGCCGGGCTAGACGATGGGGACGCGACGCAGACTTCTTCCACTTTAGCAGAGGAGTGCGCGCGGCCCCCGGGGAAATCCCGTCCTTAGAGAGTGTGGAGATAGGCCAGCAGATCGGCTTTGTCCTGCGCGGAGAGCATGTCTCCGTAGGCCGGCATACCGTTTCCGCCATCGTTGATCTGGGTTAGCACGTTCGCGTCATTCACGGGCTTGCCGTTCGCCAGGGTCTTGTGCTTGAACAACCCTTGCAGAGAAGGCCCCATTTTGCGCTCCGGTGAATCCACGTTGTGGCAAACCGCGCACTGTTCGAACACCTGCTTGCCTTTTGCCGCGTCGCCTTTCGTCGGCGGGGGCGGCAAGCAGTAGCGACGAACCTAAAATCAGCGATGCGGTCATCGTCAAACTAGCTTTGATCATCGTCTTTTCTCTCCTCGAAACCTCGGATACAACCCCTTCACAGTCTACAATCTGGACGCGCGCGAAAGCGGCTGGCACTCAGGGAAAGTAATGGGATGAACACAGATTAACCGCAAGCTTCCTTAATGCCTGCCCGTGGTCGCTGGCTTCGGCGCAGGCACCGTCTTAATGACCACTCTGTATCAATTTTACGGGCGTTAAGGGCCGGTCGTCCGCATTCGTGGGCACTTTTGAGATGGCGTCCGCCACGTCTTGTCCGCTGACGACCTCGCCGAAAATCGTGTAGTGTCCGTTCAGGTGTTCCGCGGGCGCAACCGTGATGAAAAACTGCGATCCGTTCGTATTGGGCCCGCTATTCGCCATCGCGAGGAGGCCCGGCCTTGTCGAACTTCCGTCCGCTGCCGACTTCATCTTCGAATGTATACCCGGGATTGCCCGAGCCGTCCCCGACCGGATCGCCGCCCTGGATCATAAATCCCGCTATGATGCGGTGAAAGGTGGTTCCGGAATAGAGCGGCCGGTGGACTAGCCTGCCCGTCGCGGGATCGGTCCAGGCTTTCTTGCCTGTGGCAAGACCGGCGAAGTTCGCCACCGCCTTTGGGGCCTCATCCGGAAATAGCCGGCAAACGATATCGCCCATTGATGTGTACAGGATGGCGTACTCGCCGGGGTCCTGCGGTAGCGCGGGTTCAGCCTTGGGCTGAGTTCCTTGGGCCAGCAGCGCCGGACCGGAGATGCAGCCCAGCATGGACAATAAGAAAATTACCGGAACGGCTAAGCTCTTCAGCACTGCAGGCCGATTATATCTACGAGACCGCAAAGTGCCGGCTGCCCTTACCATGTGGCGGGCAAGTCAGAGTTTGGCGTGAAATTGGCTAGAATTCAGAGTGGTATGAAGTACATCGCGGCTGCGCTATGTGTGTGCGCCTTGGCGCTTTCGACCTCTTGCAGGCCGAGTCCCCAGAAGCTGCTGGCAACCGCCGACAAGTACCACGCCAAAAAGCAATACAAGGAAGCGGAGATCCTGTACCAGAAAGTGATGGTGAAGGATAAGAAGAACGCCGAAGCCTATTACAAAGGCGGCCTGAACCTGCTCGATGAAGGAAAGCCGCGCGATGCTGCGCAATATCTGCGGCGCGCAGTCGATCTGGAGCCGTCGAACACCGACGCGGAGGCCAAACTGGCCGAGATCTACGTGGCCGCTTACCTGAGCGCTCCCGCCCGCCTAAAGCAGCTTCGACCGGACATTGACGACCTGCGTAAAGAAGATGCAGCAGCACGATCCGAATTCGTTCGACGCGATGCGGATTCAGGCGATTGCTGGATTTGAGCGATCACAAGACCGGATGACGCCCTGCAGGTTTTCGCGAAGGCGAATACACTGCATCCACACTCGCGCGACTTTGATCGGCTGGTACGCACAAACGCTCATGGCAGCCGGACATCCGGACCAGGCTGAGGCGCTGGTGCAAGACATGCTAGCCCACGACAAAACCTGGGGCCCTGGCTATGATTTCCTGTTTCTGCTGTACCGTCAACAGAAGAACGCGGGCATGGAGGAAGCGATCCTGCGCGAGCACATCGCGAACGATCCGAGCAGCCCGGCAGCGGTCGAGAATCTCGCCAACTATCTCGCCATCAGCAATCGATGGGACGAAGCCGAGTCGCTTATGAAGCGAACGCTCGCCGATCCAGAAGACGTTCCCGCAAGGGCACCAGATGATGGGCGACTTCTATCTGCGCAGCCAGTAAATACGATCAGGCGATTCAGCAGTATCAGGCCGGCGCCGAGTCCGATCCGGCACACGCACTTGTCGATCAGGAGCGCATCATTGTGGCGGACGTCAGCGCAGGCAAGCGCGACGATGCGATGAAACTGGCGAAGTCGCTGGCGGAAAAGAATCCGAAAGACATGACGGCGCGTGAGACCTATACGCTTCTATGCTGGTCGAGACCGGCTTGAAGCAGAATGTCAACAACGTCCATCGCGGAACTGACGGCGCTGGCAAAGAACAATCCGGCGAACCCGGTACTGCATTTGGATCTGGCAAAAGCGTATGTGCAGACGAACGATGCCGACAAGGCGCTCAGCGAATCCCTGGAAGCGTTGCAGGAAGAGGTAAAGAATCCCAATCCTCGACCCGCGGTGATGTTGCCGGCACGCTTGATCGCCGCGCGAGTGTATGCCGCCAAGGGACAGCCGGCGCAGACTTTAGAACAAGCGAACCAGGTACTTGCGGTTCAGCCGGGTAATCCGGAAGCCCGGCTGTTGAAAGATCAATCGCTGATCGCGATGAATCAGGCCGGACCAGGCAACGGATGACCTGCAGGCGCTCGTAAAGCAATATCGGGCACCTGAATGATGCCCGGCTCTCGCTGGCGCAGATCTACTTTAGCGAGGAAGCAGTATCAAGCAGGCAGCCGAGCAGTTCGATGCGGTCTGGAATGGACCGCCGCAGGATGTGCGCGGTTATCTGGGACTGCAACGCATTAAGTTTGAGACCGGCAAAGTGGACGACGCCGTGAGTGGCGTGTCGGATCTGGTGGCGAAGAATCCTCAACAACGCCGCAGTTCCGATTTGAGCTGGCCCAGTATCAAATGGCCGCCGGGCACAAGGTTGCCGCCACGAATCCCACTGCCGCGAAAGGCTACCTCCAGCAGTCCGCGGACAATCTGAAAGAAATTCTGAAATCGTCTCCGAACAATTCCGCGGTGTGGCTGGACCTGGGCAGTCTGCAGCAGTCGCTGGGACAGAACGACGCAGCGCTGGCTTCGTATGAGCAGGCTTCGCATATGGATCCGCGCAAGCGTCGGAGCCCTTGTTATGCGGGCCGAACTGCTGTCAGCGATGAACCGGAAAAAAGAAGCGGCGGACCTGTACAATCAGGCGCTCGGCATTGATCCCAACAACGCTGCGGCATTAAACAATCTGGCGTTCCTCAATGCCGAAGCAGGGACAAATCTGGACCAGGCGATGAGCTTTGCGCGAACGGGCGAAGCAACAGGCGCCGAAAAACCCCGACATATCCGACACGCTCGGCTACGTATACCTGCAGAAGAATCTCAATGCGCAAGCTCTTGAGATCTTCCGGCAGAACGTCGAGGATCAGCCGCAGAATCCAATGTTCCACCTGCATCTTGCAATGGCGCTCTTGAAGAAGCGGCGACAAGCAGGGCGCGCGCGATGAAGCGCAGAAGGCGATGAAGACCGCTCCGCCCGCGCAGCAGGCGCAGATCAAGAAGCTTCGTCGGTCAGATCGGATAAGTGGAGCGGTCGGCTCCAGAGTTAACCGAATCGGCACACACCCGGCGCGAGCGGCGTTCGCTATGTGCTGCCCTTCGTGCTTTTCCTTGTTGCGCTGTGGGTTCTGCCGAGAGTACCCATCTGCTTCAAGTGCCGCGGGCGCCGCTCTGGTTCGTCGATCTTCATTCCGGTTTGCGCTGTTTGCTGGCCGCGCTCGCTCAGCCTTGCGCCGAGCCGCTGGGTCGCCAGTTGCGTAATCGGACTGGCCGTATTCTGCAATCTGGATCGCTCCCGAGTCTCATTGTGCCTGGATACCGGAACAGTCCGCTGTTCAGCAATGCGGTATTTGGGCAGCTCCATTCGTCATTGACCCGAGACGGCGCTGACGAAGTCCGTGGGTGCTGGCTTGGCGGACTGCCCGCGCGGCACTGATCGTGCCTGTGGTGGAGGAGCTGTTCTGGCGGGCCTGGATGATGCGATGGTTGATCGACCCAGACTTCGAGCGTGTCCGCATAGGCGCCTATGCTCCGGCCGCATTTTGGATCACCGGCGATCCTGTTCGCGTCCGAGCACGGGCCCTACTGGGATGTCGGTTTGATTACAGGTGTGATCTACAACTGGTGGATGGTTCGCACGAAATCTGTCGCCGATTGCATCCTGATGCATGCTGTCACGAACGCGGCACTGAGCATCGTACGTGATCGCAAGCGGCAATTGGCAGTACTGGCAATAATGGGTCGGTTGCGGTAACGCGAAGAAGCCCTGTTGCATTTTACGCCGAGGTCCGTCTACTCAAGCGGAAACGTATGCCTTGCCTTTTTGCGATCCTTGCGGTGGCGTTCCCGCGGGTCATCATTGTTCTGCTTTGGTTGTTCACGAACTTTTTTGCATGTCTGTACCATGAGCATGCTGATCCCGGTTCTGGGATTCCTATTTCTGCCGCTGACGTTCCTGGCCTACAGCTATTTCCTGCGACTGCACGCGCCCATGGACACAACACAGCTCGTCGTGCTTGCGATCGCGGTGATCCTGGATCTGGGGTTGGTCGGTGGCGGAGCATGGCGCGGACGCCGAGTCTGACCCCAGAGTGTTTGAGAGCCCGGCACCGCGGGAGCTACTAGCTCTCATGTGGCACTCTTTCGAACCTTAAGCGCGGCGATTCAGGGGATCGACGCCCACCTCATTGAAGTCGAAGTGGACATGTATCCGGCCGGGCACGGCGCGCGACTTCGTCACCGTCGGCATGCCCGATGCGGCAGTGCGCGAGAGCCGCGAACGGATCAAGTCGGCGCTCTTGAATTCAGGCTTTGGCTATCCGTCGAAGTCGGTCACCATCAATCTGGCTCCGGCGAACATCCGGAAAGAGGGCGCGGGGTTCGATCTTGCCGATGGCAGTCGCGATTCTGGGCGCTATGGGCGTGTCCGTGCGAACGAGAGCTTCATGCTGGCGGGAGAGCTGTCGCTGGATGGAAGCGTCCGGCCGGTTCGAGGAGCATTGTCCATCGCGGTCAGTGCGGCAGCGAACCGGGTACAGAACTCTGATCGTGGCGGCGGAGAATGCCAGTGAAGCGGCGGTTGCGGAAGGCGTGCGGGTCTTCGGATTGCGGCATCTTGCCGAAGTGGTGCGATTTCTGAACGGCCCGAGCGAGTTCTCGCCTGCGGTTGCCGATCTGCCTGCTGCGCCAGAGTTCGATCAGAACGCGCCCGATTTCGCCGAAGTGCGCGGGCAGACGATGGCGAAGCGAGCCCTCGAAGTAGCGGCCAGCGGAAATCACAATGTGCTGATGATCGGGCCTCCCGGATCGGGAAAGACGATGCTGGCAAAACGGTTTCCGAGCATCCTGCCAAAGTTGACGTTCCGAGAGGCACTTGAAGCCACACAGGTACATGGCGTGGCCGGGGCTTTCAGCCGGGCGTGGGTTTGCTACGGCAACGGCCGTTCCGATCCCCGCATCATACGATTTCCGACGCGGGACTGATCGGCGGCGGCAGCGGCATGCCCGGCCGGGTGAGGTGAGCCTGGCGCATCAGGGAGTTTTGTTTCTCGATGAGCTGCCCGGAGTTTCCGCGCGGTGTTCTGGAACAGTTGCGGCAGCCGCTTGAAGAGGGCTCGGTGACCCTTGCGCGCAGCGGCGGGACCGCTAACGTTTCCCGCGAAGCTGATGCTGGTTGCCGCCATGAATCCGTGTCCGTGCGGATTTTATGGCGATAGCACGAGGGAATGCCGCTGCACGCCGGGTATCATTCAGCGCTATCTCGCGAAGGTGAGCGGGCCGTTGCTGGATCGCATCGATCTTCATATTGAGGTCCCGGCGGTGCCGTATAAAGAGCTGCGCAGCAAAGCTGATGCGCAGACGAGCGCGCAGATTCGCGAACGGGTCGAGACAGACTCGCGAAGTTCAGCGAGCACGCGGGTTCTATAATTCCGCAGATTCCGCCGTCGCAATTGCGCACGCTCATGCGCATTGGACGATAACGGCGAGCGTACGCTTGAAATGGCCGTACGCCGGATGAATCTGTCAGCTCGGGCGCACGATCGGATTTTGCGCGTCGCGCGCACCATTGCGGATCTCGATAGCTCGGCCAATGTTACAGCGAAGCACTTAGCCGAAGCGGTGCAGTTCCGGAATTTGGATCGGAATTACTGGAACTGAGTTAAACGGCTGCAGCTGTTGACATGCAGCGTGACGAGTGTATCCCGAACAGCTCAACTAGGTAATCTGGCAATTCAACCCCCACCCTACCGCGTGTGGACGCCATGTACAGCAGCCGCGCTTCAGCGTCGAAGGACTTGAGATCGACTACGGTACGCAGGCCGTCCGGACCCTCCTCTGTCACTCGCTCGAAAGCGGAGATGAAGTCTTCATTGATTCGGACACGATCCCAGTCCACAGGCCCTTAGCCTTGTGAGCGGTAGAGAAGACTCGGGCCTTCGGTAAATCGTGGCGACAACGCCCTATGGCTCCAAGAAGATTCACTTCGCCATACTGCTGGACCAGCTTCGTTAACTTCATGAGCTCAAGATCCTGAACCTCCCCACAGTAGGCGAGTACATCATTCCAATTATTGAAACCAAAGAATTCCTGACAGACTGCCTGTTTACCTTCTTTCAGGCGAGCCACGTCCTCTAAAAGGCACCTCAAGTTATCGGTTCCGCCCGCGACGGAGCACGAGCATCCCCGTGTTAACTGCTGTACGAGCTCGGACAGTAGACCCGCGTTGGTTCTGAAAAGTATGGCGTCCGGAAAAAGTGGGCCAACGTACGAAGAAAGCTCCGGTGATCCTTGCAGGGAGCGCTCAGCTCCGAGGTAAGAGAGAATCTTGCTTGCCGCAGCGGCTAGAGCAGGACCGAACCGATGGGATATCGTGAGGTGTGCTCCTTTGGGGGCGGTCGAGTCGTCCAAGGCGTTCACAGCCCCCCGCCATTCGTATATTTGTTGATAGGGATCTCCTACGTACACAACTTGGCAAGATTGTTTCTTGAAAACTTCGAGAACAACAGCATTGGTGTCTTGCGCCTCATCAACCAGAAGAAAATCAACGTCGAAACGCGGGCAGTCCAGGGCCCAGATTTTTAGGTATCCATCGTGTCCCAACGGTAAGTAACCGGAAGGGTCAGTCATGTCTCGCCACACCTTTCGCGCTTCATCGACGATCATCGAGGCTGCATCGTTGAACTCGCTATCTTTTATCGCCTTCAACTTTCCGCATTTCGGGACGTGCTTTGTTGCAATGCGAGTGTCTCCGGAATAGGCGAAGTTCTTGACGGTGTCGCATACCGTTTTTGCGAATTGATCACGGGAGAGCACGGCACTGGGCGACCGCGTGAGGACAATGTGGCTGGGCAAGCCCAAAAACTCAGAAATTCTCCGCGGCGTCGGTGCACGACTACACAGCCTCCCGTCGGCGTATGAATGCTTCGCGCGGACCTTTCCCGAAGCATACGAGTGAATGGTTGAGCAGTCAACGGCTTTGGGCAGCTTAGCTTTTGCGTCGCTAGCAATGTCTTTCCCAAACACGAGATATCGGCCCCTTCGTTTGTAGCATCTTTCTGCCATCCATCGGAGAGTTTGAGTCTTCCCGGTTCCTGCATAAGCGTCGATTCGGAATGTCTTCTGGGTTAGAAAAAGGTCAAGAGCTTCCTGCTGCTCACGTGTAGGTGCGATTGCGGCCATTGTTTGAGAATCTACATTATAGAAGCGTTCCGTTCTCATAGAAGTGTTCCGTTCTCGCAACATACGGCGCAAAAGGGCCACGTCAGCCTCCGAGGCAGTCAAAACCATGAATCCGTGTCCATGCGGATTTTACGGCGATAGCACAAGGGAGTGCCGCTGCACGCCGGGCATCATTCAGCGCTATCTGGCGAGGTGAGCGGTCCGTTGCTGGATCGGATCGATCTTCATATAGAGGTCCCGGCGGTGCCGTATGAAGAGCTGCGCAGCAAAGCCGACGCGCAGACAAGCGCCCAG
Source organism: uncultured Acidobacteriaceae bacterium (assembly GCA_963795905.1). Classification (GTDB taxonomy): domain Bacteria; phylum Acidobacteriota; class Terriglobia; order Bryobacterales; family Bryobacteraceae; genus Bog-105. The sequence continues at coordinate 216,944 of CAWCJG010000015.1, read as the reverse complement.
ATTCGAGAACGAGTCGAGAAAACTCGAGAGATTCAGCGAGCACGCGGGTTCTACAATGCCCAGATTCCGCCGTCGCAGTTGCGCTCCTTATGCGCATTGGACGACAACGGAGAGCGCACGCTTGAAATGGCCGTGCGCCGGATGAATTTATCAGCGCGGGCGCACGATCGAATTTTGCGCGTCGCGCGTACCGTGGCGGATTTGGACGGAGCGGCCAACGTTACAGCGAAGCACCTTGCTGAAGCGGTGCAGTTCAGGAATTTGGATCGGAATTACTGGAATTAAGCGGCGACTCTGCTGACCGAAAAGGCATTCGCGCGTGCTGCTTAGGTTGACTACTATCAACCTGATCGCAACTCAGTTGCTAATTGCGACCTCCGGGACGTTTCGTTGATCGAGCGTCGGCTTGGAGCGTCATTGTGAGCAGGTGATTACCACCCTCAGCGGTCGATTCTTCAGCAGAAAGTGTTTGAAAGCCAACACTTCACCGGCGAACGGCACTTTTCGGGGTTTTCGACGGGCGTTTGCCAATCGTTTTGGGGACACGTTACACTATTGGTTTAGGTTCATTGCCTGAGGGTACCCGTGTGCCGCCTGGCCGCGGGAGGAACCTGCAAGATCCAGTCGAAGGAAGACAGTAATGCCGAAACGTACATTTCAGCCGAATAACCGCCACCGGGCAAAGACGCACGGTTTCCGTGTCCGCATGAAGACCGCGGACGGGCGGGCGGTACTGGCTCGCCGCCGGGCGAAGGGCCGCCACAAATTAACCGTCAGTGACGAACGCGCCGTACGCGCGTCCCACTAATTGCCTCGTTCCTGAAGATCCGCTGTCACTTCCTCGTTCCAGCCGGGTTCTGCAGTCGTCCGAGTTCCGGAAAGTCTATCAGTCAGGCTCCCGCATGACCAGCCGTCACTTCGTTGCGTTTTGCTTGCGCGAAGAGGCGGAGGTGGTGCGCCCGATTTGGGTTTACCGTTCCCCGCGCTGTCGGCAAAGCAGTGGACCGGAACCGAATCAAGCGGCGCATGCGTGAAGCCGTCCGGGCGAATCTCGCGGCCGCGCCTCCCAACTGGGTATTCATTTTTAATCCGAGGCGGTCTGCGCTGACCGCTCCGTTCGAAGACCTTTGCCGCGAAACAGGACGCTTGTTTTCCCGATGCAGCACGTCCTGATCGCCGCTCTGCGGTTGTATAAGCGATTCGTTTCTCCCTGCCTGCCGTCCGCTTGCCGGTTTTACCCCACGTGTTCCGAGTACATGGCCGAAGCCATTGCGGTACATGGAACAGGCCGCGGCATGTGGATTGGAATGAAACGGCTTTGCCGTTGTCATCCATTCTGTGAGGGCGGATTTGATCCCGTGCCGGGCAGAGATACGGAACCAGCACAGACCGATTTCGCGAGTAATTACGTAACCATCTTTTAAATGCCCAATCAGATCTCTCCCCCGAATCAGGAACCACCTTCATTCGAAAAGCGACTCCCGCTTGCGTTGGGCTCATGATGCTGGTGCTGCTTGTTTCGCAGTACTTCTTTAAGCCGGCGCCGTCCCCGAAGCCGGTACAGAGCACGACGCCCAAGGTTGCAGTCAAGGAAACGACGGCGCCGCCGGCTGCAACTGCACCTGGCGCGGCAGTAGCGACGGGACAGATCCAGGCATCGTCCGAAAGCACGACCGAGATCGACACCGAATCTGTACCGCATTCAGTTCACGAATCGGGGCGCCGCGGTAAAGAGCTGGGTGCTGAAGAAATACAAGGACGAAAGCGGAAAGCCGCTGGAGTTGATCAACCAGGTCGCGCTGCAACAGCACGTCCTGCTGCCCTTCTCGATCGAGGCGACGGGCGCGAAGTTGCCGTTCGATCCCAACTCCGTGCTGTATGTGGCGAAGATGTCGGCCGATGGGCTTGGCATCGACTACACGTATTCGAACGGCACGGTCACGATCGAGAAGAGTTTCCATTTCGGAAAGAACACATACCTGACAGACGTGAAATCGAGCGTCCGCGAGGGATCTTCGCTGTTGCCGGCGTTCCTGGTATGGCGTGGCGGCTTTGGGGATGCGCGGGCGTTTCGTGCTGCGACAACGGAGAGCACGGTTCGCTATGATTCGACCGACAAGAAGCTGATTACAGCTTCGCCAAAGATGCTAAGAACGGGCCGGTTACGGCAACCGGCGACGATCTGTTCGCAGGCATTGAAGACAAGTTCTTCGCGATGGTCGTACTGCCTCCGAGCGGCGTACCGACCGAGATTCGAACCTACAGCGACGAACTGAAAGTCACCGGGGAAGACAAGCCGGTATCGTACGTCGGCGTCGGCATCTCGACCGATTCACAAAACGATTTCTCGCTGTTCACCGGACCGAAGGACGTCGACATTCTGCGGCAAGTCAACCCGAAGCTCAGCCTGCTGATCAAATGGGGCTTCTTCGGCATTCTTGCGAAACCGCTGTTCCTCTGGTTGAACTGGACATACGATCACTGGACGTTCAACTACGGTTGGGCGATCGTGGTGATGACGATCATCATCAATCTGGCGCTCTTCCCGCTGCGCATCAGCAGCCTGAAATCAGCTCGCAAGATGCAGAAGATTCAGCCGCTCGTGAAGTCGATCAACGAAAAATACAAGAACATAAAGATCAACGATCCGCGGAAGGCCGAGCAGAATCAGGAAGTCATGGCGCTGTACAAGCGCGAAGGCATCAATCCGCTGGGCGGGTGTTTGCCGATGCTGATCCAGCTCCCGTTCCTGTATGCGTTCTATCAGGTGCTGAGTATTTCGATTGAGCTGCGGCATGCGCCGTGGCTTTGGCTGAACGATTTGTCGGCGCCCCGAGCAGTTTCCGATTCACTTCCTGGTCGTGGTCCTGATCGTGACGCAATTTCTGACACAGCGCATGACGCCCACGGCAGGAGTGGATCCGTCGCAGCAGAAAATGATGGCGTTTATGCCGCTGATGTTTGGCGTGTTTTTCTGGTCTTTACCGTCCGGGCTAGTAGTATATTATCTGACCAGCAACTTGGTGGGAATTGGTCTGCAGCAACTAATAAACAAGATGATGCCCACGCCGCCTGCCCCGGCTGCTTCCGTTCCGGTTGCCGCGAGTGCCGGAAAAGGTCCGGTGACTGGCAAAGGGCCGGTCAAGAAGACGGTGAGGAAGTAAATGAAGTATACGGTCGACTCGCTGAAGCCGAAGCTGGACGTGTTTCTGCATCCCGTGCTGGAGCGAACCGGGTTCGCGCTGAGCTATGAGTTGCTGGCGCTCGAGAATCCACATCCGGAAGTGGAGAATCCTGAAGTGACGGTGAAGTTCTCCGGTGAAGATGTCGATCTGCTGCTGGCGAACCGCGCCGAATTGCTGCTCGCGCTGGAGCACCTCAGCATGGAAGCGATGAAGGTTCCGGCCGAAGATCATTCGCGGATATCGTTCGACGCGAATGACTATCGCCTTTTGCGTGTGGAAGAACTGCGCATGAGCGCACTGGCCGCTGCGGAGAAAGTAAAGCGCACGCGTGTGCCGTTCCACTTCAATCCGATGAGCAGCCGCGAGCGCCGCATTATTCATCTGGCGCTTCGCGATGAGAAAGATCTGCGCAGTGAAAGCGTCGGTGTAGGTCCGGGCCGCGCAGTGGTGATCGTTCCGGCTGATATGCCAACGCCTCCTGCTCCGCCTATGCCTGTCGGCGGCTTCCGCGGCAACCGCGGCGGCGGTGGTGCTGGCGGGGGACGACGCGATGGACATCCGCGGAACGGTGGCAATGGCAGGCCGCCGCGCCGCAATCGCGATCCTCGCTAACCCGCAACTGAATGAATCTGCGCGACACGATCGTCGCCATATCTACGCCGCAGGGACGAGGTGGCTTGGGTGTAGTACGCCTCTCCGGCTCACAAGAGCCGCTCGATTGCCGAACGCATTCTGCGCTTCCCGGCACTTAGTAAGTGGGAAAGCTGGTCGGCACGCCTCGGACGTTTGGTTGACGAACACGAGGCCGACATCGACCAGGTGGTTGTCACCTACTTCGCCTCTCCGCGCTCTTACACCGCCGAAGACGTCATTGAGATTTCGTGTCATGGCTCTCCCCTCGTGCTGCGACTCTGTGTGGAACGGGCGGTAGCTGCGGGTGCGCGCATAGCAGAACCCGGCGAGTTCACACTGCGCGCTTATGTCAACGGCCGCATCGATCTTCCGCAGGCCGAAGCTGTGCGAGAACTCATAGAGGCCACAACGCAGTACCAGGCGCGTGTAGCCGCTCAGCAGATGGGCGGATCGGTATCCCGCCGCATTGCGCCCATCAAAGAGCAGTTGCTCGAAATGATTGCGCTGCTCGAGGCCGGGATCGATTTCGCCGAAGATGACATCAGCGTTGCGGGGACTGACGAGCTGTTGCGGCGACTCCGTCCCATTGAGAGCGATGTCGCTGAGTTGCTGCGGAGCTTTCGATCGGGCCGGCTGGTATTCGCGGGATTTACATTGGCGATTGCCGGGCGGCCGAACGTCGGGAAGAGCAGTTTATTCAACCGGCTGCTCGAAGCGGATCGCGCCATTGTCACCGATATTCCAGGTACGACGCGCGATACCGTCAGCGAGAGCACATCATTCGAGGGCATTCCGGTGCAGTTGGTGGATACGGCGGGCGTGCGGGAGTCATCCGATCTGGTCGAATCCTTGGGTATTGAACGTAGTTATCGGGCAATGGCGGATGCCGATCTGACGCTGTTGATTCTTGACTCATCCATGCCGCTGCAAAGCGAGGACCAGGCACTGATTGAAAAGCTGCGAGAACGCCGCCCTTTGCTGGTCGGAAACAAGTGCGATTTGCAGTTGAACGTCGGATTGCCGCCGGCAGCGATTCGTGTGTCGGCGATAACGGGCGAAGGCTTGGATGAATTGCGCGCGGCGATTCTGAACTATCTGGCGCCGGAGGGCTTGGCCGGCGCCTGAGAGTGGCAGCATCACGAGCGTGCGGCATGAGAGCTTGCTGCGCGAAACGGCGGAAGCTCTGGCGAACGCCCGCCGGGCGATCGAGTTTGGAATCCCGCATGAGATGTTGCTGCTCGACCTGTACGCGGCACTTCGGCCCGATGGACGCCGTTACCGGAGCGACGACAGCCGACGACATCCTCAATCGAATCTTTTCCACTTTCTGTATCGGCAAATAGCCTTGCGCCGGTCTTGTCTGTTCCGGCCTGCCGGATTCAGTTGCGGGCCAGGACAAATAATGTGACATCGTCCGCCCTGGAGCCGTCTTGGCGGAACTCTCGCAAATCATCGCGGTACGCCCCATACTTTGTTCCAGACATGTCGACTGCTTCCGAAACGCCATCGGAGTAGATCACTAAAACCTGCCCGGCGCCGAGAGACAATTCGGTCAAACGTTCAAAGCTCTTTTGTAAAGAACGCCAAAGGTACCTCTGAAAACCCCAGGGCTTTGTAGAACTGGCAAGCATTCGTATTTTCCGGTTCAACAAGCAGGTTTACCTTCACTGCCCCACTGGTTCGGAGATCTTGTTCAATCTCGCGGATCAAAGCCGTCGCAATACCGCTTCGCCGCGCAGACGGTAGCACGGCAAGATGGTAAATCCAGGCGCGTCGCCCGTCAAAGGCGCCGATGACCGCACCAAGAATGCATTTAGCTCCAGCCTTTTTAGTCGATTCAGCAACTAACAAACGATTCGAAGGCATTGCACAAAGCTTTTGAAGTTCAGTAAGTGAGTCGGAAGCCTTAATCGTTAACCCGGACGACCGCCACACGAAGATCACGGCCTCGTAATCGTCGGGCGAAAAGGCGCGGATGCGAATGTCATCTCCGGCTTCCATCGATTTATTTAAGCAACAGCGGAATGGCATTGGGCGCATTGTCCCGTTTGTCGAAAAGATTATTCATGGCGGAGCGCGGACGCCGGGTCCACTCGAGCGGCGCGCGCAGCGGGAATATAGGCCGCGATCAGACCGATGGCTGCCAGGATGCAGATTGTTCCCGCGATCGTCAACAGGTCCATCGCGCCGATTCCGTACAACTGCGTTGAGCTATCGACATGCTCATAACGTGCGAGAGACCAACGGGGCCCCGTCGCAGGGATGCCATATAGTTCTACCGCGAGCAAACGAGCGGCGGCGCCCGCGGCAATCACGCCCGCCATCAGGCCGGCGACAATCATCCATCCGGTCTCTTGAAGGATCACGCGAGTGATTCGGCGTCTTTCCGCGCCAAGAGCCATCCGGATCCCGAACTCGTTTCTCCGCCGAGCCACGTTGCAAGAAAGCACTGCATAGATACCGATGGCTGCCAGGAAGAGCGCAATCACCCCGAAAATGGTGCAAACGTCCGCGATAAGTCTCGGCTGTGCGTTCTGCGCATGTATTTTCTGGTCCAGTGTTTCGACGTCCGAAATAGAAATGTTTTCATCCCCGCCTGAAAGACTTCGACGCACCGAATTCACAAGGCGGTCGGGATCGCTTGTCGTACGGATCTCGAAGGAGAATGCGCCCACATTTTGGTTGGCAGCGGCATAGAACTTGGGCTCGACGGCCCCACGAAGGGAATTGACCCGAGCATCTTTTGCGATGCCGACAATCTCGACCGAGGTGGAGTTGATCGTCAGATGTTTGCCGATGGGATTGCGTCCGGCAAAAAAATGCTTTGCGAATGCTTCGTTGATTACACAGACCCGCGTTGCGGCTGCATGATCTTGCGGCCCGATTTCGCGGCCAGCGAGTATCGGAATCCCGATAGTCGAGAAATATCCCGGACCGACGAAGCCTCCGGCCGATCCCTGATCTTGTTCGCCCGTCGGAGTGAAGCCTTCGACTCCGATCGCGAACGCGCCGTCGAATCCGTTGAGCAGGGGGCGATCGGAGTAGGTCACGGCGCGAACACCTGCAATTTCCTGGATTCGAGCCGCCAGTTCACGGTCCAGGAGAATAGGCTGCTGTTTTGCACCGGAACTGTCCACCTCGACAAGCAACAGATTCTTTCGCGGATAGCCCAGCGGAACAGTTTGCAGGTTCCGGAGCGTTTGCAAAAAGAGTCCCGCCCCTAAAACGAGCAGAAACGAGAGCGCTAGTTGCGTGATCACCAATGCCATTGCAAATCTGCTGTGTTGCCGGGAACCGCTTCCAGAGCGCCCGCTCTCCTTCAGCGTGGCGTGTATCGCCGTATTGGTGGTCCGGAAGGCGGGAGCGAGGCCAAACAAAATGCTGACGACAAGAACAATACCGGCCGTAAAGCCGAGTACACGAACGTCGATCTCTGGCGCGAGTTCGAATCCGAGGACGGGCGATGCGAGCATGCGTGGTAGAACACGACAAGCCAGTGCAGCCAGGAAGACTGCGCCGGCGCCGCCCAATGTGGCCAAGACAAGGCTCTCGGTGAGAAACTGACGGAGCATGCGAGCCTTTCCGGCGCCCATGGACAGCCGAATCGCCACTTCGCGACTGCGCTCCGCTCCGCGAGCGAGCAGGAGATTGGCAATGTTTGCGCACGCAATCAACAGAACCAGACCTGCGAGCGCCGATAAGATCATCCATTCTTGAGAAAATTCATCCCGACCGTGAAATGCTCCTGAGTTGACGGAGCGGACGCGAACGCGTTGATTGAGCGCATCTTTACGAGCCAGCGGCGTCATCGAAGTTGAGTAGCCGGTTTCGAGGATTTGCCGGAACAACACATTTACTTCAGCCTGGACCTGCGCAATCGTCACGCCTGGTCGTCGCCGGCCGAAAACGTGGAGCCACATCAGCTTGTCCTGCGAGTGGTCCATAAAATCGTGCAGACCGTCCCAACCTGGCATCACCAGCGGCTGCATCAGCATGGGGACCCAAAGATCGGGGTCCTGCCCTACGGTTTCGCCGCGGAAACCTCGCGCGGTGACACCAATGATGACGAGCGCCGTATCGTGAATGCGAATGGTGGTCCCGACCGTCGAATGACTTCCACCGAACCTCCGCTGCCAATAGTCGTAGCTGATTACCGCGTACGGGTCTTTCCCTATGGCGCTCGCGTCATTCTGCGCAAAGAGGCGCCCGATGGTGGGCCGGACCCCGAACACCGTGAAGTAGTTTTCGCTGACGAGACGTCCGCGGACTTGTTCTTGCGAAGCTCCCGCTATGCGAAGTGGCAAGCGCTCAAGAGATAGCTGGGACGCACACACGCCGGACATGGTGTGCGACCGATCGCGCAAATAGGAAAACTCCTCGTAACCAAGCAAGCTCCGCTCTCCATGGAGCATTCCGCCCAGGACCAGGGATGCATTCGGATCGGTGAGCATCACCAGTTCGTTTGGATTCCGAACCGGCAGCAGTTTAAGAAGCGCGACATTCAGCACGCTGAAGATGGCGGTGTTTGCACCGATCGCAATGGCCAAAGTGCTGACGGCGATCGCCGTTGAGCTCGGGCTTTTTGCGAGCATTCGGACCGTTAAGCGGATGTCGTGTGGCACGCGAGTCTTGCGCCGTTATTGAGGGTGGTTGAGCAAAAGCGCTATTTGATGTCTTCAACCGTTAGCCGGACATTTCCGCGCGGCGCGATATCACCGGTGGTTTCGTTCAGATCCAGTTCATCCGCATGCATCACGATGATTTCTCGAGGATTCTTGGTTTCTGTGTAGATTGCTACGCTCGCGTTCCCTTTGAGATGAACGATGTGCGAAGTCCAGTCCTTATCAATCTGATCGGCTTCTGCGTTCGCGCGACCTTTAGGCATGGGTACAATCATGTGCTTCGCTTCAGCACGATTCGGTGCAGCCGGGAGCTGGCAGACGGCGACTTGACACATGAGTGTCGCAGCGGAAGCGATCACAAAGGACACAACAAAAGCTTTCACGGGCGTAGGTCCTCGCTCCTGATCGTATCGCTTATTCGGCGGGACCGGCCTGACATGGCGAAAGGGCTATTGCCGTACACTGTACTACCTGTTATAGTACACGGGGTTGGTTCCATTTTCAATTTCCCTACAACCCGGTAGCGCCATATACGAGCAGGTTGTGTATGCGGCGAAGAAGGCCATCGTCTCCGGGCAGCTACGGCCTGGCGACGCTTTCCCGTCCGTCCGCGAGTTGAGCCGGGAGTTGAAGATCAACCCGAACACGGCGCATAAGATTGTCGGGCAACTCGTCAGGGAGGGCTTGATCGAGGTCCATTCCGGCCGGGGGACATTTGTGGCAGCGCGTCCGGCCGCCAATGCCGGCGAACGCGCGAATCTGCTGCGCAATGAACTGGAGCAACTTGTGGTCGAGGCTAAAAAACTGGGGCTGCGTCTCGACGAACTGACGGGCGCGTTAGAGCGCCACTGGCGGCGGCTCGATCAGGCGTATAGCGGAAACGGGAGGAAATGATGAGCGGCATCATTCAAGCGACAGAGGTCTACAAGCGGTTCCGAAAGAACCCGGTGCTTGACCGGTTCAATCTGCAGGTTCCGGAGGGAAGCGTATTCGGGCTGATCGGACCTAACGGCGCGGGCAAGACGACAACGATCAAGATTCTCATGAACTTCCTTCAGGCGGACGCCGGTTCCATAGAGGTACTGGGCGTCGATTCGCGCCGCATCGGACCCGAGACTCTGCGACGAATTGGCTACGTGTCGGAGAACCAGGAGCTGCCGGATTGGATGACGGCAGGCTACTACCTTTCTTACCTGAAGCCGTTCTATCCGAGTTGGGATGACGGGCGCGCAGGCGAACTCGCCCGGATGTTCAATCTGCCGTTAGACCGGAAGCTGCGCCATCTGTCGCGGGGTATGTGCATGAAGGCAGCATTCACGTCCTCACTTGCCTACCGGCCCCGTTTGCTGATCCTGGACGAGCCATTTAGCGGTCTCGATCCGCTGATGCGGGAGGACCTGATCCAAGGGCTGATCGAGTGCGCCGAGGAAACCACGATTTTCATCTCGTCACACGATTTGGCGGAGATCGAAACCTTCGCCAGCCATATCGCCTATCTGGCGCATGGATGAGTCTCCGAAGAGATGAACTCGCTCACACAACGGTTCCGCGAGATTCGAATTGCGCTCGCGGGGAGTCCAGCGCTTGATACTGAGTGGCCCGGTCAATGGATACCGGCGGAATCGAGCCGGGAGATCGTTCGCTTTATTGGAGACGAGCTATGACGCGGAAGCAACCCCGGCGCGTATACGAAAAGTATTTGGCGACGTGCAGCAAGTGACCATCAGCCCGATGCCACTACGATCGATTTTTCTCGCACTGGCAAGGCGGCAAGCGAAGGCAGCCTAAGGAGAGATTTGCATGCAAGAGATGATCCACATTCTGAAGAAGGATCTGCGGTTCCTCCGGCTCGAGATCCTGGTATTTACCGGCCTTTGCGCGCTATACGCATGGACGCAGTTGTCGGCCGGCGATCGAAGTACGGTGCAGGGCCTGCTGGTGCTGGCCGCGCTTTACGTCATCGCGCGCGTGATTCATGCGGAATCGCTCCCGGGCACAAATCAATTCTGGTTGAGCCGGCCGTATCATTGGCGGAGTCTGCTGACCGCGAAGCTGGCATTCGTTCTCCTCACTATAAATTTGCCGCTATTCACCGCCCGAGCCGTCGTACTGCTTGCGCAAGGCTTCAGTCCCGCTAGCTTTTTGCCGAAACTCCTGTGGTCCCAAGCAGTGTTCTGTGCAGTTATCTGCGGCCCGGCGATGGCGCTGGCGGCATTGACGCCTGGGCTGGTTTCCTTCGCACTGGCGGCGATCTTGATTCTGATCGCCGGCGAAATCGCGGGTGAAGTTACGATTGCGCCTTCTCCTCTCGCGGCGCGCACTCTTGTCTTCTCGGAACAGTGGATCTGGAACTCTTTAGTGGCAGCGATCCTGATAGGCGCCGCCGTCGTGACCGTTGTCGCGCAGTATAGACGCCGCCGAACCCTCGCCGGGCGAATCGGCGGAGTGCTTGCGATCGTGTGCGCCGCCGTTTGCTATTTATACATCCCGTGGTCGTTCGGCGCTAACCTGCAGACACTGCTTTCAAAGCGCGGACCAATGCCTGAACTGAGCGTCAGGCTGGGTAGTGAGTCGAGAGCTCGTATGTGGCCTAAGCCAGCCGATCACAGCATGGAACTGGATTTTCCGCTCGAGGTTGCGGGTGTGCCGCAGGGAACGTATCTCGTAGTGGATGCACTTTCCTTGGACGTGATCGGGGCGGATGGACAAACGTGGCGATCCGGCCCTTTCGGCGCGCCCGTGATCAAACGGGAAAGTGCAACCGATTTGAGGGCAGCCGTAACGGCGCCGGAGACGTTTCTGCATGGGACAAGTCAGCAAACGGTCTCAATACGCGGTTCCCTTTACGTGACCCTGTTCGGAAGTGCCACGCAAAACACCATACCGCTACAGGACCGGCCGGTGCGCGTGGGCGCGGGGATGCAATGCATCTACGGGACCAAGAAATACATCTATTGCACGGCTCCACTGCGGTGGCCGGGGCGGCTGGTGTATGCCGAATTTGGCCCTAATGAGATCCGGTCATTCACCCACCCCGTTTCGTACTCGCCCTTTCCCGCCGGGGTGGATCTGGATACGGTTGACATGGACATGCTTGCTCCACCGGATACAGCGCGCGAAGCTACGATCGTGTCCATGGCTCCGCTACGTCACATGAAGCTGCGGATCGATTTACCCGACCTGCGTGTATTGGGGCCGGACGACGCCATTCCGGCAATTGGGGACCGTTTCGTTTCGCCTCCTCCGTCCCGGCCAACTTCCAAATCCGTGGGACCTAAACCGTCTCACCGCCCGTATTAACAATCAGAGAGGGACGAAGCGTCTGCTGCCGAACACTGACCTCGAATACGCGTTAATCCGGGCAAAGAACGGCGATCGGTCCTATTTTGGGCAGATGGTACGGGAGCATCAAAATCTGGTTTTCAGCATTGCCCGTCATTCGGTGGGCGCATCCGCGCAGGCTGAGGAGATCGCGCAGGACGTTTTTCTTGAATTATTTCGAAATATCCGGAAGATTGAATCACCGGGACATCTGGTCGCCTGGCTGCGGCGCACCACCGTAAATCGGTGCATCGACCATAGCCGGAAACTTTCGACCCGGACTGAGGTGCCCTTGGTGGAGGGCATCCATGCCCAGTGGAGCAGTGATTGTAGCGACGCGCTGCTGAGCGAATCGTTGCGCCGGCATGTGGCCAAATTGCCGGATTGGCAGCGCGCGGTGGTGGTCCTGCGCTACCAGGAGGATATGGATTTGAGCGAGATCGCGCAGACTCTCAAGGTTCCGTTAAATACGGTCAAGAGCAGGCTGCATCGTGCGCTCGAGGCATTACGCGACTTGTTGAACCAGAAGAAAGTGGCCAACGCATGAACGACGATATCGAACTGGAACTCCGCAAAGCTTTGCAGCGGGTGCCGGCTCCCGAAGGGTTCGCCGAGCGCGTCATGGATCGACTGCCAGGCGACTCGGGGTGGGAGTGGTGGCGGATGGCGGTGGCCGCGATCCTAGTCTGTGCGCTCGTCCTCGGTGGTTTGCAGTACAGGGCGAAGCGTCGGGAACAGGAACAGGCAGCCTTGCGCACGCAAAAGGAAGTGGTGTTCGCGTTCGCATTGGCTGCCGAAAAATTGCAGAAAGTGAACTATCGTTTACAGCACGCCGGTCCTGAACTGAACGTGCAAAAGAGAAGAGGGAAAACGTATGACGAATAGGTGGCTCAGTGTCGGACTTATTGCCGCCGCGTGCTGCTGGTCCCAGCAGATCGATTTATCGAGCCTGGACAAGCTCGAATCGAAGGCCAAATCGGTGAGCCGCGTTGATTTGGACAAGGACCAGCTCGATTCGATGAAACATCTAGTGAACGGATCGGTCGACGATTTGCCCAAGGATTTGCTGCACAAGGTGGATGGCGTCCACGTGCGCGACCTGGAATTTGCACACAGGGGCGATTACAGCGACAAGGATCTGGATGCCGTGCGCAAACAGGTGGCGGGCTGGCCGGGCTGCACAAAGATCATCGATACGAAAGAAGACGATGAGCATTCGGAGATCTATATGTGCTCTGGCGAAAAGCGCGGCCTCGCGATTATCGATGCGGAACCGAAGGAACTGAGCGTAGTTATCGTTCGCGGTGTCGACAGCCTGAGCGACCTTGGCAAACTGCACGGAATCATGGGATTGCCCAAGGCTCCGGAGGCTCCAGAAGCGCCTGAGAAACCGGAAAAGCCAGAGAAGCCGGAGAAGTAAGTGCTCAGTGATCAGAACGAACCCACAGGCCTGTGCCACGGAGCCGGCGTGCACAGATTTGAGGGAACGAACCCACTGCTGGCCGCAGGGCCCACTCGAGTGGTTAGAAACGTCCCGCCGGGCAGCGGTCAGAACGAAGCCATGGACGGGTCGCGGTGCATTTCTTTTCTTTAAGGAACGAAGCCATTCCCACGGCCCCCAGCTGTTGAGGGAACGAGCCCGCCCCCAGTGCTCAGTGATCAGAACCCACTGCTGACCGGGGGGCAGGCCTATGCCACAGAGCCCGGCGTGTGCAGATTTGAAGGAACGAAGCCATTCGCTAACCGGTGCCGCTGGCTCGCAGCAGGCTGTTTTGAGGGAACGAGCCATGGAAGCATTGCGTGGCCCTGCGCGCATGTGTGGCGTCCCGGCGCTTACGCCCCGGGGCTCAGTTTTGACGAAAAAGATACACGCGCGCTAAGGCAAAATATTTGATTGTCAAGCAGCAATCCCGGCTTACCGGTCGAAGCCAAGACACAATTTCCGATAGGACAGTGTCGGGTTTCAGAGCAGGTTTTCGAAGCAAAGAACGAAGCCACAGGCCGAAGGACTATGCCACAGAGCCCGGCGGGCGCAGATTTGAAGGAACGAAGCCATTTGCCTCCGCAACAGCTTGTGAAGGAACGAAGCCATTCGTCGCAGCCACATCTCTTGAGGGAACGAAGCCATTTGCCGCGGCCGCATTTTCTGACGGAACGAACCCACGGCTAACCGCCGGCGCGTTTTGGGAGGCAGCTCTTTCCTGCAGTTTGCGCTCCTTCTTTAGTTCGCGCAGAGTTTTGAATGCTTTGTAGAAACTGCGTTCGGCACGGCCGTGCATGCGCTGGGCAGCTTCGGCTTCACGCGGCTGCGGGCGGTCCAGGCTGAGGAATGTGGTTTCCAAACGGCGGTAACGCTTCATCAGCCAATAGTGTTCGGCCATTTCCTGGACGAGCAGCGCTTCCGTCTCGTTGGCGGGTTTATGTTCGGCGAAAAGCGTAGCCTTGAGGGCATCGAGCTGCGCCGGATCGTCGCTTGGAATCACCAGACGGCTTGAGTAAAGGCCTTGCTTGAAGCTGTTCTGGCTGGAAACTGCCTTGCGAGCGTCGGAAGTGAAATTCATAATTTGGATGATCCTCCGCGCGTGTTTTCGCATGAGGGTCGTTGCGAATGCATTGGAGGTCGTCTGTATCTCTAGGCCTCTCCAGCGGTTAGAGTTTTCGAGAATTGTGACCGCGTTGAGGTAGGGCCAGACTGACTGGCCAGAGCGCTGCCAATCCGGTAGTCCTTCACTGTCATGACGGTCTGGTACCCTCAGCACAGATTGGCCGGACCTCTTTTTACTGTCAAGGTCACAAAGGACTCAGTTACTGCATCGCTCGATGTTTCGAGCCACAGCCCGAGGGGAAGGTTCTATGCAGGTCTCGGCTATGTCCTGCTGGCCGTCCTCGGAGATTGCGTGCTCCTTTTCTCGCCGGGCAAACACGGGAATCCAAGCATGTGGCATGATCTGCTATCGCCCTCGGTCACTGGACCCGGAACCTTCACAGTGGCGGTTCTGCTTCTCATCGGGTTGCCTCTGTTGATGTACGCCCTATGTCACGGGTTTGTTCTGGCATCTCATCCTTCGGATCAGAGGCTCCATTGCAATCGATCCACCCTGACTATCTCCAAGGTTCGATGGCTGGATTTCCAGAACAACGATTGGATAAGCAGGTCGTATACGTTGGCAGACATCTCGGAAATTCGATATCGCCGGATTGCGAGTCTAAGAGGCACGTCTATTTACGGCCTCCACCTGATTGCGGAAGGTGCGCGAGAGAGAGTATTCCCGGGCTTGGATCGGCGGACCGCGAAAAAGATCCTGCAAGCCCTCCAGGTGTTCGGGGTCAAAGTTCAGGAATTCTGAACCATCATGAATCGCAAGCAGCGCGCACGGAGAGAACGGCTGCTGCTGCTTGGAGCCACTATTTCCAACAACTCTTACGCTCAGCTCGGTTCTGAAACGCACCAGATAGCGAGTGCGTTCGTGCCCGGAGGAGGATTTTCCTTCCATCTTCCGTACGTGTATAGACAAGCCGTGCCGCTCCTACACGGGTGTGCCACTTCTTCGCAAAAACCTCTGCAAAGGCCTTCTTTCGTGCAAACATGTCCGGTACTGCGAAGTAATCCTCGCCGAAGAAGCCCCACAGTTGCCGGCGTGCGAGCAAATACCGCGGGTTGTCAATGGGGCCAAGCAGTTCTCGCAAGCCGCGAACGAAGATGGACTGTTCCCGTCGACTCCCACCACTGAGCCAGCAATAAACCGAGCCATCCTGGTTCCGTTCAGCATTCACTCCTAATTCAGGCAAGGCGGTTTCAACCGAACCTTCATACGCCAAAGCCTGGAGCAATACGGTACCAATCTGCGTGAGGCTACGCTCGGGTGTGCCGTGCCGGATAAAACGCCACAGCGCAAGTAACGCCCAGGGCAGACTTACTGCTGCAGCCAAACCGACAATAACCTCGACGTACACGAGTGGGTCTTGGCCGTCACGGAGATGCAGCCGTCTCATCAACTCC
The DNA here is from genome assembly GCA_963795905.1 of uncultured Acidobacteriaceae bacterium. Lineage (GTDB taxonomy): Bacteria > Acidobacteriota > Terriglobia > Bryobacterales > Bryobacteraceae > Bog-105. The sequence continues at coordinate 201,183 of CAWCJG010000015.1, read as the reverse complement.
GACAAAACGGTGACGAACAGCAGTCCAGCTTGTACGAGCAAGACTCCAATCGTGTTCCTGAAAACGAATCCACGAGGGAGCGATTCCTGCAGCTTGAGACCCTCTGTCATCTGGCGCAGGGATCCTAACGCCAGCGCTTCGCTCCAGGCAACGTGAACTCTGTCGCGATCTAAAGCGTGGCGGATAGTCTGTGCATTGAGGTCAGCCATCTGGGATTCCGTATACGGGGGGTGACCGATGCCCAACCTTTCGGCACCATTCTCAATAGTCTTTGAGATCGCACTGACTCCGGCAAACGCATTGCAGCGCCTAGTCAAGACAGCATAATCTTCGCCAGGTCCGAACGGCCCCGGCTCAACACAAACGAGATGCCATATGTTCGCTGTCTTCGTCGGACGGGCAGGATGAATCCGAATGGAACGCCCCCTCATTTGATTCGACAGCACATATGAGCCGACGAAGCTCGCGAGAACCAAGGTGTTGATCGCCGGTGCGTCCCATCCCTCCCCGAGAAGCGACTTAGTCCCGACAAGAACGGTAATGGCACCTTGCTCGAAAATCGATGTGATCAGTCCAACCGCGCGTTCACTGCTCGCCCCTGCGACCTCCACGACCAAATACTCCGGGTCGTGTGACAACGATTGGAAAGCAATCAGTTGTTCGTGAATGCCCATTTGTGAAGCAGTACGTGCGAGAAATTCTTTGCACGATCTCGGAACAATGATTAACGATCCGCACAAAACGCCTAAACGGACGAATGGCATGTTGGCGCGTCTTAACGTCTCGAAGATAGGAACTGCTCCAAGCTCCTCAAATTCCGATTCATCGGCGACCGAGTTCGGCAATTCCGCTTTCCTGATGAAATCCGTCAGCACAACGCATCGCATCGCGTCCTTTTGGGCATCCGCTTCAACTCGTACGATCTCTTCGATGGAGTGCAACTTCGTCTTGGACGTGGTCAGGAGCTTCGCGTGATCGGCAGGATTGCGAAGTACAACCTTGCGCCGCTCAAGGGCGCCTATTCGAGAAAGCTCGTGCCGGATCGCCTTCAAGACGTCATTGATCCCCTTGTACCGGTCTGCATCCGCGTACAGAGAATGAGTAAGCAATACCTCGAGCCATTCGAGGTTGAGTGCAGGAATGGACTTCGAACTTACTCCGAGGCACCGCCGCACTTCGCGAGGTAGCTGCTCATGCATTGCGTTGAGATATACAGCCATGCTCGACAAGTACTCGGGATCGTCGAGGATCTCTTCTATACACCCCTTTGTGTTGGTGATCCAGGGGTGAGACGCAACAGCCTTGGTGAACTCGTGATTCTTGCGAAGGTCCTCGCAGAAGGTCTCTACAGCCGCCCGGAAGTCTAAGATCATCTTCTGTTCTTGAGATGCCGGAGCGCTGAAATAAACGTAGTCCTGGTGAGGACAGACGTCACCCTGAAGAACAAGCTCCGGAACGGAGACCTCGGCGTCCACAGAGCCACACAGGTCCTCATACCGTTGCCATTCATAAGGAGAAACATCGTAAGGCGGTGTAGCCGTAAGGGCGACTATTGCGGGCTTCAATCGGTTGGTGAGTGTGGTTAACGTTTTCCACCACTCGGCCTTGAGATGATGTGCTTCGTCTACTACAAGCGTCTTTACGGCTGACAGCGCGTTGACCCATTCGCCCTCAGCTGCGGGCTTAGCAGTTCCGTTCCCTCCTCCGTTGGTAGACCCAGGTATGCGAGTGTCTGCTTCCTTGCTGTCATCTTCGCCGGGATCGGATTCCCCAGAGATAAGCGCGTGCATGGCCTGGTATGTGACGATCGTCAGCAGTTCAGGCCGCTGCATGTCCGTAGACATCCAGTCGGGTTGCGGAGCGCCGTCTGGAAGAAATTGTTGGATTACCCGTTCGGCCCATTGGTTGCGAATCGCAAGGGTGGGTACCAAAATCAAAGCCGGCTGATCGAGCCTGCGGACAACCTCGATACCGAACAAGGTCTTTCCGGAACCAGGCGGCGCTACAACGTGTAGTCTTCGATCAGCCAGGTACAAATCAAGCTGATTTAGCAAACGAGCCTGATATGGTCGCCAAGTTCCGCGGAATCCCATTTCTGAAGGAAATGTTCGGGTGATCTTGGCTGGAAGTGAACCCATCGTAAAACGGATTATAGTTGGTATGGTCCCAATATCTTCGGGCCCGGGCTGCTCGCAACGGTGCACCATTTGCCAGTATTCCTTCCGTTAGAATTTTCGAGATGTGTGAAGGCTCAGTCATTTAGTGTGAGTATGCTGCATTGAGTTCCGCCGGATTGTTGCGAGCGTTCTGCACCTTGGGTAGAGTTTTGGGCCACGGGTCGCTTCGCTCGCCGCTCGGAAACGCCTCCATCGGGATAGGTTGTTCGTGCAACGGGTTAAGCTTCAATTCCAGCTACGATAGGCGCGAAAGTGAGGAGCACGGACCTCACGTTCCTATACTCTAAGCAGTGCTTCTGACGCTCGGCGCAGACATCCCCGGCAGCGACCTTGGATATCTGTTGCACAAGAATCCAGCGCGACTGCACACGGTCGAACTTCCGTTCGGTTCCGCCCACGTTTTTTATCCGCAGCTTGGTCAAGAACGCAGCGAAGCGGCGTTGCTGCTCGATATCGATCCGGTGGGATTGGTGCGCGGGAGGTCGGATGCTATCGACGCCAGTCTTCGCCAGTATGTAAACGATCGGCCGTACGCTAGCTCCTCGTTTATGAGCGTTGCTTTGGCTCGTGTCCTCGGAACGACAATGAGCGGTAGAAGCAAGGAACGACAGGATCTCGCAGATACGGCTCTCGATTGGGAAGCAACGGTAACGGCAGTGCCGTGCCGTGGCGAATCGGAATTGCTGGATAAACTTTTCACCCCGCTGGGATACAAGGTCGAATCGAAGCACTATAACCTTGATGACCATTTCCCCGACTGGGGACCTGGTCCGTATCACACGATTCGGCTCACAAACAAGCTGCTGTTGAAAGACCTGCTCACACACTTGTACGCTCTGCTTCCTGTGCTCGACGGCGATAAGCATTATTGGATCGCCGAGGAAGAAGTCGAGAAGCTGCTGCGTAAAGGAGAGGGCTGGCTTTCCGCCCACCCCGAGCGCGAGCTGATTGTGGCTCGATACCTGAAACATGACCGCAGATTGACGGCCTCGGCTCTCGCCAGGCTGGTTGACGAGGAAGTCGATCCAGACGAGAAGCAAGCCGAACATGCTCAGGAAGAAGAGAGACTGGAATCGGGCAGCAGGCTTTGGGAGCTACGAATGGCTGCAGTTTCCTCGGCGCTGCGCGCCCGTCAGGTCCAGACTGTTCTGGATGTCGGCTGCGGAGAAGGCAAGCTGCTGAGGCTGCTGCTTGAGGATCGAACCTTGACGAACATCACCGGCATGGACGTTTCCGTTCGGGTGCTGCAAAAGGCGGCCCGGAAGCTTCGGTTCGAGCAGTTGCCGCCAACACAAAGGGCGCGGATCGATCTGATCCACGGGTCCTTGATGTACCGAGACAAGCGACTGAGCGGGTACGACGCTGCAACCGTTGTCGAGGTGATTGAACATCTTGATCTCGCCCCGTCTGGCGGCCTTTGAACGTGTGCTGTTTGAACATGCGATGCCGCGCGTAGTGATCGTGACAACGCCGAATGCCGAATACAACCCGCTTTTCGGAAATTTGGAAGCTGGCGCTTTCCGCCATAAGGATCATCGCTTCGAGTGGACCCGAGCGGAGTTCGAATCCTGGGCTCTGCGCATAGCGGAACGGTTCAAGTACAAGGTAGATTTTGCTCCCGTCGGCCCTGCTGAGCCAATCGTTGGTCCGCCGACGCAGATGGGGGTTTTTGAACGGTGAACATCAAGATCCCCGAATTGTCCCTGGTCGTGCTGATAGGGCCGTCCGGGTCTGGTAAATCCACGTTCGCGAAAAAACATTTCCTGGGTAGTGAAGTTCTTTCATCGGATTACTGCCGCTATCTGGTTTCCGATGATGAAAATAACCAGGCCGCAACAAAGGACGCATTTGAAGTCCTGCATTTCATTGCACGGAAGCGACTAGGATCGGCCAAGCTAACCGTCGTCGACGCAACGAACGTCCAACCGGAAGCACGCAAGCCTCTGGTCGCACTCGCGCGTGACTATCACGTCCTGCCAGTCGCCATTGTGCTGAATCTACCGGAACGGTTGTGCGCCGACCGCAACAAATCGCGTGCTGATCGTGATTTCGGACCGCATGTCATCCGGAATCAATGCCAGGAGTTGCGGAAGAGCATACGACAGCTTGAGCGTGAAGGATTCCGTCACGTATTCGTTCTGGATTCGCCGGAGCAGGTCGAATCTGCAGTACTCGAACGCACGCCACTTTGGAATAATCGCAAGTTTGAACATGGCCCGTTCGACATTATTGGCGACGTGCACGGCTGTTGTGACGAACTGTTGACCTTATTGAACCGCATTGGGTATACGGTGGACGGCAATGTTGTCACGCCGCCAGATGGGCGCAAGGCTATCTTCGTCGGTGATTTGGTCGACCGCGGGCCAAAGGTCGTCGACGTACTGAAGCTTGTGATGAACATGGTTGAGGCTGGCACGGCACTGTGTGTGCCCGGCAACCACGATGTGAAGCTGCTGCGTAAGCTTCGCGGCAAAGACGTCCAAGTGACGCATGGTCTGGGTGAGTCCTTGAGCCAGCTCGAGATGGAAACACCAGACTTCCGCAACCAGGTGGCCAGCTTCCTGGATGGCCTGGTCAGCCACTACGTGCTCGACGATGGCAAACTTGTCGTCGCTCATGCGGGGCTCAAGGAGGAAATGCAAGGGCGCGGATCCGGCAAGGTTCGTGATTTCGCTCTGTACGGGGAGACTACCGGTGAGACGGACGAGTTCGGCCTACCTGTGCGACTGAATTGGGCCGCCGAGTATCGCGGCCGCGCCATGGTTGTGTACGGGCATACTCCGGTGCCTGAACCCGAGTGGCTTAACCGCACTGTGAACATCGATACCGGATGCGTTTTCGGTGGTCGGCTTACGGCACTGCGATATCCGGAGAAGGAGTTCGTGTCGGTTCCGGCGCTCCGAACGTACTATGAACCCGTTCGGCCAATTCAGGCGAAGGAAAAACAACCGGCGCAGTTGTCGTCACAACAGCGCGAAGACGAACTGCTGGATATCGATGATGTCACCGGTAAGCGCATCATCACCACCCGGCTTCACCACACGGTCACAATCCGCGAAGACAACGCGACCGCCGCTCTGGAGGTGATGAGCCGGTTTGCAGCGAATCCGAAGTGGCTGATCTATCTGCCTCCGACGATGTCGCCGTCGGAAACGAGCAACAAGCCAGGCTATCTCGAGCATCCTGAAGAAGCCTTCGCATATTACCGCCGTGAAGGCGTTGAGAGCGTCGTCTGCGAACAGAAGCACATGGGTTCGCGCGCGGTCGTGATCGCCTGCCGCAATGAAGCGGCTGCGCAAAAGACTTTTGGAGTGACGCACGAAGGTTGCGGAATCTGTTATACCCGCACGGGTCGCCGGTTCTTCGAGAACGCAGGGCTGGAACAGCAACTGGTCGACAGGGTTCGTACCGCAGTCACAACTGCCGGATTGTGGGAGGAGCTGCGCACCGATTGGCTTTGCCTTGATTGCGAGCTGATGCCGTGGTCGGCCAAGGCGCAAGAACTTCTCCGCGAGCAATATGCTCCGGCCGGAGCTGCCGCTCGCGCATCGCTGCCGTACGCTGTGGCGGCGCTCACTTCGGCTGCGCATTCCAATCCAGAGCTTGGTCCGTTGCTGGAGCGATACAAGGAGCGCCAGGAGCTTGCGGAGAAATACGTCGATGCCTATCGCCGTTACTGCTGGCCCGTCCATTCGATCGAGGATTATCGGCTGGCGCCGTTTCATCTGCTCGCGTCAGCGGGGCAGGTGCATACGGAAAAGGATCACCTCTGGCATCTGGGAGTCCTTGGCCGGTTGGCACGAGCCGACCCGAACCTGATTCTTGCGACGCCGCACCTGGTCGTCCAGCTCGCCGATGCGGTGTCCGAATCGGAAGCGACTGCCTGGTGGGGGCAACTGACAAGCTCAGGCGGCGAAGGCATGGTGGTGAAGCCGATGTCGTTCGTTCAGCGTGGGCGTAAAGATCTGGTTCAACCCGCAATCAAGTGCAGAGGGCGCGAGTACCTGCGCATTATCTACGGGCCGGAATACACGCGCGAGGAGAACCTGTCGCGATTGCGGCAACGTGCTCTGCCGGCGAAACGTTCGTTGGCGTTACGGGAGTTTGCGCTCGGTGTTGAGGGACTGGAGCGGTTCATCAAGAAAGAGCCTCTGCGCCGAGTTCACGAGTGCGTGTTCGGCGTGCTGGCGCTTGAGAGCGAGCCGGTCGATCCGCGGCTTTGATGCGTGGAAACCAGGGTCAGGCCCACTGGCTAAGAATGCCGGATTCAATCCGGCGCTGTCTCAAAGAAGAACCGCGAATCCCAGGAACGCCATGATGGCGAAAACCGAAAGAGCCCCGGCACCGGATTGGTTGTCGGTCAGCGAAAGTTCCCACGCACCGTCACCGGCCGCTCGCACGGTAGCTGCGCCGTGCATGTCGGGAGAGTTGCTCAGCTCTGTCCACGGATTTGTGTCTGAGGTCGATTCCCAGAGTGCATGAACGGTTCCGGACGGAGATCCCACTTCGAAGATCACTCCGACTGCCCCCTCGAGCTTCGCCCCGAGCAGACCTTCCTTCCTCGGATCCGTTGGGTCGGTCGCCGCGGGCTGTGCTCGGAAATGGCGGAATCCCCATACCGGAGCGGAGCGGTTGACGCGCTTCCATTCCGGCAACTGGCGGAATGAGGTCCTCGCAGAGGTGTCCCAGTTGGCGAGGACGGACGAAAAGAAGTTTCCGTCATTGCAGGCCAGCAGGACGTCAGGGGCAAGCAGAGTTAACCAGTACTCCTCGTTCTGAGATTTTGCGTCGACAGGTTGCGTATATTGCTTTCCTTCCGCATGCCAAACCTGCCGAGCACCTTGAACAACGGCCGGTAACGAGATAGCGGAAGGGGGAATCGGGTTTGCGAAAGCGTAAACAGAGCACCCCTGGTAAGCGATCAACCCAAGCGGAAGCGCTTTGCTGGCGTCGGGCGGGTGATTTGCAAAGTTCCTCCCAACGAGCACGCCAAAGCGAAGCCTCCGTTCGGAAAAGGCCGGAAACAGCTTTCCGTTGTCTACGGCGGCCAACAAATTCAGGATGTAGCTGCGGGAAACAGTCAGGGCATCGGGCACCCGGGTTTGCTTCGGCGGAGATAACGAAAACGGCTGTTCTGCGACGACGATGGTTTCGGTGTCGTCGGGTAGCGCGGATATTAAACGGTCAAGCGGATCGGTATTGTCTCTCGCAAGAGCGTTCCCTTGTTGGGCCAATAAAGCAGAGGCGCAGAGGAGGAGCCAGGCTAAACGCATCATCGTGATGGCGCGGTCCGCCAATCGTATCTCGCTGCGAACCAGACTGGTCTCACTGCGAACCAGACTGGCGATTCACAGCATCGAGAATGCCGTTGACAAAGCTGAGCGACTCGTCGCTCGAAAACTGCCGAGCCAGTTCCAACGCTTCATCGATGATGACAGGAGGCGGTGTAGCGCCTTCTCCGAGTTCGAAGATCGCCAGCCGCAGGATGTTGCGATCAACAGCGGCCATGCGCTCGAGACGCCAGTTTTGCGCCTTTTCCTCGATTTTTTTGTCGATTTCCGAAACGTGCGAGACTGTGCCGCGGACCAGCTCTTCCATGAATTTGTCGGGTTTGGGCTGTTCCTCGCTCTCCTCTGAGTAGAGCGTTTCGTAGTAATGATCGATGGCCCGGTCTACCGAATCGCGGCGCATGTCCCATTCAAAGAGGACCTGTAACGCCCGACGGCGGGAGCGATGACGAGCGGCCATGGTTAGCGGTCTTCCCGCAGCATGTTGACCAGATTCGCCATTTCAATAGCCACTTCGGCGGCCTCGGAACCTTTGTTGCCCAGCTTACCGCCGGCGCGATCCATGGCCTGCTGCATATCGTCTGTCGTCAGAACGCCGAACGCAATGGGGATACCGGTTTCGATGCTTACCTGACGCAGACCGGAGGCCGCGCCGTCCGCCACGAAATCGAAATGCGGAGTGTCGCCGCGAATCACAGCGCCCAAAGCGACAATCGCGTCACAGTGGTTCGTCATCGTTTTCGCCGCGATGGGCAGTTCCCAGGCGCCGGGTGTTTTGACAAAAAGAATGTTCTCTTTACGGCACCCGCGATGCTCCAAAACCTCGAGCGCGCCTTTGGCCAGAGCTTCGGTGATGAACTCGTTGAAACGGCTGACGACGACGCCTATGCGCAGGTTGGTCGCGTCGAGGTTGCCCTGGTAAGTGCGGTATGACATGAACGGAAGCGGGGAAGGCCGAAAGTGTCCGCTATGGGATAATTCGGTTTTACCCCTCAGTCTACCGCACCATGGATCCCCGCTTAATCCGCAATTTCTCGATCATTGCGCACATCGATCACGGGAAATCCACGCTGGCGGACCGGCTGCTTGAATATACTGGCGCGCTTTCCCAACGCGAAATGATGGCCCAGGTGCTGGACACCATGGACCTGGAGCGTGAACGCGGGATAACGATCAAAGCGCATGCTGTCCGCCTGAATTATCAGGCAGATGATGGAAATGTTTACGAATTAAATCTGATCGACACGCCCGGACACGTGGATTTCACGTACGAAGTCTCGCGAAGCCTGCAAGCTTGCGAAGGCACGCTGCTGGTAGTGGATGCATCGCAAGGCGTTGAGGCGCAGACGCTTGCGAATACTTATCTCGCACTGAGCCACGATCTTGAGATTATTCCGGTCATCAACAAAATCGATTTACCGTCCGCAGAGCCCGACCGGATTCGCGAACAGATCGAGCAGGTGATTGGTCTGGACGCATCTGACGCGATTTTGGCCAGCGCCAAGAACGGAATCGGCATCCGCGACATCCTGGAAGCGGTAGTCAAGCGCGTTCCGGCGCCCAAGGGCGACCCGGATGCTCCGCTGCGGGCGCTGATCTTCGATTCCTGGTTTGATCCCTATCGGGGCGTGATCATCCTGACGCGCATCGTCGACGGGACGCTGCGGCAAGGCCAGAGAATCCGGCTGTTCGCGAACGGCAGACCGTATGAGGTGGACGGCGTTGGGTTCCAATCCCCCAAACCGGTGCCTTGCACGGAGCTGACGGCGGGCGAGGCAGGTTTCCTGTTCGCGAATATCAAAACCGTGTCCGATGCGCAGATCGGCGACACGATTCTGGATGACGCGGATCCGGCGCCCGAACCACTGCCGGGATTTCAGGAAATCAAGCCGATGGTGTTCGCCGGCTTGTATCCGGTGGAGTCACATGAGCATGGCCTGCTGAGAGACGCACTTGAAAAGCTGCGGCTGAACGACAGCGCGTTCAACTTCGAGCCGGAAAACTCGGTGGCGCTCGGATTTGGGTTCCGATGCGGATTTCTCGGACTGCTGCATCTCGAGATCGTGCAGGAGCGCCTGGAGCGCGAGTTCAACATCGACCTCATCACGACAGCGCCCGGCGTGCGCTACCTGGTGACGACTACGGCGGGCGATGTTCTGGAAGTTGATAATCCAACGAGGTGGCCGGATCCTTCCGATATCGCGAAGATCGAGGAGCCCATTATCGATGCGACGATCATCACACGCGAAGAGTATGTCGGAGAGATCCTCAAGCTGGTGGAAGAGAAGCGCGGCTCACAGAAGAAATTCGAATACATTGGAAGCGGCCGAGTCCTGCTTTTGTACGAATTACCTCTCAACGAGATCGTTCTCGATTTTTACGACCGGTTAAAGTCGGCTTCACGCGGCTATGCGTCGCTCGATTATCACTTGGCAGGGCATCGCGTGTCACCGATGGTGAGGCTGGACGTTCTGGTGGCGGGAGAGCCGGTGGACGCGCTATCCATGATTGTGCATCGCGACGGCGCCTACGAGCGAGGCAAGGCGTTGATCGAACGGCTGCGGAAACTAATTCCGCGGCAGATGTTCGAGGTCGCCCTGCAGGCCGCGATTGGGAACAAAATCATCGCCCGCGAAACCATCGCTGCGATGCGAAAGAACGTGCTCGCGAAATGCTATGGCGGCGATATCACGCGCAAGCGCAAGCTGCTAGAAAAGCAGAAAGAGGGCAAGCGGCGCATGAAACGCGTAGGCCGCGTCGAAATCCCACAGGAGGCGTTCCTGGCCGTCCTGAAGGTTAGCGGCGAGAACGATTAGCGCAGCTTGCGCACTTCAAACACAATTGCGGTTGCGTTGCCGTCTTTGTCGCCGACGACGGAGGGCAAGATGTATTCGTCGGTTCGCCCCAACTGCTTTAAACACCGTTCCAGGTTGTGCGCATAAAAGCGCAGGGCTTTTTCGGTGGGCGGCAGATTACGCGTGAATACCGGGTCTAGGCCCTGCAAAGCTGTCCAAAGAGCCGCATCCTCGGAAGCGGGTTTGATCGATGCGGGGAGCAACGGAGCTTCGTCTTCGACGGTCAATGAGAGCCGCACGGCAGGCCGGTCCGGATAGAGCAGGTAGAGATAGTCCACCTTCTTGACGAGGCCGGTGCTCTGGACCCGGCTACAGGCCCGCCGAACGATGGCGTCATTCACATCGGCGCCCGGCTTCAGACCGGAAATGGCGGTGATAGAGGAGGTAAGAATTCTCGTCCCCTTTACCTCTATGCCTTCCAGCTTGACCATGCGGTTCAGATCGGCTTCGGTAGGCTGTTGCCCGGACACTGCAAATGCGGCGATTGCAAGCGTGGCAAGCGTGCTCAAAAAGCGGGTCATCGGAAGCTTCATCATCATAAACGAAGTCCAGTCAGGAGAGTCGTCCCGGCCGGAGTTTCGCAGTGTCCGCTAGAATCAAAGTTCCCCATGACCATCCTTCAGGTGATCATTCTGGCCATAGTGCAGGGTTTAGCTGAATTGCTTCCTGTGTCGAGCTCCGCGCACGTTGTTGTGGCGGAAAAGCTGATGGGCCTCGATCCATCGTCCCCTCCCATGACGCTTCTGCTGGTCATGCTGCATACCGGAACCATGTTTGCCGTGATCGTTTACTTCTGGCGCAGATGGAAGGAGGCGTATTTCAGCGGCTCAGGCCGATTCGTCAGCTTTGCGTGGCGAGTAATTGTCGCGACCGTTCTCACGGGCATCATTGGCGAGGTGATCATCAAAATCATCGAGAAGACGTTCTTCAAGAATGTGCCCCACGCGGAGATTGAAGATCTCTTCAGTCATCTGGAAATCATTGCGCCAGCGCTCGCGGCGGCGGGTGTTCTGATCTTCGTTTCGGGGCTGCTCGAAAGGCGGCAGCGGAATGAAGATCGCGAGATGTCGCTCGGTAAAGCCGGCGTGATCGGCGCGGTGCAGGGACTGTGCTTGCCCTTTCGCGGCTTTTCACGATCGGGCGCGACTATCTCGGCGGGCATGCTCGCCGGTGTAGCCAAGATGCGGGCGGAGAATTTCAGCTTTGCACTGGCGGTTGTGCTGACTCCGATCGTTGTTGGACGCGAAGCGCTGCGTTTGCTGCATGCCAGAGCGGCCGCTGGTTCCACCGGCTATGTGTACGGAGCCATCGCGCCCAGCCTGGTTGGCATGGTGGTCGCGTTTTTCGCCGGCCTTGTCGCGTTGAAATGGCTCAGTAGTTGGCTCGAAGAGGGACGCTGGTATCTATTTGGCATTTATTGCCTGGTCGCGTCCGCGGTTGTTTTCATCTTGCACCATCAGGGTTATTGAAGCGGCCGGCCGAAGCCCCGAACCGCGAAGATCGGGTGCCCTGGGACGATACCCTGGAGGCGTCTGCGATGGACTACCTGACGCTTGATGACTTCGCGCGCGCTGCCAAAGGCGAGCTTCCTCACAACGCTTGGGAGTTTCTCGAAGGTGGGGTCGGCGATGAGTTGACGGTTCGCGCCAACAGGCTCGCCTTCGATGCACTCCAGTTAAGCCCGCGCGCGTTGGTGGACGTTAGCGAAATCGACACGCGGCTTCAACTGTTTGGATTAGACCTGGCGTTTCCGATTCTGCTTGCGCCTGCCGGGTACCACAAGCTCTTTCATGCCGAGGGTGAACTTGCGACGCTGCGTGGCGCTGAAGCCGGCAGTGCACATTTTGTGACGGCCTGTTTCTCGACGGTGGCCTATGCAGATTTAGCGAAGGCGGCGACTCGCCCGCTTTCGTTTCAGCTTTACTTCCAACACAAGCGGCGCGATACGCAATCGATCGTGGAAACGGTGCTCGGGCTCGGTTGCCGCGCGGTGTGCATCACCGTGGATGTCCCGGTGAATGGCCCGCGCGATCGCGAGTTGCGGGCGGGCTTTCGCTTACCCGAAGGCGTGCAGCGCGCCAACTTGTCATTTCTGGGTGAGACGGTTGCGCACGCGCCGCACCGCCCCGCAGGACGCAACTTCTATACGGCCGTACGCGCCGCCAATGCGACGTGGAGCGATTTGGAATGGCTTCGTTCCATCGTGAACGTGCCGTTGATTGTGAAGGGACTGTTGAATCCGCATGATGCGCAGCGCGCGGTGGAGTGCGGCTGCGACGGAATCATCGTCTCGAACCATGGCGGCCGCAGCGTTGACACGGTTCCCGCCGCTCTCGTCGCGCTGCCCCGCGTGGTGGAAGCAGCCGGAAAACACGTTCCCGTCCTGATGGATGGCGGGGTGCGCAGGGGAACGGATGCTTTCAAAGCACTGGCGCTCGGCGCGAAGGCAGTACTGATCGGGCGGCCGTATCTACACGGGCTGGCGGCCGCAGGGGCTGAAGGAGTGACTCGCGTTGTTGAGGTCCTGCGCACCGAGTTAGAGATGTCGATGGGCCTGATGGGCTGCCGCAATCTCGGCGAGATCACATTCGAACGGCTGTGGCGCGATCGCTACTGATTCACGCCAGAGGCCAGGAATCCGCCGTCTACAGTGACGCACTGACCGGTGACAAAGCTCGCCGCGTCGGAGGCGAGGAAGATTGCAGCGCCGATCAGCTCCGGTATGTTCCCGAAGCGTTTCATGGGCGTTCGCATCAGCAGTTCCTTACCGCGTTCGGTTCCATCGAGCAGCCCGGAATTTAACTCGGTCCGGAAGACGCCGGGCGCGATTGCGTTGACGTTGATGCCGCGCGGCGCCCATTCCACAGCAAGACTCCGCGTGAGCCCAAGAATAGCCGCCTTGGAGGTCGCATAGGCGGAGACTTCCAGCAAACTGACGAAGGAGTTCAGAGAAGCGATGTTGATCACGCGGCCACGTCCGCTTGCCAGCAGGGGCTCATAAAAGCTCTGACAAGCCCGCAGAGTGCCGGTGACATTCACGTCCATCAGCTTGTCCCACTCGACTTCGGAAATCGCCACGGCAGGCTTGCGGAAAATCTGCCCGGCGGCGTTGATGAGGATGTCGACGCGCCCGAGTTCGGCGCTCACGGCATCTCGAAGGGCGTCAATCGATTCACGGCTGCTGGCATCTGTCGGCCGACGCACGGTGTTGCGTCCGCGCGACTCGATTTCAGCGGCCACTTCATTCACCAGGTTTTCGCGGCGGCCGGTCGAGACTACCTCGGCACCCGCTTCCGCGAGTCCGATCGCGAGTGTCCGTCCAATTCCGGACGTCCCGCCCATGACAACCGCGACGCGTCCGGACAAATCAAATAGCTGAGAAGGCATCGTCTCTATCGTAATGAGTCGCCGGCTCGCGAGCCCGGCTATTGTTCCGGGCCGTTCTTGAACGGTTCCAGTTGGGAGTCCACCTTGGCCTTGTCGCCGACCACCACGACCGTCATCTTCGAGGGCGCGATGTAGGTTTCGGCGAGCCGTTGAATATCAGAAGTGCTGACGGCATTTATCTTCTGCAGATAAGTGGAAATGTAAGAGCGATCCAGTCCCTGTAAGTCCACCCAGTGCAACTGCCCGATTACCGCATCGGGTGAGATCGTGTTCCGCAGGACGAAGATGCCAGACAGATAGTTCTCAATACCGCTGAGCTCAGGTTGTGGCGGCGCTTCTTTACGCAGACGATTGACCTCGTAAAGAATCTCGTGAATCGAAGGTCCGGTATATGCAGTCGTGACATCGGCTGCCTCCACCCAATAGGATTGGGTACCGGCCTCAGTAATGTAGCTGGTCGGGGAATAAGTGTAGCCCCTTTTCTCGCGAATGTTGGACGTAATGCGAGACCCGAACGAGCCGCCTAAGATCGCGTCGAGCACCTGAAGCGGCAGGTGATCCTTGTTTTCTGAACCAGGCACCGGCAGGCCCATGTAGATAGTGGACTGCGCCGCCCCGGGCCGGTCAATCAGCGACAGAGAGTACTGGGAAACCGGCTTTGCCGGAGGAAGCGGCGCGGCCTGACCGGCGTTCCACGAGCTGAATGCCTGCCGGATGGCGTCCTTCAATGAAGAATCGAATTTGCCGGCGACATACAGATGGGTGCGTGCCGCAGTAATGTTCTGCCGGGCAAAGGCCTGAACGTCAGTGATCGAGTAACTCGCGAAGGCGGAGTCGGTCGGAAACGTTCTGCCGTAGGGCTGGTCGGGAAACATCGTCTTGAAGAACTGCTCGCGAGCGAGCGAATCGGGTTCGGACTTCATCACTGAAAGCGTCCGGGCGAGGTCGGTTCTTAATCTCGGCAATTCCGATTCAGGGAGACGCGGATTCATGAGAACATCGGCCAAGACCTTCACGAACTGTGAACCGAAATCGGACAGCACGAGCGATCCAGCTTCCATCGACTGCTGGGACGTTTGGATTTCGATGTCGCCTCCCATATCGGCAACCTGATCAGCCAGTTCCTTCGCCGAGAGTTTGTCCGTACCCTCTTTGAGCAGCATTGCCGTAAGCTTCGATAGCCAAACCTTGTCGGCCGGCTCGCGAACAGAACCCGCATCGATGAATGCGCGGATCGCAACCTTCGGCACTACGCCGTAGGGGACCATCGTGACCTTCATGCCATTCGGCAAAATGAAGTCGTCGGTGGCGGTCAAGTGAAATGGTTTCGGAGCCGAACCGGGGGGCGGAAGTTCTTTTGGGCCAGCCTGCAGTGCCAGCGCAGTCATCAGAACAAGGAAGCAGGTGCGTCTCATCAGGCGGCTCCTTTTACTTGCGCTGTGGGCGTCGTTTTGCCCGGCTCAATGGTAAGCACGGTGCGATTGGTGTTACGCAAATACTCAACGGCCGTTTTCTGAATCAGTTCGGGCGTCACTGCGCGGAACTTATCCTCGATGGAATTGATCTTGGCGGGATCGTCGTCGAACAGCGCGAAGGAGGCCAGCATGTCGGCGCGTCCGAAACCGCCAAACTGAGTCAGCGTGTCGTACAGATTCGACCGAAGCTTGGTCAGGTTCCGTTGCAATACGGCCTGATCGACCGGCGTCGTCTGCAGCGTCCTAATCACTCCGTCGGTTGCCGACATGACCTGTTCCGTTGACACGGTTGAATCGTGCATCAGTGATACGGTCCAGAGCATCGGGCCACCATAGTCGAACATATTTCCGAGTTCGTTAATGGCGGCTGAGACCTCACCTGTATAGCCGCGTTTTTTTACAAGTTCATGATAGAGCAGGCTGTCACTTCCCTGGGCGAGGATCTGATCAATCACACCCATGGCGTAATATTCGGGTGTGTCGCGCTCAGGCATGTGATACGAGAATGCGAGCGCGGGGCGGGTTGCCAGCGGGTCCTTGCGAGTCGCGAACTTCTCTTTCTCCTGTCTTGGCTCCGTCAGATCGGGTGTCGCTGGAACTTTACCGGCCGGGATACCGCCGAAGTATTTCTCAACCATCGCGGCAGCCTGGTCGGGATCGAAATCGCCCACGATAGCAAGCGCAGCGTTATTTGGTACGTAATACGTTTTGAAGAACGCTTGCACCTCGTCCAGCTTGGCGCTCTCGATATCTTTCAGTTCGCCGTAAAAGTTGTGCGCGTTATACCAGTTTTCGTTGGCGTACTGCGGCATGAACAGCCAAGGGAAGCCGCCATACGGCCGGTTCAGCACATTCACCTTTACTTCGTTGCTGACCACGCCCTGCTGATTTTTCAGGTTCTCGTCCGTGACATCAAGGCCTTTCATCCTATCGGCTTCCGCCCACAGCGCGGTTTCGAGCTTGTTGGCGGGCAGGATTTCGAAGTAGTTTGTGAAGTCGAAGCGCGTAGAACCGTTCAGGATGCCGCCGTTCTGCTGGACCAGCTTGATGAACTCCATCTTGCCCAGGTTTTGCGATCCCTGGAACATCATGTGTTCGAAGAGGTGGGCGAATCCCGTACGGTCCTTTGGCTCGATGCGGAAGCCGATCCGGTAATAAACGGCGGTCACCACGGTGGGCGCGGTCGTGTCTTGCGACAGGATGACCCGGAGGCCGTTTTTCAGCTTGAAATAGCGTACGGGGACGCTGAATTTGTCCGTTGCGCCCTGATCCGCCGCGAACAGAACGCAGCCTAAGAGCGCAAGCACGGCTGAACTCGCCGAGATTCTGTTGACTAACCTACTCAAATGCATCGCGTCAGCGGCTCCTTCCGGGAGAGCTTAACACGACTCGACGGAGACCATGCGGGCTCTGCCGCTGTGACAGTCGAGATAGTGTCACAAAGCCGTGCCAGATTTCCGGGGGGAAAGCCTAACATCGGGTCATGAAACGCAGACTCGTGGCTTTGGTGACGCTATTCGCAATCGCGGCATTTGCACAGGGGAGAAATAAATGGGAGCGGGTCGAAAGCCTGCACCCCAATGTTTCCCTAGAACTCGTGACAGACCAGCGCAGCTCGTGCAGACTTGATGCGGTAGACGAGAAATCGCTAACATGCGGCAATCGCGTCTACGCGCGAAATGACATTCGGCGGATCTACTTGACTTCCGATATGGGACGGGATCCGGTGTGGTCGATGCGTACCGGCGCACTGATAGGAGTGGGTCTTGGAGCCGCGATCGGGGCAGCGGCGGGTTGGCGCGGAGCGGTAATCCTGGGAGCTTTGGGATTGCCGATTGGGGCGGCAACAGGTACGCTGGCTGGGTTGCTGTTCCTACCGCACCGGCGATTGATCTACGTCCGGCCGTAATCCCGTGCTCATTCCGGTACTTGAACGCGGCGTTCCTAAACTCACGTAGACGGTCACCGTTGGATGCGCCGTTTGATCATAGCCGTGAGTCGACCGGCTTCTTCGATTCCAGCGGCTGAAGTTCCGGCAATATAAAGACCGGCAAACACCGGGAGCGTGCAAATGGCCAGCAATCTCGGATGCGCCGAACCCATGCCCAACTTGATTGCATACGCAACCAGCGCCGACCCAATCGCAACACCCCAGAGCTTAATGACGAAATCCCTAGGAATGGAAACGTAGCCGATCTTTTGAGCGAGACCGCGCCGCAGCAACGTGAACTCAACCCATCCCGCGATTCCTGCCGACGCAGTCAATCCAGCCACTCCCCACGAGGGATCGATGCCCAGCCATCGCGGAATCAAAAGCGCGGAGATGAACCCGAGGGCGATTGTCAGAGCAACGCGAATCGTGGCAAACCGTAGCGGCGTTTTGGTGTCGAGCAAAGCGTAATAAGCAGACGAGTACAAACGACCCATCGCGGTGGCAAGCAAGCCCACGCCGGAACCGCCGAGGATCGTCCAGACATGCAACGCAGTGACGTGGGTGAAACGGCCGCTCTGATATAGAGCTGCCGAAACAATGTCTCCTAGAAGGAAAAAAGCGACGGCCGACGGCACGATGAAGAACGCGATGCGCTTCAGGCCGGCTAATAACCGGTTGCGCAGGAATGCCGCAACCTCTTCTTCCGCGCCGAGTGCGCTCGAGAAGGTGGGCAGTTCGGCCGCCGACACGGACATGCTGAAAAGGCTGATGGGAAGAATTGCAATCGTCTGCGCGTAACCTAAATTGGCAACAGCACCCTGCGGAAGCCAGCTCGCAATGATGGAATCGATGGTTGCGCTCAATTGGACAACGCCGCGGCCAAGAAACACAGGGCCGAAGTTGTTGATGACAGTCCGGACGTTCTCGGAGGTAAAGTCGAGGACGGGTCGGAATGACGGCAAATAACCGAGGACTTGCGGGACCTGCACCAGAAAGGTCAGGACCGCACCAAGGATGTTCGCCCATGAAAGATAGATCGCGAGGTTTTCCAACTCGCTATGCGGGCCGAAACTCACCAGACACGCAATCGTGACGGCGTTCATAGCGACCGAGGCGGAATAGGAAAGCAAGAAACGGCGGTGGCTGTTCAGGACACCGAGACACCACGCGCTCATCACCATAATCCCGGTCGCCGGGAACAGGATGCGGACCAGCTTGACTGTCAATTCGCGTTTGTTGGCCGGGAACCCCGGAGCGATGATGTCGACTAGCAGGGGAGCTGCCAGAATGCCTAGAAGAACGAGCGTTGCGCAGAGTGTCGCGAGAATGCCAAACACCGCCGCGGCTACGTGTTCCGCTTCCTCGTGATCGCGTTTGGCGCGCAACTTTGCGTACACTGTCACGAAGGAAGCCGATAAGACACCCTCGCCAAACAGATTGCTGAGCATGTTCGGAATGCGGAATGCCGCACGGAACGCGTCTGCGGGAAGCGTGTCGCCAAAGAAGTGAGCAAATGCGGTTTCACGGGCTAGTCCCGTGATTCGGCTGAGGAGAATACCGAGCGCGACGCGAGACGAGCCACCCGATATCGACTGGGCGATCGCAGGAGCACGCTCAACCGCGGAGCGAGTCCGGACAAACGGGTTGGTGACTCGGATGCGAACTAGCAAGCGTTCTGGTTTGAGGGTAACAGGGGCGTACGTTAGCTTAGGTAATGAGATGAGCAGCGGTCCGATTACATCGTTTATCAAGCATCACTATCGTCATTTCAATGCGGCGACGCTCGCAGAGGCGGCCGAGGGGTTCGTGTCGCATTTGAACAAAGGCGGCAAAATGTTTTTGACGCTTGCAGGCGCGATGAGCACTGCTGAATTGGGGATTTCTGTCGCTGAGATGATCCGGCAAGACAAAATTCACGGGATTTGTTGCACCGGCGCAAACCTGGAAGAGGATGTCTTTAACCTGGTTGCGCACGATTTTTATGAGCGGGTCCCGCATTGGCGCGACTTAAACGCGCAGGATGAACAAGAGCTGCTCGATCGCCACATGAACCGCGTTACGGATACCTGCATACCGGAAGAAGAGGCGATGCGCCGGATTGAAAGCGTGATCCTCGAAGAGTGGATGGCCGCGGATAAGGCCGGCGAACATTACTTCCCGCACGAGTTCTTCTACCGCATCCTTCGGAAGCCGGATCTGCAGAAGAGCTTCCAGATCGATGTGAAGGATAGCTGGCTATTTGCGGCGATGGAACGGAACCTCCCGATGTTCGTACCCGGCTGGGAGGATTCGACTCTGGGCAATATGTACGCGGGGCATTGCATTTCCGGTGACGTAAAGAACGTGCATACTGTCCGGACTGGGATCGAGTACATGATTTCCCTGGCCGACTGGTACACGAAGACATCCATGCAAGGATCGATTGGGTTTTTCCAGATCGGCGGCGGCATCGCGGGCGATTTCCCGATCTGCGTGGTTCCGATGCTCCGGCAGGACCTGGAGCGCGACGATACCCCGTTGTGGGGGTACTTCTGCCAGATCAGCGACTCAACGACGAGCTACGGGTCTTATTCAGGAGCGATCCCGAATGAAAAGATCACTTGGGAGAAGTTGAGCATTGAGACGCCGAAGTTTGTCATCGAGTCTGATGCATCGATCGTGGCTCCGCTTGTTTTCGCATACGTCTTAGGATGGTGATGACGGCTGATATTATGAAGAAGTCTCGGCAACGGTGAGGTGCGAGAGCGGTTGAATCGGGCGGTCTCGAAAACCGTTGAACCTTTACGGGTTCCGTGGGTTCGAATCCCACCCTCACCGCCAGAAACCTGAAGCGTGGCACGTCTGGTGGGCTGGCTGTCATGTGCCTTGGCACGCGCGCCAAGACTACGGCTTCCGCAACTTCCAAAAGTAACGGCTAAGAGCTAAGGCAATCAGAGCGGCGCTGCTGTCTCCATTCACGAGCTAGAGCCTTCACTTCGAATACTCGTGCAGCAAAGGCCCGATGACGTTCGAAAAGGAATAGCCTTTCGACCAGTCCTCGTCGATGTTCCAGAACATCGCGCCGATCATCTGAGGATAGCCGCTCGGGTTACGAAGCGTGTACGTTGCATCACCGGGTCTTTTGCCCGTGATCAAGTACTGCATGCTGGCCGCGACCGTGGACGCGTCCGTTTCTTCCACGTAGTAGCCAACAGCCACGCGGTTCTGCGGTAGTGCGGGATAGTCCAGCTTTTCGCCGCCCACGCGGAAGCCGCGCAAAACCAGTTCGGTCATGGCTGCGTGATAATCGACGCTGCCCGCCTGATAAATTTCGCCATCCAAGCCTTCGAGCGGTGGCGTGTTGTAATCCTGTACGTCAGAGAATGTGAGAATGTCGCGAATGCCATAGGCGATGGGCAAGTAAGAGCCGAATTGACCACCATAGGTCACGTGTCCAGCAACCATCTGGGGGCCCTCCGGCACAAGAGTAATCAGAAAACTCTCGCCTAACTGCGCCTTGAGCTGCTTCAGCGCATCAATGAGATGCGCAATGCCAGGCGTTGTGGGATGCCGGAAATCTGTATCGCCAGAAGCCAGCATCAGCGATGGGCTTTCAAAATCGAGATCGATTCCATCGAACCCGTAGTCGCGCACGATTTGGCTTACCGAAGACACGAAGACAGGGACGCTCGCCGGCTGGTCCAGCGAGAAGAATTCACCCCCGCCGCCGAGCGATATCAAGACTTTCCGGCCTTGGCTTTTCAGCTTAGCGATGTTCGCCTTGAGTTCATCGGGCGTGGTTTCTTTCGGAGGTTGAAACCGCAATGCGCCTTCAGGCGCGTGATGGTCCGGGACCGCAAACGCCACGATCACCACGTCCCATTGCGGCGATATCGCGTCAAGGGCCAGCGGCCTGCCACGATCGGAACCCGTCCAGTAACCAATGAGAGAATGCCCGTTCGGTGTAGCCGCATGGGGCTTCGGAGTTCCCTGCGGTTCTGGCTCGGTCGTTCTCTGGGGACAGGCTTTCGCGGGCTCGGCGAGGACGCTCGCGTCGGGGAAGCTAAACTTCTGCCCGGTTCCCAGATACCACGGCAAGAGCGCTACGGTTTGGACGTGGTAAGTCGAAGCCGCATTGCGGACGGCGAAAGGTTTTGCATACGGCAGGTTATTCTTCCGATTTACATCCGTTGGCTCAAGAAGAAAGTAGCGAGTGGCAATGCCGGTTCCGCCGCACGGGCCTTGATCCCCCGGGCGCATCGACTCCGGCCGCATCCAGCGCGGAACTTTGTTGCCGGCGGAATCGCCTTTCTCGACGGGAATCAGGGGATCGTGCAGAGGATCATTCGCAAACTCGGCGAGCTGTTCCGTTATTGGCTGCAGATCCTGGTCCTGGACAATCGAGGGTGCGCCGCTGAGGTAAGACGCGAGCACAAATGAGTTGCCAGTCGCTTCGTCAGTACCGTGCGTGCCCCAGGTGCAGCAGATCGTAGCATCGTGCTCGACGTAATACGCAGTGTTCCTGGTCACGGCGAGAATCAAAGCGCCAGGATGTTTGGGCACCTGCTTGAATAACTCCGTTTGCACAAATGCGATGTCGGCGATGCCCAGTTCGCCGCCCTTTTTGGAGGTCAACAGGTATCCTTGATCGGGCGGCACCGCGATCGTCACGGTTCGCGTCACATCGGATTTCGCAAGGATGGTGTGCCAATCATCCGGGTGCGGGAGCGAGGCGCGCAACATGCCGTCGGCATATTCAGTCTTTACCGGTTCACCCAACGAAAAGGGTGTCAATACCGGCGACTTGAGTAAGTCCGGAACGCTCTTACTTGCATCGAGGACATCGTTCCGATGCGAGGCGAACCGCAGCTCTACAGGCACGACGATCACGGGAACATTGGTGGTTCCTCCCTGGGCGGGATCGCGCCCCAGCATGGAATAGACGCTTCCGTTCCAGTGATATTCGAAGACCGGGACTGTTTGCGCCTGAGCGATGCACCAGCCAAGCGCCAGGGTCAGGAGTATTGTCTGCGAGCGAAGCACGTTCAACAGCGTATCGAATTATCGGGAGCCTATTGACAGGCGCTGCGTATCTGGCGAGCCCGCGATGCCGTGTAGATAATGATGACGACGTGAATTCCTACTGCGATGGCAAAGCCAATTGTGTTTTGGAGTGGCGTGGCCCCGGACTTAGCGAGTTGCCGGAGCGCCACAATGCCGGATGGCAGAAACAGCAGAATCCCAGTCCAGAGCCCCGGGTTGTAGCCGCGCTTCACAATCGCTCCTACAATGTGGATGATTCCATTGACCAGCACCAGGTAGACGATGGCCAAACCCCAACCGGGCTTGACGAACGCAGCGAGATAGAGGCAAACGATCGATACGCCCCAAACACCAGGGATATTGATCCATAGGATTGCTTCGTCCGTCAGCGGGGGCACACCATGGAACAAGTTATTATTGACCCAAATCCGAAAGCGGTCGCCTGTATGTTCTTCCACTTGGTGAAACATATAAATGGGTGTCTGCACAAAGATAAGGAGCAGCGGCAGGGTCCACGATGAGATCAGGAGCGGCAGCAGTAACAGCGCAAAGATTGCGATGCAGATGGCGGCCGCAAGCCAGTGCCGGTTGAGCCAACGGTAAAGGGCAGACTGAGAAGTCTGTGTCATACTGCGTGCGCAGATGATTTCCAATCATACACATCTTGAGATTGGCTCGCTGTTGTTCGAGGCTTTGGATCAGATCGATCTGACGGGGCCGTTCGAAGTCTTTTCTCGTATTCCCAATTCGACCTACCGCATTGCGGCGAAAACCGCGGAGCCCGTGCGCGATGTTCGCGGATTGCGTTTGGCGCCCGACTGCACACTTGCGGACGCGCCGAAGTTCGATGTGATCCACGTGCCGGGAGGTTTTGGGCAGGAACCTTTGATGGAGGATGAGGAAGTTCTCGATTGGGTTCGAGGTCAGGCGGCAACGGCGCAGTATGTGTTCTCGGTATGTACAGGCGCCTTGATCTGCGGCGCGGCTGGTCTACTGACTGGAAAAAGGGCAACGACGCATTGGAGCGCGCTTCCCCTGTTGTCGTACTTCGGCGCGCTGCCCGTGGATGAGCGCGTCGTCATCGATGGCAATCTCATTTCCTGCGGAGGAGTTACCGCCGGCATTGACGGCGCGCTGAAGCTGGCGACTAAATTGCGCGGCGATGAGGCCGCGCAAGTGATTCAACTTCACATGCAGTACGCTCCCGAGCCGCCATTCCAGAGTGGACATCCCGCGACCGCTCCCGCGAGTGTTCTGGAACAGGCTGTGGGCGGAGTGCGGGAGATAACAGAACAGCGGCGAAGAACGGCGGAACGCTGGGCTCTGCGGCGAAACCGTTAGAGGAACTCGCCCCGCGAATGAGGCCTTGCTCTTCTATGCATAGGAGTGTACAATCACTTCTAGCATAGAAGCACAAGGTATATATGGCGGCGCTGAAATCCGATCTCCCTCAAGGCACGTTGGACCTCTTGATATTGAAAGCCGTTGCGGTAGAACCGGTCCACGGCTATGCGATCGCACAGCGATTGGAGCAGGTTTCTCGCGGCGTGGTGCAGGTTCCGGAGGGTTCGCTTTACCCGGCCCTGCACCGGCTTGAGAATCGAGGGTTCCTGGCGGCCGACTGGAAAAAGACTGAGACCGGCCGTGAGGCGAAGTTCTACAAATTGACAGCAAAGGGACGGAAGCAACTGGAGACGGAAGCAGCCAGTTGGGAGCGCCTGACGGAAGCGGTTGGCCTCATTTTGCGGATGGCAAACGGCGGTGCGCGATGAGTTGGTGGTCGCGTTTCATGGGGCGGGCGCGCCTGGAGGACCAGCTCGCAAAGGAGCTGCGCTTTCATTTGGAGCAGCACGAAGGCGATCTCATCGCGCGCGGGCAATCGCCGGAGGAAGCACACCGCCGGGCACGGCTGGCGGTCGGCATGCCCGAACAGGTGAAAGAAAAATGCCGCGATGCGCGCGGGACCCGTTGGGCCGAGGATCTGCTGCAGGACGCTCGTTTTGCAATTCGCACGTTCCGCAAAAAGCCGGGGTTCGTACTCGTTACGCTGCTCATTCTGAGTCTCGGTATTGGCGCAACTACGGCGATGTTTGCGGTCGTGGACGGGGTTCTCCTCCGGCCCCTGCCATTCCCTGAGCCTGATCGACTGGTGAGGTTGAAGGGGCACATGAAGGAGCTCGGCGAATTCTGGGGGTTCTCCTATCCGACCTTCATCGACCTCAAAAAGGAGGCCCGGTCCGTTCAGATTGCGGCATGGTCTTACCGCAGCGGCACGATCACCGCTCCCGGCACTCCGAAGCACGTCGATGCAAGGCAAATCTCCGCCGAACTGTTTTCGGTACTGGGGATCCAACCTTCGTATGGGCGCACCTTCACGGCTCAAGAGGACCGCCCTGGCGCTGAACCAGTAGCGATCCTCAGTTATGGGCTATGGCAGCGGCGATTCGCTTCGGACCGGGCGGTATGCGGCAAAACGCTGAGTTTTGACGGCACAAGCTATGTGGTGGTGGGTGTGGCTCCCGCCGGGCTTTCCGCAGTCCGGAGAAGCGGACGTATACACGCCTCTGGGGCAAAGCACGGAACTGCGAATGAGCAATCGTGAGGCTCGATTCATACAGGTGGTAGGCCGGCTGACTCCCGGGACCACACTCAAACAGGCGCAAAGCGAACTTGCTGTGCTTGGCCAGCGGTTCGCAAAGGCTTACCCGAAGGCGAATGAAGGCGTTGCGATGCGCGCGCATCCGCTGCTGGAAGAACTGGTGAGCCATGTCCGCGGCACTCTCTGGCTCCTGCTCGGCGCGATGGGACTCGTGTTGCTGATCGCTTGCGTGAATATCGCGAGCTTGTTCCTCACACGGGCTATTTCACGCGAGCGGGAACTTGCGATGCGGGCCGCGATCGGGGCGAGCCGAGGGCGTCTGGCGCGCCAGTGCATGACCGAGAGTGCAGTAGTGGGGCTTTGCGGTGGAGTGCTGGGTGTCCTGCTGGCGCTGGTGAGCGTGCGTCCCTTCACCGCGCTTTGGCCGGGCGATCTGCCGCGCGCGAAACAGATTCATGTCGATTGGCGCGTGCTGTGTTTTGGCCTGGGTGTTTCGCTGCTCTGCGGTATGCTGTTCGGGCTCACGCCGGCATTGCGGCTTCCGCTGCACCGGCTAGAAGCCGCCTTGCGGGCTGGAGGACGCAGCGTTACCGGGAACTCACGCAGTTTGCAGAGCTCGTTTGTGGTGGTCGAAATCGCGCTTGCGTTCGTCCTGCTGGTCTCTGCGGGTATGCTGGGACACGCGCTTCTGAAATTGTCTTCCCTCAATCCGGGCTTCGATCCGCACAACGTGCTGGCGGCGCGTTTTGCCATTTCTCCGAAGGTACTCGACGATCCAGATCAAATCCGCGCGGCTTGGCGCGATGTGGTCGAACGCGCGCGCAGTGTTCCCGGCGTGGAATCTGTTGCTCTGGCCGATATCATTCCAATGCGAGAAGGTGAGAACGTTCTACCGTATCGGAGGGGCGCGAATCCTCTTCCCCCGAATGAGGAGCCGCTTGCGCTTGGCTCCGCGGTGACTCCCGATTATTTGAAAGTGATGGGTATTCCCCTCTTGCAGGGGCGCTTCTTTACCGAACAGGACGGGGAGGATAGCCGGCCCGTGGTCGTTGTGGACGAAAATCTTGCACGCCACGCATTCGGAAGAACGGATGTGGTAGGCCGGCACATTTGGACCTCGGCGATGGGGCCGGCGCCGCTCGAAATCGTGGGTGTAGCCGGTCATGTGCGCCACTGGGGCTTAGCGGGTGACGCTCAATCGCCCGTTCAGGACCAGATGTATTATCCGTTTGCTCAAGTGCCTGGAAGGTTGTTGCACTTCTTTTCGTCGGTGATGTCGATTGCGATTCGAACGCGAAACGCGCCCCTTGCGATGGCGCCACCGTTGCAACGGGCGCTACGAGGCGCCGCGGGCGATCAGGCCCTTTATGAGGTCCGCACAATGGATGAGCTGGTCAGCGCCTCGCTCGCACGGCAGCGCTTCCTATCGTGGTTGTTCGGAATTTTCGGCGGGCTCGCGCTGTTGCTCGCCAGTATTGGTGTTTACGGAGTGCTGGCCTATCTAACGGCGACATCGGAAATCGGTGTGCGCATGGCGCTCGGGGCAAGCGTTCGCGACATACTCCGGCTGGTGATGATCCAGGGGTTGAAAATGACCGCCGCGGGTGTGGTTATCGGCGCAGTGATCGCGCTCAGCGTGGCGCGTGTACTGCAACATCTCGTGGACGGAATGCCTGCTTCGGATGGAATTACTATTGCGGTGATGATTCCGGTGCTGGCATCGGCCGCGCTGCTGGCTAGTTTCGTCCCCGCACGCCGCGCCAGTATGGTCGATCCGCTGAAAGCGCTGCGCGAGGAGTAGCGCCCCACCTTAGACCTGTAATCACCTGGGGAAAACACAAGCGCGTTCCAAGCACTACGGGCGTATGCCTTAGGAATGTTCCGTCGAGACCGGCTCAAGTGACCGGCTACTAGCTTACGGGTACCTTTCTGCGTGCCCGAGGAGATTGTTGCCGGATGCGAAATCTGCAATGCGCAGTAACGCGCCAGTTTCTGGCGGTAGTGGTAGCGAGCTGCTTCTTTGGGCAGCAAGTCGTGCAGGCTGCTGGAAGCGCCAGCAGTGTTCCTACTTCGGGGAAATTTGTTGCCGGATCGGGAAGCATTCAGTCTTCTCCAAGCAGCGTGACGGTGAATCAGTCGTCTCTGAAAGGCATCATCGACTGGAAGACATTCTCGTTGGCGGCCGGGAGCCAAATCAATTTTCTGAACGGCTCCGGGGCCACTTTGAACCGGGTCACCAGCGATCAGATGAGCCTTCTGCTCGGTCGATTGAACGCCACCGGCACGGTTTATCTCATTAATCCCAATGGAGTGCTGATCGGGCCGAAAGGACAGATCCGCACGGGCGGCGATTTCGTCGCCTCGACACTCAACGTGTCCAACCAAAACTTCTTCGCGGGCGGAGCGCTGTTGTTTCAGGGCGGGTCGGCTTCGTACGTGAAGAATCTCGGAACGGTGTCGTCAACGGCGGCAACATTCTACTGATTGCGAACAATGTGACGAATATCGGATCGATAAGCGCTCCGATGGGAACCGTGGGAATTGCAGCGGGCCAGCAAGTCCTATTTAAAGACTCGGGCGCGGATCAGCGAGTGTTCGTGCAGGCGCCAGGCGGCGATATTACGAATTCGGGCGCGATCTCAGCAGCCCAGGCCGAGATTCGTTCGAACGGCGGCAACATCTATGCGATCGCCGGTAACAACAATACCGGTGCGGTCCGAGCCACGGGTACGACCGTTCAGGACGGACATGTCTGGTTGGTGGCGGATCACGGCACGGCGAATGTGAGCTCCGCGATTTCCGCGCAGAATGCGGACGGGACCGGCGGCGCAGTGGAAACTTCAGGCGAGCACTTGAACATTGCCGGAGCGAATGTGTCAACCGGCAAAGGCGGGAACTGGCTGCTCGATCCTGTGGACTTGACGATTGATTCGAGTGCGGCAAGCTCAATCGATACTGCGCTGGCTTCCTCGAACGTGACGGTCTCGACATCTGCGACAGGTTCGAGCGGATTCGGCAGCACCGTGAGCGGCAACGGCGATATTAATGTCGCGAACAGCATCTCCTGGAGCTCCGGAAATTCTTTAACGCTCAGTGCGTATCGAAACATCAATGTGGAAACCGGCGCGACGATTTCAAATTCCGGTAGCGGAAGCTTGACGCTTTACGCCGACAACGCCGCCACGGAAACTGGAACTGTTTCGTTCACCGGTACCGGCGCGGTAAATTTCGGGAGCAGCTCCGGGAACGTTAATATCTACTATCACCCGACCTCTTACCCGACTGCGACTTCTTATAGCTCGAACGTGACGATGCACACCGGCACGTTGACGTCATACATGACAGTCGACAGCATGACGGATCTGCAGCATGTAAACAACAACCTTTCGGGAACATATGCGCTGAACACAGACCTGAATGCTACGGGTGTTTCGTTCACTCAGATTGCGGACGGGAGCGATCAGGGAAATCCCTCTGACGGATTTAGCGGCGTGTTCGAGGGCCAAGGCCATACAATCAGCCACCTGACTCCCACTATCGATGGCTCCGAAAACTCCGGTGGGCTCTTTAATCAAATCAGTAGCACCGGTATTGTTCGGAACCTCGGACTGGTGAATGTCACCGTAAACGGCGGGTCAGGGCAGTGGGCGGGAGGACTTACTGGGGAGAATTACGGCACTATCGAAAATTCGTATACGACAGGTTCCGTAAGCGCCGCCGGCTCTTGTTGCGCGAGTCCGTTGGTTGGTGGGCTCGTTGGCAACAATGACGGGACTATTTGGAATACCTGGTCATCCGCCACCGTATCTGGGGGGAAAATAGTTGGGCCTGGCGGACTGGTCGGCTATAACGGGTGGAACTACGCTACTTACAATTCCGGTACTCCAGCCAAGATTTACTATTCGTATTCGGTTGGTGCCGTATCAGCAGGTCTATATGGTGTCGCCGGAGGATTTGCAGGCGAGAACGACGGTAGAGTCTACTCGTCGTATTTCGATTCAGTAACGTCAGGACAGACTACGGGAATCCCCGATATCGGTGGAGGCGGCCCGAACCAGGCCACCGGTGTCAGCACGACCACCTTCCAAAACGGCAATCTACCAAGCGGGCTCAGCTCATCGAACTGGACAGCCTATTCGGGCTACTATCCACGCTTAAATTGGCAGCCCTCACCAGGAATTACTGTCTCGGGCGTTGTTTACAATGGAGCATCGACTCTGAGCGGTGTGACGGTCGATGGCTTGGCCGGCGGAAGCAGCTTTGGCAGCGCTACGAGCGGCTCGGGCGGCGCATTCTCGTTCACCGCGCCAGCAAATACAACATCCGTTCTGCTGTATCTTGCTGGCGGCACCTACACAGGCAACACGTTTTCCAACCTTCTGACAGGTGGCGCTTTCACAGGAACAAATATCTACAATGGGCAGCTTCGGCTGATTAATAACACCCAGAGTAGTTATTCGCTTTTGAGCACCTCCCTTCTGGCAGCGTTGGGGAGTAATTCTGGCTCGACGTTCCTGTTCACGAACAACGCGGGCGTGATTACCCCAACATCAGGAACAGCGCTATCTATCATCAATACCGCATCGGGCTTCAACGTGGACCAACCGATCAGCGCATCAGGCTCAGTGTTGATCAACTCGAGCGGGAATCTCTCGATCGCCGGTTCAAACAGCATAGCTTCAACGGCGAGCGGAGATGCGGTCACGCTGGTCACCGGAGGCACGTTCACAAACAACGCCGGGGCGAACGTATTAACGACATCCAATGGGCGATGGCTTCTGTGGGGGACAAATGGGGGCAACACCAGCCTGGGTGGACTCTCCTACGGCTTCAAACAATACAACGCCACGTACGGAACGACCACGGTGGCCGGTACTGGAAACGGTCTCCTTTACGGCTCGATCTCTCCGGTAACGGTTTCGTTAACCGGATCCGTCAGCAAGACTTATGACGGCTTGGCGTCGGCTACGTTAAGTTCGTCAAATTATGGCTTCTCAAATGTGCTTTCTGGGGATACGGTCACGGCATCGGGTACCGCTACTTACGCCAGCGCGAATGCCGGATCCAACAAGACCGTCGACGTGACCGGGTTGACGCTGTCGGCCACCGACGGTACCGGAGCGATGGTGTATGGATATACTCCGGCGTTCACGTCGATCAACGGGCCAATCGGAACGATTAATCCGGCAACGCTCACTTATACGGCGAACACGGCGAGCAGGACGTATGGGTCCAGTAACCCGGCGCTGAGCGGTTCCGTTACGGGATTCGTCGGCACCGATTCGCTGATGTCCGCAACGACGGGTACGCTAAGCTTCGCATCGCCGGCTACGTCAAGCAGCAATGCTGGTTCGTATGCCATCAACGGGAGTGGTCTGAGCGCAACGAACTATACGTTTCAGCAAGCTGCTGGCAACGCAACGGCATTGACCGTAAATCCGGCAACGCTCACATACACGGCAAATCCGGCCAGCAAGACGTACGGATCGGCTAATCCTTCGTTGTCGGGTTCTGTTACTGGGTTCGTGAACGGGGACACCGAGAACGCCTCTACTTCTGGGACGCTGGCGTTCAGCAGTTCCGCGGCAACGGGGACGGGTGTTGGATCTTATGCGATCAACGGGTCGGGGCTGTCGGCAGCGAATTATACATTCCAGCAGGATAGCGGGAATGCCACAGCTCTGACGATTAATCCAGCGACTTTGACTTATGTGGCAAGTGCGGCCAGCAAGACGTACGGCTCTGCGAATCCTTCGTTGTCGGGTTCTGTGAGCGGGTTTGTCAATGGCGATACGCTGGGATCCTCTACCTCTGGGGCGCTGGCGTTCACGACCGCGGCGACGGTGGGAACGGGTGTCGGATCGTACGCGGTCAACGGGTCGGGGCTGTCGGCTGCCAATTACGCCTTCCAGCAGGATAGCGGGAACGCTACGGCATTAACGATTAATCCAGCGACTTTGACTTATGTGGCAAGTGCAGCCAGCAAGACGTATGGTTCGGCCAATCCTTCCTTGTCGGGCTCTGTGACTGGCTTCGTGAATGGTGATACGCAGAATTCGGCGACGGCCGGCACGCTGGCGTTCACGACTGCGGCGACGGTGGGGACGGGTGTTGGTGCTTATGCGATCAATGGATCCGGGCTGACGGCGGGAAATTACACGTTTCAGCAGGATAGCGGGAATGCCACGGCTCTGACGATTAATCCGGCGCTCTTGACCTATGTGGCAATGCGGCCAGTAAGACGTATGGATCTGCCAATCCTAGCCTTACCGGTTCGGTCATGGGCTTCGTGAATGGCGATACGCAGGGCTCAGCTACGGCGGGAACGCTGGCATTCAGCACGGCGGCAACAAGTGCACGGGTGTGGGATCTTACGCGGTCGACGGGTCTGGCTTGTCGGCAGCGAATTATACGTTTCAGCAGGATAGCGGGAACGCCACGGCGCTGACGATTAATCCGGCGACTTTTGACCTATGTGGCAAGTGCGGCCAGCAAGACGTATGGTTCGGCGAATCCTTCGTTGTCGGGTTCCGTGAGAGGCTTTGTCAATGGCGACACGCAGAACTCAGCCACGGCGGGGACACTGGCGTTCACGACTGCGGCGACGGTGGGAACGGGCGTGGGTTCGTATGCGGTCAACGGGTCTGGGTTGGCGGCAGCGAATTATACGTTCCAGCAGGATAGCGGAAACGCCACGGCGCTTGACAATCAATCCCGCGACTTTGACCTATGTAGCGAATGCGGCCAGCAAGACGTACGGTTCGGCCAATCCTTCGTTGTCGGGTTCTGTTAGTGGGTTCGTAAATGGGGACACCGAGAACTCCTCTACTTCTGGGACGTTGGCGTTCACGACTGCGGCGGCAGTGGGAACTGGCGTGGGCGCTTATACGATCAACGGGTCGGGCCTGTCGGCAGCGAATTATACGTTTCAGCAGGATAGCGGGAATGCCACGGCGCTGAGGATTAATCCGGCGCTTTTGACCTATACTGCGACGGCAGCAAGTAAGACGTACGGGTCGGCGAATCCTTCGTTGTCGGGCTCTGTTACTGGGTTCGTGAATGGCGACACGCAAGGCTCAGCGACGGCTGGAACGCTGGCATTCAGCACGTCAGCAACAAGTGCGACGGGTGTCGGATCGTACGCGGTCAATGGGTCAGGGTTGTCGGCAACGAATTATACGTTCCAGCAGGATAGCGGGAACGCGACGGCGCTGATTATTAATCCGGCGACTTTGACCTATGTAGCGAATGGGGCCAGCAAAACGTACGGCTCGGCGAATCCTTCGTTGTCGGGTTCTGTGACTGGGTTCGTGAATGGGGACACGGAGAACTCAGCCACGGCTGGGACTCTGGCGTTCAGACTGCGGCGACGGTCGGAACAGGTGTTGGATCGTACGCGATCAACGGGTCAGGGCTGTGGGCGGCGAACTATACGTTCCAGCAGGATAGCGGGAACGCTACTGCCTTTACGATCAATCCCGCGACGTTGGCCTATGTGGCGAAGTGCGGCCAGCAAAACGTACGGTTCGGCCAATCCTTCGTTGGCGGGCTCGGTGACTGGGTTCGTGAATGGCGATACGCAGAACTCAGCGACCGCGGGAACGCTGGATTCAGCACGCCCGCGACGACCGGCACTGGCGTGGGTTCGTACGCGATCAACGGTTCTGGCCTGTCAGCCGCGAACTATACCTTCCAGCAGGACAGCGGGAACGCTACCGCGCTAACGATCAATCCCGCGACGTTGGTTTATGTGGCAAGTGCGGCCAGCAAAACGTATGGCTCTGCGAATCCTACTCTGACCGGCTCTGTGACGGGATTCGTGAATGGCGATAGGCAGACTCCTCGACTTCTGGGACGTTAGCGTTCACGACTGCGGCGACGGTGGGAACAGGTATTGGATCGTACGCGATCAACGGGTCGGGGCTGTCGGCGGCGAATTATACGTTCCAGCAGGATAGCGGGAACGCGACGGCGCTAACGATTAATCCCGCGACGTTGGCTTATGTGGCAAATGCGGCCAGCAAAACGTATGGCGCTGCGAATCCGACTCTGACCGGCTCTGTGACGGGATTCGTGAATGGCGACACGCAAAACTCCTCTACTTCTGGAACGTTGGCGTTCACGACTGCAGCGACGGTGGGAACAGGCGTCGGATCGTACGGAATCAACGGGTCGGGGCTATCGGCAGCGAATTATACGTTCCAGCAGGATAGCGGGAACGCTACGGCATTAACGATTAATCCCGCGACTTTGACCTATGTCGCAAGTGCTGCGAGCAAAACGTATGGCGCTGCGAATCCTAGTCTGACCGGCTCTGTGACGGGATTCGTGAATGGCGATACCCAAAACTCAGCCACGGCGGGGACGTTGGCATTCAGCGACTGCAGCGACGGTGGGAACAGGCGTCGGATCTTATGCAATCAACGGTTCTGGACTCTCGGCAGCCAATTACGCGTTCCAGCAGGATAGCGGGAACGCAACAGCGCTGACGATTAATCCCGCGACGCTTACATACGTCGCAGCGGCAGCCAGCAAAACGTATGGGTCTGCGAATCCTAGTCTGACGGGTTCCGTAACCGGGTTTGTGAATGGCGACACGCGGGGCTCAGCGACGGCGGGAACGCTCGGATTCAGCACGCCCGCGACGACTGGCACTGGCGTGGGTTCGTACGCAATCAACGGTTCAGGCCTCTCAGCCGCGAACTATACGTTCCAGCAGGACAACGGAAACGCAACGGCACTGACAATCAATCCGGCAACTTTGACCTATGTTGCCAACTCTGCAAGCAAAACGTATGGATCCGCGAATCCATCGTTCACAGGTTCGGTGACCGGCTTCGTAAACGGCGATACGCAAGGCTCAGCGACGGCGGGCACCCTCGCGTTCAGCACTCCCGCGACAACGCGACAGGCGTCGGTTCCTTTGCAATTAATGGTTCCGGGCTGTCCGCCACAAACTACACTTTCCAGCAAGACAGCGGCAATACAACGGCTTTGACGATCAACCCCGCAACCCTGACATATGTTGCGAATGCGGCGAGCAAGGTCTATGGATCCGCAAATCCATCGTTCACCGGTTTGGTGACCGGCTTCGTGAACGGCGACACGCAAGGCTCAGCCACATCGGGCGCCGTTGCGTTCGGCAGTACGGCAACGCCCGCGAGTCACGTCGGTCCTTACGCAATCGACGGCTCGGGCCTGAGTGCCGCAAACTACGTCTTCCAGCAGTCTCCCTCGAATGCAACGGCGCTGACGGTCGATCCGGCGATGCTGACTGCAACGATTGCCGCTGCAAATAAGGTCTACGATGGCACGACAGCGACAACCGGCAGTATCACGTTGAACGGCATCCTTTCAGGCGATAACGTCACGGTGGCCGATGACGCCTACGCATTCCTGAACAAGAACGCCGGGGCCGGAAAGACCGTCACGGAATCGGGTGCTGTGTTGAGCGGGCCTGGTGCTTCCGACTATACGCTTGGAACGGTCGGCACGACCACCGCCACCATCCTGCCGAAGACCCTGACCGCGACAACGACGGCGGCCAGCAAAACGTACGATGGCGCACCCACAACGACCGGCAGCATGATGCTGAACGGAGTTGTCTCCGGGGACAGTGTTTCGGTCAGCCATGACTCGTACGCGTTCACGGACAAGAATGCTGGAACGGGCAAGACCGTACTGGAATCGGGAGCGGGCCTAATTGGTACAGATGCCGGCAATTACACGCTGGGAACGGTTGCTACGGCGCTGGCCGATATTCTGCCCAGGGCCATCACGGGTGCTGTAGTCGGCTCGGACAAGGTGTTCGACGGAACTGTTTCGGACGCTGCCGCGCTCACGTTATCGGGCGTGGTTTCGGGCGATGTAGTTGCTCCTTCGGCAACGTTTGTATTCGGCGATCCGAACGCAGGCAAGAACAAAGCTGTGTCGGTCGCCGCGGCTGCACTGACCGGGACGGATGCGCGGAATTATGTGCTCGGCCCAGTGAGCCCGGGAACGGCGAACATTACGGCCGTAGCAGTCCCGATCTATGTAAACAACGCGTCTGCAACCGCGGGACAGGTGAATGCGCCTGTCTTCTCGGCCAGCTATAACGGATCGGCCGTGCCGGGCGTGAACATTGCGGATCTGCTAGCGGGCCTGTTCTACTGGACTACCCAGCCAAATGCGGCGACATCAGGAACCTTCCAAATCCTGGCGTCAACCGCTAATCAGAACGTCGCGTTGATTGTGACGCCGGGCATTTTGTCCGTACTCGCTGCGACGCCAGCCGTCGATCCATCACTAGCGAATGCAACGACCAGCACCCAGACGAACTCGCAGAGCGCGCCTTCGGGCATTTCACCGATCGTGACAGCGGCGCCTAACATCACCGCCGGGGCGGCCGGCTCGACTTCATACTCGTCAGATTGGACACCGCTGATTCGATCCACAACCAACAACAATGGCTCCATTTCGTCAGCCTCATTTATCGATCAACCGCCAAATGGCGGTAACCAGACCGGAAGCGGGAGCTCGAACAATGACCAAAACTAAGAAGGCGGCGACAATGAAGAAGCTACTTGCTCTTCTCCTGATGGGCACAGGTTGCGGGCTGGCGCAACAGACTCGGCAGAATACGTCCAAGCGCGACGACACGGTTGTGTTGGTGTCGCTGAAGGGTCTGGTCTTTGTGCCTGAGGCGAACATGGTCGCTCGTACCGGTGTGAACGAGCACGGCGTGGTTGTCCGGATAGAGGCGCTGAATCAGCCCGCCTTCCTGCGCACCATGCAGACGCACATCGGACAAAAGCTTACCCTCGCAGGACTGGACGCAATTACGAAGCAGGTAGTCGCCTTTTATGCCGCCCATCATCGCCCGCTCGTGAACGTCATGGTTCCCGAACAAAACGTGGACAACGGAACCGTACAGGTGTTGGTAAGCGAGTTTCGATTGGGCCAGGTACGCGCGCAAGGAAACCGCTGGTTCACGGATTCGCTGCTGGTTTCAGACATTCGCTTGCGGCACGGGGATTCGATCGATACGCAGGCACTCCTCGGTGACATGGATGCGGTCAATTCTAATCCGTTCCGCCGCGTCAATTTGATTTACCAACCGTCAGCGCAGACAGGCTACACGGACCTGGTGCTGCAAACCGAAGATCGCTTGCCGCTCCGCATGTACAGCGGATTCGACAACTCCGGGACATCCGCGACGGGACACGATCGCTGGAACTTCGGAGCGACGTGGGGCAACGTGCTTGGGTCGGACTCGCAGCTTTCTTATCAGCTCACCACCAGCAGTGACCTGTTCACCAGACCGTCGCGTCAGGCTGGCGAGCCGGGTGGCTGGTCGTTTCAGGGACACTCGCTTGGATGGAGCATGCCGTTCCACTGGGGTGACAGCCTGCTGCTTTCGGGCGACTACGAACGGTCGGTGCCGAACGTCGGAGCGGGTTTGGGCATGTTAGGTCTCAGCGGCGGAATGGGTATTCAATATGTACACAACCTGCCACGTACCCAGCGTTTGACCGAATCGATCACGACTGGTTATGAGTTCAAGACCACAAACAACAACCTCGATTTCGGCGGTACAAGCGTATCGGCAAACGCCGTGGAAATCGACCAGTTTCCGTTGTCCTATCAAGCCGCATTGCAAGATCATTGGGGCACAACCTCGGTCGCGGCAAGCCTTCGGTACAGCCCCGGCGGGCTGACTGCGAACAATACTACCGCTGCGTTTCAACCGGGCGCGAATCAAACGGGCCGCCCGTTCTCATCGGCGCGCTACATCTACTTCCGTAGCGACGTGAATCGCCTCACAAAGCTGGTGCGGGATATGACCTATTCACTGCGCCTGACCGCGCAATCCACAAACTCCAACCTGCTCTATACGGAGCAGCTTGCGGCAGGGGGGCCGGACCTTCTGCGCGGGTACGCACCTTTTGCGGCTTTGGGCGATGAAGGCGTGCTAATGAGCAACGAAGTGCGGGGCCCTGCCTGGAAGAAAATTGGCGAGATGCCCGGCATGGGAGCCTGGCAAGTTCTTGGCTTCTGGGATTACGGCTCGCTGCATGCCTATCAAGCCTCCGCCGGATATGCCAACGCCGTGAATGCATCGAGCACCGGCGTCGGCGTGCGCTACAGCTTGCGTTCCAACGTGACCGCCAAGCTCGATTACGGATGGGCTCTCCGCACGATACCGGGCGAACAGGCAGGGAGCGGAATGGCAGTCCTCTCGCTTACGGTCGGCAACTGATTCAGTGCGTGTTGGTGCTCTTGGGAGCCGTTTGAGCGGGCGCCTCGGGCACGTAAACCACTTTACCGGTGCTCAGCAGGGTGCGTCCGCAGGTCCGGGCGCGTGATCCCGCTGCCGGATGTTCCGCACGTACGCGCAATGGCGGCGGCGCCGGCCTGGGGTTGGCAATTGTGCAACAGATTGTCGCTCTGCATGGAGGCGACGTTCACCTGGAGAGCGACTTGAATACTGGCACAACCGTTACGGTTCTGGTACCCAGCGCAGAAAACCGCGCGTGACCGAAACCATGGACCACATTCACCACTACACTTACAGCAATTCGTTTGGAGACATAACCTACGACGTGGATGGCGGTAAGAATGAACACACCGGATCCTAAGGCTTCGTATAACGTCGCCGAGAAGCGCCACAGCTATTCGATTTCGAGCGATTTGAGCAACTGACGGTCGATCGGCCAGTCACCGAACACCTCGTTGCCATCGGCGCGGAATGTTCCCGCGGTGAGCAGGCCCGTCAGATCGGCTGGATTTGGCCCCGCGTGTTCGCGCGTAAGCTCCAGCTTCAACATCTTGGTATCAATGTCGAGCTGGTTCCGCACTGCCTGTGCTCTCCGCGAATCCGTAAAGCGGGCGCGCAATTCCAGCCGTAGACCGCCATCGTGCAGGCCGGCCGCGAGCGTCACCTGTTCCGCCGAATGAAGCGACGACGCCAACACTTTCGCGGGCAGCTGCCAGCCGGCGGTTTTCTCCAAGAGGGATCCCGGAACTTCGACCCACACCGGATCGCCTGGAA
The DNA here is from genome assembly GCA_963795905.1 of uncultured Acidobacteriaceae bacterium. Taxonomy (GTDB): domain Bacteria; phylum Acidobacteriota; class Terriglobia; order Bryobacterales; family Bryobacteraceae; genus Bog-105. The sequence goes on along the minus strand of CAWCJG010000015.1, from coordinate 163,414 downwards.
CGTCCAATTGCACCTGTCCCGGCGTTCCAATGTGGGTTGCGGCCGATTTGTTTGTACTTACGGCAATCGCGAGGACATTGTTTTGCAGCGATTTGAAGGAGGCCCACCGGCCTTCTGTACTCGCCGGCATGGAACAGATTTCATTGCAGACACCGCCATGCCCGCCAACGTAATTGCGGAGCCGCGCCCAATCGAAATGCCCTTCCGCAAGGAAGTCGCTCTCGGCGTCGCTGATGTTACCGGCTACTGCGTCCAGGTCGCGAGTGTAATTGAAACCCGTCGCGCTAACGAACGAACGATAGTCCGCCGATTGCGCTTTGTCCGTCGAAATCAAATCGAGTAAGTGGCTCGCCCGCAATGCCGCGACATCCACATAGAAGGTGATCGCGTCGGTTCGCCTGGGCAGAAGCTTCACCAGATCAGTACCGTGACGAACCAGCCGATGGCCCAGCCTTGCGACGCCGTATGTGAACACGGCGAGCACAGCGGCCAGCAGGAGCAAAAATAGCCACGGCTTCAGCCGCATCCGTTAGACCGCCGCCAATGTGGCGACTCGCGCATCCTTCCAGAGATTGATATACGGCCGCAACTCGTGCATCATGTTCTCGAATTGCGACAGTGAGAGCGACTGCGCCCCATCGCTGACCGCCTTCTCGGGACAAGGATGCACTTCGACAATCAGGCCATCTGCGCCGACTGCCACACCCGCTCGGCAAAGCGCCGGCACAAGGCTGCGCTTACCAGTCGCGTGGCTTGGATCGAGAATCACCGGCAGGTGCGACAGCTCATTCAACACCGCAATCGCCGCAAGGTCACACGTATTCCGCGTCGCCGTCTCAAACGTCCGAATGCCGCGCTCGCACAGGATTACGTTTGGATTCCCATGCGCGACGATATATTCGGCGGACATCAGCAGCTCTTTGATGGTTGAACTCAGACCGCGCTTCAACATCACCGGCCGTTCCGCTTTCCCGAGCGTCTTCAGCAAAGCGAAATTCTGCATGTTACGGGCGCCGATCTGCAGAATATCGGCGTACTCAGCCACCATATCGACATCGCGATCGCTCATTACCTCGGTGATGATGCCGAGCCCACTCTCGCGCTTCGCCTTATTGAGCAGCTTCAGCCCCTCGAGTTCCAGACCCTGAAAGTCATAGGGCGACGTGCGCGGTTTGAAAGCGCCGCCACGCAGGAACTGCGCGCCTTGTCGCGCTACGAACAGCGCCGTCTCGACAATCTGCTTTTCGCTCTCAACCGAGCACGGGCCCGCCATCATGACGAAGTTCTCTCCGCCAATCTCAATGCCGTTCGCCACAATCTGCGTCTTGGTCGATCGGAATTCGCGGCTGACAAACTTATAAGGCGCGGAAATTCGCACCGCTTTGTCCACCTGCGGCATGGCCTCGAGCGATTCGAGACACTGGGTCACATCGCCTACACCGACCACGCCGATGACAACGCGTTCCTCACCTTCGATCGAATGCACTTTGTAGCCGAAATCGTGAATCCGTTCGATGACGGCATCGATTTCGGGCTTGGTTGCGTGCAGCTTCATGGAAATGATCATCTGCCCCTCACTCGGTGTAGTCCTCGCCCCTAAAAAGCAGAAGGCCCACCCGTTTCCGAGTGGGCCCCCTTTCTGAATCGTTGGTTCAGCGGATCTACTTGGACGCCCCCCGGACAGATTTCGGCCAGTACCAAAATCGCCAGAAGCTTGTCGTCACAGCCCGCATGAAGTCAGTATTATGACACATTCAGGGAGAAACGCAATATCTGGTACTTCCTACTACCGGGCGCTACCGGTTTCCTTAACCCCGATGACCGACATCCTTCCAATCTCTTTCCCATACGGCGTCCGGGTTAGGCCGCTGTACACGCCCTCGACCTGCAACCCGGCGCGCTGCACTAACTCAACAATCTCGGTCGGAGTGTAACAGCGCCAATAGGCATGCTTCTCACCCGAACCGTTCGGTCCGCTCCAGTACCAGTTCAGAGTCACGACCCCACCGATCGGATCGAAACTCGGCTCATCCAGAAACAACGTGCCGTCTTTCCCTTTTCGCGCGTGTGTGCCGCCGCGCGTCAGAAAGGAACAAACCAGGTCCCGATGATTCGTCTCGATCAGTACGCGCCCGCCCGGCCGGACTGCCTGCCGCAAGGTTCGGAAAAGCGCGACATCATCATCCTCGGTCCCATAGCCGAAGGAAGTAAAAATGTTGCACGCCACATCGAAGCCGCTTTCCGCCAGAGGGACCCGGAAATCGTGCTGCAGGTAGCGCAACCGGCCCGGATCCATCCCGTCGCGTTGACGTTCCGCTTCGGAGATCAGGACACCGGATTGATCGATGCCCAGCACCTCGCCTCCGAGTTCTGCCCACCTTCGCGACAACCTGCCCCATCCGCATGGCGCATCCAGAATCCGGCAGCCGGGCTTCAGATCGAGCATTGCCCAGATGTCCGCCGCTTGTTTTCGATTCTCGTCCTCCGAAAACATCTCCGCGGCCAGCCGGAGATACTGCTCGTCGAAGAATTCCCGCCACCATTCAGTCATGGATCAAAAATGAAACCTGTACCGTATCTCACCATAAATCTGGCGCGCGTAGATCCAATGCGTGCCGCCAAACGTGTTACTGGTGTCGATCAGATATCGCGAGTTGCCAATGTTCGTCGCATTAACGGATACCATCCACGCTTCGCCCACGTGCTTGCCTAACGATAGATCGAACGTGGAATGCGGGGGCAGATGCGCTGGGCCATTGCCGTTCATGAAACCGGAACCGAACTGATACGCCGCCGTGGACCAGGCGCGCTTCGGCAGATTCACACTCAGAACCGCGCTCGTTGTGTTGCGCTGATCGTGATCTAGCAGGAAGTTGCCCGACGGCGCATCCTCGACCAGCCCTCCCGTAATCGGTCCGATACCTTGCGCAATCTGATTCGAGTACGCCATCCGCAACTGCGCCCGATGGAAGAGTTGGGGCGACCGCACCGTCACCTCCGTGCCGCTGATTTCGGCGCCGAGATCGGTCAGAGGCACAAAGATACCTGAATTACCGATTACATCGTGATCGAGAAAATTCTTCGCGCTCGTATGAAAGCGGTCCGCCTCCAGCGACCAACCGGCAAGCGGAATCGTTACGCCGATATCATGCTGAATGTCGCGCTCGCCCGGCAGAGGCACAAATCCATAACCTTGATTCACCGCAAATTGCAGCGATGGACCTTGCAGACTGTCGAGCGGCGGCGGTTGATAGTAATACGCGTAATAGCCGCGCAAGATCCAATTCAGATGCGGTACGCGAATTGCCCCGCCGACGCGGGGGCTCGCCGCATTGTCATCCACCAGACCGCCATAGTGCGTGAAGCGCAGACCCAGATCGAGCGTTAGCCACTTCGTCGCTTTGTACTGATCTTCGGCAAATTCCGACGCCGAGTAGGCCCACTGGACTTCACGTTGATTCAGCACTTGCCCACCGGGATTATTTGCCAACCCGAAAAACGTGTCGTCGTGTTGGCCCCAAACTTCCACGCCCGCAACCGCACTGTGCTTTTTCTTCTCTGCCTGAAGGACCGATCGCGCGCCCAGATAATTGGAACGAACGTTGTCGCCCAGTACAAACGGCGTGTCGTTCGGACCGCCCACATAGCGCGCCTGATTGAAATGGAAAAAGGGCGTCACAATAAATGTCACCCCTTCTGAAAACGAGTGCGTCCAATGGAATCCCGCCAGGTAATCGCGCTCAATTTCTGAATCCGCGATACCCGCCGCCGTCTGATCCTGCGTATTCGGGACGTCGTAGTCGCTGCCGCGCATGGACAGAATCCAGCGGAATTGATTTTTTGCATTCGGATTGAATAGCAGCGACAAGAAACCACCTTCGCCCGACGTCTCATCGTGAATCGTCTGGGGTACAGGAGTCATCAAGCCCAGGTCGGATCGGTTGCCATCCACACTGGCGTAATAGGCGAACCGATCGGTATGGCTTCCGATATTGAATTGATCGTCGGTCGAGTAGAAATTCCCCGCTGACGCGACAATCTCCGCCTCATTGCTGCGATCAAAGCCCGACGGTGTAATCACGTTGAAGAATCCGTAGGTGCGATCTCCATACTCACTCGAGTAGCCGCCGCGCTCGGTTTGCAAGTCGCTCACGTCCTTCGGATTCACCAGCGGCGCGACATTCGCCGCGATGTTCGTATTTACCAGCGGAATCCCGTCAAAAAACCAATTCACCTGGTGGCCGCCGCGCAAATGCAGCATGTCATGCACCATGTACGCGCCGGGAGTGAAATCAGTAATCATCGCGAGGCTGTTGGTCTGATCCGCCCCTGGGGTCTGCTCAATCTCCCTTGCGGAAACAGCCGTCTGCACCGTCGATGTTTCTGTCTTCAATCCACTCGTATGGCTGGTCACCTCGACGGTCTGGCTTAAGGCCGCGAGCTCCAGCTTCAGGTGCAACACCGGCGTTTTCGCGGCGTGCACGTCAACTGTTTCTGTCTGCGACGAGAAGCCGTTATCCGACACGCCCACCGTGTAGGAACCGAGCGGTACATCCGCCTCAAACTCGCCGTTGGCATCGGATTGCACCGTAAGCGGCTGCGCGAGCGATGGCCCCTGAATGACAATCTGTGCGCCCGGCAAGGGCCGGTGCTGCGGGTCATGAACGACCCCGCGAAGCGTTGCGGCAAAACTCGATAGCGACACTAGGGCCGCTATCAGCGCGCGCGAGAGCGCGCAGCACTTCCTATTCATTTCCTCTCCTATCTGCTAATTGGTGATCAGTTCAGACGAGGGGAAACTAGGCGGGCCGCGCTTTTGGCGAGATCTGAGTAGGGACGCGCGATAATGCGCTTCAATCTGCGGCCGCGCCGCCGGGTGGCTGAGCAGTTCCGCGAAAACGATTTGCGATCGCACCGGCAGCCATGTGGTAGGAACCACCGCCTCCGGCTGGTGAAGCTTCGCGTAAGGGCAGAGGCTTGCGATGACCGGATGAGACGAATCGGACGCGATCGCTTCCGCCATCGCGCACTTATGTTGACCGGACCGCCGGCAGCACTCGGGGAGTTCCTTCGCTCCGGCATTGCCCCAGGCAGGCAGGGTCAGCGAGGCGCTGAGCCACCCAACCAACAAAATTGCGCAGAGCTGCCGCATCCGTTGCTTCATTGTAGCCGGAAGACTCGTCGTGCTACATTGATCCACCGTGACCAGCCCCGCTGAACTCCATCCCATGAAGATGGGCGAGCTGCTCGATCGCGCCCTCTTTCTGTATCGCAAGAATTTCGCACTGCTGCTTGCGATTTCGGCCGTTTTCATGCTGCCCTACTCTGCGGCCTATCTCGCTATCCACGCGCGCAGCAAAGCCTCATTTGTCTCGCGGCTCGCCTTAACGGAACCTATAGGAATCGTCGCCGCGAGTCTTGCCGAGGGCGCGATCGCCTACGCCGTCCTCTCCATGCTTCGGGGCCATCGACCCTCGCTATCCGCCGCAGTGCAGTTCGCAGTGCGTCGAGCCGATTCGCTGATCTGGCTCGGGCTGTGGAAAGTATGCCTGGAATTTCTGGCAATGGCGGCGTTCATAGTCCCTGGCGTATACCTCTGGTGCCGCTGGAGTGTGGCGATACCGGCAATGGTGGAGGAAGGCTTACCGGCGGCTCCAGCCCTGAAACGAAGCCGTCAATTGACGGAAGAACATCGCCGCCGGGCATTGCTCCTGCTAGGGGTATATCTGTTCTTCGCGTTCTTACCGGCTATCACCTGGACCTTGGCATACAAGGTTTTGACGGCATCTCCTGCTCCACAACTCGCGACCCGGCTGGTGAGTCTGCTCGCCACGGTCATCATCACACCATGGATCGTATCCGCGCTCACGCTCTTCTACGCCGATTTGCGAACGCGCAAGGAAGCATTCGATCTGCAGCTTATGCTCGACAACCCATCTCCGACAGAGGCATCGACCGGGGTGGCGGAGCAATCCGGCGGTACCGCTCGATTTTCTTGATAACCCCGCGTATTCCGCCGAAGCGTCCCGAACCACCCAAGAAGTTCGGCGCTCATTGAAAGGAAGCCGGTTCGCCGCAAACCAGCTACACTAGACCACTAAGAAAGGTCTTTCCATGCGTTCCTCGCGCCTGCTCCCCGCGGCGTTTCTCGTTTCGGCACTGTCGTTCGGCCAGCAAACGACACAATCCCCCGCCCCAGACTCCAGCGTCACCTTTCGCACGGGAGCTCAGGAAGTCAGCCTGGACGTGGTTGTACGGGACGCGAAAGGCAAAATCGTCAAAACGGTCAAACCTGAAGACCTGCAGGTGTTTGAGGACGGCCTCAAGCAAAACCTGCTCGACTTTCGCTTCGTTCAGGGGAACGATAGTCCCACCTCTTCTCAGCCGCAGACTGCCCAGGCCGCGCCCGCCGTCGTCCAGACCGCTGAACGGCACTCAGTCAACGACATCAACCTGATCTGTCTGGTCTTCCACGGCCTCGACCCGTCCACCAAGCGCAACGCGATTGCCTTTGCCCGCGAATTCGTGCAACACAATCTGCCGCCGAACACCTGGGTAGGCGTATTCTCGCTTGGCGATAACCTCCAGCCCCTGCACGAGTTCACGAACGACAAGCGCGAAATGCTCCAGGCCATTAACGCAAGCCCTAGCGGTGGCCCGCAGGACTTCCTCAGCATGGCGAGCCGCGTTCTCAGCGCATCGCCGAACATCGTCAGCATCAACGTAAGCGTTACGGGTTCGGGAGCAACTACCGCCGCGACCTCATCCATGGTCATTACCGGCGGCGAGGTCAACTTGCAAGCCATCACCAGCGCGGACGTCTCCACTAGCGACGGAGCCAATCGCGTTCGCGGCGACCAGGCCGATGCGCGCCGGGAGTTCACCGGAGTAGCCGCCCATCGCAACTTCGACTCCATGAACGTGCTGATTGATCAGCTCGCGAAACTGCCCGGGCACAAGAGCGTTCTGCTGCTCTCGACTGGCATGGTTGGCCTGGACGATCCCGACCGGATGGAGAAGATGCTCAAGAAGGCAAACCATGACGAGATCACGTTCTATGCCGTCGACGTGACGGGCCTTGATCAGAATTCGACCACTCTCGCCGCCACCAACTCGCTCAACTACGCCGCTGGAGTGAGCCGAACCCAAACCGGTTCAACCACCAGCGCCGCGTCCAACATGGAAAAGATGCGGCAAGGCGATTACATCAACCAAGGAGTGCGTCAAAGCAGCACGCAAGCCGTTCTCCGCCAAATCTCGGAAGACACCGGCGGTTTCCTCATCGCGAATACGAATGATCTACGAAAGCCCTTCACCCACATCGTCGAGGACCTCCAGACGCACTATGAAGCTGTGTACCGCCCCGCCGACGACAAGCTCGACGGCAGACTCCGGACGATCGAAGTGAAGCTCAATCATCCGGGGTGGACTGTTGAGAGCCGCACGGGCTACTACGCCATGCCGGCCCTTGCAGGTCAGGATGCCCTAAACCAGGCGGATCTGCTCGGTCTCGCAGCTCTGAACGTGAAACCTACGCCACACGCTTTCGAATTCGAATCCACGGCATTCCAATTTCGCCCTTCCGGCAACAGTGTGCAGCAGGCCATCGCGTTCGAACTGCCAGTTCACAACCTGGCTGTCAGCGCCCTCAACAGCGGCCAGCAATATCGCATTCATGCGTCCGCGCTGATCCTTATAAAGGATGCAAACGGGCAAGTCGTCGACAAATTCAGCCAGGATTCGCCCTTCGAATTTCCAGCCTCCTCTCTCAAGCAGGCTGCCTTCAGCAACCTCGATCTCGCATATCCGGTGAATCTTCCGCCCGGTAAGTATCGCGCAGAGATCGCCGTCGTCGATCAGGAGGCGCATCGCGCGAGCGTGTCGCGGTTTGATTTCGAAAGTCAGGCGCCGAAGCCTCTCGAACTCAGCAGCCTAACCCTGGTGCAGCGCGTCGAGAACGTGAAATCAGGTGACCCCAACACCGATCCATTCGTGCTCAGCGATGGCTCGCATTTCCGCCGCGTGGTTCCGCAAGTAGAGAACAAGCTTGCAAGCAACGCCAAACCTATGGCGTACTTCGTAGTCTATCCGGAGAAGAATACCCAGGATAAACCGCGGATACAAGTCGAAATGCTGGTTAACGGCAAGGTTCTAGCGCGGCAAATGTCGGAGCTGTCGGCGCCAATGCCGGATGGTTCTATCCCGATGCTGCTCGGAGCCCCGCTCGCGCCCGGCAACTGCGAACTCAAAATCACCGCGACGCAGGGCAAGGACACCATCACGCAAAGCCTGCGGTACGTGGTGAATCCGTAGCGGCTCGGGCGTTATCTAATCGACCCAAAAACTGTACACTGAAAGACAAATAGAAGGAAATGAGTACCGTGTTTGTGCGTTCGTCGTGGCTGCTGATAGCTGCTTTGGTGTGTTCTCAAATGTCCTGGCCGCAGACGCAGCCGTCCTCGCAACCGCCGAGCACAAACAACGGGCAGACACTCACCTTCAAAGCCGGCGCGCAGGAAGTCAACCTCGACATTGTCGTCCGTGACGCCAAAGGCCACCTTATAAAAACTCTTAAGCCGGGTGATGTTCAGGTCTTTGAAGATGGCATCAAGCAGAACCTGATCGACTTTCGCTATGTACCGGGAAAGCCATCGATTCAGAATCCGGAACCCACGGCGAAAGCCGATGTTCCGGCAGCCCACACGATTAATGAGGTAAACGTAGTCGCACTCGTGTTCCACGGTCTCGACCCGAACACGAAAAAGAACGCCCGCGACTTCGCCCGTCAATTCATTCAGAACAACCTGCCGCCGAACACGTGGCTCGGCATGTTCAATTTGACGGACAATCTCATTCCGCTGCACGAGTTCACAAACGACAAAGCGCAGATGGTGAAGGCCGTTGACGAATCTCCCACCGGGATGACGGATAACTTCCTGAGTCTCGCTAGCCGGATCCTGAACGCTGCGCCCAACGTCGCCACCGTTACGACCAGCATCAACGGTTCGGGTCCCAGCACCTCCGCTACTTCCAGCATGGACATTACCGGCGGCGAAGTAAATCTCAAAGCCATTAATGGAGCCGATGTCTCAACCGGCCAGGGGGCTAACCGCATGCGAGGGGATGAAGCGGGTGCTCGTCTCCAGTTCACGGGCATAGACGCACATCGCAACTTCGATTCCCTCAATCTGCTGATCGATCAGTTCGCGAAGCTCCCCGGCCATAAGAGCATCCTGTTCCTCTCTACTGGAATTGTCGGCCTCGATGATCCCGATCGCATGGAGAACATGATCAAGCGCGCCGCAAAAGCCGGCATCACGTTCTACTCAGTGGACGTCAACGGATTGCAACAGAACAGTAACGCTCTGGCGGCCGATACCGCCGTGAATTATGCTCGCAATTTGCGGAGCGCTAACATCCGCGAACAGATGCGCCAGGACGACTACATCAACCAGGGCGTACGCCAAAGCAATTCGCAAGCGACGCTGCGGCAAATCGCGGAAGATACCGGCGGCTTCCTGATCGCAAACACCAACGACCTGCGGAAGCCCTTCGAACACATCATCGAAGACCTCGATTCCCACTACGAAGCGGTCTACAGCCCGACGGATACCAAAATGGATGGCCGTCTCCGCTCGATCGAGGTCAAGGTCGATCATCCTGGTTGGACCGTCGAGAGCCGCACCGGCTATTACGCCATGCCCGCTCTCTCAGCCGATGCGGCGCTGACGCAAGCCGACCTGGTTGGACTTGCGGCGCTGAACGTGAAGCCCGCTCCCCATTCGTTCAACTTCGATTTCGCGGCGCTCCAGTTCCGGCCTGTGATGAACGGGATCCAACAGGCCATCACATTTGAGCTTCCGGTCTCGCATCTCGCAGTCACGCCGCTCGATAACGGCCAAAAGTTCCGCGTACACGCTTCGGTGCTTGCACTGGTGAAGAACGCGAGCGGCGATGTAGTCGATAAATTCAGCCAGGATTCGCCTTTTGAATTCCCTGCATCGTCGCTGAAGCAAGCCGCGTTCAGCACACTCGATTTCGCACACCCCATTAATCTGCCGGCCGGCCACTACACCGCCGATATCTCTGTCTTCGATCATGAGGCTGGTAAGGCGAGCGTATCTCGTTTTGCGTTCTTCAACCCGGTGCCGAGTCCCATCGAACTGAGCAGCATCGTTCTTGTGCAACGGATCGAGCCGATCCCTTCCGCCGATCCGTCCGATCCTTTCCAGATCTCTGTAGGAGGCCAGGCGAAGCGCGTCATCCCGGAGATGGAGAACAACATCGCGAAAAACGCCAAACCCACTGTTTACTTTGTGGTCTACCCCAACAAGGATTCCGCAGAGAAACCGAAGCTGCAAGTCGAACTGCTGGTCAACGACAAAGTCGTCGACCGCCAATTGTCTGACCTCGCGCAGGCGGGTCCAGATGGTTCCGTACCGATGGTGCTCACCATCCCCGCAACCCCTGGCTCGTGCGAGCTTCGGGTGAGCGCAATTCAGGGCGCTCAGGCTGTGACGCACAGCCTCTACTACAACGTGAACCCGTAGGAGCGCTGTCCGCTGAATGAGGAAACTCGGCCTTTGGATCGCCGCGACTGGCGTGCTCGCCTTATCCGCGCCTCCCGTTGCGGGTCCAATCCTCTTCGATGAAATCGCGGAGCATGCCGGCATTCACTTCATTACCAACAGTTCGCCGACTCCTGAAAAACATCAACCCGAAACGATGGTCGCGGGCGTGGCCGTTTTCGATTACGACGGCGATGGCTATCCCGACATCTTCTTCGTCAACGGTGCGGAAATGCCCTCACTCGATAAGCGGGCGCCCCGTTTTGCGAATCGGCTCTTCCGGAATGATCACGATCTGACCTTCACTGACGTTACGGACAAAGCGGGTGTAGCGGGTACCGGCTATGGCATGGGGGTCGCAATCGGCGACTACGATAACGATGGCCATCCGGACATCTTCGTCGCCAATCTCAACGGCAATCAACTACTGCACAACAATGGCGACGGCACCTTCACCGACGTCACGGAGAAAGCAGGCCTGACGGGAGCAGTGTTCCAGGGCCGCAAAATGTGGTCCGCCAGTGCCGCCTGGGTTGACTACGATCGCGACGGCCTGCTCGATCTATTCGTTGCGAACTACTGTCAGTGGGACGCTGAAACCGAGCCGAGTTGCGTGGTCAACGGCAATCGCATCGCCTGCAGTCCCCGGTATTACAAGCCGCTCTACAACACGCTGTACCACAACAACGGCGACGGGACGTTCACCGATGTTTCCGAGCAGACCGGCATCGCCGGGCACTTCGGCAAAGGCATGGGCATCGGCATTGGCGATTATGACGGCGACGGCTACCCCGATATCTTCATCGCTAACGACACCATGCCAAACCAACTCTTCCGCAATCTCGGGGGCAAACGCTTTGAAGAGGTCGCGATGGATGCGGGCGTGGCTTTCCCCGAGGACGGCAACGCGATCTCCGGCATGGGCGTCGTTTTCAGCGATCTGTTCAATCGGGGCCACCTTGACATCTGGGAAACCGCCATCGAGAAGCAAACGTTTCCGCTCTTCCGCGAGCTTCCTTCGCACGCCTTCGAAGACGCCACGGCTGCCACCGGTCTCGCGCTCGAAACTGCCGGCATGTCCGGCTGGTCCAATCTAGGCGTTGACTTCGATAACGATGGCTGGAAGGACCTGTTCGTTGCTCGTTCCAATGTCATCGACAACGTTGCCCTGTTTGAGCCGCGCCAGTACGGCGAGCCCAACTCGATCTTTCGGAATCTAGGCAACGGCCGCTTCGCGAACGTCGGCGCGCAAGCGGGCAAGGCTTTCCAGTTACCCGCCGCCCACCGAGGAGCGGCTTTCGGAGATTTCGATAACGACGGCCGCGTCGATCTGGTCGTCTCCGTGCTTAACGGGCAGGCCAAAATCTTCCGCAATATCACCGCGAACGGCAATCATTGGCTAACGCTGCAGCTTGAAGGGCGCAAGAGCAATCGCATGGCGATCGGCGCACGCGTACGGCTCACGACCGCGAATGGAGTTGTGCAATACGACCACGTTTCCACGAGCAGCGGATATGCGAGTTCCAGCGATCCGCGCCTTCACTTCGGTTTCGGCTCAGCCACAAGCGCAAAGGAGATCGAGATCCTCTGGCCCAGCGGCATCCGCCAGGTTCTGCAAAATGTCTCCGCTGACCGCATTCTGAAAATCACTGAACCCGAGCGCTAGCTGCACACAAAAAAAGAAGCCCTTCCCCGACAATCGGGGAAGGGCTGGAAACAAGCCCTAGCTCTGGCTTGGATCTAAAGTTTGGAGGTCGAGGCGGCGTTCACTTGGGTTCCCGCCTGGCGGTCCAACTCACTGGTGCTCGCGGCTGTTGCCGCGGCCCACTCGTCGGCCTCTCTCTGCGCCTGTTCGCGAGTAATGCCGTAACGCTCTTGCAGCTTACCGATCAGTTCATCTTTCTTACCGCTGAGCGCGGTAACATCATCATCGGTCAACTTGCCCCAACGTTGCTTCGCGGAGCCCTTCAATTGTTTCCATTTGCCTTCGAATTGATCTGAGTTCATGAAGGTTTCTCCTCCTGCACTTGAATATTGCAATCGAGCGGCCAAATCGGATTTCCAATCACTTACGCCAATTGCGTGTCCAGCATCCGGCAAAATATACTCGAATCGAATGGTCTGTCCTGACCCTGTCGTCCTTGAGACGAATCTCCCACTACCCCTCACCGCGCGCGGCAAGGTGCGCGATGTGTACGAGCTCGATGGCAATAAGCTCCTGTTCATCGCCACCGATCGAATCTCCGCGTTCGATTGCATACTCGGATCCGGCATTCCCTGCAAGGGCAGGGTGCTGACGCAACTCTCGCGGTTCTGGTTCAGCTTCCTCGAAAAGATCGTCCCGAACCACCTCACGGCAGACGCTGCGCCGGACATCGCTCGCGAACTGGAATCCCGCTCCATGGTGGTTCGCAAGGCGCGCATGGTTCCGGTTGAATGTGTCGCACGCGGGTATCTCGCCGGGTCGGGCTGGAAGGAATATCGGGAAACCGGACGTGTTTGCGGTATTGCGCTCCCGCCGGGACTTCAGGACGGCAGCCGCTTGCCCGAACCTATTTTCACTCCCGCGACCAAGGCGCAGAGTGGACACGACATGAATGTGTCGTTCGAATACATCGTGAACGAAATCGGCAGCGATCTCGCAACGCGGCTGCGGGATCTGACTCTGCGCATCTACTCCGCTGCCGCGGAATATGCCCTATCTCGCGGCATCATCCTGGCCGACACCAAATTCGAGTTCGGATTTGTCGGCGATGAACTGGTGCTGGGCGATGAAGTGCTCACCCCGGATTCGTCCCGTTACTGGCCCGCCAACGCATATCAGCCCGGGCGCTCGCAACTTTCGTTCGATAAGCAATATGTGCGCGACTATCTGGAAACGCTCAATTGGGACAAGCGGCCCCCTGCGCCCGCTCTGCCGGAACAGGTCGCCCGGAAGACCTCTGAGAAATATCGCGAGGCGTATACTCGACTTACCGGAAGTGATCTGTTGGCGAGTATATGAACGGCTTTAACTGGTTCGATCTGCTGCTTGCCTGCGTACTCCTTTCATCGGTGTTCGCCGGTTTGCGTTCCGGCCTGGCGCGCGTTGTGGTTGGCCTGATCGCGACCCTGCTGGGCTTCCTCGCGGCGTTCTCGTTTTACCGGATGGTCGCGGCGATGCTGCTGCCCTATCTGCGGTCGCCCGTGGCCGCCGATACGCTCGCGTTCTTCGCCATACTGTTCGCCATCCTGCTGCTCGGAGCCACTATCGCCGCCATCCTGTCCCGCCTGCTGAAATGGGTGGGCCTGTCCTGGTTCAACCACGCCCTCGGCGGCGTGGCGGGCGTTGTTCGCGGAGTGCTGCTGATCGCCATGATCGCGGACGCCCTCATCGCGTTTGCACCCTCGCCAACACCCGAGTTTTTGAACCAGTCTCGCCTGCTTCCATATGCCAGCCCGCTAGCCGGCTGGCTCGCCGCGGTCGCGCCGCGCGAAGCCAAGGAAGCGTTCGACGCGCAAATGCAAAACATTCAGCGAGCGTGGCGAGACGTCCAGCCTAGAAAATCGACTCAGATTTAGATTCTAAGGAACGCCGTTTTGCTCATTACTTTCGACCTGGACGGAACCCTCATCGATTCCGCTGAGGACCTCGCAAATTCAGTGAACGCTATGCTGGCGCACTTTGATCGCCCACCGCTCAGCCCTGAGATCATTCAGACCTATGTAGGGAATGGCGCCGCGGTTCTGGTGCAGCGCACGCTCGGCGATGGTGCGCTGCGCGAAACGTGCGACGCGGCGGTCGAGTTCTTTCTCGAACACTACGGGAAGCACGCGCTCGACCACACCACTCTCTATCCTGGGATTCGCGGTCTGCTCGAAGACCTCCGCTCGATGGATCACACGATGGCGGTCCTCAGCAATAAGCCAGCCCGCATCGGCCAGGACGTTCTGAATGGGCTCGATGCCGGCAAGTTCTTCTTCCGCGTGTACGGCGGCGACAGCTTCGCCACGAAAAAACCCGATCCGGCGGGGCTGCTGACGATCATGTCTGAAGTTGGAGTGACGTATCGCAGCGCTTTGATGGTGGGCGACAGTCCGGTTGACGTGCAAACGGCCCACGCGGCCGGCGTCCGCTGCTGCGGCGTACTCTGGGGCTTCGAGCCGCACCGGCTGCAGCTCGCAGGAGCGGAAATTCTGATCGGCAAACCACACCAGCTCTTCGCGTACATTTAGATGGGCCGTATGAGCATCATCCGACGCGTGACGCGAGCTCGCCAGGGCGGCATGACAACTCAAAGACCACGTTTGCGCGTCCAAGCCACTCTTTCTGTGTCCTGAGCGTTGAAATGAGAGCCAGTACGGCCTGCTCACCACAACCTCATAGGTGATCCGCCTCCTGGCAGGCCGCCAAGAAATAGCGACCGTTTCGCAGCGACCTAACCCGCCTCAGCTCTCCCTGCTCATCCTTCCGAACGAGAGTACCGCTCTGTACCGCGAGATGGCGCAATACGCAGCCTGGATTTGGAGCTCTGGGGCACTGTCCGATTGCGGTACGTCGTCGAGATCTGGCGATTCCCGGTGTCAGACCACTCAACTTGCCGGATCGCCAGAAGCAGTGTAGAGGCCCATGTGGCCGAACCCGCCCCACGGTTTCCTCTTTAAATCAGAGTCTAATCTTTGTCCAGCGAAGAACCGGCCCACCAGCGTGGCTCGAAGTACCGTCCCGTACATAGAGGGGCGGAACGGCGGTTGGATGGCCTTGTCAAACGCTTCGAATTGTTTATCAACCTTCAGCGGAATCGCAATCCCTTCGATGACCAGACTCTTGGAGCGCGTTCGCTCCGCACTCACATCCGCAGCAATACATGGTGCCAGATGGCCCTGGTTCCGCCGTATTCGAGCCAGACCGGCCAATCCGAGCACTCCGGATCGGCAAGGCTGAAGTCTTCAAAAGCATGCGACACGAACCGGTTACCCTGACGAGCTTGTGGTTGAAGCCCGGAGGATCGGCCTTCAGTTGACACACCGTCGCCGCAATCGGTTCCTCTCCGTAAGTCACACCGGCGACACAGATCGCCAGAACGACTGCCCGCAAAACAACGCCCCGTCGAACCCGAGTCATCGATCCACGCCCAGCATAGAACGTTTGGCATGCACGTCGCACCACGATGAGCCCGCATGTCGCCGCAGACACGCACCCCTGTCCCATTCGCTCTTGACCATCTTGCGGACATCCCTCATAGTCTGATAAATGACTGCAGGGCTGCAAAATTTGAAGCACATTGTCGTGGTGATGATGGAGAACCGCTCTTTTGACCACATGCTGGCGGTCACTCAAGGCGGTGGACCCCAGTATCGACGGGCTGACCGGCAATGAAACGCAACCTCGATACCACCAATGAACCGGCCCGTGTGCAGCCGCTCGCCGAGTTTCAGTCACAGCTTGACCCCGATCCCGAATCACCATTTCCCCGCCGTACACCAGCAGTTGTTTGATGGCGGGCCGGTCGGCAAAGCTCCCATGGCCGGATTCGTGAAAAGTTACTATCGGGAGCGCCAAGACGTCGACCACTCGCGCAAAATCATGTATTACTTCGCGCCGGACAAGCTTCCTGTCCTGACGGCCCTGGCAAGCAATTTCGCGTCTTCAACGGTTGGTTCTCGTCCATCCCCGGCCCAACCTTTGCAACCGCGCCTTCGCGCATTACGGCACGTCGTTCGGCCAGGTCTGCATGGACGTTTTCTACTATCACAGGAAGCCGCTGAGCATCTATCGAGCGGCTCATCAATGCCGGTCATGCTGCGAAGCGTCTTCTACTACGACGAAGCGAGTTCGTCGCTGGAAGTGGTGAATCTTCTGCAGAACCAGCCGAAACTGTTTGGCACGTTCGATGACTTTCATCGAAGACTGCAAGCTCAACAAGCTTTCGCAGTACAGCTTCATCGAGCCGAATTACTACCGACCATGAGGACGACGGCGGCGAAGTCATCGCCAGCGACCAGCATCCCGACCACGACGTCCAACAAGGCGAGGTCTTCATCGCGGCCGTCTACAACGCGATTCGCGCAGAATCCCGACGCTATGGACGAGCACGGCCATTCTGGTGCTCTATGACGAGCATGGCGGCATCTACGACCATGTGCCCCCGCCGCAATTGCCTCAAAGACGGGTTTACAGCAACACCGGATCAAACCGGCGTTCCCGGCCTGACATTTGAATTCGATCGCCTGGGGGTCCGGGTCCCGGCAATCCTGATCTCGCCGTGGGTCCCCAAGGCAACCGTGGTACCTGGGCCGGACGAACCGGACGGGCGCACCTTCGAACACGCGTCGATCCCGAACACCGTAACTGAGTTCTTCGTGGGCAGACTACCCGGAGGCAACCGCGCGGGAGAAGGCTTCGGGTAACTTTCTCTACCTGCTCTCCGACACGATGCGGCCCGATTCCGATTGCCCTGTTTTCAATGTGAGTAACTGAAATGCCAGCGCCTAAACTTTCCAATGTCATCAAAGTTCCCAAGCCGAGTAAAGCCGCCTACAATCCCGACCGGCCGCTCGAAAAGAATCTGCTCATCAAAGCGCAAGTGGAACACTTTCGCGAAGCCGAATCGCGCTTGCCCCTGGAGCTGCAAACGGGTATCAACGTTGGCGCAGGTGAAGACGGAAGGACAAGCGGCCGACTACATACGCCAGGTCACCCGAGCCCTTCATGATGCAGGCGGCCGGCCAGCCGAGAAGGTGAGAACCGGCGCGGTGAAGAGCCCGCGCGCTACTGGCGGTATTGCTGATCGCCGTGCCGGTGTTCGCGGGAGAAAACGCTCTACAAGCGGACTTCCGGCAGGAGGACGAACAGTTCGGCAAGGACTGCGTTAACTTCCATTTCATCGATTGCGGGCAGTTACTCTTTACGGGTAAGCCGCTGCATATCGCGGTTGGCAGTCTCGCGCCGGGGAATGGCTTCGGCAGTGGGGTTGCTTTCACGACTCATTACACGCCGAACGAAGACTGGCGCCTCTTCTGGAACGCGGATGCCGTCGCGACGCCGAACGCGTCCTGGCGAGCCGGCGGATATCTGACGGCCGTCCTGATCCGTCACCCGAAGATTCACGTTAGCACCGGCAACGCCATCCACGCCGGCACGATCGCGATTCCCGGAAATGCCAGTGTTTCACGCCTATGCGCAAGGCACCTCGCTGAATCAGATCAGCGATTACGGCGTTGGACAAGGAACGCCGCGCACGGAAACCACTTTCGGGATGACCGAAACCATTGTCGGCGGCGACGTGATCTGGCCGTTGCTTTCAAAGTGGAACATCGCGCTGCTTGCTGAGGCAAACGGCCGCTTCTACTCCATCCGCGAAAACTCGCGCCTTGGGTTCTCCGCCCCGTCCTACGCGCAGTTCGGCGAAGGCATCCGGCTGCGCCCCAGTTTTGTCACCGGCTACGTCCGTCTCAATTATGTTGCGGCGTTTCAGGAGTGGATCGCGAGCACCGGGAACTTTTCCTTCCGCCGGCTAAAGCTAGATCTCGACCATCAGTTCCCGATTTACAAGAACACTCGCTCTCTTCTGCCGCATGACTTCAACGGGCCCGATAGCTGCGGAGTGAGTCCGACTGACCGGAACTGCCCATCGATCACGCGTAACCTCGAAGGCAGCTTCGGACTGCGTTTCTTCTATACGCGGTCTTACACGTCGGGCGCCTCGAGTCGTGCCGTTCTTCCTTGATCCGACAATTGGCGGTTCGGACATCAACGGAACGACGCTGCTGCCCAGCTATCCGGATTACCGCTTCCGCGGGCCGGACATGATGGTGCTGCGAGGCTCGTTCGAGCATTCGATCGGCAAACTGCCCATTGGGGCAAAGTTCATGGTCGATGAGGGCCGCGTGTCTACGAACGGCGGCGATCTTGGATGGAATCATCTCGCGCACAGCTACGCCGCCGGACTCACGCTGCACGCAGGCGGCTTGCCGGTCGTGGATCTCCTGTTTGCCTGGGGCGGTAAAGAAGGTACACACACGATCGCAAACGTGAGCCAATCCCTGTTAGGGGGCAATACCCGCCCGCCGTTAGACTGAGGATCGAAAAGTCGCACGTTCAGTGCGTTTCAGGCGGCTTCGTCGAGGAGCTCCGCCTGGTATTTGGCGACGAAGCGGGGTTCCATTTCGGCGAGTGCTCGCTTGATTTGGTTGAGTGAAAAATCGGACCCAAATGCCGGTGGTACGAACTGATCGGCTTTGCCGGCAGATACCGCAGCAGCGTAGGCGGCGGCTGTCTTGCTCAGACGAAGCCGCGTCTCGCGCTGGCGGTCGGCCTGCAGAGTTGTCAATACCAGCAGATCCTTTGCGAGCGCGCTGCGCAGTCTCGATTCCTGGAGCTGCAAGTTGCGGAACTGGCGATCGTAGGCGAGGAACACTTCCGTCTCGAGCATCATGGAGCGCATTTCGGCGTCCACATCTTTATAGAGATCACCCAGTTTGGCGCGGCCGATAGCGTACAGGCCAGCTTCGAGAGCGGGAATGCGATTCAGCCGCCAATTGGTATCGGCGACGCGCTGGACCAGTTCCAGTTCGGCGGGGCCAACGGGTTTGAAGCGGGAACGATAGTTTTCAATGTGCTGGGCGTAGAGTTCGGCGTCTTCGTTCGGCATCAGGACGGTGCGGCCCGTCAATCCTGTTTTGAGAGCGTTCTTGCTCGCGATGGCTTTGCCGTCTAGCGTAGTGGGGCCGGTGGACTTCTGAGCGTTGGCCTGGTTGGCTTTCATCTGAGCCGCGGTGGACATATGGGTTTGGAACTCCTTCGGGAAATGGAAAAGGGCCGGATGGCGCACGACAGCGCTCCGGCCCTTTTCGTAAATAGATCGCGCAAAACGGGCACCAATCGCCCTTTGCGCTTTCGGAAACAACTCTAGCACAGCGTTCCAAACGATTCCTTGCAAGTTGTTGATTGTGTGGCGAATATAGCTTGTGACTGGAAAGCCGAGGGCCCGCGATCAGGGCTGAGGCGTCACGATCAGAGCTGCCTGATAGATTGGATCACGTATGAGGACGCGCCTGTCGTTCTTTGCCGCCGCTTGTGCGCTGATCGTCTGCAGCTTGGTCTTGGGCAGGAGTACTGCGCCTGACCGCTGGACCGAACAGCATGCGAATCAATGGTACGCGGCCGAACCGTGGATTGTCGGCAGCAATTACCTGCCGGCGGACTCGAGCAACGAGCTCGAGATGTGGCAGGCCGCCACCTGGGACCCCGAGCGTATCGATCGCGAACTCGGTTGGGCGGAAGGTCTCGGCATGAATACCATGCGTGTGTTCCTGCATGACATTCCGTTCGAGCAGGACCGTGAAGGTTTTCTCCATCGCATCGATCAATTCCTCGCGATCTGCGATAAACACCACATTCGGCCAATGCTGGTGCTTTTTGATTCCGTATGGGATCCGAATCCACACGCGGGCCCGCAACAACCTCCACGGCCGGGCGTCCACAATTCCCGCTGGGTGCAATGTCCAGGGGCACGCGAGCTTGAAGATCCGGAAGATTATCCGAAACTCCAGGCCTACGTCAAAGGTGTGGTCGGCCGCTTTGCCAACGATCGGCGCGTGCTTGGGTGGGATGTATGGAACGAACCCGACAACACCAACGGCTCGAGCTACGGCGCCGAAGAACCGAAAAATAAGATCGACCTCGTACTGAGATTGCTGCCCGAGGCTTTTGCGTGGGCCAGAGAAGCGCACGCGACTCAGCCGCTCACGAGCGGTGTGTGGCAAGGCGACTGGTCGAACCCCGCCAAATTATCGCCCATGGCGAAGGAGCAACTCGAACTTTCCGACGTGGTGTCGTTCCACAACTACGAAAACGCGACGAGCTTCCGCATGCACGTGCAATGGCTTCAGCAGTACGGCCGGCCGGTCATCTGCACCGAATACATGGCGCGCCCCGTGAACAGCACATTCCAAGGCATCCTTCCGATCGCGAAAGAGATGAAAGTCGGCGCGATTAACTGGGGCTTCGTACAAGGTAAGAGCCAGACCAATCTGCCGTGGGACTCCTGGCAGCATCCGTACGTTGACCACCAGCCGAAAGAGTGGTTCCATGACATCTTCCGGACTGACGGCCAGCCCTACAATCCCGAAGAGGTTGCCTTCATCCGTCAAATGACGGGCGTCACCGGACGCTGACGGGCTATGCGGTCGGCCGGTTTCGTTCTGGTAGGAGGTCAAAGCCGGCGTATGGGAAGCGACAAAGCATTGCTCCTCTGGAAGGGGAGACCGCTCGTCGTGCACATGGCCGAAATTCTTACGCGAAGCCGCCGGATCGGCCACACTCGTCGGACCGTGCGATCGCTATCGTCAATTGGGTATCGATTGCATTCCCGATCTCCGGCCAGGACTCGGGCCGCTCTCAGGCTTGGAAGCGCTACTCACCGCGGGTCGGGGCGAAAGGAACCTGGTGCTGGCTTGCGACATGCCCGATGTGCCCAACGCGCACTTGACCGCACTGCTGCGTAACAACGCATCTTGCGTGATTACGGAGGACGCTTCGGGACGGCTGCATCCGCTGTGCGCCGTTTACGGGCCGAGCTGTTTGCCCATCATCCGGGACGCAATCGAGGCAGGGCGGCTGAAACTGCTCGACGTCGTCGCCCAACTCGCTCCCTCACTGGTCCGCTACCCGGGCGTACTGTCAAACATCAACACATTGGAGGACTTGCGCTCTGCCGGATGACGATTTCCCGCATTACATAGAATTCCGCCACGTCAGCAAGAGCTTCAGCCGCCCGGTTCTGAAAGACGTCAACTTCTATCTGGATTCAGGCAAGACGCTTGCCATTATTGGCCGCAGCGGCGTAGGAAAATCTGTCTCGCTGCTCGCACATCATGGGTTTCCTCAAGCCCGATTCGGGCCGGGTAATCGTGGCCCATCGCGACATCACCGACATGACGGAAGCGGAGCTACAGAATATCCGGAAGCGCGTGACCATGGTCTTTCAGTCCGGCGCGCTGTTCGACTCGCTAACCGTTGCCGAGAACATTCAGTTCTCGCTCGAGACCCGCGAAGACTACAACGAGGAAAACAAAGAAGAGGTGGTGGATGGCCTGCTGAACATGGTCGATCTCGCCAACACGCGCGATCTCTACCCGGCCGATCTCTCGACCGGCTACAAGCGCGCGGTGGCCATTGCACGAGCTCTGGCTGCTCAACCGGAATGCATCCTTTACGACGAGCCGACGACGATGGTCGATCCGATCATGTCGGACGATCTGGGCAACCTGATGCTCCGTCTGAAGAAGGAATTGAAGCTCACGTCGGTGGTCGTCACGCACGATCTGGATCTGATGCGCAAAGTCGCCGACTCCGTGATGTTCCTCTACAAAGGAGAAGCCATCTACTTTGGACCGGTCTCCAAGTTAGACGAATCGAATCATCCGCACGTGAAACAGTTCCTTGCGATGGATCGCGTCGGAGCTTGGCGGCGAACTCGAAGAAGTCTAACGTTCGGCCTAACTTTTCCGCGCAGTTTGTTAAACAACTTCTGGAGCCAGTTCAGCGGCTTCTTCGGTTGCGTTTGCCGCAAGCTGGCCGGCGGGCTGCGCCGATGTTCCGGGGCGATACTCTTCGGTACTCGCCAGATGCACCAACGTGCCATCGAAGTTGTATGTCCGCTTCCGCATCTTACCGTCGTCGTCTTTGGTGATCAACGTGAACTGATTTCCATCCACCAAGACCGGGAAAGTATCCTTCTACGCCGTGCTGCCGGTACGATGTCTCGAAGCGGTGATGGCGCCGGCTCCAGATAAACACGCGCCAGCCGTCGAAATCGTAATCGGCGGCGTCGGAGAGCGTGGTCCAAAGCCAATCGTGTTTCACCACGCCCATTTCGTCGTCTTTGACCTCACCCAGACTGAAGTAGGAAGTGATGCGTTTTCCTTCCGCATACTGCGCAACCTCGTCCGGAATCGACATGTACAGATTCCGGCTCAACACCCAACCGGTCTGATTGTCCTTCGTCCGAACGAGCGTCCACTCTTCCATGACGGGCGGCTTCGCCGGCGCTTCGGGAGCAATCGGCGTCAGCGGTTTGGGCGCTTCACCTTGCGCTGCGGAAAGTTCGTCATAGTCGGGCGGCAATCCAGGCGGCGGCGGCTTCGGCGGCAAACGCAGGCTCGGCTTGGCCTCTTTCTTCTTCTTGCGTCTCCGGTTGCGGCCGGTCAATCGTGAAATACAGGCGGCTTTTGCGCAACGCTCGCGCGCGGCATCAGTTTGTATTGCAACACCTGCACGGAGCCGCCTTCCGGAATTTGCGCGAACGACGGCGACTGCCGGCTCGGCTCCAGGTGAATATTCAGAGGATCGTAAACCGATCGCCGATCCCTCGGAGGGCAGGCTCAGCGCGTATTCGTGCTCCTTCTGAAGCTCGCTCATCTGCTCCGGCGTCAGCAACTGCAACGCGTCCACCCATCCGGTGGCGCCGCTAGCCGCGCGGATCTGCACGAAGCGCCGCTTCTGGTCGAGCACCTGCACGCGATCCCCGTGCTTCAAGCACAGCCACCGTATTCTTCTGCGACAGATTCGCCGCGCAGGTTGACGCTGGCAGGCGCAATGTAGGCAGTGCCCGCTGTATCGCCTGGCGCTTGTTGCTCAGTGGTCTGGCAACGCCGTCAGGCACAGGAGCAACCGCCTGCTCCCGAGAACAAGCCAACCGGCTTCATGTCAGCGGCAGCAGCCGTGCCATCTCTTTCAAGATGCAGCGGTCCATCACAACGGGAATGCCGGCGGCCTCCGCCTGCTCTTTCGCCTGCTGATTCACCACGCCTTCCTGCATCCAGATACACTTCACGCCGCCGCGCTGGATGGCCACCTCCACCACTTCGGGCACGCGCGCCGGGCGCCGGAAAATGTTCACGATGTCGAGCCGCCGGGCACTTCGGCGAGGAAGGATACGATCGTCTCTCCCAGCACTTCCGTCTCGTTCGGATTCACCGGAATGATGCGATATCCCTGGCGCTGCAGAAAGCGCGATACGCCGAAGCTTGGCCGCATCGGATTGCTCGACAGTCCGACCACGGCGATTGTCTTCGTCGAACTGAGCAGTTCGGCGATCTGCTGATCTGTCATGCTTCGGGTCCTCCTGCGCGTTCCAGTCCCAGCAGCTTTTCGAATCGCGCCACCTCCGAGTTCGGTCAGTGTGCGATAGGCGCCCGGCTTCAGCGCGCCGAGTTCGAGAAAGCCGATCTTCACGCGCTTCAGTTTCTCGACCAGAAAACCGAAATGCTTGAACATGATGCGAATCTGGTTTTGGCGTCCTTCGGTCAGGCGTACTTCGTACCAAGGATTCTGACCGCTCTTGATCAGCTTTATCCCGGCGGGAGCCGTGCGCCGTCCATGTATCGGAATGCCGCGCCGGAATTGCTCTTCCTGCTCGGCAGTTGAACGTGCCGTTCGCTTTCACCAGATACGTTTTCGTGACCTTGCTTGCGGGCGAGGTCATGGCGTTCGCGAAATCGCCATCGTTCGTCAAGCAGCAACAGTCCTTCGCTGGCGTAATCGAGCCGGCCAACGGGATACATGCGTTCCTGCAGGCCCTTGAAAAAGGACATGACGGTCTTACGGCCTTCGGGATCGCGCAACGTGGTCACGACTTCTCGAGGCTTATTGAACGCGACGTACAGGTGGTGCTTTGGCTCACTAATCACCTGACCGTCGACCTTGACGCGATCGACGGCAAGATCGGCCTTGCTTGCCCAGTTCCACCACGGTCTCGCCATTCACGGAGACGTGGCCACCGAGAATCAGTTCCTCGGCCTTTCGCGGCTCGCGATGCCCGCGCGCGAAATCAGCTTCTGCAGTCGTTCCTCAGGCATGCTCGGCCGGCTCCGGATCTTCGGTGCAAGCGGCGTCGTCCGCTAGCGATTCCCGTTGCAGGTTGAGACTGTTCCTGGAAGGCGGCCTGTTCCGGCGCGGCGTCATCTCTTCCGATCCGCTGAGCGCTAAGCGACCCAGTTCTTCGAATTCTTTCAGTGTCGGCAGTTCGGCGAGTGAACTCAATCCGAAATGAATCAGAAACTCCTTGGTCGTTTTGTACAGCATGGGCTTGCCCACGACGTTCTTCCTGCCGGCGGTAGCGATCAGCTTGCGGTCGAGCAGCGTCTTCAGTACGCCCGCGCCCTGCACGCCGCGGATATCCATGATTTCGGGTCCGGTGATTGGCTGCTTATAGGCAATGACGGCGAGTGTTTCGAGGGCGGCTAAGGACAGCTTCACTGGCGGTTGCAGCTTCTTCACGAAGCGGCGAATCGCCTCATGATGCTCGGCCTTGGTCGACATCTTGTAGCCGCCCGCCAATTCGCGCACCGAAAGCCCACGCTCGGGCCGCGCATACTCTTCGACCAACTCAGCCAGGATCTGCTGTCACTCGCTCGATGGGCCGTTCAATCGCGGTCGCAATCTGCTCCGGCGTCAACGGCTCGTCCGTGATGTAAATTGCCGCCTCGATCACAGCTTTGATGACCGCCGAAATTTCGGATTCAGGCGCAGGCTCACTTACGGACTCCGCGATCAGCAGCTCCGTCTCCTGTTGTTCCTGTTCCTGCGTCGTACTCCACGTCTTCCATGCGCGCTTGCTCAGCGATAATCCTCGTCCTCTGCGGCAAGCTCTTCCGCTGCCGCCTCGCTCTCTTCGAAAGCAGATCCGCGGCACAGTTGTATATCGCTGAATGCCTCCTGCTGCACCAGCTCTACCGCCTGCCGCTTCACCATTTCCAGTATCGCCAGAAAGAGGCAAATCATCGCGCGCTGGGTGCGCTGCGATTCGAACAGTTCACTCGCTGAAAGCGATCCGGTGCGCAGCGCTAGCCAAAGCGCCGCCGCAGAAAGCGGACCATATCCGGGACGCTGACGTCTTCCTGCACCGACATCAAAGGTCGGCCGGCTCCTTGGCGCGTTCCAGAATCGTCTGGAACGTTTTCACCAGGTCGAATATCGTGGCCGTCAGACCGGGGCCCTCGTCTTCGTTCGCGAAAAGCTCCATCTGCGGATTCGACCAGATCGCCTCCTCGACGATGCGCTTGGCCTGCAGCATCTCGGCAGCATTCTTGAAACTTCTGATGCTCGATCGAGCTGCCGCACCAACTCTTCGCGCGGATCTTCTTCCGGTGCAATCTTGTCGAGCTCCGGGTCGCGCGGCAGCAGCATGCGGCTCTTGATATGAATCAGCGTCGCCGCCATAAAGACGAATTCGGACGACAGCTCGATGTCCAGTTCCGAAGCTCGCTGCATGTACTCCAGGTACTGCGCCGTAATCTGCGCAATCGGGATATCGTAGATGTTGATCTGCTGCTTCCGGATCAGGTCCAGCAGCAGGTCCAGCGGCCCCTCGTACTGCTCAAGCTGGAAATTCAAGGGCGACGGCAACACTTAGGTACACGTTAGCAAAGCGGACGCGTGGCACATCCTGTCGTAATGCTGTCATACAATCATAATTCGCCCAAATAGAGCTGACGAACGGGCTCAATGGCTTCGAAAGTGGTGTATGTTAGATAAGTTGTTGCTCTGGTGTTTTCCACAGTTTTTGCACAGACTTTAAACAATTTTGTCACGCTTCACCCTGCTCCGGGGGCTCGCCAACTGCTTACGTTGGCGGGTCCGGAGGGCGTCCGTCCGGCTCCGCTCTTCAGCAACTTTCTGTAATTCCTGATGGCTCTGTCCTGATCGAGGACGGCTTGATCGCAGAAGTCGGCTCGACGCGCCGGCTTGAAAATCTGAAACAAGCCCGAGCAGCGCTCGAAATCGATGTCCACGGCAGCGTGGTCATGCCGGGTTTCATTGACCCGAGTTTGCGCGTAAGCCTAAACCACGATCCGCACGGCGCGCATCGGCCCAAACGGATGGGCAAGCTCTACGATGAGACCCTCGATCTGCTGCGGTCCTGTGTGCTCCACGGAACGCTCTCCGCCGAACTGAAAGGAACGGCTGCGCTGGCGGATTACCGTTCCGATTTGGGTGTTTTGCGGCGACTGGCAAAGATCGGCAACAATCCGGCGCGAACGGTGCGCTGTTGGCAGCTGACGCATGTCCCACAAAGCGAGGCGGAGACGCCGGCGTTCTGCGAGATTCTGCTGAAGCTCGCGCGAAAATCGCTGATCCACTTTGTTGAACTGCCGCTCGACAACGATACAGTGCTCAGTGAGGGACTGCTGTCGGGGTTGCAAGAAGCGGGCGTCGGGATAAAGCTGCTCTGGACTGGCAGCAGCGCTACGGCTCTTGGACGCGCGCTGAACCAGTTGCATCCGTTTGCACTGTTCTGCGTCAAGCCGCTTCGCCCCGAAGAGTTGGTGGTCCTGCAGAGCTATGCGGGGACGGTGGTCTTTGCGCCCGGGCGGGGGCTTGGCGATCCGGGACTGCTCGGGGCGAGAGAGGCGATGGAGGCCGGGCTTGCGGTAGCGCTGTCTTCCGGATACGATGCCGTTTCGTTTCCTGGTTACAGCATGCAGATGGCGGTCTCGCTGGCGAGCGTATACGGACATCTTAACTCTGGAGCAGGCGATCACCGCCGCCACAGTGAACGCGGCACACGCGCTGGGGTGCGGCGATACGCAGGGATGTCTGATGAAGGGCCGGGCCGCGGACCTCATTGTGCTGAACGTGCCGGATTATCGGGAGATCCCGCGCCAGTTCGGGATCAACAACGTTCGCATGGCGATTCGCGACGGAGACATTGTGGTGAACCGGAGTGGGTGGAAAATAGGTACGCATGAAACGGTCGTGGCTGATCGAGTGCGTACCCAACGTGTCGGAGGGCCGTGACGCTGCGCGGATCGACGATTTAGCGGCGGTTATCGAGAACACGCCTGGGGTTGTGCTGCTGCATCGCACCAGCGATGCCGATCACCATCGAAGCGTATTCACGTTCGCAGGACCGGCCTCAGCGGTTGCGGAGGCGGCTTACCGCTTGTGCGGCAAGGCGCTGGCACTGATCGACCTCAATGCTCATCGCGGAGTGCATCCAAGGCTTGGGGCATTGGATGTGCTGCCGTTCGTTCCCCTCGGGGATACGCCGCTTGACGAATGCATTGAGCTCGCCCACGCAACGGGAGAGCGTATCTGGAGCGAATTCGGCATTCCTGTTTATTTCTACGGTGCAGCGGCGCGACGTCCTGAGCGCGTGAAGTTGGAGAATGTACGCCGCGGCGAGTTCGAAGCTACTACGCGACAGTTCGTCCGCGGATCCGTCCAAAGCGCCCGATATCGGCGGCCCTGGCTTGCACCCGACGTGCGGGAGCCGTAATCGTGGGAGCGAGAAAGTTCCTGATCGCCTATAACATCAACCTGAGCACAGCCGATTTATCCATTGCCAAATACATTGCGCACAAGATACGCGAAAGCGCCGGCGGACTGCCTGGGGTGAAAGCGCTCGGGCTGCCGCTCGCATCGCAGAACCTGGTGCAGGTCTCGATGAACATCACAGATTTCGAAAGCACGTCACTTCACCAGGTCTTCATGCGAAGTGCAACGGCTGGCGTGTGAGCGCGGCGTCGCCATCGCGAATAGCGAATTGATCGGCCTGATGCCCCGGCGAGCTCTGGAAATGGCGGCGGCGGGTTTTCTTCAACTGAACGACTTCGACGGCGAGCGCGTGGTCGAAACGCGGCTCGAACGGATGATCGCGGAGCGCGACTCCGTATCATAAATGCATGTCCTCGTCCTTTGCGTCTGAGCCCGAAGTGTCTCACCCAACCGCCACCCTCGAGGAGCTGATGGGACTGGAGCGCGATTACCTGCTGCAAAACTACGCGCGCTATCCGCTGGCTCTGCATCGCGGAAAGGGCTGTTACGTGTATGACGTGGAAGGGAACCGCTATCTGGATCTGATCAGCGGCATTGGGGTCAATTCGCTCGGCTATGCGCACCCGAGGATGACCAAGGTGATTCGGCAGCAGGCCGGGCTTCTGCTCCACACCTCAAACCTGTTCTATAACGAGTTCCAGGGCCCGTTAGCGAAAAAGCTTGCGCAGATCAGCGGTCTGCAGCGGGCGTTCTTCTGCAATTCAGGAACGGAGGCGATGGAAGGCGCGCTGAAAATGGCGCGCGCGCACGGAAACGCGATCCGCCCCGGCAAGCACGAAATCGTCTCGCTGGAGAACTCGTTCCATGGCAGAACGTCTGGGAGCATTTCGGTCACGGGCCAGCCCAAGTATCGCGCCGATTTTGAACCGCTGCTGCCGGGAGTGCGCTTTGTGCCCGCGCAACGATATCAAAGCGCTTGAAGCCGCGGTGAACGAAAACACGGCGGGACTGGTGCTGGAGTTCATCCAGGGCGAAGGCGGTATTCTGCCGGTTTCCGAGGCGTTCGCGCGGAAAGCGCGGGAGCTTACGGAACGGTTCGACGCGCTTGCTGATCTTCGACGAGATTCAATGCGGAGTGGGGCGGCCTGGTTCGTATTTCGCATATCAGTTGCTCGATCCGGTTCTGCTGCCCGATATCGTGATTGCGGCCAAGCCGATGGCCTGCGGCATTCCTATGGGCGTGATCCTGGGCAACGAGAGGGCGGCGAAATCGATTCGGCCGGGTATGCACGGGACAACGTATGGCGGCGGACCGCTGGCGTGCCGCGTCGCGCTGGAGTTCTTCGACATTCTGGACGAGTTGTTACCATCGATCAACAGCGTCGGCGGATACTTCCGCATGCGGCTGACCGAGTTGATGCGCGATTTCCCGTTCATCAAAGAAGTGCGCGGGCAGGGCCTGATGATTGGCGTCGAGACCGAATTCCCGTGCAAGCACTTCGTCCAGGAAGGCATCGCGCAGGGACTGTCTGTTCAATGTCACACATGAGAACGTTATGCGTTTCCTGCCGCCCTACATCCTGACCGAGCAGGACGTGGACCGCGCAATTATCGCTTTGCGAGCGGTCCTCAAAATCGGGAAAGGACAATAGCGCGTTCCTCCATGCGCCTTGCAGTACCGGGCGCTCTCCCGGCCATTCACGCTAAAGCACCTCTGGTGACGTCGTCGCGCGCGCTGGCGGGCATCGCTTATCAGCAATTCGCAAATGAGCAGTTGGCGGCGGGCGGCGAGAGTTGGGAGCGCCCCGAGATCTACACCTTCGAAGCCTGGCTGACGTCTATCTGGCAGGAAGCGCGTTACAGCAAATCGGACCTGCCTGCGTTGCTGTCTCCCGCTCAGGAGCATTTTCTCTGGCAGCAGATCATCTCGGTCCGCGTTCCCGATCTGTTCGATGCCGGATCCATTGCGCGGCTTGCGGCGCAGGCGGCGAACGTGGTGGTCGAGCATTCCATTCCGCTCGATCACGAGGCTTGGACCGAGCAGCAGGATGCCGAGCAGTTTCACGCCTGGTTCACGGAATTCCGTGCGCTTTGTGAGCAAAACGGGTGGATGGCGCGCCGCGAGATTCTTCGCTGCTTAAAGCCGCGCTCGCAGCCGTACTTCATCGGTTTTGATGCTGCGCCAGCTTCGGGTCAATTGCTTTCGACACAAGCAACGGGGCGGCCGCCGCGTGTCGGTCTGAAGCAAGTCGAATCGTTTGCGGATGAGCTGGAACTGGCGGCGCGGTGGGCCAGGGCGCGCTTTGAGGTGGCTCCGCGGGAATCGGCTGCGGTTTTCGTTCCCGGGCTGCGCACGCATGCTGCTGCGGTGGAGCGGGTTTTCCGGTCGGTGTTTTATCCGGGACGCGCGCTGGACGTGGACACACAGTCGTTGGAATCCGTCTTCCATATACACGCACCCAGGCCGTTGCTGGAGCATCCACTGATTGCGAGCGCGTTATTGCTGCTCGATTTGGCGCGGCCGCGCATCACGCAGGCGAATGCGACGGCGATTCTCCGCAGCCCGTTCCTCGCCGGAGCGAGCGAGGAGCGGACTGCGCGAGCACAAGCCGATCTGGATCTACGGCGAACGCGCGAGCTCGACATCTCGCTCTACGATCTCGAAAAGCACAGCCGCGAATGCCCTCGATTAAAGGAGGTCTGGAAGCGCGTGCGCTCCGTCGTGGAGCGAAGAAAAAGCAGCAACGATTTTCCGCGTTGGGCGCGTTTCTTTGCGGACCTGCTGCACGCGGCGGGTTGGCCCGGCGATTGGGAACTCTCGGCGGAAGAACAGCGCATTGTCGAGATGTGGAAAGATGCGCTGTCCACACTGAGCGCGCTTGGGCTGGTTGCGCCGGCGGTGGACTTCGCGGTGGCGACTGGGGCAATTGAAGGCGTCTGCTTGCGATCGGCGGCGCGGAAGTGGGCGATTGGCTCTCGCCGGTACAGATCCTCGACGCGGCAGACGCGTCAGGCCTTGTTTTTGATGCCGCCTTTCTGACCGGACTCGACGATGAGACGTGGCCGCAGGTGGAACCGTTCTCGGCGTTGATCCCGGCGCGCCTGCAGCGAGCATGCGGTGTTCCCGGGGCAGATCCGGCAGGGGTGCGCAAAGCGGGCCTTGACGCGACACGCGCATTGGTGCATTCGCGCTGGGATCGTGTACGGCTCACATCGCGAACGACTGGCTCCGCAGGTCCGTGCAGTCGCGCGCGTAGGCCGCTTCGATGCGGCGATTTGGGAAGGCCGCAAACCCATTCAGTCGTTCGAGCACAGCGAACTCGAGGAATATCGCGAGACGAACGGCCCGCCTTTTGATACTTCGAGTGAGGCGCGGGGCGGAACACGGTTGATCAAGGCGCAATCGGAGTGTCCGTTCAAAGCCTTTGCGGCACATCGGCTGCGAGCAGCGCTGCCCGACGATGCATCCTTCGGATTCGATGCGCTCGATCGTGGCGGGTTCGTCCATGCGGCGCTCGAGACTGTCTGGAAAGAACTGCGCACGCAGGAGCGTCTGCTTGCCGCCACTCCGGATGAGCTTCGGGAGCTTGTTCGAGCGGGTGTCGAGAAGGCGCTGACAGGACAGAACGGAACGGAATTCTATTCCGAGGCGAGCGAGGTAGAGCGGCAGCGGCTGGAGAAGCTCATCTACGACTGGCTGGTCACGGTCGAAAGCATACGCACAGTGCCGTTCACGGTGGAATCGGCGGAAGAACCGATGCACATCGAACTTGCCGGGCTGCCGCTGAGCGTTCGTCTCGACCGCATTGATCGATTGAATAACGGCGGCCTGGTGCTGATCGATTACAAGAGCGGCGGGAATATCAACAAGAACCGGCTGATCGGCGAACGGCCAGCGGAGCCGCAACTGCTGGTGTACGCAGCGAGCAAGGCGGGCAATATTGAAGGCGCTTCTCTTCGGCTGCATTGTGCCGCGCGAGCTTACGTTCGCCGGCTTTACCCGCTCGAAGCTGATCAACTCGCAGAAGGTTCAAGTAAACAAAGATTGGTCCGGCTTTCTTGCGGAAGCGCGTGAGACTGTCGAGAAGCTGGCCGGTGAGTTCGTGCGCGGGGAAGCGGTGATCCGGCCCTCCAAGCACGCCTGTCAATACTGCGATTTCGCGCCTTTGTGCCGCAAGGATGAGCAGCAGCAGGCATGGACGGAGGAGGAATGATACCGGACGCGCAGCAGCGGGCAGAGGCGCTGGATCCGGAACGTTCGTTCATCGTCGAAGCGCCCGCGGGCTCTGGCAAAACGAGTTTGTTGGTGCAGCGGTATTTGCGTCTGCTAAGCCAAGTGGAGCGGCCCGAGGCCGTGGTCGCGATGACGTTTACGCGTAAAGCGGCGGCGGAGATGCGGCAGCGTGTGCTCAAGGCGCTCGAATGCCCAGCACGTTGGTGAGGGCGCGAGCGACTACGATAAGCGCACGGCGGAAATTGTCGCCGATGTGATCGAGCAGGACCGGAGACAAGGCTGGAATCTGCAGAGTGATCCGTCGCGGCTGCAGATACAGACGATCGACTCGCTTTGTTCCATGCTGACGCGGCGCATGCCGGTTCTATCGCATCTTGGCGGATCGCCGCGGGTACGCGAGACGCCGGATGAACTCTACCGGTTGGCAGCGCGACGGACGATTGCGGATCTCGCGGAAGGCGCCGAACAAGAACGCACGATCTTCCGGCGCATGGCGCTTCACTTCGACAACAATCTGGGGATGCTCGAGCAGCAGATTGCGCGCATGCTCAGCAAGCGGGAACAATGGAGCGTGCTGAGCGACCACTTGCATGAATCCGATGTGCAGGATTTCTGCGATCTGCTGGGCGTCGCGGAACGGTCGCTCACAGAAGTGTTCCGCGAAGCGGGCGAAGTGGATTTCACCGAGATTACACGTGCTGCCATCGAAGCGCTTGGCGGAGCGGAAACACCCAGCGATCTTTTGTACTGGCTGGATTACCGCATTCAGCATTTGCTGGTGGATGAATTTCAGGACACATCGCTATCGCAGTACCGGCTGATCGAGGCTTTGACGGGGCAATGGTCGGAGGACGATGGACGCACGCTGTTCCTGGTCGGCGACCCGATGCAGAGCATCTACCGCTTTCGTGAAGCGGAGGTGGCATTTTTTCTGACTTGCTGGGAAACGGGCGGCTCGGGTCCGTCCGTCTTGCACCGCCTGCGGCTGACTGCCAATTTTCGTTCCACGCCGGAAATCGTGCGATGGGTCCAGGAGAACTTTCGCGGCATCCTGGACTGCGACGACACCGTGACGAGCAGCGTTGCGATACGCGAGGCAGTCGCTAGCGCGACAAATGGGCGGCACGGCGCCCGAATTGATTGCGCTGGTCGATGATATGGGCGAGCGCGAAGCCGAACGTGTCGTTGAGCTGACGCGCAAATTGCTGAAAAAAGGGGACACGGCCATCCTGGTGCGCAGCCGCACGCATCTGCTGCACATCCTGCCGGCGCTGCAAGCGGCGGGCATTCGGTACGAAGCGATTGAAATCGATCAGCTGTGCCAGGAGCAGCATGTGCTCGATCTCATCTCGCTGACGCGCGCGCTTCTACATGTGGGCGATCGACTGTCGTGGCTGGCCTGTCTGCGCGCGCCATGGTGCGGATTAACGCTGACGGAACTCGCGCTATTGCCGAAGGCGATCCGAAAGGGACCGTGCTCGACAAGATGACGATAGTTCCGCGAGGGGCCAAAATCGCCGAAGTGATGCGCCACGCCGTGGATGCTGTCGGACGCTTGCCCTTGCGCGACCTGGTCGAGCGTACATGGATGGCGCTAGGCGGTCCGGCCACGCTGCGCGAACCGAATCACCTGGAAGACGCGCAAACGTACCTGGATTTGCTCGGGCGAATTCGAGCAAGGCGGCACCGTGCGCGACTTTAGCCTGCTGAATGAACGATTGCAGTACCTGTTCGCGAAACCAGCCAGCGGGCGCGGATTGCGTGAAGGTGATGACGATTCATGGCGCGAAAGGGCTTGAGTTCGATACCGTGATCGTGCCGCAGCTCGCACGGAAGACGAACTCTTCGGAGCGCGACCTTCTGATTTGGAGCGAGCGGATTGATGAAGAACAGCACGCTATCTGAAAGTCGCGATTCAGCCGCAGAAGAAAGACAGCAACCCGGCATACGACGAGATCAAGGATCTGCTCGACGCGAAGGAACTGAATGAGGCTCAAGCGGTTGTTTTACGTAGCGGCGACGCGCGCCAAAGAGCGACTTGTATCTGCTGGGCTGTGCTGGCTTGAACAAGAAACGAACCGAGCTTTGTACACCGCCGACGGGCAGCTTTCTGCGATTTCTTTGGGCATCTGAAGAGGAGAGGTTCCGCAGCGAGTTCCGCCGCAACCGCTCGCTTGTGCAGTTCCGGTTTCCTACCAGAGCGGGCCAACGTTGTGCGGCGGCTTCCCGCAGAGTGGCACGCGCCGCGATTCGACTATTCGGTGGATTGGAAATCGGATCTCCGCCGCGCAATAGCCTCCGCGTCGAAGGTGGATTTTGAATGGGTGAGCGGAACGGGCCGGCATATCGGTACGGTGGTGCACGATGGCCTGAAGCGCATGGCTGCAGAAGGCATCTGGACGGTCGAACAGATTCACGGGATGCGCCCGCTGTTTTCTTCCGAACTGCGGCGTCTTGGTGTCGGCGTAGAGGAGATTCGTGAAGCCACGCGGGAGGGTCGCGCGAGCGCTGGCGAATACGGTCTCGAGTGAACGGGGCCGGTGGATTCTTGAGCCTCATTTTGATTCACGCGCCGAGTGGTCGATCGGCGGAGTGGTGCGCGATCACCTGGTGGCGGAATCGTTGACCGCAGTTTCGAGATGCGCAGGGCCGCCGCTGGATCATCGACTACAAAACGAGCGAGCATGAAGGCGCCGAGCCGGGCGAATTTCTGCAACGGCAGTTCGAGCAGTATCGCGGACAACTGGAAAACTACGCGGTGCTGGTTTCGCGGCTTACGAGCGACCCGATTCACCTTGGGTCTGTATTTTCCGATGCTGGATGCGTGGCGGGAATGGCAGTTTGGGGAAGAGATGAGACTCGGCGCCGGGTAAGCCGATCCCGATATAGCCGTCAATCGGATATATACTCAGGCACATGCCGGCCCAGCGAGCCACTCAATCGCAACCCGAGCGCAAGTATGCCGGCTCGGCAGTGCTTACGCGCCCTCCGCGAGCAACGTCAGCCGTCGCGGATCTCGTTCACAACAGCCCGATGATCGCAGCGCAACGGAAACAGCTTGAGGGCTGTTTCGGTAACTGTGCGTTTCCCGTGCAGCGATATTTCACATTCGGAAACGAGGAATATTATTCTGCAAAGGACGTGGATAACAAGAACAGTGGGGTCTACAAAGTGCTGTCGAAGGATCCCGGCTTACTGGCGGCGGCTCGCGCTCTGGCCGTGCAGGATGAGGACGGCGGCACGTTCAAAACGCCCAAAGCGTTGATCACCTATCTGGAAAAGAACTTGCCCAGTGCGATCGAAAAAGGCAGGGGCGAGAGCGAGAAAATCGAGAAGGAGGTCCTGGATACCGTCGGGGCAATCGGTTCCGAACAAACGGAGCCGAAAGGCTGGGGCCACACATTCAGCAATGGCCGGCACGGTCAAGATATGGCGGCGAACGAGGGCAAATTGGCCATTGCGCGTGCAAAGAGCGAAAATCAGGACGCCATCGGCGTTTGGGTGAGCAATGAAAACGCCAGCATGCTGATCAGGACGGTTTACGCAAAAATTGGCGGAAAAGATTCCGCCGAGGTGCACAAGCTCGAGGGCGGCGTCCCACTTAGCATTGGGATTGAATACACCAAGGACGGGAAATCGCAGCCCTGCAGCGGCTTCTTCCTGAAGGTTCAGGGTGGGATTGTTATCACCGCCTACCCCACCAATAAAGCGGAAGCTTATTAGTTTCGTTTTCGGCGCGCTTCTACACTGGTAAGTAGTGCCGACCAAGCTGACCGCGAACGTGAAAGCAGGCGGATGCGCCGCCAAATTGAGTCCCAGCATTCTTGACCGAGCCTTGCGGACAGTACCGCGCGTGGCCGATAGCCGTATTCTCGTCGGCTACGATCATGCGGATGACGCGGGCGTCTACGATCTGACTGCCGAGGCGGGAAAACCGCTTGCACTGGTGCAAACGGTGGACTTCTTTACGCCGATCGTGGACGATCCGTATACCTTCGGCGCGATTGCAGCCGCGAATGCGCTGAGCGATGTATATGCAATGGGCGGCAAACCGATCTCTGCGCTCTCGATGGTGGTGTTTCCCGCTAAGGGCGAGATCGAGGATCTCACGGCCATTCTGCGCGGAGGAGCGGACAAGATACACGAGGCCGGATGCGTTGTGTTGGGCGGGCATAGCATCTCGGACGATCAGATCAAGTTCGGGTATGCGGTGACGGGGCTCATCGATCCGAGCAAAGTCTGGACAAATGCGAACGCCGCACCAGGGGATGTTCTGCTGTTCACGAAAAAACTCGGCGCGGGCGTGATCTCGAGCGCTTTGAAGCAGGGAATCGCTGAACAGGAGCACATCGATGCATCGATTGCACAGATGCTGACGCTCAACCGCGACATAGCCGAAGTCCTTAGCAGGTATGTGGTGCATGCCTGTACCGACATTACGGGCTTCGGACTGTTGGGGCACGCCAGAGAAATGGCGCTGGCCAGCCAGGTCACATTGCGCATTAACGCCACGGCGGTGCGGCTGCTTGGGGGCGCGCTCGATTACTCGCGGCAAGGCGCGCATTCCGCAGGCCTGCGAGATAACAAGGCGTTTGTCGAGAGCTGCGTGGAGGTGAAGGGTGATCTGCCGCAAGAATTGGAGGCGCTGCTGTACGATCCGCAGACCTCGGGCGGCTTGCTCGTGTCACTACCGCGCGGAGATGCGGAAAAGGTGATGGCGCAGCGCAGCGAAGCGTATCTCATTGGAGAAGTTTTGGAATACCAGAGAAAACCGCTGGAGGTGGTCGCGTGACCAACGGGACGAATCCAATCATTGTGGCGCTCGACGTAGACAGCGCCGGGCAGGCACTGGAGTTGGTCGATAAGATCGGTTCCGGGACGGATTTCTTCAAGGTCGGGATGGAACTATACGCGGCCGCGGGCATGGACATCGTGCGGCGGCTGGGTGGCATGGGCAAGCGGATCTTCCTCGACCTGAAGCTTTATGACATCAGCGAAACGGTCAAGCGGGCGACACAGCAGATCTGCAAGAGCGAAAACGTCGCGTTTTTGACCGTGCATGGCAGCAGCACAGTAATGCGCGCTGCGGTCGAAGGGCGTGGAGATAGCCACGCTAAGCTGCTCGGCGTCACAGTGCTGACTTCGTTTGATGAAGAGGACCTGCGCGATCTCGGTTATGAGTGTAGTGTGAGCCAGTTGATCGATTTGCGGGTGCGGAAAGGCGTTGCGGCAGGGATCGATGGCTTCATTTGCTCGCCGCTGGATGCGGCCTCGGTGCGCGCGGTCGTCGGGCCTGACAGCAAAATCGTGACGCCGGGCGTGCGCTCGGCGGGATCGGGAAAAGGCGATCAGAAGAGGGTCGCGACTCCGGCAGAGGCGATTCGGAATGGCGCCGACTACATTGTGATTGGCCGGCAGGTGACCCGCGCCGAAGATCCCCGCGCGGCCTGCGAGCAAGTGCTGGCGGAGATTCACGGTTGAGCGTTGGGCTGCGCCGGCTGCTGCCAGCCGTAACCGTGGCGGCCGGAACCGCGGCTCTGTATCTCTATAATGCGGGCGCGATCGGCGTTCTTGGCCCGGACGAGCCGCGATATGTAGCTATCGGACGGGCCATGGCCGCGACGGGCGACCTGGTCACGCCGAAGCTGTGGGGTTCGCCATGGTTCGAGAAACCGCCGCTGCTGTATTGGATGACGGCAATCGGCACATGGGCCTGCCTGCCGCCCGATCTTTGCGGACGCATACCGGTAATCCTGTTGAGCCTCGCATTCCTGGTCGCCACGTTTTTCCTGCTGCGGCGGGAGTTCGGCGAAACGGCCGCCATGCTCACAACGGTTTCGATTGCAACCTGCGCAGGTTGGCTCGCCTATAGCGGACTCGCGCTGACCGATGTTCCCTTAGCCGTTTGTTTTTCGCTGGCAGTTTGGATTGCGTTGCCGATTGTGGGGGGAGATGCGCGCAACCTACGCCTTCGCCTTGCTCTGATTGGAATTGCGATCGGGCTTGGCACGCTGGCGAAGGGACTCGTGCCGATTGCCTTGGCAGCTCCTTTTTTGTGGTTTCTGCGGCGTAACTGGAAACAATGGTGGATCTCGATTGCAGCGTTTCTAGTAGTCGCGCTGCCGTGGTATGTGGCCGTTTATGCGCAGAACGGATACCCGTTCGTGGCGGAATTTTTTGTGCGTCACCACATTGAGCGGCTGTATTCGAAGTCGCTCGAACACGTGCAGCCGTGGTGGTACTACGCGCCGGTTCTACTGCTCGGCCTAATCCCCTGGACGCCGCTGCTCGCTGCGAATTTCCGTAAGGGCGCGTGGGATGAGCGCAGGAAATTTCTGCTCGCGATCGTGCTGTTCGGCTTTGTGTTCTTCAGCATTTCTTTGAACAAGCTGCCAGGTTACCTGCTGCCGTTAGTGCCGGCGCTGCTTGCGGTATCGTGCTCGCGGTTTGAACTGGCGCTCAAACGCTGGCTCCTTCCCTGCGCTGTGCTGATGGCGCTGATCCCCCTCGCCGGGTCGCTACTGCCGGCTTCGCTCGAGAATGGACATCTAACGTGGGCGTCGATACACGCCGGTAAAGTGCAATTCTTTTTCATCGCACTGCCGCTGGCCGCGCTGTTGTTGACACGCCGTAGCTGGTTACCGGATGTCTTGCTGTTGTGCATTGTGGCATCGGGCATGCTGGTCAAAACGGAAGTAGGACCTGTGTTGAACCAGCATGTATCCGCGCGAGGCATGTGGCGAACAATCGCTCCGATTGCGGATCAGGTCTGCGATGCCGGGATGAATCGCGATTGGATGTACGGATTGAGCTTCTACGCCAACCGCCTCATCCGGCCGTGCTGGCAGGCTCCGGCCACGTATGAACTGCGCGGCAGGGGCCATCGCGAGCCCGAAGTATCGAAGCATCAGTAGCCAAGCGGAGCAGACACGCTTCGAATCGTATAATTCGGTCGGATGCTGCAGGAGTTGATCGTCGAAAACTACGCCGTCGTGGAGCAGGCGCGGATTCGATTCGGCGAAGGATTGAACGTTCTGACGGGAGAAACGGGCAGCGGCAAGTCGATCGTTGTGGACTCGTTGGGCCTGCTGCTGGGCGCGCGTGCGTCGGCGGAGATGGTGCGCACGGGCGCGACGAAATCGCGTATTTCGGGCATCTTCTCGTTCGAGCGTACTCCCGAGGTGGAGCGCCTTCTCGCGGAAGCCGGGATCGAGCCGGACTCGGAAGGCGAGTTGATTGTGGAACGGGAGGTCTCGTCCACGGGAAAGTCGAGAGCCTTTGTTGCGAGCCGATTGGTCACGACGGCGCTGCTGCGGGAGCTAGCTCCAGTGTTGGGGGACATCCACGGACAAAACGAGCAGCAGCTTCTGTTCTCGCCGCGCACGCAACGGGGGTTGCTCGACGAATTCGCAGGTGCGAGCGAAACGCGGGAGCGGGTGGCGCAAGCGTACGCAGGCTGGCGCGCTCTACGAGACAAACTGGAAGAGTTCAGCCAGAACGAGCAGGAAAAGCTACGGCTGCTCGATTTGTGGCGCTTTCAGCGGAATGAGATCGAGAGCGTCCGGCCGGTGGCGGGCGAAGATGCAAAGCTCGAAGCCGAGCGCAAAGTGCTGCAGAACGTTACGCGTTTGCAAGAGAACACCGCGGTCACGCTGGAGTGTCTCTATGAATCTCCCGATAGCGCGACAAAACAGTTGAAGGTCGCGCTGAAGCGGCTGGAAGATCTGGCGCGCATCGACGCGAGCGTGCAGGAGCCGGCCAGTGCGGTCAAGGAAGCGCTGGTGCTGGTCGAGGACGCGGCATATTCCGTGCGCGATTACGCAGGCCGGCTGGAAGCGGATCCGAACCGCCTGGAAGAGGTGGAGTCGCGACTAGCCGCTTTAGACCGTTTGAAGCGTAAGTATGGCGGATCGTTGGAAGAAGTGATCGCGTTTGGTGAAGATGTCGCGCGCCGCGCGGATGAAGTGGAGAACGCGACGGAGCACCGGGCTGTTTTGGAGCGGCAGGTTGCACAGACGGCCCAGGCCTACGAGGAAGTGGCCGCGGAGCTCAGTCGTGTGCGGCAGGACGCGGCAGCGCGATTAGGCAAGCGAGTGGAAGGCGAGCTGAAGGGCTTAGCGATGGGCGGCACGCGCTTCAGCGTCTCGCTTGGCCCTGGCGCGTGGAGCAGCAGCGGCGTGGATGAGATCGTTTTTCTGGTATCGCCGAATCTGGGTGAGGAACCGAAACCGCTGGAGAAGATCGCATCGGGCGGCGAACTGTCGCGTATCGCGCTCGCATTGAAGACCGCAGTGAGCGAAGTTGCGGGCGGAAACAGCCAGCACACGCTGGTGTTCGACGAAGTGGATGCAGGCGTCGGCGGAGCGGCTGCCGCGGCAGTGGGAAAGCGTTTGAAGACACTCTCGCGATCGAACCAGGTGATCTGCGTGACACACCTGGCGCAGATTGCCGGTTTCGCCGATCATCATTTTGCGGTTGCGAAACGGGAGAAGAAGGGACGAGTGAGCACGGAGGTAGTCGAACTGGGCTCAGCGGAACGGGCCCATGAGATCGGACGGATGCTCTCGGGCGAGCATGTTACTGCGGAAGCTTTGAAGCAGGCGGAACAGTTGATGCGGGCAGGCTTGGCGAAGTAGATCGAGGCAGGGCCGCCGCATCCGCGATCTCTATTTTGCTGCCGAGGAATTTCGGCGAGCGATGGAAGACGTAGAGGTCCAGCATCACATTCGCACGCGCCAACAGTTCGCGGCAGTTGGTTGTAAAACCGGTCCGCGCATCCACATCGCGGGCGTTGTAACCAATCGCGTCGATGCCATGCTTGCGCGCAATGAAGATAGCTCGCTCGTTGTGAAATTTCTGGGACACGATGAGGATGGATTCCTGGCCAAAGATCTGTTTGGCCCTGACGACAGAATCGAGTGTGCGCAGACCCGCGTAATCGCAGTAGATGCGGTCGGGTGGAATCCCGCCTCGGATGAGCGCTGCTTTCATCTCTTCGGGTTCGTTGTAGCCCAATCGGTGGTTGTCGCCGCTCACGAGTAGGTAATCGGCTTTACCCGCATGGAAGAGCTCGATTGCCGCCTCAATCCGATTCGCGAAGTAGGGGTTCGGATACGCCCCGGCCATTGGGGAACAGCCAAGCACGAGGGCAACGCGTCGCCGCGGAAGCTTTGGTAGATCTGAATACGTGCGGCGCTCAGTCGCGTGCTGGACGATCCAGGACGCCCCGGCTAGGTAAGCCGCTCCGGTACAAGCGGCAAGGGCGCAGAGCACGGTGGTCCGCCGAAGGGAGGGCATCACTGATGACAGGGTACATCGCTCACAGTTCGCGCTGTCGAAAGCGCTCAGAGCGCTAAGATCCCGAGTTCACGCGGCGGTCTGAAATTGGGGAACACGGTTTGCAGATTGTGGGCCCCGAGTTGCTTTGCGACGAGTTCCGCCAGCACCGTGCGGAAGTCTGTCGTCACGTTGAGATCGCGGCCTTCGTAGAGTTGCTCGGTTTCGAGGCCTGGCCAAGCGCCATAAACCCGGCCGCCACGGACTGCTCCGCCGAGCACGAACATTACATTCGCGTGCCCATGATCGGTGCCGCGGTCACCGTTTTCTTTCACGGTGCGGCCGAACTCCGACATGGTGACGATCGCGATATCGGCCATGCGGTCGCCCATATCTGTTGCGAACGCCGCTAAGCCATCGCCGAACTCCTTGAGGCGATTTGCCAGTTGGTTCGCTTGCTCGACATGCGTGTCCCAACCGCCGATGTCGGCAAATGCCACTTCAAGTCCAACGTTCGCCTTGATCATGCGCGCGATCTGCTGCATGGAGTCGCCGAACCGTCCTTTCGGATACTGCGCTCCCGCGCCGGGCGTGTACCCGTTCTTCTGGATTTCTTGCATGATGCGGATGGCATCTTCGGTTTCGCGTGCGGTGCCGTTCAGAATGCGATCGTCCGTACTGGTATATAGGGCCGCGAACTCGGCCGCAATGCGCTTATCGCGGACCTGAAAATCAGCGATGTTATTGACGGCGAGCGCTTCCTTTTTGCCTCGTAGCGAGCGCGGCAGATCGGGGCTCATAGCGATGGCGCGAAGAGGGGAAGTTTGCGGCTCATCGGGCAAGGCACGATTCAGCCACCCGTCTGCCGTCGCCTTATAGCCTGGCGTGCCCGATTCCATGTAATCCTGCGCATCAAAATGTGAGCGCGTGGGATCGGGCGAGCCTACTGCATCAACGATGGCCAACTCATTGCGCTTCCATAACGGCGCGAGCGCGGCGAGTGAGGGATGCAGACCGAAATGGCCGTTGAGATCGATCACGCTGTGATCTCCCGCGCCCGGACGGGGAATGGCGATGGTCGGGCGATTGGCGTAGTACGCTCGTTCGCCATGCGGCACAACGACGCTCAGCCCGTCCACGGCGCCACGCTGGAATATCACGATGAGGATCTTCCTGCTTGTGTTCGATTGTTGCGCGTAGACGGCTCTGGACAACCAGAGCGGAGCGGTTCCGACACCAAACATCGCGGCGGCTGAACTTTTCAAAAAGAGGCGGCGTGAGTACATCTTTAAACTTCCTGTATCAGTGTTTCTGGAACGCGGGCGCGGCTAGCGGTTCCGGATCGGTGTTGCTGGCTACCGTCACTCCGGGAATGCCGTTATGCGCCAGGTTGGCCACGAAGTTGAGGCGCTCGAGAAGGGCTGCCGAACTGAGCCACTCGGCGTTGGCGAAACTGTATCCGGTGGGCTCGATTTTCCGATACAGCGGCTCGCCCATCTTCTGAAGCTCGCCGTTCAAGGCGAAAGCAGACTGCACGTTCGCGTGGCTGGCGCGAAGCGCGCTGACGACAAACTCGAGGGGTGTTTTGATCTTGGCTTCATACGCGCCTTGCGACCAGAATTCGGGCGAATGCAGCATCGTCCGAAGGACTTCGCGCAGATCGCCATCCTTCTTGAGATAGGTCTTCGTCATGCGGTCGACAATCGATGGCGGTGGATCGTCTGCGACGAAGCGCTGCGCCAGTTGCAGACAGATATGGTGGGCAGTGACTGGACTCTTGGCGAGCAGTTTCAAGACTTCGATGCCATCGCGCATGCCGCCCGCGTGGATGCGGTGGCCGAGGACGATCTTCACGCCTTCATCGTGCAGGCGTTCGTTGAAGTGAAACTCAGAACCCTTGGCCGGCCCAGTGATGGTCCAGCCGGTAAAGCACCGCGCAACTTCGGTCACATCCTTTTGCGTATATCCGCCATCGACGCCGAGCGTATGCAGCTCCAGCAGTTCGCGGCCGTAGTTCTCGTTCAAGCCGCGCTTCTTGCCGCGAGCGCCGGGCGAATCGGGAGCAACGGATTCGGCGTTGTCCAGATAGAAGAGCATGGCCGGACTCTGGGCAGTTGCTAGCAGGAGATCGTAGAACTTGCCGAACACACGCGGGCGGATGACGTCGCGCTCGTAGGAAGTGACCAGGTAGCGGTCCGCTCCCTTTTGCAGGAAGACGTTGAAGTGGTTGAACCAGAAATCGGCGAGCACTTCCTCCAATTGGCGATTGCTGTACGCGGCGCGCAGGATTTTGGCTTCGGCGAGGTCGTCGGCGACCACTCCGTCGGGATTGAGCGAGAGCATCAACTCACGCCGGAGATCCGCCGGGGCGATGGCAAGCAAGCGGCGGCGCATGTCGGGATGCAACGCCAGCACGAAGCTGAGGCGTTTATCCGGAGGAATCGAAGCCAACACGTCCTCTTTCTGCGCGTTCGTGCCCGACTTTAATAGCCGTACCTGGTCGGGATCGAGCAGTCCGGTAAAGGAAACGGGCTCGAATTTTTCGATCTGGCCGGGTTTCCTCTCGCGGTAGCGTTCAGCCAATTGCTGCAAGATGGCGCGCATCTCGGGATCGTCGGTCGAAATCGGCTTGCCGTCGGCAATGGCTTTGATCATGCCGGGCGGCGGGTATTGCAGATAGATTTCACGGGAGCTCAGCCGGAGTGAAGCAAGTGGCGCGAGCACCTGGGTCAGTTCCGGATTTTCCGCGATGCGTTCCGGATGGAGTTGCAGGTCGATCCAGCGCTTCAATCCTTCTTGCTGGACCTGGGCACTATCGCCCGGCCGGGGACCGAACGTGAGGCGGTCGATAGCTTGCTGGATTCTCTGCTCG
This sequence comes from uncultured Acidobacteriaceae bacterium, assembly GCA_963795905.1. Classification (GTDB taxonomy): domain Bacteria; phylum Acidobacteriota; class Terriglobia; order Bryobacterales; family Bryobacteraceae; genus Bog-105. The sequence continues at coordinate 119,201 of CAWCJG010000015.1, read as the reverse complement.
TCATCGAGCGGCTGGCGAAACGCGGCATATTGGCCATCATTCCTCCGAGTAGTACCAGCAAGGATAGGGATAGACGCTAGTACTGCACCGGTAAACAGCCAACTGGCTCGCACACATTACTTAACGGCACACAGGGGCGGATGTTTACAACAACTTCAATACTGACAACATATTAGGAATCCGAAGCGAGTGGGAGGGGTAGGAGGGGAAGTACTATGGAGCGGGAGACGGGATTCGAACCCGCGACATCAACCTTGGCAAGGTTGCACTCTACCAGCTGAGTTACTCCCGCTAACGGGCTTTAATCAACATTCTCTCGTGGGTTTGTTGGATTGTCAATTCATGTGATTGCAATGCCATGACTTAGTACAAGGCCGAGGTATAAACCGGGGCTTACGATAGGGCTGCACTGGTGTGAACAGGCGAGGCAACTCCTGTACTTTCAAAGACATGCAGGGCAATCACTTTATCCTTCCAAACTCCGGGTCCTATGCTAGACTGGGCTTGCCAAAAAAGACAAGAGACGGTTCCTCAGCTCAGTAATCAAGCTGCCTCCAAGGCGGCAAACACACTGACAGACTTTTGAGTTCCCGACTTTTCCACAGCGGTGGAAAACTGTGTGGAATTCCATTGCCGTTTTGTTTTTGCAAACACCAACGCGGAGGGCGAGGGTGGGCATGAGCGCGGTAGAGGAGTGGGCTCGCTTGGCAGACACGTGGGAACAAATAAAAACAGCGCTGGCGAAGCGGATCAGTCCGGGAGCTTACCAGAACTGGATATCGCGGACAACGCTGGCGGGATTCCATGATGGAGAGCTGACGATTCGCGTTCCCGACGAAACGACCGAGACCTGGATACGGCAGGAATACGCGGCACATATTCGGGCGGCGGCGGACGAATTGAGCGTGCCGGTCCGCCGGATTCTGTACACGATCGGAGACCCGAGCAGCGCCGCGGCGGCAGTCGCTTTCGCCGCCCCGGCCGTAAGGACGAATGGGGAGCACAACGGGGGCATCCGGAACCGGATTGTAGTGGAGCCGGTGTTCGAAGCATCCTCGAGTTGGCTGAACCCGCGGCTGACGTTCGACAGCTACGTGGTGGGTTCGTCCAATCAACTGGCGCATGCGGCGGCGAGAGCGGTTGCAACCATGCCTTCGCGCAGCTACAACCCGCTATTCATCTATGGCGGCGTGGGCATCGGAAAGACCCACCTGATTCACGCGATCGGCAGCTATCTGCTACAGCATTCGCCGGGGCTGAACGTGGTTTACACGTCGACCGAGCGTTTCGTAAACGAGATGGTCAATTCCATCAAGCTCGACCGCATGTCACTGTTCCAGCGCCATTACCGGTCGGCGGATGTGCTGCTGATCGACGACATTCACGTGCTGACCGGAAAGGAACGAACCCAGGAAGAGTTCTTCCATACGTTCAACGAGCTGTACGATCACCGGAAACAGATCGTCATAACGAGCGATTCGGCTCCGGCGCAGCTTCCCGGTTTGGTGGAACGGCTTCGTTCCCGCTTCGAGTGGGGACTGATCGTCGACATCCAGCCGCCGGATCTCGAAACCAAGATGGCGATCCTGGATAAGAAGGCGGAGTCGGAAGGCATATCGCTGCCGGAAGATGTTCGTATCTACCTGGCGACCAAGAGTAAATCGAACGTGCGTGAGCTGGAAGGCGCGCTCGTGCGGCTGATGGCGGTGGCTTCGGTGACTGGGCAGGCGATCAGCTTGCCGATGGCGCACCAGACGCTCAGGCACCTGAGCAACGGGCAGGAGAAGCGGATTTCCGTGGACGCCATCATCAAGGGCGTGTCGGACCGGTTTGAGCTGACGCCGGCGCAGTTGAAGCAGAAGAGCAACACCCGCCAGATTGCCTATCCCCGCCAGATCGCGATGTACCTCGTTGAAGGAGCTGACGCAGGCCTCGCTGCCCGAGATCGGGCGCTACTTCGGTGGAAAACACCACACGACGGTGCTCCATTCAGTACAGAAGATCGAGGACTTGCGGCAGCGTGATGAGGATTTGAACAACCTTATCCACTCGCTAATCGACTCGCTGCGTTAGGGTTATGGAAATTTTCCACAGGCAGGTCTGGGACGGGATGTGGAAGGCTGTCGAATTTTCAGGGGCAGGGCGGTGTTTTGCAGGTTCAGCAGGCGTGTCCTCCACAGGCTCGAAAAGACGGAAGCCTATTTTTTTGCTATAATTTAGGAAGAAATCCACAAATCCACAGCCCCGAGTAATACGGTTTCTTAGCTATCTAGATAAGGACCTAAGAACAGTAGTAGAAAGCGGAGCAAGGAGCTCTCACCAAAACTTGTATGGAATTTTCGGTAAGCAAGTCGGATCTGGTACGCGAACTCGGGCTAACGCAGGGGGTAGTGGAGAAAAAGACCACCATTCCCATCCTGTCCAACATCCTGGTGGAGACTGACGGTGAGACCGACCAGGTGTGGTTGACCGCTACGGACCTGGAACTGGGCATTCGGTGTGCTTGCCCGGCACGGGTGAAGAAGGAAGGCGCGGGAACGATCCCGGCGCGCAAGCTGCTCGATTATGTGCGGCTGCTTCCTGATGCCGATGTGCAGGTGAAGCTGGGCGACAACCAGTGGGCGAGCTTTGTGTGCGGCCGGTCGCGCACCCGGATAGCGGGCATGTCGCGCGAGAGTTTTCCGGAACTGCCACTGATGCCGGAAGTGCTCGCCGAAGTTCCGGTGAGCATCCTCTCCCAGATGATTTCGCATACGATTTTTGCGATCTCGTCGGAGGAATCGCGCTTCACGCTGAACGGAGCGCTGCTGATCCTGCGGGAGAACGGCCTGGTGATGGTGGCGACCGATGGGCATCGTCTGGCGATGGTGGAGAAGCGAATTCCGCTTGAGGGTTTGACGTCTCCCTTCCGGGCGCTGCTGCCAAAAAAGGCCATGGCGGAGATTCAAAAGCTGGCCAATGACGATCCGGCGAAGAAGGTCCAGTTCTCGGGCAACGACAATCATCTGTTTTTTCAGATCGACAAGCGCCTGTTGCTGAGCCGGAAATTGACCGGCAACTTCCCCGATTTCGAGCGAGTTCTGCCCAAAGAACATCCGCATCGAATTGTGCTCCAGCGGGAAGAGCTAAAGAGCGCGATTGAGCGTGTGGCGCAGTTTGCCGATGAACGGTCCCGCTCGATTCGCATGAAAGTTGGCTCCGGCGAGCTACGCGTGCATTCGTCGTTATCGGATACGGGCGAAAGTGAGGAATCGATTCCGGTCGATTACAGCGGAGAAGATGTCGAGATTGGATTTAACGCGCTGTATCTGATCGAATTCCTGCGCGCGGTCGATCAGGAAGAAGTTGAGTTCTATTTCAAGGACGCCAACAGCGCCGGCGAACTGCGGCCGCATAACGGCCCGGCCGACAGCGTCTACCGCTACGTTGTGATGCCGATGCGCATCTGACCCGCCGCGCTGATTCCGTGCGTGGCAAAACCAGGAGGCTTCCCGCCATCCGGTGAAAGAGAGATTCCGCGACGCCGCTCTGGCGCCGCGCTTTAGAAATATGGCTTCCGTGTCTCATAACGATAATTACGATTCGACTAGCATCAAGGTGCTGGAAGGGCTCGAGGCGGTTCGCCTGCGCCCTGCAATGTACATCGGCTCGACCGGCGAGATGGGTTTGCATCACCTCGTCTATGAGGTGGTCGACAACTCAGTGGACGAGGCGCTCGCCGGCTACTGCACTGACATCGCCGTAACCATTCATATCGACAACTCCATCACTGTGGTCGATAACGGGCGCGGCATTCCGGTCGACATTCACGAAGAGGAAGGCGTGTCGGCGGCGCAGGTCGTTATGACCAAGCTGCACGCGGGCGGCAAGTTCGATTCCAATACGTACAAAGTTTCGGGCGGTCTGCACGGCGTTGGCGTGAGTTGCGTAAATGCGCTTTCAGAGACGCTGCACCTGGAGATCTGGCGCGAGAAGACGACCTGGGAGCAGGACTATGAGCGCGGCGTTCCGAAGGGGAAACTGGGGCCAACCGGGAAATCGAACAAGCGCGGGACGAAGATCACGTTCAAGCCGGATTCGTCCATCATGGTGGCGACGGTCTTCAATTTCGATACGCTCGCCCAACGGCTGCGGCAGTTGGCCTTTCTGAACAAGGGTTTGAAGATCGTGCTGACCGATGAGCGGGGCGACGAGATTCGGTCGGAAGAGTTTCTGTATGCAGGCGGCATTTCCGAGTTCATCCAGCACTTGAACCGAGGCAAGCAGGCTCTGCACGATAAGCCGATCTACATTGAAGCCGAGCGTGACCTTCCGAACGGCGGCAAACTGACTGCCGAGATCGCGCTACAGTACAACGACAGCTACTCGGAGACGGTTTTCAGCTTCGCCAATAACATCAACACCGTGGATGGCGGAAGTCACCTCAGCGGCTTCCGCAGCGCGCTAACGAGAACCATCAATGCCGCCGCGAATGCAACGGGTCTGATCAAGGACGCGAAAGACAATCTCACGGGCGACGACGTACGTGAGGGTCTGACGGCGGTAGTCAGCGTGAAGCTGCCACAACCGCAGTTTGAAGGCCAGACAAAGGGCAAACTCAACTCCGACATTCAGGGATATGTCGTCCAGCTCGTAAACGAGAAGCTGGGCGAATACTTCGACAAGAATCCGTCGATTGCCAAGCGGATCATCAGTAAGGCAGTGGAAGCGGCAAAGGCGCGCGAGGCTGCGCGAAAAGCGCGAGACCTCACGCGGCGCAAGGGCGCACTCGATTCGGGTGGTCTGCCGGGTAAGCTCGCGGACTGCCAGGAGCGGGATCCCGATCGCTGCGAACTGTTTCTGGTCGAGGGCGAATCGGCCGGCGGTACGGCTAAATCAGGCCGCGACCGCCGCTATCAGGCGATTCTGCCTCTCAAGGGCAAGATCCTGAACGTCGAAAAAGCGCGTTACGACAAGATGCTGTCGCACGAAGAAATTCGCGCCATGATCACCGCCATCGGCACGGGTATCGGCAAAGGCGAGGATTTCGACATTTCGAAGCTGCGCTACGGCAAGATCATCATCATGACGGACGCGGACGTCGATGGCTCGCATATCCGCACGCTGCTGCTGACATTCTTCTTCCGCCACATGCAGGAGCTGATCACGCGCGGGAAAGTATTCGTAGCCCAGCCGCCGCTGTTCCGCATCAAGCGCGGCAAGAGCGAGAAGTACATCAAGGACGAGAAGGAATTTACGAAGGAGATTCTCCGCCGCGCGACGGAAAACGTGAAGCTGGAATTCGCCGGGGACGGGTCGGCGCCGACGGTCGTCGAAGGCGTGGAACTGCGTAACTTCCTTTCGCTCCTCGACGAGCTCGATCAATTCTGGAAACGGCTGGAACGCCGTATGCGGCATGATAAGGTCATTGAGGTTCTGTCGGACGTATCGCTGCCGATCGATAGCAAGACCGACCTGCAGAATGAAGAGAACGTGCGGCACATTGCGAAGCTCCTAACGGATGCTAAGGTACAGGCCACAGTGGAGCAGGAGGAAGAGCATTCGGCGTGGATGATCGCCTACCACGATTTGACGAATGCAACTCGCTACATTAATACCGAGTTCCTCTCCATGCCCGAGTACCGCAAACTGCGCTCGCTTGTGAAGCAGGTTGCCCGCTTAAATCATCCGCCGTTCACGACGATTCGAGACACGCAGCGGGAAGCGCGCGCGAACTGGCGCGACTTACTGAATGCGGTGAAGGAGGAAGGGCAGCGCGAAATCAACGTCCAGCGTTATAAAGGTCTCGGCGAGATGAACGCGGATCAGCTCTGGGAAACCACCATGAATGCTGAGAAGCGGACGCTGCTGCAGGTAGACCTGAAGGACTACGCGCAGAGCGAGCCAATCTTCTCGACTCTGATGGGCGAAGACGTGGAAAGCCGCCGCAAGTTCATCGAAGAAAATGCGCTGGACGTGCGCAACCTGGACGTGTAAACCGATGGCAGATTCGAGGCCATTTCCCTGATAAGGAGTGACTCGATGTGCGGTCGCCCCAGCCATAACCAGCGGACGGGGAATACCATCTTGTTTCCGATTTACTGAACGCGCAATCCGCGACGGCGCTGCGATACGTAAACTGTTTGTGTCCGGGTGCCGTGGAGCGACGACGATCAGGATGGATTTCCTCACGCATAGTGGGCGATTTATCGCCGCAACTGCCCTGCTCGTCCTCATCGAGGTGGGACCGGCTCTTTGCAGTGATATCTCCGGCGCCGTGTTGGATCCACAAGGCCAGCCGATCGCGGCCGCTACGGTCGATGTGAGGTCGCCCTCACAGGGGGCGTTCAATTGCAAAACGGACCACGCCGGCGAGTTCACTTTTCGCGGCGTTTCCGATACAGATTACGAAATCACGGCCAAGGCTCCAGGGTTCGCTCCGGTCACCCAATGGGTGCATGTTTCCGGATCGGAGCCGAGCCGCATTCGTTTGCAACTGACGCAGATTACGCGACGTGCCGAAAGTGTCAGTGTAACTGCCGATGTGAACCAGATCGATGTCGAGTCGCCGGACCCGGCGGAGAAGGTGTTTGCCCGGGAAGATTTGCTGGATGCGAATCCGGGGCGTCCCGGAGCTCCTATTTCGATTCCTGGCTATCCGATTGAAACGGCATCGAGCGGCATCAAGGCGCCGCAATATTTCGCGCCCGGCGTTGCGGGAGATCACGGCGAGCCGATCGCGCAATTCCTGCAGGTCGGAAGCTATCTGGTCCCGAACAATTTGTCGGCCAATGCCCACGGGAACGGGTACGCAGACCCGAACATCTACATCGCGGATGTGATCGAAAGCGTGCAGGTGGACGGCGGCGCGTTCAACGTCCGCGAGGGTAACCACGCACTGAATCTGGCTACGACCTACGGCTTGCGTTCCCGTTTGGAGCCTTTTGTCAGCCTTACGGGTGACCAGCACGATCTCTCCGGTACTGCCGGAGCGAATTTCTCACAGCATGGATGGATGGCCACCGAGGGGTCGTTTGGGAATGGATATTTGGACCGGCCGGAACACCGGAAGCAGATCAAACTGAATGCCGGAGATGTCTTTCATTTGGGCCGGAACACGCTGACGGTGTTCGGGATCGGTTATTACGGCTTCTCGTATGTTGCCGGGTTGAGCCCGATCCACGGCTTTAATTCAGTCGATGCCGCAAACGGCTGGCAACAATATCCCGACACGATTGACCCGAGACAGAAGGACCAGACACACACATCGCTGGCTGCCGTGAATGACGTTTGGGACTTGGGCGATGGCCAGCAACTGCAACTGTCGGCGTTCTTCCGGACTTACAACCTGTCGCTCTATTCAGATTTTGGAGACGGATTGATTCGCCAGAGTGAATTTCGCACAGTGACCGGAGGCAGCGCGGCTTATAAGAAACAGTTCTTCAGAGGATTCACTTTTCTGGCTGGAACCGATTACGAACGGGAAGCTCCGCGACGGGACAATCTGGATCATTACGGCTTCTTTGACGAGGCGAACCCTGCGTATTACGGGCCGTTCCTTGCCGTGGATTCGAATAACGTGACGATTAGCCCGTTGTCGCCGTATGTTGCTGGCGAAGGGTCACTGAGCCGGTATTTCCGATATTATCTGGGCTGGCGGCGCGACGAAATTCTTGTAAGCGACCAGGACCTTCTGAATCCTGCGAATTCACGGAACCGGCTCGTCGGACTGAATTCGCCCAAGGCGACGCTGACATTCCTGCCAAAACAGTCCTGGTGGGCTCCGCAAGTGGCGTTCAGTTTCGGGAAGTCGTTCTTTACGGAAGATCCTCGGACGAGCTCCCTTGCGGGCTCTGTTGGCGCGGCTGATCCGGTAGAGACTGCGCGATCGTATCAACTGGTTTTGAGCAAAGAACTGCGCAGCACCGATCTGAAGCTTACGTTTGGACATGAGACGCAGAGCGCCGAATACGGGAAAATCGATCCGGATACCGGACTGCGGTTCGATCTGGGACCGGGCCGCATAAACTATTTGGCCGTTACCCTGCGACAGAGCTTTCGATTTGGATCTCTGCAGGCTACGTACGAACAGGCCGATGCGCGGGATCTCGTTTCGGGGCAGGTTACGCCGGAGGCTCCGCGGCTGATTGGGGACTTCTCATGGACGTACGACCGGCTTCCGTTTCAGCTACGCGCGAAAGGCGAATTCGAGTACGTAGCGCAGAAGGTCTTGGGGACCGGGTGCAATGAGGCGGCTACGGATTTGAGTTCCTATTGCATCGGCGTACCGAACCGGGAATTTCGACTCTCGTTAGCGCGCTCGTTCAGAGAGGACCGATTCAGCGTCGGGTTAAATATGATGATCGCGACGGGATACACCGGTCAGACAACGGAGGCGTTTGCGACGAATTACAAACCGGGGGACGTCAGCCCGCTGCCTGTACCAGAAAACGCGGTCTCCGAGGTGGTCGGGGTTCGGCTTCCTTCCTATGCCAGCGTGAGCGTCAGATACCGTTTCGGCCGCATCTGAAAGCTCACTGAGTTCGGCATTTCCCGCGATATACTTCGCGCCGGAAAACCTCCGGAGCGCTGACGTCAGCCTGATACATGCGCCGGATCGCTTCTTCGAATGGGCCGATCGGCACTACACGCGTTCCGCTGGCGATGAAACCGAGAACGGGTCCTTCGCCCATAAGACGCGCAAATTCCTGCGGCAGACCTTCGAGCAGGTTGTAACCCAAGGCGAACGGCGAGAAAGCGGGCAGCAGAATCGCAGAAGTGCCCGCGAGAAACAGCGGCAGTCTGCGTCCGGCTCCGGCAACGTCTTTCACTGGCATGGATGGATGCAGGTGTCCGAGCAACAAAATCCCGTTCGCTTCAGCCACGGCCGGAGGCTTATCGCCGTGTACAGCCGCAAGGCCGCTATCGCGCCACTCGCGTACGACTTGCACTGGCAGGGTGTGGAACTCTCGCGCGAAGGCGCGGTCGTGGTTACCTTGCACGGAGACGAGTTCCAGGTCCGCAGACAGGCCATTCAGCACCGTTTCAATGTACGTGCGTTCTTCCGGACACGGCCGGGGCGCATGCACCACGTCTCCGAGAAACACAACACGCTGCGGACCGAAATGACTGCACACCGTCTTGAGTTTTTCTACGGTGAGCTCATCTGCCAATGGCCCCAACTCGCCTTTCCGCCGCTGGGCCCAACCGTACCCGAGGTGCAGGTCCGCGATCACCAGCGTGCGGGACGAATCGATCCAGAGCGCGCCCGATGCGTGCGCGTAAAGGCCGGGTTGGAGGCTGCGGGTGCTGCCGCTCAACCTACAATTATCCCAGTCTTGATGAGTCTCAGGATTCCTCGCCCATTCCGGCGCGGCGCAATAAGCGGCGCAACGCGGACTCGCCAGCAGCGCCTTGTTGACGGCCGGCGATCTCGCCGTCGCGATTGAGAACGACGTATAGCGGATACGACGTGGCATCGCAGATTGCGGCGAGCGTGGTGTCATCGGCGAGCACAATTTTGACGGCGCGCGGATTGTCTTCGAGAAACTTCTTCACCTTGCGTTTTGGCTCGCCCATATCGACCGCGAGGACGACCAGTCCGTCCTTATTAAACTCCTGGCTCAGCTGGTCAACGACCGGCTGCTCACGTTTGCAGTATGGGCACCAAGTCGCCCAAAACTCGATGAGAACAACCTTGCCCTTCAGCGAGTCCGATGTGACCTTCTCGCCATCCAGGGTCTTGGCCGAAAAGTGCAAACTGCCTTCGGCCAGCAGTGGGGACGCAAGCAATGCGCCGCCCAGAAGCAAAAGCGATCTCCTGGATACAGCCGTATCGGTTTCCATTCGCTCGATCATAACCGAGTCGCAGCCCCTCTTGCAGATGTAAGACTATGGGAGGCGGCTAACGCGTAGCCTCACCATCCCGACTGAAGGAGTTGATTTGTCGATTCTCGATTTCCTGATAGGGCGCCCGATCGCTACCTCCGATGAGCGCGCCGAGCAGATCGGTGTGGCGAAGGGCATTCCGATCTTTGGACTGGATGCCCTCAGTTCGGCAGCGTATGGACCCGAAGCGGCGCTGACCCTGCTGATTCCGCTGGGACTCGCAGGCGTTCACTACATTGTGCCGATCAGCTGGGGCCATCATCACCCTGCTTTTGATCGTGTTCTTCTCGTACCGGCAGACAATTGCAGCATATCCGGGCGGCGGCGGCTCCTACACAGTCGCGCACGAGAATTTGGGTACCTTTCCAGGCTTGCTCGCGGCAGCGGCGCTGATGATCGATTACGTCCTGACCGCGGCAGTTGGCATCTCCGCGGGAATCGGCGCCTTGGTTTCGGCTGTGCCGTCGCTACATTCGCAGATACTGCCGCTTTGCCTGGCGGCGCTCGCCATCATCACGCTGGTGAATCTGCGCGGGATGAGCGAAACCGGCGGGGTTTTTATGGTGCCGACCTATCTATTCATCGCGAGCATGTTCACGGCGATTGTGTGGGGCTGCCTGAAATCTGTGGCGGCTGGTGGTCATCCTATTCCCGTGATCGCGCCTCCCGCGCCACCGAAGGCGTTAGAAGCCGTGAGCCTGTGGTTGATTCTCAAAGCATTTTCGAGTGGGTGTACCGCGCTCACGGGAGTGGAGGCGGTCAGCAATGGCGTACGCGCATTCAACGAACCGAGGGCGAATACAGCGCGGCTGACCCTCGGGATCATTATTGGATGCCTGGTGATCATGCTCGGCGGAATTGCGGTTCTCTCACGGCAGTACCACATCGCGGCGACGGATCCATCCAGCGCAAATTACCAAAGCGTACTGTCGATGATTTTCCTTGCCGTGACCGGGCGAGGCTGGTTTTACTATGTCGCAATCTTCTCTGTGCTCCTGGTCCTGATCTTCTCGGCGAACACGGCGTTCGCCGACTTCCCGCGCGTTTGCCGGGTTTTGGCGGAGGACCGCTTCCTTCCGCTGTCGATGGCGAATCGCGGGCGGAGGCTGGTCTATTCGCAAGGCATCGTAGTGCTGGCGGTGGTTACTGGGGCGCTGCTGGGCGCTTTTGGCGGGGTGACGGACCGGCTGATTCCGCTATACGCGGTAGGCGCATTTCTCGCGTTCACGCTTTCGCAGGCGGGCATGGTCGCGCATTGGCGGCGCACAGGAAAAGGGCGCGCAAAGGCCAACATGTTTGTGAACGGGTTGGGAGCGTTTGCCACGGGCATCACGGTGCTGGTCGTGATCGTGGCCAAGTTCGCGAACGGCGCCTGGATCACTGTCGTGGCGATTCCGCTGCTTCTGCTGCTGATGTACAGCGTTCGGCTCCACTATGACAAGATCGCTCAAACGCTTGCCAGTCCAGGTCCGCTGGATCTGACGAACAACCCGGAACCTGTTGTTGTGCTGCCGATGGTTCGCTGGGGCGCACTGTCGAAGGCTGCCTTCAAATTGGCGTTCTCAATTTCGAACGATGTTCGCGCGATCTATATCGCAGCGGAGGGTGAGGACCACGACGACTTTGAAAAACACTGGCACCAGAATGTAGTGGAACCGGCGGAAGCAGCGCAGCGAGGCGCCCCACAGTTGACGATTATTGACTCGCCGTACCGATTCGTGATCGCGCCGATTGTGGATTATGTGCTGGCGACCGAAAAACAGAATCCGGACCGCCGGATCGTTGCGATCGTACCCGAGCTAGTGGAGCGGCGCTGGTACAACTATTTCCTTCATTCGCAGCGCCCCGCTTTGATCAAGACCAGCCTTTTGATGAGAGGGACGAACCGGATCTCTGTATTGAACGTGCCTTGGTATGTGAAGTAAGCCGGCGGCGAGAATTGCGTTCGCTTCTGCCTCCGTTTTGCCGTTTTCCGACGAGCCCGCGGACGAAGCCGGGACGCATTCGTACCAACGGCTGAGTATCGGTGCCCGTCTATATCCTTGTGCGTTCATGCGGCTTTCACTCTGCGATCTGCTGATCGCAATCTTCTTGGTAGCGTTTGGGGCTAGTCTGACCTCCATTGTGATGATACGTGTGGGCGTACGAAGCTCGATCCTTGTGGAGGTCGTCAGCTGGGGATTGGCGCCGTTCCCATACCTTGTGGTCAGTTCTTTTCTGTATAACCGCCTGCGGTGGCGTCCGATGTTGTATCCGCGATGCCCAGCATGCAAGGATGCCAACCGTTTTTTCTGGTTCTCGAGCAGACAGCCTAGAGGGCCTATCGAGGAGATCACCTGCTGTAAGTGCGGCACCCTCGTTGAGGTCCGGTATGACTCCGCAATCGAAACATATAAAGGCTCAGAATTGCGGTATAGCTTCACTCTCCTATGGCCGAGATCCTGGGGTCGATGGCGTCAACGCTGATCTTGTCGAAAGCCCGGCCGCCGAGCAATCGAAACTGCCGCAGTTCGTCACTTGGGACATAGTGGTGCAATGTGGATCCAGCATAGCGGTCGTCATCCACCGGTTTGAGACGGACTCCGCCCGATGAGCAACTCCACCGCCGCCAGCGCACAATGGAAACATGCGACGGCATTTGCGCGCCAAACTCGCTGGGCTGATTCTTTGCGGCTCCATCAGCTTTGCGCAGACGCAATCGCCTTCTCAAATGGCAGCAAAGGCTGAGGCCCTGATTCGTGCAGGCCAGAAGGCGCAAGCGTCAGAGCTGCTTTCCGAAGCCGCCAAAGCGCCGTCTTCCTCGGCCGAAGTCAACGACCGCATCGGCTTCCTCATGGCCGTCATCGGGCGGCGGGAGGATGCAATACCGCTGTTTGAAAAAGCCATCGCACAAAATGCTAACTACGCACTTGCCCATTTTCACCTGGGCATTGCTCACTGGATCGCAGGCGATGCCGATGCCGGCATACGCGAGATGGAGGAAGCGGTTCGCCTCTCGCCAGATAACGCGGAGTATCGGTTCAGACTCGGCGGCGCCTATCGTCAGGTAGGCCGCAATGATGCGGCGATTCCAGAGTTGAAGCGAGCTGTCGAACTGCAGCCCGGCAATGCCTCTGCGTGGGATGAACTGGGTCGCGCGCTGTCGGGCAGCGGCGATTTGAATGCTGCTGTAGACGCCTTTTTCAAAGCCGTCGCGATCAAGCCGAGTGACGATGCGATCCGGAATCACTATGGCCTCGCCCTGGTGGAGACCAGGCAGTCTGATAAAGGCATTGCTGAATTTCAAGCCATCCTCAAACGTGATCCTCACGACGTCACGGCCCACATGAATCTCGGGTACGCTCACCTTGTCCGGGGAGACTTCGACCAGGCCGCGACAGAATATCGGACTGCCCTCGCGACTGATCCCAACCTGCCCGGAGCTCATTACGATCTGGGGCTTGCGTTGAAGCAACTCGACCAAATCGAGGCCGCTCAGAAAGAGTTCGCTGAAGCGGCACGCCTGGATCCTACGATGGCCGAAGCGCACTACACGCTTGGCATCACGGACTGGCAGATCGGTGACTTCACGAACACGATCGCCCAGATGCGGGCCGCTCTCGCCATTCGTCCCAAATACGCTGAGGCGCACTATATGTTGGGAATTGCGTTGAAGCAAACGGGAGCGCTTGACGAAGCGAAATCGGAGTTGCAGGAGGCCATACGCTTGCAACCCGACGTGCCGGGCCCTTACAACATGTTGGGACAAATTCTTCGCATGCAGGGAAACAAAGAAGAGAGTGAAAAGATGTTCGCTGCTGGTGCGCGGCTGAAGAAAGAACGCGAAGCTAACTTGTCGAACTCTCTTGAATCCAGAATGGGCCAGGTGGTTGGTTCGAAGCCAATCCCCACCTCACGATAAAAAAGCCGGCGGATCTGTGCAATCCGCCGGCAACTCAGTCGATTTCAGGCTTACGCTACCAGCTAAACGAGCCGGAGTACTGCATCCGTCGCATCTGGTAACCATTTCCGAACGCTGTGGAGGTAATTACACCCGCGGTAGGACTCTGCACATTCTGATCCGGCAGGCCGAGGTTTGTGTGATTGAACGAGTTCGTCGAGTCAGCGCGTAACGTAAATTTAATTCTCTCGGTAAGGCTGAATTGTTTCTGAATCGAGAGATCCTGGTTAATGAAATGCGGGCCGATCAACGTATTGATCGGATAGTTTCCGAACGTGTTTGCACCCGGCGCTGCAAACGGCCCGGTCAGATTGGGATCGGCAACAAACCAGTGATCCCTGTTTTGCGTAAGGCCGCCATATGGGCTGCCCGACCCTATGCTCGGCCGGTTATTGGGACCGACGTTCGGCTGTCCTGTGTAGGAGTTCAGAGTGGGCGAGAACGGAATGCCGCTGTAGTAAGTCGTAATCCCGCTAATATTCCACCCGCCTAGGACCCAATCGACCAACTTGTTAGTACTACTGCCAAACTTGCGGCCGTGTCCGAACGGAATGTCATAGTTCTGCGCAAACGTCCATTGCTGGTGGTTCATGAAATCGATATTGCCCCACCCGGCACGACGATCGTACAGGAAATAATAGGCTTGGTCGTATGTCGATGTGCCGCTATCTGCCTGTGCACTCTGGTATGTGTAATTGCCCTGTAGAGTGTACCCGGCAGCCGCGTTCACATTGAAGATCGCCTGGAAGGAGTTATATCTCGCGTTGGCGCAGTTACAGTAGTAGGTGATTCCTTGTGTCCACCCATAGGCGGCGTAATACGGTCTCTCCAGGTTGATGTTGGTCTGGCCAGGTACAAAGAACGGTTCGTTGATGTTGAAGCTATTGCTCGAAGGTCCAAGGAATCCGTGGCGGGTCTGGTTGCCTACATATGAAGCGGAGATGGCAACTTTGTTCGTGACCTGCTGCTGAACGGTTGCGTTGTATTGGTACACGACTGGCAGCGTGAGTTCGGCCGTCCGGACCTTTACAGAGATACCGTCGGGGATTGTAAAGAACCCGGTTGAACTCACGGTGGGTAGATTCGGGAGCCGGCGGACCCTGCGCCAGGGTAAAGACATCCGTGTAGTTGTTTGGCGAATTGAGTTGTTGGTCAACCAGCACCGGCGGGTTTTGTGTAACGACATGCCCGAAGGTTGAGCCGAAGGTCCCGAGGTTATACGACCACCCGTAGCCGGCCCTGACCACCGTCTTCGGCGTGACCTGATATGCGATCGCCGCGCGCGGAGCGAAGTTGTGGTAGTTCATCCGCTCATATCCGCTCGCGGAATTCTGATCCACTCCGTAGACGTACATCTGGCCTGTGCTGAGATTCGGCATGGCGCCGTTGCCGGGAATGTTTACGCTCTCGGGGAAGATGAGTTCCCAGCGCAAGCCGTATGTGAAGGTCAGTTTGTGGGTAACGTGCCACTCATCCTGGCCATAGAAGAACCAGCGGCGCTGACGTTCTTGTGCATTCGTACTCGTGCTGTAATAGCGCTCGAAATGGCTAACATCTCCGAGTAGGAACGAGGCAAGGCCTAAACCGCCGACCGGATTCGTTCCCCCTGTCGGCACGTCGCCCGTCATCTCCGGTTGAAACTCAAGGATGCCGGCGCGGTGCGCATCGCTCGGTACGCGCAGGTTCAACGCATATCGGACGTCCGCCCCGAACTTGAATGTATGATTTCCTGCGATCTTCGTAAGGTTGTCGATCCACTGGTACTGCGACTCTGTCTCCGTCAGCGGGCAATTGCAGCCGTTGATATTAAGCCCATAACCCAGGTCGATAAAGCCCTGATTGCCCTGCGGTTGATCGATAAAGAAGTTAGGCATACCGGATGTAGTCGGATTCAAGTTCAATCCAGGAATACCGGCAGCCGTCGCGGGAGTTGTGCCATAGCCGTTTGGTACCGCATTCACGTGGTACCGCATATAGCCGAAGCGTACTTCGTTGATCACCGTCGGGCTGGTGGTATGGGTCCATCCGAGGGCAAGGCTTTGATTTAGCGCGGTTGAATTTCCGGCGTACCGGGTAGCTCCGCCAACCAGGTTGGGACCCCCAGCTTCCAACCCAAACGCTCCAGGCGCCTGCTGGCCGTAATCTGCATAACTGTAACGTCCAAAGAAGCTGTCTTTCTCACTGCCGTAGTAGTCCCATCGTGTGTTCCATTGGTTCCCAATGATCGAGATAACACCAGTCGCAGCGTAATTGTTGATATATGGCGATCCAGAAACGCCCGTGTTCGGGAGTGGGAAGTAATTTAGCAAGGCCATCGCCTGGGGGCTGAGCTTGCTCGTCGGAATGAAGTTATTGGCGAACGGAGTGCGTCCTTGCCCAGTCGTTGGATCGCCAGTCGTTGGGTCGTAGATCTGATACGCAGACCCGCCGGACCCCTGCAGCCATTCCGCCAAACTCACACCGCCAGTAACTCCGATGCCTCGCTCGGCTGCGGTCGGTACGGACGTCAACACGGAACCGCCTTGATGGTTGCGCGTCAACTGCGCATCACCGAAAAAGAACAACTTGTCCTTGATGAGCCGACCGCCAATGGAACCGCCGAACTGGCTATAGTGTTGCGTCGGAGCTCCAATCGGCTCCGAGAACGGATTCCTTCCGTAATCGCTGAAACCCGGCGTGTTCACCCCTAAGATACTCGAACGCATCGCCATGGAATGCGTTTGAGCCTGACTTGGTGGAGTAAGTCAGCAAACCGCCGCCCGTGTACTCGAATTCCGCGTCGAAGTCCTGATTTGCCTGCTTGACTTCGTTGACGGAATCGAATGTCGGGTTCACGACGATTATTCCGAGGATCGGATCCTGGTTCGTGGTGCCGTCGAGTTCGTACCCCGTGGCGCTGAATAATTGGCCGTTTACTACCGTCTGGACGCTGCCCTGCGGATCTTCGTCAGATGCGTGCTGCCACGGCATCTTGGTGGTCCCCGGATTCAGCAGCTCGAATGACTGGAGATTGCGTCCGATGCTCGGTAAGCTGGCTGATCTGCTGCGCACTAAAGTTTGCGCCACGTCCGCCCTGTCCGTCTGGAGCAGCGGCGCTGCCGCGGTTACCTCTACCTGCTGCTCGATGCTACCCACCTGAAGGGCAGCATCGAAACCGGGAATTCTGATCGATCTGCACCGTAATCTGATTTGAGACGACCTTCTGAATCCCGTCGCTTGGACCGTCACAGTGTAGGGATCAGGAACTAATTGGTTCTTTGTATATATTCCTGAGCCATTGGTTGTTACATCGAATGTAGTGCCTTTTGCGGTGTCAGTGATGGTTACCTTTGCGTTTGCAACCGGAGATCCGCTTGGATCGGTGATTGTTCCGTATATTCCGCCGAATACTTGTTGCGCAGGAAGCCGCCCAATCGAGAGTACAGCTAGCAGCGCGGTGCAGCATAGTATCGAGAAAACCCCTTTACACGAACTGTGCATTTGCTCTCCTTGGCTCTGTTTGGGCACAGACCACCTAACCTCTGTGGTGCCCAATTACAACAACTGAGGTCAGTTTAGTCGATTTGACGTAGTTTATTTCCGCCAAAAATCGGCCGTTCGGTTTAGGGAAATTTACGTACTCCGCCTCTTATTCATGCATCTGCGGACTGTTTCGAAACGTTCTGATCAGGTAGTGAGTCAACTCTTGAATTTTCCACAGTTTGCAATTGCATCGTTGGCGCGCAGGCCGCGTATACTCTCGCTATGTACCGGAGCTTTTTGCTGCTTCTTTTTTCCACAGCCGTAGGCGTGACGGACATCCACAAGCACGGGGTGGAACTGTACAAAAGCAAACAATATGCAGAGGCCGTCCGCATCCTGCAGGAAGCGGCCGGGTCAGAAAAACATGGCTCGCCAGAGTACCGCGAGTCGGCGCTATTGATCGGCCAAAGCTACTTTATGCTTTCCCAGGCGCCCAAGTCGATTCCCTGGTTGGAGAACTTGCCGGACGTGAACGAAGCCAATTACATGCTGGGCTACGCATATCTTCAGGCCGGGAACGAAGAAAACTCCGAAATAGCATTCGCCCGGCTGTTCAAGTTGGATCCGGCAATCGGCTCCGGCCCACTTGCTCGCTGGGTCAGATGATGCTTAAGAAAGAATACGAGACCGAAGCGCTTGCCGAGGTGAACAAGGCCCTTGCGATCGATCCAAAGCTTCCCGAGGGCCACTTTATTGTGGGCGAAATTGATATTTTCCGCGGACGTTTGGATGACGCCGAGCGGGAGCTAAACAAGAACTGGACCTGAATCCCGAATTTCTTCATGGCATGGTACCGGTTGGGCGATGCCTACGCACGCCAGCAGCAATGGGCGCCTGCGATCGCCAACCTGGAACGCGCAGTCTGGCTTAATCAGGAATTCAGCGGACCGCTGATACTTCTCGGTAAGTGCTATTTCAAGACGGGTAATCTGCCCAACGCCGAAGGCGTTTTGCGGCGAGCTCTGTCATTAGATCCTAAGAATGCTTCCGCCACTTACTTGCTAGGTCAGACACTGATCGCGGAAGGGAAAACGGAAGAAGGGCGCGCGGAGTTCTCGAAAGTACCGGGGATGCGGGAAGCTCAGCAGTAAGTCGATCAAGCCTTCTCTTTGGCGACGAATACCTGGCCTGCCGGAACAGCGCTGTACCGGTCGATCTGTCCGCTAGGCCACCGAATCTCCAGATCGACAGTACTTGAATCGCCCAAGCCGAAGTGAACACGCAGGTCGCTCTGCGAAAGATAGCTTCCGCCGCTTCGCACTTCATCCGTCTGCGCCCGCCCTCCTGGCGGCAGATGACACGCGCTCCGATACCGGAACGGTTCGACTTGGTACCGACCAGCTTCACCTTGAGCCAGTGATTCTTCAGGTGGAGTCACAGCGCAGTAGTTGAGGATAGTCGTTCACGCAGTTCACAACGATATCCAGATCGCCGTCGTTGTCGAAATCGCCTATCGCGCAACCCCGGCCCGCCACCTGCTCCAGAATCCCCGGGCCACTCACAAGCGAGACGTCCTCGAACTTACAGTTCCCCAGGTTGTGATACAGAACCTTCCGTTCGCGATATCCGGACTCACTTGCTTTATCGCGCACTTCTGGGTAGACGTGACCGTTGCAGCAAAGAATGTCCGGGAGACCATCGTTGTCGTAGTCGAAAAACACGCGCCCCAGCCGAGAAAGCGAGTGTTCCTGCCCAAGCCCAGACTGAAACGTGATGTCCTCGAAATTCAGATTGCCCGTGTTGCGGTAAAGACTGGACGTATCGCCGGCGAAATTCGTCTTGAATATCGAAAGCCGCCCGCTGCCGTCGATGTCCGCCGCGCTGACTCCCATGCCGGCCTGCGTTTTACCATCCGCTCCGAACGCCACGCCCGCCTCCATCCTGATATCGGTGAACGTGCCGTCGTGATTGTTACGGAACAGCGCCGAGGGGGCGGAATCGTCCGCGACATAAATGTCGGGCCACCCGTCGTCATCAAAGTCGGCCACAAGAACACCCAGGCCGTAGGTTCCCTGCTTCTTCGAGATACCGGCTCGCTCCGAGACATCTGTAAACGTGCCGTCTCCGTTGTTCTGGAACAGAATGTCGTTTCCGCCTTGCAGGCCCGGCGGCCCGCACGCCACCGTTAGCCCTTCATAAAGACACGGCCCGCTCTCCGGCAGTGGCGCCGTCTTCGGGTCGAAGTCGATGTAATTCGCCACATATAAATCGAGATGGCCGTCGCGATCGTAATCGAGAAAGGCACAACCGGTATTCCAACGTTTCAGCCCGCTGGTTGTGCGAGTTGTTACTCCGGCTTTTGCGGCGACATCTGTAAATGTACCGTCTCCGTTATTGCGGTAGAGCGCGCAGTCGCCCCAGTAAGTGACGAACAGATCCTCAAATCCGTCGTTGTTGTAATCGCCCGCGCAAACGCCTTGTCCCCATCCGGTACGCGCCAGACCCGGCCTTGAGGGTTACGTCGGTGAACGTGCCGTCACGATTGTTCTTGTACAGCCGGCTGATTGGTTCAGAACCGCGAGTGTAATTCGCTTCGAAACGTGTTCCGTTGACGAAGAAAATATCGAGCCAGCCGTCGTTGTCGTAGTCGATGAAGGCGACGCCGCAGCCCGTGGTCTCCAGAAGGTACTTGTTGCGCTGCTCGGCCCCAAAAATCGTCTTATGCCGCAGCCCGGCCTGGTTCGCGACATTCACGAACTGAACGGGCGAAGCTCGGTGCTCCGTGCAGCAGTTGGTCCAGGGTAAATACCGGGACCGACGCACAGATAGAGCGTATGAGGGATCGGCGTGTCAGACGCTTCAAATTCTCCTATTCTACAGTTCGCGATCCAGCCGCCCGCTTTCCGGCGCATATAATGGCTGCGCTGGTGCGAATCTTCCTGACGGGGTTCTGGATTCTTTTTGCGGCTGCATCCAGTTGGTGCGAAGATCACCCCTGTTCCGCGTGCCATCCTCGTGAGGTAGCAAGCTTTGCGCAGTCTCCGATGGGCCGCTAGTTGCGCACCCCTGCAGGCGAGCCGACCGCACGCTTCACGCATGCGCGTTCGGGCGCCGTTATTAATGTCTCATGGCGGGACGGCAGAATGCATCATCGACTCGAAGAACGAGGGCTCAGCGCCGAGTATCCGGTTACCTATGCCATTGGTGCGGGAACAGTCGGGCATAGTTGCCTGAATCGATGTGGGTGGTACCTAGGTTCAGTCTCCCGCCGCTTTTTACACGGCCCATTCGGAATGGAATGTGTCTCCCGGTTATGAAACGGAATCACTCCTGGACTTTTCCCGCCCGATCGATTCCAATTGCCTGTTTTGCCATGCCGGGTCGATAGCGGCTGCTGACCGCGAAGTGAAGCTCACTCCGATCTCTTGCGAGCGCTGCCACGGCCCTTCTGAACAACACCTGCGCCGCCCTGTTCCTGGCAGCATCGTGAATCCGGCGAAGCTCCCGGTGCGCGCTCGGGATAGTGTTTGCGAGCAGTGCCATCTCGAAGGAGCTGCAACCATCCTGAATCCCGGAAAAGTATGGTCTGACTTCCGCGCCGGAGAAGAACTGGAAGCTGTCGAAACCTCGTTCGTTTACAACTCGCCCGATCGCGTGCGTGCGGTGAGCCAGGCGGAACAGCTCGCCGGGAGTGCGTGTGTCGGTAAGAGTGGTGGAAAGCTCTGGTGCGGCTCCTGTCACGATCCGCACGGCGAACCCACAAAGTTTCAGGCGCACACGAATCAAGTCTGCCGAACGTGCCACTCAGTAGGCAGCCTCAATTCGGAGCATCCCCAGCAAAACGATCACTGCATAAGCTGCCATATGCCGCGTACGAGTGCGTCCGATGTTCTTCACGCTGCAATTACCGATCACCGCATTCAATTGCCCGGGCGTGACACCACGCACTCGGTGGCGCCGCCAGTATTGGTGGCCTGGCATCCCGCGCAATCTGGCTTGGCGGACCGCGCACTGGGTTTAGCGCTGTTTCATGAAGCGCGGGAGGGCGCTCCGAGCAGCTTCCAAAAATCCTTTGACATCCTTTCGAAGCTGCCCGCCTACAAACAAGATGCCGAGGTATGTGCCGCTCTTGGTTACATGCTACTCGCGCAGAGTAAGTCCAGCGAGGCCATCCGTTATTTCACGCGGAGTACCGAGCTCAATCCGCATAGCGCCGAGTATTGGCTGGATCTCGGTGTGGCCCAACAAGCGGCAAATAGGAATGAACTGGCGGTGCGGTCGTTCGAGAAGGGCATTGCGCTGGACCCTTTCGACTCGCGGCCCTATCAGGCGCTTGCCGCGTTGCGACGCGCAGAACACGATCCCGTTCAGGCGAACGCGGCGCTTGATCGATATCTCAAAGTAGTTCCCCAGTCGATTCTCATTCGCCTGCTGCGCCATTAGGCCAGTGGGAAGCCAGCACGCAACTGCACACCAAAACGCCAACAACGGCGGTAAATAGCCGGATCCGCTTCATCCAGCACGAGCTTATCAACTGCGCTAGTGGCGCTGTGATAATTTCCCATCAGGATGAAGTCGCATTTCAGAGCTCGCCGGGTGCTGATCGGTGTTTTTGGAATTGTTGCACTCCGCGTGATCGTCGCATGGGGGCAGGCCGCGGCCGCTAAGGTTGCGCCGACTCCCATTCTTACTTACATAGACCAGACCTGGGCCACCTTGACGCGCTCCAACCGGGATCTAGCGAAAGAGGCGGTCGATCCGAAGTTTAAACCGGATGCTCAGGGCAAATGGGCCGTCTATATTCCCGCCGCGGCTGACTCGAAGCAAGTGGCATCACTGCTGCAGCGAGATATGTCGCCCTCCGAATTCCAGAAGCTCGCTTTACTTAAACTGCCCACAAACACAATGCAAGTGAAGGAACAAGGACTGTTGTACCTTCCGCTTGCATATGTTGTGCCAGGCGGCCGCTTTAACGAGATGTATGGCTGGGACAGTTACTTCATCCAAGTCGGATTGCTGCGCGATGGCAAGCTGGATCTTGCGCGCGACATGGCAGATAACTTCCTCTATGAGGTCAAGTACTATGGCAAGGTCCTGAATGCGAACCGCACTTATTACCTCACGCGTTCCCAGCCGCCATTCCTGACCGAAATGGTTTTGAACGTCTATCACCGCACGAAAGACAAGCGCTGGCTCGCCGACGCACTTCCCTGGATCGAGCGTTACTACGCGTTCTACACCGAAGCGCCGCATCTCACGGGTACTGGCCTGTCGCGCTACTTCGATCTTGGGGAAGGTCCCGCGCCGGAAGTGCTTTCGGGCGAAAAGAATGCACAGGGTCTGACGCACTACGATCTGGTTCGCGAGTATCTGCGTACCCATACGGTCACCGATTACGACGTAAGTCAATTCTACGATCGCGCCACGAACAGCTTGACACCGCTCTTCTATAAAGGTGACCGGTCAATGCGTGAGTCGGGCTTCGATCCGTCGGACCGCTTTGGGCCGTTCAATCTCGACATCATTCATTACGACCCGGTCTGCCTGAATTCTCTGCTGTACCTCATGGAGATGCAGATCGGCGACATACTCGACGAACTCGGTCGCGGCAATGAATCTGGCGCCTGGCGCAACAAAGCGCGGACCCGCGCAGATAAAATCAATCACCTGATGTGGTCAGACACAGACGGGCTGTACTACGACTACGATTTCCAGACCAAAGGCATCCGTAAATATCCATTCCTCACGACCTTCTATCCGCTGTGGGTCGGTTTCGCCACGAAGCAGCAGGCGGCGGACGTAGAGAAGAATCTTCGCCTGTTTGAGAAGAAAGGCGGTCTCGAGACGAGTACGAACGCCAGCGGCAATCAATGGGACGCTCCGTTCGGGTGGGCGCCTCTGGAAATGATCGCGGCCGACGGGCTAAGGAAATACGGTTATACGGACGATGCGAATCGTATCTCGCTCGAATTTCTGCGCGCTGTTCGCGAGAACTACTTGCGGCAGGGCTTCATCGTGGAGAAGTACGATGTTGTCGATCCGCTCGTGAACGTGAGCTCACAGATTCACTTTGGCTACACCACAAACGAGGCGGGCTTCGGCTGGACCAATGCAGTCTTCACCGAGCTCTACGATGAATTGCCGCCCGCCGATAAGCGGAGAATCATGGGCGGCCAATGAGCGCCTTACCGGATGAAGTACTACATCCGCTCTGACGCTAGCGTGTGGTGACGCTGGCCGTAATACGCGAACTCGCGAAGTGATTGATCGGGCCGGACCCCGAGCCTAATCGCGGGGCCGTCTCAATCGCATTTTGTATGTATGTCTTCGCAATTGCGACGGACTCATGAAGCGAAAGGCCCAACGCCAGATTCGCCGTGATGGCAGCCGAATACGTACAGCCGGTTCCATGCGTGTGCTTGCCGCTGACGCGCTCGCCCGGATACTGCGCAAACCCATGTGCGTCGAGAAGGATGTCGGTCGGTTGGCCTGTCAGATGTCCCGCTTTCACAAGCACAGACCGGCAACCAAGCTTCAGCAGGGCCTCCGCCGCGCGCTTCATGTCATCCGCCGTCTCAATATTCAGGCCGGTCAATAGCTCCGCTTCCGGGATATTAGGCGTCACCAGTGCGGCATGGCGCAGGAGGACATCCCGCACCGCCTGACAGGCATCGCGCGCGAGCAGGGGCATGCCGTTCTTGCTCACCATCACGGGATCGACCACCAGAGGCGAAGTGCTTCCTGCTGCAAATTCGGCTATCGCTTCGACGATCTCGCGATTGCCCAATGCCCCTGTTTTCACCGCCTGCGGAGGAATGTCCTGGATGACGGCCTCTAGTTGGTCACATACGAAATCGCGCGGGACTGCCTCGACGCGGCTCGCAGCCCGGGTGTTCTGGACGGTGAGAAGCGTAATCACGGCCTCACCATAAACGCCGAATTGATGGAAGGTTTTGAGATCCGCCTGGATCCCGGCCCCGCCGCTCGGATCCGATCCGGCTATCGTCAGAGCAACCGGTATCACTTCAATTACGTTAGCGCACAGGCGGCCTGCGATCCTACTGGAAGGTCTCGGAAACTGTACTAGCGCCAGAAGAATTACCCAGCGATATGGAAACCGACCCGACCTGCGTGGGATCGCCTGAAACCGGGAAGGTGGCTTGCAGCGTGAATGCTCCACCGGCCGTTGTCTGGCCAAAGAAGTAGTCGTGGAACACGCTAGTTGCGTCGCTCGTTATTGGCGCCGCATTGATCTGTTTTCCGTTTATGTCGTAAAACGTGAATGAAAGAGAACCAGCGGAATACGTGTTGTCGAAACCGGTAAGACTCACAACCAGGCTCGACGCCTCGCGCACGGCAGAGCCTGAGGATATCTGCACAGCAGCCGGCGTGATGGCGAAGGATTTCGTGATCACAGGTTCGTTCGGGAATGTCAGCGTAAACGTGATCGTTCCCGCGGTCGCGCCCGTTTGGAACGTGAGTTGAGATTGGCCATTGTATGTTCCTGTCTGCTGGCCCTGCGCAATCGTGACCTGAAGCTGCCTGCCGCCCGTTGCTGTGAAAACGACCGCCGGATCGTCGCTAATCCCGGAAACGGAGGGCGTAAACGTCATCGCGAGCTGGCCGATGGCAACTGTGGACGCCGCTGTAGAGGATTGCACAGATACATGGGCCTGCTGTTGGCTGGTCAGCGGGTTGAGATCCACGGACAGGCTCAGGTCCAATGCGGGTTGCGTCGCTATACCCGTAAGCAAGAACTGTCTGGTTCCGATTGCCAGGGCGCCGGTGAAAGTTCCTGCCTGTGAGGGCGCAAACAACACCTTGAACGTAATGCTTTGACCCGGAGCGATGAGGGCCGGCATTGCCGGAGCACCGTTCACGCTGAACCCCGATCCGCTTGCCACAATCGACGGCACGGTAAGACTGTCGAAGGAGCTGGTTGGATTCGTAGCAATGAATGTCAGTGTGTTGGGGGTTGTGGAACCGGCTACGATCTGGCCGAAATCGATTGGCGTGGTGCCTTGCGCAAGCAGTCGTACGCCTGTGCTGTCGACATAATCGATGACAAGCGCATCCAGGCCGCCCGCGATGATGCCGGTGCCGCTGAGCGGATACGTGTTACCACCTACCTGTAGCGTTGCGTTTGACTGCGCGGCTTGACCGGGCGCAAAAGTCACGGAAAACGAAGTGCTTCCGCCCGCCGCAATGGTTTGCGAAAGCCCGGAGGTAGAAAGGCTGAATGCAGACGAATCGTTTACTACGGTTTGCAGATTGACTGATGGCGTCTGCAGAGTAGTGCTGCCCTGATTCGCGAGCGTGAAGGTGATGGTCTTCGAAGAGCTCGTCGAGACGCTTCCAAAATCGAGCGGCGTAGTGCCCCCGGGTTGCAGCGCGACCGACCCAGCAGCACTTTGATACGTAAGTACCAGTTGCGATGGCGTCCCTGTTCCCTGAAGGATCGCGGCCGAATCCGTGGAGCTTTGGCATTGTTGCGAGACAGTTTGGGTTTGAAACTGGCAGCCGTTCTGTTGAACTTGATACGTGATTTCCAGCGAGGCGGTCAGCAGCCCGGTACTCTGGGGCACGAACGTAAGTGTGAAGTCCTCGTAGCTGGTCGCATCGCCCGATGCCAGGATCTTTAGAGCGGCCAGATTTGTGACCGTGAAATCTGGTTCAGGAGTGGTCGCGCTGGAGGTAGTAGCGGCCATGACTGCTGCGATCATGAGCGGATTCCCGGAAGCGTTCCGTAACCGAATCACCGCCGTTGAGGAGGAATTCACAGCCGTAGCGCCGAACACGTAGGGCGATCCAAGTGGCGTCTCACCGGAAGTTGTGACGAGCGTGGCCGAGATGTCTTGGCCCTTCAGGACCGATACTGCTGCGAGCAGCAGAAGCGTAAAGCGCCTCATTGTGAATCCTTCGCTGCCGGGAGTTCCCAGGCGTCTCCGCTACCCGGCGCACGCAGAACCCACGTTCGCCAGTCCGCGCGCGAGAACACGTGGATATAGCGGTCGCCCATCTGCTCTACCGTGAGGTCGTCCGCCTTTTGACCGGTCGCTTGTGCGATTGCCGCCGCCGTGCCTCCCGGAATCGTGTAGCAGTCGATCAGATTGCCCGTGTCCAGTGATACCGTCGCCTGCTGATCGGCAAACAGCAGTACCGCAGTGTGTCCTGTTTTCCGAATGGACCAGACCTTACCGGCGGGAAGATTCTGCAGCTCGACACTGACGAAGCCAGAGCGTGTCCAATAAATTGCCGAAGACGTCTTCGCGATCCAGGCGATCGCGGTGTCCGCATCGCCGCTGATGCCAACCAGCGCAGGGTCCGTGATTGGCTGCTCCGCTATTAGCGTCAGAGTCGCGTCAAAGACGGCGATCCGATCTGTGAAGGCGACGATGCTGGCTGAACTGGAGAAACTCGCCGAAACTGCATTCTTCAATAACGGCTCGCCGACGACGAAATTGGCAGGCCCGCCTGAAACCGCGCGAACGGATCCGTCTTGCATTCTCACGAAGCCAAGCCGGGGCGTCGAGAGTCGCGCCGGTGTCGATTGACTGCAAAGGGGGAGCGCAGCTACGAACGCGATCAGCGGGGCAAGAGCGAAACGGAACATTCCGATGTTTCATATCGGCTGCTCCGGCACACTCTTCCGGCTAGGGTTTGCCGACGCCGATCGTCGGTGTTCCGATCGTCACGCCGCTCGAAGAGGTCGAAGAAGAGGAGGAACCAGATTTCCCTTTAGTCATCACTGCGACACCCGCCCCCGCCCCGGCAGCTAGGATCGCGAGCAGGATCCACTTTTTGCCGCCGCCCGAGTGCAATCTCTCATCACTGGGAACGCTCGATACCGTCACGCGCGGAAGGCTGGATGGGACTTCCGCTTTGGGTTCGGGAGCCATTTTTACCGCAGGTGTGCCAGGCTGTTGAACTGGTGTTGCCGCTGCCGTCCCGACTGGTTTCTGTTGAACCGGAGCCGCGGTGACGGGAGTGGGGGCCGGCGCTGCACCGGCGATCACATGGTCCATCGAGAGCTCGCCGCGCAGGGTGCCACGCGTGGCCGTGATTTGAACAGGAATCTTGCCAGGCTGGTCGCTCCATCGAATGCCCGTCACGCTGGCACGTCCGGAGGAATCGCTGTACGCCACCGCCGCGCGTGTTCCATCTTGGAACGCACCCGTGAGCCCGTCATCCGGTAACCGGACGAGCACGGCGGCATCCGATACCGGCCCAGACGCCCCATCGCTGACTTGTATCGTGAGCGCGCCGCCTTTATCCTCCAGCACTTTGAGCTGAAGCTGGCTCGTCTGTTGCGCCTGCAGCGGACCCGTGACCAGGATGGCGCTCAGAATGACGGACACGAATGGCGCGAAGAGTTTCACTGTAGCTCCGGGAAGGTAGTGCGCCGCAGTCCGCAGAGATTTCTGAGGAAAATTGCCAAATCGTGGTTTTGTCCCGTGGAACGCTGTGATAGCCTATCCCCACTCGCCACATATCGACCGGGCGACACAAGGAGACAGCATGGACGAGCGTGACAAACCGGAATCCGAACGAGAGCCGAAGTTTAGTTTGAATCGGGAAACGGTGGAAGATTTAGGCGCCGAGGAAGGTTCGGAAGAGGGCGCGGCATCCACCTTCTCCTGTTGCGTTGGCTGCAATACGGACGGGAGCAAGTCATTCTGTCCTGGCAAGACGGGCTGCTGACCGGCTCTTTGGAGCCGAGCTCGGACAAGGATCGCATCGGCAGCGGCTGGCGCATCGTGCTGCCCGGTCCGTTGCTAGATCGCGCTCTGGACGCGGTGCACGCGATCGCAAAAGATCTCTTGCGCGAAGCCCTGCTCGGTAGCGAGGGCATTGAGAAAACCTGGCAGCATTCGCTCGGCTATGGGAAAGCCGGGCTTGCATTGTTTTTCCAATACATGCACCTCGCAACCGGAGAAGCGACCTCAGCCGCCAAACGGGATGCGTTGCTGATGGCATCGACACGAGCGATTGCCGAACAACGCATGCCCTCGGACCTGTATCGCGGGTTTAGCGGCATCACTTGGGTTTGGAATCACGTGCATAGCGATGCAACGCCGGACAAACGGTCGGCGGCCTGGGAAGAAATCAATCAGGCACTCACGGCCTGGGTCCAGCGGGAGAGCACACCGGCTGAGTTGTTTGAGGGGTTGGGCGGCGTTTGTTTGTATCTCGCCGAATGTCCGAGCACGTCAGCGCAGGGGTTGCTCGAACTGATCGTCAGCCGTTTGGAGCAAAAGGCGATACCGCAAGCCGTGGGCGTCGCGTTTCCCATGTCGGCCAGGATGCGGCAGCAATGGATCACCACTTTCGGCCACGAACCCACTGACGTTTGGAAGATCAGCGTCGCCCACGGAAATGCGGGTTGTCTCGCGGCCCTCGCATCGGCCCTCACGGTTACAAGTGATTTCGACCGAGGCGCACAGTTGATCCGCGCTGGCTGCGAATGCATCTGGAGTCAGGAGTTGGATGGGCCTCGTGCGTTCCCTGAGATGGTGGGAGCTGATTTGCCCTGTCTGACGAGCGGGTGGTGCAACGGTGATTTGGGCATCGCGCTGGCGCTCTTCCAAATGGCGCGCCGGCTTGACCGCACGGATTGGCAGGAACGGTCTTTGGCGATCGCCCGGCGGCAAGCGCTATCGAGAGTGGATGCCGTGGAACTCAACAATCGCGATAATTATTGCTTGTGTCACGGCCACGCGGGACGGGCGCACATTTTCAACCGGCTGTATCAGACAACGGACGAAGCTGTTTTTGCGGACGCGGCCATTTATTGGTTTGAGCAGTGTCTGAATTCGAGAAGTGAGAGTCAAGGCATAGGCGGCTTCCTGCTGTATGAGGGATTTGAGCGTGCAGGGAAAACGACTCGCGGATTCCTGATGGGCGCGGCAGGTCTGGGATTGGCGATGTTGGCTGCAAGTACGGAAGTGACGCCGGATTGGGACCGTTTGCTGCTCGCCTCCATGCCAGAGGGCTGATGTCCTGCGAGCCGGGCGAATTTTTTCTGCTTCGTACGCCGCTGTCGGGATTCGATCGCTGGTGGTCTTGGACGCACGCAGGTGGCGAAGAAGCACTCAGGGCCGGTCTGCGGGATGCTTTAACCCCCGCCTTTCTTGAAGCTGTGTACGTCGCATCGCCGGATCTCTACGCCGCCTTGGAGGGTTGGGCCCGCGATCCGCACAATCGCCGGTCGCGCGCTGTCGAATCTGCACTTGTGGCGTACTTCTCTCGCAGCGCAGACCGCGCGACTCCATTTGGCTTGTTCGCTGGAATCACGACGGGCGCGGTTCGAGACATCTCGAATCTAGAACTCCCAAAGCAATCCGAATATCGCAAGCGGATCAGGCTGGATCTGCGCTACATTGCGGCGCTCGGCGATGACTTGGAGGTTGAAGAGCGTTCACGCTACCGTCCCAATTCAACGATCTTTCGCATGCCCGGAAAGATTCGCTATCTGGAGTCGCGGATTGAACAGGACACTGGATTTAAGAACTTCTCGGTTGTCGATTGCCGGTTGACAGAGGCGCTAGATGTGGCGTTGCAGGGGGCACAAGGGGGCGCTCAACGCGAAACAATTACTCGGTCCTTGACAGCGTTGGGCGGCAACGATGAGGAGGTGGATACGTTTTTCCGCGCCTTGGTCGACGCACAATTGCTCGTGGCCGATTCAGCGTGTGTCATTTCAGGAGACGATCCTTCGTTTCGAATTGCATCCGAATTGGGCGTGCAGCAGGGCATCGCCGCACTCGAGCAAGAGGAACTCGGCTCTAGCGCGGAGTCATACCAAGAAATTGAAAGACAGTTGTCGTCCCCTAACAACGGAAACACGCCGAAATTCTTTGTGGATCTGTTGAAGCCCTCGCCGGCGTGTTCGCTCGCAAAGAGCGTCGTCAATGAGATTCGCGACGGTCTCGAACTCGTGCGTAAAATCGCGCGGCCGGAGCCGGACCTGCTCGCGCACTTCAAGCAGGCATTTGTCGAACGCTACGGCTCAAACGAAGTGCCATTGCTCGAAGCTCTGGACGAGGAAGCCGGGATTTCGATCACACGTTTCCGCAGGGATACAGAAAAGGAGATTCTCAAAGGTGTATTCCGGCCTGGGCTCGGACTTGAGGCGTCAACCTGGACGGACTACGATCAGAACTTGCTGCGAGTGATCGCGCCTAGCTTGAACGCGGAGCTGCAGAGTGTTGAAGTTGAAGCGCGCGATATCGAGGCGCTGTCTGCAAAAACACCGCCGGTTTGGCCAGACTTGTTTGCTGTGACGGCGCGGCTATTCGCTCGATCCACCGACGCTCTGGACGGCGGTGATTTCCGTTACGCGCTTATGGGTTATCTGGCCGGACCTGCGTTGCTGGGGCGTTTCGCGAGTATCGACGTCGGTCTGCGCTGTCAATTGCAGCACTGGTTAAATCGTGAGATAGGTGCTCGGCCAGACTGCCTCTTTGCGGAGATCGTGCATGTGCCGCAAGGCGAACCGCTCGGGCAGATCATTTGCCGACCGAGTTTTTACCCCTACCAGATTCCGGTTGCGGCGAGTTCGTCCGTTGGCGAAGAATTCCGGATTGAGCTATCTGACCTCAAAGTGTCTGTCAGCGCCGATCGCGTGCTGCTTAGGTCCGAGCGTTTAGACCGCGAAGTGATTCCTAAACTGCCGATTGCGCACAACTTCCGAAAGGGCACGAATCTGCAGCTCTATCGCTTTCTCTGTGAGTTGCAGTATCAGGGCCAAACTGCGTCGGCCGTCTGGACGTGGCCGCCGGCTATGCGGCAGCTTCCGTTTCTGCCGAGGCTTACTCACAGCCGTATGATTCTCAGCTTCGCGCGCTGGCGCATTGAAAGAGAGGAGATTGCGGAGCTGTGCGCGATCGATCCCGCTAGGTTGTTCGCGAAAGTAAACACCTGGCGCAATGACAGGAGGATGCCTCGCTTCGTACGTCTCCTCGAATCGGACTATCACATCCCGATTGATTTCGAAAACATCCTTTCTGTCCGTTGCATGCTTCGTTCCATCCGCCGCAGCGCGTTTGTGTACGTGGAAGAGATGCCTTTCGTCCATGAATTATGCGTGACCAGCGGAACCGAACGGTTCCAGCATGAGATCACGCTGCCCTTTGTGGCTCGTGAAATCCCCGTCCGGCCAGCCAAGAAACGAAACATCAACACGCGTACAGCGTTTGCTCCAGGCTCGGAATGGGTCTACCTGAAGATCTATTGCAGCCCGAAGCAGATAGACGACCTTCTGAAGGAGCAAGCGGCGCAACTGTTAAGCACGGCAAAACAGAATGATCTGTTGGAACTGTGGTTCTTTGTGAGGTACGCCGATCCCGAATCTCATCTGCGATTACGTCTGAAGGCGCGGCCAGGGAGCGAGGCCGATCTGCTCATATGTGTTCAGAACTGCGTTCGCTCCTGGATCGAAACGGGCCTCTGCTGGCGCATTCAGTTCGATACCTACATGCCTGAGGCGGAGCGGTACGGAGGCTCAGCAGCAATTGCCCTAGCGGAGCAGATTTTCTACGCTGATAGCGAAGCGGTGTTGCAAATGATTCGTCGGAAGCCCCGCTGGTTACTGGCGATGCTTGGCATAGATGCGCTGCTCAACGACTTCGGGCTGCCATTGACTGAGAAGCTTCAGTGGGCGACAGAAGTACGGGACGCCTTCCGCCGCGAGTTCGGATCGAATGTTGACCCCAAAGCTATCGGCGTCAACTATCGAACGAACCGGAGCCTGATCCGGCAAGCTTTCGGTAATCCGACGTTGTTTGCGGCCCGCTCCGAGCGTGTCAGAGCATTAGCAGCGGAGCTTGGGAATACCGGGTGTGGCGGTTTCCAAACAATCGCCCACTACACGCACATGCATGTCAATCGCGTGATGCGGTCGAACCAGCGGCAGCATGAGTCCGTCCTGTGCGATTTTCTAACTCGCTGGTATCGCGAGCGCCTAGCGACAACGGGTAAGGCGCCGGATGCCGATTAAGTTAGGAGCACTCGACTTCTCGCCCGTGACGCATGGCGCCAGACCAGCGGACGCTATTTGGGACACCATCGAATTGGCGAAGGAACTGGATGCGCTCGGGTATTCCCGCTTCTGGATTGCCGAGCACCATGGCAAAGGCGTCGCGCACTCCTGTCCTGAAATCCTCATTCCGGTGATCGCGGGCATTACCAAACGGATCCGGGTCGGGTCGGCCGGAATTCTCCTGCGCATGTACAGCCCCCTGAAAGTGGCAAAGACATTTCGGCTGTTGCACGCCATTTATCCCAGGCGGATTGATCTCGGCATCGCGCGCGGCAGTGCCCCGGAAGTCGAAGACCGCATAGGCGTGAAAACCGCCGAAGAGGACTTCGATGGCAAGACGGCCGAGCTGATGGGTTATCTGCGCGGCTCGCGTGAGGCAATCGTAAATCCGCAGCAGGTGGCGCCTCCCGAGATCTGGATGCTCGGCAGCAACAGGAAGAGTATGCAGCTGGCGGCGCTTCACGGTACGGCATTTTGTTTTGCTCACATGATGGCGGAGAATCAGGCGGACGTATCGGCAGTCCTGGAAACCTATCGCCAGACGTTCATCCCAAGCCCGCAACTCAGCAAACCAAAGTTCAGTCTGGCCGTGGCGGGGATATGCGCTCCAACGCGGGACGAAGCGATCGCGCTGTTGTCGGAAGAGCATCCTGTAAAGTTCCGCCCAGCCGTTCTTGGGTCGCCCACCGAATGCGCCGCGACGATCCGCGAACTCGCAGACAGGACCGGAACGGAGGAGTTCATCTTTGCGGATCTCTGTTCGCGCGCACAGGATCGCCTCCGTTCCTATACAATCCTTAGCCAGCAGTTCTCTTGAGACATGCAATCCGGCTCCGCCATCACGACTCTATTTGGGGAAGCTTCCACCGAATTCGCGAACGAACGTTTTCCACGCGAACACTTCCTGCATCACGGTGCTCTGGAACGTCTCGACGGCCTTGTAAACGAGCTAATGTTTCGACACCCTGCGCACATTTATGAGCACTTGGGAATTCACCCGGACCGTGGCATCGTTGAGGACGCATCGATTCTCAAGCTACCGAGCATTGCCGGCTGGGTCGAGGCAATCCGAGCCGATCTGGGACTGACGCCCGCGCAGATACGCTGCACACTGATCTGCACCCCGCCGGGTAAGGGGACGCG
The DNA here is from genome assembly GCA_963795905.1 of uncultured Acidobacteriaceae bacterium. Taxonomy (GTDB): domain Bacteria; phylum Acidobacteriota; class Terriglobia; order Bryobacterales; family Bryobacteraceae; genus Bog-105. The sequence continues at coordinate 85,749 of CAWCJG010000015.1, read as the reverse complement.
CAAACACTTTGATGCTGTCGAGGGACTCACGATCCAATTGCACGGCCGGAAGAGATGGCGTGTCGAGAGGAACTCCGCTGTCGTACTCACTACGCGCGCCGGTACAGACGAAGCGTCACCTGAAATGAGCGAATCCGCAGACACGTTCACATTGCTGCCGGGGTCCGCCAGCTTCCTCCCGCGCGGCTGGTGGCACGATACTCTCGCGCTCGAAATGTCTGTTTCGCTTCAGTTCGAATTGCACTATCGCAGATTTTGATACGCTTGGTCCGTTTGCAGCCCTGAAACAAGGACCCGCGCCTCATGAAATTCTCCGCCGCCCTGCTTTGTTGTCTGGGATTTGGCGCCAGCTCATTGCTCGCACAACAGACGCATTATCCGTTCAACGATCCAAGTCTTTCTGCTGACAAGCGCATCGACAATCTGATTTCTCTGATGACAACCGAGGAGAAAGTCAACTGTCTCGGGACGCGCACCGGAGTGCCGCGCTTGGGTGTTCCAAACATCGGCGCATCGGAAGGCATTCACGGGGTCGTGCAGCGCGAGAAGCGCGGCAATCACGAGCCGATCACGACGACGCAGTTTCCGCAGCCGCCTGGGATGGGCGAGTCGTGGGATCCCGATATTGTCCGGCAGGCCGCCGCAGTCGAAGGATACGAGGCGCGCTACATTACACAAACGCCTAAATACGACCGGCAGATTCTGATGTTGTGGGGGCCGCAGTCCGATCTGGCGCGCGATCCGCGTTGGGGCCGCAGCGAAGAGGTCTACGGCGAAGATCCGTTCTTTAATGGCACGATGGCGGTGGCCTTTACCAAGGGATTGCAAGGAGACGATCCGAAGTACTGGCAAGCGGCGGCGCTTCTGAAGCACTTTCTCGCCAACAGTAACGAGAACCAGCGGACCATCTCTTCTTCCGACTTCGATGAGCGGCTTTTCTGGGAATACTATTCAGTTCCATTCCGCATGGCGTTTGAAGAAGGCGGCGCGCGCGCACTGATGGCCTCCTACAACGCCTGGAACGGCACGACCATGGCGATCAATCCAGTTCTGCGGAGCGTTGTGATCGATCAGTGGCATGGAGACGTGATCTCGAGCGATGGCGGAGCCGTTCGACTCCTGGTCGACGCGCGCCACCTCTTTCCGAACCAGGAAGCTGCCGTGGTCGCCTGCATCAAGGCGGGCATCAATCAATTCTTAGATCGTTATGCCGAGGAGACTAAAGCAGCGCTCAAAGATGGAAGCCTGAAAGAATCCGAGATTGACGATGCTTTACGGTTGAAATTCCGTGTCGCCATCAAGCTGGGCCTGCTTGATCCGCCGGATATGGTGCCCTACTCGAAAATAACCGGAGATACCGAGCCCTGGAACACTGACAAGGATCGCGCGATTTCGCGGCAAATTGCGCTCGAGTCGGTGGTCCTTCTCAAAAACCAGAACAATCTCCTTCCCCTGGACAAAAAGACGATCAAGTCCATCGCGGTGATCGGCCCGCTTGCGGATTCGGTTCACTGGGATTGGTATGGTGGCACGCCTCCCTATGAGATCACCCCGCTTGACGGAATTAAGGATGCTGCGGGAGCAGACATCAAGGTGAACTATGCGGCGTCGGAGCTTGGCAATGCGGCCGTAAATGCGGCCCGCAGATCGGATGTCGCGGTCGTGGTGGTCGGCAACGATCCTACTTGCGGCCCGGACATGCCTCACGATTGGGTCAACACTCCCGATGGCGGCGGCACCTTGCCTTGTACGGTTCCAAGCGATGGGCGTGAAGGCCGTGACCGCGAAACCATCGATCTCTATCAGGAGCAGCTCGTTAAGCAGGTGTACGACGTAAACAAGAAAACGATTGTCGTTCTGGTCTCGAGTTTCCCCTTCGCGATCAATTGGACGCAGGCGAACGTTCCAGCCATTCTGCACATGGCCCACGCGTCGCAGGATGAAGGCGCCGCGATCTCGAAGGTTCTGTTCGGCGATTACAATCCCGGCGGACATCTGGTCGAGACCTGGCCGAAGTCACTCGATCAGGAGCCGCCCATGATGGACTACGACATCCGGCATGGACGCACCTACATGTACTTCAAGGGCGAGCCCCTGTATCCGTTCGGCTTCGGCCTGAGCTACACCACGTTCAAGCTTTCCAATCTGCGCACCAGTTCGAAATCGTTTGCGAAGGACGGCGCAATAACCGCAAGCATCGACGTGACCAATACCGGTCAGCGTGCCGGAGATCAGGTCGTCCAACTCTACGTGAATTATCCGCACTCAAAAGTGGAGCGCCCGGGCAAGCAACTCGTCGGATTTCAGCGCATCACCGTTCAGCCGAATGAGACGAAGACGGCCCAGATTGCTCTACCCGCTTCCCGTCTCGCCTATTGGGATGTGAAGTCGAAATCGTTCCGTGTAGAAGCAGGGGCCGTGCAGTTGATGGCCGGTGACTCATCTTCAGATCTGCCTCTCAGCGCGACTGTTAACGTGCAATGACTGAAAAGTTTTAGGAATGGATGGCTCGATACGCAATCATGAATACCTGTAATTTCTGGATCCGCACCGCATGCACCGTCATGTTCGCCGCGGCCGCTCTCACCGCGGCTGCCGCAGAGAATCGCCCTCCGATCGTGAGCATCTCTCACATCTGCGTGTACGCAAGCGATGCCCAGGCGAGTGATAATTTCTACGCACATGTGCTCGGTGCGGCAAAGGGACCCGATCCTCAGAATCCGCAAGGCGCACGCTACTACTTCAGTCCGACTCAGTTCGTGGAGGTGCTGCCCTTACCGGCCGCCCACGGGCTCAGCCGCATCTCTTGCGTCGCTTTCAATACGCAGGATGCCAGCGAGTTGCACGAGTACCTGCAATCGCATGACGTGCAAGGACTCACTGAAGTACGCACCGGGAGCGACGGCTCGCACTGGTTTGCGGCAAAGGACCCGGAAGGCAATGAAGTTCAGTTTGTCGAACCCGGCAAGTTGTTCGTAATGCCGCTCGATGCCAAGCCCATCAGCACCAGAATCATTCACGTCGGCTATATGGTGCATAACCGCGCAGCCGAAGACAAGTTCTATCGCGATGTTCTGGGATTCCGGCCGTATTGGTTCGGCGCCATGCAGCCCGGCTATATCAATTGGGTTTCACAGCAGGTTCCGGATGGGCGCGATTGGCTGGAGTACATGCTGGTCGGTGAAGGATCAACGGTTCCGCTGTCCAAGGTGGATGAGCGCCAATTGGGCGTGCTGAATCACTTTTCGCTCGGCGTGTCGAACATGGAACAAGCGGTAACGACGCTGTATCGCGAGAACCGTGTCAGCCAGCGTCATGATGGTCCGCAGATGGGCAAAGACGGTAAATGGCAGACCAATTTCTACGACCCGGATGGCACGCGCGTGGAGTTTATGGAGTTCCAACCCGTCATGGAGCCGTGCTGTTCGCAATTCACGTCGGCCAGTCCTAACGATCCTGGGCAGTGAGCGTCTTTGTGCACGCAACCAGCCGCATTCCCGCATGGTTCGAGCGCAAATTCGAATTCACATTTCCTGTGGAGCAATTCCCGAACCTGTGCGCGAGGTTACGTGGCACACCGGCAAGGCTGGAAGAAATGACTCATCCCGTCGCGCGTGAGGTACTGATCGCGAGACCGCAAGGGGAGTGGTCGGCACAGGAGCACGCTGGCCACCTGCTTGACATGGAGCCTTTATGGGCGAGGCGTGTCGAGGATTTCCTAAGCGATGGCGAAGTCTTGACACCGGCCGATCTGACGAACCGCAGAACGCATGAGGCGAATCACAACGCTCGCGAACTCGCGGATATTCTGCGTGAGTTTCGAGGCGCGCGAACGCAGCTCCTGCAGCGCCTCGATGAATTGCAGCCGGACTCTTTCAACCGCTCGCTCCTACATCCACGATTGAAGCAGCCCATGCGCCTGGTGGATCACCTGTTCTTCGTGGCGGAACACGACGATCATCACCTCGCCCGGATTTGGGAGCTTTCTTTTACTCGTCCCGCAGGCTGACCACAGCATCGATGCGAGTGGCCCGCCAAGCCGGAATGGCCGTCGCGGCCACAACGGTAATGGCGAATAGCGAGATCACGGCTGCAAACGTCAAGGGATCGAAAGCGCCCGCGCCGAAAGTGAGATCCGGCACATCCGGCAGCACGATCAGACGTTGTAACAGTGCCGAGATACCCAGAGCGCCAGCTCAAACCCAAAGCGCCGCCCCAAGCCACCGGACGAAGCGTCTGCGCGGTAACGGCGGTGAGAATGTCCCAAGCGCCGGCGCCTATCGCCATGCGAATGCCGATCTCGCGCGTCCGCATCGACACGAAATAGGATGCAATGCCATAGATGCCCACGCAGGCGAGGAACAGCGCCACGCACCCCAGAGCCGACGCGACAGTTGCGGGCGCCCGCGCCATCCACTCCTGTAACCGCATCGGGCCTGCTTCCATACTTGTTAGAAACACTTTCGACGGAAGGCTTGGATCTATGTTGGCCAAAGTGGCGGAGATCGACCGGAACGATCCTTCAGGCTGCGATTTGGTCCGGACCAGCAGGAGATTCCCGTTATCGTGCAGCGTTCCCGGCAAGTACACATAACCGGGATCGTCTTTCGATAAATAAGTGCTCCGAACAGACTGCACGACACCGATCACAGTGAGCGAATGAGTGCTCGAGGGTTCGTGCGAGCCAGTCCGTAGAGGGAGATAACGTCTTTCCGAGTGGATCCTGTCGCGGCCATAGACGGCGAGCCGTTGCTTCGCTGACTAACGCCACGGGCGCTCGCTGATGGATCTCCTCAGTCGTGAACGTCCTGCCTGCCAGTATGCGCACCCCGAGCGTTGTGAAATACGTGTCGGACACGCCGTTGAACATGCATCCGAGCGCCGCGCCGTTGTCGCTGACGAAAGGTCCCGCACCGGTGCCAAGGAACGGCGCTCTGTCGGCCCAGGAAACGGAGACAATCCCGGGAATCCGTTCTATCTGCCCAATGGCTTTCTTCTCCAACCCAATCCGCGCGTCAGCCGTGCTAGCGAGACCGCGCGCATCGACCGCGATCATCGCCAGATGCTTGTAGTCGAATCCAGGATGAATATTGGCTGAGCGGGATGCGCCGCGAAATAACAAGCCGGCCCCCGCGAGCAGTACCAGGCAGCTTGCCACTTGAATTGTGAGCATCACGTTCCGATTTCTACGTGAACGAAGACCGCCCCCCGCAACGCTTGTGCCCTGCTTTAACGCGTGGTTCGCGTCGTGACACGTCGCCCGGAACGCGGGCAGCACACCGACTGCAACACCGGTCATTACCGAAACGACGGCTGCCCAGACGAACACGCGCCAATCGGGGGACAGATCGATTGCGAGGCCGAAGGCGCCGTTCGTCAGCTTCTGGATGATATCCGGAGCTTTCCACTCCAGGAATCCACAAATCCAGACGGAGAGGACAAAGCCAGCGCAGCCGCCGAGCAGACCCACTATGAGACTTTCACCGCAGAGCAGTTGAAGTAACTGTCTCCGTGTGGCGCCGAGAGCGACTCGAAGCGCAATCTCGTGCTGCCGCCCTGTGTTCCGTGCTGCCACCAGGTGAGTCAGATTGATACAGCCGATGAGCAGCACCAACGCGACCGCGATCATCAACACGCCGCACACGCCTGAGAACGTCGCAAATGCGCCCCTGCCGGTTTCGAAGAAGGTTGCTTTCTCGATCGTGAGCGTTACCGCATTACCCTCTTCGCGCGGCCAATGAGCGGACAACAACGGCAGTTCCTGCGCCGTGTTGGGCATTTTCCGGCCCAGGATTTGCCACTCACGAATATTGCTGCGAGTCCAGTCCGCGCCAGGCATGGAGATCGTCTGGGCGGAAGCAATAATCCACAGATTTGGTTCTTCGGGCGGCGCGCCAGTGCCCGCGAAGCCTGCGGGTGCGACACCCACGACGTTCAATAACCCATTGCGGAAATCCAAAGGAGCAGAGGGCAGTTCACGTCTGCTTCCGAACCGGTTCGTCCAGAAACGATGACTCGCGACGGCAACCGCTGTGTCGTTCGGGAAGAAAGCTCGCCCGATCTGCATATGGACCCCAAGCGCATCGAAATAGTTCGCCGAGACGAAGCGGACTCGCAGCAGGGTTGGTGAAGATGCGCCCGAACCTGGCACGGTGCAGAGGACCGATTGTGGCGTCGAAGCCGCAACCAGAGCCGTTATGCTACCCGCGCTCTCGCGGAGCCGTTCATACTCCGTCCAGGAGAACAGATCGGAGGCATCGACTGAGGTCCGCCAGCCTAGCCGTACAACCGTTTCCGGCGAACGGACCGGCAGCGGTCGAAAGGCGACGGCATCGTAGACGGTAAACACGACCGTGCAGATTCCGATTCCGAGCGCCAGTGTCGCCACCGCCACTGTGGTGAACGCAGGCGAGCCGGCGAGCTTTCTCAAGATTTGGCGGAGCGGCATCCTTTCCACATTGCAACAGGACTGCCATGACAAGACCTCGCATTTTCAGGCCGGAACCAGTTTTGCCTGTGCCCTTTCGGGAAAGCACTGTTCGATTCCGGATCTGGATTCGGAGCCCAGTAAGATGATTCTTCGACCTTAGATGAAACAACTCATCGTCATTGCATTTACCTTCGCCCTCGCGACTCAATTATTCGCCGGTGAATCGGAACCCGTTTGGGCATACGGAACGGAACCGCAGCCCGCTCCCACGGGACCGCGTCCGAATGCTCCTGATCCAGTGCAGCGGCATTTGCCCGGCAGTCAGTTTGCATTCACACGTGCGCAGATCGGTAATCCCTTCGGCCCGGCCGACTGGTATCCGGGCGATCATCCCGCCATGCCGGACATTGTGGCGTTCGGGCGGAAACCCGAGATTTGGGCCTGCTCGCTCTGTCATTACCCGAACGGGAAAGGACGCCCGGAGAACGCTGGCGTCGCCGGACTGCCCGTATCCTACTTCATTCACCAAATGCAGGACTTCCGGGACGGCCTGCGTAAGAGTTCAGATCCCCGCAAGAAAAATACGAACCTCATGATCGTCTACGCGAAGGCCATGAGCGATGCCGAAATTCGCAGGCGCCGCCGAGTACTTCGGCAGCATGAAATGGACACCCTGGATTCGCGTCGTCGAGACCGATACTGTGCCGAAGACCAGGATCTCCGTTGGGCATGTATCTTCCGATCGAAGGTGCGGGCCGCGAACCCATCGGCGATCGCATCATCGAAGTGCCCGAGAGCGTAGAAGCCAGCGAGGTGCTGCGCGATCCGCGCTCCGGATTCGTTGCATATGTACCGACTGGCAGCGTCGCAAAAGGAAAACTCCTCGCCACCACGGGCGCCGGAAAAACGCTCGCCTGCAGCGGTTGTCATGGCCCCGATTTACGCGGCCTCGGCCCGGTACCTGGCATTGCAGGCCGTTCGCCCAGCTACCTCGTGCGGCAGCTCTATGACATGCAACAGGGTACCCGCAAGGGCGAATGGACGGAACTCATGCAGCCGGTGGTGAAGAATTTGACACCCGAGGAAATGCTGGAGATTGCGGCCTATACCGCGTCGCTTCAACCCTGATTGCGCATGGCCTGTAGCCGCGCGATGCGCTCCGCCGTGGGCGGGTGCGTCGAGAACAGATTCATCAGGCTCTGACCGGTGAAGGGCTTGATGATAAACAGATGCGCCGTGGAAGGAGTCGCTTGCAGCGGCATGCGATGCGAGTACGCATCCAGTTTTTGCAACGCCGAGATCAGCTCATACGGCCGGCCCGTGTACTTTGCCGAAGCGGCATCGGCGTCGTACTCGCGGCTGCGCGAGATCGCCATTTGGATCAGCATGGCCGCTAGAGGAGCCAGAAAAAGCATCAATAATGCTCCAATGCCCCCACCCTCGCGTTCATCGTCACGGGAACCGCCGAACCAGAAACCCATACGGGCGACGAACGTAATCGCCGTTGCGATGGTCGCCGCAACGGAGCTGGTCAGAATGTCGCGATGCAGCACATGACCGAGTTCGTGCGCCACCACGCCTTCGATCTCCGCGTCCGTCATCGCGCTCAAGATGCCGGCCGTGAACGCCACGGAAGCGTGCGATGGATTACGTCCAGTCGCGAACGCGTTAGGTGAGGGATCGTCGATGATCCACAGCCGCGGCATCGGTATTTCCATGCGCTGCGCGAGACCCGAGACAATCGGCGCGACCCGTTGGTAAACATCAGGATTCTGCTCCGGTGTTACTGGCTGAGCTCCATAAGAGGCTAACGCGATCTTCTCGGAGAAGAAATAACTGAAGAAGTTCATCGCGACGGCGATTGCGAGTCCGATGTAGAGCCCCTGACGTCCGCCGAATAGCTCGCCCAGGAATAACAGCACCCCACTAAGAGCGCCCAGCAGCAATACCGTCTTTAGCGCGTTCATACGCTTGTTAGATGAAGAAAGCGGCGAGTATGTCGCCTTGAACCGCTGCTATACCGCTGTCATGCTCTGCAGCCGAGGTACACGCCGGTAGCTGCTGGCCAAACTACAGAAGAAATTGAACTTCAGGACGTACCACAGAGCCGCGACGCCATCCGAAAAGCCGATTTTCTTGCCCTCTTCGTACGTACGCCCGTAATAGCTGATCGGCGACTCGTAAATCGCGCATTTCAGCTTGGCGAGTTTGGCCGTCACCTCGATCTCAAAGCCGAATCCCTCTGACGTGATCACCATTTCGCGGATGATCTCTCCGCGAAACGCTTTGTAGCCGGTCTCGACGTCCGTGAGGTTAATATTGGTGGCCAGATTAGACAGGAACGTCAGTCCGCGGTTCGCCAGGTAATGGTAGAAGTACAAAACGCGGGCCGCTTTCCGAACCATGAAACGCGATCCGAAGACCGCGTCGGCATGCCCGTTCACGATGGGCTCGATCAGTCCAGGGATTTCGTCGGGATCGTATTCGAGGTCCGCGTCCTGCACGATCACGATGGAACCGGTCGTCTTGGCGAAACCCGTTTTCAGCGCCTCCGTCTTGCCGCTATTCCGAGTATGATGCACGGCCAGAACTCGCGGATCCTGCTCGGCCAGAGCATTGACGATTTGCGGCGTATGGTCGGACGAGCAATCGTTCACAATGACGACCTGCTCAACGCAATCGAGGGCAAGGACCTTCGTGACGACACGAGCAATCGTGCGTTCTTCGTTATAAGCGGGTATGACAACGGAAAGGCAGCGCGTCATGATTTCTAAGTTCGCATCCGAGCCATCAAGTACAGGCCCCACAAAGAGAAAATCACGTCGGGTGACCAGGCGGCCATCAAAGGCGGCAATTGATTCAGGTCTCCCATCTGCTCGAATGCGGTGTTCAAAGTCCAGTAGATGATGGCGATGGCAAAACTGATACCAACTCCGGTCATAGCGCCCCGATTTCCGGCGACGAACGCGAAGGGCACGCTCAGCAAAGCCATGATCAGCGCAAACAGCGGGACTGAAAACTTTTTGTAGTACTGGACCTGTAACGGAACGGTCTCCATGCCGGCGCTCTTCAAATCCCGGATGTACTGACCCAGTTCCAGGTAGTTCATCTCTTTGTACTCTTTTTCCTCCCGGACGAACCAGCCGGGCGGTTCGATGAGCTCGGGGAAACTCGCCGTCGAGTTGTAGAACGCCTGATAGTGGTGTTCGCCATGAAAGTCCTGGCTGACGCCTTTTTCAAATACCCAGGTTTTGAGGCTACGGTCCCAGTGCGCCCGCTCGGCCGAGATCTGATGCACAATCTGAAACGTATTCGGATCCAGTTCGTACACGTTCACGTGCGACATCGCGTCTTCATGCGGATCCATAAGCTGGTAGTTGTAAATCCGCGGCCCCTCCCCGTAAATCCAACTACGATTCGGGTCGAGGTAGGTCTGAACCGGCTTCTTCTTGATCTCCGCGCGCAGCATTTCCTGCCGGCGGTTCGCTTCGGGAATCCAATAATGATCGAACGCGAACAGGAACACGCTGATTGCGAAACTAGCCACCAGCACGGGCGCGGCGAGGCGATGCACGCTGACGCCGCCCGCTTTGAATGCAGTCACCTCGTTATGTTTGGTCAAGACGCCGAAACAGATTAGGGAAGCGACCATGATCCCGATCGGCGTCGTCTGATAAATCAGACTCGGAGCCAGGTGCCACAAATAGTCGATCATCGTGTTCATGCCGATGTTGTTCTTCACCATGTCTCCGAGCAGTTCGAAGAAGGTGAAGACCTCAACGAGAACCACCAACGATGTGACCAGCAGCCCGAAGTAGAACAGAAACCCATTCAGGATGTATCCGTCGACCAGCATCGGCCGCAGCAGAAACATTCGGATACCGAGTCTCGATGGGCGGCTGGCTTCGCGGGCTCGCGCGCGGCTCCGGATCGCGGTAAAGGCTCGCTTCATGACGGCCCCAACCCAGGCGGCGATGTCACGGTCGCCCGGCTTTTCGAGCCTCGACAACAGAATCGCGCCAACGATTGCGAAAACAAAGTCCGGCATCCAGACTGCGATCGGTACCGGTAGGCTGCCTTTCTTGGCTAGGCCGATCAGCGTGATGAAGGCCAGGTAATAGAGGAACGCCACCAGGACTGTCATCACAAACGCGGTGGATTTGCCGCCCTTGCGCGACGAAACGCCCAGCGGAATGCCGACCAGCGCCAGTAGAACGCACGCCAAGGGCAGCGCGAACCGTTGATGCAGCTCTATGGCGGACTCGATGTAATCGTCGCGCGACAACGATCGGCGTTGCGGGCCATAGACACGCTTGAACAGCGGTCCCACATCCATTTCCTGCACGGTTTTGTTCACCTGCAGGTCCTCTTCCTTCTGCGCCTGCAGTACCTGGTCCTGTACGGCCGCGGAAGTCATGATGACGTGCCCCTCTTTGTCCCGCTCGGTGGTCCGCACGTTCGTCATCTGCAGGATGATGCGGTTATGTGCCGGGTCGGCGTGAGGAATCGCCTCTTGCGCAATGATGATGCGCGGCCCTTCGCCGCGATCCTTCCCGCTGGCTGCCAGCTTCTCTGGCGGTGTCACGTCGGCCATGAAGAGGTCATGCCAGACCACCTGACCGGACTGGCGCGTCACGTCATTCACGTACAGGACAGTATCGGGAAAGTCCTCATCGAAAATGCGCGATTCGATGTTGCCGGTCAACTGCGCTGCCGCAAAGCCCCTCGCTATGAGGCTCTCGAGATGCAGTGACAGTGGAGTCAGCCAGAGAGAGGCCGTAGCGGTGACGGCCAGAGCCGTAGTCGCAAAAAGCAGCACGGGCCGCGCAATGGAGATGCTGGGGATTCCCGCCGACCGGATGGCGGTGATCTCGTTATCGCCCGACATGCGGCTCAAACCGATCAGAATACCGACCAGGACGCCTAGCGGTAATGCAAACGGCAGTGTGGCGGGCAACGCATACAGCAGAAGCTTTGCAACTACTGCCGGCGGCGCGGAGATCTTCAATAGCAGCGTCGAAAGCCGCTCGATCGTGCGAAGAAAGAGGACAAAGATGAAAAGGAAGGATCCGAGGCAGGCGCTAGTCGCGACTTCGCGGAAGATGGCTCGGCTGAGAATGCGCATCGGTATGACTACTTCTGCGACAACAGAGCAGGCGGAGGCACAACCGGAGGCTTTCTGACTTCCTCCTGCGTGCGCTCGGTGTCGATGGAGTCAAACAGCAGGGACGGGCAAATTACAGAAGACATGGTTGCGCTCGCGGCTACATTGGCCAGGTTGAACGAGCTTCCTTTATTCACGTAGTTCAAAACATAAGGACGGTCGGAGGCGGCCGCCAGGTCACGCAAATCTTTCGCGCTGAACTCTCCGAAACGTACTCCCCGGACCAGTTCTTCGTGCCCGTCCGGATAGACGCGATAGGCCAGCACCGGCGGGGTGATCGTCCGCACATACCCGCTTTTCTGCGCCTGCTTTCCGAGGTCCTGCAATTCTTCCTTGCTCAAGGTAGACGGAAAGTCCAGCTTGCGTACCAGCAACCCATACTGCAAGCCCGCCGTCTTCACTTTGTCAATCAACTTCTGTTTCATCTGCGCTTCCGGAATGCTCTGCTCGGCGCGGACAAACAGGTTGCCGATTACCGCCTCTTCGGTTTCATACGGGCCAGGCAAGCGCCCGTGACCGTTCGACCCGTTCCAATTGCGCACCGGCTCGCGGCTCATGAGAAAGCCTTTCAGAACGCCTTTTTGCACGATTGCGACTTTCTGGGCGGCGACGCCTTCGTCGTCGGCTTCGTATGCGCCTACCAGATCCTGACCGTGAAAGGTCGTCTGACCCGGGTCGTCTTCAATGCTTAACCAGGGCGGTGTCACATTTGTTCCGACGCGTGCTGCCCAGACGCTCTCGAGTGTGACGGGCGTGTTTGCGTTAGTCGGGCCGATCGGCTTTCGGGTCAGTCGCGCGGCGTCGGCCATTAGCTCTGCCATCAACTGAGCCGCCGCCTGCTGCTCAAACAGAACGGGCCCGCTGTAATCGTCCGCGAGCGCCGCTTTCCGGAGAGCCTCTGTCTGGCGCGCGACATCGTCGGCGGCCTCCCCCAACCCCTGTTCCGAAGGAAGATGGGCCGCATCGTTTGCTGCCAGGTGGTAACTGTTACGGACCGGCGTGCCATCATCGGCCAGCGCCTCGGCTTCAATCTCAATGCTGGTCAATCCCTGCGGGACTCGTACGACCGAGCCTTCCGAGGTTGTGACGCGGTAGGTACTGGCAACCGTCTGAAACTGCACTTCCGATTCGAGCACGTCTGGATGCTTTTCAAACCGGTCCGACACACGCCTCAGTTCGGCTTCCCATGCAGGCCGGCTGGCTTCGAGCTTGGAGGGGCGCTCCAGCAGCACGAACGGCTGGACTTTCGCGAAATCCGGCGTGGTGTCCGGATTCGCAATGTCGCGTAAGGCGTTCCGCTTACTGGTGAGCCGCATCGCGCCGACTTTATAGAACACGTCACTCGCCATCCAGAACGTGTCTCGCAGCACCGCATAGTTGTCGTCGAGCGGAGCGGAGCCGGCGTTCAGCTCGGTCGAAAAAACGGAATTCGTGTTGTCGAACTGATAAGAGCCAACGCGAATCTCAACGCTCGGCCGGCGCGAATGCGATTCAAACGAGTTGGTGATGCCGCCCAGGCTCGCGGAGATCGTAAGGTCTTCGCCATCGCTGATCGCGTAGCGCACAAAATATGGCTTCTCGAGGCCCCCCAGCTGGAGTGTGGTCGAGCGCTGCAACTCATCCCACATGGCGCGCAACTGGACGTCGGCCCGGATTTCTTTGGGGGCCTCCGCCGCTGCACCGAGAACGGCCGCGGCCGACAGCAGAGCGCACAGACACCCGGCGCTACGGGCGCAGTGCTTACTCAAACAACGCGCGGCCATCTGGCGCCTCCGGTCTTGGAAGAATCGGCGGTTTGCGCTCCTGGTTCCGCTTCTTTTCGGTTTCGATCTCTGAAACCAGAATTGCCGGCGATACCGCCGATACCGGAACGCTGCCCGATTCGGCGCCGCAATACCCGTTGAAAACCTCCAGATGGTCTGACGTGGCGACGATCTTCTGGAAACTCGCCAGCGGCGTCCCGACGATATCCACGCCCCGAATCAGTTCGTCAGGGCGGCCGTCCGGGTACACGCGATATACGACCAGAGGAACGACGGTGAATGCTTGCAGCCCTCGCCGCGAAGTGGTTGTATAGCCACTTGAGACCTCTTCAAAGTAGAGCCCATATGGCTTGCCCTGCCGTTTTACTTCGTCGATGAGCAATTGCGCGCAACTGTGAATCGGAGACCTGTTTGGATGACTCGACGATCAGGTTCGATTGCCTTGACTCCGGTTCGTAGCCTGGTTGACGCCGTCCATGCCCGTTTGAATGCGTAAACTGCCCCACCGGCGAGCGTGACAGCAGAAACGTTTTCAAAACGCCGGCGTCGACCACTTGCACGGGTTCGGCCTTCACACCTTCGTCATCGAAATCGTAATGGCCGATGAGGTCGTGTCCGTCCATCTGTTGTAAGGTCGCATCGAATTTGACGCTGATGAAATCGGGCAACACCTTCTGGCCGATCATCTTGGCGAAGGTCTGCCCTTCGCTGGTATCTTTCTGGCGGTGCCCTTCGATGCGATGGCCGAAGATCTCATGAAAGAACACCGCGGCGGCGCGTCCGGACAGGATTGCCGGGCAAACTATGGGCTCGGCGGGAGGCGCTTTCACCAGCGCGTCGACAGTATCCGCCAAATGATTGATCTTGGCCACTACTTCCTTATCAGCGGGCAGATGTGCCGGATCGGTCGCTTCAATACTGAAAAACGTGCTCACCTGCATGCCGTCGGATGCAAGCCCTTCGGCTCCGGCCTCGATGCGCAGCAGGTTGGTTCCGGAGGCGATCTGCGCGCCTTCGCTATTGACGAAGCTACGCACCTCATGCTGCTGCCGGAAGACAACTTGCGACCCCAGAATCAGGTCGTGTTTCTTGAACTCTCCGGACCAATCGCGCATTCGCCGCTCCCAGGCTTTCGTATCCACCTCGATGCCGGGCGGTTCCTGATTGAAGGTGGCCGGCGCTTCGGAGGAAAAGTCTGCATCCTGTTCCGTTTCGTGGGCGATGATCTGTTGGTCCGTCTTCAACTGCAGGAGCCGTTGCGCTCCCGCCAGATAGACTCGGTTCGTCGCATTCCACATGGCCCGCCGGATCTGGTCCGGAGAATCATCGAGACTGAGCCGCGTGAAGCGAGTGAAACTGAAGCGCGCGCCTTGCAGTGGGTGATAGTTGTCGAACTGCGGCGACCCGATACGCACGGTTTCATCGAGTCCGCGGAGATGGTTATGCGTGTCGCTCAGCAAAGCGCCTTCTGTAGCGCTGATCGTCGTGTTCTCCTGGTCGGTGACCTCATACGCCATGTAGTACGGCGCGGGGTCGGCCTTCGCCTTAAGGATTGCGAACTCCCGGTCGAGTTCGCCCTTCAGAATGCTGAGCAATGGGGGCGCGGAACTGTCCACTCCCGCTGCATGGACGGACACAGAAAGGATCAGCGCCGCCAGTGAACCGGCAGCCATCCAGGTAATTAGCGATGAATGGCGCAAAATATCAGGATATCAGCGGTTTCCGGGACGCCGCTGCCCCTCGCTCAGGACCGTCTGATAGAGTCGGACTCAACGTGGAAATACACGCTCCGGACCATCCGATTGGTAGTTGGCGAGATATCGCGCTGCACCTTGGCATTGTGACCATGGGCATTCTGATCGCGCTAGGGCTGGACGCTCTCGTCGAATCGCACCGGCATCAGCAATTGGCGGACGAAGCGCGTGCCAACATCCGCGCCGAGATCCGGGACAATCTGAAGGAACTCGACTTCTTCATCAAGACACTGCCGGAATCCGAAAAGGATGTTCGGAATGGTGTTGTGGCCGTGAGCGGGTTCATGAAACATCGTGATGCGCATTATTCAATGACGCTGCAGGTTCATGGATCGGACCTGAGCGAAGCGAGTTGGGAGACGGCTCAGTCGGTGGGAGCCTTCGCCTTTATGCCCTATGACGAAGTCAAACGGTATGGGGCCGTTTACGACTTCCAACGCTTTCTGGTCAGCCAACAGCGGCAGGCCTTCACGCTCGTCGGCACCGCATTGATGCGCATGTCGGCTCCGGACACAACGGACGAGGACCTGCGGAGAGAGCGCGAGAATCTCCTCGAATTAGCCGGTCAAATGACTTTACTCGAACAGACCGCGCCGCAATTAAAAACTCGGTACGAAGAAACCCTAAAAGAAAAAGGCTAAAAGCTCGACCAGCGCAGGCCCAGTCGCCATAACAGCGGCGATCCGGTATTCGGGTAGGGAGTCAGGGCGACGAGATAGCTTCGATCCAGGAAATTGTCGACCGATGCGAGCACAGACACACCGTGGCCAATCTTCTGTTCGGCGCTTGCATTGAGCGTCGCGAAACCGGGCAATAGAAACTGGTTGACGTCGTCGTCGAACTGCAAACCGTAGGCGCGCAATCCGACGGTCAAATACGTGGCATGGTGCGTATAGGTCAACTGCGACGTGCCCTGCTGTTTGGGGACTTGCGGGATCCGCTCGCCTGCCGAGATATGCGCATCGGCGAACAAATAACCGGCGTTGAAGGTCCACGCATGCCACTGTTGGACGAGGCTTGCTTGGACGCCTTGTGACAAAGCGGACGGGTAGTTCTGGCGCTGCCGCGTGATCAGCGTTTTGGTCTGCGAAAGCGTTGCGTTCGTGATCAGATTGCTCAGGTCATAGTGGAAGAGCGTGACGGACACGCGCGTCTGTTCGCGTACCCAATCGAGACCCGTTTCTTCGCCGAGCAGGCTTTCGGGCAGAAGCGTCGCGTTCGCGAGCGTTAGTACGTTGCCGACGCGAAACGGCCGGAAGAGTTCATTCAGGGTGGGCGCCCGGAAGCTGCGGTAGGCGGATGCGCGTACATCGAATTGTTTGCCCAAGCCCACGCTGACGCCACCATTTGCGGACACAAAGGTATCGCCGCCTTCGCCGGTGAACTGATGGCGTATGCCGGCATAAAACCGTGCCGGTCCGAAGGCGATATCGCCTTGTCCGAACAGACCATGCTCAAGCAGGGCACCGCCGTTCGGGGTCAGCTTATGCGTGGTGTAGGAAAAGTCTTCACTGGTCCCGTGAATGTCTTCCACATCGGCGCCGGTGAGTATATTCCATTGTTTTGTGGAATGGTGCTTCCAATAGGCATCGCCTCCGAGGTCGCTCGCTGGCACCGTTTGTTTAGCGGTCAGGGTTTCGGTGAGGCGGTTGAGTCCGATGCTTGAATACGTGCTGTGGAACTGGTCTTGCGTGCGGAAGCCGGTGACCGAAATCTGATCGCTGGTCCATGTGTGCGAGTAGCTGGCGCCTAGCATTCCGAGACCAGTGGAGTTGTGCGTGCGCTGCGTGCCGTTATCGCGGTCTTCGGCGAGGGCGTCGAAGTGCAGGGAGAGCCGGTCCGCGTTGCCGAGATAATCCACATTGATGTCGCCGGTTGCGAACTGCACGTTAGCGCGTGTATCGATAGGGCCTCGGATATTCTGCGGAACGATGAAGTACCCATCCGTGTTCATGTCGCGCGAATGCAGTTCGAGACCCCACTTGCCCCACAGATTTGAATAGCCGGCGGATACCTCTTCAGTGCCTTCGTTGCCGCCGAGGAACGTAATCTCGGACGCTTGGTGATTCTCGATAGGCGAGAACAGCGACATGGTTCCGCTCATAGCGCGGTCACCGAAGACGCTCACCGGGGCGCCGGGCTCCACGTCGACGCGATCTATGTAATACGGATCCAGGCGGTCCCAGTAGACCCATCCGCCGAAAGGATCGTTGACGGGAAAGCCGTCCCAGAGTACGAGTGTGCGGCTGGCTCCGGTAGAGCCGACTCCGCGGAGGGAAACGCCCTGGGTGGTGGGATTCGCTACCTCGCTCGAGGAGCGACGAAACAGACTGAAGCCAGGGATCTGGCGCAAACGGTCGTCGAGCTCATCGCCGGGCGTCAACTGGATGCGCTGGTCGGACCACGAGATGACCGGAACGGGCGTTTCTTCGGTGATGGTTCCATTGACGTTTACCGTCGTTTTGATGGGCGGGAGCGGTGTTTGTTGGGGCGTGGGCGCGGTGGTCGTGGTCTGGTCCCCGGTGGATTGCGCCAGGGCGGGCAGCGCGAGGGCGCAAAGCAGAAGTAAGTGTCTCATGTCATTTGGGCGAACTTTGGCCGTACCCGGTTCGTATCCTGAAAAGGATGCCGGCGGACTTTGCAATCGAAACGGACGCGCTGGAAAAAGTGTATCGCGCCCGCTGGTCGGGGCGGGAAATTCGCGCCGTATCGAACGTGAACTTGCGCGTGCCGCGGGGCATCAAGTTTGGGCTGTTAGGCGCGAATGGAGCGGGCAAAACAACCTTTGTGAAGATGCTGCTCTCGGCAGTGCATCCCACATCCGGCAGCGCGCGGATATTCGGTCGCGATGCCACTGAACCGGAGGCGCGCCGACCGGTCGGGTACCTGCCTGAGAACCACCGATTTCCCACTTACTTCACTGGCTCGGGAATGCTCGATTTCTATGCCTCGCTGTCGGGCATGGACGGGGCCGCGCGGCGTACACGCGTGCCGGAGCTGCTCGAACTGGTGGGCCTCCACGACTGGGGCAAGGTTCGCATCAAGAAGTATTCGAAAGGGATGCTGCAGCGGCTGGGGCTTGCGCAAGCGCTGATACACCGGCCTCAGTTGCTGGTTCTCGACGAGCCTACCGATGGCGTCGATCCAGTGGGACGGCGGGACATTCGCGACATACTCAACGCGCTTACCGGGTCGGGAGTAACGATCTTTATCAACTCGCACCTGCTAAGCGAGGTGGAAGCATTCTGCGATTACGTCGCGATTTTAAAGCAGGGCCAAGTTGCGCTAGAAGGAAAGATCTGCGATCTGACAGCGGGCAGCACCTATCGAGTGGCCGCCAGCGATGTCCCTGAATCCGTTTTGCAGCAGTTAAGAGCAGACGCTTCGGCGTTCGCGGTCACCGAGCATGGATTCGAATTGCAGACGCCCTCCTTGCAGTCGGCGAATGCGTTGATTGACCGCATCCGCGCGGCAGGCGGCCTGGTCCGGTCTGTCAATACCTCGTCGAGCAGCCTGGAAGACGTGTTCATACGGACGACGCGACCGCAGCGGGAGAACGCGGCATGACCATTTGGACATTGATTCGCGACACGATCCAGGAGGCGCGAGCCCGCTGGCTGTTCTGGGGATTGTTTGCACTTTCATCGCTACTGGTTGCGCTGTTCCTGTTCGCCCTGAATGTCGACCTGGCAGCGGGCGCAGCCGCGACCGTACAAATCGGAGCGAAATCGCGGCCGGTATATGACATTCACAAATTTGTCCTGGTGTCTTACTCATGGGTATCGTTGGCGCTGTATTACTGGGGCACGACGCTGGCTGTGTTCGCATCGGCCGGTTTAATTCCGGTGCTGCTGGAACCGGGCCGGATTTCGCTGCTGTTGTCGAAACCGGTCTCGCGGCAGACTCTGATTCTCGGCCGATTCCTTGGGAATGTTCTGATCATTCTGCTCAACAACACGTACCTGATTCTCACGATCTGGATCATTCTTGGAGCGAAGACGGGCGTTTGGGAAGGCCGTTTCCTGCTTGCTATTCCGATTAGCGTGTTCATGTTCTCGGTACTGCTCTGCCTCGTGACGCTGGTGGGCGTGATCTTCGAGAGCGCAGCGCTGGCGGTGATGGGCTCGATCGCGACCATCTTGATCAGCGCCCTGCTGGCCCAGCGCGACTTGTCGGTGCGGCTGCTGAGCTCGCAATGGTCACGCGACCTCTGGGGCGCGCTCTATTGGATCGTGCCGAAAGTGTATGACCTCGGGATGGCCATGAAGCAGATCATCCTGTACGATCACCAGACGGATTGGATAACACCTGTGTGGACGTCCGCTCTGTTCGCCACGGTCGTGTTGTTCGGCTCGATCCTCATCTTCCGGAAGCGAGATTTCTGATGCGCCGTGTTGCCATCGCGCTAGCTGTCCTGGCCGGGCTAGCAGCTTGCAGTCGTGTGTCGCATAAGGGCGTTACCGCCGATCGATCGTTGACGCGTTATTTGCCCGCCGATGTTCCGATGCTGGCTGGGGTGGACATGGCCGGCGTGACTCATTCGGCCTTATATCAACGCCACGCTCAGGATTTCAATCTGCAGCAGCTCGATGCGTTGCAGGGCGATCTGGGGATCGATCCGCGGACGGACATTTCCCAGGCATTGATCACCTGGGACGGCACGACTCCAATTCTGCTGGCGCAGGGACATTTCGATAATCTCAAGCGCCGCGATGCGGTTGTGATGCCGCAGCCCGACATCCTTTTGATTGGGCCCAATTCCTACACCGCGCAGGTTTCGTCGATGCACGGCGAGATACCTGGCGCGTTGCAACAGCAGATGGAGCAACTGCCGCACGGCGATCAGCTTTGGATTGTGAGCGATCGAGGACTACCACTCGATCGGATGCCGGCCGCTGCGGACGTGCGCTCGGCACTGTCGAATATTTCGGATGAGATCCGGTCGTTCCGCATCGGTCTCGGATTTGACCAGGGCGCGCATTTGCGAGGCGATCTGATTTGTGATTCCGACGCAGGGGCCAAGCGCGTGCATGACGGACTGCGTGGCATGATCGGGCTGGGCCGGCTGATGACTCCCAATGATCAGCTCGACCGATTGAAGTTGTACGACGCGCTGCATGTTGATCAGGACCATGCCATCGTGCATGTTCAAGCGGACCTGGATGCGAGCGAAGCGGATGCGGCGCTTGCGATGCTGCGTCGCAGTCGGGCATTTTAGGGGTCGGCGAAAAGACGTACTTAGCCGCCGATAAACGCCGATAAACGCCGATTTGAAAAACACGTCGGGTACGGTCTTCCGAACATCTCAGCTAAAAGTGGGGTTCAGGCGGCCTTCGGGTGACCCTCCCGAGTGGTTTTGGTGTCAAGAACCGGCGTTTCGAGCCGTGACGTTGGCGAGTTTGAGGGAACGAAGCCACCGCTGTGGGCGGCCGCAGTTTGTTTTGAAGGAACGAACCCACCGCTCACCGCCGGGGTCTTTTGTAAGGCGGTTTTTTCCTGGAGTTTGCGCTCCTTCTTTAGTTCGCGGAGAGTTTTGAATGCTTTATAGAAGCTGCGTTCGGCGCGGCCATGCATCCGTTGGGCGGCTTCGGCTTCGCTGGGCTGCGGGCGATCCAGGCTCAGGAACATGGTTTCCAAGCGGCGGTAGCGCTTCATCAGCCAGTAGTGCTCGGCCATTTCCTGAACGAGCAGCGATTCCGTCTCATTGGCGGGTTGGTGCTCGGTGAAGAGAGTGGCCTTGAGGGCATCGAGCTGCGCCGGGTCCTCACTGGCAATGACGAGGCGGCTCGAGTAGAGGCCGTGCTTGAAACTGTTCTGGCTGGAAGCTGCCTTGCCTTGTTCCGTTTTCGGACCGCTGCTGAGTTGGGCATTCGCTCGATTGGCTTCGAGGCGGGCGTCGGAAGTGAACTTCATAAATTGGATGATCCTCCGCCCGTGTTTTCGCATGAAGGGCGTTCGGGTTCGCGTCCGGGTGGTCTGCATGTATATGGCCTATCGGCGCTTAGAATTTTCGATATTTGTGACCGTTTACGACCAGAGGCGGTCGTTGACGTGCCAAGATTCTTTGTCCCATTCGTCGGTTGGGGCGAAGAATTGGGTGCCGGGCATCAGATGCGCTTTCACGGCCTCGTCGTTCAGCGTTACGCCGAGTCCGGGCTTGTCGGGGACGTCGATGAAGCCGTGATTGACGATCGGCTTCGGTGCTCCTTCGACGAGCGAATCCCACCACGGCACATCGACCGAGTGGTTTTCCATAGCGAGGAAGTCGTTCATGGCCGCGATCGCGTGTACACCGGCCATGCAGGCAACGGGTGATCCCGCGAAGTGGACGGCGCATCCAATTCCAGCGTCCTCGGCCAACTCGCTGACCATTTTGGTACCCATGATTCCGCCGGCAGAACCCGGGTCGGGATGGAAGATATCGACCGCATGCGTCTCGGCCAGTTTCTTGAAGCCCTCTGGCAAATAGATGTCTTCGCCGGTGGCAAGCGGAATATCCACCTCACTCGAAATCTGCTTCAAGAGGTCGGGCCAGAACCAGGGCACCATATCTTCGAGCCACGCCAGGTTGTATTCGGTCAGACGTTTGCCGAGGCGAATACATGAATTCACGCCCATGTGGCCGAAGTGATCGGCGGAGAGCGGAATATCCATGCCAACCTGTTCGCGGACGACGGCGACATACTCGGCCATGAGGTCGGCGCCCTTTTCGGTGATTTCGATGCCGGTAAAGGGGTGCTCGACCCAAGCCCCTTGCGAAAGAGAAACGTCGCGCGGACGAGTGACGGCGCCGGGTTTGTCGGCGATCATGTCAACACCGAGATCCATCTTTAGCCACGTGAAACCCTGATCCATGCGGGCTTTCAGACGCTGGCCGTAGATCTTGGGATCGCTTGATTCGGTGGTGTCGCAGTAGATGCGAACCTTATCGCGAAACTTACCGCCGATCATCTGATAAACGGGTACGTTATAAGCTTTGCCGGCGAGGTCCCATAGCGCCATCTCGACCGCGCAGACGCCGCCTGCCTGACGCGAAGTGCCGCCGAACTGTTTGATCTTCTTGAAAATCTTCTCTACGCTGCAAGGGTTCTCGCCGACGATGCGGCTTTTGAGTTCGAGCGCGTAGCGGGGGCTGGATCCATCGCGTACTTCGCCTAAACCATAAATGCCTTGATTTGTATCGAGCCGGATGATGGGGCAAGTCATGGGTGCGTGCGCGACGACCGCAATGCGCATGTCCGTGATCTTCAGCTCCGACGGCTTTGAGTAAGTGTTCGTATTTTGCGGCAGCGCTTCGAGCATCTTGTCGGTCCAGAGCGCGCCGATGGAGAACATACCGGCCGATTGCAGGAAGCGGCGGCGGGCCATTTTATTCTTCAAGTTACGAGTCATTTTCAGATCTCCTTGGATCGGAAGGGGAAGAATATCAATTTGCGGCCCTTACGAATAGCTGTTACGGTAACGGGCGGCGTTACCCCCACCACGTTTCGCTGGGCGCTAAATGGGCACGTGCGACATCCTCATTGATCTCAATGCCGAGGCCGGGCTTGTCCTGGATCGTGAGGTAACCGTTCTCCCAGATTGGGCCTTCGTGCGAGACGAGATCCGGCCACCAATCAATCCAATTGGCCAGCTCGTGAATTCGAAAATCGCGCATGGCGGAGGCGGCATGCGCGGAGGCGATCGTCCCGACAGGGCTGGCGGGATTGTGCGCGGCGGACCAAATGTCGTACGAGGCGGCGAAGTCCGAGATTCGTTTTGATTCCGCGAGGCCGCCTGACTTGGGGATGTCGAGATGAATGGCATCGCAACCCTGCAGCTCGATGAGGCGGCGGAAACCTTCGAAGCCATAGAGATTTTCACCGGTCAGCACGGGCACGGGTGAATGCTGGCGAACATAGGCCATCGCTTCCGGATTTTCGGGCGGCACGGGATCTTCGATCCACATCGGGTTTACATTCGCAAGAGCTCGTGCGAGCTGCACCGCGTCCTGGGTGTCGTAGTGCCAATGCAGGTCGATGCCGAAATCGCCGTCGGGTCCGAGCTCCTCGCGAATCACTTCCATGACGCGTACGATGTCGCGGATGTCTTTCTTGGTGAGATTGCGCAGATACGGATCGTGACCTGGTTGGCGGAACTGCGGATCGAGCGCGCCCGGAATACCATCGCCCTGGAACTTGAAGGCGGTCCAACCCCATTTTTCGGCGCGGGTTTTGCGTACGAGGTCACGCCAGGAGCTGAGGTCTTCCGGATGCTCTTTGGGTACCTGAGTCGTACGGTAGAAGCGGATTTTATCGCGATAGCGACCGCCGAGCAAGTTGCAGACAGGTGTACCGAGGATGCGTCCGGCGAGATCCCAGAGAGCGATCTCGATGCCGCTTGCGGCGCTGACGGTGACACCGCCGATCGCGCCGGCGCCGGCGCTATCGCGCAACATCTTCGTGTAGAGGCGATCGACGTTGAGCGGATCTTCTCCAACGAGGATGCCCTTCATCTTGTTTTCGACGAGGTCTTTGACGCCCCAACCCCAGTAGGCCTCGCCGATGCCGTAGAGGCCGCCGTCGGTGTCGATGCGGATCAGATTCCAGTCCCACGTTCCGCGGACAATCATGCAGCGGACGTTGGTGATTTTGAGTTTATTGCGAAGCGGCGCGGCGGTGCGATCGTAAGGAGCCGGGAAGACCTGTTCCGCGCATGCGATAGCGGTGGTCCACATGGCGGATTGTAAAAAGCCACGCCTGGACAGGGGATGCATATCCGACGGTTTCTCCGGATCACATCATATGAGATCGAGCCGGTATTTCACATACGGGTTGCGTTCGATGGTGTGTTCCTACTGGATCTCTGCTAATCACCAGCAGAGAATAATGCGGACAAGTTTTGTTCCCGGTCGGGAAGCGACGACGGCTTCAATTTGGACCGCAATCCCTCATGCCGCATGCTGCTGATTATTTTCGCGACAGGGTTCCTCAGACCGTCGTCCGGATGGGACATGGAGGAACGAACCAGAAATCGATGACTGGCCCTCAGTGGGTTTGAAAGATCGTATTCAGCGATCACGGCGAAATATACTACTAGTCTGCTGTGCCTTGAACGCCTCATAGCAGTGATGGCAGATGAGCTTGATGTTCAGGGTTTCGGAGTTTGAGTCATTCCATTCGCGTGCAGCTTGATAGAGCCGATCGCATTCAGTGCACCACGCGTCAGGCCAGGGATCAGTTGGAGTCGGGTTATCAGAAACCCACTCCTGCTTCGGGTTTGCGAAGATGTGCTGACACACGTACGCAGCGCAGCCGCTGCCGTGTTGGCCGCATTCAATTTGTGATCGTTCGTCTCCGCGTCGTCTGTGGACGGTTGGGAGGTCGGCAACAGCAATGTCCGTGTACACGAAGTAGAGATATCCTTCGCGGTCCGATGGACAACGATAAGCGCCTTTGCCGCCGAGCAGCGCGACTGTTACCGCTGTCACTCCCCATCCCAAGTACTCGTCATCGGGAAGACTAGCTTCGGTCAGTTCCGAAATCGCGTTTTCAGCACCGAACTGGCGAACCTTGATCATCCGATTCGTCACGGTCGGAGTCATCGATTCGTTAGCCCAGCTCCATAACCAGGTTTTTGAATTTTTAGATGTGGTGCCCACGGCCTGGACTTCAGCCACAATCCTCGGCGCGCCAGCTTCTGAGAATACGAGCGTACCTGCATCTAAATCGTAGTCCCAGCGCTCCCATTTGCCGATCCCAAACTTTTCCTCGCACTGTTTATTGAGTGCCATGAGCTCGTGAACAGCGCGATGTCTGAAATCGCGATACTCCTCAGCTGTCATTCTTTGATGTTAGGACGTTCGCTACCGTCTCCAAAACACCCGCGGTCACCGAAGGCGAGCGGCCGGGTTCGGGATTACGTGAGCATCACGACACAACCCAGAAGCTGGCGGTGCTGTCGCGAATGCGGTGACCTAAGTCGACGAGTGCTTTTGAGAGACTCAGAAAGTGGCAAAAGCCCAATTGCGATTTTGCTTCGAGCTCGACCGAGTCGAGGATATCCAACCTTGGGGCGATCCGGGAGAACGCAAGCTCCATTGGTTCGGATTGACCTCTGGAAGGTATTGGGTCGAGACCCCGGCAGGCGAAATTCTTAAGTATACGGACGAATTCCGGAATCGACAAGGTTATCCGTACATGTATGTGGACTACCAGGTCGCTCGTCTTTTCGAGGACTTGCAAGATCATATCCCGGCAATCTTGGAACCGGTGCCAGACGATTTAGCCACGATCGCGGCGGACCCAGTGTGGCTATCTGGCGCTAGTGATTGGCGCGAAGAGGACTGCGGCGAATTGGATGCAGAGAACCGTTGGTCTCTATATCAGGCGGCTTTAGGTTGGTGGCACGAACGCGAGATCGACACAGCCTACCTGATGCACGGGCCCTTGTTCTCGATTTGGCGTGTGCGGGATGAGGTTCAGTTTCGCTGGACCACCCCTTCGAATGAGAGCGATGGCGTACCTGTATTCGCGGTTCCATCCGGACTTATCCAACTTGCTGCTGATGGGTTCGAAGGGGCTGTGTCCAGCTTCTGCACTGCGCTTCTTTACGAGATGGGCAGGGGCGTGGATGTCATTGCGCGAAACGGGTGGGAACGGAGGGACTGTACCGTAGATGTTGACGGTCTCGTAACGGAGCAAAGACGCCGAGAACAGCGGCTCGCAGACGCTCTTCATCGTCGAGAGCACACGAATTGGAAAGAGATCCGCGTCCAACTCGATCGCCTCGCGTCTCGAATTGCGGAGTGTGCGAAATGACGAACTCTCGGGCAGACTAATAATGCGCAGCAGACGACCATAATCGACCGCCGCACAAACGAATCGCCACACCACTCTGCCCTAATTGACAAGACTCCTTCACGTTATTTTCTGCTCGTGATTACTTTGCGGGTTGAGTAAGGGACAATTTAGGCCGCCGATAAACACGACTGAACGCGGATAGAATCCAGCCGTTCATGCCCTGTTAGGCTGAGACCGGTGTGTAAGTTTCTTGTGGCGCCCTGGTGCGCTCTCTGTGTGAGCGCGTCGTGCTATTCGGCGAGCGTTCTGGTATTGCCCTTTCATAACAGTTCGCAGTACTCCCATAAGGATTCAGCGAATCGCCGCGGTAATTGTGCTTGACTCGACTACTCCCGTCCAATAGTGAATCAATGAGAGTCCTTGCATGTCCCCGTTACAAGAGCGCAACGATATAGAGACGCCAGTGTACGTTGCTTTTATGATGTAATGCCCGGCTGGCGCTCCGTGCAAATCCAAAACCGGGAGAGCATAGGACGCACCTGCCGCAAGGGGAATGATAAACGGGTCCATTCTGCCTGCTATGCCGCCACTTGGGTTGCATCCAAAGCTGCTTGGTGAACGACGTGTTTTGCGGTCCGCGCCTGTGATCAAAAGCTCAATCCTGGATGGGCAAATCCATTTGTCGTTAGCCATAATCGTCCCGAGCACTAGGAAGAGCGGCTTCGCACCATCATTACGGAGTGAAGCGTAATACTTCGTTCCAGTCGCGTCGGGGACCAAAGCGAGGGTGAGTCCAGCGTCACCTCGCCGAGGGCCCATCTCGGCCTGTGACTGCCCGGGAACCAGGGATCCGGTTGCCGCTACAATCGTAAAGAAACATACCGTCAACCGCAAGTTGGACCTGTTGCAAAGTGACGGAACATCCATAGGATTTATTGGACAACCCGCTATGAAGCCGAGTTCCAGCCTATGACGACTTCCGTGTCCTCGCAACGGATCTATCGCTTTGCGGGTTGAGCAGGGGCAATCTAGGCCGCCGATAAACACAACTGAACGCAGATAAAATCCAGCCGTTCATGCCCTGTTAGGCTGAAAGCGGTGTGTAAGTTTTTTGTGGCGCTCTGGTGCGCTCTTTGTGTGGGCGCGTCGTGCTATTCGGCGAGCGTTCTGGTATTGCCCTTTCATAACAGTTCGCAGTATTCCGATTTGAACTGGGTTGGGGAGAGCATTGCGGAGACTCTTGATACGGAGTTTGGGGCTGCGAATGAGATTGTGTACGACCGCAGCACGCGGACCGAAGCGCTGCGGCGTTTGTCACTGCGCGGCGGTGCCGATTACACCAAGGCCACTCTGATTCGACTGGGAGAGAGCCTGGATGCCGATTACATCTGCTTCGGCAACTTCGATCTCACGCTGCCGCAGGCGAATGCAGCGTTGAAAGATGGCGTGGTGCGCATGTCCGCGACATTCATCGATCTGCGGAAACTGCATGACGGCCCGGATCTGTCGGAGACCGGGAACCTATCCGAACTGTGGCGTCTCGAAGAGCATCTGGCATTTGAATCTCTGCAGTACCTGGACCCGAAGCTGGGCCTAACGGTGGATCATTTTCTCGGACCGCAGAAGGCGGTTCGCGTCGATGCGGAAGAGAGTTATATGCGAGGGCTGCTGTCTTCCAATCGCGAGCAGAAGCAGAAGTGGTTGTTGCAGGCGGTGGCGCTGAATCCAGGTTTTGCGGGACCGGCGTATGAGCTGGGGCGGCTGTATCTCGAGGAGAAACAGTATGCGCAGGCGATTGCCTGGTTTCGCAAGATTCCTTCGTCCGATCCACGGTATGACCGTAGCCGGTTTCGAATGGGTTTGGCCGCTTACGATTCGGGAGATTACAACGCCGCGGTGGACGATTTTCGGGAGCTGCTGAAAAACTATCCGCTGAACGAGGTCTATAACAATCTCGGCGCTGCGGAAGCGGCAGCGAACCAGCCGAATGCTCTGGAGGATCTGCGGCACGCTGTGGAGGGCGAGCCGGCAAACACGGCGTACGCTTTTAACCTTGCGCTCGCATCACTGAAAAAAGGCGACGGCAGCACCGCGGTTACCGAGTTGAAGAGCGTCCTCGATCAGAATCCGACGGACACGGAAGCGGCGGATCTGTTGAACCACTTGAAGCAGGAGGCGAACGCGCAGGCGCTGGTGAAACCCTCGATGTTCCGGCTGAGGACTAACTTCAACGAAGCCGCCTATCGGCAATTGAAGGCGATGATCGAATCCACGCGGCAGTAGGACAAGGGTTCAATCGCGCTCGCGCTCGCGCAGGAGATCCTGCATGTCGTCCAGCTTCTCCGTCAGTAAGTGTAATTTGTGTGACAGATGCTGGATTTCCGTTTCGGCGCGGCGATTCACGGCGAAGTCGAGTTCACCGCGCAGCCGATCCTTCTCGTCGGCTCGATTCTGGCTCATCATGATGATGGGTGCCTGCAACGCGGCCATCATTGAGAGGATCAGGTTCAGCAGGATGAATGGGTAGGGATCCCAAGCCTGCTTACGGAGAAAAACGTTGAAGCGCAGTAGAGGCCGAGAAGAAATAGGAATGACAGGATGAACGTCCAGGACCCACCGAAGCCGGCGACTGAATCGGCGATGCGCTCGCCGAAGGTGGCTTGTTTCTCGATCACTTCGTTGGGATTGCGATAAGCACGCACGCGAATGAGGCGCTGGGCAGAGTGGAACTGCCGTCCGAGGGTGGCCATGAGATCCATGGCAGCGAGCGGCTTTCTTTTCAGCAACTCAGTCAGGTCATGGCGGTCCACTTCGATGCACAGTCGTTTCTTCGAGCGCCGTTGCGCCGGTCTGGTGGGGAGTCTGGTCGAGCATGGATGCGAAACCGAAGAACTCGCCTGGGCCGGGTTCGTCGACATCGACTTCCTGCTGATCGTCGTCAATGGTCGTGACCTTCACCGACCCTGTAACAACTACGTAGGCGCTTGCCGAGGGGTCAGCCGAGTTTATAGATGCGTTGTCTGGGGGAGAATCGCCGCTCCTCGACTTGTGCTGCGAGGACGGCCAACTCTTCGTCGTCGAGTAGCGCAAACAGGGGTACGTTTCTGAGGATTTGTGGGTCGCAGGGCATGGGAGGACTTTGAGTCCTCCCATTGTCCCAATTTTCTTAAAGGCCTTTTTTGCCAAGAAAAACGATGAGATCGACGATGCGGTTGGAGTAGCCCCATTCGTTGTCGTACCAGGAGACAACCTTCACCAGATTGCCGCCGAGGACCTTGGTCAGCTCAGCGTCAACGATCGAGCTGTTCGGGTTATTCAGCATGTCGGTAGACACGACCGGATCTTCAGTGTAAGCGAGGATTCCCTTGAGACCGTTGTTGGCAGCGGATTTCAGGGCCTCATTTACTTCCTCGGCAGTCGTGTCCTTCTTGAGGACGGCGACCAGGTCTACCACAGAGACGTCGGGCGTCGGGACACGCATTGCGTAGCCATCCAGCTTGCCCTTGAGTTCCGGCAGAACGAGACCGATCGCTTTCGCGGCGCCGGTCGAAGTTGGAATCATGTTCAGCGCAGCAGCGCGCGAGCGGCGCAGATCCTTGTGCGGGAAGTCGAGGACGTTCTGATCGTTCGTATAGCTGTGAACGGTGGTCATCGAGCCCTTCTCGATGCCGAAGGAATCGTTCAGGACCTTGGCGACCGGAGCGAGACAGTTGGTGGTGCAAGAGGCGTTCGAGATCACGTTGTGCTTTGCGGGATCGTAGACGTTATCGTTGACGCCCATCACGATGGTGATGTCCTCGCCCTTAGCGGGTGCCGAGATGATGACCTTCTTTACGGAACCGCGGAGGTGTTTCTTGGCGTCGGCGGCATCCGTGAAGCGCCCGGTGGATTCGACGACGACCTGGGCGTCCGAGGCTTGGCCAATCGATTTCGGCCGGATCCTTTGTCGCGAAAATTCTGATTTTCTTGTCACCGATATGAATGTACTCGCCTTCGGCTTTGATTTCAGTTCTTGAGCGGGCCGAGGATCGAATCGTACTTGAGGAGGTGGGCCAAGGTCTTGGTGTCGGTGAGATCATTTGCAGCGACGAATTCCACTTCGGGGTTGTTTAGTCCAGCGCGGACTACGTTACGCCCGATACGGCCGAAGCCGTTAATTCCTACTTTGATTGGCATAACTTTATTGTAGCGACGCGTCAGTATTTCGCTTATCTGACGATTGCGCCGTAAATGCGGTCTAAATCGTCTTGCGAGTAGTACTCGATCTCGATCTTGCCGCCGCCTTTGCCGTTTGGGTGAAGACGAACGCGGGTACCGAGAGCGGACTGCAGTTCGTCGATTGCCGCGCGGACGTTCGGGTCGACCGCATCCGCCGCAGCCTTAGCTTCGGCTGAGCCGTCCCGCTTCTTTCTGCACTGCGGGCGAGGTCATCTCCTTGACGAGCCGTTCGGTGGAGCGCACCGATAGCCCTTGATCGAGGATCCGCTGACAGGCCTGGCGCTGCAGTTCCGGGGAGGGCAGACCGAGCAGGGCACGGGCGTGCCCCATGCTGATGTCGCCGCGAATGAGGTCGTTCTGGATCTCGGGCGGAAGCTTCAGCAGGCGAAGGAAGTTGGTGATGGTGGAGCGGTCCTTGCCTGTGCGTTCGGCCACCTGGTCATGGCGTGAGCTTGTGCTGGTCTATGAGCCGGGCGAAGGCGACCGCGGTTTCGATCGGGTTGAGGTCTTCGCGCTGGATGTTCTCGATCAGGGCGAGTTCGAGCAGGCGGTTCTGCTCGACGGTGCGGACGAGGGCGGGAATTTCGGTGAGGCCGGCTAGTTTGGATGCACGCCAGCGGCGTTCGCCGGCGACGATGAAGTACTTGCTTGGGTCCGGTCTTGCAGACGGTAATCGGCTGGATGACGCCATGTTCGCGGATGGATTGGGCGAGCTCGTCGAGCTTGTTCGCTATCCCAGGAATGTCGGGGCTGAGCTTCGCCTGGGCTGATTTGCTCCGAGCGGGATGCTTTCGAAGCTTTCGAACTTCTCGGGAAGCACGCGCTCCAGAACGGTGAGCGGCACCGTTTCCGGCGGCTTTGGCCTCGGCGCACGCGGCGGCGGAGTTTCTAGCCGGCAGGAGGGCGGATAGCCCCTTACCGAGCGCTTTGCGCTGACTCTGGTTTAGCTCTTTGCTCATGAGCCAGTACTTCCTTTGCGAGTTGAATGTAGGCTTCTGCGCCTCGGGAGCGAGGGTCATAGGCTAGGATTGACTGACCGAAGCTGGGCGCCTCGGCGAGGCGGATGGTGCGAGGGATCACGGTTTTGAAGACCTCTGAGCCGAAGAACTCGCGGAGGTCGGCTTCGACTTGGCGAGTCAGGTTGGTTCGGTCGTCGTACATGGTGAGGAGCACGCCTTCGATGCGCAGCTCCGGGTTGAAGCTCTCCTTCACGCGGTCGACGGTATCCATGAGCTGCGATATTCCTTCGAGGGCGAAGAATTCGCACTGGATGGGGATCAGCACGGCATCGGAGGCGACGAGCGCGTTGAGGGTGAGCAGGTCGAGGGCGGGCGGGCAATCAATCAGGATGTAATCGAACGGTCGCCAACGAGCCTCCAGGGCGGATCGTGAGCCGGATTTCGCGTTCGGTCGCGTCTACGAGGTCGAGGTTTGTTGCGACGAGGTTCTGATCGGCTGGAACGAAGGAGAGGCCTTCGAATGAGGTGGGAACGATGGCGTCCTCGATTTTGGCTTCGCGGAGGAGCACCTGATAGAGGGTGTTGCGATCGGGTAGATTTCTCGACTCCCAGGCCGGTCGTGGAATTGCCCTGCGGGTCGGAGTCGACGAGCAGGACTCGCAATTCGGAGGCGGCGAGAGCAGCTGCGAGATTGATTGAGGTAGTTGTTTTTCCTACGCCGCCTTTTTGGTTTGCTATGGAGAGTACTCGGGCCACGGGTTCCTTCGGGAGGGGAGGGTACGAGTTGATGCTAACACGCAGGGCAGTGGAGTCGCCAACAATTGCAATTGGCGTACGTTCCACGTGAAACACTCCCGTGAGAGATTTGTTCAGAACGTTCCACGTGAAACATCGGCCGTCTCAGACCCGCGGCCCACTTTGAGGTACACATCGAGCACTGCTATGGCAGCAGGGGTAATGCCGGGGATGCGCCGTGCCTGGCCGAGCGTGGTTCGGCCGGACGCGCGGCGAGCTTTTGGCGGACTTCGTTGGATAAGCCCGGAATCGCCTTCGTATTGGAAGCGTAATTGGGAATGGTGCGCGATTCGGCATCTTCGAGTTGACGAATCTGCCGTTCCTGTTGCGCCATGTAGCCGGCGTACTTGATCTCGGTTTCAACGGTGGTGAGAACACCAGATGCAGACTCGCCGGGAATCTGGCCGCGAATCCAGGGCTCAATTCGGTTGATGGCGCTTCGGGGCGGCGGAGCCATACCGCCAGGGTGGGGTTGTCCGTCGAGGCCGCGAGGCCGACCAGGCTTGCTGCACGAGTTCGTTCCATCAGTGCCAGCAGTTCTGCCTTCTGCTGGCGCTTGCGTTCGATATCGAGCCCAGCGCTCGTCCGAGACGAGTCCGACCTGCCCGGCCGATGTGGCGTCAGGCGCTCATCGGCGTTGTCGATTCGCAGGTGCAGGCGAAACTCGGCGCGCGACGTAAACATTCGGTATGGCTCATCGGCACCCTTGCTGACCAGATCATCGATCAGGATGCCGACAGTATCCGTCGCTTCGGCCCAGATTGAAAGCGGAGGCAGTCCTTCACCTTGAGGCCGGCGTTTAGCCCTGCAATCAGGCCTTGGCACCCCGCTTCTTCGTAACCGGATGTGCCGTTGATCTGGCCGGCGAGGAACAGACCCGGGATGCTCTTGACTTCCAGGCGTGTGGTGTCAGTTCACGCGGGTCGATGGCGTCGTATTCGATCGCGTAGCCCGGGCGGATCATCTCTGCGTTCTCAGGCCCGGAATGGAGGCCACCATCGCCGCCTGCACATCGATCGGCATGCTGGTGGACATGCCGTTGACGTAAATCTCGTGCGTGTCGAGCCCTTCGGGTTCCAGAAATATCTGGTGCCGCGTCTTGTCGGGGAATTTGACGATCTTGTCCTCGATCGAAGGGCAGTAGCGCGGGCCGACGCCCTCAATCTGCCCGCTATATAAAGGAGAGCGGGCGATGCTGTCCTCGAATGGCCCGATGCGTCGCTTCGGTCGTGTAAGTCAGGTGGCAGCGGATTTGTTGGCGGTCAATTCGCTCGGTCAGAAACGAGAACGGCGTCGGATTTGCATCTCCGGGCTGCTCCTCAAACTTCGTCCAGTCGATGGTTCGGCCATCGAGCCGGGGCGGCGTGCCGGTCTTCAGCCGCGTCCATTGCAGGCCTAAGGTTCGGAGTTGCCCGCCAAGAGTATTGGAAGGCGCCTCCCCGTTTCGCCCACAGGCATACTTCTGTTCGCCGACATGGGCCAAGCCATTTAGGAATGTGCCGGTTGTGACCACGACTGCGTCCGTCAGCAGATCGCGGCCGTCCTTCAGGCGCACGCCGAGAACGCGCCGCGGTTCGGGAGAGAACAGCAGCTCGCCTACTTCAGCTTGCAGGATTCGCAAGTTGGGTTCGTTCTCCAGCCACTCGCGCATCTGGACGCGGTACTGCTTTTTGTCGCACTGCGCGCGCGGCGACCATACGGCCGGGCCGCGGCTGGTATTGAGCAGACGGAACTGGATGCCAACGGCATCTGTCAGTTCGCCCATGACGCCGCCGAGCGCGTCGATCTCGCGAACCAGATGACCTTTCGCGATGCCGCCGACAGCCGGATTGCAGGACATCTGCGCGATCAGGTCGATGTTCATGGTGACCATCGCCGTATGCAGCCCCAGACGTGCACAGGCACGGGCGGCTTCACAACCGGCGTGACCCGCGCCGACGACCACTACGTCGTATTTGCGCTGCATAGAGGAGAACCGGCACGAACTACAATAAGTCCTTGCTCTACATATTTTACCGGGGAAAACAGCTTTGAATGTTCTGGTTATTGGCGGAGGCGGCCGGGAGCACGCGCTCGCATGGCGGCTGGCGCAATCGCCGTCTGTTTCGCGGGTATTTGCCAGCTCCGGGTAATCCGGGGATCGCCCAGGTTGCGACCTGTTTGCCGGCTCCTGCGAAGGTGGCAGACTATGTGACGCTTGCTCGACGCCCACGGCATCGGGCTGACGGTGGTTGGTCCGGAAGCGCCCCTCGTAGCGGGTATGGTGGACATTTTCCGGGCGGCCCGGTTGCCCATCATCGGACCCACGCAAGCGGCGGCACGGCTGGAAGGGTCGAAGGTTTTCGCTAAAGCAGTTCTTTCGGCGCGCTGGGATACCGACCGCGAGGTCCGTACAGACTACGACAGCCGACGAGGGGCTGGCGGCGCTTCAGCAATTCGCGCTGCCGGTTGTCGTCAAGGCCGACGGGCTCGCTGCAGGAAAAGGTGTGATCGTCGCCCAGACTGCGGAGGAAGCACAGTACGCGGTCCGGCAACTTGGCCCGCGATTAGTGATTGAAGAGTTTCTGGAAGGTGAGGAGGTGAGCTTCATCGGGCTGAGCGATGGGAGGCGAGTTCTTCCGTTCGCACCGTCGCAGGATCACAAACGGATTTTCGATGGGGACCAGGGACCGAATACAGGCGGCATGGGCGCGTACTGCGACCCACGAATTTTGACTTCCGATCAGTCGGGCCAAATTATGGATAAGGTGATGCAACCAGCGATCGCCGGAATGGAACGGGAGGGGACGCCGTTCACCGGATTTCTGTATGCGGGGCTTATGTTGACGGCGCGAGGGCCCGAAGGTTCTTGAGTTCAATGTTCGGCTGGGCGATCCGGAGACGCAGGCAATCCTGCACGCTGCTCAGGGGGATCTGCTGCGCATTCTTACAGGGCGATGCAGACGCACTGCCGTGGTCGATTCCGAGCGTCTGCGTGGTGCTTGCAGCGGCCGGATATCCCGAACAGCCGCGAATCGGCGATGTGATTGCAGGGATTACGGAAGCGGAACGATCGGGAGTAACTGTGTTTCAAGCGGGCACGGTCCAGCGGGATGGAATGCTGGTGACGAACGGCGGCCGCGTGCTGGGGGTGACGGCGGCCGCACCCGATCTGCCGGGGGCCATTCAACGCGCTTATGGGGCGGTGGAGGCGATCCGATTTCGAGGGAATGCAGTTCCGCCAGGACATCGCGGAAAAGGGATTGCGGCGCTGGTAGACTTGCATCAGATGTCCTCGTAACACAAATCAGGGGACGTAGCTCAGATGGATAGAGCGGCCGCCTCCTAAGCGGCAGGTCGGCAGTTCGAATCTGCCCGTCCCTACCAGATATACTGAAAGCCACCGCCGAAGCTGCTCTGAAGATGTTAGAAGTCAGCCTGGAACCGGGACTCCTATCCATCCTCACAAGACTGCCCGACGCAGTCCTGGTGGCGGATGATGAGCGCAGGTACGTGTTCGCGAATGAGGCGGCGGCGGCGCTGCTCGAAACACCTGTAGACCAGCTCATCGGAATGCAGATCGATGACTTCGCGGTCGAAGCCCCGAGGGTCGAAACCGACTGGCGCAGCTTCATCGATGAGGGAAGCCAAAAGGGTCCCTTCCGGCTGCAAACGCGCACGGGCGCAATCCGGTATGTCTACTTTACGGCGGTCGCGAACGTTTCTCCCGGATTTCACTTCAGCCTGCTGCGAGACGTCACCGAAGAACACGAACGAGACCTGCACCGAAGGCAACTGCAACAACTCGCGGAACAGGCCCTCGACGCCGCGCAGATGGGCTGCTGGCATTGGAGCATTCTGTCGCAGCAAACGACTTGCAATGACGGATTCAAGCGGCTCTTCGGTGTGCAGCCCGATGTGTCCTTGCCGCCCTATAGCGAGTTCTTGAAGCGAATCCATCCGGACGACCTTGGCGCGGTGACGGAGCAACTCGGCCGCACGCTGCAGGCGGGCGAACGATACGAGATGCGATATCGCGTCGTGTGCCGCGACGGATCCGTGCGCTGGATACTCGATCGTGGAGAGGTGCTATTCGATCGCGATAGGAAGCGGATTGGTATTTCCGGCGTGGCGTGGGATGTGACGAAGCAGCGGGTTCTCGAGCAGGAGCACGCCAATCACGTGCGCGATTTGGCGCGGTCCAACCAGGACCTGCAACGATTCGCGCATGTCGCCTCGCACGATCTGAAGGAGCCGCTTCGGAATGTCTGCGCGCTATCTGAACTACTCTCCCGACAAGCGACAGGAAAGCTGAGCGACGACGAGCGGGAAGTGCTCGAGATGATTATCGGGAGCGCCAGGCGGATGGCGACCTTAATAGACGGTATGCTGGCTTACGCAAAAATGGGGTTGAAGCGGGATCTGACGCTCCGACCCGAGCCCTCCACAGAGATCATCCAAGACGCATTATCGAATCTGCGGCTGGTCATCGAGCAAGCTGGTGCGAACGTAGAGGTCTCATCCGATCTGCCGATCGTATCGTGTGCCCGATCTGATTTGTTGCAAGTCTTCCAGAACTTGATCGGGAACGCGATCAAGTACTGCGATGGCCCGGCGCAGGTGAACGTTCGTGCCGAACAGGACGGAGAGACGTGGCGGTTCGCGGTACAGGATAACGGCATTGGCATCTCGCCGGAGCATCAGGAATCAATTTTTGAGATGTTCGCCCGTTTGCACAAGGACGCTTATCCTGGGACCGGGGCTGGACTTGCTATCTGCAAGGCGATTGTCGAAAAGCACGGCGGCCGCATCTGGGTTGAATCCGAGCCGGGACGCGGATCTACCTTTTTCTTCACCATTCCCTGTTGACAGTTATGGTCTCCATCGAGCACCGAGGTGAGTCGGCTGTTCTCACGGTTTCGAATCCGCCCGTCAATGCTGTTTCCGGCGAGTTGGCGAGCGCTTTGGCACACGCGCTTGATGAAGTGATCAGGGACAATTCCGTCGCTGTGATCGTTATCGCGGGGGCGGGGGCGAACTTCATCGCCGGTGCCGACATTCGGATGCTGTCCGCCGTAATCGAGGGTACTGCGGATCTACCCGACCTCAACACTTATTTGTTCAAGATGGAGCAGTCACCTAAGCCGGTGATTGCAGCGATTCGAGGCGCGGCGATGGGCGGCGGACTCGAAACGGCGATGGCGGCGCATTACCGGATCGCCTCGGGGGACGTCACGCTTGGGCAACCTGAGGTGAAACTCGGTCTGATTCCCGGCATGGGAGGAACGCAACGACTACCGCGTCTGGTGGGCTTCGACAAGGCCCTTGAGATGTGCGTCTTTGGCGAGCCGATCGGAGCGGAAGAGGCGCTGAGGGCCGGCCTGCTGGACCGGATCGCCGAGGGCGATTTGCTCGAGGAAGCGATCGAGTTTGGGAGATCGGTAGGGGGCCGCGTACGCCGGACGAGCAGGGACCTGTGTTCGCCGTCTGGGGTGGACTTCGAGGGATGGCGTAAGCGGGCGCGGAAAAAGAGGCGTGGCGAAGAAGCACCGCTGGCTGCTATTGATGCGGTCGAAGCGGCTGCCCTTGCTTTCGATGCAGGATTTTTGCGGGAGCAGGAATTGTTCCGGCAACATCTGCGTTCGCCTCAAGCGGCCGCAATGCTCCATGTATTCTTCGGTGAGCGGACCGTTGCGAAGATCCCGGGCTTACGCTCGGAGGTTAAGCCTCGGCCGATTCGAAAGGCCGCTATTCTGGGCGCCGGTTTTATGGGCAGCGGCATTGCGATGGTGTTCGCGAATGCAGGAATCCCGGTCCGACTAAGCGACGTGTCCGAAGCCTCTCTGGCGCCGGGCACAGGAGAACATTCGCAAACGGTGTGCGCAGCACGCAGACGTCGAGATCAGGCCGGATTTGGATGGCTTTGAAGATGCTGACCTCATTATTGAGGCCGTTTTTGAGAGCCTTCCGGTCAAACAGGAAGCGTTCACAAAGATCGCTAGGGTAGCCCGCAAGGGGGCGATCATTGCAAGCAACACCTCGACCCTAGACATCGATGAGATCGGCGTCGCTACGGGGAGATTAGAACACGCAGTTGGCCTGCATTTCTTCAGCCCGGCCGCAGTAATGCGCTTGGTCGAGGTTGTACGTGGCCGGGCGACGTCGGAAGAAGTAATCGCGACGTGCATGGCTGTCTCCAAGAGGCTGGGCAAAATTGCGGTGCTGGCGGCGAACCGATTCGGATTCATTGGAAATCGCATGGTGTTGCCGTATCTTCAGGAAGCGCACCGACTGGTTGAAGAGGGCGTGCCGGTTGAGCAGATCAACCGGGCGCTGCAAGATTTCGGGATGCCGATGGGGCCTCTCGCGATGGAGGATCTGATCGGGCTTGATGTGACATACGACATGCGGAAGGAAGCAATCCGGCAGGGGTATTTGCTGGATCCACAACCCCGCATCGCGGATCTCCTATATAGGAGCGGGCGATATGGTCAGAAGAGCGGCGCCGGATGGTCGCGGTACGACGATAAACGAAGGCCATCTCCCAATCCGGAAATTGCGGATCTGCTAGGCGGGAGCCAGCGCGCGGTCAGTGACGCAGAAATCGTCGATCGCTGCATGGACGCGCTGATCGTCGAAGGCCGTAAGGTTGTCGCGGAAGGAGTGGCGCTGCGGCCAGTCGATGTGGACATCGTGTACGTGTACGGGTATGGGTTTCCGGTTTGGCGTGGCGGGCCTTTGTATTGGGCGGAGCACCGGAGCAGATAAGGATTCGAAACGAAACGCGATGTCTAGTGGCAGCCGTCCAAGACTCATAGCATCCTAATGTTCTTTTCTGAAGTCGAAGCGGTTGGCGCGGCCGCGGAGTATTCGGCGCACGTCGATCCGCAATGGGTGCGGCTGTTGAACGTGCTCGAGATGAACGTGCAGTATCAGCGCTGCGAAGGGCTGGAACTGCATACCCGCGAAGGCCGGACCGTGCTGGACTTCTTGTCAGGGTACTGCGTTCACAACGCCGGTCACAATCATCCAGCCATTGTGCAGGCGCTGAAGCAGGAACTCGATCTGGCTGGCCCGGCCATGCTGCAGAGCCACGTGCCGGACCTGGCGGGCGCTCTAGCGAAGCGCCTATGCGAACTTGCGGGCGCGCCGTACGAGAAAGTGTTCTTCGCTTCTTCGGGAAGCGAGACAGTGGAGACGGCAATTAAGTTCTCACGCCGATGCACCGGCCGGCGCGCCTTGCTATACGCGGACGGCGCTTTTCATGGACTCACCTGCGGAGCTCTCTCGCTGATGGGCAACTCGTTTTGGCGAGATCGTTTCGGTCCAATGCTGGCCGACACGGAAAGCGTGCCTTTCAACGACTTGCCTGCCTTGCGGGAACGACTGAAAACTGGGGAATACGCAGCCTTCTTCGTGGAACCGGTTCAAGCCGAAGCGGGTATTCGTATTCCGTCGCGCGACTATCTGGCCGAAGCCGGGGAGATGTGTCGCCGCCACGGCACATTGCTAGTGCTGGATGAAGTGCAGACGGGTCTGTACCGCACGGGCAGCTTTCTCGCCTCGCAGCAGCTGAATGGTACGGCGGACATGGTGTTGCTCGCGAAGGCGCTGAGCGGCGGCCTAGTTCCGGTAAGCGCGACGTTGATGACGGAGAAGGTCTATTCGAGCGTCTACGATTCGTTAAAACGTTCCATCATCCATACGTCCACGTTCAGCGAGAATTCTTTGTCGATGCGGGCCGGATTGGCGACGCTCGATGTGCTCGAAAGAGAGCGATTGGGCCAGCGCGCGTTCGAGATGGGCGACTACCTTCGAGTCCGGCTCAAGGACACGGTCGGCAATTACCCGATGGTGCGCGAGATTCGGGGGCTCGGGCTGCTCTCGGGCATAGAATTTCAGCCACCGAAGTCGATTCGCCGTTCGAGCTCTATACGAAGCGTTCCGCGCTGTTCACGGCGGCATGTTCGGGCAAGTGATAGTGATGCGGTTGTTCCGCGATTGGGACATCCTGACGCAAATTTGCGGGAACAACTTGCTTGTGCTGAAGGTGGCCCCGCCTCTGGTCGTCACGCGTGAGCATATTGATCGCTTCGTCGAGGCGATCGGAGCAGTGGTGGAGTTGATGCACTCTCCGGGAGTATTTTGGAGCGAGGCGTTGGGTCTTGCCCGACGTGCCGCTAACGTTTGAAAGCAGTAGATGTTTAATACCGATGTTTTTGTGCTTGGCGGCGGGCCTGCGGGGCTGGCCGCGTCGATCGCAGCTCGCTCGGCCGGTTTCCGCGTCACGCTTACCGATGCTGAGCAGCCGCCGATTGACAAAGCTTGCGGCGAAGGACTGATGCCCGATTCTCTGGACGCTGCCGCGCGGTTAGGGATTCACCTCCCAGCGGGCGCGGGCTTCCCTTTTCGCGGCATCCGGTTTCATGGCGCCTCTCATTGCGTCTCTTCCGACTTCCCAGATGGATGCGGCACCGGTGTTCGGCGGCCGATTTTGCAGCAGGTTCTTATGGAGCGGGCTGCGGAGATCGGAGTTCGCTTCGAATGGGGGCGTTCGATTCGTGACGCCTCGGAAATAAAGGCCCGCTGGATCATAGGAGCGGATGGGACGCAGTCGAGCATGCGGCGGTGGGCCGGACTCGACCGCTTCCGCCGGGATCGCCGCCGATTCGCTTATCGCCGGCACTACCGGATTGCGCCGTGGTCTGAGTTCGTTGAGATCCACTGGGGCGATCACTGCCAGTTCTATGTGACCCCGGTGGGTTCGAGTGAGGTTTGCCTGGTGCTGATGACGCACGATCCTCACCAGCGAATCGCCGATGCCCTGCCCCGCTTCCCTCTTTTGAGGAATCGTCTATCTGCCATCGAGCCGTGTTCACCGGAAAGAGGCGCCCTTGCGGCGACACGCAGGCTTCGTCGAGTTACGGCGCGAAACGTGGCCCTGATCGGGGATGCATCCGGGACGGTGGATCCGATTGCGGGCGAAGGCATGTGTCTTGCGTTCAAACAGGCGGTTGCGCTGAAACGCGCGTTGGTTGAAGACGACCTCGGCATTTATGAACGGGCGCATGCGCAGCTTCTCCAGCGCCCGCACTTCATGTCTGAGTTCATGCTGTTGATGGACCGTTCCTCTCTGTTGCAGCGGCGAACTTTGAAAGCGCTGGCCTCCGAGCCTCAACTATTCACGGAATTATTGGCGATGCACGTAGGACGGTTGTCTCCGTTGCGCTTTGTGCGAACGACGGCTTCGCTGGGTTGGGGCATAGTCAGCGCATGAGGCCGGTGCTGCTGGCGGCCTTAGCCGTTTTTCCGGCCGTCAGTCAGCCCAAACAGATTCGGCTAGATCCCGAAGCAACAAAGATCACCTTCACCCTCGGGGATGTGTTACACACCGTGCGCGGCGCCTTTCGGCTGAGCAGAGGCGAAATGTGGTTCGACCCGGAGACAGGAAAAGCGGGAGGTGCGTTGGTGGTCAATGCCGCAAGCGGCGAGAGCGGCAATCGTTCGCGAGACAACCGCATGCGGCGCAATGTCCTTGAAGCAGGGCAGTTCGCAGAACTGACGTTCGCTCCCGATCGAATTGAAGGCACGATAAATTCGAGTGGTGATTCGACCTTCGGGTTGCACGGTCTGTTTTCCATCCACGGCACTTCGCATGAACTTACCTGCACCGTAAAAGCTCACATAGAGAACGGACGCGTGGCGGCGAAAGCGACTTTCGATGTTCCCTACGTGAGTTGGGGCATGAAGGATCCGAGTACGCTTTTTTTGCGCGTTAGTAACACGGTGAAAGTCGAAGTCGATGCGGCCGGTCAGGAAAGATAGGGCACCTGACCGCGTTTAGTTGCTTTCGTCATCGCGGCGACTGAGGCAATCGCCCAAATGTTGCACCCAGGTCTGCTGGTGATGTTGGAGTCAGCAACATATCCAGGGACAACGGGTCGCTTCTTTCCGGCATACGTAGCAGCCACAAAAATCGGTGCTCTGCCGGCTGCAAGCCCGCAGCTTTGAATAAGGAAAGTAGGGCCAGGCTGACTCGTCGGCAGCAGAAAAGAAGTTGAATCGCGTGAAGTCGCCTTTGACAGATGTCATAGGAATTCAGCAAGCAATTCCTGTAGAGATACGTTCACGAACGCTCGAGGACGTACTTTGAACTGAACTTGCAGCTCTGTTACTTCTCAAGAAGCCGACCACACCATCAAACGAGGAACTAACGAGCCATGAACGGGATGCAACTCCCCCTTTTTTCCCAAAAATGTGAACGATTCAGGCAAAACATCTGTTTTGGAAGACGCGGATGGTGGGACTTGAGACGTGGGAGGGGAAGCTTTGTGTTTTTGGGCTGCACGATTCGCAAGAAGCGGAGCATACAACGGAACCCACGCGCGCACTATATGCAGCGCTGGCCGTCGCCGAAAGCCATGAAGCCATCCGGGAACGCCTGCATGAGTTGACTAGTTCGCGGCATAGCGGGAAGGACGTGCAGCAGATGATCGCGACGTTGAACCCCGTGCTCCGGGGATGAGGAAACTAGTTCCGGACGGGAAATGCCGAACGGAAGCCCCGCATCGCGGCGGAGCTTATAGGACTACTGGTACGTCGAGACTATTCCCTTGCCGCCGGGCAGAGATAGAATTGCTGAGGATCAGCGGCATTGATAACCCGGATTTTCGTGGGCGCCGATTTGGAGGACCGCGGATTACAGCTTTTGGTTAGGCGGTGACTTATGGCGACTGCTGTTACTGTCGAGGTCAGCTCGGCCCAGCGTCTCAGCGAGAGAATTAAGACGCGAAAGGCGCGGCTGGGTGTTCTCGGGCTCGGCTACGTGGGCCTGCCACTTGCAGTTGAGTTAGCGCGAGCCGGGTTCGAGGTGGTCGGCATTGATCCTCAGCAGGAGAAGGTTACTCGCTGCAATGATGGGGAATCATACATCCGCGATGTTCAGAGCGAGACTTTGCGGGAGCTGGTCGACAGCGGCAAGCTGTGGGCAACTACCGACCTTTCGATCATTTCCGAACTAGATACGGTCGATATTTGTGTGCCGACGCCGCTACGTAAGACCAAGGACCCCGACATGACTTTCGTCATTGCGGCAACCGAGGCGATCGCTGAGAACCTACATCCGGGTCTACTTGTGATGTTGGAATCGACGACGTACCCGGGGACAACGGACGAACTGATCTTGTCGCGACTGAGTCAATCGGGCCTGAAAGTAGGGGAAGACTTTTTCTTGTGCTTTTCTCCGGAGCGGGTTGATCCGGGTAACCCGACCCACCATACGAGAAACATTCCCAAGGTCGTTGGCGGCGTGACGCCGCAATGCACCGAATTGGGCGTGCTGTTCTATCAGCAAGCGCTGGATAAGGTGGTGCGAGTTAGTTCGACACGGGTCGCCGAAATGGTGAAGCTGCTCGAAAACACCTTTCGGATGATTAACATCGGACTAGTCAATGAGCTTGCGATGGTGTGCGAGCGGATGAAGATTGATGTTTGGGAAGTCATCGACGCCGCGGCCACCAAGCCCTTTGGATTCATGCCTTTTTACCCCGGACCTGGCCTCGGCGGCCATTGTATTCCGATAGACCCTTTTTACCTTTCTTGGAAGAGCAAAGAAGCAGGGATGGAGGCGCGCTTTATTGAACTTGCCGGGTATATAAACGCGCGCATGCCAGAGTTCGTTGTGGACAAAATCCGAAATGCTCTGAACGATCACGCGAAGCCGGTCCGGGGTTCCCGGGTCCACATTGTGGGCGTTGCTTACAAACGCGACGTACCCGATGTTCGGGAGAGCCCTGCACTCGATGTAATCCTTCTGCTTCAGCGGTCTAGGTGCACGGGTCACTTATTCAGATCCGTATGTGCGAACCCTTAAGGTTAACGATACTTCGCTGGATTCGCAGGATGCGCTTGAGAGTGCCGAAACTGCCGATTGCACAGTCATTATCACGG
Organism: uncultured Acidobacteriaceae bacterium; assembly: GCA_963795905.1. Taxonomy (GTDB): domain Bacteria; phylum Acidobacteriota; class Terriglobia; order Bryobacterales; family Bryobacteraceae; genus Bog-105. Next base: position 41,957 of record CAWCJG010000015.1, on the reverse strand, counting down.
ATCACAGAAATGTGGATTATCGCGCGATTCTGGACCGCTCGCAGCTGGTTTTCGACACGCGTAACGCCCTCAAGGGATGTGTATCTAAAAAGATTGTGCGTCTTTGAAGGGCTGTTCTTTTGTTACTGATTCCCGCCCGCGCCGATGTCCATTGGATCGGCTCCGCCCAGTAATTCAGGATAAATATGGACACCGTAATAGGTGAAATACATGCGATATTACCGGGCGGTAAGACTTATTCGACAGGCGGCGATAACACGACTGGCGATGGTCCGCACCACCTATGATTTAGTAATGTTTACTTGTGCTTAGTCGTACTGAGAGTACGGGAACTTGATAATGTAGTTGGTGCGTATATACTGGGCTCCGCAGTACCTATCGGCATAGGGCCGACGTGAGGGGATATAGCACCCTTTTCTTCGGTTGCGAATAACTGCCGAGCGGGACTTACATAGCCGGAAGGCTATCTAAACGATGTTGCCGATGATAGCCCCGGCGGCGCGACCCCGGCTGCTTCCTTAGATGCGATGAATTGGTTCGCTCTCAATGTGAAGCCACGTCATGAAAAGGCGGTGGAAAGACTTCTGCAGGCGAAAGCATTCGACGTATATTCACCATTTTACCTGTCGCGTCGTTATGGTCCGATCGTGTGAAGGAGCTACACCTACCTTTATTCCCACGGTACGTCTTTTGCCGGTTTGGATTTCAGCATCGACGGGCGATTCTACAGACGCCAAGCGTGATATCGATTGTTGGCTTCGGCGGTTCGCCTTGTCCCGTATCCGAAAGTGAAATCAGCAGGCTCAAGACGATAACCAACAGTGGGCTGCCGGTCGTGCCTTGGTCCTGCCTTAATGTTGGCGAGCACGTACGAATCCGCAGTGGACTCTTAACCGGCGTCGAAGGCATCCTCATACGAAAGAAGACACAATGCCGGGTGGTGGTTAATGTGGATCTGCTGCAACGTGCGGTGGCTATTGAAGTCGATTCTGCTGTTATCGAGCGCAGTGGACCGCGTGGTTTGGCAGCTAACAATTCTGCGGGAGAATGTGGCTTTTGAGGAACGTGGAATGCGCCAAAACCGAGTTGTGGCTTCGCGCTTTACCGATCACTAGCCTTAGCTTAGTAGTCCACTGCGACTATTCCCGGGCAAGTCCTGGCAAAAAATGAGCGTACATTCATCGCCGGCCGTTCCACCGTCGCGATGTTTTCGATCTGCATGAATTGACAAATGTCTATTCGGATTGCGAGTCAGAGTTTAAGTCCTTCTTTGCTCATACTCAGCAAGTGCAGAATCGTCGTATTTACCGTGTCGGGTGTTGCGGAGAAGGTGTGAGGTTGTCTAAGAATCCTGTTGATCTCGAAGCGCACGAACTGATCCAGATCAAAACGTTAGAGTCGGACGCTGGCAGGCGCTATGACTTGTTCGAATCCGAGACAGGAACCAGCTTTCAAGCAGGCGACCTTGTTGAGGTGCGCCCGGCGACTGAGATTTTAGCCACGCTCGACAGCGAGGGCAAGCTGGACGGAATTCCCTTTATGCCGGAGATGCTGCAATTCTGTGGGGGCCGCTACAAGGCCTCGCATGTGGCGGAACATACGTGCGCAAAGGGAGAGCCCCGCCGGCTTCACGGGGCTATTCACCTGACAGACGTTCGCTGTGATGGTTCAGCACATCAGAACTGCCAGGCCAAATGTCTGATCTTCTGGCGGGACGAGTGGGTGCGGCGCGTTGAACTGCAATCCTCAAATTCCGGCGCAGAGGTGGCGGCACCTGTAACAGAGGCATTAAGTGCGGAAGGCGCGCGCATCCGTATTTTACCGAACTCGGACGATTGCACCAGGGCCGATGAGCACATTTGTCAAGCGACGGAATTGAGAAGTGCGACCTGCCCGCTGGATTTGAGGAAGGCCAGCTATGGGCTTTCGGTGCTCTCGGCTTGGCGGCGGGGTCGAATACATGGACCGGAGCTGAGGGCGTTGCTAGAGTGGCTGCGCTGCACCTTCATCTGGATGCTCTTCGTGCGGTGGGCGCGAGCTCCTTGGAATAAGAACCGCTTTCGCGTGACTCCTTCCCGGTCTTTGGATCTCGAGCCAGGCGAACAGGTGCGGGTACGAAGCATGTGGGCCATCCTTGCGACGCTGGACAAAAGCGGCAGAAATCGTGGCATGGTGTTCAAGCCAGAGATGTTCAAGTATTGCAGAGGGACATTTCGGGTGCTATCCAGATTGGATCGGCGAATAGACGAGCACAGCCGGCGCATGGTCAAGTTTCAAGAACGAATGTATTTTATTGGATGGCGTTTACTGCCATGGGCAGCGCTCATTCTGCTCGCGCAGTAATTATCACTATTGGCGTGAAATCTGGCTGGAACGAGTTAGCACTCCGTGAGAGCTGGAGTATTCCTGACCTGCGTAGCCATATCTCAAAGCCATTTACTCTAAAAACTTATTGCGAATGGTATTTGACTTCGCGGCACATCGTCATTTCGGAGGGTGGAATGTTAGAACGAGAATCGCTCCCGTGGTTTGCGCTCCGCACTAAGTCGCGTCACGAGAAAGCAGTATGTTGTTCGCTGAGCCAGCGTGGATTTACCCCATTTGTTCCTTTGTATCAGGCTAGGCATCGCTGGAAAGATCGTACGGTAACGGTCGAACTTCCGTTATTCAGCACTTACGTGTTTTGCCAGTTTGAACCTTCCCGCCGGGTTGAAATTCTGAAGGCTCCGGGCGTTTGGGAAATCGTGAGTTCAGGACATACGCCGCTAGAAGTTCAACGAGGTGAGGTGGATGCGCTCCGCCGTGTGCTCGCGTCCGGGATGCCCGTTGAGCCGTGGCGCTACATTAGCGCGGGGGAGCACGTGCGGGTAGCCGACGGGCCGCTGAAGGGAGCAGAAGGGGTGTTGATCGATGCCGCGACGCAGCCCAAGCTTGTGGTCTCCATCACTTTACTGCAGCGCTCGATTATGGTTGAACTGGACGCAGAAGCTATCGAGCCAATTGGGGGGGCCGATTTCCAGATACGCTATCTGCGAGCGGCCGAATCGGTGGCCCGGCAAAAAGCCCTCAGATGAACGCGCTTTGCCATTTAGTCTGTCCGCACTTATCCGAGCGCGGGGTCCTGTCATCATGTAAGAGATCCCAATAAAAATGGCCGCGCCAAGCGCGGCCATTTTTGCTTTTGAGTGAACAAATCTCGGGAAGCGGATCTTATTCTGAACTCCGTAAGCCCCTCTATTCCAACCATTCACTGTCTGATCGAGTGAAGCAGCCGGAAATGAACTAGAGGCGGAATCAAGTCCGTACTTGTAGGTCGAGCTCAGGCTGTAGCCCGAGCGCAGAGCTGGCGAAGTGGACTCGACCTTTACGTCGAGCGGTCCGTTAGGAACAGGAATGACAAACTGCGGGTTCGCAGTGCTGTCGTGTGAGCCTCTCTTGACCGCCTGAATGGCGCCGCTGTCGTAGAAAATGTTATAGTCCTCTGCCAGCGAGCCAGAGGTGGTACTGTCGGTTGCAAGCGCAGTTAAGGCGGCATCGTTTACCAAGTTGTTGTACAGACGGCCGGAGCTTGAGCCGGTGATGATATTGAATGCGATCGGCACATTGTAAACTGTGTTTCCGTAGAACAGGCCACCGGGCGAATTCTGCGACCAGTGGAACGCCGAATTCTGCATCGGGCCAATCACGATGTTGTTATACGCCGCAACATTCGACGCCATAAACACGCCGATGCCGTTCTTGGTGTTATAGTTCGCGTGCACAAAGTTATGGTAAATCGATCCAGAAACGTACGTGTTCGCACTTGTCGAGCCGGTGAATTCAATTCCTTCCCCGTCTTTACCGGAGGAGTCATCCGGATAATAGACGACATTGTCGTGAACCTGTTCACCGGTAACGCTCTTGGTAATACCTTTGATTCCGATCTGCTGGGACCCACCGGTCAAGGTATTATTCGCGACAACGATGTTATTTGAGTCCATGAAGTACAAACCAGCGGATGCGTTGCTTGTCTGATTCAGGGTCGCCGTATTCCCAGTGGCGCTTGAATTGTCCGACTTCTGTACTCGGATTACGTCTCCGTACATGTAAAAAGTCGAATCGAGCGAGTACGTGTTATTTGAAAACACGAAATAGGGGCTGGAGGTCGCCAGGACGCCGAATGTCGCAGCGTTCTTCAGGGAACAACCTGTGACGCTATCGTGACTGCCACCTTCGATGGATATCAGCTCGCCGATAGAGGCGGACCCGACCACTGACAAGCCGCTTATTGTCATGTACGAAACGCTGGAAAGCGTGATGGACCCGTTTATGACGGGAGCATTTCCGGTTGCGTAAGCGCCGAGCGATGATCGGCGCAGACGAGTTGCCGGAATACCGGAACGTCGGCTGCTCGGTAAAAATATCGCCGCGCTTGAGTAGGATTGAATCTCCTGGATTAGTTTGATGGCTTGAGGCTTGGCGCAGCGTTCTCCAAGGTGCTGAGGAACTGGTACCAGTGTTATTGTCGTTACCCCCACTCGAATCAACGTAGTAGGTAGCTGCGTAGCTGTGGCTGAACAGCCCAGCGCCGCAAGCGCTAGAAGGATTGATGAACATTTTCTCACAAGGTCTCCGTAGTGTAATCTGTATTACGTATCTAAAAATGCAAAAACCCGTCCTACCCCCGTGGCCACGAGTGGCCACACTTGGAGCCGATTGGGCTTTTACACAAATGTATAGTGTCCTTTTAGGATAGCACGGCTCATAAAAATTGCGTATAGTTACCTGTCGGTCTACGTATTATTCCCTGGTCTCGCTTATGGGCTTACACCTCAAATGAATGTTGTTCAGCCAAGTGCCTGGGCGGGTGCAGGGACCGGGTGGGTCGCTGAGGCCGTCGCCTGGAACTGGCGTGTGCTGGTCTGGGTGGATGAGGGCGTCCCGACACGCCTCCCGCGAGGGTCAGGACGGGCGACCGGCGATGCCAATCGGCACGTTAGTACTTACATTACTGCCCTACCCATTGACTGGGCTGATGACCTGCGGCATAGTAATGAACGCTCGCAGATCCAGGTCGATCCTGCCGTTCGAGTTATGGCTGTGTAAGTCAGACGGCGGGAGCATATCCACCCCGAATCAAGTAAGTAGCCCGCGTAAGTTCTAAGTGATCCCCCCTCAAGTAATTCTTCCCTTTTGAGAGTCGAATGGATGTTGCCGCGTGTCCGTGAAATGACGATCCGCTCACGAGAAAGCTACTGCTCAGCGCCCTTGCAATGACAATCTCAATGACCATGCTGAGAGGGCAGTCGAGCCGCGGGAGGCGCGCGTGCTCTCAGGACTACCTTATAGGCCCAGGCGATGTGTTGACGGTTACAGTTTCCTATGCGCCTGAAATCGGTGGAAAGGTGCGAGTTGACGAGGACGGATTCGTATTGATCCCTGGCATACCCGGGCCGACGAAAGCCGCTGGTTCTACTCCATCGGGCCTAGCCACGATTGTCGCAAAAGCGTTACGAGAGCAGATCTTGTCCGCGAGCCGATTGTGAGCGTGTATGTGGATGAGTACCGCAGCCGCACAATTACCGTTCTCGGCGCTGTCTGAAACCCTCTATTTATCCGCTCGACCGTCCAATGACGCTGCTTGAAGGATTATCGATGGCAGGCGGTCTTCTTCCTACGGCTGGCGGTGACGTAACGCTGATCCGCAAAGGAGGAGTGCTGAAGATCGGACACGTCTCTGGTGATACGACCTCGGCCACTATCTCTTTGAGCGATCTCATGTCGGGACGGAACTTGTCGGTAAATGTCGAGTTACAGCCCGGGGACGTATTATCAGTCTCTCCTGCTTCTATCATTTACGTGATTGGCGCCGTAAACAAACCGGGCGGCTTTACGCTGCAAGGTTCGCGTTCAGGACTGACGGTGCTTCAGGCATTGGCGGATGCCGAAGGCGCGAAATCGACCGCTGCCACCGACCGCAGCGTGATCGTGCGCCGCGGGCCTGACGGCACTGAATTGAAAGAGATCACTATCAACCTGCGTGACCTGCTCTCGGGGCGTTCGACGACACTTGATCTGGACCTTCACGGCGATGACGTGTTGTTTGTGCCTGAAAGCGGAACGAAGAAAACATTGAAAACTCTCGGCGAGATCGCGGTTCAAGGCATAACGGGAGTAACTGTTTACGGTTTGGGATACCGAGTGGCGGGCACTCGATGAGTAGATCGCAGTACTGAGTCAACGTGAATACCGTTTCGGAAGAGGACGACGTCACATCCCGTCGGAGGCGCTTCCGCCCACCCGCATTGCTGTTCGATATTGGGTTTACTGGCGTCACTCAGGTATTAAGCTTTCTGGCAAGTGTAGCTTTGGTTTCGCTGTTTGCCCGACTCATCGGCGCGACGGCGGTTGCTGAGTACCTGTTGCTCCGGCGCGTGGTGAACTGGCTGCAATCCGGTGTGCAGCTTGGTTTGTTTGTGGCCATTCCACGATTCGTAGCGCACGCTCACGGGACAGCGGATGGAAGACAGGAGCAGTACTTCGCGGCCGCAGCAACGTGCCTCGCGGTCTTAACGATCACCGTGTCGGCGGCTTTGCTGCTGTGGCGCAACAATTTCGCCTGGCTTCTCTTCGGCGCGGGCAAACTGTCGTACCTCGTGTTGCCGTTGACGCTCATGATGTCGGGGTTCGTAACACATGTCATGGCTTATGGTTATCTGCGCGGTTGTATGCGGTTGACGGCTGCCAACACCCTGCAAATCTGGAATCTCTGCCTAGTTCCTGTCATTGCCTTGCTGCTTTGTGCCTCATCTAAGTCGGTAAGCCTCGTGATCAACGTCGCGAGCGTGATCATGATTTGCTCGTCCGTCTTCGTATCGCTTGCCTCACTACGCCGGCTTAAGTGTAGAAGAGCGAGTTTATTTCACGCCGCGGTCGAGCTACTACGTTATGGAATCGCCCGAGTCCCGGGTGATTTTGGTTACAACGCTCTCTTTGCGCTGGCGCCCGTTATCGCAACACGATTTCTACCGCTCGAACAAGTTGCGCCGCTTCTCCTTGGGACCAGTCTGGTAATGGCGGCGAGCATCAGTGTAGGACCGCTTGGAATTGTGCTACTCACCAAGATCAGTGTGGCCGTCGCGCAAGATAGGTTAGAGCAGAATCGGGCGCCGCTAGAGGCCATGCTGCATGCCGTACTGGACGTCTCGTTGTTTATTACATTTCAGCTGATTGTGTTTACCGATTGCATATTGCAGATTTGGGTTGGCCCATCACTCGCTGCTGGAGCGACGGTAGTTCGTCTCGTCGTGTTGGCTATTCCGTTCTTCCTATTGTTCTCTGCGGCGCGTAGCGTAATAGATGCAGTAACGGAGAAGGCTGAAAACTCGCGTAACATCCTCCTTTCGAACCTGGTTTTCTTTTTAGCCGCGGTCCTTTCGATAACGGTAGTCAAGCGCGCTTTTCTGCTTGCGCTCCTTGGTCTCGGCTTCGTGAGCGCTCTCTTGCTGCTCGCTGTGATGACGCTTGTGTCATTGAAAAAGCTCTGTGGGGTCAGACTTTCATGGAAGGGAGTGGTGCAGTCTCTGTTGACTAACTGCATTTTCATGGGAGTCGCCGTCGCCCTGCGAAACGCAATTCCGACGAGCAACGCTCTGCTGCTTACTACCTCGGTGGAGTCGTTTTTAGCCGTCATTTATGTAGCTGTGTTGGTGGTTATTCGACCCCCTTGGTGGACCTTTCTATACGCCAGGTACCTCGTTGCAAGGACAGCACGACCGGGCATACAGGTTTTGGCCCCCCGTTGAAGTGTTGGCGATGAACGAATTGCTGGTCATCAATGCGGACGACTTCGGTAGGGATGCTGCCACAAACACGGCCATATTAGCCGCGTTCCAAGCAGGTTATTGTTCAAGCGCAACGATCATGCCTAATATGCCCGGGTTCGAGGCGGCCTGCGAACTAACGCACCGCTTCAGGCTGGAACCGCACATAGGGATGCACTTAACCTTAAGGGGCGGATATCCCCTCACCGATCGCATGAAACGCTGTGCTACGTTTTGCGACGCGAATGGAATGTTGTCGAAGGCAAGCGTGCGGGTTCCGCTGTTTCTCTCCTCTGCGGAGGAGGACATACTCGCAGATGAAATTCGCGCCCAAATCGCGCGCTGTCGATTATTTGGGTTGAGGCTTTCTCACCTCGATTCGCACCGCCATATTCACACCAATTTGGCGATCATTAAGACCATCATTGCCGTCGCGCTCGAACAAGGAATTCCCTTCATCAGATTGTCACGCAACACCGGCGGCCGAATCAACCTTTTAAAGCAAACACTAAAAACCGCGTGTAATGCGCGTGTAAGGGCGCACAAGCTAGCTGGTACCGAGTATTTCGGTTCGGTCAAGGATTACCTTTACCTCAGGAGGCGGACCTCCCATATCGCACAGTTGTCAATGGAGATCATGCTTCACCCGGTTTTGGACGCGCAGGACCGGCTCATCGATGTAGATAATCCGGAGCCCTTGGCGGAAGTAGTCAGATCTATCCCGAAGTACAGGCAAGCTGTTTCCTACGGTCTGATTCGCGGTAACAGGGCGGGCTTCCCGGAGGAGAAACGATGAAGGACGCCATCCAAGTGTCTAGTTACCCGCAACAGGTGCCGAGCATGACCGAAGTGGAGACCACAGGCGCGGCGCGTTTTGATGTGATCATGCTGACCGCGGTCCACGCCGCTACAGATGGCCGCATCTTTTATCGCGAAGCCATAACGCTGGCTGAGGCCGGTCTGAGGGTAGCCGTTATTGGGCCACATCCTCGATCGGAGCTTCTGGTGGGGGTATGGATAGAGGCAGTGACCAGGCAAAACGGTCGCCTGCGCCGTTTTCTGATCACGGGCTCGGACGTGCTTCGCGCTGCTCGGAGATTAGGTGGTCGGGTCTTCGTATTCCACGATCCGGAGCTATTCGGAGTCGGCCTGATCCTGCGGCTCCTCGGCAACAAGGTGGTTTACGACTGCCACGAAAATCTCCCTGCGCAGATTCTGCAAAAGCCCTGGATCCCGCCCGTTTTGCGGCGCCCGATTTCGCCGATCGCCAGGGCAGCCGAGTGGTTTGGATCACGCATGCTGAGCGGGGTGGTGACGGCGCGCGATGCAGTGTTGCCTCGGTTTCCGAAAAATCGCCGGGTTCTGGTACAGAATTTCCCCACAAAGAGCGCCCTCCAGAGTGCGGACGGCCCCCCTATGCACGAGCGAAAGAACGTCGTCATCTATGTGGGCGGTCTGAGCAGAATCCGCGGAATCGCAGATCTCGTCGAAGCGTTTCGGGGTATTGGACCAGATGAGGCCCAACTCTGGCTAGTAGGTAACTTCGACAACGAGACCTTTCAGAAACAAATCCTGGATGAGGCGGGGCCGAACGTAAAATGGCTCGGCTTTATGGAGCATCCTGAGGTCCTGAAGTTATACAAATCCGTCAAAATCGGCACATGCCTTTTGCACCCCACTCCGAGTCATCGCTATTCGCAACCTATAAAACTGTACGAATACCTAGCGGCGGGAATCCCCGTCATCGCCTCTGACTTTCCGGAGTTCACGGCTGTGCTGGACGGGTGCGGGGTTCAAGTCAATCCACATGATTCCGGGCAAATCGCGCGCGCAATACGAGATCTGCTCTCTGATACGGACCGGCTCACGCAGATGTCTCGCATCGGACGGGAGCGGGTTCTTTCATCCTTTTGCTGGGAAGGCGAAGCATCGAGACTCATACAATTCTGTCGGGATCTAGTCGCCAGTACCTAGTCGCTCTCTGCAATCAGCAGAACGTCATCTGTAAATACATTGGGCCATGTTGGCCGAGGAGGAGATCGCTTTGCTCCGAACAAATGCTGTGGTGGTTATTGGAATGGGCGAAGTCGGGCGCCCGCTCTTCAACATCCTAAGTCGAAAATATGAGACTATCGCCGTCGATGTAGACCCGGTTGAACTAACGGAGCCGTGCTCGGTTCTGCACGTTTGTTATCCATTTCAGATACGAGACTTCGTCGGAATTACAGTTGCTTATGTCGAGAAGTACAGGCCGGAGCTTACGGTCATCAACAGTACCGTTGCTCCTGGGACGACCCAAAGAGTCGCGGACCAAGTAGGCTCGCGCGTTGCTTTCAGCCCCGTGCGAGGCAAGCACGCACGAATGGAGGAGGACATGCGGCGGTACAAGAAATTCGTCGCTGGTTGTGACGAGGAGGCGGAGCGATTGGCCCTTCAGCACTTTTCGCACGCCGGTTTCATCACCGACACGTTCCGTAGCCCTGAGATAGGTGAGGTGAGCAAGTTGATCGAAACCACATACTTAGGCGTGTTAGTTGCGTGGGCCCAGGAGATGGAGCGTTTCGTCGGAACGTGCGGCGGCACCTTTGAGGAGGCGAATGCATTCTTGCAGGAAATCGAGTTTCTGCCAACTCACGTTTTCCCGGGCCGCATCGGGGGACACTGCGTGATTCCAAACATCGCAATCTTGCGAAACAAGTTTCAGTCGAAGTACTTGGATGCGGTCGTGGACTCGAACACACGAAAGGAAGCCGAAATGCGGAAATCGTTTGTTGCACTTGGGGGGACCGCATGACGAAAGTCGGCCTCGTGGGACTCGGCTATTGGGGGCCCAATCTCGCGCGTGTGATTCAGCAAAGCTCCAGGTGCGAACTGACCGCGTGTTGCGATCTTGACGCGCGAAAGCTCACTCGAATCCGGCAGCAGTACCCGCATATAGAGGCGTACGCAAGCTTCGATGACCTCTTAGATTCTGAAATCGACGCGGTCGTGATCGCGACCAGTATTTCGACCCATTATGACTTGGCACGACGGGCCCTGGCCCGGGGTAAGCACGTATTCGTTGAGAAACCTCTTTGCGACAGCGCTGTGCAAGCCGAAACCTTGACCGCCTACGCTGACGCCCTTCATTTGACGCTAATGACAGGCCACACGTTTGTCTATAGTCCGGCAGTGACAAAGGTTAAGCAGATCATCGATTCAGGGGACTTGGGCGACGCCGCGAGATTAGCTTCTCAAGAGTGAACCTCGGGCTGTATCAGAAGGACGTAGATGTTATCTGGGATCTCGCGGTCCATGACATATCGATTCTTCTGTACTGGTTATCGGAGAGTCCGATTTCAGGAAGATCGTTTGGCCGATCCTGCATTCAGACCGCCAAAAATGATGTTGCGTTTCTCTGGTTTCAATTCTCGAGCGGAATTGTTGCAAGCTGCGAGGTGAAGTGGCTCTCGCCACAGAAGATGCGGCGTACGTGCGTTGTCGGCTCCAAGCGGATGGTCGTTTACGACGACACCGATCCCAGCGAAAAAGTCAAAATTTATGACAAGCAGGTGATCGTGCATCAACCGCAGACCTTTGGTGAATTTCAGCTTACCTACCGAACCGGGGACATGATCTCGCCACATCTGGACAATGCAGAGCCCTTAATGAACGAGATGGAGCACTTCATAGAATGCATCGAATCCGGCCTGCGGCCGCGAACCGATGGACGATTCGGCGCCGAGGTGGTCCACGCGATTGAGCTGGCCGTAAACGGTCAATGGAGTCCTGTTACGCATATGAGCGCGGATGGCGCAAAGTCCGCAGCGGGGAACCATGGGGCGGCCTAGTCTCGCCGCCGAAAAGGAGAGAGCCTTCTTCGCGCACCCCATGGCTCTTGTCGAGACGGACGAGATCGGTGAGAACACCAGAGTGTGGGCGTTTGCACATATCTTGCCAGGCGCTCGTATCGGGTCCGACTGCAACATCTGTGACCACGCATTCATTGAATCTGGGGTAACAATTGGCAGTGGCGTGACCGTCAAGAATGGCGTCGCAATTTGGAGTGGGGTAACCATTGAAGATGACGTCTTTTTGGGACCGAACTGCGTCTTTACAAACGATCCTAATCCGAGAGCGCACATCAAGAAACCCTCGTCCGCGCTTGTACCCACACGGGTTCGGACCGGAGCAACCATCGGGGCGAATGCAACGATCGTTTGCGGGACGTCCATTGGAGAGCACGCGTTTATCGGTGCGGGAGCCGTGGTGCTTCGTTCTGTGCCGGACTTTGCATTGATGGTCGGCAACCCAGTCCGACAAATCGGCTGGATCTGCATTTGCGGTGAACGACTGCCGCGGGCCGATGCAAAGGATATCGGAACGCTTATTACGTGTTCCGCCTGCCAGCGGCGCTTTTCGATAAGTCCCAATGGACTTTCTCCACAGAAGAACTAACATGACGATCACCGGCCCGGCTGTAAGAGCAGAGATACCGCTGGTTAATCTCAGAGCACAATATGAAAGTCTCAAGGACGAGCTTCAGGAAGTCGTTCTGGATGTTCTTTCCTCGTGCCGCTATGTAAACGGAGAATGGGTGGCAAGATTTGAACACAATCTTGCACAGTACGTCGGCGCCAAGTACGCTATCGCGGTCGGATCCGGGACGCAGGCACTCGAACTCGCATTGAAAGCAGCGGGCGTCCAGCCGAACGATGAGGTTATTGTGCCGGCAAACAGTTTTTTCGCGACCGCGGAGGCAGTGACTAACGTTGGAGCTATCCCCCGCTTCGCCGACATCGATCGTGATACGTTCCATGTGGATGTGAGTTCCGTGGAACGGCTCATAACGAGACGTACACGGGCCATCATCCCTGTCCACCTTTACGGCTATGCGATGGATCTGAGGGAGCTGGACACAATTGCCAGTCGGCATCGATTAGTCATTATCGAAGACGCCGCTCAGGTTTTGGGCGCTGGCCGCGGTGGCGCCAAGGTCGGATCGTCTGGACGACTTACTTGTTTCAGTTTCTATCCTGGTAAGAACCTCGGCGCATGTGGGGAAGCTGGCGCAATTACCTGCAACGATTCCAGGCAGGCCGAAACCATCCGCCTTTTTCGCGAGCACGGCAGTCCATCGAAGTATGAACACACGATTGTGGGGACCAATGCCCGAATGGATTCGATTCAGGCGGCCGTCTTAGACGTGAAGCTCAAGTATCTCGACGGCTGGAACAAGTGTCGCAATCGTCACGCCCAAGCTTATATGAAGGCGCTTAGCAATGCCTCAGTAGGGTGTCCGCGATTGCCGCTCGAGGGAGAGCACAATTTTCATCTCTTTGTCATAAAGACAAGAGACCGCGATAGATTAAGGCGCCATCTCGGCGATCTTGGGGTCGCGACTGGAATCCACTATCCCGTGCCGCTTCACCTGACGGAAGCGTATCAGGATCTTGGATATCCGGGTCCCGGCAGCGCACCTCGCGCAGAGCAGTTATCGAAGGACATTTTGTCGCTCCCGATGTTTCCGGAGCTTGAGAACGATGAGATCGACTTTGTAGCTAATGCCATAGTTGATTTCTTAAGCGAACGGCGCTCCAGCAGCGATCCCGCTTTTTGAACGCACGCCAGGCGCCGTCAGGCGGGTGTAACGATGCACATCGTCATTTTTTACCAGTACTTTGCTACCTATGACGTGGCAGGTTCGACCCGGGCATTTGAAATAGGGCGCCGCCTGACGGCCTGCGGTCATTCCGTCTCGATTGTGACTGGGAATCGGTATTATTCTACGGGCGAAAGAGCTTCAAGCGCGCGGTTTCTGTGGAAGCTTGACCAAGTGGAAAACATTGAAGTCATTCGTGTGAACATTCCGTTCGGGGGCTCCAGAAGAATTTTGCCGCGAATGATCGGCTTCTTGTGGTTCGTTCCGTTTAGTCTTGTTGCCGCACTGGCGGTGAGGAAGGTCGATGTCGTAGTTGGCAGTTCGACGCCATTGAGCATCGGGATTCCAGCATATTTCTTTAGCTTCGTTCGAAACGTGCCATTCGTATTCGAGCTGCGAGACCTGTGGCCGGATTGCGTCATTCAATGGAATATTGTTCGGAACCGGGCGGTGCTTCGGGCAGCGTACTGGCTGGAGTCGTTTCTCTATAACAAAGCCTTTCTGCTCATTGCGCTTACGGAAGGAATCGCACGGGAGCTTGTCAAAAAGGGAATAGCGCGCGAAAAGATCAAGATCGTAACGAATGGGAGCAATCTTGACTTGTTCCAGCCTAATGGCGTTCGAGCTGATGCGAGCATGTTGGCCGGCATACCGGACTCAGCCTTTGTCTGCATGCACGCGGGCTCATTCGGTGTCGCTAATTACCTGACTTCCATTCTGGATGTGGCGGAGGAGTTGCAGGGCGATCCGTCTATACAATTCGTTCTGATGGGAAGCGGCCCGCAGAAAAGCTCGCTTACTGAGGAAATCGCTAAGCGGCGATTGCAGAATGTTCACATTCTAAATCAAACGTCTAAGGCGAATGTTCCTGCTTTCCTGCGAAGGGCGGATCTTGGAATCGTATTCTTTAAGCCGAGCGCGTTGACGTATATTTTCTTGCCCAACAAGTTTTTTGATTGCCTCGCTTGTGGGTGCCCCGTCGTTGTGAACTTTCCAGGGGAAGCAGCAAACTTTATTGAAGAGGCGGGGGCCGGGTTTTATGTTCCTGCCGACGATATCGACGCATTGGCAGAACGGATCAAAGGCCTCGCGGCGGATCGGCGGAAAGCCTCCGCGATGAGGTTGCGTGCGCGGCAGCTCGCCGAGAAGCACTTTGGATGGCGGGCGAAAACTTCTGATTTCTATGATGCTGTGATGCTCGCTTCATCACAGGCGCGAGAGGAACGAGGATGGTCCTGGACCGCGCGGTCGGGAAAACGACTGCTTGACGTAGTTGGTTCATTCATTCTCCTGGTTCTGCTCGCAATTCCGATGGCGATCATCAGCGGCATCCTAAAAGTTCAGTCAAGGGAGCCGGTGTTCTTTCGTCAGGAGCGACCTGGTCTTCACGGGCGGCCATTTCAAATAATTAAGTTTCGAACGATGCGAGAGCTCACGGATATTAACGGTGTGCCGCTTCCCGACGCGAAGCGGCTAACGCGGGTTGGAAGATTCCTCCGAAAAACGAGTTTAGACGAATTGCCGGAACTATTTTGCGTGCTAAAGGGAGACATGAGTCTGGTTGGACCCCGGCCGCTGCTAGTGCGCTATCTACCGTACTTCCGAAAACGCGAGCAGCGGCGCCATTCAGTGAGGCCCGGAATAACGGGATGGGCCCAAGTGAACGGTCGTAATTGCATCGGTTGGGACCAGCGTTTAGAGCTCGATATTTGGTACGTGGAGAACCGAACGATGTTACTTGATCTGAAGATACTGGCGAAAACGATTGGGACGGTTATTCTTCGCGATGGTCTCTCAGTGGACACCGGGCAAGTCGAATCTGCACTCGACGAGGAACGAGCGGCCGCGGTGCACTGCACGGCTGCAGGACCTGAGTTTGTCAACGCGTTAAGGCCGGAGTAGCGCAATGACTGCGGAATTCATCGATTGTAGCGACCAGAGATGGCGCGCGTTTCTGGGGCGCACGACTCACGACTTCTATCATCTTCCGGAGTACCTGCAGTTTGCTGGGAAACATGAGAGTGGCCGCCCGGGAGCCTTCTATGCGGAAGACCAGGGCGCAGCCTTCCTGGCCCCGGTTTTGTTTCGCGATATCCCCGAGGCGCTCGCGTGCCCGGCGGGTTGGTCGGATATCACCAACCCTTACGGGTACGCAAACCCGCTGTTCATCGCTTCCGCGCAGAGGGAATGCGCTCAAACTTTTCTGGATGCATTCCGGCGGGTAGCTCGTGAGCGCGATGTTGTATGCGCATTCTTCAGAATGCACCCACTACTTAGCCGGTGTGGCGACATGTCCGAGGATACTGTCTTTGTAAAACACGGCCGAACCGTGCACATCGACTTGAGTTTGAGCATAGAGGGTATGTGGTCTCAGATGCGCCACGACCATCGGGAAGACATCAGAAAGCTGGAGAGAACTGGCTTTCAGGTGGCCATCGATGATTGGAGCACGTTTCAAGAGTTCACCGAAAGCTATCGGTCGACAATGCGCCGTGTAGGGGCCGATCCCATGTATCATTTCGGAAACGAGTATTTCGCCGATCTCCGAATTGCGCTTGGCGAACGATTGCATCTGTGCACGGTCCGCTCTCCCGAGGGAGACTTCGCATCCGGCGGGTTGTTTACCATGATGGACCATGTCGCGCAAGGTCATCTGGCTGGGACGGCTGAGCGGTGGACTCGAAAAGCGCCGTCAAAGCTCGTCATCTATCATCAACTGCTTCACGCGAGGAATGCTGGATGCCGTGTCTATCACCTGGGTGGCGGAGTTGGTGGACAGGAAGATGCTCTGTTCCATTTCAAGTCGGGATTTTCGAAGCTACGTTCAGAGTTTCACACCTGGCGGATAATTGTGGATCGCCACAAATATCAGCTTCTATGCCAGCGTGCCGCATCGCTGAAGGCCCAAGAACTGAATGCAAGTTTCTTCCCGCAGTACAGACAGTAAGTTGAAAGGTAGCCTCATGGACAAGAGCGTCGAACGCATCTCGCTGGCACGGCCGGACGTGAATCGTGATGATATTGAAGCCGTGGTGTCAACCCTATCCACTCCTCGTTTGAGTTTGGGTCCTCGCATTGAGCAGTTTGAGGATGCCCTCGCCGAACGTGTGGGGCGCCGTTATGCGGTTGCCGTTAATAGTGGAACGGCGGCGTTACACCTCTGTATGTTGGCCTGCGGAATTGGTCCGGGCGACGAGGTTATCACGACGCCCTTCAGTTTTGTTGCATCGGCGAATTGCATTCTTTACGTTGGCGCCAAACCCGTATTTGTAGACATCGAGCCCGATACATGGAACATCGATCCGGCCAAAATCGAAGCCGCGATCACGCCGCGAACTCGCGCCATTCTGCCAGTTCATGTATTCGGCCGCCCGTGCAACATGGATAGGCTCACCGAAATCACACGCCGGCATGAGTTGCTCATGATAGAGGATTCATGCGAGGCGCTGGGGTCGCGTTGGGGGGGCCGTGCACTCGGGAGTTTTGGCCGAGCCTGGCTGTTTCGCTTTCTACCCAAACAAGCAGATAACCACAGGCGAGGGTGGAATGATCGTCACCGACGATGCGGATATCGCGGCTCTTTGCCGAAGTCTCCGAAACCAAGGCCGTGATGAGGGGTCCAACTGGCTGCAACACGCACGCCTTGGGTTCAATTTCAGAATGAGCGACATACAAGCTGCGCTAGGAGTTGGCCAGTTGAAGCGGCTGGATGAATTCGTCGCAAAACGGCAGCAAGTCGTCTCTTGGTACCGAGAGACTCTGCGCGGATTTGATGCTGTTGAACCGCCGATTCCGCCGGCACCCGACACAGAAGTTAGCTGGTTCGTGTTTGTCGTAACTTTACGCAGTTGCTTTGACGTGGAGGATCGGAATGCAGTACTAACCTTGCTGAGAGGCATGGGGATTGAGTGCTCAAACTATTTCCCTCCCATACATCTTCAGCCTTACTTTCAACAAATGAATGAGGCCCATGCGTCATTTCCGGTCACAGAGAGCGTGGCCAGCCGAACCATAGCGTTGCCTTTTCATACTCAACTAACAAAAGCTGACGTTGAGAAAGTCGTGGACGCATTGAAACACGCTGTTCAGATCGTTGGGCAAAAGCTTTACATGCACGCGCACAACGGAGCCTAACGTGTGCCGAAAAGGATATCAAGGTGAGCGCCAGCGATGGGTTGAGGATTTTAGACCAGACGGAGTATGAAGCGTGGGATGCGCTTGTCGATTCCTCTCCACAGGGTTCCGTATTTTGCCGTTCGTGGTGGCTGAAGGCCAGTCAACGGCAGGCGAGAATCTTGGGATTATTCGACGGGGGACGGCTCGTTGCCGGCATTCCACTTTACTATGAACGGCGGCTCGGGGTCCGCTTTTGCACGATGCCGCCGCTAGCATCGACGTGGGGTGTTGTGGTGGAGCCACTCAAAGGCAGGTCTGCTTCAAGGCTATCGCGGGAAACCGACATTCTCACGCACTTCGCTGGAGCCCTTCAGAAGGAGTTGTTCTTCTATCAGAGATTCCACCCCAACCTGACGAATTGGCTCGCTTTTCATTGGAACGGATTCAAGCAGACATCTCGTGCCACTTACGTTCTTACAGATCTGAAAGACGAGCAAAGGCTCTGGGACAACATGTCGCCGCAGACGCAAGATCGCATTCATGAGGCGAACAGAACGGGGATAATCATTGAAGAGTGCAGCGTGAATGTTCTTCTGGATATCACCGAGCGGACATTTGCTAGCAGGAAGAGCCATCTTTCTTTCATCACAAAACACGCTGGGAGCATTTATTCGGCTGCGCGCGCTAATAACAGTGGTGCGTGTTTAGCGGCTCGGGATGCGCACGGTAGAGTGCGCGCAGCGATTCTGCTAGTTTGGGACAAAAAGCGCGCCTACTACTTGGCTGGCGCCAGTTATCCCGATTCGCGCGACGGCGGCAGCCTTTCAGCTCTCCTCTGGCGCGGCATACGGCATGTAAGCGACCGGAGCGAGATCTTCGACTTCCAAAACGCCGCGACCGAACCCGAAGAAGAACTGTGTCGAAATTTTGGGGCAACACAAATGCCTTACAACGAAATCCGCAAAATGCCGGTCCCGATAGCCATGTATCTGCTTATGGCAAGGAAGATGTGATACCTCGATGCGTGCCTTGTTGCAGTTTGCGCCTGAACAATCGCCGGTACATCGGGCCCGGATCGGATATGCGTTCCGCATATTTTGCAGCATTTACGATCATGAGCCGGTTCTTGAGCCCAGCGCGGGCGACCCAGCGGACGTATGCATCACCTATTGTCCTCGGTCTGCTCCGCCCGAGTTACCGGCCGTTGCGCTTAGTAATCTCTATCGCCCTAGGTCTACCCAAGAACCTCCACCGCCACCGGGCACAATTCGCTTAGAAGAGCGCACCGCTGTCTTGCGATTCGCTGCACCGCCGGGTGCAACTCCCGATTGGTTGGCCGAAGCATTCGAATGGATCTCTTGCGCGGACGAATACAGCGTAACAACACGAGACCCAGTGGGTCGTGTTCCCTTTTCAGCGACCTACTTCGCACGCTATAACGTGGACCCCAAAATACCGTATGCTTCGTGTGCGTTTGAGGAGCTCCAAAACCTAGTGTCTCGGGCTGCTCGTCGGCCAACGGGGCGCGCTCTGCTCGCCCCCAGCCAGAGCATCATTAACACGCATGACATAGATTATCTTTCGGCAAGCTATCTCCTAAACCTTAAGCATCTGTGCAAGAATGCCGCAGTTTCGTTTTACTATCATCATCGGCCCCTGCTTGCCATGCGCCAGATCCAGATGGCGTGGAATATGGTTCTTGGCGGACCAAACCCGCTCAATCAGATGCATTCTCTCGTTGAGACAGAGCGCGAGCGGGATTTACCGGCTACCTACTTCGTCATCGTGCGGCGCCTGCACCGGCGAGACGGGAACTACGATATTCACGATGCGCCGGTGCTCGAGCTTTTGAAGAACCTGCAGGATCTTGGAATGGAAATCGCTCTCCATGGCTCTTACACGAGCAATGAGACGCGGCAGGGGCTCAAAGAGGAATTTCAAGTTCTGGAACGGCTGGGATTCTGCTCACATGGAAACCGGCAGCATTGGGTCAGGTTCACACTGGATCGACTTATTCCGTCGCTCGAGTACGCCGATGCAGCCTACGATAGCTCGATCGGCTGGTCAGACCAAATTGGGTTCCGGGCAGGTGCATCCTTTGCATTTCCTCCCTACAACTTCGCCGAGGAACGCGCTGCGAGATTTCTCGAGATCCCACTTGCGATCATGGACCACAGCCTTCTTCGGATCCCAGGGGGTGAGGACGCCCAATTTGCCGAGCTTAGTCGGTTGCTGGCAACAAGCCGCGCCTTTCCTTGTGGCGCGCTTTCGATACTGTGGCATCCGACTGCATTCGGCGGAGCACAATTGCCCGTCCAAGCCGGTAACCTGTTTTGGGGTCTGGCCGAGAAGCGGCATGAGTGGAATGACACCTGGATGTCGGCGGCCACGTTGGTCCGAATCGCTGGTGAACGGTACTCCAAGGTCGGTTTGAACCTCAACAGCGTTGGCCGATTTACCGGCGCCGGCAGTCCCTGTCCGCAACTGCAATGTTACTAGCCGACTCGAGGTCCGTCTCTGTGCTCGTGCATTCGACCGTGCAGACGTCGGTGCGCTATCTAGAAGCTTCGGAGCTGGAGGACTGGGACAAACTGGTCGAAGCCTCCCCTCAGGGCTCGTTATTTTGCCGTTCGTGGTGGCTAAAAGCGATTGCGCCGCAGTCCCGCATACTCGGCTACTTCGAAGGGTCCCATTTGGCGGCGGGTATCCCGGTCATGTGGCAGCGCCGATTCGGACTCCACATTTGCGGGATGCCGAAATACAACCCTAGTTGGGGGGTCGTCATGGAGCCGCTCATTGGGAACCGGTTCGAGGTAGCCTCGCGCGAGATACAAATCATGAAAGCGATCGCCGGCGAATTGGCAAAGCAGCGGATGTTTTACCAAAGTTTCCATCCGAGCATTCTGAACTGGCTTCCCTTTCATTGGAATGGCTTCACGCAGACTGCCAGGGTCACCTATATCATCGAGGATCTCAGCGACTTAGATCGAGTTTGGGACGGCTTCAGCCACAGCATAAAAGGCGAGATTCGCAAAGCGACCAGATTGGGTCTTATCCTGGAGCCGTGCGAACTCGGCGTAGTCCACGAGGCAGCGCGGCAAAGCTTTCAGCGGCAGCGTCTCGCGCGCCCGAGCACCGCGAACCTCAATGCTGTTTATGAGGTGGCTAGAGAAAACGGGGCGGCCCAGTGTTTCGCAGTTCGCGATGGCGAGGGCCGAGTTCACGCCGCGAATCTGCTCGTCTGGGACAGCAAAGCTGCCTACTTTTTGGCCGGTGGCGCCGACCCAAAACTAAGGACAAGCGGCGCGACTTCGTTCATCATTTGGGGCCTGATTCAGTTTGCGGCGCTACGGACGAAGTCATTTGATTTTGAAGGCTCAGTCATACCCTCTATCGAAAGATTCTTTCGGTCATTTGGCGCTAGGCAGGTGCCCTACAACTGGGTGATGAAGTTCCCATTTTGGATGTACTGGGCTCTGCTTCTGCTTGGAAAACCATAGGTCTTATCTCTTCACAAGCGTCCACTTACCAGCTAACCTCTAGCTACCTCTTGGGAACGGTAATGTCCTAAACGCAGCATCCACTCGCAGGGTTGCGCCGCTTTCAACGTTCACAGCGGTATCAGCCCTGCTCAATTCCCGTCGTTACTCCGTCGTTCAATGAGGATCACGTGCAGCGTCTACTATCTTCAGATCGCCATGTCACCAATTTGTTGAGTGACAGCGGTATACAAGTGCTAGCGGTTACACTTGCTTACCTTATCCGCTTCGAAGGTACGCCAGGTCCGAAGTACCTGAGACAGTTCTTTGTTCTCCTGCTGCTCGTCGTGGTCTTTAGAATAACAAGCAACGAGGTTCTTGGTGGATACCGGCTACTGTGGCGTTATGTATGCCTGTCCGACGCCGTACGCTTGTTGGCAACCTGCAGCATAGCTTCCATCGCTTTGGTTCTAGTGCGCGTCTTTCACGCCTATCTGCCGCTGCCTTTGTACATTACTAGGATTCCGTTCAGCATCATCGTACTTGAATTCTTGCTGACGCTGACGGGCAGCCTGGGAGCCCGATGCTTGCAGCGATTGGCGGGCGAGCACCGGGAGCGTACAAGCCGAATGACATCCAAGCCGGTGAAGCGAATTGCGCTATACGGAGCTGGCAGCGCGGGCGCTTTCCTATTGCGTGACCTGCAAGCAAATCCGGAGGTGGAAGTCGTTGGTTTTATGGACGACGACCGTAAAAAAGTCGGTGCTGTGATCGGCGGAAAAAGGGTCCTGGGCACCGGAGATCATTTGCGTGAGATCGTAACTGCCGAGAGGATCGATGAAGTCGTCGTTAGCATAGCATCTGCAGGGCCCGGCATTCTCGCGCAAATCGTCGCGAAATGTAAAGATTGCTTCGTTCCCGCAAAAGTAGTGCCCAGCATATGCGAAATCCTGTCTGGCCACGTCAGCGTGAGCAATATCAGGAGCGTCACAATTGAAGATCTCTTGGCGCGCGAAAGCCTGACGCGCTCAGAACTTAGCGAGAGCTTGTCGCTATATACGAATAAGCGAATTTTGATTACCGGCGGCGGTGGATCAATCGGCAGTGAACTGGTTCGGCAAGTCTTACGACATAACCCGGAGCGCGTAGCGATTTTAGACAAGGATGAAAACTGTGTCTATGACCTGGAACAGGAACTCCACCGAAAACACGGAGACCCACCGTTGGAGCTGTTCATTGCGGACGTCAGAAATGCGGACCGTCTCCGAAAGATTGTCGGCGGGTTTAAGCCCCACCTAGTGTTTCACGCCGCGGCGCACAAACATGTTCCATTGATGGAGCGCAATGTCTGCGAAGCAATTTTGAATAATGTGCACGGGACACAGAATGTCCTGCAGATCGCTCTCGAGGTGGAGGCAGAGCGCTTCATCTTCATTTCAAGCGATAAGGCCGTGAATCCCTCAAACATCATGGGCGCAACTAAGCGAATCGGCGAGGTATTGGTAGGGATCAATGCGAACCGGGGCTCCATGCGGTCCGCGGCCGTGCGTTTCGGCAATGTTCTGGGTAGCCGTGGCAGCGTGATTCCGTTGTTCCAAAAGCAAATCGCAGAGGGTGGGCCCGTGACGGTCACCCATGAACACATGACGCGGTTCTTTATGACAATTCCGGAGGCTGTCCACTTAGTCCTACGCGCCGGAACATTAGCGGACCGCAGCGATATATTTATGCTCGATATGGGGAAACCCCGGCGTATTCTGGATGTCGCGCACGAGATGATCCGGTTGTCCGGTTTCGAACCAGGTCGCGATATTAAGGTCGTAATCACCGGCTTGCGGCCAGGTGAGAAGCTTCATGAGGAACTTGTCCGCCCAGAAGAAGCAGTTTATCCAACGGGATACTCCAAATTGTCAAGAATCAGCATGGCCCAGGTCGACCCAACGGTTTTCTTGGATCATGTGTCGCAGCTGATCAGAAGTGCGGAGCGCAATAATCGACCTGAGGTATTTGAACTGCTGCGCAGAATGGATCTAGGCTTTCAACCGGCCGCGCAGGCAGCCGGAGTGGCGAGCTCGGGCGAAATGGCCCAGGTCGCCGTTGCAGCCGGTTAGGACTGATACGGAAGGATGTGCGGGCCCGCTGACTGCGTTTCGCTCCTTCCGGAGCACCCCAGGAGCTGAGAAGTGGATAAAAACAATTCTACGGCCGAAGACATCGCTTTACGGCAGCCAGCGAATGGCCAACCGGATTTCCTTTCAGGCCACTGGACTGCTCCAATCACGGTGTCTGGAACACTCAAAACGCCCGGGTCCACGGCCTCAACGACGCTCTACATTCTGCTGCGCCATTGGAAGGCAGCCCTGCTATTCGCGATAACGTTTTCCGCCGGCCTACTTCTTTTGGTCCGCCACATTCGAGACACCTATTCGCCCGTCGCGTACGTCGAAGTAAACGCACCGGAGCCGTTGGCGCTTGGCGCGCATGATACGCCATTCGCTCCCGAAACCAGGCCGGACTACATGGAGACACAGATCGAGGTCCTGAAGAGCAGCAAACTCGCAATATTGGTTATCAGAGATCTCAAGCTGGACGAGAACCCGGAGTTTGTTTCCGGCAACCGTGGCCATGAAGGCATTTGGGGCTTATTGTCCTCGACCACCAAGCGGCGGGCTCCTAACAGGACGGAGGATGCGTTGCGAGTCTTCAAAGAGCACTTAAACCTCAGCCAAGTACGAAACAGCAAGCTGATAGCCGTGAGCTTCTCGAGCCACGATCCCGTTCTCGCTGCCGATGTGACCAACCGGTTAGTCCATCATTACATCGAATTGAATTTTGAGAACGGATATGAGACTACGATGGCCGCCGCTAAGTGGTTGTCGCAGCAATTGGAAGAACTTCACAAACAGATGCAGGCGGCCGACGAAGCGTTGGTTGATTACCAACGGCGGAATGGGATTCCAGTAGAGTTCAGCAGCAAGGATGACGAAAGCCCGACCGCCGCCCAGTTGACCGAGATCAATCATCAACTTACCAATGCGGAAGTAGAACGAATCCAGGGTCAAGCGGGCCTGATGACCATACAACCAGGCCATGAGGACGCCGTGCCGCAAGTGCGCGACAGTGACTTGGGAAAGGAGCTTCGCAAGCGCCTTGCGGATGCGCGGGCGCAATTAGCGGAAAATCAGACGCTTTTCGGCTCGAACCATCCGTCCGTAAAGAAACTGACGAACGAAATCCAGGATTTGAAGTCTGAGCTCGCTACGGAACGGAGAGGCGTTGTCGAGCAACTGCAGACCGCGTTTAATGCAGCCCAGGTCCGGGAAAGATTATTGACGGAGTTGCTAGAGCGCTCGAAGAACGAATCGGCAAATCTAAACGAGAAGATGATTCGTTACAGGGCGCTCAAGAGTCACGCGCAGGCCGACGAAACTTTGTACAACACGCTCTACGCTCAAGTTCAAGAAGCGGGCATAACGGCAGGCCTGCGATCAACGAACCTTCGACTTGTCGATCAGGCGCGCGTATTAGATACCCCGACGCGGCCCAACCGAAAACAGCTGATGCTAATCGGCATTCTCGTCAGTATGATCGGCGGCGGCAGTTTCGCGTTTATTTTAGACCAGCGAAGGAACGCGATACACAGCGTGGCTGCGGTTAGGGAATTGACGCCGGTGCCGGTTTCCGTAATACCGATGGGAATGCCTGGCGTCCGAGCGTCAAAACAAATATGCACTCCGTTCACGGCGCCAATAACAGGAGTGAGTGCATCCTTTTTGGATCGGCCCCGCTCTCCTGAGCTGGAAGGCGTACTCAATCTTCATACAGCAGTAACCTGCGTAATCGGAACCAACAAACGGAAGGTGATTGTCGTCACATCTCCCGGCGCTGGCGACGGTAAAACCACGATCGCCTTTAATTTGGCCGGCGCCATTGCTCAACAGAGCAGGGTGTGCCTCATGGAAGCTGATATCCGAAAGCCGTCGCTGACAAGCCACGTGGGCATGCAGGGAAAGAAGGGACTGCGGGACATTCTTGTGGGTTCGGCGCGTCTCGATGACGTGCTGCATCGAGTACCGTCGAATGGAACTCTTACTGTCTTACCGGTGGGTTCTGCGGTTGATGACGAGGCGCTTCTGCTGGAGTGGTCGCGCATGCGTCAAATAATCGCCGAGCTGGAAACTCGGTTTGACTACGTAATCATCGATGGGCCGCCACTGCTTCCTTTCGCCGATGCAAAAGTTCTCGCGCGGTTAGCGCATGGGGTTCTCCTTGTAGTGCGATGTGGCATTACCAGTCGAGATGCGATCGTTGAAAGCTTTCAGTTGCTCGAACAACTCCATGCCACTCCAATGGG
This sequence comes from uncultured Acidobacteriaceae bacterium, assembly GCA_963795905.1. Taxonomy (GTDB): domain Bacteria; phylum Acidobacteriota; class Terriglobia; order Bryobacterales; family Bryobacteraceae; genus Bog-105. The sequence goes on along the minus strand of CAWCJG010000015.1, from coordinate 16,565 downwards.
CATTGTTTTGAACGCTGTGGGTAAAGACTCGCCGTCGTATCGGCCATATAAGTACCAGTACGCGGAATCAAGCTAGATCACCCGGCGCTGGTATTCGTACATTTGTGGTGAACTCGCTCGTTGCCTTTACGTCGCTTTTACTCCTGTTCGCAATCGGCATAGGATTGCTCTTGCTGATTGGCAAAGAGGATACGAGCATTTGGTTGGCCTTATGTGTGGCGCTCGCCCCACCGGCAATGCTCCTGATCGGAAAAAAGTGGCCTGCAATCTATCTTGCGCCAGTCGTTTATATAGGAAACTTTAAGGACCATCCGGCCGAGGGATTTAGCTTCTCAGACCCGACGTTTGTATGTGTGGCGGTTTTGCTACTGATCGTTGGGATGCGTCTACTCGCCGCAGGTCTGGAACATCCGGGCACACTGGTGACGGAACTCTTCTCGGGCCAGCGCAAGGCTGTAGTCGCCTTTTTGGGTTTCCAGGGCATCGTTGCCTTAAGCTGCGTGTATACTATGTCGCCGCAATACGGGCACGAGCTAGCGACTAAGTTTGCAACTATCGGATTGCTTTTATTCGTGGCTCCTTTCGTCCTGATCCGCGAAGAGCAGGACTTTAGGCACTTTGTGTTCATAACTATCGCGTTGGCAGTACTGCTCGCTTTCAAGCGGATGCTAGTCATCGTCACAACCTCCAATGTAGTCGGAGACATAACACAAATTTCAGCGGGAGAGTTGCTAGGTATCGCGGTTCTGCTGATCATGACGTACAAGCTCACAGATTCGCGAGCCTCACAGGTTGCGCTCATGGTTGCACTCCCGGTATTGGCGGCCGGATTGATTGCGGCCGATGCGAGAGGACCGGCACTCACCTGCTTAGTGCTCATCGGCCTTTCCATGCTTAGCAAAAAGAAAGTGGAGTTCCGGGCGAGTCGCGTGACGCAACTCTCTCTTATCGTGATAATTCTGGTCAGCATCTCGATCGCACTTGCGAAGATGAGTGCCACTGCGAGCGGAGCGAAAGTCAAGGAAAAGGAAACAGAGTTACAGAAGTTGCTTTCCGGCGAGGCTCCTGGCGGATCTGCTGGCGCTCGGCTCTGGGGATATGAAGCCGCCATCAGTGGGTTTATTCGGAAGCCACTGACCGGATGGGGCGCGGGAGGGTCGTTCGGCTATATGGCGACCCATCGAGGGCTATTCGGGCGCTATGGCGCAGATGTACAGCTCCAATATCCACATAACATCTATCTTCAAGTCGCCATGGAACAGGGTATATTCGGGTTCGCGCTGTTCTGCACCTTCTTGTATTTCATTTTCAGGGCGACTCGTAGGCTTTCTCAATGCACAAACGGGCGGCTATGTTGTTTCTTGTGGATCATGGTGTTTAACTGCGTCACAATCATGGTTAGCGGCGACCTAGACAACGAGCGTCACATCTGGATGTGGTGCGGCATCGCGTTGGCTATGAACCGCAATGCTCTTTTGTCGCAGCGAGTGGACGTCAGCAGGCTCAGGAGCAGTACCAATACACTCCAGCCGGACGCCGTCCGATGGGCGAGATCGGCTTGAACAGTCCCGTTGGGTTCCGCTCAGTCGGAGGGTGCCCCAAGCTCAGTTGAACGTTGGGAGCGGTTGAGTTTCATCTTACGCCGTCCTCACGGTGGAGGTGTTTTGTTTCTGTTCACGGCCGAGGGCGACGGCGAGCGTCCAGAGGTCGCGGCAACCGACGACCTTACGGAAGTGCTTCTCAGTAAGTAACTAGGCCGAAGCTACCCGGCGCTCGACCATGCCAACCGCTTTCCGGGCTCTCGATAATGTTAGTCGTGCGCAAGCACTTATACAACGGAGACGGGAGCTGCAGCCGTTGAACTGTGAAAATCTCCGTCATGCCTTCGCGCAAACTCCGGGCCACGGATTCAATCGTGCTCAAGAATGCGCGCACAGTTCCTCCAAGCGCTTTCATGCCTTCCTCGGCGTCGGATAATCGCCAGGCGGCCCGCATCAACTTCAGAGCTTGCGGATGCTGATCTTTGGCAAGCTGGTCCAGCACGTTCCGCATTTTGTCGTTACGGCAGCGCTGTACCGGCTGTTCCGCCCGAAGACCTCCTGGATCGCGGCGCGCAATGCCTTAGCGCGGTCGATAACGAACAGATACTTACTATCTGTCGGGAGCACTTGCTCGCGGCGACTGGTGAGCAGTTCCTTCCGCAGCGGCGTTCTCGGTCGCGCCACCACGGATGCCCAAAACGTGCTTTGCGCCATGGCGATCGACGCCCACGGCGCTGATTACGTGGTGATCCACCGAAACGCGGGCCATCAATATAGATCGCAAGAAGTCGACCTCGTCCGAATGGCGCTCACGCAGTTGGGGCAGTTGCTCGACGCTTCCCTCGATCGCCTGCCGGCTTAAGCTGCTGCGCGAAACGCCCGTCCGTTCGGCCATCCCGGGCACCACGTCGACATACTCGCAGGTGGAGACCCCGCTCAGCAAGGCGCCATGATGCGCTGCGCTGTCGCGGCATTCTTTTTCGATGCTTCTTAACGCACGAACAGCAACTTCGCCCTGATCCTCGTGCCGTAGCCGCGGCCGCTTTACTTTCACCTGACGGTCGGCCAAGCCTCACTCGCCCTGGCTGCGATCCATGCCAAGGGATATCGCCGCTCGGCTTGCCAGGGCGTACGCTCACCCGCAAACTTGCTGGGCGCTGAGCCGCAGAATCGTCTCGATCAAGTTATGTCCCGCTTGTTCAATCACCTCGTCCACGATCATCCCTACTGCTTCGGTGACCAGATCTACCAGCGGCAGCAGATATTGTCGTTCGCTCGCGCGAACTCCTGCAGCACCTCCCCGGCTGCTGCGTTCTCTCGATTGTTGACCTGGTACGGTTTCTTCACGGGGTGGTGTCCTTTCTTAGATTGGGTTTTGGCGAATCGATTCTAACGAACGGGCCGCCACCGCCGCCCTTCAACTAAAGCTGGAATACCCTCCTCAGTCGTCTTGTTTGCTAGCGCCACGTCGAAGCTGCGTTCGATAGTCGGCCGCCCTAAAGTCGTGATCGGCGCAATCTGGGTGTGCGCGATTAGCTCCTTACCATTCTCCCAGCGCCCCCGTCCGTAACGGCGCAATGCCAATAAAGGCACGGCACTTGAACGCGTGCCGCATTTCCGGACGGATTGGCGATTCCCATCATGAATCTGCGGATGCCGTCGAGAATGGCGCCGCTGTGCGTCTGTTTGAGCCGGTCGCGGATCGGACGTCCTAGCTTCCACTGTTGTACGAGGGCCGTCGCTCTCTTAACTCGCATCATCACGCCGCAGCTACCCCGCCATCGGAGACACATATTCCGCATTCGGCAGCCTTTCCCATCTGCATCCTAGCTGCTTGATCCACGATCCACGCTGGATCAGCAACATAGGGCAAATGCCCGGTTGCGTGGCATGACTCCCTGTCCACACACGCCGTCGTGCCTTGGTCTAGCCGCGAACCGGATATCCCGTTGTGCAATTTCAGCCGCCGCGCACTTCGTACGCCAGAGGCTTCCCCGCCGCGTTGCCGTAACGTGATTAACTTCGCGGCGTTCGATGACAACAACAAACAAGATTTTGTCGCCAAACAAAAAATTCCTAAACCCGAGGACAGGCCCCTTTGCAGAGTACCGCGCTCGAGCGAATCGTTCAATTTCGAAATTTGTTGCAAGGTGAGTTATTTCCCGTGCTGGAAACAGAGGTGGGGCCGCTCAGCAAAGCGGCGAAGCTTCTAACAGCCGTAGTAAGCAATAGAAGGTTTGGCGCGCCATGTGCTGCAGCGGCGGGCTTGGACAGGCCGGCCCGCCTGTGATCGTTTGAGCCTGGCGACGGCGTTCCTCGCCAAGGCTGTGTACAACCTCACGACCACACGGCAACTGCGGGAACGGCTACAAGCAGACGTGCAACTGCGCCGGCTGTGCGGTTGGGATCGAGCCGACCAGATACCGGCCGAGGCCACCTTCTCGCGGGCCTTTGCCGAGTTTGCGGCCTCCGGTCTTCCTGGCAAAATGCATGAAGAATTGGTACGCAGCACAATAGGCAAAGAAGTTTCGAGTATGTGGCGCGAGACTCCACGGCCATTGAAGCGCGCGAGCACTTACCGGAAGACTATCTCAAGAAACAACGGCGCAAACAGGCCGGCGCAAATCAGCTTCAGCCCAAGAAGGATCGCTATCAGAAGTATCCCGGCAAGCGCCGCGGAGCTAAACCCGGGCCTCACAAGCGCGCTCGCGCCAAAGATCGCGGCACGCGTTTGCAACGCCAGCAATAGATGAGTGTCGACGAAATGCTCACTGAATTGCCTACAGCCTGCAGTTTGGGAGCGAAGCAGAGCAGCAAAGGGCAGCAACAATACTGGCGCGGCTATAAGCTGCATTGGGACGTAGCTGCTGAAGGACGTATTCCCCTCAGTTGCGTGCTGACAAGCGCCCACGTGCACGATTCACAAGTGGCGATCCCGTTGATGCACATGAGTGCGCAACGGACCACCTGGCGCTGTGACGTGATGGATTCGGCCTATGATGCCAAGTACATCCGCGCACAGGCCGAGAAACTAGGCCACGAAACTCTGATTCAGCCGGCTGCTCGTACCGGCTTCTCCAACCTCACACCACGGGTCTTTACCGAAGAAGAAAAGCTGCGCTTTCGCAAGCGTACGGTGGTCGAACAAATGAACGCCCGGCTGAAAGACGAATTCGGCGGCCGTCTCATTTACCTGCGCGGAGCAAGCAAGATCATGGCCCATCTCATGTTCGGCGTGCTGGCCCTCACGGTCGACCAACTGCTGCGATTCTCACCCTAAATCAAGTCCTAAGTCACCGAATCGCAACCAAACTTCCGCTGCCACGTGGCGGCTTCAGACAGGTGCGCTTGTGTCCCAACCCACTACCCGCACTTCCCGATACGATACTCGAAAACGCCAACAAAATCGACTGCGTTCACAGCTCCGCCCCCCGTTGTCAAGTGCTTTTGTGCCGTTTCCCGCCTCGTTTTGAAAGACGTTCACAAAACTTCAAAAAAAACATTTTTGCAGCGTAATCAATAACTTGTCCATTATTACTGTCGCCTGATTTAGACCTGCCTCTTGCATCCTGCAGATGGGCGACTGAGCTTTCGAGCGGAAACGCTCTTGAAGCTGATCCTGAAGGCTCCTGCACAGTCGTGGCGTTTTATCCACGGGGCCCCAGCTTTCATTTTCAGGTAGAAATGGACAAATTTCTGAACATATTTTTTGCCCTCGAATATCATTTTCCGTGCTTGGCATGCAATTGCAAGCGCAAACCGCATCGAGACCGGATGCCCATCAAGCAGATCGGGCAGACGCTGCAAAGTTGGGGGCCAATGATCGCCAGGACGGTCCAGCCAAACGGCCAGCGGCTTCGCCACCCACTGATCTTGAATCAGTTCAGACCCCGCAACTCGGCGCAACAAAGCGCATATCAGGGGGCGTGGTCAAGCGCCACTGACTACAGTCAGAATCAATCTGTGCTTTACGCTGGCGCGATCTACTTCTCACTGATCAACAACAATCTTGCAAACAATCCCGCGACGACGGCTTCAGCCTGGTCCTATCGGCTCCGGGCGGAACCGAGAGCCCATGCGGGGCCGCGACCATCGATGGGCCTTGTGTCTTGACCGTTAGTGACTTGCCGATGGTTCCAACGACACAGATCTCTGGACTGTCGGCCGTTGCCACAAGTGGCTCTTATGCGGATCTGTCGAATAAGCCGCCTCTTGGGTACTGCTGCCAGCCAGAATGCGTCTGCTTTCGATCCGGTCGGAGCGGCTGCATCCATCACGCTCTCCGGTTTAGGTGGAGTTACCGCGAGCCAAGCCGCAGCCGCCGCGCCCGTGCAGGGAATTAGCATCAATGGCGGATCCGCACAAACCGGCACTATCGCACTAACAATTCCGGCGAGCCAAGTGGCTGCGAACTTGGCCAGCTCTGGGCCGACGGGAGTGAGCGGCGTCCTTCCGCTATCGAACGGCGGCACCGGTGGGACATCCCAACAGGCAGCCATTAACGCGCTCACGGGCGCGCAGTCCGCTGGCAAGTATCTCCGGTCAGATGGAACCAACGCGACACTCTCCAGTATTCAGGCCAGCGACGTTCCACAACTGAATCAGAACACAACCGGCAATGCCGCGACAGCCAGTTCGCTCGCCGCCACTCCAGCCGCATGCGCCTCGGGGCAGTATTCGACAGGAATTGCCGCAAATGGAAACTCAAATTGCGCTCAAATCCTGTACTCACAAGTGAGCGGCGTGCCCGTGCTAGTTCCCTCCGCAACAACAGATACGACAAATGCGACTAACATTACGAGCGGCACCCTATCCGCCAGCAGACTCCCTGCGGCCATCAGCAGCAGCACGACCGGTAACGCTGCCACAGCTACCAGTGCGGCGACGGCGACCAACGTGGCAGGTGGCAGCACCGGAGCGATTCACTTTCAGACGGCAGCAAGCGCCACCGGCTTTCTTGCCGGCAATACGGCGGCAACAGATCAAGTGCTGGTTTCTCATGGCACTGGGACTGCCGCGCAGGCGCCCACCTTCGGTAACTCCCCGGCACTGAGTGCGGTCAACATGACCAATTTCCCAGTCCTGAACCAAAATACAACGGGAAGCGCGGGTAGCTTATCAGGAACGGGGCAGTTTATCGGAACCGGCGGCACAGGCGCTGCGCAATCCGCGCCTGGCGTCGGATCCCTCACGATGTGGTTTGACGGTACAGATAACAATCTCCACTTGATCGATTCATCGGCGAACATAAGCTCGCTAATCAGAACTAACGCCAACTGCGCAAATCAATTCATGACGGGCGTCTCCACGGCCGGTGTCCCGAACTGCTCTAACGACCTGTCCATCACTGGTACGGCAACCAGCGGGAGCGCGAATTCGAATAACGCGCTCAATCTTATGTACATAGCTAACCCCTCAGGCGCTACGTCGGCCGGCTATGCGGCACTCCATGGCATTGGCGAAAGCTTAAGCACGAACACGCAGACAGCAACCAATATGGGAATCGCCGGCGCTCAGTTCGAAGCCTACCACTTCGCGAACGTCAGCGTTTACAATGTCTATGGTTTCGATGGGACGGCGTACAATGCCGGAACGGGAACAGTTAGTCACGTGGATGGAATTCACGCGACCGCTGAAAACACGTCTACCGGAACGATAACAGCCATGGCGGGCGTAGAAGTAGCGAGCCCGGTCAACACCAGCGGAACCGTCACCGAATACGACGGCGTAAATATCAATTCCGGGTCTGCAGTCGCGGGTGCAAACGGCACGTACGGCATCCGCCAGCGTGGCGCGGCGGATCTAAACACGTTCGCCGGCAAGACGGGGTTCAACTTAACCGGAGCGGCCATCGCGTATGACGCAACCATCGGGAAACAATTGGGCGTCTACAACCAAGGCACGACGGCTTTGAGCTCTTGCGGAACTGGTGTCGTAGCGGATGCGAACGGGAACGATACCGCGGGTCAATTCTCAGTTGGCACAGGTACGGTAACAAGCTGCACGGTTACATTCTCACAGGCTTGGGCACACGCTCCAATTTGCATAGCGCAGGACGAAAGCAACTACTATTCGCTTAAGACGAGTTCGACCGCGACTGCGATGACAATCACAACGAGCGCCACTTCCTTCGGCGGGGACACGATCAACTACGTATGCATCGGAAAATAGGAATCATCGCGGCCCTGGCGAGTCAATTGTCAGCCACAACCTACTATGTGTCCTCGAGCGGAGGCTCGGACACGAACAACGGTACGAGCACCGCAACGCCAATTAAAACGATCAACAAAGTCAACAGCCTTCCACTCGCGGCCGGTGATTCTGTGCTTTTTAAGGCTGGAGATACCTGGACGGGAGCGAACTTTTCGTCCACTCTTTCGGTACCAGCCTCTGGCGTCAGCGGTTCCGTAATCACGTTTAGCTCCTACGGAAGTGGCGTCGACCCGCTACTCGACGGTGCAGGCACGATAGGAACGCTCTTTAATGCTGGCAATCATAGCTATATAATGGTCAGCCATATTCAAGGCGCGAATACGACTACGTGGGGATTGATCGGATCCGGGTCAAACATCGTTATAGATCACACTAGCTATTCGAGCGCGGTTATCGTCGGGTGGGCATATCAATGGAAATCGACGAGCGGCTTAATCAAGGTGACGTACACCAACAACGCGTGTACGCTCACCAACCCATCCTCTGATCCAGGCTGCTTCGACGTGGAGGGGAATACCGCCGATTCCCTCATGCAGTACAACAAGGCATCCGGGGGCTCCCAATCTTATTCGTTCAAGCCAGTTGCAAATTCGTGTGCAGGCCCCGCAGTTACCGGCGGCAGCATCCTCGATAACGAGAGCGATTCCGTAACTACCGCCAAGGGAGGTGATGGGCAGAATATCGAGTTAGAAGGGTGTTCCTCTTATCCTGAGACTGGCGTGACAGTGGCGCGGAACGTGCTGCTATCAAATAGCAGCACAGACGCTGCCATAGCGGGATATTATGCCGGATCGAATTACCTGTACGGGAACGTAATTGTCGGCCCGAGCAGTAATTCTTGTTTCCACTTTTCGAGCAGTTCGCCAAACAATCGTTTTTACAACAACACTGTTTCTGGCTGCACGCTTGGGTTTGCAATTTACAATTCTGGCTCGACGGGTAACATCATCCAAAATAATATTATGGCGAACTTATCCACGGGAGGTATTTCAGTCGATACCGCCGGTGGGGCGTCGGCGACTGAGGACTACAACGACTATTACAATTGCGGCGTCAACAACGCGGGCGCCACGGCAGGCGGGCACAGCATCACGAGTAACCCGTTGTTTGTGACTAGCAATCCGAGCACTATCAATGGGGCCAAACTTCAATCCATATCACCGGCAATAGGGGTCGGCTTTGCCCTCGGACCTCCATACAATTCAATCTTGAGTTCCTCCGGTACTGCGCTCCCATACGGGATATTTACTCAAAGCGGCCTATACAGTATTGGGGCCTTTGGCGTGAACACCACATTACCGATGAGTCTGGGCATTGTTGGCCTCTCAGTACGCGGGCTGACCGTCCCCTGATGCCTTCAAGAACGCCGCCTCTTGCAAAGGCGGCTCGGCGACGATGGTAATTTCCGCAAAATGACCGGAACGTTCAAAAAAGACGCGCGCGTCGGTGAGAAGCGTTGACAAGACGTAGGGGGCGTCCGTTTACGAGGCTTGTGGCGCGCCGCAGCGTCGCAGCGCTTTCTTCCATCGCCGCAGCAGCGACACACGCTCTCTCGCTGATCACGACGCTTTGACCGATGTCGGCGGTTGCGAGTATGGAAGCGAGCTTGCGGCCGTAGTGGATATCTGCTTACTCTTCGTTACTCGGCTTGCGTCGTGTGAGCACACCTTCGCCGGCAAGCAGCGGGTTGAACAGGTGAGTTGGATCGACCACTTCGATCCCGCCATCCGCAAGAACACGCTGCACCCGCAAATCATTGGCGGCGGTGTTCTTCTGTTCTAGCGAGGCAAGCAGCTTTGCTGAGCGCCAATCCGGCTTGATATCCTGTCCCGGGTCAGCCTGAAATGGAAGGCGAGTGTAATCCGTTAGTTTAGATTCCACCCCTGCGGGCGGGGATTTTCGAGGCATGCGGGCCTACCGGGCCGATGTGGATTTCGGAGGAGCGCAGAATTGAACCGGTTGCGCCCATGATCGTCTCGATGAGCCAACCACGTTATCACTGGGCATGGTTGCTTCCCGGCAGAGCCCGCTTCCGTTTTGCCTGGCAAAAGTATCCTAGCTCCGAAAATCGAATACGGGAAAGTCATTTTAAGCGGCGCTGGTATCCAGCACTCCTGGAGCAACGGACCCGTCGAGGGCCAGATTCATCGGCTCAAACTGCAAAAGCGACAGATGTACGGCAAAGCCGGTTTCAATCTGCTGCGCGTTCGCGTGCTCCCATTTGCACTCCCGCCGCACTGCCATGCTCAATACCTTAGAGAGGCCACCAAAGCGGAAGAGCCGTCTGAAAACCGGCCATAGCGACGGGGATGTTCAGGACAGAACCAGTGTGACCCGGACGGGGTGTCCGGGCAACTGTTTTCTGCGCAGCGGGGGCGTTGATTTTCTGTGCACAGCATCATTTCGTCTCCGGCTATGGCGGCGACGGCCGTCTTGGTTCGCCAGCTTCGGGGACCGCACTTCAGCACGTGCCCGTGGTGGAGCAATCGGTCCAATATGGCGCGAACAGCGGCGGTATCGGCGAGCAGTTTACCCCAATCTTCAACCGAGCGATTTAATGCGGAGTCCGTTTTTATGCGGAGCCCGCGTTCGATGGAAGGCGCCCGCGGTCATGTTGCCTTCTTTTTACTCCGCATATTGGGAGCAGCCTTCAGCATCTCGATCAGTTTGTCCGTTGCTTTGAAGCGGCCCGTCCGCAGCTTCGGAGCGATCACTGATTCGAGGGCTTCGAGCTTCACGGATGGGTCGGCGCGAGTGTAAATCTCCGTCGTTTGCATACTGGAATGCCCGAGCCAGAGAGACACCTTCCGGAGATCCTTGGTGGCTTGCAGGATGGTCAGAGCGCAGGTGTGTCTTAGAACATGTGGTGAAACATGTTTTGACGAGAGCGTTGGACATCGCGTCTCAGCGGTACGGACGTGCTTACGCAGGATGTACTCGAAACCGGCGCGGGTCATGGCATCATTGCGAGCATTGGGGAACAGTTCTGGAACCCGAACTTCACCGCGGACAGACAGCCACGCACGAACTGCGGATGCCGTTTCTCTCCACAGCGGCAGGCAACGTTCTTTTCGGCCCTTGCCGTGGATCAGAACGCTGGCTTGCGGGTGAAGGAGCATGTCCTCCATCCGGAGTCCCACCAACTCAGAGACACGCAGTCCACCCGCAAAGCAAAGGTGAAGCATCGCTCGGTCACGGATGCCGTCCCGGACAGTTGGGTCAGGGGCATCCAGGATCGATTGCATCTCCTGAGCGGTGAGATGCCTGACAAGCCGGGTGTCCGTCTTTTTCGCAGGGATGGCCAGAATCCTTTGGATCTGCTCCAGCGCCGACGGCACGCGATATTCCATGTAGTGCATGAAAGACTTGATGGCTGCGAGTCGGATGTTTCTGGAACCAGCGCCATTGCCACGACTGGTTTCCAGATGGTTCAGGAAGTTCACGATGAGCGGAGCATCCAGTTGTTCCAGTTGCAACTGCGATGGCGGCAGTTTGAGGCAAACGCTGGCGTAGTCGAACAGAAGCCTGAAGGCATGCGCATAGGAGTCGCAGGTGTTGGGGCTGGCACGTCGCTCGATGGGCAAGCGTTGCTGGAGGAAGGCCGCTATGTGTGGGGCGAGAAAGATCATGGCCGGCCACCAGCGAAGAAGCTTTGGCACGAATCCGCGATGTTTCTCATCAGATCTGGCGTTGCCTCCAGATACCAGTACGTGTCGGCGACCTTGCTGTGGCCAAGGTACGTAGACAACGCCAACATGTGCTTTGTGATTCGGTCCCGGCCATCAGGGCAGGTTTCCAGCGCCCTTACTGCGAATGTGTGGCGAAGGGAATGGATTGTGGGTCGCGGAAGCCCCACTCCACGAGGGAGGCCGATCTTCTCGACGATGTCGTGAAATGCGGTTTCGGCGTCATGCAGCAGCAATGCGCGCCTCCGCAAGGAAACGAACACGTGATCATCGAGTGGGGTAAAGGTGCGCCTCCGTAGGAGGTACTGTTCCAGGCCGGCCTTTGTGGTCTCGTGAAGCGGAACGAGCCGGCTTTTGCGGAACTTTGAACAGCGAATCACCAAGCCGTCTGCGGTGATGTCCTGAAAACAGAGATGGATTGCTTCCGACACACGGAGCCCGGTGCACGCCAGTAGGGCGAAGAGAGTGTTGTAGGTGTGCCCGCGAAAGGCGTTGCGTTTGCCCAACGCAGAGGCAGTCTGGAGAATACGCTTGATTTCCTCCGTGGAGAAAATGTAGGGCACCGGTCGCGGCCGGCTCTCACTGCCAAAGACTGTGAGAGGGATTTCGTGGCGTGCATCTTCCGCACGAATGTACCGCGCAAATCGAATCACCTGTCCAAGTCGGCGCGCTCGTTGACAGAGCGACGGTGCGGATCCAGCCCACTCAATGGCGGTGTCCGCGCTGACGTAGCGCTTGCCCGCAGCATCGGAGAACGCGGCGAAGCTCTGTAACAGGCTGCCTTCGGACCGAAACGCGAATCCCGTGGCGCGGCGGAGCGCGATGTACGACTCCACGGCCGGAGTCAGCATGACTTCACCTCCGGCCATGGCTGTGCAATCTGCTGCAGAGTGAGTACGTCTACCTTGGCGTAGATCTCCGTGGTCGCGGTGGAACGGTGCCGGAGAACGCCCGCGATCTCCTGCAACGACGCGCCTTGTCGGAGCATAGAGCTTGCTACCGAATGGCGGAGAACATGGGCGGCACCACGGCTCGGACAAACAACACTAGCCCGGCGCATGGCCTGGGCGGCGATCATCGAGATTGCACAGTGATTCGCGAGAGCCCGAAAAGGCGCCCGGGATCCAATAAATAGCACATCCACGGCGGTCTGAGGACGACCGTCCTTTATATAGCTGGCGATCGCATCGCCAATCTCCTGCGTCAACGGCATCAGTGTCTGCCGTCGGCCCTTTCCTGAAACGGAGATCGCAGCTTCCTTCCAATCAAGGTCGTCCAAACGAAGTTGCCGCCATTGCCCGCCCGAAGCCCCAAGCGAGCGAGCAAAAGTAATGGCGCGATCCCGTTTTCCGACCGGCGTCCCCCGATCACACGAAGCAATCACCCGTTCCATTTCCTCCGGCTGCAAATACCGCGGCAAGGAAGAAAGCCGCCAATGTGCGAGAACCGGGATGGATCCCTCCAAACCGGCGGCGCACTTTCCGTCGGCGATCAGAAAGCGCGAAAACATGCGGACAGCCGTGGTGCACTTCTTCGCCGATGCCCATCCGCAACGTTGACTGGTATCCAGGATGAACTGCCGCAGGTTCTGCGCATCCAGCGTGCCGGGATCTTCTTCCAGTTTCTTCAGCAAATCACGAACGGGGATGCTGTAGCCGTAAAGAGTGGCATCGCACGTCCCGCGTTGCTGCCGCATCCAGTCACAGAATGAGACCAGCAGTGGCGGATTCACAATAGCCTCCTTCACGATTCGGGTCGTGACGATATCAGCAAACCGGGCATATCGGAGAAACAGACGCGCACCGTTCCGGATGTCCCGCGTGTGCGTGCGGCCATACCGTGGGCACCGGCATCGATTCAGATGATGAACAAACTCTTCAATCGTGCGATCGTCCAACGCGGCAATCGTTCTACCTTTGCGCTCAAGCCAATGAATCAGGTGTTCGGCCGCTCGAATGTGCCTCCGAGCCGTTATCTCTGCATAGCCCGCCTGGCACAACTCTTGAGCAAACCTTTCAAGCACGCCGGCCATCTGGGCCGTCGCGTAGTTCCTGGATACGTAAAGCTGATTCGAAAAACTCTATTTCTGCGAACATGACATCCTCCTTTTAGGACGTCATGATTATGCGAAGTCCCGAGATCACGGCGTGAACGAGTCAGCAGGCCTGTCGGACTTCGCCCAGCTGCTATAGCCGATCGCTCCGCATAAAAACGGACTCCGCATTAAATCGGTTGGACTAAACCGCTTCGCGGTATTGAGCAGGTCTAGGCTCTCATTGCAGTTCGGTCGGTCAAAGGTAACCTACGATCGATTTGAAACAACTAGATCACGGGCTTGCATTACGAGCCGGTCGTAGTCCGGGGAAAACACCTCAACCAGTGTCTTTTCGAGACGGCTGCTGAGATTCCATAATGCGATCCGCTCTGCCTGGTTTCTGATCGGTACATCGTTCTGCTCGTGGAAGTCCGCCAGCAGTTCGAAAAGCACCAAGGCTTCGGGTTTGCTCAGAATCAGATCTACGCTGTCATTCGACATCAGTTCATGGTCCTCAAACCACGTTAACGTCTGTCCTTGCTGTACGGCGGGATTGCACAGAAGCTTGCAGTCGCGTGCGAGGACGTCCTTCGCATGCCGATGCGAAAGCATGGATGGGCTGTTCGCAGCAAATCCATTTTAGGAGCTTTCCATGACATCCCTTCGGCAACGCATGACCGAAGACATGCAGGTGCGGAATCTCGCACTGAACACCCAGACCTCCTACGTGCAACAAGTGTCCTTGTTCGCGCGACACTTCGACAAACCGCCAGAACAATTGGGGCCGGAGGACATCCGAGCGTATCAGGTTTATTTGACCAACGAAAGGAAGCTCGCTACTGGCTCGGTTCTGATCGCCGTCGCCGCGTTGCGATTTCTCTATAAGGTCTCCCTCAAGAAGGACTGGGTTTCGAGGACGTCATCCCGGCGCCAAAGAAACCCGAGAGACTGCCGGTGATCTTGAGCCCGGAGGAGGTGCTGCACTTTCTCGGCTTGTGTGGGCAGTACAAAGCATCGAGCGATTCTCACATCCTGCTATGCTGCCGGCCTTCGCATCTCCGAGTGCATCCATTTGAAGGCCACGACATCGATAGTCAGCGCATGGTCATCCGCGTCGATCAGGGCAAGGGTCAGAAGGATCGCTACGTGATGTTGTCTCCCAAGTTGCTGGAGACCCTGCGCAGCTACTGGCGGGCTGTGCGGCCGAAAGATTGGCTGTTCGAGGGCGATATTCCCGGACAGCCGATCAATGAAGTTCCGTCGAGCTTGCCTGTCAGAAAGCTCGCCAGCTTTCGCGCATGCGCAAGCCCATAACGCCCCATTCGTTTCGGCACGCATTTGCCGTTCATCTACTGGAAGCCGGAACGGATGTCCGTACCATCCAACTGCTGCTCGGCCACCGCAGCCTGGCGACTACCGCTCGTTATCTCCGGATCGCCACCAGCAAAGTGTGTTCTGCGGCGAGCCCACTTGATCTTCTCCCACGTCCCATCCCGGTTGAGCCCGAGCCCACAACACCTCAGCACTTCTAGGGGCTCGATCTATGGATCGGCCGAAGTGGGAAGTAGCGGATGTGTTCCGCCGCTACGGGAAACCTATCGAACGAGCATGGCGCGTCGATGTCGCAAGCACAACGGCGCGTCATGAACGCCATCGAGGTATGCCGCACAGCCGCACTCGGCGGCCACCTCGAGCGTTGCGATCAGTGTGGCCATGAACGCAATTGTTTCAGTAGCTGCCGGGACCGGCACTGCCCAAAATGTCAATCTCTGCACGGGCGCAATCGATCGAGGACCGGCAAGCCGAACTTCTGGAGGTCGACTATTTTCACGTCGTCTTTACCGTGCCACAGGAGATCGCGGCCATCGCCTACCAGAATAAAGAATTGGTCCTTGGCATCCTCTTCCGTGTCACCGCCGAGACACTGAGAACCATTGCGGCAGATCCGAAGCATCTCGGAGCGGAGATCGGATTCTTCGCTGTCCTCCACACTGGGGGTCGAACCTCCAATTTCACCCGCACCTGCATTGCGTCGTTCCGGGCGGTGGTCTGTCTCCCGACGGCCAGCGCTGGGTCTCCTGCCGCCCGAACTTCTTCTTACACGTTCGCGTTCTGTCAAACTCTTTAAGCGTCTCTTCTTGGAAGCGTTGCAGAGCGGCATTTGATGCCGGCAACCTGCAATTCTTCCAGTCTTTGGAGCCGTTACGGGAAGCCGTTACCTTTGCTCGTCACTTAGCCAAGATGAAAGCTTGCGACTGGGTGATCTATGCCGAACAACCGTTTGCCGGGCCCAACAAGTCCTCGACTACGTCGGCCGCTACACCCATCGCGTGGCTCTCCAACAACCGTCTGCTCGATATCGAGGGAGATCAGTCCGATTTAAGTGGAAGGACTACCGGGATGACGGCCAGGTCAAAACGATGATCTTGTCCGCAGAAGAATTCATCCGGCGCTTTCTAATGCATGTGATGCCAAATGGCTTTCATCGCATCCGTTATTACGGTTTTCTGGGGAACCGTCATCGCAGCCAGAAGTTGTCTGAGTGCCGGCGACTGCTTGGCATGCACGCTGCGAACATCACGTCGAACTGCCCGAACCGGAAAAGGAATACCGCGAGCGTTACGAAGAACTCACTGGCCGTTCCTTACGACAATGTCCGCATTGTCAGCAAGGCCAAATGGTGAAGGTCGCGATCTTACCGAGAGCTCTATTCAAAGTCTCCAAGATGCATAGACTCCTCATGACCGCCGCCGTTGACCTGCAGCAAACTGATCACTGACTGGGCTTGCCCAGTGCGTCGTCGACGTGTGGCCGCCCTGCACGATTGTTTACCCTACTCCGGTTGTTCCTACCCCATCTCGTCAATCCGCACCGAGAACGATGACAGTTCGCCCTCCACTCGCACCCACGACACGCCAGCCCTCTCCCTTCCGACGCCCGCCCGAAGATAGGTCGCGATTGAAAACCCATAGACCGAGCTTTTGTGGAGCGGTTTAGTCCAACACGTTTTTAGCTCACCGGCCCGGCGTTCAGCTGCTCAAACAAACGAAGACTTCATCGCCGTGCCGCCGGGTTAAAAACGCTCTGCAT
>CAWCJG010000014.1:0-99649 GCA_963795905.1 uncultured Acidobacteriaceae bacterium | reverse complement strand
CTCCTCCACCGTTTTTCTCTGCGCGTCTCTCCAGCCGCTGAAGAACGGGTCAGTCACCTCGTCGGGAATCAACCGATTCACAATCACCGCGTCGACAATCAGGCCGTGCAGGGAAAAATAGACGAACGCCCGCTGCGTCTCCCGCAAAACCATCTTTTCTGCGTTCGTGACCAGGCGAACGCTGGTTGTGCTCGCATCTTCGAGCACGGTATCGATCCCCTGGATCTTCTCGAACAGTTCCTGTATGTTCCGGAAATAGCTATCGGGCGGCAGTTCCACGGGGGACAGACGATTCAGAAACGGGCGAATCGCCTTCCAGCATGTTCCGCTGAAATCCGAAGATGTGTTTCATGTACCAGTCGAGCGTCGTCGGCATAGTGACGAAGCGCAGCGATTCGGCCGTGGGCGCACAATCGAGGATCAGAACATCGAACGCGCTGTCGTGCTGTACTGGTTCACGTACATCATGGCGCTCAGTTCTTCCATGCCTGGAAAGATCGCCATCTCCTCGGCCTCCACGCCGCTCAGGCCGCTGGTGTGGAGCACGGTGGTGAGATAGGCGGAGATCTCGCGCCAGTGGCGCTTGATCTCCTGGTTGATATTGACCTCCTGAATCCACCAGGTTGTCCGCGGTCGACCGGCTCTGACGTACGCCGTGGAAAAGCGCGCCGCCAAGATCGAATGAGTCCGCGAGGCTGTGCGCCGGATCGACGCTCATCACCAGAGTTCGTTTGCCGGCCCGGGCAAGCTGTACCCCGGTCGCCGCCGCGACACTTGTCTTCCCTACCCCACCCTTGCCGCTGAATAAAAGAATGCGCACGCCGTTATGATGCGACAGAGCGCGCGAGGGCGTCGCCGAACCTGTCTCATCCAGCGAATCCCTTACGCTCGCGCCGCGAAGACAACGGGGTGTCCGCCGGGAGCATGGACCCCAATCTCGCGCATTCCATAAAACGTGGTCCGTTCGGCGAGCGCGACCGGATATCCTGCAAGCGCCTTTAGGGTCCGATCGAAATCGTCGACTTCGATGAATAGCCCGACTCCGCCGGGCTGCAAATTCGGCATAAAATCGTCTGTATCGGCGCGAACACTGTCCACCGTTTGCAGCATCAGTTCGGCGCTGCCCTGGACCAGGATCACAAACCCGAGGCGGCCGCCGTGAGGTACCTCAACCGTCTTATTAAATCCCAGGCGATCCACCCAGAACGGCAGCGAACTCTCGATCTCCTCCACAACAAGTACGGACGTGATTTTCATTTCATGAGCGTATCCGAAGGGGCAGGCGTCGGTATTGGAAAAAACGGCCATCGGCGGATAGCCCGTGAATTCGCGAAAATCACGGATCAGGTGCGCCTGGTCGAAGTACCCGCTTCCGCCGCAACCGCGGACCAGTTCGGCCGGGCACGGGTGCTCCGCGCCAGCCGCGACGCATGCCGGAACCGCAGGATTCGCGAGAGCAGCTTAGGGCTAAGACCGCTTTCCTCCTCGCAGCGTCGCCGGAACTGCCGTGGACTGAGATTCGCGTGCCGAGCGCAATACTCGAGATCGGCATTCCCATGCGCGACGGCAATGGCTTCGATCGCCCGCTGGACCGGCGTGAGCGCCTGCCCGGGAACCCGCAGGCTCCCGATTAGCAATTGCATGGCTTCCGTTGCTGACTCGGCGCTGCGCATTTGTTCGGCCACCTGGGTCGCAACCGGCATGAAACCGTCCGTGACCTCAACCGGTGGCAGACCCAGGAACGTTCGCGCCATACCCGGCCGGAACCGGATGCCCGACTGGCTCGCCTGCGCCGGTAGATCGAAGCGTTGTTCGACCGTCATCGCACCGGCAATGCGCAACCCGTTCTGATGGTCAAAGACAAAATCGATACAACCGTCCGGCGGCACACGGTGCGCCGGGAACACGGTCGTGGTCTGGACGGACCACACGCATTCGATCCAGCGCGACAGCGCGGCGGGTGGCGGTTCTTCCCGGTACGCCAGCATGTTTCTATTACTACACGCGAAAACTAACGCCGCCGTGTGGGAGTCACAAATATTGAAAATTCTAACCGCCGATAACCCATGCACATACAGACCGACCTACGCAAACTCGAACGACGCTCATGCGAAAACACGCGCGGAGGATCATCCAAATTTATGAAGTTCACTTCCGACGCCCGCCTCGAAGCAAATCGTGCGAATGCCCAACTCAGCAGCGGTCCGAAAACGGAACAAGGTAAGGCGATTTCCAGCCAGAACAGTTTCAAGCACGGCCTCTACTCGACCCGCCTCGTCCTTGGCGGCGAAGACCCGGCGCAGCTCGATGCGCTCAAAGCCACCCTCTTCGCCGAGCACCAACCTGCCAATGAGACCGAAGCGCTGCTCGTTCAGGAAATGGCCGAAACTACTGGCTGATGAAGCGTTATCGCCGCTTCGAAACTCTGTTCCTCAGCGCGGAACGCCCGCAGCCGCGCGAAGCGGAAGCCGCCCAGCGTATGCACGGCCGCGCCGAACGGAGCTTCTATAAAGCCTTCAAAACTCTGCGCGAGCTAAAGAAGGAGCGCAAACTGCAGGAAAGGACCGCCTCGCAAAAGGCCCCGGCGGTGAGCGGTGGGTTCGTTCCGTCAAAACAAACTGCGGCCGCCCACAGCGTTGGCTTCGTTCCCTCAAACTCGTCGGCGCCACAGCCCGAAATGACTGTTCTTGACGCCGAAACCACCCGGGAGGAGCATCCGAAAGCCGCCTGAACCCCACTTTTAGCTGAGATATTCGGAAGACCGCACCCGACGTGTTTTTCAAATCGGCGTTCATCGGCGTTTATCGGCGGCTACGTTCGTCTGATTGGCGGCTGGGTTCGTTTCGCCAGATTCTAATGAGCGCGGTGCTCCTCAGACGGCAGACCGCCGAGTTGGGAATCAGAGAAGCCGCGGATCACTTTGAAGCTGCGGTCCCAACGAGTGCGAGTGAAAAAGTGCTCACCGAGATCGACCGCGTGGGTAAGGAGCGACTGACCGCTTTCGCCCGTCAACTCTTCGGTGGAGGCGCGATACGACCAGTAAATCAGGAGGGGTTTGCCGATCAGGTTTTCACGCGGGACGAAGCCCCAGTAGCGGCTGTCATACGAGTTCTCGCGATTGTCGCCCATGGCGAAGTAATGATCATTGGGAACGATCACCTCGCCCGCGCTCACGTCGTGATCTAACATCTGTTGCTGCGTCTCGTGCGCGATGTCTTCTTTTACGGGCCGGCAGCAGGGCCAGGGGAAGTTGTCCAGGCTCAGATCGTAGGCGTATTTGTGAAAGATGTACGGCTCATTCAGTGCCTTGCCGTTGCGATAGACGACACCGCTGACGATACGGATATGGTCTCCGGGCAGGCCAATTAGCCGCTTGACCAACGTTACGTTCCGATCCACCGGATCGCGGAAAACAATGACGTCGCCGTGCTGCGGTTCTTCATAGGGCAACAAATGCCGGGCAATGGGACCCGCCGGCGCGTAGGCCAGTTTGTCGACCAGCAGATGATCCCCGATCAGCAAGGTGTCTTCCATGGAGCCGGTCGGTATCACGAACGCCTGGCAGAGCGTCGTCGTGCCAAAGAGCAGCAGCAGCATCGTTACTCCCCATTCGGCGAGGGCGTGCCTCTCTGCACCTTTTGAATTGGCTGGCCCGGGAGAAGATTTCCGTTTTGGCATACAGGTATCCAGTAGCTGTTACGGTTCAGGCATTCAGAAAGTTCCTGAAGTTTCCTATTGTCAGACCATAGGACCGATGCTATCGTTCCTATGGGTGGTCAATAGAAGACATGGCCGAAGTATGGCAAGGCACTTTAGACCTGATGATCTTGCGAACCCTGGAAACGATGGGGCAGCTACACGGGTATGGGATCGCGCGGCGGATTGAGGAGATCAGCGGCTCCCGATTATCGCTCAATTACGGGACGATCTACCCTGCGCTCCTGAAACTGGAGCAAGAGGGAGCGATCTCGCCGGAATGGGGCGTATCCGAAAACAACCGGCGGGCCAAGTTCTATAAGCTGACGCGGGCTGGTAAAAAGCAGCTCGAGCAAGAGATGCGCACGTGGGATGAGGCAACGGCGATTCTGGCGAGATTCCTCACTCCCGGGAAGGTGGTCTTATGAAGAAGAAGCTGCGGGTCTTCCTGGCGCGCATGAGGGGCCTCGTCCGCGGCTCTCAGGACACTACCGGCGATGATATCGAAACCAATCTGCAACTGCACATCGACGAGAATATTGCGCGCGGAATGAGTTTGGAAGAGGCGAGGCGCGATGCCGTGTTGCAACTGGGTGGACTCGCATCGGCCAAAGAAGCGTACCGCGATCAGGCGACGCTTCCTGTCATCGAAGATCTGCTGCGCGACCTTCGTTTCGCAGTCCGGCAATTGCGAAAGCATCCCGGGTTCACGTCAACGGCGGTCGCGACGCTCGGATTGGGCGTTTGCGCGAGCGTAGCCATTTTTGCGTTTGTCGACGCGGCGTTTTTCCGGCCGCTGCCGTATAAAGACCCGCAGCGCCTGGTGGGCGTGTACGAAAAGATCGAAAAGTATTGCCCGTTGTGCAATGTCTCGTATCCGGACTACCTCGATTACAAAGCGCAGAACACGGTCTTCAGCGATTTGGCCGTTTACCAACATAACGGCATGATGTTGCGGACGGCGGCGGGCGCAGTACCGGCGTTCTGTACGCGCGTGAGCGCAGGATTTTTCAGAACACTGGGAGTGAGTCCGAAGGTCGGACGCGATTTCCGGCCGGACGATGACAAGGCGTCAGCCGCGCCCACCGCGATTCTCAGTTACGGAAAATGGCAACGGGATTTCGGCGGAAAAGAGAGCGCATTGGGACAAACTGTGCTGCTCGACGGCGCCGCGACGCAGATTATAGGCGTGCTGCCGAGCGATTTTCATTTTGCGCCGTCCGAGCCAAGCGACTACTGGGTGGCGCTGCAGGCGCATACGGAATGCGATCTGCGGCGCAGTTGCCACGGCCTCTACGGCGTGGCCAGGTTGAAGCCTGGTGTGACATTCGAGACCGCGCTCGCCGATGTCGTCACGATTGCGAAGCGGCTAGAGAAGCAATATCCGGGAAGCAATAAAGAGCAGGGCGCAAATCTCGCTCCTCTGACAGAGGTCGTCTTCGGAGCGATCCGACCTATCCTGCGGGTATTGCAAGCGGGGGCAATTCTCTTGCTGCTAATCGCGACGGTGAATGTAAGCAGTCTGCTGCTGGTGAGAACGGAAAGCCGCGGCCGCGAGCTGGCGATCCGGCGAGGGCTGGGCGCGTCGGCGGCGCGAATCGGCCGGCAGTTCGTCATTGAGGGGCTGGTACTCGTGAGTCTGGGAACCGGCTTGGGATTGAGCGGCGCATACTTTGTAACGCGCCTGTTGCAGGGGCTATTGTCCCAGGAAGCATTGTTGCGCATGCCGTATCTGAACGATCTTGGCTTCCATCGGAATGTATGGCTGTTCGCCTGCGCAGTCGCATTATTTGCCGCGTGCTGGTTTTCGGCGATTCCCATTATCAGTTCGCGGCTGGCGAACACACGCGAACGGCTGGCCGAAGGGGGCCGGGGCGCATCGAGCATGGTCTGGCGGCGCGTGGGTTCGAGCCTGGTGGTCACGGAGCTTGCGATCGGAGTGATTCTTCTCGGGGGCGCGGGATTGCTGGCCGAGAGCCTGCATCATTTGTTGAAGGTGGAACTGGGCATTGAGCCGGATCACGTGGTTCTGGTGGATGTCGCAGTCCCGCAGAAGACGTATCCAAAGGATGAGCAAGTAGTGGCGCTGGCACGGAAGATGTTGGGGAATGTATCTGTTCTGCCGGGCGTGCGGTCGGCCGCGATCGCGACGAAATCGCCGGTGACGTTTGCAGGTAACACGACGTGGTTCAAGATTGTTGGGCGCGCTTGGCATGGCGAGCACAACGGTACGCCCTTGATCGGGATCAGTCCCGATTACCTCCAGACCATGGGCGCCACTTTGCTGCGTGGCCGCGCGTTCAATGATAACGACCGCGCAACCAGCGCAAACGTGGCGATCGTTAACGAGACCTTTGCGCGGCAGTATTTCCCGCACGAAGACGTAATCGGCAAACAAATCTCACCGCTTCGCGATCCACCCGCTCCCATCGAGATCGTGGGCGAAGTTCGGGACATAAAGGAGGCGTCACTTGAATCCGAGACGCGCGCCACACTCTATTACCCGTTCTCGCAGGCAACGGAGACCTATTTCTCGCTAGCTGCTCGCTGTGCAGGAGGGGATACCCAGGTTCTCGCGGCGATGCCGGATGCGATCCATAAGATTGCACCGGATGTGCTCGTGATGCAGCCGCGTACCATGCCGGAGCAGATCGGCGAATCAGAGTCGGCGTATGCCCACCGATCGCTCGCGTTGCTGGTTGGGGGCTTTGCGGGCTTCGCCCTGGTGCTGAGCGTCATCGGGCTTTATGGCGTGATCGCCTACTCGGTGAGCTTGCGCACACGCGAAGTCGGGGTGCGTATTGCTCTGGGCGCGCAGCGCGGCAACGTGTACCGTTTGGTCTTGAGCGATGCCGGAAAGCTGATTCTCTTCGGCCTGCTTGTGGGCGCCGCGTGTTCGGTGGAAGCGGCACGACTCATGCGCAGTCTGTTGTTTGGCGTGACCAGCCGCGATGCGCCAGGCGTTACTATCGGTCGTGCTTGTGATGGCGCTGTGCGCAGTAGCGGCGAGCGCGATTCCGGCTCGCCGGGCAGCCACGCTCAGTCCAGTCGATGCACTGCGCGCCGAGTGATCGGCCCTCCAATGCAGGCTAGCCCGGAAGCATGCCGATCGTCACGAGCCAGGTTTCTACCAGCCGCGGCCAGCGTGTGATGGGGAACTTGGTGGGACGCAGTCCGAAGGCGTGCTTTCCTTGCGCGTAGGTGTGGAATTCGACTGGCACTCCGGCGTTCTTGAGCGCGATGTAGTACACAAGCGAATTGTTGATGTTGTCGACATTGTCGTTCTCGGCCTGCAGCAGGAACGTCGGTGGCGTGTTGCGGGTGACGCGGATGTCCGGATTGAGTTCGAATTTCTTGTCGTCGATCCAGAGATGCCCCGGATACAGGACGACTGCGAAGTCGGGCCGGCAACTCACTTTGTCGGCGGCGTCCACAGCCGGATACACGCGGCGGTCATATTCGGCGCTCATTGCGGCGGATAAATGCCCTCCGGCTGAGAAGCCGAGCACTCCGATTTTGTGTGGATCGATGCCATACTCGGCAGCGTGAAAACGGACCAGACGGAGCGTTCTCTGCGCGTCTTCGAGCGCCATGGACGGCTTGTCGTTGGCGTAGCAGCCGCATTCCTGCTGCCATAAGGGGCCGGTGTTCGGCACGCGATATTTCGAAAGCACGCAGGTGATGCCTTTGGCTGTGAGCCAATCGCAAACGTCCGTGCCTTCGATGTCGATGGCGAGCATCTGGTAGCCGCCACCCGGAAAGACCACCACCGCGATGCCCGTGTTTTTGCCTTTCGGGGAATAGACGGTCATGGTGGGGCGCGAGACGTTTTCGACCGCGCCATTCTTACTGGTTTCGGTGTTGGCGCGTGGAGCGAGTTGCGCGTCGGGCGCCGCTCCGGGCCATATTTCGATCTGTTTGTGCCCGGGCGCTGGCTGCCAACCGGATGGAGCAGCTTCCAAAGCAATCGCGACCGCGAAGAAGAGGGATTGGGTCAGGAGGGAAATAGTTCTGTTGAGCGACATATTTTAGGCAAACGACCGGACTTAAGTTCCCGTACGAGTATCCCGAAAAGGGGCATAGACCTGATCGGAATGTGCTGGTACCATCGACAGAATATCCATGGGGTACCGCAGATCTACGGTAATCTGGCTCGTCTGTCTTTTCTCAACTTTACTCAGCGCCGCTTCGATTGCGAATGAGCGGATCGGCTCGTTCGTTAACGACTACGATACGGTTCCGCTCAGCGGCCATACACGGCCTGTGGTGGCGGATCGAATCGCAAAGAGGACTGGGCGAGTGCCGGGATCAATGGAGTTGCCGCGAATGGTCATGCACTTTGCGATGACGCCCGCGCAAAGCGCAGACCTCGATCAATTCCTCACAGCAGTACAGGATCGAAGATCGCCGCAGTATCATCGGTTCCTCACTCCGGAGCAGTACGCCGCCCGCTTTGGTTTGCAGGACAGCGACATCGGAAAGGTAGTGGGATGGCTCGAAGAGTCCGGGTTTGGCAGCATACAGGTTGCGCGAAGCAAGACGTGGGTAAGTTTTGCGGGAAGGGCGGAGCAGGCAGAGCGCGCGTTCCATGTTTCGCTACAGCGGTATTCGCTGAAGGGCGAGATGTACTTTGCGAATGCGGACGATCCGCAGATTCCGCGGGCGTTTGATGGAGTAGTGCAGAGCATTCGGGGGCTGCATAACTTCGGGTTAAAGCCGCGCTCCGTTCGGGCGCGTCCACGCTTTACCGCCGGAGACGGATCGCAATTTCTCGCGCCTGGCGATTGGGCCACCGTTTACGACGTGAACCCTCTATGGAATTCGGGCATCGACGGAACCGGTGTCACGATCGCAGTGCCCGGCCAGAGCAGCGTTTCGATGAGCGACATCGCGGCATTTCGAGCCGCCGCCGGGCTTCCAGCGAACAATCCCACCGTTGTTGTGCCGCCCGGGAGCACCACTCCCGGCATCCTCAAAACGAGCGGCGATGAAGGAGAATCCGATCTTGATTTGGAGTGGTCAGGGGCGATCGCACGCAATGCCGACATTGTTTTTGTAACCGCGACCAACGTCGAGGATGCGATTCAGTATGTGATCGATCAGAACCTCGCTCCCATTCTGACGATCTCGTATGGAAGCTGCGAAGCCGATCTGTCAAGCTCCGATTTTCAGAGCTCCGAGAAGCTGTTCCAGCAGGCTAACGCGCAGGGTATGACGGTTGTGGCGGCAGCGGGTGACAACGGGGCGGCCGATTGCGACGACATTTCAAAGGGGCCCGCAACGCACGGACTCGCGGTGGATTACCCGGCTGCTTCGCAGTACGTGACCGGAATCGGCGGTACGGCTCTATCGCTCAGTTCGCAAGAAACATACGTTACGGAGGGCGTTTGGAACAATTATGGGAATGGCGCGACCGGCGGGGGCGCAAGCAAGCTCGAGACCAAGCCAGCCTGGCAAACCCGGCCGGGCGTTCCGACAACCGACAACGCGCGGGATGTCCCCGACGTTGCGTTCACGGCTTCGCCTGATCAGTACGGATTATTAATCTGCACCGATGGCGGCTGCACCAACGGGTTCTATGATTCCAAAGGTGATCTGTGGACAAGCGGAGGCACCTCGGCCGGATCACCGACCTTTGCAGGCATTCTTGCGTTGACAATTGAAAAGGGCGGCTCAGGGACTCGATTGGGCAATATCAACCCAAATCTGTACTCGCTCGCCCAAATCTCGACAACCGTTTTCCACGATGTGATCCAGGGGAACAACGAGGTTCCCTGTACACAAGCAACAACGGATTGCCCAAACGGCGACTCGATCGGTTTTCAGGCAGGGCCTGGATACGATCAGACGACCGGGCTCGGATCCGTGGACGCCTATAACTTCGCCGAGCAGTGGTTCGGGGACATTCAACTGTCGGCGAATCCGCAGACACTGACCATCCAGCCAGGTTCCTCGGCAACGGCTACGGTCACGGTGACGCCGCAAAACAAGTTCACCGGAGCAGTGACGTTTTCGTGTTCGGTTTCGAGCAGCCTGATTGACGTGAGTTGCGCTGTTCCCGGAACAGTGAACACGTCGGGGCAAGTAACGCTAACAGTTACAGCCGCGACTACAGCGAGGACGCCGCTTTGGAAACGTTTCCGGTTTACACCACCCCGGCCGCGTACGCTGCTGATCGTGGGCGCGCTTTTGCTGTTGGGAATTGCAGTGCCGCTGTTTGCGAGAGCGCCTCGCGTATCCAAGAAGGCGCCTGTATATGGCGGTGTGGCGGCGCTGTTCAGCTTGGCTCTGGTGATTGCCAGTTGCGGCGGCTCCGGGTCCGATCCGGTTTCAGGGGGCGGGAGTACAACCTCCAGTGCTCTTCCGTTGACACTGACGTGCTCGCTGCCCAATGCGACTGCGTTCCAGTTCTACACCGGTTCATGCATCGGGAGCGGCGGGACTGGCACGCTCGGATACTTCATTAGTTCAGGCAGCTTGCCGGCCGGGCTAAAACTGGACGGGAGCAGTGGTGCAATTGCAGGCGTGCCGACGCAAGTGGGCAGCAGTACATTCACAGTTGAAGTGAGTGACTCGGCGAGTCATCCCCAGACGGCAAGCTACGCGGCTAGTCTGGCGGTCAACTCCAGCCTTACTCTCTCTTGCACTTTTCCGAGCACATCCACTACGGGTACCGCCATTCAGGGTTCCTGTCTCACAAGTGGGGGTGACGCTCCGTTGTCATTTTCTATTGCCTCGGGCGCGCTGCCGGCGGGATTGAGCATCAATAATAGCGGTTATATAACAGGCACTCTGACCACGCCCGGTACGAGTTCGTTTGTCGTTCAGGTTAGTGACTCAGCGACGCCGCCCGAAACCGCCACACAGTCGATCAACAATTTCGTGGTCACTGCGGGAACACTGCATCTCTACTGCCCTGACCAGCAAGACAAAACGCAAATGCCTTACAAAGGGACCTGTGGTGTCCAGGGCGGTACGCCGCCGTTCACGTACACAGTCCTTTCCGGAACCACCGCGCCTGGCATTTCCTTCGACACCAGCACTGCAACCGCATCGGGAATCCCAACGAAGGCTGGAACCTACTCGTTTCTCGTCAAAATATCCGATAGCGGATCGCCGGTGCAAACCGCTCTCAGCCCTTTTAACCTTACCGTCTATCAAACGCAGCCGCTCGGGGCGAGTTGTCCGAACGGTGAAATACCTCTTGGCAGCTTGTACCTGGGCGGTTGCAGTATCTATGGCGGCAATTCCCCTTACAACCTGAAAATCGTTAGCGGCTCCCTCCCGCCGGGAATCACGGCCGACTCGTATGGGAATTTTTCGGGAACACCAACGGCCATGGGAGCATATCCTTATACAGTGCAGATAGTGGACAGCAGTGTGCCGCCGATGTCAATACAAGTTTCACAAACCCTCACGGTCGGGCCACGCGCGCCGGAGAGCGGGACTGTGACGATCACGGCAACGAGCGGCGGCATTGTGAATACAACGACAATCAATGTAACTGTCCCGTAGTGAGTAACAAGTTGTTCCAACGCAGTTTCTTTTTCGCAATTTTGTTTCTGGCGTTTTGCTTTTCTCTGAAGGCGAACATCCTGGGCGAGGCGCTGCTCTCGTTTCCCGACGGGACCGAGTATTTCGAATATGACAATCTGACCGAGTTGCGCAGGTTGCCGTCCTATCCGGAATTGCGCAAGAACTTCTCGGGACCCGCGCTCGAGGAGGCGAGGAGTGTTCTCGGCGCGCTGGGCATTCCGGAAGAGCAAGTCCAAGAAGTCATTACCGGCGAGGGCACTTCAAACGAGTTTTTTGGGCTGCTGTCCGGCACGTTCAGCGCGCGGTTGGCCACGGCGGGTTTGAAAGCGAGGCGCTATGGCGCAAAGCTGCTCGACACGGAAGTGTATTGCGTGGGCAGAGGGACATGCGTCGTGTTTTTGGAAGACTCGCTGGCTGCATTCGGATCGGTTGCGCGGTTGAAGAACATGCTCGAAGTGCGGCGAGGGATACTACTGCGGCTGTCGGCGAACCGCAATGCCGTGCGGCTGATCGACACAACGGATCGCAATGCGCAGGTCCGCGGCATGCTCCTCGGGGCGCGCTTGCAAAGCACAATCACGAGTGCTTTGAAGGAGTGGAGCGGACGCAGCCTGAAGCCTTCGGAACTGGGCGTCTCGGTCCGGGCGATGTCCTATAGCGTGCATTTCGATACCGAAGCGCATGTGAGCGCGGCCGTGGAATGCGAATCGGCGACACAGGCGTCGCTCTTGTCGCATACCTTGGGGGCACTGAGTACGTTACAGACGCTCGCGTCGCCAGTGATGAGTGGGGTGGCCGGTCTCGGATTGGAGCATGTGAAGTCTTCGTCCTCCGGCGACATGGTCTACTTGCAGGCCGACCGTAGTATTAAAGCCTTGATATCGAACACGCCGTAACCAATTTGCGTTATGATCTAGCGAACCTATGCTTCCTATTGGCCGTTCGCTCCTTTTGTTGGGGACTTGTGTGATGATGCAGGCCGCTTTGCCGCCCCTGGTGGACCGCGAAGCCTTCTTCGGCGAGGTTCAAATCGCCGCGGCGCAGTTATCTCCCGACGGACAGTACGTTTCGTTCATGAAGCCGTACAAGGGTACGCGCAACATCTGGGTAAAGAAGGCGGACGAACCGTTCTCGGCGGCCAAACCGATGAGCGCTGAGACCAAGCGCCCCATCCTGGCATACTTCTGGAGCCGCGATTCGAAGTACATCTTGTACGCACAGGACCAGCTCGGGGATGAAAACTTCAACGTGTACGCGGTAGATCCGGGCGCCGCCCCGGCTGCGGATACGGGCGTGCCGCCGGCCCGAAACATCACGGATGCAAAAGGCGCGCGAGCCGAGATCTTCTCGCTACCGAAGAATCAGCCGGACATTCTGTACGTCGGTCTGAACGATCGCGATAAAGCCTGGCACGACTTGTACAAGGTCAAGATCTCGACCGGCGAGCGCACGCTCATGCGCAAGAACACGGACCGGATTGCGGCGTGGATTTTTGACAACAAAGGCGATCTTCGAGTGGCTCTGCGCACCGACGATAAGGGCAACACCGACATCCTGCGGGTCGATGCCGATAAGTTTACGCCGATCTACACCTGCAGCGTGCTCGAAACGTGCGGACCCAACCAGTTCGACGAAAACGACCAGAAGCTCTATATCAGCACCAACAAGGGTGACGCGGATCTGGTGCGGTTGGAGCAACTCGACCCGGGGACGGGCGCGACGACGCTGGTGGAATCGGATCCGGAGCATAGGGTTGACCTGAGCGATGCCATCTTTTCGGAGAAGACGAACAAGCTGATCGGCACGGTCTATGAGGACGACAAGGAACGGCGGTACTGGCGCAGTCCGGAGGCAAAAGCGGACGACCAATTTCTGCGAGCCCACTTGGCAGGAAAGGAGTATCACAGGGTTTCGACGACCGCCGACGAGAGCAAAACGCTGATCTCGGCCTATAGCGACACGGAACCCGGTGAAGTGTACCTCTATGACAAACACGCGAAGACGCTGACGCTGCAGTATCGGGTGCGCGAAGAGGTTCCGCGCAATGCGCTGAGCCAGATGAAAGCGATCCGCTATAAGTCCTCGGACGGGCTCGAAATTCCGGCCTATTTGACGCTGCCGAAAGGCGCTGAGGCGAAAAATCTTCCGTTGATTGTGCTTCCGCATGGCGGGCCGTGGGCGCGCGATAGCTGGGGTTATAACACGATGGCGCAGTTTTTCGCGAATCGCGGCTATGCCGTACTGCAGCCGAATTTTCGCGGTTCGACGGGCTTCGGGAAGAAGTTTTTGAACGCGGGCAATGCCGAGTGGGGACGCAAGATGCAGGACGACCTCACGTGGGGCGTGAAGTATCTAGTTGCGGAGGGCGTTGCCGATCCGAAGCGGGTGGCGATTGCGGGCGGCTCGTATGGCGGCTATGCGACGCTGGCGGGCGTCGCGTTCACGCCGGACCTGTACGCGGCAGCGGTGGACATTGTGGGGCCGTCGAATCTGGTGACGCTGCTGAACTCGATCCCGCCGTACTGGGAAGCAGCGCGGAAGATCATGTATACGCGCATGGCGGATCCGGGGACGGCAGAGGGAAAGAAGACGCTCGAAGCGGAGTCGCCGCTGTTTTCGGCGGACAAGATCAAGACACCGCTGCTGGTGGTGCAGGGCGCGAACGACCCGCGCGTGAATAAGCGGGAAGCCGACCAGATCGTGATTGCTCTGCGCGACAGAGGAATGGCGGTCGAATATCTGGTCGCGCCGGATGAAGGACACGGTTTTGCGCGGCCGGTGAACAATCTCGCGATGGTGATGGCGATGGAAGGTTTTTTCGCAAAGCATATTGGCGGAAGAGCGCAGGAGGGCGGCAGTGAGGAGAGCGTCGCGCGCCTGAAAGAGATAACGGTCGATCCGAAAACGGTCGTTCTCGCGGCAAAGCTGGATCCGTCGAAGATGGCAGGACCGGCTCCGACGCATTTTCCGGGGGATGGGAGCAGTAAGTACAAAGTAACCATTGCGGTCAATGGCCAGACGATTCCGCTCGAAGTGAATAGTGAATGGAAAGCGGGCGACGCCGGATATTCGGCGGTAGAGAGTATGCAGACGCCGGCGGGCGAGGTGAGGGATTCGGCGGTGCTCGATAAGACAACGCTGCGTCCGACGGAGCGGCACGTGAAGCAAGGGCCGATTGCGATCGATCTCACCTACACGGACAAGAAAGTCGGCGGCGCGATGGCCATGAACGGGCAGAACCAGCCGGTGGACATTGCGCTGGAATCCCCTGTCTTTGCAGACGGCGCGGGCGGCATGCAAAGCATCGCGGCTTTGCCTTTAGCCGATGGATACGAGACGGCTTTCAGCAATGTGGATGTGCAAAAGATGAAGGCCACGGTGAAGCAATTGAAGGTAGCGGGCAGCGAGCAGGTGACAGTGCCGGCGGGTACGTTCGACTGCTACAAAGTGGAAATCGTGGACGCGGACGGATCGGGTGGCCCGATGACGCTGTGGATTGCCAAGGACCAGCACAAAGCCGTGAAGTACAGCGCGACGCTGCCGCAGATGGGCGGCGCGCAATTGACGGGCGAACTCGAGTAAATTACTGGACCGTCAGATCATCCTCGACGTGGGCGACGCCGTTGACGTGTGAGACGGCTCGCTCTACTTCTTCTTTTTCGGCGGCGGAGTGAACGGTTCCGTGCAGCGTGATCGTGTCGCCCGAAGCATCCACGCGCACGTCCGCCATTGAGCGGAGTCCGGCGTCCATGGCGAGAGCCGCCTTGACACGCGCAACGAGCGTTGCTTTGTCGAGTTTCTGCCCGGCCTGTGCGGCTTCCTGCTTAGCGACTTCTCCGGCGTGTTCCAGTTTACGTTGCGCTTCGGCGGAACGCTCGTCGGCGGTTTTCTGGTCCGATGCCGAGCAGGCCGCCAAGACCATGCAGATACCCAGCGCAAGCGCGATTTCCCTTGCCTTCATATCCCTATCGATTGGATTCGAGCACGTGCTGTTACGCGGAGCGAATCGTTTTTACGCGGCGCGACAGGATGCAGCTGCCCGAAGGAAATACTTGACCGCCTGTTTGGGGGCACTGTTCAACAAGAAGCCGAGCGACGCTCTGGAGCAAAAACAACTCTGCAGCAGCTTGCTTCGGACGCCGTCGCGGGTTCTCGCGGTGTGCGAGACGGCCGGCGCTATCTTCGGAAAACCTTCCTCCATCATGAACGTCGTCTTGTCTGCTAACTCTGGGGGTAACTCACATAGCGAGCGGAATTACCCTGTTCACCTTAGTTGATGCGGAGGCATGCTGGCAAATCCGCCTTGCGTTTTCCTGCCAATGTTTCCACCTGAAAGTCCACGATGTTGTCGGCTTTCATGGTTTTCAGCCAGGCGTGCAGGCTTTCCCTGGCTGATTCCGGTATGGAATCCGGAGTGCGATTCTTTTCAACCACAACCAGGGTGAAAGGAAGTTTGGATTTGGGCGGGCCGGGATGAGGGTTCAGTAGGGCCAAGACGATGTTGGGGTGCTGCGGATCAGTATCGACCCAAAGCCATCCTCTGGCCACATTGCAGGCATGGGGCAGGCAGCCGTTGACGAATAAAAACTTACCAGAGGTTTGAATGCTCCCCTGACCTTGCCCCATAAAGTCCTGGGCCGCGCCGGCTGTATCGCGCGTGTGCGGCATCGGCGCCTGAGAAGGTAGCCAGGCTTCAATCGTGGACTTAAAGCGCACGTCGCTCACAAGATCGTTTGAGGACTTGCCCACATATTGCGCCATCCAAGAAAGATCCGGAGAGTTTGTCGATGAAGCTTTCGCTGCAATTGCCGGAGATAAACAAAATCCAATTAGGGGAAGCAGCAGGAACATAAACTGTCCCGCACTTTTCTTGGAAATCATGGCCAACCTCCTGTCTACGCTAACGCTAGTGTTTGGGTGTTGGAAAGAGCTCGCCGGAGCTGTACCCTTGTATTGCCCATCGGACGCCGCACGGGCATTTAAACTATTGCTGTTTGTACCGTAGTTGGCCAAATTTGCCGAAGCATCCGACCACTGCCCGTTAGTCATCTGCTGCCATACCGATTGCTTGTCCCATCGCCTGAATTTCGGCGGCGCTATGTTGCCCCACTCTTCGCGCCAGCTGTTCCGGCAATCTCCGGGCAGGCACCTAAAAAAGAAACGTTCCCCGTTAATCCAAGAACATGGACTCGCTTCTCTAATAGCTGGTAATACCAGGTATAGCGCTGATCGACGACGCCGGCGCGATAGGATGGCAGTTTGCGAAAAGGAGATCCATGTCACAAACGCCGCCCGCGCCAGTTCTGACGGGAAAGATTGCGGTCATTACGGGAGGGAGCCGCGGATTGGGCCGGGCAATGGCGCGTGCGCTGAGCGATGCAGGCGCGATCGTGGCTCTGGTAGCGCGTGATAGAGAGAAGCTGTCGGACGTGCGCGAGGAAATAGAGAACTGCGGCGGAAAGGCGTCCGTGTTTGTTGCCGACGTGACGAAAGAGGCCGACGTTAAGCGGATGAGCGCGGAAGTGAACGAACAGCTCGGGCGCGCGCAGATTCTGATCAACAGCGCGGGAATTAATATCCGCAAGAACCTGACCGACTTCACGCTGGATGAGTGGAACTCAGTGTTGGATGCGAACCTGACGAGCGTATTTCTGATGTGTCGCGCCTTCGTCCCGGGAATGAAGGGAACCGGGTACGGGCGCGTGATCAACATGTCGTCAACCATGAGTCACGTTTCGCTGCCGGGCCGTAGCGCCTATTCGTCGAGCAAGGCTGCCCTGTTAGGGCTGACACGTGCCTTGGCGCTGGAGGTCGCGGGCGAGGGCATCACCGTCAATGGAATCAGCCCGGGGCCATTCGGGACGGAGATGAATTACGCCGTGATGCACAATCCGGAAGCAAACGCACAGTTTCTCGCGAGTCTGCCGGTGGGCCGATGGGGAAAAGTGGAGGAGATCGGGGCGCTGGCCGCATATTTGTGCTCGGAAGCCGCGGGATTTATCACGGGAACTGATATTCTCATCGACGGCGGCTGGACTGCGAGATGAGTTCCGCCGCGAACCCACTGGACGTGCCACCTGAATTTTCGTCTGAATTCGAAGCCCGTACGTATGCCAGAGTGACCTGGCGACTGATTCCGTTTCTGTTTATCTGCTACATCTTCGCCTACATCGACCGCGTGAACGTAGGCTTTGCGGCGCTGCAGATGCGGCAGGACCTGAACCTCAGCGATGCCGTGTACGGGTTCGGCGCAGGGATCTTTTTTCTCGGGTACTTCTTTTTCGAAGTGCCCTGCAATCTGGCGCTGCAGAAGATCGGAGCCAAGTACTGGCTAGGACCAATCATGATGGTCTGGGGCGTAGTATCGGCCTGCACGCTGTTTGTGAAGACGCCGCACCAATTCTATGCCGTGCGCTTTCTGCTGGGCATCGTGGAGTCCGGGTTTTTCCCCGGCGTGATTCTGTATCTGACGTTCTGGTACCCGATGCGGCGGCGGGCCAAGATGGTGGCGTCGTTCATGACGGCGATTCCACTTGCCGGTGTGATCGGGGGTCCGATCTCCGGGTGGATACTCAACCGGGCGGGCTCGCTCGGGACGTTGCGCGGGTGGCAATGGCTGTATTTGCTTGAGGGACTGCCCTCGATTTTGGCGGGGCTTGCCGCAATGCTATTTCTGTCCGATAATCCGGCAAAAGCAAAATGGCTGCGCGATGAAGAACGGGCGCTGGTGGTCACCCAACTCGCAAACGACGACGCGCACGGCGGCGGAGCGCGGAAGCATTCGTTCACGGATGCGTTCGCGAATGTGAAGACGTGGCTGCTGTGCCTGGTGTATTTCGGGTTCGTGATGGGCAATTACGGTTTGAGTTTCTTCCTGCCGGAGATTCTGAAAGAAACGTTGACGGCAGACCCATTCAAAATTGGGCTGCTGACGATGATTCCGTACGGCGTGGGTGCGATCGCGATGGTGCTGGTCGGGCATAGTTCGGATAAGACGGGAGAGCGGCGCTGGCATATTGCGGCACCCGGTCTAATTTGTGCGGCTGCGTTTGCGATTGCAGCCCTGCCCCATATTTCGGGCGTAGCGGGGTTTGCCGCACTAGCGATCGCGACGGCTGCGAACGCGTGCGCTTATTCCACATTTTGGGCGCTCCCAACATCGATACTCGCGGGAACGGCGGCATCGGCGGGTATTGCCTGGATCAATTCGGTCGGCAACACGGCCGGGTTCTTCGGGCCGTCCATCATGGGCAGGATACGGTCGACGATGCACAGCACGTCTCCGGCGCTGTTGTTTATCGGAGTATGCGTGTTGATTGCCTGTCTGGTGACTCTTTTCTTTTTTAAACCGCAACATGGACAGACGCAGGTTCGTAGCTAACGCGGCCTTCACGGCAATGGGATTAACAGTGGCACGATCGCTCAGAGGGGAATCCGCGCCCCGCAGCAAGATGGGCATCGCGACGACCTCGTACATGATGGCGTGGAAACCAAAGGACACGCTGGAATTCCTGGAACATTGCCACGATCTCGGCGCGGCCGGCATTCAATCTGCGATTCATGGCGACGTCCATGTCATTCGCGAGCGCGCGGAGCGCTACGGCATGTACATCGAAGCAATGGTGCCGATACCAAAGCCCGACGGAGACACAGCCGAGTTCGAACGTGCGCTCGACACGGCGCAGCA
This sequence comes from uncultured Acidobacteriaceae bacterium, assembly GCA_963795905.1. Lineage (GTDB taxonomy): Bacteria > Acidobacteriota > Terriglobia > Bryobacterales > Bryobacteraceae > Bog-105. The sequence continues at coordinate 80,730 of CAWCJG010000014.1, read as the reverse complement.
GGTGGGTGCGGTCGCGATGCGGTCGGCTTGTTTGGGTACGCGCCGGTATGAGACGTTCCACTCGGAGGCTGCGTGGCGCGAGCACGTGGCCCAAAGTCACGCGTCCATAGAAGCGGCACGGCCGGTGCTGGACCGTTACAAGATTCCGCTCGGGTTGGAGAATCACAAAGACTGGACAGCGGATGAACTCGCGGCGTTGATGCACAAGTACGGCACCGAGTATCTGGGTGTGTGCCTGGATTTCGGGAATAACCTGTCGCTGCTGGATCAGCCGATGCAGGTGATCGACACGCTGGCCCCGTTCAGTGTGTGTGTGCATCTGAAGGATATGGCCACGGCCCCATCGAAAGATGGATTCTTGCTGTCGGAGGTGCTGCTGGGGACCGGGTATCTCGACCTGCCGACCGCGATCGCGAAAGTGCGGGAGCATCGGCCGAATATTCGGCTCTCACTCGAGATGATCACGCGCGATCCGCTGCGTTGTTCCCTGCCTCGAGGATTCTTACTGGGTGACCTTTCCGGACAGGAATGGGCAAGTGCTGGCGGACGCATTGCGCTTTGTGAACGCGCATCCTCCATCGTCGCCGCTGCCCGTCGTGAGCAATCTCGCGCATGAAGAATGGGTGAAGGTGGAGAACGATAACGTGATTGCGTGTTTGCGATACGGCCGGGAGCGCTTGGGGTTGTAGCGACACAAGCGCATGACTGTGGTGACTATCGTGCGCAGGTATGGCCCTTCATCCGACGAGCAAACATTTGCAGCAGGACAAGCGTAGTTCCGGCATTTCACGCCGTCGTTTGATGGCGGGCGCAAGCGCATTGGCGGCCGGCGGGGCGTTGGGCGCGTGCAGCCAGACACGTGCGGGCTGGGAAAAGTATGATTACAATCCGGTGCTCGGCGGCGCTCTCGGCACGTGCTTCGATTGCTGCCTGCTGCGCTTCCCGGAAGGCTACCGGATGTGGTTTTCCCGGCGCTCGAAGAAAGCGATCGCCTGGACGGACAGCCGGGACGGTATCCATTGGCTGGCGCCGCGTATTGCGCTGCAAGCAATTCCGGGGAGCGATTGGGAGCAGGATGTAAACCGGCCGATTGTCGTCGCGGATACCGCATCGAGTGTGTTTCGCATGTGGTACACGGGTCAGACAAAAAATAGCTCGGCGATCGGATACGCCGAAAGCCAGGACGGAATGAATTGGCAGCGCCCGCTGCATGGGCCGGTTTTAACCGCGCAGTTCCCGTGGGAAAAGGAGTCCATCATGGCTCCGCACGTGAACTGGGATGAGGCGGATCAGATTTACAAGATGTGGTATTCGGCTGGGGGCCAATATGAGCCAAGCGCGATTGGATATGCCACCAGCAAAGACGGCCTGCACTGGGACCGGCCATTCGATCATGCGGTGTTCACTCCCGACCCGAAGCTGAGCTGGGAGAAAGATCGTGTCACGGCGGCGCAGGTCATCAAACGGAACGGCGCCTACTACGCTTTCTATATCGGATTCCGGGACATCCATGATGCCGCGATCGGGCTTGCCAAGTCGGTGGATGGGATCGACAAGTGGGAGCGCCTGCCGGAAAACCCAATCATTCGACCGGGGCTGACTGGCTGGGATCGAAGTAGTTGCTACAAGCCGTTCGCGATCTTCGATCAGGGTAGCTGGATGCTCTGGTACAACGGGCGGAACGGAACAGTGGAACAGATCGGATTGGCCACCCACGACGGGGCCGACCTGGGGATTTAAGCGCGTTTCAGTTGGCTATTGGCCAGCGCGAGCGCTTTGGCTTCGGCAAGATCGTTGCCGACCGGCAGCAGGCCGTCCAGCCGGGTAATTTCCAGCATATTGCGGAGCATCGTGCTGGGCGAGGCAAGCGCGACCGAAATGCCGCTACGTCCCGCGAAGGTGTAGACCACGGTAAGTTCTCCCAAACCAGCGCTGTCCGCCAGGGTGACGGCCGCGAGGTTTACCACCATGCCGCTAAGCTTCTTGCGGGCGAGCATATCGCGCGCGGCATCGCGGACCCGGTGAAGCAACGGCCCTAAGGTCAGCGTTCCTTCCAAATCCAGAATCGCGATATCGTTTTCCACGCGAGAGCTGACCGCTAACGGCATCTGACCAATTATGACGCGCCGCACCGGGCAAGCTTTATCTACTTACGTTTCGCGATTATCCGAAAGGTTGACCTACCCGTCGAATTGAGTCGCTTGGCGCAGGGAAAATCACTGGCCATTCGCGTGCAATGTAAGTTGGCATATCTCCACTCCGGGAGGTCGGCGGGATTTCGGAGGTTCCGCCGGTTCTCCCGGAGAGAGCGTTAATCGCTCATAAGGTCAATCGTCAAACAGCGCGTTCTAACAGTGGGCGCGCTGTCTTTTTTTGTAAGTGGGCCGGAATGAAATTTCATCTCGGTACGTGAGACCGGCAACCTCCATTCAGGTTAATGCATCTTAATACTGACGGGTGGCCCACACTGGCCGACGCGTTCGCGAGGACGCGGCGGCACGAAGCGATACCCCTCCGCACGGGTATGAGCCACCTGGCTGAGAGGGGCCGCTCCTCCGGCCCCTTTTGCCGAGTTACGAAGAGCTGTCAGCTATTTGCCTTCGGCTTTCTAGAGTTCGGCTGTCTATCTTTAAGCAGGACCTCGACGAATAAGTGCGTCGAATGCGCAGCTTCCGGGCAGCTATCGGTGATGGCCGATTGGGCTAGTCGCTGAAAGCTCTGTCGCGGCGCGGTATTCTAATCGGCGGAGGAAGTGCAAGAGAGCATGCAGCTTAGAGTTCTGGCTTTCGTGTTAGCCGGCGGGAAAGGCACTCGACTTTACCCTCTGACCAAAGAGCGCGCCAAACCGGCCGTCCCGTTCGGCGGGCGGTACCGAATTGTGGATTTTGTTCTCAGCAATCTCGTCAATTCCGGTATTTTTTCCATTTACGTACTGGTTCAGTTCAAAAGCCAATCTCTTCTGCAGCACCTCCGCGAAGGGTGGGAGGTCAGCGGACTTCTAAAAAACAACTTCATCATCCCGGTTCCGGCACAGATGCGGTCCCAGAATGAGGACTGGTACAAGGGAACCGCCGACGCGATTTATCAGAACATTAATCTGATCGAGCAGACGGATCCGCATGTAGTCGTGATTTTCGGCGCCGACCATATCTATCGGATGAACATCCGCCAGATGATCGAGTATCACGTAGAAAAGCGGGCCGGCGTGACGGTGGCGGCGATTCCGGTGCAGAAAGAACTCGCGTCCGAGTTCGGCGTAATCGAAGCGACCCCAGAGGGACTGATCCGCGGGTTTCATGAGAAGCGTACGGATGCGCCGACGATGCCGGACGACCCGACGCGCGTCTACGCTTCGATGGGAAATTACGTGTTCTCGACGGAATTGCTGGTGCGGGAATTGTACAAGGACGCGGAGAACGCATCGAGCGCGCACGACTTCGGCAAAAATATTCTGCCGGGCCTGATTGGACACGCGGATATGTATGCGTACGATTTCCAGACAAATGTAATTCCTGGAGATCCGATCGGAGCGCCGCAGTATTGGCGCGATGTGGGCACCCTGGATGCCTATTACGAAGCCAGTATGGATTTGCGGTCGGTATCGCCGGAGTTAAATCTGTACAACCGGCAATGGCCGCTACGGACGGCGGGATATTTCGACGCTCCTGCAAAGTTTGTGTTCGATGACGAGAACCGGCGCGGGCTGTCAATCGATTCGATCGTGGCCGGCAGTTCGATTATTTCGGGCGGATCGGTGAAAGGCTCGGTGCTCGGGCGGGGGGTGCGGGTACACTCGGGCGCGCTAGTCGAAGATTCGATTCTGTTCGACAACTGCGATATCGGCCGCCGCGCGAAGATCCGGCGCGCCATTCTCGACAAGAACGCCAGGATTCCCGAGGACGCGACAATTGGCTACGATCTGGAGCAGGATCGAAAGCGCTACTTTGTGACCGAGACGGGAATTGTCGTCGTCGAGGGACATCAATCGACGGTAGATATCGCGAGCATCCAGCTTTGAGCCGCTGACAGCAGCGCGGCGGCGCCTACCACGACAACGCAACCCGCGACGTTATACCAGAGGAACGAGAGATTCGTGAAGGCCGCCACGCAGAGTGTGACGGCCTGACCGGTAAGCACTCCCACGAATGCGGCGGTTCCACGCACTTGAGGAAACGCGAACGCGAGCACGAACACGCCCAGAAGCGAACCATAGAAGAGCGAGCCAACGATGTTGACCCGCTCAATGAGTGCGCCAAAACCGCGTGCGCCCCAGGCGGCGAACCCCACAGCAAAAGCGGCCCAGAAAATGTTGAAGGCGCGCGAGGCGAACAGATAATGGCGATCGCTCGCCCTTTTCACGAAATGGCGCCGATAGATGTCGACCATTGAGACGGTCGCGAGGGAATTGATTTCTCCGGACGTCGAGCCCATGGATGCGGAAAAGATTACGCCGATGACCAGGCCCGACCAAGCCTACCGGCAAGAAACGCGTGATGAAGGAGAGGAATATGTAGTTGGTGTCGTCCACCTTCGATCCATGAATGCGCTCCAAAATGCCGAGCGCATTCCTTCGAGCCGCGAGGAAGGCCTGCTGGCTGCTCCGAAGCGTGGCGACCGCAGTTTTCGTACTGCCGGAGTGGGCGGATTGAACGAACGCTTGGGCGGCTTCGCGACGGGATTGGAATGCGGCGTCGTATTGCTTCTGTACGGCCGGCCATTCGGTGCTGTGCATCGCCAGTTTCGCTTCCTGCGGCTGGAAGATGGGCGGAAATGGCGTGAAGACAGATAGCACAAAGACGCTGGCCCCGATGAAGAGAATCAGCAACTGCATCGGTATCTTCACGACTGCGTTGAACAGAAGGCTCAAGCGGCTCTGCGCAATGGAACGGCCAGTGAGATAGCGCTGGACCTGGCTTTGATCGCAGCCGAAATAGGCCAAGGCGAGAAAGCCGCCACCGATCAGGCCGCTCCAGAGGTTGTAGCGATCACTCCAATCGAGGTGCGTATCGACGATGCGCATGCGCCCGAGCGCGCCCGCTATGCGCACCGCATCAGCGGCCCCGATACTGTGCGGCAAGCTGTGGAAGGCGAGAAACAGGCTGATCATTAGAGCGACGAAGATCATGGACATCTGCTGCACATCAGCCCATGTGAGCGCTTTGATGCCGCCGGTGGTGGTGTAGAGCGCCACCAGCGCGCCAATCAAAACGGTGATCCAACGGTCGTCCCAGCCGAACACAACGGAGAGAGCGACGGCCGGCGCGTACAGCCCGATGCCGGCCGCGAGCCCGCGCTGGATGAGAAAAATGCCACTGACGAGCGCGCGTGTCTTAGCATCAAAGCGAGCTTCCAGGTATTCATAGGCAGTAAACACCTTTGCGCGATGAAACACCGGCACCGCAACCATCGAGATCAGGATCATCGCGACCGGAAGGCCGAAGTAAAACTCGGCGAAGCGGAGCCCGTCGACATAGCCTTGCCCGGTTGTCGAGATGAACGTAATAGCGCTTGCCTGCGTGGCTAGTATGGAGAGCCCCATCGCGTACCAGGGCATGCTTTTCCCGGCGAGCAGATATTGATTCACGCTGCGGCTGCCGCGGCCGCGATACATGCCGTAGCTGACAAGGAATGTCAGCCAGCAGCACATGACGAGCCAATCGATGGGAGTCACGCGCGACTCCGAGCGTCGCTAGTACGCAAGCGTCCTCGTAATGATCCAGAGTGCAGAGATAAGCAAGAACAGGTAGAGCAGGACGAGCCCATACAGGCGCGGCCACGTCTTAAGAATGTGGCGGCGGATCGATGCCGTCCACATCCTGGATTTGCGAACTTGAGTGGGTCATCGGCTGGAAGATTCCGTGGCGACCTTTCAAGGGTACGATAAGATACCGTTAACGCTGTATTTAAGCAAGGTTCCCGCCGCGCGCATTTATCACGGCGTGAGCATTTTGCGCTTTTAGCCCGATTCAATTACCATCTAACATCGTGGGAAACCAAGCCACACGCCCGATCATAAACGTACTGGTTGTTGACGACGAAGAACTCCAGCGAAACGGTCTGGCATCGATGATCTCTGCCTGGGGATTCAACGTTGAGACCGCGGGAGACGGACAGGAGGCGCTGGAACGCCTTGGGTCCTTCAATGCCAACGTCATCGTCACGGATTTGATGATGCCGCGCATGGATGGATTCGAGCTGATGAAGCGGCTCGGCACGGAAGGCAGCATGCCGCCTGCGATCGTGCTCACGGCATTCGGCAATATCGAGACGGCCATCCAGACGATTCACGATTTGGGCGCGTTCTGGTTTGTGGAGAAGCCGATTCAGCCGGCGGCGTTACGCGTTTTGCTGGAACGGGCGGCTTCCACGAGCAAGCTGGCGGAAGAGACGGAGATTCTACGGCGGCAGTTGGTTGGCCAAGGCATTTTGGTCGACATGGTCGGCGTTTCGAAGCCGATGCAACAGGTATTCGACGTCATCCGGCAGGTAGCGCCGAGCAAGGCGGCGGTGCTGGTGGCTGGCGAAAGCGGTACCGGTAAGGAACTGGTCGCTCGCGCGATTCATCAGCTTAGCCCTCGACGCGGCGGCCCGTTCGTGGCGATCAATTGCGCGGCGATGCCGGAGACGCTGATGGAAAGCGAACTCTTCGGCCACGAGAAAGGGGCGTTCACGGGCGCACTGGAGCGACGCGCAGGCTGTTTCGAACTGGCCCAGCACGGGACGCTGCTGCTCGATGAACTGGCGGAGATGCCTTCGGGCACGCAGGCGAAACTGCTGCGCGTACTGGAAGACTCGCGGGTGAGGCGGCTAGGCGGAAAGAGCGAGATCTCGGTCGACGTGCGCGTGATTGCGGCGACAAATCGGGTGGTCGATGACGCTCTGAAAAAGGGCGACCTACGCGAGGATCTCTATTACCGGCTCAACGTCTTTCAGATTTCGCTGCCACCTTTGCGGACCCGGCTGGACGACCTGTCCGTGTTATGCGACGCGCTGATTCTGAACTTGAATCGCAAGCACGCCTGCAACGTGAATTCGGTGAGCGGCGAAGTAATGGATGCGTTCCGGCGCTATCAGTGGCCGGGGAACGTACGCGAGCTTCGAAACATTTTGGAACGGGCGATCATTATGGCTGGAGAAGGCCAGATCCAAATGGCCCATCTGCCGTACGACTTTGGCGTATCCGTCGGGTCACGTCCACCGGCGCAAGTGTTCGAACCCGAGAGCGTGCGTCTGCCTGTCGGAACGACCGTCGGAGAGGCGGAAAAAGCTCTGATTCAACTCACGCTGCAGCACACGAAAAACAACAAGACACGGGCCGCCGAGATTCTCGGTATCAGTCTGAAGACGCTATTCAATAAACTCAAAGAGTACGGCGCATCGGAGCAAGGCGACCCCGCCACTTCGTAGCCAACGCCGGCAGCCCTGTAATTCTGGCGGAGACCGCTCGCATGATACGCTGAGGGCGTCTGCCCCTCTCGCGATGACCGCTGCTCCCACGCTGAAAAAGACACCTCTGTTCGATACCCACGCCCGATCAAAGGCGCGCATGGTGGACTTCGGCGGCTGGAATATGCCGGTCATGTACTCGGGCATTGTCGAGGAGCACCATGCAGTCCGGAACGCGGTTGGCCTGTTCGATGTCAGCCACATGGGCGAGATCGAGATCACGGGACCGGAAGCGGAACGTCTGGTCAACTACGTAGCGACGAATAACGCGTCAAAGCTGAAGGTCGGGCAGGCTCAATATTCCGCGCTGCTGTATGCACACGGCGGGTTCATCGACGACATTCTAGTCCACAAGGTGTCGGATACACATTTCTTTTTGTGCGTGAATGCGGCAAATCAGGAAAAGGATTTCGAGCACATTGCAGCGCAGAATCCCTTTCAGGCCAAGGTCGAATTCAGTAGCGACCGTTATGCGCAGATTGCGGTACAGGGCCCGAAGGCCCTAGCCACGGTACAGAAGCTGACAGACCTGGACCTTGCGAGTATCCGCTATTACTGGTTCCTCGACGGGACGGTTCGCGGTGAGCAGGCGCGCGTGGCGCGGACGGGCTACACGGGCGAAGACGGTGTCGAGATCTACACAGCGCCGGAGACAGGACCGCGAGTGTGGGATGCGCTGCTCGAGGCCGGGCGGGAGTTTGGCATCAAGCCATGCGGGCTGGGCGCGCGCAATACGTTGCGGCTGGAAGCGAAGATGGCGCTGTACGGACACGAGATCACGGCATCGATTAATCCGTACGAAGCCGATCTCGGCTGGATCGTGAAACCGGAGAAGGGCGACTTTATCGGGCGGATGGCGCTAGAAGACGACGTACGCGAAGGCGTCAAACGCAAACTGGTCGGGTTCGAGATGACGGACCGCGGCGTGGCGCGCGATGGTTACGAAGTATGGATGGATGGCGTTCCGATGGGATGGGTGACCAGCGGCGGCCCGTCGCCAACGCTCGGCAAGAACATTGGCTTGTGCTATCTGCCGGTTGAACACGCAAGGCCCGGTGTGCCGATTCAGATTCTGATCCGGGAGGCGCCGGTCGCTGCCGTGACAGTCGAGACGCCCTTTTACAAAAGGCCAAAAGCATCATGAGTTATCCCGAGCAGTACAGATACACCAAAGAACACGAGTGGGTGCACCTAGAAGGCGATACAGGCACGGTTGGGATCACTGAGCATGCGCAGCATGAACTCGGCGACATCGTTTTTGTACAGCTTCCTAAAACCGGAACGCGCTTCAAACGAGGCGATACGCTGGGGTCGGTGGAATCGGTCAAGGCTGTGTCCGACATCTACTCACCGGTATCCGGCGAAGTAGTCGAAGCCAATAATACGCTCACGTCGAGTCCGGCTTTGCTGAACGAAGATCCGCACGGGCAGGCCTGGCTAGTGAAGGTGAAGCTAGACGACCCGGAGGAGATCAATGCGCTGATGCCGGCGAGCGAATATCAAACATACGTAGGGGCCGAATAGAGGTTGCGTTACTTACCAAAGTCCGATTCCGAGCGCGCGGAAATGCTGGCGGCGATCGGAGTTGCATCCGAAGAGGATTTGGTTGCTTATCTTCCAGAAGAACTCCGGTTCCGGGGCAACCTGGATCTTCCGAACGGCAAAAGCGAATTTGAGATCGTTGACTATTTCCGGCAACTCGGCGAGCGCAATGCGGTACTGCCATCGTTTTTGGGAGCGGGTGTCTACAACCACTACCGGCCGGTGTTGGTCGATACGGTGGTTTCGCGCGGGGAATTTCTGACCTCGTACACGCCGTATCAGGCGGAGATTTCGCAGGGCACGCTGACGAGCATTTTCGAATTTCAAACCATGATCTGCCAGTTGACCGGCATGGACGTGGCGAATGCATCGATGTACGACGGCTCGACGGCGATTCCGGAAGCGGCCATGATGGCGGTGCGCGTGACGAAGCGGGATCGCATCCTGGTCGCGCGCACGGTGCATCCGGAGTATCGGGAAGTGCTGACCACCTATACGCAGCATCAAGGTTTTCCCGTTGAAGAAATCGCGTATGACCAGCGCGGGCAAGTCGATCTGGACGACTTGCGGTCGCGCATGAACGACACGGTGGCGGCAGTGATTGTGCAGAGCCCGAATTTCTTCGGCGTTCTCGAGCAGTTGCCTGCCATCAAGGAGCTCGCGGCAAGGAACGGATCGCTGCTGGTGGTGGCGTTTACGGAGGCCGTGGCGCTCGGTTTGATTGCGCCACCGCGGGAAGCGGATATCGTAGTCGGCGAACTACAGAGCTTTGCGATTTCACCAAGCTATGGCGGACCGTTTGTGGGGATCATCGCGGCACGGGAAGAGTATGTACGGCAGCTTCCGGGCCGGTTGGTGGGCGAGACGACCGATGTCACCGGCCGGCGCGCATTTTGTCTGACGCTGGCCACTCGCGAGCAGCACATCCGGCGGGAAAAAGCGACTTCGAACATTTGCACGAACCAGGCGCTACTGGCGCTGATGGCGACCGTGTTCATGACCGTATACGGGAAACAGGGCTTGCGGGAACTGGCTGAGCAGAATTTGTCGAAAGCGCATTATCTAGCGGACAAGCTGGCCTTGCGGTTTGAAGCGCCCTTCTTCAACGAATTCGTAGCGCGCACAAACGGGCGCATGCCGGAGAAGATCAACGCGGCTTTGTTGGAGCGCAAAGTGATCGGTGGGTTGCCGCTCGGACGCTTCTATCCCGAGTTGAAGGATTGTGTCTTGTTGTGCGCCACAGAGATGAACAAGCGGGCCGATATGGACGAAGTTGTGCGGGCGTTTGAGGGAGCACACTGATGATCGAGAAAGCCCTGCCGCATATCGTTCAGGACGAGCCGCTGCTATTTGAGCGGAGTTCGCCGGGAAAAGCCGGCTATCAGTTACCGGAGTTGGATGTGCCCGCGGTCGATGCGGCGTCTGTGCTTGGCGCCGAGAATGTGCGCCAGGAGATCGAGGATTTTCCGGAGGTCAGCGAGGTGGATGCGATTCGCCATTTCACGCGGCTCTCGACATGGAACTATGCGATCGATCTGGGATTGTATCCGCTTGGATCGTGCACGATGAAATACAACCCGCGCGTGAATGAGCTGGTGGCACGCACAGAAGGGCTGGCGTGGAATCATCCGTATGCACCGGAAGAGTTATCTCAAGGTTCGCTGGAGCTTGCGGCAGCGCTCGAAAATGCGCTGGCGGTGATCACGGGCATGGATGCGGTGACGCTGCAACCGGCGGCGGGCGCGCATGGCGAGTTCACCGGCATCCTGATGATCCGGGCGCTGCTTGAGAAGCGAGGCGGGGCGCGGAAGAAGATTCTGGTGCCGGATTCCGCACACGGCACGAACCCGGCGACAGCGTCGATGGTCGGCTACGCGGTGGAGAACATCAAGTCGAACGATCGCGGCATGGTGGATCTGGCGGCCCTGGAGCGCTCGGCGACGGAAGATGTCGCGGCGCTGATGATCACTAATCCCAACACGGTCGGTGTATTTGAGCTGGACATTCGAAAGATCTGCTCGATACTGCACGACAAGGGCGCGCTGGTCTATATGGATGGCGCGAACATGAATGCGCTGGTCGGCGTGGTGCGGCCGGGCGATCTCGGCATCGATGTAATGCACCTCAATCTGCACAAAACGTTTTCGACTCCGCATGGCGGAGGCGGTCCAGGATCGGGAGCGGTAGCAGTTGCGAAGGTGCTCACGCCGTTTCTACCGTCGCCGCGCCTGAAGCGGGATGGCGAGTTGTGGCGCTGGAATTACGACTGCCCGGATTCGATTGGCCGGGTTCGAGCGTACTACGGCAATTTCGGCGTGCTGGTGCGGGCGCTGGCCTACATCATGGCCTACGGCGGCGATCGACTGCGACGGGCGACCCTAGATGCGCTGCTCAACGCCAACTATTTACGTGCCAAGTTGGAGCAGTATTACCAGATTGCGTATCAGGCTCCGAGCATGCACGAGTGTGTGTTCAGCGATGAGCGGCAGGCGAAGAAGGGCGTGCGGACGGGCGATATCGCGAAGCGGCTGATCGATTACGGATTTCATCCGTATACAGTGAGTTTTCCGCTGATTGTGCGCGGTGCATTAATGATTGAGCCGACCGAAACCGAGAGCAAGGGCGAGCTGGATCTCTTTGCCGACGCGATGATCTCGATTGCCGAGGAGATCGAGAGGGATCCGCAACTGGTGCTGAAGGCTCCGCATACGACGCGCACGCGGCGCGTAGATGAAGTGAAGGCGGCACGCAATCCGATTCTGCGCTGGAAACAGAATCAGCCAACGAAGGATGCTCCGCAGACAGATCAGCTTTCGGATGAAGCGATGAAGGCTGTGCCTACGGCGTAAGCGCGATGAGCGCCTGTTCAAGAACCGCTGCGGGGCCGAGCGAAGACAGCGGATCCGAGTGGATCACCCTGGCGCCGCGAGGAGCCCATAGCGCGGGATCGGTTGGACCGAATAGGACAAGCGTTGGGACTCCTAGGGCCGCGGCGAGATGAGTGATGCCAGAATCGTTGCCGATGTACAGACGCGCGCCAGCGAGCCACTGCGCCAGGCCGTAGAGGCTCTCGAAGCGGCGGGCCCCTTCGCATTCCTCTTCGGGGCCAGCAATCCAATCCACAGGTAGCCGAAGCATATGGGCCAGTTGCCGAAAGTGCGGCAGGGGCCAGTTCTTGCGCGCGCTGCCCGAGAATGGATGAATCACGATCCGTTCATAGCGCTCGATGGGCTCGACGGGGATGCGGGGGGCGAGACCGGCTGGAGCTCCGACCTGCTGCGCAAAGAAATCGACGGCGTGACCGCGATAGCCCACGGGCGGGAGCGCCGCGAGAAACGTGCAGTTCGCGTTTAGGGCGCACAAAGCGGAGCGGAATTCGGGTCTGGCAGTTCCGTACCAAGTCACAATATCGTCGAAGCTTCCTAGTCGCTCTTCGAGTGCGGGGGGAACGGCGATATCGCCGACGCCGAGCAGATCGAGGCCGGTTGACGAGATCGGATGGACTCGAGACGCGAACTGAATGAGCGGCACGACGGCGGAAGTGATCCAGACCTCCGTGTATTCAGCGATCAGGAACTCCATTGCCGGAAGACAAAGGATGCAGTCGCCGATACCGCCGGGGCGGATCAGGAGGCGGCGCTTACTCGACGGTGACGGGAAGACGAACCTCAACGGTCATGGGACGGAAACATTCGCGATTGTTGCAGGCTTGATAATGCAACTGCCCGGTCATGGTGGTGGACCCGGCCGCGGCATTCTTGGGTGCGATGAACTTGGTCGTGATGTCGATGGTTCCGCTGAAAACGCTGAGTTTGTCAGGTCCGAGTTCGATGGTCTCCGGTTGGGGATAGCGAACCGACTTGGCTTCGAGCGGCCCACTCGACCAGGTGAGCTTCAGGGGAATGAGGTAGTCGAAAGAAGGCTTGTCGCTGTTGACGTGAAAGCCGGGCAGGATGGCTACACTGACGCGTGCGTCCACGCTCCGCGCCCCTTTGTACAGAAACTGGTTGCGGCGGAGGGATGACGAGCTTATTGAGCTGTGCCAGGCAACAAAGCGGCAGACAGGAGCGACGTGCAAAGAAGCCTGGTGAGCAGGGCTGGGTGTAAGCAGTTTCTGGATCTCATCTAGGTATTCGTTCTTTCCAGCGAGGCCGACGTGGACGTGCGCAATGTGGCCGCCGCGATCAATGATAAACGTCGTGGGAAGCGAATCGACTCCGCCATAGAGCTGAGTGACCGAATCATTGCCGAGCAGGATTTCGTAGTTGATGTGGTGATCGTGGATATAAGGCTTCACGACCTTCCAACCATCATCATCCATCGAGACGCCGACTACTTCGAGACCAGCCGATTTGTACTGTTGCTGGAACTCCACAAACCAGGGGATTTCAAGATTGCAGGGTCCGCACCAGGTGGCCCAGAAGTTTAGGAGAACCACTTTACCCCGGAAATCGGACAGCTTCACGGATGCGCCCTGTTCATCTTGCAGAGTGAAATCGGGCGCGGTTTTGCGGTCTGACTGTGCGTGCTGCTGCGGCTGGGCGGAGGAGCTGGAGCAGGAAGAGAGCACAAACACAGACCCCAGGATCGCCAGTCCCGCGAATTTTGCCAATTTCAGACGCATTCTCACTTCCTAGTTTATCGCTCGAACGTTTGATGAAACCAATCGGTCCGGCGATGCAGCCAGCGTGAGGCGAGGCGGAACCAAGGATGTTGGGAAACACCTGAGTAGCAATACGCAGCGGTGTCGCAGAAGCTTTCGCAGGCGTAATCCTTCCAGTGGCGCTCGGATTTATGGGCAGACTCCTTGCGCAAGCTGGCCGATTCGCCGAGTTCGCCCCGGGAACGGGCAGCGTACTCGACGGCGAGCAGATCGGACCAGGCAAGGCGGGCGGGGTTGCCGAGCCGCGGCCATGCGAAGTGGAAAAGTTCGTGGACCAGGATCAGGCGTAGCAAGTCTTCGTTCTCCAGCAGGCTGCTTTCGAGCACGATCCGGCGCCTGCGGATAAAACTGGCGGCGTACACCGGGGTTCCCTGCCCTGTGGCCCAAGACAGCAGTTTTCCGCGCCAAGCCGTCAGTTCGGGACGCGCGGAAACGAAAACGGGGCCTCCGGCTAGAGACGGAAGCCCCGCATGTATTTCATGGATGAGACCGGCGCTACTTCTTAGGCGCGGACTGAGCAGAAGGCGCATGGCCTATGGGCGCGCCGAGCGAAGGAGCTTTAGCGGCGCCGGTGGAGGACGTATTGAAGAAGGAGGCGTCCTGCACTTGCACTTTGTATTTGTCCAACTGCTCCTTGACGATCGCCTGGTTCTTCTCGCCGCGAAGCTTCTGCTCGATGCTCGAACGAACTTCATCGTACGGCTGCTGGGTGCGGCTATCCAGTTTGATGATGTAGTAGGCATTGGGCAGCCGGATGGGTTCCGACACCTGCCCAGGCTGGAGTTTGCTGAAAATCGCATCCTTCAACTGGGCTGGGATGCCGGGCTGCGCTTGGGTTAGGGTTCCAAGGCTGCCGCCGTTTGCGGCCGACCGTTGATCGTCCGAATCGGTGCGGGCCAGTGTGGTGATGTCGGCTCCGGCTTTAATTTTTTTCTCGAGGTCGTCGGCCTTGGATTGCGCTTCCTGCTCCGTACGATTGGGACCGTTGGGATTTGCAGGTGTGCCGGGCGGATTGAAGGCGATAGCGATACCGCTCAGCTTCGCCTGATCGAACTCTTCTTTATGAGTGTCGTAGTACTGCTTGGCGTCAATCGGCGCACCCGTTTGGGCGCCGGTGAGTTTGTTCATGTACGCCTGCGCCAGTACGTTATCGCGGCTCAATTCAAGCTGTGATTTGACGGCGGGTTCCTGATCGAGGTGTTCCTTTTCGGCTTGATTCGCGAGGGCATTCAGCGCGTATAGGCGTTCAAAGAGCTGCTCGAGATTGGGCGAGCTTTTACGAGTCTCCTCGGGAATCATTTTGATCAGATCCCACGCCTGTTTCGCGGTGATGGGCTGACCGTTCACGGTTGCAACCACCTTGTTGGGTTCTTGCGCGGCTACCTGTTCGGGTCCTTTGGAAGAGGCGGACTCAGCAGCGGCGGCCGGGGGAGTGGAAGCTGGTTTTGACGCGGTTTGTGACCATCCCGTCACAGCGCAGCCAGCGGCTACGAACAGAGTAAGACTGCGTTTCATTGAATGTAGGGTTTTGCACCTACACTCTAGCATGCGACGGAGCCGAAGTTTTATTGGACGACGTGCGCTTTTTTCAGGTTGGAAGCTGCCTTGTCTTTGGCCTCGGCGGAGATCTGTATGTGGTTGACGACCTGAGTCGCGCCGGCGGCATGCGCCATACGGGTGGCGGAACCTTTGTGCTGGATGACGTTGGTCTTGCCTTCCCAGGTCACGACGCCGTGGGACACGTGGAAGGTGAAACCGTCCTTGCCGATTTTGGACTTGGCGAGTTTGGCACGGATGTTGGAGTCGATTTGGGAATCGCTCAGACTGCCGGAATGGACCGCTTTGGAAGAAGAGGAGGCGGGCGCAACCTGCGAAAAGCTGGCAAGCAAGGCGAAGAAAAGTACCGCAAGGCGTGGCATAGTATCTCGTGTAGGTAGTGGATCCAGGTGCTCGGTTCTCGCAAGGGAAATGTCGTGAGTAAACGCAGCTTCCGGTTTGCGCGTCGAATCAAGTAGAGGGGAGGTTCCGGCATGCGTTCCTTTCTTATCGCCGGCGCAATAGTGTTGGGAGCGGCAGCGGCCTCGGCCCAGCACGGGCATTCCGTGAGCGGACGGGCTCCGGTAGGGGCGACGGGACCTGCTCCGACGGGAGGCGTGGGATCGCTGATACATGCGCCGTCAGTCCATTCGGGAGCCGGATATCGTGGGTCATCGGCAGCATTTACCAGCCCGTACAGGAGCGCCTATACCAATGGAAACCGCTACGGAAACCGGGGCGGCACGGGCCATTATGGGCGAGGCCGGCGGTATGCCGCGGTGCCATTCTTTTACGGGACCGGGTATGTAGGCGGGCCGGATTATTTCGACTACGGCGATTATGCCGAGTCACCCTATGCGGCAGCGCCCATCGACACGCCCACCGACCCTCTGACACAACACTACGAAGTTCAGGAAAACATGCTGGGCTCCGAGATTAATCAGTTGCATGCGGAGATCGACGATTTGAGGGCGCAGAGGGAAACGGCCGAGCCGATGCCTCCGTATCGCGCGCCCGATAGCGCCTCCGAGGCACCGGCATCGCCCCCGGTCACGGTGGTTCTTCGGAACGGACAGCGGTTCCAGAGCAGCAATTATGCAGTGATGGACAACACGTTCTGGGATTTCAGCAAGTCCCCCATGCGGCGCGTTCCAATGGCGGACGTAAATATCCCTGCCTCGGTCGAAGCATCGGCGGCGGCAGGAGCTCAGTTTCCGGAGTAATGAACCCTAGGCGGTGAGACCGATTGGTTCGGGCTCTGCTTCGCCTTTGCGGCGGAAATAATCGATGGTGATGGGCAGTCCTTCGTCGAGTCCGACTTTGGGCTCCCAGCCGAGCAGGCGTTTCGCTTTTGAAATGTCCGGCCGGCGAATTTTCGGATCGTCTGACGGCAGCGGACGGAAGTCGATCGGCACATCCGTACTGAACAACGCTCGAATGTGTTTTGCGAAATCAAGAATCGTCATCTCGACGGGATTGCCGAGGTTGACTGGATAGCGCTCATCCGATTCACTCAGCCGGAGCAGGCCGTCGACCATATCCGACACATAACAGAAGCTGCGGGTTTGTGATCCATCACCGAACACGGTCAGGGGCGCGCCGCGGAGCGCCTGATCGATGAAGGCCGGCACTACGCGGCCGTCGTTCAGAGCCATGCGAGGGCCATACGTGTTAAAGATGCGCGCGATGTTGGTCTCAAGACCGTAGACACGGTGGAACGCCATCGTCATGGCTTCCGCATAGCGCTTGCTTTCGTCGTAGCAGGAGCGGAGCCCGACGGGATTGACGTTGCCCCAGTAAGTCTCGCGCTGCGGATGCTCGAGCGGATCGCCGTAGCACTCGGAAGTCGAGGTAATCAAAAACTTCGCTTTGTGCTGACGCGCGATTTCGAGCATGTTGCGCGTTGCCGTGGAACCCGACTCGAGAGTTTCAATGGGATGCGCCAGGTAATCGACAGGGCTTGCTAGCGAAGCCAGATGAAACACGCGGTCGAAGTGACCGGGTAGATCGAGCGCCCTCGTTACGTCGTCTTCTATGAACTGGAACAGAGGGCTGTTCTCAAGATGGGCAACGTTCTCGCGATGCCCGGTGATGAGGTTGTCGACTGCGACGACCGAGTGACCGCGCGCTACTAATGTATCGCACAGGTGAGAACCGATAAAGCCAGCGCCGCCAGAAATGAGGTACCGCAAACCCATGATAGTCATCAAAATAATAGCTAAGTTCGTTTTCCTTCCTGCGGCCCTGTGGTAAACACCTGCATCAGTGACTCGATGGCCGCAGAAGAAGTGACATGCTATAGTTGGGTAGTCGGAAACCTCTCCGACGATTCTCTCCTCAATCGGGCGCGTAGCTCAACTGGCAGAGCAAGTGACTCTTAATCACTAGGTTGTAGGTTCGATTCCTACCGCGCTCACCAAGCCCTAAACAATATTCGCCGCGACTGGATGGGCAGTTTTTGTCCGGGCTTTCGGCCCGACTCCCGCCTGACCATCGTACTCTGTACGGTAACTCAGCCTTTTTGCGTCTTTGACCAAGGCCGGTTGGTAGGCTGCTGGGGGTTGCTTCTTCGAATCCCTCTGGAGGAATGAACGAATCTTAATAGCGACTGCCTTGATCGGCAACGGCTCGGGCGGATACATTCTCTTCTCGCAACCGGCTTCCCCGGAAGAGTACTTCAAGTAAGCCAGTGGGCACTGATCAGCGGGTAGTCGCCAGGGATGAGTCGCGCTACTGAGGGAACAAGTACCATAAGACCAGCATCTAAACGTACGTGACAGGTTGCGGGCTGAGAAGCAGTTCGTTATACTCCGGCTTTGTACGTACAAGCGGTTACAGTACAAGAACGGGCGGCCGCTCAGGCGTGTCAGCCCCGCAAAAGAAGAATTCGCTACAGAAGAATCGTATAGTTCCTGTCAGGGGAGGTTGTTGTGAATTTTTGCTTGTTGCGAGCCCGCAAGTCGATCTTATCGGCTAGTGTTCTCGCATTATCTTTGACCTTATTGAGTGGCCCTGCGGCATTTGCCCAGGCAGGCGCGAGCGCGCAAACCGGTCAAGCAGGCCAGACCGGTCAGAAAGCCAAGAATTATAAGGATCGCGGAGAGTACGACTTGTACTTGAAGGTCACGCAGACGCAGGATCCAAAGGCGCGACTGCAAGTTCTGAACGAGTGGCAGGACAAGTATCCGCAAACGGATTTCGACCAGGACCGGCTTGGTTATTTCGTCCAAACGCTCGGTCAGCTTGCGGGGAGCGATCCTGCCGCGCGGCAGCAGTTGATGGACAAGGCCGCGCAATTGCTGAAAGTGGACCCGACCAACCTTCTGGCAAACTACTACACGGTTCTGTACGGCCCAGGCGTGCCGAATGCAAATGCGTCCCAGATTACAGACGCGGCGCATAACATCATCAACAATTCCGACAAAATCTTTTCCGCCGACCGCAAACCCGCCAATATGAATGCGGATCAATGGACGCAGGCCAAGAACAGCGCGGTGGCGATCGCGCATAACGCGCTGGCCGCACAGGCGGTGCAGACCAAGGACACGGCTACCGCAGAGAACGAGTACAAGGCGAGCTTGCAGGCGAACCCGAACGATGCCCGCATCTCGGCCGCGTACGGAAAGCTGCTGATCGACGACAAGAAGTATCCGGAGGGCCTGTATGAGTATGCTCGAGCAGCATCCTATGATGGTCCGGGATCCCTGCCCCAGGCGCAACGCGATTCGCTGACGCAATATTTCCAGAAGGCGTACTCGGATTTCCATGGCAGCGCGGATGGCGCCGATCAGGTCGTGGCGCAAGCGAAGACCTCCGCTCTGCCGCCGGATGGATTCAAGATTGTGAGCGTGAACGATATCGCGCAGCAGCAAGCGAATCAGTTGAACCAGCGCATCGAAACGGATCCCGCATTCAAGATCTGGTACGCGATCAAGCAGAACTTGCAGGACAAGGGCGATGCGTTCTTCAACAGCGATGTGAAGGGCTTTGAAATTCCAGGCGGCGAAGAAGGCGGTCCGAAAGCATTCACCGGAACGGTGATCTCGCTGCAGCCGACCGACAACCCGACGCAGGTAGTCGTGGGTGTGGAAGATCCAACGAAGCCGGATGCCACGCTCGTATTCTCGAACCCGCTGCCAGCCGACGCTCTGAACGTAATCAAGGTGGGCCAGCAGATTCAGTTCTCTGGCGTGGCCGACAGCTACACAGCGAATCCGTACATGCTGACGTTCAAGGACCCGACGATTCCGGGCGTGAAGACGACAACACCGGCAAAGACGGGGCGGGCACGGCACAAGCGGTAGACCATTACAAAAGCCAGGAAAAAGCTCCGGGGGCCCGCGCCTTCCGGAGCTTTTTTCTTTTAAAGTGGGCTAAGCATGAAGTCTCGCAGGCTTTTCTTACTCGAGGCATCCGCGGCGGTTCTGGTGGCAGCACAAGAATCTCCGCAATCAGAGCCGCAAGCCGCTCCGGGCGCACCCCCGGCGTTTAACACCAGTCCGCCCGTTGGGCCGGCGGTAAGCGTGAAGACTTTTGAGGAAGCGGAAAAGCTGGTGCAGGTTTCACTGAGGGACTCCGAGCGGGCGATGGCTGCCGAAAGCTGGCGGACATCAATGGCCGGACTGATGGAACGGCGCACGGGTCCGAAAAAGGTGGCGCTCGGCGAGACGGACGCTCCGTGGTGTCAATCGCGGGCGGTGCTGCCAGGGCAAACGGCGGGACCAGCTCGTGATTTCTTCGTGCGAGCGAAAGCCGGTCAGCGGGCGCTGCCGAAACGCGATGAAGATATTGCCTTTGCCACGGTGAGCCAATTGTCGGGTTGGATTGGGGCGCGGCAGTTGAGCTCGGAGCGGCTGACGAACATCTATTTGGAACGATTAGAGCAATTCGATCCTAGATTGCGGTGCGTCATCACGCTGACGCGAGAACTGGCCCGGGAACAGGCAAAGCAGGCGGATCGCGAGATTGCGACGGGACACTATCGGGGACCGCTGCATGGGATTCCGTGGGGCGCGAAGGATCTTCTGGATACGGCCGGCATTGCAACGACGTATGGCGCGGAGCCGTTCCGCAGTCGCGTGCCGAAGGACGATGCGACGGTCGTGAAGCGGCTGAATCAGGCGGGCGCAGTGCTGGTGGCGAAGTTGAGTCTGGGGGCGCTGGCTTTGAACGACATCTGGTTTAGCGGGCAGACGATGAATCCGTGGGTGCTCGAGGAAGGATCCTCGGGATCGAGTGCGGGGCCGGGTGCCGCAACGGCGGCAGGGCTGGTCGGATTTTCAATCGGGAGCGAGACAGAGGGCAGCATCACGAGTCCGAGTTTGCGATGCGGGGTAGCCGGGCTGCGGCCGACGTTTGGACGCGTGCCGAGAACGGGTGCGATGACATTGTGCTGGTCGCTTGACAAACTGGGGCCGATGGCGCGAGGAGTGGAAGATACGCTGCTGGTGCTGCGTGCGATTTCGGGTCCCGATGCGGGCGACCTCGGAAGTGTGCCCAGCCGGCTGCACTTCGACGCTAACGCGCGCGCGAAGGGACTACGGGTCGGATACTTCGAGAAATGGATGCACGAGGCGCCTGCAACCGATGTCGATCGAGCGGCTCTGGAGACAGCGCGCAGGCTAGGCATGCAGACGGTTGCGGTTACCCTACCCGACTGGCCGTATGACGACCTGAACGTAATCCTGTTTGCCGAAGCTTCAGCGGCGTTTGAGGAGTTGACGTTGACGCGGCGGACGGATGAGATGAAGATGCAAAGCCCGGACGCCTGGCCGAATATGTTCCGGCAGTCGCGTTTTCTCTCCGCGGTTGACTACGTGCAGACGGACCGGTTCCGGCGCAAGGTAGCGGAAGAAATGGCGCGCGTGCTTGCGGAGGTGGATTTGCTACTCGTGCCTTCGCTGCGCGATGAGATGTTGACCATCAGCAACTTCACGGGTCATCCCTCGCTAACGCTGCGGGCGGGCTTTGTTGAGATTTCGGAAGCGCGAAGCGACTGGGCTCCCGATCCGGCGCATCCGCTGCCGAAATTTTTGCCGCCACGACGCGTCCCGCACGCCGTGACGCTGATCGGAAGATTGTTCGATGAAGGGACGTTGGGTACGGCCGGTATGGCGCTCGAACGAGCGTTCGACGTCTGTCAGGAGCGGCCGCCCGGTTTCTGACCGATGACGACCCGGTGGGGAGCGCCGTCCGGTTCGGGTAACGGCCTCCCGTTTTGGATAGCGTCGAGCAGCGCACCAGGGTCCCGATCGAATTCAATCGTGAATTCTGCGGCCGGTTTTGAGGCGGCTTGAATTACCGCCAACTCGAAACGCGCTACGCAGGCAACAAGCGAATCCGGATCGTTGGCCAGAGGGGAAAGAAACTGCTCCGCCATGATCTCCATGTAGGGCGAGACGGCATTTTCGCAATAGAATCGATCGAGCAGTTCGTCATAACGACCGGTTCTTTTGAGCAGGCCGCACGTATGTGGCGCGTTGCGTTGCAGGCCCAGTGAGCGCCACCAGATAGCGACTTCGCGCGACATCGCAAGCCCACCGGAATCGCGAACACTACGCAGATACTCGTCTTCGGGCGAAGACAGGGGGCGGCATTTGAGCAGATCGAGTAATGCCTGTTGCTGCTGTTCGAGTTGCATCATGCTTGGAGGGCTCCATCGATGCGGCGGAGTTCAGCAGCGATGGCCTCATAGCCGAGGACCGGTACCGCCTGAGGCAGTAACTCGTACGTGACGGCTGAGAGATTGGGACTTCTGTTCACGGCATAGCGCGCGAGTTCAAGCGTCGAGTTTTGGAGCAGACGCGAATGCACGTCGAGACGCATGCCGCGATGCAGGACGCCGCCCGCCAGGTGAAGCTCGCGCACGTGACCGAAATTGAGTTCGCCAAAAAACGCTGGAATATCGAAGCGGTAGTTATGAGCATCGCATTCGAGATTGTAGATGTCGAGGATGAGTCCGCAGCCGCTTTCGGAAGCAAGTTGGTTCAGGAATCCCGCCTCCGTGAATTCGGCCGGGGCATCGGGGAGCATGTGCGCAATGTTTTCCACCAGGAACGCAAGGCCGTACTGGCGCTTAAGACGAGTGATGCGGTCGCACAGAACTTCCAGCATGCGGCGGGTGCGAGGGAGCGCGAGCATAGTGCCGAGATGTTCGCCCGCGACTTCCGTGAAACCAAGGTGTTCGCTGTGCCAGGCGACGGGCACGTATGGCAGAAGCTGGTCTAGCAGGCGCAGGTAATTTTCATTCCATCCGGCAGCAGTGCCAATCGAGAGGCCTACGCCGTGAACCAGAAGCGTGACACTTGAGCCGAGGTCTTTCAGTTCGTCAAGCGCCTCTGGTCGAAGGGCCGGCCGGCCCCTATCATCGACGACGGCCAGCGAATCGGGAGTGATTTCGAGATAGCGCGTCCCGGGAGCGATCCGTTCGAGAAATGCAGGATCGCCCCCTTCGTACGTGGCTGCCATTCCAAATGGGCTCGCCATAATGGTCAGTTACTCAGCGTTAAAGACAGCGCCGGCAACTCCGGCGCCTTTTAGCTGGTCCGGCGCTGGATCGCCAACGGCAAGGCGAAGATCAATTCCTTGCAGACCGCAATGGGTGCAGCCGGCAAAATTCAAAATGCGATCGAGCGCCTGATGCAACTGTTCCGAAGTAACGTTGTGGGCAAGAGATACGGTGAGGGTCCCGCGGCGTTTTGTAGCAGCGCCGGTGGCTTGAGAAGACATAGCATGCTCCTTTCGTGCGGCCAATGCCATCTTTCGAAGGCAAACATGGCCCTCGGCCTAGGGACGGCCCTGAAGCTGAGGGGTCCATCGTACGGCGGAGCGAAATATTAGTCAATCAAATTGGATGCGATGCGCATAGACTGTCCGGCGTATTACAGTCGGTGCGATAAGGTTGTAACTGGATGCGAAGGGAACCGGAGTTCTTCGGCGACACGGAACTGAACTTGATCTATATTGCGCGCCGGCTGCGGGACGCCTTGAAGCTGGAGGAACTGCTCACAGAGGCCCAAATGGATTATGCAGTCGAAACAGGAACTTACTCAGGCGGCTTAGTGTTCCGGCGGGAATTGACGGGCGCCTTTTTTTACGTTCGCGAGGAAAATGTCGAGCAGGCCACACGGATCCTGCTCGACAATCGATACAAGCCTTATGAAGAGCCCTGAGTTAGACCCACCAGGCTTGGCCGGGCTGCTCGCGGATGATGATCTGATTGAGGAACTCGGCGGCCTTGGTCAGCCCTTCGTCGGGTGACATCAGAGAATCCTCGTGCTCGATCGACAGGACGTAATCGTAGCCGTACATGCGCAGCGTCGAGATAAACTCCTTCCACCAGCCGTAGGGGTGGCCGTAACCGCAGGAGCGGAAGATCCAGGAGCGGTTGCGCTCGTCGGTGTAGCGCTTGGTATCGAGCACGCCCGCCTTCGGCAGATTGTAATCGTAGATTTGAGTATCTTTGGCGTGCACGTGGAAAATGGCATCGCCCAGAACACGGATTGCTTTGATGGGGTCGATGCCCTGCCAGAACATGTGGCTGGGATCGTAATTGCATCCGACGCTGTCGCCCGCGATGGAGCGCAATTTGAGCATGGTTTCGGGGCTGTAGACCACGAACCCGGGATGCATCTCGATCGCAACTTTCACGCCATGATCTTTGGCGAACTTACCGTGCTCAATCCAGTAAGGAGTAACTTTCTTTTCCCATTGCCAGTCGAGTAAGTCCAAATACTCGGGCGGCCACGGGCAGGTGACCCAATTCGGGTACTTAGCGTTATCGCTGTCGCCTGGGCAACCGGAGAAATCGACTACCACCGGTACGCCGAGCTTGGCGGCGAGTTCGACCGTGCGCTTGCTGGTATCGGCAAAACCTTTGGCGGTCGCCTTATCCGGGTGCAGCGGATTGCCGTGGGAACTGAGGGCGCTGATCGAGAAGCCATGATCGTCCAGCTTCTTTTTGAATTCCTTGAGCTCGCGTTCGTTATCGAGGAAGGAAAGCTTGCAATGGGGATCGCCCGGGTAATTACCGGTGCCGAGTTCGACCGTGTTGATGTTCAGCTTGGCGAGTTTCTCGAGCACCTTTTCCAGCGGAAACTGGGAAAGCAATGGGGTAAAACAACCGACTCTCATCGAGGCAAGGGTATCAAAGTCCGGAAGACCAGCCAGGCGAGGGCGACCAAAAAGCCCAGTGCGGCGTTGTGTTCTTTGTTGCGCCGGTAGAGCGGCCAGGAAAAGCGATGCGGTGTAGCGGACCAGCGGGATAACGGGAGCAGCCGGCCGACACGAGCGGCATAGCTGGCGTAGTCGGGAAAGATCTGACGCAGGTGCTGCTCTTCCAGTTCGATGACCGGCAGGTAAATGAGCAGGAATGCGACGGCAAAGACTGCTACGAGGACCGTGCTGCGCGACGCAATGACGATACCGAGCGCGGTCAGCAGTGTCCCGATGTAAAGCGGATTGCGCACGAACGCGTAGGGGCCGCCGGTCGCGAGCTGCTGGTTCTTCTCGAGATGTCCGGCGGCCCAGGCGCGAATGAGGAGACCGACTATCGAAACGGGAATACCGGCCATGAGCGAGGACGGCGTGGGCTGCGCAAAGACGGCAAATGTCACGAGCAGAATGAAGCCGCAGGCAACGCGCAATCGCTGCACGAAATCGGCGTATGGTTTGGGGAAAAAGTAGCGGGGATTACCGTTCACTCGATTGATCCGGTCAATGCGGTTTGCGTGCGGATCTGCGGTAACAACTGTTCGAATACTTCCCGCGCGGTGATGGCTTGCATGGACGGATGACTTTCATTCTCCCGTTTGTATGTGGTGGCGTAGCCAGATTTGCGAATCACGCGCATACTCCCGCCGAATGGTCCGTTGGCGGCCGGGTCGGTGGGACCGAATATTGCGACGCCCGGTTTGCGGAGCGCGGCGGCGAGATGCAGCGGACCGCTATCGATCCCAATGACAGCGGTCGCCCGGCGAGTGGCATCGATAAGTCCCGCGAGAGTTGAGACATGCAATGCGAAGCGTTCGAGTCCCGGAGCTTGATGAGGCGCAACGTTCAGCACAAGCGTGAGATTTTCGCGTTCGAGAAGAGCGCTCACGTCAGCGTAGCGTTCGAGCGGCCATTGCTTGGATTTCCAACCGGCTAAGGGAGCTGCGAGAACGAAAGGGCCTCGCGGTAATTCGCCCTCCGGCTGTCCTGGAGGAATCCAGCTTTCGGTGGTCAGAGTGCGCACGCCCGCAGCCTCGACAAGTTGCAGATTCCGTTCTATGCGATGTGGTCCAGCGGGTTTGGCGCGATGCGTGTAGAAGAGAGATGCGAGCGGCTCGCGGGCAATGGAGTGATCGAAGCCCCAGTAATCGCGGGCACGGGCCATACGGCCCACGATGGCGGATTGGATCAGGCCCTGGAAGTCAAAAGCGAGATCGGGGCGGACATGGCGAACTTTGGAAAGCGACCGCCACACCGCGCCAAACCCTTCGCCGCGGCGGAACGGAAGGATTTCGTCAACATACGGATTGGCCGCAAGCAGATCTTGCCATCTCGGGCGGACGACCCAGCAGATGCGGGCTTCAGGAAAACTCAGCTTGATGCTGGCGACCGCGGGTAGAGCGTGAAGGACGTCGCCCATGGCTCCGAGGCGAACCACCAGCACGCTGGACGGAGGAGTCAACGAGGTGCTCCAGCCTGGCGATCTGAAATGAAGCGGATGAAGGCGTCCGTACGAGCGCGCTCGGTGGCTTCGTCGCGTTCGACAGGATGTTCGCCCAGGAAAGCAGGCGAGTGTTCCATGATGCTCACTGCATCGACGCAGCGTAAACCGGCGACGAGAATGGCGCGGGCTTCGGGAATCAGCAGGTAATTTCGAGCCGCAGTTTCGACAATCACCGCAAGCTTCGGACGCGCATTTGCCTTCTGTGCGATGCGCTGCGCCTGCTCGGCCGTCATGGGGTCGAAGGCGCCGGCGATGACTGTCCAGTCCCCCGAAGCGACAAGGGCTTCGAGCCGGTCGGGGGAAACGATTTTCTGTCGTGTATCCATCACTCGCCTTTTGTAATGCTAACCAGATTGAGGGCAACCTGCGCCACGCGGGCGGCATCGATACGCGTCATACAGCGATGATCGATGGGGCATTCGCGGAGGAGGCATGGGCTGCAGTCGACCGGCTCGCGAACGATCCGGCCGGTGTC
Source organism: uncultured Acidobacteriaceae bacterium (assembly GCA_963795905.1). Classification (GTDB taxonomy): domain Bacteria; phylum Acidobacteriota; class Terriglobia; order Bryobacterales; family Bryobacteraceae; genus Bog-105. Next base: position 54,354 of record CAWCJG010000014.1, on the reverse strand, counting down.
GCCGGTTGGCCCGGTAGCAATGTGATCGGTGGCGCCGAAGATGGCGACGGTAGGAACGCCGAGAGCGGAGGCGATGTGCATCGGGCCAGAGTCGTTCGTGAGATACACATCGCATGCGGCAGCCATTTCGATGAACTGGGCGAGCGGAGTGCGCCCAGCGAAGTTTATGCACTTCCCGGCTGTCAAGTTTGCGACAGCCTGGCAGGTGTCGCGTTCTTCATGGGAGCCGAAGATGGCAACGGTCGCGTGGAGTTCCGCTGCGAGAGTTGCGGCCGATTCGGCGAAGCGTTCCGGAAGCCAGCGCTTAGCGCCGCCATAAGCAGCGCCAGGACTCACACCGATAACGGCACCCGTGACGCCTTGTTCCGCGAAGTGTTTCCGGCCCTCAATGGCAGCAAGCGTAGCGCCGGCGAGGCGGATCGGTTCATTCATCGAATACGAGGGAATGAGGCCTGCTCGTCTCAGCAGTTCGAGGTAGTAGAAGCGTTGATGAGGCGGTGTTTCGCTCTTTGCCGGGACCGGCACCGGATGCGTCAGCAGCCAACCGCGGGCATCGCGACTATAGCCGATGCGAACCGGAATGCCCGCGGCTCGGGCGAGAGCGGCGGACTCGAAGGCGTTTTGCAGCAGGATGGCGCAATCGAACTGGCTGGCTTTGAGCTGGCGCGCGATCGTCCATTTTTGAGCTATCCCCGACCAGCCTTTTGGAGCCGTGTAGGGGATAACCTCATCACAGAAGGGTTCGCGGCCATAAAGACCACTGACCCAGGGGCGCGCAAGGATTGCGATATGCGCCCGCGGGAACGCGTTCCGTAAGGCGGCGAGGGCTGGGATGGACATGACCGCATCGCCAACCCAGTTAGTGGCGCGGACCAGAATGCGTTCGAACTGCACAGCGGGTGGAAACCTTCAGGATAGCGGGTGTGGGGAAGCGGCGGTGGAACGGACAGCGTCGCAAGTAACTGGTTTACACTGTTCCAGTACTCGCACGATCATGTCCAACTCTCTTGGACACACGTTCGCAACCGATTCTGCATGGATCTGAAACAGCGGTCCGATATCGTGAATAGGCCTTCTCCCGATGCGAGAAAGGCTCATTTTTGAGAAAAAAATCAAATGCGCGCGCTTTTCGCTTCCCTACTTCTTTTTTGTACAAGCTCCCTTCTTTTTTCCCAGTTCGAATCGGGTACGGTTTTGGGAACCGTGCACGATCCCTCGGGCGCTCCTGTTCCGAATGCGGCTGTAAAGCTGACGGATGTAAAGACCGGCGTTACCGCTGACAGCAAGACCGACGGAAACGGGTACTACGAATTCATCAGTGAACGTCTCGGCACATACCGAGTACATGTGGAAGCTCCCGGTTTCCAGAATGGCGATACCGATCCTTTTGAATTGCAGGTGAATGCGCGTCAGCGCGTCGACATGACGCTGCAGATCGGGCAATCCGCCCAGAGCGTCACGGTGACAGATGCGGCTGAGTTACTCGAGACCGACTCCAGCTCGCGTGGACAGGTGGTGAACCCGAGGGAAATCGTCGATCTACCCTTGAATGGCCGATCCTACGCCGATCTGGTTTCATTGGTGCCAGGAGTGGCGCGATCGCCGCTCGAAAGTCAGAGCGACTCCAGCCGCGATGCGTCATTCAATGTCAACGGCTTGCGTAGCGAGTACAACAACTTTCTTCTGGATGGGGTTGACAACAACGCGTATGGAACCAGTAACCAGGGTTTTTCCAATCAGGTGATTCAGCCAAATCCCGACGCTCTGGCTGAGTTCAAGGTTGAGACGGACAACTATAACGCCGCATTCGGGCGCGCTCCGGGAGCCGTCATCAACGCGACAATCAAGAGCGGCAGTAACGCCTTTCACGGCGAACTCTGGGAATTCAACCGGAACACGGCATTCAACGCGGAGGGCTTTTTCCGCCCGTTGCAAGGGAATCTGCCGTTCAACCAGAACCAGTTCGGCGCTGCGTTCGGCGGTCCTGTGATCAAGAACAAGATGTTCTTCTTCGGCGACTATGAAGGGTTCCGGCGCGTGTATCACCAGGTGCTGTTCTCCAGTTTGCCCACGGCTGCTGAGGATCAAGGAATCTTTACAACTGCCGTTGAGAATCCTCTTACCAGGCAACTGTATGCGGCGGGCACGCCTGTGCCGATTTCTCCGCTCGCCCAAGCAGTGCTGGCGGACCTGCCCAGGCCGAACAATGGCACCGGACTTTCCAATAATTACGAGAGCGCTCCAGCAGATAAGACGAATTACAACAAGGGTGATTTTCGATACGACTACTACGTCACGCAGAACCTGTCCTTGTTCGCCCGATATAGTCAAGGAAACACGGACATCGTAAGTCCAGCAAACATTCCCGGACTCGCTGGCGGGAATGCGAACGGCAACGTGTTCGTGTACAACAAGCAGGGTGTTGTGGGCGCCACATGGACGATCAGTCCTACTTCGGTGCTAGAGGCGCGACTCGGGATTGACTACACGCAGGGCGGCAAGAATCCCTTGACGTTAGGACAATCTACGGCGGGGCTGACCGTTCCCAACTTACCTACGGGACCCGCGCTGGCCGGCGGCTTGTTCTCAATCAATTTGAGCAGCATTTCCCAATTGGGACGCCAGAGCAGCAACCCGCAGTATCAGGATCCGTTCGTCGGCGATCCCAAAGTGAACTTTACGAAGATCGCCGGCCGGCACAGCATTAAGACCGGTTTCGAGTTTCAGTTGATCGATACGGCGGTAAGCGACTTCCACCCACAATACGGAAGCGAGAACTACACGGGGTTGTTCAGCTCGCCGAATTACTTTACCAATCCGAGCGCATTGAACGGTTTGTCAAGTTCATTGCAACAGGCTTATAGCTGGGCCGATTTCCTTTTCGGAGCGCCCAGCCACTATGAATTAGACAACAACCCGGTGGCGCATCTGCGGCAGCGAATGTACTTCGGATATGTTCAGGACGATTGGCGGCTGCGCGACAATCTGACGATCAACTTAGGGATCCGGTACGAATTCGCGACGCCGCAATACGAACGCGATAACAAGCTGGCCAACTACGATCCGGTCACGCGGCAGCTTATCTTTGCGAGCGGCGGCAGCCTGTACAACGAGTCGCTGGTGCATCCGGCTTATAACAACTGGGCGCCGCGAGTGGGTTTTGCGTGGCAGCCGGATTCGAAGACCACGATCCGCTCCGGTTACGGAATTGGCTATGTTTTGTTCAACCGGTTGGGCGGCGAGAATCTGCTGGCGTATAACGGACCGAATGTTGTAGACGCTTTTATCGACCAGACCCCGAATCAGGGCATATGCGCCTCTGTTGACGCGGCGGCGGGCAGTTGCTTCCGGACCACTGCCCAGGGTTTTCCCAACAATTTTGCATCCTCGTCGTCATTTAGTCCGGCGATCAGCCAGGTTCGCTACATTCCCGGGGATAACCGCCCCGGCTACGTACAGAGCTGGCATTTCGACGTGCAGCGTCAACTGGCGCACGACTATTTGTTTGACGTGGCGTATGTCGGGAATCATGCGGTAGGTACAACGATTTTGGCGGACGAGAACCAGGCGTTGCCGAATCTCTTGAGCCAGAACCTCTCGGTGAACGCACGCCGTCCGATTCCGGGTTTCACAACCATCGAAGTTTCCTATGACGGAGGCTTTAGCAGTTATGACGCTCTGCAGGCCAAGCTAGAGAAGCGCTATTCGGGCGGGTTGTATTTCATCAACTCGTTTACCTGGTCGAAGGCGATCGACAACGCGCCCGGGCACCTTGAAAACTACGACGGCGACAATTCGCGGGTAAACATTTACGACGTTGCGGCGAATCGGGGTCTGTCCAGCTATAACCAGCCTTTGAACGACACGTTGACGATTCTGTATGACATTCCGTATGGGAAGGGACGGCACTTCAATACGAATAATACGGCTCTGGACCTCGTTGCCGGCGGCTGGGGCATTGACCTGGTGAACTACGAATACAGCGGCCTGCCCCTGAATATCACTTACAATCCCACCACCCAAGGACAGGTGAGCCCACTTGATAGTTATCAGCCGAACCTGGTGTCTGGGGCCTCCATTTATCTTCACGGCACGAATCCGGTGAATTTCCTTAACGCCGCGGCGTTTACACAGCCGAGTTACACGCAACCGTTCGGTAACGCCGGACGCAATATCGCGCACTTGCCGTTCTTTAGCGAGATGGACTTCGGATTGCACAAGAATTTCAACTTGTGGTCGGAATCCCGATATCTCCAGTTCCGTGCAGAGGCCTTCAACTTGTTAAACAAGACGAACTTTGCGGCCCCCAGCACGCTGGCAATTAACAGCGGTGGGTTTGGAGTTTTCACGAGCACTTACCCGGCGCGGCAACTGCAACTCTCGTTGAAGCTGTACTTCTAAAGGCCACGCAGATGAAAAAGGCATTTCTGGCGGCCGCCATCGCCTGTCTGGGAGTGGCGGCCTTCGCCTGGAACCGGGAGGATGCCACCGAAGTGGCAGAGAATCCCCGGATGAACCAAGTACAGGTTCTTGGCAGCCACAACAGCTATCACACGGGAATCGATCCAGGTCTGTTCCGCATTCTCAGACAGAAGTATGGGCCGAAAATGGATGGGCTCGAGTATTCCCATTTACCCATCGAACAGCAACTCGACATGGGATTGCGCGCGCTCGAGATCGATGTGGTCTACGATCCCCATGGTGGACTGTACGCGCATCCGAAAGGGCTCGAGATCGAGAAGAGAAACAAAGTGCAGAGCCCGCCTTATGATCCCGAGGGCTTGATGCAGCAGCCGGGCTTCAAGGTGATACACATCCCGGACATCGACTTCCGCTCGAATGCTTACACCTTGCAGCAGGAGCTTGCCCTGTTGAAGGCGTGGTCGGATGCGCACCCGAATCATTTGCCCATCCCCGTCACTATGAACGCGAAAGATGACGGACTGAAGGAACCGGGATTCGTCCAGCCTTTGCAGTTCGACAAGGGCGCGTTCGATGCATGGGATGCCGAGTTAGTGAAGGGGCTCGGGGGCTCCAGGTTAATTACTCCAGACGATGTGCGCGGAAGCTATCCGACGCTGGAGGCGGCCGTCCGCGCGCATGCGTGGCCGAAACTATCTGAAGTGCGCGGGAAATTCTTTTTCGTCTTGGATGAAACCGGACGGAAATTGGAGACCTACATATATGGGCATCCTTCCTTGCAGGGACGAATCATGTTCGTGAATCAGACGGAGGGCCATCCTGAAGCCGCATTCCGCATTGTGAACGAACCGAAGCGGGACTGGCCTTACATTCAATATTTGGTGCGGTCTGGATATTACGTTCGCACGCGCGCCGACGCTGACACGGTGGAGGCCCGCAAAGGCGATTACAGCCGTTTAAGGGCGGCACTGATTAGCGGAGCACAGGTCATCAGCACCGATTACTATGTGCCCGATAAGCGGCTTAGCACCGGATATTTCGTGCGGTTTGCGCCGACATGGAATCCGCTTCTGTTGCCCCAGCAGCGCCCGTTACCGAGTTTGGAGTGATTGCCGAAGCATTTGGGCAGATTTGAGGAAGCCTTGCAGCAGGTCGAACGCGTTCCTGCCGTCGGCACCTCGCAGGTGAGCGTCTGCCCCGTGTGAAAGCAGCAAGCGGACCATAGCTGGATCTGGAATGAGAACTGCCGCATGTAGGGCGCTCCAACCATAGGAGAGTGCGTCGATCTCTGCGCCTGCCTGGAGGAGTAGTTGCGCCATTTCCAGGGCACCCGGTGCAGGCCGCCAGATAGAGCGGTCGCGTAGCGGCAGCCTCATCGGTGAGAGGCCATTCAGCCGGGTCATCAAACCAGGTGTGCGCCTCGTCGGGTGATGGAGTGTTCACATCTGCGCAGAAGCGAAGCATTTCCCGAGCCGCCGGAACGTTTCGATAGGCTATCGTGCGGAGAAATGGCGTGAGTTCGAAGTGGTCGCGATGATTCGGGTCTGCAGCCGCGGACAGCAATACTCGAACCGTTTCAAGGTCACCTCCCCGATTCTGCGCGGCGCACGTCAGTGGACTCTCTGACCTCAGGTTCAGCCCGTTCGGGTTGCACCCTGCTTCGAGGAGAAGACATACGACTTTGGAGTGGCCTTGAGCTGCAGCAATATGGAGCGGCGAATCGTCGTTCTGTTTGGAAGGTTCCATTAGCTCGCCATTCTGAATAAGGAACTCGACGCATCTTTCTTGCCCTAACTGCGCCGCAAACTTGATCGGCGTCCACCCTCTTACGGACGTCTTACGCAGACTCGAGTCGCTCGACAAAAGAGCTAGAAGCTTCTCTGGACGGTCCTCCCAAATCGCACGGAATAGGCGGCCTACATTGCCTTTCGCGCCGAGGAGCCTTTTCACGCTCGCGTCGTTTTCCGACCCAATCACGTAAGCGATCCCGCCATCGACGACCCCGGTCACGTCCGCGCCTTCACGCGGTGGCGGCTCGTCCGCCGTTGAGCGCTCTTGACCCGCAAGTAGGCTCGCAACTCTCGCGTATCCAATGGTCAAATCCAGCGGGCTACGACCATCCCCGTCGAGGAGCCCAGGATTGGCGCCGGCTTCGAGCAGCAGTCGAACTGCTTCCGAATTGCCCCTCCGAACGGCAGAATGCAGAGCGGTGCCCCAGCGAGGGACGATGCTATCCAGCTCTGCACCGGCGTGTATGAGCAACGAAATCAGTTCCGGCGATCCGTCGCGAGCAACCCGAAAAAGCAGCGAGCCGGATTGGTCCCGTTTCGGTTGGTTGTTTACGTCAGCACCGTGTTCGATTAACGTCCTGAGCAGATCTACGTTTTTGATTTGCCTGGGCTTGGCGGCGTCCAGCGCGTTCCATCCCTGCTGATTGCAGGCGTTCACGTCCGCGCCATGGCTTAACAGAAGATTGACGATAGGAAGAGGATCACACCGGCACATCGAAATAAAGCGAACGAGGGGAGCCGAACCAAACTGAGAGGCCGTGCAGTGAACATTTGCTCCGTTTTCGACAAGCAGTCTGATGATCTCCGAGCTCTCGGGCCCGGAGCGGTACGTCGCGAGATGGAGGGCGGCTTGCCCATACTCATCAGGCGCGTTCACGTCGGCGCCCGACTCAATCAGCGTGCGCACAACATCGACTTGCCGATGTCGTGTTGCGACGTGCAGCGGCCGGCCGGGTTTTCGCGTATGGCCGAACTCGTTGACCACCATGCGAGGGTCCAACGCATTCGCCAGATATGCCGCTGACCTGAGTCCTTCGACGACGCTCTTAACATCACCATGTTCGACCGCCTCAAAGAATCTCGCCGGGGTCATTCGCTCATTGAGTTTCCGGGAAGAGTACCAAACCGCCTTGCCTGCTTGTTTAGCTTCTCATATGCTCGGATCCAGTGTCTCGTTTCCACAGCATTGCCGCGATTGGCATAATTTTGCTCGGTGTCTCACAGGTATTTGCGGACGATTCCGATGACGACATCGCCGATCGCGCCGTGAAGGAGTTCAGGGCCGACGATTTTCCGGCGGCGGAACGCGATTTCCGGGTGATCGTCAAACGTGATCCGTCAAATCTATTCGCGCAGTTCTATCTCGGCCAGTGTTTGTTCAGAGAGGGACGATATGCAGAGGCGGCGGTGTTTTTTCAGAAAGCGCGCGATCTGGAGAAAAACGGTAAATCGCTTTCTCCGACTCTGGATCGCATTTTGACGGATCAGCTCGTGATGTCATACGGTATCTCAGGCGAACTGAACAAGGCGAGTGGCTTGCTCGCCGACGCCATTGCGAGAGATCCCGACTATCCTCTTAACTACTACAATTTGGCCTGCCTCGATGCCGAAGAAAAGAACAAGCCTGCTATGCTGGCCGACTTAAAGCGTGCGTTTGATCACAAAGCAAATGTATTAATCGGCGAACAGATGCCGGATCCGCGCGAGGATTCCTCATTTGAGAAGTACAGGAGCGATCCGGACTTCATTGCGCTGATGAAACAGCTTGGATTCCACTAGACCTCAACGGCATGATTTGACCTGTAGCGTCGGTCATTTTGCGCGAAAGTTGAAGAACATTTGCGTCATGAGAGTCGCACGCGCAAACTCTAGTTCGGGCCGGAAGCGTAGCACGTTCCAACTTGAGCGTCTTGGGATTTTCGGCACCCGGGCTGGATTTTCGCTGCTACTGTTGATCGTCGCCGGAGTGCTGACGACATCGTGGCTGTCGGCCGGCATCGTGATTGTGGTGGTTCTGGGCATTTTGATTGCAATGTTTCTGCGCCATCGGAATGACGCGTTTACTGCCTTGCGACTGGATCTGGATACGCGAGCGCTGGCGCCGTCTACATCGGTTCGCCGGCGGCGGCGCATTCAACGGTACAGAAATCAATTCGCGAGACGGGCGTTGAATCGATTGTTTCGGTTCGATTGAGGCGGACGTCGCGCACGTGCCTGATTGGCCAAGTGGAGTAGGCGTCTGCGCCTGCGATTCGGCCGACGTCAGGTTGTTCACGGCCCTTTACAGTAGCGGCGCCGCTTACCTACGTTCATCGGATTGAGGAAGCAGATGTTTCCTGCCAGCCGATCGCCAGTTCCGTGAAAAGACGCACCGCGACTCCGGTTGGACCTTTTGCGATCCACGGCTTGGTGTCTTCCTGCCACGCAGTTGAGGCAATATCGAGATGGACCCACGGCGTCGGATCGGCGAACTCCTTCAAGAACCACGCTGCCGTAATCGAACCGGCCGCGCGGCCGCCTACATTTCCGAGATCGGCGAAGGCGGATTTCAAGTAATCCTTGTACTCCTCTTCGAGCGGAAGCTGCCAGACTTTTTCGCCGGCGCGGGTTGCCGCCTCCTTCACGCGGCCTAGCATCTCATCACTGTTAGTAAACGCACCAATGTTGTGATGACCGAGCGCCACGGTGATGGCTCCGGTGAGTGTGGCGGCGTCGATCATGTGGGTCGCGCCGTTGCGATTGGCATAGGTGATCGCATCCGCGAGAATTAGACGGCCCTCCGCGTCGGTGTTGATGACTTCCACGGTTTTACCGGAGAGCGTTGTCACAATGTCGCCGGGGCGCTGAGCGTCGCCGCTGAGCATGTTCTCGACTGTAGGGATGTAGCCGGTGACGGGCACAGCCGGTTTGAGCTGGGCAATAGCACGCATCGCGCCGATGACAGCGGCGGCTCCGGCCATGTCGTACTTCATCTTCTCCATGTTGTCGGCGGGCTTGATCGAGATGCCGCCCGTATCAAACGTCACGCCTTTGCCGACGAGCGCGAGATGATCTTCGCCGGAAGTGCGGCTCGGGGCGTAACGCATAACAATAAGAAACGGCGGATTGGTGCTCCCCTGCGCCACCCCGAGCAGTGCGCCCATGCCGAGTTCTTTCATGCGGTCGCGATCAAGCACCTCGCAGTGCAGGCCGTACGCTGCGCACATTTCCTCCGCGGCGGCGACGAGATCGGAAGGCAGCAAGTGGTTGCCCGGTTCATTGACGAGGTCGCGCGCCATGTTCTGCGCTTCTGCCAGGATGCGGCCGGTTTCGAGCGCGTGTGCGAGTTGATTGGCAGCGCCTCCGGGCGCGACAACCGTAAAGGTCTCGATCAAGTTGCTATTCTTCTTGGGATCCGTTTTGTACTTGTGCGGCTCCCAGGATCCAAGGACGGCTCCTTCGGCGAGCGCGCGCACGGTCTGGGCATCGGCATCTTCCACCATCACGGCGAGATGGCGCACACCTTTGGCACAGAGAGACCGAGCCGCCGCGGCAGCGATGCGTCGAGCCACGCCGGGCGAGAACTTCTCGCGCTTCCCCGCCCCGATCACTACCAAGCGCCTCGCCGCAAGACCTTCGGGACGGTGCAGGATCGCGAACTCGTACAGCTTACCCGTGAATTCGCCAGTGGATCGAAGTTCGGCCAGCCAACCACTCTGCCCGGCAATTTTGGCGTCGGGCGTCGGCGAGGACTGAGCGGCAGGGCCGGTGAACGATTCCGGTTCGGGTTTCTCAAAACACAGGACCGCCAGTGCGTCGGCGGAAACAGTTTCTGCGGGAGCGTCGGAAAAGTGAAGATTCATCGTTTATTCTCGGGCGCGGCGCGCCATTTCAGCCTTTGCTTCAGCCTGCATCTCCTTGGCTTTGGCGGCTTCGCGCTTATCGTGGAATTTTTTTCCTTTGGCCGTGGCGATCTCGACTTTGATTTTGCCCGCCTTCAGATAGAGGCGCGTGGGAACCAGGGTGAGACCTTTTTCGCGGGTTTCGACGCGCAACTTGTCGATCTCATTGCGATGCAGCAGCAGTTTTCGCTTACGCACGGGCACATGGTTCATGATGTTGCCGTGCGAGTACTCACTGATATGGGCGTTGAGGAGCCAAGCCTCATTGTCCTGGACCTCGGCATAGCTTTCTTTGAGCTGAATCTTGCCGGTTTTAGCGGCTTTGACCTCGGTGCCGGAGAGGACCATGCCGGCCTCGTAGCGGTCAATCAGGTGATAATTGTGTCCGGCGGCCCGATTGTCGCTTAAAATCTTAATATCGGTCTGAGCCAAGGTAAGGAATCGTACTTTCTGCGACCAGCCTGCGTTCTGGGGTCAACACTCCACGACCGGCTCACGTCTTCCTTGATAAACGAGAGGAAGAGAGTCCCCGCTGTACAGATTACTTGGAAGATCCGGGACAGCGCCGGGGACCGGTCAGAAGGAAGCCCGCGTTCGCAGCGGGGCAAGACCCAATGGTGCAGCGGAGCGCGTTTGCGACCATAGTTTAACATAGGCTGGAAACGTCATAAGGTGAAGCTTTCAAAACCGTTACAAGGTGGAGCAGCGTTGGTGTGCGCGGTTGCGCTTGCCATCGCGCCCCTGTGGGCCAAGACTCGCAAAGGCGACCATTTCTACAAGCTGGGGATGCAAGCCGAGTCGCAGAAGAAATACGACGAGGCGGTCGAAGACTACGACCAGGCCGTTGCGAGCGATGCGAAAGAGGCCAGCTATCTGATTGCGCCAAACGCGCGCACGCGGCTGCCTCGGAATATCACATTGAACAGGGCCAGAAACTAACTCGCGAACAGAAGCTGGACGACGCGATGGTCCAGTTTCAGAAAGCATATCTGGATGACCCAGGTTCCCAGGTGGCCATCCAAAAGGTTCGCGAAACGACGGACATGCTGAAGGACCGCGCGGCGGCTCCCCCAGGGACGATCATCCTGACGCCCGCAGAGAAAGTGCGGCAGGCGACTGAGAAACGATTAGCATCGCTCGAGGGTCCGCCGGAGTTGAGACCGCTGAACGATGAAATTCGCAGCCTGAAGATGAACAATCAGCCAGCCCGCGTGCTGTATGAGAGCGTTGGGAAGCTGGCGGGCGTGAACGTGTTGTTTGATCCGCAAGGCATCGAGACGCTGGCGGGCAAGAACTACAACCTGGATCTCAACAACGTGACGCTCGAAGAGGCGCTGGACTATGTGGGGCTCGAGACGCACACATTTTGGCAGCCGATCAGCCGAAATGCGATCTTTGTCACCCAGGAAAACGAGCAGAAGCGGGCTGAGTATCAGGACGAAGTCGTGCGCGTCTTCTACATTCAAAACGCCAGTTCCGCGAGCGAATTCAGTGAAATCTACAACGCGATTCGTATTGGCGCGAAGATCAGCAACGGTATTTTCCAGGTAGCCGGACAGAACGCGATTGTGGCGCGTGGCACTCCGGCTACGATGGCGCTGATCGAGAAGCTGGTGCACGATCTGGATAAGCCGAAGCCGGAAGTAGTCGTTGATGTGCTAGTGCTCGAGGTCAATAAGACGAGCACGTTCAATCTCGGCGCCAATCTGTTGGGTTCTGGCGGCTTGAGTATGCCGTTCAACTTCACGCCGCGATCGAGCATTCAGGTTCCGACGACCGGAACAACAGGCACGACGGGAACTACGGGCACTACCGGCACGACCGACTCGAGCACGACTGCAACTACGGGCACCACCGGAATCGCGACAGGCACCACGACCGCGACCACGACGGGAACAACAACTGGCACCACGGGAACAACTACCGCGACGACAGGAGCATCGATTCCGATCTCCAATCTGGGGCATCTGTCATCGGCGGACTTCTCGACCACTTTGCCCGGCGCGCTGCTGACCGCGATCCTGAGCGACAGCACGGCCAAGATCCTGCAGCGGCCCGAGGTTCGTTGCACGGATGGCGGGAAGGCGTCCTTGAAGATTGGTTCCAAGATTCCGTATGTATCGGGATCGTTGAACTCCGCTGTGGCGACACCGGGCGCAATTCCGTATGCGACAACTCAGTTCCAGCAGATCGATGTGGGTGTGGTTATTGAACTGAACCCCGTCCACGTGAACGCGCCGAACGATGTCAGTATGCACATCAAGGTCGAGATCTCAAACACGAACGGCAACGAGAATATCGGCGGTATTGCGGAGCCGATCATCGTGCAGCGTTCGAACGAAGCGGATGTGCGTTTGCGGGATGGCGAGGTGAGCATTCTCGGTGGCTTGACGGACCTGGAGAGCACGTTGGGTATCTCGGGTACGCCGGGTCTGGTGAACATTCCGATTCTCGGTTATCTGTTCGGGCAAAAGAACCGGAGCAAGAGCGATGACGAAATACTGGTGGCGCTGATTCCGCACATTGTGCGCGCGCCGGAGATCAACGATCTGGATGAACGCGCGGTTTATGCGGGTTCAGAGCGCGTCGTGCAGGTACGGCACAAGGCGGACGGCGGCAAGGGGCAGAGCGCTCTGGCGCCGACCGATGGGAAACCGGGACCAGTTGGCTATCAGCCCTCGACGAATCCGCCTGCACAGCAGAATCCATCGCAGGTACCGAACAATCAGCCGCAACCGCAGGCTAATCCGAATGGCAATAATCAACCTCCCGGAGTATCGCCGCAGAATCTGCCGCCGGGGTATCCGCGAAGGCAAATACCACAGGTGCCGCAGACCTTAGGCCAGGAACCACAACCAGAACCCCAGCCGGAGCAGCAACCGCCGCAGCAGTAGAGTCAGGATGAAGGGGAAGGAACGCTTAAGCCGTAGGAAGAAATCTCAGGCCGGACTGACGTTGGTCGAACTGATCGTCGCGTTCAGCATCTTGCTGATTTTGGCCACGATGGCCGTGCCGCTGGCGCGCTATCAGGTGCGCCGCGAGCGCGAGAAGGGCTTGCGGCAGGATCTCGCCGAGATGCGCAAGGCGATTGATAAATACAAGGACATGTGCGACCAGGGTAAGATTCAGGCCGGCAGTCCGGATCAGTACTGCTATCCGCCTACGCTCGACGTTCTGGTCGACGGCGTCAAGATGAATAACACGCTGGCCGGGAACAACGAAACGGGCAAGATGCGCTTCCTGCGGCGCATCCCGGTGGATCCGATGACGCAGACGAAGGACTGGGGGAAACGGTCGATGCAGGATGAGCCGGACTCGTCATCCTGGGGCGGGCAGAACGTGTTCGATGTGTATACGACGACGCAGGACAAGGCATCGGACGGGACGCCTTATTCGGAGTGGTAGACGGATCATGAGCAAACGTGGTTTACAGCGCGGTTTTACGCTGATCGAGTTGATGGTAGTAATGGCGATCATCTCGGTGCTGCTGGCGATCGCGATTCCGATTTATACGAAATCGCTGGTGCGCGCCAAGGAGAGCGTGTTGCGTAATAACCTGTTCACGCTGCGGACGATGATCGACGAATATACGGTCGACAAGCAGGCCGCACCGCAGAGTCTGGACGATTTGGTGAGCGAAGGGTATTTACGGCAGATCCCGCTCGATCCGATGACCGGCAATAACCAATGGCGCATCACGATGGAAGAAACGCCGGTCGGAGGGAGCAATGCGGCCCCAGGCATCTTCGATGTGCACAGCGAGTCGGACAAGACATCGCTGGAAGGAACGCCGTACTCGGACTGGTGAGTTGCTAGAATAGCGTTCGGCGGCAATCCCGCGCCGTCGCGCTGCGGCCTTAGTTAATCCCCGATCGTCTAACGGTAGGACAGCGGCCTTTGGAGCCGTTAATCGTGGTTCGAATCCATGTCGGGGAGCCAATGCACCGTTGTTCTGTCACCACATTGCCAGCTCGCTGGAAAGCGCACCGCTACCGGCAAATCCTCAGCTTCGGTCGGCGTACAAAAAACGCCCCGATCGCGAGCGCCGAAAGGAATGCAAAGGAAGGCTCCGGGACTGCCGTAATGGCGTAAACGCCGGAAGTTTCGATGTCCGCCACAAGGTCGTTCACTCCTCCCAACTCTTCCCACGTGTGTGAGGCAGTGTAGGTTCCGCCCTGCGCCGAGAAGTTATAGCTCTCGAGTGAATTGAATCCGTCGCCAGTTCCCGCTGCATATCCGATTCCGCTAACGATCAGATCGTCCATTGCGCCGTTCGATACGACCGCGGTTCCCGTCGCATAGAGCTCCAAACTGTGATGCGGCCCGGATGGAAACGGGAATTTGATCCACAACCCTTCGAAGTCGTCTTCACCGCTCCCAGTAAAGAAGCTAACTGCGTAGGATCCATTGTTTTTTAGTTGCTTAGCCGTCAGAGTGAAGTTACCCGAGAAGCCATCAGCCACCGGTAGGCAGCTTTGAGAGCCGCCGTTTAAAGTGCTACAAGACTGACCGGCGCCCGAATACGCGACGCCGAAGACGCTATCTGCCAGGCAGGAGCTGGCGGGGATTAAAACAGCGAACGAGAGCACAACGGCAAATTCAGGTAATTTCACGTCAACATTATACGGGAGAATAAAAACAGCGCGATTACTTGTCTCCTTTCGGCGCAAATATAACTGTTTCGTCCACAATGTAACCGAGGTGCCCGGTTTCGTTAGTGGCGATTTTGAAGGCTCTGAGGTCAACCGATTTCGAGAACTCTTGCACAAAATCGCCGCTATACGCCATGTCAAATGGGCTGCCTGTTTGCATGCTCCAGACGCTCCGTGCTTTGGCTTCGAGGTCAGGAGACAGACCGCTGAAAGTCACCTGGCCGAAATGATAGAGCGGCCCCATCGCGTAGGAGACATTCACGTCCAGCACGTGAGTGTCATCATGCAAGATGCGGTCCGGGTGTGATGCGGCTTGCAGATAGCCGGCGCGTTTGAGGCGTCCCTCTGCGCGGTATATCTTCTGCATGATTTCGGTCCAGTTGGCAACGCCGCCAGAAGAGAAGTTGGCCGCCTGCAGCATGGCCGCTCGCGGGAGGTTGTCACCCACAAACTGTACTTGTCCCAACGTGAAGCGCGGCCCTTCCGAGATCTCGGTCGAGACGGCTACACGATTGCCGGCGTTCTTCTGGATACTGACCTGCTTGAATTGCACGCGATACATTCCGCGCTCTTCGTAGACTTGGCGGATGGTGCCGTCGAGAAACATCCTGAAACGGCGCGGGCTGAAGCCTTCGGAACCCATCGCTTTGTGTATCCAGGCCGCCAGATCATCGGAGCTGAATTCCTGTGTTCCGGTAATGTCAGAGAGCTGATTTGCGGCAGCGTTTCAGGTTGAAAAACGATCAGCATCCGTCCGGTAGGTAAATCCGTTTCGGAGCGGGCGGCGATTCGCTGGCCGTCAAGAATGGAAGCCAAGTGATTCTGTATTTGCTGTGCGAGGTAATCCTGCGAACTCTCGGCGACTTTCCGAACAAAATTCGGATAACGCGTGGCCATCCACTGCCATGTGGCGTCTTCATTCACGCCAGGGATATCGATGACGGCCTGCAGAGTGGCCGGTTGATCGCTCAGTTCGAGCGTCACGACATACCCGTGCTTCGGTCCGGGAGCGTAGTTGTAACTGATAGAAGCAAAGAGTCCGCTGTCGGCCAACCGCTTACACGCTTCTTGTATTGCCTGTTTGTCGATGTTTTTGCCGGGTTGCAAGCCCGATATCTCGAGAACAGTGGACTGCGGCAGCACGGTTCCCTGTCCTTTGACGGCTGCCAGGGAAGCGGTTTGGGCGGACAATGACGCGGCGCTCAGCAGAAAAACGACGGCGTGTCCAGCGAGGACAATAGGAGACGGCGAGAACATTCAGCGACGTACGCTAACATAGCTTCCGCAATTGCCGCAGCTTCGAGTAAGTTGGAGAAAGTTTTGGCCGTTCGAGTAACGCCCCTTACGGCACCGGGAAATACTCCGCACAAATCGGGACGGTTCTTGTTCTGCACCTGCCAGGTTTCGGCCACCACGATCGCGTAGTGGTAATGTATTCTGCATAGTGCAAACTACTGCATCTACACTAGGCGGTATTGCGATGAGGTGCTTTAATGAAGAGTCTTACTGGTCTTCTTACGGGCGTGACGCTGGCCGGACTGGCTGTCTCGAGCGCGACGGCTCAGACGGAGACGTCCTTGAAAGTCGTGGAGCCGACCGATCTTCACGTAATCGGTGATCACGAGGCGCGGCAGTCATTGGGCCGTGTGTCCATCGATCTCGGGACTGCCGCCGAGCAGTCCAGGATCAAGACGGCAGCGGGTTCCAGCTTACCGGTGTGGAGCTACTCCGTGAGAGCGGCGCAGGACGGCAAAACGTACTCAGGACTCATTGTCGGAACGAGCGCATTCACCAGCAATGCCAGCACGACAGTTCCCGCCATTGTCGTCCCGGTCATTTTGAAAATCACGCAGAATGGGCGCACTTACACGTTTGATCCGACTTCGGGCGATGCAGGTTGTATCGGAAGCGGCAACACGGCGCTCGGGCTGATGGAGGCTTCTCCCTTGTTTCAGAACGCCAGTTTCACGCTAAACGGAGTGAATGTCGGAAATACCCAGTACGGGGACGCTCACCTTCGAGGTGAATTCTGGAACACTGTGCAGAAGGAGAGTTCGTATCACCTCCTTCTGAATGCCTCAACTGGTTCGACGCTCACGATCTCGGTCAGCGCCGGAAGGCGGGGTGACACCACCGCCGAGGTATATTCGCTTTCCGGCGGCCAATGCGGAGATAACACTGGATCGACTAACCCACCCGGCGTACTGGGAGTCATTAATATCAATACGATTGACGCCGCATTGCAGAGCTACATCAGCGCGCATGGACTGAATGCTTCGCAGTTTCCGTTCTTCGTTACCTACAACGCCGTGATTTCGGACGGCGCCGCGAACAATCTGAACAACTGCTGCATTCTCGGCTATCACAACAGCCTGGGGAACCCGGGCCAGACATATGGCATCGCGGAGTTTGAAGGCCGCGACCAAACCGTGTTCAGCGGCGTGGCCGATATTAGCAGCGCGACTCACGAAGTAAACGAGTGGATCAACGATCCCAACGGGGCCAATCCGACCCCGTCGTGGGGAAACATCGGCCAAGTCAGCGGGTGCCAATCGAATTTCGAAGTTGGCGATCCGTTGAGCGGAACCCTGCGGCCCACCGTGACGATGCCAAATGGATTCACGTACCACCTCCAGGAACTCGCGTATTTCTCGTGGTTCTATGGCGGGACATCGCTAGGCGCCGGTGGCAAGTATTCGAATAACGGCACGTTCACTTCGCCCGCGTCCGTTTGTACAAATTAGCGGTGATCCGTGTTTGAGAATGCGAGGCGCCCGACTGTACGGTCGCCTCGCGGAATTTACTTGATCGAGTAAGTCGCACCAACGGTTAGTTGGAACGAGTTCTTTTTGAACAACGGCGGCGGATTATTGATGTAGCTGTCGAGTGCGCCGATCGTGAACCCGATGCGACGATAGACAGGGAACGTAAGTCCCGCGGTTCCCAGCATCGTGTAATCATGGGTCTCGTTCCAGCTCGGGATCACGTTCGCTTGCTCATTGAGCAGGATTCCGTGGAAGAACTTGCGGGTGTAGGTCTCGCCGAATTCGGAGCCGATCAGATCCGTGCCCGGTCCCGTCTCGAACCGCTGATCAATGTAATTGACGCTGGCGCGCACGTCCAGTTCCTGCGCCGCCTGCTTGATCAAGACATAGCCGACGCCAAATCCGTAGTTCTGCTGCAATTTCAAACCTTGCGAGAAGCTGTGATCCAGGGTGCCGGTTCCAAACAGGAACAGCCGCGGAGCTGTGTACCAGTCCTGCTCCAGCCCGAAATGGATCAGTGATGTCTTCACATCCGGCGTGCCCGGCTGAGTGAGCTTGCTATACGCCGAATTGAAGTCGATCAACGTTTTCTCGCGCGTATCGAGCCAGGAAACAGCGGGCGCCATGCGAACCAGATTGATCGCGCCGGTCAAGGTCTCGTTCTTCTGCGTAGCTTCCGTGAGCGACACGCCTCCCGTTGCGCCTCCCGACCAACCTCCGAGTAAACCGAGCGGTGCGGTTGCTTGTTGCAGATCAGTCTCGCTGACAACGTTGCCGATATCCGGAACGGCAACGGCCTTCTGCTGCACCTCGATCTTGTTGTCCTGCAGCGCGATTGTGCCAACGGGGACCGCGCTAATGTCCTTGCGCCCGCGTAGCACTTCATTTTTCGGAATGACGGCGAAGCGCTTCGAAGAGTGAAGCTCCTGAACTTTGTCCCATGTAATCGAGACTTCGCCGAGAGCGTTACTTTTGAACGTGATGTTCGAAGCGGTCGCCCGCTCCAGTTGCCCGATTACCTTTTCGCCATCTTTGAGAACGAGGTAATCCGGATCATCCGCCGCGAGTACCGCGACGGCGCAGAGAGTGAGTGCAAGCAGTCTTACCATAAATGGATTCGTAAGTTAACGGCCCTTTCGGAGCCGGTTTTGTTCCTGTTTTTGAAAAAGAGATAAAAGATTCGCTTCGATCCACGCAAACGCGGCGTCAGGACCGTCGCGATGGTAAATGCGCCCGATCTCAGCCTCTACGCGAGTCGGCTCTCCGAGACCGCTGAGAAATTGGTTGGCCGTCATTCGTGCCGACAGGGCACCGTCAACGCTGCCGGTCTCCCGCAGAATGCGTGATCGGACGTACAGGGTGAGAACGGCATCGCCGATCCATGCTTCAGCAACAAGCTCATCCGAGAGCGCTCTCACATCTTGTAGCGGCCGAGATCCTCATCGTTGAGATTCTCAAGCCATTTGCGGAGTTCTTCGTTGTTGACCTTGTCCGACACCGTAGCGGAGTCTTTGGATGACTTCAGCACTTTGTCATCGACATAAATGGGACAATCGTGACGCAACGCCAGCGCGAGCGCGTCGCTCGGTCGGGAATCGATACTGATCAGTTCTCCGTTGCGTTCAAGCCAGATCAGCGCGTAGAAGGTTTCGTCCTTCAGTTCGCTCACGACCACTTTCTGAATCGAGGCTTCGAGCCCCATGAGTAGGATCTTGATAAGATCGTGCGTCATCGGGCGCGGCGTCGTGACTTTTTCAATTTCGAGAGCAATCGCGTTCGCCTCGTAAATTCCAACCCAAATTGGGAGTACCGACTCGCCGCTGACGTCCTTCAGAACGACGATGGGCATGTTGGTCATGGGATCCATCATGAGCCCTCGGATCTTCATCTCAACTTCCATGTTGCGCGAGCCTCCCTAATTCCACCTTACTGCACTCGGTCGCCCGCTAAACTGTTGGGACCAGCGCGGGTGACGAGCACGTCAAGGTACTGGCCGACCAGGGTGAGGCCGTCGGCGGGTTGGGCAAGCGAATCGTCGATGAAATTCAGGGTTTTGTTTTGCGACGTGCGGCCGATCCACTGTCCAGTTGCGGAATTGAACCCTTCCACGTGGACCTGCTCGGTGCGGCCAACGTAGGCAGAGTTGCGCCGGATCTGAATGCCCCGCTGTTTCTCCTGAAGCGCGAGGAAGCGGCGGGTCTTTTCGTCCTCGGGGATGTGATCTTCGTACGCCAGCGCAGACGTATTGGGGCGCTTCGAATACTTGAAGATGAACATCGCATCGTATTCAACCTGTTCGCACATGCGAACCGTCTGCTCGAAATCCTCTTCCGTCTCCCCTGGGAACCCAACGATGATGTCGGTCGTAATCGCGATGTCGCGGCGCGCGTTCTTCATCCACTCGATTCGGCGCATGTACTCGTCGCGCGAGTAGAGGCGCTGCATGCGGCTCAGAACCGCGGTCGAGCCCGATTGCACGGGCAAATGCACGTGATTGCAGAGCATTTCGTTCCGGTCAATTGCGTCGATGATGGGTTTTACGAAATCGCGCGGGTGCGACGTAGTGAAACGCACGCGCCGCATACCCTCGATTTGACCTGTTTTGTCGAGTAACTGCGCGAAATCCATGCCTGCGGCCGAGGGATCGCGATAGCTGTTCACGTTCTGACCGAGCAGTTGCACTTCGGTATACCCCGCCCCGGCCAGCGTGCGCGCTTCGTTCAAGACGCTCTCGCTGGTGCGGCTGCGCTCGGGGCCGCGCGTGAACGGCACGACACAGTAGGCACACGCTTTGTCGCAGCCCTCGATGATCGTGATGTACGCGCGGTGCGGATTGTCGCGCCGTGTGAAAGGAGTGTCGAACGTGTCTGTCGTATCGAGACTCAGGCCAGTGACGCGGCGATTGCCGGATTCGAGTTGAACCAGCAATTCGGGCAGCTTCGTGTAACTGGCCGAACCGGCGACGAGACTGACGTGGGGTGCGCGCTCGAAGATCTTCTCACCTTCCTGCTGGGCCACACAACCGAGGACGCCGAAGACTTTGCCCTTCCCTGCCTCCTTCTTAAATTGCTGCAGACGGTTGAAAACCTTTTGCTCGGCTTTGTCGCGAATGCTACAGGTATTGTAGAGAATCAACTCGGCATTCTGCGGTTCGTCAACCTGCGAATAGCCCTGCTGTAGCAGCGTGCCCACGACCTTTTCCGAGTCGTGCGCATTCATCTGGCAGCCGAACGTTTCGATATAAAACGTCTTCATCTTAGCCGTGCAGCAGCTTCATGAACCAGCCAATCCCGAACAGCGCGACCATGAACCAGCCGAAGCAGGATGCGCCATAGCGGATGCGTTCCCGATGGGTATTCTTAGTAACGATTCCGAGAATGACGCTGCTGAAGAGCGCGAGCAGCAAGGCGGTAACGAAGTGATCCATTTTGTTAGTCTTTCTCGCGGCGGGCGATCTCGTACGCGTCGATCATGGCAAGCAGGTTGATCAAACCCGCGGCGACCAGGAATTTCGCGCCGTAATCGGCATCGTGTCCCGCGCGGTCGGGAGGAGCGTACCCGGCAAACACCGCAATGAAGTACAGCAGCCCGCACGAAACGTCCGCGATGCGGCCTCCGTAAGCGATGAGTCGCGACAGCATATCGCCGGCGCTCGAAATGTCAAAAAAAGGTCCTTGCAGGAG
Organism: uncultured Acidobacteriaceae bacterium; assembly: GCA_963795905.1. GTDB lineage: Bacteria > Acidobacteriota > Terriglobia > Bryobacterales > Bryobacteraceae > Bog-105. Next base: position 33,161 of record CAWCJG010000014.1, on the reverse strand, counting down.
CACGCCGATCGCAAACGGTGCGATGACCGTACCGAGGATCAGCAGGCCGCGGTTGCGCTTGCCAAGGAACAGATGGCCGCCTCCCGGCACCAGCCATCCGATCAAAACGGTTAGCCAAGGCGAACGGAGCGGTTTCAGTTCCGCCGATGTGCTTGTAGTTGCGGACATTACTCTCAGTGTAACGATTCTCAAGAAACGAACGTTCCCGAAATGAGTTGCCCGGAAGCGGATCATTCGACTGCCCTGCCCTTGAGCGAGCAGAATTCTCTTCCCGAGCAGGCCTCACAACTTCATCTCCCAATGCAGACGAATCGAGAAGATCCAAACCGGTCCGCGATCCTGATTGTACGCGGGATTCGCGACGTGCTGGAAATCAAAGCTCGCGAAAAAGCCGTGAAAGAGCTGCGCGCTGTAGTAGCTTTCCCAAACGTATTCCGGCGCCGTATTGCAGGCGTCCATCGCCGATGAGAAAATCGTGGCCGCCCATGGCCAGATATTCGGCGTGAACGGCGGAAAGCCCGCCGACGGTCATCTCGCTGTCGCGACCGTATCAAGCGAGCCGTCGCCAGCGCTGTCCGGTGACCGAGACGCCGCCCGTCGCAAGGCGATCAATGGCAGTGAACGCAAAGCTCTCGGTCTTCCCGTCGTTCCATCCCAGGCGCGCAAACAACGCCGATATCCTTCGTGATCTCCTGCTCCGCATTGATGCCGAAGCCATACTTCAGTGTGCCGGTCTGCCGGGTGGCTGTGATGTCCGGAACTGTCGCCGTCTGTTTCGCTAACTGGATTGCTTCCGCGTACGTGCCGGCGTCGGCGTGATTCACGATACTCAGCACGCGAATCGCGCCAGGATGTGCTCCGAACTGTATGCCGGTGTTCCTGCTCGAACACATCTCCGCGATCTGCAAAGATGCGCGATCGAAGCGCAATCCATTGGCTACGCGCGGCATAGCGGCGCTGCGCGTAACGGAAGGACCAGTTCGCGCGTGTGCAACTCGTGCACCCATCCCCAGGTGTAGCCGCGCACATCGGCCGGATAATCCCAGGCGCCGTTGTACATGACGGCCCAACCCATGAACTGAGTCCGCGGATCGTGCGAATAGCGGTTGTTATCGAAAAAATCCGTCAGTGTGAAGCGGCCCGCCGTAATGGTGTAACGGTTCATCGGGCGCTCGCCGGCAAGCTGATTCTCTTCGCTATCGAACGACTCCGTTCGCGTGCCGAATCCGAAATCGTGCGAGAGATATAGCCGCGCCAGATACGGCTTGGGCGTTGCCGTGGCAACGCGAGGAAGTTCGCCGTTCGAGGAGTTTGCAAGTCCGTTCACGCCGCTGAATCCACGCCCCCCGGCGATTTCAGGATTGAAATAGAGCTGCGTGTTCTGGTCGAGGCGCAGACCGAAAAATAGCGTCGTCGTGAGCGAGACGTCGCGCTCCGGGTAGTCTTGCAGGCTGAACGGCGTCTTCATATGGCGATGGAAACGTGCCGTGATATTGCCCGATGGAAGTGGCCTGCCAGAACAGATTCCAACGCTGTTCTCAACCGTCGCTTCCGGTGTTTTTGTTCTCTTCCTGGCGTGGAATTTCGCCGCCCTTCGGAGGCGGGTTCTGTTCCTGCGCGTGCAGTACTACCGCAATACTGGGCAGCACGCAGCAAAGTTTCAGCCAGTTTTTGTTGAGTCGCGCACGCACGGCAGTCTCCTTGGCGGCACCGTTTTGACGCCGCGACGCCGTTCAGTGCTCAGTGATGTTGTGGTTCTCGTGCGTGGGCAAAGACCGCCGCGATCAGATCGCGCACATGTTGATCGGCCAAGGCATAGTGGATGTGCTTGCCCTGCCGATGTCGCGCAACCAGATTCTCCGACCGCAGCACTCTCAGGCGCTGGGAAATCGTTGAGAGCGTCTCGCCCTCAGCCTCCGCCAACTCCGTGACGCACGCAGCACCCTCAGAAAGCCGGAAGAGCAGACTGAGACGCTCCTGGTCGGCCATGGCGCGCAGCAATCTGGCGGCACGATCCAGCGCCGCGGGTTCCGGTATCGAGGACGTGGTGGTCCGAAGATGATCTTCGGCCGCACACGAGGGTTCGGGTTCTAACTTCGAAACCAATCTGAACTCAGAATGGCATCACTTGCACAATTATGCAAGTGAAAATCTGATGAATTTTCGGTGACTGGCTCACGACAGGCCCAGCGTGACCAATTTGTCGTCCGGGATTTCCTCGAAGCGAAGCTCGATGTGCGGATCGGCCGCCACAACCTCATTGCGCAGTATCAGGAAGAGGGCAATCAGGGCAAGCGAGGCAAGCAGAATCGCGCTTCCGGCACCCGATTTCAGGATCTCTCGTTCCTCAATGGAAGCCCCAATGGTCCCGGCCACGGCCAGATACAGCCAGAACCAAAACGTAATGTGCAGGTTTGATTTACCCGGCAAATAGGAACAGGCAAACGGAAGCCGCTGTACGCTGTCGAACCTCACCTCGGCAAAGATAATTCCGAGCAGCGCGAGCAGCACCAGATGAAGACCAGCTGACTGCCACGGCCAGAGAAACAGAAGCACCATAGCGGACAAAAACCAGGGCGGCGCCACACCGAGAATCAAAAGGGCACGGCGGCGCGCTCGCAGGCACTTCCGCCCCGCCGCGATAGGGATCACGCGAAAAATCCAGTTTGCGGGTAGCTGCACTGGTAACGAGAAGACTGTGCGCAGCCCGGTGATGCAGCAGCCCGTGATCAGGAGGGTGGAAGCAAGGAGCGGTATCGATAATGGGGCCCATGGATCGCCCGCGCCCGGACCAGCAATTTGCGCTGGCGATCGCAAAAACAACAATGCAAAAGCACAGCCAACCCCCGCGAAAAACGCGAACAGAAGACGGTGGCGGCTGCTGCGGAACAGTGTTCGAACACTAAACAGCGCGATCGCCGATCCAAAGGAGTGCCCGAGGAGATACGGCATCCAGCCTGTCTTCGGCGCCGGAGAAACATGCGGCTGCTCCAATATGCGCTGGATCCCGCGAACATAGGAAGCGCCATACGCAATCGCGGCAGCAAACACTCCGATGGACAAAGCCAGCCAGCCGTGTACAGCAAATGGCGCAAACGTCGGAGGCAGCGATCCGCTCACCTGCTGATAGAGGCCGAGGAACCAAAAAGAAGGCGCCCAGGCCAGCCAATGTTGGTGCGGTTCCTTCAGTAGAACCGTCGCGGGCGATGGTTGCAGAAAGTAGCCCGCGATGAGAGCGCAGAACACTCCAAGTTGAACATATGTGGATATGCGCAGAAACCAGCGGCGCGGCAGCAAGCAACCGACCAAGCCTTGGATACCCAATACGGCGGAGAACGTAAATACCGCGGCAGCAATGGCCGCTACCCAATAAGCGACAAACGATCGGATCAGACGTCCCTTAACAGCGAGTGCAAACGGCCAGATCAGGCCCGCTACACCGTGCAGAGCGGCGGCGGCAATCCCGACTGCGGTCACCGTAGCGGCGACTTTCGCGAACAACAGAGTGCGTACCGGAATCGGCAGATGCCCCAGAACAAGCAGGTCCCGGTGGCCGAGAAACAGAGATTCCCAACTGAGCACAGCGAACAAACCGACGACCAGCATGGTGGTGGCAATCAGGAAATGTTCCATAGTCCACGCGCTTATGAGCCGGTCGAACGCGGGCATATTCTCGTTTTCCGAACCGCCAGCCCAACACGCGCCGATGATGCCCAACAGGACGCTGCAAAAAATGAGGAGCGATGCCAATTGACCGAACAACTGGCGGCTATCTCCGCGGGCATCTTTCGACAGAACTTCTACGTCCACGAAGCGGAACAAGAACTCCCGGTACAGAATCTGGAACGGCGAAGGGACCATGCATGACCTTCTCAGGAACAAATTAGGTCGGCGATACGGTTCGAAATAGCAGGAATGTCTTGATCGATGGCAAGATCCGTGAAAACTTGTTCGAGGGACGCTGCGGAACGGAGCAAACGGAGCCGTTCGACAGAATCGTTCGCCACGATTTTTCCGCGATGAATAATGACGACACACGAAGAGACTCGCTCAACCGTTTCGAGTTCATGCGAGCTGAAGAGAATGACCTTACCTCGCGCAGCAAGCACCTGCAGCAATCTGCGCAGCACGAGGGAGAAACCGATATCCAGTCCAGAGAACGGTTCATCAAGCAGCAACAGGTCTGGATCGTGCAGCAAAGCAGCCGCAAGCAGTACCTTCTGGCGCATCCCCTTGGAGTACGACGAGAGGGGCGTATGCCGGTCGGAATGGAGCGAAAGAAGTTGTAACAGCCCGTCGACACGCTCGCGTGTCCGACGCTGCGAAAGCCCGCGCAGTTGGGCGATCATGACCAGATATTCCAAGCCGGTCAGGTGCGCGTACAGGTGCGGTTCTTCGGGTACGTAACCGATGCGGCGCTTATACGCCAAAGGATCCTGCCGGATGAGCTGACCATCGAACAGGATTTCGCCGGATCCGGCTTCCATCAACCCGGCAACCATCTTCATGGTGGTGGATTTGCCAGAGCCATTCGGACCAAGGTAGCCGGTGATTTCGCCCGCGCCCGCAGTGAACGTAACGCAATCGACTGCCAGAATTCCGGAAAAGCTCTTCGAGACGTTTCGAAGCTCAAGCGCCTTCATGTTCGCGTCCCGATTCGTTTGGAGAATAAAGAACTCCAGGAGTCGTCCAGTTTGAGCCACTGGCGCTCGCACTGGCTGGCTCCGATTTCCGGCGTCTGCAGGAATCCATGCCCGCGAGCGCACATGAATTCCGAGCCATACCAATCAAGAAAGGTAGCGGAGGCACAGCCTACCCGCACCGGGTTGATGAGCCGGCGCAGGCACGATGGACAGCGGCGCTCCTGGTCAGAGAAACTCCACCGGAAGAGCGCGAAATTTCCGGCCAGCAAGAGCAGCGTCACAGGCGGCGAATCGACAACCGTGATCATGAGCAGCGCGCAGCGGAATACCGGCAATAAGCAGGCAATCTTAACGGCCAGGAACAGCCACATCCGCGGAGTTCTGAACCAGAGCGTTGCGCGCATATGGATCGGACCGCCAAACAGCAGACTTCCGACCGCCAGCACAATGTAGGTCGCAATCAGGCCGAGCAGACCGGGACTACCGGGGCCTCCACGGGTGGCGGAGGGCGGCAACTCGGCCTGGAACCGGGCGCCAAGCAATAGGCTCAGCAGGGCCAAGGCGCTTAACAGTGGAAGACAGATGAAACGCGATCTCAGCAGAGACGAAATCGCCGGCCATTCCCGCACATGATTGCGTGCGATCCAGAATGCGTCTGCCAATGACCCCATGGCGAAAGAGAGTGCATCGCCTTGCGGAACGTAAAGCAGTTCCGAATGCCACTCGGCGAGCCATTCAGATCGGCGCATAGAGGGCACCAGCAGCGACGAGGCGCGAATCACCGCACGCGGAGCAAAGGAGCCTGTCATTTTGTTTCCACCTCGCGCGCGGGGGCCAGCTTTTCGAGCAGCGGGTAGCGTTTTCGAACGTCCTGGACGGTTATCGATCCAGCTCGCGTGAGCTTGTAATATTTCCGCGGAGGCCGCAGCGCCGCATCGGTAGTTGATTGACGTTCCCAGGCGGAGCGAACCAACTCATCGCGTTCAAGCCGTCGCAGTGCGGGATAGATGGTCCCGCTCGGAAGTCCGGTCACTTCCATCAGCGAGTAGCCGTAAACGTGCCCGCAGTCGATTGCGTGCAAGATCAGCGCCGCGGTGTGTGAGAGCCGGAGACCGTCGCCCATGCGGCCAGTATACCTATGTAGCATTCTACATGCAAGGCCTTAAAAAGTCCGCTGGCATACAATGCTCCCCAGGCACTTCAGCGTTAACGTAGCGCCAGTGCACCTCATTTTTAAGGAGCCCTTCAGAATGGCATTACAGCTCCGCGCGTTCTCTCCGCGTCGCACCTCGATCGCGTCGCTCGTTTTCTTCCTGGCCGCCGCTAACCAGGCCGCGTTTTCACAACCAGAATCAACCCAGCCGTATACCTGGACCAATGTGGTTATTGGCGGAGGAGGAGGTTTCATCCCCGGCATCGTCTTCAGCAAGGCGGAGAAAAACCTGGCCTACATACGCACCGATATCGGCGGCGCCTATCGCTGGGATGCCAGGGCCGGCAAATGGATTCCCCTACTGGACTGGATTGGGTTCAACGATTGGAATTTGACGGGAGTCGAGTCAATTGCCCCAGATCCCGTTGACCCGGACACGGTCTACATTGAAGCCGGCACTTACACCAACGACTACACGACTCAGAACGGGGCGATTCTCCGCTCACACGATCGCGGACGGCACTTTGAACGCTTTGACCTGCCGTTTAAAGTCGGCGGCAACATGCCCGGTCGTGGCATGGGAGAGCGACTAGCCGTCGATCCGAACAGCCCGCGGGCACTGTACTTGGGAGCTCGCAGCGGAAACGGGTTGTGGAAAAGCACGGACGCGGGCCGGACCTGGGCCAAAGTGACCAGCTTTCCCGATGTGGGCACATATTTCCCTGGCAGCGATAGCTCCTACGACCAGGATCTGATTGGTGTTGTGTGGGTCATTTTTGATCCGTCCAGCGGCGGGCACGGAAAGCCCAGCCAGACAATTTACGTCGGCGTCGCAGACGAGGCGAATCCGAGCATCTATCGCAGCACCGATGGCGGCGCGACCTGGGCCGCGGTTCCCGGCCAACCAACGGGATTCTTGCCGCATCACGGGAAGCTGGCCTCCAATGGGATGCTGTATGTCACCTACAGTAACGGAGCGGGGCCGTACGATGGCACGCTCGGCGACGTCTGGAAATATGACACCGCCAAATCGTTGTGGACCTTGATCAGTCCTGTTCCTTCGAGCAATAGCGGCGATTATTTTGGCTACGGCGGCTTGGGCGTGGACGCGCAGAACCCCAACACTCTGGTCGTGGCCGCACTGAATTCCTGGTGGCCCGATACGATTTTCTACCGCAGCACGGATGGCGGTACAACCTGGAGTCCTATCTGGACCTGGGGCGCGTATCCGAACCGGAATCTGCTATACACGCAAGACATTACAGCAGCGCCGTGGCTTACGTTCGGCGCCGCGCCTGCTCCACCCGTGCCGTCGCCCAAGCTTGGATGGATGGTCGATTCCCTCGAGATCGATCCTTTCGATTCGAATCATATGCTGTATGGCACCGGCGCCACGCTATACGGGACAGACAATCTCACGGCCTGGGATACGGGCGGCATCATACAGTTTTCAGTAGCCGCTCTCGGCGTCGAGGAAACCGCGGTGCTCGATCTGATCAGCCCGCCCGCCGGAGCTCATCTGCTGAGCGCAGTTGGCGATATCGGAGGCTTCAAACATGACGACCTGACCAAGCCGTCCGTCATGTTCTTAAATCCGGTAGCCGGCTCCACAAGCAGCCTTGATTTTGCCGAACTCAATTCCAGTTTCATCGTCCGGAGCGGATCAAACAGCGGCTCGAGCATCGCGTACTCGACCGATGGTGGAACCACACTGGGCGCCTGGAAACGGTAATCCGGGTTCCTCCGGCATGGTGGCCGTTGCGGCTGACGCAAGCCGGATTGTTTGGAGTCCAAGCGGCGCGCCAGTTGTGTTCTCGACCGATAACGGGTCTACCTGGACGGCCTCGAACGGTGTGCCAGCCGGCGCGAGCGTCAGGTCGGATCGCGTCAATCCCCTCAAGTTCTACGCCTTTGCGAACGGCATTTTCTACCGCAGCACGGACGGTGGCCTAACCTTTGTGGCAACCGGCGCAAGCGGCCTCCCACCCGCTGGCGCCGCCGCTGAATTCAAAGCGGTACCCGGCAGGGAAGGAGACATCTGGTTGGCGGGAGGGAGCAGCACGACCGTGTACGGCCTGTGGCACTCGACCGACGGCGGATCCTCCTTCACGAAGCTGCTGAACGTGGACCAAGCCGACAGTATTGGATTCGGCATGCCACGTCCCGCGAAGCAAAAGAATCCTTACGTCACACTTTTCAGCGCCGCGCAGATCGATGGCGTGCGAGGGATCTTTCGAAGCGACGACGCCGGCGCTCATTGGGTACGCGTCAACGACGACCAGCATCAATACGGTGCGGCAGGATATGCCATTACCGGCGACCCACGAGTGTACGGCCGCGTGTACGTGGGAACCAATGGCCGCGGCGTCATCATGGGCAATCCCGACTTATGCCACGACTGACCTGAATCAATGCGCTGCTACGGCCCACTGTACTCACCGGTGGGCCGCAACAGCACTGCACTCCGCTGCCGACCGACACTGCCGTTCATCAATATATGCTGGAAGACGCTCTGCGTTATGGATCGGATAAACGACAGCGAGTTGCTGATCCGCGAGTTCCTGCCGGGTGACGAAACCGCCTTCCGGGATTTGAACGAAGCCTGGATCCGGCAGTATTTTGTGCTCGAGAGCAAGGATCACGAGGTGTTGAGCGACCCCGTGAGCAAGATTCTCGCGCCGGGAGGCCGGATCATCGTGGCCGTTCTGAAGGGTCGCACCATCGGCTGCTGCGCCTTGCTATCGATTGGCCCGCGTGAGTACGAGATCGCCAAGATGGCGGTCGCCGAGGATTGTCGCGGCGCCGGCATCGGAAAGCAGCTTCTTAAGAGCGCCATCGATGCGGCGCGCACACACGGAGCAACGCGTTTGTATGTCGAAACGAGCCACAAACTGCCACCCGCCATCCGGCTCTACGAATCGGCTGGGTTCCGCCATCTTGCTCCCGAACGCGTGGTGCCGTCGGCGTATTCACGTACGGACATTTATATGGAGCTCTACCTGTAAGACGCGAGCGCAGACTTAGAACGGGTCCGCGAAGAATCGAAGCTCTTCGGGGTAGTCCCGTTCGATAGTGAGGGCGCCCGGGGATTCCGGTTTCCGGTCAGCCGTATTCAGCCAGTACCGATCGTTCGTGCCGGTTCTCAGCGCAGTCAGCAACCAGTTCCCTTCCCCCTTATCTTTGTACGAGTTCGTGACGGCATCGTTTGCGAAATCGGGCACTTCGATCGTGAACCTTCCATCCCTGTCGGGAATGATCTCTGCGATGGGAAACGACAAGATCGGGCCGTCCATGATTCCGAAGAATGCGTGGCTCCAGTTAGCCATGTAGCTGAGCTGTATCGTCAGTTCCCAAGGACGCGGATTTCCGGCCACCACTCCTTTGAGGACAAGCGTCCGAAGCTTCCGGCACTCAAAACGTAATCGGGGAGGCGCCGCCGGCAGTGGATCCATTGCGAATGTCTGCACTGCGCAGCCTTTCGCGTAGACGACAGCTTTGAGCGATGTTGCGCGTTCACCATCCTGCTCCAGCGGCAAGGCCAACTGATGGCGTAATGTCTTCAGATCGTTCGTAAAATCCCCGCGCCCGCCGAACGGTCCGGTCAGGAAATAAGCCACGCGCACGGAGGCGGGTTCGATACTGGGATCCAGATCGATAACCAGGCGGTCTTTCCCTTGAGCCGTGAGATCCGGCGCCAAAGCGAGGAGAACCATAGCCGCTGGAAGAAATAGCCGGAACTGGATGTTGTCCGACAAAGCAACCTGGGCTCATTCTACGCCGCGATGTGTTCGGTTTCTTCCTGAAGCAAGGCGAGCAACACGCGCGCAGCTTCGTTGAACACCTTTTTGCGGCGGTGCACAATGCGCACGGGCCGGTAAAGTTCGGCTGGATCTAAAGGCAGCGCCACTAACCGTCCTTGCGCAATCTCCTCTTCCATCACGCGTTGCGGCATGATGCTGATTCCCGCGCCGTGTACGACCGCGTTCTTGATGGATTGCAGGTTGTCGAAGCGAAGCGTCACGTCACACCGTACCCGATGCTCACGCAAATAGCGGTCGATGTGCGCTTGAATCGGCAGATCCTCGTCAAACCCGACAAAAGCCTCGCCCTTCGAGTTTCTTTGGCTTCGATCGCGGCGTTGGTCGGCGAGCCCATTTCCCGGCGCCACTGCGACCACCATCTCCTCGTCCCGCCACGGCAGCGCGACCACATCGCGCGACGATTCGGCATAGCTAACCAGCCCGAAATCCGCTTCATCTTCGCGAACCGATTCAATTACCCGCTCAGGACGGAGATAACGGACGTACAATTCAGCTTGAGGGAAGCGCGCCCCGAACGCCGCTTCGATCGCCGCCATTTCCGAGAGGCCGACTGAGTAGATTGCCGCCAGCCGGACTTCCCCGCTTACCGCGTTGCTAAGCCTCTCGAGCGCCGCGTCCAGTTCCTCGCGGCGCCGCAGGACGTCCCGGCAATACTCCAGGAAGAGTTTTCCCCCTGTCGTGACCGTCAACGGCCTGGTCCGCCGGTCGAATAAAGTAACGCCGAGCTCCTTTTCGAGCTCCTGAATTTTCTGGCTGGCGGCTGACTGACTGAATCCATTCAGTTTAGCCGCTTTGCTAATGCTCTTATGGCTGCCGATGTCGCGCACAAGGCGAAGATTTTCGACCGTCACAAGCCATCAGCGTAACATAAGTAATTCCGATAGTAAAGAGTTCATAGAATCAGGTTGACGAATAATGCGCACTTTTCGATATAGTTGAGGGAACCCTATCCGGAAGACCGAGGAGACGTAGTGTACCCAGTCGATACGCCGAACGAACTACCGAAACAGCAAGGTTTGTACGACCCGGCCAACGAGCACGACGCTTGCGGCATCGGGTTTGTCGTCAACATCAACGCGGAGCCCTCGCACGACATCGTGTTAAAGGGCTTACAAATTCTCGTCAATTTGGCGCACCGCGGCGCCTGCGGCTGCGATGCGGAAACCGGCGATGGCGCGGGCGTACTGATCCAGATTCCGCACGAATTCTTCCTAAAGGCCACGCCGGAATTTGGCTTTCGCCTGCCGGAAAAGGGCCAGTACGGTATTGCGATGTGCTTCCTTCCGGTTGAGCGGTCGCAGCGCCTCATCTGTGAAGGCCTGCTCGAAAAGATCTCGCGGGAAGAAGGCCTCGCGGTCCTTGGCTGGCGCGACACCCCGCTCAACGTAGATGCAATCGGCCGGGTCGCGCGCGCTTCGCAGCCCTACATTGAACAATTTTTCGCCGGACGCCCGGCCGGGATCAGCGACGACGATTTCGAGCGCCGCATGTACGTCATTCGTAAGCGGGTGGAGGCGGAAGTGGCGGCTTCCGACATGCGCGAGAAATCATTCTTCTACATTCCGTCCTTCTCGCACCGCACGATCATATACAAGGGCCTGCTGCTCGCGAACCAAATCGGCGAATTCTACAACGAACTGCTCGACCCGGATACCAGGAGCGCGCTCTGCCTGGTGCACCAGCGCTTTTCCACCAACACTTTCCCCACCTGGCAGCTTGCGCACCCGTTCCGTTATTCTGTGCCACAACGGCGAGATCAACACCGTCCGAGGCAACGTGAACTGGATGAATGCGCGCCAGTCGGTATTAGAAACGCCGAACTTCGATGTGAAGAAGCTCGTGCCGATCATTCAGCCGGGTGTAAGCGATTCGGCTTCGCTCGATAACGCGGTGGAACTGCTGATGATGGCCGGCCGGTCGCTGCCGCACGTAATGGCGATGCTGATTCCCGAGGCCTGGGATGCGGATACGACCATGCCGCAGGAGAAGCGCGCGTTTTACGAGTATCACGCTTCGTCCATGGAGCCCTGGGACGGCCCGGCCGCGGTGGCATTCACCAACGGAAAACAGATCGGCGCGACGCTCGACCGCAATGGTCTGCGTCCTGCGCGCTATCTGGTCACCAAAGACGGCCTGCTCGTCATGGCGTCGGAGATCGGCGTGCTGCCGTTTGAAGACGATGAGATCGAATTCAAGGGCCGGCTCCAACCCGGCAAGATGCTGCTCGTCGATCTGGAACAGAAGCGTATTGTGCCAGACGAAGAAATCAAGCATGAACTTTCTTCGCGCCGGCCTTACGGCGAATGGCTGAAGCAGAATCAGATCACGCTCGACTCGCTGCCTGAGCCCGCTCGCGTGCAGCCTTCCGATCACGACACTCTCCTCGTCCGCCAGCGCTGCTTCGGCTATACGGATGAAGATCTTCGTTTGTTGATTTCACCGATGGCATCGAACGGCGAAGAGGCGATTGGCTCGATGGGTATCGACACGCCGCTCGCGTGTCTGTCGGACCGCCCGCAGCTCCTCTTCAACTACTTCAAGCAGCTTTTCGCGCAGGTAACCAATCCTCCCATCGATCCCATCCGCGAAGACATGGTGATGTCGCTGACCAGCTACATCGGCACCGAGCGCAACATCCTTGACGAATCTCCGGCGAACTGTCACACGCTGAAGATGCCCCATCCGGTGCTCACGAATCGTGACCTTGAAAAGCTGCGGCGCGTGTCGAAGGGTGACCTGCTCGCGTCCACTCTGCCGACGACTTTCAGTTCCGTTGAAGGCGAATCGGGATTGAAACGCGCGCTGGACGGCCTATGCCGCCGTGCTTCTCTTGCCATCAAAGCCGGCTACACCTTATTAATCCTTTCCGATCGCGGGGTGGACGAGGAGTTCGCACCCATTCCGTCCCTGCTCGCGCTAACCGCCGTACACAATCATCTGGTGCGGGAAGGCACGCGAACCGGCGTCGCGCTGATTGTCGAGTCTGGCGAACCGCGCGAGATCATGCACTTCTGTTTGCTGATCGGCTATGGTGCGAGCGCGGTGAATCCGTATCTTGCGATCGAAAGCATCGAACGCCTCGCGCTCGACGGCCAACTCGGAAACGTTACGTCGCCCGAGATTGCCACTAAGAACTACATCAAGGCCGTAAACAAAGGTCTCCTGAAAGTGTTCTCGAAGATGGGCATCTCGACGCTGCAGAGCTATCGCGGCGCTCAGGTGTTTGAAGCCATCGGGTTAAATCAGGAACTCGTGGATCGCTACTTCACAGGCACGCCCTCGAAAATTGAAGGCGTTGGCCTCGATGTGCTGGCGCGGGAAGCGGTCGAAAAGCATGATTTTGCGTTCCGCCCAGTGTTTGATACCGAAACCGAGCTCGCCGTTGGCGGCACATATCAATATCGACGCCGCGGCGAGTACCATCTGATCAATCCCGAAACGGTCAGTAAGCTGCAGCATGCAGTCCGCCAGGGCAAGTACGAAACGTTCCGCGAGTACACGGACCTGATTGACCGCCAAAACGCGCAGCTCTCGAATCTGCGCGGCTTGATGGAATTGCGCACGGTGCCGCATCCATTGCCGCTCGAAGAAGTGGAGCCGGCCGAGCGAGATCGTCAAACGGTTTGCGACGGGCGCGATGTCGTTCGGCTCCATTAGCGCGGAGGCGCACCAGACGCTGGCGATTGCGATGAACCGGATCGGCGGCCGCTCCAATACGGGAGAAGGCGGCGAAGACGAAGCCCGCTTTATCCCGCTGCCCAACGGTGATTCCCGGCGCAGCGCCATCAAGCAGGTAGCTTCGGGGCGTTTCGGCGTCACGACGCATTACCTGGTTAACGCCGACGAGTTGCAAATCAAGGTTGCGCAGGGAGCGAAGCCGGGCGAAGGCGGACAGTTGCCTGGACACAAGGTGGATGAGACGATTGCGCGTGTTCGGCACTCGATTCCGGGGGTCGGCCTGATTTCGCCGCCGCCTCATCACGATATTTACTCGATCGAAGATCTCGCGCAGTTGATTTACGATCTCAAGAACGTTAACCCGCAGGCGCGCATCTCTGTGAAGCTGGTTTCGGAAGTCGGCGTCGGCACCGTGGCGGCGGGCGTTTCAAAAGCGCACGCGGACCTGGTGCTCATCAGCGGCTATGACGGTGGCACGGGCGCATCACCTTTGACGTCTATCCAGCATGCCGGAACACCGTGGGAACTGGGACTCGCGGAGACCCAGCAGGTTCTGGTGATGAACGATCTGCGCAGTCGCATCCGTGTGCAGGTCGACGGCAAACTGCAGACCGGGCGCGATGTCGTGATTGCTGCACTGCTCGGCGCGGAAGAGTTCGGTTTCTCCACTGCCCCCCTCATCGCGATGGGCTGCATCATGATGCGCAAGTGCCATCTGAACACCTGCCCGGTCGGCGTCGCAACGCAAAATCCGGCGCTTCGCAAGAAGTTCCAGGGCACCCCGGAGCACGTCATCAATTACTTCTTCTATGTCGCCGAGGAGGTCCGCGAGTGGATGTCGAAGCTCGGCTTCCGCACCATGGACGAAATGATCGGCCGCGTGGATCGCATTGAGATGCGCGGCGCGATCGATCACTGGAAAGCGCGCGGCCTCGATTTCGAAGCGATCCTCTATAACCCGCAGGTGCCGGGACGCGTGGGCCGGCGTTGCATCATCTCGCAGGATCACGGTCTTCGCGAAGCGCTCGACCATAGCCTGATGGATCAAGCCAGCGAAGCCATCGAACATGGCAAGCCGGTCGAGTTCCACATGCCCATCCGTAACGTTCACCGCACGGTGGGCGCGATGTTGAGCGGCGCCATCGCGAAGCGGCACGGTTCCAACGGACTTCCCGCCGACACCATCCGCATCTCTTTCAAAGGCTCGGCCGGCCAGAGCTTCGGCGCGTTTTTGGCAAAAGGCGTCACGCTCACACTCGAAGGCGACGCGAACGACTACGTGGGCAAAGGGCTCTCGGGCGGCAAGATCATCGTCTATCCTCCCAAAGCTTCCACCTTCGCGCCGGAGAAGAACATCGTCATCGGCAATACGGTACTGTACGGCGCAACCAGCGGCGAAGCGTTTTTCAGCGGCGTCGCCGGTGAGCGTTTTGCCGTCCGCAATTCCGGCGCGACCGCGGTCGTCGAAGGCACTGGCGATCACGGCTGCGAGTACATGACAAACGGCACCGTGGTGGTGCTCGGCGAAACCGGACGGAATTTCGCTGCCGGCATGAGCGGTGGCTTGGCGTATGTGTTCGATGAGCACGGCCATTTCGTGAAGTTCCGCTGTAACAAGGCGGGTGTTGATCTCGAGACGATGTTCGAATCGAACGACATTGCGCGCCTGGAGGATCTCATTCGCAGGCACGTCGCATATACGGGCAGCCCGCTTGGCAAGCGCATTCTCGACAACTGGTCGGCCGCCCTGCCGAAGTTCGTAAAGGTCTTCCCGCACGAATACAAACGCGTGCTCGGGGTGCCCCGCGCCGCTGAGCAAAAGAAACCGGCCAGCATTGTCATCGCGCATGAAGTCTTCGCGACGGCGCGGGAAGGAGCCCGATAACCGTGGGGAAGATTACCGGATTTCTCGAACTCGAGCGCGAGACCGCACAGCGCCGGCCTGTTACCGAACGCGTAAACGACTGGTTCGAAGTGTACCAGCCATTCCCGCCCGACAAGTCGCGCGATCAGGCCGCCCGCTGCATGGACTGCGGCGTTCCGTTCTGCCACACCGGATGCCCGGTGAACAATCTCATTCCCGACTGGAACGATTTGGTCTACAGAGACCGGTGGCGGGAAGCCATCCGGCAGTTGCACGCAACCAACAATTTCCCCGAGTTCACCGGCCGCATCTGCCCGGCTCCGTGCGAAGCTGCTTGCGTGCTGGGAATCAATGACAATCCGGTCGCGATCAAGCTCGTCGAGCAAAACATTATCGATCGCGCGTTCGCCGAGGGCTGGGTTACCCCAGAGTTGCCGCGCCGTCGCACGGGCAAGTCGGTCGGCATCGTCGGATCGGGACCTGCCGGACTCGCCGCGGCGCAGCAACTGAATCGCGCCGGTCACAAAGTGGTCGTGCTCGAAAAGACGGATCGCATTGGCGGCCTGCTCACCTACGGCATTCCTGATTTCAAGATGGAAAAGTGGGTGGTTGACCGCAGGCTCGATCAGCTTAAAGCGGAAGGCGTCGAATTCCAAACGGGCGTCCACGTAGGCGTTGACCTCACGGCCCATCAACTCGTCAACGACTTCGACGCGGTATTGCTTGCCGTAGGCGCGGAACAGCCTCGCAACGTGGACATCCCGGGACGCGAGTTGAAGGGCATTCACTACGCGATGGATTACCTGGTTCAACAGAACCGGCGCACGGCGGGCGTTCGCGTCTCGCCCGAGGAAGAAATCCTCGCGACCGGCAAGCGCGTTATCATTCTCGGCGGCGGCGATACGGGCGCCGACTGTCTCGGCACGGCGCACCGGCAGAAGGCGCTGTCGGTCCATCAACTGCAGATTCACCCGATGCCTCCATCGCAGCGTCACGAATCGACGCCATGGCCGCTGTGGCCGTTGCAGCTCCGCATGGAAGCGGCGCATGAAGAAGGGGGCTTCCGCGAGTGGAGCGTTCTTACGACGCATTTCAGCGGCGATGAAAACGGTCAAGTGCAGCGTCTGCATTGCGTCCGCGTGGGACCCAAACCCGCTCTGGAACGTGTCCCGCACAGCGAGTTCTATCTCGAGGCCGACCTGGTGCTGATTGCTATCGGCTTCTCGGGTCCGGTGCAGAATGGCTTGCTCGAACAGCTACCGTTCGCCAAGGACAAGCGCAGCAACATTCACGCGGATGACACATTCATGACGTCCGTCCCGGGAGTGTTCACCGCTGGCGATTCGCGCCGCGGCCAGTCCCTGGTAGTCTGGGCGATCGCAGAAGGCCGCCAGGCAGCGCACCACATCGATAAATTCCTGATGGGATCGAGCCAGCTTCCTCTATAGCGACTACTGTAGTGGATCGCACGTCCTCCGTGATCGCTGGTTTGATCGCCATGTTGCCCTATTATCCGGGCGCTTAACGCACTCTAGCCCTGCAGCGCATTACTTCAGCGGCAGGAACGCAAGCCCCTGTGCAAACGCGAATGCCGAAGTCGTAAACGGAATCTGCTTCGAAATCACTCGCGTCGCTGTTGGCGCAATTTCGATGTCGTTACCGACGAGAAAGATATCGGCGCCATCGGGCGTGAACCCAACATAGAACAGAGGGGGGTCGAAAGCGACATGGTCCAAACTTAACACTGTATTGTCGGCCGTCGAAGATACGGCGAGATAAGAGTCGTTAGAATCCGCATCCGTGACCAGCGAATAGAGATCCTTGCCGTCGGGCGTTACCGCGAGACTCGTCACAAATCCGTGTTCGGCGACGTTCACGTTCACAAAACCAGCCTGTTGAAGTGGCTTCGTACCCAGCACCGTGATCCCATACCTCTGATCGGTTCCTAAGCTTCCGAAACCGAAATAGAGATGTGATCCATCGGGCGAGAAGGTGGCACTGTCGAACCTGCCGTACGTGTTGGCGCTCGCAGTCAGCTTTCGGGTGCTGGTTGAAAAGACGTTTATATCTGTGACCGGGTCGCAGCAATACTGCGGAGTGCCGATGGAGAAAACGTACGCCGATTTGCCGTCGGGAGAGAACACGACTTGCTGCGGCGATTCGATCGCGATGGTTTGTAACACCTGATAAGTAAGGGCGCAGAGAGCCACGACCTGATTGCCCACCCCATCGACAATCCAGATGGTCAGACCGTCGTTGCTTACAGCGAGCGCTGAGACATTGATGTCGGCGGTGTATCCCGCCGGGGATGTGATGAGGTTGAGCGGAACCGTCTTCACGATCTGGTTCGTATCCGTGGCAATCACGTACAGAGTGGTGGGAGAGTTCGGTCCAGGCCCCAACAGGGCGTACGCGTACTTGCCCGATGGATTGACAGCTACGCTCAGCGAGGTTGGGTAAGTGGCCGTTGGAACGAAACTCGCCAGATGAATTACGGCGGCGGTTTCCTGCACATCCCAGTTGAAAACCGTGATGTTAAATGTGACTGCCGTGCCACTCGTCGGATATTGAATCCACGGTATGAAGGCGTGCCGTGGCAGAGCCGCCCCGAGAAAGACCGCACTGGACAGCAAAGCACATAAAGTGGCCTTGGCGAGAACTCCCCGGAGCATATTTGGTTTCGCCGCCTCCCGCGTGAATTCTATCAACAATTGTCATTTCGTGCCCAACCGCTCAGTGTAAAGTCGGATCGGCGTTCAGTCGCGTTCATCGGCGGCTATATCACCCTCCGGGCCAGTCCCTGGTAGTGTGGGCGATCGCAGAAGGCCGCCAGGCGGCAGCCCACCACATCGACAAATTCCTGATGGGATCGAGCCAGCTTCCTCTATAGCGATTGCTGCTGTAATGGATCGACGAAGTACAAGTTATCGCCTGCAAGGAAGACGAGCACACCACCCTCGTTACCTTTGAGCTTGGCGCGTTCTTGCTGGTCAGCAAGCTTCAATTCAACGGCAACCCACTTCCCGGCGCGTCGGTCCAGCAGGTGGGTGTAGGGTTTGTCCTCGGTCGTGAGGAACGCTTGGTGCGATTCGAGCAACGTGAAACCGGTGATGACGCGCTGTTTCGCTCCGGGCCAAAACTTGCGTACCTTGAGGTCTCCCGTTGCGATCTCGAGATAGTGCCCGTTGCCGAACCCGGGCGAGCACACGGCGACCGTATTTGTCGTCACGCTCATTAAGGGGCTGAAAAGCATCGGGCATTCTTCGTATCGCAGTGTGGAAGCAAGCGGCCGGCCCGAGCGGTCAAATTGCCGAATGATGTTCGCTTTGTTGTTCACTTCCAGGCCATCGTCATCAAGGACTTCGACCCCGATGGTCCAAATCGTTCCATCCGGCGCAACCGCGATCTGCTTGGCACTGTATAAGTGGGTGGGAACAACCGTAGCAGGCTTCTGACCAGCCGGTTTGACCGCGATGAATCGATTGTATGGATTCTCACCGGATTCGTACTCGCCGCAGAAGACAATCTCGCCGTGCTTACTGTAGTCGAATCCGAGGATATCGATTCTGCCGGCTTCTTCGAGCCAGAACGTGTAGTGAACGTCCTTAACGTCATCTGTGCCGCTGATCGTAAACGGCGCTTTCGCCGATGCACCCAGACCGTAGCTGATCAAGCGCCCATTGTGCCATTTACTCGGATCTGAGGGCTCAATCGCAGGAGCAGCAGTTGACCAGTTCGCGACCAGGGCAGTCCCGCCGCGCAGCAGACGAGCGCCACCCAGTGCAAGCCCCGACTTTAGTAACTCACGACGCTTCAGAGTCACTGTCCTGTATCTGCAAGGGATCCACGAAATACAAGTAAAAGCCGGCTTGGAACACGAGAACGCCACCCTCGTCGCCTTTCAGCACGCCGCCTTTCTCATCTCCAAGCTTCAGCGGAACATTCACCCATTTGCTCGCATCCCGATCGAGACTAAACAGTTGGCGGCCGAGGGTGAGAAACGCCTGATGGGACTCGAGAAGAGTAAAGCCTAATCGGTCCTCGCGACCTTCCACCCCCGGCCAGTACTTTCGAACTTTGAGGTTCTCCGTGGACATTTCGAACAAAACTGGCTGGTGGGGGCCAGGTGAATACCACGCGAACGTGCTCGTACTCACTTTCAGGAGCGGCCGTCCGACGTGCATGTTCATCGGGAGCTGCTCCCATGGCATGGTGGACGCCAGCAAACGCCCGGACCGGTCAAATTGCCGGATCGCATCTGCTTTCAAATTAATGTGAGCGGGCGGCGTGCCGTCACCCAAAACCTCATACCCGGTTGTCCAAATTGTTCCATCCGGCGCTACAGCCAGGCCCAAAGGGCAGTATGGGAACGTAGGAATCAAAGTGGCTGGCGTTTCGCTGCCCTCAGGCTTGATCCCGAGAAATCCGTTGACATCTCGCTTCGCCGATTCGTAACCGCCGCAGAAGACCAGTTCGCCCCGCTTGTCGTAATCGAAGTCGTTCACGCCAAGCCTTCCCGCGTTTTCCATCGAGAACATGTAGTGAACGTCTTTTATGTCATCCGTGCCGCTGATAGTAAATGGAACCTTGAACGCGTCACCATCTGTGCAACTAACAAAACGACCGTTGTTCCACTTGCTCCTGTCTGACGGATGAATCGGAGGCGCCTGTGTTGACCAGCTTGCGACCAGCCCGGGCGACCCGCGCAGGATGCGAAGTCCGGCGCAGGCGAGCCCAGCTTTCAAGACGGTCCGTCGCCCTACATACATGCGTTCCTATAACATACTCCGTTCCGGATGAGCCCGGCAATTCGGATCGGCGTTCAGTCGCGTTCATCGGCGGCTATATCGCTTTTCGAATGCAGAAATCAGACGATCATTTCGCGCGTCGCGTGGCTTGGATGAGTTTTCGTCACCGGCTTGAAATGGGTTAATTTACGGCTCGCCAAATCGACCGTGACGAAATCGTCTGGTGTCTTAGAGCCAGCGCCATCCGAAGACGGATGATATTCAATCCGCAACTGCTGAGGATCGGCAATGATGCGCAGATAGCCAAAATTCTGATCGTCGTAGCTCTCAAAGGTAACTGAGTCCTCGCCATCGGAGAGCGCCTGCTGCACCACCGGAACGCGGATCGCCGATTCGCCTTTCTTGCTCAGCTTAGTGACCGCGTGCCCGCCATTACCCGCCACAATGAACGGCGTCTCCCGGTCCTGAAAATCCCGTGTGAACCGTTGGTAATTGTGCGCGTGTCCGGAGAGCACCGCATGCGGCCAGACGCCTGCCGTCGTGCAGCAGTGATCGATATCCTCCAGAACTCGCGGGCTGCAACCATGCCGTCCCGCGTTGTCGCCGTCATTGATCTGCGCGACATACGGCGGATGATGCAGCGCGATGATCACAGCGCCTGCGAACTTCTCGTCTTTCGTGCGCTTGAGAGCCGCCGTCAAAAACGTAAGCTGCGCGTCCCCCAGATACGGATACGTTCCGCCCTGTGAAGAAATCACTCCCGGGTCTTCCAGGCAATTGCTGTAGAGTCCAAGAATGCGCACAAACGGAGCTTCCAGCGTGAAGTACACGCCCGGCTGAATCTGGGCCGTGCGCACCAGGCCGCCTGCTTCCGGAGCGCGATGCGGCGGCTGTCCCGCCGTACAGAAGTTTTCGAGAAAGGCCTGTAGCGTAGGCGTCGACGTCAGCGGCGAAACCATGCCGTCGTGATTGCCCGCGATCGCAAAAATCGGCGCCGGGTAATCGCGATAGGGATCGTAAAACTGGTCGTAATAATATTGCGCTTCACCAAAGCTGTACACAACATCGCCCAGGTGATACAGGAACGACGGTACCTGCCGCGGATCGCGATCGTCATAATCGGCGACCATCTTGTCGGCCACCAACTCCTCATCGTGCGGACCTTTCGTATTTCCGGTGTCCCCAAGAGAATGAAAAACGATCTGCCCTGCCTTTTGAATCTGCTGGACGATGTCTGCCCCGCTCGCGCCCAGGCTGTCCGCCAGTTTCACAACCGGTTCCGCGGTATCGGCAACCACCGGAAACGGCCGCGGCTTCAGAGTACCCTTCTCGCTGTCCAGAATCTGGTACGCCTGCGTGTCCGATCCGTGCTTAACAGTGAATTTGCTCGGATCGGGTGTCGGCGTAGTTTCGCCGAACTGCGGACCTTGCGTCGGATGTGGTTGATCGTTATTCGGCGATGGTGGCTCGACCGGCGGGTGGGACGGGTGCTTCTTCTTTGGCATAGACTCCTTCTTTGGCGATTCGCGGTCCGGCGCTGAATCGCTTTAGCGATTTCAGTCAGGCGCTGAATCGCTTAAGCGATCACAGTAACGGAATGGATCGCCTAGGAAGTATATGCGCGCTCCGGTCTGGTTGCAATCCCGATTCATGCTTTTCACGTTTTCCGCTTGACCCTGACGCAGCGTCAGGGTTCACCATGAGTAAGAAAGGAGAACACCACGCCGCCACGCTGGTATCGGACAAGAGAATTCGCCACGTTGGTAGGGGTAACGGCTCGGGCCTTGCGTCACTACGGCCGTCTCGGGCTGCTCAAGCCGCGCCGCCATACTGCGTCCGGTTATCGCCTATATAGCCTCGAGGATCTCGAACGCGTCGAGCAGATCGTTGCATTGAAATCGCTCGGCGTCCGTCTCGAAGACATTCGGCGCGTTCTCAAAGACGCCAGTTCCCTTCCCGATGAACTGGACCGGCAGGAGAGCGCGCTTCTTGAGAAGCGCCGGCTCATCGACCGCGCGATTGCGGCTATTCGCGAACTGCGTACGGCAGCGCAGCACGGTGAGCCCACGACAACTCTGCTGGGGCGGCTCACACAAGTGATGAACATGCAAAACGATTCAAATTGGATGCTGCAATATTACTCACCCGAGGCGCAGGCCAAACTCGCGGAACGAGCCAAATCCTTCACCCTGGAGATGCAATCGGAGATCTCGCGGGAATGGAAGAACTATTACCGCGAAGTCGCGGCCTTGCAACACGAGAGCGATTCCGGTGGTGAGAAAGCCGCCGCGCTCGAAGCAAAACGCAAACAATTGATCGAAGCGTTCACGGGTAACGATCCGGACGTAGCGGCCGGGCTCAGCGCACTCTATCGCGACCGCATAAACTGGCCAGTCGAATGGAAGGCTTGCATCGAGGAGTACGAAAAACCCTGACCGTCAGCGCAATCGAGTCATCACAGCGGGCGTGGTCCGTAGGCGCACGTCAAAAGCGCCATCCTCAAACCGTTGTTCGTATTCGGTGCCCAGGCGGCGTTCGATAAAAGCGTATGCCGCCGGGTTTGATGTCTTGTCCTGGTCGAAATTCGCCGCGTAATCGGGATCGACCACCAGCCAGTCGGCGGCCCGTCCCGAAGCCATGCCGAGGTGCTCGTCGTCAATCAGGCAAGTCTTGCATCGCATGCCGAAGAACAACTCGGCCCGTCCGAACACAGATTGTCCAGGCGATACGTGTGAATTCAAAAACGCAACGGCGGGCACATATTCGCGCTGATAGTGTCGCCTGATCACCAGTCCCGATAACCCGGCGGCCACCGCCAGAATGACCAGCACATGAGCAGCCGCTACTCCGAGGCTCGCCACCGTCCGGCGCGACAGCAGTTGCAGCAGCCAGATCGCAAGCAGCGCGTCGAGCACGGGCATGGAATACACCAGGTACCAGCCCTGCTTCGACCCCTCGATAAACAACAACGCGAGCGCCTGGACCAGAGCCAAGAGCAGCAGCCAGTGCAAGCGCGGCACATGGGACCGCAGCACGAAACACCCGATCACAGCGACCAGATAGGCCAGCGGAATGATCGCTCGCGCGTGTGCCGCTGCGCCGCCGCCCTGCGCGCCAAAGGCCAGCACGTATCGTCCCACCTCGCCCCGAACCATGTCTATGACTCCGTGCGGAACGCGATTGTGCGCGTTGCCTAGGAACTGCGCCGCGAAATACGCCGGGGCGCGTTCGATCCACAAACCCCACGCCGCTCCAAATACGAGATAAGGAATAATCGCCGCAACGACCGATTTCACGCTCACGCGCTCCCGGTCAAAGTACAAAACCGTCACGGCGAGCGATAACACGCCCGCGATGCCCCCATTCGGATGGATCAGTCCGCTTACCGCGCAACAGGCGTTCGCAAGCAGCAGCGCCCGCACCATGGATCGCTCGCGCAAGATCAAATACCCGGCCAGCCCCGCCGACGAGAAGAATAGACTGAGCATATCCGCCCGTCCGCGTGTCGCGAGCGACGTAAATACATAGTCCACGGACAACAGCAGGCAAGCGAGGCCCGCCACATTCCGGTCAAATACCCGCCGCAATATTTGCCACCACAACAGCAGCGTGCCAATTGCCGCGATCAGCGACAAGGCCCGCTGGACGAAGACATGAAAGCCGAACACCTTGAACGCCGCAGCCTGCAGCACCATGGCTCCGGGCGCCATCCAGTACAGAATCGTGTGGATGCCCGTCATGGTCGGGACGCCCGCGGTCTCCATAATGGGATTTTTCAGGATGCCCTGCGTCGCAAGAAAGTACGCCGGTACGCCGTAAAAACCTTCGTCCGAAAAGGGGAGATTTGTAAGCAGCAACCCCGTGCCGAGCAGCGCGAGCACGACGCACGCGAGCAGCCAGCCATATCGGGCGAACAGGTTCATGCCGTCCGGACTATTATCCCGCGATGCCGCAGCGCCCCTTCGCGCTATGCGATCCCGTGCGCAATCGCGTAACGGGTCATAAGAGCGGTGGAATGCAGCTTCAATCGCTCCATGATTTCTGCACGATGGAATTCAGCCGTGCGCACTGAAATATTTAACTCGTTCGCGATATCCTTCGCCGAATAACCCATTGCAATGAGTCGCAGCACCTGCTTCTGGCGCTCTGTCAACGGAACCTCGCTGGATTCGCCATCCGCGTGATGCGGAATGTAGGTTCCGCCTTCCAGCATCGTGCGCGTGGCGGCGAGTAGTTCGTCGCCCGAGGTCTTCTTCGACAGGTAGCCGACTGCCCCCAATTCCTGCGCTCGCCGAAGCATCCGCGGATCCAGATGTGCCGACAGGAAGGCAATCTTCTGCTGCGGGTTTCGCGCCAGAACCGAGCGCGCCACATCGAAGCCGTCGCGATCCGGCAATTGCACGTCGATGAAGGCAAGGTCGGGCTTGAAATCGGCCATGCACGTCTCGAAGTCGGTTATCGTGTCGACAGCCCGGACCTCATACTCGGATCCGGTGAGCATGGCAAGCCCGTCTAGGATGACCCGGTGATCATCCAGGAAAAGTAGTTTGGGTTTAGCTTCGGCCTGTTCTGACATGCCTGACTCCTCAAGGATATTACGCGCTTCAACCGTATCATCCGTCACGTTCATATCGTCATACTGTGGATGCCGGAACCGGCTTCACTTCATACCGCAGAAATACAGATACTGGACGCTGGCAGCAACAAAATTGTGACTGACGCAACCGCCGTTTTCGCTGCTGCCGAAGAATTGCTTCGGCTGCGGCAAATCCCTCGCGCGATTGAAGCCTATCACACTGCCGAGGGTTTAGGATCCGATGCCGACGCGTGCGCCGGGGCGCGCTGGGTGTGCTTCATGCTGCTCGGGGATTACAGCTCCGCCTGGCGCGAAAGCGATAGGATCGAGGGCCGGGGCAAGCCGGACCCGAACCGCTTTTGGACTGGCGAGCCGCTGGACGGCCGCCGTGTCATGGTGCGCTGTCTGCACGGCCTGGGGGACACCCTACAGTATGTGCGTTATCTTCCACTTCTTCGCGAGCGCGCAGCCCAGGTCATCCTTGAGGCCCAGCCTGGACTTAAAGAGCTCCTGGCCTTTTCATGCGTGGCAGATCACGTTACTACCTGGTCCGAACCGGAGCCCCCATGGGATGCGCAAGTCGAGATCGTGGAGTTGCCGCGCATCTTCCGCACAAGCTGCGCGTCCATTCCGCAAAACATCCCCTACATCAGCGCGCCCCGGGCAAATCTCGCGTTATCGAGCCGGACACTACACGTCGGATTCGTGTGGACGGCGGGCGCATACAACCCATCGCGTTCCATTCCGCTCAACTTAATGAGTGCATTATTCGACACGCCGCGGTGCGAGTTCTTCAGCCTGCAAGCCGGAGAAGAACGGGCGCAACTCGCTGCTTACCGAACGGATGTTCGAAGCCTGGAGGGCCCGGAAAGCCGTCCGCTGAAAACCGCCTCAAATATGCTTGCTCTCGATCTGCTGATCACCGTCGACACGATGACGGCGCATCTGGCTGGAGCGCTAGGCGTCCCTGTCTGGACACTGCTTCCGTTCGAAGCGGACTGGCGTTGGATGCTCGACCGCGCCGATTCCCCCTGGTATCCAACGATGCGTTTATTTCGCCAACCGCGGCCGGGCGATTGGGCCTCGGTCGTCCGGCAACTGCGAGAAGAACTCATCCAGGTATCGGCCCGGGCAGCGTAAAGAAAAATGTCGCGCCTTGTCCCGGAGCTGATTCCACCCAGATTCGGCCGCCCGCCCGGGTGACGATCTTCTTGCAGGTTGCAAGACCAATGCCGCTGCCCGCGACATTGAGACCGTGTCGGCGCTGCATCGGTTGAAAAATTCGCTCGTGCCACTCGGGCTCAATCCCGATCCCGTTGTCGGCTACAGCGAACTGCCACATCCCGTCCCGCGGCCGCGTCTGCACGTCAATGCGCGGCGGCGCGTCCGGCCGGCGGTACTTGATTGAATTCGAGAGCAGGTTCTGGAACAACTGGCTCAGTGCTTGCTTCTCGATTTGCACTGCTGGCAACGCTCCATGCGTCACGCTAGCGCCGCTCAGTGTAATGTGCCGCTGCAGATTCTGGATGGAGTCGGCCAACGCTTCTTCGGAGGAAACGGGATCGACCGATCCGATCGACGTGGTCCCGACCCGGGCGTGGGTCAGTACCGCATCTACCAGATCGGACATACGGTTGAGCCCCTGCGAGACCTGGCTGAGTATTTGCTGCCCCGCCTCATCCAGTTGTTTGCTGTGCCGCGACGCGAGCAGGTCCACCAGCCATCGCGTGCTGGTGATGGGAGCGCTTAGATCATGTGAGGCAATTCTTGCAAATTCTTCCAGGTCTTGATTGGAGCGCTCAAGCTCGAGCGCCATTCGCTTCAGGCGCTGGTTCACCCCTTCCAATTCCTGCTGAATTTCCACGCGTGATGTGATATCGGATTGCGTTTCAATCACCGCCAGCGGGCCGCCGTCCGCATCCGCCAGCAGCATCCAATACGTCGAGACATAGAGGCAGGATCCATCCTTGCGGAACTGTTTCAGTTCGCCTTTCCAGGCGCCCGCCACGCGCAACTGATCATTGATTTGGTCGAGCGCTCCGGGGAAAACGGTCTGCAGGAGTTCATGCGCCACTCTGCCGACCGCCTGCTCTGCCGTCCATCCATACAGGCGTTCGCAGCCGGCCGTCCAATGCTCGATCGTTCCGTCCAGTTGGCGGACCATCACGGTCGTCTGATCGAGTGCGCGCGCCAGAGCCCGCAGGTTTTCCTCGATCATTTTGTTTTCTGTGACGTTGTGGATTACTTTGCCGAACGCGAGAACTACGCCACCGCTGTCTCGCAGAGGCAGCGTCACTCCTTCCGCCAGAATCTCCGATCCATCTCGCGACTGTAAAACGCGCGTCTCTGTCACCCGGCCGGTTTCGGCGGCGGTCGCCAGTTCGCGCCCGCCTACCCCTTTGCCACGTTCCCGTTCGGGTAAAAGCAGATCCACCGGCTGCCCAACGAATTGCTCCGCCGAGTAGCCGAAATGAGTTTGGACCGCCGGATGCCAACTCGCGAAACGCCCATCTTTGCTCACAAGAACAACAACGGCGTCCTGCAGCTCAGAAATAAGCTGGCCAAATAGCTCGTTTTTGTTCGTCAGCTCGATATCAACGCTCAACGGCATACAGTGTACTCAACGAGTGGATGATTGGGTACGCGCCTCCAATCGTGAGCTCGCTGACCGACGCTGGCGCGATGTCGAAGCGAAGCAGGTCGTCAAGCTTCATACTTAAGAGACTCGTCAGCAGCGAGCGGATTACATCAGCGTGCGTTACAACTGCAAATTCTCCGCCGGAGAATTGCGCCGCATGCTCGAAGATAGCAGCGTGGCTGCGCGACAGCGCTTGGAGTGGCGATTCTCCTCCCGGAGGCGTCACGCTGGAGCGCGCGCGATTATATTCTCTCCAGCGTGGCTCTAATTCGAGTTCCTCGAACGTCTTGCCCGTCCATTGGCCAAAATCTAATTCTGTGAAACGATCTTCAATCAGCGGCGTCATTCCATGCGGCGCCGCAATGATCTGCGCAGTTTCGAGAGCGCGTTCTAAAGGGCTTGAGTAAATCGCTGAAAGCGTTCGGCCAGCCAGCGCCCCGGCCGTAGTCTCTGCCTGCTTTCGCCCGATTTCATTTAGTCCAATGCCGCTGGTCCGTCCGCAAAGCGTCCGCGCCATTCCGTCGGTTGCGGCGTGACGAATTAGTAGAATTCGAGTCATTGATTTTAGAGGGAAACTGTGGCGCTAAGCCTCACACACGACGAGATCGAAAAGCGAGTAAGCGACCTGGGACCGTGGTTCCACAATTTAGACCTGCACGGAGTAAAAACTGCGCCGGATCATTTCCTTGGTGATTATCCCGCGTTCAAGTGGCGCAACTTCGAACATGCGCTGCCTGCCAATCTGGAGGGCAAGAGCGTTTTGGATATCGGCTGTAACGGCGGCTTCTACTCAATCGAGATGAAGCGCCGCGGCGCCGCTACGGTGCTCGGGGTGGATCACGATCCCGATTATCTGCGTCAAGCGCGCTTCGCGGCTGAAGTACTGGGACTGGATATCCGATTCGAACAGCTCTCTGTATACGAACTCCCAAACTTGCGCGAGCGCTTCGATCTCGTGCTCTTCATGGGAGTCTTCTACCACCTGCGCCATCCGCTTCTTGCGCTGGATATCATCCGCCAGCATGTAGCCAAGGATTGGCTCGTGTTTCAATCCATGCTGCGCGGCAGCCGCAGCGTCACTCCGGTTGCGTCCGACTATCCATTTTCAGAGGTCGCGATTTTCGACTACCCGGGGTATCCGAAGATGCACTTTATCGAGCACAGCTACACCGGCGATCCGACGAACTGGTGGGCTCCCAACCGCGCCTGCGCCGAAGCGCTGCTTCGTAGCGCCGGTTTCCGAATCGAGCAAATCCCGGAACCGGAGGTCTTCCTCTGTCGTGTCGACGAACAAGCCTATCTTCATCCGTTGCCGTAACCAACTTCACACAGGAGACTCATGATCGAAGCAGTAATGCTGTGGAATGAGCCAAATAACATGTCCCATTGGGACTTTGAAATCGACCCCGACTGGTCCAATTTTGCGGAGATGGTCCGGCTGGCAGGAGCCGCCGTCAAAGCAGAAAAACCAGAATTGACGCGCGTTCTCGGCGGGATGTCGCCCATCGATCCCGCATTTCTCGAGCGTATGCAGCGGCTCGGCGCCCTCGACGCCGTCGATGTCGTCGCGATTCACGGATTTCCACTCGACTGGAACCATTGGACTATTCATGAATGGCCCGACAAGGTCGCTGAGATTCGTAAAACGACGCCCCGCCCGTTATGGGTGTCGGAGGTCGGCGTGTCCTCTTTCGGCGCCGAAGAAGTACAGGAATTCGGTCTGAAGAAAACAGCCGAGTTGCTCTGCCCAATGCTCGACCATATTTACTGGTACAGTCTTCTTGACCTCCCCCGGGCATGGCCTGCCACGACGCGTCATCGCGAGAGCGAAGGCTCATCGTATTACAGACACTTCTACATGGGCCTCTTTCGCGAGGACGGCGAGCCCAAATTGGCTGCGCGCCATTTCTCAAACTTCACGCCCAACCTTGGTATCTGCCAGTGGTTTCACTTTGAAGATCATCGTCTGGAAAAAGGGGTGCAGGCTCTACGCGATCTCGGCGTCAAGAAGTTGCGCACCGGCTTGAGCTGGGCGGATTACGAGCGTCCGAACGCAGCCAAGTGGTTCGATTATCAGATGCGATTGCTTGAACCTTTTGAAGTTACCGCGACGTTCTGCTTTACGCCGGAACACCGGGGCATTCGCCCCCACCACACAAGCCCCCCGAAAAATCCCTCAGAGTATGCGGAGTTTTGCGCGGAGATGGTCAGACGCTACGCGGACTAGCAAAATTACGGCTCAGCTACTTACCTTGCGAAGGTATTTAGTAACGGAGGCTAGGTACAAAGCTTCTCACTTTTGACAAAAGGGTGTGCTTGGCGCGTAAGTGCTGAGTGAGGAGTCATTTACCGAGCCGCAGTACCTCAGTGCCGCTAAATGTCGCTGTTCCTGATGCCTTTTTGCTCCAAGAGAAAGGCTTTAGACTTCAAGGTCAAAGGACAAACGGATGAAGGGAACCGTTCTCATTACCGGCGGCGCTGGATTCATTGGATCGCATGTCGCCACCGAGTTGTTACGAAGTGGTTATAACGTCCGCGTTCTGGACACGCTTGTTCCACAAGTTCATGGCGAGGACGCAAAGCGCCCCAGCTATCTATCGCGAGATGTGGAGTTAATCCGAGGCGACATTCGCAATCCGGAAGTGTTGGAGGAGGCACTGGCCGGAGTGGACGCCGTCTACCACTTCGTAGCCCTGGTCGGCGTGGGCCAGAGCATGTATCAAATTGCCGAGTACACAAGTGTGAACAATCTCGGCACCGCCCGATTGCTGGAGCATCTGGTCAAGAGCCGCATCAGCAAGCTCGTCGTCGCATCGAGCATGAGTGTGTACGGAGAAGGACTCTACGTCGATCCTGATGGCAATCCCGTCGCGACCGCTGCGCGTAGCCACGAGCAACTGAAGGCGCACGATTGGGAGATGCGGATGCGTAACGGCCGTCCGCTGACGCCGGTTCCCACACCTGAGACAAAGCAGCCTTCGCTTGCCTCAGTGTACGCCTTGTCCAAATTCGACCAGGAGCAGATGTGCCTGATGGTCGGACGCGCCTATGGCATTCCGACCGTGGCTCTGCGCTTTTTCAATGTCTATGGGCCATACCAGGCGCTTTCGAACCCATACACCGGAGTGCTGGCCATCTTCGCCTCCCGGCTGTTGAACCGGCAGCGGCCAATCATCTTTGAAGACGGGATGCAACTGCGCGACTTTGTGAGTGTCTACGACATTGCCCGCGCATGTCGGCTTGCGCTCGAATAAGTGGTGCAAAAGACCAGGTCTTTAATATCGGAAGCGGACAGACGGTTACGGTTCAGGAGGTTGCACAGAAACTCGGCACAGTGCTCGGTTCGAAAATTGAACCCGAGATCACGGCCAAGTATCGCGTCGGGGACATCCGGCATTGTTTCCCCGATATCACTGCCGCCCGTTACGTACTTGGCTAAAGCCGATGGTCGGGCTTGAGGAAGGAATGCTCGATTTGGCTGAATGGCTGGAGCAGCAGACGGCTCCGGATCGCTTCAACGAAATGCGCGCGCAACTCACGGCGCGGGGATTGGTGGTCTAGCCATGTGGGTTAGAGGAGACTCCGAACGAGGAGAGCAGTACGCGCTGATCACCGGAGGCGCGGGTTTTATCGGCACGAACGTCGCGCTCAGTTACCTGGAGCAGAACCGCCGGGTGCATATTTTCGACAATCTTGCACGCTCCGCCGTCAAAAAAACGTGGAGGAACTCCGGGAGCGTTATCCGGGAGTCGTGAAGTTTACACACGCTGATGTGCGTGATCGCCGGCAAGTCCTGCGCGCGGTCGAGAGCGCAAATGTCATTTACCATTTGGCCGCTCAGGTTGCCGACCACCAGCCTCGACGACCCGATGGGCGATATGGGCACGAACCTGACGGGTACTCTGAACGTGCTGAAGCCATGCGCGAAACCGGCACTCCGGCTTCGTCGCTGTTTACCTCGACGAACAAAGTTTATGGCAAGCTGGCCTCGGTCAGTATCCACGAACGCTGGCAGCGGCACGAGCCGGTGGACGAAACTTTGGCGCGGTCGGCATCAGCGAAGCCCAGCCGCTCCAATTCCTGTCGCCCTATGGCTGTTCGAAGGGCAGCGCCGACCAATACGTGCTGGATTATGCGCATTCGTTCGGACTGAAGACATGCGTGTTCCGGATGAGCTGTATTTACGGCACCTATCAACTCGGTTCGGAAGACCAGGGCTGGGTCGCGCATTTCCTGCGTCAGGCTATGAAGCGCGAGCCGATCACGATCTACGGAGACGGCAAACAGGTCCGCGATCTGCTGTTTGTGGAGGACCTCGTCGTTGCAATGCGCTTGGCGCATGCCAACATGAAGCTCGCTGCGGGTCAGGCGTTCAACATCGGCGGAGGCCCGAAAAATGCAACAAGCCTGCTCGATCTGTTACAGGAAATCGGCCGGTTGACCGGCTCTCCGGTAGCAACCGAGTGGGGGCCGAGCGACTGGCAGACCAGCGCTGGTTCGTGGCGGACACTTCAAAATTCGCGACATGCTCGGGTGGCAGCCGATGGTGAACATCGCGGCCGGCCGAAGTGGCTGTTCGACTTTTACCAGAGCCGGCCGTCCCTGGTGGAACGCCCGGCGGTACAGGTGGCTTGATGCGGTTCGCCCTGATTAATCCACCTTGGAACTTCGAAGGCAGCATTTACTTTGGCTGCCGGGAACCTCATTTGCCGCTTGAGTTCGGCTACTCCAAGGCATTGCTCGAAAGGGCCGGCCATGAAGTGTTGCTGCTCGATGGGCAACTGGATGGCGTGTCCCACGACAGATGAAGTCAGCTCATCCAGGCTTCCGGCCCGACTTCACCGTGTCACTTCCGCGCCGAGTTACCTTTTCTGGCGTTGCGCTCCGCCGGAATTGCGCATCCCTCAATGCTCTGTGATGCACTGCGGCCGTTTGCCGGCAAGCTGGTCATGGTGGGGCCGCATGCCTCGACAACGCCTCGCCACTCTGCTGCGAAAACCGGTTGCGGATGTGGCGGTGCTGGGGAGTGCGAGGACCTTTTGCCGCAGCTCGCCGATCCCTGGCAGCAGGCGAAATCCATCGCCCGGTTTGACCGCGAGTCGGTCGTCGCCCGCGGTCCGCACAATCATCGAACATGGAGAGCCTGCCGGCACTGCCCTGGCCCGATACGAGTGTCTTGCGCCACAGTCATCACCATCACCGCTTCGACGCGCCCGGAGCCGGTCCGGGAGCGGAGATGGAGGCTTCTCGTGGATGTCCTTATCACTGCACCTTCTGCGCGAAGGACAATTTCCGGTATAACTACCGTAAGCGTCCGCTATCGATCATCCTCGCTGAGCTTGACGGCCTGATTGCGCAAGGCGTCGAGTATGTCTATTTCATCGACGAGATTTTCCTGCCGAATCGGCAGCTGTTGGCAGCTCTTGCGCGAGCGGCGATTAAGATCGGCATGCAGACCCGCATCGACCTTTGGAACGAGGAGGCGATGCGCGAGTTGGGACCTGGGGGTTGCGTCTCGATCGAGGCCGGCGTCGAAAGCATCACTGAAGGGGCGGCGCCCACGCTCGACAAGAAGTGCCGCATGTCCACCGAGGAGCTCGTCCGCCGGCTGATTTTCGCCAAGAAACATGTTCCTTTCGTACAGGCGAACCTGATCCCGATTACCGAGGACGACATGGACGCAGTGGACCTGGCGCGAGCGCCTGGAACAATCACGGCGTCTGGTCGAACAAACCGGTGCCGCTCTTTCCTTATCCAGGTTCACCTGATTATACCCGCGCTGGGGGGCGGCGGACGACGCGGCGTGGGAACGTGCACACGAAGGTTACTTGCTTGGAATTCCAGGGCTTTAGCGACATCCAGGAGCAGCGTCCGCAGCCGTTGGTTGAGCTCGAGATCACGCATGCACGGTAGAACGGCATGAAGGTTTTGATGACTGCCGACGCGGTCGGCGGCGTTTGGCAGTATTCACTCGACTTGGCGCGCGGCCTCGCCGGGCATGGAGTAGAAACCATCCTGGGCGGTAATGGGCCCGCCGCCA
>CAWCJG010000013.1:0-173027 GCA_963795905.1 uncultured Acidobacteriaceae bacterium | reverse complement strand
TATCGGCAACCGGAAACGGGACGGTCTAGAAATGAGTAGTGCGGAAGCGTTTACGAACCGGGAGGAGATTTCCCGAGTTGTGTCAGGAGGGCCAATGCGCTCACGCCTTAGCCCCTCTGTGATGAAGACCTCTCTGCTTTTCCAGCGGATCGTGTCCTTTTTGCGTACCGGATGCACGATGTGACGTTCGTCGCACCGAATCTCAGAAAGGTCATCTGGGAGGTGCCGGATGATCGGATCGTAGAGCAAGGCAGGGGTTTGCATGAGAAGGACCTGATGCGGACCGTCTTCATTGAACCAGTGTTGGAAGGCTGTGATTGCACGGGAATGGCTATGAGGTCGTCGGCTGAGGTCGACCAGCGCTGAAGGACCGCCGACCTCATATCGTTTCCTCCACTTGCATCTGGTCTTGCGCGAAACACCAAAATGCCGACAGAGATCAGCCATTCTTCTGGCCCGTGCGCACCGGAAATGCAGAGTCCTCCTATCGCGTCCAGGACTCCGCCACACAATCTAAACGAAACCGCGTTTTCGTCCGATAAGAAGAGCGGAGGAGTACATTTTGCCGCTGCCCCGCGGCCTTTATTTAAACGCCATCCTCTGCCTGATCGCATGGATGGCTGCGCCTCGGCTTGCTTGGCCGCTCGATTCACAGAAGGCCATCTCGCAGTACGTCCGGAGTGTGTGGACGGCCAACTCAGGACTGCCCCAAGCATCCGTGAATACGATCACGCAGACTCGTGACGGCTATATCTGGGCCGGCACCGAGCAAGGCGTCTCACGCTTTGATGGCGTGCAGTTTACGACCTTCAACGAGCGTAATTGCCCCGGCCTTCCGTCCAACTACGTCCGAGTCGTCGAGGCCAGCCGGGACGGAGGGTTGTGGATTGGAACCGACAGCGGTCTCGTCCATTTGAAGGACGGACGCGCGCACGCGTATACCAGCCGCGACGGTTTGTCGGATGACAATGTAGCCGCTCTTTTCGAGGCGCCCGATGGCACGCTCTGGATTGGCACCGAGCAGGGATTGGATCGCCTGCAAAACGGGCATATCACCCCATTTACTGTGGGCGGCGGAATTCCTAACGGTCCGGTCCGGGCGATTGCGCAAGATAAACATGGCGTGCTTTGGCTGGGTACCCCAAACGGTCTGGCGACGCTCGAACCCGGCGCTCGCGCGAATGCAGCGGGTGAAAGGGCTCGCGACTACGGCAGTGACCAGTCTCGCCGCAGCCGCCGACGGCTCGATGTGGGTTGGCGGGTACGAGGGCAGGGTAGTGCGCGTCCAAGCCGGGGTGGTCTCACAGCCAATTACCGGCCTGCCGCGCAGCGATGTCCGGCGATTGCTTTGGGATCGGGACGGTAATCTCTGGATCGGGTTCGAAAGGCAAGGCATCGCGCGCGTCCATGGCGGCAAAATCGATTTTTATGGCGAGAAGAATGGCCTTCCCGCGGATACGCTGACCAACGCATTCTTCCAAGATTTGGATGGCAGTCTCTGGATCGGCTTTGTCGAAGCAGGCATGCTGCAACTTCGCGATCCTGAATTCGCCGTCTTTGGAAAGCCCGAAGGACTGTCCACCGACCCGATCTGGAACGTAGCGCAGGCGCCCGATGGGAGCATGTGGATCGGCACAAACCTCGGTATCGACCACCTGTTTCCGAACGGAAAAGTGGAGCTGTATGCGCACCTCGATGCGAAAGCCCAGATGACCGTTCACACGGTGACAGTAGTGAAGGACGGCACTGTGTGGGCGGGGCTGGGCCATGGACAGCTTGCACGCCTCGATCCCGGCCGCGCAACGATCTATCGCGATGACCTGGCGAAGAATGTACCTGTCAACGCTATCTTGGATGATCGCGCGGGTGGCCTCTGGGTGGGCAGCCATGGGGCAGGCCTGGCTCATTTCAAAGATGGAAAGTTCGTACACGTCACGCATTCGGGCAACGTTGTGGGACTCGAAATGGCCCCTGACGGAGCGCTCTGGATTGGGATGGACGGCCAAGGCGTGGCTCGTCTGCAGAACGGAAAGCTCACTGGCTTCACGGCGAACAATGGACTGCTCAATGCTCATGTCATGGCAATTCACGTCGATGGCGCCGGCGTCGCGTGGGTAGGAACCGCATCGGGTGGATTGAACCGCATCGAAGGCAACCGGGTTACTTCGTACACGGTGAATGAGGGTCTGTTCGATACCACCGTGGGCACAATTCTCGAAGACGGACTCGGGGATGTCTGGATGGGCGGCGACAACGGTATTTTCCGCGTATCGAAGCGTGAGCTCGAGGATGTTGCGGCGGGGCGCGCGCGCGTAATCCATAGCTTTGCCTACGACACGAATGATGGGCTGCGATCCAGGGAAACCAATTACGGCACCAGTTCTTCGGCGATGCGAAGCCGCGATGGCCGGCTTTGGTTCACGACCGCTTCTGGTATCGCCACGATTGATCCGAGACAGGCGCTCAGAAAGCGCCGTCAAGCTCCTGTATGGATTGAGCTGGCGTCTTTTGATGGCAAGCCGTTCCCACTGCAAGGCGGCCCAAAACTGGGGCCAGGATCTGGACGTTTGCACGTAGCGTTCACGTCTCCCGCATTCCTCTATCCCGAAAGCGTGCAATTCCGGTATCGGCTGGAAGGGTTGGACAACGATTGGGTGGATGCAGGATCTCGCCGCACGGCCATTTACACCAATCTGTCAGCGGGGCACTATACGTTTCGCGTCCAGGCGGGCTACAAAGGTACGTGGGGCAGTGAGGCTTCGTTTGCTTTCGACTTGCGTCCTCACTTCTTCAGAACGGTGTGGTTCTACGGGCTGTGCGGCCTCTTCGTGTTCTTGTGCGGTCAGGCTGGGGCGCAGCTGCGATCTCGCCAGATTCGTTTTCGAGCCCAGGAGCTGCAGCTCAAAGTCACGGAGCGCACAGCGGAACTCGAAAACGCCAATCGGTTATTGCGCGAGGCAACGGAAGCTGCCGAATTGGGAACCAAGGCCAAAAGCGAATTCCTCGCAAACATGAGCCACGAGATCCGCACACCCCTGAACGGCGTGATCGGAATGGCCACCCTTCTCATGGACATGGAGCTTTCCGAGGAGGCGCGCGAGTACGCCAGCATCGTCAAGAACAGCGGCGATGCGCTACTCGGCGTGATCAACGACGTTCTGGACTTCTCCAAGATTGAGTCGGGCAAGCTGGAACTGGAATGCGCGCCATTCCGCCTCGACCGCTGCATTGAGGAGAGCATGGACGTTGTCGCAATCAAAGCAGCGGAGAAGGGACTCGAGCTTGCCTATTCCATCGATCCGGAAGTTCCGCGTACCCTGCTGGGCGATGCCACGCGTTTGCGGCAGATCCTGACGAATTTGATCGGCAACGCCGTGAAATTCACGTCGCAGGGCGAGGTGATCGTTTCCGCTTCTGCTCGCGTCGTCGGGAGTCAAACTGAGTTGCACGTGCGAGTGCGCGACACCGGAATCGGGATCGCACCGGAAGCGCAGAGCCGGCTTTTCCAGACGTTCAGTCAAGTTGACGCTTCGACGACCCGGAACTTCGGCGGTACTGGTCTTGGCCTTGCCATCAGCCGGCGGCTCTGCGAATTGATGGGAGGCAGAGTCTGGGTAGAAAGCGAGCTTTCGGCCGGGTCCACCTTCCAGTTCGTCGTTCTATTGGAAACGGAAGCGGAACACGAGCCAGATGTGCATCCGCAAATTCCACGCCAATTTCATGGACGGAGAGTACTTATTGCCGAACCCAACACAAGCGTTCGCGAGATACTTTGCCAGTTACTCCTGAACTGGAGCTTAGAGGTTCACGCTGTTGCAACGCTGAGCGAAGTGGCAGAGTGGCCAACCGGGGCTTCTTCATTCGATCTCGCGATTGTCAGCGGTGAACTGCCCGTCGCGCCAGGGAGTTGCCCTGTCATTTTGCTGGTTCGCCCTGGCCAGAGCAAACGTACCCGCGAGGAGAGAACCCGGGTTGGCGCCGCAATCCCGAAACCCATCAAGCCATCCCGATTGGCTTCCGCAATGACATCCGTCTGGTCGGGCGCGCCGGGCGAGAAAGCTCGTCTGGAGCGCCCACTCGCCGAGCCCATCGCGCAAGACGTTCCGCTGCGCATCTTAATTGCGGATGACAACCCGGTGAACGTGAAGGTGGCGGTCCGGTTGCTTGAGAAGCTAGGGTACGCGCCGGACAGTGCCGGCAATGGTTTTGAGGTGCTGGCCGCGCTTCGCAAGGAATCCTATGATGTGGTGTTCATGGATGTTCAGATGCCCGAGATGGACGGCCTTGAAGCAACCCGTAGCATCCGGCGCGAATGGCCGGGCGAATCGGGTCCAGTGATTGTGGCAATGACCGCCAACGCCTTTGGCCGCGATCGCGACGCATGCCTGGCGGCGGGGATGGACTTCTACGTCAGCAAACCTATTCGCATCGGCGAACTGCAGCAGATTCTTCTAAATTCACGCCGCACGCGGGTCGAAAACCGGGTTTGATGCGCCTTTGCAGGCCGCGCTTCATGGAGAATGTCGGGTACAATAGTGACCCAACGAACCATGCCGCGTCCGGAAGAGGATCACGGGAAAGCTCCGCAAGCTGCCGTCAATGAGCTTGCGGCGACGGTCGCAGGCAGCGGCGAGACCCTGGTTGCGCCCGAAACGGTCCCGAGACGCCGTCCCTTAACCTGTCTTTTCCGCGACGGCGAGATCATCGCCGGGCGTTTTCGCATCCTTGGATTTCTCGGCGCGGGCGGCATGGGCGAGGTGTATGAGGCGCTCGATGAAGACATGGGCGGCCGCGTCGCGCTGAAGACCATTCGCAGAGAAGCCGCACTGCATCGGGACGTTCTGGATCGGCTCAAATCTGAGATACAACTGGCGCGCCAGATCACGAGCCCGCATGTGTGCCGGCTGCATGAGTTTTTTCGGATTCCCGCGAGCAATGGAAGACCGGAACTCGGCTGCTTCAATATGGAGCTGCTCGAAGGGCGCTCATTAGCTGCTCACGTCTTCGAACACGGCGGATTATCGTGGAGCGATGCGCTACCGCTTCTGCTCGACATTTGCGAGGGTCTGAAAGCGATCCACCAGGCCGGTTTTGTCCACCGCGATCTGAAGACCGGAAACGTCATGCTGATCGAACGGGCCGGCCGCACGCAAGCCGTTGTCATGGATCTTGGGTTAGCGCAGAAGTGTGTTGCCGTGTCGGCGGCTGCGGCGGGAGGTGTGGTTTCGTTCGCGGGAGGCGTCGTGGGAACGCCTGCCTATATGGCTCCCGAGCAATTCCAGGACGGCTCGATCAGCGAGGCGACCGACATCTACGCGCTCGGGGTCGTGTTGTATGAACTGCTTTCGGGCAGTCCGCCGTTTCAGGCGACGAATCCGCTTGCGGCTGCGGTGGAGCGGGCCCGGCGCCTGGCTCCCTTGAAGGGCAATCGCGCCGACGCTCCCCCGTATATCGATCTCGTGATTGCGCGCTGTCTTGAATTCGACCCGGCACAACGCTATCAATCCGTAGACGAAATAATCGCCGCGTTGAACCCCGATCGAAACCTATTGCGACGTCATCCAAGAAAGGCGGCTGTCATCGCATTAGCGGCAGGCGCTTTGTGCGTTGGCTTGCTCGTCCTTGCGCGGACGCCGATCTACAAGCCTGCGGCGAACGCTCTCGGCTGGTACGACAAGGGCGTCCTGGCGCTGGACGAGGGAACGTATGCGAAAGCGAGCGCCAACTTTCAAAAGGCCGTCGAATATGACGCGAACTTTGCGCTGGCGCACGCGCGGCTCGCAGAAGCCTGGTCCGAACTGGACTTTGCGGCGAAAGCCGAACACGAGATGCTGCTTGCGACGTCCATACACACGCGCGCCAAATTGGCGGATCTGGATCGTGAATACGTCGACGCTATCCGACAATACGTGACCGAGGATTACGCGGGAGCGGTGAAGACGTACGCGGGCATCCTGACTAAGTTGCCCGAGAACCAGCAGGCGGCCGGATTCCTGGACCTGGGACGCGCCGAAGAGCGGGCCGGGGACATGGATGCCGCACTCAAAGCGTATAACGAGGCAGCCCAGCGCCCACCCGAATCGTCAGCACCATTTCTGCGGCGCGCAATCCTCGAGAGCCGTGCCAATCAAATGGATGCAGCGGAACGGGATTTTGCAAAGGCGACCGAGTTATACAAGGCGAGCGGCAATTACGAAGGCTTGTCCGAAGTGGATTACCAGCGAGGATATGCGTACAGTACTCACAGCCGCTTCGACGAGGCACGGCGGGTTCTGGAAAAGTCGCTTCATGCATCGGAAGAAATCTTCAGCCCGCAGCTCGAGATCCGCGCTCTCACACGTCTCGCAGTGATCGATTACTGGCAGGGCAGGGATGACGACGCAATCAAACTCGCTGATCAGGCGATCGAACTGGCGCATAACCGCGGCTCGGATTATTGGGCGATTGACGCGCGTGTTCGCATGGCCAACGCATACGGCGATGAAAGTAATTTCGGGGAAGCCGACAGGCAACTTAAGTTGGCGCTCTCGCTCGCACAAGATGCGAAATCCCCACGCTTACTGGCACTTGTCCATTCGAGCCTGGCGGCGCTGCGCGATATGCAGCACCTTCCCGACGAGACCATCGTTTATAGCCAGCAGGCGTTTGCATACTACCGCCGGGCGCACTTTGATAACGAGGCGGTGCAGTGTCTCACGCTGATGGATCGGGCGAAGCTCGCCAAGGGTGATTACGCCGGAGCCGCCGTCAGCGGAAAGGAGGCGCTCGCACTCGCACGAAAGACCGGCAATTCCAGTGTCATCTATTTGGCGGAAGAGTTACTTGGCAGTGCGTATCTGCTGCGTCAAGATTATCCGAACGCGTTTCGGCACCTGGAGGCTGCGTTGATGGCAAGCCGTGCATCGGGTGGTCAGACCGAGTATGTTGCCATCGAATGCGCTGATGTGTTGTGGCGTTTAGGACGGTACCCGGAAGCGTTGGAGATCATCGGATCCATTCCCGATAGCGCTTCCCGGCAACAGGATTTCGCCAACGGGAAAGCCAAGCTGATGTTGGAACTCAACCTGAGCCGAGGGCAAGTTTCAAATGCCGTCAAAGCGGGCAAGCAAGCGATGGACTCGGCCCCCGGATTAGGAGCCGACGTCGAGTTGGAGAGCGCCACCTTGTACATGGAAGCACTAACGGAAGCGGGCGACCGCAAGTCTGCTGGCGCGGTCTACGAGCATGCGACTGAGTCCCTGCCGAAAGCGACGAACCCTGCTTTGGTGGCGGGCTTTCACGCTGCGGCCGCCCGCTTGTTATTGAGCAACGGCCAGACGGACCTAGCACAACGCGAGGCGCTTGCGGCATTCACATTTTTCGAGGCAGCGGGCCAATGGGAGCGCGAGTTATTTAATCTTGGAACGCTTTCCCTCCTTGCCGCGAAAACCGCGAATAGTAATGAGGCCCACCAGTACTCGCGGAAAGCCCTAGACATCCTCGCCCAAGTGGCCCATAATTGGGATCCGAAGACTTACAAGGACTTTTCAAGCCGTTTGGACATCCAGAAACTGGTACATCAATTGTCTGCGATGGCGGAAGGAAGATCGTGACCAAATCGACGGGATGGGTGTGTGCGCGGAACTTAGTTGTGGCGTGGGCATTGGCGTTCTCCTGCATGCCGCTGCTTGGGCAAACACCACCTCCTCCACCCCCACGGCCATTCTCCAGCGTGGGCGGATCGCACGTAAAGATTCTGGGCGGATCTCTACGTTTCTATGCGACTGGAAAGTGGGAAAAACACGCCGACTCCGGCGGCGAGTATTTCGTCTCGACCAGAACGGAGAACCTCACGCATGTTTACTTCAACTCCGAATGCAAGCCGAGGGCACACGAGACGCCGCCTCCCGTGATCGCCGCCTCCGGTCCGTGGACAGTTACGATCACGATGCGCGGCAAAAACAAGGTGGCGAAGGAATACAAGGCGGTTCGTGTGCAGTCCGATCCGCAGTCCACCGATCTTAGTAAGTCGAAAGTTTATATCTTTTTCGACAAAGGAAAAGTGGCGGACAACCTGCCGGTGCTCGACGAAGAAGACACGGCACCCACTCCGGGGAAACCAACTGTTTTGCGCTTTCGCGGCGCGAAAGCGGATGACGACCCTTCCAGTTGCAACTCGGAAATGGGCGAGTTCTGTGAGTATGTCAAGAAGCTCGAGTACGCCGACAAAGGCGGCCAGCGTTTCACGTTTCTCTCACCGCGCGGCGCTTGCCTGGTCGAGTTCGGGTCCTGATTAGCGGGCTGGACACTCTTTGCCGGGCCACGCTTTACTGCCGCGTTTCATTTGTCCTTAGAACCCGTCTGCTGATTGGGCATTCGCTCGCGCCCATCGCGGTCCACGTTCTTCTCTTCCGGAGGCGTATTCTTCACGTCGGTTTCGGTTGGCTTCGAATCGTTCGTTTCTTGACTCATCTCCACTTGGACGGCGATGCCTGCGCAGCGTGACATGGCGTTCTTACGTGGCTCGATAGAATGCCACCAGGAGAAACACTTTGCAAAGACGCGAATTCATCACATCGGGCGCGGCAGTTCTGGGGGCAGCCGGACTGGCAGGGGCGCAATCATCCTCGACGAGCACCGCTTCCGAGTACTACGTGCTCCGTGAATACAAGTTCCAGATGGGGGGGCAACAGAAGGCGGCCGCCGCATACTTTGAAAACAGCCTCATCCCGGCTTTGAACCGGCTGAAGATCTCGCCGGTGGGCGCCTTCGATCTCTACATCGGGCCCGAGACGCCCACCATGTACCTGCTGATGCCAAGCACCTCGCTCGAAACGCTCGCGACTGTTGACCAGAAGCTGGCGCAAGATGAGGAATTCCTGAAATCGGCAGCGACGTTCTGGTCTGCTCCCGCGGATAAACCCGCCTTTGCGCGCGTCGAGAGCAAGCTGATGTCGGCCTTTACCGGTCACCCGAAATTGACACTGCCGCCACCGACTTCAAGCAAGGGACCGCGCGTGTTTCAGTTGCGCACGTACGAAAGCCCGAGCTTTGCGGACCATGTACGCAAGGTCGAGATGTTCAACAGCGGCGAGTTCGCAATTTTCCGCGAGGCTGGATTCTGGGAAGTGTTCTACGGAGACACGCTGGTGGGCCCGCGCATGCCGAATCTGACCTACATGCTCAGCTTTGCCGATTTGTCAGAGCTTAATGCCAAATGGAAGACGTTTGGATCAAACCCGGATTGGAAGAAGCTATCCAACTCTCCGCGCTACGCGTTTGAGTCCATCGTCTCGAACATCACGAATCTGATTCTGAATCCAGCGTCGTATTCGCAGATCTGAGGATGTCGCAGATGGTGCGCAGGCCGCTCATTATGGTCTGCGCCAGGTCTCAGGCGCGTTCAAGGTAGCTGCCATCGGCGGTGCTGACACGTACCTTTTCGCCTTCGTTGATGAAAGGCGGGACCTGGACGACCAGGCCAGTGTCCATCGTGGCGGGCTTCGTCACGTTTGACACAGTCGCGCCCTTCAGACCGGGTTCGGTCTGTACGACCGTCATTTCGACGCTCGGTGGCGGCTCGACGCTGATCGGCCTGCCTTCGTAGAACTCGACGTTCACCCTCAGCTGCGGAATTAGATAATTCACGGTATCGCCGAGCTGATCGCGCGTGAAGTGGATCTGCTCGAAGTTTTCGGTGTTCATGAAATAGAAGTACTCACCGTCGTCGTAGAGGTACTCCATTTCATGCTCTTCGAGAGCGATGCGCTCAATCTTGTCTTCTGAGGAGAACCGGTGCTCGATCATCGAACCCGAGCGCAGGTTGCGCATTTTGGCTTGAACAAAGCCGCGCAGGTTGCCCGGAGTGCGGTGCACCATGCTGAAGACGGTGTGCAGTTCGTTGTTGAACTTGACGATCATTCCCGGGCGGAGTTGTGTCGCTGCAATCATGAAAGGCTTATTTTATCAATGCGACAGATTTTAGCGGCCGGGGCAGACTTTGGCGGATGGCCCTTGCGGAACTTGCCACAGCCCGGCATCGTCGGCATGGTAGGTCCGTTTGTCCGCGCCCTGGATGAACAGCAGCTTACCTTCCCGCGGCGCATTCCCGATCATGGCGATCGATCCATTCTCCGTGGCGGCAATATTGATGCATTCGCGGGTGAGCGGAATCAGAATGAGATTTCCCCAGTTCGACGGCTGCGACCAGAGGTTCGGTGGGCAGTGCTCCTGTTCGCGGCCGGAACTTGAGATGTGGACCCAGCAGGCATCGGGCGACCAATCGGAACGCGCGTGCAAAGAACCGGGCCGGTACGACCAAGGATCCATATTCTGATAACTCACGCCCGGTAGGTAGGGATCGGCGTAGAGAAACTCATACACCACGCCGGGACCGTCGTGCACAGTGAAGCGGTCCTCCATCGCCCATCCTTGTAAG
Organism: uncultured Acidobacteriaceae bacterium; assembly: GCA_963795905.1. Classification (GTDB taxonomy): domain Bacteria; phylum Acidobacteriota; class Terriglobia; order Bryobacterales; family Bryobacteraceae; genus Bog-105. Next base: position 162,610 of record CAWCJG010000013.1, on the reverse strand, counting down.
AACTGCGACGAGCGCGCGTTGGGCGCGACAGCGACCAGCAGAAGAGCCGCGACGTGCTGCTGCCAAGTGGGATGCTCGACTTCGGCGGGTTTGAGCGAAAGCAAGAACTCTTCAGGAGGCCCGGTGACGCCGAAACGCGCCAGCGGACGGTCGCCATCCGGACAGACGAGTGCGTTGAGTTTGGCTGTCTCATCAGGCGTCTGCTGATCGGCGGTCGCGTTTTCGACGAGAGCTTTGGCGAGTGCAGTACACGGCTTTCTCAGCGTCCAGGCTATTGCCTCGCGTGCTTTCGCGGCATCTCCTGAGACAGCGGCATAGATGGCGAGTTCAACGCCGCGCTCGGACGAATCCTGATTGGCGTTAACGCGCTGTTCGAAGATAAGCCAGCGATCTGTCTGGCGTTCCCGATCAAGCTTAAGTCGATGAAGCCGTTTCGGAGTGAGAAGAAGCTGTTTCAAGTCTGCATCGGCAGCGCAGACACGCAGACAGAGCAGAACGCCAACGATAAGTCGCATCAACGGTCGTTCAACCCGCCATCCACGGCAATCGTTTGGCCCGTGATGAATTCAGGACCGGTGAGGAAGAAATGAACGGCGTCTGCAATCTCTTCCGGCGAGCCGGCGCGCCTCATCGGGGTGGCATTAATCATTTTCTGAATACGTTCATCTTCATCATTGAATGGAATTACACCGGGCGCAACGGAATTAACAGTGATGTGCGGCGCGAGCGCTTTCGCGAGGGCGCTGAGTGAGCATGATGACGCCCGCCTTCGACGCGCAGTAATGTACGTGATCCGCCCACGGGCGGATGCCGCCGAGTGAACTGATATTGACGATCCGGCCGGAACTCTTTTCGAGCATCTGCCGGGCCGCCTCCTGACAGCAGAAGAACGTCGCCTTCAGGTTTACGTTGTGGATGTAATCCCAGTCGGCTTCCGTAATTTCGAGCGCATCGAAACGGGTGAAGTTCGCGGCGTTGTTCACCAGGCCATCGAGCAGGCCGAAACGTTCACGAACTTCCGCGAACAGAAGCCGGATGTTCGCGACCTGGCTGAGATCGGCTTGAAAGAGTGGCGCGCCGCCACACTCTTTGGCAACGGCTTCAGCTGCATCCCGCGAATGGTTATAGTGAATCGCGACCTCAAATCCGCGCCGGGCAAGTTCAATGGCGATCACGCGTCCGATGCGTTTGGCCGAGCCGGTGACGAGAACTTTACCGGCATGCGCGAAGAAGTCTCGGATCACCTCCGCGGTGTAGCGGATGTCTTCGGGTGTGTGGGCGGCGGACATAAACGCGGCTTCGAATTGCGATGGCGGGAAATAGACGCCGCGATCGAGCAGGAAATGAAAAAACTTCGCGAACTGTGCCGTGTCGGAGCGTTTTGCGTCGACGTAATTGCAGGACCGGATCGTCCTGGAAGAAGATCGTGAACATCGAACCCGACGCGGTTCACCCTGTATCTGTCCGGTACGGCTGCGGCCAAGAGCGACACCGCCGTTTCCATCTGCGCGTAAATGCCCGGGTTCTGTTCGATCAGGCGGAGCATGGCAATACCCGAGCCGACCGCCAGCGGATTGCCGGAGAGAGTGCCCGCCTGGTAAATAGGGCCCGCGGGCGCGACAAACTTCATGATGTCGGCGCGCCCGCCATAAGCCGCTATTGGAAGGCCGCCGCCAATGATTTTGCCGAGTGTCGTGAGGTCTGGCTGGATGTTATAAAGCGCCTGCGCGCCGCCTCGCGAGAGACGGAATCCGGTCATCACTTCATCGAAGATGAGCAACGCACCATGCTTATGAGTGATGTCGCGGAGACCTTCTAGATAGCCGGGCAGCGGAGCCACGCAGCCCATGTTGCCGACGACGGGCTCGATGATGAGCGAGGCGATCTGTGACCCGTGCTGGCGAAACACGGCTTCCATGGCATCCAGATCGTTAAACGGAACGGTGATGGTGGTCTCTGAGAAAGACCTGGGAACGCCGGCTGTGTCCGGAAGGCTCAATGTGGCGAGGCCCGAACCCGCTTTCACCAGCAGAGAATCGACGTGGCCGTGATAGCAGCCTTCGCATTTGACGGTGAGGTCGCGCCCCGTGAAACCGCGCGCCACACGAATGGCGCTCATGCACGCTTCGGTGCCGGAGTTGACCAGGCGCACCATCTCGACGGAGGGAACGGCATCGATGATGAGTTCGGCCAGTTCGACTTCACGGCCGGTGGGCGCGCCAAAGCTGGTGCCGATCTCAAGCGCGGCGGTCAACGCATCGATGACCGGCTTGGGGCGATGGCCGAACAGAAGGGGCCCCCAGGATCCGATGTAGTCGATGTACTCGTTCCCATCCACATCGACCATATGAGAGCCTTCCCCGCGCGCGATAAAACGCGGAGTCCCGCCGACGCCGCAAAAGGCGCGCACAGGAGAGTTGACGCCGCCGGGAGTTACGGTCTGCGCGCGAGCAAACAGCGCCTCAGACTGGCTCATACCCGAGTTTGGCCCAGTATCAGATTGCGGAACAGGAAGCTCATCAGCAGTTCGTGAACGGTGGTGTTCACATTGCGGAGCAGCCGGTTCTTCAGTTCGAGATAGGGTTGTGTGCCGGCAAAGAGGTCCTGCATGATTTCGCAGAAGCGCGGGCTGCGTTTCATGAATTGAATCATCCGGCTGGGCACCGAGCCGAAGAAGACGACTCCGTTAAAGAGCCGTTTGGCAAGCCCAGAGCCGTAGGTCAGGTCGAGGCCAAAATCGCCGGTGATGAGCTGGCGGTAGTACTCGGCGTTCTTCGCGGGCTCCTGATCGCTGAGGAGAACCTGGCTGGCGAGATCGCCGGAGCGAATCGCGTAATAGAGACCTTCGCCCGTGATGGGATCGACCAGACCGCCCGCATCGCCGACCGCGATCCAGTCTTCTCCCGCCAAGCGGTTATTGCGCCAGGCCTGGCGTTCGAGCGCGGGCAGCATGTGGCCGTAAAATTGAGCGCCGTTGCGCGAGATGCCCTTCTCATCCATGTAGCGTTCAAGCCGGACGCGCAAGCATTGGGCCGATTCTCCCTTGCCGCAGATGCCGATCGAGAGATGTCCCGCGCGCGGAAACACCCAGATGTAGCCTTCCAGCTTGGGCAGGAATTGAATATCGATGTGCGCCTGATCGGTAGGGGCAAAATAGCCCAGCGCGTACATAGTGTCCTGCGCCGTGTACCTGGTTCCGACTTCCCGCAACGGATTGCGGGCACCCATCGCGACCACGCAGAAATCGGCATCGATGCGGCTGGTTTTGGTCCGGACGACCCAGCCTTTTGAGGTCCGGTCAAGGCCGATGACGCGCTCTTTCGCGATCTCGGCTCCAGCCTCTTCCGCGCGGCGCAGCAACATTCCGTTTAACTCCTTGCGCGAGTAGATGACGAGCGGCCGGTTGAGCGCCATTTTGAACGGATCGGCTTTCGGAGCAGCCGAGGAACGTGTCCGTGACAAGTTTTTTGGGCGTGTCGTTCTCGAGCAAATAAGGATATTGCGAGTAGGCCTTATAAGTGATGCCGCCGCCGCACGGTTTCTCCCAGGCGAGCTTTTCGTCGAGAATGATGGTCCGCAGACCGCCGCGTGCGAGACGCTCTGCGGCAGTGGCCCCAGCGGGACCGCCGCCAAGAACGGCAACTGTTTTCATTGCGCGCTCCCTTGCGGCGAGGTGCTGGTTCCGGGATGGCCGGGCGGCAAATTGCCTACAGACGGATGGCCAGGCGGCAATTGCCCGGGTCCCATATGACCGGCCAAGGCGCCACCGTGTCCATCGCCGACATTGGTGACATCCCACTGACCGTTTCGCTCCTCAAGGGTGTACTTCATAACAAGCCCGCTGTTCACGCTGGAATCGCTCTTTGGATGAAACGCAACCGTCGCGTACGCCATATTTTTGTTGAATGTGACCGAAGTTGTTGTTACATCAAGGCTATTTAGATCGAGGCCGGAGTGTTCGCGCAGGCGCTTCAGGATGGCTTGCTGCACCAGGTCCTTATTATGCAGGCGGTCGCCGCAGCCGTAGAGCAGGAATGTGAGAAGCACGAGGCCGGCCGAGATCCGCAACACGTCATGATTATAACTAGAGAGGTATCAACAGCTTCCATGTTTTGCAGGCTTTTTCCCGCAGTCGCGCTGGCCGCTATGGCGTTCGGGGCGAATGTGCCGGCAGGTACGGACCTGCATGTGCGGTTGGTGACAAAAGTGTCCAGCGATGTAGCCACGGGCCAACCGGTGCAGGCGGTCGTGGTCGCGCCCGTGATCCAGGGCGAGACAGTCCTGCTACCAGCAGGCTTGATTCTTTCAGGCAAGACGGCAGATGTACAACCGGCCCAGACCAAAAGCGACACAGTGACGGAGCAAGCGGCTCATTTGAGATTGGTGTTCGATCGGATCGGCGATAAGAGCGGACATGGGGAGCCGATCGAATGCAAGTTGACGGATGTGGAGAACGCGCGCGAGACAGTGGATGCGACAGGATTGATCACGGGCATCACGCCTTCCGAGACGATCGAGGCGCGGATCGACCAGGGCATCGGAAAACTGGCGCAACGGAGCCAGCAACTCGCTGGGCTGCTGAGCACTTTGCGCTCTTCCGTAGTGAAGCCGGTTGATCCATCGATTACGTTCGAGGCGGGTGCGGATGCGACAGTCGAATTGACGCAGGCGTTGACGTGGAGCGCGCCCGTAGAAAACGGCGAGCCTCAGGCGATCACCCCGGCCGACCGATTGGCGACATTAGTAAGCTCGGAGCCGTTCCGGACGCGGGCCGAAAATCCGCCGAGTCCGTCAGATTTGACCAATCTGATGTTTATCGGCACGGAAGACCAGATCCGCAAGGCGTTCGAATCGGCCGGATGGTCGAGCGCGGCTCAACTCGCCGCCAATTCGAAAGTAGAAACGGCGCGAGCGATTATCGAAGACCGCGGCTATAGTCAGGCGCCCGTGTCGGTGCTGCTGCTGGACGAGAAGCCACCCGATCTGGTGTTCCAGAAACAGAACGACACATTTTCAAAACGCGACCACATCCGCATCTGGAGGCGGCCTGATTCGTGGCGAGGGCAAGCCCGTCTGGGTGGCCGCGGCGACGCACGATATCGGTATCGACTTTTCGCGAGAATCGAAGACCTTTACCCACGTGATCGATTCGAACATCGACCTGGAGCGCGCTAAAGTAGTGCGGGACCTTGTCTTCAGCGGATCGGTGCACGGGATCGCGCTGGTTGCGCGGCCGGGTATTCCGGCGCAGCTTTCGAACGCGACCGGCGACCAGTTGAAGACGGATAACCAGATGGCAGTGTTGGAATTTTGACGATGCAAACGGTGGAACAGAAGCAGAGTATCGCGGCGCTATTGCGCAGCGATACGCGTTACAAGTACCTGGACACGTTCATCACGCTGTTTGTGATCGTGCTGCTGATATCGAATCTGATCGCCGCGAAATTCTTCGCGATTGGATGGCTGCGCGTGAGTTGCGCACAGATGCTGTTCCCGATCACATACATCTTCGGCGACATTTTCACGGAAGTGTACGGGTACTCGGCATCGCGGCGGGCGATCTGGTATGGATTCTTTGCCGAAGCGATTCTGGTCGGGATTACCTATCTGGCCGTGATTATTCCGCCGGCGCCCGAGTTTGCACTGCAGTCGGAATTCGAGACTGTGTTCAAGCCGATCGGCAGGATCGTTGCGGCCAGCCTGCTCGCTTACTGGTGCGGCGAGTTCGCTAATTCGTTCACGCTCGCGAAGATGAAGCTGCTCACGAATGGGAAATATTTGTGGACGCGGACGATCGGATCGACCGTAGTTGGCCAGGCTGTGGATACGTGTATCGTCGTTACGGTGATTTATTACAATCAGCCGTTCCATGTGATTGGAAATCTGATCATTTCCGGATACCTGATCAAGGTGATTTACGAGACTCTGATGACGCCGGTGACATACGCCATTGTCAACACGCTGAAGCGGGCGGAACAGGCGGACTACTTCGACCGCCAGACGAATTTCAATCCATTCGTTACGCAGGGGTGAAGCCCTGGCATTCTGAGCCAACACGGCTGCGATAACGCGGATCCTGGCAGGTGATGAAAGCGCCCGTTGTCCTATTTGCAGCCGTGTTGTCGTGCAGTGCGCACCCTGACGGTGACGCCCGATCGCATTCTCATCGATCAGACGGCAACGATTCAGGCGAGCGGTTTGCGGCCCGGCGAAAGCGTCAAGCTAAGAGCTAGTCTTTCCGACGGAGACGGTCAGACCTGGAAGTCCGAAACGGAATTTGTGGCGGACAGTCAGGGCGGTCTTGATCTGTCGAAGCAAGCCCCTACCCACGGCAGCTATTCGGTCGTGTCGCCCATGGGCCCTGTCTGGTCGATGAAGCCGGCGGACAAGGGCGTGAATGTTTATCACCTGCCGCATCACGGCGATCCCGAAAAGGTTCATTTTGATCTGCTGCGCGGAGATGCGACAATCGCGCAAGCGGATCTGCAGCAGGACCAAATGAGTCCTGGCATCCGGCAGATCCATGTGAACGGCAACTTGCACGGTATGTTCTTTCTTCCGCAGGGCGATGGTCCGAAACCTGCGGTTCTCGTATTAGGTGGATCCGAGGGCGGGCTGCCGTTTCTGCGCGGAGCATGGCTCGCTTCGCACGGCTACGTCGCATTCGCACTGGCTTACTTTCGTTATGAGGGCGTACCGACACAGTTGGAGGCGATTCCCCTCGAGTACTTCGGAGCGGCGCTCGCATGGATGAAGCAGCGGCCGGAAATTGATCCGAATCACATTGCAGTTATGGGGAGTTCGCGCGGCGGAGAACTCGCGTTGCAATTGGGAGCGCTCTACCCAGACATCAAAGCGGTAGTTGCGTATGTGCCCTCAAACGTGCGCCGTCGTGCCTGTTGCGGTGATAACGCAGTTCCGTACGCATGGACGCTGCAAGGAAAGCCACTTGCCTGGATCGGAGGAAACGAGCACGACCCGGAGGCGGTAAATCGTGCAAGTATTGCTGTCGAGCGCATCGGCGGGCCCGTGCTGATGATTGGCGGACAGCAGGATCACGTTTGGGAATCATCGCGCATGGTGTCGGAAGCGGCGGCGCGGCTGCGTCGCAGCCATTTCCCATACGAGGTGGACACGCTCATTTATCCACATGCCGGACATATCGCTGGGCGGCCTGAGATCGTTCCGGAATGGCACGGTCAATTGCGGCATCCCGTTTCAGGCAAGCCGACGGATTTCGGCGGATCGCCAGAGGGGAATGCGCTGTCCTCAATCGATGCCATTCCAAAGGTGTTGGATTTTCTGCAACGAAGTTTGCGGCAATCGACCGCGACTGATGGAGGAACGAGCCCTTAACCGCCGGCTCGATGGTCGTGCGCGGAGGCGTCTTCTGGTGGTAGGCTTTTTTGGAAAGGATTTCCGATGCGCGATTTTAGCTGGTCCTCTTCCGAGAAAGAGGTGGCTCGGCGGGTGTTCGAGCGAGCCCTCGAAGACGAATTGCAGGAACTTGTCCGCGAGGTGAAAGAGAAAGCGGCGAAGCTCGAGACCGCAGAGGAGGCCTGGAATCTAGAAAGCTGGCTCTCGGAACGGCGTCGGGAGATCAACCGGAAATACGATTATCGATACTCGGTTTTGCCGATCGTGTTTGGCACGCTGCTTGCACAGAGACGCATTCGGGAGAGCGATTTAGAAGGGCTTGGCCCGGAGAAGATCAGAGCGAGCCGCAGCTTGGCTGAAATCATGGCCGGGCGATCGAATCGTTTCGCCGCCGCAACGTCTACGGCGGGATGAGGTTCGGCGCCTTTGAGCGTCCGAGCTCTTGAGAATTCGATCGTGACAGCGCTGCCGGACGCGCTCTTCCCATCTCAGATCCGGTTGAAGCATCCGCATCCGGCCCAAAGCACGAAGCAGCAGGTCATCGTCTTGTGTCATGAAGTCTCCTCGCGGCCAACTGCCTCGTCAAATATGGCGCCGTCTTCAATGAATCGCGATATCAACTGCCGCCCTCGGCTCAAGCATTGCCGGAATGACTCGGCCCTGCCGGAGTTCAGCCGGCCATAGCAGCGTGAGATCCGCCGTATACTATTGCTCCCGGGGTCTGTTGCGGCAATGAGTGACAAACAAATTCCGCGCCACAGTGAACAACTACGCGCCGAGGCGAGTGGCCGCGGCGGTATGGTTTGCCCTACGGCCGAGTGAACGCTTGCTCGCGCTGATGAGGCCCTTAACACTCGGCGCTCTGTTTGCCGCAATTGGCAACTTCGTGCTGGCGATCGCGAACGGCTTTGTCGGGGTCAGCATGATGAGGAGCCTCGATTTGGACGGGGTTCGGGTGGTCGGGACGGTTTTTATGGAAGGACTGGCCCCGGTCGTCGCCTCTTTCGCAAGTCTGGCCGTGGCCTGGTTTGTGGTCGCAATTGGAATGAGGAGAGAACGGGAACCCGCGCGTGAGCTTTAATGCACCGCATACCGTGTCGGACGGCCGCCGCACTCCTCAATTCTTTCTCGCGGCGTCACGATAGTTCTCCGCCTCGTCGGACCGGCTGGTTTACTCTGATGCAGTTACGCCTGCAGCGGCGTGAGACTGAGTGCGTCCAGCGCCGTTAGCAACTTCTCCGAGGTGAATGGCTTCGCGAGGAACGCATTCATGCCGGCTTCGAGGCAGCGGGTCTCGTCTGCTTTCGAGGCGTTGGCGGTCATCGCCATGATCGGCGTGTGGGGCCCGGGTTGGCCATGCAACGATTGCTCGTAAGCGCGAATGCGCCGCGTCGCTTCGAGGCCATCCATGACAGGCATTTCGAGGTCCATCAACACGACGTCGAAGCTCTCTACAGAGAACATCTCGACAGCCTCCGCTCCGTTACGCGCCAGGTGCACGGAATGACCCGATCGTTCCAGCATGCGCGTCGCGACGAGTTGGTTGACGGGATTATCCTCAGCGAGCAGGATTCGGAGCTGCATGCGCGCGCTTCCCGAGTGCGTAGACGCCCGGACGAGGGGCGCTTCGGCAGGTTCCAATGCCGCTGTGAAGTGGAAGGTACTACCGCGTCCGCCCATCCCATCCGTTACCCAGATCTCGCCGCCCATTAGCTTGACGAGCTGGGACGAGATTGCGAGACCAAGGCCGGTTCCGCCAAACCGGCGTGTCGTGGACGTTTCGGCCTGCGTAAAGGGATCGAAAATTACGTCCCGCTTTCCGGGCGCGATGCCGATGCCGGTGTCCGTGATGCTGAAGTGGACCAGGCCAGTTTCGGCCGCAGCCACTGCTATCCGTACTCCGCCGTGCTCGGTGAATTTGATGGCGTTGCCGGTGAGATTCAAAAGAATCTGGCGCAAACGACCGGGATCGCCGGCGACGAACACTGGCGTGCCCTCGGCGATTGAGTACGCGAGTTCCAGTCCTTTTTCATCGGCCCGGAAGCGCATAAGCTTCACCACTTCGTCAATGGTGTCTTCCAGCCGGAACGCGATGTGCTCCAGTTCGACCTTGCCTGCCTCAATTTTGGAAAAATCGAGCACGTCGTTGATGACAGTCAGGAGCGATTCCGCGGAACTCTTGACTACGCTGAGGTCCTCCCTTTGCGATGGGGTCAGCTTGCTGGTGAGTACGAGTTCCGTCATCCCAATGATGCCGTTCATCGGCGTACGAATCTCGTGACTCATGGTGGCGAGGAACGTGCTCTTCGCCTCGTTCGCCGTGCGGGCGGCTTCTTCCGCTCGTTTGCGCTCGGTGATATCGACTGCAGTGTTTTCGACGGCCAGACCTGATTCGGCCGTCACCAACATGGCGCGCTGCAGAATCCAGAATTCCGAGCCGTCTTTCCGCCTCTGCTTCGCTTCATGGTCGATAACATGCCCGTCGCGGGACAAAGCTTCGATAAAGGCGAGCCGCGACTCCCTCGAAGTGTGCAGACTATCCAGATGGCAGGACAGTGCTTCCTCCTTCGAATCGAAGCCGAACATGCGAAGGAATGCGCCATTGCAGTCGAGCAGCTTTCCGTCCATTGTCGAGATGGACACCGCCGCCAGATTGCCTTCAAACAAGTCCTGATACTTTCGCGCGACGTCGTTGGCGGCGCGGGTTTTCTGTTCGAACAAGGTCAGCAGCATCCCGAAGGCGACGGAATACTTTTCGAGATCCCAGAACGCACTGTCGCCGGGCGGCCCGATGTTGCGGGACCCAAGCGCTTCGGCGATGGGGAACACGAGACCCCACGCGATGAAGGATACGAGAGTGACCAAGGCTCCCGGATTGGATCTCCCATAAATCCGGGCGAACAGCACGCCGCAGGCAGAGAAGGAGAAAAATAGAAGGTAATCCATCCCGTACTCTGGGTTCGCGCCCAAGTGCGGCAGCAGCCAGAGAAGCGGACCCGAAATCAGCACGTTCGTGAACACCACACGCCGGCCAAATCCGTAGTAGCGGAAGAGCAGAATATTCGCGGCGAGTAGCGGCGCAATGAGAAGGAAGTCAAATACGGCCGTTTGCTTCCAGTTTGCGACGACTCCAGCCCAATAGATCAGAGTGGGCACGCCCGCAAACATGACGATGAGCGAACGGCGCCGCATCGTGGTGGACATCTGGCACACCGAAAAGATGAAGCAGGTGGCTGATGCTATGAGGGTGGCATAGGCCATCCAGATATAGAAGAATCCGTTCCAGCCATTGGCGAGCGCCACGCCGTCCGCGAAGTGCAGGACAATACACACCCAGCCAGCGATCCACAGGAGGACGCGGGGCTCCTTCTGGCGCCGATAGATCCACAAGAAAAGAAAGACCAGCCCGCTCATGAGCACGGTCTCTACGATGTGGACGAACGATGATGACAAAAATTCCCCCGAATGGCAGAACGGTGGCCCACGGCGGTAACGGCCGCGTGGCAGGTCGACCCCTTCCTGCTTATCGGCAGAAACGCACCTTCATTTTGTCAAATCTGTGGTGACGGTTACGAACGGGTTCCGGAAATGGCTTAGTACTCGGATAGGCGCGGGCTAATGATCAGGGCAGTCCGGCGAGAAACCTTGATCTCCCTTTCGACTTCCGACTCATTCGACCGGAAAACCCCGTAGACCTGTTTTTACCTGGCGGAGAGAGTGGGATTCGAACCCACGTTAGAGTTTCCCCTAAACACGCTTTCCAAGCGTGCGCCTTCAACCACTCGGCCATCTCTCCTGGGTTCCGCACCTGGCGGCGCGTGCTTCGGGTGTGCCGGGCTCCCATCGGTGAACCCGCCCGGGTATCCGCACTTCAGTCTACCATCGCGGTCCGCTATCAGCTTCAAAGGATTCCTGTTCCTATTTCTTCTTAGAAGCAGTCAAACAGGGGTGGAGGAAAGCGCGCGGACCAGGGCGTCCGGTCGCGCGGAGTAATCAAATGATAGACCCCAAACTGAACGAAGTCCCCGCCGACCGCGGGACGACAGGCAGGGAAGCCGCTGCTCCGGCCGATGCGCAATCGGAGCAGGCGCGCCGCGCCCGCGCCGGACTCAGCATTCGGGACACCGTTGCCGGAGATACCATGCTGTCGGTGGGATCCCGCGGCGTAGACGTCTCGGGAGTGGAATCGGGAGCCGGTAGCGGCTCCGGTAGCACGATGATAACGCCGGGCAATTCCGGTTCGCCAGCGCCCAATGTGGTACCGGGGGGACGCGCAACGGGTACAACCCCGCGAGGCAGTTCTGCCTCGGGACGTTCCCCAGCCGCGACTGCGCCGAGTCAGGCCGATACGCCCGGCATCACGGGTGATGCGGACACCGCCGCTTATGCCAACGAGCACAGCTTGAGCGACGAAGAAATCTCATCCCGCGCTTATGAATGCTGGTGCGAACGTGGCTGTCCCCATGGATCCCCCGAGGTCGACTGGCACCGGGCGATTAATGATTTGCGCGAGCGCCGCCGATCTACTTCGTTAGCAGGAACAACGAGAAGTTCCGCAGCGTCCGCCTAATTCTTCATCGCGGGCGGCGTGATCAGAGGCCGCCCGCTTCTCTCTTCGCGAGTTCAATAGCCTAGCGCAATTCCCAACAACGGCGCCTCCACCGCAGCCGACCGAGGGTGGCCCCTTACTGATCCCGAGTCCCAGCCTAATCGAACATGCCTTCGAACAAGGTAGAGGAGAGATAGCGCTCGCCGCCATCCGGCAGAATCACGACAATTGTTTTGCCCGCTATCTCGGGTTCTTTCGCCAGCTTCACGGCCGCCACCACAGCAGCGCCGCTCGAGATCCCCGACAAGATACCTTCCTCGCGCGCCAGACGCCGCGCCATTTCAATGGACTCATCATTGCCGACCTGCTCCACTCGATCGACCACCGATAAATCCAAATTGTCAGGGATGAAGCCGGCACCAATGCCTTGGATTTTGTGCGAACCGGGTCGTAGCTCCTCGCCTCTCAAGCTCTGGGTGATCACCGCGCTGGTGACCGGCTCGACCGCGACCGACAGTAACGGATACTTCTTTTCGTGCTTGACGAAGCGTGAAATGCCCGTGATGCTACCGCCGGTGCCCACACCGCAGACCAAGACGTCCACCTTGCCGCCTGTGTCTTCCCAGATCTCTGGCCCGGTCGTCTGGAAGTGAATTCGCGGATTCGCCGGATTTGAAAACTGCTGTGGCAGGAAATAGCGATCCGGATCGGAATTGCATAACTCTTCGGCTTTGGCGATAGCTCCCTGCATGCCCTGGGCGCCTTCGGTCAGCACCAGGTTCGCCCCCATCGCTTTTAGAACCTTGCGACGTTCTGTTGACATCGTGTCCGGCATCATCAGGGTGACCGGGTAGCCGCGCGCGGCCCCTACATAGGCGAGCGCGATACCAGTGTTGCCGCTGGTCGGTTCAACGATCTCTTTGCCTGGTTTCAGCCAGCCTCGCTCTTCGGCGTCCCATACCATGGAAGCGCCTATGCGGCACTTCACCGAAAAGGCCGGATTACGCGCCTCAATCTTGGCCAGCACGGTGGCTTTTGCGCCGTCCACCACACGATTCAGTTTGATCAGCGGAGTACGGCCGATACTCAGTGAGTTGTCTTGATAGATCAAGCCAGTCCTTTCAGATATCCCAAGTGGGAACGTACCTGGCATGCTTCTCCTGCCATTCACGAGCCAGATCGGCGAAGGTTGTCTGGTCTAGTACGTCCGATACTGCTTTGTCTACGCGGACCCAAATAGCGGTAAAGGGATCGTCGGCGTGTTGACGAGGCCCGCTCTTCACATTTTCGACGCTCTTGAGCACGTCGCCGACAGTAATAGCGTCGGGCGAGCGCGCCAGCAGATAACCGCCCTCCGCGCCTCGCCGCGAGTCCACAAATCCGCTCTGTTTGAGGCCGGCCAGGATCAGTTCCAGAAATTTTTGAGGAATCTGTTGACGCCGGGCGATATCGGCTATTTTTACCGGAAGCATCGGCTGCGAGGACTGCCTGTGTTCCAGATACTGTGTCGCTAGATCAAACACAGCCTTGAGCGCATACTCGCTCTTAACCGATATATTCATTCCGTTGTCTATCTAGATTCTACCCACGGGCAGTTTGGCCAGTTTTAGCCTCATTCGGCTTCGATGCCGAGCCGGGCGTAAATCTGCTGCACGTCCGCGGCGTTTAGGACCTCGAGTTGAATCTGCTTCTTCTCGTTCTCCTTCAGTTCGACTTCCACTCCTCGCGAGGCCAGTTCCTTTCGGAGATCGGGTTCGCCGAGACTCATCGCGCCGACGCCTTCCGCCGCAATGACGCGGTAGGTTCCGGGCGGTAAATCCTTTTCCGAAAACGCCGCATTCTGGTCGGGTTCGCTTGTGTAGAGGCCAGTATCCGCGGCATCTTCGGGGAAAAGGTACACCAAGGCGTTTGGCTTCTTACCCGGCTGGCCGGAATTGTCGGCCGTGGTAACGGTCCCATCCACCTCGGCGACGCCATAACGGAGCGTGACCTGCAGCTCCCCCCGACGCCCGCCGTCAAATCGAGCATCTTATGCGTCACTTCCTGCGAGCCGTAGGTGATGCTCTGCACGTAGGCGCCCTTTGGCACGCCTTCCACGTTGATGTCGTATTTCCCAGGTCCTACGTTTTGGATGCTAAATACTCCCGCATCGCTGGTTTCACTCTGCTCAGGCCCAAACATGATGCGCCGCAAATCGAATGGTTGTAAATGGACTCGGATCTGCTTCAGACTTGTTGCTGGCGAGCCCGCGGGGGGCGTTCCATGGATAGCGATTTGTCCGTGCAATGTTCCTGGAGTGACGGGTAGCAGGTCCACTCCGTTGACATCAGAATCGCCGACCTCGATTTCTGCTTCAGCCACGGTGCGAACGTTTCCGTTGAATTGCATAACGGAGATCCAATATCTCCCGGGCGTGATGCCGGAAGCGTCGAATGTGTGATCGGACTTTAAAGTGCTTCGCGGATCGAAATTGAATCCGAATGGGAAATCGGAGTCTTCGGGCATGATGTTCAGGTGCAGATTGTCTGAGGATCCAGACAATTGTCCCGCCAACTTGCCCCTTACGTGATGTCCAGGCTGGAACTGCAAATGTATTTCAAGATCCGGACTGGTTTCGCCTGCTCTCACCATCACCGGAGTCGCATTTTCCCGCGTCGTCGCGTCTGGATAGAAGGTCCGCACCGGACGGATGTCGGGCTTGTCGGAGGGCGGGGGCACGAGGGCACTCATTCCGTTAAAACCCGTTTGAACGACTACGTAATATTTGCCCGGCTGAAGGCTCGACAGCCGGAAACGGCCGTCTTCATCTGCCTGCGCGTTGCCCATCGGGAAATACTGCGCTCTGCCGTTATTCCAAACTTGCCGGAGCGCCATGACCATCACGTTTCCGACGGGATCGCCATCCTGATCCACCACATGTCCCGTAATCACGGACTGCGGCGTCATGCCGAGCGACAATCCGGTCAACTGCTGGCCCGCCGAAAGCGTCAACCGAGTCCCCTGACTGAAGCGACTGGCCGCGCCGTAGGCCGAATGCAGATACCCCGCACGCTCGCCCGATAAATAATATTCGCCCGGCTCTATTCCATCGATTTTGAAGGTTCCATCCGTCGCCGACGTATCCGAGTAGCCTTCGACGCCGGGCATCGATCCCTGCGTAGCACCCTCGCTGTTGATCTTGATCAGGCGAACACTGACTTTCTTGAGCGGCTCGCCCGTCAGCGCATTCACGGCTTTGCCCTTTAAGACGCAGCGCTGCTCGGGCGCGGTATTAGAGGCCGGAGTCTTCATCGATTGGGATGGGCCGCCCGTTCCAAAGACGATTTGTGCGTTCGCGGACGCAGCAGCGAGAAGCACAACCAGTGCGAATTTAAGCGCCATTTGAATCCTCCAGCAGGTAGCTTACACGTGCTTATATTGGCGTAACGAGCGATATGCGCCGGGGCTCATCCCAAATTCGCGCCGGAACTGCCGGTTGAAATGTGACGCGTCCTGAAACCCGGCTTCAAGCGCAACTTCGAGGATGGTGCGATCGCTCCTGCGGAGCGCGACCGCGGCTCGCTGCAAACGGATGCGCAAAAGGAACTGATGCGGTGTAGCGCCCGCCGCCTGCGTGAAGGCGCGCAAGAAGTGGTAAGGACTTACGCCGGCTGCGCGTGCCATCTCATCAAGTGTTCTTGTCTTGCCCGGTTCGGCCTCGATCTCGCGGACAATGCGGGTGATTCTTCGTAGCGTCGAAGCCGTCGTTTGGACGTCTTTTGTGGACGCAGATAGCTGCTGGATCTGCCCGCACAGACGGACAGCCAATTCTTCCCAGTCTGCCGCGTCCGTTGCAACGGATGCCGCGCTTGCCAATGCAATGACAGGTGAAAGTGCCGCTACAGGAGGGATGCGGGCTGTCCGGAACGGCTTTGCGTGCAGCGTGTGGCGGAAGTATTCGTCAGTGCAGTGGAAGGAAAGGCAGCGATCGCCGGTCGCGTAGGTGTGCGAGCACTGGAAGCACTCGCCGGGGTTGCCGAGCAGGAGCGAGCCGGGCGTCATCAAACCTCCGCCCGAACTGCAGCGATATTCGAACGACCCCGCCATTACGATTGCGATCGACACAGCGCTGTGTTGCTCTTCAAACGGGCGGTCGCGCGGTCCGCAGGTGCAATGAACCTCGGAGACCCGCCAATTGCACGACGATGCCAGGCCGTACCGGTTCAACGCTCCTGGGGCGGGCGACTCCATTCGATAGCAATTTTAGCCAAGACACGGGTAGCCGAAAGACTCAAGACTGGGACTATGAACTGTTTTGAAACCAGCCTGGTTGCTCCAGGCCGCAGTCCTGAGCTTCCCGAGCAGGCCGACCTTTACGGCGATTTGATCGGGAGATGGGAGCTCGACATGCTTCGTTATCGAACGGATGTGAGCTCGCTACAGATGAAGGCGGACGTTTGCTTTGCCTGGATTCTGGATGGCAGAGCCGTGCAGGACACCTGGATTGCCCGCCCGCATGGCGCACACTGCGAGGGCGTGCCCCGAATGTACGGCACGACGCTACGGGTTTGGGATTCCTCTAACGACTCCTGGCGCGTCACCTGGATGGATGTTCTCTCGGGGCGCCGCGATGAACTGGTGGCGCGGCGGGTCGGCGATGAAATTGTGCAGATCGGTAGGCATGGCGATGGCACTCCAATTCGTTGGATTTTCCGTGACATGACCGGGGACTCGTTTCGCTGGACGGGCGAGGCGCTGCAGAGCGATGGGACGTCATGGACGCTCGAAGGTGAATTTGTGGCGCGGCGGATGCGGTGAGGGGCGGACTCCGTGGTGGCTATCAGGCCGCTGGCGCTTCCGCTCGGTATATGCGGCGCGCAGGGACATGAACACGGGCGCCCACATCGGTACAATTCGTAGCTGACGTGCAGCTTTGGTTTGCGCGCGACGGCAGCGTTCCAATTCGCGATCAACTGGTCACCCAGGTGATGCTCGCGATTGCAACCGGGGAGCTTGTGCCAGGCGGCAAGCTGCCGAGCACACGCGCGCTCGCACGGCGTTTCCATCTCCACCCGAACACGGTCAGCAGCGCTTATCGCCAGCTCGAAGACTTAGGATGGGTTACCTCGATGCGCGGCAGCGGCGTGTATGTGCGGCCGGGCGATTTATCCAGCCAGACTGCAGATGCCGCGCTGGACCGTTTAGCCCTCGAACTGGTCCGCAGCGCCCGCTCCGCAGGCGTCTCCCTGGCGCGTTTGCGCATTCAGCTCAGCGTCATCTGCAGCGTCGCATGAGGCGTTTCGTGCTGGTGGATGATGAACCCGCCAGGCGCGACATTCTCATCGAGGAATTGCGTCATGCCCTTCGATGGGAACTCGCGTACTGCGGGACGGATGAGGCGCAAAACTGTGTCGAAGATTCGGTGCTGCTTGCACTGACCAGTGAGGAAACGCACCTTCGGTCGCTGGTTCCGCCCGAGGCCGAAATTGTGGTATTGAAAGTCCGATCGGTGCCGGCCTCGCTCAATCCATATTTGCCGTTCCGATCACGTTTCCTGACGGTCATCGCGTCAGCCTGGCCTCAATTTCTGGATGTGGCACGCACTGTGCTGAGCGCGGCGGGCTGGGAAGACGACTCGCTTGAATTCCGGAATGCCAGCGACCCCGATTGGCTGAACGGGGTAGGCTCCGGCACTGCCGTTGTCTGTGACGCGCTCACGTCGAACTCGGTGCCCGCGAACGCTCTTAAGATCGTGTTCCCGCTGGTCGCGGAGAGTTCGATTGCCCAGCTCCGTAGCTTCGAATCCTTTTATGACGAAAGTGCGTGAGCCATACTACCGGCATGGAGCCACTTGTATTTTGTTTGCACTTTCGGGGGCAGGCCTCTCGTGGAACTGACAAACGAAATCTTTTTCGCGTGACCGCTAGTGCCCCGAGCTGCAATATTGCCACCGAGCTCTCCGAGTCGGGCATCTCGGCGAAAATCGCTGTGCTGCCAGGCGACATGGCGTTTGCGGAATCGGAGCTGGAGTTGACCGGGACCAATTCGTTCGGAGGCAAAGCATCGCTGAGTTTCGGCGATGGACCACACGCGCTCGAACTGACGGCCGCGGCGCCGGGACACTTCGAATCAGCTGAATCGCAGACCCTTACCGGCGCGATTACGTGGCACATCACGGGCGGGGAAGGCCAGTTTGCCGGGGCGAAAGGGTTTGTCACATCGGTGGTAACGCTGCGGGAGGACGGGCAATTCGTTGAGGTTCAAACGGGAGTGGTGTATCTTCGAAATGCACACTAAGTTTTATGCATTTGACTGAACAGGAAATCCACCGTAATGTAGTGCTGCCGTTTGAGGAAGACCGCGCGACGGCGGCTCGCGTTGCCAGCTTCTTCACGCTGATCGCGTCGGCTTGGTTTTGTTCGCCGGAAGGTTTTTACGGGTTGGCGGAAGCGCCGTATGCCTGGAATAACGTGTTGATCGGCGGCCTAATGGCGCTGATCGCCTGTGCGCGCCTTATTTGGCCGCGGGAAACGACCTTTCTCGGCTACGTGAATATGGTCCTGGGAGCGTGGGTGATTCTATCCCCATTCGTGCTCGGCTACGTGGACCATACAGATTTGCTCGCCAGTAGCATCGGGTGCGGATCCGTCGTGCTGGTTATGTCGTATATCGCCCGCCTGAACAGCTCGCGTCTGCGGGTTGTTCGATCCCTGGCTAGCGATAACGACGCGTACTGATCGTCGCGCCGGCTATCCCCTGCACGACGGCTCCGTGATTGCCTGGTTAGCGAGCGGCGTCTGCGTTTGGTTCCGCCGTTTCTGTCTGCACATCGAGATCGGCGGAAGCTTCACCTGTTTCCTCGCTCGGGGCCGCGGGGTTCTCCTGTTTCCGGCCCAGGCGTTTGGCCATTTTCTCCTGCTGTCTTTCTTTTCGTTGTTGTTCTTTTTGGCGCTTCTTGAATGTCTGTGGGCCTCGACCTGGCATACTTTGGTTCCTTTCTGAAAATGAAGTGGCCGCCTACCGCTCTGGTGAGACAGAGCGTAGGCGGCCAACTTAGAAATGCGATCTCGGTGCGATTACCAGCGCGACCGCTCTCGTCCGCGATTTCCGCCTGAGCTGGGGCGCCGCGCACCTGAACCGCCGCCTGTGGGTTTGGGACGCGCTTCATTTACATTGAGCGTTCGTCCATGGAGTTCAGCGCCATTCAACTGCGCAATGGCCGTTTGGGCTGCTTCGGGTTCCGTCATTTCAACGAATGCGAAGCCGCGCGGCTGACCGGTGTCCCGATCAGTGACGACATTCACGCGCTCCACGCCACCATAGGCGGCGAAAGCGGAATGTAGATCGTCTTGGGTAGTTTGATAACTGAGGTTTCCGACAAATATGTTTGTCATCGTGAGAACTCTTTTCTTCGAAATTTATCTTTGTCGGACTGCTCTGGAACCAATCTTTTGGAAGGGAATGTAGCGGCCGGAAGGCACTCGAAGGGTGATACGGATGCGGGCAAAGACAATTCAAGTATAGCAGCTTTTCCAATTCTGGCGAACGCCCGCTACGCTTCGACCCCCATGCCTTCCATCCGTCCGTCCGGTGCGAGCACACGCGTCAATTCCTGTTGCGCCGCGCGTGCGGCTTCGCGCATGTGTTCGGGAACCAAAATCACTGTAAAGAACTGATCGCGCCAGGGAATCTTACGTAGATCCGCTCCGATGAACATCACGTTGTGGAACTCAGCCAAGGCTCGCCTTGCACGGTCAACCGCGTCCGTGTCGCCTAACCCCACCAGAACACCCCGGCTAAGGACGCGCGCCATCAGCGTAAGCTCCCGCTCGGCCGGGATGTCCAGCAGCAAAACCCGATCATCCGCCCGCAGGCTCACTGGAGCCGGACAAGGCTCGCGTTGAGTACTGCGGTCGCGTCCTCTTCCGTGAATTCTTGTGTTTTGGCGGAATGGTTCATGGAGCAGAACTTCGGGCCGCACATGGAGCAGAACGCCGCATCTTTGAAACCTTCTTCGGGCAGCGTTTCGTCGTGATAGGCTTGCGCGGTTTCAGGATCGAGCGATAACTCGAACTGCCGTTTCCAGTCGAAGTTGAAGCGGGCGCGAGAGAGCTCATCGTCGCGGTCGCGCGCTCCCTTGCGATGCCGCGCGACATCGGCCGCATGCGCAGCAATTTTATATGCGATGATGCCCTGCTTCACGTCCTCGCGGTTCGGCAAGCCCAAGATGCTCCTTCGGTGTCACATAGCAGAGCATGGAAGCTCCGTACATGCCGATCATGGCGGCACCGATCGCCGATGTGATGTGGTCGTACCCGGGAGCGATATCGGTCACCAGCGGCCCTAATGTGTAGAACGGAGCTTCGTAACACATCTGGCGTTCTTTCTCGACTTGCAGTTCGATCTGATCCATCGGAATGTGCCCGGGACCCTCGATCATGACTTGCACGTCGTACTCCCATGCCTTTTTGGTGAGCTCGCCGAGTGTCTTCAACTCGGCAAATTGGGCGGCATCGCTCGCGTCGGCAATCGAGCCGGGGCGCAAACCGTCGCCAAGTGAGAAGCTCACATCGTGCTTCTGGAAAATCTTGCAAATTGCGTCGAAGTGCTCGTACAGCAGATTCTGCTTGTGGTTCTTCACCATCCACTCCGCCAGGATGGCTCCGCCACGGCTGACAATGCCGGTGACGCGTTTAGTGGTGAGCGGCACGTACTGCACCAGCACGCCTGCGTGGATCGTCATGTAGTCGACGCCCTGCTCGGCTTGTTCTTCGAT
The DNA here is from genome assembly GCA_963795905.1 of uncultured Acidobacteriaceae bacterium. Taxonomy (GTDB): domain Bacteria; phylum Acidobacteriota; class Terriglobia; order Bryobacterales; family Bryobacteraceae; genus Bog-105. The sequence continues at coordinate 141,929 of CAWCJG010000013.1, read as the reverse complement.
GACCTCGAGCATCACATTGATGTTCAGGTCCTCGACACGCCGCACGCGGCTTAGTGCCTCGTAAATCGGCACCGTTCCGATTGGCACGGGGGACGCTTGGATGATGGCTTTCCGGATGCGCGGGATGTCGCCGCCGGTCGAAAGATCCATCACCGTATCCGCGCCGAATTTGACTGCGTAGTCGAGCTTTGCCAGCTCTTCGTCGATATTCGATGTGGTGGCCGAGTTTCCGATATTCGCGTTTATTTTGCACTTCGATGCGACCCCGATGCACATCGGTTCCAGAGCGCGATGGTGAATATTCGCGGGAATGATCATGCGGCCGCGCGCCACTTCATCGCGGACCAGTTCCGGGGCGAGGCGCTCGCGCTGTGCGATGTAGCTCATCTCGCCGGTGACTTGCCCCCGGCGCGCGTAATGCATCTGCGTCCGAATGGCGTCACTCTGCCGGTCTGCAATCCATTCCGTGCGGTTCATGCTTTCGATTATAGGGACTCGCGACGGATGCTTACGAGCGAAGGTCTTCGCTTTCGGACGGAGAGCAGCCAGCTCGTCCTATTCCCCGCATTGCGCGCTCGAAGAGATGGAGGCGATCCGCCCTGAATACAATCCGTTACGGCTCCTGGCGCTCGTGGACCTGCCAAATACCACAGGTAAATCTCTGATTCTACTAGCGTAATGGAACTGGCCCGGAATGTTATGGTGGACGGGATGGAGTTTCCTGACTGGGCAGCGCTGCCCGGCACGCTTCTACCGGATGGTTATGAGGTCGAGCAGGTCCTGCGGGGCGCGGGTTCTTCGGCGACTTTCCGGATACGCATTCTCGGGGATCGCTTCACGACGGCAGCCGGTGAGTTCTTCGCGCCCGGCACAGTGCCGGCCGGGCAGGTCGACGTATGGTTGGCAGCCAGCGCGGTCCGGCATAAGAACGTCTCTCAGCCGCTGACGGCCGGTACGCATGGGGAACTTGCGTACTACGTTGAGGTCCAGCCGGACGAGACGCTTGCGGCCGTTACTGCGGAACGCGCCCTGACGGTCGATGAAGCGCGCGAGGTGACGCGTTCACTGATTGACGGTCTGGCTCATTTGCACGCAAATGGTTTCGCGCAGGGCCGGCTTACACCGTTGTCGGTGGCGGCGATCGGGGATCGCATCTGCCTGCGGCTTGACGCTGTGCGCTTTATGAACGCTCCTCTGGCGCCAGGCGAAGAAGCTTCCGCGGCGGGAGATGTCCAAGCATTGGGCAATACGATTTTTGCGATTCTGACGCAGCGCTCCGAGTCATCTGCCGAGGCCATCAGCAAATTGCCCGCTCCGTTTGACACCGTCGTGTCCCGCTGCCTTGAAGCAAAACCGGAGAACCGGCCCAGTCTGGATGAGGTGCGCTCGCTCTTAAAAGGCATCACGAAACCGGTTGCCAAGGCGGTAGAGCCAGCGCCCGCGCCTGATCGGATTGCGGCGGCGGTGGTGCCCGAGCCCGTAACGGTCGCGCCGATTCCCGTTCCGGCACCCGCTTCTGAAACAGCAGGTCCGCTCGCGGAGCCGGTACGCCGCCTGTCCGAAAGTGTTCCGCCTCGCTTCGAAACGGCTTGGCCCATCGAAAGAGCTCCGAGCCGCAAACGCGGTCCCCTGTGGTTTTATGTTCCGATCGCGGCGATCCTGATTGCCGCTGCGCTTCTGTGGGCGCTGCGTCCCAAGCCGCCGGCTGCGACACCGGCGAGCGGTCCCGCTTGGCCATCGCATACGGTCGGGCCGAAGGGCAGCACGGCCCCGACCACGGCCACTACGGCATCGGTGCCTCCGGCGGCTTCCCCCATACCCGCCATTCCGACCCCTACACACGCGAGCGCTTCAAAGCACGGCGACGTGTGGCACGTAATCGCTTTCACATTTGACCGGGAAGCGGATGCCCGCAAGCGCGCGCAGGCGATCAATGAGAAGCACCCGGCGCTGCACGCCGATGTCTTCAGTCCGAGCGGTGGGTCACCCTACCTGGTTACGCTCGGCGGAGGCATGAGCCGGGAGGAGGCGGAGCAACTTCGGCGACGCGCTCGCGCTTCTGGAATGCCGCATGACACCTACATTCAGAACTATCAGCGCTAAGTTTTAGTACTTAAGTCCTAACTCCTTAGTTTCATTGCAGTTATAACGGAACCGCAGTACAACAATGTCATGAGGCCTCGCCGTCTCTCCTGCTCCGCGAGCAATGTGAAGGTGCGGCTGGAGTTGGAACGACTGTACCAGCGCCGCACTCTGGTCGCCGACGCTATCGCCGCCCTCGAAAAATGGCGCGATTCCAACCGGGTGAGCGGCTCTCACGAGAAAAGCCAACCGATACTAGTAACCTGTCTACGTGCCGGTGCGCCTAGAACAACAAAAGAAGACTAGCCGTTTGCCGGTCCGGAAAGCCGGAGATGCTGGTCGACGAAGAAGTCATTGAAAGGGCGCGCGACGGGGACGCGGAGGCGTTCAATGAGATCGTTTCAGCCTACAAACGACGGATTGCGGGGACGATTTCCCGCTTGATCGGCCGACCCGAAGACGTCGACGATGTCGCCCAGGAAGTGTTCGTGCGCCTGTACCAATCGCTCGATCAGTTGCGCACGCCCCAGGTGTTTGAGCCATGGCTGCAGCGGCTGACCATCAACGCGGCATACGATTACCATCGCCGCCACAAGCGCCGCAAAGAATCGCGCATGGCCGATATTTCCGAGCAACAGGTCATCATGGCCGATGCCGGGGCGGGTTCGGAGAAGGCGCGCGATGAGCGGTCGGCGGCGAAAGTTCGCGAGTTCGTCCAATCGTTGTTGAGCCACGTCTCGGACGAAGATCGGGTGCTGCTGATGATGAAGGAAGTGGAGGGCTTGTCTTTGAAAGAGCTCTCGGCAATTTACAAGGCTAGTGAGAGTGCGTTAAAAGTGAGATTGTTCCGTGCGCGCCAGCGGGTGCTGAAAGCGTTTCGCGCGCGCCCGGAAGGGGGCAGTCAGGGGGAGTAACGACGATGTTCTCAGATGGGGATCTGGACAAACTGTTTGCCGAGTACCGCGACGCTTGTCCGGAGGTTGATTTAAACCCGAATTTTATGCCGGAAGTTTGGCGGCGTATCGAGGCGCGCCGCGGGTTCTGGCCCGCATTCGAACACCTGGCGCGCGTGGCTGTCGCGGTGTGCATGTTTGCGTGCCTGGTCTTTGCGCTGCTGGACGTCGCCGGTATTCGGAATTCGATCGTTTCCGACCAGAGCTATGCCGAGGCGCTCGCGGCCGACCAGAGTTCGGAAGCCAACTTTTACGCCGAGGCCGCACCTCCTGCTCCCGTGCCGACGCAACCGCGATGAAGAATAAACAGATCGCGGCCGCCCTTTTCGCCATTGTCCTCTTTGTGTGCGGCGCCGCGGTTGGCGTTCTGGGCGACCGCTATTATTCAATGAAAGTGGTGCGCGCGCACCCCAGCGCGGACACGTTGCGAGAGCGCTATGTCGATGAGATGAAAGCGCGGCTGCATCTCACGCCCGACCAGATCCGGCAGTTGGATGTGGTGCTGGACCAAACGCACGATAAATTCAAATCCTTCCGCGAGGAGCATCGCGCTGAATTCGAGCACATCGTGCAGGACCAGATTTCCGCAGTGCGCGGCCTTCTGACACCTCAGCAGATCCCCGAATACGACAAACTCGTCACCGAACGCGAGCACAATCGCAAACAACACGGTCCGTGATTCGGGTGTTTCACACGCCGGGGAATCGCACTCATGGCGGCGGTTCCGGCTTCTACCAAAGCTTAAAAGACCCTAACAGAGAACCGGTACTCTGTTTCAGCTTCGATGCCGGAGTGGTGGCGTAGCTCTCAACTACATCCGCCGCGCCACTCAGGAACGATAGCTTCCCCGAGAACGTAGCGCCGACGATCGCTCTTCTGACCTCGGCAAGCAAGGTATTGTATTCCGCCTGGAATGCTCTTTTAGTAAGCCGCAGTAACTCGATTGGACCGCGGTCTTCCCTCAGCGTACCGATATCCGAAGTCTTGTTCATATAGAACTTACGATTCTTGGGCGACAGATGGAACAGCGGCACCATTCCCGCATCGAAGTTGGCCTTCAGTTCTGTCACGATGCCGGCCTTCTTCCCCGGTTTTAGATCGACGTGCAGGTTTGCGTATTCATCGAAAAGCCCATCACAAATGTCGTCAACGTAAGATGCGGCGCGCGCCGGATCGTCTACTTTCTTGATTTGGTAGAACGTCACTGCACCCAGCCAGAAGTCGGTTAGGAACGGTTTGGGCGAGACGCGGAGCAAAGCATCGGTATAAAAAATGTTACGGAGGGGCTGTAAGACTTTCTCTTGGGCCGATTTCTGATCGAGACCGACTGCTTCGAACTTCTCGATCACCTCGCTGGCCAAAGCTCTGCGGTTGATGCCATACATGCTCTGCGTGTACTGCTTCAACCAGTCCGGCGCCATGTCCGCCACTTCGAAATCCGGCGCCTGTGCTTTCGATACAAATTGCTCGTAGCGCTCCCATGCTGTCGAATCGAGCAGGAATTCGGCATCGATGATGTGTTTCTTTCCGCTTATCCCGGCAATGACATTCGATGCATGCAGATCGCCAGTACCAGAAAGGAAAGCCAGCGCAGCGGTCTTGGCAGCGGACAACCAGCCGTCGACGGCGGCATCCCAGGTCGGTGTTGGGTTGTTTTTGGGGCCGACATTCGCGGCCGCGTGAGCGGTTCCAAAATCAACGAAGCCATGTGTGCCCACCGCCGACCCCGGCCGGCCGCCCAGTTGGGAGAGCGCCATGGCCGCGCTTCCGCCTGTGCCGACCAGAGCATCTTCCACCTTGCTACTGCGGCCTTTAAAGTACAAGCTTTGGCCGCCGCTGAATTTGACTTTCGCCGTCGGCAGTGTATTGGGATGCGCTTCGGCGGGATCGGCTTTGATGCTGGAGATAGTTTCGGCTTGATTTCCGATGAGGCCCGCGGCCGCTAACGCGGCTTTCTGGCGGTTCAGCTCCGATTCGATGTCGCCGAGGTCGCTGGCCGTCTGCGCCGCCATGCCTGATGCGACAGAACCGCGGAAAGCACGAACGGCGACTAGCGTTTTGTTCGAATCGTTGTTTAACGCGGCGCTCGCGTTAAGTAAATTGCTGGCTTGGCCCGCTGCTGTCGCTAACGCATCGAAATCTGCCGAAGGGTAAGTTCTTTCGGTCCACCCTCGGACGCCTTCATGGGCAGTAATTCCCCAATTCAAGGCGCGACTGACGCTACCGTTGTAGGAGCCATCAAACGAGGCGCCAGCCGAGTTTTTCCCTGCCCAGACGTAGCGATAGACGGTCTCGTCGGTATCAGCGCCTATTTTGCTCTGGACTCCGGCATGATCTTTAATGTCGGTCCCGACTGTCAGAGTTTCTTCTTTCGCTTTCCGCTGCACCGTCGAATCAGGCATCGCATTGAGCGCCACAGAAGGAAACGAAGCCGCGCCGCCAAACATAGCTTGCAATGCTGACCGCTGGCCTTGGACGAATTGGCTGTTCTGAATATCGCTGCTCGGATGATTCCTGGCCGCTGGGCTCCCGCTGTGGCGGGGGCGGTTTAGCATCTGGGCCGGCGATTGCCGCGACATCTCTGTTTTCATGCCGGTGGGAACCTCCAGATGCGCCGGTTTCCGCTACCATATCACGCTGTTGCGTCATTGTCGCTCTTTGGTATGTCAAGCGGGTACCGCGGTCGCAGCGCGACAGAGTTCGGCCAGCCTCTCCTGCGTGCCCTCAGGATCGGGCGCCTTTTCCGGAGGGACCCATTCGAGCGGGGAGCCTGCTTCGATGAGTATTCGCGCCGTACTCACGTAGTCGGCCTGGCTGGCTGCGTGACGCCATCCCTCAGTCGCCCACACCAGCGGCGTCGCGGAAAACATTCCATCCAGCGCATTGACATCTGCACTATGTGCGAGCAGCACGCGCACCGCTTCGGCTCGACCGGCCATGGCCGCGCGATGTAAGGCGGTCACGTTGTCATTAGCCTTGGCATTCGGGTCAAAGCCAGCGGCCAGCATGGTTTCGAGCGCCTTGATATCGCCGCGCTCGGCGGGTACGTGGAGCATCAGGTGATGCTCGCTGCGGAGCTCTCCGCGCAGATCGGGATGTGCTCCCAGCATGGCTTCTGCCTGGGACCGGTCACCGCGCGCACAGGCGGCCAGGAAGCGTTCGAATGCCGAGAGTTCATCCTGTGCGCCGTGAGAAAGCAGCCAGTTTGCGATCTCGTGATTCCCGTGTAACTCGGCGATGGTGTGGGCAGTTCGACCGTCCTCTCGCCGCTGGTGAATATCGGCGCCAAAGTGCACGAGGAGTTCTACCGTCGGCACATCCCAACGCTCCGCCGCGATGTGCAGGGGAGCCTCACCCGAAATCTCCCCATCTAAGGTTTGCGTCAGCGCCGTGTTCAAGTAACCAACGCACGCCAGCGGGTGTGTTGGACCAGCCCAGGATGTGACGCAAAGGAGGAACGCCCCCGGGAATTCCGTTCACGTTCACGTGGAAACGCTGCAGCAAGTCCAGGGCGGCGAGATTGCCTCCTCCGGCAGTAATGTGCATCGTGACGCCGTCAGTTGGATTGGCTCCGCCCTCGAGTAGAGCTTCCGCGAGCGGCAGGTGCTCGACAACGCAGACGGCGCCCCACAGTGCTGTTCGCGGCAGCTCGGGATGCCAGTTCCAATCGTATTCGGCGTTCGGATTGGCGCCTCGCTTGAGTAAGTTGCGGGCAATTGCGACAAGGCGTGCCGCGCCTTCCGGCGATGCGTGGTGCAGGACGGTGTGACAGATATACAGCAGCGGCTCCCAATTCTGCACTCCGCCGGGCCGCGCAACTGCATCGGGATGCTTTTCGAAATGAGCCTCCACGGCCTCGATGTTGCCAAGCACCAGATCGGTGTACAAATTTGCGCCGGCGATTGCAGGGTAGGCGGCTAATAGTCGAAGGGCACGCGCCTGCGCTCCACCGGTTGCGCAGCGGATGAATTCGTTTGTCGCGTCCGCAAAAGAGAGCGACTTCTCATCGACATACTCGCGCAATTCCTTCCAGGATTTAAAGCCGTATTCGCGCGCAATCACGGATTGAGCGTCGTGCAAGGCCAGACCAGAAGGGCTCGAGTGAGCGGCAGATTTCCGGGAAAATCCGGGGAGCGATTGGAAGCGCTGCAAAGCCGCAGGATCTTCGGCTTGAGCGGCGTGGAGTAACGATTTAGCTTGTTTTTTGAGCTGCTCGATGTTGGCAGGCTCGGGTAAAGGTTGCGACGTCATAAGACCTCCATGCTTCAGCCTGTGGTTCGCAATCAGGCAGCACGGATGATGACGTGCAATTCGTCTTGTCGGAACAGTGGGCTTGGCCCTTCGCGCGAACCCGCGGGCGCCTGCAACGCTCAGCTACGACTTAAACATGAAATTCCGGCGGCTGTCAAGGCGCGGATTCCAAGAGCAGGCAAAGAGGGGTATTGACGACCGCGGAGAACGGTGCTACGTTTTTAGCATGGTGCTAGAAAAACAGCACGGACTCAGCCGGCGCGAGCGTCAGATCATGGACGTGCTCTATCGTCTTGGCCGGGCCACGGCTGCCGAGGTGCACGAGGCGCTTCCCAATCCACCCAGTTATTCGGCGGTGCGCGCTATGCTGCGAACGCTGGAAGAAAAGAAGCACATCCGGCATCAGGAAAAAGAGCTGCGCTATGTGTTCATGCCGGTGGTGCCGAGAGAGAATGCGCGCCGGTCCGCGCTGCGTCATCTGCTGGATACATTTTTCGATGGATCGCCCGAGCAAGCGGTGGCGACCTTACTGGATGTATCTGCAAAGGACATCTCACAGGAAGAGTTCGACAGGCTTGCGGACCTAATCGAAAAGGCGCGCCAGGAGGGCAAGTAGATGGCATGGGCAATTGGCGGTCTACTGTTCCGCTCGGCGGTAATTCTGGGGCTTGCGGAATTGTGTTGCCGGCTGGCGCGCCGCACCGGCGCAGTCCATCGGCACCGGATTCTGCTGGCGGGATTCGTTCTGCTCTTTCTTTGGCCGGTGTTGGCGGCGATCATTCCGGAGATGCGAGTGCCGCTGTTTGCTGCGTCCCATCAAAACGCCGGCGTCATTGTGCAGCAACGAGTGCTTTCGACGGGGGCAGTCCGGCGATCGCCTTCGACAGGAGCCAATTGGCCGCTCACGATCTGGTTGGCGGGTTTCATGCTTTCGCTTTCTCCGGTTGCGATTGGATATTCCAAGGCGCTCGCGCTTGTACGCCGGAGCACGCCCGTTCCGGAGTCCGATGTGCCGGTTCCCCTTGGAAAGGTCCGTTTCCGGGCACATCGCGGGGTCGTCGTTCCGTTTGTCTTTGGCCTCTGGCGCCCAACAATTCTGGTGCCGATAGTTTGGGCGAACTGGCCTGCATCACGGAAGCGTGCTGTACTGCTGCACGAACTGGCGCACGTGCAGCGCCGGGATCTGATCTGGCAATTTCTGGCCAGCGGTGTCACGGCGCTGTGGTGGTTCCAGCCGCTTTGCTGGTACAACCGGCGCTCGCTGCGGTCCGAGTGTGAAGCTGCCTGTGATGCTCTGGCGATCGAGTCCGGACTGCGGGCGTCCGAGTATGCGGCTGAACTGCTGGCGATTGCGGAACAAATCCGGTCGCGGCCCAGTTATCGGTTTGCGGCAATCGCAATGGCGGAACGTCGCGATCTGCAGCGCCGTATTTGCACGATCCTTCAAGCCGAAACGAGCGGCCGGGTGCGGCGTCCCATTGCGGCCGTTGCGCTGCTCATCAGCGCGACACTGACGGTTTCGGCAGTATCTATCGTTCGTGAAACAAGTAACAAATCAGGAGGTATTTCAATGAAGCGCACATTATTTTCCGGGCTGCTGGCAACGGCCGGCTTGTCCGCCGCTACGATTACCGGCTCAGTATACGACCAGAATGGAAAGCCAATCGGAAACGCGCACGTCTCAGTGGTCAATCCCGACACATCGATACGTCAGGAAACGACCACGACTCCGGACGGCAGGTTCGAATTCAACAGTCTGGGCGCCGGCTCATACATTCTTCGCGTCGACAAATCACAATTCGCGGCGTTGTATCGCGAGTTCAACGTGCAAGAAGATACAGATGTGCAGCGGGGACTGGTGCTGGAACCTGGAAAAACGGCCGAAGGTGATACGGACATTCAGGCGCCGCAAGAGCCCGTTCGCGTAGCCGGCCGGATCGCTGAAAACAACTTGGTTCGAAAAGTGGCTCCTGTGTACCCTGTGCCCGCGAAACAGGCCCACGTGCAGGGTACGGTCAGGCTCAATGTAACGATTTCGAAGCAAGGCGTCCCCCAAGACCTGCGCGTGGTGTCGTCACCCAGTGACGATTTGACCCAGTCCGCGCTGGAAGCGGTGCGGCAATGGCGCTATCGTCCTACGCTGTTGAACGGTCAACCCGTCGATATCACGACTGAAGTTATTGTGAACTACACGTTGTTGCCGTAGGCGACGAGCTAATCGCCCTTGAGCAGAGCTGCGGGATCGGAACGGGAGGCGCGCCAAGCAGGAATGGCACTTGCGGTGACAGCAACCGCCGCAAGTACTCCTGCAACGCAAGCCCAAGTTAGTGGGTCAATGACTCGAACGCCAGAAAGCTCAGCCGAGACGTATCGCCCGGCTGCCATCGCAATGGCGCTGCCAGCCAGGACTCCGATCGCAACAAGCTGCACACCGTATCTCATAACGAGCGAGCCCAGATCGTTGCCCGTTGCACCAACAGCAGCGCGAATGCCAAATTCCCGACGGCGCAGGATGATGGCATAGGCCAATAATGCATAGATGCCCACAGCCGTGACGACGATCGCAATGGCGGAAAATGAGCCCAGCAGAAAAGCGACGTAACGGCGCGTCTTGAGTGAATCGTCGATTCGTTTCTCGAGGGGCGCTACATCGTACACAGGCTGATTGCGATCGACCCCGGACACAATCGATTGCACGAGCTCCGGGGCGGATCGGTTGAAACTCGTTTTTACCAGAATCGACATATCCGTCCTCGGCATTTGCTCCGCGTTGAGATAGAGCATTGGAGTTTCGGATACGTCCAACCCTGTGGTCTTTATGTTCGCGACCACCCCTACGATTGAGAACCGGCGATTCCCCATCTGCAGTTCCCGCCCGACGGGATCTCGGTGACGGAAGTCGCGATTCGCAAAATTCCGGTCAATGATGGCCGTGTAAGTGCCGTAAGCCGACGAATCAAAGTACTTACCCGCAAGCAGCGGGATATTTAACGTCCGGAAAAAAGAGGGTGTTACGTTGTTGACGGAAGCAAGCTGCTGGACCCCGTCCTTCGGCTGCCCCGCGATCGCGAATGGCTCGACGTTCTCACCGTAACCGAACGGCAGCACACTGCACGCACTTGCGTCCCGAATGCCGGGTGCGTGCCGGACGCGTTCTAGCACTGTCTCGTAAAAGGTTCGTTGCGACGATTCACTGGGATAGCGCAGAGGAGGCAGACTAATCTGCATCGTCATGATTTGGTCCGCAGTGAATCCGAGTGGCATTTGTAAGATGCGGGCGTAGTTGTGCAAAACAAGCCCGCCTACCACGAGGAGCGCAGTCGACGCCGCGACCTGGATCACCAGAATGATGCGGCGGCCCTGCTGGCTGGCCCGCGGAGCTGTTCGTTGATGTCCAGCGGCGGCCATTGCATGCAGCGGAGCCGCCCGCGTGACCCGCCAGACGGGGTACACGGAACAACTCATCGCAGCGGCAATAGTTAACAACACCCCGAATACTAGTACGGGGATTGATAGCTCAACCTTTCCGAACTGTCCGGATAAGTTGAGAAGCCGGATAGACACGGTTGCAACAAACACTCCGATTGCGGAACCGAAGGCACACAGGAGCGCCGTTTCGACGACACATTGGACGGCGAGTCGGGAGACGCTCGAACCGAGCGCTAACCGTATCGACGTTTCAAATTCACGCCCGGCAAAGTTAAGCATCAGCAGGCCGCCCACATTAAGACAGACGATTAGGAAGAGGACCGTGACCGAGGAGAACAGCACCCATGTCCAAGTCTGGAGCGACAGATTGTTGTCCTGATGCAGCGGAACAAGAAAGTATTTCCAACCGGCCAGGTCCACTGTGTAGTCTCCCCGGTTCGCAATCGCCGCGCGCCGGCTGATGAGATCGAGATCGTTAGCGGCCCGTTCGAAAGTCACCCCATGCTGCAGGTGCGCATACATTCGTAAGAAGACGTTTTGCCGTCCGAGAGGCCCCAACCACTTCGGCTCAAGGGCGACCGGCACCCACATCTGTGTGACTTCGTTCGGAAACGAGAACGAGGGCGGCATGACGCCGATGATTGAATATTGCTCCCCATTCAGGTCAAGGGATCGATGCAGAACGTCGGGATGATGACCGAAAGCGCCGCGCCAGTATGCATCACTGATGATCACGACGTGAGGACCACCGATGCGCTCCTCGCCCGGGAGGAAAGACCGCCCCAGAGCAGGACGTATTCCGAGAGTCTCGAACAGGGACCCGGTCACGGCCAACGCGTTCACCTTCTGCGCGTGCTGCCCACCTGTGCGGTTCAGATCCAGAAAATAAAACGCGCCTGCGTTCGCGAACAGGGAACGGTCCTTACGCAGGTCTAAGTAGTCGAGCGGGGAAACTCCCAAACGATCCATCTGCAGCTTCGGAACTTGCTGTGAACGGCGACGAGTTGTTCCGGGTGGGGGATAAGGCAACGGCCGCAAAACTACTGTGTACAGCGCCGAAAACCCAGCAGTGGCGCCACCGATGCCGATTCCCAATACGATGAGAGAGGCAACCAGGTTCAGCGCCGCTTTTCGGAATTGGCGCAGACGGATTCGCATATCAGAGACGCCACTCGCCAGAGTACTCCAGAGGCAAACAGCGCCCGCTCACAGTGGGATCCTTGGCACTTTGCCTTCGAACCACTTCGCGACGCTCTGGAGCGAGACTGGATCGCCCGAAACGTTAGCTACCATCGCAATGATGAGCCTGATTGCAATCATTGGTCAATTCGATGTCCACCCTGAAGACGCGGTAAGTGCCGCCGACCTGATGCGGACGATGACGATCGAGACGCAAAAAGAAAACGGATGCCTGCATTATTCCTTCTCAACTGATCTCGTGATGCCGAACCGATTTCAATTGAGTGAGCTCTGGGAGAATGGCGAGGCTCTGGCGGCGCACTTTCAATCCGCGCATATGGCCACATTCCGCGCCGGAATCGCCGAACTACGCATCCAGCGAACCGTGAAACGGTACCGCGCCAGCGAGGCAACGGATCTTTGACAACGAACGCGGCGGGCGATGTCCCGTTTGATAGTCTCGTGAGCGATGATCTCCCGTCGCCGCTTCGTTACAGCCGCAGGCGCTACCGCCGTCACGTTAGCTTCGTCCGCAAAGAGTTACTCCCGGATTGCCGGATCTAACGACCGCCTGAATTTCGCGATCATTGGTCTCAACGGTAGAGGATACGCCCATCTCGCCTCGCTGAAAGCAAACGAGAAGAACGCAAACATCACGCATATCTGCGATGTCGATACCGGCATTCTCGACAAGTTCGCCGCGGCGGCGCATGAGCGTATTGGAACAATTCCGGCGCGTGAGCGAGATTTCAGGACAATCCTGACGGACAAAGACGTCGACGCAATTACTATCGCCACGCCCGATCACTGGCATGCACCAATGGCGATCGATGCACTGAAAGCCGGCAAGCATGTCTACGTCGAAAAACCATGCAGCCATAATCCAGCCGAAGGAGCGCTCCTGGTGGAAGCGCAGCGCAAATACGGCAAGCTCGTGCAAATGGGTACGCAGCGGCGCTCGTCGCCGCTTTTTATCGAAGCGGTTCGCAAAATTCAGGATGGCTTGCTCGGCCGGGCGTACTTCGCGAAGGCCTGGTACAGCAACACCCGGAAATCGATTGGCATCGGTCGAGAGATACCGGTTCCGCCCAGTCTGGATTGGGATCTCTGGCAAGGCCCCGCGCCCCGGCAGCCCTATCGGAACAACGTGCATCCTTACAACTGGCACTGGTTCCGCACCTGGGGAACGGGCGAAACTCTGAACAATGGCACGCATGAAATTGATGTATGCCGATGGGCGCTCGGCGTGGATTATCCAAAACAGGTGACCGCGTCCGGGGGCCGCTATCAATTCAAGGATGATTGGCAGTTCTACGACACGCTGGTGACGAGCTTTGAGTATCCGGACAAGCTCATCTCTTGGGAAGGTCGCAGTTGCAACGGCATGAAAGTGTACGGCCGGGATCGCGGGTCGGTCATTGTCGGCACCACGGGAAGCATGGTGCTCGACAGTGGCGGCTATGAAGTATACGACGTCAAAGGAACGAAAACGGGAGAGTTCAAGGAAGGCGAGGCCGCGCCGTCCTCGGATCTCACCGGAGCGGACACGATGACCGATTTGCACTTCGCCAATTTTATAGCCGCCATTCGAGCCGGAGCGAAGCTTACACAGCCGATCGAATCCGGTAACATCAGCGTCACCACGCTGCAGCTGTCGAATATCGCATGGGAGGTACAGCGCAGCCTGCAACTCGATCCCAAAGACGGACATGTCCTCGGAGATGGGGAAGCGGCGAAACTGTGGGACCGCAAGTATGAACCGGGCTGGGCGCCGACGCTGACGTAGTCTCTTACTGCTCGGTTACAGCGCTCAGTTGCGAAAATTTCTCGCGGGCGTGTGCCGCATCGGCGTCGCGATGGGCTTGTTTGTACGCTTTCGCGAGGACAAACCAGACCCGCGGATCCTTTGCATTGAGGTGTTCCGCCATTTCGAGTTCGGATACGGCCTTCGTTACCTGACCCGTGGCGAACAGCGAAGCCCCAAACAGATAGTGGGCCTCTTCGAGCTTGGGCGCTAACTGGACGGCTTGTTGCGCATAAACGCCGCCGGTCGCGGGATCTGTCTTCAGCAGCGTTCCCGCTATGCCCAGGCGCGCGAGTAAGTGCCGCGGGTCATTTGCGATTTCACGCTTGAATGCCTCTACTGCCTCGTCATCCTGATGCGCATTCAACAGAAATCGACCGTAGGCGAACTCCACGTTGTGCGTTGTTGGAAACCGCTTCACCAGATCCTGGTAAGCCGCTCGGGCCGCTCGGTTCTCGCGATTGGCCGCCAGCATCTCCGCTTTCCCGGCGTCGATCAGAAGAGCGAGATTCTGTTGCCATATGCGTGGCTCTGGCGAACTGAAGCCGAGCACCGCTTTGCCGAGTGCTACCAATAAGTCCTGCTCCGGGTTTTTCCGCTCTTGGGCAAGCTGGTCGAGAATTTGCTGCGCCTCCCCGTAAGCACCATCGGTGAGAAGCAAATTCGCTTGCGTAAATAACACGACCTGACGCATGTTGGCGTCGTCGCTGAGACCGAGATGCAGGGCTTGGCTCAAATTTTGAAGCGCTAGCCGGTTCTGCCCTAGCCGCGCTTGCGACAGTCCAAGCATGGCGAACGACTTTGCGTCCCGGGGAGCAAGCTTCACGACATTGTTGAGTGCGTCGGCCGCGGCTGCGAACTCGCCTCTGTCATACGCGATGGTGCCGAGATACCACCATCCCTCTCCCCAATCGGGGCGCATCTGGACGGCTTGCCGATACAGTTTGATAGCGTCTTCGAGGCGATCAGATTCACGCGCTTGCGTTGCTTGGGCGGCTACCGAATCGAAAAAATCGTTCGATTGGCCAAGCGATGGGAACGCAAACAGAAGGACCAGGGTGAGTTGAATCACCGCGCCGCGACCGACCACGTATTCAGTGTAGAGGGCCTCGCCGAGCGAAGCCCCAATGCGTACTAGAAACTGAACCGCGCTTGTAGTTCGATGATGCGGCCCGCCAGACCGCCCTGCGACACTCCGAACTGCGCTCCGCCGATTGTTTGCACACCATCGATGTTCATCAGGTTCTCTTTGTTAAACAGGTTGTAGAAGTTGGCCTGCAGATCGATTCGGGCGTTTTCTCCGAGAATGGGCATGTTCGGAAGTCCGAAGGCCTTCGCAAGTTGGGCATCGTTTCCGAGATAGCTGGGACCGCGGAACATGTTGCGGTGCATGCCCGTCGGGGCAGGCGGAATACCGGCGGCCAATTGCGCGGCGGTCGGGACTGTGAAATAAGCCTGACCTTGGGCGGCGTTCTTGGGAAAGTTGCCGAACGGTCGCTCGAAAACGCTGTTCGAAGTGCCGTCGCTCGCGCCGCCGAGATAGCTCAACGGGAACAGACAGCCGATCCCGCTGTTTGCATACTCAATCGTGCCGCCTGGGCAAACTTGCGGACTCCATGGGAAGCCGGAATGCGCGTTGATAATTCCGCTGATCGTCCAGTCCCCGAACACCTTGTCGATGAAGCCGTGTCCGGTCTTGGTGAATTTCGGCGTGTACATGCCCCACAGCTTGAAATTGTGCGTGGTATCAAAGTCGGAAGGTCCGTACGAGAAACTGCGATTCCATGGATAAAGATCCGAGTTATAGTCTTGCGTGCCGTCGTCCAGCGATTTGCTGTATCGGTATTGGAAGTCGATCTCAAATTGCGTGGAAAACCGGTGCTGCACTTCTGCCAGGAGCGAATTGAAATGGGAGTTCGCATCGTTGGCGTACCAATCGACGCTGTTCACCACCGGATTTAGATACGGATAATAGATCCAGTTCAGGTTGTTATATTGCCGCGTCAAATGGCGGCTTTGGCTGCCTGAGTAGCCGAGCGAGGCCATCCAGTTGTGACCGAGATCAACCTGGGTTTCGAGTGAATACCGGTAAGTGACGGCGGGCGGTAAATTCTGTGGGAAACCAGTTAGATCCAGACCCGTTCCGCCGGTCGGAAGTCCGTTGCTGCCGAACGATTGAACCGCGACCGGATTCGACGGAAAGCTCGAAATCTGATGGACATCTGAACCAGCCTGATATAGGATGTCGCCGTCGTACAAAGTGAGGCTATTCAGGAACGGCGGGTTGAAGCGCCCGTTGGAGGTAATGGCGAACTGCTCCAGATTGTAGCCGATACCGAATCCACCCCGAACCACATAGTGGCGCCCGAACAACGCGTTCGTCTGGGGACTCCATGCAAATCCGACTTGAGGCTCGAAGTTGGTGTACGTATTGTCATAGAGGCTGCCGCCCTTCTTGATATGCAGCCCTGTCAGCACGTCCGCGCCGGAGCCCAAAACCACGTTGCTGATTTGGCCCTTCGTCTCGGTTGGTGGAACAAAGTCTTCCCACCGGAGTCCCAGGTTCAGGGTCAAGCTCGGAGAAACTTTCCAATCGTCTTGCACAAAGAATGCGATCGTATCGTCCCGCAAGTTCTTCGTCGTCGAAGTGGGCTTTCCAGTGACCGGGTCAAAGTTGGCGCTCTCTGAATAGGGTGCATCGTTGGCGAAGTCCCAGATGTCATTGAATTGATAACTGGGGATTGCGTTCCAGGGTGCAGTATCGAGGAATTTGACATGGGTGATGTCGGTGCCGAATTTCAACGAGTGGCTGCCGCGAATCCAGGTCAGCGTGTCACGATACGAATAAGTGAATTGATCGAAAACGCTCGGTCCGGGGGGCCCAAAGCCTTGTAACTGCCCGCCGCTGCCAAATCCGTTGTAGTCATTGGCTCCATTCGGCTGGAAGTTCGCATCGGGCAAGCCGAACGGCTCCTGGGGATTACCGTTCAGCTCATTCCAGTTCCAGCCGCTGCCTCCGATACGCAATTCATTTAATACAGTTGCCGAGAATGTATGATTCCAGATGCCGTTCCATGCCTGCGCCAAAGAGCTATGTTTATAGAAGTTAGCGGAATACGCTGGTCCGTTATAGCTTTCCGTGTAGACCGGCGTCCAGTAGATGCTGAATGCCACTAAGTCCAACTGCGTCGGATGATAATCCAGCCGGCCATTGTACTGCTCGTTCGTGTTGTTATTCGGCGAGCGCGTCTGCAGAAACGCCACGTCAGGAACGCCATCAAAGCCTCCGCCGATGCCGTACGGGGTTGCGGCTAGCCCAAATGTAGGATCGACGACACCCAGGCCAAGCTTGATCGGCGAACCGAGATCGAGTCCGCCGCTCGCCGTGTCCCGGCACTGGGTCGGCGCAAGCCCCACACCGGCGCAAGTCTGCGGGATGATCGCATTGTAAACAGGGGTCTCTCCAGGAAAACCGAGCAACTGCGCAGCCACGCTATTCGCAGTCGCCGCGCTCTTGATAAAGTCAGGGGTCGCATACCAGCCAGTGGCAATCGTATCGGAGTGGTTCCGCTGCGTCTCGTAGGCGAAGAATGCAAACAATTTGTTGTGCAGGACAGGGCCGCCCAGACTGCCGCCATACTGGTTGAAACGCTGCGTATCTTTGACGCGTGGATTATCCACCGCATACCAATTGCCCGACGAATCCTGCTGGGCGCTCATCCCGTTCCAGCGGTTGTATGCATCCAATCCGGGACGGTGCCACTTGAAAAAAGCGCTGCCGTGAAGCTCGTTGGTACCGGCTTGCGATATCACCTCAATTTGCGCGCCACTGCCGCGGCCATTCTCGGCCGAGTAGTTGTTGGCAATAATTTTGACTTCTTTGACGGTCTCTTCGCTTGGCGTGACGACCGGAGCGCCACCCCACACCGCGCTGTTCACGGGTACGCCATCGATCTGGAAGTTGTTCGCGTTCTGGCGCGAGCCATTGGCCGTCACCTGCACGCCATTCTCAACGGAAAAAATGCTGTTGCCCGCGCCGATGTTGGTACCCGGTATGCTTGCAGCGCTGCCGTCGGATGAAATGGAGCTATCGCCGAAAACGCCTGGCGCTAACTGCATTAGCTGATACGGGTCTCGCCCGATGGAAGGCAGATTCTCCACGTCCTTCTGTGTGATCCTGCCGGCGATTTCAGCGGACTCCGTGTTGATGACCGGAGCGACATCGCCGGAGACATTCACCGTCGTGGCGGTTTCTCCGAGTTCGAGGCTGATGTTCAGGCTCTGCACCGTTTCCGATTGCAGTTCAACTGACTCAAAAACCTTCGTTTTAAAGCCGGTCTTCTGAATCGAAATTCTGTATGTTCCGCCCGCGAGCGCGGTGAGCGTGTACGTTCCGCCTCCGCTTGTGGTTGACGTCTGGCTAAAGCCGGTCGCCTTGTCTGTAGCCGTCACGGTAGCGTCGGGCACCAGCGCTCCCGACGAGTCCGTCACCACACCTTGGAACCCACCGTGATATTGCGCCCAGCTCAAAACCGGTAAGACAAGAAGAAGAGCAATGACCGGCAACATCCGGATTCTTAGCGTCTGCATTGAGTGTCCTTTCCGCGTGTGCTTCGACAGTCGCTGTGGTACTACTCCAATTGAGAAGTAATAGGTCCGAAGTATATCAGTCTTTTTGATACCGGAGCTTTGTATGTACCGCACCACCCATTTCGTCATCGCCAGCTGTTTGCTGTTATTCACTGGCTTCGGATTCTGCCAGGGACAACAAGAGATCCAAATTGACGCACAGGCGCAAGCGACGCCGTTTCCTCACTTCTGGGAACAGATGTTTGGGTCGGGACGCGCCATCTTAACTCTGCGAGAGAGTTACCGGAATGACCTTCGCGCTGTGAAACAAGTCACCGACTTTCGCTACGTACGCTTCCACGCGATTCTGCACGACGAAGTGGGTGTTTACAACGAGGACGAGCACGGGAATCCGGTATACAACTTCGCGTATGTGGACGAGATCTACGATGGTTTGCTGAAGAACGGCGTGCGTCCGGTGGTGGAGATCAGCTTCATGCCCAAGAAGCTCGCCTTTAATCCGGACGCGCTGCATCCCTTCTGGTACAAGCAAAACGTATCGCCACCGAAGAGCTGGGAGGCTTGGGATGCTCTGATGACGGCCTTCGCGCGTCATTTGCTCGATCGCTACGGTGAAGACGAAGTCGCGCAGTGGTATTTCGAGGTCTGGAACGAACCGAACATCGATTTCTGGAACGGCATTCCGCGTCAGAAGAGTTACTTCGAGCTGTACGCGCACACGGCGCGCGCATTGAAATCCGTCAGTTCGCGGCTGCGCGTAGGTGGTCCGGCGACAGCGGCGGCTGCGTGGGTTGACGATTTCCTTAAATACGCCAGCGAGCAGACCGTGCCGGTTGATTTTGTATCAACGCACGGCTACGCCGATGACACTGTAGAAGACTTATTCGGAACTAGCGAGAACATTTCGATGGACGATCGGGTCTGCCGCGCGGTCGCGAAAGTGCGCAAGCAGATTCAGGCTTCTCCGTTTCGCACGCTGCCGCTGCTCTGGACCGAATGGAATGTACCCGGCGAGCATGAAGCGCGTGACACGTCTTACGTCGGGCCTGCTCTGGCAAATACAATTCGCGAGTGCCACGGCCTGGTGGACCAGATGTCGTTTTGGACTTTCTCCGATGTCTTCGAGGAGGGCGGGCCGATTCCGAAGCCGTTCGAAGGCCAGTTCGGTTTGCGCGCAAAGGGGGGAATTAATAAGCCGAGTTACTACGATTTTGCACTTCTCCACCAGTTAGGTGACCGGCGCATTGCAAATTCCAATTCGAACGCGCTGGTAACGAAGCGCGGAGACGGCGGATTGGTCATCGCACTGTGGAACTTGGTAGATCCGGAGACAAAAGGAAGCGAGAAGACGGTCCGCCTCCTGTTTCGGAACGTTCCTGCTAATGCGCCGGTAAACGTGAGCCGGGTTGATGACGATCACGGAAACACGCTAGCCGTTTACAAGAAAATGGGAAGTCCGATTTACCCGACTGAGGAACAAGTCAAACAAATGAATGCCGCGACGGCACTGCCGGCCCCGGAGCAGCGCCGTCTCGAAGACGGCCGACTTGATCTGAAGCTACAGGTGAACGCCTTGGTGCTGGTTGAGTTGTCCGCGCGATGATGGTTCCAACGTATGTTCAGCTCATCGGAGGAAAACGCTATTGACGCGCTATGGCGCAGGAAGTTGGAGCAAGATGAGAGGCACTTGCCCGTTTCCAACCGGCACCGGAACCTGGAGCCAGTCAGCGCGAAATTTTTGTACCAACTGATTGTGTCTGTCGAAGCGAAGAGAATAGTTGAGATTGGCGGCTCCAGCGGTATCTCAACCATCGCCCTGGCCGCCGCGGCCCGTCAGATTGGCGGCCGGGTTACATCGATCGAGATTGAGCCAGAACGTCAGGCCGAGTCGCGATCCACTACTAAGAAGCTTGGGCTGGATCGTTTTGTTG
Source organism: uncultured Acidobacteriaceae bacterium (assembly GCA_963795905.1). GTDB lineage: Bacteria > Acidobacteriota > Terriglobia > Bryobacterales > Bryobacteraceae > Bog-105. The sequence continues at coordinate 121,710 of CAWCJG010000013.1, read as the reverse complement.
ACTACATTTGTGGAGATGCAGCCGCTGTGCTGCCTGGGCTCCAGGAAATCGACCTCGCTCTTATAGATTGCGAGAAGGAAGATTACAGCAGGTTTTTCGACATGCTTCGGATTGCACCCGGAGGATTTGTCGTGGCCGACAACATTTTGTCTCACTCGCTGACCAGTTATGTGAATCACGTCCGAAGCCGCTCCGGAACCGAATCGATTACATTGCCGATTGGGAAGGGCCTGGAACTAACGCGGCTTCTGCCCTGAGCGCGCTAAGCATCGGTTTCAGTAACACGGCAACGCGAGCCGATCGGCCAGGTCGCGGCCCAGCGTGAGATCCGCCAAGAAGGGAAACCGAAACAAATTCATCGCGCCATTGCGCAGGATCAGAGATAATTTCGATTTTGGCGCGAACGAGCCAGCGAATCGCAAGGCGGCCTTCTGCTTTCGAAGAACAAATGGGCCGAACAGTTGCTGGTACCGGATACATGCAGACGCGTAATCGCCATTCGCGCGATGTAGTTCACCAGCAAGGATATACGCCGCAACCATGGCCAGCGCCGTTCCTTGTCCAGCCAGCAGCGATACACAGAATGCCGCATCTCCGAGCAGTGTCACCCGGCCGCGCGTCCACGAGCCCTCTTGTGGAGCCATGCGGATCTGACTTACGCGATCGAAATAAATACTGTTGACCTGGTCGAGCGCGCGCAGGATCCGCGGGCATTCCCAGCCGCTACTGCCGAACCGACGGTGCAGCACCTGCTTCTGTTCCTCTTGACTGGACGGCAACGTGGGATCGTCGTCGGCGAACGTGAAGAGAAACACGGTGCAATCGTCGCGCATCGAAAAGCGAGTGATCTGCCGGCCCACTTGCGTGTGCATTACGTATGAAAGTTCGTCCCGCGGGCGGTATCCTTTGCTCTCGAACGCTGCCGCCTTGTAGCCGAGATATTGCTCAAACTTCTCCTCCGGGCCGAAGGCAAGTTCACGCACGCGCGAATGCAGTCCGTCGGCTCCCACCACCAGATCAAAAGTTCGCTTCATTCCGCTCTCGAACCAAACCTGCACGGAATCGGCGCTTTGCTCAAGGCCTTCCACGCTGTCGCCGAAAATCGTCTCTACCTGGTTTGCCATGCAATGAAAAATGGAGGCAGCGAGATCTCCTCTCGGCAGGCTGAGGTAGCGTCCCTGCGTTGCGCGCTCGAATACTCGGGCAGGGAAGCCGGCGATAACTTTACCCTGGTTGTTCAGCACGCGAACATCCTGGACTACATACCCAGCCTCCCGTAGTTCGGGAAGCAGCCCCATTCGCTCCGCCACATCGAAACCGGCGCCCCAAAAATCGATGATGTATCCGCCCGTCCGAAGCACCGGGGATTTTTCGACAATGGTCGCTTCGTATCCGTACTGCGCAAGCCAATATGCGAGCGCCGGCCCCGCGATACCAGCGCCGGAAATGAGAACCCTCACGACTTCGCCCCCAACTTGCGGGCCTGCCGGTTTTCGATTCCACTCAAAAGCATCTGCACTGCTTGCGGGCCGTCCGTCTTCCAATCGACGAGCTTCGGAGAAATGGTCCAAACCAAGCCCAGCCCTTCGTAAGTGGCCAATAGCAACGTTGCGGCGCGGCGGGCGTCGGTAACAGCTAATTCACCGTTACGAGTGCCCTCTTCGATCAAGGGAATAAAGATGGCCAGCAATTCGTCGTACACCGAAGCGAGATGTCTGCGCACCGACTTCTGGCGTAGGGCGATGGAATAGAACTCGAGCGCAATCGGCATCAGGCGCGACATGGCCTGGAAGTCCCGTGAGATCTGTTCCGCGCAACGCGACAGGCGATCTTTTGCGCTCGCCGGTTCCGCGGCTATGCGCTGCAAAGCGATAATATTGCGCCTAAATACGCGTTCAAGCAGGGCGCCGATGATTTCGTCTTTCTTTTTGAAATACCAATAGATTGCGCCCTTGCTGAGACCCGCGCGCTCGGCGATATCGTCCATTCTGGCCTCATCGAAGCCATGTTTGGCGAACACATCTTCGGCCGTATCCAGGATTTGATTCCTGCGTTCTTCGCTTACATCCGGTCTGGGAGGCATTGTTCCACTCCTAATAACTGACTGACCAGTCGGTCTACATATCTATCCTAACGCTTCCATCACCGGGATGGGATGCGCCGGACGCCGCGTATAATTTCTTAAATGAAGCAGCCGACCAGACGCCAATTTACGCTCGCCGCCCCTGCGATCAGCATGCTTGCTCAGAGTTCGTTGGCTTCGGATCCAGGCGCGAGCAACCTCACCGCAGGGCACCCCGTCCCGCCTGAACTCGACCCCGTCCACTGGACGATCGATCGCCACGATAGTGCACCGTTGCGTCTGACTTTTCGCGCGACAACTCGACAAGAGGCGGACGCATGGCAGCGCGATTTGCGCGCGAAACTTGTCGAACTGATCGGCGGATTCCCGAAGCGAACGCCGCTTCGTGGAGAGGTCTTGGAGGTGACTCAGCGTCCTGGTTACCGTCGCGAGCGTATTCGCTTCTACAGTCGTCCCGGTGTTGCCGTAGTCGGCTATCTGCTGATCCCGGATGGGACGAAGCCACCGCACGCCACAGTCATTGCCATACCGGGGCACGGCCGCGGGGTTGACGACATTGTTGGCATCGACGAAGCCGGCAGGGATCGCGATGACAAGCCAGGTTATCAACACGACTTCGCGATTCAAGCGGCCGACCAGGGTCTGGCGGTCGTTGCAATCGAACCCATGGCTTTTGGCCACAGGCGTAGTCAAGCCATTGCGGCAAAAGGTCCGAAAGAAACCGCCTGCCAACCGACAGCCGGTTCCGCTCTATTGTTAGGCGAGACGATGATCGGCTGGCGTGTATGGGACGTGATCCGCTGCATCGACTGGATCGGCACGCTTCCGGAACTGGACTCCGAACGCATCGGGTGCATGGGCATTTCCGGAGGAGGCACCTGTACGTTGTTTTCTGCCGCACTGGATCCGCGAATCAAAGCAGCTTTCGTCAGCGGCTATCTGAACACGTTTCGCGACAGCATCATGTCGGTCCCGCACTGTATGGACAACTACGTCCCCGGCATTCTGAATTGGGCCGAAATGTACGATGTCGCAGGATTAATTGCGCCCCGCCCGTTGTTTTCAGAAGGCGGCGATCGCGACCCCATCTTCCCGGTGCATGCGACACGCGAGAGTTTCGCGCGTGTCAAGAAGGTTTACGAACTGTTCGAAGCTACAAACAATGCGCAGCAGGAAATCTTCGCCGGAGAACACGAGTTCCACGGCGTCCGCGGGCTACCGTTTCTCAAATCTGCGCTGGCGTAATGCACGGTCGATGAGCGATCGCCTCAATTTGAGAAGCGAGTAAGCTTCCATCCGCCGGCGGCCTTGTCATAAGTAAAAACCGCGCTCGCCTTGTATTGCAGCGGTGCAGGCGCATTACCGCACCACACAATCGGGCTCGCATCAATTTCTGTGGGTTCTGAAGACTGGTCGGGCAAATCGATGTGCCAGTTGCAGGTTGGATTTTCCCTCTGCACGTGGGTTAGCCACTCGGTCGCGCCCGGATAGTACCGCAGAAGCTCATAAGCCTGAGCGGGATTCAGCGCCGGGACGGTTGTTTTAGGCGGGGTCGGGGCGCCACAGCCAGAGAGGAGAACTAACAGCCCGACGACACCCAGGGTCTTCACGCTGGAATCGTATCATTACCGCTGCTTACCCGGCGCTGAGTGGCGGGATTTGTCGCTAGCGATCCAGCAATGGAGGAACATTGGTGTAACTTCACACCTGCAAAACAACTAAGGTCAGGTCATCGGCGGGCGGGGATCCTCCCGTGAACGAAAGAATTTCATTCTTGATATCCGATAGCAACTCTTTGGCGGTGTGTTGCCTCCTGCTGCTGACAGCAGCCGCCAAGCGTTTTTCCCCAAACTCCTCGTTGCCGTCGGGTGCACATGCTTCGGTAGCTCCGTCGCTGTATAGCAGCAGTTTGTCGCCGGCTTCGAGTTGAAAGCTTTGCGCCGCGTAAGGAGCGGCCGCAAATAGGCCAAGCGGCATTCCCGTTGCCGAAAGCCACTCCTGCGCGCCGTCAGGCTTCAGCAACAATGGCGGATTATGTCCCGCGTTGCAGTACACAAATGCGCCGGTCGAGGGATCATACAGACCGGCAAAGAAGGTGATGAAGCAGTGCCTTGGACACACCGCCGACACGGTTCTGTTCAGGCGGCACACGTGATCGGAAAGGCTATCCGGCGGTTCGTCAAACAAGAGACGAATACACGCATGCAAGCTGGACACAAGCAACGCGGCTGGCAATCCTTTGCCGGAAACATCTCCCACAAACACGGCCAGCCTTCCGTCCGGGTAAGCGATGAAATGATAGTAATCGCCGCCGACAGTCCGGCAAGGAAGATTAAACGCCGCCAAATCGCAACCGGGAACTGGCGGCGGCTCAGCAGATAAGATGCTGCCTTGTATTTCGGCTGCTCGCGCCAAGTCCTGATCCATCAATCGGCGCGCCTGCTTCTCCTCTGCTTCTCGCGCGTGTTCGATACGAATCGCTGCGATGTTTGCGAGTACGGTGACGACATTCAAATCGTCGGCCGTGAACTCGCGGATGAAGAATGGCGAATCCAGATAAATAAGTCCGATAACGTTCTCGTCCGTTTGCAGCGGAGCCGCCAGGATACTTCGAATATCCTGAGCGACTATGCTTTCACGGGCGCCGAGACCTTGTTCGATTCGTGCATCGCGGATCAACAAAGACTTGCGTTCGTGAACAACCGCTTGCTTGACCGCAGTGCTGATTCGCAATTCGTCCCCCCGCACCGCCCGGCTCACCAACGCTCCATCACTCGCGCACGTAAAGAGAGCGCCCCGCGCCGCTTTCGAAACGTCTGCGGCTAATTCCAGAACCAGGGTACAGAGCGCGTCTACCGAGCTTTGAGCCACCAGTTCGCGGCCTGCTCGCACTAATACGCTGAAATGCTCATTCCTGAGACTCGGGTACCCGGCTGAGCTCGTTGCATTCGCCAGCACTGTTTGCAAGTCGATCGATACGGTAGAGCCTTCAACCGCACTGACCGTGGCCGCTCTCGGCGTGCCCGGAACGTGAAACTGAATCGCCTGGTGACCTGCGCTGATGTGGTCCCCGTCAAAAAGCACTTTTGCGCCGCTTAGCGGAAGTCCGTTGAGCTTAGTGCCGTTCCGGCTGCCGACGTCGCGAACAGACCACCCTTTCTCTCCTCGCTCAAAGACGAGGTGCTCGCGCGAGAGCTTGACATCGTCAGGAAAGGCCAGATCGTTAATGGGTGAACGTCCGAGACTGTAGCGGTCGTGCTCCAAGAAGATACGGTCGCTCTGACCGCTCGGCCGCTCAATAACTAATTCACTCGCTTCGCCCATGTCGGCCTCCACGCGGCCGCACCCATGTTTGGATCTCAACGATCACGCCATTTATCCCGGCCGTCATGTGCATCCATTATGTCGGGGCCGCACGGCGTTTGCGAGTCCGAGGACCCTCGCCGCGGTCATAGTAGTACTGCCCTCTGCACCCAAGAAATCTGTTCGAGACTCCGGCCGTATCACGTCTCCACCTCATAATGCCCGGAGGTCCGATTCATGAAGCGCAGATTCTGCTCATTCTCCTGCTGCTGTTCATCGTTGGTTTCGGCATCGTTGCGCAGCGACTGAAGATCGCCTATCCCATCGTTCTTGTTATGGGTGGCCTCCTACTCAGTTTCGTTCCGGGCCTGCCACGTGTGTCACTGAATCCCGATTTCGTATTCCTGGCGGTCCTTCCGCCACTGCTGTTTGCAAGCGCCAGCCAAACGTCCTGGTCCGAATTCAAATACAACCTGGTCAGCATTTCATCGCTCGCTTTTGGTCTCGTGGCCTTCACCGTTTTGGGCGTTTCGCTTGCGGCGCATTGGCTGATCCCCAACTTCGATTGGCGCGTGGGACTGATCCTTGGAGCTGCGGTCGCGCCCACAGACGCGATTGCAGCGAGCGCAATTGCGCAACGGATTGGATTGCCGAAGCGCATCATCGACCTGCTCGAAGGAGAGAGCCTGGTGAACGACGCTACGGGATTGCTGGCTCTTGAGTTCTCCACGGCGCTCGTCATCAGGGGAACTCTGCCGTCGTTAGGAGCCGGCACGCTTCGATTCGTATACCTTAGCGCCGCCGGCATTTTGATCGGGCTCGCGTTGGGAGCGCTGGTGCAATGGCTCGAATCGCATCTTGAGAACATTCCCGTCGAAATTACGCTCAGCCTTGTTACGCCTTACATCGCGTACTCCGTGGCCGAAGCTGCGAATGCATCGGGGGTGCTCGCTGTAGTTGGGTGCGGGCTCTACCTCGGGCGAAAACGGTCTTTGCTTTTTTCGCCGCGCGCCCGTGTCGAGGGCAGATCCTTTTGGAGCACGTTTACCTTTCTTCTGAATGGGATCGTGTTTGTCCTGCTGGGGCTGCAACTGCCGGACGTGCTGCGGGGAATCCGTTCCGTTGCTCCAACTGAGCTAGCCATCAGCGCAGCTGAGCTGTCCCTGGCCGTCATCCTGCTGCGGCTTCTTTGGGTTGTACCGGCTTCGTACCTTGGCTATGCGGTCCGCCGCAGATTGCTCCACCAGCCGGAAGAGCCGCCATCATTGCGGGCCGTCTTTATCCTGGGTTGGACTGGCATGCGGGGCGTTGTTTCCCTCGCGGCCGCCTTATCTCTGCCCACAATGCTCGCCGACGGCCAGCCTTTCTCGCAACGAAATGCACTCATCTTTCTTACGTTCTCGGTCATTTTTGTAACCCTCGTTCTGCAGGGATTGAGCCTCCCCCCATTGATTCGCTTTCTCAAACTTCCCGAGTCCGATGAGCGGCAGAAGAGTGAACGCAAAGCACGCCGCAAAATGATCTCCGCCGCTCTTAACCGCATAGAGGAGCTGCGAGAAGGGCACGACGCGAAGTCCGACGCCACATACGACGCGCTTGCCCATCTATATCAGCGCCGGCTTGATCTGGTGAGTAATCAGTCCGAGACGGCGACTCCTGTAGAAGTAGAGCGCTATCTTTCTGTAGCAAAGCAATTGCGCGATGCGGAGCGTTCCGTGCTCATGCGACTTCACAAGCAACACGAGATCACGCAGGAGGTCTTTCGCGGTCTCGAACATGAGCTGGACCTTTTAGATCTGCGCGCTGCGCGGCCGAGGCATTAAGCTTCGCCTTTTGTTCGCTATCCTGGGGCATGCAGTACGTCGAGCTGCATGCCCGCTCCGCTTTTTCGTTCCTCGAAGGATCGTCGGTTCCCGAGGATCTGGCGTCCCGCTGCGCCGAACTTAACCAGCCGGCGGTCGCACTGGCCGATGCTCACGGCGTTTACGGCGCACCGCGGTTTCATCTTGCCGCAAAGAAACTGGGAGTGCGCGCCATTATCGGCGCCGAAGTCTTATCGGAATCCGGCTGCCGATATACGCTATTGGCCGAAAATCGCGCCGGATATCAGAATTTGTGCCGTCTCATCACGCGTACCAAACTGCGCGGCCTCGAACCTGGCAAGCCAGAAAATCCGTTTGCTACCGAAGATGAGTTCTCGCAGTACGCTCCGGGCCTCATCTGTCTGACCGGCGGCGAAGAAGGGCCCTTCGGCAAATCCGTTGAGCCCAGCGCGCTCGAACAACTCGTCCGCATCTTCGGTCCGCGTAATGTCTATGTTGAATTGCAGCGGCATCATCGCCGCCATCAGGAAGCGCGCAATCGACGCCTCATTGAACTCGCGCGAGGATGGAAGCTACCCATCGTAGCGACCAACGGCGTTGGCTATGCCGATCCATCGCGCCGTCCTCTACAGGACTTGCTCACGTGTCTGCACCACAAAACCACCATTGCCGAAGCGGGTCTGTTGCTTAACTACAACTCCGAGCGTTATTTGAAGACTTCCGCCGAGATGTGCCGCCTATTTGCCGATATCCCGGAAGCCATCGCACAGACAACCGAAATCGCAGGCCGCATCCGATTCACGTTACAGGACCTCGGCTATGAGTTCCCGCGCTATCCCGTACCCGCCGGAGAAACCGAAGCTTCCTATCTTCGCCAACTCACTGAGGCAGGCGCGCGCGAACACTATCGTCCCTATTACGAAAGAGCGCAGCGTCAGGTCGAGCGCGAACTCGACATCATCGAAAAACTCAATCTGCCTGGTTATTTTCTGATTGTTTGGGACGTCGTCAAGTTCTGCCGCCAGCACGGCATTTTGGTACAGGGCCGCGGTTCGGCCGCCAATAGCGCGGTCTGCTACTCGCTCGGAATCACGGCTGTCGATCCCGTAGGCATGGATCTCCTCTTCGAACGCTTCCTCTCTGAAGAACGCGGCGAAATGCCCGATATTGATCTCGACCTGCCCAGCGGCGACGATCGCGAGCGCACCATTCAATACGTGTATGAACGGTACGGGCAACTCGGAGCGGCCATGACGGCGAACGTTATCAGCTATCGCGCTCGCTCCGCCGTGCGCGACGTCGGCAAAGTGCTCGGCTATCGATCAGGAGGAGATTGCGCGTCTTGCTTCGCAGTTGAATCACTTCGAATGGCGCGATCCGAAAGATACGCTCGAAAAACGTTTTGCCGATCAAGGCTTCCATCTGAGCGATCCGCGAACCCTTCGTTTTTTCACACTCGTTAGTGAAATCCTCGATCTGCCGCGTCATCTTGGACAACACTCAGGCGGCATGGTCGTGTGTCAGGGGCAACTCGATTCCGTGGTCCCGCTCGAACCCGCCAGCATGCCGGGCCGAGTAGTGGTGCAGTGGGATAAAGACGACTGCGCCGATCTGAACATCATCAAGGTCGATCTGCTCGGTCTCGGAATGATGGCTGTCTTGAAGGACAGTATTCGCCTCATTGACGAAAGCTACGGGGAACAGGTCGATCTGGCGCATCTTCCTCAGAATGATCCGGCGGTCTACTCGTGCCTGCAAAAAGCCGATACCATTGGACTGTTTCAAGTTGAAAGCCGCGCCCAAATGTCTTGCCTGCCGCGCATGAAACCGGCGCATTTCTATGACATCGTGGTCCAGGTTGCGATCATCCGCCCTGGCCCTATCGTCGGCCAGATGCTGCATCCGTACCTGAAGCGCCGCCAGGGCCTCGAAGAGCCCGTGTGCCTGCATCCGTCACTCGAACCGGTACTTGCGCGAACTCTGGGAGTGCCGCTCTTTCAGGAACAGCTCATTCGTATCGCCATGATCGCGGCCGGGTTCAGCGGCGGTCAGGCTGAAGAACTGCGCCGCGCTTTCGGTTTCAAACGCTCAGAAAAGCGTATGCGCGAAGTCGAAGTGAAACTGCGCGAAGGCATGACGCGTAAAGGTATTGTGGGCGAAACGCAGGAGCGCATCATTCAGGCGATCACATCCTTTGCGCTGTACGGTTTTCCGGAATCTCACGCCGCCAGTTTCGCGTTGATCGCGTACGCCAGCGCTTACCTCAAGTGCCATTATCTGCCGGCCTTCACCGCCGCGATGTTGAACAATCAGCCGATGGGTTTTTACTCACCTGCCACGCTGGTCAAGGATGCGCAACGCCACGGTCTGCGCTTCCGTCCGGTCGATGTGTTGCGCTCGGATTACGAATGCACGGTCGAAAGCGACGGCCCTAAGAAATGCGTGCGCCTGGGCCTTAACTACGTGCGCGGTCTCACCGCCGGTACTGCACGCAGCATTGTCGAGGAACGCAAACGTCTGCCGTTTTCCTCCATGCGCGATCTCGCCCGCCGCATCCCTGACCTGCAAAAGGATGAAATCGCCGCGTTATCCGAACTGGGCGCGTTGAATGATCTGCCGAAAGCAAAATCCGACCGGCACCGGCGCGGCGCATTGTGGCAGGCGCAACTCGCGCTACAACCCGTCAGTGACCTGCTTGAGCCCGCGGCTGGCGATGGCGTACCCTCTCCTCTCAGCGCTATGACGCCCGGCCAGAGAACTTACGCCGATTTCACCAACAGCGGTCTCAGCATTGGCAAGCATCCCATGGCGCACTATCGCGACCAGATGCGCCGCATGGGTATCTTCGATGCGGCCACCGCCAAAGCGCAGCGCGATGGATATCTGCTTACCGTCGCGGGTTGCGTCATTACCCGTCAACGCCCCGGTACCGCCAAGGGCTTCGTCTTCCTCAGCCTTGAAGATGAAACCGGCATCGTCAACGTCATTGTGCGGCCTGACTTGTTCGATCGTCGCCGCCAGCTTTGCACCAGCGCGCCTTACATACTGGTAAAAGGCATTCTGCAAAGCCAAAGCGGAGTCATCTCGGTCAAAGCGGGCGAAATCGAACCACTCACGTTTCGCGATGCGGCGATTCTGCAATCACACGATTTTCACTGATGGACAGACGAAGTTTTCTGCAAGCCGCTGCCGCATCCGCCGCATTCACCCGCGACGCCGCTGCCGCTCCGCTTGAGTGGACCGTGGCTGACATGCAGAACGCCATGGCGCAGGGCAGCATCACGTCTGAAGCTCTCACGACCTTCTATCTTCGGCGCATCGCTGCCACAAACCTGCACGGACCCGCGTTGCGCGCCGTCATTGAAACCAATCCCGACGCTATGGCAATGGCACGCCAGCTTGATCGGGAACGGATGACGAGCGGGCCTCGCTCTCCCCTCCACGGTCTTCCCGTTTTGCTCAAGGACAACATCGATACGCACGACCGCATGCAGACTACCGCGGGCTCTCTTGCGCTTCTCGGCTCTCCCATGCCCGACGATGCGCCGCTTGTGACTCGCTTGCGGGAAGCCGGCGCTGTCCTGCTCGGCAAAACGAATCTCAGTGAATGGGCCAACTTCCGCGGCCGCCACTCGACCAGTGGCTGGAGTGCGCGCGGCGGCCAGACTCGCAACCCCTACGCGCTCGATCGCAATCCTTGCGGATCGAGTTCCGGTTCCGCAGTCGCCGTCGCCGCAAGTTTGTGCGCGTTCGCCATCGGCACCGAAACCGACGGCTCGATCGTTGGCCCTTCTTCGATGAATGGCGTCGTAGGCATTAAGCCCACGGTCGGCCTCGTCAGTCAAAAAGGACTGATTCCGATCTCGAGCAGCCAAGATGCCGCGGGCCCGATCGCGCGCACCGTCCGCGATGCGGCGCTCGCGTTAAGCGTGATCGCCGGGCGAGATTACAGCGATTTCTGTATGTCAGATGGATTGCGCGGCGCTCGTCTAGGGATCGCACGCCAGTTCATGGATGGCGGCTATCAGAGCAACCGCATTGTTGCCGGCGCGCTCGATGCGCTGCAGCGTGCCGGGGCGACACTGATCGATCCTGTCGAGATACCTGCTTCCGAGGACCTCGGTATTTCCGAACTGATTGTCATGCAGCACGAATTTAAAGCTGGACTGAATGCTTACTTGGCAAACCGCGGCGGCCGGATCGGGTCACTCGCCGATTGCATTGCGTTCAATCGCGATAACGCCGACATCGGGAGCTCGCCTACTTCGGACAGGAACTGATGGAAGAGTCGCAGGAGAAAGGTCCACTTCACAGTCGTGAGTACCGCCGTGCCGTCGCCGAATGCCGCCGCATGCGCCATCAAGGAATCGATGCCGTTCTGCGCGCGCACAAGCTCGACGCCATCGTCGCAACGACTACCGGGCCTGCGCCTTTGACAGATCTGATCAGCGGGGATCCCGCCGGTAGCCAAACGTGTTCGCCCGCCGCGATCGCCGGTTACCCGCACATTACCGTTCCGGCGGGGCAGATTTGGGGATTGCCGGTCGGGCTGTCATTCTTCGGCACAGCCTGGAGCGAAGCCAAACTCATCCAATACGCGTACGCCTTCGAACAATCCACTAACGCGCGCCGCGCCCCGCAGTTTCTGGCGACGGCAAATCTGGACGTTTAAACCGCGACCGCTGCGGTACGCACTCGGGAACCCGCGCACATATTTCTTGAGAACTTCCTAACTTTTTTGTCCCGTTCTTCATGCGAATCGGCTAACATTGGGGAACACTTGGGACTAATGGCTTTGAAGTATGTCGTAGCCAGCGCTGTTTTGCTTGCGATGGCTGCCATCCCGTCCATTGCGCAAGGTCAGTCTTTTGCGCCGGATGACAAGCCGCCCACGCCTCACATTCCCGTAAAATTGCCCTCTCTATCCGTGCCCGGATGTGGGGACGCAAATACGACGGATCTGACGTTTAAGAATCGTTTCTGCTATGAGGCAAAGACGGTTATCTCGACTGGCGCGATGTTCCGCGCCTTTGCGGGCGGCGGATATTCTGAGTGGGCTCCCGTGCCGCGCGGCTTTGATCACGATAGCGGCATGTTCGTGACCCATGTCGAGTACTTCTATTCGCGCCGTGTCGCAAACGCGTTCGGCGAGCTCGTCGGCGGCCAACTCAATCACGAGGCGATTGAATCCCAGCCTTCCGGTAAGGATGGGATCTGGAATCGCACCCGCAGCGCTCTCTGGAGTGTCGCCCGCATCCAGGACGACCACGGTTCCCGAATCGCGATTGCTCCCATCGCGGGATCTCTCGCTTCTGGCCTGGTGACGCTTGGATGCTGTGGCTACGCGCGCAGTCCCGAAGCCGCGTTCCGCCGTGCTGGCGTTTCTTACGCGGGGTATTTCGCGACCGCCCTGTTTCGTGAATTCAAACCCGACCTGAAGTCATATGCCCGTCGCAAATTCCGCCGCTAGGGGATAGCCTCCTTTTTTCAAAAGGAAAATGTGCTTTATTGTAAAGAGTGGCTTTCGCCCAGCGAGCTCCTCTTCTCAAAGAGCCTGTCCCGATTGATCGGCGGGCGGCCGACAATCTGCGTTTCATTCGCGACACGATGGAACGCGCGGCTGCTTTTACCGGAGTTCCCGGATGGGGCGGGGCGATCATCGGCGGTACTGCCGTTAGCGCCGGCGCTGTCGCTTTTGGCCGGTCCGTCCAGCAGCAATTCGCCATCTGGTTGATTGAGGCGTTGGTCGCGTTAGCGCTGGCCTTCTGGTCGGTGCGCGCCAAATCGCGCCGACTCGCTCTTCCCTCCAAAGCGGCGAAACGAGCCTTGTTGAGCTTTGCGCCCCCGCTGCTTGCGGGCGCTGTGCTCAGCGTGGTGCTGTATCGCGCTCAGTTGCTTGGGCTGATTCCCGGTACATGGCTCATGCTTTATGGCGCTGCTGTCGTCACCGGGGGCGCATTTTCGGTGCGCATCGTTCCAGTTATGGGCCTGTGTTTCATGTCGCTCGGCGCAGCGGCAATCTTTGCGCCGCTCGGCTGGCAGGACACCTTACTGACGCTCGGATTCGGCGTGATTCATATCGTATTCGGAATCGTGATCGCAAGGAGGCACGGTGGCTAAAGGCAGCGCCGCCGCCGCGGCGAATCGGGCGGACGAACCACGCAATCACAACGCGCCGGATGCCAAAATCGACATCGCTTTGCCCGACCTTGACCGAGTCATTCACGAACGTATGCGGCTCGGCATCGTCAGCGCTCTTGCGGTCAGCGATTCGCTGACTTTCAACGAGCTCAAGCAGCTTCTGCAGACTACCGACGGCAACCTCAGCGTACACGCCCGTCGCCTCGAAGAAGCGCAATATGTCGAGTGTACGAAGACGTTCCAGGGCCGCCTGCCGAAGACCGAATATCGCTTGACCGACCTGGGCCGCAAAGCCTTCGAGCGCTATCTCAACCACATGGAAGCACTCATCCAGGTTGTTCGCGAGCGCTAAACAGCATCTTTCTGAAAAGAAAAGTTCCGGCTGTGACAAAAATCATTGGCGGAGTACTAGGGGGTTGGGGGTATGATTACATTCATACGAGAATCATTCTTGCACCATAGGAATGATCTCGACGCGAAGCTGTCAGCTCCCGTATGGCACAAATCTTCCGACCTAGCGCGAATACCATCGCCCGGGTATCCATTGCGGCTGTCATTCTGCTGTTGGGTACGACATTGGCGGTGGCATACATCATGGACCGAGGGCCCTGGACTACTGGGGTTCGCGTCGCTCCCGAGCAGCCCATTGAATTCAGCCACAAGCACCACGTCAAAGACGACGGTATCGACTGCCGTTACTGCCACACGGGCGTAGAGACGTCCAGTTTCGCCGGGCTTCCGCCCACCGAAACCTGCATGACCTGCCATTCGCAGATCTGGACGACTGCGATAGTTACGGCGCCGATCCGCGAGAGCTGGCAGACGGGCAAGTCGATCGAGTGGGTGCGCGTGCATGACCTGCCCGACTTCGTCTACTTCAACCACAGCATTCACATCAATAAGGGAATTGGCTGCTCCACCTGCCACGGCCAGGTAAACGAAATGCCGCTCACCTATAAGGTCAACACGCTGAACATGAACTGGTGTTTGAACTGCCACCGGCAGCCGGAGCGCTACATACGGCCGCAAATCGGAAGTGTTCAATATCGATTATCAGTACCCGGCTAATCAGATGGAACTCGGCCGGAAACTGGTGGCCGAATATCACGTGCACAGCCTGACTGACTGCGTAACTTGTCACCGATGAAAGAAGCGATGGACAATCAATCGTCATTTGTTCCGCTTGAATCTCTGTTTGAAGCGCCGCGGAGCGCGGGTAACGGACATCCAGGCGCTGCGGGAGAAATTGGCCGCTGGAAACGGCCCGCAGTTCTGGCGCACGCTGGAAGAAGCGGCTGAAAGCGAAGAGCTTAAAGATTACATCGAGCAGGAATTCCCGGGCCTTTCGGGCCAGGTGCCGCAAGGTATCGATCGGCGGAACTTGCTGAAAGCGATGGCTGCTTCGCTCGCCATGGCGGGCGCCGCGGCCTGCACCAAGCAGCCGAAAGAACTGATCGTTCCGTACGTAAAGCAGCCCGAAAATGTCATTCCCGGACTGCCGTTGTTTTATGCGACCGCAATGCCGATACAATGGCTACGCGATCGGTTTGCTGGTCGAAAGCCACCTGAACCGCCCGACCAAAGTGGAAGGCAACCCGGACCATCCGGCCAGTTTGGGCGCGACCGGCATTTATGAGCAGGCCTCGGTACTTAACCTGTACGATCCCGACCGCTCGCAGACCGTTTTGCACCAGGGCCGGATCAGCACGTTCGGAGAGTTCGCCGGAGTGTTCAGCAGCGAAGCCCAGGGACTCGGCGCACGCAAGGGAGAAGGGCTTGCCGTTCTGACCGGCGTGACTACATCGCCCACGCTGCAGTCGCAGATGAGCACCCTGCGGTCGCAATGGCCTAGCGCGAAATGGTACGTCCACGAGCCTGCGGTCAATCCCGCAATCGGCAACGTAGCGCGAAAGTTGAGCGGCGGTAAGAATGCGATCGTCACCTACGATCTGTCGAAGGCCGACGTGGTCGTCAGCCTCGATTCCGACTTCCTGAACGTCGGGCCGGCCTGCCTCAGCTACTCGCGTCAGTTTGCCAAGCGCCGCACCGTCGATGGGGGAAATCAGCGCAATCGTTTCTACGCGGTCGAGTGCACGCCGACAGTGAGCGGGTCGCTGGCCGATCATCGTTTCCCGGTGCGCTCGCTCGATATTCCAGCGATTGCGTATCAACTCGCGAAAGCCTGCGGCGTAGCGGCGGAAGCCCCAGGAAACGCGCCTGCCTGGATCAATGCGATGGCGCAGGACCTGCAGGCGAGCAAAGGCCGCTGCCTGGTAATTCCTGGCGAATATCAACCGGAATCGGTGCATCTGGCGGCGCACGCAATCAATGCCGCGCTGGGTAATTTCGGCCAGACCGTGGTGGTTCTCGAAGGCGTCGAGCCCGACAACACGATTCACACTGCAGGACCTTACCAATGATCTCAATGCCGGTAAGGTCGAAACGCTGGTCATCGTCGGGCGTGAATCCGGTTTACAGCGCCCCGGCAACGTTGGACTTTGAGGACGCGATCCGTAAGGCGCGCATGGTGGTTCGCCTCGGCCAGATGTTTGATGAGACATCGCGTTTCAGCCATTGGCATGTACCGGAAGCACATTATCTAGAAACCTGGTCCGATTCACGCGCCTTTGACGGCACGACCACGATTCAACAGCCGTTGATCGAACCGCTCTACGGCGGCAAGTCGGCGCATGAACTGATCAGCATTCTGCTTGGCAAGCCCGATCAGAGCTCGCACGATATCGTGAAGGGCTACTGGCAGGGGCAGATCAAGACCAACTTCGATAATACGTGGGCCATCTCGCTCCACAATGGATGGGTCGCCGGGCTGAAGTCGAACGTAATCGACGTGACGCCGGCAATCACGCTACCCGCCTTGGCGACTCCCGCGGCGGCGAGTCAGGAGATCGTGTTCCGCCCCGATGCCACGATCGGGGACGGAGACGTATGCGAACAACGGATGGCTGCAGGAATTGCCGAAGCCCTCGACCAAGCTCACTTGGGACAACGTTGTTCTGATTGGTCCCAAAGACGCGCAGAAGCTGGACGTTGCGGCCGGCGACTTGTTCGAAATTACAGTGAACGGCAAGAAGGTGAAAGCGCCCGCCTGGATTCAGCCGGGCATGCCCGAAGGCTCCTTCACGATCTCATTTGGCTATGGCCGCACGGCTTCAGGACGCGTCGGCACCGGCATCGGCTACAACGCCTACCTGATTCAGGACGCCGCCTCGCCCTATGTGGCGGGCGGAGACGTCAAGAACACGAAAGAGAATTACCGCCTGGCGGACACCCAGGAGACGCAAACCATGGCGGGGCGTGCACCGGTTCGCGTCGGCCGACCTCGCCGAATATAAGGAGCATCCAAACTTCCCCACGATGGAAGAGGAATTCCAGCCGCTGACACAGGATCAAAACCTGTATCCGCTGTTGCCCTACAACGGCTATAAGTGGGGCATGTCGATCGACCTGAACGTATGTACCGGATGCAGCGCGTGCATCATCGCTTGCCAGGCCGAAAACAACATCGCGGTAGTCGGTAAGGACCAGGTCGCGCGCGGCCGTCACATGCACTGGATCCGCGTTGACCGCTATTATCACGGCGATCTCGACGACCCGGCTGTCGTACAACCAGCCGGTGCCTTGCATGCACTGCGAGCAAGCTCCGTGCGAAGTGGTTTGCCCCGTGGCCGCGACGGTTCACAGCAATGAAGGCCTGAACGAGATGGTGTACAACCGCTGCGTTGGCACCCGCTACTGTTCGAACAACTGCCCCTACAAGGTGCGGCGGTTCAACTTCTATCTATTCTCGGATTGGCACACGCAGAGCCTTTACGGGGTCCGCAATCCGGACGTGACCGTGCGCAGCCGCGGCGTCATGGAAAAGTGCTCCTACTGCGTGCAGCGCATCCAGGAGACGAAGATCAAGACCGAGAAAGAAAATCGCCGCGATTCGGGACGGCGAGATTCTGACGGCCTGCCAGCAGGTGTGTCCCACCAATGCCATTGTGTTTGGCGACCTGAACGACAAGGATGCTCAAGTTACCAAAAATCAAGCGCTGCCGAGGACGTACGCGCTGCTCGACGACCTGAACACTCGTCCGCGCACGATCTATCTCGGCTATGTTTCCAATCCGAATGAGGCTCTAAGTGGCAACAACAGAGAATCCTAATCCTCACGAAGGCGTCATAGAGCGCAATTACGAGGTCGCAGGGTGCGATAGACCCTGGCCCCCAGACGCTGTCATCGGCCCCGGCCACAATTATCAAACCGTCACCACCGAAATCGCGGGCGTGGTTTTCCGGAGCTGGAAGAACTCGCCAAAGAAATGGTTCGTCGGCGCCTTCATCGCGTTTGTTTTCGTCAACATACTTGATCTCGCGGTCTGCTACCTGTTTCTGCAAGTGGCGTCGGCATCTGGGGCATCAACATCCCAGTCGCATGGGGCTTTGCGATCATCAACTTCGTCTGGTGGATCGGTATCGGCCACGCCGGAACGCTGATCTCGGCCATCTTGTTCCTGTTGAAGCAGGATTGGCGAACGTCGATCAACCGCTTCTCGGAAGCCATGACGCTGTTTGCCGTGGCCTGCGCCGGCATGTTCCCGATTCTGCACTTAGGGCGTCCCTGGCTGGCCTACTGGTTGTTCCCCTATCCGAATTCGATGTGGCTATGGCCGCAGCCGCGCAGCCCGCTCGAGTGGGACGTGTTCGCGGTCTCGACTTACGGTACGGTTTCGCTGGTGTTCTGGTATATCGGTCTGATCCCCGATCTTGGCGAGTTTGCGTGACACCGCTCCGCATCGCTGGCAGCGGCGGATGTACGGCGCCCTCTCGCTCGGGTGGCGCAGTTCCGCGATTCACTGGCATCGGTATCAGAAGGCATACTTGCTGCTGGCCGGCCTGTCGACGCCGCTCGTGCTTATCGGTTCACACCATCGTTTCGTTCGACTTCGCAATTTCGCAGTTGCCCGGCTGGCACACGACGATCTTCCCGCCCTACTTCGTCGCTGGCGCTATCTACTCGGGTTTTGCCATGGTGCTGACGCTAATCATTCCGCTGCGCCGCTGGTACAACCTGAAAGACCTGATCACGTTGCGGCATATTGAAGCCGCTGCGAAGTTCATGCTCGGCACCGGCCTGATTGTGGCGTACGGCTACTCGATGGAAGCCTTCTTTGCCTGGTACAGCGGCGATAAATACGAAGCCTTCATGTACTGGAACCGCATGACCGGGTCCGTATGCCTGGAGCTACGCGATGTTGATCAGCTGCAACATTGCGATTCCGCAGCTGCTCTGGATCAAGGCAAGTGCGGCAGAAATATCGTGGCCGTCTGGTTGATCTCGATCGTTGTCAACGTCGGCATGTGGCTGGAGCGCTTCGTCATCGTCGTTACCAGCCTCCATCGCGACTTCCTGCCTTCCTCCTGGGGCATGTATGTCGGCACGAAATGGGATTGGGCGACGTACGCCGGAACCATCGGATTCTTCATGTTCCTGATCTTCTGGTTTGTGCGCTCGCTGCCGGCGATCTCGATCTTCGAAGTGCGTGAGACAGTGCATCACAACAAAGAAGAACTTCCGTATGGAGGAAGCTGTCGAGGGACACGTATGAGTGCCTGAACTCTCAGATACCGTGCCGGTCTACGGGGTCATGGGCGAGTTCGATGAGCCTGAAGAACTGATCAGCGCCGGAGACGGGCGTATGCGGCCGGTTACCGCCGCATGGATGCCTATGCGCCGATGCCGATCGTCGGACTTGCGGAGGCGATCGGATATCGCAAGAACTACTGTCGCCAACTGCGTTCTTGATCGGCGGGTATCTGCGGCGTGCTGTTCGGTTTCGGGCTGCTCGAATGGATCGACAGTCGTGGCTTATCCGCACAATGTGGGCGGGCGTCCGCTGAATAGCTGGCCGGCGTACATCCCGATCACGTTCGAGACGCATGATTCTGTTTTCGGCGCTGACCGCGCTTGTCAGTATGTTGGCGATGAACGGATTGCCCGAAGCCGTATCATCCGGTCTTCAACGTTCCGGCGTTTGAACGGGCTTCCGTAGACAAGTTCTTCCTGTGCATTGAATCGACGGATCCGAAATTCACGGAAGCGCGGAACAACGGATTTTCTGCCGAGCATCGGCGCGAAAGAGGTGAGCATTGTCGAACCGTAATATCTGGCAACCGGCCTGCTTCGCGGCCTTGCGTGTTTTCAGCCGCTTGCCGGCAGGACATGCACAACCAGCCGCGTATAAGCCGTACGCATATACGACCTTCTTCGGAGACGATCGTTCCGCCCGCCCCACCATTCGCGGACACCGTCGCGCGCGGCCAATTGCGCATCGATGCGCCACGTTTCACCGGCAAAGAAAACGGCAAAGACATCGACTACTTCCCGATCCAGATCACGAAGGACGATATTTTGCGCGGGCAGGAGCGGTTCAATATCTACTGCACTCCCTGCCACGGCGGCTCGGAGACGGCAACGGAATGATTGTGCAGCGCGGGCTCCGGCAACCGCCCAGTTACCACGATCGCGCGGTTGTTTCACGCCCCGGTAGGACACTTTTTCGACGTTATGACAAATGGATACGGCGCGATGTACAGTTACGCCTCGCGTGTCGCGGTGGATGACCGCTGGCGCATCGCGGCGTACATCCGGGCGCTGCAGGCGAGCCAGACGCCTACTCCGCAACAGGCGGCTGCGGCACGACCCGGCACGTGCGGCCAGCCGACGCGCCGCAGGGAGGTCAACAATGAGCACCGAATTTCACAAACATCCCTTGCTTCCGGTGCCTGAGTTCCGGCTAGGGAACGCGATTTTCGGGCTTTGGCGGCATCGCGGGCGTGGGTCGGCGGATTGGGACTGCTTCTCCTGATCCTCGCCGGTTATTTCTATAGCCCAAAGGAATTCTTCCATTCCTATTTGTTGGTCGTACCTGTATTGGGTAGGGTTCTCGCATCGGCGGACTCGATTCTGGTGCTCTTGAACAACACGGTCGGAGGACGCTGGGGCGTGACCGCCGTAGCTTTTCCTTGCTGCCGCACGTACCATGCCCAGTGATGGCTGGTCCTGTTCATTCCGTTCTACTTCGGCATGGATCCCATCTATGGCATTGGGCGGATCCGAACCAGGTGAGCCACAACGCAATACCTCTGGCACAAACGGCACTATTTGAACGTTCCGTTTTTCTGGGGACGGGCGGCTTTCTATTTCGGGCTGTTTATCTGGATCGCCTGGCGGATGCGCAAACTCGCGGATCAGCAGGACGCAACCGGCGGAAGCCGACTGGCCGAAGCGCTTGGGCCGCATCAGCGCCCCGTTACTGTTGCTCACGACCTTTGTTGGCACCTTCGCCTACTTTGACTGGGCTCTTTCGACCAGTAATGATTTCTACTCGACCATCTACGGAGCGATGCTGCTGATCGGAAACGTCCTGCAGACCCTCGCGCTCGACGATCACCGCACTGATTCTCGCGTCGAAGCAAGGACCGCTTCGGCGGCCGCATCAACAAAGTTCTCTTGCATGATCTCGGCAACTTGATGTTCGCGTTTACGATCTTCTGGACGTATCTTTCGTTGTCGCAGCTCATCATCATCTGGCCGGCCGACCTGCCTCAGGAAATTGGTTGGTATCTCGTCCGCGTGCATGGCGGCTGGAAAGTCATTGCCGCCGTGATCTCGCTCGTCATGTTCACCATTCCGTTCCTTGCGCTGCTCTCGCAAACGCGAAAACAGGACCCGAAGCGGCTGATGCGCGTCGCAATCTGGCTGCTGGCGGCGAGAGCGATCGACGATGTTCTGGCTCGTTGAGCCGACCTTCCGGCGCAATGGCTTCTACGTCTACTGGACGGATTTCGCGCGTTCTTAGGCCATCGGCGGCGTTTGGGTGTTCTTCTATCTGCGGAACCTGCGCGAGCGGCCGTTGCTGCCGCTGCAGGATCCGCGAGTGATGCCGATTCTTCCCGAGGAGGCTGTCGCGTGAGCCACGATCCACATCACGAAATGATGGTTCAACATCACGGCCCGGTGGACACCGCCACTGTCATGGGGCACGCGGATACGAGTTTCGAGGCCACCGATGCGCAGCGTCGGCATCATCATCGGCTCGCTGATCGTCATCGTCCTGACGCTGGTGATCAGCGCGGCAATCGTCGTTCCGATCTTCACAAGCTCCTGACGGCGGCGAATCCGCCAGGCGAATCTGCCGAGCCCGATTGCCCCCGCGCGCGTGGTGCCGCCGAAGCCCGTACTGCAGGTGCACCCATGGGAGGAGTTTCCGCGACTTGGTATCGGGGCAGATCCAGGCAGCTCAACAGCTACGGCAAGAACTGTGGCTGGCCAGGCGCATATTCCGATCCAGCAGGCCATTGACAATGTTGCGGGACAATTGCCCGTGCGGGCCAATGCCCCCGCAGGGCTACACGGTCCCAGGTGGTCAAGGCCGCGACTTCTCGCATGAGTCTGGCCGACATGCCGCCGGCATATCAACGGCAGATACGCAGGCCAACAGCTCCAAGGTCCGAATTCAGGGAGAAATCCGGAAGAATGCAAAGAAGTAAGCTTCTTCTCTGTATTCGTCTCAGTGCTCGCGCTGGCTGGCTAATGCCAGCGCGCAGTGGTCCCGGCCGAAGTTCCTCAATGGCGTCGGGATCGACCAGAACCTGAACAAACCCATTCCGCTCGACGCGCAATTCCGAGATGAGACGGGCCAGACTGGTGCCGCTGCGCAATTACTTCGGGGATAAACCCGTGGTGATCGAGCTGGTCTTTTTCAGCTGCCGGAGCGTGTGCCCGAAGAGCATCTACGAGTCCGCATCGGCGCTGAAGCGGATCTCTCTCGAGCCGGGACGCGATTACAACGTGCTCATCGTGAGCTTCGATCCAAAGGACACGCCGCAGGACGCCGCGGAACAGAAATCAGAGTACGCGGAAGTGTTCGGGCGGTCAGCCTTACAACGCCGGTTGGCACTTCCTGACCGGGACCGAAGACCGAGATCCGGCAAGCTTGACCGACGCGGTCGGGTTCCGCTTCCGATGGGACGATCCCACCAAACAGTTCGTGCATGCCAGCGGCATCATGGTGGCGACACCGGATGGCAAACTGTCGCGCTACTTCTATGGCATCCAGTATGCCCCGCAGGATCTGCGGATGGCGCTGGTCGACGCCTCAAAACATAAGATCGGCTCTCCGGTCGACTACGTCCTGCTGTTCTGCTTCCACTACGATCCTTCGCAGGGGCGCTACACGCTCGCGATCATAAACGTGCTCAAAATTGCGGCGCATGGCGACCCTGCTGGCCCTGGCCGGACTGATTTACTACCTCATGCGCAACGACAAAGAAAAGAGAGCGACGCTCACGTGGAGCTAGACTTGCCACCTATGTTAACCGGCCTAATCTGGGCCCATCCGCTTTGGCGGCCATTCCGCTGTTTCCGCCGGTCGCCTCGGAGCAGGCGGTGAAGATCGATGCTTCTGTATTTCTTTGAATGCGTTGTCATGATTCTGATGACAGCGCTGATTTTTGCCGGGCGTGATCTACTTCGCCTACCGATACCGCCGCAGCGCTCACCCGCATGCGACGCAGATCGAAGGTTCGACGAAGCTCGAACTCTTCTGGTCGATCGCCCCGTTTATCGTGATGCTTGTCATGTTCGCCTGGGGCGCGGACCTCTACTATGCCGCGCAGAATCCGCCGAAAGATGCCATGGAGGTCTTCGTCACCGGCAAACAGTGGATGTGGAAGATTCAATATCCGAACGGCGCGCGCGAGATTAACGAGCTGCATGTCCCGCTCGGCCAACCGGTGAAGCTGACCATGGCATCGGAAGACGTGATCCACAGCTTCTCCATCCCGGCTTTCCGCGTTCGTCATGATGTGGTCCCAGGCCACTACAATAGCCTGTGGTTCACGGCCAGCAAAGCCGGCGCATATCATTTGTTCTGCACCGAATACTGCGGTCTATGGCACTCGAAAATGCGCGGCACCGTGTATGTGATGGAGCCGCGCGAATATGCGCAATGGGTCAGTGGCGGAGGCGCGCAAGGCACGCTTGGCGATCAGGGAGAAAAACTGTTCCAGCAGTACGGCTGCGTTACCTGCCACCTGATGGACCAGCCCGGGCCGCTGCCCCAATCTGAAGGGACTCTACAACAAGCCGGTGCAGTTGAACGACGGCTCGACGGTGCTTGCAACGGATGCCTATCTGCGCGAATCGATTCTCGATCCGAACGCGAAAATCGTCAACGGCTATGAGCCGAACGTGATGCCGAACTTCAAAGGGCAGATCACGGAGGAGCAGGTCATTCAGTTGATTGCATACGTCAAGTCGCTTGTCGCCGACGGGTCCGGCTTCGCAGACCGGTCCCGCGAACGCAACTACTCCGCAGGCAGGCAAAAACGCGAAGATTGAGCCACGATCCGAGTCAAGCCGTCGGCGTTGCCCCGCAACGCCGGCAAGTGACGTAAGTAAGGAATCAGCAACATGTCACACGCATACGGAACGCCGAGCACCGAAGAACCGGTCGATTACCTCAATGTGGCGCACGGGTGGAAGAGTTGGCTCTTCACCACCGACCACAAGCGGATCGCGGTTCTGTATCTCTTCTCGATCACCGCGATGTTCTTTGTGGGCGGCTTCATGGCCGTCCTCTTCCGGATTCACCTTTTATCGCCGGAAGGCCTGTTCTCGCCGGAACTCTACAACCGCCTCTTCACGCATGCACGGCATCGTGATGGTGTTCTTCTTCCTTGTGCCATCGATACCCGGCGACGCTGGCGAACTTCCTGATACCGATCATGATCGGCGCCAAGGATCTGGCGTTCCCGCGCATCAACCTGCTGAGCTGGTACATCTACATCGTCGGCGCGCTGTTCGCCCTGTACGCGGTCGCCCGCGGCGGCGTCGATACCGGCTGGACATTCTACGCGCCCTACAGCAGCACGTATTCGAATTCGTATGTGCTGGCGGCTGCCTTCGGCATTTTCATCGCGGGCTTCTCCTCGATCCTCACCGGGTCTGAACTTCATCGTTACCGTGCATAAGATGCGTGGACCGGGGATGACCTGGTCGCGTCTGCCGCTCTTTGTCTGGGCGAACTACGCCACCGGGCTTGATTCAGGTCCTCGGCACGCCCGTCATCGCGATCACTCTGCTGCTGCTTGCGTTCGAGCGTATCGCCCACGTCGGTATCTTCGACCCGAATATCGGCGGCGACCCCATTCTCTTCCAGCACCTCTTCTGGTTCTACTCCCATCCGGCCGTCTACATCATGATTCTGCCGGGCATGGGCGTCATCAGCGAAATCGTCTCCTGCTTCTCGCGAAAGCGCGTCTTCGGCTACAACTTCGTTGCGTTTTCGAGCATGGCGATCGCGGTGCTCAGCTTTGTCGTGTGGGGCCATCATATGTTCGTCACCGGCCAGAGCATGTATTCGAGCGTTACGTTTTCGCTGCTCAGCATGATGGTCGCGGTTCCCTCCGCGATCAAGGTCTTCAACTGGACCGCCACGATGTACAAGGGCTCCGTTTCGTTCGACACGCCGATGCTGTACGCCTTCGGCTTTATCGGGCTGTTCACGATCGGCGGACTGACCGGCCTGGTCCTCGCGACGCTGGCTACCGATGTCGCTACGCACGGAACCTACTTCGTCGTCGCGCACTTCCATTACGTGATGGTGGGCGGCATGGTCATGGCGTTCATGGGCGGGCTGCACTTCTGGTGGCCCAAAATCACCGGCCGCATGTATAACGAAGGCTGGTCGAAGTTCTCGGCCTTGCTGGTGTTTCGTCGGATTCAACCTGACCTTCGGCCCGCAGTTCATCCTGGGATATCTCGGAATGCCGCGCCGTTACGCCACGTATCCGCCGGAGTTCCAGGTCTGCAACGTGCTATCCACCGCCGGCGCTTCGGTTCTCGGCCTCGGATATCTGCTTCCCGATGATTTACTTCGGGCTCTCGCTCAAGTAGCGGCGCGAAGGCCGGCAACAATCCATGGGGCGCCGCGGGTCTCGAATGGCAGATCCAGTCCCCGCCCACTACATTCAACTTCGACGTGACCCCGACCGTGGTCGAAGAAGCCTACAATTACGGTCCTCTGGAGGAAGTCATTGGCTGACGCAATTGTCACGACAGGGCACGACGCCGCTTAGAACCGTCACCCACCTGCGGCACCACTTTGCGACGCCGGCGCAGCAGTTCGACTGCGCGATGCTCGGCATGTGGACCTTCCTGATCACCGAAGTGCTGTTCTTCGGCGGCATGTTCACGGCGTACGCGATTTATCGCGCGCATCTATCCCGCTCGCGTTTGCCAGCACCAGCGCGTACATGAACGTGACTCTGGGCGGCATCAACACCGCCGTGCTGATCTGCAGCAGCTTGAGCATGGCTATGGCGGTGCGCTCAGCGCAGCTGAGTAAGTACCAAGACAGTGGTCATCTCGCTGATTCTGACGATGATCTTCGGCACCACCTTCCTTGTCATCAAGTATTTCGAATATGCAGCCAAGTGGGACGAAGGCGTGGTTCCCGGCCTGCACTTCAATGCGGCCGAGTACCACCCCGCAGCAGTATGTGCATCAGGCGCAGATTCTGTTTTTCCTATATTTCGCCATGACCGGCATGCACGCGCTGCACATGATAGTCGGTCTCGGGCTGCTGACTTATCTGCTGGTTTACGCCGCCAAGCGCCGGTTCAACAGCTTCTATTACACGCCGGTCGAAATGATCGGCCTGTATTGGCACTTCGTCGACGTCGTCTGGATTTTCCTGTTCCCGCTGCTGTATCTGATTGGAGATCGTAAGTGACGCAGCCGCATGTACCCTCCGTCAAGAGCGCTGGTTTCGGTGTGGGCGGCGCTTTGTGTATTTTCACGTTGGTCACCGTCGTCGTCTCCCATATTGAACTTGGGGCCGTGGAACGTCGTGGTGGCGCTGGTGATTGCGCTGATCAAAGCGTCGCTGGTGGCCTGGATCTTCATGGGCGTCCGCTTCACGTCGAAACTGACGCGCTTGTTTGTGGTGGCGGGACTTGGTTTGGCTGTCCATCATGATCGCGATCACAAGCGGCGACTACGCAACCCGGTCTTGGGATTATCATGCGCAGCCATGGTCAAACGGTCCGGACTAACGGTCCACACACTGCGCCGGATTAGGCCCATGCGCTTCGCGGTCCTTTTCATTTTCCTTGCTATTCCGGTGATGGCCGCGGGCGATGTGCCTGTCCCGAGCGAATGCACTCCCCAGGTCAATGCACGACTGGCGAATCTGATTCATGCAGCGCAAACCGGGCAGAGTCGACAATGTGATGGTTTGCGGTCTCGCCACGCGCAACTCGCGCTACGTGAACGGGGACATCACCGCTTCTCTGTTCTCGCGCACACGCCCGAAGGAGACGAACTCATCGAGATCGATTCGAATGATCAGCTCGATGGCGCGGTGACTGCGCAAAAGAGGAGACTCGATCTTCGCCTACGGGCAAGCCTATTTCGACAATACGTCACCAGTTTGCGGCCGGTATTCATGACGTCCACTGTGCCACGCATCGCGGCGCAGATAACGGCTGGATCGTGGTCAATGGCGTGAAACATCCGGAGAGTTGCGGCCGTTGAGCGGCAAAAGCTGCCGCGATCGTGAAGAACTTGGCCGTGCGCGATCAGCGATCGTGAAAACTCGAATGCCGGCCGTCGACCATCGCAAGGCAAAATCGAAGAATATCTAGGTGACGCTTTTAAGTAGCCGGCAAGCGACTCCGGGCGCTCCGAACGACCGCAGATGCCGGCGCATTCGCCGCACCCATCGGAAATAGTGCAGCATGGCGGCTGCGTTCGCGCCATGCGAAATCGAAGAAGATTTTACGATCTACTGTTTCGGCCGGAATCCCGGAGTAGGTCTCGATGCGCCACTTCCAATAAGGCGAATCCC
Source organism: uncultured Acidobacteriaceae bacterium (assembly GCA_963795905.1). GTDB lineage: Bacteria > Acidobacteriota > Terriglobia > Bryobacterales > Bryobacteraceae > Bog-105. The sequence goes on along the minus strand of CAWCJG010000013.1, from coordinate 94,441 downwards.
ATGGCCGCAAACGGTATCCGCGGCTGGCGATCCAGTAGAAGCGCAGCACTATTGGCCGCCTGAGGCTTGCGCCACTTGTTGCCGGTCGGGCGTGGCGTAGTAGCCGGAGCGGGTACGCACCGTCGGCTTGCCGGGGGCATCCACGGTCACCTTGATCTGGCGATAGCTGCCATCCAGCTGTTGGAGGCTCGGCTCGTAGGCGATCGTGTATTGATTTCGGATATCGTGCGCGATCTCCATTGCTCTCGATTGCACTTCGCCGACTTCCTGGGGGTAGAAGGCAATGCCGCCGGTGGACTCAGTCAGCTCGTTCAACTGCCGTCTGGCCTTTTTCGCATCGCTCTTGCTCTTCATCCGGAGTAGAGCCCGATGGCATAAACGACCGTGTCGGCCTGGCTGGCTTTTTGCACAACCTTCTCCAGCGGTGCTATTGCTTGCGTTATCGGCGCCGTCGGTGATAACCATCAGGACCTTCTTGTCCTTCTTGGCGTTCTTCTTCATGTAGTCGAGCGACATGGAGATTGCATCCCGCATCGCGGTTCCGCCGCGTGAGTCGATGCGCGCCAGACCCTGCTCAAGCTTGTGCATGATCATTGGTAAACGGGCACGTCCAGGTATGCGTCGTCGTTGAAATTAACCACGAACACTTCGTCGTTCGGGTTGGAATTGCGGACCATTTCGAGCGCCGCCGCTTCTACACGGGCGCGCTTGCTCATCATGCTTCCGCTGTCGTCGATCAAAATGCCCATCGACACCGGCACGTCTTCGCGGCGGAATATTTTGACGGTTCTGCGGCTGCCCGTTCTCAAATACCTTGAACGCGTCCTGGTCAGTTCGTGATCTGGTTGCCTTTGCGATCGACACGCTCGCGTGCAGCACGACGAGCCGGGTATCGCTTCGGAACTGGGCCCATGCGCTGATGCCGGCGATAAGGGCCAGCAAGCGGTAGATAGCTGCAATGAGTTTTCTAGTTGGTCGGCGCATAATACCCCAAACGGAAATAAGCCTTCAAAGGCGGCAGCCCTTTCGGCTGATTTAATTTCACCTGCACTCGACGATACCGTCCATCTCTCTCTCTATTCTTTGGCGTGTAGCCCAAGATGTACTCGTTACGGAGCTCAATGCCAATTTTAGCTGCAATGTCGGGCAATTCGGCGACATTTTCGACCGCATAGGAGCGGCCGCCAGTCTGTTCGGCAATTCGTTCAGCAGACCCGGGTCCGGCCGCTTCCTCGGGTGTGCGACCGCGCGTGGACAGGACTCAAAGATGCCGATGGCAAAGATCTGCACGTCGGCCTCGCGCACGGCATTCTTGATTTCTGTCTCCGTGTAGCGGCTGCTGTTATCGCCGCCATCGGAGATGATCAGAATCGCTTTTCGGGAGTTCTTCGCCTTCTTCATTTCGTGCATGGCGAGATAGACGCTATCGAGCAGGGCGGTGCGTCCGCGCGATTGGGTAAATGTGAGAGCGCTCTGGATCTGATCGGTGTCGGTGGTGAAGGGCACTGACAATTCCGGACGATCGTTGAACTGCACCAGAAAGAACTCGTCCTGACGGATTGGCGGTTTTGAAGAACTCGATCGGCCGCCTGCCGCGATTTCTGCAGCTTCGGACCCATGCTGCCGCTGGTGTCAAACACGAGACCGATCGAAATGGGCGCATCGTCGGACGAAAAATCGGTGATTTCCTGTTCGACTTTATCTTCGTAGAGACGGAAGTGCTCTCGTTCGAGCCCGGTCACAAAGCGGTTCAGCGGATCCGTCACGGTGACGTTGATCAGGACGAGGGTTTTATTGACGCGAAGATCGGCGACGGACGCGACTGAACGGTAGGTTCGGGTACGGTGCTTTTCCGCGGCTCGACTTTGATTGGATCATCGCCAGATTCGGTGGGGGGCACTGTTCCAGCAGCCTTTGGAGTATCCGCTCCAGCCAAACAGGACACACACAAACAGCCCGGCAAACAACATCCGGAAACACGGCCGCATAAAACAATGCTAGCAGCGAATATGCGAGCAGACCCGCCCTTTCTCTGGACTTAGTCGGATTTTGAAACATCCTGATTCCCGCAATTCCAGCCGCCCCCGCGGCGATACAGTCTTCCGCATTCTCCCAGTCGACGCCGCCCAGCGCGAACACCCGTTTCACGTAGCCGGCAGGCGGCGCGCAGGCGTTCAAGCCCCTGCGGCTCCCCCTTGCCGGGGTGGCAAACACCGGGCCGAAGGTGACCAAATCGGCCTCGCGTATTCGCGACCTCTTCGAGCGTGTGGCAGGAACGTGCAACCAGCAATCCCGGGAGCACCTGGCGGGGCGCGGCAGCCGGGAGATGCACTCCGTCGGCTCCTGCCGCGAGAGCGACGTCCGAGCGCGAATTGAGCAGAATGCGCGTGCTTGACGGGGCCGCGGTGCGCTGCCGCAATTTCGACCACAGCCAACGTGAAATCGAACAACTGCCGTCCCTGGAGGTCCTTCTCGCGAATCTGGAGGTAGTCGAGGCCCATTGCGATCTGGTCGGCAATGATCTCGAGCAACTCGCGGAAGCCGCCCGCCGATTTGCGGTCGGTGATGTAATAGCGCTGCACTGTCAGGGACCCGTTACAAAGCATACAGCCGAACGCGGGAATCTTCGCATACACGTTGGCAGCGTTTACCGAGCAGTTGCCTCGTAGTCTGCGCTGCTCACGGTCGCCGAGAAACCGTTCGACAGTTGTACTCGAATCCGGCGGTCGCCGCTGTAGCGCTACGAACCCGAACGGCCAATTCGTCTGCGCCTCGCGGCGCGACGAGCGGGCGCAGCCGAATTTCCGATTGGCGGACGCACAACCACCCGCGGTCACCGATCAGACGCGCTCGAAAGTAGGGTGTCTCGATCTCCTGGTCGGCTAGCAGGACCCGCCCGATCTCCCGGCCAGGGTCCAAGCCCTTTTATCTCTGCTTCGAGGAGGCCGAAACAACCCAAACAGCCGCGCACGTTTCTGCGCTTGCGGGACGACTCAGCACTTCCTCCGGTGAAGCCTTCCTGCAGCAGTCGGCCGCCCTGCATCACGAACATTCGATCTGCCAGCGCCAGACACTCATCCATGTCATGCGTGATCAGCAAGACGGGGCGTCGAGCCGCTGCGCGTCGAGTTGCAGCGCATTGTAGAAAGACTCTTTTAATCGCCCGTCCAGTCCGCGCGTGGGTTCGTCCAGCAACAGCACGGCTGGTTCGCTGGCAAGTAGCGCGAGCTAAGGCTGCGCGCTGTTGTTGACCGCCAGACAACTGACTGGCGCGGCGGTTGGCAAATTCGCCCAACTCAAACGCTTCGAGAGATGTTCACTGGACTAAGCGGTGCCGTGCTCTTCGCGGCTGCTTTGTACGGGCCACCGAGGCGGCGAATACAAAGGTTCTCCCTCACTGTCATGTGCGGAAACAGGGCGTGGTCCTGAAAGAGATATCCGCAGCGCCGATGTTCGGGCGCGATGCACACTTCGGCTTCGTTGTCGAAAAGCGATGCGGTCGGCGATCAGAATTCGGCCCGGCGTCGGGACGAACAAATCCCGCAAGGCAATTCAGGTCAGTGTCTTGCCAGCTCCGCTCGGGCCAAACAGAACGGAGACGCCGCTGGCCGCTGCAGCGCGAAGTCGAGGTCGAAGGCCGGGGAACCGTGAACCGCAGTTAACTTCTTTCGAATGCGCGCGTCGAGGCTCATCCCGGACCGGCCATCCTCGACGCCAGGCGTGAGTTTCGCCGATGGCCACAGCAACAGCAACGCCAGGGCCGAGACGACCAGAACGAGCCAGCGCGCGACAGCTCCATTACCGGATTCGACGGCGTCGTAGATCGCCACCGAGAGGGTCTGCGTTTTGCCGGGAATGTCGCCGGCGATCATGATCGTGGCTCCGAAGTCGCCCAGCGAACGGGCGAAGCTGAAAGAGTGGCGAGCGAAGCGAGACCGCGCTTGCAAGCGGGAGCGTCACACGCCAGAAAGTCATCCATTGCGATGCGCCGAGCGAACGCGCCGCCCATTCGAAGCGATAGTCGACCTGTTCCAGCACGGCGCGTGCCGCTTTGATATAGATAGGCGCCGAGTGAATGACAAGCGGCGACTACAGCGGCCTGCCAGGTGAAGACAAGTGGACTGTCCAAAGAGATGTTCGTATACATGCTGCCGACGGGTGAGGATCGGCCAATCAGAGACCAGCAAATAGTAGCCGAGGACGGTTGGCGGCAGCACAAGGGGCAGAGTAATCAACGAATCGAGCAGATGTCTTCCGGGAAACCGCCAATGAGAAAGCGCGTAGGCGGCGAACGTGCCGAAGACCAGCACCAGCACGGTTGCCAAAGCGGCCACACGCAGACTCAGCCAGAGCGGAAACCAATCCATCGGGAGTCGTTCTCGATTATAGGAGGCCGCGCAGGAGCGCGGTTCGCCGATCATCGCGATTTTTCGAGCGGCCGCGAAAGCACGCAGGCGTTGATGCCGCCGATACCCATCGACAATCTTGCCGGCGAGATTGCCGGGCGCGGCGCACGGCGTGTCGAATACGAATGTCTCGTGCACGCTCACGGAAAGAGTCGATGCAATTCGGTTCTTCGTGAGCGGGGTGGGGAACAGGTGGCCACTCTTCATAACCCATGTACTGCGCCGTCAGCTCCCATCCGCCTCCGGCCGCCATGCCGTGACCGAAGGTGCCTTTGCGGGCAGTCACGAGCACCGGCTGCGGAACCACGGATTTGAGCGTTGTCATTTCCGCGTAATCGCCCGGTGTTGCCGTGGCGTGGAGATCCCACGTCCCGATTCGTTTTCACCGGCCGCTCGGCTTCTCGCAGAGCTTGCTGAATGGCTTCGCGCGGGCCTTCTGTGGACGGAGTGATGATGTGTTCCGCATCGGAGCTGACGCCCACGGCAGACGGGTTCCATGCCGATGGGCTTGAAGCCTTTTGCTCGGATAGTAGTCCATGTCGCCGATGATCCAGACCACGCTGCCGCCAGCGACGTGCGTGCCTTGCAGACGGGTGAGCGGGATAGAGACGGTACGATCCGCCGAGATGACGCGCGCATTGTAGAAAGCCCCGACCAGCAGCGGGTGCGGCGGTGGATCAGTCGCGCCCACCACGACGGCTTTGGCGTCACCGCTTTGGATTGCGCGCATGGCAAGATGCAGGGCGACTCCAAAAGTGGAGCATGCAGCCACCGGCGCGAAGGACAAGCCGGTGATCTTTCCAAGAATAGATACTTGGGCCGCGGGCGTGTTGTGGATATTCCAAATGACGTTTGCGGACACGTTCCACGGCGGGTCCGGAGCGCCCCATTTGGCCTGCAGGCGGCCTTGGCGCTTCTCGCGTTCGCGAATTGCGTTGAGCTTGCCAGTTTCGATGTCCCCTTCGATCGTCAGTCCCGCAATTTCGGCTAGCTCCCGCAGGTATTCCGCAAGCTCGGGACTTAGCGCCATCCAGTAGGCATCCCAAGCGGGTTCATCGTTGCGATCGGGAACCTCGCTATGCGCGGCCCCGGGCGTTCGGATCCTCCTCGAGCCAGCGCGCAGTTCGGCGTTACGCTCAGGCTGCGCCCAGAAGCTAGTTCCAGCGCTCCTGGGCCGCATGGTACTTCAGACCGTTGCGGTAAATGGTATCGATGGCGCCGACACCTGTACCCAGATACACGTGCGTCAGCCCGCCGAGGTTCTGCAACTCCTCCTCGATGCCCGGGATTTTGGCCAGCGCCTGGATGAAAGCGCCAATCGCGTATTGAGCGGGCGTGTCCATCTTTTCCTTCAGCTTTTGGAAGAAGCGCGGAGCGAAGCGGCTGCCGACCCATTCCTGATAATCGGCGAAGTTGAATTCTGGGATGCCGACGAGGAAATTGTCCGGGCCGAAGCCGTTGAACGGAGTCAGCCAGCTTTCCGACGGAGGCAAGGTTCTCGCGAAAGCGATCGACGTTGGGAGAGTTTAGGGGCGACGACGCCCCAACCGAATACGCCGATTCTCACTTTCGCGAACGCCTCGCGGACGGTTGTTCAAGTAAACCCATGGATGTAATTTCAGGCTACACGAGCGCGCGAACGAATTTTGCAAGACCTACCTGCGGGGGCCGAGAGGATTATCCGCGGATATGCACGTATACGGAACGGAAATAGTTAAATCTCGTCAATCGAGGAACTTACGTTTTGCTTCAGCGTCCGATAAAGCCAGTGAGGGTCGTCTTGGTGTGGTTGGCAGGGCAGTGTAGGGAAGTGAAGTGCTGCAACGAGTCTGAGGCAGATAAGGGCTTGCTATGTCGTTGTCATCGCCTGAATACTTCCTGTTTCTCGCGTTGTTATTCTTTGCGTTCTGGCTGCTGCGGCGCGTCAGCATGCCCGCCATCGGTCTGATCTTATTAGCGGATTACTTCTTCTATGCCAAATGGTCGCTCATTTATCTGGCGATCATTCCACTCGCCGGAAGCATTGATTTCCTGATCGGCTACTTACTGGAACGGTCGCAGAGGCCCGTGCTACGCCGTCTGCTCGTTGGCACCAGCGTAGGGATGAATATTGGGCTGATCATTGCCGGTAAGTATGTTCCATTTCTTACGGGTGGAGCAAGTCTGCCGATCGTACTGCCGTTAGGGTTATCGTTCTATGCGTTTCAGGCGATGACTTACACGGTCGATATCTATCGAGGCGACGCATCGGCGGCGAAGTCATATTGGAAATACTTGGCATCGGCTGCGTTCTTCCCGACAACGCTCGCGGGCCCCATCACGCGTGTGTCGACCCTGGTGACGCAATGGCAAAAGGGCCGCAAGAGCTTGAGTTCGGAGGAAGGTGGACGCGCGCTGTTTCTCATAGCGTCGGGGCTCGCGAAAAAATTCTTGATCGCGGACTACCTGGGAAGCAATCTGGTCAACCGTGTAATTCGATCTACCGACGCTCTATTCGAGTGGCGAGGCGTTGATCGCCGTGTACGCGTACGCGTTTCAGCTCTATTACGATTTTTCCGGGTACAGCGATCTCGCGCTGGGATCGGCACTCCTCCTCCTCGGGATCAAGCTGCCGGTCAATTTCAATCGCCCGTACATCGCCGAAATGTGGCCGATTTTTGGCGGCGCTGGCACATCAGTTTGTCGAATTGGCTGCGAGACTATTTGTACTTCGCCCTGCCGGGGAAACGCTCAAAGTTGCTCTCGTATTTGAATCTGGTCATCACGATGACCCTCGGTGGCCTGTGGCACGGCCCCAACTGGACGTTCGCGATCTGGGGATTGCTGCATGGCTCGGATTGGCGGCGGTGCGACTCTCCGTGAGGCGATCCTGGGCAGAAGCGATCCTGGGCAGAAAACGATCTGCGTGGTTGGGAGCCGTTTGGCTGCGGCGCGTGCTGACCTTTCACTTTGTGTGCCTCGGCTGGGTATTCTTACGCGCGGCAGATCTGAGACGGCGTGGCAAGTCATCGCTCAGATCGGGCCCCTTCACTTCGGATTCGACAACGTTTCGACGGGTGTGTGGATCGTCTTAGGGGTCGCCGCTGCCATGCATCTCACGCCGAAAGACTGGTTGGCGCGTTTAAACGGCTGGTTCTGCCAATCCCCCGGTATCGTCCAGGCGGCGGCGCTCGCCGGCCTTGTCATGGCGATCCAATATGTGAGCGCGACGGGCGGGGCTCCGTTTGTCTACACAAACTTCTGAGGACGTATGCGGAAGACTGCGCTGACCATTGCAGGCTTGGGAGTGTTCTTTTGGGCGATGCCGCTCCTCCCGGGCATGGGACGATTCGGATCGCTGAAACCGGAGTATCTGAGCCCATTAGGCCGGCTTCCATTACCGAAAACAGCGGCAAGTTCGCAACCGTTCACGAAAGCGCCGCCAGTGGCGGGCGCGACTCCGGTCGTTCAGAAGGTTTCCGACCCATTCTTGATCAACGATAAAGGAGCGCTAAGGCACTTCTACGATGCGCTGGACCGGGTGGGCGCGCAAGGTGCCGGTGCCGGGAAGTCACGCGCTGATTTGCATTACGGGGATTCACCGGTAACAGCGGACTCGATTACGGCGGACGCGCGCGGGGTTGCAGGCGCGGTTTGGCGACGCCGGCCACGGGTTGTGCCTCTTGCCAAGCCTTGGGCATGGTATGGGCACCGCGGTGTCGCGCTGCATTCAGAGGGTTGGGACATTCGTCCGGCTACGCAGAATCGGGCGCGCGATGGCATACGTGGGCTCGGCGGTGTGGGTTTCACAGGCGAAAAGGGGTGCGTGGTCGGCGATCTCTATTCCGCCTCGTCACCGGCAGTGCACGTGTACTATCTCGCCCAGCCCGATGGCGGCGCGTTTCCGATCCGCGGTGGCGGGCAGGAACTGGGTATCGTGCAGACGGGATCGTGGCCATTCAAAAAGCGGCGGCTATCGAACGCGGCTGGGCCTTTCTCGATACATACGACGCTATGGGAGGCGCGGGCACGATGGCGAAGTGGTATGAAGCGACGCCCCGGCTGGTGAGCGCCGATTTCATTCATCCGCTGCCTGCGGGAGCGGAAAAGGTGGGCAAGTTGGAGGTCGATGCGTTGATGCGCGCCTATGAAGGCCGTCATGGCGAAGAGAACCTGGCAGGTGTGACTCACTAGTGCGGGTGAAATGGTTCGGTGCTCCCTGTTTACTGCGGCTCTGCTGTGCGGGGCGCGAGTCGAGAGTGGCGGCATTCTGAACAGGCAAGGACTTGAGCCCTTTTTCGAAAACCTCGAGCGTGGTGGTGGGCCGGTGCACATCCTGCAGTTTGGCGATTCCCAAACAGCCTCGGATGACTGGGTGAATGCGATGCGACAACAGTTCCAGTCTGTGCACGGCAACGGCGGCCGAGGATGGGTTACCGCTGGACACATTCGCTGTTACCGCCGTTGGGACGCGCGCGGAGGCAACTCAGCCGGTTGGACTGTTGACGGAGCCGTAGGACATCCGGGAGACAGCGGCATGGGGCTGGGCGGATTCAGTCTGACGACAACCCGCGCGGGCGAGTGGATTTCGATCGAGACAGATGCAGCGAAGCTGGCGCTGCTCTATTTGAAAATGCCAGGCGCTGGTTCGTTTGACGTGAGTGTAGACGATCAGGTGCTGGCGAGCGTGGACGGAAATGGGGAGAGAGGGCTGGGCCGGTGTGATGTGCCCGGCCTGCCGGGCATGCATCGGTACACGCTACGAACAACGATGGCCGGCATGCCTGTTCGCGTGTTCGGCTGGGCGGCGGACAACGAAAGCGGCGTTACGTGGGAAACGCTGGGGATCAACGGCGCCCCAGCGGAAATCATGCTCGAGTGGGATCGTGCGTTATGGACGGCGCAGTTGAAGGAGCGCGACCCGGCACTGGTGATTCTGGCGTACGGGACCAATGAGGCTTTAAGCAGAAGGTGGACAGCAGCTAGCTATCGCGGAACTTTATCGCGCTTAATCGCGCTGCTGCACGAAACAGTCCCGGATGCCGGGCATTCTGCTGGTGGGACCTCCGGATTGCGGCCGGGTCAGGCCGTTTCCGCATCTGTCGGAAGTGATTGCGATCCAGAAGGCGGTGGCAACGGAGGCAGGCGCGGCGTTCTGGGACTGGCGCAAGTTCATGGGCGGCCCTGGATCGGACAGGCAATGGGTGCGCCGTGGCTTGATGCGGCGCGGCGGCTCCGGGAGATCGGGAGGAATCGCTGTTCGATTAGGGATACCTCGATTCATTTGCGTTGACCGATATGGTCGGTGAGATCGAAAAAGAGTTTGGCTTCTCGGTCCCGGATGGGGATTTGAACCCCCGGAAGTTTGATTCGGTGGCGCGGATCGAAGCGTACGTGCAGCGGCGGGTGGGTTAAAACGTGGCGAGTATCCTCGGGTTCGGCGCTTACGTTCCGGACCGCGTGCTCGGAAACGACGAACTTGCGGCTGAGCTGGGTGTAGAGCCCTCTTGGATTGTGCAGGTTTCGGGCATTCACGAGCGGCGCGTGGCGGCCAGGGGTGAGACGCTAACCGATCTGGCTGTCGCGGCGGCGCATCGATGTTTGCGCAACACCGGCAAACACGCTGAAGATGTGGGTCTGCTGCTCGTTGCTTCCGGATCCGCCGAGCGGCGCTTTCCAGGGCCCGCAGTGGAAGTGGGCCGCGCGTTGGGAATTCCCGGGACGCCGTGTCTCGATTTGCCGCTGGCCAGCGCAGGCGGACTGGCCGGCATGACACTTGCAAGTCATTTAGCGGCGCTGGCGAGCTCGTCATTGTGGACTCGGCGTGGCATTCCGACGGCGAGTTTGTAGAGGCGCTGCAGTTGCCCGCCGATGGTCCGCTGCGGATGGACGGATTAACGGTGATTCTGCAGGCATCGCGCAAAATACCGTCCGTCATTGCCGAGGTGCTGGCGCGACAAAAGAAGAACGCGACGGAGATGCACGCGTTCCTCATGCATCAGGCGAACCAAAACCTGATCGATCGCGTGGCACGCGCGTTGGAAGTGGATCGCTCGCGTTTCGTGAGCAACATCGCGCGATATGGAAATACTTCATCGGCTTCCATGTTGATTGCGGCGGATGGGTACTTCGCGGCAACAAAACCACTTCCTGGCGAATGGTTCTGTTTTGCCTCTTTCGGCGCAGGCTTCCAGTGGGGCGCTTTGCTGTCACGGGCCTAACGCCCGACGCACCTCGTCCTACTTAGATGGGCTGGCGGTAAAGTCGCCTTCGGCCGAGAACTCCGGAACGTTTACGGATCCGGTGATCTTGTTATCGGCATTGACGGTTCCTTCGAAGTTCACGGTGAGCGGAGTTCCGTTGTACTCGGATTTATAAGACCAGGTGACCTTCTTGCCATCCACTTTCCCGGTGATCGTCACGGAGCCTTTGTCCGAACTGCAGCTCCCGGAGAGCTCGCTATCCTTCTGTGTGAACGTGCAAGCCGAATCGTTCTCGTTGCCGGCGATATTGCTGTGGACTTCCCATTTGCCGGCGACAGGTGCGTTATCGGCGGCGAACGCTAGCGCGGCGGCCGAGAGCAGAAGAATGATCTGTTTCAAAGGAACTGCCTTTCGATGTCGATAGAGCGTTCAGTCGCTCTGGAGGCCAGTATACGTGGCACTCAGTGGCATGTCAACACCAGGAACCCGCCCGGTACCGAGTGTTCGCCTAGCCGCCGAGCCAAGCTGCACTCGGTTGGTATGGAAAACTTACCTGTAGCTCGGCCCGATTCGGGGAACCTTACCCCCGCGTTGACCGCTGCCGGGGAGTCGTGAACGTGAGAGTGGGCGAGTGACGGTTCGGACAGCGGAACTAAATGACGCGACAGCGATCGCGGAAATCTACAACCACTACGTTCAATCGTCCATCATTACCTTCGAAGAGCAACCCGTCGCCGATGAGGAGATGGCGCGCCGGATTGCCGACGTGCAAGCCGTGCCGCTGACATGGCTCGTCGCCGAGGACAACGGCCGTATTGTCGGATATAGCTACGCTACGCATTGGAGGCCGCGCAGTGCCTACCGGTTTTCGGCCGAAAGCACGGTTTACGTCAAACCGGGGCAAGAGCGGCGCGGTATCGGGTCGCTGCTCTATGCGGAAATGCTTCCGCTGCTACGCGCGCGAGGGATTCACGCAGTCATAGGCGGCATCGCCCTCCCGAACGAAGCAAGCATCGCCTTGCATGAGAAAATCGGGTTTGCGAAAGTGGCTCATTTTCGCGAAGCTGGGTTCAAATTTCGTCGTTGGATTGACGTTGGTTACTGGCAACTGATACTGTAGCCGGACCGGTTCGGTGGTCATGCTCTATCCCCAAGTTGTGAAACCGTTTCGGTGCGATATCAGTCGAATAGACGCTGCGTTTTTTCGATTACACTCAGGTCGATGCTCGGGCTATGCAGAGCCTGTTTCGGGATTCGCGGGCTCGCGACGCCACCACCGCCTACAGTGCATGGGGAACGCCGCTGAAGTGACGATTGGTAAGAGAGAGGTTTGAAGGTAAGGCAGTGATTGCCGAGCAAACAGGCACGTCAGACCACAGGTTTACGGACGATCGGGCAGCGGTCCTGCTGGGCGCGATCGTCGATTCGTCGGACGACGCGATCATCAGCAAGGACTTGAACGGCGTAATCACGAGCTGGAACCAGAGCGCCCAACGCTTGTTCGGATACACAGCGGAAGAGGCAATCGGGAAGACCGTCGCCGAGTTACTGATCCCGGCAGATCGCCAGGACGAAGAGCCGGATATCCTCGCTCGATTGCGCGCTGGCGAGCGGGTCGATCACTTTGAAACGGTGAGGCGGCGTAAAGACGGCTCGCTGCTCGATATCTCGCTCACGATCTCGCCGGTAAAGGATCGCCAAGGCAAGGTCGTCGGGGCCTCCAAGATCGCGCGTGACATCACCGATGCGAGACGCATCCGGACGGCGCTGATGGAGAGCGAAGCGCGCTTCCGGCAGCTCGCCGACGCCATGCCCCAAATGGTCTGGGCCGCTTGTCCGGATGGTTCCGTTGATTATTACAACGACCGCTGGTACGCGTTCACTGGATTCGAGCGAGGCCCCGGGACGGATGCGAACTGGCTGTCCATTGTTCACCCTCAGGACGCCGAGCGAGCCCTTGAAGCGTATCGCCACGCCATCGACTCCGGAGAATCATACAACGTCGAGTACCGAATGTGGGATCGCGGCGAGAGGCGGTGGCGATGGTTTGTCGCCCGTGCCTTGCCGGCACGCGGCGCCGACGGGCGGATTGCGAAATGGTTCGGCACCTTCACCGACATCGATGACCAGAAGCGGGTAGAGCACGAGCTGAGGCGCGCCAACGACGGCCTTGAACAGTTCGCGTTTTCCGCCAGTCACGATTTGCAGGAGCCGCTGCGCGCCATCAAAATTTATAGCGAACTGTTAGCGAAGCGCTACGCCGGCAGCCTCGATGAGCAGGCGCTGGAGTACATCCGGCACCTGCGGAATGGCGCCAGCCGAATGGAAGTGTTGGTGCGCGATCTGTTGTCGTATGCGGAGGTGTTGAAATGCGACACGCCTTTGGAGGGCGCGGATGCGAACGAGGTGCTGAGCGACACCCTCGCCAATCTGATCGGCCCCATCTCCGAAACAGGCGCCCAGATTACCGCTGATCGGCTTCCTGTCGTTCCGATACGCAGAACTCATTTGCAGCAGTTGTTTCAGAATCTGATTGCCAATGCCATGAAGTATCGCAGTCCTGAGAGGACGCCCGTCATACACGTCTCGGCGCAAACGCGAGATGGAGATTGGGTCCTTTCGGTTCGCGACAATGGCATCGGCATAGACCCTAAATACAAGGAGCAGATCTTTGGCCTCTTCAAGCGTTTGCACGGCAACAATGAATACTCGGGAACAGGAATTGGATTGGCCATCTGTCACCGCATCGTGGATCAATATCGTGGGCGGATCTGGGTCGAAAGCTCGCCCGGAACAGGATCCACTTTCTACTTCTCAGTCCCCTCAGAAGCTTGCGAAAACGAAGTCGGCCGGCCTCGACCTTCTGATCATTGAGGACAATGAGGCCGATCTCGCGTTGATGAAGGAGGCGATTGCAAACGCCCGTCTGAATGTAACGATACACGTGGCGCGAGACGGAGAGGAAGCGATACTGTTTTTTGAACACGCCGATGCCGACAGCGATGCTCCGTGTCCCCGGGTAGTGCTGCTCGACATAAATTTGCCGAAGCGGCAGGGCAGCGACGTCTTGAAGCGCATCCGGGAAAGCAGACGCTGCCATGATGCAGTTGTGCTGACCGTCTCGACTTCTGATTCCGCGCGCGATCGTCAGGAAATGGCAGCGCTCGGCTCAGACGCGTACTTTCGAAAGCCGTCGGACTACGATTCGTTTATGAAGCTGGGCGATCTGATTCGAGACGCAATGTCACGCGGGCAGTCCGAATAAGCGGCGCTCCCTTTCTTACATTCCCATGCGTCGGCGTGATTTTTTGAGCGTTCCGGTCGCGCTCGCTCTAATCGAGTCACCCGCCGCCGAGGTCGTTTTGAACGCCGCCGATGGCGCCGTGCTGTACAGCACAGGCAACGCTACGGCATGGATTCTCCCGCCGGGGTCCACCATCAAACCTTTCACCCTCCAAGCGCTGCTGGAGGCGAAGCGGATCAGCACCAGCGATCGTTATCTTTGTCCGGGTCAACTCTACGTTGCAGGACGGAACCTCACTTGCTCGCATCCGCGCGGGCTGCCGCCAATGGATGTTACCGGTGCTATCGCGTACTCGTGCAATTGCGCCGTGGCGCACTTTGCCCAGCGCTTTTCCCCACCGGAACTGACGAATGCACTGCAGCGGGCCGGTTTCCGCGCGAGGACTGCAAATCCCCTGTTGCAGGCTATCGGGGAAGATGGCGTGTTCGTGACCCCGCTGGAACTGGCGCAAGCCTACCGGAGGCTTTCGGCTCGGATAAACGCCGCGGTTTTGGCCGGCTTGGAAGGCGCGGTGGCGTTCGGCACGGCCCAAGCTGCGGCTGTGCCGGGGACAACCATCGCGGGCAAGACCGGGACTGGTTTGCATGTCGCTTGGTTTGCGGGGTTTGCGCCGAGCCGCTCGCCACACCTTGTCGTTGTGGTTGCAATGCAGGGACGATCGGGCGGAGCGGATGCGGCTCCGATTGCAGCCGAGTTATTCCGCAAGTACTCGGGACCGACCTATCGCGTACGCATTCGGGGCCAGATTATCGAGCTCCCCGTCGAGCGGTATGTAGCGGCAGTGCTCGCCGGCGAAGCAAGCGTCTTCCGCCAACAGGAAGCGTTGAAAGCCATGGCGGTAACGGCGAGAAGTTATGCGATGCATGAGCGCGGCCGCCATGCGACTGAGGGTTTCGATTTCTGCAACACTACGCATTGTCAACGTGCCGAACCGCAGGGCATCAACGCAGCGATGGAAGCTGCGGTATCGGCTACCACCGGCCAGGTTCTGCGCTATCGCGGTGAGGTAGCCTTTACCCCGTACACAATGAACTGCGGCGGTCTTTCAGAAGATGCACAGACGGTGTGGCCGGATGTGCATGCGCCGTACTTGCGCATTCATTCCGATCCCAACTGCCAGCCCGCCATGTGGTCGCGAACGATTCCGCTCACGGACGTGGCCCGGGCGATCGAGAGTGGCGGCCTCACGAGTCCACAGCCGCTCGAGCGCGTATCTGTGGTGGAGCGAACCGCGTCTGGCCGCGCCCGGCGAGTGGCTCTCGATGGGCGTGTACGTGTTCTACTCGACGCCGGTTCGTTCCGCTTCGCAATCGGCCGCGCATTGGGATGGGATTTAATTCGGAGCAACTGGTTCGATATCGAGTGCAACGACGGCCAAATCACCATCCACGGCAAAGGTGAAGGCCACGGTATCGGACTGTGCCAGCAGGGCGCGGAACAGATGGCGGCGCGCGGCCAAAAGTATCGAACCATTCTCGCGTTCTACTATCCTGGCGCATCGACGCTCGAGTGGGTGCGGCTTGGTGGCGAGAGCATCACGTTGTACGCGACAGACCCGGGCCGCGAGCGAGTTGTATTGACAGAAGCGGAGCGGCTTAGCCGGACCTTGCCCTGGCCAATCGGTGGCGTGGAGGTTTACATTTATCCCACGATTGAGGACTTCGAGAACAGCACTGCCGAACCTGGATGGGTTGCCGCGCACACGCAAGGCTCTCGGATTGATTTACAGCCGCTCAGGACATTGCAGGAACGGAACATCTTCTCAGCGACCCTGCATCACGAACTGCTGCACGTCGCAGTGGAAACGCGCGCGCATCCATCCCTGCCGGTGTGGTTTCGCGAAGGTATCGTCGAGTGGCTTGCGGGGTCGCGTGGACCGATTGGCGCGGCGATACCAGCCGACTCCGAACTGCGGCAGCGAACGGATCGCGCCACAGCTGAGCGTGCGTACGGCGAAGCGCGAGCAGAGGTCGCGGCGTTGGTGGATCGCTACGGAGAGACTACCGTACTCGGCTGGGTCTCGCGCGGTTTGCCGGCGGACGTGAAGAACTCAATCAGCAGCAAGGCCACCACGAACAGAAGATAACCTGCTGCCATTCGTCCCGCGAGGCTCCAGAACTGGCCGCCGAAGCTGTCGATCTTCGGTGTCCAGAAGAATAGCCGGAACGGCAGCCACAATCCAATAAACAACAGCGCCGCCACTTCGATCCAATACATGACGCGCCGGCTGCGGCGCAAGCTACGCAGTTGCCAGCCTCGCCAGCCATCTACCGCGATGCTCCGGGCGAGCGGCAACAGCAGAACCGGGGCGGCAACCCATTGCACAATCAAGAGCGCAATCGAAAAGAACCGCTCGACAGCACGCGGCGAAACGGGTCTTTTGAATTGCAGAGTCGAGGCCGAACCGAGAGTGTAGGCGGCTCCCACGAAATGGTAACCCAGCCAGATGAGACCGCCATAGAGGGCGATGGTGAACAAACCCAAGGCGAAGAGAGCCGGCAAATTCGCGACGCCCCGGGCGGCGGCGCGCCGAAGCGGCAGCCCCGAAAAGTGCGCCAGAGCCATCCCATGCAGCCAGGCAGTTCCGGCTATGAAGGCGATGATCACGGCGGCGCTTCCAAGCAAACGCCGGTTGTTTGATTCATCGAAGCCCAGCCACCAATAACCCAACCAGAGCAGAAGCGCGTTCCCGAGGAGGTGGCAGATCAGTAGTGCGACGCGAGACTTCATCACTTCACCTCCAAAGTGGTCGCCCCTGTGGTGGCCTGGTACTGCGGTTGATACATCGGCTGCACGCGCGCCGGACTGATGTGGAATAGTCCGGGATTCACCACCTTCAAAACATAGAAATATTGCCGCTGGTCGTGATGGAACCACGAATCAAAAAGCGCGATTCGGTCGTCGTGGTTTTCGCGTTCCGTAAACCAGTATGCCCACCACGGTGGTCGATCGGCCAAGTGATACAAATTGTCATTTTCACGAATTCCGTACCCGCGGGTATGGGGTCTTCGATCAGAAGATAACGCCACTCGGAGCCGGTCACTGTCAACCGCACCGCAAGCACATCGCTCTGCGCAACCGGTCCGGCGAGTGGCTGCAGATCGTACAGGATCTCGCCATTCGAGGTCTTGGGAACCAACTTGTAGTAATCGCGCAGGATGTTCAGTGCGATGGTCCCCTGGTTCTGCGCCTTGGGTTCGTTCGAATAGTAATCGCCTGAGACTGAATAGTAGAGCCGTCCGGAGCCGCTGCTCTCAATCAGGACCTGATTACCGTCGGCCCGCAGCTTCGATTCATCAATCGTGATCGAAGTAGTCGCGACAAGATTGTCTGTGCCGAATTGGGCGGATCCGGCATCCTGCCCGTTAATGCGCACGGTTGCGTGCATGTCCGGGTTAAGTTCTTTCGTCGCCTTGACGTAATCGATCAGGCCGTAAATGACCATCGCCGTCTGTTTCGTCGACGACCACCAGTAACCCTCATCGCGATGGTTGACGAGCCACAGCGCCGCTTTCGGTAAGAGCGGGTTGTTCGGCTCTTCATGGCTCAGCAGCTTTGTCGCGTAAGCGCTTGTTTCCGGCGTCACGTCCGCGGAGAAATCCAGCATTTCATCCCGCGTCGCAGGCCATGACGCTTCCGCTGGGTCCTCGTGTACCTTTGCGGCGAGCTCGCTCGCGATCGCACCCGCTCGCTTGTCATTGACGGCTTCGAACGCGAGGCCGAGAATGGCGAGGCCATACGAAGAGAGGTCCCGTCGATGCGCGTACAACTGCTCTAATGTTTGGCTGTCGGAATGTCCCGATTCAGCCAATGCGTAAGCCATATACGCGTGCAGATCGGGTGGAATCTCGCGGTTCCGAGTGAAGTACTGCGCGATCCAGCGATCTCCGCTCTCAATCATCTGGCCATTGATGCTGATCCCCGCTTTGCGCGCTTGCACAAGGCCGTCAATTACATAAGCCGTCATGAATGGATGGCTGTCATCGCTGACCCACCAGCCCCAGCCACCATCGTCATGATGGAAGCCATACAGCCGGTCGAGTCCCGCTTGCGTCTTCTGGGCAAGATCGTTCGGATCAATTGGTTGCTTCAGGTGAAGATCGTTCATCACTTGCGTGACCACCACATCGGGCAGGAAGCTTGACATGGTTTGCTCGACGCACCCGTAGGGAAACGAGGTCAGATAATCGAGGGCGTTGAAAATCGAGCCGGCAACCGAGGGCGCCAGGTGGATAGAAATGGAACGCGAACCGGCCACCGCATCGGCAGGGAAGGAGATTCCGACGGTCCGCTGCCCCGAGTTCTGGATACTGCCGCTTTGGGGCATGCGCATCAGGACGCCCGGCGGTCGAATCGGAAGCTGCAATTCGAGCGCATCCGACTCTTCGTTAGTCAATGCGTCCGCCGTGAGCTTCGCCGCCGTGATTCCCGTGCGCGCCTTGACGCGCCAATCTACTTTCGTCTCGCCGCGAACTGGAATCGTTACGTCCTGGGTCGCCGCACCGTTCAGAATGTCGAGCCCTTCGAGCTTGATGCTCACTCGAGCCTGCTTCTCAGTTTGCAGATAGTTGTGAGCGATAGCGGAGATCACGACCTCATCCCCTTGCACAAAGAATCGCGGCACGGCAAGGCGCAGAATCAGGTTCTTGCGCACAATCGTCTTCAGCGTCGCGGAGCCGTAACGGTCATCGTCAGACGATCCGCGAGCGGTCGCGCGCCACGTGGTTAGCGAATCGGGAAAGTCAAACTGTACCTGCGCATGTCCGCTGGCGTCGGTCGTGAGGTCGGCGGCCCAGAACGTCGTGTCTGGGAAATACTTGCGTACTTTGGGCTGCACGAGCTGCTCAGGCTTCAATTGCGCCAGCTTGCTCTTCGGCCGCAGTGCCGCCAATTGCATCCGCCGGAACCCGGCTTCGCCCGAAAAGTAGTAGCTGAGCGAAGATTCCGTCATGACGCCGTTCCCCTCGTTGCCATAGAAAGCGTTAACAAGGTCAGGTGTCTCGTCTTTTGCGATCGCGTAAATCGCTTCGTCCACTACTCCGAGACTCAAGTCGGTTTCCGCGGCGGGCTTGCCGCCGGACGTGGTCACGTCGATGCTATACGTTGCCGGTTTGCCCGGCTGGTATTGCGGTTTGTCGGTGCTCAGCTTGATGTCGAGCCTATGTTCCTCCGGGGGAACTTTGATCCGCTTCTCTTTCGCATAGAAGACGCCATCGCGCACGAATTGTGCTGAGACAAAGAACCCCGGCTCGTCATCCGTTTGGATCTTGTAAGTAAAGACGGCGCTACCGCCGTGAGGAGTAAGAACCGTGTGGGAGCGAATGTCTCTACCCTCGACCGTGACCAGCACCGGAGCGCTTGCCTTCCCGGTGACGATCAGGATCTGCGCCGTATCTCCCGCTGCATAGCTTTTCTTATCGGGCACAATCTGGATCGCACGATTTGGCTCGGACCCTTCATACAGATCTGACATGCCGGAGACCCACAGATACTCGGCCGTTTCGATTTGCCTCCCCGCGGACGGAGCCGTAGCGATGACACGATAGTCGCCGCCGGTGGAAGGCAGCTTAAAGGAGACGCTACCGTCTCCCGTAGCGCCCACGTTGATGTCAGTCGAAGCGATTGCCGGGCCCGCGTCGCGGTCGCGCCAATCGTACCGATGGAGTTCCACATGCACAGGCGCGGCGACGGGTTTCCGGTCGTAGTCTCTCGCCTGAACTGTGAATGTCGCGGTCTGATCGGGTTGATAAAACCAGCGGTCGGGCTGCACATTGAGGAGGAACGATCCGTAGGTCGCGATCACCCAACCCGTGCCGGTGATTTCGCGGCCGGCCTGATCCGTTACACCGGCTTCGATGCGATACAGAACATCGTTCTTCTTCTCATCGACATCGGTGCTCAGCGTGAACGTGAACTTGCCGTCGGCATCGAGTTGCCCTTCGGCCTGCTGCGCTTCACTGTTGTAACCGTAGTCGTTGGGCTCGTTTTGCTCGGCATTCTCATCCTCTTCGTTATCCGGCTCGTACCAGAGTGGAAACCAATACCGGCTTTTGTAGATCGAGTATTTGACTTTCGCTCCGGCAACCGGCTCGCCGAAATAATAGCGCGAGTCGATCGTGATTTTTGCCGCCTGGCCCTGCAGGACGCGCGGCGTCTCGGAACTGACGTGCACCTCGTACTCGGGTTTCTTGTATTCCTGAACTTCAAAGTTGCCGTTGGTGGTTGTATCGCCTGAGCGAACCTCGATGAAGTAGTTGCCGAGTGCAGCGTCTTTTGCCAGGGTCAGATCGTCATGCAGGATGCCGTGCGCGTTCGTCGACAGTTCCTTTTGGTAGATCGCTTTACCGTCCCGGTCCGTGATCTGGACAGAGAACGACTGTTGCCGCGGGACGGTGTAGCCGACACTTTGTGAGTTCCGCAAAATGGCGCGGAAATGCACGGGATCGCCGGGACGGTAAACCGGACGATCGCTATAAACGACCCCCGTCAGCTTGCGGTCGCGCTGCAGAAAACTCCAGCCTTCGATGTCATCGAATGCAGCATCTTGTCCGTTTACTGCAACGGTGCGAACGTCCTTGGCCGGAGTCTCATCAATCGGGTATTCGGCCGTTCCATCCGATCCGGTATGCAGAATCGTGCCGGACCTATCGCGCTTCTCGAGAACAGTGATATCCGCATTTGAGACTGGCTCGCCACTGGTGCGGTTGCAGACGTAATACAGAATGTGGGCTCGGCCGGTCTTGGTCAGCAGAACGAGGTTCGAGACATTCAGAATCGTATACGCTCGAAGCCGTCCGTTGACCGCTTCAACCAGATACAGTCCATCCTGCTTGACGGGGACCTCCACCTTCTCCGTGTCCCAACGATTCGCCGTGGGAATGACGGGCTGCAAGAACGAGAGCACGAGTTGCTGCGGATTCAGTACCGGAGACTCTGCAAAGAATGCCGCCTTGCCGCCCTTGGCTGTTCCTGGTTTCGGCCGAGGAAATAGATGCGCGCGCGGCGATTCTGTGAACTGTTGCCGCAGGTCGTAACGGATGTTGCGGCGCAGATCGTGTTTCCAGTTGCGAAGCCGCTCCAGCAGTGTAAGCTTTCCTCGCGGTTTCGGATAGGAACCGCCAAACTGATGCGCGTCCTCGAGTTGCCGCATGAATTGAACCGGATCGTGAATTCGGTACACGCGTATGCGCAAGGCATTCACCCCATACGCGCTGATTTGCACAGACGGAGTTGCACCAGGAGCAAAGGTTTCATTGCTTGAAAGTGTGAAGTAAGGCTGGTCGTCCGCTTGCGGGCTAAGTGGAACGGCAGTTGACAGTACCAGAAGGAGACGTAACAACGCGGTGGCAAGCCGCTTCGTGTTCATGGAGTTTTCTTAAGAATGTTCCAGCGAAAAACGCCTAAAAACAGTGCGTTGTGAGATATAGGGTGCCACTGAGGATCGGGAAAGTGCAATAGTTCTTGATACGTCAGCCGTTTAATTTCGCCCGCGGAAGTACCATCGGGCCCAGTGTCATAAACCACGAACATAGACGAATTGAAATTGATTTGACTATGGCCGAGGACAATCATGCTATGAAACGGCATGGACCCGCTAGAATGCCGGTAAAACAGTAAGTCGCCTGGTTGCGCGCGGAATAAGTCGCGGCTGATAAAAAACGTATTGAAGCGGTAAAGCGTCTCGGCGTTGGCGAATTGACCAAAGGTGTTTGGACCGGTTTCGAAGAGATCGGCTCCGGTCGGCGTACGCGGATAGTTGTACTGAGTGACGGATGGTATCGCCGGAATCAGCAGCAGGTGCGATTGGGCGGCCCAGACCGTGTCGTGCTTGCGAAGCGCCTCGCGGTAGGCATACCGAACCAGCGAAGAGCAGTCGACGATCTCCGGCGGCCGCTGTGCTGGCGGATTGAAGTATTGCGCTTCTGCCAAAAACGTGAACCAACGCCGGAAAGCGTCGCGATCCGCATCCGTCTCGAGCGCGATGGAACTGTGCATTGCATACAGGGCGGCGGCAAGGCTGGCGTACAGTGCAATGCGGCGCACGGTCGATCTCATTCTGAGGCAGTATACGTCTGCGGAAACGGGCGTGGAAAAGGGACGCGCTTGCTAAAGTAAAGTTTCGTTCCACTTCTGAGGCCGTGATGCGGCCGGAAGTGCGCGACCCCTTCGAGGAACATCACATGGAAATAGTAAAGGTAATTGGAAGAGAGATTCTGGATTCGCGCGGTAATCCGACGGTGGAAGCCGATGTGCATCTCGCGGACGGCACGGTGGGGCGGGCCGCAGTTCCCTCTGGCGCGTCGACAGGTGAGCACGAAGCGGTCGAGCTGCGTGACAATGACAAATCGCGCTTCCTCGGAAAAGGCACCAAGAAGGCGGCAGAAAACGTTACCAAACTGATCTCGCCGGCGTTGGCGGGATTGGATGCGTCAGATCAGACATTGATCGATAGGACGATGCTGTCGTTAGATGGCACTCCGAATAAAGGCAAGTTGGGCGCGAATGCGATTCTGGCTGTCTCTATGGCTATCGCGCGCGGTTCGGCAGAATCGGAGATGACGCCGCTCTACCGCTACATTGGCGGCGTGAATGCCCGCGTCCTTCCGGTTCCGATGATGAACGTGATCAATGGCGGCGCGCACGCCGACAGTTCGGTCGACCTGCAAGAGTTCATGCTGGCTCCTGTCGGCGCGGATAAGTTTTCAGAAGCGCTGCGCATGGGCACGGAAGTGTTCCACACGCTCAAGGGCGTCTTGAAGAAACGCGGCTATTCAACGTCGGTTGGCGATGAAGGCGGCTTCGCGCCAAGCCTCAAGTCAAATGACGAGGCGCTGGAAGTGCTGATGGAAGCCATCACAAAGGCGGGCTACAAGCCAGGCGAGCAGGTTGCGATCGCACTGGATCCAGCGACCAGCGAACTATACGACAAAGACAAAAATAAGTACGTCTTCAAGAAATCGGACAAAAGCGAGAAGACCTCTGAGCAGATGGTAGAGTTCTGGTCGAACTGGGTCCGGCAGTACCCCATCATCTCGATTGAAGATGGTTTGGCCGAAGACGATTGGGCGGGTTGGAAACAGTTGACTGACGCGCTCGGAAGCAAGGTGCAGCTCGTCGGCGACGATCTGTTTGTGACCAACTCGGAACGGCTACAGCGCGGCATCGACGAAGGCATCGGCAATTCGATTCTGGTGAAGGTGAATCAGATCGGGTCTCTGACCGAGACGCTCGAAGCAATGCGGCTGGCTGCCGCCGCGAATTATACGGCGATGGTGTCGCACCGCTCCGGCGAAACCGAAGATTCGTTCATTGCGGATCTGGCGGTGGCGACGAACGCAGGCCAGATCAAGACGGGATCGGCCAGCCGTACGGACCGTATCGCCAAATACAACCAGTTGCTGCGCATCGAAGAAGAACTGGGAAGCGCGGCGGTGTACCTCGGCAGGAAGGCATTCCGCCAGACGGCGATTAAGAGCGCGGCCAAGTAGGTCTTCCGAATGGCCAAGAACAAGCCGCTCGTTTTAACAATCCTCGACGGATGGGGCTATTCGGCCGCGACCGAGGGAAACGCCATCGCGGCCGCTCGCAAGCCCACTTACGATCATCTGCTCGCCAACTACCCGAACACCCTGATTCATACGTCGGGGCCATTCGTGGGTTTGCCGGAAGGGCAGATGGGGAACAGCGAAGTCGGGCACATGAACATGGGCGCGGGCCGCGTCATTTACATGGATGTGACCCGGCTGGACCTGATGATCGGCTCGGGTGACTTTTTCCAGAACCCGGTGCTGTTGAACGCGATGCAGAAAGCGGCCGGTCACCGGCTGCATCTGCTCGGGTTGTGCAGCGATGGCGGCGTGCATGCCCAATTGACGCATCTGTTTGCGCTACTGGAAATGGCGCGCATGCACGAGCTGAAAGATGTGTTTGTCCACTGCTTCATGGACGGCCGCGATACGCCCCCGGAGAGCGGCATCGGCTACATTCAAAAGCTCGAACAGAAGATGCAGCAGTTGGGCGTCGGGCGAATCGCGTCGGTTTCCGGCCGCTACTACGCAATGGACCGCGACAAGCGGTGGGAGCGCGTAGAGCGCGCGTTCGGCGCGATCGTGCAGGGCGACGGAAATAAGTCCCGGTCGGCCGCCGAGGCGGTGCGAGCATCGTACGACAAGGTCATCACGGACGAATTTATCGAACCGGTCACGATTGTAGACGAACGCAACGAGCCAGTCGGCTTGGTGCGCGATGACGATAGCCTCATCATGTACAACTATCGAGCGGATCGGGCTCGCGAGATCACGATGGCTTTCATGGATGCAGGCCTGGAACAACCGTCGCGGTCGCTTGTGCCCAAAAACCTGACGTACACAATGATGACGCAGTACGACAAGAACTTCGGGCTGCCGTTCGTCCTCCCTCCGGAGCATCCGGACAACATCCTCGCCGAAGTGATGGCGAAGGCGAACTGGAAAAACCTTCGGGTCGCGGAGACCGAGAAGTACGCGCACGTCACTTACTTCTTCAATGGCGGAAACGAGAAACCATACTCAGGCGAAGAGCGCGAAATGGTAGCGTCGCCGAAGGTTGCCACCTACGATCTGAAGCCCGAGATGAGTGCGGCCGGAGTTACTGCGAAGGTGGTGAACGCCATTGAGCAGGGCGGGTTCGACCTGATTGTGATGAACTACGCAAACGCCGATATGGTGGGACATTCAGGAAAAATGGAGCCCACCGTCAAGGCGTGCGAGGCCGTCGATGCAGGCCTGGGTGAGATCTACGCGGCACTGAAACGCTTCGGCGGGTCCTGGATTGTCACGGCAGACCACGGCAATGCCGAGATGATGATCGATCCGTCAACCCGCGGACCGCACACTTACCACACGACGAATCCCGTGCCCTTCCTCTTCATGAGCAATGACGTAACACAGGTACGCCCGGGAGGAGCTTTGCGCGATCTTGCACCTACTATTCTTGGCTTGCTGGGCGTGGAAAAACCGGCGCAGATGAAAGGCGAGGACCTGCGGATAATCCGCAAGCCCGAGTAACACAGCGCGTTCGCGCTCCGTCGTACGAACGGGAAATGCCATACGTTCGTAGCGGTGGGGCCGATATTTACTGGGAAGAGCATGGCTCCGGCCCTCCCGTCCTGCTGATCATGGGCCTGAGCTTCACGCTCGAGATGTGGTTCCGGATCCTCCCGGCGCTCGTGAGCCGCCATCGTGTGATCCTCTACGACAATCGCGGCATGGGACGCAGCAGCGTGCCTTCCGGTCCGTACACGATACCAGTCATGGCCCGTGACGCGACTGCGGTGCTGCGCGCAGCCGGCGTTCCATCAGCCCACGTTATCGGGGCATCCATGGGCGGCATGGTGGCGCAGGAACTCGCGTTACACAATCCGGAGGCGGTGCGCTCGCTCATACTTGGCTGCACCAGTCACAGCGGCCTCTTCGGCCGTTGGCCGGACTTTCGTTGCATGCCGAGAACCATGGCGCACACTCGGCTGGAGCGGGAGCGTTCCATGGTGAAGCTGCTCTATGCCGACAGTACGCCACGCGACCGGATCGACGAAGACATAAACTTGCGCGTCTCGTGTAACTGGTGTCAGAAAGGCTTTTGGAACCAGTTTGCGGGCATTCTGCTGTGGACCGCCTACCCTCGCCTTCCACGTCTGAGGACTGCAACGCTCATCGTGCACGGAGAGCAGGATCGCATGGTGCCGATTGAGAACGGGCGAGTGCTGGCAAGCCGCATCGCGGGGGCGCAGTTTGTGCCCATCGCCGGGGCGGGGCATGTGATGACAACGGATCAACCGGAAAGGTGCTCCGAGGTGATGACGCGATTTCTGGATGAGCAGATTCAGGCGGCCTCGGCGAGGAGTTCCGCCTGATATTTGGCGACGAAGCGGGGTTCCATTTCGGCGAGTGCTCGCTTGATTTGGTTGAGTGAAAATTCGGACCCAAATGCGGGCGCTACGAACTGATCGGCTTTGCCGGCGGATACCGCACCAGCGTAGGCGGCGGCTGTCTTGCTCAGACGAAGCCGCGTCTCGCGCTGGCGATCGGCCTGCAGAGTTGTCAATGCCAGCAGATCCTTTTCGAGCGCGCTGCGCAGTCGCGATTCCTGGAGCTGCAAGTTGCGGAACTGCTTCTCGTAGGCGAGGAACACTTCCGTCTCGAGCATCATCGAGCGCATCTCGGCGTCCACGTCTTTATAAAGATCGCCCAGTTTGGCGCGGCCGATGGCGTACAGGCCGGCTTCGAGCGCGGGAATGCGATTCAGACGCCAATTGGTATCGGCGACGCGCTGGACCAGTTCCAGTTCGGCGGGGCCAACGGGTTTGAAACGCGAGCGATAGTTTTCAATGTGCTGGGCGTAGAGTTCGGCGTCTTCGTTGGGCATCAGGACGGTGCGGCCAGTCAATCCTGTTTTGAGGGCGTTCTTGCTCGCGATGGCTTTGCCGTCTAGCGTAGTGGGGCCGGTGGACTTCTGAGCGTTGGCCTGGTTGGCTTTCATCTGTGGCGCGGTAGACATATGGGTTTGGAACTCCTTCGGGAAATAGAAAAGGGCCGGATGGCGCATGACAGCGCTCCGGCCCGTTTCGTTTAAAATGCTAGCACGGCCTTCCAAGCGACTCCTTGGAAGTTGTTGATTTTACGTAGAATATAGCTTGTGACTGGGTTTTCGCCCGAGGCTAACTGAGGACGCCCGGAGCTTCGTGGCCGAGCCTTTGCACGTACTCGCTATACGGTCCCAGGTAGACGCGTGGCTCGCGATCGACGCCGCTCTCGCCGCCGAGTTCGAGTACCCGGGATGCCAGACCGCGCAGAAACATCCGGTCGTGCGACACGAAGATCATTGTGCCTTCGAAGTCCTTTAGAGCGTCGACCAGCATTTCTTTCGTGGCGAGGTCCAGATGGTTCGTCGGCTCGTCCAGAACCAAAAAGTTAGGCGGGTTGTACAGCATGCGCGCGATGACCAATCGGGAACGCTCGCCTCCCGATAAGGCGCGAATCGGCTTGTCCACGTCATCGCCTGAAAACTGAAATGCACCAGCCAGCGTGCGCAGCGGCCCCAACCCATCCTTCGGAAAATCCCGCTGAAGCTGCTCGATGATGGTGAGGTTTGGATCGAGCACATCGAGCGATTGCTGCGAAAAGTATCCGAGCGTCAGATTAGCGCCCAGCCGGACCGTTCCCATATCAGGACGCAACGCGCCACTGATCATCTTGAGTAGCGTGGATTTACCTGCGCCGTTGCGGCCCATGACGGCCCAGCGTTCGCCGCGGCGCACGATGAAGTTGAAGCCATCGTAGATCACACGCGCCCCATAGGTCTTACTCAGCCCTTCCAGGGTGGCAACCATGTCGCCGGATCGCTGCGGAGCAGGGAAGTCGAATTTCACAATGCGCCGTTTCTTGGGAAGCTCGATCTTTTCGATCTTGTCCAGCGCTTTGATACGGCTCTGCACCTGTGCGGCTTTGGCGGCGTGAGTCCGAAAGCGGTCGATGAAGCGCTGTTCTTTGGCGAGCATCGCCTGCTGGCGCGCAAAGGCGGCCTGCTGATTGGTGTCGCGAAGGGCGCGCTCTCGTTCGTAAAAATCGTAGTTCCCGGAGTACGTCACGATCTCGCCTTCATCGATTTCGGCGATCTTCGTGACCAGGCGATTCATGAATTCGCGATCGTGCGACGTCATCAACAACGTGCCGTTGTAAGATTTCAGGAACTGTTCCAGCCAAATGATGGATTCGA
Organism: uncultured Acidobacteriaceae bacterium; assembly: GCA_963795905.1. Taxonomy (GTDB): domain Bacteria; phylum Acidobacteriota; class Terriglobia; order Bryobacterales; family Bryobacteraceae; genus Bog-105. Next base: position 66,797 of record CAWCJG010000013.1, on the reverse strand, counting down.
TGTCCAGATGATTGGTCGGCTCATCCATGAGAAGAACATCGGGTTTTCCCAGTAGCACGCGCGCGAGCGCAACCCGCATTTTCCATCCGCCGGACAGAGCGCCCACATCGCCCTCGATCTGATCGTCGGCGAAGCCGAGACCGTGCAGCACTTCGCGCGCTTGCGCTTCGAGAGTGTATCCGCCGAGGTGTTCGTATTCCTCCTGAACTTCGCCGAAGCCCTCCAGAATTTCGTCCATGTTCTCGGCCTGCTCGGGATCTTCCATGCGCGACTGGAGTCGTTCGAGCGCATGATGCAGTTCGCCCACGCGTCCGCTTCCCGCAATGGCTTCGTCGAGCACGGAGCGGCCGCTCATCTCTTCGACATCCTGGCGGAAGTAGCCGATCGTCGTCTTCTTCGGGACGGAGACTTCCCCTTCGTCCGGAAGCTCTTCGCCGATGGCCATTCGAAACAGAGTCGTTTTGCCGGCCCCGTTGGGTCCGACGAGCCCAACCTTCTCACCGCGATTCAGTTGGAAATTGGCGTCGACGAAGATGAGCTGTTTGCCGTACTGCTTATTGAGGTTCGAGAACGAAATCATTACGTTGAGGAGCGCGCGTGCGCCGCCGGGCCGCGAGGTCAAAACAGACACACGAAGACTCCGTGGCCTGCTTTGACGGATATTTCTAGTGTATGGTGCCGATGCGATTCAATGGCCAGAAAACAAAAACCGCTTTGCCGTAGATGTTTTCGCGCGGAACGAAACCCCAGGCACGGCTGTCGTTGGACGAATTGCGATGGTCCCCGAGCACGAAGTACTCATTCGGCGGCACCACCACCCTGGGATAGCTGCGATCGTCCCGATAGTCGGCTGGAACGTAATTCTCCAAAAGCTTCTTGCCATTGACGATGACGTAGCCGTCCTGTACAGCGACTGTATCGCCCGGCAGGCCAATCACGCGCTTGATGTACGACTCTGAAGACTGCGGCTCGGGCGAGTAGAACACGACCGTATCACCTCGCTTGATGTCGCCGACGCCGAATTTATAGCTGAACTGGTTGATGAACAACCGCTCCTGGTCATAGAGGCTCGGCATCATACTGGTTCCCTCGACCTTCACGGGGCGATAGAGAAACAGAATGACGAGCACCGCGATCAGTACCGATAGAAGAAGGTCGCGCAGCCACGCAGCGGTGGTTGCAAGCGGGGAACGCGTCGATTCAACTGCCGGACACGCGGACAGCGCCGGAACAGCGATCACCTGTTCGGAAGCGGGTTCTGGCATAAGTTCCAGGGTGGCCTAACCTATTCTCGCAAAAGAAATCCGCGGGCCGGGCAGGCTGTTGAAACTTATGACGAACGGATACGGTTTTGGTTTGGTCAGGCGCCAGCGGCAAGCGTTTTTTCGGCGCGAAACCAGTCTTCGTGATGTGAGCCGTGCGGCCTGCCGCGTTCGAGCCAGAACCGATATGCGAGCTGGCGAATGCTCTCTTCGCTTACCAGATTGTTTTCGGCCGCGCTAGAGAACGCGGCGAGTGCAGGCGTCCCGTCTTCGACGGTAACCGTAGAGCTGGCAACAGGTTCGGACGTCGGCGCTGTCCTGGGAACGCGATGGCGTTTGGCGGAAGCGGTTTCTGTTGATTCACTCTTCGGCGCGGAAGATTTGGATGCCCTGGCGACAGGGCCGGAAGCGGTGTTCAGCTCAGCCGGTACAGCGGGTGCTGCATCCGCTGTTTTGGTCGTCTTTTTCTTCGTAGCACTCTTGGACTGCATGGGCCTATTTTAGCCCGCAAGAACAAACTTGTCAGCAATTGTTTCGGCAAATTCCTGCGTCCAGATCGGCTTCTGCGGCAAATACATGAAATCCCGAGCCACTGCGGTGCGTATAATTTCGATAGGTGGGAAACTGTTCACCCGCGCCCTCAGGTATGTGGCGCATGCTGTCGCTAATACTTGCGGCGACGCTGCTGTTCGCATTCTGTATTGGGCCGGTACATCATCACTCGGCGCAGGACGGACCCTGTGTGATCTGCCACGGCGGCAGCGCACCCGTGGTGCGTACGGTTGCGCCCCGCACTGAACCGCCTCCCGCGACTGCGGAGCGAATTGTAGATTTTGCGGTACCGGAAGTTTTCGTGCCTGTGTATTTCGGAGGGCGCAGTCTGCGCGCGCCTCCAGAGCCTGCAAACGCCTGATTTAATTGCGCGGCAATATGCTTGCGCTCGTGTCGATTGCTGGATTGCAAGGAGAAGAATGAGTAAGACAGGTACGGCCCGGCAGTGGGCGGTTGCGTTCACGTGCGCGCTTGCACTACTGTGGGAGCCGCAAGTCCGGGCTTCGCAAGCCAACGGGACTGGCGGAACAATACAGGGAAGCGTGACCGATCCGAGCGGCGCCGTGGTGCCGAACGCGGACGTTACTTTAAGCAATGGCGTCACCGCATTTACACAGTCGGTCAAGACAGCGGCCGACGGGTCCTTCCGCATTGTAAACATACCGCCTAATAACTATCAACTAAAAGTTACATCGCCGGGGTTTCAGGATTATACACAAACACTAGATATTCGAACAGCCGTGCCGCAACAACTCAAAGTTGCGCTGGCGCTTCCGAATCAGACCCAGTCGGTTACGGTTTCGGCGACACCCGAGACGATCGAGAATGTAGCCGCGGCGCACACGGACGTCAGCCAGCAGCTCATCCAGGACTTGCCCGTGAGTGAAACCGGGCAGGGACTTAGCGATGCGATCACGATGACATCAGGCGCGGTGGTTGCCGATTCCAACGGATTCTTTCATCCGCAGGGCGACCACGGAGAGACATCGTATGTGGTCGATGGCCAGACGATCGGCGATCAACAGAATAAAAACTTCTCGACCGAGATGCCGGCCAACATTTTCCAGTCGATGGAACTCGTCACGAGTTCACCTGCCGCCGAGTATGGTGGAAAAACGAGTCTGGTCGTGAATGCGCAGACGCGCTCCGGCTTGGGTAGCCAACCGACTGCGACGCTTGATCTCACGTATGGAAGCTTTGGAACGGTGGGCGAGAATGCGACGTTCGGAATCGGCGGCACGAAGTGGGGAAATTTCTTCGCTGCGGATACCAGTCGCTCCGGCCGCTTCCTCGATACCCCGGAGTATCATCCGTTTCACGACACCGGCAACTCGGAAAACTTCTTCGATCGCGCGGATTATCTGCCGGGAGCGCACGACTCGCTGCACTTGGATATGTTTGCGGCGCGCAACTGGTTCCAGATTCCGGTCACGTACGATCAGATCGGTCAGGATCAGAGGCAGGAAGCGGAGACACTGAACGTCTCGCTCGGGTATCAGCACACGTTCTCGCCGAGCACGCTGCTGTCGATCTATCCCTTCGTGCGCCAGGATCGCGTGGACTATTACCCGAGCGCGGATATCTTCGAAGACTCGCCCGCGACGATCGGGCAGAACCGGCACTTGACGAATTGGGGAACCCGTGCCGATTTATCGCTGATCGCCGGCATCAATAACATCAAGATCGGCACGGAACTGATGCAGACCCGCCTGATCGAGAACTTCGATTTCGGGATCACTGATCCAAATTTCAATCCGCAGTGCATTCCGTCTGGTAGTGCGCCCCCGCCGGGTTCTCCGTTTTTCGCAGCTTCGGGGAATTGCGCTGCCTTTGGATTGGCGTTGAACCCGAACTATGCGCCGGGGCTGGCGCCATACGATCTGACACGTGGCGGCACACTCTTCAACTTCCACGGCAACGCAAACATCAATCAACAGGCCGTATACGTACAGGACCAATTGACTTGGAAGAACCTGACGTTGAGCCCCGGCATTCGCTTCGACAACTACGACGGCATCTCGAGCGATCACATGGTGGAACCTCGCGCCGGGATCTCCTATCTGGTGAATCCGACAAAAACCGTATTGCGCGCTTCGTTTGACCGCACCCTGGAAACGCCTTACAACGAGAACCTGATTCTTTCTAGCTCAACGGGACTGGGCGGGCTCTCGTCGGCCGCTTTTGGGCAGAAAACGCTCGTGCCTGGTCATCGTACCCAGTACGACGTCGGCTTTGAACAGGCTGCCGGCAACAACATTACAATCAGCGGAAGCTACTTCTGGAAGTTCACGAAAGACGCATTCGACTTCGACACGCTGTTCAATTCTCCGATCGCGTTTCCGATCGAGTGGCGCCAATCCAAAATCGACGGCTTCAACGGCCGCATCTCAACACGCAAGGTACACGGCCTGCAGGCCTATACAAGCTTTGGGCATACACGGGCGCGTTTCTTCGGCCCCGAAGTTGGCGGCCTGATCTTCAATTCACCTCTCGATACCGGGGCCTTCCGTATTGATCACGATCAGGAGTTCCAGGCCACCACGGCACTGCACTATCAGATCGGGAAAGAGGGTCCCTGGGGCGAGTTCACGTGGCGGTTCGACAGCGGTGAGGTGGCGGGATCGGTGACCAGTCTGCAGGATGCGCTGGCGCTCGATGCCGATCAGCAACAGGCAATCGGGTTCTATTGTGGTAACCAGTTTGCGACGCTCGGCCATCCGATCACGTCGTGCAGTGGCCCTTACGGCGCTACGCGGCTGAATATTCCGGCCGCGGGCACTTTCAATCCGGATACGAATCCAACGCGGATTGCGCCTCGCAACGTCTTTGATGCTGCTATTGGCATCAATAACCTCTTCCACAAGGAGAAGCTGAAGACGAATCTGAAGTTGACCGCGATGAACTTGACTAACGAAGCCTCCTTGTACAACTTCCTTTCCACATTCAGCGGAACGCACTGGCTCACGCCTCGTAGTTTGCAGGTGACGCTCGGCTGGGCATATTAGCCCGATGCGAGTTGGGCTCGTCGGCACCGGGGCAATTGCCGCCAAGCACGCCCAGGCGTACCGCAACATCGGCATCGAACTGGCCGCGTGCAGTAACCGAAGCGAATCCCGTGGGCGAGCGTTCGCGGAACAGTTCGGTTGCCGCTTTACGCCGGATTATCGGCAACTGATAGCAGACGATGTGGATTTTGTTGACGTCTGCACGTATCCCGATGTGCATGCAGAGATCATGCAAGCATGTGCGGACGAGAAGCGGCATGTGCTGGTCGAGAAGCCGATCTCGATCGACAGAGAGACGGCGCGCCGCATGCTCGAACTAGCGCGATCCGCCGATATCATATTCGGCGTAGTCAGTCAGAAACGGTATGACGATGCCGCGTTGTTTTTGAAACGGGCGATCACGGCAGGACGACTCGGGACGATCCTCGAGGCCGACGCTTACGTGAAATGGTTCCGCAGCGATGAGTACTATGCGCGGCCCGGGAAAGGGACGTGGGCTCTAGAAGGCGGCGGAGCACTCATCAATCAGGCGATCCATCAGGCGGACCTGTTGCTGCACTTCGTCGGACCCGTCGCGGCGGTGCAGGCCATGTGGCAAATCGGCGCGCGGCATCGGATCGAATCGGAAGACGTCGTGAACGCGCTGCTTCAATATCGCGCTGGCGCAACAGGCGTATTGCAGGCAGCAACCGCGTTCTGGCCGGGAACGACAGAGCGTATTGAAGTGCATGGCACAAGGGGCACGGCTATATTGTCGGGCGACCAGCTCACCACTTGGGATGTACTGGACGACGCGAAGCCGAACCACGAAGATCCGGCCCCCCTCGCGAAACCGGGTATGTCCGGCGCCTCCGATCCTATGGCCATCCCTCTTGTCGCTTTCGAGCGGCAGTTGCGCGAATTTGCGAATGCTGTTTGCGAAGGACGTGAAGCGGCAACCAGCGGCGAGGCGGGATATCGCGCACTGGAACTCGTGACGGGCATTTACGAAGCGGCGCAGAGCGGCGCACGCGTACAATTGTTGTCTTAGCACCTATTCACTCCGCCATGGCTCCGACCGAATGAGTTTCCGCCTGATTGTGCCCGCTTCCAGCGCAAACCTGGGGCCGGGTTTTGACGCGCTCGGCTTGGCGCTGGACATCAATCTCATCTGCACATTCGCGCCTGCATCGCAATTGACGATTCGTGTCGAGGGACTCGATGCCGATCAGATTCCCTCTGACGACAGCAACCTGATCTGGCAGACAGCCGTGCAGGTAGCCCGTTTGCAGCGTGCTGCTTTGCCGTCCGTCGCGTTGACAATCGAAAACTATATTCCGATCGGCAAGGGCCTGGGATCGAGTGCCGCGGCGTTAACGGCTGGGGTTGTGATGGCCAATGTGCTGCTCGATCTGAAGTGGTCGCGCACGCAAATTCTGAATGAGGCAGCACGCATTGAGGGGCATCCCGACAACGTCTCGGCTTGCGTTTTGGGAGCGGTGGTCGCCAGTTCAATGGAGCCCGACGGTCAGACACATGCCGTTCGGGTGGAGTTGCCGACTAATTACAGCGTCGCTCCCGTCGTGCCCGAGTTTGCGCTTTCGACCTCGAAGGCGCGTTCGGTTTTGCCCGACATGTACAGCCGCCGCGATGCCGTCTTTAACATCCAGCACTCGGCGTTGTTGATTGCCGCGTTGTGCACTGGCAGTACGGAATCATTCTCGGCCGCTTTGCAGGACCGGATTCACCAGCCATACAGGGCCGCGCTAATCCCAGGCTTCAGCGAGATGCTGCAGGTGCGTGAAGAGGGTCTGCTGGGGTGCGCCCTGAGTGGCGCCGGTCCGTCGGTCTTGGTTTTCTATCAGCACGGAGCGGAAAAGGTGACGCGCCGCTTCGAGGAGATCTTTGGCAAGCACGGTACCGTGGCCCGTACGTACTTCACGCAAATTCAACGCAACGGGTTTACTCTCGAGCACATCCGATAGGTTGGCGGTAAGATAGTTTGACTCTTAGCTAAAGGAACTCCGTTGTTCCCTATCCGGCTCCGACCAGGGCCGGCGACCCATGACCAGCCAGGTGGGCGACATCCCAAAGTTTTCCGGCGGCCGCACGTTCACGGACGTCAGGCCCCTCGACCAGCAACTTCCGTCGACCATACAAGCTTCACCCGATCCGGTTCGCGCCGCGCGCTTCTTTAGGGAGTTTCGCGCGCTTCATCCAGAATGGCTCACCGCCGTCGCACGCTTTCCACGAGGATTGGAAGCCCTCGCGACACTCTCGGTATTAAGCCGATTCCTTTCCGATGAGTGCTTGCGTCATCCTGAGTGGCTCGACTGCTTCGACGATCTCGACCGGCGCATTGAAACCGAGGAACACTCGCGGCGTCTCGACTCTTTTCTCAACCCGATATCGCTCGATGCAGCCCATGCGTTGGCGCTGTTCCGGCGCAAAGAACTGCTGCGGATTGCCCTTCGCGATGGGCTGGAACTGGCGCCGGTGGCCGAGATTACGGCTGAATTGTCCAGCGTGGCCGACGCAATCCTAAGCCGTTCCTTGAAGATTGTTACGGCGGAAGTCGAGAATCGCCACGGCACGGCCGACACCGGCTTCACGGTCATCTCGCTCGGGAAGTTAGGCGGCATGGAGCTGAACTACAGTTCCGATATCGACCTGATGTTCCTCTACGGACAGAACGGTCAGACGCGAGGGCCGCGGCCGATCTCCAACAAGGAGTTCTTTCAGAAGGTCGCAAACCAGCTTACCGGGATTCTGTCAAGCTACACGGGCGCAGGCGTTTGCTACCGTGTTGACCTGCGCCTTCGTCCCGAAGGCAGTCTGGGTGAGGTCGCGGTTTCTGTCGATGGCGCGAAAGAATATTACGCCAGGCGAGCCCGCGATTGGGAACTGCAGATGCTGATCAAGGGCCGGGTGTCCGCGGGTGACGTCGCGCTCGGTCAGGAACTCATAGCGTTTGTCGAGCCTGCGATTTATTCAACTACGCTCGATTTTTCCGCTATCGAGACCATGTCGAATACGCGCGACCGCATCACGGAGAAGCTCGCGCGCAGGCGCTTGCGTGAATCGCAACTCGATGTGAAACTCGCGCCGGGTGGGATCCGCGATATCGAGTTTCTCGTGCAGTGCCTGCAGCGATTGCACGGTGCGCGGGACATTTCACTTCGTCACGGCGGAACACTCTATGCATTAGAACGCTTGCGCGAAAAGGATGTCCTGTCGGTGAGCGAACACGCTCGGCTGGCTGGCGCCTATCAATTCCTGCGGCACCTAGAACACCGGCTGCAACTCGAGGACGACCGGCAGACGCACGTGTTGCCGACCGATCCGCTCGAACTGGAGCGGCTTGCGACCCGCATGCCGGGATGGAGCGATTCGGCCCGGCGCCTGCGTTCCCCCGCGCAACTCCTGCAGACCCTGAATCAACATCTTGAGAGCGTTCAGGTCCTTTACGACCGTATTGTGCATGCGCAGCGTCCGCTTGGGTACAGCATCGCGGGGTTTGCTCCGCCGCTGTTGCAGCAGGAGCGGGATCGACCGGAAAACGCGATTGAACAGGGGATTGAGGCGACGAGTGGCTCCGACAAGCTGTCGTGCTTTAGCGAAAAGCTGAAGGATGACCCATACTATCTGCATCTGCTCAACTCACATGAGACGACCGCGTCATACACGCGGCAGATTCTGGAACTCAGCCCGTACCTCACAGAGCAGTTAGGCTCCTCTCCTGGCCTGCTGGATGAAATACGCTATGTGGCGGAACATCCGGCGGCCCGTCCCGCGTTCGAAGCATTGGCGGGTCCTTTGAACGATGTCGAAGGATTGCGGCGATTCTTCCGGCGCCAGATGTTTCGCATTTTGACGGGCAGCATCTGCCTGCCTGAACCCGTGTTTGCCACTCTCGATCGAACATCGGGCCTTGCGGAATACATGATCGCGCGCGCTTATCGTGTTGCGCTCGAACAGGAATTAACTGTCGCGCGGCAAGAAGCAGGTTTTGCCGAGCCCGTTGAGCAGATGACAGTGGTTGCACTCGGTCGGCTCGGTATGCGCGAGTTTGATCTGGGCTCGGATGCCGATCTGGTCTTCGTCGTGCCTGACCGGGAAGCCGCCCGGTTAGAGTTCTGGACGCGCGTCGCTGGACAGATGATCGATATCCTTTCGCAATATCAGGGCGACGGGTCGATTCTGAACCTGGATACGCGCTTGCGGCCGAACGGACGCGAAGGGCCGCTGGTACAGACGGAATCGAGCTTCACGAAATATTTCACGACCAAAGCCGAGGCCTGGGAAGGCATCGCGTATATGAAGGCGCGAAGCGTGGCGGGAGATCTGGATCGCGCAACGCGTTTTCTCACTGAACTGCAGCAGGTCGACTGGCGGCGATACGGTCAAGGCGGGCGTTCGCGTCACGACCTCCGGCAGATGCGCTTACGGCTGCAACGCGAGCATGGGGCCAGCGTGCCGTTGAAGGCGGGTGAAGGCGGATATTACGACGTCGATTTCATCCTGATGTATCTGCGTTTGAAGGGCGCCGGGCTGTTCTTTAAGAGCCTGAACACTCCGGAGCGCATCGACATTGTCGAGAAGATGGGGCACCTCGAACGGGCCGAGGCGGAGTTTCTGCTTGAGACCGCAACCTTCTTGCGCGCAGTCGATCATGCGTTGCGGATTGTGACGGGACGCGCCGCGGCTCGTTTGCCGGATGCGGCCGGCGAGCGTGACATGGTGGCGAGGCTGGTTTCCTTATGGACGGGGCGGCGGAGCACCGCCGAATCACTTGAAGGTGAGATTGGCAATCTGCGGCAAGGCACCCGGCGCTTGTTCGATGCGGTGTTTCACTGAGAAGGCATCTGTGGGTCGGAAAAACCTGCGTGCTCCGGCCAATTAGCGGTTACTCATCTGCTCTAGTTGCGCCGGATAACGAGCCCCATGCACGGTGATCCGCGCAGCCGCGTGCTCAATGTCCTCCAGATCGCCCTCGGTGAGCTCGACAGCCGCGGCCCCGATGTTTTCTTCCAGCCGATGCAGTTTCGTTGTGCCAGGGATCGGAACGATCCACGGCTTCTGCGCGAGCAACCAGGCGAGCGCGATTTGTCCAGGTGTGGCGTTCTTCCCTTTCGCGATGCCTTGGAGTAGATCCACAAGCCCTTGATTGGCCTTTCGATTCTCCGCGTTGAAGCGCGGCACCGTGTTGCGGAAATCGGAGTTCTCGAACCTCGTGTTTTCATCGATCTTCCCAGTAAGAAATCCCTTTCCCAACGGGCTGAACGGAACGAAGCCGATGCCTAGTTCTTCGAGCATCGGCAGGATTTCCCTTTCAGGTTCGCGATACCACAGCGAATACTCGCTCTGCAGGGCAGTAACCGGCTGAACAGCATGCGCGCGCCGGACCGTCTCCGCGGCGGCTTCGGACAGCCCGAAGTGCTTGACCTTGCCTTGCTGGATGAGGTCCTTTACGGCTCCGGCTACATCTTCAATCGGCGCCTCGGGGTCGACTCGGTGCTGGTAATACAAGTCGAGTGCATCCATCCTGAGCCGTTTCAGTGAGCCTTCCACGACCTGTTTGATGTGCTCAGGCCGGCTGTCTAGCTGGGTCCATCTTGCTTCACCTTCGAAAGCAGGTTTCCAGCCGAACTTGGTTGCGATCACGATGCGGTTGCGGAACGGCTCGAGTGCTTCGCCAAGGAGTTCCTCGTTCGCGTATGGGCCATAGACTTCGGCAGTATCGAAGAATGTGACGCCACGTTCCACCGCGGCGCGAAGGAGGGAGATCATCTCACTCCTGTCTGGAATCGGGCTGTACGACCAGCTCATGCCCATGCAGCCGAGACCGAGAGCCGAAACTTCAAGGTTGCCGTTTCCAAGTTTCCGCGTCTGCATTGTTACTGCGCCCCTTTCCCTGTGACACTCCGCGAACGCTTTTCAAAGATCTCTTTCACCACAGGCAGCGCAGAAAAGACCGGCGGCCAACCGGTATAGAACGCCAGGTGCGTCAGCATCTCAGACGCTTGCTGTCGGGTTAGTCCGTTGTCCATGTCTCTGTTTAGGTGATATGTGACTTGCGCGACCTGACCGGACGCAATTAGCGCGCTCACCGTGATCAGACTTCGGTCACGCGGCGCGAGAGCCGGGCGCAGCCAGAGATCCCGGAAGAGTAAGTCCGTCGTGTACTGCACGACGCCCGGCGCGATGGCGCCGAAGTTTTGCTCGACAGTCGCCGCCCTCTGAGCTTCCGCTTGTTCATTCAACGGAAGTAGTTCCGGCGAAGGCTCAGGGAGTTGGTCAATGCCGATTCCCCGTTGCGCGAAGATTTCTTTCAATATCGGAACAGCGGACAAAGCATTGGACCACCCCGAATAAAAGGCAAGATGGGTGATGATTTCCGACAGCTCACCCGGCGTGACTCCGTTATCCAGCGCAATGTTGAAATAGTGCGACATTCGAATCGTCTGAATGCGAGCTGTAAGGACAGCGGCGGTGATCAGGCTGCGGTCGCGTGCCGATAGCTCAGCGCGTTTCCAGAGATCTCCCGTCACTGATTTCTGCGTGTAGCTCGCAAGCGCAGGCGAGACCGCTCGAATGTCATCGGGCATGAGCGCCGAGTGAGGTGTATTGAAATTCGTCATATCATTCCTTCAATAGCGTTCCCAGGCAACGGTCCAGTGCTCATCCGAGCGAGTTGACTTCACGATGAGGCGGTTGCCCGAGAACTCGTATGTACGCGGCAGATCTTTCCCAATAAGAGATCGCACCAGCGCGCCCTCAATATGAGACGTGAACGTGCGAGCGCGTTCATCCACGTTGTAGACGCCCCAAGATGCTTCATATCCGCCTGCGGAATATTGCTGAAGCGCCGCAGCACCTTGCACCCGCGGATCGCGTTCCATCACCTGCACAGAGGCGTGCCCATCGCGTGTGAATATGAAAATCCCGCTGCAATCGACTCGATGCACCGTCCCATCTGCGCCCGGCCGCTCCAGCCAGGCGAGCCGCCATGCACCCGCGAACTTGTTCCGGATACCCGTAGTTCCTCGTCGGTCCTGCCCAGTGGAGATGCCGGCGGTCAGCAGCAGTAGGCAGATCGCACACATGTTCTTCACGCGGCCTCTCATTCTTTTCAATTCCAAAGGTATCGCTAAAACGCCAGTCCGGGCTTACCCGATCCTGCCGATTCTTTGCTCGATCCTCTTTGGCATTTCACATTTCGACACTGCATTTCTGGGCATGGTCGGCTGCTCGGACAATGTCGGACGGGTGTCGCTGAGATATCCTCAGTGGCATGTTTTCGTACACCAGGCTGGGCCAAGCACAAATCACACGCTGCGCACTGACGGTTATTGTCGCCTTGGCAGGGCTGCTGCTCATCCTTTTCGGGAATATCCGCGCGGCCAAAGCACAGGTCCAGGACTCCACCGGGCCGGTGCTGGTGAATACATGTCTGATTACGCGTGACGTCACGCGGCTTATTGAATTCTATGAGTCCGTCTTGAACATCAAAGCCAAGAAGGTCGGCGACAACTATGCCGAATTCCCAACCAGCGGGGGTGTACTCGCGATATTCTCGGCGACGGCACAGGAAAGCTACATCCCGCACTCGGCTGAAGCCGGGAGCAACAAGAGCGTAATCATCGAGTTCAGGGTAAAGAACGTCGATCGCGAATATCGCAGGTTGCAGGGCTTCGTAAAGAGTTGGGTCAAGCCTCCCACGACGCAGCCGTGGGGCACCCGCTCCATTTATTTTCGCGATCCGGACGGCAATCTCATCGATTTTTTTACTTGGGTGAAGCCATCGTGACTGCCGGGCCATTCGTAGCCTGCGGCTCGTGAGGTTTCAAAATCCGCAGCACTGAACGTATTGTGCTCCAACTACGTGTTGTCGCCGGCACACCGAACATCCCGTCGTCTCGCCAAGATAGCCGATCGTCTTCAGGAGGAAGCGCGAGCCTGTGCTCAGGCCAGGTGGCGCAAGCTACTCTTCTTCTTCCACATGCACGCCGGCGGCTTTCGCGGCGGCTATGATCTTTTCCGCTTGCGGCTGCGGTACGAAATCGTAGTGGTCGAATTCCATGTGGAACGATGCGCGCCCCTGTGTTTTTGAGATGAGATCGTTTTGATAATTCAGCATCTCCGCCATGGGAACTTGAGCGCGGATCACTTGGGTGTTGCCTTTCAGGTCCATGCCCGAGACGCGGCCGCGCCGGCCGTTGAAATCGCTCATTAAGTCGCCCCCGAACTCAGCCGGGCATTCCACTTCAACGCTCATCACTGGTTCGAGCAGTGTGGGTTTCGCCTGCTGCATGGCGGCCCGGAACGCCTTCCTACCCGCCAGCTTGAATGCCATTTCCGATGAATCGACATCGTGATAAGAGCCGTCGTACAGGGTGATTTTGAAGTCAGTGACCGGATAGCCAGCCAGAAAACCTTGTTCTGCTGCTTCGAGAACGCCCTTTTCCACTGCCGGTATGAACTGCTTGGGAATGGCGCCCCCGAAGATGTCATTGACGAACTCGAACTTCTCACCGCGCCCGAGCGGTTCAAGCCTGATCCAACAATCGCCGAATTGCCCATGGCCGCCTGTCTGCTTTTTGTGGCGACCCTGCACGCTCGCGCTCCCACGCACAGTCTCCCGATACGGAATTTTCGGCGCGTTCAATTGCACTTCGACGCCGTAGCGGCGCTTCAACCGGCTGACCACGATCTCCACGTGCTGCTGCCCATTGCCGGCGAGCAAAAACTCCTTCGTCATCGGGTCGCGATAGAAGCGGAGTGATCGATCCTCTTCAAGAATTTTATGAAGCGCCGCGCTGAGGCGGTCCTCATCGTTGCGCGTCTTGGCCGAGATCGCGTACGCCATCGAAGGCTCCGGCAGCGTGACGTCTTTGTACGTCGCGCAGTTCGCCTTATCGCACAGAGTATCGCCGGTGAGGGTGTCTTTCAGCTTGGCAACCACGCCGAGATCGCCCGCCCGGAGTTCTGTAACCGGCTGCAAAGTTTTCCCGAATGGCGTTGCGATGTGCGCCAGGCGTTCATTTACCGCACTGCGCATGTTGTTCAGGTGCGCATCGTCCTTCACCGTGCCCGACATCACTTTGAAATAATTCAAGCGCCCGGCGAACGGATCCACAGCCGTCTTGAATACGAATACGGATGCCCCGCCATCCGGAGTGATCGCTTTACTCGATTCCTGGCCGTTCTCCTGCACCGGAACGGGCGCTCTCTCGAGCGGGGAAGGGAAGACTTCCGCAAAGTGGTTGAGCAGTAGGTCGGTGCCAATGTTGAGCGTTGCGGATCCGCAGAGAATCGGGAAGATACGCCGCTCGCGCACTTCTTCGCGGAGGCCTTCGATGATGTGTTCACAAGGAAGCGTGCCGGTAGCAAAGAACTCCTCCATCAGGTCGTCCTTGCCCTCGGCAACCATCTCGACGAGCATCTCGTGAGCGGCCGTCGCGGCTTGTTCGTACGGCGTTGGAATCTCGCTCTCGACGCCTTTGCTGTTCGCGCCCGCCTTGTAGCAATAGGCGCGCATCCGTATCACATCGATGATTCCCGTGAAGCCCTTTTCAGACCCCATCGGGAGCGTGATCGGAACTGCCTGCCGGCCGAATACCTCATGAATGTTCTCGACTACGCGCTCAAACGAAGAGCGCTCGCGATCGAGCTTGTTCACAAAGAACGCGCACGGCAGAGAAAATTCGCTCGCGAAGGCCCACACCTTTTCGGTAGAGACTTCAACGCCCGCGACTCCATCCAGCAACAGCAGCGCCGAATCGGCCGCAAGCAGGGCAGAACGCGTCTCGTTGAGGAAAATGTTGTACCCGGGCGTGTCGATCAGGTTGAATTTGGTCTTCTGCCAGGCGATCGACGCGATCGCTGAGGTGATACTCAGTTTGCGCGCGACCTCTTCTTCGTCATAATCCGTGACGGCGTTTCCGTCATCCACGCTCAGGTAGCGATCAGTCGCGCCGACCGTGAACAGCAAGGCGGAGGTGAGCGCTGTTTTACCGCTGTGCCCGTGTCCAATCAATGCCACGTTCCGGATATCGGAACTGTCGAAGACCTTCACTTCGCACCTCCAGGCGGCCCGGTAGGCCGGTTGAAGTCAGAGCATATCAAACGCGTTTCAATCGGGTTTCGTAACGCCAGAACTCCCAGTCGGTGAGCGATGGCGAGGCGTACTTAGGCAAAGCGTCGGCATCATCGCCATCCCGTGTTTTCAGTCGCTTCTCGAACTGTGGCATAGTCCTTGTTTGCATCCGGCCTATGGATCCACGTACTTGTACAGCCGTAGAATCGAATGGAAAACCACGATGCGCTGCACGCCAATTTTTCACCTGACCGCAATTGTCTTAATAACCTTTCTTGAGGCCGGATGCGGGGGAGGCGGTACGAGCAAGAGCGTAACGGTAACGCCGCCGCAGATCGGCGATTTCTCGATTGCGCTTGCTGCAAGTACCGTCGACTTGCCGCAGGGGGGGTCTGCTGAAGTGGCGGTAACGATTTCCGGTCAGTCCGGGTTCGCATCGCCCGTTTCTGTGAGTGTCAGCCGCCTGCCGGCCGCGGTGTCTGCTAGTCCGCCTTCGCTGCAAGTAACTCCCGGGACTCCGGCGACTATTTCGCTCTCGGCCAGCGCATCCGCTGCGACCGGCACTGCAAGTTTGCAGGTGACTGGCACTTATCAGAATCTGGCTCACACCGCGACCGCGAGTTTGCAGATTATCGCGAACTCGTTCACCACTCGGATGAAGTACTTTGATTTGGGATCGGAGCTGCCGGTAGATCTGAACTTTAATCCCCTGGATCACATGCTGTACAGCAGTCGCACCAAGCGCTTCTTCTTCGCCGACTCGAGCCAGAACCAAGTTTTTGTATTCGATTCGGGGACCGAACAACAAATTGCATCTATCGTAGTCCCGGGGGCGTTCACGGTCGAGCAGTCTTCCGACGGAACAGAGTTGTATGTGGGATCACTTCACGGAGATCTTTTCCTTGTTGATCCATCAGCGCTTAAAGTTACGCAACAAATTCCTTCCGAGAGCATTGGACCGAATGGCTTCACCGTCGTGCAGGCCATGCAACTCGCAGACGGTCGCCTTGCACTGCTTGGAAACACCGAAACGGACTTCTCGACCTGGGGCGCGATCGGTATCTGGAACCGGGCGGATAATTCGCTGGTCCAGTTCACAACCAATTACGCTCAGAACGGCTGGCACCTCAATGGTTTGGCCGTGTGCGGCGAAATGTTGTCGTTTTCTTATGCAAAACTGAGCCCGGATCGCACCAAGATCTACTCTGGCAGTAACGGAAGTGACTCCACTGTTTGCCGTATTGATGCTAATACGCTTGAGGCGATGGGAGTCACTGCACCGGATCCTGGTTACGCCGGAAACACGACGGTATTCCTTCCCGCGGATGGGAAGGAATTTCTCACAATGTCCAGTGGCAACGCGTATCTGTATGACTCGAACTCGATGCAAATCACCGATAAGTTCTCCATTGAGGGCTACGATTCTCGGAATTGCATTTTAAGCGTGGATGGCAAGACACTCTATGTGGTCGGAAACACCGTCGCTGCCTATGACTGGCGCACTCACATGAACGAAGGCTGGGTCTCTGCGCCTAACGTCAACGCCTCTCAAGCTTTCCCCGTGCCCCAAGCAGTGGACGAAACAGGTTTGATTGCTGGTCCCATCGGACACGGAGCCGGATTTGCAGACGCGACGGTGCTCAATGCTGGATCGCCTCTTGGCGTGGGGTTCGTTGCGGTGTCTCCCGTTGTTGGACTGACGCGCGGCGGATCACAGGTGAGCTTTGATCTTCCAGCGGCACCTTCTGCCGCTTACTTTGGGACTACGCCCGGCACCCTGACGGCCGGATCTACAGTAGGTCCAGTCATCACCCCCGCTCACGAACCAGGACCGCTGGACGTCACATTCGTGTTACCGGGCGGCGGACTCGCTTCTGCTTTTCAAGGCTTCAGCTACGGCCCGTACGTCACGGATGTGATCACCAGTTTGTCAACTGCCGATGGCGGAGGCAGCGCGACTATCCGCGGTTACGGCTTCACTTCGGCAACGAACAATGACATACCCTCGGATCTGCTCGTGTCGGTGGGAGGAGTTGCCGCGCCGATCACTGCATTGCAGTGGCAATTTGCGTATAGCGATGGCGGGACAAGTCAACTCCAAACACTGCAGTTCACGATTCCACCCGGCACGCCGGGAGCATCCAAACCAATCACGGTATCGAATAGCTTCGGAAACACAACTGCTCAA
The DNA here is from genome assembly GCA_963795905.1 of uncultured Acidobacteriaceae bacterium. GTDB lineage: Bacteria > Acidobacteriota > Terriglobia > Bryobacterales > Bryobacteraceae > Bog-105. Next base: position 49,712 of record CAWCJG010000013.1, on the reverse strand, counting down.
ACACCGTTGACCTACCTTCCTGCCGTACAGAGCTACTCGCTCCCGGGCGCCAGCATACAACAGGGTGTTTACGATGGGACGCGTGATCGCTACTATTTTACCGACCGCAACCAGATCCGGGTGTTCTCTATTTCGCAAGGATGGCTGCCGTCGATCATGATCCCGGGTCGCAGTTCAGCGAACCTCATTGGCATTTCGTTATCTCCGAACGGTGCTGAATTGGCAGTGTCAGACGACCTCAACGATTGCGTTTACATTCTAGATGTCGACTCTCCTACGAACCTGAAAACCTTTCAGATACCGTCCCCACTGCCCTCCACGAGTATCCAACCTGTTGGACTCGCTATCTCAGATGCGGGTGCGGTGTACGTGTTTACTTACAACACCAACGGAACCGGCGGAGCTGATTTCTTCAAGATTGACCCGCCAACCGGTAGCTTTGATTACCCCAACATGTACAGTAGTGGATCGGTCGACATTCCCACCCGTGTACTTTTGTCGCCCGATCAAGAGACGGTCTATTTAGTTCCATCGGGCGGGGTGCTGTACGCCATTGATGCCCACAACAACACTGTCCATAGCGTGGGGCTTCCGACTTACGATGCAGGTTTGCTGGCGATTTCGCCGGACGGAAGCACTATCGTGGCCCCGGAAACCATTCTGGATTCCAACTTGAAGGTTCGCGAATACTTCGCCGGCAGCGAGAAGGATCTGCAGGGTTTAGAGCAGGTGAATGGCGGTGTATTCAGTTCTGACGGCAAACTCGTCTTTATCCCTTTAGTGGATGGTATTGAACTGTACGCGATTTCATCTGGCTTGCCGGCGGGCAAACTGGCGCTTCCCGTTACGCTCTCAAACGGCTATGACACACTCGTCAGTGATGGGCGGGACGATTTGCCGGTAGCAATCACCGGCTCAGGAGATGGGATCGCGGTAATTGATCTCTCAAACGCGAGTAGTCAGGCCAGCGCAGTTCCCGGCCACGCTAGCTCTCGATCGAGCAAACTCGGCGCGCGCAACGAATCTCTACAGCAAACTAATGTAGGTCGCTCAAAGCTTCCGGCACGGCAGTGAACGCGAAGAAAGCGTAAACACGGAAAACCGTGTGATCCTTACCAGCCGCGGTGATCTCGTCGCTTTACCATAAACAGTAATGCATGCTGCTCACCGCGTGCTCTTAGAATGCTCATCCTAGCCTCGGCCTCGCCGCGCCGCCGCGAACTGCTCACCGCGGCCGGCATTCCACACATAGTCCGTCCCGCCTCCATTCCGGAGGAACGGCGCGCCGATGAGGATCCTGTCGCCTTCGTGCGCCGGCTGGCAATCGAGAAAGCCCAGGCTGTCGAACGCGGCGCCGACGATGTGGTGCTCGGCGCAGATACCGTAGTTTGCGTAGACGGCCACATTTTCGGCAAGCCGCGCGACTTGGCCGAAGCCGAATCGATGTTGCGCACGCTCTCCGGCCGCGAACATGTCGTACGAACGGGAATCTGCCTGCTGTCCGTCACTCATTGTGTAACGGACGTCTCCGAAACCCGTGTCTATTTCGTGCGGATGTCCGAGCGCGAGATTCGGGAGTACACTCAAAGCGGGGAGCCGTTCGACAAGGCTGGAGCGTACGCCATTCAGGGGTTGGCGTCCAAATTCGTTCACAGGATTGAAGGTTGTTACCAGAACGTGGTTGGGCTGCCCGTGTCTCTCGTTTACTCGCATCTAAAAACGCTATGATTCGGACCTCCACGGTGCTGGTGCTCGCAGCCGCGAGCGCAGCCTTCCTGCATTCCCAAACAGTTAACCCTCAGAAGCCCGAGGACTGGCGGCAGCAGGGCGTCGTGTACGTCACGAATTCCGTGAATGCGAGGCTCCATTCCATCCCCATGCAGGCAGTGCACATGGGCGATGGCTTCTGGACCCCGCGCCGCAGCGTCACGACAGAGCGTAGTCTGCCCACTATGCTGCAACTAATGGAAGAGCACGGCTGGATCGACAATTTCCGGCGCCTGAGCGAGCACAAGAACGTGCTGCGTAAAGGGCCTGTATACACGGACTCCGACGTTTACAAGTGGATGGAAGCGGCTTCCTGGGCGATCGCTTCGAATGAAACTTCGCCGGCCGACAAGGACAAACTGCGCAGTGACATCGAAACGTTAATTCCGATCATCACCGGCGCGCAGGACCCGGACGGTTATCTCAACACGTACTATCAGGGCGACAAAGCGCACCTTCGCTTTACAGAGATGACGCGCTCACATGAAGGCTATTGCCTCGGCCACCTGTTGCAGGCCGGTATCGCCTACTATCGCGCAACGGGCAGCCGCGCGCTGCTCGAACCGGGAATCAAGTTCGCCAATTATCTGGTGAGCGATTTCGGGCCGGACAAGCGCCCTTTCCTCACGGGTCATCCGGAACTCGAGATGGCGCTGGTTGAACTGTACCGGGTCACTGGAGACGCGCGCTATCTAGATTTTGTGCATTACATCTTCAGCGGCGTGGAGCGGGACCGTCTGAAGTTGAAGGATCCCGAGATCCGCTACATGTTTAGCGGCCGTCCCTTTACCTCGCACACGGAATTCGAAGGCCACGCAGTCCGTGCTCTCTATGCATCTTCGGGCGCGACCGACTACTTCATCGAGACCGGCGATCCGGCCTACAAGCACACGCTCGATCTGCTATGGACCGATCTCACCACTCGCAAGATGTACATCACCGGTGGCGTTGGGTCCCGGGCGAACGGCGAGAGCTTCGGCGATCCCTACGAGCTGCCCAGTATGGACGCCTATGCCGAGACCTGCGCCTCCGTGGCGAACGTGATGTGGAATTTCCGCATGTGGCTGTTGACCGGAAGCGCGGCGTACGCCGATGTCCTGGAGCGCGCGCTTTACAACGGTGTGAATTCGGGGATGTCGCTGGCCGGGAATCTGTACTGCTATCGCAACCCGCTCGCGTCCACGGGCGATAAACTGCGCAACCCGTGGTACGACACCGACTGTTGCCCGCCGAATATCGAGCGCCTCTTTGAATCGCTGCCCGGCTACATGTATGCAACCGGACGAGATGGCGTGTACGTGAATCTATACCACTCGTCAGAACTGGATTGGAAGCTCGAGAACGGCGCACCCTTGAAATTGACGCAAACGACGAATTATCCCTGGGCGGGTGATGTGCACCTGATGCTGCAGCCGCGATCGGCCGTCGCGTTCACGTTGTACTTGCGTTGGCCTGACTGGGCTCCGGGAGCCGAGGTGGAGGTAAACGGGCAGCGTTTCCCCATCCAGGACAGTCAACCCGGTTCGTTCATCGCGATCGCGCGCACCTGGCGCCCCGGCGACACCGTGGCTTTGAACCTGCCGATGAACCCGGTTGAGATGGCCGCCAACGTACGGGTAACGGACGACTATGGCCGTGCCGCCATACAACGCGGTCCCTTGGTCTACGCACTTGAGCAAATCGATCAGCCGCCAGGATCCGTCTTCGATTTGTTTCTGCGGCCCAATTCTGCCATTCTGCCCGAGCCGAAGAAAGACCTGCTGGGCGGCATCACGGAACTGAGGGCGGCCGGTTACGCCTCGGAAAAGGCTGCCACGCAAGAACCTCTTTATGAGCCGCTGACAACTGCCCTCAATCGGCCGAAGCGGCCCGCCACTTTGACCTTTATCCCTTACTATTCGATTGGGAATCGGGAACCCAGCCCGATGGAGGTCTGGGTGCCGCTGGGGCGCGCCGAGGGAGCCGTGAGCCCGAACCCGAGCGCCCGTCTGACTCATGAACAGCCGGGAAATTAGCGCGAGTCAGGAAACGGCCCGCCATCGGGGTATTTTTCTCACCCCATTTGGACGCTACAATCGTTGTAAGTACAACTGGATTCGACCTTTATCGCAATGAACAAACTTCTTTCGAGCCGTCGATTCTTCGCCACGCTGCTGCTGGCCGGGTTGCAGACTGTCCTCTGGGCAGCGCCTCAGACTTCCCCTGCGGGCCAGGACAATCAGGCGCCCCGGACCGTGGTGTTGCCGCCGCCGCCGGCCGGAGCCGCCGCGCCCGTCGATTCGAACGGCTACATAGTGCAGTCCCCCGACGTCCTGAAGGTGGATATCTGGCACCAACCCGACTTGACTGCGTTTGCAGCGTGCATCCCGACGGCGCAATCACCATGCCGCTGATCGGCGATATCCAAGTCGGCGGAAAAACTCCCGCAGCGATCGAAAAGATAGTGAAGGAATCTCTTGCCAAATATGTGAAGGACCCGATTGCCACCGTGACGGTGCTGCAGGTTCTAAGCAAAAAGTACTATATGGATGGCGAAGTGAACCGCCCGGGGGAATACGAACTGATTTCCAAGACGACCGTGCTGGAGGCGATCAGTAAGGCTGGCGGCTTGGCGCCATTTGCGAGCGAGAAGAAAGATCTATGTCCTTCGCGGAGACAAACGTATCATGTTCAACTACAAACAAGTCATTCATGGTAAGAACCTGGATCAGAACATCGATCTGCAACCCGACGATCATGTCGTCGTGCCCTGATGGAAGGCCGAACGAATGCTTGAACGAATCTCTGTCCCACGCCGCGCGCTCGATTTCGAAGACTACATAGACATACTGCGGCGCAATATGCGCTGGATCATCGGCCCCGTTTTCGCCGGACTGGTCATTTCGACCGTGGTGGCGTATTTCCTGGATGACACTTTCCGCTCGACCGCGCTGATCCGGATTGTTCCGCAGCAGATTCCGGATTCGCTGGTCCAGAACGCGACCACGCAGCAGCTCCAGGACGACATCAACTCGATGGCGGCCAACATCTTGAGCCGTAATACGTTGACGAATATGATCAACACCTACCGGCTGTATCCGAGCGAGATGAAGCAGGAACCGCTGCAGGACGTGATCGACAAAATGAAAAAATCGATCCTGATCCAGCCCACTGCGGGAGTTGGCGGATCTGAGCGATAAGCGCTTCCCTGCTATGCGGGTTTCGTTCCTTTACAGCGACCGGGAAAAGGCGAAGCAGGTATGCGACGACATCGTCGGCCGGTTTATGACGCAAAGCAGCCAGCAAGCGCAGCAGGCGAACGAAGCCGCGCATGACTTCATGAGGACGAAACGAACCAGGCTAAGAAACAACTCGACGATCATCGATCAGAAACTGGCGGACTTCCGGCAGCGGAATGCGGGGCGGCTGCCCGAGGAGATGGAGATGAACGCTCAACAGATGAACGCCCTGATGCAGCGCTCCAGCACGATTAGCGATCAACTGAACCGCAATGCGGAACAGCACATGCTGCTGGATTCCAATCTTCGTATCGTCAAAGATCACCTCGGCCAAATCAAGGACATCACGCCGCAGGTTCAGGCGCGCAATGATCACGTTGCGGACCTGGACAAGCAAATTCAGAATCTCCAGTTGCAGATCGAAAATATGAAGAACGTCTACAAGGACGATTTTCCGGATCTGCAGCAAGCGCGTCAGCAATTGGCGGTTTTGCAGAAACAGCGCGAGGATGCTCTGAAACAAACCCCGAAATCCGATACGCTTGGCATCGGATAATCCGGCGGTGACGCGTGAACGCCAGGACACCCAGGCGCAAGCCGATCACATTCAGGCCCAACTCAAAGCTCTTGATATGGAGAAGCAGCAAATGCAGGCTGCCTTGCAGCAGGCGAACGCCGAAGCCGCGCAATTCCAGTCCAGGCTGAATGGCATTCCAGCCAGCGAGAAAGAATATTTGCAGTTGGTGAACGACCGGCAGCTCGCGCAGCAGCACTATGCGGATTTGGTTTCTAAGCGCGAGAAGTCAGCCATATCGATGGATATGGAGCGCCGGAAAGAAGGCGAAATGCTAGAGATCCTCGACACGGCATCTCTGCCGGTCTCGCCCGAAGCTCCCAAGCGCGGCTATGATCATCCCGATGGGACCGGCAATCGGGCTGGCACTTGGCATCATTATCGTGGTCGCGATTCGCGAGATGAAAGACACCTCGCTCAAGAATCTGAAGGACGCCCGGCTGTACACGCAGCTTTCGGTACTCGGCAGCATCCCGCTGCTGGAGAACGATCTCGTCGTGCAACGGCGCAAGCAGATGATGTGGGTCGGGTGGCTTGCGGCGACCGTTGCCGGCTTGGCGGTCATGGCAGTCTCGATCGCGCATTACTATCTGACGAAGGCGTAACACTATGAGCCGCATTCACGATGCTTTAAAAAAGGCGGGCGAGAACGCAGCCGCCGCAGCAGCGGAGGTCCAGCAATCGGCCGCCCGCAGCCGACTCGGCGTCCCGTGCATCTTCCGCTGTGGCGGCTGGAGGTACGCCGCTGAATTCGACCACCTCGCGGTCGGACGACGAACTCGAGAACCTGGAGGACGTGATCGTCAATGCGCTGCGTAGTTCCGTTCTTCCCTAACCCAGATGCCCTGCTGGTGCATCCGCAGCGGCCGCGCGAAGCGCCAGGCGGAGGAGTTCCGCAGCCTGCGTACTCGGCTGAATCATCTGCAAACGACGCAACCGCTGCACACTCTGGTCGTGACCAGTGCTTCCCCGGCAGAGGGCAAGTCGTTCACCGCGGCGAATTTGGCCATGACGCAAGCGCAGATCGCCGACAAACGTATTCTGCTCGCCGACTTCGATTTCCGCCGCCCCAACGTGGATAAGACGTTTCAGATGGACTGCGCCCCAGGCATCACGGATTATCTCGCTCGGCAAGGTGCGGCTATCGGAGATGCTGCGGCGTGTCGAAGGCACCAATCTCTGGCTGCTGACCGCCGGCGATGCCGGTACCGAATCCGCTGGAACTGCTCAATCTGAAGGAATGCCGCGCTGCTGATCGACGCATTGCGCTCTCACTTCGATTGGGTAGTGCTCGACAGCCCGCCGCTTGCTTTTCGCGGCCGATGCGAACCTGCTGGCGACGATGGCCGACGGCACGGTTCTGGTCGTGCGCATCGGTTCCACCACTTTCGACTCCGTTTCGCGCGCGGTGCAATCGCTCTGCGAAAACAACATCCTCGGCATTGTGGTCAACGGCGCGCGCCGCGGTGAACTGTACAGTAAGTACACCTACTATCACGATTATTACTATTACGATCGCGAAAAAGCGGCCGAGAGAAGCTGCCGTCGACAGCATCCCGTAGCAGAGTAGTAAAACCATCGAAATAGAATCCTCACGCCCTCCCAGTCGCATCCAATCGAACGGAGGAGCTGTGACGACGTTTACCAGTTCGTCGAAGCCGATAACATGAAGTGGGCGGACGCGGATCCGCTGTGCTGGAAGTGATTCGCGCGCGCTGGAGTCCGCGCGCTTTCTCATCTGCGACCGATCAGTGATCACGATCTGCGGCTGATGCTCGAAGCCGCTCGCTGGGCGGCCTCCTCTTATAACGAGCAGCCGTGGCGATTTTTTGTCGCGCGAAAGTCCGATCCGCACTTTTCAGCAACTTCGTGAATATTTTGTTCCGCCGAACCAGGCATGGGCGAAAGACGCCCAAGTTCTGATGATCATGGCGTACAAGACAGACATTCAGCACACGACGGTTCGCCTAATCGCGTATGGCTTGCATGATGCCGGTCAGGCGTTCGCCAATCTGGCGTTGCAGGCAACGGCGCTGGGTTTCATGCTCACGGGATGGGCGGCTTCGATCCGGAGCGAGCGCGCAAGGAGCTTAACGTGCCGGAAGGGTATGATTTCGCCGCAGCCGTCGCGCTCGGATACATCGGGATCCCGCCGACAGTTGCCCGAGCAATACCGCGCCTCGGAAACGGCCCCGCGCACGCGTAAACCGCTCGCCGATTGGTCTTTCGGCGCCGCGTGGGAACAGCCGTTCAAGCTGTAATCCTGTGTTATTCTCGTTTTTGAGTGAGTCACGCCGCCGCGCGTGAGCTCAATTCACGTCTGGACAGGTGGGTGAGTGGTTAAAGCCAACAGACTGTAAATCTGTCCCTCCTTGCGAGGTACGAAGGTTCGAATCCTTCCCTGTCCACCAGCATCGCAGGCCGTTGTAGCTCAGTTGGTAGAGCACTTCCTTGGTAAGGAAGAGGTCTCGGGTTCGATTCCCGACAACGGCTCCACTCCGGCTCTACTCCTCCCGTGTACATCTCCCGCAAACTCAGTGCCCCGTGTGCGGGCGTTCATGTTCGAACTGCATGGCTGCAGTCCCTCCCGAAAAGGATCAAACTTCTTGAGCAACGTTGGTCACTGACGATCGGCGAACCATTTGCTGACGCGACCTGTTCTTGGGTCGCGCCCGTGGCACTCTCGGACGGAGCGTCAGCGGTTTTGAAACTCGGCATGCCGCACATGGAGGGTGAGCAGGAGATCGCCGGCTTACGGTTTTGGGACGGTAGTGCAATGGTGCGTCTGATTGACTCCGACCAGGACCTCAACGCCATGCTGCTCGAACGGTGTGAACCGGGGACTCCACTGAGCAGTCTCGGGGAACGCGAGCAGGATTTCGTAATTGCGAACGTACTCAGGCGGTTGTGGCGTTCGTCCGATCCCGCGTACCGGTTCCGGCCTCTGACAGAGATGTTGGCCGCGTGGCGCGATGAGTTACTGTCGGGCGCTGAACGAACTTCCGATATGGGTCTCGTATCTGCAGGCCTGATGCTCTATCAGCAGCTTCCGGCGAGCACGCCACAGAACGTTTTGCTTGCAACGGATCTGCACGCGGGCAATGTCCTACGCGCGGGGCGGGAACCTTGGCTTGCCATTGATCCGAAGCCATTTCTCGGCGATCCCGCCTTCGATGCGACGCAGCACTTACTAAACTGCAAACAGAGACTCGCCTCGGCACGCCCATGAGACCATCGCTCGATTTTCCGGCTTATTGGAACTGGATCCAGGCCGCGTCCGCTTGTGGACCTTTGCCCGCTGCGCCGCCGCCTCCGCCTTTGGCGGGGATTGGCCTGCACTCGCGCGTGCGGTTGAATGTTGATGCGCGGATTTGTGACTAAGTCGCTTTACAGGTCTCTTGAAGCCGAGCCGCGAACGTAAGTGAGCATGATCCGACGACGCGTTGCCCCATCTAGCTCGCTAACGCTCACGGCTCCGCATGAGCTGCGTGAACATGGCCTGCATCCGAAAGGCTTCAGTAGCAACGATGAAAGTATCTCCGAGCGGCGAAGCGACCCGTAGCGAATGCGCTTCAAGCCCCCAAGACCTGATATCAGGCGGTTATTCGATTCTTTGAGATCACTGACGATTATGGAACTGCAACGACGAGTGACAGAACGCGCGTGTACGCCAGTCCGAGCAAATTGTACTTCCCGAGTAACTGTAAGCGTTCGCTGCGAATAACTTCGCCTACGGACGCGGCAGGCTCTAAGATGGTTTGGAAAAATCGCAAGGCGAATTCCCGCGCCAGATCTTCCGTAATGCTGATCTCCGAACCGATCACCCCGGCCGCCTGACACCAGGAATATGCGGTTACAAACGTGAGTAAGTCGTCAGGGGACAATTCCGCCGTGCGGCACCCGTTTATGAATATCAGCGGATGCGTATCTGGCCATTCGAGACCGCAGCCAACCAGATCGCCCGTGAGCAGCCGCTGATCTTTCCCGATTCCTAGGAAGGCCTTGCCGTTTTGTTCCGCCGTGGCAGTAAAAGTACACGAGATTGGGAGCGGGCTGTCCGAGCATCGCATCCACGGTAGCCTTCTTATCGCGAGTGAGATCAATCTGATACGGCCGCACTCGTTTCAGTTCCTTATAGTGCTTATCCGCATGCGCGAGTTCCAGGCTCACCGCCATCATTAATTTCGGGTCGCCGGTCACATCGAGTCGCAGGGGAAGATCGCGGGCCGCCGTCGTTTCCTCTTGCGCGATAGACGGCGGCTGCTCGATGACATGCCGGTAGCCCCAAAAACCCGATGGACAGATCACGTTCGAGTCATTCACATTCGGGCAACCCGATGACGATAAGCAGCGGAAGCCTCTCGACCCTTCCACATCCGCCAGGAACTCCGGGCAGACTACATTCGATTCTTCTTCCAGCAACAACTTGTCGTAAACAAGGGACCATGGAAAGACGTATTTGGCCGAACGCATCGCTGCGACCTGAATGTGAAACTTCGGAATGAGAGAGGCCCGGAGCTTTTTTGCGAACGTTTGATTCTTGTTGGTAACAAAAACCGCATAAAGGTCGCGTCCGGCGTAGGCCAGCTTCCTAATATCTTTTTCGAATTGCGCGCGTGTCCCTCGATTCGTTTCAGAAGCGAATCGATATCCAATTGGATTGCCGTTTACATCGAGACGCGCGCAGATCTCTAGCAGCGTTCGTCTTGTCTCCCGGAGCGCGTTTCTCATCTCGCCCTCGGTGAACGTGAAGTTCTCTCGAATGTCAGTCCCGGCGACCGCAAAGGTGTGCGTACCGTCGCGCGATTCATTCAACAGAAAGTTGACCGAGCGCGGCGGATACATATCCACGTCGTGCATCGTGCCACAGAGGCAGTATTCGACTTCGGCGCGGTTGCCTTCCGCATCTGCTGTGACGCGAATCGATTGCAGCAAGTTGTTCTGGTAGTAAATAGCGGCTCGCAGTTGCAGTGAATCGTCCGCAGGAGGCGTGCGCAGCCGGAAATGGATCATCTTGCTTGGACCAGCCGGCGGAAGAACAAGCTCCTGTTCCGCATCCAGGATTTCAAATTGGCGGCTCGAAAGGACCACCCGCAGATGGAAGCCATCCCGCTCCAGGAAAGGTTCGAGTTGCGTCTCAGGCACGGGAACTGGATTCGCAACAATGCTCTCTGGCAAGCGCCTGCCAATTTGCACGCGAAAGTTGTAGCGCCTTGAGGGCAGCAGCGCTTTGTACCCGGGCAGGATGCCCTCGTTCCAAGAAACGCGACGTTGACGACGCGCGCTTCATTGGGTTCGGGAACACCGCCCGTCATGCGCGACGTGGTGAGCGCATCACGGGTTGGCGACCAACGGCTCGCCTTCAGATGGTCGGCAACATCTGCGAGCGGCACTAACCCGCGGCTCTCCGAATCCCATCTCAGTCTGTTTATCGATTCGAGGACCTTCTCGAGGGGCGCGAAGTAAAAGTAAATGCTTCGTCGCTGCTTATGCTTCTGTCGGCCCGCAACGCCTGGACCTTCAGGATCTCGTCCTCAGCTTCTGCTTCGAGCTTTTGGGCGATAAAGCTGAGCCGGAGCAGGTTTTCCGATCCGGGACTGAGAAATAGCCGGGCGAGGATGTTGTGCCAAACAGGCCGCGCATCAACATACGCGCGCAGGAACGCCAAATCCATCGGGTTGTCGTGAACGATCGCCTCATACAAACGAAAGTAAAAATAATCCGCCGCGCCTGGCGGACCGGCAGTTAGGATCGCAGCGGGCAATCCGTCAATCCCCGCAATCTGCAGAATTCTGCTGAAGAGTTCCGTTCGGCCACGGATCGCGGCATTCTGAATGTGCACGATGAGGAGCCAGGCACTTACTATCCCTCACGATGCGCAGAAAGTCGGAGTCGTTGAAGTTACCTGTGGGACCGATCAGCAGGTGAACAATATCGAACTGCCGTGCCAACGCTAACGCGGCAACTTCCCGATCACTGCCGTTCACCCTGGTGACCCGGAATGTGCGAGGGAGATTTACGTCCGCATCCGGAACTAGGGCGCTGAGTGTATCGCCGATATCAAAAGCTTGTCAATTCCGATGCCGGCAGTCAGGCATTGAACCGGCAGTTGCGGCGCACCGCTAACAGCGGGGATGGCGTATCACTCCAGAACACAAAAACGAAACCGGCGCCCGACAGCGGATGCGCATGCAATATCGATTCCCAAGGGATCCGCGCGTTCCGGAAATCGTCAACGAAGAGAATGCGGCCCAATTCCTCGGGCGGCTTGCTCCGTAACGCGTCTTCTAACAGAGTAAGGACATCACCGCGCAATAGGTGCGATGCCAATTCTTGCGCCTGGAGCACCCCGGGAAGCATTTCGGCCGGTATCGACGCACTCCGTCCATCGGGCGTTGTAAGTTCCACCGACATACCCTGAAACTGCGGTGAGGATTGCAGATGCAGTCGGATGTCGTACGCCATACACGTGCTCTCGCGTCATCACAAGGCGCGATGAAAGAAAGTATATGTGAGCGCTCGCGAACGACGCAGCTCTCGCCAGGCAAGATATCCCAGAAGAAACCCTGTTCGATCTGTCTTACCAGGCGGAAAATAGTCGAGTATGGCTGAACCCGCGGCAGGAAACGTTGAGCTTGGAACTATTTCCCAGATTGAGCAAGCGGACGAGGTGTGTTCTGGCCTCGCCTCAACGGCGTTGCTCGATGTCGTTCAGGCATGTCTTCATGCTAGGCCGTCCGAGTGGATCTTCCTTCGCGAACTGCGGGTAGGCACGGGATTCCGCAATGGCGCCGCACAACGCCTGGATGCATTTGCGCTCAATTGTTTTGCCCACACGTCCATGAAGCGTGTCTGTTACGAGGCCAAAACTTCTCGCGCGGATTTTCTCAGCGAAATGAAGCAGCCTCTGAAGCGCCGAATCGGTTTGCGCTACTCGAATGAATTCTACTTTGTAACGCCTGCCGGATTACTCGGCGCATCCGAAATCCCCATTGAGTGCGGGCTTGTCGAAGTCGGGCTCTTCACGCAGGAGGATCGGCAATCCGTTTTCGCGCCAGCCGGTGCATTGATTCATTTCGATGAGCGACACGGGAGCTATTGCCGAATCACAGTACCGGCTCCCTGGCGCGAAACGCCGGGTCCCACCTGGCAATTCGTTGCGGGCATGCTGCGCAACCAACAGAAGCGCTACGACGATGCGCCCATGAAGCCGCCCAACCAACAACGTCTTCCCTTCTTGGATTGATCTTCGAACAGAAACAATCGCCGCGCCAAGTAATATAGGTGGACAAAGGCGAGCATGCTCCTCGACAACACCATCCAGGACCTTCGCTACGGGATCCGCGGACTGCTCAAAAAACCCGGGTTCGCTTTCATTGCGCTAGCAACACTGGCCCTCGGTATCGGCCCGAATACGGCAATCTTCAGCGTGGTGTATGCGAACCTCCTGGCTCCGCTGCCGTATGCCCATCCAGAGCAGCTCGTCGTGCTTTGGTCGGAGGTCAAGGGCGGACGCAATCAGGTTTCAGCCGCCGATTTTCTGGATTGGGAGCATCAGGCATCCTCCTTCCAGCAGATGGCGGCATTCGTCGAGCGGCCCTTTACGCTGTCCTCCACGCAACAGCCCCAATACATTGACGGACTGAGTGTTTCGACGAACTGGCATAAGCTACTGGGCCAAAGAGTTTGGATGGGGCGCGGTTTTCGCGCGGATGAGGACCAGCCCGGCAAGGACCACGTTTTCATTCTGTCCCACCGCTGCTGGATCAGCAGGTTTGGCGGCGATCCAAGTATTCTCGGCAAACGATTCCGGCTAAACGGCCAACCCTATACCGCGATCGGAATCATGCCGCCTGGGCCATCGGACCGGCACGATGAAGAGATTTGGGTACCCTTGCGATTTACCAATGCCGAACTGAGCCGCGGCAATACGTTCTGGTATGTTATTGCTCGCCTGAACACGGGTGTCTCCCTGTCGCGCGCCCGTACGGAGATGAAGGTGATAACGAGGCGCATCGCCCAGCAATATCCAGCAACGAATGCCGGCTGGAGTGCAGCAGTGGAGCCGCTGAGAAACGATTTCCAGTCTCCCGATACGATTAGAAATCTTTGGCTCTTGCTCGCCGCCGTCAGCTTTGTTCTCCTGATTGCGTGTGCAAATGTGGCAAATCTGCTGCTTGTGCGCGGTGTGGCCCGCCAGGGAGAAATCGCCGTTCGTGCGGCGCTCGGTGCCTCCCGGCCGCGTCTCATCTTTCAGATGATGACCGAGAGCTTGGCATTGGCCGCGTTGGGTGGCGTGCTCGGCATATTGCTCGGAGCGTCTCTGTTGAAACTTATCCTCTGGATTTTGCCGCCGGGAACGTTGTCGTCTGAGGCCGATGTGCACATCAGCGTTCCTGTGCTGCTCTTTACAGTTGCGACTACGTTACTTTCCGGTGTTCTATTCGGCTGCGCTCCAGCCTTCGGAACAAACATTCTGAAGCTAACCGGGAAGTTGGGTCAGGAAGGCCGCTCCACTCAAGGCCGCAGACGCATACGTTTGCTAGAGATTTTAGTGATTAGCGAGTTCGCGTCGGCTTTGACTCTGCTGACGGCAGCCGCTCTGACTGTGCACAGTTTTGTAAATCGCACGCACGTGGCCTTAGGAATTCGGACTGATCACATCCTCACGTTCTTCTTACCGGTGCCCCAGTCAAAACTAGCCAATGAGCAGCAAACCGGCGCATTCTACAGCGAGTTACTGGCCCGGCTTGAGTCCGTTCCGGGCGTCAAGAAAGCCGCTGTCTCCACGAACACCCCGCTGGACGATGCCAATTTCGAGACGCCCGTAACAGTCATCGGATCTAAAAGCGTTTCGACTCCGGACGTGGACATTCAGGCGGTTGCGCCTAGCTATTTCGAAACGTTTGGCGTCCAGCTTGCGCGTGGCCGCATTTTTTCGCAGGCTGATAGCGCAAATGGTCCTTACGTGGCGGTCGTCAATGAGGCTTTTGCACGGCGCTTTCTAAGCAGGGTAGATCCACTTACCACGCGTCTTTCGGTCGGCACACTTCGAAACGGCAATTTGGAGCCGGGAAGGGACATAGAGCGCCAGATCGTAGGTGTGTTTCGAGATGTGCAAAACAGCGCCCGCCCGGGGCAACCGAACCTCCCTCAGATCTGGGTTCCGTTTGCCCAGAGTCCGTGGCCGCACTCGATCGTGTCAGTGCGGACAGTAATCGATCCGGAGAAATCCATCAAAGACATAGCGCGCGCAGTTCATTCACTGGATCCTAACCTGCCGATGGCCGATGTCAAAACTATGCAGCAGCGGGTCCGGGATGAATTTGTCGAGGATCGCTTCGGAATGGCTTTGTACGGTAGCTTGGCCGGTGTGGCGCTACTCTTGGCTTGCGCCGGGATCTACGGCGTCATTTCATTTGCGATTGCGCGGAGTACACCTGAAATTGGGCTGCGAATCGCATTAGGCGCGACGACGAAAGACGTCATGAGCAGCGTCATCAAAGGTGGATTAGGCATGGCCGGCGCAGGGTTGGCCGTTGGCATGGCCGGTGCGTACGCGGCGAGTCGCGCCTTGCAAGCCAATCTTTACGGAACGGGCATTATCGATTGGGACGCACTTACTATTGTCGGTGTGTTGCTGTTACTTACGGCTTTGCTGGCGTGTTATGTTCCGGCGCGGCGTGCCAGCTCGGTCGATCCGATGACAGCGTTACGCCAAAGCTGACCGTCAGCGCGATCCTGCGTACGCCTCATCCAGCAACTCAACCACATGCACTACGCGCTGCCCGGTGCCGTGCAGGCGCACACCCGCTCTCAACTGCAGCAGGCAGCCTGGATTCGCTGTCGCAATCACATCTGCCCGCGTGACATTCACGTGCTCCATCTTGTGCTCGAGAATGCGTAGCGCCATTTCGTTTTCAACCACGTTATAGATGCCCGCGCTGCCGCAGCAGATATCCGCCATCGGCATCTCGCGAAACGTGACGCCAGGAATCGAGCGCAACAGCTTACGCGGAGCCTCCCGAATCTTCTGTCCATGCGCTAGGTGACAGGAATCCTGATACGTCACCGTCACTTCCAGCGGCCGCATGTCCCTATTCAGTTCAATCCCGGCGAGAAACTCGGTCACGTCTTTCACCAGTCGCCCGAATTTCTCCCCGTCTTCCGTGCCCAGCAACCCGCCGTACTCTTTCAGCGTCGAACCGCATCCTGCGGCATTCGTGATCACCGCGTCAAACCCGCCGCCTAGGATCGCTTCGACATTGCGCCGCGCCAGCTTTCTCGCCCCCGATAACAATCCCGAGTGCACATGCAGCGCTCCGCAACAGGTCTGCGCTTCCGGAATGACCACCTCGCATCCGTTGCGTTGCAGAACACGTACCGTCGCCTCGTTTAGCCGTGCGAACGCGACATTTGCGATGCAGCCCGCCAGGAATGCAACCCGGAATCGGCGTTCTCCCAGCGCTGGATAGGTCTTACCGATATTTCGAAAAAAGAACGGTGCCTCCGCCTGCGGAGCCAACGCCTCGGTATTCGCCAGCCGTTTTGAGATATTCAGCAGACCGGTTGCGCGCAGCAGTGTTTGCATGCCCGAGGCCTCATACAGATAAAGTGCCGCTCCAGTCGTGGCCAGTAATCCTCGCGATGGAATCAGACGATTAAACGCGAAGTTCCGCAACACTCTCACCAAAAACGATCGCCGCCGATGTGGCTCCAATTGCGCTCGTGCCGACTCGATCAATCGGCCGTAGGGCACGCCGGACGGACAAGCGGTCTCACAACCCCGGCAAGCCAGACACAAATCGATGTGCTGCACATACTGCGGCGTAATCGCGGCGCCATTTGCCACAGCGTTCATCTGATAGATTCGGCCGCGCGGCGAATCCATCTCGACACCTAATTCGCGATACGTCGGGCACGCATTCAGGCACAACCCGCAGTGCACGCACTTGTCAAGATCAGCTTGCGCGGGCTTTTCAGAAACGGCCATACATGCGCCCCGGATTCAGAATGTTTGCCGGATCGAACATCTGCTTAATTCGGCTCATCAACTCGATCGCGTTCGTGTTATCGCCCAGCCAGAGCTTTTCTTCTTTTCGAAACTCATCTGGCGCAAATTCAACAGCCAATTTCCACCCATTCTCGACCGCTGCTCGTGCCAAAGCCGCGAATCCTTGCGCACTGTTCAGATAGATGTAACTCACGCCAGACGCCCCACGCGACACAATCGCGTCTGAAGTCGCTTTCAGCACCCCGCGCATGCCCGCCAGCGTGGTCGATGCCCGGACAACCAGTCCGGCCGGTTGCCTGCGCAGAAACTCCGGCGTAAACTCACGGACTCGCTGCCAGAATTCGCTCTCTGCTGCTTCATCGATGACGTTGCTCGCTGCAAGTTCCCGCGCATACCTGTCGAGCACCGCGCGGCTTCCGCCCGCCCGGATCGCCAGCACATAGCCGCGCAGCCCCAGTCGCGCTGCCGCTACAGGCGAATACACGTCCAGGCACTCGGGCTGCAAAACACTCTGCAGGATCCCGTCGCGCTGCGCCAGGCAGTCCTCCACGGTATTGAATTGCAGTAAAAATGTCCGGCTACGCTCCGGCCTCGAATGCACACGAAAATTGACGCTCCCAATCACGGCCAAAGTACCGAAACTGCCGATCATCAGCTTGGCCAAGTCGAGGCCCGCCACATTCTTCACCACCATGCCGCCCGATTGGATGAGCCTGCCATCCGCCGTAATACAAGTCATGCCGATGACCAGGTCGCGTGCGGTTCCGTAACCGCGCCGCAACGGTCCGCTGCTATTGCTGGCCACAATCCCGCCCACCGTTGCGTCGGGTGCAAACGGAGGATCCAGGGCAATGCGCTGTCTTTGCTGAGCCAGCGTTCGCTGCAACTCAGACCAGCGCATGGCGGCCTCCACGCTCACCGTCAGATCAGCCGGTTCGTATTGCAGCAGGCGGTTCATCCGCGCTGTCGAGAGCGTCTCGCTGTCCCCCCGGACCGGTCCAGCCATCAGTCTCTTACTGCCATTGCCGGCAATATTCACCGTTCGGCGTTGCGCCGTCAGATCCTTCAAAATTGCCCCGCATTCAGCAGCGGTCCGAGGCAGCAGCATGGCCATCAACCTTTATTTTGACAGCCGCGTCTTGCATCTACGATTTAATGAGGTTGATGGAGTTCGAATTTACCGCCGAGCAGGTCCAACTTCGGAAAGCCGTACGCGACTTCGCCACCGCCGAGATAGCGCCGCATGTCCTCGAATGGGATGAAGCCCAGACCTTTCCGCTGCAGACCGTCAAGAAAGCGGGTGAACTCGGGCTGCTGGGCGCGATCTTTCCCGAGGATCTGGGCGGCACCGGCTACGGGTACATCGAATACGCAATCATCATCGAGGAATTGGCGCGCATCGACCCCAGCTTCGCCCTGATCGTGGCAGCCCACAACTCGCTTTGCACCAACCACATCTACCTTGCCGGCAATGACGAGCAGCGCCGCAAGTACATCCCAAAACTCGCTACCGGCGAGTGGATCGGCTGTTGGTCCCTGACAGAGCCCGAAGCGGGTTCGGACGCCGCCGGAACGCGCAGCAACGCAGTGTTGCGCGATGGAGAATGGGTGCTCAACGGCGGCAAAAGCTTCTGCACCAATGCCCACTACGCCGATGTCTGCGTCGCCATGGCTGTCACCGACCGGTCCGCCTCCGCCCATGGCATCTCCGCCTTCATTCTCGAAAAGGGCACTCCGGGCTTCACCGTCGGCAAAAAAGAAAACAAAATGGGGATGCGTGCCAGCGCTACTGGCGACGTCATTTTCAGCGACTGCCGTCTCCCTGCATCGCAGCTCTGCGGCAAAGCGGGCGATGGATTTGTCGACAGCCTGCGCATTCTGGATGGCGGGCGTATCTCGATAGCCGCGCTTTCGGTTGGCATTGCCCAGGGCGCCTTCGATGCCGCCCTGAAATACTCCAAACAGCGCAAACAATTCGGCCGTTTCATCTCCGAATTCCAGGCAATCCAACACAAGCTGGCGGACATGGCGACTTCCATCGAAGCTGCCCGTTGGCTGACTTACTGTGCCGGAGCACGCAAGGATGCGGGCCACCGCGTCACGCGCGAATCGGCCATGGCCAAACTGTTCGCCTCCGAAATTGCCGTTCAGGTCGCCAATGAAGCGGTACAGATTCATGGCGGCTACGGGTTCATCAAAGACTATGGCGTCGAAAAATTTTACCGGGATGTCAAACTGTGTACCATCGGCGAAGGCACCAGCGAAATCCAGAAGCTGGTCATTGCCCGCCAGTTGCTAAAAGAGTAGAGGAGCTTAATAGATTTGGATCAAATCGCGAGCATTGGAATTATCGGAGGAAGCGGGCTCTACAGCATGCCCGGATTTGAAGCTGAGGAAGAGGTTACCCTCGCAACTCCTTTCGGCGCGCCTTCGGATGCCTTCATCGTGGGAACACTTGAAGGGCGCAAAGTCGCCTTCCTTGCGCGCCACGGACGCGGCCATCGCATTTCGCCCTCCGAACTCAACTTTCGCGCCAATATCTACGGCATGAAGATGCTCGGCGTCGAGCGTATCCTCTCGCTCAGCGCGGTCGGTTCTTTGAAGGAAGAACACGCTCCGCTCGATTTCGTGATTCCGGATCAGTTTTTCGATCGGACCAATGGACGCGTTTCCACCTTCTTCGGGAACGGCGTTGTCGCGCATATCAGCTTCTCCGACCCCATCTGTCCGGCGCTTGCCGATGCCGTACATTCCTCCGCCGGCCAACTCGGGATCACGAGCAAGAAGGGCGGCACATATCTGTGCATGGAGGGTCCCGCGTTCTCGACCCGCGCCGAATCGAACGTCTATCGGAGCTGGGGAATGGACGTCATCGGTATGACCAACCTCCAGGAAGCCAAGCTCGCGCGCGAAGCTGAGCTCTGCTACGTCACAGTCGCGATGGTGACGGACTATGACTGCTGGCATCCGCACCACGATGCCGTTACGGTCGACCAGATCGTCGCGACCTTACACAAGAATGCCGAGAATGCCTGCAAGCTGGTCCGTCGCGTAGTGTCGCATTTGCCGGAGGAGCGACCCTGCAAATGCGGCTCCGCGCTACGCCATGCCATCTTGACGGATCCCGCCGTTATCCCGCAAACCATCAAAGAGGAATTGAGGCTTTTACTTGGCAAGTATACCGGCGACTGAGCTCGCCCAGGAGATCCTGGACGCCTGTCTGCGGGACGGCACCTGGCCCGCGCGTGCGCTCGATGCGCTGGTCCAGCGGGCGCTTGATCAGAGCGATCCGTTCGTGGCGCGCAATGCCACTCGCGCGCTCTTCAGCATCATCATCGAGCGTCTCGGCGACCTCTTCGAACCAGGACTCTGCGAAGTGTACGGCCGCTTGTTCTCTCACGTGATTGCGCGGGCGCTGCCCGACTGCCATCCCGACGAGCTCCTGCTGCGCTATCACCGCGTGCGCAATCTGCGGCGTTTCGCGGGCGGGGAAGTGCACCGTGTATATGTGCTCTCCCGCGTTACGCTCGGCGCCGATGTTGCCGTCACCAGCGTGGTCCTGGACGCCGCCAAGACGCGCTTCCCCGAAGCGGAGATCTGCCTCGTCGGTCCGGAAAAGAACGCGGCTTTGTTCGCCTCCGACGAGCGCATCATCTCGATACCCGTCGTCTATGGCAGAGGGGCCGTTCTCGCTGAGCGCCTTGCCGCCGCCTTCGAGCTCAAAAGCATCGTGGATGAGTCTGGCTCTATAGTCATCGATCCGGATTCGCGGCTGACCCAGCTTGGCCTGATTCCCGTCTGCGACGATTCCCGCTACTACTTCTTCGAAAGCCGCTCATTCGGCGGAGACTCCCCAGAGCCGCTGCCACATCTCACGGCGGATTGGGTGCGAGAAGTCTTCGATCTGGAAAAGCTCCCGCACGCGTATCTTTCGCCAGAGAAACAGCCGGCCATTGCCGACATTACCGTCAGCTTCGGAGTGGGCGAGAACGACTCGAAGCGTCTCGGCGACGACTTCGAATATGAAGTCCTTTCCGCTCTCCTCAAAACCGGCCGGCACGTATTGATCGATCGGGGGGCGGGCGGGGAAGAAGCGGACCGAGCGAACGCTCTGGCAGACCGCCTGGCGAATCCCGCCGCTTTGCACTTCCACGATGGCAGTTATGCTGCGTTCGCCAGCCACATCCTGCAGAGCCGTTTGTACGTCGGTTACGATTCGGCGGGCCAGCACGTCGCAGCCGCCGGTCACGTGCCCCTCGTCTCTGTATTTGCAGGCTTTGCGTGCGACCGCATGTTTGCTCGCTGGCGCCCCGCCTCGCCGCGCGCCCGCGTCGTTCTCGTGAACGAGCAGACTAAAGACTTGGTCCTTGCCCAGACGCTCGCCGCTATTGCGGAGGCGGTGGCGGAGCCGTAGGTAGACCGAATGGATGATTCTCCGGCTGCTGCTGTGCGGCCGGTTGTTGCTGCTGCGCCGCCGGCTGCTGAGCGGGCTGTTCTTCCGTCTGGCTCGCCGGCAGCGGTGCCGATTTCTCCGCGTTTTGAATATCGCCGTAGATGATGTCGCTGTTCGTATCGAAACGGCGGTAGGACCGGAATTCAATCGCGAGCTTCACCTTGCCTCGATCCGATGCCATCGCGACCTGCGCACGCAGTGGAACCAGAAATGGATGGCCGCTAATGTCCTGGTAATCGTAATCGAGCATCTCGGTCGCGCTCCGGACAGAGAAGTCTGACGGAATGTCGAACGCCGTTTGCGTAATTCGGTAAATGGTCCCGTCGTTCGGGTCGGCGTAGAACAACCCCTTTGCGCCCGCGTGGACCATTCTTACGTCATCGCTAATGGTCAAACCGCTGTGCGCCGTCTCCATGCTGTAATTGAAGACCGCCATCCGCCGCCCGCGTAGCGTGGCCCAGTGATCCCAATTGATATCGGCCTGCCCATCTGCCGAAAACAATTGATGCAGAATGGTTCCGAAATCGCCCCGCGAATACGGGCCAGCGATATGCTCCATGCTCGTGTCGACGAACTTGTTGCCTTCCGAGTACACGTGGTAATCTTCGCGTCCGTCCACATAGCTCAACTTCGCAAGCACGGTCGGCAATGACCTGTAGTCGTCGCCATTCACCCGCGCGACCGAGCGCCGCATCACCTCAACACAGACGAAGTTGGGCAGCTTTGCTGTGTAATTCTCCGCATAGTCGCGCGCCGCGTCGATGATTGCCGCCTGCTTGACGGAATCGGGCGGAGGAATCGGTGCGCTGTTCACCATGTGCACCGCTCCCGGCGTCGGCGCGGGTGGTTCCGGAGCAGTCTCCGGCGAGTAGGTGGCGTCGTGCGAGGGTGGCTTCAGTGGGGTGCTTTCCTCGCGAAGCTTCTTCAAAGCGTCGATGACCTTCGGACCGGCGCCCTGAGCTTCCAGGTCTTCGATCGTTTTCTCCGGCAGTTGCTCGGTCAGATGTACGTTCTTGAGAAATGCGGCGATTTGCTTGTCCGTATGCTGCTTCAGCGCCAACTCGGACCGCACCATGTCCGCAAGTTGTTCCACCGTCATGGTTTCCGATTGCGCCTGCAGCAACAACCCGGTACACAAACACAACAGGACAAGACGGAATTTCATGCGTAACTTCTATGATGACGTAACCGGGCGCGGCAGGGTTAGCGCCGGGTTTATAAATCCTGCTGTTTCACCAGTTCCACTGAAATGGAGCCGACCGGAAAGCCGAACTGAAAGCGCATCAGCACGGGCACGCGCACAGCGTCGTCGCTAAGCCAGATCTGCAGGCTTCCCTTGCGCTTATACAGAACATTGTCGAACAGAAATGCCTCGTAGCGCACAGTCTGATACTTTTTTTCGCTCACGGTGACGGTTTCTTTACCCTGCGGCACGATCCGGACTCTCGCAAACTTCTTCCCATCGGTGATCGGCAGCGTGCTCGCCCGTGGAGCGGCGACATCCAATTCGCGCAGTTCCGCCAGCGCGCCCGTGATGTCGTAGGTGCAGGAGGGGACGTCCAGCGTCGTTTGCTTCGAAGTGTTCTTTACCAGATCCCGCTCTTCATATACTGACTTCGGACGCTCCCCTTGAACGGCGATATCCGTGATTATGTGACGCTTCCCCTCTTGTGCATCCATGTGCGCCGATTCCAGGCAGAAGCCATTATTCATGGTTGCCTGATACGTATCGAGTACACGGTAAAGGTGCGTCAGCAGGCCAGTGCTCTCCAGCTTCATCTTCACGCCCACTTTGTTTGAGCCATCGCGCGTAAATGCCAGATCCGCGGTTCCCGCCGTCACCAGCCGCCATTCCACGCGATAATCCAGGCGCATGGGGCGGAACGGAATCGGCAACGGCGTTGTATCATCCGCGGCGGTCGTTCCTACGGCAGCCAGCGCGAGTACCAGCAAAACGCACGTATATCGCATGCGAAGGCAGAAAATGGAGATGAATTTCGTGAGTTTCTCAAACGCCATGCTGGCGATGCAAATCCTTCCGCTTATGGTTCAAAGTATCCGCTGCGGGCGCTGACCCGCAGCCCTGGCTTGTCCACAACCACTCTGATTGGATGATACGAACCGGGCAATCGCGGCACGCCCGCCGGCAGAAACCCGAGCAAATACTGCGCCCTCAGGTCGCGCAGAATATCGCTGAACGCTTCATTGATATGCGAGTAAGAATCCGGGTAGAAGACCCGTCCTCCCGTTGAGCCCGCCAGCATCTGCAGCGCGTGTTCTCCGCCGATACTCCGGCCGGCATCGTTCTCGATCGGCACCACGACCACTGCATAGATCGCCGTATTCGCCACTTGCAGCGAGCGCAGCGCGTCTTCAAACTTCCGGTAGCTCGCCGTGTCTTCGCCATCCGTCACGATCACCATGATGTGGCGGCCTTCGCGCGTTCGCAGCGTTTCGCTCGCCAGACAGATGGCATCGTACATCGATGTCCCGCCCTCGCCCTTCAGTTTGCCCAGCGCGCGTTCGGCCGCCCCCAGATTGCGCGCATAGTTCGTCTCGAGCGTGATCCGCCAATTGAAACTGAACAGCGCAAACGCATCTTGCTCATCTCCGGCGTCCACCAGGGTGGGCAAAAAGCGCTGCAACGAGTTCTCTTCCTCATGCAGGTCCATGCGCGTGCTTCCGCTCGTATCGATCAATATCGCGACCGACAGCGCCTGCGACGTGTTGCGCTCAAAAACCGAGATCGCCTGCGGTACCCCCGAGTCTTTCAATTCGAAATCGGAACGATCCAGATTGGAAACCGCCCTCCCCGCGGCATCTTTCACCGATACCAGCACCCGCACCATCCGGACCTCGACGGAAAACGTCGGTGGTTCCGCGCCTCTCGGTGGAGTTGCCGGTTTAAACTGCGCTGCCGCCGAGGCCGCAAAGACACACGCGAGAACTGTGGTAGCTACGGGAGATTTACTGCGCAACTGCTAAACCTTGCTGAGACGCTCGTCCCACTCGCCTTCGGCCCAGATCGCTCCGTCCGCGAAGAACTCTTTCTTCCAGATCGGCACCTCGCGCTTGAGCCGGTCGATGGCCTCGTGAGCCGCCGCAAACGCCTGCTTCCGATGCGGCGATGTGGCCACGATCACCACGCTTGCTTCCCCGATCTCGAGCCGCCCCAACCGGTGCACGATTCCGATGCGGTCGATCCCATGCGCCGCAACCGTTTCTTCCCCGATTCGCACCATCAGCGGCAGGGCCATGTCTTCGTAGCACTCGTATTCGAGGTACAACGTCTCGCGGCCTTTCGTGTTGTTCCGCACGACTCCTTCAAAAGTAACGATTGCTCCATCCTCGCCGCGCAGTAATGCGCGCGTAAGCGCTGCGGTATCGATGCGATCCCGCGTGATCTCAAAAATGTGCCCTTTATCGTGTTTGTACAGGGACCCTCCGCTGACTGGCGGCAGAAACGCTATTTCGTCCCCGTCTTCCACCATGGTGTGCGCAGGAGTAAATTCGCGATTCCTTGCAATCAGTATCGACGGACGCCTCTTTCGCAGGGTTTCGTCGGCAGCGCAATAGCGCTCTAGAATGCTTCCTGCTGTCAGCGGCGGCTCGAACTCCAGGTTGTCTTCCGCGCGTCCCACCACGTCCTTCAAAACGCCGAAAAACAGCAGTTTCACGCGCGCCATGCCCAAATCGTAGCAGGCGCGCGGCCCGTCCTTTTAGGCCAACCGGCTCGCGCCCGCCGACGGCACGCAATCGTAAAACGTGGCCGACATCCCAAAGCGCTCCCGGTACGCCGCCTCTATCGCCTGCTTGAACTCGGCCGTCTTCCCTGGCTCAACCAGGTTCACCGTGCATCCGCCGAACCCGCCGCCCGTCATGCGCGCTCCATACACGCCAGGCAGTTTGATCGCCGTGTCCACCAGAAAATCGATCTCTTCGCACGTGATCTCGTAGTCGTACTGCATCGAACGGTGCGACGCCACAAACAAGCGTCCCATCTCTCCCAGGTCCCCGTTTCGCGGCCGCCGCCGCAAGATCAAGCACCCGCTGCGAATCCGAAATGATGTGCCGCGCCCGCTTGCGCGGTACCAGCGGGACCACGTCCTGGATCTCCTGGAACACCCCCAAAGGCACATCCCGCAGGCTCGCCACGTCAGGCCGTACCTGCTGTATCGCTTCCACCGCCTGCTGGCATTCCGCCACTCGTTCGCGATACGCCGACGTCCCCAACTCGTGCTTCACGTTCGAATTCACCGCGATGATCGCTACGTCCTCGGGCAAGTGAGCGTACTCATGTTGCAACGACCGGCAGTCGATCTGCAGCGCCGAGTGTTCCTTCCCGAACACCGACGTGTACTGGTCCATAATGCCGCAGGGCATGCCGACAAACTCACGTTCGGCGCGCTGCGCCAGCCGCGCAATATCGAGCTGCGGCATACTGCGTCCGTTCAGGAATGCCAACGCAGTACTCACCTCGAGCGATGCCGACGAACTCAGGCCCGATCCGGAAGGCACTGTGCTGCCGATCCAAAGGTCACAGCCCTTGACCGAAACTCCGCCTTTCGTAAGCTGTTGCGCGACTCCAAACACATAGTCGCTCCAGTGACGCTCCGCCTTGCGCTCCGGAATGCTGTCCGCGAATACCGAAACCTCCTCGTTCAGGTCCCGGGAATAGATCCTCACCTGATTCGTATCCGTTGGCGCGACGGCCACGAAGCACGCCATCTCGAGAGCAATCGGGAAAACAAAGCCCAGATTGTAATCGGTATGTTCCCCGATCAAATTCACCCGCCCCGGCGCGCGATACACGGCCGGATCCTGCACCGTGCCGAAACGCTCCCGGAACGCCTTTACGATTTCGTTCGGAATGAGAGCCACAGCAGGCATCCTCCGAAAACGAGTATCGTCAGACCGGACCAAAGGTTCACATTGGTTGCCGGGTCCAGCGGCGCGCGCGCTTCCGGGTTCAGCAGCGCGTAGATTGTCAGGATAAGCCCGAGCAGTCCGAATAATATGCCGGTGGGCCGGCGAAGGTCATCCATGGGTTACCAGAAAATTAGGTTCAAAACGACTAGAAGACACAACACGATAATCGCCAGCGGACCGGGTCGCTTGTACCACGGAACACCGGCTTCGTCGGGCATTTCCATATGTCCGTACACGAGATTCTGCAGATCGGAAGCCGGCTTCGGCTTCGTGACTAAGCTCACCAGGAACGTCACCAGCAAACACGCCGTCCACCCGAGCAGCGCCACCCAGAAGCTCTGCGCCATGGCCGAACTAAACGTATGCACGTTCCCCAGCCATCCGCCTTTGCCTTCCGCATACGTCAATGACAGCGTTAGCCCCGCCGTGCACAGCCCGCACACATAGCCCCAGAATGCGCCGTGTCCGGTGGCCCGCTTCCAGAACATGCCCAACAGAAAGGTGGCGAACAGAGGCGCGTTCACAAACCCGAACACGAGCTGCAGAAAGTCCATGATGTTGTTGAAATGCCGCGCCAGGTACGCCGTCGCAATCGACAACGCCACGCCCCAGAATGTAGTCAACCGCCCAACCCACAAATAGTGACTGTCCGGCGCTGTCTTGCGAATGTAGCTTTGGTAGATGTCGTACGTAAAAATCGTGTTGAAGGCGGTCACGTTACCCGCCATGCCGGACATGAACGACGCCATCAGCGCAGTAATACCGATCCCCAGCAGCCCCGATGGATAAAACTTCGCCATCAGCGTCGTCAGCACTTGGTTGTAGTCATAACCGCCTGAGGTCGCATCCAGGGGCAGGGTATAGCCGCTTGAATTGTTCATCAACGCCACCGCCGCAATGCCCGGCAGGATGACCACGAACGGCATCAACATCTTCGGAAAAGTAGCGATCAGCGGCGTCTGGCGCGCTCCGCTCATACTGTTTGCCGCCATCGCGCGCTGGATCACCAGGAAGTTGGTGCACCAATATCCGAATGACAGCACAAAGCCCAACCCGGCGACCAGTCCGAATGCCGCCACGCCCATCGGATTCTCGCTCGCGTGTCCAACGTATTTCCAGGAATGCGTCATCACCGGCTGCAGCCGCGCCTGGATTCCGCTCCAGCCGCCCGCCCGGTGCAGCGCCATGATCGACAATGGCGAGAATCCCAGCACGATCAGGAAGAACTGCACTACTTCGTTATAGATAGCGCTCGTCAACCCGCCCAGCAGCGTGTAAATCAGCACAATGGCCGCCGATAACAGCACCGATTGGTTAAAGCTCCACCCGAGCACCAGTTGGAACATCTGGCCCAGCACGAACATGCTGATACCCGACGAGAAGATCGTCATTACCGCGAACGAGATCGCGTTCAACCCGCGCGTCTTCTCGTCAAAACGCAGCTTCAGGTACTCGGGCACGCTGCGCGCCCGGCTGCCGTAATAAAACGGCATCATGAAAACGCCCACAAAGACCATTGCGGGAACCGCGCCCAACCAGTAGAAGTGCGCCGTCATGATGCCGTACTTGGCGCCCGACGCGCACATCCCGATCATTTCCTGGGCGCCCAGGTTCGCCGCGATGAACGCCAGGCTGGTAATCCAGACCGGCACCGAGTGGCCCGAGGTGAGAAAGTCCTCGCTGCTCGAGATCTTTCGCTTGGCCATCCAACCGATGCCCAGCACAAAGGCGAAGTAAATGCAAATTGTGACGTAATCGATCCCGTGAAGTGTCAAAGCGAGCGTCCGTTTCTGGAAGATTGTATCGTAGTGTCAGACGCGTGTTTTATTTGCGCGTAAACGTTTAATGTCGATTGTTGCAGATGCGTCCGGAAAGTTGGTGGCCGGACCGTCCTCAGTCCGTAACTCGGCGATTGCGGCGCGCGCGTTTCGGCAGGCCGCCACAAAGCTGAATCCCGGCTACCTGCGGAAAAAACGCGCCCTCCTGGTCATTGAAGTGGCGGCGACCGTCTCGCTCGTGTTCCTGATCAAGGACGTGCTCGAACACGCGCCCAGTGTCCCCTTTGACGTCTGGGTTACAGTACTTCTCTGGTCAGCGCTGCTGTGCGCCAATTTCGCCGAATCTTTAGCCGAAGCCCGCGCCAAAGCCCACGCCGACGCTCTCCGCCTCGAACGTGGCGAATTGATGGCCCGCCGCATCTGCGGCCATAGCTTCGAGTATGTGCCGGCTTCCCGCCTCTGCCACGGCGACAGGGTGGTGGTCGAACTCGGCGAACTCATCCCCGCCGACGGCGAAGTCGTGGAAGGCATCGCCATGGTGGACGAGTCCGCCATCACGGGGGAAAGCGCGCCCGTCATTCGCGAATCGGAACATGGCCTGAACGGCGTCAGCGGGGGCACCCGCGTGCTCTCCGACCGGTTGATTGTCCGCGTCACCTGCCCGCCCGGAGAATCGATGCTGGACCGCATGGCGCGCGCGGTTGAGGGCATGGAGCGCCCCCGCACCGCCGACGAAAACAACAAGAGCCGTCTTGTAGCCACCTTCACCGCCTGCGCCATAGTTGCCGTGGTCATCCTCGCGCCGTTCGGGATCTATGCCGTGCTCGGTCTCGGGAATCTGTCCGTCGCCATCGTCCTCTCCGGCCTCACCGTGGCCCTGATGCCTCTGTCGATCGCTTCCCTCCTGCCGGTGGTCGGTGTCGCCGGACTCGATCGCGTGATGCGGCATCGCGTCCTCGTCACCGATTTAAGGGCCGTCGAAGCGGCCGCGCGCGTTGATATCGCTCTGCTCGATAAAACCGGCACCATCACGATGGGTGACCGCCAGGCCGTCGAGTTCATCGCCCTTCCGGGAGTCTCCGAACAGGAGCTTGCCGCCGCCGCCTACCTCTCCAGTTACGCTGACGACACGCCCGAAGGCCGCTCGGCTCTGCTGCTGGCGAGGCAACGCTACGGCGTCGGCGACGTGGACATCGCGGGCGCGCATTTCATCCCGTTTTCCGCCTATACGCGGATGAGCGGCGTCGATGCAGAGGGCGTTGTGTTGCGCAAAGGTGCGACCGCCGCCATAGCCAGCTTTGTTCGCGTGCAGGGTGGTGCTGTCGCCCAGGAATATGAGGAAACCGCCGCCGCCATCGCACGCACCGGCGGAACGCCGCTAGGTGTCGCCGATGGAGCGCGTCTGCTCGGGATCATTCACCTGCGCGACGTCGTGAAGGCCGGTGCTAAGGACCGCATCTCCGAACTGCGCAGCATGGGCATCCGTCCGGTCATGATCACCGGCGATAACCCGATCACCGCCGAAGCCATCGGCAAAGAAACTGGCTTCGTGGACGTCGTCGCGCAGGCAACTCCAGCCGACAAGCTCGCCTACATCAAGCGCGAGCAGGCCGCGGGCCGCCGCGTCGCGATGACCGGCGACGGGATCAACGACGCACCCGCCCTCGCGCAAGCGAACGTGGGACTGGCGATGTTCTCCGGAGCCTCTGCTGCGCGCGATGCCGGCAACATGGTCGATCTCGACAACGATCCGGCAAAACTGCTCGATGTTGCGCGCATCGGCCGCGGCGTTCTTGTCACGCGCTCCGCCGTGACCGCGTTTTCGCTTGCCAAATGCACCGTGAACTTTCTGTTCTTCCTCGCTCTCATCCTGCCGGCCTGCTATCCCGGGTTGCGCCCCCATGCGATTTTGCCCATCGCCACCTTGCCGGCCTGCATCATTGCCGCGCTTGCGTCGTCCGTCCTCTTCCTGCTGCTGCTGCTTCCGCTGGCGCTATTGGGAATCGGCTCGCACGCGAAAGGCGCTCGCGGCCTGTCGCTGCTCTTTGCCCTCGCGGGCCTGATCCTACCCCTGCTCAGCGTGCTGATTGGCAAATCTCTGCTTGCCAACGTTCACTTGTACTGACTGCCTTGATGCCGGGCTACGCCGAGGAGCAAGGTTATCGGAAATTCGCGGTTGCCCAGCGTTCAAACTCGTTAAAACGTTTCTCGAGATCCGCCAGCAAACGCCGCTTCTCGTCTGGCGTCGCAAACGAGTACTCAATACTGTTCCTGACGATCTGCTTCAACTCCGTGTACGAAAGTCCATAACCGAGCACTGCGCGTTCATACTCGGTCGTCAGATCGCTTCGCGACACGCCCTCATCGTCTGTGGACAGCGTCACCGGTACGCCATACTTTCGGTACACAGGGAACGGATGGTTCGCTCCTGCTACTCCGAGAATCACCGCATTGCTCGTCAGGTTGATCTCGACGTCGATGTGGTGCTCGCGCATGTAGCGGAGCGTTTCGAGCGAGTCGTTCTCATCCATAATGTCCACGCCATGCCCGATCCGTTCTGCCCGTGCCGTAAGCACCGCGTCCCGTATATGAAAACGGAGGTCTTCCGGCGGAACCATGCCTTCCGCTAGTTCGCCCGCGTGCAGGGCAACGTGTACCTTGGGGAACACCGTGCGCAGGTACGCCACCATACGCATGTGCAGATCGTAGTCGTGCAGCGAATTGTAGCCATCCTCGCGCTGCACGAAGTTGACGGCCACGACTCGAGGATCGGCATCCGCCAGTAGGAAGCCCGCCAGCGTTTGCGCGAACACCTCCTCGGCTGTCGAATTCCGCGTGACCTGGAATTGATAGCGCACCTCCACGCCACACGCAGGCTGCGGACGATCCGAATCGCACTGCAGGGCACTGCGGCGCTCCGCATCCATACGCTCTACTCGCTGCTGCAGCGCTTTCACCTGTTCCGCCATTCCCGCATCCATCAACTTCTGCCGCGTCCCGGCGAAATCGTTGCGATCGAGTCCCGCCTTCGTCCCCAATTGCGAGACCGCGCTCGAAGCTGAAAGCGCCATCAGCTCCAGGTACGACTCGTTCTGGTTGTAGGCTCGTTTGACTATCTCCGCAATCAGCCCGCCCTCATCCACATGCGAGGCGGCTCCAAACTTGCCGAATGTATCGAAGAAGTGATCGGCGCCGGATTCGCCCTCGCTTGCTACAAAATCACGCATCGACAAACTGTCCACCATTCGGTTCCAGAGTGTTCCGTCGCCCGGTAAGCGCGATCCGCTTGTCTGGCCTTCCGCGCACGTCGCGTTGGTAGCGGGGCTCAATGTGAGCGTGTCTGTGACGCACAGCGGCGCCTGGGCAGCTCGATCCAGAAAGGATTCGGCATAGATCGCGCCGCTCAAGTGATTGTGCAGATCGCCGCCTTTCGGCATACGCAGCAGAAATGCGTGCAGTTCAGGCGGACTCTTCTTCAGTTGTTCGAACAGTGAACCGGCGGATCTATTCTGAACCGGTGCCGCCGCAAGCGCGGTCGCGGCTACGACTACAGCGATTGAAGCGCGGAACTGGAGCGTCATGTTCCTTGATTGATATCATGCCGGGACAATGTGGAAGCCCGTCTTACTGCTTGCCGCCTCTGCCGGCCTCGTCTTCGCCCAGGGCGACATTTTGATGAAACCCTACTTGAGCCTCTCGGGAGTCAAGAAGATCGTCGCGGCTGCCGAGGCCGAGGCCGCCAAACGGAACGTGTCCGTGACCATTTGCATCGTGGACAATGCGGGCAATCTTCAGTTCCTCGAACGCGAAGACGGCGCGCCGCTCAACACGCTCGAATTTGCACAACGAAAAGCCCGTCACGCCGCCTTCTACGGCAGCCCATCCAAAGCCGCTCAGGATGCGGTGCAGAAGGGCTTCACCGCCGGCCTCGCGCTCCCCGATTACTTTCCGAATCAAGGCGGGCTGCCGATAAAGATCGACGGCAAGACGATCGGTGGAGTCGCCGTGAGCGGCGCGGCATCCGAAGTTCGACGAAGCAATTGCTCAGGTCGGACTCGATGCGCTGAAATAGAGCCCTTTACCGCTTGTACCCGAATCGCTGCAGCAGTTCCACCCGTTTCGCAATGTGATCGGCGCTCTCGATCCCCTTCGGCGAACTGCCGTCGATCACTCCCAGAATGCCGCGGCCCTGTTCGGTTTCGACGACAATCACCTCCACCGGATTCGCCGTGGCGCAGAAAATGTTCGCCACCTCCGGCACCGCTTGAATGCGGCCCAGAACGTTAATCGGAAACCCGTTGCGCAAAGCAACAACAAATGCGTGTCCTGCGCCCAGTTGAGTGGCGTTGTCGATCGCGCACTGCTTCAGTTCATCATCGTTTCCGTCATGGCGGGTCAGGCAGTCGCCAGAAGCTTCGTTGAAAGCAATTCCGAACTTCAAGTGAGGCGACGTATTCACCATAGCCTCATAGATATCTTCGACCGTCTTGATGAAGTGGCTCTGGCCCACGATAATGTTCCCGTTCTCGGGAATCGTCAGCCGGATTGCCTTCAGTTCCATGTAGGAAATGATACGGTACGCGAGCCGGGTATCGATAACGTAAAATCAAAACTCAGCCTGTGAGTCCGGAATGGCAAAGTAGCATGTCGAACGAGGCGTCTTACAGCGTGCTGGTCGTCGAGGACAACTCGCCCGACGTAATATTAATTAACGAGGCGCTCAGCGAGGCCGGTCTGAACTGCTCCATCACCCAGATGAAGGACGGGGATGAAGCCATGAAAGCTTTGCTCGAGGCCGATGGCCACAGTCGATACGATTTGATGATCCTCGATCTGAATATGCCGCGTGTGGGCGGCCTCGAGGTCCTGTCCCGTTTGCGTGCGGTACCGTCCTGGCGGGATACGCCGATTCTGGTGCTGACCTCTTCTTTGTCGCCGCAAGAGCGCGATCAGGCAAAAGACCTGGGCGCCAGCGAATACGTCCGGAAAGCGGCTGACCTGTACGAGTTCCTCTCGTCCGTCGGCCAGGCCGCCAGGCGCCTGTTGCAAACTGCGTGACGCATGCCGTGCCCCTTTTTTGAACCGATCGAGCCGCTTTCGAATCCCTGCCACCCTGGTGCGCGCCTTGCGCTAATCCGTGAATACGACGGCCTGTGCCATGCCTCCGGCGCGCCTGCGCAAGCGCCCGCCGACATGCGCTTTCCCTACTGCAATCACGGATATTCCCGCTCCCATTGCCCCTCGTTCCCGGACGCTGAACACATCTCCTGCATGCGCTACGCGATTCGCGCCGAGCACGCAACGGGATTCCGAATCCTCTGCATTGAGGAGTGCGACCACACTCCGCTGCGTTGGGTGGAAGTCCAGTTTGAAACCGCTTCGGGCGCAGCCTCGGGTGACGTTCCGCCACTGGTTCGCGCGCAGGCGGAAGCGTTCGGCCGCAGCTACGTGGCATGCGGCGCCCCGGCGAAATGAATCCTCAATGAATCCAGAAAAAACGGTGCGCGAAACGCGCTCTGAATACTCCGAACTCTGCCTTCCGAACGACACGAATTTACTCGGCAACATGCTGGGCGGCCACGTGATGCACCTCGTCGATTTATGCGGCGCGATCGCAGCCATGCGGCATGCGCGCGGCCCCGTCGTGACGGCCTCGATCGACCAGATGACGTTTCTGCATCCGGTCCACCTGGGCGCTCTGCTGCGCCTCAAGTCGCAAGTGAACCGCGTATTCCGGACGTCGATGGAAGTGGGCGTCAAGGTGTGGGTGGAGAACGTGCAGACGGGTGAAGTCCGGCACACCTCGTCGGCGTATCTGACTTTCGTGGCTCTGGACGAAGCAGGGAATCGCATTCCGCTGCCGCAAGTGATTCCGGAGACCGAAGAAGACCACCGCCGCTTCAACGGGGCAGCCGAGCGCCGCGCTTACCGCTTAGCTTTCCGCGAACGGACCGCCAGCCGCGGCGACAAGTAACGGCTTTGCGCGGCTCATCCGCCGTCGCCGAGTCACGCCCAACGCAAAAACTCTATCTCCCCATTCGCCAGCAACTTACACCCAAACGTGAAGCCCGCCCGAACACCCGGCATGGGACAACACGCGCGAAAGGCAGGTCTGTGGCATAGGCCTTCGGCCTGTGAGTTCGTTCTGACCACTGTTGCCGCCAGTTTGGGTTCGTTCCTCAGGAAAAGAGTTTCAGGCACGGCCTCTATACGAAACAGTTGATTCTGAAAGGAGAAGACCCGTCTGACCTCGCCGCTCTGAAGGCATCTCTCTTCAACACAGGCCCCGCAGGCCGAAACCGCCCAGCGCATGCACGGCCGCGCCGAGCGCAGCTTCTATAAAGCCCTGAAAACTCTGCGCGAACTTCAAAAGGAACGCAAGCGCGAAGAACAGACAGTCAGCCAAACCGTCAAGGTTAGCGCCGGCCCCGCGGTTAGCGGTGGGTTCGTTCCCTCAAAAAGCGTTGCCACGGCAAATGGCTTCGTTCCCTCAGAACAATGCACGGCAAACAGCGATGGGTTCGTTTTTTCCTGATCAGTGACCACTCACCCCTGGCCACTGGGGTGGCTTCGTTCCCACAGAAGGATGCGCCCCAACCACCGATGGGTTCGTTTTCTTTTCTTGGACTGCGGGGGCAAATTGAGACAGTGGGTTTAGGGGACACTTTCAGCGAAGGGAGCGAAAGTGGAGCAAAGCCAGGATCGGAAATGGTTTAAGTACAGCCCGGAGTTTAAGCAGCAGGCGGTGGATCGAATGATGGCGGGCGAGTGTGTGTCGGTTTTGGCGCGGGAGCTAGGATTCAGGCGCAGGCTGGTATACGTCTGGCGGGAGGCCGGGTATGGCTCGGCGGGCCGGCAAGCGCCGTTGGGACGGGGGAAGCGCGGGGAGCCGGCCGGGGAGAGGGAACGCCAGGCAGTCGCCCTGCAGAGCCGGATCTCGGAATTAGAGAGGCTGGTGGGCCGGCAGGCGGCGGAACTAGATTTTTTCGCCGCAGCCTTGCGCAATATCGAGGAATCACGCCCGACGAGCGGCGTCGATTCCGGCAACGAATCTACGCCACGATCGAAGCCAGCGCGCAAGGCCCGGTAAGTGTGGAGAGGATGTGTCAGGCAGCCGGTGTGAGTCGTGCCGGATTCTATCGCGATTGGCAGGAGCGCAAGCCGCAGGAGGCGGCCGTAGCCATGCGCGACGCAGTGCAGAAAGCGGCCTTGTACTATCGCCGCTATGGCTACCGCCGGATCACGCAAGTGGTGCGGCGCAGCGGGATCGTGGTGGGCGAGTGGGTGGTGCGGCGCATCCTGCAAAGCGACAACTTACTGGCCGTACGCAAACGCAAGTTCGTGCTGACGACGGATGCCAAACATCGTTTTGCCGTGTATCCGAATCTGGCGCGCTATGTGCGCCTGAGCGCGATCAATCAACTGTGGGTGTCCGACATCACGTATGTGCGGCTGGGGCGTGAGTTTGTCTATCTGGCGGTGGTGCTCGACGTCTATTCGCGCCGCGTGGTGGGCTGGTCGCTAGGCCGGAGCTTGCACACCAGCTTGGCATTAGCTGCTTTGAATCGCGCCATCACGCAGCGACAGCCGGGTCCCGGTCTGGTGCACCATTCCGATCGCGGAACCCAGTATGCCAGTGACGATTACGTGCAACGTTTGGAGCAAGCGCACATGTGGATCAGTATGAGTCGGCCAGCGCGGCCGTGGGAGAACGCCTACTGCGAGAGCTTCCTGCGCACGCTGAAAAACGAGGAGATTTACTGCCGTGGTTACTCCACCTTGGAGGAGCTCGAGCAAAATATCGAGGACTTCATCGAGCGCTTTTATAATCGGGAGCGGCTCCATTCGTCGCTGGGCTATTGTTCGCCGGAAGAGTTTGAAAAGACCGCTGCGCTACCGCCTTCGTCGTTACCAGCAGCCTTGAGTTTTCCAAGGCATCAGGAAATCTATCCCGATGCCGAGGACCTGTTTCCACAGGAGAACGGGGGCGCCGCTCTCCCGTGACTCATCGGAATGAGTTTCCGGCAGCCTATTCCTTGGCAGGTTGCTCTCCAGCAGAGCCTACCTCCGCTTCGTCTGCCGCTGTCATTCTGAACCAGAAACCAACCCGTTCGCCAGCATTTTCCAGCGAATGGCAACTGTCCACTCTACTCGCTGTCTCATTTCACCGCGCAGTCCATTCTGATCACTGACCACTCACCCCTGGCCACTGACCAAGCCCTAGCGCTTCAAATACCGCAAGTACGCGCCGCTGTTGTACGTGCTCCAAGCCGTAAACCCGTGTTCTTCGCTGTAGAGCTTATACGCGAAATCAATATTCGCCCGGCAATCGAGCAGGTCGCGCAGATTCAAGCCTGGCCGTTTCAGATGCACAGTGTTGATCTGGAAGTAGCCCCAATCGAGCGTGCCATCGGTGTTGTAGTGGTAAATCTCGCATTTCCCCGCCGGGTTCTCGGCGCGCTGAATGGCCAGCGCAATGCGGCAGGCCGCGCCGAATTTGCGGCACGCGTATTGCTGGTACGCCGTCAGCGGATGACCGTTCTGGTCGAATTGCGCCTCGCGGGCGTCTTCCGTTTTCGTCCGCTGCGCGACCACGATGGGCCACGCAAAATGTAGCCGGATGGGCCACTGCAGGCCGATTGTGTATTGCGCATGAAACTGCACCACCAGATAGACCAGCACGATGCCGGCAAATGCGGCCGCCATGCTCAACGCAAGATTCGGTCTTCCGCGCGTCGGCGCGGGCGAGCGTTTCTGTTTGGGCGCGTTTCGTTTTCGCGGTTTTGCGATAACGACCGATGGCACCGGTTTAATACCGCTGCGTGATGACTTCGCGAAACCCGGTGCGGCGTAGGGAGTCGCGGGTCGAATTCAAATCGGCGGCGTCCCGCAGCGGTCCGATCAGCACGCGATAGATCTTCGGGCTGCCCGGTTTCGGAACTGCGTGCGCGCGAAAGCCTTTTTTGTGCAGCACGTCGGCCACCGCCTCGGCCTCATCGCGGCCCACCGCCGCGACCTGCAGGAACATCTGTCCCGGCTGCGGTACGAAGTCGCGGCCGTTGTCGGTGCTCTTTGCAGACGGTGCGGCGGCCTCCGTATCTTCGGCCGGCTGCTCCCGGGGCGGGGTCTTAACGGTATGCGATGTCGCCTTTGCGGGTCCCTCCGCTGCCGCAGGAGGTTCGGTATCCGGCCCGGCGGCCGGCGCGTTGGAGGTGTCCGTAGAAGCCGTGCTGTCGCCATTCTCGCCCGGAACAACTTCATGCGTCTGCCCTGTGGTCTGCGTTCCACTCGATGTCGTACTTGCCGTCACATCCGTCGCTGCTGCCGGGCCGCTCTTCTTTGACGCTTGCCCCAATTTGTACCCGCCGGCGAAAGCAACGCCCAGCAGAAGCACCACCACAAAGAAGATCGCCAGCAATTGCTTGTTGCCGAGCAGGATCTCGTTTTCGCTCTCGCCAGTTTGCAACATTTCTAGATGAAATTGTATCGGAAAAGTGTCCCGCCGGGTACACTGAGATTGTTATACCCCTCGCGTTACCCTGTCTATTGAACCAATGAGCACCTCTTGCAAGACCGCGCTGGCAGCCGCTGTTTTCGCTGCTATGTCGCTGGGAGGCTCGCGTGCCGCACAAGTCGACGTGTTGCCCGGAATGCCCCCCGTCCTCGACGTGAACAACTTGTATTCGGCGGATGGGCCGAACATGCTCAGTCCGGTGGTGAAGAATTACCCCAGTCTGGTTTACGTTCCCAATTCCAAAAGCGATACCGTCGACGTCATCGACCCGAAGACGTACAAACTAGTCGCCCATTATGCGCTGCCGCAAGTGAAAGGAAACAAGTTCCATCGCCTGGAGCCGCAGCACGTCATCCCCTCCTGGGATCTGAAGACGCTGTGGGTTGCCGAGGACTTGGGCGACCAGTTAACCGCCTTCGACCCGGCAACGGGCAAAATGGGTCAGAGCGTTCATGTCGACGATCCGTACAACATGTACTTCACGCCTGACGGTAAGTACGCGATCGTAATGGCGGAGCGCGAGCGCCGCATGGATTTCCGCGACGCGCACACGATGCAGGTGGTCAAGCGAGTGCCGGTTGACTGCAAAGGCGTCAATCACGCCGACTTCTCGCCGGATGGCAAATACATGATCGCCACCTGCGAGTTTTCGAGCGAGCTGATCAAGGTCGACGTGGCGAATCAGACCGTGCTGGCGCACCTAAAATTGACGCCTCAGGGAATGCCCCAGGATTGCCGCATCTCGCCGGACGGGAAAGTCTTCTATGTCGCGAACATGGATTCGAACGGCGTCCACGTCATCGACGGGAACAGCTTTAAACAGATCGAGTTCATTCCAACAGGCGTCGGCGCGCACGGCCTGTATTTCAGCCGCGACGCCAGGTACATGTATGTGTCGAATCGCGGTACGCCGTCCGATCACTCGGGCGGCTCGGTCTCACTCATCGATATGAAGACGCGCAAGGTGGCTACGAAGTGGCCGATTCCGAACGGCGGTAGTCCCGACATGGGCGACGTTTCCGCAGACGGAAAGGAACTATGGCTTTCCGGCCGCTACAACGGCGAAGTCTATGTTTTCGATACGTCGAATGGCCACTTGAAAGCGCGCATTAAAGTTGGCAGCGAGCCGCACGGGTTGTGTGTGTATCCGCAGCCCGGGCGATATTCGCTCGGTCATACAGGCAACATGCGGTAATGTCCCAACCGGAACCATGGTTGCGGGGACCGCTCGACGGCCTTCCAGCATTTCTGCAA
The DNA here is from genome assembly GCA_963795905.1 of uncultured Acidobacteriaceae bacterium. Taxonomy (GTDB): domain Bacteria; phylum Acidobacteriota; class Terriglobia; order Bryobacterales; family Bryobacteraceae; genus Bog-105. Next base: position 11,211 of record CAWCJG010000013.1, on the reverse strand, counting down.
CCGCTGTTCTTCAGTTTTCGCCAGGTGCGCGAAGACTTGACGGCCTTCACGGACGGCCTCACCGATGATCAGGTGTGGCGCACCGTGGCGGGCGCAACGCTCGGGTTTCATCTCAAGCACATGGCTGGCAGTGTAGATCGCCTCGTAACCTATCTGCTCGGTGGAGAACTGAGCCCGGTGCAAATGGATGCTCTGGCGCGGGAGAAGACGGCCGATGTTGTGCTATCGCCTCTGCTGCAAGGCATCTTCGCCGAACTCGACCGAGCCGAGGCTCGCTTGCGAGCTCTCGATCCGGCGGATCTGTTCGCCGCCCGCAGCGTCGGCCGGAAACGGCTCCCGACGACTGTGCTCGGCCTGCTGACCCATATCGCCGAGCACACGCAGCGCCATCTCGGTGAAATCATCGTCATCGCGAAGGTGCTCAAGCAGCAGGGCTGATGGCCGACTCCTTCAGACACCTGCTGCGGCGTAACCGGAACTATCGCTGGACCTGGGTTGGACAGATCGTCAGCGAAGCAGGGGATTACTTTAACAACGTTGCTGTGCTTGACCTCGCGCTGCGCATGACGCACAGCGGGTTTGTGGTCGCCGGTGTCATGCTGTCGCGCGCCATTCCCGCTGTACTGGTGGGACCGGTGGCGGGCGTGGTGCTGGATCGCTTCGACCGGCGCCGCATCATGATCGCGAGCGATCTGATTCGCGGCGTAGTCGCACTCGGGTTCATCCTGGCGATTGCCCGTCACCAGACATGGCTGCTTTACCTGTTAAGCGCGCTGCTGATGGTGGCGTCGCCTTTCTTTACCAGCGGACGGTCCTCCATCCTGCCGACGATTGCAACCGAGGAGGAACTGCATACCGCGAATTCGTTGACCCAGACGACCGGTTGGATGACGCTGTGCGTGGGAGCGTATTTCGGCGGCACCACGTCGCGGCGTTTGGTTACGAGCTCGCGTTTGTTTTCAATTCACTGTCATTCTTTGTCTCCGCTTTCTGCATCTGGCGATTGAAAGTGGAAGGTGGATTCCGGGCTCCGCGGGTCGAGCTGAACGAAACGAAAGTCGCGCGGCCGTGGACCGAGTATCGCGACGGCCTGCAGTACATGATGAAAACGCCGCTGATTCTCGGCATCGGTTTGCTCTCCGTTGGATGGGCCAGCGGCGGCGGCGCCGCACAGGTGCTGTTTGCCCTCTTCAGCGAAACCGTCTTCAATCGGGGACCCGCTGGACTGGGCCAACTGTGGGGCACCGCTGGCCTTGGTCTTGTCATCGGCGGCACCTTTGGCAATTGGCTGGGGAAGCGCATCGGATACGCGGCGTATAAGCGGACGATCTTTTATTGCTATCTGCTGCACGGCGGCGCCTACATTGCCTTCAGTCAAATGCCGCATTGGGGTTGGGCGCTGTTCTTCATGGGTCTGTCGCGGGCGAGCGTGGCGGTCAGCTCGGTCCTGAACTGGTCGATCCTGCTGCACCATGTGGATGACCGTTATCGCGGTCGTGTGTTCTCCACCATCGAAACAATGAACTGGTCGACCATGATGCTATCCATGCTCGGCGGCGGGCGCGGCCTCGGTGCGCTATAGCATTCGAGCTGATTGGCGCGCTTTCCGGATCGTCCAGTTCGTCCACTGCAATCTTCTGGGGATGGGCCAACTGGACCGGCCGCTTACCCGAACCGGATTTGACAGCAGACGATGCACTGGTTGAGGTTCACGGGGATCCGACCACCTGAACGATCCACAACCGGCCGACTACAGTTCGCTCATGTTAGTGACATGGATCATGTCGCCGTCGATCGTGCCGGTCACAACGACTTTCAAATTATCTTTGCTGGGTGAATCCTTCAAAAGGCGCAGCGCCCAGCCGCGTCCGGCATCGTCCAGTTTGTAATAAGTGCTTGTCGTCCGTAATCAGGCCGTACGCTGCACGTGAATAGTTCTGTCCGAGGGAGCAGGATGCGTTCGTGCTTCAGCACGTTTTCTCTGACCGTCACGGACCATGTCTTTAACGCAGTTCCAGTCCGCCAGCACTCCCTGTAGGTCCACCGTCGCGGCATTGCTCGCCGTCACCATCAGAATACTCGCAATCAAGAGAATCGCCAGCCTCATGCCCGGTTAGATACGAAAGCGGCGCGGTTGACGCAGGGTGAAAATAATTAGGAACTTTACTAATCAACAGAGAATCGAAGGAAATGTGCCTGGAGCCGATCCCCGCGAGGCCTTTTATCACGAACGGGTCGCGGAGTGTGGGAAATATTACGCCGAATTCGATCTGCCTCTCGTCAGAGGCGGTGCTGAATCTGGTTTATACCTACGACGTGCTGCATCAGGTGACTGGGCGTTACATGGCCGACTTCGGACTTTCGAAATCGACGTTTAATATCCTGATGGTTCTGCGGCTATGGACATCCAGAAGGGATGCTGCTGCACAGTCTGGGCGAACTGCTGCTGGTCAGCCGGGCCAATATCACGGGCCTGGTCGACCATCTCGAAGAGAAAGGGCTATGTGAAGCGAGTTGTAGACGAGCATGATCGGCGCGCCCGCTTTGCGCGCATCACGCCCGCCGGATTGCAGTTGCTGGACCGCTTTCTGCCGGTACATTTCGCCGCTGTAGCGCAACTTTGAGCGGCTTAGCAACCCGGAAAAGGAACAGCTCATCGGTCTACTGAAGAAGGCGCGCGCCAGTGTCGATGAGCGATCGCATAGACGCGGCTCGGCTAATTGCGAACGCTAGAGCATAGACCCGAACAGTAAATTCATGGCGGACGAAAAAGATAAAGATCACAAGGAACGAGCACAGGATCAGCAACAGGACTCGCGAAGCGCGCAAGAAACCCAAGAATCCGCGGCGCAAGCGGCTGGTGCGCTTCGTTCTTCTGGCGCTAGTAGTTGTGGGAGTGATTGTGGCGTTTCCGATTTACGCCTATTTCTCTTCGCGCGAATCCACGGATGATGCGCAGGTGGACGGACACCTGATTCCGATCAGTCCGCGTATCAATGGGACCGTCGTTTCAGTTCTGGTGAACGATAATCAATCCGTCAAGGCGGGACAGGAACTGGTGCAGCTGGATCCGGCCGATTATCAGGCGGACCTGGCTCAAGCGGAGGCACAACTCGCGACAGCCGAAGCCAATTCAACGAATCGGGCGTGAATGTGCCGTTGACCAATATCAATACGAGCAGCCAGGTCAGTACGAGTGGCGCGCAGGTGCAGCAGAGCCGCGCCGCCGTGCGCTCGGCTCAGAAAGCGGCTGATACTGCCCGAGCCCGGCTGGATGTAGCGAATGCGAGCTTGCTGCAGGCGCAGGCGAACTACGACAAAGCGCAACGTGACCTGGCGCGCTACAAAGACCTGGTACAGAAAGACGAAATTTCGAAGCTCGATTACGATGCGGCCGTTGCCGCGGCAGACGCGAGCACTGCTCAGGTGCAATCCGCCAAAGCCGACATTGAGGCGGCTCAAGCATTCCCTCGATCAGGCCCTGGCGGAAGTGGATCAGGCCAAAGCGAAGTTGCTGACCGCTGAAGTGCAACGGCGGCAGAGTCTGGACAGTTCGCCCGCGCCAGGCAGAGGTCTCAGAGGCGCGCTACAAGCAGGCGCAGGCGCAGGCAAAACAGGCGGAAGCGGCGCTCGAGTTGGCGCAGCTCAATCTGAGCTATACGCAAATCGTTGCTCCCGTGGATGGCGTGATCAGCCGGAAAACCGCCGAGCCCGGCATGCAGGTGTCGCCGGGGCAGCAGTTGATGTCGCTCATCCCGCTGGATGACGTTTGGGTCACTGCGAACTTCAAGGAAACGCAATTGCGCCACATGCACGAAGGGCAGCGCGTCGAAATCACGACCGATACCTTCGGGGGCGGCCAAGTATACAAGGCACACATCGACAGCATTGCCGGCGCCTCGGGAGCGAAATTCAGTCTGCTTCCGCCGGAGAATGCCACCGGCAATTATGTGAAAGTCGTGCAGCGAATCCCGGTGAAGATCCTGCTCGAGCCCGGCGAGAACAGGACCATAAACTGCTGCCCGGTATGTCGGTCGAGCCCACCGTTCTCCTCGATAGCGACAGCGGGCAGAATGCATGGCATTAGCGACGGAGACGCCGAATCGCGCCTCGGCCGAAACCCGCTCGCGACCTCGAGGCTGGCCCGCAGTGGCGGCCGCGCTTTAATCCCTGGCTGATTGCGCTTGTCGTCACTCTGGCAAGCTTCATGGAGGTGCTGGATACCAGCATCGCCAACGTGGCGCTGCCGCACATTGCCGGCAACCTTTCCGCGAGTGAGGATGAGGCGACCTGGGTACTCACCTCGTACCTGGTTTCGAACGCCATCATTCTGCCGTTGAGCGGCTGGTTTTCGATGCTCATGGGCCGGCGCAACTTCTACATGGCGTGCGTGGCCATGTTCACGCTGAGTTCGTTCGCATGCGGCATCGCGCCGACGCTGGGACTGCTAGTCTTCTTCCGCGTGCTGCAGGGCATTGGCGGAGGCGGCTTGCAGCCGAGCGAGCAAGCGATTCTGGCCGATACATTTCTGCCGCGGCAACGCGGCATGGCCTTTGCGATTTATGGTATTGCCGTCGTAACCGCGCCCGCGATTGGTCCAACGCTCGGCGGTTGGATCACCGACAACATGAGTTGGCGCTGGATTTTCTTCATCAACATCCCAGTCGGAATCCTGTCCTTGTTTCTGACCAGGTTCATGGTGGACGATCCTCCTTACTTTATCAAAGAACGAAAGCAACGCAAGGCCCGCGGGCTGCGCGTCGATTATTGGGGAATCATTTTCATTGCGATCGGGCTTGGCTTCCTGCAGATCCTGCTGGACAAAGGCGAGCGCGACGACTGGTGGGCGAGCGGGTTCATTCGCATTTGCGCGGTGCTGGCGGCTTCCGGCCTGATTACCGCAGTCTGGTGGGAGCTGCGGCAGAAAGACCCTGTCGTCGATCTCAGCCTGCTGAAAGATCGAAATTTCGCTATTGCGGGAGGCCTGATGTTCATGGTCGGCGTGGTCCTTCTCGGCAGCACGGTTCTGATCCCGCAGTTTCTTCAACTTGTGATGGGCTACTCAGCGACGGACGCGGGGATGGCGCTTTCGCCGGGCGGCTTGCTTGTCATGTGCATGCTGCCTTTTGTGGGAATGGCGCTGGGCAAGATCGAGGCGCGCTGGATCATCGGATTCGGGCCTGGCCGTGACGTCGGCCGCGCTGATTCACATGACAACCTTCGATACGCAGATGGATTTCCGGTATGCCGTGATAGCGCGCTGTTTCCAGGCGGCCGGTCTCGCCCTGCTATTCGTGCCGATCAACACCGCGGCGTATGCATTCGTGCCGCGCAACAAGAACAATGCGGCTTCCGGGTTGATCAATCTGGCGCGCAACGTGGGCGGCAGCGTTGGTATATCGCTGGTGACGACGATTCTGGCTCGGCGCACGCAGTTCCATCAGGCGCGGCTGACGGACAACACGGCTGCCTGGAATCCGGTGTTCGCCGACGCGTTGCGGGGAGCCACCAACGTCTTCAAGCATGCCGGCATTCCGGCCGGCAACGGACCGTATGCGCTGCTGATGCGGTCGCTTCAGCAGCAGGCGTCAACCATGGCGTACATTGATTGCTTCTGGATTTTGGGTGTGACGTTTGGGCTCCTGATTCCGCTGGTCTTCCTGATGAAGCGTGTGGCTCCGGGCAAAGCAGCCGCCGGACATTGATACGTTCCTCGCCTGGGGACGTCCATAGGTTGTGCCGGCCGAGGGCAAACCAGGGATTGACGCTCGCGTGATCGTGATGATCTGCGCTCTTCTAGCCCTTCTGATCGCGGCAATCTGGATCCTCAAATCGCAGGGCGTTCGCCAGGAAAATCCGCAAGCGCAGCCGATAGGTGGAACTGCAAGTAAAGGGTGACGGCAGAACGGACACTGTGCGGGAGAGGAGCTACGGCTGAAGGACCGACGGACCGGCAATGCGTTCAAGGATCCGCAGAAAGTAAGGCACGGAGAAGTACTTTTCGACCATGAGCTCTCCTTGTTGAACATTGGCCAATAATGGTGCAGATAAATGGAAGTCGCTTTGAGGGCGGAGTGGCCAAGCTGTAAGCGCACGCTGGGCAAATCCCCTCCGTTGTCGACTAAGTGGGTCGCATAACGACTAAGTCGGTCGCATAACTTTGACGAACTAGATGCGGGCGAAGGTTCTTCGTCATACCGGCTGCTTACGCGGCCTTACGGCAGGCTTCCCAGAGCACTTTGGGTGTGATCGGCTTATCCGCTCGCCACCCGCCGTTTACTATCGGCAACGCTGGGACAAGATCCGCAAATGAGCTTGTTGCCCAAGCCCTATAACCATCGGGAGGAGGTACGGGACTCACGTTGCTTTTAATCGACGCCGGCGTGGATACACCCCCAGAAGCAGCAGGACCGCACCGCATGTTCCGAAGGTGGCGGGCTCTGGCACCGCAGGGGCAGTCCCGGCGTAGTTCGTCCCGTCCGCCGAACTGAAGTCCGAAACCGGTAGAGGGTTCCCCAGCGTGTCCTGCGCGGAGAAAGAAGTGATGGTCATGGTATTAAGCGCATTGACAATTCCCTCGGGAGCGCCTCCAAGGTTCGTTTGACCGGGTTCCAATAAGGTCTGCGCATCGGCGTCAAGGCTCAAGCTGAAGGTGTAGGATGCGTGGGGCGCAATCGTTATGGCGCTGGTGGCGTCCTGAACATCGATCGCACCGGCATTTCCAGAGTAGGACCAAGTCTGTAAGGCGCCGTCAGGGGCCGGAAAAACTCCGTCATTCTCCTGAATCTGGAAAGGGGACCCGATCGAAGATCCGTGCCAGAACTGTACGGTGAGATAGTCGTATGCGCCACCGCCAATGTTGGTCAGAATTGCGTCGACCTCGAAACCCAGCTTAAAATTCGCCGTCACGTTCGTGTTGTTGGTGATTGTGTCCCTAAAACCGGCCTCGGCCTCGCCCGTGTTGTACCCATAGCCGCTGGATCCGACAAGCACCGACGCGTGCAATCCTGCGGCATCGGTGTATGCCGTCCCGGTGCCTGACATAGTGCCGGGGACAGCCGACCCGCCGGGGGTAGTCGCCGTCAAACTGCAACTGTTTCCGATCCGGGCAAATCCAAAGCCGGTCGCACAAAACCCAGGCGAATTATCGCCGGTAGTGATCTCGACGGCCCCCTGTCCTTGCTGGCTCAGCGGGATTGGTATCGTGCCAGCCGTGAGGGTCGACGTCATTACGCACGCCGCAATTGCAATCCCGCTCATTCTGAGTGGCGTGCATCCTCCGCCATGAAATCTGAACATGCTCATCTGCTGATCCTCCTCGGGAAGACATGGCGGGTTATCTACCCGTTTTGTGAACTACGCCAAAGTCTTGCCTGCTATAAGTGCGGACAATCGGCGCCGCTTTTGGGTTCGAGGCGGGAGAATAAACAAACTTTAATTTGTCACGATTCAATATTTCGCCGCGGCCCGGTGCGCGGCTAGTTCGAGAAGCAACGCTTCGGTGCGCGCACGCGCCGACCTGTGCACTGAAAGCACGCCCTTGTCGTCAATCGAATGCCAGATCGACTCCGCTCGTTCCGCATCGGTGGCCGCGTTGTCCCAATCGTTCAACGTACGTTCCACCCATGCAAGCTCGCAGTATGCCTCTCCGAGATGTCCAATGGGCACGATGCGGCCTGGTGTCAATGCGGCATATTTCCGCGCCCTCTCAACAGCCTGTTCGGCATAGGCGAGCGCGTCTTCGCGAACTCCCTGCTGCGCGAAGACTTCAGCCAGCCCCTCCTCATTGCCGAGAGCTACCGGCGTTGCGGACACCTGACCCGGGTTGGCTTTCATCGTGACTTCCACCGCCGTAAGCCCCCGGCGGAAATAGTCGGCCGCGGCACTTAGACGCCCGAGGCGCTGCAAACGGCGTCCCGCATACTCCCGCAGCAGTCCGGTGCGCATCGCAAGGATTGCAGAGTTCGGGTTTGCCTGAAGGACCGGATCGAGAATGCTCAGCGCCTCTTCCAGGATCTTCAGTGAATCCGCAACCTTATCCGCATCGGGATCGATCATTCCAAGCTGGCCAAGGGCGACGCCCAAGTCCATACGGCCGGTTTGATTCAGTGGATCCGCAGCGGACAGCTCTCGCGCTATGGCGGCGGATTTTTCGCAAAACCCTCTCGCCTCCGCGGGCTTCCCCATGTTCGCGGACCAGGGAATTCCGAGCAGGACGCAGTAGTTTCCGTAAGCCACAAACAGACGGCGTTGCACAAGAGCGTTGTGCGGCTCGGTCTCCAGAAACTGCTGGCTGATCCGGATAGACCGCTCGAAATATTGAGCCGCCTCATCGTAATCTCCGAAATTAGTAAGGGGTCCGGCTGCCTCGGTCAGCGCCGATCCAAGCTCTTCTTTCAAATCGCGGTCCCCCGGAAAACGGCCGCTCAGATTTGTCAGGATGGCGATCTGTTTATTGGTATGTTGCAGCGCGGCTTTGGAATCCGGCACTTGCAGAGCCTGGGCGAGGAGTTCGTGAATATTGGCTTCCTGCTTCATCGCCTGCAAGTTCAATGGCGCCAGTTCCGCAAGCCGGTGGGCAACTGGGAGGAGGCTCTGATACATCTGGGTCGCCTGCGGCGATCGTGATTCAAAAAAAGACAAACCGGCCAGTCCGATCCCCGCTTCCAGCCAATGCATGATCACTTCCGGGTCGTCTTTGCTGCGCGGGTATAGGGCGCGAGCAGCACTTCAGCCTTCCGGTAGTTCACTTGCGCGCCCTTGATGTCGCCGAGGTTGGGATGTAACGGCTCACCCTGAATCGCGGCGATTCTGGAGTAGGCGGCACCTAACGACAAGCGCAAGCGATCATCCAGACCGTTTTCTTTCTCGATGCTTTCGAGGTAGTCAAGTGTCGTCCTTACCATGACTTTCCTGGCTTCGGTTGCGCCCGGCAACCGCGCCACGGCATCGTGAATGTCGAATAGAGTCTTGTCCGCAATGCCGATAAGCTCGCTGAGTCTCCGTTCGGCGTTCAGGCGCTCGCGCGCTTCACCCGCGCGAGCTATTTCAGCCTGACGGAATCCGGCCTCGGCCCGCGCGCTTTCCTGCTGGGCAACGCCGCGTTGGGCCTCCGCTAGCCGGCGAGCCGATTGCGCCGCTCGCATCTCACTAAGAGTAAACCCCAACCCAGCGATCAGACTCGCGAAAATCAACCCCGCGGCCGCGATCTGGAAACGATTTCGCGCCGCGAATTTCCGCGTGCGATACCAGAAGGAATCCTGCCGCGCCAACACTGCGCGCCCACTCAAATGACGACGCACATCCTCTGCAAATTGATCGACCGACTGGTAGCGGCCCGCCGGATCTTTGCGCATCGCCATCAGAACGATATTGTCGAGATCGGCATCCAGCCCCGGGGCGAAAGTGCTGGGAGGCGGCACATGGGTATGGCAGACGACTCGCTCAATTTCGGAGGTGGAAGGCGATTTGATTGACTGCGCGCGACGCCTGACGAGCATTTCATAGAAGACCGCGCCAAGCGAGTAGATATCGACGGCAGTTGTGACGGGAAATCCCTGACCTGCTCGGGGCTTGCATATTGAGGGGTGAATGGCCGCGAGCAATGTGGTGGATGCGCGGCAACCGGGTCGGACTCCGAGCAGTTTCGCCACGCCGAAATCGAGCAGCCTGGGGGTTCCGTCGCTCTTCACGAAAATGTTTGCGGGCTTCAGGTCGCGGTGGACTATCAGATTCCGATGGGCATGTGTCACCGCTTCAAGAACCCGCAGAAAAAGCCGGCACCGGGCTTCCATATCCAGCTTTTTTCCCTGCAGAATACATCGAGGGGCCGACCGTCCACGTATTCCATGACAAAGAAAGGCCGGCCATCGGGGGTGGTTCCGGCATCCAGCAGGCGCGAAATATACGGGTGGTCCAGATTGGCCAGGATCTGGCGCTCGTGGTGAAAACGTCCGAGTACGTCGCGGTGTCCATGCCATGGCTGACGACTTTAATCGCTACGTGCTTTTGAAACTGATCGTCGTCGCGTACGGCCAGATAGACGGTTCCCATGCCGCCTCTGCCGATTTCCTTCACCACGCGCCAGGATCCGAGCCGGTCACCCGCAAGACTTCCGAAGCGGCGAACAGAGCAGCCTCATTTGCGATAGCTCCTGAAATGCGGTTCGTATTTTGCCGGTCCGAATCGAGCAGCGACTGCACTTCGGCGCGTAACTCCCCATCGTCGCCGCACACCGAAGCGAGTTGTTCAGCCTGTTTGTTTGCCGGCAGGTCCGCCAATAACAGGAAAACGGATTGAACGCGATCCCACCGCTCGGGCGGCATCGATTATTAAACAAGTATGGCGCGTATCAGCGCGTAGTTCTTGTACGCTTTTCAGGAGGCCGTTGCCCGGTTGAGTTCCCGTTGCAGCCATGCCTGCGCGATACGGAGTTCGCCGCGCACTTTCTCCACGCGTAAATCGAGTACTTCAGCCGACTCCTCCGCTGTGAAGCCACCGAAAAAACGCATTTCGATCAGCTTCATTTTTTGCGGATCCTTCCGCTCCAGCTCACACAGAGCGTCATCGATTGCGAGCATCACCGGTGGCCGCCCAATAGCCGCATTCAGAGCCTCGTCGAGCGAACACTTTGGCAGCCCGGCGCCCCTTTTTTCTGCGTTTCGGCCACGCGCGTGATCGACCAGGATCTGCCGCATGATATGGCTGGCAATACCCAGGAAATGCGCGCGGCCGCGAAAACCAGGCTGGTCCTGCACGACCAGCCGGATATAGGCTTCATGAACGAGCGCGGTTGGCTGCAGCGTATTCCCTGGGCGCTCGTTGCGCAGATAGCCGGCAGCCAGCCTGCGCAACTCCGAATACACAAGCGGTATAAGGCGGTTCAGCGCATCCTTGTCCCCGCCGGCAAGTTCCTGGAGAATCAACGTGACGGACTGAGTTCCCAACAGCCCATGTTCACACGTTCGCGGTCACGCTCGACCGTAGGCGATCTCAAAACGGCAGGGCAGTTGCGCATGCCGACCAAAGCTTTACTTCAGCGGTTTGGCGTCAACGGGCCGATAACGAGCAGCTTCCGGCTGAGCAGGTGCGGCCAGCAGATGCAGGGCGTCCGCCTGAGCGCCGGCTGGAACTGTTACAGCCATCTGTGAAAGAGCCCTCTGCCGGTCCCGTGACTGACGTTATTCGCCGGGCGGCAACTCACGTCTCCAA
>CAWCJG010000012.1:0-95439 GCA_963795905.1 uncultured Acidobacteriaceae bacterium | reverse complement strand
ATGTAACCTCTCGTCAGTTTTGGTGTTTGTTAATGTGCGCCTTCCGGTTGCAGCCTTTCTCTGGTGCCTCGCCTGTATGTCCGCTGCAGGGCAGACTACACTCAATCTTTCGCACGATCTGGTGCGGCTTGGGATTGCCGGTCAAAACCTGCTACCCAATAAGCCCGGGCTCGATGCGCAGCGTTTGCTCACGGCCGCGATTCAGTATTCCGAGGACAATGGGGTACGAGTGCTTACGGCGGATCCAGGCGCTTACTTTTTCTTAACTGCTCAGAACGATGTGCCACCGGACTTACCTTCATCAGCTACCCAATCGTCAGCCCCAAGCTGGGGGCCACTCTGAACGGCGAACCCTGGACGCAGCCGGATGTTTTGGGCACATTGCATCCGGGAGACATGGCTGCCGTATGGGATCGCCGTGGCCTCGAGGCGATCTCGGTCGATAGCGGAGATTTCATTACACTCTCCAACATCGAGGTTCACGGCAGCGGCGGTGGCTTTGCGGTCGCGATCGGGCGGAGCAGCAATTCGGTCGCGGATAACGTGCGTGTCAAGCCACGCCCAGGCGGCTCATCGCTTCGAATGCGGATGGCATTCATTTCAGCTTCTCGCTGCGGAACAACCACATTCGGCATTGTTACGTGACGCGTACGACCGACGACGCGCTGGCCATGGATTCCGATTTCATTGCATCTGTAATCAGCCAGCCCGGGCCCAGGCAACTAGTGATGCAGCGTAACTTCGCTAATCGCGTGAGTAACGGGACAGAGGTGAATTTCGTTCACCTGAACGACGCCGCGGACGTGAGCGGCGCGGTGGTGGTTTCGCAGGATCCGCCGGACTCGCGCGCTGTAGCAACGGGCGGTCAAATGACCCTGACATTCAATCGCGATCTGCCGGTGCTCTCGCCGGGGGACGAAATGGTGTTTGCCGCGGCCGACTTGCGGAGCGCCGGATCGAGCATCGAGGACAACGTGGTGGAGAGCATCGCTGTCGGACGGGGTATCTATCTTGGCGGGATCGAGCGCGTGATTGTTCAGCGCAACGTTATCCGCGGAACCAGCAACGCCGGCATCGATGTCTCGGAAGTGACGGTTCCGGCTGGAGGCGGCGGACTACTTCAGCAGGGAACTTGCGGTCAGCGGCAATTTTTCGAGACCCGATCCGATCTGCGCGGCGCGCTGAACATAGAGCCATCCGAGGCGTCGCTCCGGAGTGGGGTTCGATTGGCTACTTGATGGTTGAGACCAACGTCCCGGGTTGGGGCTGGGCCGCCAGCAGCGATGTTCCCTGGCTGGTTGTGTCAGGCGGTGGATTGGACAGAGGCAATGGAAGATTCGAATACACAGTGGCTCCTAATGACGCGGGCGCGCCCCGCGTCGGTAAAATCACCATTGCCGGAGTGAGTATCACGATTAGCCAGGGGGATTCAGCGGCATTCCTGATTCCCGCGCACGCGCGATGTGAATCTCTGCTGTCCAACCCTTTTTCAGCTTCTCGAGACCGGATCGGGCTTTGCCGGTTTCGGAAGGCTCGCGAATGGTAGGGCTCCGGTACCGAACGGGGACTTCTCGGGACCTATAACTTCCGGCGGTAATATGATCGGCGCCCCAATGTTCAACGACAACTCACGCTCCAATACAGCCGGAGGAAAAACTGGTCTCCGAGATCCGACAGACCCCAAAGAAATCCTGGGTTTCGCGACCTAACGGGCCAGACTTCAGGGAGATGGCAAGTGCTGGCCTTTGACGGTAATCGTAAGTGGCTCTGCGAATGTTCCTGCGTCAAGAAAATCCGCCACGGGATTGTTTCACACGACCTTACCAGTGGTAAGTCGAAGTCGTGCGGGTGTTTGCAAAGGGAGATGCCGGGTGCCACAGCTTCCGTGCGAGAGACGGTTCTTTCACGCGACCAACATGAATGCATTGAGGGTTTGCTCCTCAGTGACGCAGGTCTATGGAAGAGATCTTCCGTTCATACGCAATCCGTATATTTCTACTTCGGAAGTGTATTCCTGCCCTTCGCTCAATACGTTCAGAGTTTTCTACCGCTTGTGTTCCGGCTAAGTCCCAGGCCGGAACACTGGAAGAATGTCGCGCAAAACGGCAAACATAGCTATTGTCGGCCTTTTCATACGGTCACTTCGTTCGTAGATCGCACGCTACTGGGGTATGACCGGCGTTGGTACACAACAGACCCTGGGACTAGGCGCATCAAGCGCGTTCCGGAGGACCTTGTTCTTACTCCGAGAGTGGCCTTGTTCTGGTTCTTAGGGGACGGCTCGACATCTTGGATAAAAAGGCCTTCAGGTAGTAGGCTTGTCAAGCTGCAACTACACACGAATAGCTTCAGCGACGACGACGTTGCTAGATTAGTTACGCAGCTTAGGCGGGCCGACGATTCGATGCGATTCACGATCGGCCGGAGCGCTCAGAATAGTACTAATCGTGAGTTCCCGTAGTGATACAGTCAGAAGCTTCTTTCAGTACGTCGGCTCTGCGCCAGAAGAATTGAATCTTTGCGATGAGTTGATGCTGAAGTGGAAAATTCCCAATGGACAAACGCTTGTTCACTACGGAGACAGGCAGGAGGACTCGGAGATCCTGTCAGTTCTGAAGTGTCTGGTTGCGAGGGGGTAGGGTGATACGGCTATATTCGCGCGAACTTACGGCACGTGGCTTCCCCACAGCTCGCAACAAAGCTACCTGGAGCGATTCAGCCGTCGCGCTAATCCGCCGCAAATTCTGCACGTAGACTGACCAAATAGGATTCCACTACGTTGCTCATTCTAGAAGCATTTAGCGGCGTTCGGGCAGTTTAGAGCTCGTGGATTTCAGCTTACGGCGTTAGCGTATCCTCGGTCCGTCCAGACATGCTGGCACTCCCTGTCCGTTTTCAAAGGTCTGGGGCAATCTGTTTCCACCTTGATCGGTTTCGATGGGTCTATACTCAACTTGGCTCAAGCCATTAGGACAATCGAAATCACGGGGCCGACTCCGGGCTGGGACGCAGTGCACTGAGCCAATCTACGGAGAACATGGACAAACTTCTAAGTTCCCAAGCCGTCGAGACTTCGGAAATCCTAATAGAAAAAGCTACCCAATCGACAGAGGAAGGCGTAAAGCGCTTTATAGAACCAGCCAGGGGACTATGCAATCCGTGTAGCTCAATGAGGCTTCGATTGCAACTGTGTCCTTAGACCTTTTCAAGGGTGAGATGAGTTGCGTATTCGGAGGTCTTGCGATCGGTTACGGAAAATCCAAGCGCATGCAGGTCCAGTCCCTGAAAGAGTGATTCGCCCTGGCCGAGGAGAACGGGTGTCAACGCGAGGTGCAGGGAATCGATCAGTCCAGCTTGCAGATACTGCCGTACTGTTGATACGCCGCCTCCGATCTTGACATCTTTGCTGCCGGCGGCTTTCTTCGCGAGTGCCATGGCCTCGTCGATTCCTCCGGTCACAAAGTAGAAAGTTGTTCCGCCTTCCATGACGAGAGGCTCACGTTCGTAATGCGTCAGGACGAAGGTTGGCGCATGGTACGGCGGATTCTCGCCCCACCAGCCCTTCCATGAGTCGTCCAGCCACGGACCGCGCACGGGACCAACATGTTGCGACCGAGAATGAAGGCACCGAAGTTGTCCATCGCACGATCGGCAAATTCATCGTCTATGTCCCCGACAGATCCACCGCTTGCCCGTGCATTGAGCGAAAGCTCCCGGTGTGAAAGTACCACTGAAAGATCTCGGTTCCACGTTTGCCGAGCGGATCGCTCAGACTCTGCTCTATTCCAGCGCTGAAACCGTCCAATGAAACGGCAAATCCCGCGACACGAACTTTTGACATTTGTGCCCTTTCCTCCTCCATTCTTGTGTTGACTTTTTGCTCGCATCGAAGCTGCTGATTAAGAGCAGCGTAACCCTGCGCGGAGCATCGTTCATCGTATAGTCGTCCGCGCAAAGGAAGAATCGACAGCAGATCAAAATTTATTTCAAATCCAGCCACCACCTCGCGAGCAACCGGCGCTCAGGCTTGCGTGGCACCAGCGTCAGTGCCTTCTCCGACGAGACCGCTTAAACGCGTTGGGTTTCGCTTGCCCCGTTTGCTCATGCCAGCCCCCCGCGCGGTCGGAGTAAAGCCTACACCTACTCTAAACGCAGCGGAGCGCCACTGGTATTCGCTAGCGCTTGTGACCTGGGTTGCGCCCATTCCGCGGCTCTGAATTCTACAATTCTGCGGGTGCCTGCGAAACCTCCGAAACATCCCTGGCTAGCTCCCCTCTCGGCCGCAAGACTCGCTTCTTCTCCGTAATTGCGGCGTCAAGCCGAGCGCCAACCGCGGCGAATGCCTCTGTGGGGCCGCTCCAGCGTAATTGTTCCACTTCATCGAATAGCGCGATGTCGGTTCGCAGGGTCGCAAGTCTGCGAAATAGCAACGCTTCGTCGTACCGGCTGAACAGCGTGTGTGCGAGACCACTAGCGTTCGTCGCGTTGACACGCCATTCACGCCAATCCCTGGGAATGAGCTCCAGATGAAGGTATTTGGCAAGAATTGCTGCCGATGACCTCGAGCCCCACCCCGGAAGACCTGGGTAGCCGTCCGCCGAATCGCCCACCAGGGCTAGATAGTCAGGAATGGATTTCGGAGCGACACCGAATTTCCCGATCACGCCAGCCTCATCGATCAGGACGCGCTTGCGGCGATTCAATTGAACGATGCGCGTACCTTGCACGCATTGAGCGAGGTCCTTATCCGGGGTACAGATGACTACCTGCTCGACGCGTGAGTCACGGGCTGCCGCCGCTGCTGCCGCAGCGAGCGCATCATCTGCCTCAAATTCAACCATCGGCCACACCACTATGCCGGCCGCGATAAGAATCTCTTCGAGCAGGGTGAACTGTGCTAACAACGCAGGCTCAATTCCATCCCCCGTTTTGTAGCCGGGCCAGATTCGATTGCGGAACGACTCGATCACGTGATCCGTCCCAACCGCCATGTGGGTGACGCCGTCCTTGAGCATACCCATGAGCGAGGTAAGTACACCTCGGGCGGCGCCGACTTCAAAACCGTCCTGATCCCTTGCGGAAGGCAGTGCGTAGTAGTGCCTGAACAGCTCGTACGTGCCGTCGATGAGATGAACCTTCAGAGTGTCCCCGTCGTTTCCATCGAGAGTTGCGGACCGGATCGATTGCCCTTCCATCTTTATCAAACCCTCCAGTCATCTCTCAGTCAATCGCGGCGAAATAATGGGGATCAATACGTCATCAAACGGGGGCCGTGCACTGGCCTTTTTAAACCTGACGGTATGAGCCCGGAATGTTGTGGGCGTTGTAATTTCCGTGCATGCCGCCCGGTTATGATCGGCATAGGATGAGTGTCTACGTCAGGCTTGCCCTGATCTGCTGCTTACCCATAAGCCTGTTTGCCCAAACGCCTGCGACGAATTCCATCAGTGGGCGTGTCGTCGACTCGTCGACGGGTCTGCCTGTACCAGGAGTGTCCGTCCGGCAGCACGCCGTCCATCGACCCCCCGCCGACATTCACGCCGTAAGGTCCGGACCCGATGGAACATTCCAGTTCGAATCCGTTCCAGTCGGAAGCTACGTCATCACAGTGAGCGCGCAGAATCTCGGGTTTGCTGAGGATCCTCGCTCGTCGGACGCCCCGCCGGTAACTGTCGATGCTGCGGAACCGACAACCGGCTTGCTCGTCCTGGTTGCGCCGCTCCCTTCGATCACGGGAAAGGTTGTAGACGAGAACGGCGCGCCGGTTGCTGGCATCCACGTACATGCGCTGATCCTCGATCCCGTCTTCACTCCTCCACGTCTGCAAGTAGCAAGGCAATCGGCGGTGACCGATCACGCCGGCCGCTACTCGCTTTCCAAACTCGCGGCCGGTGCTTATTATGTTCTGGCGATACCCGATTCGGGTCCCAAGCGAAATCGCAAGGACGGCTACCGGCCCATCCCTACGTTTTCGCCAGACGCCCCCGACCTTTCAAGTGCCCTCTCCGTTTATGTTCAACCTGGACAGGACGCGAATGCGGAGATTCGAATTCGCGCAGCCGCAACGCATCGTATCGAGGGCAAAATTGTGCAAACAGCTGCCAGTTTGCACGCCAGCAGCTTACAACTTGAGTTGTTTCCCGTCGGGCAAAGACAAATCGACGTGCTTCGGAGAAGCATCGCGGTGCGCCCAGATGGGACTTTCTCCATTGAGGGAGTCCCGACGGGCCGCTATGAAATCAGACTCAGCACAATCCGCGATGGTCATCACCTGCTTTTTGGACGCAACGAGGTAGAGGTCGGATCAACCGATATCACGGGCCTCATGGTTGGCGATATGCCGTCGATCACGGTGACTGCCTTGGTGCGGGCCGACAACAACAACCCGACAGCAATCAGCCGCGCCTGGTTCCGGTTGGTCCCCCCTGGGGACGGCGTTTCCTACGCTGATAGTGTTCGTTCTAACGGTATCGCGAAAATCGAACCCGTCAACCCAGACCGCTATTTGTTTCAAGTGTTCCCAAATCAACTCGGCTGGTACGTTTCTTCGGTCGAGTGCAACGGCGAGGATGTCCTGAATAAGTACGTAGAGGTTACCCCATATTCGAACCTACAGGTCACTGTCATGCTCCGCTCGGATCCGGGAGCCATCACCGGAGTTGCGCGGGACGCAGATTTCGTCGTGCTGGCGCCGGAGACGCCCTCTCCCGACGGTTCGGACATCCGTCATCAAGCCGTGCAGAGCGATGGGAGCTTCGAGTTTCGCAATCTTCCGCCCGGAGAGTACTTTCTTTACGCCGCTAAAGGAGTGGGTTCGCAACTCTGGCTTCAACCCGGATTCTTGCGTTCCCTAAACGATCTCGCGACCGAGTTACATATCCGCGCGAATGAAACAGCGAGCATCCCTTCCGTGCCCCCGATTGAGCGGTCCGTCTTGCGTGCTCGCGCCATGAGCGCGGGGTTCTACTTAGAGTGAGGCGCTACCGAAACAAAAGCCTGCGCGACAGGTTCAGCTCCTCTTGCGGGAAGCTGTCTTCTTGCGAGCAGTCGTTTTCTTCCGCGCCGTCTTTTTGCCGGTTGCCTTCTTAGTTGCAGCTTTCTTGCGCGCACTGGACTTCTTGGCCGCCTTCTTCCCTTGGTTCGGCGAGGGCGGAATGTCCGCTCCAGCACGGCGCGCTTCACTCAGGCCGATGGCGATTGCCTGCTTCGGGTTCTTTACTTTCTTCCCGCTGCGTCCGGAAGTAAGCTCACCATGCTTCATTTCGTGCATGGTCTCGCCCACCTTCTTTTTCACGATGCGTTTTGATTTAGGGTCCGAACCCGAGGAACTTTTACGTCCTTTCCTGGTTGCCATTCTGATTCTCCGTTATTAAAGAAATCGAACCTTTGGTTCTACTATGCCTCAGGATTTGTCTATGTGCCAGTAGTTTCAGGACGAGCGTGTTCGATGTTTTAATGCGGATAGTGTCACTCGCGGAGAATGAATTGCTGAGAAGGACAGGGCGTCTTTGCTGGACGCTCACGATGGCATTGCCGTTTCTCGGCTTTGCGCAGCAGGGCGCGCAGGAGCCCGTGAGCGTTACACTGCGACAGGCATTGCAGCGGGCCCGGCAATACGGCGGGCAAATTCAGACAGCCAATATTGCTGCGCAGCTCGCACATGAGGACAAGACCCAGGCGCGGGCGGCCTCTCTGCCTTCTGTAAACGGATTCAACCAGTTCATCTATACGGAAGGCAACGGAACGCCTTCGGGAGTGTACGTCGCCAACGACGGCGTGCACGTCTACAACGAACAGTTGCAAGCGCATGAAGAGGTATTGTCGCTGGTGCGCCGCGGCGAAATACGGATGGCTGCGGCATCCGAAGCGGTGGCGCGGGCAAAGGCCGATGTTGCGGCTCGCGGCGTGAACGCAACGGTCATTCAGGACTTCTACGCCATCATTGCCGCCGCGAAGAAGACGGAGAACGCCCAGACGGGACTGAACGAAGCACAACAGTTTCTCGATCTCTCGCGCAAACTCGAACAGCACGGCGAAGCGGCCCGGGCCGACACCATTAAGGCGCAGCTTCAAGTCCAGCAGCGGCAGCGGGATCTCCAGGATGCGCAGCTTGCACAACAGCGCGCCAAGATCGCGCTGTCGGTCCTCATTTTTCCGGCCTTGCGGATGGATTACTCGGTGTTAGACGAGACACCCGATTCCGCGCTGCCGCCACCGGCCGAGCAAGCTGCGAAAGAGGGCGACACATCGAGTCCCGATGTAATCGCTGCGCGGAAGAGCGTCGAGGAAGCGCGACTCGGGGTCACAACAGCCCGCTATGCGTATTTGCCGTCATTCGCATTGGACGTCTTCTATGGAATCGATGCCAACCAGTTTGCTGCCCAGACGAACTATCCCACGCCTGAAAGCGGCCGCAGCACGTTGCCGAATTTTCTGGTGCCCTATCGTCAAAACCTTGGCTATTCAGCTCAGGCGACTCTGAACGTTCCCTTGTGGAATTGGGGCTCGATTCGCAGCAAAGTCAAGCAGGCGAAATTGCGCGAGGAGCAGGCGCAGGTGGATCTGACCACCGCGCAGAAGCAATTGCAGGCGGACATGGCGACGGCCTATGCCGAGGAACAGGCCTCGTTTGCCCAGCTCGGTTCGTTGCGGTCGTCCTCCGATCTGGCCGCCGAGAGTCTGCGTTTAACCATGTTGCGATACAAAGACGGTGAGGCGACGGCGCTCGAAGTAACCGATGCGCAGACAACCGCAAATCAAGGGCGGGCTGCATACGATGACGGCGTGGTCCGGTACCGCATAGCGCTCGCAAACATTCAGAATCTGACAGGAGCTCTCCAACAGTGAACAGGCCGCGTTTTTTGTTGCTCGTTTTGCTGCTGTTCGCAGCGGGCTGTTCGAAACACGGTGGCGGGGATGAAGGCGGCGGAGAAGCCGCTGCGTCGACTCCCGTCCAGATAGCGACGGCACAGCAGCAGAATCTGGACCGAATCGTGACTGTGCCGGCAGTGCTGTATCCGCTAAGGCAAGCCGCCATTGTTCCAAAGATTTCGGCGCCGGTGGCTCGTTTCCTGGTGCAACGCGGCGATCACGTGCGCGACGGTCAGCTTGTGGCGGTGCTGGAACATCGCGATCTGAGTGCGGCGGCGCAAGAGAGCAAGGATCTGTATGAGCAGTCGCAAGCGAATCTGAACAACACCAGCAGGGCGGTGCTGCCGGAGGATCTCACGAAAGCAAGAACAGACGCGGAAGCGGCTAAGCAGACGCTGGATGCCGCCCAGGCAGTCTACCGAAACCGCCAGGAATTGGTGCGCGAAGGTGCGCTGGCGCAGAAGTTACTGGATGATGCGCGCGTCGCGCTCGCGCAGGCGCAAAGCATGTACGACACGACCCGGCAACATCTTGCGAACCTGGAGAGCTTCGGGAACACGGAACAGTTGAGAGCGGCCCAGGCGCAGACCGCGGCGGCCAAAGCGCACTACGAAAGCGCCGCGGCCCAGGCTTCCTATGCCGACGTGCGAAGTCCGATCCGCGGTGTGGTTTCCGATAGACCCGTCAACGTGGGCGAAACGGCGAGCGCCGGTTCGGCGCTGCTCTCCGTGGTCGACCTGTCGCACGTCGTGGCGCGCGCCAACATCGCCGTCGGCGAAGCAGCGGCGCTGAAGATCGGCGATGCCGCAACGATCTCGAACGCCGCGGGGGAGTTGCAGGGAGAGATCACCGTCGTGAGTCCGGCGGTAGATCCAAACACCACCACGATTCAGGTCTGGGTGGAAGCAGCGAATCCCCAGGAAACGTTCAAACCCGGTGCAACGGTCCAGATCGAAATTCACGCCGGTAGCGTGCCGAATGCGATTGTAGTACCCGTTTCGGCTCTGCTCAACAACGAAGAGGGTGGAGAGAAGGTGATGCTGGCGGGCGCTGATGGACTTGCGCACGAGCAGGATGTGAAAACCGGGGTGCGCAGCGGTGGCCTGGTGCAGATTGTCGATGGCGTCAAACCAGGCGATAAAGTGATCACGCAGGGCGCGCTGGGTCTAGATGATAAGGCGAAGATCACCATCGGTGAGGCGGCGCACGAGTGAGTCTGCCGGTGACCGAACAACAGGCTCAGCAGGCCGCGCCGGATCACTGGACCGGCCGGCATCTCAAGTCCATCGTCTTCATCATTGCGGCGCTGGCGATCTTCGGCGTGTTCCTTGCCTTCAACGTGCCCGTCGCTGTCTTCCCGTCTACCAACTTTCCACGGATTGTGGTCGCTGTCGATAACGGCGTGATGCCGATTGATCAGATGCAGGTCACAATCACTCGGCCTATAGAGGAAACGGTAAATTCAATCCCGGGACTCGAGCGAGTGGTATCGATCACGAGCCGCGGCTCCGCTGAAGTCGATTTGTTTTTTGCCTGGAACGTGGATATGTTCCAGACTCTGCAGAATGTCAACGCGGCTATTGCGCGCGTGCAGCCGACTCTGCCGCCCACCGCGGTGATACAGGCGAACCGGCTCACTTTCGCGGCGTTTCCGATTATGGGCTACAGCATGACGTCGGCCCGCGTCCCGCAGACAGCCCTGTGGGAAATGGCGACGTACAGTATGAAGCCGCAATTGAATCGCCTCCTCGGTGTCTCGACGGTGGTGGTACAGGGCGGGCAAGAACCGGAGTTCCAGATCCAACCGGATCCCGCCAAACTGGTCGAATCGAAGGTGACGGTACCGGAGATCCTCGATTCGGTATTGAAGGGCAACCTGATCGATTCGCCTGGTTTGCTGGAGCGCAATCACGAACTCATGCTGGCCTTAGTGAGCGGGCAGGTACACGATCCTGAAGGCTTGGGCGATCTGGTCGTGAAGACGACTAGTTCGGGTACGCCGGTGCGCATCCATGATGTCGCGGTGGTCGGCGCCTCCACAAAACCGGTCTACACGGTCGTGACGGCGAATCAGAAACCGGCCGTGTTGTTGAACATAAATCGGCAACCGGACAGCAATACAGTGACGGTGGCCAATGAAGTTCACGCAAAAATTCAGGAGCTCGAAAAATCGCTGCCGGCCGGTGTCACCGTCGAACCGTTCTACGACCAGTCCTTGCTGGTGACGGACTCGATCAAGAGCGTGCGCGATGCGATTGTCATCGGCATTATTCTCGCGGCCGTGATCCTCGTCTTGTTTTTGCGGGATTGGGGCACCTCTCTTATTGCGGGGATGGTGATCCCGGTGACAATCGCAGTGACATTTATCGCGCTGCGAGCTCTCGGGCAGAGCTTCAACCTCATGACGCTGGGCGGTTTGGCGGCGGCGGTCGGCCTGGTGATCGACGATGCCATCGTCGTCGTTGAAAATATCGTGCTGCACAGGGATGCAGGGCAAAGCCGTGGTGAAGCGATCCGCAACGCGCTGCGGGAAATTCGCGTTCCGCTGGTTGGTTCGACAGTGACACCCCTGGTTGTATTCCTTCCGCTGGTGAGTATTACCGGCGTGACGGGCACGTTCTTTCGGGCACTCGCTCTTACGGTCGGCGTTGCCTTGTTGACGTCGCTGTTGCTGGCTTTGACGTGGACACCGGCGCTCAGCCATCTGTTGTTGCGCGGTACGGCCAAGCGAACTGAGGAACATGCCGGAGCGGTTATGAAGCGCCTGATCGCGGTGTATGACCGGAGTATCAAGCTGGTGCTGGCGCGTCCGTTGTTGCTTGTGATCGGCTGCGCGGTGGTAATCCTCGCTTCGTATTTCTGCTACGGACAGCTTGGAACGGATTTGCTGCCTGCCATGGATGAAGGCGGCTTCGTCTTCGATTACCTGATGCCGGCCGGGGCTTCGCTGGACGACACCAACCGAGTCCTGCTGGGCGTTGAAAAGATTTTGCACTCGATTCCCGAGGTGGCGAGCACGTCGCGGCGCACTGGACTGCAACTAGGTCTGGCGGCCGTAACGGAAGCCAACACGGGTGACATCTCGGTGCTGTTGAAGCGGGATCGCAGCCGTTCTGTCGATGAGGTGATTAGCGACGTACGGCAGAAGGTGAACGATCAATACCCGCAACTCGACACGGATTTTCATCAGGTGCTGGAAGATATGATTGGGGACCTCACAGGTTCGCCCGATCCAGTGGAAATCAAACTGTTCTCAGAGAATGAAACACTGCTGCGCGTTTGGGGCCCGAAGATCGCCGATGCCATCAAACCAATTCAGGGCGTCACGGATATCAAGAACGGAATTGAAGACACGATCAGTGGATCGGCGCTCACGTTCACTGTCGATCATGGCGTAGTGGCGCGAACCGGTTTTACGCCTCAGGAAGTAGAGATCGATGCCAGCGCGATGCTGCAAGGCGAGCCCGCGCGCGGTTCCGATTATTTCGAACGGGCGGCCCTATACGGTGCGGGTCACCTTCCCGAACCAGGCTCGCAACTCGCTCAGTGCGCTGCAAAACACGGTGCTGGTGAGCTCCAGCGGTCAAGTGGCAACGCTGGGAAGTTTGGCGAACGTGGCAGTCAATCCGGGGCAGATCGAGATCCGGCGCGAAAACCTGCAGCGTGACATCGCGGTTACGGCGCGTCTCGAAGGCATCAGTCTGGGAGACGGCATCCGGTTGGTGCAGAAGAAAGTGCGTACGCTGGCGGTGCCCTCCTCGATTCGAATTGAATATGGCGGGTTGTACGCTCAGCAGCAGCAATCGTTCCATGACTTGCTGTTCGTATTGGCGGCCGCGATTCTGCTCGTGTTCATTGTGCTGCTACTGGAATTCGGCACTTTTGGGGCGCCGATTGCGATTCTTTCTTCCGCGCTGCTGTCTACCTTCGGTGTTTTCGTGGCGCTGTGGATTACCCGCACGACGTTCAATATTTCGTCCTTCATGGGCCTGATCATGGTGATTGGCATTGTTGCGAAGAACGGCATTCTGCTGCTCGATGCCGACGAGAAGTTCCGGCGTGAAGGCCTTTCCCCGCGCGAAGCCATGATTCAGGCGGGAGAGCGCAGGCTCCGGCCCATTATTATGACGGCGCTGGCAACGGTAGCTGGTATGATTCCGCTTTCGCTTGCCATCGGCGCCGGTTCGCAAATGTTGCAGCCGTTGGCGATTGCCGTCATCGGTGGCATTCTTTCCTCGATGGTTCTGTCACTGATTGTGACTCCATCGGTCCATTATTATTTGAGTGGTCGAAGGTGATCCAAATGAAAATCGCGAATGCAGTTCTGCTCCTTTCCCTCGCATGCGCCGGCACGGCGCTATGTCAACAGTACAAGTTGGAGAAGGCCATCCAGATTGGGGGCAGCGGCGGTTGGGACTATCTGGCCGCAGATAGCGACAATCGCCGCCTTTATGTATCGCACGGCAGCGAAGTAGATGTCGTGGATCTGGACTCCCAGAAGGTGATCGGTCAGGTAACCGGCATGCAGCGCATTCACGGCATAGCCATTGATGCAGCATCCGGGAAAGGATTCATTAGCGATGGCGGCAGCAATAACGTCGTCATCTTCGATTTGAAAACGCTCGCTGTGCAGACGAAGGTGAACGCGGGACAGAATCCGGACGCAATTCTCTTTGACCCCGCGTCGAAGAAAGTATTCGCCTTTAATGGCCGGTCTCAGGATGTGAGTGTGATCGATCCGCAGGCTGGAACCGTTGTGAAAACTCTACCGGCGGGCGGCAAACCGGAATTCGCGGCAACCGACGGTGAAGGGAATGTTTACTTCAACGTGGAGGACAAAAGCGAAATCGCGCATATCGATTCGAACACCTTGCAGGTAAAGGAACACTGGTCGATTGCGCCCTGCGAATCGCCTTCGGGACTAGCGATCGATGCCTCTTCGAAGCGCCTGTTCGCCGTTTGTGAAAACGAGAAGATGGCGGTTGTCGATGCGACAACGGGCAAGGTCGTGGCGACACCGGAGATTGGAAAGGGCCCGGACGCTGCGGCGTTCGATGTAGGGCGGAAATTCGCATTATCGTCTAACGGCGCAAGTGGCACGATCACGGTTGTGAAGGAGAACGGCCCGGACCAATATTCCGTTGTAGAGACGATCAAAACTGAACGCGGCGCTCGCACGATGGCGCTCGATCAGAAGACGCATCGCATCTACTTGTCCGATGCATCGTTCGGTCCGGCACCCGCGGCCTCCGCTGATAATCCGCATCCGCGTCCGGCCATCGTGCCCGGAAGCTTCCGCCTGCTGGTCGTCAGTCCGCAGTAACACGGATGCCGAAACTTCATCCCGACCGTCTGTTTCCGAGCGATCCGGCCACAAGAAAGGTCGCGCGACAGCTTTACGAATCCATCGCGAAGCTTCCTATCATCAGCCCGCATGGACACACGCAGGCGGAGTGGTTTGCGGAGAATGAGCCGTTTCCCGATCCCGCGCGGTTGTTTATCGTGCCCGACCATTACGTGTATCGCATGTTGTACAGCCAGCGCGCGATTCGTATGGAAGACCTTGGGCTCGGCGGAGGAACGCTCGAAAATCCGTGCGAGTTGTGGCGCGTGTTCGCTCGGAATTACTATTTGTTCCGCGGGACGCCGACACGATTGTGGTTGGATTACGCGTTCGAGGAAGTGTTCGGGATCGAAGAGGACTTTAACGGGGACACGGCGGATCTGTTTTATGACCGGATTTCTGAGCTATTGAAGTCGCCCGAATTTCGCCCGCGCGCTTTGTACGAACGCTTTGGATTGGAAGTGTTATCGACCACTGATTCCGCCCTCGCGACCTTGGCAGCGCATGAGCAGGTCCGGGCGTCCGGCTGGAAGGGACGTATTCTGCCCACCTTTCGGCCGGACGCTGTAGTGGATCCGGATTTCCCCCGTTTTCGAGAGAACGTGCTGAAGCTCGGCGAAATGTATGGCGAGGATAGCGACACCTGGCCTGGCTATCTGCACGCACTTCGAAAGGCCCGGCAGCGTTTCAAAACACTCGGCGCGACCGCAACCGATCACGGACATCCCACTGCGCAGACGGCGAATCTGTCGAGCTCCGAAGCAGGTGCGCTATTTGGGCGTGTGATCCACGGCAGCTCAAAATCAGGTGGCCGCGAGCTGTTCCGGGCGCAGATGCTGACGGAAATGGCTCGTATGAGCGCGGAAGATGGCCTGGTGATGCAGATCCATCCGGGTTCCTTCCGCAACCACAATGAGCTTCTGCATGCGGAATTCGGCCGCGATGTAGGCGCGGATATTCCGGTAGCGATGGACTACGTGCATGCCTTGAAGCCTTTGCTGGACGCCGTCGGTAATGACCCAGGGCTGACGGTCATTCTGTTTACCCTGGACGAATCCACATTCACGCGGGAGCTTGCTCCGCTGGCGGGACACTACCCATGCTTGCTGCTCGGACCGCCGTGGTGGTTCCTTGATAGTCCGGAAGGAATGATGCGATTCCGGGAACTCGCGACGGAGACTGCGGGCTTCTACAACACGGTCGGCTTCAACGATGACACCCGGGCCTTTCTCTCGATACCGGCACGTCACGATGTTGCGCGGCGCATAGATGCGGCATTTCTGGCTCGCCTCGTTGTCGAGCACCGGCTTGGCGAGGAGGAGGCCTTCGAGGTCGCCCACCAATTGACGAATGGGCTGGTCCGGAAGGCGTACCGGCTGTAACTAATCCATGAGCTTCATTGTGAAGTAGGTCCAGAGCAGGGCATCCGATTGCGCCTGCTCCTTCAGATCCGCGCCGGAGCCGTGACCGCCTTCCTTGATTTCGAGATAGTAGAAGGGCTTTCCAAATTCCTCCATGCGGGCGGCGAACTTGCGAGCATGCGCGGGACCTACGCGATCGTCCTTGGTCGTCGTGAAGAGGAATGGCTCGGGGTAGTTGGTATCGCGGTTGAGTTGGTTGTATGGGGAGATCGTTGCAAGGAATTCGCGCTCTTGCGGAACGTTCACGGTTCCATACTCCGCGACCCACGATGCTCCCGCGGCGATCTTTTCGAAGCGGAGCATATCGAGCAGCGGATTCAGTATTGCGACCGCGTGCCACATGTCGGGACGCTGCGTCATTTCCACGCCCATCAGCAGGCCACCGTTCGATCCACCCATGATGCCTAGACGGCGCGGCGAGGTGATGCGGCGCGCGAACAAGTCTTGCGCGACAGCGGCGAAGTCCCCATAGATTCGTTGGCGGTGCGTTTTCAGGCCTGCTTCATGCCATGCCGGGCCGAATTCCCCGCCGCCGCGGATGTTCGCCAGAACGTAGACGCCGCCGCGCTCAAGCCATAGCTTCCCGGTCAGCGCCGCATAATTGGGGGTTATCGAAACCTGGAATCCGCCGTATGCGCTCAGGACGGTAGGATTCGAGCCGTCATATTTCATCCCGGTTGGCCGTACGACGAAGTAAGGAATCTTGGCGCCATCTTTCGAAACGGCGAAGAGTTGATCGACCACATCGTGAGAAGCGTCGAACTGGGCCGGCAAGCTTTTCGCGGTTTTGATCGAACCCTGGGCTGCGTTGCCGATGAGGAGCGAACTCGGGGTTAAGAACCCGGTGGTGGACAGAAAGAAAGTGTCGGTTTGAGGGTCCGTTGTCCGGATACCGACCGTCTGGTTCTCGGGAATGTCGAGACTGCGCCGCGACCATCGGGAGCCAGTGCAAGTGTAGTCGTAGGCGCGCCCTTGCACGTTATCGAGGGTTGTGACCAGGATGTGGTTTCTGGTGGTTTCCACTTCTTGTACGAACTCAACGGATGTGGGCGCGAAGACAATGGCGACTTTCGGATGTTCAGGATCGCGCAGGATTGCGTCTGCATCGACTGCGATTACGGACCCGGCGGCAATGTGGCCTCCCGTTGGCGGGGTCCAATCCTGGTCGAGGTTCACGATAAGCTGCCCGTCCACCATACCGGTGATCTCGATTTTCGAAGGCAGGTTCAGAGCCTTCACGCCGCTTTCGGTGAAAGCTAGCATCTGCGTGTTGAAGAAATCGACATAGCGCATGAACAGCACGATCCGATGTCCGCTGGCGTCCTCAAATGTCGCCGGCGCCACGCCCTCGTCATCCACAGTGCCGCGGTAGACTTCTTTCGCTTCCGCGAGCGGTTGGCCGCGCTTCCACAGCTTGACAATGAACGGATAACTGGATTTTGTGAGCGTGCCCGTACCCCAATCACGAGCCACCAGCAGCGTGTCTTTGTCTAACCAGGCGACTTCCTGCTTCGAGCGAGCCAATACAAACCCGCCGTCAACGAACTTGCCCGCCTTCAGATCAAATTCGCGCATCGTGCTCGCATCTTCACCGCCCGCCGACAACGCAAACATGCACAACCGGTCACCGGGATAAAGGCAGGTGCGGGTGTGCATAACCCACTTCTGGTGCTCCTGGGCAGACAAGACGTCGAGGTCGAGCAGGGTTTGCCAGTGAGGTTTGGACGTGAGATAGTCTGGCAGCGAAGTGCGGCGCAAGATGCCTTGCACGTGCGTGGAGTCCTGCCAGAAGTTATATACGTCCTGGCCATTCAGTTCGGGCCAGGCGAGGCGGTCGGGAGATTGCAGCAGTTTCAACGCATCTGCTTCGAAGGCATCGTAATGTGCATTGCGTTTCAGCGCCGTAATGGTCCGCTGGTTTTCGTTTTTTACCCAGTTGAGCGATCGGGGGCTCGATACGTCTTCCAACCATTGGTACTTTTCGGGCTGTTCCCTAACCGTAGCGGTTGCTGCGATCAGATAAGGAACCGTAATTACAGCCGTGATGAGGCCGTAAAACAATCGCGGTTTCGCAGGTATGCGAATCATCGGTGAGAACTCCTGGAACGAAATGCCGTTAGTGTAACTCAGGATCGAACTGGACCCTATACATTTTGCGCAATTACTCACGCCCTTTAAATCGCGCGAGTTCGCGGCGGTCGCGCTTACTCGGCCGGCCCTCGCGAAGAGCTTCGAAGTGCGGCATCGCTTTGCGCTCCTCGATCAGGCGGGCGCGCGCTTCCTTGCTGGCATCGGTTTCCGCGTAGAGAGTCTGCGCAACCGCGGCAGGTCCGCGCATCTCGCTCAGAATCAAAACCTCAATTTCGAATTCGCCCGAATCGTTCTTGACGCGCAGCATATCCCCGACGCGCAGCTCATGCGCGGCTTTGACCGGATTGCCGTTCCACTGGATCCGGCCCAGATCGCAGGCGCGTGATGCCAAGGCGCGCGTCTTGAAGAATCGCGCGGCCCACAGCCATTTGTCGATCCTTACTCTATGGATGTGGGTCTACCTTTAACTTGGAGCCGTAGCTCCATTCCGTAAACGGCTTGATGGTGTGCACGACATTGTCCCGTTCCACCCAGCTACCGCGAATGTAGTCGCGATTCATCGCCGCGATCACTTCGAGCGGAATCTCTTTCGGGCAAACGCCGGTACACTCGCCGATATTGGTGCAGCCGCCGAAGCCCTCTTCGTTCATCTGCGCGACCATACGGATCGCGCGCCGATTCTTCTCGGGATGTCCTTGCGGCAGGATGCCGAGATGAGTAATTTTCGCGCCGGTGAAGAGTGCCGCCGAAGCATTTGGACAGGCAGCCACACAGGCTCCGCAACCGATGCAGGCCGCCGCATCCATGGCGCGGTCTGCGTCTTCTTTCGCTATGGGGATGGCGTTGCCATCGGGGGCGCTGCCGGTCGATACCGAGACATATCCGCCTGCCGCAATGATGCGATCGAAGGAGCGCCGATCGACTGAAAGATCTTTGATGACCGGGAACGCGCGGGCGCGCCAAGGCTCCAGCACCAGTTCGTCGCCGTCTTTGAAATGCCGCATCGTGAGCTGGCAAACTGTTGTCGCCGGCAGCGGGCCATGGGCCACGCCGTTGATCATGAAACCACAGGAGCCGCAGATACCTTCACGGCAATCGTGTTCGAATGCTACTGGTTCTTCGCCCCGCTCGGTCAATTGTTCGTTCAGCACGTCCAGGCACTCCAGCATGGACATAGCCGGGTTCACGTTGACGACGGGATAACTGGCAAACTGGCCTGTTTTGCTGCCGAACTTCTGCCGCCAGATTTTCAGGACGACACGCATTACTTGTAGCTCCTTTGGGTCGGCTTGACGTATTTGAACTCGAGCGGCTCCTTTACCAAATCGGGGGAGTTACCTGGTCCGCGATAACTCCAGCACGCCGCATACGAATAGTTTTCGTCATCGCGTAGAGCCTCGCCATCGGGTGTCTGATACTCCTCGCGGAAATGGCCACCACAGGACTCGTTACGCTCCAGGGCGTCCGTGCACATCAACTCGGCGAGTTCGAAAAAGTCTGCCACCCGCCCGGCCTTTTCGAGGCTCTGGTTCATGTCCTCCGCGCTGCCGAGCACGCGCACGTTCTGCCAGTATTCGTCACGCAAAGTCCGAATCTGTTCGATTGCGTGCTGCAAGCCTTCCGCAGTTCTCGACATTCCGCAGTAGTCCCAGACGATTTTGCCGAGCTCCTTGTGGAAGCTATCGACCGTCCGCTTGCCTTTAATCGAGAGCAGTTTGTTGACCGTCTGCTCTACGCAGGCAACGGCATTGCGAACTTCCGGATGCGATTCTGATACCTTTTCGAGTTTGTTGCTCGCCAGGTAATGACCGACCGTGTAGGGCGCGATGAAGTACCCGTCCGATAAGCCTTGCATCAGCGCGCTGGCCCCAAGGCGATTGGCGCCGTGATCGGAGAAATTCGCCTCGCCGAGGACGAACAGGCCGGGTACGTTCGACATCAGGTGATAGTCGACCCAAAGTCCTCCCATGGTGTAGTGGATGGCGGGGTAAATTCGCATTGGCGCCTGATACGGATCTTCGTTTGTCAGGTGCTGATACATATCGAAGAGATTGCCGTAGCGCTCTTCAACGACACGTTTGCCCAGGCGTTTGATGGCGTCAGAGAAGTCCAGATAGACGCCTAAGCCGGTTTCGCCTACGCCGCGTCCTTCGTCACAGACGTACTTGGCATTGCGCGAGGCGACGTCGCGCGGAACCAAATTACCGAAGCTGGGGTAACGGCGCTCCAGATAGTAGTCGCGCTCCTGCTCGGGGATTTGATCCGGCGGACGTTTATCGCCTTTATTCTTGGGAACCCAGATGCGGCCATCGTTGCGTAGCGACTCGCTCATCAGCGTGAGCTTCGATTGATAATCCCCGGTTTGCGGGATGCAAGTGGGATGAATCTGCGTGTAGCAGGGATTTGCAAACAGAGCGCCGCGTTTATGGGCGCGCCAGCAAGCCGTTACGTTCGAGCCCTTCGCGTTAGTTGAAAGATAAAAAACGTTTCCGTAACCGCCGGTACAGAGCAGCACGGCATCCGCCAGGTGCGTCTCTATGGCTCCGGTGACCAGGTGGCGTGTAATAATACCGCGTGCCCGGCCATCGATCACGATCAGGTCAAGCATCTCGGTACGAGACAGCATCGTGACGCTTCCCGCATCGACTTGGCGTTCGAGAGCCTGATACGCGCCTAACAATAACTGCTGACCCGTCTGTCCTCGCGCGTAGAATGTACGTGAAACCTGTGCTCCGCCGAACGACCGATTCGCGAGCGTTCCGCCGTACTCGCGCGCGAACGGCACGCCTTGGGCGACGCATTGATCGATGATGTGCACGCTGATCTGCGCGAGCCGGTAAACGTTGGCCTCACGCGCGCGGAAGTCGCCGCCTTTGACCGTGTCGTAAAAGAGGCGATATACGCTGTCGCCATCGTTCTGATAGTTCTTAGCTGCGTTGATACCGCCCTGCGCCGCGATGGAGTGCGCGCGGCGGGGAGAATCCTGGAAGCAGAAGCACTTGACGTTGTAGCCGAGTTCGCCCAGGGTGGCCGCAGCGCTCGCTCCCGCAAGACCAGAACCGACCACGATGAGTGTGTGCTTGCGCTTGTTCGCCGGATTCACCAGCTTCAATTCGAAGCGCGTCTTATCCCATGCGTCTTCAATCGGGCCCGAGGGAGTTCGTGAGTTCAATTCCATTTACTTCAGCGCTCCGGCAAGAATACTGACAGGTATGGAGATGTAGGCCGCCGTAATGACGATGGCGATCACGAGCGCCGTCTTCTTTAGGATTCCGGTGTGGCGCGGGTGATTGTAGCCGATCGATTGGAACATGCTCCACATGCCGTGCCTTAAGTGCATGCCGAGCAGGATCATCGAAAAGATGTACCAGGCCGACACGTACCAGACCTGAAAGTCGGCGATCATGTTGTGGTACACGTCGCCTTCGACAAAAGTGCTTCCGGGTCGAGCCGCGCCGAGCGTCAGATCCAGGATGTGATAGACGATGAACGCAAGCACGATAGGGCCGCTCCAATACATGGTTCGGGAGGCGTAATCCGAGTTGACATTCTGCCGCCGTGAGTAGGAGACCGGTCTTGCGGCCCGTTTACGGAGAGCCAAGCCGATCGAGGCCCAGATGTGCAGAATGACGCAGCCGAGCAGAACCAGGCGCACCACCCAGAGCAGCAGCGGTTCGACTCGGAGCAGACGGCCGTAGGCGTTAATTTTGTCCGGCCCCTCAAAGACTTGCAGGTTTCCGATGAGGTGGCCGATGACGAACAGTAAAAGCAGAAACCCGGTGATTGCCATGATGGCTTTTTTGCCATTGGTGGAATCCCAGAAGCGCGGACGGAGTTGCCGTGCCGCGTCGATCGCTACGCTTGCCATTTCATTTCCCTTAATCAGGATAGTGGGGTCACGAATTCCAAAACCCCATCGTATCGTATTTCCTGATTAAGGGCCCGAACCGTACTTCGGACCTCCAGCAAGCTATCCGATTTAAAGGGGGCCCCGGCTGGGCTATTCTCAAGGTAGACAAGCCGACATGGAAACCAAACCCGAACACATGGTGTTCTGCGTCAAGTTGAAGAAAGAATTACCCGGATTGGACGAAGTTCCGTTCGATGGCCACCCCCTCGGGCAGCGCATCTACGAAAACGTATCCAAAGATGCCTGGAAGATGTGGGTGGAGCAGATGAAGATGATCATGAACGAATACCGGCTGAATCTGGGGACGCCGGAAGCCCAGGAATTCCTGCTCAAACAAATGGAAGAGTATTTCTTCGGTGAAGGAGCAGCTCACCCGCCTGGGTACGTGGCTCCGGGACACTGATCTCCGCTTTCCACGGATTCTTAGGTTTAAGCGTCATTTCTTGTTGAAATTCCTGATTGCTTTACTGTTGGCGGCAGCCGTTTGCTGCGCGGCTGACAACGCCTCGGTGGCGGCCCGTCTGGCGAAGAAGGCCGAGCAGGCGCGCAAATCCGGCCAACTCGTGCGTGCTTATTTGTTGTATGCCGAGGCCTCGGCGCGTGAACCGAAGAACAGCACGTATGCACTGAATCGCGATGGATTGGCGCCGCTAGCAAAACTGCTGACCTCGGCGAGCGTCCAGTCGGACGTCACCATCACAGAGGACGTGAAGCAAGCAGAGCAGGGGAGCGATGACGATACTCCCGCGCCATTTGACGAATTGACGGATGCCGAAAAGGCCGGGCCTGAACTCGATGGCCTGCCGCACCTTGCCTTCGAGCCCGGACTGCATTCATTTGACCTTCGGACGGATAGTAAGTCCGAAATTCAGCAGGTCGCGGAAGCTTATGGGATCAAAACAATTTTCGATCCCGAATTCGAGTCGAAGCCGACGGGGCGTTTCGTGCTGGATGATGCCGACTTCAAAACCGCCATGCAGGGCATTACCGCAGTGACCGAGACCTTCGTGTTCCCGGTAGATACGCACACGATTTTCGTTGCGCACGATACCGAAATGAAACGGGACGAGTATGAGCCGGTGGTGGCTGCCGCGATTCAAGTGCCCGATGCAGTGGACCAGAAAGATGTCATGGACGCCGCAAACGCAGTCCGCGGAGCTTTGGGGGTGCGTTTCATCGCCTGGGACCACGAAACAAAAACCATTGTCTTCCGCGACCGCGTGAGCCTGGTGCGAGCCGCTACCGGGGTACTAAAGGCGGTGACGATTCCGCGCGGGCAGCTCTCCTTGAAGGTGGAGATCATCGTTGCGGATGAGAGCCGTTCCGTCCACTATGGCTTGGCGCTGCCGACCAGCTTTCCGGCATTCAGCTTCGCCCACATCGGCAATTTGCAAACCCAATTTCCCGATCTGTCCAGCGCGACTAGCGGGCTGTTTGCGTTTGCGTCCGGAAGCAACTTCTTCGGCATCGCTCTGGGAAGCGCCAGCGCGTTTGCCACCTATAGTCACTCGAGCAGCAGCATCCTGTTTGAAGCCACAGTGCTAGTGGCGGACGGCCAGACGGCAAGTTTGCACGTGGGCGATAAATATCCGATTCCGCAGACAATCTACACGGGCGCGTCACAAAGCTCCCTTCCCGGCGTCTACAATCCAATCGGGCAGGTGACGCTGGAGGATCTCGGTCTCGTGCTGAAGATTTCGCCTCACATCACTGGCGGTGGACAAGTCGCGATGGATGTGGAAGCGGAGTACCAATCATTGTCCGGGTTGTCAATCGATACCATACCGGCGATCTCGCAACGCACGTTCAAAGGTTCCGTGCGGCTCAACCCAAACGAATACGCGATTGTGGCCGGGCTCTCGGACGACGAGAACACGGTCACGAAATCCGGCATTCCTGGGCTGGCGCAGATTCCCGGCATCGATCAGGTCTTGGCGGAGAACCGGCGCACGCGAACGAGTTCAAACACGCTGCTGCTGATCAAGCCTACGATTACCCGCTACCCCATCAGCGATTCGATCAGTCCGCAATTCCTGCTTGGCAGCATTCGAGGGAACCGGGTCGTTCTGTAGCGGCGGGCGTTGAGGTCAGAATGGCTATATGAACGGAATATTTCTGGTTCTGGCGGCCTTTCTTGCCTCGGCCATCGAAAGCGTCGAAATGGCCGCCATCCTGATCGGAGTCGGCGAAACGCGCGGCTGGCGCTCGACGTGGTTGGGCGCGCTTACCGGCTTTGCCCTTCTGGCGGTCGTTGTCATCGGGATGGGAACCGCTTTGAAAGCCGTTCCGATCGACAGGCTGAGGTTAATCGTAGGCGCGCTGCTGCTGATCTTCGGATTGCAGTGGCTCAAGAAGGCGCTGTTACGCCTCTCCGGACGTAAGCGAAAAACGCAGCACGAGGACGTAGGAACTGAGCCAGCGATCACTCGCGATCGGATGGACTGGTACGCTTTTGTAGTCGCATTTAAGGGCGTGCTGCTCGAAGGACTAGAGATAGCCTTCATCGTCGTGACCTTCGGCGCGGAAGCACGTGCGATTTGGTTGGCCAGCATGGGCGCGATCGCGGCATTTGTTGTCGTCACACTGATTGCATTCCAGGTGCATCCGATACTAGCCAAGATTCCGCGTGAGTGGCTGCGGTTCGCAGTCGGCATCCTGCTTACTACGTTTGGGACATTCTGGTCAGGTGAAGGAGCGGGTGTGCACTGGCCAGGCAGTGATGGCGCGTTGTTGGTTCTGCTTGCGCTTCTGACCGGCTTGTCCTTTCTGCTCTTGAGAACGCTCAGCCGGGGTGTAGCGGCAACGGTCGAGGTCGCTCGCTGATGCAATACGTCATGGGTTTCTTCCGCTTCTGGTATCACTTCATCGTGGGGGACGACTGGACCGTCGCAGCCTTCGTGACCGCCGGGCTCGCGCTGACGTGGCGACTGGCGCACACTGGTTACGCGGTCTGGTGGCTTATGCCGCTCGTCGCGATGTTTACGCTGGGCTTTGGCTTGTGGCGCGCGCTCTATAAGGGGTGATTCATACACTCACGAGCGGCGTGGCTTCTCCGCTAATTTGGGATGCAGGTGCGCAGATAGCCTTCGATCAGGAGGGCAAGCTCGCCTCGCAGTAACGCCAAATCGCGTTCAGGCTCCTTCGACTCCAAAACGCGCCGGGCTACTCCGTTCACGGCCGCCACAAAGATGTCGGCTACCTGCTCCGGATTTTTCGTGAGCCCCTCTTGCGCGGTCGCAAAAAGGTCCGCGATGGCGCGGCGTGAGCGGGTGCTCGCGGCCTTGCTGATCGCTAAGCCATCCACACCCGAAGCGATGGCGTACAGTGTAGCGCTCGTGTTTACATCACGCATTTTGATGGTCAGATAGGCATCCATCAAAGCAGCGGACATCTCGAGTAGTCCTTTGTTCCGATTCTGTTCGCAGGCCCGCTCCAGACACCTGGTAACCGCTGCCATGTGCCGTTTCAGGCAGGCCTGCAGGAGCGAGCTCTTGTTAGGAAAGTACTGGTAAAGCGTGCCCACCGAAACGCCGGCGCGTGCCGCGACGCGTGTTGTGGTTAGCTTGTCCTTCCCGACTGCCAGCAGAACCTGAATAGTCGCTTGCAGAATTGCGTCCACCGTGGCTGCGGAACGCGTCTGGACCGGCGTTTTTCGCGGCTTCAGTTGGATCTTGCCGAGCTTGAGCAAATGCGAACTCCAAAATCCAAGTTATCGTCATCCAATTACGTGAACGGCAAGAAATGACAAACACACAGAAATTACGCGGAGCGTTTACGCTCCCTGGCGCCGCGGTAACACTGAACCGCATGGGGTACGGGGCGATGCAGCTCGCGGGCCCGCACGTTTTCGGGCCGCCCAAGGATCGCGCCGCGGCCATCGCGGTTTTACGGGAGGCCGTGGCGGCCGGAGTCAATCACATTGACACGAGCGACTTCTACGGCCCCCACGTCACGAATCAGATTATCCGTGAAGCGTTGCATCCGTACCCGGATGGACTCACTATCGTGACCAAGGTGGGTGCGGTGCGGGGCGCGGACGGGTCCTGGAATCCCGCGCAGAGTCCAGAGCAATTGGAACAGGCTGTCCACGATAATTTGCGGAATCTAGGTTTGGAAAGACTGGACGTGGTGAATTTTCGTGCCTGGGGTCGCGATCCGCAGCCGGCCGAGGGCTCGATTGAGCCGCAGTTCACCACCCTCGCGAAACTGCAGGAGGAAGGGCTGATCCGCTATCTCGGAGTCAGTCACGTCACCTCGGCGCAGGTGGAAGAAGCGCGCGCGATTGCGCCGGTCGTGGGTGTACAGAATTTCTACAACATCGCACTGCGGCACGATGATGGACTGATCGATCGCCTGGCGGCTGAGGGAATCGCATACGTGCCGTATTTTCCGCTGGGCGGGTTTACGCCACTCCAATCGTCGGAATTGTCGGAAGTGGCCGCGGAGTTGGGCGCCACCCCGACCCAGACGGCGCTTGCGTGGTTGCTCCAGCGCTCGCCGAACATCTTGTTGATTCCGGGCACTTCTTCGGTACAGCACCTGCGAGAAAATCTCGCGGCCGCGGACCTCGTCCTGCCGGACACAGCGATTGAACGGTTGAACGCTATCGGAACCACCCAGGGGAAGAGCGCCGCTGGTTGAGTCTAGCGAAGCGGCCACTCGTCGGCACGCCTCGCGCCAATCATGCGCTCACTCGTCGGTCCGCGTGAGTGCGGCTTGCAGTTTGTCGCCGAACAGATTGTTCGCGACCGGCCGGGCCTGTTTGTGAGGTGCGGCCGGAACAGACGGCGGTGGCTGCGCCGCGGGCGGTTGCGCAGAGGAAACAGGCGCTGCGGCATTCTCTGGCTGCGCCGCTTGCGTCTGCGGCGTCTTCGCCCTGTCGTTAAGATAAAGATCCTTACGCAGCAAACTGCGCTCAAGGGAAGCGATCCAGCCTGTGAACTCGCTGTCATTGCCGGAGTCCCGTTTGACTGCGTGGCGAATGGCTTCCATCTTAGAATCGAGATTGTCGAGATGATGCAGCAACATCGCTTCTGGAAACATCGGCGTTTTCGGCGAACCGAACTCGAGTTCCCCGTGATGGCTAATCACCATGTGTTCGAGCAGCGTCCGCAGCTTCGGCGGAAAATCCGGAATGCCCGCAATGCGATCCGCGATTAAGCGAAGAGCAATGACAATGTGACCCAGCAGTTGCCCTTCGGAGGTGTAGTTGAAGCTGCGTTCGTACGACAACTCTTCCACCTTGCCGACATCGTGCAGAATCGCCCCCGTCAACAGCAGATCGAGATCGATGTCCTTATAGTGCGGGCCTACCGTTTTGCAAAGCGTGCACAGCGACAGAACATGCTCGATCAAACCGCCCCGGCAGGCGTGATGGATGTTCTTCGCTGCGGGAGCTATCTTGTAGCGGGCTGCCAGCGCCTCATCCGCGAAGATCGCATTCAATAGTTGTTGAAGATGGGTGTTTTGAATGCCATCGATCGTGTCCCGCAAGTCACGCCACATCTCGGCCGGGTCCCGCTCGGAGCATGGAAAGAAATCTTCGAAGTCAACCTCATGGTCTTCCAGCCGGCGCAGTTTGTGGATCACGAACTGTGACCGGTTCTGGTACGGCTGCATGATGCCCTTGACCTTGACAAATGAGTCGCGGTCGAAGGTCTCCATGACCTCCTCGACGTTGTCCCACATCTTGGCCTCGATCTCACCGGTTCGATCCGCCAGATGGAGCGAGAGGTATGGTTCACCCGTCTTTTTCTGACGCACTTCCTTTGACAACACAAGGAAGAATGCGGTCACGGTCTCGTTGGGCACAAGAGTGCCTACGTAAGGAGACTTCATCAATCAACCTAGCGGCTGCTGCTCTTTCCGGACACCGGCGTAGACGTGAACGGCACCGGCACTCCGAGAAACCGTTTGTGCCGCTTCTGCTCTTCCACCTGCGCCTTCGTCACTGTCTCCGGTTTCAATTCGACCACGTCTTCCCACTTGGTGTTCTGTCCGCTTGCGGCTTCGCTGTCCACGTAACCGGGCTTGATCTGCAGAAAAGCCGATTTACGCAACTCCGTCAGATATTCGCGAACCTTCGGTTCCATCTTGGGCCCGTAGAGGACATTTTCGATCTCCGGCTTTGCCTCTTCGAGCGACTCGAGTCCGGCCTTGGTGTGATCGTCGACTTTGAGGATCTCCCATCCGGCCGGTATCTTGATCGGCTTGGTGACGGAGCCCTTCGGCAGGTTCCACACCGCATCGTCGAACACCTTCGCCAAGTCGCCCTTCTTATAGCCGCCCAGAACTCCGCCCGATTTAGCAGTAGCTGCATCGGAATTGTCGCGCGCCAGATCCGAAAAGCGCTCGCCCCTGGATGCTTCGTCGGATAGCAGCTTGGCCTTCTTCTCTGCGGCCGCCACGCCTGCCGCGTCCTTATTCTCGGTTGAAATCAAAATCTCGCTCAAATAGACCTTTTCGTCGCGAATGAAGTCTTTTTTGTGCGCTTCGTAGTAATCGGCGACTTCCTTGTCGGTGATAACGATGTGCCGCGCCACTTCCTGCTGTATCACGTCCTGGGTTAGTTGCGTGATTTTTGGCTTCGGCCAGAAAATCCTCGTAGGACATCCCGGCGTTTTGACGGATGTATTCGTGGAACTTGTCCGGATCGGCAATGCCCGACTGGCGCTGCAGGTTCGTCATGTACTTGGTGACTTCCGAGTCGACGTTGATGTTCAGCTCTTTGGCTTTCTGAACCAGCAGCAACTCGTCGATCCGCTTCGCCAGAATATCCTTGTCCCGTTTGGCAACCTCATCTTCCAGCGCTGCTCCGGACATACCTTGCTGCCGCAAATCTTGCCGCATCTCCCGAGCCGTGCGCTCCAGTTCATCCTGGGCGATGATGTCGCCATTCACCTTGGCCACGATCTGATCGACAACCTGTACATCGGCCGCAAAGGCGCCAGTGCATAGCGCAGCCACAAGCAAGAACCGCATTTTCATACTGAAGATTTATTATCGCAACAGTGCAGCATTAAGGACGCAGGACGCCGTACTTCGGTTTATCTTTTTGCAAGAGCTGGCTGTTTCCGCTCGGGGGCCGGCTCGCTTTCCGCATCGGTCAGGAATTCGATCGCTTTTCTCAGCTCGTCCAGCAGGTGCAGCGCATCGGGATGTGGCGCCAACGGCAGTTTCAATACGCCCGCCGGAGTAAACTGCGCCCCCGTCGTGTTCCGTACCAATTCCATCAGCTTCAGCGGATTCACCTTTGATTGCTGGTGGAACTTAACGTTCGCGACGCCTTGCCGCCGGTCTACGGATTCCACACCCGCTCGTTCACAGAAGCTCTTCAGAAGCGCGAATCTCACCAGACTGCGCACTTCCTCCGGCATCGGGCCATAGCGATCGGCCAGTTCCTCGAGAATGCGGGCGGCCTGTTCCTGGTCGCGTATATCGGCGATCCGCTTGTACGATCGCAGCCGTTGCGCCTCGTCCGCGATATAGCTGGAGGGGATGCGAATATCCAGGCCGAGATTCAGCGTCGAGTGGATTTCGAGCGGAACCTCCTCGCCCTTCAGTTCCCGGACCGTTTCTTCCAGGAGACGAACGTAGGTGTCGTAGCCGACCGCCTCGATGTGCCCGTGCTGTTCACCCCCGAGCAGGTTGCCGGCGCCGCGCAGTTCCAGATCGAGCGCCGCGATTTTGAAACCGGCCCCCAGATCGCTGAACTCTTTCAGAGCCGCCAGGCGCTTGCGGGCGACCTCACTCAACTGCGTGTCGGCGGGCACTAGAAGATACGCATAGGCGCGCCGGTTTGACCGGCCCACACGCCCCCGCAGCTGGTATAGTTCGCTGAGACCGTAGCGTTCCGCATTCTCGATGACGATCGTGTTGGCCATCGGAATGTCAAGCCCGTTCTCGACGATGGTCGTGCAAACAAAGACGTCGTACTCGTGGCGCATGAAGCCGAGCAGCACCCTCTCGAGTTCAGCCTCGCCCATCTGCCCGTGTCCCACTCCGATGCGAACGTCCGGCAGCAACTCCTGAATGGAGGCCGCGCGCATGAAGATCGTGTCTACACGGTTGTGTACGAAATAGACCTGCCCATTGCGCGCCAGTTCCTGTTCAATGGCGGTCTTGATCAAGTCCTGGTTGTAATGCGCCACCACGGTATGAATCGAGAGGCGATCCTTGGGAGCCGTCTCAATCACGGACATGTCGCGCAAACCGAGCAGTGACATGTGCAGCGTGCGCGGGATAGGCGTTGCGCTCATCGTCAGGACATCGACGTTATGCCGGATCTGCTTCAGCCGTTCTTTGTGTCGCACTCCGAAGCGCTGCTCCTCATCAACGATGAGCAACCCGAGATCATGAAAGATCACGTCCTTCGAGAGCAGCCGGTGCGTGCCGACCAGCACGTCTACCTTCCCGGCGGCAGTGTCCTCCAGCGTGGCTTTGATTTCCTTGGGATTGCGGAACCGGCTGGCCAACTCGATACGAACCGGGAATGAAGCGAATCGCCGCTTGAACGTCTCGTAGTGCTGGAACGACAGAACCGTGGTCGGCGCGAGCACTGCGACTTGCTTGCCATCCCCCAGCGCTTTGAAAGCCGCGCGCATTGCCACCTCTGTTTTGCCGAATCCGACATCTCCGCACAGCAGGCGATCCATCGGCTGGTCACTCTCCATGTCCGACTTGATCTGCCGGACCGCCTCTGACTGGTCCTTGGTGGGCGAATACTCGAAGGCATCCTCGAACTCGCGCTGCCAGTTGCTGTCCGCCGAGAAGGAGAAACCTTTCGCCATGCGGCGCTGCGCGTACAGCCTAAGCAACTCGTCCGCCATGTCGCGCATCTTGGCCTTGACGCGCGACTTGGTCTTCTCCCACGTCACGCCGCCGAGCCGGTCCAGGTGCGGTTTGGCTTCCCCCGCGCCGCGGTACTTGGTAACCAGGTCGAGCCGGGTGAGTGGAACGTAAAGCTTCGATTCGGCGGCGTACTCCAGCACCATAAAATCGCCGCGCTGGTCACCCTGGACGATCTCCCGAATCCCCAGAAACTGACCGACCCCGTGGGTTGTGTGAACCACGAAATCGCCCGGTTTCAGATCGGCGATATCGGCGGCGAAGGCGGCCAGTTGCGATTTGCCAGGCGGGCGCGCAACCAGTTCAGAAGACTCAAACAGGTCTTCCGAGCCAATCAGCGCAATCTGCGAATCGGGGAAAACGGCGCCGCGCCGGAGCGCACCTTTAACTAGAAGTGTGCTCGATATCGAGCCTGCGTGATACGCCCGCTCGGCCAGCGAACCTCGCGTGCCGGCCGATGCCTCCACCCCGAGTTGGAAGGGGATGCTGTACTCTTGCAGCACGTCGGCAAGCCGTTCCAATTCGCCCGCTGACGCGCCAAAAAAGGCCACCCGAGTACCGGATTCCGTCAGGTTGCGGGCTTCCGCTACGGCTACCCGCATGTTGCCCTGAAACGTCAGAGATGGGCGGGTCGGGATGTGCAGAGCCGATTCAGAAGCGCCCAATTCGAGCTCCTCGAAACGGATGTGGGTTCGTTCCTGCAAAGCGGTTTGGAATTCATCCCAGGACAGAAAGTTCTTTTCCGGTTCGATTGGCGCCGGCCGGTCCGGATGATCCAGACGATGCCAGAAGCGCTCGGCGGCGGCTTTGATCGAAGTGGGTTCGGCGAGGACGACATTCGCGTCCGGCGTCAGCGTGAATAGGTTGCGCGTGCGGGGACGCACCATAGGCACCAGAAATTCCCATCCCGGAAATACCTCTCCGGGGTTGGATAATTCCAGGTCAGCTTCTTCCGCCGCTTCAGCCAATTGGCGGAGCAGGGAACGTGTTCGTGGATACTCGGCTAGTGGGAACAGCGTAGCCGAGGTGACCTTGAGTACCGATCGTTGGGATTCGACATCGAACTGACGAATCGATTCGATCTCATCGCCGAAGAACTCGACGCGCACCGGACGCGCGGCTTCCGCCGGAAACACATCTAGGATCCCGCCGCGGAGCGAGTATTCGCCGACCATCTCGACCGGATCGCGTCGCTCATACCCAACGCTCTCGATGTGCTGAATGAGATCCGTTAGCGGCAATTCCTCGCCGACCCGCACGCTCACGGCGAGTTGTCGATAAAAGTTTGCGTCCTCCGTTCGCAGGAGAGCCGCCGCGATAGGCGCGATCGTGACCGGAACGCGCTGCGTCGATAGCCGGAGCAGTGCGCTCGCGCGCGCTTCCGATATTTCGCTGTGCGGGGAAAGTCGCTGGTGCGGTAAAACGTCCAGGGCAGGCAGCAACTGCGGTGCAGGCAGATCGCGCCCTTCAAAGAAGAGGTCGAAGAAAGCAGTGATTGCTTCGCTGAGAGCCTCTGCTTCTTTGTTGCCGTCCGTGAGCAGCAGAATCGGTTTTTCGGTCGCCTGGTACAGCAGCACCGTGTAGAGCGCCCTACCGGCCGGAACGAGACCCGAAACGGTGAACGGCCCAGGTTCGCCCCGCGTCAGCCGTTGCAGTAGAGATTGGAACGCCGGCTGGCGCGCGGCGGAGTGTAGGAAATCTCTTGTAGCCGGATGAATCACCGGGAATCCGGAACGCTCGCCTGCCGGGCCAAAATTTTTTGCGCGATGTCGGTCGTCGAGAAGCCGGGCTCCAGTGCCAAGGCGACGATTTTTCCTCCGGCCGCTTCGACTTCCTCGCTGCCGGCGATGGCGCCCGCCCAGTCCGCTCCCTTAACGAGTACATCCGGCAAAACGGCGGCAATCAGTTCCTGAGGCGTGTCTTCATCGAAGAAAACGACTGCGTCGACCGACTCGAGATGACGCGCCACTTCGGCCCTTTGCTCCTGAGAAAAGAACGGGCGGCTCGGGCCTTTGATGCGCTGGACGCTCGCGTCTGTGTTCAGCGCCAAAATCAGAATGTCGCCTAGGGACCGCGCACCTTCTAGTGTTCTTATATGACCGGGGTGAACGATATCGTAGCAGCCGTTTGTAAATACGACGGTCTTGCCTTCGGCTTTCCAGTGCCGTCGCTGCGCAATCAGATCTTCCCGCGTGTACACGCGGGCTGGCCTCGAG
This sequence comes from uncultured Acidobacteriaceae bacterium, assembly GCA_963795905.1. Lineage (GTDB taxonomy): Bacteria > Acidobacteriota > Terriglobia > Bryobacterales > Bryobacteraceae > Bog-105. The sequence goes on along the minus strand of CAWCJG010000012.1, from coordinate 62,739 downwards.
GATGCCATTTCCACTCACTATTGTACGGGGTGTAAACCATTCGGCGGTTTCTCCGTCGTAAGGGTCGTATGATTGCGGTGATGGCGGACCGGCTTCGCGAGGAGGCCCGCGCGTCAGCCACGGTGAGCGACTTCGGCGCGTGGATGGCGTCCGAGCAGAGGCGTGTTTTTCTGCTTTGCCGGCGGATGCTGCAGGATGCCGATGAAGCCGATTCGGCTACCCAGGATGTTTTTCTGAAGGCCTATCAGGCCTTACAAAGGGAAAATGCGCTGGCCGAGGAATTGGATCATCCCGACCGATGGGTGACGCGAATCGCCGTGAATACCTGCCTCGATCGCCTGCGATCGAAGTCGTGGATGCTATGGCGGCGCCGACCAGCCGCGGAAGACGAGCGGATCATTCTCGATATGACTCCGGGACGGGCGCCGGATGCCGAGCGGCAGTTGTTCGCCAAGGAGATCCAGGCAAAACTCGAAGCGGCGCTAGGCAGATTATCTGCCCGGCAGCGCGCCGTCTTTCTGTTGCGGCATTACGAAAATCTGGCGTTGGAGGACATCGCCGCGACGCTTAAACTGGATTCTGGAACGGTGAAGGCGCACCTGTTTCGTGCGATTGGGAAGCTCAGAGAGGAATTAAAGGACCTGTATTCCGCGGGAGCGCGGAGGTAACTATGACAGGCAAACTGAACACAGAGCACCTGGACGAAAACGAAGTCCTCGCCTGGCTGTATGCAGAAGAGGACGGTCGGGTGAGTCAGCACATGGCCGAATGTGCATCCTGCCGCGAGCACGCCGGCCATCTGCGGGCGCAGAGAGCCTTGTTTGAAGAACAGTATCCGGCCGGCGAGGAGGTCAATTTCGAGTTTTTGGCCGCCCAGCGGCGGAGCATTTACGCCCGCATCGACCGGCAGCAACGCGCGGGCTGGCTGTTCGCCATGCAGCGTTGGGTGACTGCTGGCAGTCTGGCTACCGCGCTGATCGCGGGCGTGGTCTTGGTAGAGCAGCACTATACGCAGGACCGGCAGCCATCCATATCCGATTCGCAGCTTGCGGCGGAGGTGAATCAATTCGCAAACGATTCGACACCTCCGCCCACTCAACCAATAACGGCGCTGTTTTCCGAATGATGCGACGATTTATTCTGACCCTGCTCATGGGATTCTGCCTGGTGGCGTACGCGGCCCCACAAGATACCGCGACAATGCCCTGGTGGACGAGTCCGGTTATGTCGGACCTCGTGAGCCCGGCACAGCGCGAAAAGATCCGCCAGATCATCCGGAAATACCGCAACCAGCTCTTTGACGCGCGAAATAATGCGCAAAAAGCGCAGGCGGATGTGCGCGATCTGCTGAACGAACCCACTGTAAATCTGGCGCAGGCCAAACCGGCGATCGAACGCTTAGCGCAAGCCCGGGCCGAGAGTACGCGCTTAGTCACCTCGATGAGCGTGGAGATTCGCGGCGTGCTCACCGAAGAACAGTGGCGTGAGTTGCTGAAACGATGGAGTGACGTGCAGCGCACGCACAAAAACCCGGAGACCGATGTGGCGCCGTAGTGCGGTTTCTCTCTTGGATTAGGACTTCTCCTTACCGGAAGTACGGATTAAGTTCGAACCGGCTCTAAAGTTTTCTCATTCTGCGCTCGATATGGAATCTGAGACGCCAGCACGGTTCCACAAGTTTGGGGCAGTTGGCGGCAGTACCGGGAGTACAGCTTGAAAATACGCCACCTGTTTTTATTGACAATCTTGAGTGCGAGCCTGGCTTTTGCCCAGTCGCACGGATATCGCAAAGCAGCCGATGAACTTCAGAACGTAGATCCGGAGGCAAACGTCGACGTTATCATCCAGTTCCGCGAGGTTCCGACGGAAGCACATCACCGCAGAGTGCTCGCCCGCGGCGGCCATCACACGCATACGTTCACGTCCATGGCAAGCGCCGCTTATACGATTCCCGCAGCGGTATTGGCGGACCTCGAAAGCGACGACTCGGTGATACACGTCTCCGTGGACCATCCCATCAGCTCCAAGCTCGACTATGCGACGGCGGCTGTAAATATGCCTGCCGTATGGAGCCAGTATCCGACTCTGAATGGTGTGGGCATCGGCGTCGTTTTGATCGATAGCGGTGTCGGATTTAGCTCGGACATCAGCAATACAACCGGAACCCGAACGGTGTACAGCCAGAACTTCCTGGCCAGTGGCGGTGATGCCAACGACCATTACGGCCACGGTGAGCACATCGCCGGAATCATCTCGAGCAGCGGGCAGACTTGCTCGACCTGTACGCACGTATTCAAGGGGATGGCGCCGGGAGTTAACCTCATCAACTTCCGAGTTCTGGATGCAAACGGGCAGGGAACCGACAGTTCCGTGATCAGCGCCATCGACACTGCCATCAACGACAAAACGATGTACAACATTCGCGTGATCAACCTGTCGCTGGGGCGTCCAGTGTTTGAGAGCTATAAACAGGACCCACTCTGTCAGGCGGTGGAAGCGGCCTGGAAAGCCGGCATCGTCGTGGTGGTATCGGCCGGAAACGACGGACGGGACAACTCGCTCGGCAATCAGGGATACGGAACCATCAATTCACCCGGAAACGATCCATACGCCATCACCGTAGGCGCGATGAAAACCAATGGCACGTATACCCGGACGGACGACACCATCGCGAGCTACAGTTCGAAAGGGCCATCGCTGATCGATCACATCGTCAAGCCGGATATCGTGGCGCCGGGCAATAAGATCGTGTCGTTGCTGCCGCAAATTTCAGCCACGCTGCCCACTCAGTACCCCGGCAACCTGATCTCGCAGAAGTATTACAATCCGTCAGCCAGCAGCGCGAACTCGACTCAGTACTACATGCTGAGCGGAACCAGCATGGCGGCGGGCGTGGTCACCGGCGCGGCGGCGCTGCTGTTGCAGCACAATCCGAATCTGACGAATGATCAGGTAAAAATCCTGCTGATGCGCAACGCGTATAAGACCTTCCCAGCGCACAGTACGGCGGTAGATGCTGTCACCGGCCAGACATTCTTGAGTTATTACGACGCATTCACGGTAGGTGCGGGCTATCTCGATGTGGCCGCTGCTCTGGCGGACACGAACGCTTACACTGGGAATTCTCTCTCGCCAACGGCCTCGTTCAGCGGTTCGTCCTCAAAAGTTGTAGTCGGATTCGACTCGGGTTCGGCGTGGGCCAATTCGGCCGCGTGGGGTGGAAAGACATCCGGCAGCAGTGCGGCCTGGGGCGCCTCTTTAATTGCCTCGGATAAGAGTTTGGTAGGCGGTTCCTCGGCGGCCTGGGGCGCATCGGCGGCGTGGGGTGCGAGCGGATTGTTCGCGAGTTCGACGAACAGCGCACAGAGCAGCCTGTGGAGCCAGTCAGCGGCCTGGGGCGGCAAAACCTCCAATGCTGAATCGGGAGCCTGGGGCGCAGCAACGGAGCAGACCGACGGTACCCCGGTTCAAATCGGCGGCGATCAGTAACACGCAACCCGGCAATTCTCACACTTACTCCTGTTCACCGGGGCTTCCTTCGTGAAGTCCCGGCTATTTTTTTTGCCTGCGCGTGTCTACAATTCAGCATCAGATATGGCTAACACGGAACAGTACAAGCAGATTCTGACGAACCGGGCGCGGGAGCTAGAAGAGGCGATCATCCGGCAGCGATCGAATGGCGTAGAAGCCCGATCGGCGGAGGTGGAGGATCCCATCGATGCGGTCACGACAGCGGAAGGGCAGGAGACCGCCTTTGAAGAGACCAGCCGGTTGAGCGACACGTTGCAGGAGGTCCGGATGGCGTTGCAGCGCATCGAAGACGGTACCTTTGGACGGTGCATCGCCTGCGGACGCGAAATCGAAGAAGCTCGGCTTGCAGCGGTCCCGTGGACGCCTTACTGCAAAGACGATCAAGAAAAGCGGGATCGCCGGAGCGCGGCCACGGCGGCCGAGGATATCTCCTAGGCCTATCGGCGACCGCAAGCATAGAATAAAAGCGGAGGTCACGACTTGGAAAGTCAAAACCGCAATACGTTACTTTGGTTTGCCAGGCGGAGCGCTCGTGGGCGCGATAGCCGCCTTGCTACTTGCTCCCGAATCGGGCGAGCACACGCGCCGCCGCTTGGTGAAGAATGCCCGGCGCAGCACGAAGGCTGTGACCGAGTCGAGTCAGGAGATCCTTAAACGGGGCCGCGAGTTGTACGAACGCGGGCGTGACATCGCCGAAGAAGCGGCCGATTTGTTCGAACGCGGCCGTAACATCGCTGAAAAGAAGATCAACGACGTCATCTAAGCGCGCATCCAATACCAAGCATGAGCGATCGCGCGCCCTTTGAGAACGAACCATATACCGATTTCAGTCGACCGGATAACGCCGAACCGATGCGTCAGGCGCTCGCGAAAGTGCGGGCGGAGATGGGCCGTGAATACGATTTGCTGATTGCTGGTGAGCGGCGCACCCGGCAAGACAAGCTGATTTCGACAAATCCCGCGCGCGCCCAGGAAGTCGTGGGAATTCACCAGAAAGGCAGTGAGCAGGACGCGCTCGACGCCGTCGAAGCAGCCTGGTCGTATTTTCCGCAGTGGTCTGGGCGCGCAATGCACGACAGAGCGGATGCATTGTTCCGGCTCGCCGACATCTTTCGCAAGCGGAAATATGAGTTCGACGCATGGCTGGTCTTTGAGTCGGGTAAAACGTGGGCGGAAGCCGAAGCTGACGTTTCCGAGGCCATCGATTTCTGCGAATACTACGCGCGGCACGCACTGAAACTCGCGAGTCCTCAACCAGTCGTTCAGCTCTCCGGCGAGCGCGACGAAATGGTGTACATCCCGCTCGGCGTGGGCGTGGTGATTCCCCCGTGGAACTTCCCGCTCGCCATTATGGTCGGGATGACGACCGCGGCTCTCGTCACCGGGAACACCGTTGTGCTGAAGCCGTCCAGCGAGACGCCGACCATTGCGGCGAAATTCGCCGAGGTGTTGCTCGAAGCTGGTTTTCCTGCGGAGAGTTTTTCACTACTGACCGGAAGCGGCGGCGCCATCGGCGATGTCCTCGTGTCCCATCCCAAGACACGCTTTGTCTCCTTCACCGGATCGCGCGAAGTTGGCCTGCACATCAACGAACTCGCTGCGAAGACCCCCAAGGGCCAGAGGTGGATCAAGCGGGTTGTTGCCGAAATGGGCGGCAAAGATGCGATCGTCGTGGATCGTGAGTCCGATCTGGAACAGGCCGTGATGGGTGTGCTGTATTCGGCGTTCGGCTATCAGGGGCAGAAGTGCTCGGCGTGTTCGCGAGCGATTGTGGACGAAGCGGTCTATGACGAGTTCCTGGACAAGCTGAAGAAAAAACGGAGAGGCTAACAGTTGGTGCGCCGGAAGATCCGGCGAACTACATGGGCCCGGTGATCAGCGAACGCGCCAAACGCAGCATCATCGATTACATCGAAGTCGGCAAGAAGGAAGGGCGATTAATTACGGGAGGCGGTGCGGCGCCCGGCGATGGTCACTTCATCGCGCCGACCATCATCGCCGATGTGGAATCGAAAGCCCGCATCTTCCAGGAAGAAATCTTCGGGCCGGTGCTTGCCGTGGCCAAAGCCAAGGACTTCGACGACGCGCTGCGGCTCGCGAACGACTCGGAGTACGGTTTGACGGGCGCGGTGTTCACGAAGAATCCAGAAAAGATTGCGCGCGCTAAACGGGAGTTTTTCGTGGGCAACCTGTACCTGAATCGCAAGTGTACCGGCGCCATGGTCGGTGCGCACCCGTTCGGCGGATTCAATATGTCCGGAACCGATTCGAAAGCGGGCGGCCCCGATTATCTGCTTCAATTCGTGCAGGCGAAATCGATCGCAGAAAAGATCTGACCGGCAGCTACGACGCGGCCGGACTCGCAAGTATCGCCACTACCGTGCGTTGAAACGCGAACTTGCGCCCAAACTGGTCGATCACCGTCACCTGACATTCGTACTTGCCTGGCGTGAGCGTCTTCAGCGGGGCGTTGATCCACACCGGCAGCGTCGATGGCCGCGAGGCGAGCGGTTTTCCGGCGCGAACCGGCTGGCTTTCAAACACCTTCTTCCCCTTCTGATAAAGCGTCATGCGCGCCTGCACGGTAGCGCCGCGGAAGTTCTCGGGCATGCCGTCCGGAATGACGGGATCGTACACTTCGAGATACGCCAGCATCGTGTCCCCCCGGATGGAAGACCTTCGTCACGTTCGGGACTAGCTTCTGGCCGTCCGCAATGAGCGGATTCAGCGCCATGAGCTTTTTATCGTTCTTCACGCCAGCGGCCTGATTGCTTACCGGCTCCCGCTGGTTGCTCACGACGAGCGAACTGATGCGGAGGGTTTTATCAGCGTCAGATCGGGAATCGTGAACGGACCTTTCGAATGTCCCCACTTTGCCCTCGCCATTCTCGCGCGCAACAAATCGCAGCTTGTAAGCACCGGGCGTCAGTGTTACGCCGGTGTCGTATTGAATGCTCTTTTGCGATACTTTGTCCCGCGGCGTCGCGGCTCAGCTTCAACGGAATCTCATCTCTCACCGTCGCTGCGATCCGGCTGCGCGTATCGAGCACCTCCGCGATGAAATCCAGCTCGGTTCCCTGTTTCGCTCCCTTGCCCTGAAACACGAGCGACAGAGCCCGGAATCTTGACCGCAGATCGGTACGAAGTATTTGTCTTTCTCCAAGCCGGAAATGATCGATTTCGACGGTAATCGGAAGGTCCGTGACCGGGTTCTCGGAATTGAGTGCCTGCGAAAGCTGCGACTTCTTTATCGGAGTCGTTCATGTGCCCAAACGTTGTCGGACCATAGTATCCGGGCCGGTAGTCGAGCTTGGCCCGCAAGATCCTGTCTCGCGCGACCAGCTTCACCTGAATGCGCCGATACTCCGTCTTGCGCCGTGTTCCTGCTGACGTAGGTCAGTACGTAATAACTCGAGAAGTCTTCCTGGACCTGCCGTATACCTTCTGTCAGGTCGTTCGAATCGAGCAGCGCCTTCCCGCCTGTATCGATCGCAAGCGAAGCGAGCGTCTCCTGTGAGTTGTTGAAGTTCTCGCGCTGGGAGCGCTGACCCGATCCGTTATACAAGCCGTTGCCGCGGCTCCCTGCTGCGTGACATCGCCGCCCGGCACGAAAGCGGTCAGTCCGCGCGCGTCGATCGGGTAAAACGCGACGTTTGCTCTCACGGCGGTGTTGATGGTGGCGGTCAGTTGCGACTGATTGTCAACGCCGCTCTTCTGAATGCCGCTTGAGATATAGATCAGCGCCTTCTTTTCCGGATATTGGCCAAGTGTGCGCGCGGCATCTTCGAGGGCCGCCAGTTTCAGATCGGCGTTGAAGATGTTGAACTCGGTCTCATCGGCGACGAATGTACCGCTTTGATCTTGCGAATCGGCGCCCGTATCCGCGACACTCGCGTTTTCACTGGAATCACCGATGCGAAAGCGTTGATAGCCGAAAGCAATGCGTCGCGGTCCGATGTAAAGTCTTGTACGGTCGTCAGTTTGACTCCGTACGCCATGATGGCGACGCTATCGCTCGCAGTCATCTGCGTCGTCAGAAACTTGATGGCCGCCTGTTTGGCGCGGATCTGCTCGGCCGGTTCCATCGAGGAGAAATCGAACAGCAGCACCATCAGGCGGCGGTCCTGGAATTTGCTTTTAAGATCACTTTGCTGTTTCGCCGACGGAGGCGTATAGCCTCTTGGCCCTTGATCGCGTTGCTGCAGTTCCCGCTCGATCGACGGTAGGGCTTCGTCCTTCAAGTGTTGAAAATCGACCGACTGCAGCTTCTGCAACTTGCCGTCTTCGTACAGCTCGAAGTCTTCTTGCCGTCAGTTCTCGATCGGCTTTCCGTTGCGGTCCGTTACTGTCACGTTCACCACGACGACGTTTGTGGTCAGAGAGAACGTGGGCGTCTTCTGCTGCGACCATCCGGCCAGGAATTGCCACCAGCCAGCTAACCAGAGCACGCTAGATACTTCTTCAAAACCGGAACCTCACAACCGCGTCGAGCGTGCGCATTTGACCGGCGGCGCTCGGCAGACCATAATTCACGGCGTTGACAACCGTGTAGAGGCTCGTGTAATTGACATGGTTCAGCACGTTGTTCGATTCAACCCGGAACTCGAGCCGGCGGCGTTCTGCAAAGGTGAAGGAACGCGCTAGCGCCGTGTTCAAGGCGAACGTGCCCGGTCCAGGGATTGTGTTGCGCCCGGCGTTCCCGTATTGTCCCGCAGGCACCACGGTGAACGCATTCAAGTTGAAGAAACCAGATCCGCTTTCTATCGGCTCGCCCGTCGCATCAGCGCGCTCGCTGCCCGTGCCGCCCGTCTGAGCGAGCTGGGCCGTGTTGCCGAGCACGCGCGCGGTCAGCGGATTGCCCGTCTGCGCCGTGATGGAGCCGCTGATCTGCCAATCCTTCAGCAAGCGTCCGGCGAAGCTGTCGGCGCTGATTCGTGAGCGGCTCGACCCCGCAGGCGATGTCCAGACGAGGTTGGTTTGGAACTCATGCCGCACATCGAAACTGGAAAGGCCGCGTTCGGCTGTAAGATCAAGCCAGTTTTGCGCCACCGTGTTGCCCGCGCCGCCGAAGGTCGATGAATCGTCAATCGATTTCGCAAACTGATAAAACGCGGTGATCGACAGCCCATGATTGAAGCGCCGGACGAGGCGGGCCTGAAGAGCGTTGAACGTGCTGTCACCGATCGATTGATCGTAGGTGAAACCGACTGCCTCGCCGAGCTGATTTTGCTGCAGCAGAAGACCTCTGCTGCCCGGAACCGGCTGATTGGGAAGCGTCCGCACATCCAGGCGTGTTCCCTTCGTGCCCTGATACCCGATCTCAATGAATGTCCCGTTTGCGATATCGCGCTGGATGTTCGCGTTGAAGCTCTGCGCGTAAGGCGTGCGATAGTCCTTGGCGACGGCAAAAGTATTCGTCACCTGGTTCGTCGTCGTGGTAAGAAAGCCTTTGTCCAAAGTGAGCGGATCGCTAATGCTCGTATTCACTGCATTCGAGACCGCAAACGGCGGCTGCTGGGCGAGTTGTTCCGCCAGGTTGATGTAGGCCTGCTCGTTGTAGTAAATGCCATACCCAGCCCGGACGATGGTGGATTTCTTGGATGGAACTTTCCACGCCAGCGCAACGCGAGGTGCAAAGTTGTTCCGGTCGGGACGGATGACCCCGCTTGGGAAGTATCCGGTATACAAACCGGCCTCATTAGGCAGCACGACAGCGACATTGCTGTAACCCGGCGCGATGTCGAGGTTCGCCATGTGGCCATACTTCTCTGCCAATGGAGTGAAGTATTCGTAGCGAAGCCCGCCAGTCAACGTCAGATCGGAGCGGATTTTCCACTCATCTTGGGCATAGGCCGCGTATTGGTTTTCGTAGAAGTAGTTGGCCGAATCACCGTAACGGATGGAGCTCGATTGCGGCAAACCGAGCAGGAAATCTGCCAAGTCGTAACCGGTTCCTGTTACGGGTTGGCTACTCGAAGTTAATTGACTTGTTTCTATTCCGGTGAAACTGAACGTGCCGCGGCCATTCGGGTCAGTCACGGTGGACAAATCGGCGCGGGTGAAACTGAATCCGAGCGTGATGGTGTGTTGTCCATGCAGGAGGGAAACGCCTTCCGTTGCGCCCTCTTTCTGGTTGCGCGTGAGCGATGCTACTCCGTCGTTGAGCGAACCGAAGTTGGTGAAGTTCAGAGTAGGAGGTCCGTTGTCTACCGGACTTGTTCGCCGTGCCGGGGATACCGAGCTGAGTGGCGACATCCGGCAGGTTCTCGAAAAAGGGTGTCAGTTCTGTACGATTTCGATTGAAGACGAAAGTGGCGGTGCTAATAGCCGTAGGCGCCAAATTCCGTGTCCATTGCAATTGGCTGTTCAGGCCGTAGCCGCTCGTCTTGTCCGAATAGCCGAACGGCTGGGCCTGCGTGCCGCTGCGATCCTGAAATTGAAAATTCAAAGCCAAGCGGTCCTTCTGGGTCACATTCCGCTGGATGCGAACACCGAGATTATCCGAATTTGTGGCTTGCGCGGTCTCGAATTGGTAATTGTTCGCGAGACCGGGTTGGTTCGGCAATGGATAGAAGTTGAGCAGGCCGGCTGCTATCGGATTCAGCAGGTTCTGCGGAATGCGATTGCCGGGAAACTGCTGGCGTGTTGCCGGATCAAAGATTGCAATCGGCACCGCTGTATTGGACGTTCCAAGCGACTGAACGGCCTGGGAGAAGTCACCCTCTCTTTCCGCAGCCGTGGGGACCGTTTCCGCGAACAGTTCAGGTGTGCGCGCGCGGGTCCCGAAATAGGTGATGAAGAACTGCGTCTTCGGATCCTTGACCAGCTTCGGGATCACCAGCGGACCGCCGACGATCAGACTGAATCGGCTCTGCGCGTAGGCAGCCTGCGGAATGTCGAGACCATTCAATGAGAACGGCTTTGCGTTCACGGCCGAGTTCATCAGTGTGAACGAAGCCATTCCGTGAATCTGCTGCCGCCGCTGCACCCGGTTACCAAAGGCCGCTCCGGGGCCGGGCCGATTGCCGGGACGCCACTGCCCGCGTCCCCCTCCTGGTCCGCCGCCGCGTCCCGCCGAAACCTCCTCCACCGAATCCGCCGCCCGGTCCACCGCCAAAACCAGAGCCCACCGCCAAAACCGGGTCCGTTATCACTCGTAATATCGCCGCCACCAGGTCCACCCGCTGCAAACCGCATATCGGGTCCGGAGTCCGCCTGGCGTCCCGATTGCAACCCGGGGCTCAGGCTTCCGGCGAGAAGAAGTGTGTCGGAATTATTTTGCTGCCCTGTCGAGCTAGGCCCTGCCTGCGGGGTCTCGAGCGCCTGATCGACGGCTGTGAGAGCCTGCTGCGCTTGAGCCCTGCTGTAGCTGCCGCTGCTGCCCTGCGCCTGCTGCCAGCGTTGCAGCATGGGAGATTCGCGCAGCTTCAGTTCGAAATTGACGGGTGCCTGCACGCCGGCGAAGTTCACCTGGCTGAGAGGCGGGATCGAAACCCCACATTTCGACGGATACGTTCCATACGCCCGGGGCGAGGAGAGGAAACCCGTAATGACCATCCTCATCGGTCACCGTCGAGACTGGGTCGCTCCCTGTGTAGCGGTGACCGTAGCGCCGGGAACCGGCTGGCTGCCTGAGCGAACGAACCCACTCTGGGCGAGACCAGCCGCAGCCAGCAGAAAAAAGAGAAAAACGAACCGAATCCTCAAGTTGCGAAAGGCGCATGCGATTCGCAAAAAAGTTACCTCATCCGGTCTTCCGATGAGCCAACCGGCTGCAAGCGTCCGGGGTATGCAGCAGCTTCAGCGCATCACCTCCTGATTCGATGCTGTCGATCTTGCCGTCCTGGTCCAATCACGAAAGTAACCCGGCCCGCGATGCCAGCCTGCGGGATGTACACTCCATATTCCTGGGAAACCTTGCGATCTAAGAAGTCACTAAGGAGGGGGAAAGATAGACCGAGTTGTTCCGCAAACGCTTTTTGTGAAGGTAGGTTATCTGTGCTAATGCCGAACACCTTCGCGCCGTCTGCTTGGAACTTTTGCATACCAGCCTGGTACGCTTTCATTTCGGCCGTTCAACCACCGGTGAACGCGGCGGGAAAGAACGCAAGCACGATGGTGCTCTTACCGATCAGATCTGCCAGATGCACTTTGCCGCCGTCAGTGGAGGGGAGAGTGAAATCGGGTGCTTTGATCGCCGACCTTGAGCGTGCTCGATGGTGGAGCAGACTGGGCTGCGGCGAGTGCGCCAGCGGACATGCTTCCGCCACCGCACCGGCGCGCAACGGCCAGACGTTCAGCTCCTACGGTCGACGGTAAGAAAAGGAGCGTAACAGGGTAAGGCTGCCGGAGCTACGGTCCGCTTGTGGGCCGGCTCCTGTGGTCCGACGTTAACACAGGGAGGGATCGCTCGAGGTTCAGTCGCAGAGCCGAGGGAGACAAGGCGCCGCATCTCGGGCCGTCTCCGCTGGCACTGGATGAATTGAGTGTCCTGCCGGTTATTGCCGCAGCAGCAGGTTGAACTCGCCGCCTTTCGCGTCGAGGATCACTGTGCTGCCGGCGGGAATCTGGCCTTGCGCCACGAGCGCCGCGACCGGCTGAACGAAATTCCGCTGTACTGTGCGTTTCAATTCGCGCGCGCCGTACTCCACGCTGGTCCCCGATCGAGCAACAGATTCCGCGCCCGCCACAGTACATTGAATCGGAAGCAACGCTCCCCAGACGATGATTGAATCAGACGTGCAAAGCCGCGAAGATCTGATCGAGGATCACGCTGCACGCTTCGCGATCGAGAGGCTTGTAAGTGATCACCGAATCGATGCGGTTCACAAATTCGGGCGAAAATTTCTGGCGCAACGCCGTCATTCCGATACTATTGGCCTTCGATGTTATCTACGCGGAGCTTCGTGGCGGCAACATGGCTTCAAAGCCGAAATCCGGCTTGTTGGCTTTTTGCATTGCCTTAGCGCCGAGATTGCTCGTCAGGAAGATGAGGCAGTTTTCGAAGTTGACGGTTGTATTGTCGCCCAGCCGTAGCGTCGCTTTGTCGAGGATTCCGAGCAGCAAGTCGAGACATGGACGGCGCGGCCTTCTCAATCTCGTCAAACAGGATGATCGAAATGTCCGAGTTCTCGCTCGCGACGCCATTGATCTTCGCCTGATTCAGCATCGGCTGCGTTTCCCGATGGCCGAGATAGCCCGGAGGCGCGCCGATGAGTTTGGCGACCTCGTGCTCCATCTGGAATTCACCGCAGTCAACCTTCAGACAGATTCTTGCTGCTGCCGTGCAACACTTCGGCCAACGCTTCGACCGTTCGCGTTTTTCCCGTACCCGTTGGGCCCACAACAAACTACGCCAACAGGGCGTCCCTCAGGCGATAAGCCCGGCCTGATGCATGTTGACGTACGGAAGAATCGTCTCGATGGCTTCTGGTTGACCGATGAGAAGGTCGCTCAGGCGCCCGCAATCCGTCAGTATCTTCCGGCAGGTATTGGACGCCGGGTACGCCCGGTAAGAGTATAAGATCGCATCTGCCTTCCTTAGAGCTGTCTCCGCGGCACGATTCGGCTGCTGAAGACGACGTTTCTTTCGCCATGAGTCTAGGGTCTGGCTTAGACCGAACTGGAACGGAGGCGGCTGCGGTTAGTCCTGCCGATGGAGCGCCAAGTCTAAGAAAAAATGAGGTTTGCTGGCGGGAAGGGGCGCCCGAAAATTTTATTTGGAATCTGTGACCAAAACTACGCGCCACGAGTACGATCGAGGGTGCCCGAAAAAGCCTCAGGCAGGGCGGCCCGCGATGGGAGCACGGGCGAAACCGCCCGCTCCCCTTTGGCCGATCAATCAATCCTAGTGAGCCGGACCCCGAGCCGGCAGCATGTTGCGGATTGCGGTAATACGCCAGGTCTGATCAACCGATTTGAGAATGATCGTGGTCCACATATCGCGAACGCTGCCATTCCCTGAAGTCGTCCGATACCGGCCATCGACAATCGCCACCTTGGGATCCACGAAGCGGATCTGTTCAATTGTGATTGAACTGTTACCCGCCTCGTTACGCGAGCTGGCGGAAGTTCCGCGTACTAAGTCCTCCAGCCCCTTCCTCCATTCGCCGGTCGAAACCAGTTGATCCGCATCCGGGGTGAATAACTTCCGCACGGCTTCGGCATCTTTGCGGTTGCGCGCACTCATGTACTCGGCCACAACGTTTCGAACCGCCCGTTCGTTTTGCGCGCGCGTGTCTCCCGCGCGAAGGTGTCCCGGTAAGAGCCCAATCGCGATGAGGCAAATAACTGGCAGCCGCATGCAATGCATGTTATCGGAACGAACCGCTCGTAGTTGTTCATTTGCGACGATGAAACTTCGATGCGGAAGCTTTTCCCACTTTTCCTGACTGCGCTTCTCTCGGCATATGGGGCACAGGAATCGAACCCGAAGGCCATGGCCGAAGCGAACCTCGGGGTCGAGCAGGCGCGTGAACAGCACTTCGCTGCGGCTATCCAGCATTACCGCCGTGCGCTCGAAATCGATCCGGCCCTACCGGGCATCTATCTCGATCTGGGCCTGGCGTACTTCAAATCCGGCAAGTTCCCGGAGGCACTGAACGCTTTCCAGAAGGAACAGGCGCGCGCGCCGGGCGATCGTACCCAAACGTTGATCGCGATGAGTTACTTTGGCTTGGGCCGGTATAAGGAGGCGGCCAGTGGGCTCGAGCCGATTGCGAAGGCTCACCCGGATAATGCCGAGCTGCTGTTCTTATTGGCGAAATGTTATCTGTGGTCGGGCCAATACGACAACTCCAAGGCGATCTTCCGTGACCTCTTGACGCGCGACCCTGATTCAGTGCAGGTTCACATGCTGCTGGGGGAGGCCTACGATGCCGATGACCGCACGCCGGAAGCGATTGCTGAGTTTCAGGCCGCCGTGAAAAGTGACGGCAATAATCCTGAAGCCCGATTCGGTCTCGCCTATCTGTTCTGGAAAGAGAAGCGCTATCCGGAAGCGGAAGCGCAGTTTCGGCAGGAACTGAATTTCGAACCGAACGAGCCGAAAGGGCGGGCTTACCTCGCCGACATCCTTTTGAAGAACGGGGACGCGAAGCAGGCGCAGGCAGACCTGGAGCGTGCTTTGCAAACGGATCCGCGTCTCGCAATTGCGCACGTCGACTTGGGTGAAATCTATGCCGATCAGAAGAAGGTGCAACAGGCAATCGATCAGTTCAAGGCCGCAATCCGGCTCGACCCGAAACGCTATGCCGCACATTACCGCCTCGCCCGTTTGTATCGTGAGACCGGCCGGGAAAAAGATGCCGCTGCGGAGTTCGCCGCAGTGGCGAAGCTGCATGAGGAACAAAAAGCAGGCCCACTGATGGAAGTGAGCGGCCCTAAATAGGAAAGGGCCCACCAGCGGAGCTGGCAGGCCCATTCCCGATTGAAGCAATCCGCCTAGAAGTGAAGCTTCGCGGCGATCTGCAGAACGCGTGGATCCCAAACGCTCGTCACCTGGCCGAAGTTGCCGTCGGAGAGCGTGGTGTCCACGTTATTGAATTGCGTGTGGTTGAACGTATTGAACGATTCGAAGCGAAGTTCAAGGCTGCGCTGACCGGATTCGCTGAACACAAACTGCTTGAACAGCGAAATGTCCCAGTTGTCACGGCCAGGGCCGCGTACGATGCCCTTACCCGCGTCACCCCAAGTGCCGGGCGCTGCCGCGACGAACGTTGCAGGGTTGAACCATTGGCCGACGCTGTGCCCGTAGCTTAAGGGCTGAACGACATCGGGACGGTTCGTAGCGCCGGGGATGCCGTTGCCGCCGAACGTACCACCTTCGGTTACTGTGAGAGCCAAACCGCTCTCCATCGTGCCGACGGCAGAGATCTGCCAACCGCCAAGCGTCGACTTCAGGAGCAGATTGTTCGTGTGCGAGAACACGGGCAGGTTGTAGATAAAGTTGACGACCGCGATCTGATTGCGATCGAGACCGCTCGGGCCCCAGTCGTAGCCGCGGTTGTACGGGTCTGACACGTTCGACAGATCCCCCACACCGCCGTTCCCGGTTGCCGGATCGAGCGCGCGAGACCAGGTGTACGCGACTTGCAGCGTGAGATCCCTCCGGAGTTGAGAGTTGAACGCAATCTGCAGTCCGTTGTACTCCGAGTTCTCGGCGTCTTCGGAAACGTTGATCTCTCCGTAGCCGAGATAGGGAACCAGAGTGTTGTAGTTGTAACCCGGCAATCCTTTTGCAATACCCGCGAGAACCGTCGGGTTATTCGCAGGCAGATTGATGTTGCGGTAATCGTTCTGATGCCGGTTTTGATTTCCCACATACGTGATCGACAGAACCGAAGAGGAGCTCAACTGCTGCTGGATGCCCAGGCTGTACTGGTAGCTCGCCGGATTCTTGTAGTCGGAGTATGCCAAGCCTGTGATGGCTGGCGCAGTAATCGGAGCCGTCGCCGCCGTGCCGGTAGAGATGCTCGTCGTCGGGCTCGAAAGGAACACGTTGCTGAGCGATGAGGTTAATGTGAACGGAACGTTCGGTCCGGCGTTGTACACGTCGTTACCCTGGATGCGTTCATACATGATCCCGAAGCCGCCGCGTATAACCGATTTTCCAGCTCCGGTCAGATCGTAGGCGAAACCGACGCGCGGTGCGAAGAGCGCCCAATCGTTCTTCACCAGTCCGGCCGGAATCCCATTCTTACCCGCGAGGCCAATTCCGTTGAGGTATAGTGGATACCCGTTCAGGATTGGATTCGGGCTTTGGCCGAGGCCGGGGCTGCCGGGGGCAATCGTGCCGTTTGCGTTCACGACGGCCGCGTCCGCGGGATTATACAGGTTCGGGTAGAAGTTGGACTGGCGATTGTTTTCTTCGTAGGTGTGAGGAATGCCATCCCATCGGAGACCCAGGTTCAGGGTCAAACGAGGGGTCACTTTCCAGGTATCTTGCACGTAGGCGGCGTACGACTGGCTGTCCCAGCGGCCCGCATCCTGAATAGCGAGTTCCGAGTAGGTGTTGGCATAACCAAGCAGAAAATCGGCAAAGCCGTTCCCGGTGTAGTTCCCGTTGAAGTTAAAGCTTCCCTGCGTGTTACCAAACAGGTCCTGAACTTTCTTATAGAGCATCCAGCTTCCGCCGAACTTGAATTGGTGATTGCCGCGTGTCCAGGAAATGTCATCGCGGATCTGGTAATCGTCGGCTTTGTTGTGCCATGGCCAGCTTCCGATGTCGAATTGAGCGCTCTCACCGCCGCCTAGCAGGATGCTCGGGGGCCGGCTGCCGTTGTTTCCCGGGAACAATTCAGGAACGCTGAAGCCGGAAGGCCTGGTGACGACGCCCTGCGGCACAATGGCGATGCGATTTCCGTTGTAGTTGAACGCGGTTTCATTCAACAGCGTGGGCGTGATCGAATCCGTCAAGTGAACGACGCCGCTGTAAGAGGGATTACCGAAAACGTCACGGCTTGTGGGGACGTTATCGCTGTTCCACTGCGAGGTTCCATACGTCTGACTGATGGCTTCGTCGACCCAGTGGCCGAATAGCCAGATCTTGTCATTGAAGTGATGATCCACGCGCACGATTTCTTCTCGTACGTCCGTCGGCTGGTTGTCGCCGCCGACGAAGTTGCCCGTTGTTATACCGTTAGCGCCGGTCGTAGAAATCGTTTGCGCCGGAAAGATGCCGGCACCCAGCAAAGCTTGCGCATTTGGATCAAGCAGTGATGCGGGGATCGTGTTGCCCGGGAACGCCTGGTATTGATTGGCCGATCCATCACAGGAGCTCAATGGAACCTTCGCTTGCGCGAATTTGGCCGCTAGGGACGGCGCAACCTGATTCACGCAGGGCGTGTGGAGGTTTGCAAGGACCGGGATGGTGTTCCCAAAATTGCCGCCGTACTGGCTCGCGAGTGGCACAGGCTGGTTCAAAGAACTACCCTGGACGATCTTGCGCCATTCCATGTTGTAGAAGAAGAAGGTCTTATCCCGATCCTTGTTGTACAGCTTCGGAATGAATACCGGGCCCCCGATATTGAAGCCGTAGATATTCTGGCGCAGTTCTGGCGCGGCGACACCCGCGCTGTTGTTAAAGAAGTTGTTCGCATCGAGTGCGTCGTTGCGGAAGAATTCCCACAACTCGCCGTGCAAATCCTTTGTGCCGCTCTTAAAGACCATGGTGAAGGTCGCGCCCGAGGACAACCCGAACTCAGCGCTGTAGTTGGAAGTCAGCGCGCGGAATTCAGCGATCGAGTCGATGGACGGCATGACGCTGATGTTGCCTGAGCCGCCGCGATCCAGATCCTCGCCGCCGTCGATCATGTAGAGATTGTGCGAGACTCGAAGCCCGTTGAAGCTAACTGTTGCGTTCCCACCGACAGGCGTCGGGCTCTGGAAGTCGCTCTCATTGCTCGAGGCTCCAGGAATGAGTTGGCCGAGCGCGTAAATGCTGCGTCCGTTTGTGGCCAACTGAGTCACCTGGTCTCCGGTGATGACATCGCTGACCTCGCCGGATTCGCTCTGGACCTGAACCGGATTCGCCTGCACCTCGATCGTTTCCTGGGTGCTGCCGACCTCCAGATGTAAATCGATCGTGCGGCGGTCGCCCACGTTCAATGGGATGTTGGCCTGTTCGAATTTCTTGAAGCCCGGTACTTCCGCCGTAACAGTGTAGTGGCCGACCGGCAGACCAGCCGCGGTGTATTCGCCGCTTGCGTTACTGCTGATTCTCGTGACCTGATTCGTATCGAGATCGGTTATAACAATCGGCGCATTGGGAACGGCCGCGCCCGACGGGTCCGTCACCGTGCCGACGATTGTGCCGCCTGCACCAATCTGGCTGAATGCTGTGCGGCTGCAAAATGCCAGCGCGAACGATAAGAACAGAACATAAGCGATTTTTCCAAACATGGAAGCACGCTCAGCTCGTGATGGAACCGGAACACCTTTGTCCGGTTTGCCTAGTGAACAACTCGGTGTCACTTAACCCCCTTTTTGATGTAAAGTCGCCCCTGGACGGACAGCTCATGGAAAGGAACTAATCCGCTACGACTGCGTAAGAATGTATCATCCTTACACCGAGATAGCAAGGGCGGCTCACCCGTAAGCGTTTGCCTTGTGTTCGCCGTTTGGCGTGCTTTTCAACTCTCGGCAGACCGGGCGGTCGTCGGCGACGCGGTATCGGTGGATTTCCTGTTGCCATCGTCTGATGCGCCCCTCTTTCGAACGCTGAAATGGAACGTCGAACCCACGCCGGGTTCGGATTCCAACCAGATGCGTCCCCCATGGTGCTCAACGACTCTGCGGCAGGTAGCTAGCCCGATACCAAAGCCTGGAATTTCTGGCCCGTGCAACCGCTTTAGAGGCGTAAAGACGCGGCTCTGAAACTCTCGCGCTATGCCGATCCCGTTGTCGCGCACGGAAATGACCCATGCATCCGGTCGTTCGCTGGCGTAGAGATGTATCCGCGGCGCCACCCCGGGCTTCCGGTACTTGATAGCGTTTGAGAGGAGGTTTTCGATCACTTGCGCGATTTGCACCGGATGTGCGATAACGTTCGGCAAGGGATCCGCTACAATCTCCGCCCCTGTATCGGAAGTGAGTAGCTGGAGATTCGAGAGCGCGCGGTCGAGCACTGCGCGAAGAGAGACAATCTCCTGCCCGGAAAGCTCGGGCTCGGCCGCAGTCGCATATTTCAACAGGGACTGTGTCAACTCTGCCATTCTGTGAAGGCTGTCTTCAATGAACTTGGTGAATGTATGGGCCTTCTCGTCGAGTTGTTTGCCGTACATCATCTCGAGCAATTGAACGTAGTTGGTTGCAACTCGCAAGGGAGATTGCAAATCGTGCGAAACGACGTGAGCGAACTCCGACAGCGCCGTGTTTGACCGCCGGATCGCTTCTTCCGCGCGTTTTTGTGCCGTGATATCTTCGTACGTTCCCAATAGCCCGCAGGTCCGGCCGTTCAGATCGCGCAAGGGGGTGGACATCGCACGTACCCAGCGAGTGCTTCCGTCATCGGCAGGTATCTCGTAGTCGCACGCCGGCAACGAACTTCCGGTATCGAGCGGCTTCCGCAGGTCGGGCAGATGCCTGATCACAGTCTCGAATCCAATAAGCTCTTCGTCCGTCACCCCCACCACTTCATCGGGGCTGTTGAGTTCCATGTCATTTGCAAACGCTTGATTGCACCCGAGGTACCGTCCACCGGGATCTTTCCAAAACACGCGCTGGGGAATGTTGTCCAGGATCGATTGCAGCATTTGCTTCGAACGGTACAGCTCTTCCGCCAAGGCCTGTTGCGCCGACAATTGCTGATCGAGCAGCGACGTGAAGAATGCGAATCCCAATACGAGGAAGGTGACGACGACGATTCCTGTGACGCCGAGGTCGGAAACGCTCACCGCATGAGACTGATTCACGGCCATGTTCGAAGCGCGAAACGTCGCGGCGCTCATTCCCGTATAGTGCATGGCAGCAATCGCGGCGCCCATGGCCAGCGCGCTGATGAGCTTCAATGCCGGCCTGTTTTGTCTGGGTCCCCTCAGATGAAATGCGAACCATAGCGCCGCCAGCGAGCCGCCTACCGCGATTACGCACGAGAGCGCAACCAGGCGGTCGTCGTATTGGCACATGCCGGGCAGGCGCATCGCTTCCATGCCGATGTAGTGCATCGCGACAATGCCCGCGCCCATGAACAGGCTGCCAATCGCAGCTTGCACGATGCTTACTTCGGGCCTGCTGACCACAAAAAGAGCCACTCCGCTCGCGAAAATGGCAGCGAGGAGCGACACAATGACGGTCGGCAAATCGTAGCGGACCGGCACGGGCAGCAGGAACGCGAGCATGCCGACGTAGTGCATCGACCAGATTCCGAAACCCATGGCAACGGCTCCGCCCGCGAGCCATGCGATCCGTTTTCGCCCGCGCGCCGCAGTTGTCCGCGACGCCAAGCCCAAGGCAGTGTAGGACGCGCAGCACGCGATGATGACTGAGAGCGCAACTAGCCAGGGGTCATACTTGCCCGCCAACAGCGGCCCGTGCGCGTTCACTCAGCCCTCCACATTTCGAGTATCCCGCCCGCCAAAGGTCCTTACCGCTTCTTCTTCCGCCGCCGGCCATGTGAAATGGAACGCACTGCCGTGGCCCTCTTCCGATTCGACCCAAATGCGGCCACCGTGCCGCTCGACGATTCTCTTCACCACGGCGAGCCCGATTCCGATTCCTTCGTGCGCCCGCGAGAGACGTTTGAAGATTTCGAAAATTCTCTTTCCATACAAAGGTGAGATGCCGACGCCATTGTCACTCACCGAGATTTCGTACGGCTCGGCGGAATGAGAATGCGAACTGCCCGGTGAAGAATGTCGCGCCCGAATTTCAATTTCGAGAGGCCTCCGGCCGCGGAACCGGATTGCGTTCCTCAGTAGCTCCGCGAATACAGTGGCGATCTCTTCTTCGTTGCCGAGAAGAACAGGTAGCCACTCTACTTTGACGGTTGCACCGGCTGTCTGAAGTTCCCCGCGCACTACGGCAAGAACGCGTTTCAGCACGGCGCGTCCATCCACTCTGTTCCGCAGATCGGGCATGGTCTCGCCAAGTTCCCAATACGTGCGCAGCCCTCGGACGAGATCCTGAATCTGCTTCGCGCCACGCTGGACATGGGCCAGATATTCGCGGCCGTGTTCATGCTCGGCCACTTCGAGTTCCCCCAGCAATTCCGCGAACAACCGGACGTTTCGTAGCGGCTCTTGCAGGTCGTGGCTTGCGGCGTACGCGAACTGGCGCAGATCGTCGTTAGAGCGCGCCAGACTCTGCACATACGCGGCAAGCTGCTGCTCATTGCGTCGGCGGTCCGTTGTGTCCGCCGCGACCGCGATGCTGCCGATCTTATTCCCACGCGGATCGCGCAACGCGGCGTCCCAGACGTCGCAATACACGACTGCTCCATCCCTTCTGATGAGTGCCCGTTCAGCCGTCGTCTCACAAAGCTGATCCGGCACGATGCACGGAGGCCGTGCGCCCAGAACATCGACTTCCCGCCACCCGAACAGCTCTTCCGCTTTGCGGTTCCAAAAATTCACGTTGCCAGCCAGATCGGCGCCCCAAATTGCGAGCGGTACGGTGTTTGCGATCGCGTCAATCAAAGCTGTCGCCTCGCCAACTCGTCTTTCGGATTCTTCCCGCTCGGTGACGTCCTGGATCACCGCCAACTTGGCTCGTCTGTCGCGGTAGACGGTCGCTGTTGCGGCGACATCCACCGTTATGATTTGGCCGCCCTTGCGTTTGTGCCGCCAGCGCCCCTCGGACCGGAAAGCGAAAGCGTTTCGCTTGACGGCTTCGATCATCGCCGGAACATCTTCATCCGGGCGGATGTCTTTCAATGTCATCGCGAGGAATTCCTCTCGCGAATAGCCGTATTGGGCAATCGCTGCTGGGTTCACGTCGAGGAACTCCAAGCTGTTGACGTCATAGACCCACGTGGGAAACGGATTCTGTTCAAAGAGCAGTCGGTTTTGCCGCTCGGCATCCATCAATTCACTCACGGCGCTGTCGCGGCGCGGCGTCTCGATGAGCGCAATAGCACCTCCGCCACCCGGTGCTGTCAGAAGGGAATGGGTCAGGTGACTTCGGGTTCCATCCGCTCGTTCAAAAGCGACGTGTGTGGGGTCTCCAATGCTCTCGCGTGCGCGCTTTAGGTCGATAAATGGAAATACTTCAGTAACAGGCCGGCCCAGCGCCGCGCCGGGAGGGCAACCTGCGAGCTGCTCGGCGGCCGGGTCGATGTTAGTGATCGATCCGTTCGCGTCGAAAATACAAATCCTGGGTCGGCCAGGCATTTTCAATTCCCGCCGAGGGGCGTCGGCTCGAGCAATCCGCTCCAGCCCGTCAACTCGGTAACGAACCGCCGGCGCAAACGTGCCGGGAAACTTGCCACCTCGCGCCCCGCATCGGCGGCAGGGTGTTTGGCGTCGATTTCGCAGAATAGACGTTCATTTCAATGGTGAAAATGTGTGCGCTAATTGGATAATAACTCGTGAGAAGATTGCATCGGGCGATTATGAAACCGAAGGTGGGATATTGCAGGTATTGGAATCAGCGGCTATTTGCGACATTTTACTCGTAGAAGATAATCCTGGGGACGCGCTGCTAGTCCAATTGGGATTGCAGCGCGAAAGCACGCGAGAGGTATTCGTCGTGAACGTCGGCGACGGGCAGGAAGCGCTGGACTTTCTGTATAGGCGTGACAAATATAAGGATGCGCCACGCCCGAAGGTCGTTTTCCTGGACCTGAATTTGCCGAAGATCGACGGCCGGGACGTTCTAAAAACAGTCAAGCAGGACAGCCAGCTATCCACAATCCCCGTGGTAATTCTGAGTACTTCAGAATCGAGCATTGACATCGATTGCAGTTATCGCCACGGAGCGAATTCGTACATCGTGAAACCTCGCGAACTAGCAGAAACCCTAAATACTATTTCGCGCTGCCGGACGTATTGGCTGGAAACTGTGCGGCTTCAAGTGACCGGGTGCTAGGGACTTCCCTGGCTGCATCCTTCAGTGTTTGTCCAGAGCCGTCAAAGCATCACGTTACATCCAGGATCGCCGGAGCATGAATGTGCGGGCATCTTGCGGCTGGACAGCAGCGTGGATTGCGCCATTTCACTGCTGTGGCTGAGAACCCGGTCGACTGACGAAAAATTAACTTCACATCTTCGATTTGCCCTGAGCGCGATGCGAACCGGCGTGGCTTACAACACGCCGGACAAGGCCGTCATTCCCACTGCTCCGGTCGTGATGAATCTGATAAAGCAGTGGGCGAAAGAACGGCGCCGCGCAGCTGTGTCTTTGGTCGTTATCCATTCTCATTCGCACGGAGATCACACCGCCGCAGACGGTCAGTTCCGGGGAATGCCGGGCGTGGAGCTTATCGCCGCGACACCGGAAGCCGTATCAACCGCAACTGGCATCTCAACTTGGCCCAACGGGCTTGGCAAAATCGAACTCGGAAACCGAACAGTTGATATCATTCCGATCCCGGCCCATGATGGCCAGCATCGCCTTACACGATCGGGTGACAGGCAATTTGATGACCGGGGATAGCTTGTACCCGGGACGCCTCTACGTGCAGGAAGCGCAGATACCAACCTACGCCGCGAGCGCGCAACGTTTGGTCGTTGAAGTTCATCCAATTGCGCATGTCCTTGGAACCCACATTGAACAGGGAAGCCAATCGTACTTCGATTACCCGCGCGGCACAGCGTATCAACCCGCTGAACACGTTTTGGAGCTGAGCCGCGCACATGTTTTCGAACTTGCGGTGGCCTTCAAGGAGATGAACGGAAAACCGGTGAAAATCGTGTATCCGGACTTTTCGGTCGTGCCGCGACCGGCCAACGCCAAGTTGCCCGCCGATATACAAGCGGCCGATGGGATCGGCCTGCAGCCGGGTACCGTTCCAGAAGGGTGGAAGACGGGCGGCCCAAGTTGCCTGGAGGTTCCAAACTGGCAGATCAAGCGGTACAACGAAGACTTCTACATTCTCCGAGAATCCGGTTGCATCAATCCAGAAAAGCCATTCCTCTATCTCATTTTTGGCGACAAGAAGGCGTTGCTTGAGGACACCGGGGTCGGAACGCTGATGCCCGATAACAGCCGTGGAACTGTGATCCCGACTTCTTCCGTAGTGATGGAGTTGATTCGGAAGTGAGCTGAAGAGAAACACCACGAGCCGATAACTTCGCTCGTCGTAATTCATTCGCACGGTCATAACGTCACACCGGGGCCGACGAGCAATTCAAGGTTCTTCCAAACGTAGAGTATGTTGCCCCAAAGCCGGATGCGATCGCACACGCTACAGGCATGGGGCATGGCCTACAGATATTGGCCACATTTACCTCGGTAATTGTGTAATTGATGTCATCCCCTATCCGGGACACCAGGGAAATTTGTTGACAGCTGACAGCATCTATCGGTTTACCGACCGTCGAAAATATTGGTGTGTTCACGGCGAGCTCCAAACGATTGACAGATTTCGTAAGGACGCATCCGGTTGCTCACGTCCTCGGTACACATATCGAGCAGAAAAATCTGCCTTACTACGATTTTGGGCGCGGAACGGTTTATCAGATCGACGGAGCCCCACTCGGGCTGAAGCGGCCCACGTGTTCGAGCTTGATGATGCTTTTACTTCGATGAAAGGCGAGAACAAAATTGTAGCTATGCCAGACTTCACACTTGTTCCGCGAGGTACACCGGAAACATTGTACCCGCCAGAGTTACGGCCCAAACCTAAGGCCGATTGAAGCGTTACCGATCAAGGTGTGGAGCACGGCGTCGAGTGCTTGTAGGTGCGAGCTCGGCTGGTACAAGCCGTCGGATCCAATCGTAGAAGTTCAGAAGAAACTGGTTGCGACACTTCTCCGGATATTGCGGTCGTCGGATCTACTAAGGGTGCGATAAGATACGACCGTTACTTTGGAGGGGGGAATGTTCGTCCTCGGGTCTGCGCTCATCGCCATTGGTATTGTTCTGGTCTTCGTCGCAATCAGAAAATTTCGACACGCGGCCTTGATCGGCGGCATGCGCGAGACTTCAATCCGCGACATCGGTCCCGGAGTGGTCAGAGTGTTCGGCAAGGCCGAGGGAGAAGAAACGCTCACCAGCCCAATCGTGGGAGCCGCTTGCTACTACTACAATGCGCTGGCACAGAAACTGACCGGGGAGAAGTCCAACAACTGGTCGACTGTCCAGAAAGCAACCAAGCTGCTGAATTTCCATCTGAACGATGGAACCGGGCGAGTCTTAGTGGATCAGCAAGCCGCCGAGTACGACATTCCGGATACTCTCAGCGCGAAGATTGATCCCGAAGGTGGGGTCTCGTGCAAGTCGGATCCGCTCCTAGAACTGCCTGCTCCCACGGACAAACAGCTCCGTTATCTGGTTCGCGCGCCTTGGAACCAACCTCGCACCGCCGTACTGGAGGCGGCCGGCGAAACTCCGGAAGAAAAGGAAAAGAAGGGCCCATGGTGGTTGCCGAAAGAGATCGAAATCGAAGGTTTAGGAGGCTTGGGTCTGAAGGAGGAGGTCAGGGGATTCATGCTGACTGAGACTTGTCTGCTCGCCGGCCGCGAATACAGCATAGTAGGAATGGCCGAGAGAATACAAATTGGCGAGGGCTCGGAGAGCTTTGTCATCAAGCGAAGTGCGGCCCGGGCCCCCTTCGTGATCTCAGCCAAGCGCGGCGATCAAATGGTTGGCAGCCTGCGGAAGAATGCCTGGCTTGTTACGGCTACGGCCGTTTTCTTACTCCTCTTCGGAATTTTCATGCTCGTCACGCGTGGGCAGTGGGTTACCGAGTGACGCCGGGCATGCGTCCGCACGCGATTCATTCCGAGAGAATCGGCTCTCGCATCTCCTCTGTGTGCGGCTGAAGATCTTTGTGGCGGTTGAGAAAACGAACGCATGCGTTCCAGCGCAGGATCGCATCGTCGTTGCCGGCGGGGCGCATGCGCTCGGCTTCTTCGAATAGACCGAGCGCCTTAACAAGCCAATCGTAAGCAACGCTGGCGCCTCCCTTCATGGCCGCGCAGTAGCGTGCTTTAGCCCGGCGCTCCCACGCGATTCCGGAATAGTAGGCGCGATCGTATTCCGATCCGAGCTCGGAAATCACGCTTAAAGCATTTGAAAATGCACTTTCGTCCTCGTGCATCTGGTCGGTCAGGGCAAGGATGAGGCTGACGCGAGCCTCGCGGCTGGCCGGGTAAACCTGTAAAATGTCGCGGCAGATGCTTTCGGCTTCGTTTGGTTCGTTTAACAAGCGGTAACGCTCAGCCTTCGCCAGCGAGCCGTCCACGCTGTCGCGAGAAATGGGTTTTAGCGTGAACATGTGAAATTCCTTTCGACTAAATGATATGGAACAACTGTTTGATGGGGTCGAAAAACCGGTCGACGACTCGCTCCTTGAGCGGAATGATCGCGTTCTCTGTGATCGTAATCGACTCCGGACAGACCTGCCGGCAACACGTCGTGATGTTGCAGTAGCCGATATTGTGCTTCCGTCTCAAGTCGCTCACGCGGTCTTCGGTATCGAGAGGATGCATTTCGAGCGCGGCGACGTAGACGAGTAAGCGAGGGCCAATGAACTCGTCGTGCTTATGGTGCTCGCGAAGCACGTGACACACATCCTGACACAGAAAACACTCGATGCACTTACGAAACTCTTGCACCCGTTCGACGTCAGCCTGCTGCATACGCCAAGTGCCGTCCGGCTGCATCCGGCGAACGAGGCCTGAATTTCCGGATCGTCTTCTTTGCTCTGAAGTTCCAAGCTACATCGGTGACCAGATCGCGGATCACCGGGAACGCATGCATAGGCTCGATGATGACCGGCATCTCCAGATTTAGGGTGCTCAGCCGGGTCATGCACATGAGCTTGGGGACTCCATTGATCTCAGCCGAACACGAGCCGCATTTCCCAGCTTTACAGTTCCATCGCACGGCGAGATCGGGTGCCTGCATTGCCTGGATGCGATGAACGGCGTCGAGGACCACCATGCCCTGGTCTACCGGAGTGACGAAATCCTGGAACTCACCGCCCGACGGATCTCCGCGCCAAATTCGAAACATAGCTTGGGTAGCCATCATTTCATTTCCTCAATCACGGCCTTCAACTCTTCGGGAAGCGGGCCAAGCAGGCGTTTCTCAACGGACATTGCGCCGTCCGCGCCGCGCTTTACGACGATGCTGTACTTGCCCCAGTCGGCATCGCGGTCTGGAAAGTCCTCCCGAAATTGGGCGCCCCGGCTCTCCGTGCGAAATAGCGCGGCGCGAGTGATCGCCTCGGATACGATCAGCAGATTGGGCAGATCCATCGCCGTGTGCCATCCATTGTTGTACTGGCGATGGCCCGGAATACCCACTCGGTCCGCCCGAGCCGCAAGTTGCTCCAGGATTTCCAATGCCCATTCCATCTCACTCTCAGTCCGGACAATGCCGACGAGGTCCTGCATTGATTCCTGCAGGTCGTATTGAACCTGATACGGATTCTCGCCGGTAGAGCCGTAGTCAAAAGGTTTGAGGGCGGCGGCCGCAACCGCCTGAAGCTGGGCGTCGTCAATCGTGGCCGAACCGTTGTTCTTCGCGAAGTCTGCTGCATGCCGCCCTGCGCGCCGCCCGAACACGAGAAGATCAGAAAGCGAATTTCCGCCCAACCGGTTAGCGCCGTGCAGTCCAGCGGCAACTTCTCCCGCCGCGAACAGTCCCGGCACAGACGACATCTGTGAATCACCATCCACGCTGATGCCGCCCATTATGTAATGCGTTGTGGGTCCGACTTCCATCGGCTCTCTGGTGATGTCCAGATCTGCGAGTTGCTTGAACTGGTGATACATACTGGGGAGCTTGCGCTTAATGTATTCCGCCGATTTCGGCATTCGCTCTTGAATCCATGCAATATCCAGAAAGACGCCGCCATGAGGCGTGCCTCGGCCGGCCTTGACCTCGCGGTTAA
This sequence comes from uncultured Acidobacteriaceae bacterium, assembly GCA_963795905.1. Classification (GTDB taxonomy): domain Bacteria; phylum Acidobacteriota; class Terriglobia; order Bryobacterales; family Bryobacteraceae; genus Bog-105. Next base: position 34,709 of record CAWCJG010000012.1, on the reverse strand, counting down.
TGCAGCGGGCCACGTGGTCGCGAGTGAGTAGCTCAGGAGGACGACGGGCGTTCTTGTCACCTTGCGTGTAGCGCCATCCCTCCTCTTCGTTGTCCGCGGTTTGCTGCTTGTACAGGTCGGGGATCTCGTCAAACATGAAACGGCGGCCCGTCTTTATTGCGGAGCACGCCACCCTCTCCGCGCACGCCCTCGGTGACCAGAATGCCCCGCACGCTAATCGGCCAAACCATACCTGTCGGGTGGAATTGCACGAATTCCATATCCTTGAGTTCCGCTCCGGCCCGATATGCCAGTGCGTGCCCGTCGCCCGTGTACTCCCAACTGTTACTCGTGATCTTGAAGGCGCGCCCAATCCCGCCAGTGGCCAACACCACGGCCTTGGCCTGCCACAGATAGAAGAGCCCTTTCTCGCGATCGTACCCGCAGGCGCCCGCGACGCGTCCCGAGTCCAGCAGAAGGCTCAGCACGGTGCATTCCATGTGCACTTCCATGCCGGTATGTATGCCCTGATCCTGCAGTGTACGGATCATCTCGAGGCCGGTACGATCACCGACATGGGCCAGCCGCGGATAGCGATGCCCTCCGAAATTGCGTTGAAGAATGCGCCCATCGGCAGTGCGGTCAAACAGCGCGCCCCATCCCTCCAGTTCGCGCACGCACTCCGGCGCTTCTTTGGCATGTAACTCCGCCATGCGCCAATCGTTCAGATACTGGCCGCCCCGCATAGTGTCGGCGAAATGCACGCGCCAGTTATCGCGATCATCGACGTTGGCCAAAGCAGCGGCAATCCCGCCTTCAGCCATCACGGTATGCGCTTTGCCGAGGAGCGATTTGCACACCACTCCCACCTTGACGCCCGGAACGGCCGCTTCGATTGCTGCGCGCAATCCGGCTCCGCCCGCGCCGATGACCAGCACATCGTAGGAGAACCGCTGGAATTCCAGCATCTATAAGATTCTCCAGTCATGCCAGATCCCCATCGCACAGAGGCGGACGTATATATCGGCAAAGGCTACCCAGAGCAGACTCGCCCATGCCCATGCTTTGTGCTTCGCGTTCAAACAGCTCACGCAATCGTAGAGTTTGTGCCGCGCGGGATGCTCCGAGATCTGGTCGATGCCGCCTCCCACCAGATGCCGGAACGCATGGCAGCCGAAAATATATCCGGCTAGCAGTACAACGTTGATAACCAAAACGATGCTTCCGATGCCTATTCCAAAGCCATCGGGGAAAAAGAACCCCTCCACGGCGTCGTACACGAGAAAGCCCCAGACGATGTAAGAGAGCCGCAGAAAATTGCGATGGAAATTCTGCAGGACCAGCGGAAAGCTTCGTTCTCCCAAATACGTGCTGCGGGGCTCGCCCACTGCGCACGCCGGCGGATCGGCCCAGAATGCCTTATAGTAAGCACCGCGATAGTAGTAACAAGTAAGTCGGAAGCCGCCAGGTATCCAGAGAATCAGCAGCGCTGGCGAAAAAGGGAGAAAGCTCGGAAACCAGTGCGGTTTGCCACCGAACAGTGCGTGTGGGGAACTGCCGAAGATCTCGGGCGAGTAGAAAGGGGAGATGTACGGACCGTAAGTGTAGTAGCCGTTCTGAAAGGCCGCCCAGGTACCGTACACCAGAAACGCGCCGAACCCGAGAAAGACAACGGTAGGCGAAGCCCACCACGCATCGCGTCGCGATGTGCTGCCAAATCTGCCGCCTTTCCAGACCACATCGGGAGTTGCCATGTTGCTCCCAGGGTAAAGGGATCGATCTGCTCTCTAGTGCCCTGCTTGCGGAAGTATATAACAAGGGCCGGGAAGGGCGTCGGGCGGATGAACAGGATGTCCAGGTCCGAGTTGAAAACCCAATATCCTGGTACGAGGAGGTGCGGCAATGAATTCGATCGATCAGATGACCAACGAAGATTTCGACCGTCACGCCTTCGCGATCTTGCAACGAGAATTGGGGCTGGACGGCCTGGCTCGATTCCTGCGCCTGAACCGAGCAGGTACGGGCAGCTATACGCAAGGCCGGCACCGCTGGCTCGATGGTGTCACGATTCAGGAGATCATGGCTGAAGTAGACAGACGGCGTGATTCGGCCAATCGTGATTTAGCCAGGTGATTTTCGGCGAAGGTCCTCGCTATCCTTACGACTGAGCGCGGGAGAGCACCCTCAAGATGAACTTAAGAACACTCCTGATCTTGAATGCGCATCCTCGCGAGCAGTATTGAAATCTTCGCCATCCGGGTGGAAGTGAGATGCTTCAATGAGGCCGTGATCTTGCGATCACGGAAACGAACTGGGCCCCGGCGGCTCTTTCGGTCTCGGCTCAGCTTCAATGAGGCCGTGATCTTGCGATCACGGAAACACCGATTCCGGCACACATTTGCAACTAGTTCGACGGCTTCAATGAGGCCGTGATCTTGCGATCACGGAAACCTCGGCGATCTCATCCCTGGCGTTAGAAACCTGACGCTTCAATGAGGCCGTGATCTTGCGATCACGGAAACGATGAGCCCAGCATGGCCATCACGCACTGGCACGCTGCTTCAATGAGGCCGTGATCTTGCGATCACGGAAACGCAGCTCGCAGCACCAGCGCCTAAGACTGACAACGAGGCTTCAATGAGGCCGTGATCTTGGATCACGGAAATCGGTGCTTTTCTGAATGCCCAGATGAATTCCGATCTCGCTTCAATGAGGCCGTGATCTTGCGATCACGGAAACGAGCTGCCGCAGCTCGAGGCAGCACGTGCCCGTACTGGCTTCAATGAGGCCGTGATCTTGCGATCACGGAAATCGTAATGCCACAGCAAGCGCAGAGTAGCGAAGTGGAAGCTTCAATGAGGCCGTGATCTTGCGATCACGGAAATCGAAGGCCGAGCCCTCAGCTTCGGCGAATTGCTCGGGCTTCAATGAGGCCGTGATCTTGGATCACGGAAACGCGCGATCGGCCCCATAACCGAGCCGACTTGAAACTCGCTTCAATGAGGCCGTGATCTTGGATCACGGAAACGTTGAAAAGGCGCAAGCCGATTACTCAGAAGCAATCGCTTCAATGAGGCCGTGATCTTGGATCACGGAAACGGAGCTCGGGCCGATAGCGGTACCGAACGGCAATCACGCTTCAATGAGGCCGTGATCTTGGATCACGGAAACGTGTTGTATTGGAGCGTTGATCTCCAATCTGGCTGGCTTCAATGAGGCCGTGATCTTGGATCACGGAAACTGGTTCCTCCGATTCCTTGGCTTCCCAGCCGCCATGGCTTCAATGAGGCCGTGATCTTGGATCACGGAAACCGGGTATGCCCGAAAGGCCGCGGTCTACTTCGTCGGGCTTCAATGAGGCCGTGATCTTGGATCACGGAAACGGGGAGGGGGTGCAGAAGACACACTCCCCTCTTCCGCTTCAATGAGGCCGTGATCTTGCGATCACGGAAACGGCCCCTTCCCGGGGTGTGTCAGCAAGACCGATCAGGCTTCAATGAGGCCGTGATCTTGCGATCACGGAAACACCGTGTTCGTTGCCGATACCCAAGTGACAGGATAGCTTCAATGAGGCCGTGATCTTGCGATCACGGAAACGCCGCGCGAAACGGGTGAAGGCTGGATTACGAAACGCTTCAATGAGGCCGTGATCTTGCGATCACGGAAACGTTTCTCGGCCTTGGATAAGTTGTCGGTATCGGTAACGCTTCAATGAGGCCGTGATCTTGGATCACGGAAACCTCGTAAGCACAGCTTTAGACGCTCAAACGCTGAATTGCTTCAATGAGGCCGTGATCTTGATCACGGAAACAAGAGGGGAGTGTGTCTTCTGCCGTCGCGCCTCCACGGCTTCAATGAGGCCGTGATCTTGCGATCACGGAAATCATGCTCCTGTCGATGCAAGCGGGAGCCCCGCGTTCGGCTTCAATGAGGCCGTGATCTTGGATCACGGAAACACAACGCAGTCCGGAATGGGCACTGCCCTTTATCCGGGCTTCAATGAGGCCGTGATCTTGCGATCACGGAAACGAGCTGGACGCGATGAGATGAAACAGAAGCTACTAGGCTTCAATGAGGCCGTGATCTTGGATCACGGAAACTTCACCGATGGAGGCCCGACGGTTGTCACGGCGAAGCTTCAATGAGGCCGTGATCTTGCGATCACGGAAATCTCCGTCAACGGCTGGCAGGCGCGGCGCTCTGCGGCGCTTCAATGAGGCCGTGATCTTGGATCACGGAAATCGTGATCCGCTCTGCGAATGCCCTAGCGGTCCTTGCTTCAATGAGGCCGTGATCTTGCATCACGGAAATCTCGGCATGGCGATGAGGGTACTTTTCGTCGATCGCCGCTTCAATGAGGCCGTGATCTTGATCACGGAAACGAGGCGTTATCGCGTGCGCACTGTCGGATCGAGCCCAGCTTCAATGAGGCCGTGATCTTGCGATCACGGAAACGTGTTCACGAGCCTCTTTGCGGGAACCAACGATATCGCTTCAATGAGGCCGTGATCTTGCGATCACGGAAACTCACGTCGCAATTTCCTGCGGTCGCCCGTGATTTGCTCGCTTCAATGAGGCCGTGATCTTGCGATCACGGAAACGCGGCCGTACTCCTGGAGCCAAGCTCAAACACTCATCGCTTCAATGAGGCCGTGATCTTGCGATCACGGAAACGTAAGCGAGCCCCTTCCGCATCCCGGCCAGCCCGTTTGCTTCAATGAGGCCGTGATCTTGCGATCACGGAAATCGCCCTTGCCCAGCGTGGCTTACGGTTCCTGCTGCCTGCTTCAATGAGGCCGTGATCTTGCGATCACGGAAACAGCAGGATACCAAAGTATTCAGTTTTCAAATACCTGCGGCGGTATTTCCGAGCGCCCTCTGCCAATCAGCACGGATTCTTCATCTGAGATTCTACAGGTTATTATCAACTACGCTTAGAATCAAGAACTTATCAGCTCGCGAGCGGTCCCGGAGATCCTGGCCTCACCTGGGTGCTCGCGCGACCGAAGATGCTTCTTCATCGGGTTACGAAAACAGGATATTGCGAGATGTCGCCGTCAAGCAACTTCGCCAACAATCGCACTTGCAGCTCAAGCAATCGCCTGTAGCTGACACGGTAACCGAAGATGGGGTGGGTCACGAGTGTATCCATACGGAGTTCGTAAGCGCGGTAGAAGCCCTTTCGTCCATCGTTGGTGAGGGCTACACTGTCACCTGCGGAGACGAAATCGCGCGGCGTAATCATCTTGGTGTTGATCGCGGTCGTGACCGCTGAGTCGACAATCAGGGGCCGGAACGGCTCCATGAGATCGAGCGCGAGCGCGGGACGGCCAAATCGCGGCTGGTGGTAAAAGCCGAGCATCGGATCGAACCCAGCGGCGTAACAGGCAATCGTCAAATCTTTTGCGAGCAGGCTGTAGCCGAGCGACAAGAGAGCATTGACGGCGTCGCGCGGCGGGCGGCGGTTGCGGCCGTTGAAGTCGAAGCGAAAGGCGGGTGGGACATCTTCGTCAGAATCGCTCTTGAGAAGTCCGGAGAAAGCGCCGAAGTAGAGGCGGGCCGCGTTGCCTTCGATGCCCAGCAGGGTCTCCATTGACTCGCACTCCTCGGCGCGGCCGGCCATTTTCTTCAATTCGCGGAGAGTGATTTCGTCTGGCTGAACGTGGTTGCGCAGCAGGAATGTACGCTGATTCCGAATCTTTCCGGCGATGAGGTCGCGCGCCAGACGCTTGCAGAACCATGCCTGCTGGGCACAAGCAAACTGCTGTTGCCGAAGGAAGATGTTCTTGGTACACAGGCCGGTGGTGATGCCATAGAACCAGCCGCCCATTGAGAAGTAGCAGATAGGGATGTCCGGCCTCGCACATGGCCTGAATGGCTTGCGTCGAGAGCTGGATGTTGCCCATGAGGTTCAACTGGCAGATCTCGTTTAGGCGGATCTCCTGAACGAGGGTGTCCTTTTCCTTGACTTGGAGTACGCCGCCGGACTTGCCGACGCGGAGGCCTTGGGTGTTGAGATAGGCCGGCCGCAGGTCGTCGCGAGGGGCCATCAGGCGGCGGGTTTCGCGATCGGGCCGTTTTTTGGGGGCTGCGGCTTCGTCAGATGCGAAGAGGATCAACTGCTGAGTGGGGGGTTCGGCGCGCTCGGCGTCGAGGCGGTTGACTTCGTCCGGGAGACAGATGGGCGCGAGCGAGCAGCCGGCGCACTTGGGTGAGTCGATGAGCGGGGGCGGGAGGATCCCAGCCCGCGCGGTCTGCCACGCATCGAAGACAGCTTGTTCGGCTTCGGCGATTTCGGCTCGCCGAACTGGACTGGCACTCGTTGTTTGGTGCGAGGCGTAGTAAATGATGCCTTCGTCGCAGGAGTAACCGTTCTCGCGCAGAATGAGGCCTTGAGCGTCGAGTTGGACGCGATCCGTGGGCCAGACTTGCAGAGCGTCGTCTTTTTCGCGGGGCCGGCCGTGTTTGTAATCGACCGGTGTCACGGCGCCGTTTTCGATTTCGATGACGTCGAGCTTGGCGATGACGCGGAGGCGTTCGCTGGAGAGCGTGACGGAGCGGGTGTGGATCCTGCCGGGCCGAGGTCCTCAGGGGATGGCATGCCTTTGGTTTCCCGGTCGACGCGCCTGTGCTGCGCCTGGCCTTCGACCGTATCGGCGCTTTCGCGGAAGACGGCCTCTACCTGCTCGTAGAAGAAGAGGCGCGGGCAGTAGACGAACTCATTGATCATGCGCGCGGGGAGGTAATCGGGGAGCGCGTTGGGTAAGTAGTGGGAGAGCGGGAGCGGTGGCCATGAGGTCTTTGTGATTGTGTCAGACCACGATGCAGGGCGCATCGAGGTTGGTGTAGGGCTTGCCGAGAGCGGTGATAACGCGGTCGCCGCGGCCTTCGGCGGGGCCGAGGTCGACGAAGAGGACCTGGTCTTTGTCGTGGTGGATGATGGCGGCGAGTTCGGCGCGGAGGCGGATGAGGTCAGTAGAGGTGAGTTGGCACTCGAAGATGGAGTATTGCAGGTGGTCGCCGTAGCCGCGCATGGTTTGGAAGACTTTGCGCAGGCGTTTGTCGTCGGAAATGTCGTAGCAGACGAGGAAGGATTTGCGCATGGCGTCTTATTTTAGCGGCGGTGGGGGGCGGGATGGTATCGGATTAATCTGGGCGAGCAAAGTGCGAATGGCCCATATGATGGAGACCGCCATCGTGATTGATGCGGCCTGACCTTCGCTTTTCCATAGGGTTGGCATATAGTGGTGAACTGTTTGGTGAGCGCAACTGAATTTTTCCTCGAACAATTCAAAGAAATGAAGGGGCGTGTTCCCTACCCATGGCAACGAAAGCTGTTTGAGCAGATCGTTGCAGGCAACTGGCCGCAGATTGTGGACATGCCTACGGGCGCGGGGAAGACGGCCGTGCTGTGGGTCTGGTGGCTGGCGCTTGCGTGGAGCAACCAGCAGAACACGCCTGGGGTTCCGATCCGGTTGGCGTGGGTGGTGAATCGGCGCGTGGTAGTGGATCAGGTCACATCAGAGGTAGAGGAGTTGCGCTCGAAAGCGCGTGAACTTGGTTTCGAGCCGCCGGCCGTGAGCACGTTGCGAGGCGCTCTGGCAGACACTGGCGAATGGCGGAACGATCCAACGAGACCAGCGGTGATTGTCGGCACGGTGGATATGATCGGCAGCCGCCTGCTGTTTCGGGGTTACCGGTCCGGAGCGTATTGGCGGCCGGTCGAGTCGGGACTGCTCGGCGTGGACACGTTGATCGTGAACGACGAGGCTCATTTGACTCCAGCGTTCACCGACTTGGTGCGCAAGCTGGAGGCGATGAGCCCGGCCGCGAGGATCGGGGGCAAGTGTTTCCGGTACATGCTGCTGTCGGCGACACAAGATCAAAAGTCAGACGCCGTGCGGTTTCAGCATGAGCCGGAGGAGGACGCCCGGGAGAGTGAGCGGTTTGCCGCGGTTTGGGCGACTAAGAAGGCGCTTACGCTGCGCGAAGTCGCGAATGCGCCGGCGCAGAAATCCGAGTTTCGAAAGTTATGTACGGAGAAGCCTGCGCCGCGGACCATTGTGTTTATTGAATCCCCCGAAAAAGCGCTTGAGTTCTATCAGGATTTAGTCCGGGACAAACAAACGGCAACGCTCATGACGGGAACGATGCGCGGTAAGGAGCGGGACGATCTCGCGAACGACGAAGTCTTTCAGCTTTTTGAGAAAGAGGATCCAGGCGAGGGTCCGGTGTTTCTGGTGGCGACCTCGGCGGCCGAAGTTGGTGTGAATCTAACGTGTGAGCGGATGGTGAGCGGCCTGCGCGAGGCCGACGCCATGATTCAGCGGTTTGGGCGTTTGAATCGGTTCGGGAATTACAGCGACGGGCGGCGCGTGCAGGGCGAGGCGCATGTGGTGTACGTGGAACCCAAGAAGGAAGAGCGGTTGCAAGCGTCGCTTGAATATTTGAAGAATTTGGACGGGGACATCAGTCCACGGAAGCTTTGGGCGGCGCGTCCCCCGGACGACGCTGTTTCGGAGAAGGCCAAAAGTCCGGCGCGGCTGGAGATGTGGCGCATCGAGTCGTGGGCACAGACGGTTTACCAGGATCGGGACGTGGCCGAGGTGGAACCGTGGGTGCGTGGACAGCAGGATGACCATTCGGAGACCGAGTTGGTGTGGCGCGCCGATTTGAAATATCTGCGGGAGTGGGGAATCTCGGAAAAGCAGGTTGAAAGGGTGTTGGATGCGTTTCCGGTGACCACGAAGGAGATTTTGCGAGAGCCGTCGAAGCGCGTATTCGACAAGCTGCAGGAGATCGCGGGCAAGTTAAAGGGAGCATCTGACGACATCCTGATTGTGCGTGCCGACCAAACGGTTCAGTGGGAGAGGATTTCGAACTTAAAGGACGACCGGGCGATTCGGAAACGGCTGCTGATCTTGCCGGAGCACATCGGCCGAGTGGGCGCGCACGGGATGTTTGAGCCGGAAGCCGGTGCAGCGGAGGGGAATAAGAACGATGTGGCGGGGTGCCAGAGGGCTCGAACGCGGCTGCTGTCTAGCGAGAATGGCTGGTCATGTTTAGAGCCGGAGGCGGAGTTCGGTGTTCCGGATGATGATGAATCCATCGTGGCGTTCGCCAGGAGGCAAACTTTCAGGGCGCCGTTTACGGTCAAAAATCCGGAGAGCGATTTTGGAGACAAGCTGGTTTATCTCAGGAAACGCGCACAGACCAAGGCTGGGCAGCTGCGGGAGATTTCGCTGAACGAGCATCAGGAGGCAGTTGCGAACCGGGCGCGTGAACTTGCGACAAGAGCGGGCCTTGGCGAACTTGCGGAGCAGTATTTCGCGGCCGGTCTTGGCCACGACGAAGGGAAGCGAGAAGGGGTTTGGCAGCGTGCGATGGGCGCGAAGGATCCGCCCGCTGCGAAGACAGTTGCGCCAGCAAACTTGGCATTGCTGGGCGGGTACCGGCATGAGTTTGGATCGCTGGTCAAGACGAGCGGGGCGAATGAGAATTTGGTGCAGCATTTCATTGCGACGCACCACGCCGGCGGGCGGTCTTTCTTTCAGTCTGGAGCCTATGGGCCGCTCACTGACAAAGCGCAGTGCGAGCGTGTGGCGCGCGAGGCGGAACAACGCTTCGCGCGTTTACAGCAGCAGTTCGGGCCGTGGGGGCTCGCATATCTGGAAGCGATTTTCAAGCGCGCCGACGGGTTGGTTTCCGCGCAGGAGGGAGAGGGGGCGAGTGGGTGATCTGCGGGTGCAGTTGGATCCGTGGAATCCGGGCCAGTTTTACGGGTGCTGCGGGTTGCTGGAGTTGGCGGAATTCGAGCGTGGCCCGGTGGTGTCGCGTTTCGAATACGAGCCTGAACGACCACGTGTGGCGTGGTTTCGGCTCTGCGCGGTATCTGAGGGATTCTTGGGAGAAGTTTTGGGGCAGTTGCGAGATGCAGCATCATCGCTGCGATTCGATACGAGTTGCGAAGCGAGTATCAGTCCGGCGACGTTGCGGTATGGCAGTCACGATATTGAACTGGACTGGTGGCTGGACGAGTTTCGGGAAAAGCCCGCGGCAATCAAGTGTTGGGCGGGTCAGGTGACTACGCGCAAGCTGCTGGAAGAGCTGTTGCCGTTGTTGGATGTCGGGGCAAGCGGGGAGGCTCTATTTCAGCAGAGCAAGTTAACGAAATCGAAATTTGGGGTGGACCCGCGGGCGGCTTGGAATGCCCGGGACTACGGGTACTCGCCGAATGAGCACGGGCTAGATTCGAAAACCTTCGTAGCGGTTGAAATGTTGGCGGCCCTGGGAATGCAGACGTTTCGGCCAGTGGTGCAGCGGGGACGGAAAGTGCGGTATCACGTGTGGACGTGCGAGCTGCCCTTATGTGTGGCGAGGAACGCGGCCAACGCGCCTTGGGACGGCTTGCCGCATATGGCTTACGAGTTTTCGATCGGGTCGAGAGGGCAGAGCTACAAGTATTTCCGGTTCAGTGAACCAGCGAGGGACAGGGAGAGAAGCGATGAAAGTTGATCAGTATGACAAGTGGTTGGATGCTGCGAGCGGGCCGGTGGCGCTGACATTGAAGCAGGAGCTACAGCCTGTGTTGGGGGATCGAGCGGTGTTTTTCCCGCCTACGTTTGCGCCCCCGGAAGGCTCGAAAGATTCGCCTGATTACCTGATTGACGACGGGGTTGCGCTGGTGGATACGGTGGGATCACAGGCGAACCGGATGGAGCCGTTGTTCAAGACCGAGCCGTATGCGTCGCTGGTTCCGCAGGGGCGCGTGAAGGTGGGCCAGCGCGAAGTGGACGTGTTGGAAGCAGGCCATCGCTCGGCGGATGCACTGGTTCGGTTCTCGGATAAATGGGAAGCGCTGCGGAAGGGCTTCGAAGAGATCCGGGATCACGGCAAAGCGACAAAGCTCGCGAGATTGGCGCCGACGAGCATTGTTTTTGGCGCATGGGATTCGCGAGAGACGCAGGCGAAGCTACCGCGCTTGGTGGGTTCGACGATACGGGCAGAGGGCGTGAAGAAGTACACGCGATCGGCGCAGTATTTCAGCGCGTTTGAGAAAGACGAACTGGAAGAACTGGGCGAGGCGAAGGCTTTGTCCGATGTGGGATTGAACGATGCTCCGTCCGGCAAGGGGCCTGGCGGGATTACGGCAGAGAAGATCAAGCGTGAGGCTGTACTGAATCTGGTCGCCTTGCGAGCGTTCAGGGGAGAGACCGACGAGGAGACGCGCAAGCTGCAGAGATACATTCTCGGTTTGGCGCTAGTCGCGTTTGCTTGTGAGCAGGACGGCTTCCTGCGGGAGGGTTGTCTGCTGGTGCCGCATGAGGAAAGACCTGCGGAAACCTTTGAGGTCACGCGACAAGGGAAGCGGGTGCCTGTGACGCTGTCCTCTGGAGATGCATTGACTTTCGCGAAGACAGCGGCAGGGGAGTTTGGAGTCGGCGAGAGTTGGACTGCGACATTCAACAAGGAAAGCGCGAAGACGTCTATAAAGAGTCGCGGAGAGAAGAAAGCGGGCAAGGGCAAGCCCGAAGCTGGGAAGAAGGTATAGCGCAAGTGGCGGACAGCGAGATTGCGGTCGCGATCACGTTCCTGGCTGGCCGTTACCACGGCGAAGAGTGGCCTCCCTCGGGTGCCCGTCTGTATCAGGCCTTGGTGGCGGGGGTCATGACCGGTCGGTATCGTGACTTGATGCCGGAAGTGGAGCCCGCACTGCGCTGGCTGGAGAAGCAGAAAGCGCCGCGTATCTTTGCGTCGCGGATGAGACAGAGCAAGCCTTATCGCATTGCCGTGCCGAATAACGACCTGGATCAGGCTGGATTGGAATGGTCTGCCGGGCGTGAGGCGCAAGCCTCTAAGTACCGCACGATGAAGGCGATTGCGCCGAGTGTGGTGGACGGAGACGGACCGCACGTTGTTTACGTTTGGGAAGCCGATCGCGAGCATGTGGAGCGGTGGGCTGAGCCGCTGCGCAAGGCTGCGCATTGTTTGCACACACTTGGCTGGGGCGTGGATATGGCATTCGCCGATGTGGTTGCGCCCGGGACGCAGATGCCTGTGAAGCAGTATGTTCCCACTGAGCATGGGCACCGATGGCTGAAGGTTCCGATTGACGGCACTTTGGACGATCTGCGGGCGACCTACAAGCGCTTCGTGGCGCGGGCATCGGGCAAGGGAGTCGACACGTACACCCGGCCATCGATGATCGATATGAGGCGTTACGGAGTGCGTGGTGAGATGCGCAATCCGGTGGTGCGGTTCCGGCTGCTCGACGCCGAGTGCGAGAACAACTTATCCGTTCCGTGGTCGAACGGGATGAAGGTGGCGGGCTGGTTGCGGCATGCGGCGGGGCAGGTGCTGCGTAGCGCGAATTGGGCGGAGGAGCGGGTTCAGGCGTATATCGAAGGGCACACGGCGGAAAGCGAGAAAGGGAACCGGGTTTCATATGTCCCGCTCCCGAGCATTGCCGGGAGCCATGGAGATGGGCGGATCCGGCGAGTGATGCTGGTCGAGCCAGCGGCGTCGGATGGGCAGGCAGTAAAAGCGTTGCAGCAGTTCTTGGCGGGATATGTTCTGACGAATCAGAAAGGTGAGCCGGCGGGTTGCCTGCTGCCGAGCACTGAGGCTTGGGATGCGACGTTTGCCCGGTACGTGAGCGGCGGCGATGGATGGCGGACCTGGCGGAGTGTGACTCCAGTTGTGTTGCATGGGTTCAACGTGCAGCGGCGCGGGGTGATCGATTTGCGGAAGACCGAGAAGCTTTTACTGAGGGCGTTTGAGATGGCCGGCTTCCCACCTGATGCGATCGAGGATTTCTCATTTCAAGCTGGGCCGCTTTGGCGAGGATGCGGGCATGCGTCGGCGATGTTGGTTCCGGAGCAGTTTGTGAAGTATCCGCGGGTGCATGTGCAACTGAAGTTCAAGGAGCCAGTGCTGGGTCCTGTGCTCGCCGGAATCGGGCGGCACTACGGAATTGGCGTGTTCGCCGGTGTCGATTTGTGACCGCTTGATAGCAAGCGCGGCGGATCATCAGCGGTCGGTGCTCATGGTGGGCGCGACAGGACTCGAACCTGTGACCTCCTGCGTGTGAAGCAGGCGCTCTAACCAACTGAGCTACGCGCCCCTAAAGGCGGGAATCTTCATTCTAAACCATGCGTTTCGAGCTAATGCTTTTCAGCGCATCGAGGTCCGCCGGTTTGTTCGCGCCTTCGAATAAATCGTTTCTCAGGTGTTGTCGCATGAACAGTGGCGGTCAAGAAGCACGCGTAAATTGCGGGAACCGGGGAGTTCTGATCGACGGTGATCGATCGCAGCACTGTGCGAGTCTGATTGCATGGCTCAGCGCAAGTTTCTGGCTGTCTTCAGTGACATCGGCGGCGTGCTTGGAACGAATGGATGGGACACAAATCTGCGGCTCAAGATCTCCAATCACTTCCACTGCGACCCGCATGAGATCCAGGCACGGCACCGGCTGATGTTCGACAGCTACGAGCGCGGCTACATGACTTTTGAAGAATATCTTCGCGCCGTTTTCTGCCTTCAGCCCTGGGAGCACGTGCGCGACTTCGCGTATTCCGAATCCGTGCCGTGGCCCGAGAATATTGCCTTACTGAAAACGGTGAAGGAGCGGAACAATCTCAAGCTCGCGCTCATTAGCAATGAAGGCGAAGGCCTAACGGAACACCGCTCGCGCAAGTTCGGGCTCGCTGAACTGGCAGACTTCTGCATCTTCTCGCATTTCGTACATCTGCGAAAACCGGATCGCGAGATGTGGCGTCTTGCGCTGAATCTGGCCCAGGTGGAAGCCGGCAAGTCCGTGTATATTGACGACCGGAAAATGTTTGTGGAAATCGCCGCTTCGATGGGATTTACAGCGATTCACCATAAATCCCTCGAACAGACGCGGCGGGAATTTGTCGAACTCGGCTTACTTTAGCTGTTTGTTGACTTCGTCCCAGTTGACTACGTTCCACCAGGCCGCGATGTACTCCGGCCGGCGGTTCTGATACTTCAGATAGTAGGCGTGTTCCCACACATCAAGGCCAAGAATCGGCTTCTTGCCTTCCATCAATGGGCTGTCCTGATTGGCGGTCGAAACGATCTCGAATCCGCTGCCGCTTTTCACGAGCCAAGCCCAGCCTGAACCGAAACGGCCAGTCGCGGCCGCGTTGAATTTCTCTTTGAAATTGGCGAAGCTCTGGAAAGTTGAATTGATTACGTTCGCGATTTCACCTTTCGGATCGCCGCCGCCGTTTGCGGATAACAGATTCCAAAAGAGACTGTGGTTTGCGTGGCCGCCGCCATTGTTGCGGACAGCGGTTTTGATGGAGTCCGGTACAATCGCGAGGTTGTTTGCGAGCAGTTCCTCGACGCTCTTATTCGCGAGCTCAGGCGCCGACTCGATCGCCTTATTCAAATTGTTTACGTAAGCCCCATGATGCTTGTCATGGTGGATTTCCATGGTCTGCTTATCGATGTGCGGTTCCAGAGAATCCGCCGCGTAGGGTAATGGGGGAAGCGTAAATGCCATGTTGTAGTGATCTCCACTCCTATTCTGAACCAGGACCTCCCGATTGCGCAGCGCGATAAACCTCGTGTCCTTCGAGAACAGTCTGGAGAACGTGCAGACGGTGTCCTGTCCCGTGCCATTCAAACTGAACGAGGTCCGCCTTCTCGCCGGTTGCGAGACCCCGTTGCCGTCCGGCAATTCTAGCGGAACGGGCCACTGTTGTCGTGGCCATGGAAAGCGCCTCAACGAGACTCGCCCCGGTGAGCCGGATCATGTTGGCGATTGCCCAATCCATGCGTAACGCCGAGCCCGCGAGGCGCGTTCCGCCGCGCAGAGTGACGCTGCCATTCGCGTGTAATTCCACGTCGACTTCACCCAGTCGGTACGGCCCGGGAGTGCACATTGCGGGCATGACGGCGTCACTGACGAGCAGGCTGCGCTCGATGCCCTTGGCGCGAGTAGCGGCGCGCAGAAACGAACTCGGAATGTGGATGCCGTCCACGATGAAGGCGGCTGTGAGGCGATCTTCGACGATCTGGTCCCAGATGTAATTATTCGTTTTGGGCAGCACGGCATGGGCGCCGTTACCCAGGTGAGTGGAAAGCGTCGCTCCTGCGTCCACCGCAGCACTGATTTGGTCGCTTGTCGCCTTGGTGTGCCCGATGCTCGCAACGATGCCCGAATTCACGAGGTACTGGATGTAAGCGGGCGCGTCTGGCCACTCAGGAGAAATGGTGACCAAGCGAATCTTCCCGCCGGCTGCCTCCTGCCAGCGCTTGAACTCCTCAACGTCGGGCGGCCTTACGTATTCGCGCGGGTGCGCTCCGCGCGGGCCATCTTCGGGGCTGATGTGGGGTCCCTCGATGTGATAGCCGGCGATGGCCTTCGATTCCATGGAACCAGAGTCGACGAATGCCGCGAGATTCCGCAGCGCGGCCGTGATGCGCCGTTCCGGCCCCGTAATGAGGGTGGGAAGGAAACGCGTGACGCCGGTTTCGAACATGCGGCGGATGGATTTCGCAATTGCGTCGTGCGAGGACGCCGGGTCGTTGTAATCGACCCCTGCAAAGCCGTTTACCTGAATGTCGATGAAACCCGGGCAGACAAACGGCACGCCGGCGGGTGCGGAGATCAACTCGTCGAGCGAGGTAATCACGCTTGTATGTTCAATTCGCAGAACGCCGCTCGCGTCCGCTTTTCGTCCTTCCAAAATGCCCACAATCTGTCCTTTGGTTATCCACAGCTTTCACACAGCCGGACCTGCGTAAGTGCCTGAAAACCTGGATTTTAAAACGTGTTGAAAACCCTGTTTGAAATCCGGGAATTTGCTGGCGTCAGAGGAGGCGCCTGAGGTACAAGAGCAATAGATCGGCGCGGCGCTCAGACGGCAGAAAATCTCGGGGGAGGTGGCTGCCGGTTGAGTGCCGCGTCTCGCATCTAAACGTTCACTGTTTCGGGTACGGTGACCGGAAGCAACCAGCCGAACTCGTCCGCGTGTTTACCGTGGATGATCTCGAAAAAGCGCTTCTGAATCTTTTCGGTGATCGGCCCGCGATGCCCAGCTCCGACCACAATGCGATCCACCGAGCGGATCGGCGTGACCTCGGCGGCGGTGCCTGTGAAGAAGACCTCATCTGCGATGTAAAGGAGTTCGCGCGGGACGATCGTCTCGACGAGCGGAATGCCGAGTTGGCCCGCGATTTTGATTATGCTGTCGCGCGTGATGCCCGGGAGCACGGAGGCGCCGAGTGGCGGCGTCAGTAGTTTGCCGTCCCGAACGACAAAAATGTTTTCTCCCGAGCCTTCGCTGACATAGCCGGCATCGTCGAGCGCGATGCCTTCCGCGTAGCCGTTGGCCTCGGCTTCCATGCGGATGAGCTGCGAATTCATGTAGTTCGCGCCAGCCTTCGAGAGCGCCGGAAGCGTATTCGGGGCGATGCGCGTCCAGGACGAAATGCAAACGTCCACTCCCTGCATCAGGGCATCTTCGCCCAAGTACTGTCCCCAACTCCAGCACGCGATGTACGTCTGCAAGGGATTGTTGCGCGGCAGCACACCAACGTCTCCGTAGCCACGGAGCACGATTGGACGGATGTAGCACGAACGGAGCTTATTGACTCGGACCACGTCGACCATCGCACGGGTCAGCTCTTCCACCGTGTAAGCAAGGTCCATCCGGTAGATCTTGGCTGAGTCGATAAGGCGGCGGGCATGTTCAGGCGCCCGAAAGATCGCTGGACCGTTCTCGGTGTCATAGCACCGGAGTCCCTCGAAGACCGAGCTGCCGTAGCTTACTACGTGCGTGAGGACATGAATTTTGGCATCATCCCACGCGATTAACTGGCCATTGTGCCAGATTTTTTCGGTAGCCTGCAGCATACCGCGATTGTAGCGCCTGCTGCGCGTGCCCCAATATTTATGCGGCTGCGGAACGGTTACGGGAGCGGGAGGTGCGTTTCCACCTATGGCGCTGCTTTACCTGACCTTCATAGACCTCGGCCAGATAGAACCGCTTGCGGCACTCCATACAGCGGAACGGCCGCATCCCAACCAGACGCATAAAAAAATCAGCGAGGCGGCGTTTACGCGATTGGCTGATCTCGGCGGAATGACATCGGGGGCACTGCACGTCCATCTGTCAGATTTCAATGGTAATGGATTGATTACACAGAATGTAGTACCAGCGGATCGATAAGTACCATACTTTCAGCAGGTGAAGCGGAGGAGATCGCCGGGGGCAAGGCGCAATGCGTCAGCCGCATTACCTTGGTTTACTCCGATTTCCAGAAAGCCGGAACTGCCTGCATACAAAAAGACTTCGCCACTTTGTCCCTGAGCGAAAGTCTGGTAGTGGCGGCTGACGATGCCCCGTGTCGTTTCGATAGCGGCAGTACGGAACTCACCGGACGGAATGTTAGTGATAATGTTGCCAAAATCGTCCACGCTCAGTACGCGGGCGCTCCAACGGCCCGTTTCGATCTGCCGCGGCGCGAGTCCGTCGAGCAGCACTGAGTTTGGAAGGATGGGACCAACTTCTTCCAAATTGGCTCCAGCCCCGATGGCTCCCGCAACGGCGGCAAAGATGTCGCGGCCATGAAACGTGCTGGAGACGTTACCCAAGAAGAGCGCGCGATTCGTGAGCTCGCGCACCGAGCCGCCGTTGATGACGAAGCTGAGAACACCGTTATCAGGCGCGATAAACGTCTGGCCGCGCGCTTGCGCGAGGATCGCTTTGCGATCGTGTGCCGACGCCGGGATCGACTACGACGACGTGGATTGTTCCGGGCGGAAAAAACGGCGCGGCTTGCGCGATAGTGTAAGCGCCTTCCCATATCGAAAATTTCCGTACGCCGTGCGAGATATCGACGATTTGTGCAGCCGGACAGCGGGAAAGAATGACGCCTTTCATCGTTCCGACGTAGTGGTCGGAAGTGCCGAAATCCGTAGTCAGCGTAATGAGCACGTTTATCAGATCGCTAAAATCGTAGTTTAGGTTGCTGTACTTCGATCACAATGCCACGACGCCCGTCGCTCCGGAGGTCGCCGACGCTTTTGCCGAGGCGATCCGGGAGATCTGGGGCAATCCGTCGAGCGTTCACACGGCCGGCCAAGTAGCCCGCCAGAAACTCGAGCACGCGAGGCGAATCGTCGCAGGCGCGCTGGGAGCGAGTCCGACCGAGTTTGTGTTCACGAGCGGCGGGACCGAATCGAATAATATCGCGATCCTGGGATTGGTTCGAAATCTGCCGGCGGGTCCGAAGCATGTCGTGACCACGGCCCTGGAACACCCATCTGTTCTCGAGACCTACCGCCAACTGGAACGCGAGGGCGTCGCTGTCACGTATGTCGTCAAGCTCGGCGAAATTGAGGCAGCGCTGCGGGCTGAGACGGTGCTGGTTTCGGCGATGCACGCGAACAACGAAACGGGAGCGGTCAGCGATATTGCGGCGCTCTCTGCGCTGCTGCGCGGGCGGGGCATCTACCTGCATAGCGACGGCGTGCAGGCGTTCGGCAAATTGCCCGTGAACGTCAAGGCGCTCGGGGTCGATTTGTATTCGGTTAGCGGGCACAAGATTTACGGGCCGAAAGGGATCGGCGGTTTGTATGTGCGGAAGGGACTGCCGCTGCGCGCAATCCAATTCGGAGGCCGGCATGAGCGCGAACGCCGGGCTGGAACCGAGAATGTTCCCGGCGCGATCGCGTTTGCAAAGGCGGTTGAGATACTCGAGCTGCCAACCACCGAATTGCGCGACCGTTTCGAAGAGGGGCTGCAGGCGGCGATGCCGGGCGTGCGCATCAACGCGGCCGACGAGGCGAGATTGCCGAATACGAGCAACGTTACATTTGCGGGAAGGTCGGGCGAGGCGATTGTGATTGCACTCGATACAAACGGGATGGCGGTGTCGAGCGGCTCGGCGTGTAGCAGCGGTTCGACGGAGCCGTCCCACGTGCTGCTCGCGATGGGGCTCAGCAGGAACGAAGCCAAGGCGAGTGTGCGCTTCTCATTTGGGCGATACAACAGCGCTGCGGACGTGGATGCGCTTGTGCAGGGATTGGCGGCGATTGTGGAGCGTTTGCGTAAGCCAGAGGTGCTGCATGTCTGAGACTCCGATTGCGGTCGCGATGTCGGGCGGCGTGGACAGTTCCGTTGTGGCGGGTCTTCTGAAGCGCGATGGGCATCGAGTGGTTGGCCTCACGATGCAGTTGTGGAATCAGCGGCGACTGCCGGACCTGCTTCCGGAAGGCGGCACAGTCGGAAGGTGCTGTTCGCTGGATGATGTCTACGACGCGCGCTATGTGGCATCGCTGCTCGAGATCCCGTACTACGTCGTGAACTTCGAGGAGCGGTTTGAGCGCGAGGTGGTTCAGCCCTTCGTCAACGACTATCTTGCAGGGCGGACTCCCATTCCGTGTACGCTGTGCAACAACTTTATTAAATTCGACCAGTTCCTGGACATGGCGGACGGTGTGGGCGCCGAACGGATCGCCACCGGGCATTATGCGCGGCTCAGCAGGAACGAAGCCACGGGCCGCTATGACATGCGCCAGAGCGCCGATCTAAGTAAAGACCAGACCTACTTTTTGTGGGGGCTGACGCAGACGCAACTGGCGCGCACGCTGTTTCCGTTGGGCGGCATGGTGAAGACGCAAGTGCGGGAACTGGCGAAAGAACTGGCCTTGCCGGTGGCGGAAAAGCACGACAGCCAGGAGATTTGCTTTGTCCCGAACGGCGATTATGCCGCATTCATCGACGCCTATTTCAAGGAGCAGGGCGTTGCGGTTGAAACCGCGGCGGGCGAGATTGTGGATGCGACGGGCCGGGTGCTTGGCCAACACGCCGGCACGCACCATTTCACTGTCGGACAACGCCGCGGATTGCGAGTCGCTGCCGGCGAGCCGCTCTACGTTATCGCCACAGAACCCGAAACCCGGCGGGTTGTCATTGGGCGCAACGAACAATTGCTGCGCAGTTCACTGTACGCGCGCGAGGTGAATTGGGTTTCGATTGAACCCATCCGTGAACAGCGAAGGGCCCAAGTAAAGATTCGCAACAAACACGCGGCAGCGGCGGCGACGCTAATACCCTCTGACAATCTTGCGCGCGTGGAAGTGCGCTTTGACGAGCCGCAGCGAGCCGTTACGCCAGGGCAGGCCGCGGTCTTCTATGACGGCGATCTGGTGCTCGGCGGCGGCTGGATCGAATAAACTCCGGAATTGGCCAAGCAAAAAAGTAAGCCGGTCTTGTGGACCGAACACATACTTGCGTCCTGTCTGCTCGCCTGGTTGCGAATGCTCCCGCGAGGCGTGGCCGCCGCGATCGCACACGCGGCCGCGAACACGCTTGATCTCGCCGTGCCAAAACTGCGCAAAACAGCGCGCATCAATCTTGCTTTCGCGCTGCCCGACCGCACGCCGGACGAACGGGAACGCATCATCGACGGCGTATTTGCTTCCATCGGGCGCATGCTGCTCGCTGTGGGTAAATTTCCCGCGTTGTCGAAAAAAAATATCCGCGAGTGGATCGAATACGAGGGGCTGGAACATTATCTTTCCGCCAAGAACTCTGGCAAGGGCGTTCTGGTCGCGACCGCGCACTTCGGCAATTGGGAACTGAGTGCGTTTGCGCATGCATTCCTGACCGAGCCGATGAACGTGATGATCCGGCCCCTCGACAACCCGCATGTAGACGCGCTGGTGGAAGAACGCCGGGCGTTGTCAGGAAACAAGCTGATTTCGAAGCGGGACGGAGCGCGGAGTGTTTTGCGGGCGTTGAAAGGGAACCAAGCCGTCGGCATACTGATCGATCAAAATACGACTCCGCAGGAGGGTGTCTTCGTTGAGTTCTTCGGTAAGCAAGCCTGCGCCGGGACAGCCTTCGTCAAGCTGGCGTTGCATTCGGGAGCGGCGGTTGTGCCGGGCTTCGCCTTGTGGAATGAAGCCCAAAAGAAATACGTCCTGCGGTTCTACCCGCCGATACCACTGAGCGGCAATGTCGAGCGGGATACGCAGGCGATTCATTCGTTTTTTGAGCAGGCGATACGCGAACATCCAGAACAGTGGATGTGGATTCATCGGAGATGGAAAGCGCGGCCACCCGGCGAGCCGCCGTTATATTAAGCGCCTGTATGGCGAGCGACGGGGCGGCGGTCCAGTCCGAGAACGGCGGTGATGTCGTCGCGCAGTTCCGGCGGGAGTTGTATTGTGCCGCGGAAAGATGGGAAGGTGTGCCCGGCGGCGTCTTTGAACTCGCCGATCTCTACATCGAAGGCCTTGTTCATTTGCTGCACAGTGCCTTCCAGAACAACGCGGCGTGAAGACGGGTCTTCCGAGCGTATGGTCAAGCCGTGCTGCTCAGCGAACTGGCGGATCGCGGCGAGTACCTGTGCGCTCGCCGCCATCTCCTGTTCGGCTGCTTCCCGCGATGGCGGATGATACTGGCCGGATAACAGCTTCTCCGCAAGACCGGCGGGCGGCTTGAGGAGGATCGTAACGGAGACCGTCTCGTCCAAGGGAGACGGTCCAAGCCAATGATCGCCTGCACGCATATCGCGATGCTGCCTCTTAGGCTCCGACGCTGGTCGCCGCCGGTTGGCTGCTTGCGGAGCCCGTCCCGGCTTGCGCCTGCAAAGCGCTGAGTAGAGCGGCGCCGTTGGGCGAACCTAATCCCGTGCAGGCGTCCCACCCAGCTTGAGCGCTGTAGTAACCAAGGCCGCTGTCGTCATTGTTGCCCTGTGTGATGTCGTTCGTCACCGGCTGCGTCAGGGCGTATAACGTGGTGTTCAGGAAACCGACAGGCTTGCCAAGCGCTTGGTTCAGAAGCGCTACGAGGGCGGCCCAAAGTGGGGCGACAGCGCTGGTACCTCCGACAACGCTCTGCTGACCGTCAATGATCACCTGGTAACCGGTAGAAGGATCGGCGTTGCCTGCGACGTCCGGCACGCCCCGGCCAGCGAACTGCGTTTCCGGATTGGCGGGCACCTTTGCGCTCGACTGATAGGCGGGGAGTGGAAAGCTGTTGCTGACGCCGCCGCCTGTCGCGCCTTCCTGTTGCGTCGTTTCATTCCAGACAGTCTCGGATCCAATCTGATTTCCCGAGCCTTGCAGTGTAGTGCCGCCGCAGGCGAGTGCGAACGGGCTCGAAGCGGGGAAGTCCACGTGCAGCTTGCCGTCTCCCGCGCCATCGGTCGAGCCGTCATCTCCAGCGGCTACGGTAACGGTGATGCCGAGAGTTGCGCAGTCCTGCAGCGCCTGATTCATAGCGGTGCGCGCCTGATCGGTCCACTGGTCTTCCGGGCCGCCCCAGCTGATAGAGATCACCGAAGGTTTGCGCGTGGTATCGTGCGCCGCATTGAGAATGGCATCGACGAAGCCCTGGTCCGTGTTCGGCGCGAAGTAAACGGCGATGTTGGCCCCGGGAGCGATCGAGCCCGCTACTTCGATGTCGAGTTCCACTTCACCGTCCGCATTACCGCCGGGCGAGTTCGTGCCTCCATCGACCCCGACCGCGGTAACGCTAGGAGGATTCACGCCGAGGCCCTGGAAATACGTCGTAAGATCCGACGCCTGATACCCGCCACCGAGTTCGATGATTCCGATGGTCTGGCCCGCTCCATTCACGTTCGTGGGGAAATTGTAAAGTGCCGCCACCTGAGGAGGGGTGAAAGTGCCGCTGGGCACACCAGCCTGCGCGCGCATGCGGAAGTGTGGTTTCGCGATCGGCCGGGTATCGAGCCCGAGCACCGCGACCACCATATCCGCGAGACCCTCCGGAACCTGTACGGAACCGACGCGACCGCGGAAAGTGGGTCCGGTGTGATCGACCTGATAGCAATGCAGAGCTGCATCAAAGGCGCGCTCCATGTTGCGCGCGGTACCGGAGAGCACAACGCGGCGCATCGACGGACTGACGTTGACGACGGTCAAACCGTAATTGTGAGCAAACTCTTCCACGGCTGCAATGTCGTCCGGGTGGGCTCCGTGCCGCTGGGCGAACTCGTCGCGCGATAGCACCTCGGTGATGCTGGGGTGAGCTGCCGAGCGACGTCGCAGCAACACGCTGACCGTGATCGGTGTATCCGGTTGAATCGGGCCAGTGAGGCGCGCATTGCGCACCATTTGCCGCTCGCTGCCCGCGAGAGCAACCTTTTTCTGAGAATTCATGTTCTTTCCTCCTAGCGGTCGGAAACGAATGCGTTTAGTGTATCGTTTTCCGGTTTCGATAGTTTGGCGCTTATTTTCGAAAGCGCATAGTTCAATTCGGGACAAATCCGTTCAATAAAGGAACGCTGGAACAGCGCTTTTCCACCTGTTTCCGGCTCAAGTGTTCCAGGGGGCGTTCGAGGCGAGTACGCCGAGACGTTCTAAATGGTTGAGACGATGTGGGATCGGAAAATCTGCATGGCTTGTGACCAGCCTCGCGTCCGAAGCTCCCACAAGTTTCACCCGGGGTGCGCCGGGGAGATCTGGCCGCGGCCACACAATTGTGCTCACGCAGTGGCGGAGGCAATCGCCACAAAGATCTTCAATTACGAATCGAAGCCCAGCACCGTGGGCCGGCTACCAAAAGAACGGACGCACGCCGTGGGGAATTCAGCTGAATTGGTGCTTGCGCCGCTTGTCGCTTGTAGGAGCTCTCGGGCATCCAAGTGAGGATTTGCGCGGCGCGAACCAGATCTTCGCAACGGAGTATAAGGACGAGGTCTCGCATGCACCGTCCAGCCTTCCAGCTGTTCGCAGCGGCGCATGCATCCAGTAGACAGTTCAGCGCCTTTGTTCTGCCTACCAGCGGCGGAGCCCAGGCTGCATGCCATAACAGCTGGAGCGCGTCCAGTTTACTAACAGGCTGCTGAATCTCCTCGGTCTCTTTGAGCGACCGCATCAAAATGCCATCCCCGTGTTTGAGTTCCCCGCATTCAGAGAGGGCACGGATCGGCCACGCAGTCACTGCAGCGCGTTTGTAGGCATCCTCGCACAGTGCAGCCGCGAGCACCGCTTCATCGCAGATTGATATGACATCCGCACGCGCACTATATCGAGCAACTGCGGCGAGCGCCTGGCATCGGAACCAGGCCTCAGAAACCTCGCGTGCAAGGGCCAACGCCTTCGCGTGATCGCTCTTAGCGATTGCGGTCGCAAGGTCGCGTTCACGGGTAGCAGACTTACCTATTCAACGGTAACGCCCGGAGGCCGCAGTCCTGATAACTGGATCACGAACTGTTACGGTCCTCAGGGCATGATCGATTGCAGTTCCGAACGAACTGCGTCTCGATAAAGAACTTCGACACACTGAATCACCCCGTCAATAAGATCTACGATAATCATTCCGTTCTTAGGCGACAATTCGATGTTCTCGTGCTTCGGGCCATACTTCCCCTGCGGCTTCGGTGCAGTGTAAAAGGTGGCGCAGAAGTCGTTTCCACATCTGCATCGGTCGACCATCCAAACTTGCGCTACTTGAGCGGCGAGAGCCGTGCGCCCAGACTGAAGTAACAACGTTTCCAACTCGGACGAAAACTCCGGGAGCGCTTGAGGAAGCAACAACACTCTTTCAGTCTCGACTCTTCCAGTCTTGGACGCGCCCTTCACCGCATCAATCGTCGGCACCCGGCCTGCGTTCGACCACAGCGTGTATGTTGACGCGGCGCTGCGACACAGACCATGTGCGCCCATCCGGCATGATCGGCGACGCCGATGACGCACGGCCAAGCTTCATCTTTTTCTCCCGCCTTTCTTTCGTGGCGCCAGATATGGCCGAAGCGTGGCCTCCAGATCCTCGCGCAACGCTTCGGCAGCGGAGCCCTCCCGGTAGATCGTCCAATTCAGAAACGATCCGCCAAGGGTGACCTCGATCGACCGAGCGAGCGCCTGCACGTTCGTATCCGCTCGAAGTTCGCCGGCGGCGACGGCATCGGCAATAAGCTTCTCGTAGTGCGCACGAGCGGCTCGCGACATACGCACCAGGTACCGACGCAGCACCGGATCGGCCAGGTCGTTATGCAGATAGGCCAGATTGCGAAGGGCATCGCGTGGCGAGCGGGCCAGTTGGGCGTGCACCGCCGTTACCGACCGCAGCGCCTGCAGCGGCGATGAGGTGCGCGGCTGGGAATGGGTCAAACCTAAGTCGCCAGTGGCCGCCGTGTAACGGGCATGCGCCAGCAACAACGCACGTTTGCTGCCGAACCGCTGGACCAGCGCGCCCGCAGTGATGCCCGCCTCTGCGGCGATCTCCCGTAAGGTCAGCTCCGCAGGGCCGCGGCGGTGCATCACCCGAACCAATGCCGCGAACACGTCCGCGTCCTCCGCCTTTCGTCGCCTGCTCATATTTGTTACAGTATCTAAACGTCCGTTTAGTTTTCGAGGTAATCAACCTGAGGTGATGATGGACAACAGAGAGCCCACGGTAACGATTCACATGGCAGCCAGTCTTGACGGCTTCATTGCGAGAAGAGACGGAGGTGTTGACTGGCTCGATACGGCAGACAACTTTGAGGGCGGGGACACCATGAGTCCGGAATCAGTCCAGGAGTTTCTCAGAACGATCGATTGCTATGTCATGGGTTCGCGAACCTACGAGACGGCGTTGGCCTTCGAGGCCAAAGGTCTGGGTTGGGTCTACGGCGACAAGCCGACGTTCGTCCTCACCCGTCGCATGCTGCGGAAGACCAGGGAAACCGTGGAGTTCTGCTCGGGCGATCTCGCGCACTTGGTGAACGAGACACTGAAGCCGCAATTCCGCAGTATCTGGTTTGTCGGCGGCGGCGAAGTATGCGCTCAATGCCTGCGCCTTGGACTGGCCGACGAAGTGCGCTATTCGATCGTGCCCATTCTAATCGGTGACGGAACGTCGTTTTGCCAGGGGCTCGACAGGGATGTCGCCCTCCATCTTTTGGAGACAATCGCATACAAGAGCGGCATGGTGGCACTTCGCTACGAGGTGCGGAACAAGTAGGCACAACGAAGGTAGACCGGTAGGCGCGCCCGATTGCCGCCGTGAGAAGCCGGCTAATGCGGCTCCGTCGGGCGCACTCGGCTTTTGCGAGATCTTGGCCCGGTGCTCAGGAAGGCTGTTCGATTCTATGATCGCGGATTCCAAGAACGCGGCCAAACCAGTTTCGGGACGGGCCAACACGA
Organism: uncultured Acidobacteriaceae bacterium; assembly: GCA_963795905.1. Classification (GTDB taxonomy): domain Bacteria; phylum Acidobacteriota; class Terriglobia; order Bryobacterales; family Bryobacteraceae; genus Bog-105. The sequence goes on along the minus strand of CAWCJG010000012.1, from coordinate 8,590 downwards.
ATTCGAATGCGCAACGACCTCAGTTTATTCCACGGAAACTCGGGCTTTCGGAAACGGAGCGAAACTCTGCCATTTCATTCATCGATTGATGCCCTTTTGCGAAGGGCCTCTGCCCCATGAGCGCCAACGTAAGACGCGACTGGTATATACGACAATGGCTCCGACATGCTTCTATGGCGTCGCTTGTGTACCTGCACGTGCCTGTTTCTGTGGACGTCGCTAGCTGTGATGCTGGTCGGTCAGCAGCCGTCCGATCGCGATATCGCCTTGGAGCTTGATAAGCAAATCTTGCACCTCGGCAACATACCCGTTTCGAGTCGGACGCAGGTCATCAAACATCTAGCATCCAAAATCCTTCAGTTGCCAGGTAAATACGCTGTACCGTTGGCTAGTAATTTGGCCGTTGACGGCACCGGAGATACCAACCATGAGGGCCTACAGGTGATCACGGAGACGCTGCGCGAAGCGCTTCGCAGATTGCCCCCTAAAGACCAGGAGAGTGGATCTGCCGGATTCGAACAATTAGCTGAACTCGTTCTATACGCTCACACCGATGGCTCTTTAGACGATTCTAGATATCGAATCGCCGTCGCCAACCTAAAAGCAGATGATCAGCATCGAAGCCTGTCTGACTTCAGGCTGCCCGACCTACAAGGACACGAATGGAGTTTAACGAGCTTACGGGTCGAGTTGTGCTCCTAAACTTCTGGGCTACATGGTGCCCACCTTGCAGGGCCGAACTCCCCGATCTAAACCGCGTCTACGAACGTTTTCACAGTCGAGGCTTGGTCGTCCTCGGCATTTCAGAGGAAGACGAATCCACCCTAGAGCGGTTCATCTCGCAAAACAGAATCCGGTTTCCGGTACTTCTTGATCCTGGCGACATGACGAAAAAGCAGTTTCTTGTGCCTGGTTTCCCGGAATCCTATGTTTACGATCGCAACGGACGCTTAGTGGCCGAATCAATCTACCAGACCGGTATGCAAGGTTTTCTGGACATGCTCGCACAGGCTGGTTTGAAGTAATCGAATTAATTCGCTCTCGCAAAGCTCGCGAAACAATGTCTCCGGAAAGTGGAGAGCGACGGGAGACGAAACCGGGGAGTCATGGTGTTCACTACCGTACTGAAGAACACCATGAACTTAGCGCAGATGCGGCTCTACCCCGACCCCGGGGTTTAACGCCTCGGAGCCGCCTGACGTGTTACCCATGTCCCGGTCTGATTGTTTACTTATGTCCGGCTGTTCGCCACGGCTTGAATTGTCCATTCGTCAAACGATGTAACGGGCCGATTTAACCTGTCGTAACTATGTAGCGCAACGCCGAGTAGCCCCATCCCCCTTGGCAGAGAAGGCAACCACGACTAGCATGGATGAGGTTGTCACGCGAAAGCAACTCGCGCATGGCGGACTGGACCCCGTCACGATCGGGAGTTGCCTTCATTTACTTGCTGCAGAAAGGCTCTATGTCGAGAACAAGTTTGCTGTTCCCCCGGATCGCACTCGCTTGCATCGCGCTCGCCGCGGTCCTTCCCGCTGCCGCTCAGGTTCCCGCCGGAGCCGTCCGCATCCATTACCACCGGCCGGACGGCAACTACACCGGTTGGGGCCTCTACGCCTGGAACATCAACACGACTCCGTACACCTGGTGCCAGACGCAAGTCGCGGCCACCGGGACGGACAGCTTCGGCGTCTATTTCGACATTCCGGTGGACACCTCTATCGGCAACCCCAAGGGGCAACTCGGCTTCATCATCAACAATTGCGCCGACAACCAGCTCAAAGACCCCGGTGCGAACCAGTACTTACAAGCTGACCAGTACAACCAGGGATGGGTCATTTCGGGCAACGCTACCGTCTTCACCACGCAGCCCGCCGTAGGTAATAACCCGATCCCGCCGGGAGACGTCCGCATCCACTATCACCGGCCCGATGGCAACTACGCCGGCTGGGCCATCTATGCATGGAACGTCACCACGGCAAATTACTCGTGGTGTCAAACCGAGGCCCAGGTCAGCGGGACCGACAGCTTCGGCGTCTACTTCGATATCCCAGTAAATTCCGCAACGGGCAACCCGCAAGGCCAACTCGGTTTCATTATTAACAACTGCGCCAATAACCAATTAAAAGATCCCGGCCCCAACCAATACCTGCAAGTCAGTCAATACAACGAAGGCTGGGTCGTCTCCGCCATGCCGACTGTCTTTATCAGCCAGCCCGCGATCGGCGCCAACCCGATCCCGTCAGGAGACGTCCGCATTCACTACCATCGCCCGGACAATAACTATTCGGGGTGGGCTCTCTACACGTGGAACGCTTCCACCGAGAACAATTCGTGGTGCAGCAGCGAGGTCAATATTACGGGCGTCGATGGATTTGGCGTCTACTTCGATGTCACAGTCAACCCGGCCCAGTCGAGCGGCGATCTCGGCTTCATCATCAACAACTGCGCCAACGCAGGCCAGAAAGATCCTGGCCCCGACCAGCACCTGAACGTCACCCAATATAAGGAAGCATGGGTACTTTCCGGCGGCACGACCGTTTATACACAGGCGCCGAGTTTGCCCGTTCCTTCCGGCTACGCGCGCATTCATTACTACCGGCCGGACGGCAACTATTCCGGATGGGCACTCTATACTTGGAACGCCTCGACTGAAAACAACTCGTGGTGCAGCAGCGAAGTGCAGATCACCGGCACCGACAGCTTCGGAGTTTACTTCGATGTTTCGGTCGACCCGAATCAGGCTGGCGGCGATCTCGGCTTCATCATCAATAACTGCGCTAACAATCAGGAAAAGGATCCCGGCCCCGATCAACATCTTCAGATCACGCGGTACACACAAGCCTGGGTGATCTCGGGCGACGCCAAGGTCTTTACAACGCAGCCGACAGCGGGCGAGATCGCCGGCGCGGGTCTCGGCGAGTTGAAAGCCTATTGGATCGACCTGACCACAGTCGCCATTCCGCCCGGCAACTATTATGCAGGTACGACGTACTGGCTGAACTACTGCCCGCTGGGCAATATCACCGTCACCGATTCAGGAACGCTCACCGGCGGATTCGCCATTCCGCTCACGTACGTGTCCACCGGTTTCAGTGCGAACGAAGCCGCTCATTACCCACAACTCACCGGCTACACGGTGTTTCATCTCCCTGCCAACACCACCCTGCGCACATATGACCTTGCGCTCAGCGGTCAGCTTGCTGTATCCGGAAAGGGAACAAACGGCGTCCTCACTTATGTCAACGGTGTGCAGGATGCCGGTGTTCTCGACGACTTGTATTACTATGCCGGGCCGCTTGGAGTCGTTTTCACAACGGGAAGCGTCACGATCAACGTCTGGGCGCCTACTGCGCAGCGCGTGAAACTCCTGCTTTACGCGCACGAAGGCGACACCACCGCATCCGCGACTCTCCCGATGACTCGCAAAAACGGCGTTTGGACTGCAACCGGCCCGTCTTCCTGGAAAGGCGAGTACTATCTCTACGACATTTACGTTTACCGCCCTGACTCGCAACAGTTCGTCGACAATCTGGTCACCGATCCCTATTCCGCAGATATCGCGCTCAACGGGGCGAAGACGCGTATCACCGACTTGAACGACGAGAGCACGAAGCCCGCCGGCTGGGACGTGAGCACTTCACCCGTACTGCCCGCGCTCAACAACTTCTCCGTCTATGAACTGCATGTGCGCGAATTCAGCGTCGCCGATACCAGCGTGCCCGCGCAATACCGCGGGACGTATCTCGCCTTCACCGATGCTGCCTCTAATGGCATGACGCACCTTCGCAAACTGGCGCACGCTGGCCTGAAAGCCGTACACATTATGCCCAGTTTCCAGATTGCGAGCGTCAATGAGGACAAATCGACCTGGCAGTATCCGGCGGGTAATCTTGCCGCCGATCCGCCGGATAGTGAGGAGCAGCAGGCAGCCGTCGCCGCGGTCCAGACCGCCGATGGGTATAACTTCGGCTACGATCCGGTGCACTACTTCGCGCCGAACGGCGGCTTCGCTTTCAATCCCGACAACCGTGTCGAAGAATACCGTCAGATGGTGCTGGGCCTTCACAATGGCGGTTTGCGCGTAGTCCAGGACGTTGTGTTCAACCACACCGCCGCCTTCGGGGAAAGCAATTTCTCCGTGCTGGATGAGGTTGTCCCGGATTACTACTACCGTCTCAACTCGAACGGCGGCATCGATACCGCAAGCTGCTGCTACGACACCGCGAGCGAGCACAAAATGTTCGAGAAACTCATGATCGACAATGTCGTCCAGAACGCCATTCAATACAAAATCGATGGCTTCCGCTTCGACGACATGAGTCTTCACTTCGTGTCGAACATGCAGCACATCAGGCAGGCGCTCTCACAGCTCACGCTGGAGAAAAATGGTGTCGACGGCTCGAAAATCTACATCTACGGGGAGGGCTGGCTCAATCCGGAATCCGCCGCCATCGGAGTGAATGCAACGCAAGCGAATCTCTACGGCACGGGTATCGGTACATTCAACGATCGCATTCGCGATGGCATCCGCGGCGGCAGCGCGGCCGATACGTCTACCGAACAGACGCAAGGTTTCGCGACCGGACTCTTTACCGATCCGAGCGCTTACACGACCAGCACGCTCGGTCAGAGTCTCGCGGACCAGAAAGCCACGCTGCTGGAAGAAGCCGATTGGATTCGTCTCAGCCTCGCTGGTAATCTGCGGGACTTCACCTTCGAAAACAGCGCGGGCCAAGTCGTTAAGGGCAGTGAAATCATTTATGGCGGTCAGCCCGCCGGCTACACAGCGACTCCGCTCGAAGATGTCAACTACTGCTCCGTGCACGACAATCAGCCGCTCTTCGACGCCATCCAACTGAAGTCGAGCGCGTCCGATTCCATCGCTACCCGCACACGCCGCCAGGTGCTGGCCATGAGCATCGTCACTTTAGGGCAGGGCATTCCGTTCTTCTTTGGCGCCGACGACCTCTTGCGCTCGAAAGACATGGACAACAACAGCTACGATTCAGGCGATTGGTTCAATCAGATCAACTGGACCGGCCAATCGAACGACTGGGGCATCGGCCTGCCTATCGCGAGCCAGAACCAGAATCAGTGGCCCATCATGCAGCCGCTGCTCGCCGACGCAGGTCTGAAGCCCGGCCCATCGGAACTCTCGTTCTCCAGCGCGGCGTTCCAGACGTTCCTTGGCATTCGTAGCAGCTCAAACATGTTCCACATGGGATCGCTCGCCGAAATTCAGAGCAATCTGCACTTCCTCAACACGGGCCCTTCGCAGATCCCGGGTGTGATCGTGATGACCCTCGAGGACAACGGTCGCGGCTACGGGTACTACAGGCACATCGTGGTTGTCTTCAATGCAACGCTCGGGTCGATTAACTTCCAGAACGACGCTCTCAAAGGACTCAATCTCGGATTGCATCCACTGCTCGCGGCATCGAGCGATGCCGCCATGCGCTCGTCAACCATCGACAACACAACAGGCACAGTCACAGTCGCCGGTCTTACGACGGCGGTGTTCGTGGCCCATTGACTTTAAGAACGCTTCCACTCCGGGTGCTCGGATAAGCTCAACACATTGCCGTCGGGATCCTTGAACCAAGCGACCTTGGCTCCCGTCGGCGATGTCCATACCCCGTGCTCGTCTTGTTTGAGCCCCTGGTAGCGCTCAAACTGGACTCCGGCTTGCACCAAATCCGTCACCACGGCTGCGATATCGGGAACCTGCCAGCCGAGCACGGTTCCCTGAACCGGCGGCCGCTCTTTGCCCATACCCGCCCGAATCATGATGCCGTTGGCATCGAACACCAAAGCGAAAGGGGGCTCCTCGCTCACTAGTTTCAATCCCAGAACTTCGACATAAAACTGCTTCGCGCGCGCCACATCCACAATCGTGACGAAGCCGATGATGTTGTAACTGCCAAGCCCTGCCTGCATAGGAACAATCATGCGGTGAAACGGCCAGTGTCGCAACAGCGCGCATACGTCATAATGTATGGCTATTGCGACACGACGGCGTCATCCGCGATTTCGATCCAGGGCGGGGAATCTCGATTTCAACGCTTGCCTGTGAATATCCGCCTCGCTATGATGTCCCGGAACATGCCCACGGCGCAGATCAATTGATCTATGCTGTCTCGGGCCTGATGCAGGTGCACTCGGGACAGAGCCTGTGGCTCATCCCACCGCACTTTGCGCTCTGGATTCCGGCGCTTGTCCGTCACCGCATCTACATGCCTGGCGCTGTCTCGATGCGGACCCTCTATCTCAGACGAGGCATCGTCGCAAATTTGGCGAAGTGCTGTTCGGTTCTGCTCGTCCGGCCGTTGCTGCGCGAGCTGATCCTCGAAGCGGTTCAACTCGGGAGGCTCGAAAATCGCAATGGCCTGCACCGGTGCATGCGCGACCTGATCGCATCCCAACTCGACAACGCCACTCCTGTTCCGACATTCATCAATCTGCCGCGTGAGCCGCGCGCCGCTGCTGTCGCACGTGGGGTACTCAACGATCTAACCCGCGCCGATACGCTCTCCGCCTTGTGTGCCGAGGTGGGTGTCAGTCCGCGAACCATCCAACGGTTGTTTGGCAAAGAGGTCGGGACGAGCTTTGAGTCCTGGCGACGTCAGGCCCGATTAACCAAGTCCGTGGAACTGCTGGCTGCGGGCAAGACTATCAAAGACGTCGCATACCAGGTCGGTTATCGCCAGAGCGCCACTTTTGTAGAACTGTTCCGCCGCACCTTCGGGTTACCGCCCAGAAGTTGGCTGCAACGGCAGATGTAGATTTCCCGCCAGTGACAATAGAGATATGGCAGGTAAACATCGGGTCGTTATCCTCGGCGGCGGTTTCGGCGGGCTGAACGCGGCACAACGCTTGCGGCACGCGCCCGTTGAGGTTACTGTTGTCGATCGCCGGAACTTCCACCTGTTCCAACCATTGCTTTACCAGGTCGCCACCGGCTCGCTATCGCCTGGCGAAATTGCCGCTCCCATTCGCAGCGTGCTTCGAAAGCAAGCGAACACCTCGGTCCTGCTGGGAGAAGCAGTCGATATCGACCCTGCAGCCAAACTGGTCTCGCTCAAAGACGGCTCGCAGGTCCCGTATGATTCTCTGATCGTCGCGACTGGCTCGCAGAGTAGCTTCTTCGGACATGACGAATGGCGCGAATGGGCGCCTCCGCTCAAAAGCGTCGAGGATGCAACCACTATCCGCCACAAGATACTGCTCGCCTTCGAAGCCGCCGAGCGCATCACGGATCCGGAGGAGCGCAAACGTTGGCTCCGCTTCGTGATCGTAGGCGGAGGTGCAACCGGTGTCGAGCTGGCAGGTGCTTTGGGCGAAATCGCAAACGATACACTCAAGGGCGATTTCCGCTCTATCAAGCCAAGCGAAGCGCAAATCCTGCTCATCGATGGCGGATCCCGCCTGCTGGCGAATTACCCCGAACCGCTCTCACGTAAGGCCGAGCAGCAACTCATTAAACTCGGCGTCCGCACGCGTCTTGGCTTGACCGTGACTTGCGTGGACGGCGGCGGGGTCAGCGCGAAGAACAAAGCGGGCGAGCAGGAATTCATTCCCGCCCACACCGTCATCTGGGCCGCCGGGGTGGCCATCAGTGAGTTCGGGAAAGCACTCGCAAAACGCACCAACGCGGAAACAGTGCGCCACGGGCTCATCAAGGTGCAGCCCGATCTTACGATTCCTGGCTATCCCGACATCTTCGTGATCGGCGACCTCGCCTACTCAACCGACGAACACGGCAAACCTCTCCCCGGAGTCGCCCAGGTCGCGATGCAAGGTGGAACCTACGCCGCCAAAACGATCGTTAAGCGCATTAGCGGCGAGCGCAATGTCTCGCCATTCAAGTACTTCAACAAGGGCGAACTTGCCGTCATTGGCCGTGGAGCCGCGGTCGCCAACATCTTCGGCGCACAGTTATCGGGCCTGCTCGCCTGGCTCGTGTGGCTCTTCATCCACCTGCTCTACATTGTCGAGTTCCAGAGCCGCATTCTGATCGCAATTGAATGGGGCTTTCTGTATCTGACGCAGAATCGCGGAGCGCTGCTCATCACAGGCCACGCCGCCGCCGATTCCGTGGCGGCCACGACCGAGGCGCAACATCGCGCCGTTGCGACGACGAACCGCGACTGATCCGGCCAAACGCTTAACTAAATTCCCGCCTTTCCTCCTCTAGTTTGGTTTGCAGTCCGCCCCTTTGCGGATATAATTACCACTCTGGAGGAATCGGGAATGTCGACAGAAGCAAGGACTGTGCCGGCTGCGGAACCGGTCGCGGGCCTCATGGACGGGCTCACCGGTATGGCGAGCGCGTTCTGGAATCCCAGCGCGGCCGCCGAAAAAATCAGAAAACGTCTGTTTTGGATTTACCCGTTCATCGTCTTCGCGGCCGTGACGGATTTCTTTCAGATCGCCACCACCGCCCAACGCGCCCACATCACGCAAGTCATGCTCGAGCAGCGCGGCATGAGCGGCGAGCAAATTCAGTCGCAACTGGCGATGATGGCCAAGTTCGCGCCGGTAGGCCTGATCGCGGCGCCCATCGTCGTTTTCATTATCCTGGCGATCT
>CAWCJG010000011.1:0-366542 GCA_963795905.1 uncultured Acidobacteriaceae bacterium | reverse complement strand
ACAGAACACCGCCATCTGCCCGCGACCATGGCTGGCGGAATCGGCGTCTTCGATTACGACGGCGATGGACGGCCAGATATCTTTCTCGTCAATGGTGCGAACCTTGAGACGCTTCGCAAAGACGATCCGAAGTACGCGAACCATCTTCTCCACAATGAGGGCAACGGCCAGTTCCGGGATGTGACCAAGCAGGCAGGACTGGAAGGAATCGGGTTTGATATCGGAGTGGCCATCGCGGATTACGACAACGACGGCCATCCGGATATCTTTATCGCGGGCCTGTATCGGAACTCGCTGTACCACAACAACGGCGACGGCACGTTCACGGATGTGACCGCGAAAGCAGGCTTGGCGGATCCGGGCGGCAAGCGATTTGCCGTAGCGGCCGCGTGGGTGGATGTGAACAACGACGGTCTACTGGACTTGTTCGTCGCGAATTATGTGCAATGGGATTATAAGACCGATCCGCCGTGCTCTTATAGGGGGCAGTCCGAATATTGTCATCCGAACATGTATCAAGGGACTGCGAACCAGTTATTCCTGAACAAAGGGAACGGCAAGTTTGAAGACGTCTCGCAATCGTGGGGGATCTCATCCCACATCGGGAAAGGAATGGGCGTTGGCATTGCCGATTTCGATTTGGACGGAAAGCCCGATATCTTCGTCACGAATGACACTTACTATAATTCATTGTTCCATAACTTAGGAAATAAGTTTGAGGAGGTTGCGCTCGACAAGGGCGTGGCTCTTGTGGAAGACGGTAACTTTGTTTCGGGTATGGGGGTGGATTTCCGCGACTACAACAATGACGGGTATCCGGATATCTTTTTCGTTGCTTTACAGACGCATACGTTCCCGCTCTTCCAAAATCAGGGTGGAAGGGAATTCAAGGAAGTAACGGCCGAGAGTGGCTTGCGTGCGGAGACGACCTCAATGGCCGGATGGGGAGCGGGCCTCTATGATTTCGACAACGACGGGTGGAAAGATATTTTCGTCACTCGCGGCGATGTTTTATCTTTGCCACTCTATCGCAGCGAGATCGATCAAAATAACACCGTATTTCGTAACTTAGGGCGGAGCGGGAAGTTTGAAGCTCTTACGGCCGAAGCCGGACTCACGGCTGCGGAACCGGCCCGCCATCGCGGACTCGCTTTCGGAGACTTCGATGGGGACGGTCGAGTGGATGTCGTCGCAACGGCAATCAACAAGCCTACCGAGATCTGGATGAATCGCAGCCAGGCGGGCAACTGGCTTGATATCGCGCTGCAAGGCACGCGGAGTAACCGCGATGGCATTGGAGCGCGCATCGAAGTAGACAGTCCGACGGTGGGCAAGCAATTCAATCACATGACGACCAGCGTCGGATACGCGTCCTCGAGTTACGGGCCGGTCCATTTTGGATTGGGCCCGGACAAGAGAGCGACAGAAATCAAGATCACCTGGCCGTCAGGAATCGTGAGCTCGCTGAAGGATGTTTCTGCCGACCAGGTGCTGCACGTCACAGAAGGCAAGTAAGTTACTTCAAGTCGTTTTTCAAAACAATCCGATAACGGGCCTTCCCTGCTGCGAGGTGATCGAGTGCCTCGTTGGCCTTGGACATCGGGAATTCTTCCGTGACCGCGGCGATTCCGTGTCTGGCGCAGAAATCCAGCATGTCGATCACCGTTGAGGGTGGGCCTGATGGCGTTCCGCCGATTGAGCGCTGCGCCGCAATGAGCCCGAACGGCTGCATCTTCAATTCCGGCAAGACTCCAACGATATGGAAGTGCCCTTTAGGAGCGAGCGTGCCTAGGTAGCTGTCCACATCGAGCGGTGCATTCACAGTGCTCAGGATGAAATCAAATGAACCCGCGGCACGTTTCAGCTCCTCCTCAGAGCGTGTGTTCAGTACGGCATGCGCCCCCAAGCGCTTGGCCTCGTCTGCTTTCGAAGCTGACGTGGTGAATGCTGTGACATGACAACCCCATTTGTTCAGGAACTGAAGAGCCAAATGGCCGAGACCGCCGATTCCGACAACGGCGACGCGGTCTGTGGGTTTCACGCCGTGCTCAACGAGCGGGCTGAACACGGTAACGCCGCCGCAGAAAAGCGGTCCTGCTTTTGCCGCATCGAGACCTTCGGGTAAGGGGATCGCCCAAACCCAATGGCAGCGAACGCGCGTTCCGAACGCACCATAGCGGCCGACAATCGTCTGCTCGAGATTGGCGCACAGATTGTGATCGCCGCGAAGGCAGCCCCGGCAATGTAAACAGCTTCCCGAATTCCAGCCCAACCCAACTGTCTGGCCTTCTTTGATGAACTTGGCGTCCCGGCCTACGGCAACTACTTTGCCAACCGCTTCATGTCCGGGCACAAACGGATACTGCGTGATGCCCCACTCGTTGTGAAGCATCGAGTAATCGGAATGACAGATTCCGCAATACAGCACGTCAATTTCAACCTGGTCGTCTCTGAGTGGGCCGGGATCGTAAGAGAACGCTGTTAGGGGCTGTCCGGCTGAGTTTGCGACTAGCGCGTGGATTTCGCTCATGCTCCTGTGGAGATGTTTTTGGAGCGTCTTAAGTCGCCGCGCAAATATTCCTTGCGGTTTGCCGGAGCACCTGGAGCAGCAGCCGTTCGTATTCGAAATAGGGCAGCCTCGCTGCGGGTTTATGCGCCTCTGCGCGAGCGAGATTCTTCAAGGTTCCATCGAGGTTGCGCCGGGTGAGGTCTTTTACGGCGCGTGAACGAAAGTGAAACCACTTCGGTGAAACGAGGCGTATGGGGACGCGCTCCAGCTTTGTTGCCGCGGTGAAAATGTCGTTTTTCAAGACCACATCTAAACACGCCGAGTGAGCGAGGGCAGAATAGCACTGCTTGGGGTCGCAGCCGGCGGCGACTTCAGCAAGGTGCCCGTTCCAGGCAATCGCTGTGGCGAGTTCTCCTCGATCCAGCGCCCAGTCCGCGATGGCGTGGGCGAAGGCCGCGCGCATGGCCGGCCTCGGTTCGGCAACCGCCATTCGGCGCACCACCCACTCGGGATAATGCCTGGGACGTCTCCCCTCGATTCGCATCTGCATGAGCACGTGATAGAGCAAGACGCACCGGGCATCCGCGTCGTAGCGCAGCAAAACGAGGAACAGCCGAGCGTCGCTTGCCTGGTCGGCGCCAGGAAGGGTGGGAATCAGTCCGAGCAAAAGCAATGCGGTGTTGATCTGCAAAGCTGCCTCCCAGAAGCCCGCGGGGGAGGCGGCATTGTGGGAGGCAATCACATAGGAAGCTCCGCACGCAAACACCGCGGTAGCGAATGGTCCAGCCGCGACTACGATCAGCATTTTCGTCCGCCAGCCAGCCTGCGATCGCGGAACGGCCGCGACTGACCCTTGAAAGAAGCGCCGCAATTGGATTTGCAGGGTCCAGTGCCCGTGCAATCGCGCCACCCGGAATGGGCCCAGAGAGATGCCTGTGACATCGAAGCGGAGCAGCCAAGCGGCGATGAAGTGGCCGAACTCATGCCATACCACCGCACCGACCAAGGCTACGAAACAGCCCGCCGCCCCCTCAGCCGTGTTCAGATGCAGTGGTCGAAATACGGTCCGCACCCAGATGGGCCCCACGCTTCCAGCCAAGAGCACGCTTATTGCGCCTAGGGCAAGTACCAGCGCAATCAGTAGAAAAGGCTGAGCTCGTCCATTGTCCTCGTCGGTTGGTATCGGTACAGGTGGATCTATGGCCGGCGAGGGCTTGGGCACATGACGCTTATCGTCCGCAGATTGTAAAGATCCAGACTATTTTGGGCTTACCGCTCTCGAGCGGCAATCCGGAGGCCTCAAACGCGCACCAGCCGCCATCCAGGGAGATGGCATTCTTATAGCCCGTTATCGGCTAGCGGGCTGGCTTGCTGGCCATATCGACTTGGGCCTTCTGCTCCTGCACGCGAAGCTTGTCGACGATTTCCCGCTCCCGCCGCGCATCGTCTGGCTTGTGCAGCTTGGCATAGAGCGCCGCGAGCGATACGTGGGGCGGCAGCCAATTCGGGTCTGAGCCCGTCGCCTTCAGGAAGTCGGCAAGGGCTTCACTCGGGTGCCCGGTCTCGTTTTCCACTTTGCCGTATTCGTAGTGGGCGACCGGCGAATCCGGTCGTAACTCCAGCGCCTTTTTGAGGTGTTGCTCAGCGCCCGGCAGGTCGCGCACGACGCTCTGTAGAGATCCGAACGCTAGCTCTGCGTCAAAATCGTTCGGATCCTGCGCAACCGCCCGTTTTAGGGCCGCCAGCGAACCTTCATTGTCGAGCAGATACTGCAGCGCCTCACCTTTCAGCGTCCATGCTCCAGGCGCCTTCGGATTGATCGCGAGCGCGGCGTCGGCATCCCTATTGACGACCTCGAATTGATTGGTCTGCAAAGCTGTTTTGGCTGCAAGTGTGTAGAGTCCGGCATCGCTGGTTGCCGCCGCAAGCGCATGCAGACGCTTCAACGCTTCCTTCGACTGGCCAGTGCGCAGCAATGCGTCCGTCATCAGGCGTTCCAGATCGATGCTGTCCGGATGCGCGTCCTCCAGCGGCTTCAACACAGTCAACGCTCTTTTCGGATCATTCATGTGTAGGTCGGCATCAGCGAGCAGCAGGCCAGTGCGCATATCGTCGGGACGCGCTGCGTGGAGCCGATCCAATCCCGTCGAGGCTTCTTTCCAGTGGCCCTGTTTAAAGTAGGCAAGCGCAAGATTCAGTTCGATCCCTTCATTTCCGGGCGATAGCTTCAACGCGGTTTCATACTCGTGAATCGCCTGCTCGAATTGGCTGTCGTGAGCGAGCACGACTCCCAAATTCGCGTGGATCTCGGCGGCGCCGGGGTAGTTTTTCAGCAATTCCCGATAATCGTGAATTGCGGTCGCATCATCGCCCTTCTGCTGCGCTTCGACGGCTTGTTGGAATAACTTTTGCGAATCCTGCACTGAGGCCGGGCCGGCGAGCGCGGTCGATACGAATGCAACGGCGGCCAGAATTCGGCCGGGAAATGCTCGCATGATTACAGAATAAGAGAAGCTGAGAACTATGAGGTTACTCTGCCTCTCGCTGTTGGCGGTCGCACTGCTTGCGCAGGATCTGTCGGAACTGGCGCAGAAGGCGCAAACTTTACTCGATTCGGACCCGGCACAGGCAGCGGGAATTTATCAGCAGATCCTCAAAAACCGGCCAGATTGGGCGGAGGGGTGGCTCTATTTGGGAGCGGCTCTGTACGCGACCAATCAGGATCAGCAGGCGATCGAGGCGCTGAAACACGGTGTGCAACTGGCCCCGAAGCAAGGCCCCGCCTGGGGGTTCATGGGCCTCTCGGAGTATCGTCTGAACCACCCAGATGCCGCACTTTCGGATATCGGGCGCGGCGAGTCCCTGGGCTTGGGGATTAATCATGGATTCGAGTCCGCGGTGCGGCAGACGGCGGCCCTCATTCTGGTCGACAAATCACGTTTTGACGAGGCACTCGCGCAATTGCAACCGCTGGCGAATTACCAGGACGATTCGCCTGGGGTCGTCACGGCTGCCGGCCTGGCCGCGCTCGCGTTGCCGAGAAAACCCGCCGAGCTTGACGCCGGGCAGCAGCAGATGGTCGGACTAGCGGGCCAAGGACAATGGAATGCGATTCGAAGGGAGCCTGCGAAAGCCGAAGCCGCCTACCAGGAACTGCTCCGGAGGTTTCCACGGGGGCGCGGAGTTCATTATGCATATGGGCTTTTCTTGATGGAGTCGGACCAAAAGGCAGCGCTGGATCAGTTTCACTTGGCAACGGAAGCGCATCCCGATCTCTGGCCGGCGTGGATCGTGAGTGCAACGCTTGAGACAAAGAATGGCAACCCTGAGGCTGCACTGGCCGATTTAGGGAAGGCGCGGCAACTGGCGCCATCGAACTACGGCTGGTTGTGCGATGCCGAAACCGGTCGCGCGGATCTGGCGCTGGGTCGGATGGATGGTGCGATTGCCGAATTGAAAGCGGCTGTTGTGGCACAGCCTGCGTATGCACAGTTGCATCACCTGTTGGCGCAGGCCTACCGCCGCAACGGCAACGCCGCGGAAGCCGCGAAGCAGGAAGCAGAGTTCGAACGCCTGACAGAGCGGACCGACCCAGCCGTGCTGCCTCGCTAACGAGCTTGCTCGAGTATGCGCTCGATTTCGTGGTGTCCCATTTTGCGCGCCCATGCCATCGGAGTGGCCCAGGGCTCCGCACCGCTTTCATCAACCGGCGCGCCGCGGCTGAGCAGTAGTTCCACCATTTCCTTGCGTCCCCATCGGCACGCCCAACCCAAAGCCGTTGATTTCAGCAAGTCATCTCGCAAATGCAGGTCCGCTCCGTGGTCGAGCAGCATGGCGGCGAAGCGCGCTCGATCGGAGCCAGCCAAACCGCCTCGCCCGGCCGTGAAGTGCAGCGCGGATTGACCCATTCGCACGACGTTTGGATTAATGCCGTACTCCAACAAGACGTGAAGGCATTGAAAGTAAGCATCATTCTCGCGCGGATCGTTGCTTGCCCCACGTATCGGCTGCATCAGAACCCAGTGCCAGCGCGAATCGTCTTTCGGCCAGTTCTGAAACGGCAGCGCCGCTTCGAGGATTTCCGCACAGCCTGCATCCGCTGCTGACCAAACCAGTTCTTCCACATCACGCTCAGTTGCATCTTGCGCCAAGATCGCCTTTGCGCCAGCGACGTCATGAGCATTGGAAAGAATGTACGGCTGCATTTTGGCTCCGCGTTGCATGAGCAGCCGTTTAACCGCTTCATGGCCACCCCGGTAGGCGTTCATCAGCGGCCATCCCGATGCGTACACATTCGCGTTCGGATCGGCGCCACGGTTGAGCAGGAGTTCGCACATGGTGTAGTTTCCTGCGAGCGCCGCGTGCCACAGCGGCATGCCCCAGCTTTCAACGGGTTCTTCGAGCTGTTCGAGCGTGATCCGCTCATTCACATCCGCGCCCAAGTCCAGAAGCATCTGCACCATGTCGATCTGACCATGCAACACAGCGAGTTTGAGGAGACCGCCATTCTGGCCGATACGCCGCAGCCAGCTTGGTTCTTCCGCAATCATTTCGCGCACACGGCCGGTGTCGCCAAGCGCAACCGCTCCGCTTACGGTCAGCTCCGCTCCGTAGCGCATCAGCAGCGCTGCAATTTCGGGGAATCGCGAGACGGTGTCATTCCGCGGGTCGGCACCTTTCGCTGCCAAATCGAGCGGCGTCCAACCTTCCGCGTCCGGCTTGCGGACCTTCGCGCGCCTCTCAAGCAGCCACTCGAGTAACTCCTGATCGAGCCGCAATGCGGCAACATGCAATGGCGAGCGGCCGTTACGATCACACGCGTGGATCTGCGAGAAGTCGGATTCGAGCAAATGGATTGCTTGTTTTCGATCGCCCCGCGCGATGGCCAAACTGATCTGATCCTGTCGCTCGGAGACCGTCGCGTTGAGACAACTCAATTCCTCACGGCGATGACGCTCTTCGTCCTCGATAATGGCGACGATCTCGTCGTATCCACGCTCTTTCGCAAGTGCGAATGCAGTTGTTGCGTCGCGCTGTGGGAAGATCCCCTTGCGAGCGTCGGAACCGGCCTCCATCAAGAGGCGCGTCATCGGGATGTTGCGTGCAAGCACGGCGTAGTGAATTGCGCGGTGTTCATCGTTCTCCGCGGTATCCATGCCGACCAGCTCGGGACGGCTTGCGAGCATGCTCCGGACCTCGTGCATGGCGCCTGTCTTCACGGCTTCCATGAAACGCCTGATATTTGCGCCATCGACGAATGCCTTCAGCTTCGGCCAGCTCGCGAACCCGTAACTGCGCGCGAGGACACGTTGGGCATCGGATAAAGCGAAATCGCCCGGGCTTTGCTCGAATCGATGGACTTCTGTGACGGCATCAGTCTTACCGGATCGATAGGCCTCCAGCAGTTCCTTGGCCTGCTTGCGAAGTTGTTCGAGATTCGGCTCCGCGGGCAAACGGCGTATGGGGACGAAATTAGAAAGGCTCACTGTAGACAATCTCCTTTTCTCACCGCCCGCTGTCCGCGTCTCGGGCATTAAAAAGAAGAAAGTCTCTCGTGAATATGGGAAATGCGTTTTCCGGTGGGCTCAGCCCTGCCCGCGGACACGGAGGCGTCCGATACGCCAAGCGCGAGTATAACCCAAGGTGGGCGGTTCTCAAACTCGAGCTATTCCCAACGGTGCAGGTTGCTGCAACCGGGGCCGGCTCACTCCTGCATCTTTGCGATATGCACCGGAAAGCCGGTGTTCGGCAAGAGCGAGGTTAAGACGAAAGCTTTGAAATCCTCTCCGTCGAGCTCGGTATTGCGGTAGACGCCGGGTTCGCTCTCGATGCTCTCGCGGCGGCCGTACAGGTGATCCAAAAATTGTTGCGCCTCTTTCTGGGTCGGAAGGTTTCCGGACTGGACCGGCTCCGGGCCGATGGCTTCGGCCGCATAGGAACGGATGAGCTTTGGCCAATATTTATCCAGCAGTTCGGGGCTGGCAAACACATCCGCCCAGATGATATGGCCGTTCACCGCAGCCACGGCGCCGACCGCCTTTTGGGACCGCAAGTGTGCGCGCAGTGTTTCGTAAGAATGCTCGATCGGAGCGGCGATGGATTCAAGACGATTCTCCACGGCGCTGTTATTCAAAGCTCTGGCGTACGAAGAACTGGACTGAAGGGCGGTTATGTCCGCCGCCGTCAAACCGGATGCAAGCATCGCGCGCGATTTGGCGACCTCCGCCCAGACATGCTGTTGGTTCTGTTCGGCCATGGCTTTCATACGCACCGCCGGCTGCGCCATGACGGATGGCGCCGAGTTGAATCGCGTAGATGCAGCTATCCATCGATTCGGCTCTACGCAGAAGACGTCCAACGCGATTGGTTCGCTGTGCGGGGGAATGATGCGGTCCTTGCCCACGATGCGGTCCTGCTTTCCGCCAGTTACGATTTCCCCGGCAAGCAGAATCAAGGGACGGTCAGCGTGATTGATGAGTGCCAGTGTATTCACCTGTGGTCTCGGCGGAGCGGGAATGGGCGGAAACTGCGGTATCGGCCAACGCTCATCCCAATGCGGCCGCGGATCGGGCTCAGGTCGCACAAGGCCCCTATCCTGACCCAGTTCTGTAACTGTCACCTGCCCGTTGCGAATGCCTTCATCAAGAGTCAGAAACCCGCTCGTGTCGAATGTCCGGTTTGCCATTACCGGAAACACGGTCAGGTTCCGTTCTGTGATTGCCGGTGCAACTGTGTAAGACGGCTTTTCAGTCACTTCCTGGCCAAAGCACGCCAACAGAAGCGCCCCCGATAACAACAAGCCGGCTAGCCGCATTTTGTCCTCCCATCGATGAAGCGTGCAACCGTTTTTGCCTCGCTCTTCGTCCAAGAGAACGGTTCAGCGGCAGCATCTTGCAGAGAATTGCTCGTCTGTATGAAAAATCCGGTGCCCTGGCGTTTGGCTTGACCCCAGCCGAGTTCGAACAGGTGTTGTCAGAAACGGGAAGCGCATGCGGCCAGCGCTATGTTCAGGATTTGGTGTTGGCACGGGCTTGTGCGCGAGGGAACGAACGAGCGTGGGAACACTTTGTTGCGGTCTATCGCCCGAAGCTATACGCCGCCGCTCGCGCGATTACGCGAGACGATTACTCTGGCCGCGAACTGGCGGATTCTTTGTACGCCGATTTATTCGGTGCGAGCGCGTCACCCGATGGCCGGAGGAACTCGAAATTCGAATACTATCTTGGCCGCGGCTCCCTGGAAGGGTGGCTGCGCACTGTCCTCGCGCAGCAGTTTGTGAATCGAGTGCGGCAGGACCGCAAACTCTGTCCGTTTGACGAAGCGATATCGGAGTCGCCGGCCAGCGAGCCGGTTGAGGCGGAATCGGAGAAGCGCTTACTCGCAGCGTGCACGGATCGAGTGCTTGCCCGGTTGCCGGGCAGAAGATCGGCTGCTGCTTGCCTGTTATTTCCTGGACGGGCGTACGCTGGCAGACATAGGGCGTATGCTCAACGTGCATGAATCGACCGTCAGCCGGCGATTGGAGAAAACGACCGCCGCCGTTCGTAAGCGGATCATCGCCGAGTTGAGGTCCGCTGGCGTTCCGAAGCGCGAGGCGGAAGGCATGTTGCAGATTGACGTGCGCGACCTCGGCATCAACGTACGTGAACGGCTGGCGCAAGGAAGGCAGGCATGAACCGTTCCTTTGGCATGGCGAAACTGCGCTCGCTTCTGCAACTGGCATTAGCTCGCCGGCAGCGCACGTTGGACGGCCATCCGGATGCCAATACCCTGCTCGCCTTCGTGGAGAGTAGTCTCCCTCGCCCAGAGCGCCGCCAGATCGCCAATCACGTAGCTGAATGTTGTACCTGCCGGGATGTGCTGGCGCTGGCATCGCAAGCTGAGCCGGCCACGAAAGTGTGGTCGAGGCGCTGGCCCAGGTGGCCTTTGGCGGTGGCTGCGGCGATTGCCTGCACGCTTGTCGTTGGCTTTGAAGTGAACATCTCGCGGTTTTTCTTGATTCCGGAAGCGCGGCAGGACATAGCAAGAGTTGAGCCCGTGCCCGCAGCCATGCAGGCTCCGATTCAGCCGGTCCTGCCCAAAAAACCAGTTGCGGTTGCGAGCCAACCACGCGCCCGCAAATTGTTGGCTTCGCCAAAAGTTCTTATTAAACCAACCATTCCGCCGGCTGTCTCGGTTCCGCCCGCGCCTGAGATACAACAATCGCCCTCTGCCTTTTCACCTGTGTTCGTTCCAAGTACGGCGCAGCTGCCCGGTCATATTACAGTTCAGCCGAACCCCGCTTACGCCCCCAGCAACGGATTCCTGCCTCAGGCGAGTTTTGCACGGTCTGCAACTCTGCCCGAAACTATGCGTGAGTCCGCGGTCAGTTCGCGAACGATCTGGTCGATTGACCCATCGCAGCCAGGAACACTCATTCGCAGCGATGAGGGAGGCGGGAATTGGCAGAGCGTTCATGTGCCTGCATCGACAATCGACGCCTTGTCAGCCGATGGTCCGACTGTGTGGATAGCCGGAGACAATGCCAAACTGTACCTTTCCAGTGACAACGGCGTTCATTGGCGAAACATTCCCGTTAGCGACGGTAAGAACATACCCGAAGGCGCGATTCGGGCGATTACCGTGCGGGCCGGGCGGGTCATCCTCAAAACAAATTCGGGCATTTGGTCATCACCAGACAACGGAGAAACGTGGACCTATCAAAGTGAAGGGAACTGATCTACCCCTTCCCTCGTTGTACAGTTCGGAGCGTTTCTCTATGCGACCCGTATCTGTTTTTGCCGTTTTAGCTCTTCTGCCCATGCTTGCTGCCGCCGATGAGTGGAACAAGCAATGGACCGTCCCGGCCCATCCGGAATTACATGTTGCCGCGGGCGACGGCTCAGTCTCGATACGGCCTGGGTCCGGCAACCAGATTCAGGCGCACGTTGAAACACGCGGCTGGAAGATCGCTCCGGGGGAGGTCGAGATCCACGAGCAGCTATCGGGAAATCGCCTGGATCTATCGATTCGTGAGCCTCACATGCATATGTCGTTTGGCTCCCATTCACTCAAGATTGAATTGACGGTCCCGTCGGAAATCGTCGCGGAAATCCGGACCGGCGACGGACCCGTATCGATTGAAGGAGTGCATGGCAAACTCGATGCCGCAACGGGGGACGGATCTGTCCATATCGCCGATTTTGCGGGGCCGGTTTCGATCTCGACGGGCGACGGGCCGGTTACCATCGACGGGCGGCTTCGGGATCTACATCTGCGCACGGGTGATGGCTCGGTCCACATCCACGCGGCCTCCGGCTCCTCTCTGGATCAGGGCTGGCAGATCTCAACGGGTGATGGTTCGGTGACGCTGGACTTGCCCTCGGATCTGCATGCGAATGTCAACCTGCACACCGGTGACGGACCGCTCAAGCTCGAGCTGCCGCTGACCGTGGAAGGCGCGATGCAGCATCACTCCGTACACGGCACGCTGAACGGCGGCGGCCCTGAGATCAACGTGCATACCGGAGACGGATCGATCACGCTGGGGCGCTCTTGATCGAGTCCGCCCCTTTATTCTGTTCGCAAGCAAATTGCGGGGTCGATGCGGGCGGCGCGCCGGGACGGCAAATAGGACGCCGATAAACCGACGAACACAAGCAGTCCAATCACTGCGGTGAGGGTGACTGGATCGTAGCGCGAAATGCCCCAGATTTGACTTGCCAACAAGCGAGTAGTAAATGCCGTGAGGAGGAGTCCCGCAACAACCCCAACGAGCAGGACCGAGAGGCTGTTGCTAAGCACGAGCTTTCGAATATCGACCGGTTCTGCGCCTAGGGCCATGCGAATGCCGATCTCCCGCTGCCGCTGCGCAACTGAGTAGCTGGCGACACTATAGACGCCGACAAGCACGAGAATTAATCCCACCGAAGCGAAGGCAGAGAGAAGAACGAGACCGAACCGCGGGCGCGCATACTGAGTGATCTCGAGAATGTCATCCATTGTCAGCGTTTGTTGAGGCACGACATTGCGGTCTGCCATCAGCACTTGCTTTGTGAACGTGCTTGCCAGCGCCTCGGGATTTCCTGACGTGTGCACGTAGAAGTGGAAGCTGCTGAAGTCGGTGAGAGTGTAGGGGATATAGATTTCCGGCAGAATCGTCTGACGCGCGCCGTTGTTCTTCAAGTCGGAAACGACTCCGACAATTTCCAATGAGGAGCGCGTATTTGCTGCGGAGGCGTTCCCCAGCCCGGCGATTTGCAGAGCGCGGCCAATCGGGTTCCGTTGCCCGAAATAGTGAGTTGCCATCGTCTGATTAATCACCGCTACAGGGCGTCTATCGTTTTCTTCGGCGTCGGTCGGGATGCGGCCTGCGAGAAGACGAAGACCGATCGTCGCGAAATACTGGCTGGTGCACGGCGAATAAGTTCCTTTCCAGGCGGATGTGTGTGGAATGCCGGCAATGTCGAAGTCGGTTGGGATTCCACCACGGGGAGGAGTTTCGACCGCCGCGCCCGCGGAAATGACGCCGGGAACACGCTGCAGGCGGACGAGAACATCA
This sequence comes from uncultured Acidobacteriaceae bacterium, assembly GCA_963795905.1. Taxonomy (GTDB): domain Bacteria; phylum Acidobacteriota; class Terriglobia; order Bryobacterales; family Bryobacteraceae; genus Bog-105. Next base: position 353,493 of record CAWCJG010000011.1, on the reverse strand, counting down.
CGCACGAATCTCGCTTGCGCACCCGGCTTGGTGTAAGAAGTTGCCGGCAAACTCAGATAAGAAGTGAGGAGATGGTCCGTGCGGACGCCTAGGTCTAGCCCACGTTCAAGGAAAAACGTGCGCATCAGTAAGCCGGCGGCCGTGAGAAGCATCACCGACAGAGCGACCTGACTGACAAGAAACCCATTTCGTAGACGACCTTGCCGGAAGCTGCTGTTGCCTCTGCTCCCGGTTCTCGCGGATTCTTCGGATTGTCGGCGCGAGGCCGCGAGGGCGGGCGCCAAGCCGAACAGGATCGCTGTAAGGAACGCGATGGCGATGGTTGCGAACAAGACTTCGCGATTGAGACTGACGTCAGCTTCGTCGGGAAAGGTGAAGATCGGCAAGATGGCAAGCAAGCCTTTCAGCCCGGCGGCAGCCAGGAAGCAGCCGGCTACAGCGCCGGCGAACGCAAGCAGGAGACTCTCTGTGAGCAGTTGAGCAACTATGCGCAAGCGGCTTGCCCCGAGTGCGCGGCGGATTGAGAATTCCTTTTCGCGGGTTGTCGCTCGCGCGAGCAGCAAATTCGCGACGTTCGCACACGCAATCAGCAGAATGATCCCAACAGCGGACAACAGCAGATACAGCGTTGGTTTAAAACGGCCGATTGTTTGGTTCCCGAGGGTGTTTATTGTGACCGCGAACTTCTCGGGATAGCGATCCGGATAAAGTTCAGCCAAGCGATTCAGTAGGTTTGCAACAGAACTGCGTGCGGCCTTCGGATCCAGTTCCGGTTTCAGATGTCCGTAGAGCACGAAGCGGCTGTTGCCGGCATGGGCGCGGTCTAGAACAGCGGGCCTCCAAATGTCCCCGCCCCACCAGGTAAAGCGCTGCGGCATAATTCCGACCAGCGTTGTAGGCGTGTTGTTCAGGAGGAAGTTTTTGCCGACGATTGTCGGATCGTGACCGAAGCGCTTCAGCCAAACTTTGTAACTGAGAACAAACACTGGCGGCGCGCCAGGCTGCGCGTCGGCGGGCTGAAGACCACGACCGAGAAGTGCCGGAACTCCGAGCATCTGAAAGGCGTTGCCCGTGAGCAGATCCGTATCGAGCGACTCGGGAGAGCTAGCATCGCCGAGCAATGTGCTCTCCTCCCAGACCCCAAGCGATTGATCGAAGATTTGATTCTCTTTCTGAATGTCTAAAAATTCAGGTACGGAGAACGAATTCCGGATCGCTGCCGCATTGCTAGTGAGGTCGCGTATCTCAATTTCGTAGATGCGCTGACTGTCAAAATACGGAAAAGGGTTCAGAACGATGCTGTCGATGACAGTAAAGATGACGGTCACCGCCCCGATGCCGAGCGCGAGGGCCAGCACGGCCGTGAAAAAGAAGCCGCGATCCTTGCCGATGGAGCGAACCCCAAACTGGAGGTCCCGGAACAACCATGCCATGCTGGCGCTGCGGCACGGAAGGGGCCTCGCGTAAGTCGTTGAAACGCGGAGAGTCCGTCTGGGGATCGCGTCTCGATTATGGGATCCGGTGTTCCGAATTGATGCTAATAATCTAAGTTCAGCGCCTAAATTAATGCTGTTTGCGCAAGCCAATCAACGAGACAATTCCTAGCGCGAGCAACACGAACGTCGCAGGTTCCGGAACAGGGAAGATCTCGCCAAAAAGCCCATTCTGCTGATTGTCGATTCCGGCGGTGAAGTAAAGGCCGTTCGGATTGGGATTGGCCGGCGCGCCAGGGTCGAAGTTTAAAGCCCACAAGTAATCGTTCACTAGCGGCGATCCATTGGCGCTATCGAGGGTTCCGAGATAGGTTCCAGTGGGCGAATACGCCAGGATTTCACCGTTACCGAAATTGCCGATCAGCAGATCGTTTGCAAACTGGCCGAAGCTCGCTGGCGCCATGGTTACACCCCAAGGGGCCTGCAGCGGACCAGCGGACGCGAAGCGCTTCACATACGTGCCGTCCATGTTATAAACATCGACGTAACCGCCGGGAAGCGGAAAGCCCGTCGGCGTGAGCTTGGCATAAGTGACATAGAGCTGCGATCCAACTGTCTGGATATTAAAGGGCGAGTACCCGCCCGCCGAGTTCGGATCCACGAATTTTCCCGCCCAGTTCTGCATCTGGAAGCTGGAATTGAAAACGCGTATGTGACCGGTATTGTCGGCAGCATAGAGGTAATCGGCCCCGCCGGAGCTGCCGATCGCGAGTCCCGTGTAAATGGCGCCAGGCGTTGAGGCCACGGTCATCGCATTCGTTTTGAGCGAGCCATTCCAGGCGGCAATCGTACCGTTCAAGGTATCGAAAATGAAAGGAGCCGGAGCTGCGTTCACATCGAAAGACGTCGTGCTGTTGAAGACCTGCCCGGTCGGGCCGCTTACGGGAGGCGTTCCGGCCGGGATGCTTACCGTCAGGCCGATCTTCCCGCCCGATCCGCTGTAAAGAGTAGAAGTACCGGAAAGTTGATTGGAAATCCAGATGGGTGAGGTCGGCGAGAACGACATGCCCCAGGGGTTTTTCAGATTCGGATCGGTTTTGGCCGCCAGATTCGTGACGTTCGATACCAGGTTCGTCTGGACGAAATAGTCGTCTCCAAAACAGGGAAGAGCGGACAGGAAAAGCATCGCGCAGGCGAGACGCGCCTGAAGCGACACGACAGAATTGCGTCGCATAGACCTCCTTTAGAGAATGGGTACTCTGGTCCGTCGCAATGGACGCCATCAGGAGGCCGTTTGCTACATCTTTTCAGCCGCTGCTCAAACACATCCGGGACGTGTGAAGCAGACAGCTCTTGTTTGCTTCATGCGGATCGAGACGCAGGCGCTTTACGTTGAAGATGCTGCGTTTGCTCATTGCACTGGCGATTAGAGGCTCGATTTCGGCATCACGCAGGGTGGGCGACGAATAGATGGAAACGAACGAGACGATGCGCGCAACGTAGTCGTGACCCGCTTTCGTAATCCCCAGCATAATGCCGCTTCCGGTTCGCCCGGTAAGCGGCATTACGAGTCGGCCGCCTTCGGCAAGCCGATCGAGCCACAGTGGGGCAGGGTGCGTGATCCCGGCGTTAATCAGGATGGCATCGCAGGCGCCGGGATCAAAAGTTGCTGCATCGCCCGCCATCGGCTGAACCCGAGGGTATTCCGATAAATTGATGGCGGCTCGCTTGACAAGGTCCTCATCGAGATCGATAGCAACGATCGCGCCGCTTGGACCGACCACTTCGGCCATGATCGCCGTATAGTAGCCGACTCCGCAGCCCGCATGATAGACGCAATCTCCCGCTTTCAAGTCGAGCGCCGAAATCCACAGCGCCAGCGTGCTGGGGTGTCCATTGTTGAGATGCCGCTCCGGAACGATGGCGGCGAGGACGTTGTGATAAAGGTCGCATGGGTTGCTGGTTGCCACGTAGGGATCGCTGGTGACTCCGTAGGCCGCCATCACAGTGTGCTCCGCCGAGCAGATTTTCCAGGGCGGACCACCCAGATAGAGCTCACGGGGAACCGTGGCGAAGGCATCAATAAGCGGCCCCGAAGGTAGATTTGCCGCGATGCGCACCTCCTCGGCGTAGAAGTGGCGACAATCCTCTACGTTCATCTGGTGAACCACTCCTTAGTATGGAGGTAGATGTACCGCGTTCTGTTTGCGCTGGTTTTACTCTCCGGCTTGCGGCTGGATAATGGGGCCAAAGCGAACGTGCTCCTGTTTGTGCGTACGGATTGCCCGCTGTCAAACCGCTACGCCCCGGAGCTGCAACGACTGGCGCGAAAGTTCGAGCCGCGAGGCGTCGAATTTTGGCTGGTCTATCCGGGTCGCGACGAGACGGAAGCGGGTATCCGCAAGCAGGTCGCTGAATACGGTCTACCCGGGTCAGTGGTTCGCGATACTGGCGGCGAGTTGGTGCGGCAGTCTCACGCAACCGTCGCTCCCGAAGCAGCCGTCTTTAATGGCAAAGGCGTTTTGGTGTATCACGGCCGTATTGATAACCGCTGGGTGGATTTTGGCAAAGCGCGGCCCATCGCAACCGTGCATGATCTGGAAGACGCCATCGAGTCTGTGCTGGCCGGGCGCCGTGTTGCGGAACCGGAAACACGCGCGGTCGGATGCTCGCTGGCGGACGTCGAGTGAAATTAGCGGCCCCGCTTACAGCCATATTGGCTGCCGCCGCTTTGCCCGCATCGGCGCAAATGCCAACGTTTGCACACGATATCGCTCCCATCGTTTATAGCCAGTGTGCGCCGTGTCATCGGCCCGGCCAGCCTGGTCCATTTCCACTGCTCAGCTATGCGGACGTAAAGAAGCATGCCCGGCAAATTGCGGCGGTCACGAAGAGCCACTACATGCCGCCCTGGCTTCCGGAAGGCCCACTGAACCAGTTTGTGGGAGACCGGAGATTGACGGAGGCGCAAATTCAGTTGATCTCCGACTGGGTAAAAGCCGGCGCGCCGGAGGGGGATGCTGCCAATGAGCCTCCTCCGCCACACTTCGCGGAAGTCTGGCAACTCGGGCCACCGGACCTCGTTTTGAAAGCAGCGAAGCCCTTTCGATTGCCGGCCTCTGGACCAGACCAGTTCTGGAATTTCCTTTACACGGTAGATCTCCCTGGAACCCGGTATGTCCGGGCAGTCGAGATCCGCCCCGGGGTCTCAAATGTCCATCACGCGAACATCGTGCTGGACCGAAGCGGGACAACGAAGAGGCTGGAGATCAGTCCCGGATGTGGCTTCCCGGGGATGGATTTGACTGTCGACCGCAACCCGCTGGACCCGGACAGCCATTTCCTGTTCTGGAAACCGGGGAGCGTGCCTTATTCCGAGCCCGCGGGCTTTTCGTGGCGGCTCGATCCAGGCAACGTATTGATTCTGAACACGCACCTGCAGCCATCGGGAAAGGTCGAAGAAGTACAGCCGGTGATCGGACTGTACTTCACCGATCAGCCGCCGACTAACTTTCCGATTCTTGTAGAGCTGGACGCGGATGCCGCGTTGTCCATTCCCGCAGGTGCGCACAACTTCATGGTCCATGACGATTTCAGGCTGCCGGTGGATGCCGACGTGCTCGCAATCTATCCGCACGCACACTACCTCGGGAAGCGCCTCGAGGGGTACGCTATCTTGCCCGATGGTGCTCGTAAGCCGCTGATTCTTATTCCCGATTGGGATCTCAACTGGCAGGCCGTGTACCGCTACCGCGTGCCGGTTTTTCTGCCCAAAGGAACTGTCATTTCGATGAGATTCAGCTACGACAATTCGGCTGAGAACCCGCGCAACCCGAATAATCCTCCAAAAAAGGTGGAGGCCGGTAACGCAGCCACCGACGAAATGAGTCATTTATGGTTGCAGCTATTGCCGCGGGGAAAGGGTGACCGCCGCCGAACCATCCAGGAAGCGATGGCGGAGCACCGGTTGTCCAAGGACCCAAACAGTTTCAGCGCCTGTCTGAATCTGGGAGCGATCCGGCTGTCGCGTCTGGATGCGCAGGGCGCGGAACCCATGCTGCGTAAAGCGGTTGTGATCGATCCCACGCGGCCGGAGGCGCATGACATGTTGGGACTGGCTTTCACGCAATTGGGCCGCTCGGATGACGCGTTGCGGCAGTTCGCTTTGGCGGTGAAGGTCGATCCCACGTATATGGATGCTCAGTATAACTTCGGGAAAGCTTTAGCAACCCGCGGCGAATACAACGACTCGTTGAAGCATCTGCGTATAGTAGCGGCTGCGTATCCGAAAGCAGCTGCAATTCAGGATGAATTGCGCTTGGTAGAGAGCCGGGCGCGCAATTAGATTTATAAGAAAGGGCGCGCTCTCTTCAAGAGCGATGCGCACGAAGGTAGCAGTTTGAATAGAAGATTTTCGGCCATTGTTTTTTGCCTGGTTTGGGGGGTGGCCAGCGCGCTGGCGCAGGATCAGAGCGCGCCTCCGGCACAGCCTGGGACTCCTCCGCAGACACCGACGGCCGCGCCGCAAGCACCTGGGCAGCCATCGAGCGCCACGACGGTGACCCACAAGCAGATCGCGGACTCGCAACTCAAACAAGAAGAACACCAGCGCATTCTCGGCATATTCCCGAACTTCAATACGACAAGCCTTTCCAACGCCGCCTCACTTAGCGCCAAACAGAAGTTCGAGTTGGCTTTCGCGACGGTCAGCGACCCAATTACGTTTGCCGTTGCGGGGGCGGATGCCGGCTATTCGCAATGGACCGACGACTACAAAGGCTACGGTCAGGGAGCGGAGGGCTACTTCAAACGGTTCGGGGCGTCCTACGCAGATAGCTTTGACGGAACGATGATTGGAAACGCGATTCTTCCGGCGCTGCTTCACCAGGATCCTCGATACTTCCGCAAGGGAACTGGAAGCGTGATGTCGCGCATCGGATACGCCATCGCGACAACTGTCATTTGCAAAGGCGACAACGGTAAGTGGCAGCCCAATATTTCAAATGTGGCGGGCAACTTCATTGCTGGCGGTATTTCGAACCTCTACTATCCCGCGACCGACAGGGGTGCGGGGCTGACGGCCACTCGCGCGTTGACAGTGACGGCTGAGGGGTCCTTAGGCGCCCTGTTCGATGAATTCTGGCCGGACGTATCGAGGCACTTTCGCAAGAAGAAGGAGTAGGGTTCCGGGCTGGTCGCGCCCGTGGAAGTGGTACATTCTGCATGTCGCAATGCGTTTCGCACTTCTACTTCTCACGCTGCCTTTATTCAGTCAGCAGTATGATCTCGTTCTCAATAATGGCAGGCTGATCGATCCGGCGTCGAGCACCGACGCAGTTCGTTCTGTAGGAATCCGTAACGGCAAAATCGCTGCGGTCTCGGCTTCACCACTGCGCGGCGGTCGGGAGATCGATGCGAGAGGGCTTGTGATCGCGCCCGGCTTCATCGATCTGCACTCGCATGGCCAGACGCCTGAGAACTACACGCTGAAGGCGCAGGATGGTGTGACCACCGCGCTCGAGATGGAGGTCGGGGTGTGGCCGGTACCCTCCTGGTATGCCGCGCGCGACGGCAAGGCGCTCATCAACTACGGCGCCTCGGCTGGTTATCTTCCCGCGTTGATGGCGGTGATGCACGATTCCGGTTCTTTGCTGCCGCGCGATGCAGCGGTCAAGAACGCGCCGGCTAAGGAGCAGTGGGATGCCACGCTGGATCACGTCCGGCAGGGTTTGCGGGATGGCGCATTAGGCATCGGCGCGGGCATCGCCTATACGCCGCTTGTCGGCCGCGATCAGATCCTTGCTTTGTTTCGGGTCGGCGCGGAGCGTCACGCGTGTCTTTTTGTCCACATCCGCAATGGAGGTCCGGTGGAGCCCGGAGTCATCGATGCGTTGCAGGAAGTGCTGGCAGACGTGGCGGTTAGCGGCGCGTCCTTGCATGTCGTTCACATCACGAGCATGGCGTTGCGGCAGACTCCGCTGTGCTTACGGATGATTGAGGATGCGCATCGTCGCGGGTTGGATGTGACGGTGGAAGCGTATCCGTACACGGCCGGAATGACGGATATTTCCTCAGCGATCTTTGCGCCGGGCTGGGAAGGGCGGCAGGGCGGAATTACCTTTCATGACCTGCAGTGGGCGGCCACAGGAGAGCGGCTGACGCCGGAGTCCTTTGAACGCTATCGCAAGATCGGCGGCATGGTCGCGGTGCACAGCATTCCCGAAGATGCGGTTCGACTGGTTATGGCCGATCCGGCTGTAATGGTGGCGAGCGATGGCATTCTCGATCACGGTAAAGGGCATCCCCGGGCGGCGGGCACGTACTCGCGGGTTCTCGGATTATATGTTCGCGAACAACATGTGCTCAGTTTGATGGAAGCGATCCGCAAGATGAGCTATGAACCGGCGCAACGGCTTGGGATTGCTACGAAGGGGCGGATTGCGGTGGGAGCGGATGCGGATGTCACGGTGTTTGATGCAGATCGTGTGCGGGATCGAGCTACGTATGAGCATCCCGCCGTGCCTTCCGAAGGCATGCGCTATGTGGTTGTATGCGGTAGGCTTGTCGTGGATGGCGGAAGACGTTGTTCCGAATGTATTTCCGGGGCGTGGCGTGCGCCGCGAGCTAGGCAGATAGGCGCGAGAAATGGGGAATGAGTGCACTGTTCCCGGAGTCGCATGTCCGAAAACCATAAATACGCATAAATTATTTGGATCCGTCTTTAGGCTTCCTTTAGGAATTTATTAGCAAAAATTTAGATCGAACCCGCTACGATCAGGTTCAAACTCTTCGAAGCACAACTGCCAACTAGTCGCAAGCCGGATCACCCTGGACAAAGGTTTGGGGCCGCGAATCCGGTGGTCTAAGTCAGATCGAGCGATCCGGGGGCAGGCGAACCGCGCGATTGTCTTCCCCACAAGGGAGCAAAATCGCGGCCCTCCGAGTTTCCAAAGAAAAAGTCCCCGTCGACATAGAATCCGCGCTTCCCCGAAGCGAACGGTTCTCGCGATTTCAATCGATTTGTCTAAGGAGATTCTTATGGCCGATAGCAGTGCTCAAGAGATGAAACCCACTCTGGGCCTCACCGGATTGACCATGAACGCGATGGCGCTGATTGCGCCGGGTGCGTTTCTTTGGCTGACTTTCTTCCTCCAGGCCACCGAGGGCACGACTTCGCCGTCCATGTGGCTCGGCATTGTGATGGCCTTGCTGCTTTGCTTGGCCACAGCGTCCTGCTACGCCGAAATGGCGAAGCTTTATCCCGGTACCGGAAGTTCATATTACTTTGCCAGTCAGGCCTTTCTCAACCATGACAAGGTCTGGAAGTACGCTCGCATTTCGAAGTTCATTGTCGGCTGGGGCTCCCATCTTTATTACTGGATCTACCCGGGAGTCATGGTCGCGGTGATGGGAATTCTGTGCGGCTACCTGGTTGGGACTATCTGGCCCAATTTCATGAGCGCGGGCAATCCGGGCATCCTGTTTATGGCGGTTGTGGCCATTGTGTTCTCGTATGGCATCGCCTGGATTGCGCACAGGGGAGTCAACGGTTCCACTTCCGTCAACATTGCGATTAACGTGATTCAGATCACCGCGTTGCTGGTGTTCTCCGTCTGCGCCTTCAACTACCGCGTCAACCACGCGCCGGGAACAGTTGCCTGGCAGTTCGATTCGGCTTCGGGCGAGGCCTACACTTGCGAATTCGCGACGGTAAAGACCACCGCCAATGGCCAAACCACCGAAGCCATTGACCGGGACGCGAGTGGCACTCCGAAGTGCAAGCTGGACGCCGCCGGCAAGCCGGTTCCCTACCGCGTGAGCTATCCCGAGAAGGACGCGCAAGGAAACTTCCTGAGCCACGGCAGCGCCGGTTCCGTGTTCGCCCCCCACAACGTGTTTTGGGTGTTCGTCCAGGCGACGGTGGCGATTCTGATCCTGGTTGGGTTCGAATCGGTGACCGCGATGGGCGGCGAAGCGAAGAACCCGAAACGCGACGTCCCCATAGCCGTCATCACCTCGCTACTGGTGCAGGGAGCGTTCTGTTATCTGGTTGAATACTTCGCTGCGAATTACTTCCTGAATAGCGGCTACACCATGCAGAGCGCCGCTGGGTCGGCCGCTCCCATCGGCGACATGTGTATCGTGATCGGCGATGCCCTATTCGGTCAGGGGAACGGGCGAATCTTCATGTTCGTGGAAGCCTTTACCGTGTTCCTGGCGATCATCGGCACCACCCTGTCTTGTATGAATACCGGTGCCCGCGTGACGTACGCGATGGGTAAGGACGATGAGCTACCGGACCACTTCGGACGCCTGCACTCCAGCAACCTGACGCCGCACCGCGCGATCTGGACGTTGGCCACCATCTCCGCGATCGTCGGCGTGATCGGTGTCTGCATCGCCTTCGGCGACGGCTCCGCTCCCACGGACGCCACCATCGCTTCCATCCCGAAAGGTCTGCTGTCGAGCTTCGGCTACACGAGCCACGACAAACTGGCGGCGCTGCCGAACACGTTGTTGATGGTGACCCTTGCTTCGAACTTCGGTACCTTCCTGCTCTATATGCTGAGCTGTATCGTTTGCATCGTGGCCTTCCACAAGCATCCGATGTTTAACTTCGTCAAGCACCTCGCGATCCCGGTGTTCGGGCTGCTCGCGAACCTGGTCTGCATGGCGGCTTACCTGATTCTGCCGTTCATGGGCTACGGGACCAAAATGGAACCGTTCCTTGCGCTCGGAATAGCCGGCGTATGGGGAATATATGGATTGATCTACTTTCTCCGGTCATCAAAGGCGACGGGAAGGACTACGATCCTTTCGCACTCATCGGCAGCCGCGGCGAAGTCGTTATAAGCCGGGGTTCCTCCCTGATTGCGGGCCGCTCCGTGCGGCCCGCACTTTCTGTAAAGGAATACGCGAAAACGGCCGCGGATTGAGCATGCCAGTCAAGCATGCGGGTTCGTTTTTCTCCGTTGGCGCGCGGCCGCGCCGTTTGCGAGTTTTTTATGGCAGCACCTCTCGTTATGGCGTCGTCCTCTCTCGACCTCGATTTTTGCGAATTGAGCGACGTCGGCAACGTCCGCGATCACAATGAAGACGCTGTCGGCCACGTCCTCCCTGAAACGGAGGACGAGGCGCGCCACCGCGGGTGGTTGTTTGTGCTGGCCGACGGAGTGGGCGGCCACGACCGTGGAGAAGTGGCGTCGAGCATGGCAGTGGCGCATCTTACAAAGGGATTCCGCCAAGCCAATGGGCACGACATGCCAGGCGCTCTGCTGCAGAAGCTGATCCAGCGGGCGAATCTCGAAATCTATGAGGCCGCCATGGCGAACGGACCGGGCGGGAAATCGATGGCCACGACGGTGGTCAGTTGCATCCTGCGCTACGATCGCATGGCGATTGCGCATGTGGGCGACTCGCGCTGCTACATAGTCCGCCATGGCCGCGCGCAGGCCATCACGCGCGACCACACGGTCTCGCAGGAACAGTTGCGCATGGGCCTGATCTCGGTGCGCGATGCCGAGTCGGCGCAGACGGCGGGCATCCTGAGCCGTTCGGTCGGTGGGGACATGGTCGTAAATGTCGAGGTGAACGAAGAGCAGATTTACCCCGACGATGTAGTTGCTCTCTGCTCAGACGGGTTGCACAATTCGATCAAAGAGCGCGACCTGGTCCAGATTGCAGGAAGCGGGGTGTCGCTTGGCGATGCCGCCCGCCAGTTAATTGAACTCGCCAAGTCGCGTGACGGGAACGACAACATTAGCGTTCAACTGATCCGCATCAAAGCGGTTGAGCGCGTCGGCTTGTACCGCGGCCGCCATTACAAACTTCGCTAGTCTGGTAAACGAGCCATCCAACTATGGGTTCCGTCCGAGCGGGCGATATGCTCGACTTCTACCAAATCGATTCGCTTGTGGCGCGCAGTGGCATGGGCTCTATCTTCAAGGCCACCGACACGCGTACCGGTGACTCTGTTGCGCTCAAGGTCCCGCACCTGGAAGTCGAAAGCGAACCGGCTTTCTTCGACCGTTTTAAGCGCGAACAGGACATCGGAACTAAGCTGGACCACCCGGCTGTGATGAAGGTTTTCCCCGATACTGGCCATTCGCAGCTCTATATGGCGATGGAGTGGATCGAGGGAACGCTGCTCCGCGAGATCCTCCGCCGGGAACGCAAACTGCCGCAGGACAGAGCCATACGGATCACGCGCGGTATTCTCTCCGCACTCGATTACATCCACTCGAAGGGTGTGGTTCACCGCGACCTGAAGCCGGAAAACATCATGGTGCAACAGCACGATCAGGTGAAGCTGATTGACTTCGGCATCGCTGGACAGGAAGGCGCAAAGCGCCTCACGTTCGCGAAACTCTCCAACGTCATGGGCACTCCGGATTACATCTCGCCCGAACAGGTGAAGGGCAAACGAGGCGACGCGCGCAGCGATGTTTATCCCGTGGGCATCATGCTTTACGAAATGCTTACCGGCGAGACACCCTTTACCGGACCTAACCCGTTTGCGATCATGAACGACCGGCTGCTGAATAATCCGAAGCCGCCGCGCGAAATCAATCCCGAGATCTCTCCTCAATTGCAGGAGGTGATCTACCGGGCAATCGAGCGCGATCCCTCGAAGCGCTATAAGTCGGCTCAAGAATTTATTTCAGACCTCGACCATTTGGATCAGGTCGGAGTGGCGGATCGGATCGAACTGACCGACTGGCGCAAGCGCAAGTCACCCGTTGGAAAGACCATCCTGAACTACGCCCTGATTGCACTCATCCCCGTCGTTGTATTCGCACTTCTGTTGTACGTAGCTAAACGATAACGATGAATAAAACAGTAAGTATTTTGATCCTGGCTTTGGCGGCACTGCTCGAAGCGGGAGGAGATGCGGTGGTGCGCACTGGCCTCCATGCGAATGCGCCCCTGGTGCGAGCTGCCTGGTTCGCCGTCGGCGCTTGCGTCCTTTTCGCGTACGGCTATACCGTGAACGCGCCAGCCTGGGATTTTGGCAAGCTACTCGGACTGTATGTGGTGTTTTTCTTCGTGGCGGCGCAGATGATCTCCTGGCTCGCCTTCGGCCAACCACCCAGCCGGGCGGTTCTGTTCGGAGGCGTTTTGATCGTCAGCGGAGGGGTTGTCATTTCGGCCGCGAACTGAAGGCTAGCGCAGATTGAAATCATCGCGATGAAGCATGAATTCGGGGTAGGCTCCGGCTCCGAGTTCGTAAAGGTCCAGGCCCTGGCGCTCGCCTTCACGCGGTACCCGGTACGGGAAGAACCGGTTGATCAGCGCGTTGCATCCATAAAGCGCCGGAAAAACGATGCCCAGGATCATGCCGATGCCGATCAACTGCGAAGTTGTTTGCGCGACGCTGACAAATAAGCCGGCTGCGAGCAGGCCCCACAGGCCGCAGATGCCGTGAACGGATACGGCGCCGCCCGGATCGTCCACTTTCAAACGGAGTTCGAGTACCTCGACCGAGAACACCACCAGTGTGCCTGCGATGAGTCCGACCAGCATGGCCTCCGGAGTGCGCACCGCGAGGCATCCGGCGCTGCCTGCGACCAGGCCGCCGATCCACCCGTTTGCGCACAGCGAAGCATCCGTTTTGGTGAAACGAACCCGCGTGATGAACGCCGCCGATATCAACCCACCCGCGCCCGAGAAGAAAGTGTTCAGCAGCACGTACGGGAGTTGCGCGATTGTTGCTCCCCCGAGCAGCAGCGCCCCAGCGCCATTCAGTCCCGCCCAGCCCAGCCAGGCAAGGAAACATCCCGCAAGAATGTAGGCGGCGTTGTGCCCGGGCGTGGCGGTCGGCATTCCGGCAGGCGAATATTTGCCGCGTCTCGGTCCGGCAAGCCAGATTACTGTTAGCGCCCATAATCCACCAACGGCATGGATAAATCCTGAGCCGCCCAGGTCCTTCAGTCCAAACTGATTCATCCAGCCTTCCGGCCAGGACCAGTGAGCATAAATCGGAAATAGGAACGAACCCACCACCGCGGATGCGAGCAGTGCCGGTCCTAATGGCCATCGCTCGCTTGCCGCGCCGATCGGAATTAACGCGCACAGTCCAGTAGCCGCGATCCCGAAGAACGCGAGTAGCCACAGATATGCCGAGCCGGCATCGATGCCGTGCAGAAAGAACGGTCCCGCTCCTAGTACGTTCCAGCGGAATTGACCGATGGTGAAGACGTGCGAAGACAAGCAGGGTGCCGATTGCCATATGAATCCGATGCTGATGTAAGCCAATCCGGCGATCACGATGGCAAACAGCGAGGAAAACAGTACATGCGCAACCGCTCGCGATCTTGTCAGACCGGCGTTGATGAGCGCAATCCCCGTCAAAGCGCAAGGGATCAGCGCTTCGAGCATCGCTGTTACCGCGATCCACGACTCGCCCTGTCCGCCACATGCCGTCACGTTCACAGCGCAGCGCCTCCGCGAGGCCGATGTGCCAGGGCAGCCAGCACGAATCCGGCTACCTGGATGGCCAGTGCTGCCACGATAAACGCCAGCCGCGCTCCTCCCGATAGCATCCCGAGAGCTGCCAGCACGATGATTGCGCCGGACATAAGGAGAAGAAATCCGGTGAACTTCATGCCCTTGTCATGTGAGTGGAACGCTCAATGATAACAAGCGGACGCGCCGCGTACCGTTCGCGATTCAGGCGAACAAACCGGACACGACGCCTTCAAACTCGACTGCTTCCATGTTGCTGTCGTCGAGGACGCGCGGCAGCAGAAACGGATCCGTGTGGGATTCCGCAAATCCGCGCACGCATGTCGTCGCGCTCTGCACGCCGCACTCGCGCAGCCATGGAAAAAAAAGCGAGTCGTATCTGCCACTCGGATAACAGAAGTGTGTCGCCCGTTTGCCGGTTATGGCCCCTATGCGTTCGCGGTTGTCACGTATTTCACGTACAAACAGGTCACGGTCGGCGGGCGTGCGATGGCGGTGTGTGTGCAATTGGATGTCAACACCGGCCCGATGAACCTCGACGGCTTCCTCGGGCGTCATGATTTGCAGCATACGGGACCGCAGTAACGCGTCGTAATCGATCGAAAGTCGGTTCGCCACTTGCCGCGCGAAGTCGTCCTTCTGGTCCGTGGTCAGGCGCTGCGATTCGCACCAGGCCATCAGTTTCTGAACAAGGGCCATGCGGTCGGCCCAATCGCGGACATCAACTTGTTGCGTGATGCCCTGCTCGGGAAACGCCATCGCATTCTCGCCGGATTTCCAAATGAGATAGTCGAGAGCGAGATTTACGATGGGAATCCGGCGACCACAGTAATAAGTCGTTAGATACAACGTCGCTGGAAACTGAAACTCGCTTAAGATCGGCTTCGCGTGACGGAAGAAATCGTAGAAGCCGTCATCAAACGTGATTGCTACGGCGCGGTCTGGCAGCTTGTCCTTGTACAGTCGTTCGAGCGCTTCGCCCAGCGGCAGCACGTTTGCCTTCAGGTCGCGTAGCATCTGCAGCCGCTGCCCCATCCGTTCGGGAGTGATGAACAGGTGACCAGCCCACTGGTGCTCATCCCTAACCGATATTCCGTGGTAGCAAAGGATGAGCAATTGCCGCCGGCGCCTGACAGAGTTGCGCGACATGGCGAACACGCCGCTTGCCCGCAGTGCATGTAAGCTGAGGCGCTTAGCGTTTTTTCGTAACGATCCCATCAACTCTCCCCCAGATGCACAGACTGTAATAAATGCACCATGTTCTCGCGATAGGCATCGTGAGAGAACCGCTCCTCGAGAAGCCGTTTTGCGGCAGCGGCTCGCGTACGCGCAGGGTTCGAATCAGGCAGCAATTGACCGATCGCATCCGCTAATGCGTCCGCATTTCCCGCTGGAACAAGCCGCGCGGTATCGTCGTTCAGAATCTCCGGCACACCGCCGACACGAGTGGCGATGATCGGAACGCCTGCCGCCATCGCCTCGAGAACCACGTGGGGCGATCCTTCCGTATGAGACGGCAGAATCATGGCATCCGCGAGAGCTAGAAACGGCAGCACGTCCGTTTGGTGGCCGGTGAAGATAATCTTGTCCGTAATGCCTTGTTCCTGCACCTGCTCCTGAAGCCGCTCCAATTCCGGGCCGGACCCGACCACGAACAATCGCCATTCCGCGTTTGGATGCGTGTGTTTGACGATCTCCAGCGCATACAGCAGATCAGCGTGTCCTTTCTCGAAAGACAATCGCCCAATCGTGACCAGAATTTTAGTGCTGTCCCGCAGTCCGTATCGATCCCGAAGCGTCTGCGTCTCAGGCAATTTGTGTACGACGGCCGCCGAGTTATGGATGATACTTACTTTTTTGACCCGAACCCTGTTCGCGGCGAGCTGCTCGCGGAATGCGCCGCAAACGAGCACAACACGGTCGGCGGCAGGCAACGATACCCGATCCAGCTTGTTCATCAGCAGTATCTTTGAATCTGTAGAGGTATAGCCGTGATGCACAGCGACCCATCGTCTGCCTCGGTGCAAGCCCGCCAGCCGTACCAGAAAGTGCGATTTCACATTGTTGGTTTCGATGACGTCGGGGGCATATTGATGGACGACCCGCCGCATGGCGAGAATGGTACTGATGTCGAAGGCTGCGCTCTCCGCGATGACGAACGCCGGGATGCCGCGCGCTCGGACCGCAGCCACGAATTCATTCGGCGTGTCCTCGATTTTGACCTTGCCACGAAAGAAGGTCGCAATTGCGATCTCCACGCGCTTGTCTGAAACGGCTTTCAAGCTATCGCAGAAATTCAGCAGACTTTTGGCTGCGCCGTTCACGACGTAAGCTTCCATGAATGCCAGCACGCGAATCGGCTTGCCGGGCTGGCCCAAGGCTACGCGATCTCCTGAGGTGCGGTTTGATTGCGTGAAACACGCGTTGTCTTCCAGAGCCGCTCGGCTGGAAAAAACCAGATTGAAACTGCGCAGGCGGTTGCGATCATCATCACGAAAAAGCTCCTCAGGGGAGAAGAAAGCCGCTTCAGCGGATTGCCTTCCGGGATCTTCGGATCGGCTAACGCTAATGTGTAAACGCAAATCTGGATAAGGATGCTGATGACGGTCCACCAGGAGCCGAGCAGCAGGCTCGACCCTGCGCAAACAATAAGTGCGAAGGGGAGAAACAATCTGCCGAGCTTATAGGAAAGATAGTGCAGCAGAAGGCGGTTCTTAGGAGTGGCAAGCTGCGGATATCTCCGCAATATCTGATAATTTCCGGCAAGCGTTCTTACCTTGCGGCCGAACTCACTGGCAAGGTTAGTCGGATAATCATACATTTTCGCGCGACGGTCGACGACCAGCCGATAGCCCCGCAAAAAGGCAGCGAGCGGCATGTGCATGTCATCGTTCAACGTATCAAGCGGAAGAGTGACAGCCAGTTCGCGACGGATCGCGTAGAGTGAGCCTGTCGCGCCAAAAATGGAATCGATTGCGCTCAGGTTCAGGCGAATCCATTTTTCGTATTTCCAATAGGCTCCGGTGTGAGCTTCTTCGAGCGATCCACCAGCGCGGATCTGCAACTCAGCCGAAGCTGCAGCCACTTTGGGGTCGGCGAGATTCTCCACAAGAAGCCGCACGCTGTCGCTAGCTAGTTGCTGCCGCACGTCTGTCAGTACAAGGACCTCGCCGCGCGCGGCCTGAACGCCGGTGTTAACCGCTCCTGCCTTCCCCGTCTTCGCGATTCGAATCAGCCGGATCCGTTCGCGGTAGCTTTCCGCGATGTTGGCTGTTGCGTCGGTAGAGCCGTCATCAACAACGATCACTTCCATACGCTCGGCAGGATAATCGAGCGCGAAGATCGACTGCAGTTTCTCTTGCAGGAAGTGCGCGCCGTTGTGGGTTGCCAAAATGATGGAGATGTTTGGAAAAAAGGGTGCGCGCTGAACAGGGTTGGGCCGGATGCGCGCAAGCAGATGAATGATTACCGGATAAAGGGCGATGATGTAGATCGTGTAGAAGAGGCTTGCCAGGAACACGATCCAAATCATCGGCATAGAACGTCGTTTCTATTTTAGGCATTTACCGGAAGGACAAACGCTCGTCTGGTGAACGATACGCATGCCCTCCCGGAATGGGATGCCGCTAAATTAAGGAACCACGGTCAATGGCACGGATGCCGAGATGTTCGGGTTCACCGTGCTGGTTGCCGTGATCGTGATGTTGGCCGCCGTCGATAAGCTCGCCGGCGCGGTGTACAAGCCGGTCTGGCTGATGGAGCCGCCGCCCGTCACCGACCACGTAACGGAGTTGCTCATGTACCAGCCGATCGCGTACATTTGCGCCGTAGAGCCTGCCGCCATACCGTTTGCATAGTCGGTATCGATGGTCAGGTAAGGAGAGCTCGCGTCCGGCAGAATCGCCAGAGCATTGAGTTTCGGAACCGAGTGCGAATTCGCCCCTCCCGTTGCGCGGACGGTCGCAAAGAGCAGGTTATTGGTCACGGTTGCCGGAATATACGCCGTATAGGGAACTCGGCAGGCACTGTTCACTTGTTTGGCAAGGTCGAAGTGCAGCCCGATCACCCCATTCGCTTCGAGATCGAGAGGCCCATTCGTGAGCCCGTTATCGAAGATCTGGGTTTCGTCGAAGGTTCCCGAACATTCCCCCTGGGCGATCGTGAATCCGATCTTGTAATTTCCATTCGGCACGATGAACGGACCGTACTGAATATCGTCTCCCCAGGTGTAGAAATACGTCTGATAAAGCGTCTGGTCCGCGATGTTGTTCCAGGCGTTCGTCGGATAGTTGTCATCCTGGACGGAGAACGAACCCGATTCCCAGCCCAGCGTGTCCGCCAGCCAGACGTTCCCTTGCGTATCGGTGTAGGGCGTGGTGCTTCCCGCATCGATGCGAATCGAATTGGTCGGGTTGGAGCCCGGGGGAATTACCGTTACATACACATTTGTCGAAGCTGTGCTGTCAGCGGCAGCTGTCGCCGTCAACACCACATTCGTCGGACCGCTCACGGTTGCCGGAGGAGCATAGACCCCGCCGCCAGTTATGCTGCCCGGGCCCGAAGCCACAGACCACGTCACGTTCTGATTCGAAGTGCCGTTCACCCATGACTGCATCTGATACCCACTCATTCCGGCTTCGATCGTCATCGTGGGATAAGGCACGCCGACGAGAACAGGCTGCAACGCGATCGGGACCGTCGTTTTATTGCCCTGGCCATCGGTGGCCGTAACCACGGCATACGACGGAGGCGTCACGTAGCCGTTGTTCGGATTTACCTCCGTTGAATTGGAGGAAACCATCAGGCTCGATTCGTCAACCACCTCGAACGCGCTGGCGCCGAGCCGAGCATTGTTGATCTCGTTCATCGCCGAAACGACCACCGGATCCTCCACCAGATCGGTATCGGTCTGGACCTGGCCGGACCCTCCGTTGTCTGCCACGAACATTCCGTAGTTCTGTAATGCCGGTCAACAGGACCTGGGCGGTCGGGCTCCAGGTAGTAGCCGTGGCCGTTGCACCGGTACCAGGGCCGCCAAAGCTGATGGTCGGACTGGCGCAGTTCGTTCCCGGACTGCTGATGGCCACGCCGGTGACCGAGCCGGAGGAAACCAAAGCCGTTGCGACCGGCGCTGTCTGGCATCCGGTGAACGTGACTGCCGGGGCGGTCGTATATCCACTTCCGCCGCTGGTTACGTTGATGGAAGTAATGCCCGTAACCACAACGCTCTTTTTCAAACGGAAGCGCGCTCCCATTGGCGGAGCCGCCGGTGTGGCGCTGCCGTTTGGCGTGGTGGCGGGCCACAGGAAGGTGCCCGAGTTAATGCATCCTGTACAAAGCGTGAAGCGCAGAGCGTGTTTAACGACGCCAGACTTCACCTCTGCCAGGTGCAGGCTCAAGCGGTTCAATGGCAGACCGGCGGCGTCCGTAGTCCCCTGCGGTCCAGGCATAGCATAACTTGTGCCTGAATACTGATAGCCGCTCGCCGCATTACAAGCAGTGCAACCAGCTACCGGAAGCCCGTCCTGATAGGTCTCGGTGAATTGGCAGCTCTGATGGTTCAGTTCGACGAGGTGGTGATCGTTGTTTCCATCCGTCGTGAGCGAGCCGGTCTCGCGCTTGCGTACATTCCCGCTTAACAACTGGAAATTGCCGTTGTTTTCGGTCGTGTAATGGAAGAACATGGCCGTCATCGGGACGGTGTTGTCGATCAGGTTCGTGCCCCAACTTGGCGAGAACACAACAGGCGCGATAAACGAACCCATCCAGGTTGCCGATTGCGAGTGGACGGGTAAATTGTCAATCCGGGTGTTGAACACGGAATCGCTCGGGCCGGTCGGACAGCCGCCGTAATTTGCGGAAGCCGGGACGGTCGCGGGCGGCGTATAACTAGCCGTATTGCCATTCACCTGCAATGTCCCGACGCTGCCTTGAGCCAGCGCCCAGGTGATGGAAGAGCTGCCCGACGCAGTCAGTGCAATGGACTGGCCAGGTGTGGTCGTCGCTGTGGCCGGTGTTACGGACGGACCGGCAGATCCAGACACCGCGGTCCCCGTACCGGTTAACGCGATCACGTGCGGTGACCCGGTGCCGTTGTCGGTTATTGTCAGTGTGGCCGATTCGACGCTTGTGGTCGATGGCGTGAATGTGATCGCAACGGTACAGCTTGCGGTGGCGGCCAGCGTTGTGCCGCAGTTGTTGCCTTCTGTGAAGTCCGCTGCGTTTGTGCCGCTCAGAGTGATCCCGCTAATACTTAACGGGCCTGCGCCGGTGTTCGACAAGACAACAGGCTGCGCCGGACTCGTTGTGGCAATGGTCTGATTTCCGAAATTCACCGAGCTCGGACTCGGCGCGCCGATGCCATTTCCGGTGGAACTTCCGCCGCCGGAAGATGCCGAAAGCGCTGTCCACACGTTAGTCGCCGTGCAGCCATATAGATTTGCGCCCGCAGCCGCGGCGCTGTTGAAGAATAGCTGGCCCACCTGGCAGGTGTTCGGTAAGGTCGCTCCTACACTGATCGGCCGAGTGAACGGGAAATTCGAGAAATCGGCGTTCCGGCCCTGTGTTCCTAAATTAATGGTCGTCTGAGATAACGCCGGCAGAACGGCCAATAGTGCTACGGCCGGCTTGAGGACGGATCTGTGCCGAGCCGCCCGGCCCGGGAGTATCCGCCTATTTGATTTGCCGTCCGATGCAGCACGAGCTGCCGCGGACGAGCTGTCTACTGAATACAGCAACAAATCGCTACTCCTTTCGGCCTCTATCCTCGCTACCCCCTTTCGGCAACACTCGGGAATCCACCTACAACTTGTTGATTAGGCGGAACTTCAGGATATTTTTTTGGCTTGTGACCGCGCTTCTCAGGTTTAGATACTGCTCTCTGCGGTACCCGTTTCTTCCGGTAATGATCGCGTGAGGCGTACGCGCCGGAGCCACTTCGCGGCAGTGTGGGCAATCGGACGGTCCGACGAGGTCAGAATGTCGTCAACGTAGGAAAGAACACGCGGCCGGAAGATCATCAGCAGCCAGATATAGCCAACGACGCCCACGACGACCGTCGAGATCAACCGTAGCCAATCGTTGGTGAGGCCGAGGTTCGAAAGCAGTGCTTCCCAGGCAATACACAGTCCTGCCATTCCCGCTGTGATCAGCAGCTGTGGCAGTAACGCCAATCCGAACTCTCCCACCGGCATCCGGATCAAACGCAGAGGAATCGCAAACCCGGGAATCATCAGCAAGCCCAGGTAAACGATCGCATATCCGGCCGCGACGCCAACGATACCGAAATGGACTCCGATCAAGAACGCCGTCACCGTCGAAGCAAGGACGAAAAGGCTCCACCGCAGCATCCAATCGGTTCGCCCCTTCGCCTGATAAATGATTCCCGTCATTGTTTGCACGGATTGCACCAAGCCCACGCACGCCAGAATCTCGAATGGCACGATCGCGCCTATCCACTTCTGACCCACGACAGCTCGAATCAACGGATCCGCCGTAACGCCCAGACCTGCCAGCATGGGAAACGTGATCAATCCGGTGAGCATCGTGCCCCGCGTGTAGGCGGAGCGGAAACGGGCATCATCGTCCTGAATGCGCGAGAACGCCGGCAGCAGGACCTGCGAGATCACGGAACTCACGTTAACGATCGGCGTCAACATCAGGTTGTAAGCCATCTGGTAGTAGCCGAGCGCCGTGGTCCCCAATACCCGCCCGACGATCAGATTATCCGAGTTCCGATAACCGAAATTGACAATGCCGAAGCCGGACAGATTCGAACTGTAGTGCGCGATGGACATGACTTCGGCCCGGTCAAACTGTAGCCGTGGCCGGAATCGTCCAGTGATCACATACCCCAGGGTGGACACCGTGGACCCGGCAAGGCTGGCGAAAACCAAGCTCCAGACGCCGAACCCGGCGAGGGCTGCGCCGAGCGCGACGGCGTACGCCGCCAGTGCCGAACCCAAATCGGCGGCAGCGATGGCTTTGAACGCCATGTTCCGCATCAGGATCGCGTTGTGTACCACGCCACACGAGGCGATAAACATCGAAATCGCCAGCACCTTCAAAACCGCCGAAACCTCGGCCTTGTGGAAAAACTCCGCTGTGAACGGTGCGGCGGCCCATACGGCACCCGATAAGATCGCGCCAACCGCCACGTTTACCCAGAA
Source organism: uncultured Acidobacteriaceae bacterium (assembly GCA_963795905.1). GTDB lineage: Bacteria > Acidobacteriota > Terriglobia > Bryobacterales > Bryobacteraceae > Bog-105. Next base: position 331,427 of record CAWCJG010000011.1, on the reverse strand, counting down.
CAGGCTGGAAAGCAGCCGAAGTGTCACGTTTTTCTTCTGTACGATGGCCGACGCCGTCCCAAGATCCCGGAAGTTGCTGATCAACCCGGTCACGATCACGGCCATCCCCATGATTCCGTACGCCGACGGGCCCAGGATTCGCGCTACGGTCGTGACGGATGCCAGCGTCAGCAACTGTTTGCCTACTGTCGCGACGGTTGACCACCCGGTACCCGTAAGGGCCCGGCTGGTCAAAGTTTGAACCTTTGCTTCCACTACATCCTCAGGCACGGGATTGCTCATGCAAAATCAGGAGAGACTCCCAGGTGATCGCGCAGAACCGCCTCGTCCGTCAAGGCCGAGTCCGCCGAGTCTGTCTTTCTCCCGGTTTCCGCGGCCCGCCGCTCGTGCGCTTCTATTCATAGATCGTCGAAAACGGTCGATACTCTAGGTAGGAGGAGCCGGAAAACGATTTAAATCCGGATCGGAATATTCTGAGGAGCCCGCCGGACTCGAAACAATCCACGTTATGAAGCGCGTCGAGAATACGTCCAAAGTACATTGTCACCCGATCTCTCCGGGGCGGGTGCTTCCATCGCATTTTGCACCGATATACTGAAACTCGGATTGCGTAGCTTTGTCGAAGTTCAAACCAAATCTGTCTGCTTCTCCGATACGCAACCCACCGCGGCGTGCATCGACCGCGAATAAGATGGAGGCGCCGCCTTCACCGGGTCCGGCTGCTCCACCGCACGGCGATGCAGGTACGCCGGAAGATCAGACGTCCGGCTCGGCCAGTATCGGTTTCTTTGCCGCGATGGTGCTGGTGTTTTTCCGCTTCAGTTTTCTGCACGAGTTCATCGGCGCCAAACTTCACGCGAATCTGCACCTCATCATTCTGATCGGCGGCGCTACCTACATTTGCTGGCTGCTTTCGGGTAATACACTACGCGGTTTTCAGGAGCGCTCGACACTGCTATGGCTCGGGTTTACGTGTCTGATGGGAATCGCAACCGGCACGAGCTTCTGGAAAGCCGGTTCGCTGCACATTTTTTGGGACTATCTGGAGACCGCGTTCCCGATGGTTCTGGTAATTCCCGCGCTCGTTACCACCAAACGGCAGATTCTCAGAATGGTCGACGTGATGGCGCTTGCGTGCATCGCGACGGCGCTCCTGGGTGCGCTGAACGACGATTTTACGATGGGACGCATGGGCGTCGACGTAGCGAGCAGCGAGATCCAGAACCCGAACGATTTTGCCGCCCACCTGATCCTCATGCTACCGGTCGTGGCTTTCTGGGGCTTTCGCAAAGGCAGAACGATCCTTCACAAATTGATAGCTTCCGGATGCATGGCGCTCTGCTTGCGCCTGGTTCTGAGTTCGGGTTCGCGGGGTGGACTGTTGAGCCTTGGATTTACGGCCATTTACCTCGTTATCACTGGCTCCAGCCGTATCCGGGCAGCCATTCTGGTCGGCGTGCCCGTACTCGCATTGGCGGCGCTCCTGTTCGTTCCCAGGGATTCGCTGACACGCCTGGCTACCCTTGTCTCTTCTTCCGCGGCGGCGAAGGATAGCGAGGCCGTGGAGTCAAGCCAAGCGCGTCTGGCTCTGCTGCGTGAGAGTCTGCGGTTTTCCGTGGAACATCCGCTAACAGGGATCGGGCCCGGCGAGTTTATGGATTTCCAGGCGCAGGATGCCGCCGACCAAGGCCAGCGCGGTATGTGGCACGTCACGCACAACTCTTACACTCAGGTCTCAAGCGAATGCGGCATTCCGGCCTTCGTGTTGTATATCAGTGCTTTGGCCGTAACGCTCTTGAATCTGCGAAAGATCGTCAAGACGGGCGATCCCGAACTGGCGCCCGTCGCATCCACCATCCTCGTCATGTATGTAGGTTTCGGAGTTTGCATTTTCTTTCTTTCCATGGCCTACGCAGTTCACATTCTGATTCTTAGCGCCTTGACCGTCTCCATGAAACTGCGTCTCTCCAAGAAGCTGGAGGCGCAGGAAGCAGGTCAAGCGCCGTCTATCTCCGAGCCGGTCCCCGCCTAGTGTCAGCGCCCGCTCACGTTCTGCTCGTGGTGCGCGAGCTAGGTCTGGGCGGCATAGAGCGCGATGTGACGAAACTGGCGCTTGGCTTTGACCGCGGCCGCTACGTCCCTTACGTCGCCACCTACCGTCCGTTTGGACCGCGCTTTGACGAACTCACCGCAGCCGGCATTCCAATTCTGCATCTCGATCTTTCGTCATTGCTTTCCGCCAAGGCCCTGTCCGCCGCGCTCGCGTTTCGCAGTTGGGTGCGCCGCAACCGCATCACAATCGTGCACGCCTTCGATCCAAGTTCGGTGTTTGCGGTACCGCTCGCCCGTTTGTTGCGCGTTCCTATCGTTCTGTCAAGCCAGCTCGGTCATCGCGAATTGCACGATCCTCGTACGCGCGGACAACTGCGCATCGTGGATCGACTATCGGAAGTCGTGGTCGTCAACTGCGAAGCACTTCGCCGGCATCTCTCGACGCTGCACGATATCCCTGTCGAAAAGATAGAACTCTGCTACAACGGCGTCGATGCGCGTCATTTCCATGCGGGCCCGTTGGAACGCCTACCCGAAGTCAGCGCCGCGCCTTTTGTGATTGGCACGGTTTGCGTGCTGCGGCCTGAAAAAGGATTGGAGCTTCTCATTGCCGCCTTCGCGAAGGTGCGCCATCTTGTGCCGGGCGTGAAGCTGCTGATTGTGGGTAATGGTCCGGAACTTCCCAGACTCGAACGAAAGCGCGACGAACTCGGCTTGAATGAAGCCATCCTGTTCAAACCCGCTATTCCAGACGTTGCGCCTGTATTGCACAGCCTCGACGTCTTTGTCTCGTGCTCGTATTCGGAAGCATTCTCGAACGCAATACTGGAAGCGATGGCATGCGGCTGCTGTGTAGTGGGCTCGCGAGTTGGCGGCACACCCGAGTTGCTGGGCGAGAATACGCGCGGCCTGCTCTTCGAATCTGCAAACGTCGAGGATCTTGCGGCTAAGCTCAGCACGACTATGCAGGACGCCGTGTTGCGGAACCAGCTCGGGTCGTCAGCGGCTGAATTCGCGCACTCTCAATTCAGTGTGGAGAGAAACATAGAACGCTGCTCAGCGATATACGACAAGCTGCTTGCGCGCCATCGACGCAAATGACGTCTCGCATCCTTTTCCTCGCGTATCATTACCCGCCCGAGAACGCCATTGGCGCAGCCCGTCCATTCCGGTTTGTCAAATACCTGCAGCGGCAGGGCCACGAGTGCCACGTTATTACCGCGGCTCCGGCCACTGCCGGCGGCATTACGTCTATTCCTGATCCTTTCAGTAGAGCTTCGCGGAAAGGTGCTGGTTTCCAAATGGAGCGCCTCGTGCGAAAGTTCTTCCTGCCCGGAGCGCTCGGCACCCAGTGGTCGCAGGCGGCTTATCACGCCGGCCTTGATTACATCCGTAGCCATCCTGGGGAGCGCATAACGATCTTCTCGACGTTCCCCCCGGTCGGCGTACAGTTCGCGGCATACCGCTTGGCCGGCGAAACCGGATTACCCTGGATGGCCGACTTCCGTGATCCCATGGGCCACAATCCAATCTACGTCCGCCTGGGAGCACGCACGGGCGCGGCTTACCGCTTCATAGAAAGACGAATCGTAGAACGCGCCGATGCGATCATCGCGAACACCGATGCTTCTCAGTCCATTCTTCAGAGTGCTTATCCGACCGCCGTTTCAAAGATTCACCTTCTTTGGAATGGCTTCGATCCCGAACAGCGCCTCTCGCCCTTGCCGCTCCCCGCGCGCTCGCATCGCGTGTATACGCACACCGGCGAACTCTACGAAGGCCGAACCATCGCTCCTCTGCTCGAATCGTTTCAGCGCTTGTTCCAGTACGGTCGCATTGCGCCTGATCACATTCATGTTGATCTCATCGGACCCGCTGAAGGGGATTGTCTTCCATCGCCCGCTTTCCTCGAATGCGCCCAGCGCGCCGGATGGCTTTCCATTACGCCGCGTCAAATTCCAAAGTGCGAAGCGCAACAGGCCGCCCAAACCGCCGATGGTCTTCTGATCGTCCAGCCACAATCCGCCGTTCAGGTTCCTGGCAAGGTTTACGACTACCTCCAGATCGGCCGCCCGATCCTGGCGTATGTGCCCTCCGAGTCGGCGGTCGAGCGTCTCCTTGCGAAAGCGGGCGTACCCTATCGGTGCGTATATACGGCCATGCCTCCAGATGTCTTCGATGACGTTCTCCTCGATTACCTGAAGCTGCCGTCCGACCCAGTTTCGGCAAGTGAATGGTTTGAAGAAACGTTCAACGCTGTCAATCAGACAGCCTGTCTAGCATCCATCGTTGAATCGATTCAACGCCGATGATACGCGCCGTCCGCATTGCACTTCTGACCATCGCCGTTTGTGTATTGGTTATTCTGTTCACCCCGATTGTGAAATGGACCACGGAAAAGATGTCCGCGCCATGGGAACTGGACAACGGGCCGGTGCTTATCGTGCTCGGGGGCGACATGCTGATTCCCGGCACAGGCCCGAACGCCACGCTGGGTTTCGACACCTATCTCCGGTGCGTCATGGCTTCCCTGATGGCGCATCGCGTCCAGTACCGCTACATCGTCGTGACGGGGGCGTGGGGCCTTTCGCAGAGCATGCAACGCTTTCTGGTCTCTCAAGGCGTCGATGCCAGTCGCGTTCTCGAGGAAACCGCGGCGCGCACAACCTATGAAAACGCTGTTTTCACCAAGAGAATTCTCACGTCGCGTGTATGGCAAGGAAATCCCGCATGTGACCGTGCTGACCAGCGATTTCCACTCACGCCGCGCACTCTTGACTTTTCGCCGAGCGGGCTTCGACGCGAGTGTCATTCCAGCCCCGGACGTAATCAAACGGTGCAGTACGAGATCGTATAGGTTGCAAGGCGCGCAAACCGTTGCTATAGAATTGTGCGCACTCGTATTTTACGAGCTGAAAGGATACGCATGAAAGGTTTCAAACAGTTCATCCTGCGCGGCAACGTGCTTGATCTTGCAGTTGCTGTTGTGATTGGCGCGGCGTTCGGCGCTGTCGTCACTGCTCTCGTTAAAGATCTCCTGACGCCGCTTATCGCTGCCATCGTCGGCAAGCCGGATTTCTCTAACCTATTTTTTTCGGTCAACGGCAGCAAATTTGCAATTGGAGATTTCGTCAATGCCATCGTCTCGTTCCTCTTGATTGCCGCAGCCGTTTACTTTTTCGTAGTGCTTCCGGTCAACACACTGTTAAACCGCCTGAAGCGAGGCGAAATCCCGCCGGATCCAACGACCAAGAAGTGCCCCGAGTGCTTGAGCGACATTCCGATTCAAGCGCGTCGTTGTGCTTACTGCACTTCCGTTATCGCGTAAGCGCTAGATTGTATACGCAGAATGTGGTGTCGCGTCGCCAGCCGCGCGCTTCGTATAGCGCTTGCGCAGTTTTGTTGGACAGTTCGGTTGATAGCGTCAGGCGTGCGGCACCCTGTTCGCGGCCGTGTGTAACGGCTGCATCGATCAGCGCGGAGCCTATTCCGCTGCGCTGCGCCGTGGGCGTCACATATAGATCGTTGAGAATAAAGATGCGCTGCATGGCGCTTGAAGAGAAACTGGGAAACAACTGTGTGAATCCAACTGCCGTGCCCGCACGCAGGGCCAGGAAGATGACCGATTCATGTCTTTCCAAACGATCTGTCAGGAACAACCGTGCGCCCTCGAGATCGCTCGGATTGCGATAAAACTGCCGGTACGCATCGAACAGGCCAACCAGAGCATCGAGGTCCGCTAACTCTGCGCGTTGCACCTGAATCATCGCGAATCTGCCTCATCGATCATCTGCCGTAGCCGATACTCGGCCTCTTCCTGCTGATCCGCCCGCAGCAGCTCCAGCAGTTCGGAATCCACAATCCTGTACCACAACTCTCGTCGCTTTGCGAAATCCTTAATCGACCCGGTGATCTCGGGCCGTGCAACCTGCAACATGGCCAACAGAATCGCGTATTCTGGGCCGATTTCTCTTTGCAGCTTCTCTTTCAGCCGGACGGCCAGGGCCGGAGCTCGTCCGTTCGTTGAAATTGCAATCGCCAGGTCGCCTTGTCTGTGCACCGAGCCAAAACTGAACCGGCAATGCTCCGGGTCATCCACTGAGTTGCAGAGCACGCGTTCCTCTTCGCACCAGCGGAAAGTCTCTGCGTTATCTTCCTGGGCGCTAATCACCAGAAAACAATTCGCCAGGTCTTCCCGCCGTAACGGTCGCTGCTCCCATCGAATTGCTCCCGCTTTTACCAGTGCCGCAATCCGTTCATCCGCGCGCTGGTTCAGGTAAAGCACGTCTGCTTTCGCATCCGTCAGCGCCGCGAGTTTCGACGGCACCTCATACCCTTCGCCGGCGACAATGCAGCGTTTGCCGGTCACATCGAGGAAAATCGGATAGCGGAAATTCATTCCTCGCCTCGCAGCCAGCGCTGCCACGCCTGTGAGAGTTCGGGCAACCCGGCGAGTTCCATCCTGGCCTCCACGCCTTCTGCTTTTAAGTACACAAGTTTGTTTGCGCGCTCGACGGTCCAGTCCGGATGAGGGCACGCCACCCGTTCGACTTGGCACGGCGCCTCGAGCATTCCTTCCTCCAGCACGCGAAAATACCAACCTGTGCGGCTGCTCTTGGCCATACGAGCCGTGAGGTCCGGCAAGCCATGCAAGCGCGCCGGTTTCCAGCAAGGCTGCCGCGGTTGGGAAACCTGGAACAGGACTTCGCCTATTCGATAGGTGTCGCCCACGCACACGTCGGATTCCGACTGGCCCGTGATTTCCAGATTCTCGCCGACGGCGCCAGGTAGAAAATCCGGTCTTTGCAACTCTTCCTGCCACCCCGGATAGTGCTCGCGGGAATAAGCGAGCACTGCTTTATCGACGCCGCCATGATTCTCGCGATCGGCCTGGTCATCGCCTAAGATGCCTAGTCTGTGCACCCGCGCGGGTCCCTGCACCACATGCTTCTCGATTGCACTGCGCCATACGCCCAGCGGCGATTCGCGGAGGCGCGCCAAGCCGGCACGCACGGCAACAACTTCGATCACTCGGTTTGCTCCATTTTAGTGCGGAGCCGCTCTCTTATCCTGGAGTTATTGCCCCGCCCTCGTCTTTTCCTCATCGATAGCTTTGGCTTCATCTTCCGCGCGTACCATGCCCGTGCCCGCAGCAACGCCCCTCCCATGCGCACAGCCTCGGGTATGTCCACCGAAGCGGTGTTCATCTTTCACAACATGCTGCGCAAGCTGATGACCACGCACAAGCCCGATTACATCGCGGCCATTTTCGAAAGCCTTGAGCCGACCGTTCGCAGCCAGACATTCGCTGAGTACAAGGCAAATCGCGCCGAGATGCCCGCCGACCTCGGTCCGCAAATCCCGTATGTGCGTCGAGTTCTCGAAGCGATGAATATCCCCGTCCTGCAATTCACGGGCTATGAAGCGGACGACGTAATTGGCGCGATCTCCTGCCGCGAGCATCCCAAGCCGCTCGACGTCGTGATCGTTTCGAGCGATAAGGACATGCTGCAGCTCGTTAATCCACGCGTCTCCATGCTCAATCCCATGAAGGACGATGAATGGTACGACGAAGACAAGGTGGTTGAATTCATGGGCGTGCGCCCATCGCAAGTGGTCGACCTGTTGGCCCTGAAAGGCGATGCCATCGACAACATTCCGGGTGCTCCTGGTATCGGCGATAAGGGTGCCCGCGATCTCATCGCGCGGTTCGGGAGCGTCGAAGCCACCCTTGAACGCGCCGCCGAAGTGGAACGCAAGATGTACCGCGAGAGCCTGCAGAATCACCGCGACCAGATTCTGCTTTCAAAGCAGCTCGCCACCATTCATACCGGTGTGCCGCTTGAGTGGGATCTGGCCGATCTGAAAACGAAGCCGCCCAACACGACTGTTCTTAAAGGTCTTTATAAGGAGCTCGAATTCTTCAGCTTGCTGAAAGATCTCCCGCCCGAGGACGATGCAGCAAGCCGGGATTACGGCACTGTCGAGGATTCGGAGGCGGTTCGCCAGTGGCTGGCTTCGCGTCCCGCGGATGCGCCGCTCGCCGTAGCGATCGACACCGCCAACCAATACATTGGCCTCTCTTATCAGGTTGGTCACGGCCGCGCCATTCCGCTCAGCTTGATTGCCGACACCAAACCGGTACTTGAATCGGATGAGATCCCCAAAGCCGTGCACGACACGAAAGCGTTCCTGCTTGCTTGCCATACGCTTGGGATCGAACCGCGTAATGTGATCCATGACGCAATGCTGTATGCGTTTCTGATATCGGCCGACCCCGGCGCATGTAGCCCGGAAGCGCTCGCGGAGCGTATCCTCGATCGCAAGCTCAACGCCGCCGCCGAGCAACAGGCCGAATGTACGCTCACGCTTGTCGAGCGTCTCCGGCCCGATGTCGCTGCGCAGGAACTGCTGGGTGTTTATAACGACATCGACCTCCCGCTCGCGCCCGTGTTGGCACGCATGGAAGAAGTCGGCATTCGGGTGGATACCGGAACGCTAGCCCAGCTCTCGAAAGATCTGGAAGCGCGGATTGATGAGATCGCTCGCAAGGTCTTCGCCGAGGCCGGCCATCCCTTCAATATCAACTCGCCGCAGCAGCTCGGGAAAGTTCTGTTTGAAGAAATGAATTTGCCCGCTCCGTTCAAATATGGCAAGGGCAAAGTGGTATCTACGGCGGCGGATGTTCTTGAAGGACTCGCTCCAAACTACCCGGTTGCGCAGTTGGTGCTTGACTACCGCCAGCTCACGAAGCTAAAAGGTACCTACATCGATGCGCTGCCGGCTTTGATTCGCCCCGACACCGCGCGCGTCCACACCACGTTCAACCAGACTGGGGCTGCGACGGGCCGTTTGAGCTCGTCCAATCCGAATCTGCAAAACATTCCGATCCGCACGGAAGAGGGCCGTGAGATCCGGGCCGCCTTCGTACCGGAACCGGGATGGGAGCTTCTGGTGGCCGACTACTCTCAAATTGAGCTCCGGCTACTGGCGCATATGTCCGGCGACGCGGTCCTGGTGGAGGCCTTCCGCAATGGAGAAGACATCCACACGCGTACGGCCGCTGAGGTTTTCAACGTAAGCCCCCTGATGGTCGATTCCAACATGCGCCGCGCTGCCAAGGCGGTGAACTTCGGCATCGTTTATGGCCAGACGCCCTTTGGTCTGGCGCAATCGCTCTGCATCGACCGCAAGGAAGCAGAACGGTACATCCAACGCTACTTTGAACGCTATACGGGCGTGCGCGAATTCAGGGACCAGACGATCGAGGAGGTTCGGCGTACCGGTGTCGCCAAAACATTGCACGGCCGCCGCCGCCCGATTCCAGATATGAACAGCCGCAACGTTTCGGCGCGCAACTTCGCCGAGCGTACCGCCGTCAACACGCCGCTGCAAGGCACGGCGGCCGATCTCATAAAGATCGCCATGATTCGCATCGACGCACTGCTGCGTGAACGAAAGCTGCGATCTCGTATGCTGCTACAGGTTCACGACGAACTCGTGCTGGAAACGCCGCGCGAAGAAGCACCTGAAGTAAAACAACTTGTAAAAACACAAATGGAAACTGTCTATCAACTGAACGTCCCACTGCTTGTTGAGACCGGTACCGGTCCGAATTGGAGAGACGCCAAGTGAATCGCCGCGAAGTCCTGGCAGCCGGAGCCGCCGTTCTGCTTACCGCCTGCGGAAAAAGCAAAGAGGAAAGCAAGGCGAAGCCCGCACCAGCCGAATACAAAGTCCGCCTCACGACCACCAAAGGCGACGTCGTCATTCTGGTGCATCGCGACTGGTCGCCCATCGGCGCGGACCATTTCTACGAATTAGTGAATCTCGGCTTTTACAATAACAACGCGTTCTTCCGCTGCGTGCCGAATTTTGTCGTACAGTGGGGCATCAATGGCGACCCCAAAGTCAATCAAGACTGGAGTCAAATCACCATCAAGGACGATCCCCCAAAGGTCTCGAACAAAATTGGGACCGTCGTCTTCGCCAAGACCAGCCAGCCAGACTCCCGCACCACGCAGCTCTTCATAAACCTTGCGAACAATAGCGGCACACTCGATTCGCAAGGATTCACTCCTTTCGGCGAAGTCGTCATCGGCATGGAGAACGTGATGCACATCGACATGGAATACGCCGAGCGCCCGGACCAGGGCGCCATCGCGCAAATCGGCAATGACTATCTCGAGGAGCACTTTCCGCGGCTCGATTACATCAAGAAAGCGCAAGTGACAACGTAGCCTGCAATCCTTTCCGCGCCTAGGGCGAAACTTTTTCCCACACCCGTACCAACGTCCTCGACTAGGGCGCTCCGCTGCAGCAACAACTTGCACGGAACGCCTTTCCATTTTGGGATTGGCCCGCATCTTGCTATCGATCCATGCGCGAAATGTGTGCCCGCTTCTTTCAAGAACCGCCGCGTTTTGTCGATATGAACTCTTCAGGGAGATCAATGGAAGACGCGCTGCTGCTTCACGTATCCGAATGTCACGAATGTCTCACGGCCGCGGTAGGTCATCGCTCGCGCCTCGCCGAAAGTGGGTGCGGCGCGTTCCAAGCCTTGGCTGCGCGCCTGCAGATCTCGCCGGGAGTTGCCGAAACGCTGGCAATCGGCGAAGGCCATTTACAGCCGGATGCTATCGAAGAGTATGTGTTCGGCCGTCTTTCCAAGCTCGAACGAACGGCCGTTGAAACTCACCTATCCAGGTGCAACGATTGTCGCAGTCTGCTCGGAGAACAACGCGAGTTTATCGCCTGCCTCAAACACGCTCTCAATTCCTGGATCGCTCCGTTGAAGACACAAAACCGAGAAACCATCGTGACCATGAGCAGTGTCAAGTTCCCTTCCGACGCGCTTATCGCTGCGCAGGAGAAGCTCCCCGTTTCACGGGTGGCAGGATTAGAAGCGTTGCGACTCCTTCAAACCGAGAATGTCAGCCTGGAGCGGCTCGACCTCGCTTTGCGGGCCGACCCTGTTCTTAGCGGACATCTCATCCGCGTCGCAAACTCAGCACTTCTTTCCTATGGACAGGAAGCGCGGACCGTTAGCCAGGCGGTCGCACGGATCGGTGTCGAACGCACCAAGTTGCACGTTTGCGGATTAGCGATGAAGCGCATGTATTCGTCGCCGCAATTGCAGAAGATCTGGAATCATTCCGTCCAGGCGGCGCAAATCTCCCGCCAACTCGCATCCATGACGCACGCTTTATCGCCCGATGAAGCCTCACTCGTCGCGCTAGTGCACGACATCGGGCACATCGTGCTCTCGAACCTCGGCCAGCCGTATGAACGTGCCCGTACGCAAAGACTTGCACGCGGTCTACTGCCGGTTCAAATCGAACGCGAACTCTGCGGTTGTACACACGCCGGCGATCGGGGGGAGCTTGCTCGAATCCTGGCGTTTTCCACGCGACTTGGTCGAAGCTGTGCGATTTCACCATGCTCCAACGGACCGCGTGAGCCCTTTTGCGGCGCTGCTTTATATCGCGGAGAATTGGCTCGATAACCAGGAAGATATCTGCGATGTGCCGCTCTTTTGGGCGAGCATGCGCCGGCTCGGCCTCTCAAAGCTCGACCTCCAAAACCTGAGCATCAAGCACAGTCCGGACCTGGAACTGCTGCGCTTCGCAGCGTGATCGGCCTGGCCCTCAATCTCAAAGGGGCTGCGGCGAGACTCACTCCGACCGCAATGCGACCAGCGGATCCACTCTCGCCGCTCGCCGCGCTGGCAGGTAACTCGCAAGCAGCGTAACCGCCATCAGCAACAAACACGCCCCGGCGAAAGTCAACGGATCGGTTGAACTGATCCCGTAAACGTAGGTCGCCATTACCCGGCTCAGCGCCACGGCGGCGAGCAATCCGATTCCGGCCCCAACCACACTAACGACCAATCCCTCTCGCAACACGAGCCGCAACATCTGACCCTGTCCGCCGCCCAGCGCCATTCGAATGGCCAGTTCACGCGTACGCCGCGTCACCATGTACGACATCACACCGAACACACCGACGGCCGAAAGAATCAGCGCCAATGCCGAGAAAATCCATAGCAACGTCATTGGAAAGCGAATCGCTCCGTAGGTATCCGAAACAATTTCTTCCATTGTCTTTACCTGATTAATTGGCTGGTCCACATCAGTCGAGCGCACTGCCGCCCGCAGTGAGGGCACGACGGTCATCGGAGGCCCAGCCGTTCGTACGACCACAAACGCTGATGCGTCCGGATTTTGCGCGAATGGCGCATAAACCGTAGCTTCGGGCCTCCACAGATCCTCGTTTCGCACATCTTTAACCACACCTACGATCTCGAGCGAACGCGCAGACCCAGCACTCTGCCCCGAATAGACCCGGCTCAGAATCGCAATGTGTCTGCCGAGTGGACTCGTCTGTGGCCAATAGCGCTTTGCAACTGTCTCGCTGATAATTGCGACTGGCGCATTACTCTGCGTGTCGCCGTCGCTGAATGCTCTTCCGGCCAGCAAGGGTGTGCCGATCGCGTTCAAGAAGTCCGGCATGATGATTCTGAAAGTAGCCGTCGGCTCCTGTCCGGGTGCGGCCGGCGGGTGTCCTTGTGGCTGAAAGAAAATGTTCGCGCCTCCACTCTCCGCGCCCGCGCTCTTCACCTCCGGAATCATCTTGATCCGGTCTATGAGGTTGCGGTAGAACTCTAAGCTCTGAATGGGCGAAACATACTTGTACTCCGGCAAGGCGAGACTCATCGTCACAACATTTTTTGGGTTGATGCCCAAATCGAGCGTGACCAGCTTCATGAATGTCCGCACGAGTAGCCCTGCGCTCGTCAGCAGCACCAGAGCCAGCGCCATTTCACAAACTAAAAGCACATTGCGGGCACGCGTGCGTCCGGGTTCGGACGTCGTACTTAGCGCGCCCTCCTTCAATGAATCGTTAACTGTCGTTTTCGATGTCGTCCAGGCCGGCGCAAGCCCAAAGATCGCTCCCGTCGCGATGGTCACGACAACGCTGAAGACCAGCACGCGCCAATCGACATTGATCACCTTCGCATTCGGCAGTGTAAACCCGTAACGCGTCATGGCAAATGTGAGTAGACGGTCACCGCCATAGGCCAGCGCCAGACCCACCACTCCGGAACCACACGCCAGCAGCAGGCTTTCGGTCAACAACTGCCTCAATAAACGTACGCGGCCGGCCCCGATCGCGACCCGAATGGCAATTTCTCGCTTTCGCGTTGTCGCGCGCGCCAGCAACAGATTCGAAACGTTCACGCACGCGATCAGCAGGACCAGCATGACAGCGCCGAGCATGATGAACAATGGCTTCTGGATATGGCGATGGTACGCGGCATGCAACGGCTCAACCTTGATTGCCCAACCCGCGTCCGCTGCGGGATGCTCGCGCGCCAGATTCGCGGCTAAGACGTTCATCGCCGCCTGCGCCTGCTCAACCGTAATGCCTGGTTTCAATCGCGCCTGCGTCTGAAGATCGCGCGAGGTCGCACGCCCCATCTCACTGCGTTCTTCCGGCGTCAGCACGAGCGGTACAAACACATCCATTTCCTGATCCCATGTAAATCGGAAGGACGGCGGCATCACACCGACAATCGTGTACGGCTGCCGATCGAGATCGATGGTCTTGCCAAGAATCGCCGGATCCGCAGCGTAGCGCTGTTGCCATAATCTGTACCCGATCACAGCCGAGTGGTTCCGGCCGGCTTCCATTTCGTCCTGCCTCAACACCCGCCCGAGCAGCGGCTGCACACCGAATAACGGCAGCAACTCGGCAGATGCTTTAATTCCCTCAATACTCTCCGGCCGGTCGCCCTGGGTGATGTTAAACAGGGACCAGCGGTAGTACGCGACATACTGAAACACCCCCGCTGTCGCGATATCGCTGACATTGGGAGCGGATACACCGGTCTGTATGTATCCTTCGCCCTTTTGATTTCGCCATTGGCCGAGACCCACCAGTTGCTCCGGATTCGGATACGGAAGCGGCCGCAACAGGATCGCAGAAACCAAGCTGAAAATCGCCGTGTTCGCGCCGATAGGCAAAGCCAGAGTCAAAACTGCTGTGGCCGCGAAGCCCCTGTTCTTCAATAAGAAACGCAGTCCATAACGCAGGTCTTCGAGCATCATGTCTCCGGGCAAGTGTTTGGCTTGCCGCTTTATTCACTGTATTCCCGATTGGAAATCGTGCGGAGAACAATCAACGAAGTCTCGCTTCCGAGCGCGATAGTACCCGCTCAGTTTACGGCGCCGAGAAATGCTCCATGTAACGGGAGGTAAAGGCGAAGCTTGGTCCTGCACGCCAAGGATAGATCTGCCCTTCGCGACAAGCGGGTCTACTCGGAGCGAGCTATCGCGCCCGGCGCTCACTCGAACCTGAGCAGCTTCACTTTCAACATGGAAATCTTAGGGCCGGGAAGCCCAGGTACAAAGAGTTCATCCCCGTTCAGTCGCCGGCCTGGAACCCACTTGCCATTCTCATACCGGCCTTCATCCCTTGATAAAACGGTGACCCGTGAGGCTCCAGGGGAGTCGATTTCGAAAGCGGGGTCTCCATTCGCACCGATGAACAGAAACTCGTTCGGCGCGGTATTAACGACAAGGGCAAACGGGCGCGTATCGTTGAGCATCGCGCGAGAGTTGAGGGAAACGGCGCCAGGGAGTTCCGACCCGCGAGCCGGATTCTGGCCGGGTTCGGATGTGCCCGCGCCAGCACCGCCCGATCTAGGCATTCGCGGCCTGGACAACGTGATCTTGTATCCACCCAAAGACACAGGTTGTGGCTTTTCGCCGTCGAGCACGAGCAGGCTCCTGACCTTTCCCGCTGCCTGCCACTCAGAAAGTTGCGGCAGGACCCCGGAAAGAAGTTTGTACGCCTGCGCCACCTGACCTTCCGGATTCAGGTCCTCAATGCCAAATGGAGACCAGCCCAGGGCGGCATCATTCCCAAGCGCCCAGAACAGATTTCCAACTTGGTCGCGGGCTTCCGGAATGAATAACGGGTTGCCGGCCCTCGTGTATAGCGCACAAGTGCCCTTGAAATCCTCGACGTAAATGTCGGGAGCAAGAAAGTTCAGCGAGGGAGCCGCGGCCCGGTAAACGTCCAGCACCCGCGCAACAGGACCACCACTTGGCCACTCGCCCGGCACGTCCTGACCAGGTTGCGGGCCAAGCCAGGCGTTCGCGTACATGGGAATGTCCAGTTCGGCTTTGCCTGCCTTCGCCACGTCACCGATGAATCGCCCTATGTGATAGGCCATGAAAACTTCGTCCGCCCGCTCATCGCTTCCGAACACTTCGGCCCACGTCCCGGTTGTTCTGTAGCCGTTTCTGCCCCACAACTCTTGCATTTCCGGAAGCAGAGAGGCTTTGTTCTTCGTCAAATAGTTCATCAGGCGGACAGGTACTTGCCCTTTCCATGCGGCCTCCGCGAGCGGGGAACGATCCCGGCTGTCTCCGAGCGAACCAGC
This sequence comes from uncultured Acidobacteriaceae bacterium, assembly GCA_963795905.1. Lineage (GTDB taxonomy): Bacteria > Acidobacteriota > Terriglobia > Bryobacterales > Bryobacteraceae > Bog-105. The sequence continues at coordinate 315,925 of CAWCJG010000011.1, read as the reverse complement.
CTCGTTCTCGACCTGCATCATGATCACGGTGTGCCGAGGATCTGTGTCTTTGATGTGGCGCATCAACATGCGAAACGCGTTTTCATCCGCCTTGAGTGTCTCTTCGCCCAGCGGGCTCAGTGGCCCAATCCCTTGCTGTTCCATGTACGCTGCGATCATTGAGGACATGCCACCTTTGGGCGCCACTTTCAAAATCATGGGCGGGAAGCGTTTCCGATCTGCCTTGACCCAGCGCGGCACATAGCTGGAACTCGCGTTTTTCCAGGTTGCGAACCAGATCAGAATGAGATGTATGTTGTGCTGCCGCGCCTCTTCGATTTGGCTATCGACGAGAGAGAAGTCGAACCTGCCCTCGTCGGGCTCAATCAACTCCCAACTCACCGTGCCGATGACCGTGTTCAGGTGCATTGCCGCGAGTTTTTCCCAGATGGGCTTCATGTACTCGACGCTGGATGCGCTTGAGTTGTGAAGTTCGCCCCCCAGCACAATGAACGGCTTATCGTCGACGAAGAGTTGCTTCACGGCTCCGTTGGGGCGGATTTGGGGTAATGCGGTGGTCTGTGCAGCCGAAATCGTAGCGGCACATACCATCAGAGAAGGCAACAGCCATGGATGTCTCATAAACTTGTACCCGAGAACAACTTGTCGAAGGTTGCCAGGACTTCATCCACGGCAGCCTGAACATCGGATTGCCCTTTTTCTATGCACCAGCGAACCGTCACGCCGGTCATCTGAATGGCTAGTCCTCCAAGCGCGCCGGCGGCGAGACTCGCAGTACGGCTCTTGGGAATTCGCTTCTCAAAGGCTCTGCTGACCATCGCTTGAGCATCTGCCATTCGCGTAGACTGCGCAGCGGCAGCTCCCGGCCATTTCTTCAGGATCTCGAAAACTCTCTGAGAGCGGGGACTGTTGACACCATCCCGCGCGACCCGGATCATCATGTTCCGAAACACCTCACGCACGCTCTGCTTTTTGGCACACGCGTCGATCGCGGCAATGAGCTGCTCGGAGAACGAAACCAGGCTATAGGCCATGATGTCGCTCTTATTTGCGAAATAGCGAAAGCAGGAGCGTGGTGAAACACCCGCGGCCCGCGCAATCTCATCGACAGTGGTTTCGTCGTAGCCCTTTTCGGCGAAGAGGGTCGTTGCGGCATCCCAAATTATTTCCCGGACGAGATGCTGCTTGCGCGTCTTCATGTCGGGGACGGCCCCACGCGCTGAAGCCGACACTGCGGCGTTGGATGACCGTTTCATAGGGTCGCGAGAAGGATAGCATAAGGTGGGCAGAAGTAGCCTAATCTGACCAGACATGTTGACTCTGGCAGATCATGCCAACTAGAATCGAGCAATGTGCTCTCAGGGTTTCGGTGGTTCAAGGTGGGCTGGGGTACTTCTTGCTCTAGCTTCAACTTTGCCGGCCGTAGCTGCCGTGTGTCCGACCGTAGGCAAGCCGGTCCTCGGTGCAGAGCCTCAAATTCTGATCGACGCAACATGCGAAGATCCGGGATTCAACGAAAGAAACTTTGTTATCGACAAGGTGAGCCAGGCGACGCTAACCGTGAAGGACACGGGACAGCAGATCCCGTACACGCAGGTCGACGGTCATTTCAATCCGACCCATACCAAGGCGACGTTGCCTCCTGGTGTTCGTAGCAGCCCAACGACTGTCCGGCACGGTGTTAAGTGGCTGTTCCCCGCGAAAGAATTTTGGCGCAATCGATTCTTCGACGCCGTGTACCCGCTGCCGCTAAGCCAAAGCTTTACCGGTGATCCCACGTTCGAGTTTACTCATGGAGGATATCTGGTGAACGTAAGCCCCGGCAGTCCGAACGTCGGATACCGGGTGGATGCTGCGGCATCAAAGCTTGCGAAGGTGTACGCCAATAAGCTCTACGCAAACAGCGCCCGGATCTATGGCTACGTTTACGGCATCAGCGGTGGGTCAATCCAAACGATGGGGGCGGTTGAAGGCACAACCGGAGTGTGGGACGGCGCAATGCCAACCTCCCTGGCCACCGACGGTCTCAGCATGCACTCCTTCATGTGGGACTCACTCTTTATGATGGCCGTTCCACCGGCTCAGCGTGCCTTGATTGTCCAAGCCGTGAAGACCGGAAGTACCCAAAACATCTATGAGGGTCTTAACCCAGAGCAGCACGCGATTCTAGACGAGTTTCTGAACGCCGGTTTTGCGCCCAGAGCATTGGAAGACACGGGGACGTTCTACTTCCCCCTCCCCTTTTACACTGCCGGAAGTCTGGCTTCCATCGATCCGACCTATGAAGACGATTTCTGGTCGAAGCCTGGCTATGAGGGGGCAAACCCACCAAGGTTTCTAACTGCGGCGAAGGTCGACGGCTTTGCCACGATCACAGGCATCAATCGTGATGCCCGGAATGCGCCAACCAGCGTCACTTTCGACCCGGTAACGGTCCCCAAGATGGGCTCGATGGGCAGCGATGGGCTGCAATTCTACGTTTACGCGGCTGATGAAAAGACGCGCACAATGGGCGCGTCAGGCGGCACCCTCAACGGTGATCTGAAGGGTGCGACTCTTACGCTCAAAGGGCCGAATGACCCGGCGATGCTCAAGACACTGACGATAGGGGGCAAGATTCGGATCAATAACCGTTTCCTTCTCGCCTTGTGTTTTTATCCCCGTCATGACATCGTGACCAACGGCAATCCGGCCTACAAGCAGTATCTAAATGCCGACGGTACGCCGAAGTATCCGCAGCGTTCAGTTCCAGGCTGGAAGTTGAACTCTCTTTCAACGCAAGGCGGCACTCTGGAGACCGGCAACATCAAGTTCAAGACGATCATCATGGAGAACCTGCTGGATAATCGCTCATTCCCGTATACAGCATCGTTCTACCATTCTCAGATCGTGAAGGCGATTGGATCTGCCCGGGCAGATCAGATGGTTCGGATCTACTACAACGACAACGCGAATCATGCGGATCTTTTCGAAATCAAAGGAGACGACAACGGCTTTACCGTGGGCTTCGGCGGCATCTGGCTGCAAGCTCTCGTCGATCTGGTGAACTGGGTCGAAAAGGGTGTGCGACCGCCTCCATCCACGCGTTACTCCCTGGATGAGCACAATCAAGTCAGCCTACCGGTGAATGCTGCGGAACGCGGCGGCATCCAACCGGTTGTCACGCTCGCCGTGAACGGCACGGATCATGCATCTGTGGGCGTTAACCAGGCAGTAACTCTCACCGGCAAGATCGAGGCACCTCCGAATACCGGAAAGGTGGTGCGCTACGACTGGTATCTCGGCGGCAATCCGGTCAAGTACGAAGCGCCCACTGTGCTTCCGGCGCCGCAGCCGGTGGTCAACGTCACACGCACGGTAAGCTTCCCCAAACCGGGAGTCTATGAGCTGACGTTGCGGGCGACTGCTCAACGCGGCGGTGTTTCCGATTACTGGACGAATATGCAGAATCTCGCACGCGTCCAGATCGTCGTGCAATAAGGGGAAGCAGGGGCATGACACCTGATTACCCGTCGATCACGCTCTACTGATTCCCTGCAACCACAGGATCGCGGCTTGCCATCGTGACATTCTCCGCGGGGTCGATTCGTCTTCGATCTGCGCGGCTTGCGAGAAACTCGGCGAATATCCAGCATGCCCCTATAGCAGCGACATTGTAAACAGCTGCACCCCAGGTTGCCTGATTGTGCGATCGGATGAAAATAGGAGGTATTTCTACAAGACCTTCAAACAGCAACAGCATCAACGCAAGAAGCCTGGCCGCGAGCACATCCAAAATTCCTGAGCAAACTGCAATTCCTGCCAGGAAGAAGGCGATTCCGGTCAGCCCCGCCCAAAAATATCCAAACGACATCCAGTGCGGGACGATGCTCGCGAAGACGCGCATACCAACAAGGTGGAATAAGCCGAACATGATAGGAGGCAATCCCAGCATCCAACGTGCGGCGATCGCTGCTCTCGCTTGCAACACGGAATCCGGTGAGGCGGTGAAGGCGTAGGTGCAGGCGTAAACGATCACTGCCGGAGCGATCAGCATCAACTGTTGAGCGAGCCCGAAAGAAACGCCTGCTAAGACGTCGATCCGCCAGCCAAGCGCATGAATTCCGGCATAGCATCGAACTAGCCACAATGCCGCAAAAATCAAGTAGGCGATGGCGGATGCCGCGGCGCCCAGCCTTGCACTGCGCCGCAACAAAACAGCAAGACCCGCTACGACCAGCCAAATGCCGGCAACGTAGGCGAGCACGTGTTCACCAGGAACATTCTTGCCCAGAGCTTGAATCGGTTGATGAGAGGCATCGAATGTACCCCAGGCAATATCCAGAATGCCCGCGAGAGCAGTGCCCAACCCATAGAACCAAACACCGACTTTCATCTGTTGATCTCTCCGATGAGTCGCTTAGCGAGAATCCAGAACCCAGTGACGATAGATGCGTTTCTGGACTTCAGATCTGATGATATGGCCGCAGCAGTACATCGTCCAGAGCCATTTTCGTAAAATCTATTGGACCATTTGACATGCCAAAAGCCGTCAGTTCGTTCGAGCTCACTCTGAAAAGCCGGTCGCGCCATCAGACCCTGACCAATTGGCTGTATGGCGAACTCCGCTCTGCCATTCTGGAAGGTCGGCTCGCGCCTGGCACCAGACTGCCGGCATCCAGAGATTTTGCCACCCAGCATGAGGTCTCCCGGGGTACAGTCGTCAGCGTCCTGGAGCGTTTGCAAGCCGAGGGATATATCACCTCCCGTGTCGGATTCGGTACGTGGGTGAATCGTGTAGAGGCGCCTCGTCCGGCCCGCCAGGCAACCGCGACACCGGCATACATTCGTCGCGTCGTTTCGACATACAAGCGGCCGCTACCCTGGGTGGACCTGGCTTTTGTTGGCGGGATCCGCCCCTTTCGGATCGGGGTTCCAGCCATCAACGAATTCCCGTCCGAGGTTTGGGGACGTATTGCCGCACACCGAGCACGTCATTTCAGGTCATGGCTAAAGAAAGAAGCGGATCGGCGCGGGTATCAGCCACTGCGCCATGCAATCGCTGAGTATCTGCGCACTTCCCGCGGCGTGCGATGCACTGCGGAACAGATCGTTCTCGTTTCCGGAATACAACAGGCGCTCGACCTGTTGGCGCGGCTACTCCTGAAAAAGAACGATCCGATATGGATGGAGGATCCTGGATATTTCGGAGCCAGAATCGCGTTCGACAATGTCGGAGCCAGGATGGTTGCTGTACCCGTGAATGACGAAGGGCTGTCTGTTTCCGCCGGAATGAAGATCTGTCCGGATGCGAAGGGCGCATACGTGACGCCGGCTCACCAATTCCCGCTTGGGGTAACGATGACGCTGGAGCGGCGAATGGCCCTCCTTCGCTGGGCCGCACGTGCCGGCGCTTTCGTTATTGAAGACGACTATGACAGCGAGTATAGGTTTGAAGGACCGCCTGTGCCTGCTCTGCAAAGTCTCGACAATCGCTCAAGCGTTATCTTCATCGGATCGTTCAGCAAGACGCTGTTCCCAGCCTTACGCGTGGGCTATGTGGTACTGCCTGCGCCGTTAATAGACCCGTTCCTGGGTTTCCGTTACCGAACCGATTTCCGGAATTCATCCTTTGACCAGGCGGTGCTCTGCGATTTCATCGTCGATGGACATTTGGCGCGTCATCTGCGGAGGATGCGGAACTTGTATGCGGAGCGCCTCGCAACGCTCATGGAAGGAGCTAAGCAATATCTGGATGGATTGCTTGAGATCTCTAACGTCAGGGCAGGCCTCTACACGATCGGGTATCTCAAGAATGGAATGAGTTCACGACAGGCGGAGAAGTTGGCAGCGGCCCAGGGACTTGAGGTTCTCGCCGTTGATCAATGCACCCTCAGACGTCCTGATCCGAAGGCGTTACTTCTCGGCTTTGGCGGATTTGACGACCTTGCGATACGACAGGGACTTATTCGACTCGCAAAGGCATTGAGCTGACCAGAGCACCTCGAGAGAATGAGACAGTTCTCTCAACGAATGCCAAATCGCCGATGCGGTCGTTCTGCTTTGAACGGGTCAACGGTTCCACGTCGCCCCCGGGGCGACGATGACCAGGATCGATTGCGCGCGCCAGACCTGCAACGCGCACCGTTGCCCCTTGCGCCAGCTTTGTCCCACATGTCGCATATGATGATTGCGGCGTGATCGGACGGGAGGATATGTTCGAAGATGGCTGGCGGCCACTCGCTCGAGTTCTGGAAAGGATGTATCCGGGTGCGCAAACCTCAGGAGTATCTATGTTGCACCGGCGCGCATTTCTATCAACGGCACTCATGTCTCCGCTGCTCGTGCGACACGGCTTAGCGTCAACCCTTGAGCATCGTCTTCCGGCCGGCGATTTCCATGGCAAGATGGTCTCTTCGTTCGTCGAAAATACTCCCGTCTCGCAGTATCGCTGGGCACCGGAGTCAGCCTACGAAGCGTTCCGGGACATGAAGTATGGGATTCGAATTCATTGGGGTATTTACTCGGTGGCAGGTTTCCTGCACGAATCCTGGCCTTTTCTCGACCTTAACTACCAAGAGCGCGCGCGGTATAACGAGCTCTACAAGACATGGAATCCGACCGGCTTCGATGCAGACGAATGGACCTCGCTCTTTGCCGAGAACGGCATGCGCATGTTTGCGTTTACGACCAAACATCACGAAGGGTTCTCCATGTTTGACACGAAAACACGAGTCCGGCAGCGGATTCGCTGGGATGCTCCCGGCAAACCGCAGATCGAAGATTGCGATCTTGCGTATTCCATTGCGGAAAGTCCCTTCCGCCGGGATGTAGTCAAAGAGCTATGTGAGGCCGGCCGGAAGCGGGGACTTCGTATCGCCCTATATTTTTCGCATCCCGATTGGTACGACGCCGACTTCCGTCCTTATGCCGAAAATCCTGTCACTGTGCCTTCCGCAGCACAACTGGATCCCGATTGGAAAGGATCTGTAAAGAGAATGGGCGCGCGGTTAGTCATGACGCCGGATCCGACACCGGAAGAAGTGGCGCGCATGATGGCTCGGCACCGCGCGCAATTGACGGAACTGCTCACCAACTACGGGGAGATCCACATGCTCTCGCTGGATCAATGGTTAGGGCCGGCGGTGTGGCCGCAATTGCGGGAAACGATCTTGGAACTCCGGAGATTGCAGCCGAATGTGATGATGCGCGCACGGGGAATCGGCAATTACGGGGATTACTACACGCCGGAAGGCTTCATTCCCGGACAGAAGTCCAATACGGATATGCCATGGATGGTTATCTATCCTTTAGCGCGCGGGTTCTCGTTCGATCCCGACGGTTCGCAATACAAAGGCGCGGCATGGATCATCCGCAACATCGTTGATACGGCCGCAAAGGGCGGTAGCTTCCAGGTTGGTATCGGCCCGGATGCGTCCGGCAAGTTCCATCCCGCCGCCATCTCGCAAGTGAAGGAGGTTGGCGCCTGGCTGCGAACCTGTGGAGAAGGCATCTATGCCACGCGACCACGAACCGGCGATGAGTGGCGTGAAGGTGACAATATCCGCTTCACGCGGAGTAAGGATGGGCAAACAATCCATTGTTTTGCCCTTGCATGGCCCGGGGCGTCGTTGCAACTCCCCTCCGTCCAGCCCAAAGAGGGTAGCTCAATTCGGATGTTCGGATATCCTGAGCCGATGAAGTGGGCCGTCGACCCCGGCAAAGGCCTCACGATACAGTTGCCTGCATCGCTTCAGGATGGAAAGCCAACGAAATACGCTTGGGGCTGGAGCATTCGGGTGAATGCTCCGCCAGGGTAGTTCGCTCGGGACATCAGCCGCGCCGCGAATCATTGCCGCGGGTCTGGACGGATGATCGACACTCGCGTACAAAGTGATACCATCGGCGGCAGCGCGAAGATGTCCATTTTCAAACCCACCTCCGACGAGCGTGACACGTTGAAAAAAGCCGTTGCAAGGTCCGCGCACGATCCCGTCAAATCGCAACTACTTTCCCGCCTCGATTCCGAAGATGCGGAATACACCCCTGGCAGCGAAGAATGGACTCACCTCAATTTCTGTGTCGAGCAGCACCATCTCCACGCACAAGCCGAACTGCGCAGAGACCCTAAAAAGAAATCCGCAAAGCTCCAATTGGACAAGGCGGACGCCCTGGTAAGGAAATTCCATCCCAACTTCTCGTGAGCTATAAATGCTAGCTCGCGGCCTCGCCTCGTTCACATCGAACGTCGACGGTCCCGGAATATTCCTCAACGCTGCACGACTAGAACGATCTGTCCACAACTCATTTTCAAACACGGCGATCTAACGTTTGCCGAATAGCCTGAGCCAGCGCCTCATTACCTGATCCTTCCGCGCCGTGCTTACTTCACGGCCAACGATGAACCGACAAAATCCCGGTGCGAAGCCAACAGCTCATCCATTCAGACAAGGCAGGATAACAAGCGGAGGCACTTGTGCGACCTCGGGACCACCGCAAGTTGCTCTTAGAGATGGTCTGCGTCCTTCGGGTCTGATGGGGCCTCACTTACGAACCGTGTCGAATGCTGCTGATGGGACGCTTACGTCAAGTCCCTGTCGCAGTTGAGACAATATGCATATTCGTCGACCGACGGAGAATCTATTTGCTCCATCCTGTAACTGCCTATGTGCTTACCGTGATCTTTGTTGCGACTTTCACCCGCTCCACAATTGGGTTCGGCGAAGCCCTTGTCGCGGTGCCGTTGCTGGCATTGCGCCTGCCCTTGTCCGTTGCGGCGCCTCTGGCTGTTCTAGTGTCGGTCGCGATGGCCACGGTCATCGTTAGTCAGGACTGGCGGCACCTCCACGTACGGAGCGCGGGCGGTCTCATTCTCGCAGCCCTGCCCGGCATACCGCTGGGGATTCTGCTTCTGTCTGAAGGGAACGAGCACGCATTGAAAATTTTGGTGGGCGTTCTCATCATCGGGTTCTCCCTCTATTTCCTTGCCGGTAGGGCCACGCCGCATATAAAAGAGGATCAACGAGGATGGCTGATCGGCTGCGGCTTTCTCTCGGGTGTTTTGGGAGGGGCTTGCGGGATGAACGGACCGCCGCTTGCGATTTATGGTGCGTTGCGGAGATGGTCTCCACAACATTTCCGGGCTACGCTGCAAGGTTACTTCCTGGTGGCAAGTCTTGCCAGCCTCTTCGGGTACGCAATTCTCGGGATATGGACTGCCACTATCACGCGGTACTTTCTTGTATCCCTTCCGGCGGTCGTCATTGCCACCCTGCTTGGACGCACCGTCAATCGTCGAATGAAGCATAATGGCTTTTTTCAAGTCGTGTATGTCGGACTGATCGCGATCGGCAGTCTACTCGTCCTGCAGGCGATAAGAGGGTGATTCTCACATCGACCATGCCGTCTCGCAATCGCCTGCCGCGATATCGGTGACATTGGCAGCGGACACACAGGTCTGTATGTCTCCTTCTCCCTTCTGATTCCAAATCGTGCGGAGAACGATCAACGAAATCCCGCTTGCGCGCGTCTTAATCGATATGCTGCCGGCGTGACGCGGATTCGAAAACAACAGACCTTGGCTGGCCTGATCGGGCTGGCGGCAATGCTTACCGTCGTGCCGCGTCTCACCGCCCATGGCGATCCCGAGAGCAACGATTACCGCGAGGTGCTCGCTTCGGCACAGGATGCGCTCGCCCACAATGACCTGCCGAAAGCAGCGCGCAACTTCCAAAAAGCGGTCGACCTGAATCCTTCTTCGGCAGAAGCTCATCAGGGACTCGGTGCGGCTCTTCTGCGCGAACTGCAAGCCGGACAATGCGGGACCTCGCGGGAGACCGATATCGCGGATCGAGCCGAGGACCACCTGAAACAGGCGGCCCAACTTGCACCCTCATCGGCGGCCCCACTGCTTGATGTCGCCGATCTCGAGGCGCTCGTGGCGCAGCAATCGTCCGATCCCGACGAAAAAGATTCCCGATACGGTGACGCTCGACACGCACTCAAGCAGGCCATTGCTCTCCAGCCGGATGCGGCGAACCTTTACCTCAAACTTGCCGAGGTGGAACGCGACGAGTTCGGGCCTGCAGTCGATAGCGCGAAAGCGCAGTTTCCAAAACTGAACGGCCCCATTCCCGATGACGCCCTCAGAAGCCGGCTCCAGCAGCGATTCGGCCCTGTAATCGACGATGCCATCCGAAATGCTCAACGGGCATCGGAGTTGAACGGCAATTCCCAGCACCCGCTGCTTCTGCTTTCAAAAATTTATCGCGAACGTGCGCTGCTGCGGAGTACGGGGGAAAAGTACGCGGCAGATATTCGGGCCTCTGCCGATTGGGAGCGCCAATTCCTCGCCGTGGGCGGCCACACCGGGGATCAATAACCCTCAATCCAGCAGGAGAGGATCGGGACCGAAGCGATCACTATCTCCCTAGTGGAGACGTGTCTACAACTTGCTCCTCCGGCAGCACTAGGTGAGGTGGGCGGCACTGCGCGGCGGGATGTTTCGACCGGGGCTCGCACGCTCGCCGACGTTTTTATCTCACTCTTTCTTATCTGCATTGTTCCTAACGCCGCACTGTGGCTGCTTTTCGGCAGCTTCCAACGGGGGTTCCTGAACCTCGAGTTCGCCCTTCTCACGGCGGCCTACATCGTCTGGAGACGCTGGTACTGCCTGGCGTTGATCGTCGTCAGCCTGACGGCAGACCTGTTTGCATCCGTCTCCCGAACTTTCTTTTTCAGCATTTTGGATGCTTTAGCGGATTTGCCCTATTTGGCTCTCCTGCCAATTCCCCGCCTCGCTGGTTACGCGTTTGCTTTAAGCGCGTACCTCGCGGTCGCAATCGGATTTGTCTGGTATGCCGGGAAGATTGTTCGCAGCAGGCGCGCGTCCGCACTATGCATCGTTTTCGTTTGCCTTGCATTCCTGGCATGCGCCTTATCCGGCGGCCAGTACGGGTGGCTTAGAGGCGTTGATGTGCAGTCCCCCCGCAAGCGGATCGTCAGGATCCCCACCGGCGGCGTATTATGCCTCGCTGTCATGACAAAGATTCGGAACCACCCGGTCGCAACCAGCCGAATCGATTCTCCTTTAGCGCACCTCCTGAGCGAGGATCCGTCGCTGCTCGCATCCGCCAGGTCCAATGTAGCGATGATCACGATCGAGTCATGGGGGCTGATGCATAACGAAGAACTTCGGAATGGCCTCACGTCATCCTTGTTGTCGGACGCCCTCAAAAAGCGCTACACGGTCGAACTGGGGTCCGTTCCCTTCTCGGGCAGTACCATCTACGGCGAAAGCCGCGATCTCTGCGGCAAACTATTTGCGCAAGGTCCGGGTCATGAAAGTGCAGCCACGCTGAGGGCGTGTTATCCGGCCAGGTTTGCCGCATCGGGTTACCAAACCATCGGGATACACGGGTTTTATGAGCATATGTATGCCAGGGAACGCTGGTTTCCCGAAGTCGGGTTTCAGACCAGCTTGTTCCTCACGGATCTGACGAATCTCGGCATGCGAACATGTTCCTTTGGTTTGGCTGGAACCTGCGATTCCGATGTGTTCCCATACCTGCGCAACCAGCTGCGGTCTGGCACGCCGGAGCATCCGAAGTTCCTGCACTGGATGACGCTTGATTCTCATCTGCCTGTGAACGTGCCAGCGGTACACCTGGCTGCGGGTGACTGCGATGCTTCGGGGCTCTCGCATGATGATGCTCTGTGCGGGTGGTACACATTGATCCGCCGCCTCAACGAGTCCATCGCCTCACTGGCTCTCGATCCCGGCCATACCGCCCACCGTTTTCGTGCTTTCGGGCGACCATGCGCCGCCCTTCTACAGCGCCGAACGTCGCTTCTTGTTTTCGCAGAAGCGGGTCCCCTATGTGATCCTCCGGCCCAAGCCCGTCAGTTAACTAGCACGTACTGGGAACAGATCCCGGAAACTGCAGAGCTCGATTTGATTTTTGCGAAGCGTTTCACGGATTCGCGGAGAAGTCAGCGCCGTAAGTTCGATTGCGCGAGACTCCTTTAAGCGCGTGTTTGCCTTCAGCAACTCCGCTCCGAGTAAGCCCGGGTGGCACATGAACTCCGTCACCCCCTCGCCCAAGCGTTCGAGCGCCGATTGAAATGAACCTTCCGTGAGCGCCCCCGTCAAACGAAATCCCGTGAAATGGTCTGTCATGCAAACGCCGTGCTGACACGCTAGTGCGCGATAGAACTTACGGATCGCTCCGTTACCGGCCGGAACCGGCACGCGAATCACAGGTACGCCGAACTCGCTCGCGACCCGAACCGCCGCTTTGAAAACACGCGGCAGGATGTGCGTGTGTTTGTGCGTATCGACGTGCGAAGGCCGGATGCCAGCCGCTACGATTTTCTCCGTCTGGGCACGAAATTCCCGATACGGGTCGAGCGTTCCCGCCATCAGCCCCATAACCACTCCAGACAGTTTGCGCGGCAGCGGCCTGCCTGACGCGAGCGAACACCCTTGCACCAGGACCAGATGACATCCGACATCCAGAGTAGGATGTTCATGCGCCAACCGTACTGCATCCTCGAACGCATTGCCGTTTGCCATCAGCGTGGTGGCGGTCAGCACTCCGTTGATATGCGCTTCCACAATGCCCGCGTTCACATCGCGGGTGAAACCGAAGTCGTCTGCATTAATGATGAGCCGTTTAGCGGCTTCAGGCTTTACGCGCGTCTCTTTCAAAAGATCTTCAGGTGAATCGTCAGATATTTCTTCGGATCCGTCCGGATCTCCTTCAGTACACCGTGCAGTTCTTGAGTCGTCCCGTTCAGCGAATCGTACAGTTGCGGATTCACTAGCAGTTGACCAATCGTGCCCTGCCCGGAATTCACCTTATCGAGCGTTACATCCAGCTTGTCCAGCGTCGCAGATATCTGACCCCCCACTTTATCGCTCGCAAGCAGCTCGCCCATGGTGCCTTTGCCCTGCTGAAGATTCGCCAAAATCTGGTTGAGTTGATTCAGATCGTGATCCAGGTCGTTGTACAGCTTCGGATCTTTCAACAGCAGGCCGGCGGAGCCCTGCCCATTCTCCAATCCCTTCTCAATGCCGTCGAGACGCGTGATCACCGACTGCGCTTGCACGTACAGTGAGTCGTCGTTCACCAGACGTCCCAACGTGCCCTTATTCGAATCGAGCGTTGACGTCAGCTTCTGCACCTGCACCACGGTTTGTTCCAGGCTGTTGTACAAAGTGGGGTCCACCAGAAACTTCCCGATCGTGCCTTTGCCGCTCTGAATGGAGTTGACCACATCTTCGATCTTCGCCAGAATCGCTTGTGCTGAATCCAGCACGCCAAATCCCTGCTTCACCAACTGATCAAACTGCTGCGTATTGGCCGACAGCATCGTGGCGCCTTCTTGAATCCTTTGAGCGCTGGTCCCCTGCGTGATGCTCAGGAATTTTGTACTGCCGAGCAGGTTATCCGAATCGACCGTCGCCTGCGAATCTGCGGGTATGTCGTTGAGTTTGTCGCCGTCGACCTGAAAATCGATCTTGATCGAGCGCTGTGGATTGTGCTCTCCCGAAAGCGCTACGTTTCGCACCTTGCCGGCTTGAATCCCGTTGATGCGTACCGGCGCTCCCGACGTCAGACCCGCCGCATCGGATGTATATGCGTGCAGCCACACTTTGTGCGTGAAGAAGTCTGTGGACCCGGTCAGCAGGAAGATCAACAGCGTGATGAAGAACAGCGCGATGATACCCAGAATGCCGACCCGAAGCTGGGCCATGCTGGTCTTATTCTTGTCGGGCATGTCTACTCCTCATGTCTTGCGAACCGTTTCACGTACTCGTCTTGCGAACCTTCCAGTTCCGCCAAAGTTCCGAAGAACGCGATCGCACCCTCTTTCATTACGATAAATCGAGTCCGTCGCGCACCCTCGCCCTTTTCATCATCGGTTACCGGAATCAGTTCCTTTGCTGTTGCGTCGTACTGATATCGAGCCATCAGTTCACCATCCTGAAAACGGTGCGTGACGATCAACGAAGCCGTCCGCTGCAGGTCGCGCTGCTTTGCCACTACCGCCATGATGACGTTCGCTGTAATGGGATCCAGTCCCGCCGTTGGCGAATCGTACAGAATGAGCGGTGGATTCGTAACGCTTGCCCGCGCAATTCCCACGCGTCGGCGCATGCCGCCCGAGAGTTCGCTCGGAAACTGCTGCACGGTCTGCGCCAGTTCCACAAAACACAGCGCCTCGCGAGCGCGACGGCCGGCCTCGGCCGCGCTTACTTGGTTGACGCCCGTCAGCGGGTATTCCACGTTCTCCCCGACTGATAGAGAATCGAACAAGCCGCCTTCCTGAAACAGAAATCCGACCTTGCTGCGCAGCGGGAACAGCTCTCTTTCCTTCTTTTCGCGAACACTTTCGCCAAAAAGGCGAATTTCGCCGCTATCCACCCGCACCAGCCCGATCACTGCCTTCAACAGCGACGTTTTCCCGCTTCCCGCCGAGCCTAAAATAACGAACGTTTCGCCCGACGATACAGACAGCGACACGTCTCGCAATGCCCATTTCTCGCCATATTGCAGGCTGACGTTACGGACTTCGAGAATTGGTTCCGGCGTCGCCATGCCGCTACAGGTTCACGAAGATCTTATCGATCAGGAAGGTGATCACGAAAATCCAAATGCCCGCCACGACCACCGCCTGCGTCGTTGCACGTCCCACGCCTTGAGTGCCGCCCGTCGTCCGCAGGCCGTAGAAACAGCCCATCAAGGAAAGCAACAATCCGAACAGGAATGGTTTGATGAGTCCTTGCACCAGGTCGTTCATTACGAGCGCCTGCCACGAGCTCGACCAGAATTGCGATGTGCTGATGATGTGCAGCAGCGGTACGGAGACGAGAAACGCTCCGAATAATCCGACCGCATCGCTCACCACGGTCAAGCAAGGCAGCATCACGCCCGTCGCAATGACGCGCGGCGTTACCAGCTTCTGAATCGGGTCCGTACCGAGCGCCCGCATGGCATCGATCTGCTCTGTAACCTTCATCGAGCCAAGCTCGGAAGCGATCCCGGATGAGTTTCGCCCGGCCACCAGAATCGCCGTCAACACGGGGCCTAACTCGCGCACGAGCGTAAGCGAAACGATGCTTCCGACCTGACTGCTGGCGCCGTAGGCATTTAGCGCGCGAGCCATCTGGAGGGCGATGATGGCGCCGCTGAACGCGCCGGTGAGCAGCACGATTGGGATACTGCCGACGCCGATCAGGTCCATCTGGACCAACACATCGGACCAGTAGTGGGGGCGCTTGAGGACGTTCGCGAAAGCTTGTCCGGCAAGGATCAGGAAATCATTGAGCGCGCCGATCCATTCCCTCAGGGGTTGAAGCAAGCGGGAGCCCCTTGAACGAACTGCGCCTTCATACCGCCGATGCTAACATACGCTACCGCTTTGCTAAGGTTGCCAGGAGACTTCCCGACAGAAGCTTCAACGGCCCCTAAGTTGCTTAAGCGTCGCGGAAACACTTACCATCCCAGGGGAATCTACAGGACGCACCCGAACGTGACGACGGAAACTAAAGGAACCGCAAAATCGGCTTGGCGCGACCGCGTCCGGGCGACGAAAAACATCCCGCCAGTACTCAAAATTGTCTGGCAATCCGGACCTGGAGTTGTTGCAGCCGGTCTATCCTTTCGCCTGCTTGTATCGCTCGTTCCCGCCGGTATGGTCTGGGTTACCGGTGCGATACTCGGCGAGGTCACGCACATCTACAACGTGCGCGGCGCCGCCACCCCCTGGCTGTGGACGCTGGTGGGCCTCGAGTTCGGACTCGCGGTGCTGGGCAGTCTGCTAGGCCGGATAGTGGATTACTACGACACGGTCCTGGCCGACCGGTACACGCGCCACGTCAGCATCCAGGTGATGGATCATGCGTCGCAGCTCGATCTCCAGGCATACGAAAACCCGGTTTTCTACGATCGCCTCGAGCGTGCCCGCGTTCAAGCCACCGATCGGCTGTTCATGATTCAGGCAATCGGCCGTCTGTACCAACAGGTGCTGACGACGATTTGGCTGTCCGCCAGTATCCTCGTATTCTCGCCCTGGCTATTGTTCCTCCTCGTCGGCTGCCTCGTTCCAGCTTTCCTGGGCGAGAGCCATTTCGCGTTCCTCGAGTATGCGAAGAATTTCCGGCAAACTCCAGCCAAGCGCCAACTCGATTATCTGCGGCAAGTCGGCGGTAGCAAGGAAGCCGCGAAGGAGTTGAAGCTTTTCGGGCTTAGCCGCTTCTTCACGGAGCGTTTTACCAATATCGCCAACGCCATCCTGGACGAAAATATGGCCCTGAGCCGGCGTCGCCTGATGGCCGTCTCCCTTCTTTCGATCCTGAATGCCTGCGGTTATTACGGCGCCTATGTCTGGGCCATCTTTAAAACTGTTACGCATGAACTGAGCATTCGCCAGTTCGGGACGCTCACCGGCGCGGTTCTCAGCGCGCAAGCGAATATCTCGCTGATCTTCTCGACGCTTTCGAGCATCGCCGATCAGGCCCTCTTCCTGACCGATCTGCTGGCTTTCTTTGAAATGAAACCGACCGTCACTTCGAAACCCGGGGCGTTGCCTGCGCCGCGCCCCATTCGCCGCGGATTCGAATTTCGCGATGTCTTCTTTCACTACCCCGGCGTCGATCGGCTAATCCTGCAACATCTCAACTTCCGCGTCGAACCGGGTGAACGCATCGCCCTCATTGGCCAGAACGGACAGGGCAAGACGACCATTGTCAAACTGCTGACGCGCCTCTACGATCCAACCGCCGGCCAAGTACTGCTCGATGGTATTGACCTGCGGGAGTACAGTATCGAGGACCTGAACCGCGAGATTGGAGTCATTTTCCAGGACTTCATGCGTTACGAAATGACGGCCCGCGAGAACATCGGCGTCGGCCGCATCGAGTCCCTGGACGATTTGCCCGCCATTAAGCAGGCCGCAAACAAGAGTCTGGCCGACGGCGTGGTCGCGAAACTCGGAGGGGGCTACGAGCAGATGTTAGGCCGCCGCTTTGAAGGCGGCGTTGATCTTTCGGGCGGCGAGTGGCAGAAGATTGCTCTCGCGCGCGCTTATCTTCGTGAAGCGCAAGTACTCGTGCTCGACGAGCCCACAGCCGCCCTGGATGCTCGCGCCGAATTCGAAGTGTTCGAGCGCTTCAATGAACTCACTGCCGGCAAAATGGCGCTCTTCATTTCCCACCGCTTCTCCACGGTTCGCATGGCTGAACGCATCATCGTCCTGGAGAACGGCTGCATTGCCGAGGAAGGCGATCATTCCCGCCTGGTCGCGCTGGGAGGACGTTACGCTGAAATGTTCGAACTGCAAGCCTCGAGTTACCGCTGAAGGAAATTGCTATGGCAGACGCCACTTCACATTCCGATAACCCCTGTTCGCCGCCCGTAATTACTCTTCCGGAAGGAGAGCGCAGTCTGCTTCGCGACGCTGCGGTACGCGCGGCTCGCTCCTGTGGTTGGGCCGGACGAAGACGCTGCGGGCGCAGCGCCCGCGAATCCTTCCGCGCCAATGTACGCAAGCTCCGGGAACTCGAACACGAACTGCTGAGCATGAAGTCCGACGAGCCTTCGGACGATCTTCAATGGCTGTACGATAACCTCCGGCTGGTCCACTCGGACATACAGGATCTTGAGAGCGGCACCAAAATTCTGTCCCGTCTGCCAGCGGTGAAGTCGGGGCGCGAAGAATGTATCGCGCGCCCAGTCGTATTCGCGCGCGCTCTTCTCGAAGCTGCCGAGTTCCGCCTCACCGAAGAACGCTTCTTCTTTTTCATTCAGTCTGTTGAAGAGATCGAACCGCTGCGCCTGTCTGAATTGGGCGCCATGCTGCCTGCGCTGAAACTGGTCCTGCTGGAACTGCTTTCGCAGAGGGGCGCCATTGCGCTCAATGCATTCCGCTCGCAAGGCAAAGAGGCTCCCACTCAGCATATCGGCCGCCTGATCCGCAGCATGCGCCTGATCGGCGAAATCGATTGGAAAGAAACCATCGAGCAGTTATCGCTGGTGCACCGTATTCTCTGTCAGGACCCCGCGGGCGCCTATTCGCGGATGGACTTTGAAACCCGCGAACTGTACCGCCGTAAGGTCGCCAAGATCGCGGCTCATTCCGATCACAGCGAGATTCAGGTCGCTCGGCTCGCGGTCACATTCGCCAAAGAAGCCCCCATTGATCCGGATACTCCCCCGGCGCTGGCCGCCCGTCTGCGGCACGTCGGATATTACCTCATCACGACGAGCGGTTGCGAAGAGCTTCTTCCCAAAGTTGCCTATCAACCTCCGCTTGGCACCCTCCTGCAGCGCTTCTTCCTGCACAATCCGGATGAAGTCTATATTCTCGGCATTGAAGCCATCACGCTTATCACGGTCGTTTGTCTCATCTGGAGCCAAGTCTCTTCCCAGGGCGGCTGGGGCCTCGTGCTGGGAGCCATCCTGCTGATCCTCCCCGCAACGCACTTTGCGGTTGAGGTAATGAATCACCTTGTCACCACGGTCCTGACGCCCGCGCCATTACCAAAGCTCGACTTCTCAAAAGCCGTGGACCGGGACGCTGCAACGATCGTTGCGATTCCAACCCTACTTATCAATGAGAAACAGATTCGCGGATTGGTGGACGATCTCGAAGTGCGCTATCTGGTGAACCGCGATCCCAATATCTTCTACGCGCTCCTGACTGACCTGCCCGACACGGCGGAACCCGCCGAGGAGCAGGATGCGCGCGTCGATCTCGCGACCTCTCTGATTGACGGCCTCAATGCGAAGTACGCGTCCGAGCCGTACGGTGGCTTCTATCTGTTTCACCGCCATCGTATATACAACCCGCGTGAAGGAGCTTGGATGGGCTTCGAGCGCAAGCGCGGCAAATTACTCGATCTTAACCAGTATCTGCGCCACGCTTACGACCCGTTCCCCGTAAAGGCGGGCGATGTTGCCGCGCTCCCGCGTATACGCTTTGTCCTCACGCTCGATTCCGATACGCAACTGCCGCGCGGCTCTGCCCAAAAGATGATCGGCGCCATGGCGCACCCGTTAAACCTGCCGCTCGTCGATCCCGAATCGAACGTGGTGATCGACGGCTATGGACTCCTTCAGCCTCGCGTCGGCATCAGCGTGCATTCCGCCACACGCTCCCGGCTTGCCGCCATCTACTCCGGTCAGACCGGTTACGACATCTATTCGCGTGCCGTCTCCGATGTGTATCAGGATCTGTACGGCGAAGGTATTTTCACGGGCAAGGGAATCTATGACGTCGACGCGTTCCGGCAAGTGCTGGAGCGCCGCTTCCCCCGGAATACACTGCTCAGTCACGATCTGATCGAAGGCGCCTACGTTCGCGCCGGACTATTGTCGGACACGGAAGTCATTGACGACTACCCGACTCACTACAGCGCCTACAATCGCCGGAAGCACCGCTGGTTACGCGGCGACTGGCAGATCGTGCGCTGGATCTTCAGCAAGGTTCCCGACGAAACGCGTAACCTGGTTCCGAACCCGATATCGCTGGTGTCCCGCTGGAAGATCATCGACAACCTGCGCCGCAGTTTGATGGAGCCGGCCACCCTGCTTCTGCTGCTCTGCGGCTGGTTCTTCCTTCCTGGCGGCCCCGGTTTCTGGACCCTCGTCACGGTTGGGTTGCTGTTCCTGCCGATCTACTTCCGCCTGCTGTTTTCGATCATTCGCAACGTGTACGCTCGCGACAGTGGAGCGCTGCGCGAGGCGGTAAAAGATTTCGTTACGGGGCACGTCAGTGTCGTGCTCAACATCGCGTTTCTTTTGCATCAGGCTCTGGTGGCCATCGACGCGATCGTCAGAACCATCATTCGCAGCACCATCACACATACCAATCTGCTCGAGTGGGAAACCGCTACTGAAGCCGAGCTCGGTATCCGAAAGCGCACGCCGGTTGATATCTATCTCGATTGGGTTCCGGGCGTTGCGATCTTTATCGGTCTGACACTTTTCGCGCGGCGTTCCGCGCTGTTGTGGGCGCTACCCTTCCTGGCCGCGTGGTGTTCGTCCAAGGCAATCTCTGTGTGGATCAACCGCTCCCCCCACGAAGACGACTTTCACTTCGATACCGCTCAAACCCGTTTCATTCGCCAGCTTGCGCTTCGAACGTGGCGCTACTTCGCCGATTTCAGCAATGAGAGCAATAATTGGCTCATTCCGGATAACGTGCAGGAAGAGGGAATGCGGATCGCCGACCGTATCTCGCCCACGAACCTCGGCCTCTTGTTGAATTCGCGTCAGGCGGCTCTCGAATTCGGCTTTATCACACTGACCGAGTTCGTCTCTCTCACCGGCGAAACTCTGCGTACGATGGCGAAGCTCCCGAGAGATCTAGGGCACTTTGCAAACTGGTACGACAATCGAACGCTAGCGCCGCTGGAGCCGCGTTTTATTTCGAGCGTCGACAGCGGCAACCTCATCGCCTCGCTCTGGAGCCTGAAACAAGGCTGTATCGAACTGCAGCGCCAGCCCGTGATCCGCAAGCAGTCCTGGGACGGGCTGATGGACCTGTACGATCTCACGACCGGCACAGGGACTTTCGCCGCCTGGCTGCCCGGGGTCGATCCGAACGCGCCCGCCGGCTGGTTACCCGCGCTTGCCGCCGCAGCGGGCCGCGCACTGCCGCTCCTGACGTCCTCAAGCGCATCGATGGACTGCTCGCGGAAGCCCGGTCCCTCATGCCATGGTGCCTGCCGGAGTTCGCCAGTTTGCGCGAACTGCCCGCCTCCATTCTCGACCTGCCCGAAACCGCACCGGCGCCCTCCACCGCCGGCGCATACTACGCCGATATCGAGCGGCGTCTCGAAATAGCGGCCAACTCGGTTTCGCTACCCCCGGGAACCCGCGGCGTCATTGCTGCCCTACGCGCTCTGCTCCCGGATTGCCGCTTCCACATGGCTGAACTCGCGACGCGCCTGCACAGCTTCGTGAATCAGTGCGATCGCTACGCCCACGAGATGAGTTTCAAGCCGCTAGTCGATAAACGCCGCCATCTGCTCTCGATCGGATACGACGCGACAAACGCGAAGCTGGCCGATTCCTGTTACGACTTACTCGCATCGGAGGCCCGGATCGCGACCTACATAGCGGTTGCAAAGGGCGAAGCGCCGGAAGAGGCGTGGTTCCGCCTGGGCCGCCAACACACCGTCTCTGAGGGCGAAACCGTGATGGTCTCCTGGACCGGCACAATGTTCGAGTACCTCATGCCTGTCCTCTGGATGAAATCTCATCCGAACACATTGCTCGATCGTACTGTGGACGCGGCAGTCTGCGCGCAACGCCGCTACGGCATGAGCAGGCGCGTCCCTTGGGGTATCTCGGAGTCTGCTTACGCGACGACGGATATGGAAGGCAATTATCAGTACGCGGCATTTGGCGTACCGAGTCTGGCGCTCAATGTCGCCCGGGCCGGTTTCCTCGTGATCTCGCCTTATTCGAGCTGCCTCGCTCTTATGATCGACAAGCGTGCCGCCGTCGAGAACCTGCGCGGCATGGCCCGCAAAAAATGGCTGACCGATTACGGCTTTTACGAAGCGGCCGATTACACCGGCTACACGGCCGGCAGGTTTGGGCCGCGTCCTTGCAGCCTGGTTAAATGCTGGATGGCCCATCACCAGGGCATGACGCTCGCTGCGCTGTGCAACGTGCTGCGGGACGAGCCCTTCCAGCGTTGGTTTCACGCCGAACCGATCGTGCAGGCGAGTGAATTACTGCTGCAGGAACGGCCGCTGCGCGCCCGCCCGATCGCCGACTCTGCACCTCGCCGGGTCCTGAAGTTCACACGCAGCCTCGGCCGGAATCCGAGGCGCAGCATGAAAGCCTCGGCGTAGCCGCGGTCTAAGAGCCAGTGGCGAGTGGTCAGGGTGAGTGGTCAGAACGAACCTTGGCCAGCCGCGGGCTCGCCAAAGCCAGCGGTCAGGGACGCCCAGTGGCGCGTGGTGAGTGGTCAGAACGAACCAGGTGGTCGGAACGAAGCCAGGGGCGGAAGAAACTCACGCCGGTAGCGCGTCTTTCGTATTCAAATTTCAAACGAACCCACAGGCCGAAGGCCTATGCCACAGAGCCGAGGTGGGCGCGGATTTAAAGGAACGAAGCCATGGAAATTGCGATGGCCCTGCGCGCACGTGTGGCGTCCCGGCGCTTACGCCCCGGGGCTCAGTTTTGACGGGAAAAATACACGCACGCGCGGCAAAGAACGAACCCACAGGCCGAAGGCCTGTGCCACAGCCACAGCACAGAGCTGGCGTGCGCAGATTTTGAAGGAACGAACCCACCGCTAACCGCGGGGCGATTAGATTTGTTCCTGGCCGGTGGCGTAGCGGACCAGCGCGTCCATGTCGAAGGGTTTGTTGGCTTCACGGGCTTTGTTTTCAAGCTCTTCGAGTAAGGCCTCGTTGGCGCGGCAGGTCGGGCAATCGCATTCCCGTTTGAAGGGTGGCAGGTTGAAGACCGGACCTACGTGGCCGTCGCCTGTTTCCGCTTCGCGTTTGGTGGCTTCGAGCCACATGTCGATCGTCATGCGCTGCAGGGCGAGACCTCCAAAGCGGCGATGGTCTTCGTTCTCCACGCCGGTCCAGTCGTATTCGGGCGGGATGCCGTCGGGGAAATTGAGGCGACGAATCACACGGTCCGGGGGCGGCAACATGGCTTGGCCTTTGCGGATCAGCTCTTCGTTGGTCGGGTAGAGCGTGGTGACGGTTTTGCCGTCGATGATGCGGATTTCGGCCCACTGTTCGAGGCGAACGTACTTTTTGCGGTTCTTCGGATGACGCTGGCCCTGGAACATGCGGCCAGAGGGCGTGTTCGGGGCTGCCGCTTTCTGTTTCTCTTTTTGCTTGCTTTTGCGTGCGGCCCGCTTGCGATCGCCTTCGAGGGTTCGGGCGTACTTGTCTTGGCGTTTTCCAATCATTGCGTGGGTTCCTGATCTGGTTGGTAGTTATTGACTCGCCATAGCCAAACGCATACGGGGCAAGGACAGCCTTGCTCGTCCTGCCCAGGCGCCATGGATGGCCCTTTCAGCCAGCGGTGGCGGGCATCTCGTTTGATGTCGTAGTCTTCGTCCGACAGGCCGGCATCGCGCAACATGACTTCGGCCCAGAATTCGATACGCCGCTCCTCGCTGTAGCGGACCGCCTGCAAGCGTTCGATGGCCCGGCAGGAGCGGTGGAAGGTGCGCTCGTCCTGTTCCTGAAAACGGCGCAGGCGCGCGAGCGTGGCCCATTGTTCCTTAGTCCAGGTGGACGGGTCCGGCGATTCGGTGTTTAGTTTGTGTTCGTAGTTTTCGAGCAGGCGGTCGCTGCGCATGACTCGCCATTCGGAGTCGATGACGCGCTGGACCAGCCGGACCTCGCTATCGCCGCAAGGCTGATACTGGTCTAACCAGATGTTGCCGGAACGCTCGTAGTCGGCCGGATTTTCGTGCTGGAGGAACTGGATGCGGCGGAGCGGGCAAATACGATCTTTTGTCATGCGATTTCAGCCGCTGAGTGTGGCAGCGGCCGTTCGCGGGCAGGTCGCGGAGACGGGCTAAGGAATTGAAAGCGCGAGGGAAAGCTTTTTTCGGGTCAGCCGTGATTGTGAACGCCGAGAAGTGCCGACTTCGGCGCGCAAAGTAACGGGTTTCAGAATCCCGCAAGGCAGCGGCCTCAGACCTTGCATGTCTTGCGGAACGAAGCGTTCGCCATACCGCAGATTCAGCAGCCGGTAATCGGGAGCCGCTTCTCCGGCCATCTCATTAATCGCCAGATTGCCCACCGTGATCTCAAGCCGGTTCGATCCCGTATGGAGAAACGGCTTAATGTCCAGTTCATAGGGCGGATGCCAAATGCTGCCAGCCCGCTTGCCATTCACAACGATCACTGCGGCTTCACGAACCGGCCCGTCAAGCAGCGCTTGCATACCCGGGCTCATTTGCAGCCCCGGCTCGATTGGCGTACCAGGGCCGAAATCGAGCACGATTTGCGCCGACTGCGTGAAGGATTCCGGAATATCGACCGTCTTCTCGTAAACGGCGCGACCGGAGTAAAAGCGTGTCGATTCGTCCTCTGTCCAGGAACGAAGATGTTGCATCGTGACCGTCTGGCCAGTGCGCAAGAACGTTACCTTCCAATCGCCGCTGATATCCAGAGAGAGCTGCTCGGGCGCCGTCGTTGGCGTCGGCGCGGCGGCGTGCGCGTTTCCGGCGAACACCAGAATCCTCGACTCATACGGCGCCAGACTCAACGGAATGTCCGTCCGGCCATTCAAAATCGTGTACTGCGCGGGAGTGATTTTCCCACTGAATGGATCCCACCACTGCGCAGCACGGTCTGTTTCGCGCACCGACGCAGTGGTCGCGACGGCATGGTTCCCGGAGTTCACCACGAAGTAGATATCGCTATCGCTCAGCTTGCGATGTACAAAGCCGATCGACGTGGCCGCTGTAGAATCGGTTGCAAAGTCGGGCGGAAGTAGCTCTTTGAGGGCGCTCGAAACGCCGGGATCGTCGTCCACAAACCGCGTGTTCTTCAGCCCGCTCTGAAAGATCGCTTTCGAAAGTTCATTGATCTTCGTTGTCTCCGTTTTTTCTTCGAGAAGCCCGGCGCCCGAGTGACGGCAACGAGCTCGTCGCAATGACGAGTCCGCCCGCATTGATGAATGACTGCACTCGTTCGAGCGTGGCGAGCGGAATGCGTTCGATACCAGGCAAAATCAGCACCTTATAGGGAATGCCAACCTTCTCAATCGCGGGATCGTCAATGAAGTCGAAGTTATATCCCGGCATTCAGGATGGCGGGTATCAGCACCGGCCCGAGCAGTCGTATCCGCCATTTCGTCCAACGCGACTTTGCCCGGGCCGCAAACGCGCCCACGCATCATCCGTCGGAAGATAGACCGCGATATCGTTGGCGGGCTGCCCTTGCCGAGCAGATAAGCTGACTCGCTGCAGATAGCCGGCTAAGTCCGGCATGACGTCGAACCACGGATTGTGGTCATTGAGGCAGCAGCGGCATAAAATCGCCAACCGGGCTCGCTTTCGGACCGGCGGGGAATATGGCCAGCCATGTCCGACGAGCTGATTGATTCCTTCAATGAAATGACGGTCGGCTTCCGCTTTCAAATCGAGGGGCGTCGCGCGGAAAGCACGGCGAATGCAACCATGTCCAGGTTTCTGTCGACGTGACGGTCCGGCCATAAAGATGGGAAGCCGAAGATGCCCATCGCGCGGCACTGAATCTGCGCCAATAAGGGCCATGCTCGCCTTCGGGCAAATCCACAAACTGGTTGCTTGAAAGGATGACCGGCGGCTCACCATAGTTCTGAGAGCGGAATCGCGTATGTGCTCATGTGCCCATGCACGAATCGGCTGGAGATAGTTTTCTTCGGCGAGTTCGGTGAGCGTTTTCGCCCAGTCATGCCGGATGGCGCGCGTGTTCGTACCGATGTCTCCGACAAGTGCGGGCAAATACGGCGTCAAGTCATAGCCGCGACGCTTCTGAAATTCGGCAAGAAAATCGTCGGCTCCAATCCGATCCGAATACTTCCAGACTGTCGCTGAATACGGCGTAGGGTGGGTGATCGCCGAAGGCAGTCATCAATGGGTCCGCCATAGAAGAAAGGTGATCTCGAATCGCTGCCCGGCTGTAATGATCGAGAACAAATCCTTCCGCGCCGACCGCACTGCGTTTCACCTGTTGCCCGGTCCGACTGGCGATGAAGAAGTACAGCAGATCGCTGCCGCTGAGCCCGGCGGGATTTCGATGCGGCCGTGCTCTATCGTGCGCAACCTTTCGCCGCCGACGAAAGGCGGCGATCAGTTTCTTCGCCGGTCTCCATTGCCGGAACTGGGACGCTTTGGCGTGCCTTCCGGAACGCCGATCTGCACAATACGCAACCGTCCTGCGGCTTCGGTCACGGCGTGTGCGGGCCGCCGTACGGCCAGCCGCTGCCCAATGTGATATCGACGCGCATGCCCATCCGGCCCGCAGCGGTCTCTTTCACGTCGAGGAATGGCGTCGAGAAACTGCGGGGACATATAGGGCAGTATCTTTGGCCGGATCATTAGTTGCACCGGATAAACCGGCTGAATCTCAACGCCACCGATTCCCGCGTCTTTCATGACGCCAAGTTCCCGGTCGATCTCTTCGTTCTCCACCGCCGGCCCGAACCACCACCAGCGCATCATGATTCGGGTATCGCCGGGCGGGTGGAGAAACGACGCTTGCAACTTCTCTATACCGTCGCCCTGAACGGATGCGCGCATGAGAGGCAAGCAAATCAGGCTCACTGATGCAAGTACAACGGCAAGCTTCCGCACCTCTACAGTCTGTATCATTCGTTCGCGTGCACCACGTGGGGCTTCCAGATCGGCCCCAACTCGTCCCCACTCGTACGCCGCTCGTCAGGACGAATCCGCCGTTCGTCGAAAAAACCAGTCCTCGAACGGCCCGGCGCTGTACGGTTGAACCTGAGAGCGAACAACATGTGCTGGTTCAGACTGCTGATGATGATTGCCGTAGCGATACTGGACGTCTCATTCTGTTGCCAGGCATTCTTGCATTAATCTGATACGGAAGACATAGGAGAGAATTATCGTGAATCGGATGAAAAAGCCTATAGCCGCGGCGGCGGTGTTGTTTGGGTTGGCATTCTTTGTGCCTCGTTTGCAGAGCGCCCCGTTACCGGACTACGTGGCCGATTTCCGGAAGGCAGCCATGGGCGACGCAACAGCGCTGGACCGCGCCATGAAGGCCGACGAAGCGGCTTTATCGGCGGATCCGAAGGATGCACAAGCCGAGGTCTGGCACGGGGTCGGGCTGATGATGCGCAGCAAAGCACTCGCCGACGGCGGCGATTACGAACAGGCGGGGCAGGTGTTCGAACAAGGCGTGCACGAAACCGATGTGGCAGCCGCGCTATCGCCTGACGATCCTCGCGTTTTGCTCCCGCGCGGAACCAGCGTGCTGCGGGCGACTCTGTTCTTACCCCAGCAAGACAGCACCACAGAACTGCTTCGCTCCGGCCTGGACAACTACTTGCGGTCAGTGGACAAGGTGACGGGGGAAATGCACAATCGCGTACTGTACGGAATTGCGGACGCTTACTTCCGGCTGGGTCAAACCGATCAAGCGAAGAAGTACTTTGAGCGTGTCGCGGAAGAGGCCAAAGGGACCGGCTACGCAGCCAACGCGAAGACCTGGTTGAACACGAAATGGCTGAGCCGGGAACAGGAGATCTGCGCCGGGTGCGACACTGAATCGCACTAAGTACCACAATGGCGCGTTACAGGAGACGGGTCGGAGTATCAAAGTTGCTGGCCATGCAAATGGCGGCAGCATTCTCGGTCCCGCTCCTCCAATGGCTGCTCACGCATCAAATCAACGCAAAATACTTTTTACTTGACTGGTTTTTTTCCTTCGTCTATGCGGCCTGCATCGGTTTTCCACTCAGCTGGATTATGCCAGGACTGTGGATGTCAACGCTCCGCATGCCAGCCGCAAAACAGTGGCTGCTGCGCGGAGCGGCGATCCTCTTCGCGGTCGTCGCCGGTTGCCTGCTCGGCGGTTTCGCTCCCCTACTGCTGGTGCATGCCGATTATTGGGTGAATTTTAAGTGGGCGTTCCTGATAGCGCTCTTCTGCACCGTCTTGATCACCGTCGCGCTCGCAACCTATGGAGAACTGCAGGGCCGTCTCAGGGTGACCCAACTCGCGTTGAAAAACAAAGAAGTCGAACGCGAGCGTGCGCTGAAGGGCGCCGTCGAAGCCCGGCTCGCCTCACTCGAGTCCCGTATCCATCCGCATTTCCTTTTCAACACGATCAATTCTGTTTCTTCACTCATCCATGAAGATCCGGACCGGGCGGAGCGCCTGCTGCTGCAAATGGCCAGCCTGCTTCGCTTCTCGCTGGATTCGGCCCAAAGCGGTGTTGTGCCGCTCGAATGCGAAATGAAGATCGTCTGCGAATACCTTGAAATCGAAAAGGCACGCTTCGATGGCCGCCTGGAATATGAAATCAGCGTTCCCTCTGAGCTCTCGGGCGTTCCGATTCCCCCGTTGTCGGTGCAGACACTGGTCGAAAACAGCATAAAGCATGCCATCGCGCCGCGCCGGAAAGGCGGGACCGTGAAGGTTTCAGCGGCGGCAATCGGGCGCAACATTTCGCTCGAGATCACGGACGACGGCCCGGGCTTTGTCGATGCCGAATTGCCAGAGGGCCACGGGATCTGCAATCTTCGGGAACGGTTGCACGCGCTCTATGGCGATGCCGCTTCGCTTGAGATCGGAGCAGCCACTGGCGGCGCTTCTGTTCGCCTCACGGTGCCCGCGGCATGAAAGCCTACCTGGTCGATGACGAACAGCTGGCGTTGAACCGCCTTGCGCGACTACTCCGGCAGAGCGGGCGTGTGGAAGTGATTGGCAGCACGACCGACCCGTCGCCGCGATTCAATTCCTCGCCTCGAACCCCTGCGATGTTGTGTTCACGGACATCCAGATGCCTGAGTTCGACGGCTTCTCGATGCTGGCAAAGATCGATCCGCAACCTCTGGTCGTGTTCACAACCGCATATTCGCAGCATGCGCTGAAGGCCTTCGAGGTCAACTCAATCGACTATCTGCTAAAGCCCATAGAGAGCGAGCAGCTTGAACGCGCGCTCAACAAAATCGACCGCATTCGGGGAGGTCTCGAAAGCAGGCCCGATGTAGCTCACGTTGCTGAACCAGATCACTTCCGCAATGTTGAAGCCGAATACGTATGCCGCGCGGCTGCCATCTCGTTGCGGTGATCGGGTCGAGTTTGTCGATGTGGCGTCGTGTTACTCATTTCTATGCCAACGAAAAACTGACGTACGCGGCAACTCCGAAGAAAGACTACATCGTCGACCACACGATCGCGGAGCTGGAAACAAGCTCGACCCCGCCCGCTTCATCCGCGTTCACAGATCCACCATCGTGAACATCGATTTCGTCAACGAGATGCACTCCTGGTTCTCAGACCGCCTGCTGCTCCGTCTGAACGACGGCAAGGATACGGAGATCACGTGTATCGCGCGACCGCGTGAAGCAGCTGAAAGAGAAGTTAGGTGTTTAAGCGGCGGGCAATCAATGTGCCGGCAATCGCCGCTCCAGCTGCGGCAAGCGCAACCGGCGTTCGATGCAGGTTCAGCCAAGTGACCGGGCTAAAGCTGCTGGATCTGTCGCTGAACATGCCGCGTGCGCGAGAAGTCGCCAGGCACGGGCTGAAACAGATTGTCCTTGCCGGTCCGGCGGCAGCGGTCTGCAGCCTTGCTGCGCATCGTAGCCATTCTTGCCCAGGTACCAATCCGCAAATCCGGGCGCGACATCCTGGCCGTAAATCGCCTTCATGCGTTGAGGCACCGACAAAGATCTCGCGGCGCCGGTGGTGCGCCGCGTAGTAAATAGCGCGGGCTGGCACTTCCGGTTCGAAGATAGGGGGAACCGGCTGAGGCTGACGGGGCATCGTGGACGGCCCCACTGGAACTGCGGGGTGTTCACCGCCGGCAGATCGACGACGGTGATATGTACCTTGCTCTTGCTTGTGAATCAGTTCGCAGCGGATGCTATCGGTAAAGCCAACCATGGCATGTTTGGCTCCGCAATAAGGCGCCTGCAAGGGAATCGAGCGGTAGGCGAGCGCCGAGCCAACCTGCACGATGGTGCCCTTTATCGCGAGGCATCATGCGCTTCAGCGCAGACCGCGTGCCCCAAACGAATCCGAGATAAGTGACCTCCGTCGCGCGCTTGAATTCTTCCGGCGTGATTTCCATAAACGGCGAAAAGATCGTCGCCATCGCATCGTTGACCCAGATGTCGATGCGTCCCCACGCGTCCTCGACCTTTTGCGCGGCGGCCTCCACCTGCATCCGGATCGGCAACATCGGTCGGCAGAACGAGCGCCTCCCCGCCCGCTCTGTTCCACTTCCCGCTTTGACGGTTTCGAGGCGGCTCGGGATCGCGTGCGATCAACCCGATCTTGGCGCGCCGTTTCGCGAACTCCCTGACCACCGCACGTCCGACGCCCGCCGATGCCCCCGTGATTACCACCACCTCGGGCTCTCTGTTTCTCAAGATCGCACCTCCATCTGGGGGATGTGAATTCAAAGCGGTGCGTTACCTGCGTCTTTCTATCGCAGACGGCATCTACCGTTCAGGAGGTCTTGAGTGAAGAACACGTATCAGATTGACCCCGCGCACTCGAGCGTGCAGTTCAGTATCCGGCACATGATGATCAGCAATGTGCGGGGCAGTTTCTCGGCGTGAGCGGAACCTTTGCAGTACGATCCGGACAACGTCGCGGGCCAGCCAGGTCCAAGCCGAAATCGACGTCAGCACGCTGAACACCGGATGACGACCACGCGCGACGCGCATTTGAAGAGCGCGGATTTCTTCGATGTGCGAATCAGTACCCGAAGATGACCTTCGTCAGCACGCGGTTCGAGAAGACCGGCGATGAAGAATACCGGTGACGGGCAATCTGACGATGCACGGCGATCACCAAGGAAGTCAGTTCTGACGGTGAGCGACGTGACGCCGGAAGGTAAGGATCCCGTGGGGCAATACTGCGGGTCGGGGCGGTGGCACGCGGGCAACTCAATCGTAAGGATTTCGGGCTGAACTGGAGCGCGCCGCTCGAAACCGGCGGCGTGCTGCTTGGCGACACTGTGAAGCTCGAATTGGAAATTCAGTTCGTCAACGCAGCGCAGCAGGTCTGACGGCTTAAGCTGCTTTGGCGCGGGCCCTCTTGAGAGGCGTGAGCAGGCTGAGAACGACGCGCTCATAGAATTGTTCAGGCTGGCCGTCGCGATACTTGTCCGCGAACTCCTTAGTTGCCCGGCTTCGTAAGCATTGCAGCACGGCCGGATGGATGTAGTACTTGCGGCAGGTCGCGGGCTTGTTGCCTAGCTTTGCGGCCACCTCCTTGACGACTTCCACCATGGCCGCCTTGGTCGCCTGTTGTGCTCTTCCGTGCGCGCAGCGCGCAAGCAGGCAACTGACCGCCAGGCAGGTTCCGCCCCAGGTACGGAAATCCTTGGCGGTGAAGTCGCCGCCGCTGATTTCGCGCAGGTACTCATTCACATCGCCTGAATCGATCGTTTCGGGCTTGCCGTCCTCGTCGATGTACTCGAACAGCGAACTGCCCGGGATGTCTTTGCAGCGCTGCACGATGCGAGCCAGCCGGCGGTCGTGCACCTCGATCTCATGATGCTGCCCGCTCTTGCCGCGGAACTTGAACTTCAACGTATCGCCCAGAATCTGCACGTGCTGGTTGCTGCAGCGTGGTCAGCCGAACGAATTGTTCTCCTCGGCATACTCTTCGTTTCCGATTCGAATGTAGCGTTGTTTCGAGCAGCTTCACGACTGCGGCCAGCACCTTTCGCTTCGGCATTCCTTTGCGCGACAAGATCCCGGTCAACGGCTGCGCCGGATACGGGTCAGCGCTTTGCCGAAGGCGCGCATCCGGTCGAACTTGATCAGATCGCGCACCTTGCGGTATTCGGGATGATAGCGGTACTGCTTGCGGCCCTTGGCGTCGCGCCCGACCGCCTGAATGTGCGTGTTGGCGTGGGGGCTGATCCAGACGGAAGTCCAGGCAGGCGGGATCACGAGCGACTTGATGCGGGCACAGCGTCTCTTCATCGGTTACCGGTTCGCCGTTGGGAGCCAGGTAAACAAACCCGTCGCCGGATGGTTGGCGGCGTGATGCCGCGGCCGGAAGGGATCACATAGCGAAGCCCGGCCAATTTGGCCGACTTCACTTCGTCAGGAAGGGTCTCGAGTGTGGTCGTGGTTGCAGGCAGACACCTTAACTGTCTGACGCATCAACTTCACCCGAGCTATTACGTTCAGCAGCTAGCTTTCTGCGCCGAGCATTCGCGAGCAGAAGGCCAAGAGGCAGAACAGAATAAACAGCATGTCGTTGTTCCAGAACGCGAACGCCGTCGCGAGGCACAGCAAAGCAAGCTGCGAGCGGGGATCAAAAGACCAGTCGAACATCTTGGCTGAATTACCATAGTGCCAGAGTTTCAACAGGAATCTGTGTAAATTTTCGTTTCGGTCGGTTTTTTTTACTGGAAGCGATATCCGGTCTTCAGTTCGCAGCTGTAGAGCCGCGAATGGTCGGCGGGTTTTCCTTCGAACTGCAGTCCGCCCACGACAAGTGGAGTGCGGGTCCTAGGGGAAATACGATGGGCTGCCCGTTCAATTCCGCCTCGATGCTCGGTCCGCCGGCAGTTCCTGGCAGCGTGAAGCTCAGCGATGGGCCGAAGATTACCGGGAAAGATTGCCGCACGATGTCGCTGATGACGGTGTGATAGATGTCGGCTTCGACCAGAAATGTCGCCGTGTCGGACCAGCTCCGGGCGGAGACGCGCAACGCGTGTCCGCCTTCGCCGCAGTTCGGCTGGCGTCGATGCGAGTGAATGGGCACGGCCCGGCAATGCAGGAGACGCGGACATTGGAGAATTGTCCGTCTTCCGGCGCTTCAGTGTCAGCCCGCCTGTCGCCGGCCAACCAGCGCCGTCGGGGAACAAGGCTTCTCAGGCTGGCATGGCTTGCCGCCGGTGTTGACGGCTTCAAATGTTTTGGCAATACGTGCCGACGTTGACGTTCGAGGCTTCCTTGACGGTGTAGCGGATTCGCACATCGCTGATGACTGTCTCTCTTGCCTACACGCTTGGGGCGTTTTCGGGCGGGCTGGCGTGAGCCAAAGCAGAAGGGGCGCGCCGGTGACTCGCACTTGCATGCTGTCCGGTTTGTATTCGGCGTGCTCGACAGTGACTGAAACAGTCTGGCCGTTGCGCACGCCCGGAGCGAGATTCATGCTGAAAAATCCGGACGCATCTGTCTGCCCGCGACAGCGTGAGACACTCGCTGCGAAATGGTTACGCGCGCACCGGATACGGGGACCTGATCGCGCGCATCGGGGTCCGACGTCATCACCGCGCCGATGATCGTACTCGCCGCG
Source organism: uncultured Acidobacteriaceae bacterium (assembly GCA_963795905.1). Taxonomy (GTDB): domain Bacteria; phylum Acidobacteriota; class Terriglobia; order Bryobacterales; family Bryobacteraceae; genus Bog-105. Next base: position 282,943 of record CAWCJG010000011.1, on the reverse strand, counting down.
CCGAACGATGAACGCAACGCTGAGATTACCGCGAGCGCCGCCAAACCAAACACAAGACCGGCTGAAGCGGCCAGCGCGCCCGCATGGCTGAAGATTCAACTCATCCTCCCGTCAGATTCTCACTCGACGCCACGAGCAGAGGCTGGCTCCGGCAGTCGAATAAATTGGTGACGTGAATTGAACTTGCTCGTTCGGCGCACATTTCTGAGTTCGGCTATCGACGCCGCTTCTGCTACACGCCGCGCAGACGAAAACATCCGCGATACAGACGGAACCGATTACTCCGGAAGACGATGCGTTTCTGGAAGAGGTGGAGAATGCCAACTTCTCTCTTCTTTCTGGAGCAGGCCGATCCCGATACCGGATTGGTCAAGGACCGCTGCAACGTGCGGACGCCGGACAACAGCATCGTCGCGAGCATTGCCTCCACCGGTTTCGGACTGACAGCGTTAGCTATCGGACATCAGCGTGGTTACATCCAGACGGCCGATGCGCACAAGCGTGTGCTGACGGCGTTGACGTTTCTTGCGGAACAGATGCCGACGCATCGCGGGTTCTTCTATCATTTCGCCAACATCAAAACGGGTGAGCGCATCTGGGACTCCGAAGTTTCTTCCATTGATACTTCCATGCTGCTGTGCGGCGTGATCACCTGCCGTGAACACTTCCGCCATGCCGAAATCAACCGGCTCGCGAGCATGATTCTCAACCGCGTCGAATGGCGTTGGCTGTCGGAAGACACGCGCTGCTGCCGCAGGGCTGGCGTCCGGAAACAGGTTTTCTGCCGTACCGTTGGGATTATTACAGCGAGCTGATGATGATCTATCTGCTCGGACTCGGCTCGGTGCAGCATCCGTTATCGGTGCCGACATGGGATGCGTGGCAGCGCACTACATTTGAATTCGATGGGTTGAAGTATGTGGGTTCGTTTGCGCCGCTGTTTGTGCATCAGTACTCGCAGGCGTGGTTCGATTTTCGCGGGCGGCAGGACAAATACGCCGATTACTTCCTGAACTCCATTTACGCGACGGAGGCGCATAAACGATTCTGCCTTGAACTTTCACTCGCAATTCCCTGACTACGGCCCGGATATGTGGGGCATCACGGCGTCCGATTCTGAGCACGGTTACGTGATTTGGGGCGGTCCTCCGGCGATGGGTCCGATCGATGGCACCGTCGCGCCAAGTGCGGCGGGCGGTTCCTTGCCGTTTCTGCCGAAGTCGACATTGGCCGTGCTGAAGCACATCCGCCAAACTTATCCGAACGCGTGGTCCCGCTATGGCTTTGTGAACGCATTTAATCCTTTGAAGAACTGGTTCGACCATGACGTCGTCGGCATCGATACGGGGATCACGATGGTCATGGCCGAAAATCTCCGCACCGGCTTTGTCTGGAACACGTTCATGCAAAGCCACGAGGCGCAATGGGGACTGGAGAAGGCCGGGTTCAAACGTTACGCCGCCGACTATACGGCCGTGCAGGAAAAATTCGATGACGAGCCGCCCTGGACGGAATAGAATAAAAGGCGAATATGAACTTGGCGCTCGACTTCGGCGTCTCCGAAAACCTGCCGGCGAGGAAAGAGAGCGCGGTGATGGCATTGGCGCACCGCTTTTCGCAGGAGATGCAGCATGAGGACTCTCCGGTGCGGGCGGTCCACCATGAGCCGGCGCGTCCGGCGCGTTTTGCAGATTTTCCCTCTGCTTTAGATTCGCGGCTGCAAGCGGCGCTGACCACACGCGGGATCGGGCAGCTTTACTCGCATCAGGCGGCTTCCATCGAAGCGTCACTGCGCGGAGAGAACGCCGTCGTCGTTACACCCACGGCAAGCGGCAAAACGCTCTGTTACAACCTGCCGGTGCTGCACCGGATCATTGAACACGCCCGGCGCGCGTGCGATTTACCTTTTTCCGACCAAGGCGCTGGCGGAAGATCAACGGCTCGAACTCGAACGTCTGAACGAAGCGATGGGTTCGCCGGTTTGCTGCCACACCTACGACGGCGACACGCCTCAAGACGCGCGCCGCGCCATCCGCGAGAAAGCGAATGTCGTGATGACGAATCCCGGACATGTTGCACACCGGAATCCTGCCGCACCATACGAAATGGGTGAAGCTGTTCGAAAACCTGCAGTACGTCGTTGTGGACGAACTGCATTACTATCGCGGCGTATATGGAAGTCATCTGGCGAACATATTTCGCCGTCTCAAGCGTATTTGCGAATTCTACGGCTCCTCGCCCCAGTTCATCTGCTGTTCCGCCACCATTGCCAACCCGAAGCAACTTGCCGAATCGATCACGGAAGCGCCGTTTACGGTAGTCGATGAGAATGGATCGCCTTCTGGCGAGAAGTACTTCGTCCTGTATAACCCGCCGGTCGTGAATTCCCAGCTCGGCATTCGCCGCAGCTATCTGCATGAATCGCGCCGCATCGCTATTGAATTTATTCGTCAGCAGCAGCAAACCCTTGTCTTTGCCAATAACCGGCTCGCGACGGAGATCCTCACCACGTATTTGAAAGATGCCTGCGCGCACTTACCGTTCTCGAATGAAGCGATACGCGGCTATCGTGGCGGTTATCTGCCGAAAGAACGCCGCCAAATTGAAACCGGATTGCGTTCCGGTTCGATCCGCGCGGTGGTCTCGACAAATGCGTTGGAGTTGGGCGTCGACATCGGATCGCTCGACTGCGTTGTTTTGGCTGGCTATCCGGGGACGATCGCTTCCACTCTGCAGCGCGCGGGCCGGGCTGGCCGGCGGCAATCCTGCTCCATCGCCGTGATGGTGGCTTCCAGCGCGCCGCTAGATCAGTTTATTGTCGAGCATCCGGAATACTTCTTCGGCGCGAGTCCCGAGCAAGCCTACATCAATGCGGACAATCTCGAGATTCTGCTCAGTCATCTCAAATGCGCAGCGTTCGAGCTGCCGATTCGCGATGGCGAGAAATTCGGCGCGCACGATACCGCGCAGATGTGCCAATTTCTGTGCGATGACTTGAAGCTGCTGCATCATTCCGGCGACTGCTGGCACTGGGTAAGCGATAGCTACCCGGCCGATACCGTGAGCCTGCGCGCGGTCACGAGCGATAACTTCCTGGTTGTCGATATTACTGGAGATCACAAGATCATCGCGGAAGTCGATTTCCCATCCGCTTTGACCACCTTGCACGAGAAGGCGATCTATTTGCACGACGCGCGCCAGTACCAGGTGGAGAGACTCGACTATGACGGCCGGAAGGCGTTCGTTCGTCAGGTCGATTCCGATTACTTCACGGATGCGATCGTGTACACGCAGGTGTGCGAACTCGCGCAATTCGAGAATGAGCCGGATGCCAGCGAAGCCGTCTACGCGCACGGAGAGGTGCGCGTGAAACGGCAGGTCGTCGGGTTCAAAAAAATAAAGTTCTACACGCTGGAGAATGTAGGCGCGGGGATGCTGAGTTTGCCGGAACAGGAAATGCACACGACAGCATTTTGGCTGCATTTTCCTGAAAACTTTTTCGGCGAGCGCTTCGCGGATTTCACGACATCGGAGTTGCAGGATGCCGTGCGCGGGCTCGCGAACGTGCTGAAGACGGTCGCGACGGTGCTGCTGTTGTGCGATCCGCGAGACCTTGCGGCGACGGTTCTGGACGACTCAGCGCAACTGGCGAAAGCTTTTGAACCGGACATCGTGCTGTATGACACGTACCCAGGCGGAATCGGCCAAAGTGAGCCGCTCTTCCGCCGCCGGAACGAGCTGCTGGATGCCGCCTGTGATTTGCTATCCGGCTGCGGCTGCCATTCCGGGTGCCCGAGTTGCGTGGGGCCGCCCAACGAAATCGGTCCCAAAGCCCGCGCTGCCGCACTCAGCATTGCGCATCAAGTTCGGGGGCAGTCCACTCATGCACCAATTTCAGACGGCACGCATGGCAATTAGGCGAACGGCTCTCGAAAAAAGCTCAAAGCGGAATATTTCCGTGCTTCTTGCGAGGCATGCGTATCGACTTTGTTCGCCAGCATGCGCAACGCCCGGATCACCTTCGGCCGCGTCTCGCGAGGGTCAATCACGTCGTCAATATAGCCGCGTTCAGCCGCGACAAACGGATTCGCGAACCGGTCCCGGTATTCCTGTATCTTTTCCGCCCTGACCGCTTCCGGATCCTGCGCCGAGGCCAGGTCGCGCCGATAGAGAATGTTCACCGCGCCTTCCGGACCCATCACCGCAATCTCCGCTGTTGGCCAAGCAAAGTTGACATCGGTCCGAAGGTGCTTCGACCCCATGACGCAATACGCTCCGCCGTAGGCTTTGCGTGTAATGACTGTGATCTTCGGCACAGTGGCTTCGGCATAGGCGTACAACAGTTTCGCGCCATGCCGGATAATGCCTCCGAATTCCTGATCCGTCCCCGGCAGGAAGCCTGGCACGTCTTCAAACGTCAAGATCGGAATTTGAAAGGCGTCGCAGAAGCGCACGAAGCGCGCGCCTTTCGTTGACGAATTGATATCCAAACATCCCGCCAGATGCGCCGGTTGATTTGCCACGACGCCGACTGTCTCGCCCGCCATGCGCCCGAATCCAATGACGATGTTCGGGGCAAACCGTTCCGCGACCTCGAAGAAATTGCCATCGTCCACAATGCGCCGGATGGCCTCTTTGATGTCGTAGGGCTTGTTCGATTCCGCCGGCACCAATGTGTCGAGCTGCTTGTCCATTCGGTCTTCAGGATCCGCCGTCGTCATCTTGGGAACGCCGTCCACATTGTTCTGCGGCAGGAACGTGAGCAACTCCCGGATGGCGCTCAAACAGCTCTCGTCATCCGCTTCGATGAAATGCGCTACGCCGCTGCGCGAGTTATGAGTCTGCGCGCCACCCAGAACTTCCTTGCTCACGTCCTCATGCGTGACCGTTTTGATGACGTCAGGCCCGGTAACGAACATATGGCTGATGCCGTCGACCATGAACACAAAGTCGGTCAAAGCGGGCGAGTAGACCGCGCCCCCGGCACACGGCCCCATAATCGCCGAAATCTGCGGCACCACTCCGCTCGCCAGCGTGTTGCGCAGGAAAATATCGGCATATCCCGCGAGTGACACGACGCCTTCCTGAATGCGTGCCCCGCCTGAATCGTTGAGGCCAATAATGGGAGCGCCCGTCTTCAGCGCCAGCTCCATAAGCTTGACGATTTTGGTTGCGTTTGCCTCCGAAAGCGACCCGCCAAATACGGTAAAGTCCTGCGCAAACACGAAGACCGGCCGCCCGTGAATCAGCCCATGCCCGGTGACGAACCCGTCGCCGTCAATCACCGTGTGCGCCATCCCGAAGTTATGGCAGCGGTGCCGGACCAGCTTGTCGAGTTCCTCGAACGATCCCTCATCGAGCAGCCGTTCGATGCGCTCCCGGGCCGACAGCTTGCCTTCGTGATGCTGCCGCTCCCGTCGTTGCGGTCCGCCGCCTTCCTCCGCCCTGGCATGTCTCCGGCGCAGCTCTTCGAGACGGTTATTCATGTCGCCAGCATATCCGGAGTGTCGATGAGAACATGGGAAACATAGCGCTGTATGTCCGATTGTATGAGTGTGAACTCCGCGCTGGTCGTCGGTACCGCCGGTCACATTGACCACGGAAAGACATCGCTTGTACGAGCGCTCACCGGGATCGATACGGATCGCCTGCCGGAAGAGAAGCGGCGCGGCATATCGATCGACCTGGGCTTCGCCCATCTCGATTTAGGCAAGAATCAGTCCATCAGCTTCGTCGACGTTCCCGGACACGAACGCTTCGTCCGCAACATGCTCGCGGGCGCTGCCGGAATTCGCGCCGTGATGCTGGTTGTCGCGGCCACCGAAGGCGTGATGCCGCAAACGCGCGAGCACTTTGAAATCTGCAGGCTGCTGCATGTCCGGCAAGGCTTCATCGTACTGACCAAAATTGACCTCGCTACACCGCTGCAAATCGAAGAATCCTGCCGTCAAGTGCGCGCGCTGTGCAAGGGATCATTCCTCGAGAATGCACCGATCGTGCAAGCCAGTTCACATACGCTCGCCGGCCTCGATCACGTTCGTGAACTGTTGACCACATTAGGCGGTACGGGCGTGGAGGACCAGGCAGGAGCGATCCCCCGGTTATGGATTGACCGCAAATTTGTGAAGACGGGCTTCGGTACTGTCGTGACTGGTACGCTTGCGTCTGGAAAATTAAGCGCGAGTGATGATATTGTAATTTTTCCCAGACGTAAACCTTTACGTATTCGATCCATGCAGATGCACGGGCGCCAAGTCGATTTCGCCGCAGCGGGCCAACGCGCCGCCGTCAACGTGACCGGCATCGATGGCGCTGAGATCGAACGCGGCCATGTCCTGACGATCGTGTCCGAGGTGAAGGACAGTTTCGTTCTGGATGCCTGGATCGAGTGGCTCGATGATGCCGACCGCCCGCAGGGCCGGACAAATTTCACGCTACACATTGGATCGGCGGAGTGCATCGCCAGCGTAAAGGTGTTGCATACGCTCAACGCCCATCGGACGCTCGCCCGGATCCGAACCAGCGCGCCTTTGCTGGTACTGCCTCGCGATCATTTCATACTGCGAAGGCTCTCGCCCGCAAACACTGTTGCCGGTGGCGAGGTGCTGGACATCGCTCCGCCCCTTCGATTGAGCCGCGCCCGCACCGTCCGCCGTCTGGAAGCTCTCGTCGACGTCGATGACGCTTCGCGAATCGAGGCCATGGTGGCGGAATCTCCGGCTGGCCGGTCGTTGACCGAGCTGCAGCGGTCCACGGGACTGACGATGGAACGGGTTAGTGAACTGGTACGCACTAAGCCAAACCTGCTGCTTTGCGAGGCGCATCGCCTCGTCATCACGAAGACCTGGCTGGGAGAGCATCGCAACCGTCTTTCCAAATGGCTGGCTGATTTCCATCAGCAGCACCCCTCGCTTGCTGGTGCGCCGATCGTGCAGGCCCGCCTGGGACTCCGGCCCGAGCTGGCTGAAATCGTATTCGAAAAGAATCCGAACATCCGAGTCACCGGAGACGCGGTTGCACTCGCAACGCACAAGCCCCTCTTCTCTCAGAAGGAAACAGCGGATTTGGCTCGCATGGAATCGGCCTTCCGCGCCGCTGGCTTCCAACCGCCACCTGTAGGCGAGGTGCTTGCCGCCGTATCGCGTGACGCGCAACACGGCAAACACATGCTGGATGTGCTGCTCAAGAACAAGCGCTTGGTCCGCATCGCCGAAGACCTGATCTTCCACGCCGACGTAATCGCTCATGTGCGTAACTCGCTTACAGCGCATCGCGGACGTCGCTTCTCCGTACCCGAGTTCAAGGACTGGACACGCATGTCGCGCAAGTACGCCATTCCGATGCTCGAATACCTGGACCGCGAACGCGTCACCCGCCGTGAAGGCGAACAGCGCATCATCCTCTAGTCTTGAAACCGAGCTGGGACCGTCAGCCGCGACCGGACGCAGAACTACCGATAAGCACGGCGGACCTCGCCAGGCTTTGGCCGAACCGCTGCCACGAATCAAATTGGGTTAAGGGCTTGCTGTGCAGTATCGGCATGCATCGCTGGCACGTGCTGGAGATTCCCGGTCCACACGGCATCATCCGCGCCAGATTCTGTCGATGGTGTCCCAAGGTGTACGTGCTGCGGTGACGAGCACAGCCGGGAACTCGTGATGAGTTTACGGGGTCTAATGTTTCGGTAGCTCCGCTTACTCGCATGATTCGCGCAACTGCCCTGTGCATTTGGCTCATGGCAAAACTGGCCGGCGCGGCATCAGATGACTTTATCGGTGTCCGTGCCCAGGAGAACGCGTTGGCCGGCGCCATCCATACGAAAAACCGAGCCGTTCTTTACCGGCTCACCGATCCCGGTTTCCATCTCCTGGAGCTCCGGTTCGGTGGTCCACATGGTGTCCGGTGAAGTTAATCGGGAGCGCTGGATACACAGCCTGGGTTCCTCGAAGATAGCGGACTACGCCATTCGCATTGCAGATGTGAGAAGAACTGGTCCAAACGCTGTATCTGTACATATGGAAGAACTGTTGACGGTGCGTCTGTCTCGGCATACGTGGAAAGACGAGCGCATCGATACCGTGGATATGTGGCGCAAAGAGCAGAACGCCTGGGAACTTGTCTCCCGCATTTCGCATGAGGAGCGGGCAGTTCTTACCGCCCCACAAGCGCCGTGAGTTGGGCCACGACGCCGTTCAGGGCTTCCGATTGAGCATTGAGTTCTTCTGCGGCCGCCGCGCTCTCCTCGGCAATACCTGCGGCGCTCTGTGTCACGCCTTGCATGCTTGCGATTGCTCCCGATATCTGCTCGATGCCCTGAGCCTGTTCGTGACTTCCCTGGCCGACCTCTGCAACCAATAGCTTGACCTTGGTCGCCTCTTCAGTGAGGACTTTCATCAATTTACCCACCTCATCGACCCTCAACTTACCGTCGTTTGACTTCGAAACTGATTCCTCGATCAACGTCGCGGTGTTCCGCGCAGCCTCTGCGCACCGATGAGCGAGACTGCGCACTTCGTCAGCAACGACGGAGAACCCCAGGCCGGCCTCGCCCGCACGCGCGGCTTCCACGGCGGCGTTGAGAGCGAGAATGTTCGTCTGAAACGCGATTTCGTCGATCACCTTGCTGATCTTCGAAATCTTGTCACTTTGGGTGTTAATTTCGTCCATCGCAACGACCATCTGATCCAAGGATCGATTCGCCTCGGCGAATTTCGCCTGCGTCGCGGAAACAAGTGAAGCCGCCTCGTTCGAGTTCGTCGTATTGCTACGCGCCATCGAGTTGATTTCTTCCGAGGAAGCCGACGTCTCCTCGAGGGATGCGGCCTGTTCAGACGTACCCCGCGCCAGCAATTGGCTCGATCCGGAAACATGGCCTGCCGCAGAGACAATTTGCTCGGACCCGGTTAAGAGGTCCTGCACAGCGCCACGCAGGGTGCGATTCAGGCCGCTGATAACTACGAACGAGACCGACCCGCCCAAGAGCAGCGATATGCCGAAAACGACGCAGATCCAAACGCGCGCGGAATTTGCAGAGCTCATGGCGATGGCCGAAGATTGCGTGCCAGAGTCCCGATTCCACTTTTGCATTGTGAGCAAAGAGTTCTTCATACTTTTAAAAATCGGATCAGCCTCGGCGACATCCATTTCGTAAGCTTCGGTCGTCTTGCTCTGCTGGCTAACCGGTAAAACGCGCTCCCAAGTACGAAAATATGCATCGCTTAATTCCTGGAGCTTGGCAAAGTTGGTTCGATCCTCCGTTGAGTTCATCGTCGTTTCGTACAGATCCATGTTCGTGCCAAACTCCGTGCGCAGGCCGTTCATCTCCGACTCAACGCCTTTCTTCTGCGCTTTGGTCTGGGACGCCAAGTGCTTCCACGCATCGCCGCGAAAGCGATAAAGCTTTGCCGATATCAGCCCGATCGATTCCTCGGCGGGAACAGTGTTCTGGCTCAGGTAAACGACCTTCGATGAAACCTGACTGAGGCCGAACAGAGCCACGCCACCGAGAATCGTCGAGCAAAGGCCTAGGAGGACTACAATTGCCCCGATCTTCTTTCCAACGGTCAGTTGAGAGAGCCTACTTTGACTCCTGCCCGTCCGAATGTGCGCGAAGAAATCGTCAGAGTTTTCTGGCAATCCCTTCTTCGCCCTTCGTCGCATGGGACCGCTGTCCCAGAAGCAAGCTGAGATGTATCGTGTCCGGTAGCAAGAGTGGTTGGCTCGCCTGCATTATTCTCAGGGCGGAGCGATTTCGTGGCGTGTGCGTTGAGTTACTGAATGGGAGATCAGTCCGCGAGTCCCAGGGAAGCGAGCACGGATTTGCTGCCTCCGAGTTCTTGTCAGACGTGGTCGCAACGATTGCATCACCGGGTTAACCGCAGCGCGGAGCCACTGCCATGGCATATTCGGAGATCGGTTGCTGAGGGAAGCGATAAGTAGACTGGCTTGATAGCCGCGATGTGTTGAATGGATCTAAATGATTTCGTTGTAAAGGACAAAGCCCGGTTCTTGGCAGAGGTGATGAGCGCACTCGCCGGAAGTGCATATATCTCTTTTGAAGGGGATCTGAGCGGGATGCAGATTTGTCAGCTGCCCGGCCGTTCAACAGTGGAGACTGCGACCCTGAAGCGAAGTACATCTTGGCCGCAGCAAGACTTCATCATCCTTCCGCTGGAGCCATCCGCGGTACTGTCCATTATCAAAGGTCTCGGCGGGACCATTCCCAACCGCATACTCCACATTCAGATCGAAAAGAACGGTCACCTCGAATTCGGGGCTTACGATAACTTCGGTTCCGGATGCGTCGTACTCGGAGCGGCGGTTGCCACGGACCTACTCGAGCGTCTAATCAGGACCGGCATTCTCCGATATGGTTCCTCTTCAATAAAGAGGCGGTAGGTGCTCCCGCGCCAGGATCACCGGCACGCCTCTATGCCGCGGCTCTCACGAAACAGATCCTCGAACAAGCGTGGGTGGGTACAGCCCGAACACCCAATAACAATGCCGTTCTGCGGTTCTGCGCAGACCGATACGTCGTACTGCGGCACTCGTTCACATTGGAGGCTGTTGGCATTTCTCTTCTCTATGCTGCAAGTTCCAGTGCCACGCGGGCCCAGCAAAGTTGTATATTGAGCAAATCGCTCGCAACCCGCGATGCACGAGGTGGAAATATGCTTCGCTTTCTAAGAATCCTGGGGTCTTGGTGCGCCCTGAGCATTTCCGTCGCCCCTCTGGTTTTTGCCCAAACCGGGACATCTTCACTCTCCGGTGTCGTGCTCGATCCATCGAAGGCCGCTATCGCAGGCGCGCACCTGACGATCCGGAACAACGCGCAGTCGCTCCAACGCGACACCACAAGCAATAGCGCTGGCGAATACACCTTCACGTCGCTTCCGCCGGGCACCTACACCCTGACGACCGAGAAGCAGGGCTTTAGCACTTACGAACAAAGCAATCTTCGTCTGCTCGTCGATTCGCCGCTGACCGACAATGTCACGCTGCAAATCGGCTCAGTCACCCAGCAGGTCGATGTCAGTGGGCAGGCCACCACGATCAACACCACAGACGCCTCGATCGGCAACGCGTTCAGCGAACATCAGATTCAAGAGCTTCCACTCGAAAGCCGCAATGTTCCTGATCTGCTCAGCCTGCAAACAGGCGTCGTTTATACGGGCAACCGCTCCGATATCGATCTAAGCACGGACACTCGCAGCGGAGCGGTAAACGGGGCTCGCAGCGATCAAAGCAACATTACGCTGGATGGCATTGCGGTGAATGAAAAGGGTGGGTACGCGTTCCAATCCGTGCTGCCCGTCACGCTCGATTCGGTGGAAGAGTTCCGTGTCACGACCACCAATTACGGCGCCGACCAGGGCAGTGCCGGCGGAGCCCAGGTTTCGCTGATCACGAAGAGCGGCACTAACAGTCTTCACGGCTCGCTCTACGAATACAACCGGAACTCGTTCTTCAGTGCGAACGACTATTTCGTCAAGGCCGCGCAACTCGCCTCAGGCCAACCGAACCAGCCGCCTCAGTTGAACCGCAACATTTTCGGGGCGTCGCTCGGCGGACCCATCAAGAAAGACCGCCTCTTCTTCTTCATCAATTACGAAGGCTATCGCGATGCCGAGGCGATTAGCGCTCTGCGGACCGTTCCCACACAGACGCTCCGTGATGGCATCATCGAATACGTGTGCCAGGACCCTTCCGCGTGTCCCGGCGGTAGCGTCAGTGGCCTAAGCGGCCGCCAATATTCGTATGCGTCCGGCATCATGGCGTTGAGCCCCCAACAGATCACGCAAATGGACAGCGGCAGCCTTGGTCCTCATGGCCCAGATCCCGCGGTCATCAACTATATGAATTCGGTGTATCCGGTGCCCAACGATTTCACGACCGGCGACCTATTCAACACGGCCGGCTACCGCTTTCGTGCGCCGACCACGACCGACAAAAATTGGTACATCGCGAAACTCGACTACAACATCACGCAGGATGGCAAGCACCGGTTGTCGGTCAGCGGCGCACTCTCTAATGAATCCGACGCGGGCCAACCATTCCTGCCCGGCTCGGCGCCCGAAACCACGACCGTCAACTACAACAAGGGGATCATCGCCAACTACGAAGCCTCCCTCACGCCGACCCTGCTGAACGATTTCCGCTACGGTTTCGTTCGCGAGAGCATCGGAACCGGCGGCGATTCGACCCAGCCATGGATCTCTCTGCTCAGTTTCGATCAGGGCATTACGTACGGATCTGCCTTCCAGCGCCCGATCCATAACTTCAACGACGACGTGACCTGGATTCGGGGCAAGCACACCATTCAATTCGGATTTCAAATCTCTTTGTTGCGCGATCACGAAACCAATTCCAACAACTCATTCAGCAGCGCTTCTGCAAATCCGGAGTGGACAGCCGATTCGGGGTTCGCCAACAAAGGCGTGCCGCTCGATCCCGCCGCGAACGGATACCCCGCCGTCGATCAAGGCTTCAACACTTCTTACGACTACCCGCTAACTTCCCTGCTCGGCATGGTCGTTCAAGTGAACGCGAACTACAACTATCAACGTAACGGCCAGCCGTTAGCGCAGGGCACTCCGGTGGCGCGCAACTTCGCTGAAGATGCTTACGAACCATACGTTCAGGACATTTGGAAAGTAAAACCGAATTTCACCGTCACGCTAGGCCTGCGCTACTCGCTCTTCTCGCCGCCTTGGGAGACCAGTGGTCTCGAAGTCACGCCCACGCAAAACCTCGGCGACTGGTTAGCGGAACGCGCCGCCGGGATGTATGCCGGGATCCCCTCCAGCGCGCAACCGCTGATTTCCTATAACTGGTCAGGACCCGTCAACGGCAAACCCGGTTACTACAACTGGGATTATCATGACTTTGCCCCGCGCGCTTCCATTGCTTACTCGCCCGGAGCCGATTCCGGCTGGTTGAAGAAACTGTTCGGCGGTCCGGGCCAGACCAGCATTCGCGCGGGATTCGGCGTGGTTTACGATCGCGTCGGCGAGAGTATCATCGACACTTTCGATCAGAACGGTGCGTTCGGCCTGTTCACCGAACTCACCAATCCCTCGGCCGTCGAAAGCTCCATTACGGCGCCGCGCCTGACGAGCCTCAACGCGATTCCCACCACGGATTACACGGGCGCGAATATCTTTGTTCCCGCGCCGCCCGCCACATTTCCTCAGACCTATCCCTCGGGCCTGGGTGCTATCACTTGGGGCATCGATCAAGGCTTAAAGACTCCCTATGCTTATACGCTCGACTTCGCCATCAGCCGTCAGTTGCCTTCCAAATTCAGCTTGGATGTTGCTTACGTGGGCCGCCTCTCGCATCGCGAGCTCGCGCAGGAAGATCTGGCCGAGCCGCTCGATATTTATGACCCGAAGTCAGGCATCGATTACTTCACAGCCGCCACCGCGCTGGCGCAGATCTACCGTCCTGCTCTCGCCGCCGGAAATAACACGCCGACGGCGACATTCAATCCATCGCAGTTGCCCAAGAACGTGCAGCAGTTCTGGACCGACACGATTCAACCGCTCCGGCCGGGCGGCGCGTACAGCATTGGCGCGTGTACCGGTCCCGGCCAAACCTCGACCAGGAGCCCGATCGTGGCGGCGTTTGATCTCTTCTGCTCGACTAGCCTGAATGAATCGTTGGCGCTTTATGAGCTGGATGAAAACGGCATCCCCGACGCCAATAACCCGAATCAAGTGTATTTCCCGAGTACCGGCCAATATACGTACTACACGCCTCAGTTTTCGTCTCTGTTCGCCTGGAGATCGATCGCCAACGCCAATTACCACGCCATGCAAGTGACTCTCCGGCGCGGCAACAGTCATGGGTTGCAGTTTGATGTGAATTACACGTTGTCGAAGTCCATCGACCTCGCGTCGGATGCCGAGCGGGTCGGGCCCGCAAGTGCAACCAGCAGCCTGAACAACGTCATCATCAACACCTGGGATCCGAAACAGGAGCGCGCCGTCTCATCGTTTGACGTTCGCCATCAGGTGAACGCGAACTGGGTCTATGAGCTTCCCTTTGGCCGCGGCAAGCTGCTGGGAGGCAATGCTCCAGGCTGGCTCAACGCGATTGTTGGCGGCTGGCAACTCTCGGGCCTCTTTCGGATGACGAGCGGATTCCCTGTCAACGTGGATAACGGTTACAGCAACTATCCAACAAATTTCCAGCAAGAGGGTAACGCGACGCTAGTCAACCAACCGGTCACGGGCAAGTACACCGTTCAGAGCGGACCGGACGCGGGCGCTATCAATATTTTCCAGGCTGGTCCGGCGGCCATCAGCGACTTTGCGTACACACTACCGGGCCAATCCGGAGGGCGCAATCAAATCCGCGGACAAGGCTACTTCGGCATCGATATGGGTTTGGCGAAACGTTGGGTGATGCCCTACAGCGAAAAACAGAGCTTCCAACTGCGTTGGGAAGTTTTCAATGTGACAAACTCGGTCCGCTTCGACGTGCAATCGAGTTTGCTCTCGGCATCGCTGACACTCGGCAGCGCGAGCAGTTTCGGCAATTACACCGGACTGCTGACGAATCCCAGGATCATGCAGATCGCCGCGCGGTATGAATTTTGAAGCCGCAAAGGATGAAGAGTCGTGGGTTAGGTTGCGTTGCTCGCCTGCGAGAAAATGAACTGATGCTTCTTCATACACGTATGGAACGTTGCGCCGCCGCTAAGGTGAGTTCCTGAAACAGCTCAAGAAAAGCAACCGCCCGGTCGTGCTGACCGTCACCGGCAAGGCCGAAGCCATCGTGCAGGATGCCGAAGCGTATCAGCCGCTGTTGGATATCGCCGCGCAGTCTAGCGCAAGTCACGGAATCCGCCAGGGATTGGACGACGTAGGCAAGGGCCGGGTCCGCCCGGCGCGGGAGTTCTTCGGGGAATTCGAATCGCGCTATGGCCTACCTCGTTAATGTCACCGCACGCGCGGGGCGCGACGTTCCGCTCCACTTCTAAACCACCTCAAACAGCAAACACTTCAAGTAGTGCGTCTCGGGTACGGTCAATAAGATCGGGTGATCTCGCGATTGTGTCCGCCGCTCCAGCACTCGCAATCGCTTTCCGCAATCGAGTGCCGCCGCTGCGATCACCTCGAATAAATGCGCCTCGTGCATGTGGAAAGAACACGAACAGCTCACGAGGACTCCGCCCTTGGGCAGCAGCCGCAGCGCGCGCAAGTTGATCTCCTTGTATCCGCGTGCCGCGCCCTCGACCGCTCCACGCGATTTCGTGAACGCGGGCGGATCCACCACGACGCAATCGAACTGACGCCGTGCCGCGACTAACCCCGGCAGATACTCGAGCACATCCGCCTGCTTCCACTCGATGTTGCCCAACCCATTCGCCTCCGCGTTCGCCCGTGCCAGTTCGAGCGCCGGCCCGGAGGAATCCACTCCTTCTACCGAGTCGCACATGCGCGCCAGGTGCAGTGCAAATCCCCCTGTCGCCGTGAAACAATCGAGGGCGCGCCCTTTGGCATACGCTGCCACCGCTTCATAGTTCTCCCGCTGGTCGAGAAAAATGCCCGTCTTCTGCCCATGCAGCAAGTCGCCGCGAAGGTCGAGCCCATTCATCCGCACGCGCACATATTCTGGAAGATTTCCCGATAGCAGCGTGCTCTCGAGCGCCAACCCTTCCTTCGTCCGCACCGGCACGTCGTTCCGCGCCACAATCGCGGCCGGATGCAGCAAGTCCGAAAGAATGCCGGCAATCGGCGCTTTCAGGCGGTCCATGCCCTGATCCAGGAACTGAGCGACTAGATACTCCCCGTAGCGGTCGACAATCAAACCCGGCAATAAATCGCCCTCCGCATGGATGAGGCGGTACGCATCCGAATCCCGCACGACCCGCTCACGATACCGAAGGGCTGCTTCGATTCGTGCTCTTAAAAAGGCCTCATCGATCGGCTCCACATGCGAGCTCAGGAGCCGCAGGGTGATCTGTGAGGTCGAACTGTAATGCGCCGTGCCGAGGTTCTTCCCGCGTGGATCGATCACGCGCACGGCATCGCCCGCCTCGGCTCCTCCGCGATCCAGCACATCACTGCTGAACACCCAAAGGTGCCCATCTTCGAGCCGGTCGGCCCCCTTCCGATTCACCCGCACTGCGGGCAGCGACTTCATGCGTTCATTGAAGCAGATCGCACCGTCTCGCCCGTCCTGCTAACCTGCGACGGTGAGAATCTCGGCCGCGGTTATCGCTGCGATCTGCATCTTCCTTGTCTATCTACTGATCCCGACGAAAACCTATTACTGGGACGGCGTGCTCTTCTCCTTCTACGCCGAACAGGCCCGTCGCGGCGAGATGGCGATCCGTGCCTTGTTTCATCCGAATCATCTGATCTACACTCCATTTGCTTGGCTCGTATCTGTCCCCGGCGTTCGTAGCATCCGCATTCTGCAGGCATGCAACGCCTTTGCCGGAGCAATCTGCGCTTACTGGATGTTCCTCTTCGGACGCCGCGCTGCCGGATCGCAAGCCGCCGGTTTCGCTGCCATGACCCTGTTCGCTTTCGGAGCCACCTGGTGGAAGTTTGCAACCGACGCCGACGCCTACATCCTCGCTGTTCTGTTCTGCTTCGCTGCCGTGTGGTTTGCCCTGCGCCGCGACGTTGCCGGATTGATCCTCGCGATCGCGTGTCACACGATTGCGATGTTGTTCCACGAACTTGCAATTTTCCTGTACTTCCCGATTTTGATCGCCTTGACCGGAACCGCGCGCCGGATCTGGTACATCGCCGTTTCCGCGGCCCTTGTCATTGCGGCCTATTCGAGTGCCTTCATCGCATCGGGCCATCCCGGACAGCCCACGTTCATCTCCTGGATCACCAGTTACGCGGGCGACACTCCAGTCACGCACAGCTTGCGCCAAATCGCAGTCGGGTATGCCGGGAGCTACTTGAAATTGTTTGCCGGCGGGAAAATTTCGTTGATCCGGCAGTTCTTCGGCCCCGTGCTGACGATATCGCTGATCGCCTCCGCCGCGTTGCTCGTGTTGTCGCTGCGTTTGTGGCGCAAAACGAGTGACTCGCCGCACCCGAAACTCACTGCTGTACTGCTCGCCTGGTTTGTTCCGCTTGCGATCTTTCTCGCGGTTTTCGATCCGGCAAGCACTTTCCACAAATTGTTCCTCTGGCCGCCTCTCGTTTTGCTGATCTGCATTGCTTGCCGCAGACACGCCGTTTCGACGGCTCTGCTTGCGTCCGCGCTCGCCTGCTGGAACTTCGGCGCCTTCATCTGGCCGCATGCGCACGCTGCCGCAGATCCGGTGCTATCGTTTGCCGAAGACCTGAAACGCGAGATTCCGTCGAACGGCGTGATCTACTTCTCCGCCTTCAGTCCCGACGACTGGTACCTGCGCTATTTCGGTCCGACGATTTCCTGGCAACCGCTGCCCGCGCCCGCCAATTCCCGGCAACCCGTCTGCTTCGAGACAACGGCCCTTGGCGCAATACCCGGCGCATGGAACCAAGCTCAGCGTAAATGGTCGCTCCAAACTTCGCAGCACGATATCCGAGTGGCCTGCCTTGCTCCTCATTTCGACCGGGTTCCCCAATAATCGGCTGGCTCCGGGATCGCCTCTCCGTCTCCACGCGGATCCGAGGCGCCATAAAAGACGCCCCGCCCGTCTGACATGACCGCATTGCCGCGTCCCATATCCTGCGAAAATCGCCCGACCACCTTGAGCTCATGACCTTTCTTGGTGAGCCCGTCACGCACGGCTTGTGGGATTCCCGATTCCACCTCGACATCGCAGCCCTCAAACGTCGGCTTTGTGAACCTCGGAGCTTCCAACGCCGCCTGAATATTCATTCCAAAATCCACCACATCGGATACAAACTGAGCGTGCGCCTGCGCCTGATTGAACCCGCCCATAATTCCAAACGAAATCTTCACGTCGCCCTTCTCCATGAAAGCGGGAATGATGGTGTGCAGCGGCCGCTTATGAGGCGCGAGCGTGTTCGGTTCGCCTGCATGGAGTGTGAACAGCGCTCCACGATTCTGCAGCGCAAATCCAGTGCCGGGCGCAACGATCTTCGCTCCGAACGCGCTGTAGTTGCTTTGAATCAGCGAAACCATGTTGCCCTCGCCATCGACCACCGTCAAATACGTCGTGTCGTGTCCCATCGCGTTCAGCCGCGCGCTCAAGTCCGACGGCAGCACGCTGCAGTGCGCTTTATCGGGGGCGATCAGCTTCGCCCGGCGCTCGGCCAGATCTTTCGATAAGAGTTGCTCGACCGGAATCGGGCTGAAGCGCGGATCGCCCACATAGTGCAGCAAATCCGCGTACGCCAGCTTCTTGGTTTCAATCATCACGTGCAGAGCCTGGACGCTATCTTGCCCGTACTGCGCCAGCGGAAACTGCTCCATGATGTTTAGCATCGATAAGGCCGCGATGCCCTGCCCATTCGGTGGCAGTTCGAACACGCGCCAACCGTGATACGTCGTCGAGATCGGTTGCACCCATTCAGGCTGGAACTCCTCGAGATCCGCCAACGACATCGGGTTGCCTTTGCCGTTCAGAAATTGGACGATTCGCTCCGCCGTCGGTCCCCGATAAAAGCCGTCCCGCCCACGTTGTGCAACGGCCTCCAGCGATCTCGCGAGCGCCTCATCCCGAAACACGTCGCCGGTTTGAGGTACTTTGTCGCCGGGCATATAGGTTTCCATTAGCCCCGGCTGCGGCTTTGCAAACACGTTTTTCCAAACCATCGCGTCGAATTCGGTCACCGGCACGCCGTGATGCGCAAAGTAGATCGCGGGAGCCAGCACGTCCGCGAGCGGCAGCTTCCCGAACTTCGAATGAAGCGCATCCCACCCCGCCACCGCTCCTGGAACCGTGACCGCCAACGGACTGTCCATCGGAATCTTGCCGTCCTTGGCATGCTCGCGATACAGTTCCAGCGTCGCTTTCGCCGGACTCCAGCCACTGGCGTTTAAACCGTAAAGCTTGTTTGTCTTCGCCTCATACACAATTGCGAACAGATCGCCGCCGATTCCGTTCATCATGGGCTCCACAACGCCCAGCACCGCATTGGCTGCGACGGCCGCATCCACCGCGTTCCCGCCGCGCGCGAGCACGGCTGCCCCCGCCTGCGATGCCGGTGTCTGGCTGGTCGCCACGATCCCTAAGCGGCTGATGGTCATCGATCGCGCCTGCGACCTTTCCTGAGCCGGCGCAAAGCCCGGCAGCAACAGGACACACAGCCAGCTCGCGAAGCGAATACGCATGCAGCGATTCTGCCTCAAGTGCAGGCGAATGACAAACGGGTTTGCGCAGTGCTGCTAAATAATGCTATATTCGAATCCTCGAATATACGCAAGAATGCAGGACGCACTCCGCCAGTTCAAGGCCGATTTCTTCCAGGCGCTCGCCCATCCCACCCGCATCGCCATCATCGAGCAGCTACGCGAGGGCGAACTCTCGGCCGGCACACTAATTGATCGGCTCGGCATCGAACAGGCCAACGCCTCCCAGCACCTCGCGGTTCTCCGAGCCAAAAACATCGTGGTCAACCGCAAAGCCGGTAACCAGGTCTTCTACAGCGTGCGCGATCCGCTCATCATCGAGGTCCTCGACATCATGCGCCGCTATTTCCATGCCCATCTGAACGAAGTCATGGCTACGCTCAAGGCCATCAACAAGCTCGAAAAGAATCACAAATGAAGTTTTCCGATCAGTGGCTCCCCGAGTCCGTGCACGCGTTGCGCACGTACTCGCGGCAGGATTTGGGAGCAGACCTTCTGGCGGGGCTCACCGTCGGATTGGTCGCGTTGCCGCTCGCGATGGCCTTTGGCATCGCTTCCGGGGTGACTCCCCAAGCTGGACTTTATACCGCAATCATCGCGGGCGGCGTCATCTCCGCGCTAGGTGGTTCTCGCATGCAGATCGGCGGACCCACCGGCGCATTCGTCGTCATCGTGGCGGGAATCGTCTCTCGTTTCGGCGTCTCGGGTCTCGCTCTCGTCACGATGATGGCGGGCGTCATTCTTATGCTGATGGGCATTACTCGCCTGGGTACTGCCGTCAAATTTATTCCAAGACCCGTCACCATCGGCTTCACAAACGGCATCGCCCTGCTGATCGCATCTACTCAGGTAAAGGACTTCCTCGGCCTCAAAACCGGCCCCGTGCCCAGCGCATTTCTGCCTCGCATGTCGCTCCTGATGCGCGATATCGGCACAATCAATTGGACCGCCTGCGCCATTTCCCTTGCGACGCTAGCCGTTATCCTGCTGCTGCCTCGTCTGACGAAACGGGTCCCCGGTTCCATCCTTGCGATGCTCGCCTGTACCGTCATTGCCGCGCTTTTGTCCTTGCCCATCGAAACCATCGGAAGCAAGTTCGGCGGCATTCCGCTCGGTCTCCCGAAGCTTTCTATGCCGCACTTCCAGCCGAGTCAGATGATGCCGCTGCTGCCCTCCGCCGTGACGGTCGCGCTGCTTGCGGCTGTGGAGAGCCTTCTATCGGCAGTCGTCGCCGACGGTATGAGCGGCTATCGCCACAACTCAAATGTCGAACTGGTGGCGCAAGGCATCGCAAACTTTGCTTCGCCTCTCTTCGGCGGCATCCCTGCAACGGGAGCCATCGCTCGCACCGCAACCAACATTCGCGCGGGCGCAAAGAGCCCGATTGCAGGCGTAGTGCACGCTCTAACGCTGCTCGTGATCCTGGTAATGGCCGCTCCCCTAGCGCGCTATGTTCCGCTTGCAACCCTTGCGGCTGTGCTGTTCGTCGTTGCTTACAACATGGGCGAATGGCGCGAAATCGGCTCCATCGTCCGCCTCTCGAAAGCCGACATCGCCGTCTGGGCCGCTACGTTTGCGCTTACCGTATTGGCGGATTTGACCGTTGCTGTCGAGGTCGGCATGCTGCTCGCGGCGCTGCTCTACATCTACCGTATTTCGCAGACGACTACCGTCGCGCCGGTCACCGAGAAATACATTCACGACGGCCGGGCGCATATCCTTCAGGACAAACAGGTGCCCTGGTATGTCACGATCCTGCGCATCCATGGCCCGTTCCTCTTCGGCACCACCGAAAAACTCCGCGAGGTCACGGCCGACCTCAGCGCCTTCCCGCCTGTCGTCGTGGTGCGATTGCGCAATATGACGGCCCTCGACGCCACGGGCTTGCACGCACTGGAGGAATTCGCTCGCCGCCTCCGCGCATCCGGCCGCACCCTCCTGCTCTGTGGAGCCCGCGATCAACCGGCTCAGTTGCTCCACCGGGCCGACTTCACGGATCACATCGGGTGCGACAATATCCTCCCCAACATCGAAGCCGCGCTGCGACGCGCCGCTGAAGTTGCAGCGGGTTTCGACGGCATCGGTCCCGAAATCGCCGAGGGCTTGCTTAGTTCTTAACCAGGACCATCGGTTCACGTTCGGCCCCTACCACGTGCCCAAAGAAATCCCGTGCTTCCTTGTACTGCTCGGCCGGCAGGGTAGTCGCCGTGATGTTCAGATCCTCCGTGAACACCACCTCATCGCCGGTGACCTTGCATTCCGACGAATATGTGCCAAAACTCGAATGGAAGGAAGTCGCATCCGGCGTCTCGTCTACCTTGAACCCGTCGGGCAGCTTCACATGCACTTCCTTGTGATACGCCTGGGAATCGAGCACCAGCGGGTGCACACGCTTCTCCGCCTGGAGGGGAAATGCATGGTACGGCTCCACAATTGCCGGCTTGAACACCAGCATTCGGCCCTGCATCAATTGCGCGTACCGCGGCGCAGTGAAATCGAAGTGGACGTCTAACTCCCCTTTATCGAACGTGTCGGCAGCGTCGAGCTTCGCATCTGCGAGCTGCTTCACGTTGCGCTGCAGCCACGCGCGAAGTTCGCTTTCGAACTCTGCGTGTTTCTCCTCGCGCAAGTACCGCAATCCGGATGCTTCATCGGCCCGGTTCTTCATCACGAGATTCGCTTGCAGCGCGCCGTCACCGGTTAACCTTCCATCCACAATCAGATCTGTGCGATTCGCCTCCGGCGGCGCGACCGGTAATTGAATCGCCCCGCCTTTGTCTCCCGCCAGCAGCAACCCGTAGCTGCTCTGTTCATAATCGGGAATCAGCCCAAGCGGTATGTACGGGTCCGTGGGATCAAAGATCAGCAGATTGCCGAGCACGGGGTGCTTCATAACGGCCGGCAGCGAAACGCTCTCCGGAACCTGTATGGCCAGGATCATGTGATTGAACTGCTCCCCTGACGCCCACTGTGGATGCACATGGTTCCGATCGCCGGAGTAAACCACCACCATGAACGACGGGACACCAATTTGCCGCAGCATGGTCCGCATCAGATTGGCCTTGTCCTTGCAATCTCCGTAGCGCTTCTCGAACACCTGCGCCGCCGGGTGCGGCAGCGAACCGCCTCCATGCGCCAGATTGGTCGCGATCTCCACATATTTCAACTGTTGAACGAATCTGCCGACAGCTCGAATCTGATCCAGCGCGTCCTTGCTGGATGCCGTGAGTTGTCTCACTTCCGCCACCATGGCGTCGCTTGTCGTAGTTTGCGGCTCGTCGAGGGCAGTCTCTCTCACCGAGATGTCTTTCCATTCGCGCGGCGCCTTTGAATTATCTTTCGCGTAGTAGGTCACACCGAGCCACGGAGCCAAGGAAGTCTCGCCCGGACATTGCTTCTCGCGTTTGATGTAGTCGAGGTTCTTCAGCTCCCACGTGTACGTGTTGCCATCTACGATTGGAACGATTGGTTCATGATTGAAGGTCACCGCCTTCGCTTCCCATCCTGTTGGCAGCGTCAGCACTAGCCGCGAGGACATTACAGGATCGCGCTCTTGAAACCTCCATTCCTCCTGCGGCTCATTTGGACGATCTTCTACCTCGGCGCTCCAGGCGAACGTCGATCCGGGTATCGCATTGTCGGCCCCGACCACTTTGGCCCGTTCGTCCGCGTACAGTTCGAAGTCGGCCTGCAGTCCAACGTCCGCAATCTCGTTCTTGCCATATGTCTTGGTGGATCCGTTGGGTGTAATCAGCCAGGCTTTGAAATCCCTGATCTTCGTGACTTTCCGGTAATACCGCACGAACGCATAAGCCTCGTCTTTACCTTCCGTCGTCAAAATGCGAACGGCGCCGCGCCTTTCTTCGACGGTCGATCCATCGGGCTCAACCGTAATGTGGGTCTCGCGGATGAGAGTCGCGCTATGCGCCTCCGGCGGGTAGGTAGGCAGTGTCCGCGTGGAAGCCTCGTGCACCCAATCGGGCGCCTGCTCCTGCCCTGCTTGCAAAACGGCAACGCCAAACAGAAGCGCGATGATCAATTGCCTGGCCATATGCGCGCTACTCCGTCTTCGCGACTGCCGGCTCTTGCTTCAGCGTCAACATGTGTGCATCGTTATCGTGCACCGTGTCGAAGATCTTCTTCACCGTCGGATACGCCGCGCCAGGCAAGTAAATGGTCGGGCCCTTTCCAAACGTAAATTCCCTGTGATAGAGCAGCCGGTTATTCATCCGCACTGCTTTCGTAAGGTACTCACCGACCGGCAGGAAACTAATCGGACCGCGCCAGATCGGCGTGATCGAGCTGAAACCCTTCCGGGAATGTAATGCTAACGTCCTCCGTCTCGCTCCAGGGAAACTTGTACAGCAGGTCGTACTTCCGCGTCGTCTCGGAATAGCGTGCAGGTGCATTGATCTGGAACAGGGCCGGCGTAAAGAACAGCCGTTTGCCCGTACGCGTCGCAAACCCGTCCATCTTCACTTTGCAGCTCACCTTTACCGGAATGGTTACGTCTGCCGGATCGCTGAGCTTGATATCCGTGATCTCGGCGCCGGGTAAACGCAGATGGATTGCCTCCTCGAACTGCTTCTTCCGCTCCGCTTCCGAGTGCTCGATATTTTCACCGCGCCATTCTGCGGCGAATTGGCCCGTAAACGTCTCCTCAAGTTCGCCTTCCAAGGCTCCTTGCTCGTCCAGCGTCACTCGGGCTACCTGCTTACGATTCGTCTCCTCAGCCGGCGTGACGGCGACTACCGTAAATTCCGAGTCCTTGGGGTCTGGTAACAGCGCTTCTACGCCTTGCTCCTGCCAACGCAATTGCCCGGCCGCCAACCACGGAGTCGCCGGATCATAGAATCGCCACTTGCCGTTCACGTTCACAGCCGCGTCCCGCACAGTAAAGAACGGAACCATGAACTCTTTGCGAAATATCATGGACTCGCGGTCCGCAAGCCGAGCCAAACGTGCATCGTATCCGGCTGCCTCAGCCAGTGCAATGAAAGCCGTCGTGATGTCGTATGCCGTGCCTTCGCTGCGCTTCAGCGTATCGATCGTATTCTTGTTCGGCTTGAACGCCTGGCGCTCCGCATCCGATACATCCCGTCCGTACACGTTTTTGATGTGCTTCTGGCAGTAGTAATAAATGTTCGCCAGCTTCTCGTCATCCGTCTTGGCGCCGTTTGTCACCTGCTCGGCGATCTGTTTCACATCGCCATTTACCTTCACATCTTTGCTGTACCCCTGGTAAAGCTCCTTCCCTTTGTGCTTCCAGAAGTGATCCGCATCCTCTTTGATGTTTTCGGTGTAATAGATCAGGACCCAGGGCTGGATTTCGCGATCTGGCGGCGCGTCCTCCTCCGGATGAAAGGCCGGAATGTTTTCGGCGCTCGTCACGCTGAACCCGCTCTGCTCCGGCTTAGGATCCGGCACGTTGATCCGGAATGAGCGCATGCCCATTCGATATGACGTGTAGTACGTATCGAGCGGCTTCACGTGGTAGACGACCCTCTCGACCGGAATTTCCATTTGCGCCGGAAGTGGAACGTAGTCCCAGATGGTGTCTTCGTAGACCTTGTAGCGGTACTCGATGATTGCGCCCGGCTTCACTCCCGGCATAGCGAAGGAAATCGCCTCCGTCTTCCTGCGGTGCAGTTTCTCGAGCGTGTGGGAAAAGATCGCGTCCTTCTGCAGCTCAATCATTGACCCATCCGGCTCGATAGTCCGCCCCGTGACATCGGCGACCCGCTCTTTTTGCCCATAAGGCAAATCCACTGTCCCGTACTTCTTCACGCCTCCGTCGGTGAAAATCTTGATCCGGACGAAATACGTGAACGTGGTCAGCGTGTCCTGCCCGCCATTTAACGCTTCGTTGTTGACGCGAATGTCCCATAGCATGCACTCGGCATCCGCATTGGGGTCCACCTTCCCCTTTTGCAAACTCAAATCACCGGGTGAGAGCGGAAAGTCAACCGCTAACAGGGGCGCAACGGCCACACACAAACCGAGCAAACTGCGACATATCTGATGAATGGAACGAGTCACAAAGATCCTAATGGTCTTTCAGTATAAGCAGGATCCAAGCAGATTTGCTATAGAACCTTTCGGCCGAGAAGTACTGCCTTGAGCGTCCGCAACCCCGTCACGCGAAGGACGCGATCAGCCCCGCAAGCAAAGCAATCCGATCCGCAACCCGGCCGATCAACACACTCTCATGCACCGCATGGGCACCCTCGCCCACGGCGCCCAGTCCGTCGAGCGTCGGTACACCGAGCGCCGCGGTGAAACTGCCGTCGGACCCGCCGCCGCTCGCTGATTCCTCAAGCGCCACACCGAACTCTGTCGCCACAGCGCGTGCTCTCGCGAATAAGTTGGCAATAGCCTCTGTCCGCTCCATTGGGGGCCGGTTCATCCCGCCATCGACCGATAGTACGCACCGAGTA
Organism: uncultured Acidobacteriaceae bacterium; assembly: GCA_963795905.1. GTDB lineage: Bacteria > Acidobacteriota > Terriglobia > Bryobacterales > Bryobacteraceae > Bog-105. The sequence continues at coordinate 257,228 of CAWCJG010000011.1, read as the reverse complement.
TCGACGGCCCGCAGTGCCCGTATCACCTGGTCGATCCGCTCAGCCTCACTCGTGGAGGGTACCCGGACGTCCACCTCGATTTCCGACATCTCCGGCACGACATTACTACGCGTTCCGCCGCGAATGACTCCCGGATTCACCGTCACGCCCCGGCCCGCATCAGACATGGCGGCGATCCGCTCGATCTGCCGCGCCAGTTCGACAATCGCGTTCGCTCCGTTCTCAAAATCGAGCCCGGCATGTGCCGCCCGCCCGCGAGCACGGACGACATACCTGCCCACACCTTTACGAGCCGTCTTTAACTTCCCCGATAATCCGGTTCCGGGCTCCAAGACCAGGACGCACTCGCTCTCCCTTGCCAGCGCCTCCGTCAAAGGACGCGAACTCGGACTGCCGATCTCCTCATCGGACACCACCAGCAGCGTCACCGGCAGGCGCAACTCCACCGCTTTCACCGCAAACAGCAGCATCGCGATTCCGGCCTTCATATCCAGCACGCCCGGACCCCACATCCGGCCGTCTTCTATCCGGAAGGGCATCTTGTCCAACGTGCCCGCGGGCCAGACCGTATCCGCGTGCCCTAGACACAGGATCGGCCGCCCCGGCAAGCCGGCGCCAAAACGCAGCAGCAAATGATCGCCGTACGTGCCGCCGCTCACCCGTTCGGCCTCCGCGAATCCTCGCGCACTTTGTGTCAGCAGATCCACCAACCGGTTCACATGCTCCGGGGAATCGCTCGGGGATTCGCACTCGACTAGCCGCCGCGTCAGCCGAATCACGTCCTCCGTTACGCTGCGCCCATACGATAAAAGGCGATTCATCTGGTTGTTATCATATGGGTTCCATGCCGCCAGTCGATATCCAGAACATCCTGGAAATGCTGCCTCACCGCTATCCCATGCTCATGGTGGACCGGATCATCGAAATTGGCAGCGACTCGATCGTCGGAATCAAGAACATCACCGCCAACGAACCTCAGTTTACGGGTCACTTCCCGGGCTATCCCGTCATGCCTGGCGTCATGATCATTGAAGCCATGGCGCAGGTTGGGGGCATACTCGTCGGCAGCATCGCTCCACAAACACGCGGCAAAATCATGTTCCTGGCTTCCGTCGAAGAAGCCAAATTCCGCAAGCCCGTCACGCCCGGTGATCAGTTGCGTATCGAAATGAAAATCGACCGCCTGAAATCGACCGTCGCCAGGATGAAAGGCGTCGCGACCGTGGATGGTCAGGTGGTTGCCGAGGCGACCGTCATGTGCAAATTGACCGACATCAAATTCGGCGACACGCAACCCACCGCCTAGCTGTTCCATGGCGATTCATCCCACTGCGCTCATCGACGCCCAGGCCGAGATCGCTGCCGATGCCGAAATCGGTCCCTACTGCATCGTCGGTTCCGGCGTTTCCGTTGGCCCGCGCACTCGCCTGATGGCGCACGTGTTCCTGGAAGGCAAACTTACCATCGGCGAAGACAACGTCTTCTTCCCGTACTCCACCTGCGGCGTCGCACCCCAGGACAAGAAGTATCGCGGCGAGGCCTCTGAAACTGTCATCGGTCATCGCAATTCCATCCGCGAGTGCGTCACCATTCACCGCGGCACGCAAGGCGGCGGCATGCTGACTTCGATTGGCGACGACAATCTTGTGATGGCTTACGTTCATGTCGCCCACGACGTGCGCATCGGCAATCACACGATAACCGCCAATGCCGTCACCTTCGCGGGCCATGTGATTGTCGAAGACTATGTGAACATCGGCGGCCTCTCGGCCATCCACCAGTTCGTTCGCATCGGGGCTCACTCCATCATCGGCAGCTACAGCGTCATCAAGCAGGATGTACTGCCCTTCTCGACTACCGCATCCGCGCACGAAGCCCACGTCTACGGAGCCAATCGGGTCGGCCTCGAACGCCGCGGCTACACGCCGGAAGCCATAGAGCCGCTGCAAACCGCGTTCCGCCTGCTCACCCGTGCCGGCCTCAACACCTCACAAGCGATCGCCAAGATCGAGGAAGAAGTTCCCCTTACCGGCGAGGTGCGTCAGGTGCTCGACTTTATCCAGTCCTCCCGCCACGGTTTCGTCAAGTGACCTCGCAACGCTTCGGCATGATCGCCGGGAACGGCCGGTTCCCCATGCTCGCGCTTGAGACCGCCCATAGAGAAGGACTTGAAATCGTCGTGGTCGCCATCGAGAACGAAGCGTCTCCCGATCTGAGCCGGCTGGCTTCTTCGATGCACTGGGTCAACATCGGACAACTCGGTAAGCTTATCGACATCTTCAAGCGCGAGCGCGTCCAGCAAGTGATGATGACCGGCCAGGTGAAACACGTCAGTATCTTCTCCGACATCAAACCCGACTGGCGCCTGGTAAAACTGTTCGCCTCGCTGAAGCACAAGAACACGGCGGCTCTCATTGGCGGCATTCAGCAAGTCCTGGCAGAAGAGGGGATCGAGCTGGTAGACTCGACGCGTCTCCTGAAACCGTTGCTTGCGGCCGAAGGAGTGCTCACCCGACGCAAGCCAACGAAAGAGGAAGAGACCGACATCCGTTACGGCCGCAAACTGGCATCCATTCTCGCGACTGCTGACATCGGCCAAAGCGTCGCGATCAGCGAAAAAGCATGCGTAGCCGCCGAAGCGATGGAAGGCACCGACGCAATGCTCCGCCGTGCGGCCAGCCTGGTAAACGGCCGCCCGCTGCGTCTCGTCAAAGCGTCGCACGGGCGCGCGCACTTATTATTCGATGTTCCGGTAGCCGGCCTGACGACCATTGAGACGATGATTGAGACCAACACCACTGCCCTCGCACTGGACGCTGGCCGGACATTACTGCTCGACCGCGACGAGATGCTCCGCAGAGCGGACGCCGCGGGCATTACGATCACGGCCTGCCGACCGGCAAACGTTGTCGAGTAAGTCCGGGTTATGCCCGCCACGCGCTCTGCGGGTGCATGTGACGTGTCTCGCCCGCCGGCGCAAAGATACCCGTGCCTGCCTATTCAGGACGTATGGCTGCAATCATGAGGCAAATACACAGCTTCGGGCGTAGACCCATCTTCTGGGCTGCGATCGTGTGCCAGTTACTGTTTTGTTTGTGCGTTTTATCGGCCGTAGTCGACGTGTGGTCGGCCATCCAGGTGTTGTTCCCGCTCGTCTTCCTATTTCAAATCGACACGGGGTTGCTGTCTATTTGGCTCGTCGCAGCACCCTGTATGATCTTCACTCGCGGTCGTACGTCGGCGCGAGAATGGGCTACGCTCGCGGTCGTGGTCATAACGGTGGGCTTTAGCGTTTACGCGAACCTTCTGCTCTAGCGGCGAGGGAGGGCGACTTGAGTAATCCGAGCCGAATGTTTAATAAAGTTGTGGCAGGCAAAAACTCCCCGCGGAATGGTTGTTATGTCGACGACGATGAAATACTCGTCCCGGGCACCCCGGATCTAGCTGCTGAGGCTTTCGATTTCACCGGAGTTTCGACCTTTCGCTCGTCACGATACGGCTGGGTCAAAAGCACGGATGCCCCGTTCACGATCACAGATTTCGCAATCCGGTATAACCTGGACCTAACCTCGGAACGGATGGGTATTGTTTTCATGCTCTTCGAAAAGATAGCGAAGTTACCGGACGGGGCAGTGGTGGCCGGATCATTTTTTAAACGAGGAATTGAGAGAAGAACGCTGGAATTCGATTTTCACAGAGTTTTCTTCTACGAGAACCGTGGCTCGGCCTCGCGGTTGCCGTCGCCCGGCGGTTAGCGCTGGGTTCGTTCCTTCAGACGGACAGGCTGATCAAGATCGAGCGATCATGGTCAACGGATGCTCAAGCTCAAGCGAGCCTATGATCCTCCCGCCAGCGAAGACGGCCTCCGATACCTCGTCGATGCCCTTTGGCCGCGCGGTCTGACCAAACAAGGGCTGCGCCTCGATGGCTGGATAAAGGAAGTCGCACCCAGCGCCGATCTGCGCCGCCGGTTTCACCACGAACCTGCGCTGTGGGATGAGTTCCGTCGTGACTACGCCCGCGAACTCGATGCCAAGCCGGAGGCGTGGCGTCCCGTACTCGAAGCCGCGCGTAAGCATTCGGTGACTCTTCTGTTCGGCGCACGAGACACCGAGCACAACAACGCAGTCGTCCTGCTCGACTACCTGCGCTCCCATCAACACAAGCCCAAGTAAGTTAACCTACCGATGTGGGGCAGGGCCTGCCTACACGCCGGCAGCGAAAACTAAGCCCGAGCGCCTGCCGAATACTCTTCGTAACTTCCGAGGAAGTCTTCGATCCCTTCGCCGTGGAAGTTCCAGATCCGTGTAGCGACTTCTTCAATGAGGTCCTGATCATGTGTGACCAGCAGCACGGTCCCGTCAAACTTCTGCAGCGCGATGTTCAACGCATTAATAGATTCGAGATCAAGATGGTTCGTAGGCTCGTCAAACACCAGAATGTTCGGCTTCTGGAGCATCAGCTTGCAGAACATCAGCCGCGCGGCTTCGCCTCCCGACAAGGCTGCGGTAGGCTTCATTCCCTCTTCGCCTTTGAACAGCATCTGCCCTAGCAATCCACGAATCTCCTCGCGCGAGGCTTGCGGGTCCCAGTTGTGCAGCCATTCCTCCGCGGTCGTTCCGTTTGGAATGCTCGCCCGATGATCCTGCGCAAAATATCCGATCTGCGCCTCGTGCCCCCAGGTGACCGTTCCGGAGTCCCGCCCCAGGTCCTTCTCATCCACGCCCGGTGCACCCACGAGCAGCGCCTTCAAGAGCGTCGTCTTACCGGCTCCGTTCCGTCCGGCGAGCGCGATTTTCTCGCCCCGCTGCACATTTGCCGTGAAGTTTCGGATGACGTGCACGTCGTCATAACTCTTGTTCACGTCCTTGAACTCGAGCACATGCCGCCCCGATGGCCGTTTCATCTCGAACCGGAGGAACGGGCGTTGGATATTCGAGCGCGCCAGTTCCGTCGTCTGCAGCCGTTCCACTTCTTTCTTTCGAGACGTCACCTGGCTGGCTCGCGTACCGGCGCTGAAGCGGGCGATAAACTCGTTCAACTGCGCGATCTTCTTCTCACGCTGCGCATTCTCGGACTCGATCCGCGAGCGTACCTGCGTCTTCTGCAACACCATATCGTCGTATCCGCCCGGATACGTGATGATCGTTTGGTAATCGATATCCGCCGTATGGGTCGAAACGCTGTTAAGAAAGTGTCGATCGTGCGAGATCACAATCAGCGTTCCTTCATAGTGCGTCAGAAAGTTCTGCAGCCAGTGGATCGACTCCAGGTCAAGGTAGTTCGTGGGCTCATCGAGCAGCAAAGCCGCCGGATTTCCGAACAGCGCCTGCGCCAACAGGATTCGCACCTTCTGGCCGCCCTGCAGTTCGCTCATCTTGCGCTCGTGCAATGGCTCGGGAATATCCAATCCATCGAGCAGCGTTGCCGCATTGCTCTCCGCCGAGTAGCCGTCTTCTTCCGCGACCACGCCTTCAAGCTCGCCCAGACGCATCCCGTCTTCGTCCGTCAACTCCGGCTTCGCATACAACGCTTCGCGCTCTTCGAGAGCGGCCCACAAAGGCGCGTTGCCCATGATCACCGTGTCGATGACCCGGAACTGGTCGAACGCGAACTGGTCCTGCTTCAAAACGCCCAGTTTTTTCGGACGCACCACAGAGCCCTTTTGCGGATCGAGCTCGCCCGACAGGAGCTTCATAAAAGTCGATTTGCCGGCGCCATTCGGACCGGTAAGACCATAGCGGCGCCCGGGGAGGAACGCCGTCGTGACGTCCTCAAACAGAATCTTGCCGCCGTAGCGCATGCTGATATTGCTGACTGAAATCATGGGAACTAAATCTAAGGAGGGAAATACCAGCTTACCGCAGAAAACAAGCGAAATCGCGGGGTCTGCATTCACGGCGGCCGCCCTGCTTCAGGCGTGCACCGGAGGCGGTGCGGGTTTGCTTTCATGCCGATTGCCCTTTCGCCTTCAAAGGCGTGCGATTTTCTTTCCGGGAGCCAAAACGTTGCGCAAAAATACGGGTAAACACCGCGCCGAAAAAGAAGATCTGTGCTGAGTAATACACCCAAACGACAAGCGCCACAACCGAACCCGCCGCACCGTAAGTGGACCCTACCGCCGCCGTTTCGAAATACAGGGCCAGCAGCGACTTTCCGATGACGAACAGCAGGGCCGTTACGGCGGCTCCAACCCACACATCGCGCCATTGGATCGGCACGTCCGGGACGAATTTGTAAATTAACCCGAAGAAGACCACCAGCAGCGCGAAGGATGAGACCAGATTGATTGCCTCTGTCGTGAAGGCTGGGAAGCGGACATAGCCGCTCGCAAACTGCTGCATGATCGCCATGGCTGTCGTCGCCAGTAGTGATACGAGCAGCAGCAGCCCAAGGCACAGCACCATCAGGAATGACCCCAGCCGCTGCTTAACAATGGCCTTGATTCCTCCGACCTTTGTGGTGTTCGCCTGCCAGATCGCATTCATGGCCGATTGCAGCTCGGTGAACACGCCGGAGGCCCCAAAGAGGAGAGTTGCAATAGCGATGATGGTTGCCAGAATTCCGGTTTTCGGATGGTGGGCGTTTGTAAGCAGCATCTGCAACGTCGCGGCCCCCCCGGGGCCGACATATTGCTCGGTCTGTTGAAGGACTTCCTGTTCCGCCGAGTGCCGGAACACCAACCCGCAAATTGCAACGACCAGGATGGTCAGCGGCGCGATCGAGAGCAGTGAATAGTAAGCCAGCGCGGCCCCTAGACGGGGCGCGTTGTAATCGCTCCAGCCGTTATACGTCTCGGTTGCCATTGCTTTAATGTCCCGCCAGCCCATTGCGATAGTTTGATTGCGCCGCCGCCCTGGTTGCAACACTTGTAACGGCGACGTTTGTACAGGCATCCACAGTGCGTCAGCAGGTGTACCTACGAGGTTGATGCGGTTCCACCCGGTTCGACGTAGCCGGCATTCGAGACAAATGAGAAACACATCACGCCGTCACATTTTCGCGATCCTCGTCTTGACGACGGTGAGCCTTCCTTTGGCGTTCGGTCAGGAGCAGTTCCAGGGAAAAACGGTCATCGCGATCGATTACCAGCCGGCGCAACAGCCGATCGACCCGCGAGACCTGGTGAATGATCAGCTGGTCGAAATTGGTAAACCGCTTGAATTGCCGAAGGTCGCGGCCACGATCGATCGCCTCTGGGCCAGCGGCCTCTACGATGACGTGCAGGTCGAGGCAGTCTCGTCCGGCGATGGTGTCCGCCTTACGTTCACAACGGTTGCGCGCCAATTCATCGGACACGTTGGAGCTGTCGGTAAGATCATCGACCCACCCGATCGCGGCGTCATCATCAGCGACTCACAACTTGCGCTTGGCCAGAAATTCGATCCCGAGGACCTCGAAGCCGCCAAGAAAAGCATTCTCGACGTGATGCACAGTAACGGCCTTTACACAGCGCAGGTTGGGAGTAGCACGATCCTCGATCCCAAAACAAATGAAGTGGCCATCCGTTTCTATGTGGCTTCGGGCAAACGGGCCAAATACGAAACCCCGGAGATCAAGGGCGCCGACCGCCACCTTTCGGATGAAACAATCATTCGCGCCACCGGCTGGCGCATTCCGTTGATCCACTGGTGGCGGCAGATTACTGAAAACCTCACGGACAAAGGCGTTGACGGGATCTCAAAGAAATACGCGAAAGAGGGCCGTCTGACCGCCGACGTGGATCTTGAGTCGCTCAACTACGATGCCAAGACGAATCGGGCCAAGCCGGTCCTCGACATCAATGCCGGTCCGAAGATCGACATAAAGGTTCGCGAAGCCAAGGTCTCGAAGAAAAAGATCCAGAACATGGTGCCCGTTTATGAGGAGGGATCCGTTGATAACGACCTCCTCACAGAGGGTGTAAAGAACATCACCGACTATTTCCAGTCGCGTGGCTATCCCGATGTCCATGTAGATTTCAAGAAACAGCCAGTCCAAAAGGACCGCGAGGAAATCGACTATGACATCTCGCTCGGAACGCGCCAGAAGCTAGCCGACGTGGAGATAACCGGCAGCAACTATTTCTCCTACGACACTCTGCGCGAGCGCATGTTCCTCCAAACCTCGTCTCTTGTGCTCCGATACGGCCGCTACAGCGAGAAATTCCGCAGCGATGACGAGGCCGCCATCACAAGCCTGTACCAGGCGAACGGGTTCCGCAACGTGCAGGTCACCTCGGCAGTTCAGGCAAATTACAAAGGCAAACCAAATGAGATTGGCGTCACGTTCCACATACAGGAGGGCCCGCAATGGCGCGTGGAAAAGCTGAACATCGTGGGTAACCTGCGGCTGGACCTGGAGCCGATCCGCAACCAGTTCTATTCCGTCGAAGGCCAGCCGTACTCGGATGTCAATGTTGCGTCCGATCGGAACCGCATTCTTGAGTGGTATTACGAACATGGCTTCCTGCACGCCGGTTTTGCGTACAAATGGGTGCAGGGGAGCGCCCCGAATCTGGTCAACTTGACGTACTACATCACTGAAGGCCCGCAGGAGTTCGTGCGCGGTGTCATCCTGACCGGACTCGATCGTACGAAACCGTCTGTGGTGCTGCGCGACATGGACCTCACCGAGGGCGAACCCCTCTCGATGCCGAAGGTCAACGATATTGCTCGCCAGCTATCGGATCTGGGCATGTTCGCGACCGTGAATAGCGGACTCCAAAATCCTGACGGACGCACCGCTTATAAATACGTCGTCTATGACTTCGATGAGGCAGTGCGCTACTCGTTCGAAGTCGGACTTGGTCTGCTGGTTGGCCAGTTCGGACAAACGACTAGTAATCTGAGCCAGGCCGGCGGCGCGAAGGGCATCTCGCCGATGGTCTCCTTCAATGTAAACCGGATCAATTTCCTCGGCCGCGGCCAGACGATTTCTTTACAGACGCGCTACTCTACTCTGGAGCAACGCGAGTCGCTCAACTACATTGTTCCACGCTTCCTTGGATCGTTGAATCGGACCGTCACTTTCTCCGCGCTGTATGACACGACGCAAAACGTGCAGACCTTCACCTCGCGCACGGAGCAGGCGTCCATCGCGACATCGCAGCGCTTCACCCGCGCCTCGACGCTCGCCTTGCGCTTCGATTACCGGCGCGTCAGCACGTCCAACGTAAACATTCCGGCGCTCATCATTCCCGCCCTCCTGCAGCCCGTTCGTATCGGCATTCTTTCGGGAAGTTTCATTCAGGACCATCGCGACAATCCGGGCAACGCGCACCGCGGTTATTGGAATACGGTCGATACCGGTATCGCCGGCGGGTTTTTCGGATCGCAGCGCAGCTTTGTTCGTCTGCTCGCCCGCAATGCCACCTATACTCCACTTGGCCGCAACATCACCCTGGCCCGGCAAACGGAGTTTGGAGTGATTCGCCCGTTTGGAAGTCTCAATGGGATTAGCAGCTTCGACTACATTCCGTTGCCGGAAAGATTCTTCGGCGGCGGCAGCACATCGATGCGAGGCTTCGGAGACAATCAGGCCGGCCCGCGCGATATCGGTACGGCAAACGAATTGCCTTCGCCCTCTGGGCCAGCTACTACCGCCACAGGCTTCCCGATTGGCGGCAATGCCCTTTTCTTTAATACGGTTGAACTGCGGTTTCCATTGTTCGGTCCGAATATCACCGGGGTTGCGTTCGAAGACATGGGCAATGTCTACACGAATTTCAGCGACATGTCCTTTGCCTACCGCCAGCCCAGTCAGGTGATTCAGGGACCGAGTGGTCCGAAAACGGTGTATCAGAATTTCAACTACGCGGTGCAGGCGCCTGGCTTCGGCATCCGTTATAACACGCCAGTCGGTCCTATTCGAGTTGACTTCTCGTATGCATTGAATCCGCTGAGTTTCCAGGGTTACAGCACAAGCGAAACGGTACAGCAGCTTGTCTACTATTGCAGCAGCGCCGTCAATGTGTCGGCGGCAGACCGCGTTAAATACTGCACGCCGGGCGCGCAGCAGCTATCGCACTTTAATTTCTTCTTCTCGATTGGGCAGATGTTCTGATGCGGCTGACGGACTCTATTCTTCGCCCTTTGCTTGCCGCTTCGGCCCAGTCCGTCGTAATCGATCGGATCGCGATTGTGGTGAATAACTCGATCATCAAGGACAGCGACATTGCGCGCGACCTCCGGTTGACGGACTTCCTCAACGGCGATCCGCTGAATCTTGATCCCGAGGCGCGCAAGAAGGCGGCCGCAGCGCCTGATCGATCAGGTCTTCATCCGGCGTGAAATCCGCGTGGGCGACTATTCGACAGCCACACTCCAGCAAGCGCAAAACGATATGGCCTCGCTTGCGCGCGATAAATTCAAATCCCAGGCAGGGATGGATGCTGCGCTCACGCGTTATGGACTCACCGAAGCCGATCTGCAGATGCATCTTCAGTGGCAGTTGACAGTGCTGGCAGTTTATCGACGCCCGTTTCAAGCCCGCCGCCTACATTCCTGACGAGCAGATCGACGAGTACATCAAAGAACACCAGGCCGAATTGAAGTCAGCAGCATCCGGGCGCCGACGCCTTCACAATTGCGTCTCGATGTCCAGAATCTGTTGTCCGGACAGAAGGAGAATCAGATCTTTTTCTCCTGGCTGGATAACCAGAAGAAGAAGCCCAAATCAAATACATGGAGGACTCTTTGCAATGACGCCTCGCGCGAAAAAAATCCTCGGAATTACCGGCGCATCCATTGCCGGGCTGGTCATCGTGGTCGGCATCGCGTCTTATGCGATCCTGCAAAGTTCCTGGTTTGCCGATTACGTAAAGAACAAAATCGTCTCAGTCGCGGAAAACTCCACCGGCGGAAAGGTCGATATCGGCCGGTTCGATGTCGAGATGAACCATCTGACAATCAAAATCTACGATTTCGTCCTGCATGGAACGGAGCCCCAGAACGTAGCCCCGCTATTGCGGGCTCATTTGCTGGAATTGCACCTGAGACTGTTTTCCGGAATCGCCCATCTGATCGACCTCTCGTATCTCGGCATTCAACAGCCCCAAGTCGACCTCATCAGCTACCCAGACGGAAAAACGAATATCCCGGAGCCGAAGAATCCTTCCAAATCGAGCAACGGCAATCCGCTGAAAACGGTCGTCGATCTTGAAGATCGGCCAATTCAATCTGTATCAAGGCATCATCCAATACAACCAGCAATCGTCTCAATTTCAGGCGCACGGCGATAACCTGCGAGTGCTCATCAATTACAGCTCGTTACTGCCGGGATACCAAGGGAGCCTTGCCTTCGATCCCGCTCATCGCGTCCGGTCTGGAAATCGGCCACCTTTGGTATGGCACGTCAACATTCCCGTCACGATCGAAAGCACCGCGTTGCGGGTTACCAACGCCAGCTTATCCACCAATCAGTCGAAGGTGGTGCTGAACGCTTCGCTGGAGGGAGCAAATCAGAAAATCATCAACGCGAAGCTGAACGCCGACCTGCAACTGAAGGAGTTGGCGCGCAGCTTGGACTTGTCCAATTCATCCCGAGGCCGCGGGCGCGCCGAAGACGCTGAGTGCTGAAGCGGCAGTCCACATGAATCAGAAGGACGAACGATTTTCGGGTAGACACAGCGCATCTTGGCTCGGGCGCAACGACTTCCAGCTTGCAGGCACTGTGCAGAGCACCCAACAATCCGAATGCGGCGGCCGAATTTAATGGGACTCTGGCGCTGGCGCAATTGGAACCATTGGTCGGCGTCAGTTCGCCCAAGGCAGGTGGCGCATACTTGTTCTGAACGGGTCTGCGCGGCTGGATGCGAATAATAACTACAACGTGAACGGCACCGTCAACAGCCGTAACCTTTCAGTTTCACAAGGAACGACCCACCTGGCCGACGTGCAGCTGTACACGCCGTTCCACGCGGATCCGTACCTTATCAGCCTCGATGGATTTAAGCTGGGCGCGTTGGGCGGAACGCTGCACGCCAAAATGTTTGTCGAGAAGATGGCACAACTCAGCGTGGAAGGGAATCTGCGCAACTTCTCAATTCCGCTGCTCGCAGGCGTAGCGACCGGCAAGCATTTGGGCTACGATGGCGTTATCAGCGGGTCCTTGCGCGCGGGCGGCAATCTAAACGCCAAGGGCACGACTGGATACTCAGCCGAAGCGCGCTTGACGATTGCGCCCGGGCATCGTGGTGTTCCGATCAGCGGCCATATCAACGCAAACTATTCAGGAGCCCGAGACACGGTTGATCTGCTGAACTGCGATCTGACCCTGCCGCACTCGAGCTTGACGCGTCAACGGCGCCCTCAACAAGGATTTGAAAGCTCAGTCTGGTTTCGCGAAATCTGAATGACTTCCTGCCGGCGGCGAACTTCGGCGCGAAGCAGGCCGAGACAAGCTTGCCGGTAGCGTTAATAGGCAGGCGAAGCGCATGGCTGGACGCAGACATCGTCGGAAGCCTCAGTAGCCCGCAGATTACCGCGCACGCCGCGGTGGACCACTTCACGCGCAACAGCATCCATTCGATCTGCTTGCGTTGGATCTCAACGGCCAACCCGTCGATGGCACGAGTACAGAATGGCGTTCTCGCGAGCGGAACCTGAAGGCGACTTTCGATTTCGGGAATCGGGCTGCGGAAGTGGTCGCCAGTTCCGAGTTCACCGCTGAGCCGCGAATGTTTCTCTTCAAGAATGGAACAGTACCGCAATTGCTGAGTCTTGCGGGCGAGAATCATGCCGGTAACCGGGGATGTCTCGCGCGGACTGCATATCGACGGCACTTACGGGATCCGCTGGGATCGGCCGTATTGCAGGTAAACAACGGGATAGCTTACGATCAGCCGTTTCAACCGCGTGTATGCGAACGTGACTCTGGCGGATCGTCTTGATCACGCTGCAGCCGCTCGAAATTGCGTCAACCGCCGGAACGGTCGACGTGACCGGCACATACCAGCATCCGCAAGACTCGTTTCCTGAGCGGGGCTGCTGTGTCAACGTGTCGACTCCTACACCGCTGGATCTGAGCAGTGAAGATCGTTGCAGCAAAAGCAGCCCGGGAGCGGCGGGGATCGTCCGGATCAATGCTAACCTCGCCGCCAGTATCGAGAAAGAAACGAAGGGCGAGAAGGTTCGATCGTGTCGAACGTTCAGGCAGACGTCTCGGCCCGAATACTTGCGGGTGCAGAATCAGGCGGCTGGTGACCTTACGCTGACCGCACAGACGCAGAACCGGACGGTGTACGTATCATGCTGACCTCCGACTTCGCAGGTTCAGATATTCAATGCGAACGGACAAACTCATCTGGCGACGGATTATCCGACAATTGCGAGTTTCTCGATCGCGACTTAGGTGTTTCGAAAGGTACTGAAGACTGCCGGAGGAGAGCAGCGTGCCTGTTCGCGGCACGCTTACGCGCAAACGGACACGTAAACGGGACGGTCAAGGCGCCGAATGCCGACCTATCGTTCTCGTTTATGCGCGGCTAGTGTATGAGGAACCCAGTGGACCGGCTTGCCGGTTCGGTCATTACTTACTCGAATACGCCGGTCAATATACCTTCGATCGCCTTGATATTCCTGCAGGTTCGGTACAGGTGAAAGGCATCGTTTCAGCATCCAGCGGATGACCTCATGGCCGGGAACCTCAACTCTCGATGTGACCAGCACGGAAATGGACCTCGCAAAGGTGGAGCACCTGCATGCGGCCGAGCCGACACTCGCGGGAACTGTGCGGCTTGCGCTGGATGTCGCTGCGAAAGCGACCGATGTGAACGGAAAGACAGCAGTGCAGGTTTCGCGCTTGAATGCGAACGTGACTACGAACGAGCTGCAGACTGCAGCATCGGGACCTGGGGCGCGCCGACTTGGTCGCGAACACAAGCGGATCGAATTTGAACTATCACTTCGATTCCGACCTGGCGAAAAGTCATATTCACCTCGCCGGCCAGTCACAGCTGATCGGGGATTATCCGACGCGCGCGTCACTGACCTTCAGCAACATCAAGTACTCGAATCTCGCTCCCTTCTTGTCGACCGGGCGCCGGACCACAGCCCAGCTTTTGATGCTTTGGTTGAGGGCAACGCATCGGCCGAATGGGCCCAGTGCTGGATCCGAAAGCGTCTACAGGCGAATTCACCTTTGAACCGATTAGCGATATCGAGCGCGGGAACGCCCTCCGCAACTGGCGGTGCGACTGGCAAGCCTCTTACCGTTGAGAATGAAGGGCCAGTATCGTTGACCTATCGCAATCAAGTGGTAGATGTTCAGCAGTTTAAGCTGCGCGGGCCGGCCACCAAAGTCGACGTGGCGGGAGCAGTCGATCTGAAAGACAACAAGTCGCCGATGAACATCACTGCGTCCGCGAACCTTGACCTCGGTTCCTGCAGAGGATGAGCAGCCGGACTTCTTTTCAAGCGGCACAATTACGCTGGACGCGGCCGTTCACGGTTCGTTCTCTCAGCCCTTGGTAAACGGAAAGGCGCAGCTGCAGAATGCGAACATCAACTACCTTAACTTCTCGAACGGACTCTCGAACGGTAATGGGACGATTCTGTTGACGGGTACGGGCGCTATCATCCAGCCTTGACTGGGCAGAGTGGCGGCGGGACGATCACGGTTTCCGGATTCGCGGGATGGACAGGCACGGCAGTCACGTATGACGTCAAAGCGACCAGCCAATGCGTGCGCTTCCGGCAGTCGGGCGTCAGTGCCACGGCAAATGCGACGATTACGCTTGTTGGCAATACGAACCGATCTCTCGTAACGGGCGACGTCTTGGTGAACCGCATTGCTTATGGCTCGTCCGGAGATGCGGGATCGATATTGTCCAGCTTTTCGTCGACACCGCCATCGGTTCCGTCGGCACCGTCGGCGTTCCTCACCGGGATGCGCCTAAGCATACATGTGATGACGGCACCGGATCTGCGGGTCATGACAACATATGCAGACAAGCTGAACATGCAGGCGAACCTGACAATCCGCGGAACGGCTGCCACTCCCGGGATCCTTGGGCGCGTTACGGTAACCGAGGGACAACTGGAGTTCTTCGGGAACACTTACACAGTAAATACTGGAACGGTCAACTTCTACAGCGCCACCTCCATCCAGCCGGTCGTGAACTTCTCACTTCAGACGCTGGCGCAAGGAGTGAATGTGACCTTGGGCGTGGCGGGCCCCATCAATAACCTTCAGTTGACTTATCGATCCGATCCACCGCTAACCTTTCAGCAGATCGTCCAGTTGCTGGCAACGAATACGACGCCCGCCGATCCGAACATAGCGGCCAACCAGCCGATGCCGCCGAATCAATCATTCACGCAGATGGGAGAGTCTGCCGTGCTTGGGCCAAGCGATCGCCAATCCGCTTGCCAGCCGTGTGCAGCGGGTGTTTGGATTGAGTGAGTTCAAAATCGACCCGACGGTGGCCGGAAACAGCGGGCAGCCGAGCGCGCGGGTGACGCTGCAGCAGAAGATTGCGAACAATCTGATCTTCACTTACATAACGGATGTGACGCAGTCAAATTCCGAAATCATTCGGATCCAATGGGATCTAACACCTAAGTTGTCCGCTGTCGGGACTCCGCGATTTCAATGGAAACGTAAGCGTTGAAATGTTCTACAAATGCGAAAAGCGGTAGGGAAAGTCGATTCCTGAATGGAAATTGTCGTCTTTGGGCTGTCGATCAGTTCGGCTTGGGGAAATGGCCATGCTTCGTTGCTTCGAGGGTCTATTCAGGGCGCTGCATCGAACAAGGCCATCGCGTTCATTTCTTCGAGAAGGACGTTCCATATTACGCATCCCATCGGGATGCAGTTCGGCTTCCCCTTCGTAGAACTCCACCTGTACGCGCGATTTGCAAGAAGTCCGCTCGTTAGCAACAGCGCTGCTCGCCAACGCGCGAGGCCGCCATGATCACGTCCTACTGCCCGGACGGCGCGATCGCTAGCGAGATCTCTTTTTCTTCCGCAAACGCCGTCGTAAGTTGTTCTATGACATGGATACGCCGGTTACTCTGGGGCGGTTGACGAAAGGCGAGAAGAATACAGTACCTGCCGCTCTCTGGGTTGCGCGAGTTCGATCTGGTGCTGAGCTATACCGGCGGAGAGGCGCTTACGCGATTGCAAGCAGACATTAGGTGCTCGCCGTGCGGAGCCTCTTTACGGCTGGGTGGATGCGGATGCTGTACAAGCCCAGTCGCCGCGGATGTCCGGTTCATGGCTGATTTTCGTATCTTGGGACCTATTCAGCCGATCGTCAGGCGGCTTTGGAACTCTGTTGCTTAAGCCGGCGCGCGCTTAGCCCGATACCGCAGCTTTGTGGTTGGCGGAGCCATGTACCCGGACGCGAGCACATTGGCCGACAAAACGTTACGATATTTCGAGCATGTCGCGCCGGAGCGCATCGCGCATTCTATTCGTCCAGCCCATTGACTCTGAACATCACCAGAGGCGCGATGGCCGGCGATGGGCTATTGTCCCTCCGGGCGTCTGTTTGAGGCGGCGGCTTGCGGTACGGCGGTGGTGAGTGATTGGTGGCATAGGTTTGGATGAATTTTTCGCGTCCTGGCGAGGAGATCCTGATTGCGCCACGTCCAGAGAGGACACGCTTCGTCTATTGCAGTCGAGATCCGGTGAACCTTCCGGCGATATTCGGAGAGCGCGCCCGCGAACGAACGCTGGCAGTGTCATACGGCGGAGATTCGGGCGCGGCGATCTGATCGACCTGATCGAAGGCGAGCGGAGATGCGAAGAGCGTTCCGAGCGGGCTTGCAGGCGCACAGGAGGGCATAGACGTTATGTGGGGAATCATACCGGCAGCTGGAATGGGCACGCGTATTCAGCCACTCGCGTTCTCGAAGGAACTGTTACCGTTAGGGACCGATGTGCGCGGGCGCGCAGGAGCGGCCGCGCGCGATCAGCGAGTATCTCATCGAGCGGATGATAGGCGCTGGTGTCGATAAGATCTGCTTTGTTATCTCGCCGGGCAAATCGGATATCGTCAACTACTTTGGTGGCGAAATTATCTCCGCGAAGGTGTTCTATGCGGTGCAGCCGAAGCCGTCCGGTTTGTGCGATGCGATCTTCCGCGCGCTGCCGCTGATCGCGCCTAGCGAGGATGTTTGTATCGGTCTGCCGGACACGATCTGGTATCCCGAAGACGGCTTGGCGCTGCTGCCGACGGGGATTGCTGGCCTTGCTGCTGTTTCCTGTGAGCAACCCGAAAACTTCGATGCAGTGGTCACGGATGCGGACGACGCGTTCTCGAAGTGCAGGTAAAGAGTAAGCAGGCCACGAGTAACTGGGTTTGGGGCGCAATGAAAATGCCTGGCCGTGTGTCTGCACGACTTACATGGGATCTGGACTAACGCGCGGAGATGAATATCTGGGAACTTTGATCAACGAATATCTGGCGAACGGCGGGCGAGCGGCGGGCTATCGTGTCGGTCAGGCGTATGTGGATACGGGGACGCTGAATGGATATCGTGAAGCGCTCCGGTTGCTCGACGCAAACTGCCTCGCTGCCAGCGGGACCGTTTAGGGGCGAACTCACCACCCGTGCAGATTGATCTGGTCACGGACTTTCCTGCATTGCTTGGGTTTGCTCCTGAGTGGAGCGCGTTTGTCCAATCGCACGCTGCTGCTACGCCGTTTCACATTCCTGCCTGGTCTCTCACGTGGTGGCGACATTTCGGCAGCGGATCACTGCGAGTGATGATCTTTCGCGAAGCAGGCCAGTTATGTGCGGTATTGCCCTGCTTTGTCCTGGAATGGGAAGGGCGGCAACAGTTGACCCTGATTGGCACAGGGATCACTGATTATTTGGACCCGCTGATCATGCCCGGGTGCGAGGAAAGAGTCGTTGACTTACTCGGGCAGCATTTGGCCGAGCAGCGCGGCTGGGAGATTATCGATTGGACTGACCTCAGCCCAGATCACCCCCTTTTCGGCTTGCCGGGTGCGCTGAAACAGGATTGGATGCCGCGCTGCGAATTGCAGTTAGGCGGGGTCTTTGAGGAATGCTGGGCGAAACGCGGGAAAGATCTGCGGCGCAACGTTCGGCGGTACAGAGAAAAAGCTGAGCAGCTGGGCAGGGTATCTTTCGAGATCTCCGATACCGCCGATTCAGAACTGATTACCGCTCTGGTCTCGCTGCATTCCCGGCGCTGGCAAGCTCAAGGGCTGCCGGGCATGATTGAAGCGAATCACTCAGCCGGGTTTTTGGGGGATATCGCGCGCGAAATGTCGGCGATGGGTATGGCCCGATTTTTCACGCTGCATCTCGATTGCGAGGTTACGGCAATTATCTTCGCCCTCACTTACAGGAAGCGTATCCATGCTTACATGAGTGCATTTGAGCCCCAGTACGCTCACCTGTCAATGGGACAAACGCTTCTCTATGAAGCGATACGGGCCAGCTTCTCTGAGTGGGCAGTGTGGGATTTTTTGCGCGGGGGCGAGCCTTACAAGCTGCATTTCGGCGGGCAGCTTTTTCCGCGCGCGAAGCTCAGGCTGGAGCGCCCACCCGCTGCATGAGACGAGCATATAACGCCATGTAGTCGCGGGCCATCCTTACTGCATCGAATCGTCGGACGGCCTCTTTGCGGCATTTTTCGGAGCTTAGCCGTCCGATTTCGGATACGGCGGTCACCATCTCTTCGAGTGAATTGGTGACAAACCCCGTAACGCCGTCCTCGATTACCTCGGGTAGAGCCCCGCAGCGGCTCGCAATGACTGGAGTCCCGCAGCTTATGGCTTCCATGCTCACGAGTGAACTTGTTTCCTCAACCAAACTCGGGACGAGCACACAACGCGCGCTGCTTAAGAGGCGGCGCTTTTCTTCACGGCCGACCGGTCCGATATGCACGCGTTTGTCATCAAGCAAAGGTTTCACTTCGCGCTCGAAATACTCCTGGTGTGCCCTCAACGGATGGACCGGGCCTGCAAGGATCAGGCGAGTGCCGGTAGCATGAGCTACCTGCAACGCAAGATGGACGCCTTTCTCTGGACAAATGCGCCCCAGCCAAAGCAGAAACGGCTCTTTTGCAGCGACAGGTCGGAAAAACTCCGTATCGATACCGTTCGGAATGGCGGGGAGGTCGCGCCCCATGGCTTGAGATCGCGAAACACAGTTCAGCGTTACCCCGGGAAGATCGAAGATGCTCGCCGGATACCACGCAATCGGCAGATGCAGAGTGGCTAATATCGGCACTGGCGTTTGGGGCACGTACGCGTGAAAATCCAGGCCGTGGAAATGGATCACATCGATGGTGCCGCGCGCGAGCAACTTCCGCAGGGCTGCTCTGTATTCAATATGGGCGTCCGTCCGATCTTCGTCTGTAATGACTGCCTTCGGCGCAGCCATGGCAATTAGCGTTCCACTTACGACGGAGCCTCCGGCGGCTAACACGAACGACTTATGGTGCTCACGAACGAGTTGCCGTTCGAGATACGAAAGAATCTGCTCGGCCCCGCCAGACGCATCGCCGCTGACGGGAAACAGCGGATATCCGACGCTTAAGACATTCATTGTCCCTAAATACTCCCGTAAGACGCCTGAGGAATCTTAACGGTATCTACAGACATGATACAAAGCGCGTGAAAAAATTATCATGCTGGGGATCGCGCGGCCATCTCGGCCAATTCCATATCCTCCAATTGAGGAAGACCGCTGACAGCGATGGCGCCTACGACATCCCCATTTCTGCGGATCGGGACGCCTCCGCCCCAGCCAGTGAAACGGGCGTCGCCGAAGTATCCGATGTCGAAACCATTCTCAGGGTTCCGGGCTGCGTTACCAATCTCCTTCGACGGCTTACGCTCACGAGCGGCGCTGTAGGCTTTGTTCATCGCGATAGTGATGGAAGAGTACGGCGCGCCGTCCATGCGAGCGAACGCGATCAATTCGCCATGGGCATCACAGACAGCGATCACGCCTGCTTTGCCGCGCTTGGTGATCTCACCCACAAGTAGATCGATCATCTTACGTGCATCGCTGTAATCAAGAACCTGTTCCGTAATCATAGAGCAGGCTTTTACAATATCGCGGGGGGATTAACGCCGATTGAGGTGAAGCGAGATCGCGCCTTTGAGCGGCACTGCGCGGGGTCGGATTTGTACCCGCGCGTCCTCAGCGGGATGTGCCGCGTCTTGCGGGGGAGTGAGGGCACGCAAGAAGGCGGAGTATGTGAAGGTTTTGGTACGCTCAAATCGTCTTGCGGATCATCGTTGGCATCACCGGAGCATCGGGCGCGATCCTGGGCATTCACGTGCTACGGTGCCTGCGCGAATTAGATATCGAAACGCACGCCGTGTTGAGCCGATGGGCTCGTGCAACCATTTTGCAGGAAACCGGAATGACCGTGGATGCAGTGGAGCGCCTCGCATCCGTATTGCACAGTCCGGACAATCAGGCTGCGTCCATCTCAAGCGGGTCCTTTAAAACCGACGGTATGGTTGTCGCGCCGTGCAGCATGAAAACTCTGGCGGCTATCCGTACGGGGTATTCGGACAACCTCATATCGCGCGCGGCGGACGTAGTTCTCAAAGAAAGACGCAAGCTAGTGCTGGTGGCGCGAGAAAGCCCTTTGAGCGAAATCCATCTCGAAAACATGCTTGCGCTCACGCGCATGGGAGCAGTGATTCTGCCTCCCGTTCCCGCTTTCTACAACTCGCCGGAGACTATCGACGATATCGTTCATCATCTTGCCGGACGCGTGCTGGATCAGTTCGGACTCGACGTGGCGGGTGTGAAGCGGTGGGGCGAAGGGTAGTGCCTAGACGCCAGACTGCGCTGTGACGAGGGCGACCGCCGCGCACGCAAATACGATCAGCGCGGCGATCCATGCAACGCCGACACTGCTCACTCCAGCGAAGGCGCACAGGGCAGCAAGGCAGATCATCAGCGCCGCGACCGCCAACTTTCGCATCACCTCTATGACGTGTGTCGAGCGAGCAGCCAGCCGATTGCGTTCAGCGATCTGCGCTCGCCAGAGGATGCATTCGGGGGAAGGCAGGCGAGAAGTGCAATCCGCCATCCGCTCGATATGACGGAAAATGGCGACGGCCTCCGCACAGGCTTCACACCCTCCGACGTGATCTCCGATCTCATCCGTTACTGAGCCCGCAACCACCGCGTTGATAACTAACTGTTCACACTCGCACGTGGGGACACTCATAAACCTGCGCCTTTCAATATCTCACCGAAGTTCTGCCGGGCGCGCGCTAGCATCACACGGATGCTGCGGGCCTTCGCTCCCACAATCGCGGCGATTTCCTCATGGCTGAAGCGTTCGACGTAAGCGAGCCACAGCAATTCACGTTCTTTTGGTTTGATCCGCCCGAGGCATGTTGAGACGTCGTGCTGCAGGTCGGTTTCCACAGAGGCCGACGGTTCATCAGTCAGCGGTTCCTGACGCTTCTTCCGGTGCTGATCGCGCGCGAGATTGGTTGCTATCCGAAACAGATAGTTCTTCAGCCATGCGTCCGACAGTTCGGCGGGCAATTCCGCTTGCAGCAGACGCAAATAGCTCTCCTGGAGGAGATCGTCTGCGCTCGCCCCGTTGCCTGTGATCCGAAGCAGATAGGAATGCAGAGGCCGGGCCGTCCGATCGTACAATATCCGAAACGCGTCGGCGCTCAGCCGGGCCGCTCGCGACCCTGCGATCGTTGCCGTTGGGAGCGCCTCAGTTCCGGGAAAAATCGGCACGCGTCAGGCCCCAATTCTGGCATAGTGCGTACGACGCTCCAGCCGCGAAAACGAAACCGGCGCCGAGCGCAACCGATAATCCCCCCGCGAGCAGCAGCACGTGCGCCGCCCCGTATTCAAAGCCGCCGTGACGCATGACGAGCAGCGCAATTCCGGCGCATAGCAGGATACAGCCCCACTGAAGGGAGGACAGAATGCGGTGTAATGGATACCCGTGCTCGGTTCCCGCTTGCTGCAGAAAAGCACGGCCGGCCTTACTTTCGAGGTACGCGATCATGTCCTGGCTCGAACTGCACTTGTCCAGCACCCGCGCATGGAGACCGGCGACTGCATTGGCAGCTTTGCTTTTTCTGATATTGACGCTGGCCATCGTGGCAATCCAGCCGATCATAAAGAAGAACGCAACTGGGATCAGGACGCTTTCTTGCATTTTCGTGCCCTCGATCCTATTACGATCGGGGAGGCCGAAAAGTTAACAGGAACCTCTGAGTTATGCGACGCCCAGCTTTCGTTGCATATCCTCGAGCGTTATTCCCTTCGTCTCGGGGTACACGGTCAGCACCACGAAGAACTGAACGACCATCATGACCGCGAAGAACACAAAGGGTATGCCGCGTGAGTGTGCGGCGACTTCCGGGAATCCCCAGGAAATCGCGGCATTCGTGGCCCAGTGAGTAAATGTGCCGAGACTTTGCCCGCCGGCGCGCACTCGCGTGGGAAAGACTTCGCTGATGAAGACCCAGATCACCGCGCCCTGCGAGAACGCAAAGAATGCGATGTAGCCAACCAGTAGCCAGACCAGCAGGTTCTCATGCGATCCGGATAGGAAGATTGCGGCCACTCCGGCGAGGCACAGCGCTGTTCCGACGGAACCGATTAAGAGCAGCGTCTTACGCCCGGCGCGATCGATGATCGACATCGCCACGGTGGTGAAAATCAGATTGGTCAGACCGATCATTACCGCCTGCAAATCGCCTGACGCTCTGCTGAAGCCAGCGCGCGCAAAGATATCGTTCATGTAATAGAGAATCGCGTTGATTCCCGAAAGTTGATTGAACAATGCGATCGAAACGGCCAGGAATATCGGCAGGCGATAGCGCCACTGAAACAGATTCTCTCCGCCGACGTCGGTGACGAGTGAGGCGGCGATATCGTTCAGTTCACCTTCGACATCTTCTTCGCCGATTGCGGTCAGGGTGGTGCGGGCTTCCTGCATGCGCTTCTGTTTCACCAGCCAGCGCGGGCTCTCCGGGATGACGAACAGCATGAGCAAGAAGAATAGAGCGGGAATGCCCGAGACACCTAACATCCACCGCCATTCCGCTGGCCCGGGAGTGGCCACTCCGATCAGGTAGTTCGACAGGTACGCTACCAGAATGCCCGCCACCACATTGAACTGAAAGAAGCCAACCAGCCGGCCGCGCCATTTTGCCGGAGCGATCTCGGCGATGTACATCGGACCCAAAACGGAACTGCCGCCAATGCCCAGGCCGCCTATGAAGCGGGCCGTGAGAAGTAATGGCCAATTTGGCGCGAAGGCGCAGCCGATCGCAGAGAGTAGATACAAAACCGCCATCCAGCGCAGACTGCCACGCCTGCCGTAGCGATCTCCCGGTATGCCGGCGGAAAGCGAGCCGACGATTGTGCCGAACAGGGCCATCGCGACGGTGAAGCCGAGATGAGAGGGCGACAGAGCGAACGTATGCGTCAGCCCGGCAGTGGTTCCTGAAATCACAGCGGTATCGAACCCGAACAGGAGGCCGCCAAGCGCCGCAACAATCGTGCTCTTGACGAGCGGCCCAGATAATGTCATGAATGAATTCCTTTCGCCGCATTCTCGGCCAGCACTATGGCTCCGAGTACACCCGCTCGTCCGCCCAGCGCTGGAGGAACGATCAGGTGGTCGCTTTCGGTGGTAGCGGCAGGATGGCGCACATAACCGTTCAGCAGACGCACAAATTCACGGCGCACTTTGGGGAACAGGTGCCGCGTCTCCATAACGCCGCCACCCACAATGATCCGTTTGGGGGAAAGCGTGACCATGATGTCGGTAAACCCCAAGGCAAGATAGCGCGCCTCGAGCTGCCAGGCTGGATGATCTTCAGGCAGGTCTTTGCCCGGCTTGCCCCAACGTGCCGCCAATGCGGGACCAGACGCTAATCCCTCCAGACAGTTTTCGTGGAACGGGCAAACGCTTCTGAAATGCAGGTCGGAAGGATCGCGCGGCAAGACAAGGTGCCCCATCTCGGGATGCACCAACCCATGAACAAGCTGGCCATTGACCATGGCGCCACCGCCTACTCCGGTTCCGACAGTTACGTACACCGCATCTTTGAGTTCCATCGCGGCGCCCCAACGCGTTTCACCGAGCAGCGCGGCATTGCCATCGGTATCGAAACCAACCGGTACGAATAGGGCGCGCCGGATCTGCCCAACCAGGTCGTATTGGGCCCAGCCGCGTTTCGGAGTACTGGTAATGAACCCGTAGGTTGGCGAGTCCGCATTTAGATCCACGGGGCCGAAGGATCCGATACCGACTGCGTCCAAGGAAGGCGCAGTTTTCAGGAATCTGATTACGTGCGGAATCGTTTCCTCGGGGGTGAGCGTAGAAAAAGTTTCCGTGCGCAGATCTTCCGGACCGGTTCCGATACCGACTATAAATTTGGTCCCGCCTGCCTCAATCGCGCCGAACACTCAATGAGTATACGTAATTGAAAAATTATTCAGACTTCCACTTGATATTGCAGCCGAGACTCGGAATTTGGTGCGGGTCCACACTGTTTCCGGCAAGCACAGCATCTATGGCGGTGCGCAGGTCTCCGCCGGTTACGGGGAGGTCATTACCCGGGCGGCTGCGGTCGAGTTGGCCTCGATACGCGAGCTTGCGATGGGCATCGAACAAATAGAAATCCGGCGTACAGGCAGCATGGAACGCGCGGGCGATGTCCTGAGATTCGTCGTAGCAGTAGGGAAAGGTGAATCCGAGTTCCTGTGCCATCGCTCGCAAGCTGGCTGGCGCATCATCGGGATAATTCACCGCGTCATTGGATGAGATCGCGACGATCCCGAGACCGGAGTTCTCGTAGTCGCGGCCGATGCGGGCAATCTCGTGCTGCACGTGCTTGACGTAAGGACAGTGGCGGCAGATGAACATGACGAGCAGGCCTTTTGTCCCGGCCACATCCGATTCCGCAACAGCTTTACCCGAAACTACATCAGGCAGACGAAAAGGCGGAAGCGGCGTGCCAAGCGGCAGCATTGTCGATTCGGTTCTGGACATACAATTACAAGCTAGCTCAGGTGGTCAGCCACTGATATTGCGCGTCCGTCAGCGGGACAACCGAGAGCCGACCTTGCCGAACCAACGGCGAATCGGCAAAGAGCGATGCGGCTTTAATCTCCGCCAGCGATTTCGGACTGGGAATGGCATGACCAACTTTGATGCGCACCAAGGGCGTCTTGCCTTCGATTGCAACCGAGACCACGGACGCAGTTCCGACGGCGCGCCGTTCGTCGCCTGTGTGGTAGATGATCAGCTTGTCACCCGTCTTCATGCCTCGCAGGTGACTGACCGCGGCCGGATTGCTCACGCCGTCCCACACGGTTTCCTTATCCTGCTGCAGATTGGCGAACGAGTAAGCCTCTGGTTCCGACTTGAGTAGATATGACGTCACGGAGAAGTCCTCAGTGTGCCGAATTTTACCATTCGCGAACAGAGGCTTCTAGGAGAATTCGGCGAGGAGCTGATCAATACGCGTGGGCGCGTTTTGTTCGCCTCCGGCTTTGAGATTCGGCCCGATAGCGATGGCTTCGCGATGTGCTTCGTACCACGCCACGAAGCGGCTTTGTTCAGCGCCGGAAAGACGCTGCTGGTTGATCCATGTATAGTAAGCGCCCATTTCGGCATCAACGAGCGATGCATCCGGATCGACCGCCGATGAGGGCACGCCGATACTCGCTTCTTTCCTTCTTGGGGCGTAGCGTGCCAGCAGCGTCTCCGGTTGAGCGCGCCGCAACGCTTCTCGCGCTGCCCATTGAACGAAGGTTGTGCTGAAGATTTGCGTGCCGGAACCCTCCGTCAGCAGACTGAGTTGGAAGCGGCTGAGGACCGGGTTCGCATTTTCCGGGAAGGCTAGGTCTTCCGGCCGCATGCGCTGCAACTCGGAGCGGAGTAACTCGGGTCCACCTCCTCCGGGAGCCATCACCTTGGTCATCTTCGCCAACAGCGCCTCACGGACTGGGGCAAGTCCTGCATAAGACACACAGGTGACGCCTGCGTGTTTCGCGGCGCATTCGGCGCCATCGATGTACCAGTGCGCGAAGGGAGCCGGATTCGCACCAGCCCGCGCAGCCACAAAGTCGACCAGACTCGTCGCGGGCTGCGGCTCAATGTTGGTGTAGCGCACGCCGAGCGGACGCAGTTTCCGGAAGGCTGCATGTTCCACTGATGCATCCCGCCCGGCCAGCACAATAGTAAGACGCGGCAGGGAAGGCGGCTTGGCCGGCTTCGATTCGTTTAGCTGGTGGACGTAGTTCACCGATGCTGTGCGAAATGCATCGATCTGATGTGACGACCAAAGATAGGCGCTGAGCCGCTCAGAGAATTCGGCCGGCACATTGATCCAGTCCGTCGCTGCGAGTTCAGGTGTCAGCCGCAGGTCCGAAAACGGCTTCATCATTGCGCTCAGAGTCGCGGCATCTTGTCTAGATAAGAAAGCGATCTGATCATCGAGCTCCGCGCGTTCAGCCGGAAACCTCCAGTCATAGACGATTGTTTCGCGTAGCAGAAGTGGCAGGAACGCGAGCGGCAACTGCCGCAGCAGGTCGAGATGCGCAATGGCGAGAGCCTTCGCTTCAGCCGGGTAAGTTGCAAACGAATCGGCGGTGAGTTGGGACGGTTGCATTTACGCCACCTCCGTGATCACTTTGCCGCGCGCTCCCGGAGTATCGAAACCCAACAGTGAGCCGATAGTGGGCACCAGGTCGATCGATTCCACTGGGCGATCCACCACGACGTTCTCACGGATGCCAGGGCCAAGCGCAACCATCCACGTGGTACGGGACAGCGCGTCGCCGGTTCTGTGATGCTGGAACCCGTTACCCCCCGGATCGGTGTCGGAATCGCGGCCAAAGTCGGGTAGGATCAGCATGGCAGTCTTGCCCGCATATTCAGGTTCCTTCTGAATCGCGTTCCAGATCTGGGCGCACAGGCGATCCGAACGCCGAATCCCGTCGATATAAAGCGAGAATGCGCCCGAATGCGCGACATCGATATCGTGCAGCGTAATCCAGAGCATCGCGGGAGCCACCTGCCGCATCAGGCGCATCGCGATGAATACGGATAATTCATCCGCACTCACAGCGGTGCGCGCATGCGCCGAAAAATCACCCACGGAGAGCTTCAGAATCTCGGCGAGTTCGTGCAGTTCCATGTCGTTGCCGGACAATGCCGGAGCGTACAGGGGTGTTTCGTAGTTGTCGCGCAGCAGGGCCTCGTACTGGTTCAGGTCGGAAGCTGAAATCGCATTTGCAAGCAAGCGCTTGGGAAGGATGACACGCGCGCCTGAGCCTTTGCCGTAGTCCCGATGATCGCTTTCGCCGATGCGATTGAAACCGTTGCTCGGGGCGATTACCCAGGCATCCGAAGAAGGCCGGTGCAGGCCTTTGCGGAAGTACTCGAATACGGTTGGATTCTGAGGACTGACCGCCGCGAAATTGTTGAATGTTTCGTAAACGCCGGTAGCGAGGCTGGCGGTCGCGACATAGTGCCCCAGAATGCCGCGGTTCACCACTTGCGTGAAGAACGTGGCCTGCGGAAGAAGCTGATTCAACAGCGCCGGGATATTCTCCTGGCCTTCCGGCATGAACGTTTCCTGATCGCGAGCGCCGCCGCCGAACGTTACGACTACGACCTTTTTCACGCTTGAACGCGCGAGCGCCATTTGCGGCGCGAAGCCGAACAACGCCGCCGCGCCGGCCGCACCCGTTATGCCGCGCAGAAACTCGCGGCGGCTGGCGGCAATGACTCCGGAACTATCAGGGCTCCACATGGGGGTTCCTCTCGATTATGCGCGTTATTTTGTCGGCCGGAACGTTGCTGAGTGTTTGGTGAATACCGCTCGGCCATGCGATATCGATTTTGTCGGCGGCGGCCGCCGAACCGAGTCCGAAGTGCAACCGCAAATCGTTCTGCGATAGATAGCTGCCTCCGCTGCGCACTTCCTCCAACTGCGTTTGCCCGCCTGCCGTGACTTTCACTCGCGCTCCGATTGCGCTGCGGTTTGAGACCAGGCCGACCAATTGCAGAGTGATCCAGTGATTCGAAGCCAAGCTGGATAACTTCAGGATGGATGGGGATTCGTTCTGATTGTTAATCGCCACTTCCACAGCGCCATCATTATCGAAGTCGCCGAATGCGGCGCCTCTGGAGGAATGACGTTCCAGAATGCCCGGCCCGGCCTTCTCCGATATGTCTTCGAATCTGCCGGTGCCCAGGTTGCGGTAGAGAATTGCACGGTCTTTGAAGTGGATATCAATGTTCAGCCTGTCCACCTCCGGGAAAGCATGTCCATTTACCAGCAGCAGATCCGGCCAGCCGTCGTTGTCGAAATCGAGGAAGCCCGCTCCCCATCCGACCCAGCGCGTATTTGTGCCCATACCCGAATCGAGCGTCACATCATCGAAGTTCCCTTTGCCGCGATTTCGGTAGAGCGTCTCAAATTCGTCCGAGAAGTTGCTGCGAAAGATGCTGAGGCGCCCATCGTGCAAATAATCAGCCGCAGTCACGCCCATACCGGACAACGCCTTTCCATTCTGGTCGTAGGCGACTCCGCTTAGTTCGGCATCTTCCTCAAACTTGCCGTGGCCTTTGTTGACGTAGAGGAGCGAAGGCGTCTGGTCGCAGGCAACGTAGATGTCGGGCAATCCATCTTCGTTGAAGTCGCCCGTGAGCACGCCAAGACCGTAATGTCCGATCGGACTGGCGACGCCCGAGGATTCGGAGATGTCGGTAAACGTGCCGTCTCCATTGTTGCGGTACAGCAGATTGCGATCGAACGGCAACCCGCGCGGACCGCATGCAACCGGAATTGCGCGATAGAAACAGTAGGGATTTGTTCCCGGAGCAGGCGTGGTTGCCGGGTCGAGCTTCAGATAATTTGCGACGAAGAGGTCGAGATGCCCGTCGAGATCGATGTCGAGGAATGCGCAGCCCGTGTTGTAACGCGTGCGGTCCTGCAGTAGGTGCGCGGCGGCCGTAACATCTGCAAAGCGCTCGCCCTTTATGTTGCGATAAAGGTGATTCTGGCCGTAGGCTGTGACGAACAAGTCGGTATAGCCGTCGTTGTCATAGTCGCCCGCGCATACGCCCTGCGACCAGCCGGTCGAGCGCAGCCCAAGTTGATCCGTGACGTCATGAAAATGATCGCCGCCGTCATTGTGATACATCCGGTTCGTTCCACCCGGCCCTGAGAGGACGAAAAGATCGAGCAGACCGTCATTGTCGTAATCGATCCACGCGATGCCGCTGCCCGTGGTCTCGAGTATTGATTTTTTGGAGCGGTCTCCGCCGTTTGGAAACACGTCCCGCACGCCGGCCTGCTGCGCGATATTCACGAACTGCGGCATAAACACAAGCGCAGCGAATACAACAAATTTCACTGCTGCGGCTTGCTGTCACCGAGTTTCTTCAGAAAATCGGTGAACTCTCCTTCCGGAGGTTTTCTCAAACGGTCTAGCGTTTCCTTTTCGCTGCGCGCTTTATCCATGTCGCCCGCGTTGCGGTACGCCGTCAGCAGTGCATAATGGACGGCCTCATTGTCTGGCTGCAGCGCTGCCGCACGAGCTAGTAACGCGATTGCTCGCGGGTTCTGGTTCTCATGCGAGTACAATCCCGCAAGCGCCACCATTGCGGATACGAAATCCGGGCTGAGTTGCAGAGCTCGCTCAAAGTGCTGCCGGGCATCCGTCGTTTGCGCCTGCGCCATGGCGATCTGGCCCAGTTGATATTCGCTGGCGCTGTCCTCGGGACTGATTTTTAATTCAGCCCGGAAAGCGTCCGCTGCGTGTTGGAGGGATTCCGGCGAGTGGCTCTCCAGGAGTATGGCGCGGCCGAGCCGGTAATGCAGATCCGGGGCCGACGGTTGCAATTCAATTGCTTTCCCGTACTCCACCACTGCATCGGCAAAGCGGTCCTGCACTTCGAAAATGCGCGCGGACAATTCGTGAACGCGATAGGAGGAGGGCGTGCGCTGAAACATCGCAAACGTGGTGTCGTTGAATGCCTTCATCTCCGTTTCCGCGGCGACGTACAGAACGTCGGCATTCGACGGAAAACGCTTCTTGAGGTTTTCCGCTGTTGTGATTGCTTCCGGCAGCTTGCCTTCGGCCGCGTAACAACGCGCGGTGGCAATGCCGGTCAGGCGCGCAAACGATACGTTGGAACTGTTCGACTCGCGCGTGAGCACCGGCATGGCTTCGCCGCAGCGCCCCAGTGCAGCTTGCGTGAGCGCGAGATACACACGCGCGGTTTCATCTCCATTGTGGGCCGCGGGCGCAAGTTGTTCGAGCGCTTGGGAGTACTCACCTCGCTCGAAAGATGCAACCCCCTCGCTCGCGCGCAGGCTGGAACAGAGCAGCACGGTAATACAAAGCCGCGAAAACAATCTAGTGACCCGCATCGTCCAGCATTAAATCCGAATTCGAGTAGCGATGATGCGTTTGTCCCTCGTAGTAACGAAAACTCAGAACTGGCGGCGCACCCGGAGCAACCTCCGGGGCCACATTCACTCGCTGATCCGGCGTCGCGCCAATTGCGACGGAACGCGCCGCCGACAGGTCCTCAACGGGGGACACGCTCTGAAGCAGAAGGAGTAGGAACAAAGCCCCTATCGCTGTCATTGGCCACTCAACTCCTGCAGCGCGCGCCGGGCGGCCTGATTCGTCGGGTCCTGATCGAGCAATTGTTGCATGACTACGCGCGCTTTGTCGAACTGACCTGCGCCTACATAGGCGCGTCCGAGATTCAAGTAGAGTATAGCCTCGGCCGGGCAGCGCTGGATCCCGTAATTCCAGGCCGCAATGGCGTCGTTCAATTTGCCCTCGCGCGAATACAAGACGGCAAGATTATTGATTGCTTCCGCATAATCCCGCCGGTTGGCGATGGCCTGCTCGAAATAGGAGCGCGCCCGCCCGATATCGCCCTGTTTCGCCAGCGCGAGACCTAGCCCATTGGCGGCTTCGGGCGATTGCGGTTCGATCTGCAGCGCCTTACCGTACTTTGCAGCCGCGTCCGTGTCATCGCCGCGTCGCGCCGCGATATCAGCTAACCCGATCCAGGCATTCAAGCTTGCGGGATCGATGGTAATTGCTTTGTCGAATGCGTCCCTCGCTTTGTCTGTATCGTCCTGCTCGAGATGGATTTGACCGACCAGCGCCAGAACACGCGCATTGCCAGGAGTTTGTGCAAGCACGCGGCTCAAATATGGCAGTGCGCGGCCCGGCATCCCGGCCCACAGGTAAGCCCCCCCGAATTTAAAGAAATCGCGTGCCGGAGCTTTGACGTAAAAGCCTTGATACGGCAGCGCCTGCGGCGTCTTGATCCGCAGATCGGATTCCATCTGTTGGCGAGAGGGCACGCCGCCGTACACTTTGATCGCCTCACTTTTCTCATTCACCAACAAGGCGAGCGGAGGCGTCAATTGTGTGCGCCAATCGAAGAGGTAACGCCGGAAAATTTCGAACTCCGGTGTTGCTTCCCGAATGACGAACAATCCGGCCCGCTGAGGCGACGGAAGCGGCACGGGATCGAGGAACCAGGTGTCTGCAAGCCTCAACGAGTTGTCGGCGTGCAGTTCGCCCACGGGAATGGTGGAATGTTCGTTGAGTGGAGTTCTTTCGGGCTGGCTCGCCCCTTCCGTGAACCGAAATTCGAAGCCGCTGGGGAGCCCCTCAAATCCCTGCTTCAACCCGGAGGGCCATACGATTTCAACCGTGACTGGTTCGTCGCTGGAACCGAGTCCAAACACGAGTCGCTTACTGTGCTGCGAGAGAAATCCAGAACCCGCTTCCATCCACTTCGTCTGCTGGTTGACCCGTATTTTGGCCCCGATTGCGTCCCGGTTTGACTTCGTCCCTTGCAGACGGATCGCGAGAGCGCGATGCGCCGAGGCACAGTTGTTCTGCAACAAGCGGAACTGCGGCCCGAGGCGACTCTTCAATGCGATGTCGGGCCGGCCATCACCGTCAAAATCAAAAACCGCAAAGGCTCGGCTGTCGTTCGGATAATCTAGGCCGCTCACGCCCGAGAAATCGAAGTACCGATCGCCGCGTTTCGCATGCAGCACGTTCGGTTCGTTGCCGCTCCAACTGTACTCTTCGCGAACGAACTGGTTAATGGCATTCCAACCGTTTTCATAAGCAGAGGATGGTGCCGCCGTGACCGGCGATTGTGCAACTACCTGGCGCCAGAAGAAGCCGTCCAGATCCGTGGCCGACGCGTTCGACAGCATTCCGCAGGTGACGAACAATTCGGGCTGACCATCGTTGTCCAGGTCATGGCCTCCCGCCCCCCATGCCCACCGTCCAAACGAGCAGTGCTGGCTCGCTGTGACTTCATCGAACGGACTCGCCCCGGCATTGCGAAACAAGGAATTGCCCATCGTGTGCCGGCGGTACGCCTCAGGCGCGGCTTGCGCGGGTTTGAAATGCGGATCTTCGATGACGCGTTGGCCCGCGGCAGTCCACATCTTCGCCACGTAGAGATCGGCGCGGCCGTCGTGATCGTAGTCGAACCAGGACGCACTCATCCCTGGTCCGATGTCTTCCACTCCTGCTTCGGACGCCACGTCCCTGAACTTTCCCGCTTCGTTGCGATATAAGTTGCCGCGTCCGAAGTCATTGGCGACGTACAGATCCGGCCAGCCATCGTCGTTGTAGTCACACCAGGCGGGCGCGAAACTGAAACGATCGTTGTTTTCGTCGATGCCGCAGGTCTGGGTTACATCTTCGAAGTATCCGCCGCCATCGCTCGCAAGCAAGTTCCTCATCAGGAAATTCGGCGGGCCATTCTGCGCATCGTGATACGGCGCTGCGTAGGTGTACTGCGCTTCACTCTGGAAGTACACGTAGCAGCAGAGATACAGGTCGAGCTTGCCGTCGCGATCGTAGTCCGCAGCCGCCATTCCCGTGAAGTTGCCCCGCGGCAGGCGTGCGAAACGGAACGCATCCTCACGCATTCGAAACCGTCGTTCTTCATTCACGAATAGCAGCGGACCGGACGAACGAAGAATCACGAGGTCCTGGCGTCCTGAATTGCGCAAATCGAGAAACAGGGCACAGGACGTATCGTCGAGCAGCCCAACGCCCCACGCTTCGGTGATATCGGTGACTGCGCCGCTGCGCGAGATTTTCAGAAGGCGATTGGGCAGGCCGCCCGGCTGGCAGACGTAAACCTCATCCAGGCCGTCTCCGTCCACGTCGCCCACAGCAATTCCGTTGCTGCCATAGACGTCTATGCCGGAGGCCGGATCGAGCCGCGATCGCCAAAACGGAATGCCGCAACTGAACTGTTTCGCTACGTCCGGCAGATCTTTCAGCGCATGCGCTGTGACATCACGGAACCACGGTTCGGTTGATTCGGTGACATGCTCACTGAGCGGCCTGAACGAGCGCACATGCCCATCCTTCCACTCAAGTAGCCATGTGCCCACGCGATAAGAGAAGCCCTTAGCCGTTCGACTCGCAACCTCGTAGCGAACCGTGTTGGCAGGCAGCACATAAAACTCAATCCGAATCACATCGTCGAGCGAGCGTCTCCATTTGTCCCATCCGGCTGGGAAGTCAACGCCGGACCCAAACACCGCCTCCGAAACGTCGGCCGCAACTTGCCGGTAGGATGACGGCCACGGCGAAACCATCACCGCGCCAGGGAGGACGGGCAAGGAAGCCCGATTTTGAAACGCGTTCATCAGAGCCGTCCGGCACTGTTCGGCTGCCTTCTCTCCGGCGAATTCGTCACGTCCAGGCTGAATGAACTGTTCGAGATGAACATAGGGCGGAACCTTTGGTGCAGTCGCCGGAGGTGGATCTGCGAATGCGCGCGCAGGTCTGTAGGCGGCGAGAGATGCCGCTACCTGCAACCAGTGTCTGCGATTCAACTGCATTCGCTATTTTGCCGCGGCCGGTTCGCTGATCCGGAGCGTCTGATCTGCCGCAACACCGCCGATCGATCTGCACCGTGCCGGACGGCCAGCGAATTTCGATCCCATCCGCGCGCGCCGATTGCCCCAGGCCGAAATGAAGCGTGAATGAATTCTGCGAGTAGTAGCTGGTGCCGCTCATCACTTCATCGATCGACTTGCGGCCATGCACGGTGACGGTGACGCGCGCTCCAATGGCGCTGCGGTTCGACTTCGTTCCGGTGAGCGTCAGGTTCAAAAAGTGCCCCGAAGGATGCTCGTTCTTGAGCACGCTAGGCGTCGAATTCATGTTCACGATCACGATCTCGGGACGCCCATCGCCATCCAGATCTCCCACCGCTAATCCGCGTGCGGGCCTTGCCGTCTGAAATCCCGGACCTGCATCGGCGCTCACGTCGGCGAACTTGCCGTTGCCGAGATTGCGGTACAGCAAAGTCTGCTGCAGATACGTATCGCCAAGTTGCTTGCCTTCCACTTCCGGGTAGACGTGCCCGTTCGCAATCACGAGATCCGGCCAACCGTCATCATCCACATCTGTGAACGCGATGCCCCAGCCGAGCAACTGCCGCGTCCCCAACCCGGCTTCGCGCGACATGTCGGTGAAGAACTGGCCATCATCGTTGTGGAAGAGGGACGGCAAGTCTCCCGAGAAGTTCGTCTTCGCGATGTCGAGCCGTCCGTCGCGGTCGTAGTCCGCCACGGCCACGCCCATGCCGGCCTGCAGATTCCCATCGAAGTTGAACGCGACGCCGGCTTCCGCGCCGCGCTCGGTGAACGTGCCGTCGTGGTTGTTATGGAACAGCAGGCTCGGCGTCATATCGCAGGCGACGAAGAGATCCGGCCAGCCGTCATTGTCAAAATCGGCTGCCACCGCGCCCAGAGCATAGCGGCCGCCGGGCTTGAGTATGCCCGCTTTCTCCGATACGTCCGTGAACGTGCCGTCGCCGTTGTTGTGATAGAGCACATTGTGCGCAAGCGGCAGTCCGCGCGGACCGCACATCACGGGAATGCCTTTCCACTTGCAGAAGTCGCCGCTTCCCGGATGCGGCGTCTGCGCCAGATCCAGATTGACGTAGTTCGAGACAAACAAATCCAGGAAGCCGTCCCGATCGTAATCCACGAACGTGCACCCTGAGCCGTAGCGGATTCCAGTCACTGGAAGGTGCGCCTTGGCCGTTACGTCCTCGAACGTGCCGTCGCCGCGGTTGCGGTACAGCCGGTTGTGCCCGTACTCAGTTACAAGGAAATCCGGATGGCCATCGTTGTCGTAATCTCCGACACAGACGCCCTGAAACCAACCCGGGTCATGAAAACCCGCCTGCGCGGAAACATCGGTGAAATGGCCGTGTCCATCATTGCGGTACAACTGCAGCGAACTTGCGTGCGGGCCCACTCCTTTTAGTGTGGTCCCGTTCACGATCAGAACATCGTTGTACCCATCGGAATCGTAGTCGAAGATTGCTACGCCGTTACCGGTTGTTTCGAGAATGTAATCCTTATTACTCACCCCGCCGTAAGTATTCCTGCCGGTGATACCCATCTGGGCCGCGACATCGCGGAAGACGAGAGCACCGGAAGAATTATCAGGCGCGGCAAACAGGAATGCGCTTACACTCAATACCGCTGAAATACCTATAGTTGTGAGCGCACGCACCATTTTTGTGGTCTGTTTTGCCTAGTGTAGCTAAGTCGAATCGAGTAGATTTTCCTTGACGTAAACGGTTACCCGTGGTAGTTTCAATGCCAGGTTGTTTCACGTCAGTAATTTTCTACGGGGGTAAGGTATGCAACGTTTGCTTCCTTCCGGCCTCTACTCGATTCTCCTGCTGCTGTTGTGCTGCGGGATGCTTTTCGGGCAAAGAGACCTAGGAACCATCACCGGAACGATCACCGACGCATCAGGTGCATCAGTCGCAAATGCGAAAGTCACCATTAGCAACGATGCGACAGGGGTCGTTTCCGAAACCGTCACTAACGATACCGGCTCTTTTACCCGGCCTGCTTTGAATCCCGGCACCTACACGGTGACCGTCGAAGCGCCTGGTTTCCAGAAAGCCGAACAAAAAAATATCATTGTCAACCCGAATGAACCGGTAGCGGTCAACATGTCGCTGCAGGTCGGTAACTCGCAACAAGTCGTTGAAGTTACTGCGTCGGCTCCCTTGCTGCAAACGGAGTCACCCGTCATCGGCGAAAATCTGAACACAGAACAAATCACCGATCTGCCGCTCGGCGGTCAGCGGACGTTCACGTTCCTGGCGCGCCTTTCGCCCGGCGTTGTTCCGGCCGAACCTGGCGCGCGCGATGCTCTGGGCGGTGGTTTCTCTGCCAATGGCGTCCGCTCCACAGGTGAGAATAACTTCCTGCTGAACGGCGTCGACAACAACGTCAACGTCATCGACTTCATCAACCAGACCTCGTTCGTCATCGGCCCGTCCGTCGAAGCGATCGGCGATATGCAGGTGATCACGAACGGCGCCAACGCGGAATACGGACGCGCGGCGGGCGGCATCCTCAACATCAGCCTTAAAGGTGGTACCAACGAGCTTCATGGAGTTCTGTTCGAAATTCTGCAGAACACCGACCTGGATGCCAACCGCTGGGAGAACAACAAAAACGGGGTTGGGCGCAATCCATTCAAGCAGAACCAGTTTGGCGGAGCTGCTGGCGGCCCGATCATCAAGAACAAGCTGTTCATTTTTGGTGATTACCAGGGTACGCGCATCAGCACGGCTGGCGGTTCGATCCAGAACCTGGGCTATGGCGGACCCTTTACGGTTCCCAGTGCTGCGGAGGTCGGGGGCGACTTCTCTGGTCTGCTTGGTTCGCAACTCGTGGACGCAAGCGGCAAACCTGTTACGGCGTTCGACTCTCACGGAAACGTGATCCCGGTTTATAACGGGGAAATCTTCAATCCGGCGACCACCGCATGTCTCAGCGGTTGTGCCGCAGGTACGCTGACGCCGGCAGCCGGGCAAACTCCCGTCTACGGCCGTGATCCTTTCAGCAACAACGGCCGCCTCAACGTCATGAATCCATCCCTGTTTGACCCTGTGGCCGCTAAGTTAGCCGCACTATATCCGGCAACGAACACGGCACTGAGTAATTGCAGCGTTGCAGGCTCCGGCTGTTACTACACCGTGACTCCCGGTTCCCTGAATCAAGACCAAGGCGATGGGCGAGTCGATTGGCACTACAACGACACCAATAGCATCTTCGGAACGATCAGTTGGTCGGATACAACCAAAGGAAGCGTCACCCCATTCGCGGGCGCGCTGGACGGCGGAAACTTCAATGGTTCGAGCGAAATCGACCTTGGCCGGAACGCGATGTTGAGTTGGACGCATACCTTCTCGCCCACTATCGTGAATGAAGCGCGGGTCGGGTTCAGCCGCCTGGTGACGTCACGTACTCAAGCCAACGCAAATACGGATGTCTACAAAGAACTCGGTATCGGAGGCTACGATCCGACTACGACCTTGAACGGTGGCGCACCGCAAATTAACCTCGGCCGGTACAGCCAAATCGGCGCCAACGACTGGCTCCCGACCAAGGAATACAACAATGAGTGGGACATGATCGAGAATCTATCGATCAGTCACGGTAACCACAACTACAAAATGGGCGGCGAATGGCGTTACTTGCACTTCCCGTTCTTTCAGGTGCCCTTTCCGCACGGTGAAATGAACTTCGCGCGTGTGGAAACCGGTATCGACAGCACCGCCGGCGCCACACAGAACAACACCGGCGATGAGTTTGCGTCCTTCCTGCTGGGAGCTGTCGATAACGGGCAGATCTCGACCGCTAACTTTATCTCTTCGACGAAGCAGGCGTATGCAGGTTACTTCCAGGACAACTGGAAGGTCACGCCCAAATTAACGTTGAATCTCGGAGCTCGCTATGAATTGTTCTCGCCGATCGGCGAACAATTCGGACGGCAATCGAATTTCGACTTCCAGAACCTCACTCTCTACATTCCGAAGGGACCCAACCAGGATGCACCGCTGCCGCCGAACTTCAACGCGCCGGCTGTGATTAACGGCGTCACGTTCCCGGCGCTGTTCACTACTCCAATCACTATCAGCCGCGGACAAGTGTCACGCTTCCTGATTCCCTGGGATAAGACCGATATCGGTCCGCGCCTCGGATTTGCTTACAACATCGAACCGAAAACTGTTATCCGCGGATTCTTCGGCATCTTCTACGGCGGAGAAGAGAACCAGGGCGGCAACCCCAATCGCGGCGAATCCGCACCGTTCAATGAATCGCCTCAGTTAAACCGTCCGGCAGGAGTCAGTTCCTTCCAGCCAGATCCACTGCTTGGCAATGGTCAACCTACCGGTGCGTTGAGCGTCGGCTACCCGGTGAACGTATTCAACGGTTATCCTGTATCCTCGCTGCAGTTCCGCGAGGTCTACCCGGATTTCCGGAATCCGATGGTCCAGGAATGGAACCTGGCGGTGCAGCACGAACTGCCATTCCAGATGGCTCTCGAAGTCGGTTATGAGGGTAATCATCAGGCGCACCAATTATTCCAGCCTGATCCGAATGCCTGCCCGACCGTTTTCACAGCCAACAGCGCCATCAGTTGCAACTCGCTGCGTCCCTATCCGGATCTCGGCAGCGTTTCCGGAACGGCGACATTTGGTGTCGGTAACTACAACGCTTTGACCGCTTCGCTCACCAAGCGCTACAGCGCCGGTCTGCAACTTCAGGCTTCGTACACCTATGGACACGCCCTGTCCGATACGGGTACGACCCTGTCGGGTTCTCCGGGCTTCACTCAACCGGACGGCACGAACATTAACTCCGGTTACAGCAGCGCGGCCTGGGATATCCGCCACAACTTTGTCACGTCCTTCAACTACGATGTTCCGTTCGGACGTGGCAAGCAGTATGGTGGAAATCTGAATAAGGTCACCCAAACATTGCTGGGCAACTGGCAAATGAATGGCATTCTGACGCTGCGCACGGGCGTGCCGTATACGCTACGTTCCAACGCTTGTCTGGAAGCCTCTGACACGGGCCTCTGCATGCCGACGGTGCTTTCCGGCACCGCCGATCAAGCTCCTTCGAATGGCCGTAACCCCAATGAATGGTTCAACACGGCGAATTTCGTGGCGCTCAGCGCGGCAAACCCCCTCTATATCGGCAGCGCGGGTCTGCAAAGCATGACCGGGCCACCGACACGCACACTGGACTTCTCGGTGTTCAAGAACTTCAACTTCACGGAACGCGTTTTCCTGCAATTCCGTGCGGAGGGAACGAACGTCGCGAATACCCCGGTGTTCAACACACCGGATAACAACCAGCAGGACGGCAACTTCGGCAAGATCACGAGTACAGCAGCGGGAACCGAACGTCATATTCAGTTCGCTCTCCGCCTGCAATTCTGATTCGCCTCTTACTATGGCCGGCAACTTTTCCAAGTTGCCGGCCCTTTTTGTATTTGAGGGACTGTTCGGCCGGCTTGACCTGGCCGATTTGCAATTTAGTACGGTGAGTGGTTGTCCCTTCCCGTTGTCATTTCACTTCTTCTGGCCGTCTCGCCCGATGTCATGCCGCTCTTGCAGAAAGGTCTCCAGGAGATGCAACATGGCAATCTAGCTGCCGCCCAGGCGGATCTCGAGAGCGCGTCCCACGGCGCGCCTGATAATCCCTATGTGTGGTGCAGCCTTGCCGAGGTTTATGCGCGGGAAAACCAAAGCTCCCTCGCTGCCGATGCAGCCAAACACGCCGAACAAACCGGAGCCGGCAACCCCGTCATAGCGCATGCGCTCGCGCTGTATTATGCGCGGGTGCGCGATTACGCCGATGCGGCCCGTTCAGAAGAAGCATACGCCGTGAGTCCCAAAGCCGATAAAGAAGCGAATCTGCGGGCAGCTATGTGGTACGCGGCGGCAGGGAATGCGGAGAAGGCAGCAGCTCTCGGGCGTAACTTACAGCAGGACCCGGATCAAGTGTTTCAGCTCGCGCAGAGGCTTCTTCGTGAGCAGGACTTCCGGGAAGCGGCCGATGTGCTCGAGGCCGGTCTGCAAGTTCATCCGAATGATCCGCAACTCACGCTCGCACTCGGGGCCGCACGTTACGGTCAGCGGCGGTTCGACGACGCGATCTCCGCGTTCCTCGCCGTTATTAAATTGGCTCCGGATATCCCACAGAGCTACGTCTTTCTTGGCCGCATGCTCGATCAAGCAGGCCCCCATCTTGCCGAAATCGTCACCTTAACCGAAAAATGGGCTGCTGGCAATCCGCAAGACGCAATTGCGCAATTAGCTCTGGCGAAGGCATTGCTGTCCCAGAATCCATCCGCGCCTCGGGCTGAAACCTTGCTGCGCCGCTCCATTGAATTGAATCCGAACAACTGGGAATCACATTATGAACTCGGGCTCATTCTGGAGCAAACCCACCGATACGATGAGGCGGCCGCCGAACTGAAGCGAGCTATTGCCCTCGAGCCCGCACAGGCGATGCCGCACTATCATCTTGCTCGCGTGGACGACCGGCTTGGTAAACACGAGGAAGCGGCCGCACAGCGCGCTCTCCATCAAAAGCTAATTGGCACCGGACCTACCCGATAGGAGCTTCAGACGCTGGTATGCACCTACAATCCACGATTACGATTCGACGAAACGCCCATGAGGTATGCGGGTTCCTCGGTGAGCCTGAAAATCTTCCGAAATGGGACCGAGGCGTCGCGAGCGTGGAAGTGAAGAACGAAATAACGCAGCCAGGAGTCGGATTTGAGTTTACAACGGTCGGATATCCCGGTAGCGGAGCGGATCACGGCCGCATGACGTATCGGGTGGCGGAAGCAGATGCAACCGGAAGAAATGTCTGTGCTGAGTTGACGAGTCGAACCGGCAATGCGCGCTTCTTTAGCAGTGCCGAGTGGCGTCAGAGTGTTGAAGATTGGCCCGAAGGATGCCGGGTCACATTCTCGACCGAATTTCGGCTGCGTTTCCGTTATTGGCTGCTGGCGCCGGTACTGTGGATGATCGGGGCAAGCGCACTCCGCAGAGATCTGGTGAATCTCAAACGTGTTCTTGAAAACGCCTGACCACGCGGTTGTGTTCCGGTTAAAACTCGGCCTGCAACTGCGCTAAGGCCACATGTGCGAGTTCGCCGTTACTCGGCTGCTTCTGAATGCCGTAGTTTGCCTGGAGGCGGATCAACTTAGTGAAGTAAAAATTGACTCCGCTGTCATACTGTCGCGTAATACTGTGCTGCTTCACGTGATTCGTATCGAAGTCCTGCGCGCGCAGAAAGCTTTCCCAATGCGGGCTGAACTTGTAGGCCATCATTCCGTAACCGCCGCTGCGATGAATGCCGCCGTCATTTCCCCAAAGGTACTCCGCCCAAGATACGACGTGCCCGCGCGTATACCCGCCCTCCAATTCCTGGCGCTGCTTCACGAGTAAAACGCTGCCGTTAGCAGCTCCAGTTCGCGGTTGCTTGCCTTGGTAGTAATCGCCGCCGAACGAAGCATGCGCAAACGGATGGATGACGACTCGACCTGCTGCGGCCTTCTGTCGGGTTGTTGGCAAATTGTAAATCCCGCTTCCGTTCAAAAGGGCAATTTGGTATTCGACGCTGGCGGCCTTCTCCGAGCCGGCATTTCCCAAAAGCCCCAGCCCGATGTCGCGACCCTGTTGGCCGTCGTCCCGCCCCGGTGCAAATCCGTTCACTACCAGCGCGCGCTCAATTGGAATCGTGCGTTCGTCCGACACCAGGCTCTCACCGCTGAACGGCACTTTGAACTGACCGGCGCGAAACCTGGCCGCGGTGAAGCGCTTGTATTGCACATATCCGTCGAGCAGCGGACTAGGCGATAGCGTCGGATCCATCTGCACGTACACCTCGACATCCTGCGTCAGTGCCGCCTCCGCGATTAATCGGAGCCGCTTCACCTGAAACGGATTGGCTGTGTTGTTCTGGTCCGTATAACGGAGCTGGATATAACCGGTGAATGAAATCGGCAGCTTGCCATCCAGAGTAATTTTGTAGGGAACGCCGTGTACGGTATCTGATGGGCCCGAAACGCCCGGAGGCGCTGTTTGCGCGAGCGCAGGGAAAGACAAGCACAGCCACAGCGAAGCAGCGAAGAGCCGCCGTTCAATGTTTCGCATTCCTATTTGAATTGTAGGTTGACCCACGGTAACTGATGTTCGGCCCCGAACACGCCGCCCTATGTCCCGGATGGATCCGGGACATCGCTCTCAAACAAGAGTAATGCCGTGTACAGGGCTAGTACCCGGTGCACTCCGTTCGTGCGTGGTTATATGGACGCAGATGCTTTTTGCTGCGTACACTGGTGCTACTCGGAACTCGCTTGAAGGCACCAGCTACAGCAAAGGGAATACTCTCACATCCGGCCGTACTCCTCACCAACACGAGTTGGTGGCCGAGCGCTTCCATGATTGCGCTTGCGCTGGATCGTTCGGGCTGCGAAGTGTCCGCGGTGTATCCGCGCGCGGGACATCCACTCGCAAGAACGTCGATCGTCAAGAAAAGGTTTGTTTACAGCCCATTTGACCCCGTTCAATCGCTGCTTGCGGCGATCGAATCGGCCCAGCCGGAATGGATTGTGCCCTGCGACGATCGCGCCGTGGCGCACCTCCACGCCGCGCGTGAGTTTGCGCTAACGCAGGGGGAATCCGGTGCCCGCGTCGCAGCTCTTATAGAGCGTTCCTTGGGTGATGCCGGCAGCTACCGAGCAATTCGATCGCGCTACGAATTCCTCAGCATCGCGCGTGAGGCGGGCGTCTTGATCCCGGATACATTTCAGATCGCCTCTAAATCCGATATCGCAGAGTGGGAAGCGCGGCGTTCCTATCCCTGGGTGATGAAGACCGACGGCTCGTGGGGCGGCCATGGCGTAAAGATTGTTCATTCACGCGAGCAGGCCCAGTGCGCATTCTCTGAGTTGAATACCCGTACTGGTGTTCTCAAAGTACTCAAACGGTGGTTGTGCAATCGCGATGCTTTCTGGCTTGCAAACTTGTTCGAGAGCACACCGGCGCCCATCACCGCTCAGGCATACGTTCGCGGGCGACCCGCTAATCGTGCCGTCTTTTGTAGCCAAGGCGAAGTGATCTCGGGCCTCACAGTCGAGGTTCTCGTGGCGCAAGGACCGACTGGCGCGGCGAACGTAATCCGGCGTAGACAACACCATCAGATCGCGGAGGCTACACGCATTCTGGCGCGTCGTCTGAATCTGTCGGGCTATCACGGTTTCGATTTCGTCATTGAAGAGCGCACAGGCAACGCCTATTTGCTGGAACTGAACCCGCGCTGTACGCCACCCTGCCATCTGAATGTAGAGCGTGAGAGTAACCTTGCCGCGGCTTTGTTTTCACATCTTCGACCCGGCGAACCGTGCGAAGTGACGGCTCCGATTTGTCAGGATCTCATCGCCTATTTTCCGCAAACCTGGCAACTCGATCCCGCAAGCGAGTTCCTGCGCTCTGGCTACCATGCGGTGCCGTGGGAGGAGCCGGAACTGCTTCGTGAACTGCTCCGGACTC
Organism: uncultured Acidobacteriaceae bacterium; assembly: GCA_963795905.1. Lineage (GTDB taxonomy): Bacteria > Acidobacteriota > Terriglobia > Bryobacterales > Bryobacteraceae > Bog-105. The sequence goes on along the minus strand of CAWCJG010000011.1, from coordinate 213,816 downwards.
CGTATGCAGACCGCAGCCTGTTAGCGCGGCTCTCCGACCGCATGCGCAACCTGTCGGTGACCGACCGCGCATCGCGGCTTTCCGTATTCCACGATCGCGCTTGAATTGAGGCTGAATTCTTTGTTGTTCATGGAAATTCCATTTAGTTTTAGAACCGACACGACCTTCCGGAGTAGGTACTGGTCAGCATTCTCCTATCTAGCGCTAGCCGCATTTTGCGTGTTAGCCTTGCGCTCAAGTGGCTCGTAGGAAAGCCATCCACAGCAACTATGCATGATTCGGAAGTAACCATAATCGGGGCCGGTCCATACGGACTATCTCTCGCTTCGCATCTGAAGAATAAGGGCGTATCCTGCCGCATTATCGGTAAGCCTATGCATTCCTGGTCGGATCACATGCCGGCCGGAATGAAATTGAAATCCGAGGGATTCGCCTCGAGCTTGTACGATCCGCAATCGAAGTTCACTCTGGCCAAGTATTGCGCCGATCGCGGTCTGCCTTATTCCGATATAGGGCTCCCGGTTCCGGTGGAAACGTTCGTCGATTACGGGATTGCGTTTCAACAGGAATGCGTGCCGGAACTGCAGAAGTGCCTGGCTACGTCTGTGGAGAAGAAAAACGGAGCTTTCACGATTGGCTGTGAGGACGGCTCGAAGCACTCCGCGCGGCAGGTCATTGTCGCTACGGGCATCGCCTACATCAGCTACACGCCGGAAATCCTGAGCCGCCTGGGTCCTCAGTATGTGTCGCACTCGTCCGACAACGCGAGCTTCCGGCAATTCAGCGGCCGCGACGTCGCCATTGTCGGTGCGGGTTCGTCCGCAGTGGACGTAGCGGCTGCGCTTCTGGCGGCGGGAGCCAGAGTGCAAGTCATCGCGCGTACGCCGGAGATTCGTTTCCATAACCGCCACGCTCGCGTTCCACGTCCCTTCATGGATCGGCTTCGTGCGCCGATGACTGGCTTAGGGCCGGGCTGGCGCTCGCTGCTTTGTACGGAATTGCCGCTCGTATTTCACAAATTGCCCTCCGATTTCAGATTGAAGATCGTTCGCAAGCATTTGGGCCCGGCAGCCGGTTGGTTTGTGAAGGATCAAGTTGCCGGGAAAGTGCCGTTTCACGTTGAATCGGCGGTGACGGGCGCTACCGTTGATGCTGGCCGTGTCCGCCTGAAAGTGCAAAACCCGCGCGGTTCGCAGTGGCTGGACTTCGATCACGTCATCGCCGGCACGGGTTTCCGGCCAGATGTGAGCAAATTGCCCTTCATGCACGCGGGCCTTCGCGCCAAGGTGCGGTCGGTTAACGGATTCCCCGCGCTTTCGACCAACTTTGAGTCATCGGTACCCGGTTTGTATTTTGTCGGTCCGTCTTCTGCGGGCTCGTTCGGACCGCTGATGCGTTTCGCGTACGGCGCTAAGTATACGGCGCGCAGGCTCTCGCGTCATCTCGCAACATAGCCCTGCCACACATATTCGAGCGCTTCGGGCAAGGTCTGCGCCTTGGTGGGCTTGTCAACATGTACGGCATTTTGGGCGAAGACAAACTGATAATGATAGTCCTTGGCGGCCAGGACCTTCGCCATATTCTCGTTCGCCAGCACCCAATCGTGCATGCCGTCCCGCATGGCGTTTGGATTGTATAGATCCTTGTCACCCACTTCCATCCAGATTCGGATGGGCTTTAGCGGATTCTCCGGGATCAGGTGTTCGTGATATTCCCATGCACCGTGCGGGCTCTCCGGATTAGAAGGCCACTGTTGATTGATATACGTTCCCGAGTAAGTCAGCACGCGATGGTACAGCTCCGGGTGATACCAGGCCATACTTAATGCGCAGGAACCGCCTGAACTGGCGCCCATCGCCACTCGGCCGTCTGGATCCTTTGTAAGCTTCACGTTTGCCTTCTGCTCGACCAGCGGCAATACTTCGTTCTCCACGAATTCGGCATACTTGCCGGACATCGTGTCGTACTCAAGCCCGCGTTCGCTGCCCTGCGCGTCGCCGCTGCCGTTGCCGATCGAAATCGCAATCATCACCGGTATGCGATGTTCCGCAATCAGGTTGTTCACCGCGGTGAATAGCATGCGGTCGGGACCATCGGCGCCGACGATAAACGGCGCGACAGTGCCCGGCACATACTGCGCCGGTACAAAAACGGCCACGTGCCGCGTATAGGGAGCCGGGTGACTCGTCGTGAGGATCAGCTTAGCCGGATCGTTAGGATCCGGTGTCCCGAATGTGCCCGGATCGCGCGCAATGCCCGGATAGTATTTGCTATCCGCCGAGCTCATCGTGAACTCGATCACCGTGCCCTGCGGCACGCCATCGCGAACCGTCGTCTCGGGAGCCGGAGTATGCGTCGGGCCAATTACGAAATTTCCGTCAATATTGGGCTCAGGAACCGCCCCGTCCGGCAGGTCTTTCGCGGGTGGATAGCCCGCCGTGTGGGGATCGCGCGTTGGCGGAGTCGGGCGGGCGGCCCATACCGAATGACTTAGAAAACTGAGGGTAAGTACGGCAAAGAAGATGCGCTTCATTCAGATTTGTGAGAGAGGTGTTTCGGCGTCCCCAAAGGAATCCATGTGGATGCCCATACGTTGCATGATCGAAAGGTAGAGACTGCAGATTTTGCGATTGTCATCGCCAGCCTGCGTGAAATCCAGCGTGCGGCCAGTCTTGAATGTGCCGCCTAGCCCTCCCGCGAGCACCACAGGCAAGCGTGTATTGTCGTGCTTACGGCCGATATACATGTTCGAGAGCCACATCAGACAGCAGTTGTCGAGAACGGTTCCGTCGCCCTCGGGCATGCTGTCCAGCTTGGAGGCAAGATAGGCAAGTTGACTCAGGTGAAAGCGCGAAATCCGTTCGTATCCCTCCGACAGATTGTCATGCGAAGCCGAGTGGTGTCCGTCCTTCACATCGAGGAATGGATAATACATCGCCGAAAGATCTCGCGCGAGCAACAGGCTGGCCACCCGAGTCTTGTCCGTCTGGAATCCGATCGCGATGATGTCGCACATCAGCCGCGCGTGATCGCGCAGGTCTTCCGGTAGTCCGTTCGCAGGCCGTTCCATCGAGAACACAGGGCGGTTCTTCAGCTTGGCGGCTCCCTGCGCCTTGTCCTGACTCTTACGCATGCTATCGACGCGCTTTTCCACTTCACGCACGCTGTTCAGATATTCATCCAGCTTTGTTTTGTCGTCGGAACTGATCTGTCGCGAAAGCGTCGCGGCTTCTTCCTGCACCCGATCGAGAATGCTGATGTTGCGCAGACTGCCGCGATTTTCAAACAAGCTGTCCCACGCAAGCGCCGGATAGACTTCATTCGGCACCGGCGAATCGGCATTCTGCCACGACACATGCGAACTGTATGCGAGTGAATAATTGGTCTCGTGATAACCCGTCATCGGCTGCTCGCATGCCAGGACGATGCTCGATTGCGGGGTATCGTCGCCGGCGTGGACCGCGATCACCTGATCGACCGTGATGCCCGCATGAATGATCGCGCCTTTACGAATCACGGCGCCCGAAAGCAGGCCGCCGGTCTGCGCCGGGTGAATGCCTAAGCCGACGCAGTTCTTCTGAAACAGCCCATGAATGACATTGATTTTGCTCTTCAGAGGTTCGAGCGGGCTCAGCGTCTTACTCAGTTTCATGTCGATGCCGGCGCCCTGCGCATCCCAATGATTTTCGTTAATGCCGTTTCCCATGAACAGAACGGCAAAACGCTTGGGATAAACAACCTCGCTCTCGTCCGCAAAGCACGGCAGAGAACGCAGCAGCGGTAGGGCCATCGTGACACCCGCACCGCGCAGAACCGTTCGCCTCGAAATCGCTTTCCCTTCCGTCACGCTCAACCGCCTTTCTGAATTTTCCCCTGAGATACTCTTCGGTTTAGAAACTGGGGACTGGTAACGATCCTATCGACCAAAATCGAGAACCGATAGCCGTTCGCTTGTAAGTCGTCGCGGATATCCGACACGAGCGGTTCATCACTCAACATCAGCGATCTGCCGAGCGCATAACTGAGCAGCCGCCGCGTGAAGTTATCCACGACATCTGATTCCCGCTTCTCGCGAATGAACGCTTTGATCCCATCCAGCCCCGAGCCGCCGAATCCGCCGGGAAACGATACCGCCGTATCAACCGGGCGTCCCGCCAGATCCGTCGTGCGGTGCTCGCCTACGGGTCCGTATCCTTCGTACGCCATCCCGTAAAAGTCGAACCGCGCATGGCAGGACGCGCAAAACGGTACGGACCGGTGCTTCTCGAGCATCTGCCTGACGGGCAAATCCGATTTCGCCTCGTCGCTTGGCAACTGCGGTACGTTCGGCGGCGGAGAGGGAATTTCATCTCCCATTACTCGCCGCGCGATCCAATTCCCGCGCTTGACCGGACTGGTTCGCAGGCCCGGCGAGTTCATCGTCATGAACACAGCCATCGGCAAAATACCGCCGCGCCCGTACTGCGCCGCATTATCGACTCGCACCCAGTGGTCCTTTTCACCGTCAACGCCGGGCACACCATAGAACGCCGCCAAAACCGGATTCACAAACGTGTAATTGCCATATACCAGGTTCAATATTGGGCGGTCGTTCGCAATCGTGTCCGCCAGGAAGCGTACCGGTTCCTCATACATGGCATCGCGCAGATCGTTCGAAAACACCGGAAAGCGTGCCCGATCAACCGAATTGTACGTTTCAAACTGCCGCGACCCCAGCCAGTTCCCGCCGAACTCCGCAGCCATATCAAAGGAGCGGCTGTCCTTCATCATGCGACTCGCCTCGGCGCGCAACACTTCCGGTTGATGCAGATCGCCGGCCGACGCGTGTCGCAGTAACTCCTCATCTGGCATGCTCGACCACAAAAAGTAACTCAAGCGACTAGCGAGTGCATAGTCGTCCAGCGGAGCCCATGGCGCCGCTTGCGCCCCTTCTGTCGAAGCAAGCTTGAGCGGCAGCTTCGGTTCCGGAGCGCTGTCCACCAGATACATGAACTTCGGCGACATCAGCACGCTCACCACGCAATCACGGATCGCTTCTTCGTGCGTCAACCCGCTCTTGTCACGTAGGGAGCGGTAATAGCTAACCAGATCCTGACGTTCGAAATCCGACAAAGGCCGCCGATACGCCCGTCTCGCCAAATCGAGCAACGCATCGAGATGTTTGGCTTCCGCCGAGGCGCGCTCCCGCTCCAGAGCCCGCAGTGTGCGATTGATCGCTTCGAAATGATAGCGGATCGCATCTCCGGCAATGCGATTACCACTCGCCTCGGCTTTCTTCAGATACGCGCTGCGTAGCCCGAAAATTACTTGCGTCGCTGAAATCTGCTTGTCCGACGGCCGTGCGCTTCCCGATTCGCGGCCATGTCCGTCGATCTCGCCGCTTTGGTTGAAATAGTATTGGACCCACGTCCGCTCCGTGTAATCGGCTACGAAGTCAAACTCGTCCCACAAGCGATTAATCTCGCGCCGGCCGCTGTCATCCAGGATCATGTCCATGAGCGGCGTATCATCGCGGAAATAACCCATCACATTGTGGTAGCCGGCGCTGAGTAGACGTCCTTTGTCGGCCGAGTCGTCCGGAAAGAAGCGCCCGCGTTCCTTTATATAGAACGCGTCCGGAAACACATTCGCGAACTGCGAAAACGCCTTCTCATAAGGGTCCCTTTGCCCGCGTGGAACCACCAAGTCCGGGTCCTCGGCACGTGACTTCTGAATCAGCGCGGCCCACCGGACAGCAGCTTCCTGCCCCAAACCTGCATACTTCGGTATCGGAGGCACGATTACTGGCGGATCGCCTTCCATGCGCAGCGACTTCGGATCGAAATCCCGCCGGTGCGCCGCATATTGCCGCAGCTTCCAATCCATGAGGGGCTGCGATGTCGGTGTGAGCCCTTTCACGACCGGCGCCGCATATTGCATTGCCGTATCCTTCCGGATTCGAGCAACGAAGTCGCGCATCTCAACGCAGCGCGCGTGGATCTCACCCGGTTGGCTCTCCGTTGCAGGTAGGCTCGCCCACATCGTTCGCAGTTTCCGGACAGGACCGAGGTCGACCAGCGTGCGGTCGTGCGTCTCGCCAAGCATACGCCAGATCAGCGGCAGATAACGCGGACTCACTTTCGATTGCGCTGCAACTTCGCTGAGCGTCGCCTGCGGCATGCCGAGAGCAGCGCGATGTTTGTACTTCCAGGCAGCTTCAAAATAGTCGGCAAAGTCCGTAGGCTGTCGGTCATAGAACTCCACGATCCGCTCAATGGCGAACTTCTCACGGTCCGTCTCCACCAGCGACGTATACGGCGAGAACTGAATCCCATCCGGTGACAGCACCATGTGATCGCCCACCTCACGCGCCGCTTGCAAATACTTATTCAGCAAAGCGGGCGACATGTCGAGTGTCTCGCCCGAGTTATCGAACCCCGCCGAATTTGCCGGATCGACCGGAAATTCCCGCGTGGGCCGTAAGTCCACACCCATCAGATCGCGGATGGTGTAGTTATATTCCGCATTGCTAAGCCGCCGCGCCAGCACCGGACCTGGATCGCCCGCATCCTTCTGTGCCTCGGTCCAGCGCAAATCCTGAATCCACGCGATTACCTGCGCCCGTGCTTCTGCAGCCGGCTGGGGCATCGCTTTCGGCGGCATCTCATTCGCTTTTAATCGTCCCGCGACCGCCCCCCAATGCGGCAGGTCCGTGACGACATCCTTGAATGAGCGATAGTTTTTCAGATTCAGCCCGCCCGCCGGACTGTTCCCGCCATGACACACCACGCAGTACTTGGCTGTGAATGGCATGATCGTGATCTCAAACTGCTGGCCCAGATCGGCTTCCGAACGGCCGGACTGCGCCGCAATGGCCAGCAGTCCGCACCACAGCGTGGTGGCTATCAAGCGAACGGGGCGACGTAAACGATGGGGCATGAACAGGCGAGACCCGGGTGCGGGAAAACGCTACTAGTTTATGTCAACTTAGGCCGCAATTTGCACCATTTTCCTTTCGGTAACTGCAACATGTGGCAGCGGTAACTGCAACATATTGCAGATACTAACCCTCCTCACCCATTAAGATTCAGTGCTTTATGGATGGCCCGGCGCTTGCATCTGTCTCCGCTCGGAGGATTCGTGACCGAGGGAGACAGAGTTCGATTTCGCATCGCTGATATCTTCCTGCCGGCGAAGGAATGTCTGGAAATCGCTGGCCAGCAGGAGATGGAAGGCGTGATCGTGCAGTTTTCAGATTCCGGTGACACGCCGAAGATGTTCGCCTCGGTGGATTTACTGATTCACCAGATAGTCATCGTCCCAACCGACCGGTTGTGCGCGATTGTTCCATCGCCCTAACGAAACGGAATCGGCCGGTTGTAAGCCCGGCGTGGACGAAGCGATCTGGGCTTCGCCGTGCCTGAAAGGACTCGAGCAGAAAGGATCTCATGCCAGTTACTACGTCATATCCGGGTGTGTATATTGAGGAGCTCCCAAGCCCGGTACACGCCATCACAGGTGTCGCCACCTCCATCGCTGCATTCATCGGATGGGCGCCGCAGGGCGTCACGACCTCGCCGCAGCTTGTCTTGGGCTGGGCTGATTACAACCGGCGTTTTGGCGGCATGGATTCACGCAGCCTGCTCGGGTATGGCGTGTACCAGTTTTTCCAGAACGGCGGTCAGCAGGCCTACATCGTGCGCCTTGCCGCGAGTGACGCCAAGACTGCGACGCAAACGCTAGGATCGTTGACCGTCGATGCCAATAGCCCGGGAGATTGGGCCAACAGCTATAGCATCGGGATAAAGAACCCGAGTGGCGGAACGAGCCGCTTTCGCCTCCAGTTGCTCTACACCCCGAGCGGGTCTTCCACTCCGACCGTCATTGAATCGTTCGAATCCCTATCACTCACCACGCCTGATCCATTGGGACGCTACGTCGTCGATGTCATCAACAACCAATCCAATTATCTGACCGCGTCCGTTTCGGGATCCACTGAGCCCACCACCGGCACCACTGCTTTCAACAATGGCAACCCTGGAACCGTGCTGTCTCCCAGCACTTCCACCACGACTGCTGGAGCTTTCGAGACCGCAGTCGGTACGTCAACCGCGCTGCTCGATCAGATCGACCTGATCGACCTCGTGTGCGTGCCCGGCGAGATCGTCACCAGCACGCTATCGACACTCGCCACTTATTGCGAAGGCAGAAAGGCCTTTCTGATTGCGGACAGTGATCCGAGTATCACCGATTACACCAAGCTTGAAAACGGCTCTGGTTTATCCAGCGCGAATGCAGCGTTTTACTTCCCCTGGGTGAATGCGCCTGATCCGATGCGTAACAATTTGATCCAGCCATATCCCCCGTGTGGGTACGTTGCGGGAATCTATGCCGCTACCGACGGCGCTCGCGGTGTTTGGAAAGCGCCAGCCGGAACCGCGGCCACTCTGGGTGGCGTCAGCGGCCTCACTCTTAATCTGAACGACCCACAAAACGGAATCCTGAACCAGGTCGCGGTGAATTGCCTGCGCACTTTTAACATTTACGGAACGGTGGTCTGGGGCGCGCGCACCACGCAAGGTGCGGATGAAGCCGGCTCGCAATGGAAGTACGTTCCCGTGCGCCGGCTTGCTCTGTACCTCGAAAACACACTGTTGCGCGCCATGAAGTGGGTTGTGTTTGAGCCGAACGATGAGCCGCTGTGGTCGCAGATACGCCTCAACATAGGTGCATTCCTGCAAACGCTCTATCGTCAAGGCGCATTCCAAGGCAGCACGCCACAGCAAGCCTATTTCGTGAAATGCGATGGCGACACCACAACCTCTACCGATCAAGACAACGGCGTCGTCAACATTCTGGTTGGCTTTGCTCCGCTCAAACCGGCGGAATTTGTCGTCATCCAGATCCAGCAAATGGCGGGACAGTCGTCCTAGAAGGAACAAGAGCATGCCACAGTTCACCGCAAATCCGCAAAGATTCGATCCTTATAAGAATTTCAAGTTCCGTGTGAAATGGGACGGGAGATATGTCGCCGGTGTCAGCAAGGTCACCGGCCTGAAGCGCACCACGGAAGTCGTCAAACACCGCGAAGGTGGCGACCCCAGCAGTAGCCGCAAATCACCCGGCCGTACCGAATTCGACGCCATCACTCTCGAGCGCGGCGTCACCCATGACATCGCGTTTGAGCAATGGGCCAACAGCGTGTGGCGCTTCGGCGCCGGTCTCGGTTCTGAGGTTTCGCTCGCCAGCTTTCGCAAAGAAATCATCATCGAGTTCTATAACGAAGCGGGTCAGCTCGCAATCGCCTACAACATCTATCGTTGCTGGGTCTCGGAGTATCAGGCCCTGCCCGATCTCGACGCCAACGCCAACGCTGTCGCCATTCAGCACATAAAGCTTGAAAACGAAGGTTGGGAGCGCGACCTCAATGTCACGGAACCTACTGAGCCTTCGTTCACCTTCCCAACGAGTTAGTCAGCAATGCGTTGTATCTCTGCATCCGATCTGCTATCCGCCTGGGAGAAGGCGCTCGACTGCGCTCCGCTCGATCGTGGTTTGGCGTTGCTGTCTCTTTGCTCAGACGAAAGCCCCGCTTCCCTTGCGCAGCTCGGCATTGGACGCCGCGATGCACGGTTGCTCGATTTGTACGCACAGTTGTTCGGCGACACCCTCGAGGCCTTCGCCGAGTGTCCAGTCTGCGCAGAGCGTCTTGAATACAGCCTGTCTGCGCAGGATTTTGCCGCGCAGCCAGGACCATGCGACGCGCTCACATTGATTGCCGATGGCTTTCACCTGCAGCTTCGCGTTCCTACGACGGAAGACCTCAGTGCGGCCGCCCGCTGTGCCGATCTCGAGGCGGCGCGGCGATGCCTGATCCGCTCTTCCATCCTTCATGCCGAGTACATGGAAGAGTCGGTTTCATCCAGTGCCGTGCCCGAAACGCTAACCGAGCAAATCGAGGCGGCGCTATCTATCGCAGATCCGCAGAGTGAGATCGCAATCAATCTGAGCTGCATCGCCTGCGCGCATACCTGGCAGGTTTTGCTGGATCCAGAGCGCTTCCTTTGGGCCAAGATCTCGTGGCTGGCGAAACGGTTGCTGCAGGAAGTGCACGCGCTCGCACGGGCCTACGGCTGGCCCGAAGCGCAAATCCTCGCGATGACGGCTCGCCGCCGTGAGGCGTATTTGGAGTTGCTCGAAGCATGAAAGGCCTGTTTCAGCGTCTGGCGACGAGAGCGTTGGGTATTGCCCCAGTAGCCGAGCCCATCATCGCCCCCATCTTTGCTCGAGCTCCAGAAATCGCCCCGATGCGGGCGTTCTCAGAGCTCGCCACACGACCCGAGAGGGCGAACTCACCCGCGGAACCTTCCCGGAACGCGACGGCCGAAATTGCCAAAGAGCCCGCGCCCACAACGACCGAGAGCGTCCGCGAGATCCAGATCCTGCTTGATCCGTCTTTCCCGATACAGAAAAGCTCGCGTCACACTGTAGAGCACGTTCACGAGCAGCATCTCTCTACGTCGCTATTGAACCTCGAACGGCGCGAAACAGCCCCTCTCGCGCAAGCCGCGAACTCGTTTCCTTCTGTAACGCCGCGCGGGTCACAGGCCTCTCGCCCGGTTGCATCTACTGCGCGGCCGAACCTCCTGCGAGCGGGGCAAGCGGAGGAACGCTCTAGCGAACCGGTTGTGCGGGTCTATATTGGCCGAATCGATGTGCGAGCCGAATTCGCAGCTCCGGCCGCGCCCCCTCCGGCCAAAACCCGAACGCCCGCCATGTCGCTCAATGACTACGCGAAGCTGCGTGCAGAAGGCAAACGCTAGGACGATTGAATGAGTAATCATCTCGCCATCGCGACAGTCACCGCAGCGCTGCAACAAGTACTGATGACGCCCGTTGCGAATGCGGTCACGAACGCACAGGTCGGCTTTAGCCGCCCGGATCCGGCAGATTCGAAAACTCCTTTAGTCAACGTCTTCCTCTATCAAGTCACGCCGAATGCCGCGTATCGCAACGCCAACGTCCCGACTCGTCGTGCCGCAGGAGACCTTGCGCAGCGCCCGCAGGCGGCACTGGATCTCCATTACATCTTTACTTTCCACGGTGACGATACTACGCTTGAACCGCAACGCTTAATGGGCGCTGTTATTACCGCGCTGGAATCTCAACCTCTACTCACGCCCAAGAACATCACCAGTGCGGCAACCCAGTACACGTTTCTTGCCGGCTCCGGACTCGACTCCCAAATCGAGCGAGTGAAGTTCACTCCGACCGCGCTGTCGCTCGAAGAATTCTCGAAGCTCTGGTCCGTGTTCTTCCAAGTCGAGTACAGCCTCTCCGCCGCCTACCAGGCATCCGTGGTGTTGATGGAGTCGGATGTCACACCCCTGTTCGCACCGCCAGTCCTGACCCCAAAGCTCTACGTGAATTTGTTCCGAGCCCCGTTTATCAATCAGGTAGTTGCAAGCACGAAGCCCGAAGATCCGATCATCAGTGGAGCCACTCTGCTGATCCAAGGCGAGCAACTATCCGCGCCCGGCACGTCGATCTTGCTCGGCGGCCAATTTCGTACACCTACAAACATCACCGACACTCAAATCACCCTTCCGCTGCCTTCTGATGTTGCTGCCGGCGTGCAGAGCCTGCAAATCGTGCAGCAGAACCTGATTGGTCAGCCCGCTGTGCTTCATCCGGGCATCGAATCGAACGTCGCGCCTTTCGTTCTCCACCCAACCATCACGAGCCCTACCGCGGTAACGGACCCGCAGTCGACGGCACAGCTCAAAATCTCCGATGTCACCCTTACCGTGCAGCCGAATATCTACGCCAACCAGCGCGTAGTCGTGTTGCTGAACGATCCCTCGACAACACCGGCCACTGGATATGCCTCCGCGGGCGTCATCGCAACGACAGCCCCATCCTCCAACCAGATCACTGTGCCGATCAGCAATGTGCCAACCGGCAGTTATCTCGTCCGCATGCAGATCGATGGCGCAGAAAGCCTGCTTGCCCTGGATGGCTTCGGCAACCTGACGGGTCCGAAAGTGAGCATCCCATGATGATGGCGGACAACTGGACGGAGGCGAATCAGGAACACCTCGCGGCATGTCTCGCGGGTCTACGCGAGTTCGTGTTGAAAACGTCAGCCGAGAACGCGCCGCCCGCATGGGATCTGGCGCAGCCGCCCGCCATCGAGTCCCTCACCCAATTTTTCGGATTGTCGGCATTTGAACGCAACCTGCTTCTTTTGTGCGCCGGAGCGGAAATGGATTCGGGCTTCCCCTCGCTCTTCCATAATGCGTTCGCAGACTCCGCTCGCGCGCTGCCCACTTTCGGCTTTGCCTGTGCGTCACTTTCCGATGCGCATTGGAGCGCTCTCTCGCCGGCCGGTCCTCTCAGGCGGTGGCGGCTGATCGAGCTGATGCGCGACAGTGGAACACTCGTCAATACGCCGCTTCGTATCGCCGAACGCGTGCTGCACTATCTCGCCGGCGTAAATACGATGGACGAGCGCCTCCAGTGCATGGCGAAGCCCGTCTCGTCGCCGCCCATCTTGGCGCCATCGCATATCGAAGTTGCAAAACGAATCGGCGCAATATGGTCTCGATGCGGCGCCACTGCGGATTGGCCTGCTATTGTGCTCTGTGGGCGCAGCAGTGAACATCACCGGGAGATTGGCGCTTATGCATGCGCCACTCTGGGCATGGCGTGCCATGCAATCTACTGCGGCGATCTGCCTGCAGGCCCTCACGAACTTGACGATTTCCTTCGTGTTTGGGAGCGCGAAGCAGTTCTCAGCGGAACGGCGCTGCTGCTCGATTGCTCCGGATATCAGGACGGGATCCCAACGCCAGCCAAAATCGTTATCGAACAGTTGCGGGCTCCGCTGCTCGTCTCGGCCCGTTCTGCCGTCCATTGCCCTGCTCGCCTTGCGATTGCTCTCGACGCTGCGCCGCCCAAAGAAGCTGAGCAAACGGCGCTCTGGCATGCGACGCTCGACCCCGTTTTGCCGTGCCTGAACGGGACAGTCGAAGCGCTCGCAAGCCATTTCGAGTTATCGGCCAGCGCAATTGCGGCCGCCTCCGAACAAGCTCTCACCACGGGTGGGACCAATGAGCAGGAGATCGCCGCTCACCTCTGGGAGGCTTGCCGCAGACAATCGCGGCCCAGACTTGATAGTCTCGCTCAGCGCATTGAAAGCAACCTCCAGTGGGATGATCTCGTCGTACGGCAACTCCCGAAGCAGACACTCCGCCAAATCGCGATTCATGTCAAGCAGCGCAGTAAGGTCTATCATCAGTGGGGTTTTGGTTCCACCGGCACTCGTGGACTCGGCATCACAGCGCTCTTTGCCGGACCGAGCGGAGTCGGCAAAACGATGGCGGCCGAGGTTCTGGCCAACGATCTGCGTCTCGACCTCTATCGGATCGACCTAAGCCAAGTTGTCAGTAAGTACATCGGCGAAACCGAGAAAAACCTCTCTCGTATTTTCGATGCCGCAGAGGAAGGCTCTGTGGTGTTGCTCTTCGATGAGGCGGATGCCCTCTTCGGTAAGCGCAGCGATGTGAAGGACAGCCATGATCGCTACGCCAACATCGAAATCAGCTATCTGCTGCAGCGCATGGAAGCTTATCGCGGGCTTGCGATCCTGACCACCAATCGCAAGAGCGCCCTCGATCAGGCATTTCTGCGGCGCATCCGTTTTCTCGTCGATTTTCCTTACCCTGAAGTCCCCGAACGCCTTGAAATCTGGAAACGCACTTTCCCGCCGGCCACTCCGCTGGACAGTATTCGCATGGACCGCCTCGCCCACCTCAATGCATCTGGCGGCAACATCCGCAACATCGCAATGAACGCTGCCTTTCTTGCGGCGGATGCGGGCGAGCCGGTGCGTATGTCCCACCTTCTTGCCGCCACGCGCGCGGAGTTCGCAAAACTGGAACGGCCTTTGTCCGACGCCGAGATCGCAGGTTGGGTATGAAACAACCGTCCATCATTGAGGTCCAGATTGACGAACTCGTGCTCCGGGGATTCCCAGCGTCCACTCGCTTCCGCATCGCAGCAGCCCTGCAGAGTGAACTGGCGCAACTTCTACAGCGCGGGAAAACCGCAGGCAACCGTCGCCCCGGGCCTGTTCGTTTGTCCTCAGACGCGAGCCCGAAAGCGATCGGCCGGGAACTAGCGCGATCCGTTCACCGTGAGGTGGCGCCCGCCGTCGCATCGGCTAAACGAGGCCGCGTATGAGCGAGCGCACACAACTGTTGCAGCGTAAGTGCGCCTGTGGCGGCCACGCCGTTCACCACGGTGAATGTGAGGAGTGCAAAAAGAAACGCCAAGCGTCCTTGCAGCGAAAGGCAGTTGGTGCGGGCCCCGGAGTTGCACCCCCGATCGTGCACGATGTCCTTGCCTCTCCCGGACAGCCGCTCGATTCGCGAACTCGCCATACGTTTGAGCCGCGCTTCCGTCACAGTTTCGCCAATGTTCGAGTACACACCGATGCGCACGCTGCGGCGTCTGCACAAGCTGTCAGTGCAGCCGCGTACACAGTTGGCGAGAATCTTGTTTTCGATGCGGGCCAGTACACACCGGGCACTTCCCACGGCGATCGCCTGCTTGCCCACGAGCTGACCCACGTCGTTCAGCAGAGAGGCGCTGCCCCGACACCCGAGCTGAGAGTCGATTCAGCCCACAGTGATTCAGAGAGAGAAGCCGAACGCCTGAGCGCCGCCCCCTCACACGTCCCTGGTCAGCGGGTACAACGTACGCTCGGAGGCGCGCTGGCCGGCGGCCTCATAGGCGGACTCGCCGGAGCCGGACTCGGCTCCATATTCGGCCCAGTTGGCGCAATCGTCGGCGGCTTAATCGGCCTCGTCGCGGGCGCATTGCTCGGAAATCTCGACACGAAGAGCCGCAAGCTCAAACCGGCAGAGATCGCCGCCGCCAAAGACATCTTCAAGGACAGCATCAATTACAGCAAGATCGAAATCACCCGCGACAGTCTCTTCGCTGTCGGTGCGCCCCGCACGATCGGCAACACCATTCACCTCAAATCCGATAAGAAGTGGCAGAACTTCAAGGGAGACAACCTTGATCTGAGCGATGAATCCTCAACGCAGTTGCGTCCCACCGGCGAGCAGACACTCATCCATGAAATGACCCATGTCTGGCAATACCAGAACGGCGGCATCGCTTACATGCCGCAAAGCATCATTTCCCAAATCAAAGCTTCCGCCGGCAGCGGCAGTCGAAACGCGGCATATGACTACAAGACCGCGATCCAGAACGGTGTGCCCTGGGAGAAACTCAACCCCGAGCAGCAGGCCAAGCTGGTAGAAAATTACAATATCGCGTTGCGGGAGACGCAGAAGCCCGGCGCTTCTCCGCTCATCGATCCCGATAGTTTCAGAACTGTTTCCACGCTGCTGCCCTACATCCAAAAGGTCCAGGCAGGAGAAGGAGCGCCGCAGTTCTTCGGTTCTTCACCAGCCAAGAAGGTGCAAAAGAAATCAGCCGGTACGGGCACTTCGCCGGCCTTCGCTCCTTCGACCGTGCATGCTGCCCTCCGCACTCCCGCGACCCCACTCGATACGGCAACGCGCGATCGCATGGAGCCAGTCTTCGGCCACAACTTCGGCGCTGTTCGTCTTCACACTGGCGCGCTAGCCTCCCAGTCCGCACGCGACTTGAATGCGCTTGCCTACACGGTTGGCCCGCATATCATCGTTGACCGCGATCACTACAGCGAGCGCCTGCTAGCCCATGAGCTCGCGCACGTTGTGCAACAGTCTGGCCGTCCGGATCCCGGCGATCAACTTCAAATCGGCTCGCGGCACGATCCGGAAGAACGCGATGCCGATCTCGCCGCCGAACGCGCGATCACATCACGTCGCGCCGACGTGGCGCGCAGCCCAATCGCGCGCTTGCGCCGGCAGGCGGGGAGCGGCTCCGATGACGAGCAGAAGAAGGATCCGAAGCCTTTGTTACATAAAGGCGATTGGGTGTTCGATCCAAAAGTCGAAACGCCGCTTGGGGGCGGCAGTCTCGAAGATCTTCACAAGGCGTGGTGCTACGTCCACAAGTGCGATGACAAAGAGTCCAATCCCTGCCCGCCGCAATGGAAGGTAACCAAAGGCGACGACGGCCGCCGCATTTGTTGCCCTGACTATTCTCCCGACAAGAGCCGCTGCTGCGAACCCGAGAACCTCGTGATGAAACCGCTCGGTTACGATTGCCGCAAAAAACAAAGCGGCGATCAGAAGCAGGGAACTCCTCAACCGCCTGCAGATTCGGGAATCAACAAGGATTTCAAAGTCAAATTGCCTCCTGTCCCTTCGCTTACTGTTGACCAGACCATTCACTTCCAGCTCGCGAAGCCGGCCAGCGCAGTTGCAAGCGAGTCCTCCTTAAAAGCCAGTCTCACCGAAGGCGGCCAGACCGATCTGCAAATGTTGATCGACTGGCTCGTCAGGAATCCGAACTTTGGCGTGCAATTGACGGGCCTTGCGTCGAGCGAAGGAGATGCGAAGATGAACACCACGCTGGGCGCGAACCGGGCGCGTTCCATCGCGAACGTTCTCATCGCGCGAGGCATTGGTCCGTCGCGCTTCGCTGAACCTGTCGGGGCAACCGCGGATTGCCCGGCCTTCGCCCCCGGATTACACAATTGCGGCGATACGCTCGCAACGAAGCCGCCCGATCCAAACGATCGCGTGGTGCGTGCGCGTTTGTTCATCTTGCCCGAGCCGCAGAAGGGGTTTATCAACCGCCCATGAGTACGTTCCCAAATTCGCCGCTAGTCTTGAAGGGTGGCATCGTCCTGATCGACCCCGTAACGGGTTCGATCCAGCGCATCATCTCCCTGCAATACAACCCCGATTCGCTCAGCCGCACGCTGCAGGCCCAAACTCTGGAGCCGGGAACGAAGGATCGCACGGAAGCGTTGCGCCTGAAAGGTCCTGCTGTCGAAACCTACAAGCTGGAAGCCGAAATCGACGCCACCGATCAACTAGAGTTTCCCGATCAGAATCCGAACGCGGCGCAGTACGGTGTCTTTCCCCAGTTGTCCGCGCTCGAGACCATCATCTATCCGACCTCTGCCCAACTACTCGCCAGCAATTCGCTCGCCCAGTCCGGCACGCTGGAGATCGCGCCCATGGAAGCCCCGCTCGCTTTATTCATCTGGAGCCGCAGCCGTGTTGTCCCGGTACGCATCACTGAGTTCAGCATCACCGAAGAGGCGTTCGACGCCAACCTCAATCCCATCCGCGCCAAAGTCAGCCTGAGCATGCGCGTTCTGAGCGTAGACGATCTCGGCTACGACGAGAAGGGTGGCAATCTCTATCTCGTTTATCAGCAGCAGAAAGAGCAGTTCGCCAGTTTGAACAAAGGCGGATCGCTCAGTCAGTTCGGCATCGGAGGTATTTCATGAGCACACCCGCCATGCAGGCGCTATTCCAATTCGCCGGCCTGCAAACCAGCCTCTTCAACTCGACCAGCCGTTACTGGGGCATCGAAACCGAGACGCTGACACAGGCAGATGGAACCACTGTCTCCTACATTAAGCGCCGCTTCGTCCCGCAACCAAATCAACTGGTGCAACTCCAGCAGCACACCGTGGTGCAAGGCGACCGGCTCGATATTCTCGCCGCCCAATACCTGGGCGACCCAACGCTGTTCTGGCGCATCTGTGACGCCAACGGTGCGCTACGTCCTGAAGCAGTCGCCGCCACGCCAGGCACGGTCCTTCGCATCTGTTTGCCGGCTGGAATTCCAGGAGGCCCCGTTGCTCCTTAAGGGCATCAACTTGACAGTGATGATCGGTCCCGGCGTGCCGATAGCGGTCTCGTCCGACGTGTTGAACGCGCTCACCAGCGTGGAAGTCACCGCCAACACCGATGGGCCCAGTGTCTTTCAACTGAAATTCACGATCAAGAAAAACTCGCCTATCCTGATGCTGTTTCTCCTTGCGTCGGGCGCCCAGATCCCGCTTGTGCGCGTCGTCATCTACGTCACGATCAACGGGTCCCCGCAAGTTCTGATGGACGGCGTCATGACCGACCACCAGGTCGCGCCCGGCAATGCGGGTCAAAATTCCACCCTCACCATCACCGGAGAGGACCTCACGCGCGTAATGGATTACATCGACTTCACCGGCATCCCCTATCCGGCTATGCCTCCGGAAGCGCGTGTTTTTCTCATTCTCGTGAAGTACGCGATTTTCGGGGTCATTCCAATGGTGATCCCGAGCATCATGCTCGATGTCCCGATACCGATCGACCGCATTCCGCTGCAGCAGGGAACGGACCTTGCGTACGTGAAGAAACTCGCAGACGACGTCGGCTATACCTTCTTCGTAAAGCCGGGCCCCGCGCCCGGCAGCAGCATCGCGTATTGGGGACCCGACATAAAGGTTGGCGCGCCTCAGCCCGCCTTGAACATGGACATGGATGCGGCCACTAATGTCGAATCGCATGAACTTCTCCTTCAACGGCGACGCGGCAACGCTACCCATCGTCTACATCCAGGAGCAGTACACAAAAGCGCCCATTCCGATTCCGATTCTCGACATCACGCCTCTCAGCCCGCCACTTGGCGCAATCCCGCCCTTCCCGAAACAGTTCCCAATCGTGCCCGGAACCGCCAAGCTCTCGCCGATCCAAGCCCTGCTGATTGGGATGGCGAAAGCTGCTAAGAAGGCCGATGCGGTCACCGCAAGCGGGTCGCTCGACGTACTGCTCTATGGAAACGTGCTGCAGTCGCGTGGTCTTGTCGGCGTACGCGGAGCCGGTACTCCGTTCGACGGCCTCTATTACGTGAAAACAGTGACACACAGTCTCAAGCGGGGCGAATTCAAACAAAGCTTCACGCTAACTCGCAACGGCTTGATTTCGACTGTCCCGAAGGTGGCCGCATGAGGGCAATGAAGGTCTGAATATGAGTGACGCCAAGAACTTCTACGGCAAATACCGAGGCACCGTGATCAATAACGTTGACCCTGAACAGCGTGGTCGCATCCAGGCCATGGTCCCAGATGTCACTGGATTTGCGATCTACGAGTTGGGCCTTACCCTCGCTGCCTATAGGAGGGCTCGCGATGGGTATGTTTAGCCCGCCCGATGATTGGCTCCGGTGTCTGGATCGAATTCGAACAGGGCGACATCGACTATCCGATCTGGTCCGGTGTCTACTGGGGTTCCGCCGCCGAAGTCCCGGCGCTTTCGCATCTGCTTGTACCAGGTGTGCCCGGCATCGCGATTCAAACGGTTCTGCAAAACGGCCTGATCTTGAGCGACGTGCCCGGCCCGACCGGCGGAATCATGCTGATGAGCACCGACCGGCGCCATGATCCTCATCAACGACGTCGGCATCACGATCTCAAACGGCCAGGGCGCCATGATCCAGATGACTGGACCGAGTGTCGTGATTAACGAGGGGGCGCTCACCATCATCTGAGGGACCGCGAATGCCAGGCTTTTTACTTCATCTCGGCGCGACTGTCACCTGCGCACATGGCGGTCAGGCACAACCCACCGCGGTGCAGCCGCGCGTGCTCGTCAGCGGCCAACCCGTCACAACGCTTGCTGCTCCTTATGTTGTTGCGGGCTGCGCATTCCCTCCTCCGCCTGCAGCCAACGGCCCCTGCATCACCGGTCAATGGTTGATGGGGACAACCCGTGTTTTCGCCGAAGGTTTGCCTGTTCTGACGTTGAGCAGTCAGGCCATCTGCGCTCCAACCGGAACGCCGCTGATCATTGTCCAGACGCAAACCCGCGTCACGGGAATGTGAGACGAACATGAATATCGGATTCCCGTTTCAGATCGATCGCAGTGGCCGCACCGCCCAGGCAAGCGACCCCGATCACATCGAACAGATGATCGAGCAGTTACTTTTTACGAATCCTGGTGAGCGCGTCAACCGCCCAGATTTCGGTAGCGGCCTGCTCCAAACCGTCTTCGAACTGAACAGTAATACCGTGGCCGCCGCCTTGCAATTCACCATGCAGGGCGCGCTCCAACAAGCCCTGGGCGATCTGGTCCAGCTCCAAAACGTCGCCGTTGATACCGCTGAGAGCACACTCACCGTCACGGTTCAATACTCGATCCGTGGAACCGGCCAATCGCAAACGGCGCAGTTCACGCAGGAGATCTCATGAGCGCTCAGTACTCCTGCAAAAATCAGAACCGCCGGGCCGTTGTCGCCGATGCACGCGACAGCCACGGCAATCCAATTCTCAACGGCATCGATTACCTGGAGGTCTCATCCGCGGACCAGAAAACCCTATCGGTGTTCTTCCTCTTCCCGCTTCCTGGCGCGGCCAATGCTGTTCCCCCGAGCCCCGCGCCCGTGCTAACGGCCAATAACGTTGCCATTCAGGGCGGCGTGCGGATCACCGGCATCCAAGTCACCGGCGTGAGCGCGACCGGTAACGTTCTTTCCGTGCAGGTCAACGCAGCAGGGGACTTCTCGACCTACACGCTGCAAATAGTTGCAGACAAGAGTGAGTCCACCGGCACTCCTCCTGCTGGTTTCGATCCACAGTTATCTTCAATCGACTTCTCGTTCAAAGTCGCTTGCCCCAGCAATTTCGATTGTCAGCAAACATCTACCTGCCCTCCGCCTTCGCTGCCCACCGCTCAAATTGATTACCTCGCGAAAGACTATGCCAGTTTCCGCCAACTGATCCTTGACCGGATGGCGCTCACCATCCCCGAGTGGACGGAAACGCATTCCCCGGACATCGGAGTCGCGCTTGTCGAGTTGTTAGCCTACGCCGGCGATCAACTCAGCTATTTCCAGGATGCCGTCGCCACCGAAGCCTACCTCGGTACAGCACGCCTGCGTACGTCCGTTCGTCGTCATGCCCGGCTTCTCGATTACGCGATGCACGACGGCTGCAACGCGCGTGTCTGGATCTATCTCGCCGCTTCTGCTGGCAATCCCGAACTGGTTGCGGTCGGAACAGAATTTCTCACCCGCACCCCGAACCGGCCAGTCCTGATGAAGCAGTCCGACGAACAATCCGCTATCAATCAGGGCGCTCAGGTGTTTCAGACGCTCTCCGGCCGTCACAGTCCACCCGGAACTGAATGAGATCGACTTCTACACCTGGAGCGACGGCCAGTGCTGTTTGCCCAAAGGCGCAACTACCGCAACTCTCACGGACGCCGGCGCTGGCGCATTCCTCAAACCCGGCAGACCTGTTGCTCTTTGAAGAAGTTGTCAGCCCGATCACCGGCGCCGCCGCGGATGCGGACCCTACCCACCGCCAGGTTATTCGTCTCACGCAGGTCATAGCGGGCACGGACCCGCTCGAACAATACAAAAATCCTGCAAGTCGCGTGGGCACAGGCCGACAGTTTGGCGTTCGCTCTTACTATTTCTGCCGTCATCACCAGCGGCACTGGCGAAGTAGCGATCCCGAATGTAAGCGTGGCACGAGGCAACGTTCTGCTTGCCGATGCGGGACATTCTCAGGCGCCAGAGACCCTGCCCCCGTTGCCATCCGGCCCGCTCCCCTATCGCCCTAGGTTAAAGCAAACGGGAATGAGTTACGGAGTTGCCTACGATGAGCGCGGTATCGCGCAACCAGCCCGCGGCGGGACTGCTGCTGCAGGATCCCAGGCAGGCTTTGCCATTCATTGCATTGGGCGGTGGCGGCAGCATCTGGACCCCCGTACGCGATTTGCTCAGTAGCGGTCGAAACGCCTTTCAGTTCGTCGTTGAAACCGAAAACAACGGGGCAGCGCGTTTGCGCTTTGGTGATGGCACGCTTGGCGCTCCGCCCGTGGGCGGCCTGATCGCAACCTACCGCACTGGCAATGGGGCCCAAACGAACGTCGGTGCAGAAAGCATCTCGCATGTTGTTACGACCGCGGCTGTTCCCCTGACCGGCATCACTGCAGTTCGCAACCCCTTGCCCGCGCAAGGCGGCAGCCGACCCGGAAACGCTTGACGAAGTCCGCCAGTTCGCCCCCTGGGCCTTTCGCACGCAGGAACGTGCCGTTACCGTAGCGGACTATGCCACAGTCGCAGAACTCGAACCTGAGGTCCGAAAGGCTCATGCTACACTCCGCTGGACCGGTAGCTGGTATACGATGTTCGTCACTGTCGACCGCAATGACGGCGTGGTGGACACTCCATTCCGGAACACCGTCAGAAGCTTCATCGAGCAGTACCGGCTGGCTGGTTATGACGTCGAGGTGGAAGCACCAATATTCGTCCCGCTCGACATTGCCTTTTCCGTTTGTGTCGGCTCTGGCTACTTCCGGAGCGACGTACAAGCCGCGCTGCTAAACACCTTCAGCGACAAGGTCCTTCCGGACGGCACGCTGGGATTCTTCCACCCAAATAATTTCACCTTTGGCCAGCCCGTGTATCTCAGCCGCATCATCGCGGCTGCCATGAAAACACCCGGCGTACTCTGGGTGGACACCAACGACACGCCGCCCTCGCCAAATCATTTCAAGCGCTGGGGTAAGGCATCCGCTGGCGAAACCGCCGCCGGTCTCATCGGCATGGGGCCGACCGAGATAGCGCGCCTCGATAACGATCCCAGTCAGCCTGAAAACGGCAAAATCGAGTTCTTTCTGGAGGGCGGTAAATGAGCAACGGTCAAAACTCGCTCTGCTCCTGCGGTTGCGGCGGCGCAGTGCCAGAAACTGCCGGCTATCAGCAACCCGCCAGGACTGACTGCGCTCGCCTATCGTATCGGTACCTATGGATCGTTCTTCCAGAGGCATGCTCGACCAGATCCATGCAGTGTCTGTTGCAGGCACACAGCCGCTTTCAGCGCTCACCACGCGCTCCTTGGATGATCCCGCCATTGCTCTGCTCGATGCCTGGGCCGTTGTCGCCGATGTCCTCACGTTTTACCAAGAGCGCATTGCCAACGAAGGCTATCTCAGAACCGCCATCGAGCGTCGATCGATCCTCGAACTTGCGCGTGAAATCGGCTATGAGCTGAGCCCTGGTGTCGCGGCCAGCGCGTATCTGCAATTCACTGTCGAGCAGATTATCGGCACGCAAACGTCGACCGTCACGCCGGCGATGAAGCTCCAACCTCCCGCCGGACCTGGCAGCACCGCCTTCAACTCCGGCATCGTAAACGTACCCGCCGGCACGCAGGTACAGAGCGTGCCAGCTCCCGGTCAACTCCCGCAAACCTTTGAAACATCCAGTCCATTTGTCGCGCGCGTTGATTGGAACAACCTGGCGCCTCGCCTCACGCGCCAACAGGATCTCGCCATCAGCAATGGCAAGCTTTATCTCGTTGCGGCGACTAGCGGATTCGGCTCGAACAAGGTCGTGCATCTTCCGGAGTCTCAGGTCTACCTGCTCAATCCGCTGACGCCGGCCCTTCCGCCGAACTCGACCGTCGCCGCGGTCGCCATTGAGCAGATCTATTTCCAAGGCACGAAAACAGGTCTGGAATCCGGAGATCGTCTCCTGCTCGTCGGCTCTCGCCAGGGCAGTGTCCAAACACTCGCCTTCACGGTGCGTAACGTCATTTCCGATTCAGCAAACAATCAGACCATCGTTCAGTTCGCCGGCAACCCCAGACTTCCGCACTTCGCGCCGCTTGATTTCCCATCGGCCAGTTTAAAACTTCAGAACATCCCGTTCGACGCGGAGTCGGTGGATACCTACATCCTCGGCCAGACCATTTCCGAGTCCGACTTACAGGCCTTTCTCAAGTTGAACAACTGGGTCGCGAGCGATCTCGAATCGTTCATCAACACACCCGCGATACCAGCAGCGGTCAACTACGGCGCTTTTTCCTTCGGAGCAAAGGCCTCGTTCTACGGAAACAACGCACCCGTTTGGAAAAGCCTGCCCAAGCCCTCCGCCGCATTGCGCGCCGATCCGTATCCACTCGATTGGGACGCCGCGAACGACGGCGCGGGCCGATACATCTTTACTGATTCGCAAGGTACCGACTACTCAGATGCGACTGCCTACCTGGATCGCGCGTATCCGCAAGTGCTCGCCAATAGCTGGCTCATGCTGGAAGCCCCCAACGTGTCTGGCGGAGCGGTCTGCCAGATCGGCGCCGTCGTGGAAAAGTCACTGGCCGATTACAGCCTCAGCTCACGGTCCACGGGTCTGACATTCACGTTGAAAGGCAACACAAAAGGCCTCAACTTAAGCGCTCCATCTGTGGCCTCCTGGTCCGCCAATCGCCTCGACATTTTTACGATCGGCATGGACGGCAACCTCTATACGCGCTGGTGGGACGGCAGTGGTTGGCACGGCCCGCAAAATCTCGGCGGCGCGATTCTGACGAACTCACCGTCGGTTGTTTCCTGGGCAGCCAATCGTCTCGACGTGTTCAGCATCGGCGCGGATGGCAACCTGTATCACCATGCGCAGAGTGCCGGCGTTTGGTATGGACCCGAAAACTTGGGCGGCGGCCAACTGATCAACTCACCTTGCGCGATTTCCTGGGCCGCCAATCGTCTCGATATCTTCGCGACTGCCTCGACCGGCAATCTCCATCACTTCTACTGGGACGGAAGCGCCTGGCACGGACCCGAAAGCCTGGGCGGAAATATCGTCAACTCACCGAGCGGCGTCGCTTGGTCCGCCAACCGGCTGGACATCTTTGCAACCGGCTCCGACGGAAATCTCTACCACAAGGCTTGGAACGGCAGCAATTGGAACAACGATCTCGAAAATCTCGGCGGTGGCAACCTTATCAACTCGCCCGCTGCGGTCTCCTGGGCCGCTAATCGTCTCGATATCTTTTCGGTGGGTTCCGACGGCAATCTCTATCACAAGTTTTGGAATGGCAGTCAATGGAATACCGATCTCGAAAATCTGGGCGATGGCGGTGCAATCAACTCGCCCGCCGCGGTCGCCTGGGGACCGAACCGCCTCGACGTCTTCACGACCAGCACCGGCGGCAACATGCATCACACTGCTTGGGACGGCAGTCAATGGTATGGCCCTGAATTCCACAGTGGCGATGGAAACCTGATCGCATCACCTACCGTCGCCGCCTGGGTCGCCAATCGTCTCGACGTATTTGAAACTGCGCAGAACGGGCACTGGATTCACCACTGGTGGGACGGCAGCAATTGGAATGGACCGGAAGATCTCGGAGACGGTTCTCTGCTCCCGTTCCCTGTCAGAACCACCACCGCCTTTGTGCAGAGTCAGCAACTCGCTTTTGCAGGCGTGCCTGTAGTCGATCAAGTCTCCGCCGGCACGACGTCGCTTATGCTGAACGAGTTCGTGCCCGGCCTTATCCCGGGCCAACCCATCGCCTTGAGCGGTTCGCGCGCGGATGCGGCCGGTGTAACGGTAAGCGAAATTGTCCTGGTCAAAGAGATCGAACACATCGACGGTTTCACCACGCTCGAGTTCGCAACCGGCCTCGAATACAATTACGTTCGTTCCTCGCTTACCATCAACGCCAATGTAACCCTTGCAACTCACGGCGCAACCGTGAATGAGGTGCTCGGCAGCGGCGATGGTTCGCAATCAAATCAGAGCTTCACGTTAAAGCGGCCGCCCCTCACCTACGTCTCTGCTGCTACGCCCAGCGGGATTAACAGCACGCTCGAAATCAGAGTGAACGGCCTCGAGTGGGAAGAATCACCAACCCTCTACGGTCTAACCCCGAGCGACCACCAGTACATTGTTCGCCTCGCAGACGACAGCACGCCCACCATCACTTTCGGCGATCCCGCGTCCCGCTTGAAAACCGGCCAACAGAACGTATCTGCCACCTACCGCACCGGCATTGGCCTCCTCGGAAACGTGACCTCGGGCAGTCTTTCGATTTTGCAATCGCGCCAGCCCGGACTTCGAGCTGTAACCAATCCGCTGGCAGCGACTGGCGGCGCCGACCCGCAGAATATATCCGATGCGCGCCAGAATGCCCCACTCACTGTTCTGACGCTGGATCGGATCGTTTCGCTGGACGACTACCAAAGCTTTTCGCAAGCTTTCGCTGGCGTCGGTAAAGCGCAAGCCATTCAAGTTTGGAGCGGCGAGACCCGCCTCATCCACTTGACCGTTGCCGCCGCGGACGGTGAATCTATCGATCCTACCTGGCCGCTTTATCAAACACTCGTCCAGGCGATCACGCTGGCGCAGGATCCGGTGCATGTCTTCCTGGTAGCCGGATATCAGCCGCTGGTGTTCAACCTGACGGCAAGCCTGTTGATCGACTCGCCAACCTATCTCGCAAGCGACGTGCAATCAGCCGTCGTTGATGCTCTGAAATCCGAATTCTCGTTCGCGAATCGCAGCTTTGCGCAAGCCGTCAGCGCCGCCGAAGTAATCGCGCTCATTCAATCTGTTCCCGGCGTAATCGCGACGAACCTGACACAGTTATACCTGACAAGCGATTCCACAGGCCCGTCGCAAACCGAACCGAGTCCGTTCGTTCCCTCTTTGCCGGCGCGCTGGCAGGGTGGCGGTATTCATCCTGCGCAACTGCTCTTACTGAATCCGTTAGGCGTGACCTTGACTGAGATGCCCGCATGACCTCCACCACCGCAACCGATCGCCTGTTTCAACTCCTGCCCGCCGTCTACCGGATTCGCGATGCCGCGCAGGGCGATCAATTGCAAGCGCTGCTCTCCCTCATTCAGCAGACCTACGACACCGTCGAAAACGACATCGCCGAACTCTACGACAACTGGTTCATCGAGACCTGCGCGGAATGGGTCGTTCCCTATATCGGCGATCTGCTCGGGGTGCGCCCGATCTACGCGGCCAATCGCGATACTTTCAGCGCTCGCGCCTACGTTGCAAATACACTGGATTTCCGCCGTCGCAAAGGCACCGCCTCAATGCTCGAACAGTTGGCGCTGGATGTGACAGGCTGGCCCGCCCATGCGGTCGAATATTTCCAGCTCCTCGGCACGACGCAGTACATGAATCACCTGCGTCCCTCCAATCTGCGCACGCCAGATATGCGCTATGCCGATCTCCTCGAGCTTCTCGGTGGACCCTTCGACCAGATTGCGCACACCGCTGACGTGCGCCACATCGCGGATCAGCGCGGCCGCTACAACATCCCGAATATTGGAATCTTCGTCTGGCGTTTGCAAACTTTCCTGATCGGCCCAATCGAAACGGGTTCCTCGGGACCGATGAGGCAAAGCGATGCCCGCCCCGCCGCAACGCCTCCCGATGGCCGCTACACGTTTGATCCTCTTGGCACGACGGCGCCGCTTTTCAACAATCCGCAAACGCAGTCGGCCGGCGGAGGACTTGTCGGCGAAATCAATGTGCCCGGTCCCTTACGTCGTCGCCCGCTCTACCAGGAACTCGAGGCATTGCGACAGGCGGAAGTCGATAACGCACCCATTCCCGAAGCCGTCTGGTTCGGCCAGAATCCTGTGTTCGAAGTGATGCTCGACGGCGTGCTTGTGCCAAACGATCAGATCATGATCTGCGATACCGAGCGATATTTCCGCAACTGACTGGCGCAGACCCGCCGCTTCGAAATCCTACACACCTTCAAATAGCGGACCAGCCGTAAGCAAGCCGATCACGATCTCGGTAGACCCTGTTCGCGGGCGCATTGCGCTTCCTTCCGGAGCAGCCATTCCCAAAGCGGCTTGAGGTCAGCTACACTTACGCATTCAGCGCCGAAACCGGAGCCGGTCCCTACGATCGCTCGGCCTATCTTGACCGATCCCACGTCCGGTCCTCCGCCCTTCAACAGTTCCAATCGCTGGCAGGTGGCCATTAGCCAAACGCTCACGCCGGTTGCGAATCTGGTATTCCCCACCTTCGCAGCCGCCATAGCGCGCCTGGAACGCACAGCCGAAAGGAACCGACGGTGTCATCGTACTCACCGATAGCCGCACCTACCGCGAGACACTCACTGGAGCCAGCGGTATCACGATTCCCGAAAGCAGCCGCTTGTTGATTGTCGCCGCCGATTGGGCCGCGCTCCGTACGCCGGGACCTCCTGCTTCGAACACGCTAACCCCAGATGGTTTTCGGCCGCACCTCCTCGGTGACTTGACCGTTACAGGAACCGCCGCGCAAGATAGTCCCGACCCGGGCGAACTCTATATCGACGGTCTGCTGCTCGAAGGCACGCTCACGATCGCCGATGGAAATCTTGGCGCCGTGAACATTTCGCATTCGACCATCACGCCTTCTGGCGCTCTCGCGATCCAATCGTCTGGCGCGGCGGGTGGCGATAACGCATCCCTCGCAGTCAATCTGTACCGCTCGGTCTGTGGCCCGATCACACTCGGCCAGAATGTCCCGACTCTCAACGCCGCCGACAGCATCGTCACATCCGGAACCGGCGCCCAAGCGATTACCGCGCCCAGCGCGACACTCAATATCCAAACAAGCACTATTTTCGGGCAGACCTCCGCCGAAATCATCAGCGCGAGCGACAGCCTGTTTACCGGTCTGGTCACCGCAACTCGCCGTCAAGTCGGTTGCGTGCGCTTCTCTTACGTACCGCAAGGTTCCAAAACAGCGCCGCGCTTCAAGTGCCAGCCCGATCTGGCGCTTACTGGAATCGCTCTCGCCGATCAAGCCGCGATCATTGCGCGACTCACGCCGCAATTCACGTCCACCGAATTCGGCCAGCCCGCATTTGCTCAACTCGCCGCCACCTGTGCGCCGGAGATAACCGCCGGCGCGGACAACGGATCCGAAATGGGAGCCTTTTGCTTTCTTCAACAACCACAGCGCATCTCAAACCTGCTGACCGCGCTCGACGAATATCTTCGCTTCGGGATGGAAGCCGGCATTCTGCAACAGACATAAAGGAGACAACACACCAATGAAAGCCGATTTCAGCCGCTGGACCTTCGATCCCACGAAGCACTACCATTCCGTTCTGCAGCAGCAGGGCCGCGTATCGCTCGACTCAGATTGGAACGAGCAGGGCGCCATTACCGGGCATCGCGTCGAGTGGGAAGCCCTCGACGTCATCGGACAAGCCGGTGCGCCCGCCGGCGATGCAGGCTTTCAACTCTCGGCCGCAAGCAACGGCAGCAACCTTTCCATTAGCGCTGGACGCGCCTACGTAGACGGCATTCTCATCCAGAATGAGCAGGCAACCCTCATTACCCAACAGCCGGATCTGCCCGGCTTCACGCTCCCGACCACTGCGGGAACATACATCGCCTATCTTGAAGTCTGGCTGCGCAACATCACCTCGCTTGACGACAAGAGCATCTTGGAAGAAGCGCTCGGCGGCCCCGACACCTGCACTCGCGCCAAGACGGTTTGGCAAGTAAATGTCATTCAGGCCAACACCGCTGGGACAGTCAAACCAGATCTCCTGCTCAACCGACGTTCCCGCTTACGATACGCTGACTAGCCCCAGCACCGGATCCCTCAAGGCACAAGCCCAGCCGAATCCGAACAACACCGATCCCTGCATGGTCCCGGCCAATGCCGGCTATCAAAGTCTCGAGAACCAACTCTACCGGGTCGAGATTCATTCCGGCGCCGATATCAGCGGTGGCAAAGTCACCTTCAAGTGGTCTCGTGATAACGGCTCGGTTGTCACGTCCTGGCTGAGTCAGACAGGCAATAACCTGGCTGTATCGAGCACGGGCCGCGACGCCGACTCTTGGTTTCGCAGCCGGTCAGTGGATCGAACTCACTGACGACACCCACGAGCTCAATTCTCAGCCCGGCACGCTCGTCCAAATCACGAACGTGCAAGGTCTCACGCTCACCATCAACCCAGCGACCGCTACTGGGCCCACCACGTTCGCCAGCTTCCCCACAAATCCAAAAATCCGCCGCTGGGATTCAGCCGGCCTCATGCCCGCTGCAACCGGTTCATGGATCAATCTCGAAGACGGAGTTCAAGTCCAGTTCTCTCCCGGAACGTATGCGACGGGCGATTACTGGATGATCCCGGCCCGCACTCTCACTGCCAACATCCATTGGCCCGTGGATGGCGGCGGTAACCCGCTGGCGCTTCCCCCCAAAGGCATTCAGAAGCAATATGCACGCGTTGCCGTTCTCCAATACGACGGCACAACCTGGTCTGTTATCGCCAATTGTCTTCCGATCTTTTACCCCATCACGACCAACACGCGCACGAATGGTATCCACGTTATCGACGTACGCACGAACCGCCCGGATGCGGAACTGCTCAACGATAGCGATCTGAATCTCCTCTCGTCTTTCGATGGAGGCGTGACCATACGCGTGATCTGCGACACAGCCATCGATCCTGTTTCCGCGAAACCCGCCACTTGCTACGTGACCGTCGCATTACCGTACACATCCTCGGCCAACGCCAACTTGACTGGACTTGGCTTTCAGATCATCCTGCTCCCCGCAACTGTCAGTCTCAACGCGAACAACGCAGCCGAAATCGACATTGGGCTTTCTCCCTTGGCGCTGCGCCTCCTGTACGATCAGGTCTCCCAAAGCTCATTCAGCCGTCTACTCACACGAGTCACTCTGAAAGGCGGTTTCATCTGGGCTGCTTCCAATCCTCAGCTCTATCTCGATGGCGAAGCGTTCGGGGTTACCCGTCAGGATCCTACTGGCAATCGCATCGGCATGCGCATCCCGAAGAGCGGCAACGGTACGCCCGGCAGCGATTTTGAGATGTGGTTCTGGTTTACCCGGCCGGTTACGCTTTCATCTCTGACCTTCTCACCGAATCCAGTCAATACGGGAGCGGCTTCAACCGGCGCCGTTTCGCTGAACGCCTCTGCGCCTCCGGGCGGCGCGACGATCACGCTGGCCGCCTCGTCGAGCGCGGGAACGATTTCTCCTACTACGCTGACCATTCCGGAAGGCCAGTTATCTGCATCTTTCAACGTGACCAATACTACGGTGCCCGCCGGCGCTGCGTCGGCGACTCTTCAGGTGACTGCCACCTATGGAACCAGCACCACCTCCGGAACGCTGACTATCAATCTTGTCGCCCAAGTCACTGCTGTCAGCTTCAATCCCGCGAGTGTCTTAGGTGGAACGGCAGGCACCGGAACCGTCACCTTGAATCTTCCAGCGCCCGCTGGAGGAGCCGTCGTCACCCTCGCAGGCAGCGATGCATCTATGGGCACAGTGCCCGCGTCAGTTACCGTTGCCGCCGGGCAAACGACGCAGACCTTCCAGGTAGCGACGGTCGCGCGCCAGCCCAACTCGGCGCCAGTCAACTTAAGCGTGACCGCAACGTATAGCGGCAGCACAGCAAAAGGAACGCTCTCCATTACCGGAGTGGTTCTCAAATAGCATCCACCGGAACGCGACTGCGCCAGTGCCGGGAGCGCTTTCCGGGCTCTGTCCGGGTCGGACTTTCACGCGCAGTGATGGCAACCGCGCACCAGGGGCGCTTATTTCTGTTGCTCCTTGCGCGAGTACTCGAGCGCCACAACGCCCTGGATCCCACTGACGGCGCAAGGCATCCGCATCTCCTTCATCGCTACCGGCAGGACGTCGCCCGTAGCGCGCCGCCCTTTGTAAGCCGTGCTTTTGATCATGATCCGCCCGCAGCCGTTCATCACAGCCATTAGCAAATTATCTGAGATCGGGACATCTGGATCGAGCCAACAGCGGTCGTGCAAGACCTGCCGGACATTACGCCCCAGGAGCTTCTCGTGGGCTGCAAGGAAATCGATATCGCTTGCTTCAGTAGCCGCGTTTTGGGTGTCGTGCAGTGAGGCATAGGGAACCGGGACGGAGGCCCGGAGGGATCCCAGCGCAACCTCCTCACCTGCGGGCTGGCCAAAGACTTGCCAAACGATATCGTCGTCGCAGGAGAACGCGAGTTCGCCTTGTGTCAGCAACAGCCACCGATTTCGATTTGCGCCGCCAGCCCAGCCAATCTCTTCGTCATCAACCAGCGCAAAAGCAACAACGCCAGGGTCGAGGCCGGTTGCGATGAGATTGTCTGCGAGAGTGAGGTCTTCAGCAACTAGCGCCTGTACCGCCGTTTTCCTGCCGATTCGTTCGAGATGAGCTACGGTTGAGTGCAGCGTCTTACGGGCTTGCACTTCCGAGTTCGCGATGACGGAAATGCTGGCAATAGAGTCGGGTGAGTCCTGGCCAGGGCCGGTATGCAAGCTACGAAGAAACTCGCCTTCGGATATGAGCATCCCGCGCGTCGCGAAGTCGCGAAACAGTTGCGCGACTTGCGCCGCGTCGGATTCGGAAATGCGCAGTAAACTGACAGCCGCCGATGTGTGATCACCCAGGGTCCGAAAGGAGCGAGCGGATTCAAAAACTCGCCCCACACTTGATGGCAATTTGTAGCAGTGTGGGCGAGCACGATAGGGGATGTCCACTTGTTATCTGCCTCGCCCAATTCCCAAAGCAAGTTCAAAGTCTTTTGAAGCCGAGGTGACGTACGCCTGACATGAACACCAGGGGAGCTGTCGACCGATTGGGTTCATTGGGAGACTTGCGGGCGCTAGGTTCTGAAGATCCTAGGCTCATCCAGGTATACCTAACGGTCAACGGAAAACACACTATTCTGACCGTATTCCAATTTCACAATGGGTGCACCACTCGCACACGGAGTAGAATTGTCCCGTGGTTTCCGTGGGTACGGTATTTCTATCAATCCATAGATTGCCAAGCGTTTGGATATTGTATTCTTTCCCACAGATGATCTCGGCAGAGTGATTGTGCTGAGATCAGGACTGGACATCATCATATTTGGGACTTCCTTCAGAGCAATCGTGAACTTATCGCCGCACTTGCTCGTAGGCGGCCCACCAGAGCAGCTATCAGTCAAAAAGAACCGACCCTCAGACTCTCCAAGAAGTCCTATCACCAACATCGGAGCTGCGTATAACCCCTTACGTGGTGTCTCAAGGAGGTCGCAAACAGTAGACATCAGTGGTGCACGCGTGCCGAAGGCAGGGTTTCCTTGAGCAATGGAGAGCACATCGTCGCCGGAAGGCACCGCGGCTAGCGAGATCCGGTAGGAACTCGTTCGATGCGGAGGAAGCAGTAAATCCGCGACAAATGACAAAAAACCGGAGGCGTTGACCAGAAGCTTGTACGTGCCGGATGGTGCGTCGATAGTGAATGACCCGTTTCGACTGCTGAGCGCTTGGAACCTAAGCGGGTGATCGGCGTTCCTGCTTACCATTTCGACTTGGGCCTGCCCAATGCCGGCACCGGTATCGTCCACAACAGTTCCGATCAATTGTTCTGCGAACGAAACGCTTGCAAAAGCCAAAACGCCTATAATCCTCGCCGCCAGAGTACTGCAGGCCACTAAAGGGACATAGCGTTGTAGATTGTCTGATTCCATTGCGTACCGCCATTCGTGAAGCAAGTAGCTGGGCCGGAGTCGTTTCCGATGAAATCTGGCTGATGACCAAGCTCGTGAAGAAGCATAAGCCCGATCGTAGTAGGATCCATTCCGGGGCTCATGCCAAACCCCACAGGCAGAGGTCCGTTTGCACCAGGCACCCTGAAGTATGCGTAAGGGGTTTCCGATCAACTGATTATTGATGAATACACTCCACGAGTTTATAGTCTCCATCCCTGGAACGTTGCCTCCGCTACCCAGTGGAAGAGCGCGATATATCGTTGACATCAGTACGCTTAAAGGGCCTCCAATTCCATTTACCAAAAATAGGTTCTGAACAGAGGCGTTGTTAGCAAGGTAATTTCAGGCGGCTGCGTACCCGTTCTGCAAAGCGTTGATTTGATTTATGTTAAGGGCACTCGCGTTCGCAAGTTGGATCGGGGGTACAGTACCGGTCATTAAATAATAGGATGTCGTTGAAGGATCGAAAAGGGACGAAAGGGGATCGTTGACCGGCGGGGTCAATTGTCGGTGCCGGAGCGACATAGGGGTGGTGGGGCGGAATTTGAATCAAAAACACCAGCCAGGGGGTCATAGATTCCGCCAGCATCGCCGCCGCCACCATCGCCGTCACCGCTATCCCAATAGTCGTCACACCCGCTCGAATCCGCCTTATTCACCGGGTCATTACAAACAAACGAATACCTGTTCCAGCTATCCGGCTCATCGAGGCGTGCGCTGCCGTCGTACGGACCAGGCGTCAAGAAGCGACCAAGCGAATTCGAATAATACCGGTTATGGGCATAATCGATACCCGAACCTGAATCGCGCACGTACGCGCCGAACTTCTCGCGATCCTGCGTGGTGGTCGCCAATTCTTCGCCATAGGGCAGATAGTCAGTCGAACTGGCACCTGTCTGCTGGCACGCCCACGCTTTCACGTGATTCAAGCGCGTTTGAATCGTGGAAATCCCGCGCGAGCGAATCAGGCGTCCGCCGAAATGCACGTTCAAATCCTTCACGGTCAACGTCAGCGTCCCATTCACCACGGTAACCGTAAACGTCGCCAGCCGCTTACCATCGCATCCATAGACGTACAACTCCTCGGTTCCGTTGGCGTACTTCTTCCACACGCGCCGGTTCTGCCAATCGTAGGCGTACATCTCGGTACCCGAACCGGTCACGATCTGCGAGACCATGTTGTTCACCAGATAGCTGACCTGTGTGCCGGAGAACGAGGTAATGTTGCCGTTTGCGTCGTAGCTGGCGCCGACTATCTGGTTGCTTGCGGCGTTGAAGGAAGCCGAAAACGTGGGCGCGCTGCCCTTGGTCAGATTCTGCGCGTTGCGGTTGCCGAACCCGTCAAAGCCTTCCGAAATGCCCCAACTGGTTCCTCCGGTTGACCCTGCGGTGGAGACACCCCCGCGCGAATCGTACGTATAGCTCGCACCTGAACCGTCGGTCTGATTGCTTGACTGCTCAAACGCGCATCCGAGCCGTAGGAATGCTGCACGTTCAGGTTCGGCACGAAAGCCTCGGGATCTCGGATATTGCCGAGGAGTACGTTGTGATGGGGTGGCGGGTAAACGTACGGGTCGTTCGACGGTTTTGAACGTGCGCTTTACGAGAAACGCGGTCTGATACGCCAGGTGATCAGGGGACTTGGCCGAACGAAATGACGGCAGCCGGAGAGTTTGGTGATGCGATCCCCACCTACATCAGAAGAGTAGCTAAAATCGGCCCTGAATCTGGCCGGCATCACCAAAACAATGACCGGCGTACCCAACCTGAACTTCACGGCTCTGTTGATTGCGATCGCAATCGTCGCCTTTTACGCTCATTCGATAACGATGTCCTCGCTCAGCGTAAGCACGATTACCAGCGTGGGCTTCGGAACCCTTGGGTTAGCGCTTTTTATCGCTCTGCTCCATCGGCGATTCTCGCGACTCACCGCCGAACTGGCCAGCACCGAACGGCGATATCGCGAGCTGGTCGAATCGGCGAACATGGTGGTCTGGTCCAGCGACACCCAAATGCGCCGCTTTTCCTTTGTCAATCGGGAAGCGGAGGCACTTCTGGGTTATCCGACGGACCGTTGGCTGAGCGATGCCTCCTTCTGGAACGAGCACATCCATCCCGAAGATCGAGACCTCTTCGCGTCCCGCGTGGCTCAGAGCCAGTTAGGCGCGGCGAACGGACCGTTCGAGCATCGAATGATTTCTGCTCGCGATGAAACGGTTTGGGTTCGCACGGCTTTGCGCGTGGTGACCACCGCGAGCGGTCGGGAGATCTTCGGCCTGACGCTCAACATCACCGAACAAAAGCGCGCCGAGAAAGCATTTCAGCACGAACGGCGCCTATTTGAGGCATTGATGGACGCTTGCCCCGACTGCATCTACTTCAAGGATCTGGACAGCCGTTTTGTCCGGATCAATAAGGCAGAGGCCGCCCTTTTTGGCCTCTCCGATCCGGGGGAGGCGATCGGCAAATCGGATGCCGACTTCTTCAGCGCTCCTCATGCCGAACAGGCTCGTGCAGATGAGCAAAAAATCATCAAGACCGGCCAGCCGCTGGTTGACTTCGAAGAAGCGGAAACTTGGCCCGACGGAAGGATCACTTGGGTCTCCACAACCAAAATGCCGCGCCGAGAGGCGAACGGCGAAATCTGTGGAACGATCGGAATATCGCGCAGTATTACGGAACGCAAACTGGTCCAGCAGCGGCTTCAGGAGCGTACTCAGGAGTTGATGAAGAGTAACGCTCGCCTGCAACGCGAAATTAAGGAACGCCGGCTGCTTGAGGCTCAACTTCTGCATGCGCAGAAGCTGGAATCCATCGGTCAACTCGCGGCCGGTATTGCTCACGAGATCAACACGCCGATTCAGTACGTCAGCGATAATTGCCGATTCCTCGGCGACTCCTTCGAGCGGTTGGCTTTTGTTCTGAATGAGTATTCGAATTTGCTCGAAGCTGCACGCCGAACCAAATTCAGCCCAGATGTAGTCCAAGCCGTGGACGCGTGCATTGAAGCGGCCGATTTGCCTTACCTTATCGGTGAGATTCCGCTCGCTATCGGTCAATCGAACGAGGGAATCGAACGCGTGGCTCGCATCGTTCGCGCAATGAAGGAGTTTTCGCACCCAGGTTCAAAGGAAATGAGGGTGATCGATCTGAATCGAGCCATCGAGAATACCCTCATCGTCTGCAGAAACGAATGGAAGCTGGTTGCGGATACCGAAGTCGAACTGGATTCCACCCTTCCACCTGTGTCCTGCCTGGCTGACGAATTGAACCAGGTAATCCTCAACCTGGTCGTAAACGCCGCCCACGCCATTGGCGATACCGGGAAAAAAGATGTAAAAGGCAAGATCACCGTCTCGACGAGACGCAAAGGGGAACTTGTCGAAATCAGAGTGAAAGACGACGGCACCGGGATTCCCAAGGAAATTCAGTCACGAATTTTTGACCCATTCTTCACTACTAAGGAGGTGGGTAGGGGTACCGGCCAGGGCTTGGCAATTGCCCGGGACGTAGTTGTCAAGAAGCATGGCGGTTCTCTGACTTTTGAGACGGAGAAGAATGCCGGAACGACGTTTATAATCACGTTGCCGATCAGCCACAACGTTAGTCCCACGAGTTCTCCGCCGGATGTTCCGGCAGTTGAGTCACTCAAATGATCAACGTACTGTTCGTCGACGACGAAAGCAACTTACTCGATGCTTTGAAACGAGCCGCCCGTCCCTTACGCAATGAATGGCGCGCGCTATTCGCAAACGGGGGCGCGGAAGCATTGAAAGTGCTCGAGGAAACACCGTGCGATGCTATCGTGACGGACATGCGCATGCCGGGCATGGACGGACTGGCCCTGCTTGAGGAGGTTTCGAGTCGCTACCCGGGCATGGTGCGAATCATCCTTTCAGGGCAGTGTGACGCCTCTACGATCGTCAAAGCCGCTGCCATCAGCCACCAATATCTATCGAAACCCTGTGACGTTGAGGTTCTGCGGTCAACCGTCACACGGGCAGTAGCAATGCGCAAGCTACTGACGTCACCGGGCCTGGTGCAACTCATGTCCGCATTCGACAAGATTCCCGTTCTCCCGGCCGTTTATTCGGAACTTACCCAACTGCTGAACGACGATCGGACCTCAATTGAGCGAATCGGGTCAGTTATCGCTCAAGACATGGGTCTGTGTGCAAAAGTGCTCCAACTGGCCAACTCGCCTCTATTTGGTCTTAGACATCCGATATCTAGTCCTGGCGCGGCCGCCGGGGTTCTTGGATTCGACATGCTTAAGAATTTGGCCTTGGCGATGCACGTCTTTCGGCAATGTGAGGCGGGCATCAAAAAATTTGATATTGGAAGCCTGTGGCAACACAGCTTCCGGACCAGTCTGTACGCTGCAAATATAGCGCGCTTGCTCGCCCCTTCAGATTCCCGGTTGCGGGAGCAAGCACAAGTTGCCGGACTCCTGCACGACGTCGGGCACCTGCTGTTTGCCTGTAATGTGCCAGACGCTTTTTTACGCGCCATTCAACTCGCGTCGGATCGGCATATTCAACTGGTTGAGGCGGAGCGGGAGCTATTAGGGGCTTCGCACGCCGAAGTAGGAGCTTACGTTCTGGCGCTTTGGGGATTGCCGGACCAAATCACTGAAGCCATCCTTCATCACCACGATGCTGGTTCATGTGAAAGCCGGGTCGCCTTTGTCGTCCACATCGCGGACGCGCTGGAACGCCGGGACGCCTCGATGGACTCGCCTTGGGATCGGCCAGAGGTTGACTTTGCCTTGTTGGACAGGCAGGGATTGATGGATGACTTCAAGTGCTGGGAGGAAAGCTGCCGCAACCTTCAGACCCAAAACTCATGACCTGGCGAGCCTGATGCGGATCGAGCAACAAACGTGACAGAAAGAATTCTATGTGTGGATGACGAGCTGGCGATTCTTGCTGGCTTCCAGCGTCAGTTCCGAAACCAATTCAATATTGTCAGTGCAATGAACGGGAACCAAGCTCTGGAGACGCTGGCGGACAAGGGACCGTTCGCCGCGGTTATGTCCGACTACAACATGCCTGGCATGAACGGGCTGCATTTTCTGCGCAAAGTTCGTGAGCAGTCCCCCGATACAGTTCGCATCATGCTAACCGGCAAGGCGGATGCGGAAGCGGGTTTGGCCGCTTTGAACGAGGGCATTCTATTCCGCTTCCTCAACAAGCCTTGTTCTCCCGATTTGCTGGCAACTACGTTTAGAGCCGCTCTTGCACAACACCATCTGATCACGGCAGAGAGGACCTGCAGCAACCGGATCGTCGAAGCAAGTACCGCGGTGCTCGAAGAGGTCCGGAAGTACCTGCAGCCGGAAGCCGTCGCCCGCGTATCGAGAATCGAGAAAACGATTAGCGAAGTTTTGTCACTCTTGCAAATCGGTGGGCCATCTCAGTTTGAAGTGGCGGCTAAGTTATCTCATCTGGGCTGCATCGGCGTACCGGCGCCTGTCGTGACCACGATCCTAACGACCGGAAGCGGCTCAGAAGGTGAGAAGCTAGCCTTTCAGAAACACGCTCAAATCGGGGCCCAGATTATCCGGAAGGTTCCTGGCTTGGAGCCTGTTGCCACCATGGTCGAACACCAATTTGACATTAGGCCAGACTTCATTGGGGATCAATCGCTGAAGGAAATCAATGCGGTCATCATGGGAGCGCAGCTAATACGTTTGGCGAACACCCTCGACTCTCACCTGCTGGCCGGGGCGACTTATTCGGATGCAATCAGCCATATGACTTTTGGCGATCAGAAAAACGATCCGGTGCTCATTGAAGCCCTGAAGACCGCAACCAAACGCGATGCAGGCATACAACGGCGGACCATCTTCCTTAGCAACATGCGGACCGGCATGTTGGCGCAGGACGACTTCCTGACTTACTCAGGTCTTCTCATTGTGGCGAAAGGAGCCGCCATCTCCAACAAAACTCTATTGGAATTACAGCACAACGCTGAAAGTGGAAACATCGACTTAGCTGCCAGCAGTTGAGCCGAAGCCTGCCGCATATACTGCCAACAAGGAGCAGTACGATCGAATGGCAAAAACGAACCGCAGAGGATTTATTGTCAAGGGAGCTGCGGCAGCTCTCGCGGCCTCCACGGCAGGAGCGACCACGGCCGCCGCTCAGACGAACTCGGGCAAGAAGGTCTGGTGGCAAGACGGTAAAGCCCCGGAAAAAACGCCACTCTTTAGTCCAGCCGTATCCTTCGGCAACTTACTTTTTCTCTCCGGAATTGGCGCGCATTTCGATGGCGATATCAAAGCGCACACCAAACACGTCCTCGATGAGATTCAGAAGAAGCTGGAAGCGTGCGGTTCCTCCATGGAGAAGGTCCTCAAAGCGCAGGTGTACTTGGCCGATCTCAAGGACTATCAGGAGATGAATGAAGTCTTCCAGGGTAGATTCGGCTCTGAACCGCCGGTCAGGACAACGGTCTCTGTCGCAGGGGTGCCCGGTAAATCCCTCGTCGAAATAGACGTCATCGCTTATATCTGAGATTCCAAACTGGTACGCCTATGCCGCAGTCCGTCCAACCACAAGTGATAGATTGTCGCGTAGGAAACAAGTGGACAGGCGAACATTCCTTCAGCTCGCTGCTTCGGCTCCGATACTTTCCGGGCATCGCGAAGTACCTGTTTACAGGAGGGTCACCTCGTTCAAACCGGTGCCGAACCAAGGCATGCCCGAGCCATATTTTGGAAAGGCCGTTCGGGTTCAATCGGAATCGGCAATCGACGTCACTGCCAATCAGGTGAATGCCGCTGTCGTGAAGAATATGGTCTCTGCCGGCATGCGGGATCTAACCGGATGCTCTGAAGAAAAAGACGCATGGGCCCACTTCTTCAAACCATCCGATGTCGTGGGAATCAAAGTGAACTGCTCAGGCGCTCCCGCCATCAACTCGAATCCAGAGTTGGTCGGAGCCATCGCCGACGGACTGGTCAGCGCGGGCGTTCAACCCGGCAACATCCACATCTATGACCGTTTCGAACATCAGATTCGGATGGTCGATTTCGCCTCTCACTGCCCTAAAGGGGTTAAGACCGCAACCGCTGAAGGCAGGCGCGGCTCCCTTCTCGGTTACGACCCCTACACCTACGTAGAGGTCGATTTCTTCGGAGAAGAAGATACACGCTCCAACCTCTTCCGCCTCGTCTCCGAAACGCTCACGAAAATCGTGAATGTTCCCACAATGAAGGAGCATCGGGCCGCCGGCGTCACCGGATGTCTCAAGAACATCTCCTACGGCAGTTTCTCAAACGTTGCCCGCTCGCATGAACGCGAGAAATCAAACACCTACTCCTTCATCGGAACGCTTGCGGCCACCGAGCCACTTCGTTCCAGAACCGTACTCCAGGTGATGGATGGATTGCGTAGCGTGTGGCAAGGTGGGCCGTTTCTGCAAAGCGACAAGTTTCTCTTTTTCCCGAAGCGAATCGTGTTCGGAACTGATCCCGTCGCGCTGGATCATCTGCTGATCGACATGATCGAACAGAAGCGTAAAGAGATGGGCGCGCCCTCGCTATTCGATCGCTCGCCGTCGCACATTAAATTCCAACCCGAACTCGATCCGCAGTTCAACTCTTTCATTCGCGAACCTGGTCACGTCGAATATGCGTCCGAACTGGGGCTCGGACTGTACGAGCCCTCCCGAATCGCCGAAAAGGTCATTTCCCTTTGACTCTTTTGCTTGCTGTCTTGCTCCCGTGCGTACTATGGGACGGAACTACCAACCCTGCCGCTCTGGCGAAGGCGCACATCGATCGCGTCTGCGTCTCCGCTGACAAGCCGGATGTCTCGCTTCCGTCGATAAAGATCGAGAAGGTGGACACCGGCAAGGTCATCAGGATCTCCGGCCCCGCGATTAGCTTCCGAGGGGATGTCGCGTCGCCCTCGCGCCTGCCTTGGATCACGCTGAACGGCTGGCGCTATCTTCGGAATCCCGGAGCGACATTTCTCGTAAGCGCAACTGCCGATAACGCTCCTCTGACCGCGGCCGAGGCGTTCGCCTACGGTGCACGCGCACTCCTCAAAGTGGACCAGTCGGGATTGCAACCGCTGGGCGGCATGTTGGATTTCTTGCGAACGCTGGACGATCGGGATTTGCCGCCAATGGCGAACCTCGGCTACATAGATGACGGCTCACCCGAGTCAGGCGAGTTCATGAATTTGCTCGTTCGCCGCAACCTGCTCTTCAAAGTCGTCCCGGAACCCGACCCCACTTTGAATGTGAACGTCAGAATCGGTGAGCCCGGTTACCCAAGATCCGAAGCCGCGAATCCGAAACTGCTGGCCGAAAAGGTTCGCGCGCAAGTCACCGATTCGAAACGGCTTCTTCGAATCTACGGAACTGATGTCGTGGTTGGTCGCTTGCTTGGCGATGGCAGATCGGGTCGCCTTTATCTCATCAACTACGCCGGATCCCGCTACCCGGTGCCTGGCATCCACGTTCGCATCCTGGGCGAGTTTCATTCGCAGCACGCTCGCCAAGTTGGGACCGAGCCCGCGACATTGCAAGATGTGCTTGTCGCCGACGGCGCAACTGAATTCACCATCCCCAAGCTGACGACATTTGCCGTTATCGATCTGAAGCAGTAGTTATGCCTGCCCGCAGCCTCATTATGCTTTTCGCCGCTGTTCAGGGGTTGGCCGCCTCGACCGGACCATCGCTTCAGCACGTACGGCAATCGGCGCAAATCATGGGCACAACCTTCGTGGTAGACATCTACGCGCCGCCCGCACTCGCCCGCAACGCCGCGGATGCAGCACTCGATGAGGTTCGTCGCATCGATTGGATGTTGTCTGACTATCGTCCAGATAGCGAATTGAGCCGCATCAACGCAAACGCGGCTAGCCACGCAGTACAGGTTTCACCCGAACTGTTTGCTCTCCTGCAGCGCTGTCAGAAATATAGCGCCGAGAGTAGTGGCACTTTCGACATCACGGTCGGCAGTTTGATGAGAGTGTGGGGATTCTACAAAGGTTCGGGCCACATGCCCGATCCTGCCCAAATTCGGTCTGCCCGGCGATCCGTCGGCTACCGCAACGTTGTGCTCGATCCTGCTATGCGCACCGTCCGGTTCGCAGTTCCAGGTCTGTCACTTGATCCCGGAGGCGTCGGTAAGGGCTACGCAGTGGATCGCGCAATAGAGGTGCTCAAACGCGATCACGTCGAGTCGGCGTTCATCTCTGGCGGCGGCAGCAGTATTTACGGTCTAGGCGCCCCACCTGAGAACCCCCGAGGTTGGCCCGTGCACATTCAGAATCCGTGGAACACGCAGGACCTGACGGAAACGATTTACCTGAAGGATCGTTCGCTCTCCACATCCGGTGCGTTTGAGAAGTTCTTTTGGGCGGACGGGCACGTTTACAGTCACATCATGGACCCGCGTACGGGCTATCCCGCGACCGGAACAGTAGCGGTTTCGGTAGCGGCGCCCATGACGATCGACAGTGAGGTGTGGGCCAAACCTTACTTCATTCAAGGGCGTCAGTGGGCATCGCAACACAAGCCCGCCGATTTTGCGATATACCTTTGTGACGACACGCCTGCTAAAACATGTTCTTGGCTTCAATAGGAGGAACCATGAAGAAACTACTGCTCGCACTGGCCATATCGGGATTCCTGATGGCACACAGTGCGTTCGCTCAGGACGCCAATCCCAAAACCGTCATTCACGTGATTACAGTCAAGTGGAAATCGGATGCGTCCCAGGCGCAGATCGACAGAGCTCTGCACGCAGCCGCCGAATTGCCTTCCAAGGATTCCGGCATCAAGCACGTCTGGATCAAGCCCATCAAGAAACAGATTCCAGATGGCTTCAATACCGTCATCGTCATGGAATTCGCGAATGAATCCGCGCTGCAAAAATACGCGAACAGCCCGGCACAGAAAAGTTTCTACGATGCCTACATGCCAGTCCGCGAGGAAAGCCGTACCAGCGATATCACCAACTGAATTTACGCAGCGGCGGCCGCCAGTACTTCCCGAAGGCGCTGTCCCACGACGGCGTCTTCGCCTGGTTCCAGCATCCACACGCCGATCACGATCGTGTTCTCGTCTGAGGGCAATCCCGCCGACCCTTCCCGGCGGCCCGTTGACGGATTCAGTTCGATGCTTGGACTTCCTTCCCGCAGTTTGCGAGCTACTTCCAGCGGACTAATTCGAAGCCGTTGTTGGTCATAACGAACCAGCAAATGCGGAACGTGGTTTGCCACCGGCGGGATTACCACCTTCGTCTCGATCGTCGGAAGCGATTTCAAGTCATCACAGATCCGATCTATCCGCGACTGATACTCGCTTTGCAGCTTCTCATCGGATTGCTCGAGCATCCAATCGACTGCCGCCACCATGCCCACAATTTGCTCTTTGGCCACCTTCATTCCGCGCCCGACGCCTTCATCGAAGGGATTGTTCGTGGCTGCGGCTGCTGCGATCAGGTCCTTACGCCCCAGAAGGAGCCCCGCATTCTGTGGGCCCCGTATGCCTTTCCCGCCTGAGAATGTGACCAGATCGAAACCCATCTTCGTGTAATTCCAAAGATTCGAAATCGGCGGCACGTCCGCTGCGGCATCGTTGAAGCAAGGAACATTGCGCTCATGCGCGGTCTGTATCCAGTCTTCACGGCTGATCTTACCTCCTTCCGCGGCATTGAAGAACAGCGTCATCACGGTCCGATCGTTCAGCGCGTTCCTGTAATCCTCCAGCGACTCCACTTCCACGAACCGAATCCCGCAGTTCTCCACCGCGTGATCGTATCCATAGCGGTGCGCTGTCTGAATCACGACCTCGTTCTTCTTCATCTGCCCGACTTGCCTCGGCACCGCTTGAACCGCCGACCCGTTCATTACGTCAATACAGGCGGCTGTGCCCAGCGTCAATGCTGAGGAAGCACCAGCCGTCACCACTGCGGCTTCGCATTGCAATCTTTGGGCTAGATACTCGCCGGCCTTCCGCTGAAGTTCCAACAATCGGACCGGGTGTCTGGCCGCCACGGCAACCGCGGCCTGAACGGCGGGCGGCATCACGGCGGCCGTCAAAATCGTATACGTTCCCGCCGCATTGATGATCTTCCCAACGCCCAGCTTGTCGTAGTAATCAACGCCTGCGCTTACTGAAACGGCCGAATCGTCTTTCGCTAATCCCGTACGACTCACCAGCCCCAAGGCCCCCAGAAGCTTACCG
Source organism: uncultured Acidobacteriaceae bacterium (assembly GCA_963795905.1). Taxonomy (GTDB): domain Bacteria; phylum Acidobacteriota; class Terriglobia; order Bryobacterales; family Bryobacteraceae; genus Bog-105. Next base: position 169,384 of record CAWCJG010000011.1, on the reverse strand, counting down.
CTCCGGCCGAGCAGGTCTCTGCGTCCAAGTACTTCCTTCATCGCCGCGCCTCCTCATCAAGCCCATCCGCCGCTTCCAAACTCCATCTTGTGCGGCTGGGCGCTCCACTTCGCGCTCCGATACTCGCCGAGATTCAATTCACCTTCGAGACTCGACCCGTTCAGCGTGCCCGTGAATGTATAAGTCATCGCCGCGCCGTGTTGTTCCCCGATGCTGCTCGTCAATTTGACCGTGTTCCCGTGAATGCTGCCCAGCATGTCGCGTGACAGGAAATCGCCTCGGTGAATACCCGTGACGTCGCTGCCATTCTGCTTCAATGAGAACGTGTGCGTAGTGCGGCTCGCCACAAACGAAATCTCGACGTCCCACTCGCCGCTCAGATCTCCACCGGGAGCGGTCTCCTCTCTTCGAACCGCCCTTCCGGCAGCTTTCGATAAGAGCTCATGCAGCCGATCTGCCACGATCTTCTCTTCGCCCGCGGACATCATGTAAGCCGTAATCGACAGACCTGTCTCGCCGCCTGCGCCTCCATGGCCGAACCGCCTCTCGCCAAAGGACGACAGTGTGATGCGTGGTTCGCCCTTGAACAGCGCTTCTTCGATATCCGCACCCGTTGCCCCAAACTTTTCCGCGCTCCACTGAATCCTCAGCACAGGCGAATGGTTTGACAGTTCCTTCGTCTCGATGATGCTGGCGCTCACCCCATCGATGGCCTGCACACGATCCTGAATATGTTTCATCCACGACATCCACGAGTCCCACTCTCTGTCGTGATCGCGCTTCGTCCACGCTTCTACGGCGGCCAGCATGCCCATCGCTTCTTCCTTGCCTACCTTCATCGACCTGCCGTAGCCGTGATGAGGCGCACTGTGGATCCAGGCGGCTTGCACCAATTCCTTCTTACCCAGCAGCAGTCCCGCCGACTGCGGCCCTCGTATACATTTGCCGCCGCTATATCCGACTAGCGTCGCCCCGCGCTGCAGGTGCGCATTCGGTACGGTGAGCATTTCGGCGGCGGCGTCCACCAGCACCGGAACGTTATGCTCGCGCGCGGCTGCATAGACGTGGTCATAGGTAAGCTTGCCCGTCTCGAGATCCGGTCCCGCCAGCAGATAGATCATTGCCACCTTTGGACCAAGCGCCTGCCGGAGTTCCTGCTCATCCGCCACTTCAACGATCCGAACACCCACCGCGCGAATCGCCGAATCATACACGTTTCGCGAATGAACCGGGATCACCACTTCATCTTTCGGAAACCCGGTAAGGTTTGGTATCCGCGTGTGCAGGTCGGGATTCCCGCCCGCCAGGCACGCCGCCGTGGCATGCGCTAACGCAGCGGCGCAGCCCGACGACACCATTCCCCATTCCGCCCCCGTCAGTTCCGCCAGCTTCTTGCCGACCGCGTCCGCCAATTCATCCAGCTGTACGAAATGTTGTGCGGCTGCTGCTTGCGCCGCGGTAACCTCCGGCAATTCCAAAGAACCGCCAATCACTGTGTATGTGCCGCGGCAGTTGATCACGGGCTTTACGCCAATCGATTCATAAATGTTTGCCGAATCCGAGGCCGCGTTCGTCGGCTTCGGCATGGCTATACCGCGCATCGCCGGCGTCAACGCGAGCAACCCGCCTGTCCGCAGCAGGTCGCGCCTGCTCGCGCCCCGGTCCGCGCCATTCCTCAGTCCGACAAAACCTTTCGACATATGCAAATCCTCTCCGGCGTTCACTATCCTGGTCGCTTGTGGCAGCTTATCAGCTTCAAACCTGCCGGATTGTCAATCCGTGTTCGATAGTATCTGCTTCAATGCCCTTCTCGTTCGCGTCCTTATTTCATGGATGGATTTCCTTCCCAAGAGCCTTGGCTGCGATATTTGTCATGACTGTAATTTCCTCCGCAAATGCCCAAAACGATTTTGATCTCCTGTTAAAGGGCGGACACGTCATTGATCCCAAGAACCACCTGAGCGGCGTCCGGGATGTCGCCATCAAAGATGGCAAGATCAGCTTGGTAGCCGACCACATCGATCCCGCTCGCGCGCTAAAGACTGTCGATGTAAAAGGCCTGTACGTGACTCCCGGCCTCATCGATATTCACGTGCATGCATACGCAAGCACTGGCGAGAAAAACTCCTACGCCGGTGACAACAGCGTATGGCCTGACGACTTCACGCTCCGCACAGGCGTCACCACAGTCGCGGACGCCGGGTCCTCCGGATACAAAAACTTCGAAGATTTCAAAGAGCACATCATTGATCGCTCCCGCACGCGCGTCCTCGCATTTATCAATATCGTGGGAGCGGGCATGCGCGGCCCCAAATACGAAGACAATCTTGCCGACATGGATCCGCAGCCCGCCGCGCAGATGGCGGAGAAGTATCCCGGCGTCATCGTCGGAATCAAAACTGCCCACTACTCAGGCCCCGAATGGACTCCGGTCGAGCACGCCGTCCAAGCCGGCACTCTCGCCCACATTCCCGTTATGGTCGACTTCGGAACCAACTGGCCCCAGCGACCCATCGCAGTCCTGCTCGAATCGAAGCTTCGCCCAGGCGATATCTACACTCATTGCTATTCCGGCCTGCGCAACGAATTAGTGGATGGCAAAGTAAATCCCGGAATGATTGAGGGCCGCAAGCGTGGCGTCATCTTCGACGTAGGACACGGCGGCGGCAGTTTCGCCTGGCGCGTCGCGGTTCCAGCCGTACAGCAGGGCTTTCTCCCTGATTCAATTTCCACGGACCTACACATCGGCAGCATGAATTCCGGCATGAAAGACATGCTGAACACGATGGACAAAATGATGGTTCTCGGGTTGTCCTTAGATGACGTGATCCTGCGCTCTACCTGGAACCCCGCTCGCGAGATTCATCACGAGGAGCTTGGCAATCTGTCTGTCGGCTCTCCAGCGGACGTTTCCGTGCTGCGCGTCGAGACCGGCAAATTCGGCTTTACCGACATGTACGGCGCGCGTATGGACGGTTCGAAAAGACTTCGCTGCGAAATGACGGTTCTTGGCGGCAAAGTCGTCTATGACCTGAACGGCATCAGCCGTCCGGACTGGAAGACCCTTCCGCCCGATTACACCAACATCGGAGACCCTCGCTGGGATGGACTGAATCCGGCACGCCGGCATTCGCCGGCAGCAACTACAACGTCGCATTAAGATACACGCAGGAGAACACTCTTTTGAACAGATTCCTCAAATCGCTAACGATCGGTGCTTGTATCTTTTCTCTCTCGGTCGTGAGCGCTTTCGCGCAGAAGAAGGCGATCGATTTTAACCCGGCCATGCCGTTCAGCGAAGGCATCGTTGCCGGCAATACCCTCTATGTCGCAGGCCAGCAGGGCCCTGACGCGAACGGCAAAGTCACGGGTACGGATATCACGCTGCAAACTACAAACGCGATTGCAGCCGTGAAGAAAGTTGTCGAAAAGGCCGGTTTCCAGATGTCCGATATCGTTTCGGTGACCGTCTACATCACGGACCTAAACGACGTACCAAAGATGAACGAGGTCTACAAAAAGCTCATGCCCAATCCCAAACCCGCCCGCGCCACTATCAAAGTCGCCGGGCTGATTGACAACGCAAAAATTGAGATCTCGGCCATCGCAGTCAAAGACTAACAATCGGCGCTCTTCACTCCGCCACCGCAACCGTAATGTTGCGGAACTTCAGGCCGCCCGTATGATCCCCTTGAATGTAAAACGGTCCGGGCTCTCCTTCATCGGCATCCAGAGCCCCTCCCGTAATTCCATCAATCTGTTTGTGATCGATGGTCGTCACCCCGTCTCGCACCACCGTCACGGTGCGGCCCACCAGCGTGACATCGAAGGTTTCCCACTGGCCTGGCTTCCTCGGCAATGGAACGGATGGTGCAATGCGCCCGTAAATGGAGCCCATCGCGCGCTTCGGCGGGTTTCTCCCGGCCGGTTCATACTCAAGCTGAAGTTCATAGCGCCCTCGCAGGTAGAAACCGCTGTTCGCGTCCTCCGGACAATTCACTTCGAAGTGTAATTTGAAGTCCGTGAATTTCTTTGTGGTCTTCAAATTGGCGCCGCGCTGTAGGTTTACCAACTCTCCTTTTTGCACAGTCCAGTGATCCTGCGAAACGTTGCCGATCGGCTGCCAGCCATCTAGATCCTTTCCGTCGAATAACGGTTGCGGAGCGCCCCACGATGCCGGCTCTGCGCGGTTCAATGCAGGTTCCGGTTTGCCCGTCAGCGGAATCGTTTGCTCCCCGCGCTTCTGCGTGCCCACCAGTTCACCATCCTTCGCGTCCAGCTCCCAAACTGTGGCGGACTTGTTCCCTGCCGCGCCCGAAACCGCCAGACTCAGGTGCGAGCCCGTCAGCTTGTAATCTGGGATCTGAACCACGTGCCCGCCCGTCGGCTGAAACCATATCTCCAGATTTCCGCCTTTCTCCGAAACACCCAGCCAGTTCGCTCCGATACCGTTCGGAGTCGGCACATCGAAACCCCACCGCCCCACGAACGGGTTTGTTTGTGCGGAAGCAGTGAAGGTCAGTAAAGCGCAACCGAGTGTCAGTAACAGCAGTCGTTTCATGCCCGCAGTCTATCGAACTGCTTTACTGGTAGTGCAGAGCTTTCGACACGTTGATTCGTAGTGCTCGCCGGATCGGCAACAAAGCAGATACTGCCAGGACCACAACCAGGAAAACAATAGCTCCCGCATACGCAATCGGATCGAGATTGCTGATGCCGTACAGCGCTCGCCGCAATATGCCGGATGCTGCGGCGGCCGCAACTGCCCCAACAATTAAGCCGATTGTCGCCGGCCACGAGAATTGCCGCAGAACAACTTTTACAACACTGCTTGCGGTCGCACCCAAAGCGAGGCGGATTGCGATCTCCTTTGTCCTTTGCCGCACCGTAAAACTCACCAGCCCCACCACGCCCACGCCAGCCAAACCCAGCGCCACCAAGCCCATCAGTGTCACTGCGCCGGCAATTCGCTCTACCCCCAGCACGCTTTCCGCATAAAGCTCCTTGATGGATCTTACTTCGGGAAACAACTTAGGGTCCAAGCTTTCGCTGATCGATTTCGCAGCATTGGGCAGCCCCTCTAAAGCACCCGCAGTTCGTGCAATCACCACCATTTCCGGCATCTGTTGTTCCGACGCGGGCCAATATTCTTCCAGAGCGTCATCGTCATTTAAGCCGTTCACATGCGCGTCAGCAACTACCCCAATCACGGCGTCTCTTGGATTGGCATCCCCAATAAGTTGCCCCAAAGGATTTAGTCCCGGCCATTGCGCGCGTGCAAAGGATTGACTGACAATCACTGCTTGCTTTTCGTTCGGACGGAATGTCCTGCCCAGAAGAATAGGAGTTTGTACGGTCGCAAAGTAATCGGGCGCCACCCAATTCGGATAGATCCTCACTTTATGGCCGTTGATCGTTGCGTCGCCATACGGACACCGTATGCCCGAGAGGTGGCATCATGACGAGTGATGCCGCGCGAACACCCGCTATGCTGCGAAGCCGGGCTTGCATTTCGTCGAGATAAGCTTTTGCTCTGGCCGCGTTATATCCGTGTTGATTCAGATGCCCGTCGATCGATATCAAGTGCTCGTATCCAAACCCCGGATCCGTGTACAACGCGTGGTGGGCAGCCCGCACCAGTAACCCTGCCGCAATCAGTAACACGCAACTGCCTGCCAGTTGCGCCGCGATTAGAATCTGCCTGGCTGTCGTCTTGTGCTGTCCCTGCCGCGCGATCTGAAACGCTGGTGTCAACCCGAATAGCATCGCCGCAATGAAGCTCATCGTAATCGTAAACAGCAAAACCCGCGCATCTGGAATTGCACTGAGCCACTTCGGGGCATCCAGCTTCGTGAGGGCAATGCGTATGACGGCGCATCCAATCGCCAGTCCTGTGATCGCTCCAACGCCCGCGAGCAGCAGACTCTCCGTGCACAACTGCCGGAATACGCGCATCCCACCTGCTCCGACGGCCCGTCGAATTCCGATTTCCCGCTCTCGTTGCACGGCACGCGCCAGCAGCAACGCGCCCAGATTGCCGCACGCGACGGCTAGGATCAGCAGAGTCAACACGCCCACCATCGCCGCCACCTCATACATTTGCGGCCGCATCACTTCCAGGTGTCCGCCAGGCGAGACCTGAATGAACTCTTTATCCCAAACCGCTGTCGGATGCTGTCGCCGCAACTCGTTCGTCAGCATTCGCAGTTCCTGCCCGGCTGCGTGTGCGGACACTCCCGGAGCCAGTTTGCCCCACATCCGCACGCTCGCGGCGTCAAAATCGTTCAGAACCCGGCTACCGTCGACGAAATAGGGCTGCTCTCGTATGGGTAGCCAGATATTTGGGTGCTGCCCACCCAGCGTTGCCAGCGCGTACGGCGTGACGCCGACAATCGTGACCGGCTTCCTGTCCAAATGAATTGTTCGCCCGACCACGCTCGGGTCTCCTGCAAATCGGCGTCTGCCACAAACCGTAGCTGATTACCATCACCGGCGGCGCGCCAGGATTGCTGTCCACCTCTGGATCGAACAGGCGGCCGTAAGCAGCCCGCGCCCCGAGCTGGGTGAAATAATTCGGCGTCGCGAACGAACTGCTCGTGCCTTGTAAGTCGTCCTCAATCTGCATCGGTGGAACGCCCAGCACGGCAATTGCGGCTGACAGCGTCTTCGCGTGCTCCTGATAGAACAAGAACGACGGATACGCCATCTCACTCGTGAAGTGGCTCCCTGACTTCCGTTCCAGCCTCACCAGACGATCCGCATCGGGTACAGGCAAAGGCCTCAGTGCGACCATGTCGAAAAAGCTGAACGCGGCCACATTGACGCCGATTCCCAAAGCCAGAACGATTACCGCCATCAGCGTGAATCCTGGCGATCGCGCCATCATACGCAGTCCATAGCGTAGATCCTGACCAAGCCGGTCGATCCAGGTCCATCCCCACGCATCCCGCGCCTCTTCGCGCAGCCGCAGCGCATTCCCGAACTTTCCCTGGCCCCCACGCGCGGCCATTTCCCGATGAAACTCCATTTCACTTTCGAGTTCTTGATCAAAGCGGCGGCGACTTACTAAGTACTGCAAACGGCGGAACAGTTCATTCATTGCGTGTTTCTCCTCATGCGGTTCGCAAGATATCCTGGATCGCTTGCGTGACGCGCCCATACTCGGACAATGCGCTTTTGAGCTCTTCGCGGCCCTTCTTCGTCAGTTCGTAGAAGCGAACTTTACGGTTCGTTTCCGAAATGCCCCACCTGCTCTTCACCCAGCCCTTCAGCAGCATCTTCTGAAGCGTCGGGTACAGCAGCCCTTCTTCTACCGAAAGAGTCTGGCTCGAAAGCACGTGGATGCGCTGTGCAATCGCATAGCCATGTAATGCGTCGGATTGCAGGACCCGCAAGATCAGCATCGGCAGCGTACCCGGAGGCATGCCGGATTTAGGGCTATCCGTCATAGGCATAAGCATATTATGCCTGGCCCGAGGTGCGCAACTCAGCCGGTATTTTCAGAGTATCTGTTATCCGGATTACTCTCTGGTGTCTCTCGGCTCGTGTTCACCCTCGGACAGACTGTCCCAAAAACGGTCATTGCCTTCCGTGCAAGGCCTGAATCTACGCGTGGATTGTGTGGAATTGGAAGTGCTTGCCGTATTCCTCTCGAAGGGAATCAAATGCTCCAGCAGCTACGCCCGCGCCTGCGCGCCATCGGAAAAAGGCCGGCATTTACGGCAGTCGCTATCCTGACGCTCGCTTTGGGCATCGGCGTCACGTCCGCCGTGTTCAGCCTCGTCCAGGGTGTGCTCCTCACCCCTCCGCCCTATCGGCATCCGGAACAACTCGTCCTCGTTTCGCCCTTCAAGCAGGACGGAACTCCATTCGACGATCGCGGCTGGGCGCCCGACGAGTGGCTCGATTGGCAGCAGCACGCAAACTCCTTCCAGAGCATCGCAGCATACGGGTGGACTTTTAACTTCCTTGTGCGGCACGACGGCAGCGAATCGCTCGAAGGCATGGTCGTCACCCCCAGCTATTTCCGCCTCACCGGGCTAAAACCGCTGCTTGGTCGCGCATTCACCGAGTCGGAAGGCAGGAACGGATCGAAGTCCGTCATTCTCCTTGGTTATGATCTCTGGCGGCGCCGGTTCAATTCCGATCCGTCCATCGTCGGCAAGACGATTCGCATCAGCCGCATGGATACGCCTCCCCAAGTCGTCGGAATCATGCCGCCCGGAATACGCTTCTTGCCGGACCCGACCGTCGCGCGTGAACCAAACTATGATCCCAACGCACTCGTCGATTTCTGGCTTCCGGGCGCGCCCGATCCAAGCCGGCTCAAACAGCCCGGTTGGAACGTCATTGCACGCCTGCGCGGCGGCAGCTCGCTGAAACGGGCGCAGGCGGAGCTAACGCTTGCGATTGCCTCCGAAACCCGAACCGATAAGGATCTTGCGGGAATCACCGCCCGCCTGCAGCCGCTTAGAACCGAATTGAACGCAAGCGGGAGTACCATCCTGTGGCCGCTGCTGGGCGCCGCAATGCTAGTGCTGCTGATCGCATGTGGAAACGCCGCCTCGCTCATGCTGATTCGTGGTCTCCAGCGGCAATCCGAATACGCGGTGCGCGCCGCGTTGGGCATAAGACGGAAAAAGCTTCTCTGGCTCGCGACATCCGAAAGTCTTGTGATCGCCGCCTGCGGGGGAATAGTCGGTATTGTGTTGGCATTCGCCATCACGCGAGTCTTCAAGCTAGTCGGAGGACGTGCGATCCCCCGTCTGGATGCAGTGACCGCGGATTGGCCGGTGCTGATATGCGGTTTCGCGGCCGCTCTGTTTTCTGCCTTGTTGGCTGGCCTCATCCCCGCCATCCGGGCGACTCAAATCAGTGCCGCTGAAGTGCTGAAGAGTGCCGGACCAAAATCCAGCGCTGCTCGCGGAGAACGGCGTCTTCTCCGCGGCGTCGCCATCGCCCAAACTGCCCTCACCCTGGTCCTCATGATGGGCGCCGGCGTCCTGATCCGGACCATGGAGAACATCGCGAACGTTTCGACGGGCTACGACACGTCTCACATTCTCACGATGAGTGTCACCGCCATGCAAAATATGACCGAATTCCACCGGCGTGCGTTGGAACGTGTCGCGGCGGTTCCCGGCGTCCAGTACGCGGCATTTGCCTGGGGCGTTCCGCTCACCGGCAATAGCTGGCCCGATGCCGTCCAAATCGAAGGCCAGCCGATTCCCGCAAAAGAAAGTGACCGCATCCGATTCCCGCTCCGCTCGGTCACCACGGACTATTTCAAACTCATGCACATGCGCATCGTGGATGGTCGTAACGTGCGTTCCAGTGACGAAGGCAAACAGGTGAGTGTCGCAGTGGTGAACCAAACATTTGCGGATCGCTACTTTCCCCACCAAAATCCAATTGGCAAAAAGCTTTGGCTGTCTGGGCCCCCAGGTTCCCCGTCCACGTCTATCGTCGGCGTCGTCACTGATGCGCGTAGCGATGATTTGACCCAAGGGGCGCATCCCGAAATCTATCTCTCCTTCTGGCAGGCGACTCCTTTCTCGAAGCATCTCGTCTTACGCACGGCTGGGGATCCGCGCTACTGTGCTCTCGCGGTGCAGCGCGAATTACGCAGTATCGATCCCACTGTCGCCGTTGAAAACGTCAAAACAATGGAGGAGATCCGGGATGATTCCCTGGCCGCGCGCATCTTCGCCACACGGCTTCTCAGCGGCTTCTCGCTCGTCGGTACTGCGCTCACGCTGATCGGCATCTATGGCGTCGTCTCTCTCTCAGTAGCATCACGCCGCAGAGAAATTGCCATCCGCACCGCTGTCGGCGCTCGCCCATCGGACATCCGGACCATGGTGTTCGCCGAGGGTTTCCGTCTGATGCTATTCGGTCTGGTGATCGGCGGCATCGGCGCCATCGCCGTATCCCGCTTGCTCAGGTCATTTTTGTTCCATGTCGACCCGATGGACCCAACAACGTTGCTCGTTTCCATAGCGTTGTTCGTGAGCATCGTGTCCCTCGCCTGTTGGTTGCCAAGCCGGCGCGCCGCCAAAGTGAATCCGATCGAGTCTCTGCGCTACGAATAACTCGAATTGCCACGATGCTCTTCATATACTTGACTCTTCATGCGCGCCCTTCTGTCTCGTGCCGCCCTTTGTCTCCTATTTCCCCTCGCCGCCTTCGCCGGCGAACGCGACACGGTTAGCTACGTAAATCCATTGATCGGATCCGAGAAGAGCGCCATCGGATACGGCGGCACCATGCCCTTTGTCACCACGCCTTTCGGAATGACGGATTGGACGCCGCAAACCCGCCAAAACAAAATTAGCATGACGTCCTACAACTACGACGACTCCACCATTTCGGGCTTCATCGGGACGCACCAACCCGCCATCTGGATGGGTGACTACGGATACGTAACGCTCGTTCCTCAAGTCGGACCGCTTCGTACCGCGCCCGATGATCGCAAACTGCCATTCCGGCATGCGGATGAATCCGCGCATCCCGATTACTACTCCGTTTCACTATTGACGGGAAACAACTCCAGCATCCGTGCGGAGATGACCGCTACGGAGCGGTGCGCCATCTTCCGATTCCACTTTCCTTCGGCTGATGTTTCACGCGTGCTGGTCGAAGCTTCGCGTCCGGGTATTGCCGGTTTTGCAGCTGCACAGCCAGACCTTCACGAAATCTCTGGCTACAATCCGCACCGCATGGACGCCCACCTCGGGCCCATGAAGTTGCCGAACTTCAAAGGGTATTTCGTGGTGCAGTTCCGGCAGTCTCCATCAAAGATGAAAACGTACGCTTCTCCAGGCCGTGGTGCGTACGCCGAGTTCCCCGGCGGCCAAACCATCGAAGTCCGCGTCGGAACCTCCTTCATCAGCATCGAACAAGCGCGTGCCAATCTGCAACGTGAAATACCCGCATTGGGACTTCGATGCCGTCCGCCGCAAACTGCGTGCCACCTGGAGCGAAAAGCTCAGCCGCCTACAAATCGACGGCGCAACCGATCGCGAAAAAACGCGCCTCTACACGGCCCTGTATCATGCGCTGCTTTATCCCCGGATCTTCTCCGAATATGGACGCTATTACAGCGCCTTCGACGACCGGGTGCACACGGGAGAAAGCTACACTGCTTTCTCAATCTGGGATACGTTCCGCGCCGAAAACAGCCTGTTTAACGCTCTTCGCCCCGGAGCGCATCGACGGCATGATCACCGCACTTCTGCAAAACTTCAAGGAAGGCGGCTGGATGCCGAAGTGGCCCAATCCGAGTTACACGAATATCATGATCGCGACGCACGCCGATTCGCTGGTCGCCGAAGCCATTCCGCAAAGGTTTCCGTGGCTTCGATCGGGAACTCGCCTGGAAGGCCGTCTATAAGGATGCGATGATGCCGCCCGATGGTGATACCACTCGCCGCTGGCTAGACCGCGAGGAGCATACTCCCTACGAAGCGCGCGCCGGACTGACTTACTACAAGAAGCTCGGCTTCATCCCCACCGACAAGACTGATGAGGCCGCATCCAGAACACTCGAAGACAGCTACGATGATTGGTGCGTCGCCCAGATTGCCAAGGCTCTCGGCCGCGAAGAAGATTACCGCTTTTTTCCTGCGCCGCTCCTTGAATGACCGCAATCTGTATAACCCGGCCATCGGCTTGATGAACGGCAAGACCTCGGATGGCAAATGGGCGCCGATCGGGGGACTGCAAGACACACCGCGGAATCGCTCGGTATCCGGCTGGACCGAAGGGAATGCCTGGGTCTACACCTGGTCGCCGCTCCACGATCAAGCGGGACTGCTTCAATTAATGGGCGGCGCCGAGCGCTACGCGGCAAAGCTCGATGCCACTTCAACGGCGGGCACAACGTGCATAGCAATGAGCCCAGCCATCACTACGGCTATCTCTACGACTTCGCCGGCCAGCCCTGGAAAACCCAAGCAAAGTCCGCGAAATTGCCGCCGCGGAATACGGCTACGACGCAGGGCGGTCTCGACGGCGACGACGATTGCGGCCAAATGTCGGCTTGGCTGCTTTTCACCGCGATGGGTTTCTATCCTGTCAATCCCGCCAGCGGCGATTACATGATCGGCAGTCCCCTGCTACAACGGCATGTCGATTCGCTTAGCCAATGGCAAAACGTTCCGCGTCGAAGCGCTGGATAACTCGCCAGCGAATCTTTACATCCAATCGGCCGACTCTCAACGGGCAAGCCCTAAACATTCCCCTCATCACCTGGGAACAGATCCAATCGGGAGCTACATTACGTCTACGGATGGGGCCGAAGCCGTCCAATTGGGGTGTTCCCTGGCGTCCAAGCGGAGTTACCGTTAACTAAGTCGAAAAACTAGAAAATGTACTTACTCTTGGTCGTTTCTTCATGGGTAAGATGAACCAGAAAGCCATCTTACTCTTGACACTCGTCTGTAACTCATAAGTAACCGTTCCATCCGATGGGCTGAGGGAAGACTTTACGGGTTGCATTTTCCTTCCCACTCGATATATTCTCAGCACTGGTTGTCTCATCTCGCAGTTGCTGTCTTAAAGGGGAGGGAAAGAATGCGAAGTTTGCCGCTACGGACGCAGCACGCGCTCCGTGGCCTGATATTAGGGGCGCTTCTGTGTGCAATCGCCTGGGCGCAGTCTGACGTAGGAACCATTACTGGATATGTTCGTGATCAAACCGGAGCGGCCGTGCCGACTGCGCAAGTCGTCATCCGAAACGATGGCACCGGAGATCAGCATCCAGCGGCGGTTGATGCGCAAGGGCACTACAGCGTGCCGGATCTACGCCCTGGTGAATACTCGATCGACGTGCAGGCTACCGGCTTCAAGAAATTTCAAAGCACCCATAACAAGCTAGACGCGGCCTCCACATTGGAGTTAGATGCCGGTCTACAAATCGGCGCGGTCAGCGAAACCGTCGAGGTCTCGGCGACTGCCTCGCTCCTGCAAACTCAGTCCGGAGCTGTTTCCAGCCAGCTTAGCGGCCGGCAAGTGCAAGACGAAGAGTTGAACGGGCGGAATCCTCTCTACTCCGCGCAGTTGTTGCCTGGCGTCCGAAGTGGTTCGACCCTGGGCGATTTCAATTTCGCGGTCGGCGGTGGCGTACCTTATCAGATCAACGGGTCCCGCACGCAAGACACGCTCGTGACCTTCGACGGAGCGCCCGCCGTGCGAACGCGCGGTAACGGAGCCGTCGTCGGAGTCGCCAGCGTGGACGCCACGGAAGAAATACACGTGCTCACGGCCGATTATGAGGCCGAATACGGCGACGCCTCTGGCGGCCAGGTTCGTATCGTGACGAAGAGCGGTACCACCGATTTCCACGGCAGCCTCTACGAATACTTCCGCAACTCCGATCTGAACGCAAATACGTGGAGCCGCAATCTCAGCACAACAACTAACTTTGCCTCGCCATTCCGATACAACAATTTCGGCTTCACCGTAGGTGGCCCCATGTGGGTTTCGGGTTTGCCGAAATCGCTGCGACAGCGCTTCTTCTGGTTCATCAACGAGGACTGGACGCGCTATCGTTTCACTGACACACAGCAGCAGGCCGTGCCGACACTGCTCATGCGGCAGGGCAACTTCAGCGAGCTTCTGAACCCGTCGAATCCTTGGTACAGCGGCGGACGCCAACTCTACTACCCGGGGACCTGCCCGAAAATCGGCGCTGCAACTTGCCAAGCCATCACCGGCAACCTCATTCCGTCAAATATGATGAGCCCCAACGGAATGGCAATTCTCAATGCCTACCCGTTGCCGACGCCCGGCTTCAATGTCGCTGGCCAGAACTGGATTGGGCAAGCCGGGCACCCCATCAATCAACGTAAGGGCGTGGAAAACGGCGATTTCATGTTAACCGATAGCCAGCGGCTGTCGTTCCGCCGTACTGACGCATCCTACTGGGAGTATCAACCTTTTGATCAGGGCTCCGGCGAAACGCCGAAATACTTCATCCGCCCAAATCAAACCAACACGCTCGAATGGACATGGACGATTTCGCCGACCCTTGTCAATCAAGCGATGGCGACCCTCAGCTTGGATGATGTTTACATTCCGGTAAACACGGCCGCTGCCGGTTTCAACCGCGGCTCTCTGCCGGATCCGATCACATTCCAATACCTGTTCGGCGGCAAAGACATCCCTGGCAAGATTCCTACCGTCAACGTTCCGAACTTCTATGGCCTATCCGGCGGTCCCTACCCGTCTCACTCCTCAGGTCCGATCTATACGGCGTCTGACAGTCTCAGCAAGGTGCTGAATAACCACACCCTCAAGTTCGGCATCACCTTTCAATACTTAGGCGAGAACGACGGCGACCAAATCAACGTGTCGACGGTTCCGGGTGGCGCCAACAACCAGAACGGGAACTTCACATTTACAGATACAGGCGTCGGGGCCACATCCGGCGTCGGTATAGCCAATCTCGCGATGGGTTTCGCAGACAGCTACACGGAAATCGGTCCCCGTGCTTACACAATCTGGCGCGGCCAAGTATACGAGCCATTCGCGCAGGATAGCTGGCAGATTACTCCGAAGTTACATATCGATTACGGAATACGCGAGACCACTAACATCCCGTTCTCTGCCTTGTGGGGCAATGCTGATTACTTCGACGGCAAACTGTACAATCCGGCGCAAGCGGTGCAGGTGGATCCCAAAACAGGCAACGTGATCCTCGGAACCGGCAACCCGTACAACGGGGTCGTGATCCCTGGCTTTCAGTCGTTCCCGTCCTCGGCCAACGGCCGCGTGCTGGCGGCGACCAACCCCGTCTGCGATGGCGCCTCTTGCAACGGCTTGTTTGATTCGCACCTGAGCAAATCCTACGTCGCGACGACTAATCAATTTCAGCCGCGTCTTGGCGTCGCCTATCAACTGAGCGACAAGACCGTCGTGCGCGCCGGCGTGGGCCGGTTCATTACCAGAATGGGCCTGCTCGACAACATCTTCCCGGGCGGGAACTCTCCCTTCCAGCCCTTTGTGACCGTCACCAACGTCAGCGTAGACAACCCTGGCGCGTCTCTCAAGTCCGGCATCGCCGCGCCTTTAACCATCACAACCCTGAATCCAAACCTGAAGCCGCCAGAGGCCTGGAACTGGAACTTCATGGTCCAACAACAGACGTTCCTGCATTCGGTACTGTCGGTGGCCTATGTGGGACACCGCGGGCTCCACGGCTGGCAGGTTTACGACATCAATCAGCCATCCGCCGGTTCCATTCAGGCCAACCCGGGTGTCGCCACTACTGCCCTGCGGCCGTACAAAGGATTCGCGGCAATTCAGGAAGAGGAGAGCGTCGTCAGCTCGACGTACAACGCACTTCAAGTTTCCTGGAATCGTAACTTCCTGAACGGTGTCGGCTTTGGCGTGACTTACACGTTTTCCAAGAGCTTGGATAACGGATCCAACTATCGCGACATCGTCCCCGACACCTACGATACCTTCAACCTGTGGGGACCGTCCGAATACGACACCCGCCACATCTTGTTAGTCAACTGGTTATATGACCTGCCGTTCTTTAAAGGCGGCCATTCCGTATTGGCTAAAGTTGCGGGCGGCTGGGAGATCACGGGCAGCGCCCAATTCCAGAGCGGCACTCCATGCGGCGTCGGTGCAAATAACGACTACGCCGGTGCCGGTGAGTTCGGCAGCTTCGGATGCGGTTCGCAAGGTCAGTACTGGGTCCGGACCGGCACGCCGAATATTCTAGGTAACTTCGCCGGTCCGCAAGGGCAACGCGAGTTCTCCGAAATACTTCAACACCTCGGTCTTTGCTCCGCCCACGCCTGGGACTTTCAATCTCCAGCAGGGCGTCCGCGACGAAATCTACGGTCCCGGATTCGTTAACTGGAATGCCGCGCTGTTCAAGGCGATTCCGATTACCGAACGCATCAGGATGGAGTTCAGAGCGGAAGCCTATAACTTCGTGAACCACCCGAACCTCGCCCAAGTCGGCCAGACGGGCGGCTTGAATTTCAACGCAACCTCGAGCACCTTCGGAGAGGTAACACAAAAGTCGACCTCAAATCCTCGCCAGTTGCAGCTCTCGTTGCGCTTGCAGTTCTAATCGACGTCCTCAGGTGCGCAGACCGTAATCTGTTGCGGTCTGCGCACTGAACACTCACCACTGGACTGCGGGGGCAAATTGAGACAGTGGGTTTAGGGGACACTTTCAGCGAAGGGAGCGAAAGTGGAGCAAAGCCAGGATCGGAAATGGTTTAAGTACAGCCCGGAGTTTAAGCAGCAGGCGGTGGATCGAATGATGGCGGGCGAGTGTGTGTCGGTTTTGGCGCGGGAGCTAGGATTCAGGCGCAGGCTGGTATACGTCTGGCGGGAGGCCGGGTATGGCTCGGCGGGCCTGCAAGCGCCGTTGGGACGGGGGAAGCGCGGGAGCCGGCCGGGGAGAGGGAACGCCAGGCAGTCGCCCTGCAGAGCCGGATCTCGGAATTAGAGAGGCTGGTGGGCCTGGCAGGCGGCGGAACTAGATTTTTTCGCCGCAGCCTTGCGCAATATCGAGGAATCACGCCCGACGAGCGGCGTCGATTCCGGCAACGAATCTACGCCACGATCGAAGCCAGCGCGCAAGGCCCGGTAAGTGTGGAGAGGATGTGTCAGGCAGCCGGTGTGAGTCGTGCCGGATTCTATCGCGATTGGCAGGAGCGCAAGCCGCAGGACGCGGCCGTAGCCATGCGCGACGCAGTGCAGAAAGCGGCCTTGTACTATCGCCGCTATGGCTACCGCCGGATCACGCAAGTGGTGCGGCGCAGCGGGATCGTGGTGGGCGAGTGGGTGGTGCGGCGCATCCTGCAAAGCGACAACTTACTGGCCGTACGCAAACGCAAGTTCGTGCTGACGACGGATGCCAAACATCGTTTTGCCGTGTATCCGACATCTGGCGCGCTATGTGCGCCTGAGCGCGATCAATCAACTGTGGGTGTCCGACATCACGTATGTGCGGCTGGGGCGTGAGTTTGTCTATCTGGCGGTGGTGCTCGACGTCTATTCGCGCCGCGTGGTGGGCTGGTCGCTAGGCCGGAGCTTGCACACCAGCTTGGCATTAGCTGCTTTGAATCGCGCCATCACGCAGCGACAGCCGGGTCCCGGTCTGGTGCACCATTCCGATCGCGGAACCCAGTATGCCAGTGACGATTACGTGCAACGTTTGGAGCAAGCGCACATGTGGATCAGTATGAGTCGGCCAGCGCGGCCGTGGGAGAACGCCTACTGCGAGAGCTTCCTGCGCACGCTGAAAAACGAGGAGATTTACTGCCGTGGTTACTCCACCTTGGAGGAGCTCGAGCAAAATATCGAGGACTTCATGGAGCGCTTTTATAATCGGGAGCGGCTCCATTCGTCGCTGGGCTATTGTTCGCCGGAAGAGTTTGAAAAGACCGCTGCGCAACCGCCTTCGTCGTTACCAGCAGCCTTGAGTTTTCCAAGGCATCAGGAAATCTATCCCGATGCCGAGGACCTGTTTCCACAGGAGAACGGGGGCGCCGCTCTCCCGTGACTCATCGGAATGAGTTTCCGGCAGCCTATTCCTTGGCAGGTTGCTCTCCAGCAGAGCCTACCTCCGCTTCGTCTGCCCTTGTCATTCTCAACCAGAAACCAACCCGTTCGCCAGCATTTTCCAGCGAACGGCAACTGTCCC
This sequence comes from uncultured Acidobacteriaceae bacterium, assembly GCA_963795905.1. Classification (GTDB taxonomy): domain Bacteria; phylum Acidobacteriota; class Terriglobia; order Bryobacterales; family Bryobacteraceae; genus Bog-105. Next base: position 151,710 of record CAWCJG010000011.1, on the reverse strand, counting down.
CTCTACCCGCTGTCTCATTTCACCGCGCAGTCCACCACTCACCCTTGACCACTGGTTCGGACCCCTGACCACTAACTTACTGAACGAAGGCAGCCTTCTGACGCTTCCTCCGTTCCCATGCCGGTATTTCGTCGTCTTCTGCAAAGGAGACAGGAGCTTCAACCGCCGGAGCAGGTACCGGCTCAGGCTCCCGCGGAGCAATGACCTGTTCCGCGGGAGCGCTCTGAGCCCCCTCCGCAGGGTATTCCGGTGCGGTCGTCACAGTGAAAGGGAAGTGCGGATTGCGCCGGTCGACTTCGGGGATCGTGTCCCGTTGAAAGCCAGTCGCAATGACCGTGATTTTTACGTCTTCACCCATCGCTTCGTCCATCACCACGCCGAAGTTGATCTGGACGTCGTTGTTCTGCGTCGCTTCACGAATCAGGTTGCAGGCTTCGTTGACTTCATGAATGCCGAGCTGGCTCGAACCGGTGATGTTGATCAGTACGCCGCGGGCGCCGTGCACACCGCCTTCATCCATTAGCGGACTGTTGATGGCCCGTTCCGCTGCATCGCGAGCCGCATTCGGACCTGATGCCACGGCCGTGCCCATCATCGCGTAGCCCATGCCTGCCATAATCGTTCGGATATCCGAGAAGTCGCGGTTGATCAGACCCGGCGTCGTGATGATGTCCGCAATGCCCTGTACCGCCTGCCGCAAAACATCATCCGCCAGCTTAAAGGCCTGCACAAAGCTGGTCCCTCTCGGCGCCAGACCGAGCAGCTTTTCATTGGGAACCGTAATGACGGTATCGCAGCTCGCTGCAAGCTCGGCCAGACCTCGTTCCGCCTGCCGCATGCGCCTCGGCCCTTCAAACGAGAACGGCTTCGTCACCACCGCGACGGTCAGCGCTCCTAATTCCTTCGCAAGGGACGCTACGACCGGCGCGGCTCCAGTACCTGTGCCGCCGCCCAATCCCGCAGTCACGAAAACCATGTCCGCGCCTTCCAGAATCTCGATGATGTGCTCGGTATCTTCGAGTGCCGACTGGCGCCCAACCGACGGATCCGCGCCCGCACCAAGACCGGACGTCAGCTTCTTCCCAATCCCGATTTTATTCGCCACGGGCGACGCCGCAAGCGCCTGCTTGTCCGTATTTAAAACGTAAAAATCGACTCCGCCGAGTCCCTGCTGCATCATGCGGCCCACGGCATTACCACCGCCGCCGCCAACGCCCACTACCTTGATCTTCGTGCCTAACTGCACTTCATCTTCAATCAGAAACTTCAAATCCTCAGCCATATCCTGCTCCTTCTTGCCCGCCGCCCGCTTACTCAACCCATCGAAATACGCGCCCATAAAACCTCACCGCGAAACTAATCCAGCCAACCCGCTCGACGTTCGCTTCCAATCGCGCTTGAACTTCAACCGGCCCGAATACATCACGAGCCCCGCCGCCACCGTCCACTCCGGCACATCCAGCACGCTCGGCCAGCCTTCAATCCCAATCGCAAGACCATTCCTCGCCTGGCAATTCAAAACCCGTCTCCGCGACATCGCACATGCCCGCGAGCCGCGCGCCGCCGCCAGTCAGAATTGCGCCTTCGAGCAGATTCTGCTCCATGCCGGCGCGCAGGATTTCGTGATAAACCTTTTCGAAGATCTCTTCCGCGCGCGCTTCCAGAATTTCGTTGAACTGAATGAGCGACGTCTCTCGCGTACCCCGCCCCTCTGCCGTAGGCACATCGATGACAGCGTTATCCGCAGTCGTGTTGGCCACCGCGCATCCATACTGCCGTTTCAGGTTCTCGGCATCTTCGTAATTGACCTTCAGCACGTACGCGATGTCGCGCGTCAGGTGATCCGCCGCGACCGCAATGGAGGCCGCAAGCAGCAGTGCGTCCCCGTCATACACCGCTACCTGCGTTGAGTGAGCGCCAATATCGACCACCACGGCTCCGCGCGCCCGATCTTCCGGCAGCACCGCCGCATAAGCCGCCGCAACACCCTCGAAGATCGACTCGTCCACCGCCAGGTGAGCGTGATGCATCGCGTTCACAATCGCTTCATGCTCCTGCAGCGAGGCCGTCACCACGTGTACGTTCGCTTCTAGGCGCGCGCACAGAATGCCTTTCGGATTGCGATAACCCGCGCGGCCATCGACCGTGAAGTCCTGCGGGCAGATCTGCAAAACCTGCCGGTCTTCTTCCAGACGTACGCGCGCCGCCAGTTCGACTGAGTAGCGCAGATCGTCCGCTTCGATTTCGCGCCGGCGCCCGAACTCGTAAAGCCCGCGGCTATTGACTCCGCTCACGCATCCGCCGATTCCAATCACTGCCGACTCAGGAGAAACTCCGGCGCGCAGTTCCGCCTCATGTACCGCAAACCGAATGCTCTCGGTCAGCGCCGACGGTTCATTCAGCCGCCAGCGGTTCCAGGCGTGCGTGGGCGCTTCGCCGTGACCCAGAAAGCGCAGCGAGTCCTCTTCCAGCGCGCAGATCACGGCGCGCGTTGCAGTGCTGCCGAGGTCCAACCCTACGGCAATCTTTGTATTCTTATTCGGCATGTCCCTCTGCTCCCCCCGCCGTAATCACTCCGTCCACCCGCAAATCGAGCGTCTTCGCATCCGGCCGCCTCGCTCTGATCTCCGCATAGTTCGCCAGGAAATTTTGGAGGCGGTTTTGGTAATTGTCTTCGCCCAGCATTAACGTCAGGACCTCGTTGTTCACATGCTCGGAAACGACCAGATCATTCGGATCGTGCACATCAATCTCCGAGATTTGCCCCGCCAGCGGCCCGATCGCTCTCAACATCGCGAGCACCCGCCGTACGCGCCCCCTCCTGTCTTCCGGCGTCTCGCTCTCGCGAATACCATTGATGACCGGCAGCGTGAACCGCGACGCGACGCGCGGACGCAGAATGTAGCCATCCTTGTCGATGAGCGCGAACTGGGACATCCCGTCGCGCCGGTTGGGCGGTAAATGCACGAACGCCACGGGAGTCCGCTCATGAACCACTATCCTTAACGAGTTCGGCCAGACCTTCGCAACCGTCGCGTCCTCCACCCAGTCAATCGCCAATAGCTGCTTGCGCCTTTCGCGAATAGGAACGAGGTAGAGGCTGCGGCCAAGGTCTTCTGAGAAGACGTGACGGATCTGGGCAGGCGACGCATAGTGAACTCCTTCAACCGTGAGATTGGGACTACGTCCAGCAAGTTCTTCCGCCTCCGGAATCCGAAAGCGGTCATCCTTTAATCAGGAAGTCTTCCGTCTGATGCCAGGCGAGCAGGGTGCCCGAGCATCACCACGCCTCCGCCGATCAGCCAGAAAATAAACCGGCTCCAGCGAAATTGCGGTGGCGCTGGATTGGAATAGCCGCGGCGCGCGCCATCAGTGCTTGACCGCTTCTCGCGTAGCCGTTCCAGGATCCTCTCCGCCGCCCCCGAAACATTTCCCGCGCCCAGCGTAATCACCAAATCGCCCGGTTCTACCGCCGCCGCGACCCGTGCCACCCCTTCGTCGATCGTGCCCACATACTCAGCCGAGCGGTGCCCGTACGCTCGGACCTTCTCGAGCAGCGCATCGGACGTCACGCCCTCAATGCGCGGTTCGGATGCGGCATAGATATCGAGCAGATACAATCGGTCCGCCTGGTGAAAAGCCGTGCCGAATTCATCCATCAAGTGTTTTGTCCGCGAATAGCGGTGCGGCTGAAACAAGCACGTGGACATTCTTGTACGGGAACAGTTTGGCCGCCGCCAGGGTCGCCTTCACTTCGGTCGGATGGTGCCCGTAGTCGTCCACCACCGTCACGCCATTCTCAACGCCGCGCACGGAGAACCGCCGATCCACGCCGCTGAAGTGCCTCAAACCCTCATCGATCTTGGCGAGTGGCACGTCCAATTCCAGAGCCACTCCGATGGCCGCGGTCGCATTCAAGACGTTGTGCACGCCCGGGACTTGCAGCCGGAAACGCCCCAGTTCCGAACCTTTGTGGCGCACCGTGAACTCGCTTCCCTGCGGCGTCAGGTCTACATCCTGAATTTCGAGATCGACCTGCGCCGAACGGCCATACGTGATAGTGCGCCGTTTTATCGACGGAAAGATGTGCTGCACGTTCTCGTCATCCAGGCAGATCACCGCCGCGCCATAGAACGGAACTTTGTTGACGAACTCGCTGAAAGCGTCCCGAATTTCCTCCAGCGACGCATAGTGATCCAGGTGCTCGCGATCGATATTCGTGACAATCGCGATGATCGGCGCAAGCTTCAGAAACGATCCGTCGCTCTCGTCCGATTCGACCACCAGCAGCGGACTCTTGCCCACGCGCGCATTCGAGCCCTGCATGGCGGCCACCTTCCCGCCGACGACAACGGTGGGGTCCATATCCGCGGCGTTCAGAATGCTCGCAACCATGGACGTCGTGGTTGTTTTGCCATGGCTGCCCGCAACCGCAATGCCGAACTTCAGGCGCATCAGTTCTGCCAGCAGTTCGCCGCGCGGGATCACCGGAATCTGCAGGCGGCGAGCTTCGGCCACTTCGGGATTGCTGGGATCAAGCGCGGACGTGACGACAACGGCCTTTGCCTCTCCGACGTTTTCCGCGTTATGCCCGACCCGAATCGTCGCGCCGAGCTTCTCGAGGCGCTCCGTCGTGGCGCTCGCACGCACATCTGACCCCGACACCTGATATCCGAGCGTGAGCAGCACTTCGGCGATCGCGCTCATCCCAATGCCCCCGATTCCCACAAAATGAACCTGTTGGGGCTTAAAAAACATTCTTAAACCGTATTGTTCCGGCTTTCCGCCGGGGTGTCAATCCGCAAACACTCAGTTTTTGCATCAGTACGTACTTTTCTTTCCCGTTGCTGCTTCAACCAGTACTTGTGCGGCTCGTTGCGCCGCATTCGGGATGCGCGAACGCACGCACACGCTCGCCGCATTCGCGCGAGTTCGCTTGGGTTCCGGCGCAGCATCTCCACTTCGTTCACAAGGCGCTCGCCGTTCCAGTCGCGGTCCAGTACCAGACGCGCCGCCCCAGCCTGCGCAAGCATCTCGGCGTTCTTCAGTTGATGATCGTCGGCCGCGAATGGAAAAGGAACCAGAATCGAGGGCATGCCCGCCGCCGCGATTTCATTCACGCCACCCGCGCCGGAACGCCCGATTACGAGATCCGCCTCCGCGAACGACCGCTGGCATGTCGCGAATGAATGCGACCACAGATCCATCGCAACCCGATTGCGCGAACTCCGGCGCTAAACTATCGTGTTCCCCCGCACCGGTCTGCAGAATCATCCGTACCGGCAGATTCCGTTCGCGCAGCAACGGCCAGCTCTCTCGGGCAGCCCGGTTCAATGTGCGCGCGCCGCGGCTGCCGCCTGTGATCAGAACCGTGAACTTGCCGCCTGCTTCGGCTGCACTTCGAAAAACGCCGGGCGCACCGGTACGCCTGTGACCTCGGCACGATTCGGCGGAAACCATTTGCGAGTCGATTCGAATCCAAGCAACGCGCGATACACCCGCTTCGCGACGAGCCGGTTCGCCGCGCCCGGAAGCGCGTTCGGCTCCATGATCACCAGCGGCAAACCGAGCCGAAATCGCGGCCGCCATCACCGGGCCCGCCACATAGCCGCCCATGCTGAAGACCGCCTGCGCGCGCGAATTGCTTTCAGGAGCGTGCGCGCCGCCAGCACGCTCGCGGGAAGCGTGCAGGCGCTGTGCGAATCTTTTCCACCAACCCCGACACGGTTGAGCTTGCCGCTCGGCACATACGCCATGTCGTAGCCGTGCTCCGGAACGATGCGCGCCTCCATGCCTTCGCGCGTGCCGACATACAGAATGCGATGCCCTTGTTCCCGCAAGATCTGCGCCACGGCCAGGGCAGGGAACACGTGGCCGCCCGTTCCGCCGCCCGTGAAGACAAACGAGTGCGGCGCGACAGAACTGCTATCCGGCATGCTCACTCACGCTCAGCAGCATTCCCATCAGCAGCAGGGTGCTCAGCAGGGAACTGCCGCCATAACTGATAAACGGCAGCGGAATACCCTTGTTCGGCAGCAGATCGAGCACCACGCTGACATTGATAAGCGCCTGCAGAACAATGCAAACGGTAGCTCCCAGCGCGAGATATCGGCCGAAATCGTCCGCTGCATTCATGTAGGTGCGCACGCCGCGCCAAAGAATCACGACAAACCCAATGATGAGCAGCGTCGCGCCGAAAAACCCGGTCTCCTCGCCGACCACCGCGTACACAAAATCGGTTTCCGCTTCCGGCAGGTACAGCAGTTTCTGACGGCTCTCCATCAGACCCGACGCCCATCACGCCGCCAGAGCCGACGGCGATCTTCGACTGCCGCTGCTGATAGCCGGGATCGCTGGTCGAAGTGGTTTTCTTCGCATACGCGAGCAAATGGCCGTTTGGATCGATCTTTGTCCAACAGACACATGGTTCTTGTCCACGAAGTCAATCGCGCGCGCCAGACGGTACGGCTTCATCAGAATCGCCGCGCCGCACAACGGAATCGCGCAAAGCGACCGCGAGCGCCAGGTATCGCACTTCCAACCCCGCAACGAACACCACCGCCACCGCCATGCCGACCAGCACCAGCGCGGTGCCCAGGTCAGCGGCCGCTACGATCAACGCGATGCCTCCGATAGCAGACCGCAATCGGCAGCAGCGTGTGTTTGTTGTTGATCGCGCCGAGCCGTCGCGAAAGGAAAAACGCCAGAAACAATGCCAGCGCTGGTTTCGCCAACTCAGACGGCTGCAGCGAAAGCGGTCCGGACTTCAGCCAGCGGTGACTCGCCGGAATCCGTGAGGAACGCCGCGAGCAGCAGCAACAGCACGACGCCCAAGGCCCGCGAACGCAAACCTCGCCTCGTTCCAGCGCCGGTAATCGCGCTTCATGATGTACAGCAGCAGGAATACGGACACGGCCGCCCAGCCCAAGCTGGCGGAAGAAAAAGTAGGTGCTCGAGAGGTGATACCGCAGCTGCGCCAGCATCGACGACGAGCTGTACACCATCACCAGCCCGAACAACACCAGCCCCAGCACTGTGAGAAATAAAATCCAGTCGGTCTTCAGTCTCTGCGCCATGTTTACAACAAGTCTTGCACTAATTGTTTGAACGTTCTACCGCGATGCTCATAGCTCTCAAACTGATCGAAGCTCGCGCAGGCCGGGGCCAGCAGCACCGTATCGCCAGCCTGGGCGTGCGCACCGCGCGTATGCCACAGCATTCTGCAGAGTCCCGCAGTCGACATACGGAACGCGCCTTCCAATGCTTCGCTGGATGAGCGGCGTCGCCGCGCCGATCAGACAGCGCCGCAGCGGGCTTTCTGCCGTAATGGGTCGACCAGCGGCTCGTAACCCGCCGCCCTTATCCTTGCCGCCCAGAATGATCCACAGCTTGCCTTCAAATGAATCGATCGCCTTCAAAGTCGCGTCGACGTTGGTCGCTTTTGAATCGTTGAAATACTCGCACCCCGTCAACGTCACGCACAAACTCGATCCGATGCTCCACGCCGGGAAACGTCGCAACCGCGTCCGCGATCCTGTCGAGCGGCGCGCCCGCCATATGCGCCATCAGCGCCGCCGCCATCACATTTTCCACGTTGTGTATGCCGCGCAGCCTGATCCGGGACCGTTGCATGAACCACTCGCCATCCTATCAAGCATGCACCATCGAGCACATTCCGCGAACCGTTCGTCGAACTGAACCAGTGCACATGTGCGCGCTGTATGCTTCGCGAAGTCGCGGCACACTGGGTCGTTCGCAGTTCAGCACGGCGTGCTCCCGATCCGATCCTGGGTCTCGAACAACCGCCGCTTTGCCGCCGCGTAGCTCTCCAATGTGTGATGACGGTCCAGGTGATCCGGCGTGACATTCAGACACGCGGCAATCTCCGCCCGGAAACGTGTCGATCGATTCCAATTGGAAGCTCGAAAGCTCAAGCACGTTCCACTGCCCCGGCTTACGACGAAGCCAACAAGTGACGTTACCGCAGTTCCGATATTCCCGCCGACCTGCACCGGAATGCCGCATTCCTTCAGAAATGTGGCCGGTAAGCGCGGTCGTCGTCGTTTTCCCGTTCGAGCCCGTGATCCCGATGACCGGGCCTTGCAGGAAATAGGAAGCGAGTTCAACTTCGCCGATCACCTTGAACGCCGCGATTGCGGGCCGCAACAAACATCGGCGCATCCCAGGGCACCGCTGGCGACAGAACGATCAGCTCCGGATTGCCAATGTTCTCCGCGCTCTGCAGGACGACCGGAACGCCCAGTGTCCTTCCGTCGGCAGTGACTGGTCCATGGCGCGCACGCTCGCACCGTGTTGGCGCAGCAATGCAATCGCGCCCTGCCCGGAGCGCTTCGTGCCCACCACCAGTACGTCTTTCCCGCGCAGATCCAACCGTTACCTCAACTTCAACGTCGTCAGCGCAAACAGCGCCATCACCAGCCCAATAATCCAAAAGCGCGCAATCACTTTCGACTCCGACCATCCCAGCGCTTCAAAGTGATGGTGAATCGGCGCCATCTTGAAAATGCGTTTGCCGTTCCGCAGTTTGTAGCTGCCGACCTGCAGAATTACCGACAGCGCCTCCATCACAAATACCCCGCCGATGAAGATCAGCAGAATTTCCTGCTTGATCATGACCGCAACCACACCCAGTCCTCCGCCCAGCGCCAGCGATCCCACGTCGCCCATGAAGACCTGCGCCGGATGGCAGTTGTACCAAAGGAAACCCAGACTCGCGCCGACCATGCTGGCGCAGAATACCGTCAGTTCCTGCGAGCGCGGCAGATGCGCCAGTTCCAGATACTTCGAAAAGATGGCATGGCTCGTGATGTAAGTCAGAATCGTCATCGCGCCGGATGCGATGATCATCAGTCCGATCGCCAGACCATCCAGTCCGTCCGTCAGGTTGACCGCGTTCGATGAACCCACCATCACCAGAACGATGAATCCGTAGAAGAAGATGAACGCCAGCGGATACGTCCAGAAATTACGCGTCCACGGCTCGATCAGCAGGTCCGGCTTGAACTGCTTGAAGAACGGTACGTTGATAGCGGTCGAGTAGGACTGATGCGCGTGCAGCACCAGCAGGAAGAAGCCGACGATCATCGCGCAGACCACCTGCGCCAGCGAACTTCTGGCGCGCCGTCAACCCGAGATTCCGCCGTTTCGTGATCTTGGAGTAGTCGTCGATGAAACCGATCGCGCCGAACGCGACCAGTCCGAACATCGCCAGCCAGACATTCGGATTCGAAAGGTCCGCCCACAGCAGAGTCGGAATCAACGATCGACGTCACAATCAGCACGCCGCCCATAGTCGGCGTCCCCGCCTTTTTCTGATGCGATTTGGGCCCTTCTTCCCGGATATGCTGCCCGAAACTCATGCTCGCGGAGTTTGCGAATCATCCATGGGCCCAGCCAAAGCGACAGGAAAAGAGCACTCAAGCTGGCGAGCGCCACCCGAGTGGTGATGTATCCGAAAACGCGGAACGGTGAGATGTAGCGCTGAAGGACCTGGAACAGCAGCCAATACAACATGGTTAATCTTCTATTCTCGCCAGCGCCCGTTCCACGTGTGTGCCGCGGGAGCCTTTGAACAGGATGGCGTCGCCCGGCACGAACGAATTCCTTCAGGAAATCGCCGGCCGCTTCCGCATCCGCAAAAAAATAAGCTTCGCTGTCTTCTGCTTGCGGCTTCGACCAGCCGATCGGCTGGCTCCCGCGATTCCGATCACGACATCGATGCCGGAATCGGCGGCATACCTCCCCAATTCGACGGTGCAAGCGGCTCCGCCATGCGGCCCGAGCTCCAGCATTTCGCCAAGCACAGCGATGCGGCGCTGCGCCGGTTCCTTCTGCAGGCAATCGATCATGCGGCGCGCGGCTTCGGGATTGGAATTATAGCTGTCGTTCAGGATCGTGATGCCATTGCGCACCACGCGTTCGCCGCGCATCTTGGCGGGTCGCAGCGTCGCCACCGGTTCGACCAGCTCGGCCAGCGGAATATCGTAGGCGGTTGCGACCGCAATGCCCGCCAGAATATTCAGAATGCTGTGCTGGCCCGGCAACTGCGATCGTGAATCGGATGCCACCGACTACGGAAGACCGTTCTCCGCCATCTCTGCCCGGATATTGGCGTGTATCCGAAAAACCATAGCGGATGGTCCGGCCCGGATGCGCGAAATCGGTGACCCGCTCGTCGTCCGCATTCAAAACCGCGATCGCCGTCCGGCGGTAAGCCCTCGATCAACTCGCGCTTGGCGGCTGCAATGCCGTCAATAGATTCGAAGAACTCGACGTGCGCATAGCCCGACATTCGTGATCACGCCCACTCGCGGCTGCGCGATTGCGGCGAGATGCGCGGATCTCCCCCGCGTGATTCATGCCGAGCTTCGAACACTGCGATTTCAGAATCGTCCGGAATGCGCAAAATCGAGAGCGGCAGTCCGATGTGGTTGTTGAAATTGCCGACCGTCTTGCCAACTCGGAAACGCGTCCCCAGCAGGTCCGCAATGATGTCCTTCGTGCTGGTTTTTCCGGCGCTGCCGTGACGCAGACGACCTCGCGATTCCAAGTCCGCCGCGCGTAGGAAGCAAGCTGCTGCAAGCGCAATCAGCGTGTCGCGAACCAACAGGTGCGGTCCCGCAACCGGTTCATGCACCAGCGCGGCAATCGCTCCGCGTGGCCAAGCGCGGTCGGCACGAATTGATGCGCGTCGTGATGCTCGCCTTTGATTGCGATGAACAGATCGCCCGGCTTCACAGCGCGCGAATCGATTCTCCAGCCGGTGACGGCCGCATTCAGATCGACACTGTGAGGAATCGCGCCGGTAGCCTCCGACCACCTGCGCGAGCAATCGAGTCTCCATGGCTACGCGTTCTTCTTGTATCCCGCGGACGCGCAGCACTCGCCGCGCCACTTCGCGGTCGTCAAACGCAATCGGACCGTCTTTCAAAATCTGATACGTTTCGTGACCTTTGCCGGCAAGAATCACAATATCGCCGGGTTCGGCTGCTCAATGGCTTTGCGGATGGCGCGTTCGCGGTCGGGCTCGGCCAGCGTGCGGCGTATCGAACTTCGAAACACCGACCATCGCGTCGGCCATGATGGCGAGCGGATCTTCGCTGCGCGGATTGTCGGACGTCAGCACCACGTAATCACTCAATTCGGCCGCCGCCATGCCCATCAGTGGACGTTTGGAGCGGTCGCGATCGCCGCCGCAGCCGAACACCGTGATGATGCGCTTCGGATTCATCCCGCGCGCGACTCGAATCACATTGCGCAGCGCGTCGTCCGTATGCGCGTAATCGACCACCACCATGAACGGCTGGCCCTCTTCACGCGCTCGAAGCGGCCCGGCACGCTGCTCAATCTGTGCAATCCCTGCTGGATGTTCTCTGCGCAATCCCGTAGCGTCAGCGCCACTGTTGCCGCAAGCAGAATGTTCTGGACATTGATGTGCGCCAACCAGCGGCGAAGCCAATCGGGATCTCGCCATCGCCGAGGCGTCACGAGAGAGAAGCTGACGCCGGAGAAAGATGATCTTGATATCTGCGGCGCGCACCAGCGTCCCGCGTTTCGGCGTGCTCTACCCGCCTCGGCGGCGCTGTACCAGAACACTTCCGTTTCATCTGCGAATTTCAGATTGTGGCACGCCGGATCGTCCGCGTTCAACGACCGCGTATTTCGGCGGCGCTCCCACGCGCGGCAGAAACAGCAATTGCTTCGCCTCGAAATACGCTTCCATCGTGTGATGGTAATCGAGATGATCGCGCGTGAAGTTCGTCCATCCGGCAGTATGGAACTGCATGTTGTAGATGCGGCCCAAGATCCAGCGCATGCGAAGAAGCTTCAAGTGTCGCATGCGTGCCCCCGGCCTGCTCCAGGTCGTGAAACATGCGGAACAGATCCAGCGATTCGGGCGTCGTGTTCACCGCAGGCAAAACGCGCCCCGCAAGGTGATATTCAATCGTGCCGATCAGCGCCGTCGTTTTACCCGCGGCGCGCAGAATCGAGTCGATCAGCATCGTGCTGGTCGTTTTGCCGTTGGTGCCCGTGATGCCGGTCAGCGCGATCCGGTCGTCCGGCTTGCTGTAGAAGTTGCGAGCCGCCGTCGCCAGCGCAAAACGGCCGTGCGGTACCTGAATCCACGGTCCGGCGATGCCGCCCGGCTTGGGACGGTCCGCGACCACGGCAATCGCACCCTTCGATAGCGCCTGATTCGCGTAAACCGCACCATCCGTTTTGGCGCCCGGAGAAAGCGAAAAACAGAAAGCCCGCTTCTACTTTGCGGCTGTCGTAGGCGAGTCCTACGACCTCGCATGTCACACAACGCGCCGGGAACGGGCGTCAGCGTGACCACGCCTCAAATACCTGGCTCAACTTCATCGCGTGAACCTCACACGGATCTGCATCCCCGGCAGCAGCGGCGCCCCCGCCGGAGGATACTGCGCGCGCGCGAGACCGTTTCCCAGCATCTGCTACATCCAGGCCGTCCGCGGCCGCTTCCTCCATTACACCCTGCACAGTTTTGCCGGTGAAATCGGGTGTCCTCGGAGCATCCGCTACGCCCTCGGCCTCCTGCAAGTTCTTCTTCCGTCAGAGGCGTTGCGAGATCCGCTACCGCATCGCTTCTTCGGCGCGGCTTCTCGGCATGCTTCAGCTTCGCTTTCTGCGCCACTTCCTTCGCTTCGATCTCTTCCACTTCTTCCGGAACATCGCGCGGCACTTCGCGAATGCGAAGCGCCGCTTCGGCGACCGTCTGGAAGGCCGGACCGGAAGCGGAAGCACCGAATCCCGCGTCGCCCGTTGTACCCGAGACCGTGACGCAGACCAGAATCTTGGGATTGTTCATCGGCGCGAACCCGAGGAAAGAGGCGTTGTATTTGTGCGTGTACATGTGATGCGCGAAATCGAAAATCTGCGCCGTTCCGGTCTTGCCGGCGAGCGTGTAGCCAACCAGATGAAGCCGGTGCGCCGTGCCGTGCTCCCAAGTCAACCACGCGCACGCATCATCTGCCGCATCGTCATCGACGGTCTCCGGCTCGAACACTTGCACCGGCGGCGGTTCCTGCGTGTAGACTCTTCGGTCCGCCCGGCGCCTGTTCCCACGCACCACGTGCGGCTTCACCAGAAATCCGCCGTTCGCAATCACCGCTCCCATGCGCGCCAGCTGCACCGTCGTCATGCTGACCTCATGACCGAACGCGACGGAAGGCAAGCGACGTCGGCTGCCAGTGGTTCAGTTTGCGCAACATGCCGGGCGCTTCGGCAGGCAATTCAATTCCGGTGCGGCGACCCGATGCCGAACCTGCGGACATAATCGTACAGATTCTGCGCGCCCACTTCCATGCCGATACGGATCGCGCCGACGTTGCTCGAGCATCGCCAGCACGTCCTCCATTATCCAGATCGCCGTGCGCGTGTCGCGTCGTGAATGGTGCGGCCGAACAGAGTGATCACGCCGCCCGCGCACTGAATCATGGTATCGGGCGTAGGTTCGTGGTTTCGAGCGCTGCCGAAAGCGTGATCATTTTGAAGACCGAGCCGGGCTCATAAGGCGCAACCACCGCCAGGTCCTCACGGCCGTGCGGCTGATCTCCCGCATGCAGGCGCTCGTTCGGATCGTATGTGGGGTAATTCGCCAGCGCCAGAATCTCGCCGTGTATTCGGATCCATCGCCACGATGCTGCCGTGCTCGCCGTGATTCTTCACGACCGCTTCTGCGATCGCCTCCTCGGCCACGTGCTGGATTTGGCTGTCGATCGTCAGACCGATGTTCTTGCCGATGACCGGCGTCTTCGCGATCTCCGAATGCATACGCGCGCTGACGCACATCCACTTGTACGCGCATCAGGCCGGGCGTTCCGGCGAGATCTTTATCCAGCTTCAGCTCGATTCCTGCCGCGCCGTGTCCTTCCGCCCCCACGTTGCCGAGCACATGCGCCGCCAGTGACCGTTCGGATAAGTGCGCAGGCTGCCTTGCGAATCTCCAGCCAATCCAGCTTCATATGCGCGAAGTGCGTTCGCCTTCTCGTCGCTCACCTTGGGATCGACCACGAAATATCCGTGATGATGGTGCGAAGCCTGGCCGCCGCTTCGAGATCGGCCTGCAGTTTCTCCGCATCAATGCCAAGGATGCTGGCGAGAAGCCCGCCGCCGATGCTCTTGTCCGGAATGCGCGACGGATTCACGACGACGAACTTCGAAGGCGAACTGATCGCCAGATAGTTGCCGTTGCGATCGAGGATGGCCCCGCGCGGCGCTTCGAGCGGCTGCAGTCGTTCCTGCTGCGCTTGCCCGAGATGTTCGTACTTGTCGTGCGACACAACCTGCAGATCGAACAGACGTAAAACGACAATGGCCGCCCATCCTGCGAGGCAAACGCCCAGGATGAGCAGCCGATTGGTCGACTTGGTTATGGCGAGAGCGGTCATGAGTGCCCAGCGAACAGCTTCAATCGCGTCGCCGCGCCGGAAGTTCTGGTGTTACCGGGCGGCTACTTCAGACGTGCCGACGGCGGGCAACTGATTCCGCGCGTCGCTATTCTTGCTCGCCTTGCCGTCCAGATATTGCACGGACTGCGGGAGCCGGCTCCACCAGCTTGAGGCTCTTGGCGAGCTGATCGAGCCGGACCGGGCTCAGACAACTCGGCTTCTTGCAGATCGAGCGTGGCCTGCTGCTGCTTCAGCACGTCCTGCTCCTTGCGCAGGTTCTGCAGCTGGAACCCAGCCATCGTGTTGTACGCCGCGGGCGCGAGCCCCGCGATCACCAGCATGGCGGCCAGAAAGCCAGTCGCGACCGAACGGCTGCGCGCGGTGCGTGCAACCGGATCCGCGGCGCGGATCACCCCGCTGTTGTCGATGCGTTTCACGAACAGATAAACATCCTCGTTCGCGATGGGGCGGAGGCGCGGGGCTTCGGTTCGAGTCCAGACTGCGGCCGGTAAGCCTTCGATTGCTCGAACGCCCACGAAACGATTTACGATTGTTGCCAATGACGCCATTTTGTTATTCCTTCAAAAACTTCTGTAGCCGCGCAGCCCTCGCCGCGCTTAAACCCTTTCCACCGCACGGAGCTTCGCGCTGCGCGATGGCGCATTTCGCGAAACTTCCTCATCCGAGGGCTTCACCACGTGTTTGGTCAATATCCTCGCGCCGCCGGCCTTTTGAAGCCCCTGGAAAGCGTGTTTCACTATCCGGTCCTCCGCCGACATAAAAGTCAAAACCACAAATCGTCCGCCAGGCCGCAAGAACCGCGGCGCTATCCGTAGCAGTTCCTCGAGCTCCTCCAGCTCGCTGTTCACCCGCAAGCCGCAACGCCATGAACGTTTGCGTCGCCGGATGAATTCTCCCCGTTCGCGGCACGGCCTCCTCGATCACCTGGGCCAAACGGCCGGTCGTCAGAATAGGCCGTGCGCGAACGATTGCTCTGGAGATTCTTCGCGACCTCCTTTCTTCGCCGAGCTGATAAATCAAATCGGCGAGATCCTTTTCGGAAAGCTGATTCACCAAATCCGCCGCGGTCAAATCCTGGCTGCGATCCATCCGCATATCCAAAGGACCGTCCTCCATCAGCGAAAACCCTCGCTCCCCCGCACTCAACTGGTAGCGGCTGACACCCAGATCGGCCAGCACGCCGTCCACCTGCTCCACGCCGTTCGCCTGCAGGGCCTCCGGCAATTTCGAAAATGCTCCGTGGAAAAACCGGACCCGATCCGATACCGCTGCCGTGTTCTCTTTCGCCAACTCAATCGAGTCGGCGTCACGGTCGCACGCTAAAACAAACCCGCTCTCAAGCCGCTCGGCTATGGCCCGGGTATGTCCGCCCAGACCGGCCGTCATGTCGACGTACACTCCATCGGGCCGGATCGCCAGATACTCCAGCGATTCCGCTCAGCAGCACCGAATAGTGCCACGGACCTTCTTTGGGAGCGGCGACCATACATGACGCTTACCGCAATCCTTTTCTCTCGAGGCTTCCGAGTTTGTCGCCAACGCCTTCCATGGCGCGTGCCAGACGCTGCTCGTATACCTCGCGTCCAATGACGTCAATGCGCTGCTTGAAGCAGCGCAGATAAACCTGCTCGTTTTCGAGCTTCAAAGACCGGCGCAGCTCAGTCGGAACCAGCACGCGGCCCTGCCCATCCATCTCGTCGTCCGCACCAAAGTGATAAGCGATGAACGCAATGTCTTCCTTCGCCTCGGTATCTTCACCCGGCTCTTCCAGCAAGCGCTCCGTTTCGCGCCACACCGAAATGGGGTAAATTCGAGCAGTGGACCCGTTCAGCGTCGTGATGAACACTTTGCGCTCACCAAACCCTTCCAGGTACTGCACGATCGAAGCAGGCAATTTGAGGCGGCCCTTCTCGTCTACACGGGCGCTGACGAAGCCGCGAGGGGCCTCCACCGGCGCACCGAGTTCGGTTGACCGCTTCTCTGCCACTGCCTATCGAACCACTTTCTACCACTTTGGCCCTCTTCGGACCACTGAGTTGATAGTGGCATGAGGCGGCTTTGTTTGCAATATCTTTGATGAACAATTTTTGAGTAAGTCGTTTATTCGCCTTTATTTCGCCAGATTGCAATTCATCTGTGTTCATCCTGTTCATCTGCGGCATAAAAACGCACGTTCACAAACGTCCCTCAAAAATCGACCGAACGATGTGAATCACTTGGGGACGTTTTCTTAAACCGACGCGCGGCCCTCGCGCGAAACTCGCGTGCGTATGAGCATGTCACGCACTCTCCGCCGCGCCGCCGAGCGCGAAGCCCAGAAGCAAGCCCGCAAAGAAGCCCGGCTCGCCGCCCCTGCTGTATCCGACCCCGAACCCGCACCTGTCTCCGAAGCACGCCTCGAAGCCAATCGCGCTAATGCTCATTTCAGCAACGGTCCTCGGACCGAAGCCGGTAAAGCGAAATCCAGCAAAAACGCATTGAAAACAGGGTTAACCGGGCAAACCGTCCTGCTCCCCGGTGACGATGCCGACGCTTACGCCGCCCGTCTCGCTGATTATCAGAAGATGTACAAGCCGGCCGGCACGCGTGAGATCGAAATCGTGCAGGCTCTCTGCGATGCCTGGTGGCGTCTCACCCGCATCCCCAGCCTCATCTCGGCTCTCTATTTAAAAGGAGCCAACGAATTCAAAGACCGCGTCCAGGACCTTGACCCGATCGCCCGCACGGCAGCGCTCGAACTCGAAACCTACACCGCTTATGAACGCCAGTTCCTGAATCTGCAGCTCCAGGAGCGCCGGCTTTACAACTATACGCAAAAGCTCAAAGCCGAATTATCGGAACTGCAAAAGCAGCGTGACGAACGCGAAGCCGAAGCCTATTCGCATGCGTCGATGCTCTACCTGGCCGCCAAAAAAGACCGCCGCCAGTTCGATCCGGCCGACTTTGGGTTCGAATTTTCAGTTGGCGCCATCGAAGACTACCTATACGCCAGCCGCGCCCGCGGCATCGCCGAAGACGCCGCCGCGAAAGGCGAAATCAACCCGCAGCCTCTCAAAAAATCCGCGGTTTTGTAGACCGCTTGCCATGTCGGATTTCGACGCTCTACCTGGCAGCGAAAAAGGACCGCCGCCTAAGGCATGCGGTAGATGTTTCCGAGCGGCGAGCGAAGCGACCCGTAGCGGGCTCAAAAAATCCGCCGCTTGATGCCGTCATGGAGAACTGCCGTAGCCGCATTGCGTCCATTGATCGCGATAACGCTGCCGCCGGGATGCGTTCCGGCTCCGCAGAGATACACACCGGGCATAGGCGTCCGGCTTGGCAGGCGGTTGCTCCACATATGAGAAGGAAGGCAGTCGCCCTGGAAGATGTGGCCGCCGGTAAGACCGACCTTTTTCTCGATGTCGGGTGGGCCGAGTGCCTCGGCCGCGATCACTGCATCCGGAATGTTGGTACAAAAACGCGCGAGTGAATCGAGCGCGAGTGTCTTGGCTTCTTCGCGATGATCCTCCCAGGTTCCATTCGCGAAGCGATAGGGCACGTACTGGGTGAACATGCTCATGGCGTGTGTGCCCGGCGGAACGATGCTTGGGTCGTGAACGCTTTGGAAGTAAATCTCGGTCCAGAGGCGGTTCGGAAAATGCCCTGCGCGGGCCGCAGCGAACCCGGCTCGCCACTCCTCCTTATTAAGCGGCGTGTTCAACTGTCCGAAGTGGTGCGGCTCGCAAAGCCCCGGGCGTGCTTTGAAGTTCGGGAGTGCCCGCAGCCAGACATTCAGCTTCAGCGTGCATCCTTCGATGGGAATCGCGTTCACCTGCTCACGCCAATGAGGATCAGCAGCGGTTCCGAGCAGGCCCAATGTGACGACCGGATCGGCGTTCGAGACGATCACAGGCGCTACGATGCGGTCTCCCGATTCGAGGAGAACGCCTTCGCCGGGAAGTATCGCGGAGACGGAAACCCCGGTCGCGACAACTGCTCCGGCCTCCAGCGCGGCATCGCACAGCAAAAACGAAACTGTGCCCATTCCGCCGCGCACGTAACCCCAGGCGCCCGGCAATCCGCCTAAACGGCCCGAAGCGTGATGAAAGCGGATCGAAGCTGTGCCGGCGTCGAATGGACTTGCATTGGTGCCGATGACGCCTTGCCCAAGATATGCGATCTGCAGGCGCTCATCGGAGAGATAACGCCTGACGAATTCGGCCATCGACCATTCGAACAGCAAGCCGATCAAGTCGCGATCGTGACCGAGCCGGTCTTCGATTTCTGCGCGAACCGGCGCTTCCCCGATCCAGATATCGCGCTCATCGGGTGGACGCAAGGCGTCGCGCGCCCGGCCGATCAGGTTCGACATAGCGCGCCAGCCCTCGACATCGCGGGGCGATAAACGGCGAATCTCGGCTTCGCAGAGTTGGTCGTCGTCGTAGAGTTGTACGCTGCTGCCGTCTTGAAACGGGACGAAGAGGCCGTTCGTGGCGGGAGTCCAGTCAAACCCGCGGCGGACGAGTTCCAGTTCCTCAATGACCAGCGGGTGCAGCAAGCCCGCGAGATAGGCGCAGGGTGAAAAGCGAACGCCAGGCCAGGGTTCTTCAACGGTACAGGCTCCGCCGACGCGATCCCGGGACTCGAGCACGAGCACGCGTTTCCCCGCGCGCGCCAGATACGCAGCGCACGTCAGACCGTTATGACCGGCTCCGATAATGATGGCATCCCACGATTGGGCGGAAAGCGATTTTATGGGAGCTGGCAGACCCAGCCGCCCGAGTTTTTCGGCGGTTAAAGACATTCGATGCGCCGTTTCTCGTAATGGCGGTAGAGCAGGATTCCGGCTGCGATCACGACGAGAACTCCTCCCACTACTTTGGTCTCATACAGGATGCGAGACGACGCGATAGACGGCGGAACGAACGATAGGGCGATCGACAAAAGCGTGATCAGGAAGCCTGAGGCCGCAGCCCACTTGCTCGAATGGCGCCAGCCGCACGCAAAAATGTAGAGGAACGGCAGGAAGGTCGCGACGATCAGCATGTCGAGCAGGATCTGATAGGTCGCTCGGACGCTTTCGCCGAATTGCGCGAGTAACAGAAGCAGCGTCGCGACGATCGCTTGAAACAGCAGTGAAATGTGAGGTGTGCGCCAGCGCGGATGTAGTCGCGCGAACGCGGGCGGAAGGTAGCGATCGAGGCCGATGACATAGGGCAGGCGCGTGTTGCCGGCGATCCAGGTGCCGAGCTGAGCCGCCACTGCGAGTGTGATAATCGCCGCGAATACATTGCTGAGTGTGGGCATGCCGGCGCGCGAACCCATGATCACTCCGGCCTGCACCAGGCCGGTCAGCGGACTGATGATGTCGGACGGGAGTATCTGCAATAACGCGCCCGTGCCGGAAACATAGAAAACAACACACACCGCGCCGGCGATCAGGGCGGAGCGCGGCACATCGCGCGCGGGGTTCCGGATCTCGCCGCCGAGCACGGGAGCGAGTTCCAGTCCGACAAAGGCGAATGCAATTAAGGAGAACAGATTCACCTCGTCCCACAATGAGTTCGGTCCGCCGCCTGGTTGCGCGCGTACGGGACCGGCCGTCACCGCGAACGCGATCAATAGCGCAGGCACAAAGACGATGGCTGCTGCGCCGAACATCTGAACGAAACGAGCAACCCGTATCCCGAAGAAGTTTGCCGCAAATAAAGCCCAGAGCAACAGTAGAGTGCCGGGGATGGCATAGACACGTTGCTCGGAGAGAGCGGGTCCATGGCCGCCGAACATGTATGCACCCGTGCCGACGGCGAACAACACCAGCGAGGGGAAATAGAACAGATTTGAGATGAAGTACAACCAGGCGCACAAAAACGCGTGGCGGGGGCCGAAGGTGTGGCGCGTCCAGGCATATAGACCGCCGCGTTCCGGAAACCGTTGGACCAGCCGCCCGACGACGGTTCCGAGAGGGAGCAGAAACAACAGCGCCGCTACGACAAAGAGAACAAGGGAAACGAGCCCGGCGTGTGCGGCCGCTGGGATCCAGCGCAGACTCGCGATGGCGCAGATGTTGAACAGGACCAGATCGCGCAGCGTCAGCCGGGGATCCCGAGCCGCTTTGCTCAAGGTCGTCGCGATGTCCGGCCTCTCATACTCCGAGGAAGCGAGTTAGAACCCAGTCCACGATGGTCAGCAGCATAGATCCGAAAACGGCCGTCATACACCCGTTAACGCGGAAGCCAGGCACAAATTCCGAGGCCAGCTTCAGCATCAATCCATTAATCAGAAAGTACACCACACCGAGGGTCAGGATGATGAAGGGCAGCAGAATGATTTTGAGCACTAGGCCGACGGTCGCGCTGACGAGTCCGATCACAAGCGCGGCGATCAGGGCGGCTCCGAACCCGTCCACTTCAATGCCGGGCAGGATGGCGGTAACGATCAGAAGCGAAACGCCGCTCAAAAGCCAGTGGAGCAGTATATGGCGCATGCCCAATGATACGTGTAGCAACTCGCGATTGTTCCAGGCATGCGGGGTGGATGGAGGCGGTCCTACGAAATGGACTGTTTCAGGTAATTTCGCCATCCACCGAGATGGGTGATGTCTTCGGCGCCCTCCACCGCATACGGCTCGCATACGAATCCCTTCACTTGCGTGCCGTCCTGCAATTCTAGGGTGCCGATCCCGAGCGGGGGTGGAATTTCTTCGGTAAAGGCGCCAAAGGCGGCTTTGTTTAGCTGCCAGATTTCGACTTCGATGCCATTCGCAAGCGGCTCGCGTACGCGAATCAACCCCGGCTTTCGTGGAATGCCGCTGTGAAGAGCATAGAGTCGATAGGTCGGGGCAGTCTTTGTCGTCTCGACGAATCGCGCTCCCCTGCTCGTGAGCTGATGGTTGAGCGGCTGGCCGGTCAGATGCGCTCCGACAACCGCTATCCTTACCGTTTCTGACTGGTGTCCTGCAAAATACCGCCGCTGCGCGGTTCCTGAGAACCAGTGACCGAGCTGCAATAAACGAGCGTCGGAGAATGCTGGGCCTAACAGCGTAATTCCAAAGGGCAGGCCATCCGAACGCATGCCGGCCGGAAGAGCAATACCGGCCATATCGAGTAAGTTGACAAAGTTCGTGTAAGTCCCAAGCTGGGAATTCAGCCGGATCGGGTCCTTTTCCACTTCGGAAATCTTATAGATAGTCGGGGCTGTCGGTAACAGTAGAGCATCGATCGTTTGCATCATGCGCGCGGTTCTCTGACGCAGAGACATCAGCTCGTATTCCGCGCGAAACAGATCGAGCGCCGTGTATTTTGCGCCTTGAAGAATGATCTGGCGAACTGTCGGATCGATTGTTGAAGACGTTGCCGATTCGAGAAACTGTCCGACGGCGGCATATCTTTCGGCTATGTAAGGTCCGGCATAGAGTAGGCTGGCGGCCCGTTGAAACGGAGAGAAATCAATTTCTACAATCTTGGCGCCGAGCTTCCGGGCTCTACCGACAGCTTCCTGCCAGCATTCGTTCGGCCAGTTCATCGCCGAAGAATTGCATCTGGCCCTGTTGTGGAACTCCTAACCGGGGTGGCAGAATCGCGTCGGCGAGTTGTTCCCCGCTCCGCGAGTACGGATCTTCGGCGTCTGTTCCTGACAGAGCTTGTAACACTGTCCCGGCAGTTTCGACGTCCGGCGCAAAAATCGATATACAGTCCAGTGATCGGCACGCCGGCAATACTCCCGTTGTGCCGATCAGACCGCGCGTTGGTTTCAATCCAATCAGTCCGTTGAATGCCGCCGGTACCCGCCCCGATCCGGCGGTATCGGTGCCCAATGAAAACAGCACCTGGCCCTTAGCAACAGCCACGGCGGAGCCCGAACTTGATCCGCCGGAAATGTACTCGGGATGAAACACGCTCGAACACGGTCCGTAGGGCGACCGCGTTCCCACAAGACCAGTCGCGAACTGGTCCATATTGGTCTTGCCGATCAAAATCGCACCGGCATCCAGCGCCTTCTGCACTGCCGTCGCATTCCGTTCAGCAGTCCGGGTGAAGGCGGGACAGGCGGCTGTCGTCGGCAGTCCGGCTACGTCAATGTTGTCCTTTACGGCGAACGGAATTCCGAATAACGGCAATTCGGGCCGCCAGTTTCCAAGCTGCCGCGCCCGCGCCAAAGCATCTTCCTTTGAAAGCCGGTAAATCCAAACATGGTCCTGACCAGCGGCTTCGATCCGGCCATAGACCGCTTCGATCACCTGATCCGGGTAAATAACATTCGTCTCGTAGAGGCGCCTTAATTCGGAAATAGATAAGTTACCAAGCTCGAACATGCAAGGAGAACTTAGAGTGTAGCCAAGAATGGTCTTTCAAACGAGCCTCATAAAAAACTTTGCTTTGACGATGGGAAACTGGCGTTCTTATAATGTATTTCGATCACAGATCTCTGCGTAGGATCTCCGTAGATCCGAACCAGTCCTCCCGCGAGTTTGTTCTCGCCGCACTGGAATCGTGTATCAGCTTTTGATCTGATTTCCAGGTTTCCATGGCCATCCGCGCTCACCGCCTGAGCACTACTCCTCGAACGAGTGATTGCCCGCAGTCCTTTTGGCCGGTGCGGGCCCAGTTCTCAGTTCCGGCACAGCAATTTTCTTGAGAAAGGGCATATGTCTAGGATTCGAAGTTATTTGCTTGCGGAGTGCGCATTGTTCATGTTGACGGTACAGTTGTTGCCGGGACAAGGAACCAGTTCCCTACGCGGGACCGTCAGTGATACCTCGCATGGCGCGGTGGAGCAGGCAACTGTGACCCTCATGCAAAGCGCCACCGGTGTCGCGAGAACCACGACCAGTCAGAAAGATGGTGCGTACCAGTTCGCGCAGATGCCGCCGGGCGATTACTCGCTCACCGTCGAAGCGACAGGTTTCGCCGTATATAAGGTGAGCACGTTGCACCTGCAGGTGAGCACCCCTGTTACCGCCGACATTGAACTGCAGGTCGCAACGACAACTTCGACGGTGGATGTCAACGAGCAAGTCGCGCGAATCGATACTACGGATGCGACCCTCGGGAACGGATTTCAGCAGCCGCAGGTTGAGATGCTGCCGCTTCAAACGAGAAACGTCGTAGAATTGCTCAGCATTCAGCCCGGTGTCACCACTACGGGCGAGGTAATGGGCGCACGTCGGGATCAAAATAACATCACGCTTGACGGAGTCGACAGCAACGACAACCAGAACGCGCTCTCAGGTCTGAACGGAACGACTCAGAACCAGGGATTCAACTCGGCAATTCCGGTTCCGCTCGACTCGGTCATGGAGTTTCGAGTCTCGGTGGCAGGCTTTGATGCAACGGCTGGCCGTTCTTCCGGCGGGCAGGTTTCCCTCATTACGAAGAGCGGTACGAACACAATCCATGGATCCGCATACGAGTACAACCGCAACACGGATTTTACGGCGAACGACTGGTTCAACAATCGTGATGGGCTTTCTCGGCCTCAGTTAGTCCGCAATCAGTTCGGCGCGACTCTTGGCGGCCCTGCTAGGAAGGACCGTCTATTTTATTTCTTCAATTACGAGCGGCGTATCGATTCAAGCGCCACCCCAGAAGAGCGCCAGGTCCCGACTGAAAATATGAAAGCGGGCATTCTTAAAGTCGGTCTCGCTGGCGGGGCCGTGGCAATATTGAATCCATCCCAGGTCCAGCAAATCGATCCGCTCGGAATCGGCGTGAATCCGGCAATCCTCAGCATTCTGCAGAAATACCCGGCTGGCAACGATCCAAGTTATGGCGAAGATAACGGGCTGAACTTCACCGGATACCGCTTCAACGCCCCGAGCAAACTGGATAACCGCATATACGTTGGGCGTGTCGATTACATCCTTGATTCAGCCGGACGCAACGTCCTCTCGTTCCGTGGCACGCTGTCGAACGAACAGCAAACGCTGATTCCTGCTTGGCTCCCCGGAGAAAGCGATGCTCAAGCGCTTTTCGCGGACAATCGTGGTTTCAGTGCGCGTTACACGGCGTCCGTGAGTCCCGCACTGACGAACGTGTTGACGTTCGGGTTGAGCCGCATCGGGTATGCCGAGTCCGGAGCTGGCGGTAATGCCTATACCCTTGGCCCTATTGATCCGCTGGTCGACACAGCGGCCCGCGCTTCCAGCCGCATTAACCCGACCTGGAATGCGGCTGACGACGTTACCTGGATCAAAGGAAGGCACACTCTGTCGGCCGGTTTCAACTTTCGCAACATCGATAACCGGCTCACCTCTTACGCGAATTCATGGCCGCACTATAGCTACAGCCAGGGAATTCTCTTCGGACTGGGCGCCGACATCCAGGGAGATATTTCGAGTTATCTCGGCGGGGCCACGCTTGCGAACTCGGTCGCTGCAACCGATTCGTTTGGTGCGGTTTTGGGACTCGTCGATAACTTGAACGTCACGTATCAGTACAACGCGAAAGGCGAGCCTATTGCGATCGGAAGCCCGACGGCGTACGACTTCATCACCCGCAATTACGAAGGATACGCGCAGGACGTGTGGAAGATCAAGAACAACCTGACGCTCACATACGGCATCCGCTATCAATACGACACGCCTCCTTATGAAGCTACCGGTCTGCAGGTTGCTTCAACTCCGGGAATCGATCAGTACTTCGCCACGCGTGAGTATGCTCAAGAGAATGGAATCCCGGGCAACCAGCTACCAGACGGCGATCGTGTCACCTTCAATCTGAACGGGCCTGTAAACGGGAAATCAAGCTGGTACAAAGCCGACACGAAGGAGTTCGCACCGCGAATTTCGATTGCTTATGCACCAACGTCAAAGACCTCCATCCGGGCGGGTGCGGGCATTGCTTACGATCAATACGGTAATGACCTGGCCGCCAACGTCGCTAGTCTCGGTTCCGCCGGGTTGGGTACCTCACTCGGTCTGCCAACTTCGTATAACTTCACCACGTCGCCGCGCGTTAGCGGCGGGTATCCAGCGTTGCCAACGGCTCCCGCGGGCGGATTTCCGTTCACGCTGCCGGACGTCTCTGCGATTGCCGGCACGCTATACGGAATCGATCCACACCTGACGGCGCCGTATTCATACCTGTTCAACTTCACCGTGTCACACCAGTTCAGTACTAATTATTCGCTTGATGTGAGCTACATCGGGCGTTTTTCACATAAGCTGCTGGCGCAGGTCGATACATTCTCACCGCTGATCTACTTCAAAGACAACAAGAGTGGTGCGACGTGGGTTCAGGCCGATACCGGATTACGTGCGCTGTACAACCAGTTATTGCCGCAGTATGGCAACAACGGTCAGAACGTCGCAAGCGCAGTGCAGGCCAACCCTTCCATGGTTCCCACGGTTCCGTTCGTGGAAGATATGTTCCCGGGTTTGGCAAATCATTACTTCCCCGGTAGCGCCAGCGCTAATTACTTCTACAGCATCTATGGCGTTTACGGGGGCAGCGACCTCGACAACCTGCATTCTCTGGACCGTGCCGACGCGCCAAACAATTGTTTCACGATCACCGGCTGCTATACGTTCTTCGCTCCGCAGGGAAGTTCGGATCCAACCTGGGCGAATGCAGCGCACGCCAACTATAACGGCCTGGCAGTCAGCTTCCGGCATCAGATGAGCCATGGCCTCGCTTTTGATCTGAACTACACCTGGTCGCACTCTCTCGACAACGCCTCCTCGCCGGCGGATAACTCCGGACAGTACGGCGGGGACGTACAGAATGCGTTCTATCCAAACCAGGGATACGGGTCGTCTGACTTTGACATTCGTCACCAGTTCAACGCGGATGTTCTCTATGCACTCCCGGTAGGACAGGGGCAGAAATTCTTCGGATCGGCGCGCGGCTGGGTGAACCGGCTTATTGGAGGATGGCAAATCTCTTCACTCATACGCGCGCAGACGGGTCTGCCGACTACCATAGGCGGTCTGTTCGTCTTCCCAACGAATTATTGGCAAAACGCCCTTGCGGTCCCGAATGGGCCCGCTGCGAAGACGGGCGTTTACACCGATGAGAACGGGAATCCCAATCTGTTTCAATCCCTAAATGCCATCAATTCGTATCAGGACGAATGGCCAGGGCAATCGGGCAGCCGCGCCATCGTGCGCGTACCCGGGTTCCGCAATGTGGACATTTCGATCAGTAAGGATTTCCACCTGCCTTGGGAAGGACAGGTCCTGCAGTTCCGGGCTGAAGCTTACAACGCCTTCAATTTCGTCAACTTTACGTATGGTGCGCTGAATACTTCAAGCACTAGCCAGTACGCGACGGGAGTAAACAACCTTTCGTTGACCAATCCGAATACCTTTGGCGAGTTCACCTCGACGATGGATCCGCGCGTGCTGCAGCTCTCGCTGCACTACAGCTTCTAAGTTGGTGAGGAGCGGGTGGCCGGTAAGGATCTGCCGCCCGCTCCGAGTTTTCACGGTTTAATCGCCGCAATCTTCTTCGCGTCCAAATGCCACTCGGTGTGGGACTTGTAATTGGATAACCAGACTGATCCGTTTCCCACGCGCAGCGCATCTCCGCCCGGGCCGACGAACTGCTGAACTACCTCGTTGTTTGAAGGATCGATTCGTGTCAACGGTATTCCGAACAGCGTTGCCCACACAAATCCCTCGCCGGCCGAGATGTCGCCCCCTGCTCCGCGCAAGCCAGTCTGAATCGTCGCGGCAACTTGATTGTTGCCTGGATCAACCCGGGTGATCGATCCATCCCCCTGGTTGAGAGTCCAAACGGAGCCTTCCCCGGCAGTCAGGAACCTGGGCTGCGGACCTGTTGCGATTGTGGCGACCACAGCGTTCGTAGACGGATCAACGCGCACAACGGAATTCTGCTGAGTGCATGTAACCCAAACGGAATCGAATCCGAAGGCAGTCGTAAAACAGCCCGGCGGCAGTTGAGTCTTCGCAGTGACCTGATTGGTTACCGGATCGATGCGGGAAAGGACACTCGTCTTGTCGGTCATCAGCCAGACGCTACCTGCCCCTACCGCGATACCGCCTTCAGAATTGGCGACACCTGTTTTTACGCGCGCGGTGATTTGACCAGTGGCCAAGTCGACGCGCGCTACGGACTGATCTTTACAGGTCGGAACCCATAAACTCCCAAATCCGATTGCCAGGCCCGAGCAAGCGTTGGGCAGATCGCGAATAACCTGTTTGACCTTGTTCGTTGCCGGATCAATCCGTGTGACGTTGCTCATCGGATTGTTCGATATCCAGACGTCATCCCCGATCGCTATCCAATCCGGTGCGCCAGGAATAGGAATTACGGCGTCGGGGAGCAGCTTCGAGAGTGGAATCTGAACCGCCGGATCGGTTACTCCCAAGCTAGGTGCATGCGTGGCCTGTGCCAGCGCCGATGCCGCCACAACCGAAATAAGTAGTGATTTGTGCATGTTGTTTGGCCAGTATACGAAGTGAGCGCTGTGTGTTGACATCGAACTTACTTATACCTGCGATAACGGCTGTAAGAACACGCCCATTCATGGTAGACTTCCTACAAACGCGATCCCAGCCTGCCCGCGTTGTCCTTCCGCCACGTCGCCAGCTCCCAAGTACGGACCTTCGGTTTGATGTATTACGTGGATTTCTGGCGTGACTCTTACAAAGTGGAACTTATTCGCAACTTGCGCCGCGGGACTTGTCGCGGCGGCACTCGGCAAAACGGCCGATCTGAATGCTACACCTCCAGATACTGCAAACACCTTTGCGGCCAAAATCAAGCCGATCCTGGCAAAGAACTGCTATGGCTGTCATGCAGCGGCTGCGACGTCTGGCTTACGCCTCGACTCATACGCAGGCTTGATGAAAGGCGGCAACTCGGGACGGGCTATCGTACCGGGCGACCCCGACAAAAGTTTGTTGATCGTAGCCGTGAGACAAACGGACCCGGATCTCAAAATGCCGAAGGGCGGCAAGTTGCAGCCCGAGGAAGTGGCTGCTCTTGAAGCATGGGTAAAGGCTGGTGCCGCCGGACCATCCGAGTCCACTTCATCTGCTGCTGCGGCGGTAGCTCCGGCATCGGACAAAGGCGATTTCTTCGAAACGCGCGTGCGACCGATCTTTGCGAATAACTGCTATGCCTGCCATACATCGGCCGCGATGTCCGGGGCTTGCGAGTGGATTCGCTGCAGGCGTTGTTAAAGGGTGGGAACTCCGGACCGGCGATCGTTCCAGGCGATCCGGAAAAGAGTCTACTGATTGAGGCAGTCCGGCAAACGGGCGAACTGAAAATGCCGAAAGGCGGCAAGCTGAAACCAGAAGATGTCGAGGTCCTGGTGGAGTGGGTGAAAATGGGCGCGCCATGGCCCAGCTCGCCCGCGACTGCTACTGCCCCCTCGGGTCCAACCATTACGCCTGAGCAGAAAAAGTTCTGGTCCTTTCAGCCGCTACACCCGACGCCTGTGCCCACAGTGAAAGACAAAAAGTGGGCGGCCACAGACTTGGACAAGTTTGTGCTGGCAAAGCTGAGAAGTCGAAATCGTTGGCCCCGGTTGACTTTGCGGATAAGCGC
Organism: uncultured Acidobacteriaceae bacterium; assembly: GCA_963795905.1. Taxonomy (GTDB): domain Bacteria; phylum Acidobacteriota; class Terriglobia; order Bryobacterales; family Bryobacteraceae; genus Bog-105. Next base: position 122,759 of record CAWCJG010000011.1, on the reverse strand, counting down.
ACTCTGATCCGCCGCGCAACTTACGACCTGACGGGGCTTCCTCCGACGGCCGAAGAAATCGATGCGTTTGAAAAAGATAAATCCCCGAAAGCCTACGAGCATGTAATCGACCGGCTGCTGGCCTCGCCGCGCTATGGCGAACGCTGGGGACGGCATTGGCTGGACGTTGTCCGCTATGGAGAAGACGATGTGCGCGGACTCGATCCAATGGGTCGCGGATACATGCCGTGGACTGGCGCCCACTACTACCGCGATTGGGTGATCAAGGCATTCAACGACGACATGCCGTACGACACGTTTATCAAGGCGCAGCTCGCAGGCGATCTGATGGATGCCAAGCTATCGCGAATAAGTACTTACCCGGGACGGCGATGTTGGGCCAAGGTCCCTGGATCTGGGATCAGGCCGAACCGGTTCAGGGGCGGGCCGACGAGCGCAATGAGCGTGTGGATATGGTCAGCGCGGACTCCTCGGATTGACAGTCGCATGTGCACGCTGCCATAACCACAAGTACGATCCGATTCTGCAGAAAGACTATTACTCGCTGGTCGGTGTGTTCGCCAGCACGACTTACAACGAATATCCGCGGACATTCTATGGCGATGGTCATGTCCTGGCAGCGGAAACAGGATGAGGTTATCGCGAAGAGCAAAGAGTTGCGCGAGTTCACGAAGGACGAGTCGGAGCAGCTCGCGCAGATCTACGCCCACGAAACCGCGAAGTACATGGTCGCAGCCTGGCGGGTGATCAGGCGAGCCGAAGATGACGTTAGAGCAGGCCGCGGCGAAAGACAACGTCGATCCCGGAGATGCTTCGAGCGCTGGGTCAAATACCTGAAGACACCGAAGAAGCACTATCCATTTCCTGAAAGACTGGCAAGCGATGGTTGCGGCCGGCGGCTAGCGAGGATGAGGCCAAAGGCTCTCGCGCGATGCTTACCAGACGCTGGTGCTGCAGGTTATGGCCGGACAACAAGAAGATTCAGAAAGAAAACGACATCATCAAGGCCAAGAATAATGTCCCGGAGCGCGCTGCGATCGCGATGCCAAGCCGAACGAGTTCGAAACCGACGATCAGTTCTGCCCCGGCTGCAATCTGGAATTGAAGACTCTGCCCTCTGAACAGGCAAGCCTGTGGGTTGATCTGTTCCTGCGGTCGCTCGACATCAGGATGACGATGAGAGCGCAAGCCCGGGCTGTTCGTCTTTCGCGGCTGGGGCTCAACTCGGCGGCTGAGTCCGGAGTGGCAGCAGCACATGACCGATCTGAACGCGGACATGGACACGGCCGAGAAAGCAAGTCAAAGAACGAAGACTATCCGTTCGTTCATGGCGTTGCGGATAAGCCGAAGCCGGTGAACGTTGTCGATCAATCTGCGCGGCAATCCGCACAGCCTGGGCGATCCGAAGCTGCCGCGACGATTTCTCGAAGTGCTCAGTCCCGGTGAGGCGAAGCCTTACACGCAGGGCAGCGGGCGCATGGATCTGGCCGAGGATATCGCGCAGAGCGGCCTCGCGACCCGTGTGTTTGTCAATCGCGTCTGGAAGTGGCACTTCGGCACGGGAATCGTCAACACGCCCGATAACTTCGGAAAAGCGGGCGATCCTCCCAGCAACCCGGAATTACTTGAGTATCTGGCGAATTACTTTGTCCAGAACGGCATGTCCGTCAAAAAGTTGCAGCGGGATGATCATGTTGTCGTCAGTGTACCGGCTGTCGAGCGACGTCTTCGAAGGCGAATGAAGAGAAGGATCCGGCCAACCGGCTTTACTGGCGATTCAATCGGCAGCGGCTGGATGCCGAAGAGGTGCGCGACTCGGTTCTGTTTGCGGCCGGGTCACTGGATCTCAAGAAAACCGGCGGCCCGTCGGCTGACTTCTCCGACGACAACCACCGCCGCACGGTTTACTGCAAGATCAGCCGGTTTCGACATGAATAACTTCCTGCAGGTATTTGATTTTCCGAATCCCTCTTTCACGGCAGAACAGCGGTTCAGCACCATTGTTCCGCTGCAGCGGCTGTATTTCATGAACAGCAGCTTTGTGTACAAGCAGGCCGAGCAACTTGCCAGGCGCGTCTACGACGGCGGGCGACGATCAGCGCGCGGATTCGCCGGGCGTATCGCTTCCTTTCGGCCGCGATGCCAAGCGAAAAGGAAGAGAGCTTCGGATTGCAGTTCCTGCACAGACGCCTGATTTCAAGGCGGAAACAATCACCGGGCAGCCCTCCACAGCATGGAAAGAGTATGCGCGCGTGCTGCTCAGTTCCAACGAATTCGAGTTTGTGGATTAGGATTGAGGAGACGTTTACTCAGTGCGACATAAAGCATCCGCACCCCTGACACGCCGCGAAGCTCTTTGCCGGATGGGCACGGGTTCGGAATGCATGGCGTTCGCAAGTCTCGCGAATTCGATTGCAAAAGCGGCCAACGACGAACGGCCCGGCGCCGTGGCTGATTGATAAACCGAATTTCAAGCCGAAAGCCAAGCGCGTCATCTTCCTATTCATGAACGGCGGCCTTTCGCAGGTAGACAGTTTCGATCCGAAACCGATGCTGACCAAATACGACGGCCAGCCGATGCCGGGCGGCGCGCTGTCGCACGAGCGCAAGGTCGGCAACCTGATGAAATCGCCATTCACCTTCGAGAAATACGGGCACAACGGAACCGAAGTGAGCGAAATCTTCCCTCACCTGGGCGAGTGTGTGGACGACATGTGCATCGTCCGCTCCGTGTACACCGACATTCCGAATCATGAGCCCGCGCTGATCATGATGAACACCGGCGCCAATGTCACCGGGCCGTCCCTCGATGGGATCGTGGCTGACTTACGGGCTGGGCACGGATAATCAGAACCTGCCGGGTTTCGTCGTCCTTTGCCCGGAAGTCCCGACGACGGTCGGTCCGCCGCTGTGGAGCGCCGGCTTCCTGCCTCCGGTTCACCAGGGCACTTACATTTCCGACAACGACAAAGACAAGAAGTTCGATGCCGAGAAACTGATCCCCAATATCCAGAACAAGAAGTTCGATCTGACGCGGCAGCGCAAAGAGCTGGATCTGGTGTCGCAGCTGGATCAAGCTGCAAATGCAGGCAGCCGGAGCAGGCCAGATCCGCAGCTTGAGGCCACGATCCAGTCCATGGAGACGGCGTATCACATGCAGACCGAAGCGCCGGATGTGTTCAATGTCACGAAGGAGAGCGAGGCTGTTCAGAAGATGTACGGAGAAGGAAGCACGGCGCGCGGTTGCCTGATGGCTGCGCGACTTGTCGAGCGCGGCGTCCGCATGGTGCAGGTCTATTACGCCAAAGGTGATCCTTGGGATCATCACTTCGATATCCAGCTTCATCGCAAGACGGCGAAGGATTCCGACCAGCCATTTGCGGCGCTGATTAAGGATCTTGAAGGCGCGCGGCTTACTCGATGAAACGCTCATTGTTTGCGGATCGGAATTCGGCCGCACGCCGGTAGTTGAAGTCGGCAGCGGCTTCAATGGCGGTCAAACACACGCTGGACGCGATCACAATCCGCATGGCTTTCACAATGTGGATGGCCGGCGGCGGCGTCAAGCCCGGCATGGTTTACGGCGCAACCGACGACTTCGGATGGAAGGCGATCGACAAGCCGGTTCATGTTCACGACATCCATGCGACCATTCTGTACCTGCTCGGAATCGATCACACGAAACTGACTTACCGGTACAGCGGCCGCGATTTCCGGCTGACCGATGTAGCCGGAAACGTGATCACGGACATCATTGCCTAGGAATCGCGCTCGAAATGACAACGTTTTTTCTTAGCTTTCGGCGTGGGTGCGGCGCTCTCGGCCGCGCCGCCAGCCGAGAAACCCAGCTATCTACGATTTCAACATGCCTTCCGATATAAGGGCAATCGGAAGCGCTGACCCAGTACAAGGGCAAAGTGCTGCTGATTGTGAATATCGCGACTGACTCGGGCTTCACTCCGCAGTATGCGGGGCTCGAGGCGTTATACGAGCAAGTATCATGCAGCGGGTCTGGAAATCCTCGCGTTTCCTTCGAATGATTTCGGGAATGAGGAGCCGAAGAACGAGCAAGCCATCGAGACGTTCTGCATGCACGACTTATCACATCGACGTTCCCAATTTTCTCGAAGATGGCGGTCCGCGGAGATGAAGTCACGCCGCTGTTTCATTATCTGAGCAAAGAAGCGGATCCGGAAGTTCAAGGGCGACGTCCACTGGAACTTCACCAAATTCATCGTGGATCGCAAGGGCAAATTGGTGGCACGGTTCGAACCCGATGTGCACGCCTGACGATCCAGACCTGCTGGTAGCGGTCGAAAAGGCCTTGGCAGGAACTTCGACACTAACTCGCAACTGCCGCCAAATCCTCCTGAAAGACGAACGACGCAGAGCAGCGGCGGCCTCGATCTGGCGCAGTAAGCCGCTCGATTCCTCCTGGAGGAGAGAGCCATCCGGCCAGCGGATGTGATTCAGGAATTTCGAGATCGAGCGCGACATCGCGAACAGCTCACTGGCCTCGATTCTTTGCTCAGGACAATCACTCTGCTGCCGAGATACAATCGCTTCCGCTACGTTGTGGGTCACGAACACCACTGTCTTCTTCGTCTCTCGCCAGATGCGAGCGAATCAGTCGCTGCATGCCGGTGCGAGTTGCGGGGTCCAGCGCGCTGAACGACTCGTCCATCAGCAGAATCTTCGGATCCATGATCAGCGATTGCGCGATCGCAACGCGCTGCTGCATGCCGCCCGAGAGCTGATCCGGGTACTTGTGCGCGTCGCGTTCGCTGAGGCCGACCCGCTGCAAGAATTCCTGAGCGCGCTCGGTTAATGCCGGCTGCGCTTCTCCACCATCGCCGGGTTGAGAACTGCAGAAGACTGAGAGGGATTCAGAAATGGGACCGAAGGCGACGTTCTGGATGACAGTCTTGTCCGGAAATAATGAATACTTCTGCGGAACGTAGCCGCGGTCGCGATCTGGTTGATGAACCTCTTTGCCGTCCACAATGACTGCGCCCCGAAGTCGGGTGTTCCGAGCCAAGCAGAATACGCAAGCAGCGTAGACTTGCCGCAGCCTGTTTCGCCCAGGACGGTCACGAACTCACCTTCTTCGATGTTCAGATCCAGACCGGAGAAGACGCGTGTGACTGCCGCCCTGCTTCAGCGGAAACTCGGACGCGATTACCCTCGAATGAGATCAAGGTGGCTTCATGCGTCAAACCTCATGGAACCACGGATTCGTAAAGCGAATGGTGCAGCCGTATCATCTGATCGGCGAGGAAGAGCAGCAAGGCGGTCCAGAGCACGTACGGGATGATCACGTCCATGCCCATGTGCCGCTGCATCAGCGCTATACGATAGGCGAGACCGTTTTGAGAGGCGATCATTTCGCCGGCAAACAGAAACAGCACGATCGCCTTCAGGTTGAGGCGGATGGTGTTCAGGATGCGCGGCCATATCTGCGGCAGGATGACCCGATAGACGACTGACCAGTCCCGCGCGCCTAGCGTGAATCCACGCGACAATCTGTTCGGCCGGAACCGACTTCGTCAGATTGTAAGTGTCCAGGATGATCGTAGGCGCAACACCGATCACGATCAGCATGATCTTGGCGAACTCGCCCACTCCAAAAGCTATAAACAGAATCGGCAAGACTGAAAGCGGCGACAATCTTGTCGAGAAAGATCACAGATCGGCATGAAAAACTGCGACATCCATGGAAACGCGCCCATATGCAGGCCAATGATGACCGCGGGAAACATAAGGACGAGGCTGATAAGAAACCGCGTGCCGCTCGCCGCAGTATCCTTCCAGAGCATGCCATGGGTAAGCTTGCGCCCAAACGGAAGGATGGTCCCCCAGTTGAGCCGTCGTCGTCTTCTTCCGGCGGGGTCAGAGCCGCATGTAGGCTCCCTTTGACTAGCTGGGAAATGGTCGGGACGATGCGATCTTCGGATTCTCGGCATGACGGAGATGAGCTGTCCTAAGATACAGCGCAGCGGCCAGGGCGAAAGCAAGCCCAGGAGAGGACATATGCGATTCTCGGGTTGGGGCTTGCAAAGATGCGCAGCATCAGAGCTATCCCTTGGCGGCCATATCCATGTAAGTCGCATCAAAGCGCAGGCGCACGCGATCCGGCCTTCCCTGAACTGGAACCATCCGGATACCTGATACGCAACTTCATCGGCGCTCTTGATGCTCCCGAGTAGCCCGTGGGCGAAGCAGAACTGGCGGACCAGATCCATTTTCTGCTTGAGTCGCTGAGGACACGGCCATGCCGTCCGCTTCCGCAGGCTTGTACATCATGTGTGTCGTGCTCAATTGCTCTTTGTAAGAGCCAAGCGTATCTTCCGAAACAGCCGCGATGCCGCTGAGGACCTTGTCCGCATTGGGCCCGGACATCTGGGCCATCATTTCGTACCAAGCGCCCTGTGATCGCCTTGGCAAAGTGCTTGCCACTCCCATCCGGGCGATTCAAGACCTCGGTTCGAATTACGAGTAAGTCGAGAATTTCGCCTGGGATTTTTGAGGAATCGAAGATGGTGTTATATCTTTTCGCCGCCTGCAACTGCGAAACCAGTGGCTTCCAGGTCACGACACCAGCTTCTGAGGGGTCGTTCATAAACGCCGCTACAATGCTGCTGTCCGATGCATTTACCAATTTCACCTTATGCAGGTCGGTGTCGGCGTGGTTCAACACAAACGCGCGCTCAAGCAAATACTCGGAAACAGTCTTTTGCACCAGCATTACGCTTTTACCCGCGAGATCGTGAATCGACTTCGCATCTCGCGCGATGACCGCATCGTTGCCGTTTGAGTAGTCGCCGATGACGATGGCCGTTGTGTCGACTCCGGATGCGGCCGGAAGATCGAGCGCCTCCATGTTGGTCATCGTGCAGGCGTCGACGCTCTTCGACGTGAAGGCATCGATGGACGGAGCGTAATCGAACCGCTGCGTCTTATCTCAACGCCATATTTATCCCCCACTTACGCAACAAGCCGGACTTGGCCATGTATTGATAGGGATCCCAGCCGACATAGATCGACCAGCCGACTGTAAATGTGGGTTGCTGGGCAACGCACGCCAGCGGCATCAATGTAAAGAAAAGGGAAGAGATAATCCGTTTGAGCATCCGAGTAGACCTACCGCAACGATGCGGCCCGGGGCAAAACGGAGCCCTATGTCGATGCTCAGAGCATAACAAAGCTTGGCATTACCTGGGCATTCAAAAAATTTATTTACGCCATGCTTGTGCGAGCGCCGCCGGTCTGTCAGGATACGGATATGCGAAATGGAGATCGGCCACAGCTTGACCGCACCATTTCGCTTCGTGTTCTGCTACGACTCACAGCAATGGATGTCTGCTGCGGTCCCCCCGCCCTGATCGGTTAGCTTCCTAAGCCCAGGCTCACGGGCGAAGTGTGTCGACTCTCGATCGAGGAAAATCTTTGTGTCTGAATTGCATCACTCTGTCCTATGGGAGGAGTCTATCCGCGGGGGTGACGTGTGGTCGCATGTTCTGAAGCGCGGCACAACTCTCCGCATTACGGATATGGAAGGCGGCGGAAACGCAGCCGCGTTGTTTCTCAATTTCGAAATACCGGCGGAACGTTACAACATGCCGGATACGCTCAAGGCCCAACATACGGCACACCTCACGAAGGGGTTTGTTTTGTATTCGGATATGGGGAGGATCTTAGTTTCCATTACCGAAGATACCTGCGGCTGGCATGATCCCTTAGGCGGACATATCGATCGTGCGCAAACGAATGCAAAGTACGGCGAGGCGGGATATCAGACGCACCGTAACGCGTTTCATCGGAACAGCCGTGACAATTTCTTGATTGAGCTCGAGAAGTACGGCTTGACCATTCGGGACATGCCGGACTGTGTGAACTTCTTCAGTAAAGTCGCCGTTGAGTTGGATGGAAGCCTGAACTTTGTTCCGCAACAATTCGAGAGCAGGTGACAGCGTTGAGTTGCGGGCTGAGATGAACACATTGGTGATTTTAGATACGTGCCAGCACCCCATGAATGCCGAGCCGTCCTACAATCCGAAACCCATCATGTGGAAATTCTGCAAGCGCTGGTGGCCAGCGCAGACGACCTCTGCCGAAACTCCTGTCCCGAAAACGGCCGGGGGTTTATGAACACGGAGCACTACTTCCTGTAATGCCTGACAGAAACATTGTTTTTAGTGAACTTGATCCGGCGAGAGCGGCATATGAATTCACACTAGAAGCCGGAGAGCCTTGGCTGTATCCCATTCAGGCAGGCCAGATTGTCCGCATTGTCGATTTGTGCGGCAACCAGGCTGTGGATACGTTCTTTTTCAATGCGGATGATTTAGCGGAGCGTTACAGCCCGACGGCCACGATCGTTGCCCAGAGGAATATCTATCTCACGGCCGGAACGCGCGCTGAAGTCGAATCTGAATCGGACGCTGATGTCCATAACGGCTGATACATGCGGCCGGCACGACACGCTTGGGCGGGGCGTGTTCGACCGAGAGCAACACGGTCCGCTACGCGCTTGAGAAGAAATATATGCACGCGTGCCGGCAGAGCTTTCTGCGAGCGCTCGCGTATTCCGAAACGGGGCTGACGAAACGCGACATTGGCAGCAATATCAACTTCTTTATGAATGTTCCGGTGACGCCGGAAGGAGCACTCACTTTCGCCGATGGCATTTCGGAACCGGGCAAGTACGTTGAGATGCGCGCCGAGATGAACGTGCTCGCATTGATCAGTAACTGCCCACAGCTCAACAACCCTTGTAACGCGTACGATCCAACGCCGGTACGCCTGCTGATCTGGGATGCGGCGGGATAAGTGCTCCAAACGGTTCTGATTGCAAACCGCGGGGTGATCGCATGCCGCATCATTCGGACGCTTCGCAAGCTCGGAATTCGCTCAGTGGCGGTCTATTCGGAGCCAGATTCAGGCTCGCTGCATGTGTCTCAAGCGGATCAGGCCATATGTATCGGGCCAGCCTCGCCGGCTGCGAGTTATCTCAATATAGAGCGAATCTTGGCTGCAGTTAAGGCGGCGGACGCACAAGCAATTCATCCCGGTTACGGATTCCTGAGCGAAAATGCTGAATTTGCGCAGCGGTGCGAAGACGCTGGGATCGTGTTTCTGGGGCCGACGCCTGAACAAATCCGGGCGTTCGGGTTGAAGAATACGGCCCGGGATATCGCGGTCGCATGCGAAGCGCCGATACTTCCGGGAACTGGGCTGCTGAATAGCGTTGGCGATGCTCTCAGCGCAGCCTTACAGATCGGCTACCCGGTGATGGTGAAGAGCGCGGCCGGGGGCGGCGGCATCGGGATGAGGCGCTGCAACACGGAGCAGGACTTGCGCGAGGCCTATGAATCGGTGCGGAGATTGTCGGAAGCCAATTTTAAGTCCTCCAGCGTGTTCCTGGAGAAGTTCGTAGCAAAAGCTCGGCACATTGAAGTGCAAATGTTCGGAGATGGCGCCGGAAATATTCTGGCAATCGGAGAGCGGGATTGCTCAGCGCAGAGACGGAATCAGAAAGTCATCGAAGAAGCACCAGCTCCGAAGCTTCCGGAAAAGGTACGGCGTGAATTACATGCAGCGGCGATTCGTATAGTACGGTCAGTAAATTACCGTTCAGCCGGAACGGTGGAATTCCTGTACGACGCGGAAACGGAGCAGTTCTACTTTCTTGAAGTTAACTCTCGCTTACAGGTTGAGCATGGCGTCACGGAGGAGGTTTTCGGCATAGATCTAGTTGAGTGGATGGTGCGGCTAGGCGCCGGAACCCTGCACCTTCCGACGCAATCCGAGCTTAAACCCGACGGGCACTCGATCCAGGTTCGAGTCTATGCCGAGGATCCGCTTATAGATTTTCAGCCATGCAGCGGAAGGATTACACATTATGAGAAGCCCGATTCGCGCTTTGAAACATGGGTGGACGCGGGAACCGAGATTACTCCTTTTTACGATCCTTTGCTGGCAAAGCTAATCGTTCACGGGTCGGATCGCACCGAAGCGTTATCCAAATTGCGGAAGGCGCTGAAACAGACGCGTATCACCGGCGTTGAGAACAATCTGGACTACTTGGCTGCCATCGCGGATGACAACACCTTTGCAAATGGCGGCATCACTACGGCGTTTCTTCAGTCATTCTCGTTCCGGCCAGGAGCTGTTAAGGTCATCGAGCCCGGGGTGATGACGATTATCGAACAATATCCGGGAAGGCTCGGCTACTGGGATGTCGGTGTTCCACCTTCTGGCCCCATGGACGCGCAGTCGTTTCGAATTGGAAATGCGCTGCTTGGGAACGAGGAGCGGGCGTGCGGTTTGGAGTGTACTATGTCCGGACCAACGCTCCGATTTCTTATCGACACGCGAATCGCGATTACAGGCGCAGATATGAATCCGCGCGTAAATGGTGAACCCGTAACGATGTGGGAACCCGTGCTGGCGCCGAGTGGGGCGGTGCTTGAAATGGGAACAGTAGAAGGTCCCGGGGCGCGAGCGTATGTCTTGTTTGAAGGTGGATTGGACGTACCGTCGTACTTAGGCAGTGCAACGACGTTTACACTTGGTAACTTCGGCGGACGGGCCGGACGGCAGCTGCGCGTCGGGGACACGCTGCCGCTCCGTTCAACGGGTGGCCCGAGGGGTAGCATCAGCCCTATTTCCGAGATTCCGAAACTCACAGATACTTGGACAATCGGCGTTACTTACGGCCCACATGGCGCGCCGGATTTCTTCACGCAAGAAGATATAGATACGTTCTTCACGACGGAATGGCGCGTTCACCATAATTCAAGCCGAACCGGCGTGCGGTTGATCGGTCCGAAGCCGAATTGGGCTCGAAGCGATGGCGGCGATGCCGGGCTGCATCCTTCGAACATTCACGACAACGCGTACGCGATCGGCGCAATCGACTTTACGGGTGACATGCCGGTGATCCTTGGCCCGGATGGCCCAAGTCTGGGTGGATTTGTTTGCCCCGCAGTCATTGTGGATAGCGAATTATGGAAGATCGGTCAGTTGAAGCCAGGCGGTCGCGTGCGTTTCCATCGGGTCAGCCCAGCGGACGCAATCATCCATCGGCCAGCCAACGATGTGGTCACCCGAAGTGCCGGGGACCGCTATCTGCTAATTGAGTTCGGCGAACTGGCTTTAGACTTGAATCTTCGCGTGCGGGCGCATGCACTGATGACGGCTCTACGGGAGCGGCATTTGGAAGGCATCGTCGATCTAACTCCGGGTGTCCGTTCGCTGCAAGTGCACTACGATAACGCGATTCTCAGCCGGGACACGATTCTGAAGGTTGTTGACGAAATCCTTGCTGGTCTACCGGACCTCGATAATTTCACTGTGCCCAGCCGGATTGTACATTTACCGTTGTCCTGGGACGATCCGGCGACTCGCCTCGCCATTGAACGTTACATGGCATCCGTCCGGCCCGATGCGCCGTGGTGTCCAAGTAACCTTGAATTCATCCGCCGGGTGAACGGTCTCGATTCGATCGATGATGTCTACCGAATTGTGTTCAGTGCGAACTATCTGGTACTGGGGTTAGGTGACGTTTACCTGGGTGCGCCAGTTGCAACCCCTATCGATCCTCGACATCGGCTGGTGACAACGAAATACAATCCCGCGCGGACCTGGACGCCTGAGAATGCTGTCGGCATCGGCGGTGCGTATCTCTGCGTTTACGGCATGGAGGGGCCGGGAGGGTATCAGTTTGTCGGGCGCACGGTTCAGATGTGGAACACGTTCCGCCAAACGAAAGAGTTTGAAGCGGGGAAGCCGTGGCTGCTGCGATTCTTCGATCAAATCCGGTTTTTTCCGGTCAGCGGGGAAGAACTGCTTGAGTTGCGGCGTGACTTCCCGCTAGGCCGTTACGAGCTGAAGATTGACAACACTTCATTTAAGGTTGCGGATTATCACACGTTCTTAGCATCGATTGCCTCAGAAGCGAGTGTGTTCAAAACTCGCCAGCAGGCCGCATTTGCCGAAGAGCGTCGGAGATGGGCTGCGATGGGGCTAACTGTGATCGCCGATGAGCCGGATTCGGTATCGACGAACGTAAGTGATGTTCCGTCGGGCTGTATGACAATGTCGGCTCCGGCAACGGCCTCGGTATGGCGTATCGAAACCGAAACAGGCCAGACGTTCGAAGCCGGACAGCGATTGCTGGTACTAGAAGCGATGAAGATGGAGATCGCCGTAACTGCGCCCAAAGCCGGCCGTGTGGTTCGCGTGCTCTGCCAAACGGGCTCCGTTGTGAATCCGGGGCAACCGCTGATCGCTTATTTTCCGGATTGAACTCCTAACGGGCGCGCGCCCGTTCCTCGATTGCATCTCGGGCCTGATCCGGCAAGCCGACGCTGGGACTCGCCAACTCACTCGGGGAAAGCTCTCCCTGAGTAACGCCCGTTTCCGTGTGTTGAGACGCTTCTGCGAGCACGTGATAGAGCTCATGTGCCATCACCTTCGCGACAGCGCGTCCATACAGAATCTGATGCTCTTGAGGGGAACCGGTACCGACAACGGACGCCAGCGATGCCCGGATCTTGTTGCAGTCGATCGTGACAAACGGTAGCATTTGTCCTTCTGCGACGGAGGTCGACCCGAGTGGGCTACGATTACGTGCCTGCTCCGAGGATCCGTCCATCCCGCAGTAGCCGTGCATGTTAACGGTGACTAGCCGTGAAGCCTCGAGGCCCGCAGGCACACTCGTCAATAGATCCAGGTCCACGTGAGCCTGATGCATAACACTGGTGAGTTCGCGTGTGAGAGCACGGGTTGCTACCGCAGAGGGATGCCGATCGTAGCGGAGGATGAGAACGACTTTGCTGTCCGCAGGTGTTTCTGACGCAGCGGCGGGATGGACGAAAAACCAGCAAAAGAACAACGGCAAAAAAGCGCCGAACCGCATCGGGAATCCTTGACAGGGGGATTTCGGAAAAGCTGCACGTCGTGGCAGCTACCGCCGAAGTATATCGCATTGATGGATGCCGTTGCAGGGCAAAAGCTACGTGTGTCAAGACAAAATGAAAATGTCCCGTTGTCCAGCAAAGTAGGAATATCTCCTGAGCCGAGGCGACGGGCCAGGAAAAGCTCGGTTCTTTCGGATCGTACTTATCGCTGGAGAGCGAGACCCGTGAGAACTAATTCCTCTGATTCGGGCGTTCCAAAGCGATCAGATTCGTATCGACAGAACTGCGAACCGAAACTAAGAGCTCTCGACCATCTTTGCTAATCGTGAGTCCTTGGGCATTGATGCCGGGGATCGTCGCGACGCTCGTTTCCACACCATCGGCAAAGCGTCGAAAGCTTACCATCAGGTTGCCGCGTTGTTGATGCGCCTGCATGAAATAAACCCCACCGGAAACGACCGCAAAATCAGGCCAATAGTCCAGGGAGTTGATCAATATTTTCTCATCTCCGCCTGCAACGCTAACGGTTCCAAGCTGGGTGTTCGTCATACCGCGCGCATAAACAAGCGTCTTGCCATCGGATGTCTCCTGTGCGTAAAATCCCCCGTGGCGTGTTACTTGCGTCATCGTACCGGAAGCCAGCGCCAGTTTCCAAACCTCATACCGGCCGGTTCGGTTGGATGCGAAATAAATGGTTCTGCCATCATGCGAAAAGCTCGGGGTGACATCTTCCCAGTCGCCCGTAGTCAGTCGCTTCTGGGTTCGGTTTTGCACGTCGACCAGGTAGAGTTTGCTGTGACCTGTATCTCGGGAATCTGCGGCGATGAATCGTCCGTCTGGAGACCACCTCGGTGTCCCATTACTCGGCGAGCGGAAAGAAGTTAATTCGAACGCATTGGAGCCATCGCGGTCACTGATCCAGACTTGTACCCGTGCACCGTGTAAGGACTCGAATGCGACGCGGCGTGCATCGGGCGACCAGTCAGGGTTCCGGGCTAGCATCCGTTGATAAATTAAGCTCTGCGGTACGGCATCGGGACACAACTGCCCTGTGGCGCATAAGCGCACAGTCAAGAGGTTGTCGTGGACGATGGCACGCTCATAAATGATTCGCCCATTCTTGTCGATAGCCGGTTCGCTCGCATCTTCTCCTCCTATGAAACTCGGTTTGCCGCTTCCATCTGCCGGCACTTGCCACAGGCCGCGCACGTCGCCAGCAAGAGAAGAATAGATAATGGCCTTGCCGTCCGGGGTCCAAACGGGACTGCGGGCGTTTTGGGCCTCTCGTGTAACCAGATGAGGAAGGCCGACTCGATTCATGCCTGGATCAAGGTCTTGGACAAAGAGCTGGTTCATGCCGATTGTGAGCGAACGAAAGAACGCAACTCGTTTACCGTCCGGCGAAAAGGTTCCGTCCAGGTCGCCCAACCAGCCTTGACCGGGCTCGCTCAATCGTTTCACCTGACCCGACAGAAGGGAAAGCGCGTAGACACCGAAGCTCGATGAAGATGCTTCGCTCGCGCCGAAGAACTGAACCGTGTAGGTAAGCCAATGCCCGTCGGGTGACCACGATACTGTGCTCTCGGTCGGTATCCACTTGATGAGACGTTCTCCACTTCCGTCGGCTGCCGCCACATAAACGGCGCAGCGGCGATCCGGGAAACAACGCAGAAAGGCGATGTTATGGCCATCCGGAGACCACGCCGGGTACAGATCGTCAGAAGGGTCCCTCGTGAAGTGCTCAAAATGATCCGAGCCGACGGTCCCGATGTAAATATCGAAGCCGGTCTTCGGATCGCCGTCCCAGTGGAAAGCAATTTTCGATCCGTCGGGTGAAAACGTGGCGTGGCCAGCTCTACTGGAGACGCTTGTCAAAGGAACCATCCGCAAAGGTTCAGAATCGAGTGCCGCACCGCTCCGACCGTGCGAGAGTAGGGCGACTGCGGCGATGGCAATGGCTGCCGTTCCGCCCATAAGAGACCAAGTGAACCTTCCCCGACGATGATGCGGCAGATTAGCCGGTGCACTCAACGGTTCTTTTGCCGGCGGACGTTCGTGTTCGATTTCTATTGTCTTCACGTCGGCAATGAAGCGGTACCCTCGACGGGGTTCCGTCTCGATGTATCTTGGATTGCGCGCGGAATCGCCAAGCGCCTCCCGCAAGTCACGCACGATGGCGTTCAGATTGCCTTCGAAGTCGACGTGTGTATCGCCGGGCCAAAGAATCTGGAACAGCGTGTCGCGGGACACCACTTTCGGCGATTGGTCGATTAGGCAAAACAACACCCGCAGCGCCTGAGGAGCGATCTTCAGCCGGATACCATGCTTCTGAAGTTCGTTGTTCTGCGTATCGACGGCGAACGGTCCAAAGGCGACTATAACTCGTGCGGCGTGCTCGTCAAGCCCCTTGTTCAGCACATCCCAACCTAAGTAGAATTGGCGGTTGCGGGAATTGTAACACGCGTCAGGCGTCCTTCCCAGGGAAAGCGTGCGGCGCTTTCCTTACAGCAATTTAGACGGCTAGATAACGCCCACATCGAAACCACTTGCACCGGGTAGGCGAGGGGAGCAAGATATTCTCCAACACCAATCCATGCGCCTACTCTGTTGCTCCTTCATGCTTCTCATGGCGGCCGTCCCGCCGTGTTTCGCCCAACTTGCCAGCACGACCAAGTTGGTGGGCAATATCACGGATGCATCTGGGGCGCCGATACCTGGGGCCGCTGTCACCGCGGTCAACGCTGCCAGCCAAGACACGTACGAAGCGACGACCACCGTTGACGGATTGTTCACATTCGAGTTTTTGCGTGTGGGGACCTATAACGTCACGGCGAGAAAAGACGGATTTCAGACAGTCACGCGAGAAAACATTGTCGTTGACGCAAACCAAACTGTCCGGGCGGACGTGACTTTGCAGGTGGGAAACATCTCGCAGCACATTGAGGTGCAGGCGACAAATCCTCCCATCTCGACAGATGATGCGGCTGTAAAGGAAATCATCTCGCAGAAGGCCATTTCCGATCTTCCGCTGAACGGCCGCGATCCGCTCCAGCTTGCGATCACTACGCCCGGTGTGATTCAGGGCCCGAAAAGCTCAAATACCGGTATTCCGCCGGGCGAGGACTTTATCGGAGCGGGCAGCCGGGAGATTCAAAACAGCATTTCGCTCGACGGTGCCTCAATCGTAAATAATCTGATTTCGGTGGCATCGTTCCATCCCTCCGTTGACGCAATCCAGGAGTTTGAAATTCAGACCGGAACCTACCCGGCGCAGTACGGCGCGTACCTCGGGGCGCACCTCAACCTGGTCACGAAAAGCGGCACAAACGCTCTCCACGGGGCGTTATATGAGTTTCTACGGAACGACGCTCTTGATGCTAAGCCGTTCTTCTCGCGCAAGGTGCCGCTCCGTCAGAATCAGTTCGGCGGCGAAATCGGTGGTCCAGTCATCATTCCTAAGCTGTATAACGGGACCGACAAGACGTTCTTCATGTTCGATTATGAGGGCCTGCGCCAAATCCGAACCAGCAGCGCTTTGGGAACTACATTCACGGATAAAATGCGCACGGGCGATTTTTCGGAGCTCGGGAGTCAGCTCTATTACCCAGATACAAAAACTCCGATTCCTGGGAATCAGCTTCAGTCGCTTCTGTCGCCACAGGCCGTAGCGCTTTTGCAGTGGTTTCCGAAGGCCAACGCCCCCGGTGTCACGAATAATCTGATTGCAACCTACCCCAATGACGATCACTGGAATCAGGAGATTGGCCGCCTCGATCAGAACATCGGCGATAAGATGCGGTTCTTTACTCGGTTCGCGTGGCTTGAAGAAAACATACTAGGGGGCGCAGCCAACCCGTTCCAGGCGACCACGATTCCGGATAACGTTCACAACTGGGTGGTTGGATACACGCAAACGATCACTCCCAATATTGTGAACGATGTGCGGGTAGCACGGAACTATCTAGATACGGATGCTTTGAACTACTGGTATGTTCATGGCTTAAAAAATGCGGGAACGGCGCTAGGCATTCCCGGTTTCACGGCGGACACGACCAATAGCAGCCCTGGCGTTCCGGCTATCTCCATCACAAACTATCTCGGTACCGGGAATGCGGGCGCCAATTGGTTTCAGAACGACACGACGTGGCAAGGCGCCGACCAATTCACCTGGCTGCATGGTGATCATACTCTTATCGCGGGCGCCGATGTGCGTAAATTAATCACCAGCCGAATTGCGGTGAACAATACTCTGGGGTTGTTCAACTTCGATGGCCACGCTACCGGTAACGCAGCGGCCGATTTCCTGACAGGGTACTCTTCGGGCGTAACAACACCCGCCCCGGAAATACGGAATACGGTCGCCGAATGGCGCGACGGGTTTTTCGTGACAGATAACTGGCATGTTAGCCAAAGGTTGACGCTCGACTTGGGTTTCCGCTATGAGCTACCCACCGTACCGTATACCGTGAACGGATATGCAACGATTCTCAATTCCACGTTGACTGCCCTGATCCCACCTAATCCGCCGGCACCCGGGTACCAACTGACTGGACCGAACCACAAGGATTTCGCTCCGCGCCTGGGCCTGGCGTACCGGATTACAAATAAGACGGTGTTCCGCGCCGGTTATGGTATCTATTACAATCCCAATCAAACGAATTCCTTTACATTCCTTAGCTCGAACCCGCCGTTCGCATTCTCTGCCAGCTATCCATCTTCCTCTAACCCAACCTTTGCCGATCCGGAGCCGTCAGGCGCCGCCAGTTCGCCCAGCCAAACTCCAAACGTGATATCACCGGCGGCCCATTTGCCAACACCCGCGATGAACCAGTGGAGCGGGGGTTTGCAACGCAGCTTGTGGTCCGGCGCCGCGATCGACCTTTCGTACTTGGGATCGCATACGGTACATCTGGATCGGAGTTACTACATCAACACGCCTCCCCCAGGCCCGGGCAAGGTGCAGTTACGACGCCCTTATCAAGATTTCGGTGACATACGCATAATTCAGAATGATGAAGACAGCAGCTATCAGGGGTTGACCGCTTCGTTCCGGCAGCGCTTCACGCATGGCCTTACTGCACTCGCAAATTACACATGGTCGCACGACCTCGATGCCAGCACAGATTCAAATGGCGGTGGTTATCCGCAGAACCCGTTCAACTGGAAAGGCGACTACGGCAACTCAAACTGGGACATCCGGCACCGGTTTGTGGCCAGCTTCACCTACGATCTACCTTTCTTCCGCGCAACGCAGAATGCCATTCTAAAAACGCTTTTGGGCGGTTGGCAGACCAATGGCATCTTCGACGCCCAAACCGGCACCCCAATCAATATTACGGCCGGCAATGACTATACGAATACGGGCCGCAGCAATCAGCGGCCGAACCTGGCCGGTCCGCTCGTTGACACTTGCACCTCTGGGCAGATCGTGAACTGTATCGGACTTAGTTCGTTCGCCCTACCGTCCAACTATCAGTGGGGCAATTTCGGCCGGAACGTCTTACGCGGGCCCGGGTTCTTCAACCTGGACTTCTCGGCATTCAAAGATTTCGCGATTAGAGAGAGCATGAGGTTGCAATTCCGAACGGAATTCTTCAATTTGACGAATACGGCGGAACTCGCGAATCCGAACAGCGGCCTTCCCGGCTTACCCTCCGGTGTGTACAGCTACAGCGGAGTGAACCCGGGCAGTTTCGGCGATATCACATCCACCATCCATGATAATCGGGAAATTCAGTTGGCACTCAAGCTTATCTTCTGACGAGTTCCCGGCGCGGAAGTCACCAGCTTAAAGGGGTAGGCAGGTGGCATAGATGGGCGCGGCAGAATGAGTACGTTCGGCAGTCATTGCAGAACCAATTCGATTTCCGCCGCGCTCCATTGCATTATGATCAGTGGATAACCTAGATTCGACGAGGCTGAGGTCCCGGTGTTTCACTCCATGCTGGTCGCGTTCTGCGCTGTGCCGTTGCTCTGTTTTTCTCAAGGTACGCTCCGTCGACCGCAGGCGTCCAATACCGACGTATTTGGCCAGCGCAAAGACGACGCTGAGAACGCCTCAAAGGGTAACCGGCGCCTGCATGGCAACGTAGTGATGGACGACGGAACCGTGCCAGACGTAATGGTTCAGATCATCGCTTCCTGCCCCGGATTCAGCCGCTTGATGGGAACGTCGGACTCCCGAGGCAGATTTGAGTTTAGCTTCGATTCTAGCTTTAGTTCAGACCTGACTTTGACGAGCAAGGGTTGTGTTCTCTACGCGCTGCTGCCCGGGTACGAAACAGCGACATTGAGTCTCACCGGCGTACAGGAATCGAACCTGGGGACGTTAACGCTGAAACCGAGGGCGGGGAACTCTGCTGGACTTAGGCCGGCCTCCAACCACTCAGGAACGGAGCATGACAGAAAGATCTATGATAGGGCGGTCGGCGAAGCGTCTAAGCAGGACTTCACTTCCGCCGTAAAGCGTCTCCAGCAATTGGTTTCGAGCAGCCCGCAATACAGCGCAGCCTGGCTGGGCCTCGGATTGTGCGAGGAGATTCAAGGAGCTCGCGCGGATGCCGTAAAATCTTATCTTCAGGCCGCTCAAGCGGATCCGAAATTCGCGCTGCCCCTGGTTTACGCTGCTTCCATCGAGAAGGCCCGCGGCGACTACAAAGCGGCATTGGAACATTCCCAAGACGCGATCGATCTGAATCCGCTAGCTTTCCCCGACGCATACGCGATTCGCGCGTCTGCAAGTCTCTTGCTCGGCAATGCGGACGAGGCGGAGAAAAGCGCGCGAGCGGGTCTTGCCCTGGATCGACACCATCGATATCCAGAACTCGAGTACATCCTGGCGACTGCGCTATTCACCAAGAACGATGTTGCAGAAGCCAAGCAGCATTTTCGGACATATGTCAGTGACAGCCCAAACGGTCCTAACGTAAGCTCTGCCAGAGAGCAGCTTGCTGCAATCGAACAAACCGAAACGAAAGCCACCAAAGCCGGATTGGAGGGCGCACCTATGCCGCAGGGAAATGTGCAACCTCCGTCGACTCAGCCACGGAACACAGAACTCGCTTCGTTCCAGGCGGTGAATGCTCCGCTACTGGCAAATTCGTCGGACTACACCTGCTTAGAAAGTATCTTGCCGCAAACAGTAGACTCCCGGGGACACTCCACGTTTGGCGAGGTTCTCCGAGCGGATGTGGGCGTATCCGAAGGGAAGGAAATCTACGGTCCGGCAAACGGCAAGAGGTTCGAGGGGCGAGGAGGAGGCGCACTACTCGGGTATCAATTCAGCACAACCGGACTATTTGGATCAATTGCGCGAGCTCTGGTGGCCGGAACGCATTTCACTACGCAGCCCTCGGGGAATGTCACCGTGGGCACAGGTGCGTTGACACGATTTGATTTTCACGGCGCCTATGGCGGGAGTTGGACAATTGTGGAGGGCAGTCGATCCGGTGTGGCGGGCGAACAAGGCTGGTTCCTGTTCGATAGCAAGACACACCTACTTCGCAGAGTCTTTATTGCTGCCGCCGGCATCCCGCAGAATCTGAAACTTTCCCGTTTAAGTGCGCTGGTCGATTACGAGCCCGAAGTAATCGAGGGCCGCAGCGTGCTAGTACCCAGTTCAGCTAAGGTGGAGGCGGTGGACCAATCAGGTGTATCTAGCCTCGCTTTCTTGTCTTTCGACCATTGCCGCGCCTTCACGGCGGAATCTACGCTCAGGACCGATGCCGAGACGCCGGATCTCCCCAGTTCCGAAGGCGGTATCCGCAACGGTCTGTCCGATGGTACAGAGTTGGAGATAGTCCTAAGGACTGCTGTAACGCCCTCATCGGCAGCGAGCGGCAGTACGGTTCAAGCGACAGTGCTTCTCCCGATCAAAAAGGGTGGACAGACGCTGCTCGAAGCGGGCGCCCAGGTAGAGGGCGATGTCAGGATGGAGTGGAACAGCAATACGCTCATTCTGGAACTGAGTCGGATCCAGACGCACCATGGCTGGGCCCCCTTTTACGCGAAATTGGTAAAATTCGAGTCCGCCGGTGCGTACCAGGTACAGTCCGATCCGTCGGCCCGACCGGAGGTACCAGGGCTCGCCAGAATGATGTTCACGCCAGGCGCTGCTGCGATTAACCCTGGGACTCAGATGCTTTGGAAAACAGAGCCGCTACTCAATTCTCCGATCCGATCAGCAGACCCGAAGCTAGGTACGTCTGTAAGCCTGCGCTAAATTCCTTACCAGGCGATCTCAGCCGGAAAGTATTCGGCCACGAGGTCCTCGTAGTAGGGCAGGATTTCCTTCATGTTTGGGCGCTCTCGGCCCTTTGAATATAGATCGTACGGATTGAACTTCCGCACCCAGTCGAACATGCGCTCGTCCCGATCGTTCATCAGGTGCCGGTACGCGCCGTGTTTGTGCCCGGGATAGAAGGAGTGATAGCGCAACATGTATTGGGCTTCTTCCGGCAGGTAGTTGCGCGTGACCGTGTAGATGTATTCGTCGTGGCCCCAAGACAGGTGTACGTTGTCGAGACCGCAATGGGGGCTGTAGATCCCATATTCAGTCTGGTATTCGGGTACGCGGCTGTCGGGATTGGCGGCGAAAAACTGAGGGAAAACGATCTGGTCCGAGTAGGCGCACCCGACCGGGAATGTATCGCCCACGACAGCCCACTGCGGCTCTCCATAAAGGCACAGCACTTTGCCGAGATCATGCACCAAGCCGGCCAGAACAAACCAACGCGGGTGTCCGTCCTTGCGGATAGCTTCGGCGGTCTGCAGCAGGTGTTCGATCTGCGTCAGGTCGGTGTCGGGATCGCTGTCATCCACCAGCGTGTTCAGGTATTTAGCCATATCCCAGATGCTCTTTTTGCCGCGCTGCAGCCCGCAATACTGCTGTTTCTTCGCTAACACAAAATCGAGCGTCTGCTGAGCATGGTTTTGGCGATAGAACTCGGTCACGCCGGGGTTCGCGTCCGCCTCGTAGTTGCGAAACTCTTCCTCTGATTTACCCTGGCGGTAGCGCGATTCCAGGAAGTCGTCCCATTCCTCAAGTTGTTGCAGCGGAGCGTTATCGACTGACGCGTTCATGGTCAACACCTGCCTTCAGAACCATTGTGCAATAAAACGCTAAGAATATCCCAGATTCGGGGACAGACGGGCGGAACTCCGGACCGGCAGCGTTCGTATACGTCTTATATCCCCGGGGCAACGAAACCGCCTGTGGTGCGTCGAAACGGAAACATGAACGAAAACCAGGTTCAAGTGAATCGCCGGGTCTGCCGCTCTGCATCCTTTGGCCCGTTCGAATTGTGCCTGGAAACCGGGATTTTGAAAAAACACGGCGTGCGCGTTCGGTTGCAAGGGAAACCGTTTCAGATATTGAGCGCGCTCCTTGAGGATCCGGGCGCTGTCATTACCCGCGAGGAACTGCGCGCCCGCCTATGGTCGGACGACACCTACGTCGATTTCGAAAGCGGCCTGAATACGGCGGCCAATCGACTGCGCGCGGCACTAAACGATTCGGCCGAGCATCCGTTGTACGTTGAAACGCTGAATCGGATCGGGTATCGCTTTATTGCCCCGGTCCAATTCGCCGAAACGCCGCCTGTGGAGTCTCGAGGGGCGTTGCCGGCTTCGACGGAAATACTCGACCAGCCGCCCTCTTCGGCTGATGTTCTTAACGAGATCATTCCGCGAGCTAACCGAAAGTGGCCAACGTCGCTAGCGGTTGTCGCCGGACTTGTACTCGTGGCGGCAGTATGGGCCGGATGGGCGGTGCGATGGGGTGGCGCTGCGAGCGGCAGCGACATGCAATTCCGGCGGTTGACGTTCCAGAGCGGCAGCATCTCGGGGGCACGTTTCAGCCGCGACGGAAAACAGATCTTCTTTGGGGCCGAGTGGAATGGCGCCCCATCTCACCTGTTTGTCTTGAATACAGCCACCGGCAATACCGAAGATACCGGCCTGGCAAGCATGTACATTTCCGGGGTCTCGCCGAGGGGTTTCGTGGCCAGCTACCTAGGTGAGGGGCAGTCGAGGCGCATGTCGCTCATCGAGGCAAGCCGCCGAGTCGAGCAGAATTTGCCCGAGGCCGTCATGTCGGTCGACTGGTCGGCGGACGGGAGGGAATGGCAAGTGGTCCGTCGCGGCTCCGGAGTGGCGATCGAGTCTCCGCCCGGGCACATCCTTTTGCAATCATCGACCTGGCTGGATCCTGGCGCTCTCGGCGACGCATTTGATTGTGCTGCCCTCCACTTGCGAGTTTCTCCAGATAGTTCGATGGCGGCGTTCATTCGCCGCCCGGTTCCCTGGGATGATGCCGGCGATATTGTGCTGATTCGCCCGGGTTCGGAGCCGCGCACGCTGAGTTCCGGCTGGGCCTCAGTCAACGGGCTTGCGTGGAGCCGTTCGGGCCGGGAAGTCTGGTTTACGGCGGCCGCAAAAGGCGCGAGCCGGCAGTTAATGGCGGTCGACCTGAAGGGCCGTGTGCGCCAGGTTGCAGCCATGCCTGGCGGGTTGACGCTGCATGACATTGCGGCCAATGGAGAAGTGCTGATCACCCGGGACGCAACGCAGGTCAGCATGTTTCTCGGCAATATCGAAGATGGCGTTTCCCGCGATGTCTCATGGCTGGACTGGCCGGCGGCGCGCACCCTGACGCCAGACGGGAAACTCTTGCTGTTCGACGAGAGCGCGGACAGTGGAGGTGGGCAATACAGTTCCTACTTATATGACGCTCAGAGCGGGGCACACCGCCGGATCGGCGATGGACGTGCACTCGATCTATCGGCGGATGGAAGGTGGGCGCTTACACAAGCTCCGCGAGACCTCACGGACGTAAGGCTGCTGGAAACCGGGACCGGCGCTGTGACGCGTTTGGCTGCCCGCAACTTCTTGTACCGCTGGATACGATTCACGGGCACACAACCACTGCGGGCGATCGCAGGTGGAAGCCCAACAGCGGGAGAAGACGGTGTCTTCACGATCGCATTGCCAAGCGGATCGCCCAGTCGCGTGTCCGCGGAGATGGTAGACGAGGCCGTCCTGGATGGCTCGGGCAGACTGATGGCGGGCATCCGGACTGACGGGTCAATTTCGGTTGTGGACCTGCAGCACGGATCTTCGCGTATCTTGCCGAACCCGAACCGTGCGAAGCCCCTGCGCTTCCTGAACGCCGAAACGATCCTGACGTCGCGTATGGCTGGGCGCTCGATCATCGTAGAGAGTTTAAATGTGGACGACGGTACGTGGCGCCCGTACCGACAGATTCACAGGGAACTCGCGGTCATTCCGAAGATAATGGATCTCCGTCTCGCTGGCGATCTGAAGACGTATGCGATTTCAGGTGAAAAGTCAATGTCAACACTGTTCGCGGTGACTGGCTGGCGCTGAACCGAGGTCCTTCATAACGAGCTAAGCCACTGAGTGCAAAGACCTAACTGCTTTTCCTAACCTCCGGCTAACCCGCCGGACGTTCAGAGTTCAGACGCAAGTTAGCTTGCGGCTCTGGCATTCATGGCCGCAGCAACGCCTTACATCGGCGCCGCCGGTGCAGTTAGGCAGAAGTTAGAGGCAATCTATTTGATTCGGCGTGTTGATGGCCGTAATTTCGAAGCAAATGCGACTTCTGAAATTCCTTTGGCCGGTCATCGCGTTAACACTAACCTTGGTTGCAGGCGCCTCCGGGCTGCTCGCTGACCAGCACACACTGGGCGAACTGAACATCCTTGGAACGGACGCCTTGGCCAGGCATTCTCTCGCGCAAGCGGAGGGCTATTTCCGGGAGGCATTGGCGCGGCTACCAAAGGACGAGAGTACGAGTCACATCATCCTGTACAACAGACTGGGGCAGGTGCTCCAAGCCGAACGCCGCTTCCCTGAGGCGGAAAGCGAGTTCTCGGACGCGGTGGCAGTGAGTGAACACGCAGGGGGCTCCGGTTCGGATCTGACGATCATTTCACTCGGTAACCTCGCGTCCGTTAAGCAAGCGCAAGGACAATTGCAGGATTCCCGGCAATTGTTAGAACGGGCCAATGCGCTGTTATCCGGGCGCGAAGATCGAGATCCGGAGCTTACGATCGGCGTGTGGATGTCAACCGGCTTACTGTTGACCAAAGAACATCAGCTTGACGCAGCTAAGCGCGTTTATGCGCGAGCGGTGGAACTGGCCCAGCAGCGAGGCACCCTGAATTCGGCGCTCAAATCGACGCTGTTCATTAATACGGGGCTGCTGCACTTCGAATCGGGCGAGTATCTCGAAGCGGCTCAAATGTACAGGCGCGCGCTTAGCATCGAGAAGATTCCGCCATTTGAACGAGCCGTGGCGGAGCACAATCTGGGAGGCGTCATCTTCTCAATGGGTGACCTTCCGAACGCTGAGCAGGCGCTAAAAACGGCGGTTGAACTGGGCGGCTCGCTCGATCAGGCCTCGTCGCGGCTCACAGAAAGCCTTACGTTGTTGGGCCTCATTCAGGCCATGCGGGGCGAGACCGCAGATGCCGAGATCACCGTCCGGCGAGCTTTCGCCGTCGCGGAATCCTGGCATGCCGACGACGTCACCATGTCCCGGCTGTACAACACTGCCGGTGTACTCGCACAAGCAAACGGTGATCGGTCCATGGCAAAAGAGGATTTTGAGCGGAGTGCGCGGTTAGCGCAGAACAAAGACGATCAGGCCTATGCCACGGCCTTGAAGAGCCTCGGGAAACTGGAGCACGCGGCGAACCACCACGGGGAAGCAGAAGCGCTCTATCGTCAGGAATTGGAAGCAGATCGCGCCAGCATGCCGGGAAACCGCCGCAAGATTGCGACGGACCTGTGTGATCTTGCGGCAGAACTGTACTACAGGAAGCGCCTTTCGGAATCCAGGGAGTTGTATACGCAGGCAGATAACACGCTGTCGGAGCAACCGGGGCTGGACGATGCGGATCTTGCCCACGTGCGGCTGAATTTAGGGATTCTATCTTGGAGGCAGAAGCAGTGGGAAGATGCACAGCGCGAGTTCTCGCGCGCCGTTAACCTCTTCCAAGCGGCTGACCCGGAGAGTCCCGACTTCGTGATCTGCTTGCGGGACTATGCGCGCGTCCTGCGTTCGACACAACACTTCGCCGAGGCGGAAGAAGCAGATGTGCGGGCGACGAACCTTCAGGTGCGAAAAGCAATTCGCGAGCAGGCGGGGGGAGAAGACGTGCCGATCCTGGAGCCTTCGTTCCGGTAAACGGGGGCTTTAGGTAATCTCGACGTCCTATCGCATTGATAGGCTGTGAAGCGTCCATGCGTCGCCGAGATTTCCTCCGTACGGCAACTTCGCTTGCCAGTGCAACAGTCTCATGGACTGCTGAAAATCCACCTTCTCAAACAGAGGTTGCGCTTGTTATCGATCACACGGATAGCTGCACATCGTGTCCCGGCGCGCGCTGGACAATCTCCAAACTCAAAAAGAGCTTGCAACTCGAAGGCTTTAGAGTACGTGAGAGTACGGACGTTCCGCACAGAGGCTTATCAATCCTGGTTGCGGGGGCGAACTCGCCATCTGCGCAGCCCCGTTTGGAGGCCGCGCAAATCGCGATTCCGAAAACTCCGGAGAGCTATGTAGTCGTTGAGTTGCGAAACGGGGACGCGCGGGTGGTGCTCGCGTGCGGTGCGGATGAACGCGGCGTTTCGTACGCAGTCAGAGAAGTCCCTGAAGTGTTACAGCATGCGGCAGCGAATCCAATCGTAAAGTCTCCGACAAACGCGGTGCGTAGCGTGATGCGGCAATTTACGAGCGAACTGCTCGACAAGCCGTGGTTTTACGATCGAGATGGCTGGCAACGGTACCTTGACCTGCTTGCAACCAATCGCTGGAACCGTCTGGATCTGACGTTTGGACTCGGCTACGACAACCTGAATCGGGTCGATGATTCGTACTTTCTGTTCTTTTATCCGTTCGTCGTTTTTGTGCCCGGCTATAAAGTGTACGCGACAAACCTCCCCGATGCCGAACGAGATCTGAACCTCGCCACGCTTCAGTTCATCGGCGAACAAACCACGATGCGAGGCATGGATTTTCAACTTGGGTTATGGATGCATGGGTATCAGTGGCGCTCCGGGCGCGCACGGAACACCATCCAAGGATTGAGTCGCGACACGCATGCACCGTATTGCCGTGATGCGCTGGCGCTGCTTTTGAAGCTCTGCCCGTCGATATCGTCCGTTGGTCTGCGAATACACGGAGAGAGCGGAATTGCAGAAGGCAGCTACGATTTTTGGGCGACCATTTTCGACGGCGTGAAGCAGTCCGGGCGCACGGTCGAAATCGATTTGCACGCCAAGGGAATCGATGAGCGCATGATCGACAATGCGCTTGCAACGGGAATGCCGGTAAACGTCTCGCCGAAGTATTCCGCCGAACATTTTGGTCTGCCCTATCATCAAGCCGCCATTCGGGAAATGGAAATGCCAGTTCCCGGACACACAGGTTCAGGTCTGATGAGCCTCAGCGAAGGTTCGCGCGTGTTCACACGATACGGCTATGCCGATCTACTGAAGGAAGACCGTAAATACACGGTGCGATACCGCGTATTCGCAGGCACGCAGCGCATTCTGTTGTGGGACGATCCGGCGTGGGCCGCAGCGTACTCGGAAGCTTTTCGATTTTGTGGGTCTAAAGGTGTCGATTTGATGGAACCGTTGACGTGTCGCGGACGGCGCGGCTCGGCAACACCGGGCACTCGTACCGGATACGCGGATGCGGCTTTGGAGCCCCGCTGGGATTGGCAGAAGTATGCGTCCTGGTATCAAACCTGGGGACAACTGCTCTACGATTCCTCATGGAAACCGGACAAGCGACCGGACAATCTGCAGATTGCACTAGCCAACGCGAGCCGCATCCTCCCGATCGTGACGAACGCGTACCTACCCTCCGCTGCGTGCGATGCGTATTGGCCGGAGATTTACTGGAATCAGGCCATGGCAGCCGAGCCGGACGAGAACCCGTATGCGGATACGGCTGCTCCAAAAGTGTTTCAGAACGCCAGCCCGCTGGACCCGCAATTGTTTTTGACAATGAACGATTTTGCAGATCAACTACTCAGTGGCGACGCATCTGCGAAGTACTCACCCGTGGAGGTCGCGCTCTGGCTTGAGAGATTCGTCGAAGAAGCAGAGCATCACTTGAGGTTGGCCGGACGAACAAACGCGTCGACCGCGCAGCGAGGGGCCATCGATATCACGCTACAGACCGGACTCGGCCGTTTCTTTGCGTGTAAATTCCGAGCCGGTGTTCTTTATGCCCTGTTTGAGAAGACAAACGACCACGGCGCGATCGGCGAGTGTCTAAAGCAATACCGCGGTGCACGCCAATGTTGGGCGGCGGTCGCGGATCTTGGCGGCCGCGAGTATGGGCCGGATCTGTCGGTAAGCGATCGCTTTGACGAACGGGGACAATGGCGGGATCGTTTGGCCGGCATCGATTCGGATATCGCTGCGCTGACAGAGAAGCTTGCATCCGCGGAATCGAACGGGAAAGCAGAGCGTGCGGTTGCGAAACTTATCAACGCGCGGGCACGGTCTCGCTTTGAATGTCGGCACACGCCGCCGGTCCGATTTCAGCGAGGCGAGTCTGTAATATTGAGCATCAGCCCGGCAGCAGTCCATCAGAACACGACCGCCACACTGCATTACAGGCGGGTGAATCAGGCGGAGCGTTTTCAGAGCGCCGGAGTGGAATCGGAGGGCGGTGTATTTCGCGCGCGCATTCCAGCGGCTTACAGCGATTCTCCTTACCCGCTTCAATACTATTTTGAATTCCGGACCTCACCCGAGGGCGCGTATCTGTACCCTGGCTTCGACGCCGAACTGACGAATGAGCCATACTTCGTCGTGACACAGACCTAAGCACGCACAGACAACGGTTCCGACAACAGCGCGGGCCTGGTCCGGGAAACGTGCAAGATCAGCTCTCCAAACAGGCTATTTGCCCACGCGAACCAGGACCGGGTAAATTGCCCGGCGTTGTCTTTATCGAATGATTCGTGCATGAAGCCCGTTCCTGCATGGGTCACCTTCAGCCATTTCAGGCACTGCAGAATTTCGCTGTCGCTGGTGCTCGTGAGCGCCTGCATGGTGATGGCGATCGGCCAAATTTGATTCAGACCAGTATGCGGGCTGCCGATTCCGCACGCGGCTGCACCCGAAAAAAAGTAGGGATTCGCGTCGCTCAATATCTGCGCGCGCGTGCGTTGATACTTGGCGTCGTCGCCAGCGCAGCAATCGAGATATGGCAGCGCGAGCAGGCTGGGCACGTTGGCATCGTCCATGAAATGGCGGCCGCCGTAGCCGTCCACTTCGTAGGCCCAGATCTCGCCTGACGGGTGTCCGTGAAACGGTGCGTATTGTCCTAGCGCGGTGGCGACTTCGTCCGCAAGGCCGGATGCCGATTGCGCCAACGCCGGATCAGCAATGACGTGCGTTGCAAGCTCAGCCAATTGACGCAGGCTGGTCACAGCGAAGAAGTTCGCGGGCACAAACAACGGGAAGATGCACGCATCGTCCGATGGCCGGAACATAGAGAAAATCATCCCGACTGGCTTCCCGGGATTGCCGAAACCATCCGATGCGAGAGTCTCCGTCGGGCTCCAGGACTGCCGCTGAAAATGATAGGGTCCTGACCCATTTTTCCGCTGCTGTGTTTTGAATGTCTCGACGATCAACCGCGCCGCCGCTGCCCATGCGGCGTCAAACGGGCTCGCATCGCCAGTGTTCTTCCAGTATCCATGTGCGAGACGGATCGGATAGCAAAGCGAATCGACTTCCCATTTACGTTCGCCCACGCCGGGCTTGTGCTCGGTTTTATCATGCACGCTCCAGGACAGCGTCTTGGCGGTCGCACTCGGAAGGAATGCATTTGCATACGGATCCAGCAGAATGCAGCGGCTTTGCCGGTGAATCAAGCCAGCCAGCATCGCTCGCAGATGCGCGTCTTCGCGAGCGAGCGGCAGGTAGGGCCAGACTTGGGCAGAAGAATCGCGCAGCCACATGGCGTCGATATCGCCTGTGATGATGAACGTGTCGGACGGTTTCGTGTCGTGAAACTGGACCGTCGTGTCGAGCGTATTCGGAAGACAGTTTTCGAAGAGCCACGCGAGTTCCGGGTCGGCTATTCGGCGCTTGACATCGCTGATAGTGTTTTCCACGGCCGGGCTTACGAAGCGGCGCTCCGATTTCGGCGGCCGCTTGCTGGTGAGGCGCGGGCCGGGCCGAGTCGCGGCAACGGCAACCAGAGGCGCCGCTGCCGCGGTAACGCACTGTTCTATTAACCGTCGGCGTGTAATCATTGGCCCTGTTCGACAGGCTCGCTCCGTCCGAGAGTGTCGTACAAGGGCTGCACTGGATGGACCTCCGGGTGTTCATCCGCCACCGAGATTGCGAGAATCCGGACCTTCTCGTTGTCGGGCAACGTTATTGTTTTCGCGCCCGGCGGCAGATCGATGGAGTATCCGAACAGATAGGAGTAGCTGTAGGCAACGTTCGCGCCTGAAGGATCGTGATGAAAGTTGCAATACCAGGCGAGGTTGGCACGCTTGATGTAACCTGGTCTGAGGCCCACCATTTCGGCGTACGGATCGGTTTCGGTTCGCGCGGGTTCC
Source organism: uncultured Acidobacteriaceae bacterium (assembly GCA_963795905.1). GTDB lineage: Bacteria > Acidobacteriota > Terriglobia > Bryobacterales > Bryobacteraceae > Bog-105. The sequence goes on along the minus strand of CAWCJG010000011.1, from coordinate 92,215 downwards.
CCTGGACCGGACGGCCGAGTGACTTCCTTCTCTTTCCAAATGCGGTCGTCCCACTGGCCGACGAAGCCTCCCCAATCCTCAACGTTGAGATCGACCGATTTCTCGCCAATCCGGAATGCAGCTTTCTGATCTCCGCCATCTGCGGCAGCGAGCAGATAGACACGATTCCAGTGGCCCGCAGGCAAATCGATCGATTGACCTTTGGCTGCAATCGCGTTGGGCTCTCCCGACTTTGCCGACGCGAGCCGGAACTGAATGCTATCGAAGTTGATCTGGTCCGGAAGCATCTCGGCCGGCAGCGCGTCGCCTTTGCCATCGAAACCGGCCGTCGATGCTGTGCCGTGCGTGGTTGCGGTAGCAAGGTCATACTGCAGCGACACCGGGGCCGAATGCACGGTAGGCACACTCACCGGTGCATGGCCCAGCTTGATCGCGAACGTTCTCGGCTGATACGCGCCGAATGAAGTGACGAGAGAGCCGTCGCGCACAGTAGCGGAGCCAATCGGCTGCTCCTGTCCGTTGACTTCACGTGCCGCGGCGATGGGTCCTGCAAAGGTGACGCGAACATCGCTTTGGGGCGCGCCATCCATTTCCACCATGCGCAGAATCACTTCATCACCGTGTTCCGCCTTCTTCAGCGCCATGACGCGAATGCGTGGGTTGCTGACCTTCAGAAGACTAATTTGACGGCCGAGCGAGCCGCCATGCTTGCCTGTGGCGAACGCGACCACCGGGTTGGTCAGTTCTTCTCCCTGCCAATCTGTCTGGGCGTGGCGCCAGTCCTTCGCGTGACCCGCAAAACCGTACACGAATTCGTGATGACCGATATCTTGCGTCGCTTGATCTGGGAATCCACCGCGCGTGCCGGGTGTGAGAATCAGTGTGAGCCGGATGGTGTTGTCTTTCGGCTTGTCGGAGCCGTTCTTCATTCCAGTAAGAACAGTACCGCCGAAGTCGCCGCTCATGTCGGTAAGATCGATCCACTGGTGGGACGGCACTTCGAATTTCTTGGGCTCAGCGGTTGGGCGCTCGATGGTGCCGATATCCCAGTTATAGGTGGCCATCCGGTTCGATGCCGTGAGCGGGAAGGTCGCCTTCAGGTTCGATTCGCGGGTGTTCCAGTCGACAACGTTTGAAAACTCGACGCGCTTTCCGGCCTCCCCCGCGGCCAGTCGGATCGTCTGTTCGAATTTCGAGCCCGCGGTCTCGCGCGATACGCTGATGGCCACACGAGCAGGCCCATTCTCAACGATACGAATCCGCGCAGGGCCGCCGACATACTCCTTTGGGGAAGCTTGCTCCTGATCCCAATCCATGTTCCAGGCAGGCCATTGCCGCGGGTTATCGTAGGAGATCGCAAGCCGTGCCGGCGCAGCGAGAAGCTCCTTGTGGAGAGCTTTGTCGAAGATGCTCGCAACGTCGCCTGCATCATTCAGTTGTACACGGTAATACGGATTCTCGAGCGTTCGCTCGGAGACATGCAATGTTTCGGTTCCCGAAGCGGGCGCAGTTGCCGGTTCCACATCGTAAACGGCGTAGCCGACCGACGGAGCGTGTGCGACAAACAGCACCTTGCCGTTGCTGATTTGCGCCGGAACGGGCTTCCCATCGGGCCCTGTGACGCGAACAGACTGCGGCGCGCTGCCGTTAAAGTCGATCTGCGCTTCGACTACATCGTCGCGTTCCACGTTCAGGGGATTGTAAACAACAACCGGCGTGCCTTTTGTCTGGGTGTTCAAGGCGGACGCGACCGCTTCCGTTGCATTGGTGAGGACGCCCGCGAACTGGTTCATCGCGATCACGTCGTCGTTCCACGCGAATTCATAAGATTTGGGCGTCGCAGTGCCGGCCGCGATGTCATGAAATTGTCCACCCATGACCAGCGTCCAGGCGTCATTCAGTCGCTGCAGCGGGTACGGCGTGGCGTGGAACCATTCCGCCGCGACGGATGCCTTCTCCGCGGCATCGGCGAGTAACTCCTCCTTCCTCAACCAGCGCTTCTGATAGGCTTCCGACGTCAGCGATCCAGCCGAGTGGTTCGTTAGCTCCATCTCGCCGGTGTAGCGCGGCAGACGCGCCGCCTCCGCCGGGGTGATATCCAGGAACATCTGTTCCGCGGTCGAAGAGACAACGTGAACCGGTCCGTCGCCAACCTTTACGGAAGGCCAATCCGGATTCGTGCCTTCGCGGCCGAACGTAAATTCTCCTTCGGGCGGCATCTTGGCTTCGCCACGTGTGACGATCGCCTCGAGACGCTTCACTGAGTCCTCGTCCGGTGATCCGCCCACATCGCCGGTCCCGTAGTAGTGATAATCAGTGAAAACACCGGTGATCTTGCCGTTATTCTGGACTCGAGCGGCCCAGTCCCCCTGGAAGCGGTCCAGATCCTGTTGCTGCTGAAACTGTGAGAACGCCTCCTGCTCATTCCGTAGCTCAACGAATTCGTTGATCAATTTCTGATCGGGCGTGTGGCCGCTTCGCTCGGCCGCGCGCAGTTGCTGACGAAGAGGCCGAAGCTTTTCCGCAACTTGGGCGGCGGCTGGATTCGGTTTGGCTGGGGGCAGCGGAGTACTGAGGTCGCTCTCAATACCGCCGCTGTAAGCACCAGGATTGATGCCAGCTAACACGCTTTCGCCATCGGGTCCGACCCAAACACCAACATTGAACGGAGTCCCTTCAGGCGTCTTCTCAAGGGATTCGATTCCGCCGCCCGGCGCAGATGAACCCCAAACGAGCTTCTGTGTCGAGAAACCTTTCACGCCGGCGTGAGCGAGGATCGTGGGCAGCGATGCCGGAAAGCCGAAGCAGTCGGGGAGCATGTATTCGGCGCTGGCCTTCCCGAACTCGCGCCGGAACCACTCGTTGCCGTAGAGCACCTGGCGAATGAGCGATTCGGCGCTGGGCGTGTTGACGTCGCCCTCTTCCATCGAGGAGCCAGCCGGAAACCAACGTCCCTCCGCGACGTATTGCTTCAGCTTGGCGAAATCCTCCGGATAATACTCCTTCATGAACCGGTAGCGATTGGCGCCGCTGAAGTTGAAGATGTAATGCGGGTATTTCTCAAACAACGAGAAGTTATCGTGCATGGTCTTCGCGAGAAACTCGTTGATGACCTGTGGATACTCCCAACGCCACTCAGTATCCAGATGGGCGTAACCGACAACGTACAGGGTTGGCTTTTCTGTGAGATCCGGATGCGACTCCGAGCTTGTTTGCGCAAAGACCCTCGCCGAAAAAAGGAAGCAGGCCGCGCATAGGCCGTTACCGAGCTTACGAGAGTTTATGGGCATGGAGTAGGAAACTTGAAGATGCGCTTAGCGGCACGGTTTGCCGCCAAGCGCATTTTGATTCTAACTAGAAGATATACTTCAGCGCGAGTTGAATGAATACGCGGAAAGTTCTGTTGGTATAGGTTGACGGTTCCGAATCCGCTGAATGTGCCATTGGAATTTACCGTCGGGGGGCCATCTCCAGGGTTCGTATCGGGCCCGGGGAACAGGACCGTGTTCGTCAGGTTCATGGCTTCGGCACGGAACTGCAAGTGCGAGGCTTCGGTGATCGCGAAGTCTTTGTGCAGCGCAAGATCCAGGTTGGTGATGGAGGGATTGCGAACCTGCGAGATGCGGTCAGGAAGGTTCATCAATCCGTACTGCGGAATCGTCGACCAGCACCCGAGTGGGTTACCGCTGCTGTAGTTGTTATAGAGATAGTTGTTCAGATGCGACCCTCCATTGGGCGCATAGGCATGGTTGCAGTCGTCGTAGTAGCCCGTGTTCAGTCCAACCGGGGTGCCTGATTCTGCCGACAGGACGAAATCGACAGCCCAGTTATTGACGACTGCACCGAGCACGCCCTTAGCATTCGGCAAAATTCCGAGATGGGAGCCCTTGCCGAAAGGCAACATGACTTCAGAGGTCAGACTGAAGACATGCGTACGATCATCGCCCGCAATCTCATACTTTAGATTCGGGTCCTGATAGGGCCAGCCGTTCTGGTAGCCGGTGGCGCCCATTGTCTTCGAATATGTGTACGCGAGTTGGAAGCTGATGCCGTTTGTATACCGCTTATCCAGTTTGACTTCGAGGCCGTTGTAGTTCTGCCGCCCGAGCGGATCATTGTACTGTCCGATCAGACCGCAATATTGCGAAAGCGGCAGCATCAGATTGATGGCCGAGACCGTCGGCTGGGAGCCGCACGAGGAAGACGCCGGAATTCCGGGGACATTGTAATAGGGATTCGGCACCTGCTGGTTGAACAACGTGGGATTCGCGATGCCTTGCTGTAACTGAGAGTAAGTCATTGTGCCGTTGTCCCAAACAAATACACGGAGGCGATCGGTGTAATTACCAACATATCGCGCATCGAGGACCATCTGGCCGGGCAACTGGCGTTGGAAACCTAACGAGAACTCCTGCGATCGCGGAATGCGACGGCCCGGAAAATCGACGGACGCGCCGTTACCGAGGGCAGTCAGCAGCCCGAGCGAGCTGCCGGGAGGTGTCTGAACGCCCGACGGGAACGGACTACCGCTCGCGAAGTAATTTGTCGGCGTGACGCCTCCGTTGAGGGACGTCGTGTACGGGGTCGAGATGCTGAAGCCGATGTCGCTTCCTCCCTCGAGCCCAACGGCGTAAAAGATTCCATAGCCCCCGCGGATAACCGTCTTGTCGTTTAACGCGTAAGCAAACCCGAACCGTGGTTGAATGTTGGTCCAGTCCGTGTCGTAAGCGTCTTTATTGTTGCCGTTCACGCCAGGAAATGTCAGTCCCCCGTATACGGTAGAAAGTGACGCCGGATTGAGACCGGCAGCCGCGAGCGCGGGCGCATCAGCGGCTAAGTTAGCCTGATACGCAGGCTCATTCGTGATCGGGTTGACGCAGGTGAAACACATGCCTCGGTTCAGTCGGTTAAACGCTTCTCGCAGGCCCGCCTGCAAGTCGTATCGCAGTCCGATGTTCAGGGTCAGCTTGTGCGTGATTTTCCAGTCGTCCTGAAAATACAGCGCCCAGAATGGAAATCCCTGAAGTGTGGTGTTGTTGAAATCGACAGAGCCGCTCGATGGGTAGCCAAGCAGCATATCGCCCACGATGAAACCGTCATTGATCCCAGACAACGTGTCGCGTTGCAGAGGATTGTATTGCGTGTTCGACGTGCCGAACTTGAACTGGCCGTTTGCGTTCCCAACCGCCCCTGGATTTCCGTATTGGAAATGCGCGATTTCGCCGCCGAAGTGGATGGTGTGATTGGAAAGCGTCTTCGTCCAGTCGTTGTCGAAGTACATGGTGGTGTAGATATTGGAGCCGTAGACATTTCCAACCACTTGGGGGTAATAGCAGCAACCGCTGTTATTGATTTCGGGCAGCAGCTTGAGCGTCGTCGTTGGCACATTTGGCATATTCAAGCCGATTGATGCCGGAGTAACTGTGCTGGAGAGATCACCGTCGTGCGAAAGCTCAATGTAGCGTGAGAACGAAAGTTTGAAGTCAGCGAGCAAGGTAGGCGTGAAGATATGCGTCACGTCCTGGCTGGCCACCAATGCCTGTCGCATTTGGTTGATATTCCCGTTTTCGGCGGGAGGCGGGAAGCCGCTGCTGTTGCGGAACTCCGTGCCGTGCTGATAGGCAAACGTGCTGTACATACGCGTCTTATCGCTGGTGTCGTAATCCACGCGAACCATCGGCTGCCAGTAACGGTACTTGTCAGGGACATTGGCAATGTAGTTGTTCTGGAGTCCATTGCCTGCGTTGGGGAGCGGATACAAATTCAAGATTGCAGCCCCAATCGGATTGATCCGATTCGCAGGGATTGTGTCGTTCGGGAACGGGCTTCGAGCGTATGCATTTCCGGGACAGTTATTTAGCGTGCCGCCCGGAGCTGTGCAGACAGTCGTCGCAGGATCGTAGACGGTGTACCCGCTCTGCGAGAAATCGACGCCGCCATTTGTCCCCGGACGGAGATACGCAGGAGGAACGCTGGTGACGGTGGTGAATGGAATATTTTCGATGTACTGTTCATAGCTGCCGAAGAAAAAGATCTTGTCCTTTTTCACCGGACCGCCGAAAGTGCCGCCGAACTGATTCTGATGGACGTTCTGGCGCGGAATCCCATTGAGATTATCTTCGAAGTTGTTAGCGTTGAGATCTCCGTTTTCGAAGTAATCATACGCGTCGCCGTGATAGGCATTGGTTCCGGATTTCGTCACCATGTTCACGGTGCCTCCACCGGTCCGCCCGTAACGGGCATCGTAGGTGGTGGTCATCACGTTCACCTCTTGGAGCGCATCGATATTTGGCGCGATCACCCATGTGCCCTGGCTGCCGTGAGCTTGCAGGGTGACGTTCGAGCCGTCCAGAGTGAACTGTTGGTAACCCTGAACGCCTCCCCCGAGCTCGTAATTGTTCGAAACATCCCAGGCACGGGTACCTGAATACCCTTGGGCTCCGAATTGGGTTTGCAGGAACTGCGAACCGGGCGTGGTCCCGATAAGCGTGTAAACCTGGCGTCCGTTCAACGGAACATTTGCGAGTTCGCGCTCGGACAGCACGGTACCGCCGGAACCGTTCGCCGCCTCGATTAGAGGGGCGCGGCGCCAGTCACCTCGACGGTTTGGGACGTTTCGCCCACCTGCATGTTGAAGTTGATGGCGCGGGACTGGCTAGCCTGGACTAAGACATTGGGCTGCTCCTGCGCTTTAAAACCTGACGCTCGCGCCGTAACCGTATAGGTTCCCGGCAAGACATAGGGAATGAAGTACACACCTTTCGCGGTGGTTTCGGTTGTGTACTTCTGTTGTGTGCTGTTATTGACTGCTTCCACCGTGGCGTTCGGCACAACGGCCCCTGAAGGATCGGAAACCGTGCCGGTCAAGGTGCCGCGGAATTCTTGCGCCCACGCGCTATTCGATACAGCCAGAAGGACTAACAGCGGGACTATCGCGCATAGAGATACATAGCGCTTCATATGGAATGACGGACTCCTCAAAACGAGACTTGATCTGTAAAGCTCCAGTGAAGGAACTGTTCAGAATCTGTGTTCAACTTAGATGGGTTGTAGTAGTCGAACAAGAGAATTGACGGGGAATGATTGTGAACGCCTCTTTGCCCCAGTTCGTTGACCGTGAAAAGATAGGTGGCTTACAGTACGCGCCTGCCGATACTGCGGGCTGGAGGGCTCCGAGGCGCTTGATATCATTCGAGACGGTACCGTGAAACTACTGATAGCGGCGGAGTTGCTGACTCTTGAGGAGAAAAAGGAGCTCGTCGCCCGTGTCGCCGATAGTGATCTGTTCCGGCGCGCGCCCCGGCAACGCGAATTCCTTTTGTATGTAGCCGAGTGCACTCTCAGCGACCAGCTCGAGGGAGTACGCGAACAGGCGATAGCGGAGAAAGTGTTCGGCCGCTCTCCCAATCAATACGATGGCGACACCATCGTCCGGGCCGAGGCGCGCAACCTTCGCAAGCGGCTAGACAAATATTTCGAGACCGAAGGGGACAAAGAGCCGGTTACGGTCTGTATGCCGAAGGGCGGATACTCGCTCGCCTTCCGCAACCGGACGGCGGAGTCTCCCCAACCGGAGGAGAGCGAGGCAGCGTTGGCGCCAGGCCGCACATTCCGCAACCCCCGAGGGAGCGCATGCGCAGATATTGCCGGTTCTGGCCCCCAGCGACACGCCGAAACGTAAGCGAATCTTTTCCATAGCCGTCGTATTGGCGGCGGCTTTATTGTGCACCCTGCCCTTCGCGGCAAAATACGCGAAGGTCACGACCGCTCAGGCCAACCGCGCGGACGGCAAGCCACGGCTCCTGCCTTTCTCAAATCTGTTCGACGCCGGACGCGACACGATTATCGTCACCAGCGACACGGCGTTTTGGCAGATCTCATGGATCACAAACCATCGCTTGAGCCTCGACGATTTCCTAACCCGTTCCTATCCCAAGGTTGCGAATCTCTCTCCGCCCGATCTGGTGCAGAACCTGAACCGGTTCCAATATACGGACGCCGACGAAACGAGTGTCGCCGCGTCGATCATGCGGCAGAATGCGGCTGTCATCGGGCGCACTTATCTGCGGTCCGGGCATCAGCTTACGATGGCTGAGATCAACAACGCCAACGTGATCTTATTCGGAAGTCCGGTCAGCAATCCGTGGGCGCAACTGTATTCCGGGCGGGTCAACTTTGAGTTTGAGGAGCAGCCAAACGTAGGTATCGTATTGGAGAACCGATCCCCGAAAGCGGGCGAACCCGCGGCATACCCGGGGCGCGACGATGCCCGGCAGAACAGGACCTACGCGCGGCTGGCGTTCCTTCCGGCGGAAACGGACAAGCAGGGGAGCGTTTTGTTAGTGGCGGGCACCACCGCGGAGGCAACGCAAGCAGCTGGAGAATTTCTATTGGATCCGGCCCGGCTGGCCTCCACATTGAGGAGTATCGGCGTAGACCCGGCAGGCCGTCCGCGCTACTTTGAACTCCTGTTTCGCGCGACTACCTTCGTGGGAGGCGCGAGCCAAGCGGAGTTGATCGGCTACCGGCTGCATCCATATCAAGCCGCTAAGTGAGTCCACAACTCTTCAGTGCGCGCTGTCGCTGTTCTTGATCACGCTCTGCGCGCGCTCGGCGGTTTCCTCACGGGCCTTCTGCTCTAACTGGCTGAACGACTTCATCTCGACTTCTGCCTGCTCGGGCTTTCCGGTGGCCCGATAGGCTTGCGCGAGCAGAAAGTGTGTGCTCGGTTCGTTGGGGTTTGCTTTTTCGGCCGCTTCGAGATCTGCAATCGCTTCCTGCTCGCGATGGAGCCGGAGCAGTAGCTTGCCGCGATCGGCGCGCGCCTCAGCCAGACTAGGGCAGGTGGTCAACGCGCGGTCAATGTCGGACAGCGCTTCATCGGGCTGGACGCTCTGCTGCAGAAGAATATCGCCGAGCTTCCAGTCCACCAGGCAGTTACCGGGATCAATGCTCTTCTCCTTTTGGAACTGTTGCGTTGCGTTCTCCCACTGAGAAAGGCTCCAATAAAGGTCTCCCAATTTAAAGTGGACGCCCGGCTGGCGCGGCGCAACATCTTCCGCCTTCTTCCATTCGACGATCGCGCCATCATAGTTCTTCATGCTCTCCATCAGTTCGGCGGAGATTTCATGGGACCACACGGAGTTGGGATCAATCTCATTGACTTTGCCCAAGGCTGCTTCGGACAGCTGCATGTAGACTCTGGCGAGCGTGTACCAGACTTGCGCGTTGTGCGGCGTACGTTTGGCCAGCTTCTCCAGGTAAAGGCGCGGCTTGCTGAAAATCGCCAAGCTTCGTCAGATCATTGACCAGCAGGAACTCGGCGTTGTTGTCTGAGGGATTTGCCGCGACGGCTGCTTCCAGGCGAGGACGCGCCTTCGCATATTCCTGCATCTGGAAGTATGTCATCCCAAGCAGGGCCGATGCCGACGACATCTTGGGATCGACCTTCAAGCCGCGTTCCAGAGCGGCGGCTGCATGCGCGTATTGCCCTTCTTTGAAATACACCAAGCCCAAGTTGTTATAGGCGGGCGCGAGGCGTGGAGCAAGTTTGATGAGCTCTTCGTATTTGGATGCAGCCGTCGCCAAATCGCCGCTGGACTCCGCCGTCGTGGCCTGATTGTGAAGCTCTCCAATTTTGTCAGAAGATGCCGACTGGGCGAGGAGATTCGCAGTTCCCACGGCAACCAGCACGGTCAGCGGGCCGGCAAAACGAAGTGCCATTGATTCAATATAGTGTGTCCCGCGACATTCGACCTGAAAGATAATAAGCAATTTGATACGGCGTAGTGGGTGATATTTCTTGCGGCGCTAGTCGCTGCGGGTGCGGCGATGCTGGCGTCCTCTGGAGTCGAACCTCTGGTGTTCACAGAGGTGTCCGATGCAGCCGGCCTACACGCGACCATGCGCTGCGGTGGAGCTGAAAAGCGCTGGATACCGGAAGCGAATGGAAGCGGCGTGGCCTGGATCGACTATGACGGAGATGGACTTCAGGATTTGCTGATCGTGAATGGCGGAACCATGAGTCAGCTTGCGTGAGATCGTGGCAGGCCAGAAGCCGCAACCCCTGTCGGGTTCGGTCTATTTGTTCCATAACCTGGGAAACGGTCACTTTGAAGACGTCACCGACGAAAGCAGGTCTAGCGGATCCATATTGGGGCACCGGAGCGAATGTTGCCGATTTCAACAACGACGGAAAGCCAGATATCCTGATCACCAACATCGGTGTAGACCTGCTATATAAGAACAACGGAGACGGCACGTTCACCGAGATTGGAAAGCAAGCCGGTTTGGACCAAAGCATTGCGTGGCACACCGGGAGCGCGTTCGGCGATTTCGATAACGACGGCAAACTGGACCTCTTCATTACTGGGCTACATGGATCTTCAGAGCATGTCGTTCGCCGAGCCTGCGCCCGTATGCGACTACTTTGGGCAGCACACGTTTTGCGGGCCGATCGGCCTCCGGGGCGGAAGCTCGCGCTTGTATCGTAACCGTGGCAGACGGCACCTTTGTGGACGTAACGGCCGCGTCCGGCATTGGCGTCGTTGCAGCCGGCGCACGGTTTTACCGCCGTGACGGGGGACTTCAACGGTGACGGCAAACTGGATCTGTTTGTCGCGAACGATTCGGATCCCGAATCGGCTCTATCTGAACAAAGGTAACTTCGCGTTCCAAGAAGCCGGGCTGGACGAGGGTGTGGCATACAATGCCGATGGCAGGGTGCAATCGAATATGGGCGTTGCGGCTGGCGAATATGCGCGCAGCGGCACGCTGGACCTTCTGACGACGACGTTCAACAAAGATTATTTCCCGCTCTTCCGGCAAGACAAACGCGGCAGCTTCCAGGAAGTGGCGGCCATGACCGGTGTGGCGACCGTGACATCGCGCTATCTTGGTTGGGCCTGCGGGCTGACCGACTTTTCCAATTCCGGGATCGCGTGATTTTTGGACGGCAAACGGCCACGTCTATCCAACCGACAAGGACTATTTCGAACCGATCGCAATTTTCCGCGGATTCGGCGATCACAGCGCGCTGATTTACTCGTACCCGGCCACCCCGAATAACTCGTATCGCGGCGGAGCCACCGGCGATTTCAACAATGACGGGAAAATGGACCTGGTGGTCGTCCCGATTGCGGGCAGTCCAGTTTTGCTTCGGAACGACACGCCGGGACAGAACGTATGGGTGGGAATTCGTCTGCGCGGCACACGCAGCAATCGGGATGGCATCGGAACGAAAGTGACAATTGAAGCGTGCGGACGCAAGCAATGGGACTGAAGAACGAAACGGCGGCAGCTACATTTCTCACAATGACGCAAGACTTCACTTCGGCCTTGGCGCCTGCTCCAACATCGACCACATCTCGGTAGAGTGGCCGTCGGGGACCGTTCAGAATCTGCATTCCCTACCGCTCAATCAGTACAGCGTTATCGAGGAAGCCAAAACGCCTTGAAGTCGTTCTGCCTCGTTCTTGTAATCGCGCTTATGGGAGCTGCTGCGCAACAAACTGTCGGAGTGGCGCCAAAGTTCGTCGATGTGACGAATGAGAGAGGCATCCGGTTCAAAGGCGTCGCCGCACATACCTCGCGGAAATATCTGCTGGAGACCATGGGCTCGGGAGTCGCTCTGTTTGACTATGACAACGACGGGCGCTTGGATATCTTCGCGGTGAATGGGGCGCCACTGGCCGATCCCACGCCGCCTGGCTCAATTCCGCGAAAGACAGGCGCGGATTCCTGGAATCGCCTGTATCATCAAAAGCCGGACGGTACTTTTGAAGACGTGACGGAAAGAGCCGGCCTGCAGGGTAACGGATACGGCATGGGTGTCGCGGTCGGAGATTACGACAATGATGGATACGAGGACTTGTACGTTACCGCCTACGGTGGAAATAAGCTGTATCACAACAACGGGGACGGTACGTTCACTGACGTGACGCAGCAAGCCGGGGTGGCGGGAGCGGTTGGTCTACCAGTGCGGCTTGGGTCGATCTCGATAATGACGGCAAGCTGGACTTAGTCGTTCTGCGATATCTTAAATGGGACTTCGACGATATCTATTGCGGCGAGCGCACGCCGGGTGGACGATCGTATTGCCATCCCGACACGTTCAAAGCCGTCCGGCCATTGGTTTTCCACAATGACGGTAACGGACACTTCACGGAAGTCGGCCAGACGATCGGTATTTCCAGTCGAAGGTAAGGGACTGGGAATCGCGATCGCGCGACTACGACCGCGACGGCCACATCGACGTTTTCGTGGCGAACGATTCGATGGTGCGAGTTTCTGTACCACAACAAGGGCAACGGCGCCTTCGAGGAATCTGGGTTGATGACTCAGGTAGCGGTCGATGAGAACGGGCAGACATACGCCGGTATGGGAACCGATCTCGCCGATTATGATAACGACGGCCTAGTGGATCTGTTCGTGGATGATCTCGCAAACCAGAAGTACGCGATGTACAGGAACAACGGCGACGGAACATTCACCTATGTAAGCCAAAAGGTTGGGGTCGCTCGGATTTCGCAGCTTCATTCCGGCTGGGGACTTCGCTTTTTCGACTACGACAACGACGGCTGGAAGGATTTGGCCATCGCGCAAGGGCACGACCTGGACAACATCGAGAAGAGTTTTCCGCAGCTTCGCTATCGCGAGCCGATGCTGCTGCTGCACAACAATCAAGGCGTCGTTCGAAGATGTTTCAGCGCAAGGCGGGAGAAGCGTTCCAGGACCCATGGATCGGACGCGGTCTCGCCATCGGCGATATCGATAACGATGGCCGGATTGATCTTCGTGGTGACCACCAATGGAGGGCCGATCCACGTGCTCCACAACGAGACACAATCGCCGAATCATTGGCTGACGCTTAACCTCGTCGGGCACAAAAGTAATCGCGATGCAATTGGCGCGCTGGTCAAAGTAACGACGCCCTCTGGCTCGCAGTATGCGACCGTGACCACTGCAGTAGCTATCTTTCGTCCAGCGACAAGCGGGTGCATTTCGGATTAGGCAGCGCTAGCGTTGCTACGGTCGAGATCGAATGGCCGAGCGGCAAGCGTCAGAAACTGACCGATGTGAAAGCCGGTCAGTTCCTGCGAGTGGACGAGCCAGAGTAGCCGCCCATGTTCGTCCAAAAAGCCGCCGCTCTGGTAATCGCTGCGATCTCACTATCGGCAAATGCGCAGCAAGCGCCCTCGGAACCACAGTTGGCGGAAGCGAACCAATTAGCGAGCGAGGGAAAATTCAGCCAAGCAGAAGCTAGGGCGCGCCAGTTCCTCGCTGGGCACACGGACTCTGCCGCGGGGCATCGACTCCTCGGATACATTCTGTTCAAGGAGAACGATCCGAAGGGATCTCTTTCGGAATATTTTGCGAGCGCACATACCCAGCCGCTCGGGGCGCCTGAGTTCGAGGTGATGGGATGCGATTACTTCCTTCTCGAAGACTACAGATCGGCGGATACCTGGCTTACACGATCCGTTGAGTCCGGAAACAAGAGTGGACTCGCGCTGTATCTCCTTGGGCGAGCCAAATACAACGAGAGGCAATTCGACCAAGCTGTCGAGTATTTCACTCAGTCCCTAAGCGTTCAACCAGGTGATGTGAAGGCCCGATTGTATCTCGGGCAAACCTATGAGCAAATGGGCCACCTGCAAGATGCCTTGGCAGCCTATCGCACGGCGGTTGCCTCATCGGACAAGTCATTGCAGAAGGATCCCGAGCCGTATCTGGCGCTCGGCACGCTGCTCATCGAGGAGAATCAAGCCCATGAAGCGGTCCAGTATCTGGTGTCCGCGGCAGCATCCGACCCGAACAATGCGACCGTGCACCGGGAACTAGGCAAGGCGTATCTCCAGATCGGTGAACTAGGAAAAGCGCGCCCGGAATTGGAGCAGGCCTGTCACTTGGAACCCGAAAATGCCGCCGGCCACTTTCTACTCGCGGAAGACTACAGCAAACTCGGGTTCCGAAACCAAGCGGAAGCGGAGCAGGCCCGATTCAGGGAGTTGACGGGCGCCCACTCGAGTTCAGACGATCCTCTGAGCGAAGCGCGATCACTCGTTGAGAAGGGCAACTTAGATAGCGCCGAGCAGATTGTGCGCCGGTATCTGGAACTACACAAGAACTCCTCCAGCGGGTACTTTCTTCTCGGCTACCTCTTGTTTGAAAGGCGAGAGGCGAAGAACTCGCTGGCCGCTTACACCGAGGGCGCCCAATATCACACACCGAGCGCTCGCGATCTGGAGGTTGTCGGCGATGACTATGTTCTGTTGCATGACTACGCCGATGCGGATAAGTGGTTCGCTAAGTCTCTCGAAATGGATCCGGGGAACTGGCAGGTTCTTTACTACCTTGGGCGTACGAAGTATAACGAGAACCGATTCGACGAAGCAGTGAAAGTTTTTGAGCAGTGCCTTGTATCTCAGCCGAAGAGCGTCAAAGCCGAAGACAATCTCGGACTCTCGCTCGAAGGGTTGGGAAAGAATGAGGAAGCGATCGCCGCCTACAAGACAGCGATCGGGTGGGAAGCAGCGTCGGCGGTCCGGGATGAAGGGCCGTATCTGGACTTGGGCGCCCTTCTCGTCACGACTGACCGGGCCACCGAAGCCGTCCCGTTTCTACGCAGCGCCTTGCAACTCGCACCTGCCGACGTGCGGGTTCATAGACAGCTCGGCAAGGCATACTTCAAATTGGGTCAGCTTACGGATGCGCAAAGGGAATTGGAGAAGAGTGTACAGTTAGCGCCGGACTATGCCCCCACGCACTTTGCATTGGCACAACTCTACGAACGCATGGGCCGGACCGCCAAAGCACAGCAAGAGATAGATAGGTATCGCGCGCTCGGCGCCACCCATTCTGTCGGCGAGCAATAAGAAAGGGCTGCGGATATGCTCCGCAGCCCCGAAATGGCAGGACTTGAGTTACCTCACCAGTTAATGCCAAGGAAGGCCTGCCCCTGCCTTGGCGTATTATTTTGGCTGTTCACTACCTTGCCGAAGTTACTATCCTCCAATCCCAAATCCGGACTCCCGAATACAACCCGGTTGAGGGCATTGAAGTACTCGATTTCCAACTTCAGCTTGACTTTCTCGCCGATGGGGAAGTATTTCGCCAAGGCGATATTTTCATTGAGCTGCCACGGGTTTCTTAAGGTGCCCATAACCCGGGGAGCGGTGCCGAGCGTCCAAGCACCGGGGTCCGAAAAATCAGCAGCATTGATGACCGGAAGCCCCTTGTAGACATTCCCGTAGGAGAACATCATGTTGTTGCTCGATACAACGTTCGCCCGGTTACAGGGTGCGCACCCGTTTCCAAGCGGGTCGCCAGGGACAAATACCGATCCGCCGGTGCCACTCCAAAGGGGTGTGCCGCTAGCATAGGACAGTAAAGGACTGATTTGCCAGCCCCCAAGCACGAAATCGGCGACGCCGCCCCGATTCATGTAAGTACGCCCTTTTCCAAACGGAAGTTGATATGTGCCGGCGATGTTGATCATGTGGGTCTGATCGTTGTTGTCTACAGACCATTCGGATTCCTGGTTGTTCTTGTTCAGCGCCAAATTTGCGAATGAACTAAACCCGGAGTTTGTGTTCGACATCATCCGGGAAAGATTGTACGAGACAAGAAAGCTGAGTCCGTTCGTGTACCGCTTTTCCAATGTGAGTTGGAGCGCATTGTAGAGCGACGCCCCAGTCATGTCGAAATTGTTGAAGATCCCGCCGTCACTGCCCGTGAATTGCGGATATGGGCGAAGCGCCTGTAACAGCGTCGCACCAGGCTCCACTGTGAGGAAGTTCGGGAACGGCAGCGGCACTCCGAGCTGAGGACCGACCGTCGCATAAGGTTGGCCTAACAAGCTGCCGTACTGAGCGAGGTAGGCGGGCGAGATCTGGTTGATCGGGTTCAATTGCGATGGGAGATGATTTGCACGGTTGCCGGCGTACGCTGCGGAAAAGAACATGTCGCCCGGCAACTCGCGCTGGACGCCGATATTCCAAACCAGATCGTATGGGGCGATGCCGTCGTTCTTGGGATCGAAAGCATTGATGAAGGTTCCGGTGCCCAGTCCGGGACTGAAGGCGATCGGTGAAGGATCGGGGAGCACGTTGCTGTCCCAAGACCCGAAACCGGCCGCGGTGGAACCGGTGGACGCAGCCGAATAGGATCCGAGTAGCAAGTTACCGTAATTCACGGCGACTTTGCTCGTCCCATATTCATAGGCGCCGCCATCAAGGTAGTTCATCGAGAAGCCGCCTTGAAGCACCGTTTTATTGTTCAGC
Organism: uncultured Acidobacteriaceae bacterium; assembly: GCA_963795905.1. Classification (GTDB taxonomy): domain Bacteria; phylum Acidobacteriota; class Terriglobia; order Bryobacterales; family Bryobacteraceae; genus Bog-105. Next base: position 75,932 of record CAWCJG010000011.1, on the reverse strand, counting down.
TCGTATGAGTATCCGAACCGCGGGCTGATATGCCCCCAGTGAATGGCGGCCCGATCAACCCCTGCGCAGCCAGCGCAGTTCCCGAATTTTGTCGCCGCGCCAAGCCGCCCACCCGCGGCGGGATCAGGAATGGTCGAATCAAAGTAGACGATATAGTTGCCGACGGCTGTGAACGGCACCATGATGTCCCAACGCACGCCGAGATTCAGTGTGAACCGCGGACTCCATTTGATGTCGTCCTGGACATATACCGAAAAGTCCTTGTTGCGAAGCCGCTCTTCCTGGGATCCGATGCGCTGCGCGTTGTCCACGGTCCCGAGCAGGAAACTCGCGAAAGAGTTGCCCGTTTTGCTGAGATTATTCGGATCAGCCGTTTGCGTATTGCTGAAACCGAATATGCCCGCGCATTTCTGGCACTCGTTGTCGTCCTGATACGTGCGCCTGACCTCCCCGCCGATGTTGAACGTATGCTTGCCGGAGATCCATTGCCAGTTGTTTTCGAGCACGACGCCGAGCTTCCGGTTGACCGACTCGATCCAGGGCGAACCGAGCTGCGTTGGACTGTTCGGACCGCTGAAGTTGAGTTCGGCAAGCTGTGGCGCGAACGGGTCCGGTCCGAAATTGATCGCCGAAGACGTTGTACGCTGGCTGAGCTGGTCATTCAGTTCGCCCAGCCAGCTTGCGCCTAACGTCATAACCAGACGGGGATTAATCGTATAAGCATAGTTCAGGATGAATACACTTCCGAGATCCGGGTTATACGTGTTACTCGTTAGCGGACTGCTCGTCTGGAAGTAAGCTCCGGTTTCGGTACCGTACGAGGTCTGCTTGTCGCGCCATTCGGTCCAGTGGATGGACTGCTTGTCGTTGATATTGTGGTCGATGGTGAAGCCCCACGGATTTTGGCGCGTCGGAATCACGCCCCGGAAAGACTGTTGGTTGTTCACCAGTCCAGATAATGCCGGAGTCGGCAGATACTTCAGCAACTGCATCGATGAAGCACTGAAGCAGGCTGTCGGGATAATGTCGCCGATGAACTCGCTTCCGGGCTTGTTACCGTTTGCCGTGCAGCTACCGCTCGCTGGGTTCCAGATGTGGGCGACGCCGCTGAAATTGCCTTGGAGCTCCTGCGCCGTGGGCAGAGACATGAATTGCGTGTCCGTTTGATTCTGCCGGTACCACTCCATCACGAGCGTGAAGAACGTCCGGTTTCTGCCGTCGTACAGTTTCGGTAAGAAGACCGGGCCGTCCACCGTAAAGCCGTAATTATTTTCGCGATCTACCGGTACGGACGTATTGTAGGCGCCCTTCGCGTCGAAGTAGTCATTACGAATGATTTCAAATCCGTCGCCGTGCAGTGAGTTCGTACCCGACTTCGTGTTGTATGTCACAACCCCCTGGGCCAAACCATACTGAGCCGAAAACGACGATCGTAAGACATCGTACTGATTTACGAGTTCGAACGGCGGGTTCCAAATCGTTTGAAAGCCCTGCGTTTCCGATTGCGCCATAGGAACACCGTTGAAGACGACCTCACTTTCAAAGTCGACTCCGCCATTGATGCGATGGCTGAATGTACTGCCGGTTACACCAGGCGCCAGGAAGATAAAGTTATCGATCTGACGCCCACGGCCGCCGCTGATCTCATTCGGCAGCTCCTGGACGACTTTGTTTTCGAGCGTGGTGCCCAACTCCGGCTGGGTTGTGTCGAGAGCGATAACGTTCTCGGTCACGTTCACTGTTTGCTGCGTCTGGCCGGTCTGCAATGTTGTGTCAACGGTTGAAATTCTGGCTACCGAAACGCCTACCCCCGAGTGAACTGAAGTCTCGAAGCCGGACGCTTCCATCTTCACGGTGTAGATCCCCGGAATCAAATCGTTGAACTGATAAGTGCCAGCCGAACTGGTGACCAATGTTTTTGAAACCCCTGTGGCATCATTGGTCGCCGTTACCGTGGCGTTTGGAACTACAGCACCGGTAGCGTCGGTGACTGTACCCCCGATTCCTTGAAGAACCTGCCCGAAGACGGGCACGGTCAGGCCTGCAAGCGCGATGAGCAGGGCCATCGCAATCCCCGTGTTCAGTATTGTTTGTTTGAGCTTACCGCTTGATTGAGTAATCATTTCCCCTCATACGGCCGTGTGTGGACGCACGTTCAGCAACGTATGCTGATGGCAAGTAGTATATTTCGCGTAAACCTTTAGTTGCAACTGATTTTTCAAGAGTTTGCGAGCCGACTTGATTTGATACGCTAGTGGGCTTGCGTTGGAAACTGGCAGGGCTGGTCGCGTTGAGCGCAATACCCACGTTTGGCCAAGTCTGCGCTCGCTGTCATGCTGCAGAATCGGCCGGCTACGCGCAAACGGCGATGGCGCATTCCCTGACTCTAGTAACTGGCAGCGAGCCCTCAGGCACGTTCGAACATGCGCTATCTCACACCAAGTTCACAGTCGAATCGGATGTGTCCGGCCTGCGGCAGACCTTAAATCGCTCTGGTGTGACCGAGTCACTCATCTTCAGATACAGAATCGGTTCCGGCGCTCATGCATTCGGGTACCTTGCAGCAAGTTGGGAGTGATCTGTTCCAGTCTCCGCTCTCGTTTTACTCTGCAAAACGGCAGTGGGACGTGGCGCCCGGATATGAGGACGATCCCGCGCCCGATTTCACGCGTCCTGTTACGGCGGAGTGTCTGGCCTGTCACTCTGGAGAACCAAAGCCGCTACAGAACACTTTAAATTCTTACGCAAATCCCCCCTTCCGGAATATGGCGATCACTTGCGCCAAGTGCCATGGCAACAGCGAAGCGCACCTCAAGAATCCGATTCCCGGAACTATCATCAACCCGGCCAAGCTTGCTGCACCCGCGCGAGACAGTATCTGCGAGCAATGTCACCTTAGCGGCGAAACTCGCGTTCCGAATCCGGGACGCCACATCACCGATTTCATCCCTGGCGAGCGTCTGGAGGATAACTTCACGATCTACGTTGCGGGAAGCAACAATGACGGCAGGTTAAGGTGATCAGCCAGGCAGAACAGTTGGCGCTCAGTGTGTGCAAGCGGCGCAGCGGCGATCGGCTTTGGTGCGGCAGTTGCCACGACCCGCACGTCCGGCCGGAGCAACCGGTCGAGTATTTCCGCGCGCGTTGTCTCACTTGCCACGAATCGACCTTGAACGCACAGCATGCCGCGCTCGCAGATTGTATTGGCTGTCATATGGTACGCAGACCCGCAAAGGACGGCGGCCATACGGCGTTCACGGATCATCGGATCAGCCGGAGACCAGCCCAGCAAACGGAAATTGCTTCGAGCGAAATACATGCGTGGCGAGAGCCCGCGACGGCGCTGCGCGACCGCAATCTCGCGTTAGCGCTAGTGACTCTTGGGTTCCAGAACCACGTGCCGGGGCAAGTGATCCAAGGCTACAAGATGCTCGACCGATTGGGGCAGCAGTCACGGCAAGACCCCGACGTGCTCACGGCTTTAGGCACCATTCTGTTGACGGCGAAAGAGTCGGGCGAGGCAACAAAATGCTTCCGGCAAGCGCTTGCATTGCGTCCGGGTTACGCCCCTTACGAAGTAAACCTCGCAACGGCGCTGATTGCAGCTAATGAGAGACCGGAAGCCATTCGCCACCTCGATAATGCCGTCTCTCTCGATCCGCTGTTGCAAAAAGCTGTTTCCCTTTTGGTTTCGTCGTATCGCAGCGAAGGCGAAGAGGCAAAAGCGACTGAAGTCGAAGAGCGCTACCGAATTGCAATGGGATTTTCTTCCAGCAAATAACCCTCGGTGCGCTTAGCAGAATCGATGCCGAGTTTCTTCTAAGTCAAGGCCGAAGCCCAGTAATTTTCCGGATTGCTGGCTCCAGGCAGATCCTATCGTGCGTCCGAGAGACGAAGGAATCAGCCTCACCACCCCTTCATTGGGGTTTCTCGAAGTACACATGCATCTCGAAGTTGACGAACCGGACGAGACGCTGGCCTACAGAGGATCTCTCGATGTTAGCAGCGCCGCTGAGCTGGGCCGCATGATCGCTGATCACTTGCGCGAGCACACGCAGACAATCCTTGACTTGTCGGACGTCACGGGGTGCGATGCGGCTGGCCTGCAAATGCTGTACGCAGCAAAGAAACAAGCTCAGAAGTTCGGAAAGCAATTTGCCGTCCGAGAGGCCGCCCTGGAGATTCAGGACAAGGCCGCCCACCTGGGACTCTGCCTTGACGAATTTGCACTCGAAGGCGCCCATGAATAACCCCGCTGACACTTTTCTGCAGGAAGCCGAAGATCTGCTAATCGAGATCGAGGCAGCAGCGCTGGCGATCGGTGGCGAGAACAGTTCGGGCGATGATATTGACCGGCTATTCCGCGCTTTTCACACGATCAAGGGTTCGGGCGCGATGTTCGGATTCGATCGGGTTGCGGCGTTCACACATCACGTTGAGACGACCCTCGACCTGGTGCGGTCCGGCCGTGTTCCGCTGGATCCGAGTCTGACGCCGCTGCTGCTCGCCGCGAAAGATCACATCGGTGAGTTGCTTTCAGGGCAGGGCGGGTCGTCCGATGAGACGGCGAAGCTGGTCGAAACCATCCAGGGCTACTGCTCTGTGGCTCCGGACATTCAACTGCCGCAGGTCGCATCGGCTTGCGTCGAACCTGTTTCTGAAGAAGCAGCGGGGCAGGAGTTTACTTGGAACATCGAATTCAAGCCAGCGCCCGATCTTTTCGTGTGCGGCGGGAATCCGGTAGCACTACTTCGCGACCTGGCACGTTTGGGACCCTGCGAGATTCGCGCGCACGTCGAAGACATCCCGTGCCTCGACGAAATACAGTTTGACCAATGTTATCTGTCGTGGACGATCACGCTGCGCACGGCTTCGGATCGCGATGCCATTCGGGACGTCTTCATTTTCGTCGAGGATGGCAGCCGGATTGACATCAGCCGGACGGATGACAGCGGCGTTGACATCAGCGCTGACATCAGTTCGAGCAACCAGCTAGCCACCGGCACAGAAGACACGCCGAAGCCATCAGTTGTGCAGCAACCGCAGGCTCCAGCGCCGCCCGTCTCGCGAAAGCCTCAGCAGAAAGAATCAAGCGTGAGAGTGGCTGCTGCGAAACTCGATCGGCTGGTCGCGCTCGTAGGCGAACTGGTCACGAATCAGGCTCGTCTCGCTCAGGTCGCATCGCGCCTAGATTCCCCGGAATTGGCATTGCCGGTCGAAGAGATTGAACGGTTGGTAGCCGAACTTCGGGACGATGTTCTGGGCATCCGCATGATGCAGATTGGGAGCATCTTCGGGCGTTTCCGGCGCCTGGTGCACGATCTCTCGACCGAACTCGGGAAAGAACTGGATTTGACCACAGAGGGAGAAGAAACGGAGCTGGACAAGAGCATTCTCGATCAGCTCGCGGAACCGCTCGTACATCTCCTTCGAAACAGCATCGATCACGGAATCGAGCCCGCTGATGTGCGTTTGTCGCATGGAAAGCCGCGGCGCGGCACCATCAAGTTACGTGCGGAGCACACTGGATCCGGCGTTGTCGTGACCATCGAGGATGACGGGCGCGGACTGAATCGCGATGCCATTCGCGCCAGAGCAGTGGAGCGCGGTCTCATCTCCGCCGATGCCACGCTCAGCGAAAAAGACCTCCTGAGTCTCATTTTGCTGCCGGGCTTCTCGACCGCGGCGGCAATCACCAACGTCTCCGGACGCGGCGTTGGAATGGACGTTGTCAAAAAGCAGATCGATGCTCTTCATGGATCTCTCGTCCTGGCGAGCCAACCCGGTAAGGGAACAAAGATCACGCTCACCCTGCCGCTCACTCTTGCCATCATCGAAGGTCTGTTAGTCGAAATCGGCACTCATCAATTCATTATCCCGATGACTGCCGTCATGGAAAATGTGGAACTTCATCGCGCGGACCGGCTGCGCGGCAATGGGCGCAACATCATTCCCGTACGCGGGGTGCTCGTGCCATACATCGATTTGCGGCAAAGCTTTGAACTGGGCGGCGACATCGCCGAGACAGAAAAGATCGTGATCGTCCAGCACGAAAACCAGCGAGTCGGATTAGTGGTGGAACGCGTTCTCGGTACACATCAAACGGTGATTCAGTCGCTTGGGTGCTTTTTCCGCCGCATGGAAGTTGTCTCCGGGTCCACGGTGATGGGCGACGGCCGGGTGGCACTCATTTTAGATATTCCCGCGATCATCCGCTTCGAGGATCAGCAGAGCCAGAAGGCTCTCGGCCGGCTAAGCGCCGCGTGATCGTTCACCCCAACAATCGCAACAAGGAAGGCACGTCATGAAAAATTGGAAAATCGGGACACGTATCAGCGTGGGATTCGGGGCACTGATTACTGTCTCCGCCCTGCTTGGGGTGTTCGCATACATTCAGGTAAACACCCTCGCGGCAAGATCGGCGGATGTTTCCGGCAACACACTTCCAAGCATCACGTTAATGGAAGAGGTCAAAGCAAACGCTCAGAACAACATGGGGCTGCTGTTTCAGCACATCGTCTCGACCGACAAAGCGGAGATGAGCGCCATCGAGCAAAGAATCACGGAAAACCGAACACAGAACTCAAACTTGTTAGCCAAGTATGAGAAGGAACTGATATCCAACGACAAGGACCGCGAACTGCTCGGAGAGCTAAACGCTGCCAGGCAGGCGTTCTGGGCTTTCGGCGAGCAAGTCCTAAGCGTCAGCCGGGCGGGAACGCCGGAGGCAAATCACCGGGCCCTCGAGATGGCCCGTACCCAATTGGCCGCACAGGAGGGCAAGTACATTGAGGCCGTTGACAAGGAAGTAGCGTTCAATCAACAACTCGGGCAGGAGGCGGTAAACGCTGTAAATGGCGCTGTCAGCAGTGCCCACACAGGAGTCCTTGCCTGCATCGCCATTTCGATCCTACTCGGCGTTTGTCTTGCGGTCTTTATTGTGCGCAGTATCACCCGTCCGCTCGGAATTGCTTTGCACCTTATAGCGCAGGTCAGAAAAGGCGATGTGAGCCAAACGGTCGAGGTAACGACGACCGAAGAAGTTGGCCAGATCCTTACCGCGATGAACGACATGGTGTCGAACCTCAAAGGCGCTGCAGACGTGGCTTCGAAGATTTCGGCTGGAGACCTGACCGCCGAACCCAAGGCGTTATCAGACAAGGACACGCTTGGGCATGCCCTGATCGCTATGGTAGACAAGCTGCGCAAAACTGCCGACGTCTCTAAAAAGATTTCCGAGGGTGACCTGACGGTCCGGCTGCAGGCCGCATCCGATAAGGACACGCTGGGCAATGCGCTCGTCACGATGGTCGAAAAGCTGCGGAAGACAGTTGAGGCTGTCACCGAGTCGGCGAATAACGTCGCGAGTGGAAGCGAACAGATGAACGGCACCGCGCAGCAGCTTTCACAAGGAGCCGCTGAACAAGCCGCCGCGGCAGAAGAGAGCACCTCGGCGATGGAAGAAATGGCGTCCAGCGTGACGCAGAATGCCGACAACGCCAGGCAGACGGAAAGGATCGCCTCCCAAGCGGCTGAGGACGCGAAGTCGAGTGGCGCCGCGGTAGAGAAGACCGTCTCCGCGATGAAGGAAATCGCGGAAAAGATCAACATCATCGAAGAGATCGCGCGTAAAACCGACCTGCTCGCCTTAAACGCTGCCGTCGAGGCGGCACGCGCGGGCGAGCATGGCAAAGGCTTCGCAGTAGTCGCTTCAGAAGTCCGAAAACTGGCTGAACGAAGCCAGACCGCGGCGGCCGAGATCAGTCGCTTGACCGCGACGGGCGTTCAGGTTGCCGAAGGTGCCGGCGAGCTATTGGGAAAGCTTGTTCCCGACATTCGAAAAACGGCCGAACTGGTTCGCGAGATAGCCGCTTCCAGCGCCGAGCAAAGCACGGGCGCAGCCCAGGTCAACAAGGCGATGCAGCAGCTTGATCAGATCATTCAGCAAAACGCTTCGGCATCGGAGGAGATGGCGAGCACAGCGGAAGAATTGGCTTCCCAGGCAGAGATTCTGCAAACCTCCATCGCTTTCTTCAGGGTCGATGGCGATCGTAGCCAACCGGTGCGGAAACCAGGTAGGGATAAATCAGCCGCCGCGAAGCGCTCGTCTGTTTCGCGCGGCCTTTTGCAAATGAATCATGCCATTTCCGGCGGCGCGAGCATTGAACTCGGCGTGAATACCGGTAGCGGGGATGCGCATGACAGCGATTTCGGACCGTTCAAAGGCTAGCCATCGGGGAGAAAAACAGCAAAACCCGACGATAAGGAAGTAGTAGAAAACGATGATTACCGAGACGTGTCAGTACATGACGTTCAAGCTGGGAGACGAGCTCTTTGCAATTGATGTCAACCGGGTCCGTGAGGTGCTCGAGGTGATGCACATCACCCGCGTGCCCACAGCGCCGGACTATATGCGCGGCGTCGTGAATGTCCGCGGAAAGGCGATTCCCGTCGTTGACCTGCGGCTGCGCTTTGGTCTACCGCGAACGGCGGACACGGTGCATTCGCGCATTGTGGTGATGGAATTGGAGCTCGATGGCGAAGGCACAGTGCTAGGCGGAATCGCCGACAGCGTTCATGAAGTGATTGAACTGGAGCCGGCGAATATCAATCCGCCGCCCCGAATTGCGATGCGATGGAGGACCGAGTTCATTCAGGGAATGGGCCGGCGCGGCGACGAGTTCATCATCATCCTCGACGTGAACGCAGTGTTTTCCTCAGAGGAACTTGCGATGGTAAACGACAGCGTCGCAGAACCGGCAGCCTGAGCGGCCGAGCATCGTCAATAACTTGGAGCAGTAAATGAAAAATTGGAAGATCGGAACCAGAATCGCGGCCGGGTTCGCGGCGGTAATTCTTATAGCGGCAGCGCTCGGCACATTTGCGTTCAGCCGGGTGAATGTTATTAACCAGAGCGCGAAATCGATCGCGACAGATTCTTTGCCTGGGCTGTATACCATCGGCCAGATACAAAACAGCTCGACTTTGAATCGCGGCCTGGTCTTAGAGCACATCCTGGCAGGCGACAGGGACGCTAAGGCGAGGGCGCAGACGAAAATCGAAGACCTGCGCAATCAAATCACCCGGCAGCTCAACGAGTACGAGAAAACGATCTCCTCCAGCAAGGATCGGGAACTCTTCGAAACAGTGAAGAGTACCCGCGCAAACTTTGTCGGCGCGCTTGAGGACGTGCTCAGGTTAAGCACCGATCTGAAGAACAAGGAAGCGAGCGACGTCTTCAACTCACGCCTGGATCCGATGTACAAGAAGTACACGGACGCCGTCGACGCCGAGGTCGCATTTAATAAAGAGAACGGCGATAAGAGCGGTCAGGCGATCATGGACGCCGGCAGCAGCGCACAGACCGGCATTCTCATCGGTATCGTACTCGCCATCCTGGTCGCTATCTGCATCTCCATCTTTGTCGTCAGGAGCATTACGCATCCGATCGCGGCAGCCGTTGGATTGATTGAAAAGGTGTCCGAAGGCGATCTGATGCGCAAAGCCGAGGTGAACTCAAGCGATGAAGTTGGCAAAATGCTGCGCGCACTAAATACGATGATCGACAACCTTCGCAAGACGGTCGGATCGGTTTCGGTGTCGGCGAACAACGTCGCGGGCGGAAGCGAGCAGATGAGTTCCACCGCGCAAGAATTGTCGCAAGGCGCGTCCGAGCAAGCGGCCGCTGCGGAAGAGAGCACGTCGGCCATGGAAGAAATGGCATCGAGCGTCGCTCAAAATGCCGATAACGCGCGGCAGACGGACAAAATTGCATCGAAAGCAGCGGAAGATGCCAAGTCGAGCGGTGTTGCGGTCGAAAAGACTGTGAACGCGATGAAGGAAATCGCGGAAAAAATCAACATCATTGAGGAGATCGCACGCAAGACGGACCTGCTCGCCCTGAATGCGGCTGTAGAAGCAGCCCGCGCGGGCGAACATGGCAAGGGCTTCGCGGTCGTTGCGTCCGAAGTGCGAAAGCTGGCGGAGCGCAGCCAGACCGCGGCAGCCGAAATCAGTAGGCTGACCAGCGCGGGTGTTCAGATCGCCGAAGGGGCAGGACAACTGCTCGAAAAGCTAGTGCCGGACATTCGGAAAACAGCCGAACTGGTTCGCGAAATTGCCGCCGCTAGCGCGGAACAGAGTACCGGCGCGGGCCAGGTGAATAAGGCCATTCAGCAGTTGGATCAGGTAATCCAGCAAAACGCCTCGGCCTCGGAAGAGATGGCGAGCACCGCCGAAGAGTTGGCCGGTCAAGCCGAGATTCTGCAAACCGCGATCGCTTTCTTCAAGTTGGACATGGAACGGCAGGGCCATCCAACTCAAAAGAAAAAGGCCGGCTCGTTCAAGCGCAACACTCGCCCCGCTGGAGATGGCCATCGCACAGGGGGATCCTTCACCAGTCTTCACCACGCCATCGAATCATCCGGAACCTCCATTCAGTTGGGTTCCAATAACGGCGGCGCGGACGAGATGGACTCAGACTTCTCGGCATATCGCGACGGGAAATAGGCGATTCCAATGGAACTGAAGCAGCTTTCGTCGGCGCGCTTCAACCGGCTAGCCGGGTTCATCACCCGTGAACTCGGCATCAAAATGCCGGACACCAAGATCGCCCTAGTCGAAAACCGTCTGCTCCGGCGTGCTCACGATCTGGGGCTGGGTTCAGTGGATGAATACGCCGAACACTTCCTGAATCATGGCGCCGATTCCGAAGAGCGTGTTCATTTTATCGACGCAGTCACGACGAACAAAACCGATTTCTTCCGCGAGTCGCAGCACTTTGACTATCTCATGAAATCAGTTCTGCCGGCCGTCAGTCGCGCGGAAAATGGACGGAGGCACATCATCAATGTCTGGTCGGCCGGTTGCTCCTCCGGTCAGGAGCCATACACGCTGGCAATGTTGTTGAGTGAGCACCGGAGGTTCTTTCCGGAATCGGACTTTGCCATTCTGGCGACGGACGTGTCCACGCGGGTGTTGGAATGCGCTCGGGCGGGCGTCTATGATGAAGCGCAGATCGCTCCGGTTCCGAACGAATTCCGCGCGCGCTACCTGCTCCGGAGCCGTCAACAGCCCGCCGGGTCGGTGCGGGTCGTTCCCCAGCTCCGGCAAAAGATCAGCTTCCACCGGTTGAACTTCATGGATGAGGACTACCATGTCCGAGACCTGTTCCAAGCGATCTTCTTTCGGAACGTGATGATCTACTTCGACAGACCGACGCAGGAAGCGGTCGTTCAAAAGCTCTGTCGCAATCTGGCACCGGGCGGGTACCTCTTCATCGGCCACTCCGAATCTCTGACGGGCTTGAGTATTCCAGTAGAGCAAGTCGGTGTTTCCATCTTCCAGAAACGGAGCAATCCCACTTGATCGGAAAAACTTCGCCGGTAGCACGAAAAATACAGGTATTGGTAGTCGACGATTCGGCTTCTGTCCGCCAGAGCCTGAAGCAGATTCTTGAAAGCGACCCGGAGATCGAAGTCATGGGAGTTGCTTGCGACCCCTACGCCGCAGTCGAACACATCAGGCGCCGTGTGCCTGACGTTATGACGCTCGACGTTGAGATGCCCCGTATGGACGGGCTGACGTTCCTCGAGAAGATCATGGAGCAGCATCCGATCCCGGTGGTGATCTGCTCGACGCTCACGGAAGGGAATTCCGATACCGCGCTGGCCGCCCTACAAAAGGGCGCCGTCGAGATCATCACCAAGCCGAAGATGGGCACAAAGGAATTTTTCGAAGAGTCGCGTGTTCAGATCTGCGACGTTGTCAAATCGGCGGCGCAGGCTCGTCTGCGCAATACGAACCGGCGCCGCGCAGTCATGCAGGTAAGCCCGAAACTCACGGCCGACGCCATTATGCCGCCGCCGGGTTCCCGAGCGATGATACAGACGACGGACGAATCGTGGTGGTTGGCGCCTCCACCGGAGGAACGGAAGCACTTCGTGAATTTCTCGAGGCGATGCCGCTCGATGCGCCTGCCATCGTCATCGTGCAGCACATGCCGGAACACTTTACGGCCCGTTTTGCCGAACGTTTGAATGCGACGTGTAAGATCTCCGTCAAGGAAGCGCAGAACAACGATTCGGTGATTCGAGGACAAGCGCTCATCGCGCCCGGAAATCGGCATGCGCTGCTGAAACGCAGCGGCGCCCGCTATTTCGTCGAGCTCCGGGACGGCCCTCTGGTGTGCCGCCATCGGCCTTCGGTAGACGTTCTGTTTCGTTCCGCCGCACGCTATGGCGGCCAAAACGTTCTCGGCGTCATTATGACCGGCATGGGCGATGACGGCGCGCAGGGCATGCTGGAAATGCGAAATGCCGGAGCGTACACGATCGCGCAGGACGAGGCCACATGCGTCGTTTTCGGAATGCCCGCCGAGGCCATCAAGCTCGCCGCCGTAGCGCAAGTGCTTCCGTTGGGAAAAATTGCGCCCGAAGTTGTCAGGAGAACGAACTGACGTATGTTGAGTCTCCCGAAAACCTTCCTCATGCCACGCGCGCGGCGGCCTTGGCTGAATCGCTGGTTCGCGCGAGCCTCGATTGCTAAGGCAGCTTCGGTTTCCAATCAGAGCAATAAACTGCAAGCCGCAGTTTCGGAACTTGCTCAGGTCAACCATTCCACCGAAGCCGATTTTCTAGCGATCGGCGCGAAACTGTCCAGCTTCGTCGCCGCTGCAAGAGGAATTTCTACGGCAGCTAAAGCGATCGAGGAGTCATTTTCAGGCGGCAGGGGGCGTGACCTGTCCCTGGCGTTGTCGGCTGTTACACAGGGCAGCGCTGAGAGAGAACGCGATGCCGCTGCCGCGAGAGATTTAGGCGGAATGCGACAGGCCGTCGCGGAAATTCAGCAGAACTTATCTACTTTCGAGCAGGTTGGCCCTTCGTTCCAGGTCATGGCTGCCTTGGCGCGAATCGAGACGGCGCACCTTGGCGCCGCGGGCCTCGACCTCGGCAATCTGGCGGATGAGTTCAGAGTCGCAGGCGAAGGAATTCGTAGCCGAGTCCAACACATCCTGAACGGAACCACGATGCTAGAGAGGCGCATTGAAGCTGCGCTAAAGGATGTGGCGAGTTTCGATGAACGCTCCCGTCACGCTTTAGATTCGCTGCTTGTAACTGCGACTCAGGGCCTGAACGAATTTCAGGCGCAGCAGGAGAAAAGCGCCCAGGGCGCTCTCCGGCTTGCTTCCGAATCAGCCGCAATCGCGAAATCGATTAGTGATCTGGTCACGGCCCTTCAGACTCATGACATTACGCGGCAGCAGGTGGAGCACGTAGTAGACAGCCTGCGCCAACTCGGCGACGCAAACGATCCCATCGACAAGACCCTCGCGCTCGTTCACTTGCAAACAGCCCAGCTGGAGAACGCTTCGCGTGCGTTTGCAAGTGCGGTGTCCCGCATGGATCGCGATCTTGAGGAGATCGCGTCGCGTATCGGCCGGATGGTGGCCGAGAGTGCAAATCTCCTCGGCTCACCGGCAACTTCTGAAGGCTCGTTTCTCGCGCAAATGGAAGACTGCTTCCGAGCGATCAGAAGCGCGTCGGCGGATCGCGCCCATCTCGAATCGGACACCACAAAGGCATTTTCCGGATTAGAGGAAACGCTCCACAACCTGACCACCTCCGCCGCAGAGATTCATCGCGTGGAATTACAGCTTCGCTGGTTGGCGATCAACGCTGCCATCAACGCCGCTCATATTGGCGTCCCGGGCGAGCCTCTCAATGCGATTGCCGCCGCCATGCACGGACTATTAGCTGATTGCGAAAAATCCTCGAGTGCGGCGGATCGTTCTATCGGCTCCATCTCACAGATATTTCACAACGCAACTCGGAACTCCAAAGGGTCCGAAGCCGCCGATGGGGAACTGCTCATCCTGCGATTCCGATCGCAACTCGATGAGTTGCACGGCGTAGAGCAAGAATCGGAAGTACGTACCAGGGAACTGACGTCAAGCGCTGCACGGCTCTCGACGGAAGTGGATGAACTGAGAAGCGGTTTTTCCGCGGGCCGGATTTTCGAGGCAGCCGCAGTCAACTGCTGCGCTATTCTGCGAGACATTCAAAAGCAGGCCGGCGTTGATCCCAGCGCCATAGATCAGAGCCATCTAGACGCATTGAAGCAGCAGTACACGATGCAGTCCGAACGCGAGATTCACGACGAGATTTTCGCTTCGAAGACCCCCGCAGCGACGGTAATGGACGCACCTGAGCCCTCTGCGGCGAAGGAGTTCGATGACAACATCGAACTGTTTTAACGACTGGATTTTAAACAATTAGGAAGGAACGGAATGTCTCACACCATTTTGACGGTTGACGATTCCGCGAGCGTACGCCAGGTTGTGTCATTCGCTCTCAGGGACGCCGGCGACGACACGCTCGAGGCCGTAGACGGCCGCGATGCCCTTACAAAGTTGACTGCCAACATTCGGTTGATCATCACGGATTTGAACATGCCGAATATGGGAGGACTCGAACTGATCAAGCAGGTTCGGGGAGGGTCAGCGAACAAGTATGTGCCTATCGTCGTGCTGACAACCGAGTCTCAAGCAGACAAGAAGCAGGAAGCAAAATCAGCCTGGCGCGACCGGATGGATCGTGAAGCCATTCCGCCCCGAGCAACTGGTGGCAGTCGTTCAACGTGTGCTCGTGTAAGGAAATATCGCCAAGGTACGCGCGGGAGCGGTATTGACCAACCGTTGCGCTCAACTCGCAGCTTCCACGGCCATCTTTCGCGCCCGTTGTAAATCCACCTTTCCCGTCGCCAGCACCGGAATTGCATCCACGTGGTGCATATCCTCCTTCTTTGGAATCCACAGCGGCGGAAGGGCTGCTTTGTACAGCCGCTCATGGAGCGCTTCCGGCGTAGTCTCCGCATTTGTATAGAGCAAGACCAGCCGTTCACCGCGCCAGTCATCCGCGACGCCTGTAACGAACGAGGAAGTTAAATCTGCGATCGCCTCCTCGATCGGAAGATGCGGCGCCATCTCGCCTGCTATTTTGCTGAAACGCGCCAAGCGATCCGCTACATACAAAAATCCGTCCTCGTCGACATAGCCGATATCCCCGGTCACATAAAACCCGTCTCGAATCGCATCCCGCGTCATTTCCGGCGCGCGGTAGTATCCGGGCATTCGGCTGGGTCCATTCACCAGGATCATTCCCGGCTGCCCCACTGGAAGCGGCTTAAGGGTGTCCACGTCTGCGATGCGGATCTCGATATCTTTCAGCGGCCGGCCGACACTGCCCCGTTTCGATTCCGCGGGCGAGTTGATCGCCACTCCCGGTCCCAATTCCGTGCATCCATAGCCGGCCAGCAAATCGATCGCAAAGTGCGAACGGAAATCCCGCGCTACGGACTCGCGCAACTTCTCCGCGCCCACAATCACGTATCGCAGCGAGGCGAATTGCGGCGGCTCAATCTTTCTCACGTACTGCTGGCAAAATGTGGGGGTCGAGAAAAAGAAGGTGGCGGCGTGTCTTTTCGCCAGATCGCCGATAATTCTGCAATCGGTGGGGTTCCCGTGGTAGGCCGCGCGAAGTCCATGCAAAACCGGGAACCACAATGCGAACGTATATCCAAAGGAATGGAAGAACGGCAGCACACCCAACGCGCAGTCATCCGGCGCCAGCGGAATTCGCGAGGCCAACCCATCCGTATTTGCCAGGATGTTCCAGTGCGTCAGTTCAATGCCCTTCGGAATGCCGGTGCTGCCACTTGAAAATAGAATGCACGCGCTTGAGTCCGGAGTGATCGCCGCATGCGGTAAACTCGCCGCGCTTTTCGGAACGTCTTCCAGAAACACGGCCGCGGCCGGAGCCTCGATCCCCAATTTCGTAATAAAGGAGCGCGAGGTGAGAATTGTTCTCAACTCGCACACCTCGGCAGCGATCCGGCAGTTCTGGATTCCGCTCGTAAAATTAAGATTGACTGCCACCTTGCCCGCCAGCGTAATGCCGTAGTTGGCGATCGCCGCACCCACGCTAGCCGGGAGGAAGAGACCGATGTTGGTCTCGAGAACGCGTGTCTCCGCGAGCCAGTTAGCAACGGATCCGGCTTCCCGTACCAGCTTCGCGTAGCTCAAGCAGGCGCCAGACGAATCCGCAATTGCCGTCCGATCCGGCTGGCTTTCTACTACCGCCAACAACCGCTCACACAACGTCTCCTTCCGTGCGCTCGCCATCGTGTGAACGTATCATGGCTCGGCGCACTGGTGGTCTCTTTGAGGAGTGTTCTCGTCATCGCGCAACTTGCCATGCCTTTGGTGCTGCTGGTCAGCGCAGGGCTGAGATAACGAACATTTGAGCCTGGACGCAACATAAATCCGGGCTTCACGAATGCGGAACAGATTCAGACTGCACGCGTCCTGAAGGACCACGCCATCAGCCGTGGTGGGCCGTTCGGGGCATTAAAGAAGGGCGCCACTGTCGTCCGGATACACTCGCGAGGGAATCTATTCATAAGCTGACATCGTGCCCCGTGGTTCAATTGAACCTCGTAACTAAATCCGAACCGGACCAACTCAAGTGTGGTGTTTTTGCCGCCTGGTCCCGGAAGAACGCCTGCTTATTTTTGGGAGCGATGAGCACCTCCGTTTGCGCCGAGAGGATCAGGATACGATCAAGCGACAACGCGAGGGCACTGCGAGACTCTGTCGAGTTAGTTGCGCTCTCGATGGCGGTATACGGAATCACGCGTGTAGCAAACCAGCTCTGATGACCAACGCAGTGGCGCCCAATTCATATCGTTGGGGATAACAGAAGCCAAAAACGAGAGCCCAAGGTGCTGCTGCTATTCCGTAAGGCCATATCGTTTTTGCTTGGATAGCGACGATTATCGGAAGTACCAGACCGATGAGGATGCCCAGTCCTATAAACCAATCGACCTTCGCCTTGTATCTCACCGACGTGATTCTACCTGCGCTTGGCCTAGCGTAGCGCACTATTCTCAGTCGTTCGAAGGGATCCGCACGCGATTCACTCGAAGGTAACTCGGAGGTGCGAATCGTTCCTATAAGAAGCCTCACAACACCGAGCGTATCGGCGCACGGCGGCTTCTAACACAATCGGGCAGCGGATTGCGAGACGGGCCGGAAAGAAGCGCTTGAGCGGCTGGAACACCCTGCGGGCGCATAAACTCCACGGTATTTGGCCGCACTGCAAAACCGGCGGGTCTGAACGGCTCAACTAGCGGACTGCTGGTACCAGTCGAGGACGCGCAACGCCCGCAAGGTGTTCCAGCGGCTCCGCCGGTTGTCGCCGTCCTCAAGTGGAAAGTGGATGTCGCCCGGATGCGTGTTCTCCAGCAGCCAGGTTCCGTCGGGTTGCCGCTTGGATCGGAGCAATTCGATCGCCTGCTCAATCCGCGAATCAGGTGCATCGCCGGCCGATCGGAAGTATTCGAGGGCACGCAGCACGTCGTAGTGCCAGCGGGCCGGAAACGAGAATTGCAGCCACGCAGGTTGGACAATTTCGCCGGTGCTTTTCCGTCGGAACAGTCTGCGTTCGAGGAGATACTCTTCGGCCCGGCACCGTGCGGCGATCAATTCGGCTGAGCCACCGATGGCCCGTTCGTATGCCAACAGCCCTTCGAGGACGTTAATCGTGGTCGCGAACGACGAGCGGATGGAACCGTTCTCGGCCTCGCAGTTCCAGCCGCCGTCATCAAGTTGCTCACTTAGCAAACGGGCTAACACACCGTCCACGTTCTGGCCGAAGTAAACGCCCAATGTGACCGTCCTGCCGTTGATACACGGCTCGACCTCACCACTGAAGAATGGCTGTCCTGCGTGCTCCCAGCGGCAATGTGCTCGGACCAGCGCTATCCCCCGGCGAACACGTTCCGAGCCCGGATCGATTCCAAAGTCATATAGCAATTGAAGGGTGGGCAGCGTAGAGGTCCAGGGCTGGCCATCGTTCTCGTTCGGCCGGTCGAAGTTCCTCGCCGGAAAACACGCGCCGCCTGCCCACAACCCGTCTTCGCCCTGCAGAGCGAGAAGTCTCGCGCCCCAGCCCTCGGTTGCTACCCGCGCCCGCTCGGCAGCGACGACCTCCGCAGGCGCGCGGACAAGATCGCGCAATACCTGCCACCGGATGGCGGGATCGGAATCGAGCAGCCAGTCCAGCACGGCCATGCGGCTGAGTCTAACATTGGAATGCTCTATTGACAATCGATATCGACAGTCGATAGTATAGTCGCATGACTAAGCCTTCCGATCTTCTGCCGGGCACTCTGGATCTGCTGGTCTTACGCACGCTTGAGTTAGGTCCGCTTCACGGAGTCGCCATTGGCGAGAGGATCGAACAGGTGACACGCGGGGTGTTTGTGATCGGCCCCGGTTCGCTGTTCCCCGCACTGCACCGGCTCACCGACAAGGGCTATCTGACGGGTGAATGGACGGAATCCGAATCCGGGCGCAGAGTGAAAGTTTACAAACTGACTGCCTCCGGGCGCGCTCAACTGATTGAACAGAAGCGCAATTGGAAGACCGTGTTCACAGCCATGAACCGCGCCCTGGCAGAGGAGAGCTAGATGGTCGTTCTGTCGCGTGTTCGCGCATTCCTGAACCTACTCCTTCACAGGAGCAGCGTTGAAACGGAGCTTAATGATGAGGTGAAGGCGTTCTATGAAACCATTGTTGACCGCTACATCGGAGAAGGAATGCCGGACGCCGAGGCGCAGCGATTGGCTCGACTGAAGTTCGGCCATCCAGAAAGCGTGAAGGAGCAGGTTCGCGATAACCGGACGGGCTCGATGGTCGATTCGATTATTCGCAATCTGCAGTACACGTTCCGGAGAATGCGTAAAGCACCTGGCTTTGCTCTGGTGACGATGCTAACTCTCGGTGTAGGCATCGGCGCGAACGCGACAATATTCTCGGTTGTCAGCCGGTTTGTGCTGCAACATCCGCCCGTGGGAGATCCGGCGCGACTCATGGCGGTCCACACAACGCAAGGCCAGAACCAATGCTGCAATAACTTTAGTTGGCCGATTTACCAGGACGTTCGGGAACAAGCCAAATCGTTTTCCGGGGTCGCGGCCTATTATGATTTGCTGCCGGCGTCGATTGAGGGCACGGGCGAGCCCGAACGCGTTTGGGGGCAAGCTGTAACGGCGAACTTCTTCGATGTCGCATCGCTGCGAATGGAAATTGGCCGCGGCTTTACTGCGGAAGAAGAGCACATTCCAACGGTGGTGATCAGCGATCGTTTGTGGCGGCGGCGGTTTGGCGCGGACCCTAATCTGATAGGTAAATCCGTGCGCCTTTCGGGCCATCCGTTTACGGTGGTGGGTGTCGCCCCGCCCGGGTTTCGCGGGCTCGACATTATTTTGGATGCTCAGTTCTGGGCGCCCCTCGAGGAAATCGATCAGCTTCTGCCAAACACGGCGAACCTCACGTCTCGCGATTATCATTGGCTGGCTGTTGCAGGCCGTCTGGCGCCCGGTGTGACGACGGCGCAGGCCGTCGCCGAGCTACGAGTCTTAGGCAATCGCTTCGCTACGGCGTACCCGCAGTCAGTACCGGCTATGGATCGGGACACCGGATTCCGAATCGAGCAAGCGGGTTCGCTGCCTCCGCGAGACCGGACCACCATCATTGTTTTTCTGAGTACTCTGTTGATGGTCACGCTGCTTGTTCTCTGTATTGCCTGTGCCAACGTCGTGAACTTGTCTGTAGCTCAGGCCAATAGCCGGCACCAAGAGATCGCGATCAGGCTAGCATTGGGCGCCACACGGCTGCATCTCCTTTGGCAGATGTTGACGGAGAGCATCATACTCTCCCTTGGAGGGGGCGTCGTTGGCGTCGCGCTCTCGGTGTGGGCCACGTATGCACTCGCGGTATTCCGGCTGGCGGCTCCAGTTCCGCTGGATCTCTCGGTTCGCGTAAATGGGGCCGTCCTTCTGTATGCCTTCTGCCTGAGCGTATTCGCGGGCGTGCTGTTTGGCGCAACGCCCGCCTGGTCGATCCTGCGTCCTTTGACTCGCGGCCGCTTGGGCGCGCAACAGAGGCTCACAGAAACCGGCAGAATGTGGAGTCTTCGCAACATTATTGTTGTTTCGCAAATCTCAATGTCCGTTATATTGCTTTGCGCCACAGGCCTGTTCCTGCACAGCTTGCGGAATGCTTCCCAGATCAACATCGGATTCCGCTCGCGGGGTCTACTCATGATGTCGATTGATCCTCGACTGAACGGTTACAGCGCCGCCGGCACCGTTCAGTTGCTTCGCGAACTGCAAGAGCAGATGGCCCGGCTGCCTGGAGTTATCTCGGCCGCTTATACGGACGCCGTTCCACTGAATGGTGGTCATCGCAGCGACGGTTTTTCGGTGGTGGGTAAGTCAACTCAACCTGAAAACTCGACCGTTGACCTGTACATGGCGAGTCCCGGATATTTTTCGACCATGGGAATTGAGCGGGTGGCAGGGCGCATGTTCGAGACTGAGAGGTCAACGCAACCAAGAACGGCCGTCGTGAACCAAATTTTCACTCAGCGATTTTTCCGCAATGAGAACCCGATTGGCCAACACGTCCAGGATGGCGATCGCGTTTACGAGATCATCGGCGTGGTGAAAAACACGAAATCGCGGACGTTGGGTGAAGATTTGAGGCCTGTGCTGTACCGCTCTCTCGCGCAGGACATTGGCGCCGATCCGTCCATGTCGGGCTACACAGTACTGGTCCGGTTTGCGGGCGACCCAAGCACGGTGGTGAATGAGGTCCGTGGGAAGATTCACTCGGTGGCTCCGGCACTTGCCATTTTCAATGGGAAGACGATGGAAGAGCATTTGAAGGACGCGCTCTTTCTTCCGCGGCTCGCGGGCGCGCTGTTTGGGATATTCGGCCTTGTTGGACTCGGTTTGGCGTCAGTCGGGCTGTATGGCGTGATCAGCCATTGGGTGGGCCGGCGAACCCGCGAAATCGGAATCCGGCTGGCGATTGGAGCGAGGGCGGGTGAAGTACAACGGCTTGTGATCCGCCAGGGAATGACGCTCGCCATTGTGGCGCTGGTTCCGGGCCTTCTGGCCGCATGGACTTCCTCCAAATTCCTGGCCAGCTTCCTGTACGGCCTGCCGAATCACGATCTGCTGACATTCACTTGCGTGCCGCTCTTTCTGTGCGGTATCACGCTTCTGGCCTGCTGGATCCCGTCGCGCCGGGTCCTGAAAGTGGACCCGAGCACGGCCCTGCGGCACGACTGAGCGAGGCTCATCTACCGACAGATACAACGGAAGTTGCTGGAAAATCGGGAAAATCCGACGATATTCAGCGGGGTCGAATCGCCATTCCGATGATAAACTGAAGCCGATGAGTTCGCTCGGTCAGAGACTGCATCTCGGTGTTCAGCAGAAGCAGATTCTGACGCCGGGCCTTGTCCAGATGGTCACGGTTCTTCAGTTGAACCGGCTGGAACTGAAGGACATGATCATCAACGAGATTGCCGAGAATCCGGTGCTCGAAGAGGCGAAGGACGGGACCGAAGAACTCACGCCAGAAGAAGTGCATTCGCTGCTGGAGCGCGAACGCGCGGCAGAGCCGGCGGACCAGGCAATCCTTCAGAACACTGAAGGATTTTCCGGCTGCGGTGGATGCCGACGAGGCGCCTGCGGCAGCACCTGCGGAGGAGCAGGTATCGCAAGCAGCCGATCCGTTCGAAGAAATCGATTTCGGCAGCTTTTTCGACGATTACCTCGACCCGGGATTCAAGAGTCCGGCGGGCGAGTCCATCGAGAAACCTTCCTTTGAAACGTTTCTTGTCATCCCCGCTGACGCTTGACCGACCATCTGAACTCGCAGCTCAGCGTGATGATTCTGCCGGAGCGCGTGCGGGATGCCGCGAAGTGCATTATCGGGAATCTGGAAGAGAGCGGGTATCTGACTACACCGCTGGAAGAGATCGCGGTCTCTGAGGCACTACGGATGGAGGATGTGCGCGCTGGACTGAAAGCCGTACAAACGCTTGATCCGACGGGCGTAGGCGCCACGCACCTGCAGGAATGTCTGCTGCTGCAACTGGACGCGCGCGGGTGCCGCGACGGGGTAGCGTGGAAGATTGTACAGGACCATCTGAAGCTGCTCGAAACGCGCCAATATTCGCAGCTCGCCAAGACGATGGGCCGGCCCCTAGAGCATGTTCAGATTGCGGTGAATGTGATCCGGCATTTGGATCCAGCTCCCGGGCTCCGTTACTCGAGTTCGGGTGCGCGTCCGGTCGAGCCCGACGTTTACATCACCAAAGATGGCGAAGATTACCTGATCTCGCTGAATGACGACGATGTGCCGCAACTGCGACTGAACGGCGAATACAAGCGGATGATCGATCGCGAGCAGGAGCCGAACAAGGACGTACGCAACTACGTCAAAGGAGCGCTACGCGTCGGCGCTGCAGTTGATCAAGAACATCGAGCAGCGGAAACAAACGATTATGCGGGTGTGCCAGTCGATTGTCCGGCGGCAAACCGATTTTCTGGAGCGCGGAATCGACCTGCTCCGGCCCATGATGATCAAGGAGGTAGCCGAGGAGATCGGGGTTCATCCTTCGACCGTCAGCCGAGCGGTCGCCAACAAGTACGCGCACACGCCGCAGGGCGTTTTTGAATTGCGATATTTCTTCTCGGAAGCGGTGCAGGGGCCGTCGGGCAGCGCGACACCGCTTCTGATCGTGAAGCGCAGGGTGAAGAAGATGATCGAAGACGAATCTCCTTCCCAGCCGCTCACTGACGAGCAGATCACCGCCCGTCTGCAGGCGGAAGGCATTCAGGTCACCCGAAGAACAGTCGCGAAGTATCGGGAGGACATGAAAATTCCGTCTACCCATCAGCGAAGAGTTCGCGCCTAGGGTTTACGCCTGGGCGCTATTTGAAGGCGGGCCCGGCCTTCCGGACCCGCGGTCAGAGGCCAACCATGAAGCTCATCTATTCCGGAAAGACCAAAGAGTTCACGCCTGAGCTCGAAGAAGAAGATCGAGGGCAAACTCTCCAAGTTGAGCAAGCATATTGAGCAGCGCGGCGAGCGCGAGGCTCACATCACGCACCGAGTCGTGCGCCATCTGCACAACATCTGCATCGAGATCAAGTTCTATGACCATAATGTGATCGCCGAAGGATCGGATGCCGATCTCGAGACGGCGGTGTGCCAGGCAATCGAGAAGACTGGAGGCGCAGATCCTGAAGCTGCGTGACCGGTGGCGAGACACGCACCGCGATCCGAAGTCGGTGCGCGATTCGAAAGAGAATTGGGACCAGGCCCGCGGCGGCGGAACGGCGCCGCTGCGGCCAGCCGCGCCCGCGAATGGGACAGCAGCGAAGAAGCCTCGGATCTTTCGCGTTGATCCGCAAGACGGCCGCAAGCCGATGACGGTTGATGAAGCTCTCATCGAAATGGAGGGCAGCGATCCTTACATGGTTTACCGCGACGCCGACCAGAACTGCCTATCCGTTCTGGTACGACGGGCCGACGGCAATTTCGACTTGATTCAATCGTAGAGAGGAGATCTGCCGCTACATCTCGTGTTCCGGACGCCACTCTCGGTCGCGTCCGGAGCGCCCGCTACCGCGTATGTCCAAAGCAAAGGCCCATCCTGACGATCGAACCCGAACTGCCTGTCGCATGAAGCGGCCGCAAGCGGATCTGGTCATCATCACCGGCATGAGCGGCTCCGGCAAACAGACGGCCATCCGGGCCTTCGAAGACCTCGGGCTTCTACGCGGTCGACAACCTTCCGATTACGCTGCTGCCCAAGTTTGCCGATCTCACGCATGATTCGAAGACGAAGCGACGGGCGGCGCTGATCATCGACATACGCGAAGGGCGAAGCTCTTTCGCAATTCCCCGAGCTTTATCGCGAGTTGAAGAAGCGGCTGCGATGCACGCTGCTCTTCTTGGATGCAGAAGATGAGGTGCTGCGCAGACGCTTCAGTGAAACGCGCCGGCCGCACCCGCTCGGGTCCGAGGAAAGCGTGATGACGAGCTTGCAGGATGAGCGTGATTTATTGGCTCCGATCGCCGCCCTGGCGGATCTGCACATCGATACATCGAAGCTGAATGTGCATGAACTGCGGGGGTTGATCTCGGCGAAGTTCCGCGATCATCAGTCGGTGAAAGAGATCGTGGTGCACGTCAACAGCTTCGGGTTTCGCCATGGCGTGCCGCCTGAGAGCGATCTTGTATTCGATGTGCGCTTTCTGCCGAATCCGAACTACATTCCCGAATTTAAGCCGCTCACGGGCAAACATCCCAAGGTGGCTCGTTTCATCCGCTCTTATCCGCAAACGACCGAGTTCATTAACCGGATTTCAGACCTGCTGGTTTATCTTTTGCCCCATTACATCCGGGAAGGCAAGAGTTATTTGACGATCTCGTTCGGGTGCACGGGCGGGCAACATCGTTCCGTGATGATCGCGCACGAGATTTACAAGCGGTTGAAAAAAGCCGGGTTTACTGTCAAAGAGAATCACCGGGACGCGCGGCGGGGGCGGTGAATGCCGCGAGCGCCACTCAAGTATCCGTTGTGACCTGCGAATAGATGCGCTCGTAGCCGAGGAGCCAATTCAGAGCCTGATGGCGTTCCTGGGTAATGCTGATGAGCTCGCGAAATTGCTCCTCGGGAAGATCATTTAGCGCTACGCCGTAGATGGCGAGATCGCGGTGGAGGATTTCGAGGCCG
The DNA here is from genome assembly GCA_963795905.1 of uncultured Acidobacteriaceae bacterium. Lineage (GTDB taxonomy): Bacteria > Acidobacteriota > Terriglobia > Bryobacterales > Bryobacteraceae > Bog-105. The sequence goes on along the minus strand of CAWCJG010000011.1, from coordinate 51,270 downwards.
TCTAGCTGAAGCGGTCCCCAGTTACAACGCGCCACGCAGTCCGGCAGATCAATTTCTCGCCTGCCCGTACGAAGTCGCCAATGCAACGTCAGGTAAGTCTTTGCGAATGACTCGATCTCGTCAGAAGGGCGGAGGGCTGGATTGCGGAGGCAGGTGTTCTGTAGCTCCGCTAGAAAGCCCAGTCGATTGGCGCAGTCGATCGGTTCACACTGCTCCTGGATTGCCGGGAGGGGTGTTTCGTTCAGGGCCCACCCCAGGACAATCATGCCTTCGGATCGCCATCCCGCGTCCATAGCGCCCTTGAGATCGAGTTTGCCAAGAGGTGTCAGCAGCAACTCGAATTCTCGCGGTTCGATCTCTCCCTGGATGCCGACTGCCTCGAGCCAGTTCAGCACGTTAATCCGCAATGCTTCCGCGCCGGGCTCGGCGGCGTCCTGTTCGATCAGTCCGCGACAGCATACGGCAGCAAGCGCGAGGGCTCGCGCGGCGACGCGGTCAGGAGCCGGAGTGTCGGCGGGCACTGCCGTCAGCTTAGCGAACCGCAGATGCAGTAACGTGAGGATGTGATCTCGGTCCTGATTCTGACATCCGAGGAAGAGCGCGGGTTTGTGCTGGCCGATGTGATGGAACTCGGAACTGTAGGTTGTGTCGAAGAAGAACAAGGATTGCGTGCGTTCTTTGCGGACGAAACTGAAGTGGAACGCCTTTCCAGGCGTTATCGCATCGCAGATATCAGACAGGAAGCGGAACTTACTGTTACGACCGACAACTCACCGGTCGAGCCCATCCTTGCCGGAGAGCGATTCTTTATCGTCCAAAAGAACTGCGATCAGCCAACACCGCAAGGCCGGTTGCGGCTGGAAATCGATGCCGGGAGCGCGTTCGGAACAGGTCGGCACGAGACGACGCAGTTGATACTCGGCGAGCTCGAGCGCGTGCTTCGCCCAGGCATGACGGTCGCTGACGTCGGCTGCGGCTCCGGGATTCTTTCCAAAGCGGCGCTGCTGTTAGGCGCGGCCCGGGTCGTCGCGTGCGATATCGATCCCGTGTTTCTGAATGCGATTCCCGATGAATTGCGGGACTGCGTTTTCGTGGGATCGGCGGACGGCATTGCATCACAGACCGCGGACATCGTTCTTGCGAACATCACACCCAAAGTGCTGGACCGGATTGCCTATGATGTAAACCGCATCGCACGGCCGGATGGTGTGCTGGTTTTGTCCGGCTTCGTTAGCGAAGACGTGCCGTCCCAGTTTACGCCGGAGCGCGAGAGTGCCCTCGGGGATTGGATCTGTTGGATTTGCAAACCAAGCCCGGTGCGAGCCGAAGGACCGCCTGCGACAGAACACTCGCTGCAGTGGTATTGAGATCCTGAATTGGGATGAAGAACATCTTAGATCTTACAGGTAAGGTGGCGCTGATTACTGGAGCGTCCTCCGGCATCGGCGCAGCAACGGCGGAACTGTTTGCGGAGCTGGGCGGGTCAACAGCTATCTCGTATCACCAGAACGAGCGGGGCGCCGAAGAAGTCCTCAACAACATCGAGAAAGCGGGTGCACGAGGGCTGGCAGTGAAGGCAGACGTGCGCAAAACGCAGGAGATCGAGGATCTCGTAAGCCGGACCGAAGCGGCACTGGGGCCGATCGACATCCTCGTTAATAACGCCGGCTCACTGCTGAAGCGAGCGAGGGTCAGTGAGATGACCGAGGAGTTATGGGACGAGGTAATGCACCTGAATCTGCGGAGTGTAATGACGTGCTCGCGGCTGGTCGCGCGGTCGATGGTCCAAAGAAAGAAGGGATCTATCGTCAACATTGTTTCGATTGCCGGCCGGAATGGCGGTGGACCCGGGGCGAGTGCCTATGCCACGGCCAAAGGTGGCCTGATCACATTTACGAAAGGCCTGGCGAAGGAGTTCGCACAGCACGGAGTTCGCGTGAATGCGGTATCGCCGGGCGTGATCGATACGCCCTTTCACGAAGTCTTTTCGACGCCAGAGATGATGCGGAATTTTGTGGCGGCGATCCCAATGGGGCGCGTTGGAAATTCGGCTGAAGTAGCGACCGCGATCGCGTTTCTCGCCTCGAATGCGGCAAGCTACATTACCGGCGAAACGATCGAAGTGAACGGCGGGCAGTTGATGTTGTAAATTCATCGGCCATCAGTCCGCACGCAGAGTGACGGCGGGATCGATCCTGAGGGCGCGCAGGATTGCGGGCAACAGCGCCACGACTGAGACGGACGCCAGTGCCGCTCCTACGCTCGAGACCACGGTTGGATCGGCTGCCGAAACCTGGAACAGCAATGCCGACACATATCGCTGCGCGAACAGTCCGCCGATAATGCCAACCGTCGATCCCACAAAGAGCATGAGCGAAACGTCGCCAGCAACGCGGCGCACGATCTCCTTTGCGCGAGCGCCAAGCGCAATGCGGATGCTGAGATCCCGGCGCTGCTGCAGAACCGAGTAGCTAAGACCCCGTACAGTCCGATGCCCGATAGGATGAGGGAAAAAGCGCCGAAAAAAATGGCCAAGCCTGCGAACAGCCGTTCGCGAATGATGTTTTGAGCAACAATTTCGGATTCGGGTATAACGCTGACCACGCCGAATTCCTTGCACGCGCGGCGAATCGTCTTGCGCAAGAACGGCGCGATTCTTGCGGCGTCACGCCCCTGAGTGCGAACCATAAAAGTGGCCCAATCCTTATTCATTGCGTCCTGCTCGAAATCGGTGAAGATGATTGGCCTGCAGCGGCTCGCGCATACCTGCGTAGCGTGAATCGGCCACATAGCCAATCACCGTGTACGAAATGTGTTTGTTATCCGCATTCTGGAAGGTGCGCCCGACTGGATTTTCGCCGTTAAAATAATGCCGGGCGAAGGCTACGTTCACGACCGCCGGATGAATGATCGCTTCGCGCACGCGGAAATCGCGCCCGGCAAGTAGCGGGATGCGCATGGTATTGAACCATCCGGGTGATACGGCCAAAATATATGGCTCCTCGTTGCCGTGACGGCTTCCATTCACAAGGAAAGCGCCGGTCGCGACATTTCCAGTCATAGGAGCCCACTCGCTTACGGCGGCCGATGTGACGCCCGGAGTCGATCGAAGCTGTTCCACCGCAGCCTGCCAGTGACTCGCGGGACGGTTATATTGCGTGGCGGTTTCGAGGGCCAGCACACCGTCCGCCAGGAAGCCCGTGGGCTGGTGAGACAAATGCAGGAAGGTCGCGACAAAGAGGCCGGCCAGAATCTGCACGAGAAAGCAGAGTGCGACTTGGGCGGCGATCAGCAGGTTCATCGTGCGACGGCGTGACATCAATTTTTCACCTCGCAACGTGTTCATCGGCTTTACTGCGGAAGCGCGCAGAGCCGGCATCAAGCCGAACAGCAGCGTCACTCCAAGCGTCATGACGATGCAAAACGAGATAGAAGCGCAGGTCCGCGGGCAGGATCAGGCGGATCGGCTCATCAGGAGGACTGATAGACGAGACGATTACCGGTGCAGACCACCAAGCGAATACAATGCCCAATGCGCAGGCAGCGAGCCCAATGAGCAAACTCTCGGTGATGACGAGGCTGATGAGACGCGCTCGCCCTGCTCCGATGGAAACGCGCAATGCCATCTCGCGAGCACGCGCGGCGGCCCGCGCAGTCATCATGTTGGCCATGTTGGCGCATGCAATGAGCAGAAGCGCGACAACCAGCGCAGCCAAAGCAAAGAGTGCACGACGGTAGTCGTTCTGCAAACCGGAAAACCCGGCGGCAGCGGGCGCGAGTGAAGCCCTCGCATTGAGGTAATCGTGCAGCGCGGCGGCTTCTGCAGCATTCGCGGGAGAAGGAAATTGCTTGGCGTCCCGTAATCGCCACGCGTAAAGCGCGGCTTGCAATTTTTGCCGCACGGCTTCCATCGGCGTCCCGGGCCGGGGGCGTACCCAGATCCGGAACCAGCCCCAATGCGGATTATCGATGGCCTGACGGTTCATCATCGTCGGCACAAAAACGTCGGTCACGGCGCCGGGGTCGGTTCCGGTGAATCCGCGCGGCGCAACGCCGATTATCTGGTACACATCCGTGCTGTAGAAAAATTGCCTGCCGACGACAGCGGGATCACGCGCAAAGCGGCGACTCCAGTAATCGTAAGAAAGCACGGCGACAGCATCGCGTCCGGGAACGCGATCGTCAGCCGGTGTAAGCAGCCTGCCCGCTGCCGGCTGCAAGCCGAAATTCTGGAACATCCACCCCGAGACGTACTGCATGAAGGAGCGCTCGCCATGTCCGCCTCTCGTGAGTTGTAAATCGTGCGGTTGCGGCATTGAAATGGCGGTCAGATTCGCTACGTCCGTGGCGTTAGAAAGCAGAAAACGGAATTGCGGATAGTCAAACCATTCGCCGGAATTCGTGTTGCCGGTTCCGTCGCGAAACGGGTAAGTCAGCACAGAGAGACTACCGGGGTCGCGTACTGGCAAGGGGCGCAACAGAAGGGCGTCGATGATGCGGAATGCGGAGGCGCACGCGCCCATGGCCAGGCCGAGCGAGAGAATGGCAGTGGCGCTGATGGCCGGGTTCTTACGAATTTGTCGCGAGGCGAAAATGACGTCGGCGCGTACCGAATCGAGCCAACCCGTCAAACGAAGGTCGGCACTCTGTTCGCGCAATCGCAGAGTCGAACCGAACTCCCGGCGCAGGTCTGCACTATCTCTTCCGTGTTGTGCCGCTTCGTCCAAATGTGCCTGCAATTCCTCGTCGATCTCGGCCAACACACGATCACGGCGAAAGGTGTTTATGAAGCGAGACCGGTAAGACATGTCAGGCCATCCTCAGCACCCGGTTGATAGCTGATGTAACCGTTTCCCACCGAGCTTCTTCGGACTCGAGTTGTATGCGTCCTGCGGGCGCGATCTCATAAATGCGCGCGCGGCGGCCGTTTTCTTTGATGACCCATTCCGCGCGAATCCAGCCCGCTTCTTCCATCCGATGCAGCGCCGGATACAACGAACCTTCCTCGATGCGCAGCACGTCTTCGGAGATTGCCTGGACGGCGGTCATGATGGCGTACCCATGCAACTTCGGCCGCTTGGACAGAACTTTCAGGACGAGCAAATCAAGGGCGCCTTGCAGAGTGTCGGTTCTTGCCATACCCAGTCGTCTTAATAATCAGACATCTCGGCAGCTCTGTCAAGGGTGTCGCGCCACGGGGGCAGGGTTGGCGCTCCGGTCCTTCGGGGTAGAATGCGAACTGCGAAATCGCCGAGTATGCAGAACCCGTTTGATTGGGTTCTCGAAAGTACAAAAGCCATGTCTATCGCCAGCGACTGCGAATACGCGATCTTGCATAGGTGGTTTGCGCCACGGAATGAAGACGCAGGGGGATCTCCGCCGACCACGCGTCCTGATTCGCGTTTGAGGACTCTCCTCGGCAGCGACGCCCTTGAATCTTTGAAAGAGAGTGTTGTAGTCGACGTTGGATGCGGCGAGGGGCGCGAGGCGGTTGACCTGGCGCTGTCCGGCGCCAGACGAGTCGTCGGCATCGATATCCGAGAGAGCGTCCTGTCAAAAGCGCGGGCACTGGCTGAGCAGTCTGGCGTCGGTTCTGTATGTCATTTCACTTCCGCACCTACAATCCGCGATGCTGACGCGGCTATTTCAATCGATGCCTTCGAACATTTTTCACAGCCAGACCAAGTTCTGAGGCGAATGTATGAATTCCTGAGGCCGGGCGGCCGCGTGTTGATCAGTTTCGGACCGCCTTGGTTGCATCCTTCCGGCGGACATTTGTTTTCGGTGTTTCCCTGGGCTCACCTGCTATTCACGGAGCAAGCACTGATTCGATGGCGCTCCGATTTCAAGTCCGATGGGGCAACCCGGTTCACAGAAGTCGAGGGCGGGTTGAATCAGATGACGATCGCCCGTTTTGAGCAACTGATCGCCTCAAGTCCATTCCGGGTGAAACGGCTGGAGGCGGTGCCAATCCGCCGGCTGCGCTTCGCACATAACAAGTTGACGCGTGAGTTCACGAGCGCGATCGTACGCTGTGAACTCGATAAGGTTGAGTGAGAACGTGCCGCGCGGGCTAGGCGCCACCTTGCCGGCTAACCGAGGATCGTAATGCGGACCATGGCGACTCCAATGCGAAGCATGCCCAGGTCGGCTGCGGCGCGACGGCTGAGGTCGATCAGGCGGCCTGGCACGTACGGGCCACGATCGTTGATTCGGACCACCACACTGCGATGCGTTTGCGGATTTGTTACACGAACACGAGAACCGAGCGGTAACTCCTTCGAGGCCGCCGTGTATTGCGCATTACTGAAGCGCTCGCCATTTGCGGTTTTACGGCCATCGAACTTCTCTGCGTAATAAGAAGCGTAACCAGTGTGAGTAGTAATAGTGCGGTGCGGCGCTGGATCCGTCGATGAGGATCGAGGTGCGCAGAACATAGCAGCAACAAAGAACGTACTTAGTATTAGATATCGCAACATCGTCATCACGCCTGGGCGAATGCACATGGGTTGCCAAGTTGTGCGTTACGGCGCTGATTGCGAAATAAAGACAGAGTTTCGGAACTTGTTTCCAAGCAAATGATTTCGTTTTTGCCAGGGAACTTAGCGGCGAGCTTACATGCCATGAACAGTACCGGGGACATTTATGCAGCCATACAAGAGTTTTCTACAATGCGTGATAGTGCTTAGAGAGGATGTCGGAAATGGGGCGAACCCTTTGTAGCTTTCTTGTAGCGGCAGCCCTGCTGTTCGGGGCGGACCGCGGTGATTGGCCGTTCTATGGCCACGATGCGGGCGGCATGCGGTATTCACCTTTGACGGAGATCAGTCGCTCAAATGTAAGCTCGCTTAAGGTGGCATGGACGTTTCACACGGGGGATGCGTATGTTCCGGAAGACGGATCTAAACCAACCCAGTTTGAAGCGACGCCGTTGTATGTGGACGAAAAGTTATTTGTAAGTACTCCACTGGGGCGAGTATTTGCGCTAGATCCGGTGACGGGCAAATCCGTTTGGGTGTTTGATGCGCACGTGCAGAAGGATAAGGGGTATGGCGATTTTGCGAATCGCGGAGTATCGACGTGGGTGAGTCGCGACGGGAAGCGCCGGATTTTCCTAGCGACGATTGACGCGCGATTGATCGCCCTTGACGCGGCGACCGGCACCCCGTGCGAGGACTTCGGCGATGGCGGAACGGTGGATCTACGTAAGGGATTGTTGATTGCGCCGCACTGGTTTGCTGCTTATGAAGAGACATCGCCGCCGGCCGTGGTAGGAGACCTGGTGATTGTCGGATCGGCAGTAGCCGACAATACGCGCGCGGATCAGCCCAGCGGAGAAGTGCGCGCGTACGAGGCGAAGACGGGGAAGCTGGTATGGACTTGGGAGCCACTCCTCAAAGATGCTTCGCGCGTCGGCGCTGCGAACGCATGGTCGGTGATTGCGGTCGATGCGGGTCGGAAGTTGGTGTATGTGCCAACAGGAAGTCCGAGTCCCGATTACTATGGCGGCGAGCGGCCCGGCGACGATCTGTATGCGAATTCAGTGGTGGCACTGCAAGCGGAGACCGGCAAAGTGGTGTGGCATTTCCAAACGGTGCATCACGATTTGTGGGACTACGACGTGGCGACTCCGCCGATCCTTTTCGATTTGCATTCCGGCGGAAAGACGATACCGGCGATCGCGATCGGATCGAAGACGGCGAATTTGTTTCTGTTGAATCGGGTGACAGGTAAGCCGATCTTCAAGGTGGAAGAGAAGCGCGTTCCGGCGAGCGATGTTCCGGGCGAGAAGGCTTCCGCCACACAGCCGTTTCCCTTGAAGCCCGGCCCGGTGGCGCGCCAGCATTTGTCAGCAGATGAGGCGTTTGGGGTTACGGATAAAGATCGTGCGTGGTGCCGGAGTGAGATCAGTAAGTTACGGAACGAGGGGATCTTTACGCCGCCCTCGCTGCAGGGGACGCTGGCGGTTCCAGGTAATGTAGGCGGTCAGAACTGGGGTGGAATGACTTATGATCCGGTGCGACAGCTACTCATTCTGCCCATCGATAACTTAGTAGCCGAAGTGAGGCTGATCGAGCGCAAGGACTATGAGAGCTTGCGCGAATCACGCGGGCGAAAGATTGATGGCGACTGGGAATTTGCGCCGCAATTGGGCACGCCGTACGGGATGATGCGCCGCATTCTGATGAGTCCGTCGCGAACGCCGTGCACGCCTCCACCATGGGGTGAGTTGGTTGCGATTTCTGCGAGGACGGGGGAGAAGAAGTGGGAGGTACCGTTTGGACAGCTCCGGAAGGATGCCCCGACAGCATGGGGATCGGCGGTGTTGGGTGGGCCGATTTCGACCGCTGGAGGAGTCGTGTTTGCAGCCGGAACGTTATATCCGGCGGTTTATGCGTTTGATACCGAGACGGGCCGGCAGCTTTGGAAGGGTGATCTGCCGTCAAGCGCGAAATGCGTACCGATGACGTTTCGCGGTCCGGATGGGAAGCAGTATGTGGTTGTAAGTGCCGGCGGCTTTGGGATTCCCGATTTGTCGCCGGTTGGAGATGCAGTAGTGGCGTTCCGGTTGGACCAGGAGCCGTGAAAAAATCGAAGGGTCTGCTTCGTCACAGGCTTGCGGGGCCCGCTATGCAATTGACTTAGTGGGTGCGGCCGGCGAAGAAGACGTCCTGATGGTGGACGATCCGGGGCGGCGCAGAGAGTACGATCGACACTACATCGAAGCGAACCTGATGCCAGCCAATGCCGGCTCGCGCTATATAGGCGCGGGCGGCGCGGACGATTTGCTGCTGTTTATCGGAGCCCACGGCCCGGTCAGGTGCACCGAATTCATCCGTGCTGCGGGTTTTGACTTCAACGAAGACAGTCGTCGCGCCATCGCGGGCTACGATGTCCACCTCCGAATCGCCGCCTGACGGTCGATAGTTGCGAGCAACCACTTTGAATCCGGCACTTTGGAGGTAACGATGCGCCAGGTCCTCACCTTTGCGGCCGACGGCCACGGTAGCGTTCAGGACGTGCGCTTGACGAAGTTGGCGCGCCGCATCTGTCATTCTCCAAAAGAGCTGTTTTGGAGTGACGAAGCTGAGCCGCCTTTCACTGCTTCGAGTTGCCATTCGATCACCTTGCCCCGCACGAGATAGCAAAGATAGAACTCCCAGAACCGGCGTGCGCGCCTGGAAGCGTTCACGGCGAGTTCGAATCCTAGATATCTCCAGAGAGCAAGTAGCTTGACACGAGTCGAAATCTCACGAAATCTCGTTTCCGAATAATAGCCGTAGCCGGCGTTATCGGCCCCGAAGTAGCGCAGCGAAAAGCTGTTCAGGTGCCAGCGGTGGGTGGGATCGCAGAAGGAGCTGAAGTCGGTGTAGTGCGGCGTCACGATGATGACCCGGCCCCCGGGGGCGAGCAGGCGATGGAACTCTTCCATAGTGCGAACCACATCGGCGACATGTTCGATGACGTGGGTGGCGCGGATTTCGCGAAAGGAGTTGTCTTTGAGGGGCCACGGGAAGTGGTCGAGGTCGGCTACGACATCAGCGCGGGTGCGCGGATTGCGATCGAGGCCAATCGCGCCGGGAAATTTGTTGAGACCGCAGCCTACGTCGAGGACAGGAAGTGCAGCGAGAGCTTTCGCGGACACCTACGATTCCAGGGTCCGCAAGCAATCTTCGAGGGTGTCCATGGCGAAGTCTGCCTGCTGCCGGTCGACGATCAAGGGCGGACAAAGGCGCAGCGAGTTAGGGCCGCAGCCGAGGATGAGAAGACCTCGTTCAAAGGCCATGAATTCCAGCCGGTCGCGCAGATCGGGCGCACGTTCACGGGTTTTCTGGTCGCGGACGATTTCTACGCCGACCATCAGTCCGAGGCCGCGTACTTCGCCGACGAAGCGGAAGCGGTCGGGCCAGGAAGCCATGCGCTGTCAGCATGTAAGCGCCGATTTCTTCGGCGTTCCGAACCAATCCGCCTTCGAGCAGTTCAATCGTTGCAAGGGCGGCTGCGATTGAGACCGGATTACCGCCGAAGGTGGAGGCGTGTGCGCCGGGCGGCCAGTTCATGAGGTCGGCGCGGGCGACAGTGGCCGAGAGAGGCATGCCACTCGCGATGCCTTTCGCGATAGTGACGATATCGGGAATGACCCCGAAGTGTTCGGAAGCGAACATGCGCCCGGTGCGGCCCATCCCGGATTGGACTTCATCGTGGATGAGCAGGATGCCGTACTGGTCCGCAAGGCGCCGGAGTTCGCGATGGAAATGGGCGGGCGGGATCAGATAACCACCTTCGCCCTGAACGGGTTCGACCACAATGCCAGCAACTTCGTCCGGCGGAACGATGGTCTTGAAGAGCGTTTCCTCGATGAAGCGAATGGAAGCGTCGGCGCAATCATCGGGCGACTGGCCGGGCTGAGCACGGTACTGATTTGGATAGGGTGCGTGGAAAACCGGCAGCAGCGGGCCAAAACGGCGGCGCTGGACGATTTTGCTACCGGTGAGCGAAAGAGCTCCCATGGTTCGGCCGTGAAAGCCGCCGAAGAAGGCGATGAACTTATCGCGGCCGGTATGATAGCGCGCCATCTTGATGGCGGCTTCCATCGCTTCCGCGCCAGAGTTACCGAAGTAGACGCGGCGAGGGATTTGCCCAGGGACAAGTGCCGCCAGCTTCTCCGCGAGCTGCACCATGCCTTCGTAATAGAAGTCGGTACCGGACATGTGCAGGAAGCGGGCGGACTGCTCCTGAATGGCGCGCACGACGGCGGGGTGGGCGTGTCCGGTGGAAGCGACAGCGATGCCGGCATTGAAGTCGAGAAAGCGATTGCCGTCCACATCTTCGACGATGGCGCCTTCGCCGCGTTGGATGACGAGCGGGTAGCACCGCGTGTAAGAGGGCGACAGAACGCGCGCGTCACGCGCGATGATCTCCGCGGCTTTGGGGCCCGGCAGAGACGTGTTCAGTTGGGGAAGGCGAGTCGGCGCAGGCGACTGTGTACGCATGGGATCACCGTACCTGCATTGTACGAGGCGGGCGATGAAGAGCGCCGTGTCTTTCTTTCCTACCGGAGTGAGAGAAATATTCCGGCTGCGGCAACCAAGAAGAACAAGAGCGAGCGATCCAATCGCGAAGATGCAGCCCGGCGTGCAAAAAATCTTAGGGAAATTCCTCATGGCTGGGAAGAAGCGAGCCGATAAGAGCATCTAAAACATTGAAATGATTAGAGTGCGACGGGAACGGGCGGAAGCGCCAAGAACGGGCAGAAGATTGGCTTCTAAATTGCTAGAGGCCTGTGGTATGATTCGGAGATTCCGAAACGCAGTGTTGCCGGAGCGGCGTGCGCAATGCATGCCGGGTGAACGGCGGAGCACGTATTCTCCGCTAGGCAAGGGCCTTCCGGAGCCGTCGGCTCCTGGTTTTGCGTTACACGCGTGTGTTACACGGTGGGCGCAACAAACATTTGCCGAATGACGAACCTTTGCGGAATTACATGCGTCTAAACGGGAGATTTGGCTTTCCGATTCTATAGGGTAAGGCTAATTAAGGAGATACGAGATGACCAAGGCTGAGGTGGACAAATTCAAGAAGATCCTGGAAAACAAGCAGGACGAATTGGAACGGGTGGTTCGCAACCGCGATGGAATTGCGATCGAGAAGAGCGCGGATGCGCTCGACGAAGTGCAATACGCGGCGGAGCGTGAACTGGCGATTCGGAATCTGGATCGCGAGTCGAACTTGCTTCGCAATGTGCGATCGGCGCTGCGCCGAATTGAGGATGGCTCGTTTGGCATCTGTACTCATTGTGAGGAAGACATTAGTCCGAAGCGAGTCGCGGCCGTCCCGTGGACACCGTATTGCATTCAGTGTCAGGAGCAGGCAGACCGGCGTCGGGACGAGTCTGACGACGCCTTCGATGATTTGCTCGTTAATGCGGCGTAGAGTTGGCGCGGGATAATGCTGTCCCCCAGCCGCTGAATTTTCGCGCCTGACGTAACCAACGGGCTCTGGGTTTCGCCAGAGTCAATAAGTCATGGGGAACTTAGGGCGCAGTTTAGTCGCAACTTACGTAATTCCATTAGTTTGCTGTGGAGTTTTGCAGGCTCAGGATGCCACTCCCACACCTAAGCCTGCACTCCACGTCATCGGTTCGATCAGCGCAACCGATACCTCCGCTCAAACAATCACAGTCAAAGCAGATAAAACCGGGCAAGAGTACACGTTCACGCTTGCGGATACGAAGACGCTGCTGAAGGTTCCTCCAGGCGCGAAGGACTTGAAGACGGCGGCGCGCATCACGGCGCAGGACCTGCAAGCGGCGGATCGCGTAGATGTTCGGTATTCGGCGGACGATGCGAACGCCAATCCGATTCCGGCGCGCAGCGTGCTGCTGATGTCGGCGCGCGAACTGGCTCAAGCGCGGCAGGCGGAGCAGCAGGCATGGCAGAACAGCACCGCGGGAACCGTTACGGACGTTCGTGCGACGGACAGGACGCTGAGCGTGCGGGTACGATCGGCCCAAGGCCCACAGGTGTTGGCGGTGCATGCGACGCCAGCGACTTCGTTCACGCGGTACTCACCGGAGAATCCAGGAACACCCGCTGCATCGGGCATTGCGGAGATCCAGCCCGGCGACTCGGTACGGATCATCGGTACGCGAGATGGCGACACGATTGAGGCGCAGAAAGTGTACTCAGGGTCGTTCAAGACGATGCCGGCGGTTGTGGTGTCAATAGATCCAGAAAACAGCGGCCTTGTGGCGCGAGACCTCCAGACTAAGCAGACCTTCCATGTTGCGGTAACGGCTGGGACGATGATACGGAAACTACCCCCGCAAATGGCGATGATGATCGCGCAGCGGGTGAACGCCCGAGCGGCGCAAGCGGGCGGGCAGGCTCAAGGACAGGGTGGCGGGCGGTACCCACAGGGCGGCCAAAGCAACGCCGCGCCTGGAGCCGAGGGCGCGGGCCCCCGCATGGGCGGCGATCCGGCAAAGATGCTGGAACACATGCCCCCGGTTGCGCTATCCGATTTGAAGGCCGGCGATGCGGTGGTGTTGAGCGTTGCAGCCGGCAAAGATCCCACACATTTTGTCGCATCGGCGATAGTGGCGGGCGTGGAGCCGATCTTCCAGTCCGCACCACCGAGGCAAGGGCAACAGTCGTTCGGCGGCGGCGACTGGGGCATTGACATGAACATCCCCGCGCAATAAGCAACGGCCACTCGGTAGGTCAATTAACAAGAAACAATGCATAGGTATATTCTCATTACGCTGACGGCCGCTCTTGCTGTACCGGGCGCCTTTGCACAAGGCCAGACGGCTCCGAAGAGCGCGGCAACGCAATCGTCCGGAGTAATCCGTGGATCGGTGAAAGACGACACGGGTGGAGTAATTCCCGGGGCAACGGTGACGTTATCGAACCAGAAAGGGACGGTCGCCACCACGACTACCGGGGTGGACGGCACTTACACGTTTCGGCATGTCACGCCGGGCAATTACATCGTAACGCCGGGTTACTCAGGTTTGTCGCCGATCAAGGCCCCGAATGTCGCGGTGCAGGCGGGTCAGCCGGTAGTGGCGAATTTGACGATGACCGTGCGCGCTAAGCAGCAGGAGATTACAGTAACGGAGGCGGCAGGAGAGAACCAGATCAGCACCGAGGCTTCAAATAACGCCTCGGCCCTGGTCCTGAAAAAAGAAGATCTGGATGCGCTGCCTGACGATCCAGATGATCTGCAGGCGGACCTGGAGGCGTTAGCGGGACCGGCGGCGGGTCCGGGCGGCACGCAAATCTTCATTGATGGATTCAGCGGGGGCAGACTTCCTCCAAAAGAGTCGATTCGTGAGATTCGCATTAACTCCAATCCGTTCTCAGCGGAGTTTGACAAGTTGGGATACGGCCGGATACAGATCTTCACTAAGCCAGGAAGCGACAAGTTTCATGGCCAGGCGTATTACACGATCAGCGATAACATCTGGAATTCGCGCAACCCGTTCCTCGACTACAACCCGTATTTCCGGACGCAACTGTTCGGCGGCAACGTAAGTGGCCCGCTCAGCAAGAAGGCGAGCTTCTTTGTCGATTTCGAGCGACGGGACATAGACGACAACGGCGTGGTAACGGCGACAGTTCCCTACCCGAGTCTGTCGGGCTATCAGTCGCTGCAGGAAGCGGTGGCAACTCCGCAACGGCGCACGACGGTGAGTCCGCGGGTGGATTATCAGTTGAATTCCAACAACACACTGAGTGTGCGATATGCGTACCTGGACAATAGCCACCTGCTGACCCACGTCGGCGGATTCGATGTGCCGAACCTGCAGGTGCAGGATTTTACACTGCCGAGCAACGGGTACAGCCAGGATGTGACCGATCAGTCAGTGCAGGTGGTCGAGACTGCGGTTTTGAGCCCGCATACGATCAACGAGACGCATTTCGAGTTCGAGCAAACGAATCAATACACGACTAGCTTAAGCACGGCGCCAGAGCTAAATGTCGGGCAATCGTTTATCTCCGGCGGCTCCGGGTTTAGCTCGACGGGCTTTCCGAAAAGTTACGACAAAGAGAGTTACAACGAAATCCAGAATTACACCACCATCAACTGGGGGGCGCACACGACTAAGTTCGGTTTCAGAATACGGTCGAGCCAACTGGCGGACGTGACTCCGACGGACTTCAACGGCGAGTATACATTCCTTGGAAATGGAACCCAGGAGCTCTCGATCGATCAATATCTTCAGACCGAGCGACTGCTGGCGCAGGGAGATACTCCGGCGCAAATTCATGCACTCGGGTACGGGCCTTCGAAGTTTACGATCGAGACCGGCAATCCGAATATCAGTTTCTATCAACTCGATTTCGGACCGTTCATCAACGATGACTGGAAAGTGAGGCCGAATTTGACGGTCAGTCTTGGGCTCCGTTGGGAGGCGCAGACCAACATTGGCGATAAGAACGACTGGGCGCCGCGAATCGGGATCGCCTGGGCGCCGGGATCGCATGGGGCGAATTCACGGCCGAGTTTTGTCATTCGCGCGGGCGCAGGTTACTTCTATGATCGTTTCCCGGCGAGTGATGTGCTGGCGGCGTATCGATCGTCGCAGGTTCAGCAGTACACGCTGTATAACCCACTGTCCTACGATGCCTCGTTCTCGGCGGCGAATCTTCCTCCGCTTTCGGCGCTTACTCCGACGGCGGCGCAGAGCTTTATTATCGACAGCAATCTGAAAGCGCCTCGGCTGCTACAGGCGGTGATAGGCGTGGACAAGCAACTGGCGAAGCGAACTACGCTATCGGTGAACTATGTGTTTTCGCGCGGCACACATGAATTGCTGACCGACGATATCAACGCCCCGATCCCGATCGTGGGCGACGAACCGCCGGGGTACACGTTGTCGGCGACAGGGAACACCGTGGCTTCTGTGGTTCGGCCGTTCTCGAACCTCGGCGACATTTACGATTATCAGTCGACCGGCATGTTCAAACAGAGCCAAGTGCATGTGAGTTTCAACTCGCAGATCGGGCGCTGGTTCACGCTGTTTTCGCACTACACGTTCTCGAATGCCCACAGCGATACGGACGGGTTGGGCACGATGCCGGCGAATCCGTACAATATCGCCGCAAACTGGGGTCGTTCTTCGCTGGATATCGGGCACACGTTCTTCCTGGGCGGCTCCTTCCTGGCGCCGATGGGTCTGCGCTTTTCTCCTTTCGTCGTGATGCGAACGGGAACGCCGTACGATATCACGACGGGAACGGATTTGTATGATACTGGCGCGGTCGCTCCCACGGCGCGGCCGAGCTATACAGATGCGGCCACGGCAGGAGCCATTCTGACGCCCTTCGGATATCTCAATCCGACGCCGGCGGTCGGAGCGCCAATCGTCGAGCGAAACCTGGCGACAGGGCCAAGCTTCATCGGAGTCAATCTGCGGGTAAGCAAGACCTGGGGCTTCGGAACGACGAGCTTCAAAGGGAACGTCGGCGGAACAAGGGCTCACCAAGGCGGCGGATGGCACGGCGGCGGCGGTGGTTTCGGCGGAGATTACACGGAGCATCGGTACAACCTGACTCTGTCGGTCAACGCTCGGAACATACTGAATCACGAGAATCTGAACACGCCGAACGGTGCTTTGACCTCGCCGTACTTTATGGAGTCCACTGGCATTACCGGCGGCTTTGGCGCGGAATCAACAGCGAGTAATCAGCGACGGATTGAGTTGCAATTGCGATTCGCGTTTTAGTTCAGAAGAAGTGCGCAATTGAGGAAAAGGGCCACCCAGGACGCGGTGGCCCTTTTTATTGTTCAAGAGCGCGCTGGCGCGGCAAGCGTTCGGTTCTAGGGAACGATTGGTAGTAGCAGCGCCGACGGATGAGCGGAATCGTGTAAGACCGTGTTTGTTGCCGTTTGGAAGTCTTTGTCGAGTTCCGGGTCGCCCGTCGTGTTCAGATTGCGGTCGAAACGCGGGAAGTTACTGCTCGATACTTCGAGCCGGATGCGGTGACCTTGCAGGAACACGTTGCTGGTCGCTGTCAGGTCGATCTCAAAGCGGTAGACCTCGCCGGGCTGCATGAATTCGGCGTGCGTCTGAGAGTTGCGATAGCGCGCACGTACGATTCCCTCTGCAATGTTTTGCGCGAAGCCGCTCGGAGACACATCGACCAGTTTGGCCGTGAAGTCGGTGTCAGGCGCCGAGGATTTTGCATAAAGGACGAGTTTGACGGGGCCGGTAACCTCCAGGTCGTGATCCAGCGGATCGGTTGAATAGAGCAGCACATCATCACGCTTCTCAATCTCGCTTTGATCTTTGGGGCCGGGCGCAAGATGAGCTGAGTCACAGCAGAGCGGGCCGCCGACAGTCGGCACTGGATGCGCGGGATCGTAGGTGTATTGGTCCGGCGCGGCGTCCGCCTTCTGGCGAGACAGCGTAGTGTGGCCCAGAAAGTACGGCGTCGTCTGGGCGCGTGTGAGCGGCCAATCATCTTCGTCGCGCCACTGGTTCTTGCCCATGACGAAAATGCGGACCGGCTTGCCCGCGAACTCGTTCTGGGCGCCTTGAAAGAGGTATTCATACCAGGCGAGCACAGTCGCGTGTTCGTCGAATGCGGCTTCGGGCCCGAAATCCACATCGCCGACCTTGCGCGCATCGCCGGAGTGACCGCCTACGGAGATGATGAGGTGCTGGCGGCCGTGGGCTTTTAGCCCGAGATAGTTTCGAAGCGATCCACCGAGAAAGATGTCGTACCAGGCGGCTGTCGTAAGTGCCGGAACCTGGATGTCCGCATAGTGGTCCTCGATCGACCAGCGTTTCCAATAATCGTCGTAAGTGGGATGATGCAGCCAGTCATCGAAATAAGGCGCCAACCCCGAGATTTGAGGACTCGGGAAGGGAACATAGGACGTGAGCGGCAGAGTGTCAATACCATTCAGGGCATCGGTATGGGCAACGACGCGGCGGTACAGCGTGTCCTCTGCTAATCCGGAGGTCCAGGATTCGTTGAACCATTGCTCGAACGCCCCGCCCTGGTATGTCCAGCCCTCGTGATAGTTACTGGCCGTCACGCGCGGACAGATACCGGCGAGGTGCGGCGGATGAGCGATGGCGGTAAGCATCTGCGTGGCCCCGACGTAAGAGCCGCCGAACATGCCGACCTTGCCGTTCGAATGTGGAAGCGCAGCAGCCCATTCGACGGTGTCGTAGCCGTCCTCAGATTCGTGTTTGAACGGATACCATTCGCCCGGGGATTTGTAGCGGCCGCGCACATCCTGGATGACAACGATGAATCCGTCTTCCGCCGCTTGAAAGCCGAAGGGCATCTCGCCGTCCTTGTTGTAGGGAGTGCGTTCCAGCAGGACGGGGAATGCGCCGGACCGATTGGGCCGGAAGACATCGGCGCGCAGGACGACCCCATCGCGCATCTTCACGGCGACATCGCGAGTCAGGATCACGGAAGGCTTTTCGGCCGCTGCGGCGGCCCCGGCCAGGCAGATCAGAAGTAACGGTAGGCGATTGAGTGTACAAGCCATCACGTTTGAATATATGCAACGAGCCGGTGAGTATCCAGCCTTCAGCCGCCACCCGGTCGAAGCGGTTCATCCAGCGCACAGTCACGGTAGGTTCATTGGCTCGGGAAACCGGAGCTCACCTGAGTCTGATTTCTTCTTATCTTTTCCCCAGGTCCAGTACATACCCGAGGTACGCATACTGTTCGGTTTGGCCGGCCACGGAATGACCGTAGCAAAACAGGAACTGCTCCCCTGGGTGATGCTTGAAGTGATAGTAACCGCCGAGGTCGATCATTGTTGAAGCTTCGGTCTGGGGAGCGGCATAGCCCTCGCGTCCATGCGAGAAGACCTCACTGCCGAGTTCCAGCCGCTCGCCGAACGCGTACTTCAACAGGAATGCGCCGTACGGGAAATTGCGATATTGAATTTGCGGAACAACGACCTCTCCGCCCCCACCGTCCAAGAGCCAGTGCCCGAAATTCTTCTGCAGCCATAGGGGAACTTTGTACCAGACCTTCCCAACACCCAAGCCCTTGTCGTAGTTACCCGTCGGGATTTCGAACATTGTAAAGGTGCCGATCTGCGGAATATACTTTGATTCTTTGATAAACGCGATCTTGGCGCCGAGTTCCATGTCGGTGTAGCCGAACGCCGAAGGGCCAGTGCCGCCCGGGTAGTAAATCGGATTGTTCGACGGGTTGATGGTGCCCCACGGTGCGATGACGTGTAGCTGCACCCTGGGAATGGCGCCCCAGTTGAACTCGAACGCCGGACCAGTGGAATCGATTTCCGCGGGCGTTCCATCCATGCTTCCGAATATGTAGAACTCGTAATGGTGCAGGTCGACCGGAACCGGATCATCGGTTTGGAACGGCGGTCCCTGGGCCCACAGGCTGGAAGCCACGACCAGGAAGAGCGGGCATATATAAGCGCGCGGGCTTTTGGCAACGCCCGTCCTCCGAGGATATTCCAGAAAAATGTCATCAGGATCGCTTGCGGAATTTTGGCAGAGAGCAATGTACGGAAAGGGAGGTCCCGGTCCCACTCCATTCTTTAACATCGCGGCGGCTATGCCTGCCCTGCCCTACATGCTCAAGAGCGCATCAGGAGGTCGTTCGGGTAGAAGTGGTCAACGGTCTTCGACGTGATCAATTTGTGGGCGACGAAGATGGCGGGTGGAACGGCGCGGCGGTTCAAAATATCGAGCGCCAGTTTGATGAGTCCTTCGCCATACTTCTCCGGGAAAAAGCGCAACGGAACCGAAGAGACGAGTGTTCGGGCGGCGTAATTCTTCACGCGCTTCGGGAGAACAATTCTGCCCCACAGCGATGCAGAAGGACGCTCGGCCGGCCTCTTCAAAGGCGCGCAGCGCTCCGAGCACGCTCGCATCGTTGATTCCACTGACGAGGAAGCGCGAGTGGCGGAATGCGCGCAGATGTTTGCGCATCAATTCGAAGCTCTTGCTGAACTGGCCGTCGCCATCGAGGAACACGGGTTTGAGGCCCTCCAGTGCTGGCAGCCCTTCGCGAATGCCCATTTCGATGCCGGCGAGGCGCATTTTGGGGAGATTGCCGGCCCGTGACAATTCGAACAGCAGAATCTGATCGGCAACGCCTTGCCATTGCTGCTTGGCGGCGCGGGCGAGATGACGCCCTCCAATGAGGCCCGCTTCGTAATTATTAGCGCCGTAGTAGGTGGCTCCGGGATGTGGAATCTCGATGGCGATGAAAGGAATGCGCGCTTCCTGGTATTTGGCGGCTACGATCGGCGCAACCGTTTCATCCGTCTGGAACTCGATGACCAGATCCACCTTTTCGCGCACGAAGAACTCGGCATTCTTCTGGGCGATTTTCGGATTGTAGCGATTGTTGAGGCGAATCAGCTCGATCTGCTCGGCGGCGGCAGCACGTTCGAGACTGGCTGTGACTTCTTTCGAGAACTCATAATCGGTGCCTTGCGCAGCGTAACCGACTCGATAGTTGCGTTCGCGTAGCGGCCGGATACACGAGCGATAGAGATTCGCGGAGACCTTTTCGACCATGGCGGCGCGCTCAAGGCTGTAGAGCATCCGGTACACCATCGTTTTCGGTAGACCGCAGCGCAGTGTGATCTCTTGCAGAGGCAGCATTTCGCCGGGAAAACGGAAAGCCCCGAGCACTTGTCCGGCGTGGAGGATCGATTTGACGAGACTTGGGTCGCGAGCGGGCATTGATTCTGCCATGCAGAATCCAGGGCCAAGGTCATTGAGCAAAATGCACTAGCTTCGGCCCGTTCCCATTCTACATTGCAGAATGACGCTTGCAGGCGTGATTCTCGATGGCGGAATCCTCGAAAGTGGCTAAGCTCTTATATGTACTCGCCCGGCA
This sequence comes from uncultured Acidobacteriaceae bacterium, assembly GCA_963795905.1. Lineage (GTDB taxonomy): Bacteria > Acidobacteriota > Terriglobia > Bryobacterales > Bryobacteraceae > Bog-105. Next base: position 30,910 of record CAWCJG010000011.1, on the reverse strand, counting down.
AACGCACTGAGTGCACGCTTGGCAAGAATTAAGGAGATGAATCCTGTGTTGGCCAAACACCTTTGGCTGCCAGGCTTAGCTATGCAGTCCGACAGCGCCCTTTCAGCACTCGACCGGTTCCGAATCGAGATTCCGTCGTGGGGATTCGCCAACACCGGCACGCGATTTGGGAAGTTTGTTCAACCCGCGGCGGCGAGCACGATTGAAGAGAAGTTTGCCGATGCCGCCCAAGTGCATTCGCTTACGGGAGTATGTCCGACAGTCGCCCTGCACGTGTTGTGGGATTTTTCAAACGGCGTAGAGAGTGTTCCGGAAGTCCGGGCCCTCGCAGCAAAGCATGGCGTCGCGGCGGGCTCTATCAATCCGAACCTCTTTCAGGATCAAGTTTATAAATTCGGTTCGCTGACAAACGTGGATGTGAGCGTGCGGGAGCGGGCGCTGGCGCACTCGCTAGATAGTGTCCGGATCGGACGCGAACTTGGCAGCCGTGACATTTCGTTCTGGATGGCGGACGGTTCGAATTATCCGGGGACAGCGAGCATTCGAGCGCGTAAGAAGCTGCTCGAAGATGCGTTCGGACGCATCCATCGGGAACTTGCGCCGGGACAGCGGATGCTAATTGAGTACAAGCCGTTTGAGCCCGCTTTCTATCACACGGACATTGCCGATTGGGGCATGGCGCTGCTGCTCGCGAAAGCGGCGGGACCAAACGCGAAGGTGCTGGTCGATACCGGTCATCATTATCAAGGGCAGAATATCGAACAAATCGTGGCGTGGCTGCTCTCTGAAAACATGCTGGGCGGATTTCATTTCAACGACCGGCGTTATGCAGATGACGACCTGACGCTGGGTTCGATTGATCCGTACCAAGTCTTCCGTATCTTTAACGAGATTTTCGCTTACGAGCGGGACGCCGGTGGGCGCGCAGATATCGCGTATATGATCGATCAGAGCCATAACCTGAAGGGCAAGATCGAGGCGATGCTGCAGACGGTCGACATGGCGCAGCAACTGTACGCAAAGGCATCACTGGTCAACCATTCCGAACTGCTGAGCGCGCAGCAGAAGTCCGATTTGGTGAAGGCGGAACGGATTCTGCAGGATGCATTTGCGACGGATGTACGGCCCGTGCTTCGCGAGTGGCGAGTCTCAAAGGGTCTGCCGGAGGACGCCATAGGGGCGTTCCGCGAGAGCGGGTATCTGGAGCGCATCACCGCGGAAAGAGCTGCGCGCAACCAGAGCGCCGTTTCGTCGTATGCCTAATTACCTGGCGATTGATTTGGGCGCGGAGAGTGGGCGTCTGATCGTCGGAGCGCTTCTCGCAGGCAGGCTCGAGACGCGAGAGGTACACCGGTTTGCGAACGAACCGGTTGAATACGGCGGCTCGCTTCACTGGGATGTGGCGCGCATCTGGTTCGAGATCCGCCGCGGCTTGCAGAGTTTGGGCCCGACGAAACTGGACGGCATCGCGGTGGATAGCTGGGGCGTGGATTACGCGCTGCTCGGCGAAAAAGGCGAGCTACTGGGTAACCCGTTTCATTATCGCGATGCACGGACTGCAGGAACTGTAGATAAGATCTGCGCGGAGGCCGGCGCGGCTGAAATTTATCAGGCGACTGGCATTCAATTCATGCCGATCAACACGCTGTGTCAGTTGTATGCAGCGAAGCAACAAACGCCGCGGCTGCTCGATATGGCGGAACGGCTACTGACGATTCCGGATCTTTTTCATTTCTGGTTGACCGGGAATGCGGTGTGCGAATACACGAATGCGAGCACGACCCAGATGGTGGACCCGCGATCACATCGCTGGGCAACTGCGCTGCTGGAGCGCCTCGGCCTGCCATGTCACTTTTTGGGACCGATCGTGGAGCCGTGCTCAGTCATTGGTAGGGCAGGTGAGGTTCCGGTGATTGCGGCGGCATCGCACGATACCGGGTCGGCAGTGGCGGCCGTGAATGCGCGCGAGGGGACGGCATTCATCAGTTCGGGAACGTGGTCGCTAGTAGGAACGGAAGTCGATGCGCCGGTGATTAATGACACGGCGATGCGCTTGAATTTCACCAACGAGGGCGGCGTGTGCGGCACGACGCGATTGCTCAAGAATGTGATGGGTCTGTGGATGCTGCAGGGATGCCGGAAGAGCTTACACGAGCGCGGGGAGATGCACAGCTACGAAGAACTCGCGGAGCTTGCATTGACTGCTCCGCCGTTTCGCGTGGTGCTCGATCCGGATCATCCTTCCTTCTTGCGTCCCGAGTGCATGCTTACGGCGATTGACAAGTACTGCGCTGCGACGGGACAAGAACGACCGCAAACCGCAGCCGCGTACGCACGGGCGGTTCTCGAAGCTTTGGCGTTACGGTATCGAGTGGTCGTAGACGAATTGGAGCAACTCACAGCGACGCGGATTCATACGATCCGCGTTGTCGGTGGAGGCTGCAGGAACCGCGTTCTGAATCAGTGGACGGCGGATGCAACGGGCCGAAGAGTTTTGGCGGGACCAGTGGAAGCGACGGCGCTTGGGAACATAGCGGCACAGATGCTCGCAACGGGAGCCGTGGGGAGCTTGGCGGAATGCCGCGACATCATTGAGCGTTCAGAGAAAGGCGAGGCCTATGAGCCGTGCAACACCGAGATTTGGGAAGAACATTTATGCCTGAAACAGTAACTCTGCTGCACTTGAAGGACCTGTGGGACGAGAAACAGGCGGCTGCCCTGAAGAACGATGAACTCGCATTGCTGCGCTATCGTTCCAACCTGCTGGGCGCGGATTTAAGAATCACAAACTTCGGCGGGGGCAACACAAGTTCAAAATTTGAGTTACCTGATCCGTTCTCTCGTGAACCAGTACGGGTCCTGGCGGTAAAAGGGAGCGGCGGCGATCTCGGTTCGATCAAAGAATCGGGTTTTGCCTTGCTGTATCTCGACCGGCTGGAGCAACTGAAGCAACTCTATCGCGGCGAAGAGCTCGAAGACGAGATGGTGGATTATTATCCGTTGGCTGCGTTCGGGCGCAACCAGGTAGCGGCGTCGATCGATACGCCGCTGCATGCGTTTTTGCCCTTCAAGCACGTGGACCATCTGCATCCGGACTGGGCGATTGCGATCGCGGCCAGCGCGAACGGCAAGCGCAAATTGGAGGAATTCAACCGTAAATTCGGCCGCAAAATCGTGTGGCTCCATTGGCAGCGGCCGGGGTTTGAGCTTGGGATGCAACTGGCGGATGCGGTGAATAAGAACCCGGGGTGCGACGGCATTTTGTTGGGCAGCCATGGTCTGTTCACGTGGGGCAACACGCAGCGCGAATGTTATCTGAACAGTTTGCAGACAATCGATGAGATGGGCCGATTTATTGAGGAGCATCGCAAGTCGGCGGGGCCGCTGTTTGGCGGCGTTGAGCGCGAACCACTGCATAATCGACGTGAGGTCGCCACAGATATTCTGCCGCTGCTGCGTGGGCTGATGTCGTCGAACAAGCGCGTGATCGCGCACTATACGGACGACGAGGACGCGCTGACATTTGCGGGATCGAAGTGGGCAGCGGAATTAGCGCAGCTTGGAACGAGCTGTCCGGACCACTTCTTACGCACACGCATTTGCCCGATGGTGCTCGATTGGGATCCGAAGACCGAGAGCCTTGGAACCCTGAAGTCGCGTTTGAAGGAGAGGGCTGCGGAGTATCGAGTGGAATATGCCCGATACTATGAATCGCATGCACAACCGGCATCTCCGAAGCTGCGCGACTCGAACCCGTCGGTTGTGCTGATTCCGGGATTGGGATTATTCGGTTTCGGAAAAAACAAAAAAGAAGCGCGTATTACGACGGAGTTCTTCATCAATGCCATCCATGTGATGGCCGGAGCAAACGCACTGAATGAAGGGGAAGTGAGCGGAGCATATCCGCAGGCAAGGTTTGCTGAGCGGTCGAGTGATTTTCAAGCGCGGTTCAACTATGTTGCGCTGCCGCGCTCCGAGGCATTTCGGATTGAATACTGGGCGCTTGAGGAAGCCAAACTGCAGCGGATGCCGGCGGAAGCGGAATTCAGCCGCAAGATCGTTCTGATTGTGGGCGGCGGGAGCGGGATCGGGCGCGAACTCGCTTTGTTGCTGGCGCGCAAAGGGGCACACGTCGTGGTATCCGATCTCAATGAGGAGGCCGCTCGCAGTGTTGCGGTTGAGGCGGGACGAGTTGAGTTCCCCCGAATTTGTGTCTTCGGTTGCTGCGAATCTGAGTTCGGCGGAGAGCCTGAAAAATGCGCTGCGGCATACGATCCTACAGTTTGGGGGAGTTGATGCGATTGTGAACACGGCGGCAATTTTCCCGGTCGGATCGGGCGCAAACGGGCAATTGACGGATGCGCAATGGGGAACAACGTTTGCGATCAACGTCACGGGCAATTATGTGCTGGCGCGGGAAGCGACGGCTCCATTGCGGGAACAAAATCTGCCGGTGAGCATCGTGCTGACGAGTTCCGCAAATGCCGTTGTCCCGAAGTTCGGCAGCGAAGCATATGACGTTAGCAAGACTGCGGTGAATCATCTGATTCGGGAGCTTGCTGTCGGACTCGCTCCACTGGCGCGAGTGAATGGGATCGCTCCGGCGACGGTGGTGGCGGGATCGACGATGTTTCCGCGGGATCGCGTGATGCAGTCCTTGCAGAAATATAAGATCGAATTCAGCGAGGATGAGACGACGGAACAATTGCGCGACAAGCTGGCCGGATTCTATGCGCAGCGCACGCTGACACGGCGGCCGATAGTGCCGGAGGATTGCGCGCGCGCGATTGCGTGGCTGTGCTCGGATGAGAGCGCGAAGACCACCGGCCATGTGATTCCCGTGGATGGCGGTCTGACGGAGGCGTTCCTGCGATGAACCCGAATCCGGCGCTGGGCGTCGTCTTTCATTGGCTGGGCGGCCTGGCCTCGGGCAGTTTTTATGTTCCGTACCGCGGCGTAAAGAGCTGGTCGTGGGAAACGTACTGGCTGGTTGGCGGTATTTTCAGTTGGATTATCGCGCCGTGGGTGATGGCAGGATTACTGACCAACCACCTGATCGGTGTCGTGAGCGGCGCTCCGGCTAGCACGCTGTTCTGGTGTTTTTTCTTCGGACTGTTGTGGGGAATTGGCGGGCTGACGTTTGGTTTGACGATGCGCTATCTGGGGCTCTCGCTCGGGATGGCGGTCGTCATGGGATTGTGCGCGGCATTCGGCACGCTGATGCCGCCGATCTTCGATGGAACCTTTGTGCCGCACGTACTGGGCACTACGGCGGGCCGGGTCATCCTGCTCGGAATCGCGGTATGTCTGGCGGGCATTGCGATCGCAGGCATGGCAGGCGTCTACAAAGAACGCGCCATGTCGAAGGCCGAGAGCCAGGCGGCGATTGAAGAATTCGATCTGCGCAAGGGATTCCTGGTGGCCGTGATTTCGGGTGTGATGAGCGCCTGCTTCGCGTACGGGCTGGCGGCCGGCGGACCGATCAAACAACGCACCATGAACGTGGGAACCTCACCTTTGTGGCAAGGACTGCCGGTGCTTGTGGTCGTTCTGCTGGGGGGATTCACGACAAACTTCATCTGGAGCGTGTACCTGAACATACGCAATCGATCGGGACACCAGTACTCTGGCAAGCAGGGCGCGAGTTTCCGGGCCGGAAGCGATTGAGGCGGCGGCATTGACCGGGCCTTCAGCCGCGGTCCTAGTGGAGGCTCCGGTGAAAACGGTGCGCGTGCCGCTGGCGCGGAATTACCTGTTGTGCATTTTGGCGGGCGTGACCTGGTACATGCAGTTTTTCTTTTACACGATGGGCGAAACCAAGATGGGCGCGTACACGTTCTCCTCGTGGACGCTGCACATGGCGAGCATTGTCATCTTCAGCACGTTGTGGGGCGTTGGGCTGAAGGAGTGGCGAGGCGCCGGGAAAACTGCGATTCGTTTATTAGTGATCGGCCTAACGACGCTGCTGGCATCGACTCTGATCATCGGCTACGGAAACTATTTGAACCGGCCAATTTCGTGATCATTTCGCTTTTCATTACCTGCTACAACGACACGCTCTTTCCCGAGACAGGCAAGGCGGTCGTGCGCGTGCTGGAACGGCTAGGTCACACAGTGGAGTTTCGCGAGGCGCAAACCTGCTGCGGCCAGATGCACACGAACACCGGCTACGCGAAGGAAGCACTTGAGTTGATGCGGCACTTTGTTGCCGTCTTCGAGACGGCGGACGTGATCTGCTGTCCATCGTCTTCGTGCGTCGCGATGATTCGCGATCATTATCCGAGGCTGGCGGCTGAGAGCAAGGATACGCAACTGATGGACGCGGTCAACCGGCTCATCCCCAAAGTGTTCGAGTTCACCGAACTGCTGGTTGACAAGCTCGGGGTAACAAATCTTGAGGCGTTTTTTCCACACGCAGTAACGCTGCATCCATCGTGTCACTCACTGCGATCCTTGCGATTGGGCGATAAGCCAGCGAAGCTGTTGCAGGCGGTGCACGGGCTTACGGCGATCGAGCTGCCGGACGCGGAACAGTGCTGTGGCTTTGGCGGAACGTTTTCGATCAAGAACCCGGACGTATCCGCGGCGATGCTGGCCGATAAAGTACGCTGCGTGCTGGATACGAGGGCGGAGGTGTGCACGGCAGTCGATAACTCATGTTTGATGCACATCGGCGGCGCGTTATCACGCCAGCGCACGGGGGTACGCACGATGCACATCGCTGAAATCCTGGCCTTGCGCGAGATGGATCCGGAATGAGTATCCGGATCGGCGAAGCGGCCGAAGCACCGGCATTTCCCGCAGCCGCGAAAGAACTGGTACAGAACGCGCAGGTACGGCGCAATGTGCGGCGCGCCACAAACACAATTCGCAACAAGCGCGAGCGTGTCGTCTCAGAGGTCAGTGACTGGCAGGAACTGCGGGCCGCCGGGCACTCGATCAAGCAGCACACATTAAGAAATCTCGAACGCTACCTGCTGCAGTTTGAAGCGGCTTGCACGGCGGCAGGCGGACATGTGCACTGGGCGCGCGATGCGGATGAAGCGAACGGCATCATCACGAAGCTGATTCAGGCGCATCACGAAAAGGAAGTCATCAAGGTGAAGACCATGACCTCCGACGAGATTGGGTTGAATAAGGCGCTCGAGGCCGCCGGCATCACTCCGCACGAAACAGATCTGGCGGATTTGATCGTGCAGCTCGGCGAAGACAAGCCATCTCACATCGTCGTGCCAGCGCTGCATCGCAATCGTGCGGAGATCCGGCAGATCTTCCTGCGCAAGATGGGCATCGCCGAATTGAGCGACAACCCGGAAGAGCTTGCCGCCGCGGCACGGCGCTACTTGCGGGAGAAGTTCCTCCGCACTCGCGTCGCGATCAGCGGAGCGAACTTTCTGGTGGCGGAGACGGGCTCGGTTTGCGTGGTGGAGTCCGAAGGTAATGGCCGGATGTGCGTTTCCCTCCCTCGCGTTCTGATCACGCTGGCCGGTATTGAGAAAGTCATCCCGCGGTTCACGGATTTAGAAGTGTTCTTGCAGTTGCTTCCGCGATCGGCGACGGGAGAGCGTATGAATCCGTACAACTCGATCTGGACGGGCATTGCGCCGGGAGATGGGCCGCAAGAGTTCCACGTCGTACTGCTCGATAACGGGCGGACGCAAGTGCTGGCCGATGAGTTCTCACGCGAGACGCTCGACTGCATCCGCTGCGGAGCGTGTCTGAATGCGTGTCCGGTGTACCAGCAAACAGGCGGACATGCCTACGGCTCCGTCTATGCGGGACCGATCGGAGCGATTCTGACACCGCAGTTGCAGGGCATGCGCCACTCGCAGACGCTGCCGTACGCGTCATCCTTATGCGGGGCGTGTTATGAGGTGTGCCCGGTGGCGATCAACATTCCTGAGATTCTGGTGCACTTGCGAGCGAAGGTAGTGGAGAACGGAGAGGCCCCGCTGATGGAGCGCGTAGCGATGCGCCTGGCAGCGGCCGCGTTTGCAACTCCCGGCAGGCTCGCGATGGCGCAAAAAGCTGCACGCATCGCACAGATTCCGTTCGAGCATGAAGGTACGCTGCGCGGTTTACCAGGAATGCTTGCGGGCTGGAGCGCCGTACGCGATCTGAAACCGATTCCCAAACAATCGTTCCGCGAGTGGTGGGCACAGCGATGAGCGATGCGAAGGCAACGATTCTGAATCGCATCCGCGCGGCAGTCGATGGAAGCGAAGCGGAGGAGCCGATTGAACGACGGTATAACACAAGCGGCATTTCGGATCTGAGTCTTTTCGAGGATCGCCTGATTGATTATGGTGTGCGGGTGTACCGGTGCGGACATTCCGAGATCCGCGGCGCCATAGAAACGGCATTGGCGACCGCGAATAAGGGACGCGTGCTGATCCCGTCAGGTTTTGCGGGCGATCTGTTACCGAACACAACGGTATTCGAGCGCGATGAAGAACTGTCTTATGAACAGCTCGACCAAGCCGAGGGCGTATTGACGGGCTGCGCATTGGCGATCGCGGAAACGGGAACCATTCTCCTCCGACATACGGCAGAAGAGGGCCGGCGCGCGCTCACGTTGATCCCCGACTATCATCTGTGCATCGTCAAGAGCGATCAAGTAGTCGCAACAGTACCGGAGGCGATACGAGCAGCGACTCAATTTGCAGGTGTGCCGATGACGACGATCTCAGGGCCGTCGGCCACATCAGACATAGAGATGATACGGGTGAAGGGCGTGCATGGACCGCGAACGCTGGAAGTAATTCTGGTTGGATAGATCCTATAAACGGACTACTCCGTTGACGTTCCGCGCGCATTGGTGCCTATGATTTAACATCGGTCGGAATCCCTTGTGGAGCGCCATAAACGGTTCTATGAGTTCCATTACGGGCTCGTTCCGAGCGTGACTTTTCATGGGAACTGAAGTTGTAACCGCCAGATCTGCGACAAGCGCAGGCGCCAAGCCGCACAACACCAGTGAGGCACTTGCAGAATTTTTGACCAAGCTCGGAGTGCGGTATGCGTTTGGCGTATCGGGCGGAGCGGTCGCCGCAATCTGGGGCGCGTTATCGGCCAGCGATATTGAAGTGCTGCATTTCCGGCATGAGACTGCGGCGGCGTTCGCAGCAACGGAGGCGTACTTCGCGAGCGGGGCGCCAGTGGTGGTCTTTGCGACCACAGGACCGGGCTTGACGAACGCGATCACCGGGATGTTAGCTGCGCGTGGCGAAGGCGCCAAGATCATTCTGATTTCCGGTTACACGACGGCCGCGAATCGAGGGCGCTGGGCGATTCAGGAAACGAATAGCGATTTCATGCCGTCCGGCTTGTATGCTCCGGGCGCTTTGTTTCACATGGCGACAGTGCTCGAGAGCGCCGACGCTTTGCCGCAGGTAGCGCGCCGCATTGCGAATGGCCTGGCTCATCCTGGTGGATTCATTTGCCACATCGCGATTCCCACAGCGGTGCAGGCAGCTCCGGTCAACAAGCGTGCAGATGTCGAAGCGCCAGCTCGCTCGACCGGCTGCTCCCTCAGAAGAGGTGATCGACGAGTGCGTGTCACTGCTCGCGGATGAGCCGGTTGCGCTCTGGCTCGGCTACGGGGCGCGTCATGCGGCGCCATTGATTCGCGAATTGGCGGAACGGCTGGATGCTCCGGTGATGTGCTCGCCGCGCGCAAAAGGCATTTTCCCCGAAACCCATCCTCTGTTTGTTGGCGTGACGGGCATGGGCGGTCATGAGAGCGTACAGACGTACATGAAGCAGAGCCCGCCGGCTCGGATATTAGTTCTGGGCACGCGGCTCGGAGAACCCACTTCCTTTTGGAATCCGGCGATGATGCCGGCCGGAGGATTCATTCACGTCGATATCGATCCGGAAGTGCCGGGCGTAGCGTATCCGGAGGCATTCACGTTTCCAGTCTGCGCGGATATTGGCGCTTTTGTCACTGCCTTACTCGAGCGACTGCCGGAGCGCGTTTCAACCGAGGCGGCGGTTTACGAGCTGCCTTCCGCTTCGCATCCCGCCGAGTCAGCGCATTGGCAAAGTGCGTCCCGAGGCCCTGATGAGCGTGATTCAGCGCGTGGCGATCGATACGCACGATTGCCTCGTCATGGCGGAGTCGGGCAACTCATTCACTTGGGCCACTCACTATCTGCGTTTCAAGGAACCAGGACGTTATCGCGTGAGCACGGGCGTCGGCTCGATGGGTCACTTTGCTGCGGGGGTGGTTGGAGCAGCGCTCGCCGGGGAACGTACAGCGATTGCGATCGTCGGGGATGGCGCGATGCTGATGAACAACGAAATCAATACGGCGGTCAAGGTAGGCGCGCCGGCCGTCTGGGTTGTGTTGAACGACGCGCGCTACAACATGTGCGAACAAGGAATGGCGATTCTGGGGCTCAAAGCCGATGCCGCGCATTCCGCCGGTCGATTTCGCGCTTGTGGCGAAAGCGATGGGCGCGCAGGGCGAAGTCGTTGAAAGTGAGCTCGACCTCGACGCCGCTTTGGAGCGCGCGATTGCAGCACGGCAACCTTACGTCCTGGATATTCGCATCGATGCCAGTTGCGCGGCTCCCTCCATGGCGAGGAACCGCGGGCTGCGTGCCCAGGGCGTAGGCAATACCGGCCATGCTCATGACGTGTCATTCCCGAAGACGCGTTAAGCTGTTTTCGTACCTCTCTATGGAAACAAATACGTTCTCCACGTCAGCTTTTATCGCTGTGCCTCTAGAGACTGCGTTTGAATATCTGGGCCGTCTGCAAACGCTCGACGAGTGGACCCTGGGCAGCCGCATGAAAGAAAAGATAGACGAGGATACCTGGATCGGGACGGCATCGGGGTATCAGCATCAGCTGTACTATCACGTGCGGCGGATCCAGAATGCGCGCTTCCGGGGCATCGAGTGGCAATGCGGCTACGAGTACAACAAGTATTTCAAGTCCTATCCTGTTTTGCTCTTCCCGCCCGATTATATTGACCCGGGCAGCACAGAAAAAGGTGTCTACTTCCACTGGGTCAGCGTGATCGATCCGGTCCAGCGCACGCCCATGATCATGCAAGGCATTCAGACGGTACACAATTCGGAGACGCGGTCGCTGAAGGCGGCACTGGAGCGGCAAGCTGGATTCACCGAGCCGGCTATAGGCCAGTACCGCATCGAATCGGACACCATCTACGTAAATGCTCCGATTGAGATAGCCGCTGAATTTCTGGGCGACCTGCGCACAATGGAACGCTGGTCGCATCTTCTGAAGCCGGCAGGGAAGGTTGAGCAGGAGCAAGGTACGTTCAACGATGAGTACAATCAGACGGTCGAGATCACGCTGCGTACAAACAAACTCGAAGAATATTATCTGATCGAACAGGACTACCTTCATCCGCAGCATAGTTTTGTACAGCGATCGCCGACATTCCTGATTCCGCTTTCCTATGCCTTTGGAAATCCGGAAGTGCCCGGATTCATGCTGCACAGAATTACGTTTTGGAAGAACGGCGTGACTCCGCGGCGCGGCAAGATCACGATTGACGATTTCGGCGCGGAGAACATGAATATCAAACGGCTGCTCGAAGCGCAGGCGGGCAATCTCTCGACCTTCGCATTGGGACAGAGCTATCTGCCGCCCGCAGGCACGCTACATTCCGGACCGGGCACGAATCTTCCGAACTAAGCATGTCATCCCCACCGCCCGATATCTTTTCGCCGCAGTTTGCCGAGGACCCGTACCCGTTTTACCGGGCCATGCGCGATGAGCATCCGTTGTTTCTACATCCTGGTGCGAACGCTTACGTCTTGAGCCGGTATGAGGATGTGCAGACCGCGCTCACAAACCCGGAGTTCACGACACGCAGTTATGCGGCGCAAATCGAGCCGCTGCTGGGAGTGACTGTGGTCCAGCTTGACGGGCGCGATCATGCCCGTCAACGCCGGCTGCTCGCGGCTCCGTTCCGGCCCGATCGTTTCCAAGCGGCTTTTGGTGCGGCCATCGACGAGTTAGCACGTGAGCTTGCGGATGGAGTATTCGCGAAGGGAACGAGCGATCTCATCGCGGATTTCATTACGCCGTTTTCTGTCGGCGCTCTGGCCACGGTAGTCGGCCTTCCCAGATCGGACCGTGCTTTGTTCCGCGGTTGGTACACGGCCCTGCTGCGGTTCGGAGTGAATCTGATTGGTGATCCGGAGGTAACGCGGGCCGGTTTCGCAGCGCGCGATGAGTTGGCTTCGTATCTTCAGCCGTTGGTGGCGGAGCTAAGGCAATCCGAGGGGCCGGGCTTACTTTCAATGCTGATCCAGGCAGAAGTGGAAGGCCAGCGCCTCACGGACGAAGAGATCATCCATTTCGCCATGCTGATGATTTTTGCAGGCGGCGAGACCGTCGAGAAGACACTGGCAACGTTCGTGAGAAATCTGCTGGCCAATCCGGAGCAGGTTTCTGCACTGCGCGCGGACTGGACTCTGTTTGATCGAGCACTCGCAGAATCCCTCCGATTTACAGCGCCTACTCACATGGTTCCTCGACGCACACGCAGCGAAGCGAAGGTAAGCGGGGGCACGATTCCGGCGGAAGTGGAAGTGATTTGCTTTCTGGGGTCCGCCAATCGAGATGAGCGCAAGTTCTCTCATCCGGATACGTTCGACATGTTTCGTACAGATCTGGATGTAGAGAATGCGTTTACTCCAGCGGGGAACCTAACATCATTCGGTATGGGACGGCATTTCTGTCTGGGAGCGATGATGGCGAAAAGCGAGGTAGAGATTGCCGCCAAGCATCTGTTACGGCCTGCCGTGGCGCTGCACTTTGCAGACGGTGCACCGGCGGACCAGGGCTTGTTCCTGCGTGGACCGGCGCAGTTGAACGTTACGACCGCGCCAACCGTGGGGAGAGCGTAGTGCTGATTCGCTACAAGACGGGTGTGAACGCATCGGCGGAGAACGTCTTCACCTGTGTCGATAATCCCGAATACATAGTGCAGTGGGTGGAGGGCGCAGTCGAGCACACCTACATCACGGAACGAGGTCCGACCAGCGCGGTTGGTCAGAAGTTTCGGCAGAGACTGCGCATGGGGAAATCGATCAAAGAGTTTCAGGGTACGGTGATCGCGTGGGAACGGCCGACGCACTTTGGTCTGAGCATTCCCGCGCCGGCGTATTCGAGCCAGGCGCATTTCTATATTTCTCCGGAAGGCGCGGCGCGCTCGACGGTTGAGTACACGATCGATGTCACGTTTCACAAGCCTCTTTTGCAGGCGGTGGCGCCACTCATGAAGATTCCGCTGACGTTCTTTGTGAAGAAACAGATTGGAAGATTGAAATCCCTGGCCGAAGGGCTGCAAGCATCCTCGAAGGCAGCCCGCTGATATGGCATCCCCCGAAACCGCGCTGCGCTTGCTGCGCATAGGCGACAACTGGAATTACAGAGTCGTTGGAACACTCACGCCGCCAGGCGCTGGGCCTCTGGAAGTGAGCGGCGAAATTGGCGTGTCCATCGTGGCGGACCGCCTGACGAGTCGGGACGACCGTATGACCATTCTGTTCGCGCAGAAGCTGACGGTGTTGCAGCCCGACGGTTCGCGGCAGGATATGCCTGCGCCGCCATGGATGTTTTCCTTCGTCCAGGATCAGAAGACACGAGACCTCGCGATTGCCGCCGATAATATGACACACGACGGCGCGCCGAGGATTGCGAAAGAGCCGCAGGTCTTTTATCCGGGGACTTGGTCAGAGAAGACGGCCTACGACAATGTTCTGGAGTTTGAGAACGGCGAGAGTGTGCACAACACGCTTTCTGTAACTGGTGTCGATCCGGTCGAAACAGGGCAGGGCTCGTTCGTAGCGTGGAAGTCCACGATCACCAGCGAGAGCGCGGCGACAGGGCTGATTCAAGGACTGGACTGGTGGACGCCCGAACTCGGCGCGCCTGCGAAGTTCGCCACTGTTTCCAAGATGCCCGACGGATCCGAGATGCGGTTTACAGCAACGCTCAGCAAAGCATCTCTGTGAGCGGGCGAGCGCGGCGGATCTGGACGGTTGTTGCGCTGGTTCTGCTTTCTATTGGCATTGCGTGCGTCTGGCGTGTTGCACGATCTCCGCTGAATCGGATCTATCATCCACCGAACGATACCGTCGTGGTTCCTACCGATGAAGCATCGATCGCTCGTGGCAAACACATCGTCGAAGCTGTAGCGGTTTGTACGATTTGCCACGGCGAGAATCTCGGCGGGAAGCTTGCGTTTAAGGATTCGTTCCTGGGCATGGGCTACACCTCGAATCTCACCGGCGGACGTGGCGGCATCGGGCGCACTTACACGAATGCCGATTGGGTTCGCAGCATTCGTTATGGGGTAAAGCCGGATGGGCATGCGATTCCGTTCATGCCGTCGGATCATTTCAACTACATCACGCATGACGATCTGGGCGCGATGATCTCCTACCTGGAGACGCTGCCGCCAGTGGACAACGAGAGAACGCATATCGAGATTCACGAACCTGCCAGGTTCCTGCTGGAGCTCGGAGTATTTGGGGATTTGGTGCGCGCCGCTAAGATCAATTTCAATGCGCGCCCGCGGCAGGCGGGAAGTGAGGGTCAGTACCTGGTCGAGGTCGGCGGCTGCACGTTCTGCCATGGCGCGGATTTGAAAGGCGGGCAGGGACCGGAACCGGGTGCGCCCGGCGGCACGAACCTTACGGCGAACGGGCCTCTGGCGCATTGGTCGGAAACCGATTTTCGGAACACCATTCGGAACGGGGTTGACCCGCGGGGCCATGGCATCGACCCAAAATACATGCCGTGGCTGGCATACCGTAAGATGACTGACAGCGAGTTGGATGCCATCTGGACCTATTTGAGAGCATTGCCGGCCGAACCTTCTCGCACCGGGGCGGCAGGTTTTTAGGCTGCGGCCACGGGACTTGGAGATTGCAAGCTTGCTCGAGCCACAATCTCAATTGATTCGACTAGCCCGCAATGAGAGCGCGATTCCGATACCTGCCGCGTGGATGGAAACCGCTGCGGAATCGTTGCGCTCGGTGATGCGCTATCCCGATCCTGAATGCAGCGTGCTGCGCAGGGCTATCGCGGATGCGCTGGGTCTGGATGAAAACCTGATTTACTGCGGAGCCGGAATTTTTGAGTGTTTGCAGACGCTGGCGCTCGCAATGCTCGATTCCAAGGACAGTGTCGTAATCCCGCAACACGCGTTCTTTTTTTTCCGGCATATCTCGGAGCTGGCGCGAGCCCAAGTGAGACTTGCGCCCGAGCAGAACCTTACTGTCGATATCGAGAGCATTCTCGACGCCGTGGATGGGTCGACGCGGTTGGTTATGTTGGCGAATCCGGGGAATCCCACGGGTACGTATATTCCGAAACGCCTAATTGTTGAACTTCGATCGCGGCTTGCCAGCTCGGTTTTGCTGGTGGTCGATGAAGCCTATGCTGACTTCGTGCGCGACGAACAATATCAGCCGTTGTTCGATGTTGCAGGACGAGGCGTTCTGGTATTGCGCACGTTCTCGAAGCTTTACGGCTTGGCTGGATGCCGCGTCGGCTGGTGTTATGGGCCAGCGGACGTGATCACGGCTTTGCGGCGGATTCAGGTCCCGGTGATCGTCAATTCAGTAGCCCAGGCGATTGCGTGCAGTGCGGTGCGCGATCGCGAGTTTGCGAACTTCTGCAGGCAATCTATGTTCGCGGGCAGGCAAAGATTCATCGAGCGCATACGGCCCTTGCAGCGAGTGCATCCCGTAGAGAGCGAAACGAATTTCGTGCTGCTCGAGACGAGTTCGGAATCGGAATCTGAGGACTTGGATGAATTCCTGTTAGAGCGCGGGATTGTGTTGAACCGGAAACTGCTTGCGGGGCTCGATCACTGCATCCGGGCAACCATCGGTACCGAGTCGCAGATGGAGTTTGTCGCATCTGCTATTACGGAATGGTCGAGTACAGTCGGTTGAGAAACTAAGCGCGATCGACGCAAGCAGAAATGTCCGAAGTCCAGCGGCCTTTTATTTGAGCGTATAGAGATAGCCGGCGATGTCGATCGCGTCCCGATGGTTTACTCCGAGATTCGGCATCACAGTGTGCTCATCGACGGCCGGGGGATTTTCAATCCAGCGAATCAGGTTCGGCGGCGTGTTCTGGAGCACTCCGGCAACGTACTCGCGGCTCCCGATGCCGGAAAGAGGCGGACCGACCATCCCGGTTGCCGAATTAATGCCCGGAATGATATGGCAGGAACCACAGCCGTAGCGGGTGATGGCAGCGCGGCCTCGCGTCGCGCTTCCTCCCGTCGTTCTCTGCGCGATCTGTTCTGCCTGTCCTGCATCAGTGCAGGCGACTTGCGTTATGCAGAGCAGCACGCACGCGAGTAGACAGGTCTCAGTTCGCACGCGAAGCCCTTTCCGCGAGAACATCGCTTTCGCGCATCCATGCCGCGAGCAGGTATAGCGCGGCGACGAGATACACGAGGCTGGCAGGAACCCACATAATTAATCCGCCCAGTTGCTGATCTTGCAGTGGTGAGAGGCCCCACGCTTGCGTCGTTTGTGCGTACCCGGGATACCAGATTCGGGAAGCGAACGTGAGAAGTGCGCCAAGGATGCCTGTGTGAATGGCGGTCGTGAAGACGTACAAGATTCCGCCGCCGTACGAGCGACGGCCGTGCGCGTAAAACAACGACCACCAGAAGAGCAGTGCCGTGAGGAAGAAGCTGAGGTGCTGCGCTGTATGGACAAGGTCGCTGGTGAGAGTAGCTTCAAACATCGGCGGCGCATGCCAGATCCAGATCGCGAGCGCGTGGATCCACCAGGCGATGAAGGGAGCGGTGACCCAGATCCACGGCTTATGGATTATCGGCGTCTTCGACCAGCGGCCAAGCGCGCGCCGCCACGCGATCGGCAATGCCCACAGAAAAGTGACCAACGGGCGCGATAGGACCAGAAACGGCGCTGCGACGATCATTAGTAACTCGTGTTGCACCATGTGGGCAGAGAAGAGGACTTCGCCCATAGGATGGACCGGAGAAACGAGCGCGACAGCGAGCGTAAGCCATCCAGCCCAGAAGCAGAGCCGCTGGCCCAAAGAAATGCCGAACTGACGGCGTGACCCGATTAAGTACAGAATTGCCGTCAGGACAAGCGGAATCACGACGCCCGGATCAAATTCCCAAGCCGACCAGAGATCATCCGGCTGGAGCTGCCCACCCGCATGCGCCAGCGCAAGGCTGGGAGCTATCGCAAATAGGAAAAGGCGTTGCCATCCCGTCATTGGCACGCTCCCAGGATCAGTTCGGGAATGAGTTGCGCGATCAGGATTACGCCGCAGCCGACGCTAGTGATCATTCCTCCGATCGCCATGAACGTGCTGCGGGCGGTGGGGCCCGCTTCAGCGGTCGGCTGACCGGAACCGAGTTGCTTCCACTCCGCCCATCCGATGAACGCGCATATCAGGCAGAGCAGCAGCGAAACCGCGAAGACCACAAACAACGCGGCCTTGTTTTGAAACGTACATGCCCAGGGAACAAGCGCGAAGCGAGTTTCGAAGCTGCTAAGCCACACGAGCGGACCGCCAAGAACACTAATCCAGAGCAGGACGTTGCGGCGCGTCATTGCATCGTCTCGGTGAACACCGGCCCCCAATAGATGGTCAAGTAAATTGGAATCCAGATGAGCACCAGGAAGTACCAGACCACCGAATCGACGTGAACTCCGAGGCGCTGTTTAGGGCCGTAACGTCCAATGAGAACCAGAAACAGCAGCACGGCGGTAAATACCATGTCGCCGATGTAGTCGAACGTATGCAAGCCCAGAAAGGCCCATACATAGGATCCCTGGATGTCAGTCATCCAATTGAAATTCAGCGAATGCCATTCGACAATGCGCATCGCGAGTGCAATTCCGGCGAGCACGAAGTTCAGAACCAGGCCGCCGATCATTCCTGCACGGTTATCTTTCTTGGCAGATTCACTCGCCCAATAGCTCCCGGCACAGCTCAGGATGAGCGGAATCCAAGCCAGGCTAGGCAGTAACCGGTGAGGAAACTGGTCCCCCGGGGGCGGCCACACGTCCATTCTCAATCGCGTGTAAAAGTAACAGACGATCAGAATCGCGAACATAGTGCCCTCGATGAACGTGATCATCAACTGTCCCCACCAGAGCGGGGCTTGGCTGGACACGTCGTAGGGCGGTAAACCCGAGACATCAATTGTTTTGACGGGCGTCATGGGGTGGGCTCCAGCGGCTTCTTGGGCCAAAACCAGCCGAGTAACGTGAGTCCAGAGAGCACAGTTCCCCAAGTGATGTACCAGGCATTAAATACAGAACCGGCAAAACCGAGCGCGACCACTACGGCCGTCAAGAAAGGCCAGATGCTCGGACCGGGCAAAATGTAGCGGTGATGGGGTTCCGCATCCATCAGTGTGGTGACTAGCACTTCGCGCCGATCACTTCTTAGCCCGGTAACAAAAGCCCGGTCTTCTCGCTCAACCCACAAGGGATACCGGCTAGTTACTGCAGGGAGATATTCGAAGTTATAGTTACTGGGTGGAGA
Organism: uncultured Acidobacteriaceae bacterium; assembly: GCA_963795905.1. Classification (GTDB taxonomy): domain Bacteria; phylum Acidobacteriota; class Terriglobia; order Bryobacterales; family Bryobacteraceae; genus Bog-105. The sequence continues at coordinate 12,367 of CAWCJG010000011.1, read as the reverse complement.
AGCAGCCGCCCATTCCAGGCTGTCCGCATCCCAAGGGTTGTTGCCGGCGAGTTCTCCCGTTCGACGGCTAATAAAGAAGTTCGCGAGGAAGATCAAGCCGCCGAGCGCAATCACATACGCGCCGACTGTCTCGACAAGGTTCAGCGTTCCCCAACCCATTTCCGCCGGATACGTATAAACACGCCGTGGCATGCCCAGCAGGCCTTGTATATGCATCGGGAAAAACGTCAAGTTAAACCCGATGAACAAAACCCAGAAATTTACCTTGCCAAGGCTCTCGTTCATCAGGCGGCCCGTCATTTTCGGAATCCAGTGATAAAAAGCGCCGAACAACGGGAACAGAGCCCCACCGATTAGCACATAGTGGAAGTGGGCGACAACAAAGTAAGTGTCATGCACCTGCCAATCGAGAGGTACGGACGCGAGCAAGACCCCGCTCAGCCCTCCAATAACAAAGATGAAGATGAACCCGTAGATAAAATACAGCGCCGTCGTGAAGCGCGGCCTGCCTGTCCACAATGTGGCGAGCCAACAGAATATCTGCACACCGCTAGTGATCGCGATCATCATGCTGGAGGCCGTGAAGTACGCCTCGCCGATCTGGGGTAGTCCGACGGCAAACATGTGGTGCACCCACAGGCCAAATGCGATGAAGCCGTTCGCCAGTTGCGATAGAACCATGGCCGTGTAGCCAAAGATCTCCCGCCGTGCATGCGCCACGACGATCGCGGAAACGAATCCCAGCGCGGGAATGAAGATAATGTAAACCTCCGGGTGCCCGAAGAACCAGAAGACGTGCTGGTAGAGAATCGGATCCCCTCCCTCTGCTGGATTTACAAAGTGAGTTGCAACCGTGCGATCGGAAAGTAAGAACGAGCTGGCAATCACAATGGCGGGCATGGCAAAGATCACCATGAAAGACTGGATCAGCATCGACCAGACGTACAACGGCATGCGGTTCAGCGACATGCGGGGCGCCCGCATTTTGTAGATGGTCGCAATTATTTCGGCCGCTACGCACAGCGCGGAGACTTCAGTGAAGGTGATCATCTGCGCCCAATAATCGGTGCGCTTGCCGGGCGTGAATTGAGGTCCCGACAGCGGTGGATAGGCAAACCAGCCCACGTCGGGCGCGGCGTTAGTCAGCACGCCCCAATAGAGAAAGAGCACGCCAAAGAGAAACATCCAGTATCCGAAAGCGTTCAGCCGCGGGAAGGCGACGTTTCTCGTTCCACACATCAGCGGAATGAGGTAAATCGCAAATCCCTCCATGACCGGGACGGCAAACAGGAACATCATGGTCGTCCCATGAGTCGTGAATATCTGGTTGTACTTATCCGGGCCGAGGAAATGGTTATCCGGTCTGGCAAGCTGGGTTCGCATCAGCAATGCTTCCACGCCACCTGCGAGTAACATAATGAACGCGGTGACGATGTATCTAGTCCCGATTGCTTGATGCGTAGTGAAAGAGAACCAGCCGAAGATTCCACGCGGGTGGCGCCAGGATCGTTGCAGTTGCTCGATGTCGTCCGATTGATTCGGGGTGGATGGGACCAGGTCCTGAGTTGCGGTCATTTCAGGCTCTCCAGGTAGTCGACTAAAGGCTGCAGGTCCGTCGAGTCCAACGCGATGGTCGCCATGTGGTTGCCGGGCTTAACGCTTTGCGGATCCAGAATCCACCCGGCGAGATTGCCCTTTGTGTTGGGGAGAGTGTTGGCTGCGATGCCACGACGGCTCGCGAAATGGGTGAGGTCGGGCGCATTCTGTCCGGCTGCCGTGGTTCCGCGAATCTGGTGGCAGTAGATGCAGGCGTTATTCAGGAATACCTGCTGACCTCGCTGCGTATCCGGATTGACGGGCGTTACGGCGGGTTGCAATTGCGCGTTCAGCCATGCCTCGAATTTGTCCTCCGGTTCTGCAATGACCCACAGAGACATGTGGGCGTGCTGCAGGCCGCAAAACTCGGCGCACTGTCCGCGATAGACACCCGGACGATCGGCTTCGAGCCATTCCTCGGTCGTGTGTGAAGGGATCAAATCCCGCTTACCGTGGAGATTAGGAACCCAGAAGCTGTGAATTACATCCTGGGACTCCCCGAGAATCTGTACAGGCCGCCCTACCGGTATATGCATTTCGTTCGCAGTGACCATCGTGCGGCTGGCGTCGCTATTGACGTACTCTATTTGCCACCACCACTGATTCCCGGTAACTTGAATAGTAATGCCGTTCTTTGCCTTACTGAGATCGGCAATCGACTTACCTGTGCCCACGCTGGCGACGATCAGGACAAATAGAATTAACACTGTGAGCACGGATGCTCCGGTGACTACGCGGCGAAGCCGCCCATCCGTTCTTTCGGATGGCCGATGCGTGCCTTCGAGTGGCTCCTGGTCAAACCCACGATGCTTCCGTGTGAGGGTCCCGAGCAGCACGAGCATGACTATCAGGAAAATGATGCCCAGCAGCCAGAAGAAGACCCACATCAGAGTTGCGGTTTTGGCCGATTGAGAACCGGCAGGGTCCAATACGGACTGCTGCTGCGCCGCGCATAGTAAAGGGGAAAGCAATCCGACAGAGAGGGAAGCAGCCCGCTTCATTTGGTTTGCCCCACACTGCGGTTGACGATGTTCTGCGGATTCGGCTCAATGGCGTCCTGGCGCGAGGCAGTCGCCGACCTCGGCTGCTCTCCGTTCATGGAGCGAACATAGGCGACGATTTGCCAGATTTGATACGCTGGGATCCGCCCACCCCAGGACGGCATTCCATTGGGCCGGCCTTCGACGATGGTTGCAAATATATTTTCCGGCTCCCCGCCGTAGATCCAGTGCTGCTTGATGAGCGGGGGACCAATGCCGCCTCCGCCGTTGGCATGGCATCCGGAGCAGTTGTACCAGTTGAACAGGCGCTGCCCCTCCGAGATGTCGTAGCCGCTGCCATTGTACGGATTATTAGCTACTGGCTGTGGGTAGACTGGTCCCCCGGGACGTATAGAGCTCTGCCGCGCTGCGTCACCGAAAATAGCAAGATTTTGCGGAGACGGACGCACGTCGTGTTTCTCGCGCTGACAACCGATGCCGAATAAGAAGATGATGCAAACTAGCGGGGCAGACTTACGCATTCGTTACTCCCGTTCACTGAACTTGCGGCACCCCATATTCATTCAGAAGATTTTGGATTTCGGCTGCCCGGGCTTCGAGAATTTGATCGATACGAGCTTTCAAAGTCTCGTTCCCTTTCCGGACCGCGACCGCTATGTCGTACTCGAATGGCACGCCGAGATACATGGCAGGCTTGACGGCAGTTACTGTGAGCGGCGCAGGTTGCCGCTCGGCGAAGTATCCCGCCAGCGGTCCCCATACGATGGCTACATCCACGGCGCCTGACTCGACTGCATCGATCAACTTGTGAGCCGGATTCGCTTCCCCGTATTCACCGAACAGGCTGAAGCCAACCACGTTCTTCGTAATGCCCTGATGCGCCAGCGCGACGGCAGGCGGCGCGTAATCATCGCCGACTACATGGACGCCGATATGCAAATAAGCCAAGCGAGGATCCGTCAAGGAAGACGGATTCAGATTGCGGTCCCGCCGCGTGACGAACACGTAAGAAGAACGGTAATAGGGCTGCGTTGTCAGCACGCCCGGCAACCCTGCACTTACGCCAGGAATAAAGTCGCACGCCTCATTGTCCAGCAGCTTCTTTGCAAACGACTTACGTTCGGACCACCACGCATATTCGAGATTGACATGCATGTCGGTAGCAATCAAAGAGGCAAGTTTGTTTTCAAATCCCAGCTCCTGGCGGTCCGAAAAGGGCAGGTTATTCGGATCAGCGCAAACGCGCAATGTGCCTTCGGCGTGGACAGAAACGCCCGCCAGAAGAATAACAGCGCAGATAACAACTAATCTAGGGCAGGGAGAAGACATAAAGCATACCGCCCTTGGTTGTGTATTTGCCCAAATCGGACATCGCGTTCAGAAATCCGAGCGCGCCGGTTCCATCAACTGCATTGAGCCCGCCGGCGACGATGGCGCCCGACCAACCGCCCACGCCGGACAGGATCGCAATGTACTGCTTGCCGTCCGGACCTTTGTAACTTACGGGCTGGCCGATGATGCCGGACCCGGTCTTAAATTGCCACAGAACGTTCCCAGTATGTGCATCAACGGCTTTGAACCAACCTTCCATGTTGCCGTAGAAAACGACGTCGCCGGCTGTGGCGAGCGCTCCGCTCCAAACCGGGAACGGCTCGCTGATGGACCAGACTGTCTTCGCCTGCACTGGATCCCAAGCCGAGAAGATGCCGCGATTGCCGCCGGGTCCCGGATACATCCGAACGTTCATGCCGACGTAGGGCGTGCCGGAGATATAATTCGCCTCAACCGCCTGGCTCTCATAACAAAGATTGTTATGCGGGATATAGATTAACCCTGTCTTAGGCGAATAAGCCGACGGGGTCCAGTCCTTCACGCCGGGAGGCGCCGGACATGCATCGCGAACAGTATTAAACCCAGTCTTTTTGGCCGGGTTCCATTTGATTTCTCCGGTCTTTATATCGACTCCGAAGCTGGTATTTACGTACCCGAATGTCTGCGCCGATAACACTTCCCCCGTTGCCCGGTCCATCAGATACATGTAGCCATCCCGGTCAGGGTGGGCCAGAACCTTTCGGATAGTGCCGCCTATATTCAGGTCGAGGAGTATGTTCTCATTAACGGCATCATAATCGTGAAGGTCGTGAGGGCTGATCTGATAAGCCCAGATCGCTTCTCCCGTTTCCGGCCTGCGAGCAAATAGGGTAGAGCCCCATTTGTTGTCGCCGGGCCGCTGCTCGGGATTCCAGGGCCCTGGGTTGGACGTTCCGTAATAGAAGAGATCGAGTTGGGGATCGTAAGAGATCCAACTCCAGGCGGTAGCTCCCCCGATTTTCCACGATTCGCCGGGCCACGTTTTGGCGCCTAGGTCTGTCCCTTGGTCCTTCTTGTAAAAGGGTTTGAAATTTGGACCAATTAGGACGTCCTTGTCAGGCCCCGTGCCATAGGCCCGCCATTTGATTTTCCCGGTTTCCGCATCGATGCCGGCAAGCCAACCGCGAACACCGAACTCACCCCCGCTGTTGCCGACAAGCACGACGCCTTTCGCAACGATCGGGGCCATGGTGATCGACTCGCCTGTATTGATGTCGCCAAGCTTTGTTTTCCAGACTTCCCTGCCGGTTTTCGCGTCTACGGCCACTGTATTGACGTCGAGCGTGTTGTAAATGATTTTGCCGTTCCAGTAGACCGCGCCGCGATTTACGACATCGCAGCACGCAACGCCTTGCGATGACGGAGAAGTACCGGGTTGATATTCCCACTTCATCGGAGCTCCGGGTTGAGTTAGGTCGAGAGCATAGAGATTATTAGGGAACGGCGTCACAATATACATCGTGTTATCAACGATGAGCGGAGCGGCTTCATGTCCGTGGGTAAGTCCAGTCGAAAAAGTCCATGCCAATTTCAGAGTTTTGACATTACTCGTGTTTATCTGGTCCAGCGTGCTGTAGCGGGTGCTCGCGTAGTTCTTTGCGGCCATCACCCATTGGCCGTCATCCGGTTGATTTTGAATTTGCGCGAGCAGGGCGCCGGTCATCAAAATGGCGCTCAGGATCAGAGTGCCGGCGGTTCGCACGAGTCGAACCGGTCTACAGCACCGCTCCTCGCGAGTCCGATGTTTGCTCTCCACGGTGGTCGTGATCTTATGTCTCCGGTCTTATAGAACAAAAAAGTACATACCTCGTTTCGGGTATCGACGTGACCGACTAAGAAACGTTTACAGGTGTATCGTGTCTGGTCAGCATGGCGTTCGCAATAGTGCTCTCTGGTGCGGTCATCGTTTGCCTGACGCTACGAGAGATTTGTTACCGACTTACTCCAGCCGACAGGCGTGGGTTCGCTGAGTTCGTTTGTAGGCAGAAGAGTTTTCGAAATAGGCAAGCGGCTTGGATGGATGCTCGGGATTGCGGGCCCGCTTTCGATTGTGCCGCTTACACGCTGGAGAGGGCGCAGCGGGAAACGGAGATCGATTTAGTGCGGAGATTGGGCGAGTGTACTGCGGGAATTAGGCGAGCGGGTTCTGAGGACGCGAGTGGACTTTGTGCATTTCCCGCTCATTTATTACTTTCCTGTCCAGTCCGAAGAGGTCTCCCTGGGGAGGTCCCTCATTGCGCTAAACGAGGTGGCAGAACGCGCGGGCAATCACCGATCGGATGATGGGAGGATCGGGGCGGCCATCCTGCGCATTTCCTTGCGGGGATGTTGCCCAACTGCTTGCAGATCGCTTCGTCGATGTTGCCGAGGGCTCGGATGAGCGGGCGGTGTTTGCGGCCGTCGAGGCGATCATACGCGTCGACGCGGCCTTGCCCCACGTTGAGGCGGCATCGAATTTTGTACGTCAGGTTCCTATGCGAGCGTATTGGTGGACTTTGTCGAGGAGTTCGATCAGGCTTTCGCGGTTTAGGGGCTTGCTGAGGTATTCATCCATTCCGGCCGCGAGAAAATGCTCCCGGTCGCCCGCCATGGCGTGGGCCGTCAGGGCGACGATTGGGGTATGAACGCCTGTGTTTTGTTCGGCAGCCCGGATCCGGGCGGTGGCTTCCAGGCCGTCCATCTCAGGCATCTGCACGTCCATGAGAATCAGGTCGAATCTGCCCTGGCCATGTATGTCAATGGCTTCCTGGCCGCTGGAAGCAAGGCTCGGCTCATGGCCGAGTTTGCGCAGCAGAGCCAACGCTAGCTTCTGATTGACCGGATTGTCTTCGACGACCAGGACCTGCAAGGATTCTTTCGATTGTAGCTGTATTTCTCGCGGCCAGGTTCAGCTCGGTACGCCGTGCCATGCCGTTCGTCCTGCTAGAGTTCGGCCCACCTGCGAAGCAGATTGTGGTACACCCCGGTAAACTGAACCGCGGAGGGATGGTCCGGCCTGCTCCGCGATTTAAGCGCTGGATTGCCGTATCGAGATCAAACAGCAGGCTGCGCTTGCCGTCATCGCGAATCATGCTTTGGATCCAGAAGAAGGAGCAGACCCGCGCGCCGCGCGTCACGGGGCGAACGTGGTGCAGGCTGGTTGCGGGATAGAGAATCATGTGACCGGCGGGCAGTTTGACGGCTGTGAGTTCCGTAAGTATCTTCGACCACCAGTTCGCCGCCATCGTATTCCTCGGGATGCGTAAAGAACAGCGTCGCCGAGAGATCGGTTCGAATGCGCTGGGATGTGCCGGTAACCGGAACGGATCGCGTTATCGACATGCGTGCCGAACGATTGCCCGCCAGCATAGGAATTGAACAGCGGCGGGAAACACGCGATGCGGAAGGGCGGCGGAAATAAACAACGCGTTCTTGCCCGAGCGCATCGAGAATCATCTCGCCAAGCTCGCGGGCAGCCGGATGATTTTCCGGAATCTGCATGTTGTTTTTCGCGCGAGCCGATTGGTGACCGGCAGTGACGCGGCCATCGGTCCATTCGGCAGTGTCGAAAGCGCGGCGCGCCTGCGCCACCTGCTCACTTGTGAGCACATCGGGAATTGCTAGTAACACGTTTTTCTCTCGGATTTAGAATTTGAACTTCAAATCGACGGAGCGCCGAACGGCCCGGGCCGAGCACGATGTGCCCGGGATGTAATCTCGTCGTAGTAATAGCGGTTTGCCAGGTTGTAGACATTCACCTGAAGATCGACGTGTTCGCCAACCGGGTGGCTCGCCATTGCATTGAACACCCAGTAGCCGGGAACCTGTTTGACCAGTCCGGTTGTGGGATCGAGCGGCACGGTTGAACTGGCGTTTCGGCTGGATTCGTAGTTCGTGCCCACGCCGAATTCGAAATGGCGCGGCAGGCGATGCGTGCTCCAGAAGGCGAATGTGTTCTTCGGAACGTTCGCGAGCGGGTAACCGATGGAAGCCGGGATAGAACTGGGAACTGACGACGCGGCTGTCGAGATAGGCGTAGCTCGCCAGCATGTCCCAGCGGCTCATAACGCGGCCGCGTACATCCGTTTCGACACCACTGACTCGCTGATTGCCTGCGAGCACATAGAGCAGCGAATTGGTTGGGCTCGACTTCGCGAGCGTTTTCCTTAGTCGTGCGGAACCAGGACCGTTCACGTGTAGCCGGCTCTTGTTGAGGTCCCACTTTGTCCCGAACTCATATGTCTGATTCCATTCGGGCGGCAGGTTCGCGGTGCCGGCGCTTAAGGAAAGACTTTCGGCGGAGGGATTGAAAGAAGTTCCCGCGTCGAAGTAGAGGCTGCCGATCGAGACTGGTTTGTAGACCGACGGCGGCGCGCCATGTCGGCTTTTGGTCGACACGGTTGAAGTGTGAGGCCGGCGCGACGGTCTGGTTGTAAGTATCATCGAAGCGGTCGAAGCGAATGCCGCCTGTGAACTCCCACTTCTGCCGATGGTGACGGTATCGAGCGCGTAAGCGCCCGCCGTGACGGCCGTGTCGTTGACACGGGTCGCAATCGTAACGAGTGGGTTGAGCGCCTGTCCGGGTCGGGATTGAGCAGGCTGGTGGTCGGCGCGGTGTAGTTCGGGCGGGTGGGATCGGAGGTTTCGCGCCCGCCTTCGATGCCCGCTACGAGAGTGTGCCGAAGAGCCCGGTTTCGAAATGCGCGACCACGTCGAGCTGATCGTCGAGAAACGTCTCCGTGCTGTTCACCCCGATTTCATGCCGGGTGACCTGCATGTCGTCGAGCGGTGTCGATAGCGTGATGCCGTTCAACTGCGGCTCGGTGATCAAGACATCCCGAACGTAATTGGCGTAGCGAACCTGGTTGCGTACGGTGATGTTGTCGTTCACATCATGCTCGAGCTTCACGGTTCCGATGTCGTCGTAGGCCCGCAGAAATTGCCGTTCTCGAGGCCGTAGTAATTGGAGCGCGGTTCACGGCGCGGGCCGTTGAATAGCCAGGGAATGCCGTAATCCGGAATGTCGTCTTCGTTCTGATGAAAGTAGCTCAGTGTCAGCCGGGTCGGCGTGCCTAAGCCGAACGCCAGTGACGGCGCAAAGCCGTCGCGCCGATTCTCGGCGACATCTCGGCCCGGCTACACCGCCGATATCGCCCATCGCGTTCAGCCGGAACGCCGCGCCCGACCCGAGAGCGGGCACCGGCGTATTCCAATCGATGGTGGCGCGCCTGGTCGCGTCCGTCCCGAACTGGACATCGACGAGAGAAGCCTGGTTCAGTCCGGCGTCTTACTCGCCTGATTGACTACGCCGCCGGTGGAACCACGGCCGAATGTGACCGACGACGGCCCTTGCAGCACTTCGACTTCCTGGGTATTGAACGGATCGCGGTAGTAGCTGCCGAAGTCGCGCATGCCGTCGATGAACAGATCGTTGCGGGCCGTGAAGCCGCGGATGGTCAGGTTGTCTCCCTGCGATCCGCCTTCGCCCGCCGCCAGGCTGATACCGGCAACGTTGCGAAGCGTATCGCGCAAGGTGGTCGCGCCCTGCTGCTGCGATCGTCTGCTTGCGAACAACGCCGACCGTCTGTGGCGTATCGAGCAGCGGCTGCTGATACTTCGGCATCGAAGAAGAAACGGTCGGCGCGTCCGCGCTCACATCCACGCTGGCGGAGGCCTCTTTCAAGCGAATGGCGAAACTTCCGGATTGTGTGGAGGAGTAGACCAGATTCGTTTCCGAAAGCAACTGCGCCAGCGCTTGTTCCTCTGTATAGGTTCCGTTGACTCCAGGCGACTGAATGCCGAGGAGGGCAGGGTCGGAGACTTCAACCGAGGCTTCGGAGGTTTTGCGAAACTCCTCAAGGACGGACCCGAGAGTACCGGCGGAAATCTGATACTTGCGCACGGGAAGGGCGCGAACCCTATCGGCGGCGATCGATTGGGATGCGGGTCTGGTCTGTGCCAGCGCCATCTTGTGCTCTCCGGCAGCCGTGTACATCGCCAGAGCACTCAGGGCGATCCAGTGCCGAGGCCGTCCGAAGTTGAGGATCTTCTTTGTTTTCTTTTTTATACGCTTGACCGACATAGGGCGCTAGCAATAATGGACCATTTTAGTCTACTAAGACCAGAAAGGTCCACGACTGCAGCAGCGATCCGCACCGATGGCCGCCAATACGCCTGTCGCGACAATCCGTTGGCCAGGTGTTGTCAAAACTGCATACTCTTCGACATCAGCTTGACCACCCGGGTCAATGCGATTGACCGGGTCTGCTTCCGTATACAGATATTTGTGAAGCGTGGCTGGGTTTGAAGCAGTCCCGGTCGCTGGATCCGTCGTCAAAAACCTTCCTGTGGCCGGGTTGTACCAGCGAGCGCGCAGATAATACAGGCCGAGATCCGCATCGAATTGTTCGCCACGGTACAGGTAATTATTCGGTGTTGAACCGGTTGTGTTGACCGTATTCCCAAAGGCGTCGTAATCGTACGTGTCAGTGACGGTTCCGTTGATATCGGTAAGCACACGGACATGCCCGCCGCCATCGTAACCGTAGAAGCTCGGCGTCCAGGCGCCACTTAAAACCTGTGCTTCACTGATGCGCGCAGTCCGTACGTGTAGGTTCTCTGCACCACGCCATTGGCAAGCTCTTCGACCACTTGCGGCCAACCGGTCGGGTTGAGATCGTCGACCAGATAGCGGGTAGTTACGCCAGCGACCGTTTTCGCGACCCGGTTTCCGTCGCCGTCATAGAGCATCGTGATTGCGCCGCCGTTGACGCTCTTCAACTGATTCAGGAAGTCATAGCTGAACGTCTTGCCACCTGAAGAGAGCGTGTTTCCGTTGCTGTCGTACGTCTCCGTGTTCAGCCGGTCATTGGCATCGAACGAGAATGTTCCGGACAAAATATTGGCCAGCGTGGAAGAAACCGACAACCGGTTGCCCACCGGATCGAGCCCATACGCAACCCCGCCGTTCTTCGCAGCCGGATCGCTTGCGATGGTTTCGTTGGTGAGCCGGTAAATGCCGTCGTAGCCCCAGTTCACCGTTCGGCCACTCTGCTCGGCGGCGGATAACCGACTTCCGGTGGGACCAAGTATGTAGCCGTAACTGGTTCTGCCGTTATTCGCGCCGGTGACACGGTTCTGCGAATCGTAGGCGAACGTCGATTGCAACCCATTCGGGTAAGTGACCGTGGTCAGATTGCTGACAGGATCGTAGGCATAGGTTGTCGCGTTCTGCCCTTGCGGCAGGTTGTTATCGACCACCGTGCTCAGCCGATTGAGCTGATCGTACCCGTAAGCCACCGAAATCCCGTTCGCGTTCGAGGACTTCATCGACGCCACGTTGCCAGCGGCATCGTAGCTGTACGTGAGCGTGCCTTCCGGCGTTGCTTCGCTTACAAGCCGATCCAGGCTGTCGTAGCTATAAGTAGTGGTCCCGCTCGCATCGGTCATGCTGGCGCGCTGGCCCGTCGGCGTATAGGTGAACTGAACGGGAACGTCTGCAAGGGATGGATCCGGCGTTTTCGATAGCAGCCGATTCAGGGAATCATAGGCAAACGTGGTCGTCTTGCCGTTGTAATCGGTCAGCGTGAGCAGATTGCCGCTGCGTCTAGGTGCGCGTCTGCTTCGGACCGCCTGCGGGCAGCGTCTCCGAAGTCAACTCGCTCAACAGATCGAAGCCGTGCTGCGTGGTGTGCCCGTTGGCATCGGTCCAAAAGCTCAGGTTGCCATTAGGATCGTAGCCGTAGCTCGTGGTGTTGTGCGGAATCGGGCTCGTTGTTCTGCACCACGGAAGTAAGCTGATTCGCGTAATCGAAGTTGTACTGGATCGAAGCGCCCGCCTGATCGGTGACTCTAATTAAATTGTTTGCGCTGTCGTAAACAAACGCCTTCGTGGTCGCATCGGCATACGCGTGCCAGTTGGCAGACGCCGCAAGCAACAGCAATAACTTCAGAGTTGTGTACAATGAAGCTTTTCTTCGCGCCAATGGGCCTATTTAACGGGCGTCAGAGATCAGTGCCTGTCCGCCAATTACTTGGTCGCTGCGTCGGCCGCACCCCTGCTTTGAGCTCGCCATCGATCAAGTGCTTGAATTCAGCGAAGCCAATTGCGCCCGAGACGGCGTGACCGTTGACAAAAAAGGCGCACACACGGCTGCTCAAATGGTTCCGAATGCGATCCGGTACCTGACGCGCTTCCGATCCCAACATGCTATAGCTCAATCGTTTGCACCGAATAATCCTTTGCCTACCAGATGCCTGTTTTCCGCACGGATACAAGCACCGTTTCATCACGCAAGACCGCACCTTCCGTTCGTTCGAAGCTTGCTGGAAAATCAAGACTGAGTGACGATACTCCCTCCAACACCAGTTCCACACCGATCACCTGCGAGCTTTGAGATTGAAAATAGAGTCGCACATCT
>CAWCJG010000010.1:0-188199 GCA_963795905.1 uncultured Acidobacteriaceae bacterium | reverse complement strand
GCCTTCCTAATGCGCAAGGTCTACGGCCTGTCGCATAAGGACATCGCTGAGGAGTTAGGGATTTCCACGAGTACCGTGGAGAAACACATCGCGAGCGGTTTGCTGCGATGTAGCAGCTACTTGCGAGAGGGCGGCTACCCGGTCGATGTGGTGACCTCGTTGGATGAAGAGCGGCGGGCGCAGCACCGCGGCAGTGAGTGATATGGGAGAAGGTGGCTCAGATTCCGAATGCGCGGCAGATCGAAGCCGAGGCGTGCGCATGGATCGCGCAACTCGACGGCGGAGAGCCAAGCCAGGAAGACCTTGATGCTTTTCGCGAGTGGGTTCATCGCAGTCCGCGCCATCAGGATGAGATCAAGCGCCTATCGGCGATTTGGGGCGATCTGAATGTGCTGACCGAGCCGCCGTACCGATCAGGGCGCGCCAAGGGAGGCTTCTCGACCGGTTGAATGTCCGCGTAGCGGCTATTGCCGTCACATTGCTTTTTGGCGTAATCGGCAGCGCCTTTGTGGCAGGCAAGGCACATCCGTCAAGTTGAGACGAATTCCGTCTTTGCCACGGCGATCGGCTAGTAAGCCCCGTGACATTGGCCGATGGCAGCAAGGTACTTCTCAATACCGACAGTCGCATCCAAATAGAATACACGCCCGATGCACACCGAGCCAACTCTTGTGACCTTTCATACGGACCGAGTATTGTCGAGCGTTGGCCGCTATCCGGCAAGATCCAATTCTTTGAGATCGGCAGTGCCACTTCCAGCGGCCGCCAGAAGACAGGCCCTCAGCGGCTCACTCCGACGTCAAGCGGCGGTCCATCAGATCGCGAATCGCATGACGCGGATCTTTGCCAAGGTACAGTACTTGGTACATCTGTTCCACGATGGGCATTTCCACGTTGTGACGCGAGGCTCAGTTCGCGCGCGGCGCGGCAGGTCTCGACGCCTTCCGCAATCATAGTCATTCCCGCGAGAACCTGGGGGAGTTTTCGGCCCTCGCCGAGTTGAATGCCGACGTAGCGGTTGCGAGAGAGATCGCCCGTTGCCGTGAGGACCAGATCGCCCAGGCCGGCGAGACCGCTCAGCGTTTTCGGGTCCCCGCCAAGCGAGACCGCAAGACGCGTGATTTCCGCGAGACCGCGGGTAACCAATGCCGCGACGCTATTGCTGCCGAGGCCCAGACCGCGGCATACGCCCGCGCCGATCGCGATGACATTCTTGAGCGCAGCCCCAAGCTCGACCCCGATCACATCCGCGCTGGCATAGAAACGCAGCCGTGGGTGTCGCAAACAGCCGTTGCACGTTTTCAGCAATTGCGAACTCCTGGCATGCGGTTACTACGGCGGCTGGTTCGCCGGCCGCGATTTCTTTCGCGAACGTCGGTCCGGGAGACACGGCGACCGGTTGTCGCCCGAGCACGTCGCTAATTAACTGCGACATGCGAAAGAAAGTGCCTTGCTCGATACCTTTGGTCGCGCTGACGATGATCGAGTCTTCAGGTATGAACCGGGCCGCTGCAGCCAACACTCCGCGCAAGTGCGTTGAGGGAACCGCCGAAAGCACTACATCGGCTCCCGCGAGGGCGGGACCGAAATCGCTGACAACACTGAGATGCTCCGGAAGAAGAAAGCCAGGCAGATAGCGGGCGTTCGCTCGCGTCCGCTGCATCTCGGCAGCCCGTGCGCTGTCGCGCGCCCAAAGGGCAACTGTATCGAAACGCTCCGCAAGCGCAATGGCGAGAGCCGTTCCCCAACTGCCGGCCCCTAGAACGGCTAAGCGCATCAGCGCGTGGACCCGCCTCGGAGCGAAAACACGTTTTCAGTTCCCGTGCGCAGGCGCTGGATGTTGCCCCGATGGCGAAACACGATCAGCAGCGCGCAGATAACCGATCCAAGCAAGATCGGCAGAGGTGGCGATGCGACGAACCAAAGAATGGCCGGATAAACCAGCGCGCCGACGATGCTGCCGAGCGAAATGTATTTGGTCCAGGCCACCACCGCCACAAATACTACTGCCACAATCAGCAGCGCGAGCGGGGCCACAAACAGCGCTGCCCCGATAAAGCAAGCCACCGCCTTGCCACCCCGAAAGCGGAGCATCGCGGGATAACAGTGTCCTAACACCACCGCGACCATCGCCACACCCAGCGCGAGAGGATCCGTTCGGCTCAAAACGGCGGCGACCCATAGCGCCAGGAAGCCTTTCAGGATGTCTAACAAGAGAACGACTACGCCGGTTCTTCGGCCGGCCGTGCGATACACATTCGTGGCGCCGATATTGCCGCTCCCCATGGTGCGAACGTCCTTACCGGTACTCAGGCGCACGAACAGATAGCCGAACGGGACGCCTCCCAGGAAATATGCAATCAGCCCTGAAAGAATTATCGCGGAAGACGCAGACAGGATCACTTACTAGATCTTACCGGCGGCTGCCACGGACTCGAATCTGTACTCGCTTAGCTTGTGGTAAATGCTCGCGTTTGAGCCGGGCGCGCTGCGATAAAGCACGAAGTGCGTGACCGTAAATGAGCCGAGGGCAGCGGGCTGCATCTCCCTCACCTTGGCGCGCAGCCGCTGCAGCGGGACCGGGTTTTTAATCCGCGCCAGCGTCAGGTGCGGCTCGTAGGGCCGGCTTTCCGCCGCGATTCCGAGCGTCGCATGCAGATGCTCTTCCGTGGAACGCGCCAAGTCCGCCAGCGCGGCTCCCGCCGTGCACACCCGCCCACAGCACCCGCGGCGACCGCTCGTTCGGGAACCAGCCGAGATCGCGGATCTCGATTGGGAACGGACGGTGCGACGGGGCGGCAGAGAGGGCATTCTGCAGCTCCAGCAGGCGCGATTCCGGCCATTCTCCGACGAATTTGGTCGTGATATGAAGATTGTCGACAGGACTCCATTTGATCAGTGCCTCCGGGCGAAGCGCGCTGATTAGCCTTTCCAAGCGCAGCAGCATTTCGGAAGGCAGTTCGATTCCCGTGAAGAGTCGCATGGTGAAACCGTGTTAATTTCTAATTTCTAAGCGTACTTGAATTCGTGACCTTGCGGATAGCGGGAATACGCCGTTAAGGCCGCGGAGGTGCGGCGCCAGACCGCAAAGGTGCTGGCGAGCCATTCGGGCGCGCTCGAAAAATGCCGGCTAGAACCCCACATCCTGTCGTGAGCTGCTCGAATGTAATGCGCGCCACGCGGGCTCTCCCGGCGGGATTCTTCGGGCAGCACACCGAGGAACTCGCGCGCGCGCTGCTCGGATGCGTACTGGTGCATGGAGAGACGGCCGGCTGCATCGTCGAAACCGAAGCCTACTTGGGCCTGGATGACCTGGCGGCCCACGCGTCGAGAGGATTGACGGAACGCACTCGCGTCATCTTCGGGCCACCCGGCAGAGCGTACGTTTACTTCATCTATGGCATGCACGAATGCCTGAACGTGGTGGCTGGACCGGAAGGGATTCCCGGCTGCGTGTTGATTCGGGCGTTGGAACCGTTGTGCGGTATCGAACTCATGCGAGAGCGCCGGCATTGGCTGGGGCCATCGAAGGGCATCGCCAATGGTCCGGGAAAGCTGACGCAGGCGCTCGGAATCAGCCGGGCTCAATATGGCGCACGCCTCGACCGAGGCGAATTGACAGTGAGGACCTGGCGAGAGCCGCCGAAATTCAATATCGGCATCACCCCGCGGATTGGTATTCGCGAGTGCGCCGACTGGCCGCTACGGTTTATCTGGGAAGGACATCCCTGCCTGAGCAGGTAAACCGCTATGCGCGATGTTTGACACCTTTGTGCTTCTTGACTCTGTGATGCTGATGCTTCACCGGGACAAGTGTTTGTGCCGGAAGTACGGACGCGGTCAGAGCAGCGATCAATAGTGCGACAGTCAGTCTCATCTCATCGAGTAAGTGACACCGGGCGAGCCGTTCTCTCACGCGATATCGGGACCGATGGCAACCACAAAGTAATTGGCCGGTTCGGTACCGGTGTTCTTCAGCCCGTGCAACTGATTCGAGGCGCACCAGGCGATGTCGCCAGGACCGAGCGGTTCGGTCTTGCCGTCCAATATGAGATCGAGCCGGCCGCCGCGGAGGAGCATCAACTCCGTGTGCTTGTGCCGGTGTGGTGGGTGCGGCATGTTGCCCGGCGCAAGCGTCGTTTCATGTACCTCAACGTACTCGCCGGTTGGTAACTGCCCTTTAAGGACGGGCCGCGTCACGTTTCCATTTGGATTCGTATGAGCAGGAAGATCTTCGAATCGAAACACCTTCGATTCGGCTGGGGCGGATTGCGCTCCATCGGCCGCCATAACGGAAAGCAGCCCGAGCATCCAGGGTAGATCGCGTCGCTTCATCGCAAACATCGTACTACCGCCTCATTAACTCGGCTCCCTGAGCCATTCCGGCTTACCCGAATTTCGCGGTCACAAGCTATATTCGCCGGAGAATCAATAACTTCCAAGGAATCGCTTGGAAGGCGTGCTAGACTTTTTACGAAAAGCGCAAACGGCGATTGGTGCCCGTTTTGCGCGTGCCTATTTACGAAAAGGGCCGGAGCGCTGTTATGCGCCATCCGGCCCTTTTCTATTTCCCGAAGGAGTTCCAAACCCATATGTCTACCGCGGCACAGATGAAAGCCAACCAGGCCAACGCTCAGAAGTCCACCGGCCCCATTACGCTAGACGGCAAAGCCATCGCGAGCAAGAACGCTCTCAAAACAGGATTGACTGGCCGCACTGTCCTGATGCCGAACGAAGACGCCGAACTCTATGCGCAGCACATTGAAAACTATCGCTCACGGTTCAAACCCGTTGGCCCCGCCGAACTGGAACTAGTCCAACGCGTGGCCGATACCAACTGGCGGCTGAATCGCATTCCCGCGCTCGAAGCCGGCCTGTACGCCATCGGCCGCGCCAAACTGGGCGATCTCTATAAAGATGTGGACGCCGAGATGCGTTCCATGATGCTCGAAACGGAAGTGTTCCTCGCCTACGATCGCCAGTTCCGCAACTTGCAGCTCCAGGAATCGAGACTGCGCAGCGCGCTCGAAAAGGATCTGCTGGTCTTGACAACTCTCCAGGCGGACCGCCAGCGCGAGACGCGGCTTCGTCTGAGCAAGACGGCCGCCGCCTACGCTGCTGCGGTATCTGCTGGCAAAGCCGATCAGTTCGTACCGCCCGCATTTGGGTCCGATTTTTCACTCAACCAAATCAAGCGAGCGCTGGACGAAATGGAACCCCGCTTCGTCGCCAAATACCAGGCGGAACTCCTCGACGAGGCCGCCTGAAGAACGGCTAAGCCACGAGGGATCCCTCTAAGGACCTATAAAGAATCCGCTTGACAGGACATCGTACTAGTAACATACTAAGTCACCAAGTTGCAACGCGGCTAACGAGCATAAGGGCGCCGTCGATTCGATCGCGGCGAAAAGGGGAAGTTTATGCGTTTGCATTCTTTCAACTGCTTAGGATTCGTGTCGGCGTTGCTGTTACTCTCGAGTTCCCGTCATAGCTCAAGGAACGGCGGACGCTAGTTTAACTGGTGTTGTGAAGGACCCGTCCGGTGCGTTGATCGCGGCTGCGCAAGTTCGTCTGGAGAGCCTCGAAAACGGCGCCGCGCGCGAGACTCGGACGGGCAGCCAAGGACAGTACCGTTTTGATCTCGTTTCGCCCGGATCTTACAACGAGACCATCTCCGCGCCCGGTTTCGAAACGAAGATTTTCAAAGGTGTTGTGCTGGCAATAGGTCAGACGGTTACAAACAACGTAAGTCTCGACATGGGGAAGCAGACGCAAACTGTTACTGTCGAAACCGAGCCGCCGCTACTCAGCACCGAAAAAACGGACGTTAGCACCACCATCACGCCCAGCGAGGTGGAAGGCCTTCCAATGACGGGACGTGATTTTGCCAATCTTGCCTACCTCGCGCCGGGAGTCAAAATCGCCGATTCATACGACCCGACAAAGAACCGCTACGCCATCCTCTCGGTCAATGGAGACAATGGCCGCAACGTGAACGTGACCGTGAACGGCGTCGACAACAAAGACAATACGGTCGGCGGGCCGGTCATGCAGTTCCCGCTCGAAGCAATTCAAGAGTTCCACATCAGCACGCAGCGATTCTCGGCTGAAAATGGCCGCTCGGAAGGCGCCGCGATCAATGTGATCACTAAGTCCGGATCGAACGACTTTCATGGGTCGCTATTTGGCTATTTCCGCAACGCCGCCTTGGATACGGATGAGAAGGTTCCGGACGGCCACGGCGGCAGCACGGCCGCCCATCCCGACTACAGCCGCCAATGGTTCGGCGGGTCAATCGGCGGTCCCTGAAGAAAGATAAGCTCTTCGTGTTTTTTGCGATTGAGCGCGAACGGGAGAATCAAGGACTCGAAGAGAGTACAACCTCGTACTCTGAACTGCTGCTCGCGAAAAACGCCGGCCTGGCGGATCAGCCTGCCGCCGTCATCCCGCGGCCGTTCTATGAAACGCGCTACACGGGACGAATGGATTACACCATCAACGATAAGAATTCCGCCTATGTCAGCTACAGCGCGCAGACGAACAACAGCCAAAACGATCAATCCGACGGTACCGGCGATCTGACAAATGGAAACTTTACGACCAACCGGCTGATCTTGTCGAACTTCACGCTGAATTCGATCCTTTCGGATACCACCGTCAATCAGTTCACAGCCGGCTATCAGTATTGGAACAACCTGATTGCCAGTAATATCAGCGCCCCGCTCGTGATCTTTCCCGATGCTTCTTTTGGAACCAACACCAACGTGCCGCAACAATCGTTCCAAAAGAAATGGCAGTTCCGCGACGATCTATCGAAGACGATCGGAAGTCATACGCTGAAAATGGGGATCGACTCTATCTTCAATCCGGTGGAAGGCGGCTTTTTTGAGTTCAGCTCCACGCTTGAAATCGATTTCGCGGCCGATCCCAGTTCGATTCTGGCAAATACGACGAAATACCCGCAGGGCTTTGCGACACCAGGATTAGTGAGCGGGATGACGCAGGCGGACGGCGATCCCTATTTTGAGGTACCGACGAAGCAACTCGGGCTCTACTTTCAGGACGACTGGAAAGTGTCACGCCGCCTTACATTAAATCTGGGCCTGCGATGGGACAAAGACTTCAACATGATTGGCGGATCCGATGTAAAGGGAAGCCGTACTTACCAGGAATTAGTCGCGCTTGATAATCCGATATCGAATCCGTACGTCAGTAAGCTTCCGCACGATGACAACAAGGACTTCAGCCCACGGTTCGGTTTTGCCTACGATCTGACCGGCAGCAGCAAGCAAGTGCTTCGCGGCGGATTCGGTTTGTACTTCGGCAATGTGTTCCAGAATATTCCGTTATTTATGGAGCAGATGAGTAATCCAACGGTGTTTCAGTCGGCGGTAAGTTTGTCGTCTCCCTCGGACATAGTGACGGGCACGGGCATCCCGCTGGGGAGCTGGCGCTACGGAGTCGATCCCATGCCGGTCGTTCCGCCGCCCTCGACACTACTCGCGCCAGGGAGTGTCGGGCGCCTCATGGACCCGAACTACCGGAATCCCGTCGCCGAGGAATTCAACATCGGCTATAGCTGGGCTCCTGCGGCCTCATCGGTGTTCGAGGTCGAGTATACGCACGTGCTCGGCCTGCATGAAAACAAGACCATGAACATCGATCAGAAAGTCCCGGTCGATGGCGCGTGTTGTTTCCGTCCGCTCGACCCGGCATTTGCGGCTTCGACGGAATCCGAACTGGCAAGCGTGCGCGATGAACAGTCGATCGGCAGGTCGCACTACGATGGCTACAACTTCAGCTTTCGCCAGCGCATGACCCATCATTTTTCTGTGAACGCCAACTACACGCTGGCTTGGGCGTACGGCTACGATAGCGGCCAGCCCTCATTCCGCGATTACCCGCGACTCTCGACGGCTCCTTTTGCGAGTTACGAATATGGCCCCACACCGAACGATGAACGTCATCACGTAACGATCAGCGCGATCGCGAATTTGCCTTGGGGGTTGGAACTTGCGCCTATCCTGCAGTTTGGTTCGGCGCGGCCGTATGAAAACGGAACCTCAACCTCAATCGGCATAGGGAACTCGGGCAACACGCTGAACACAGGCGGCGGCACGTACAATGCCGTGGTGGTCCCTTCAGGCAATCGCACCGACTATCTTGCCTTCAGCGGAGATAACACGACCGCACAGAACTGCTTCTACGGGCTCAACGGCTATGCGCCCGGATCGTGCACGATCGCCAAATATGATCCACTGCGCGGCGATCCGTTCTTTGAATTGGATCTCCGGCTTTCGAAAACCATCCGGTTGGGAGAAAGAGCACGCGTCGAACTTATCGGGCAGGCCTTCAATCTGACGAATCGCGCCAATTACGGAAACGACTTCGGCAATAACATCGCCGATCCATCCACGTTCGGACATCCGATCGGATTCATCGCCCCGAGCAGCACGATCATCCCGCGTTCACTATGGAGCGAGTTCGGAGCTCGCTTCTCGTTCTGACCGGCATCGCGCCTGCGAGCAGAAGAACAGCGCCGCAAAACATGAGCGTATCGGCCACATAATTGAGCCCGTTTTCCAGGCTGGCGCGTTGCACGATCCCGATCGGCACGTAGACGACTAACTCGATGAAGAGCACCGTGAATCCAAGCCAAGTCGCGGCCGCGCGGGTTCTCTTGCCAAGAAGCAGCAGGACACCGGTTACTGCGTACGCCACAGCGGCCAAATAGGTCCAAATGGAATGTCCGACGATCCACGCCGGAGTCAATGGTTCCAGCGGAACGCCCGGAACGTGATCGCCGTGCATGAACTGCTCAAAGCTGAAGAAGAGCACGGGAATCGCAACGAAGTATCGCGCAATCGTCGCAAAGATCTGCCTGACGCGCTCGGGTGACTTCTCGCTGAGACTGACGGCCAACGCCAAAGCGCCGCCGCTGAAAGCGGTTTCCCGAAGCGCAACGGTCCCCGCAAATCGGTTTTTGGGATCGTGCGCCCAGTTTGGTGCGTGCATCAAAAGGACGAACAGAAAAAATGTCAACGCCAGCAACGCGGCTGCCAGACGCGCCTGAATTCCAGTTACCAAGCTCAGTGCAGCGGCGAGAAAGCAAAGGCCGAGGAGGTAGACCCAAAACAGATGCCCCGGAATCCATGCGGGAATGATGGATGCGACGCCTTTTGCAAGTGTGAAATGTTCGACGCCAAAGGCCGCCACTGGCGCCGCGTAGAAGAGCGGCCCAAACAGAATCAGTTTTTCGACCCCTGGCTCGCTTTGCCAACGGCCGCGAAGAAAAATCGCGATCAGTCCGATCAGTAGAATCGTTCCGAAAGCAGAATACGACCAGATTACGTCCCAAGGAATTGCGTGCATGACTGCCAACGAATTTACTACGATCGGGTACCCTGCGATCAGAGATGCCGCGCACCGATTGGGGCTGGATGGTCACTCCGGACGAACTGGAGTCCTGGATCTTGAGAAGTGATGAATCGCTTCTGGTCGTCAATAAGCCCCCTCATCTGGTCTGTCATCCATCGAAGAAAGGACCGTGGTCGAGTTTGATCGGGGCCTGCCGCGAGCATCTCGGAGCGGATCGCCTGCATATGGTTTCGCGCCTCGATCGCGAAACCAGCGGCGTTGTCGTGATGGCGAAAACACAGCCGATGGCCAGCCGGCTCCAGTCCGCAATCCAGCAGCGCGGAGCCGAGAAGTTTTATTTCGCAATTCTGGAAGGCGAATTAGAACAGTCGATTACTGTATGTGAACCCGTTGGGGCAGATCCCGATTCCGAGTTTGTGGCGCGCCAGTGGGTCAGCCAGAACGGCCGGGAGTCCGTAACCGAGTTCGTCCCCATCGCATCCGTAGCCGGATTCACTCAGGTTCGTGTGCATCCGCTCACCGGGCGCAGGCACCAGATCCGAGTCCATGCTGCCTGGATGGGGATGCCAATCGTCGGAGATAAGTTGTACGGTCGCGACCCCAAGATCATGCTGCGCTTCATCGAAGAGGGGCTGACGCCTGACATGATGGAAACGCTCAGGCTGGACCGGCACGCACTGCACGCCGCGGAGATCAGTTTTCCAGGGGTGCTGGACGGCGAAACATTTCACGCGCCGGTCGCACCTGAGTTAGTCGAGTTCTGGCAAGAGCTAGTTAGTAGCGATAGTGGTCCGATTTGTACGGACCTTCGACGGGCACGCCGAGATAGTCGGCCTGCTTCGGAGTCAAAGTCGTGAGCTTCACGCCGATCTTTTCAAGGTGTAACCGCGCGACTTCTTCATCGAGCTTCTTGGGGAGCGTATACACACCGATTTTGTACGCGTCGCGATTTTTCCAAAGATCGATTTGTGCGAGCGTCTGGTTGGAGAAGCTGTTGCTCATGACGAAGCTCGGATGGCCTGTTGCGCAGCCCAAGTTCACCAGGCGTCCCTCGGCCAGCAGGAAGATGCTGTTGCCATCAGCGAACGTGTACATATCGACCTGCGGCTTGATGTTGGTCCGCTTGGCGTCGGAGGCCCGGTTCAGGCGGTCGACTTGAATCTCGTTATCGAAGTGCCCGATGTTACACACGATCGCCTGATCTTTCATGTAGCGCATGTGCTCCAGCGTGATGATGTCCGTATTACCGGTGCACGTGACGTAAATGTCGCCCCGGCCGAGCGTGTCTTCAAGGGTCGTCACCTCAAAGCCTTCCATCGCGGCTTGCAGCGCGTTGATGGGATCAATTTCAGTTACGATCACGCGAGCACCCATGCCGCGCAGCGAATGGGCCGAGCCCTTGCCCACGTCGCCGTATCCGCAGATGACCGCGACTTTGCCCGCCACCATTACGTCCGTTGCGCGCTTGATGCCATCGGCAAGGGATTCCCGGCACCCGTAGAGGTTGTCGAACTTCGATTTGGTGACTGAGTCATTTACGTTGATAGCGGGGACCAGGAGCTTGCCCTGTTCCTGCATCTTGTACAGGCGATGCACGCCGGTCGTGGTCTCCTCGGAAACACCGCGCCATTCCGACGCAACTTTGTGCCAGCGCTGCGGGTCCTCGGCATGGATTCGTTTCAGCAGATCCTTGATGACTTGCTCTTCGTGGCTGTCGGAAGGCGTGTTGACCCAGTTGCTGCCCTGTTCGAGTTCGTAGCCTTTGTGGATCAGAAGAGTGACGTCGCCGCCATCGTCGACTACAAGCTGCGGGCCCTGGCCGTCCGGATGGGAAATCGCCTGATAAGTACACCACCAATACTCTTCGAGTGACTCGCCTTTCCACGCGAATACCGGGACACCTGCTGCGGCGATGGCAGCGGCCGCGTGGTCCTGGGTCGAAAAGATGTTGCAGCTCGCCCACCGAACATCGGCGCCGAGATCCACCAGGGTCTCGATCAGGACGGCGGTCTGAATCGTCATGTGCAGCGAGCCGGTCACTCGAACTCCGGCGAGCGGCTTTTCCGCGGCATATTTCCGTCGGATGGACATCAGGCCGGGCATCTCGTGCTCGGCAACTGACACTTCTTTGCGGCCCCAATCGGCCAGATTTAAGTCGGCGACCTTGTAGTCAGCCGCGACGCGGTTCAAGGTGGTTGTACCCATTCGTAACCTCCGCTGTATTGTATCAAGGAATCTTGATATGTTGATGCTTAGTGTCTGACTTCTTGAAATCTCTGCGGCTTCTAAGCGATCCGACCCGGGTTCGCCTGCTGCTTCTCGTCGAGCGCGAGGAGATTTCCGTGGCGGAACTTCAACAGATTCTGACGCGGGGACAGTCGCAGATATCGACCCACCTGGCGCAATTGCGCGGTGCCGGGCTGGTACAGGATCGCCGGGAAGGGAAGAACACGTTCTATTCCCTGGGACCGGCAGCACGCCCGTTCCTGCCGGTTTTACACCAATCGGCGGCCGAAATCCCGGAAGTCTCCGAAGACCAGCGCGCCCTGGCGCTTGATTCTGGAGCGCCGGCGCGATCGGATGCGGGCGTATTTCGATAGTCTGGCGGGCCGGTTTGGCCGGGAATATCTCCCTGGGCGCTCGTGGCAGGGGCTCGGCGAGGCCTTGTTGGCAATTCTTCCGCCTCTGGTCATTGCCGATTTGGGCGCTGGCGAGGGCACGTTCTCACAGCTTCTGGCGAGGAAGGCCAAGCGCGTGATCGCGGTGGACAGCTCAGAACGTATGGTTCAGGTCGGCGCTGACCTGGCCGCACGGCACGGGCTTCCCAATTTGGAGTTTCGGCTGGGCGACATGGAAGCGTGCCCGATCGAGGATCGCGAGGTCGATCTGGTGTTTTTCGGCCAGTCACTGCATCACGCCGTGCATCCCGGACACGCTATCGCCGAGGCTGCACGCATCTTGAAACCCGTTGGGCAGATTGTCATTCTGGATCTTCTGCGGCACCAATTCGAACAGGCGCGCGAATTGTACGCGGATGTTTGGCTGGGCTTTTCCGAGGTCGAACTGCAGCGGCTCCTGAGCGAAAACGCGTTTGGCAATGTGGAGACGCGAGTGGTGCATCGCGAGCCGGAGCCACCGTTTTTTGAGACCGTCCTGGCGGTGGGAAGGAAGGGACAGTGCAATCGAGATCCGGCTGGGGTATCATAGGAGAGTTCGGGCGGTTCCAAGAGCGCACAGCCGGTCTGTGCCTTTGTGTGCTAGGGGAGTGCACGCGCGCTACGCGTGCCTGCTGAGCGGGCCGTTATCCCGCCAACCGGGACCTCCAGACCAATCCCGAAGAGGCATTTAGGCAAAGAAGGCGTTTTGTTATGTACGCAGTGATTGAAACGGGCGGGAAGCAGTATCGTGTTGCGCCTGGACAGACGATTGAAGTCGACACGATCGCCGGCGATGTCGGCTCGGCCGTCGAGTTCGACCGCGTTCTGTGCGTTCTCCAACGACTCCAACGAGCTGGTGCTGGGCGATGGCTCTGAAGACGGCGCGGGTGCGGGGCAAGATCGCCGCGCACGGCCGTGGCGACAAGATCCTGGTTTTCAAGTTCAAGCGCAAGAAGCAGTACAAGCGCACAATCGGACACCGCCAGAACTACACGCGCGTTCAAGTTCGAGGAGATCCTGCCGCGTAGCGCGCCTAGTCGGAGGTATTGCGGAATGGCACATAAAAAAGGTTTAGGCAGTTCTAAAAACGGCCGCGATTCGAATTCGCAGCGGCTCGGGCATCAAGGTGTTTTGCGGCCAGGTGGTGCCGGGGGCTCCATCATTGTTCGGCAGCGGGGCACGCGGTACAAGCCGGGCAAGAACGTCGGATTGGGCAAGGACGACACGCTGTTTGCCGAGGTTCCCGGCACCGTCGAGTTCCGGGATCGCGGCCGCATGGGCAAGTTTGTCAACATCATTGCAGCTCCGCAGAGCTAATTCGTTCAGTCCGCTGCCGTTATCGAGTTTGCGCCCCTTCGCGCGATTGCTTCCGCTGCCGTCTCTTTTTCCTTCAGATTTCCTTGTGTTCATAGACGAAGTCATGATTTCGGTAAAAGCCGGCGATGGCGGCAATGGTTGCCTGGCGTTCCGGCGCGAGAAGTTTGTGCCGCGCGGCGGTCCGAGCGGCGGTGATGGCGGACATGGCGGAGATGTTATTATGAATGCCAGCCCGCATTACAATACCCTGCTGCATTTCCGCTTTAATCCCGAACATTCGGCCGAGCGTGGCCGGCACGGCGAAGGCAGTAACCGAACCGGGCGCGACGGAGACTCGGTCGAATTGCCTGTGCCCGTTGGCACTGTTGTCTACAACGCCGAGAGCGGCGAAAAGCTGTACGACTTCACTTACGCCGGGCAGACATTCACAGTCGCGCAAGGTGGCCGCGGCGGACGAGGAAATGCTCGTTTTGCCAGCGCGACGCACCAGGCGCCGACGGAACATGAAGACGGCAAGCCGGGCGATGTGCTGCGTCTGCGGTTCGAACTAAAACTGCTGGCCGATGCGGGGCTGGTCGGGTTTCCGAATGCGGGCAAATCAACGCTGATCTCGCAGAGTCTCCGCGGCCCGGCCGAAGATCGCAGATTATCCATTCACGACGCTTGAGCCCAACTTGGGTGTGGTACAAGCGGGCGATGCGACACGTTTGTTCTAGCGGATATGCCCGGGTCTGATTGAGGGCGCCCATGAAGGGCACGGGCTCGGAATGCAGTTTCTGCGGCATATTGAACGGACGAAGGTTGTTGGTCCACTTGGTCGACGTTTCGGACTTCACCGGGCGCGATCCCGCATCGGATTTCGATGTGATCCTACCGAGCTTACGAGCTTCAGCGAGGAGCTTCAGAGAAGCCGATGATTGTCGCTGCAAGTAAAATTGATGCCTGCCAGGATCCGGATCGAATCGAAGCTGTGCGGGCGAAAGCTCGCGAGCATAGCTTTCCTTTCTATGTGCTTTCGAGCGCGACAGGTCGAGGGGGTCGAAGAACTGCAGATTCGCGATTGCGGCTGAGATCGCAAGTGTCCAGTATCGCAGCGGCAGAGGCCTAGCTCGCGACCACGTTACAATCGCGAACGGAAGCTAGACTCTGCCGGTGCAGGGCCCGGTCTTCAAAACCGGAGTGCGGCACTTTGCGTGGTCACGGGTGGGTTCGACTCCCATTAGCTTCCGCCAACGTTGCTTGACCGGGTTGTGAGAGCGCTTCAACGTATGTGGAAATAGTCCTCGGGTGAAGCGGGCTGCGAGAAAAAGATGTATCCGCCGTAGCCATTCCCCTGGTGCCATTGGGCAGGAATGGGAGGATTGGGGGCAACAGGATAGCCGCCGCTGTTCCCGCCGCTTGCACCGCCTTCAGCTCCAATTACCTGGGGACTTCCTGCGCCGCGTTGTCCGCCAGCCACGACGAAGTTAAGTGCGGGAATGGGATTCGGGCAGATGATGTGAATGATCCCGCCCCCACCGCCGGAGCCGTTGCCTCCAACAATCGTCGCGCTCTGATAGCCAACACCGTCTTTGCCGTTACCGCCATTGCCACCCGAAACGTCAATGGTCCCGCTGCCCGTCACGCTGGACTGAACCGCCATGATGACGACGCCGCCTCCGCCGCCGCCCGACCCGACCATCGCGCCTCCCGTACCAGATCCGGCTGAGCAGCTTTGGCCGGATTCACCGGTTGCGCTGATGAGGCCGTCCACTTGCAGGTTGCCGCCGACGCGCAGGCCGAGCGTCCCACCACCCCGCGTCGCAGGGCAAACGAAGTATGAATTCTCAAAAACCCCCGGCCCGCCGGCGCTGCCCCCAATGATGCCAGGCCGAAGAATTTGGACGGCTCGCAGCGGCCCGACGCTCAGGCCATTGTCGAATGTGACGCCCGGATCAACATATTGATTGCCGTTCGCTGGTAACGGCGGTCGTTCCACGACGATACTGCCGGATGCTCCGACGACTACGTCGCCAGTAGCCATGATGATGAGCCCGCTTGGGATGGTCCACTTCGCGTTCACTGTAATGGTTGTGAATTCCAGGTTCATCGCGTGATTGACGGGAGGAGGATTAGTGGTCCAGTCTGTATCGGTATCGATGACGAGCGCGCCCGAGGAGCCGTCGCCATAGAAACCGGACGCGAATGCAGTCGAGAAACTGCCCGCCGTGCAGAAGAGAAATGACGTAACCGCAAGTGTGAATAAAGAGTTGCTGCGTAGTTTCATGCAAGTTCTCCGAACGTTGTGGCCATTGCGGCCTCGCCGCCAGTATATGAGGAGGGTGGCTGATGTCTACAGAATCGAGTTAAAGCGTGACGCAAACCGCGATCTGAAGTTATCCGCCAGCCGGAAGATTCAGTCCATTCATTTCCAGTCAGCGCACGTTCGTGGAGTTTCGTTAGGCGTTTCCGCATGCCGCCGGAATACTTTCGCTATGCGAACGCTTCAGGTACGCCTCGCGGCGTATTCCGTCCTTTTGTTGGCTTCTGGCGGCCTCAATTATGCGCAGTCGATCACCGGTTCTGGCGAGGTCCGGGGCACCGTCTTGGACCCGTCGAATGCCGCTATTCCGGGAGCGGCGGTTGAAATTACAAATCCCGTTACGGCTTATAGCCGAATTGCCACAACGGACTCGCAGCCGCTTTGATTTTCTGAATGTGCCCTTCAATAACTATCACCTGACTGCGCACGTGCATGGCTTTCAAGAATCGGCGAGAAATGACGGTGGCCGATATCAACTCACGAAGCGGGCGCGATAGACTCAGGTCGATACAGTTATGGGACGAATCAGATTCATAAGCAACATCGGAGCCGGGGCGGGTGTCGCCGTGCTGCTCGCGCTCGGGATTACAAGGATGACGGCGCAGGGACCGGGTGGCGGGCGGACCGCGCAGGCCTTGTTCAGCGCCCTGGATGCGAATGGGGACGGAACGCTGACGCAAGCGGAGATCGACTCGGGTTTCGATTCCTGGTTCAGCACTTGGAATACCAGCAACGACGGCAAGTTGACGCGGGAACAGATAACCGATGGCCTGAGCAAAGTGATTCCGGGCCCGCCGCCAGCGAAACCCGGACAGGCCAACACGTTCAACGTGAACGGCAATTCAACTCCGATTCCGGTAAAGCAATCGGCCGTGGACGCAATGATGGCGGCCCTGCCGACGACGGATGGAGTGAAGCCGCGGCGCCCGCGGAAAGTGCTCGTACTAGCGCATACGGGAGCGGGCGGGTTTGTGCATGCGTCGATTCCCTTGGCAGCGAAGACCGTGGAGGCGCTTGGGAACAAGGGCAACCTGTGGACTACGACCGTTACCTATAACGCCGCCGACATCAACAAAGACAATTTGAAGCAGTACGATGCAATTTTCCTGGACAGCACCACGGCCTGTTTCCTGGACGATAAAGATCCCGCGGTAACAGCCGCGCGGCGTGCGGCATTTCTGGATTTTGTGAGAAGCGGCAAAGGAATCGCCGGGATCCATGCGGCTACGGATGCCTATCACACCGATTGCCTCGCCGCAGAGAAGGCCGTCGATAGCGGTAGCGGCGGTCCTAATTTTATGGCGATGATTCTGGCAGCCCAACTCATCAATGCGGGAGACAAAGATCACACCGATGCGATGACGCGCGACGAGTGGAAGGCCATCGGCGACGATTGGTTCCAGAAGCTCGATACCGATAAGACGGGCAAGGTCAGCCGGGCGGACTTCACGGAGCACTTTGGTTCATTGCTGCCCGCGCCTGGACCCCACATTGGCGGCGAGCAGAAAGCAGTTCTGCAGTGGCCCGCGTACAACAAGTTGATCGGCGGATACTTCAAATTTCACTGGCCCGATCCGCAGCTGATCTATGTGAAGATTGACGATCCGAACAGCCCGTTGACCGCGATGTTCCATGGCCAGGAATTCGAGATTCACGATGAGACCTACACCTTCGCGCAGGATTCGTTTTCACGCCGGAATGTGCACGTTCTGACGAGCATCGATTACGACAAGATGAGTCCGGAAGACAAAGCGAAGGAAGTGAACCCGCGCACCGACCATGACTATGCTTTGAGCTACATCCGGCGCGAAGGCAAGGGGCGCGTGTTCTATGAAGGACACGGGCACAGCGATCGCGTATATGCGATGACTCCCATGCTGGAACACGTGCGCGCGGGTATCCAGTACGCGTTGGGCGATTTGAAGGCAGATGACAGCCCATCGGTGAAGTAGTGGCTTCGCTGTTCGATGACGAAGTGGCTCTGTCCACAATCGAGCGTCTGGAAGAAGGTGCGGTTGTTTTGCGGGGCTTTGCGGCTCCGCAAGCGGCCGCGCTGGTGGACGAGGCGTCGCGCGTAGCATCGATTTCGCCGTTTCGCCAAATGATCACTCCAGGCGGCTACACTATGTCGGTCGCCATGACCAACTGCGGCCGCGTGGGTTGGGTTTCGAATAAGACCGGCTATCGTTATGACCCGGTCGATCCTGAAACCACGGCGCACTGGCCTGCCATGCCAGCGGTGTTTCTCGACCTGGCGCAATCCGCCGCGAATGTGGCAGGCTTTCCCAATTACGATCCGGACGCCTGCCTCATCAACCGTTACTCGATCGGAGCGAAACTTAGTCTGCACGTCGATCGCGATGAGAACGACCGGTGGGCTCCGATTGTCTCGGTGTCGCTTGGGATTCCAGCGGTGTTCCTATGGGGCGGCAAGCGCCGGGTAGATCCTACGCGGCGGCTGCTGCTGGAAAGCGGAGACGTCGTGGTGTGGGGCGGCCCTGCGCGGTTTGTGTATCACGGTGTCGCCCCGCTCAAAGCCGCGGAGCATGCATTGACAGGGCCGTCGCGGATCAACTTGACGTTTCGAAAAGTCTACTGATCTTAGGAACCGCCCGCAGTCGCATCCAGTTACTCTTCGCGCAACGCGTCGAGCGGTTCAAGTGAGGCGGCACGCCGAGCCGGAATAGCAGACGCCAACAATCCGACGAGCGCCAGCGTCAGTGCGGCTGCGGCATACGTCCAGCCATCGAGCGGGCTACGTTATAGAGAAATCCGCTTACAAGCCGGCCTAACGCGAGCGAAAGCACCAGACCTGCGACTAAACCCACACCGATGAGCAGGGTTCCTTGGCCAATGACGAGACCAGCGACCGTTTCGCGGCTCGCCCCTACCGCCATGCGGATACCGATTTCCCGCCGGCGGTATCCGACGATCTGAGAGAGAACGCCGTAAAGTCCGGCGATGACCATCACCGTCGCTAAGCCAGCGAACGATGAGACGAGATACAGGCCGAGCCGCTGATTGAATGTGTTCTTATCGACGGCCTCCTGCATAGTTTGGAAGTTCTCTGCCGCATAGTCCGGAGCTAACTTGCGCATAACGGCGCGCGCGTCCGCCGCAATCGGAACGTCGCCTCGCGTGCGGACAATAAACGTCACCATAGTCTGGAGCATCGCTGGATAAAAGAGCGACTGGGTTGGCACTTGCGCGAGCGGAATCAGAAGCAAAGGCTCTGGCAGCAGCGCCGACGTGATCGTCCACCTGATCCGACAGGACGCCCACGATGCGGTACGGCTTCAACATTCCCTGTATCTTTGCCGCCCAGATCCAATTCCCGCCCCAGCGCGTTTTGCCGAGCCAGGTATTTGTGTACGAACGCTTCATTTACCGCGGCGACGAACGGCGCGGATTCAGTGTCGGAATCGGAGATCATCCGTCCCTCAACCAGCGGAGTGCGCATGGTGCGGCCATAGTCGCCCGCCACGCCGGAGATACGCGCTCGCGGCATCTCGGGGCGCTTCGGTTCGCCAACGATACCGGCGCTGCGTGGAAACCTATGCCCGACAGGGGCGGCGCAGTCGCGATGGTGGCGCTTTCGACCCCAGGTATCGCGCGGAGGCCATCCAGAACCGGCTGATAGACGAGTTTGTAGGCTGAAGCCGGAGCCGGTCCGTTGCCCGAAGGCAGGCCCGTCGCGAAAAACCCTGCCGTATCGGCGGGCGTTGCGGTGAAGGTGGTCAGGCGCGCAGTGTCGAAACCGAGTCGCGCGCGCTCAAGGTTCCACAGTGTGTGGAACAGCAGTCCGCTGCCAACCAGGAGCAGCGCGGAAAGCGCGACTTCGCCGGCGACCAACAAAGCGCTCAGGCGGGAACTCAGGAGCGCGATCCCAAACCGCGCGATGCCGATTGCAACGCTTCCTGCGGGTTGGCGCGAGACGCAATCAGCGCCGGCAGCAGAGACGAGAGCACTGTTGTCAGCGCGGCCACCGCAACCAGGACCAACAGGACCGGCCATTGAATACCTATCGCTTCCACGCGGGGATGGTATCCGCGGGCAGATACTGGACGGCTTGGAGTGCGGCGTACGCAAGCATCAGTCCGCGCCGCAACCGGCAATACTAAGCAGCAAGCCTTCCGCGAACATCTGCCGGATGAGGTCAATCGCGCCACGCGCCGATGGCCATTCGCACTGCATACTCCTGGCGCCTTACCAGACAGCGCGCAATCAGTAGGTTCGAAACGTTGGCGCACGCGATGAGCAAAACCAGCGCCAGCGCGCCCAGCAACCCGTAGAGTACAGGTTTGACTGGCCCGGTGATGAGTTCCTGGTACGAGTTGGCCGCGAAGCGAGGATTGGAATCGCCCGCGCGTTTCGGAATGCGCGCCGCCACTGCGTTGAGTTCGCTCTGAAGCTCACGCTCCGAGGCGTGAGGGCCGCAGAACGCCGACGATGTAGAGGAACGACAATCCGCGCGCGGCTAACATTTCCCGGCTAGGTTTCAGTGGCAGCCAAACAGCCTTTGTAATATCGGCGCCGACCGATTCGGGAAATCTGTATGTGCGAGGCATGACGCCGACGACGATGTGGCCGGCTCCCCCAATTGCGACGGCCTTGCCGATGATGCCCGGGGTCGGAGTGGAAATTATCGCGCCAGAGGTCCTCTGAGAGGATCACGACATCCGGGCCCGTCGCTTCTCCTTCCGCCTCTGAAAACGTTCGCCCTAAAATCGGCTTCGCGCCCGTCAAGCTGAAACAGGTTCGGAGTGAGGTGGGGAGCAGCGACACTGGTTGTACCGGCCGGAGTTTTGACGACGCCGATATCTTCCGAGTACGCGCCAGCTTGTTCGAGCGCCTTGGTCCCTTTGCGAACGTCTTCATAGTTCAGCCAGGACGTGGCCGCAAAGCTCGGTTTTTCCGTAGGCGGCCCGATTACTACCATGCGGCTGGAGTCTGGATACGGCAAAGGCCGGAGCAGCACGCTCTCAATGACCGTGAAAATGGCCATGTTCGCGCCGACGCCGAGCGCCAGAGTCA
The DNA here is from genome assembly GCA_963795905.1 of uncultured Acidobacteriaceae bacterium. GTDB lineage: Bacteria > Acidobacteriota > Terriglobia > Bryobacterales > Bryobacteraceae > Bog-105. The sequence goes on along the minus strand of CAWCJG010000010.1, from coordinate 167,511 downwards.
GTATCGCGAGGAACGCCATGCCAGGCGTTTTGCGCATATGACGAATGGAAAATCGAATATCAGAGAAGAGCGTATTCACCGTGCACCGAAGGATCTCATAAGGCATGCCGCTCGCCAAATCCTGCCGCCTCGTTTTTGCTGGTGATCCGCGAAGCGGGGACATCGTACGTTCGTTCGGATCCGCAATCATCTGTCCGAAACCGGACACTTGCGCCAGGGCCGCCGGCCATTTTAAAAACGCCGAAATTTTTTCGAATGATGGTCGATTTCGGGGGAGGTCGTCCGTCGAATCAGTGGGAGTGAGATAAAAAGCTCACCGCACCCGTTGCACTGAAGGAAAATTAAGATATGGCTACTCAAACTCAAACGCAAAATCAGACCACTCAAGGTGTGGCCGAGCAGCTTGTGAAACTTTGCTCACAAGGGAAATTCCAGGAGGCGACCAATACGCTGTACTCGCCCGACATCGTCAGTGTCGAAGCTGGCGCGCCTCCGGGGCAATCGCGCGAGACGAAGGGCTTAGATGCGGTAAAAGCAAGAGGTGAGTGGTGGACCGCCAACCACGAAGTGCATTCCTGCAAGGTGGAAGGGCCGCTCGTCGCCGGCTCACATTTCGCTGTGACGTTCAAGCTCGACGTGACGTTTAAGCCAGAGAACAAGCGCTCCCAGATAGAAGAGATCGCCGTGTACAAGGTAGCGAACGGACAGGTTGTCAACGAGGAGTTCTTCTACAAAGTGTAGAAAACGGCCGGCATGATCCGGAAGGGGGTCCGAACACGCGCGGGCGCGTTGATCCGGACCCTAATTGCACTTTCCACTCACGCCTCTAACCCAATCTCGCTATGCCAAATGGCATAGTCGCCCGTATCTCTTTCGGCAGTTTCGCTAAGCTTGCAAATCCGCCACCGTGGAGGGTATGGATGATTCCTCGCCCGCCGTGAGGCCGCCCGCTCGCAAGCGCTGGTCCGTCTGGCTGCTCGTCTTATTACTCGCTTCCGGCGCCGTTTATCTGCTCTCGCAGCGGTCGTCCGCCGAGGCCCAGAGTTCTTCCAACACCAAAGGCGGCACGAAACAGCAGGGAAGCCGTCGCGGAGCCGGAGGTCCCATCCCGGTCGGCACCGCTAGTGTGTCAAAGGGCAACATCGGCATCTACATCAACGCGCTCGGCACCGTCACGCCTGTTTACACGGTCGCCGTTACCAGCCGCGTGGCCGGGCAGTTGATGGCGGTCTACTACCGCGAAGGGCAAATCGTCCACAAAGGCGACCTGCTCGCCGTCATTGACCCGCGTCCGTATCAGGCCACGCTGGTACAGGCGCAAGGTCAGCTCGCTCGCGATCAGGCGGTGCTGCAAAACGCGCGCCTCGATCTCACCCGCTATCAGGCCGCGTTCTCGCAACGCGCCATTCCCGCGCAGACTCTCAACACGCAGCAGGCGACCGTCGCGCAAGACGAAGGCACTGTGAAAGTGGACGAGGGCACACTTGAGGCCGCGCAAGTCAACATCGATTACTCGCGCATCACATCGCCCATTTCGGGCCGCGTGGGTTTGCGCGCCGTCGATCCCGGCAATATCGTGCAGGCCACCGGAACGCAGACGCTAGCCGACCATCACGCAGCTCCAGCCGATCACCGTCATTTTCCCCATTCCCGAAGACTATGTGGGCGAAGTGGCGGATCAGTTGCGGAAGCACGTCACTCTTCACGTGGACGCTTTGAATCACGCCGACCAGTCGACGTTAGCGCACGGCACTGTGCTCACCGTCGACAACCAGATCGACATTACGACCGGTACTGTTCGTGTTCGCGCCACTTTCCCGAACACCAACTTCACGCTATTCCCGAACGAGTTCGTGAACGCCCGCCTGCTGGTGCGTACGCTCACCGGAGTGAATCTTCTACCCGCTGCCGCCATTCAGCGTGACAACGACACCACGTTCGTCTACGTCGTCGACGCAGCTACAGAGACCGTTCACACGCGCAATATCGACGTCGCCACTATCGATGGAGAAGTGGCCGCTGCAACCGGTGTAGCTCCCGGTGACACGCTGGTCGTCGATGGGTTCGATCGCTTGGTGGATGGCGCCAAAGTACGGCCCACGCCCGCGCCCAGCTTCGGCTCCGGCGCGAAAAGCGCGCAACCCGCGCCGGCGCCCGGAAGTGCCCGCGGTGGCACAGCGCAGAAAAACCGCCGAGGACAAAACGCGGACCAACCGAACGCGCAAGCAGGTCCCACCCAGCCCGGGGCGCAGCGATGAGTCCATCCCGGCCGTTTATTCTGCGGCCAATCGCGACGTCGCTTCTGATGGCCGCGATTCTGCTGGTCGGAATCGTTGCCTTCAGACAGCTTCCCGTGTCGGCTTTGCCCGAAGTCGATTACCCGACCATTCAGGTCCTGACTTTCTATCCAGGAGCCAGCCCCGACGTTGTCGCTTCCGCCGTGACGGCGCCCCTCGAGCGTCAGTTGGGCGAAGTCCCCGGCCTGAATCAGATGCTGTCCAACAGCTCGCAGGGTTCATCGATCATCACGCTGCAGTTCGCATTGAACCTCGACATCGATGTGGCCGAGCAGGAAGTGCAAGCCGCCATCAACGCTTCTTCTTCCTATCTGCCCGCCAACCTGCCGATGCCGCCGATCTACACCAAGACCAACCCGGCGGACGCTCCCATTCTCACCCTGGCATTGACCTCCAACACGATGCCTCTATCGCAGGTGGAAGACTACGCGGATACCCGCCTCGCTGAAAAGATCTCGCAGCTTTCCGGCGTCGGCGCGGTCACCATCAGCGGCGGCCAGAAGCCCGCCGTGCGCATCCAGGCCAATCCCACGCAGCTCGCCTCTTACAACCTGAGCATGGAGGACATCCGCACCGCCATCTCGACGAACAGCATTTCCGGCGCCAAGGGTAGCTTCGACGGCCCGCACCAGGGTTATCAGATCAACGACAACGACCAGCTCCTGTCCGCGGACGAATACCGCGACGTTCTAATCGCCTATCGCAATGGCGCGCCCGTCATGTTGAAGGATGTCGCCAATGTGACCAACGGGGTTGAGAATGCGCGCCAGGCGGCTTGGGTAAATGCCGAGCCCGCCGTCATCATGAACGTCCAGCGGCAGCCCGGAGCCAACATCATTCAGGTGGTCGACCGCATCTCCGCGCTGCTGCCGCGTCTGCGCAACACCATCCCGAGCGCGATCAATGTCACGCCGCTCAGCGACCGCACGGTTACGGTGCGCGCATCGGTCGAAGATGTTGAGTTCGAGTTGCTCCTCACGATCGTCCTCGTCGTTCTTGTGATCTTTCTTTTCCTGCGCAATCTGGCGGCGACCTTCATCCCCAGCGTGGCGGTTCCTCTATCCCTCGTAGGCACCTTCGCCGTCATGTACATGCTCGGCTACAGCTTGAACAACCTCACGATGATGGCTCTCACGATTTCAACCGGTTTCGTCGTCGATGACGCGATCGTGATGATCGAGAACATCATGCGCTACGTCGAGGAGGGGAAGCTCCGCTCACGGCCGCGCTCAAGGGAGCCGAACAGATCGGCTTCACCATTCTGTCGTTGACCATCTCGCTCATCGCCGTCCTCATTCCCCTTCTGTTCATGGGAGACATTACCGGCCGTCTCTTCCGCGAGTTCGCCGTCACGCTCGCCGTGACCATCCTCGTGTCGGCGGTTGTCTCGTTGACGCTCACTCCCATGCTTTGCGCGAAGATGCTGCGGCACAAAGAGTCGTCGCAACAGGGACGTTTCTATCGCGCATCGGAAGTCGTCTTCGAGAAGACCATCGCCTTTTACGGCCGCACTCTCCAGTGGGTTCTGCGCCGCCGCACGGAGACACTGCTGGTGGCGGTTGCCACGCTCGTCGTCACCGTCTTCCTCTACATCATCATTCCCAAGGGCTTCTTCCCGGTCCAGGACACTGGCGAAATCCAGGCCATCAGCGAGGCCGACCAGAGCGTCTCGTTCGAGAACATGTCTGGCCAGCAGCAAAAGCTGGCTGACGTGATACTTAAAGACCCGGCGGTCGAGGGCCTGTCCTCGTTTATCGGCGTGGATGGCATCAACACCACCCTCAACAGCGGCCGCATTCTGATCAATCTCAAGCCGGTGTCACAGCGCAACGTCACCGCGAGCGAAGTGATTCGCCGTCTGCAACCCGAGCTCGCCAAAGTCTCGGGCATCGTCCTCTACATGCAGCCGATCCAGGACCTCACCGTCGAGGACATCGTCAGCCGCACCGAGTTCCAGTACACCCTGGAAGACCCGAATGCCGCCGAGTTGTCCGACTATGGCGTCCGCTTCGTGGACCGGCTCAAATCCCTGCCTGAATTAGCCGACGTTGCGAGCGATCTCCAGACGCACGGCATGAACACCGCGATTGATATCGATCGCCAGACCGCTATGCGCATGGGTGTGAACACCTCGACGATTGACGCGGAGCTGTACGATTCCTTCGGCCAGCGCCAGGTCTCGACTCTCTTCACGCAGTTGAATCAGTACCACGTCATTCTCGAAGTGGCGCCGCAGTATCAACAGCATCCCGAGCAGCTGGATGACGTGTATGTGAAGGCGACCAGCGGCGCCCCCATTCCGCTGCGCACCTTCACCTCCTTCCACCAAAACACGGAGCCGATTCTCATCAGCCACATCGGTCAGTTCCCGGCGACCACCATCTCCTTCAACCTGGCGCCCAATGCAGCTCTGGGTGAGGCCGTCAACGCCATTCGCAAAGTCGAGAAGGAGATGCCGCCACCGCTCGCAATGCAGGCTTCGTTCCAGGGCACCGCCGAAGCATTCGTGGCATCGCTCACGAATGAGCCCATCCTCATCCTGGCGGCGCTCGTGACCGTCTACATCGTGCTTGGCGTCTTGTACGAAAGCTACATTCACCCGATCACAATTCTTTCCACGCTGCCATCCGCCGGCGTCGGAGCGCTGCTCGCCCTCATGCTCACCGGCAGTGAGTTAACCGTAGTCGCCATCATCGGCATCGTGCTCCTCATAGGAATCGTCAAGAAGAACGCCATCATGATGATCGACTTCGCGCTCGAGGCCGAACGTCAGGAAGGCAAATCTCCGGAGGAGGCGATTTACCAGGCTTCGCTGCTGCGCTTCCGTCCCATTCTCATGACCACCATGGCGGCCTTACTGGGCGCCGTGCCTCTCGCCTTCGGCACCGGAACGGGTTCCGAACTGCGCCGTCCTCTCGGCATCACCATCATCGGCGGTCTGTTACTCAGCCAGTTGCTGACTCTGTACACCACGCCGGTCATTTATCTGTTCTTCGACAGCATCGCCTCGCGCTTCGCCGCCTTCCGCAATCGCCACAAACCGCACGAAGACCACAATCCACCCGCACCTGCGCCGGAGCACGCATGAGCCTCTCATCGCCTTTCATTCAAAGGCCCGTTGCGACTTCGCTCCTCACCGCCGCGGTTGCACTCGCGGGCGGTCTCGCGTTCCGTCTGCTGCCTGTCGCGCCTCTGCCGCAGGTTGACTTTCCGACCATCTCAGTCAGCGCAGGTCTTCCCGGAGCCAGTCCCGAGGTCATGGCCTCCTCCGTCGCAACGCCTCTCGAACGGCAGTTCGGCCGGATCGCCGGCGTCACCGAGATGACTTCGTCGAGCACTCTCGGACAGTCCAGCATCACCCTTCAGTTCGATCTCAATCGCAACATCGATGCCGCCGGACGCGATGTACAGGCCGCCATCAATGCAGCCCGCAGCTTTCTGCCGACCGATCTGCCCGGCCTGCCGAATTACCGCAAGGTGAACCCGGCTGATTCACCCATCATGATCATCGCGCTGACCTCGGATTCGCTTCCGCCCAGTGCGCTCTACGACGCCGGGTCCACCATTCTGATGCAGCGCATCTCGCAAATCAAAGGCGTCGGCCAGGTGTTCGTCGGCGGCAGTTCCGCTCCTGCCGTTCGCATTGACGTCAACCCGACGATGGTCAACCATTACGGGCTGAGCCTGGATTCCGTCCGCGCCGCCGTTGCGGCGCAAACCGCGAACTCAGCCAAAGGCGTCTTCGCCAGCAGCAACCGCACCTACACCATCAGCGCCAACGATCAGTTGCTCCACGCGGCTGATTACGCGCCCATCATCGTGTCTTATAGCGGCGCGCCGGTTTACCTGAACAAAGTCGCCACCGTTACCGACTCGGTGCAAAGCGTGCGCTCCATCGGCGTGTCTAACGGGAAACGCTCCGCGCTTATCGTCATCTTCCGCCAGCCCGGAGCCAACATCATCGACACCGTCGATGCGGTGAAAGCTGCCATGCCGCAGTTGCACGCTTCCATCAGTCAGACGATCGACATGACGACGGTGCTCGACCAGACCGTCACCATCCGCGCCTCTGTCCACGACGTCGAAAGAACCCTGCTGATTTCGATCGGACTGGTCGTGCTGGTCGTCTTCGTATTCCTGCGCGACTGGCGCGCCACTCTCATCCCCAGCGTCGCCGTCCCGGTATCTCTCATCGGCACCTTCGGCTTGATGTATCTGCTTGGCTTCAGCCTCGACAACCTCTCTTTGATGGCTCTCACCATCTCCACCGGATTTGTCGTCGATGACGCTATTGTCGTGCTCGAAAACATCTCGCGCTATCGCGAGCAGGGCCTCAACGCCTTCCAATCTGCTCTCCGCGGAGCTGCTGAAATCGGATCCACTGTTCTCTCGATCAGCATCTCGCTCGTCGCTGTCTTCATTCCCATCCTCATGATGGGCGGCATCATCGGCCGCCTCTTCCGCGAATTCGCTATCACCCTGTCGCTCGCGATCATGGTCTCGCTGGTGGTTTCGCTTACGACCACTCCGACCATGTGCTCGCGTCTGCTCGCCGACCAGCGCCAGCACGGTCGCATCTATCGCATGAGTGAAGCCTTCTTCGCGTTCATTCTGCGCGTCTACGAAAGGAGCCTGTCCTGGGTGTTGCGGCGCTCATTCCTGATGCTGTTGGTTACTTTCGGCACCATCGCACTGAGTGTCTATCTCTTCGTACACGTGCCCAAGGGCTTCTTCCCGCAGCAGGACACCGGCCGTATGAACGGAAGCTTCATCGGGGACCAAGACATCTCCTTTCAGGCCATGAGCAAGAAGATGCTGCAACTGGTCAAGATCGTCCAAGACGATCCCGCCGTGGATACCGTGCAGGGCTTCTCAGGCGGCGGAGGCGGTACCAGTGTGAATAGTGCGCGCGCATTCATTTCGCTGAAGCCGCTCGGAGAACGAATTGCCAGTGCCGATGAGGTCATTAACCGTCTCCGGCCTAAACTCGGTCGAGTTCCCGGCGTCACGCTCTATCTGCAGGCATCTCAGGATCTGCGCATGGGCGGACGTCAAAGCGCTGCCCAATATCAGTACACTCTGCAAACCGACAACTTGTCCGACCTCGAGACCTGGGCGCCGCGCCTGCTGAACAAGCTCCGCACGGTTCACATGCTGACCGATGTCAACAGCGATCAGCAAAATCACGGCCTCGAAGCCGATCTGCAAATTGATCGTCCCACTGCCTCGCGTCTCGGCATCAGCGCTCAGACTCTCGACAGCGTGCTCTATGATGCGTTCGGCGAACGCGAAATCGCCCGCACCTATCAATCGCTAAATCAGTACTTCGTCGTCATGGAGGTAGACCCTCAGTTTTGGCAAAACCCAGACGGGCTCAAATACGTTTACGCCCAATCCGTAACTGGTCAACCGATTCCACTCTCGGCGTTCACCCAACTGCGCCGTTCCACCGCCGTACTCGCCGTCACGCACTCAGGCGTGTTCCCCTCGACCACGCTCTCGTTCAATCTCGCGCCCGGCGTCGCTCTCGGACAGGCCGTCAGCGCAATCCAGAACGCGCAGTCGGAAATCGGCATGCCCACCACCATCACCACAAACTTCAGCGGCACCGCGCAGGCCTTCCAGCAATCGCTATCGAGTGAGCCCATCCTCATCATTACCGCGCTCGGTGCCGTTTACATCGTGCTCGGCATGCTTTACGAGAGCTTCATCCACCCGATCACGATTCTGTCCACGCTTCCTTCGGCCGGTGTGGGCGCCTTGCTGGCGCTGATGCTGACGCACACCGACCTGACTGTGATTGCGCTAATCGGCATCATCCTGCTCATAGGCATCGTGAAGAAGAACGCTATTCTGATGATCGATTTCGCTCTCGAAGTGGAGCGCCGCGAAGGCAAATCCCCCAAGGAAGCCATCTTCCAGGCCTGCCTTTTACGTTTCCGGCCGATCATGATGACCACGATGGCCGCCATGCTCGGTGGCTTGCCGCTCGCGCTTGGAGGCGGCACCGGTTCCGAACTGCGCCGCCCGCTTGGCATCACCATCGTCGGCGGCCTCATCTTCAGCCAGGCGGTCACGCTTTACACGACGCCCGTCATTTACCTCTACATGGATCGGCTCAGCCTGTTCCTCAACCGGCTCCGCGGCCGCCACCTTCCCGAAGCCCCCGCCGAGGCAGTCGGCCCGGCCTAAATCTTCGCATGGAAACTATATACAAAATCGTCAGTCAGGCGGACCCGTCGCACCACCGGGTCACGCTTCTGCTGAACGGAAAGTTTGGCGAGGATGCCTTGCCCGAACTCGAACGCTCCATCGCGCAGGCCGAGGTCGCGCGCCAACACATCGAAATCGATCTGAGCGAAGTAACGCTGCTCGATCGCGTCATCGCCCGTTTCTTCTCCGATCGCGCTCGCAACGGGGTCCGCCTCGTCAACTGTCCCAACTATCTCCGTCAATGGATACCGCAGGTAAGCAATGAAATCGAATAGCTCTCTAGTTCTCCTCACCACTCTGGCCGCGCTCGCTCTGTTGCTCACCGCCTGCAATCCCGCGCCGAAGTACGCCAAGCCGCCCGTCCAAACGCCCGCCGCGTTCAAGGAAACGCCGGATGCTTTCAAGGAAGGTTCCGGCTGGAAGATCGCTCAGCCCGGCGAGGACAAGCTCCGCGCGAAGTGGTGGGAACTCTACAATGAGCCCGCTCTGAACGCCCTCGAAGAGCAGGTCCAGATCAACAACCAGACTGTGGCGCAGAGCGAAGCCGCATTCCGCGCCGCTCGCGCATACGTCATCTCGGCGCGCATGGCCCTTGCGCCCGTCGCCAGCGTCTCGCCTTCTTACAGCGCTTCCCGTTTCTCCAGCACGGCCAAAGGCAGCCGCGCCGTCGTGAGTGGCGGGACATCTACGGGCACGACGACGACAGGTACGACTACCGGAACGACAACAGGAACGACGACCACCGGCGGCACGACCACCAGCACCGGAACCACCGCCGTCGCCGGCAGTTCTAGCGCGGGCACTATTCAGAACTGGTCGTTTCCCGTTGACATCACCTACACTCTCGACTTCTGGCATCGCGTTCGTAACACTCTTGCCGAAAACACGTTCAACGCGCAGGCCAGCGCTGCCGATGTGGCCACTGCACTGCTCACCGTCCAAGCCGAGGTCGCGACTGACTACTTCGAACTCCGCGAGGTTGATGCGCAGCGTTCTCTGCTCGAGAAAACGGTCGCCAATTATCGCGACACGCTCAAGCTCACCCAGACCCTCTTTGAAACCGGCATCGATTCCGATGCCGACGTGGCTCTCGCGCAGACTCAGCTCAACACCACCATCGCGCAGTTGACCGATCTCGGCGTCGCACGTGCTCAGTATGAACACGCCATCGCTACACTCATCGGTAAACCTGCGTCGAACTTCGCACTGCAGCTCGCTGACTTCAAGGCCGCGCCACCGGAAATTCCGGTCGCCCTTCCCTCCGTGCTGCTCGAACGCCGGCCCGATGTTGCTGCCGCCGAGCGCCGCATTGCCGCCGCCAACGCCAACATCGGTATCGTCAAGGCGGCCTACTATCCCGACGTCAGCCTCTCCGGCTCCGGCGGATTTCAGAGCTCCAGCTTCACGCAATGGTTCTCCTGGCCCAGTCGTTTCTGGTCCATCGGCCCCAACGTCTCCGAAGAAATCTTTGAAGCCGGGATTCGCCGCGCTCAAACCGAACAAGCAGTCGCGCTATACGACGAGAACGTAGCGGTCTATCGCCAGACCGTGCTGACTGCCTTCCAAGCCGTCGAGGACAATCTGGCCTCACTGCGCGTCCTTTCGCAGGAACTCAATGAGCAGCGCACGGCGCTCGCCTCTGCGCAACATTCACTCGATCTCGAACTGACTCTCTACAAAAATGGCGTTATCAGTTACCTCAACGTGATCACGGCGCAGAACTCCGTCCTGACCTCCAGTGCTTCTGTCCTTACGGTCGAGCTACGCCAGATGACCTCCAGCGTCGGCCTGGTTATGGCTCTCGGCGGCGGTTGGGATGTATCGCAGATTCCGGAAACTAAACAACTCGTCGGCAAGCATCCGGCGCCTGAGCCCTTGCATCCGCCCAAGGAGCCCCAGCCACCCGCCGCTCCGAATCCGCCACCGATTCCGCCCGCCAACCCGCCGGCATCGAACCCGGCCGCTCCGGCCTCGTAAAATCGGAGTGATGCACGATTCCGAACTGTCTGCGCTCCGTCAGCAACTCCTTGCGGCGATGGACGGCACGCACGCTCACATCAGCTTCGAAGAAGCGCTAGAGAATTTCCCGAAGCATCTGCGCGCCGCGAAAGTCGGGGGCTCCCCGCACACGGCCTGGCAGTTGCTCGAACACATGCGCATCGCGCAATGGGACATCCTGGAGTTCTCGCGCGACCCGAAGCACAAATCGCCAAAATGGCCCGACGCGTACTGGCCGAAGGAAACCGCTCCCGCGGACGACAAAGCGTGGGACAAGTCCATTGAGTCGTTCGAACGGGATCACGCCGCCATGCGCAACCTCGTCGAGCACGGCGATCTCTTTTCCAAAATTCCCGGCGGCGACGGACAGACGCTTCTACGCGAAGCGCTCCTGATCGCGAACCATAATTCGTACCACCTCGGCCAACTCATGCTTCTCCGCAAATCCGAAGCTTGAATCCAGCGCTCGCGAAAAGATTGGCCATTTCCGTTCCGTTAACCCCGTTGTCCTTGTTTGCAGTATCATCAAGGATCATTGATAATTGCTTCCCTTAAACGAATATTCCGGCCGAAGTAGACTCGGCGGAACGTCGAAGAGGGCACCGGTGTTAGCTGGATTGCTCAGACCGATGCGGCAAATCGATGAGTTTTTCAGCGGTCCACCTGATCGGCTGCGCCGTTATTTGTTTGCGGCCATCCAATTAATCGTTGGGACCGCGTTGGCCGCCCTGTTGCTGAACGCGTTCGGCACAAAAGCTACCTTGTTCGTCTCCCTGATCGGAGATGTCGTTTTCCTCGGATGTGCCTGGCTGGGGTATGGCGAAGGCATTCTGGCGGGAGCGTTGATGACGTTCGTCATCCCGCGCTTGCTCTTACCAGGGACTCCGTTGCATCCCGACGCCGGTCGCTTTGCGCTGCTAGTAATTCTTTCCTTACTCGTAAGCAGCATCGCTCGATATAAACGCAAGGCGGAACGAGCGCTAAAAGTCGCTGCCGACGAGCTGGAGAGCCGGGTTCAATCGCGCACCCTGGAACTCCAAGCAAGCGAACTACGCTTTCGTCAGCTCGCCGATTCCATGCCCCAGATTGTATGGACGGCAGCTAAGGACGGACGCATTGAGTATCTGAACCAGCGCTGGCACGAATTCACGGGGCTAGGCCTCTCGGATCACCTTACGGAGGACATCCATTCCGTCCTTCACCCGGATTCACTTGTGGACTTTGTTGGCGGTTGGGAGGCTGCCGTTCGTGCAAAGGAGTCTTACGAAACCGAGGTTCGCTTTCTCGACCGCGGAACGGGAGGCTATCGTTGGTTTCTATGCCGGGGATTGCTCGCGGAAGATTCTTCGGGGGACGTACGTTGGTTTGGAACCTTCACCGACATCAATCAACAAAAGATTGCCGAGCGGACGCTCCACCGGGCCAACGATGAACTGCGGCAGTTCGCCTACGCCGCCGCGCACGACATGCAGGAACCTTTGCGCAATATCATCCTCCGGTTGAGCATGTTCCGCAGGGAGCAGGGGGATCAGTTCGATCTGACCGGCGGCGAGCGCGTCAGCGACAGTATCGTTGATGCGCAGCGCATGCACACGATGGTGAAAGATTTGTTGGCGTTTTCAAGCGCTCTGGACAGCGCGCAGGAGATCGAAGGTGTCGCCGACGCAATCGAAAGCCTGCGCGAGGCAATGGCAAACCTTGCTGCAAACATCCTCGAGAACCAGGCGGAGATACGATTCGATGTTCTCCCTTCCGTGCGAGTGCAGCAGTTCCATTTGACACAACTGTTCCAGAACTTAATCGGAAACGCTCTGAAATACCGGAAGCCGGATATGCCGCCGGTTGTGCAGATCTCCGCCGAACCGGCAGACGACGAATGGGTCTTCTCCGTCGTCGATAACGGGATCGGATTCAACCCTGCGTATGCTGAGCGCATCTTCGGCGTCTTCAAGCGTTTGCACCATCATGACGAATACCCCGGGACGGGCATCGGCCTCGCCATCTGCGCCCGAATCGTGGCCCACTACGGTGGACGCATCTGGGCTGAGGGCGAAGAGGGAAAGGGCGCAACTTTTCGTTTCACGCTACCCGGTCAGAATGTCCGGATACCCAAGCTGAACATGCTGAAGCGCCAGTTGAGCAGTGGTTAACACGGCACACAGACGAGGTGACCGATGCAGAGTGAAGGAGTTATGAACGTGCCTCCTGCCAGGGACCATACGCGTGTGCTGATTGTCGAAGATAATCCGGTCGATGTACATATGGTGCAGTGGGCTCTTCAACAGGAGCTGGATTGGACGACCGAAACCACCATTGCGGACGATGGAGAGAAGGCCATCGAACTACTGCTCGCACAGAGCAGCCGAGCCACCGGGGGATGGCCAGATTTGGTGATACTAGACCTCAATCTCCCAAAGCGCGACGGTGTTGAAGTGCTTCAGGTGATCCGCGGTACGAATGGGCTTCGGACCCTGCCTGTGGTCGTCTTGAGTTCCTCGCCAATGGATGTGATGAAAAGTAAGTTCAACAAGAGGAACGTTGAGGCCAATTGCTACCTAACCAAGCCACCGGACCTGGACGAGTTTCTTGCCTTGGGCAAGCGATTTCACAGTTGTTACACGAAGGCCCGCGGATCCGAGGGCTAGCCGCTCAGGCCGCGTCTTCGACTGCGATCACGAGCCGCCGGCCGAGTTTCTCGAGTGCCAGCTCGATGCGTGACAGCTTCGTTGCGTGCTTCGGATCAAGCATGCGGCGAACCTCAGGCGCTTCGCCAGTTGCACATTTGACAGCCCGGCTTCTTTCATTCGCCAGATACAGACCTGCTTTCGCCGCCATTGCCGCTGGAACGAAAATTAACATCTGTTTCTGCTTTGGGCTAGACGGCATTGGAATATCGAGGCCGTGCATGGCTTCCCTACGCACGCCCCCATGGGCTCAGCCGGTCAAGAAGCCCCTCTTTGTAATTGAACCAATCTGTTCTGGCTCCATTAGCGATATACTTTCCTAGACGTCTAGGAAAGGATGATTTGATGCCGCGAGACGCATTGCAAGGCACGCTCGATCTATTAGTTCTTCAGACATTGGCCCGAGGAACGCAACATGGATACGGAATTACCTGCTACATCCTTGCTGCATCCGGCCATCAGCTTCGAATCGAGGAGGGTTCGCTATATCCAGCTCTCCGCCGAATGGAATCCGCCGGCCTGATCAAAGCGGAGTGGAAACAAAGCGAAAACAATCGTCGAGCACGGTACTACCGGCTCACGAAAAAAGGCGCGAAGCACCTCGCACAAGAAATGCGGAAGTGGGAGGAGCATACGGCGGCCGTGAAGACATTTTTAGAGTTCGCGTGAGAGGACAAAACGAACATGCTTCGCAAATTCATCAATTCTTTTCGACATAAGCAATTGGAAGCAGAGATTCAGGAAGAAATCGAGTTTCATCGAAGCCAGAGTCGTGGTTCCTTCGGCAACGTAACGGCGATTCGTGAACAAATGCGAGACGCGAGTACGATTGTGCGCTTCGAAACCCTGCTGCAGGATCTTCGCTACGGATTGCGAATTCTGGCGCGTACTCCGGGCGTCAGCGCGATCGCAATTCTCTCACTGGCTCTGGGGATAGGAGCGAACGCTGCAATCTTCTCCCTGATCGATCGCGTGATGCTCAGTTTCCTGCCGGTCAAGCAGCCGCAACAGTTGGTTCTTTTCGACGAGGTTCAGCCTTATCCGCGATTCAAAGAGTTCAGCAATCGGAACCACGTGTTTTCGGGGTTGGCTGGAACCGCCAGCCTTACTGGAGTCGTCTTCAACGGAAGCGACAATCCCGAAAACTCACTAACCGGACGCCTGGTCTCTGGGAATTACTTTGACGTTCTCGGAGTTCAGGCCTTCCTGGGCCGCGCGCTCTCGGACGCCGATGATACGAATCCTGGCGCTCATCCTGAAGTAGTCATCAGTTATGCGCTTTGGCAAGGGCGTTTCCATGCAGATCCAACCATCGTCGGAAAAACGATCCGCCTCGGTGCAGGGCGCCTCAGTAGCGGTTGGGGAACAAGCGGCTTTGAAGACGATAAACCGGCCATTCCATCGAACCGCGATTTCGTAATTCTGGGGGTCATGCCGCCGAACTTCTTTGGCGAGACAGTCGGTGAGCGCCCTGACTTCTGGGCGCCACTGACCATGGAGGAGCATTTTCTGCCCGGCCGTCATTGGTTATCTCGCCGCAGTGCACGTTGGGTTCAAGTCATCTCACGTCTTCCACCGTCGTACAACCGGAAACAGGCTGAAGCGGCCATAAACATCTTGAATCACCAACTTCTGATCCAAGAGGAAGGAAGTGGCCTTACGGAAGCACGCCGGCGGGAATTGCAACAGGACAAGATCGAGCTCCTCGACGGTAGCAAAGGATTCTCCAGCTTGCGGCAAGAGTTCGGGAAACCGCTTTGGGTGCTGATGGCAATGGTCTGCGTAGTGCTTCTGATTGCCTGCGCGAATCTGGCAAATCTTCTTCTCGCAAGAGGAACCGCCCGGCGCCGCGAAATGGGAACCAGACTGGCGCTCGGCGTAGGCCGCCCCAGACTCGTACGCCAGTTAATCACGGAAAGCTTTCTGCTTTCTCTATTCGGAGCCATTTTGAGCGTGCCTATTGGCTGGTTCGCGAGCCGCGCTCTGTTTGCGATGGTGTCCGCTGATACACCGGGGCTGATACTCGCCTTGGCCCCCAAGACCCGCGTTCTGCTGTTCACCGGCGCAGTTGCCCTTCTGACCACGTTGCTCTTCGGCGTGGCGCCCGCGCTTCGATCGACTCGTGTCGATGTACATTCCGTTCTCAAGGAGAATGACCACGCCACCGGGAGTCGCCGCTCCCGCATGTCGGGCGAAAAAGCTGTTGTCGTGATTCAGGTCGCACTCTCGACAACTCTGCTATTCGGTATGGCGCTATTCACTCGAACGTTGTACAACCTTCGGACACAGGATCTGGGCTACTCGCCCGAACGGCTCATTACCGCGAGAATTGACCCGATCGGGGCAGGTTACAAAGGAGACGAGATCGGCGATATCGCCCAACGTGTGCTCGAGAAAGTGCGAACGCTACCGGGGATTACTGCAGCATCTTATTCCGATAATGGGCTCTTCGCTGGAAACGAATCCGGGACGCATATCCGCGTGAATGGCTTTGTACCTGCATCGCCGAAAGATTCCAGCGCCCGCTTTGATCAAGTCGGGCCAGGATATTTTTCCACTGTCGGCATTCCTTTGCTGCTGGGCCGCGACTTCGCAGATAGCGATACCGCTCATGCTCCCCGAGCAACCGTCATCAACGAAAGTATGGCGAAATTCTATTTCGGCACGCGGAGTCCGCTGGGCGAAACGATCTTCTATGACAGTCGGCTGCAATTCGCGCTGACCATAGTCGGTGTGGCGAAAGATGTCCGCGACCATTTGGTGCGAGACCAGCCGCCTCGGCGTTTTTACGTCTCTTATATGCAGCCGGTCGATGGACAAATGGGGGCTGATTTTGAAATTCGTAGCGCGCTCGCCCCAGCGGTTCTTGACCGCCAGATACGGGAGGCGGTGCGTTCTGTTTCTCCGCGCCTCAGCATCGAATTCCTTCAATCGCTCCAGAAATCCATAAACAACTCCTTGCTCCGGGAGCGCTTGATCGCGCGCCTTTCGATCTTGTTCGGATTGCTCTCGCTGGTATTAGGTTGTGCCGGCTTGTTTGGAATCATGGCATACTCGGTAGGACGCCGGACTCAGGAGATCGGCATCCGAATCGCGATCGGCGGGCAGCCACACGACGTGATCTGGACGGTAGTTTCCGAGACACTCTTGTTAGTTGCCGCCGGCTTGCTGGTCGGCATCCCGGTTGCCCTTTCGCTCAGCCGGTATTTACAAACGCTCCTGTTTGGCCTCACGCCGGCAGACGGCTGGTCAATCTTCGCTGTAGTCGTAATTGTCGGATTTATGGCAGTGGCCGCGTCGGTCATTCCTGCCCGTCGCGCTACGCGAATTGATCCGGTGACCGCGCTCCGTTGTGAGTAGCGTCAGTTTGAACGACATGAGTTGCGAAACGAGGAGACCCGACGCTGCCAAGAAGGTCGAGCTACATGATCGCCCGAACGAAACTAATGCTTTTGCTGATACCCTGCGCGACCCTAGTTTGTGCGCAGCCGCGGCAAGACGACGGGAAATCGGCAAAGGCCGCGCTATCTGCACGTCGATCGAAGTACCGCGAACAGGGTGCGCAGGCGTTAAGTAAGGAACGCGCTCGCAGTCAACGCACTCGATGCGCAAATGTAGACCGGGGTGGCAATACAGGTTTAGCGGCTTGCTTGCTCCGCGAGCAGACTCTAACTGAGCAGGACTACACGGCCTATATCCAATCCCTCGGCGCACTTCTTAGGTTACAGGATGCCGAAGGGCCGAAGTCGGCAGAAAGCAAGCTCCGTTTCGATTCGGCGGAAGCCGAGTGGCAGTCGTATCGCACGAAAGGTTGTAAATCGGTGGCAGCGCAATGGCAGGGTGGGGATCAATCTCAAGTTGCTTATCCTGATTGCCTGATCAGAGTTACAAGGGACCATATGAACGAGTTGTCCCAGTTATACGCGGACCTGTGGCGTTGAGACGCATCCGCAGGGGTAGGAATCAGCGCGGCGGACGTGGGACAAGAGGACATTGGGTGCTGCGGTTGGAGCCTCCGAATATCCGCGCACGTGTTCTCACTATAAAGTAGTATCGTACGAATAACACGCTGTAAAAGTCGTAAGATCCATGCCTCGCCGGACCCAGACCTCATGTGCCCTATTGTCCGGGTTCACTGCGGTTCGCACCCCGGCTATGGCTGAAGCGGATCAGGTTCGGACCATACTGGCCTGCGTTACAAATGGGAACACCGGCCGGAAGGAGCGCCGGCGGTGACACGGGTGGCGAGTTGGGCTCTGCTTCTGTGCCACATTTACGGGTCGTGCATCATATCGGCCGAACTCAGCCCGGCGGCAGGCTTGCCCCACCTGACGATAAGGCCGGTTTGCACTGGAACCGCTCCCGGAGCGCTGATTCGACCGCCCGCGATGCTCCGGTTAAGGATCTCAGATTTACCCATCTCACTACGGTCGATGGCTTATCGCAAGGTTACGTTACTGCCATTTTGCAGGATCGCCGCGGCTTTATGTGGTTTGCCACTCGGGACGGCCTCAATCGCTACGACGGTAACACCTTCCTCGCCTACAAACACAACCCGAACGATAGCCATAGTTTGAATTCCAATTTCATTCAAGATTTGGCTGAAGACGATCACGGCAACCTGTGGATCGCTACCAACACTGGGGTGAATAAATTTGATCCTACAACCGAACGGTTCACCCGGTGTCTTAGCGACCCTGACAACCCAAGTATTCAGGGCGTGCTTACGTCACGAGCATAGCCCCAGACGGTAGCGGCTGCCTTTGGCTTGGCACACAAGACATGGCCCTCGAAAAGCTTGATCCAAAGACCGAAACAGTTACTCGCTATGCAAACGATAGTGACGGCCAGTTTGTTGGCAGTATCACCCAGGTTATCGAAGATAGCCATCGGAATATCTGGTTCGTCGGCGACCGCGGCCTGTTTCATTTAGATACCCAAGCGGGACAGATTACTCGGCCTGCAGGAACAAAGAACGGCCTCAGCGCAGAAAGCGTCTATGAAGACGATGCGGGCAACTTATGGTTGCTCACCAATGCTCCAATCGTCGGGCTTGCGAAATATAACCCAAACAGCGGGCAAGTCACGAACTTCCCGTTCCGGACTCGTACCGTAGGAGGTTTGGCATCCACAATGAACGGCGGTTCCGTAGTCAGCAAGCTCGCCGCTGACGGGCGGAAGGGACTGTGGGTGCCATCGAGCAATGACCTCCATTACTTTGATCTCTCGGCGGAACGCTTCATCTACCGGTTCCAACACGATGAAAGCGACCCAACTAGCCTCGACAGTAACGCGGTTCTTTTCGTGTTCCCGGATGGGGTGGCGTGCTGTGGGTCGGAAGTGAGAATACCGGTCTCAACATTCTGGATTTCCGGCAAGAACAATTTGTCAATTACGGGCATCGTCCTGCCGACCCGAATAGTCTCTCGCCTGGCCGCGTCAAGGCTATCCACCATGATGCCAGCGGGGTTCTGTGGGTAGGTTTCTTTCCTCGCGTTCTGGACAGATTGGACCGTGCGACGAGCGAAATCAAACATTACCTTCCACATCCCGGCGACGGGAATGCGCTCGGTGCGGGCACCAACGTCGATAGCATTTATAGAGATGGCGCCGGTTATCCGTGGATCGGTGGCGGAGGAGCCGGTCTTGACCGCTTGGATGAACGCACTGGGCATTTCAAGCATTACCGGCACAAGGCTAATGATCCGAACAGCTTGATTTCCGATAACGTCTACACGATCTACGAAGATCGAAAGGGCCCAATGTGGGTCGGCGGACAATACGGGTTAAGCCGATTCGTTCCAGAAAAAGACCAGTTTGAAAATTATCGGCCTGACACGAACAACTCCGGCAGCTTACTCAATTGGGTTTGGGTCATCTATGAAGATCGTGCCGGATCGCTGTGGCTACGGACGTTTGGCGGCGAGCTTATCCGCTTCGACGACCTCGAAGACCTTTTCCCCTCACACGCTAAACGGCGGCGGAATCACCACTATCCACGAAGACAGGAATGGAACTTTGTGGGCGGGAGCATTCGATGGACTCTACCGGTACAACCGGGAAGCCGGAGCGTTCGTCCGCTACACGGAACAGCAAGGACTCCCGAGCAGCACCATCCTCTGCATTCAGGAGAATCGAAGCGGCAGACTTTGGCTCAGTACACAAAAGGGCATATCCCGGTTGATCCCCGGACGGATAGCTTTCGCAGTTATGACGCTTCTGATGGGTTGCAGAGCAATGACTTCAGTGACGGGCAGATGTTTTTTGGAGGGAGCGATGGATTCAATGCATTTTTCCCGAAAAGCATAACCGACGACCCGTACGTGCCACCAATACTAACTAGTGGCCTGTCTCAGTGAATTCATTAGCATGCCTTAATTCGATGGCGGAGGTCGGAATACTTCCACTGAAATGGCCGCGCGGTTTTTGAGTAGGCGCGAACGTAGCGGATCAGCTTGCGGGAGAGGTCACGGACGGAAGTGAAAACGCCACGTGCGATCACATCGCGCTCGATACGCGAGAACCAGATCTCGACCTGATTGAGCCAAGATGAGTTGGCGTGAAGTGGAGCTTCACGTTCGGGTGATCTTCGAGGAAACTGGCGACTTTATGTGTCTTGTGTGCCGAGAGGTTGTCGAGGATGACGTGGATTTCCTGCTTGGGTTTGCACAGCCCAACGACGTCGCCGAGGAAATTCACGAACTCATTACTGGTATGACGTGCTGCTGTTTTGCCGTGTACCTTGCCGCTGCGCACGTCCAGCGCGGCATACAGCGATAACGTGCCGTGGCGATAGTACTCGAAACCGTGGCGCTCGGCTCGACCGGGCGACATCGGCAGAACCGGGTCGAGCCGGTCAAGCGCCTGAATGGCTGATTTCTCGTCCACACAGAACACCGCCGCATGTTGCGGCGGATGCAAATACAAACCAATGATGTCGGCCGCCTTGCGTTCAAAGTCTGGATCGTTGCTGGCCATGTAACGCTCTAATCGATGCGGCTTCAAACCGGCCCGATGCCAGATGCGCTGCACGGTGTCTTTGCTGACTCCGAGTTGCCCGGCTAGCTTGCGGCAGGACCAGTGAGTCGACCCATCCTTCGGCTTCCGCCGTGTCGCATCTAAGACTTTGGCCTGCAACGCCGGCGTGATCACGCTCGGCTGCTGGCCTGGGTGCCGGATCTCAAGCAGGCCAGCTATGCGCTCTTTCACAAACCGCTCTTTCCAACGCGCGATCGTCGGGGCCGTTGTGTCGAGCCGCTCTTGTATCGTTCGGTACGGCACCCCGTCGGCCAGCATCAGAATGAGCCGCGCCCGAAACACGTCACCCGCAGGTAATGTCCGCGACTGCGCCATCTGCTCCAACTCGACCCGCTCGTCCACGGTCAATGCGATCGCCTCGGCAGCAAAGGGCATATCCCATTAGATATCTTCGAAATGCTAAGTGTTTCTCAGCGACAGTCCACTAGTACCTTCAGGATCTTCAACAAACCTGTGCGAATCGGCGCGAATTCGCCAATTCGCAAAGCCATTTCGTATGTCGATTCGTTAACGCTTCCCTCCCGTCACAATGTTTTCTCGTTCGAATTTGCCGCGCGAAGTAATGCAAATCCGCAGAAGAATCGCTATCGGTATCAGCTCGAAGGATTTGAACCCGGCTGGAACGAGGTGGACAGCAAACACCGGCAAGCAACATACACGAACCTCGATCCCGGCAAATATATCTTCCGGGTTCAGGGATCAAACAGCGACGGCGTGTGGAACGCAAAAGGTGTGTCGCTGCCCGTCGTCATCACGCCACCCTGGTGGGGCACTTTGTGGTTTCGCATCACATCTTTCGTTGTTATCGTTGCTTCGATTTGGGCGGGATATAGCTTGCGTGTGCATGCGGTCCAACGCCGAAATCGCGAACTGGTTAAACATAACCTCGACATGCAGGAATCTCAGAGTGCTCTGCAGAAGAGTGAGGAAATGCAGCGGCGTCTCAATCGCGAATTGCGTGCGCTCAGTACTTGCAATGAAGCTCTGATACGAGCAACCGATGAGCAGATGCTGCTGAACGAAATCTGCCGCATCGTGTGCGAGGATGCGGGTTACTGCACCGTGTGGGTGGGATACGTAGAGCACAACGAGGGCAAGTCAATCCGGCCAGTTGCATGGAGCGGCGTCGATGAAGGACATGTAACTGAAATTTCACTCAATTCGGCTAATCCGGAGCATGGGTCAGGGCCGGGCAGCACTCGCAGTCCGACGCAGACAGGCAAGTTTTACGGAGAATCTGGCTACCGATCCTGGCTTTGCTGCCTGGCGCGAGGAAGCGGTGCAACGCGGCTATCACTCTGTCATTGCGCTTCCTTTAAAGAACGACAAGCGAGATGTGTTCGGTGTGGTCACAATTTACTCAGCCGAATCTACGTCGTTCACAGCAGAGGAGATTAGGTTGCTGGAGGAACTTGCAGACGACTTGGCTTTTGGCATTATGGTCCTGCGAGCCCGCATCGAGCACGAGCAGACCGAACAGGCTCTACGCCAAGCCCAGAAAATGGAAGCGATTGGGAGACTATCTGGCGGTGTTGCTCACGATTTCAACAATGTCCTAGGAGTGGTCAATGGTTTCAGCGAGAACCTTCTTAAACGTCGCCAGGCTCGATGAAGCCCACCGACATGATGTGCAGCAAATCATTCACGCTGCACAACAGGCGGCTTTGCTCACCCGGCAACTCCTCGCGTTCAGCCGGAAACAAGTCCTGCAACCGAAAGTCATTGACCTGAACCAGATCGTCGCCGACCTCCATAAAATGCTGCAGCCGCTGCTCGGCGAGGAAATCGAAATAGCTACGACGCTCCAACCTGATCTTCACCTGATTGAGGCAGATCCGGGACAAATGGAGCAGATTATCTTGAACCTCTGCATAAACGCACGAGATGCCATGCCAGGCGGCGGGCGCATCACAATTGAAACCGGGAATGTGGATATTGACGGGATCGACGCTGCATGCGGAGTCGACCTCAAACCCGGGGATTATGTCGGTTTGACTATTACTGACACTGGCACGGGCATGGACAAGGAAACCATGGCTCGGATCTTCGAGCCGTTCTTTACCACAAAGGCGCCCGAAGAGGGAACCGGCTTGGGGCTGGCAACCGTCTACCGGCATTGCAAAGCAGAGTGGTGGTTGCGTCTGTGTGCGTACTGAGCCCGGACAGGGCTCGATGTTTTCTGTGTATCTGCCCGGACGGCTAAGCAGCAAGAAATGGAAGTCCTTGCGCATGTCGAGCAGGACTTCGTGCCCCAGGGGAACACCATTTTGCTCGTGGAAGATGCTGATTGTTTGCGAGAAATACTGCAAGCTTCCCTCGAGGCGAATGGTTACATTGTGCTTGCGGCAGAGAACGCCGAGCGCGCGCTCCAAATTTCCCAAACTCATCGAGGGCAAATTGACTTACTGCTCACGGATCTATCGTTACCGAAGGTGACGGGGACCTCAGCGGCCAAGAGCCTTATGGAGCAAAGGCCGGGAATTAAGGTACTTTACATGTCGGGTTACGCCAACACGACTGTCGCCGAGATGTTGGATCCCGGAAAAGGTTTTCTTCAGAAGCCTTTTTCCGAGGAAGAACTGATTCTAAAAGTACGGGAAATGCTTCTCATGCCGCAGACAGTGCCATCGGCATAGGATTTCTGGGGATTCCGGCGAAGCTGAACGCTGGTCCCGGAAGGAAGCCGAACGGCATTCCGGGATGAACCCGAACACTATCGGAGCGTAGCGACGCTAGCAAGTCGACTGTGTAAGGAGTGTTCGGCCTCGTCAACAGAAACCTGTCCGGCAGCGCAGCGAGGGAGAAACGCTGCAAGCAGAGAAAGGGGTGCCGAGAAAGGACGGCACGTCCTGTACCCGCAGCAGCGCACAGAAATTCAGAGCGCGAAAAGCGCTCCAAACCACAGCCTGACCAGTTGCTCAACCGTCGATTTCAAAAGTTTTGGTCGCCACGTAATACGTGTTGCCCCCGTTGTCCTCATGAACATCAGTCAACGTAAACCCTTGACGGTCGAGAATGCGACGGTAATTCTCGATGCTAAACGAAAAATGTCGAAAAGTGACGCCATTCATCACGCCCTCTTTGCCCTCGCAGTCATCGACGTCGCCCGACGTGAATAGAAAGCGCGCCCCTATCTTAAGGACACGCGAGACGCTCGCGATTGCCTGGATCTGATTCTCGCGGCTAAGGTGAAACATAATTCCCCACGCAACCGCAGCGTCAAAAATGCAATTGGCGAATGGACAAGCCTGCACAACACCTCGGATGACTGGCGTTTCAGGACAGTTATATCGAAACCGTTCGAGCATGGCACTAGAGCTATCCAGCCCAATCACCGTATGGCAGGCGCGCACCAAGGCGCGTGTGATTGGGATGCCGTTGCCACAGCCAATGTCGAGAATGCGTGAGCCGGGTGGGATGGAGGAGGCCAGTGTTACCGTTTCCGGTATGCCTGTCTGGTCGATGCGCTCAGACGAATACCAGTCCGCAATTAGATCGTATTCACGCACGGCGCCGACTCCTCACAGGAGTCTACAATGCCGCGCGGGTTCTGGTTCTGGTGCGGAGTTATCGCATTACGCGTCGTTGCCGATTCCATGGCTTATGGCGTCGGCTTCCCGCGTTTCTTCCGCATCGAATCGCCACGCATTTCGATGTGTGAGCGTTATGGACCAGCCGGTCGAGGATGCCGTCAACGCCGCCAAAGTCGTAGCCTTTTCGACGCCCTCTTTGTACGCCTGTAGGAAGGGAGGACTTCATGATTCCGCAAGACAAGATCGCCGCCGTAACTCGTGGCCTGAAGGAGGCTTTCGGTGTCGCCGCATTTGACGACATCCTGGACCTGACCGAGCGGCCCGGCTCCAATCGAGCGTTCCGAATCGTCGTGAGGGGATCCGCATACCTGTTGCGGATCAACACGCGCGCGGGCGATATGACGCGTCACTTCAGATGTATGCAGGCGGCGGCCGAAGCAGGACTGGCTCCGTGTGTCCGGTACGCCAGCGCGGACGATCGGATCTGTATAACCGATTTTGTAGAGACGGTATCCTTTTCGGCAACGGACGCGCTGCATCGCGTACCCGCCGCTCTGCGCACCCTACACGCGCTCCCGCCCTTTTCAGTAGCTCCCTTCAATACCACGTGCACATTCCTGCTCAACAAAGGGCCTGCCCTGGACGGGTTCCTCCAGAAGTTCCGGGCCGCGAACATTCTTCCGGAACACGACATGGAGGAATTTCTGGCTCAATACGCGCGAGTAGCGGCGGCTTACTCGGCTCTCGATCCGGAATTGGCGCCGAGTCACAACGACCTGTTCAAACCGGACAACATCCTTTTCGATGGAAGCCGTCTGTGGCTGGTGGATTGGGAAGCTGCCTTCCAGAATGATCGCTATGCCGATCTGGCGGTAGTCGCCAATATGCTCGTCACCAATGAAGCTGAGGAACAGATCTATCTTCAGGAATATTTTGGAGCACCACCCACCTCGTACCAGGCTGCTCGGTTCTATCTCATGCAGCAGCTCGCCCACATGTTCTACGCCCTGGTGTTCCTCGGTCTGCGTTCAGCCGGCAAGCCGGTCGATTGGAGTGAGCCTGTACTCGCAGACAGCGATTTTCAACGACGCTTCTGGGCGCACGAAGCCGACTTGGCGGATGATCATTCGAAAGCCGTTTACGGCAGGTTTCATTGGAAACAGCTTGAGCAAAACCTGCGCCAACCGAGATTTGAAGAAGCGTTGCGAGTCGTCGCCACCCGGCACGCGGTCTCGTGATCGCCGTCGTATACCTTTTGAAGTAGCGAGTGACCCACGCCCGCCAGACTGGACAGCAAGGTCAAAGCATGCGCGAGACGGGTCACAACATCGGTCGCATCCTAACCCGGTACAATCTGCGCCAGCTCTGCTCACAGTGCTAGAGATGCAACGCAAAGGCGGCGTCTACGCTTGCCATGAAACGCTGCGGGTGGCCGAACTGGAAGGAGTCCCGCTGGCATCGTTCATCGCCCGGGCTATCGCGTTCGCGATCGATATGCTCCTCGCAATCGTCAGCTTCATGACGCTGTATCTCATTGTGATCCTTGTGGGCATCGAACTCGGCTGGATTAACATTAGCGGGAATGTCCACTTCTCGTTTGATCCTTTCCATGTCGGAAGCTCGCATGAGGGCTCATGGAAGAGCATCGTCTTCTACGTCGTATTCATTGCGTTGTGCAACTACGTCGGGAACGGAGCGACGCCCGGCAAGCGGCTAATGAAGATCCGCGCCGTGGTCGCTGGTCCACGAACGTTTGTCTCTTTGGCACTCCACTGAACGCGCGCTGGGTTATGGAGCTTCCGCACTGGAAGCGTTTTTCGGCTTCTTTCAGTACTTCATCCATCCGAACCGGCGCACGGTGCACGATCGCATCGCCGAAACCATCGTTGTTTCGGAACGGAAGGCCTGGCGTAAAGCCGGCAATACGCAAGTCTTCGAACGCCCATCCTCCATCACGCGACCCGAGCCAGCGCGTTCGGATACTTAACTCCCGTTCAGGCCGTTCAGCCGATGGATAATCGCATCCGGATCGTACACGCAGCCGCCCCACACACCGCCGCTTGCGTGTTGGAGCGCTGCCCATAAACGCGTATCCGCCGGCAGCGCGGGATCGGATCGAAGATCCGTGCGAGCACTTCGCGCCGCAAGAATCGCCGTTCCTTCTTCCGCCGTGAACCGTTCCTCGCCTTGACCGACCAGGTTAACCGAACCCTCCAGACGATTTCGGTCGACGACAATTTCGATCCAGTCGCCGTCGCGCAATTTGCCGATAGGTCCCCCGGCGAGCGCCTCAGGCGAGACGTGTCCCAAGCACGCGCCAGTTGACACTCCGCTGAAGCGTGCATCCGTGATCACAGCGACATGTTTACCGAACGGCAGATGCTTCAACGCGGAGGTGATCTGGTAGACCTCCTCCATGCCCGTGCCCATTGGGCCGCGGCACATCAGGACCATTACGTCGCCCTCGGAGATCTGATGATGCTTGATCGCGGCGATGGCATCGTGTTCGCTCACAAAGGTGCGCGCAGGTCCCGTGATGCGGTACACGCCGTCTTCTCCAATGACTTGCGGATCAATCGAAGTGCTCTTCACGACGCTGCCCTCGGGTGCAATATTGCCGTGCGGGAAACACACGGTCGCCGTAAGCCCGCGGGAACGCGCCTGATCCGGACCCATGATCACGTCGCCTGGATCGATGCCGTCCAGTTCAGTCAACACACGCCGGAAATGCGCCCGGCGTTCCGAATCCTGCCACCAGTCAAGCACCGCATCCAGTTTTTGGCCGGAGACGGTCAATACGTCGGTCCGTAAAACCCCGGCCCGGCGCAGGTGCAGCATCACCTCCGGCACGCCGCCGGCGAGGAACACCTGAACAGTGGGGTGATTGTGCGGTCCGTTTGGCAGCACGTCCACGATTCTCGGAATGCTGCGATTGACGCGTTCCCAGTCGCGCGCGGTCGGGCGCCGCAGCCCTGCGCTAAAGGCGATCGCCGGCACATGCAGCAGCAGATTCGTCGAGCCCCCGAAAGCGGCGTGCAGCACCATCGCGTTCTCGACCGCGGCATCGGTGAGGATGTCACTCGTGCGGATTCCCGCCTGAACCATCCCAAGCACCGCCAGTGCGCTGCGGCGCGCCATATCGAGCCACACCGGTTCACCTGAAGGAGCAAGCGCGGCGTGCACGACTGTCAGCCCTAGCGCCTCGGCCACTACTTGTGATGTCGCTGCGGTGCCAAGAAACTGACAACCTCCGCCGGGCGAAGCACAGGCGCGGCATCCCGCCATGGCGGCTTCCTCGAGCGAGATCTTCCCGTACGCGTAACGTGCGCCGATGGTCTGGACTTTCCCGGCGTCCTCGCCATGTTCCGGCATCAGCGTGACGCCGCCCGGAATGAGCACGGAGGGCAGGTGATTCGTTCCCGCAAGCGCCATCATCATGGCGGGCAGTCCCTTATCGCAGGTCGCTACTCCCAGAACGCCATCACGCGTCGGAAGCGACCGGATCAGGCGGCGCAGCACCGTGGCTGCATCGTTGCGATAGGGCAGGGAATCGAACATGCCCGGTGTGCCTTGGGAGCGTCCATCGCAGGGATCTGTGCAAGCCCCGGCAAACGGGACGGCGCGCCGTGTCTTCAACACGCGAGCCGCTTCCGTGACCAGTAAACCGACTTCCCAGTGGCCCGTATGATATCCGAGCGCGATGGGCGAACCATCGGGCGCGCGGACGCCCCCGTGCGTGCTGAGAATCAGGACTTGTTTGCCTAGAAGCTCGCTCGGGTTCCAGCCCATGCCCGCGGACTGGCTGAGGCCGAACAGGTTTCCGGATGGCGCTTCGAGCAGCATTTCCGGAGTGATCGGCAACTGCCCGGCCGGTCCGGGCGCATGCGTGCGGACGTTGTAGATCGAAGGATCGGCGGAATCGAAAACAGGATCGGAGGACAACGATTCTAGTTTGGCACTCGTCGAGGAGCGCGATGCGGTGTCGATGCGACCCGGCTAACGTTTCGGTTCCGGTTCGAATGGGACAATGTCCGGTGAAGATGGCGGCCGACGGAGTGTTCGATCCTCAGTTTCGTGATCAGTTCAGGCAACTCCTCAGGTGGCGGCGAGATGTCCGCCGCTTTAAACCAGAGCCGCTGCCGTACGGCTTACTGCAAGAAATTCTCGAATGGTCGAAATTCTCTCCCTCCGTCGGTCTCAGCGAGCCGTGGCGCTTTGTCCGCGTGACGAGTCCCGAGATTCGCAAAGAGATTCGCAATAACTTTGAGCGGTCCAACGCCGACGCCCTCGTCGGTTACTCGGGGGAGCGCGCCACTCGCTATGCGCGGTTGAAACTGACCGGGCTGGACACCGCGCCGGTGCACCTCGCCGTCTTCGCCGACAAAGAGACAACGAAAGGCCATGGGCTCGGCTGCCAGACGATGCCCGAAATGCAGGAGTATTCGAGCGTGGCGGCGATTACGACGCTGTGGCTGGCGGCTCGCGCGTATGGCGTCGGTATGGGCTGGGTTTCCATCCTCAACGCTGAGCAAGTCAGGCAAGCCCTGGGGGTGCCGGAGTCGTGGCGATTGGTGGCTTACCTTTGCCTCGGGTTCCCGGAACAGGATTCGCTAGTGCCTGAGTTGGAAGAGGCTGGTTGGGAGAAACGCAGCGGTCAGGTTCCGCTGCTTGAACGCTGAGCCCGTATCGACGGCGATTTACACTCAGAATGCATGCCGCTGGTTGCGATCTATCCGGGCTCTTTCGATCCGCCCACGAACGGGCACCTCGATGTGATCCGGCGCGCCTCGCGATTGACCGGCAGGCTCATCGTCGCGGTGCTGAATAACACATCAAAGCAGCCGCTATTTCCCGTCGAAGAGCGCCTGTCCATGCTGCGCGAGCTGACCTCCGCGGTTCGCAATGTGGAGATTGACTGCTTCGACGGGCTGCTTGTTGAGTATGCCGCCCAGCGCTCCGCGGACGCCATTATTCGCGGCATTCGCGCCCTTTCCGATTACGAAGCCGAGCTGCAAATGGCGCTTATCAACCGCCGGCTCAGGCCCGAAACCGAGACACTGTTCCTTATGGCGGGCGAAGAGTTTTCCTACATCAGTTCACGCATGATTAAGGAAATCGTGACGCTCGGGGGAGACGTTTCCGCCTTCGTGCCGGAGCTGGTCGTCCGGAAGCTGCGTGAAAAATTCGCGCTTCCACGGTAAATTAGAGGTTTATGCAAGCAACCGCCGAGATAGCCGAGCGCATCTCCACGATCAGTGTCTCCTCCACGTTGAAGGTTTCGGCCGATGCGGAAAAACTCCGCCGCGAAGGCGTTGACGTCGTCGATTTCGGGGCGGGTGAGCCGGATTTTCCGACGCCCGCGAACATCAAGCAAGCGGCCATTCGCGCGATTGACGCGAACTTTACCAAGTACACCAACGCGGGCGGTACGCAGGAACTGCGCGAGGCTATCTGCGAGCGGCACCGGGCGGACTTCGGCACCAACTACTCGCCCGCTGAATGCATGGCGACCGTAGGCGGTAAGCACGCGATTTTCAACCTCATCCAAGCGCTAATTAATCCCGGCGATGAGGTGATCGTTCCAGTTCCCTACTGGGTGACCTACAAGGACGTGGTGAACTACGCGGGCGGCAAATGTGTGTTTGTCGATACCGACGAGAAGACCGGCTTCGAGGTCACGGCGGCCCTTATCGAGCCCCACCTGACCGGGAAAACAAAGCTCGTCATCATCAATTCGCCTTCCAATCCAAGCGGCGGCGTTATCCCGAGAGAAGAATTCCGGCGCATTTACGAGCTCACGGCGAAGCGCGAAATCTACTTGATGACCGACGAGTGCTACTGCCATTTCCTCTACGATGCCGAGCCGTTCTCGATCGCGGCTCTCCCGGGCGCAAAGGAAAATGTGGTCGTCGCGGGATCGCTTTCGAAGACTTATGCCATGACCGGTTGGCGTGTCGGATTCGCTCTTGCGCCCGCGCCGCTTATTGGCGCGATGATGAAGCTGCAGAGCCACAGCACTTCGAATCCGACCTCCATCGCGCAGAAAGCGGCTGTCGAGGCTCTGCGTGGGCCTCAACAATCCGTCACCGAAATGCTGGCCGAGTACCGGCAGCGCCGCGATTTTGTCATCGAGCGGCTTCGCCAGATTCCGGGTGTTTCCATTGAGACGCCAAAAGGCGCTTTTTACGCTTATCCCAATATCAGCGTGGCTTTTCGCGGCGGGCGGGTGCGTAATTCGCTCGAGTTTTCCGCCGCATTGCTCGAGCAAGCGCACGTCGCGGTAGTACCGGGTGAAGCCTTTGGTACGGAAAATCACGTGCGGATTTCGTATGCTACTTCCATGCATGAACTGGAGCGTGGTTTAGACCGCATCCACAAGTTCATCGACGGCCTGCGCGGATAAGACGAGGCCGGATCTCCGGTCAAGGTGGGGAGTTTGGCGGCGAACATCAAAGATGTGGCGTTACGTGCCGGTGTGTCTACGGCCACGGTGTCGCACGTTTTAAACGGGACACGGGCGGCAAGCCCGCAAACACGAGAACGCGTTCTCACAGCGGTCAAGGAACTCGGCTACTCGCAGAATCTCGCGGCGCGGCATTTAGCGCGCGGCCAGAGCTCGATGGTTGGGCTGCTTGTATCCGATGTGCGGAATCCGTTTTTCCCGGAAATTACGGCGGGATTTCAGGACGAAGCGTTGAATCGCGGCATGGATGCGCTGCTGATCAACACGAATTACGATGCCGAAAGGATCCTCAATTCGGTTCGCCGCTTAATCGGCTTGCAAGTGCCGGGTATCGCGGTGTTGACGTCG
Source organism: uncultured Acidobacteriaceae bacterium (assembly GCA_963795905.1). Classification (GTDB taxonomy): domain Bacteria; phylum Acidobacteriota; class Terriglobia; order Bryobacterales; family Bryobacteraceae; genus Bog-105. The sequence goes on along the minus strand of CAWCJG010000010.1, from coordinate 136,937 downwards.
CAGATCGATCCGTCCGTGGTGGATATGCTGGCGCAGAACAAAATCGCCGCCGTCTATTTGGATCTCGGTCGCGTTGGACCCTACATCAGCAACCTCGTCATCGAGTATGAGCGCGGCATTCAAAGCGCGGTCGAGCATCTCACCGGTCTTGGGCATCGCCGGATTGCCTACGTCGGCGGACCGCAGAATCTGCAATCGGCGCGGAATCGTAAACGGGCGTTTTTCAATGCCGCGAGCCAGACTGAAACTCCAATGGCGGAGGAGTCGGATTTCAGCACTCGCGGCGGCTATGCGGCGGCGCAGCGCATCCTCGACGAATACAAACCGAGCGCAATTCTGTGCGGCAACGATTTGACCGCCATCGGCGTCTTGCATTGCGCCTTTGACCGAAAAATTCGCGTACCCGACGAGTTGTCGGTGATCGGATTTGATGACATCACGTTCGCCGAATATACTCAACCCGCCCTGACTACCGTTTCCGTACCGAGACGGCAGGTCGGGGAAATGGCGTTCAGCGAATTGTGGCGCATGATTTCGCAGCCCGATCACTGTGGGACCGAGATCCGCATTCCCACAAGCCTGGTCATTCGCGGTTCTGTAAGCGCAGTTTCTCGATAGACTTGCTGTGATACGTTGATGGTATGTCAGCGTATGCCCATCCCGAAGTCTTAGTCGAAACTGGCTGGTTAGCCGAACACCTCGCTGATCCTTCATTGCGGATTGTCGAAGTGGACGTCGATACCGGGGCGTACGAGCTGGGGCACATCCCTGGCGCGATCGGCTGGAACTGGACCACCCAGCTCGCCGATCCCGTGCAGCGCGACATTCTTTCGAAAAGCGAGCTTGAGGCGCTTCTCTCGAAGGCCGGTGTGAAGCCTGAGACGACGATCGTTCTCTACGGCGATAGCAACAACTGGTTCGCCGCCTGGGCGCTGTGGCAACTGAAAATTTATGGACATCGTGACGTTCGACTGCTGAACGGCGGCCGTAAAAAGTGGATTGCCGAAGGTCGTGAGTTGACGACCGATGCTCCCCAAATCCAACCCAGTGCATATACCGCCGCAGCAACCGGATCCATCGCTCCGCGCGTTCCTGCCGGATGTGCAGGCGGCGTCAAAACAACGTAGCGCGACACTGATCGACGTGCGCAGCCCGCAAGAGTTTACGGGCGAAATTTTATCGCCTCCCGGTTTGCCCGAGACTTGCCAGCGCGGCGGCCACATTCCGGAGGCGCGCAACGTGCCCTGGTCGAAAGCCTGCAATGAAGACGGCAGCTTCAAGACTCTTGATGAACTGAAGGCACTTTATGGAGCCGAGGGTATCGCGACGGACAAGCCCGCCATCGCTTATTGCCGCATCGGGGAACGCTCCAGCCATACATGGTTCGTGTTGAAGTATCTGCTGGGTGTAAAGGACGTGCGCAACTACGACGGGTCCTGGACCGAATGGGGCAACCTGGTCGGCGCGCCCGTCGCCCGGGGAGCCGCGAATTGAGGCCGGAGCAGTTTACGGAACGGCAATTCGAACTGAACGGCTGGCCCGTTCGTGTGACCACCTACAAACTGGGCGAGAAGTATGTGGCGCAAGCGGACAACGTTTCGCCCGGAGCGCTGCTGGCGCGTTTTCAGGCCGACACACTGGAAGAAGCTGAATCGCAAGCCATTTCCAAGGCAAAGCACCTGCTCGGCAAGACCGTGCGACGGAGTGGATGACCCCGCTGTACCGCCGATTCGTGTCCGCGCTTTGCCGCGCGATATCATGGCGGAAATCAGTCAATGCAGCAGCGTCAACCGCGAGCGCCTGGAATCACGTCCCCGCCGCCCGTTCGTAACAACCCGCAAATCGCCTCGAACCTGATTACGCGAAGCCCCTTCGTCGCCGCCCAGCGCACGCAACTCGGCAGCATGTTTGGCGCCGTCGTGCAACGCATCGTGGTGTCGCAAGTGGACGTACCCGAGCTGGCGGCGGATCTCGACACCGCCGACGTTCCCGGCGCGCTGGCAGAAATTGACCGGCTCTACGACGGAGGCAAACGGGACGCGCTTCACAAGGTCTACATGGCGATTCCGGATTCGAAGACCGCGAGCCCGGGTGAAAAGACCGTCAAAGAGCACCTCTATCAAAAGCTGAAGTCGGGCACCGCATCCATAGCGGAAAACAAACAATCCGGTTGGACCGAGTCCGCCTCGCTCTCCTGGAAATACTTCAACACCGCGGAGGTCGATGACGACGTCATGCGAGGCCTCCGCACGTGGGTATCAGGCGATCCCCAGCGAGGCGTCGGCTGGAAAATGATCGCGCAGCACCTCCGCGGCTCGCTTACCGCCGAGCAGTATCGTCTGATCGGGCTGCAGTATTACATGTTGCTCGACCAGAAAAACGGCACGAATGTCCTGGACACAAAATCCAATTACGATAAGGAACAGAAGGGCCAGCAAGTCTTGAATGAGTCCGTTCAGGATTTGCGGGGCGCTCTGGACGCGCTCCCGGCGCACGACGGGATGTCCTACCGAATGGCGGGCGTCGCCAGTGGCACTGTTTTTGGCGGACTCATCAATGTCGGCAATTATGTTCGCGACAACGCGTTTTGGTCGACCAGCGCGCTTCGCATCAGCGGTTCAGCCGGTAAGTGGGGAGAAGATGGAACGCAGACGGCGCCGAAGGTGTACTTCATCATCAACGGCGCGACGGGCAGATATATTTCTAAGCACGCCCAACAGGAGGAAGGGCAGCACGAAGTGCTCTTCAAAGATCGCGCCACCTTCCGCGTGACCAAGATTGCGAACATTCAGAAGGCGACGTTTTTCGTCTACCTGACGGAGGTGGACCCGGCCACGCTACCGCCGCTCACTGTCGTCCGCAATGCTTACGACGGTTCTCCGTACCCTTAAGAGCGAGATGCAAGCTAGATCATCAACTCGCCCTTGTACACCATATCTCTCAACCGGAACCTCTGAATCACGCGCACCGAGCCAAAGATCGTTCCGAAAACGACCTCTTTGTCTTCCAGCGTGATCGGGTGGTCTTTCGGGAAATACAAACGAATTTCGCCGGTCTGCTGATCGACGCGCGCATCTTCCGGCACGATGGATGGCTTTGCCGCGAAACATCAGCCTCGACTCGTTCAGCAGGCCCTGCCGCATGCGCGTCTCTTCGAAGTGCGCCTGCTCTCCGTCTGCGTTCTTCTGATGCGCCGCCAAACCAATCACGGCGATAATGTAGTACTTCTCCGGCGTCTTCAGGGTGTGCTCCGTGTCGATCGCGTCGGGCGCATGCGCCGCCACCAGCGCTTGCCGCACGGGTTGCGCGCTATCCCATCGAACCGTCACTGGAAGCGTCGGCATTTTCGTCGCCGGGAGTTTGCCGACGGGAAACCAGTCGTTGTTTGCCGGTCCGCCCAAACCGATGTCGTGCGCGGAAGGCCCCTTTGCCGGGTACGTGTGCGGATCTTCATCCGTCGTTCCCATATAACCCTGCGCATGTTTGCACCAGGCGGAATCGCTTAGGATCTTCTGCCAGTTCTCGCCGGCACAGAGCAGCGCGGCAGCCGACGCAAACACAATCAGCCGTTTCAATTGCATATCTCTTCGAAGTGCGTGTCCTTCATTTGCGATGGCAGCCGAAAGCGAAGGAATCCACCAGACGGCCGAACACCTGTTCGAAGCGGGCGACCTGATCGCTCCGGCAGACCATTTCGAGACGGTACAGCTTGTCGTCGCGTTTCGCCACGATGATCTCCTCCGTCCAATCCGCTTTCTCGAGCGCATCGCGGTATTGATCCTTGGTCAACATGGCCGCGTTCCCGTCAACCGTCATCTTGCGTCGATCCAGAATCTGAATGCGCTCGGCGCGAACAAATCGTTTCATGCCGTCCAGGTGCGCCTGCAGCAGCTCCGCTGAATCGTCCGGCGTGCTCAGCACGGTCACGTCCATCTCTCCGGTGGGCATCGAGTAACGTTTGACTCCGGTTGAGAAAGCCACGCCATCACCGTCCCCCATATCCTGCCGCATCCAACGTTTCGGATATTGGAGGCAAAAACCGCTCTGTGGATCCGAGTATCGCTTCCAGGACAGGTCCTGCTTGAAACTAGTGCCGGGCGCGTGGGCGGCTGCCGCGATGAAGGGCGCGAGCAGCACAACAGAGAACCTGCGAAGTCGCATAGCGAGGAAACGCTGACATCATATCGCGTTTCCCCGGTATAGTTGCTTATTGGCTCTGGGCTAGGCGTACTCGTGCGTTGTCCAGCTTTTGCTGCACTTTGCTCACGTCCTGCGGTTCGAAGTCCGCGGAAGAAGTAGTACTGTAAGCCTTCAGCGACGCTTGCCACTGATCGATGGCTTCCTTCAGCTTGCCTTCTTTTACGTAAACATCGCCCAGGTGATCGTGAATGGTCGGGTCGTCGGCTGAAATCTGAAGCGAGCGCCGCAACTGCTGTTCGGCGTCATCCAGCTTGTTCTGGCGGTAGTACACCCAGCCCAGGCTGTCGAGAAAGCATAGTTGTTGGGGTCAAGATGTACTGCGCGTTGGATAAACGATTGCGCTTCCTGGAGCCGCACGCCCCGATCCGCCAGCATGTAGCCCAGGTAGTTGAGCGCCGATGCGTTGTCCGGATCCTCGGCCAGCACCTTACGGAATTCTTTCTCAGCCAGATCGTATTGCTTCTGCCGTTCGTAAATCTCGCCGCGCACGAAGATATCGTCTGCGATCTTCTTTGCTGGTGGCCAGCTTGTCAGCCTCGTCCAAAGCCTTCTCGCTTTCCGGATAATTCTTTGCCGCAAGGTACCGGTACGCGATGTTCGACATACACCTCGCGGTCGTTCGGCCCATTCAGCAGTTTACGGAGTTCCGCAACGGCTTCGTCGTTCTTTCCCATGTCGCCCAGAACTTCCGACCGCACCTCCGCAAGCATGACGGTCGCCGGGTACTTGGCCGAGCGCCGCATCGCTTTCTTCTTTGGCCTTGGTGTAGTTCTTAGCAGTACGGTAGGTCTCGATGATCTGCGCTTCCACTCGCGCACCGACGTCGGGATTCGACGATCGAGATCTGGCCGGAAAGTGTAGACCGCCTGGTCGTATTGCTGATTCGCGCGGTACAATGTTCCCAGACGCTCCAGCATCTCGACTGTTGGCGGCTCTTCTCACCGAGGCCCGTTCCCGGCTTGCTTGCTGCCGGCCGCGATGAGGCCTTCATACCCTGCGATCGCCTCCGGACATTTTGCCTTCGTCCTGCAGCAGCAGCACTTCGTTGATACTGCATTTCGAGACTATCCGGATCGAGCGCTTTCGCTTTGTCGAGCGCCGCCTGCGCATCCGCTCCAGCTGCTGCTGCTGCCGGTACACTTGCGCCATGCCGATGAACGGCTCCGGCGATTGGTTGTTCGCGTCCGCGAACGCCTGGTATGCCTTCAACGCTTCGTCATATTGACCGGCCAGGGCTAGATCCTGCGCCATCGCGCCTTCGAGTTCACCGCGCGACGGATCGAGATCGATTGCACGCTTGTAGGCATCCGCGGCTTTTTCGTAGTCGTGCATCTGTTCGTACTCGCTGGCGAGCGCGATCAGGGTACGCGGGGAAGCGTTTTTCTTATTTAGCTGCTCGAGCAGATCCGCGCCCGCTTTCGGATTGCCGCGGTCCGAATAAATACTGGCCAGTCCCGTGATCGCGTCATCGTTATCCGGTTCCACCGTTAACGCCTGCTTGAACGCCTTCTCAGCCTCGAGCGGAATTGCCGAGCATCTTCTGGAGTTTGCCCAGCATGACCAGGCTCTCGACATCTTTCGGATCTTTGGCGACGACGAATTGGTATTGCTCTACCGCCTTCTTGGCCATCGATTCGTCGATGCGGTTCGATTGCGACTCGCTGCTGATCTCGCGCGTATAGATACTCGCCAGCACGCGATGGGCGTTCAGGTCGTCCGGATTGGTCTTTAACGCCAGTCTCGGCTTCCTTCACAGCCTCGGGAAGCATATCCGCCGCCGCTATACAGCTGCGCGATATCCTTTACCAGGAATCCGGCGTTCGGATCCTCTTTCATCGCCAGGCGGTAGTTCTCGATCGCCTTGTTGACGTAGTCGCCCCGGTTCCCGTAAGCGCCCGCAAGTTCTTCGTACAGATGCCCCAGCGCGAAGTGATAGTAGGCGTCCGCTTTGCCGGTCGAAGCGGCCGGTGCGGCCTCCTTCTGAGCCGGTTGATCCGCCGCCATTCCAAGCGCCGGTGCGGCCATTAGGAAGGCTAAAGTGACAGGAATGCAGAAGGGTTTACAGTAAGGGTGAGACATTCGACCGCACTGAGCCATTCGCCTTGAACAGGCAAGACGACTCACACCAAGTATATCTCTCAAACGTCACCGATGCGGGGCCTGCAAAGGGCGTTTCAACGGATTCCGTGCGCCCGCTGGTGATAGTCCTGGGACCTACCGGTTCCGGCAAAAGCGATTGGCTCTAAGGATCGCGAGGCGGGGCGGGGAAGTCGTCAACTTCGATTCCGTTCAGATCTATCGTGGTTTCGACATAGGTTCGGCGAAACTGTCTTTCTCCGAGCGCCGCGGCATTCCGCATCACCTCATCGATTGTGCGGACCCTTGTGCGGACGTGACGGCAGGCTGGTACGCCCGGGCGGCGACTCAGGCCTTACAGGAGATCACTGAGCGCGGCAAAGTTCCGGTACTGGTCGGCGGCACTGGTTTTTACTTGCGGGCGTTACTCGACGGTTTGTCCCCCGCTCCACGACGCGATCAGTCCGTGCGCGAACGCCTGGAGCGCGTTGCCGCTCGCCGTCCTCTTGCTCTGCATCGTTTTTTAAGGCGCTTCGACCCGGAGGCCGCGCGGCGCATCCATCCAAATGATTTGCAAAAACTAATCCGTGCGGTCGAGATGATCCGTATCGCAACGCCGTCCCGCCAGCGAAACGCAATCTTTGCCGCGCCTCGGGCTGCGCGGCTATCGTGTGCTGAAGATCGGACTCCAACCCGAACGCAGTGCTCTCTACCAGCGAATCAACCGGCGTGCCGCCTGGATGTTTGAACAAGGCCTGCTTGCCGAAACCAAGGCGCTGCTCGAATCGGGCGTGCCGCCGCATGCAAAGCCGATGCTGTCACTCGGATACAAACAGGCCCTTGCGGTACTCGGCGGCGAACAATCGCTTGCCGATGCTGTTTCCGATTGCCAAACGAAAACGCGCCAATACGCGAAACGGCAGTTGACCTGGTTCCGGCGGGAACGCAACGTCCATTGGATTGCGGGCTTCGGTTCGGATTCGGTTGTGCAAGCCGAGGCCTTGCACCTCGTTGACCGGTGGCGCAGTGAGAATGGAGATCGGTGACTTCTCCTCCTCTTGACGCGTTACATATTGCCATCGCCAGCGGGGCTGCATTCCTCGCGGGCGCGATCAACTCGGTTGCGGGCGGCGGTACGTTGATTACGTTCCCCACCCTGATCTGGCTCGGACTTCCGTCCGAAATTGCAAATGCGACCAATACGGTTGCCATCTGGCCCGGCGCTCTGGGCAGCATCTGGGGATTCCGGCGCGAAATCCAGCAGACCGACCGGCGGCTGCGCTGGCTCGCCGTGCCAAGCTGCATCGGCGGCGGTATCGGTGCCTTGCTGCTGCGCCTCACGCCGGCCTCCATTTTCGATCACCTGGTGCCGTTCCTGATCCTGTTCGCGACTTTGCTGTTTACTATTCAAGGCCCGATTCAGGCGCGTCTGCGGGCGCGCGCCGGCCACCCGGGCCCGGACGTCATTTCTCTGCGGCCTGCTCTCATCGCGCAATTCTTGATCGCGATCTACGGCGGCTACTTCGGCGCGGGTATCGGGATCATGATGCTGTCGGCCTTGAGTATTGCCGGAATGACGGATATCTTGCAGATGAACGGACTGACGAGCATCTACGGCATGTGCATCAACGGCGTGGCTGCAGTTTTATTTATTTCAGCCCACATGGTCTACTGGCCATACATTCCCGGTAATGGCCGCCGCGGCAATTGCTGGCGGCTACGGAGCGGCCGGAGTGGCGCGCCGGATCGGTAAAGTGCTTGTCCGCCGCTTTGTGATCGGCGTTGGCTTCACGATCTCCTTAATAATGTTTGTGCGCGTTTTCGCGTGATGGCTCCCGATGAATTCTATCTGCGGCCAAGGGCCTTAATCAACTGCGGTCGGACTCCCTCGCAATTTACGACAACTCTTGGCACAAGTCGCACCCTCTTTAATCCGGCTCCGCCGGCCCCTGTGGCATAGGCCTTCGGCCTGTGGGTTCGTTCCCACTGACCACTCTGGACTGCGGGGGCAAATTGAGACAGTGAGTTTAGGGACACTTTCAGCGAAGGGAGCGAAAGTGGAGCAAAGCCAGGATCGGAAATGGTTTAAGTACAGCCCGAGTTTAAGCAGCAGGCGGTGGATCGAATGATGGCGGCGAGTGTGTGTCGGTTTTGGCGCGGGAGCTAGGATTCAGGGGCAGGCTGGTATACGTCTGGCGGGAGGCCGGGTATGGCTCGGCGGGCCGGCAAGCGCCGCTGGGACGGGGGAAGCGCGGGAGCGGCCGGGGAGAGGAGACGCCAGGCAGTCGCCCTGCAGAGCCGGATCTCGGAATTAGAGAGGCTGGTGGGCCGGCAGGCGGCGGAACTCGATTTTTTCGCCGCAGCCTTGCGCAATATCGAGGAATCACGCCCGACGAGCGGCGTCGATTCCGGCAACGAATCTACGCCACGATCGAAGCCAGCGCGCAAGGCCCGGTAAGTGTGGAGAGGATTGTCAGGCAGCCGGTGTGGGGCGTGCCAGTTCTATCGCGATTGGCAGGAGCGCAAGCCGCACGACGCAGCCATAGCCATTCGCGACGCAGTGCCGAAAGCGGCCTTGTACTATCGCCGCTATGGCTACCGCCGGATCACGCAAGTGGTGCGGCGCAGCGGGATAGGGTGGGCGACTGGGTGGTGCGGCGCATCCTGCAAAGCGACAACTTACTGGCCGTACGCAAACGCAAGTTCGTGCTGACGACGGATGCCAAACATCAGTTTGCCGTGTATCCGAATCTGGCGCGCTATGTGCGCCTGAGCGCGATCAATCAACTGTGGGTGTCCGACATCACGTATGTGCGGCTGGGGCGTGAGTTTGTCTATCTAGCGGTCGTGCTAGACCTGTCGTCGCGCCGCGTGGTGGGCTGGTCGCTAGGCCGGAGCTTGCACACCAGCTTGGCATTAGCTGCTTTGAATAGCGCCATCACGCAGCGACAGCCGGGTCCCGGTCTGGTGCACGATTCCGATCGCGGAACCCAGTATGCCAGTGACGATTACGTGCAACGTTTGGAGCAAGCGCACATGTGGATCAGTATGAGTCGGCCGGCGCGGCCGTGGGAGAACGCCTACTGCGAGAGCTTCCTGCGCACGCTGAAAAACGAGGAGATTTACTGCCGTGGTTACTCCGCCTTGGAGGAGCTCGAGCAAAATATCGAGGACTTCATGGAGCGCTTTTATAATCGGGAGCGGCTCCATTCGTGGCTGGGCTATTGTTCGCCGGAAGAGTTTGAAAAGACCGCTGCGCAACCGCCTTCGTCGTTACCAGCAGCCTTGAGTTTTGCGAGGACATCAGGAAATCTATCCCGATGCCGAGGACCTGTTTTCACAGGAGAACGGGGGGGCCGCTCTCCCGTGACTCATCGGAATGAGTTTCCGGCAGCCTATTCCTTGGCGGGTTGCTCTCCAGCAGAGCCTACCTCCGCTTCGTCTGCCGTTGTATTCTCAACCAGAAACCAACCCGTTCGCCAGCATTTTCCAGCGAACGGCAACTGTCCCCTCTACCCGCTGTCTCATTTCACCGCGCAGTCAGCACTGGGCCTGTTCGTTTTTTTCTGACCACACTGACCACTCACCCCTGACCACTAGCGGCGAGCCCCTCGCCGCCGCTAATGCGTGCCGGTCGGCAGAATGGGCACATCCCCCGCCGCGGGAGGATTGGTCTGCGAAGGACGCGCTCCACCGCCTTCGGGTAGACGCGGACCGCCTGGTTCCGTGACGCCGGGCATCGGAGCCAGCATTTGCTCCTTGCGCATGACCATCGTCGAGGTGTTATAACTCGCAGTCTCGAATCCGTGACCGTGCGTGATCGCGTCGGTAGGGCAGGCCTCAACGCAGTAGCCGCAGAAGATGCAGCGGCTGTAGTCGATGTTGTAGACCTTGGCGTAGCGCTCGGAGCCGCTGTATCGCTCTTCCGCCGTGTTCTCTGCTGCCTCGATGTAAATGCACTGGACCGGGCACGCCGCCGCACAAAGAAAGCAGGCGACACATTTTTCGAGACCGTTCTCGTCGCGCTGCAAGACGTGTACGCCGCGATACCGCTCCTGAAGTTGAGCGGGACCGTCCGGATACGCTTCGGTGATGGTGGGCTGGAACAACTCCTTAAGAGTGATCCCCATCCCCTTTGCGATCGCAGCGGCGGAGCCTACAACTTCACCGATCTTCGCCATCTGTTTCCAGATTAGCGTACCGGGTCGTCTGGCTCGGGTCGCTTGACGAACTCCAGAATGTCGAATTGTTTGCGCTCGCGATCGGGATAAAAGCTGTCGACGGCGTCCGCCTGGTCATCGAAGAGCTGAAAAATCGTTGTGAGTTTTGTCAGAACCAGTAGTTGGATGTGCTTCTTTGAGGCGTGCAGCAGGCGCATCGCTCCGCCTGCCCGCGCCAGACGCGAATGCTCCGCGACCAGAACACCCAGTCCCGTGCTGTCGATGAAGGAAACTTCGGCCAGATCGATCACTAGGCGGACTGTCTGCCGGTAGCGCGTCGAAAGCACTCTGCAAACTGCGCGGATTCGGGCCCCAGCACGACGCGCCCATTCAGCGATAGGATACGTTATTCCCTGCGATTGCTTCTCATCGATACGGAGACTCATACGAGTTACTGCGCCTGCTAATGATACGACATCAACCCTCATCGGATCTGCGGTTTGAACCGAGTTACAGACACGGTAAAGTAGATATTTGCGAGTTGGACTGGAAAGGTTTAATCGCGTGTTGAGCGCAATCTTCGCATTTCTGCAAGTGCATGTGCCCGGCGTAAACGAGCACCGGGTGACGACATGTTCCGGCCCATGGCCAGCCCGGCGGCGGCGGAGAAGAGCATCGCGCTGTCTATCGTTCGTCATCACCGGCGCAATCTTTGTCGTGGTTGCGGGATTGATCGTATTCACCATCTTTCGTTTCCGCCGGCGCGCAGGCGATAACGTCAAACGAAGAGCCACCGCAAATTTACGGCAGCAATCAGATCGAAGTTGCCTGGACAGTGATCCCGATTCTCATCGTTTTCATTCTGATTGGTGTTTCCGCGCGCGTCATTGCCTCCGTTGAGAATGCGAGCCCGAAGAAAGCTACGTTGACACAGTCACGCTCATCGGCCATCAGTGGTGGTGGGAAGTTTACTACCCCGATTACGACATTCGAACGGCCAATGAAATTCACGTTCCGTCCGCGCCGGATGGCAGTGTCGACACGTACCTTACGTTGCAGAGCGCGGATGTAATTCACAGCTTCTGGGTTCCGCAGCTTGCAGGAAAAACGGACCTGATTCCGAACCGCGATAACTTCGCCTGGATCGATCCGCGCGAGCCCGGCGAGTATCTGGGCAACTGTGCCGAGTATTGCGGTACGCAACACGCCAACATGCTACTGCGTGTGATCGTGCAAACACAGGACGACTTCGACGAAATGGGCCGCAGAGCAGCAGAAGCCGCAGCAGATTCCGCGCCGGCATGGCCGCCAACGAAAAGGCGTTCGATTCATTCGCGTGCGTGAACTGTCACGCCATCCGGGGAACCGTTGCCGATGGTAAGTTCGGCCCGGATTTAACTCATCTTGCGACGCGGCATACCCTCGGAGCGGGCATCTTACTCAACAATCATCAGAACCTTCGCGACTGGATCAACGATCCGCAACAAGCGAAGCCCGGATGCCTGATGCCTTCTATGAAGCTCACCGAGCTCTGAATTAGATCAGGTAACCGCCTATCTGGAGTCGCTCCACTAAGGAATGGATTATGGCTACGATTGACCAACCCATCGAGCACGGCCCGTTCCGGTTTACCGCGAGTTCTCCTGGTCGGAGACGCTGTACCGGTGGGTCGCCACGGTGGACCACAAAAAGCTGGGGCTCATGTACGTCGGTGTCGGCGCTGTTCTTCATGGTCATCGCCGGAATCATGGCGGTCGTGATCCGATGGCAGTTGGCTTTCCCGAACGGTCATGTCGTCGGGCCCGACACGTACAACCGGCTTTTTACGATGCACGGCACAACCATGGTGTTTCTTGTCGGCATGCCCATGGTGGCCGGTTTTTCGAATTACCTGATCCCGCTGATGATCGGCGCTGCGCGACATGGCCTTCCCGCGGCTGAACGCATTCGGGTTCTGGATCTTCCTGTTCGGCGGATTTCTGCTCTACTTCAGCTACATCGGCGGCGGCGGTTTGTCCGGCGCTGGCAGCGCGCCCGATGTCGGCTGGTTTGCCTATGCGCCGCTGACTGAGAAAGCATTTTCGCGCGGCGCCGCCACGGACTATTGGGCGCTCGGAATTCTGGTCAGCGGCTTTGGCAGTCTGGCGAGCGCTATCAATGTGATCGCGACGGTTCTCTGCATGCGCTGCCCGGGCATGACCCTGAGCCGCATGCCGACTTTCGTTTGGGTCATGCTGGTCGATTCCTGGCTGATTCTGCTCGCTTTGCCGCCGCTTTCAGCAGCGCAGATCATGCTGGAACTCGACCGCAATCTGGGAGCGAATTTCTTCAACACGCAGGCGGGCGGGTCGGCTGTCTTGTGGCAGCACATTTTCTGGATCTTCGGGCACCCCGAGGTCTACATCCTGATCTTCCCGGCATTCGCGATCCTGTCGGAAGTGATTCCGATTTTTTCGCGCAAGCCGCTGTTTGGGCGGCCCGCCATGGTCGGCGCCGTCGTGGCGATCGGCTTCATCAGTATGGGCGTGTGGGCGCATCACATGTTCGCTGTCGGCATGACGTCCTGGAGCAACACGTTCTTTGCGGCTTCCAGCATGCTAGTCGGCATCCCAACGGGCATCAAGATTTTCAACTGGACGGCGACCATGTACGGCGGCAAACTGCGCTTCGATACGCCGCTTCTGTTCTGCTGTGCGTTCCTGCTCCAGTTTCTGGTAGCCGGTCTGACCGGCATCATGCTCGCGATTGCTCCTTTTGACTGGCAGTTGCACGATTCCTACTTCGTCGTGGCCCATTTCCACTTCACACTCGTGCTCGGCCTCGTGTTCGGGTTGTTCGCCGGAATGTATTACTGGTACCCCAAAGCGATCGGGCGCATGTACAACGAGAAGCTCGGGAACGTGCACTTCTGGCTTTTTGTGATTGGAACGAACCTCACATTCATTCCGCTGCATATCGCGGGCTTCCTCGGTATGCCGCGCAGAATCTACACCTATCCGGCGGGCCGCGGCTGGGAGATCTGGAACCTCCTCGCTTCTATCGGCGTGGCGTTTCAAGATCCCGGCAATTCTTGTATTCGTCTGGAACATGATTCACTCCGGCATTCGCGGTGAGAAAGCGCCGGATGATCCGTGGGATGGCTGGACGCTCGAATGGGCGACGACTTCACCGCCGCCCGAATACAACTTCGAAGTGCTACCCGTTGTGCGCAGTAGCCGTCCGTTGTGGGATCTGAAGCATCCGCAGGATCCGGATTGGAAATACGAATGAGCGCGCTCGATCCAGCCCTGTTCGTAAATCCGCACGACCTCACCGAGCGATGGGAACTGCCCGATCGCGGCAAAGTCGGAATCGTGTTTTTGATCGTCGCCGAGAGCGCGCTCTTCGCGATGTTCGTCGCGGCCTACATCATCTATATAGGCAAGAGCGTTAGCGGGCCGCAGCCCAAAGATGTTCTGTCGGTACCCATCTTCTCGACCATTTGCCTTCTGTCGAGCAGTTTCACCGTCTACATGGCCGAACACTCACTGGTCAAAGGCCACGTGGGACGCTTCAAGTTCTGGCTTCTCGTCACCATCGCTCTCGGGCTCGAGTTCATCATCGGCACCGGGCTCGAATGGCGCGAGTTGATCTTTGAGCACCACCTCACGATGTCGACGAATCTCTTCGGGACGACTTATTACTCGCTGGTCGGTCTGCACGCGAGTCACGTCATCGTCGGATTGTTCTTCCTGATCATGACGATGGTCGTTTCGCTGATTGGATTTCCCATTCAGACGCAAACACGGCGGGTGATTTTGCTGTCCTGGTATTGGCATTTCGTCGACGCCGTTTGGGTGATCGTGTTCTCGGTGGTCTACATCTTCGGTAGGTGAATATGGCACATTCCACAGAGCCGCACGGCGAGGCGGGCGAGCGCACACATGAACCGGCAGTTCTGCTGCCCGCGCCCACTTTCTCGCCCATCATCTTCGCCTTCGGTCTAACGCTTGCCTTCGCCGGCGTTATGACGCAATGGACCGTTTCCGCCGTTGGTCTTGTCATCGCGTTCTTTGGCGCGATCCGGTGGTGGCACGCCGTGATTCCGCAACGAAGCGCACGAACATTCGCCCATCAACCCGCACCTGCGTCCGGAGCCCATCGAGGTCGAACATCGCTCGGTCGTTCGCCTGCGCGCGGGTGAGGCCCACCATCGAGCCCGTATCCCCGAAGAAATTCATCCGTATTCGGCCGGCGTCTGGGGCGGCCTGGCGGGTGGCGCCGCCATGGCGGCGATTGCCTGTCTCTACGGACTCATCGCGCAGCACAGCATCTGGTATCCCATCAACTTGCTTTCCGGTGTTGTCATTCCGGGAATGGATGTGAGAACGGTCGAGCAACTGCGGCAATTCAATGCGCTCGCACTGTATCGCCGCGAGCGTCGGCCATGTCATCATCTCCATCCTGGTCGGGATCGTGTATGCGGTCATCCTGCCGATGTTCCCTAAATACGCACCCTTATGGGCGGGTATCTTGATGCCGGTATTCTGGAGCGGTCTGGTCGCGACCATACTGAACGTGGTCAATCCATTAATGAACGAGCGCATCAGTTGGCCGTGGTTTGTGGTCGCGCAGCTAGGCTTCGGCCTGGTCGGTGGCTACGTCATCGCGCACAGCACGAGTATTCGAACGATGCAGAACTGGGACTTCGCCGAAAGAGCGTTTGTGCAAGCGCCTGGCATGCGGCCCGAGGAACCTGAGAAGTAATGCGCGCCCGGCTGATCGCTTCTTGCGCGGGAGTATGCGCCATGCTATTTCTGGCCGCATGCTCTGGCAGACCGCCCGGTCACGCACCGAAGGCGGAGAACCGCGCAACAAATCACTGACTTCGCAACGTTGTTCCAAAGCAACTGTTCCGGCTGTCACGGCGACAACGGCCGCATGGGACCGGCTCGCATCCTGAACGATGCGCTGTATCTGTCGATTCTTCCGCGCGACACGCTTGCGCCGCACCATCGCTTACGGGCGCAGCGGCACCGAAATGCCTGCCTGGGCCAAGAGTGAAGGCGGCCCGCTCACCGACAAGCAGATCGATATTCTCGTCGACGGCATCTATTCGCACTGGGGAAATGGACGCCCCGCTCCCGCCGGAGTGCCGGAGTACGCCGAGAATGGCGGCGGCGACGCAAATCACGGCAGGCAACTATTTATGCGCAGTTGTTTCATGTGCCATGCCAAAAACATGCAGCCGGGCCCAATTACAACGCCTGCTTATCTTGAGTTGGCCAGCAATCAGATGTTGAGAACGTCCATCATCGTTGGCCGTATGGATCTCGGCATGCCGTCCGTATCAGTTCCTGAACATGGGCAAGCCGCTTTCGAACCAGGATGTGACGGACCTGGTGGCGTATTTGAACTCGCTGCGTACGACGCCGGCACCCGCTGCCATCAGTGCTCCCACGGGACAGCAGAGCAGCGCTCCAGTTCACATGAAAACGAAAACGGCACGGCCCGCAGGGGTCGGCCGCAAAAGGAAATGAGGGTAGTGGAAACGGACCGGGAAGTCCTAACAAGCAAAGCCACGAAGGAAACAATGGCGGTAGCAGCCAAAGAGGAGTCAAATGAGCGTGGCGAATAAACCACTGGATACGCGAACGGAAATGAAGGGCAACACGCCCGACCCGTCGCGGCGAGATTGGCTCTTCACGATCGGTGTCGCTTTCAATGTCGTTGCCGGTATCGCGTTGGCGATTCCGCTGGCCGGTTTCGTGTTCTCCAGTTGGATGGAGCGGAAAGATCCTCGCACCTGGATTTCGCTCGGCATGCTCGAAAGCTTCCCGGAAGGACAAACCCGGCTTGCCACGTACCGCAATCCGTACACGCGTCCCTGGGACGGCGAAACCGCCGATATCCCGTGCTGGGTGCGGCGCGTAAAAGGCAATCAGTTTCAGGTATTCGCTATCAACTGTACGCATCTGGGCTGTCCTGTGCGCTGGTTTGAACAATCGGGTCTGTTCATGTGCCCCTGCCACGGAGGCGTTTATTACGAAGATGGCTCGCGCGCCGCCGGTCCGCCGCCGCGCGGCTTGTTTGAATATCACTACAAAATTGAAGACGGAAAACTCTGGGTCAAGGGCGGTGAAATGCCAACCCTGTCAAATCCCGTTTAGAGGTCGCTATGGACTGGCTTAGAAAATCCGCTGTCTGGCTGGATGACCGGCTGCATCTGACGGCACTCTATGCTTCCACGGCCGGCCATGAAGTACCGGCGAGCGCCGGAAGCTGGTTTTACGTGTTCGGCAGCGCCACGCTGCTGTGTTTCATTGTTCAGATCATCAGCGGATCGATCCTCGCCTTCGTCTACATTCCTTCGACCAACGAAGCGTACACCAGCCTGCAGTATCTGAATCACGCGCAGTTTTGGGGCTGGTACGTGCGCGGGATCCATTATTGGGGATCCAACTTCATGGTTGCGCTCATGAGCGCGCACATGATTCAGGTGTTTCTGTTCGGCGCTTACAAGTACCCGCGCGAACTTACTTGGGTCAGCGGGATTTTCCTGCTATTGACGACACTCGCCATGGCCTTTACCGGCCAGGTGATGCGCTTCGATCAGGACGCCTATTGGGGCTCGGCGATCGGTGCTTCCATCACCGGCCGCGTGCCGCTCATCGGCTCGCAGTTGGTGCACCTGTTGCTAGCCGGGCCGATCATCGCGGGAGAAACGCTGTCGCGCTTCTTTACGCTGCACGTGTTTCTGATCCCGGGCGCGATCATTGCGATCCTCAGCATGCATCTTCGCCTTGTGCTCACGAAGGGCATTAACGAGTATCCCGTTCCCGGACGCGTCGTTCTGAAATCGACCTACGATGCCGAGTACGCAGAGATCCTGCGCAAAGAAGGCGTTCCGTTTGTGCCGTATGCGATTGGTAAGGACCTGATCTTTGCCGGTCTGGTCCTGCTGGGCATTCTCGCTTGCGCGCTCTTTCTTGGGCCGAAAGGCCCCATGGGGCCGCCCGATCCGACGCTGGTCGATACGGCGCCGCGGCCGGACTTCTATTTCCTGTCCATCTTCGCCGCGCTTGCGCTGCTGCCCGACTGGATGGAAGTCATTGTGCTGTTTGCCGCGCCTGCGTTCGCGATCGCCGTTCTGCTGGTTCTGCCGTTCTTCGCCGGTACCGGGAGAAGAGTTACAAGCGCCGCCCGATTGCCGTGTTCGCGGTCATTCTCAGTGTGATGACGATCTGCGTGCTCGCATACATGGGATTGACCTCGCCGTGGTCGCCGAAGATGGACGGTTGGTCCGGCTATGTCCGTTCCGGCTGAATTTCGTCAAAGGACGTTCGCCGCTGGCCGTTCACGGCGCGATTGTGTTTCAGGACAAGCAGTGCCGCAATTGCCATGCGCTCGGCGGCCGCGGCGGCGAGCGCGGGCCCGCTTTGGACGACGTGGCTTCCCGTTTGACGCCCGATGAGATGGTTCGTCAGGTGGTGCAAGGCGGCGGCAACATGCCGGCTTATGGGAAAAAGCTGACCCCTGCGGAGGTGGAAGCGCTGGTCGCGTTCATGTCTACGCTGCGGCCGAACTACACTCCGCCGGCGAAGCCGTCCGCACCGCCATTGAATAAGCTGCCGCGCGACTTCGCGATGCTCGCGCCCGCATTCCCGAAGAAGTGAATACCGTTGCAGTTGCAGCACTCGCGTCCTGGAATCTTGACTGGCGCGTTATCGCGCTTCTGGTATTGACTGCGGCCATTTACCTGCGCGGATGGATTCGCGGCCGCCGCTTACTGCATGACAGCCGCGACAGCTCCCGGCTCGCCTGCTTTCTATCCGGCGTCGCGCTGATCTTCCTCGCTACTGAATCGCCGCTCGACTCCTTCGACTCGCTGTATCTTTTCGCCCACATGACGCAACACTTGTTGCTCATGATGTTTGCGCCGGCGCTGATCCTGCTCGGCGACCCGATCCTGCCGCTGCTGCGCGGACTGCCCAAGCCGGTCAACAAAGAAGTGCTCGGGCCATTCCTGACCTGGCGCGCGCTGCGTCGCTTCGCTCATCGCCTGACATCGCCGCTGATTGCGTGGCTCGCTTTCGTCAGCAGCACTGTCTTTTGGCACCTGCCGTTCGCCTATGAACTGGCGCTCGGTAACCGCGCCTGGCACGGGCTGCAACACGCCTGTTTCTTCTGGACCGGCATTCTCTTTTGGTGGCCTGTGATTCGCCCTGGCCCTGGGAAGTATCCATGGCCGGCATGGGTCGGAATTCCGTACCTACTGTTGGCTGACTTCGTCAACACAGGCATCTCGGCGGTGTTCGTTTTCTCCGGAAAGCTTCTTTATCCAACTTACGAAGCCGTCCGCATGTCCGGCTTAACACCCGCGCAGGATCAGACGCTCGCGGGCGGGCTCATGTGGGTTCCGGGCGAAATCTTCTACCTGATCCCCGCTGTTGTGCTTGCGATTCGGCTGCTCAGCCCATCGCGCCCGCGTTACGAACGGCCCAACCGCGTGCGCAGCCGTGTCCGCATGAGGATGAACCTGAACACCATCGCGCGCTGGAGACCGCTTGCGCAATTGGCAATGCTGGCGCTCGCCGCGCTGTGATGTGGGACGGTTTCTTCGGCGTGCAAGCCGCCCCGGCAAACCTCGCGGGGGTGCTCCCTTGGATTCACTGGCGGGCATTCAGCATAATTGCGCTCATTGTGTTCGGGAATGTGTTCTGTTTCGCCTGCCCATTTGTCTTTGTGCGCGATGGGGCTCGCAAACTGCTGCCCGCACGGCTTCGCTGGCCGCGAGCGCTCCGCACGAAATGGCTCCCGGTTGCGCTGCTCGTCCTGTATTTTTGGGCTATGAAGCGTTTGGCCTGTGGAACTCACCGCTACTTACGGCGTGGATCATCGTCGGCTACTTTGTGGCCGCCATCCTCATCGATGGATTCTTTCGTGGCGCCAGCTTCTGTAAGTACGTTTGTCCGATTGGGCAGTTCCATTTTGTGACCTCGCTTATTTCGCCGCGCGAAGTGGCGGTCAAATCATCGCCCGTCTGCAACACCTGCCGCACGCACGACTGCATTAAGGGAAACGGCCAGCAGCGCGGGTGCGAAACCTATTTGTTCCAACCGAAAAAAGCGGGTAACTTCGACTGCACGTTCTGCCTTGATTGCGTGAAAGCCTGCCCGCATGACAATGTTGCGTCTCATCCAGATCGCACCGGCCAGGCCGTACTCGCCGATCCATACCGCTCTTCCATTGGCCGCTTTCAAAGCGCCGGGATTGGACTGCGCTGGTGCTGGTCTTGATTTTCGCGCGTTTGTGAATGCCGCCGGGATGGTCAGCCCCGTCATGATGTACGAGCACGCATGGCATGCGCGGCTCGGATCCATGCCGCTGGTCGTGGGGATCTTTACTGCGCTCGGACTGATCGCGATTCCTCTCGCACTCGGCGCATCGCTTCCGCACGTCACGACGATTTCGCCTACGCGCTCGTGCCGATCGGAGCGGCGATGTGGGCCGCTCACCTGCTGTTTCACCTCCTCAGCTACTTGGGCGATACTGCGCCACAAGGCGATCGGAGCTGCTTCTGCTCGATGCCGGGTTGCTTGGCGCCTTGTATTTGTGCTGGCGAATCGGCAAGCAGACGAAAGGAGCCGCGCCGTGGTTCGCAGTTGCCTGCGCGCTGTATGCGATCGGCGTGTGGATCGTTTTCCAGCCGATGCAGATGCGCGGCATGATGATGTCTTGAACGCGCGCTTTGCTTCTGCTCCTCTTGCCGGCTTTGTCCTTGGCGGACGGCGGCAAGCTGATTCTACGGGCACCGATGCACGGAGAGACGATCAATTTTTCGCCGATCCATATCCGGTCCGAGCAGGGCAGCCTTGCGATTTCAGCGTGCTGGTCCAGCGGGGCGATACGCCGGTTCTGGATGGTGCTGTGGCACTGCGAATTGGCACGATGGCAGTCCTGGCCAGTCACTCCGCTGCGACGAATAAGCTCCTCTTCGCCGCGGATTTGACGATCCCTCAATCCGGCACATATCGAGTTAGCGTCGAGCACGGCCAAACCCACATCACCGGCCAACTCGAAGTCGCCGAACAAACTCCGGCCGTCGTTTCCTATTGGCCCTACTTCGCCGCCGTTCCGCTGTGTATTGGTTTGTTCGGGCTGAACCGTTATCTGAAGCGACGCCGCGATCGTCCTCAGAACACGCTCTCGGCGTAGTTCCCGCCGGTCCCTAAAGCCGCCCAGAAACTAAGATCCGACGACTGCACGATCATCTCGGACACGTACGCAATCTGCGACGAACTGGTTAACGTGATTGGCGGGCTGGCGACGCGGACGGAGCTATCTTTCAAATAGTTGGCCTGGGAAATCTTGTACGAATTGGCTGCCGTACAAATTGTTGAGCTGGGCGTCCCGAGGCGGCTCGTGCGCGACGACGTTGAACCGACCGGCACCTGTTGAATAATCACCGTCTGGTTCAAATTCGGGCAACTGGTCGTATTTGCGCTAAGCCCTCCCGCCGTGCAGCTAGAAGAATCCACGTAAGTGATGCTGGACAGATACATGGTTGTGTCCCCGGTCGACGTCAGAGAAAGCGAAGTGGGCGCGAGTGATTTCAACAGTGAAACGTATGCCGAGGTGGTGAAATCTGCGCCTTGCGAGTACATGTGCCCAGCGTCACGACAGATCTGCGTCACCATCACTTCCCGTACGATTTCAAATCCGATTTCGTACGTGCCTAGAAATAAGGGCGCCCAGAACAGCGCAATGCAGAGAGCCACCTCCACCATGGCGGTTCCGCGCTGGCGTTTGCGTTTTGTAAGATCGATGCGCTTCATGGCGTAGCTGGCGTCCGGCATGCGATTACATCCGCCGAGACCGCCCCTATGTACATCGGCGACACAGTCGACCAAACCGGCGCAAAGATGTTCACTTTCAAACTGCTAATCGTGATCTTGACCACGTCGCCGGTCGTCACGGTTCCCGTGGTGATGGGAGATAGAGTGCTCGGATCGAGATACTGAATCGTCACTGTCGATCCCACATTGGCTGCATTGATGAAACCGAACGAATAGGTCTCGATGACACCGTCGATCGAGGTATTCAGCGCCGTCGTGGGAGTGCAAGTGACGGCAGCACGCACGCCCTCGCGAACCGCCTCCTGGACGCAAGCCCATTCGAATATCACCCAGGCGAGATTCAGATAGAGGAAGATGAAGGCAAAAAGAGGCAGCGCCGCGCAAGCGAACTCGACAATCGTCGAGCCCGACTGCCGCTTGCTCCGTTCCGTTGTGATTCGATAGCACCCCATGCGACAGCGCTCACCCATTCCTGGCGAGTCTGTATAGATGTGGGCGGATGTATGCGATTTTCTCTCGGGGAGAGCTATTTTACGCCGACCGGGCTCGGCCTGCGTCGCGCTGGGGGTTGACTCTTGCGAACCTCGCGGCGGAACTCCAGGATGAGCTGCATTACGCCCATTTCGATCTGATCGCGCACGCGAACGTAGAGATCTTCTGGTTGTCCGATCGGATCGTCGACCTTCCAATCGCGTATTTCGAGACCCGGACGTTCGGACAGCTTGGCGCCGCTCATATTAATGACCAGGTCGAAATCCGACTGATTCAGCATGCTGAAGTCCTTCGGGAACTGGTCGTCGATGACGATGTTCTTCTCCGCCATCACTTTCCTCGTCAGAGGCTGTACGATTGGCGCCGGGGCAAGGCCCGCGCTCTGCACGTCCATGACATCGGACCCATAACGGCGGGCGAATCCCTCGGCCATCTGACTGCGGCACGAGTTACCGATGCATAGGAAAAGAACTTTCTTCTTCACGTAAGCTGCCCCACCTCTTCCTTTTGGCTGGACGCGACTAACTTTTGGAGAAAGTACGTGTGTATGGTAGCAGGCCGGCTCAACTCGGGGTGAAACGTCGCGAGCAGGTGACGTCCGCCCCGGACCAACACCGGATTGTCCTGATAAGTCGCCAACACCTCCGTATCCCTTCCCACACGGCGGATAATAGGAGCCCGGATGAATACGGCCTCCATTTTTCCTTGCGGCGTGCCGATCGATGCGATCCGGCTGTCCACCTGGCGGCCGTATGCGTTTCGCTCAATAGTCATATCGACCAAACCGAGCGAAGATTGACCCGGAGTCAGCACGTCGGTGGCTAATAATATCGCCCCCGCGCATGTACCGAAGATCGGCTTTGCCTCGCCGAAGCGCTTTAGAGGCTCAAACATTCCCTCCTCGTTCAGCAGCTTCAAAATGGTGGTGCTTTCGCCGCCGGGAAGAATTAAGCCTGCCAGGCCGTCGAGGTCCGCCGTCGTTCTTACCTCGCGCGGCACAGCGCCAGCTTCCGCGAGTGCTTTCGCGTGCGCCTCGAAATCGCCCTGCAGAGCAAGCACGCCGATCAAGTTCTCCTGCAATTGGGACGCGTCCTTCCTCGCTGTCGTTTACCAGCCTCGGGTCTGCATCAATTCCGAGGTGTCAAGCTTCGAAACATCGAGGCCGGGCATCGCTTCGCCAAGCTCCTCGCTTGCTTCGAGCAGCTTCACCGGATCTTTGTAGTAAGTGGCCGCCTTCACGATCGCCTTGGCGCGCCGCTCCGGATCCGAGCTCTTGAAGATGCCCGACCCCACGAATACCGCTTCCGCGCCAAGCTGCATGACTAATGCCGCATCCGCGGGAGTCGCAATACCGCCGGCCGAAAAGTTCGGGACCGGAAGTTTTCCATGTGCGGCGACGTATTCCACGAGATCCAGCGGAGCCTGCAGATTCTTCGCCTCGTGTACCAGCTCTTCCTTCCCGAGCACGGTCAATTGGCGCATCTGTTTCACAATCGTGCGAATGTGGCGGACAGCTTCGACAATATTGCCGGAGCCCGCCTCGCCTTTGGTGCGAATCATGGCCGCGCCCTCCGCGATACGGCGCAGCGCCTCACCGAGATTGCGCGCTCCGCACACGAACGGCACTTTGAAGTCGTGCTTGGCAACGTGATGCTCCTCGTCGGCGGGCGTCAGCACCTCACTCTCGTCGATGTAGTCAACTCCGAGCGCTTCCAGAATCCGCGCTTCCGTAAAATGCCCGATGCGCACTTTGGCCATCACGGGAATCGACACCGCGCCCATGATCTCGCGAATGACGCGAATCTGCGACATGCGCGCTACGCCCCCTTCTTTGCGGATGTCCGCCGGCACGCGCTCGAGCGCCATCACCGCGGCCGCACCGGCCTTCTCGGCTATGATCGCCTGCTCGGCTGTGACGACGTCCATAATCACGCCGCCCTTTAACATCTCGGCCAAGCCTACCTTCAACCGGAACTGATCGGATTGGAACTTCATTCTCCGTTACCCCTTCTTGCTATTCCTGTCAGACCAGCGCAGCCGCTGGCTCAAAGTCATTTGCCGCGCGCGCGGTCGCGGCGTGCAGCAAGGTCAACTCTCGCTTCGCGACACGGCCCAGGATGGCCATGCCCCTCTTGATTTCCGCAACAGTCAATCCGCCAAAGCTGATTCGCAACGTGCTCACGTGCGGTTTGCCGATCGAAAACAATTTTCCCGGCGTATAGATGAGTCCGGCCTCGCGCGCCTTCGGCAGGAGATGCTCCGCATCGAGCGGCTCCGCCAATTCAACCCACAAATTCATTCCGCCTTCCGGCCGCGTCCAGCGTGTTCCTTCCGGCAGTTCATCCGCGCAGGCGCTGAGTAACGCATTCAATCGTTCGGCGCCCGATCGCCGCGTTCTTTCCAAATGCCGCGCCAGTTCACCCGATTCCGCAAAGCGCAGCAGCACGGCCTGCGATAGCTGGTCCGAGTGCAGATCGCTGATCTCTTTAATCTCGGCGACCTGGGAAATGAACGCACGCGGCCCGACCATCCAGCCGACGCGCAATCCCGGAAACGAAACTTTCGAATAACTACGCAGCAGAATGGTGTTGCCGGTCTCATCGAGTTGCTTCAGGGTCGGCAGCGCCGCTCCCGTGTAGCGCAATTCGCTGTAGATGTCGTTCTCAACCAGCACGCAGCCGTAGCGCTGCGCCAAATCCACAATGCGCCTGCGCCGCTCAACCGGCATCGTCGTTCCGGTCGGATTCTGAAAACTTGGCGTTACGACCAGCAAACGAGGACGCGTGCGCTCCACAATCGCTTCGAGCGCCTCCACATTGAGGCCACCCGCATCGAGCGGCGCCGGAATGATCTCGGCCCCGGCTTTCGCAAATACGCGCACGGCGCCGTGATACGTCGGATCTTCCAGGACGACGCGCGCGTCCCGCGCCGTAAAGCCGGGCGACCAGATCCAGCGCCTGTTGGCATCCGTTCGTCACCATCAACCCGTCGCTGCTTCTCGCCACTCCGGTTTCCAGCGCCTCGTCCAATAGGTATCGCCGGAACGGTGCGTACCCATGTGCCGATCCGAGTTGCAGGATATCCGCCGCATTTTCCGCATCGATAACTTCTTTCGCAAGCCGGCGGAACTCGGCCAAAGGGAAATCGCTTTGCGCGGGTTTTGAAGTAGCGAAGCTGATGACGGCAGACTGCTCCCGCTGCGCGACGAAGCTGCCTCGTCCCACCTGACCGTCCAGCAGTCCGGATTGCTCGAGCAGCCCATAGGCCGCCGATACAGTCGTTCGATTCAGGCCAAGCTGGCCAGCCAAATCGCGGGTGGGAGGCAGCCGGTGACCTGGCAGCAGGCGGCCACTGTGGATCAGCCCGCTAATGTAATCAGCCAGTTGCCGATAGAGCGGCGTGCCCGAGCCGTTTTCGAATTGGATGGCAGTGAAATCAACCAATGCGTGTTTAGTGTAGCAGATTGGCTGGCCCAGGAGTGGTGGAAATCGGCGCAGGCCATCATGGATGAGTGCGCATCGCCACTTACAACGTCAACTCCATCCGCCAAAGACTACCGCTCGTCCTCGAATGGCTGAATCGGCACAAGCCAGACGTAATGTGCCTCCAGGAAACCAAGGTGCAGGATGAGGAGTTTCCCGCGACCGCGATTCGCGAGGCGGGGTACGAGGTGTTTTTTCGCGGCATGAAGACGTTCAACGGCGTGGCAACCATCACCCGCCGTAAGCCAGATCGCATCCTGCACGGCCTGCATGAAGGGCCCGACAACGAAGACTGCCGGGTGTTATTGACGGTTGTGGATGGCGTCTCGATCGTGAATTCGTATGCGCCTCAGGGCCACAACGTGAACAGCGACAAGTACACCTTTAAACTCGCCTGGTTCCGCCGCATTCGCCGGTATTTCGAAGAGCAGCTCGATCCGGGAAAGCCCGCCGTCTGGCTAGGCGATCTGAACGTCGCACCCGAGCCTATCGATGTCTATCACCCCGACAAGCGCGTCAACGATCCCGATTTCCACATCGACGCGCGGAATGCCTTCAAAGAAGCAGTAGCGTGGGGCTGGACCGATCTGTTTCGCAAGCTCCACCCCGATCGCGTCCAATACACGTATTGGGACTACTACCGGAATGCGCTAAAGAACAACTGGGGATGGCGTATTGATCATATTCTCGCGACCGCTCCGCTGGCGCCGCGTTGTACACAGATCGACGTGGACATGGAGCCGCGCCAAGCCGCCAAGACCTCAGACCACACCGTAGTGTGGGCCGACTTCGAGGACTGACCGGTTACTTAGTGCCGGCCGAGGAACGGTTCGAATACGCCGAAAGCGTAACTGGCTTACTGTACGAAGCGCTCTCCGTATTCGAGCTGCCGCCCGACAACGCGGCCTTTCCCTGCGCGCTCAGCTCAACGGTATCCTGCGTGCTCGCCGTCCCACTTGGCTGGGAATTGGAGGCAGGCGCTGCTGTGGCCCTTACTGGCTCGGCACTTTGGATATTGGCTGCTCCACCGGAAATAGGGTTAATCATGGTGTTTTGTACTCTTCCTTTCTTATCGTCGGAACCTTTGTAAGTTTCGGTTGGGGATTATCGCTTGTACCTGCTCGACAGCGCTCATCAAATCGCCGTATTGAAGGGCAAATTTCGGCATCCGCTCAAGCCATGTGAGGAATGCCCCAATGCTGGTCCGGTTCTGTGCAACCCAAAATCCGGATACATGGAGGCAGGCAATCGCCTCTGCCGTACTCAACCGGCGAACGGAAACAGCCGAATTCGCAACCCATTCACTGAAAACCATGGCCGCTGCGTGGCCAGGAACGGCTTCGCACGCTGGAGCAGTAGGCAGGAACTTAACAGGCTCACCCAATCTCTCGACGACCTTGTGATGATCTATTTCTGGAATCCAAGGCCGCAGCACATCCCAACTGCCGCGCCGGACCGCGATTCCGAATGGCATAGCCGGTATTCGTAGAGTGTCCGCCTCGATGCCCACGAAGTCGTCGCTGTACAACGCGAAGCCGTTTGCGGTCAAAGCGGCCGCGAGTGTGCTCTTGCCCGAATAGGACGCCGCAGGAAACAAAACACAACGCCCGTCCATGCCGCACGCTGCTGCATGCAACAGCGCTAACCACTGTCGTTCTGGCTTCGCGCGTCGTACCAACTCCTGAAACAGCACAGCGCGCGCTTCGCCCACTCCCTGCGCCCAAATGGAAGATTCACCACCGGCCTCGATCACAAAGTAACCATCCGCGTCCGACCACACCGCAATCGTCACGTCAGGCGTACACGCGGCAATCCGAATCGCGTCGAGCTGTGGCAACACTTCTGCTGTAACCTCCGGCGAGTCGGTCAATAGAAGAAACGTTGTATCTTCAATCGAGCAGTACGCAATCACGCTCGCCTCGCCCCGTGCACTTGCGGCTTGTCGTTGGGGCGCATTTTGCGAAACCCCGAGAAGTCCCGCCTGCATCCATTCGCTCAACGTGCAGTTCACATCTTCTGCGGCGACATCGGCAGGAATGCCGTACGTTTCGACCAAAGCGTTCACCGCGGCTTCGGGAGAGGCCGTCTCGGAATAGACCTGCCAGATCAGTTTCGCCGTTGCATTCAGGCAGAACAAGAACGGCACGTCCGGTCTGGCGACCACGTACCCGTCCTCCACAGGGAATTCCCATGTCTCGGTAGGAACGGGGGCGATCTGTGAAATTTCCGTTGAAAACACTCGGATGTATAACAGGAGTGCTTCAATTCCTGATCATTCTCATTCCGGGTTTCTGAGAGGTATTCCTCAGTGGCCGGCCAAACTCCGATGGTCATTGACGTAGCAGAATGGCTATGGTAGCGTATCTACCAGAGCAGGAAGACGCAACCAAGAATGCCAAAGCAGGAAAAAGAGAGCGCGCGTCCCGGGCTTGTGCAGGGAACTCTGGATCTGCTGATTTTGCAAACGCTCCAATGGGGATCGCAACACGGACATGGAATCGGGCAGGCGATTCGAATCAGCTCCGATGACGCGCTACAAATTGAGCACGGCTCGCTTTATCCTGCCTTGCACCGGCTCGAAAGCCGCGGGTGGCTTGCGTCGGAATGGAAAATGTCGGAAGCAAACCGGCGCGCGAAGTATTACAAGCTGACTCCTCAAGGGAAAAAGCAGCTTCTCGAAGAACAATCGAAGTGGAAGCAATTAGTGCGCGCGGTCGCACGCACCATGAAACCAGCCCAATAACCGGGGGTGAAAACGATGTGGCGCCGTTATTTCTCGAGGAAAGTCTCTGGCGAAGAAATTGACGAAGAGATGCAGGCGCATCTCGATATCGAGGTGAATCTCCTCGTCGAGCGCGGTCTTAGCCGGGAGGAAGCCATTCAGCAGGCGCGGCGCTGCTTCGGAAACAGGACACGAATCGCTGAAGACGCCCGGCAAGCGTGGCGATGGGGTGTACTCGATCGCTTACTGCAAGATCTGAACTACGCTCTGCGGACCCTCCGGCGTAGCCCTGCGTTTACGCTCGCGGCGGCGCTGTCCCTCGCCCTCGGTATCGGCGCGAGCACAGCGGTGTTCTCCATTGCCGACGCCGTCTTTCTGCGCCCGCTCCCGTATGCGCACCCGAAAGAACTGATGTGGGTCGCAAACCAATTTCCGCGAATGGACGTGGAGTTCTTGGCGTCCCCCGATTACGTTGCCTGGCGGCGAGACAATCGAATCTTTGCGCAACTCGCCGCAACACAAGCGCATGGCACAGAGAAGGTCCTCCTCAATGGATCTGAGCCGGAGGAATTGCATTTAGGGAAGGTTTCCTACAACTTCTTAGCAACCCTCGGATACCGCCCCGAATTGGGCCGCGATTTTACGACAGAAGAAGAACTGCCCAATGGACCCAGGGCTGTTCTGCTTTCGAATCCTTTGTGGAGACATCGATTTCACGCCAGTAAAGGCGTTATCGGAAAATCAATTCGCCTCGACGGACAAACCTACACCGTAATCGGCGTGCTTCCCCCGGGTTTTGTTTTTCCGATGGACGTGAAGCTGGATCTGCTGACTACGTTGCCAGTTTCGCCCGCAGCCAGTCATCACGATCGAAGCATGTCGACGTGGGCCGTGTACGGACGGCTGAAGCCCGGCGTTACCGAGACGCAAGCGCGAGCCGATCTGCAGCGGCTGTTCGCGATTAGCAGGGCGGACATTCCGCTGATGTTTCGAACCGATGTCAAGCTGGTGCTGCAGCCGCTCCAGGAACACCGTGTAGGTGACGCACGGACTCTGTTATCCATACTGATCGCCTCGGTTGCCTGCCTGCTTCTGATTGCTTCCGCAAATGTATCCAACCTCCTGCTGAGCCGATGGGCGGCGCGTTCTGGCGAGTTTGCTGTGCGATCGGCGATTGGAGCGGGAATGGGCCGGTTCGCCCGCCAGTTATTTACGGAGGCTGCCCTGCTTACCTTCATCGGATGGGGTGCCGGAGCCATTCTAATTGTGATTTTGCTGCGAGGCTTCGTGCACTATGCAGTGGGCGAACTGCCGCGGCTCAGTGAAATCGCCGTGGATACCCGCGTATTTGTAATCAGCGTAGTTGTGTCCGCTTTGACGATGCTGCTGTCCGGCATTCTTCCGGTATTGCGGATGATGGGAGTCGACACTCGATCCGTGCTGAACGCCGCCACAAGGCCCGGCTTGGCAGGTGCCCAGCAATTCACAAAGCGCGCCCTCGTTGTCACAGAAGTAGCGCTATCGCTTGTTTTGGTTTGCGCCTCAACTCTTCTGCTTCAGACGTTATGGCGTCTTAAAAACGACCGTCTCGGCTTTGCACCGCACCATATATTGGCCGTCTCCATTCCACTGAAGGGAACAAAGCTCGCCGACCAGAACGCCGCGGCGCCGCGCAACGGACTTGTCGATTTCGTGCGGCGAATCCCTGGGGTCGAGGACGCAGCTCAAGCAGAATGCACACCCCTCTCGGGCGGACCGATGGGTTCTACGTTCTCCCGGTCAGACCGGCCGCTGCCAGAAGCCTTTCACCGCGGAGACAACATTCACATTTGCGGCGCCGGGCCTGGATACGCCAGCGCCGCTGGAATGCGCGTTATTCGCGGACGATTCTTCGGCGACGACGACTTTCATCATCCGAATACGCTCGCGGTCATCAACGAAGCTGCGGCTCGCGCTTACTTCCCGAACGAAGATCCTGTCGGGAAGCAAATCCTCGGAACGGGGCAAAGGAAATGGAGAACCGTGGTCGGCATTGTCTCCGATACAAAGAATGAAGGAGTCGATGCGGCGCCGGCTCCGCAAGCCTTCATCAATGACTGGGCGATGCCCGATGCGCCACAAATTCAATTAGTAATCCGGAGTATAGGCAATCCGAAACCGATCGAACTCGCCATCGCGGGGCAGCTTCGATCCCTGGATGCCGGCCTCATTGCCGACTTCACAACCATGGACGAAGCGATCGGCGAAATGACATCAGGTCCCCGCTTCAACGGCATCCTTGTCACCAGCTTTGCTGCGATTGCGTTCCTGATGGCAATCATCGGCGTCTACGGCGTGTTGGCTTTCTCGGTGACGCAACGAACGCAAGAGATCGGCATGAGAATGGCGTTGGGAGCTCGGCCCAGCGGCATGCTGTATCTGGTCTTGCGCGAAGGAATGACGACGGTTTTGGTTGGAATCCTGCTAGGCCTGGCTGCGTCCGGCGTCTCGATGCGCTACATACAGTCGATGCTCCACGGCGTAACGACGGCGAATCCGCTCACCCTTGTAGTCATCGCATTTGGGTTGTCGATGGCGGCAGGAATTGCGATGTTACTCCCGGCCTACCGTGCCGCATCAGTTGACCCGGCCGTCGCACTTCGACACAACTGACCGGAGCTGGGCGCTGGGCCGACCGATCATTGCGCATGACAATGCGAATTCGCCGGAATGCGGAACACCGACAAAGACCACGGCGGCAATGTAGCCTCAAAACGCTGGCCTAACCCGTCGACCTCCCTCGTTACGGGAACAATCTTGTCTGGCTCGGCGAACGAGTTCTCGTCCTGCGGCGCCGTTGAAGTCAATTGGATTAGCCTTCCTTTGGCCGATACACAAGCGTCGCCTTCTATCGCAATGCTGGTGCGCGCTCTCTCGCCCGCGGTGTTTAGC
The DNA here is from genome assembly GCA_963795905.1 of uncultured Acidobacteriaceae bacterium. Taxonomy (GTDB): domain Bacteria; phylum Acidobacteriota; class Terriglobia; order Bryobacterales; family Bryobacteraceae; genus Bog-105. Next base: position 106,036 of record CAWCJG010000010.1, on the reverse strand, counting down.
GCTTTGAGAACGATTTCTCCTGTCCTCTTGTCACGGCCTGAAACGGCGAGTACGGTTTCGACTTCAGGAACAGTTACATCCGAAACAAGGTTGCCATCCAGGAAACAGCGCACCTTCCTGCCATTTACCTCAACCTTCACGTTGTACCAGCGCCCGGCCTCGATACTGGCATGCACCGGATTACCGAGCACCTCATCGTCGGCTTCCACCGCGTGCAAGTGATTCTCGAACCCGCCAACGTTCCATTCGATGCGCCGGCCGTCCGCCTTCCCGAGGACCACGACGAAACCCTCCCGCCCGGCGCGCTTTCTCGCTTTCAGGGAAATGGTTACGTTTTTCAAGCCGGCATTGCCGAAGTACGTCCAGGCGACAGCCTGGTTCTTCTGCACATACGCTCCAGCTTTGATTGCCCACTCACCGGTGTCCGCTTGAGGCTGCCAGCCTTTGGCACTGTCCGTAGCAAAGTCGGATTGATATCGCAGATGACCGTCCGACTCTACTCGAATATCCTTGAACTCCGCGGACGTGTTGTAAGTTCCGAGACCGATCGGTCCCGCAATTGGCTTTTCTTGCGAAGCGTTATAGGAGGCCCGCGTGGGCAGCATCGTGTCGGGACGATTCTCAGCGAAGAGGCGGCACATGTAATAGGAGGCCCGGCCAAACACCCGGCTTGCGTCGAAATGGATCAGATTGACATCCCAGTCCGGCTTATTGACATTTTCAAGCAGGGGCGCGTAACTGCCCATCTTGACGAGGTCCGCATTCGCTTCCATGCTCATCATGTAGGCGGCGTCACCCAGCGCAGCCGCCAGGTTTCCATGTCCTACGCCGGAGTTCGTCGCAAACTCGCCGATGTATAGGTCGAATGCGCCGCGCTTGTATTGCGCAAAGTGATCGAAGTTCGTGAACGACCAGTACAAGGGGCGGTACGAATGTTCATCGAGCAGATCGAATTTGCCCGCGCTATGTATGGCGCGCCAATCAATGCCTGCGATCCAGGAATCGAGGACTACGTTCATCTGCGGATACTTGGCTTTGATTGCCTGATAGAAGCGCGCGAAGCGTTCGCCGTATCTGGATCCTTCGTCTTCATTGCCGATTTCGATGTATTTCAGAGGAAACGGCGCAGGGTGCCCCGCTTTCGCCCGCAACGCGCCCCATTTCGAATCGACGGGCCCGATTGCGTATTCGATGGCATCTAACGTGTCCTGAATCAGCGGTTGCATCTGATCGTCTGGAATGAAGGTGCCGCTGCGGAAGGCGCAAGATATGCCCGCGTTGGCCACGTACAGCGCGTCCGCGCCAATGTCTTCGGAGAATTGAAGAAACTCGTGATACCCGAGCCCGTTCGTGCTCCAGTAGCCCCATGGACTGAATGTTGGGACGCGGTCTTCCGGCCTCCCGAGGGTCGCTTTCCACTGCGGCCGGCTTTGCACAGTGATGCCCTCGACATAACATCCGCCCGGGAACCGGAGAAAGGCGGGTTTCATGTCGGCGATCATCTGCGCGATATCGGGTCGCATTCCGTTCGGACGGTTGTGAAATGTCCTGGCCGGGAACAGAGAGACAAAATCCAGCCAGACCGTCCCCGTGGATCCAAACGACAGAACAAACTTGGCCGTAGCGTCCGTGGCATTGGGGCAGAGAACCAATTCGTAATGCTGCCAGCCGGTCCCATTCTTTTTCGGGATGGCCTGGGAAACAAGGTTCGCGCCATTACTTCCGCGAAGGCTCGCCCGGAACGGGCCGTGAAAGGTGGTCTCCGTTCGCGCCCAAAAATTGAGGCGGTATTGCTCTCCGGCCTTAACTGCGATTCCCCAGTACCCCTCGTTGATCACTGCGGCGCTTGCCCCATGCGGCAGCTTCTCAATCTGTGCGCGGAACGCGTGCGGGGTAGCCGCGGTGAGCGGGTGATCCGTTACTAAGGCGAATTGGGCGGACGCGCCGTCCTTAAGCTCGGTGGACCAGCCCGGCCACTGAGACGTAACCTCCCAATCCATCGTCCAGTCGCTTACTTTGGGTTGCGTCCAAAAATGAGGCGTGCGCGGAGGAATCAGTTTGTGCCCTTTGAGAACGCAGGCTGGAGGCAAGTTGGCGTCTTCGAAACCCCGATCGCGAATCAACTCCGCATACAGCCCGCCATCCCCGGCATGATTAATCTCTTCAAAGAAGATTCCGTATAGATTGCGCGAAATGGTCGCCCCGGGATGAGCGGCATCGATCGTAATGGAGGCGGTCCCGCCGAACAGGAATCGGGCCCCGATCAGCAGCACGGGCACAAAACGCCCAATCCGGTGATGCACGTTCCCGGTTCCTCCTCAGAAGCGATAAAATCTGTTGACAGCTTGAACTACAGATTATAAATTATCATTTATCAAGAGCCGGGCGACGGAAAACTCCGCAACCGCCCCGCGAGCGCTTGTTTTGGTGGAAAGGATGCGTTTCTATGTTTGGGACTTCATTTAAGAGGGCGGCAGAATGTCTGGCGGCCTGTTGTCTATTGATTTGGCTCATCAGCTTCGGAGCCCCGGCCGTGCACGCGCAGAATTCGAATGGAACCTTAACGGTTACCGTTGTTGACGAATCCGGAGCGGTTGTGCCGAAAGCGCAGCTCCAGTTAACGAACACCGCGACGAACGACGTGCGCTCAGCGAGTGCCGGCGGAAACGGAGTGTATTCGTTTGTTGATCTTCAGTACGGCACATACCGGCTTTCCGCCACACAGTCGGGCTTCCAAACTGCGATTGCGGATACCATCCACATCGAAACGGCTCGAACCACGGATGTCACACTGAAATTAAGGGTTGGCAGCACAACACAGTCCGTGCAAGTTACCTCCGAAGCGAGCCCGATTCTCGAAGCAACTTCCAACACTATCGGCACCACGATCGACCTCAAGCAAATTCAGGATCTCCCGCTGGCTGACCGCAATTTGAATAACTTGTCCGCCCTCACGCCCGGTTACACGAACGCGAATGGTTACGCGACATTTAACGGGCTACCGCTGGCATCGCAGGGTAACAACATCGATGGCATCACAGCCGATACGTCGAGATTCAAGGATTTCGGGAACGCGGCGGCGCAAGTGACGCCGCGCACCGAGGCGATTGGCGAAATGACTGTGCTGACGGACCAACTCGGGCTTGACCAGGGCTTCGGCAGTTCGGTGATGCAGGTCAATTTCGCCACCAAGCATGGCGGCAATGAATTCCATGGCACGGGTTTTGAAAACTTTCAGAACGACGGACTGAACGCGAACCCCTGGTACAGCAATGCTATCGGCCAGCCTAAGCAAAAGCTGATCATCAATGATTTCGGCGGCACGCTCGGCGGCCCAATCATCAAGAACAAGCTATTTTTCTTCGGTGACTATTCCGAACGCAAGGTGCCGGGCACGCAGTATCTGAACAACAACGTATTCACCTCGGCCGCGCAACAGGGAAACTTCACTTATGTCGACACGAACGGTGTCAGTCAAACGGTGAATCTTTTGCAAATTGCGGGAGCCGCCGGTTTACAGTCCACCGTGAATCCAGCTATCGGTTCGGTGCTCAATACGGTGAACGGCAGTACTAAATATGGTCTGCTGCGGCAAACGGGCGCCGATCCGAACTATCAGACCTTGTACTGGACGCAGCCGAATCCCACGACAATCTACTTCCCTGTGGTCCGCATCGACTACAACGTGTCCGATAAGCTTCGTCTGAACGGATCCTGGGACATGTCGGATACCAAGCAGCCGGGTGCAATCGGGCAGAATTATCCAGGCTCGACATTTTCTCAGACGGGCGGCGCGTACGGCTCCAAGTACTACACAGCGGGGCTCGGTCTCGACTGGACCATCAGCCCCAGATTCATGAACCAGTTCAAGGGCGGCTTCCTTTATTACTTCCAGAATTGGACGCTCTCGGCATCTCCCGAGAACGTCACTTTGCCTCGCGTGCTGTTCGGGTATCCCGGGGGCAACTCCTGGATGTCGGGCACCAACTACGCCGAGCCCCTCTCAAACTTCTACCCGCGCTTCGACTTCTCCGATACGCTGACCTGGCAGCGCGGATCGCACACCATCAATTTCGGCGGCTCCTGGTACCGTGAGCAGGACCACTATTGGAATCCGCCGGTCGGGTATCCGTGGATCAGCATGGGTTTGGCCAATGGCGATCCGGCGTTCAACATTTTCACGACCGATGCGGGTGGCACATTGCCCAATGCCAGCCCCGCTGCACTGTCCCAGGCGCAGCAACTCTACGCGATTCTGACGGGCCGCATCAGTGCCATCGGCGGTAATACGGCACTCGACATCAAAACGAAGCAGTACGTGCAGTATGGGGCGCCCGACCTCAACGAGCTTCAGCAGGCCTGGGGCTTGTTCATGCAGGACTCCTGGCGCGTGCGCCCCAATTTGACGGTCAACTACGGCCTGCGATGGGACTTCACGGGCGACGACCACGACCTGAACGGCATGTATCACAGCGCGACGCCTGCGGACGTCTACGGGCCTTCCGGATACGGGCATGAATTTGAGCCCGGTGTTTTGACGGGTGACCAGAATCCGATGATCACCACGCACGGCCATCAATACAGTCCGTGGAATGTCAGCCCGCAGCCGGCCATCGGCATCGCGTGGAGCCCCGGGTCGGATCACGGTGTACTTGGCGCTTTGCTCGGTAGCGACAAAACTGTTATCCGCGCCGGCTATTCGCTGCGCCGCTTCACACCGTCTTATCAGAACTTCTGGAGTTACGCTTCCGACTACGGCGCTTTCTTTGAGGGGGCGTTTGTACTGAACCCTTACGGCACCGGGCCGGGCAGCTACACGCCGGGAACGCTGTTCCTCGGAAACTCACTCCCGCCGTATGCGTATATCCCGACTCAATATGAAACCACAGCGCCCGAGTCCCTCAATACGTTCACGGGCAACGGCGTGCAGGGCATCAACCCGAATATCGCGCAGCCGTATGTGCAGTCCTGGAACTTCGGAATTCAGCGGCAGCTCGGCAAGAACAGTGTCGTCGAAGTTCGATACATGGGCAACAAGTCCACTCACCTTTGGCTGGGTACGAACGTCAATGAAGTAAATATCTTTGAGAACGGCTTTTTGCAGCAGTTCAAGCTGGCGCAGAACAATTTGAAGATCAACCAGGCGAATGGAATTACATCGTTCGCCAATAATGGATATGCGGGACAGCAAGCCCTGCCGCTATTCGACGCTGCTTTCGCGGGTGAGGCGGCGGCGGGCGCGGGAGTGCCTCTTGCAGACTACGGAAACGGAAACTTCATTCAACTGTTACAGCAGGGTCAGGCTGGCGCACTGGCCAAGGCCTTTGCAGGCTCCGCTGGTCCGCAGTATCTCTGCAATCTGGTGGGCGGCAACAAGTTTTCGCCCTGCGCTGCGCAAGGCTTTACCGGCCCAGGCGCCGGTTATCCGATCAATGCGTTCCAAGCCAACCCGTTCACGTCGGGAGCCGGCGCGTCGCTGCTGAACTCGATCGGGTATTCGAATTACAACGCACTTCAGATCGAACTCCGGCAAAATCCCTGGCACGGCCTGCAACTCAGCATGAACTACACCTACGGCAAGGCGCTCGGGCTGACGGGCGGCAATGGACAATCGGGGCCTAATCAGTACGATAACGGCTTGCCTATTTATACGATGCGCGACCTGCGCCTCAACTATGGCCCCATGCCGTTTGATCAACGCAACGTCTTTCATTTGCTCGGCACGTACGATCTCCCGTTCGGGCATGACAAAGCGTTCCTCAACCGCGCCGGTCTCCTCGATCGCGTGGTCGGCGGCTGGACGCTCGGCACTGTTGTTACTTACACGTCGGGCGCGCCGTTCAATCTACTCGGCGGCTTCAACACCTTTAATGACATCGCTGACGGCGGAGTGAATCTCACTGGGCTCACCGCTTCGCAGATCCAGAACGGTGTGTGGGTGCACCACACCGGCAATCCGTACGCTTACGCGTTCTCGCCCTCCTGGATTGGCGCGAGCGGGGCAGCGAATTCTGCCTACATCAGTCCCAACACCACGGCGGGTTATCTCGCGCCGACCTTTTGGCTCTATGGCCCGCACTTCTTCAACACGGATTTGTCCGTGACGAAGGCCATTCCAATTCGCGAGAACCTGCACTTCAGCCTGCAGGGTGAATTCCTCAACGCGTTCAACCATCCGAGCTGGGGAAATCCGTCCAGTAGCGTGCAGTCGCTCACCTTCGGGCAGATTGGAGTGATTAGCCAGCAGCGCGCCATAGAATTGAGAGCGAATATCGAGTTTTGATTCGCAGTTTATTTCGACCGCGTGACCGCCGGAATGATCCGGCGGTCACTTCTCCGTATGTCAAGAGTTGTTAGTCAATAGAAGTTACTCATGTCCCACCCGAACGCAAGCTCATTCAGCAGAAGAAAATTTGCCGCGCTGGCCCTAGCTGCCGCGCCCGCACTCGCTCAGGAAGCCGCGCCTTCCACCAACAACATTCCCCAGAACACCTCGAACGCTCCCGCTCACAGGCCGGATCCCACTCCGCCGGGCGAATTCACGGGACCCATCGAATTCACAAAGAGTGCCTTTCCGTTAAAGGCAGAACCATTCCCGCTCACGGACGTCAGGCTGCTCGGCGGGCGCTTTCAATCGGCGCGCGATGCCAATCTCGCATACATGAAGCGGCTTCCCGTCGACCGCCTTGTGTACAACTTCCGCATCAACGCCGGGCTGCCGTCTTCGGCGCAACCGTTCGGCGGCTGGGAAAAGCCGGATTGCGAACTCCGGGGCCACTTCACGGGGCACTACTTATCGGCTTGCGCGCTGATGTATGCATCTACGGGCGACGCGGAGATCAAGGCGCGGGGGAACGCGATTGTCTCAGAACTCGCAGAGTGCCAGAAGAAACTCAACCAGGGCGGTTATCTGAGCGCTTTCCCGATTGAGTTTTTCGATAGGTTGAACGCTCGCCAGAAGGTCTGGGCGCCCTTCTACACGATCCACAAAATCATGGCCGGCATGTTCGATATGTCGCAGCACTGCGATAACCGCGCAAGCGCTCGAAGTGCTGCGCGGCATGGCCGACTGGGCGGATAGCTGGACCGCGCCGATTCCAGAACCTCACATGCAGAGCATCCTGAACACCGAATACGGCGGCATGAATGAGGTGCTCTACAATTTGGCCGCGGTTACAGGCGAAGATCGTTACGCCAAAGTGGGCGACCGATTCACTAAGAAGCGCTTCTTCAATCCGCTCGCGGCGCACAAAGACGAGCTGCAAGGCTTGCACGCCAACACGCATATCCCGCAGGTGATCGGAGCCGCTCGCCGTTATGAGATCAGCAGCGATGAGCGTTTCCACGATGTCGCCGATTTCTTCTGGTACGAAATCACGACTGCCCGCGCGTATGTAACTGGCGGTACCAGCAATAACGAGGGCTGGCTGGAGCCGCCGCGCCATCTGGCCGCTGAACTGAAAAAAGGGACGGCGACCACGGAATGTTGTTGCGCCTACAACATGCTGAAGCTCACTCGGCATCTGTACACCTGGACCGCCGACCCGCGCTATTTCGATTACTACGAGCGCACGCTCTACAACCATCGCATCGCCGCGATCGACCAGACTACGGGACACACGCAGTACTACCTCTCCATCGTTCCGGCTGCGTGGAAGACGTTCAATAGCGAAGACGATTCATTCTGGTGCTGCACCGGTACGGGCGTTGAAGAGTTCTCGAAGCTCAGCAACAGCATCTATTTCCGCGATGCGGATGGGCTCTACGTAAACCTGTTCATTCCTTCCGAACTCAATTGGAAAGAAAAGGGTCTGAAGCTGCGGCAAGAAACCGCGTTCCCGGAGAAGGCTTCCACTCGTTTGATCCTGACGCCGCAGGAGCCTGTCAAATTCGCCTTGCGCATCCGAGTGCCGTACTGGTCACCCGAAATGACCGTGAAAGTGAACGGTCAGATTGTCCCCGCTAGCGCCAGCCCGGGCAGCTATTTGACGCTGAACCGCACCTGGAAAGCCGGTGACCAGATTGAAGTGGAGTTGCCGATGCGCCTTCATATCGAACGCATGCCCGACAATCCGAGCGTGCAGGCCGTGCTCTATGGGCCGCTGGTTCTTGCGGGTGATCTTGGCGCGAAAGGATTGACGGAAGAAGCCGTCGTTGGCCAGGAAGGTCCGGATCTGGATGCAGTCGCGAAGGTGGACGTTCCGAGTTTTCGTCCGGCGAGTGACGACCCAGGCAGCTGGATCAAACCCGATGGCGAACTTACGTTTCGCACGACAGGGCAAGCCGAGGATGTGACGCTTCGTCCATTCGATCGCTTGTTTGGCAAACGCTACTCCGTCTACTGGAATGTGCAAACCAACCAGGAGCGCAAGGCTTGAAACTGACCGCGTTTTGCATCCTTCCGCTCCTTGTGTTGTTCGGCGTCGTGTGGGCTCAGGAAGGGCAGCAGCCGCAGCATGATTATCCATTCAAGCCCGTACCATTCACCGCGGTACATCTGGACGACATCTTCTGGGCGCCCAAAATTGAAACGAACCGCAAGGTCACGATTCCATACGCGTTTAAAGAGTGCGAACTTACCGGCCGTGTAGCCAATTTCGAACACGCGGCCGAAGCCTTGCGTGGACAACTCGGCAAGGATGAGGCCAAACTTCCCGGCTATCCGTTCGACGACACGGATATCTACAAGATCATCGAAGGAGCTTCGTACACACTGAGCGTTCATCCCGATCCGAAGCTGGACGCGTATGTGGATAGCCTGATTGCGAAGATTGCGGCCGCGCAAGAACCGGACGGCTACATCTACACCGCGCGAACCATCAATCCGGAGCACCCCCATCCGTGGTCAGGCGCTCACCGTTGGGAGAACGAAGAGATCCAGAGTCACGAACTGTACGATCTAGGTCATCTCTACGAAGCCGCGGTCGCGCATTACCAGGCGACCGGCAAGAAGAACCTTCTCGACGTAGCCATCAAATCCGCTAACCTTTTGTGCAACACGTTCGGCCCGGGCAAGAAAGCCATCTGGCCAGGCCACCAGATCGTCGAGATGGGCTTAGTGAAGCTGTATCGAGTCACCGGCGATGAGCGCTATCTCAATCTGGCGAAATTCATGCTCGACGTGCGTGGCGGCAAGAACGGCTCAGAATACAACCAGTCGCAGGAGCCAGTGATCGATCAGACCGAAGCAGTCGGACACGCCGTGCGCGCAACCTACATGTACTCGGGTATGGCCGACGTGGCGGCAATGACGGGCGATGAAGCTTATGTCCACGCGATCGACGCGATCTGGAATAACGTAGTCGACAAGAAGCTCTATATTACCGGCGGCATCGGAGCAATCGGGGCCGGCGAGGCTTTCGGAGCGAACTATGAACTGCCCAACCTGACCGCATACAGCGAAACATGCGCTGCCGTTGGCAATGACTTCTGGAACCAGCGGCTGTTCCTGTTGCATGGCGACGCGTAAATATGTCGATGTGCTGGAACGGACGCTCTATAACGGGCTGATCTCCGGCGTTTCTCTCGACGGAAAGTCGTTCTTCTATCAGAACCCGCTGGAATCGAATGGACGTCAGGGCCGCAGTCCGTGGTTCGGCGTTGCGTGCTGTCCCGGCAACATCACTCGTTTCATGGCGTCGGTCCCCGGTTACATGTACGCAGTCGGACCGGACAACGCGATCTACGTAAATCTGTACGCGGGTAGCACCGCAGAAATCCCGCTCGGGTCGCAGACCGTCAAGATCACGCAGGAGACTCGCTATCCCTGGGATGGCAAAGTGAAACTGACCATCGCACCCGGCGCACCGGTCGCCGCCACGATCAAGGTTCGCATTCCAGGCTGGGCTGAAGGCCAACCTGTTCCAAGCGATCTCTACCGCTTCGAGAATAAGATATCGGAAGACGTAAAGCTGGATGTGAACGGAAAGAGTGTTCCGGTTCAAACGGAGAAAGGGTACGTCACCCTTCATCGTGAATGGCACGATGGCGACGTCATCAATCTCGATCTCCCGATGCCGGTCGAGCGTGTTCTCGCAAACGATCAGGTCGAAGCAGATCGCGGCCACGTCGCCATTCAACGCGGGCCCATCGTGTACGCAGTCGAGTGGCCGGACGTGCCCGATCACAAGGTCCGTAATCTCGTGCTGCCGGATAACACGAAACTGGAAGCGCAGTTCGAACCCGCAATGCTGAACGGAGTCGAGACTGTGAAGGGCAGCGCGGTCGCCCTCTCTTACGACGCCGCAGGCAAGGTCATTCGCAAAGACGAGAGCTTCACGGCCATTCCATACTACGCTTGGGCGAATCGCGGACACGGCGAAATGGCGGTTTGGTTGGCGGATGAGGACTCAACTGCACGCCCCGCTCCGTTCCCGTCGCTTGCCATGAAGAGCAAAGTCATTGCATCGACCGGCGGCGGCAAGGTCAGCGGCGAGGGCATTCGCAAGTGGGTCCAGGCCGTCAACGATGGCGAGGAGCCGAAGGCGTCCAATGATCCAACTTCCTATTTCGACTGGTGGCCGGAGAAGGGCAAGACCGAATGGCTCGAATACACGTTCCCCGGGACAACAACTGTGTCCGGCGTACAGGTCTACTGGTTCGACGATACCGGCCGCGGCGAGGTGCGTGTGCCCGCCTCCTGGCGCGTTCTCTATAAAGATGGCGATACTTGGCAGCCGGTGCAAACCAACCAGCCGTATCCGACGGCGCTCGATCGTTACAACAAAGTGCAGTTCACTCCTGTTACGACCACGGGTCTGCGGCTTGAAATTACTATGCAGCCGCAATGGTCCGCCGGTGTCGAGGAGTGGAAAGTCGATCATTAACGAACATGAAAAACGCAATCGCGAAGGCCGTCATGTGCGGCCTGTGCGCGCTCGCCCCGCTATTTGCGCAAGTCACCGTCGCCGACTATCAACGTGCGCTGAGTCTACGCGAGCGCTATGACAAGCTAACCGCAAACGTCGCGGAAGAGCCCCACTGGATCGGCGATTCCAATCGTTTCTGGTATCGCAAATCTGTTCTTGGCGGCCACCGCTTCTTCGTTGTCGATGCCGTTCACAAGACCAAGCAGGAAGCGTTCGATCATGCAAAGCTCGCGGCCTCGCTGAACAAAGCTGAGAACAAGCAGTACACGGCCGACACTCTGCCGTTTCGTGAGATTCACTTCAGCGACGACGGCAAGACCGTCGAATATGGCGCCGACGATTCAGAATGGAAAACGAAGCTCGCCGATTACTCCACCGTCCGTGTGCGTGCGCTTGAGCGTCGCGGCAACGGGGTCGGCGAGAAGCCGCGGCCGCCATTGACCGAAATGTTCAACAAGCCGGTCGAGTCTCCCGATCACAAATGGGAAGCGCTGATCCGGAACTTCAACGTCTGGATTCGCGCCAAGGGCAGCACCAGTGCTGAACCGCTGAGCTTCGATGGATCCGAGGGCAATTATTATGACCTCGAAACGCTGACGTGGTCGCCCGATTCGAAGAAGCTGGTTGCCTATCGCGATCCGCCCCGGGCAGCACCGCACGATTGAGTTCATTCAATCGTCTCCGCCCGATCAGGTGCAGCCGCGCTACTACTCACTCGAGTACGCCAAACCCGGCGACACGCTCGATATTCCGCAGCCCGTTCTGTTCGATATCGCAGACAGCGGAAGCAATATGCCATCGACAACGCACTGTTTCCGAATCCATTCGACCTCAGCCGGCCGAGTGGCGGAAAGACAGCCGGGCATTTACTTTCGAATACAATCAGCGCGGTCACCAGGTCTATCGAGTTATTGAAGTGAACGCGGCTGACGGCGCAGCTCGAGCCGTTATCGATGAAGAATCGCCGACGTTCTTCTGCTACTCCGGCAAGCTTTACCGGCATGATGTCCATGACGGCAAAGAAATCATCTGGATGTCGGAGCGGGACGGCTGGAATCACTTATATCTCTACGACGGTGCAAGGGGCAAGGTAGAAAACCAGATCACGCGCGGCAATTGGGTGGTCCGCGGTGTCGATGAAGTAGATGACGAGAAGCGGCAGATCTGGTTTCACGCGAGCGGCATGAATCCGGGCGAAGATCCCTATTTCAATTACTACTTCCGGATCAACTTCGACGGCTCAGGCCTGACGAGACTTGACCACGGCGCCCGGCAATCACTAAGTCGCGTTCTCTGCCGATAAGAAGATACTATTTCGATCTCTGGTCGCAGGTCAACCAACCGCCTACGCTGGAGCTCCATCGCGCTGACGACGGCGCGAAAGTGATGGACCTTGAGAAGGGTGAGATCAAACCGCTTCTCGATGCCGGTTGGATCGCGCCTGAGCCTTTCAAGGCGCTCGGCCGCGATGGACAAACCGAAATCTGGGGCGTAATCATTCGACCCTCGCACTTCGATCCGAACAAAAAGTATCCCGTCATTGAGGACATCTACGCCGGTCCGCAGGACTCCTTTGTTCCGAAATCGTTTTCGGCCTACTACTCGATGCAATCGCTCGCGGAACTGGGATTCATCGTCGTGCAGATTGATGGCATGGGCACGTCAAATCGCTCGAAGCGTTTCCATGATGTCTGCTGGAAGAACCTGCAAGACGCCGGATTCCCCGATCGCATTTTGTGGCACAAAGCCGTCGCCGCCAAATACCCCTGGTACGACATCACGCGTGTCGGCGTGTACGGGATGTCCGCGGGCGGCCAAAACGCGCTGGGCGCGCTGCTGTTTCATCCGGAGTTCTACAAAGCGGCGGTCGCGTCTTCGGGCTGTCACGACAACCGCATGGATAAGATCTGGTGGAACGAGCAGTGGATGGGTTGGCCGTTGGGCCCGCAGTATGTCGCCGCATCGAATGTAGAGAATGCACATCGGCTGCAAGGCAAGCTGCTGCTCACGGTCGGCGAACTCGACGACAACGTTGATCCTGCATCCACGTTTCAGGTCGTGAACGCCCTGATCAAAGCGAACAAGGATTTCGATCTACTCGTGTTGCCAGGCGAAAAGCACACGCCCGGTGGACCGTATGGCGATCGCAAGCGCTACGATTTCTTCGTCCGCAATCTGCTCGGAGTCGAGCCGCCCGCGTGGAACAGCCTTCCTGAGGCCCTCTTAAAGCATGGGTCAGACTAACTCGACCGCAATACGCCGCGCCTTCTCCCGTCGCGACCATCGCAGATAAAACGGAACGCCCGCTGCAATCAAAACCGCTCCAAAGCCAGCGTTCCTCGGGTCGCCCACGGCGACGAACACGAGCAGGAACAGCGCAATACCGAGATACACCAGCGGAACCACCGGATAGCCGAACGTCCTGTAGGGCCGAACCAGTTCCGGTTTCTTTCTACGCAGCACGAACACCGCGGCAACGGTCAGCGTGTTGAACAGCAGCGACGCAAAGGACGTGAACGTCAGTAGATCGCTATAGAGTTGCGCTCCATGCGAGCCGAAGCTCCCCGAAATCACCAGCACCGACGCCCAAATCGCCTGGTAACGCAGCGCGCGTACTGGTGTGCGTTTCGTTTCTTCCAGCTTCTCGGCGCCGGGAAGAAACATGCCGTCGCGCGCCATCGTCATGTACAGCCACGGGCCCGTCAGCACCAAACCGTTCACACACCCGGCGGTCGAAATCATAATGGCCGCCGCGATGAACCACAAGCCGCTGGCCCCATCGTCAAGCTCGCTACCAGGCCCGCAATTCGTTGTCCAGTCACAGCGGCCGCATCGCCCAACGGCAGTACGTGCAGGTACGCCAGATTGGTCAAACTGTAGATAATCGTGACGACCACAGTTCCAAGCACTAACGCGCGCGGTAGTGTCCGCGCCGGGTTTTTCGTCTCGCCCGCCAGGAACGTCACGATGTTCCAGGAGTCGTATGCAAACAGCGCCTTTGACATGGCGACTGCAAATGCCGTCATGGCTGTGGCGCCGATAGCCGCGGGTGCAAAGGGATGAACATGCGCCCAATTGCCGCGGCCGCTCGCAAGCGCCACGACGATCAGAACGGCCAGTCCGCCCATTTTGCAGAACATGAGTAGATTCTGCGTCCACGAAGCGGCTTTCAGGCCTTGCTCGTTCATCCAGGTCAACGCGACGATCAACACAATTGCGGTTAACTGCGCGCTGGAGAATCCGAAACTGCCGGCGTGTAGTAACAGATTCTGCGAACCGATAAAGGGCAGAAACACACCCAGATAGTTCGCAAACCCGATCGAAACCGCCGCAATGAAACCGCATTGGATGATCGTGAATAAGGTCCATCCATACAGGAATCCCCAGATTGGCGAGAACGCTTCGCGCAGATAAATATATTGACCGCCGTCGCACGGCATTGCCGCCGAAAGCTCTGCGAACGAGAGCGCGCCGCAGATGGTCAACAGCCCGCCGATCACCCAGATCCCCAGAAACGAACCCGCGCCTAACTGACCCTGCAGCGCAATTCCGGCAATCAAGGCGGGAGCGAGAAAGATGCCGCTGCCGATCATGCTTCCGGCAACGATGCTGCACGAATCGAGTAACCCCAGGCGTTTTCGTTCAGACAAGTTGGTCCTCCGCAGCCGGGTCCGTCGCAAGCGTGTCCATGGACGCGGGAAACAAAGGTGGCCTCACCGATTCGAATCGTGTGCGCCCGCCCGACAGGAATGCGATCGCAGGTCCGCACATTCGCCCCTGGCAGGGTCCCATACCGCATCGCGTCTGTAGCTTTGCGCCTTTCCACTCGCCGTACGCGCTGATTTGCCGCAGGCTCACATCCTCGCAGCGGCACACAACCGTTTCCGGTGTACAGATTTGTTTCAACTCATTTCGAAGCGCAAAAGCGCGCGCCATGCGTTCTCCAAACGTTCGCGAGCGATTACGTTTCGCAGTAAGCTCGGTTGTCCTTCGGCCGGCCGCCGCGTAACCGGCGATCTGCCCTTCGATCAAACTGCCGTCCAACCCCGCGATTCCGGTTGGTTCCCCTGCGCAGAACACACCCTCAACGCTCGTACGCTGCTGGTCGTCGACGGCAACGAATCCTTCCCGCAACTTGCACCCCAGGAGCTGGGCTAATTCCGTGTTCGGAACCAGTCCAAAGCCGCACGCCAGATAGTCGCATGCGAACGCGCGAACGCCCCTGGCGGTCTGGACCGGTACCGACTCCAAACGACCGCGTCCCTGCGCTGCAGTGGGCCACGCCGAATACAGAATCGGAACGCCTCTGCACTTGCCTGCGAAACGCGCCGCTTGCATCAGTTTTGCGAGTCCAAGCCCAAGTCCGAAACGCGCCACCTTCCCGAAGGAAGCCTGCTCAATGATGGCCTGTACGGCTGCGCCCCGTTCGCGCAAATGGGCGGCAACAGCCAACAACAGCGGACCCGAGCCCGCCACCACGACTCGCTTACCATCGATGGGCAACCCGCCCTGCACGAGCGCTTGCAACCCGCCCGCTCCTGCAACGCCCGGCAGCGTCCATCCCGGAAAGGGCAGCAGTAGTTCCCGCGCGCCCGTCGCGAGTACCAATCGCGAAAACTGTACAACGTATGCTTCTCGCGCCCGCTCGGCAAGCAGGGTTCGATCGCGTTGCGCGCCAAGCACGCGTATATCTGCTTCTAGGATCACCTTCGCGGCTTGAACACGCTGCATCCATGTCCTCGCCGCCGGATCTCCGCTCACCGTCTGATTGCGCCAGATCTGGCCGCCCGGCGCTGGATTGTCGTCGAGCAGGAGCACACGCCCGCCGCACTCGGCCGCACTCACAGCCGCCGCCATGCCCGCTGGCCCCGCGCCCACGACCACAATGTCTGCTGAGAGGCGCTTCACTTCGTCTCGATCACCATGCCCGGACGCACCGGCAATTGGCATGTCTTCACGTGCGCGATGCCGTCCACCAGAGCGCGGCATTCAAAGCAAACGCCCATGCCACAGACAGGCGCTCGCGGCTCTCCCTTCACCGACGTTCGCCACGCTCCGGCGATCATCAGTACCGCAGCCGCCGTCATCCCCGGCTTTACAGAAACCGCCCGCCCGTTGACAAAAACTTCGAACTCGTCAGACATGCGCCCGCTCCATGGCGAACCGCCCGGGCCGAAACGGAGTATCGGGAATCTGCGCTTGTTTGCCAGTCACGATCGACGCGATCAGCTCACCCGTGGCAAGCGATGTCGTGATACCAAGTCCTTCATGTCCGGTTGCGAGCAACAGGTTCTGCATTCCCTCATACGGCCCAATCAACGGCAATCCGTCCGGACTCGCCGCGCGGAATCCCGTCCATGCGCGAATCACCGACATTGTCCGCAGCCCAGGCATGTAGTTGAACGCGCGCTGCAGCATTTTCCGCAGAATCTCCCAATCGATACCCGTTGAGTCATCGCCGAACTGGCGCGATGAGCCCAACAGCACCTGACCGGTCGCCCGGGGCTGCGCATTGAACGCCACCGATTCCCGAGAAACGCCATGCGCGCTCTTCAGGTAACCGAGTTCAACGAGTTGATGACGAACAAACGCCCGATAGCGATCGGTAATCACCAGATGTCCTTTGCGCGGGCGCACTGGTACTCGGGAAAGAAGCTCGGCGGCGGCACATCCGTTCGCACAAATCACCGTTCCGCAAGAGACACGTTCGCCGTTTGCCATCCGCACCGCACCGTGCGTAATTTCGTCCGCCGTGCCGATCCGCACGCTAGCGCCGCACTGTTTCGCTTTCTGTACCAGCCACTCTGCTGCCGCGGGAGCGTACAGGACCGCATCGTCAGGAACCAGCAGGCCTCCCGCCAGACCATCGCGCAAATTCGGTTCTGCCGCGCGCAACTGCCGCCCATCGAGAATTTCCGTTCTGACTCCCCGAGCCGCGTACCCGGCGTGTTTCTTGCCGACGGCTTCAAATTCTTCCTCATCCGCCGCAACCCAAATCGTTCCGGATCTTCCGAACTCGCACGACAGCGGCAGCTCGCCCGAAAGCTCCAGCCACAAGTCGCGCGACCATTTCGTCAATTGAAATTCCGGCTCGTTATCGTCCATGACGACGATATGGCCCATGCCGGCCGCGGTAGCGCCGCCGCCGATCGGACCAGCTTCGAGCAATGTGACGCGCACGCCCTCCCGCGAAAGCGCATATGCGCACGAAGCGCCAACAATTCCGCCGCCGATCACCACCGCGTCGGCAGTACTCATACACGAATGCCGGAGCAAAACGGATCAGCCGGATCCAGCACAAGTGTGGCTTCCGCATTGACCCATGCGCGCCCTGTAATCGAAGGGTGCACTCCATGCGCCGCGGCTCGATAGCGCGCTTCAAACACGCTCCCCACAACGCTCTGTTGGCGCCAGATTTCGCCTTCCTTCAACAGACGCGTCCGCCGCCAGGCAAGCGACGCGCGCACTGGTCCCCGTGCCGCACGGCGAGCGGTCGTACGCGCCACCAGGACACAGCACGAAGTTCTTGCTGTCGCGCGATTGCTGGATCCGCGGGCCCGGACAATTCGATGTGATCGATCACGTGGCCGTCATCGCCGGTGATGCCCTCGCGTTCGAGTGCTCCTCGAATCCGCCAGGCAGCATCGGTTAGTGCAGGAACGTTTTCGAGGCTGATCTCCATCCCATGGTCTTCCGTGATGAAGAACCAGTTACCGCCCCAGGCCACATCGCCGCGAATCGCGCCCGGCTTCGGGAACGTCTACTTCGATCTGCTTGCGGCTGCGATAGCTCAGAACGTTATCGACGGTCACCGATCCGTCTCGGTGTAGCGTCGCACCCACCACACCAACGGGAGTCTCGATCTGGTGCTTTCCCGGTTCGATACGCCCCAGATACGCCAGTGAGACCACAACGCCAATCGTTCCGTGTCCACACATGCCGAGATAGCCGACGTTGTTGAAGAAGATTACGCCCGCCGCGCAGTTTGGATCGAAGGGTTTGCACAATAACGCACCAACCACCACGTCCGAACCGCGCGGTTCATTCACGACGGCGGAGCGAAAACAATCGAACCGGCTGCGGAAACATTCCAGGCGTTCGGCCAACGGCCCGTCACCGAGGTCGGGTCCGCCTTCCATCACAAACCGTGTCGGCTCTCCTCCCGTGTGGGAATCAATGACGCGGACGCGGCCCGAAGCCGGCCTTGCGTTCACCTGTTCACTCCCGCCATCGGTGCTTCCACGCAGACGCGGGTATCGATCGCGCGCTGAACAAGGTCCGTGATCGCCGCCCGTTCTTCGCCCTCGAGTGTTAATCGAGGCGCGCGCACATACTCTGCCCCTGTTCCAGCAATTGCATTCGCCAGCTTGATGTACTGCACTAGCTTAGGCTTCGTATCTAAGTGAAGCAGCGGTGTGAACCAGCGGTAAATACGCAGCGCGTCTTCAATCTGACCGGCCTTCGCCAGGTTCCACAACGCCACTGCCTCGCGCGGGAAACTATTGACTAAACCAGAAACCCATCCTTCCGCCCCGAGCAGGCAACCTTCCAACGCCAGATCGTCCACGCCTTCGAGCAGCGTGTAGCGGTTCCCCGTCAAGTTGATGAGGTCGGTAATGCGGCGCACGTCTTCGGACGATTCTTTAATTGCAGCCAGGTTCGGCTCATCCGCGAGCAGCGCGAACATCTCCGGCGAAATGTCCACGCCGTACGAAACCGGATTGTTGTAGCACATGACCGGCAGACCAGTCGATTGCGCAACTGTACGAAAGTGAGCAATCGTCTCACGCGCATCCGATTTATAAACCATTGCCGGCAGCACCATCAGACCGTCGATGCTCAGCTCTGCCGCGTGGCGCGCGAAACGGCAGGCAAGCGCCGTCGTGTATTCCGCCACGCCGGTCAACACCGGAATCGCGCCGCCGCACACTTTTACTGCGGTTCGAACGACCGCCAGCTTCTCTTCAAAATCGAGCGACGTGTTCTCGCCGACTGTCCCCAGCATTACAACGCCATCTATACCCGCCTCGATCATCAGTTCGAGGTGACGCGCCGTCGCATCCAGGTCGAGATCGCCATCCTGCGTCAATTCAGTGGTAGCGGC
Source organism: uncultured Acidobacteriaceae bacterium (assembly GCA_963795905.1). Taxonomy (GTDB): domain Bacteria; phylum Acidobacteriota; class Terriglobia; order Bryobacterales; family Bryobacteraceae; genus Bog-105. Next base: position 87,064 of record CAWCJG010000010.1, on the reverse strand, counting down.
AGGAAAAACGCCCTTCCATTTCGTATTCATAGTGCCCTTCTTCATCGGATTCTGTTGCGCCGGCGATGTCCCGTTCCCCGCGCGTTCGCGATTGCTACTACTCATAAAATTTCCACTCAGGTTTGAAATCCTTTGGCAGCTTGTCATCGAGCAGGGAAGCGCGAATCATCGCAACCGGCATCGGTCCAAGCCGCAAAACCGCATCGTGAAACTGCCGGTCTGTCATCTTGCCGGATTGCACCATCGCCTTCTGCAGCGCCCGAAACTGGAACGCTCCGATCTCGTAAGCCGCCTGATATAACGGGCCGTAATCGTCGCTCTCAAAGGACCGGCGCACCTCCGCCGCGGCATTCGCCGGTTCATGCCCTACTTGCTCAATCAGAAAATGAACTGCCTCGGGCGCCGTCATTTTTCCCAAATGAAAGCTCAGCGAAAAAATTACTCGTGCGGCGCGATGCATGCGCCAGAACAACATACCCATGCGATCTTCCGGAGAACGCGGGAAACCCAAGTCCCACATGCGCAGCTCCCAATAGAACGCCCAGCCCTCGTTCCAAAACGGCGTGTTGAACGCTTGCCGCCAAGGACGGTATCGCTCCTCCATGTATTGCTCGAGGAAGTGCCCGGGAATCATCTCATGGAAGACCGTTGCGCGAGCGTAGTGAATATTGTTGCCGCGCATGCTCATCCTCTTTTCTTCTTCCGTCATATCCTCAGTTGGATACGACACCGAAAGCGTATCGCCCCCCGTGAAAAAAGGATTGATCCGCTGCTGCTCGGGCGTCAGCATCTGAATGCGCCAAAGGCGAAGCGCCGCATCGGGCACCGTAATCAGATCGTGCTTTTCGAACGAAGTCGATAGCATCATATTCCAGGTCCCGCACCATCGCTGGCTGCTCGCCCGGCTTTACGTAATCATCTTTCACGTGTTCCAGAGCTTTGTGCCAGTCATCTCCGTACCCGAGTTCACGCGCATTGCGAATCATCTCAGCTTGACACCAGGCGAGTTCCTTCCGGGCGTTCGCAATCAGCTCTTCAGGTGTGTAGTCGATGAACTGCGCCGGCTAACTCATGCACCAGGGCGTCGCGGCCAACCGGATCCCCGATGATCGTGTCTTTGTCGCCAGGCTTGATGCCCGCGATGTGTTCCTGCAGAACCGATTCGTATGCTTTCAGCGCCGCATCCACACGCTTGAATGGCTCCGCCGTCCACCACGTGAATTCCGGATCATATCCGTCGTAAAAGTGATACCAACTCCCGAGCGAGCGCCGCAGCGACTCGGTGGCCCGCGCAGCCCTTCGACCCACCGTCGGGGGCGCCTTCAATTTCCCGGTCTCAACATCCGCCGTTAGCTTTTTTATCTGCTCCGAAATTCCCGCCAGCGCCGCAGCGGCCTGAGCGCCAGAAATAAACTTCCGTTCGCGTAGTTGGTCATCCAAACCGCAGATCACATCTATGTACGGGACCAGCGGTTTCATCTCCTCGCGCCGTTCGCGGGTCTGTTCCTGCACATCGAGGTCATGCTGGAGGCGTGCGCGCAAAAGCAGCCAGTCGATACGGCCCGCCACGTCCAGGGTGTCAAAAGGAACCTCATCGAGCACCTTCAGCCACGTTCGATCGAACGTAACGAACGCCTCGCTCCTCGCCCTGGACCACTCGGCGTCATAGTACGTGTCGAGTGTGCCGTAATCGGTGGAAAACCGGGTAACAGCGGCCACCATATCGAAGCCTTTAGCCGTGACCCAACCATCGGCGCGCGCGTCGTATTGAAAGACCGGTATCCCTGGCGGAGACGGGGCAGATTGCAGCATCGGCGCCGCGAAAAACCAGAGCAAAGCGGCACTACATGGAAGCCAGATTCGAACGTGTGGACGCAAAGGAATAAATAATTTATAATGTCTCCGTGTCCACAAAGTCAAGACACCTTGGTCTAGCAAGTACTTTTTGGGGCCATTGTGGATCTGCGCTATGTTTAGATAACTCACTGCGGGAGCGAGAATGTCAGCGTCGGGACAATCGGGAATTTCGAACACCATCGAGGAGTTGTCTCGCCGTTTGGGCGCGAAAACAGGACTTGCCGACGAAATAGCTGAGACCATCCGGGCGCTCATCGTTGGGGGAGAACTCAAGCCCGGAGACCGCATCGTCGAGTCCCGCATCGCCAAACAGCTCGGTGTAGGCCAGCCCACAGTTCGCGAATCGCTCGTGGCTCTGGAACATCAGGGCCTCGTTTCGCGCAAACCAAATCACGGCTGTTATGTCACCACATTCACAGCCGGCGAGATCTCGGACATCCTGCGGATCCGCAGTGAACTTGAGACGCTTGCCGTAGAACTTGCCATCGAAAATGCGGACGACAAGGCCATCCGGGAATTGATTCGTATCAGCCGCGGCATGGTCGAGATTGCGCAATCCGGCGATGCTCTCCTGTTTCACGAACACGACACCGTGTTCCACGAGACGCTCTGGAATTGCTCGGGCAATAGCTTTCTTCCACGCGTGCTCTCTCAGGTCATGCAGCCGCTGCTTGCGTTTTTGTTCATCAGAAATGTGAAGGACTCGGGTCTTATCGATTTTGTGAAGTCCGCGCGCGCCCACGTAGACATAGCCGAAAGCTTGCTAAAGCGGGACAAGGCGGAGTCTCGCAGAATTGCCGCGTCTGCCTTCGCTATGTTCGCCCAGCAGCACTTGCACGCGATGAACAACAGCGACGGCCTGTTCAACCGCTCCTAGCCGCGAACGTGTACCCGTTAGGTAAAGTGGGTCCACCTAGCGCATCGATAGCGTAGATAGTTCGCTGGACCAAGCCCACAAGTTACGGCCCAGAGCAAAAATAAACACCTTCCTCGCCCAGTAACTTTCTCCAAATCTTAATCGAATAGCTTCGTGAACACACTGTGAATGTGTCTCTCCACGGATCATCAGGAGGAAATGGATGCAAGCTTTTCTTTACAAATTTGTTTCAGCGGCTGCCATGCTCGCCGTCGCCGCCACCACGGTTACTGCGGCTGAGCAGTCGTCCTACCGCTCGAGCGAGCACAAAGGCGCCGTATTCGTAATGACAAACGACGCGTCGCGAAATGAAGTTATCGTCTATGAACGAACTTCTACCGGCCAACTCAGCGAAACCGAACGTGTCGCAACGGAAGGCCGTGGCAGTGGCGGTACCATTGACCCGCTTCAGTCGCAAGGATCGCTGGTGCTGAGCCAGCATCACGAGTTCCTCTTTGCAGCCAACGCCGGTAGCGGTACGATCTCCGTCTTCCACATTGAGTGCGGACACCTGCAACTGACTGACCGCGTCAGTTCCGGCGGCAGCGAACCACTGTCAATTGCTCAGAATGGCGATCTTGTTTACGTGCTCAATGGCGCTGCGGCTGGCGCAGTGGTGGCGTTTCGCTGGAACAACGGCCACCTCCATGAAATTCCGAACTCAACCATGTATCTCAGTGGCACTTCCGCTGGTGGGTCCTCTATCACGATCGATCCGCAGCGCAACTTTGTGGTCGTGACGGAGCGTTTGACCAACAGCATCGACACGTTCCACATCAACGCGGATGGCAAGCTTACCCCGATTGTCGTCAATCACAGCAGTGCTCCGGGCGTATTCGCGGCGGCATTCACTCCGAATGGAGAATTGATTGTGTCGGAAACCGGGCCCGCTGGCGGCAACAATGCATCCGCGCTTTCTGCTTACCGCGTTCTTCCGAATGGCTCTCTCTCCGCCGTCAGTCAAAGTGTACCGACGCTGGGCGCTGCGAACTGCTGGAACGCTATTGCTCCGAACGGGAAGTGGGTCTACGTTTCAAATGCGGGATCAAGCGATATATCGGGATTCACCTTCACCGCCGCGGGAACGCTCGCACCCATTGGCAGCACGGTAGTCGGAGTGAATCCGAGTGGTAGCACCAACTTGGATTTAACCGTGTCCACGGATTCGAAGTTTCTCTACTCACTCGACGCCGGCTCGGGCATGGTGAGCATTTTCGCAATTCAGCAAGATGGCAGTCTGGTGAACTACGGCCAGGTGGATGGCTTCGCGAAGTCCGCGGGAGTTAACGGCATTGCCGCTCTCTAGCGAATCTTGAATGCGTCCGGGCTCGATGGCACTTGCGTCGCGTGCGTCGAGCCCTGTAACCCGTCATCGAGCCGACTTCTTCAACAGCGGAGCGCAAGCCACTTCAGACAACGTGGCCAGCACCTGCTCGATGTTCGTCTCGATGTTATTGTGTCCGCTCTCGAACCAGTTTTGGAAGATGACGCCGAGCAGGGAATGCGTCAGAGCCGCGAAAACCCGCGCGGTGGTCCGGTCCTTTGCTCGCCCCTTGAACCGCTCTGCAAACGCCAAGGCTATCTCGTCCTGAACCTGCGCAAAGCGTGCAATCTGCGCCTGCCGCGCCGCCGGGTACGTTGCGCCGATCTGCATGACCTGCCTCGATCTCGGATTTGCTGCTGAGTGAGTGGCAACCGTCAGTAGCGTATGCCGCAAAACTTCCGCCGGCGAATAACTCTGAGGGCAGTTACGGATCGCATCCGCCAGTGATGCCCCGTAGTTCACGATCGGCTGCGCCATCAAATCGCTCTTCGATTCGAAGTACCGGAAGAAGGAGCGCCGCGACGTTCCAGCGGCGGCTGCGATATCCTCTACGGTGGTCTCGTCAAATCCCTTTTCCGTGAAGAGATCCATCGCAGCTCCCCAGATTGTGTCGCGAAACAGAGCCTGTTTGCGTTCGTTTAAACTCACAACGGCGCGGCTTGGCTGCTTCGCTTCTTTGTCTCCGGAACGTGCAAGGGCTTTTGCCACTGCCTAAAGTTAACACGGTAAGGCCTTGAGACGCGCTGCTAACCTTGGTATTCGATTGGCACTGGATGTCATACTGAGATGCGGAGTTTACCGGTGGATAAGATCGCGGGCTTCCTAAGCGTTTTGGCGTGTTTTTGCGGTCCCGTGTTGGGACAATCAGGACCCGTTGCCAAGACCGATGCCGGAGCGTTGACCGGCTCGCTCGATACTTCGAGACACATTGCCGTATTCAAAGGTGTTCCGTTCGCGGCGCCACCCGTGGGTCCACTGCGCTGGCGCGAACCGCAGCCCGTTGCGGCCTGGAACGGCGTCCGCGACGCCAGCAAGTTTGGCCCTAGCTGCATGCAGCGTGTGCACGGAGATGCTCTTCCGTGGACGCGCGAATTCCTCGTGCAGAACGAGGTCAGTGAAGATTGCCTCTACCTGAACGTGTGGACACCTCAACTCGGAGCGGGAGCCAAACTGCCCGTAGTGGTCTTTATCCCTGGTGGCGGATTTGCAGAAGGCTCTGGCGAAGTGCCGATCTACGACGGTACTAACTTGGCCTCGAAGGGCCTGGTGATTGTAACCATCAATTACCGGCTTGGCATATTCGGGTTCTTCGCACACCCCGGGCTAACCGCCGAATCACCCCATCACACTTCCGGCAACTACGGTCTGATGGATCAAATCGCCGCTCTCCGCTGGGTGCAGAAGAACATAGCTGCGTTCGGGGGGATCCATCGCGCGTAACCGCATGGGGACAATCGGCGGGCGCATTTAGCGTAGGTGCTCTACTCGCCTCGCCCGAAGCCAAAGGCGCGTTTCAGCGAGCCGTTGCCGATAGCGGTTTGAGTGTCGCGGGTTTCCCGATGAAGGACCTCGCCGCTGCCGAACAGGACGGCATCAAATGGGCCGACAACCATCACGCGAAGAACCTGAACGGACTTCGCGCATTACCGGCCAGCGAATTGGTCAGCGCGGGAAGATTTGGTCCCATCATCGACGGCTGGCTCCTGCCTGAGTCGCCCAATGCCATCAACGCAAACGGCCGCGGCCTCAATGTACCGGTCATAACGGGTTACCAGGCGAATGACAGCATGCTCTTCTCACCTCCGTCGAAGTCGCCTGATGAGTACGAAAAACGTATAGCCTCGCTCTTCGGCGACATGGCGGGAGAGTTCAACCGTCTTTATCCGGGCGGTACCCTGGACGCTTTCCAGAAAGCTTTTGAAGCGGCCGCGCGCGATCGCGAGCGCGTCTCCATGTTTCTGTGGGCGAAACAACGCGCAGCCGCCCAGCAGCGGCCCGTATTCACTTACTTCTTCACCCGCGCCATACCTTGGCCGCAGCATCCCGAATTTGGCGCGTTCCACTCTGGCGAATTGCCATACTTCTTCAATAACCTGAACTTACTCGATCGCTCTTGGGAGCCCATCGACCACCAACTGTCGGAGACCGTATCAGCCTATCTAAAGAACTTCGCGGCAAGTGGCAATCCGAATAGCGCGCCTCTTCCGAACTGGCCCGCTGTAAATCCGTCTTCGCCTGAAACACTCGAAATCGGAGAAAAGATACAGCCGATGCCACTCGCAGATAACGCGAAATTCGATTTTTGGGTGCGCTATTTCCATTCGCAACAGGCCACCAAAGCGCCGGTGTTCTGACTCGAACTAATCTGCTTCCATGCAATATCAAACCGAATGAGCTTGCTCGTCAACAACTGCATCTATGTCGGCCAGAATGCGATCGTACCCGCCTTCTGCGACCTGGGTGGCTCGCTCTTTGCAGTCACTCAGCCGCGGTGGAGCCCAAGTAGCCAAGCCGTCCACATACTTACAGAGCGGGCCGAGCGCAATCCCGAGCAAGTCATGGCTCAAATCGGAGGCTTGCTTGCACCGCATCGGCGGCCGTTGACGATTGTGGCTTCGCGCCGCTCATGCACGATATCTCCACCATACGCGAAATGGCCTTCGGCAAAAGCGCGGCACGCGTCGAGGGCACAGCCATGGCTTCGAACCATTTGCAGTCCGCCGCCGCGGCGCTCTAATCCGCAAAGAACCGGCCGAGCGTAGACGCCACAAACGTTGGCCTGTTTAAAGGGATAAAGTGTCCGGAATCCACTTGGAGCACCTGCGCGTTCGGTAACAGAGTAGACGCTCTTCGAACGAAGGTCTGCGGTATCACTGGATCCCGCGACCCATGAAGCAGCAGCGTCGGCATGCGCAGCTGCGGTAAGTACGTTGGTATTTCCGCTAATATTTCACGCGGGCTTCCCCAACGCATCGTCCGCATGAACTGCCACGATCCCTCCAATCCCATAAAGGGACGTTGGAAGCTCGTATGCGCGGGTCCGACCGCGCCCTCTTGATTCCGCGTCGACCGTCGCATTGCGATATTCCAGAAAGCGCAATTTACAACGGGTGCCAGCAACTCGCCTAGAACCGGTTTCCTCAGCAGCTCAAGCAAATAGTAAGGCTTCAGATCGGGAAACAGCGTCGGCGACAGCAAAGCTAAACGCCGAACGCGTTCCTGATACCGATGCGCATACTGCACCGCGACCGCAGAGCCCGCATCGTGCCCCACCACGTGCCACTTTTCAATCTGGTGTTTGCTTCGCAGGGCGTCGATCCGGTCGGCCCAACGTTGCAGGTAATTGGACACATACTTTTCGCCCGGTTCATCGCCGAATCCCGGAAGATCGATCGCAAAGCAAGTGAAGTCCCCGCACAGCCGTTCAATCACACCGCTCCAGAGCTGGTTACTGGTCGGCATTCCGTGAATGAACAGGATCGGATCGCCTGAGCCGCGGCATAGGAGTTGCATTTTACGTATTAAGCCATCGAGTTACTAAGTGCAAAATCGGGCAGGCGGGATGGTCCCGGCTGCATCCACTGACACAAGCGATAGAACAACCAGGCTGCGCCGCGTAGCGAGGTCAGAAAGGATCCCCAAACTGCCGTAGCCAACATGCCGCTGGGTTGGAAACGCGAGTACAGGTGATTAATGCTCCATGCCGCCGCTGTGTAGATGTCGCCCGTCGTAAGTAATCCGATGCGATCGCGTACCGGGCACTCATAAGCGAGCTTTTCAATGAGGCTGTTGAAGAATCTGCCCATCTGGAGAACGCGGCGGTTATAAGCCGTTCGAGCCCACCAGGAGATTCTCCCGCTGTCCCTGAATCGTGCAATCAGTTTCGACGCCTCTGCTGCATGCCGGAGCGCCGCCGTTACACCGTTGCCCGTGACTGGATCAGGTGTGGATGCGGCTTCGCCGATGATGAACCAGTTGGGCCCGCAAACCTCCCGAAATGTACGGCAGGAAAACGAGGTCACTTTGGGCTCCTCGCACTCGGGCCGCTCAGTGAGGTCCCGAAAGCGCTCAAATTTCGTGAGTTGGTTCCGGTAGATGTCTTCAACCGACAAGGATTGCTGCCGTTTTTCCTTGACTGAGGCTCCAGCCGTGACATAACCCACGCTGATCGTAGTGCGATTGATCGGAATCTCCCAAATCCAATCCATGTACCTGCCTGGCATGGCATCGGCATACAGTGTGGTGCCTTCCCTCGAGAGGGAAGCGGGAAAGTAATTCCAGATCGCTACTTTCGGCGGCCCGTATTGAAGGGCACGCAAGCGGAACTCACGCCCAAACAGGCTGGCGGCTCCTCCAGCGGCATCAATGAACCATTGCGCGCTTATTCTCCGTCCACCCGAGGTCCCCAGCGCCGAGATTCTCCGGCCCGCTCGCTCAATAGCCGCCACCCTATCTTGTAGGATTCTGACTCCATACCTTGCCGCAAGGCGGATCAGGTTCTGATGCAAGCGCGCGCGATCCAGATGCAGCGTGCGCAGTTCGACATTCAGCGGAGGACGCGCCAACCACGCAGAAGGTACGTATTCGGTTTTTCCGCCGTCCTTCACTTCCAGGCTGACGTGGCGCTTGACCGTAGAAATCTCATCCCCCACGAGCTCCTCCATGTGAAGATCGATTTCGGCGAATAGCTCGGGAGCGGACCAGTCAAGCGATTCGCCAACCATCCGGCCAAATTCCGTCGAGGGTTCGATGCAGACCACTTCGAATCCTCGCTTGGCGAGATGAATCGATGCCGCCATACCGGCCAAACCGCCACCAATTACGGCAACGTCAAAAGTCAATTCTGTTGGGACTTGCTGTTCCGGTTCGGACACCATTCACGCCAATGGGGTGAGTTTAATAGCTTTGCGCTACGAATTACTTCAGCCAAAGGGTGGATTTTCTGCGGAATCTCAGAAGCTTACTACTTCAGGATTCCGGCGGATTCGTCGATGGTGACAAACCGGTCTGCCGGAACATTTCGGAATTCCTGCCGCTTGCCGCTAGGCCATTCCACACCAATTTTCGATACCGTCCGATCCTGCTTCAATCCGAATGTGAGCGCCAAGTCGCTTTGCGAACAATAGCTCGATCCGCTGTGAACCATCTGCCATTGTTTACCCGAGGGGCTCTCGATTCGTACAACCGCCCCAAGCCCGCTTCGGTTGGACGGATGCCCCACCAGTCGCACAGATAGCCAGTGATTCTTGTTTCCGCCATCGTTTCGTAGCAGACGCGCCGGTCCGCCGTTTTCGGTAATCAGGAGGTCCAAATCGCCGTCATGATCGAAATCGGCGTAGGCCGCGCCGCGTCCCACGATCGGTTTCAACAACTCCGGGCCAACCTCCGCCGTCACGTCCTCGAAGCCCCCGTGCTCGTTGTTATGGAACAACAATGCGGGTTCGCGGAAATGCAGATCGGATTGCGTGCGGTTGATGTCGGGATCAATATGTCCGTTCACCGCGAAAATATCGGCGTACCCGTCGAGATCGTAATCGAAAAAGAACGCACCAAACGTAACATCGAGCAGACTGGACCTGGCAAGCGGCGTTGAACCCGCCACATCGGAGAACAGCCCGTTTCCATCGTTGTGATACAGCGCCATCATCTGCTTGCTGAAATTCGCAACCAGCAGATGGGGGTGTCCCGAGTGATCGTAATCCGCCGCATCCGCGCCCATCGCGCCGCGAGCCACCCCATCATCGCCGAAAGCCACGCCTGATTCCACGCCCGATTCGGTGAAAGTGCCGTTTTTGTTATTCCGATACAGCTTGTTCGGCTGCGTATCGTTCGATATGAAGAGGTCCGGCCACCCGTCGCCGTTGTAGTCGAAGACGACGATCCCGAGCGATTTACTGGTCGCGTTGTCTAGTCCTGCCTTCTTCGTCACGTCCTCGAACCGTCCATTCCCGAGGTTGTGATACAGCTTCAGACTCTCGCCTTTATACGATTCCGGAGTGCAGTACGATTTCGTTTTCCCGTCCATCGAACAGTACACGTCCTTGGCCGCGCTCCACTGAACGTAATTCGCAACCACGAGATCCGCTTTGCCGTCGCGATCATAGTCAAACCACGCGGCGCTCGTCCCGAAGTTCGCGTTGCGAATACCGCTCGTTGCAGTAACATCGCGAAAATGGCCGTGTCCCTCGTTATGGAAAAGCCGGTCGCCTTCGAGCGCCGTGATGTAGACGTCCGGCAGGCCGTCGTTGTCGTAATCCGCCACAGCGACGCCCATTGCGTACATCTCGACATCGAGGCCGCTGCCTTTCGTGATGTCCGTGAACGTGCCGTTGTGGTTGTTCCGGTAAAGCGCCGGTAGGTGACGAGCGCCGCCAGGCTTCCAGCTCTTGTTGTTCAGCAGCAGAATGTCCGCCCAGCCGTCTCCATCCAAATCGACAAACGCGCAACCCGATCCTATCGTTTCTGGTAGCCATTTCTTGCCGAGCGCCCCGTTGAAGTGCGAAAAATGAATGCCGACCTGCGCTGTTACGTCGACGAAGCGCACACCGTTACTGGACCCTGCGCCGGAGCAGATCAACGCGCCCGCCAACAAAGTAATCGCGGATCGAAATCTCATGATGCAAATACGGGAATCGTCCGCCACTGTAGCAAACTGGCCGCGCCTCAGCCAATAGTCTGAATTCAGATTCAATCGAAAGTTGTAGATTCATTTCTGCCCTTGTACGGAGCCGAATCAGATGTCAAACTAAACCAGTTGAGCCGCTTTTCCGCAGTCGTTCTCCTCACGATTTTTCTCTATTCGGGTTGCGCGAACTCGGGGCTACCAAAGCCCGGTTCGGAGAAATATTCCGAGCTCTGCTCATCCTTCTATCTGGGCCTGGCCGGATTGCAGTCTGGCGAGGACGTGCGCGCTCACGAGTATCTGACGCGCTCCACACAGATCGCTCCGGACGAGCCCGCCGGATGGGCCGATCTAGGCATTCTCCAGGTCCGACAACAGCAGTTCGACGCCGCTTTTCAGAGCGTCGATAAAGCGCGTTCACTTGCGCCCTCCGATAGCCGCATTGAGGAACTGCTCGGTGTTATCGAGAATCGGCGCGGCAAATTGCCGGAAGCCTCCGCCGATCTGAAGAAGGCCATCTCGCTCGATCCGCACAACCCGAAGGCGATCTATGCTCTGGCCGAGCAAACCGAGCAGAGCGGCGGCCCGGAAAACCTGGCTGATACCCAGCAGCTTCTCGAGCAGATCCTCTCGCAACAACCCGCCAATTCGGCGGTTCTGCTCGAGGACCTACGCGTCGCCGCAAAACGAGGCGAAACGGCGGAGGCCCAGCGGGCGTTCAAAGCGCTTCAGCCTCTTTCTGTCAAATGGCCGGACGCCGCCCGCCAGCAGTTCGACAGAGTCGGACAAGCCCTCAACGCACCGAACATTCGCGCCGCCGCGATACAGGTTCAGTTCCTACGCAATGTGCTGCTTCGTGTCCCCACCTATCGCGAAAACCTGGACCAAATCAAGACGCCGGCAACCCTCGTGGCTGCGCCGTTCACGCACTTCCTGCGATTGCCTTCTCCCAGCTCTGAAGCAGCCGTCCCGGACACGCAGACGCATTTTGAACCTCAGAACACTGTTGCCGGCACTGCAAAGGTTTTGTGGCTCGGTTCCGTTTGGCTGGATGACAAAACTTCAACCACCGCCTGGGCCGACGATGCCGCCCTGCATCTTGCCAGCGGGGCCAGCCTGCCGCTACCGGGAGCTCAAAGCGCACAACTCACGCGTTCCGCGGTCGCCGCGGCAGATCTCAATTACGACTTCAAATCCGACATCGCGATCGCCACGCCATCCGGCCTGAAGATCTATCAACAACAGGACCCGCAGCACTTCCGCGACATCACCCAGGAGGCCAAGATTCCGGCCGCCATATCGAAGGGATCGTACACGGGCGTCTGGGCGTTCGATGTGGATCTCGACGGGGATCTCGATCTTATTCTTGGTGTCCCCCACGGCGAACCCGTCGTCTTGCGCAATAATGCCGACGGCACATTCACTCGCATCAATCCTTTCCCCGGCGTCGATGGACTCACGTCGTTTGCCGTGGCGGATCTCGACGGCGATGGAGATCCCGACGTCGCTCTCATCGACGCTAGCGGTAAGCTGCGCGTCTTCGATAACGAACGTCTGGGCGCCTATCGCGCTCACGATGTGCCTAACGATCTCAGCGCCAACGCGCATTCAGTTACTGCGGCCGACCTCAACGGGGACGGCGTCCTCGATCTCATCGTTCTCCGGAACGACGGCTCAGTGGCCCGCCTTTCCGAGAAGTTGGACGGCCCGGGCTGGGATTCGGCCATCGTGGTTCCCGCTACCGGCGGCAGCCCGCACAGTCTCCTTGTTGGCGATCTCGATAACAATGGCGCGCTGGATCTCGTGATCGACGATCGCGTCTACCTGAATGACGGGAAGGCTCTCAGCTTGCTGCCCGTCCAAACTCGATGCAACTGCGCAAACTCTTGCCGACTTGAACTCTGACGGCCGCCTCGATATCCTCGCCGCCTCCGCTAATGGCGCCGCGTCACAACTGATCAATCGCGGCGCAAAGAACTACCACTGGCAGGTGATTCGAACTCGCGCGGCTCATGCGACCGGTGACCAGCGCATGAATTCCTTCGGGATCGGCGGAGAAATCGAGATCCGCTCCGACCTCCTCACCGAAAAACAAATTATCGACGCGCCTGTTCTGCACTTCGGACTCGGCGGACATACCGCGGTTCAGTTTGCCCGCATTGTCTGGCCGAACGGTTACATGCAGGCCGAGTTCGACCTCAAAGCGGATCAAGTTCTTCTCGCCGAGCAGCGCATCAAGGGCTCGTGCCCGATGCTGTTCACCTGGAACGGCAGAGGAATGGAGTTCGTCAAGGACGTCGGGCCGTGGGGTTCCGCCCTCGGTTTGAACGTGAATGCCCAGGGGTCGCACATTTATGGCACGCGCGAATGGTTCAACATACGGGGCGATCAACTCGTGCCGCACGACGGCTTCTACGACCTACGCATCACGGCGGAGTATTGGGAAACCTACTACATGGATCATTACTCGCTGCTTGCTGTCGATCATCCCGCCGGTTCCGAAGTCTTCACCGACGAGCGGTTCGCGCTTCCCTCGCCCGAGCCGAACCTGGTCGCAACCACGCTGTCAAAACCGTTTCTGCGTGCTGTGGACGACCGGGGAACGGATGTCACAAACATCGTGCGGGACCTCGATAATAATTTCCTCGATACCTTCGGACGCGGCCAGTATCAGGGCCTTACACGCGGCCACTACGTAGAACTCGAGTTGCCTGCCGACGCGCCGCAAAGCGGGCGGCTCTACCTGATCGGCCAGGGCTGGATCCACGACACCGACGCGACCATCGTCAAGGCCCAGGCGCAAAACAGCAAAGCGCATCCGCGCGGTCTAAGCATCGAGGTCCCGGACGGGGCGGGGAATTGGGTAACGGCGCGCGACGGTCTCGGCTTCCCCAAAGGACGCGTCAAGACGATTATTCTCGACATCACTGGCATCTTCCGCCCGAACGCGCCGCGCAAACTCCGGCTGCGCACCAACCTCGAGCTCTACTGGAACAAGCTCGCGTGGGCTGCTGCCATGCCCGAATCCGAGCACCTCCAGATTCGCCATCTCGACCTCGCCTCGGCGAACCTACGGTTCCGCGGTTTCTCGTTAATCACTCAGGCCAATGCTTCCTCGCCGGAACTTCCGCACTATGATCAGGTAAAGGAGTCAGATTTACGCTGGCGCGACCAGCAGGGTTACGCGACCCGTTACGGGGATGTCCGCGAACTGCTTGAGAACATAGACGACCGCTACGTCATCACGAGCCCTGGAGATGAGTTGCGCATGAAGTTTGGCGCACTGCCCGCACCCGCTGCCGGGTGGAAGCGCGATTTCATTCTCATCTGCGATGGGTGGGTGAAGGACGGGGACTACAACTCGACGTTTGCCGCTACCATTCTGCCGCTTCCGTACCACGCCATGAAGGATTATGTTGTTCCGGCCACTACGTTAGAGGCCGATCACGCCTATCAGTTGCATCCCGACGATTGGCGTAATTACCAGACACGTTACGTGTCCCCAACCTACTTCGACCGCGCGCTGTGGCAAAAACAATGAGCAAGGCGCGTTTCTTTGTCGGCATTTTCTTCGTCGTCCTGCTTGCGACGCCCGTCGTATATAAGCGCGTACTGGCGCGGCGCCAGTCTGACCAGCGCGCAGAAGCCAATCGCGCAGCTCTCGCTACGTACGGCTTCCGTATGGAAGAGTGCGCGCGCAAATCGGGCATTTCCTTCCAGCATCAGGCGCCTACCCTGGACCCGAAGCTGAATCACATCATGCAACAGATCGCGTCCATGGGCGCCGCTGTTTCGGTGGTCGACTTTGACGGCGATGGCTGGCCCGATATCTATGTGACCAACAGCAGGGAAGGCTCCCACAACGCGCTCTACCGCAACATGCACGATGGCACGTTTCGCGATGTGGCGAGCGAAGTCGGGCTCGCCGATGTCAATCAGCCTGGCACCGGAGTGTCCATGGGTGCAGTCTGGGGAGACTACGACAACGACGGATACGAGGACGTCTTCATTTATAAGTGGGGCAAGCCCGAGCTCTACCACAATGACGGCGGCAAGCATTTCACGCGCGTCACGGATACCGCCGGATTGCCGCCCTGGGTCAATGCGAATACGGCCATCTGGTTTGACTACGACAACGATGGAAAGCTCGATCTGTTCCTCGGTGGCTACTATCCGGAAGACGTCGATCTTTGGCATCTCAAAAACACCGAATGATGCCGGAGAGCTTTGAATACGCCCAAAACGGCGGCCGCAAATATCTGTTTCACAACTTGGGGAACGGCCGCTTCGAAGAAGTATCCGCCAAGCTTGGCATCAACTCGCGCCGTTGGGCGCTTGCCGCCGTCGCGGCCGATCTTCGCGGTACCGGCTATCCGGATTTGTTCATCGCCAACGATTACGGCGTTTCTGAACTCTACCTCAACGACAAGGGCAAGCACTTCCGCGAAGCGGGCAAAGAGACCGGCGTCGGCTACGCTCCAAAGAGCGGTATGACGGCGTCCGTTGGCGACGTGCTGAATCAGGGCCGCTACGGAATCTTTGTGAGCAATATCTCGGAAGAAGGTGTGCTCGTCCAAGGTAACAATCTCTGGATGCCGGAGCCAGGCACGTCGGGCGACAACATCAAATTCGAAAACGTCGCCAACTCCATGGGTGTGGAACTGGGCGGATGGAGTTTCGGCGGCCAGTTTGGCGATCTCAATAACGACGGCTTCCTCGATCTTTATGAGGTGAACGGAAACGTTTCACTCGATCCCGATCACAGCTACTGGTACGACTATTCGAAAGTCGCTGGAGGCAATCGCAGCATTATCTCGGACGCAGCCAACTGGCCGCCGCTCAAGGGCCGCAGCCTCTCCGGATATCAGCAGAAGCGTGTGTGGATCAACGACGGCGCGGGGCAGTTCAAAGAAGTCTCGCAGGTGGTCGGAGTGACGGACCGCTACGACGGCCGCGCCGTGGCTCTGGCCGACTTCAGCAATTCTGGCGCGCTTGATGCTGTTGTCGCCAATCAGACGCGGCCCTGTTCTTCTCTACAAGAATCACGTCGATCCCCGCAACGCCTGGATCGAATTCAAACTTGACAGGACGCCGCAGCAATCGAAGCGCCATCGGCGCTGAAGTGCGCGTGTTCTGGAACGGCCAGCAGCAGGTGCAGGAAGTTTCCGGAGGCAGTGGCTTCTGTTCTCAGAATCAGCGCCGCCTGCACTTTGGACTCGGACGCGTCACGTCCATCGATCGCGTCGAGATTCGCTGGCCTTCCGGAGCCGTCCAAAAGATCGCGGCGCCGGCTCTGAATCAAATTCATCAGATCGAGGAACCGTTATGAGCCAATCGCGTAACGCGCTTTTTCAGCGCCGAAAATCGCTACCTGCCGCCCATCTTCATCACGCTTATTCTGCTGGCCGGCAATCTCTGTTTTGGCTTGCTCGAGAGTTTCTCGAGAACCGCGCTCGCAATCGGGACCAGCATGGGCTGTTCGAGATCGCTCTCACGTTGCTGCTCTACCGCAAATTCCCGCACCTGGCGAGCGCCTACATCACGGGTATCAGCGTCGGCATCCTCGTTCGTTCCCCCGCATTCTGGCCGTACGCGCTTTGCAGCGCAATTGCGATTACTTCCAAATACGTGCTTCGCTGGCGCGGACGCCATCTCTGGAACCCATCGAACTTCGCCATCACCGCGATGCTGCTGCTGGTCCCCGAGTACGTCGCGACGCTCAGCATCCAGTGGGGGAATTCCGTCTGGCCCATGCTGATCGTCTGGGTGCTTGGCGCGTTGATCGTCTATCGCGTGAAGCGATTCCACATCACCGCGACATATGTGGTCTCGTTTGTGATCCTTTCTTTCCTCCGGACGTTCTTTCACCGGTCATTCGTTCCTGGCTGAAGTAGCGCCCATCACCGGACCGATGTATCAGCTCTTCATCTTCTTCATGATCACGGACCCGAAGACCACCGTGAAACCGCGCTGGGCGCAATGTCTGGTGGCGGCGCTGGTCGCGGTGGCCGAGATGGTTCTTCGGCTGGCCGAAAACGTACACGCGCCGTATTATGCGTTGTCGATTGTTGGCCCGGTGGCGAACGCAATTGAGATTTATGTGGCGGGTAAGCGGCGCGAGCGCTACCAAAAGCGCCGGAAGTTGGCGCACGCGTGACAAGCACCTCTTCCACGATCGAAACATGTCGCCGGAACGGTCGGGCGGCTTGGTCGGTGCTGTTCATTTTGGGGCTGCTGGTCGTATGGCAAGTCTCGATCACTCGCGCACCCGGCCATCTGCTGCCGGGCCCGATCGGCGTAGTGGGTGGAGTGCTCGATCTGCATCCGGCACGGACTGCTCGCAAAGTACGTCGTCGCCTCGCTGTTTCGCGTAACCTGGGGCTTTGTTCTGGCCGCTGTGCTCGCCATCCCGCTCGGTTTGATCATCGGCTGGTTCCGGCGCGCTGAAATGGCCTTCAATCCGATTGTCCAAATCCTTCGCCCTATCTCTCCGCTAGCCTGGATTCCGATCGCCATCCTGTGGTTCGGAGTCGGAGATCTCGCAGCTATCTTTCCTGATCTTCATGGGTGCTTCCTGCCGTCTGCTGCTCACCGCGATGAGCGCTGTGCAGAACATTCCGCCGGTATACATCAACGCTGGCCGTAACTTCGGCCTGAGTCCGAACAGACTTGTTATCTCGCGTCTGTATCCCGCCGTCGTGCCGCAATTGATCATCGGCCTGCGGATCACGCTCGGGGTTGCCTGGCTCGTCGTCGTTGCGGCCGAAATGATTGCCGTGAATTCCGGCCTCGGTTTCTGATCATTGATGCTCGCAATGCCGGCAATCGCTATGACCTCGTGGTCGCGGGCATGGTGCTGATCGGCGTCATCGGTCTTGCTGCTTGATCATCGGAATGCGATCGCTCGAGCAGGTGAATTCGCTGCAGTGGGGTTACTCGGAGGATTAAAACAATGTCAGCGATAGAAGCCCGTACGCCACGCCCGCGTTGCGTACGACCAAGCTGCTGCACCGAGAACATCCACATGGTATTCGAGCGGGACGGCAAGAAGATCGACTGTGCTCGAAGACATCGATCTCGAAGTCAGGGACGGCGAGTTCGTTTGCCTGCTTGGGCCTTCCGGCTGCGGCAAATCGACGCTGCTGAGCATCATGGCCGGCTTCCTTTCTCCGACCGCGCGGAGAAGTCAGAATCGATGGAGAAGTCGTGCGTGGCCCCGATCCGCGCCGGATATTTGTGTTCCAGGAACGCGGTGTTTTCCCCTGGCTCACAGTCGAAGGAAACATCGGCTTCGGCCTGTTCAACCTGGCCGCGCGCGGAACGCCAGAGCACGAATTGCGCATTACATCAAAATGGTCGGGCTTCGAGGGATTTGAAAAGGCTTACCCGCTGGAGCTTTCGGGCGGCATGAAGCAGCGGCTCGAAGTAGCTCGCGCGCTGGCCGTTAATCCCGACATGCTGTTTCTCGATGAACCTTTTGGAGCGCTCGATTCCATCACGCGCCTGATCATGCGCGGCGAGCTGCTGCGCATCTGGGAAGCGGAACGCAAAACCATCATTTTCGTGACGCATGACATCGATGAAGCTGTCCAATTGGCCGATCGCGTCGTAGTCATGAGCGCGCGTCCCGGGAACGATCCAGCAGATCGTCGACATCGATATTCCGCATCCGCGCGACATCAGTTCCCCGCGTTATCTCGAGCTTCGCGACGGCATCTTCCAGCAGATCGGTATGGCCCACAAAATATGAACTCGCTGGCTCATACCGCGGAAGTGGGAAAAGTTCTTCTGGCCGCTGCTTGCCTCGGCGCATCTTGCTTGCGCTTGTGGCATTACTCCGTCGTCTGGACCGGCACCAAAGTCTTTCCTTCTCCGCTCGATGTCGAAGAGGGCATCGCCGAGTTGGCCCGCAAGAGTCTTCTCTGGAGTTATATCGGCGATTCGCTGCGGCGCGTCGCGATTGGTTTCGGCGCGGCCACGGTGCTTGGCATTCCGCTTGGGCTGACGCTCGGTTGGTATCCGGCGGCGAATCAGGTCGTCAATCCGGCACTGCAGTTATTGCGGCCGATCAGTCCCATCGCGTGGATTCCGGTCGCGATCATTTTCTTTGGCGTCGGCGACAGCGCCGCGACGTTCCTGATCTTTCTCGGAGCCTTTTTCCCCATTGTCGTGACCTGCGTCAATGGCGTGTCGAACGTTCCTTCTGTGTTTCGCCGAGCCGGCCGCAACTTCGGACTTAACTGCCCGCGCAATTGCTCGCCAAAGTGATCTTTCCCGCGGCGCTGCCGCAGATCCTCATTGGGTTGCGGATCGCCCTCGGCATCGCTTGGCTGGTGGTGGTGGCCGCGGAGATGATTGCTGTCGATTCCGGTCTTGGATACCTGATCATCGATGCGCGAAATTCGGGCAAGCGCTACGACCTTGTCGTGGCAGCCATCTTCCTGATCGGCGTTATTGGCCTGGCGCTGGATTCCTGTTTTCCGGCGGCTCGAAAAACTCAAATCGGTTCGCTGGGGGTTCCGCCATTCTGCTTAAGAACAAAATCGTCTTGTGCGCGCTCGGATGGCTGGTCTTCATCTCCGTTCTTCACGGATACATGAATGTCAATTGGGCCGCGGTTCTGAATGATTATCGTCCCGTCGCGAAAAGAAAGATCATCGTTGCCTACATTCCCGTCACCTGCCAGCTTACCTGTCCTGTCACTGATTACATCTCCAAGTATTCTCGGAATCCGGCGAGCTCTTTCTGCCGCGCATGTTTCAGGGCTTCCCGGAGATGAAAGAAGCGCTGATCTCAAACAAAGTGCAAGCCGCGTTCATCGTCGCGCCGATGGCGATCGCGCTCAAAGCGCAAGGCGTACCGATCAAAGTCGTCTATCTCGGGCATCGCTACGGCAGCGCGGTGGTCGTCGCAAAGACGGCCCGATCAAGACATTCGCCGATCTGCGCGGCCGCACGGTCGCCATTCCTACCCGCTTTTCCGATGAACGGCTGATGCTCTTCCGCGCCATGAAGATCTGGGGCATCAAGCCAAACGAAATCAAGATGGTCGAGATGGCGCCGCCCGACGTTTCGGGCGCGCTCGCCGCCGGAGCAATCGACGGCTTCTCGATGGGCGAACCGTTCCCTTCGCAAGCAGAGATCGGCGGCTTCGGCCGCGTTCTGTTTCAAGCGCGCGAATACTGGCCTGATTACATGTCCTGCATCCTGATCGTGCGCCAGGATTTGATCGATACGCGCCCGGACGTTGTGCAGATGCTGGTGGATGGCATTGCGCGCTCCGGTCTGTGGCTCGACAAGAGCAAACCGAACCGCGAGGATGCCGCCGACTTTGTGGGCCGCTTCTACTATCACCAAAAGCCCGCGCTTCTTCGCTGGGCGCTCACCAATCCCATGGACCGCGTGATGTATAGTCCTCTGGCGCCCCGGAAAGCCGATTTCGATCTGGTTCGCGACATGATGATCGAGACCGGTGTTCTCAACAAGAAGAATCGCATTTGAGGACTACACGGATACCCGATTCTCCGACCGGGCCAGTATTCGTCACGGCCTGGAAATATCAACCAGGCATCGCCACCGCCCGCTAACGGAGAAAAATATGAACGTATTTCGCAGACG
This sequence comes from uncultured Acidobacteriaceae bacterium, assembly GCA_963795905.1. Classification (GTDB taxonomy): domain Bacteria; phylum Acidobacteriota; class Terriglobia; order Bryobacterales; family Bryobacteraceae; genus Bog-105. The sequence continues at coordinate 66,728 of CAWCJG010000010.1, read as the reverse complement.
TTTCCTACAGAGCCTTACAGCCGCAAGCGCCGGCAGCCTCGCACTCGCGAGCGCGAAACAACGCAAATCCGTGACGTATCACATTCAGGGATTCACGTGCGTGACCTGCGCGGTCGGCTTGGAAGTAATGCTTCGCCGGCAGACAGGTGTGCTGCAAGCGCAGGCGAGTTATCCCAAAGCAACCGTGCAGATCGATTTCGATCCGACTGTCGTATCGGAACGTGCACTGCATGAATACATTGCCGAGATGGGTTTCAGCGTTACGCCCGAGGCTCATTGATCTATGCCCAATGGCTATTCGAAAGCGGCGGCGCGACTGACCGAAGCGCTGGCTTTGAGACAGGCTCCGGTTGCGATCACTTTCGCCGATACGCTTCCGGCCGGTGTGAACGAACAAGCCCCGCGAGTCGCCGCCGGTTGCAGATTCTGGCAGGACGCCGCGGACTCGACGTTCGCGACCACCGCGCTCGACCATAGTTTGTGTGCCATCGGTATCTACACTCACAACTTGCAGCCTCCCTCCGCGCAGGCTGAAACCGATCTCGCGGATGCAATCAAAGTGTTCGCCGACCTCGGATATGTGCGACCCGAAGACCTGGCGTCGATTCCCGTTCTCAAATCGCGATTCAAGTACGTCATTTACTCCCCGCTCGCCAATGCAACGCTTGCGCCGGATGTGGTTTTACTGTTCGTGAACGCCAGCCAAACGCTTATTCTTTCGGAAGCGACCCAGCAGGCCGAAGGACAGAATGCGCCCGCGATGGGACGGCCCGCCTGCGCCGTTTTCCGCAAGTCGTCAACACGGGACGCGCGGCGCTGAGCCTTGGATGCTGCGGTGCGCGCGCCTACCTGGACGTGCTTGCGGATGATGTCGCCCTGTTTGCCATTCCCGGAGCCAAAATCGAGACCTATCTGGAGCGCATCGAAGCATTGACGAGCGCTAATCGGGTGTTGTCCCGGTTTCACGAACTGCGCCGCCGTGATGTGGCCGCGGGACAGTCGCCGACAGTGCAAGAATCGCTGTTTGCCTTGCAGTCTGACGCGGGCTGATTCGACCGTTTATACCAGATCAGGCAGCCCTTTTGAGCCGCTACGGGTCGCTTCCGCTCGCCGCTCGGATGCATCTGCCGCGTGCCTCTAGGCGGCGGATTGTTTGAGACGCTGCGGGTTGATTTCGCCTTTCGCGGCGGCCTCTTCGGCGATGCCGCGGGCGCGGCTGGCATAAAGATAGTCTTCGATTGCGCCAACTGAAAATTCGAACCCAAGTCGGCCACTTTCGAACCGCCGCACGGCTCCTCGCGCGAGGTAGAACATCGACGCGTGCGTATGAGCCTCGTCTCGCATTCTCACGCCGCTTTTGCCGTTCCGCTAGCGCCGGCCCGGAACTTCCGCCCGCAAATTGTATAGGCCGGCCTCCCGCGAGCTGCTGATTCAGGAACTGGCGTCCATAAGCGGAGGACGCCTCGAAGCCGAGCGCGGCGCCGCGATCGATCGGTCACAGGTCCTCGCACGCGAAGCCGTGAATCTGTTCGCTCCTTTTAAATCCAGCAAAAACGCGTTGAAAACTGCCTTGACCGGGCAAACCGTCCTGCTCCCCGGTGATGATGCCGACGCCTACGCCGCCCGTCTCGCCGATTATCAGAAGATGTACAAGCCGGTCGGCACGCGTGAGATCGAAATCGTGCAGGCTCTCTGCGATGCCTGGTGGCGTCTCACCCGCATCCCCAGCCTCATCTCGGCTCTCTATTTAAAAGGAGCGAACGAATTCAAGGATCGCGTCCAGGACTTGATCCGATCGCCCGCACCGCCGCCCTCGAACTCGAAACCTACACCGCCTACGAACGCCAGTTCCTGAATCTGCAGCTTCAGGAGCGCCGGCTTTACAACTACGCGCAAAAGCTCAAGGCCGAACTAGCGGAACTGCAAAAGGAGCGTGACGAACGCGAAGCGGAAGCCTATTCCCACGCATCGATGCTCTACCTCGCCGCGAAGAAAGACCGCCGCACCGTTCGATCCGCCGACTTTGGGTTCGAATTTTCAGTTGGTGCAATCGAAGATTATCTTTATGCCAGCCGCGCCCGCGGCATCGCCGAAGAGGCCGCCGCCAAAGGCGAAATCAACCCGCAGCGGCTCAAAACGTCCGCCGCCTAAGGCACGCGCCAAATGTTTCCGAGCGGCGAGCGAAGCGACCCGTAGCGAAAACGCTCGCGACTTAGAGTAGCCCTGAAACTGAGCCGGACGCGACACAACTGTTTCCGATAAGTTCGCATTAATCAACCCGTCAGCGGCTCAAATACGTCCTTCTTGCCGCGTAATGTCACGCGCCAAATGTTTCCGAGCGGCGAGCGACAGTCGCACCCGTAGCGAAAACGCTCGCGATCATTTAGTAAGTCAGCCCGGAAACTGAGCTCGGACGCGTAAGCGCCCGATCGCCATGAATGCAAAACCGGGCGCACCATAAAGCGACACAACTGTTTCCGATAAGCGAAATCAACCCGCAGCGGCCCAAAAAGTCCGCCGCCTGAGCACCCGCAATCTGGCGGAGTAAAGCCGGCAGGTGGCGTAAGCGTTTGACAGCGAATTGTAAAGCCTTACGGACCCCTGATATTGCCTGTGATCGCCGGCTGATAACGATTCTTGAATGCCTATTGCAATCGCTTACATTCTGGGTTAGAGTACAGTCTAAATAATTTATAGGAGTCTTGCACGATGCACTGTCCTTGGAACGGAACCTACCCGCATCGGCTGGACCTAAGGGGATTCCCATGTTGGAACGTTCGTCATCTGCACGATACCTGCTCCTTCTTCTCCTGACGGCTATGGCCGCCTTCGCCCAGTTCAGCGGCAGCATTCAGGGAACGGTAGTTGACCCCAGCGGCGCCGTCGTCGGCAACGCCAAGCTCACCTTGACCAACAAGGCGACGCAGGTCACTTCCGAAACGACCACCGACAGCAACGGCACGTACCGATTTCCGAGCCTCGCGCCCGGTTCTTACACGATCACCGCCACGGCGGCGGGCTTCAATAAAACCGAAGTGTCGACGGACCTCGAAACCAGTCAGAACCTGAACGTACCAGTTTCGCTACAGCTTGCCGGATCCTCCCAAAGCGTGCAAGTCACGGCGGAAAGCCCGATTGTGAATACGGCCGAGACGCGCAACCAATTGACGCTAGAGACGCAGACGCTTTCGTCACTGCCGCTGGCGGGGCGCAACATGATTTCGCTTGTTACGCTAGCGCCTGGCGCCGTTGGAGTGGGTACGGCCGCGGGTGGCAGTCCGGGATCGGGCGTTGATAACTATTCGACGGAGACCCAGGTGGACGCGAGCGCCAACGGGCAGGGAAGTGTCGGCAACATGTTTATCGTTGACGGTCTCGATGTCACCAGCGCCATTCGCCCCGGCGTTCTGAACCTCACGCCGAATCCGGACTCCATTGCGGAAACTACCATCCAGACGAACACCTTTACGGTGGACTATGGGCGTGCGAGCTCGATCCAGATGGTCATGACGACTAAGTCGGGCACGGACCAATTCCACGGGAATGTTTCCGACTACTTTACCGATCAACATCTCTGGGCCGGAACGGAGTTCGTCCACAACTACGCTCCGTTCCACAGCAACAATATGTCGGCCAGCGTCGGCGGCCCGATCATTCCGCACCACCAGTTCTTTTTCTTCTTCTCGATTGAGCCGCTCTGGTCGTCCAATTCCACGGGCAACAGCCAGACGACGTTTGAGGACCCTGCCTTCACGTCATGGGCGCAAGCTAACTTTCCAAACAGCTTCGGTACGAAGTTGCTGACCACTTACAAGCCGACTGCGGGCACTCCGACCGGGTAGCTTACAGACCGCGGCGGCGCTTTTCCCGGGGACCTGCGGCACCGCCGCCGCGGCGAACATTCCTTGCAGCCTGCCGGTGCTCGATCAAGCGGTGTTCAACTCCTCGAGCTATCGAAACGGGACGCAGTGGGATTTGCGTATCGATAAATACTTTGAGAAAGACCGTATTTACGGAACTTTCTACAAGACCGACTTGAGCTATGGGAACTCGGCGATCCGCCCCGCCTTTACGACCACCAATGATACCTACCAGCACGCGCTGCAGGTAAACGAGACGCATACGTTTTCTCCGACCACTTTGAACGAAGCCGCTTTCGGGACGAATTACGTGGAAGGAATCACTCCGAAGACCGGAATGTTTTCCGTGCCTGTTGTAAACGTTATCGGTATGGGACAGGGCTTTGGCGACGGATTTGCCGCCGGGGATTTCATCCAGCATAACTATCATTGGCGCGACGTGCTCACGCATATCGTGAGCGGGCACAGCATTCAGGCGGGCTACGAGGGATGGTTCGGCGACGATGTCGAGAAATTCCAAGGTCCGTATTCGCAGCCGACATTCACCTTTAACAATCTGGTGGATCTGGTCGAAGACAAGCCCTACACGGAAGGCGGCGTATCGTACAACCCGCTGACCGGAAAACAGTCGTTATGGGATTGGAATGCGGCGGGCCGCACCTGGGGGCTGTTTGCGCAGGACACGTGGCAGGTTAGTCCGAAACTTACGCTTAATTATGGCGTGCGTTGGGACGACTTCGGCAATCCTTATTCGCGCGACCCTCAGACTGTATTCGCCAATTTCTACTTCGCCAGCGGATCGAGCATGACGGATAGAGTTGCAAACGGCGTGATGAAGCAGACGCGCAATGCTCTCCAGAAATCGATGACGAACGAGTGGAGTCCCCGCATCGGGATCGCGTGGAATCCGACGGGCAGTGGGAATTGGGTGCTGCGCGGCGGCGTCGGAATTTATCACAATTGGCCGACCCTCGCCAATGTGCAGGAGGAATACCGCGGCAATCCACCCGGGCTCATCTACCCGACCTTCTATGCCGGAACCGCCTACCCGCCGCTGCTGAGTTTCGGGACGAATAACACGACGCCGCCGTTCGGCTACACCTATCCTGCGCTGCCGGCGACGACGCTCGACGCGCATGGCGGGCTGCAAGGGCTGAACTTTGGCGTAGGCGCGGTGAATCCGAATCTGCGAGCGCCGATCGTGTATAACTACGCCTTCTCGCTTGAGAAGAAAATCAGCCATAATTACGCTGCGAGCGTTGGGTACGCGGGCTCGCGGGGGACCGGCCTGTTATCCGGGGGAGGACAACAGGCGAATGTGAGTTACGGCGCCGATATTAATGCCTTTACCGGCAACCTGATCCAGGACAACACGCTGGTGCCGACACGTTTGAATCCGAGCTTCGGCCAGATCTACTACACGACCAACGACCGCATGTCGCGCTACGATGCGCTCATTACGACCTTTACGGCCCGCTTCGGAACGCGCGCCTTCCTGAACGCATCCTATACGCGCTCGTCTTCGACGGACGATACGCAGATCTATCCGTCGGCGTACAACCCTGGCAACTGGTATGGACCATCCGTCTGGGATGCGCCGAACCGGTTTTCGCTCACAGCGAACTATCAGATCCCCGGCGTGAACGGGAACGGATTTGTTTCGCGAGTAACAAAGGGCTGGTCGGTTAGCGGCACTACGATTGTGCAAAGCGGCTATCCATTCACTGTTTACACCAGCGCAGCGTTCAGTCCGATTCGAAACAGCGCGGGACAAATTATCGGGTACGCTCCGGGCAGCGGGGACTACAACGCGGATGGGGATAACTACGACTATCCGAACGTGACCAGTTACAGCCAGTCCACGAGCCGGCAGGCGTTCCTGAACGGGGTATTCACGGCGGGGAACTTCCCGGCTCCCGCATTCGGGACGGAGGGATCGGAGAAATTCGACCAGTTCCGGAATCCGATGTTCTTCCAATCGGACGCGAGTGTTGCGAAGGACACCGCCATTTTCGAGCGCCTGAAGCTGCAGATCCGCTTTGATATATTCAATCTCTTCAATCGCGCGAACCTATACAATGTGGACGGCGATCTGTCTTCCGGCACGTTTGGAAAGGCGGTCAGCCAATACAATCCGCGCTGGATTCAGATTGGCGCGAATGTGAACTTCTGATCTTCAAATTCAGTAACAGGCAGGAGGCTTCGCGGCCTCCTGCCGTTACTCCTGGAGTAATTTTGCTTTCTGTCAAGTTTCGTACTGCGGCGTACTTAGTTCCCATTCTGATCGCCTCATTCCTATCGGCTGCCCGCGCCCAGGATAGCCAGACGGTCCGCAACGACTACCCGATCCGGCCGGTTCCGTTTACGGACGTCCATCTCACGGATCGGTTCTGGGCTCCGCGGATCGAGATTAACCGCACAGTATCGATCCCGACAGCGTTCCAGCAATGCGAGCGCACGGGGCGCATTGAGAACTTTGTACGTGCCGCGAAGGTGCTGCGGGGAGAGGAACTAGACGACAAGCACGCACCCGGCTTTCCGTTCGATGACACCGACCCCTATAAGGTGATCGAAGGCGCATCGTATTCGCTGAGTGTCCGGCCGGATCCAAAGCTTGATGCTTATGTGGATCAGTTAATCGCGAAGATCGCAGCCGCTCAAGAGCCGGACGGCTATATCTACACCACGCGCACGATCGACCCGGAGCATCCGCATCCGTGGTCAGGTAAGGAACGCTGGGTCAACGAAGAGATTCTGAGCCACGAACTTTACAACGCCGGCCACTTGTACGAAGCTGCGTACGCACACTACGAAGCGACCGGTAAACGAACGCTGCTGAACGTTGCGTTGAAGAACGCCGACTTGCTGGTGGCGACCTTCGGCCCCGGCAAACGCAAAATCTATCCGGGACATCAGATCGTCGAAATGGGCCTGGTGAAACTTTATCGCGTTACGGGCAAACAGGAATATCTGGACCTGGCGAAGTTCATGCTAGACAGCCGGGGCGGAGGCAGTTCCTACAATCAGGCGGATATCGCAGTGGTAGCGCAGACCCAAGCGGAGGGCCACGCTGTGCGCGCCACTTACATGTATTCGGGCATGGCGGATGTCGCGGCGATGACGGGCGATCGGCAGTATATCTCGGCATTGGACAAGATCTGGGAGAACGTAGTCGATAAGAAGATCTATGTCACGGGAGGCATCGGCGCGCTTGCGAAGGGAGAGGCCTTCGGGGCGGATTATCAACTTCCGAATATGGCCGCTTACAACGAGACCTGCGCCTCCGTCGGTAACGACTTCTGGAATCAACGCATGTTTCTGCTGCACGGCGACGCGAAGTATGTCGATATCTTTGAGCGCACCTTGTACAACGGACTGATCTCCGGAGTGTCGCTCGATGGGCAGACTTATTTTTATCCGAATCCGCTCGAATCCAACGGTCAGCACCAGCGCAGCCCGTGGTTCGGCGTCGCGTGCTGTCCCGGTAACATCACGCGTTTCATGCCTTCCATCCCGGGCTATGTCTACGCCGAGCAGAACGATGCTCTGTACGTCAACCTGTTTGTTGCGAACCATGCGAATGTCACGCTTGGCAACGGCGAGAAGCTGGAAATCGCGCAGGAGACTAACTATCCCTGGGATGGCGACGTAAAGATTACCGTCCGCCCCGAGCGCGCGGGCGCCTTCGTTCTGAAAGTCAGAATTCCCGGGTGGGCGAGAAATCAGGCGATGCCCGGCGATTTGTATGAATTCATGGATCACGCGGGCTCTGAGCCGGTGCTGAAGGTGAATGGACATCGCGCAGACGCTTTCGATGGATGCGGGATACGCAGCGATCCAGCGCGAGTGGCACAGCGGCGACGTCGTAGAACTTGCTTTGCCGATGCAGGTGCGCCGCATTCGCGCGAACGAGAAAGTGGATGCCGATAGTCGCCGGGTTGCGCTGCAGCGGGGTCCGATCGTGTATGCGGCGGAATGGCCCGACAGCCCCGACCATCACGTGCGCAACCTCGTGCTGCCGGATTCGCAGCCGCTTACAGCGGAGTGGAAACCTGCGCTGCTCAAGGGTGTGGAAGTCGTTCAAGGACACGCTGTGGCTTACCGCTACAACGCGCAACACGTGTTGGAGCATGAAACGGAAGCCTTCACGGCCATTCCGTATTATGCGTGGGCGAACCGCGGAGCGGGGCAAATGGAAGTATGGATCGCGGATGAGGAATCGGCGGCGCATCCGACCGCGTATCCGAGCCTGGCATCGCAAAGCAAAGTGACGACCTCCGGACCGACGATGGCGGAAAACGGTGTGCGCGATCCCAAGTTGGTCGCGGATCAGGAAGAGCCCACGTCATCGTCCGACGCAAGTTCGTTCTACGACTGGCTGCCGAAGCGCGGAAGTACGGAATGGATTCAATACGATTTTCCAGCGCAGACGAAGGTTTCGTCGATCGACGTCTACTGGTTCGCCGAGACGGGCGAAGGACAAATTGCTCTACCGGCGAGTTGGCGGGTGTTGTACCGCACCTCGCAAGGTTGGCAGCGCGTGGAAACATCGGACGCCTATAGCGCGTCTCCCGACCGCTACAATCACGTCACCTTCACGCCTGTCGAGACCGGCAGCCTGCGTCTGGAGGTACAACTTCAGCCCGATAAATCGGCCGGAATTTCGGAGTGGAAGGTGAATTAAGCTTGGCAGCTAGTCGAAGAAATTGCGATCCTCGTCCGCAAGGTGCGCTTTGGCTGCGCGGACGTTAAAGGTAACACCGAGACCTGGCTTGTTCCAAACGTCGATGTAGCCGTTTTTCACGATCGGATTGGGCAGGCCATCCACAATGTCGTACCACCAGTCCGGCTGACCCTTGGCGTATTCGAAGGCGATGTAGTTCTGCGGGCATGCCGCCCCCAAATGCACCTGCGCGGCAACCCCGAACAAGCCGTCGAAGATTCCGTGTGGAGCCACCAAGATCCCGTGCAGATTGGCGTATTCGGCGATCCACTTCAGTTCGGCGATACCGCCTACATCCTCCGGGTCCGGCCCAACGACATCGACAGCCTGCATCTCGATCAGGTCCTTGAAGTTCTCGCGCAGGTAGATCTCTTCTCCGGTGTGAATGGGCGTCGTGGTGCTATCTTTGACCTCTTTGAAAACCTGCGCATTCGGGTAAGGTTGGTAATCGCCTGTGATGATGTCTTCGAGCCAGGCCAGATGATAGGGCTCGACCGCACGGGCGAAGCGGATTGCATCCTTCGGACTCCATCCGGGGCCGCAGTCGAGCGCCAAATCGATGCCATCGCCAAGGACCTTTTTGACGGCTTCCACACAGGTGAGGATGTATTCGAGGCCACGTTCCGTCAGCGGCCCGCGATTCATGTAAGGAGGATTCGGCCCCGTCCAGCGCTGGCCGTACCAGGCATCCGGAATGGCATTCATCATGGGGCTATTGTGAAACCCCACAGGCATCTTGACCAGCTTGTAGCCTTCCTTTGCGTCCTTCATCTTGCCCGCCATTTCCGCAAATTCCTGGGGCGAGCGAGGCGAGAACACCGGGGTATTGTTTTCCGAGTTTCCGTATGCACAGACACGGTCGTGAATCTTTCCGCCGAGCAACTCGTATACCGGCAATCCAGTCGCTTGTCCAGCGACATCCCACAGCGCGATTTCAATAGCACTGACCGCTGCACCCCAAGGCTTAAACGCGCCCATGCGGCGGAGCCTGATCATCTGACGCCCGACATCCGTTGGGTCCTGGCCCACGAGATAGGGCTTATAGTGCTCCACCAACGGCTTGAGGAACGGCTTGGCAGACTCGGCTTGACCATAACCGGAGATGCCCTGATCCGTTGTAATGCGAACCACCGGGTTGCGTCCGATGATGGCGCATCTCACATCCGTGATTTTGATGGAACCGATCACCGGCCGTCTTTCTTCGGACGACGGCGCCTCCTCTGCCGCGCCCTTTCCCAGCCCGTAACGGCTGAAAAGGCATCCCGACGCCGCAGCAATTGAGGACTTCAGGACATTGCGGCGATTTACTTTCGACTTAAGAAGGTCAGACATTCTTACTTACCTTTCCTTTTCGGGCGAGGGCTCCATCTCTCAATACTCTTTATGCGACCGCGTTGCCTCGGCCACTAACGCGTCAAACTCGGCGCGCGGCATCTTTAAACGTTCCGGATGGGCGTCCACCCATTTCGAGAAGGCGGCATATTTGGCGGCGTTCCAGCCTCCCTCAAACTGCGCGCCATTCTTGCCCTCTTGATTCAGTTCGAAGTTGTAAGCGTCCTTCAGGTTCGTGAACTCGGCCGCGCTGACTGCCTGCTCCGCCAAGATGGCGGGAATGAAGAGCACTCCGTCCCGGTTGGCCATCACAAGATCTCCGGGCAACACGACGGCTCTCCCGATGCGGATCGGCGCATTGATGGCGGTGAGTGTCATATCGGCCCAAGCCGAAGGATCGTAGCCACGATAAAAGCCGTTGAAATTGGGGATTTCGCGATTCTCCTCTTCATCCCGAATGCCGGCATTGAACACAAACCCGACGTGCGAGTGGGCGGCGATTCCGTTCCCGAGATTGGAGCCGATCAGTGTGCCTTCGATGATCTTTCCGAAGCCGTCGGCCACGTACACATCACCTACCTGCAGTTCGGCGATGGGCCAACTGTTATTGCTGCCCACGCGCCCTTCCGCCTTGCCTTCCGCGTCGATCGGCTTGGTCATATCCGGCCGGGACGGCATATACTGCGCCGTGAGCGCTCGGCCGGCAAACGGCTTCTCGATGTGAAGCGCCTGCCATCCGCCCTCATACTGATTCCGGTAGCCGCGGGCACGAAGAAATTCCCAAACATCCTCAATCGAGAGGTCCTGAACACGCTTCAGTAAATCGTCCGCAACCTTCGGGCGCCCGTCCGGGAATCGGTCTCCCTTCCATTCCGACGTGTAGAACAGGATCTGTTCCTTCGTCATCTTGACCTGGGCAGCGGCTGGTAATGTGCCTAGCAATATGCATCCAGCCACGACGAGGATGATCTTTTTCATGCAGGTATCCTTTTCTGAGTTTCGAGTTTGAAGCGGGGGATTGCCAAACAGCAAGTCTACGCAGAAAAGCGGCGGAGATGAAGTAACCGCTGTAGAAGTTGCAGTGACGGGCGGATGTAACCAGACCAGACTCCCCCGTTACAGATTGTTACAGCGCTGGGGTGAAACGGGGCAACCCGTAGCGGACGACCGATGAGATATGTCTCATGGCGTGATCGTGAGATACTCTCCTGAGCGTCCCAGACCCGCGGCGATGGCTGCCCCCTGAGCGCCTCGATTGGCGGCTTTTCGTCTGGCAGGTACGAGATTCGCGGATGAACAGCAACAAAAAGAATTTGTCGTCAGGACAGCGGGAACAACTACTCAAAACGCTGCACGCCCGTTTCGAGAAAAACATGAATCGCCATGCAGGTCTTGCATGGGCTCAAGTAGAAACAAAGCTGGAAGCCGCCGCTGAAACGCTCTGGTCGCTCGATGAAATGGAACGAACCGGTGGTGAACCGGACGTTGTGGGCCGGGATGAAAGGACGGGCGAATGCATCTTTTTCGATTGCTCGGCGGAAAGTCCGAAGGGGCGAAGAAGTCTCTGCTATGACCGTGAAGCGCTGGATTCGAGAAAGCAACACAAGCCGGAGAATAATGCGCTGGATATGGCGGCGGGCATGGGCATCGAGCTCTTAACGGAAGAGCAGTATCGAGAGCTGCAGAAGCTCGGAGAGTTCGACACGAAGACTTCGAGCTGGATCAGAACACCTGCGCGAATCAGAAGACTCGGCGGCGCCCTCTTTTGTGATCGCCGCTACGACACGGTTTTCGTTTATCACAACGGCGCGGAATCCTATTATGCGGCGAGGGGGTTTCGCGGCTCGCTTCGGTTTTAATAAACCCGCACTCGCGTCCTATTCGTTCCGCAGAGCCGCGACGGGATCGATTCGCGCCGCTCGCCGTGCCGGCCCATAGCCAGCGAGAATCGCAGCGCTTAGGAGGACGATACTGGCGAGCGCCAGGGTTCGCGGATCGTTCGGCTGGGTTTCGAACAGAAACGATTTGACGAGACGGGACGCGCTGAACGCGGCAGGCACGCTGATCGCAAGTCCCACCGCGGCGAGTAGCAGAACGTGGCGCAGAACCATCCAAACGACGGCGCCACGCTGCGCACCCAGGGCCATACGGATTCCGATCTCGCGGACCTGACGCGCGACGCTGTAGGACATCGTTCCATAGAGCCCGACGCACGCGATCAGGAGAGCGAGCACCGCGAAACCCGTACATAACTTCGCGAACGTGATTTCCTGGCGATTCGTCCGATCGATTTCGGCGGACTGCGTGACCACGTCGGTGACGGGTATGCGGGAATCTGCTTTTCGGACGAGCTCAAGCACAGTCTTCACATAGCTCAGCGGATCGCCCGCAGTGCGCAGTGCGTAGGTCACCTGGTCCGGGGAAAACTGGCTGGCCGCTACGAACACGGTCATCGGACTCTCATCCTGTTTCAGATCACCGTACCGCACATTACCGGATACGCCGACGATTTCGAGATCGCGGTTATCGTCCACGAAGGTGATGCGCCGGCCCAGCGGATTCTCATTCCCGAAGTAAGTTCGCGCCAGGCCTTCGCTGATCACTGCAACCGGGGTAGAAGTCGGTTGGTCGCGGTCGTCGATCTCGCGCCCGGCGAGGATCGGAATCTGCATCGTCGTGAAGAAACGCGGTCCAGCGACCATGACCCCGGTGCCCTGGATGGTGGCGGCGCCGATCTTGATTGTCCCCCTATATGTCTGGCCGGCATGGTCGGCGCTGACGATCGATGCGTGCGAAAGCGTAGCGCCGCTCACGCCCGGAATCGATTCGAAGCGCTGGCGCAGGTTCTCGTAAAAAGTGGCGATCTCCGGGGCGCGATGCCCGACCGCGCGCGCATTCAACGAGAACAGAAGGATGTGCTCGCGGGTGTATCCGAGTTCGACGGAGTGCAGATTGTCGAGTGTCCGGACAAACAGACCCGCGGCGACCAGGAGGAGAAAAGAGATCGCGATTTGGGCGACGACCAGAACCTGCTGCGCGTGGCGGTGCGGTCCGCCCGCACGGCCATTCTTGAGCGCGGGCATGACGTCGGGACGTGTCGATTGAATCGCTGGAGCGAGGCCAAACAGCAGGCCGCAAACGACGGAGAGCGCCGCCGTCACGCCCAGCACGTTCCAGTTCAATTCCGCATGCAGCGTAAAGTTCTCCTGGCCTCTGGAGAGTAGAAACGTCAGAGTTCGCACGCCCCAGATCGCAAACAGAATCCCTAGTGCTCCGCCGAGCGAAGCGAGCACCACACTCTCAGTAAGCAACTGCCGCACCACGCGGAACCGACCCGCGCCCAGGCTGAGCCGGACAGCCATTTCGCTGCGCCGCGCGGTGGCTCTTGCCAGCAACAGATTGGCGATATTCGCGCACGTGATCGCGAGGATCAAAGCCACCATCGTCAGCAGCACATAGAGAGGCTTGGAATACTTGCGGCGCAAGCTGCCGAGACCCGCGGCGCCGGGATTCAGCGTGAGCGCGGGCAATCTGGCGCGCTCACCGTCAGTCGTTGCAGTGGTGGCAACCCATCGATGGAAGCGAGGCGCCAGGGCGGCTTGCGCCTGGGCCATGCTGACGCCGGGACGCAGACGGCCCATCATCTCGATCCAATAGAAGTTTCCATCGCTATACATGCGTGCCGCGCGGGGGCCATCTACGCAGCAGATTCGCGTGCACCGGAACATAGAGGTCCGGCGCCTCCGCAGGGTCCACTCCGAAAAACTCCGGCGGTGCGACGCCGATGACCGTGAACGGAACGTTATCGACAAGAATCGGCTGTCCAATTGCATTCGATGGTCCTCCAAAGCGATTTTGGCTGGCAGCAAAACTGATGACAGCGACCGGCGCTGCGCCTGCACGGTCGTCTTCGGAGTTGATCAGACGCCCCGCGGCCGGCGACACGGCCAAGCCGCGAAAATAATCGCCGGTAACGTACTCCAGGCTGGTGGTCGCGGCCTGCCCATGGATCGACAGGTTATGGTGCAGTCCATTGAAGTATCCGAAGAGCGTGGAAAAGACGGGATTCTCGTCGCGAAGCATCTCGAAAGCCGGATACGGGAAGATACCGCTGACCATGGAGGCTTTTTCGCCCGGCCAGAGGACTCCTTGTAAGCCGTGGATCACGTGCGCCCATTGCTTGCTGCCGTCATAGGGCGGCTGGCTATGCCAATTCAGGACCACGAGCGATTGGGCATTAGCCACCGGGAGGGAGCGCAACAGAATCGACTCCATGAAGCTGTAGATGGCGGTATTGGCTCCGATGCCGAGCGCCAGCAACAAGATCGCCAGGGCGCTGAACGCCTTGTTGGCGGCCATGGTGCGACAGCCATAGCGGACATCCTGGGCAAGTTCCGAACAGAACCGCGTGATCCAAATCTCCCGCGACTCTTCCTGCTTCAGGCCGACGTTGCCGAAGCGCCTACGTGCTTCAGTCCTGGCGCACGCCGGAGCCATACCGTCTGCTTCGAGTTCCGCCGCCTTCTCCGCGAGGTGGAGTTCCATTTCCTCACGCAGCGCCTCGCTACGCCTGGCGCTTTCAATCCAATACCTCAGGCGTCGTAACACGTTCGTCACTCCGATCCCATCACGCGCGCGATCGCCAACGTGAGTTTGGTGTACTTTCGCGTTTCAAGGGTCAACTGTTTACGGCCGGCCGGTGTGATTTTGTAGATCCTCGCTCGCCGATTGTTCGACGTCACGCCCCAGACACCCTTGATCCAGCCGTTTAGCTCCAGCCGCTGGAGGGCAGGGTAGAGCGAGCCCTCCTCGAGCAGGAGCTCATTGTCGGAAGATTGTTGAATGAACTGGACTATGCCGTATCCATGGAGATCGCGCAGCGACAGCGTTCGCAGAATCAACATGTCCAGCGAACCGGGTAACGAATCGTTCTTTTGCGGCTTGCGGCCCATACCAAGAATTCTTAGCTTACGCCGATGAGATGATGCGAGTCAAGTTCAGACTCGCGAGACCTCTCGCCGTGAGGCGAATTGGGGGTGCTCATACGGCCGGCCGTGCCGCCGCTTGGGCGAGCCGAAAGGCCGCTAAACATCGTTTACTTTATCGATTTGACACCGGGCGGGATGTGTGGCAAGCTGAGCGTTGCCATCATGCTCTTTCGAACGCTGGGCAAGACCGGTCTCCTTATATCGCGCATAGGCTTCGGAGCGTCGCCGCTGGGTGACGTCTTCGGCGTGACCGATCCACTAGAAGGTGTGCGAGCCGTGCATCGTGCGGTGGACCTGGGTATCAACTTCTTCGATGTTTCGCCGTACTACGGGAACACACTGGCTGAGGAGCGTCTGGGCAAAGCTCTCCTCGGAATTCGGCACAAAGTAGTCCTGAGCACGAAATGCGGCAGGTACGGTGTTGATTCCTTCGATTTCTCAGCGGCTCGCATCCGGCGGAGTATCGACGAATCGTTGGCTCGGCTGCAAACGGATTACGTCGATCTGTTTCAAGCGCACGACATCGAATTTGGCGATCTGGACCAAATTGTGAATGAGACGATTCCCGCGATGCGAGAAGTGCAACGCGCGGGGAAGGCGCGTTTCATCGGGATCACGGGTTATCCGCTGGAGGCTCTCGCTTCCGTCGTGCAGAAGCAGCGGGTAGATGTTGTTCTTTCCTATTGCCGGTACAACCTGCTAGTCACAGATATCGACGCCGTGCTAACGCCCGTTGTGCAATCGCAGGGCACGGGTCTGATCAACGCGTCGCCACTGCACATGGGCCTGTTGGCGCCTGAACCTGTACCTGCGTGGCATCCGGCTCCTGCCAATGTGGTGCAGGCGGCAGCAAACGTAAGGGAGTTGTGCCGGCAGCGCGGCCTAGATCCGGCCGCCGTCGCGCTGCGGTTCAGTATCGACCATCCGTACATTGCGTCTACGCTGGTCGGCATGGCGACTTGCAAGCAAGTCGAAGCAAACGTAGAGTCTCTGGACCTGGAGCTAGATCCGGCGTTGCTGGCAAAAATAGAGCAGACCGTCGGCACTGCTAAGGACGTAATCTGGCCATCTGGACGGCCCGAGAATGCGGACCACGCCGGGTCCTATGAACGCCAGGGGGAACTGTCGTGAGAGCGGTTCAGGTTACCCAACCGGGTACTGTCGTAATTGCAGATGTTGCGCCGCCAACTCCCAAGCCCGGTGAAGTGCTGTTGCGCGTGCTGATGGTGGGCATGTGTGGCTCCGACCTCAACACCTTTCGCGGCAAGAACCCACTAGTGCAATATCCGCGGGTTTTGGGCCATGAGATTGCCGCAAGTGTTGCCGACGCGAATGGCGCCGAAATCGATCTGCCGGTAGGAACCAGCGTGACGGTCTCGCCCTATACCAGTTGTGGCGGTTGTTCGTCTTGCCTTCAGGGCCGCCCGAACGCGTGCGAATTTAACCAGACCTTCGGCGTACAGCGGGACGGCGCCATGGCGGAGTTCATCGCAGTGCCTCCCGAAAAGATTTTTCGTGCACCGGGACTCGCAATGCAGGAACTGGCTCTAGTAGAGCCGCTCACGATCGGTTTCCACGCGGCTGCACGGGGACGAGTCTCTTCCTCGGATCACGTCGCGGTGTTCGGCTGCGGGGGAGTGGGGCTGGGCGCGGTGGCCGGCTCTGCCCGCCGGGGCGCCACCGTGATTGCAATCGATGTGGACGACGACAAACTCTCGCTGGCGTCCGCGGCAGGAGCGCGCCATACCATTCACTCTGGCCGCGAAAACGTGCACGAACGGCTGCGCGCCATCACGCGCGGGCGGGGACCGGAAGCCTGCATCGAGGCGATCGGGTTGCCGGCGACTTTTCGCGCGGCCGTTGAGGAAGCCGCGTTCTGCGGGAGAGTGGTCTACATTGGCTACGCGAAAGAAGCTGTGTGTTACGAGACCCGTCTGTTCGTGCAGAAGGAACTCGACATTCTCGGCTCGCGGAATGCGACGCCGGAGGACTTCCGCGCCGTGATTCAAATGCTGCAGGCCAAAGAATTCCCCGTCGAGCGGACAATCAGCAGGGTTGTACGCCTGGAGGACGCGGGGCAAGCGCTCCAGGAGTGGAGCGATAATCCAACCCGATTCAGTAAGATCCTGGTGCAGATAGGAGATTGATTGGACCTGCACACCAGTTGTGATTCAAGCGGAAATGCCACCCATGTATAGACGAAACTTTTGCAAACTACTCGGCGCTGCGGCCGCGGCGCTACCGTTGCCGGCGCAACACTCCGGCCAGAATCCGGATATGCCCTCCGGCTTTGATCAGATGACCGAGGACTATGCGCAATTTTGCGCGAAGCCAGCCAACCAGCGGGTATTTTATGCGCTCGAAAACGGCAAGATCGTGCCCGTGAAACTCGACGAAGCAAGCTGGAAGCCCACCGCTTGGGGTGAACCGCCGGCATTGCCCGTACCTGGTGGTTCGTGGGATGGCGTTCCCATGAACTCCCCGATCGCTGACTTGAGTGGTGAAGGGCCGTACAAACCGAACTGGGATTCGTTACTGCAATACGAAACACCGGAGTGGTACCGCGACGCAAAATTCGGTATTTGGGCACATTGGAGCCCCCAGTGCGTGCCGGAAGCCGGCGACTGGTATGCGCGCAATATGTATGTGGAGGGCTCGAAAGACTACAAGTACCAGTTACAACACTACGGCCATCCTTCTAAGTTCGGTTATAAGGATCTGTGCCCGCAGTGGACGCTGCTCAATTGGCAACCTGAAGAACTAATTCAACGTTACAAGAAAGCCGGCGCCAAGCTGTTTATCGCACTGGCGAACCATCATGATGGCTTTGACGCCTGGAACTCGAAACATCAGCCGTGGAACTCGGTGAACCTTGGACCGCATCGGGATGTGATTGGCGAATGGGCGGCCACCGCGAGGAATAATGGGCTGCGCTTCGGAGTGACGGTACACCAAGCCCGCAACTGGTGGTGGTTCCAAACGTCGCACGGGCAGGACAGCAGTGGACCAAAAACAGGCGTGCCATACGACGGACGTCTTGTCATGGAGCAGGGTAAAGAGCAGTGGTGGCAGGGTTATGACCCGCAGCAGTTGTATGCGCCGAAGCATCCCGCCAGCGCATTGCCCGATATCTCATATGTAAGGAACTTCTATGACCGCACGCGCGATCTGATCGATCAACACGATCCCGACTTACTCTACTTCGACAACGCGCTGCTTCCGCTGGGTTGGGGCGGCATGAATATCGGAGCTTACTTCTACAACCACAATCTGCGGACACACGGCGGTAAATTGGAGGCCATCCTGAACATCAAAAATGTTCCGGATCATCTCGCAAAGGCTGTCGTTGCAGATTATGAACGCGGGCTGACGGATAAGATCATGCCCTTTGTATGGCAATCGGAGACCTGTATCGGCGAGTGGCACTACGATCGGAAGTTATTCGATAAGGCCGGTGAGTTTGGTGGTTACACACCGCCACGAGACGTCATTCATTGGCTGATCGATACCGTTAGCAAGAATGGCACGTTTATTTTGAACGTACCCGGCAAGCCTGACGGTACGGTCGATACGAAGGAGTTGGCGGTGGTCGATCAGATCGCGGCTTGGATGCAGAACAACGGCGACGCAATCTACGCTACGCGCCCATGGAAGATCTACGGAGAAGGACCCAACCTGGTGAAGAGCGGGTCGTTTCAGGGCAACAGCGTGAGCCGGCTCGGTGAAAAGGATGTCCGCTTTACACGCAACAAAGCGGGCAACGTGGTGTACGCGATCATTCTCGGCTGGCCGACCGAGCCTGTGAGCGTCCAGGCGCTCGGCACATCTGCGGCAACCAACCCTGGAAAGATCGAAAACGTTGAACTGCTAGGCACTGAGGAGAAGGTGGATTGGAAGCAGGCCAGTGACGGATTGAAGCTCACGCTGCCAAAGAGCTATCAGCCTGCCGCTAACTACGCGGCGTCGTTGAAAGTCACGCTCGCCTAATCGACCGTTTTATTTTAAGGTCACGGTGGGCCGTCTTCGGATGCATCACTGACAATTGAAGTTGCTCGCGTCCTCGGTGTCCCCGTGCCCGTTGTACTGGGCGTGTTTGGGATAAGCGCAGAGTGGTCGGCTTCGTCCCGGAAACGCGTGCCCCGTGGCGATCACCGATTCTGGCGCGGTTCCCTTTTCTACCCAGTTCACGACCGGGGTAAGCATATCGAAATGGTCAAGGGATGGCCCGCCGCCGCAGTGGGCCATTCCTGGCACCAGAAAAAAGCGGCTCCAATCGGCTACCTGCTCCGCACCGCCATTACCGGCAGCTAGCGATTTGTAATACGTCAGAGTATCGAGGGGCGAGAACCACGGATCGCTGTCTCCGTGAAAGAAAATGAGCTTTCCGCCCTGGCCGGAAAACGTGGAAAGGTTGGTCGACGCCGGTTCTACCAGCGGATCGGAAGCATGCAGCGCTTCTTTGTCCACGTCGATTGTCGTCGCCGTGGTGTATGGACCGAAGAGGCCGCGGTCGCCCAGATTCAGTAGACCAGGGACCGGGCGCTTCATTGTGATCCCGGCATCATAGAGAAACCCAGGATAGACCTGAGTGCCGTATGCGTTCGTCGGTCCGGCAAATGCTTTCTTGATGGCCGTGATTTTGTCAGCAGGTATGCAGCTTTCAGTCTGTCCGGTTTTACAAGATAACTCCGCCGGATCGAAGTGGCAGCCAAGCGGGTCGAAGATCATACCGTCCGCTACTCCATCGATCGCATCGCACTTCTTCATAAGGGCATCCATGAAGAGTTTGCGCTCACTGTCCGTGAGGAAACGGGCGATCTCCGGCTTGCCGGACGCATCCTTGGGCGACGCTTGGTTGTACGCCACCGGAATCCATTTCGCGATGGCCAGATTCGAAAGGCCGGTCCGCATCGCCGGATCACCGGAAACAATACCGTTGAACACCGTCGGATAGCGCTGCGACAGAATCATGCCCTCGCGTCCTCCTGTCGAACAGCCCACGAAATACGAGTGGGCCGCCGCCTTCTCATAGTAGGCTGCGATGATCTGCTTCGCGACCGCCGCTACTTGGGCGTTGGCGCGATAGGCGAAATCCAGATAGGCCTGCTGGTCGCGCATGAACGAAAAATCGAAGGCACCGTTTTTTGCCTTGTGACCTGTATCCGTACTAGCGACTGCGAATCCACGCATCAATGCTGACATATCCCCCGAGTACGACGCGCCGGCGGGATAGTAGATCACACCATTCCCTCCGCCGCCGCCCTGCATCAGAAAGTCGTGATTCCATGCGTCGGGTGAGGGCAGGGCGAGCGCAAAGCCAATCCCGAACTCCTCGCCGCCAAGGCCCGTTCGGCGATCGATCACGCCCTCCACGCGGCAGTGTGCGGGTAGGCTCCCGGTGTAGTGCGGATAGGATGCTGGGACGGCGGCGCCGGCCGGAACAGAGACGGCGCCCGTGATCTCAACGCCTTGCAATTTGACGTTTGCAAGATCCGTGCAGGCTTGCTCCGCTTGCCCATGTGCGGCCGGTGTGATGCACAAGGTTGCCCCAATGAGCAGCAAAAGTCTGAACTGGTTCATATCCATCCTGCTTTCGTAATAGAGTCGAGGTCCGTCAACCTGACAATTCGTCGAGCGACAAAAAGAGACTACCAGAAGTAGCTTGCGACGACAGACGGGCGGCCCGGCGTCTCACGGACGATGTTAGTATGAAGCACGAATTGGACGTTACGTTTGGACCAGCCGGCAGGCGCGTGCTGCAATGCGATTTCCAGCTCCTCCCGCGTTGTCAGGAACTCACCGGCCGCCCTCGTTCCGTACTGCGTGATTCCGGCGGCCGCGATTAAGACTTGCCCCGTTTCCGAACTGAATACGCGAGAAACGATGGCATAGTCTTCCGCTGTTTCACCGTCGGCACTCACGTGCGGAAGAGCCCACACACGATTCTGGCCATCGCGCTCGCGAATAGATGGGTAATTCGAAAAGACGAACTTCAGGTCGCGAGTCGTCTCGAGGGTCCACCCATTATTGAATGCGCCAATGAGGACCGCCGGCGAGTAACGCAAGTCGACAAACGACAGTTCGCTTCCAAATCGGAGCTGATAAGGCTTCTCGTGGCGAGCCAGCAACCCGCACAGCAGGGCTGTAGCGTAACCGTCCCCGATGGTTATGAACTGGTTGTGTACAGGAATGAGCTCCGAAATGTCGATCCTGCCTCCCACGGCGCAAGACGCATTCTCCGTTCCCGCGACCGGCGGAACGCCATTTCTTTCGGCAGGAGTGTCACAACGGAGGCGATAGGCAGGACTGTCGGCGTTATAGATCGTAATCGGCTTGGAACTCGCAAGAGCGGGCGCCCAGAATTCCTCGAACCTGGTGTGCTTGTTCGACAGCCAAATCCCCCAGAAAACTCCCGCGGTGATCAGGAGCACAAGCGCCGAGCTAAGCGACACGACCATCCATGCGTGTCCTTGATGACCCGACGGCGCGACTGCTTCCGATTGCGGTAATGACGGTCCATGCGCGAAGGAAGTTTGTTGCACATTTTCGAGCGAGCCGTCGATATGCTCTTCCCGCGCGCCGTGCAACACGCGGAACGTTGCGTGGTATCCGCCGGTCGGTATGTCTATTCTGGCCATCCCTGCCAGCCCTGCATTGCTTTGATAGAACTGCGCCAAACGCTTTCGAACGTCAGCCGCCCTGACGCGAACGATAGGGTCGCTGGCAGTGTCGTAATCGGGCTTGCGCCCGAAAACTGTTGTCCCCAGCACGCGTTCTTTCAACAACTCATGTTCGGAATTGAGTGTTTGCGTAACGATATGCCGAAGAAGGTCCCGGCATTGTGGGGTGGTGCGAAATGGGTCGCTGGCAAGAATGATTGCCAATGTAGACTCAACTCGCTCACGCGAGCACTCGCCTGAGGGGATGGTCGCGTTCTTCGCCGGCTGGTAACGTTCCATTCAAGGGTAACGGACCCTTCAAGGTAGTTTACCTCCGGTGTAACGGCCCGGCAAATATTTGAAAGGAAACCGGTACGCCGAACGCTACCGTCAAGCACCTGCTGAAAATTCGAAATCTGCCGTAGGGTGAGGCATGCCAATTCAGGTGCGTACTTTCAGTTACGGTGGACGCAGAAATCAAAGCGCGCCGAGGCGTGCGCCTTACGGCCGACACTCAGGTTTGTGGCTGCAGGCTGCTCTCGTAGCACTTCTCTGCTGCTTCTGGTGCGCGCAGCGGACGTACGCCCAATCGCAGGCGTTTAGCGCCTCCCTGTCCGGAATCGTTCACGACCCTTCAGGAGGCGCGGTGCCGGGTGCCCAGGTAACTTTAAGTAGTCCCTCCAACGGGACGACGCGCAAATTTACAACGGACAATTCCGGGCGATACACCTTTACGCTGGTCGCGCCCGGAACATACGTGCTGACGGCGGAACACCCGGGATTCAGCAAGTATGTCCAGCAGGGAATTGCGCTGTCCCTTGGCCAAGCGGCTGACCAGGACGTGACGCTCACAGTGGGCGAGGTAAATCAGGCCGTCACTGTCTCGGCCGAAGCACCCTTGCTGACCACCGATAACGCCAACCTTGCGGCCGACGTAAACCAGCAACAAGTACAACAGCTTCCTTTGAACCTGCGCAACGCGTTTGGGTTCGTCCTGCTGAATTCCTCAGTGAACAATAGCTCGCAATATCAGGTTGTGGAATCTCCAGGGTCGCAAGACACCGCCGATCAAGACATTTCATTCATGAATTTTGGAGGGGCCTATTTTGGAACGACGGCGTTTCTGCTGGATGGCGCCTGGACCACTGCCGGGGATTGGGGAGGCGTCATCTATGTTCCCTCGGTCGACGATGTTCAGGAAATGAAGGTCCAACAAAACGCTTTCACAGCGCAATACGGATGGAGTTCCGGAAACGTTGTCAATATTGTCACCAAGTCGGGTACTTCCAGCTTCCATGGAGACGCATTCGAGTTCCTCAGAAACAGCGATCTGGACGCCAATAACTTCTTCAGCAATCTGAACGGCCTGCCGCGACCGCATTTTGAGCGCAACCAGTTTGGGATCTTTGCTGGGGGGCCGCTATATATACCCGGACTGTACAAACAGCGGAACAAGACATTCATCTTTGGAGGTTATGAAGGGCTTCGCCAAGCCACACCGCTGACCTACGTCAGCACAACACCAACGGCCGCGATGAAATCAGGAGATTTCTCAGCGTTGTTGGGACCCCAAGTCGGCACAGACGCGCTCGGCCGCCCAATCTTGAGCGGGCAGATCTACAATCCGTTTTCCACGCGCCAAATTACCGCCGGGCAAGTCGATCCAGTTACCGGATTGGTTGCTACGCAGACCAGCTACATACGAGACCCCTTTTCCGGAAACATGATTCCCGCATCCTTGATCCCTTCTGTTTCCAAAAACCTAGCCGGCTACTTCCCCAGTCCAACTTCGCCCGGTTTGGTGAATAATTTCAGTGCTATCGGCGCCGCGCCTGCCGCCTCCGACGAGTATACGGTACGAATCGATCACAACATAAGCGACAGCAGTCGTTTATTCGGGCGCTACTCATATAAGGACGAGTTCAAGCAAGTGACAGGAGATTTTTATGGGAATTCGCCCGCCGGGCCTGGAGGCCACAACCCAAACAACCGCTGGAGCGTCGGGCTCGGATTTAGTCATGTATTCAACCCGACCACTATTTTGAGCGCGAATTTGGGACTTGACCGCTGGGTGGAAGGTAACGTGGTCCAGGGTTATCCATTCAAGCCGTCTACCCTCGGGCTGCCATCCGTTCTCGACGGGATTTCGAATCAGTTTCCAGTGATCACGACGACTGGAGCTACGGGGTTGGGGCCACAGAACGGCTCAGGCGAAGGCGCTTTTCCTCGCAATGACGGCACGTACTCGGTGGATGTCAGCAAGGTGATAGGTGCACATAATCTTTCGATGGGGTTCATGGGAGTGGTTTTGCAAACAGGTGGAGGCCGAATAACGCCTACTACGTTTACCTTCTCCCCAAGCTTCAGTGCAGGTCCCGATCCAATCAATCCAACGGCGAGCACCGGCTACGGGGTTGCATCGCTGCTACTGGGAACAGCGAACAGCGGATCCACCGGGATTGCAGCGTATCCGCTCAATTCGAAACATTACTATGGCGCCTACTTGCAGGACGACTGGAAGGCGACGTCGAAATTGACACTGAATCTCGGGCTGCGATATGAGATCCAGACCGCTCCCACGGAGCGCCATAACGGGCAAAGCTACTTCGATTACAGCGCGGTCAATCCTATCAGTCAGGCTATTGGCGAAACGGTTCACGGTGAGGTGGTTTACAACGGCGACGGAAACCGAACCGGACTTTATAACACCAGTTACCTCAATTTCGCTCCGCGTATTGGTTTGGCGTATCAGCTCACGAATCATTTAGTTATGCGTGCAGGATACGGCATCTTCTATACGCCCGGATATTTCGGTGGCGGCCCTAATCCCGGCTACTCACAGTCGACACCGCTCGACGCGACTCTCAACGGTGTTACCCCATTCAATACCTTAAGCAATCCATTCCCTTCTGGCATTCTGCCGGTAACCGGCAACGCGCTGGGTGGGTTGACGAACGTGGGTCTCTCGACCAGTGCGGTAGAGAACTCGCGCCCGACGCCTTACATGGAGCAATGGATGTTTGATGCACAGTATGCGGTCACAACCAATGACATGATTGACATCAGCTATGTCGGCAACCATGGGGTGAAGATTCTAACATCCGGAGTCAATTACGACCAACTTGGAACGCAATACCTTTCACTTGGGAATCAACTCCTCAATCCGGTCGCAAATCCGTTTTATGGCCACATCACCAACAGCGGTTGCGGCCTGAACCAACCTACGGTTCCATACGGCCAGCTTTTGTTACCGTATCCTGAATTTTGCAGCGTCAACGACTCTCAGACGCCGGGGGGATTCTCGCATTACAATGCGCTTGAGCTGACCTATACGCACCGCTTCAGCAAAGGATTGAGCATCCTTGCCTCCTATACCTGGTCCAAGTTTATAGACGATACAGAAGGTTCGAACTCTTGGGCGGAAACGGGATCAAGCTTCTTCCGCGACAATTACAATCTTGCTCTGGATAAGTCGATTGATGGGAATGACATTCCGCGAAGTTTGGTTGTGAGTTATATCTATGAACTTCCCATCGGCAAAGGCAAGGCGGTCGGCGGCAATATGGGCGCCGTATCCGATGCAATCCTGGGCGGCTGGCAGGTTACCGGAATCACCACGTTCAAGGACGGCTTTCCTCTGTCGATCGGTACGACTGATAATAACGCATGCGGATCCTTTGGTTGCGGTCAGCGTCCGAACGTAACCGCAAACCCCAACATAAGTAACCCGACCATATATGAGTGGTTCAACACGCAGGCGTTCGCCCAGCCCGCCGCATACACCTTCGGGAATGCACCGCGATATATGTCCTACCTTCGGTCGCCTGGCCTGGCGAATTGGGACCTCGGAATCCAGAAATGGTGGAATTTCGGGGAGGTCGCGAAGCTGCAGCTCCGGGCGGAAATGTTCAACGCATTCAACCGTGTGAACCTATATGCTCCTAATCAGACGTTCGGCTCTCCGGGCTTCGGAACAATAACAGGAGCATACCCGGCGAGAGATGTTCAAATGGCGCTGAAACTGTACTGGTGAAGCGTCTGGATTGCTAATGCGCGCGCTGGCCGTTATTGAGGCGGCCAGCGCGCAGCACCTGCGCCCTCGTCGTTTCAAACACTAATTCAACACGATTTTCATACTGCCGCCCGTCGCGATAGGGAGGCGCTCAAACTGCGCCCGAAGATCCCGCAGTTGGCAGCGATTAAAGATGCAAAGACAAAGGTTCGATAAACATGCGAGCTACAGATTCGAAGGTGGTACGCGGAGCTAAATGCAGATTCTTCATTCCCGATTGAGACGACTCTGCCCGTTGGCGCTTTGTCTTGTCGCAGCGGGCGCTGCCTTCGCAAACGGCAGGTATCAAGTTAAATCAGTCACTAAGGACGCGCGCGGCGTTACGCTCACGCTTTCCACCGGCATCATGCGGGTGGAAGTGTGCACGCCGGCGATTATCCACGTCTCGGTCAGCCCGTCGAGCGAAATCCCCAAGCAACTCGTTCCGGTAGTGATTCATCGATGGGATCCTGTTTCGTTCCGTTATACGGAATCCGGAGACACCGCCATCATCGACACCGGCAAGATGCAGGTGAAGATCGCGCGCGCTAACGGGACAATCGCATTCGCCGACCACTCCGGGCAGACTGTCCTGCGAGAAGCGGAAGATGGGAAAGCCTTGGAGCCCACGGAAATCCTGGGCGAACACGAATGGAAAGTAGGGCAAACATTCGTTGCGGGCGATGATGAAGCACTCTACGGGCTGGGACAGCACCAGGAGGGCTGGCTCGACGTCAAAGGCATACCCGTTCGCCTCCAACAAGCGAATACCAATATTTCCGTGCCGTTTCTGCTCTCGAGCAAAGGTTACGGCTTGTTATGGAATAACCCATCTTTGACGGATTACGATCCGGCGGAGCAGGAGATTCCAATCGACGCGCAAACAGGGGAAGGCACATTTCAAACCGGAGCTGCGGGAACGTACGGGTTTCTCATCGTGAGCGATTTACATCAGCGCCTCACCCTGGATGTGAATGACACGCACCTTATCAATATCCAGAACATGTGGGTACCAAACTCGGCAGGCGGCAAAATTGATCTTCCTGCTAACACCAACTGCAAAATCAAAGCGGCAGGAGGCCGCACGGGCGTCCGCGTGTACGTACGCAAACCGTCCAATACAACGCAGTTCGTTTCTTCGGCGGGTCACGCGATTGATTATTATCTCTTCTACGGTCCGGATCTGAACGGCGTCGTGGCCGAATACCGGGAAGCGACAGGAGAGGCACCGCTATTCCCGAAGTGGGCGTATGGCTTCTGGCAATGCCGCGAGCGCTATTCGAGCCAGCAACAGATTTTGGAGGTTGCGACCGAGTTCCGCGACCGTCACATTCCGGTAGACGTCATGGTGCAGGACTGGCAGTATTGGGGAAAGTACGGCTGGAATGCAATGCGCTTCGATGAAAATTATCCGCAGCCGGCCGAGATGCTTTCAAAGCTTCACACAGAGAACATTCACTTCGCCTTGTCCGTCTGGTCAAAGTTCGGCGAAGAGACTGATATCTACAAGGCGATGGCTGCAAAGTCGCTTCTGGTTCCCGGCACACCATGGATGGACGCCTTTAACCCTGCGGCGCAAAAGCTGTTCTGGACGACGATGAAGAACAACCTGTTTGATATCGGGGTGGACGCGTGGTGGCTGGATGCAACAGAGCCGGAAGGTGACCCATTGGAGGGAAAGAAAACATATCTGGGGGCCGGCGACGATGTTCTGAACGCGTATCCGCTATATGTGACGGACGCCGTCTATTCCGGTCAGCGCAGCGCGGATGAAAACAGGCGAGTTGTCATTCTGACGAGGTCGGCGTTTGCGGGCCAACAGCGCAACAGTGCAGCGTCCTGGTCAGGGGACATCGCAGGCACTTGGGAGAGCTTGCGCCGCCAGATCGCAGGTGGACTTAGCTTCACAATGTCCGGACTTCCGTACTGGACAACTGATATCGGCGGTTTCTTTCGACCCCGGGACCAATACGCGTCGGATGCTTACCACGAGTTACTCATCCGGTGGTTTGAGTACGGCAGCTTCTGCCCGCTGTTTCGAATACACGGCTACAAAAGTGAAACGGAAATGTGGAAGTTCGGCACCGATACCGAAAAGGCGCTTCTGAAGTATGACGACCTGCGGTATCGGCTACTTCCCTATATTTATTCGTCGGCGTGGCAAGTTACCCATTCCGGTGGAAACGTCATGCGAGCGCTGCCGCTGGACTTCGCAGCGGACCGCCATGTGTTGGACATTGCCGATCAGTTTATGTTTGGGCCGAGCATTCTGGTGAACCCGGTGATTGAAGCAGGCGCTGAAAGCAGGTCTGTCTACCTCCCGAAAGGAACCTCCTGGATCGATTTCTGGACCGGGCAGAAGCTTTCGGGCGGCGATACAGTTGAGTCGGCGGCTCCGCTAGATCGAATCCCGCTGTATGTGCGAGCGGGAGCAATCGTACCATTGGCGAACGTGAAGCAGGACGCAATGGAAGGGGAGAACGAGATCGAACTGCGCATTTATCCGGGCGCAAATGGTTCTTTCGCCCTCTACGAAGATCGCGGCGATGGCTACGGATATGAAAAGGGAGAATTCTCTGTGATTCCTGTTCAGTGGAACCAGGCCTCGCGGACGCTGACGATGGGGAAACGCATAGGCGCTTTCAAGGGAATGGATGCTTCAAAGCGCTTTCATATCGTATGGGTCCGAGCCCAGGCGGGTATTGGGGCAGAACGTACCGCGACCGCCGATTCCGATGTGATCTATGATGGATCCGAATTGCGTGTTCAGGCGCCGGAGCACTTGTGAACTACTGATCCGGCGCGCTGCCGATCTGACTCCGGGAACAAAGAGAAATGAAATTCCGATTGCGAATCGCGTGGCTTGCGGTAACTCTATTGCCACTGAGGGCCGCTGCATCGGGCAACGATCTAACGCTGCAGTACGACAAGCCCGCTCAGAAATGGACTGAGGCATTACCGCTCGGCAATGGGCGTATCGGCGCAATGGTATTTGGCGGAACCGTGGACGAGCGTTTCCAAATCAATGAAGACACGCTTTGGGGCGGAGGTCCGCACGATTACGTGGATCCGCGGGCGTACGAACACCTCGATGAGATTCGGCAGTTGATCTTCGCGGGCAAGGTGGACGAGGCCGAAAAGCTCTCCGCGACGATGATGGGCGACCCCAAGTTGCTGATGCCCTATCAGCCATTCTGCGATATCCATTTACACTTCACAGGTCACGAACAAGCGACTGACTATCGCCGCGACCTCAAACTCGACGAGGCGACGGCGGAGACGGCCTACACGGTAGGCTCGACGACCTTCCGGCGCGAAGCCTTCATCTCCTATCCCGACCAGGTTCTTGTAGTTCGAATTTCGGCCAGTGAGCCAGGCAAACTCAGTTTCACGCTGGCCATTGATTCTCCGCAAGCCGGCTATCAGGTTGAGAGCACCGCAAAAGACACGCTGCAATTGACGGGTCAAATCCCGCCCAGGCAGAACTCGCCGCGCAGTTGGACTGGTTCCTGGGACCAACCCGGCATGCGCTTCGCGGCAATTTTGAATGTGGCTGCCGAAGGCGGTTCCGTCAACAGCAATGGCGGAAAGTTGGAGGTCAGCGGCGCCGATGCGGTCACTCTTCTCTTCAGCAACGCGACCAGCTTCGTCAATTACCGCGACATCAACGGAGATGCTTTGGCGGCGGCGCGAGCCTATGTTCAGGCCGCCAGGAAGCGAACGTACGACGAGTTGAGGAAGCGGCATTTGCAGGATTTCCAAAACCTGTTTGCACGAGTCCGGTTGCGTTTGGGCGAGGACCATGCGAGTGCGACCACCGACAGCCGTATACAGCATTTTGGGGAAACCGATGATCCCTCCCTGCTTGCCCTGTACTTTGAGTTCGGGCGTTACCTATTGATTTCGTCGTCGCGGCCTGGGGGCCAACCTGCAAATCTGCAGGGAATCTGGAACCAGCAATTGTCGCCGCCCTGGAGCAGTAAGTGGACGACAAATATCAACCTCGAGATGAACTACTGGGATGCCGATTCCGGCGATCTCTGGGAAACTGCGCAGCCACTTTGGGGTTTGATTCGCGACCTCCGTGTGACTGGGGCCGAAACGGCGCGAGTTACTTACCACAGCAAGGGATGGGTGCTACATCACAACACGGATCTTTGGCGCGCAACAACACCCGTAGATGGCCCGTGGGGAATTTGGCCAATGGGTGAGGCGTGGCTGGCCAATCAGATGTGGGACCACTACGAATTCAGCGGCGATAAGGAATTTCTACGGCGGGACGCGTACCCGGCGATGAAAGAAGCCGCGCAGTTCCTATTGAGCTTTCTGGTGGAGGCCCCGCAAGGAACCCCGTTCGCTGGGCGACTGGTCACCAACCCTTCGACATCGCCCGAAAACGAATATCTGTTGAACGGCAAAGGTGAGCATCTGACCTACGCGCCCACGATGGACATCGAGCTTACGCGCGAGCTCTTTGAAAACTGCCGCCGCGCTGCCGAAGTGCTCGGCGTAGATGCAGAATTTCGCGCCAAGCTTGATCAAACCGGAAAACGGCTCCCGCCCTTGCAGATCGGCAAGCGTGGGCAGTTACAGGAATGGATCGAGGATTATGCTGAGGTCGAGCCCACGCACCGGCACGTCTCTCATCTGTACTCGGTTTATCCTGGACACGATATCAGCCTGGATGCCACTCCGACGTTTGCGTCTGCGGCGCAAAAGACGCTTGAACTGCGTGGCGATGGCGGCACAGGTTGGTCCGAAGTGTGGCGGACAGCTCTTTGGGCTCGCCTACGAAATCCGGAACATGCCTACAACAATCTCAAGCTCCTGATCACGAAAAACACACTCCCGGACATGTTCGATCTCTGCCCGCCTTTTCAGATCGATGGCAATCTGGGAGGCCCAGCGGCCATTACCGAGATGCTCGTGCAGAGCACCGAAACTCAGATCGATATCCTGCCCGCACTGCCGCCGCAATGGCCGAACGGTACTCTCAACGGCGTGCGCGTTCGTGGTGGAGGCAAGTTGGACGTGGAGTGGAAAAACGGCCGGCTTACGTCGCTCACGCTTAAGGCGGACCACATCATCCGCTATCGAGTCCGCTATGGCGATCATTCCGCCACGATCAAGATCGAGCCCGGTAAGCCAGTTATGCTGGACGGAACGCTTCACATCGGATAATGCCCATAACTCGAAGAAAGTTTCTCGCATCTAGCAGCATGGCGGCCCTATCGTCTTTTACGCCGCTCTCAGCGTCGCCCCCCGCCGGACCGTTTCAATGGAGCGTCAATGACCTGACTTTCTCGTTCGACGTAAGAGCAGGCAAGTTGCGGCAAAAATGTCTGGCGCCTACGAGTACGTCATCGCTTCCGATCGATTCTTCGGGAGTTGAAGTCGCAATTCAGTGCAGCGGTGAAAATTCGCCTGACCCAGGGATGAAGTCGGGTGTGGGGCAGCCTGGCGCACGTTTGTTGTTCGCCGGCTACCGTGAAGAGCATCATGAAGGCGGCAACCGTCTGGTCTGCACGCACACCGATCCCGTCTTGAACCTGAAGGTTGAGTCGGTCTACGAGGCGTTTAATGGCGCTCCAGTGGTGCGCCGTTATGTGCGCGTCACCAACACGGGAACATCGCCCGTCGGCATCGACTTCTTGAGTTCCGCCATGTTGCATGGGCTGGCCTCGCCGCGCGATTATGACCGCGACTTGCGGATTCACATCGCATTCAATAGCTGGATGGCAGAGGGCCAGTGGCACACACTGCGGCCGTCGGAGATGGGGTTCGTTGAAAATGAGCGGACCAGTTGGTCGGAAGCGCGCGCAGGAAGCACCGGTACCTGGTCGACAGAGCGTTATCTGCCCATGGCCATGGCGGAGAACGCCAGGTTCGGCCTCACCTGGTTCTGGCAGATCGAGCACAGTGGGTCGTGGTATTGGGAGATCTCCAACGTCTCGGCCCGGAGCAACAATGCCGATGATGTGTACGCGTATCTGGGCGGTCCGGACGATCTGCACTCGCAGGCTTGGAAACGTTTGAGTCCTGGGGAAACCTATGTGACTGTTCCTGTTGCAATCGGCTGCGTACAAGGAGGATTCAGCGAAGCGGTCGCGGCCTTGACGCGGTATCGGCGGATCGCCTGTGAAAAGCCGCGCGCGAACACTTCGCGTTGTGCGGTCATCTTTAACGACTACATGAACTGTTTGTGGGGCAATCCGACTGAAGACAAGGAATTGCCCATGATTGCGGCTGCGGCCAAAGCCGGTTGCGAATACTATGTCATCGACGCCGGTTGGTATGCCGATCTCCACGAGGATTGGAGCCAGACGCTCGGTTCCTGGCAGCCGTCCGGCTCGCGCTGGCCGCACGGCCTAAAGTCATTGCTCGATCGCATCCGGCAGGAAGGAATGATTCCTGGATTATGGCTCGAACCGGAAGTCGCCGGTCCAAAATCGTCGCTCGCCCAGAAACCCGATAGCTGGTTCTTCATCCGCCATGGCAAGCGTGTCCTGAAGAATTCGCGTCTGCTGCTCGATTTTCGCAATCCTGAAGTCAGGAGCTATCTGGACCAGGTGATGGCGAGGCTTGTGAACGACTACGGCGTCGGCTACATCAAAATGGATTACAACGTAGACTCGCTACAAGGAACCGAACTCAACGCCGATAGCGTTGGACAAGGCTTGCTCGAGCACAACCGCGCACACCTGGCGTGGTTGGAAGCTATCGTGACACGCTACCCTGACCTCGTGATCGAAAACTGCGGCAGCGGAGGCGGGCGAATGGATTACGCGATGCTCAGCCGCCTACAGCTCCAGTCCATGACGGATCAGGAAGACTATTTGAAACTCCCTGCAATTCTAGTCGGCGCGTCGGCGGCGGTTTTGCCGGAGCAACTAGCGATCTGGTCTTATCCGCTCGCCAAGTCGGACGCTGATCAAGCCAGCTTCAATATGGTCACCGCCATGTTGTGCCGTATTCACCAAAGCGGCGCACTGGATTCGCTCTTGCCGGAAGCGTGGGCGCAGGTTGTCGAGGGTGTGCGAGTCTACAAGGAAGTCGTTCGCAGATACATCGCATCGGCGACGCCGTTCTATCCGCTCGGTACATCGGACGTCACGAACCCGCAGATGCCGTTGTCATTGGGGATGCGTTCTTCTGAGCACGCGTTCGTGGCTGTTTGGCGGATCGACGGTCCCGCGACAACGCAGATACCTTGGAAGGGTGGCAGCGTTCAACTCCTCTATCCCGCGAATCTCGGCATCCGCGCCGCGGTAGCGGACGGAATGTTGAACGTTGAATTTCCGCGAACGCGCATGGCCTGTTTGCTTCGGACAGCGTAGAGAGTTGTAATTACTCGATCAACACCCAGGGATTCAATCGCCCACAACGCGTCGCGGTCTGAGCACGCCCACAAGCCTTCCGTATGGGCGTCCAATATATTTGGAGCAGCCGGTCTGAACCATCGCCGGCTAGACCTGTATCGAAAGGTCGGGGTCCAGCACGCGTTTGCTCAGAACAAAAATCGCATCGGAAAGCTCGGCAACCTTAATCGGCTTTGAAATGAACCCGTCCATTCCAGAAGCGAGGCATTTCT
The DNA here is from genome assembly GCA_963795905.1 of uncultured Acidobacteriaceae bacterium. Taxonomy (GTDB): domain Bacteria; phylum Acidobacteriota; class Terriglobia; order Bryobacterales; family Bryobacteraceae; genus Bog-105. The sequence continues at coordinate 33,524 of CAWCJG010000010.1, read as the reverse complement.
CCCTGTCGCCGGACATCGCGTTAGCGGTTAAAGCGATAATCGGAATCCTGCGATCCTTGGATTCCCGGTGACGAATAGCTTGCGTGGCCTGAAACCCGTCCATGTCGGGCATATGAATGTCCATGAGGATAAGGTCAAAGCTATCCTGCTCAAAAGCCTGAACGGCTTCGCGTCCGTCGGCGGCGATGGTGACGGCGTGCCCTTCCTTTTCGAGAATGCGGCGGGCCAGCACTTGGTTGACGCGGTTGTCTTCGGCTACAAGTATTCGCAGCGGAGTGGCGCCGCGGGGGACATCCCATTCCTTCCGTAAGGTGTGCCGGGTAATCAGCTCTTCCGTGCTTTGAGGACCAACGCACAGCTGCCTGATCGCCGCGAACAACTCGGAACTCTTGAGGGGTTTAGCAAGATAGCATTCAATGCCGAGCTGGCGGCAGAGTGAGGCATCGCCCCGCATGCCGACCGACGTGAGAATCGCGATCCTCACTTCCGACACCGGCCAGCGCTCGCGAATTTTGGCGGCCAGTCCGAAGCCGCTCATCTCCGGCATTTGAACGTCCAGTAGGACCAGCGAAAAAGCCTCTTCTTCAAATAGACGCAGGGCGTCAGCGCCGCTGTGGGCGGTACGGTGTTTTATCCCCCAGTTCCTCATTAGGACTTCCAGAAGGCGGCGATTCGTGGCATTGTCGTCCACGATCAATACATTCAAATCCTGCGGGCAAAGATCCGGAAGTTCCGCTTCGGCCACCGCTTTTTCGGCCACCGATCCGAAAATCGCCGTGAAATGGAACGTTGTTCCTTTTCGTAATTCAGTTTCCAACCAGATGCGGCCGCCCATCAGCGCGACCAATTGTTTCGAGATCGAAAGCCCCAAACCAGTGCCGCCATACTGCCGCGTTGTTGAGGCGTCAGCCTGAGCGAACGCGCCAAACACGGCTTCCTGCTTTTCTGGAGCAATGCCGATGCCGGTGTCACGTACGCTAAAATGCAACTCCGTACCCGCTAGCGTGTTGCCGACTTTCGCCACGCGCAAGGCTACCTCGCCTTGGGCCGTAAACTTGACGGCGTTGCCGGTCAGATTCAAAATGATTTGCCGTAAGCGGCCCGGATCTCCGACCATCTGAGCAGGCACGTCTTCGTCCATTTCGTAAACGAGTTCAAGCCCCTTGTCGTGAGCCGCCATCGCAATGCAGCGCAGCGCGTCGACAACGGTGTCGTAGAGATCGAAAGGAACGGGGTCAAGATCGAGTTTGCCGGCCTCGATTTTTGAAAAATCGAGAACGTCGTTGATCACCGTAAGCAATGCGTCCCCGGAGGACTTCACCATCGACAGACAATCACGCTGTTCGACCGTCAGGTCTGTGTCGAGGACCAGTTCCGTCATTCCCAAAATGCCATTCATGGGCGTGCGGATCTCGTGGCTCATGTTGGCCAAGAACAGGCTTTTGGCGAGGCTTGCCGCCTCTGCCGCTGCTTTCAGCGCGCTCGCGTCCTTCAGTTGCTCGCGAATCACCTCCGTTTGATGCCGCACCCTTCTTCTGAGTACCGCGACCCAGGAGAGCACAATCAGAATTCCGCTGACTGCACAAAGCAACACGTACAGAGTGTGGCTCGCTGTCCACCATGAAGGCCTTTCCAGGACCTTCAAATCGTCCGCGGAGCGCAACAGAATCTGGAACGCGGTCGGCGTGTAATAGAAGCCGTTGGCAGTCTTGATCTGAGCAATGCCTTTCAGTTCCACCGTGGAGTTTTCGGGAATCGAGGCGATTTTGTCACCGCCCATTGCCTCCGGTAATAGAGCTTGAAAAACAGCACTGCCGGACGACAACTCCAAAATTTCATCACCACCCTGCGCGAGATGGCTGAGTAGCTTCCCCTTCATCCCGATCAACTCAGCCTCGTGCTTCCCGTGCAGCGCTTGTTCGGTGGTTATAGAGACCGGTTGTACTTTGGGCGCCGCGGACAAAAGGGTCGGAGAATCGCCCAAGGCACCACGGCTTGTACCTACGTTTTCTGGTCGTAATTCAAACGGAGCTTGCGAGCTTGCCAGTCTGATGTCCGCATCTTGCAAGGAAACGGAGAATTCGTTCGCAGCCGGGAATCCAACGGCATCGACGAGCTTGCCCACCGGTACATCCGGTATGCTGTTCCCCTGCAACGAGATACCGGCAGTGGCATCTTGAATGAATGCTAACCGTCCCGGCCATTTCAGTGTGACGACTCCGCGCACATGAACGCGATGCCCAGGGTTAATGTCCGGCGAAAACTGCAGAACATAACCAATCGGCTGAACCGGGAGCAAGAAGGGTTGTACGGGCGCCGGGTCCATCACCTTTAAGTAGGTGAGATCGGGCGTCATCATTTGAAAGCCCATCAACTGCCGGTTTCCATTAAAATGAGGCGCGCATGCTCCGTAGACGTGCACCTTCGAATCGACTAGCTTCTCCACGCCTGGCTGGAGGGCCGAAAAGTATACGCTGAATCGGACGTTCCCCGAAACTACATCCAACCGGGAGCGACCCCCTTCCTCGAGGGCGGCTCTAACGATCCCCGTAACCCCGACCCACTGACCATCGTCCACCCCGCTCAGAAGCCTGTCGAGATTAGAATCGGAAGCTTTAGGGAGCTTCGCTTTGCCAATTACCTGAATATGGGGGCGATCAATAATGGGTGCGAATCCACCGGCCGCGGTGATCCCGCTGACTCGAATCAAGTCTCCAGGTCGGTAAGATATCCCGGGTACCATTACAGGTTTGATGTAAATACCTGCCGTGGAATCTTGAACGAACAAATGGCCGCGTGGATCGAACAAGTTGACTACCGCGACAAGCTCGACCGGATAGCCCCGATCCGCTTCCCCGTGCGTAAGCTGCCGGATCTCTTTAGCCGTGTGCAGTACAGGTAGTTGCTTTTGATCGAAAGCCCCGAGTGTCCCTGCGAAGCTGGAGACGTAGAGCAGCAGTCCGAAGCTCAGGGTTCGGCTTGGGCGGACCAACGTCCTGTCATAGAGACCCACACAGGTGCATATCGGCCTTAAGTCACAGAATTTTGTTTAGGACCATTCGGAATCACCCGTAGCCGGCGTTCTGATTCGGGATGTTGGACTCCTTATTACTCCAGGCCTACCTGTGCGAGCGCTCGTTCGAGCATGACGAGTTGTCCCGCTGGAGAACTTCAATCCAGGAATCTGTACTCCTGTCCCAATCGGAGTTTTCGACGCGAAAGCGGCAGTGATATTCTGCTCGCGATGCGACTTGTGCTTGCGCTCTTCGTGCTCTCGATGCAGCCGGCCACGGGCTCAGCATTGGGACAAGTTGTAGACGGCAAGGGTGAGCCGTTGCGGGAAGTGGAAATCGAGCTGACACGTGGTGCCGATGCGCACGTGCTAGCGGAGATAGAGACGGACTCGAACGGAGGGTTTGCAATGCCGGACCTCAGCGCCGGTCTATATCACTTGGCGCTTAGCAAGCCCAGCTACATCCCCACGGACTTATCTTTGCAATGGACTGAAGGAGGCATTGCACCCTTTGTCGCGAGCATGATCCGTTTCGGCGTTGTATCCGGCCGGGTGACGGGCCCCACTGGCGATCCGGTCGCAAATGCTGCAGTCTATGCCGTTTCGAGTGGCGCTGAATCGAGGGGCGAACGGCTCAAACAGGCCAGGACTGCATCCGATGGCACGTATCGTCTCTACAACTTGAAACCGGGACAGTATCGAATCGTCCTGACGTACGGAGCTTCGTCCGCTGCCGTTATATTTAGCGGAGATACCAAACCGGGGCCTTTGGGTTCAGGTGTGATGGTGTATCCGCCCGCCTCGGAATCGCAGGTGCTACACGTTGCCGGCGGCGATGACATTCGCGGCGTCGATTTCGTCATCTCCCCAGGGTCTGTTTATCGAGTAAGTGGAAGCATTCCGGACGCGCGACAAGGCGCGGAATTCTGGATCGTCCTGTCCTCTGTCGATAAGCTTGGCTTCGCGACCGCAGTTACGATCACGGATGCTAATGGTAACTTTTCGCTGCAAGGTGTCCCGCCCGGAACTTACAATGCGCTTGTCTCCGGCCCGTCCAATGGGCGCGCCGCCGGTGGTTCGATTATCGGAGATGAGCCATTGTTCGGCCGGACGCAAATCACAGTCGAGTCGGACTTGGATAACCTGACGATCCCCGTCCAACCCGGTTTGGCAGCCTCTCTGGTGATGCGAACTATGGGAGCGTCTGAGGGTTGCAAGTCGGTTGAACTTCATCCCGCGCCGCTCGAAGACTGGGCCGCCGTCCTGGACCGCTACGCGACTTTAACACTGGAGCATCCGATGCCGCTGCGCGATCTGGCTCCGGCGCGATACCGTGTCACTGCAGGCCGCGGCAGAGCCGAGTGCGCCCCGGTGGGAGACCCGATCCTGGACCTCACGACCGGGCCGAAGAATGAAGCAGTTACGGTTGCCGACGTCAGCGCCGGCTCGCTCCGAATCGTTGCTGAGCCGGACCAATGGCACACCGTGACTGTCTTGCCGTCCGACGGTTCTCGCTTACTTGAATTCGTATTCAAACAGCACAATGGCCAGTTCACGTACACGGGTTTGAAACCCGGCCACTACCGGTTGACGTCCAAGCTGGGCGCCCAGGATATCGCAGTAGAATCCGGCAAAGCCAGCGACGTGAAGTTTGTGAAGGAGACTGCGCAGAAGTGATTCGATTGTTGCTTGTCGCGGGGCTGTTCCTCGGAACGCTCTCAGGGGCGGATGATCCTCCTAAGAAGGGTTCGATCTCCGGTAGGATTGTTGCCAGCACGGACGGTAAACCAATGCCCGGCGCGAGAATTTTCGTTTCCGGGAGCGGTGGTATTTCCGCTGAGTCCGACGGCGATGGTCATTTCAAAATCGCCAATCTCAATGCCGGGACCTACACGCTCACCACTTATCCCGCGTATGCACAAAAGACGGTGCGGCTGTCGCAAGGAGAGAACGTAACGGTCGACTTCCGCGTTTCCCCGAATGCCTCGATCTCCGGGAAAATTCTGAATGCGGACGGTGAGCCTATGCCGGACGTCTCCGTTTTCCTGGTCGCGCCAGAGTATCAGGTGGGCGCGCTTCGCTACATCGTGGTTGACTTCGCCAAGACCGACGATCAGGGCGCTTATGTGTTCAAACGCGTGCGCCCGGGCCGAGGTTACTTGATCGAAGCCAATACCTTGCCTATGCAGATTGATGCAGGTTCGAAGGCTCCGGAAGAGCCAAAGCTGCGCAAGAAAGTCTACCGTGAAACTTGGTTTCCCGTCAGCGACTCGGTTTCTGGGGCGCAGGTGATGGTTCTTACCCCAGGCGAACGCCGCGAAAGCGCTGACTTCGCCTTGAGCCGTTCCCTCTCCTACTGCATGGATGGCGTTCTGGCGACGGACTCGGGCCCGGCGCCGCTGCAGTTCTTCCTCGCGCCAACCGAACCGATCAGTGGAACGGTAGATGGAGGCGGAATGACGCTCTTTCCTTCCCACGGCACGGCCGCTCCTAACGGCACGTTCAGAATCTGCGGTCTGCACCCTGGCTCCTACCGGATGATGGCTTTCCAGGTACCGCCTGACAACGGCACGAAGGGCAGGATGTTCTTCGGTTCAGAAACCATTGAGATCGGAGACAAAGACGTCCACAAAATGAAAATCGTGAGCCATTCGCGCGTTGCCATCGACGGTGAAGTCGCTTGGGCAGGCGAGCCGCCGGCGCCGCCTTCAGCAGGTGAACTCAAACTCTGGCTCCGGCCAATCGGCCGCATCAACTTCATGCCCGAGCGTCAATCGACCACGGCTGCCGTGCCTGGGCAATTCGCTTTCCCTGAATTGCTTGTCGACGATTACGAAGTTGTGGTCACCCACGTTCCTGCGGGCTCGTATGTCAAGGACGTCACCTACGGCGGCCGCAGCGTTCTACACGAGCCCATGCACGCTGGAGCCAGTTTAGGCAATCAACTGCGCATCGTCCTTGCGAAGGATGGGGGCACGCTAGATGTCACGGTCAGGGATAAGAACGGTCAGCCTGTGCCCGACTACGATGTGGCTTTGATCCCGGATGGCCCGTTCACAGAAGCGGACGTGGCAGGTACAATGATCAGGGACAAAACGGACCAATATGGCACTTACACAACCAACCCGATCGCGCCCGGGAAGTATTTCGTCATCGGGTCTGAGACCGACATCGATCGGTCGCCCGAAGCTTTGAAAAAGTTGATCCTCGCGCGCGCAAATGCGCCCGCCGCAGAGTTGAGTCCGAACGGCCAGGCGCATGTGACGCTAACACTCGATCGCGAACGCTAACTTAGCTCTTTCCGTTCGAATCGTGTGGTCCAGCGCTTCATTAATCAATTCCTGCTTCCGCCCAGTGGAATTAGCTTTTGCGGTGTCGAGCACTGATCGAACCAGAGTGTTATTTTGAGCGTTGCTTGCAAGCGACCATTTAGCGGTCGCACCCGCAAAAAAAGCGATTCGTCGTTTCGTTCATCGCAATACTGCAACTGATCAATAGTTTTGTCGATAAACTTGGGATTCCCGCCAGCGAAAAAGGCGGCCCACCGGCCATCGTTCAGTTGGGGCGAGTGCCTTTATTATTAAGCAGCCCGCCTGTTGTGCTTACCGATAGGGCTCTTTCCAGGATCGCCTTGGTCCGGCCATCCTGCTTCCCGATGTGATCTTGCCATTCAGAAACGAGGTTCGGGTTCGCAGCAAATACTTCGCTGAAGAATCCGATGAGCACAGATTCATTGTTTGGCAACACGAATCCACTTGGATTTTGGGCATCGATCACATTTGCAATCCGCTTCGGTTCGGGATGCAGGTAATATGTCTGCATGAACGCACTAACAGCCTCGACGGTCTTCAGCTCTGAAGAGTTCTGGGCCGTCGAAGCTTGCGCGTTAGCTGGCAATAGCAGAAGCGCTATCGCTTGAAATACATGGTTGAGCATGTACCTGTCCCGTTTCTACTTCCGATAAATCACAGGATACGCGGGGAACGCGGCGCCGATTCCGGCACCTGCGGCGACGGGGATTGTCGTGTGGGGGAGGTCACACGAACGATGTCGGAACGCGCGAAGTTGTGTTCGCCCCTGCTGGTACGGATAGTGAGATTCTCAGCCGAGTTGGAAACTACTTGGCCTATTTCGACCCGCTGCTCGTGACGACTTCTACAGGAGTGCCTGGCCTTAAGCGGCCGACGGCGTCCCAGGTTTTAGGCGCGCCGTTCAATAAGCCCGTGCAGATCAGGGCCAGCTAAAGCTACTTCATCCAAGACCTATGTTGCGAAAGAGCGCGCAGACGTCTAGAGCGCAGAAAAACGCCGAGTACCCCCCAAGCCACTATGGACAGGAGTGCAGTCGCCGGTTCCGGCACACTAGCAGTAACGCTGACGTCATCGAGCAAGATACGACCCAATCCGGGAGCGCTTTGGGTATTTTTAGCAATAAACGTCAGGTCGGTGTTGCTCGCATCCGCCATCACGGCTAGAGTGAACGGAGCCCAGACACCCGTTCCGGTATGAGGTGTAACGCCGTCGAACACTGCCACGGTTCCAAGCTCAACAGAAAAGGTGTTGCCGCCGACCGGATCGGAAAGCCAGAACGAGATGGCGTACGACTGCCCCGGTATCGTGCTGATCGTTTGAGTGAGGTGATTGAACCCCAAACTCCCACCCATATCGGCGGAATTGGTACCAGTGTGCGCGAACGGCCCGCCTCCCGTTAGGATGCATGTCAACCCTTGCGTCACAATCCACGGGCCGGGCGTGTAATCAGGCCTCTGCAAGATGGGCCCGTCAAACATCGTGTAGCAAGACGGGTTCGCGCTCTCGAATCCGCCATCTCTAATGAGATCCGCCTTAGCAACTATTGGTACGGCCAGGAGAAACATCACAGGCCAGCACGATCCGTTCAGCAGCCCTAGTCGCATTCCATTTCTCCGAACACCGCTTTAGGTACTCGTGATGATTATATGCCCAATCAGACTGGGCGGATTTGCAATAGGATCCTTCAAGCACTTGGGTAAGGAGGAGACGCATGTACCGTGTCGTGACATTCACTGTCATCCTCGGGATCCTGCCCGGCACCGTCGGAAATGCCGAAGCCGTCCCCATCATGTATACGGAGCAAATAATTGGCACCGGCACTCTGGGCTCGAGCACGTTTACGAACGCGCTGATCACGATAACCTTCACTGGCGATACCGATAACGTCTTCACTCCGGTATTTGGAGTGTTGGCCAACTCCGCGGGCACAGCCGTCGTCGCTGTACCCCGGTCTGGGTGCGGCAACTTTGATTGACAGCGTTGCCATCTTTGACACTCCGACGAACAATGTGGCCGGACTTGCGCGGATTTCACCGCAAATTACGATGTGCTCGATTTCGTCAATACCACGTTCGCCACATACGACTTGAGAACAAGTATCGGGGTCGTTATCAGGCACTTCCATGATCTTCCCCGCAACGACGTTCGGGTTGTCTCCCATTGACGCCGCAATCAGCTCGCAAAGCGCGCCGGCGTTTCAGTCGGTGGTATTCGGATGTCCCGCCGCGACGTGCGAGAGAGGTGAATGCATTCCGACGTATGATTCGTGGCATTGCCTCAGCAGCGGATCGGAGGACCGAAGCTCGTTTCTGAGGCTCGAAACGAAAACAATCCACCAGTTACTGCCAGAATTAGCTCGCACGGAAGCAAAATGATACGAGATTTGCGGCGCTTGCGCTATATCGGATGGAACGTCTTATGCAAACCTTTCTTTCGCTCCCTCTTGCTTCGATTCTCAGGCACCGCAGACGGTCTGGCTGTTTCGCCGCCGTGGCGGTATGCTTTGCAACCTTAGCCCTTGCAGAAACAGCCGGCGCGGCGACCTGGACTGTTACCAGCCTTAGTGACAGCGGCCCTGGGTCGCTGCGGGACGCTATCGCAGTCGCGAGCCCAGGTGACACTATCCGGGTTCAGGCGGCCGGAACCATCACGCTGACGGGCGGTGAGCTCTACATCGGTGAAGACCTGACGATCGTCGGTCCAGGGGCGTCGCAGCTTGCCATCAGCGGCAATCATACGACTCGGGTCTTCGAAATTGCTTCCGGCGCCACGGTCAGTGTGTCCGGCTTCACGGTCGAAAACGGAATGTCACCTGCTAATTTTGGCGGTGCCGGAATCTTCAACGCCGGGACACTAAACGTTGCGAATTGTACGATTAGCGGGAACAACACTGTCCCTGGCACCAGCGGCGGGGGCATTCTGAGCGTTGCACCGCTCACAATAGCAGGCAGTACGATCTCCGGCAATTCGGCAACCATCGGCGGCGGTATCTGGGCCGACAACGCACTCACGATGACCGATAGCATTGTGGACGGCAATTCGGCAGTCCAGGGTGGCGGTATCTACAATGGGTGGTCGCTCACAATGACCGCCAGTACGGTTTCGAATAATAGCGCTAGTGATGATGGAGGAGGTCTTTACGAGCAGAACTTACTCGGAAGCGCCATTACGAACAGCACCTTCAGCGGCAATGTGGCTTCCGTGTTCGGCGGAGCCATCTGGATCCTGGGGGGCCCGATACCGCTAGCGATCCAGAACAGCACTATTGCTAATAACACAGCCCAAACTGGCGGCGGCTATTTCAATGGCAACCCATTCCCGGGTTTTACTTTCACCGGCACGCTGTTTGCCAACAACGGCGGCGGTAACTGTTTCGGTGAACCGTTGGGTATGTCGCTGGGCTACAACGTTGCGGATGACAACACGTGTCAGTTCGCCAGCACGGGCGACCAAAACGGCGTAACCCCGGGAGCCGGGCTGGATCCGAAGGGCTTACACAACAACGGTGGCCCGACACCGACCATTGCGTTGCTGCCGAGCAGTCCGGCGGTGGACCTGATTCCGGCTGCGAGTTGCTCGCTTACAACGGATCAGCGAGGGACGGCGCGTCCGCAAGGCAAAGGTTGCGATGCGGGTGCGTATGAGCTGGTGCCAACAGTACCATTTTCATCATTCAGCGGGCACCTGGCTGTTGCGAACGGCAAGCTGCGCGGGTTCGTGCTGAGCTCCCAGTTCACGCTGGCCAGCGGCGCTCCTGCGTTGCAGCTAAAAACGCAGACACTGACGCTGCAGATTGCGAACTACACGTTGACGCTGCCTCCCGGTTCGCTACATCCCCTTTGGAATGCGCCGAACGCACCATTAGCCTATGACGGCACTGTCAATGGAGTGAACCTGGTGATCGGACTCATCTCTTTAGGCGGCGACAACTGGATCTTCGATGCTGCGGGAGCACCGGTTACGATCAATGCAACCAATCCGGTTCCAGTGACGTTGACGATTGGCCAGAATACTGGCAGCACGACCGTGCAAGAGATTATTCGGTAGCGAGGTGTGTTGCCGGCAGATGGAGACTCTTGTGCGGTTAGTAAGAGCCAGCTGAAAAGCTGGCTCTTACGCAACACTGCCGAACCCACGATCAAGCTGGTCAATGGTTTTCGGCAGCCATGACATTGCTTCCGGAGCGCTCCAGTTGTGAAGCAATCCAGCCTGCCCCTTAGCCGCCCATCGGTGAAAAAATCGTCTGGCGCGAGCAACCATCCCGTGTCCTGAACGTAGAAAGGCGAACCAATAACGACTTCTTCCGTACAGAGGCCGCCGAACCGCCCGATCGGGAGGTGCATTGGATACACGGCAGGATCAAAACGTCGCGATCGGATTCAGCGGCGATCCAGTTCCGCCGTTCACCGGAATCGGCGCCGCACTCACCAGAAATATCCATCGGTTCCGTTTCGCCGCCGCGTCGCCCAGTGCCTCCAGATCGCAGTTATCAAAGATCGGCGTGCCCATTGCGACTAGAAGAAGCTGATGCATGGGCTGCACTACGCCTTCGATGCCGCTCGGCATCACATCCGTATCGGAATCGCTGCCCACCATCGCCACATCATGTTTTTTCAGCCACGGCGCGCAACTCGCATAAAGACCCGCCACGCGCGACATATTCCATGCTCCTTTCGCCTCCCGCCTCGCCCAGCGGCCCGTGCGAATAAAGACCACATCGCCCGGCTCGAGTTTCACCCCCGTCTTCTTCAGCCACGCATCCAGATCTTCCGGATAGATAGCCTCGCCCGGCTCCAGCCACTGCTTGCCTTTCAGCCGCGGAATATCAAACAACACACCACGCGTAAAGATCCCGTTTTTGTAATTGGTGATCGCCAGTTCCTTCGCTCCGCCGTCCGTCACATCAGTTTGCGGGAAGCCGTTGTACATCTTCCCGTTCCATGCCATATGGCAAAGCGTGTCCATGTGGGTGTGCGCGAGCCCGTGATACGACACGGCGTATTCGTCCAGCACGAACTGCCCGCTCGGGCGCTGCCCCGTCGAAAGCATCCTGTGGCGAAATGGAGAGTCGTTATCCGGCGCTTTCTCGGTAATCGGATTATGCGCCAGCGATACGGATACGCCCTCGAGCACGAGCCCCGCGGCCTCCCTGCGTTTCGCGTCCGTGATCAAATTGACCGCACCCATCTGATCCGTCTTCCCCCATCGGCCCCAGTTGGAGCATTCGCCAGTCATCCATTTGTCGATCTGGCCTTTCGTGATGTCACGCGATGAGGTTTCAGCGAGACAGAGCAGAGCGGTAATACACAGAACGAAAATGGACTTGCGCATGCGCTGCATTGTACAACGTGCGCCGCCCTGGACTCCGGCGAATCAGCATGGTGTCATTCTCAACGTCGATAGGCTGTTCCCGGTATGGACACCCGCCGCTAAACGGCGTCTCCATAGATCGCGAAGAGGAAGCTGTGGGAATTCATGTTTCAGAGTCGCAGATCCGGATACAACTCGAGCCGAGATATAAGTACCGCAAAGTCTGTTCCGGGGCCGGAAAACGTATCCCGTCACCCTACAGTTCAAAATAATGATGCGCGCTAGCGTTCCGGGAGCCGTCCGGTGCGAACGTTAAATCCGAGAATCGCGGGATTGAGCATCAGTGTTTGTGAACGGAATCAGGTGTACCATCTGACCACTCCGCGACAGGGACCATAAATATGGTCAATCGGTCCGGAGCGTCCTCGGATGCAAGAATCGGAGAGCCGGGCATATCTGCGCCCCAAGCTTTAGCCTCGGTCAGGGGAACGAAAAACATAATGTGTGGATGCCAGTGGCCAGCCCGATCGTTTAAATAGCCGTCCTTCGACAGCATGTAGCACATTGCGCCGGGTTCCTGGGTTGGTAGGGCTTTCTTCTCGAAGGCGCTCTTGATGGCATCGAACATCTGAGTTTTCGATTTGCCGGACAGCACCAATTTGGTCTTCTCGATCGTAATTGGAAGGTAGGATCGCACAGCGGGCGCATTTAAACAGAGTGGGCCTCGAAGTTTTGGGTTCCAAAAATTCGGGTCATCGATTCCGGCGGTCCAGCCTCGCTCGACGAGGCATACGAAGCCATTCGTGCCGTTAGCCGCCGCTTCGTACCCATGGCGCCCGAGGGTCAAAACTGCCGGCTCTATCCGAAATGGATTTGGGAGCGGCGCTTCGGGCTAAGGCGATTTCGACGTTTTGATCGGCAATGAGGTATTGATCAAGAGGCGCCATGCTTGGATATGGCGTACTGGCAGCGTGGGCTTGCATTTCCGATATCACGGACAGAGGCAGCACCTGAAGAAAGAGCGCTGTTACGAGAATTCCCGCCGACCTTGCCCCATACAATCCTCGCCGCACATGGGAGCGCGCCAGAGGGAGTTCCATTGGGTGGGCATCAGTGGGTTTACCGAACATCGTTCCCTGGGTATACGAAAACTTGCATTCCATTTCTTTCACCTCTGTCGATGAGTCGAGTGGTTGGCAGGGAAATCGACTTCGTTCGAAAGAATTTCTAGGGGCCGTCTGTGAAAAATCGGCGCGGGGTACGAAGTGGCCTGCGGATCGTTGGCGAAGATACGCCACCATGGGAAACTAAGGTGTCCGTTCACCCAGTTCCCCGATCATCGGCGATACGGTAATTGCGTTTGCTCGGGTTAACAGCCGTCGTTCACCCATCCGCGCCGAGATCCGGCCGCGGCCCAATCCCAGCCCCTTGAGCCGAGATAAGCAGACATCTAGAACTTCGCCGGATTGGATGTCACCGATACCTTGTTATCACCCGGTAAAACTTTACAGGCGATTCCGACGATGCCATCGTAGTGATGGTCGTCTAGGAAGTAGGCGACCGTCTTCTTGCGGGTGTAAAACCCGACGTCGCGTCCATGATCTGGCGCGTCGCTCCGGCAGGCGCAGGCACATACGGGTGAGCTCCGTGAGTCGACGATATTCCTTCGCCGAAGCGATATTGCACTCCATTATGCTTCCCCTCCGGTACATCCGCGACAAGTGTAAGCCAGATACGGACCGGGAAGTCTTAGGTCAGTATCTGGAGCGATTCGGCGCGATATACCTGAGGAAGGTGGACAAGCTATTTCGCCGAATCGCTTTGGATACTGGGACTTGAAGGAAGCCGCGACGGATGTCCGGCTTATGGGTTTTCAACCGCCGGATTCGACCTATGAGCAACGGGAGGAGTCAGAAGTGCGGGCCTTGAGCTCGAACTGAAAGTTCCCGTGCTGAGTGAGTCGAGCCATAAGTCACACGTCGGGTAAACGCAAGATGTGCGAGACCGATACCGGGATGTTAGCAAAGGGTCATGTGGACTTAAGCCGCCGTTGGGTGGAGAGTCGGAGGAGCGCGGAAGCGAAGTTGTAAAGCGGTCCAGCGTTCCAGAATCAGCATCGGCCCATGGCAGTGAGGGCACAACCAGGCAACGCGTGGCTGTGATTGTTGACTAGTGCTGGTAGCGTCTGTTTCCGGCTCGGCAATGGTTGCGCCAAGCAGACGAAAACACAAGGGCAGAAGCGTGGACCGTTTGCGTGTACTGAGGAAGCCGAAGTGGCGGATACGCACAAAGCCTGGCGGCAGGACATGCAACAGGAAGCGCCGCAAGAACTCGTTCACGTGCAGAGTCATGACGCGCTTCTTATTGTGGTGTGCTGAATCGCGCCAACGGAAAGTCACCTGATCGTTGGCAAACGACACCAGCCGATGGTTCGAGATAGCAACCCGATGCGTGTAGCAACCGAGATACCGCAGAGCGTGTTCCGGTCCGCCAAACGGCCGCTTCGCATAGACAACCCACTTCTTACGAAAGGTCTGTCGTATGAGTTGCGCGAAGACTTTGGGCCGTCCGAGCGGCTTCATCAAACCGTGAAACCCGAGTTCGTCGTGCGCGAAAGCTTTCTTCAGCGCTTCGGTGAACTTACCGCGAAAGACTTCGGCCAATACGTCGACGGGAAGAAAGAACTTTTGCTGAGACGGGATCCAATGCGTGCGATCTGGCGATAATCCGCCAGCCGGAACGACACAGTGGATATGGGGATGGTGTTGGAGCTTCTGATTCCAACTATGCAGCACACTGAAGAAGCCGATGTCCGCGCCCAGATGCTGCGGATCGCGAGCGACCTCAAGCAATGTCTCGGCACTGATTCGAAAGAGTAAGTCGTAAACCACCTGCTTATTCTGCAAAGCGAGTGGCGCCAGTTCATGCGGCAGAGTGAAAACAACATGGACGTAGCGTGTGGGCAGAAGTTCGCGCTGGCGCGCTGTGAGCCAACGATCCCGCGCATTCGCCTGACACTTGGGACAGTGCCTGTTTCTGCAGGAATTAAATGAGATGACACGATGTCCACAGCGCACACACTCATCAAGATGACCGCCAAGCGCGGCAGTGCGGCAGCGCTCGATCGCGGTCAGCACTTTTAAATGGAGCCGGTTCAGCCAGGAACGATTTCGTTCGATGAAGTTCCGGCCCGCGCTGCGAACAAGATCGGCCATCTCGAGCGATGGCCGCTTCATCTATTCGTCGTCTTGCGCGAGAAAGGCGGCCAACTTCAGCTTGTCCAGAGGACTGGCTGTGGCACTCATTCGAGCATTGGACAGATGCAGATACAGCGTGGTCTCTTCCAGATCGCGATGACCGAGCAGCAGTTGGATGGTGCGAAGATCGGCACCTGACTCGAGCAAATGAGTCGCGAAGCAGTGCCTCAGCGTGTGCGGATGGATCTCATCTCCGAGCCCCGCGCGTGTCGCAGCCTGGCGGCAAGCAGCCCAGATTACCTTTGTGGTAATCGGCTTGTTGCCGGTGTGCCAGCGGTTGCCGGGAAATAACCAGACTTCTGGTTTCTTTCGAAGTCCGCGCACATAAGTCTGCAACTCCTCCAGCAGTATCCGACTGAGCATGACATCGCGATCTTTACGGCCCTTTCCACCTTTAACGTGTATGACCATTCGTTCACGATCGACGTCACCTACCTTCAAATGCGCTAGTTCGGCACGTCGCAATCCGGTCGCGTACAGGGCCATCAAAAGAATGCGGTAGAAAAGAGTGGGAGCGGCATCGATCAGTTTCGATACCTGCTCCACGCTGAGAACTTTGGGCAGCAGAAACGTCCTTCGCGGGTAGGGCGTTTCAGCAATGGTCCATGGTTTCTTGAGCGTCGTCACGAAGAAGAATCGAAGCGCAGCCGTTCGCTGGTTGACTGTGTTAGCAGCCAGTTTGCGCTCACGGAATAAATAGGCCTGATACTGGCGAATTTGGTCTGGGCCGAGTTGATCCGGCGGACGTTTAAAATAGCGCGCCAGGTCGGCGATCGTTTTGACGTAGGTGCGTACAGTACTCTGAGAGTAATTCCGACGCTCGAGTTCCTCGAGCATCATTTTTCGTAACTGGGTCACAAGGGACCTCCTTTGTGACCCACAACTATCCCAGCTTAGAAACCGCCGCTACAACGCCCACGCGTAGCGTCTGCCGCTTCGGCTTCGTTCAAGTCCCCATATCGCCAGGATGGGCAGAGGAGCGTTCGCGATCGCGGCCTATCTTATTCGGGCATCAGATCTAGCTTTAAGGCCCGAATCTTTTCCGCTACGGGCAGTTCCGTTTCAAATGATGCGGACAGACCTATGCGTTCAACCGTGATTTGGCGCAGGTATTCGGCAATTTCCGTTGCTGGCGCGGCTTGCAAAGCCAATTGAAAGACCTGTGGAACGTAGCTCTGGTATTCGTCGCGCGGAGCATTCTCCCAGCGAGACACACCAATTGGGTCCCAGTCGCGCCACATGATTTCATCAATGCCTCGATAAAGAGCGAGTTGGTCAGCCGCCAGCTTCAGTCCCATCGGAATTACTAAACCACATTGCGCCTGACGGGCACGGCCACGGCGTATCGTGAAGCCGGAAGGATTAGGAACGGGAAGTACCCATCTCGTCATGAGCAAGCGCTGACGAGATCGGCGGATAGCGGGATCTATTCTTTCAAAGATCAGCAGTCTCTGAAAGAAGCACTTGTAAGCGGTCGTGCCACGCGGGAAGGTTCAGTAGTCCCGCAAAGACCTGAATGGCTGGCATTCCTATCTGGAACAAGCTCCCCGGTAAAGACTCCGTTCCGGATGGGGCCATCGTCGGTCGAAGACTAGCTTCTAACCGGCGGCGGTCTCTCGCGGCGTCTGCGTGTTCTCCTGCTGCGCGTTAGCGGAAGCGGAGAACAGGCATGGGAGCGCGAGTACAACCGCGACTTTCAGAACGTTTTTGCGTGGCATCGCGGCTATGTCGTCCGTCCCCCGCGTAAGGCCTGCTGCTTGGCCCGCCTCAGTTCTTCCACGGGATCTCCGATGGGCAGAAACTCCATAGCTACGGTGCGCGGGTAGTTCAGCTCGACGAGGGTCTTATAAATGTTGTTGTAGTCGATCTCACCGGTCCCTGGGAGATGGCGTCCGGGAACATCGGCGATGTGTACGAGGCCGGTGTAGTCGATGTTCTTGCGGAGTTTTTCGATCAGGTTCCCTTGCGCGATCTGCTCATGATAGAAGTCGTAGAGCAGTTGCACTTGCGGATGGTTCACCTCGCGGATGATGTCAAAGCCTTCAGCAACGGAGGTCAGATAATACCTGGGGTTTTCTTCGGGATCGATGTTCTCAAAGAGCAGGCGGACAGGTTTGCCGGCGATCTGCTTGCCTTGTATGATCTCGGCTGCACGTTTCAAGCCTTCGATGCAACTGTCGTGCTGAAGATAGCGGGGCATGCCTGGCACCACGTTGCCGGACATGACGATGACGGCGGGGATTTCGAGCCGTTCCATGATGGGGAGTTCGCTTTTTACGTCGACCAGCATGCCCTCGCGGTCGGCCGGATTAGCGATGCCGTGTTTGAGGCCGGCAGTCACGTCAAAGCGAAGGCCGAGTTGCTTGCGTTTGGCATTCGCCGTGCCGAACTCGGCTTCGGACCATTTGTGATATTCGCCGACAAGTTCGACCTGGTTGTAGCCAGCCTCGGCAATCTTTTCGAGTCGCTGTTCGAAGGGCAAATCCTTGAAGACGGTCCAGAGCATGACGGACAGATTGTAGGGAACGGCGGGATCCGACTCGGGTGCGACGGGCACGGGCAATGCGTGCAGCATGGAGGCTAATCCGGCGCCTCCGATACTTTTTGCAAATGTTCTCCTGTTCATAGTTGTCCTCGATTGCTGACGTTATCACAACGGCTTGCGCACGCGGCGCGGCGTGGGACCGGCTCGCCGGAAAGCGGGCGGGCTCGCGGATCGGTACCGATAAGTCCCCTTCCGTCAGCCGTCAACCTGTCATCCGGTCGGATGTTCAAGGCCGTTGCCGTGCATTTCTTATACTGAACAGCATCTGTCCTGGGTGAATCGCAATGCAGCCAGTTACCGGAAGAAGGAGAGTCCGTGGTCACTATTACTGAAATTGCGCCTGAGATCTACCGCCTCGCGCTGTTCGTCCCCGAGATCAATCTGGAGTTTAGTCATTTCCTGGTCCGAGATGACGAGCCGCTTCTTTTTCACGCCGGACTGCGAAGCATGTTCCCAGCGTTGCGCGAGGCGGTCTCGCGTCTGATCGATCTCTCCAATCTCAGGCATATCGGATTCAGCCACTTCGAGTCGGATGAGTGCGGCGGGTTGAACGAGTGGCTTGAAGTTTCACCCGCCGCGCAACCGGCTTGCGGGCTCGTCGGGGCTATGGTCAGCGTGAATGATTTCTCGAATCGGCCCGCTCGTGTTTTGACGCGAGATGATGTGTTAGCGACGGGCCGCTACCGTTTTCGATTTCTGCCCACTCCGCATGTGCCGCACGGGTGGGATGCCGGCGTCCTCTTTGAAGAGACGGAACGGACGCTTTTCTGCTCCGACCTGTTTCATCAATGGGGACATCGCGAACCGGCCACGGACAAAGACATTCTGGAACGATGTCAAGATGCGCTGCGGGAAACCGAAGCGGGTCCGTTCGCCAACTACGTGCCGTATACGCATCACACAGGGCGCGTGCTGGAAAGTTTAGCGGAACGGAAGCCGAAGACCCTCGCCGTTATGCATGGCTCGAGTTATCACGGCAACGGAGCGCAAGCGTTGCGAGATCTGGCTGTCGTGATGCGGGACGTGCTCGGTCCCAAAGCAGAGGGAGGAGAAACAACGCCGGCAGGCATTATTACAGCGTGACCCAGTAAGACACCGTAGGCGAACGTCTTGAATTTGCAGGTTGTTCCTAGCCGGACAGAACCCTTCATGAAGCATCAGATTACTCCCGAAAAGTCCCCATCCATCCTTCTACGGCCCGGTATGCATTCGGAACAACGCGTCTGGGCGCTGAGGGCGATCCGCATTACAGCTGGCGTTTATCGCCCAAGGAACAACGAGGGCTGTTTTCGCGGTGCTCAAAGTGAGCTGCCATCCCGTTTACCGCGTGCTTGTGGGCGCGTACAGGATTCTTGCATTCCGGGCAGCGGGCGTCGCGCTCGCTGGTCGACAAAGCCTGTTCGACGCTCATCCGAATCCACTCAGTGCCGCGCTGAACTTCGCATACTGTGCTTCTGGGCATTGCTCGTTGATGGTATCTCATAATTGCGGACTGGCGGGTACGGGGCAGTGGAGTTATTTACTTCGAGACAAACAAGGGTCGTTTCCAGTTGGAACGCGTGAATTCGCTTGCGGCGCGGGTGGAACATGTGACACGGTGGCCCGCGGGGCATATCCGGATATTCTGCTCATTCAGGCACTGAAAGCGTCGGAGTTTTCTCCGGATCTATTGGCCGGTATAGCGTCGTTGCCGAGGACACTGTGAATGCGCGCCCTCCCAGCTATGGACTGTCCCAGGGATTGACAATCGTCAACCCACAATGTTCAAAATCGCCCGTCTTTCGGGTGTCTATCGTCGCAAGACGCGAAAAGTATACTGACGCGATCAGTGCGCCAAACTGAGAGATTGGGCGCCCTAGAAGTACTCGCTGGGCCACGATCTTCGGGGTAAGCGAGGGCACATTCTTCGTCGAAGGGAAGAATACGCTGGGGGACTCATCGGCAAATAATCGCTCGACAGCGGTATGCAGCCGGCTCCGCCTTTTTCCGGAGGCAGCATCTCTATGCCATACAGGATTTCTGCCTGCATGATTGCGGTTGCAAATACCGCCGCACGATTCTCGTCAGCCAACCAGCGGACGACGGTTTTGTCAGGGGACGGCTTCAGAGCCTCCGAAAGAACGTTTGTGTCAAGGACGATCATCAGCTCAAAATGGAGGCTGTCTTACGGGCTGCCTTTGCAGTAGGGGAAGCTCTACTCCGCCGAGTGGCTCAATATGCCTGCGAATGGCCTGCGGCAGATTTTGCGCGCGCGGCTCATCTGCGGCCAGTACACCTTTTAGAATCTCGCGTACCTCCTCCTCCATGGAACGTCCATGATGATGATGGCCGCTGTCAATACTTGAGTGTAAATTCGCAGCCGACTCCAGAAGTCGGGTTTAAGATTGCGTTACCTGAGCGGAGGGTAGAGCGCTGCTGGGAAGCAACTCGAGCGCCGACTCAGGGGCCGACAGAAGGAGCGGCCGGGTCCGCTCCTTTTCAGCTGTTGGCGCGAAAGCGATAAATCCCGGGAGCGCGAGGGCAGCGCCCTCGCATTTAGAATGATCTTCTTCCTCATTGGTTGGCCGCCATCGTTACCACCCTTGCGGCCGTTTGTTCGTTGGGGACATCTTCGAATGTGAGATACGCTTTGTCGTCGGTGAGCCAGTCTTCATGCTTTTCTACCAGCAACATGCCGATGAGGCGGACGCAAGCGCCCACATGGGGAAAGATGCCAACGACGCGAGTACGCCGGCGGATCTCCAGATTCAGCCGCTCCAGCGGATTGGTCGAACTGATGCGCACTCGGTGCGGCTGCGGATAATGCAGATAGCTGAGTACATCGTCAATACCGGCCTCGAAGATCTCCATGGCTTTGGCGAAGCGCGTCTGGAAGCTGCGGACCAGATCGGCGGCTTTGGCTTTGGCGCTCTTCTCGTCACGCTGCACGAACACCGCCTTCATGGCCTCGCTCACCTCTGCCTGGCTGCGTTTGGGAACGTGCACTAAAACGTTGCGATAGAAGTGAACTTTGCAGCGCTGCCATTCGGCTTTCAGCACTCTGCGCACCGCCAACGTCAGTCCTTTATGGGCATCGGAGATGACGAGCCGCACGCCCGTGAGACCGCGCTCTTTTAAGCTCTTGAAGAAAGCGCTCCAGCCTTCTTCGCTTTCTGCTGCGATCACTCCCCCTCCCCCCTCTTACCCTCACAGCCATCGACTCCACACGGTCATCCACCCGCACCTTTTCGTACAGCGCATCCACCCAGACGTAGCGCGATTCTGCCAAGGGACGTTCGCGGAACTGGCGGACCTTGTCGTCCAGTGCTGCACACAACTGGCTCACTTGCCCGGCCGACACGCCCGCAATCCCAAACTGCTCCAGCAACGCTTCGATCTTGCGTGTGGAAACGCCCTTCACCACGGCTTCCTGAATCACGCTGATCAATGCCTGTTCACTGCGTTTGCGATGCTCGATGAAGCTCGGCACGTAGCCGCCTTCGCGCAGCTTGGGCACTTGCAACCGCAGCGTTCCCAAACGCGTATCCCAGCACCGCTCCCTATGCCCGTCGCGATGGGTTACCCGCTCGTCGCTTCGTTCATGCGGCCCCGCTCCCACTCGCTCGGTCACCTCCGCTTCCATCACGAAATCGGTGATCATCTCCGCCATCGCGCGCAGCGGGTCCTCTGCTTCCTCTGCCGTCGCTACGAGCTTGCTTGCCAGCTCGTCTCGATCTATCCTGTCTTTGGCCATGCCGTTCGTTGTCTCCTTCCGTGTAAGCGTCGATAACGTCCACTGGAGACAACTCCGGCTGGCCTTGTCAAGCCCCTAATTTACACTCTGGATTTTACGCGGCCCGATATGCCCATAATCGGCGACAAAAGTCCTTGACCTCTCTATCTCGGTAGAGGCTCTGGATTACGGCGACATCAATCTTTCCGGTTCGGACAGTTTTGCCGGCCCCGATTTGCCCAATCTCGTCCATACCCAAATTGAGGAAGATGGCCAGCCGCTCGCGCCATTGGTCGATCAATTGTTGCCAGTGAACTAACACGAGCGTATTCACATTGCGATCCGCATTAGCAATCCTTCGTCATGCTTAATGATTGCCCTCCACAGCTTGTTGCTGCCGCGGACGTAGTGCGCCGTGGAAGCTAACTCTGATCGGTTGCCCGCTTGTTCGCTCGTCACGGACGACAGATTTGATCTTGAGGCTCGCGAGTAAGGCAGTCAGATCGGCCAAACAGCCTCGCCGCAGGGCAATGTGGCGCGGAAGGTCGTCGCCACAGCCGATGACCCGCGGCTTATCAATGGTAGAAAGCCGCATTGCTTGAGCTTTATAAAACTCGGGATTTTGGAAAGCCGCGAGGCGAAGACTTCGGTTTATTAAGGCCGCTGGCAAAGCCCTCTTCTCCACGTAGATCAGGTTGGATCGAACAACTTCGACGGAGGCGGGAAGCGGGGCGTTGATCGGCTTCTCCATCGTCCGCCGAGACGGTGGTACGGTCCAGGGGTCTTGCCCGTCGTCTTCGTCAGCGACACTGATCCGCAAACCGGTCAAGTCGCCCTCCTGCTGCGCTGCAACAACGAGCCTCTCGGCCTCCGCATCCCATCCAGAAATTCAGTGTTGTGCTGAGCCCGAGGACCTTTCTGGAGCGGCAATGCGATCAGATTACCGAATCCACCTTTCGGCATTTTGTCCTGATTTGGAAAAAGCCGATCATAAGACTCCAGTCCAAGTTGATGGCGGCGTTGCATCGTCCCAGTTAGCAACAAGGTGCCCAGTTTCCGGGCCAGTACAGCAGGAATCGGCTGATCGAAAAATATCCACACGTGGCCACCTTTGCCGGAACGCGATCTCTCGAGGGCAGCAGGCACGTCAGCGGCCAGGAACCAACAGGTTTCATCGTGGAGCAACGGATAGACGCCAATGGTGTGCCTGCCGGCAAGGTGGTTGTGGACAACCTGATCGGTCAGAGCGCTCAGCCAGGTAAGTGGCCGCGTACCTTTACCTCATCGATGAATCGGTGAAGTTCAAGGAACGCTTCCGGCATGCCCTTTGTGATTCCACATTTGCCCGCCAGCGAGTCGAATGGCATTTCCCATTCGCCTGGAGGGGCAGGCAGACGGTGTTGAGCAAGACGTAATCATGAAGATCACAGGTCACCGAACGCGCAGTGTGTTCGAGCCGCTACAACATCACCGACTAAACGGACACCCGCGAGGCGGGAAGAAAAGCCGAAGAGTTCCTGGCTAGGGAACAGAAAGAACTGGCACAAATTGAAAGGAGGAGGGTAGGTTCTTTGTTTTGTGTATGGTGCGGAGAGGGGGACTTGAACCCCCACGGTGTTACCCGCTAGCACCTCAAGCTAATCATCCTACGCGATTGTACGCGGATTGAACCACTTACAGTGGCGGATCGGGCCCGATTGGGTGGGATCGTTAGTCACCAATGGCACATTAGTGGCACAAACAAGGAATCGCGCCCGCGATTCGTGTCGATACCGAACATCATCGAAGTAGATCGAAAACGGGCCGGTTTGCAGTCGGTCAAGAACATCGCCCGGGCCCTTCCCGGCGAACTGCTGATCTCTAAGCAAAAGCTGCGCCGGGCGGAAGCGATTCAGCTTGTTCGCGTCAGCCGCGAGAACCGCGCCCAGAACTTGGGATTTGCGTCGCGGCCGTTCGTGCTCTGCGGTCTTCCGATCAAGCGTCCTGCGAAGGGCGCGCTCCTGCATGAGCGCCGCAACGGGCAATTCCTGCTGCAGGTTACGGGGCATCCGACGTACGGTGTTCCCTGGGGGCAGGACCGTCTGGTCCCGATTTTTCTCGCAACGCTCGCGGTTCGGCAACAGAAGCAGACCATCACTTTCCGGAGCGCGGCCGAGATGCTGGACGTGTTTGGTATGCAGCAGGGGGGTTCGCAGTACCGTCGTCTCGTCGGAGCCTTCCAGAGAGTTTTCGGCGCCACGATCTTCTTCGGCAGCGATACCCAGCACGAGAAAGCGGCAGTCATGCACCATGGGCGATTCAATTTCATGCGAGAAGCGCGGATCTGGTACTCGCGTGATCCGAATCAGACGATGTTGCCCGGCGGTTTCGAAAACGAGATTGTTCTCAGTGATGAGTTCTTCCGCGAGGTGACAACCCACTCCATCCCGACGGATCTCGAAGCAGCAAAGGCCTTGTCTTCCTGCCCGGCGGCCCTAGACGTATTTATGTGGCTCTCGTATCGCTGCTTCACCGCCAAAAAGCCAGAGCGGATACCCATCTTTGGGGATTTCGGTCTGGCGAGTCAGCTTGGCAGCGCCGATTACGCACGACGGCGCAAGTTCCGGGAACGGCTCGAGGGGTGGCTTGATCTCGTCCGAGTCTTGTGGCCGAGCTGCCCGGCTCAAATCTCTGCGGATGGCGACTACATGCAAGTGGAGCCGGCTATTGCGCTGGCGATGAAAGGAGCGTAGATGGCGTCAGTGTTGTTTGCACCGGGATCCAGTTCGCATCGTATAGCTCTCAGCAAGATCGATTCCGTGGTATCGACCCGGTTGGGTCCAACCCGCGAATTAGGCAACGCACAACCTGCCTGCTTCAACCGTCAAGTCGCCATGTACTTGGCGAAGCACGTTGGACGGTGGAGCACGACAGTGATCGGACGGTTCTATAACGGCCGCGATCACTCGACTGTATGTCATGCAATTCAACGAATCGAGGCACTCCGCGAAAGTAATCCGGATCTGGAATGTTTATTGTCGAATCTGAAGAGCGAACTCCTACAAGATGACTGCGCCGGAAAACAGACCGGGCGGAGCGATCCAGACCCGGCACTCGGGCTCAATCGCGGTGATCTCGAACAGTTGGTAGACGCCGTCGCCGAGCGCGTCTATGAACGCTTGTGGAACAAACTTCATCCGGATCGCGCTTTCGGGCGTTGCACCCCCGGATCAACCGAATGAACTGCCGTAAGGACACTACGTTCGTGATCGGCTACCGCAAGCTGTTGCCGCATTCATTGTTCGCTGTTGCTCAAAGACGCTAATAGATTGACCAGAAGCCCGTTTACGGCCCTTGCTTTGGGCAAGATTAGTCGAGCCGGACACCGGCCGCAGCCTACCTGGCCGCGTGCATACCTGCTTCGATGAACTTCTTTTCAGAAAACTATTCCGGGGATGTGAATCATTCATTCTGGTCATAGCGAGTTCTGGAAGGAAATCTTTTTACTTTACGTGGGCCAAATGGAATTGACAAAAGCAGTTCTTTATTCATTGCCGGCAGGAATCCTTATTTCACATCGCTCCGGAACGGTTTTTCAGACCACGGCGGCAAGCATAAGAAGCGATTTGTTAAGAAAACGAAACGATCCGCTTAGTAAGTGTATCCTCGGAAATATTTTTCAGCGTCCTGACCAATGAGAAAGTTGCCTCCGCCTTCGAAAATCCGAAAATCCTAGGAGAGAAGATCTTAAACCGACCTTCCCCACTTCATCCTTTTTCGAAGCGCCGTATCCAAATCAAAATACGGGCCTACGAGTATACTGTGATAATTTCTCGAACCCAACATGGACCAAACTACGACATTCGTGAACCCAGCTGCGATGGCCCGTTCCGCAAGAGAAACAGCATGCTCATCTGTATCGGCATCACCGAGGCTTACATAAAGTGAGCCTTTTGGCGGGTTGACAATACGCCGGATGTGCTGCCCATTTTTGGCGATGAAGTGGGGGGACCTGAGCGTGCCGGCATGCGCGCGGCGCCTTGATTTCAACGCCGAACCAAAGCAGAACGAGACGCACACGATGCTGCCGCCTTTTGTGCGAAAGGCAAATCGATTTCGGAAGGCTTTGGCCATCGATTGCTGATCAGGTCACCGTCAACTGCGAAAGTCAGGCTAGAGGCGGCGGTGGCGGGGCGTCGTTCGCTGCCGATAGGTCTCCTACTCAGCGGCAATCGTGATGAAGCGCGTCGTTAGAGAGTCGGCGGACGCTATTCGAACTCTCCGTTCGCGAGCACACGCAGTATGTCCCATAGACCGCTGCGCAAGACTTTCTTGTTTCGCAGACACCTATTTCATTTCGCACTACTCGCTGCCCACGTGAAATGGTAGCCGCCAGAGCCAATCTTCCATATGACAGTATTGGATTCACTCGTCTGCTCGGCCCTTTCAAACAGTACTCCCGGAACTAGCTGGGCCGGTTTGCCATCTTGATACACGACAGTCGAACCTTCCTTGATCGTAAGATTGGCCAGCGAAGTGGATTTCACGGGAATGAACAGTTCGGCGCTGGTGTTGGCCGGAACCTCCACGTTCCAGGTCGTGATGCCGTTGAGAACGCTCCACGAAGAGCTGATTTTTCCCCTGACCGAATCGTAGGACGTTGTCACACTTTTCAATCCGTCAGGCATCTCCGGTTTGAGTTGGATTACCTCATAGCCAGGTTGGAGAGCAGAAATTCCGCCGAGTGTATGGTAAAACCATTCGAGAATGCCTCCGTACATGTCATGGTTATGGCCGCGAGTCTTCGCCACATTCCAGTTTTCGTCGATCGTCGTTTCGCCGCATTCGATCATGCTCATATAACTTGGCGCGGAGGATTGCATGATCATCTTCTGAACCAAATCCACGTCTCCCGCATCCCCAAGTGCCCGCCAGAGGAAGGTTGTTCCGATATCTCCGGTTGTGACGTGGAAGGGAAGGACCGGGCCAAACTCCCCGGGCGGCCCATAGCTGTCCTGTCTGTCAACTTCTTGGGGATGTTCGATGTCATCAACAAGGGCCTTTCTAACTGCCGCTTCCTGGCCGTGTGGAACAATGCCGAATACGAGTGGAAGTGCTTCGTTGGTCTCGCTTACGGGCCGGTAAAGCCCCGCAGCATAGTCGAAGTATGCTCTGTTGTATGTGGTTGAGACGCGCGCGTATTCACGCGCGTAGTACTCGGCGTCGCTATCTTGCCCGAGCACCCTAGCCACGTCTCTCGCAATCCTTGTATCTAAAACATAAACAGCTCCCTCGACGTTCGGGACCGAAGATCCGCCCGGAGCCATCCAGTCTCCCAAACCGTACGTAATAAGACCGTTCTTTTCTCTTCCTTTCAGGAAGGCAAGATACCGCTTCATGGCTTCGTAGTTATCCTGAAGAACGTGGCGGTCGCCGTAATTCCAATAAATCAACCATGGCACCGCAAAAATGGATGAACCCCAAGCCGGCGAATCTTGAAAAGGACCCTCGCGCCCTGTGTAGGAGGCGCTTCGAAACCAATTCGGGACAAGTGTCGCGACCATGCCCGATGCTCGCTGATTGTCACGAATGTCCCGAGTGATCTTTGTATAAAGCCGCTGAAGATCAAACTCGTAGATGGAGGACGGGAACATGGTCCAAGCAACCTCCTGCCAGCCGAGCTTTTCATAATTTGGTCCATCCTGATGGATGCTGACAAGCTCGCTACGCACGGTATTCAGAGCCAACATATGGATCATGTCGTAACGATCATCTGAGGCCTCGAAGTGTCCAGTCTGTTTGGATGCTGTATAGGTAAACAATGCCTTTACGTCCAAAAGTCGCGGCAGATCGGATCGCGCGGAACCGGTTGTGACATTCCGGATTTCCAAGTAGCGGAAGCCAATGGTGGAGAAGGTCAGCCGCCAAGTCTCAGGACCGCCGCCCTTCAAAATGTAGGTTGACCCTCCGGTCCTGCTTGGCGCCACTCTCGCGTGTAAAAGCGCTTCGCCCGGCAGCATTCTTACGGGAGCTCCAACCGGCCCTTGAACAGTGATCTGGTACAGCCCGTTCATGTTCTGGCCGAAATCATAGACGTACAGGTTTTCAGCAGGATTCGTGATCTTGACCGGCGAGAAAATCCGGTGTGTGATCACGGGTGGGGTGTTCTGAGAAACCATTGTGCCGCTTATTGCAGTAGAGTCAGCCGCCGAGACCCACCTTGAATCGTCAAACTGGGCGGTGTTCCAGCCGGGTTGCGCGAGGCGCGCGTCGTAGGTTTCCTCTCCGTGGACCTCGACGGATGTGTAGGGCCCCGCGGGAGGCTTTCCACGAGGGGTCGGTGATCACATTGAGCGATGAGCCATCGGCATAATCGACGTGCAATTCGGCCCACAGCCGCATCGGACCGAAATTGCGCAACGGCATACGATCACGCCCTGTCAACCAGCCATTCCCGAGCATGACGCCCAAGGCATTGCTGCCTTCGCGAAGCTGCGAGGTGACATCGAACGTAACGTAGTCTATTGTCTTTTGGTAGTCGGTCCACGCCGGATCGACTACGTGATCCCCGATCTGTTGTCCGTTCAAAAATGCGACGAATTGGCCCAGTCCGGAGATGTAGAGGTATGCTGACCGAACTGGCTTAGAAATCGCGAATGTTTTCCGGAAGATCGGTGCCGGTGCATCTTTGAAGCTTCTTCTCCGGATATTCAATCCATTGGCATCTCGAATCCCAGTCGCTCGCAACAAAAAAGCCAGTGACGAACCGCTTAGGGGTACTCCAAGGAGAACGTTGACCTTCCCGATTCCACGTGCGGACCTCCCACGAATACGTGCTCGTTGGCTTTAAAGGTTTCCCGCCGTATGCAATACCGTATTGCTGATCCGAGGCGATCTTTCCGCTGTCCCACACCTTCCGCGTCGCCGCTGTATGACGGCCATCTTTGAGGACGACTCGGATTTGATAGGCTGTTTGGACTTCTGCCCGGCCGTTATCGTTAACCACCCAGCCGAAGTGAGGTGTGGGCGTATCGACGCCCAGCTGCGAAAAGCTGTCGATCACACGAGCCTCTGTCGGGGCTCCAAGTGTTCCCGCTCGCGCGGCAATTGAGAATGGACCAACGGCGAAACACACTAAGGCGATCGAAGGAGTTAGTGATTTCATCAATGCGATGCTTTGTCAAACGGTAAATGAAGATACAGGCTGGTTAGGTGTGGCGTGATGTGGGTTTACCGGCTTCTACGGCTCGCTGGAGCTCCTGAGACGCGTAAATTCCGCCAATTCCTTTTTCGCCAGCACGGGTTCGCCGGTTTGGCGGTACGCCTTCGCTAACAGGAAGCGGGTTTCGGGCACTCGGGGACCAAGTTTCACTGCCGTCGCAAGTTCTTGAATTGCTTCGCTGGCGCGCCCGGCTTCCAGCAACGAGCGGCCGAGGACAAGATGCGTGCTATAACTCGCCGGGTCGTAACGCGCAGCGAGTTCAGCGTACTTCACTGCGTTCGCGGCGTCGTTGCGCTTCAGGTATTCCGCGGCAAGAGATCCCAAGCTCGGAACGTGCTTAGGATTGATCTCCAGTGCTGCGTGGAATTCGCGAATGGCATCATCGGCACCCGAAGGCGCTAGAAAGGATCCGTACAAGAAATGGACCTCCGCAACTCTTGGATACCGGACCGCCAACTCTTTAAACAGGATGGCGGCCTCTTGCATTTGACGCGAATCGGCGGCATAAGCCGCGGCGCCCGCATCGCAGCACCATCTCGCGATCTTTGGCTTCAATATTCTCGGGGAATACGGGTTCGGCAAGCGCTGCGATGCCCATTCCGAGCATATATTCCTCGGACGGGTTACTCGCGTACAAAGAAGAAAAAATCACGCGCGCACTTTGGAAATCGCGCGAAAGGATCAACAATCGCGCGTTCTGATACAAAAGCAAGCGAGCCATCGGTTCGGGAAGGCCGTTCAGGCCGAGTTGGCGTGCCCGGTTTAAGTGCTCCAGCGCTGGCGCATACTCGTTGCTCTTGAATTCGCACAGCCCGAGCAAAGCAAACCCAGGCCCGAGCGCACGGTTCAGCGAAACAACATGTTGAATGCCTCTCGGGCAGCGCCGAACTGCTGTTCGGAGTAAAGCAACGTTCCCAAATGCCACCACCCTTCGGACCAGTCGGCCTTTAAAGCAAGCGCTTTGCGGTACAACTCGATGGCGGCGTCGTTCTTGTGGTCTGCCTGTGCCGCCTGCGCTTCGCTCGCGAGCGCTTGAAAGCTTTTCTTCGCAGGCTCTGCTCCCGTACCGCCGGCGCTGACGAGTTGACATGCCGTCAGGACCGCCGGGATAAAAGCACAGACCCGCATTGAAACGTCCCTAGAAGAGAAGCTTCAAGCGCCAATTGTATTTCGCGCGGCGAGTTCTCCTGGCCATTGCTGATGGTGCCAAAACCGGCAGAGTTTACGGATGTGTTGGGTCCGCCGAAGGTGGGTGTATTGGTTAAGTTAAACGCCTCGGCGCGGAACTCCAGACGCGAGCGTTCGAAAACCGGGAACGCTTTGAACAACGAGAGATCCACATTGGGGGACACCGGGGTGCGCAGGTTGTTTTCGTACGGACTCAAAGTCGTCAGCGTGTAGGCCGGCTGCACGATCCACGCCGGTCGTTCGCCGCTCAAGCAGTTCTGCGTCACGCCGGGCGATACGATCGTGCAAGTGTTGAACCAGCGGGCGCGAGTGGGGTTCGCGATGTTGGGATTGATTCCGGTCGACATCATGCCGCTGCCCGATAGGCCGACTAACTGCCCGGATTGAGCGTGGAAAATAACGTTAAGCTGCCAGTCTCCCAGTGCTCCCCTCAAAAAGGCATGGGAAGTGTTTTGAAAGATCGGGATCCGGTAGCCGCCGGCGATGGTCAGGACTTGGGGGATAGAGGTGTAGTCAAGCATGCGCGCCGTGCCGTTATCCTGATCGTTCATAAAGTTATATTGAAGCGAGTTATTGTTCGTGCTTACAAAGTTAACCATCGTCTTCTGGTAGGTGTAGGCCACAAGCACGTTGAACCCATGTGACATTCGCTTCTCCAGCTTGACTTGAAACGCGTTGTACCAAGTTTTCCCTTTGTCCTCCACGGCTGTGATTGAGCCGTACTGCGGGAACGGTAACAGCGTCTGTGACAACGGAATCGTGCCACTGTTTAGAAACGTTCCTGGCAGGCTTCCCGCGAACGGATTCGTCACCGGGCTGCTGAGAGTAGTCGCGCCGAGGGCAAACTCCGAGACGGGCAGAGCATTATAGTTCGGGTATACCAGCAGGTGGTTTGCTCGTGTGCCAGCGTATGCGAAGTCGACAACGGTTTCCCACGGCAGCTCGCGTTGTATATCGACGCTAAACTGCTGTGTGCGCGGAACCTGCCGCTCACGATTGGGGAAGAACTGAAATGCGCTTTGACCGTTCAGGTTTGTTCCGGCACCGAGAGGCTGTACGAAGCCGTTCGGAAATGGGTTCGACAGCGAATTAGCGGGCGTGGCGCCGTTGTTGAGGCTGGCTACGTAGTTGGTTGTGACACTATAGCCGACTTCGGTGCCTATATCGTATGTAGGCGAATAAATAATTCCGTATCCGGCTCTTAGGACCGTATGCGGTGATAACTTGTACGCCGCCCCCAACCGCGGCCCCCAATCCCTGAAATCACTGTTATACGGAGAGTTGAATTTGCTATTGCTCGGAAATAGAACTTGGCCTTTCAAGTTCTGACCCGCATACGTGTAACTGGCAGTTGGATCGAAGCCCGAATTGATATCGTTGTGAGTTTCTGTAATGGGACTTTCGTAATCCCAGCGGAGTCCGAGATTCACAGACAGCCGGCTCGAAATGCGCCAGTTATCTTGTACATACGCAGCGATGTAGTAATTGCGATAGGCTGGCCGTGGTCCATTGACAGAGCTGCCCGAAGTTGGATACCCCAACAGCAAATCGGCGATTGAATTTCCGCTGACGTTATCGCCCGAAAAGGGGTTGGCTTGGGTGAAGGTTTTGTCAAAGTTGAAGCTCGCGAAGTTCGCCACGTCGTAGTAACGGTCGTTTCTCATGTCGCGAGCTTCGAAGCCAAATTTCACATCATGTGATCCGAGCACCTTATCAAGGTTTTCCGAAATATCGTAATTGTTGCTCCATGTATAAAGCCCGGAGTTCGTCCATCCAGGATTGCCGAATGACGTGTAGTTCGAAGGATTGATGTAAGGAAACAAGCCTGGAACCGGACTGGCTGCCACTTGAGACGCAGGGAAGCCGAGTGAGGCAACGTCGAAACTTGTGTCCTTCGGAGCGACGGCAAAGATGTGCTGCGTCCACCCGGCGGTTAGACTCGAGACGAAGGTAGGAGAAATGGTCGATGTCCAGTTCACAGTAGCGCTGTTGTTCGTACGCCAATGCAGATATCCGGGCGAAGCCGCCGTCGTAAATCCCGCATCACCTAGAGTTTGGTGACGATTGCCGCGAACATAGGATGCAAAGAGGCGGTTTTTGTCCCCCAGAACTTGGTCCACGCGATAAGCAAATGCGTCGTACAGGTCGGATTGCGAGTTGGGCGAGGCAATGTAGTTATTGGTTTCCCCGGGCTGATTCGGTAGAGGATAGTAACTGATGATTTTTGCTGCAACCGGATTTATCGCGCTCGTCGGAATGCTGCAGCCTCCGGGAGTTGCAAATGGAGTTCTCACATAAGCTCCGTTCACGAGCTTTGTGCTGAGCGGATCATAGATGATCAAGGGACCGCCACCGGGACCGCTCTGACAGAAGTTGCCTTGACGCTCCGCGGCGGTTGGGACGGTTTCGGTCGAGATGGAAGGAACACTGTCCTTTATGCGTTCCCAACCAAACATGAAGAATGTTTTGTTCTTTCCGTTGTACAGCTTCGGAATGAAAACAGGTCCATCTACCTCAAGGCCCGGCTGCGACCAGTGGAAAGGGGTACGGGACTGCCCGGCGGCGTTAGCGGAAAAGCTATTCGCCTGCAGGATATCGTTGCGAAGATAGTAGTAAGCGGCTCCGTGGAAGTCATTGGTGCCATTCTTCAGCGTCATGCTTGTTATGCCACCGCCCGTCCGTCCATATTGGGCGTCGTAGATCATCGTCTGCACACGCACTTCGGAAATGAAATCCGGAGCGGGCACCGCTGCGATGTCCGCCGGCTGAACACCTTCAACAGCAGTGTCCGACATGCCGTCGATCAACGTGTCATTAGTAAAAGGCCGTCCTCCCGAAATCTCAAAGTTATCTATACCTCCGTTATCAAACGAACGAATGTTATTGGACGGGTTTACCGGAAACTCAACGCCGGGCACATATTGCTGCAGCATCACCGGATTCCGGCCGAGCAGCGGGAGGTCCTGTATCTTCGAGTTATCGAGGACTTGACCGGCACTCGCTTCACTCGTTTCAAGTAGAGGGGCCTCGCTGGTCACCGTTATGGACTGAGTGGATGAGCCGACCTGCATTCTGAAATCCACGCTGGCACGATCGCCAGTCCGCAGGACCAAACTCTGGTTTACCGTATTGAACCCGTCAGCGCTTGCTGAAACGGTGTATTGGCCAATGATCAGGTCAGGAATCAAATACAGGCCGCTCTGGTCGCTGACCGTTTGCACCGCGACCCCGGTCTGTATATTCCGAGCACTCACGTGCGCGTTAGGAACTGCGGCGCCGGAGCTGTCGACAATTGTGCCCGTGATGGTTGCACGGGACTCCTGGGCTTGATTAAACGCAGCAAAACCGGCTAGGTAAATCAGAAACGCACAAACGTAGTGAGAGGCCCGCAAACTCTGCATGAAAAATCTCCTGGGGTCACGTTTCGCCGTGACATCCGGGTCGCAAAACAGATGTAGAGTTGAGCGAGATCCCACCTGCCGCATACGCCCGTGGATGAGATTGTAGCTTCGGCTCCGGCGTATGTCACCTATCTTTGGTTAGGTCTTCGGGCGATACTGGATCTTTACAACTTTCGTCTCGTGGTTCGCGTTGAATCAGTTACGCTGGCAATGAGGAAAACTTCGAAAGTTGGGTCTGAAGCGAAATATCGTGGCTCTCGCCTGCCTGTTTGCGGCCGCTTCCTCGCTGGTTGCTGTCGACGCTGAAGGCTTCACCCGCCGGATCTGGACAACGCAGGATGGGCTCGCGAACGATCAGATCACAGCCCTTGCACAGACCCGTGACGGCTTTCTTTGGGTTGGCTCCCGTTCAGGATTGGCGCGTTTCGACGGGGTACAGTTCCGTCTTTTCAATCAACAGAATTCTCCGCGTTTCACAAATAACGACATATTGTGCCTGTTTGCCGCGAGCGACGGTGCGTTGTGGATCGGCACGAATGGGGGAGGCGCCTTTCGTCTGAGAGGTGCCGCTTTCGCAAGGTTCGAC
>CAWCJG010000009.1:0-695247 GCA_963795905.1 uncultured Acidobacteriaceae bacterium | reverse complement strand
TCTGGAGTTGATCAACGACGTACTCGATTTAGCCGGATCAAGCCGGCCGGCTGGAGTCGCGGCTCGAAACCTTCGATATGAGGGCTGCCGTCGAAGAAGTTCTCGCGACAATCCGGCCGCAGACGGGGCTAAGTCGATCAACCTGGGAGCGTCTCTCGCGCCGGGCGTCTTGATCCATGCCGATCGCGTTCGGTTCAAGGAGATCCTGTACCACCTGCTCAGCAATGCAGTCAAGTTTACCCCCAAGGCCGGGCGGATTCGCGTTGACGCCACAATCCGGCATGGTTTTCCGAACTCTCCGTCAGCGACACGGGGGTGGGCATCCAACCGAGAGCAAGCGTCGATTTTCGACAGTTCTCACCAGGTCGGATCCACTACCAGGGGGGTGAGGGAGGGAACGGGCCTGGGCTTGGCCATTACGAAGCAACTGATAGATGCCCACGGGGGCAGGACTGGCTCAAAAGCAAGCCTGGCCGGGGGAGCCGCTTCCACTTCACCATTCCACTTGAGGAAGCGCCGCGCGGGTCCCGCAATGAAGAGAATCCTAGTCGCTGACGACAGAGCTTCGAGCCGCGAACTGGTGCGCACCGTGCTCGAGCACTGCGGCTACGAGGTGATTGAAGCCGCGGACGGCCCTGAGGCGCTGGAGAAGGCCATGGAAAGCCGACCCCAGCTGATCCTGCTGGACCTCCAGATGCCTGCGCTCGATGGCTTCGGAGTGATCGAGAGACTTCGGCGCGAGGTCTGTTTTGCAACCATTCCCATAATGGCCCTCACCGCCAGCGCCATGTACGGGGACCGCGAGAAGGCGCTGGCTGCCGGCTTCTCTGGATACATCACGAAGTCCATCGGCTTAATTACTTGCGCAGCGAGGTGAAGCGCCTGCTCGGTTGACTTTATGAAAGAGCAACTGTCCGGAATCCCCGGTTTCCCTTGTCATCATCGACGATAATCAGGGGAGCCTGGAGATGCTTTCGAGCGCGCTGGCCCACCAAGGGTTAGACATCCTCACGGCGTCGGATCCCGATGAAGGACTCGATCTCGTTTACGCCAAGCACCCCCAAATCGTCCTCACGGATTTGGTGATGCCGAACCTGAGTGGGCTGGAAGTGCTGGAGCGTGTCATGGAGTTTGATCCGGGAATCGACGTAGTCCTCATGACCGCCCATTACACGACGGAATCGGCCGTGGAAGCGATCAAGAAAGGCGCCTCAGACTACCTCAACAAGCCGGTGCCGATCGCCACTCTGCGGGAGCGCATGGGCAAACTTGTGGCAGACGCTTTGCGCCGCGAGCGGACCTTCGAAATCGAAGATGAGATGCTAGCCAGCAGCGAATTCGAAGGAATCGTCGGCCACAGCCCTCTTATGTGTGAAATGTTCTCGCGCATCCGGAAGGTCGCCCCGCATTTTCGTACCCTGTTGGTGACAGGCGATACGGGGACTGGAAAAGAATTGGTGGCTCGGGCTCTTCACGGCCTCAGTCCGGCCGCGAAGGGTAACTTCGTGGTCCTGAACTGCTCCGCGGTCGTCGAAACGCTATTCGAGAGCGAGTTATTCGGGCACACGAAGGGTTCCTTCACAGGCGCCATGAACGACAAGCCCGGGTTGTTCGAATACGCAAGCGGCGGCACGCTCTTTCTCGACGAGATCGGCGACATGCCGCTGACCACGCAGGCCAAGCTACTGCGAGTACTACAGAATCAGGAGATTCTACGCGTCGGATCTCTGAGTCCCCGCAGAGTGGATGCGCGCGTAATCGCCGCAACCAACCAGGACCTTCGGGCTGCCGTCGCTGCTAAACGCTTTCGCGAGGACTTATACTATCGGCTCTCGATGGTGGAAATTCGAGCCCGCGCCTAGCCGAGCGCAAAGACGACATTGCGCTTCTCCAGCGACATTTTATCGCCAAGTTTGGCGCGCAATACGGTAAACAAATCCGTGGTCTCACGCACCGCGCGCAAATCCTGCTCGCGCAGCATTCCTGGCCCGGTAACGTGCGGGAACTGGAGAACACGCTCGGACACGCGTGCATGATGGTCATGAGCGACACCATCGATGTACAGGATCTCCCTGAGTACCTGCGTGCGACAGTTGTCAATGGGGCAAGGATATCCGAGCCTCCAACCATGCAAGCGGCACACCTTCCTACCGAGCTCGGTGCTCTGGAAGATCATGAACGGCAGCTTGTGGTCCGAGCGATGGAAGCGGCCGGAGGCAATCAATCGCAAGCCGCTCGTCTGCTTCGAATCGGGCGCGACGCGCTTCGCTATAAGTTGAAAAAGTACAACCTTCAGACCTGATCAACCGAGGCCAAGGCCTGCTGCAGGTATCCAGCCACGTCGCTGACGAGACGGTGAACCGACGCCTCCGCTATGCGACGGCCAACGATCGCGTTCACGGCTCTTCCGAGAACGCCAAGCGGCGGTTCATAGAGGCCCGAGAAATCCAAATGCGTTTCCGTAGCAGTCAACGGAGAGACGGAGATCTTTGCCCTCATGAGCGGGGACAGGCGTGGCATGGTCGCGGCCTCCCATTCAAACTGCAACCGGGTGACGGGCGCCGATAGGCCGTCGGAAACTTTCTCCTCGATGTTCTTGACGGAAATCCTGATATCCGCTTCGACCCCGATCCCGCCGATATCGACGCGTAGCTCGGAGGCGATGGACCGGGCGCGGGAAGCGGCGGCTTTTGTCGCTGACTGGAACACCGCGAGCGCGTCCTCCCTCAACGCATCACGGACCTGCGCATAGGGATGGTTGACGTGGTCGTAGCAGCGAATCTCACGCCCTTGACTCATCGCGATAAGGCTTCCACCAAACCTGCGTTTATACGCTCAGGACGGGGCATGGCGCGTCCGCAACCGGATCCCATTTCATGGTGCGGCTCTGGCGATAGCTGTCCACACATGCGCGGCGAAACCGGCGAACGATCCCTCCCAGACTTCGACATCGCCGCGAGGGCGCCCTGATCTCCAATAACGTCGCCCCCGGAAACACGCGCCTCGGCGCGATGCTGCCTTACTCTCCGCTGCAGCATCTGTTATTTGAGGACTCAGGTCTTGACGCGTTGGTCATGACCAGTGGAAACCTGACCGAGGAACCGATCATGAGCCGCAATCAGGAAGCGTGGCCGCGCCTTAAAGGTCTAGCCAACCACTTCTTGCTGCATAATCGTAAGATTCAGACCCGGGTAGACGATTCAGTGGTGCAGAGCTTCGAGGGCCACGAATATCCGGTCCGGAGATCCGCGGCTTCGCCCCGGAACCGGTGGATCTCGGAATGCGTCTCCTTGAGATCTTGGCCTGCGGCGGCGAATTGAAAAATACGTTTTGTCTTACTAAAGATCATTACGCGATTCTTAGCCAGCACATCGGCGACCTTGAGAATCTGGAAACGATGGAGTTCTTGTGAGACGCTCCGTCACCTGAAACGATTCTTTCGCGTTTCCCCAGTGGCGGTCGCGCACGATCTCCATCCGAACTATTTAAGCACCCGATTCGCTCTCGAAGAATCCGGCCTGCAGCCAATCGGAGTGCAGCATCATCATGCGCACATTGCCAGCTGCATGGCCCACAACGGTCTCGACGGCCGGGTGATCGGGGTCGCCTTCGATGGGACTGGATACCGTACGGATGGTAGGATATGGGGCGGCGAATTCTTGGTTTGCAGTTTCAGCGAATTCGAACGCCGCGGGCATCTCAGCTACGTGCCGCTTCCTGGCGGCGACAACGCCGTGCGACAGCCCTGGCGGAGCGCGCTCGCGTATCTGGACGCCGCTTTCGGACCCGATGCGGCTTCGCTCCCGCTGCCGCTTTTCGGGGCGATCCCTTCGAAACAAATTGCGTTTGTAAATAAGATGATTTCGCGACGTATCCAGGTGTTCGAGACCTCTTCGTGCGGACGTTTGTTTGACGCGGTCGCTTCTATCCTTGGGCTTCGGCACGAGGTTACGTACGAGGGGCAGGCCGCAATTGAGCTGGAAGCCGTTGCGTCGCAAGACCCAGGGATTTATCCATTCGAGTTTCGCGGCATCGATCCGTTTCAGATCGATCTGCGGACCATGGTCCAATCGCACACGGGTGATTTCCTTCGCCACACGCCGATTCCGATCATCTCGGCAAGCTTTCATCGCACCATGGCACAGGTCGTCGTTGATGCCTGCGTACGGATCCGCGAATCAGAGGGCTTCAACCGTGTTTGCTTGAGTGGCGGCACCTTCCAGAATCTCCGTCTCCTGGAGCACTCGGTCACCGGACTGCGCGAGCGCGGCTTCGAGGTTTTTATGCATCACCGAGTGCCGCCCAATGATGGAGGGCTGTCCTTGGGCCAAGCCGTGATCGCGAACCAGCATCTAGCCGCGTAAAAAGGTCCTTCACCTGCTGTACTCAATATGGAGGGTGCTATGTGCAGTAAAGTCGCCTTCGGTTTGATGTTGTGTGGAGCGGCTCTCTATCGGCCTTTCGTTTGGGCTCAGAATCAGCCGGCAAAACCAGAGACTGTGCGTATGATCGATTCGATTCAGGGACCCGCCCTCTATAAGGCATATTGCGCTGTGTGCCACGGTAGCCGTGGCAAAGGGGATGCGCCGATGGCTCAATCGCTCAAGGTCCGGCCAGCCGATCTGACGCGCATCTCGGCGCGCAACAAGGGAACCTTCCCTTTGGCACAGGTAGAGAGGATCATTTCGGGCGAGGAGCAGGTGCCGGCTGGCCACGGCACAAGAGAAATGCCAATATGGGGACCGATCTTCTCTCAAATTGCCTGGGATCAGGATCTGGGGCGCGTGCGCGTCGACAATCTGGTCCGGTATCTCAAAGAGATTCAGGTGCAATAGCGCATCATGCTCGGCATCGCAGCGCCTGACTGAATGGCCTGGGCTAGGCGGCTTCAGAGATTCGATTCGGGGAATGGATCGATGAATTCGTAGCGTGAGCGGACGGCCCGCACAAGACTCACCGCGATGTCCGGCGTGCTGGCGGCGCGGTAATCGTGCTCAAGCTTCAGTAAGGTCTTCGCCAGCGGATAGTCGCCAAAGACGTCTGCAATCCAGCGTGAAAAGTCGCCCCGGCGCAAGTGGCCGTCTAGCCCCGTTACCGGCGATTGCTCCACGATCGAGACAAACTCCCGAAGCGTCCGAGCTCGCCGCCCGCTTGGTGAGCCGTTGCGCCAGAAAATGAACGCTCGTCCCTCCTGCACCGGGATATCGATGTACTTCGCCAGGTGCCGGACGTGCGGCAGTAGCCGGGGCGCCAGCCGGATTCGGCGCACGTCGCCTTCCGCTTCTTCCGTGACCGGAAGTACAACTGCCTCGCCGAGGACGAGGCTCTCGAATAGCTGTTCCCACGCGCTTTCATTCATGTGGCTTTCACGCGAGCGGCATAACGCATGAAGAGCCTGGACCTCCTGAGGATCGGACTCGCGCGTCACGACAATGGCCTGACTCGCCGCCAGCAACTCGCTGCGAAGCTTCGAGGCTTGATAAGTAACGAGGGTATACCCACTCGTGTCGAGGTCGAGCAGGTCTGGAACGTGAGGATCGTCCAAGAAATAATGCGCCTCATCCACGATGATCCGGTGCGGCAGCCCCGTATGGCGCCTGAGCGTCGCGAGCGCCGGGAGGACGCTGCGCAGGTACTCAAGCTTTTCCTGATGAGGAGTGTGGGATAGATCGATGACGACGCTAATGTCGGCATGGCGCAATGCGCGCAACAGATCCCGAGGCCGCGGTAGTGGATCGGCCCCGCCGAAGACGACCACTCCCGGGAGAGCTTCGAGGGAAGTGTAATCGCCTTCTGGATCGAGGATGCAGAGGCTATAGCCATAGAGGATCAGTTGTTCGCACAGCAGCCCCGTCACCCAGGACTTTCCAGTCTTCGGATCCCCGGCCACAAGCAGGGTCCGGCCGCGAACGGCAAGCGTCAATGGACGTCCATCCGTCGGTGTGCCCGAGCAGGAGGTGGCGCCGCGTTTTAAGTGGAGCCGGGATAACCCGGCCCGTCGCTAGCGCGCGGATGTAGCCGGCCACAGCGGGTGGCCCGTCTCCAGGGAGAACGCAGTCGGCAG
This sequence comes from uncultured Acidobacteriaceae bacterium, assembly GCA_963795905.1. Classification (GTDB taxonomy): domain Bacteria; phylum Acidobacteriota; class Terriglobia; order Bryobacterales; family Bryobacteraceae; genus Bog-105. The sequence continues at coordinate 689,183 of CAWCJG010000009.1, read as the reverse complement.
CCGACTTCAAGACCTCGCTGCCCCAAGCGACCGCTACTCCCATCTCGCACGCCTGGAGCAACTCGTGGTCGTTTTCGGCATCGCCGATGGCTACTGTGTTGTGTGGCGACAGGCGGAGGATTGTGAGCGCCTCGCGTACGCCCGTCGCTTTGCTGATAGCCTGGGGCAACACCATCACACGGCCACGGTTGAACGCGAGCACCAGCGGCAGTTCGAGTCGTTGAAGGATCGCGAGAATTCGAGAAGCTGTATCCGTGTGGGCGTCGATGATCGATTGTCCGGCCGCAAACGGAACACCCTTACGCCGCAGCTCAGCCAGTAGAGCCACTGGCGGGGGCTGTCCGACGACCCTTGAATATCCGCTGTCGGGAAACTCGATCGCTGCGCCGTTCTCGGCAACAACCGCGTCGACGAAGTGTAGGTCACCCGCAACCCGATGCAAGTCCTCCAAAATGCGGCCTGTGACGAGCACCACAACAATACCGTGCGCACGAACCTCGGCAATGGCTTGACGCACGCTGGGCTCGAGGACATCGTTCCGGGCTATGGTGCCATCGAAATCGAGAGCAAGCGTTAAGAGCTTCACGGCACGCGAGACTGCATGAGGATGTGAAAGCACTATTTCTGCCACTCAGGATCGGCTAGGAGAATATTGGTATCGCTATGCTTTCTTGGCTGATTTAGCTGTGACTGCGTCAAACCACCCTCTCATGACACGTGGTGGGCCAGGCTGCGCCAAATGACGCAACGATCGCGCTGATTCTGAGACCAGAGTGGGTTTCCGTCCCGTTAGAATGTTTGACCCTTGGTCTGGCTTTCCAATTGCTAATCGGGGATGTGGGTGATCATCCGGTTGCCGCAATTGTCTGTTAGTGGAGCGGTTTATTAGCGAAAGGCCGTTCCCGTCTTTCGAGGCTAAACGCCTATGAAAGCAGTACAGCTCCTAGCAGTTTACGCTGGAGTGTTGTTGGTGGGGCATTCTGCGTTCGGGCAGCAAAGTGAAGCGGAGCGGCTGCTCACGGATGGCGATAGGCTTGCGTGGTTGAAGAACTGGCAGGCAGCAGAGCCATTCTTCGAGAAAGCGAAATCGGATCCGAGAGCGCGGCGACGATCGCAACGAGTTGTACGCCCGGATGCAGCCGCATACGAGGGCGTTGCCAAGCCGCGGGCTTTTGGAGACCTCCACCTATCTCGCGTCCGTCTTGGACGACCCCCTCACAAAAGACGACGCTCGCCTTCGGCTTCGATGCCTGATCGTGAAGGGGGATGTCGATTTGGATTTCGATACGGCTCTCGCAGCGGCGATTGGACGGAAGCGTTGTCGATTGCGAAGGGCCTTGAGGATGCAGCGTGGGTCAATCGTGCAACTGGCGAGCTCGGAATTATCGGCTTTGTTCAGGGCGATTATCGGAGCGGAACTGTGAAAGTCATCGGTGCTCTGTCGCAGGCTAAGAAATTGAATAGCATCGGGCGCCCAGATTCGATACCTCACTCTGATCGGCGATGGTCTGATTCAGCTTCAAAGAAACGAGCAGGCGATCGCGATGTTCGATCAAGCGTTGGCGCTGGCGCAGACGATTCCAGAACTTGGCCAGCCTGTGATGCCCTACGCAGGAAAGGCAGAGGCCTTAGCCGCTCTCGGCCGGACCGCCGAAGCGAAAAAGCTCTTGGAAGACGTTTTGGAAATCTCCCAAGAGAGAACCGCGTTGGGTTACGAAAGCGAAGCTTTGCTGGAGTTGGCGAAGCTTGAAGAGGGACGGGCCAAAACACCCAGGCGATTGATCACTTTACACAAGCCGTTGCTGCGGCGACGAAAGTTGACGGCCATAACCTTATCAGTGAAGCGGACCTAGAATTGTCGAAGGTGTTGGCGAAGGAGAAACGCTTCGGAGAGGCAGAATTGGCGGCGAAGGAAAGCGTAGAGGCAAGCCGGGCGATCGGCGACAAGTTCTTGGTGCCTCGATCCCTGGCGCAGCTTGCTGCTGTCGAGGAAGCGAGAGGCAAATATCACGTCGCGGATCAGCTGTTCAATGAGGCGACAAATGTCGTAGAGGCCATCCTGTCAACGACAACTACCGCAAACGCGAAAAGCTCAGTAGCGGGTTCTATGGACGCGATCTTCCTGGGTCACTTCGAGTTGGCCGCGATGCACCTGAATAGCCCCAGCAAGGCGTTTACGGTAATCGAAGGAGTTCGGGGTAGATCGATAGCCGACGGCTTGCGGTTCAGGAGAGTGAGCCCCGAGCCCGAGCCAGCATCGCTCACGCGCACCGAAAAAGAGATCTCCGAGCTTCAGCTTCGGTTTCTTAGGGCCAGCACCCGGGAGAGAAAGCGATTGCTCACGGACTTGCTCAGCCTCGAGCAACGAGCCATTGAAATTGAAGCCGGACAAGATCCGCCGTGGCTACGCCAGCAAATGCAACCTATCCCGCTCGCACGCTTGCAGAGAACTCTGGGAGGAGATGAGGCATTCCTAGAATATGTGCTGACCGACCCGGTTTCATATTGTTTGGCGATCACCCGAGACCATGTCGAGGTGCTCCACTTGGCTGGGCGTAGTCAGATTGGAAAACAAGTTGAAGCGGTTCTGACTGCGCTCCGAAAGGGAGGGACGGACGCAGGAGCAGAGGCAACTCTTTATGCGACGGTGGTTGGCCCCATGGCGAACGTGGTCTCTTCCAAGACCAGACTGACCATTGTTCCTGACGGCCCGCTTTACCAACTTCCGTTGGAGATGCTCGGATCGCGACCGGACCAGCGCTTGTTGACTTCTCACGTTGTGACATACGCCCCATCGGGGACAGTATTCACACTTTTGTCGGAGAAGAAGGGGAGCCGGCCATCCCTTCCGCTGCTCGCCGTTGCAACCGGCGCTGATTCTTTGGTCCCAGGCGCGTGCCCGATTGGCGGATCAACAACAGCGTCTTGGGAACATTAACCGCGAGATCTTCGACGCCGGGTCATCTCAGCTCAAACCTCTGCCGGCCGCCAACGGCGAGGCTCGGATGGTAGCCGGAATGATGGGCTCAGGCTATCTGATGCTTTTCAGCGAGAATGTCCTGCTGCAACGGAAAGCGCCTTGAAAAAGCAACCGCTCGGACAGTTCCGCGTGCTTCATTTTGCTGTCCATGGCCTTGTGAGCACGAACTTCCCTGACCGATCGGCGCTGCTTCTAAACGCGGCATACAGCGAGCAACGAAGACGGTTTTTGGCAGGCGCGGGAGATTGCACGAACGCAATTGAATGCTGAACTTTGTGACATTGTCTGCGTGTGATGTTGGCTCCGGGTTGATTGTGGGAGAAGAGAGCGTCTCGAACTTGGTGCGTCCGTTCCTGATCGCGGGTGCTCGCACCGTGGTCGCGAACCTATGGGAGTCCAACGGATCATTTCAGCCGCGGGTTGATGCGCGGATTCTTATACCAGATTGGCGGCGGGTATGGAGAAGGGACGCGCGTTGCAGCAGGCAAAGCTGGAGATGATTCGGGTCCGGGGTCGCCTTGTATAAGTTGGGAAAGCTGTAGTCAGCGCCGCACTAAACGGTAATGGAGTAACGGAGTATTTGCCCCTTTGCATCTTCTTGAAATGGTGTAACTTCGATGGATTTGAATGCCAGCGGCTCCACTGGCATCCCGAGACGCAATAGCTCGTCGGTCAGTGAGAATTCCCGCCGTATGGTGCAGTGAAGTGTCTTTCCAGGCTGTCCCTTTTCACTCGGTCGGAACCGAAGAAAATCGTCGCACCAAAGATACGTTCGAAAGCCCGGATCAAGCGGCCAGGGCGGTCGGCACCAAGCGAACCTGGCCATCCCGCAGCCCGAACTCCGGGTGAGCTGTGATGCGCAGAAGAAAAGCTCCGCGCGGGCGCTCCAAAAGGAGCTGACCGTGTACCAATGAGCGACTTCTACCGGGTGAACAGCGGCTTCGACGTAGGGATGCACGCCCGGCCGGCGTGGGCGCTGTTTTCCTGCCCTTCTTGTATAACAGGAAGCTCTGGACGAAGGTGAGCATCGCAGGACCGGACCAAGTCAAACGGGTGGGATGAATTCCCGAGAACGGCACCGGCGGTCGGGTAACTCGGTTGTCATGGCGATGGTTCCCCACGTGATACCCGTGCAGTAGAATTCATCATCAATGCGATCACTACAGTATCTAGGTAGCAGACGGGCTGCTCAAGTTGAGAACGATCACGTTCGCCTGACAGTGACGCTGGAAGGCGGCCATATTGCGGAACTCCTGCACAAACCAACAGGAGTCAACCCGCTATGGACGCCGAACTGGCGTTCCGTTGAGCCGTCTACGTTCGATCCCTCGCGGAACCCTGAATACGGACCGGACAGTGAGGCACAACTGCTGTCCGGTATTTTGGGGCACAATGTCTGCCTCGACTTATTCGGCGGTCCAAGCCCGGAAGAGGCCGCAGCCGGAATACCGGTGCATGGAGAAGCGCCCGTCTCTTCGTACGAAGTGAGCGGCGGCGCCGATTGGATCGAAATGCGCACGCTATTGCCGAAGGCGCAGTTGGTCTTCGAAAGGCGAATAACTCTGGCTCCGGATTCAGCGCTCGTTCACATCTCCGAGTCGGTCCAGAACGAAACTCCAATTGACCGGCCGATCGGCTGGACTCAGCACGTCACTTTAGGTGCGCCGTTTCTCGAGCGCGGGAAGACCCAGTTCCGAATCTCCGGTACCCGCTCAAAGGTGATCGGTGAAAGCTTCAATGACGGCCTAGGAACGCAACCGCCGAACGCCGAATTCGACTGGCCGAATTGCCCCCTGAAGGACGGCACGACCTCCGATCTGAGGTGTTTTCCCGATACTGCCGTTTCTGGCGGATTCACCGCGCATCTGATGAACCCAACTGCGAAACACGCCTGGTTCTCCGCCTGGTCCCCGGCGACGAAGGTCTTGCTCGCCTATGTCTGGTCACGCGCTGATTTTCCCTGGCTTTCCCGATGGGAAGAAAACCACCTCCGCACACAGCCCCCTTGGAACGGCCAGGCACTCACTTGCGGAATGGAGTTCGGGGTCTCGCCGTTTGTCGACTCGCGGCGAGCCATGGTGGATCGCGGAACTCTGTTCGGAGCGCCGGGATTCCGCTGGCTTCCCGCCCGGACCCGCGTGTCTGTCAGTTACTGCGCATATCTCACCGCTCGTGACCGCATACCGGAGCGCATCACCTGGGACGGCATCAATCAGCCCGAGCTTGACGAGGTTTGAACTTGCGACAGGCTTGCTAAGCGCGCGACGACCGCCTGACGATCAGTTCACAATCCAGAAACCGCTGCTGCGGCGCCATGGCCTGATGTTCGATTCGTTCGATCATTGTCCAGACCGCTGCCGCGCCGATGTCATGGCATGGCTGACGCAACGTAGTTAGCGGGACGTGCAGCAGGCTGGCGTATCTCACATCGTCGATGCCTGCTATCTTCACAGCCGAAGGAATTTCAACGCCGAGCTCGCTTAGGGATAACATCAACTCCCCAGCCGTCCGGTCATTCGCACATACAAATCCATCCGGCTGACGCTTGTCAATCAGCTCTGCAACCCACGTCACGTCCTTGGATGGTCCGATCTCAACTACATCTTTCCGCTCGGCCGCTGCCATTGCCGCGCGATACCCTGCGGCGCGACGCTCCACCGTTGGCGCGGAGTTCGGGGAAGCGATAAACACAACCCGCTGACACCCTTGCGCGACGAGGTGATTGCTCACAACATGCCCCGCGCGCTGATTATCAATACCGACCAGATCGCAATGACTCCTTTCCGGGTACTGACAAACATCGCGATCGAGCAGCACTAGCGGAATGCTGGCTTTTTTGAATGAGTCAAGGATCTGCCGGTTGACGTTCTCCTTATCTCGCACGTACTCCAACGGAGCAAAGAACACCCCTGCGACGTCTTTGTCAATGTAGTACTCGCACAATTCCAACGCTTGCTGGTCGTGCGAATCGACACCGCGGGTGGCTGCGCCCCACAGCAGTTCGTCATGCGTTGCTCTGCTCACGCGGGCCATCCCCTGGCAGATCGGTTCGAAAATCTCTGTTTCGCCTAGTTCCGGAATGAGGAGCCCAAACGTTCTTCCAGTGCCCTTGCGGAGATCGTTGACATAGCTGCCCGAGCCGGGTCTTCGAACGATCGACCCAGCCGCCTCCAGTTCATTCAGCGCCCGGGCGACCGTTAAGCGTGACGCCCCGAAAGTTCGGCTCAATTGCGCTTCACTCGGGAGTCTTTGTCCGGGTTTATATTTTCCGGCTCGGATCCCATCGCTCAGCGTCGTCAGAATGCCCTGGTATTTGTTTTTCACCCGAGACCGCCCTCGAATCACCTTGGTCCACTTTTTGCATCTGCCCAACCTTTATTGACTTATTAGGCTGAGCAGGTTGTGCCCAATCCGGCTAGGCCGCTTGGGTATCTAATCACTCCAATTCTCGCCGAACCCGGCCAGGGGTGGCAACAACAATTTTCTTATCTATACAGATCGGCTCTCGTATGTTCACGCAAGTAATTGCAAACATTACGAAGCCCAAACTAGTGAATTCAGCCTAGCAACACCACCTTAGGGTGCCTTGCCTGTACTGTGTTTGCAATAGCTCTGATACGGACGTATAAGAGACTCATGCAGTTTGGAAGTGCACGCACAGAAGCAGAGCAGCTGTTTACCAGATTCGGTGTCGCTGCGACGACCCTCAGGTGGTCGCGCGGCCACCACGTCTACTTGCAGGGTGATGTGGCCGAAACTGTTTTTTACGTTTTGCGCGGCTATGTCAAGCTCACCGCTACATCGCGGCACGGCAAGGAAGCCGTTATCGGCGTTCTGGCTCCAGGCCGCTTCTTCGGCCATGCTCGCCTGTCGGGCGATAGGCTGCAGGATTCGTCCGCGACGCCACTCTCCGAGAGCGGCGTTGCCCGTACTCTCCTCGCGCTAGCGGACTTGGACGCCAAAAGCGGTTCGCGGCAATTGTTATCTCAGATTGACCAGCAAACACTTGCTGGCATCGTCCGCACCTCGCAACCGCGCATCAGCATCCGGCTTAGCCGGTTGAGGCACGGAGGTTTTCTTGGCAAAGAAGCCGGTCTGCACGTAAATGTCCGCATCGCTGACGCTTCTCTGCCTCTTGAAACGGTTAAAAGCGCAAATGCCTGAAGAAGCTGGCTGCACTCTATTCCGTTTTGAATAACACTACTTCAAAACCGAAATTAACATCGGAGCTATGACATTCCAGGGGGAAATAATGACCAAGTGGTTACGAAGTTGTAGCTGGCAACTGCTTTTGTTAGCGATGTCTATCATCGTTCTCAGCACGCCAGGCTACAGCCAATTCAACAGCTCTATCGAAGGTGTCGTTACCGACTCTACCGGCGCGCCGGTAGCGAGCGCCGCCGTTGATCTTACACGCACTGAGACAGGAGTGAAGAAAACACAGGAGACCAACAGCTCCGGCAACTTCACCTTTCCCACACTACCGCCGGGTGACTACACCCTTTCCGTTGCGGCGCCCGGGTTCACTACGTCAGTGACAAACCACGTTGTTCTGCAGGCCGACCAGGTCCGCACCATTCCTGTGGCACTCGCCGTCGGCAAGGTGGAAACCTCCGTCGAAGTAACTGCGGGCGCCGAAGCCGTACAAACCGACGAATCCAAGATCACCACCACCATCACCGAACGCGAGTTGAACGAGCTTCCACTGCCTGGTCGAAACGTTCTGAACGCGGTGAATCTAACGCCCGGGGTTACCGGCACCGGCATGATGGGCAACAATCCGGCCGGTGTACTTGTGTCGAATCAGTCCCCGGCGATCAGCGCTAATGGACAGCCGAACTCGGGCAACATGTTCTACATCGATGGAACCACAGTCAACGATTCACCTTCTAGCGGTGATGCCAGAATCGTTCTGAACCCTGACGCCATCTCGCAGATGGTCGTTTCCGCCAATGAGTTCTCGGCGGAGTTCGGCCGCGGCGATGGAGTGGTTGTTCAAATGTTCAGCAGGGCCGGAACGAATAACTTCCACGGCTCGCTGTTTGAATTGCTTCAGAATAGTGCGCTGAACGCCAGGAACGTTTTCCAGAATCAGATTCTGCCGAACTATGGTCGCGTGTTGGTTCCTTCGCGCAGCAATGAATTTGGCGGTTCTTTTGGTGGCCCCATCATCAAGAACCGGACCTTCTTCTTCGGCAGCTGGGATCAGACCATTTCAGAGCAGCCCCAGTCGGGCATCGTCACAGTGGAAACGCCTCAGTTTGTCAGCTTCATGAACTCGAATTACCCGGGCAATCTCTCCACCCAGCTCATGAAGTCCTACACTCCCTCGGTGGTCAATCTACAGAACTACCAATCGGTAAGCCAGGTCATGCAGGCTGAATTAGGACAGAGCTGCAGTGGCGCCGGCCCGCTAGGAATGCCCTGTAATCTGCCCGTCCTTGCCAGCGCCACCCACACCTTCAGCAACCCCAACAACGGCTACGAAGGTACAATTCGCGTGGATCAGAACTTCGCGAACGACCGGCTCTACTTCAATTACATCGGTATTCGGCAAACCACTACGCAGGACTTCGTTCGTCCCGAATGGGACAAGCCAGCCCCGGTGCCGTCCTACTACGCTGCGGTCGACTGGACGCGAGTGATCTCGCCCACCATGGTGAACGAGATGAGCCTCGGCGGCACCCATAACAGCCTGACGGTCAACTGCAAGGTTTGTAACGTCCCGCAAATCAATCCCGGGCCTCTGCCCTCCTTCGGAGACGCCGGTTTTGCGCCGATTCAATTCGCACAGGGCGACATGCATTGGAGAGACGTCGTCAGCGTCAGCAAAGGCAAACACACCATCAAGGCGGGCGTCGAGATCTTTGAGAACCAAGATTTCGCTACGTTCACCAACTGGGATTCCCGTCCGACATTCAATTTCAACAACGTCTTTCAGTTCGCGGAGGATAGCCCGCAGAGTGAAACAGGTCCCTACAGTTACAATCCGCTCACCGGAGCCCTGGCCAATAACAATCACTATTGGATGAGCTTCTACTACGGCGGTTTTGTTCAGGATGATTACAAGATCAAGCAGAACTTGACAATCAGTGTGGGCTTCCGCTACGAGTATCAGGCGAACCCGTACGAGCGTCACGGCAATCGCGACGATCTGTTCCTGGGCGCCGGTCCCGGTCTCGCACAGGAGATCGCCAACTCATATGTCAAGCAGGACAAATATGCGTACAACAGCGGAGTGGGACGCCCCGCGCCCCGTTTCAGCTTCGCCTGGCAGCCTCTCAATCACGAAAGTTGGTCGATCCGAGGCGGCTGGGGAATGTTCGTGAACCGCGGTGGAAACACAATCTGGAGCGACACCGCTGCCGGAAATCCCCCGCTCACGGCAACGCTCAACCTGAACATCACGAATCCGACTGGCCCGTATCCCAGCTTTGCGCTTTGCGGTACGTCGACGTTTCCGTTCAACTGCCCCATTCCGCAGGTTCCGACGCTCGGATTGAACCCTCGCGGCGGCGTGCTTGGGACAATCGTCAATGCTGGCGGCCCCGATATGAACATGAAGCTTTCGTACGCGGAGAATCGCTTCTTCGGCATCCAGCATAGCTTCGGCGGCAACTGGATCGCGGAAGCCGATTACACCGGTTCGCACGGCGTGGACCTTTACGCCGAGCGTAATCTGAATACATACATCGGCAACACTCTCATCAACAACGGAAAATTCGTCGGCTTGAATCCATACTTCGCGAACATTATTTACGCCGACAACAGTAACTTCTCTGAGTACAACGGTCTCGCTCTTTCACTGCGGAAGGCGTTCTCGCACGGAGTCGTGTTCAAGACTGTTTACACCTATTCCAAAACGATCGATGATGTCAGTGGCGCTCCGGGACAGAACAAGACAGAAGGCGCACTTGTCATCAATCCTTGGAATATAAATAACCAAAAGGCCATCTCGTCTCAGGACATCCCGAACCAGTTCGTGTTTGATTTCGTGTACGATTTGCCTAAGCCCGCCTTCCACAACGTCATCTCGAAGGCATTACTGAGCGGGTGGGAGGTTAGCGGAATCGGTACCTTCACGGCCGGCCTGCCGTTCACGGTCTACTCGGGCAATGCCAACTGGAGTTCGCAGGGTATTTACTACGATCTGCCTGACGCTCCAACCGCGGCGCTCGCATCAGGGGGCTATAGCAGGGGCCAGTATCTGAACGGCATTTTCCCCGCCAGTGACTTCCCATCGCCGTGCCCGGCCGGTACCAGCACCGCTCTTGGCTGCGGTGCAGAAGGCAACTTAGGTCGCAACACTTTCCGTGGTCCTCATTTCGCGCAGATCGACGCCGGGTTCACGAAAAACAACCACATCCCGTGGTTCACATCCGAAGGCGCAGAACTACAGTTCAGGGCTGAAATCGCCAACGTGCTCAACCGCGTCAACCTGACCGGTATGGATGGAAACCTTGCGGATGGTAACTTCGGCCGGGCGACCGGAGTCGGAATCGCCAGAACTCCCCAGTTCAGCATCCGAATCCACTTCTAGCCTCCAGCATCCGTGCTGAGATACCTTGCACAGCGGCGGCCTAAAGCCGCAAGCCGCCGCTGGCTTTTTCAATTCGGCTTCAATCAATATGCGCAAATGTGAGACCAAGTTCGCCCGATTCCCCTCATTATGCTGGCTTGCGGTGGGGTTGTGTGCGTTCAAATTACATGCCGCCCAGATCGAAGCCTATCAACAGGCTCAAACCGATCTCGAAAACGGGGCTTGGGACGATGCGATTTCCGTGGCGGCAAGGTTGCTGCAGGCCAACCCGCATGATGCCAAGGCACTCGTGTTGAAGGGGCTCGCATTAACGGGTCGCCTCGATCTCACCGCAGCGGACGACACCCTTCAGCAAGCGCTTCTTGTTGACCCGGGGCTTGCTTTCGCGCGCAAGACTCTCGCCGTCAACCAACTCGCTTTGAAGGATGTGCCGGCAGCGGAAAAGAATTTCAACATCCTGCTAAAAGAAACGCCCGGCGATCCGGTCATTCGTATGTACCTTGGTGAGATCGCTTTCCGCCGTAAGGATTACCGCATCGCCGCCACGTATCTGGAAGCAGTGAAGCAGTACTGGGGCCGTGATCAGCGCCTGCCGGTGATGGTGGCCGAATGTGACTTTCAGTTAGAAAAGGCAAAAGAAGGAATCTTTCTCCTGGAGCAGGTGAACGCGGACGGCTTGAATCCCGTGTGGCAATTCCATGCCGGATCGCTGCTAGCCGCTCACGGTGAGTATGCCAGCGCCATTCCCTTCTTTGAAGCGGCCCGCAACGGCTATCCCAAGCCGTACGACGTTGCCTATAACTTAGGCCTTTGCTACACCCAAACCAACCGTTATCCCCAGGCAATTGAAGTACTGTCCGAACTCAGAAATGAAGGCGTTAAGACCGCCGAACTCGACAATCTGCTAGCTGACGCGTACGAGCGCAACAAACAGAGCAAAGAAGCCATCGACCTGCTTCGCGAAGCCACCCAAATTGCCCCGAAGGACGAACAGAGCTACATTGACCTGTCCATGTTGTGCGCGGATCATAACTCGTTGGACCTCGCGCTCGACGTCGTCCAGGTTGGCCTGCATTACCTGCCTGAGTCCGATGCCTTGCTTGTGCAGCGTGCAGTAATTTATGCTATGACCGGGCGCTACGTAGAGTCCGAAAAAGATTTTCTCGCGGCGTCGCACAATGACGCGGTAAGAGGACCGGCGCTGGCGGGATTAGGTCTCACTTACATTCAGAAGGGTGATGTGGCGGGCGCTGTAACTGTGCTCCGCCAACGCGTGAAAGAGAACCCCGATAACGCTGTGCTGCGGTATCTGTTCGGCGAAGCGTTGATTCGCACCGGCGTGGGACCCTCCGATCCAGGATTCGCGGAAGCCCTGGCCGCTCTGCAAACAGCCGTTAAGCTGAATCCCCGCTTTGTCCACTCCCGCGTTGACTTGGCCAAGCTGTACATTCGCGAAAACAAGAATAGCGACGGCATACGCGAATTAAGAGCTGCCATTGAACTCGACCCCACGAAGGTCCAAGCCTTCGCCTTGCTCGCAGCCGCACTGAAGAAAGAAGGAAAGTCCGAAGAAGCCGCTCCTTTGTTTGCGAAGGTCCGTGAACTGAACAGTCTGAACCGAAGCCGTGAGCGGCCGGTGGCGCTCTACCAAGCGGACAGCGCCGACGATTCCGGAACCAACTCGAGATGAAATCGTTGTTCAATACCGAACTATCCAGGCGCGGACTACTCTGGGGTGCCGGCGTGGTGCTCAGTTCGAGCGCCGCCCCTTCGCACGCCGGGCCAGTCGCGCGATGGTCTTTTCGCGACGGCAACAGTCTGGCCGAAGACGCCACAAGCGGATTGCGCGACAGCATCTGCAGCCGAACCTGTCAACCACCGTTAGGGAAAGGAATCGCAAGCGGCGCCTTTCGTCTCGACGGTTACTCTACTTGGCTCACGCGAGACGCGTCTGTCGCACCTCATCCCACCCGTGAAGTGACCATCACTGCCTGGACCGCACTCGAATCCTATCCGACTGCGGAAGCGGCCTTCGTCAACCAGCGCGACCGGGATGCCGCGGGTTACTTCTTTGGTATCGATCGCTTTGGCTTCTTGCATTTCAAAGTCTCGATCGATGGCATCTGGCGGGATTGCACTTCCCATCAGCGAGTTCCGAGATATGAGTGGACCCACCTCGCGGCCAGCTTGCATTCTTCAGGACTCATTGCGCTCTACCGGGATGGAGCTCGTATCGCGTCGGATGAGGGACGCGCCGGCAATATACGCCTCGCCAGCACTGTCGACCTGCTTGTCGGGAAAGCGGACGGTTGCGATTACATAGGCAAGATCTTCGCGTCCGGCGTAATCGATGGCTTGCTGGATGATGTAGCGATTTACGCAAAGTGCCTTTCCGAAGACGAAATCCAGCGCCTTCCTCGAGCGAACTCCCGCACAACGTTACCGGATCTGGCTCTTCCCATCACCGGTGATCCAAATCGTCCCGTCTATCACGCCACCCCCGAACGCGCCTGGACCAATGAGCCCCACGGCTTGATTCACTTCGGCGGGCAGTTCCACCTCTTCTATCAAAAGAACCTCAACGGCCCATATTGGGGGCAGATCAATTGGGGGCACCTTACCAGCCCTGACTTACTGCGGTGGACGGACCGCAAGCCGGCCCTCTCTCCCGAACCCGGATTGGATGCCGCGGGCTGCTGGTCCGGCTCTGTCACGCCTTTAGGTGACGAACTCGCACTGATATACACCGCTGGTGACGGCCACAAGCCGACGATTTGCCTCGCCACCACAAGGGACGGACGGTCATTCGCAAAATCTGCGCATAATCCCATCATTCCCGGCTCACCGGCGGAGCTAAATCATCCCGACTTCCGCGATCCATTTGTTTGGCGCGAAGCCACTACTTACTACCTGATCCTCGGTTCCGGCATTCCGGAAGTAGGCGGTACAGCGCTCCTGTATAAGTCCACTGACCTTGTCAACTGGACTTTTCTCCACAAGCTACTGCAGGGCGATAAGCAGGACTCGGGCGTCTTTTGGGAAATGCCGGTATTCTTCCCGCTCCGTGACAAGCATGTTCTCATCGTCTGTGAGGTGCCCGGCCGCGCTTCCTACTGGATCGGCGATTGGAAGGACGAGCAGTTCATCCCCGACAGCAAAGCGCCGCGCCGGCTCGACATCATCAATCACTTTCTCAGTCCCACTCCATACCGGGATGCGCAAGGCCGGACGCTAGCGATCGGAATCGTACCAGATACGCGAAGCCCGAAGGAGGCGTGGAAAGCCGGTTGGGTGCACTGCTATTCGATACCCCGCGTACTCACGCTGGATGAACATGGCGATCTCAATCAGAATCCGCTACCCGAGCTCGCACATCTTCGAGCTACGCACTTCAACATGGATAAGCAGCGCGTCAGCCCGGAACAATTATCCCCGCTGTCCAGTTCCCGCACGAACGCACTTGAGATTCACGCCAGGTTCTCCCGGGGTGCCGCCTCGTGTACTGGCTTTCGGCTCGGCCGCAGTGACGATGGCCAGGAAGAAACAATCGTCTTCTATGACTGGACCAAGCAAACTGTCACGCTGGACCGGTCGCGCTCCAGCTTGAATCCGGATGTCGCACGTACCGTCGACAGAGGACCCTTCGCACTTCGAGCGAATGAAGCTCTCGAATTTCACATCCTCCTCGACCACTCGATGCTTGAAGTGTTTATCAACGGCCGCGGAACTCTCGCCTCGCGAATCTATCCCACGCGGCAGGACAGCAATGGTGTCACGTTCTTCTGCGACGGAGAAACGGACTTAGAAGGTCTCGACATATGGCAGATAAATCACGCATGAATGCGCGTCATAGCACTCCCCTGAAGTTCGTTGGACTTGGAGAGGTGCTCTTCGACGTTTTTGAGGACGGCACTGCAACTCTCGGCGGCGCGCCTCTGAACGTGGCCGTGCACACCCACCAACTCGCCGCTGCCCTCGCCGTTGGCGAAGGTGTGGTCGTCAGCCGTGTCGGTGATGACGTCGGCGGCAAGCGGATCTGTGACTCCCTCGCCCAGCGGCGCATGTCTACTCGGTATCTGCAGACTGATCCCGTCCATCCCACCGGCGCCGTCTCGGTCTTTATGCGCGATGGCGAACCAGGCTACCAGTTCGAGGCGAATGCGGCTTGGGACTTCTTTGAGCGCGACGCCTCCTTCGACTATCTTTCTTCCGTGTGCGATGCAGTGTGTTTTGGGAGCCTCGCGCAGCGATCTGCGCAGTCTGCAAAAACGATTCGTGCTTTCCTCGCGTCGGCAAAACAAGCTGTGCGCCTCTATGACGTGAACCTGCGCCGCAACACTCTAACGCACGAGCCAGGATACTCGGCGGAAATCATCGAAGGAAGCTGCGAACTCGCCACCCTCGTGAAGGTCAACTGCACCGAGTTGTTTCAGATTGCGACCCTATTCGATATTGATGCAGACATCGCGGGTGACAATGTTGCGATAAGAGAACTCGTCCACGCCGTGATGCACAGACTGTCTGTGCGGGCGCTCATCCTGACGCGCGGCGCGAAAGGAACAACGCTCTACGCTAACGGGGGCGAATTCAGCGGGAATTTACCGGTCATACCGATTGAAGACGTGCACCCTGTGGGCACTGGAGACGCCTGTACCGCCGGTATTCTATTCGGCAGCGTCCTGGGCTTTAGTCCTGATGCCGCGGTCGACTTGGGGAACAGAATGGGCGCTTGGGTCGCTTCGCACCGTACAGCCACGCCCGTTCTGTCGCCTGATATCGTCACGTTCGTGGCGCAGCTTGCCGCTATGAACAGCACTTACGAAGGAGGGTTGCTTGTCGAGACGGCTTAAGATAGCTCTCGCCTTAGGACTCATTGGCATAGTCGCTGCGGGTGCAAGCGATTACGACGAGCAGTTCCGTCCGCAGTATCACTTTTCCCCTCTGAAGAACTGGACTAATGATCCATGCGGCCTGATCTTCACATTCGGCGAATTCAATCTGTTCTTTCAGCACAATCCGTTTGCGAATAAGTGGGGGCACATGAGCTGGGGGCATGCATCCGCCTCCGATCTCGTCCACTGGAAAGAGCTTCCCGTCGCCATCCACGACGATGTGAAGGCGGCCATTTTCACCGGAAGCTCCGTCTTCGATGCGCGGAACACCAGCGGATTGTGCAAGTCGGCAAACGGCTGCGTCGTTTCCATCTACACCGGGATGACCGCCAAGACTGAGGGCTCTCCTGAAAAGCAGACGCAAAACCTGGCAGTCAGCCAGGACGGCTTAACCTGGACAAAGTATTCCGGAAATCCAGTCCTCGACCTTGGCCGCAGCGACACCCGGGATCCCAAAGTCTTCTGGTACGAACCGGGAAAATATTGGGTCATGGTCATCGTCCAGGCGAACGACAAGAAGGTCCATCTATTTCGCTCGTCGAACCTGACCCATTGGTATCACCTCAGCGACTTTGGCCCTCAAGGCGCCACCGGCGGAGTGTGGGAGTGCCCTGACCTCTATCGATTGCCTGTTTCCGGCCAGCCGGGCAAAATGCGGTGGATTCTGAAGATCGGTCTCAATCCCGGTCACATCGCGGGCGGATCCGGCGAACAGTACTTCATCGGCCAGTTTGACGGCACAACCTTTCACCCCGACGAGGCTAACGGTCAAATTCGCTGGCTCGATTACGGCCGCGACTGTTATTGCGCGCTCACGTTCAACAACGACCGGCAGCCGGGGGCTCCCCACATGATCGCTTGGATGGATAACTGGATGTACGCTGGCGATGTGCCGACCTCGCCTTGGCGCGGGCAAATGACGCTTCCGCGCGAGCTGTCGCTCGACACTTTCGACGGTGCTCTTAGGGTTTTCCAGCGCCCGGTCCGTGAACTGGCATCCCTGCGTGCTCAGCAGCTCACATTTACGGGCAGCAGCCCGGACGAACTGAACCGAAGGCTACAGCAGTGGCCCTATCGCAACCAGAGTTTTGAACTCGAAGCCACCATTCACCCCGGCGACGCGGAACAATTTGCGTGGAGCGTGCTTGCGGGTGGCGGCTACCAAACTGTCGTCGGTTTCGATGCACGTAAACAGGAACTGTTCGTGGATCGCTCCAAAGTCCGGAAACACGCAATGGAACGCGGCCTTCCCGTCCAGGACTGTTGCGCCTCTTCGTCTTGGCTCAGCGCCCCTCAAGTTACACATCTTTGTCGATCGTTCATCGGTCGAGGTCTTTGCTCAGGACGGGGCAGTGGTAGAAACCAACCTGGTCTTCCCTGAACCGACCAGCACTGGCCTTTCACTCACCGCCAGAGGCGGTCACCTAAAACAAATGGAGGTCCGCTTATGGGCGCTACGGTCCGCTTGGCAAATAACAAAGTAAATAACAGTCCAACTCCGAAAGTCTCTCTGGGCGCCGTCATCATCAAGAGCAGCATCGTCGCGGCATTAGGCGGACTTCTCTTCGGATTCGACACCGCCGTCATCGCGGGAACGACCAAGGACCTGACCACGGCCTATCATCTGACGCCGGCGTTCCTCGGGTGGACCGTATCCATAGCGCTCTGGGGCACCATCCTTGGCGCCATGTTTGCCGGAATTCCCGGCGACCGCTATGGACGCCGCGACAGCCTCCGTGGAATGGCCGTGCTATACGTCATCTCCGCCGTCGGATGCGCCTTCGCGTGGAATTGGGATGCCGTCGTTACGTTCCGCTTTCTGGGCGGCCTCGGAATCGGCGGCTCATCGGTTCTCGGGCCGATGTATATCGCCGAAATTGCGCCGACACAATGGCGCGGCCGTTTGGTTGGCTTGTTCCAATTCAACGTCGTTTTCGGCATACTGCTCGCCTATCTGTCCAACTACCTCATCGGACTGATGAACTTCGGTGTATCTGAATGGCGCTGGATGCTCGGAGTTGCCGGCATCCCTGCCGTGCTCTTCCTCCTGATGCTGTTCGGCATTCCGCGCAGCCCGCGCTGGTTAGTCAAGAAGCGAAAGCTCGACGAGGCTCGCGCGGTGCTGAAAGCGGTCGGTGAACCCAATTACGAACAGGAGCTACAAGAGATCGTCACGTCGATCGACGCCGAGCACGGCCACGCCAACGAACCTTTGTTCTCCCGCAAATATCGCCTCCCCATTTTCCTGGCTGTATCCATCGGCCTCTTCAACCAACTCTCGGGAATCAACGCCATCCTGTATTACCTGAACGACATTTTCGCGAAGGCCGGCTTCAGCCGCGTCTCGGGAGATCTGCAAGCCGTCGCCATCGGCGCCACTAACCTGTTATTCACCATGTTGGCCATGTCCGTTATCGACCGTATCGGACGCAAGACTCTGCTCTTGATTGGCTCCCTCGGAACGGCGGCCTGTCTTACCGGCGTGGCCGCGATTTTCTTCAGCGGCAAACATGAAAACCTGCTGCTTTGGTTGCTCATCGGCTACATAGCCTCGTTCGGATTCTCGCAAGGCGCCGTGATTTGGGTCTACATCAGCGAAGTCTTCCCGAACCGCGTCCGAGCAAAAGGTCAGAGCTTAGGCTCGTTCTCTCATTGGTTCGCCAACGCGCTCATCTCCGGTTTCTTCCCGCTCATGGCGGCCAAGTCCGGTGGTGTGCCCTTCGTGTTCTTCGGGCTGATGATGGTTGTCCAGTTCTTCGTTGTTCTCCTGATCTACCCCGAAACGAAGGGCGTCTCGCTCGAAGAAATGCAGCGCAAATTCGCAATCTCCTGATAGCCATGAACAGACGCGTCTTCCTTGCTTCGGCGCTGGCCGCCGTCGATTCCGCTCAGTCCATCGCTCGCGGCCGGAACCGGCGCGACACGGATGAAACCCCTGAGCAAGAACTGCTCGACAGAATCTCGCATGACCCGCTCCGCCCGCAGTATCATCTGTTGCCCAGGGCAGGATTCGTTGGTGACCCGTGTGCGCCTCGCTACTTTTCCGGCGACGGCCAGAACCACGTCTTCTTTCACGGCAGCTTCGGCGGTCGCGGCTGGTCTCACGCCAAAAGCGCCGACTTGGTGCACTGGCAGCACATGCCTAAAGCGCTGACTCCCAGTGGCGACTCCTGCGATTCCTACGGCACGTTCACTGGTAGCGTCCTGCCGGGTGGACCGGGTGCGGGCATCATCTACACGGGTGTCACAAAAGTGCCTCGCTCGCAGGAAACCATTCGAAACGAAGGCTTGCGCGAAGTGCAGTGCATCGCGACGACTACCGACAAGGATCTTCAGACTTGGCACAAGCTCGATAGCCCCGTCATCGAGGTGCCCCCAAAAGCACCGGCGGGTCGAAGATCGTTGGCTATCGCGATCCATTTTCCTGGAAGGAGGACGACATCTGGTATGCCGGCGTTGGCTCGGGCTTTGAGCACATCGGCGGATGCGTGCTGCTCTATCGCTCCCGCGACGCCCGCACGTGGCAGTATATGCATCCGGTTGCACAAGGCGAGTGGAACGGGCAGATTGTCTCAAACCCGGTCGGGAGTGCCGAAATGTGGGAGTGTCCTGATCTATTCCCGCTCGGAAACAAGCACGTCCTGATTTACTCCACCGCTCACAAAGTAATCTGGCACGTTGGGACACTCGAAAAGCGCGAGATCCGCTTCCACGCTGAGAACAACGGGTTGATAGATCACGGGGCATATTACGCGCCGAAAAGTATGCTCGATGCAAAAGGGCGCCGGATTCTCTGGGGCTGGGTACAGGAAACCCGCTCCCCGGAGGACGAGATGCAAGTCCTTCCCGAGTTTGCGTCTCTTCAGGTCGATTCCAAAGCGCTGCACGGACCGTTTGAGCTCCCCGAGCTGAATAGCGCGCTCTCAACTTGCACGATCCCACCGGGCAGGGCACATCACGCTTCGCATAAAGCCCGCCAAAGGGGCCAATCCGGGCTCGAAGTTCGACTGCAATCAGCGGCCGCCGAGGTCGCGCTGCTCACCACCGCGTTTAGCCCGGCAAGTGTGAACATCGGCGATCAAGTGTTACCACTCAGTCCCGACCGCAACGGCGTCTCAACACTCGAGATATGGCTAGATGCATCATTTATTACGACATTCGCCGATCACCGGCACGTGATCACGACAAGATCGTATGTTGCGCCGAACGAATCGGGCAAGGCGCAAGTTGTATGGTCCGGACATGCCTATGCTCTGAAGAGTATCGAGATCTCTGGCGTCAATCCAATTTCGAAGGATCGCTTGACCACCTCACCGCACTTCGCCTTTGCAGCCTAGCGCGACTCAACCAGGCGGGCCATCTCGTTCTCCGCCGACGTTGACGCGTGGCCCGTCACTCCGAGCGTTTGAGATCCACAGTTGCCACATAGTTGCATAGCTGTGGGTCCGTACGAGAGGAAGGCCTGACCGCACATTCCTACCATAATCAAACCCTATCTCCCGCCGGCCACCTAAGAACGGAGCTCCCGCCAGCCTCGCCGCCGCTGGCGGCTTCGTTCTTACGGCCCAGTGTAGAGGAACCCTTGCCAGGGCCTCTCGACTAGAGACGCCGGAGCGCTGGCCTGAATTATTTCCGGGCAATCCGGAGTACCTGGCCAGGCTTGACGGAACCCAGTGCTTCGATTGCTGCCGGGATCAAGGGCAGGAGGTCTGCCAGCCTGTTTGTCGGTGCACACAAGACTACGACCGAGATCTTCCGAAGAGACAAATTCTGCTGATATGGAATCTCCTGATCCGTGGTGACGATGACTTCAAAATCTGTTGCTTCCGACGCAGCCAACAACGCACGTTCTTTAGGCCCGAGAGGTTGGCGTACACAGCTGTTTCGCAGTCGTGTCCAGAGAACAGGAAACGGAGTCTTTGGTCGACGCACTCATCGATCAGAATCTTCACGACACTCAAGCCAGGCCGTAACTCCCGTGACTCTTCTAGGACCTGGACGGCGACTTCGCGGCTGACAGTGGGAAAACCTCCCAGAAAGTCGTCGAGAGATTCGCCAGCCTCTAAATATTCGAACATCGTCTTTACCGGCACACGCGTACCTCCAAAGACCGGCGTACCACGCATTACCTCGGGATCTCGCGTGATCGGTTCCGGCATGCCTTGATTGTCGCTCCGTGTGCTGCGCATTAGGACCCGTTTCAGGAGTCAATTGGTTCTTGGGCATCGAGTTCGGCATATGGTTTTTCCTTCTCCGCTTCCGCGCGAAATACCGTTGCATTGTTGTCTCCATGGATGGACGGTGGCCGGTCAGCGACAAAGCGAAGACGTCGAGTTGGGTACTTGCTCGAAGCCAACAGCGACCCACGTTGCATAGCTTGGCGCTTCGTCATAACGCCCTTCCTGGGCGAGAGCCACACCCAGATTGGTGCGAGCCTCAATCCAATCGGGAGCATTCCGCAGCAACTCCTCGTAGAGCTTGACGGCTAACGCCGCGTTCCCCGCGTCGAGGGCTCTGCCGGCTTGGTCGTAGAGGGCCTCTGGAGAGAGTTCCCGGCAATCGAGGTGTGGCAACCCGGAGATTGCAACCACGGCCAAAATCAGCCCGAGTTTGTGCCGTGCATCTGCCATTTCAACGCTTCCATTTTGGACGGAGATCTGCCCCAATCGCGCCGCAAACTGTACGGATCACATGAACACTACTCGCGGCGAGCGTTACGTTGCGCATAGTGGGGCGTGGAGAATGGCGAAACAGAGCACGGGCGGTTTCGGCAAGGAGTAGTTTCGGAGAGGAGGCGAGCGGATGGATCGGCCAGATCATTTCGAATGCAATCGTGCAACTGCAAATCTTGGATTCGAATAGCCATTCGGTCGCCAGCTACGCGTGGAGCGGTCAGAACCTCACAGCGCACAGCAGCATCCCGCTCAGTTACACATGGGCCATACCGACCAGTCAAGGCGGAGCGAATTACACGGTCGTTCTTGGTGTCTTCAGCAGCAATTGGTCAAACACATACTATTGGAACTCGGCACTTGCCACCGTTACCGTGGCGGCGAGTGGGAATTCGATGGGTGCGACTGCTCCCAGGTCGTACACCTCGGTGGACGGACGACGTTCTCGGTAACCGTCGAGCAGGCTACGGGGCCCTCAGCTTCCGATGCGAATCTGGAAGTGCAGGTGCTCTATTCATCCGGCAACGCTATCATGTCGAACGTGTGGGGCGCTCAAAGCCTTTCAGCGGGCCAGAGCCAGACGTATGCGTACACGTGGAATGTTCTGAGCACACTCGCGACAGGTAACTACGCGATGGTACTCGGTGTATTCAACAGCAGGTGGAACACGGACTGCACCTGGAACGGGAACTTGTCGACCCTGACGATCCCGTAGTGATAGGCCGCTCGCCCCGGCGAAACGTTTGTCATACTTTCAACAAACTTGTCGACTATCTCACGCCGTCGACTCTTCGAAGCCCTCAATTCGGAGCTGAATACCTAGGCCTACAGATGCCCCTGCTCAACGCTTCAAGTACAGCATTGCTGCCGACCTGGGATCCCGGCGACATCCCGGGTGATTGTCGCAGGACAGACGCTTACGTGAGAACGGATATGGCCGTACCCAATCGCCCCCGCATCAATGGATCGAGCCAGGATGTTTAACAAACCCTGCATCCGTGATCTACGGTTCACACTGTCCGACATGCTGGACTTTGGCATCGGGTATGACTGCTGTCCAAATTTGTGGATAGGGCGAAATGTGGGACCTGTCAGCAAAAGGATTTAGCTTGCTGGTTTCGATCATCCTGAAATCCAGACCCCACGTGCTTCACGGCTGCTGTCCAACTCATCCCAGCGCCAGAGCGAGTTGCTCGGGAGCCAGCCGTTCCGGCGGCGGGTGGAACGGTGCGTTCAGCCATGCTGTCAGATTGCGATAAAGGAAGAGTTGGTGACGCAGCGAGGCGATCGGACAAACTCCAACCGAATTTGCTGCGCCGTTGCAGGTACTTCACCGCCAGCATGGCAATTAGTGCTGTCCAAATCTGAATCATCACCGCGTTCGCGCAGGTGCCGACAAAGGTCTTGATGCGCAGTAATTGTTTTAGCGCCTTGAAGAACAGCTCAACCTGCCACCGGTCCCGATAAAAAGCGGCAATGGTGGGGCGGCCAGTTTTATACGATTGGTGAAGAATACTATAGATGCTGCTTGTCTTCGACCCACACCTCGATGCGCCACATCAGCGCCTCGGGACCCACCTCTTGGAGCTTGTTCAATACCACTACTTCGTCCCTCAGGATGCCGCGTTGACTGTCTGTCTCCCGCTGCTCGACGATGCCATACTCGGCATTGTTCTTCATCCGTGTGACAAAGAAGATCTTGCGGCGACAACTCTAACCACCAGGCAAAGTCCTGATAGCCGCCGTCGATGACCAGCCTCGTGCGCGGCTCAAACTCCAGACCGCGCGCCATTCGATATTGGAGCTCTTGCCATCTGTAATCACCGCAGACGCGGCAGATAGCCGTCGCGATCCAGTACGAGATGCAACTTCACGGGTCCCTTGCTGCGCCGGCATTGAGCCCAATCGAACATGCTCAGGCACAGCGGAATCAGAGTCGCATCCAGGCTCAAGAGCTTGTGTTTGAACCGGAACTTGTGGCGGCCCCGCTGGCGAGCCTCAGCCACGCAGCGCTGGTTGAGAGCTTCAAACACGCTCTGAGACAATCGCCGCGGCCGATGTTCCTTGGCATAGGCCAGCCTCGAACGCTTGGGGGCTGCTACACACCGAGGTGTTGTAGCTTCCCTTCGCATGCCGCTAGTCCACCCACGATCTCCCGTAACGACTGCGCCCGGCTCAACTGGCAGAATAGCATCGCCAGCAACTGAATCCTCGGGCATGGTGTTCAGCCTGGTGCTGCTGCACAGCGGCCGCGAACTCCAATCGGAATAAACTGCACTACGCGAGCGAAGATGCTGCATACTCGGTTCATGGCGCATCCTCCTGAGTTGCTGGATTTCTGGCAGAACTCGATTGCAACTATCCAAGCTCCCTACTTTACTGACCGGCTGACCGGGTCCGGCTTACTTGCACATAAGGGTAGACGTCCCGAATCTCGCCATTGAAGTAACATCCCTTCGACTCCGCTCTCAGCAACTGCTCGTAGATGTTTGCTGGTACTCCCAAATACTGATACACCGCTCCGGAATCGAACTCGATTTCCAAAATCCGGCTCTTGGCTTGATAACCCACCGACCTCATCGTCGTCGAATTCACTGCCTTCCGCAGCATCGTCCCATTTCAATGATCTCGCTGGTCCCAATTTGGACGAGTCTGGTATGGTTTACGGTGCCGACAAGATGCATTGGCGCGCGCAGCCGATGACACGCTTGCCGAATGGCGGCCGAAAGCGATCCGCCATCCCTCTCATGTAGGCATCGATGCTGGTGATCTCGGAACGCGCCGGGCCATCGAGGACTGGATCGAAGCGATGCAGTACCTCAACATGGATCGGCTGAAGGAGCAGAAAAGGAAGCGCTGCGAATGCTAGGAGGCGTCGCGTGAACTGGTCTCTACAGCGATGAGCAGGGCATGCGCTCAAACGCCGCCGTTGCTCTGCACCCCATCCCGGCTCCAAAGGCAGTGTGGCCCAAATCAATTTACAGAACTTGACAAGCACAACTGCCGCGGTCATACCGTGAGACGTTGAGCGCTGATTAGCGTACGATGGCGTAACTGGCCGGAAAGGATCCTCGGCGGCCGGGTAAATCGGACACTCTGAAATGTCTGTAAAGGCCGCCAGTAAACCAAAATCGCGAAAGGTTTTGGCCAGTCACGTAGGCTGCCAAGAATGTTTCGGGCTGGTCTATATGCCCGCGTGTCCATGAACGAGCAATAGACGTTGCCGATGCAGAATCACGCCCTGCGCGAATATGCTGCACGCCGCGGCTGGACCATCGCCGTGCAGATTCGTGTGGTTGGCTCCGGCGCAGCGAAGCGGCAAGCTCGCGAGGGACTACTTGGGGGCGCTCGGTCACTGATGTCGCCACGCTGCAGGAACTTGAACACGTGGGAGTTGGTTCCGTTTCGCTGACTGAAGCTCTGGATCTGACTACACCACCCGCCGTGCCATGGCTGGACTGCTTGCTATCTTCGCCGAGTTCGAATGCGGGATACTACATGAAGCGAACGCGCGCCGGTCTGGCCCAGGCGCGGCAAAATCGGAAGCGGCTCGGCAGGCCAATCACCGCTGGGCTTCATGGTGCCGAGAACCTTTACCCGCACCGGTGTCGCAAAAGCGGAGATCGCGCGGCGACTGCACATTGGACGTACTTCCGTGCGGCGGATCTTGAGTTCGCACCTCCCCCGCAGAAAAACTGACTTTTCCCAGACAGGGCAGCTAAACAGGCGATACCTGAACTCGCGGGAGAATGGTTACGTGGTGCTGCTCCAACCTGTTCCCAAGATCGTGAAAGCTATCAAAGAAACGCGCATGATTCGCCTGATGTATCACGATAAGGAGCGAATCCTTGAGCCTCACGACCACGGCATCCTCAACGGCTCGGTCCAGTTACTCGGGTATCAGACCGCCGGCCTCAGCACTCGCCCAATACCCAACTGGATACTGATGAAAACGGATGAAATCTCCGACCTGATGTGGTTGGATCAAACCTTTTCAGGAGGACGCCCCACCATCAGAGGCGAGCACATTGAATGGGACGTGCTTTTTGTCAGAGTAAGGCCTGCTGCCGAACCCGCGAAGGCCGCTGCACCATAAGTTCTCAACATCCCAGCCGTTCCTGACCGACCATAGGCACGTTTGCCGAAAGCTCACGTTGCATCATGCACGAGCACTTTGAAGTTGAGTCAGCGCTATTCGTGGGTCTGCCATTCCCCCGCTGGCGCGCGCGAGCCGCCACCACACCACTCGCCAGCATCTCGGCGGTCCCTTCGAAACTGAAGCCCCACTCAGGGTGGAGCAGTAGCGCCTCGGCTGATCCGGACCCAAGTCCGCAAGCCATCCCCGCGGACGTCATCCTGCGAGCGAGCGCTTCTCATCTTCCGGAGGGACAGGGAATTCCGGCAACTCACGCGAGTGATGCAGTTTTGTCCATTGCCGCGCCGCCGTTCATCAGAAAAACGTTCCGAGCCAAACCGAACACCATGGTGTAACCGCATACTTGGCGTTGTATGCTACCTTCGAGCGGTGCATCTGGAGAAGTGTTTCTTGAAGCAGATCGTCCACAAGTTCGGACCGCCAAGCAAAAGCAAAAATACCGCCGGACTCCCGGCGCGAGTTGGGTGTAGATCTCCTGAAATGCTTCGAGAGACCCGCCCTTCGGATCATGCGGGCGCGAAGTTCCTGATCTGCTTCGCTCACTGTTCAACTCTTTGCCGCGCGAGCCACATTTGTGACCCGGTTCCTTCAAAATCAACCATCGTTGGCGCAAGGCGGACTAGTCGGCCTTGCGCCTTCCATTAGCAATCGTGTCACATTCCACGCGACGGGGGCAAAATGTCAGGCAGGCGAGCGAGGGTTCGACTGGCCGGGATCTCGCGCCCGCCGGTCGACTAATGAAGAAGATCGCCCGAACTGCTTTCACCCTTCTCGGCGCAACCGGCTGCATAGCGGCGCTGTATCTTCTGATCGATTTGCTGTCCGCAACCGTTCTTTCGGTATTCCATTTGCTACCGGAACATCCATCTGTATTCGACGACTCCGATCCCAAAGAAGGCTGAAAACCTACTGAGCCAAGTGCAGTTGCGGCTTGCCGCTTCACCTATTTACAACGGCAACATCACGCAACGTGTTTTCCTCTGCGGAAGTTCGACACAGTTCGAGTTCTTCACAAATGTCAGCTTCAGATCGAGCGGACTCACCTATGTGTACTTCAACCGAAGCATATTCCTGCGGCCGTCCGATATTGCCGAAGACCTGCTGGTGAATTACTCGGGACGCAAAGTGTTGGATGATCGCGACTTGGTGTACTATCTGGCCCATGAGCTTACGCACAGCCTGATGGTGTCCTACCTTGGACGACGGAAATATCGCGAACTGCCAACCTGGCTTAGGGAGGGGTACGCCGATTACGTCGGCAAAGGGCAAGATTCGTTCCCGGATATCCGGGCGAAGTTCGAGGACTCCTCGTATCAAAGCAATCGCGAGTATCTTCGCTATGAGCTAATGATCGCCTACCTGTTAGATGTCAGAAGAGTGGCGGTTTTGTCGCTCCTTCGCGCGAATTACATTGCAAACCTTCTTACAGCCCAGCGATACATCGGAACCCTTACGAATGGCCGGCCGGCTCCATCATTCAGCGGTCGGTGAGCAACAATCGCCTCCAGCGCCTGTCGGATCGTGGATTGTGCCGCGAATGTCGGCTGTTACTTCTTGCGCAAAAGACAAGAACGCAGCGAACAGCATCGCCGCAGCCGCTGCGGCGATTCTCCTCGGATCCATTGTTTTCCTCCCCCATTTGTTTCCGACTAGCTCTCGTATGCGGCCCTCTGGCGAGCCGCCATTACCGGAGGCCAACCGGAATTGGTTTGGAAGCAGGCAGGAATGCCTCGCCGAGGGCGCTCATCGCCATCACCGGCCGCAGTCCGGAGGTTTGAACACGCACGTCAGGAATTGGGCGACGCTCGCAATTCCTGTGGCAAACGTCCCTGCCAGTGCCGAAGTTGCGCTCCGATCGCCCGTTGCCTGTGGTGAATAAGCCGCGATCATCTTCACTCCGAGCTCCTGCAAAGCCCGGCCCACTTGCGTGGGACGGCTCATGTCCACGCGCTCGCCGTGCTTGGGGGTGACGAAGAAGTGACCGGCGCGATCCCTGTACAGCGAACAGAACAGCCCCCTCGTTTCGACCACTTCACGTAATGCCGCCATGACGCTGCGGGTCGATTCCGCTTCGACCAGTTGTGCATAGTAATCTCGCTGGTCGCATCATCCATGACCACGATCAGCTCGTAATAGCGCTCATCTACAAACCCGCGGTGCTCACTGCCATCGATGTGCAGCAGCATGCCTGGCAATGGCCTGCGCGGTCGCCGCTTTCGGTGCGATCCCGGCTTCTTCCTGCGCTTTGCCAGCCCCGCGGCTTGCAGCGCTGTCTTGCCCACGTGTAGCTCAGCTCAATGCCGTGCAGCTCACGCAGCTTCTCGTGAAAGTGCTGCACATTGAAGTCGGAGTACTTCTCCCGGTACAGTTGCAGTACTTGCTCGACCGTCTTCATCGGAACCCGCTTCGGGCTCGGACTACGCTTGCGGTAATCCCATAACCCGCTGTAGCCGTGTTCATTCAGCCGCTCCCACAGCTTCAGCTTCCCGGCCGCCGCCTTCAAAATCACTTCTTGTGCCTTCATCATCCGCCCCATTTCGGCGGCCGGAATCTGCTGCTCCCTCTCTTCCACAGCTCACAGCTTTTCCTAACCACCCTTAAGCGGGCATTTCACTTGCTAATTGAGGCGGACATTTCACATGCTACCGACATGTGTCTCGAAATAGATCTGTCTCGAATTAGATTGAAAGATGAGCGCAAAGGGCATATAATCGCGAAACTTGTCCAGTGAACCGCTTGCCGTCAGCGGAGCAGAGGCATTGGAAGGCTCATCGCCACGGAGGGCTGCACTAGATGTCATCGCCCGGGTTTTCAGGTCCTTCTAGACGAAGCACAACATTAACTTGTGCCGGTCTTAAAAGGGCAGTGCGTTTGGGAAGTCTCTCGTTGTGCACATTGCTCGTAACTCGTTTCGCGCCTGCCGCAACCGTTGAGGTGAATTTGGGAGTCTTCTCTTTTGACGTCCTGAACCCATCATCCAACCAGTCTGCCGGGCAAAACCAATTCACAATCTACAACTTCACAGGTGGCTCCAGCCTTGCCCCTGACTTTCCCGCAACCACCGACATTGTGTTTCAAAACGCCACGGTGAACGTGGGCGCAGGGCCAATCGATATCGGCGGAATCGATTCGAGCGGCAGTGGGTTTCAGCCGTCCTCGCTGACCTTCTTAAGCACGCGAGCTTTTTCATCTGCCACTTTTGAAGCGACTCTGAGTACCACTAACCTCCAGTTGGCCGGGGGAACCGCCGTAACTCTACTGAGTGATGAGGCTTCAGGGGTCATTCTTCCTTCAATTGGAAACAACCTTACGGCGGGCGACGACTTTGCATTCCTCACGGTGAGGGGAACTACAGCCGAGACTACTGTTCCTGAACCGAACTCGGTCGGCTCTGAACTCACTGCTCTTGTCGTTCTAACAGCGGTTGGCGTCGGATCAAAGATCCGCAGACGAGAGCGTCACTCAGATGGCGCCCACTTCAGTTAATGCTAGGAATCCCTCACCAGGCATTCTTTCTCACGGGCTCTAAGCCAGTCCGATCAACCAACCTCAAACAAAAGATCGGGGTCGCTTTTATGTTGGTTCGCCGCCTTCTGCATCTCACGAAACATCGTGAATGGCTGAGTTGCCTTCTCGTACTCACGTTGTTGCCCATCGGGGTAGTGCACGCGCAGTCCGCGTCAACAATTGTGCTGAGCGCAGCCACAACTCCGAGTGCCGCAGAACCGAACGTCACGACCGTGAGCATCACTGGCACTGGCTTCCCGGGAGGCGCCATCGTTCCATCGGGAGTAACGGTGCGCTTGACTCCGGCTGCGGGCGGACCGTCCATGGTTGCCGTCGTATCGGCAGTCACAACGCTGTTTGGGACTTCGCGTCGGATCACGTTTCAGGTCTCGCCGGCAAACTCTCTTAATGAAGTGCAGACGCCGACCGAATACCTGGTTTCGGTCTCAGGTACATGCTCCGGGGGCGTTGCCTTTTCCAGTTCGAATACGGCCGCATTGACCATCAATCCACCGGCCACGTTGCAGTCGGTGCTACCCGCCTCTGCGCCACCTGGCAAGACTCTGTCCGTGACCATCACGGGCGTCTTTAGCAACTTCTTCCAAGGAAGCACAGTGGCTACCTTCGGTCCTGACATATCAGTGGGCGGAGCGGCGGCGGGCGCATTGGGGCCTGTAACTGTTCTGAGTGCCACCACGGCAACCGCGCAGATTGCACTGGCTTCGAACGCAACGCCGGGAGTGCGAGAGGTGGATGTCCGTACTGGATCAGAACGGGCCGTTTTGCCTGCCGGGTTTGCTGTTTCTGGAGGGCCTGTACTGACCCAGGTAAACCCCAACACAGGGCAACAGGGCCAGCAAAATCTATCGGTATCGTTGACCGGCCAGTTCACGCACTTCGTGCAAGGAACAACGGCCGCATCGTTCGGTGCGGGTATTACAGTCGCATCGCTGACCGTGAGTTCGGCGACGAGTGCAGTTGCGGTGTTGAATATCAGTGCGATCCGCTCCGACCGGGGCCACGCAATGTCTCGGTGACCACAGGCTCAGAAGTCAGTAACGCTGACAAATGGCTTCACGGTGGCAAATGCCACGCCGGTACTGACCCAGGTAAACCCCAACACCGGCGCAGCAGGGCCAGCAAAATCTATCAGTATCGCTTGACGGGCCAGTTCACCCAGTTCGTGCAAAGAACAACGGCCGCATCGTTCGGTACGGGTATTACCGTCGCATCGCTGACCGTGAGTTCACCCACGAGTGCAGTTGCGGTGTTGAATATCAGTGCATCCGCTCCGCCGGGGCCAGCAACGTCTCAGTCACGACAGGCTCGGAAGTCGTGACGCTGACGAATAGCTTCACAGTGGCGAGTGCCACGCCTGTACTGACCCAAGTCAACCCCAACACAGGGCAGCGGAGCGAGCAGAATCTATCGGTATCGTTGGCGGGCCAATTCACTCATTTTGTGCAAGGAACGACGACGGCATCTTTCGGTGCGGGAATCACTGTGGGGTCACTGACAGTAACGTCAGGGACGAGTGCGACTGCGGTATTAAATATCAGTCCTACGGCTGCACTAGGCCCACGTAATGTGTCGGTCACGACAGGCCTAGAAGTCGCCACGTTGACAGATGGCTTCGCCGTCGCCAGCGGTCCTTCCCTGCTAACTCAAGTGATGCCGAACACAGGCGTGCAAGGGCAACAAAGCGTATCGGTTGTTCTGACGGGTCAATTCACGCACTTTGTACAAGGGACCACAACGGCATCATTCGGACCAGGAACTAGTTTGGCATCGCTGACCGTGAGTTCGGCTACGACCGCAACGGCGGTGTTGAACATTGCTGCGAGTGCAGCGGCGGGTGCGCGAAACGTCTCGGCCATCACAGGCGCGGAAGTCGTCACGCTGATCAATGGTTTTACGGTCACAGATGGCACTCCTGCACTGACGAACGTCAGCCCAAACTCGGGCCAGCAACAGAATGTAATCGCGCTGCCCGCCGGTACGCTCACGTTCGACAATCCACCCCCCGGCGTGACTCCGAATAACTTTATTCAGGGCAGCCCGGTGGCCCCGAACTCTCGCCTCACCAATCAATTCGAAAAATTCGGAGCGCTCTTCTCCACTTTCGACGGGGCTCCATATGCGGCCTTGATCGACCTGACCGGACAGGCGCCTAGCGGAACGAACGGAATTGGAGCCGTGAACGTGGCGGGCAACGTCGACTACACCCAGGACATCGACATTCTTCTGGTTGTCCCGGGGACAACCACGCCTGCGGTCACCGATTTCGTCTCCATCCAAGGTGATGAAATCCCTCTCCCCGGTAACGTCATCTTTAGCGCTTACGATATCGGCGGCAATCTGCTCGCCTCCGGGATTCAACCGGACACGGCGGGCGGTCTCTATGCTCTATCCGCGCCCGGAATTCACGAGTTCCGGTTGCACTCCGAGACCGGCACGGTAGCGTACGACAATCTGTCCTTCGATGTTCCAGCAGACCCGTCCACGGTGGCGGTGGTTTTAACAGGCCACTTCACGCATTTCGTTCAAGGAACCACGACAGCCTCATTTGGCGCGGGCGTTAACGTGGTCTCACTGAACGTCACCTCGGCGACGAGTGCGACGGCGGTACTGAACGTCAGTGCAGCAGCATCTGTTGGCGTACGAGACGTGACGGTTACCACTGGCGCCGAAATGGTCACGCTGGCGAATGCCTTCACAGTGAAAGCGGGCAAGCCGCTGCTGACGCGGGTGACTCCCACCATGGGTCAGCAGGCACAAGACGGTGTGACAGTCGCATTGACCGGTCAGTTTACGCACTTTGCACAAGGAACCACAAGCGCTTCGTTCGGGCCGGGAATCACAGTCACATCGCTGACCGTAAATTCACCCACCAGCGCCACCGCGGTGCTGACCATCGGTGCCGCGGCGAACGGCGTGGGAGATGTCACCGTCACGACGGGCTCCGAAGTTGTCGCGCTAACCAATGTATTCATAGTGACGAACGCGACTGCCCTTCTGGTGAAGGTCGACCCCAACACGGTTCAACAGGCGCAGCAGAACGTTTCGGTGGCGTTGACCGGCCAATTCACGCACTTTGCGCAAGCCACTACAAGTGCTTCGTTCGGTCCAGGGATTACTGTCGCGTCCCTGACCGTGAATTCCCCTGGTACAGCAACCGCCGTCTTAAAGGTCGATCCCACAGCCGCGCCTGGCGAACATGACGTCACCGTCACAACGGCCGCGGAAGTTGTGACGCTGACCAACGGGTTTAGCGTGAGCAATGGCACACCGGTGTTAACCCAGGTGAACCCAAGCACGGCCGAGGAAGGACAGCAGAATGTGTCGGTAGCGTTGACCGGCCAATTCACCCAATTTGACCAAGGCGCGACAGTCGCTTCATTCGGTCCGGGTATCACCGTTACATCGCTAACGATCAATTCGGCGACGAGTGCAATCGCGGTGTTGGCTATTGGTGCAACAGCGGAGGCCGGAGCACGAAACGTCTCGGTCACAACCGGGGGTGAAGTTGTGACGCTGGCGAATAGCTTTACCGTCACGGTACCCACACCCGTGCTAGTTCAGGTCAGTCCAAATATGGGACAGCAAGGGCAGCAGAATCTGTCGATCGGGCTGACGGGCTTTTCTACCCACTTCGTACAGGGAGCTACAACTGCGTCATTTGGCGCAGGCATTTCTGTAGTCTCCTTGATCGTCACTTCTGCGACCACCGCGACAGCCGTACTGGACATTGATGCGAGGGCAGTTTTGGGTGGAGCAAATGTTACGGTAACCACCGGCGGAGAAATTGTGTCCCTCGCGGGCGGTTTCACGATTACGACCGGCGTTCCTGTTTTGACCGACATCAATCCGGACAATGGCCAACAGGGACAGAGCAAACTCTCGGTCACAATTAGCGGCCAGTTTACCCATTTCACATCTGCCTCCGTCGTGACTTTCTCTGCTCTTGGGATTTCTGCCGGACCGCCCACTGCAGTCAGCCCCACGAGCATTACCGTTTCCATTAGCATCGCCGCCACCGCGGCCCTTGGTGCTCACGGGCTTCAGGTCAAGAGCGGCACGGAAATCGTCTCGCTGCCGAATGCATTCGCGGTTGTGTCCTCAGCAATCGCGCCTTCTATCACTTCTGTCTCCCCAGGCTCCGCGCTGCCTGCTCAGTCGTTACAGGTGACAATCACCGGTCGAAACACTCATTTCGTACAAGGCACGACCACAGCTAATTTCGGGCCGGGCATCATTGTCGGGAATGCCATGGCGGGTGCGTCAGGCCCCGTCACTGTGACCAGCGCCACAACGGCAACGGCTCAGCTGAGCATTCCGGCGAATGCGGCGCTGGGAAGTCGGACCGTCTACGTCAGCAGCGGGAATGAACAAGCATCGTTGCTGAATGGCTTTTCTGTTGACGGCAAACCCACGCTGTATACGGCGACCCCGTTCTCCGGCAAGCAGGGTCAGACGCTTACCGTCACCATTGCTGGCGCATTCACGAGTTTTCAGCAGGGTGCAACGATAGCTTCCTTTGGCCCTGACATTTCAGTCGGCGGAGGCGCTACTGGCGCAGCAGGTCCCGTAACGGTGACCAGCGCAATCTCAGCAACCGCACAGCTCGTGATCGCGCCAAAGGCGGCCGTGGGTTTGCGAACTTTATCCGTGTCCACTGGAGCACAACAGGAATCGCTAGCAGGAGCCTTTCTTGTCTTAGCTCCAATTATCGGCAAACCTCCGATCGTTGCCATCACATCTCCCACTGAGGGCTCGACCGTAACTACGTTGACAAATGTGACTGGTACCGCCGCGAGCTCCAATCTGGCGAATTGGGTTCTGGAATACTCCAGCAGTAGCGCAAACGGCTTCGTTCAATTTGCGGAAGGTGACGGATCGATTGTTACGGGTTCCTTCGACCCATCGCTTTTGCTGAACGGCATGGCTACCATTCGCCTCACTGCGATGGATCAGTCTGGTCAAACCTCTTCAACGACCACCGATGTTGTGCTAACCGGGAACGCCAAAGTCGGTGTCTTCACGGTGACTTTCACTGATCTTTCTATACCTGTCGCGGGCCTGCCCATCCAGGTGAATCGAACCTATGACAGCCGCAACAAGGGTAGCGGTGATTTTGGGTTTGGCTGGAATCTCAGCTATAACACGGTTAGCATCCAGACAAATGGTGTGATGGGATTCGGCTGGACAGACAACACTTCCGGAGGCTTCTTCCCGACCTACTGCATCTTGCCGCCACCGAACTTGGTGGTCAGCGTCCGCCTGCAAAATGGCACGGTCTACCAATTTGCCCCAGTAGCAAGTAGCGACACGCAATGTCAACAACTTGTCCCGCCGGAATCCGTCGATGTCGCCTTTGCACCGATTCGCGACACGCCTAGCACTGCTCGGCTATCCACCCCCGACGGCAGCGGATTGCTCATAGGCGGGGCCTTCCCAGGCGCCTTGCAGTTGATCGATCCAGACACGGCGCTACCGTATGATCCCGATCAGTTCGTTTTGACTGTGCCGAATGGCCAGACCCTTCAGCTAAGCCGCACATTCGGCTTGCAAACGGTTACTGATACTAACGGAAACACGCTCTCATTTACGGCCAACGGGATCGGATCCTCCACCGGTAAGGTCGTTTCGTTCACGCGCGATTCGTCTGGCCGCATTACCGCAATAACGGACCCCAATCACAATGTTCTGAGATATACCTACAGCGCAGCGGGTGATTTGGCTACCTCGGCTGATGCGTTACAGAACACGTCTACTTATTCGTACGACGGCACCCATGACTTGCTGAGCTACCTGAATCCGCTCGGCGTGCAAGGCGTTCGGAGCACATACGATGGCTCCGGCCGTTTGATCCAAGTGACGGACCCGCTAGGCCACGTGACCAACTTCGGGCACGACCCGCTATCCAGAGTCGAAAGTATCACTGACAACAGAGGGAACCCCACCACCTATGGCTATGACGCGAACGGCGATCTCGTTTCGATTACTGATCCGCTTGGCCAAACGTTCACTGGCACGTATGATGCGAACGGGAATCGCCTGACGCAAACCGGGCCCGATGGCGCAACCATCCTCACAGACTCGTACGATTCCGCCAACAACATGCTGTCGGAGGCAGACGCTCTGGGGAACAAGTCCACCTTTACCTACAATAGCTTCGGCCAGGTATTGACCACGACAGACCCGCTGGGGCACACGACCACGAACACCTACGATGCGGAGGGCAACCTGCTTCAAACCAGGGACGCGAACGGGTATACCACTTCCAAGACTTACAATGCCCAGGGAAAGCCGATCACGTCCACAGACGCGCTCGGTAACGTCACTAGCTACCTATACGACGCCAACGGATATCTGGTGCAGGAGACCGGTCCCGCCGGTGTCGAAACGAACTTTACAAACGACAACAATGGCAATCGCCTCACGTCATCCGTGCAGCGCACCAAGAGTGATGGAAACAAGGAACTCCTGGTCACGCGATATCGGTATGACGCCCACAACAATCTACTGACGACGACCAACCCGGACGGGACTATAATCGCCAACACCTACAATGCGCTCAACAAGAAAGTGGCTGTTAAGGACCCGCTGGGTTTGGTTACGCAGTATCGATATGATGCCAACGTCCGGCTAACACAAACCATCTACCCGGATGGATCAACACGAAGCGTCGACTATGACGCAAACGGAAATCAAACCGCGATTACGGATGCGGGCGGCCACACGACATCGTTCGAATACGACGCAGATAACCACATGGTCGGTAAAGTCTTTGCGGATGGCGCCAAGCTAATGATGGCTTATGATGCCATGGGCCGCATCATTCGAAACGTCGATCCCCTCGGAAGCGCAAGCAGCTTTACATTCGACGCGGGTGGCCGCCAAACAAGCATCACCAACGCTATGGGACAGACGACGTCAATGACTTATGACGGAGATGGTAACCAGCTGTCCCAGACAGATGCGAACAATAACACCACGCAGTATGCTTATGACGACCTAGGCCAGCGCACGCAAGTGATCTACCCCGACTCGACTTCTCAAAAGACCGCATACGACGGGAATGGCCAAATCATTTCTACGACCGATCAAGCTGGGAAGACGACCTTGCATTCCTATGACAAGTTGGGCCGCCTTCTGAGTACCACCGACGCCGCGGGGCAAGTCTCGTCCTATACATACGACGAGGTCGGCAACCGTGTTTCTCAAACTAATGCCAGCGGGCGCGAAACACGCTACTCCTACGACCAAATGGGGCGTCGTCTCAGCCGGACACTGCCTCTTGGCCAGAAGGAGACGTATGCATACGACGCGGGGGGGAATCTGACGAGTAAGACGGATTTCAACGGTCGCGTGACAACGTATGCGTACGACAACTCCTACCGTCTTACGACCAAAACAGCTGACCCATTCTTTACCGCTGCGCACCTAGGTGCTGCATCAGTCTCGTACACTTACACCGTCGATGGTCTCCGCGCGTCAATGTCGGATGGGCTTGGCACAACGACCTACAACTATGATGCCCTGCATCGCCTTATCCAGGCAGCCGGGCCTGTGGGAACCTTGTCATATACCTATGATGCTGCAGGGAACGAGTTAACCGTTCGATCAGATCACAACGGCGGCGCCAGTACCGCGTATGCCTATGACGCCCTGGGCCGCTTGCAGACTGCGTCTGACGTGACCGGAGCTTCCACTTACACGTACGATGCCGTTGGGAACATGGCCTCTCTTGCATATCCCAACGGTATAGAGACGTCATATGCCTACGATTCGCAGAATCGTCTCACATCAATTGAGAGTGTCCGGAATGGCGCCAGAGTGACTGAATACAACTACACATTGGATCCGGCCGGACACAGGATGGCGGTCCAGGAACTCAGTGGAAGAACAGTCACTTACACGTACGACTCGCTGTATCGGCTGATCAGCGAAACCATCGCCGGCGCCGCGACGGAGAACGGATCCATCGATTACACGCTCGACAAAACCGGAAACCGCACGCAGACCGTATCGAACGTGTCTGCGATGCCCAACGCGACCGCAGCGTACGATTCGAATGACCGCTCAGTCGCAGATACATACGATGCAGCGGGAAACATCACCGGCCGCAACGGTGTTGGCTACAGTTACGACTTCGAGAACCATCTGGTGCAAAGCGGAGGCGTTACGATTGCCTATGATGGCGACGGTAACCGTGTCCTGAAAACTGTCAACGCCTCAACGACTTCCTATCTGGTGGATACCCGAGGCCTGACGGGATTCCCCGAGGTGCTGGAAGAGTTGCAAGGCGGAGTCGTGACGCGAAGCTACTCATACGGCCTACAGCTATTGAGCGAGCGTCAAACGATCGACGGCGTGCCGACGAGCAGCTTCTACGGGTTCGATGCTGCTGGCAACGTGCGGTGGTTGTCAGGCAGCGATGGCGCGTTGACGGATACCTATACTTACGATGCCTTCGGTAACGTGCTTTCCTTTACAGGAACGACTCCCAACCTGTACCGATTCGGAGGCCAACAATTCGATCCTGACTTGAACCTGTACTACAACCATGCGCGGTACCTTGACACGCGCACAGGCCGCTTCCAAACCATGGATGCCTACGAGGGCGACGCGCTAGATCCGGGCAGTCTTCATAAGTACTTATACGCCAATGACAACCCGGTGTCTTATTCAGATCCGAGCGGTCATGCTCCCTGTATAGCCTGTGCTTGGGGAATGGCGGTTCACAACGCCATCGGGCAAGACTACGAGAGAGAAACTCTGCCGAACGGGTGTGAAGATGCTCAAGTAGCATTACTTGTTGAACAGCCAGCTTATGGCCCAGCCACCTGCGGACCAAACATTTTCGGCTTGCGTAAATATGAAGGAGGAGGCCGTCCTGACTTGGCGTATCCGGTGGTTAGCACCTGGGATACCGGCGGTGGAGTATTTGAGATCAAGCCGTGGCGGCAAGCCCTAAACGCAGTAGCGCAATTGGCCTACTACTTAGCCATCCTCAGGGTCTTTGACGAGCGTGTTACGATGCCGCTCGACTGGCGTTGGCACCCCGGCACCGAGAACGATTATGTGTATACCGGAAACAATCCGGTTAAGGTGGGCGGCGGGAATTATGCCATTATTTTCCCATCCGCTACCGGAATAATTCTTTATGGTGTCTTTCCGCGAGACAAAGTTAGCACGGCAGACATTGAGAAGGCGGTCGCCAGCTTAGCGATAGGTTATCCCATACTGAAGGCGGAAGTAGGTCCGACAATTGGCCAGGAACTCAGGGAGGAACAAGAAGCTGAGGCCGCAGAAGAGGAGGATTCCGAAGGGGAAGCGCTTGAGATAGACGCGTCCTCCGGCGTGTTTCTCTAGATGCGGCAAATTGTTAGCGCAAGTGTGTTGCTGCGCGGATCATCCCGGCTTCCGCTCCCAAAGTGGCTGCCAGGATGGCTCAGGGCAGGGCATGCACAGATGATCTAAACTTCACGGAATACCTCGCGCTACGATCTGAACGGAAGCTAAACTTTGCCGGTGGAGGGCCGAATCGCGTGTTGTATAACCATGTGGCCGGTGCGGGCTCAGGTCAGAGCATTGCATCGCTTGCCATCGCGACAATGGCATCAAGATTCACCATCAAAATGCTCG
Organism: uncultured Acidobacteriaceae bacterium; assembly: GCA_963795905.1. Taxonomy (GTDB): domain Bacteria; phylum Acidobacteriota; class Terriglobia; order Bryobacterales; family Bryobacteraceae; genus Bog-105. The sequence goes on along the minus strand of CAWCJG010000009.1, from coordinate 650,785 downwards.
ACAACACCTGAAGCGCTCGGTTCTCTCTAGAGTGCCGGTCGAAAAAAGGGCTTCTGAAACCCGACAAGCTAAGGCATTTCGAAAAGCAAAGCGGCCAGTTCCGGATGAAATCGCGGGTTTGCCGGGAGAATCTTCCCGCAAAGCAGGTGCTCCCAAGGGCGGATAGGCTGCCCGGAGGCTTTCAAGAAGCACAAAGAGGCGTTGTCTTCTGCCCCGGTCGGTAATCAGACACCGAGTTTTGATACGGTGCGCAGAGGTTTTGATACGGTTTTCGACGCAAGCAACCCGCACCTAAGTGGGTAAGTCATTGATGGAAAAGACATAATGGTGGGCGGTGCAGGGATCGAACCTGCGACCTCCTGCTTGTAAGGCAGGCGCTCTAACCGGCTGAGCTAACCGCCCCAAAACGCGAGCACTCTCATTCTCGCACTTGCCTAGGCTCCGATCAAACGCGCGTACACACTGCGCGCCACACTGGGGTCGGTCGTGCCCTTCACAATGGCGCGGCCATCCGGAAAGAAAGTGATTTCATACTTCGGCATGGCCAAACGCAACGCAAATTCATTCTGTCGCACATCCCCGAACGGCTGTAATCGGCCGGCGAGTTCGTTCAAATCGAGCCGCCTCGTCCGATCATGCAACTGCACCGCATTTCGGCCGCACAGGCTGACCGGACTTTGCCGCATACCGTCCAGCCATCGGAACTGGTGTTTTGCACACACGGTGCACTCGGGATCTCGCTCGCCGGATGAAATTCTGCGCAGCGTACCCTGCCAAACGTCGAACGTCTGGATATAGCTCTGAAATTCATCCCAGCCGCAAAGCGATCGCAAACCTGCGGCCACCTGCAAAGCTGCTACCGTTGCCGTTGCCGGAGCGATCACGCCCGCCACATCGCACGTTGGCTGCAGAACCGAAGGCGGCTCCGGATAGAGGCAAGCAAAACACGGTCCTCGCCCGGGTATGACCGGCATCACAAGGCCGTAGCTCCCGATAGCCGCTCCATAAATCCAGGGCACTTCCGTCTTAACGCTAAAATCGTTGAGGAGATAGCGCGTCTCGAAATTGTCAGTACCGTCCAGGATGAGATCGCAATGGGCAAGAAGATCTTCCGCCGTTGACGGCGTCAAATCCGCAACGTACGGCTCTATGCGGACGTCCCGGTTCACTTGATGCAGTCGTCGCTGCGCCGCAACCGCCTTGGGTATTTCCGCATCTGCATCCGACTCATCGTACAGCCACTGGCGCTGCAGGTTCGAAAAGTCTACGTAATCGCGATCGATAATCCGCAGGGCGCCAATTCCCGCGCGCGCCAACGTCTCGGCCTGGAAACTCCCCAGTGCGCCGCACCCCACAATAGCCACCGTCGCCCGGCGGATTTTCTCCTGCCCTTCGACTCCGATGGGAGCGAACAATACCTGCCGCGAGTATCGATCCGATGCTGAAATCACTGCGCCCTCGCCGGCCACCATATACGGCGATGGTAGCAAGCCTGAGCGTTCTCGCTACTCTGTCTGGCGCACCCTCGGCTTATGCGCAGTTCGCCGGCGATCGCATCGCGAAAATCGAATTCCAGCCCTCGCAGCAGCCATATTCGCCCGCCGAATTGAAAAGCATTCTCGGGCTACAGGAAGGCAGTACATACGAGCCCGGGAAACTCCGCGATGCCATCAGAAAACTATACGCGACCGGACGATACGGCGACATAGAGGTCGAGGGGAGTTACCGCGACGGTCTCGTTCTTACGTTTCAGACTAAGCCGGCGTTTTTTGTCGGACACGTTTCGATAACGGGTATCAAACCGCCTCCAAATAGTGGCCAACTCTATGCCGCGACGCGCCTCAACCTGGGCACGCGCTATCTCGACGGAGATCGGCTGGCCGCCAATCACTCGATTCTCAACATACTCCGCCAAAACGGGTTCTTTGACGCCCAGGTAGTTTCCTCAGTCGAGTATGATTCGCATACGCAGGAAGCCGATGTCCGCTTTGCGATCGATTCCGGCCGGCGCGCCCAGTTTGAAGCCCCCGTTATCTCCGGTCAACCTGATCGTCCATACATCAACATTGTCAATGCAACGCACTGGAAGCGGCCCTTCGGCATATTTGGATGGCAGTACGAAACAGCAGCCCGATTGCAGCAAGGTTTGGGCTACGTCCGTAGATACTACGAACGGAGAAATCGCCTGCGAGCGGAAGTCCGGCTTACTAATCTGCAGTTTGTGCCAGATGACGATGCAGTGGAACCGCACCTTTTGATAAACGCGGGCCCCAAAATCCTCATCCACGTGTCTGGTGCGCGCGTCTCGCGCGGCGAACTCAAGCAGTTAATTCCGGTGTTCCAGGAACGCTCCGTCGATGTCGATCTGCTGACCGAAGGCGAGCACAACCTTGAACGCTTTTTGCAGGCGAAAGGATATTTCGCCGCGAGTGTTACTTACACGGAAAAATCGTCGCCAAAGCTGGATGTAGAAACGGTGCAGTACGACGCGCAGAAAGGGCCGCTGCATCGTCTGGTGGCCGTTACCATCCACGGTAACCGCTACTTCTCTACGCCCATTATTCGCGACCGAATGCTGACCAAAGCCGCCGAATTTCCTCTCTATCCTCACGGCCGCTTCAGTAGCGACACCATGCGCGCGGATGTCGAAACTATCCAGACTCTCTATCAATCGAACGGGTTCGAGAATGTCGCCGTCAAGCCGCGTGTCATAGACGACTACCGAGGCAAGAAAGCCCAGCTTGCACTTGATATCTCTATCGAAGAGGGACCCCAGACACTCGTTTCTGCGCTGAACATCAGGGGTCTCCCGGTATTGGATGAGACTTCGGTGCACCTGTTGCTCGCGTCAGATTCCGGCCAACCCTTCAGTCCCGCAAATGTCGCTTACGATCGTGACGCCATCCTGCGCTTTTATTACGACCGCGGCTTTCTAGACGCGTCCTTCCAGTATTCCCTCACGCGCGAAAAGCCTGACCGCGTTGCCTTGACCTACGCAGTCGACTTGGGCCGTCGATCATACGTTCGTAACATCGTCGTGATGGGTCTCCAGACCACGCGGCAAAGCCTCGTGAATGACCGCATCTCCCTGTACGCCGGCGATCCTTTCTCGCTGTCGAAACAAGTCGATACCGAAAGACGCCTCTCAGATCTCGGAATCTTTTCGCGAGTAAATTCGGCCATTCAAAACCCCGACGGTCCGGAGAGTTCGAAGACTCTTCTTTACGACCTGACCGAAGCTCGCCACTATGCCCTCACGATCGGCGTCGGGGCCCAGATCGGTCGGATCGGGGGCGGCGTTAATAGCCTGGATAATCCCGCCGGTACGACCGGGTTTGCGCCGCGTCTCGCGGTGGGCATCACACGTGAAAATTTTCTTGGACTCGCACAAACCCTCGGGTTACAAACTGCGATTTCCACAATCGAGCAGCGTGCTGTTCTCACATATTTCATTCCTCAGCTTGCTTCGAATGACAAGCTCAGCCTCACGACCACCGCGCTAATCGATGCCTCGAATGACATCCGCACCTTTTCGTCCGACCGCCGCGAGGTCTCGACGCAGCTTGCCGAGCAACTCACGCGCGCTTTCTCGGTTCAGTACCGGCTCGTATTTCGCCACGTAACCGAATCGAACCTGAAGATCACCCCGTTGCTCGTTCCCCTCCTGGCGCAACCTGAAACAGTAGGATTAGCCGAGGTCTCTCTGATCGAGGACCGCCGTGATGATCCGACCGATGCCCATCACGGCGTCTACACAACTCTCGATCTGGCGTATGCACCGATGTTCCTTGGCTCGCAAACGCAGTTCGGCCGCGGACTGTTTCGCAACTCCAGTTACTACACACTGGCGCGCAACTTAGTATTTGCTCGTAGCACGCAACTAGGCGCAATTACTCGTACCGGCGGCCGCCCGAACATCCCATTGCCGGAGCGTCTGTATTCCGGCGGGTCCACCTCCATCCGCGCCTTCCCCGATTTCCAGGCTGGGCCGCGTGACCTCGTAACCGGATTCCCTCTCGGCGGAGATGCCTTATTCATCAATAACTTTGAATTGCGCTTTCCACTCTATGGAGAGAACTTAGGTGGTGTGATCTTTCAGGATGCGGGAAACGTCTACACTTCGCCGACCGACCTCAGCTTCCGCTTCCGCCAGCCAAATTTGCAAAACTTCAATTACATGGTCCAGGACATTGGACTTGGTATTCGCTATCGCACGCCAATCGGCCCTGTGCGTGTCGACCTGTCATTCAGTCCCGACGCGCCGCGCTTCTTCGGACTGAAGGGCACATTGCAGGACTACATCAACGGAACAGCGCTGTCGACAGTGCAAAAAATCAACGCCTTCCAATTTCATATTTCTTTAGGTCAGGCTTTCTGATGTTGCGTGCGGCCGTTACCTGTCTCGCCCTGGCAGTCATGTTGGACCGCATCGTCGTCTCCGTTGGTCTCGATGCCATCACGGAAAGCCAACTGAAGGAAGAAATGGCCGTCACGGCGTTTCTGAATCATGAACCCGTTCAGAACACTCCGGAACAGCGCAGAGCTGCCGCACACCGGCTGGTACAGCAAACCCTCGTCGCGCGCGATATGGAATTAGCGCATTTCCCCAAAGCCGAACCGGCACAGGTCGACGCCGCCATGAAACGCATCGAAGCTGCTTACGGAGATAACGCGAGATTCAATGCCGAATTGCGGCGTTACGGCATCGACGCTGGCACTCTACGCGCTCATGTCGAAAACCAGCTAACGACGTTGCGGTTCATCGAGTACCGTTTCCGCCCCGAGCGCACCATCTCTGAAGAAGAGCTTCAGTCCGCTTATGATCGCCGCACCGCCAACTGGGGTCGCGATCATCCAGGCGTCGGCAAGCCAAGCTTCCATGACACTCGCGACGCCTTACGCTCGGAGTTAATGGACCAACGAACGGATGAAGCGCTGGATAACTGGTTGAACCAGACGGCCTCGCAGGTTCGAATCGTTTACCTCGATCCGTCATTGAGGCCGGAGAAATGAAGCTCCGCATCGCTCTTACCGCACTGCTCCTGCTCGCGGTAACCATTATCGTCGTAGTTCGTTCGACCTGGTTTGTCAACTCCGTCCGCGATCGCATCGTGGCTGAGATCGAGCACGCGACCGGAGCCACGGCAAAACTGGACAAGTTTTCCTTTTCCTGGGCGTCGTTCACTGCCACCCTCGACGGTCTCACCCTGAGGGGCGCCGAGCCGCAAAGTGGTCCGCCGCTGTTCCACGCCGACCGTATACAAATCCATTTTCAACGGGGCCGCGTTCTCACTGGGTTCCTGCGCGCGTCCGATGTCAAAGCCGAACGGCCGGCTGTGTATTTACTGCAGCGCTCTGATGGCAGCACCAACTTGCCCGCTTTGCATCCGGATCACCGCGTGAACATTGCCGATTTGGTTCGCATCCGGATCGGGAGCATCCAGGTCCATCACGGCTCTTTTCAATTTAATGAGCGGCGCATACCGTTAGATTTCGCAGCCAATGATGTTCAATTCGTCGCGCGCTACAACCGCAATACGCGTGAATACGCCATCGAGAGCAGTCTCACCCGAATCGCTTGCAATATTGGCGGCGCGCATCAGCCACTAACCTCGGTTGCGCTTACAGGCAAACTGAATGCGCAACAACTCGCGGTCGAACGCCTCGATGTCCAGCTCGGTCAATCCAGTCTGCGCGCAAACGGCTTCATTCGCAATTTCTCCTGGCCCGAGGTGGACTTGAAAACCACCGCGCAAGTCAATGCTGCGGATTTGGCCGCGGCAGTCGATATCTCATGGCTTGCAAGCGGTCACTTTGATGTCGATGGACTGTTCCATTACGACTGGTCGGCCGGCCCGGCGTTCAACGGCGCAGTTACCGGCAAAAATGTCGAGTATAACCGGGCAGGCGTGAAGGTCAGTGGCGGCAGCTTCACCTGCAACGCCTTTGTGACGCCGGATCTGATCGATGCTTCGCAAGTGAGGGCGTATGCGCTGGGCGGCTCCGCCGTCGGTGAACTCCGTATCGCGAATCTCGCACGGATGACTTTTAAAGGCGAGGCCAGAGATATCGACGCTCGTTCCGTGCTGCACCTCGTGATCGCAAAACCACTGCCTTTCACCGCGGGGGTGTCCGGACCCGTGCAGTTGGATGTGCATCTCGGACAGAGCCTCACTCACGCCCTCATTTCGGCCCGAGTGCAACTGGCAGGACGCGACCAGGGCGCCACTGGTCAAGTCTCGTTTGAATACCGCCAGGAAGGCAACGCCATCGCCTTCGGTCCATCTCAGGTGCGCTTCCCTCAAACGCAGATTCGCTTTAACGGCCGCCTCAACGACAGGTTGGAGATCGACGCGTCAACCTCTTCGCTGCCGGAAATTCAACCAACCCTCGCGTGGCTGGATCTCAACCTGCCGCCCAGTTTTCGGCTGGGCAACAAGGACTCGGATGCTTCCTTTCATGGGGAGATTGATGGCTCTGTGGACGCTCCGCTCATTCAGGGCGGAGTGCACGCGCGCAATTTCCTGTTCTCGGGTCGCCGTTGGAATTCCTGCGGCTTGGACCTGAAAGCATCGGCATCTCGGATCCAGCTTTTCACTCTCTCCTTGCTGAATCCGAGCGATAGCATCCGTGGCAGTGCTTCCGTCGGCCTCCGGGATTGGGAAATCGAAACCGGGAGCCCCCTGTCCCTGAAGGGCGTACTCCGCACCGCGGATTTCACGTCACTGATGGGTTCGCTATACGGTCGCACTTACCCGCTGCACGGAGGCGCCGGGACGGTCTCGGCGAATGTGTCGGGCACGCTCCACAATCTCGCCGGATCGGCTACGCTTTCTTTGAAAGATGCGGCAGCCTTCGATCAAACGTTCACGCTGATTCAAGCAGCGGTCGGTTTCTCGGGCACTCGCGCGGTGATCAAGGCAGCCCAGATTCGCTCTGGCGCCGCGCTCGCGACCATTCAAGCCGACTACACGCACGCGCCCTCTTCCTGGATGGATGGCCGCCTGCATGTCCGAGCGGATACGAACCGCTTTGGCCTGCAGACGGTCGCTGCTCTCGAATCCCGCCTCGACGGTCTGACCGCTCAGGCCGAAGTTCATGCCAGCGGCGATTTCCAAATCACTGGGGCCCGGGTCAACCCGAACGCGGTGAATGGAACGCTGTCTTTGCGTGACATTACGGTGGCGACGCTTCGCCGCGGAGACTTGACGCTCAATGCTGGCACAGAGGACGATCTGCTAACGCTAGGTTTGGCCGGTAGCCTGGAAGGGAGTCCGGTTCTCGGCAACCTCCGCGCGCACCTCACCGGAAAGGATGAAGCCTCGGGCGAACTCCACTTTGGAAAGGTTAGCCTCGCCACCGTGATGGCCCTCTCCCACGCGCAGCAAACCTTGCCGGATTGGTCCGGTTCCTTCAGTGGTCGTTGGCACTTTCACGGCCCGCTACTCGATCCCAGCCGCATTGAATCCACGCTCCTCATCGACACCGCCCAACTCCGATCCTCCACGGTTCTGGCTCCCGGCGTCTCTGGGGGCGAGTTCGCGGTGACCAACCGCGGCCCGATTGTCATCGAAACGGCGGGTCCTAAGCTAAGCATAAAAAGTTTTGAAGTCGCCACGCGTGATGCCTCGCTCTCCGTTTCCGGCGCCGCCGATCTGGCTTCCAGCGCGCTCAATCTGCAGGCGCACGGCGGAATTGATTTGCGCGTCGTCCAGCTCTTTTATCCCGATTTGCAAACGTCCGGATCCGCGGCAGTCTCGCTGGATATCGATGGATCGCTCGCACGTCCCCTGCTGCGCGGTCAGCTGAAGGTCAGCGATGGAACGCTGGTGCTGCCGGACCTTACCGACAGTCTCACCCGAATCAACGGTACCGTCCACTTCGACCGCACTCGCGCGGTCATCGAGAACCTCGAAGGACAGACTGGCGGCGGTGCGGCTCGCCTCACCGGAGTCGTCTCGTTCCCAGTCGGCCAAGCAGCCAGTTACAACCTCGATGCCGAAGCGAACCACGTGCGCTTCCGCTATCTCCACGCGAGCATCAGCGGCGATGCACGCCTGCGGATGACAGGCACGACGCAGAATGGCTTGATCTCGGGGGACGTCACCATCTCTCGTGTTGTCCTCGAACCAGGAGCCGATCTCGCCACGCTGTTCGCGGACGTCTCCATTCCCAACGCAACTCCCGCAAACGAACAGGAATTCCTGACTGGCCTCGGGTGGGACATTCACATTCAGAGTGCGCCCGATCTTCAAATTGTGACTAGCTTGAGTCAGGACGTTCAGGCCACCATCGATCTGCGTTTGCGCGGCACGCGCGCCCACCCGGCGCTGCTTGGCCAAATCTCAGCCAACCAGGGTGAAGTGAATATCTTCGGTACGCGCTACACGATCAGCCGGGGAAACGTCAGCTTTCTGAATCCCGTTCGCATCGATCCCGTTCTCGATTTGGATTTGCAAACGGAAACGCGAGGCATAACCGTCGACGTCATTGTGAGCGGAACCATGAGCCGCCTCAGCATGAATTACCGTTCTGATCCGCCGCTGCAAGCCAAGGAGATCCTTGCTTTACTCACCGTCGGTCAAACGCCGAACTTTGCTCCCGAAGCTTCCAACAGCCGCATACAGACCGACACCTCGGCCCTCCAAGCGGGTGCGACCACGGTGCTGGGCCAGGCGATCTCGCCGGCTTCGAGCCGCCTGACAAAGCTGTTCGGCATCACCAACGTCAAAATTGATCCGTTCGTCCAGAACACTTACAACAACCGCCAGGCCAGGCTCACTCTCGAGGAGCAGGTGTCGCGCAACATCACTGTCACCTACGTAACCAATCTCGCCCAAACCTCCGAACAGATCTTCCGCTTTGAATGGTCCTTCAATCCCCAATACTCGCTGGTGGCCGTTCGTGACGACAACGGCGAGTTCGGAATCGATATCCAATATAAGAAGCGGTTCAAATAGCCGATGAAATTGCGGGCAGTTCAGGGCAAACTGAAAATTGAACACAGCATCATCGACGGACTGCGGCCCGTGCTCGAACGCCTGCTCGCGCCCGATGAGATTCGGTCCATCATTCCAGGCGTCATTCGCCCGGTACGCGACGCCAAAGGGAAACCATCGATACGCGTCACCGTGCCCACCACCAATGGCTGGAAGTGCATCGCGCTCAGCGCTGGCGCCCGCCAGGAACTCTTCATCAGCACAGAACTGGACAAGGATGCACTCGAGAAACTGATCCGCTTTGTGCTGGCGGAATCGTGAGATTCAACTCTGGATAAAACAAACGGGCCGCGGCACGTTTCTATAATGACCATGTAAGGAAAGGATCGAGTATTTGCACGTAGTGCCCTTTCTCGCAGACCTCAGTCTGTGGGACATCTTCCTCAATCTCAGGCCTGTCCCGCTCGCCGTTATTGCCATTCTGGTCCTCGGATCGCTGTTTTCGTGGACGATCGTATTTTCGAAGGGCGGTGTTTTCCGCAAGGCGCGGTCGGATAACCGCAGCTTCCTGCGCGCTTTTCGCAAAGCGCAGAATCTTCAAGCCGTCGCGATGGCGAGCGAACAGTTCGCCGCTGCTCCGCTCGTCGCCGTATTTGATTTCGGTTACGGTGAAGTCGAGCGCCAGGTGAAACAGCGTGGCTCCCTGGTCAACAAACCCGCCGTAGAACGCAGCTTACAGCTCGGTATCAGCGAAGAAATCGCCAAGCTTGAGCAGAACATGAACTGGCTGGCAACCGTCGCCTCCGTTTCGCCCTTTATCGGTCTGTTCGGTACGGTCTGGGGCATCATCGACGCCTTTCAGGGTCTTGGCAACGCAGGCAGCGCCAGCCTTCGCGCTGTAGCGCCGGGTATTTCGGAAGCGCTCGTCACGACGGCGATAGGACTTGCGGCCGCCATCCCGGCCGCGATCTTCTACAACATTTTCGGGACTCGCATTAAAGAGATCGGAACCCGCATGGAAGACTTCGCGATCGAATTCCAGAATTTCGCGGAGCGCGATTTCGGCGGGTAACGGAGATCAGCGTGGCATTCAACTTCAACGGCGGACATAGCGGGCGCAGGTTCGGCGGTCCTCCTGCGCTGTCGGAAATCAACGTGGTTCCGCTCGTCGACGTCGTGCTGGTGCTGCTGATCATCTTCATGATCACCGCGAATGTCATGGAGTTCGGCCTCGACATTCAGGTGCCGAAAGTAAATCGCGTCCAGAGCACCACGCAGGATCTGCCCGTGATCAGCATCACGAAGAGCGGCGAGTCCTATCTGAACGACAAGCCGATCAACATCAACCTGTTAGCGCAAGGCATTCAGCAGCGGTTTCACAACGCGACTGCAGTATATGTACGTGCGGACAGCCAGACGCCCTGGGACCCGATCGCGCAGATCATAGCCGAGCTCGGCAAGGCAAAATACGAAGTAAAGATGGTTACTGCGCCGACCGATTCATCCACTCGCAATCGACGCTGATATGGCCCAGCGTCTTGACATTCTGGATCAGCGGGACTCGCTCAGCGGGAGTTTCATTGGCGCGGTTCTGCTTCACGCCGCCGTGGTGCTGGCGCTGATCGCCGGCTGGGCATGGATGAATCGCGCGCGCGAGACGCTCGGCGAGCCGAACGCCGCCGGCGGCCCAGCATACGATGTCGCGACCGTCTCGAAAATTCCCATCCCGCAGCAGCAAGCGCCCCCGAATCCGGTGGCACAGGATACGCAATCGACCGTGCCGTCTGCGCCGGCCAAACAGGAAGTCGAGAAAAAGCTCCCCGCTCCCGAGAAAGACGCCTTTCAGATTCCAGACCGCAAGAAACATGTCGCCGAACAACCGCGGCATCAGGAGCAATACACGCCGCCTGCTCCGCGCAATCAGGTCTACAGCCGAACCGCCCCGGCGGTTTCGAATCCGATGTACGGAGCCACGGGATCGGGTCGAGTGGGCATCGGGCCGAACTCACCGCTGGGCACCAGGCTCGGGGCCTATGCGGAGATCGTGCGCGACAGCATCGCGCGTGAATGGATGACCAATGGCCTCGATCCGAACACGCAACGGACGCCCACGATTGTCAACTTCGATATCATGCGAGACGGCAGCATTCGCAATGTCCGTGTAATCCAAAGCAGCGGCAATCCGAACATCGACTCGTACAGCGCAGCGCGCGGTTTACCAGGCGAAACTGCCGCCGTTGCCCCCGCAAGTTTCCGACAACTCTATCTCCGCGCAATTCACTTTTAACTTACGCTGATGCGAACAAAATCGATTCTCATAGGTGCTTTCGTTCTGGTTACGGGCGGGCTGACGTGGGGCGTCGCTCAACAGATCCAAACCACCATCGAAAAGAACGCCGGTAAACCGCACGTCGCGGTGCCGGAGTTCCGCGGCTCCGGCGCCGCCGCTTCCCTGATGGCGGTCTTCAACAAGACCGTTGCCGACGATCTTAACGATTCGCCTCTGATCAACTTCGTTCCACGGACCCTCTATCCGCTCCAAATCCCTCAACAGCCTTCGGACCTGATCGCCGGCAACAGCGCTCCTGGCGCGACGCCGCAAGGGATGCGGCTCAGTGATTGGAGTCTGCCGCCGGTATCCACCAACTTTCTCGGCATCGGGTACGGAGCCGAAGATCGCGGCCAGTTCGTCGTCTTCGGCTGGTTGTATAGCGCCGCGCCCAATATGCCCAGCCTCCAGCAGGCGCAGGTCTTCGGCAAGATATACACCGCTACGCTGGACCAAGCGGGAGCCATCGACGCCGGGCACCGCTATGCCGCCGATATCCTGGCGCAGTTCGGCGGCAAAAGTCTGGTCGGCACTCGTATCGTATTTGAATCCGATCGTAGCGGCCATAAAGAGATTTGGACCATGAACTGGGACGGCAGTGATCAGCGCCAGCTTACTCACCTCAACTCGATCTCTGTTTTCCCTTCCGCCTCGCCTGACGGGAGAATCGTCGCATTTACGAGTTATGCGAGCGGTTCGCCAAATATCTACCTGTACTCACTCGATACCGGCCGCAAACTGCCGTTCTACAATCAGCGCGCCTCCATGAACGCCTTCGTCACGTTCACGCCGGATTCGAAGCAGATGATTTACTCTTCCACCGCAGGGGGAGGACCCGCCCAGCTATATCGCTGCAACATCGACGGCAGTAACTTACGCCGTATCACGTCATCCGGCGCAATCGAAGTCGAAGCCAAAATCAATCCGAAAACCGGCGCTGACTTAGTCGACGTCTCCGGACGCGAAGGACTGCCGCAGATTTTCCACATGAACATTGAAGGCGCCGACGTAGAGCGCATCTCCGCCGGAACGGGCGAAGCCACCAATCCGGCATGGAGTCCGGATGGCGTGCACATTGCTTTCGCGTGGACTAAGGGATTCGAACCGGGAAATTACAACATCTTCATCATGGATATTGCGTCTCGTCAGACCACTCAACTTACAGCGCACGAGGGACGCAATGAAAATCCCGTGTGGGCGCCGGACAGCGCGCATATCGCTTACGCGAGCCGTCGGGGCCGTCAATCGCAAATTTGGGTCATGAATGCCGATGGAACCGGAAAACATGCACTTACTAATGCAGGAAGTAACGAAAATCCTGTTTGGGTGAATGCAGAACAATAAGAGAACGGCAATAATACTAGAAGGAAATCTTCAGAGAGGATCCCACAACATCGCTATGAGACAACGTAGGGCTTCGCTGGCGCTTGCCGCCGCCCTTGCCTTCGCCCTGGCTTCCGGATGTCACAAGAAGCAGGCTCCCCCGCCACCACCACCTCCGCCTTCCTCGCCGCCGCCCGCGGCCAAACCGGTGGTGAACTATTTCTCCGCCGAACCGACCTCGGTAGACAAGGGACAGCCGTCCTCGTTGCGCTGGTCGGTGACGGACGCAACCAACGTGGCAATCGACAACAACGTTGGAGAGGTTAGTCCGAACGGCCGCCGCGCCGTATACCCGACCGATACAACGACGTATACGCTGACTGCAACCGGTCCCGGTGGCAGCGCCAGCGCCAGTGTCACGATCACAGTGAATACGCCGCCAGCGCCGCCGCCCGCGCCTCCCGCGCAGGCGCAGCCCACCGCCGCCGAGATTCTGGCCAACCGTGTGCAGGACGTCCACTTCGGATATGACAAGAGCGAGGTCGTCCCCGAGGATCAGCCGATTCTGCAGTCCGATGCCGCTGCCCTGAAGCAGATCTTCCAGCTCGATCCAAACTTTGTCGTCACGGTGGAAGGCCATTGCGACGAACGCGGCTCCGCCGAGTACAACCTCGCGCTGGGCGACCGTCGCGCCGCCGCTGTGAAGGATGCGCTCGTGCAAATGGGCATCCCGGCCGAGAAGCTGAAGACCATCAGCTACGGCAAGGAGCGTCCGCTCTGTACCGATACTACGGAAGAATGTTACGCTCGCAACCGCCGGGCGCACTTCTCGGCGAATCAGTAGCCGCAGAGACGGTTTACTTCAATACTTCGTACACTGAAACAGACAACCTGATGAGGACGAGCCCTGAGCGGCTCGTCCTCTTCTACTATCCAGGAGTTATCTACCGTGCGAGCCGTACGTTTTGTTGCCCTAGCAGTTTTCGTTTCCACCTTCAGTTTCGGCGCGAGTAAAGAGACCATTGAGCTTCAGCGCGATGTCGCCTTACTGCAGGACAAAGTGGATGCCATGCAGCGCGATCTGGACACCAAGCTTGGCGAGCTAACGGCACAGATGCAACAGATCAGCGACAGCTCTGCGCGTGCTAACACTCAGTTGCAGGACGCCGTGACCAATGGCGTCGGCAAGCAATTGGCGCCGGTGGCGAACCTCAACTCGCGCGTTGATCAGATGAGCGACGACGTCCGCGCTCTGAAAGACGCCCTCAACGATGTCGGAGCGCGCCTCGAACGCATGGACGCGAAGATGACGGATTTGAAGAATCAATTGCAAATCATGCAGAGTCCGCCGCCTGCTCCCGGCGCAGCGCCTGCCGGTGGCGCCCCGGGAACGGCCACTCCGGGCGCACAGGCAGCTCCTCCACCGGGCATGAGCGCCGATAAGACGTACACGGACGCGCGCCGCGATCAGCAGGGTGGCAATCTCGATCTTGCATATCAGGAATACCAGCAATATCTTCAATACTTTCCCAACACCGAGCTGGCCGCGAATGCTCAGTACTATCTGGGCGAAATCGATTACGACCGCGCCGCCTTCGATAAGGCGATTGAGGAATTTGACGCCGTGCTCGAGCGCTACCCGCAGAATCCGAAGACGGCCGATGCCCGTTGGATGAAGGGCATGGCCCTCGTCCGCACCGGCCAGAAGACCAAAGCCATTCAGGAGTTCCGGGCTCTCGTTCACGATGACCCATCCACCGAAGCCGCTCACCGCGCCGCTCAGGAATTGCGCCAGCTTGGCGCGACCACAACGGCTCGCAAGCGCGGCTGAAATTTCTATGCCAGCAACTAAAGTCACGATTATCGACAACGGACCCATCCGTATCGAGGGCGAATTCACCATCTGCGATTCGGAAGGCAACTGTTTTGGTCTGGGCGGGCGCAGCGTGATCTCGCTATGCCGCTGCGGCCTTGCCGAAAATAAGCCGTTCTGCGATGGCTCTCACGGCCGGAACGGCTTCAATTCCGTGTGCAAAGCGCGTGAACTGCCCCCTCCCAAGCCGAAGCCGGTCATCGCTCCGCAGGCGTAACTCTAACTGTCGGAAAGCACTCGAATTTCGGGTAGGTTCCGGAAGTCTTCCGCATAATCCAACCCGTACCCCACGACGAACTCGTCGGGAATCTGAAATCCCACGTACTTGACCCGGACCGGTTGTACCCGCCGGTCCGGTTTGTCCAGCAGAGTCGCAATCTCCAGTCGTTTCGGGTGGCGCTGTTCCAACAACCGCGTCAGATAGTTCAGCGTCACGCCGCTGTCCACAATGTCCTCAACGATGACGACGTTCTGCCCTTCGATGTTGGCATCGAGGTCGCGCGTCAGCTTCACCTGTCCCGAACTCGTTTTCGCCGATCCGTAGCTGGAGATCCCCATGAACTCGATTCGCACGTTCGGCCGTTCCAGCGCGCGCGCCAGGTCCGCCATGAAAATGAAAGCGCCTTTCAGTACCGATACGAGATAGATCGGCTCCTCCGGAAAGTCTGCCCTGATCTCATCGGCCAGTTCTTGCACGCGGCGCTGGATCTGGCCGGCTGAAATCAGAATGCGTTCCGCGCTAACAAGTGGCATCGACGATATGCTAACCCGCGAGCAATTTACAGAATGCGTGGGGTGTAGTACCTTATGGGCAGGAGAGCACCAGACACCTGGCCAATCACGCACTCGTATCTACACCGGTCCAAGGCGCCGCGGCGGACCTGCCGAACTGGGCGGCGGCCGCAAAAGCGGCTGAATCCAGGAAAGCAGTCGACCTGAAGATCCTGGACCTCCGGGAAATCACGTCGTTCACCGATTACTTCGTCATCTGCACCGCGACCAATCCCCGGCAGGCGCAAGCCATCTCCGACGAAGTCCACAGAACTCTGAAGGAAATGGGCGAGCTTCCCGTCAGTTGGGAAGGTTTCGATACCGCCGAATGGATCCTCATGGACTATGGCGATTTCCTCGTGCACGTTTTCTCCGAGTCCGCGCGTTCGTACTACGACCTGGAGCGCCTCTGGCGTCACGCCAAAACCGTCCAGATTGCGTAAAGTTTAAGGCAAACGTTGGGCAGTTTACAGTCGCAACCGTTCCCAAGCACAGTTTCCGACTTTTGAGGAACGAACCCATTCGCCCCGCCAATCTGCTTTTGGTGGAACGAACCCAGTGCTAACCGCACGGCCATTACCGGGCAGCAACGGTTTCTGATCAAACGAAGCCACAAGCCGCAGGCCTATGCCACGGAGCCCGGCGTGCGCAGATTTGACGGATCGAACCCATTGGGTCTGCCAACCTGCTTTTGGAGGAACGAACCCACGGCGGCGGCAGTGGTCAGAACGAACCCACAGGCCGAAGGCCTGTGCCACAGATTTGACGGAACGAAGCTATTCGGTTCGCCAACCTCCATGCACAAGGTTTTCCCATGCAGGGCATTTGGGTTCGTTGGAGGCGGTCTGCATCTGGATGGAGTTAGGGCAGTTAGGATTTTTGAGGTTTGTGACTCCGGGAAAACCACAGGTGTGTGGTGTACCCCTGACCAGGGCTACCGCAGGCCTATTGACACAAACCATAAACCAGAGCACCTTATACTTAGACTGAGACGTGTAGCTGCGCCCCCGCAGAGCCGCTGCACCAGTTTGCTTCGGTTTTCAGGACATCTGGGAATTATGGGTCGCTTAGGAACGCTGTCGCAGCGTCATTTTGACGTTCTGCACATGATCGTTCAAAACTATATCGACACCGGGGAACCTGTGGCGTCGCGTACCGTCGCCCGCAGGTATCCGATGAGCCCTGCCTCCATTCGCAACATGATGGCCGACCTTCTGGATCAGGGGTTTCTGTGCCAGCCGCACACGTCGGCGGGACGAGTACCGACCGAACGCGCCTATCAAAGCTACGCGACGACGCTGGCCGGCAGTCGGCTTGTGCAGGCCGAACTCGACCATCTGCGCGCCGAACTGCAAAAGTCGGCGACTGTCGAAGGACGCATCGAGCGGTCTTCTCAATTGCTCACCGAGATCACCCGGACCTTCGGCATCGCCGCAGCCATTCCTGGCGAGCGTCAGACACTGGACCAGGTGGAACTGATCGCGCTACCGGATCGCCGCATCCTGATGGTCGTCGTCACGCGCGATCGTATGGTGCGCAACAAAGTAGTTCTGTTCCAGGAACCAGTCACGCAGGACGAACTGACGCATATCAGGAACTACCTTAATTTCCATTTCTCGGGTTGGGCGCTCCCCGACATTCACCGCGAGCTGCGGCGCCGTTTCGAACTGGAAAGCGCGGCCTACGATGCCATTCTCAAGCGCCTCGGCGCGCTCTATGGCATGGGACTGCTCGAACTCGGCCTCACACCTGAGGTTTACTTTGAAGGCGCCGAGTACCTGATTGGTCTCGACCTTCATCTCACTCGCGAGCGCATGCGCGAGCTATTCCGGACGCTCGAAGAAAAGAAACGGATTCTACAACTCCTCGAACGGTTCCTCGAAGGCCGGGAAGGTTTGGCCATTAAAGTCGGACTCTCCGACGTGCACCCGAGCCTGAGCGAACTGTCGTTCATCGGCTTCCGCGTGACTCTGCCCAATGGACTGGAAGGCAAAGTCGCCGTTCTCGGGCCCATGCGCATGAACTACAATCGGGCCGTCTCCGCCGTCTTCCATGTTGGCCAGGCTTTCAAGCACTCCGCCATCTGAGTTCGCAGGGCCAGCAGGACCAGCGCGATCCACAGCATATCGGCGATGAACAAATGGGTTAACTGCATCCAGATTGGCGCGAGCAGGCTCAAATTCACAAACCCCGCGCAAATCTGCGCGATAGTGATCACTCCGACGGATTTAGCTTTGTATCGACCCACGATATACAGCAAGTAAGCCGCCGCCCCCAGCGCGACGATCGGGTGCAGCATGCGCAAGTGGAGCAGCATCTGTGTCGCCGCGAAATCCTGGTGAATACCGGCACTCAAGGAGCTGGCGGGAAACAACATATCGCCCAACGCCGCGATCACACCGGTGACGCCGACGAGCATACTTACAGCAAGGGCTCCCCACACCTGTCCGGGAATCGCCTTCAGGCGCAGGTCAGCGACTCCCTTCTGCGCTGAGAAGGCCGTCGCGGTCAACACAGCGAGTAGGAGCAGCGTATTCGTCAAATGCGCGCCCAGGTACCACGGCCGCCCAGCCGAAAGATCGTTGGCGACAAGCCGAAAGAGAACCAGCCCCGCGCCCAAGAGGGCTTCAATTAACAGAAAAAAGAGCGAGAGTATCGAGTACAAGCGTGCAGCATGCTTTTTCGGGAACGCAAGAAACGCCCAGATGCACAAACCGATCACCAGAAACGTATCGACGGACGTGCTGAGCCGGTGCGCATACTCGATGATCGTCGGCAGCTTCATCGCCTTAGGAACCACCTGCCCGTTGCAAAACGGCCAATGCGCTCCGCAGCCGTCACCGGAGAACGACACTCGGACGTACGCGCCCCAAAGGATTACCGGGATGTTGTACGCCAGCACCAGCCATGCGTACCAACTAAACTTCCGCTGCATTCCCTCACTACCTTCGCGCGCGCTCGTAGGACCTTCGCGCGCGCTCGTAGGCTGTCCGCATGATTAGCGCCACGCTGCTCACCTCGGTGATTCGCCCGTCTGAAGCCATTGCAACCAGCTCGTCGAAAGACCGCCACTCGACCGCGATCTCTTCTTCGGGGTCAAGATGCCGCACCGTCTCCGACAGACCGCTTGCCACATAAAAATGCTGGATGTCGTGGCAGACTCCGTTGCCGATGTCGTACGCGCCCCGATACTCCCAGTGTGCCGCAAGGATTCCGGCTTCCTCCGCCAGTTCCCGCTTCGCCACCGCCAGCATCTCCTCGCCGGCTTGGGATCCACCGCGCGGCAGTTCCCAGCAGTATCGGTCGAGCGTATAGCGCCACTGCCCGACAATCGGCGCCTGGTCGCGTTCATTGAGAGCGAGCACGCAAACGGAGGGGCGCAGCGTTACGACTCCGTAGATACCGGGATTCCCATCCGGCCGGATGACCTGATCTTCCCGCACACGAATCCAGGCGTTCTCATACACAACGCTCGATACCTTTGTTCGCCACGGGTTTCTAGACATCCGCAGCCTCCGCGCAGATCGCGCCGAGTGTCGTCAAATCGATATTCCCGCCCGACAGAACCACGCCCACTTTCTGCACCTCTGCCGGCAATCGTCCCTGCATCACTGCGGCGGCTCCGACGGCTCCGCTTGGTTCGACCAGCAGCTTCAGCCGGCTTAGCAGGAAGCGCATGGCGGTCTTGATTTGCTGGTCGGAGACCACCAGTACCGGGTTCTCGTGCTTCTGAACAATTTCAAATGGAATCGCGCCCGGAGCCGGCGTCCGCAAGCCGTCCGCAATGGTCTGCGGCGAATCAATGCGAACTCGTTCACCGCGCTCGACCGAGACCTGCCAATCGTTCGCCTTCTCCGGTTCCACCCCGAACACGCGGATTCCCGGCCTTGTTCCGTCTGCTGCCAGCATCGATCCAGACAACAGACCTCCGCCGCCCAGCGGCGTCACGATGGCATCCAAATCTGGAACGTTCTCGAGCAGTTCCAATGTCGCCGTACCTTGGCCTTCCACGATGTGTTCATGATCGAACGGAGGAACGACGGTCGCGCCTGTGCTGCCCGCCAAGTCTCTCGCAATCTGCTCGCGATCCGCCGTCATTCTGTCGTACAAATAGATCTCGGCGCCATGAGCCCGCGTCGCCGCGACTTTCGATTTCGGCGCATCGTCGGGCATGACGATACTCGCCGGAATCTGCAACTCATGCGCTGCGAGCGCCACCGCCTGCGCATGGTTCCCCGAAGAGAACGCCACCACACCCCGCTTGCGCTGCTCCGGCGATAACTGGATGAGCATGTTGAACGCGCCGCGTGCTTTGAACGACCCCGAACGCTGCAGGTTTTCGCACTTCAAATAGACCTGCTTGCCCGTTAGCTCATTCAACAGCTTGGAGGTGAATATGGGTGTACGGTGAATGTGACCGCGAATTCGCTCCGCGGCCGCCAGAACGTCAAGCGTCAATAGCCGGCCCTCTTATCTACCACGTTGTGCAGTGGTTCGCCTTTGATGTAGCGCTCAAAATTCTCGACGAAAAGGCGCATACTCAGATCCTGCCAATCCGGATTTTGCGTATGATCCGTGCAATGCGGCGAGATCAGTACGTTCTCCATGTCCCATAGCGGACTGTCCGCCGCGAGCGGCTCGTGTTCGAAAACGTCCAGCGCCGCCGCGGCGACCTTTTTCGCCTGCAACGCACGGATCAGCGCGGCTTCATCGATCACCGGCCCCCGTCCCACATTCACGACAATGGCGGACGGTTTCATCGCGGCGAATTCAGCGTCGCTCAACATATGTTTCGTCTGCGGAGTTAGCGGAGCCGCCGCGACGACCACGTCTGACAGCGCCAGCATTTGATGCAAGTCGGACGGTGCAAATACGCGATCGGCGATCTCGTCACTGGCGGACAATTCCGGTTTTCTCCTGACCGCGTAGACCTGCATTCCGACTGCTTTTGCCAAGCGCCCGCACTCACGCCCGATTTCGCCAAATCCGACCACGCCCATGACCCGCTCGGGCACCCAATCGACGAAGAAGTCATCCCACTTGTGTTGCCGCTGATTCTCAATCAGCCGCCGGACTCTCTTGCGGAAATAAAGAATTCCCATCAACGTAAAGTCGGCCAGCGAGCGCTTGAAGACGCCGCGCGCATTCGTGAGCGGAACCGGATTTTCTATGAACTCAGGAAACAGATACTTCTCAACACCGGCCGACATGGAGTGCACCCATTTGACGTTCGGCACATGCGGCCATAGTTCCTTGAACGTCAGGCTGGGGCCGCTCAAACCGGAGAACAGGAGGATGTCAGCCTCGGGACCGCGAGCGCACACGGTTGCGGGTGTGTTCCCGATGTGCATGACCGCCTGGCTACGTATCGGATCCAGATTGTGCAGGGCGTAATGGTCCGGCGGACAGACCACCAACAGGTTTGGTTTAGACACGGCGGGCTCTGGTTCCATCTTACGAACCGCCACACTAGAACCGCCTGGCCGCTACACTAGAAGTGTGGATATCCGTTGTACCTGCGGCGCCGTTCCGCCCTCGGACGCGCGCTTCTGCCATAAGTGCGGCAGACCTCTGTTCGAAGAGGACGCAGTGCTGCTGGCGGAGGCCGAAGCCGCAACAAAGCCCCCTGCCGCGCCAGCCGCGACAATCTCGCAAACTCCTGGCGATCCCGGAATCTCATTCCGCAACATGCGCGCGGTGGGTGTCAGCATCGGCGTAGCCGCAGCAACGTTCATTGCGATGGCAGTAGTCGATTTCATACTGCCCGTAGCCGGAGCATTCGCCGCGCCACTGGTCCTTGCGCTTGGCGGTTTCATGGCTGCTGTTCTTTACGCGAAGCGGACCCACCAGCCATTAAGTGGCGGGGGTGGAGCACGTCTCGGCTGGATGACCGGCATCTGGTTCTTTCTGGGGTTTATGATCATCGCGACCATCATGGTGACGGTGCTATCCGGGCCGCTCGGCAGCGAAGTCATGCACCAGATGCAAGCCAATCCGCAGTTTGCGAAAGTGAAACTGCCCGACCCGAACGAGATTGCGTCGCTTGTGCTGAAAAGCAGCGTTGAAATGTTCTTTTTCGCCGTTCTCTTCCCAATATTCGGAGGAGTCGTAGGCGCAAGGTACGCTTCGCGCCATCGTTCGCGAGCATAAGTTCGCACGGGCAAAAACTGTCTTTCTCCACTGCTACGCTAAAAAGCGCAACCAGGAATGAGCAAAGTCATCCTCACGCTGACCGTGAATCCCGCGTTGGACCGCATCGTCACGGTGGACCGTTTGGTGTTCGAAGACCGTGCGTATATTGAATCGACTAGCGAGACCGCCGGCGGCCGTGGTATTAACGCGGCGCGAGTACTAACCAGCTTCGGCGCCACCGTGATCGCGATTACGACCTCAGGACCACGTGAGGGCGGCAGGAAATTCGAAGAAGCTCTCCAGCAAGACAGCTTCGGGAAGGAGTTCGTCAAAATCCGCCAGAAGATCCGCACGAACGTGACCATCTCGGATCATCAGGGCCTTTCCGTGAAGTTGAACGAGCGCGGAGCGAAACTTTCTCTGGGTGAGCAGAACCGGATCGGGAAAGCCGTCGAAGGCCACCTGCCGCAAGCCTCCTGGCTGATGCTCTGCGGCAGCTTGCCTCCCGGGGTGGATCCGCACTTTTACACAAATCTGATTCGGCTGGCGTCGAAACACGAAGTGAAAACTCTGCTCGACACCGACGGCGACGCGCTGCTGCACGGCCTTGAAGCCGAGCCGACGCTGGTGAAACCGAATCAGTCCGAAGCCGAACGTCTGCTCAACACGCCGTTGATTACTCGCTCCCACTGGATTGATGCAGTAGATCGCATTAAAGGACTGGGCGCGAAATCGGTTGCGCTATCGCTTGGCAGCCGGGGAATTGTGGCTGCTTCCGATATGGGCGTGCTTGAGGCGGTGCCGCCGGGCGTCGAGGCAGTTTGTCCGATCGGCGCGGGCGATGCAGCGGCGGCCGCAATCGTCTGGTCGCTCGATCGCGGCGATTCCTTCAGCGAGGCGCTGCGCTGGGGCGTGGCCGCGGGGACAGCCTCATCTCTGCTGCCCGGTATCTCGATGGCGAATCTCGAACAAAGCGAAGCGATTTATAAACAGGTCTCGATTTCTAAGATCGCCTGACGCCTTCTTTGCGGACGGCAGTCTGCTTTATGAGCAGGCCGGGTGCCCGCGGCCAGTCCTTGTGACAACTCCTGATAACGAATGAGAGCCCCCAGTGCTCGATTGATGAGAGCGCGCTCCCATCGGAGTCGCGCGAGCGAGTCATTCAGATCGCTTTCAGAAATTGAGTCCTGCATCATACTTCTCTCGATAGACAAACAATAGCGGTAGATCGGGCCCGCCGCCACCCGGAGTTCCGCGGTTATCCGCGACAAAATGTACGGAATCCGGACGCTTTGATTCCTACCCCCTCATCGGGCTTCCCTGGCAGCGATATAAGCGCCTTACAACCCTCTATCTCCTCGACAGACGTTACTCACGCATTCAGAAATCTCTGAACGGGGACCTCCGCGCCTCGGGATATTCTTCCCGCGATACCGCCGGGATTGGCGCACAACCTTTGTGTAGGAGTTTCGCGCCGGCGCCACACATCAAGCCGGCCTCAGGGAAAAATGAAATATCTAACTCTATGTGCCGGTTTCTTGTGCGCCGGTATTATCAACGCACAGCAGATTCCCGATCTCAAGGTCGGCAACGAAACGATCCAGTTTCACGCCTTCGCTTCGCAGGGCTTTCTCGATTCCGGCCAGAATAATTTTCTCACTCTCAGCACCCAAGGCGGAAGCTTCGGGCTCACCGATTTCGGCTTCAACGCCAGCAGTCAATTAAATGACAAACTGCGCGTTGGCGCGCAGCTCTATGACTATAACGCCGGCAAACTGGGTGACTGGCGTCCCGAGCTCGACTGGGCCATGGTCGATTATCACTGGAGAGATTGGCTGGGCGTACGAGCTGGAAAGGTGAAGACCACCCTCGGGCTGTTCAACGACACGCAAGATATGGAGTTCCTGTCCACCTGGGCGCTTATGCCGCAAAGCACATATCCCCTCGATCTGCGGGGACAGTTCATCGCTCATGTCGGGGGCGACCTATACGGGCACATCGATTTGAAGAAGGCGGGCGGGCTCGATTACACCGGGTATGCCGGCGAGATCTTCGACGATCAACACGGCGGCTATGTGCGCGGAATCGAAGAGCTCAACCAATTCTCTCCAGGTCTTACGAGCGCGTCTATCAACACGTTCACCATTGGCGTCGAAGGCGGCGATATCCGCTGGACCACTCCGGTCAAGGGCCTTATGACTGGCGCGTCGCTCATGTTCCAGGACTGGACACTCGACCAGAAGGAATACTACGGGCCGGCCGCAGTATCGTTCAATATCCGGCTGCCGATAGATTACATTCAGGCTTACTATGCGCAATACTCATTCCGCAATCTGCAGTTGAATGCGGAGTACAGGCGCCACCTGGATCTGCCGAACGGATATCAGGACGGGGTTCTGGTAGTCAACCCATTGCTAGGCAAGGAAATTGACGGAAGGGATGCATTCGTATCAGGCTCCTACCGCATCAACAAGCGTTTTGAAGTCGGTACGTACCATTCACGCGATTACTACGACTGGCAACAACCACACGGCGATCCGGCGAACCACATTTTCGATCAGGTGTTCACGCTTCGCACCGATCTGACGACGCTGATCGATCTCAAAATTGAGCAGCACATTATGCGCGGTTACGGCAGCCAGGTTTCGTTCCACGGCTTCTATCCGCTGGAGAACATGACGGGTTTGAAACCGGATACCAACATGTTTGTCGTCCGCATGGGATTCCATATCTAAGACGGGGCATTTTGCCGAAAGGAGAATAACAATGCGACTTATAAGCAACCTGGCCCTCATCTGCGGCACATTACTCATCACCACGTCCGCCTTTGCAGCGGACGTGAAAGTGATCGCCAATTCAAGTGTTGGCGCCTCGGAGATCTCATCCGACGACCTGAAGCAAGTCTTTCTCGAAACCAAGACATCGCTGCCCGGCGCGGGCCACGTCGAACCGGTTCTGGCCAAGAGCGGCGCGGCGCACGACGAGTTTCTGAAAGACTACGTGAGCAAGAGCGACTCAGCTTTGTCCACCTATTACCGTTCGCTGGCTTTTACGGGCAAAGGCGCTATGCCTAAGAGCTTTGGTTCGGATGCGGACATTGTAAGTTACGTCGCCAAGACGAAGGGGGCCATCGGATACGTTGGCTCGGCGACCGCAACGGCGGGCGTGAAAACACTAGCAGTGAAGTAGAAAACATGAGAAAGCAAGGCATCACCGTAAAAATCTGGCTCAGCATCGGAGTCTTTGTGCTGGGCTTCGTACTCTCGACCTGTTTGGTTCAGGTAGCCAGTCTCACGACGGAACGGGCGGCACGCGTTTCGGCGCAGTCGCTATTCCCGGCGGCACAGAAAGCGCAGGACGCTGAATTTGCGTTCCAGACCGTAGTGAAGGGCTTCGGTGATGCCGTGCTGACTCAGGACAAAGGAGCAGTCGAGAAGTCGGGCGAAACGGGCCGAGTCGTTGTGAAACTCCTGCGCGAGATTTCATCGACGGACGGACTCGCGCCGGCCACTCACGATCAAGCTGCCCGGCTGGCCGGTTCTATCGATGAATTCGTTACCGCGGCGCAATCGACTTACTCGGCGGTCGCGACGGGCGGAATGAATCTATCACCCGAGGTGCAGCAGCAAATGCAAAAGCTGGCTGGCCAAACCGATAATTTGAAAGCCGAACTCGAAGCCGTCGCGCAAGGGCTTTCGAGTGAATTACGTTCACAGCTTGATGCAACGGCACAGCGCTCCCGCGCACAGCGTTGGATCTCCATGGCGGTGTTCTTCGCGACCCTGATCATTGCCGGTTTAATCGTCCGCTTCACCATTCGGCGATCGATCACCGGACCGATTCACCGCGTGATCGACGGAGTACAGGAAGCTGCCGACAGCACCGCCGCCGCTTCGGCCAAAATGGCGCAGTCGGGAAATGTGCTGACGACCGGGGCGCAGCAGCAGATGGCTTTCATTGAAGAGACATCATCGGCGCTGCAGGAAATTTCCGCCATCTCGAGCGAGAATGCCGACCGCGCGAAAAGAGCGGACGACCTGATGCGGCATGCCTCTGCCATCGCCGGGAAAGCGTCGCAGGCAATGCAGGATCTCTCCGCCTCGATGGATGCTATTTCGCAGTCCAGCCATCAGGTTTCGGATGTTCTCAAAAGCATCGACGAGATTGCTTTCCACACAAACATATTGGCGCTGAATGCGGCGGTGGAAGCTGCGCGCGCAGGTGAGGCCGGAGCCGGTTTTAGCGTGGTTGCCGACGAGGTCCGCTCGCTGGCGAAACGCGCCGCCGATGCTGCGCGCCGTAGCGGGGATATCGTTGAGAAAACGCTCAAGGATGTCAGTACCGGAGTGCAGCTTGTTTCCGCGGCGGATCAGGCGTTCCGCGAAGTGACATCCAGCATCGGCGAAGGCAGCACCGTCGCTTCCCAGATCGCCACCGGCAGCCAGGAACAGGCGCGCGGCGTGGCGCAGGTCGGCGAAGCCATTTGCCGGATCGAGAAGGTCACGCAAAAGAACGTTGCCAACGCGGATGAGACCGTCACGGCCGTCTCAACGATGTCCGAACAGGTTGAGGTCACTCGGCGGCATATCGAAGAACTGATTGCGGTGGTCGGCGTGCGCGATTAAAGCTTGCGAAACCGTCTCTTGGGGGACTGCGGAGGCCGCCTAAACGTCGGTGCGTTCAGGAGGAATGAGCGGCAAAGTAATTAAGTTGGGTTGGACGTGAACGCAACTATCGGCGCTCTGATATGGCCGGCTACACGTTCGTCGCGCTCGCAGTAATACCTTTTGTCATTGCGCGTACACAATTGCCATGGTACGTTTCATGAGGGGCATCGCCATCGAGTTTCGTCCGAATCTGTTTTTTGGCGGAAGCTGAGTCCATGAGGCCGCGTGTTGCTCGGAACGGAGCCACTATTGCTGCCGGAGCGGAAGGCTTTCAGAATCCGCTAAGACATGGGGTTCAGTCGCCGCAAGCACTATTCGCCGCGCAGCGCAGAGAACGTCGCCTCAGACTTGCAATCGTGACTGGCTGTGCCTGCAGTCTGGCCTTGTCTCCCCATCTCTGGGTTGGTACGCGGCTCTATCCCCTATCGCCCCTATTTGGGTTCTTAGGGCGGATCCCCTCCCCTTTGGATATTGCACTGTACCTCAGCCTTTTTGGGCTGTTGCTGGTTATAGCGGTCGTACGCCGTCCGGCAATGGCGATCGGCTTATTCGCTGCGATCATGTGCACCATGGCCGTCTTTGATCAATCCCGCTGGACGCCATGGCTGTATCAGTATCTAATCATGCTGGGCGTAGTGGGCGTTTCTCACGTCGCGCCGGACCAGGATGTAGATTTCACGGCAGCATTTAACACGTGTCGAGTAATTGTGGTTTGCGTTTACTTCTGGAGCGGTATGCAAAAGTTGGGAACCGATTTCAGCGTGCGCGTTTTTCCTTGGATCGTGAAGCCGATAGGTCACTTCCTTCCCGATTGGGCGATCACACGCATGAACATGGTCGGTTTTATCGTTCCTTTCGTCGAAATCTCGATCGCATTCGGTCTCTTGATTCCTTGTGTCCGGCGCTTAGCGATCTATCTGGGAATAGCGATGCACGCCTTTATCCTTCTGGTGATCGGACCGCTAGGCATGCGTTACAACAGCGTGGTCTGGCCTTGGAACGTCGCTATGGTCCTACTCCTATTACTTTTGTTCTGGGCAGAACCGACCCTTTCCGCAAGGGAGATTCTATGGCCACGCGGCGTAGGTCTTCGTGCTGTCGCAATTCTGCTGATAGGGATATGTCCAGCGTTCAGCTTCTTTGATCTATGGGATCAGGAGCTATCTTTCGCTCTCTACTGCACACCACGAAATGACGCTGAACTGTATCTTTCCAATAGCCTCGCTGACCGGCTACCACGGCCCATTCTTGAGCATGTCTACCTTACCAAGCAGCCTGGTACAAATCGGCTCAACATAGCGGAATGGTCTTTAGGCGAAATGAATGTGGGGAATTATCCCGAGCCGCGCATTTATAAGAACATTGCGAAGTCGCTTTCAGTTGTGGCGGCAACGTGTCCTTTGATGACCCGTATGAAAATGCCCAAACTCCAGTCACAGGCCAAAAGGCCTGTGCCACTGCCTGAGCGCGCATAAATGCGAAATGATAGACATATTGCATCTATCTACGGCGTCCAAATTAATGCGGGGCACAATTCGATAGAAACTGATATGAAATAAGGAGGATTAGCCGGCAACTCCAAGCGGCAGCGGATCACACATGCAAAAGGGACGCTCTTCACTCCATGGGCGAGTCCTGATTGCCTCGCTCACCTTAGGAGCGGCCGCTATGATTGCGGCCACGGCGTGGTATTACGCGCGCCAGCGGACAGCCATGGAAAATGCGATGACGCAGGAGCTCGCAGCCGTGGCGGAAGTCAAAGTCAAGCAAATTGTGAACTGGCGCAGTGAGCGTTTGGGAGACGGGCGAGACCTCCAGTCTTCGCCTATTACACGGATTGCACGACGCGTGTTGTCTAGCGGGAGCGTTCAAGCGGCAGATCGCGCCGATCTGCTCGATTCGATGCAGAAACTCGAGGAGGCGTTCCTGTACACCGGCGCGGCACTGGTCGGCGTCGATGGCAACATTCGCCTGGAATCGACTCTCACTCCCTCGGATCCGGCGCACATCAGCGAACTAGGGAAGGCGGCCGCGAGGCGACGCGATGTGGAACTGCATGACCTCTATTGGGACGCGAAACTGGATCGCCCGCTGATGGCGCTGACCGCTCCGGTCGAGGGTGTGGGTGCGTTCGTGTTGACGATTGACCCGGATCGCTTTCTGTATCCATTCGTATCCACGTGGCCTGTGCCAAGCGCGACTGCGGAAACCGTGCTCGTTCGACGAGACGGCGACGGAATGGTTTACCTCAACGGTGTTCGGGAAAAACCTCGGAGCGCCCTGCTTCTTTCGCGGCCGTTCAGAGATGTAAAGTACCCGCAAGTCAACGACCTTACGTCTGACGGCAAATTCAAGGTCCTGGATTACCGGGGCGTCCCCGTACTCGGGATGATGCGTCGCATCCCGCATTCACCGTGGTATCTGATCGCTAAGATCGATGCGTCCGAAGTAGATGCCCCGGCGTGGCGTCTCGCTTGGGAAATGGGTTTGATCATCGCCCTGATCGCGTTAGCCAATGCTGCCGGAGCCGGTTTCGTCTGGCGAAGCCAGCAATTGCGTGTTTACCGGGAACGGGAAGAATGGCTGCGGGACGTGGCAAACGAAACACCAGCCTATCTGTGGATGACCACACCGGATGGAGAGAACTCGTTCATCAATGAGCCACTGGCCGAGTTCTTCGGCGTCAACAAAGATCGGCTCGGGAAGGATTGGAAGATGTACTTTCATCCGGACGATGCCGATCGGGTATTCAGGAAGTTCCTCGAATGCGTGACAACTCGCTGCGAGTTCCTGGACGAACACCGGCTGCGCCGCTTCGACGGAGAGTACCGTTGGTTCATCGGTAAGGGACGGCCCCGGTTCTCTCCGCACGGCGATTTCCTTGGCTTCGCCGGTTCTCTGTTCGACATCACAGAGCGCAACAATGCAGAGCAGAGCGCGCGTGAGAGCACGGAACTGGTCGAGGGGCAGAATCGTGTGTTGGCTCTGATTGCGCAAGGCGCGCCGCTTCCGGCAACGTTGGACCTCTTGGTGCGTGTCATAGAAGGGCTGTCTCCCGATATGCTGGCGTCGATTTTGCTACTCGATGCGGACGGCTTGCATCTGCGCCACGGCGCTGCGCCAAATCTGCCCGAGACCTATGTGCGCGCGATCGACGGCGAGCCCATTGGGCCTGTCGCCGGATCCTGTGGCACAGCCGCCTTTCGGCGCGAACCTGTGATTGTTGAAGACATTGCGACAGATCCGTTATGGGAACACTATCGGGACTTTGCTCTGAAGCATGGACTGCGTGCCTGTTGGTCCACACCTATCTTTGAGCAAAAGATAGATGAGCCGCGGCATGTCCTGGGAACGTTCGCCCTTTACTTCAGCTATCCCTGTCTTCCCACACCCAGACAACGGGGACTTATCGAGATGGCTACCCAAACGGCGGCGATCGCGATTGTGAGAAGCCGTGAAACGGACGCGCTGCTTGCAAGCGAAGAACGACTGCGACTCGCCACTACGGCGGGGAGCCTCGGGATCTGGGAGTGGAGAATCGATGCCGGCCGGCTCATATGGAGCGACGAGCTGAAAGAGATGTTCGATTTGCCAAAGAGCGATGGCGATGTGAGCCTCGAGAGCTTCGTTGAGGCCGTGTACCCGGAGGACCGAAGCTGTGTTAAGGCAGCGCTTGATGCTGCACTCGCCGAACACATCGATTACGATACCGAATACCGCATTAGTCTCGGCGACGGCTCGCTGCGTTGGATTGCCTCGCATGGCCGCCTGCAATTCGGAGCTGACGGTACGGCGTTGCGCATGGTCGGTGTTGCGCGCGATATCACGCCCGCCAAGCGCGCCCAAGAGGAGATCAACCGGCGGCAAGCACGGCTAGTGGAAGCGCAGAGTATCGCTCACGTCGGCAGTTACGAATGGGATGTTGGCACGGGCAAGGTTTACCGCTCGGAAGAGCTGTGCAGGATATTCGGCGTGGCCGATGCTGAATTCGAACGTACATTCGAGGGGTATCTCGAACGGGTGCATCCGGAGGACCGGAACTTCACGAAAGAAACCATTTTGCAGGCCCTCCGGGACGTTAAGCCGTTTGATTTTGAAGAACGAATCGTTCGGCCGAACGGAGGAGTCCGGGTGCTCCGCAGTCAAGGACAATGGCTCTGCGACGATGCCGGGACTCCTGTAAAGCTGACCGGCACGTGCCAGGACATCACCGACCTGAAACACGCCGAGCAGCGCCTGCAAGCCGCTTATGCCGCGCTAGCTGAAGAGTTGAAAGAGAGGACCCGGACCGAAAAGCAGGTTCAAGCCCTCAGCGCGCGCCTGATCAACGCACAGGACGAAGAGCGGGCCCGCATCGCTCGGGAATTGCACGACGATCTGGGCCAGCAAATCGCGGCCTTGAGCATCGGAATAAGCAATCTAAGAAGACAAATTCCTTCGGAATTCAGCGGCGTTCGCGTACAGGCCGAACAGGTGCGGGAAAAGCTGGTTCAGCTGGCTGAGAGTATACGCCGCGTGTCGCACGATCTTCATCCGGCAGTCTTGCAGTACGGCACGCTGGATGTCGCGCTACGGGCGTACTGTTCTGAATTTGGCGCGCTGGCGGGAATCGAAGTGTTGTTTCGATCTTACGGATCGTTCGAAGGCGTGCCCCCGGCGACTGCTCTCTGTGCGTATCGAGTCACGCAGGAAGCGCTCCAGAACGTGGCCAAGCACGCCAACACAAACGAGGCCGAAGTGGTACTCAAGCAGTACGGCGAGACGGTGATGTTGACGATATCCGACCAGGGAACGGGCATGGACTTGAGCCGCAACAGCTCGCCCGGCGGTTTAGGCCTGACCAGCATTCGAGAGCGAGCCCGGCTGGTGAACGGCACGCTCGAGATTGAAAGCGAACCGAATCGCGGAACAACGCTGACCATGACCCTGCCCATTCCCACCAACGACTCCAGACCGCTTGCCCCGACTCACCGATAGCGACGATTGCGCCACAAGATCGCTGGTCGCTTCCGCTCATCCGGTGTTCGCATCCGGACATTCACCTGAGTTGAGAACCGTCAAGGTAATTGCACAATTGCCGACAAACCGTGTGTTGTCAACGGGATTTTGAACTCTCCCGAAAGCTCGAGGGAGCCGGGCCGCTATGGCCTCCGGCTTGCAGTAAGCGAATGCGTGATGTCTACGCTGCTGCAGGATTTCCGGTTTGCGGTTCGTCAACTCAGGAGGAGTCCTGGCATCGCGCTTGCTACGATCCTCGTACTCGCGTTGGGCCTTGGAGCGAACACTACGATGTTCTCGCTGATGAATGCATTCCTGCTGCGCCCGCTGCCATTCCATGATTCTGGCCGCTTGCTCGGGTTGTTTGAGAACATGACGTTCGGCGTGCGCACGCCCTTCAATGAGGTCTCGCCGGGACTTCTTATCGATTGGCAGAGGGACTCGAGTGCTTTTGAGAATATCTCCGCCTACAGGTACGGTCCGATTAACCTGTCGAGTTCAGAGGGTTCTTCGCAACCGCAGCGAGTCGATGCTTGCGCATGCTCCGGCAACCTGTTTAGAACTTTGGGCGTGACTCCGCTGATGGGCCGCGATTTCCGGCCGCAGGAAGACCGCTACGGTGCTCCCCATCTGGCAGTCATCAGCTACGCATTTTGGAAAGGGCATCTGGGTGGCGCGCCCAACGCGATCGGAAGGCGCATCCGTCTAGACGGCGCGGATACGGAAATCATCGGCGTTATGCCGCAGAGCTTTTTCTTCCCGTCGCGGAATGTGGATGTGTGGATCCCACTTATGACGCAGTTGGATCCCAAGCAGCAACAACGCCACGATACGCACTTTCTGCACGCGTTCGGCCGGCTTCGTCCGGAGGCCAGCATCGCGGCCGCCCGGGAGCAACTGAATGGCATAGCGGCGCGCTATCACGAGGAACATCCCGACGAAATTACAGGGATCGGCGCCACGGTCACAACGCTGCAGGAAGGCCTTGTACAGAACGTCCGCACGCCGCTGGTCATCCTATTCTGTGCGGTATCGACTGTATTGCTCATCGCCTGCATCAACGCCGCGAATCTGCTGCTGGTACGAGGGGCCGAGCGGAGGCGAGAGGTATCGATCCGCGCCGCCGTGGGGGCCAGCAGGATGCGGATCGTGCGCCAGCTTATCACCGAGAGCGTTCTGCTCGCTTTGGCGGGCGGTGTTTTGGGTGTTGTCTTTGCCGTTTCCACAGCCCAATTTCTTGCTGCTCATGCGCCGCAAGCAGATTCGCTTATTCCGCCCGGCGATGTTTCGCTGAATCCAACCGTGTTCCTGTTTGCATTCGCCGTAGCGCTTCTCGCCGGAGTCGGTGCGGGAGTGTTCCCGGCGATGCACTCATCTCGGATTGACCTCGTCACCAGCCTCAAAGAAAGTGGGCGCTCCGGCACCGCGGCTCGTCCGCACCTCCGGTTTCGCTCCCTATTGGTTGCGGCGGAAGTGGGATTGTCCGTCGTCCTGCTGCTCGCGTCTGCCCTATTGCTACGCAGCTTTTCGAAACTCAACGACACGAATCCCGGCGTGCGTACGGATCACACGCTGACGCTGGCCGTAGCGCTCCCCGATTCGGCGTACCGGCGCCACGAACAGGTGAGCGCCTTTTTGAAACAACTTTCGTCCAGCCTCGCATCGCTGCCAGGCGTTGAAGCTGCGGGTCTCATCACCTGCCCGCCGGTATCCGGGCACTGCAACGATCTCGGGTTTGGCATTGAAGGCAAGCCAATGCCGGCCGATCGCATGATGGACGCGCTCAGCCGCTCTGCCGATCCCAGCTACTTTCGCGCGGCCGGCATCCCACTGGTGAAAGGACGTCTGCTGCGCGAAACGGATGGCATCGGCTTCGACGAGAAACATCCCCGGCTTGGTCAGATGGTTGTCAGCCAGGCATTCGTAAAACGCTATTTCCCCCACGAGGACCCGATCGGCAAACGCGTCTACTTCGAAATCGCGGTGGTGAACCAGAAGCTAACGGGCGACCCCATTCCTGAACATGAAATCGTTGGCGTCGTTGGAGACGTTCGCACTGAGCTGGACAAAGCCGTCGAGCCCACGATGTACCTGCCATTGTCCGACGGGCCATTGAATGACTCTTTCTACGCGATCCTGCATACCGCGGGGGATCCGATGGCATCGGCGACCGGAGCACGCGAACGCGTTGGGCGGCTGGATCCCGATGTGGCGGTATTCGATGTACGAACGATGGACGATGTGATCGGCCAGTCCCGAGCGAGCCGCCGCTTCAACATGCTGCTCTTCTCTTCTTTTGGCGGGCTGGCCCTTCTGCTGGCAATTATCGGCCTCTATGGCGTGTTGTCCTACACAGTGTCGCAACGCAAGGCAGAGATCGGCATCCGGGTTGCTTTAGGCGCGACTCGTGCGGCCGTTTTGAAGCAGACGTTACGGCAGGGGTTGACGCCCGCGATCCTCGGAACGGTTGGAGGCCTCCTGATTGGAGCGTTGACATCCCAAGCCCTGCGATCACTCCTGTATGGCGTCAGCCCGGCTGACCCAATCACTTTCGTATTCGTACCGCTGGTCTTACTCTGCGTCGCTGCCGGAGCGTGCTATCTGCCGGCGAACCGGGCTGCCCGGACGGATCCGATCAGCGCGCTGCGGACCGAGTAGCTGAGCCTACTTACACGCCTGCTGTACCGTGGAACTTGCAGCGCGTCTTTCTCTCGCCGCCGAACCCGCTCAGCTTTGAAGCGGGCGACGGTGTCCTGCTTGCTATCGCCGTTTTATTCCTGTTTCTGAACCGTCCGGTGCTGTCGCTGCGCCGCTGGCGGTTCAGCTTTCTGGAGAATCGGCGACTCTGCGTCTGTATCCTCTTCCTGCTCCCGATCGCATTACGTCTGCTGCTTCTGCCACGACATCCCGTTCCAGTTCCGAGCGGAGCCGATGATTTCGGGTACTTGCTGCTTGCCGACACGTTACGGCACTTCCGTCTGGCCAATCCGCCACACGCATTTCCCGACTTCTTTGAACAGGTGTTTGTCTTACAACGGCCCACATACAGTTCGATGTTCAACCTGGGGCAGGGAATCGTGTTGGCCTTCGGTTGGCTGCTGTTCGGACAGCCCTGGGCGGGAGTGTTGCTCAGCATTGGCGCCCTTTCCGCATTGACCTACTGGATGCTTCTCGGTTGGACCGGCGCACGCTGGGCTTTCGCGGGTGGAATACTTACTGCGATTCTCTTCGGCCCGCTGTCGTACTGGACAAATTCGTACTGGGGCGGGGCTGTTGCTGCCTGTGCCGGCTCTCTCGTGTTCGGCGCAATACCGCGCCGCAATCCGACACTCCTCGGTTGCGGCATCGCGCTGCACCTTCTTGTTCGTCCGTTCGAAACCATTTTTCTCGTTGCAGCGGCAGCCTTATTCTGGCCGTGGCGATCGCGCCTTATCTATTGGGCGGCCGCTCCAGTCTGCATTTCGCTGTTGGTAATTGCCGCGCAAAACAAAGCTGTCACCGGCAGTTGGACAACTTTGCCGTACCAGCTTTATCGTGATCAATACGGCATTCCGGCGACGTTCACGTTTCAACGCAATCCCGTCCCGCATGTTGCCTTGAATGCGGAGAAACAGGCGGACTACGAAATCGAGACTGCCACGCATGGCTTCGCTCCCGAAACGATCGCCTCCTACGCACTCCGTCTGGTAAGCCGTCTCCGCTTCCTTCGATTTTTTCTATTTGCGCCCTTGTACCTGGCTGCCGCGTTGGGATTGCGGTACCTTCCTCGCGCCGGACTCGCGATTGCATTATTCATGCTTGGCAGCAACTTCTATCCGTACTTCTATCCGCACTACATTGCCGCCGCGGCCTGTCTGTTCATCCTGCTTTCCGTCATCGGACTTGCAAAACTCCGCCGTGCCGGGCCAGCCGTTCTCAGCTTGTGCCTGTTTCAATTTGTCTGCTGGTATTGTGCGTACGCGTTCAGTAACCCGACTGAGCCGTCCTGGTCGTTCGTAAATGGGCGCGATCCCCAAGGACGTAAGACAATTTCAGATGAACTGGTGCGTGAGCCCGGTAAGCATCTCGTGTTTGTCCACTATTCGCCGGATCATCGTTTTTCCGAATGGGTGCACAACGCCGCTGAGATCGACACGAGTAAGGTGATTTATGCGAACGATCTCGGCCCCACCCGTGACGAGGAATTGAGAAACCAGTATCCCGACCGTCGCGTTTGGTTATTAGAGCCGGATACCGACCCGCCCTCGCTGCGCCCGTTTCCCAAGGAGAACACGCCATTTCTCAACGTTCCATAGGGGTGCTTGTGTCGCTGGCTCTACTGATGCCTGTCTTCGCATCTGCTGAAACGCCGGCCGAGATCGTTGGGAAGGCCATGCAGAACATGCTCAAGGCCAACCGGAAGCGCGACGATTACGTTTACAAAGAGAAATCCGTTGTGCGCGACATGGATGCCGCCGGAAACGTGACGAAGACCCATGAGACCGAAAAGGAAGTGATGGTGTTCGCAGGAGAACAGGTAGAGCGGATCATTGAAAAAGACGGCAAACCGCTTCCCGATCGGGACGCCAGAAAACAGGAGGAGAAGGTCGATCGCGCCGCTTCCGAGGCCGGGAAATTAACCCCCGAGCAGTTGCAAGCGCGTCTCGCAAAGCGGGACCGCGAGATTGCGAAAACAAACGGGTGGCTGACCGAGCTCGCATCCGCCTATCATTTCGTTCTTGAAGATGAACGCGTGCTGGATGGCAGCCCCGTCTATGTCATCAAAGGTACTCCAGATCCCGGCTACAAAGGAAAAGACGCGCACACCTTCCGCTGTGTCGAAGGCACCCTTTACATCGACAAGAGCAGCTATACGCTCGCGAAAATGGATGCGGATTTTCTGTCTGACTGCTCTTTTGGTTTGTTTCTCGCCAAGGTCGATAAAGGCAGCCGAATGCAGCTTCTCGCGCATTCTCGTCAACAACGAGGTATGGCTTCCGAAACAGCATCACAATCGCCGCCGACGCGCGAGTCCTTTTCGGTAAATTGCACGCAGGAGACCGACATTGAGTACAGCGATTACCGGAAGTTCAGCGCCGAGTCGAAAATAGTTTCCACGAGTTCGCCGCAGTAGGCTACGACTGCTGCGCTGCCGCCCTTTTCTTCGTCTTCGCGCGCGCTTTCATCGGCGCTTGCGCCGATGCCCAGCGCCCCAAGCGAAACGTTCTCCCGTATCCTGCCGAGGTGTTCGCGATGCTGAACGCTAATCGATACCGTCCGAGTCGCATTCGTAGATCTCTTCGATGCTCTGCTCGCGACGCGAGCGGCGTATGACGTCACGGGAACATCCGCGAGATCCTCGAACTTCCGCAAGCGCAGGATCAAAGGGAAATCGGATCTGGTCCCACAGATTCACCTCGCCCGTGGGAGCTCCATCGCGCGCATGATGCGTGCATTCGAGAAAACGGAAGTGGCCGATGTTGTGGACCGGCCGATATCGCCGCGACAGATGCGCAGGTTCGGTTCGCCGGCCGCGGGGAGTTCGATGCCTTTTTCAAACAGCGGATCGAACACGATGCGAGTACCGTTCTCGGATTCTCGCCATACGCCGAAATGGCGCGCCAGGCGTTCCGTAACGCGATAACGATCCGGTTGCGCGGCCTGAATGGCAAGGCCGATTGCGGTAGCCGAACGCGTGTAAGCAGAGCGCCGCACTCGCCGGCCGAACCGTTCCCGCAGCACGCGGCCGACCAGAGGCAATTCGCTCCCGCCGCCCGTGACATACAGCGCGTCGAAGCCGCGATCCTCATACGGGCGGAGCAACTCTTCGGTGGCATCGATCGTTTCCTGCATCAAGCGGGCGCGCCAGCTCGTAGAAGTCGGCGACCGCAATTTGCACGCTGCCCCATTCGGGATTGACGTGCTCGAGATCGATCGAGATGCGCCGCGAATTCGGGTTGAGCGATTCCTTTTTCACGCGGCACTCTTCGAGCAGCCGGAACCAGGCGGAGGGCGAGATATCTCTCCTGCTCTTCGTCGAGTCAGTTCGGCGGCTTCCAGCGCCATTTCGGCCAGAATCTCGTCGAAATCGTCGCCCCCGATTCTGGCGATCCCCTCGGACGCGAGCACGTGATGCACGTTCTCGTCCAAGGTCACCAGGGAGGCGTCGAATGTGCCGCCGCCCAGGTCATAGACCAGAATCGTTTCGGGAGCGCTTTTGCGGCGCGCTGGCCGATGACCGAACTCGATGCTGGCGGCGCTCGGCTCATTCAGGACCCGAGCACTTGAAGCCGGCGCGGCGGAAAGCCTCCATCGAGAGAAAGCGTTGGTTGCTGTTCGCGTTCGCGGGAACGCCGAGCACGATATCGAGGGATTCGCCGCGCAGCTGCTGCAGAGCCGAGTTGTTCGCGCAAGGCCGAAATAAAGCGCGCCGGTGAGCCGCTCGAGCAGCTCCATCAGCGGCAACCGGCTGTTCGCCAACTTCCAACACCGTTTGCGGGCCGGAGTGTTCGAGCAAGCGTTTGATGGAGCGGATGACGGTCCAGTTTTCGTCGGCCTGTTTCTCCCAGGCGTCCCAGCCGTAGGCTCGCTCCTCTCCGCAGTACTGCTATCAGGGAAGGGAACCAGTCGGCGACGCCGCCGTCCGGCGTTTCGAAAGACACGAGCGGGAAATTACCGCGGTCGGCGACGGCGACCACGGTCCGATTGGTACCGAAGTCGACACCAAGCTTCATCACCTTGTTAGTGTAACGACGGAATAATGTCAGAGCATGGCCGAACGCAGCTGGATCGATGTTTCCGTCCCTTTGCGAGACTGGGATGGTTCACTGGCCCGGCGACCCCGAACCCTCCTTTGAACGCATTTCGGAACTGGAACTCGGGGCGGAGGCGAACGTTACCCTCTGCCGGATGACGGCGCACACCGGAACGCACATGGATGCTCCGGCTCACTTCCTGCCGGGGAATGTTCCCGGGATCGATGCCTTTCCGCTGGACGTCGCCATCGGGCGGGCTCGCGTCGTCGCACGTGAACGCGCCTGTTATCACCGCAGCGGAGGTGGAGTCCATCGAATCTGCAGCCCGGCGAACGTGATACTGTTTCAAACCCGGCAACTCCGCGGCCCCCTGGGCCCACGCCGATTTCCAGACGGATTTCGTTGCGCTGGATGCAAGTGCCGCAGCAGTACTAGTACGGAAGAAAGTTGCCCTCGTTGGAGTCGATTACCTCTCGATCGGTGTCTACAAAGGCGATGGTGCGGAAACGCACGCACTTACTGCTGTCTGCGGGCATCTGGATTGTGGAAGGGCTGGATTTGACGCACATCGAGCCGGGCGAGTATGAAATGATCTGTTTACCGCTGCGCATCGCCGGCTCGTGACGGATCCCCGGCCCGGGTTGTTTTACGGCGGACTTGACAGCGCATTGGCAGGAGTGAAACGCTTCTAATACGCTTTAAAGCAAGGAAGATTACATTTATGGCACTGACAACAAACGTACGGCGTATCAGGCAATGTAGCGATCATGGATCTCAGCGGGAAGATCACGCTCGGCGAAAGCACCGGCATCCTGCGAGATGAATTGCGGTCATTGCTCGCGCAAGGGAACAAGAACATCATCCTGAATATGAAGGATGTCAGCTACGTCGACAGCGCCGGGTTGGGCGAACTGGTCGGCGCGTACACCACTGCGACGAACCAGGGAGGTTCGGTCAAGCTGCTGAATCTGCAGACCAAGATGAAGGACCTGATGCAGATCACGAAGCTGCACACGATTTTCCCGTCCTTTGAAGACGAAAAGGCGGCTGTGCAGAGCTTCGGATCGGCTGCAACCGCCCAGTAGCCGTTGCGCGACTGGAAGCGGGCCATTCGCTGCCTCGTTCCCCGCGACCAGCTCAGATCGGTCCTAATTTTTTGCCGCCTTGGCCTTGTCCCGCGCCGGATTGGAAGCGTGGACGAGGTCGGGCGGAGTCTGCGCGCGCAGCGTTTCGAGCTGCGATTTCGGATCGATGCGCTTCGACCGGCTGAATGGCTCCAGTTTTACCGAACTGCCTTCTTTCAATGCGCGCAGGACCGCTTCCAGCACTCTGATGTCCGCGTACCCTTCTTCGCCGTCGGGTTCGGGATCTCGCCCCTCCAGAATGCAATCGGAAAAGTAGCGCATCTCGCCGCCAAAGTGATCGGTGTTCTTGAAGCTCTTGTCCGATTTCTTCTCGCCGATCGTAGCCTGCTGTTCTAGCGGTTTGCCGTACATGAATCCGGGGTTCATGACCACGGTTCCCTTTGTTCCCACGACCGTATAGGAATCGATCGTGTTGCCGTAGTAGGAAAGCGCAAATTGCGCAATGCGGTTCTCCGGGAAGCGCAGCGTCACCGCGACCGTGTCGTCAAAATCGCCCAAACCGGAATCCGGATAGCGCGTGCCTATCGCGGAGACAACCTCCGTCGGTTCGGCCCCAAAGACATAACGCGCCGCATTCACCGGATATGGACCCATGTCGAGCACCGGGCCAGCCAGGTCTCCGTTCTTTGCGCGTGAGTTGTTCGGATCCACCATTTGCGCGAACACGGAACTGAACAGGTGCACCGTTCCGAGTTCGCCCGCCCGAATGCGCTGGATCAAAGAAAGCGTAGCCGGTTCAAAATGGAGCCGGTATGCCACCATCAGCTTCGCCGAAGAACTCCGCTGCGCTTGCAGGATGTCCTGGCATTTCGCGGTGTTGATCTCCAGCGGCTTCTCGCAGAGCACATGAATGCCCGCCTTCAGCGCGGGTACAGCGAATTCGGCATGGCGCCAGTTCGGCGTAGACAGATAAATCGCGTCGATCAGACCAGTGTCCAGCAGGTCCCTGAACTGTTCATAGCTGAAGCTGTTCGTGACGTTGTATTGCCTGCCTACCGCATCGGCTTTCACCGGGTCGGATGTCACCAACGCCGTGACAACGGAATTTCCGGTATGCTCGACACCCGGGAGCATTGCTTCCTGCGCGATGTCGCCCACGCCAACGATGGCGTAACGCACTTTACGATCCTGATCATTTCCGTTCAGTTTCATCACTCTCTTGGACGGAATCCGGTTGGGCTGCGTGATCCTGTAGTCATTGCGCGGCTTGACGGGCCGCCAGTCCGGTCACAGTTTCCAGGTGCGAGGAAACCTCCGGGGCAATCGAGCGCAGTCTTAAATCCATTTGCGGCCACGGCATTTCGACCCCCGCCTCGTCCAGGGCCGTCTTCACGGCCTCAATCAGCGCGAAAAATGCCGGCTTTTCGTTCGCGGCGTCCGCTATCCACGCGAACACAAGCAGGTTGACCGAAGAGGCTGCCAACTCGTTGACCGCCACCAGCGGTTCGGGTTTTTTGAGCACGTAATCGGCTCGTGCGCAGACGTTTAAAATCACCGCACGCGCCTTCGCGATGTCGTCCGCGTAGCCGATCCCGACCGGAATCTGTAATCGCGTTTCTCCGTGCGCGGAATGATTGATCATGATTTGATCGATGACCGTTGCGTTGGGAATAATGACCCACCGGTTGTCCCGCGTCTGGACGCGCGTACTGCGCATCGTGATCTCGGCTACACACCCGTAGTGATCGGCCAAAGTGACCCACTCGCCGACATGGAACGGTTTATCCCAGAAAATGAGAAATCCGGCCATGATATTGCTCAACGAATCCTTTGCCGCGAACCCGATGGTCAAGCCCAGCACACCCAAACCTGCCAGCGCCGCACCGATGTTGATGCCCAACTGACTCGCGGCCATGACGATACCAATACTGATCAGCGTGAACCGGTACACGTTCACTAGCATGTGGATAAAGGCCGGTTCGAAGCCTGTGCGCACCAGCACCCGGCGTAAGGTGGAATTGGTCAACCGGAACCAGAGCCAGAACAGGAACAGAATCAGCATCGCGGCAAACAGAGACGGCAACCAAGCGACAAACTGGGTCACCAGTTGGTCCACGTTGAGGCGGTCCCAAATCGGTTTGGGTCTCATGCCCTGTTGGACATAGTGCAGTACTTTTTCGGAACAAGACAGAACGGACGGGTATGGCCGGAAGGGCCTGCGTCGAAGTATCCTGACTAAGCACCAGCACAAATTCGAGGCAGAGCAAAGCTATGCCGTCAGGCCCTCAAACCATGAGCATCTCTGCCGCCGTTCCCGTCGAGAAGCCTAGCAAGCAAAAACACGCTGTTCCGCAAACCGCGAACATCCTCTGGCGGGAAGCCCTGTTCTGTTTCCTATTGTTCTTTAGCGTGTTCCTGCTCACCACCAACGGGCATGACAACGACGAAGAAGCGGATTATTCGTATCGCGTCGCGCAGCAGATATTACAACATCACAGACTTGGATTTGAGCAACCGCAAACGGGCGTTTTTAAAGCAGGCCCCGACGGACGCTATTACGAATCTTACGAGATCGGCAACACCTTGTTCCTTGTGCCCATGGCAGCCGGCAACGATGCGCTTCGAAGCGTCCTCGCTGCTCACCTAGGCGACGCTAAGGCCCTTTACGTCTGGCGGTTCATGTATTCGGTGTGGTCCGCGCTCTACTGTGCTGCCGCGCTGGTTTGCTTGTTCTGCCTGCTCCGCACAGTTTTTTCCCAGAGCCCGAGGCGAGCCTTTACAGCCATTGCTCTATTCTGCTTCTGCTCTTATTTCTGGAACTTCTCGAGAAATTTAGGCGATCCCGTACTCTGCTGTCTATTGCTTTGTACCGGGACCATGGCGCTCTTTCAGTACGGCCGGACTCAGGCTACGAAATACCTCGTCGCTGCCTTCACGGTTTTCGGCTTTGCGTTGATTACGCGCCTCACCATGCTCTTGCCCGTCGCCGCGGCGTTCGTCTACGTCACTATGGTGTGCCGGGCGCAGCGTACCCGCGTGCTGCGCGTCTGGCTCGTCGCTACGCTGGCGCTGGCTCCATTCGTGGTCTGGCAGATGTATTACAACCACCTCCGGACCGGAAACGTCCTGATAAGCCCACTTCAAGCGTTCTATGCTTCTGACAACGGCTTGACTGGCAACCTGCTGCAGCATGTTCCGGCTCTGCTTTTCAGTCCTGCCAAGGGTCTTTTCGTTTACGCGCCGCCGGTGCTTCTGTCTGTTTTCTGTTTTCCTGCCTTTTGGAGGCGCTACCGCCTGGAAGCCACCTACATCGCGCTAGTCGGATTTGCGTGGCTGTTGTTTCATGCAAAGCTGGCGAACAACTGGTACGGTGCGTGGGGCTGGGGACCGCGGCATTTCATCACGGTGGCGCCACTCTTGTCTCTTCCCTTTATGGTCGTCTGGCCGGAAGTCTTTGCAACCAGGGGACGCAAAGTGCTTGCCGGCCTGTACTTGATATCCGGTTTTGCCCTCGCCTTTGCCGCAGAAGTCGGTGATTGGCTATATCGCCTCGGCATTCAACGGCAGAATGGGCATTCTTCGGATGACGTGTGGAATGTCCGAAACAGTCAGTCTGTGGACATGCTTGTATCCGCAGCGCACAATCTGCTCCGCCCACTCACTCACGCTCCCTTCGAAATCCTCCAGGGCGCCTCACCGATGAATCAGCGCGCTTCGAACACGGTCAACGTGTGGCTCCTCACCGCGTACAGTCAGGGTGTTCCCGCCGTAGTGGTTGTTTGCGCGGGATTTCTGCTCGCCGCTGGCGCCCTAGTCTCCGCGTGGATTCTCCTCAGTAGACGATCGCCTCTGGCGCAAACTACGCAATCTACATCGACTTAGTCGTAAAATGAAGGAAATGGCAGTAGCCGCTGCATCCCCCGTCAGTTCCAGCCTTCTCGAAAAAATCGGGAATACACCGTTGCTGGAAATTGCCTGTGGCCGCTCGGGGGGACGTGCGCGTCTTTGCGAAAGCCGAATTTTTCAATCCTGGAGGATCGGTCAAGGACCGGCCCGCGCTGAATATGATTCTGCGGGGGGAAGAAAGCGGGAAACTTAGGCCGGGGAAGATCCTGCTCGATTCCACGAGCGGGAACACGGGAATCGCCTACGCCATGATCTGCGCCGCGCGCGGCTACAAGGTGAAGCTTTGTCTTCCGGCGAATGCGTCCGCTGAACGCAAGCAGATCCTGAAGGCGTTCGGTGCGGAACTGGTTCTGACAGACGCCGCAGAGGGCTCTGACGGAGCTATCCGCGTCTGTAAGCGCATCTACGAGCAGGATCCGGAGACCTATTTCTACCCCGACCAGTACAGCAATGACGCGAACTGGCAGGCGCATTTTGAAACCACCGGACGCGAGATCATCGAGCAGACCGGCGGAACGGTCACGCACTTCGTCGCTCTGCTTGGGCACCAGCGGTACTTTCGTCGGAACCAGCCGCCGCCTGAAGCGCGATTTGCCGCATGTGCAGTGCATTTCGGCGCAGCCGGCCGCGCCCATGCATGGTCTTGAAGGAACGAAGCACATGCCCAGCGCGATCAAACCGGCCATCTACGACGAGGCGGTTGCGGATGACAACATGTGGCTAGAAACCGAAGATGCCTACGAAATGGCACGCCGTCTGGCGCGCGAACAAGGGCTCCTGGTGGGGATATCGGCTGCCGCCAATGTGGTTGCGGCTGCAAAGATTGCCGAATCCCTGGCCGCCAAAGGTGAATCCGCCACAGTAGTGACCATCCTGTGCGATGGCGGGCAAAAATACCTCAGCGAACATTTCTGGAATGATTAAAATCGCAGCGAACCCGTGGGCCGGCATGGTGCGCCACGCCGAGCACACGTATCCGAACGAATGCTGTGGGGCGATGCTGGGCAAAATCGATGGACGACAGCAAGCTGGTGGTGGAAGCCGTGCCGCTCGAAAACGCTTTCTCGGGCGAGCAATCGGCGCGCTATGAGCTCCGGCCGGAAGACCTGCTCGCGGCGGACAAAGCGGCGCGCGAGCGCGGGCCTCGATCTGATCGGCATCTTCCACTCCCATCCGGATTGTGACGCTTACTTCTCCGAGACCGACCTGAAGAACTCGTGTCCCTGGTACTCGTTCGTCGTTCTCTCGGTCAAGAACGGCAAGTTCGATCACGCAAACAGTTTCCTGCCCGATATTGAACAAACCAAGGCAGACACAGAGGAATTGAAATGGCAAGAATCCTGATCCCGACCGCTCTGCGGCAGTTCACGGACCAGAAAGACGCAGTCGAAGTGGGCGGCAACACCGTCGCCGATGCTCTGAATGAGCTCACGGCGCAGTACCCGAACCTGAAGAAGAACCTCTTCAGCGATGCTGGAAAGCTGCGCAGTTTCGTCAACGTGTACGTCAATGACGAAGACATCCGGTATCTCGACAAAGTCGATACCAAGCTCGAAGGCGCCGAGACGATTTCGATCGTACCGAGCATCGCAGGCGGATCGGTCAACGTCGCCGAGCCGGAAACAGCCACGCTCAGCAACGAAGAGATCGCGCGGTTCAGCCGGCATTTGATCCTGCCGGAAGTGGGAATGCAGGGCCAGGTGAAGCTAAAACAGG
The DNA here is from genome assembly GCA_963795905.1 of uncultured Acidobacteriaceae bacterium. Lineage (GTDB taxonomy): Bacteria > Acidobacteriota > Terriglobia > Bryobacterales > Bryobacteraceae > Bog-105. Next base: position 606,312 of record CAWCJG010000009.1, on the reverse strand, counting down.
CCAAGATCATCATGATCGGCGCGGGCGGTCTCGGTGCTCCCGTGGGTCTGTATCTCGCGGCGGCTGGAATCGGCCGAATCGGCCTGGTGGACTTCGATATCGTCGATGCGTCGAACCTCCAGCGCCAGGTCATTCACGGAACCAAGGATCTGGGCCGTAAGAAACTCGATTCCGCCGCTGACCGCATCCAGGACATCAACCCGAACGTGCAGGTCGATAAGTTCGACACCGGGCTGAATAGTTCGAATGCGCTTGAGATCCTGCGCGACTACGACATCGTTATCGACGGCACGGATAATTTCCCAACACGGTATTTGGTCAACGACGCCTGCGTGCTTTTGAAAAAGCCCAACGTCTACGGCTCGATCTTCCGCTTCGAGGGTCAGGCCACGGTGTTTGCCTATGAGGATGGTCCCTGCTACCGCTGCCTCTATCCCGAGCCGCCGCCTCCTGGTCTGGTTCCAAGCTGCGCGGAAGGCGGTGTTCTCGGCATCCTGCCTGGACTGATCGGGGTGGTGCAAGCCACCGAGACGGTGAAGCTTATCTTGGGCATCGGCGAGACGCTAAAGAATCGTCTGCTGCTCTATGATGCTCTGCAACATGCGGTTCCGCGAGCTGAAACTGCGGCGTGACCGCAACTGCCCCGTCTGCGGCGACCATCCTACTGTTACTAAACTTATCGATTACCAGGAGTTTTGTGGTTTGAAGCCCCCAGCCAATGCCCCGCAAATGAATGAAGGCGTCATCGATCCAGTCGAAGTCAAAGCCAAGATCGACCGCGGCGAATCGTTCACGTTCATCGATGTCCGCGAACCGCACGAATTTCAAATCGCGCGGATCCCGGGCACCGTCTTGATCCCGCTTGGCACGCTGCCTAGCCGTCTTGGCGAACTTGATCCCAATGCCGAGATCATCGCGCATTGCAAGAGCGGCGCCCGCAGCCAGAAAGCTGTCGACCTGCTGAAGCAGAGCGGTTTCAAAAACGTCCGCAACATGACCGGCGGCATTCTCGCATGGAGCGATAAAGTCGATCCCTCCACCCCGAAGTACTAAATGTAGCGGCACCTAACTGCTCGACGATGTACAATGCCTCGTCTGTGAGTGTTTCGCGTTGTAGTCGATTAACGGCGTGGGCACTGACGCTGCACGGGAGGTGTCATTGTATCGTCTGGTTTGGCCATGTCTGCTTCGGGCTCGTTGCGGTTATACTTTTTCCCAAAGCCTGCCTACAGTGCGCCAGGGGTGTTGCTCCGGACCCGTAGAAGCCGTTCAGGGAGACGGGCGATAGTCTTGATGCGATTCGCAGCACTCTTGGCGGGCCTCTGTGTCATTGGCCCATCAATTTTCGGGCAGGAGACCAGCGCGTCTGCTTCCGCTTCGCAAACGGGATCTCCCGCCGATCTCACCGAAGAGCGTAGCGTGCAGATGCATTACAACATCCATCAGCAGCCGCCGGTGTATCTGGAGAAAGCCTATCCTCTCCCCGTTTTTTGCGTTTCGGCGGACCTGACCGCGCCCGAGCCAATCGCCATCATCCCGCACCCGCAGAACTATACGTGCCCTGCCGGCAGCCGGGCGCGAAAGCTCGCGTCTCAGAACTCAGTTGTTCGGCTCCCCGCCGCTAACGCGGACGACATCATCAAAGAGCTGCAAACGGGTACCGAGTTCTCTTTGTCAAAAGCGGACGACAATCACATTGCGATCTTCTGCAAGATCCGCAATTGCAGCTCGCTGTCGCTGCGCAAGCTGGAGAAAGCGATCGACCAGCTTGCGCAGCCCGCGTACACACGCTATCGCGACGTCCAGATTGGCGGCGACGGCACCCCCGCGAAGAAGATTGCGCGCGCCGTTCCCGCCTTTGTGGATGGACTGGATGCTGAAGTCATCGACCCGAATACAGTCCGCATCGAATCGAGCCAGCGCCTCAATCCGTTCGAAAATACGACGCTGCAGCGGGAATGGGATAAATCCATCAAGCGAATTGCCGAGAAGAAGCCTCTCGCTATGCCCGAAATGAAGACGCAGGCTGTTCGCGTCGACTTGCCACAGATGTGCGTTCCGGTACACTCCATGGCAGTTTCTTACAAAGGCTTGAACGATGACGGTAAGTGTGATGACGGATTCAGAGAGCAGCAGGCGGCCAACGCGCATGCCATCGCGACGCAATTGAATGCCTCCCTGACGAAAAGCTCCGAATTCACGGTGAGCGATGACGCTAATGCCGTGGTGATCACCTGCAGCAAAGCGGCATGTTCCGGCGCGTCCTTCAAACAGCTCGCGGCAAGCATCCTGTCCCTGGCGCGTCCTGCCGTGCCCTACAGCGAAGACATCACCGTTCCGAAGAATACGTCTCACATGGCGGCTGCCTACCTCACGCGCAACGGCCTGAACGCGTTTCCGCTCGACGCCACCCTCGTGCGCATCACCAGCAATACGCCCATTCCCGATAGCGAACTGCAGGCGCGCCTCGCTGGATTGAACGATCGTGGCTTCGGAGAGCCCGCTCCTCCGCCGCTGCAGCGCTTGTTTTATGAGGACGCTTCCAATGTGATCGCAAGCCTGCTCACCACGCCTCTCCCCCAGGCTCCTGTACCTGTTGCGCAGCAAGCTCCGAACACAGGCCCCACACCCGCTTCCACCGCGACCACCACAACTCCGACGGCCGGAGTAGTCGTAACGGTCAACCCGCCTCCACCTCCACCACCTCCGCCGCCGAGTACGCCTTCCGCGCCCATTACCGGACCAGCCGCTACCGGCACCGTCGGCGAAGGCATGACCGCGGTCCAGGACAACATCGTCTTCACGGATACCAGCGACACCGATGCTGTGAGGCAGCGCGTCCGGCTTCTCACGATGCTGGATCTTCCACGTCCGGAAGTGCTCATGAATGTCTGGAGTCTGCAGGCAAGCTCGCCTAACGGCCGTGAGATCCAGCAATCGCTCGGTGATGTGCGGAAAGCCGTCGAGGCGCACAACGACGCCCTGCAGAATGCCATCGATTACGGCTGGTCCTACTTCAGTCGTGAGATGAAGAATCCGGAGTTCTTTGATAATAGCTTCGCGGGTTTTCTGAGCCACCGGTTCGTGAGCGACTCGGAAGAGTGTGAAGCCCAGCCTTCAACGCATCGCGCCGCGCCCTGTATTACCGAGGACCAGCGCCGCGAATGGGGACTCTGCGCCGCCGGACAATATTGTCTCGGGTACACCGGAATTTTCGACCCGCTTCGCCCGACTCTTACAAACATTCTTCTGGGCATGATGGCTGCGCGGGATCCCTTCCGGGCGGTCCTCACCGGTATCGGCTGCATGCAAGGTCAATGGGAGGTCTATCCGGAGTGCTTTCCGGACCGCCCCGGAGTTGCCGGGCACCTGAATGTCTCAACCGATGCCGGCGATCTACGAGCAAAGCTGCAAGCCGATCAAGAACGATATCTTCAGGGAATCCCCGAGCAGAAAAAGCTGAGCTGTGAAGTCCTCGATCAGGCCGCTCTCAGCGCACAGCAGACCGAGAAACTTCCCGTTGCGCTCCCGCTCAACTGTTTTCTGATTCAGGCCGCGAAAAGCTTTCTGCCCACGCATTCGTTCTCCACGTTCTCCGTCGATCAGTTGCGCAATTTCGCCGAGGTGAATTTGGTCCCCGTAGGCGAGGAGTTCGCCCCGACAGAAGCTGGATTCAGCGCCACAAACATCGGTCTTCTTCGCTCAGCCGTCGCGAGCTTTCTGTTCAGCTACAAAATGGCCCAGGAATTTCCAAACGAGATCTCGTCTTACAACCTGGCCCACAGCGCACAGGAATTGAATTCGCTATTCAACCCGCTGGTCGTCGCCTTCAATCAGGATGTCGCGATGTTCAGCCGCACCCTGATGGACAGATCACAACAGGACGTAACGAATAACGCAAACCCGTTTTGGTTCTGGCGGCATAATCGAGAGTTTGTAGCGAACGGACTGGTGACGATTCGTGGTATCAGCGGTATTGAAAGCCTGATCGACACCGATACCCAAAGCTCGTTCGATGCCACGCAGGCGCAAACGCTCAATCAGGTCATCGGCAATCTGATGGGATCGCAGAGCGGGGCGCCTCAGACCGCTTCCGGAACTAATCCCGCCGGCGCCGCTACTTCTTCCACTCCCGCGTTATCGCCGGCGGCTGCTCCCATCTTGAAAGGCTCTCTCAACCCGGCGAGCGTTGCCAGCGCAGTCGCCGCCATCACGCCCACTCCGGCCCAAGCGCTGATCGGGCGTCAACTCACTCTCGACGTAATCCCACACAGCCTGCCCGGCGCTTCCGCCGCAGAGTTAGACGTAAAGCTTTGGGCCCAGGAAGATGCTCCGCCTACCGTCTATCCCGCCGGAAACAGCAGCGGCCAGAACGACACAGTTTCTCGCGTGGCGCGCCATAACGTGGCCACGCGGGTCCGCGTCGAATCCGTGAAACTCTTCGACCTCTCGTCTTTCTCAGCCATGGTGCAGCGGCCGCGCGCCAAGCTGCCCATTATTCCACCGCTGATCGAATTGCCCCTGATCAACTCGTTGGCGAGTATTCCGCTGCCGGCGGCCAAAATGTATTACGCGAGCAGCGCCATCGTGAGTGCGATCATCGTTCCAACAGCCGCCGATCTCGCGTACGGAATCGAATTCACGGGCGACCGCGCCGTCTTCACGGACCGCACCTGGAGACGCTTCTCCAGCACGAACCAACTCCCTGACGCGGTGCACATCTACAGCTACGAGAAGGCGGTTGTGGCCTGTCTTGCGACGAACCAGCAGCGGCCCGTCTCGTCCGTCGCCCAGCATCAATTAACCTGCGACAACGTACGCTTTTGGAATCTCCCCAACGAACGCTAAGCGCCACTACCAGAAGTAGGATGCAATCACGCTCGGACTGGCCGGGTAATTCGAAATGACACTCATATGGAGCACAAGCTGCAGATTTTTGTGCTGCCAACCCACCGGCGCATGTTGCAGCGCCTCTGCCAACAGCGCAGGATCAGTGACTACCTCGGCCGCCGCTTCGGTTCCGTACTGCGTGATTCCGGTTGCCAGCACGAGCATCGCATGCGTCTGCTCATCAAACAACCGGGAGACCAGCGCATAATCTTCATCCGTATGAAACTGGCGGTTCAAGTTATGCAGCGCCCATGGCGTCGGCTGGCCATGGTCGAGAATGCGCCCGTGCTCGGTATCGATGTAGAAACGCAAGCGGCTGCTGACGGTCGCCCATTGATCGCTCGAAGCGCCGATCAAAACGCTAGGCGCGCTCCGTAGATCGTCAAACGAAGCTACCCCGAGTTTGGTCTGATACGGATGATGCAGGCTGCTGAGAAGCCCCACGATGCGAGCGGTCGCGAGCAGGTCGCCGCCGCCGGCATACTGGTCTTCCAATTTCACATATTCGTCCGGCGGATCCCCCGGGCGGTGCGGCGGTAGCGTGCTCTCCACCGGAACTCCAGGCCGCTCCAGCGTGTACGCCGGAACATAAGCCGCCGCAATCAGCACGCGCTCGGAACCCTTCAGCACCGGCTGCCAAAACTGTTCGACGATGTTCGCACGCTGCCGTATGCGCAGAACCACGAATACGGCTGTAATGGCGAGCAGGAGCACCAACGGCGCCGCATATCGACGGCGCAACTCCGCCGCAGTAACCTTACGGGGCGGTTGTCTCGAAGGCGGAACCTCGTCCGCCAACGGACGCAGTTCCGTTGCGTTCGCCACAAAATGGGGAATGTATCCACCTACGGGCAACTCGATTTTTACCGGATCCTGCTTGCCGATACCCGCATAGTAGGCGTTCAGCCGGCGCCGCACCTCGCTGGCTTTGATCCGTACGATCCCGTCCTCGTTGCTGTCGTAGGATACAGCTCGCCCAAACGCTTCGATCCCGATCAGCCGCTCTTTGAGTTCGTCCGATCGCCCCGCCAAAGCCCGCTCGACCACGAATCGCAGGAAATCCTGACAGCGTTTGCTCGTTCGGAATTCGGGGCTGGACAAGGCGCGCTCAAGACTCGAGCGGACCGCATCATCCGGCAGGCTAGCGGCGCGGATTTCTTCGTTTCGAGTCAATGACATGTCGCGCCCGACCCCAACGCGTTTCGGCCTATTCTACCAGTCCGCGAGCCACCGCCCACCACTCGCGTGTAACGTCCAAACAACCGTTACGAGCCCGATCGAAGCGGTGAAAATGCGCCACGTTTGTTGGTTTCATTACAGGCAAGGGGTTCTACATGACAGGGATCATCCGAACAGGGTTTCTTGTATTTACGGCGGCGGTCCTCACCTCTGTCCTTTCCGGCCAGGAAGTGACAGCCACACTGTCCGGCACAGTAACCGATTCCTCGGGCGCGGTCATACCAGGGGCGACCGTAAAGGTTCACAGCGACCAAACCGGCCGCGACACTTCTCCGGTCAACACGGATGCCCAGGGGAGCTATACGGTCACGAACCTGCCAGCGGGCGAGTACACCGTCAGCTTTACCGATCCGGGATTTCAAACCTTTACTGCCCGGAACGTCATATTGCATGTCGGCGAGCACCGCGCTGTGGCCGCCCAGTTGCAGCCCGGCCAAGTGAGCGAGAATGTGACGGTTGAGGAATCAACGACTCCCGTCCAGACTGCCACTGCCGCCGAATCCGGAACCATCACGGGCACCCAGATGCGCGAGCTGGAACTCAACAACCGCAACTTTGAGCAGTTGGTCACCCTTCAACCGGGTGTGTCGAGCGGCCTTCCCGATGAAGTCGGCTTCGGCCTCGAGAACACAACGTCTGTCGTCGTCAACGGTACGCGCTACACCGCGAACAACTGGACAGTCGATGGGTCCGATATCAACGACAGCGGCTCCAATCAAACCCTGCTGAACGTTCCCAGCGTAGACGCGATCCAGGAGTTCACGCTTCAGCGCAGTACCTACGATGCCGAATACGGTCGCAGCGGCGGAGCGCAGGTTGTCGTTGCAACCAAATCCGGCACGCGCGAGTTTCACGGCGATCTGTATGAATTCGTCCGCAACGACATCTTCGACGCCAACAGTTTCTTGAACAACGCCTCGGGCACGCCCAAGCCGCCCTTCCGCTACAACGATTTCGGTTTCACTGCGGGCGGTCCTGTCTTTCTGCCGAAGCTCTACCCGCGCCAGAATTCGAGTACCTTTTTCTTCTGGTCCGAAGAATGGCGCAAAAACAAGACTCCGACGCCCTTTGACGCCACGCTGCCCAGCGCCTCGGATCTCGCCGGAAACTTCACTCCCGACACCCTTCCCAATCCCTCCGGTGCACCCGCAGGCTGTTTGAACACGAACGCAGACGGTTCGTACTCGATCGTTGCGTCGTGCGAAAGTCAGAACGCCAAGGCCTACATTGCGAACGTCTATTCAAAATTCACGCCCAACTACAACGGCAACCAGTTCATCGCAACTGTACCCGCCCTCAACAACTATCGCCAGGATCTGGTTCGCCTGGATCAGAACATCGGCAGCAAGCTTCATCTCTACGCGCGCTTCATGCACGATGTGGTGCCCACCGCCGAACCCGGCGGACTCTTCGCCAGCGAGCCTTTGCCCGGCATCTCCTCTACGCAGACATCCACTCCCGGCAAGAACCTTGTCACGAACGCCACCTGGACCATTTCACCCCGCGTGGTGAACGAGGTCGCCTACAACTACTCCTGGGGAGCCATCAACAGCACCGTTACCGGTCTGGTGCAGAACCCGAGCTTCAACTCCGCGCTCACAAACGCCTGGCCGTATCAGTCGCCCTACGGTATCGTTCCAACCATCAGTTTCGGGAATGGGTACGCGGGCGTCGCCGCGCCAAACTCACCCTACTTCGAAAGAAACATCGACAAGAATCTCTATGACAATTTGTCCTGGGTGGTCGGGAACCATTCACTCCGCGCCGGCTTCACCGTGCAGTGGATGTACAAAACCGAGAACCTGGGCGGCGGAGCCGGAAACCCGAACTTCACATTCGATGACACGGCATTCACCGGAAATTCATGGGCGAATTTCCTGCTGGGCGAAGCGACAGTCTACTCGCAAGGAAACCGCGACATCGTTCCGCAATACCATTACGCAAACGTCGAAGCGTACGTCCAGGACGACTGGAAGGTGAAACCCCACTTCACGCTGAATTTGGGCGTCCGCTATAGCTTCTTCCCATCTGTGAAAGACAACAGCCTGACGCTCGACAACTTCGATCCTCGACTGTTCAATGCCGCCGCCGCGCCTGCAATCGATCCGGGAAGCGGCAATTTTCTCCCCGGCCAATCCGCCACCCCGGCGACTTACAGCAACGGCATCATCTACGCGCAGGGAAAAGCGTGTTCACAGGCCCAGGCCATCTCTTCACAAGTCAGTTGTTCGCCCTTCGGCGCCTATGTCAATCCGAATCCGGCTCGGAACTTCGGCCCGCGCTTCGGCTTCGCTTGGGATGTGTTCGGAAACGGCAAAACTGCGATTCGCGGCGGCTACGGCATCTTTTTCGACCGCAGCTATTCAACGATCTGGGAAGAAAACGGCTGGCACAATCCGCCGTTGTTACAGAGTGCTGAAGGCACGGACGTCAGCTTCGATAACCCTGTTGCCGGTATTCCGCTGGGTCCCACCGTTCTGCACGCAAGCGGCGGTCCCGATCTCCCAACGCCCTACTATCAGGACTGGAACTTCGGCATCCAGCAGCAGATCGCTCCCAACACGGTCCTCGAAGCTAGTTACGTCGCCACTAAAGGTACCCACCTGCTCGGCGAGTACGACATCAATCAAGTTCCCGAGGATGTACGCATCGCCAACCCCGACTACTGAAGCGAATGCCCTGCGGCCCTATCTCGGTTACGCCGGCATTTCCGCCGTCGCCAGCCGTTTCGACAGCAACTACAACTCGCTGCAGGTTTCGTTGAACCGTCAAGTCTCGCACGGATTATCGCTCGGTGCGGCTTTCACGTGGTCGAAAAACCTGACCGACGCCTCACAAGCGAGCCTGATCGATAACCAGTCGTCGAGCATCTACGACAGTTATAATTTCCGCAACAACTACGGGCTGGCGCCCTTCAATACGCCGCTCATCTTCATCCTGAATTACGTGTACCAGTTGCCTTTCTTCACGGCGCAGAAAGGATTCGTCGGACACGTACTGGGCGGATGGGAAGTCTCTGGCATCACTACCTTTGAATCCGGCCAGTCGCAGACGATTACGCAAAGCACCGATCCCGTTCGATATCTACCCTGGTGGCATCGGCATCGACCTCATCGGCGGCTTTTCTCCACGTGCCGATGTGGTCCCGGGTACCTCAATCCAAGGTCCGAAGACTGTAAGTGAGTTCTTCAATACCGCCGCGTTCACGGACGCCGTTGGGCCATTTCGGCACCGCCGCACCTGGCAGCGTGCTCGGGCCGGGGATTGAGAACTGGGACATCGCGCTGCTTAAGAATTTCAAAATCGGTGAACGCCTCAGCATGCAGTTCCGCGCCGAAACGTTCAACACGTTCAACCACGTGAACTTCTCGTCCATCGACATTGGTGTGGACGATGCCACGTTCGGCCAGGTGACAGGAACGCACGACCCGCGTATCATGCAATTCGGGCTTAAGCTCTATTTCTGATACGAACGGAACTGACACGTGGCCGAAACACAATCCGGCGTAAGACTTCGCCGAACGCTTGGACTTTGGGATCTCGTGCTGTATGGCGTTATCGTCATACAGCCGACCGCCCCGATGTCCGTGTTCGGTGTCCTGAGCGATCGTGGCCATGGCCACGTCGTTACCACCATCCTGATCGCAATGCTCGCCATGCTGCTCACCGCCATCAGCTACGGTCGCATGGCGCGCGTTTACCCGAGCGCCGGTTCTGCGTTCACCTACGTCGGTCAGGAACTCAATCCTGCGCTGGGCTACGTCACGGGCTGGAGCATGGTGATGGACTACATGCTGAACCCGATCATCTGTGTTGTCTGGATCAGCCATCAATCGCAAGCGTTCCTTCCCGCCGTGCCGTATTTGGGCGTGGGTGCTCATCTTTATCGGCCTGTTCGTCTGGCTGAACCTACAGGGTGTTAAAGCCTCGGCCGCGAGTGAACGCTGCTCTGGCGGCTGGGATGGGCATTGTGATCTGCATCTTCTTTGCCGCCGCTTTCCATTACATAACGACGCATGGACATGCCTCGCCCGGGTTCTTTACGCGGCCGTTCTACGATCCCCAAACATTCAATCTGCGTTCCGTCTTCGGGGGCACTTCGGTTGCCGTGCTCACCTACATCGGCTTCGACGGGATCTCGACTCTTTCCGAAGAAGCGAAAAATCCAACTCGCAACATCCTCCTTGCGACCGTGTTCACGTGCGTTGTCATCGGCTTGCTATCGGCTTTCGAAGTTTATGCGGCGCAACTGATCTGGCCTGCCTCGCAGCCGTTCCCGGACATCACGACTGCCTTCGTCTCCGTCGCGGGCCGCGCCTGGCAACCTCTCTTCGCGCTGATTGGAATCACTCTGCTGGTTGCGAATTTCGGTTCCGGCTTCGGAGCTCAAATGGGAGCCGCCCGCCTTCTCTATGGCATGGGCCGCAGCGACGCTCTTCCGAAATCGTTTTTCGGTCAGGTCGAGCCTAAGCACCGCATCCCGAGAAACAACGTCCTCTTCATCGGCGCAGTGATGCTCATTGGCTGCTTCCTGCTTGACTTTGATCTCGGAGCCGAAATGCTGAACTTCGGCGCCCTCATCGCCTTTATGGGCGTTAACCTTGCCGCGCTGATGCACTATTACGTCCGCCAGAGCGAGAAGAAACTCTCGAATCTGTTATTGCCGGCCTGCGGGTTCCTGGTCTGCCTGCTACTGTTTCTAAACCTCAGCCGTCCGGCTCAACTGGCAGGCTCTGTTTGGATGCTGGTCGGTATTGCCTATGGCGCATGGCGCACACGCGGTTTTCGCGCCGAACTCGTCAATTTTGATTTCGCCCCGGAAACGGAATGAAACTTACACTCGTAAACGCCCTCCTCATTGCGACCGTTGCTTACGCCCAACAAAACAGAATTCCGCTCGACCGAGGAATGGCAGATCCAAAGCTCGTCCTCTGTCACCGAAACGGGCGACCAATTATCACAACCGGCGTATCAGCCAAAGAACTGGTACGCCGCCAACGTGCCTACCACGGTAGTAGCAGCGTTAGTCGAGGACAAGTTATACGCCAATCCTGACTTCGGCAAAAATTTGCGCAATATCGCCGGCACAACCTACCCGATCGGCACAAACTTCTCAAACATCCAGATGCCGCCGGAGAGTCCGTTTCGCAATCCCGTGGTGGTATCGAACGACCTTCACTCTTCCCCAAAACCTGCGCGGCAAAAAGCTGCAACTGCACTTTGACGGAATTAACTTCCGCGCCAATGTCTGGCTGAATGGAACTCGCATCGCAAGCGCCGACAAGCTCGCCGGTTCGTGGCGGCTCTTCGAATTCGACGTGACCTCTGAAGTGCAATGGGACAAACCGAATGCGCTCGCGGTCGAAGTGTTTCCTCCTACGCCTGAAGATCTGGCGATCACCTTCGTCGATTGGAATCCGGCCCCGCCGGATAAAGGCATGGGCATCTGGCGGCCTGTTTACATCACCGCCAGCGGGCCGGTTGCAATCCGCTTTCCGCAGGTCATTACCAAACTCGATCTCCCCGACGCAGCTCGTGCGCATCTCACCGTCACCGCCGAACTCACCAACACCACTAGCCAGACCATTTCAGGAACACTGAGTGCTGAAATCGAAGGCCATAAATTTTCCCGGCGCGCTGACATCGGTCCGAACCAGACCGTCGTGGCTTCTTTCGATCCAGAACACTTTCCGGAATTGAACTTCGATCACCCGCGGCTCTGGTGGCCCTATGGTTTGGGGCCTCAAAACCTGTATGACCTGAAATTGACCTTTGAAGCGGATGGCGCCGTTTCCGATGATGTTTCCACTCGGTTCGGTATTCGCGAGGTCACAAGCGAACTGATTCCTCAGCCGGCGGGCGCGGAGCCGCCCGTTGCACGGCTCTTTAAAATCAACGGCAAGAAGATTCTCATCCGAGGCGCCGGCTACTCGTTCGACATGCTGCTGCGCGACTCTCCCGGTCCGCGAAGAACAGGACCTGCAATACGTGCGCGACATGCACCTGAATACGGTCCGGCTAGAAGGCAAAATCGTCTCCGACCATTTTCTTGAACTCGCTGACGAGTACGGCATCCTGATCAGCGCGGGCTGGTGCTGCTGTGACCATTGGGAGCACTGGAAGGATTGGGACAAAGAAGATTACCAGATTGCAGCCGCGTCCTTGCGTGATCAAATCCGCCGGCTTCGCAATCACCCGTCCGTCTTCAACTGGATGGACGGCAGCGACAATCCGCCGCCCGCCCGATGTGGAGTCCATGTACGTCGGTATTTTGAAGCAGATGAACTGGCCGAATCCGTCCGAATCTTCCGCCACGGCGCGCCCAACCAGCGTGACTGGACAAACTGGCGTCAAAATGGCGGGACCGTACGATTATGTTCCGCCCGACTACTGGCTGCTTGAGACGAAGACGCTGGGAGGTGCGCATGCCTTTGCCACGGAAATCAGCCCGGGCGCGGCCATTCCTCCGGTCGATACTCTGCGCGAGATGTTGCCCGAAGATCATCTCTGGCCGATTGATTCGTGGTGGGATTACCATGCAGGCGGCGGCGCGTTTCGCAACATCGACAATTTCCGCAAGGCGCTCGATAGCCGCTACGGCCCTTCCAAGTCGGTCGAAGAATTTTCAGAAAAAGCGCAGGCCGCCGCTTACGAAGGCGAGCGCGCGATGTTCGAGGCATACGGCCGCAACAAGTACGTCTCAACAGGCGTGATTCAGTGGATGCTGAATAATGCGTGGCCTTCGATCATCTGGCATCTCTACGACTACATGCTGCGCCCCGGAGGCGGCTACTTCGGAACAAAGAAGGCATGCGAGCCACTCCATGTGCAGTATTCGTACGATGACCGCTCCGTCGTCGTTGTCAACTCGCTGTATCGTCCTTTCATGAACCTGACAGTCTCCGCCAAGGTTTTCGATCTGCACATGCAGGAGAAGTTCTCGAAGACCCAGAAGCTGAACGTGGAATCGGACGGTGTGGCGAAGGCATTCGAACTGCCCGCTCCGGCGGATATAACTCGACCTACTTCGTCAAGCTCACGTTAGGGGATGCAGATGGAAAAGAAGTCAGTTCCAACTTCTACTGGCTGTCCACCAAACCCGACGACCTCGACTGGAATCACTCTACCTGGTACTTCACACCGGAGAAGAGCTTCGCAGATCTGAGGCAACTAAATGATCTTCCCCGCGTCGCGCTGAACCTGACCCAGATCACAGCGCAAACGACGGACAAGGCACGTGGCCGCGTTGTGGTGCAGGTTGAAAACCCCACAGGCAATCTCGCATTCCTGGTCCATCTGAAGCTGATGAAGTACGTGCATGATCCCGAAGAGGACGACTCGCGTCAGATGGAGGAAGTTTTGCCCGCACTGTGGCAAGACAACTATTTGCCGTTGCTACCCGGCGAAAAGCGTCAGATCGAGGTGGATTACAACAACAACGAGGGCAATCCTCCGGCAATGGTGACCGTAGATGGTTGGAATGTCGAGCCAGCGTCGGTAACTCTACCCGGGCGGTGATGCGAATGCCCGCGGAGCCGCCCTTGCGCTGCCGCCTCAAAATGGAAATGGGTGAAGAATTTGAAGTCGATCGCCGCAGCCATGCTGGCTCTGCTGTTCGCCACGGGTGCGCGAACCCAAACCGCAGTCACGCAGGAACTCGAACGAGACGGCTCCGCTGCCCTTGCATCCGGCGACTACGCTCTTGCAGAAAAAGACTTCCGGCAGGCGCTGGCCGCGCAACCCGATTCCGTAGAAACGCTGAACAATCTCGCCATCGCGCTGACGCGCCAAAACCGCCCAGCCGAAGCTATAGATCTCTACCGTCGTGCGTTACGCTTGCGCCCGAACGATCCGCTCACTCGGAGAAATCTCGCGGTCGCCTATTTCAAAACACAGCGATTTGCAGAGGCTCTGCCGATTCTGCAAATACTCTTGCAGCAAAGCCCCGACTTTCAGGTTCTCGAACTCGCCGGTCTGTGTGCGTTCTCGCTCGATCGGTACGGCGAAGCCGCGCAATACCTGTCTCGCGCCAGTGAGTTGCAGCCTGCGCGATCTTCCGACACTCAACTTCCTCGGTCAAGCGTACCTGCGAAACGACGATCCGGACGGTGCTGTCCGCACGTTTGCCAAGATTCTCGCTGTCGATCCGAACTCGGTAGAAGCGCACGTAATGATGGGCCAGGCGTACGATCGGGCCGATCGCATCGCGGACGCCGAACAGGAATACCAGGCAGCTGCTAAGGCCAACGAGCAGTTCCCGGGTGTGCACTCCGGTTTGGGACTGCTGTATTGGAAGGAAGGTAAGTTCGATGCCGCACGCGAGCAGCTCACGCTCGAGTTGAACCGCTACCCGGATGACCCGCCTGCGCATTATCTGTTCGGTGAACTTCTACTCAAGCAAGGCCGGCCCAACGAAGCGATTCCGCAGTTTCAGGCCGCGCTCAAAGCAAATCCGCAGTATCCAGAAGCTCTGATCGCCCTAGGAGACGCGCACCTGGCAACCGGCCACGCAGAGCAAGCCATCGCGCCCTTACGTTCGGCCGTAAAACTCGATGCCGCGATCTGTGCAAGCCCACTACCTTCTGGGAAGAGCGTTGCGCGCTGCCGGCCAGATCAGAGCAAGCGCGCGCTGAACTGAGGCAGGCCGCAGAACTGCAAAAAAGCGCACGCGAGAAACTTTCGCTCCAAGTTACTCCGCCGAAGTGACGGGATCGGCCGTATCCGGGACTGCACCTTTCGTGCTCGTCAGCACGACTGCGGCGCCAATAATGAGTGCTCCGCCCATCCACGCGCCAGTGCCGAGACGGTCACCCATCACCGCAACGCCCAGAATCGAACCGAGCGCAGGTTCAATGTTTAGAAAGACACCCGCGCGTGAGGCAGGTACACGATGCATCCCCCAATTCCACAACAGCGTCGCGGCAGCCGTACAAAGTAGCCCGCTACCGGCGGTCGCCAGCCAAACACCCAGTCCTCAACGCCCGCACCGGCGGCGGTCCGTGCATGGCCAGCACCCAGGTCGCGAGCATCGCCGTCCCGGTCAGCAAGCCCCAGGCGGTCACTGCGAGCGGAGACCGGCCGCCCGCCATCAGTAGTTTGTTCAGCAACACCCAAACCAGCGCGATCCCGAGCGAGAAGACGATCAACAGGTCTCCCCATACGTTTCCCGCACCGAGTCCGTGTCCGCTGCTCAGTACAATCAGCGCAACGCCGCACGTCGAGGACAGCAGCGCGGCCCAGCCTTTCAGATCCAGCCGTTCATGCGCGAAGATCGTCGCACCGACGGCGAGAATGACCGGCATCGTGCCCACCATGAGCGCGGCATGGCTGACGGTCGTCAGCGCCAGTCCGTTGAACTGAATCATGTACTGCAAGGGAATACCGCAGAAGCTCGCGATAAACAGAATGGCCCATTCGCGGCGCGTGAACCGGGGTAGACCAGCGATCGGAGCAAGACCGCCGCAGGCAAACAGAAAGCGGTAGAGCACATAATGCGCGACGCTGAGTTGCGAGAACGCGACTTTCCCAAAGAAAAAGCCGCAACCCCAGAAGCAGCCCGCGATCGCGCAGGCGACGTACCCGTACGGCCGGTGCCGGTTGAATGTGGTGTGAGGCATTACACGCGATCTGGCGACGAGAAAACGGCACGCTGCTATATGATGAAGGCATAAACCCACCCGTTCAGCGCGTTCATACCGATTTTATTGTCGTCGGAGCTGGAGTAGCGGGATTGCGCGCCGCCATCGAACTGGCAAGTGTTGGGCGCGTCCTCGTCATTGCGAAAGACAGTCTGCGCGAATCGTCCTCCGAATATGCGCAGGGTGGCATCGCGGCAGCGCTCAGCGACGATGACGACATCACTCTGCATGAGCAGGACACGCTCTTCGCGGGCGATGGTCTTTGCGATCCCGAAGCCGTTCGCGTTCTGGTGGAAGAAGGCCCATCCGAAATCGAACGCCTCATCGACTGGGGTACCGCCTTCGATCGCAAAGGCGAAGAACTGCTGTTCGGCCGTGAGGGCGCGCACAGCCGCAATCGCATTCTGCATGCGCACGGAGACTCGACAGGCCGCGAGATCGTCCGCTCTCTTCGTGCTCGCGCGAGTCTGCTCGAGCGCCTCTCGTTCCGTAGCTTTGCCGCTGTTACTGACTTACTCGTGCACGACGGGGAAGCGGTTGGAATCGCAGCATATGACGGCACCACGCGATCCACCGTTATCGTCGAGGCGCGCGGGATCCTGCTTGCCACGGGTGGGCTCGGCCGCGTTTTCGAGAACACGACGAATCCGGATGTAGCAACTGGAGATGGCGTCGCTGCTGCGTTTCGCGCCGGAGCCGAGATCTCCGACATCGAATTCGTTCAGTTCCATCCCACTGCGCTTTTCCTTGAGGGCGCGCCGCGGTTCCTGCTGAGTGAAGCGCTTCGCGGTGAAGGCGCGTATCTCCGAAACGAAAGCGGCGAGCGATTTATGGATCGCTACCATCCGCTCAAGGAACTGGCGCCGCGCGATGTGGTCTCGCGTTCTATCGTCATGGAGCTGCGAGCAACCGAAGAGCGGAGTGCATTCCTCGATATGACGCATCTGCCTACCGGATTTGTTCGCGAACGATTCCCTACGGATCTATCAAACTTGCCTTCAGTATGGCCTCGATCTGGAGAAACAGCCCGCTCCGGTCCGCCCTGCCGCGCATTACGCCATGGGCGGCGTGCGAACCGATCTGAATGGCGCCACCACTCTTCCGCGCTTGTACGCCGCCGGCGAAGTGGCTTGTACGGGAGTACACGGGGCCAATCGTCTGGCGAGCAACTCACTTCTCGAAGCCGTGGTGTTTGGCGGACGCTCGGGAAGAGCGATGAAGGAGTTGTGCGCCACGCCGGTTGAGCGCGCCGCCTGCTGCCCTCAAGTTGAGTTTCCGTGCATCACGGAAAGCGAAGTGCGCGCGATCGCCTGGAACGCGTGCGGCATTCTGCGAAATGGACCCGAACTGGCCGCGGCGCATAGGAAACTCCAGTCACGCTCACGCGAGAAACGTCAGGATGCGGCGCGCGCCGACTACGAATTTCGAAACATCCATCAGGTCGCGACGCTGATCTCCCAAGCTGCCCTGGCGCGCGAAGAGAGCCGCGGCGGTCATTACCGCATAGACTTTCCCGAAAAATCGCAAAGCTTCGAGAAACATTCTGTGCTCCGGCGCGGACACACAGAGGCAGATGCCGAAGTCACCTTCCGCTAGCCAGAAGGTCATAATTTTTGCAATCCTGGTCACAGCCATTCCGCTGAAGACGGCCGGCCCCTGGGCCGTCCTGTGGACTGCGCCCGCCATTTTGGCGGCTTCGATGATGATTGCATGGGGCGCGGAGTCCGCCCAGTTCTTCATTGCACAAGGTTTCGCTCTCGCGATGCTCGCCTGGATGCAGACGCTGCCGGAGTTCGCCGTGGAAGCGGTTCTCGCATGGAAGCAACAGATCGGCTCTGCTCATTGCTAACCTGACGGGCGCGGTTCGGCTGTTGACCGGACTCGCTTGGCCATTCATTTTTCTAACCGCCGCGGTCGTGCATCGCAAACGCGAGCGATATTGGCTACGAGCCATCCTTCTCGATCCCCATCACAGCGTGGAAGTGATCGGGCTTATCGCGCCGCTGCTCTATGCGATCTTCATTTGGTGGAAAGGCTCGCTGCATTTATTTGACGGCTTCATCCTGATTGGCCTGTACCTTGCGTACCTGCTGGTTCTGATCGCGCTTCCTCCCGAAGGCCACGAAGGCATCGAAGATCTCGGAGCGCTTCCGAGGCGGATTGTCCTCGCGCCGAAATTATGGAGAATCGCCGGCATCGTTCTGTGCTTTGCTGTCGGCGGCATCCTCATCTACTTCGTCGCCGAGCCCTTTCTTGGCAGCTTGATTTCTTTAGCCGCGGCTTTCGGTATACCGGCGTTCGTCACCATTCAATGGCTGGCGCCGCTTATCTCCGAATTTCCTGAATTTCTTTCGACGTTTTATTTTGCTCGACAGGAGGAGAAAGCGCCGATCGCGCTGATGAATGTTGCTTCAAGCAACTTGAACCAATGGACGCTATTGTTCGGCATGTTGCCGATTGTCTTCTCGCTCGGCCGGGGCTCGATCAGCGCCATTTCTTTCGACGCCGAGCAGCGTGCTGAACTGATGCTGACGATCGCGCAAAGTCTGGTCGCACTTGCATTTCTTGCGAACATGCGATTTTCGTGGCTGGAAGCAGTGTCGATGCTTGCTCTGTTCCTGGCACAGTTTGTGATTCCGCATTTCTTCGGCCCCGGCAGCAAGGTTTGGATCACCGATGCGTTTCTGCTCTGGTTCGGTCTGGAGGTTCTCGCGATGTTTCTGCGCCGTCGTCTGCCTGCCGCGATTACGGAATTCGCCAGCACGTGGCGCGATCACGTTCGCGGTCCGTTAAGCGTTGCCCAGATTGATCAACGCGACGCCCACCAGAATCATGGCAAGACCGCCGATTTTGAAAAGGGTGAACGACTCTTTGAAGAAGATCCGCGCCCACAAGATGGCCCAGAAGTAGCCAAGCGAAACCATGGGATAAAGCACCGTCAACTGCCCTTGCGCAACACCCATCATGTAGAACACGGACGACAAGCAGATACAGCACGATGCCCGTGCCAACCAATAATTCGTGAACAGTCTCGCGATGCTGCCGCCCAGGTGTTCCGCTCCGAGTTTTAGAAAAACGGCGCCAAACGATCCCGCAAAGGAGGAGACCAGGATCAGAACAATCGAGCTCAGTGGAGTGGTGGCGTGCGGCATGTTACTTCTTCAGCCCCAGAACGGAGACCCCGCCAACGATGAACACGATTCCGGCCACGCGGAAGAAATTCAGGTGCTCGTCCGGGAGCGTGAACAAGGACAGCAGCGTGACCCAGACGAACGTGAGCGCGATGATCGGATACAACCGCGAAAGCTCGCGGCCTTTCAGCGCCAACGCCATCAGAAATGTGTTGATGCCATACATGCAGTAGCCCAGGAACAAGTTGATGTTCCGAAGAATGCCGAAGGCGAACTCAACGAACAGCGCCGGCCGGCGGGCGACATCCAGAAGCGTGACGTGCGCGCCCAGTTGCACCGCTCCCTTTTTCAATAAGATCTGGGCGATGGCCCCGATCAGGGTGCAGGAAAATACAAGCAGGAAGGAGCGGCGCGCCGCCGAACTGGAATCCTCTATTAGCGGCTCTTCAAGGGCGGTGGTCGAAGTCAAATAGTACGGTTCCAATCGGGTGGGTAGACTTCCATTTTAGGTGATTTCCTTTCTTCGAGCACTGTTTCGGCGTAGGAATACGCGTGTTTCTCCCGAGCGAACCGGAGTCTGAAAGGCGCGCCGCAGCGCGAAAGGTGGAAGAATTACGCCGCCGAAAACGGGTATGTCTACCAGTATGTGTATCGCGGATATCGGACGCGGCGATCCTCCACTGTCCCGTGAATTCGTCTTTGAGATCCGGGCAAATTCGGGAACGCGTCGAACCAGCGTGTTGTTCGGCGAGGAGTCTTGAGCCGCCGGAGGGAGAGCATCGGCCGCCGCTTGATGGATCAGGAAATCTACGCCGTCGCCAAGATGTCGCTCTTCCGGCGCTTTTGACGCAGACGGCGCAAGCTTCTTCGGCCGCGCTCAAACCGGCAGTACCCGAGATGTTCGGTTCCTTGAAGACACTTGGCCGGGCCTGAGGTATAGCAAGATACACTGAGATCGACATGTCAGCGCCGCTGGTACCGTCGCCGCTCGACTACCTGGGACGCCGCAAGTTTGTGCTGTATCCCGCAATTGCGAACGCGGGCCCGAACGAGTGGCTACGCGGCCGCAGTTCCTGGTCGGAGACGCAGCTGGTGAACGCAGTTACTGGCCATGAGCTATGGGTTCCGTGGCAGTACATCTGCGGCGTGTCAGACCGAGCCGGTCTGGAGCTCGTGGTGGAGCTCAAAGAAGATCTGGAGTTTCGGGATGGCAATGTGTCTGCCCCGCGTCAGGCGCGTGATCACCATGCCGGCACTGCGAAAGACAGCGCGAGTCGGGAGCGCAGGCGCGGCGGACCCGGCCCGGTGATCGGCATCAAGACGCACGATAGCGAGAGCCACGTCGCTTCAACGGGCGAGCAATGCTCCTGCTGTATTGGCGGCGCTTTGTGTCGCTCGCATCGGCTCTGCTGATGCGCATCCTCAAGCTGTAGCGGGAAATGGACGCCGCCTGGGCCGCGTGAGTTATCCTGCCCCTTGTGGCTGAACCGTTCGATCATGCAGCTGTTTGAGGAGACCGGCGCCTACTTGCGCGGCCATTTCCGCTTGACGAGCGGACTGCATAGTCCCGAATATTTGCAATGCGCCAAGGTGCTCGCGATCCCTGAGTATGCGGAGCGGCTTGGGTCGTTGCTTGCCGGGAAAACTCCGCAAGCTAGTTTCGGGACAAACAACCTACTGTGGTGGTCGCCCCGGCGATTGGCGGGATCGTGATCGGGCATGAAGTGGCGCGGGCGATGGGTGTGCGGTCGCTGTTTACCGAACGCGATGGCGCGACGAACGAGATGACACTACGCCGTGGATTCAGCGTGGACTCCGAGCGACCGTGCTGTAGTGGTGGAAGACGTCATCACGACGGGCGGCAGCACGCGTGAAGTTATCGCGGCCTTGCGGGTCGGCGGGCGCGGATGTGCTCGCGCGCCGGATCAATTATCGATCGCAGCGGCGGGGCGGTGGATGTGGGCGTGCCTCGCGTGGCGCTGCAATCGATGTAGGTGGTCGCCTACCAGCCCGACGAATGTCCGCTGTGCAAGAAGGGAAGCCGGTGGTGAAGCCCGGGTCGCAGACGAAGCTGAGGCGGCTACGTTTTCACATCGCCTACGACGGTACCGACTTCCACGGCTGGCAGGTGCAGCCCGGTCTGCCGACAATCCAAGGGACGCTGGAAGAAATCATCTCGGGCATGGAAGGCAAGCCGGTGCATGTGGCGGCTTCAGGACGGACGGATGCGGGAGTACACGCGTTGGCGCAAGTCGCCGCCATCAGTATCGAAAACCCGATCCCAGTGGACAATTTTCGCCGCGCGGTAAATCGGCTGCTGCCCCGTCGATTCGCATTTTTGATGTGGCGGAGACACATCGCGGATTTCCATCCGCGTTTCGATGCTCTGCGCAAGTCTTACGAGTACCGCATCTTCCGCGACGAAATCCTGCCGCCATTCAGCCGACATTACGTCTATCATCATCCGTTCTCCGCTGGATGAAGCGGCGATGATTGCGGCGGCGCCGGAGATTGAAGGCGAGCACGACTTCACGGCTTTTGCGGCAAGCGACGAGAAGGACGCGGAAGGCGCAGAGCAAAGGTACGGCGATGTTCCGGTCCACCCTGGAGCGCGAAGGCAGTGTTCTGGTGTATCGTGTGACTGGGTCGGGATTTCTGAAGCACATGGTGCGTAATATTGTTGGCGTGCTGCTGGAAATAGGCAAACGTAACGCTGGACTCGCAGGCGCTGCGGGCGCGGCTTCGAGCCCGGCTGCAGCATTCCGCCGGACCGACCGCTCCGGCGCGCGGCCTTTGGCTGATCTCCGTGGAGTACGAATAGAAACGATGTTCAGGAAAGTGCTGGTCGCGAATCGCGGAGAAATTGCTGTACGCGTGATCCGTGCCTTGCGGGAAATGGACATCGCGAGCGTTGCTGTGTTCTCTGAAGTCGACCGGGCTGCGCTGCACGTGCAGATGGCGGAAGAGGCGGTGTGTGTCGGGCCGCCGCCTTCCACGCGAGAGTTATCTGTCCATCGAGAACATCTTGGATGCGGCACGCCAGACCGGCGCGGAAGCAATTCATCCCGGGTATGGATTCCTGAGTGAGAATCGCCCAGTTTGCTTTGGCCTGCGAACAGGCGGGGATGAAGTTCATCGGGCCCACTCATGAAGCAATCGCATCCATGGGTTCAAAAACCGCGGCGCGGCGCGTAGCCATCGCGGCAGGTGCGCCGGTTGTGCCAGGGACTGAACAGGGCTTATCGACATGGCAGGACGCGCGCAAGGTCGCAGCCGAAATCGGCTATCCGGTCCTGATGAAAGCGGCAGCGGGCGGCGGCGGAAAAGGCATGCGGCGCGTCGATGCCGAGAGCGATCTCGAATCGGCTATGCGCGGCGCCTCCTGGAAGCCGAGCGGGCCTTCGGCTCGGGTGAAGTCTATCTCGAGAAGCTGATCGAAAAACCGCGCCACATCGAAGTTCAGGTGCTGGGAGACGAACACGGCAACTTGATCCATTTGGGTGAGCGCGAATGCTCCATCCAGACGGCGGCATCAAAAAGTGGTTGAGGAATGCTCCTTCGCCGCTGGTCCTGCAACAGCCCGAGCTGCGGAACCGGATCGGCGAGGCGGCGCTGAAGATTGCCCGTGCTGTTCGCTATAGCAACGCGGGAACGCTGGAGTTTTTAGCGGATCAGGACGGCAACTTCTACTTCCTCGAAATGAACACGCGCCTACAGGTGGAGCATCCCGTCACTGAACTCGTGACCGGGTTGGACCTCGTGCACTGGCAGATACGCATCGCGGCAGGAGAGCCGCTTACCGTCCAGCAAGCGGATGTGCGTTGGCATGGATCGGCACTCGAGTGCCGTGTTTACGCGGAAGATCCAGACCGAAAACTTCCTTCCGGCGCCGGGCCGCATTGCGCAATATGTGGAGCCAGGGGGGCCCGGTGTGCGGGTCGATAGCGGCGTGTATGCGGGTTGGAATGTGCCGCTCGATTACGATCCACTGCTCGCAAAGCTAAGTGTCTGGGCCGCAACTCGCGAGGAGGCGATTGCCAGAATGCGCCGGGCCGTGCGCGAATTTCAAATCCTGGGTACAACCAACAACCTCTCTCTTTTCGCTGGTCTACTGCAGGACGAGCGGTTTGTGCGCGGCGACCTGCATACAGGTTTTTTGGCGGACTTCATGGCCCGGCCGGAGCCGACAGATGTCGAGGATGATCGCGTGATTGCGGCGGTGCTGGCTGTCGCGTCTACGAACGGATCGCAGACCGCCGCTACCCCCGCCGGAAACGGAAGCGCCTGGAAGCAGACTCTCTGGAAGGAAGTCCAGAGATGAAGCTGCGTGTGGACGTAGACGGAGCGGAGTTTCTGCTGGATGTGCGAAGAAACAACGGCACGCTGGATTACGCGTTAACCGGCGCGTCGGCTCCGTTCGTGGGAGCGGCTTCCATTGTGCCCGCCGGGGAGGGCGCTTACTCGGTACTGCTTGGCAGCGCCAGCTACCTGGTGCGGCTGGGGCGCGATGGCGACTCGATCGCGGTTCAGGTGGCCGGCCGGCAATACCGCGTGCGCATCAGCGATGCCCGGGACCGCAAGGCGAATCATCTCGTCGCGGCAGCCGGGCCGGTTGAACTCCGATCGCAGATGCCCGGGAAAGTCGTGCGGCTGCTGGTCGGGCCAGGCGATCCGGTCGAGGCCGGACAGGGCGTGGTCGTCGTCGAGGCCATGAAAATGCAGAATGAAATCACGGCCCCAAAAAGCGGAACTGTTCAGCGGATTGTTGCCCCCGAAGGCGCAACTGTGGGCGCGGGTGAAGTTCTTCTAGTGATCGCATAACGATATGCCAAACGAAGATTGCAAGGTTTGCGGCGGTACCGGATGGGTTGTGGCCGAGCGCGATGGCATTTCCTCCGCCGATCGCTGCGCGTGTGTGGCGGAGACGCAAGCCCACAACATCGAAGAGCGCGCCCGGATTCCAAAGCGCTATTGGGGTGTTGAACTCGACCAATTTATCCTGCCGCACGACCGGCCTGCAGAAAAAGATGTTTTGGGCCGTGCGTACACGATCGCCTGGGGCTATGCGCGAGATTTTCCGCTGGTTCCCAAACCGGGTCTGCTGCTGGTTGGGCCGCCGGGTGTTGGCAAGACACTGCTGGCGATCGCGACGTTACGGCGCATTCTGTCGCGCGGACATGAAGGCGTGTACTTCGATTTCCAGAACTTGCTGCAGCGGATAAGATCCGGCTACGACGAGACGCTCGGCGCCAGCAAGCGGGACGCTTATGAGATGGCGCTCGACACCGAGGTTCTGCTGCTGGATGACCTCGGCGGCGAGAGCAAGGTGACCGAATGGGTCGAGGATACGGTCTCAAACATCATCGGATACCGCTATAACCAGGGCAGCGCCTTGATTGCAACCACCAACCTCGCGGATCCGGATTGGGGGGGCGTGTGACGTCCTCGGAAATGCGCGGCGGAGCGGCTGGTGTGCCTCTCCTCGAGCAGCGCGTCGGCCAGCGCACACGTTCGCGGCTGTTCGAAATGTGCACCATCGTGAAGCTGTGGGGTGTGACGGATTACCGCGTCCGCGGCGCGAAATCGATTTAGCGCTATTCCGAAAGGTACTGACGGAGCGGTTCGAAGAAGGTCTGGACGAAATCCACCGCTTGATTCGTGGCTTGCTGCACCTGGCCGCCGGAGACGGGAACGACCACGCGCACAAGGGCCGTGTCGCTGCGATTGAAGCGGATAGCGTCGGCTACGGTGTAGAACTTGGCTGCGTATTCGCTCGCGACAACGCGGTTATGGCTCTGGTACCAGTAGAGAACCACGCTCTGGTTGTCTCCGCGCGCGACAACATAGCGGTTCACACTGATCGGCTTCTTCTCACCCGGAACCTGGATATCGAGGAAACCCGATTCAGACGGGACCCAGCCGCTGCCGGGCAGACAGTTTTTGGGCGAGTGCGGCGTCTTACCAGTTCGCTGCGTTTTGAAGTACGCCACGAACATGGCCGCGATTTCGCCATTACGGTCGTTCTTGTAGAGCCGTGACAACAGGTCGTCGGCTTGCAGAACGTCCACCGTCTCTTTATCTAGCGGCTCGTCCTGAAACACATGCCAATTCGGGCTGAGGACGTGAAAGTCGGCGAGCGGCCGGGCGGCCGGAACGTTCTCCTGGCGTGAAAAGCCATAGAACACGCCCGCCTGCGCCAGCAAAACGAGGGTGAGGATGCGTCCCGCTTTTGACGATAAAATTCCCGCCATATTTACACCTTCGCCCGGCGTGCGATTGCGTTGAGCAGCCGATGCGTGAGCAGCAGGGCCAACAGCGCCACGACAAATACGATGTACCCCTCGGCTTCGTGGAAAGCACCCTTGGCATAGTCGGTATTGATTTCAGACAAAAGACCGGTGACCGCCACGCGGATGCCGTTGGCGCCGATCGCAATGGGTACGGTCGCGATAAGCAGCGCCCAGCGCATCCAGACGCGCTTGTCGGTGAAGTAGGCGTAGACGAGAGAAAGGAACCCTAACGAAAGGAGAGAGCGAATACCGCTGCACGCGTCGGCGATGTCCAAAGTCTGGCTGGGCAATTCGAGCAGATTGCCCGTACGCAGAACCGGGATGCCCATTGCGCTGATGAGAAACTCTCCCAACTGACTGGCCAGCATCTGCAGTTTCAGCGTAAGTTGGGCGTACAGGATCTGCGGGATCGGAATCATGAACAACAGCAGCACCAGCGGGAACAGCAGGATCCGGATCCAGGCTTTGCCGCCGAGGAACAGAATCGAGCCGAAGACTGCCATGACGAACGCTACACGGGCGGTAAATATCTCAGCTCCGAGGGTAGCCGCGAGTGCCTGCAGACCGGCCCAAATGACAATGGCGAGTCCCCAATAGCTGGGCTTACGCGGTGCAGCCAGTAGCTGGTCGCGGCGCTGCCACGCGATATAGCCGGCGAGCAGGGGCACGAACCAGCCGTGGCCCATATTCTCGTCGTTTGCCCACTGGGATGCCATCCTGTAAAGGATGGGCGCGTAGCATAGGATCAGCAATCCGCCGAACCACGCAACCGGAATCCACGATGGCTTCCGGGGTGGGGCAGCCGCTTCGTGGGGCTGGATCAATGGTGCGCTGGCCATCGGGCGGATTCCTAACTAGTTTACTCACAAAAGTTTGGAGGCCAAAGCCTCCTCGAACCAATACGGAGCGAAGGGACTCAAGTGCGGCAAGGCAGATTCAGGGGAAGCGTGAGCGGGCGGACAGCCGCGGTCATCGCCGCCAGCATGATGGTGTTCGCCAGTTGGAGCGCCGGGAACGCTCAGGAACTGATGCCCGTCAGCCAGATCAGGGCCGGCATGCACGGCGTCGGCAAAACCGTCTTTCAGGGGAACCGCGTCGAAGAGTTCCAGGTCGAAATCCTCGGAATCATGCCAAATATCGGTCCGAAGCAGGACATCATTCTCGGACGGCTCAGCGGCGGCCCGCTGGCGAACGCCGGCGTCATCCAAGGCATGAGCGGCAGTCCGGTTTACATTGACGGGAAGCTGATCGGGGCAGTCGCGCTCGGGTTTCCTTTTTCCAAAGAGCCGATCGCTGGAATCCAACCCATCCAGCAGATGATTCGGAGTGGCGGAAATACTGCGGGTGCTTTGCGAGCGGGCGCTCAACCCACTCCGTTCGGCAGCATGACTCAGATCGCGACGCCGCTCTCGTTCAGCGGCTTCGGCGCGCGTACGCTGCAAGCGTTCGCCCCCCGCTTACGGCAACTGGGATTTGAACCACAACAGGGAGTGTCCGGCGGCTCTCCATCTTCTCCAGAAGTATCCGGGACAGTGCAAGCAGGTTCGATGATCAGCGTACAACTGGTCAGCGGCGACTTCGCAGTGAGCGCGGATGGTACGGTGACCTACGTTCGCGGTAAGCAGCTTTGGGCGTTCGGACACCCCTTCATGGACGTCGGATCGACGGAAATGCCGTTTGCACGCTCGGAGGTGCTGGCAGTTGTGCCCGACGTAAACTCTTCGTTCAAAGTTTCGACAGCGAAGGAGTGGGTGGGCACAATTGCATCGGACCGGAGCACCGCCATTGCCGGCGAGATCGGCCGGCGGGCGCATACGGTTCCGGTCGAGATCGACGTACGGTCGGATGCAACCGGGACGCACACCTATCATTTCGAAGTCGTGCGCGACCGCATGCTGACGCCTCTTCTGACGCAAATGACGCTCTCTTCGGCCATGGACGCCACAGAACGGACCATCGGTACGCAATCCATGCGGCTGAATATGCGCATCGAGTTTGAGGGAGCCCCCGCGCTTACGCTGCATGACGAGTTTGTCAGCGACAGCGCGCTGCCGCAGCAGGTGGCGGGCGATGCCGTCGTGGAGCTTGCATACCTGTTGAGCTGCGGCTTTCAGTCGCTGTCCGTGAAGAGCGTCCAGTACGAGTTGGTTCCCGTCGAGGCGAAACAGGAACTCCACATCACACAGGCCTGGACATCCGCGCATGAGGTCCGGCCGGGCGATACGGTGACCGTTAGCGCCTTATTGGGCGGGGAAAACGGAGTGCGCGTGCTGCGGACGGTGGATTACAAGGTCCCGATCGGGGCGCCTGCCGGGCCGCTCAATTTCACCGTCAGCGACGCGAACACGCTCAATTTCCCCGAGTTCGGCGGTATGAATGCGGCGTCTGCAAAAACGCCCGAGCAGCTTGTCTCGATGCTCAATCAGTATCGCGGAAGTCAGGCCGCATACGTTCGGGTATGGCGCGCGCAGCCTGCGTTCACGCTGGCGGCAACCGCGCCCGGACAGGAGATTACGGACCCACCGCCGTCCGTGATGCTGGTGCTCGCCGACCCGTCTACATCGCCGGTCGCGAACACGACGCAATTGCAGACGCGTGGATCGGGCGTTGCCGAACTAATCGATGCCTGCCCCGGGCTATGTGGTTGCGGGCGCAAAGACTATCCAGGTGGACGTCAAAGAGTAGATCAGTGAAGAAGCTTAGCGTTGTTTTCGCACTCTGGGCAGCAGCGTTACCGATTGGTGCGGCCACTACCACGACTTGGGAGATCAACGGGTTCTCCGATTTCTTAAAAGGGCGGTTGTCAGGATTGTCGCTGACCGCTGACGGTCGGCTGGCACCGGGTCCTGCTACCGACTACCAAGTGCAGGCGAATCAGCCCGCAGTATGGTCTCTGGCGGCGGGCCCGAACGGTTCCGTATACGCGGGCACCGGCCATCAAGGCATCGTATTTCGCATCGATCCCGCAGGGAAGAGAAGTGAGGTGTGGAGCGCGCCGGAGCCGGAGGTATTTGCGCTCGCGGTCGCGCCCAATGGCGATTTGTATGTCGGCAGTTCGCCGAACGGAGCGGTCTATCGCGTGCGCGGTGGCAAAGGCAGTGAGTTCTGGCGCGGCGGTACGAAATACATTTGGTCTTTGGTCATCGGACCCGATGGGTCGATCTATGCCGGCACAGGCGATGCGGGGAAGATCTATCGCATCCATCCGAACGGCGCGGCAGAAGTCTACTACGAGACCGGACAGATGAATGTCACGTCCTTGGCTATGGGAGCGGACGGTCACCTGCTTGCGGGAACGGACCCAAACGGACTCATCTACGACATTTCGGGGCCAGGCAAAGCGACCGTGCTCTATGACTCGAATCTTCCCGAGATCCGTGCCCTGGGTGTCGAAGCCGACGGCACAATCTATGCGGCTGGCATGGGGGGAGCCGTCTCGACGCGTAATGGAACGCTACCCCCTTCGTCTCAGACTGCAACCACAGCGGCAGTCGCGGCCTCACCAACCGTGATTACCGTGAGCGAGGCGGCCGGGAATGTAGTGGATCAAACGACCGCGACAACGCCCTCATCGCAAACGGCTTCGGGCACTTCCACTAGCGCCAGTTCGGCGGGAGCGAGCGCAGCAGCAGTAACGGAAGTCTCCGGAGTGGAGAAGGCCGCGATTTACAAAATCGGCCCGGACAGAGTGGTCGAGACGGTTTGGACGTCCAAGGACGACAACATTTACGACTTGATCGCGGACGGCGATTCGATTCTGTTCTCGACCGATGTTTCGGGGAGCATTTACCGGCTGCGCGGGCACGAGACGACGCTGCTCGCGGAACTGGCCGATGGCGAAACCACGCGGATCCTCAAAGCGGGCGATGTGCTGTTTGCCGGAATGAGCAACCCGGGACGCGTGTTCGTCCTAGGAAGCGCGGGAACGAAGCCAGCGCGCTATGAATCTGCCGTACACGACGCAGGGTCGGTGGCGCGCTGGGGGCACTTGCATTGGCACGGCGCAGGCGAAGGCGTAACGTTCCGAACGAGAACGGGCTACGCGGCGCGTCCAGACGGCACCTGGAGCGAATGGTCTTCGCCCATGAACGATCTGGCAGGCGCGGCTATCCAGAGTCCACCCGCGCGATTCATTCAATGGATGGCCGAATGGCCCGCGGGCTCCGCCGAGCAGCTTGATACGGTGGATGTTCCGTTTCTGCCGCAGAACCGGGCTCCGGAGGTGCATAGCCTGACGGTGACCTCGGTGTTGAATCAGAACGCGCTCAAGTCGGCCGGTGCTGCGGCGAACAACACAGCAGCGTACACGGTGACGGTAACGGACACAGGACAAGCGTCCGCCAGCACGGCAACTAGCGGAACCCAGAGCGTTTCGCGTCTGCAATCGACACAGACACAGATCTCGTGGCAAGCGGATGATCCGGATAGCGACAAACTGGTGTACTCGGTGTACTTCCGTTCCGAAGATGAAACAAGCTGGCAGCTGGTGCGCAGCCGCATGTTCGAAAATACGCTTCTGCTCGATCCGGATGTATTTGCGGACGGCCGCTATTACTTCCGGGTGGTCGCTTCCGACGCGCCGAGCAACGATCAGCAGTTTGCCAAAGAATCCGAACTGGTTAGCGCGCAAGTACTGATCGACAACACGCCGCCGGTTGTGACGATCGACAGCGTGAAGCGCAACGGAGACGAACTGGATGTGGACGTTACGGGCGCTGACACGACCAGTCCCTTGCGCGTCTGTGAGTATTCGGTAGACGCGGGCCCGTGGCAGCCGATCGATGCCGTGGAGGGCGTCACCGATATGCAGCGACAGCGGTTCCACTTGCATCTCGATAAAATCCGGCCGGGAGAACATTTGCTCGTATTCCGCATTTACGACGTCGCGAATAATGCGGGATTGGCAAAAGCAATTATCCACTGAAGGGAGAGTGGATCGGCGTCTATGTGTCTTTGTCTTGTTCCACCGCTGCATCGACTGCTTCCGATTGGGGCATTTCGGAACGCGACGAGTAAGCCATGTCAAAGCTGTCGTATATAATCTCTCCGGCACTAATTTATCCGTCTACAGTTCCCGCCGATGCTACCGATGCGCTTGGAGTAGCAGGAGAGCACGGCAATCGGTGGCACTCAGGGGAGCATGGGCAACGATTCACCAACAATAATTTCGCACAAGGACAAGCCGCCACCAACTCGGCTTACCTGCTTTCTAATAGCCGGACTTGTATGGCGCTGGGGCGATGATTGCACAGCTACTCCGATTCCTGGGTCACCAAGTGCTCGGTACTTTTGGGATTTGCTTAGTTGCATTAGTTCCTATTATCGGTGTAGAATCCCTTGCTGGTATGCGCTCTCTGGCCTTCGGTGAACGCGATCTGGTCGATAACGTCATCCGGGCAATCGTCGGTCTATTGATCGGCTGGGCGGTATGTCGGCGTGGGTGTGAAACTTCCATATTCTGGGTATGGATATTGCCCGTCCTTTGGGTTGGATATTCTATGCATGTGTTTCTACAGGCCAGTGTCGCTCTCAGTATTAAGGACTTCTGGACTGCGACGTGCGGGGCTGGCAGGAGTGGGTGTGAATACCGGATTGTAAGTGTGGCGGTCTTATCCAGTGCGATGGGTTATATCGCTGGCGCCGCTATTGCGAAGAAGCAAACGCGGCCCGCACGCGCGTTGTAAATTGCAAGTTCCCGCTTACGCCTAGTGTGTCTAAAGTTGTTGGATTTTACGCGAGTGCCTGCAAGCTGCTGTTTCGAAACTGCACTTCCGAGTGGAAAGGGATTACTGGGCGGCCATGGCCAGGACGGGATCGCCTAACACCAGGCAATCGCGACGGCTCTGGTTATGTCAGATAGGCGGAGCCAGCCGCGAGGTGAGAAGTCAATTGTATAAAGCTACTTGGCGCACTCAGTGCCTATAAGAATCCGTACTCTGCAAGATCGCTTGCGGTGAGGCAATTCATAACATTGTGCGTTACCGTCCTCTCCCAAACACAAGCCGCCTACAGGAAAACATCGCGGCAGTTTTCGCCTCCAGCGAGTCGTTCCGTGATCTTGCCACGCACTCTGCGGCAGCGGTCCGAATTGCAGCAGTACCTGCAACATGTCTCTCGCGACCTACCGGTTCGCGTAGTTACAGACGCAAAGCTCACTGTGCATCGCGATCTCATCGCTGCCGGCATTCCGTCCGATGTCGTCTCCTTCGCCCTTTGGGACGATGAACACGTCGGGTAGCGGGGCGGCGCAAATCGAAATCTGCCGGCCTTAAACACCCGGCGATACCAAATAGAACACGTACCGAATCTTCCAGTGAGCCTCTTTACCTGGTGGGATGTGTAGATGAATGTACGCTTCAGGGCAAATCGTCGTCCGGATAGACCATAAATTCAGCCGCACGATTGGGTGATCGCCAATCTCGCGTACGCCAATGCCGGCTTTCGGGTTCTCTACGCGTATGTCATTGTCTGCTGACGGCGCTGCTGAAGCCCGTCAGCAGCGATGCCGCTTGCTCATGCGATTGCAGCTCGCGTGTGTACGTGATCACCTTATCGTTAATTACGGCTTTGCCAGCCATGCCGGACGCATTTGGCCAATTCGGCTCATCCGCGGGCTTGGGTGCAAACGGAAAGACGATGCGCGCCGGCGGCCCGGTGGGCATGCCATCGAGAACATAGAAGTCGTGGTCATACACGTTGGTGTCGATCACGCGTTTCCCCGTATTGCGCAGCGTGTGCTCGAGCATCATCTCGGGTCGCCGCGCCACCAATTTCACTACCTTCCGGTACGAGTAGGAATAGCCGGAATCGTCCTCCAGATCCTGCTGAAATTCGATCGAGTCCTTTTCCGGCCGGGACGCCCAGACGCCCGTATTCACAATTTGATAGCGCCGCGCGAAACTGTAGGGTTTCCCATCGGGTTTCTTGAGAACACCCACCCCGATTTTGACGAACATGCCCCCCGGGGGCGCCTCGTCGTAACCCAACGCCGAGCCAGTCGGCGCGGAGCCATTACGAAACTCCTCGACGGGCCCGGTGATCGCATCGTGCAGGTAAGGATCGTAGTGCTCGAACCAAACGCCGAAGTAGTTGTGGCCCTTGTATTCGAGACGCGATATGACTCCCGACCAGTCAAACCGCGAGCCGCGATAATAGCCGTGGTCTGGATCCGGCAAATAAAGCGTCGCTTTGACCACGCCGTTGCTGATCTCTACGTGGGGAGGCTGCGGCGGGGGAGCGTTCGAGAATGCAGAGAAAAGCAGCCCGCACCCCATTGTCGAGGCCACCGCCAAGATTCCTTTGCTCTTCAAGTCGCCACCCGTTCTAAGATACTAAGCCGGGTTCGCTATAGCAGCGCTTCGATATTCAGGTGATTGAGATTGGGAACTAATATGTCGGGCGAGGCTTCCGCTAACCGCTCCAGCGGTGTCAAGCCCGGTACCCACGGCAATCGATTGAAAGCCATTGCAGCGCGCCGCTTCGATGTCGTTGAAATGGTCTCCAATCAGGCTGACCTTCTCGCCGCGCGCAAGCATGCCCGCGCGGCGTGCACGCCAGAATGCTACTCGCGCCAAGCGGCCTCTGCGTCCGTCCGTCTTCGGCAAACCCCGCCACGCTGAAGTACTCTCGCACGCCCGCCAGTTGCAGCTTCTTCCAGCCGATTGCGGTCAAATTGCCGCTCACCACGCCGACGGCCGCCGAACGTCTTCTCAGTTCAGAGAGCGTTTCGACGACGCCTTCACAGACCCTGTCTCTCAGATCGGCGGCGCAATTTTCCGCGTAGCAGGTTGCCGTTTCCGCCATGATCCGTACCAGTAGCGATCGCGCGCGGCTGCCGCTGACACCGGCGGCTCCCAGCATCGCCGCGATCAAATCGCGATCCAGCATGCCCGACGTTTCAATTCCATCGAGCGTCGTATCGAGACCTGTCACTCGTTTGATTCCGGCCGACAGCGCTAACCGGTGATGCTGCCCGGCGCGCCGCAGCAAGGTACCGTCGATGTCAAACAGGACCAAGCTCACTGCAGTCGCGGCAGCAGGGCCGTCAATAGCCGGATGAACGTGCCCGCTACGCGCCGCCCTGTCGCCAGCACCTCTTCGTGTTCGAGTTTCCCACCGCTCAGCCCGGCGGCCATGTTTGTCACGCACGAGATGCCGAGCACTTCCATCCCGGCATGGTTGGCGGCAATCGTTTCCGCAACGGTGGACATTCCGACCAGATCCGCGCCGATGGTTCTTAAATACCGAATCTCTGCAGGCGTCTCGTAGCTCGGGCCCGCGACGGCCGCATACACGCCTTCATGTAGCGTGATGGGAATTTCTTTCGCGCAGTCTTGCGCAATCTGGCGCAGCCGCTTCGAATACGCTTCGGTCATGTCCGGAAAGCGCGGGCCCAAAGCATCCTCGTTCCGCCCGCTGAGCGGATTCGCCCCCTGCAAATTGATGTGATCCGAGATCGCGACCAGAGCTCCCTGGGCGTACTGGGGATTGATTCCGCCGGCAGCATTTGTCAACACAATACGTTTCACGCCGAGCGCTCGCAGTAGCCGAATACCCGCCACGGTCTGTTGCGCTGTGTAGCCTTCATACAGGTGAAAGCGGCCGGACATCACCGCCACTTCCACGCCCGCTACGGTTCCAAGCACCAGCACACCCGCGTGCCCGATTGCCGTCGAAACCGGCAGACCTGGAATGTCCGCGTATGGAATTCGAATCTGCTGCTCAAGCGAATCGGCGAAGGCGCCCAGCCCGCTTCCGAGCACCACGCCCAGCCTCGGGATTTGTCACAGCAGCATCCCCGCGATGCAGGCGGACATGAAATTGGCCATCGTGCCGACGAACATCGCTTTCAGTCCGAGTCTCGCCAAATCCGATTTACGCGAGGGAGCCAACGCGCCAATTCCGCCGATCTGAATCGCAATCGAACTGAAATTCGCAAAGCCGCACAAGGCGAACGTGGCAATCACAAACGATCGCGGATCAAGCGTTGACTTTAGTTTGCCCAAATCCACAAAAGCAACAAATTCGTTCAGCACCATGCGCGTGCCCAGAAGATTTCCCACCGTCGCACAATCCTTCCAGGCAACACCCAGCGTCCACGCAACTGGCGCAAACAGCCACGCCAGAATCTGTTGTAGCGAGGACGGCGCCCAGACGATATGTCCGTGTACCCAGCCAAGGCCTCCGTTCACCATCGCGATCAGCGCCAGAAACGCGATCAGCATCCCGGCGATGTTCAGGGCCAGTTGCAAGCCGTCTCCTGCCCCGCGCGCCGCGGCGTCGATCAGGTTCACGCCTGGCCGCTCAATTTCAACGTGTACTGTGCCTGCCGGTAACGGGTTCGGAGATCTCCGGAACAAACATCTTTGCCAGCATGAGAGTCGCGGGCGCGGTCATGATCACGGCCGTCAGTAAATGCGTGATCGAAACACCCGCAATCGCGACATACGCCGCCATTACCGATCCCGATACGTGCGCCATGCCGCTGGTCATCATGGTGAATAATTCCGACTGGGTCATCGATTCCAGAAACGGCCGCACGGTGAGAGGCGCCTCCGTTTGTCCCATGACAATGCTTGCCGCTACGCAGGTCGATTCCGCGCCGCTGGTTCGCATGAACCGCTGCATGATGTATCGCCATGCCGCGCACGAACAACTGCATGATTCCCAGGAAATACAGAATCGCGAATAGCGAGGAAATGAAGATGACGATCGGCAGTATCTGAAACGCAAAAATGACGCCGAACTGATCGTTCTTCAGTCCCAGTTTGTCGCCGAATATGAACGCAGAGCCCGCTGACGTGTAGCCAGCAGTGCGTTCACCACGCCGCTGAAGGCCTCGAACAGCTTGCCGAAATCCGTCTTAAGGACCAGAAACGCGAACGCAAACTGCAGGACAAGTCCCCACGCGATGACGCGTTTCGGATAGCGCGGCGATTCGTCGAAAACAGTAATCCGCAAAGAAGAATGGCCGCGATGCCAATCAGACCCGCGAATCGCGACATTCGCCGGCGTTAGCTCACGACTTCGAGAATCAGGTCCCGATCGTCTACCGGCTGCTGCGAAATGCGGAACGCGTCTTCGACCAATTCCGCCGCTTCTTCCAGATGCTCGTCGCTCGTGTAGTACAAGCGGCACAATATGCTGCCCGGCTCAATCTTCTGGCCGACCTTGACTTCGAGAATGACCCCGACCGCGGGATCGATGGCGTCTTCCTTGGTTGCACGGCCCGCGCCGATCATGGAGGAAGCCTGGCCGATCAACTCGGCATCAATGCCGCTGACGTATCCGCCGCGTGCCGTGGTGATTTCTTGCGCGCCCGTTGCGTTGGGAAGCAAGTCAAAGCGGTCCAGCACCTGTGGGTTCCCGCCCTGGGCCGCGATGACTTCCTTGAACTTGCGATATCCGGAACCATCCAGCAGACGCGCTTGCGCCACCTCGCGCGCTTCGTCCAGAGTCTTGGTGATCTTGCCCAGGATAGATCATGCGCGCCGCGAGTTCCAGCGACAGCCGAGTCAGGTCGGCCGGGCCGGCATTCTGCAGCGTTTGCGAAACTTCCATGATCTCGAGCGCATTACCTACCGCATAACCGAGCGGCTGGCTCATGTCAGTGATCAGCGCCTGTACGCGTTTGTCCATGCGCCGTCCGATGCCGACCATCATTTGCGCAAGCCGGCGTGCTTCGACCTGCTTCTTCATGAACGCGCCCGCGCCCACTTTGACGTCAAGCACTAGCGCATCCAAGCCCACCGCGATCTTCTTCGACATGATGGAAGAGGCGATCAGCGGAATCGATTCCACCGTGGCCGTCGCATCGCGCAGCGCATAGAATCTTGCCGTCTGCCGGAGCCACCTCGGTGTTCTGTCCGATAAAGGCCAGCTTATGTTCGGCGAGTTGCGCCTTGAACTCATCGGTGGTTAAATCCGTGCGAAAACCCGGAATGGATTCCAGCTTGTCCAGCGTGCCGCCGGTATGACCGAGCGCCCGCCCCGAAATCATCGGAACCACAACGCCCGCGGCGGCTGCAATTGGCGATGCAATCAGGCTCGTCTTGTCGCCTACACCGCCCGTCGAATGCTTATCGACCTTCACACCCGGAATAGAGGACAGATCGAGCGTGTTCCCCGAAGCGATGAACGCTTCCGTCAACGCGCTCACTTCACGGTCCGACATTCCCGAAAAGAAAGTGCTCATCAGGAACGCAGAGGCCTGATAATCGGGGATTTCACCGCTGGTATAACCGTCAACGATGAACCGTATCTCTTCCGGCGAAAGCTCTTCGCCCTCCCGTTTGCGGTGAATGAGGTCGACTGTACGCATTTATCGAATTTCAGAGTAACATCTTCAGCTTATTGGATTTGCGCTTCAAAGCCGCTGCCGGGCTAAGGCAGGCTGCCTTCCAGCAAATCGCTTAACCCCGCCGCGGGGACGCGCAGGCCGACGTAAAAGCTGCCGAACAGCGCATACACGGCGCTCACCTCGTCGAACCGCATTTCGTAGATCAGCCGCTTGAATACCAGCGGATCGTCCGCAAACAGATCCACGCCCCATTCCCAGTCATCGAAACCGATCGAGCCGGTGATGATCTGCCGCACCGAATCCGCATAACGCCGCCCGATCATGCCGTGCTCGTGCATCATGCGCTGGCGGTCGGCCATGGGCTCCTGATACCAGTTCTTGGTTTCGCCGCGCTT
The DNA here is from genome assembly GCA_963795905.1 of uncultured Acidobacteriaceae bacterium. GTDB lineage: Bacteria > Acidobacteriota > Terriglobia > Bryobacterales > Bryobacteraceae > Bog-105. Next base: position 569,430 of record CAWCJG010000009.1, on the reverse strand, counting down.
GCGGTCCATCGGATAGAAACACAGATAACGCGCGGGCGGGATCTCCGGGTAGAGCCGCGGGGCCATGGCTCGCAGCCTGACGGGTCACCACTTCGGCAATGCGGTCATTCCACTCGGGAGTGTGAGGCTGCAAGCCCTCCTCCGCAAGCTGCGCGTACGCTTTCACGGACGAGTCGTAGAGCCCGAGTTCCACCACCGACAAATACGAATGCGTTGCTTCGAGGAACTGCGACAGTTCGAGACGCCGCAGGGCAAGCTCGGCCCGGTGGAGATCTTCGATCGATTCGCGAAAGTGGACCAGCATCAGGTCGCCCTTGTGGCCAATCAGCGAGTACAACGCCGATGCCGCGGGACGCCCATTCGCCGATTCTGTTTCCATCGGTTGCAGCGCGGCACTAGCTTCTTTGGCGATCTGTTGGCGCTGTTTTGCTTCGAGCGCGTACCACTCCGGATTGCGTAACCGGAACATCTGGTGCAGCACGCTTGCGCCTTCAAGCGTCAGGGGAACCGGGGGAAGCTCAGCCACGGACGCTCCACTCGGCAGCCGGAAGTCCTGGCATGTCGTGGCGATAGCGTCCCTGGAAAATCTCTCGGAACACCTGTAGCGTCTCCTCGTGGATGAAGCCGTTGTCGGCGAGCACGTATCGGCCGTGCAGATCCAGCGGCTCACCCAGCATGCCGCCGGTCTGTCCGCCCGCTTCTTCGACGAGCAGCGTGCCGGCTGCCATGTCCCAGGGATTTAGACCGAACTCCCAGAACGCATCCAGTCTTCCGCACGCCGTGTAGGCCAAATCGAGTGCTGCCGAACCGCCTCGCCGTACCCCGTGCGTCATCATCGCAAGCTGGTAGTAAAAGTGGATGTTTACGTTCTGGTGACGCCTGCGGCTGGGGAACCCGGTAGACAGCAGTGAGTCATTCAGCGTCTTTGCCGGGCTGACCCGAATCGGTGCTCCGTTGAGGCGGGCACCCGCCCCGCGTTCGGCCGTGAAGAGCTCGCGATTCAGCGGATCGTACACCACGCCAGCAATCACTTCGTTCTTCTTTGCGAGCGCCAGAGTCACGTTCCACATCGGAAAGCCGTGCGCGAAATTGGTTGTGCCATCCAGTGGATCGACATACCATCGCAGTTCGGCCTGCATCTCGGCCCGGCCGCCTTCCTCGGCAACAATGCCGTGCTGGGGAAACCGTTCCCGCAAGCGCCGAACGACGTGTTCTTCGCTCGCGCGATCGGCGGCCGTAACCAGATCGTGTTCGCCCTTCAACTCGAACGCCACGCCCCGATGCGCCATCAGAATTTGACCGGCTTCGCGGGCGATCTCTATCGCGGCATCCAGAAATTCGCTCATCCTAGTTTCAGTATGAGCGAGACCCCCGAAGAACCCGTCCGCATTCCCATCGGCGACGTTTTCGATCTCCATTCCGTCCCGCCTCGCGACGTGAAGCCGATCCTCGAGGAATATCTTGCTGAAGCGCACCGCCTGGGATTCAAAGTGGTTCGAATCATTCATGGCCGCGGCATCGGCGTCCAGCGTGAAACGGTGCGCTCCATTCTCGCCCGTACGCCTTTTGTGGAAAGCTTCGGCGATGCACCTGCCGAGGCTGGCGGTTGGGGAGCCACCATCGCCTGCTTGCGCAGCTAGAGTCGTGTGCCCGGCCTGCCGCGCTCGACCGGAACATCCGGGCTTTGCCGTGCGTACCTGTTTTAGCACTCGAAGCCGGGTGCATGTCTGGCCTTTCAAGCCGCCGGTCTGCAAGGCAGCCTGATACTCTGCGATTGGGAGATTTTCTCGCCGAATGGGTAGATTCCTCATTGGAATAGCCGTTGGAATCGTTGTCACGATCCTGGGCATTGTCGTTTTTGCGTTCGCCATGGTGCGGCTGTTTGAAAGCAAGAAGCCGTCCATTGCCGCCGATTCCGCGCTGGTCCTGAACCTGAGCGGCGATGTTCCGGAAGCAGCCCAATCGGCCATTTGGCTACCCTCGCTGCAGGAAAAAGCGGACCCGACTGTCCAGGAGCTTTGGCGCTCCTTGCATGCCGCCGCCTCCGATCCTCGCATCAAGGCTGTCGTATTCGAACCGCACGGACTCGACGCGGGATGGGGCAAATTACAGGAAATTCGTCAGGACATTCTCGACTTCAAGAAGTCCGGAAAACCGGTCTACGCGCTGCTTTCCGGGGCTGGTTCGCGGGAATACTATGTTGCTTCCGTCGCCGACCGCATCTTCGTCTCGCCCGATGATTTGCTGGACGTGAAGGGCTTTCGCGTAGAAACCATTTTTATCAAAGACGCTCTCGCCAAACTGGGCATTCAGTTCCAGGTCGATCACATCGGGAAATATAAGGACGCGGGCGATATGTTCACGCGCACGGACATGTCTCCCGAGACGCGACAGGTGCTGGGCGAGGTCCTCGATCAGATCTATAACGATTTCTGTTTCGCAGCGGGCCAGGGACGTCACAAAACGGCCGACCAGATGCGTACCATCATTGACGCTGGTCCATTTCTTTCTCAAGCTGCCAAGGATAACGGCCTGATCGATGACATCGGGTACGAAGATCAGCTCTACTCCGACCTGAAGAAGAAAACGGGCGCGAACGATATCAAGAAGCTCGACATTCGCACATACGTCCGCGGCCTCGACCACAAGGGCGACCGCATCGCGTTTCTGGTTGCACAGGGAGACATTGTTCGCGGCGATCCCGACAACGGTTCGAGCGAGCTCATCGCATCCGGCCCCATGGAGAAACTGATCCGCCAGGTTCGAGACGACAACACCATCAAAGGCGTGATCCTGCGTGTCGACTCACCTGGTGGCGACGCAACCGCCTCTGACGAAATTCTGCACGAGATGAAACTTCTCAGTCAGAAGAAGCCGATGATCATTTCGTTCTCCGATGTGGCCGCTTCCGGCGGATACTTCTTATCGATGACGGGCGATCCGATCGTGGCGTATCCGGATACGCTGACCGGATCCATCGGTGTCCTCTACACACGGCCCAACATTCATGGCCTACTCGACAAATTGGGCGTGCAGGAAGACGAGATCACACGCGGCCGATTGGCGGATATTGATTCGTTGACGCAGCCGCTCTCCGATGCTGGGCAGCAGAAGCTGCATAGCATGATCGATTACACGTATCACTCGTTTGTCAGCAAAGTCGCGCAGGCGCGTAAGAAAAACTATGATCAAATCGATCCTCTTGCGCAAGGACGCGTCTGGATGGGCCAGGAGGCGCGTGGGAACGATCTCGTCGATCAACTCGGCGGTCTTGACCAAGCGGTAGTGATGATCCGGCAGAAGGCCAAACTGTCAGCGACCGGTGATACCGACCTCGTGCCATTTCCTCCCAAACGAAGCTGGATCGAGACGCTGGCGCAACTCGGCGGAGATCAATCCACCGAGGCGATTATGCGCAAGAAAATTCGTGCGGCGATTCCGAACCTGCCCGCCGACACTCTGCTACACGGCGGCGTCCAACGCGTACTGCCGTACAGCGTCAATGTGCACTGAGAATTGCGTCTGTTACGGCGCATTCGCAAAGAAATTGAGCGACCGTGCTTCGAATTCGCGTGGGTCTGCGCCGTACGCGCCCGTATGTTTGGCGTTCGGCACAAGCCACAACTGAGCGTTGCTCGCATTCCGGTAGATCTCCTTCGAGTGAATCGGATACGTCTCGCGGTCCTCCAAACCATGGATGAGCAAAATCGGAACCCAGGCGCTGCGAACTGCCTGCGCCGGTTGTGCATCGTCCAAGTTCACGTGGTAGCGCAGCCGAACATACATCTCGCCTTCATGCACTAGCACATCGGCGAGCCATCCCGGCACACGCCCATACTTGACGACTCGTTCTTCGGCGACTTGCGTGAAGGACGCGTACGCACTCTCTGCGATAATCGCGTGAAACTGCGCCCCCTTAGCGAGCGATTCCAGCAAAATCGCACCGCCGAGCGATTCACCGAATCCGTACACCGCGGTTGAATGTAGGGACTCGAGCCACTGCTCCCATCGAACGATGTCCTCCGATTCGAGTACGCCGTATGTGACAAGCCCGCTGCTCTCGCCATGTCCGCGGCTGTCCGGCACAAGCGCGGCGTAGCCGTTCCGCAGAAATAGCAGCGCGTCTCCCATCGCGCCGAAGCCGGAATCAGCGACTCCGTGGCAGGCAATCACCGTTTTGCCATTCCACTGCGGAGGTGTAAGATACCAAGCTTTGAGCACCGCTCCATCGGCTCCTCGAATCGTTACCTGACGCGCGTTTCCGTTAACGGCATGCGCGGAACTGTACGCCAGCGCGGCCGTGTCCGAAGCGCGTTTGCGCGGATAGGGTCGAATGGCCGCTTCAATGCCGAGCGCGGAAACGACGAAACTGAACAAAACTACTCCGAGGATGCATGCAAATAGCATCCATTTGATCCAGCGGAGCATCCACCGGAATGTACGCACTCGGGACGGGGTTGGGTCAGCCTCGTGAAACAGGTTCATTGTGCGACGGTCTTATCTCTTTAATCCCGCATGCCTGAAGAACAGACTACGCTTCAAGAACAAAGCGTGCCCGAGCAGAACCGCAAGCCTGGTGTAAATCCATGGCTGATCGCAGTAGCGGTGGTGCTGCCTGCGTTCATGGAAGTGATCGACACCTCCATCGCCACGGTCGCCATTCCGTATATTGCGGGAAGTCTCTCTGCATCAAATGACGAAGCCACTTGGGTCCTTACGTTTTACCTGCTGTCCAACGCAGTGGCGTTGCCCGCCAGCACCTGGTTTTCGCTACGCTTTGGGCGCAAGCGGTTCCTGATCTGGTCGATCATCATTTTCACCGCCGCCTCGTTCTTTTGTGGCGCCGCGACTTCGCTGATCGTGATTCTACTTGCGCGGCTATTGCAGGGCGCAGGTGGGGGCGCACTGCAACCTCTGTCGCAGGCGATTCTAACGGAAAGTTTTCCGCCTGAGAAGCGCGGCTTGGCGATGGGCATGTACGGACTCGGTGTCGTTGTGGCCCCTATCCTTGGTCCCACGCTTGGAGGTTGGCTAACTGACAATCTCTCCTGGCGATGGGCCTTTTACATTAACATCCCCGTCGGCGTGCTCGCGATTTTTCTGATTGCGCGATATGTCAAAGATCCGCCCTACATCGCTAAGGCGAAGCCCGGCAAGCTGGACACAATCGGCCTTGGCTTGCTCGCCATCGGACTGGGCTTAATGCAAATCATTCTCGATCGCGGCCAACAGGACGACTGGTTCGGCGCGACCTGGATCCGCTGGGCTGTGCCACTCATGTTCGCGGCGCTGATTGCTTTCGTTTGGTCGCAACTGACGCGCGAGAAAACGTTAGTGGACTTACGCGTTTTTAAGAACCGCAATTTCACGCTAGGCTGCTTTCTGATCTTCATGTTCGGCGCCGTCATCTACGGAGCCGTCACGCTGTTGCCTCTGTATTACCAGACCGTCATGGATTATTCCTCTTGGTGGGCCGGACTTGCCGTTGCACCGCGCGGCATCGGCTCCATCATCGCGATGCCGCTTGTCGGAATTCTGGTGTCGCGCATCGATACGCGCGTGTTGGTCAGCAGTGGATTCGCTACATTTGGCATTTGCAGCCTGTTCTGGAGCTTCCTTACGCCTCAGATCTCACCCTGGTCGCTGCTCCTCCCGATCATCATCAGCGGTTTCTCGCTGGGCTTCGTCTTCGTTCCGCTCTCAACGACAACACTCGGCGACTTGCCTCCCGAAGGAGTCGGCAACGGCAGCGGCCTTTATAATCTGCTGCGCAACCTTGGAGGCAGTATCGGGATCTCTCTCGTGGAGACGATTCTGACGCGGCATGAACAGGTTCACCAATCGGACTTGATCCGGAACGTCTACGCCGGGCGCCCGGCCGTTACCGATGCGCTGCAAGCGGCGCGCGAAGTATTACGGCCGGGTCTGGGGCCGTTCGAAGCGAATCAGCTTGGGATCCAGCAACTTGCTCGCGAAGTGCTGCACCAGTCCGCGGTCTGGTCCTATGTGGATGACTTTCGCTACATGGCGCTCGGTTGCTTCTGCTGCGTCCCGATTGTCTGGATACTGAAACGGGTGAAGGCGCGCGCGGGCGCCGCGGCCGGAGCACATTGAGGGATGGCGAATGATCGAAGCGGTTCTCTGCGATATCGACGGCACGCTAGTAGATAGCAACGCGCAGCATGCAGAAGCATGGCGTCTGGCGTTTGCGCATTTCGGAATTCAGGTGAAGTTCGAAGACGTTTTGCGGCAGATCGGCAAGGGCGGTGACAAGCTCGTTCCCGAGTTCGTCCCGCCTCAGGACCTTTCTCGTATCGAGAAGCCGCTGAAGGAGTACCGCAAGGAACTATTCCACCGCGAGTTCTTCGACAAATTGAAGCCGTTTCCGGCAGCGCGCGAAGTCGTCGAAAAGATGCACGCAGTCGGGCTGCGCGTCGCCGTCGCCTCGTCGTCGAACAAAGAAGACCTCGGTCGATTGAAGGACATCGCCGGCATCACCGATCTGGTCGAGAAGGAAACCTCGAGCGGAGATGCGAAACGAGTCGAAGCCCGAGCCCGACATCTTCCAAGCGGCCCTCGATCGTTTGGGCGTGCGCCCCGAATGTGCCGTTGCGCTAGGCGACGCGCGATGGGACATGGAAGCCGCCAGGAAAGCGGGCGTCGGCGCGATCGCCGTCGCGAGCGGAGCCTGGAGCGAAGAGGAACTCCGGGCCGCCGGCGCTATGGAGGTGTATCGCGACGTCGCCGAACTCACGCGCTGTTTCGACCGCTCCATTCTAGGCAGACGATCGGCTGGCAAATCCGCCGCGGGGTAGCGCTGCAATCGTTACTCGATCCACTCGAGTTCCTGTAGCATCGTTGGAGCACACCACATGAGGAAGATAATTAACGGTTTTTTTTGCGCTTCACTCGTTGCGCTTACCCTGAACGCGCAAAGCGGACCGGCCAAGTACCTGCTTGTCCTCTCAAAAGGGGATCACGCGCTTTCCATGGTGGATCTCGACACTCTCAAGGTGGTGGCGCGCATGCCATCCGGCCCCGATCCTCACGAAGTGATCGCGACACTGGATGGGAAGCTCGCCTTTATTTCGAATTACGGCGGCGGCGCTTACAACACGATCACCCCTGCGGACCTCATCGCGCATCAATCGTTGCCCGCGATTGATCTGGGACCGTTGCGCGGTCCTCATGGTCTTTTCATTGCCGGTGACGAATTGCTTTTCACCGCCGAGGCGGCAAAAGCGATCGGGCGTTACAACATCCCTGCAAAGCGCGTGGATTGGATTCTAGGCACCGGGCAGAACCGCACGCACATGGTGATGCTGACTCGTAACGGAACCCGCATCGTGACCTCCAACGTCGCATCGGCGACGCTGAGCATCATCGATCAGGTGAGCGTCCAAGGGCCAAATCACAGCACGCGCTTCGATTGGAACGAAACCGTCGTGCCCGTAGGCCGCGGCTCCGAAGGCTTTGACATTTCACCGGACGGCCGTGAGATCTGGGTCGGCAACGCGCAGGACGGCACGATCAGCATCGTGGATAGTGAAAAGAAGGCGGTCATCGACACGCTTGCCGCTAATGTACAGGGCGTCAACCGGCTGAAATTTACACCGGACGGCAAGCTCGTTTTTGTGTCTCTGATTCGCAGCCCTGACGTCGTGGTTCTCAACCCAGCCGACCGCAAGGAGGTGAAGCGCATCCCGATCGGGCACGGCGCGGAAGGCGTTCTGATGGACCCGGCGGGCACACGCGTCTTTGTCTCGGCAACACCGGACAACTACGTCGCCGTAATCGATTTGAAGACACTCCAAGTAACCGGGCACATCGATGCCGGCAATGAACCTGACGGCTTGGCTTGGGCCACGGCAGCACAGTAACTCGTTGCCATGCCACGCCGTTGGGAGTCATGAAATACTTGTGTAATTTGCCAGGAACTGCCTGCATATCATGAGCAAACTAGCCGGTGCCTTTAGGCGGAGGCACAGCATGTGGATCTCTAGGCGTTCCAAATCGGAGATAGTAGGCTTGCGCCGGACCGCGCTGGCCGTAGACATTAGCGCGAAAGAAGGGTTGAACGTGGCCTTTGTTGTAAACACCCGATTTGATACAGTCCTGATTCAAAAGCCTACCAAGCCGGACCAAAATAGGAACATCGAAAAGCTGAACCCGTTCGACTGCCACTCTGTCAAGACTGTAGGTCGCACCGATTGCTCTACAAATTGTGATGATCTTCTCATTGATAGCTGGCGGTGCAATCGTGCTGTCAGAAAAAGGTTCAATCAGCTCGATGGCGACGATGGTCCCACCGTCCAGCTCGCTTTTTAGCTCAGTTATTATGCGGAATTGATGTGGTCTTGCTAAAGGTCCATAATCGCCTGCCGTGGTCAGAAAGAAGCACGCTTCTGTCATGGACCCCCGCCGACTCCAAACGCGTTCGGCGCAGCGAAGCTAAATCCGTAACTGCTGGTCGTATTAATCGTGCCGGTTGCCATAAATCCGACAATGAGCCAAGGGCGAATACGCCCGCGCTACGTTCCCAGGAGATTCCCGCTCTCCTGCCCACCCAGCTAAAACGAGTCCTTCAGTCTGTCTCGCAGCTTAACGACTTGCCCGACAACCATGACAGCCGGATTATGCACTTCCACTTTGCCCGCTGCGATGTCGCCGAGCGTCGTCGAAATGAAATGCTCGCGCGCAGTTGTGCCTCGCTCGACGAAGGCGACCGGTTCGTCCGCCGCACGTCCTGCCGCAATCAGCTCCTGCGCAATGTGGGCGCGATGTTTCACGCCCATGAGAATCACCAGTGTGTCGATTTTTGCGAATCGCTCCCACGCGTCCGGCATGCCTTCGTGGCAGTGTCCTGTAACAACGGCAAAGCTTTGTGACAGTGCGCGATACGTTACGGGAATGCCCGCCAACGCGGGTACTGCAATGGCCGAACTGATTCCCGGGATGAGCTCGACTTCGATACCGTGTTCTTCAGCGAGGCTCCACTCTTCGGCGCCGCGTCCAAACACCATGGGATCGCCGCCTTTCAAGCGTCCGACGGCTTTGCCGGCAGTGGCATGCAGGCGGATGAGATCAAAGATTTCCGCCTGCGTGCGTTCCTGCTGGCCGTGCTGTTTGCCGACGTAGATGAGTTCCGCGCCGGGGCGTGCGTGTTGGAGAGTTTCGGGGCTGACCAGACGATCGTAAAGAACGACATCGCACGCAGCGAGCGCGCGAACAGCCTTCAGCGTCAGCAACTCCGGGTCTCCCGGGCCGGCGCCGATCAGGAACAGTTTGCCAGTGCGCTTGTGAGTGCCGGATGATTCCTGGATAGCTTCAGCTTAGCTTAAGATCTCGCCGATGGTTTCAAATTGGAAACCCTGATCGCGTAAAACGGGCACGAGCATACGCACGGCCGCTATGGTTTCGGTCACGTCCGGTTCGCGCTCCACCCTCCGGCCATCGTGCAAGCACACGATGCCGCCCGGACAAGCATGGCGCAGCACCCTGTTGGCAATGCGCTCACGTGGCCACTTCCAGTCGTTACCGATTACCGTCCAAAGGACGGCCAGTAACGAAAGATTGTGCTGTACGTTGGCCAGGCCGAACCAGCGGAAACCAAAAGGCGGCCGCAGGAGGAGTGGGGTGATACCGGTCTCGTCTTCGATAATGTGCTGCGCCAGGCCGAATTCTCGTTCCATAAACGGCACGGACTTGAAGGGCAGATAAGGGTGGGAGTAACTATGATTGCCAATTTCATGCCCCGCAGCCGCGACTCGTCCGGCGATACCCGGCAGGCGGCGCACATTCATTCCGCACATGAAGAAGGTTGCTCGGATGTTTTCCCGGTCAAGGTAATCGAGCAATTCCATTGTGCTTTCACTAGGTCCATCGTCAAACGTCAATGCGATTGATCGCCTCGTTCCGGATCCGCGGTAAACAGAAGGTCCGAAAAGTTGAGACGACTTCGCCAAAGTGCCGTAAGCTGCTACGGCGGAAACACCCCCCAGGACCGCGCCTGAGGTCATTACTGCTGCAGTCGAACGCCGCATCCCCCAACAGCCTAACACCTTTGATGTCGCGTTGGTTACCGGGTATCCGGAGAGTTACTGTGTTCCGGGAAGGGCCGGCGGGGTGAAATTCAGGTTTGCAACTGGGGAATCGGTGGACTGAACTGAGTCCACGGCTTGCCTTGCGATTCGGCCACGGCAGGGTACACGATCTCCCCGCGGTAGGTGTTGATGCCTTCGCGTAGTGCCGCGTTCTTGCGAGCCGCCTTCTCAAGTCCTTGCTCAGCAAGCAGTATTACAAACGGCATCGTCGCGTTCGTGAGCCCGAAGGTGGATGTGTGCGGGACCGCGGCAGGCATATTCGATACGCAGTAGTGAAGCACGTCGTCAACGTAGTAAATCGGATCCGTATGCGTGGTTGCATGCGATGTTTCGAAGCAGCCGCCCTGATCGATTGCCACGTCCACCACGACCGAGCCGGCCTTCATGCGCGAAATCATATCGCGCCGGACGAGCTTCGGCGCCGACGCGCCCGGGATCAATACAGCTCCGACTACTAAGTCCGCCTGCGCGACGGCATCGCGAATCGTGTACGTGTTCGAGGCCAGCGTGCGAATGGAATTTGAATAGATGTCGTCGAGTTCGCGCAGGCGATTCAGGTTGCGGTCGATGATGGTGACGTTCGCGCCCAGGCCGCACGCGATTTTGGCCGCGTTGTGGCCAACGACGCCGCCTCCGATCACCACGACATTTGCAGGCGCGACTCCCGGAATGCCTCCCAGAAGAATGCCGCGTCCGCCGTTCGGACGTTCGAGGTACTGTGCGCCGACCTGGACCGCCATGCGTCCGGCGACCTCGCTCATTGGCGTGAGCAGCGGCAAAGAACGATCCTCTTCGCGTATGGTTTCGTAGGCGACTGCATTCACTTGCGCTTTTAACAGCGCATCGGTGAGTTCGGGCAAGGGCGCAAGATGAAGGTAAGTGAACAGAATCAGACCCGGGCCGGAAGAACTGGTATTCAGCGGCCTGCGGTTCCTTGACTTTCACCACCAGGTCAGCGCTCCAGGCATCCGCGGCGCTGTCGACGATGATCGCCCCGGCTTGCTCATACTCTTCATCTGGAACGGAACTGCCGATGCCGGCTCCTGTTTCCACCAGCACGCGATGGCCGTGTTCGCGCAGCGCGGTAACCATGCTGGGCACACAACCGACACGGGTCTCGTGATCTTTGATCTCCCGCGGTACGCCTATGATCATGCTTTTAGTTCGAAAGGTTGTTGGAGGATGCGGCCGGAGTGGAGACCGCAGCGGCAGGCACGCTCGGTTGAGGTGTTGCAGATTCGGAAGCGGGCGGCGCGGCGGATGCAAAAGCGCTACCTTCGTGTTTCGGACCGAGGCCCAGATTGATCAGGGACAGCGAATTGATTTTTCCGTCGGGAGCGAGTTTCTGATCTGTTTGGAATCGCTTCAGCGCACCGACTGAATCGGCATCCCACTGGCCGTTCACCGCACCCTTGTAGTAACCGCGATCGGCCAGGGCCTGCTGGATCTGTTGATAGCGTTCTGGGTCCGGATGGGCTTGCAAGACTGGCCCGCCGTGGGCTTCGCACGACGGCGGCTGCGCGCGCTCAGATGCGTGGAACCTAAGTGAGTAACTCCCGGACGAGTACTGGCGATGTGGCGCGTCCCCGAGGTCTGCACCTTGCTAGAAGCAGTGGTTACGTGAACGCCGGTTGCTTTCTTTGCGGTGTGTTTTTTTGCTGCGGCTGCGCCGCACGGTAGCGCTGCAAGCAACACAGTCAGCGCAAAGGCGAGTGCCCGCTCCATAACAACTCAACCCGATGGTAACACCGGATTGGGACCCAAGTCCTATGAGAGAATCTGGGTAAACGCTTACGGAACGAGTTTGATAAAACAGACAGATGCAAAATTGGTTCTTCGTCCTGCTGCTTGCCGCTTGTGCCGCCGCCCAGGCTCAGACAGTCACGGGCGTCTGGAAATATGAGATCCCGCGTGGCGATGGGACCTCCGCAGTCACCTACCTGGATTTGAACCAGGACGGCAATAAAGTCACCGGCGAGGTGGTCGAAAACTTCAGGCGTGTGAAGCTCGACAACGGCACGTTCGAGAACGGCAAGCTGCATGCGACGATGAACCCCTGGCGGCAGATCGTCGATCACGTACGACGGGCAGTTTGCAAGATGGGCAAATGGATCTGACGATTTCCCGCGTGAATCACCCGGGAGAGAAACCGCGCGTGTCGCACGCGGATCGGCTACGCCGAGCACAGAGGCGTGCGACCCGCCTGCCCGCCGTCTTGCCGCTTCCGGAACTGCACGATGTCCCCGATAACGGCTTGGTGCGGACCCCGCCTATGGGTTGGAACAGTTGGAACCACTTCGCGGGCCGGGTGAGGATGCCACCATTCGCGCCACCGCCGATGCGATTGTTGCCAGCGGTATGAAGGATGCCGGATACATCTACGTCAACATTGACGACACCTGGGAGGGCGGGCCGCGATGCGGACGGCAACATCAAAACGAACACGAAGTTTCCAGACATGAAAGCGCTAGCCGACTACGTGCATTCGAAGGGCTAAGCTCGGCATCTATTCTTCGCCGGGTCCCTACACGTGCGCCGGCTACGAAGGCAGCTATGGGCACGAGAAGCAGGACGCCGAGACGTACGCCAAGTGGGGCATTGATTATCTGAAGTACGACTGGTGCTCAGCCGGACGCATCTATACAGGACAGCGATATGCAGCGCGGTGTACCAGAAGATGGGCGACGCTCTGCAGGCGACCGGCCGGCCCATCGTTTTCAGCCTTTGTCGAGTACGGCGATGGAGGATGTCTGGACTTGGGGCAGCAAGGTCGGCGGCAATCTCTGGCGCACGACGGGCGATATCCAAGACAACTGGAATTCGATGTCGGACATCGGCTTTGATCAGATCAAGATCGCCGACTATGTGAACCCGGGGCACTGGAACGATCCGGACATGCTCGAAATCGGCAATGGCGGCATGACCGACGATGAATACCGGGTGCATATGACCCTCTGGTCCTTGCTTTCCGCTCCGCTGCTCGCTGGGAATGATCTGGCACAGATGAGCGAAGCGACGAAATCGATCCTGATGAACAAGGAAGTGATCGCGATTGATCAGGATTCGGCGGTGAACCACCCCAAAGTGAAGCAATTATCGAGGCGGCAGAGAGATCTGGACCCGGGAACTGGCGGACGGATCAACCGTCGGTGGCCCTATTTAACCGGGCGGACAAGGCGCAGCCCGTGAAGGCGGTTTGGTCCGATCTGGGATTCCGGTACCCAGCGACGGCGCGAGACCTTTGGAAACATCAGGATGTCGAAGCTGAGTGGTGATGCTTACACTGCCACGGTACCGAAGCACGGAGTCGTGTTGCTGAAAATTGGTAGCGTCTGCGGGTTTTATGCTCAGGGAACCTGGTCGGGTAGGCTTTCAGGTTGGGTAGTGATTGAAGTTAACGGTGGTGTGTCGTACTACTGTGGGATTCGACTTGCAGAGCAACCATCGTTCCCTGAGCTGATTTCTACGTCTTTTTAGCACGTCTTCTGCCAAACGGCAGCTCCTTGGATTTCAATAACTTGGATGGCTATTCCAGGGCTCTCCCTAGCGCAATTTTTACCTCTGCAGAAAAGTTGGGATCAGCGTGTTATGCCCGGGCAGTTGAAACAGAACACGCAGCCACGATATTGTTTTACTTTGCGTAACTGGGACTTTCCACAAGGGGTCTAACGGAACGCTCCGGCGCAGAGCGCTGGGGGAGGCAAAATCGGGATGGCGTCAACGGTATGGAAAGGCTATGTCACTTTCGGCCTGATCACGATTCCGGTACGGCTGTATGCGGCAGCACGGACGGAGCGGGTCAGTTTCAATCAGATCCATCAACCGTGCGGCGGCCGGATCAAACAGCAGACCGTGTGCCCGCGCTGCGACCGGGTCGTTGAGCGCAGCGAACTGGTGAAAGGCTACGAGGTTGAGAAGGACCGCTACGTGATCGTCAATGATGAGGAAATCAAGAACGTAGCGCCGGCATCGAGCGATGCGATGGAGATCTCCGAGTTCGTCAAAGCGGAAGGAATCGACCCGATCTACTATGACGCCTCCTTTTTCATGGTGCCCGAAGAGGCCGGAAAGAAGGCGTACAACCTGCTGCTTGAGACGATGCAGAAGTCAGGCTATAGCGCCATCGCAAAGATCACGATGCACCAGCGCGAGTACACGGTGGTGATTCGTCCGCACGCCGATGGTCTTCTGCTGCACACGATGTTCTATCCGGAAGAGGTGCGCGAAGTGCCCGAGTTCCGGCGCGACCCCAATATGACACGTGAAGCCGCAGGAAGTGGCGTTGGCCGAGCGCCTTGTGGAGGGACTGGCGAGCGACTTCGATCCGAAGAAGTATCACGACGAGTATCAGGACCGGCTGAAGCAAATGATCGAAGCCAAACGCGAAGGCATGGCGGTTACCGAAACGGCTCCCAAACGCATGGCTCCGGTCATTGATTTGATGGCGGCATTGCAGAAGAGTCTGGGCGAATTGCCGAAACGGAAGCCGGTGGCGAGCACAGCGGTGCCGGCCGAGCCTGTGCGGAAGCGGCGCCTAAGCGGTCATCCGGCCGAAGCCGCGTCGCCGGTGGCTGATGCAGCAGCCCTCTTTCGATCCGGGCCTCACGCAGCGCTACATCGGCAAACTGAAGCGGACCCTGGATCCTGACGGAAGCTTTAACGTCAAACGCGTCGGCACGACCTGGCGCGATCAGCATCCCTATCTGTTTCTCATCAGCCTGTCTTGGCCGGCTTTCGGGCTGATGACGGTGGCGGCTTTCGCCGTGATCAACCTCGTGTTTGCGGCGATCTACTGTGGCATCGGGATTGAGTACCTGAAGGGCGCTGCGGGGACGACTCCGTTTCTGCGCTTCATGGATGCCTTCTTCTTCAGCACGCACACGCTGACGACGGTAGGTTACGGGAGCATCTACCCGGTCGGCATACCCGCGAATTCAGTCGCCGCGATCGAAGCGCTGGTCGGATTGACCGGATTCGCCGTGGTGACGGGGCTGGTCTTCGGACGATTCTCACGGCCGTCAGCGCGCATCGGGTTCAGCGACAAGATGCTTGTCACCCCTTACCAGGACATCACGTCGCTACAGTTCCGCATTATCAACCGGCGCTCGAATAATCTGATCGATCTGAACGCGCGTCTGCTCTTGACCTTTGTGGATACGAGCGACGGAACACCTCGGCGCCGTTACGTGCCGCTCGCGCTGGAGCGTGATCAGGTGCTGTTCTTCCCGCTGCCCTGGACGATCGTGCATCCCATTACGCGGGATTCGCCGCTGTACGGCAAGACCGCCGAGGACCTGGCGGCCCTGCAAGCCGAGGTGATGATTCTGATTCGCGCCTTTGACGAGACGTTCGGGCAGACACTAAATGCGCGGCGCTCTTACACGCATGAAGAATTCGTTTGGGGCGCGCGTTTCAAGGCCGCTTTTGAACTCGACCCGTCGGGCGATGATCTGGTTGTGGAAGTCGACAAAATCAGCGTGTGTGAGCGTGCGCCCTTGCCGGAACTGAAATAATGCACACATGGACGACCAGGGCTGCATCTTCTGCCGCATCGCTACTGGCGACGTGCTCGCCGATATGGTGTACGAGGATGCGGATACCATCGCTTTTCTGGACAACAAGCCGCTGTTTCCTGGGCATGTTCTGGTCTGCCCTCGACCGCACGTTGTAACGTTCAGCGATCTGCCGCAGAGCACGATTGCGCCGTTATTTGGGATTGCGCAGATCGTGACGCGGGCGGTGGAGAACGCGCTCGATGCCGAGGGTACGTTCGTCGCCATCAACAATCGCGTCAGTCAGACAGTGCCGCATCTTCACGTGCATGTGGTGCCTCGTAGAAGACGCGATGGGCTGAAAGGGTTCTTTTGGCCGCGGCACGATTACCTGGACGATTCCGCGAAAGCGGCGGTACGCGACGCGATCGAGCGCGAGATTCGAAAGCAAATGAGAGCCGGCTGATGATCGATCCGCAACTTGTTTCGACGCTGCGCTCAAATCCGCTCTTTGCCGCCATGAGCGATTCGGAAGTCGCTGCCATCACCAGGCGCGCGTTTCAGAAAACTCACTGCGGGGCAGTTGCTTTTTCCGAAGGCGAGCCTTGCAACGGACTGCACGTCATCGTGAGCGGCAAAGTGAGAATCTTCAAAAGCTCGCGCGCGGGAAGGGAACAGGTGTTGTCCATTGAAGGTCCGGGCGCGTCCGTAGCGGAGCTTCCGGTCTTCGACGGGGAACCTTTTCCTGCATCTGCCGCAACGGTTACGGATTCGGCGATTCTGTTTGTTTCACGAAGCGATTTTCGAAGCGTCGGTGTGGAGAATCCGGAACTGGCGCTGAAACTCCTGAAGTCGTCGGGAAGCGATTGCGGCGGCTGGTGGGAATTATTGAAGAGCTCTCGTTCACCACACTCCGGCAACGGCTGGTTTCCTGGTTGCTGAGAGAAGCCAAGGACCGCGGGGAAATAAACGGGAGCGCCGCGATCGTAGAACTCGGCACAACACATCAGGAGATCGCATCCCAGATCGGCACCGTCCGCGAGTTGGTGTCGCGCAACATGGCTCGCCTGCAAGCGCAGGGTTTGATTGAGACGACCGGATCGAAAATCACTATCTCGGATGTAGCTGCGCTCGAAGCGGAACTGGGTCCTGAAATTTGAGCGTTCCACCCGCCCCGCTTTGGGGCATGGACATTTTCTGGGCCGATCCACTGCCCTGAGCACACGACTCTCCATACGGAGCGGCGAGCGTCAGCGAGCTAAATGGGCCGGGAGAGCCTACGCGCCGGTCTCCGGACCCGGCTTTGGGGCGTGGACATTTTCTGGGCCGATCCACTGCCCTGAACACACGGCTTTCCATACGGAGCGGCGAGCGTCAGCGAGCTAGATGGGCCGCGAGATTTCAAGGCCTACGCCACACGAGCGCTCCGCCGCGGTTTACCTGCTCTTCGGCGTTGCCGGTACTGGACGCACCATGGAAAGTACGCGCTATCCCTGGAAGACTGTCAGCCTCAATGCTGCTGTCGAATAGGTACCGCCCGGCCAAGGCGGCGATGGCGTTGTTATCCGGAGCAACCGATCTAGCTCGCTAACACTCGCCGCTCCGTTTCCATCTTCAGGGGTTTTGCAGCAGTTGATTGGGTCAAAACCGAGCCTCTGGTGACCTAGGTCACTGAAAAGCCGTATGCATCCGTCTTACCGTCAAATCAGAGGTAAGAAATGGCAATAGATGCGAACCAAACTGTGCGCGATCTGGTGCGAGGCAATCCGTCTACGGTAGGCGTTTTCGAATCGATCGGCATCGACTACTGTTGTGGAGGCGGAAAGTCGCTCCGGGATGCGTGCCGCGCGGCGGGCGTTGCGCTCGATCGGGTGATGGCGCAACTCGAAGAAGCACTGAAGGTTGCGCCGATTGTGGAAGATTGCCACTGGCTGACATGCGCTCTGCCGGAGTTGACTGGCCACATCGTTCGAACGCATCACGATTACTCACGCAGGCAGCTGCAGTTGCTGGTGGGCTTGGCGGCGAAGGTGCGCACGCGCCATGGCGCGACCCGGCCGGAATTGGCGAAGCTGAATGAATTAACGGATGCGCTGGAACTCGAATTATCCACGCACATGTTGAAAGAAGAGAATTTCCTGTTCCCAACGTTTGAACGTCTCCAGCAGGCCGCGGAGAAGGGGCACGGGATCGATCCTCATGCGGCTGAAGCCCTGCTGAAACCGATACGGCACATGATGGAAGACCACGATGACGCCGGTGAACTGCTCCGCGCGATCAGAAGCGTGACCAACGGGTTCGAACTACCGCCCGGCGCATGCACCACGTTTCAGGCTTTGTACAACGGCTTGAAGGAGCATGAGGCGGATCTGCACCGGCACATTCATCTCGAAAACAACATTCTGTTTCCCAGAGCGCTGGAGATGGCACGCAGCCGCGCGACGAAGGTTGCCTAGCGGACCTACGCGCATGTAGACGAAAGCGATCGAAGACTATGAACGGATGCGGCTGAAGAGCGATCTGTTGGATTTTGTTTTTTGCGTCAGGTGACGCCTGAAGGGCCAATTTGGTGGACCTGGAGAGATTCGAACTCTCGACCTCTTCCATGCCATGGAAGCGCGCTCCCAACTGCGCCACAGGCCCACAAGAGTTGGTACTAGGTCGAGAATAACACATGCTCCGCGTGAGATCGCCTAGTAGGATTTTTCTTAATGTTACGTATTGACTAAAGCGTCGTTCGGGGCAACAATCAAGAACGGCAATCAACAGTTTTACACTCGATCCGCGTTCCTGGGATTGAGGCCGCGTGTAGCATGAAGCAACCTGTTCTTGTGTCGATATGTCCCACTGCAGGTGCTGGCTTGACACAGCCCGCACCGATCCACTCCGGCGTAGTTTCGGATGATTTAGTGCACGATCTGAGGCAGCCTCTCGGCGCGATAGAAGCTCTCGCGTATTACCTCGAGCTTACGTCCGCCGATGAGAAAACGAGGTATCAGGCGCAGCAGATCCAATTGATGGTCAAGAAGGCAAGCCGTATGCTCTCGACGGCCTCTTCTGCTTCTAGCGCTGGTGCAGGCGCTGTTCTAGCTCGTTCAACCGCTTCTTAAGTTCCTTCAGTTCCCCTTCAGTTTTCGGCAATTTTGATACGTGGGCAAGACCGCGCAGATGCTGTTTGAGCGGTCTTGCCGGTATTCCCCACACAGGCTCAGCCGCTGTGACGTGCTGCGACGTGAGAATGCCAGCCTTGCCTCCGACAACCGAGCGCGCATCAATTCTGGCCTTCTCGCCGATTCCGGTCTGGCCCCCGATCATCGCGTAGTCGCCTACCGTTACGCTGCCTGAAAATCCCGTCTGCGCCGCCACGACCACGTGCTTTCCGATCGTGCAGTTGTGACCCACGTGTACGAGGTTGTCCAGCTTCGATCCTTGTCCGATGCGCGTGACCCCCAACGCCGCGCGATCCACGCAACAGTTTGCGCCCAGTTCCACGTCATCTCCGATTTCCACAGTGCCAACCTGTGGAAATTTTTCGAAACGTCCATCCGAAAACGTGTACCCAAATCCGTCGGCGCCGATCACGCACCCGCCATGCAAGATCACACGCGATCCGATTACGACGCGATCGTAAATAGACACGTTCGGATGCAACGTCGTAGCCGGTCCGATTACTACGTCGGCTCCGATCCGGCAGCCTGCACCAATGCAGCATCCGTCTCCGATCTGCGTATTGTCCCCGACTGTGACGTATGGCCCGATTGCGCAATCCGGATGCAGAATCGCGGAGCGCGAGATGACTGCGGTCGGATGAACACCGCTGCGCTGTGCGCGCGAAGGATACAAGTGCTCGAGAATTCGCGCGAACGCGGTGCGCGGATTTCGGGTGCGAATGACGGCTCCGGAAGTGGTTCCGTTGAAATCTTGCGGTACCAGTACGCAACCTGCTTTTGAGCGCGATGCAGCGCTGAGTGCCTTTTGGTTTTCCGCGAAACTGATCTCGTTCTCATTTGCTTCGTCCAAAGTATTTGCGCCCGTGATGATGATCCGCGCAGTGCCGCCGTGAGGCTCGCCGCCGCAGAGCGAAGCGAGTTCCAGCACCGTGAATTCCGCCATGTTCTCAGTATCGGCGACAATGCACTTGATGCCCGTTGATCCATCCACTTACGTCGCGCCCACAGCCAGAGTGCACCCGGATGCAGTCATCGGTCCGGGCTGCCGCATCGGCGAATTCTGTGTCATCGAGCAGGATGTTTCGATCGGCGCGGCCTGCCTGCTCGAGCCTTACGTTTACGTCAAGCGCTGGACGACCATGGGCGACCGGAACGAAATTTCGGCGGGCTCCGTGCTCGGCTCCGACCCGCTTGATAAAGCATTTACGGCAGAGCCCAGCTACTTGATCCTGGGAAACGGCAACAAGGTTCGGGAACACTACACGATCTCACGCGGAACCAAACCCGAATCGGCGACCCGCATCGGCGACAACAACTACATCATGACGTCCGGCCACGTTGCGCATAATTGCGTGCTGGGCGACAACATCGTTATTGCGAGCTGCTCGCTCGTCGCCGGCTACGTGGAAATCGAGAGCCAGGCCTTCATTTCGGGCGGAGTGGCCATTCATCAGTTCTCGAAGATCGGACGCTTGGCGATGATTGCGGGAATGACGCGCGTCAATCTGGACTGCCCGCCCTTTTTTCTCTATGGCGGATTCAACGCGTCGCCCGCCGGGTTGAACACGGTCGGATTGCGCCGCGCCGGATTTTCTCGGGAGGACATGACGGCTCTCAAGACCGCCTATCATCTGCTCTATCGCAGCGGATTGAAGCGTGAAGAAGCATTGCGACAGATCGAGACCGACGTGCCCACCGAGCACACGCTGCACTTGGTCTCCTTCGTGCGCTCCAGTAAACGGGGAATCTCTATTGAGGCGAGTCGGCGGCGCGTGCCACCTGAACTCGTCCCAGAGAGTTAGCGTACTGCGACACTCCCTTGTACAACGCCTCCGCGATTCTCTCGCGTTGGTCGGAACGTCTGAGCAGCCGTTCATCGTGTGGATTGGAGACGAATCCGATCTCAGCCAGGATGGAAGGCATCGTGGCGCCGATCAGAACGACAAAAGGCGCCTGCCGTACGCCGCGGTTTCTCGAGCGGCTGTTCATCTTTACTGACATGCTCCACAACGCGCTTTGAATCTGCTGCGCAAAATCGCGCGATTCTTCGAGCTTGGCCTGCAGCACAGCCCGATGCAGCAGGTCGTTCAAGTCTGAGATCGAACTCGCCGCGCTCGCGTTCTCGCGCGTGGCAAGGTCGAGCCCGCGCTTGTCCGATGTCAAGTTGAAGTAGTAGGTCTCAACACCGGTGGCGCTCGGCTCGGGTGACGAGTTGGCGTGGATCGAAAGGAACAGGTCTGCCTTCTGATCCTCCGCGATTTTCGTGCGCTCTTCGAGAGGGATGAACGTGTCGTCCGAGCGCGTGAATACCACTTCCGCTCCGAGACGGTGACTGATCAGCGAGCCGAGGCGAAGAGACACGTCGAGGACGAGATCCTTCTCCAGAAGACCGCCCGGACCGATGGTCCCCGTATCGTGCCCTCCATGCCCGGGATCGATCACCACACGTCCGATTTTCAGGCCGAAGACGCGTACCAGCGAACGATCACCTCCGAGCGGTGCCTTCGGTGGCGATGCTGGAATCACCACGGGCGGTTTCGTCGGAGCTGGCGTCGGATTGGCCGGAAACTGCACGACCGGTTTGTTTTCGGGCGGAGAGATCGGCGGCGTTTGCGATACCTGCGGCGGTGGTGGCACGGGCGCCTGTTCGGAGCCAGTCACTGTACGATCGACCGAAAGCGCGGGCAAACTGGTGCCCTTAGGACGGACCTCGATGATCAGGCGGTCGGGATTTACAAGCTGCGAGGAAACGACTTCCACCGGCGCTTCGAGATCGAATACGATGCGGGTGACGTTCGGAGTAAGCGGGGCGACACGAATTTCTCTGACCCTGCTGTCGCGAACCTTGATCGTCTCGATTCCACGATGCAGCGTGGCCGGTGGACGTAATCCAGTCAGGTCGAAATAGAGGCGCGGAGGGTTGCTGATCTGGTCGGAGCGAAGCCGGTAATCGCCCTCGGTCTGGATGACGAATCGCGTTACGTCACCAAACGACCAGAAGCGAATCGCCTGCACGCGCGGCGCGGAAGATTGAGAAAACGCAATGAATCCACCGAGCAGCAGAATCAAACCCGAAACACACACTGGGATGACCCGCCGCTTGAGCATATCCAACAAAAAAGACCAGACTTGTTTCTTTCCGATTATAACTTTTATTGAGTGACAAAGCGGGTGACTTGTTCTCGCAATGTGTTCAGCGCCACCGTGAGGCGGTCGGTTTCGAGCAGCACCAGTTCGTCCAGCGGCGAAAATTGACTCCGCGCCTTCAACATGCGTGTGTGATCTTCGCGCAGCTTGGGAAAACTCGCGGCGGCCGGGGCCGAACCGTTCAGTGCGGCGGCCAGGAAGTAAAGTGTCGTGTCGACGTCGTGGGCAAACGTGCGGAATGCCTCGGGTGCGGTACGTGCATGCTCTTTGAGCACTTCGGATTCGAGGCCCATGATGCAGTGGACAAGCCCGTGCGAGCTGGCAAGGATGGATGCGGCGAGACCGATGCGATCGCGCGCTGTGCCGGGCTCTGCGCTGTAGCGGTCGAAAGAAGCCTCGGCCGCGGAGCGCGCCTTGCGCCAGGCGCTCCGAAAGCTGTCGAGATCCGAAATCGCGAGCGGCTTGTCGCTGCCAAACTCGCGCGCCACTGCCTGGAAGTAGTTGCGGGCCGCTTCAATCATCCCGGCGAGGATCCCGGCAATGTGCGCCCGTTCCCAGGTGGGCCAAAGGTTGTACGCGAGTAATGCGAACAGCCCGCCCACGGTAGTGTTGAGCGCGCGCAGCGCAACCACCTGCGCGGGAGCAATGCCGGTCTCGGCGATCAGGAAAACGATCAAGCCGCTTACAGCCGTGGTGAAGACCCCGTAATTTGCCGGCCCCACGCTGCGCAGCATGAACGTGAATATGCCGACCAGAAAGAGCTGCGTGATAGCCGATTGAGGAAAGACATGATACAGCGCAGTGGCGACCAAGAGTCCCGCGTAGGTGCCGGATAGGCGCAGCACGCCCCGGCTCATTGTGGTGGCGAAATCTGGCTTCAGCACCACCGCGATGGTCATGGGAATCCAGTAAGTGCGCTGCCACGAGATCGAGCGCCCGATCGCGTCACCGGCGGCGACGCAGATAGAGAGCCGCACCGCGTGACGGAAGAACGACGAACTGGTCGTGAGATTGGCTCGCATGGTGCCGAACCAGCTCGCCACATGCAGACGCCATGGATTCGACCTCTGCTCGCGATCGAATTCGGCGAGTCCCTCTGTGCCGGCATGCGCGGCGAGCCGGACGACTGCGCGCAATTGTCCGGCCAGGGCATCCATCCCGTCCGTCACATCTCTGACAAGGCCGTGATCCTGATGCGGCGTTGCCTCGAGCAGGGCTTGCACTTTGGCCAATAGCTTGGAGCGGTATTGCGAACATTGTTCGGACTCGAGGCACTCCGCCACGCCATCCACAATTTCAGCGGTCGCGGCCAGGAACGTGTCGATGTTTGCCGTAAGCGCCGCATCCTTTTGTAACTCTGAACGCAGCCGCTCGAGCACGAATACAGATAGTCGTATACGATCGCTTTGATCGAACAGGAGCCGGTAACGCTCGCCTTCGAGCGAATGATCCATCCCCAGCGCGTCGAGCACTTCCTGAGTTTGCTGATTGATCGGTGTGAGGGAGGTGGTCAGCGGGTCATCCGCTTTTGGATTGATTTCACAAGCCAGCTTGCGATAGACTCGCGCGACCGCTTTTCGCTCCGGTTCGTCGCGTCGCAGTGGCCAGAATAAGAGAGCCATGCCGGTCTGGATCAGTCCGCCGAGCAGAACCAGTCCGCCCGCTTCGGCTGCTCCCTCAAGCGACATGGCGCCGCGCGCGGCGAAAACGAGCAGGGAGACCAGCGTGTTCAGGCCGAGATCGCCCATGCGCGTGCTTACCGAAATGAGCATGCCGGCCCCGAACGCCCAGACGGCGGCAACCAGGATTGCGAGGACATGGTTACTGCCGGTGACGGAGCCTACGAATACCGAAACGCAGCTCAGTGCGGTCCAGCCGAGCATCCGGCGCGCCCTTTGCGCGTACGGGTCGCGCCCGTCCGAGTAGGAAACGTTTAACGCGCCCGTTGCGATAGCGACGCCCGCGAGAGGTTTGTGCAGGGCAATACCAATGCTGAGTGGGACGGCGACCGCGATCGCGTTCCGAAACGCGAGCCACGTATTGATCTTGCTCTTGTCTACCCGCGTGAGCGTTGGCCAGATGGCTCGAAGCGATGCGCAGAGGGCGCGCGCGGCGCGTCTCATTCTGCCCCCGTCTTGCGCGTCTTCAGGCGTTCGGTCGGGCGCTTCTGTCATGGACGTCCGGCAAGCGAATTGTAACAATCGAGAGTAAACTGATGGTCGATGCTGCGCCTCCTCCTATGCTGCTCAATAGCCTGCGCCGCGCTGGCCCTTACGCCGGACGAACTCTCCATGTTGCAGAGTCCGGGTGGCTGGGAATACCAGACGATTACAAATCCGAATAACGGCTTCGCAACGCAGGGCATTTGTTTCACTGATGCCTATACGGGGCAATGCCGCGGCGATCTCATCTTTCATTCCGATGGAACCTTCCGCCAGGATATGAGTGCCCACGGGAAAACCGAACACCGCGGCGGCCGCTATAAAGTCGACGGGGATCAACTCATTTTTTGGGATGAGCACGACACGCAAGATGGCCCGTACACAGTCAGCATCGATCTGAAAGCCAAGACCCTGCACATCACAGCGAACCGCGCCGGAGTAGGTATCGACATGACGCTCCTGCTGGAGGGCGAGTTTAAGAAGCACATCGCGGAGAAAAAGAAGCAGTAGCTGTTCAGTGCGCCCCCGTAAGCGCGAATGCGTACAGTGTGTCCCCCGCTGCGACAGTCAGATATTGGCGTCCGTCCAGCAGGTAAGTCGTCGGACCATTGCTTACCCGGTCGGACAAGTGGGCGTGCCACAAAATGTCGCCATTGGCGGGATTCCACGCAATGATGTTACTCGACGGATCGCCGCTGAACAGGAGATGTCCAGCAGTCGCCAGAATGCCTGATCCGACGATGCCTCTGCCGGGAAATGCATGTTCCCAACTTACCTTTCCCGTGCGATAATCGAGCGCTTCCAGAATCCCCTGTTGCCAAAGCGTTCTGCCGGATCCGCCGTATCCTTCCGGATGATCTTCCGTATCCGTGAGATAGGCCAGGCTATAGCCCTTGATCGCATTGACATAGAAAAGCCCGGTCTGCGGGTCGTAACTCGGTGCAAACCAGTTAGTGCCGCCTAACCCTGCAATATTGAGAATCGCGCCATCCGTTTTAGGCTCTTTATCCACGTTGGGAATGGGCTGGCCGCTCTTATCCACGCCCGTGGACCAATTGGCTCCCGTATAAGGTTCCGATACCAGGTTCTTGCCCGTCGTGCGATCGAGAACGAAGAAGTAGCCATTGCGGGCAGCTTGCGCGAGTAGTTTCCGTGGATGACCGTCGACCTCGGCATCGAATAGGACTGGGGTTTCCACATCGTCCCAGTCATGCGTGTCATGCGGCGAGGCCTGGAAATACCAGACAAGCTTGCCGGTATCCGGATTCAGAGCGACGATCGAGCAGGTCCAGAGGTTGCTTCCTTTGCGGCCTTGGCCGGCATACACGGGGTTAGGATTGCCAGTTCCCCAGTAGAGCAGGTTCAGTCCGGGATCATAAGTGCCCGGCAGCCACGTCATTCCTCCGCCGTGCTGCATTGCGGCTGCGCCCGGCCAGGTTGCGGCCGCCGGATCGCCCGGCTGCGGCTCACTGTTCCAGCGCCATTCGAGGGCTCCCGTCTCCGGATTCCGCGCTTCCAGATAGCCGGGCACGTCCATGGCATCTCCGCCCACGCCAATTATCACGTGATCGCGAACGATTAGCGGCGCCATCGTCGTGAAGTATTGCAGCTTCGCATCCGCCACCTGCACGCGCCACTTTTCTTTACCGTTCTTCGCATCCAGGCATAAGAACCAGCCATCTGGCGTCAAGAAGTAAACATGATCGCCCAAAATGCCGACGCCTCGCTGCCCAACCAGATGGCCACCATGATCGACCCAGGAGAAATGCCAAATCTCTTCGCCCGTCCGCGCATTCACGGCCCAGACGTGATCCGGGATAGTGAAATAGAGGACCCCGTTGACCATCAAGGGAGTCGACTTGATCTGCACGTTAGGCTGTCCGCGGAGTTCGTGTACATTGACGCGGTACATCCACGCAATGGAAAGCCGGTCGACGTTTTGTGCATCGATCTGATGCAGTTCACTGAAGCGGCGGCCGGAAGAGTCACCGTTGTAAGTCGGCCAGTTGTCCGTAATTTGCGCAAACGCGACCAGCGGGACTAAATAGAGCAGCAGCCGCATCACTTCAGGGTCTCCAGATAGGCAAGCACATTGTGCATGTCGGAGTTCGTGTAGATGTCAAGTAACTTGCGATGGCCTGCGAGCGGATCGATGATCTGTAACTTCACAGCGCCGCATGGCCACTCATGGTATGCGCCAGAGTCATCCCAGATAGAGACTGTGAAATCGTCCAGGTACTTGATTCGGCCTTTCAGTTGCGAGCCGTCCTTGGTCGTCACAATCACAGCTGGCGGCGCATTCATGTTCGTGGGATACAGGAACTGGGCCTGCAGGTCGGGGGCTTCGAATTTCTTGGCGATGTGCGCCAGGTCTCCCGATGCAGAGTGGCACGCCGCGCAGTGATCGCGGAAGAACAATTCGCCCTGCTGCGGATTTCCCGTGACGATGTTCTGAAGCTTGTAGCCCCATCGATTCGCGGCGGCTTCCACGCGTGCGTGCAGAAACGCCGCGATGTCGCGAAGTTGGTCGGGAGTAAATGAGGAGAAGGCCGGCATGCCGCGATCGGGGCGGCCCTTTGAAACTACCTCTCCGATCAGGTCGCCGTGTTCATCGTGCAAAACGACGCTGGACCGGACGAGGTCGGGCCCTTCGGCTCCGGTTGCGTTTTGCCCGTGGCAGAAAGCGCAGGTTTGCAGAAACAACTTCTGACCGCGTGCAGCGGCCGCGGGGTCCGGCGGTGGCGCAAGTCCCAGAAACTCGCGCCCACGCTCAGTTCGGTCCGTTTGTGGCACTGCTTGCGGATAGAGCAGCGCGGCGCAGGTGGAGAGCAGGGTAAGCAGTCTGAGCGTCGTTGTCAGCATGCTGAAAGAGAATGCTCTTGCAATATATATGAAGAGATTTTGAGAACCTTCGCCCGCGTGCACGATGCGAACCGACTACACGCCGCGGGGAAGCTGGCGAAGTCCCCATCTTGCCGCCGCAATGGATGCCCGCCCTTCCGGAACCGCCTGTTTAGACGTACGATACGCCGCCAAGGTGCCCTAGCTTACGCTCAAGCGCCGAATCCTCAGGCAAATCCTACACCCATCGGGTCAGTAACTCGTTAGAAACACGAGAGTAACGGTTTTCCACACCCACTCAAATGTTTGAACAACCTGCCGATAAGGAGCTTAGGCAGCAATATGGAAATGCAAAAACAGGCCATGAAAACCGTTTCTATCTGTGAAACGCAGCCGCTGACCGTCAAGGGGCTCTTCCACCTTCTCGAGAGCACGCACGACCTTCAGTTCGGCTCATCCCATGGCACGCCTGCCGAGTGGATGCTCAGCCCGGGGGCGGAACAGACGGACCTGCTCATTATCGACAAGGGTTTGGGAGCCAAAGTAGTACTCGATGCGATCGAACAGCTTCCGGCGACGGAAGGCGCGGTTCGTTGCACGCATCCTTACGTCATCGTGTGGGGCATGTCGATCACGGAAGCGGAGGCGCTTCGGTTCCTCCAGGCTGGCGCGCGCGGCATCATTCGCAAATCGGCCGACCCGGATACGATTCTTTCCTGCCTGCGGGCGGTTGCGATCGGCCGGAGTTGGATGCAGGATTCTGTGTTCCGCGAGCCGTTGGTGCCCGAAACCCAGATTCGGACCGACCTCACTCCGCGCGAACACCAGGTCATGGAACTGGTCGAGCAAGGATTCAAGAACCGCGAGATCGCCCAGGAATTGGGCATCCGTCCTGGCACCGTGAAGATTCACCTGAAGCACATCTTCGAGAAGACTGGCGTTCGCGGCCGGCACGGACTAGCGCTCAACGGGCTTCGTCAGAAGGGCGTGATTTCACTCTTGAGCAACGACCGCCTGGCTTCGTAATTCGCGGCTTTCAGGCTGCGGGCTGGATCGAGCGGGACATGCAAATTTCGTTGCGGCTATGAAGTCCTGCCTCCAGCACCGCAGCCATCCCTCCAAGAGCAATTGGCTCGTACCGCAGAAAATCCGCTCTGGTCTTCCCTCGAATCGGTGCAGCTCTTTTGCTGCCTTCTTTCCCGCACTAACCTCCTTAAAGTAAACGCTAAGCGAACCAACCTGGGTCCCCGCACAAATTAGACGGAAACACGCTTCCGCTTTCGCTCGGCGAACCGAACGAGAATGCCTTATTTCAGGCTGGTCTCGGAGAAACCCAGGGAGAGGAAATCCTTGACATGCCTGCGCATTCAGGGTACAGTTCAGCTAAGTAAGCGTTTACTACGCCTATTATCTTTTAGGTATAGGACGGCCGAAGTCATGCCGGCGGAGTTTAGTTCTCGTCTTAGGGGTTTCCAGTCCACCATGTTTAGAAGCCAATCTTGTCGGGCGTTTGCCCGGGCACGCAGCATCGCTGTCGCCGTGCTCCTTTTTGCCGCTACCGTAGCCGGCCAGACCAATACCGCCACCATCGGCGGAACCGTTAACGATGCCTCGGGCGGCACCATTCCAGGCGCGACCGTCCTTGTTAGAAATGCTGCCACCGGAGTGGTGCAACAAGTTCAAACGAATGCCGCCGGCGTCTTTTCGGTCGGACAACTTCAACCAGGAGCCTATACCGTCACCATTTCGCACGATGGCTTCCAAACTGTAAGGAATCCGGCTATCACTTTGGAAATCGGGCAGGTCGCGAATCTGCCGATTGTTCTGCCGGTAGGCACCACACAACAGACAGTTGAGGTCACCAGCGCAGCGCCTTTGATTGAGACAAGCACGGCCGGACTCGGCACGGTAATCGGACCGCAGGAGACCGTCGATCTCCCTCTGAACGGGCGCCAATTCGTTCAGCTCTTGCAGCTCGCACCGGGTACTGTGCCAGTCAGCGTTTCTCAAAGCGCCACACCTTCCATTGGAGCTGGAAGTACGACGCCTTCTATCAATGGCGGTACGAATCGAAGCAATCTTTTCTATATCGATGGAGTCTACGCCACGGACCCGTTTTTCAGCACCTTCTCCATCAGCCCATCTATTGACGCGCTTCAGGAGTTCAAGGAAGAAACGCACACGGACCTGGCAGAATTTGGGCAATCGACAGGAGGCTCTGTGGACGTGGCCACCAAAACCGGCACGAACCAGTTCCACGGCACCACGTATGAGTTTCTACGCAATGACGTGCTGGATGCGCGCAACTTTTTTGCGCCCACGCGCGGGGTTTACCGCCAAAACCAATTTGGAGCCGCAGTAGGCGGCCCGATCTTGCGCAACAAGCTGTTCTTTTTTGGGTTCTACGATGGCTATCGGTATACGGAGGCGGCGAACAACTTCACAATTGTGCCCACTGCGGCGGAATTGGCCGGCGACTTCAGCGGTATCAGCAGCACGATTTACGATCCAGCCACTTACAACCCGGTCACAAACACGATCACCGCGTTCCCGGGCAATAAGATTCCGACGAATCGGATCAATGCGGGTGTTCTTGCTTATGTGAAGAATTTTGTTCCAGCGCCCAACTATTTCGGATCGTCGCAGAACAACTATCTCAACACGGAACCCAACACGACCACCCAGGACCAGGGAGGCATCCGCATCGACTATCACGCGAGCGATCGGGATACTTTCAATGGTCATTACATGCAGAGCGAGGCAACCAGCACCTCGCCCGCCTCACTGCCCAATGAGGCCTTCCTGTCCGGCTTTAATGGCAAAAATGCAGGTATCAATTGGGTGCACTCAGTAAGTCCGACTGTGGTTACCCAGGTTACTGTGGGTTACAACGAACTTGTGCATCCCCAGGCGTTTCAGCAGCCGAACGCTGCGAGCATCTTCGGGACATCCGGTCTAAGCGCCGGTTTCACGGACACACCTGGCGATATCAAAGCGGCTTATGCTCCCGGACTGTCGGCCAACGGTTACTTCGGCGTCAATACCGGATGGGGGCCCATCGGTCCACAATACCTGTCGCAATACTCCGGCAGCGTTTCCAAAACGGCTGGCAATCACAATCTGAAATTTGGCGCGGCCTATTACCAGACCTGGATGTACACCAACTGGGCGCAAGACAATGAGTCATTCAATCAGCAGGCAACCTGGAATCCGATCACGCAGGCGGGCGGCGATAGCTTCGCAAGCATGCTTCTGGGGCTTCCGAACAACGCCAGCCGGCAATTGGGAAACTCTGGCGTTTCGCTGCATATGAATGTAGCTGGCCTGTACGCGGAAGATTCGTGGCGAGTGACGCCTAAGCTGACTTTGAACTATGGTCTGCGGTGGGATTATTCGTCGCCAGTGACCGACAAGGACAACCGCCTCGCGACTATCGATCTCGCCAACGGCGGATGGCTCCTGGCGAAGGGCGACAAAGATGCCCCCAGCGTCCTACCGACTGGTGTGGCGTTCCTTGACAGAAACAGCCTGACGAAACCGAATTACGGTAACTTCTCGCCGCGTTTTGGCTTCGCTTACCAAGTTATGCCGAAAACGGTTCTGCGTGCCGGATTCGGAATGTTTTACGATAACTGGTCCGGCGGCCTGCAATCTGCCCAGAACGCTCGCGGGGCTTGGCCGTCTGGAGCAAGCCAGTCCGTCGGTAATCTCGACGTTGCTGGAATCACGCCTGGTGTAACCGCCCAGAATCCCTTCGTGGGACTCAGTACCTCTATTCCCGCTTCACCATTCCCCAGCGGAGGCGGCTTTGTCGCGCCTGATTGGAAGAACTCTTACTCGTCTCAATGGAACTTCCAAGTACAGCAGCAGGTTACCAAGTCATCTACCGCTTCACTCGCCTATGTTGGCTCAAGCACAATGCGCGTGCCTATTCAGGTGCCCTTCAATCAGGCACAACCCGGGCCTGGCGCCGTCTATCCGCGGCAGCCGTACCAAGACATGAGCAGTCCCAATGCCGTATCGACGTTCTCCATGATTCAAAGCGTTGGCCGGGTAAGCTATGAGTCGCTACAAGCCCAGTTCGACCAGCGCTTCAGCGGCGGCCTGTTCTTCATCACCTCGTTTACGTGGTCCAAGAACATCAATATCGGCTGCGCGGATTTCTGGGAAGGATGTAGCATCCAGAATCCTTACGACCTGAACGCGGAGCGTGGGCCCTCACCGCTCGATGTTCCGCTAGTTTTCACGTTCAGTCCTGGTTATGAATTGCCGTTCGGTAAAGGGAAGGCTCATCTGACGAGCGGCCCGGCTTCCTGGATTCTGGGCGATTGGCAGGTGAATGGAATTTTCTCGGCGCGCAGTGGAACCGTGTTCACCCCAACGATCAACTTCGATAACGCAAACGTAGGCGGCGGTGTTTCCGAGCGGCCCAATGTTACGGGTAGTCCGATTCTGAGCGATCCCACGATCCAACAGTGGTTCAATGTCAATGCGTTCGCTCTTCCATCCCCATATACCTATGGCGATGCCGGACGAGACAGTCTGCGCGGCCCGGGTTTTTGGAATTTTGATTTCTCGGTGTTCCGCACTTTCGATATCGTCGAACGATTGCATCTGCAATTTCGCGGTGAGTTCTTCAACGTGTTCAACCATACCGACTTCGGCAACCCAAGCGCCACGCTTGGAAACCCGAACTTCGGCGTCATCACATCAACGGCAAACAATCCGAGGACAATCCAAGGAGCGCTTAAACTAATCTTTTGAACAATTGGAACCTGTCCAGACGATCTTTCTTGGGCGGGCTGACCCTTTCAGCGGCAGCGGGAGCTTCCTTCCCGCTGCTCGCCCGCAACGGCATTGCAGCTCCGGTGGAGGGCTGTAGTCTTCAAAGCCGCCCACTGTTGTCGCCTGGTCTCGCCAAGTTCGCAGACGCAATTGAGCCAGGATTCGACCCGTTCCTCTGCGAACGATACGCCGCCGATCTAGGTCATATCCTCCAGAATTGGAGTCGGCGCGCTTCGCGCGTCAAACACTGACCTCGCGCCGCTCAAGAGCGCACTTGCTTCAGACATCGAGTTCACCCCGCTCCACAGCCCTGAGCGAACGATCAGGCGCCAGGGCGATCCAATCCAAATAGAAACGGTACGCTTTTCATCCCCCGTCGCGACGGGCAGAGACCCTTTTCTCAGGAGCCTGAGCGAATACCTGGCCGGCCTTCTTAGCATTCGGACGGCTGAGTTCATCATCACTGATCTGCGCATTGCCAATACGGCCCCAGTGATGGTCAACATGGTTGTCCGTTACGACTTTGTTGCATCCACCGGGCAGAACAGATGCGAAGAGCGGACCGGGTTATGGTCACTTACTTGTCAAGCGGATTCGAGTGGGCGCTGGCAGATCGATAAGTGGAGAGCCGGAGAGGAGACCCGTGCCGCCGTTCGCGGAACGGGATTCGTCGATATCACCGGTTACGCACTGGCGGGCAACGCGGCAGCACAACGACAATTCGCTCATGGCGTTGATTACTGGCGCAGCACTATCGACGGGGCTGCCGGCCTTGATGTGTACGGAAACAATGGTGTGGCAGTCGGCGACTTCGACGGCGATGGCCTGGATGACTTCTACGTCTGCCAGCCTTCCGGACTTCCGAACCGGCTGTTTCGGAACAGGGGAGACGGAACCTTTGAAGATGTAACGGAACGTTCCGGGGTCGGATTGCTCGACGGCACATCGTCTGCTCTCTTCGCCGACTTCACAAACACGGGAACGCAGGACTTACTCGTCGTGCGCACAAACGGACCGCTTCTCTATCTAAACCGCGGAGGAGGAAAATTCGAACTTAAGGCGGACGCGTTTCGGTTTGCCAAGCCGCCTGCAGGAACATTCACCGCCGTTTCCGCCGCAGATTATGACCGGGACGGCTTTTTGGACCTGTATTTCTGCGTTTACGCCTACTATCAAGGGCTAAGTCAATACACGCATCCTCGGCCCTACTACGATGCGCAGAATGGTCCTCCCAACTTCCTCATGCGAAACCGGGGTGACGGAGTTTTCGAAGACGTAACCGAACGCTCCGGCATGAACGAGAACAATAATCGATTCTCATTTGCTTGCGGATGGTGCGATTACGACAACGATGGGTGGCCCGATCTTTACGTTGCTAATGACTTCGGGCGTAAGAACCTGTATCACAACAATCGCGATGGCAGTTTTCGAGACATAGCCGGCCAGGACGGTGTTGAGGACTTTGGCGCGGGCATGAGCGTTTCGTGGTTTGACTGGAACAACGACGGGCTTCAGGACCTGTATGTCGCCGACATGTACTCTGCCGCGGGTGCGCGGGTCACGTCGCAGGAAGCGTTTCTGCCCGGGGTTGATCCTGCCATTCGAAACGCCTATCGCAAACATGCGGCCGGTAATTCTCTTTTTTCAAACTCCGGTTCGGATAGGTTCCTCGACGAGACGCAGTCTGCCCGTGTCGCCATGGGACGTTGGTCCTGGTCGGCTGACGCGTGGGACTTCGACCATGATGGCAAACCGGATTTGTACGTCACGAATGGATTCATTTCCGGACCTAAGTCCAAGGATCTGTCCAGCTTTTTCTGGCGTCAGATTGTGTCCCGATCCCTGGATACGGGGAGCGCAAGCATGGACTATGAGCTTGCATGGAATGCCATCAACGAGCTGATCCGTTCGGATTACTCCTGGAACGGACGGGAACGCAATGTATTTTTCCTGAACAGCGGCGAAGGTCCGTTTGCCGAGATCTCCGGCCCCCTGGGGCTTGATTTCGAGGATGACAGCCGGGCATTTGCTCTGGCGGATTTCGACGGTGACGGGAGACTTGAGATCCTGTTGAAGAACCGTACGGGTCCACAACTGCGGATGCTTCGAAATGAGCTGGAGCCGATCGGCAATTCAGTGACTTTCCGGCTGCGCGGCACGAAAAGTAATCGCGATGCCATCGGAGCGTTTGTCACGGTCGAATGCGGTGGCTTCAAACAGGTCAAGCACGTCGAAGCAGGATGCGGGTTCCTGTCGCAACATACCAAAGATCTTAGCTTTGGGCTGGGATCAAACACCGGCCCCGTGCGTGCGTCCATTCGATGGCCCGGCGGCTTGGTGCAGGACATCGAAGGCGTTCCCGTGCAACATCACATTACAGTGACAGAGGGCAACAGCGCATGGAAAGCGCAACCCTTTGCCAAGCGCAGGGAACCTGCCGTTCCTAGTCCGTTGCCGGTCTCCGACTCACTGCCCGCTCGATATGCGTCGTGGCTGATTGAACCTCTTCCCGCCATCGATTTCTCTCTTTGTGGGCCGAATGCGGCTCGTTGCGCATTGAAAGACTTCGCCGGTAAGCCGTTGCTGCTTGTCATCACAAGTGGGGCATGTGAAGCAAGCCGCACTCAGCTTCTCCAGCTAGCGAGCGCGACGAAATCCTTCGCGTCGCAACATGTGCAAATTGCCGCACTGAATCTGGACTTAGACCCGGCAGAGATGCAGACGTTTGTCCGCAAGAACAGCTTCCCGTTCGCCGTCTTACAAGCTGACAAAGCGGTCGCGGGTATGTATGGAATCCTATTGCGCTATTTGTTCGATCGCAGGCGCGATGTGGAAACGCCGACGCTTCTATCCATGGACGCGCGTCAGCAGATATTCAAAATAGATATAGGCCTTACGGACGCTCGAAGTCTGCTGGCAGACTTTAAATCTGAACCATCCACAGCGGAAGCAAGGCTCGCGCGAGCGCTGCCGTTTCCCGGCACTTTCCACGGCGATCCGCCGCGGCGAAATTTCTTTACATACGGCATTGCATTCATCCAAAACGACTATCCGGATGCAGCTCTTACTTGTTTTCAGGCTTCGCTCACGCGAAATCCGGACTATGCTCCGGCACATTACAACATCGGCACTATCTACTTGAACAAGCAGATGCTTCAGCAGGCGAAAGCCAGTCTGGAGCGGGCCGTGGCGATCGATCCGCAAGATGCGGACGCACTGACAAACCTGGGCGTCGTTGCCGGAAAGCAAGGGGACTACTCGGCCGCCTATCAGTACTTCGAATCGGCCTTGCGAGTGAAGCCAAACCATCTGTTGGCCTTGCAAAACATCGTCATGATCGATCGCGGGAATGGCGATATAGACAAGGCGATCCAGGCGATTCAGAATGCGCTCGCGGTCGATCCGAACGAACCGGAGTTTCACTTCGCGCTTGGAATGCTACTGGCCGGCCAGAATAAGTTTGAGGATGCGCGTGCGGAACTCACCCGCGCGGAGGAATTGCGCCCGGGCGATCCGGTGACCTTGAATAACCTGGGTGTGGTTTTCCTTCGCCTGCAGAAAATGTCACAGGCTGCCGACTACTTCCAACGCTGTATCCGGATCGCGCCCGACTATGACCGCCCGTTTCTAAACATCGCCGCCGTCTATCAGCAACAAGGGCAACTTGAGAAAGCGCAAGAAGTTCTCAAGAGCTTTCTCGCCCGTCATCCGGACAATACCGAATTCACGCAAGCGCTCCGCTCCCTCGAACGCTAGCTTTATGTTGCTCTTCCTCATCCCGGTCGCGCTGCTGATCCAACAACCACAGTTGGGCACCTTCGATGACCCGAATACGGGCTTGAAGTCGGCCGGTATTCGCGGCACAATCGACCCGGGCGGATACTCCGCGTCCGCTGAAACAAAGAGCCGCACGGAATTCTTTCAGTTGCTCGCCGATCTTCAGGTATCCGCATTACGTCCGTTGTGGAATCACGCAAGAAGATCAGACCAACCAGCGATCGAAGCGATGCAACACGGCGATTTCACGCGAGCGGTGGCCTTGCTCCAGGAACTCGTGGCCTCGCAGAACGACTATTGCAACCACGACTTGCTCGGCCTGGCCTATGAGGGCGACGGGCAACTCGCGGCCGCAGCGGAGCAGTTTCGAGCGGCCGCCGTGAGCAGTCCCGACAACTCATCTTTCTTCGCGCAGGGAGTGGCGCTGCTGCTGGCCGGTGATCTCGGCTCGGCCGAAACCGTATTTAGCAGAGCCGCCAAGGGACCGGGCAGCACCGGTCTATTCGGTCGCTTGGGAATCGCCGCAACACAATTCCAACGCGGCCAAATCCGGGAAGCTCTCAATGGATTCATCGATGCGGCAGTTTCCGCTCCCGATGCAACTGCGCCGTTTGCCTTTCTCGCCATTACGATGCATGCTGCCGATCCCGCTGGCGTAGCCCGCTGCATAACCGTCCTTAAGTCTCTGTTGCGAACGTCGCCACAAAATGCGTGGGCGCACTATGCTCTCAGTCGTGCTTTGGTTGCTCAAGGCGATCCGGTGGACCGCATCGAGGATGAACTCAAAGCCGCAATACAACTGGATCCTTCCTTGGCGGAGGCGCATTTTCAATTGGCGGAGATCTACGCACAAAATGGATCCCTGTCTACCGCAATTTCCGAATATCAGGCCGCTCTCAAATGCGCAGGGCCGTGGCCGGAAGCACATTACCGCCTGGCGCAACTCTATGAGCGATCCGGGCAGCCAGCCTTGGCTAAGCAGGAATTCGAACTGCATCGGGAGACGCAAGCGCAACAGAAGAGACAAATCGAAAGCGGCAGAGTACCGATACGGTTGAGAGAAGACGAGTCATCGGAAAAGGACGAGTCGAAGTGAAGAAAACCTGGGTTGGCGCTGCGCTGGCCTTCGCCGCCATGACCGCCTTTGCGGATGACGCGAAGAGTGTTATCGAGCGATCGGATATCGTCCTCGAGCGCCCGAACGTAAAACCTGAGCAGGCCATGCCTCTCGGCAATGGGAGACTGGGCGCTCGCCGTTTGGGCGGCCGATGGTCTTACGCTTCAACTAAACCGCGAGGATACATTTCCCGGGCGGCTCTCTCCCGGGCAAATCGCATTCCCTGGGCTTGAGCGCATCAACTCGGCACAGAATTATTCGGGCCGCGTCAGTTTGTATAACGGCGAGTTCACGGCCTCGGGAAACGGGATGACCGCAACGGTCTATGTGGAACCAGCGACTGACGTGGTCATCGTCGATGTGAAAGGCGCCGATCCCTCCACGACGCAGACCGTCTTGCTCAAGTTATGGGCGCCGCGCAAACCCGTCATCGCGCTGAACCAACGAACAGCCGCCATCGTCTGAGACATGGACGGATAACGCTGTCCAGGGCGCATCAGGCCAACGTTTCGGCTCCCTTGCTGCCGTCCAGGTAATTGGTCGCGATGCGCATTGGGAAAAAGATAGCTCACTCACCGCCCGCTTGTCGTTTCTGCCAAACCCTGATGGCGCTTATCGTGTCCTCATTGCGGCGCCTCACTGGGACGGCGGCGATTCGCTGGCAACCGCGGATTCCATGTTTGCCGAAGCAAGAAAGATATCGCCACTTGAGCATCGGGCGTGGTGGAGTAACTTCTGGAACCGCGCTGCCCTCTTTCAGCTCAGTTCGCGCGACGGCACGGCAGAATACATGGAGAACTTACGAGCTATTTATCTCTTTACGGCGGCAGCGGAGCGAGGCGACCCATATCCTGGATCGCAAGCCGGTATCGCGGATCTTTTCTCATCAGCCGGAGATCACCATCAATGGGATTCCTCCGCCTACTGGCACTGGAACCTTCGAATGCAAGTGGCTGCAAACCTGAGCAGTGGCCTCTTCGAAGAGAATGCACCGTACTTTCGTCTGTACCGCGAGAACCTGCCAAACATAGAGCGTTGGACCCGCGATCGAATGCGCGACTTGCCTGGAGCGTGCGTTCCCGAAACCATGCGCTTCAACGGGCAGGGCATCGAAAACGAGACATGGATGAAGACGCCCGGTCTTAACTGTGATAGTGCTTCGAAGCCGTATTACAACGCGCGGACTCTTTCCACCGGGGCCGAGGTTTCATTCTGGATTTGGCAACAATACCTGGCGACCGATGATCGGGCGTTTCTTGCCGCGAATTACCCGGTGATGGCCGCGGCCACACGCTTCCTGCTTGCGTACAGCAAACCGGAAAGCGACGGGCGGCGCCATACATCTCCTTCCAATGCACATGAGAACCAATGGGATGTGAAGGACCCGATCACTGATATCTGCGCCATGCGAACTCTGCTACCCGAGCTGATTGAGGCAAGTCGTATTCTGGGACGCGATGCAGACCTGGCCAATGAAGCGCGGCTCGCGCTGAAACAACTTCCTGATTTCCCACGAACAGACATGGCCACCTTGAAACAGCAGTTGACGCAAAGCGCCGATGCCGGTGGTGATGATGTGCTTGCACAATCTTGGCAGCAGGATGCCGAGGTACACAACACGGAAAATCTGGGCCTGGAACCCGTATGGCCATACGGTCTTCTATCGGATCAAGGGCCGCTACACGATCTCGCTGTTCGGACATTCAAAGCGCGCCCAAACAAAATGCAGAACGATTGGAGCTTAGACCCGTTACAGGCGGCACGCCTCGGCCAGTCAGACGAGATGAAGACCACTCTGATCGAACTCACTAAGAAATATCAGGCGTATCCATCCGGGCTCGCCCATTTTGTAGGCCCCGAATTTTATGTCGAGCAGATCGGCGTCCTCACCGCGGCACTGAACGAATCTCTTGTACAAAGTTACGACGGCCTCATCCGAATTGCCCCCGCGTGGCCTCGCGACTGGGACGCGCAAGGAACCGTATTTGTGCAGCATCGGGGCAAGGTCAGCGTCGAAGTTAGAAGCGGCGTAATCGGTCCCGTGATTTTTGAATCTGGATCCGCTGGAACCGTACGATTCCGAAATCCCTGGCCCGGTGAACCGGTGTCTGTCGTGGATTCCGGCCGTCAGGTTGAAACGAAAGTCGACGGCAATGTCATCCAGTTTGCCGCCGTTCCCGGCAGACGCTACTTGCTTTCGCGAAAAGATAATTCACAGGCGTTACCGCCGTTACGCGCCATCGAGGGCACGACCAGCGCCCCCCGGCATCTGGGTCAAAGGTCGATCGGCTTATCTCGGGGTTCGCAAAACTGACGCAAGCTTGGCTTACTTCGGTTGACTGAGGGCTAAAGACAACAGCTTCTGGGCTTTGGCGTCGCCCGGACGGATGCGGATCACCTGCTTCAGTTCGCCAACGGCTTCTGCGCTGTCTTTATGTTCCAGCGCCAAGACCGCCAAACCAAAATGTGCATCGGCCGATTCGGGCGCGACTTCTAGGGCTTTGTGGAATTCGATGTCGGCTTTCTCGTCTTGGCCGAGGTGTGAGTAGGCGATGGCGAGATTGTTGCGGGCACTCACGTCATTGGGCCGCAATGCAAGAGTTCGCAACCACTCGCCCGCGGCTCCGATCCACTCTCCGCGGCCTGCGAGAACGGTTCCGTAGGCGAAGTGCTGATCGGCCGTATCGGCAGGCGCGCCGAAATCATATGCCCCGTTACCGGCCTTTGCTTCATGCGGCAGATTCGTCTCGCGAGCTCTTTCAAAGTCTGCACACACAGGCTTGTTACTGGGATCTAATTTGCATGCGCGTTCAAATGCGCGCCGTGATTTGACAGGATCTCCTTGCAGTGACAACATGCGCCCAAGAGTAGCGTAAAATCGAGGGTCCGAAGGCGATAACGATATCGCCTCAATAACTTGGGTGACGCCCCGGGCGAGCTGACCGGCATCGGCCAGGACGAGTCCCAAGTTGTAATGCGCAATCGCGACATCGGGCTTGAGTTCGACCGCTTCTT
Source organism: uncultured Acidobacteriaceae bacterium (assembly GCA_963795905.1). Classification (GTDB taxonomy): domain Bacteria; phylum Acidobacteriota; class Terriglobia; order Bryobacterales; family Bryobacteraceae; genus Bog-105. The sequence continues at coordinate 529,821 of CAWCJG010000009.1, read as the reverse complement.
TCAGCGTTCGCGCTGCCGTAATCTGGTCACCGCGATGCGCGGCATCCAAGCCCTCATTGCTCAAACGTGTGCACCGCATGCTTTCTTGCTGCCGGGTAGCAAGATCGTGTGCCTCACGGAGAGCGATGCTCGCCTCCGCTTCGCTCCCTTGCTGTTTCAGCGCCACCGCGAGTCGATATTGCGCCTTCAAGTCATCGGGATTGTTCTTCAAGGCCCGGCGAAAATGTTCTATCGCCTCGTTCAACGCGGCTGTATCCGGTGCATCTTCCGTCAACAAGATCCCCCAGCCCACCTCGGCATCCGAGTAACCTGGACGCAGCCGAAGTGCTTCCTGATATTCAGACAATGCCTCGGTTTTTTGCCCCGCCTGCTTCAGGGCGTTTGCAAGATCCAGGTGATCTTCCGCTGAATTGGGATCTAATTTCGTTGCAGTGCGAAACTCACTAATCGCCGCATCGAGAGCGCCTGCTTCAACTAGCGCAGAGCCCAAGCTTTGGTGCGCTTTGGCATAATCAGGACGCAGTCGAATTGCTGCACGAAACTCCGCCATTGCGCCTTGCCAATCAACTTTTCCGTAGCGGTCGGCGATCTTCGTTAGGCCCAGGTTGTAATGCGCATCAGGCGATGCTGGATTGATTCGCAGGCACCTCTGAAACTCCGCAGCGGCCGCATTCGGCTCACCTGACAAACCCAGCAATAGCCCAAGCTGAAGATAAGCGTCGGCATTCGTTGGTTGCTCTTGTATCGCCGCTTCCAGTTCGACGCGCGCCTCCGCCAGTTTGCCTGATTGCAAGGCAAGTTCCCCTGCCGAAAGATGATCGATATTCCCGCCCACTTCAGACGGCGCACGCAGGCCTTCGGAACAGAGAAAAGCGGGGCGGATCAAACTGAAAATTAAGAAGCCTATGTTCGCGGCAAACTGTATTTTCAGACGAATGTTTGGGACTTGGCCCGAGACGGCCCTCGTCATATTCACATTCTCACAAGTCGAGGTCATCTCCACATCCCGAACGCACGCAAGCTTGAGGGAACGAACACGGACGAGACGTGAACTGCGGAGTCTTCTATGTTGTTGAAAAGATGGAGCGGGAGACGAGAATCGAACTCGCAACCAACAGCTTGGAAGGCTGTGACTCTACCATTGAGTTACTCCCGCTTGCTCGGCTCTTTTCATAATAGCCGACGCGTTTACATCCCTTCCAGCCCCTCAATGGCCAGACCTCGCGCGACTGATGTGAACTCATCTCCCGTGCGGATGCGTTCCGCGCCGAAGCGGGATTCAAAGATCCGCCTTACGGCGGGCACGAACGACGATCCGCCGGTAAGGAAGACAACGTCCACGTCTTGCGTATTGGTTCCCGTTTTCCGCAACAAAGCATCCACCGCGTTCTCAATCTGCGCCAATTCCTCGGAAATCCAGCCCTCAAAATCGCTGCGCGTGACTCGCTCGCGCAATCGCACATCGCCATCTTTGAACTGAAACTCGGCCGTATCCTGACTCGATAAGTCGACTTTGGTTTGCTGCACGGCGCGATGCAAGTGGTACCCCAAATCGTGCTGCACCAGGTACAGGAGCCCCTCGATCTTCTCCGGCTCCAGCGCCTGCGCCGCCACGCTCTGAAGCATATTGAGCGTTTCAGCCGACTTCAGGAACGACAGGTGATGCCAGCGCTCCAGCTTGAAATAGACCCAGTTGGGGACGGGTAGCCGTTTGCCGCTCGAATCCATTTCGGAACCGGCCCCGAGCGCCGGCGAGACCAGGTGGCGGATGATCCGCGCATCGAAGGAATCGCCCGCAATGCCGACGCCCTCAGTGCCAATCACGCGCTTGCTCGACGCTGCCTTACGCTGCGACGGTCCTGCGTGAAGTAGCGTGAAATCGCTGGTCCCTCCGCCGAAATCGCCGATCAGCACGAGTTCGTCGTGATCGAGCGTGCTTTCGTAGTGGTACGCTGCAGCCACGGGCTCGAACTCGAAGCGGACGTCTTCAAACCCGGCGGTTTGCAAAGCATCTTTCAAACGGCCGATCGCGTAGTCGTTATCGGCTTCGGTCTCCGCGCCGACAAAGCGCACCGGCCGCCCCACAACGGCTGTGGTGATCTCAGACCCCAGGCTCCTGCCGGCAGCCTCACGCAGGTCCCGCAGAATGCGCGCAATGAGATCCTCCAGCTTCATGCGGCGCCCGAACACCTCGGTTGTCTGGAGCCCACGGCTAGTCAGAAAGGACTTGAGCGACTGCACCAGCCGCCCCTGTTCGTCCGTTTGCAAGTATTCTTCGATTGCATGCGGTCCGCTCCAACTCTTGATCGTCCGGCGATGGCCTTCCCGCAGCAGTTTCAGATAGAGCAGCGAGCGGAAGGATTCCGTAAAACCACTCCCGAACGGAAATGCAGTGACGCGCACCCCGGCGTGGCTGGCAATCGCGACGGAGCTGTTTGTCGTCCCAAAGTCGAGCCCAACGGCCATCTCATCAGGATGGCACTCGCGGGTATGCCGCCCGCTTGGTCTTAAAACCGCGTCCCGGCAGCGCGCATCCGATAATGGGAACGTGTCAGCGGCCCTGGAACCGAATCGTATAAAAGAGAAAGCCAGCCTGGCAGAGATCGGGCGCAAGGTCGAAGCGGGTGAGCGTATCGGCACTCAGGATGCGCACACACTCTGGACCTGCGCGAGCGATTCCGAGCTGCAGCGTCTGGCTTCGATAGTACGCGCGCGTTTTCACGATCCACGGGAATGCACTTATCTCGTGATGCGCATTATCAATTACACGAACGTCTGTGTCGCGCAGTGCGATTACTGCGCGTTCTATCGATTGCCGGGCCAGGCTGAAGGCTATGTGCTCAGCCGCGAGGCTGTGTTCGGGAAAATCGATGAGCTGCTGGCGCTTCGGCGGCGATCTGGTCGGCGTTTAACGGCGGCTTTAATCCGCATCTGCCGCTGAGTTATTATTGCGATCTGTTCGCGGCCATTCGGGAGCATTACGGGAACGCGCTTGAGTTCTATGCTCTGACGGTCGCCGAGTTCATGTATCTGGCCGATCACGCCAAACTCGACTTTCGAGCCGCAGCGGAGCGATTCAAAGCAGTCGGGTGTGCGCTGGATCACGGGCGGCGGCTCGGAGATCCTGACGGAGAACTTCCGCTCCCGCCACAGCAAATTCAAGTACACGGTCGCCGCAGTATTTCGAAGCACAGCGGGCCATTGTGGACGCCGGATTGAAGCACAACCGCGACCATGGTCGTCGGATTCGATGAAACAATCGAGGAGCGGCTGGAACACCTAGAGCGGACCCGGCAGTTTCAAGACGAGACCGGCGGACTGGCCAGCTTTCTCTGCTGGACTTATAAACCGTATTTCACGACGCTAGGCGGAATCGAAATCGGCACGCAAGAATATCTGCGGCATCTCGCGATCGTCGCATTTATCTGGATAACGTTCCCCGGATTCGCACGTCCGTACTTACTCAGAATGAACGCGCGCTGAGGGGTTGTTATATGGCGCAGATGATTTCGATCTCCCAATTGAAGACGAAGTGACACAAAAAGCCGGCGCGACGATCGATCTGAATCTGGATAAAATCCTCAACGTCGCGCGCTCTCTCGGCTTCACACCTGTCTACCGGCGTGTAGCCGCCACCGGCGCTTAATCAAGCTCTTTCGCGAATTGGGCGACCCATTCTGCCTGCTCGGGAGTGTCGGGAACGGTGCAGCCGCGACAGGCTGCAATTGTTAACAATGCTTCGGAAGCCGGGAACCCCGTCGCGATCAACACGCCCGCCGCAATCAGAGAAGCACGTCCGATCCCGCCGCGGCAGTGAATCACGATCTTGTCGCCGCCTGTATACAGCTTGGCGAGTTGGCGTATGAAGTGCGCACACGCGTTGTGATCCAGCGGGGTCGAGCGGTCCGGAATCGGAAACGATAGAAATCGCAGCCCTAAAGCAGGGCAGATCGCTTCTTCCTGGGTGAGATCCAATTCAGCGGCTTCCTCTGCGGTCAATAAGGATCCTCTGCCATTCTGATATGCTCTCCTTGGCGGTCTAGGAGAGTTTAAAACAGCGATGAAGAAAAAATTCGATCTCTTACAGGGGACGCTTGATCTGCTCATTCTTAAAGCTGTGTCGCTAGGTCCACTGCATGGGTATGGTGTCCTACTACGCATCAAGCAGATCTCTGCGGACCGTTTGGAAATTCAACAGGGATCGCTGTACCCTGCCTTGTACCGGTTGGAGAGCCAGGGCTGGATTGACAGTCAGTGGGGCGAATCCGAGAACAACCGCAGGGCGAAGTATTACCGCCTGACGCCATCCGGCCGAAAAGCGCTGCGGGCGGAAACGGAATATTGGGACACAATGTCCGACGCCATCGGAGCCGTCTTGCGCGCTACTCCGGAGGGAGCGTGATCAAACGGTTCCGTCCGTGGCTTCGAGCTACTCTACAGCGGCGAGTTATGGAGCGCGAGATGGATGAGGAACTGCGGTTCCACATGCGCGCCTACGCCACTGACCTAATACGCCGCGGTATGGCGCCCGGCGACGCGGAGCTGCAAGCTCGGCGAGAATTCGGAAGCGTCGAGCAGATGAAGGACTCTTGCCGGGACGCGCGCGGTGTAGGCCTGCTAGAGTCCTTCTTCGCGGATGTTTGGTACGGTCTGCGGCTGCTGCGCAGAAGCCCGAGTTTTGCGGGCCTGGCCGTCTTGACATTGGCTTTGGGCATTGGCGCGACCACGGCGGTATTCAGCCTGGTAAACGCTGTTTTGCTCCGCGATTTACCTTATTCCGAGCCGGAGCAGCTCGTATTCTTGTACGAACCCATACCGGGCATTCCCAACGCTCCGCTGGAAGCGTGGGGGCCTGTAAACGGCGATTTTTTCACCTGGCAAAAAGAGAGCCACTCGTTTGCCGACATGGCAATGTTTACCACTGGTGGGTTGAATGCTTCGCTGGGTGATTCTGCGTTCCGCGCCAGCGGATCGCGTGTCACTGCGGATTTCTTTCGTGTGCTCCGCGTTCACCCTGTACTCGGCCGGACCGTAAATCATTCCGACACTCAACCGGGACAAGGACGAGTGGTGGTCATAAGCAATTCGCTCTGGCGATCGCGGTTCGGCAGCAATCCTCACGTGCTAGGGAAGGAACTGCTGCTTGACGCGCAGCCGTATCGAATTATCGGAGTGATGCAACCCGGGTTCGCTTTCCCCCACGATACGGAGAACTTTGACACCATGGGAACGACGACTGATCTCTGGGTGCCTTGGATAATGAGCCCGCAAGAGCGGGCCTCGCGTGATGACGATCCGGGCAACGCGATCGGACGGTTGCGGCCGGGAGTGAGCCTACGACAGGCACAGGCCGAAATCGCCACTATTACCGCGCGGTTTCCTCCTCCGTTCCAACAACAGCATCAGAAGGCTGCGGGGGTAGTCCGCGCGTTCGACCAGGAAATTACGGGTGGTTCGCGACGCCCTTTGCTAATCTTCATGGCGGCGGTATTGTTGGTGCTGCTGATTGCATGCTCAAACGTCGCCGGTCTTGCCCTTGCCCGTGCCGGCGGGAGGGTGCAGGAGATGAACGTACGTGCCGCGCTGGGAGCTTCCCGCCTGCGCTTGATTCGTCAACTGCTGACGGAGTCTTTGTGCGTGGCGCTAGCTGGCGGCCTTCTCGGCATAATGGCAGCTTTCTGGACCGTGCGGCTCGTGGTGAAGTTCCATCCGGCTCACATCCCACGACTTGACGAGACCTCCATCGATGGACGAGTGTTGCTATTCACAATTTGCGTTTCACTGGCGAGCGCAATCCTCGCGGGATTATTTCCTGCATGGTCCGTTTCGCGATGCAATTTGAACGAGACCATTAAGAGTTCAGCCACTCGCAGCATCAAGGGCGGCGCGAGTCGATTGCGAAACGGGCTGATTGTCGCCGAGATGGCGCTCACTATCGTCCTATTGATTGGCTCGGGGCTGTTGATTCATAGCTTCTTGAACTTGCGGTCCGTCGATAAGGGATTTACGTCGCTATCCACTGTGACGGCCGGAGTTCAACTCGATGGACGATACAGCCAGCCTCAGCGGCAGAGCGAATTCTTCCATACGCTTCTGGACCGGACGCGAAGCCTGCCCGGTGTGCAGGAAGCGGCCGCCGTAGACCACGTCCCCCTCGGCGGTGGCGAATCGATCAGTCAGATCGAAGTGGAGGGTTATCCCTTCGATCAGACCACGTCGTTCGAAAGCCGTTTGGTGACACCGCGATACTTTGCGGCCATGGGAATGCCACTTCTGGAGGGCAGAGATTTCGATGAAGGCGACACGACCGGGCGAATGCCTGTCATTATTGTGAGCCGGAGCTTCGAACGACAATATTTCCCCGGACGATCCGCTCTGGGCAGACGTGTACACACCAGTGGCTGGCGGACTATCGTGGGCGTTGTAGCAGATGCCCGGATGCGCGAGCTGGATGCGACTCCACCGATGCAGTTCTACTTACCGTTGTGGCAAGTTCCGACAGGGGCGGTCGCTGTCGTGGTGCGGACGGCACGGCCTCCGGAGCAGACCGCTTCGGAGTTCCGTAGTGTCCTGCGAAACATGGATCCAGCTTTGGCGGTAGCCAGCGTGCGCACGATGGCCCAATTGGTATCCGAAGCGAGTGCCGGACGGCGTTTCCAAACGGCGGTTCTGACTGTGTTCGGGGCGATTTCGATGTTTCTTTCGGTCCTGGGACTGTACGGGTTGATGGCGTATTCGGTGCAAGAGAGAACAGCCGAAATTGGTATCCGTATGGCGCTGGGCGCCCAGAGCGGGTCGGTTGTGAGTCTGATCTTGCGGCAAGGGATGACGCTATGGCTCACCGGAATCACGCTGGGATCTGTCTGCGCGTTGGTCTTGACGCGTTGGATCCGCACGTTGCTTTTCGAAGTGCCGCCTACTGATCCCCTGACATTTATCGGAGTCGGGACTATGTTCTGCGCGGTTGCGGTAATCGCATGCTACGTCCCTGCACGGCGCGCAACACGGATAGATCCGGCGATTTCCCTACGCTATGAATGACTACGCCTCACAGTGAGGAATAAGAAGTACTTGGAGTAACCGGCGGAGCCCATCGGCTCCATAGATCGATCGCCCAATGCGGCCAAGGGTTTGTTAATCCGTGTCGGAGCTGACGCAGATCATTCCTCTACGCTGCCGGACTACACATGAACTACCGATCTTTCGGAACCCAATCCTGTGTGACCGATTACACACTGGCGCGCGAAACCATGAAGACTACCGTTGCGCCGGGCTAAGACGTAGGTGAGACTGAAGGGGTGACAAAAACATCTGCTCGCCTGCTATCTCTCGCAGTTTTTTGCGTGTTTTGCAGATCTGGCGGCAAAGCCAGCCCGATTGTCTGGACGCTGTCTGACGTCACGCTAAGTGACGGAAGTTCGCTGACAGGTTCATTCGTCCTGGACGCGGACGTACCCGTTCCGTCGACGGGATTAACGCAATACGGAATAGTTGTTAGTGGCGGCAGCGTCCTGCCCGATTTTACTTACAAGCCTTCGGATCCGTTTTCGTCGTTGCAGTTCTACACCTTCGGCGGCGCGAATGGCGGTCAAACGGAAAGGCTCAATGCGTTCCGCGGTCGTGACCCGAATGGTACTGCTTTCGAGCTTTTGTACCTCGATCCGGTAATGTTCCTAACGGACACGGGTGGAGTCGTGGGGCTGGACCTCACCAACAGCACCGGCCAACTTAGTAATGGTGAGATATCCTATGCCACGGTCGATCTCGTGACCGGGTCGCTCATCGGCGCGCCCGCGAGTGTTCCGGAACCGGCAGCGCTAGTTTTGTGCCTCGCTAGCATTCCAATTGCTGCGGGGCTGTCTTGGCGAAAAAAATTGCGCAACAACAACCCGGCGATCAGAGATTTGCATTCATCCTCGCGGGTATCGATCCTCTGAAGATCTTCTCAACTGGGGAAAAGAAGGCTCGCCACGTATTGGGTTGAGCCGATGCGTCCGACAATTCCGCTCCTACGAGATTCTTCCCGGTCACCCGCGGCTGACGGCCTACTATTTGTTAGCCTATCTCAGCTCTAGATTGTAACTGTTCCTCTACGCTGCCGGACTGCGCAGGCACAAGTAGTCAACATTCATCACGCGCGACGTTCGGGTTTTCCGTTCGGGGATGACAGCGCCCGATAAGGTCGCGACATTGCCTTCGACAGGAGCAACGTCTATGCTGGACTGTGCTTGAGCGCCCTATGCTTGCCTTGGCCACAACCTCGACGGCAGACGCCGTCCTTCCGCTACGCGTTCGCTATCGCCAGGAGATGAATTGCCAGATCGTGCACGACTCGATTCACCGCCGTGACGGCTGGACAGTGACCTACATGTTGAATGTCGACGGCGTCCCCGCCGGTTTCGGTTCGATCGCTATGGCAGGCCCTTGGAAGGACAAGCCCTCCATCTTCGAGTTCTACGTGCTACCCGAGCACCAGGCACACTCATTCGAGCTGTTCGAGGCCCTGCTTACTGCCAGCAACGCGCGCTTTATGGAGATCCAGTCGAGCGACGTCCTGTTGGCGGTGATGTTGCATACATACGCGCGCGACATCTGGAGCGAGAAGATTGTCTTTCGCGACGCAATCACGACTGCGCTGCCGGCGAATGGCACAACCCTTCAGCAAGTGACGTCTGATCAGGAAATCTGGAACGCTATTGCTCAGCGACAAGGCGGGGCAGAATATCAGCTTTTACTGGACGGCGCGACCGTAGCCACCGGCGGCCTCATGTTTCACTACAACGTGCCGTACACCGACATCTACATGGAGACTGCCGAACCATTCAGGCGCCACGGGTTTGGGTCGTATCTAGTCCAGGAGCTCAAACGCCATGCGTACGCGCTGGGTAGTATCCCGTGTGCCCGCTGCAATCCCGGCAACGTCGCATCACGCGAGACTCTTCAGAAGGCGGGCCTCGTCCCGTTCGCGCACATTCTCAACGGATCGATCCGCGATGACTGACGAGCGATTCGGAACCTGGGCGCACGGCGGCTTCATAGATCGCGATACGGGGAAGTGACGATCTGGCGACCGACTCGCCGCTAAGACAGAATCGTTGAGTCTTCGAGACTATCGCGGAACTATGTTGTTTTGTACGCCTACTTTCCAGGTTCTACACATTACGGAGGCCGCATAGACATGGCAGTTGCTCTCGTCAGGATCGCTGATTGCGGTTTGGTGGATGATCGGCTGTCAAGGCTGCTTTTAACCACGGATTGCACGCCTTTATCCCGGAGCGACTGGATCTCGTCGATGAGCCAATCGCCTCCGCGCGGGCGCGGCATAATGCCCAGCCCGGGGTCATCGGCACGCCTGACCCCATAAACCGTACACTGCATAACGGAACTACGAAGGAATGAGGCAGAATGCCCCGCTCGGCCCAGCCGCGGCCCAGTGCTTGCCTACTCGCTACTAACTCATTATCGCGAAGACAACCCGCGCACGAGCCGGGTCAGAATGGGAGGCGTGATGTCGCGAATGACTCGCTTCACGCGTTTACCCGCACTGCTTTTTTGATAAAAGCTCGGCGCATATTCGGAGGAGTGGGCCGTCAGCTTTTGCGCGCCAGCGTCTCCGCCCGTGTGATAGTACGCCATGAACGATTTGCGCGACATTCCGCCCGGATGCGCGATCGGGTTCGTGACCCCGTGATACGCGCCCTCCACTTGAAAGATCACCGTCCGATTGAAAGCCGGAACGATCGCTTTCTCGCACTTTGTTCCTTCCGAATTCCAGAGCTCGAATTGCCCCCCGTATTGGGACTTCCAGTTGTCGTTCAGGTAAATGATCAGGGCCAGGCGGCGGAACAGACCCAAATCATAGGCGACATTGCGGTCGAGATGGACGGCAAAGTGGCCGCCCTGCTTGATCACGTGATAACCGGCGCCCTGTAAGTAAGGGTCCGGCAGCAAATTCCAAATACCACTAATCTCGGAAAGCAGATACAGAAATGGCGCGGAGTGCAGGATCGACGTAAGCTGGGACCCCGCTTCGCCGAGCTCGACCACTGACTTCATAGTGTCCTGCTGCAGCTCTTCCTGATCGTGCTTGATCCATGAGCCGACGAAGTTGATCTCCGATAACAGTTGCCGGAGGAGTGAGTCGGGGAACAGATTATCCAATACGAGGTGAGGAAAAGGGCTCGCCTCGCGAAAGCGCGTCTTCAGAGTATCGAGATCCTCAGTAAGTAGGACCTTATCACCTAGATAAGGAAGAATACCTTCCTGCTGCGCCAAACTGGCCGCCATCATTCCCTCCACCGGACACAAAATTAGAGTTGTTCTTCTGTCGTAACATGCCCAGCCGCATTTAGCAAAGTAAAAAGCGGAAATATGTACAAATAACCGCACTTATGCCGTAATTGGGCGGGTACTGTAATGGACTAAGTTAGGGGTTCTCTGTATTACTATTTGTGGAGGGTAACAGTTGATTCTAGGATTACTCCGAACCCATTATGATACGAGAGGAGTTCGAAGGTCAGCCGCAAGTTCACTGCTTCGGCGGCAAGCGTTGCGCGCTCCTGACGGCTTCAGCATCCGCGAGGTCCTGCAGCCTGCCGGATGCGAGTTTGTTAATGATAAAGTCCTCTGCGGAGATAACGAAGATTCTAAGCCCGCTATTCTCGTCTATGAGTTCTTCGATCCGTCGAGACCAGGCCGCATCAAATTCGACACCGGAAATCTTGGGCAGAATCTCGATCATCTGGGGCGCGGAGCCGATGCGAAAAAATGCGGCCGGGTCGATCAAGTCGTCGGGCGTAAGTCCCGCAAGCGGTGCGCCAAATTTTGCTAAGGCCGCGTAGATGGCCTTCCCGTTTTCAGGATCGGGCCTCACAAAAAGATCAAGATCTTTGGTCGCGCGAGGCTGCGCATGGACCGCCACTGCGTAGCCGCCCACCACCAGGTATTTAACCCCATGTTCGTTGAATGCGGACAAGAGTTCTTTGAAGTCTGGACTCAGCATGGCGCTCGGGTTCCTTCCATTGGAATTGTGTCAACGATAGCTCCGCCGCTGCGGCCAGCCGCTCACACACTGGTCGACTCTGCCAATAACGGTACTCATCGGCTTTGGCATCCTCAAAATTCGTGTAACGCCGGATCGCCTTATCCATGCCCATGTCCTTGATTTTAGCGGGTTGACATACTTCACACCAGCATCGAAAATACTCCCCGAATGCGCTCCTGATTGGTCGACTGGATGTAAAATCAGCGCGCCACGGTGGTACTGCGCAAGCGCCTCTGCCGTTTCCGCTTCATCCCCGTAAACCACAGAAATCCAATGCCCAGGAACGGAAGCGCAAAGAAGAGCAGGTCCCACTGCCCAAATCCCGTAGGCGTGACTTCCACGTCGCCCGACGTCTGCCCGTTCCACTCGGCGCTTCGCAGGTACAGATTGACATGCCACAATTCCTGCTTGTCGAACGATGCCCACGCATAGTAGTGAATCTGACCGTTCTCTTCTTCCGGCGTCGTCCAATAGAATTTCTCCTGCAACCGGCCCGTCTTCGGAAACACGCCGATCTCGTACCGCATGTCTTTCGGAATGCTTTTCCCAGGCACGGGACTGACCACGACAAAGAAGGTCCCCGTGCCGACATCGGGGTGGGTCCACAAGGAAACCATGCAGGGCCCGACCGGGCGGTCGGAAAACATCGGGAAAGGCGGCCCGTTGTGGGCCCTTGCCGGACGCGCTGAGGCGAGCAGTACGATCCCAAAAAGAATCCGCGTGAATCGGCTCATGGCGCGGCTATTCGAGGAAGGTGGCCCGCATATCCATCGGTTGCGTGAATAGCCACATTCCAGACGCGAACAGAATAAGAATCACCGCTGCCCACGGTACAAACGCCTTCCACCATGTGACGCCTGCGTCTTCCTCGGAGTAAAAATAAGTCATCCCGAGAGATCCCAAGAACCCGAGACTCAGCAGACCGTACTGAATTGGCTTGACGATATGGAGGGGCAAGCCAACCAGTGTCCACGCTGGACCTCCCAGCAGGGCTTTGCCAAAAACGCTGGCGACCGCTTCTTGTGTCAGCGGTACGACCGTATAGAGCCCCGTCAGTAAGTGGAATCCGTAGTGCGCCAGCCACAGACCGAACCCCAATGGCGTCATCGCAAAGCTGTAGCGCACCGCCGTCCGCAATATTCCGCTGTCCAGCTTCGCCCACGCTTTCGCCAAGAACGCCGCACTGCCCAGCAGCAGCACCGGTTCCGCCACAACCACTAACAGAAAGACCATTCCAAATATCGTGGTTTGGTTTGTTACGCCGAATAACTGGCTCAGGCGGCGCTCAAATGCATACACTGGGCTCACCATGCCGAACGCATTCATCAACGCGCCGAACACAAAGACAGTTGCCAGCGCGCCGATATCAGTCCGCTGAAACAAACGGCCGACGCCAGACCGGCGAACCGTTGTCTGAAGTTCTTCGCCGGGCAGACGGGAATGAATTCCGACATTGTCGTGCGGACAGGCGTGAACGCAATCTAAACAAAACGTGCAGTCCATGTTCCCGACCTTCTGCGGCAGAAACAACGCCAGTTCGCACCCGCGTTGAATCGTGACCAGCGCATTCGAAGGGGAACGCTGCCCACGAATGCAATCCCTCGTCTGGCAGGTGTCACAGACACGGCGTTTTCGTACTTGCACTTCCAGCGGCGATAGCGTGGCGGCAACAAAGTTGAACTGCCCGATCGGACAAATAAATTTGCAAAACGTGGCGTGCTTGAAGGTCGTATCAATCACCATCGCGGTCCCGAAATACCCGAGGATCAACCACGCGGTCCACCATGGGCTCGCCCACAGGCTGTAGGCCTCGTAAACGAACAGAACGGCTGCAAAAAGAGCGATCGAGACCCACTTGTTACGCAGCGCGCGCGGCCAGTTCAGGCGCGGCGTGTGCAATTTTCGCGCGAGGTCCCGGACCAGCACGAAGGGACACGCCATGCAAAAGAAATTGCCGGCGCACAAAAGTACGAGCACCAGCACTCCTCGAAAATGCACCCAGGTCAACGTTGTTGCGAGATTCTTCGGTGAGAGCGACGGGCCAAGCAGGCCGTGCAGGATCATCAGGATGCTGACGGCCAAGACCGGAATCTGGAGAATAGTTCTACCGTGCCGCCATTTCAGTAAGCGGCCGGCAACAGGCCACTTCAGAAGGTCGATGCTGTTTGACGACTCAGAATCGAGAAGGCCGTCATCGGTCCCGGACGGTAATATGCTGCTGTTTTCCAATGTGCGTGTTGTCAGCCCGCCTAGCGGTAATTACTAAAACCCAGTCGCCAGGCATATCGAAATCCAGATGAGCTCTGTACTTACCATCTCCAATCGATGCCGCATTCGCAAGATCGGGCTTCATGCCGGGATGGTTCATATCCGCTTCCACGGATACTATGGCATCCGAAATCGGCACGTCCCGCGCCCCGAATACCTGGACGTCCACCGTGGCAGCACCAACTCTGGGAGCAGCTGGCTCCATGCGCGACTCCAACCTTAGATTTCCTGATGCTCGCGTGTGGCATCCGCAGAGTAGAACCGCCGCTGCCAGCGCCCACGACCGGATCAAGCGGCCAATGGCTCTGGCTTCGGCTGCCATGCGCAAGAGCACTTGGCTGTCCCCATCTCCGATTCAGGAGGGAACATGTGATAGTACATCCCGATGACCATAGGAATGAAGACGATGGAGTTATAGAAGAGGTGCAACTCGACGCGCGGAATCACCAGTTGCAGAACGCTGAAGGGTACAGGTTTGTTCCAGAAGTTGTGATGCATCATTGCCTGCGTCAGCAAAAGCAGATGCTCAATGTGGTGCCAGAACTGAATCGCCAGGGCGGCGGTCCACCATTTCAACGAGACCCCCGTAAACCCCTTCCGCAACACCCAAAGACCAATCAACATGACGATCGCGTAGCCATAGTGCAGCCACTCGGACGAGATGAGCCACGGATACCAGAGCCCCAGGATGCCGCCCGCCTTCGGTCTCGGCCAGTGCATCGCGTAGATCTGATACGCCTGCACCAGGTGCTCGCCCCAATGCGCCAACACGATGATCATAAAGGCCTGCAGCGCCCGCTCATGCCAGACCGTATTCAGCTTTTCGTGAAGGCTTGCATTGGGCCCGAACCCGTAATGGAGCGGCTGAACGCTTGAAGCTGCCATCTGATTGACTCTCTTCCCCCTGGTCGCGAACTATGTCCGTCTGTCACGATACCGGGGCGCTCGCGCTTCGTCAATCGCCCCTTCGGTTGGGCTCCGATTCATACTTTTGATGGAGTTGAAAACCGACCGCTAAGGGCTTGACGAAGGCTGTCTAAGCGGGTTCTCCTAAGAAGATCGAGGTTAGTTTGTATTGAAACCATATTTGTGCCTTTTTTTAATGGCCCCCGCGTTGTTGTGTGCCCAATCTGCTCCGTCCACGACCGACGGAAGCATCCTCGCGCCGGTTAACGTCGAAATGCCATCGTGGTTTCGGCTCTCCGGCGAATACCGCATACGAGCTGAAGGCTACGAAGGCGCCTCCTACACTGCCAATAACAACCAGGGATACCTGCTGAGCCGATTTCAGCTCAATGCGGATCTACACGTATCGTGGTTTCGGATTTTCGCCCAGGCGGAAGATTCGCGCGTCTTAGGGAACGACGCCATTCCAGACGCCTTCCCCTATCAAGACACATTCGATCTACGTCAAGCGTTCGTTCAGATCGGCAGCGCGGAAAAGAATCACTGGAGCGTAACCGTTGGCCGTCAGGAACTCAACTTTGGCGACCAACGAATTCTCGGCTCCGCGAACTGGCTCAACACCCCTCGGAGCTTCGACGCCGCTCGGGCGGATTTCGACTGGAAAAAAGTTCACGTTGCGGCATTTAGCGCGGCAGTAGTGAACCCTGTGGATGGCGCGTTTGATCACAGTAAGGCTGGCAATGACTTACATGGGCTGTATGGAACCATCTCTCGCGTGTTACCGGGAGCGACCATCGAACCTTACGTGCTGTGGCATTTGGGCGCTGGACTCAAAACAGAACAAGGTCTCGCCGCGCGCCGCGATACCAAGACCATCGCAGTTCGAGTAGCACGTCCGGCGAAGGCTGGAGTCGACTACGAAGCCCACCTGCTGCGTCAATACGGATCCATCGGCATCGACTCGGTCGCTGCATACGCAATGAATTTCGATCTCGGCTATACTTGGTCCCAAACCAGATTCAAGCCGCGCCTCTTCGCCGATTATGCCTATGCCAGCGGCGATAAGAACGCGCACGATGGCACAATCAACACCTTCGATCAAATCTATCCGTCGAACCACGGATTGTATGGAATCATCGACTTATTCGGATTCCAGAACCTGCGGGACGAGAAAATCGGAGCCAGCTTCGTTCCTGCCAGGAAGCTGGCACTCGGGTCTACATTTCATAACTTGAATCTCGCCAGCGCAACCGACGCGCTTTACAACGGAGTAGGTAATGCAGTCGTGCGAAATGCGGCGGGTCGAGACGGAAAGCACATCGGCGAAGAGTGGGAAGCAACCGGAGCGTATCAGATCCGTAGCTATCTCACGAGCGGTATCGGGTACGGTCATCTCTTCCCGGGTGGCTTCGTTCAAAAGGCAACCAAAGGCAGTTCCTACAACATCGCTTATCTCTTCTTTACCTACGCCTTCTAGCGCCCTCCCCCTTTGTGGGGCAGGGCCGTGCCCTGCGGCGGCCTCCCTGGCCGCCCTCTGCACCCGTCACAAAAATCCTCCAAAAATCGACCCAACAATCTCAATCACTTCCCGCCAGTTTTTCTAATCGCCGCACGGACCTCGCGCGAAACTCGCGTGCGTATGAGCATGTCACGCACTCTCCGTCGCGCCGCCGAGCGCCAAGCCCAGAAGCAAGCCCGCAAAGAAGCCCAGCTCGCCGCCCCTGCTGTGGTCTCCGAACCCGAACCCATCTCCGAAGCACGGCTCGAAGCCAACCGCGCCAATGCTCATTTCAGCAGCGGTCCTCGGACCGAAGCCGGTAAAGCGAAATCCAGCAAAAACGCATTGAAGACCGGACTTACCGGGCAAACCGTTCTGCTCCCCGGTGACGATGCCGACGCTTACTCCGCCCGGCTCGCTGATTATCAGAAGATGTACAAGCCGGTCGGCACGCGTGAGATCGAAATCGTGCAGGCTCTCTGCGATGCCTGGTGGCGTCTCACCCGCATCCCCAGCCTGATCTCGGCTCTCTATTTAAAAGGAGCGAACGAATTCAAAGACCGCGTCCAGGACCTTGACCCGATCGCCCGCACGGCAGCGCTCGAACTTGAAACCTATACCGGCTACGAACGCCAGTTCCTGAATCTGCAGCTTCAGGAGCGCCGGCTTTACAACTACACGCAGAAGCTCAAAGCCGAATTATCGGAACTGCAAAAGGAGCGTGACGAACGCGAGGCCGAAGCCTATTCGCACGCCTCGATGCTGTACCTCGCCGCCAAGAAAGATCGCCGCCCGTTCGATCCGGCCCACTTTGGGTTCGAATTTTCAGTTGGCGCAATCGAAGACTACCTATACGCCAGCCGCGCCCGCGGCATCGCCGAAGACGCCGCTGCGAAAGGCGAAATCCACCCGCAGCGGCTCAACAAATCCGCCGCCTGAGGCACGCGGCCTGTGCTTCCGAGCGGCGAGCGAAAGCGACCCGTAGCGGCTCAAAAACTCCGCGCTGTGTAGACCGCTTGCCCTCTTCGGATATGGTGATCGGCCCCCGAGCAAATAGTGGTCCTGTAGGATTTGAACCTTCTCGTTCATTCTGAGGAGCCGACGGTATCACCGGAGCTGCTACTACTCTCCGACTGTCAGTACCGGGGTAGTGAGTTCCCGATACACCAACCAGAGCAACTTACATTTCGTGCCGTATTCGGGTAGTGCTTACTCACCGGAAAGACCAAGGCATTCTAGGTTAATTGAAACGAGAAATGAAGAAGCTTTTTAGAGAACTGACTGCACTGTTCGTAGCTCTGATGGTCCCGTACGCCACGCTGGCACACGTTCACCGGCGCGTCGGAGCAGCTATCGGCCTCGCCGCCGTCTCACTGGGAGTCGGCGCGCTTATGGCACTGACCAAGTCCAAGAAGCACTTCATCGGTCTCACATGGGATGACCACGGAACGAAGGGCGGTCTTGCCTTTCAGGCTGACAAGAACGACTATCGAGGTCTGCTCGCCGGGCTGGAAGGGGTCACCGGTAAGAAGGCCGTGAACTCCGACACCATGAATGTCAAGAACTAAGCTGTCAGCGGCCGTGTTTCCGAGCGGGCGAAGCGACCCGTAGCGGCTCAAAAACCCGCGCTGTGTAGGCCGCTTGCCCTCTTCGAATATCAGTGATCGCGCCCCTATGTGCCCGAAAGCAACTCGTGGGCCCTGTAGGATTTGAACCTACGACCAAAGGATTATGAGTCCTCTGCTCTAACCGCTGAGCTAAGGGCCCGCATCGCCAAACTTCCGTATTGTACCTCCATCCCGGAGACCGTCCGCCTCCGCAAATGCTTGTTCCTGCAACTCGCAGGCGTCAACTCCAGTAGTTGTACTAGTTCGCGGCTCGCTACCAGAGACGACGGCATGCAGCACCCGGCCGTAGGTTGGCGTGAGAAACCGTTGTCGCCTTCACGCACTAACTGTTCGGAGTGTAGGACCGCAGGATGCCATCCGGTCCTGAACTTCCCGCTTGATCTGAGTCTTCGAGCGGGACACAGCGTAGCTAATCGCTGGGCAGGCATCACGCTTTAGTTTTTTTTTCGATTGACATCGCTGGCGCGACCACGGGATACGTGTGCGCGCACGCCGGAAGTGTTTGCTTACACATGAGATACATACTGTTCATATTGCCGATCCTTGCGTTCGGCCAATCGATTCATCTAACCCCAGCGAATCCGGTCGCCGCCGAGGGTAACACCATTACTATTTCCGCCGACCGTCCCGTCCGCTTTACCCTTACGGGCGCTGGCTCTCTCAGCGTTCAAAACGCACAGACCGTGACTTACTCGGCTCCCGTATCACTCAGCCACTCGCACGTACTGAATGGCTGTATGGTTACTCCCGCCGATTCGGTGTTCAACACCCGCGTTGATCAAATTCCCGTTCACGCTAACTCGGCCGCCTGGATGCCGAACCTGTCCGCCTCTGGAGTCAGCATCACGTATCAATGGGGCACAAACCTCGTTACCAATTCAGCAACTTTCATCCCGCAATATTTCAATTACACGGCCAATCTGAACGGAACCCCTTTTCCCGTTCTGTCCAATAGCGCACGCCGCCGCGAGACCGGATCTTACACGACCGACGGTTACAACGACCATCACATGCTCACCGTCAATCGTCAGAGCTGCACATTCTATGAGACCTACCAGGATGGAGTGGCCGTCTCGGGCTGTCCGACCTGTACCGCCGCGAGCGGCGCCGTCTATCCTGCGACAAGCTACAGCGAACTGCAGGCAAGCACGGATGCTGCCGGTTTGCCCCTTGCTCCTTTAACGGTTCACCTTGACGAGCTCGAAGCGGGGGCGATCACGCACGCGCTTCGGTTCACGACTTGTGCAGGGTGCATTTCGCAGAACTCGCTATGGCCGGCGGTATACAGCACAGGCTGGAGCCCGTCGGGTATGCCCATGGGCGCGCGCCTACGGCTGAAGAGTTCATTTGATATCTCATCCTATCCTCGCGCCGCCCAAATCGTACTCACGGCTATGAAGCAATATGGTATGTTCCTCGCCGACATCGGCATGCAGGGTCAGATCAGCTTCAGTTCCGACGTCACCCGCGATACCGCTATCACGCAGCAGCTTGCGTCCATCACCGGCCTGAGCGCCGACAATTTTGAAGTAGTCGATGAATCCAGCCTGATGCTGAATCCACAGCTCACGGTAGTAAATCCAGCTAACGCTTATGTGAAGCCGAACAACAGCGCGCTTCTCACCGTTACTGACGCCAGCAACCCTGCAAACTTTGTGCGAGTGCCGATCGCCCTCCAACCGATTACCGTTGGCACGCCAGACCCTGTGCTGACGGTGCAGGCCGGAACAAATCCCTTCCCCCTTGCAGCCTGGGTCAATGGAACGGCCAACCAGGGCATTACATGGTCCATCAGTCCGGCCGTCGGCGCGGGTTCCATCGACGCACAAGCCCATTACACAGCTCCCGCGCTGGTCGAACGGGATCACAAAAGCCACCATCACCGCGACCAGTAATGCCGACCCGAACGCTCACGCAAACATAACGCTGACCGTTATTCCCGGTGGGCCGCTGCGGATCGATACCGGTAGCGAAACGGCCACCGTCGACGAAAATGGCCTTACTTGGCTGCCCGACCTGGGCTTCGAAACCGGCAGTTACTCGGACCAGAACGACTGGTATCCGATCAACGCCTGGGGCGGAGTGCCCAATCAGACGCAATATCAAACTTACAAGTACACCTGGGGCGACGACATCGTTTATCGTCTACACGTCCCGAATGGAAATTATCTGGTAACGCTAATGTTCGGAATGGGCGGAACTAATGGCACTTACAACACCAGTACCTTCGATAACGGCCTGATTATCGGTCCGATGAGCTTCGAAGCGCAAGGCCAGGTGACGGATAACTTCTGGAACCTGGGGATTCCGACCAATTACACTGGGCGTACTCCGGCGTCGGTGGGATTACCCGCTCAGGTGACCGACACCAATCTGGTGGTCGCCGTAAGAGCCAGCACGACCTCGATCGGACACAGTGCTCCATTCTTGAACGGAATCACAGTAACTCCGGATTCGGCGCCTCCGTCGATGACTATCGATTCACAGCGTCACATTGTACTGCCGGGGACCAGCTTGCAGTTGCATACCACCGCCTGGTTCACCAGCACACCGACTGTGCAATGGCGCATCGTCTCGGGCCCGGGTCAAATCACCACAACCGGGTTATATGCAGCTCCGCTCAGCGTGACGTCCGGCCAGTGGGTCGTAGTTCGCGCCCAGGACCTCACAACGGGCCTTTCGGCAAGCATCAACTTATTCGTTCCGGCGCCGGGCAGCGTAATCCCGCCGAACATGCATTGATGCCGGAGTCGCTAGAACAAGTGCCCGAGCTTCTCGCGTTTCGTGCGCAGATACTCGAGCGCGGTCTCAATCGGGGGCGCCACAATCGGCGCCCTCTCGACCACTTTGATCCCCGCCTCTTGCAAGGCGTGCATCTTGTCCGGATTATTCGATAACAGGCGCACCTCGCGAATGCCCAAAAACTTGAGAATCGCGGCGGGCAGGGCGTAGTCTCGCAAGTCCGCCTTAAATCCCAGCCGCTCATTCGCCTCTACCGTGTCGAGCCCCTGATCCTGCAACTCGTAAGCCCGCAGTTTATTCAACAGCCCAATCCCGCGGCCTTCCTGATGTTCGTAAACGAGGAGGCCCCGCTTCTCGGAACTGATTTGGTCGAGCGCCAGTTCAAGCTGCGCGCGGCAATCGCAGCGCAGGCTATGGAGCACGTCGCCCGTTAGGCATTGCGAATGTATTCGTACCAGAAGCGGGCCCGCTGCGGCCGAAATGTCGCCCATTGTGAGCGCCAGCGCCTCCTCGGTCCCAGCCGGCCGCAGGCCTTCAAAGCCATAAATGCGAAAATGCCCGAATCGGCTTGGAAAATCGGCTTCGGCTACTTTGTTGAGCTGGAAATCTGACAAGTTTGTCCTAGTTATGTATATGCGCGGATAATCGGGAAAGATTCCGTGCGGGGCGCTTCAGTTCTATTATAAAAACCGTAAGCTTCCGGACCTATGCCAACGCAGCCCCAATTCGCCGCCTTTCTGATCAAGGTCGCCGTAGCTGCGTCCATCGCCAGTATCCTGATGCGGTTCGCCACCATGCAGCGTCTGCTGCTCAAAGACGAGCGCTCGCTCGGCGAACGCCTGCAACTGTCCTTCACCTTCGCGCTGGTGTTCGGTGCCGGCGCGGCCATCCGGCTCCTTAGCCGCGGCCAATATCCGGCGATCGACCTCGCGCTGGAAGGTAGTGTCATTTCCGGCATGCTCGGCGGCTATGTGAGCGGCCTGATTACCGGACTCGTTGTCTGCATTCCCGACATGCTGCAGGGTAAGTTCATGTCCATGCCGCTCTTTGCGGCGACCGGAATTATTGGCGCCGTCATGCATGACCTCGCCCCGCAAAGAGAAGATATCTGGTACTTCTCGCCCTTTATCGATTTGAACGTATACCGCCTCGTGCGCCAGGTTGTGTTGCTGAAGCGCCGCATGATCCAGCGGCGGGTGATCGAGCGGGCGGCCTTCAACACTACGTGCAATGTCCTGGTCGTCCTGGTGGAACTGTTGCGCTGGGGCGTGCATTCGATGTTTCCGCAGCGCAATACCTTCTTTCTCCTCGAGTCCGACCCGAACCTTACCCCCGTGAAGTTCTTCATCGCAGCCGCTACCACTCTATTCTGTGTCTCGCTCCCGATTCGCGTCTGGAGCAGCTTTCGAGCGGAGCGCCAGCTTGATGTACAACGCGCGGGTCTGGTGGAAGCGCGGCTTCAGGCGCTTACGAACCAAATCAATCCGCACTTCTTGTTCAACACTCTGAACTCGCTCGCCTCACTGATCAGGACCGATCCCGATCGCGCGCGCGGCATGGTCTACCGGCTCTCTAAGATCTTGCGGCGCCTGCTTCGCAAAACGGAAAACCTCTCGCCCCTCCGCGAGGAAGTCTCCTTCATCGATGATTACCTCGCGATCGAGATGACCCGTTTCGGTGACAAGCTTCAATTCCACAAGGATATTGCCGCTGAGGCGGAAGACTTCCTCGTGCCCAGCATGATGCTGCAGCCCCTGATCGAGAACTCTGTCAAGCATGGGCTTGCGCCCAAGGTGGATGGTGGCGCAATCTGGCTGCGCGCGTGGATCGAGCGTGGACGGCTGCATCTCATGGTCGAAGACGATGGAGCCGGTATGTCGCAAGAGCAGCTTGAAACTGTCTATGAGCGCGGAATTGGCGTGAGCAACGTCCGCGAGCGCTTGCGGGTTCTCTTCGGCAGCGGCTACAGCATGACCATAGATAGTGCTCCCGGCGCGGGCGCCAGAACCCTGATCGTCATGCCGGAGCTGGAAAACTATCCCAATTACGCGGAATCGGCAGCTTCCAAGACCGTTTGAGGGCGCTCATTCTTCCCGCTTCGGACCTCTGATTGCAAGAATCGATTGGCAACTGAGGTTGATGTCTGTTGTCTAAGTTACGGTGTCCGCCCGGCGCGGTTCAGGATCGGCGTGACCGAGGGCACGTTTGGGCATATCCTATATGGAAGTCGAGAGAGTCAATGTTTCCTTCGCGCGCCGCCAAGTCTCGCTACGAGATCAGAGAGCCCATCGCCCAGGGAGGAATGGGCGTCGTTTACAAAGCGTACGACAGGGAGATGAAGCGTACCGTTGCGCTGAAGACACTGCTCGACTTATCGGACTCGCGCGCGCTGCAACTGTTCAAAAAGGAATGCGAAGACCTCACGGCCCTGTCTCATCCGAATATTGTCCCGATCTATGACGTAGGGAAGCTGGAAGACGACGGCGGGAAGCCGTTTCTGGTGATGCCGCTCCTGACCGGCGTCACTCTCGAGAAGCTAATCGACAGTTCGAGTTCGCGGCTCACGGTGGAGCGCTGCGTGGACATTTTCTGCCAGACGTGCCGCGGTTTGCAGGCTGCGCATGAACGCGGGCTGATTCACCGGGACCTTAAGCCGAGCAATATCTTCGTGATGGAAGACGACTCGATCAGGATCATCGATTTCGGTGTGGCGCACCGGGTCACTACCAGTCACACGATCGGGCGTAAAGGCACGCTTCCTTATATGTCTCCAGAGCAGGTGGAGATGAAAGCCCTCACGCCGGCCTCGGATATTTTCTCGGCGGCGGTTACTTTCTATGAGGCGCTGACACGGCGCAAGGTGTTCCATCGGGCGAATGACGAAGCTGTCGCGCAGGCCATACGCAACTACATTCCACCGCCCGCGCATGAAGTCAACCCGGAGGTCCCCGTTGCGCTGAGTAAGGCCATTCACAAAGGAATGGCGAAGGACCCGTCGCACCGGTACCGGTCGGCTCGCGAGTTCAGTGACATTATCCAAAAAGCTGCACGCGGTGAACTAATCGATATCTTCAACCCCGGGCGCATCCGGCCGAGGCTGGACCGGGCGCGCCAGGCGTTTGCGGCCAACGATCTGGACTTTGCCGGCGAGATTGTATCGGAGCTGAAGTCCGAAGGCCACATCGAGCCCGATATCGAGGAACTGGATCAGGCGATTGAGCGGGCCCAGATCCAGCGGCGGACGTCACAGCTCATCGAGACGGCGCGGAGCCGTATTGACGAGGGCGAATACCAGATTGCGCTGCAGAAAGTAGAAGAGGCACTGTTACTCGACCCCCGCAATATGGATGCGCTGGCATTGAAGGCGCGCATCGACACAAAACGGACGGAGCGAGACGTCGAGGGCTGGATTTCCATTGCACGCAACCATATTGAGAACAAAGCATTTGGCCCGGCGCGCGAGGCCTTGAAGCGGGCCTTGGAGCTGCGGCCGCGCGAGGCCAAAGCGAATCAGTTGATGACGGAGCTCGAGCGGCTGGAGCAGTCTTATTTCCGCAGCCGCGAAGAGAAAGAAAAACTGTATAACGCCGCCGTGCAGGCGGATCAGAACGGCGACATCAGCTCGGCGGTCAGCAAGCTGGAGCGAGTGCTGGAACTGGATAAGGCATCACCGGACGCGGCGCGCACGAGTCAGTATCAGCGTCTGTATGAGAAGGTCCGTTCCGAATATGAGGCCTCGAAGAACGCATGGACCGCGGCAAAACGGCTGCTCGATGCAGGCAAGTTCACGCAGGCATTGGCCGTCTGCAACGAGAACATCATAAAGCGGCCGAACGAGACCACGTTCAAAGCGCTTAAAGTCGAGATCGAAGAGAAGCACCGGCAATTTGTGTCGGCGCGGATCGCGGAGACTGACAAGCAGGTCGAAGCAGAACCGGATCTGGACCGACGCGTGGCGATTCTCGAGAAGGCGTTGTCGCAGAATCCGGGTGAAGCGCACTTTGAACGGTCGCTGCAGAACGCGCGCGAGAAGCGCGACATGGTGGCCGCAATCATTGGCCGCGCCCGCAGTTACGAAGAGAACGAGCAGTTTCAGGAAGCGATTGCGCAATGGGAAATCGTGCAGAGCATCTATCCGCGGTATCCGGCGCTATCGATCGAGATCGACCGTTTGACCCGCATGCGCGATCAGAGCCGCCGCAGGGAAGCGAAAGTGCGGTGGGTGGAGCAGATCGACCACATGCTCGAGAGCGGCAACGAAGCGAGGGCGCTCGAGTTGCTGCGCATGGCTCGCGAAGAGATCGACGATCCGGAGTTCGTCCAACTGGAGCGGCTGGCGCAGGACGGACTGCGGCGGCGCGAGCGGGCGCATGCCTTATTAGCTGAGGGCCGGACAGCCTGTGAGCGCGGCGCCTTTGAAGCCGGGGTAAGTGCGCTTCGCGAAGCCTACGATCTGGATGGACGCGATGAACAGATTCGCGATCTGCTGGTGCAAGCGCTGGTAGAAGAAGGACGGCGGCTCATCGACTCGAATCCGCAGCAGGCGACGGACCTGCTGACACAGGTGCTCGACATTGAACCCGGGCACGCGTTGGCAAAGGGTCTGTTGAAGCTGCTCTCCGATCAGCGAAGATCGGAGTCCCTGGACGAACTGATCGCGACGGTGCGCGAAATGCAGGCGGAAGGTCGCCTTCGGGAAGCGTACGAGCGCGTGAGCGAAGGCATGCGCGAGCATCCGAATGAGGCGCGCTTGGCGCAGTTGCAGTCCGTGCTGAAACGGGCGCTGCAGGATATGCGCAAGAAGGATCTCGATCAGGTGCAGAGACTGGATCGGGAGCTTGTGAGTACATCGGCGCTCGACAGCCATCGCGCGCACGATTATGAGCTGCGGTTCAACCGCTACATGACCGAGTACTCCGACGATGAAGAGATGAAGCGGGCAGTGAACACCGCGCGGCGAAGATTGCAGACGATGTACACGGGCCTGACGCCAGCCGGCGTAGAGAATTCGGAGCGCTACGAGAGGGACTCGGTGCCGGGCCTGGATACCGAATCGCGGAATGGCGGGCCGGCCGTCGTTTCGGAGATCGACCCCGTAGGAGAGCGACGGGATGACAGTGGTCCGATCATTCCTCCGCGCAGACCTGTCGATTGGTCGCGGTATAAGATGCCTGGCCTTGCTGCTGCGGGCGTGCTCGTGCTCGCAATTGCGTCAACGTTCTTGTTCCGGCATACTCCCGCGCCCGTCGTCGTTCCCGCCAAAGCCGGGACCGGAACTTTGGAGCTTACTGCCCAACCCACCGGTGCGCAGGTGATGATTGATGGTCAGAGTGTCGCGGGCGCCGGCAGCAAGTATCACATTGAGGAGAAGTCCGGATCTTACACAGTCGATGTTCGGAAACCCGGTTACAAACCGTTCACCCAAACAGTGAGTTTCGCGCCGGGGAAAGCGACGCCGCTGACAGTGACTCTTCTACCGGAGGATCCGGTCCTGTGGATTGCCGGGACAGCGAAGGTGTTCCTCGACGGCGATAATGCAACGGAGGTGAAGGACGGAGAGCCCCAACTGCCGCTGCCTCCTGGCGATCACACCGTGCGAATCCAGATGAGCGCTGCGAGCCAGGCATCCTTCAAATTGCATGTGGATCAGGACGGGCTGGCACAGGTATCGGATCTGACGACGCGTGAAATGAATCCGCTGATTGTGAGCAGTTTCGGGCCAAATGCCAAGTTGTATGGACTGGCGGCTCCTGGTGCAAAGGTGCAGGCGGGCGAGCAGGCGGTTGGAAACTTGAGCCCGGATGGTTTGGCGCTCCCCGATTTGACGGCAACAGGCGGTGAAGTCGTCATCGGCGAGGGCAAGGATGCGAAGAAGATGACCGTCGAGAACAATCCGGGCGCCTGGTGGTGGCCCAGATTGAGGCGGATCCGAATGTCGGGACGTTGCTGGTGAGCGCAAACGAAGATGGCGCGACGGTGGTGCTGACCGTTAACGGGAAAGAGTATCGACGGGCGACCGTAGCAAAAGGACAAGTTAAGTTCGCGAACGTCCGGGCGCGTGCGTATTCAGTGCAGATCAGCAAAGCTGAGTTCGAAGATGTCCCCGCGCAGCAGGTGACGATTGCCAAAGGGCAGACGCAGACACTCCAGTTCAATCTGGCCCACAAGGCGGAACTGCTGACTTTAAAGGTCAGCGGTGAACCGGGCGTGCGGTTCTGGTTAGATAACGACCGGGCCGGCGTGCACGAAATCTCGCCGGGCGGTGTTGCGGAGATACAGAATTTAAGCCCAGGCCAGCACACGTTAAACGTCGTTGGGGGCAGATACCGGGCGACGCAGCGGGCGTTCAACGTGCCGAATGCGGACAAGACCCCGAGCTATAAGATCAGCGGGCTGGAACTGGCCCCGGGCACGCTAGTGGTGCGGCGGTCCCCCACGGCGGTAGTGATCACCTGCCGGAAGGACGGCAAAGATTTTTCTTTGAGCGATGGGTCGAACGCTTTGCCGGAAGGCAAATACGAATTGATTGCGAGCGCTCGCGGGTTTACTACGAAGCGCGCTCAGATCGAAGTCAAATCGGGCGAAGCGCAGACATTTGAGGCCTACCTGGATGCGGAAGCGCCGACGGGCGATCCGATGGAGCGGTTCTGGGGCAAAGGGAAGTGGACACTGAAGGACGGCTGGTATTCGCGCAAAGGCGACATTCTGTTGCCACAAAGCGGAGCGGGCGACGTTCAGTTTGATGCGCAATTGACGGAGTCCGGCGTGTTCGGACGCAAGCGGAAGATCAGTTGGGTCTCGAACTCAGTGGATGGCGGCAACCGGCTGCAATATGAGTTGTCCGATGGTCATCTGCAGGTGACGCGCGTGGCCGGTGGGCAGAAGACGAAGGTCGCAAGCGTCGATTTGGGAGAAAAAGTCGCGGAGTACAGAATCCGGCTGGAGATCCGGGCGGATCACGTCGGCATCTTTGTGCAAGGGCAGAAGGTAGCGAATCTCGCCAAGCAGGACCTGGATGGCTTAGGAACCGGAAGCTTCGGATTCAGCGGGAACAAAGAAGTGGCGATTGCCAACTTTAGCTGGGTGGCCCGCTGAGTTAGGGAGACAGACGGCGGCGGAACTGCGAAGGCGGCATACGATAGGCGCGTGTTGCTTTCACATCCGTTGGGAGTTGGATGGGCTCGAATGGCAGCGGCTCGCGCGTGCCGCGGCGTTCGAATGCATCGGCTTGCATGAGGTGCTCGGCGTCTTCGTTGTAAAGTGTCCAGCCGGCCATTCCTTGCAAACGGAGAAGCGCATCGACGATGGTGTCCGTTGAGCACATCTGACTCCACAGGCAGACGAACCCGGTTTCGGGATGAATATTCGGGTGAAGCAGCAATGGCCTTACGAAGGCCTGGATCGGCACCGCGGGAAAGAAGTCGGGAAATACAATTTCGGCCTCGAAAGCAGATAACGGACAAGTCGCCTCAAACGAGAGCGCGCTGGAGGAGAAGGCGATCTCGAAGCGGTCCGCGCCGCAGTGCTGCTTGCAGGCGAGGACGCGGAGGATGTCGGGATTGTGATCGCACAGGCGGAGCAGCAGGTTCCATTCGCCCGCAACACGGCGCGAGCGAATGGACTCAGCCGACTTCGGCAACTGTGGCGACGCGGAGGACATCATTGGGGCGGACTCCCTGGGTGGGCAGCGCTTTCGAGAAGTCGAGCGCTTTGCCTTGCCAGGTCACAAGAGGCGAGCCTTCCCCTTGCAGCATGTCGCCGCGGTCGCGCAAATCATAGAGGATCTCTTCGAGAACCTGGTCGAGCGTCTCGTCTTCATCGATGTCGACGTTGTACTTGGTTTCGCCACGCACGGTTTCGAAATACATCTGGTACTTGGGCATAGGAATCAGCGATGTCTTTCCTGTAATTTCGGCGTTGTCGCGGGCGCATCCGTTAGCAGGAAGCGGGCGAGATTACCCGGCAGCTCGGCGATGACCCAGTTACAACGGGCGCAGGCCGCGTTGAGATGATCCCAGCATTCACGGCATTGGGGCCGGCCACACCGCTGACATGCGCGCAGATCGCGCTCGACGGAACCATGGCAGTGCTGACATACGCCCTGCGTTGCGCGGCGGCCGAGTTGAGCATCCCACCAGCGATCGTCGGGCGGGAGCACCGGGACTTTGTTCTGCAGGCACAGACGGCAGCGAAGATGATGCGGATCCCAACACCGGGATTCGCAGACGAGCAAGGCGCAGCGCGGGCAGGTGAAAGCCAACTTTCCGGCGAGTCCGCGGTTGCATAGGGAGCAGCGGCGTTCTTTGGCCCGGCCAATGAGCAATGTTGCACCCGCGAAGACGATGCAGAGAACAGGCGCTAACAGGATGCGGTGGGATGGTGTGGCTCCCATAAGCGTCGCAGCAGATCCTGCAAGTACGCCGAGCGCGGGCGCCGCAAGCACTGCCCAGACAGGCCAGCGGTCAAAGTGAGTAGCGCGCGGAATGGCGACGGACAAGCAGCCGATGAGGGCAGCCAGGCACGATCGCCACGACCGGCGAGGCGAGGCCCACGACGAGTTCAAGCAGTCCGGCGAAAAAGGCAACGCTGGCAATAGCGAGTAGAGTGGCGAGTCTCACGCGCGGGCTCCCGAGTGTCCGATCTTTACGGAGCCATGCACGTTAAGGGCCGATAACGAATACTCGGCCCAGGCGCTGCTGCCTGAGATACCGCGAATAGATTCGACATCGTTTAGCGCGATGCGCCCGCAATGCGGACATGGAAGCCGGCGCGCCACCTGCGATTTCCGGCGAAGCGGCTGGATGGAAGCGCCGCAAGCGCGGCATTGCGCAGCAACACACAACGGCCAATCGAGCAGAACATATGGCGAGTTGAAATGAGCGCAGGCGGTGCTTGCGAGAAGCTCTTTCACCGTGAGGTTTCTCTCGGGAAGAGCGATCCGGACAGAGCGCGTCGGCCAGTGGAACGGGCAAAGCTCGGATCGGGCATGCGTGACCTGCTCCATTTGCAGGGTTGCGGTGGCATCAACGCGCCAGGACACCGATGCGGGCTGCTGGTCAAAGAAACTGCGCAGCCCGAGTTCGACCTGAAGGCCCGCTACGATCGCCGCCATCGAAGGCGTACTAGGGAAGGGACGTTCGTCTTCGAAATCGCCACAGTGGCGCGCGTTGTCGTCCCAAAGCGTCAACAGGCGAGCGCGAAGGGCGTGCGGCAGAATGCAGGAGAAACAAGCGCCGTTAGTGGGGAACCAGCTTACACGACCGACGGAAGGCGTGCCGCCTCCGAGACCGCCGTCGATGACAGGGCGATTCACAGATGCCGCGAGATACGCAATTTCGACGCGGGCGAGACGGCTGTGTACGCAACTGAACCAGACGTCCGCGTGCGCAAGCTCCTCGAAGGGTACATCGGCAACCTCGTCGGCAAAGGCCGTGAGGGCGGTGTCGGGAAACATGCGCCCGGCAGTCTCCGCGATAACGGAAGCTTTGTTTTCGCCCCGGGCCGACGGCGACTGGAAGAAGATGGAACGGGTTCGGTTAGAGGGCTCGACCGTATCGGGATCTATGACCAGCACGGCCTTGATACCAGCCATGCAGAGCGTCTGAACGACCGCGTTGCCGAGCGCACCCGCGCCTATCACGGCCGCGGTGAGATGCTGCATGCGGCGTGCCGGGAAAGCCGTTGCTTCCAGGCGTGAGCAGTCCATGAGACTGTATCATCCTTTACTTGACAAGGCCCTGTCTAGTGATACACTTGAAAACCTCAAAAGGATTGTGAGGGCCTTGTGGCGCTGTACCAGACGGTCTATTTCATGTCCCTGGTGGGCGGTTTTGCCGGCCTCATCGCGTGGGCAATCAGCGCGCTACTCTCTGGTGTGTTGTCCGGGCAGACACACGAATGGCTCTCCGATTTCGTTGCCTCGGCGGTCTTGGGCGCTCTGATTGGAGGGCTCACAATTGCATTCGGCGATAAGTGGTCGGGCACACGAATTCAGCCGCGCTGGGTCCTTTCGGGCAGTCTGATCGGCCTGCTCGCGGGCGCGGTCGCAGGCCTGGCGCAGATTCCAATTAAGACCAACCTCGGGCCGAGTTTCCCGACGGGCGCGCGCGTGATTGCGTGGGTACTTGCGGGCTCTTGCATTGGCATCGGATTGGGCTTGCGGTGGGTCAGCGTGAATCCGCTGCGCGTGGTACATGCGTTCCTGGGTGGGCTGATTGGGGGCGCGCTGGGAGGCATGATCTTCGCGGGCTTGGGCTCCGAAATTCCCGACGTTTCGCAGGCGCTTGGATTCGTTTTTGTTGGGGTGGGAATTTGCTTTGGCGTCGCGCTGGCCCCGGTGCTGCTGCGGAACGGCATTCTGCAGTTTGTTTCGAGCGGCGACGCGCGGGCGCAGTATAAGTTCGGCCGCAAGCAGAAGCAATGGGAACTCCAGGACGGCGATTCCTACGTGGTAGGCCGGGGAGCGCAGGACGTAGCAAAGACGGCATACCGGCCGGCTGTGCAGGTCTTCATCCCCGATGCCACTCTGGCCCCGCGGCACGCGATTGTCTATGCGCGCGGAGGAAAATTTCACATTGCGCGGCATCCCGAAACGGCTGGCGAACCGGGTGTGGCGCGCTATGTAGTGCAAGTGCGCGGAAGAACGGTCACGAAATCGCAGGAACTGCGCCATATGGACGACATCCTGATCGGAAGAACTGCCTTGCGATTCGAAGCTTTGAAGCGGGAGGGCTGAGCGCTTGAGGCGGGCACGAGCATCGAGCGTTGTTGCAACGGCGTTGCTGGGCTTCGTGTGCGCGGCCCCGAACGCAATGGCCGGAGCGCCCGATCACCTCGCAGTGGCCGACCAGGTACGCCTGCTTGACTGTGAGCCGGCCGCGGCGATGCCGTGTTTCCGCATGAAGCTGAACATCGTGGATGCAAATGGCGATCCCGCTCCGGCGGAATTGGCCGCGCCCGGCCAGCTCACAAACAACACCAGCGTGCTGCTCGAAGGGCAGCGGCTGACTCCGTTTTACGTAGAAGCACAAAATGCAACTTCCATGGTTCGAGGGAGGACGGCGCTGGTGCTGGTGGATATCAGCGGCAGCATGCGTTCCAGTATTGGACCGAATGAGACTCGTTTCGATGCGGCGAAGAGCGCGTTAAAAGAGTTCCTGAGCCAGTTTCAAGACGGCGTTGATGAAGTGGCGATCGTGCCGTTCGAGAGCCACAATGTCGCGGCCACAATCCGTGCAGCGCAGTTCTCAAAAACGAAAGGCGATGCATTGTCCCAGGTGGACCAGTTGCCGGCTCCTGGCCCGCACAACAATACGGGCCTGTACTCGGCGGTGGATACGGGGCTGGACGTGTTGGCCGATCACGAGAAGACGAGCGGCGCTGCGGCGGGCGATCGCGAAGTAATGCTGGTCGTGATGACGGACGGCAAGAACGAGGTGTATAAGGGCGACGATGCGGATCTGCTGGACGGCCCCGACGCGCTGCGAAGCGTGGCGCAAAAGGTGCGGACGACGCCGGTCGATGTGATCGGGATCGGTTTCGGCAATCCGGCGGAGATCGACAAAGGCGCCCTGAACGGCCTGAGCAAGCAAGTGTACATGGCTCCCGACGCGGATACGCTGCGACGTTCTTTCACGATGGCGCGCACGCTCTTGAACAGCCGCATCCTGGTGACGTTCAACTCGAATGTGTGGACGGAACGGGCGAGGCTGGCGAGCCACACGCTGCGGATGCGGGCGAACATGAAGCTGGCGTCGGGGCAGACAATCGTGTCGCCGGAGATCCTGTGGGCGGCCCCGGCAATGGGCATGCCCGTGTTCGATGGCAAGTGCAGCGACCAGGAACGGGAGGCGTTGTTCCGCATCATCACGACGCCGGATCAGTTTCACTGGATGACGCTGTTGCGGCCGGTGCTGGTGTTTTTGGCGATTTCGGCGCTGCTCCTGCTCTTGTGGTTCGGCTTGCCGCGGCTGATCTGGCCCGATCGGTACAGCGGATTGGAAGAGGATTTGCAGAGATGGCAGGCGCCGGGGCGCGGCAGTGGGCGACATGCGCCGGTCGGTTTCACGAGTAGCGGCAAACAGGGTGCGTTCAAGACGAGAACGCCGGGCGACGCGACGATGGTGCCGCCGCAAACGGGAATCGGTAAGACGCGCTTAGGTTAGGTTTTTCGAAAGGCTGCCGGCAGGGCAGCTCATTCCACGAAAGGGAGGCCGGGCGGTTTGCCTGGAACAAAATAGCGAATGCCGCTGGTTAAAGTTATCCGAAAAGGTGTGACGCCGGCCGTCCGGAAGGTGCCGACTTCCACGTGTGCCGTGGTGATGCCGATGACTCCGGAGCGGGTTGACAAAGAGGTTGCGTCGGAGCGTGAAGAGCCGACGAAAGTGGAGGACGTCAACGACGCTTTCGCCAAGTTTCAACCGAAGCTGAATTTCAAAGGCTACGCGGGCCCGGAAGAGACTGAGTTTAAAGCCGACTTCCGATTCCGCAACATCAAGGATTTCGATCCGGAGAATCTGCAGCGGCGCGTCGAGGTGCGCGGGGAAGACGGTGAAGTTACGTACTTGCGGAACGATCTGGCGGATCTGAAGAACAACATCGACCTGCTGTACCGGCTGAAGGACCGCTGGAAATTGCCGACCGTGAGGAGAGCATGGGGCGCTGAAACGCAGCGGCGGGAGATCATCGCGGCGCTCGGGCAGTTGAAAGCGGAGTTGCAGAAGGTCGCGAATAAGGAGGAGAAGTAAGCCATGCCGGAGACCGCGGTTAAAACAAAAACGACGGCAGAGATATTGGGCGATAGTCCCGTCCGTGAAGTGCTGGCGGACATCTTCGCCGATCTGCACCCGGGATTGCTGGACGAGTCGCGAGACCTTTCGAGCATCTTCAGTCGGCAGAGCGCTTCTGAGTTTCTGGGGAGCCTGACGAATTTCGAACAGTTGCTGAGCGCAGACGACAGCTACGACGCGACAGTGAAGAAGCTGCAGACGCAGATCGATCAAGCCGAGGCGATTCGCGACGAGGCGCTGGCGCAAGTGTTTCAGCAGGTGCGGCCCATTGAGCGCAGCTATCGCGAATTGATGCTCTTTTTCGAAAATTGCAAGGTTCCCGACGGCAAGGTGCGGAAACCGGTGGAACTGTACATCTGGAACGCCGACGCGAAGGCGATGAAGGATGTGTTCAGCATGAACATTGCGGCGATGGAGAACTTTGTCCGCAACCGCAACGACAACTTCAATTTTCGCGACGACATCTGCAACCTGGTGATGCCGGGTCACGTGCCGCAGCCCGTGCGCGAGAAGATGGAAGACCTCGCGAATACGTGGGGCATGCTACTGGTCACGGATTTGGATGACGAGCGGAGCTTCAAGAACGTAGAGCGAAACTTCTTGCCCGGAGGCAAGTACGAATTCATGAAGCGGCCGGAGGACCGGGCGGCGGCGGACGTTTGCACGATGGGCTATCTGCAACTGCGGCCGAAGCACTGGTTCGAAGGATCGGTCGAAGGCGGCGACGATTTATATGGACCGCCCTCACTCGTATTTGCGGGGGCGCTGGCGCGCACGGACGATCAGATCGGCATTGCGCAAGGGCCTGTGGGATCCCGCTTCGGACAGATTGCGGGCAGTGAGAAGTGCCGCGTCGAGCCCCTGATCGGCGAGATGGAGCATCTCAGCATGGAGCGCCAGCTCATACCGATTATTCGTGACGCCGATAACCATCTGTGCTTTTTCGGCTGCCGCACACAAGCGGAGGACCCGTATGGAGTTCTGAAGTTCTTCACTTCGTACAGGATCTTGCGGTACCTCGAACGGTGCTGCCGGCATTATCTGTTGCAGGTTGCGGGACAAGTGCTGACACGCGACTTCATGGACCAGCAGATCGAAGCGCCATTGAAGAGACTGCTCGATCAGCAAATGGAGCAGGGCACGATTTTGGGATATGAGCTGTTCGTGGACAAAGACTCGAACAAGCGCATGCAGGGCATCTGCGACATCACGCTGACCGTGATGCCGACAGGTCCAGCGGAGACTTTTGTGCTCAAACTCGACGTGCCGGAGTTTAAAGGTACGAACTCGGAAAAAAAGATTAGAAGACGCTGAGTCCGGCAATCGAAGTGCAGTAGAAATTGCCGCTCACGGTCAAGCAGCGCTAGCCGACAAAGTCCGAGCGATGCTTGCAACGTTTAAACACATGTTCGACAGGCTTTCGCAGTCTGCCGTGGGATGGATGCGCAATAACAGGAGGTAATCTATGGCAACACCCTATCGATGCACGGTTACGATTGACAGCACCAAATTCGATGCTGTATCTACTAGCGTCAAATTCGCAACACAAAAAGATAATGCCGGGATGGCGCAGATGGGCAGTCTCGGTTCGGAGATCAGGGTCTGGGCCGATTTCCATGACGATCAGAACTTGCCGTTTTCCGCGTTGAAGAAATTCTTCGACATGGCGAATGTGGTCACGCGAGACAAGATCAAAGACATAAAAATCGAGTACTGGAAGGACGACGCAAAGCAGGACGCGCTGCTGAGCTACGGGTTCAAAGGCTGGATCAGCCGGTTTGAGACCGCAAATCCGACCAATTCGACGCGCGAGTTGGATTTGGGCGATGACGCTTCTGGCAAAGACTTCGCGGGACTGGCTCCGTCGCTGAACCACATGCTGGTGCTAGATCTGGAGCCGGTATTGAACCAGGAGCATTTCACGGATGTGAAGGTGGGGAACTGAGGAGGATTTATGGCAGCAGCACCTTACAGAAGCACATGCACGATCGACGGAACGGCCTTCGATGCGGTGCAGATCGATGTCGTGTTCGAGACCTCAAAGGACCGCGCAGGCATGCCGCAGATGGGCAGCCTGAAGACGAATATTCGAGTTCTGGCCGACTTCCATGACGACAAGAACCTGCCCAATTCGACGCTGAGCAAACTGTTCGAACTGGCCAAGGTTCCAACCCGGGACAAGATCAAGGACATTAAGCTCGAATACTGGAAGGACGACGCGAAGCAGGACGCGCTGTGCAGCTACAAATTCAAGGGCTGGATCAGCAGGTTTCAGACCGCCAATCCCGCCGGCGGTGACGGCGTAATCGGTAACGGCAATCTAAGCCTGAATCACATGCTGTTGTTGGATATCGAGCCGGTCTTGAATCAGCAGAACTTTCAGGACATTTCGTTCAGCAATTGAGGTGAGTTATCTCATGCATAGCGTTTCCGCTCCGATTGAGCGGAGTCTTCCTGAACCGGGTTAGCGAGAAGGAGGC
Source organism: uncultured Acidobacteriaceae bacterium (assembly GCA_963795905.1). Classification (GTDB taxonomy): domain Bacteria; phylum Acidobacteriota; class Terriglobia; order Bryobacterales; family Bryobacteraceae; genus Bog-105. The sequence goes on along the minus strand of CAWCJG010000009.1, from coordinate 494,467 downwards.
CATTCTGCAATTGCTCGGCGTGATGGCCTCGACGCCCCAGGGATCGTGGGCGGCTTGCCCGTCGTTTGGGCTCCGCGAACTGCTGGAGGATGGCAGGGCGCGGCCCGAGCTGCTGCAAAAAGCCGTGGAGCAGGCCAACCAGGCCTTTGCAGAACTGGGTATTCGCGGGTTTCGCCTGGAGCGGATTGTGCGCGAAGCGGGCTCGCGACCAGGCGAGGAAGAGTTTCTCGTTACAGCTAGCGTGTGAGCAATTTTGTGTCAAACGGCTGAGTAAGAGGAAGCCAATTCATGTCCACTGCGGTGGTCAGCGCAATCGAGATCGATCATAAACTGCACGACGATTTTCGGCGGCGGCTTGCCGAATACGGAGTGCAGGGACAGAATATCGACCCTGTGCTGTCGGTTCTGTTCCGCACGTTTGCGCATGAGATCGAAAAGCTGTATGCGGAAACAGGCACAATCCGGCTCGCGCTGTTGGATGAGCTGATTGCCGGGTTGGGGTTGACCCGAAGGTCGGCGCGTCCGGCCCAGACGGTGGTGCGTTTTGCCGTGGCGGACGGCGTAGAGAGCATCGACGCGGGGACCGCGCTGAACGGGGCGACGGATTCCGGCCAAGCGCTGACCTTCCGGACCGATGCTCCCCTAGAAGTCTCTGACACGGCCCTCGCGTTTGCTGGCGTTTATGAAAATGGCGCTCTGCAGATAGCGGCATTGACCAGTTTGGAAGAGCGGGTTGGGGCAGCGCGGCCCGGGTTGGATCCGGTGCGCATCGTGCTAGGCCCAAATCCGGCCATCTATTTGGCCTTCGGGCATTTGCCGGAGCGACACCTAAGCGGGTTGAGCCTGTTCCTCGATATCAGCCCGGACGGGAAGTACTTACAAGACGCACTGCAATGGGAACCGTGGTGCCTCCTGGCAAATGATGGCTCGTTATCGAACGAAGGGGTGCTGCGGCCTGCCCCGAGTAACGGGGGTGTGCAGCGACTGAGATGGCTAGGAGAGCACAGCGATTCAGAGAGAGTCAGCGCGACTGGCTTCTACGGATCGCGGGTGTTCGTGTTCCCGCCCGTACCACCCGAAAAACGCTTTGCGAGCGCGATCCCGCCGCAACTTGAACCCGCGCTGACCAAGATGTTTGGCCGGGGCACAAGGCAGATCTTTGACCGTCCATACGCGTGGGTGCGAATCGGATTACCGCGTGAATGCGTGGGCATGCAGCGGCTGCTGTCGAGTGTGTTGGTGCATGCGATGACGGCTTCGAATGTCGAGTGTCTGAATCAGACCATTTACTTTGCTAAGCACGGAACGGCTATTCCAACCGGAGGCGACTCGGGCAATGCGCGGCACCTGCTCGCGCCCCTGTCGATCGTCGGCGAATCTGGCAGGGAATACGTGAGTGAGATGGAACCGACAGCGGATGCACTCGCCGGGCGTTATTCGATTCGCAACGGGCGAATCGATCTGCGGCCGGGCTGGCTGGCCAACGGGATGCGCGAGAGCTATGCAAATGTGCGGCTGTGGATGACTGCTGGATCGATGGGGAACTCCGTCGGACCGGGCAGAACGCAGAGTTTTCATGAAAAACCAGCAAAACACGTCAGCATTGTGAATCCGACGGCGGCCGCCGGAGGAGCGGACCAGCAGACATTCGAACAGGCACGCCTCCGTTTTCATGGAGCGCTGCTTTCGCGAGACCGGCTAGTCACGCGAGAGGACCTGTTTTCAGCGGTGAAGGCATTCGACAAGCGGATCCGCGATGTATCGGTGCAGACGGTAGCGAGAGAAGTGCGCACGGCCTGCGGCGCGTCCAGGTGATCGGCATCGGGCTATCGCAGACCGATTTTGCGGCACCGGTGGCCGAGGCGGACTACTTGCGAAAGGAATTAGCAGCGTTTTTGGGCGAGCGGGTTGTCTTTGGCATAGATATCGATGTGAAGCCGCGTTGGGTATGAATTTTCCGATCACAACAATGCCGGATCTGAGCGGCGGCACGCATGCTTTTCAGCATGATGTGAACTCCGCCCTCGCGACGCTGCTTGATGGCGGCGTACCGGCATCGCGTATCACGATCCGGATGGCAGGGTTCGGTAATCCGGCAGGGCAGATTGTAGCGCAGGCTCCCGCAACGGGCATGGCCATCTCGGAGGGTACGAAGATCACGTTGTTTGTGGCGGGCGCGAGTTATTTTTCCGCGCTGCCCGTAGCGATGTGGGATCGGGGCGACGAGTCGGGTCCGGGAACGGCGGAGTTGCTCGAGCCGATTGATGATCCACTGCAGAAGGCTGCAAGCTGGCTGCACGAAGGTGCGCGTCTGCTTGATGTGCGTCCTGACTCGATGGAAGATTGCGCGCGCTGGATCGGGCTATTCGGGTTGAAAGCGGAAGGATGGCCAACCGAGCTGTGGTACCGCTTAGCGATTCTGTTGCCCAACTTGCAGGCGCTGGCAGGGACCGAGCACGGCATTCGATTCGGATTGGAATGGCTGCTCGAATTGCCGGTCGCGGCTGTTTCGCTTTCGCCGCAGCGGCTTTACATCGAGGGCGGATTGTATTCGCGCCTAGGCACAGAAGCGACGCATTTGGGAATGGATGCTGTTGCGGGTCCGTATACCGGGAATGCGGCAGCATTGGACCTGACGCTAGGGCCCGTGAAGCTAGCGACATTTGAAATGTACCGGCGTCCCGAGAAGGCTGAATTGCTGGAAGCGGTTCTGGATCTGCTGGCCGCCTTCGATCAGGTGGCGAGGCAAACGGTGCGGTTGAGATGGCGTGTCGAGGATGCGCAACGCGCGCCAACATTGGGCATGCCGGAAATGAATTCGATATTGGGCGTCAACTGCCATCTGGGTACAGAGGCGGCGCGGCGGGCGGCCGCTTAGGAGAGAAGGATGAACCCCGAAGATCTGGATCTGACATCGGTGAATTGGGAGTTCGGCATGCTGCTGACGCCGGCTCACTTTCTGCGGCAGGAGCGCTATCACGAAGCGGGACTGTTGTGGATGCTGCGCCATGCGATGGCCGATGCGGGCCTGGTGGGCGGTGGTCCACGGGTGCCGGAATCGGAGCGAGGCGCGGCGAAATTCGATCCGGTGTTTTCGTTGAATGAGGACGAAACGGGATTAGCGATTACGGTGACGCAATGCCGCGGTATCACGGCGGGCGGTGGCATCGTGGACGTGTCGCCGGAACGTCCGGTGATGCGAAAGTTCAGCCGGGGAGAGCTCGAAGGCATCAGCGAGGCGAACCTCTACATTGGCGCGCAGCCTTTCACCAAGCAGGTACTGGATTCGGGCGCAGATGATTTCAATCCAGAATTGCATCCGTTTCGGGGACATGCGTACACGTTAAATCTAGGACCGAGCGCGGATTCGAGTACTCATGCGGTGTGCGTCGGGCGAGTACGGCGGCAGCGGCACGCGGCAGGAGTTGAGCGCGATACGAGTTTCATCCCCGCTTGTACGACGATGTGCGCGCATAGCGAGCTTACGGCGCGCTGGCGGGAAATCGTGGAAGCGATTACGCTGCTCACGGACCGCTACACGGAACTGTTCCGCGCCATGCGCGAGTTCCTGACGCTGGCGGTAGAACGCGGCATTGAAACGAGCAGCGATGCCGGCGCAGCAATGTTTGTCGAGAACATGCTCACGCTGCTGCAATCGGCGATTTTCGATCTGCTCGATCCGGTGCAACCTCCCCAGCAGTTCTTTGGGAAGCTCCGAAAGCTGTTTTATTGCGCAGCGGTGCGATTCGATTTGACACCCGCCGTGCAGCAGTATTTTGACACATTGAAGCAGGCTGGCGAAACGGAGTTCACGGCGCTCATTCAACGGCAGCGCAGTTTACTGGCGGCGACCCGAACGTGGGGCGTGGGCGAGAATCTGGCGGTCGAAGTGCGATCGGCGCTAGCTGCCATTTCGGCTTTGCAGCGACTGGAGCGGGCAATGGAAGGGAAGTATCTCGATTTCCGAGTGAGCCCGTCGCTTGACGCGATGAACTTTATTTTCGACCGCGGCGGAAAAGCCTTGTACCGCCTGGCCGCGAAGGCATCGCACGTCCAGGGAGTAGCGGAAGACCTGCGTGTGTACTTCTCGCAGTTGCGGCTGGAAGGGCGTGACAAGTACCGGCTGATTCTGGTATCCGATCCAGAGGCGCACATCGAGAAGGGCGACAAGATGACCGTCGAGATTCGGATCAACGAGGGCGCGGGCTATGCGAGACCACCGTTGAATTTGTCTTCGATCGCGACGGGGCCGGAGCAGCGCAATTTCGAATTCGACTTTGACGCGCCGGATGTAACGGTGATCTCGGATCTGGTGGTTGCGATGCCCGCGGAGCAGCAGATTCGTACGGCCTTGTTGTTTATCCGGCACCGCTTCTATGCCGAACGAAGCAGCGATGCCGCGCCGAAGGCGGAACCGGTGCGACCGGATGATCTTCGGAGCATGCCGCCGCGCAGCGCGGAACGGGATCGATCGGCTCCGTGGGACGGGAGCAATGCGGCGAAGCAACCGAGAGAACAACGGCCCAGGGATTGGAATGAACCGTGGGATAGTTCGCGTTCGCCCGAGCCTGCGCCAGAGCGCGGTGAGGCTCCGCCGAGACGTAGACGCCTTGAGTGAGCAAGCGGAAAGCGGGAACGGAAGATGGCGATCGATTTAGACAGACTCTCATCGGAACTCGAAGACGCGCTGGAGCGGGCCCGGCTACTCGCTGAACGGAGGCAGCAGGCGCAGATCACGCCCGTCCACATGCTTTATGTGTTGCTGGATGGCGGCTCAGGGCTGGCGGCGCGGCTCGAAAAGACCGGGATCTCATGCGAAGCGCTGCTGGATGCGCTGTCAACGCAGCTAAATCGAGAGCCGTCCAACTCGCTCGCCGAAGGGAAGCGCCCGGTTGCATCGCGAGCGCTGCGCGAACTGATCGAGAAGTCGTTCGAAAAGACGAGCGAGCGGGGCGCTGAGAGAGCCGAAGCGATCGACTTTGTTCTGGCCGCCGTGGAATCGAGTGAACAGGACCTGCGCGGCGAGATGCGTGGGGCGGGGCTCACCGCGGACGCGCTGAAGAAACTGGAACAGAGCCGCAGCAACGCGAGCCAAAATCTGGGCGTCCCGAATCGGAGTGAGAACGAACCGGCAGGGGGGAAGACGCGTGTGCTCGAACGGTTTGGGCGCGATTTGACGGCTGCCGCGGAAGCGGGAGAACTCATGCCGGTCATCGGCAGGGATGAGGAGATCCGGCGAGTGATTCAGACCCTGCTGCGAAAGAGCAAAAACAATCCGGTGCTCGTGGGCGATCCAGGGACCGGCAAGACAGCAGTGGCGGAAGGCTTGGCACAGCGCGTTGCGTCGGGAGATGTTCCGGATTCGTTGAAAAAAGCGAGGGTGTTTGCGCTCGACTTGTCGTCGATTGTGGCGGGCGCGAAGTATCGCGGCGAATTTGAAGAGCGGATCAAAGCGGTGGTGGATGAGGTGCGTGAGCAGAAGGGAAGAATCATTCTCTTCCTGGATGAGATTCACGCACTGGTGGGCGCGGGCGGCAGCGAAGGTGGTATGGACGCGGCGAACATCCTGAAGCCGGCTTTAGCGCGCGGCGAATTGCGCTGCGTGGGCGCCACGACCTTTGATGAGTATCGCGAGCGCATTGAAAAAGACGGTGCACTGGCGCGGCGATTTGAAGTGGTCACAGTGGAGGAGCCGACGGATGCGGCGATGCTCGTGATTCTGCGCGGCATTCGGGCGCGCTATGAGGCATATCATGGCGTGCGGCTCGCCGACGATGCGTTGACCGCGGCCGTGAAGTTGTCACGCCGTTACATGCGGAGCCGGTTCCTGCCCGACAAGGCGATTGATGTGATCGATGAGGCGGCGGCACGCATTCGAATGCAGAAGGAATCGAAGCCGACGCATATCGATCAGCAGGAAAGATTGCTGCTGCGAAAACAAGCCGAGTTCGAGGCGATTGCAGACGGCGCAAATTCGCCAGGCGCAGAAGAAAGCAGTCGAGGCGCTGCGAGCCGAGATTGCGGAACTGAAGCCGAAGGTGGAGGCGCTGTCGGCCGAATGGAAACGGCAGAAGGACGCTTTGGATAATTTGCAGAAAACGAAGCTTGCCATCGAGCATCAAACTGCGCAGCTTGCGGCCGCCGAGGCGGCGAGTGATGTGACGAAGGCGGCGGAGATCCGGTATGGGTCGTTAAAGTATCTGGAGCAGCAGCGCGAAGAACTTGAGAAAGCGGTCGCACAATCCGGAGCGCTGGTTTTGGATGAGGTGAAACCGGAGCACATTGCGGAAGTCGTCTCGGAGCGCGTGGGAATTCCGATCCAGCGCATGCTGGAGAGCGAACGCGAACGATTGCTCGGGATTGAAGACCACATCGGAGAACGCGTGTTCGGACAGGATGACGCGGTATCGGCGGTGTCGGAAGCGGCACGACGGATGCGCGCCGACTTGCAGCCGGGCAGGAAACCGAATTCGTTCCTCTTCGTGGGACCAACTGGCGTCGGAAAAACGGAGCTGGCGAAGGCGCTTGCTGAAGCTCTGTTTGATGACGAAGACGCCCTGATCCGAATCGACATGGGCGAGTACAAAGACAAATCGTCAGTATCGGGGCTGATCGGATCGCGCCCGGGCCTGGTGGGTTCTGATGAAGGCGGTTTTCTCACCGAGCAGGTGCGGCGCTCGCCGTATTCGGTGGTTCTGTTTGACGAGGTGGAGAAGGGACATCCGGAGATTCTGGATCTGCTGCTCGGAGTGTTAGATGAAGGCAGGTTGACGGATGCGAAGGGACGCTTCTGCGATTTTTCGAACACGCTGATTCTGTTCACTTCAAATTTGGGTGTGCGGGAAGCCATGGCGGCAACCGAGGATTTGGAAGAGCGCAAGCAGATCATTTTGGACGTTGTGAAGGCGAGCCTACGGCCGGAGTTGTACAACCGGATTTCGCAAATAATTCCTTTCAACTCGTTAGGCAAAGAGCAACTGGAGCGGATTGTTTCGGTGCAGCTTGATGCATTGAGGAAGAAGCTGGCGGAGGATCGGGAGATACGGTTGGAGGTTCGGCCCGAAGCACTGGCGTATCTCGCCGAGCAGTCGAACGATCCAGCATACGGTGCACGCCCGGTAGGGCGCACGATGCAACAGATGGTGCTCTCGCCCGTGGCTACGGCGATTCTTTCCGGTGACGTGAACGCGGGCGACACCTTGGAGATCGCGTATTCAGAGGAGGACCGACTGACGTTTAGCGTTGCGGAAGCGATGCGCGCGTCAGCCCATTGAGATGCGTGGTTTTCTCCTGCTACTGCTTGCAGGCGCATTGCTCGAAGCGAAAGATAACGCCCTGACGGCTGCAGATGTCTCGGACGGCTGGCTGTTGCTGTTCGACGGCGCGAGCAGCATGGGATGGACGCAGGGGAAGACGAATGCGTGGCGAATTGCGGATGGCGCGTGGGTGTTCGATGGGCAGCAAGCGGGCTTGCTCGGGTCGGCGGTTCCGTTCGCCGATTTTACGCTGCGCTTCAGTTTCAGGGCGGCGAACCCAAACAAAATCCCGGATCTGCTGGTGCGATACGGGACGGGCGACACGCCTGAAGAGAGCGGCTACCTCATCAAACTGAGCGGCGACGACGCGAAGTGGCCCACGGGAAGCATCGTCTCGGTCGGCAAGGCTGATGGTTCGGCAATTGCTGCAAATCAGTGGCACAGCGTTGAGATCGAGGCTGCGGGAGACAAACTGAGCGTGAATGTCGATGGACGAAAGATCGCGAGTGGAAAAGACCAGCGGGGGAAGGCTGGCTTCATCGGGTTTCTCGGCAGGCCTGGTGAATCGATTCAGATTCGCAATGTGCGGCTGAAGCCGGAGAGCTGGCAAAACCTGTTCAATGGGACGGACCTTTCGAATTGGCGCGCCGTGACCATGCCTCCGCCCAAGCCCGCCGGCGGAATTAAGAAGATGTTGAAGTTCGGCTCCGCCAAGCCGAAGGATGCACAATGGACGGTGCAGGCCGGCGCCGTGCACGTCGAAGGCGGTCCCGGCGAACTGCAGACGCAAGCCCAGCACGGGGATTTATTGGTGCAGGTGCAGGTGCGCTCAGCGAAGCGAAACAAAGAGGACAATGCGTCTGTTCGCTTACGTGCAGATGCGGGCCAGTGGGGAACTGGATATGCGGTGGAGTTGTTGCCGCCCGACGCCGGAGAGCTGATCGGGTTCAAAGCGCCGCGCTCTGTGCCATCGAACACGAACGCAAATATCGGGACGATAGCGGCGGCGGGTCGTCATTTCCTCGTTTGGATAAATGGTTATCCGGTGAGTGAGTTTGAAGATACACGGCCTGAAGGCGCCTCGATTGCGAAAGGGGCCAAGAGCGGCGCAGGGGCGATTTCCTTAGCGACGAACACGGCGCTCGATATCCCGCTTGTGAGAGGCGCAGACATAGCATCACCGCTCGGATTACAGAAAGCGGCGGCAGCGAGTGCCCCAATTCCGGTTGCGGTTGCTCCGGCGATTGCCGCACCTGCTGTGACGCAGGTGATACCACCCGTTGCACCGACGCCGGGATTGACGCCGCAACAACAAGAAGACGAGAAGACGAAGGCGGACGTGAAGCGCCTGACGGCACAGGCACTGCAGGAAACGGACCCGCAGAAGCTGGTGAATCTCTACGGACAGATTCTACAGGCTGATCCGGATAACGCGTTTGCGGCGAATGGAATTCGAGATGCTCGGACAAAGTTGGAGCAAGCCGCGCAACAGCAGCAGCAAGCCGTGCAACAGCAAAGCGAGCAGCAGCACAAGACGGAGACGACGCAAGCGCAGGGAGAAGCGGCGCTGCACCAAGCCGGGCAAGCTTTTGATTCGGGAGATCTCGCCTCCGCGTCAGGGTCCATTCGGGTTGCGCAAAAACTTTTGCCGGGTAATCCGGCCGTCGAGAAGTTGCGGCAGGGCATCGAGCGCGCGATCAAAATGCGCCAGCGCCTGACGTGGTTGGCGAGCGGCGCTGCCTTGGTGACCTTATGTGGCTTGAGTGCGGTGGTTGTTCGCAAGCGCGGCAAAAAGGTACCGGTGCTGGTTGTGGTGGACGGTTTGGAAAAAGGGAAACGCTTCCGTCTGGATGCCGAGATCAATCACATTGGCGCGGTCGGGCAAGACGGCAATGCGCGGAACGAAATTGTTCTGCGGGACGTGGACCGGATGATCTCGCGGTTTCACTGCGAGATTTTCCACAAGAACGGAAAGCTTTTTCTGATTGACGTGGGCAGCGCAAACGGGACGTTCGTGAAAGGCAGACGCATCCCGGCGAAGAAGCCTCTTCGCCTGAAAACGGGCCGGCGGGTCAACCTGGCGCGCGTCTGCGACGTAGAACTGGAATGGGATCGGGAGCAGAAGGCATGATGCACGGTGTTACGCATCCCTCATGCCGGAAAGGAGCCAAACGTGGCGAACGCATCGTTCATTCGCATCGACGGCAATCCTGTTAGCGACGGACTGCTCGCGGAAATTACAGTTGTCCAGGAACTCAACGCCCATGCCTGGTGTTCGATGAGCGTCCGGCAGACGTCCGACGAACGCTTTCCCGCAGAGGACATGTTGGGCAAGGATCTGCAAATCGTCACACGCGCCGAAGACGGAACAGATACGGTGGCGTTTGATGGCGTGGTGATCGAGAGCGAACTCGAATACGAAATCTACGGCAGTTTTGCCGCCCATATGTCCGCGGTAAGCAGGACACATCTGCTGGACATCAGCCCGCGGCGGGAGTATTACCGCGATGCCACGCCGAAGCAGATCGTACAGCAGATTCTGGGGAAGGCGGGTTTGACGCTGGAGGGCGACATGCCTAGCGGCGCCTCGGCGAACTATCTGCAACTCGAGGAAACGGATTGGGCGTTCGTTCTGCGGCTAGTGGATGACGCGGAAGCATGGCTCCGGCCAACGCCGAAAGGTATTGAGGTGCGGCAGTCGTTCCAAACGCCGGTGGATTTGGCGTGGCGCGAAGAGCACGGACTGCTGTCGTTTCATGTCAGCGGGCGATTGTCGCAGCCTTCGTGCAACGGTGCCCACTACGACGCGGCCGCTATGCAGAGCCAGATCTATGAGAAGGTGACGGCCTCGCCATCCTTCTTCGGTTCGGCGGGACGAATGGTGGATGCCGTTCAGAGCAAATCGACCGCTTTGCTTCCGGCGGATTATCTGGTGAGCCGTTCGCGATCGGCAACGCTGAGCGATTATCAGACGCGGCTACAGCGTGAGGCTCGCAGATCCATCGGGAGGAGCGTTGTTGCCCGGGGAGAATCGGGCCAGACGCAGCTAAAGGCAGGGAATCAGGTCAATATCCAGGGCCCGATGGATGCACAAGGGTCGTACGGGCTCACGCGGGTCGTACATAGCTGGACGCGTACAGGGTACAGCAACCAGTTCGAGTGCACGCCGTGGACGCAGTATACGGCTCCGATTGCGCCACGGCAGCGGTCAGTCGCGGGAATCGTGCCCGCACGCGTTGTCGACAACAACGATCCGGATAATCGCGGCCGCATTCGCGTTCAGTTCTATTGGCAGGAGATGAATGAGACCGGATGGGCTCCGATGATGTCGCCGCACGCGGGCGCCGATCGAGGATTTCTGTTCCTCCCCGAAGTGGGCGATGAAGTTTGGGTGGGCTTTGAAGAAGGCGATCCGGAGCGCCCGGTGGTGCTTGGCGCGGCCTGGAATGGTGTCCATAAGCCGCCTAGGGAAGAGTTCTGGGGTGGCGACGTAGCTCCCAATGATGTGAAGCGAATTGTCACCAAGAGCGGTCACCGGATTTCGATCGTGGATAAAGAGGGGCAGAGTTCGATTGTGCTCGCGACGCCGAATCATGTCCGCGTGTCGCTGATCGAGAAAAGCAATGAGACGGGCGACGCGGTGCTGGCGCTGCATTCGGACGGCGACATTGTCTTGAGTGCCCCGAACGGAAGAATCCATTTCCACAGCAAGTTTCATTCGAAAGAGGCAGGTTGAGGAGGTCGTAGTGGGAGTCTTCGATGGCGCAGTTAAGGTGGCGCGTAAAGTGAAAGATCCGGCAACGGATAAACAGCTCCCTTCGCCGGGAGCTTTGAGCTATGGCGGCATCAAGTCGCCGATCGGTTTGGCGGGCTGCAATGGCGCCGACGCTCAGATTGTGCACGGCGATCGGTGGCTGGAGAGCCTCGGGAAACATACCGAACATGTGTTGGGTGAGGCGAAGATCAACTCGGATTCGAATCAGACCATCATGGTCGCCGGCGATCAGACGGAGACGATCTGTGGGACTGCGAATGAGACGATTATCGGGCCGCATCTGATCGCGAACATGAACGTGTTTAACGAAACTCGGCTCGGCGCGCATACGCAGGTGCACGGGGAACTCGAGATGCTGAATGATGAGGACGGGAAGATCCATTACGGCGTGCGGCAATACACGCTCTACGGAATTACCTTCGAGTTTGAGGCGTTCCATTTCGAGTGTGGCCTAAATCATGTTGAGATTAAGGGTAATCACCCATACGCGTCATTCTTGGACGCCAACGCAACTCTCTTCAAGTTCGAAACTAACGCGCTCAACGCAGAAGAAGACGTATCGAAGAATGACATTGACGCTCTGAAATCCGATATTCAAGCCCTGCAAGGAAGGCTTGGCGCACTGGAAGGAAACGCGCACGGATGTATTGCGTCGGCGGGTCCCGATCCGAATCCGACTCCGTTGATATGACGAGCCGCGACATCGTAACAACTCGCAATCAACGGCCCAGGCTGTCGAGCCCCGCGGATTTGAAACCGTTGCGCCGCGCCGAACAACTGGAAGACCTATTCCTGTATTGGGTGCCGGTCACATCGTATCCAATACCGGAGGGAGAGCGTGCCTGGTTGAACGAACTGCTGGACCGCTTGTCGAGTTATCTTGTCGAACAACACAAACTGCGCGCAGAAGTCTTTCTTGAGTACAAAACGGTATATCCCGATTTGTTGGACCGATTCCTCGATTTGGCATTTGACCTGACTCCGATCATGGGTTTTGGGTACAAGCCGGGAGTTCCGCTTCCGCCGTTCCCGACAATGGAGGACTTGCAGCCGTTTATCGACGGCAAGAAGAAGTTCAACTTCGGAGACTACGTGGGCGACTACATCTATTGGTTTCTGGCCAAGGAAGAGAAGCTGCAGCGAAAGAACTTTCTCGGATATGGCGGAATGGCGATCTTGTTTCTGCCTCCTGATCCAGCGGCGATCCCGGCGAAGCTGCCGATCTCTCCGAAGCTGAAGGAGCATCCCATGTTCAAGGAGCTGTTTACGCGTTTCGATATGGACAAGGTGAATGCGCGCGCCCACGCATTATCGGACAAGTGGCTAAAGACGAGCATGGAGCTATACGCGAAGGATCTTCCGAAATCGCCGCAGATGAAGGGCGTGCAGTTCGTCGTGCCGCTGTTGAAGAGTGCGGATTTCTTTGCTCAGCCGGAGAACTGCAAAAGCCTGAAGGGGCTCTGCGATTTCTATGTGCGAGAGAGCGTGCCGGATTGTGGCGTCCTGCTTGCCGCAGCAAAAGATCAGGACGCCGCTTTGGCCGGGATTTTGAAAGACATGCAAAACGACGGGTTGAGATACCCGCTGCGATGACCGAGATCGAGCTCAAGATTGAAAAGATTGCCGCGCCCGAGCCGTACGATGTATACGTGTTGCCGGTGAGCGCCTTCCCGGCTGACCCGCAGGATGAAACGCTGCTGAGGCGATTTCTGGATGTTTTCTGTGCGACCGCCATGCGGCTATTTCGGTTATCGCCGGAAGTGTTCCTGCAGCTCGAGCAGCTACGCGGAAAAGAATGTAGGGCAATTTTGGCCGGCAATGGTAAAAAGTGGATGCCCCAGATGGGCCTTGGAGTGTGGGTGGACCGGCCCGCACCCGAAAAATGGACTCAGCAGGAACTGGACGATATTGTGCCGGGCGGGAAGCTGCGGCCGCTGATGTTCAATGTGTTTCGAATTTCGGCGCCGTTGCCTGTCCGTGCGGCGGCGCGGCGACAGATGTTGAAATACGGTTCCGTTGTGGAGGTCCTGACACCGCTGGGCGATGGATATCTGCCGAAGATCGCGCCGGCCATACGCGCGGGTATCGTTGATCCTACGTACAATTGCTTTCCGTTTTACGTGCCGCTGATTGAGGCGAAGAACATGCTGCGTGAATCGACCGATGAACTGGACCGGTGGTTCGATGGCGTCGGCGTATACGTGCGCGAGAGTTTTGAAGACAACGGCGTCCTGATTGCCGCTCCCGGATCGCTGCAGCGGGTATTCGAGGATTTGGGCGGCCACGTCGAGCACGGCGGATGGGTTTTCCCGGACAGGTACTTACATGACCAGTAGGCTGCGCGTGTGGCAACCGGATGCATCGAAGTTAGTGGTGGTGTGTCCGGGGTTTCATGCGGCTGCGCTCGTGGTTGGGATCTGCTTCCTCTTGGGCCTGGCGATGATATTTCTGTTGGCTCGGTTGAGCGGGCAAAGGATTCCAGGGATTTTGCTGCTGACGGCGGCCCTGCCATGTGCTTGTGTTGCTTGGGCTGTATCGAGAAGCTATGTTGCCGTGCTGGATGTCGGTAATGACGATGTCGCGATTACGAAGCGAGTATTCGGAATCACGAAGCCGGTTGCGTATTTCCATGTTTCCGATATTGCTTCGGTGAGCACAAACTCCGGCCGCGGCGCCAAACAGTTGGTCTTTATGCTGAAAGATGGATCCACGATCCCCTTGGGCTCCATGACCAACCAGGGCGGCCAAGTGGAAGCGAAGCAGAGCGTCAGTGAGTTTCTGAGCAAACACGCAATACCTGCGAAACGGTAGCGCTTAGGAATGAGAGAACAGCAGAAACCTGCGCTCCCGTTTTTTCTTCTTCTCATGAGCAAGAGTAAAGTCCCGGTCTGAAACGCCCGTGGGGGCGTAGGTGAGGCTACTGTAATCGATTTCCGCTCCATGGCGCGGCCTGTCGGGCAGCACGATCTGCATCACCTTGGGATACACGGGACCGGCGCCACTCGTGTAATTGCCGTAGAGAACCTTGATGCCGTCGTTTAGCCCGGAGGACCGAACCTGGATCTGCTTGACATGCATGAGCGGGTCGACAGTAATCAGGTATGAATCGGGTGTGCCGTTTACCCGGAACGTGTTGTCGCCGCCGGCGACGGGGAGCTTGTCCATCGTGAATGTGAACTGCGGAGAGGCGAAGCGAGCGAGCAGATTCGGGAGCTGCAGTTCGCAAATGCGGCCGATAACGTCTTCGATGCTCGCCACCTCTGTGGGCGGATGATCCCATCGGACTTGACCGCCCTTCTCCAGAGCGGTATGAGTTCTCGTGGCGCGAGTAAAGGTGAACTTCGTGGTATCGGCATCGCGCGATAAAACCTGCATGCCCCAGGATGTTTGCGCGCCTCCCCGATCGGCTAGCTGAAGCGTTCCGGCAGCGGAAAAGGATTTCGCACTGTTCAAAGCGGAGCTGCCGCCGAGCGCGTTGACAACCTTCCCATAGAGCTCTCGGGCAGCGCGATCAAGAGCCTCGCGCGTGGGCTGAAAGCGGAAAACGACTGTGGTCTGATCACGCGCGTGGAGCGCAACCGATTTCTCCGGCTGGTCAGGCTCCGACTGGTCGGCGGCGGCGCGGATTACGTACTGGCCTTCGGCGAGAAGCAAAGGCTGCGATTTGCCGTGATCGGTCCTGCCAACACCGGTGCCATTAATGGAAATCGTGCAATCGACGGGTTGACAAGCGACGATTAAAGTTCCGTTGCGCGGTTCCGGGACCGGTTGCGGCTGTTTCGTCAGTCCCTTAAGGACCGTGAGGACGTGACGGCTGGCGCCCGCGGATGAAACAGTCTGCAGATTCGCATCGGTCAGATCGAACGCTAGTCCGCCATTCTGAAGTTTCAGCAGAAGACGCCGTTCCGGTAGACGGCCTCTCTTCACAGCCTTAACTAACTCCACCAGATCTTGCATGGATGCCACGGGAGTATGGATAAAATCGCGCGGGGCCGTGACCGGCACGCTGTGGGTGAAGCGGTTGGCTTGGGAAGGAAGGGCAAGCGTAGGCAGAAGCGCGATGAGGGAACCGGCGATAAGGAAACGCATCACGGTCTGGCCGGTTGGGGACTGGCGAACTGGGCTTCGAATTCCATGGCGGACCGGAATCTCTCGCGCTCGCGCTGCGCTTCTGGGTTGCCGGGGTCGATTTGAGAGAGTTGCGAAATCGCGTTAAGCCCCTCGCTGTATTTTCCTTCTTCGTAAAGGGAGTCGATTTGCTTCAACAACGATTGCACTCGATGCTCGTCGGCAGTGGGATCGTCGGCCGGTTGCGGTCTGTTCACGACAGGCTTGGTAACAATCGGGCGCGGCATCGCAGCCGAGAGTTCCTGATCCAGCACGTCACGTTCGGCGGTTTCTTCGGCGGCGAGTCCCGGTGGAAGATTGCTCAGGGCGGACTTGGCGATCTCGAGCTGCTCGTTTTCGGCCCGGCTATCCACGTTTTCTCGACTATGCTGCGCGGCTGCAAGGGAGCGCTTGGCGAGTTCCAGATCCGCTCGTACCCGCAAGGAAGGGAACTGGATCTTCAATACTTCCAGCTCTCCTTTAAGTTCTACCAGCCTTGCTCCGGTCGCATCATTTTGCGGATAGCTTTGCATCAATTTGTCCCATGCAACATCGGGAGTGCCATCGCCGGCTTCCACCGGAGTAGCGATAGAGGCCGCAACCGGCGGTTTCCTGGCAGCAGCGAGTGGCGTTTGGTGAACGGCGACTCCCGCGACGATCACGCCCATCCCGGCAAACGCAGCGAGTGCGGCCCATCGCTGGAAGGTGGACAGCGCCAGAAACTGTTGGCGTGAGCGCGTTTCAAGGGAGCGGATCAGCGCAGGAAAACCGGGTATGCGCGGCTCCGCGGGTTCCTGTAAAGGCGGCGGTGGTTGCGGGACGGTGCCGCTGTCGCTGCGTGATGGGGATTCCGCGACTGGTTCCATTGCGGCGGACGATATCTGTTCGTGAACTGCGTGCGCCGGTTGGATTTCGCGGAGCGCGGCGGCGAATTCGGCTGCGCTCTGAAAACGCTCTCTCCTTCGCTTCGTGAGCGCACGGTCGAACACTTGTTCGAGGTCGGGCGGGATGCTGCTATCGTGATCACGCAGCCGGTCGGATGGCTCCTCGGCAATGCGGCGCGGAATGAAATTGGCCGCGAACGGATGTTTGCCGACGAGAAATTCGAAGAAGACGACTCCAGCGGAGAATAGATCGGCTTGAATGTCGCAGGGTGCGCCGAGAATTACCTCAGGCGCCATGTAGTCGGCTTCGGCGTGCACTGGCAGCGCAAGTGCTTGGGATGAAATGGGCCAGCGGCTGCCTGCCAGATCCAGGATGCGGGGAACGCGTGAGTCCTGAAGAAAGATCTTGCCTGGCTTGAGGCGGCCGTGGACGGCCCCTCGCGTGTGGGCGAACTGGAGGCCGTCACAGATTTGCGCCATGATGGTTAGCTTTTCTGAGAGCGGCAGTTCGGGGCCCTGCTTGATTTGCTGAGCAAGGTCGATCCCGTTCAGAATTTCCATTGCAATGTAGGGCGCGTGCAGATACTCGCCGACTTCGAAGACGGCGGCGATGTTCGGATGCTCGATCGCGGTAATGCCGCGCATTTGCCGAAGCAACTCTTCGCGCCGTTCCGGCGTTACCTCCGGGGCGTCGTGCAATAGCTTTACGGCGACAAAACGGTGCAGCAAGACGTCGCGTGCGCCGTAGACAAGGCCTGAACTTCCGGCTCCGATTCTGGCCAACAACTCGTATCTGCCGTTGACACGCAAAAATCACACCTCCGCGCGGATACTGTTCTCCCCTGGTGTTTCTGTGGGCAAAGTTTACCACAGGTAAGGGCCTTGGGGATGTCCAACGCTCAACCGCGGATAGTAAGGGTCGCGGAGCTCTCGAGGATCAGTTCGCTGTCCAAACGAATCTTGACACGATTCGGCTCTTTGATCGACTGATGAGAGACGGTTTTGCCGTCAAGAGCGACGGAAAAAGGCGTGTTCCAGATGTTAGGAACTTCGAGGCTGCGAACCTTAAGCGAGCCTTCTTGTGCAGTCAAAGAAAACGCCGCGGGCGCGATTGTGAAAATACCCCAAGCCGTACCCGCGGACCAGAAGGACCGGAACGGTGAATGCAGCGGCAATGCTTGTACGTGCGCGGCCTGGCCGCGATAACGAAAACCGCTGACCGCCAGCATGCCGGACCAGGAGGACATGGCGCGTGCGTAGTGGTGGCCGCACTCGGGTTCGTCCCATGGATTGCGGCGTTCGCCATCGTACCGCCGCCGCGCATCGTTGAAGCACTCCAGGCCTTGCTCGTGTAGACCCCGAAATAGCATGAGCGACGCGGTTGCGTATTCAAGCCCGGTCCAGACCTCGGCGTAGTAGGGGAACGGAATGCGAGGGCGTTCCAACTGGCCGTAATCGCACACCAGGGTCGCCGCTTCATCGTTGAGCGCGTAGTCCTCTGCACGGAGTCATGATCGATCAGGCTGGCCTTGTGATTGATAACGATGAATGGATTTCAGAGTTTGCTGAATGTGACGCCGGATCGAGCAGCGGTCCTAGACCCGCAATATCGGCCAAATACTGCGCGAGTAACTGGTCGACGAGGCAACCCGCTCCGACCTGGTATTGCGGGTGTTCGGGATCATCCGCGCCCATTCCGCTGCGCAGTCCTGAGGCGATTGACGCCGGCGGACGGCCTTCGACTTTTTGAATGTAATAATAGCCGTTGAACAGTTCGCGTCGATCCAGGTGCGGCCCCTATCGAAGAGGGAGCGGTATTCGGTTGCGTGCCCCCTCTCCGACAGCGCGCGCCATCTCTTCGCAACGCGCGAAGAGCACCGAGATAATAGATGCCGCAGAGCGGATTAGGCCCATAGAACTCGACATCGTAGGTGTTGTGCTGCACGCCTTCCATCACGCCGTCGCGATTCTCGTCCCAGCCGCCTGGAATCCATGCGAACGAGATGGCGCGCTTCACCTTGGGCCAGAATTCTTTCAGGAACTGGCGATCGCCGACAACTGCCAATCGAGGTAGACCTTGATGATCTGCCCCATCTGACCGTCGGCGGCGACGAAGCCGGAACGTTCAATACCGTCCGGAACAGCTGGCGGAAATACATCCCGCCCCGCTGGTCCATTGAGTATCCGAACGCGCTGCGACGGAAGGATTGCGAAAGCGAAGGAAACAGGTGAGCCGTCGCAGTTTCGTAGTTCCAGACGTGCGTACAATTTCCGAAGCAGCAGCCGAGGCGTCGTCAGATCCTTCGAAGGCGTGAAATTCACCATCGGCGGTGCGAAAACAGGTGGTGCTGACCAGGGTGGATAAGTTCGCCATGGCCGCGTCTTTCACCGCGGCCGGAATCGTACTTTCGCGTACGGCTTGAAGGAAGGACGCGGTCCGCCGTTCCAGTGTGGGCGAGATTTTTGGTGGCGTACTCGACAACGGCCCAGGCGTTCGCGAAACGCGTGGCTGTACCAGTTACCGATGTTGGTGTTTTCGTGTCCGGCGGGCGATTGCCATCCGCAGCGCTTGGGAGTGCGGTTCGGAAAATGCCACGCGAGTAGGAATACGTATTCGGCGTGTCCGCCAGGCGGAATTTCGCGTTTCAGATTGATGGCTCCGACCGGGCCAGTTTTGTCGGCCTCCGGTCCGAGTTCGCCATCGCCGCTGAAGTCATCCCAGAACAGGAGAGGGCTGTTCCACCAACGGCCGGCAGGCCAGCCGCGAAGATCAGTGAAATGTCCGTCGGCCGCGTTGAGAATCGCCATCGCGAACGAACCGTTCTCTACGTCGGCCGCATCGGCGCCGGATTGTTAAAAACGAGTCCCTGCGCATTGCCGACGGATTTCGATTGCGATTCACCCGGGCGTCTGGGTGAGAGCCTTTGACCGGGTTTTCGACCGAAAGGCAATGATGCCGTTACCGTGTTGCGCGACGGGTTTGCGATGCGATAGCGCAGTACCGCAAGCGGCAGACCCGAAGCATCGGCATCGAGGGGAACGAATGGCGTACCCGCGTCGAGGCTTATTTTCACCGGCAAGCGCGTGTCGTGGAAATCGATGTGGGCGCGCGGGAACTCGCCGATGAAGCTGGCTCCTTGCAACCGCGAAAGCCCGGGAGCGTTTTGGGAACCCAGCCCTTCCTGCCCTACGTAGGGCTCTTCGATGCGGGCTTCGAGCACGTGCGCCGTGCGCTTGGCGCCGGCTTCTCGACCCAGATGCTGGGAAACGCATATTGGGGCGCGTTGCCCTGGTCCGGCCGATTGAAGATCTCCCAATCGCGGAGTTGCCCGCGCCCTCCGACTCCGATACTTCCGGCTCCGATTCCGCCAAGCGGAAAGGAAATCATCTTCAGCGCGGGCCCGGTGAAGGTGCGCGGGTATGTGATGTCCGATCCAGGCTGAATCTTCGATGTTTGCGCCGGCTCAGCGCCGATGACAGCAGTGGATTCGGCTTCCGTGCCAGAGGCCAAACTGGCGGCTCCAAGGAGCTTCAGGAAGTCGCGCCGGTCTGCGTTCTTATCGCGCCGCATGGCTTAACGATAATCTACGACGTATGCAGCGAAGAGAACTCGTTTCCGCTTTAGCAGTATCGACACTCGCGTCGGCAGCCGTCGCCTCACCCGGTTTCGCGGCGGAACGGTCGGGCCCGCCGGAATGGGAAGCCATCTTGACCGAGCGCCTTCCGCTATACGGGCACCGCAATTGGATCGTGGTTGCGGACTCAGCCTATCCGTTGCAGTCGCGCCCGGGAATTGAGACGGTAGTTTCGGGCACGGATCATTTCAGAGTACTGGCGCATGTGTTCGCGAGGCTGTCCGAATCAAAGCACGTCAGGCCGGTGGTGTTCGAGGACCGTGAACTTCAGTTTCTACGTGAAGAAGACGCCCCCGGTGTGGAGGCATTCCGGATGCAATTGGCGAGCGTTTTGAACGGAGCGCAGGTCAGCGCGATGCTGCATGAGAACATCATCAACCGGCTGGACCAGACTGCGCAGACGTTCAACGTTTTGATCATCAAGACAACGCTGACGATTCCGTATACATCGGTGTTCTTTGAACTGAACTGCGCTTACTGGTCGGACAGCGCGGAAAAGGGGCTGCGGGCATCAATGCCGCCAAGCCGTGGCTGACAAAATTCCAACGCTCGCGATCACGGGTGGATTCCTGGGCGCCGGCAAGACGACGCTGATTTTGAAGGCTGCCGAGTTGCTGCGCGCCCAAGACAAGCGGGCTGCCGTCATTCTGAACGATCAGGATGCCGGGCTGGTTGATACCGAACACGCCCGTGCGCTCGGTGTGGCAGCGAGAGAGGTCGCGAACGGATGTTTCTGCTGCCGCTTTTCGGAACTTGTCAACGCAGCTAGACAATTGGCGGAATATCGGCCCCACGTCATCTTCGCCGAGCCGGTGGGAAGCTGCATTGATCTTGCTGCGACTGTGATGCAGCCTTTGTTGGAATCATATTCGGACGAGCTTCGACTGGCGCCGCTGACTGTCTTGCTCGATCCGGAAACAGCGGAGCGGCGGCTGCGGGGCGAACTGGGCGAAGAGGTCGCGTATCTTGCGAGCCAGCAACTTGCAGAGGCGGACCTCATTTGCAGCAGCCGCCAGGACATTTATCCGCGAGCGCCGCGGCTGCCCTTTCCGGTGGACTTTTGCATCAGCGGCAAGACCGGCTTCGGCGTAGACGCATGGCTCTGCGAAATCATGCAACCAACGCGGGTTTTCGGCGCAAAATTGCTGGATGTCGACTACCAGCGATACGGCGACGCGGAAGCTGCGCTTGGATGGCTGAATCTGCACGCTGAGGTTGTCTTAGCGAAGGCGAGTTCGCCCGCGGCACTTTGCGGGCCTTTATTGGACCAATTGCAGCAAAGCCTGCTGGACGAACGAATCGTGATTGCGCACATAAAGATTTTCGACCGCTGCGGGACCGGTTGGGTGCGAGCCAGCGTATGTGCGAATGACGGGCAAGTCTCCGCGGAAGGAGACCTGCTGGCGGACGCGGCGGTGCGTCATGAGTTTGCGATCAACATGCGAGCAGTCGCGGATCCGGAACTCCTCGAACGGCACCTGCGGGCGAGTTTGGCAGGCATTGAGGGTGCATTCACTATCCGCCATTTGCGCACGTTCAGTCCTCCACCGCCGACGCCTGAGTTCCCCCGCGGCCGCCACGCGAAACGCACGTGATCAGGCCGTCGCGTAGGCTGGTTCGCTTTCGGCTAATTTCGCAATGGGCACGTATGCTCCGGCATAGCCGACGTTCGCGATATAGCTTTGGAAACTTGTCAGGATAGGTTTCTCCAGCAGCGGTTTCGGTGCGGCGGCTCCGATCAGAAATAAATCGTCCGGAAGCTTCGAAGGCACGAAGTCAGCGTTCGAATATGGCTGTCCAGCGGCACTGACATAGCAGGCGAGATCCGGCCCGATCACCAGCGGCGTGTTGCGCTTCGAACTCCATGCGATCAGGTTTTCATTCGTGCTGAGGACGGTGACAGTATCGCCGGATTGCGTCTGAATAACGATTTCTCCGACGTCGAGGCTGCCCTCGATCTGTGATGACGCTTTCGTAACGCGCCCCTGCGCGAGAATGTAGCTGGTGTAGCCGTTCGCGTCAATTAATTTGCGGGCTGCCGGCACGGGTGTTTGCGCGTGCCGCAAAATGTCGCCGAGTTGATTGCAGAGGCTGAGAGTTCCGCGGATCGGAAGCACCTGATCGAACGCGCTCGCCTGCATAGGCCAGATACCCAGGCCCGCGACGTACCCGAAACTGGGCGAACTGATGACGCTCAAGCTGAGGTCCTCGGCGATCGAGACGGATTTGGTCTTCAGGTTGACATCGATTCCGGAGGAACTGGCGAGCACCAGCGGATTGGGATTTAGCGAACTGAGCGTCAGCATTGTCAATGCGGGAACGGCGCGGCCGGCTCCATCGGCATCGACGACTGGAATGCCCTTGGCGCTGGCGACGATGCAGGCGACCAGTGTGCTGATAGCGCCGATTTCGACCGGCACCAAATACGAGATGGACTGCTGCTGTGATTCCTGACACAGGGCATTCAGTTCATCGAATGCGTTGAGCGCGGCAACGGGTTTCGAAACAGAGCCGATCGCGGTCGGTGCGCCGATGTAGGCGATCACAGCGGCGATTTTATCGGGTGCGGCTTCGGTCGCGTCGATGACATCGACCGACCATTCGTCCGGCAGGACTTGCAGGAACTGCTCGGCGTTGAGGAGAGCGCCCCCGCCGCCGCTGGCCAGGAAACAAGCGCCCCAAGCGACGCTGCGCAGTTGATCTTTGGTGAGCTTCGTCATGTTGATTCCTTGGATTATGCTTTGACGCCCGCGGATTCTTGGCTCTGCCGGTCGCGGACTGCGTGAAGGCGGTCAAGAACCGCGCTGGATCGTTCGGCAAAGAGCGCCGCCTTCTGGTTGCGCGCAATTGCCAACGCTTCCAAGCACGCTTCCTCGGCCGCCAGCGAATCTTCAGGATTGAGTTCCAGCAACAACTCCGCCCGGAGGCGATGCAATTCGGATATATAGGCGAGTTCACCATTCTGAACTGCGGTCTTGATTCCCAGTTCAACCGTCTCAAAGGCAGCGCCGAGCTTTCGTTGCGCGCGCAGACAGTCGGCCTTCAGAAGGGAATAAAGCGAATGGACGAGCCGACTGCCGGAAGCGGCGACTCCGTTCCGATAGCCTTCTTCGATCTCCTGATCGGTTCCGGTTTCATCGCCGGCGCGCGCCCAGCCAAGGAACATCAGACCGATGCCGTGATAGAAGGGGAATTCATTTTCCCCAGCGAGTTTCACAAGCTTCTCTGAAAATTCGCGCGTGGCGAGCCGATCCTCCAGGTGGTAGCTGACCCATGCAGCGGCTTGCACCGCAATCGCGAGACTGAACGGATGGTTCATGGATTCGATCGAGCGGAGTGTCGCGTCGCGTAATGCGATTGCTTCGGCGGCGCGGCCGGTTACCGACGCAAGCATCGTCTCAAACATGCCGGCGAGCGCGGCCGGGTCCTGACCCCATTCGACCAGCGCTGTCTGGCGGATTGTTGGATCGAGCAGTTGCGATACGTCTTGCAGCGCCGCGATCGCCGCGGTGAACTCTCCGCTCCAGAAACAGGTGTTCGCAATGGCGACGCGGGCCTGCACCGCGATGCCGGCATCCGACAGAGCTTTCGCCAGGGCGAGCGCCTCTTCCGCCATCGCGAGCGCGGCAGATAATTCGACATTGAGCAGTTTGATCGCCCACATCCCAAGCAGCACGGGCGCGAGCAGACGAGGTGGGTCGGCGAATGTCTTGCAGAGCTCGCGCGCACGGCCGTAAACCGATATGACTTCGGGAGCGTTCCAACCGCGGATCGCTTTCAGACAGGCTCCCAGGGCGACCAGAATTTCGAGTTCATCCGCGCGGCGCTGGTCATCATCGGGGGCTTCAGAGACGAGTACGAGCGCTTCCTCGAGCTGCATCCGCGCTTCACTATAGGCACACGCCCGCAAGGCGCGGCGGCTGGCCTGCAGCAGGTATCGGACCGCTTTTTCTTCATCGCCGGCGAGCCGAAAATGCCGTGCGAGCTGCAGAGTGATCTTTTCGGTTTGGCCCTTGTAGATCTCTTCGAGTTGGTTCGCGACGTCCCCGTGCAGGAGCATGCGTTCGCGATGGCTGAGTTCCCGGTACAGATATTGCTGGAACAGTACGTTCGAAAACAGATAACGCGCAATCCAGTTACGTCCGATTCGTTCGGCTCCGCTCTCCGCGATGAGGCGATGGCACTTTTCGAGTTCACCAGAGAGGGCTTTGAGCAGCGCGCGTTCTTCCTTCTTCTGAAGACCCGCGAGCACCTGCACGGTGAAGCTTTCTCCCTCGACGCTGGCAAGAGTCAGCAGTTCGCGCAACTCTCCTTCGAGGCGCGCGATACGCTCTTCAATAACGCCTTCGACGCGTGCGGGAATGCGGCTCCAGTCGAGAGATGGAGCAGCCGTCCAGAAGCCCTCGCCATCGCGCACCAGGTCGCCGCTTTCCCGCAGGTGGCTCAACAACTCAGTGCAGAACAGCGCATGGCCGCCCGTGATGTGATAAAACTGTTCAACGAAACCCGGCGGCAAACGGTGCGCTTCGCGGTTAACCAATCCAGTGACAAAGCTGCGCCCTCGCTCGGCCGAGAGTTGATCGAGTTCGAGGATGACACTGCCCTGATGTCGTTTGGCTTCGGCGAGCAGCGTGGTCAATGGGTGGCGCTCCCCGGCGCGGCCGAATTCGAGATCGTTGTGGCGGAAAAGGCCGGCGATCAAAATCGGATTGGTTCTAACACGCAGCGCAAGATGAAACAGTAGATCGCAAGAGGCGCTGTCAATCCATTGCAGATCGTCCAGGATGAGAACGAGCGGGTGATGCGCGGCGAGCGCGGAAATGGCGGCCGTGTACTGCTGCACGATTCGCGCCTGATCGGTCGCGCCGGGTAGCGAGGCGTGCGACTCACTCGCCTTCCTTTCGACCGCGCTTAATTTGTCGAGCCAGCCAGCTTGTTTCGCGGCAAAACGGAGCGCGCCCACTATCGCAGATGAGCCGGGGATCAGAGTGCCCACTAGTTCCGGCGCATACTGAACAAGCGCTTCGGCCGACACGCGGGCGAGACTCTGCAGCCGAGCGGAAGCGGATGAGAGTGCCGTTTGCCCGCGCGCAGCATCCGCCTGGTACGACGCGGTTAGTTGCTCAAGAACACTCAGAAATGGAAGATAGGGATCGCTGGGTCCGGTGTGGGCGTTGCACTGCGCGGCCACCACGACCAGGTTCGGATACTTCTCGCGGGCAGCCGACGCAAATTCCTCGATGAGACTGGACTTACCGGTTCCGGCACTGCCCGTAACGAAGCGCACCTGAGTTTGGCGCGTCAGGGCGAGATCCAGGCCTGCGTGCAGCCACGCCAGTTCAGGCTCGCGACCTACCAATGACATGGCGGTTTGCCCCCTGGTAGGCGGAAGAAACGACTTGGATCGGGCATAGACGTACTTGCTCGTTCGCGCCGGGTGCAGATGGCGCCGCGTAATCAGGTTTTAGAAGTTAGCCGGAATCATATCACGTTTCCGAGGCTAGGGATCCTTGTGTACCCATTACTTCGGCGAATAGAAACATATATCGCCGTGCAGTAATGTA
The DNA here is from genome assembly GCA_963795905.1 of uncultured Acidobacteriaceae bacterium. GTDB lineage: Bacteria > Acidobacteriota > Terriglobia > Bryobacterales > Bryobacteraceae > Bog-105. The sequence goes on along the minus strand of CAWCJG010000009.1, from coordinate 469,246 downwards.
TTTCGCGCAACAAACAACTTATTTCGAAAAATTATTTTCAGAACGTCGATAGACCATTGTTAGACGCCGGGGTCCTGTGATATTCTGCTCAACGCTACTAACACAAAAGGGAGAGCATATGGCAGGCGTAGTGATGAAAACGCCCGGCGTGTATATAGTCGAGAAGCCGGCGTTTCCGAATTCAGCAGTAGAGGTCGCCACGGCGGTTCCCGCGTTTGTCGGTTACACCGCGAAAGCCGAGTATAAAGGCAATGAGTTAGGGCCGGTTGGCAATGCATTGCCGAAGGCGTGGCGGATAACTTCGATGGCGGAGTTCATCGATATTTTCTGCGACACGGACGCAAATGGGACTCCCCTTTTGCCGCCGACTAATTTTGCCGTGCAGCGCAAGGCCCCGGCAGCGGGCGCTGCGGCTGCAGTTCCCGCCGGGAGCACGCCCAAGTTCAACTTCAAAGAATGGGAAGTGACCCGGCAGACGGGCGAGACGCAGTTCCTGCTCTTCTACAGCATGCTGTTCTTCTTCCAGAATGGCGGCGGCCCTTGTTATATCGTTTCTGCGGGCGACTACACCGGCCAAATCGAAAAAGACAAGTTGGTGGCGGGCATCAAGGCTCTCGAGAAGGAACAGGAGCCGACGATGATCGTCGTTCCGGACGCGGTACGCCTGCAGGAGCAGGATTTCAAGGACGTCCAGACGGCTGCGCTCGACCAATGCGCTAAGCTGGGCAGCCGCTTCGCCATCCTGGATGTGTGGGCGGGCGATCAGGATGTCTTGCCAAACCCCCTTCCTGCCGGCGCAGACACGACCAATACGGAACCCCACACGGTGACGCGGTTCCGCAGCAACATCGGCATCAATAACCTGAGCTACGGCGCTGCCTACTATCCTTGGCTCAACACAAGTATCTTGTCCGACAGCGATATAAGTTACACAAACATCGCCAAAAACGACCTGAAAGCATTGTTGACGGCGGAAAATGTCGTTGCCGATCTGACCGGTGAGATTGACAACCTACAGAAATATACCCCTGACCTGCTCAATAAGACGCTGATGATGAAGAGTCCGGTGTACGCCCAGGCTGTCGCGGAGATAAAACGGCAATTGAATTTGCTTCCACCATCTCCGGCGGTTGCGGGTGTATACACGACGGTCGACGGTACGGCCGGGGTTTGGAAGGCGCCCGCGAACGTGAGCCTCAATTCCGTTGTCTCGCCCACGGTAACGATTTCGGATGAGGATCAGGAAAACCTCAACGTCGATATCCAGGGTAAGTCGATCAACGCGATCCGCTCGTTTATTGGCGAAGGCGTGCTCGTGTGGGGCGCCAGGACTCTGGACGGTAACAGCCTGGATTGGCGATATGTCGGAGTGCGGCGCACGATGATCATGCTGGAGCAGTCCATCAAGCTGGCCACCAAGGCCTACGTATTCGATAACAACGTATCGACTACCTGGGTCACGATTAAGAGCATGATTCGCAACTTCCTGACCGGCATTTGGAAACGAGGCGGTCTGGCGGGAGCGACTCCGGATGACGCATTCGCTGTATTTTGCGGACTCGGTGAAACGATGACGTCGGAAGATATCCTCGAGGGGATTCTGCGCGTAACCGTCCTGGTTGCAATTACGCGGCCGGCAGAGTTCATCGAGATCACGTTCCAGCAGCAGATGCAAAAATCTTAGGGCGATCAGTCAGCCCCGGATTTACGTTTCACAAACAGGTTATTGATAAAGGAGTCATAGCGTGGCAGACGACGACGGGTCCAAACAATCGACTGCTGTTTGGCCGCTACCAAAATTTCACTTCCAGGTGAAGTGGGATAGCACTGTGATGAGTTTCCAGGAGGTCTCCGGGTTGGATGTCGAAGCGCAGCCTATCGAATACCGACACGGAGACAGCAAAGAATTCTCGACGATCAAGATGCCCGGGATTAAGAAATCCGGCAACGTGACGATGAAGAAAGGCGTATTCAAGTCCGATAACAAATTCTGGGACTGGTTCAAACAGATCCAGATGAACGTTGTCAAGCGAATACCGATCACCATCAGCTTGCTCGACGAGAACCAGGGCGTCACGATGACGTGGACGCTCAAGAACGCGTGGCCGACAAAGATTACCGGCACCGATCTTAAGTCGGACGGCAATGAGGTCGCGGTCGAGACGATCGAGATCGCTCACGAAGGCCTGGAGATCGCAAACAAGTAAGTCACGGCAAACAGACCTCATGGCGCCGTCGCAAGATAACGAGCCGCGGCAGGAAGACCTGGCCTATCCGCTTCCCGCTTTTTTCTTTAAAATCCAGTTCGGCGACTTCGGGGCCGACAGCGACACTTCGTTTCAGGAAGTTCGCGGGATTGGGGCCGAGTTGGAGACGGAGGACGTGCTGGAGGGTGGCGAAAACCGCTATGTCTATCGGCTGCCCAAGTCCATGAAACACCCTCAACTGGAGTTGAAGCGCTGTGTGGCGAAACCTGATTCGAAGCTCGTGGAGTGGTGTAAGCAGACGCTTGAAAACGGTTTCGCTTCCGGTATTACGCCGCAGCTTGTGACCGTCAACCTTCTTGACTACAAGGAGAAAGTCGCGGCCGGCTGGCAATTCACTAACGCCTACCCGACGAAGTGGGAAGTGGATGATTTCAAGTCCACCAAGAATGAAGTAGTCATCGAGACAATTGTGTTAAGTTACGCCTATTCGAGCCGCATATCCTGAATTTATGTCCATCGAGGTTCGGCAACTTACGATCAAGTCCTTCGTCGCCCCACAGCAAGAGAAAGAAGAAATGCTTTCCAAGCGGGAATGGGAGCGGATGAAGGAAGAGCTGTTGGCCGAATGTCGCCGGATGGTGGCGGACATGCTGCGCTCGGAGCGGGAGCGTTAGGATGGCGGCGGCTGCAGGCCCAACGGCCGGGAAGAAAGAAAAGCTCAAGCTTACTGCGTGTACAGTTGACGATTCGGCCGGCAAGGTGGTCGCTGGCGGCCCTACTTTCGAGGTCATGATCAATCCCTCGCAGTACCGGCACGACCGCGGCATCAGCTATTCCGATCAAAAACCGCTTGGCTCGGTGGCATCGCCCAAGGCGTTCAGTTCATTCAACGACGAAGAAGTCAGTTTTGACGAAATCGTGATTGATGGGACCGGCGCTGTTCGCGTTGAGAATTCACGTGAGATGTATCCCGATGTTGAGACGCAGATGAAGAGCCTCACGGATATCATCTATAAGTATTCGGGCGAGAAGCATGAACCTCCATGGGTCAGGCTGCTCTGGGGCAGTCTGATTTTCTTTGGGCGCCTGAAGTCGATGTCCGTCACTTACACTTTGTTTACTCCCGGCGGGCATCCATTACGAGCGAAAGTAAGATTGTCGTTTGTCGGGGCAATGAGCCCGGAGCAGGAGTCGCTGGTGACGAAACGCTCATCGCCCGATCTGAGCCATCAGGTAATGGTGATCGAAGGCGACACGCTTCCGCTACTGTGTCACCGAATTTATGGGGACAGTTTGTATTATTCAAAAGTCGCGGAAACAAACGGTCTTACCAACTTTCGACGATTGACGCCGGGAACTCGTCTATGGTTCCCACCCCTCGCGTGATCGTATGGCCGAATCCCCGACAGCGCATTCCGGGCATCTGCTTCGGATTCGAATTACCTCCAACGGGACCCCGCTCAGCGACACGGTTCAAGTGATATCCGTCACTGTTCACACCCTGATCAATAAAATCCCGTTCGCCGAAATCGTCCTTGTCGACGGCGACATGCCCAGTCAGGAATTTCCAGTAAGCGATGGTGAGACGTTCACGCCGGGAGCCGCAATCGTCATTGAGGCCGGATATGACGATACGTCTGAAGCGATCTTCTCGGGTGTGGTGATCCGGCACGGACTGCGGATCGCAGGGAGCAATCAGGCGCAACTTGTCATCGAATGCAGGGATAAAGCGGTGGCGATGACTATCGGGCGTAAGAACGTCAATTATGTAGATCAGAAAGACAGCGATGTCTTCACCACGATTCTTGGTAGTTACAAGGGCATTTCCTCCGAAGTAAGCTCGACTGAGTGTCAACACCCGGAGCTGGTGCAGCATTACTGCACGGACTGGGACTTTCTGGTCGCGCGAGCCGAGGTAAATGGCATGCTGGTGCTGGCCGGCCAGAACAAAGTAACCGTGCAGGCCCCCAAAACGGACGGCGAGGCGCAGCTTACAGTCCAGTACGGCTTGGATTTGATCGAGTTTCGCGCGGACGTAGACAGCCGCACCCAACTGAGCTCCGTGAAGGCGGTGTCGTGGGATCCAAAAAGCCAGGCTATCGTTTCTCAGACTGCGGACCCGAAAACGCTGAACGAGCAAGGCGATCTGAAATCTGAAACGCTTGCTCAGGTGGTGGGTCCGGATAGCTACCGGCTGCAGACACCCGTTCCTATTGACCAAAGCGAAGTGAAGGCATGGGCGGACAGCCAACAGGTGAAGTCGGCGTTATCGCGCATTCGCGGCAGCATGAGATTTCAGGGCAGCGCCAAGGCGAAGATTGGCACGCTCATTGAGGCCAAGGGCGTTGGAAACCGCTTCAGTGGAAATGTTTTCGTCTGCGGCGTGCGGCACGAGATTGCCGATGGGAACTGGTGGACGCAAGTCGATTTCGGTATGCCGTTCGCGTGGTTTGCCGATAAACGGGATTTGGTGGTTCCACCCGCCTCCGGCTTGCTGCCCGGTGTGGAAGGCTTACAACTTGCAGTCGTCAAGAAGCTGGACGAAGACCCGGAGGCGGGCAAACGCGTGCAAGTCTCCATTCCGTTGCTGGAGGCGCAAGGGGACGGGGTGTGGGCGCGGCTTTCGAACTTCTACGCTTCGAGTGGCTTCGGCGACTTTTTTATTCCCGAAGTTGGCGATGAAGTCGTCCTTGGATATTTGAACAACGACCCATCGAATCCGATCATCCTAGGAAGCCTGTATAGCGCGTCCCGCGTTCCGCCTTACGAACTGACGACAGAGAACAACACCAAGGCGATCGTCACGCGGAGTAAGTTGCGGCTAATCTTCGATGAAGAGAAGAAATCTGTAACAATTATTACTCCTGCTTCGAATAAGGTCGTGATCAGCGACGACACTAAATCGATTTTGCTGCAGGATCAGAACGGGAACAAAGCAGAATTGAGTCCAACCGGCATTTTGCTGGACAGTCCCAAAGACATTACTGTCAACGCCAAGGGAAAGATCGCGATGTCGGCGGCTATGGAGATTTCGATGGCGGCGCAGATGGATGTAAAAGTAAGCGGGTTGAATATAAGCAACACCGCTCAGGTTGGCTTCACCGCGAAGGGCGCTGCCACGGCCGAACTGTCCGCGTCGGGGCAGACCACCGTGCGGGGCGCACTCGTGATGATCAACTGACAGGAAAGAAGGAGGACAGAACATTCCGCCCGCCGCAAGATTGACCGATATGCATACGTGCCCCATGGTGACCCCGGGCGTTCCCCCCGTGCCGCACGTGGGCGGTCCCATCGTAGGGCCGGGCGTGCCCACTGTGCTGATCGGAGGGCTGCCGGCTTCCGTTGTGGGCGATAACTGTGTGTGCGTTGGACCGCCGGACGTAATCGTTAAGGGCTCGGCGACGGTGATGATTGGCGCCCGTCCGTCGGCCCGTATAGGCGACACGACCGCGCATGGCGGCGCGATTGTAATGGGCTGCTTCACAGTGATCGTCGGAGGATGAATGGCAATCCCTGATCGTTCCTTTCTCGGGACCGGGTGGGCATTCCCGCCCGAATTTGACCCGCACGACCTGGGCGTCCGCATGGTTTCGGCGGACGATGACATTCGCGAGAGCTTGCGCATTCTCCTGGCCACGAACCCTGGCGAACGCGTCATGCTGCCGGCGTACGGATGCGGCCTGCGCGCGCGTGTTTTCGATTCCGTGAGTGAGTCGATGATCACGGAAGTCAAGGATCTGGTCGAAAAAGCGATCCTGTTCTTTGAGCCTCGAATTACCTTGAACAGCGTAGAATTGGTGGTCCGGGACCCATTGGGCGGAATCGTCGATATCAATATCAGTTACACGGTGCGAACAACGAATACGCGGAGTAACATGGTATACCCGTTCTACTTCCTTGAAGCGACGAATGTCAGTCTGTAAGTCGGAACGTGGGGAGGTCTGGGGCAGTTGAGGCGGCGGCACTTATCGGCAATCACGGATGGCACGCCGCAAGACGGACGCCTGGCGCAGCCGCTGGGAGACCACTACTTTGACGTCGAAGAGCGGGCGTTTGAAGATTTCGTAGCGGCAGGAGCGGAACTTGCGAAGACGCTTCCTTATTACAACGCGAATAATGTTCAGGATGGGACGTGGCGAAATCTTTTTTCCCGCGACGTGGCGGTTGTTCTGGCGGACATCATCACGACCGATACGTCCCGAATGGAGGGAGAGTTTCTTCCACTCCTGAAGAAGGAACCGGAGCACGCGGCCGAACATTTGGCGGGTTTCGCGCATCGCATAGACGGTTGGTACCAGCACATGCTGGCGAGCGATGACGATTCGGCGCGCATTCTGGCGCGTCACATTGAGGTCGTGGTCAAGCGCAAGCTGCGCGACGCAATGCACCAGCAGGTTGCGCCCCTTCTGGGCCGCAGCCGCGAGACGTTGCTGGACGGTTTTCATCCGTCATGGCAACTCGAATCGGCAGGCGCACACCCGGCTGCGGGGCCGCAGCACGCGCATAGCGCTCTGCGAAGTACATTTTATTCGTTCGTCAGCGCAGTATCGTACCTGCGACCGCTGGCGCAGGAGAGGATGGCCTTTGCGCTGCGCAACGGCAATCACGACCCGGCGCTCGGGTTGTTTTTCTCGTTTATCAAATTGCTCGAAAGGGCGCAGGAAAAAGTAAATACGTTCACGGCTCGGCACCGTGATTTCTATTACGGCGAAGTGCTTCGGATGGAGCCGAAAGCGGCCGTCCCGGATACTACGTTTGTCGTGCTTGAGCCGGATCCGACGCGCCCTCTCCTGTTCGTGGCAGCGGGTACTGAGTTCAGCGCAGGGAAGGTGGGCGGCAGCAAGGTCGACCTGATTTATGCAAGCGACGCGGATTTGGTGGTTACGGATGCGCGAATCCAATCGCTGCGCACGCTGAATCTGCCGCGAGATCCACTGATCTCGCCGGAACGTGAACTTCACTATGTGGATGGCGCGCGTAGCCGCGAGATTCCAACTGCATCTCCCGTGGTCCAGCCCGGCACTGGCGCGCAGTCGTGGCCGCTTTTCGGAGCAAACAGTCCTGGGACTGGGATGAGCATTGGACGTGATGCGCAGGTTGGGTTCGCGCTTGCGAGCTCGGCGCTGCGGTTGCGCGAAGGGGATCGCGAGATCGAGGTCACGCTCTCTTTTCGAATTCCCGCAGCCTCACCGAAAGACGACTTGGGCGACCAGTTTCGCCGCTTGCTCTTCGGATACACACGCGGGACGAAACAGGAACGGGACGCTGCGCTGAAGCAATTTCGCGAGAAGGCGGGTGTGCTGTTCAATAAGAAGGACCTGTTAATGCAGGACCCCGATTACATTTTCCATCGTGTCGTCGGCAGCGCGTTCAACATAGAGTTCACGGTGGCCGGCGGCTGGCACGCGGTACACAGCTACGAAGTATCGCTGCCCGCCAGCCAGTCAGACGAGTATCAGCTTACGTTTTCCATCAGTCTTGGCCCGGACGCTCCCGCCATCCTGGGCTACGATCCAGCCATCCATAAGGGCAGCTTCAATACGGGATTTCCGGTCATGCGATTCCTGCTGAATCCCCGCGCCGCCGTATACGGCTACTCGTTATTTCGGGACATCACGGTAGAGGAGATCACCATTCAATCGAAGGTCGAGGACGCGGGCCGGCTGATCGCGTGGAACCAGTTCGGCCAGCTGGATACGTCGAAGCCGTTTAATCCCTTCGGCCCGCTGCCAACGACCAATTCGTATCTGATTCTTGGCAGTTATGACGCTGCCTCGATGAATTTGACGGATCTGCGGATCAACATCGAATGGGGCGATCTGCCCAACGCGCCGGAAGGACTCGGTGAATATTACCGAGACTATGGACAAGGCTACGATAACGACGCCTTCCGCGCACGCATGTCGGTGTTGCGCGACGGGCGCTGGCGCCCCGCTCCGCAAGACGCGAATCCGGTCGCCCCGCTGTTTGCAACCGCTCCCTATAGTTTGCGCGTGGCGAATACAAGATCGATTCAGATGAATGTATTGCGCTGGTTCAAGCGGATTGATGCCTCGCTGGACGAGCAGCAATTCCGGTACGACCAGAAGGCGCGTGCAGGTTTTTTCCGGCTAGAACTGGCGGGCCCGGAAAGCGCCTTTGGCCATCGCGATTACCCGGTTTTGCTGACCACCGCTATTTCGGAAAACGCGCGCGGATCGAAGTTCCGGCATCAGGTGCGCGATGTGCCGCCTCCTCCTTATACCCCGGTTATGAATCGCGTGTCGTTCAGCTACACGGGGACCGCGTCGATTGGTCCTGGCAGCGGAGACGCGAAGGATAAATGGGCCGAGAAGGTGTTCATCATCCATCCATTCGGGGCTGAATCTGTGAACGCGAATCAGCCCTGGGTTTTACTGCCGGTCCTCCAGTATTACGGGAATTTGTACATTGGTTTCTCCGCGGCCCAAGCCAAGGGCACCCTCACACTGTTGTTCCACTTACGCGAAGACTCGGCCACCTCCATCGCTTCAGATCCTGAACCGGTTCACTGGTCGTATCTGGCTTCGGACACCTGGATCGACCTGCACGATAAGCAAGTGATCTCAGACACGACGGACGGATTTCTTTCGTCGGGCATCGTAACGCTGGATGTGCCCGGCGATATCAATCAGAACAACACGATCATGCCAAGCGGGCTGTTTTGGCTGCGTGTGTCGGCCGAAAAGAATTTCGCCTCGTTCTGTACCGTCTATTCAATACGGACGCAAGCCGTCAGCGTGACTCGGCGGTTGACCGAGCAAGCTCCCACCGTGCTCGCACAACCATTACCTGCCAGGTCGATTGTGCGGCCTGTGAACAGTATTCCCGGGCTGCGGTCGGTTTTGCAGCCGATAGTTTCAAGCGGCGGCCGGCAACGGGAGACCCCACCGCAGCAGTTGACGCGGACTGCGGAAAGGCTGCGCCACAAGGGCAGGGCGGTGACGCCGTGGGACTATGAACGGCTCGTGCTGGAAGAATTCCCTGACGTTTTTAAGGTGAAGTGTTTTTCGGCGATGGCCTCCGAAAATCACATGCAGCCGAGGCCTGGCTGCGTCCTGATTGTCGTAGTCCCGCATCAACCCGAACATCAGAACACGCCCATTTTTGATCCGATGCTGGATGCCATCAAGCTGAAGCAGATCAAAGAATATCTGACTCCGTTAGCATCTCCGCATGTGCGGATCGAGGTCCGCAATCCGGTCTATGAGCGAATTGTGGTGCGCTGCGCAGTGAGCCTGAAGCCGGAATATGCGCGTGAGCGAGGTATGTGGCTGAACCGCTTGAACCAGGAGATTGTCGATTACATTTCGCCTTGGAGCGAGGTGGGTCCGACGCCGCGGTTCGGCTGGGTCTTCCATAACGATGAAGTGGAAGCATTCGTTCGCGGACGCGAGTACGTCGACTACGTCACCCAGTTCTCGATGTTGCACATTACGGAAAACGAGAAGGGCCAATTCCGGCTGGGCGACACAGCGCGCTGGGAGATCGGAACGCACGAGGCATCGCCAGTAGCGGGCGGAGCACAGCAGCACGTGGGTGAAGAAATTCCCGGCGAGGCACACGAGGAGCGGGAGAAGGTATCGCCGCGCTTTCCCTGGGGACTCGCGGTTCCGAACCCAACACACATTATTGAAGGGTACGACGGAAGCCAGGGACGCGTGCCCGTGCAGACAGGTATCGGAAAACTCAGGATCGGAAACAGCTTCATATTAGGCAGAACAAGGAGGGACAATGCCTAAGCGCCCGAGGAAAACGCTGACAAGTTATTTCGAGGAGGGCGCTCTACCGCTGCCGGCTCACTTCGCGGATCTGGTGGAATCGTCACTAAATGTACTCGACGACGGCTTCTCGCGGTCGGCCGAGAATGGCATCGAGATCGCGCTGATTGGACAACAGAGCCGGTTCATCAGCTTCTTCCGCGACAATCCGGACGATCGTCAACCCGACTGGACAATCTCGTCGCAGCCGCATAGCGGGGCGCTGAACTTCTCGCATATCAGTGCCCCTACGCAAGATGCGACCGCCGCCTCGGCCAATTCGGGCCAGGCGCCTTCGCAAAATGAAGACGAGATACTGACGCTCTCAAGCGACCGCCGCGTCGGCATCAACTCTCCACAGCCTGAATACGAGCTTGACGTGAACGGGGCGATTCGCTCCGATGGCCGATTCGGCAAGACCGGGAAAGCTAAGGCCGATGGGCAATGGCAGACGATCGGCGACCCCGATCAACCGCTGGATGGATGCCAGGCTTTTGAGATTGTGGCCGGCGTCGGTTTGCGCAAAACTGGCCGCTACGCATTACTGCACGCCATCGCGATGAACACTTGGCATCCCACGGGCTTCTTTCTCAATTTCTTGAACCGCAATCGCAAAATCCGCAGCACGCAGGCATGGTATTTGTCGCGAGCGGACCGCCTGAGACTCCGCTGGATTCAGGCCGAGAAAGTGAAGTCGAGTGCCAAGGGGATATTGATGAATTCTGGGGCGAGCAGCGCGGACAAACCAGAAGGCCCCACTCATCAATATTTCTTGCAAATCAAGACCGAGCGCAGTTACCTCGACGAAACGGCTGATGATGTTTTCATTCAGTACTCGATAACACGGCTCTGGTTTGACCCGTACATGACCAAGTGCCGGCAGCCAGGAGGCGCTCAAACTCCGTAGCCGTGGCGCCTGCGAACTCCATTCCGCGACAGAAAGGACCACCTGATGAATACAGTTTCGATAGCCTGCGGCGGGCCGGTGTCGAATGGATTCAGGAGGTGTCGCACAACTCTTGGACTGACTACAACGAGCACGACCCCGGTGTCACCATCCTTGAGCAGGTTTGCTACGCGCTCACAGATCTTATCTATCGAGCGCAGTTTGATATTCCGGATTTGCTGGTCGATCCGGAAGGATCCATCGATTGGGAACGGCAATCTCTGCTGCCCGCGGAAATGGCGCTCCCCTCGCGTGCCACCAGCAAACTCGATTACCGTTCCATCATTCTGGATCAGGTCAAGGCAGTGGAGAGCGTTTCGCTAGAAGTGGTCACCGATAGCGACCAGCGGCCAACGGGCCTCTACAATATTCGGCTGCGGTTGCGTGCAGACACCGCAGGGCTTGGGATGGAAGGGCCGGTCCGCGAAGGAGCGGGAACTGGCGATTCGCGAGATGCGGACAAGATCACGCAGGCTGTCCGGAAGGTCTTCGCGGCCAACCGGAACCTGTGCGAGGACCTTCAATCGATATCGTTGCGGGAAACGGCCGATTACATTTTGATGGCCGATGTAGAAATTGCGGATGACGCCGATGCGGCTGAGATCCTGGCGCGCATTTACCATGAGTGCTCGCTCTTTCTGGCAAGCGGGATTGAGTTCACGCCCTACGGTCGCGCGATGGCCTACGGAGACAGTCCCGAAGAGTTTTTCCGCGGGCCTTTTGTGCGCTCCGGAAAGATCGTGCGTGACGTCGGAGATACACGTTCCGACTTTGCGGCATCCGAGGTCTATTCGTGTATCAAGCCGATTAAGGGCGTATTGAGCGTGAAGGCCCTTCCGGGCGAGATTCATCCGGCGCCGGATCCTAAGACCCCGGATGACCAGAAGCCCGTTCTGCGATTACATTGGCCCTCCAAGCAGGAGGAAGTTCGCGTTCGCATTTTCCGGAATCGTAGGCAACTGAAGGTTTCTCTGCATGAGCTGAACATGCGGTTTGAGGAACTCAGCTTTGCAAATCGCGGTATGCGGCCCGATAGCGGAGAATCCATCGTGCCGCTTCCTTCCGGTACTGCCCGCGATTTGGGATCGTACTCTTCGGTGCAGTACGATTTGCCGCCCGTCTACGGAATGGGACGGCGCGGCGTTTCCGCTTCTGCTTCGAATCGCGACCAGGCGCGTGCCCGCCAGTTGCGGGCGTACCTCTTATTGTTTGACCAGCAGATTGCTAACAGCTTGGCGACGCTGGCTCACTTGCGGGACCTATATTCGACCGAACTCAAGCAATACGAAACGTACTTTTACCAACCGCTAAACGAGGAGAGTTTTCCATACATCACTCAGACGTACGGTGCGGACACACTGGCCCACCTCGATGAGGTGTATCGAAAGTACCGGCACACGCAGCGCGCGAAACGTCTGCTGGATTATCTACTCGCGCTTTATGGAGAATCCTTCCGGGATGATCCGCTGGTCTCACATGTGAATGGCGATACGCGCGAGCAGGAAGCCGTCGTTGCCGCGCGCATCCGTTATCTGAAGGATGTCGCCTACATTACGCGCGATCGCTTTGCGGCAACGGACTACACGGAGCCCTACGAAAAAGGTCACAGCTTCCGAACGGCCGGCCGATTTGAGCAGCGTTGCCATGGCGATCAAGACAACCTTCCGGGAGAGTGTTTCAACCGCTCAGGGCTCGAAGCGAAGCTTAGCCATCTCTTGGGTTACGAAGCACACTATCGCAAGACCGGCCACGGTGTGCGCGTGATCGAGCACATACTGTTGCGCCCGAGAGATTGGCCGGAGAAACACACGGAACATTGGCTGCCGTTTCGCGTAACGGTATTGCTGCCTGCCTGGATTCATCCCGGCGATAAGCAGAATTTTGAAGAGTTTCAGAAATTCGCCGTCGACACAATCGACACCTGTTGTCCGGCGCATATCTATGCGGACGTCCACTGGGTCACGTCAGACGAGGCGAAGGAGTTCGATAACCTGCATCGCCAATGGTGGGAGCATCCGGGTGCTTCACACGGGGAAGAACTTCTCAACCTTCTGGTTGAACTCGGCAAGAAGGGAGCAAACGGTTGATGACGAGCGCCAATTTCGTGTGCGACTTCGGATTTGACATTTCGTTCACATCGAGGGAGGAAGCCCTCGAACAGCAGAACCAGGTCAGCTCGTTCGTCTCGCAGCGCCTGGTCGCCGTTGCAAACGAAGTATTCACGCGAATGGCGCCGGAAGACGTCGTCAGCATCGATGAAATCGATGTCGATCTCGGCGTGCTGCCTTCCTACCGGAGATTTGAAGAAGCAGAATTGCGCTTCCGCAGGGAACTGGAGGAGCAGCTGCTCCGAAAGCTCCACGGCCTGCGCGGCACGATGGACCGGCCGAGCGAGTCCGAGCGCACGCTGACTCCCCTCGAGAAAGATTTCGATGTCGTCCTTTGCTGGCTGGAACGAGGATACCTGCCCTGGAACGTAAAAACACTCAGCAGGGACGCGCTGACCGAACTGTTCCGTCGAGTGCTGGCGCACTCAGAATCCCGGATGGTTCAGCGATTGCGCGCATCGCACCGAAAGCCGGAGATCGCAAAGCGGCTGTCGTCGTACGTCGCACGAGGGATTCCGGCCGCCAGCGAAATCCTCGAGCAGGCGGAGATGATCGATTGGCGGGCTTCCATCGAGCGTGCTGTGACCCTCGGCGATGAAAACTGGTTTGGCCAGTCATGGCAGAAGCTGTTCCGGGATCGCCCCGCGCTGGTCGAAACCGTTGTGCGTGAGGCAGGATTACGGCAGGAAGTCAGAAGAGCCATGGCGGGCGGATTCTCCGATCCGATCCTGCACGGCATCGTAACTATCCTGGAGCCGCAAGAGAGCGGATTCATTCATGAAGTGACGAGCCGTCCGGAGGTCTTTCGAGAAGCGGCAGAAGAGCGCAGCGAGGGCGCGGAACAGATACGGGTGCGCCTGTGGGAGTTTACGCTCACGTACTTATTGAAGGAACGGGGTAGCGAGTTCAACCGGCGCATGTTCCTCGCCAACACCGTCCAGCGCATGGCGGCGCACCACAACGTTGCTTACGAGGAGATGCTCGAATCCTTGACCGCTGTGCTGGCCCGCTTTGGATGGTCGAGCGAATTGAAGACCGGGATGCTGTCGCTGCTCTCCGATTTGCAGGAACAACAAAGCACGCTCGACCGGCCCGCTGGGCTGACGCAATCGGACGCCGAGTTTGTGGCGCGAATTGTCGAAACCGCCGAGGTTGTGGAACCGGCCATTCGCGAGTTCTCAAAGCGCTACCTAGCCGTCGAGGGGGGACGGAGATTTAATCGAGCCGCCTACATCGACTCGTTGATTCGCGCGGCAGTCGAACAGCGCAGCTTGGATCGTCGCGGCTTGATCGCGGCTTTGCTCGCAGCTCTGAGCCGGCCGGATGTGGCGCGTGGACTCGAAACGGAACTCATTGCAATTCTGCGCGAGCTTCAGGAGGACTGGAAGGAGGCTCTGCGGGCTGCTGTCGTCCACGGGAACACAGAACTGGTCGTGCGGCACTGGCCCTTATGGTCGCGCATGGAGAAGCAGCAGATTCTCTCCGCTGTTCGGCAACTCGCTGCAGATGCGCATTCACGGAGTGAAGTGATCCGGGCACTGCCGACCGGTGTGCTGCGCGACATCGCGGAGATGAGCGATTCGGCGGCAGCCTCGCTCATGCGGGAATTGGCTGAGCGGCCGGAACTTTTTGCACCCGCGCTGCAAACGGAACAGCCTTCCGCGATCCGCCGGTCCCTCTGGGAGTTCACGTTTATCTATGCGCTGGTCGAACGAGGCACGGCTTTCAACCGCCGATCGTATGCGAAGAGCATTATCCGGCAGCTTGCAGCGCGTTACAACGTTCGCCATGCGGATCTGCTGGAATCGATCCGCCTCGTCCTCATGGACTCAAAATTGGAGGCGCGCGTCAGTAATGAATTGTCCACAATTCTGCTTGAACTCGCTGCATCCGAGGGCCTCGCGGCGGTTCGCGTCGAGAGTCTCGCAGCCCTCATTCAGAATGCTAGGAGAGCTGAGCGCGACCACCTGCTCTCTCAATTGGATAGGTTTCTGGCAAAGCCTGAGCCGGCATTCCTCCGGTGGGTGCGCAAGACCGTATCAGACCCGGAAATGCTGCGCGAGTTGTGCGGCGTATTGAGCGATGAGCAACTCGTCAGAATTCTCACTTTGCTGGACACATCTGACGCGCAGAAGCTGCTCCGGCTCGCGGACGTAGTGCTGGAAGCCGCGAATTTAGATCACGCTGCTCTGAAATGGCAATTCGTCTTCGAGTATGTGCTTGAGCGCCGCTTGCCTGCGTCGCCGGCGGCCTTCGCGCCCCGATTTGTGCAGTACCTCGCGACTAAATCGAACAGCGGCAGTGAGGCTGCGTTGCGGATGCGGGTGGCCCGAGAGTTGCGGATTCATAGCAATCGCGAGTATCAGAGGGCAGCGGAGGCCCTGGAGCCGAAACGTATATTGCCTGTCATCCAGCGTCCGAAGAGCAAGCCGCTAGAGATACTGCCCGAGTACATCTTTATCCAAAATGCCGGAATTGTGCTCGCTGGACCCTATCTTCCGCGTCTGTTCGCGATGACTGGTCTGCTCGAGGACAACCAATTTCGCGATGACGAGGCTGCCTGGCGCGCCGTCTACCTTTTGCAATATGCCGCCGACCCCGTTGCGGATCCGCCAGAACATGTGCTTGCGCTGAACAAGATTCTTTGCGGGTTCACGCCCGAAGAGCCGCCGCCGGGCGACATCGCGCTTACCGACAAAGAAAAAGAAGCCGTGGAGGGATTGCTCAAAGCGATGATCGCGCACTGGACAATCATTGGAAGCACCAGCGTGGCAGGATTGCGCGAGTCCTTCTTGCAGCGCGAAGGGCGGCTGTCGTTCGAGAAAGAAGCATGGCATCTGCTGGTTGAGCCGCGCGCCTTCGACATGTTGCTCGACCGCCTGCCTTGGAGTTTCAAAGTGACGCGTTACGCCTGGATGAAAGTACCGCTGTACGTGGAGTGGCGATGAACTGGATGCGTCTGCGCCTTTACTGCGTGCTTCTATTTGCATGGCTCATTCTTGCTGGCATCCCAGCGCATGCTGCGGATTCCTGCTCGGCGGATTCGGTAACCGTGTTGGGCAATCTGAAGACGTCCGACAAAATCGTCGGCAGCATACAGTCCATCGGCAAAATGCCGCTCAAGAAGATCATGTCCGTGCAGAGCTGCTTGCGAGTGCGCGGCTGCTACGCAACCGACCCGAAAGAAGTGGACGGCGTGGTCGGGCCGTTCACGACTGCGGCGCTATATCGCTCGTACTTCGGCGATTGCAATCCGGTGCCTCAACCCCCGCCCTGCGGCGATGGGCGGCAGATGATCTCGTACAGTCTGAGCGCGGACGATGTCGAGAAACTGGAGAATCCTCCGGAACAGGAATCTAGTCAGAGCAGCGCAGATCCTTCCGAAGCTGAGCCGGACAAAACTACCGCCGCTCCTGCCGTCTCGGACCCGTTAAAGAAGGGCCTTGCCGTCATACAGGGGACCGATTACCCGAACGGCGATTTATTCTATAACGCGCTAACGTACGTAACCGAAGAGCCCATTGCCGACCAGAAGGACCTACCAGCCGTACAGACGGAGCTCAAAGACTTCAAGCCCGAAATCATGCAGCTCGCCTGCAAAGCCCACGCCGCAGCGGCAACCGGACCGGGATGGACGCCGGACTACAAGCGGCCGATGCTCGAGTCGCTCTCCGATCCAGTGTATGGTCTGTTTCCGTTTTGGCTTTCCGATCAGCCGCCGGCAGGCGCCGCAGCGGCTTCATTCAAGCAGTCGCCGCACCAGGTAGACTTCGGTGTTCTGGCTCGAGTCGGTTGGTCCGGAGTGACATTTGGTCGTTCGGGTACCTTGGATTTACGTGCACTCAACGATGCTGATTCGCCCGTTGCGGAGCAGGTGGACGCGGCCCGGCGATTTAGGACCAGCGTCGACCTAGTCTTTTATAGCCGGTTGTCGCGCAGTGAATGGTTGAGCGTAGTCCACGGAAACTCTGATCCGTTTGTGAATGCTCTTTCCGAGAACATTGCGAACGAGGTAGGCAAGCCGCTGGGCGGATTTCTCAACACAATTCAACCGGTGATGTTTCCCGGGCTGCTCACATTCCCACCGACCGCATGGGATGGCGCGACGCTCGACTTAGGCGACTTCCCGTATCAGGATCCTGCCGCCATGGATCTTTTGCGGAAATTGCTGCGATCGATTCGGATCGAACTGGTTGACCGCGAACAGCGTAAAACGGTCTATCGAAGTGACCGGCATCTGCTGAATTTGAATCTGGTCGTGCCCTACGAAATGTTTGTTGTGTCGCCGCCTGTGCCCTCGGCGAACGGTTCATCTGCCGTGGTGCCGCCGGGCGATTCGGGGATTGAAAATCCGACGATCGATGCACTTGCCGACCTCGTGCCGAAGAAGCGCGACGACACGAGTGAGCCTGGTCTCTCCCGCCCGCAAGCTTGCGATGAGCCCGGAACGGCCTACCCTCCGGACTGCAGCATTGTAGATAACTTCATTGTGTTTCTTCCCGAGCCTACGACAGATACGAAGAAAGACTTGCGCCAGGCGGTGGAAGACGCATTCGCGAGGAATGAGCAGCGCCGGGAAATGCTGCAGCAGAACAGCAGTATTTCTCTTGCCGCGTGGCGCTTCCAAATGTTGCGCAGAATCATTTGCGTGCTGGTTGCGGACTCGTGGGACTACCCGAGCGATTACAAGAAGGCAGGCGGGCAGTTCTATGACGACATGCTGTATGCGGCAGATAACTTCGGAGCGATAGGCTTCTGGCCGTTGCCCGCCTACGATGGCAGCCATACCGAGCTTGCCGCGGACGTGCACCAGATCTTTGATCTGCACGGTAAAGATTGGGTCCAAAGCTGGGTGGCGCCGAAGTTCGAGACCGCTGTTGGATTGCCGCTCGCAAATCGATTCGGCGGTTGGCGGCGCGAACTATTCCTGACCGTCGAGATTCTGTTTATCCTGCTCGTCGCGTACCTGTGTTCTGCCTATTGGATCTTCGAGATGCGTGATTTCTTCCGGCGGCACATCTGGTGGTTCGCTGGAATGGCAGGCGTGATTACAGTGCTGTTCTTCCTGCTTTGCCTGTTCGATCGCGGATTACGTCAATGGGCCCAGCTCATCCTGATCTTCGGTGTCTTCATCGCGGCCCTTGTCGGAGTTGTCGTGTATCAGATCATCACGAGTATGCGGAGAGATCTGCCATGAGCGCAGCTGCCGTCGATCTTCCGGTGAACGGTAATGCCGTCGTTCTCGAAGCGGACTTCGCCTGGCTCTCGGCAGTTATCGACGCGAGTATTCGAGTGTACCTGCAGAACGATTGCCCCTATCGGGACGTGCGGGAAATTGCCCCCCCAGAGCTAACCCCCGCGCATTCCACCTATGCGCGCGTGCTGCGCGAAGCAAAGCTGTCGTGCGATGAGCACATCATCTTATTACTCGCGTTGGCCCCACACGTGCGTCCGCAGTGCCTCGATCCGTTTCTGGTCAGGAATCCGAACCTGGACCGCGGATTCACAGAATTTGGCGGCTTATTCAACAGCTCGCATACTGGGTTCGTTCCGACCGTCGAGACGGCCGTCTTCGTACTCGCGGGTGCGAACCTGTCGCGGCGTTTTGAAGTGCAGTCGCTGTTCGATCCAGACCGGCCGCTTCGGCGCCGCAATCTGCTGCACCTCGAAGATGGAGCGAACCTGTTTTCGTCGCCCCTGACGATCGCGAAAGAATGCCTGGGTCCGTTCACAACGGGAATAGGCTATCGGCCCGCGTTCACTAGCGCGTTCCCGGCGCGCCGCCTTACCACAAAACAACGCTGGGACGATTTGGTGCTCGCCGACGCCACCATGGACGAAGTCGAAGAGATTCGCGCGTGGATCGAACATCGTGACGCGCTGCTGAATGACTGGCAGCTCGGATCGAAGATCAAGCCGGGCTTTCGAAGCCTCTTTTATGGGCCGCCGGGAACGGGCAAGACCTTCACCGTTTCGCTACTAGGCAAAGCGACGGGCCTCGATGTCTATCGCGTCGATCTCTCGCTGATGGTGTCGAAATGGATCGGCGAGACAGAGAAGAATCTGGCGAGCGTCTTCGATGAAGCCGAGAAGAACGACTGGATCCTTTTCTTCGACGAAGCGGACGCACTCTTCGGCAAGCGGACCCAGACATCGAGCGCGCACGACCGGTACGCGAACCAGGAGGTTTCGTATCTGCTGCAGCGCGTCGAGGATTTCCCGGGTGTAGTAATTCTTGCCACGAATTTGAAAGGCAATATCGATGAGGCGTTCGCGCGCCGCTTCCAATCCATGGTTTTCTTTCCAATGCCATCCCCGGCCGAACGCTTGCGGCTATGGCGCGGCGCATTCTCGCAACCCTCTCGGCTCGACGAGTCGGTCGATCTCGAGCAACTCGCTGCGGAGTTCGAACTCAGCGGCGGCGCCATTATGAACGTCTTGCGATACGCTTCCCTGATGGCGTTGCGCCGTGGAGCGGAGCAAGTGAGATTGCAGGACATCCGGCAGGGCATCCGCCGCGAATTTCGCAAGAGCGGCAAAACGGTGTAAGAGGAGCGAAGGATGATCGACAAAAGTCTGACGTTTCTTCTAGGCGAGTTGAACGGCTTCCTCGCGAATGTTTTTCCCGCAAGCGAGCCGCATGCCGTCCTCTCGAATCTGGCGATGCACGATGGATCGCCGCCGCGTGAAATCGAAAACAAACTCGTGCTCACGTTGGCGAACATCGAACGCGAGACGACTGCCTTTAATCGCGACCGCGCAGCTTCGTCCGCTGTGAATTCGACTCTTCAGATGAATGCGCCGCTGAACCTGAATGTGTACTTTCTGCTGTCGGCGAGTTTCCCGTCGGACGCCGCGCAATCGTTGCGCTTCTTGTCTGCCGCTCTCGGCTATTTGCAGTCGAAGCCTGTGTATACCCCGCAAAACTCAGCCGGATTCCCGCGTGCGCTCGAGCGGTTGACCGTCGAGATGGTGAACCTCAGCATCACGGATCTGCAAAATCTGTGGGCGACCACGGGCGCCAAGTATCTTCCTTCCGCCTTCTACAAAGCGCGCATGATCACGATTCAGGACGGCTGGGTGGTGGATCGTGTGCCCGTCATTACAGGTACCGACCAGATCGAAAAAGGGTAACTGGCATGGTCACACGTTATGCGAGCGTCTTTGAAATCCAGATCCGCCATGCGTACTTTGGCGATGGAGTCTGCCGGCTTATGCACCTGGCGCCCACACCCGAATGCGAACGGCTGATGGGCAGAAATGCCTGCCTGTTCCGCAAACTGGATGGCGGTGGCGCGCTGTATTGCGATACCGCGGAGGCTCTCAACGAGACCCGGCCTTTTGTGTTTACGCTGAGAGCTCCCCTGCCGGAACTCGCCCACTCGACAGACATCGCGCCGGATTCCCAGGTGTATTATTTCGACAACTTGGGAACCAACACGCCGCTGACTATCAAGGGGCAGGAGTTTTGTCTCCTCCATGAACCGGAGAAGCCTGTGAACGGAAATGCAATACCGGTTTCTCCGCCGCGGTTCACTTACACGTTCGCCGCGCCCGTGGACCCCGCGGATGTCGTCGTATTCGACGCGCAAGGCCTTCCGGTTTGGAAGCCGCCGGCAGCGGATCGGCAAATTCCCTCGTTGTTGCTCGACTTGAGCGCTCTGCCGGAGGGACGCTATCGCTTGCAGGTGAAGGGCGCGACCGTTCACGATTTTCTTTTGAGCACTATGGCGGCGGCCGGAGTCTGGGGAGTAATTGCGATTTATCCTTGCGCGTCCGATACCCGCTTCGCCATCTCACTGCTTTCCCGTAAGTCGATCTGGCGTTACTACGTCATCAGCCAGTCGCCTGCCGATCGCACTTACGATAACTTCACGATCGCTGGCGGTCCGCCCAAGGGATCGAAATCGAATGGAACGCCGGCCATAGAGTTTGCACCCCCGCAGCGCCAGCGCATCAATGGGAAAGAAGCGTGGGTCTTCGAATCGAGTGATACGATCCCGTTGTATGAGTATCCGGGCGATCACTACGACTTGAGCTTGAATGCCAAGGGAAAGAACAATGGAACGTCGCTTCCCTATGCGCGCTCGGAAACGACAAGGCTCGAGAGGACGGCAGCGGGCGAATTGCGCTATTGTTCGGAGATCTACCTTTATCTATGAAAGCCAGGCAATCCAGCGGAGAACAATCGGTCACTGGCGCCGCGCACAGAAAGCCAGCAACGGATACGGGTGAGGCCGCGAGGTCCGTCGCCAGCAGTCCGTTTATCAAAGCACAGCGCGAGCAGTTCGACGGCATGTTCGGGCCAACCGTGCAGCGGAAGAACGAAACCGGGTTGCCGGATAACCTCAAGGCCGGAGTGGAAAATTTGTCCGGCATGTCGCTCGATTCCGTCCAGGTTCACTACAATTCGCCGCAACCCGCGCAGATGAACGCGCTCGCCTACGCCCAGGGCAGCGATATCCACGTTGCGCCCGGACAGGAACAGCATGTGCCGCACGAGGCGTGGCATGTGGTGCAGCAGGCGCAAGGGCGTGTGCGGCCGACCATGCAGGCCGGGGGCGTTCCGGTGAACGACAGCAGCTCGCTTGAGAGAGAAGCGGATCGGATGGGCGGGGCGGCCCGGAGATACCGGGAGTAACTCGCCCGCCGCCGCATCTCTGCACGTGCGTGATCGGCGCCTCGTAACCCTTACGCCTTCGGATGGGCCTTGTCGTATGCGGCTTGCAGATCCCTCAACGACACCTGCGTGTACTTCTGCGTAGTCGATAACCGGGCATGGCCCAGCAACTCTTGAATCGCCCGTAGGTCGGCACCATCCGCCAGCAGGTGGGTTGCGTAAGCGTGCCGAAAACTGTGCGGGTGTACGGTGGAATCGCCCACCGCGAGCATCGCGTATCGTTTGACGATGCGCCGGATCTCACGGTCGCCGAGCCTGCCTCCGCGATCGCCCAAAAAGAGTGCGGAGTCGGGGCTCGCCGGCCGAACGGATAAATAGCGCTGGACGGCTTCGGCAGCACTCGCGGGTACCGGAACTTGCCGCTCCTTATTGCCTTTGCCCAGCACCTTCAGCCAACCGCTCGCGAGATCGATGTCGTGTACATTGGCTCCGGCAAGTTCGCTCACTCGTATACCGCAGCCATACAGCAGTTCGAGCACCGCAATGTCGCGTTCTTTAGCGTGGGGCGCGGCGGTATCCAGAAGAACGTTGGCTTTTTCAGCGCTCATCACCTCCGGTAAGCGCTGTTTGATCTTCGGCGTCCGCAGACGAGCGGCAACGTTTTGCGGCACATCCCCCTCGCCCCGCAGGAACTTGTACATCGCGCGCACCGCCGCAACTTTACGGCGCACCGTGACCGTATCGAGATCGAGATCGTACAGCCCGGAGAGCCACTCGCGCAGCAGCGAAAGATCGAGGTCTTCCAGGGACGGCGGCTCGGAATCCGGCGGCTCGAAATACCCGGCGAACTGTTCGAGATCCGAGCTGTACGCTCGCACCGTGTGCTTCGACGCGCCGCGGCGTTCGAGCTCAGCCAGATACTTCGCAACCGATGAGCGAATGCTCGGCATGAAGAAACTCCGTCATTGCTGCTTCAGCGCGGCGGCATACCTCGGCATGACGCGCCTTCTTATCGTGTCTAAATCTGCGTTTTGTGTCGTCATCGAGCGTGGGTAGCAGATCGAAAGTAATGTTCGCGGGCTGAAACGCTCTCGCATCCGCGTGGGTGATGTAGTAACACAAACTGCCGAGCGCGGTTTCTCGCGGGAAAACCAATGGATCGTGACAACGAACCGCATTGCGGCCAGCGATGAGCCCAGTCGCAATCGATTCAGCATAGCCTTCCACGCCGGAAATCTGGCCGGCGAACAAAACGCGAGCGTCCGCTTTGAGCTGCATCGTCGGCCGCAGCAACGCGGGTGAGTTGATGTAAGTGTTGCGATGCATCTGGCCGAAGCGAAGGAACTCCGCGTTCTGCAAGCCGGGAATCATCCGGAACACGCGCGCTTGGTCGCCGAATTTCATGTGGTTCTGGAAGCCGACCATATTGTAGCTGTCGGCGCGATGATTTTCCTGCCGTAACTGTACCGCCGCATACGGCCAGCGTCCCGTTCGCGGGTCGTCGAGTCCGGAAGCCTTCATCGGACCGAATCGCAGCGTCTCGCCGCCGCGGCGCGCTAATTCCTCAATCGGCAGGCAGCCTTCAAAAAAGGGGCACTGGTCCTCGGGAATGTGCGCCTCATAATGTTCGGCCGCGAGCAAGGCGTCCACAAAAGCGTAGTATTCTTCGCGATTGAGCGGGCAATTGATGTAGTCGTCTGTCCCATCGAGCGACTTGCCCCAACGCGATGCACGAAAGGCGACCGACAGATCGACCGATTCCGCCGCGACAATCGGGCTGATGCTGTCGTAAAAATAGAGCCGGTCTGAACCGGTGATGCGGCTGATTTCTTGCGCAAAAGCGTCGCTGGTCAGTGGCCCCGTGGCGACGATTACCACGCCGTCATCCGGCAGCGTATGGACTTCTTCTCGCTGAATCGTGATGTTCGGATGTGCTTCCAGCGCCGCTGTGATTTCTCGCGAAAAGACCTCGCGATCCACCGTAAGCGCGTGGCCGCCCGGCACCCGTGCAATCTCAGCGGCGCGCAGCAGCAGCGAGCCAAGCCTGCGGCATTCCTGCTTAAGCAGCCACGGTGCGCAGTGGAGTTGTTCGCTCTTCAGTGAGTTGCTGCAAACGAGCTCCCCGAACGCGTCCGTTTTGTGGGCCGGTGTGCACTTGCCCGGTCGCATCTCGTAGAGAATGACCTGGGCGCCTGCTTCCGCGGCTTGGAACGCGGCTTCGCATCCCGCCAAACCGCCGCCGATGACATGAACAAGTGGCAAACCTCTATTCTAGGAAGCAGACCTACTTAGCGGGTTGTTGGCGCTGCAAACGCGAAAGCTTGCGAGCGCGCAGAAACGAGCCAAGGCAGAAAAAAAGCATCACGCCGCCCAGAAAAAGGCCCATCGAGAGCGCTGCCGGATTCTTCTGCCTGCTGTACGCCAGGTTGAAGAACATGGCCGCAAACAGGCCGAACAGGAGACCGAGGATCTTGTTCCACAGGATCTGCGCTGGCCGCACAACATGCGGCACCATGTGGTTCGCAAATTGCCGGGCGCGGTCGGGTTTCGCATAAACTTTGGCGATTTTGACCGCATCCTTCAGCTTCATCTGACTCCGCCCAAGCGCGTTTCCATGCTAGCACCTGTTCCATTCTGGCGGCGCGTTCCGGATTGGAACGCCAAATTGAAACAAGAGCAGGTTATTCCCGCTCCAGTCCTTGTATTTTCAATGGTTTGCAGGGTGGCGCGGGCAATGCCTTAGTAAGGGCATGCACCTCGCACTCATCGTACTCGCCGCTCAAGTGATCGTTGTGGCTTTCGCCTTACTCCGGGAGCGTGGCGAGGATGAGCGCTTCGCAGGCGACAAGCTGGGCTTCCGCAGCTAGCCACGTCTTTGCGCCGCGATTACCCTCTGCGGGACCGTGAACGATGATCGCGTGCTTGCGATCGAATCGCTTCGATAATACTGTCCAGGCCGAAGTCGAACGCCGGAGCTGAACTCTTCGAGAACGCACCTGAACTGACGGATTCCAGTAGAACAGGATAGCGGTTTGGTTCCGACTTAAGCAGTGCAACGAGTTCCCGAGTAGATTCATTCTTCCTTCTGACCTGCTGAAACGTGGCGTGACCGCGCACATGGGCCACAACCGCAATAAAAGCAGTGTCTCTGTCCTGAGGCGCCAAACCGGCTTCGGCTAGCATCGCAAGCGCGGCTTCCATCCACATAAGCTCATTCGGGCCCATCACGCCTTTACGTACCGACGTAGCTTCCAGAAACCAAGGATGGTCGCGGTATATCGATAGACACCTGTGCGCCCATTCCTTCAATCGTTCATTCCAGGGCCACGATGGCTTGCCGAACCTTGGTTCTGAGTCGCTGACCGAGTCGATCATCAAAGCAAGCAAGTCGCCTTTACCCGCGAAGTAACGATACAGAGCCATCGTCGTAAGGTCTACTTCCCGTGCCAGCCTCTGCATCGTCACGGCCGCCATGCCCTCTGTGTCCGCGAGTCTAATCGCGGCTCGCGCAATCTGGTCGACGCTGAGTTTCGGTTTCGGACCGCGGCCGGACGGTGGCTTTTTGGTCCAAGCCAGATTCACGAGATTATTCCCAACGCTCAAGTCTCTCATCGGTGCGCTTGCTCTCCCTAACTGTGTATGCTATACACAGTACATGATCTGGATTGTTTGCGGCGCTCTGTTGGTCATCGGTACGCTTGCTGCCGGCTTTTTGATTCAAAGGAAAACGCGCCAAACTAAGGTTCGGGCTTCACTGAGAGTCTCGAGCGATCAAGGCATCGTTGAGGAAGGCTTTGTCAGGATCGGCGGCATTGAGCAATGGATTGGTATTCGCGGCGAGGACCGAAGCAACCCGGTTTTGCTTCTGCTTCATGGTGGCCCGGGCAGCAGCTATTCGATGTTTTCGCCTCGCCTGCGCGGTTGGGAGAAGCACTTCACAATAGCTCAATGGGATCAGCGCGGGGCTGGAAAAACCTTTGCTCGGGTCGGGCGGCGGGCGACAGGAGCAATCAGCTTCGCGCAATTGCAGCGCGATGGAGTCGAGGTGGCAGAGTATCTGCGCAAACGGCTGCAGAAAGCGCGTATCTTTCTACTCGCCAGTTCATTTGGCTCGACGTTCGGACTACAAATTGCGCGTCTCCGGCCCGATTTATTCTATGCATATATCGGTACGGATCAAAACGTCGGGATGGTGCGCGGGAGAGAGGAGAATTTTCTGGAAGTGGTACGGAGACTGCGTGTTGCCGGCCTCCAAAAGGGCGTGCGGGCGCTTGAACGAATCGGCCCGGATCCGACGCGCTGGAGTGCGCGGGACTTTTCCTCGGTGGCAAAGTGGACCATGAAATCAGATCCTGCCGGATTTCGCCGGACCATAAAACTCTTGAAGGACGCTGTGTGGTATGCACCAACTTGGACCTTGAAGGACATCCGCGCGTTTGTTGCAGGAATGCGTTTTTCGCTGGAGCAGCTTTGGCCCGAAGCACGCCGGTACGACGCTTGGCAACAAGGGACAACGTTCGCAATTCCCTTTTTCATCATCCAGGGGGCAAATGATGTTGTGACGACCCCAAAGCTTGCGCGAGAATTCTTCGATGACGTCGTCGCGCCGGTCAAGCAGATGATGCTGATTCCCGAGGCAGGGCACTTCGCGGCATTCCTAAATCCCGAAGGCTTTCTGGAAGAGTTATTGCGTCATGTTCGCCCGTTGGCGGAGAGCACTGAGCCGGAGGATGCGATGGCGGGCCGATGATGCGAGCGATATTAGCTCTACTGTTCTGGCCTATCCTTCTCTGTGATGCCGGGACCAAGCCGGCTCCTGTCGACCTTGTCACGTTTAGCGCCGGAGGGAGGACCGTTTTTGATGCAATCGTTAGCTTGACCAACCTTCATCCCGAGCAGGGTAGTATCGGCGATATCCTGTCGAGCGACAACATGGACGTGGTGCCTGCGTTCCCGGTGACGAATTGGTCGGTCGAAAGGAGAGCAAATTACGTCGTTTCACGCACTCCGGGCGTGTGGCTTATACACAATCCCGGGGCAGCACAATCGAGATATTTGATTACAAAGATGATTGGCAAGCCATCCAGGCTGCGGTCTGTAGCAAACCACACGTGGAGTAATCTTTCCTCGGCGTGCATCTGTGTTCATCTGCGGCTGTCGTTCCTCCCCGATCACGGCCGACCCGAAAAAAGTTTTCTCTCACGTTCTCAATTCGTTAACTCATGCGCGCGGCCTGCCCGCGAACGGCCGCTGCCACACTCAGCGGCTGAAATCGCATGAAGAAAGATCGTATTGCGGACGGTGCATCGTCCCGTTGCCCGCTCCGCCGCATCCAGTTCCTCCGGCACGAAAATCCAGCCGACTACGAGCATTCGGGCAACGTCTGGTTAGACCAGTATCAGCCTTGCGGTGATAGCGAGGTCCGCCTGGTCCAGCGCGTGATCGACTCCGAGTGGCGGGCAATGCGCAGCGACCGCCTGCTTGAAAGCTACGAACACAAACTAAACAGCGAATCGCCGGATCCGTCCACCTGGACCAAGGAACAATGGGCCACGCTCGCGCGCCTGCGCCGTTTTCAGGAACAGGACGAGCGCACCTTTCACCGCTCCTGCCGGGCCACCGAACGCCTGCAGGCCGTCCGCTACACCGAAGAGCGGCGCATCGAATTCTGGGCCGAAGTCATGTTGCGCGATGCCTGCCTGTCGGACGAAGACTACGACATCAAACGAGATGCCCGCCACCGCTGGCTGAAAATGCCTTCCATGGCCACTGGGCAAGACCAGCACGGCTGCCCTTGCCCCGTCTGCATCTGGCTATGGCGAGTCAATAACTACCAACCCGAAAAGGAACCCGAAGAATAACCGTGGCACAGGCCTTTTGGCCTGTGGACTTCGTTCTGACCACTGCCGCCGCCGTAGGTTCGTTCCTACAGACCGCTCAGCACTGGGTTGGGTTCGTTTTTTCTTGGACTGCGGGGGCAAATTGAGACAGTGGGTTTAGGGGACACTTTCAGCGAAGGGAGCGAAAGTGGAGCAAAGCCAGGATCGGAAATGGTTTAAGTACAGCCCGGAGTTTAAGCAGCAGGCGGTGGATCGAATGATGGCGGGCGAGTGTGTGTCGGTTTTGGCGCGGGAGCTAGGATTCAGGCGCAGGCTGGTATACGTCTGGCGGGAGGCCGGGTATGGCTCGGCGGGCCGGCAAGCGCCGTTGGGACGGGGGAAGCGCGGGGAGCCGGCCGGGGAGAGGGAACGCCAGGCAGTCGCCCTGCAGAGCCGGATCTCGGAATTAGAGAGGCTGGTGGGCCGGCAGGCGGCGGAACTAGATTTTTTCGCCGCAGCCTTGCGCAATATCGAGGAATCACGCCCGACGAGCGGCGTCGATTCCGGCAACGAATCTACGCCACGATCGAAGCCAGCGCGCAAGGCCCGGTAAGTGTGGAGAGGATGTGTCAGGCAGCCGGTGTGAGTCGTGCCGGATTCTATCGCGATTGGCAGGAGCGCAAGCCGCAGGAGGCGGCCGTAGCCATGCGCGACGCAGTGCAGAAAGCGGCCTTGTACTATCGCCGCTATGGCTACCGCCGGATCACGCAAGTGGTGCGGCGCAGCGGGATCGTGGTGGGCGAGTGGGTGGTGCGGCGCATCCTGCAAAGCGACAACTTACTGGCCGTACGCAAACGCAAGTTCGTGCTGACGACGGATGCCAAACATCGGTTTGCCGTGTATCCGAATCTGGCGCGCTATGTGCGCCTGAGCGCGATCAATCAACTGTGGGTATCCGACATCACGTATGTGCGGCTGGGGCGCGAGTTTGTTTATGTGGCGGTGGTGCTCGACGTCTATTCGCGCCGCGTGGTGGGCTGGTCGCTAGGCCGGAGCTTGCACACCAGCTTGGCATTAGCTGCTTTGAATCGCGCCATCACGCAGCGACAGCCGGGTCCCGGTCTGGTGCACCATTCCGATCGCGGAACCCAGTATGCCAGTGACGATTACGTGCAACGTTTGGAGCAAGCGCACATGTGGATCAGTATGAGTCGGCCAGCGCGGCCGTGGGAGAACGCCTACTGCGAGAGCTTCCTGCGCACGCTGAAAAACGAGGAGATTTACTGCCGTGGTTACTCCACCTTGGAGGAGCTCGAGCAAAATATCGAGGACTTCATCGAGCGCTTTTATAATCGGGAGCGGCTCCATTCGTCGCTGGGCTATTGTTCGCCGGAAGAGTTTGAAAAGACCGCTGCGCTACCGCCTTCGTCGTTACCAGCAGCCTTGAGTTTTCCAAGGCATCAGGAAATCTATCCCGATGCCGAGGACCTGTTTCCACAGGAGAACGGGGGCGCCGCTCTCCCGTGACTCATCGGAATGAGTTTCCGGCAGCCTATTCCTTGGCAGGTTGCTCTCCAGCAGAGCCTACCTCCGCTTCGTCTGCCGCTGTCATTCTGAACCAGAAACCAACCCGTTCGCCAGCATTTTCCAGCGAATGGCAACTGTCCACTCTACTCGCTGTCTCATTTCACCGCGCAGTCCATTCTGATCACTCACCACTCACCACTGACCACTGACCACTGGCTCGGCTTAGTCACAACTCCGCCAAGAAATCTCGCCAGGAATAAAGCTCACTCTTTCAGTCGTTTATCGGTACATGGCCACGCATCGGCCAGCCCGGAGCATGCACGCGCATGGTAGCGTCATCGCATGAAAACAGAAAAGGATAGCTCTGTAACGGGTCCCCTTCTGAAGGACATCGTCGAGGTTGATCGGCAGCAGCAGGCTGCTCTGCCGAAGACCGAGAATCGTCCGGTTCAGCCGGCAGATTTTCTTCACGATTCGGGAAGCGGATACAACTCCGATTTCGAGTTTCCCCAGGACTAGCGCTTGGGACGGGAGCCGGAATTCCTCCGGCTCCCGGCAATGCAAAGGAACATTTTGGTGGGGCAGCTCCGTGAGCTGCGCCGGGCGCGTCGCCCGGCTTGCTCGAGTGCTTCATCGATTCGCCGCCAGCCAACATCGCTTCAAGACCCCGGGGACCCCTCATTCCAGAAAACCTGTCCCGCGCTATCATCACCGCCAAGCCGGCAATCTTCCCGCTCCCGCCATTTGCAACGTATGGGTTTCATGAGGGCGCTACACTGAACAATTCGAAGTGGCAAAAGCAACAACCTATAAGGATGCGGGCGTCAATATCGACGAAGCCGATCGCGCCGTCTCGCTCATCAAAAAACACGCTGCCAAAACGCTCACCGCTGGCGTGCTGACTTCCATCGGCAGCTTCGGCGCCGGGTTCTCGCTAAAGGGATGGCGCGATCCTGTACTGATCAGCTCGGCCGACGGCGTGGGTACCAAACTGAAGATCGCGTTCGCGACCGGCCGCCACGACACGGTCGGCGAAGACCTGGTAAACCATTGCGTGAACGACATCGCGGTGCAGGGCGCGACGCCGCTCTTTTTCCTCGATTACTTCGCAATCGGCAAGCTGGACGCGAAGACTTGCGGCGACGTCGTGGCGGGAATTGCGCGGGGCTGCAAGAGCAACGGTTGCGCGCTCATCGGGGGAGAAACCGCCGAGATGCCAGGCATGTACGCGTCTGGCGAATACGATCTGGCGGGCTTCATTGTGGGTTGCGTCGAACGCAAGCAACTGCTCACCGGCGAAGAAATCACTCCGGGCGACGTGCTCCTCGGGCTCCCGTCAAATGGCCTGCATACGAATGGATATTCTCTGGCGCGACGGGTGCTGTTTGATAACGCGGGACACAATCCGGCCACTCGGCTGCCCGACCTCGAAAGCACTCTCGGGAATGAGCTGCTGAAGGTGCATAGGTCCTACCTCAAGGCGATCCGGGCGTTGCACGACGCGAAAGTTCTAAAAGGAGCGGCGCACATTACGGGCGGTGGCCTCACCGACAACGTGCCACGCATTCTGCCGCGCGGTTATGCCGTCGAAATCGACCCTTCCGCCTGGCCGCCGCAAGGCATTTTCAAACTGCTCCAAACATTGGGCAACATCCCGCAGGACGATATGCGGCGCACCTTTAACCTCGGTGTCGGCATGGTGCTGGTCGTTCCGGCGAAGAAGCTTGGGTTCGTTTCGCAAATTCTGAAGAAGCTGCGCGAGCCCTTCCATGAGATTGGCCGCGTCGTGCCGCGCCGTTCCTCCCGCTCGCCCCAGGTGATCTATCTGTGAGCCGGCGGCGTCTGGCCGTTCTTCTATCCGGCCGCGGTTCGAATTTCGAAGCCATTGCGCAGAATATTCAGACGGGCCGTCTGGACGCGGAGATTGGGTTCGTTTTCTCAAATCGTCCCAACGCTCCCGGCCTTGCGCGCGCGAAAGAACTCGGCTTCAATTGTGCCGCCCTCCCGTCTGCCGGCGTCGACCGGGTGGAATATGATCGCCAGGCAGGAGATCTGATCGAGCGGCACGACATCGATTTGGTCTGTCTGGCGGGTTACATGCGGATTCTCAGCGGTGGGTTCGTTTCGCGTTTTACGGGACGCCTGCTAAACATCCACCCGTCTTTGCTCCCCGCATTTCCGGGCCTGGACGCCCAATACCAGGCGCTGCAGCATGGCGTGAAGGTCACCGGCTGCACAGTGCATTTGGTCGACGAACAACTCGATAGTGGCCCCATTTTGCTGCAAGCGACTGTCCCTGTCGTGGACGACGATACAGTCGAATCGCTGTCTGCGCGTATCCTGGTGGAGGAACACCGTATCTATTCCGAAGCCATCGCTTGGGTGCTGGACGGAAACTTCCGCGTGGAAGGCCGCCGCGTCCTCAAAACAAGTCGCTAGAATCTAACTTCTCTTTACCGCAATGTTGAAATACATCGGAGCCGTGTTCATCGGCCTTGCAATTCTCTTCGTTGCTTTCGTTTTCATCTCGGGCAAGACGCCGGATGTGAAATTGGCATCGCCGGTCGTGGCGATCGGTAGCAACACCCCCGTTCGTGTCATAGTCGACGATCCGCACGGCGTCAAATCGTTCGCTGCAACCGTCGAGCAGAACGGTCAGACGGAACGCGTATTTCTGGATACGAAAAAATCGTCCCTGCCCGAGAACGCGTTTTCTTTCACGGCAGGCAGGAAGTCGGCTCCGTTCCTGAAAGAAGGTCCGGCGAAACTCCTGCTCACCGCCAAGTCGAATGACATGCGAGGCACGGAGATGACGCTCTCGCAGGACGTCACTGTCATTCTGCACCCGCCCACCATCGTTCCGGACGGCCGGCAACACTACATCAACCAGGGCGGCTCCGAACTGGTCACGTTCGATGTGGCAGGCAACTGGACGGACGCCGGAGTGAAGGTCGCAAATTACACAGCGGGAAGCTTCGCTATGCCCGGGCAACCCGATTCCAGCACGCACCGCTTCTCGCTCTTTCCATATCCGTGGGATGTGAAGCCGGATACGGTTCCGCTCGTCTTCGTACGCGATGCGGCGGGTACCGAGGTCACGACTAGCTTCACTACGAAGATCTTTCCCAAGAAATTTCGGGAGAGCAACATTCCGCTGACCGATGCCGAAATGCAGAAGGTAGTCGGAGAGCTCGATCCGGACGGCCAGGGCAGCTTAGTCGATCGCTTCCTGCGCTTGAACCGCGACCTGCGCAGACAGAACGCGCAGCAAATTTACGATCTCCGGAATAACACCGAACACCGAATGCTCTGGTCGGGTCCGTTCGTGCCGATTAAAGGTACACGCGAATCGTACTTCGCCGACACGCGCCATTACATCTATCAAGGCAAGCTGATCGATACCGAAGTGCACCTCGGGTTCGATTTGGCGCAGCAGCGGAACATGCCCGTTACCGCCGCGAACACCGGCAAGGTCATCTATGCCGATCGCCTTGGCATTTATGGAAACTGCGTAATTCTTGACCACGGCTACTCACTGCAGACGCTCTACGGACATATGAGCCGCATCGACGTGAAGGTCGGCGACATGGTGCAGAAGGGTCAGAAGATGGGCGTCAGCGGCGCGACCGGTATGGCGTTCGGCGACCACGTGCACTTCAGCATGATGGTGGCGGGCACGCAGATCAACCCCATCGAGTGGTGGGACGAGCACTGGATCAAGGACCACATCCTGAGCCAGATCGGGCAACCCGCGCCTTGATTGGTCTTCTTAATGATTGGTGTTCTTAATGTTGGGTTTTCAGAACCCGACTTAGTTCGTCGAACCAATTCACGAGCACGATGATTTGAGCCGGTTTCCTGGGCGCATCTTCTCGCGCAAGGAGGAACCGGCTGCCATCCGGAGTGATGAGATATCGGCGCTGCCACAGGTCCGGGCTGAGATAGTCCCCTTCAAATAGCTCGCGTGGGGGACCGGCATGAGGAGGAGCAAAATCGGCCGCCATCATTTTTCTTCCCTGCCAGAAATAGATCGTTCGGCCGTCAGGCGACCAGGTCGGACCAGCGCCTCCCTGGGGCGATAGGAGGATCGGGTTCGCGCAGTCGGGGAATTTACCAACGAATACATCCGAACGGTCCCCGGCTTCTTTCGTGTACGCCAGCCACTCGCCGTCGGGCGAAATTGCTGGATTCTGCTCCCACGCTGTTGTGCGCAGAATCGGCCTGTTTACAGGAGTCGGCCCCGAGAGATCGAGTGCCCAGATATCGCTCTTCGTGTCGGGCAGCGTGCCGAGCGTATACAGAATCCAGCGCCCGTCCGCCGACCTCGATTGCGGAAAATGACCGAAGGCAAAACGTGACGCGAGTTTCGTCTCCTTCCCGGTGCCGTCCTCCGATTTGCGCAGGATTTCGCCGACTGCCTCGTCATTCTGTTTGGAGCCATAGATAACGCTCTTGCCGTCGGCCGCCCAGCAGCCGACGATTACATCCGGGCTTGGGCCGGCGACCCGTTGCGAAGCGCCATCGCTGAAATGATAGGTCCACAGCGACCAGTTCTGATCCACTGGATCGAAACGTGCAAACAGCAGCTTCTTGCCGTCGGGCGAAATATCGAGCGGGTTGTATGGCCCCGGCGGAATCGGCAGTTCGGTTTCGCGGCCGTGCATGTCCGCCCAGATCAGACGACGATCCGGCATGGCAGGCGAGCCCGGCACAAACGCAAGCGTGCCGGTTGCCGAGAGTGCGATGTCTCCGCCCTGCCAGCCGGCGTACCCAACATGGGTAAGCACCTCAACTGGCGGCCCTGTGATCTCTCCTTTACGGAGATCATATGGTTCTGTCAGCAGATTGCCGGCGCGGAAGAACACGATGTGACCGGTCGAAACGTACTGGCCACCGAGGGCATCCTCGATCAAGTATTTCGTTTGGCCGTTCCGGAAGAGAACCACCGAGCGCTCATGCGGCGGTGCGCTGCGCGTCGAAATCAGAAGTCCTGCATGGCCCGGTAACGCTTCTTGCACCATGACCGCCTGATCGCCTGTAATCGTGAGGTCAACTGGAACGAACTCGCGAGTCGCGCCATCGGCGGCATTGCGAAAAACAACCGAGGGCGCCTTGTTCAGATCGCGCGTTGGCGGTCCGTTGAAGAAGATGGATCCGTCGTGATCCCAGGCGAGACCAGGGATCGAAAAGCGCTCCGGCAGTTTCGCCCGGTCCTGGTAGCCGCCGCTCAGTCTGAAGATGCGCAGGTGGTCCTTCACGACCGCAGCGACGGCGAGCCCATCCGGGGAAAAGGCCGGTGCTTCAGCTCCCGTGGAGTCCACGAACAGCCGCGTCTCGCCACTGCTAAGCTGGCGCGTGAAAAGCTGCCGTACTCCATCCTGAACGGCTACATACGCTAAAACTTTGCCGTCCGGCGATAACGCGAGATTATGCCCCCAATCTTCGACCAGCGATTGCCGCGGATCGAGCGAGAGGGAAAAGCGAATCAGCGGTCCGTGCGACCAGTCGCCTTTCGGATGCTGAGTCTGATAGCCGCGCCATAGAATTGAGCCCAGAACCGTCACGATGACGAGGGTTGCTAGAGCGAGCAACATCCGTGGGCGCTGCTCGACAACTTTCGCGGGAGTGATTCGCTTGGGTAGGGTTACCAATCGCCGGTCCGGTTTCGGTTCGGCGATGGCGGCGCCCGTCACGATATGAGGAACTGCCGGAGCCGGCGTGGGCTCTTCGATGGCGAAGAGATTGGCGATCGGAGTGAACGAGGCTACATAGCCGCCCTTTTCCACCGAGATCCGCACCGTGCCGACCTGCGGTTCGCGTTCATAAAAATCGGCCAGCTTGGAACGCAATCGCCGTGCTTCGGTGCGCACCACCGGCTCGGTTTTGGGATTGTAATCGGCGTCTCGATCAAAGACTTCGATGCCGATGATCGATTCCTTAAGGCTGGACACCTCGCCCGCGAGACTGCGCTCGACGACAAAGCCGAGAAAGCGGCACAACCGCGGCGAATTCGCAAATTCGCTGGACGCAAGTACGCGCTCCAACTCCAGGCGCACGGCCGCCTCGGAAATTTGTCTGTTCACAGGTCTCCCGATTGTACACCGGTCGGCACAGGCCTGTATTTACTTGTACTTACAGGAGGTAAGCCGCGCCAGCTTACCTCCCGCATACCCTCCCGCTACTCCCTTGCGGGCGGCTATTTGACACACTCTGGCGTGGTGGAGGAACGCATGTCGCGTCACATAAATTGGACCGCTTATTTGCTGCCGTTCGCAGTGCTGGTGTCTGCCCTCGCACCTCCTCTGGTACGAGCAGGCGATTCGCAACCGGACACCATCTTCACCTGGAGCGACGCCTTCGGGAGTTGCAATCCGCAAAGCGGGTCAACTTCCGGTTGTTGCGGAGGGCCGGGGCGGCGCGAGTGCGGCTACGTCATTAATTGGAATAAATGGCTCGGGCCGGGTTGCACCGACCCGGGCGACAACATCACCCGAATCAATTCCTACGATACGGACGACCACAACGTGTGCGATCTTCCTCACCCGACGACGGGCGCACCCGCGGTGCCGTTCGATTTCCTCAGCAGTTCGCCCGAGGGGACTCAGTTCACCTTTTATGCCGCCAGCGATCTGCACTACTTTCGGAGCGGCTTCGACTACGTGAACCAGGCCTATTCCGGCTTTGATGTCAACTTGTTCGCGGCGCAGCACTGGGCATGGCCGGCGGGCAGCGGCATACCAGCGAGTGACAAGATCAATCCCCCCGATGTGATCGTCTTCCCAGGCGATCTGACAACCGGCGGCGGCGTGGACGAGTTGGGAGCATTCCGCCTCATCTGGGAGCCAGGCGACTACTCCTGGGGCAATAAGTTTCCCATCTATCCAGGGCTCGGCAACCATGACCTCCTCAATTCAGGTACCGGCGGAGCGGGTTCTTCCAGTTCCGCACAGCGTATGTGGGACTACATCAAGAGCTACATGTCCGGGGTTGCTTCCGACATGGACACGAACTCGAACGGAAATCTGTTCTACGACGATGGAAACGGCACCCACAACTACTCGTGGGACGACGCGGGGATTCACTTCATTATGCTCAATACCTGGGCCGGCGAGAGCAATCAGTACAACGCGCCCGCTTCGAACGGACTGCGATGGCTTAAGAACGATCTCGCCGTCTTTGTCGGTAAGCGCAACAAACCAGTCATCCTGTTCCAGCACTACGACCTCTCGAGTCTTGGCGACAGCCAGAACAGAGCCTTGTTCAACCACTACACCCGAGAGTACTTTCAGAGTTGGTGGCGCGTCGCCGACTACAACAATTTCTGGAACATCATCCGCGACTACAACGTGATTGGAATGTTTGCGGGTCACGTTCACGCCTGGGGAATGGAACGCCCGGAGCACTATCAGCATGCGATCTGTAGCCAGGTTGACCCCACGTCGTCGAACCCGGATTACTTTGAATGCTCAGACTCCTCAGGCATCGCTCCGACAGAGGACAGCCACGGCAATCCCAAGATATTCGACATCTTCCGGGATGGCACGGTAGGCAACTGCGGCGGCTCCGGTTGTACCGGAGGTGAAACCGACTTCTTTGCTGTGCGCGTTACGCCGGATTACATGGACACCACACCGGTCGCGATCCCCACCCTAGGCGCGCCGAGTTTCAAGGCATCGCTGTTTTACGGCA
The DNA here is from genome assembly GCA_963795905.1 of uncultured Acidobacteriaceae bacterium. GTDB lineage: Bacteria > Acidobacteriota > Terriglobia > Bryobacterales > Bryobacteraceae > Bog-105. Next base: position 432,552 of record CAWCJG010000009.1, on the reverse strand, counting down.
AGGGAAGCGCCTCGTGCCGAAAGAAGATTAACTCACGGTTTGTGGATGTGAGTTCCCAAGTGACCGTCAGCGGGAACGGCTGTACCGAGTGCGGCGTCACGGTTGCGAACACAGGGAACTTTCCCCTCGCGGGACCTCTTGCACTCGAAGTCACGAGCCCGGAAGGCACTGATCCATCCCAAAACCTGGGGGTTGTCGATAACCTCACGACGCGTAGCTTCGTCGATAGCTGCGATCCGTACTTTGGAAATGCCTATATTCTTCTGCCGGGAGGGCTCGCTCCGCAAGGCCAGGCGGGGAGTTCAGCCGAGGCGCAGATTAACCTGCCGAACGGCAGCTCATACGGCTGGAAGCTGGTGCAACTCATCCCTTACGGCAGTAGCAACGCGATCATTCCGAACCCCGCTGCGATTACGGTTCGGAGTAACCTCACTCCTTTAACCGTTGCGCTGCTCGACCAGGCAATGCAATCGATAACTGCCGCCGTGGACTATACAACGGGGCAGCCGAGCGGCTGGCTGAACGTCACCTCCGCGTCCGTAAGTAATGGGCAGAGCGCGCTTACCGTTGCGTTCTCGACTTCACAACTCGGGAGAGCCCCTGCTATCTACAGGGCGATCATACACGTGGCGGCCGATAACGGGGACACGGCCGACATTCCTGTTTCACTCGAAATCGGGCCAGTGATCACGCCCACGCCGGCGGCGGTTGCGCTTGCTTCCAGCGAGCCCGCGCCCGTGACGTTGTCTACTACGGGTTCGAACACACCATATACCGTGAGTGCGGATCCGGATCTTTCCGTGACATCAAGCGGGCCCGCGCCCGGTACCCTCAAAATCACGCTCACGCCTGGCGCCTACCTGCAAAACTCGGGAACTTACAACCGTTCCGTCAGACTCAAATACGGTAATGGTGGCGAGACACTGATTCCGGTCACTTACACGCTGCACGACGTCTACTTACACGCCAACCCAGCCGGTCCGACAATGCGAGTAGATGAGTTTGAAGTGAACACGCCTTATCATGCCGTATGGCTCACCGGTAGTGCGCATCAGGTAACTCCGGTCGCGCGCATATTCCCATCCACGGGCACAGAGCTCGAGTTCTCAAGCTGGGCAGATACAAACGGGGCGAATCGCACGATTGTCGTTCCGGCGGGTGGTCCCGTCACTTATACAGCGCAATACAGCACCCTCTATGCACTGAATACCGTCGCGAACCCATCAAATGGCGGTTCTATATCCGCCGCGCCGCAGCTTTCCACTTTTTACCCGGCAAACAGTCCAGTGACCATCACGGCCACTTCAGCGGCGGGATATGTGTTCCAAGACTTTCAGGGAGCACTGCAGGGGTACAACAGTGTCCAGCTTATTGAGATGTCCGGCCCGCAGACGGTCATTGCAGACTTCCTGCCGGTAAACCAAGCCGGCGTCACTGTTGTCGAGACGCAGCCGGCGGGACTAAACATCACGGTTGACAGCCTGACTTATAAGAGCCCGGCCGTCTTCTATTGGCCTGCTAAAGCTAGTCATACTGTTTCGGTTCCGACCCAAATCGCCGCGCCCGGCGTGCAGGACGTATTCGCATCCTGGAGCGACGGTTTCAAGCAATCGGTCCGGGTGATCACGGGAGTTTCACACGGCGAGAATAGGTTCGTTGCGACGCTGAACACTCAGTATCAGATGGTCGTGAACTCCAATCCCGCCGATGCGGGAACAGTAACCGGAGCCGGGTGGATCAACGCAGGAGCCAGCGCCACTATTCGCGCCACGCCTTTCAACGGCTTCTCTTTCAGTGGATTCACTGGCGACGTGAACGCAAAGACGAGCGCCGTCACGCTGCTGGTCGATAAGCCAAAGCTCCTGACGGCCCAATTTGCGGTCACGCAGCAGGTGAACGTGTACGCGAGCATTGGAAACCGCACTCCCATCGCGAATTCGAGCGGGCCGGTGTTGTTCCCGCAGCAACAGGTGCAAATGCCGGTGTCGCTGGTGAGTGCGGGACCTGGCGCTGCGGGCAACGCATACATCACCGGGGTCGATGCGATCACAGTTATGGGCTCGGGGCAGGTCTCGACCGACACACTGTTCCCTATGCAGATGGGCACGCTCTTACCCGGCCAATCCGCCCTAAAAATCCTGACGATGAACTGGCCCTCGACCGCGATTCGAGTGCAGTTCCTCATTCACTTCACCGCGAACGGGACCTATCAGGGATCGACGCGGCTCACCGTGTTTCGCTAAACGACCGGACTTTCAGGAGGAAAGACAATGCGACGCATTCCATTACTTGCAATTTCGATTCTGGTCGTTGCCGCGGCGGCATCGGCCGCGCCCAAGCTCACGCTCGATCCCGCTAATGGCGCCCTTGCGGGGGAGCCGGGACAAACAGTGGGATGGGGCTTCACTCTGGTCAACTCAACATCCGACTATCTGTCGGTAACCGGGACCAGCTTGCTGAATGAGACCAACCCTTCGTTAGGGACGTACGAAGACTTCATTGGAACCGAAGGCGGGATCTTCGCGGGCAGTACCTTTCCTGGCCTGTCCTGGAAGCAAGCGTTCGATCCGGTGAACGCGCGCGGTTTGGGCGAGTACATTCTGCCCTCATCCGCGATTCCCGGCCAATCTGATTCCGGCATCTTCCTCGTCCAGTACGATCTGTTCTCGGGAGATCCTTCCCTGTGCGGTTCCTGCTATGTTGCCTCGAGCACGCTGGAAGCTCCCTTCCGTGTAGCCGTACCTGCACCGGAGCCGGGTTCCTTCGGGCTCTTGCTTATCGCGGTCGCTATGGGCTTGGCGCGCCTGCGGAGGGTTCTTATCGCAAATTCGTGAAGCGGTTGGGACGGATCCCGCGTGAACTACCATTGGACTTGGCGCTTACCGGCGCCCAACTCTGACCATGAAAATCATCGTTTGCGTGAAGCAGGTGCCCGCGCGCGACTCGAATCTGAGAGTCGACGATGCGCGCATCGTCGAATCGGACTGGCAGTACGAGATGAACGAGCCCGACGCGTACGCGCTCGAAGAAGCACTCGGGCTAAAGGAGAAAGCGGGTGGCGAAGTCATCGTACTCAGCGCGGGGCCGGAGCGCGTGCAATCGACGATTCGCGAGGCGCTGGCCAAGGGCGCTGATCGGGCAGTACACGTCGATACGCAAGCAGCGCAGTCCGCTGATCCATTCTCGACGGCGGCTCTGCTGGCCAAAGCAATCGAGCGCGATCCACCGGATCTGGTCCTTACCGGATTGCAGTCGGAGGATATGGGCTTCGGGCAGACCGGTGTGATTTTGGCGGAAATACTCGGTTTCGCGCACGCGACCATCGTGATGGAAGTCGAACCACGCGATGGTTCCGTGCGCGTAAAACGCGAGTTGGAAGACGGCTGGTTTCAACACGTGACGCTGGCCTTACCGGCTGTGCTCACGATTCAATCCGGTATCAAACGGCTTCGTTACGCAACGCTGATGGGCATCAAGAAGGCCAAATCGAAGGAAGTGCGCGTGATTCCGGCGGCGGACTTAGGTGTCGAAACGCCGCGGCTCGGAACGAGTCGCGTGTCTCTCCCCCAACGCGCCAAACAGAACCAGATTTTGACGGGCGACCCAAGGCAGGCCGCGCGCCAGCTCGTCGAGAAGCTGCGGTTTGAAGCGAGGGTGCTATGAGCGTCCTCGCCATCATGGAACAACGCGCAGGCAAGCCGACGCGTCTTTCGCTGGAGGCATTAGCAGGAGCGCGCACGGTGGCCGATGCCACATCGACCACGGTGACTGCGGTGGTGGCCGGTGCGGAAGCACAGACGGCCGCGGCCGAGATCGCGCGCTATTCCGTTGCGAACGTGATCGTTCTCGATGCGGGCGAACTCGAACCCTATACGCCAGACGGCTACACAGCCGCGCTGGGCCAACTCATCAACAACCGTGCCGCGACCGCAATTGTGTTTCCACACAGCTATCAGGTGCGCGACTACGCTCCTAAATTGGCGGCTCGTTTCGGACGCGTGCTGATCAGCGATGTGATCGATATCAAAAGGCAAGGCGACGGCCTGACCTTTGTACGGCAGTTGTTTCAGGGCAAGCTCAACGCGGAGATACAGGCGCCCGCGGCTCCGGTTTTTCTTTCCGTGCAGGCAGGCGCATTCCGCGCACCCGAGCCGACTGGACAAAACGCGATGATTGAAAACGTTGCGGTCGATCTTTCATCCGTGAAGATCCGCAGCCATCCGGAGGACCCGTTCCGCGAAGCACCGCGTTCCGTTGACCTAAGCGCAGCCGACTATATCGTCTCGGTTGGGCGCGGCATTCGCGAAGAGGGCAATCTGCATGTTGTGGAAGAACTCGCCAGCGCGATTGGCGCAGAACTCGCGGCCTCGCGGCCGATCTGCGACAACGGCTGGCTGCCTATGGAACGTCAGGTGGGCAGCAGCGGCCAGACGGTCGCTCCGAAGTTATATGTTGCGGTGGGCTTGTCGGGAGCCATCCAGCACCTGGTCGGCATGAAGGGGTCGAAGACCGTAGTCGCGATCAATAAAGACGAAAGTGCTCCAATTTTCGAGGTTGCCGATTACGGCATTGTGGGAGACTTGTTTGAGGTTGTTCCCGCTCTGGTGGAGGAAATCAAAAAAGCCAAGGGTTGAGAATAAGAGTAATACCGTAGATGCTTCTTTCGACTGACCGCGCATTGCGGTCCCTCCCTCTGTGGGCAGTCTTCACCGGACTGCTTGTTTCCTTTGCCGGTTGTAATAAGCCTGTTTCGTCCGATGTTGCCGCGACGGTGGATGGCCATCCCATCACGTACGCCGAACTGAACCGCACAATTGCGGCGCAGTTCCCGAACGCACCGCTCAAAGTGAGCGATGATCAGACGATTGAACTGCGCCTCGAGACGCTGCGTACCCTGATCGATCAGGAGATTCTGCTGCAGCGCGCCGAGAAGGAAGGACTGCTCGCCACCGATGCGGACGTCGATGCCAAGTTCAACGAGCTGAAGACACCCTACACGCAAGAAGAGTTTCAAAAGCAGCTTCAACAGCGTAAGCTGAGCGCGCAGGAGTTCAAAGCGCAGATCCGGCGCGAGCTCAGCATTCAGCGCCTGTTTAACAAAGAGATCGGTTCGCACATCTCGATCTCCGATGCCGACGTGACGACGTTCTACAACGCGAATAAGAACAACTACAACCATGCCGAGAACACGATGCGGCTGGCGCAGATTCTGGTGACGCCGCGCCCCGATCCGAACGCACATAATCTGAAGAATGACAAGGCGCAGAATGAGGAGCAGGCGCGCAACAAGATCCAAATGATCGAGATGCGCCTGCGGCAGGGCGAGGATTTCGGCAGTCTTGCGCAGAGCTACTCGGAAGACAGTTCGGCGGCGAATGGCGGCGACCTGGGAATCGTGCCCGAATCAGCGCTCGATAAAGCGGATCCAGCGCTGCGAAAGGCTATCCTCGACCTGGTGCCGGGACAGATCTCTCCGGTACTGCACACGGCGGAAGGCTATCGCATCTTCAAGCTCTTCTCGCGCGAGCCGGCCGGACAGCGCGATCTCAAAGACCCGCGAGTGTCTGAAGACGTCCGGCGCACTCTCTTCGAGCGCAAGGACCAACTGCTGCGAAACGCTTTTCTGGAAGTGGCGCGCGACGACGCAAAAGTGAAGAACTACTACGCGGAATCTGTGCTGCAATCGCGCGACAGCAAGTAAACGGATCTATTTTCCCTGCTTATCGCTGATGCGGTGCATCTCGTCCATGTACTTGCGGACGAACTCACGATCGGCGGGTGACATTTGCTCGCCGGAGACGGAGGAGTCGGCGGCCTCATGCGCCGCTTGGCGATCGCTATAAGGCGTGGAGAGTTGCTGCGGTCCGGTTGTCTTGACGATCGACATTTCGCCCGAGACGTCTGCCGCTTGCTTGCTCATCAGCTCTTCGATTTTGCCCATGGCTTTCAGTTCGGCCGCGCTCAGGATGCGTTTCGAGCCCTCGTTACTTCCCGCTCCCGATTCCGCGCTGTTGGCGTTCCCGTCGGCCTTTTGGCCCGCGCCTTGTGACATGCCCGCCTGTTGCTGCGGCTGTCCATTGCTCTGCTGGCCGGTCTGAGAGTCGCTTTTCGAAGCCGCATTCTGGGATGCTTGCTTCGATTTTTGCCCTTCGCCGTTGGCTCCCGACTGCTGATTTGCCTTCGGATTTTCGGAACCCTTCCCGGCGGAAGCACTGTCCTCCTGGTTCGCCTGCTGACCACCGGTCGTTTTTGTACGACCCAAGAGGCTCGACAGGGCGTCCTGCAAACGGCTCAGAACACCGGGGCGGCCGCTTGCCTGTGGCGCGTCAGGGGAGGCTTGCTTTGCTGTCTCGTTTCTATCGCTCTGGTCCGGAACGGCATTACCGGGCGCGTCTGTTTGTCCCGGCTGAGCAGCATTCCGGCGTTGGGCCCGCTCAGCGTGCTCGACAGGTTCCGATTTTTCAATCGATGGGCCGATCCACAAGGTCAAACACGATGGGTGCAGATCCAGCCGCCCGACTGTCCAATAGCGCACGCAGAACAGGACCAGAGCCGCCGAGAAAAGCGCGCCCGCGATAAGGAACGGCTTTCGGTCCCGAAAGGGGAAAGCCGCCGCAACATTCACGTCTTTTGCCATGTTGGCAGCGGCGGCGTGGATGTGCCGCGCGGCCGGTGAATCCAATCGGGCCTCCGAAGCGTACCAGGCGGAAGCAAGAGTATCTCGCAGGTTAGAGCGGTGATCTAGTTCCTGCGCGAGTACATAGGGCGTTGGCAAGCGATGCAGCGTCTTCCAGCCGGCCCAGAACGTGGCAGCAAGTCCCGCGAGCCACAACCAGCGCCAGCCGACCACATCCAGCCCGCCAATCAGGACGACCGCAAAGCACGCCAGAACACACGAGATCGCCCAGCCCGCCGCGGAAAGCGCCCGCAGCCGCACAACGCGCCGACGCGCGCGCCGAACCAAGTCAATGAGCGGATCCACTTATCCGGATTTTGGCACGCCTCGAATGAAAAAAGCCCCGGCTCGGGAGGGGTCGAGCCGGGGCTTCTCTGGAGTAAAGCACAATCCTAAAACAGGTTCCAGAGAAACTGGTTGTAAACTTCGTGGTGGTACTGGATCTCAGGCGCCTTTACGAACGTGCCCAGCAAGCGTGGACAGCGATCGGCCGAGGCCTGCTTCAGATCGGCATACCGACCCTTTACATCCGCGCCCAACAGCTTGGTCGTCCATTCTGCTTTCCGGAAGTTATCCAGAGCGTCGTAGATGTTATCGGGTAGGTAACGTTCCGCCTGACGGAGATTTTCCTCTTTTGAGGTCGTCCCGTCAATACCTGTTTTGAAGACTGACAGTAGAACCATGTATGGATTGGCGTCGGGAGCGACCGAGCGCACTTCCACACGCATACTGCGGTGATTGCCGATCGGGACGCGAACCATGGACCCGCGGTCGGTTGCCGAGGCCTTGATCTGGTTCGGCGCTTCGAAGTGCGGATCGAGGCGGCGATACGAGTTGACGCTGGAATTCAGCAGCAGACAAAGATCGTTACCGTGAGTCAGAATACGGTCGATGAACTCCCATCCGAACTGACTCAGCTTCTCCTGGCCCTTCGCATCCCAGAAGAGGTTTTTGCCGTTCTTGCTGATGGAAACGTTCGTGTGCATGCCGCTGCCGTTCACGCCGACGACCGGCTTCGGCAGGAAGCTGGCGGTGTAGCCCATCTTGGTCGCAAGCTGGCGACAGATCAGCTTGTAGAGCTGGATCTGATCGGCAGCGCCCACCACGTCACCGTAGCTGTAGTTGATTTCGAACTGGGAGGGCGCGACTTCGGGATGGTCCTTCTCGTTCTCAAATCCCATCGCGCGCTGCACTTCGGCCGCGGAATCGATGAAGACGCGCAGCGGATCGCCAGGCAGCGAGTGATAGTACCCGCCGGTGTTGACGTAGTCGAACTTACCGGTCTCATGGAAGTGGCGCTCTGCGTCAACGCCGCTGGAACAGAAAGCCTTCGATTTCGTTGGCGGCATTCAGGATGTAGCCGTCCTTATCGAAGTGCGTCTGCGCGAATCCCTTCAAGACGCCGCGGATGTCGGCCGCGTACGGGGAGCCGTCCTTATCGATGACCTCGCCGAACACCAGTACCTTGCCGGTGCCGAAGATGTCGGAAGGCGCGTGGTAGAACGCCGACCAGTCGATATGCAAGGCGCAGATCGCTTTCGCGCTGCGCAGTAAACCCGCGGATCGAACTGCCGTCGAAGGTCAGGTTGTCGTGGCTGTGAATGATGAACTTCTTGTCGTAGTCCAGCATGTGCAGCCGGCCTTCGAGGTCGCTGAACAGCACAGTGACGGCTTTGATCCGCTTCTCATCGGTCAGGTACTTCAGCCGTTCTTCCTGCATCTTGTGCTGCGGAACACGATTTTTGCGCTGTTCCTTGACCTCCAGGTTCTTCTCCTCGAGCTCCGAATAGGGCAGCTCGAGCCTGTCTTGCAGTTGGATGGACATTCAACTCCTTCTAGTTAGCTATCGCCAAATTGTTCGCAGTAAAGCCGTTCCGGCGCTGGGGCGGCAAAGGAGACTACCCGGCAGGTGCCCTAGGTTGAATCGGCTTAACTTTCAATTATGAACAACCGCAATCTCCATCCGCAAAGGTTTGGGGCCGCGTGGGCCTATGGATTTCTTTTATAGGCCCGATTTCGGCCGCTTTAGTCGGCGGAAGCGGTCAGGATAAAATCCGGTGCATGCTGACAGATCGCCGCAGTTTCCTGATGGCCAGCGGACTCACCGCTCTGGCCGCTACGCGAGCTTGGGGGGCGAACGATACAATTCGCATCGGAGCCATCGGCTGTGGCGGCAGCATGCGCTCTCTGTTGGAGGCGGCGGATCAGGCGGGTGGATGCACGCTGATCGCGGCCTGCGACGTGTATCAACCGCGTACCGACGAGGTGCGCGCCCGAACCGGCGATTCAACCAGCACGACGGGCGACTATCATCAGTTGCTCGACCGGAAGGATGTCGATGCGGTCATCATCGCCTCACCCGATCACTGGCACGTGCAGATGGCTAGCGATGCCATCGCGGCTGGTAAGGACGTGTACCTCGAAAAGCCTGTCACGCACACCATGGAGCAGGGCGGATGTCCTTATAAAAGCGGTGCGCGGTTCCAATCGCATCCTGCAGTGCGGGATGCAGCAGAGGAGCTGGGTTCACTTCAAGAGCGCCGTCGAACTCATCCAGGCCGGCAACATCGGACGTGTTACACAGATCCGGACGTACTGGTATCAGAACTACCAGGGACATAATCTGAAGCCCGTCAACACGGAACTGCTCGATTGGAAACGGTGGCTCGGATCGGCTCCCGAACAGCCGTTCACGCCCGAGAAATTCTATACCTGGCGCTGGTTCTGGGACTTCGGTGGCGGCGCGTTTACGGATCTGTTCACGCATTGGATCGACGTCGCCCAATGGGCGATGAAAGCCGATATGCCGGACCAGGTGAATTCGTTGGGCGATAAATATGTGCTCGACGACTCTGCAATGTCCGGACACGGTGCAGGCGATGCTGCGGTACCCGGGATTTCAAGTCGGTTACGAAGGCACGATGGTATCGTCGATCGACGACGGCGGCCTGGAGTTCCGAGGCAGCGACGCCACGCTGAAGATCACGCGAGGCGGCTTTACGATTGATCGCGAAGGACGGCACATCCAGAATCCGACGTTAAGTGAGCACAGCATTGAAGACGGGACGATCACCCATATGCGGAACTTCTTTGAATGCGTACGCGATCGCCGGGAGCCGAATGCTCCGGTCGAGACGGGAGTCGCGGCCGCGCGCGCCGGACACCTTGCGAACCGCGCTCTGCAGCGGACCGAGCCCAAGGCGCATGCTTAATGCTGGACTGGGAATACCGGATCGAGCGAGAAGAAACTCACGACAGCACCGTACAGCAGACGCAGACAATGGAGCAGCATGAGACGCCTCTCTTTCTGTAGTCACAGACGCGGCAACGAATCGATTCGGTTGCGGGCTTAGGCAACATCCGAGGCATCCTGTTATAGCGGCTTTTATGACGACAATCACGGCACGTCCGTTTGGAGCCGGCCCTTCCGGCGAAACCATCGAGTTGTTCACCTTGCGCGGCGCCCACTGCGAAGTTTCGATCACGAACTATGGCGGTCGCGTAGTCTCCATTCTTGTGCCCGACAGGTCTGGGGCGCGAGCCGACGTCGCGCTCGGCTTTGACGATCTGGCCGGCTATCTCGGGAAGAATCCCTATTTTGGCGCGCTAGTCGGGCGTTATGCCAATCGAATCGCCAACGCCGAGTTCACGCTCGACGGGGTGCAATACAAGCTGGAAGCGAACGATGGGCTCACGTCACTGCATGGCGGGAACCATGGCTTCGATAAAGCAATCTGGAGCGCGCAGGTGCTGACCGGGCAGCAAGGCGACGCGCTCGTGCTAACGCACGATAGTCCCGACGGCGATGGCGGGTATCCGGGGAATCTGCGCACCACCGTCACCTATTCGGTGACCGATACGAATGAGCTGCACATTGAATTCGAGGCGGTGACCGATAAGAAGACCATCTTGAACCTGACCAACCATTCTTACTTCGATCTTTCCGGTAAACAAGGACAGGAAGGGATTCTGCAGCACATCATCACACTTCACGCGAGCCATTTCACGCCGGTTGATAAACATCTGATTCCCACGGGTGAACTGCGGGCGGTCGCCGGCACTCCGCTAGATTTCACTTCACCCCGCCCCATGGGCGACCGGATCGACGACAAAAATGAGCAGTTGAAGTTAGCCCTGGGCTACGATCAGAATTTTGTTATCGACGGAGAAGAGGATTCGCTACGTCTGGCTGCCAAAGCGGTTGATCCGGGTTCAGGCCGCGTGCTGGAAGTGCTGACGACAGAACCCGGAGTGCAGTTCTACTCCGGCAATCACCTGGACGGGAGCGTGACCGGAAAAGGCGGAGCGGTGTACCGCTTCCGCACGGGATTCTGTCTTGAAACGCAGCACTTCCCGGATAGCCCGCATCACAGCAACTTCCCATCGACCGTCCTCAATCCCGGACAAACGCATCAATCGCACACCGTCTTTCGATTTTCTGTCGAAAGCTGATAGTTATTCGAGCTACGGCGATGCGGCGCGCGAGTCTAACGTGCATGCCGGAAAAAAGCACAGACACGCAGAAGGACAGTTCACGAGCCGCCGACGAGCGTCCGGTTCCGTCCCAGGCGGAAGGCGACCTAGAGACGGTAGAACAGGATCTGGCCGAGAAGGAAAAGGCCGAGTCTACCTCCTCCGGTTCGCGATAGGGGTTTGCGCGCGGGCACTGGCGGGCGCCGGACCGGGCTGGATACACTCGCAGGCATGAGATCCGCTGTGAGCCAGGCACGAGAAGTCCTGGGACGGTTCGGTTTGTCGGAGTCTGGCGAGGGGACATTGCCGGCGCGCACCCCCATCACCGGCGAAGAAATTGCGCATGTGGCGGTAACGGATCGTGCCGCCTGCGCCAACGCAATCGATCGAGCGCATGACGCTTTCCTGAAATGGCGGTCTGTCCCTGCGCCGCGGCGCGGGGAACTGGTCCGGCTCTTCGGCGAGGAGTTACGCGCCGCTAAGGACGACCTCGGGCTCCTGGTCACTCTCGAAGCGGGCAAAATTGCTTCCGAAGGGCTCGGCGAGGTGCAGGAGATGATCGATATCTGTACCTTTGCGGCAGGGCTTTCGCGCCAACTTTATGGGTTGACTATTGCGACCGAGCGTAGCAGCCATCGCATGATGGAGACCTGGCACCCAATCGGCGTGACCGGCGTCATATCGGCATTCAATTTTCCTGTGGCTGTCTGGGCGTGGAATGCCGCGCTCGCCTGGGTGTGCGGCAACAGCGTGGTTTGGAAGCCTTCCGAGAAAACACCCTTGACCGCACTCGCATGTCAGGCCTTGTTTGAACGCGCCTGCAAACGGTTGGGGGAGGTTCCGGACGGGCTTTCGACGGTACTGATCGGAGCGCGGGAACCGGGTGAGGTGCTTGTGGAACATCCGAACGTGGCTCTGGTTTCCGCGACTGGTTCCACCGCAATGGGGCGCCAAGTTGCGCCTAAGTTGGCGGCCCGATTTGCGCGCGCGATCCTCGAACTCGGAGGCAATAACGGCGCTATCGTCTGCCCGTCGGCCGATCTGGAACTGACCGTGCGCGCCATCGGGTTTGCGGCGATGGGAACAGCCGGCCAGCGCTGCACAACACTGCGGCGGCTGTTTGTGCATGAAGATGTCTACGACGTGCTGCTATCGCGGCTGCGGCGCGTGTATTCATCTGTGACGATCGGCGATCCGCGGGAGCCGGAGACTCTGGTCGGTCCGCTGATTGACCAAGCCGCATTCGACGGGATGCAGCGAGCTCTGCGGGAAGCGAATGCGCAAGGCCGGGCATGGGGCGGGGAACGGCAGCACTGCGTGAATGAACTTGCCTTCTACGTCCGCCCCGCTTTGGTCGAGATGTCATCGCAAGCGGATATTGTTAAGCGCGAGACATTCGCGCCGATTTTGTATGTGATGCGCTATCGCGATTTCGACGAAGCCATCCGTGAGCACAACGCTGTTGGCCAGGGGCTTGCGTCTTCCATCTTCACGAACGATTTGCGGGAGGCCGAACACTTCCTGTCGGCGGCGGGTTCGGATTGCGGGATCGCAAACGTCAACATCGGGCCATCCGGCGCGGAGATCGGCGGTGCTTTCGGCGGCGAGAAAGAAACCGGCGGCGGCCGCGAGTCGGGATCGGACGCATGGAAAGCGTATATGCGACGCGCAACCAACACCATCAACTACGGGCGGGAGCTGCCTTTGGCGCAGGGCGTGCGTTTTGATGTCGAGTAGTTAGGGCTACCGATTCTACGAATAAAGTTTCACGCGATCAGCAGATTCAGCGACGACTCCCGATCGCGTCGAGCGGCAAAGCAATCGTACGGCCCGTCTGCGCAGACCGCCGCGCGGCATCGAGGATCTCACTCACTGTGACATTCGTTTTCAGTGAGGAGACGTCATTGCCTTCTTCGATCTGTCCGCTTATGACCGCTTCAAGATAATGCAGCGGATCGTCATACGGAGCTTCCGGTTTCGATGGCTGCGCGACTTGGCCCGCTTTGTCCCCCGCGTGCCGAACCTCGAGTTGAGATGGGCCGGCAGCCTTTGCATATCCGGTCGCGCCATACAGATCCATATCCTTCACACCGAACGGCCAATCCCAGGAGGCCTGCAGAATCGCGACGGCATTCTTGTAGTTCACGAGGATATCCGCTTCGTCGTCCACCTCTCGATAAAGGTCCGGTTGCAGATGCTTGGTAATCGCAGTCACGGACACGGGTGCTTCGCCCTGCATCAACCACGTCATCAGATCCGCACCATAGCACCCGAAGTCATACAGCGCGCCCGCACCGTTTTCTTTCGGATCGGTGAGCCACTTCAGGAATTCGGGCTGCACATGAATTTTGACTGGACCCTCATGGCCGTCGCGAGCGACCAGCTTCGTAATCGTGCCAAGCTTGCCCTGTTGCAACTCGTCGTGCGCGCCTTTGACGCTGGCGTACCAGGAGGTCTCATAGTCAACCAGCACATGAACGTGGCCACGGCGCGCCGCCTCTGCCATGGCCAGAGCGTCTTGATACGAGACGGCCATCGGCTTTTCCATCATGACGTGAATGCCAAGCGCGGCGCACTCCTCAACGGCCGCGCGATGCCCCGCGGTCGAAGTAAAAAGAAGCGCGGCTTGCGGATGAGCCTTCTGCGCGAGTTCTTTGACGCTGTGGAAATGCAGCGACGCCGGCCAGCCAAATTTCACCGCGTATCTTTGGAACAACTGGTCGTCAGGTTCGACGACGCCGACGAGTTGCACATCGGCGCGATGCATGAGCCCGCCAGCCGGAGCGAGTGCGCCACCGCCGAGGAAACCCGCTGCATGGCCATGCACCAGTCCGATAATGCCGACGCGCAGGGGCGTGCTGTTCGTCTCGCCCGATGCCGTCCCCACATATGCAATCGCTAAGGTCAGGAGAATGTATGCGGCTTTGTTCACCGCATCATTACATCACCATGACCTGCATGGCGTCCGAATCAGCTTGAACGGCGCTTCACGTCTATGTTCAGCCGTTTGATCTTTTGATTGAGAGTCGATAGCGGTATGCGCAGCATCTCGGCCGCTTCTGTCTGACTCCAGCCGACGGTCTCCAGGGCCTCGATAATTTTGCGGCGTTCGAAATCGGCCACAATTTCAAACAGTGACGCATTCGACGCCACGGCGCCCGTACCGTCGCGCGAGATCTTCAATCCGCTCGCCTGCTGCAGATAATCCGGCAGCACATGCGCAGGCACGACCGTCGTGGTTGTCAGCACGACTGCCCGTTCCACCACATTCTCAAGTTCGCGTACGTTGCCGGGCCAGTTGTGCTCCATCAGAATCTGTATGGCGTCCGGCTCAAAGCTGAGATTGGATCGCCCATCGGGGCCTACAAACTTCTCGTTCTCGCGACAGTAGCGATCGAAGAAGTGACCTATGAGATGCGGAATGTCTTCCTTCCGGTCGCGCAATGGCGGCAGATTGAGGTTGATGACGTTCAGCCGGTAGTACAGATCCTCCCGGAACCTGCCGTCGTCTACCAGCTTTTTCAGATCCGCATTGGTTGCCGCGATGAGACGTACGTCGACCTTAATGCTCTCGTTCGAACCGACCGGCATGAACTCGCGATCCTGCAGCACGCGCAGTAGCTTGATCTGGATCTCAGGGCCAATGGTGCCGATCTCGTCAAAGAAAATGGTCCCGCGATGGGCAACTTCAAACAAACCCTTGCGGTTCGCCACCGCGCTCGTGAACGATCCTTTCATGTGGCCGAAGAGCGTCGATTCGAGCAGCTCAGTAGATAGGGAGCCGCTGTTGACCGGAACGAACGTTTGATCGGCCCGCGCCGACGCGCTATGAATCGCCTTGGCAATCAGTTCCTTTCCGGTCCCCGTTTCGCCAGTGATCAGAATGGTGGCTCGGCTGGGCGCGACTTGCGCTACCTGATCGAGCAGGCGTATCATACGCTCGCTCTTGCCGACGATGTTGGGAAACGAGTAACGCTGTTTGAGGGCGCGTTTCAGTTGAGTGTTTTCACGCTCAAGGCGGCCCTTCGAGATCATGCGGTCGATCTCGATCAGCAGCTTGTCGTTATCCCAGGGCTTGGCGAAGTAGTCGTTGGCGCCCGATTTGAGGGCACGCACGGCAACTTCTACCGAGCCATAGGCGGTGAGCATGAAAATCGGAATGTCACGATCACGCTCACGGATATCGGCGAGTACATCCATGCCGGAACGGTCCGGCATCATCAAATCGAGCAGGATGAGATCGTAATTGCCGGATTCGAACTTCTGAAAGCCGGTCGTCCCGTTTTCAGCCAGTTCGACGAGATAGTTTTCGCCCGTGAGCAACAGCTCGAGGCTCTCGCGGATGTCGGCTTCGTCGTCGATGACTAGAATACGACGACGCTCAGGGCCGCTCACGCGGTCAGCGGGTAGATCTTGATGATTCACTTACTTGTCTTGTAGCACGAGGCGGTCAGCGAACATCCCAGGCCCTCCCGTCTGCAAGGCCGCAGCCAACACCAAACTAAGAACGAAGGTTGACCAGACGACGGGTGGAGGCCGTCTGCAAAACGGCATCGACAAAAATATCGAGATCCGAAAACTGCGTGCGATGATTCGTGATGTTTACCCGAATCGCCAGGCGGCCATTAATTCGGCTGGTGGAGGGCGCGGCAATGCCGCTTTCCTGCAGATCCGCGGCAACGTCTTCATTGAAGCGATCCAGCCCGGGCTCATCGAGCTCCGCTGAGTTGACTCGAAAACATACAATGTTTAGGTTTACGGGTGCGAGAAGCTCCAGTTCCGGCTCGCGGGCGATGCGTCCGGCCAAGTACCGAGCCTGCTCACAATTCTTTTCAATCAGTTCACCGAGTTTGCGGATTCCGTGTTCCTTGAAAGTGAACCATACCTTCAAGGCACGGAAATTGCGTGAAAGCTCCGGCCCCATCTCACACGGCCATTCTTCACCCCCGCTAAGACCTCTCGACAACCGCTGCAGATAGGGAGGTCGCATGGAATATGCGGAGCGTTGGAGGTCGGCACGGCGGAAGAGAACACACGCGGCATCGTACTGGACGTGCGCCCATTTATGAAAGTCGAAGGCGAGTGAATCAGCCTGTTCGATACCTCTCAAGCGGGTGCGCAGAACTTCGCTCATCATGCAGAGTGCTCCGAACGCTCCATCGACATGGAACCAAATCTTTTCGGTCGCACAGATCTGAGCCAGTTGTTCCAGATCGTCAATCGCGCCCGTGTTCACGGTTCCGGCGCACCCGATTACGCAGAATGGGCGTAGTCCGGCACTCCTGTCCTCTTCAATGGCGCGGCGCAATCCAGCCACATCGATTGCGAAGTCCCGATTCACAGCGATCTTGCGGAGGCTGCCAGATCCCAAACCAAGTATCTCGAGAGATTTAACGATCGAGTTATGAGCTTCCTCGGACGCGTAGACAACCAGACTGCCGAGCTCAGCGTGGACGCCTTTCTTTCGGACAGACGAATCGAGTGCGTTGCGAGCGACTCCCAGAGCAATGAGGTTTGCCATCGAAGTGCCGCTGACAAGTAGTCCGCCAGAGCTGGCCGGGAAGCCAAACAGTTGACTGCACCAGTCGATGACCTGGCGTTCAACGTAAATCGCGCCATGATCACGCCCTCCGCAGTTGGCGTTCATGGCGGCGGCGAGTAGCTCAGCAATGAGATTGCCCGCTTGCCCTGCGCCGTGCACCCAGCCAAAGAAACGTGGATGCAAATTTCCCGTCGCATACGGAAAAATCGAGGTTTTGAATTCCGAGTAAACCGCCTCTAGGGGAGTCCTGTCGATGGGCAGTGATTCCCGAAGGCGAGCACGGACCTCTTCCGGCACTGGCTGCCATACAGGCCGCTGTTGCACTGTTTCTACGAACCCAATCGCGTCGTCGAGCACTTCGTGCGCGAAGCGCCGAAACGCATCCCAATCCGTTGGATCCAGCGAGGATTCGTCGGAGTTATTTATGGGCAACTCCAGACAGAGACTTGGCTCTGCGGGACGCTCGGCTTGCGCACCGGCTGCGTGTCATGACCAGCAGCGTGGCGGGCACAATCAATCCGGCCACAGGCGTCCGAGTTCTCTCTCCACGCTCTCTGGCTTGAACGAGAACCGCCCGGCGTTGGGATAAAAAGTGAATTCTCCAAATAGGGGCTTCCCTTCGATCTCAAAGAAATCGACCCGAACGAATGAGAAGGGTGCAGCCAAGCGATTTGCCGCCCAAACCATTTTCTCCAGGGATTCTGGCCGATCGATTTCCTGCGGATCGTAGTCGCAGACATAATTGCAAGATTGCCGATTCCAATTTATGTCGTAAAAGAACTGCCTATGTGTGTGGAAGCGATCCAAATCAACCTGCACGAATGCTGTGCGGCCATTGAACACGAAGAGCTTATAGTCGGGCGGCGAAACCCCTCGCGGGCCTAAGAAAGGCTCCACCAGCAATCCCGGCTCGATTTGAGAATATAGCCACTCTTTCGTCGCTCGGCCATAGGTGCTTCGGAGCCAACGCCCAGTCGTCTTTTCGATCTGATCCCAGTTTTCATCTTGCTGAGAATGGACAAAAATGTTCCACCCACTCCCGTGGCTGGCCTTCAAAACATAAGGAGTCGGCCAATTACGCTCAGATCTAGGGGGAAGCTTTTGTCCGGACCAAAGCGTCGGGACCACCCATTCCGGTCCAAGCATTTGGGCGACATGCTGCTTCGCCTGGATTTTGTCTGCTAAACGAGGCAACTTTGGGTCGCGGTCAAATAGCTTCCGGCGCGCAATCTTTTCATTGAAAGTTAGGGCGGGGGCTAATCGAGGGAGACGCCGATGGTACAGAACAAATTCCAAGGCGATGGCCGCTCGCGACGGCAACACACGGAGCACTTCGTCACGAATGCCCTTGGTCAAAGACTTGATCACGCGTAGAACTCTAGGGATTCTGAACTCGCTGGCTTTTCTTATAGCCCTAGCGATCTTATCACGATTTCGGGCCCCTCCCAGTACTATTGCCCAAGGGTTCTGGCCAGTACTCGTGTCTGTTGTCTCAGCTTAGATGTAGGTTATGATGTGCGGCAATGCAGCATTCGGATTCGACAGAGTTTGCCGCTGTCTGGAACGTGTACGAAGGCCCGGAGGCGACGCGGAACTTCCTGGATCCGTCCAATTATCCGCCAACTCCCTTGGTAGAGCTGCCCGCCGCTCTCAATCCGTTCCATGAGAGGGGCGTCCGGATTTTTGCCAAGCTGATGTACCTTCTGCCGTTACTCAGTGTCAAGTCACTGCCGGCGCTGCATATGCTTATGTGCGCGGAGCACTCGGGCAAACTGCGTGACATTGACATGATAGTCGAAAGTTCCTCAGGGAACACCGCCTTCTCGCTATCTATCGCGGCCACAGCGTTCGGGGTCCGGCGGGTGGTCGCTGTGGTTCCCTGGGACATCGCGCCAGGAAAGCTTGAGCTGCTCCGGCTATGCGGCGCCGAACCCAAGTTGATGCGAGACGGCCCCTGGGGAACACAGCGGAATTGAGGAAGCCCGCAGAATGGGCAGCGGTAGCGGAGCATACAACCCTGGACAGTACGACAACGAAAACAATCCTGCTGCGTATGAGAAGTGGATGGCTCCGCACCTTTGGCAACAAACCCAGGGGAAAATGACCGTCTTCCTAGCTGGTCTGGGGACGACGGGAACGCTGGTGGGGGCGAGCCGATATTTTCGTCAACAAAAGTCGCAGGTCACGATTGTGGGCGCCGTCTGCGAGCCGGGCCACGCGGTTCCGGGCGTCCGTTCCGAATCCCGTCTCCAGGAGATCGGATTCGACTGGCGCTCTGCCGCCGATTGCATAGTCGAAGTACCCACTAAGATTTCGTTCAAGAAGAGTCTGGAACTGTGCCGGACAGGTCTAATGGCGGGTCCTAGTTCGGGCTTTGCGTTAGCCGGCCTTCTGAAGTTTTTCGAGATGAAGTCGGACGAGCTCGACCGTATGCGTAATGCAGACGGATTCGTCGTAGCTGGCTTCATTTGTCCTGATACGCCGCTCCCCTATCTCGACAAATATTCGACGCATTTGGATCCATCCGACTTTTGAGGGCTGGCCGTCAGCGCGCCGCGCTCCAATTTTGCCCATTCGTCCGATGATTCCTGGAGAACGCTGCCCGCGGGCCAATCCTTACGCCGGCTGTGCTTCGCGCTGCGCGTCGTAGAGACGCGCCATCCGGGAGCCAATCGTGGGAAACTCCAGCCTGAACGTCGTGCCGTGCCCTTGCGTGCTCTCGACGTCGATGAGCCCTTTATGCTCCTGGACGATGCCGTAGGTGATCGACAATCCCAGACCGGTCCCCTTTTTGGCGCCTTTTGTCGTGAAGAACGGATCGTAGATGCGTGCCAGGAACTCCGGCGGGATGCCTTGACCGCTGTCGGCTACTTCGACGTGCACGCTACCGTTTTCGGACCAGCTTCGCACTTCAAGCGTTCCTCCGCCGGGCATGGCGTCGCGCGCGTTCAGGAACAGGTTCAGGAAAACCTGCTGCAGTTTGCCGCCGTTACCGCGGATGCCGGGGAGATCTTGTGCCAGTTTCAGGCGCGTGCGGACGCCCGCGTTCTCGAATTGGTGCTCTACCAGATTCGTCGTTTCCGTGATGATGCGGTTCAGATCAGTGTCCACGAACTCGGTCGGGGACGTGCGCGAGAAGTTCAACAGGGAGTTAACAATCTCGCTCGCGCGGAATGTCTGCTTCGCGATCTTCTCGAGAAGCTTCGACTTATGATCGTCGTCGGAGACCTGCTTCGCGAGCATCTGCGCATAAGTCGATATGACCGCGAGCGGCGTGTTTACTTCGTGCGCGACACCCGCGGCCAGTAAACCGATCGAGCTGAGCTTGTCGGCCTGCACGAGCCTTCTCTCGAGTTCATCACGGTCCGTCACGTCATCCAGGATGATCAGCCGGCCGATGCGCGTCATCTCTTTCGAAACGAGCGGCGCAACCGCGATGTTCACAATGGACGAGTTGAGCGGCGCCTTGTACACGTTGTGAACGCCGTCGTTTGCCCGAAGTTCCTCAAAGCGCTGCGCCAGATCCAGTGGAAAGAGTTCGCCTAGCGTCTTGCCGATTGCATCCGCGCGGGACACTCCGGTCAGGCGTTCGATCTGCGTGTTCCAGCTTTCTACGCGATCTTCCAGATTGACTGCCAGAATGCCGACGTTGATGGATTCGACGATGTTCTCGCTGAACTCCTTCAATCGCTCGTACTCATCGGCTTTTCGCTGAAGCGAACTGTAGAGGTTAGAGTTCTCGATAGCGATGGCGACGTAGCTGGAGACAGTAACCAGGAGCTCAATATCGTCGCTCGACAGGAAATCGCCTTCAGTCGTGCGGCTGATGCCGAGAAACGCCAGCGTCCGTCCACGCGACTGGCAATTCACATAGTAGGTAAAGTCGAGCTGCGCGATAGTGTCCCGGACAGTTTGCGGCAGTTCCTGCGAAACGATGTCGCGCGGATTGCGGGTCCGCTCGAAGAAGATATACGGACGCCCGACGCTGCCGTTTAAAAAGCCGAGGTCGAGCGCGCCTTGAATTGCCCTGGGCTGCCGTCCCGTGCGCGCAGTCAGCGAGTGCAGCCGGAAATCGCCCGTGGTTTCATCGAGCAGAAAACAGCCGACCTGCTGAATGGACAGCGTACGCAGCAGCCGGTCGGAGACCTTGCCCAGCATCGCATCCTGGTTCGTCTCCGAACTCAATTCGCGCGCAAACTCGATAAGCGTCCGGCGGGCATCATAGCGGTCGCGATAAAAGACATGCCGGTCGAGCAGTTCCTGAATCCAGCGGCGGATCGGCTGGAACACAAACGTGGCCGCGCAAATCAGGAAAACGATTGCCTGCGTCGGTATAGTCTGCGCGCTGAACAGCAGGAACATCATTCCGTAAAACGCGCCGATCACGGCGAGCGTGGCCAGCGTGTAGACGTAGCCCTGCTGGAAGATGATATCCACGTCCATCAAACGGTAGCGGGTGATCGCGTAACCCCAGGTCAGCGGAATCAGCCCCATCGAGATGAGCGTCAAACTCATTACGTGGTTCGGCACGGCTCCAAAGACATACGGCAGCGCATAACAGAGGGCAAAAGGAGTCAGACCGACCAGCGCACCGTTGCGCAGGTATTTGAGCTGCCGGCGTAGCACGGGATCGCGGGTGTTCGCAAAGTCCCAACCGAGGGCGGCCGCGCCCGTGTAGTACAGCAGCAGCGAGAACGCGAGTTGCGCGCGGTCGAGCAGCCAGCGGACTTCGAGCAGCGGCGTCGAAAAGCTCAAAATCCCCTGCGCCGCTAAAACGACTACGGCCAACAGCACCGCAGACGGAACATACAACAGCGCCGGTACGCCTTTCCGCCGCAGCAGTTTGGGTTGGTCGTGGAACGTCAGGCAAAAGTGCAGGAAAATCGCGGGCGCAAACAGGTTTGCGGCGAAGTTCCCCCAGTACATGACCTCATCAAAGGTGTTCAGCTTGCCTGAATAGCGGAAGCAGCAGGCAATGAATGAAACCAGGCAGAGGACGAAGAAGTGGAACGATTTGTAGGCGCTGGTTCGCCGGAAATAGACGAACAGCCCAATGGCCAGATAAAAGGCGCCGACCCCGTAGTAGTAATAGACCGCGGTGTCTCGGGGCGCGTCCTGGACGAAAACATTCTCTTTTTGGAACTCGATCCCGTTTCGGCGCAGGGTGTAGCGGGTCGGCCCGATGCGGGGGATCAGCCAAAAAGCCTGTGGAACGTCGAGGGCGTTATGGATGGGATAATTCCCAATCTTTAGTACCTGGTCCCCCGCACGGATACCGGCATTATCGCCTGGGCCGCCGGGTACGATGTAGCTCGCCACCACCCCGGCTTTGCCGTTTGGCAGCGTACGATCCATCCAGGTAACGCCGTCATCCTGAAGAGGATAAGAGCGCAGATGCAGGAAGCTGAGAACGGCAGCGACAGAGGCAGCGACTGCTAGGATCAGCAGCACAGTCCCGACGAATTGATTTCGAGCTTCGCGCACCCCAGGCCTTCCTGGCTCCGAAAAGTGTGAATCTGACGGCCCGACTAGAGCACGCCAGCAGCCATACCGCCGCCGGCCCGTAACTTCCGATAAAGAAAGAAGGTTAGCATTCGCCGGGGCAGAGGTCCAGCGGCGATTTTCGGTTCCGCGGAGGGAAGTTATGGGTTCTGGTATTTTTCGACGTCACCGGCGATGGGCGCGGTTTCATGTTTGCTGTAACCCGAAAACTGGCATTCGCGTCAGGGGCGTTGACGTTAGAGGACAAGGCACTTAGACTTGAGTTGTAGCCCTCATCAGACTACAGAGGTGGTTTCTTCTCCTATGAAGTTCGTCCGTTCTCGCCGGTGGCAATTCCTTGCTGGCGTCTCCCTCCTGGCTTGTGGGTCCCTTGTCATTTATGGAGCCGACAAGGCCCAGTCCAATTCTTCCTCGGATTCCGACACCGTAGCCAAACCGCTCACTGCCAAACAAATCAAGAGGAAGCAGAAAGAGCTTGAGAAAGAGCTCGAAGGGCCCTGGAAGAAGTGGCTGAATGAGGACGTGGTGTACATCATCACGGACGAAGAGAAAGCCGCTTTCAAGAAGCTGCATACCGACGAAGAGCGGCAGCAGTTTGTTGAGCAGTTCTGGCTGCGCCGCGATCCCACGCCGGAGACGGAAGAGAACGAGTATAAGGAAGAGCACTATCGCCGCATCGCCTACGCGAACGATCATTTCGCCTCTGGTATCCCGGGTTGGAAGACGGACCGCGGCCGGATCTACATCAAGTACGGTGCGCCCGACGAGATTGACTCCCATCCTTCCGGCGGTACCTATGAACGGCCGATCGATGAAGGCGGTGGTGAGACCTCGACGTATCCGTTCGAAGATTGGCGTTATCGCTACATCGAAGGTGTAGGCAGCAACATCATCATCGAGTTCGTCGATGCCTCGATGAGCGGCGAATACAAGATCGAAACGGATCCGGAAGCCAAGGACGCGTTGTTGATGGTGCCTGGCGCCGGTCTAACGCTTGCCGAGCAGATGGGTATGGCGGATAAGACACAGCGCTTCCAGCGTACCGACGGAACTCACCTTGGAACCGGCAACACGCCTCTCCCCGAGAGCATGAACGAGTTCAGCATTTTGGAACGCCAAGCTAAGCTCGAAGCCGCGCCTGTCATCAAGTTCCACGACCTGGAATCGGTGGTGAATTCGAATATCCGGTACAACACGCTGCCGATGGCGGTCCGCACCGATTATGTTCGCGTGACGGATAACGCTGTGCTGACCAGCATCACCGTTCGGTTCAAGAACAGCGATCTGCAATACAAGACTAAAGATGGCGCCGCCACTGCGGAAGTCAACCTGTATGGCCGCATCACGTCGATTACGCGCCGCCCGGTGAGTTGGTTTGAAGAAACGGTTTCCGCTGGACCATTCCCGGCCGAGATGCTGCAGAAGGCAATGAACGGGTCCGAACTGTACTCGAAGACCGTTACCCTGCCGCCGGGTTCCTATCGCTTAAACATCGTTGCCAAAGATACCGTCGGCAACACGATGAACAACTATGAAGTTGCGCTGAATGTACCTCGCTACGATGAGGACGAACTAGGCGCAAGCAGCGTGATTCTGGCCGATGAGTTAGAACGGGTGCCGCTGAAGAGCATCGGTACCGGCCAGTTCGTGATCCGCAGTTCGAAAGTGCGGCCGCGCGTAGACGACACGTTCAAGCAGTCTGAAACGATGGGAATCTACGCGGAACTCTATAACTTTGGGATGGACGCCAAGAGCAAGAAGCCGGAGGGCAGCGTGGAATACGATGTCGTCAACACGGCGAATAACCAGACCGTCCTTACGCAAACCGAAGATCTTGGAGCAATTCCGAACTCGTCGGCATTCCTCGTAACCGTTGAGAAGCGATTGCCCTTGAGCTCATTGCCCCCCGGAAAATATACGTTAAAGTTGAAAGTGGTGGATAAGCTGAAGAACCAGACGATTACACCTTCAGCTCCGTTCACGGTGACATCTTAGGCTCGGGTCGTCGCGAGGCGCGGCCTCGAGCGTTGCGGAAGGGCAGATTGGAATTTTTCGCAAGCAGACTTTCGGCGGTGGCATTGGCGAGTAGCCTTGTCCTCCTCGGACTGCGTGCGGAAGCGGGCGACTTTGATTTCCGCGGCACGGGCAACCTAGTCGGAATCGTGCAAAACCCGGAAGGCGCACCGGCGATGGGCGCTTCCGTCCAGCTTTTCAGCAAATTTGAGCGCCTTTTGGCGAAAACGACCGTCGACCTGAACGGCTCCTTCGCTTTCCCTGACCTGCCGGTAGACGTCTATACGATTCGGGTTTCGGCTGCCAGTTATCTTCCGGTCTCGCGCGACCACATTTCCGTTCGCCCGGGCACCGATAGCCTGCTGCAGGTCCATTTGGCCACCCTGTTGAGCACGGTTCGCATCTCGCTATCACACTCCGGTCGCCGGGCATGACCGAAGACTGGAAATGGGTGCTCAGAACCTCCCCCGCCACCCGCTCTATTGTTCGTTACCTGCCTGAGTCGCCCAAGCGGACGACGGACACCGAACACACGTCGCGAGTATTTACAAACACGCGTGCGATGTTCTCGATTTCCGGCGGCGATTCCAGCGTACTGGACTTGGATTCGGCGTCCTCGGACCTAGGCACCGGCTTCGCCTTATCGACAAACGTGGTCGGCAATAACCGGCTGCAGGTCGGCGGCGCTTACTCGGCGGATGGAATGGGAGCGAGTCCCGGGGCAATGAGCCTGACAGCCCTTTATACCCGAAATCCGGATAGTACGTTTGGTCCGCTGGCTCCGGAAGTCGCGTTCACGGTTTCGCAGTTTTCTGTACTGCCGGGCCAGAGTGCAGGCGGCGAAGCCGCGATCTCGGCTCCGCCCGTGCGCACCATGTCGATTAGCGTGTATCAGGCCATGGACGTGGCTGATTCGGTGCACCTCGAATATGGCATGACCGGAGAGTCGGTGGAGTATCTGCAACATACCGCGCGGGTCAGCCCCTTTGCGCGGGTAACCTTGTCGGCTGGCGCGGCCGGTCAGTTGATCGGTTCCTTTAGCGACGGGGACCGGCCCGAAGAATTGTTGCGTCATCAGCCCAGGCACGAAGACGTGGATGAACTCGATTACACCGGCACGCTTCCGTCCGCGGCGTCGCTTGCCAGCGTCCCGCAGGTTTCCTATCGGGATGGCCATCTGGAATTGCAGCGCACGCACACCTTCGAATTGGGCTATCAACTCACCGGCGGGTCGCGCACGTACTCGTTCAGCGCTTTCACCGAGAACGTCACGAACGGGCGCGTTCATGTTGCCGGCGATCTTTCGACGCTCAGCGCGGGTGATCTGTTGTCCGATGGTGTGTCGAACACGAGCGTGTATAACATCGGCGCGTACCGCCGCAATGGAGCGCTTCTGTCGATCGATCAGCATCTCGGCGACAGCGCGGATTTCTCGCTGGCGTACGGCCGCATGGGCGGTCTGATGCCGAATGCCAGCGGTAACTGGGACGGCACGCCTGGATCGCTGCTGTTGAACGAACGCGACCACAATGTCGCGAGTGCAAATTTGTCGGCGCGTGTGCCTAAAGCGGGAACGCATCTGTTTGCCAGTTATGGCTGGGCGGATCGGGATGCAGTTTTACCCGCGCACGTGTTTACAACGCAGAATTCGTATGTCTCGCCGGGATTGAATCTGATGCTGAAGCAGCCTCTTCCGTCGATCTTCGGAATGCCAGGCCGGCTGTTGTTCACGGCGGACATTCGGAACCTGCTCGCGCAGGGCTATATTCCGGTCAGTACTCCCGACGGGCAGAGCGTCATGCTCGTGCAGGCTCCGCGGACGCTGCGCGGGGGCCTCAATTTCATTTTCTGAGATTCTCTTCTAAGCCTGGCTAAGCGCGGCGTTCAGTGAACCCTGCCGATAGCCTTCGAGATCCAGCGTCACGTACAGAAACCCGAGCTGTTTGAAGATGCGCGTGAATTCTGCCGCGCACTCGGGCCTCAGCGCTTTCGGCAGCTCGTCTTTCGCGATCTCCAGCCGGACGAGTTCACCGTGGAAACGAACCCGGAACTGGCGGAAGCCGAGCGCCTTCACTGCTTCCTCGCCTTCCTCGATCGTGCGGATCGTTTCACGAGTGACGGGCGTACCGTAGGGGACGCGCGAACTCAGGCAAGCGGCAGCGGGACGATCCCAGGTAGACAGGCCAGCCAGCCGGGATAACTCGCGGATTTCTGCCTTTGACAATCCCGCTTCGACCAACGGCGCCTTCACGCTGTGGAGTTTTGCCGCGCCCTGCCCAGGGCGGTAATCGCCGAGATCGTCCTGATTCACGCCATAGACGATGTGCTCGTATCCGTTCGTGGTGGCCCAGCCTTCGAGCCGTAAGAAGAGTTCATCCTTGCAGTGGAAGCAGCGGTCTTTGTCGTTTTTGACGTAATCGGGATTGTCGAATTCTTCCGTGGCAATGTAGGCGTGCTTGAAACCGCACTCGACTGCAAACCGTTCGGCGTCGCGCTTGTGGGATGCCGGAATGGAGGGCGAATCGGCGGTGATAGCGATCGAGCCGGAACCCAGCGCCTTGTGCGCCGCCCAGGCCAGGTACGCAGAATCTGTTCCGCCGGAATAGGCGACGATCACGCGGCCGAGCGAACGCAACATTTCCAACAAGCGCTGTTCCTTGGCGGCCAGTTGGGCGGGATCGAGCGGAACGGGGCGGGCCTGCAAGCTAACCAGGGTGGCCACGCTTTGAGTATATCGAGGCAGTAGGGGCGCCCGAGCGCGGAATAGGTCAGTGGTAGCGTGGGGCTCAGAGTATGTTGCCGGATCTGCCGCTGACCGGAAGCGTTCGCAGGTTGTTCCTGTTCGATGTCGCCGAGTCGATCGATCTCGGGCACGTGCGCGAGCTCGTCGGATCGCGACCGGCGCGGCGGGAGCCTGCGTTCCGGCATGCGGCACCCGAGTATGTCCGCTTCGAGGCGCCTCCTGTTACTCAGCCACTCGGTTCGCGGGTGCTCGACGGCGGTACCGCGGTGGACGTCCGGGTCCGCTATTTCGATTACGGTGTCGCTAGCGTGGAACTGCTCAGGCGCGTTTCTGCGGATTGGGACTCGCTTGTCGTGCTGTCGAACGAGTGGATCAATTCGGCTGAACTCGAACCCTGTGCAAAGCAGTTGCTGAAAGATGTGCTCACCTCAACCGCCGCTGCCCTGCGGAAGCCGAACCGGGACTGGCTTTCCGAAGATTACTGTGTAATTCAGGTTGAACCGATTCGTGGTTTGGGCGGCAGTGAGTTGATGGGCGAATGCGGGCAGCGGATCGCCCAGATTGTCCGCGGCGACCTGACCCGTTTGTCTGCAAGCGAGCGCGAGGAAGTGCTGCGCGCCAGCCTCTCTTATTACGAAAATGACATGCTCGTGGTCGGCTGGGTGGCAGCCTTCGTGTACGACACGGAAGAAGGCGCGGGTCCAACGATCGAGCTGCTCGAATATGCCAACAGCCAGTTGCTGGAATTCCGTTATTACGACGAACTGCTGACACGCCTGCTGGCGCGGGTGTACAAGAACCTGGAGCAAAGGCAAAGTGCGTGGCGGCGCTGGAAGTCGGCCGGTGAAGCCCATCAGTTGAACACGGTACGGCTGGATTACCAGGAACTGGTGGAGCGGACGGACAACGCGATCAAGTTCCTGAGCGACATGTTTGACGCGCGGATGTACAAACTGGCGGCACAGCGCATCGGGGTATCTGATTACCTCAGTTTGGTGACCGAGAAGCTCACCACGGCACGAGATTTGTACGAGTCCATGGTCAATGAATTTCACCAGGGCCGGGCGTTCTTTCTTGAGCTGCTGGTTGTGATCATTTTAGTGGTCGAGATCGTGTTCCTGTTTATGGGGAAGGCGGTCTGAAGCCGTGGCGGGAGAAGACAGCCCGCATAGCCGGAGACGACAGATCCTTCAGGAACGCTTCGGCTGCGCCCTGGTGGGGAGTTCCGGCGACAATGCCGGCTTTCTGCTCGACGGAGGGCGGGAGCAAGTCGGCGGTCCGGCCGGTCAGCAGCGAGGCGGATGTCAGCACAGCGTCCGCGTTCCCTGAGTCGAACATCTGCAAAGCCTGCCGGACATTTTCTCCGTAGACCACCTTCTTCCAAACGGAATCCCAGAGCCCACCTCGCTTGAGGGCGTCCACCGCCGCCGCCCCATAGGGCGCCAAACGCGGGTTGGGGAGCGCGATGGAACGAACCCAGCCTGCGCGTAAGTCGCTGAGCGGGTGAGATTTGCCGTCTTTCCAAACGACGCCGACCTGGCCCACGGCATACACGGTCACCGTCTTGGGTTCGATTTTTCCGGTAGCGGCGAGGTGGTCGACGTAAGCGGCATTGGCGGAAAGGAAAACATCGTAAGGCGCGCCGTTTTCGATTTGCTGCTCCAGGATGGCGCTCGCGGAAATGACGAAACGAAGCCGCAGGTTGGGTTCGTTCTGCTGAATCTCTGCCTGGAGTGGGGCGAGGTCGGCGGCGGCAGCGACCGTGAGTTGCTGGGGGAAAGCGGGGAGAGAGCAAGGCAAGAAGAATGACGGGGCGGAGACTTGACAATGACGGACTCATATTCGATACTGGAGATGTGCTAAGGACGCTTGATCAATCCCGTTCTGTTACGGCGGTTGTGGTAGGCGGAGGGAAAGACAACATATGAGTAAGATTATCGGAATTGACCTCGGGACCACCAACTCGGTGGTGGCGGTGATGGAAGGCGGGCAGCCTGCGGTAATCCCCAACCAGGAGGGCGGGCGTACCACGCCGTCCGTAGTCGCATTCACCAAGAACGGCGAGCGGCTGGTGGGACAGGTGGCGAAGCGGCAATCAGTCACGAATCCCGAGAACACGATCTATTCGATCAAGCGCTTTATGGGCCGGCGCTTCAATGAAGTCAGCGAAGAAATGAAGCTGGTGCCCTATAAGGTGATGCCGGGAGATAACGGGGATGCCCGTGTGGAGATTCAGGGCAAGAAATATTCGCCGCCCGAGATCTCGGCGATGATTCTGACGAAGCTGAAGGAAGCGGCGGAAGCCTACCTGGGCGAAAAGGTGACCAAGGCGGTCATCACGGTGCCGGCCTACTTCAACGATGCGCAGCGGCAGGCGACCAAAGATGCCGGCCAGATCGCCGGGCTCGAAGTGATGCGTATCATCAACGAGCCGACAGCGGCGGCGCTCGCCTATGGACTCGACAAGAAAAAGGACGAGACCATCGCGGTGTATGACTTCGGCGGCGGCACGTTCGACATTTCGATTCTCGAAGTGGGCGATGGCGTTGTGGAAGTGAAGTCGACCAACGGCGACACACACCTCGGCGGGGACAACATCGACCAGAGGATTATCGACTGGCTGATTCAGGAATTCAAGAAAGAACAGAGCGTTGACGTATCCAGGGATCAGATGGCGTTGCAGCGCCTGAAGGAAGCCGCGGAGAAGGCCAAGATTGAGCTATCCACGCTGCTCGAGACCGAAATCAACCTGCCGTTCTTGACGGCGGACGCAACCGGGCCAAAGCACCTTGCGATCAAGTTGACGCGGGCGCGCTTTGAGCAGATGGTTGACGATATTCTGCAGCGGAGCGTGGGTCCGTGCAAGCAGGCGATGCAGGATGCGGGCGTGACTCCGTCGGCGATTGACGAAGTGGTGCTGGTCGGTGGTTCGACTCGTATTCCGAAAGTGCAGCAGATCGTCCGCGAGCTGTTCGGGAAAGAGCCGAACAAGAGCGTTAACCCGGACGAAGTGGTCGCGGTAGGCGCGGCGGTGCAGGGCGGTGTGCTTGGCGGCGAAGTCAAGGACGTGCTGCTGCTCGATGTGACTCCGCTGTCGCTTGGTATCGAGACCTTGGGTGGAGTGTTCACGAAGCTGATTGAGCGCAACACCACGATTCCGACGCGCAAGAGCGAGACGTTTTCGACGGCGGCAGATAGCCAGACCTCGGTGGAAATCAAGGTCTACCAGGGCGAACGCGCGATGGCGCGGGACAACCGGCTGCTGGGAGTATTCCAGCTGGTTGGGATTCCGCCGGCTCCGCGCGGAGTGCCGCAAATTGAGGTGACGTTCGACATTGACGCGAACGGCATCCTGAATGTCACGGCGAAGGACCGCGCGACAAACAACGAACAGAAGATCACGATCACGTCTTCTTCGGGCCTCAGCAAGGATGAGGTGGAGAAGATGGCGCGCGATGCGGAATCGCACTCGGCCGACGATCGGAAGAAGCGAGACGAGATCGATGCGCGTAACCGGGCGGACGCTCTGGTGTACCAGGTCGAAAAGATGCTCAAGGATCATCGCGACAAGATATCCGAAGCCGACGCCAAACAGGTGGAAGAGGCGATTGACGGAGTCAAGAAGGCGATGGCCGACGGCAACGTGGACCAGAT
Source organism: uncultured Acidobacteriaceae bacterium (assembly GCA_963795905.1). Classification (GTDB taxonomy): domain Bacteria; phylum Acidobacteriota; class Terriglobia; order Bryobacterales; family Bryobacteraceae; genus Bog-105. Next base: position 401,949 of record CAWCJG010000009.1, on the reverse strand, counting down.
CAGCGCGGCGACGGACAAACTGACGACTGCGAGCCACAAACTGGCCGAAGCGATGTACAAGTCGCAGAGCTCGGCTCCGAACGGGGCTGGTCCGGGTCCGGGCGCAGGCGCCGGGACGGGAACCGCGGGCGCGGGTCAGAGCGAAGCGCCGAAAGACAACGTGGTCGACGCTGAGTTCGTCGATGTAGACGATAAGAAGTAAGTAGGGACGTTCAGGAGCTGGTGGAAGTTGTGATTACAGGCCGAAGGCCTATCCACTGCGCTTAGCTCCTAGACGCGTTTTAAGTAGGTTGGGCGGCGATGTGTATTCAGCGCCGCCCGATTTTACATAACAGGGTAGAAACATGCCGGCCGGAACGAAAAAAGACTATTACGACATTCTGGGCGTGGAGCGAGGGGCAGGTTCGGAGGACATCCGCAAGGCGTACCGGCGGATGGCTCGCAAATACCATCCGGATCTGAACCCTGGCGATAAGGCGGCCGAAGAGCGTTTCAAGAACGTTCAGGAAGCGTACGACATCCTAAGCGACGACAGCAAACGGAAGGTCTACGACCAGTTCGGGTTTTATTCGGATCACATTCCGCCGAACGGAGCACCGGGAGCAGGGGCCGGCGCTGGTGGGATGAATTTTGGCGGATTCGACTTTTCAGATTTCGCAAGACAAGCGCAGAGCGGCGGTGCTGGCGCAGGCGCGGGGACGGGAGCGGGACCGGAAGGATTCGGCGGATCCTTCCGCGATATCTTCAGCCAGTTCTTTCGCGGTGGCGCGGCACGCGGCGCACAGGCTGAGCCGGAGCGAGGCGCCGATCTCGAGTATGGGCTCAACATCGATTTCTGGCAGTCGATTCGCGGTACCCAGGTACGGCTGAATATCAATCGTCAGGAAACCTGCGAGGTCTGTCATGGGACGGGTTCGTCGGGAAACAATGTGGCGGTCTGCCCGGAGTGCGACGGCACGGGCAATGTGACGCAGATGGCGGGGGCGATGCGCTTCAACCTGACCTGTCCGCGTTGCGGCGGCAGCGGGCGGTTGAAGAACACATGCCCGAATTGCCGGGGTGCAGGCGTGATCGGCAAGCCGGACGTGGTGGATATTCGGATCCCGGCAGGCGCAACCACTGGCTCTCGTCTGCGAGTCGCAGGGAAGGGCAACGCGGGCGTGTCGGGCGGCCCTCCCGGAGATCTATACATCACAGTACGGGTCGAAGAGCATCCCTTCTTCAAGCGTTCGGGAGATAATATCGAGATTCAACTACCGCTGAGCGTCAGCGAAGCCGGATTAGGCGCGAAGATCGAAGTGCCGACCGTCGATGGCAGGGCGTTGCTCAAGATTCCGCAAGGGACCAAAAACGGCCAGAAGTTCCGTCTGCGCGAGAAGGGTGTCTTCAACGCACGCAAGAACACGCGCGGGGACGAGATTGTGGAAGTAGTGCTGCAAGCGCCAGATGTGGGCGATGAGCGTACACGCGAATTGCTGCGCGAACTGGCGCAAGTGCAGAAGGAAGATGTGCGGGCCGGCATCTGGAGCAAGGTGCAGGTTCCGGCATAGTCGAGGCAGCGAGCTATGAACAAGAATCGAAGCAGAGGGGCGTACATGATTTCGGCGGTAGCCGAGCGGTACGAGATCCATCCCCAGACGCTCCGTTTGTACGAACGAGAAGGGTTGCTGCGGCCATCGCGCAGCGACGGCAACACGCGCCTGTACACGGATGAGGATCTGGAGCGGCTCGAGGTAATCCTGAAGCTAACGCGCGATCTTGGCGTCAATCTGGCGGGCGTCGAGATCATTCTGAATATGCGCGAAAAGATGGAAGCGATGCAGAAGCAGATGGAGAGCTTCGTGACGACGCTGAATCAGGAACTCGTCAAGCGCACGGCCCCGCGCGGATACGAGCCGGCCAACACGCTGATGCCGGTGATCCAAATCAACAGCCCCGCACCCGCTCAGCGGCCGGAAGGCAATCGCGGCGACAAGCGGCGCGGACGCGCCTGAGAGCAGATCCTGCTCGCGTTACTATCGAGGTTCAGGCGGTTGCGAACCCGGGCAGTGAGCGTTCCAAATTTCATCACGTTCGACATTGAAGAGTGGTTTCACGTCAACTACGAAGGCGTGACCATTCCAGAAGGGATGAGCGGCAACGTTGAGGCGTTGACGAACGAGTTCCTCGATTTGTGCGACGAGGCTGACGTGAAGAGCACGTTTTTCGTGCTTGGATTGGTTGCCGAAGAACATCCTGCGCTGGTGAAGCGCATCCATGCCCGTGGACACGAAGTCGCTTCGCATAGCTATCGGCACAAGAGCCTGAAGACTTTGACGCCGGATGAATTCCGGGAAGATACGCGCCGTTCGCTGCATCTGCTCGAAGATGCTCTGGGAGAGCGCGTGCTGGGGTATCGCGCGCCTTCGTTTTCGGTCACCAAAGAGAACGCGGGCTGGTATTACCAGGTGCTGGGCGAACTCGGATTTGCATACTCGTCGTCGGTTTTCCCGGGACAGACCTTTCTTTACGGCATCCCAGATTTCCCACGTGTCCCGCACCGGCCGCCGCAAGCTGGGCTATCCGGTTTAATCGAGTTCCCGATCTCGAGAATCGATTTGCTGCATGTCACCATCCCGTTGTATTTGCGCCTGTTCCCGGCAGCTTTTCTAAAGAGAGTCATCGCGCAGCGCAGTGCGCAAGGGCAGCCTTCGATGCTGTATTTGCACCCGCGCGAGATCGATCCCGATCAGCCTCGACTCCCGCTGCGTGGGTTTGAAAAGTTCGTTCATTACTGGGGCATTCGCGGGTGCAAGCGAAACCTGGCAAAGGTGCTTGCGGTTCCGGCGTCTTTCACCTGCATACGCGAGGTGCTCGACAGCGTTGCCTGATACAGAACTGGCCGTTCGCATCTTGCGCACCAGCGAGATTTCGGCGCCGGCGAAACAGCAGTTTTGTTCTCTGTTCGAGACGGTCTTCGAAAAACCGTTTCCTATCGATCTGTTCGAACGGAAATACCGCAGCGTACCGCAGGGCGATTCGTTTCATGCTCTGCTGCTTCGTGGAGACGAGGTCCTGGGCGCCTACAACGCGATTCCGGTGCAGTACCGTGCCGGACAGCAAGTGGTCGATGCGGCGCTACCGGCCGATCTGATGATCCATCCCTCGCTACGACCCGCTCTGAAGGAAGTCGGCGAGATGATGGACGGACTTTACGAGGCGTTACGAGAAACGGGGGCTGCCTTCGTCGTGGTCCTTCTGCGCGAGCAGATCTTTGTTCTGCATCAGTGGCTGGGGCATATGGAGAAGATCGGCCGTATGGCGTACTACGTGGCTCCCGGCAGACGTTCACTGCCTGGCCGTGCCGTGCTTCCGTGGCTTTCGAAATCGCGCGTGGCCCGCGGCCGGAACACATCCGATGTGTTGTTCGAGCGCCGGCGCGACAAGAACCGCTACACTTTGTTCCCCATCGAGTACCGCAGTCTGGCACTGTCGAACGGCGCGGCCGTGTACGTTCGCAAGCCTTACTTTCCCATCGGGGATATTCCATCCTTTGTCAAGGTTGCCTTTCTGCTGGACGTGCCGTCTCCCGTGCACGATTCTCTGGACGAAGTTGCGGAACGGATTGCTGAGCGCGAACCCGATCTGCATGCCATTTTCTATCTGGGCTTCAGCGGCATGCCGTGCCGTCATTTTCGGGAGTTGAAACCGAAGTATCAAAAGCCCGAGTGGTGCGCTGCAATCAAAATTCTTCGCCCGGAACTTGCCGATCCGGCACTTGTTTGCGACGCGGCGAAATGGAATCTCTCACTGGGCGATTCCGACTTGCTGTAAGCGCTCGCGATCGTCAGTAGGCCTAGTTGTGCTTGCCGGTGCAGAAGAATCCAGATTTTCTTGGCCGCACCGATCCGTCTTGCTCAACCGAATCGTCTTCATGGTGTACACACATCGAAGAATCAACATGCACAACCTGAACGGAAAACGGGTAGTCATCACCGGCGGCAGCCAGGGACTGGGGCTTGCGATGGTCAAAGCAATTGCCGCGTGTGGCGCGACAGTGACTGCAATTGGCCGCGATCGAGCGAAGCTCTCGGCGGCCGAGCAGGCCGGCGCCGCGGTGATTGCCGGTGATGCCACAGACGCCACGCTTATCAATAACGTCGTCAGCCGAGAGGAGCCGGACGTATTGATTCTGAACGCAGGCGCGCAACTGCCGTTGAAGCCGATCGATGAACTGAGTTGGGACGAGTTCTCGACCAACTGGAACACTGATGTGAAGGCGGGACTCACCGGCATTCAGGCCGCTCTGAAGGCGCCGATGAAGCAGGGCGGGCGCGTTCTGATCATGTCGAGCGGCGCGGCGATGGTATTGGCAGTGCCGTTCATTGAGCCGGAGAGTCTGAGGCTTTCCGGCGGATACACCGGCGCTAAGCGGATGCTTTGGTTTATGGCGCACTGTGCAAACGCAGTGTCGCGCGAGCGGAGACTCGGCCTGCATTTCCAGGTGCTCGTACCGTGCCAGTTGATACCGGGAACCCCGCTCGGTCATCACGTTGCCGCTACCTACTCGGCGATTGAGGGTCTGGGCATCGAAGAGTACGTGACGCAACGGTATGGCCCCATCCTTCGTCCCGAGGAATTCGGTGAACGCGCGGCGGACCTGCTGGCGGATGCCCGCTATGCTACCGGTGTGGCGTACGGCATTCGCGCCAATACGGAGATCATGCCGCTGGACGTGTAAGCCTGGAGTGGAACCTATGTTGAGCCGCAAAGATTGGGGAAACGCCACGCGGGATGAGTGAGCCTGTGCGCGACCATTTCGAACAACTGCTGAGCGAGCTTCGGCCGAAGCTCCACCGATACTGCGCGCGCATGACCGGTTCCGCGGTAGACGGTGAGGACGTGCTTCAGGACGCTATCGTCAAAGTGCTCAGCGCTCTTCCGCAGGTTGGTTCGATCGACAACCCGGAAGGTTGGCTGTTCCGTGTTGCCCACAACACCGCACTCGATTTCTTGCGCCGTCGCGCGCGCGCTCCTGTGGTCCAGAATGAGGAGGTCCTTGCGATGCTTCCCGCTCCCGATGTCCCCGATGACGGCCAAGAAGCCGCTAGAGCGAGCCTGCGTACGTTCCTGCGTCTTCCAGCGCTCCAGCGAAGCGCGGTGATTCTTAAGGATGTGCTTGGGCATTCCGTGGAGGAGATCGCGTCGATCACAGGCGCGAGCGAGGCGGCCGCGAAATCCGCTCTGCAGCGGGGGCGGGCGCGTTTGCGTGAATTGGGCAGTGAACCCGAGCAGACCCCGCCGCCTAATCTGCCGGATGATGTGCGCGTGAAGCTGATCCGATACGTAGAGGGATTCACGAACCGAGACTTCGACGCGATCCGTGCGATGCTCGCGGACGATGTCAGACTCGACCTTGTGGCCAGGCTGCGCCGGCAAGGCAAGACGGAGGTCCGCGAATACTTCGATCGCTACGCGGCCTGCGACGAATGGGCTTTTGCGGCGGCGGGTATCGTGGATGGCCGGGCTGCGATGCTCGTATACGATCGCCAGGTCTCGCTAGAGACGCCTGCCTATTTTGTTGCCCTGGAATTCGATGGGGATCGCGTGACCTCCATCTATGACTTCCTGTTTGCCCGCTATGCGATGGAGGGTGTCGAGTGGTCCGTACTCGATCGAACGGCTGGGCCGCGGTGAAGGCTAAAATTTAGCCTTTTCCGAGCGGCGAGCGGAAGCGACCCGTAGCGTAAATTTCCGCTACCAATCGCTGCGGGGCTTTGAAAAAACCACGGGGTCGGCCCTTTTATCAAACATTTCTGATTGAGAATGTTTCAAGTAGGTTTTAGGCTGGAAGCATGCAGCAAGGGAATGAGCGGAAGTACAAGCATATCGAGCGGCAGCAGATGGTTTGGGGCACATTGGATCTGCAGAAGCTGGTGCCCGCCGATGACCCGGCACGCGTGATTTGGGAACTCACAGGCAAGTTGGATTTATCGGCGTTCGAGGCCAGGGTGAGGACACTAGAAGGCCAGGCGGGCAGTCCAGCCTGGCCACCGCGCTTACTTCTTAGCGTGTGGTTGTATGCCTACCAGCAAGGCATCGCGTCAGCGAACCGGTTGAGCCAGATGATGGAATGGCATCCCGGGTTGATGGTGCTAACCGGGCAGCACGTGATCAACGTCCACACGCTGTGTGATTTCCGGACGGCTCATGGGGCGGAACTCGATGCGTTGCTGCAACAGTTGCTAGCACTGCTTTCCGAGGAAGGACTGGTTGACCTGCGAACTGTGATGCACGACGGCACGAAAATACAAGCTCGCGCAGGGCAAGGTTCAGGGTATCGCCGGAACCGCATTCAGCAGAAATTGGATGCCGCGCGAGCCTATATGCAGGAACTGGACGAACGGACAGACGAGGGCAGCGCCAAAAAGCAAGCTGCGCAACAGCGCGCGGCACGGGAACGGATCGAACGTTTGCAGCAGGCCTACGAAGCTTTCAACCAGGTGGACGGCGAAACGGAGACGGACACCAAGCGCGTGAGCATTACCGAACCCGAAGCCAGGCGCATGCGGCACACGCAACACGGCGGTACCCTGTACAGCTACAACGTGCAATTGACGACGGAAGCCCAAGGCAACTTTATTGTGGGCGTATCGGTAAGTCAAGATCACAACGATCTCAAGCAACTGGAGCCAGCGCTGCAGACGGTGCAACACTTCACAGGCAAGAAGCCGGAGCGCATTGTGGTGGATGGCGGTTATGTGACGAGGAACAATATTGAGGCAGTAACGGCCAGCGGGGTTGAACTCATAGCACCAGTAAAGGAGGCCTCGCGTCAGCATGCGGCTACGCGCGCGCGACATGGCGTTGCGCCTGAGTTTGACAAATCAGAGTTCACGCGTGAGGGCAACCACTTGCGTTGCCCCGCCGGTCAGGTCTTGCTTCAAATTGGAGAGAAAAAACACCATGGACACCGCACGCGAATCTTTCAAGCCGATGCAGCCGAATGTGGCCGCTGCCCGCATAAACAACAGTGTTGTCCGCGTATGCCGGCCCGCCTGATTCACCAAGTGCTGGAGTCCGAGGCGGTGCTGGCGCATGCGGCTCGAATGGAAACACAAGCGGCCAAACTGATCTATAAATGCCGCAGCAAAGTGGCTGAGTTTGCCAACATGCGTATTAAATCAGACTGGGCATTCCGCAGGTTCTCGGTCCGCGGAAGACTCAAGGCCACAGCCGAGGCACTGCTCATCGTTGTGGCTTACAACTTCAGTCTCTGGCAGTCGGCCGGTAAACGAGCAAAGCAATGATCGTGGACTAAGCGTCCAGCGCGTATGCGCACAAGCGCGCATGCGCAGCACATGCACAGACTCATTCCCGCCCGCCGCGGGATTCGATTCGCCCGACCTCACACGACCGCTCCGGGCCCTAAACCGTTGCGAACTCGCTGACCAAGCCGATCCTCTGATTTTTTCAAAGCCCCTGCGCTCATGGCTCCGATATGGTCGCCAGGTCTCGCTAGAGACGCCTGCTTATTTTGTTGCCCTGGAATTCGATAGCGATCGCACGGCAGGGCTGCGATGAGGCCGAACAGTTCGGGCGGTCGCACAACCGCGTTCGGCTTGAGCCCGGATTCCGTTAAGCAACCTCTCAAGATTTGCTCGGCACATGGCTCATGATATTTAGAACTGTTCCATTCGGATCCACAACAAAGAAGCGGCGAACGCCCCACGGCTCGTCAGTGAGCGGGTAAGCGATTTCAAGGCGCCTTTCAATGGCCCGTGCGTAGATTATGTCAATGTCTGCGACCTCCACGCTCACGCTAGGCAGCAGTGCTGAAGTGCCGTCGTCCTGCATGACACTGATTTGGGCCGTTGCATTGCTTGGCGATACGAACGTCATGATGAAGCCCATATCCATTGCTAACGTCAAACCCAAAAAATCAACGTAAAATGCCTTGCTCTCGTCCATGTTTTTGGACTTGATGTCTGGCACAACTCGCTTAATACTCATGGGCGCGACTGTAACATACGGCGGAATCCCGTCAGCGCTTAGCGCCGACGGTACGCAGGAAGTCCGACAGAGTGCGGCCGGGTTCGTCGTGGAAGAGGTCATCCAGTGTAAGGAGTGACTGAATGCGATCGAGCCGGAAGTTGCGGAAGTCGTCGCGCATTTCGCACCAGGACGCAAGAGTCCAACAACGTCCCCAGAAGTGAAGACCGAGCGGACGAATGGTGCGCTCCGAGCCGGTGGTCTTCTCGTCCTGGTAGGCAAGCTGCATCTTGCGATGCTGATCGATGGCCCAGCGAATCTGATCTAGGCGCTCGCCTTGCACGTCGTTCCGGATGACACCGGGAGCAAACAGACGCGGGCGTTCGAGATCTTTTTTGCGCTCTTCGGGCAGGGCAAGCGCGATTTTGTTCAGCGCCGATTCCGCTGCTTTGCGGAGCTCCGGGCCGGTGAAGACCCCGACCATGCGCAGGCCCGCGACGACGGCTTCGACTTCGTGCGTGGTGAACATGAGCGGGGTCAATTCGAAGCTGGGGTGGATACGATACCCGACGCCCGCTTCGCCTTCGATCGGAATGCCGGAAAGAGAAAGGTCGCGCACATCGCGATAGATGGTGCGCTCAGAGACTTCGAGGAGGTCAGCCAAGCGCGCGGCAGTGGTGAGCCGCCGCGCCCTGAGGTGTTGAACGATTTGGAAGAGGCGGTCGGCGCGCCGCATGTGCCTATTTCAGCGCATGCACGCCGACACGGTTGCCTTCCGTGTCGCGGACGAGTGCATAGGCGCCGATGCCGTTGGGAAGTTCCACGCGGCCTTTGGCGACGGAACCTCCAGCCTGCGCCACGCGCGCGAGGACAGCATCGACGGACTCCTCAGTATGCAGGTAGACGATCGCGCCATCGGTCGACGGTTGTGCCGTCCCGGCATGGATGAGCGCGCCGCCGGTTGCGCCGTTATCGCGGTCGTAGGGGAAAATCGCGAGTTCTTCACCAGCCATGGCGACGCGATTGAGTTTTACATCGAGGATCGTCTCATAAAATTTCTGAGCGCGTTCCATATCGGTTGCGGGGATCTCAAACCAGCTAATTGCCTTGTTCATGCTTCGAGTGTGCGGCAGGGCTCCTGACAGCGTGATGTCAGGAGAGTTCACGTTGCATGGGTTTGCTCAGCGCGATTGTTCGCGGGTTCCTGACCTCACCATTTCGAGCGCAGTCCTGAGTTGGATGGGTGAAAAGGGTTTGCTCAGGCAAATACCAGGCGGAGTCAACTGCCCAGGGTCGCGCACGAAGACGGCCGCGAATGCCGTAACAAAGACGATGGCCGCGCCCGTCTGTCTCTGGATCACATTCGCCGCTTCGGTCCCAGTCATTGCGCCCTGAAGCTGGATATCCATGAGAACGATGTCGGGCCGGTTTTCATCTGCAAGCGCGACGGCCTCGCGCCCGGAAGCGGCAACCCCCGCCACTTCATACCCGAGTTGAAGGACCTGCTGTTCCAAGTCATCTGCTACGATTGCTTCGTCTTCGACAATCAGGACTCGCCCTTTCACCGTCCATTCCTTTCGTCCGTGTTCGCGTCGAGGGGAAAACTCACGGCAATTCGCGCCCCGGGCCCTGGAGCAATCTCCAGGCGGCCACGCAACTGCCTCACCAGCATATTGACGAGCCGCAGTCCCATTGACGTCGTCTTTGTGAAGTCGAGATCAGCCGGCATGCCCGGTCCGCTGTCCACGACCTCCAGTTGTCCCCACTCGCTGTTGAATCCATCGTTCGCGGTGCGAGCTTCGGACGGAGGATTATAGGCAAGCCGCAAAACAAGCGACCCGGGAGCACTGCGCAAACCGTGTTTCAATGCGTTGAGAATCAGCTCATTGGCAATCAATCCGAGGGGAATCGCGCGCTCGATATCGAGGACCAGATCAGTGACGTCGCAGTCGAGCTGGATCTGGTTTGGGGCATAGGCGTGGAGTTGTATCAGCTCCTGTGCAAGGGAGGTCAGGTACTCGCCGAACTCCACCTCCGCTAAATCCTCGGAAGCGTATAAGCGCTCGTGGATGTGGGCAATCGCGCGCAGGCGGCTTTCCGCTTCCTGGAACGCTGCAAGTACCCGTTTGTCTCTCGTGTGGCGCGACTGCATGCCGAGCAGGCTGACAATCACCTGAAGGTTATTTTTGACCCGGTGATGGATCTCGCGAACCAGCGTGTCCTTCTGCGCCAATGACCTCCGTAATTCTTCTTCCTGCTCTTTACGGCCGGTGACGTCTCGCATCACTTTGGCAAACCCTAGCAAGTTGCCGCCCTCGTCGCAGACTTGTGTCAAAACTCCACTCGCAAAGAAACGCGTGCCGTCCTTGCAGATATGGAAACGCTCGTCCTCAGCTCGACCGTTCGCGCGGGCGGTCTCCAGTTCCCGTTCCGCTTCCCCGTTCGCAACGTCCTCGGGCGTGAAGACCAGGGTGCCTGGCTTGCCGATGGCTTCTTCTTCCTTCCAGCCGAGAAGGCGTTCGGCGCCTGAGTTCCAGGAGAGGATTACGCCTGCCGGGTTCATCTGAAACATGGCGTAATCGTGGACGCTCTCGACGAAGAGCCGGAACCTGCGCTCACTTTCACGTAGCGCGTTCGCCACTTGCTGGCGAGCGGAAATGTCTCTAATGTTGAACTGGATCACCGGCTGGCTACCGACGCGATAGCTGTTCCCGATGACATCGATAGCCATCTTTCGTCCGTCGCTTGTTCTTAACTCCAGATTTTCGTAACGGACGATTTCTGCCTGCCGGGTCGCTTCGGCGGCCTCGGCGAGCTGTGGGATGCCAACTTTCATACCGGCATCCATTACAGGGCTGCCGACGAAATCTTCGCGGGCCATTCCAGTGAGTTGAAGGAAAAACGGATTTACGTCCTGTATCGTCTGGGTCTCCGCGTCGATCACGACGATGCCGTCCTTAGCCGTTTCAAATAGACGTAGAAAGCGTAGTTCCGCGATTTCCTGGCGCTCGGTCACATCCTCGATGGAAAGCAGCAGCATGCGCCTTTGCGATTGTGGGAACGGGATGCGGCGCGCGTTCAAACGCATGACTCTGCGCCCGATGTGAGGGAAGTCGTGATGGATCTCGAAATCGTGAAACGGCTCTGAGCGAAATAACGCCGCGCCGATGAGTTCTCGCAGGCGGGGCTGGTTCCACTCGCCGTTTCCGAGATCATAGAGTAACCGGCCTTCGGTCTCTTCACGCGTGACCAGAAACGTATCGTAGAAGGCGCGGGTCGCGCGTTGCACACGCAGATCTGAATCGAGAACCACCAGCGGCTCACGAACAGTCTCGATCATTCCCTCCGCGTAATCGCGGGCTTCCTCGGCGGCCTGCAGTCCACGTTTCAGCGGATCGATGTCTTGCAGCGTGACCACGCCGCCGGCAATGCGATCGTCGATTGTACGGTAGGGTCTGATGGTCAAGGAGTACCAGCAACCTTCCGAATCCTGGAGTTCCTCGGAGGCGGGATGCAGTGTCTCAATCACGGTCCTGACTTGCAGTTCGAGTTTCGGCGTCTCAATACGTCCTCTGAGGTGGCCCACGGGTCTGCCGATGTCCACGGGCCCGAGTTCAAACAGGCTCCCGGCGGCCGTATTGAAACGACGGACACGAAGATCGGAATCGACCATCAGAATCGGGACGGTGATGGCGCTCAGCAGATTTTTTAAATCGCTGTTAGTGGCGTTCAACTCCTGATTTCTGCTCTGGAGTTCCTCGTTGACCGTGGTTAGCTCCTCGTTGGCCGATTGGAGTTCCTCTTTGGTGGTTCGCAGTTCCTCGTTCGTGGACTGCAGTTCTTCGTTGGCGCTGCGCGCTTCCTCGTTGGCGGCGCGCAACTCCTCGGAATGGGCCTCGTACTGTTCGGTCAGATTACGAAGATACTCGCGGGTCTCGCTCAGTTCTCGCTGGAGCTTCGCAATCTGTTCGTCAACTGCGAGGGACTCGTCATTTTGGCCGGGAACCGTCAGGGCGATGGGAGGTCCTTCGCGTACAAACACGATCAGGAAATATTTCTCTCCCGCATCAATGCCAGGAACGGGCGTGGCTTCCAGGGCGAGGCGCGTGCTCTGTCCACCGCTTTCGAGCTCGATTCCCGATTCCCGGACCGGCGCGTTTGTGTCGTTGGCCGCTTGGACGACGCGCCGGAGCGGCAGCACGAGATCTTCTCTTGCCATCCTGAGTACGTTGAGGGTCGCTTGCCCGGGTGATGGATCGAGATAGGCGCTGGTATGTCCCCGAAATTGCACGATCTGGAACTCGGCGTTGATGAGCACTGCATCTGGAGAGTACTTGCTCTGGATGACGCGATCGAGTCTCCGCTGGAGTTCGACAGCGCTCGACACCGCGGGTGGGCTCGATGGCGGTCCATCGAACAGCGAGGTCCCCATTGCAAGATCCAAGGGCAGTCTCGGCGGCGTTGCCTTGCGGGCGTAGATTTTGTGCTGCTGGTCGACGACAAGAAAGAGATCCGAGCCGGCGGCTATGCCTTCCGCGCTGCCCAACATGAGCAGGCCATTCGGTTTGAGCGCATAGTGGAATACCGGAAGCACGTGCCGCTGCGCCGTTAGATCCAGGTAAATCAACAGATTCCGGCAACTGACGAGGTCGAGATTCGAGAATGGCGGATCCTTTGTCACGTCGTGACGAGCGAAGACACAGCTTTCGCGTATGACTTTGTTGATCTGATAGCCGCTGTCCACCTTGCTAAAGAAGCGCCTGAGACGCTCCGGTTGGAGATCCTCCTCGATGCCGACCGGATACAGTCCGCGCCGCGCCCGATCCAGGGCAACATCGCTGATATCGGTACCAAAGAGCTGGAGAGGCACAGAGAGTTGATTGTCTTTGAGCACCTCATAGAGACAGATTGCGAGCGAATACACCTCTTCCCCAGTGGCGCATCCGGGGACCCAGACACGAACAGATTCTTCTTTGTTGCTGCGCCCGGTAAGTGTGCTTACCAGAAGTTTTATCAAGACATCGAAATTCTCAGGGTCGCGGAAGAAGCTGGTGACGCTAATCAGGAGATCCCGATAGAGCTCGCGCAGTTCCGCGGGGTGACGCTCGACATACTGGGCGTACTCGGATAGAGAGTCGACCCGCTGGACCATCATCCTTCGGCCGACGCGCCGCCGAATCGTGGTTGGTTTATAGCGGGTGAAATCCACTTTGGTTGCGTTATGCAGCAACGAGAAGAGCCGCCGAAGTGAGCCGTCTCCTTCCGGCAACGTCTCCGATTGAGCATCACCCGGCTCGCTCGGGATCAGAAAGGGATGTTTCGCGATGGCGGCAAGTTCTCGCGCAATTTCCATGGGGCTGAGCACATAGTCCACCGCGCCGGTAGCGACAGCATTGCGCGGCATGCCTCCAAAGCGTGCTGTGCTCTCGGTTTGGGCAAATGTGATGCCACACTCCGCCTTGATATCGCGCACGCCGACGCTGCCGTCCGAGGCGTTGCCCGAAAGGACTACGCCGATAGCGCGGCTTCCCTGAACCGCAGCTAAAGAACGGAAAAAAATGTCGATGGGAAGATGCAGGCCCGGCTCTCGCGCGACCAGCCGCAGGGTGCCATCGACCAGTTCGATGCTGGTGTTCGGCGGGATGACATACACGTGATTCGGCGTGACCTTGACGCCGTCCTGAACCGAGAGCACAGGTAAACGCGTATGGGAGCCCAGTAGTTCTGGCAGCAGGCTTTCGTGCGCGGGGTCCAGGTGTTGGACACAGACGAAACACATGCCTGTATCGAGTGGCAAAGCAGAAAAGAATTCGGCGAAGGCCTCGAGCCCACCGGCAGATGCGCCGATCCCGACAATCGGGAATGGATTTCCGCGTGGAGGGCTGATATCCGTGTCGGTCGCAAGCTCGCCGAGTCCGGGTAAACCCTGTCGTCCATTCAGCTCTTCTTGCATACCGGGCTCTCCTATCGCGTACTTCTGCGCCGTGGGACCGGTGGTGATCCGCGGTGCTGGTCTTAGTATAGGTTCGAAGCGTTGGGGCGGCTGAACAGGAAAATTGGATCTAAATTCCTTGTTGCCGCCGTCGAACTTGAATAGAGGCCGCCGTGGCCGAGATGTGCCGGGCCGAGGTGTTCTATGGGGCGTAGCTTCGATCTGTTGATCGTTGACGACGATACGGGCCGAGTGTCGCTGTTGCAGACGTTGATTCAGGACATGGGCCTATCTCACCGGTGCCATTGTTGTCGCAACGGGGAAGAGGCGCTGGAGTTCCTTTACCGAAGGGCACCTTTCCAGCAGGCTCCTCGGCCTGATCTGGTTCTGCTCGACCTCAACATGCCGGGCATGGATGGCTGTGAAGTGCTGCGGCGCATAAAGTCAGACGACCAACTACGATCGATACCGGTTGTGATGCTATCGAGCTCGCGGTCTGAGCGAGATGTCGAGGCCTGCTATAGCGCGCATGCCAACGCGTACATCAGGAAGCCGATGGACCTTGAGGGCAACATGGCTGTTCTGCGCCATCTAAACGACTTCTGGAACGACTGCGAACTGGCCTCTCGCCAGCGAATCGACGATTCAACCGCCGGCGATAGCGCCGACACACAATAGAGGTTCGAGGCCCTGCGCGACGGCGTCCGGCAGCTGTGTTTGCATTGGCTCGTGCGACCAGTCTTCGCCGCACACAAAGAAGCGGACGAAGGCGCGCCGCTGGCCTGTCGCCGTGTCGCGCAGAGTGCCGAAGAGGCTGGGATAGGTTGCTTCCAGGCAGTCGATCACGCCTTGGATGGTTGCGGATGCCGGTTCGAGCGACACTTCCGCGCCGGTCCGCGCCAGCGTTCGCAAGTGCGCCGGCAGGACCACGCGAATCATAGCAGCGTTTGTACCTCGACCGACAACACCGTCGGGAGGTCGTGGACGATGGGACGCCAGGTATCGCCTGAATCGGGAGATACGTAAACCTGACCGCCCGTAGTGCCGAAATAGACGCCACAGTCTTCGATCGAATCGATCGCCATGGCGTCGCGCAGCACGTTCACGTAGCAGTCCGATTGCGGCAGGCCGTTGGTGAGCGGTTCCCATTCGTTGCCGCCGGTTTTGCTGCGATAGACGCGGAGGGCGCCGTCCATGGGGTAATGTTCGGAATCGCTCTTGATCGGCACCACGTAGATTGTTTCCGGTTCATGCGCGTGCACATCGACGACGAAGCCGAAGTCGGTGGGCAGATTCCCGCTCACTTCGGTCCACAATTCACCGCCGTTATCGCTGCGCATGACGTCCCAATGCTTCTGCATGAACAGGGTGTCCGGGCGATCGCGGTGTAGCGCGATGCGGTGTACGCAATGGCCGACCTCGGCTTTGGGATCGGGCAAAAAGTTCGATACGAGGCCGCGAGTGATCGGCCGCCACGAGCTGCCGCCGTCGTCTGAGCGGAAAACGCCGGCAGCAGAAATTGCGACATACATTCGTCCTGCGTTTTTCGGATCGAGGAGGATTGTGTGCAGGCACATGCCGCCCGCGCCGGGCTGCCATTTCGGGCCGGTCTCCTGGGTGCGCAAGCCAGGCAACTCGGCCCACGATGTGCCGCCATCTTTCGAGAGGAAAATCGCGGCATCTTCGATCCCGGCGTAAACCGTGTCGGGGTCCTTCAGACAAGGCTCGAAATGCCAGACGCGCTTGAATGCCCATGGATGGGGCGTGCCGTCATACCATTGATGCGTGCCGGGCGTGCCGTCGTAGGGGAACTGGTTGCTGACCGCTTCCCAGGTTTTCCCGCCATCGTCGGACCGCTGGACGACCTGACCGAACCAGCTGCTCGATTGCGAAGCGTAGATGCGATCCGGATTTACGGGCGAGCCTTTGACGTGGTACAGCTGCCATCCGCCGAAGTGAGGCCCGTCGACTTTCCAGTTCTCGCGTTTGCCATCGGACGTGAGAACGAATGCGCCTTTGCGCGTGCCTACGAGAACCCGGACGGAGCTCATGCCTGTGCCTGCTGCGGTTTGCTGGCGCCGATCATCCAGGGAGTTCCAAAGCGATCGGTTAGCATGCCAAACTTGGTCGCCCAGAAGGTCTCGGCCATGGGCATGGTGATTTGCGCACCATCGGACAATTCAGTGAAGACGCGTTCCGCTTCCGCCGCATCGGGGAAGTCCAGCGAGACGGCCAATCCTTGCGGCTTCTCGTATTGGCCGGGAGGGCAGTCCGAAGCCATGACTACGGCATTTCCGGCTTTCATCGCTGTATGCATGACGCGGTCCTTGCTGCCGGGCGGGAGCGATTCGCAATTACCCATATCGCCGTATTTGAGGGAAGCGAGGATATCGGTTCGCAGGCACTTTGCATAGAACTGGAAGGCCGCTTCGCATTGGCCGTCAAAGAAGAGGTAGGGATTCACTTGCATGGGGTTTTCATCCTTTCACTGTTTAGTCGAAACAGGGGCGGCGAGGTCGACATCCTGCGCAAAATTATTCGGCAGATTTGGGATCTCGACGACCGGGCGGATCTCCACCGTGCCTCGCGTGGCGGAGGGGATGCGTGATGCGATCGCCAGCGCTTCATCCAGGTCGCGCGCTTCGACGAGAAAGAATCCGCCAAGCTGTTCGCGTGCCTCCGTGAACGGCCCATCCGTAATCAAAGGGCGCGAATTGCGCATCTTTATACAGGTTGCGGTGGCGGCGGAGTGGAGGGGGGCAGCTCCCACGAACTTCCCATTCGCATGCAATTCCTGCGCGAGCCCGGTGGATTGGGCATAACAGGCCTGCCGTTCCTCTTCCGTCCAGGCGTTTTCGTCGGCGTAGATCAACATCATGTACTTCATAGGGCGATCCTCATCATGGAGTCGAACGGGCCTGATCGAAATCGACCGGCATTCACGAATTTTACAATCGATGGGTGTACGTAGAAGTCGCAAACGCAGTGGAGTCCCTATATGCGCGGGAATGGGACCGGATTGTCGCCACGCTCATCCGGCTGCTGGGCGACTTCGATCTGGCGGAGGAATGCGCTCAGGAGGCGTTTGCCGTCGCGGTGGAGCAGTGGCGGGCGACGGGAATTCCCGGGCAGCCGCGCGCCTGGATCATTCAGACGGCGCGCAATAAAGGGATTGATCGTATCCGGCGCGAACGGAATTTTGCACGGAAGGCGCAGGAGATCGCGTATCTTTCCGAGGCCGCAGAGCAGGCTCCCATGGAAGGGAGCGACATCCCGGATGACCGACTGCGGCTGATCTTCACCTGTTGTCACCCGGCGCTCGCGCCCGAAGCGCAGGTCGCGCTGACACTGCGAACGCTGTGCGGATTACGGACGGATGAAATCGCGCGCGCGTTTATGACGCCGGAGCCTACCATGGCGCAACGGCTGGTGCGCGCCAAGAGGAAAATCCGGGACGCACGAATCCCTTATGTTGTTCCGGAAGCGGCGGCGATTGCGGAGCGGCTGGAGACCGTGCTGGCCGTCATCTATTTAGTGTTCAACGAAGGCTATGCCGCTACAACGGGAGATTCGCTGATTCGAACCGACCTGTGCGCGGAAGCGATTCGTTTGGCGCGTCTGGTGCGGCGTCTGCTCGCGGGAACGCAATCCGAAGTGAGCGGGGTATTGGCGCTGCTGCTGCTGCAGGACTCACGCAAAGCGGCCCGGCTGGATGCGGCGGGCGATCTGATCCTGCTGGAAGATCAGAACCGGACGCTGTGGAATCGGACCGAAATAGCAGAAGCACTGCCCCTGGTGGAAGAAGCTCTGCGCAATGGGGCTGGACCGTACGCTCTGCAAGCGGGTATTGCCGCACTGCACGCCGCCGCCCCGTCCAGCGCCCAAACCGATTGGCAGCAGATTGTTGCTCTATATGATTTGCTCGTCGCGCAATGGCCGTCTCCGGTCGCGAAACTGAACCGCAGCGTGGCGGTCGCGATGCTGCGTGGGGCCGAAGCGGGATTGGCCGATCTTGAGCGCTGTGATGAAGATGGGGAACTCGAACGGTATCATCTTTTCTACGCTGTACGGGCGGATCTGCGGCGCCGCCTGGACCAGCGTGCAGAGGCGATGGAAGATTACGGTAAGGCATTGGAACTGGCGGGCAACGCGGCCGAGCGCCGGTTTCTCGAAAAACGGCGTGCCGACTTGACGGAAAACGGTATCAGTGTCAAAATGAACATTGTTCAGTAGATGAGTAGTAAAGATCGCCGGGCTCGAAATCGCGCCAACCTCCGGGAGGAAATCCTGGACACGGCTCGCACGATGTTTGTGAAGCAGGGCTACGACAACGTGTCGATCCGTAAGATCGCCGACAAAATCGAATACGCCCCGGGCACGATCTATTTGTATTTCAAGGACAAGGCAGAAATCCTGGAGTCACTATGTCAAGAGTCATTCGGGAAACTGCACGCGCGTTTGCACGCGATCGCCGAAGACAGCGCGCCGCCGCTCGAGAAATTGCGCCGCGTCGGCCACACGTATGTGAATTTCGCGCTGGAAAATCCGGCGCAGTACATGTTGACGTTCATGACGAACTCGTCGGCTTCCATGCGGATCTCGGACGAGACTCATCAGACAGGATTGAAGTGCTTTGAGGAGCTTTGCCGGGTAGTGCAGCAATGTATCGATCACAATTTACTGCGCAATACCGACGTACACGCAGTGAGTCAGGCGACCTGGTCGGCCGTCCATGGCGTCGCCTCCCTGCTGATTGTTAAATCCGGGTTCCCATTTATTGAAAGCAGCCGGCTGATCGACACCGTCCTCGACATGGTTACGGAGGGGCTGCGTAAGCCCAGCTCGTAACCGAAAATTTTTTTATCTTTTAGTGAACGATGTTCATCCAGTAATCGTTGTTCATAAAGAAGGATCTGCTGATGAACTTTGTTGCACTACAGATGCTGCTCGGGGATCGGATCAAGTACCTCGGTCTGGTTATCGCGGTCGCATTCTCCACGTTTCTGATGTCGCATCAGAGCTCGATCTTTGCCGGAGTCATGAATAACACGCGCAGCCAGATCCGCGACGTGCAGGATGCCGATATCTGGGTGATGCATCCCGAAACGCAGTACTTCGATGAAGAGAAAGCGCTGCCCGACCAGGCAGTCTATCAGGTGCGCAGTGTGCCCGGCGTGAAGTGGGCAGTGGCGATGCGGCGGGGCTTGCCTACGGCTCGCGCGGCGGATGGCACGTTCCGCTCCATCATTTTGATGTCGGTGGATGATAACTCGCTGGCCGGGTGCGCCACGACGCCTTTTCGTCGGGTCCATTGCGGACCTGCGGCAACCAGATTCTGTGCTGATCGATCGCTCTGCCTTCAGCTATTTCTTCCCCAATCAGCCGTTCCGCACCGGCGACGTATTCGAGATGAACGATCACCGGGTCAAAGTCGTGGGCGTGTTTGAATCGTCCTCGCCATTCACGAACATGCCGGTTTTCTATACGCGATACAGCGAGGCGCTGCAGTTGCAGGGCGCGGAACGCAACATGATGACCTTCGTCCTGGTGAAAGCGACTCCGGGCGTGCCGGTGACAGGAACTATGCAGGCGGATTGATGCAGCGACGGGCTTGCGCGCTCTCAGTTCCGACGACTTCGGTTGGATGACGATGAGCTACTACTTCAAGCACACGGGCATTCCACTGAACTTCGGGATCACGATCATGGTGGCGCTGATTGTGGGTGCGCTGGTGGCGGGGCAGACCTTCTATATCTTCACGCTTGAAAATCTGAAGCAGTTCGGAGCGTTGAAAGCGATCGGTGTTACGAATTGGCGGATCACGAGGATGATTCTGCTGCAAGCGCTGCTGGTTGGAGCGATCGGATATTCGATTGGCATCTCCGGAACGGCCGCGTTCTTCGTGATCTTTACGAAGCAGGTCGAACTGCGCAGCTTCTTTTTTCCATGGCAGATTGCGGCGGGCACGGCCGTCGTGGTGCTCGTGATTATTGTGCTCGCCAGTTTGATGAGTATTCGGCGTGTGCTGGTGCTTGAACCCGCGGTGGTGTTCCGAGGTTAGGAGAGAAACCCGATGAGAAATGCGGCCGTTAACTGTTCCTCCATTACGAAAGAGTTTGGCGCGGGCGATAATCGCACGCTCGTGCTGCGCGGGGTGGATCTGGATATTGAATTTGGCGAGATGACGCTGCTGGTCGGGCCGAGCGGCTGCGGCAAGACGACGCTGATCTCGGTGATCGCGGGCCTGCTTGATCCGAGCGCGGGGAATCTGAGTGTGCTGGGGCAAGAGATGCGGCAACTGCGGGGCGGGGATGCGATCCGGTTCCGGCGGGCGAATCTCGGCTTTGCGTTTCAGCAGTACAATTTGCTGCCTGCCTTGACCGCGGCCGAGAATGCAGCGGTGCCGCTGCTGGCAGCCGGCATGCCGCGCAAGCGCGCTGTTCAGAAAGCGTCCGAACTGTTATCAGAACTCGGGATGGCGAACCGGCTGGGCACGCTGCCGTCCAAATTATCGGGCGGCCAGCAGCAACGCGTCGCGATTGCGCGCGCGTTGGTGCATGAACCGCGCCTGGTGATCTGCGACGAACCGACCTCCGCGCTCGATCACGAGACCGGACATGCCGTGATGGAACTGCTGAGAAAAATCGCGGTGCGGCACGATCGTGCGGTCATCGTTGTCACGCACGACAGCCGCGTGTACGAGTTCGCCGATCGCATTGCGCATATGGACGACGGCCGCATTTTGCGCGTCGAAGTCGAACAGAGAAATGCTTAGCCGAAACACGTTGAGGAGAAGAAATCATGTTGAAGTACGGATTGCCCGGTGTTGCTTTAGTTGTGCTTGTGTTGGCGGTGATCTCGATTGCGAGGACACAGCCGGTGCGAACGGTTGTGCCTCCGCCCGCGGCGCCGGCGATCAGCCCGTATCCGAATCAGGTGGGCGGCGTCGGGCATTGTGGAAGCGGCGTCCGAGAACATCGCCGTCAGTTTGCCGGTTCCTGGGCTGGTTACTAGCGTTTACGTGAAGGCCGGCGATCACGTGCGCAAGGGCGAAAAACTGTTCTCTCTGGACGATCGCGACCTGCGCGCCGAACTTGCGCTGCGGCAGAGTGCGGTCAGCGGTCGCGAGTGCCAAAGCTGGAACGTCTGATGAATGAGCCGCGGCCCGAAGAAATTCCGCCCGCCGAAGCGCGTGTACGCGAAGCCTCCGACATGCTGGACGACGCGCAAACGCAATTGCGGCTGATCGAGAGCGTGACGGACAAACGCGCCATCCGCGAGGAAGATCTGTTGCGCAGACGGATTGCTGTGAATGCGGCGAAAGCGCGCTTTGAGCAGGCGAAGGCGGATCTCGCGCTGCTGAAAGCGGGCGCGTGGGGACCCGACCTGCAACAAGCCAAAGCGGAACTCGCGGAAGCACAGCGGCAGGTGGAGCGCGTACAGGCGGATTTCGCCCGTCTGGTCGTGACCGCGCCGATCGATGGCGAGATCCTTCAGTGCAAAGTGCACCCCGGCGAGTACGCGCAAGCCGGACCGCTGAGCCAGCCATTGATCTTGATGGGCGACACCACCCATTTGAACGTTCGTGTCGACATCGACGAAGAAGACGCGCCGCGCGTGCGCGCAAGATACTGCCGCAATCGGCAGCCCGCGAGGCAGCGGCGATGCGCGCTATCCGCTTCACTTTGTGCGCTTCGAGCCTTACGTCATGCCGAAGGTCAATCTCACGAATGGCACGGCCGAACGGGTGGATACACGCGTGGTTGAAGCGATTTTTGCGCTTGATCGCAATGCGCCAATCTGGCCGGGCGAGCAGATGGACGTCTTCATTCAGGCTAAGTAGCAAGCGAGAGGGAACTCCATGCTAAACCTATTCGCCTTGGTCTTCGTGCTGTTCGGCTTCGCTTAATGCGGCTAAAGCCCCGACTCTGGAACTGCAAGCCACCCGCGCAATTCAGCGAACAACTATCTCAACTGGGACGAACCTGGAGCAACCTGCCGGGAAGTGGTGGGAATCGTTTTCCGATCCGACCTCTGACCTCATTGATTCGCGAAGCCGTGCGCAATAACCTGGATATCCAACTTGCGCAGGAGCGCGTGCTCGAGAGCCGGGCCGAACGCCGCGTTGCGCGTGCAGGTCTTCTGCCGTCGGTCAACAATACCGATTCGTTTCAGCGCATTCGCGGTGGGTTTGAAAACGGCAACATCCATATCACGAATGCGCCAGGAGGCGGCATTTTCGTTCAGCCCTTTGAGAGCAATCTGTTTCAGATCGGGTTCGATGCTTCCTGGGAAATCGATCTATTCGGCGGCCGCCGCCACGAACTGCATGCGGCGACGGCGCAGGTTCAATCGAGCGAGGAATCGCGGCATGACGTTCTGTTGAGCGTGCTGGGTGAGGTATCGCGAACCTACATGGACCTGCGCGGCGTGCAGGAGCGTTTGGCGATTGTGCAACGCAACCTTGCACTGCAGCGCGATTCGTTGCATCTCACCGAAGTGCGGGCGCAGGCTGGCCTAGAGAATCAGTTCGACGTGGAGCGGCAGAAGCAGCAGGTGGCTTCGACGGAGGCGCTCCTTCCGGATTTCGACGCACAAATTGCCATCGACATTCACGCATTGAGCGTTCTCCTGGGAAAGGATCCCGCTGCGTTGCACGATCAGTTAACGCCCACGGCGCCGCTGCCGAACGTGCCTCAGGCGGTTGCGGTCGGCTTGCCGGCGTCACTGCTGGAGCGGCGGCCGGATCTGCGACGCGCTCGCATGGACCTAATTGCGGCGGGGGAAAACGTCGGCGCGGCGAAAGCGGACCTGTTCCCCAAGATTGTGCTGACCGGCGCCGCGGGGCGTCAATCGACCGACTTGTCCGGCTTCACACTCGGCGCAGGCAACTTCTTCTCCGTCGGACCGGGCATCACGATTCCGATTTTCCAGGCAGGGCGGGTCCGCGCGAACATCGCGGCACGACGACAGCAGCTTGCGGAAGCCGAAACACAATATCGTCAGACTTTGTTAATCGCGCTGCGTGAGACCGAGGATGCGTTGTCCAGCTATGGCCGGGAACAGGAACGCGTTGCCAAGCTTCAGGCTGCCGTCGAGGCGAGCAGACAAGCCGAACAGCTTTCGCGGGAACTGTATGTGCGCGGCTTGGCCGATTTCTTGAGCGTGCTGGATGCTCAGCGTGAGGAACTTGCGAATGAGGACGCGCTTGCCCAAAGCCAGACTGCCGTGCGCACGGACCTGGTTGCGCTCTATAAGGCGCTGGGCGGCGGGTGGGCAAACCCTTGACCGGGATCATGCCTTCAAGTGTTCGGATAGCCGGCGAAGCATTGTAATGTTTCGGGCGGTCGATTCGCCGATTTTCTTTGCGAGTGGTTTCCACTTAATTTGGGATTCGGTCACGCGTCCGCGGCAGAGCCAATACAGTTCAGACCCGTGCGGGTGAAGTTCGTCCGACGCGCAATTGCAGGCTTTTGCGATCGACTGTTCGACTTCGGTCATCGGGCGATGCAGGAAGCAGACATGCATTGTGGAGCCCGCCGCTTCGAGGTCGAAGGGTTCATAACGGATGATCGCGTCGATTTCTTCCGGTGTGCGCAGGAAGGTCGGCACGTGATACCCGAGGCTCGCTTCGAGATGCGTGGCAAGCGCAGCTTCTAATCCGGCACGGTCGCGCTTCGCCGTCGAAAAGATCACATTGCCACTCGCGATGAAGGCAGACGGCTTTTGGCAATTCGCGGCTTCGAATAGGCGGCACAACTCGTCCATTTTGATCCGGTGACCGCCGACATTCATGCCTCCGAGGAGGGCGATATAGCGCTGCATTCGCCGTTTGTTCCCCCGTCAACATCATACAGTGCACACCACCGAGGGTTGCGAAATCTGACCCATTCCGCTGAGCGACCGAGAGATGTGATGAGTTGAAGGTTTTGCGTTTTGGACCGTGGAGTGCCACTCCTCAGCTGAGCTAGAATGCGCTTCATGAATCGAACTGATGCCTTGGATTTGCGGTCCTTTTGGAAAATCCAAATTATCGGATGGGGCTGCTTCTATCTTTTCGAGCTTCTGGAATCGATTCATGAGTTTTTGACCAAGCGCGTTGATATCGATGAAAAGACAGTGCCTATCGTTTTCATGTTCCTGGGAAGTTGTGCCCTGCACCCTTTTTGCCGTCGGCTGCTGCGACAATCGCAGTCCTGGGTCGCTTTTGAATTGAAAGCAGCCGCAGCGGCCATGGTCACGTCCATTCCCGTAGCCTGCGCAGCCTGCCTTGTTTTGCAGATTTTTCATCGCGTACCGTGGCACGCCTTGGTTGCAGTCTTGATGTGGTCGTTTTTCATCCTTTTCATCTGGTGTAGTTTGTATTTCAGCATTAAGCAATGGCAGACATCTAACGAGGAGAAGGAGCGATTGCTTCGCGCAGAAACTGAGGTTCGAGAGGCGAGGTTGCTTGCATTGCGCTATCAACTGAATCCCCATTTCTTATTCAACTCGCTCAATGCGGTGTCTATGCTCATCCTGGATGAAAACGCCCCGGCGGCCAGGCGGATGCTGGCGCAGATAGGGGATCTTCTGCGCACAAGTCTGGCTTCCGAAGTCACAGCAGAGGTGGCGCTCTCTCAGGAACTGGCCTTTACCGAAGGGTACTTGGCAATCGAGCAAACACGATTTGGAGAGCGGCTAAGAATCGATATCACTGCTCCATTGGAGACGCGCGATGCCCTGGTGCCAAACATGTTGCTGCAGCCGCTGGTTGAGAATGCCGTGCGCTACGGGGTGGCGCCTCTGGTCGATGGGGGGTGGATTGCGATCAAGAGTTCGGTGCAAGCCGACAGGTTGCGAATTGTTATCGGGAACTCCGGTCCGCGAGGTGAGGGCGAGCACAAAAAGAACGGAATTGGAATCGGTCTTGGAAACACGGAGGAGCGCCTGAAAACACTCTATGGGACGGATTTTGAATTCTCGCTTGTGTGGCTCGAAGCGGGCGGTTGCGAAGTGGCACTCGAGTTGCCGTTACGCAGGGTTCCGAACCTTCAGGAGGCTTCACTGTGCGGGCTCTGATCGTCGATGACGAGCCATTGGCGCGCCGCGGGGTGGTTCTCATGCTGCGCCGGTTCAAGGATATTGACATAGTTGGGGAATGCGGAGATGGGCCATCCGCGGTGAATAGGATCCTGGAGCGATCTCCGGACGTTGTATTCCTCGACATCCAGATGCCGGGCATGGACGGTTTCGAGGTTCTGCGTGCATTGCCCAGAGAAAATATTCCTGCAGTGATTTTTCTTACAGCGTATGATCAACACGTTTTGCGGGCATTCGACTTCCACGCACTGCATTACTTGCTGAAGCCAGTGGACGACACACGCTTCGCGGCGGCAATCAGCCGAGCTCGTGATCTGGTCGATTCCAAGCTGAAGACCGACATGGCACAGCGAGTTATGAAAATGCTGGACGGCGCATCGGATCAATATGCGTCCCGGTTTGCAGTCCAGAGCGGATCTCGTATTCAAATCGTCGTTGCAGACGATATTGAGTGGGTTGGGTCTGCCGGCAACTATGTTGAACTTCATGTCAATGGTCGTTGTTTCCTGCTACGCGAATCGATGGCTTCTCTCGAACAGCGGCTCGACCCGGCAAAGTTTATCCGCATACACCGCTCCCGGATTGTGCAGTCAAGAGTAATCGTGGAATTGCGATCCATCGAGAACCGGGAATTTATGGTGATGCTCTCTGACGACTCGGAGCATCGCTCGAGCCGCACCTACGCTGACCGGCTTGAGCGCTGGTTGTCGTCTGGCCAAACTAGAAAGGCGTTTGTAGGATCAGAATAGGGCGAACAAACGACGAACCTACCCAACCTAATGGTATGTGCGGCTACGCGCAGCAACGGAGAAAAGTGCCGATATGTAGGGTGTGTCCAGGATCTCGTTATTGGTATCGCATCCGGATCTGCCGAATGGGCTCGTTCAAGGTTTCCGGTTCATTTGGGCTTTCTACGTCAACGGGTTTAGGCCGGAGCATCATTGTCAGGCATGCTTCAACGGGCTGCGTCACGAAGAGTTCTACACCGGAAGCGCCTGCAGTGGACGAGTGTATAGGCTCGATGCCATGGACCGATATCCCTATGTCTATGTCTGTGGCGTCGGGATTGGGCCAGACAAAAATCGTTGGATGCAAAATCTCCACATGCCGCTGGTCCACTCCCCAGGACAGACGGTCATCCGAACCACCTACAACGGGTACGTCTTCACCGCGACGGATGCGATGGAACTTGAAATTCCGCCGTTGCCAGAAGGTTGGAACGGACTCGACCGGAAAACGGTTCGGTGCAAGAACTTTCAATTTGCCGTCGCTCAATTCGGATATAGGAGGCAGGATTCACGTCGGAACGACGTGTCGATTCAGCCGGATGTACAGTCCTGTACGTAAGACCCCGGTATTGCGAAGCCCGAAGAGCTCGAATCGCCTCTAAGCCTCAGGCCCTGGTTTTCCCCGGCCTGGAACGCAAAACCCTCAACTCACCACGTTTCTGAATCATGCTGCGGATTAGGTCCGCATCCTTAACCGCCTTAAGCTACGCTCCTGATACGTTTACAGCCCGATGTAATTCACCGCAACGCGGTACCTGAACTTGAATGAACGTGACGGGGTCGATCAGAGCGCCCGAGTTGTACCTGACGTAATTCGCCAATCATCGGGTAAAACGACTTTACTGAAGGAAGAAGATATGAACATTGTTAGTCAGTCGCGCAATTGCCGGACAGTGTGGGCTACGACGATTGTTATAGCTTGCTGCAGCAGTGCAGTCGCTCAAAGAAGCTACAAAGTTACCGATTTGGGCCATCTAGACAGCGGGAATTTGGGTTGTGCCATGGGTCTCAACAACCGCGGATGGACGGAGGTCATGGAAGGGAAAATGCCGCCGGGGAAGGAGGATTTCGTGGTCGCACTTCTAGGCGGACGCGCAGCGATAGACATCGACGGAATCAACTTCGATCTCGGCACGCTCGGAGGAAAGAACAGTTTCACGAACTATGGCGGGATAAACGATCAAGGACAGGCAGTGGGTTATGCCGAAACGAGTGTCCCGGATCCCGACGGCGAAGACGTTTGTGCCTTCGGCACAGGACTCACATGTCGTCCGTTTTTTTGGCAAAACGGCAGCATGAGCGCTCTTCCCACTCTCGGGGGAAATAACGGGCAGGCCAGCGCGATCAATAACCATGGACAAGTCGCAGGATTTGCGGAAAACGGTAGCGTGGACTCCACATGCCCGTCTAACGTGGCTAATAATCGGATTGTACTGGGGGTGTTGTGGGAAAACGGCAAAGCCCAACCTCTTCCTCCGGTGGGTAGCGATCCAGACTCAGAAGCGGTCGACATCAATAGTCAGGGCGATACCGTAGGGTACTCGGGAACCTGCCCCGGCTCAATAATAAAGAATCACGCCGTGGTTTGGGAATATGGCTACCCCACCCCGCTTCCTGACCTTGGAATTACCGGCTCGAATGAGGCCTACGGCATTAACGACCAGGGCCAGATTGTTGGGACGGTCAGCAACGGCACATTCTTCTATGCCGCTCTTTGGCAGGACCAAACACTCACCATCCTCAAGGCTCTGCCGGGAGATATTCTCGCCCTGGGCGAGGCCATCAACAACCAGGGTCAGGTGGTAGGAAGCGCTCTGGACTCCAAGTTCGAGTGGTCCCATGCCCTCATCTGGGAAAACGGCAAGACGATCAACCTGAATAAGCTGTTTCCGGCGAGTTCCAACCTCTACGCAACCATGGCTAACCAGATAAATGATAAAGGACAAATCTCTGGCATGGCGGTCGTACGCAGCGGGCCGCATAAGGGCGAAGTCGATGCCTTTCTCGCCACCCCTGTAGACGACAGTATCGACCGGTCCGTCGCGGACGAAGTGGGCGAGCACCCGGACTTTCCGATGCCCGCGAACGCGCACAATCTGCTATTGCATCGAACCATCGGACTCAACCAGGTCCCGCGATAAATGCAATTCGTAACCTTCGCACAACATGCATCTCAGCTCGGTGTTGTGCGAAGGTCAAGGCCAGCGGTTATGCGGGAGCAAGATGGGTCACGTCGAATATCAACGTGACCCAGAATTGCCAGCAACCGACCGCCGATCATGGATGGTGCAGTATGGAGTGAATCCGATACGCGACTCAATCTGTGTCTCGTTTAAATTCCCAACTCTCCGACATTTCTAACTCCATAGTTCCTAGGTGAGCCGGAACCGATGGATAACTTCGCCGCTCCCACCTATGTGCGGTTAGGTGGAGCTCCGGATCAGATGTAAGGAGGGCCATTTCAGTGTTTCAGTGCAGGCTCGGAATCATTGAGGACGCAAGAGCATGATGAAAACTGGATTCGAGAAAGCGAAAAGGACAGTCTGGCAGTGCGGGAGGCTTCTACCGGCCGTGTTCCTTTTGCTTTCCGCAATTGCACTTGGAGAAACGCAACCGCCTGCGAAGCCGGAAACTGCCGCCGTCCGGCCGTTCAAAATGCATGTTCCCGACCGCGTTTTAATTGATCTTCGCCGACGTCTGGCGCAAGCCAACTGGCCCGATCAGCTTCCGGGCACGACCTGGGAGTACGGTGCCGACATCAAGAAGGTTCGGCAGCTCGCGGATTATTGGCAGAACGGCTACGACTGGCGTGCGCAAGAAGCGAACATCAATCAGTTTGACCAGTTCACAACGGAAATTGATGGACAACAAATCTATTTCATCCATCAGCGCTCTCCCCGCCCTGATGCCATACCGTTGATGCTGATTCACGGATGGCCCGGCTCGATTTTGGAGTTTGAGAAGCTCATTGGGCCGCTCACCGATCCCAAAGACAGAAATTGCCCGGCCTTTGACGTTATCATTCCCTCGCTGCCTGGCTTTGGATATTCCGGTCCCACCACAACGCGTGGCTGGGGACCACAGCGTATGGCAAAGGCTTTAGTTGTTCTGATGGATCGTTTGGGTTATTCCAAGTACGGCATCCAGGGTGGTGACTGGGGTTCGGCAATAGCCCAAGACATGGCTTACCAGGCGCCCACGCATGTGATCGGGTTGCATCTGAACCAGATTTGTGTGCCACCGCCGAACCCCGAAGCCGTTGCGAAAATGAGCGATGCTGAGCGGAAACGGTATTCCTACTTCGACCGGGAAGAGAGCAGCTTTTTTTTCCTCCAGGCCAGTGAACCGCAGACTCTTACCTACGCCCTTGCTGACTCCCCAGTGGGGTGGTTGGCCTGGATGATTGGCAAATTTCAACTGCTTACGGACAATAACGGCGATTTTCTTACGGCTGTGGATCGCGACACATTTTTAACCGATGTTACGCTCTATTGGGCGACCGGCACGATCGGCTCCGCCATGCGAATTTATCGTGAGGACCGGCTCACCAGAGAGGAAACGGTACCGAGGCCACGCCTGGAAACTCCTGTGGGGTATGCGGATTTTCCGAAGGAGGTGGCTGTCCCACCGTTGAGCTGGATTACTCAAAAATATAACCTAGTGCAGAAAACCGACATGCCGAAGGGCGGACACTTCGCGGCTCTGGAGCAGCCCGATCTCTTGGTTGCCGATATACAGAAGTTCTTTGCAAAGGTTGATCAGAAGTAAGCCAAAATTGTAAATCACTTCTCTTGGCTGTTGATACTCAACACCCAGTCCGAAATCTGTCCCGCCCTGGACATCGCTCGAACCTCCGTCCATCGGATCCTGGCGCAAAGAAATCCTAAATCCAACGCGGTTACGCAGCTCTGCCGAAAGCGTACGTGCACACTAGAGACATGGCTGATTCGCTACGCTCGACGCTCACGTACGAGCCGCAGGAAATGCGGTTTGGGACCAGTGGGCGGCGAGGCGAGATTCGACATTTGACACAGCTCGAAATCTATATCAACGCGGTGGCGGAACTGCGTTATTTGCAGACGCTTCCGTCCGAGCGAGGGGGGATTTCCCGCGGCGATGAAGTGTATATCGGATGCGATTTGCGTCCGAGTTCGTGCTCGCTCGATCCGGAAACAGGGCGCGGCGAGATCGCGCAGGCCGTTGCGCAAGCGATTCTGGATGCTGGAATGAAGCCCGTAAACCTGGGCGCGGTTCCGACTCCGGCCTTGACGGCGTATGCGCTGGCACGGGGGAAAGGCAGCGTGATGATTACGGGCAGCCACATCCCATTCGATCGAAACGGTTACAAGCTGAACACATCGCGTGGCGAACTGCTGAAAGAGCACGAAGGGCCGATTAATGGAGGCGTGCGCCGGGTGCGTGAAGAGATCTATGCGAGGCCAGCCGGCGCGGCGAAGTTCAATACCGCCGGGATGTTAAAGGAGCGGGTTGAGCTTCCGCCGCCTGTTCCGGACGCGAGCGACGAATACGTGCGCCGCTACACCGAGTTCTTCAGCGACTGCTCGCTGGCGGGCTGGCGGATTCTGGCGTACCAGCACTCGGCGGTCGGCCGTGATCTGCTGGTCGCCTTGCTGAATCGTTTTGGGGCAGAGGTGATTCCTGCCGGCCGCAGCGCAACGTTCGTGCCGATTGATACAGAGAACATCGGCGCGGAGCAGCTTGCGACGATTCAGGAACTGGCGAATCAGCACGGCAAGCTGGATGCCGTTGTATCGACGGATGGGGATAGCGACCGGCCGCTGGTGCTCGGTGTCGCTACATCGGGAGAGCTGCGCTTTATCGGGGGCGATTTGCTGGGCATGATTGTTGCCGATTATCTGAAAGCGGACGCGGTGGTCGTGCCGATTAGCTGCAATGATTCGATCGACCGCAGCAGCCTGGCTTCGGTGTTGGAGCCGAAAACGCGTATCGGGTCGCCCTTTGTCATCTCGGCGATGGAGCGAGCGCGGGATCGCGGCTGTAAAGTCGTGTGCGGGTGGGAAGCGAATGGCGGATTCCTCCTCGGGTCCGATATTCAGCGGAACGGGAAAGTGTTGCATGCGCTGGCTACGCGAGATGCGATGCTGCCAATCCTGTGTGCGCTTTTCAGCGCGAAAGAGAAGGGTATTACGCTCACTGAACTCTTGGAGCGCGTAACCTGCCGTTACAGTAAGGCGGCGCTGCTGCCGAATTTTCCGCGAACTGCATCGCTGCGCATCTTAGCGGCTTTGACTCCCGTTGCCGATCTGCAGGAGGTGGTTTTTGAAACGGATCGTGTGGTTGCCCTGGGAACGGATTGCAAGCCGGTGTCACTAGACGAGGGCGCCTGCGCGCAGCTTCGCGCGATCGCAAAACGTTTGCGGGAATTCTTCACGAGCGGCGACGGCTTCGATGCGGTGGCCCGGATCAACTACACGGACGGCGTACGGATCACGTTTCGAAACGGCGAGGTCGCACATGTACGGCCGTCGGGAAATGCGGATGAATTGCGAATCTATGCGGTAGCGGATTCGCAGCGGCGCGCTGAGGAGATTGCGAGTAGCGGCGTTAAGAATCCCGGCGGGATTCTGCTGCACATGCGGAACGAGTTAGCGGGATAAAGCGAGGTCCGTCAGGCGCACCTGACAGCGGGAGCAGACGCAAAACTCTGCCCCGATACGAGATTTCGGATCGCGAACAAACCGGTAGCGGTGTCCGAGGAACGAGCAGAGCATACGGCTGAGGTGAATCATGGAACAACTTGCCCTCACAAGACAAGTGCGAGTGTCTACGGGTAAATCTCAGGGCTACTGCTTTTTTGTGAAAACCCCGGTTTGGCGGAGCGAAAAGCCGCATGCTCCATCATGTTGATTTGGGAATGAAGAAACTTCTTGCGCTCAATCGCGGTGAAATTGCCATTCGAATCCTGCGGGCGGCCAGCGAACTCAAGCTGCGGACGGTTGCGGTTTATTCCGAGGAGGACCGGCTCAGCCTGCACCGTTTCAAAGCCGACGAATCGTATCTGATCGGTCACGGCAAGGGTCCGGTCCAGGCGTATCTGGATATCGAGACAGCGATCGCCGTCGCGGTTGAAAAGGAAGTAGACGCCATTCATCCCGGGTATGGCTTTCTGGCGGAGAACCCGGCTCTTCCGAGAGCCTGCGAGCGCGCGGGAATCACGTTCATCGGGCCGAACGCGGAAATTCTCGAGATGCTCGGCGACAAAACCGCCGCGAGAAAGCTGGCGCAAAAGGCGGGCATTCGTGTCGTTCCCGGGACGGAAAATCCGGTGGATCCGGCGAAAGTCGATGTCGATCGGGTGGCGCGTGAAATTGGCTTTCCGCTGATTATCAAAGCGGCGTTTGGCGGCGGCGGGCGCGGCATGCGCGTCGTGCAATCACCTGCTGAGTTTGCCGCCAAATTGAGCGAGGCGTCGTCTGAGGCGGGCTCGGCGTTCGGCAATAATGCAGTGTTTCTCGAACGGTTCATCCGGCGCGCCAAGCACATTGAAGTACAGATTCTGGGCGATCGCGATGGCAACATCCTGCACCTGTATGAGCGCGATTGCTCCGTGCAGCGACGGCATCAGAAGGTGGTTGAGATTGCGCCGGCATTTGCGCTCCCGCAGAGTGTCAGGCGCGAATTGGCGGACGCGGCGGTCACGCTTGCGAAAGCGGCGGGCTACTACAACGCGGGGACGGTGGAGTTTCTGGTCGATGCCGATACCCACGAGTGGTTCTTCATTGAGGTCAATCCGCGTATTCAGGTAGAGCACACGGTGACCGAGATGGTGACCGGGGTTGACCTTGTGCGATCGCAGATTCAGGTGGCGCAAGGTCTTCGGCTGCACGGCCCAGAGATGGGCCTGCCGCCGCAAGAAGAACTTCCGCTGCACGGCGTTGCCATCCAATGCCGCGTTACGACGGAGGATCCGGCGAACAACTTCGTCCCGGATTATGGCCGGTTGCAGACCTACCGTTCTCCGGCCGGATTTGGCATTCGACTGGATGGCGCGTCGGCTTACGGCGGTGCGACGATCCCTCCGTTTTACGATTCGCTGCTGGTGAAGGTGAGCGCATGGGGATCGAATTTCGATCAGAGCTGTGATCGCATGGATCGCGCGCTGCGCGAGTTTCGCATTCGCGGCGTGAAGACGAATATTCCTTTCCTCGAGAACGTGGTGAACCACCCGACCTTCCGATCGGGGCAGGCGACTACTTCGTTTCTCGATGAGAGTCCGGAGCTGTTTCAATTTCAGCCGCGGCGGGATCGTGCGACGAAGCTGCTGCGGTACCTGGGCGAGATTATCGTCAACGGAAATCCGGAGGTGGCGAACCGGCCGCGTCCCGCCGTTATCCGCGAAGCTGCCGTTCCGCATTCGGAGAAGCAGCACATTCCGCAAGGTACGCGCCAGCTGCTCGATCGCATGGGACCGCATGAGTTTGCGAAGTGGACGCAGCAGCAGAGGCCGTCTCCTGATGACCGACACCACATTTCGGGATGCGCATCAATCGCTGATGGCGACGCGGGTGCGCACCTACGACATGCTGCACGTTGCCGATTATGTGGCGAAGGAGCTTTCGGGGCTGTTCAGCATCGAAATGTGGGGCGGCGCGACATTCGACGTGGCGATGCGCTTTCTGCTGGAAGACCCATGGAAACGGCTGCAGCAGTTGCGCGAGCGCATTCCAAACATCTGTTTTCAGATGCTGCTGCGTGCTTCGAATGCTGTGGGCTACACGGCGTATCCGGACAACGTGGTTGCCGAGTTCATTCGTGAAGCCGCGGCGCAGGGCATTGATATTTTCCGCATCTTCGATTCGCTGAACTGGATGCCGAACATGCAGGTCGCGGTTGAGGCGACGTTGAAGACGGGCCGTATCTGCGAGGCCGCGATCTGCTACACGGGCGACATTCTCGATCCCGCGCGGGAGAAGTATTCGCTTGAGTATTATGTCCGCCTCGCGAAAGAACTGAAGCAGATGGGCACGCATATCCTCGGCATCAAGGACATGGCGGGGCTGCTGAAACCGTATTCGGCGTACAAACTGGTAAAGACGCTGCGTGAAGAGACCGGCCTGCCGATTCATCTGCACACGCACGATACGAGCGGCATCAATGCGGCGACGATTCTCAAGGCAGCCGAGGCAGGCGTCGATGTGGCCGATGGCGCGATCTCATCCATGAGCGGCGCGACGAGCCAGCCGAATCTGAACTCCATTGTGGCGGCACTGGCACACACCGAACGCGACACCGGGTTGAGTTTCGATGCGCTGAACCGTTGCTCGAATTATTGGGAGACGGTGCGGACTTATTACGCGGCGTTCGACAATGCGCCGAAGTCAGGCGCAGCGGACGTGTATATTCACGAAATGCCGGGCGGACAGTATACGAACTCTGAGGAACAGGCGGAGTCGATGGGGCTGGGGGCTCGCTGGCCGGAGGTGGCGCGCATGTACGCGGACGTGAACTTTGCGTTCGGCGACATCGTGAAAGTCACGCCGTCCAGCAAGGTTGTGGGCGACATGGCGCTGTATCTGGTCAGCCACAATCTAAGCGTCAATGTGCTGAGAGATCCTGCGGCGAGCGCGCAGTTGTCGTTCCCGAACTCGGTGGTGGATATGTTTATGGGCTCGCTCGGCCAGCCCGAGGGAGGATGGCCGCGGGATGTGCAAGAAAACGTACTGCGCGGTCGAAAGCCAATAGCCGAGGCCGCCCCGGAGCGGCACTGGCGCCGGTGGATCTGGATGCAGCGGCGCAGAGAGGTAACCGCCAAAACCGGATCTTCGAGCCGCACCGATCTGATGAGTTACCTGATGTATCCGGATGTGTTCTTGAAGTTTGCAGATGCGCGCGCGAAATACGGAGAACTCGATGTTTTACCGACTGCGCCGTTCTTGTATGGACTTGAAGAGCGCAGTGAGACGACAGTCGAACTCGAGCCCGGAAAGACGCTGTTCGTGCGCTTGCAGACCGTCGGCGAACCAAAGGCGGATGGAACGCGATCGGTATTTTTTGAATTAAACGGTCAACCGCGCGAAATCGAGGTACAAGACCGCTCTGTGAAGCAGACGCAAGAGACGCGCCGGAAAGCGACGGCGGGCAATCCGGGCGAAGTGGGCGCGCCGATTCCAGGCGCGGTCACGCTGGTGCATGTGCAGATCGGCGAGCATGTGCGAGCAAGGGAGATCGCCTGGTTGTGATGGAAGCGATGAAGATGCAAACGACAGTTCAGTCGCCCAGGGCCGGCACCGTCAAGCAGGTGTTGGCAAAAGCGGGCGATCGCGTCGAGGCGCACGACTTACTGTTGGTGATTGAGTAGCGGCAACCAGGCGCGGAAGAACTCCGCAGTATTAGCGGATTTGTTCAATAAGAGCTGAAGGCGCTGGAGCGTGATCGTGGCGGTGCTGTGCGAGCCGCAAGAATCGCTCGAACATACAACCGAATAGCAGAACATCGAAGACGGCGTACGCGTATTGCGCGCGGGAAACACCGGTCCCGAACGGAAACCATATACCCGGGACGCCTAGCTTCGATAGCTCTCTGGCGAACTGTGCAGTTGCGATGAGCAACATCAGCGCCGAGGATGCCCATTGCCGTTGCCGGATTGCCAGGTAGATCGCAAGAAGAAAGAAACCCACAAAGCATATCCGGATCGCTGCAACGGCGGAAGCCATTGGTCCGGCTATCCGTAAAACGGTTAATGCTTGTGCGGTGACGTACAAAAATCCTAGTGTCATCAGGATGGATGCGATTCGTTGCATGCGGGGCGGACGGACCCGAAGCAGTGCGGCAAAGGTCCAGGCAACAAGTGAAAGCGGTGTAAGAAGAACCAGGCTGACTACTTCGAATGGTTGGACGGTCTCAAATTGTCCCCAGAAGAATAAGGCTTGATTTGCCCGATACATTGCGGTGAAGATGAGAGCCGCACAAAGCCAAGCATATGCTGTGCGTGACTCTTCAAACGTTCGCAGCGCCCAAGCCATCCATGCGAGGCCCACAAATACCGCCGCCTCGACAACTTCTAACAAGTAACCCTTCACAGTCTGGATCCATTGCGTTTTGTTGAGAGCGTGAATCTCGTCAGCTAACCCAATGGCGGGCGCAATGTGAATGCCCCCGGCGGACGGATCATCCAGATCCCAAGCGCCCATCCACACCCGCACGGCAATTACGCAATTTTGGACCTCGGCTGCTGGCGATAGGAATGGTAGGGCAAAGACGCGGGGTTGAATGCTGACAACGGCAGGCGGTGTCTTGGAAAACCGGCCAATTTGGCCCAGGAGTCGACCGTTAAAGAAGATCTGGTACGCACTGTCGACCGCCGGAGGTCCGGCCAAAGCAATCTTCGCGTTCGGCGGTGTGGATAACGCAAGATGCAGCCGGTACCAGGCGTATCCCGCATATCCTGGATGGCCGCGGCTTCCCCATCCGGGGACATAGCCGGTGAGCCCGACATCCCCGTCATGCGCTCCCGGAGGCGGTGTCAAGTCCACCGACTCCCAACCGCTGTCATCGAAAGCGATCTCTGCCCATCGGGGGGCGTCGCCCACATGAAACTTCCACGGGCCGGTCAATGAAACTTTTGATATTCCAAGAGCAACCGGCTTACTTGTGTCCGCCCCTGCAGCAGCGGCCATGGGCGTCGGAATCAAAGCTGCGATCGTCAGGACGAGAGATAACGATCGGGTGGCTCGATGCATCCGCGGCTCCATCGAGCAATGCTAACATAACCGGTCGAGATAGACGGAGCGGTTAGAATGCGAAAACGGCTAGATTGAGGTAGCGGCTATGGATGGGACGACACCTGTTTTTCAGTTCGTAGCCGGCAACGTGGCGCTCGATTTTGCGAACACAGTTGCCTACCGCTTGGACGCTGATCTACGAGTGGACCGCATGCAGAGCGAGCGCGATATGTACCGATGGGTAGATCAAGCCGACCTGGGTTGCCGAGAAGCGTTGGCGGAACTACGGCCCATGACGGAGCACTGCTTTCAGCGGATCATCGAAGCGCGCGAGTCTGTCTTTTCCGTCTTCAGCGCAATCGCACTCGTAAAACGCATCCCGGGCGCGGCGGTTCACCACATCGATGCGGAATTACATGCATGCCAGAATAAGCGCCGGTTAATCGTCGTCAAGCATACCGGAAGCTGGGTATGGCGGGACGACAGCAATTATGCCGACGTCTTGCTTCATACGATTCTTTCCGAAGCAGCTCAACTGTTGACTTCAGGGCCGCTCAATCTGGTGCGCCTATGTGCTGATGACAGCTGCGGATGGTTGTTTGTGGATCTTTCGAACGGTAGGAGACGACGCTGGTGCAGAATGGCCGATTGCGGCAATAGAAATAAGGCTCGAACATTCTACGACCGGCAGCGCTCCCGTCCGTAACCGATGCGTGATCCGCGCCCCGGCTCAGCCGGTGATTGCCGGCCGCCCGAGGCTGTTCACGATAAAGGATCCAGCGCCGGTCACTACGACGTCTTCCGCCAATCCGACCAGAAAGCCGGGCATGGCAGAGGACAATTTCTTGCGTAGCTTGAATGCCACAAAAGACATTCCCACGGCGGCCAGTGCTCCCAAGGCGGCTCCAAGTGCAACCGAACGCTTCTTTGAGGAGCAGATCGCCGCTCCGCTGAGTCCGCCCATGACGGCCCGGCCAATCAGAGGGATAACGCTGGTCCGGTCGGGCATGAAGGGCAGCTTATCTGCTACGAACTCGCCGAGCGCGAGAGCCTTCAGCGCGACCGGACCGATGGGCATCTTCTCGGGAGGAACCACTTCGCTTGCGAGCGCCGGCCCGGACATGGAACGAATTCCCGCCAATGCGCCCACAGCTACTGCCCCGGCATAAACTTCTGTATTTGTCATTTCCCCTCGCTCAACCACCTGTTTAACAGGTCTTCTGGAGTAGAGTCGAAATCGACCGGCTCGGTGACGGGTTGTCCCTCTTTTTCATAGCGTGCGGTCACACCACCCGCTCCTGGCGTCAACTCCAGCGCGCGCCCTTTCGCTTCCAAGCGCAGCATGGACCCTACCCAACCAATGTAAATCTTCGTCCGCAGCCGGTGGCCGACAATGGCTGCCTTCTCGAACAGATCTCTCGTCCAGGCACCGTTTTTCAGTTGATCCGCAGCCGGTCCCTCGGCAAGGGCCCTATTGCGTTCCTCCGCTCGCCTTTGCGAGTGAGAAGCATCCCGCTCCTCGGTCCGCTCCAGACTGTTCAGAGAACTCTCGAGGTTGTCAAGAAAACCCATTTCTCATAGATGAAGCCAAACGCCATTCTGGTTCATCCGTCCGCCTGCTATGATCCGCAGCGTGGACACTTACCGACTCACGGATCCGGGAAACGTACTCACTCCAGCGCTGCTGATTTACCCCGAACAAGTGCGCGCGAACGTGGAGTCGGCCATTCGACTGATGGGCGGAGATGCGTCTCGCTGGCGTCCGCATGTCAAAACTGTTAAATCCCCGCAGGTTATTCGCATGCTTATCGAAAGCGGTGTTCGCGCAACGAAAGTCTCGACCACTCTTGAACTGCTCATGTGTTGCGAGGAGGGCATGCCAGATGTGCTCTTCGCCATGCCTGTCGCGCCTAGAACCGCCGAGCGTATCCGCGACATCGCCGCGGCTTTCCCAAATACACGGGTGTCGACTCTCGCGGAATCGGAAGACCAGTTTGCAGGCCTCGACCTTTTCATCGATATCAATCCGGGAATGAACCGCACCGGTCTCCTGCCTGGCCGCATAGACGAGATTCGGCGGCTGGCGCATTTAGCCGGAGACCGGTTTCGCGGGCTGCACTTCTATGACGGCCACCTTTCGCCCGATGACGTCAAACAGGCCCAGGCGGGCTACGCGGAGCTGCTTCACATTGTGGAGGGACTCGGGATGCCGGTTGGCGAATTGATTACTTCTGGAACTCCCGCGTCTCGGGCCGCCTTAGCGTTCGAGCCATTCCGCAACGCTGCGTTTCAACATCGCGTCTCGCCGGGTACTGTTGTGTTCAACGACCTCAACAGCCTTCGGCAGTTGCCCGATGTAGGATTCACACCCGCCGCGCTTGTGATGGCGACGGTGGTGAGCCACCCGTCTCCGAATATTGTTACCTGCGATGCCGGCCACAAGAGCGTGTCGGTCGATTCCGGCGTGCCGAACTGTGCAGTTTTGGGCCGTCCGGAACTCGAGCCGCTCAAGCCAAGCGAGGAGCACCTGCCCATTCGCGTTCCGCCTGGCGCCGCGATCCCCGCGCTCGGAGAGCAGCTCTATCTATTGCCGAAGCACATCTGCCCGACCGTTAATATGTTTGACGAGGCCTTGGCCGTGCAGTCTGGGCAAATCGTGGATACTTGGCCCATCCGCGCGCGAGGCCATGAGTTCTTTCCGGTACGAGTCAGCCGAGAGCCGGCTGAATCGCCAGCACGGTGATGTCGTCTTCCTGTCCGAAGTCCTGAGCAGCCTGCGCAATCTGGTCAGCCGGTTGCACGCTGATCACGCGTGTGCGTTCGAAGCCGTACAACTCGCCAGATTGGTTGCGCGCCTCTACTACGCCGTCCGAGAGGAACAGTACCCGTTGACCCCGAGGCACGTGAAATTCGATGCGTTCGTATTCGATTCCACGCGTTACTCCTAACGGCATGCTGCCTGGGGTTTGTATCTCGACCCCGCCGCAGTACGGCGCGAGGTGGCCGGCGTTTGCCAGGGCCATTCGTCCGTCGGGATACATCACGGCGCAGCAACACGTAGCGAATCTGTCCTGAATTTCCCCAGACAGCAGATCGTTCACATCCGAGAGCACCTTTGCAGGGTCGCGCGTATCCTTCACGCTGCGTTGGATCAGGCCGACGATCAGACTGACCAGCATCGCCGCCTTCAAGCCTTTCCCGCTGACATCGCCGATCACGATTAAAACGGAGCCGTCCTCGCCGGGCATCACCTGGAAGAAATCGCCGCCCACCTCCTGAGCCGGTCTATAGGCGCTCTCGATGACAAAGCCGGGCGCACCCACAGAACTGGGGACCATAACTTCCTGCATACTGCGGGCCGCTTCCAACTCCGCTTTCGCTCGCACCTGATCCGAACGAATCTTCTGAAAACGATATAGGATGACCGCGCCAATGCTCAGGAAAAACAGAAAGTGTGTGATTGAACTTGGATCGACGCTTACCAATCCGAGGTCCAGATCGGGAAAGAATGGCGTGACCGTGTACCGGAGGCGCAAACGCCAAAGAATCCAATGAATGTTGTCCGACATTTCGATCGCGAACATGAGGAATATCGGGATCGCCAACAACCCCGCTTCTTTGTTGCCGCGGAAGTAACGCCACAACACGATGAGCGGTGTGGCGAACCAGTAGGGAATGTAGAGCAGCAGGTGTAGGACATTCGAGTCCGTCAGCGAGATCCAGCCGTGCAGCGCCGCGTACGTTCGCACAATGCTCAACGCCAATACGATTTGATAGATCCTCACCCATTTCGGCACGCTTTCATGCAAAAAGCGGAAGATAAACTCCAACAGGCAGATTGCGCTCATAATTGACAACGCACTATCTACATGCCCCGCCCAGCCGGCGGACACACCTTCGAGCAACTCATAGGTATCGAGGGCGCCACCGACAACAGCGCCGAGGATCGCCAGAGAAAGCCAGAGGTACTCGACTTGTTGGCGCTGCAAGAAGAACAGGACGACGAGCCCGCAGGTCAACACAAGGTACAGCACCTGCAGCATGAGAGACGGAATTCGTCCATCCAAGACTTCGCGCAATTCGAGTTCATGCGCTTTCCGTATTACGTCGGATGGGCCAACGTACGCTGCTCCGGGCAGCCTGCCGATCCGGTTCAGGACCGGCCACAGCCAGACTCGGATTGCCAAGACAACGGAATGTGCGGTTCCCGGCTCGAAGTAGTAGACCTTAGAGCACTCCGTGTAAAGAAGTCCGCGCGGAGGAAAATCGCCCCTGCGCCCAATACGATTGCCGTTGGCGAAAATTTCGTTGGGGCCAATCAAGTTCAGCATCAAGCCGAGGCGGCCCACTTTATCGGGTATCCCGACGCGGGTTCGAAACCATAGATACCCGCGCCAATTGCCGATTCCCAACTCATCCCATTGCTTATCAGCGGGTATGGTTTTCCAGGAGGAATCGTCGAAGTCTGCAGCGGCCCAGCGTGGATCGTCACCCGGTTGGACGCGCCAGGTGTTCAGCAATTCCGGACCGCCCATGGGAGTCGCAGCGGTCGTCTGCGCGGACCCGACGGCACCCAACAGGACCGATAGAATCGCGATGCGCGCAGCTAGACGAGTGCGCGGATTGAATGTCATCAGTGAATCCATGACCGCCTGGATACTGATGATACGTGTTCCTGACTTGGGGTATCGTGCGAGGGACGCCAAAAAAGGAAAACGCCGTGACCGGAGTCACGGCGTTTACAAAAGGAGTTTTGCGGAGGAAGGCCGCTTCTACTTGGCCTTTTTCTGCTTCTGCTGACCGACGCGGATCTTGAACTGCTGCTGCTTTGCTTCCTGGTACGCTTTGTGGTCGTGCCGCGCAACAACATCGTTGAGATACGCTTCGACACTGGCGTCCTTCGGCAAGAGCGCCATCACCGTGAAGTTCTCATTACAGGTCGGGCAGAAGGGTCGAAACCGCCTGACGTTCGGAATTGCCATAACACAGCCAGAATAGCACAAATTAGGCCTGATCCTGCTGTTTCAGCGGTTAAGATCGAATTGTAATGGTTGATACAGCCCGCCCGGTCGAGGCGGCGAAGCCCAAAAGCCCTTTTCGCTCGATCTGGTCCGGTATCCGCCTGCTGCTGATCAATTTTCTCGTTTTTGCCGTTCTCGCCGAACTAACCTGTTTGGTTTATATCAAGGTCACAAACTGGCACTCCAGCAAACCGACTTATCACGTCAATTACAACTCATTCTGGGAAGACAGCAATCGCGCGTTCGGAGTCTGGCACCGCCCGAATGGGCGCTTCTTTCATCAGGGAGGCTGCTTCAGCGTTGTCTACACCACCAACAGCTACGGAGCCCGCGACGTGGAACGCAGCCTGCACTCGTCGAAGCCGCGCGCTGTGGTGTTGGGCGATTCCTTCATTGAAGGCCTTGGCGCTCCCGATAAAGACCGCCTCACCAACATTCTTGAGCGCGATACGGGCCGGGAGCACTTGAATTTCGGCACTGCCGGCGACTTCGGACCTCTGCAATATGCGCTGCTCTACAAAACGCTGGCGAGCAAATTCGACCACAACCTGGTGCTCGTCGGCGTACTGCCGGATAACGACTTCCACGACATGTCGCCCGAATGGGGCGCCAAATATCACAAGGGCCGCTATCGCCCTTACTATGCGCCCGACTTCTCGGTTTATTACACCGGTACGTACGATCCCCATGCAGGCGAGAGCCTGGCCGATCACACGGAGGCCTTTTTGCGCGCGTATCTCGCGTCCTACCACGTTGGCCAGTTCCTCTGGTCGCGCATGTTCTGGACCAGGGCCGGCCAGTACTCGGGCTATAACGACTACAATCAGGTGGATCTCGCACGCCTGGAGCACGCGCTGAATGACATCAGGTCCACCGCGGACGCGCACGGAGCGAGAGTAGCCGTCTTCCTGATCCCTTCCGTGAATGACTTTGTTCGGCTACGCAACGCACATCAGGATCGCCTTGGTCCATTCCTCGAAAATTGGGGCAAGAGCGCAGGCATTCAGGTCAAGGATTTGCTGCCGGAGATGAATCAACGCTCGGGCGGCGACTACAAATCGTTCTTTCTCACCTGCGACGGCCATTGGACGGCGAAAGGCGCCTACGCCGCGGCGGCAGTGTTGGAACCGTGGCTCCACTCGATCGGATACGAATAAGAACATGCCGGATCTCAACCGCCGTGAGTGGGCGGGCGCTATGCTTGCGGGAGCCCTCATGCCGACTGCCAAAACCAGACAGACCTGTGCCGTCATTGGCGCTGGAGTCTTCGGGTCCTGGACCGCCCATCAATTGCTGGCGTCAGGCCATAGTGTGATCCTGCTGGATGAGTACGGGCCTGCTAGCAGCCGTGCGAGTTCCGGCGGCGAAACGCGTATCATCCGGTGTGCTTACGGACCTGATGAAGTGTACACTCGCATGGCACAGCGTTCTCTGGTGCTTTGGTCGGAGTTCGCGCGCCGCACCAATCCGGACCTGCTGCAGCGCATCGGTGTCCTCTGGATGGCGATGCCGGGCAACGAATACGCACAGCAGAGCCGCGAGACTCTTCGACAGGTCGGCGTGCCGTTCCACGATTTATCGGCTGACGATCTCAAGCGGCGGTATCCGCAGATCCAGCCGTTGCCGGGCACAGTCGCCATCTTCGAACCGGACAGCGGAGCCCTGCTTGCGCGTCAGGCCGTCGAGCGCGTGGTAGAAGCTTTTATCTCGAGCGGAGGGCGATACCAACGCGCGGCCATCGTTCCGCCCAGCGGCAATGGCAGGCTCGCGTCGATCCGCACCTCGACTGGGGAGACCATTCACGCCGACACGTTTGTCTTCGCCTGTGGCCCCTGGCTGGGCAAAGTTTTTCCAGCCGTGCTCGCCAGCCGCATATTCCCAACGCGTCAGGAAGTGTTGTTTTTTGGCGCCCCGCCTGGAAGTTCTGCCTTTTCGGCCCCCGACATGCCAGTGTGGATCGATTTCAGTGACGATCGCGGCATGTACGGCTTCCCCGATATAGAACGCCGCGGCTTCAAGGTCGCTTTTGATCGACATGGCCCCGCATTCGATCCGGATACGGAAAGCCGCTTTGTGCGCCCAGAGAAAATCACCGAGGCCCGCCAGTACGTGGCCGAGCGATTCCCACAACTCGCCGAAGCTCCCGTTATCGAGTCTCGCGTGTGCCAGTACGAAAACACCTCGAACGGCGATTTCCTCATTGATCGCCACCCTGCGTACGAAAACGTATGGATCGTTGGTGGGGGCTCGGGCCACGGTTTCAAACATGGACCCGCGGTGGGCGAGTACGTGGCAGCTCGCATCAACGGCGCTCCTACACCTGTATCGGAATCGCGTTTCCTTCTCGCATCGAAAGCCACTGAGCAAAAGCGCGCCGTCTACTGACCATGGCTCCCGTAACCAGGCGCAGCTTTCTCGCCGCGGCTTCTGCATTCACGCTCGGCTCGCTCGAAAGTGCAGCGGCTACCAAGCCAGACTTTACCTGGCTGGCTTCGGGCCTCTTGTTTTCCTTCGGTTCCTACAAACAGGAGCTTCGCCAGAAGTACATCCTGCCCGCCGGCATTGCTGAATCTGCTTGGGCGCGGCTTTCCCCTGAGATTGGCCACAATGACACGCTAGCCGACACATCCGCCGGCGACTTCGACTCGCTCACGGTTGA
The DNA here is from genome assembly GCA_963795905.1 of uncultured Acidobacteriaceae bacterium. Lineage (GTDB taxonomy): Bacteria > Acidobacteriota > Terriglobia > Bryobacterales > Bryobacteraceae > Bog-105. The sequence goes on along the minus strand of CAWCJG010000009.1, from coordinate 357,793 downwards.
AACCGCTCTTCACTGCACCGGAGAAGACAGCGTCGAACATCACGGTATGAAGTTCACCGGCGGTGAACCAGGGCTGCGTCTCATTTATGCAGGGCACGAAGAGAATCAAACTTCGAAAGGTCGCAGCCTCGTCGTCACGCACCGGGACCCGGCGCTCCAGTTGCAAGTGAAGTCGTTTTATGAGGCGTGGGACGGTATTCCGGTGGTTCACCGTCACACCGAAGTCACGAACGAAGGCGGCAGCAGCGTGGGGATCGAGTATCTGAGCTCCGCCATGCTCGCGAATTTCGCCTCGGCTGCGGGCTTTGAGCAGGAATTGCTGATCCATCTCTGCTTCAACAGCTGGCAAGCCGAAGGACAATGGCGCACTCTAAAGCCCTCGCAACTAGGATTGGTTCCGAACAGCGAATTCAGCGTCTCTGCCGCATTCGCGAGCAGTCTCGGCACCTGGTCCACCGAACGCTACTTGCCGATGTGCATCATCGAAAACGTGCCGCTCGGCATTTCCTGGTTCTGGCAAATCGAGTACAACGGTTCGTGGCATTGGGAAATCTCTCAAACCTCCGCGCGTGCCCTCTACGCCTACATCGGCGGCCCGGATGAGCAGCATGCGCATGCCTGGAAAAGCCTCGCTCCCGGGCAAACGTATAGAACGGTATCGGTCGCTCTCGGCTGTGTCCGCGGGGGCTTCGAGCAAGCCGTCGCGGCGTTAACACACTATCGCCGCGACATATGCGCCCAGGCCGGTCAGATCCGCAACCGCTCCTGTCCGGTGATCTTCAACGATGCGATCTCGCTGAATCTCGACCCCACCACCCAAAAGGAACTGCCTCTGATCGACGCGGCGGCTGAGCTTGGTAGCGAGTACTACGTCATCGATGCCGGCTGGTACGCCGCAATCCATGAAAACTGGTGGGGAACGGTCGGCGCATGGCAGGCTCCCCAAACACGCTGGCCCGGTGGTCTCGGAGCCGTGTTTTCCCACATACGCACGCGGGGCATGCTGCCGGGACTGTGGCTCGAACCCGAAGTCGTTGGAATCCATTCGCCTCTCGCGCAAAAGCCGGACGACTGGTTCTTTATGCGGCACGGCCGCCGCGTTATCGATCACAGCCGTTACCTGCTCGACTTTCGCAATCCCGAGGTTCGCAAGTGGCTCGATTCCGTTATCGCGCGGATCGTGAATGACTGGGGCATCGAGTACATTAAGCTCGACTACAACGTCGATGGTCTCGAAGGCACGGACCTGCACGCCGATAGTCCAGGGCAGGGCATGCACGAGCACAATCTCGCGCTGCTCGATTGGCTCGATTCCATACTGTCGCGCTATCCTCGCCTGATCATCGAAAACTGCGCCAGCGGGGGCGGGCGGCTCGATTACGCCATGTTGTCGCGCCTGCAACTCGAATCCGCCACCGACCAGGACGACTACCGCAACTACCCGTCCATCGTGGCTGGACTCACAGCCGGCGTGCTACCCGAGCAACTCGGCGTCTGGAGTTTTCCCGCCGCCGACGCCACTCCCGATCAAGCCAGCTTTCACATGGTGAATGCCATGCTGGGCCGCATCCATCAGAGCGGCGCGGCCGACCGTTGGCCCGGCGAAGTACGCGCCCAGGTGCAGACGGGCATTCGCGTCTACAAGGAAACCATTCGCGGGCACCTCACTTCCAGCGTCCCTTTCTACCCATTCGGTATGCCCGATATGACGAATAAAACTGCGCCCGTCGCGCTCGGCATCCGCTCCGCTGAAGCACACCTTTGTCGCAGTTTGGAGACTGGCCGGCCCGGCGAACGTAACCATCCCAGGCGGTTCATTCCGTTTGCTCTTTCCGGCGGATCTCGGCATTCGCGTAGAAAACCAAAACGCGCCCTCCACCATTACGTTCCCGCGCGAGTACATGGCCTGCATCCTGGCCGCTTGAGGCCGCGCGAAAACGCTGAATCCGTTCATGAAATAATCGCGTTTTGTTCATGCGCATGCCGTTTACTCGCAAACTGCCCAAATTGAGCCGCCTCGCCGGCGCCCTTGCTTTGCTTTGTTCCGTAGCCGCAGCTAGTTGGCTCACCTTCGGCGGCGATTCGCAGCGGGACGGATGGGCGCGCGAGGAAACCGAGATCACGCCGCAATCGGTCAAGGGCATGCACATGCTCTGGAAGCTGAAGCTCGACAATCAGCCTGTCCAGTTGAACTCACTGACGCTCGCCGGTGGTGATCAACCCCGTCTATACAAATCAAGGCGCCGAGACCTATATCGCGGTCGGCGGTAGTTCCGACAACTTATTTATCGTGGATGCTGATAGCGGCAAGATTGTCTGGCAGAAGCATTTCACGAATGACGCCAAGTTGCCACCCAACGCCCAATCGTCGTACTTCTGTCCCAACGCGCTGAACGACACGCCGGTGATCGGGTATGTGAACGGTGGGCCGACGGTGTTTGTCATTTCGACCGACGGCCAGTTGCACGCGCTCAACCTCGTCACTGGAGAAGACCGCTTCCCGCCGAAGCAGTTTGTGCCCGCGTTTTCGAAAAACTGGAGCCTGAATCTCGCCAATAATGTTCTTTACACGACGCTCTCACAGGGCTGCGGCCTCGCCAAGTCAGGCGTGTTCGCAATGGATCTCAGCAAGCCCGACAAACCAGTGACGTCGTTCATTTCGTCGTCAGTAGGGGCGGGGATCTGGGGACGTGGCGGAGCGTCGGTCGGGCCCGATGGCACAGTCTACGCCTCCACGGGAGACGGCCCGGTAGATCCAACCAATGGCAAATACGCGGACAGCGTTCTCGCACTTGCTTCGAAGTCGCTCAGCCTGGCCGATTACTTCACGCCTTCGAATGCGAACTACCTCACTCGCAAGGACCTCGACATGGGCAACAGCACTCCGATTCTGTTCAACTACAAAGGGCGCGAGTTGCTCGTCGGGTCAGGCAAGGAAGGTAAGTTGTTTCTACTCGACGCGAAATCGCTCGGCGGTTCCGATCATCACACGGCCCTGTATGAGAGCCCTCGTTTTACCAACGAACGCGCTGATATTGCCGGACGCGGCTTCTGGGGAGCATTTGCGAGTTGGGAAGATGCGAAAGGCACGCGCTGGCTCTATGCACCCGCTTGGGGGCCGCTGTCGAGTGCAGCCGGTGCATTCCCGAATACGCACGGCGCAGCGCCCGACGGCAGCATCATGGCATTCAAGGTGGAAGAGAAGGACGGCAAACCGGTGCTGACGCCAGCCTGGATGTCGCACAACATGTCCGTCCCTGAGCCGCCTGTCATCGCCAACGGGGTTGTGTTCGCACTCTCGAGTGGCGAGTTCGTTCGGCAGTTCGATGACACCGGCCGTCTCCTCACGGCCGAAGACCGGATTCAGAAATCAACCGGCAACGCCACGCTATGCGCCTTCGATGCCGCTACCGGAGAAGAGCTCTTCTCTTCAGGCAAGGCCATGAGCGGCTTCACCCATTTCGGTTCATTAGCTGTGAGCGACGGCCGCGTGTTCGCCACCACGCACGATTCAATGCTCTACGCGTTCACGGTCGAGCAATAGCGGCCGATCACTCCAGGCTCCGATTTATTTCCAGCCCGCGCTTGTGACGGGTATAGTTCGAGTCATGACGGAAATGTTGGATGTTGCGGTCGCGAAACTCGCGGCTTTACCGCCTGAGCAACAGGACCGGATCGCGCGGTGGCTGCTTGAGGAACTTCCGGATGAGGAGCTTTGGGATACCCGATTTTCCAACACGCAAGACGGCTTGAGCAAACTCGCCTTGGAAGTGCGGAAGGAGCGCGCCGCAGGCAATACAACTGAAATCGATCCCGACACGCTGTGACGTCCCTTGCGACGCGGCGTTCATAGCAGCGAGCCCATTTACTCCGTTCGAGTAGCGCGAGGATATCGCGCGCTTGGACTGCTAGAAAGGGACGAGATTAATTGGTTCTGGATCGGTTCGCATGCCGGCTATGACCGGCTTCTGGCGGATCTCTGAACAGTGACGGCGTATAAGCCGTGTACCCATGAATGCGTGGCGCGGCGGCATTGCGCCGCCGCTTCAATAAAGTTAAACCGCGGCCGCGGTCAACTGCGCCGCTTCGCGCAGCGCTTCGGCTTTGTCCGTCGCTTCCCAGGTGAAGCCTTCACCCTTACGTCCGAAGTGCCCGAATGCCGCCGTCGCGCGATAAACCGGGCGGCGCAGTCTCAAATGATCGATCATGCGCCTTCGGCGTCAGCGAGAAGTTCTCGGCCACCAACTCCGCCAGACGCTGATCATCCAGTTTGCCCGTCCCGAACGTATTCACGTTGATCGAAACCGGCTCGGCAACGCCGATCGCATACGCCAGCTGCACTTCCGCGCGGGACGCGAGGCCCGGCGGCCACCAGATTCTTTGCGACGTAGCGCGCCATGTAGCATGCCGAGCGATCCACCTTCGTCGGATCCTTGCCCGAGAACGCGCCGCCGCCATGACGGCCCATGCCGCCGTATGTATCGACGATGATCTTTCGGCCGGTCAAGCCGGTATCGCCGTGCGGACCGCCGATGACAAACCGCCCGGTCGGGTTGATATGGAATTTCGTCTGGGAATCCACCATGCTTCGATGGCAGCACCGCGTCAATGATCTGCTTCTTTATGTCCGCGCGCAGTTGCTCGGTGCTGATGTGATCGTCGTGCTGGATCGAAACCACGACCGCGTCAATGCGCTTCGGAACGCCGTCGACGTACTCGACACTGACCTGGCTCTTGCCGTCCGGCCGCAGATACGGCAGCTCGCGCGAACGCCGCGGCTTCGCTTAAACGCTGACCCAGCTTGTGCGCCATCATGATCGGCAGCGGCATCAACTCTTCAGTCTCGTCGCACGCATATCCGAACATCAGGCCCTGGTCGCCCGCGCCGCCCGTATCGACGCCCATCGCGATGTCCGGCGACTGCGACTGGATCATGTTCACCACCGCGCACGTCTTGCAATCGAAACCGAACGCGGCATCGTTGTACCCGATGTCGTTGATGACACTACGAACCAGCTTCGGCACATCCACGTATGTAGTTGTCGTGATCTCCCCGGCAACAACGCAAATCCCGGTTGTGACCAGCGTTTCGCAAGCAACACGGCCCATCGGATCATCCGTAAGTACGGCGTCTAGAATTGCATCCGATACCTGATCGGCAATCTTATCCGGATGCCCTTCGGTAACCGACTCAGACGTAAAGATATGTTTCATGAGAATGGAAGACAACTCCTTTGCCAGGACGCAATACACCGTGGGCGCGCTCTGAAGAGGCTTAAATTCTAGTGTAACAGATCGCATTCAACGGCGCTTAGTTCGGATCACGATCGGAGTCCCGTCGAATCCAAACTGTTCGCGAAGCCGGTTGATCAGGAATCGCTCGACCGAAAAGTGCATCTTGTCCGCCTTGTCGGTGAACACTACGAATGTCGGAGGCCGTACGGAAGCTTGTGTCATGTAGTAAATCTTGATGTCGCTCTCGAACTTCAGCCCGGCAACGAACCGGTTTAATTCGCCCGTCCTCGACCCGCTTCGACGCATTATCAAAACAGCGCCGGATGGTGGAAAAGATGCGCCGGATTCCTTCCTTGTTCTTGGCCGATGCAAAGATGATCGGCGCATAATCGAGAAACTTCAGTTCGTCCCGGACGGTTTCGGTGAATGCGCGCTTGCCCTTTTCGTCGCCAGCCGCATCCCACTTGTTCACCACGACGATGACGCAGCGGCCTTCCTCGTGCGCATATCCGGCAATCGTCGCGTCGGAGCCCACAACGCCTTCCGTCGCATCGACCATCAGCAGCACCACGTTCGCCATCCGGATGTGCCGCCGCGCCATCACGACGCTCAGTTTCTCGGTCATCTCGGTGGTCTTGCCTTTGCGGCGAATTCCTGCCGTGTCCACAAACCGATAGGTGGTATTTCCCTCGACTGATGCTTTCATCGACGGCGTCGCGTGTCGTGCCTGCGATTGGCGAAACGATGGCCCTCTCGGCGCCGACCAGCGCATTCAACATGGTGGACTTCCCGACGTTCGGCCGCCCGATAATCGCGACTTTGATGCGCCGCTGCTGCTTCTCTTCGCCTTCCTGCTCGCCCTCGGCAGCCTCCGTGGCCTCCGCATCCGCCTCTGCAGGGAACGGCGCCGTAACCATGTCCAGCAGGCCTTGAGCCCTAACCGGTGCTCTGCCGAAACGGCCGCGGGTTCACCCAAACCCATGGAATAAAACTCCGGTACCAGACTCTCGCGCGCAGGCACATCGATCTTGTTCACGACCAGCGTCACCGGCTTACTCAGCCGCCGCAGCAGTTGCGCCAGATCGCGATCCGCCGCGGTGATTTCCGTCCGGCCGTCAATGACGAACAGGATGTGCGACGCGATCTCCAATGCAACTTGCGCCTGCTTTAGAATTTCACTCGGAATCAGCGCGGCGTCGTGGACCACGATCCCGCCGGTGTCGATCATGCCGAACTTCTTGCCCCGATGCTAGAGCTTCCCCGTAAATGCGATCGCGAGTGATGCCCGGTTCATCGCCCACGATCGAGCGCCGGTCCCGCAATAATCGCATTGAATAAAGTGGACTTGCCTACATTCGGACGTCCGACGATCACGACTGTGGGGAGCGGTTCGTCCGCTGCTTTCATCCGATTTCAGGTTCGCACACGAGGAGTCTCAGCCTCTAGCCTCAGCTGACCCTTCCTCTGCGCCGTTAAGTCACGATACATAACATCGAGGATCGTCGGTGCTACACTGAATTTAGCCATGCCTAATTTCATTGTGGCTGGCCGTCCAGCGCTCGCAACCCACGAAGATTTGGACCGCGCGCAGGACCGGGCCCGTGTCCATGCTGCTCGCGCCCGTGGCGGCGCGTGGTGCCGGTTCCGCCTTTTGTGGCTGCTGGTCGGACCTGGCATCCTCGTCATGCTCGGGCGAAAACGATGGCCCCAGCATGCTGTCCTATGCCGCCACGGGCGCAAAGTTCGGTATTGGCTTCTTTATCCCCTTCATCATCCTGACCTTCGCGATGGCGATCGTTGTCCAGGAAATGACGGTGCGCCTTGCTGCGGCCACGCAACGCGGGCATGCGGAACTGATCTTTGAACGCTTCGGCCCATTCTGGGGCTGGTTTTCCCTGATCGATCTTGCGATTGGCAATTTCCTCACGCTCATTACGGAGTTCATTGCCGTTCGCGCGGGTCTTGGCTTCTTCGGTGTGCCGGCCTGGGCCGCCATGCTGATCGGCCTTGCTGTTTTGTTCGCTGCTCTGTTAAGCCATCGTTATTGGACCTGGGAGCGCATCACACTCACAGCCGCTGCCTGCAATCTCATCTTTATTCCGATCGCGCTGATGTCGCACCCGGATTGGCACGCCGTTACTCATTCATTAGTTACATGGAGCCCTCTGCCCGGCGGATTCGACAAGGATACGCTCCTCATCGTTCTTGCCGATATCGGCGCCACCGTCACCCCCTGGATGCTCTTCTTTCAGCAAAGCGCGGTGGTTGACAAAGGCATGACGAAACGCGATCTTGCGTTTCGGACGTTTCGACACCATCCTTGGAGCGGCACTCGCCGCGGCTGCCGCGATCGCAACGGTACTCATAACGACGCCTCTCTTCACGCACCACATGTCGGCCGAAAACTTCCAGGCGGCCGAGTTCGCACAGGCCCTGCAGCCCATCATTGGACGCTTCGGCGCCGTCGCTGTTCGCTCTCGGCATCGTAGAGGCCGGGATCGTTGCATCCATCACGATCTCCACCTCATCGGCATACGCGTTTGGAGAAGTCGCCCGGCGTCCGCACAGCCTCAATCTCCCCATCCGCGAAGGTGGTTCGTTTTACGGCAGTCCTCTGCCTCTGTGCCGGTAGCGGCCGCTGCCATCGTGCTCATCCCGGGCCTGCCACTCGTCTACGTTGTGCTGATCGTGAACGTCATCGCTGTGTTAGCGATGCCGCCCGCCATCGTCTTCCTGTATATGCTCGTGAACGATCGTGAGTTGGTGGGCGACATGGCAAGCCCGCGCTGGCTGAATCTGATTACCGCGGGCGTTGTCCTGGTGCTTACCGCGGCAGGTATCCTGTTCGGCGTCAGCGTTCTTTCTCCTCATCTGTTCGCCTTACTGGGAGGAGTCCATCACTAAACACCATGCTTGACGATGCCGACCTCCTCTCCGCACTAGAACCGGAGCAACTCGCCGCAGCAAGGCAGCTGCCCATTCCGCGCCGTCAACTCAAACGTTGGGAAATCGCGCTTCTGTGGTTTCTGCGAGCCTACGTACTTTTCATGGTTGCGGTCGTGATCTATCAGGCCGCAACAGGTAGCCGGTAACTCTTCTCACGAACCAGCGTGATTCGCGGTTTTGACGTTTACAGCAACCCCGGCAACATTCGGGACTTGACATCTCATACTTAGCAGTCTATATATAGTTGTCTAACCATGAGAAAGCCTGACGCGCTACAAGGCACTCTTGATCTACTGGTGTTGAAGATACTCTCGCGCCGGCCAAGGACACATGGCTACGGCATCATGGCTGCCGTCAAAACGTCTTCCCACGACGTCTTGCGTCTTGAGGAGGGTTCTCTATACCCGGCTCTCTATCGTATGGAAGAGGCTGGGTGGATTCGCGCGGAATGGATCAAGAAGGACACCGGACGACGAGCGCGCGTATATGAATTGACAGCTCTCGGAAGGAAGCAGTTGGGAATCGAAGAGTCCCGGTGGGATTCGGCTTCGGCGGCGATCAACCAGGTCTTGAGGACAGTCTGATATGTCGTTATGGTCACGTGTAGCTAATGCGCTTCGCGGAGAGCGATTAGACCATGAGATTGCGGAAGAGATGGAGGCGCATATAGCGGAGGCTGTCGCGGAGGGGCGCGATCCCGCCGAAGCACGGAGGGCCCTCGGACTCGATTACCAGCAGCGACAACAGAGGCAGGCTAGCCATGAAATCCGGATCGTGGGATGGATCGAATCACTGCGTGCCGACGTTTTGTTTGGATGGTCGCAGCTCAAACATAACAAGGTAAATTCAGCGGTGGCGATCCTTTCGCTTTCTCTCGCCATCGGGGCATGCGTTGGAGCATTTCGACTCATGGATGCATTGCTCTGGCGTCCCTTGCCTGTGGCAAATGCTCAACGGCTCTACGCCCTCTCGCGTGAGATCTTCACGTTCGACGGCAAGCCCATTCGATCCGATATGTGGGCCTATCCCTCCTTCAGGCTCATGCGTGACGCCGTGATGGATCAGGCCGAATTGATTGCCGTCTCCGAGGCCAGTCGAACGGACTTGACATACGGGTCTGAACAAGAAATGGAAAAGGCGTATGTGCAGTACGCCTCTGGCGCGATGTTCCAAGCGTTCGGACTCCGGCCTGCCCTCGGTAGATTGCTGACGCAAAACAACGACCGCAAGCCGGGCGCTGATCCCTACGCCGTGCTCTCGTACGACTACTGGACGCGGCGCTTTGGGCAAGATCCTCAAGTGATTGGCCGCAAGTTGCGATTGGGCAAAAGTCTTTATGAAATCACCGGCGTAGTGGATGCTCCTTTCAGTGGCACCGAGCCGGGAACGATAACCGACGTGTTTCTGCCTGTCATGATGAATCCCGCTGTCACGCGCTCCGATGCAAACTGGCACAGGACGCTTGTATTCCTGAAGCCAGGGACTAAGTTAGAACCGTTACGTCAGAAACTGAGCGCAATCAGCCGCGCATTCGAAACGGAGCGGGCTAAGGGGAGTGTCGGTCCGGAAAAGGACTTCTTTCAGAAAATCATTAATGCAAAGCTGCTGATCGAGCCAGCGCGTGCCGGCATTTCAAGCCTTCAGGAAGAATATCGCAAAGCTCTCGGAGTCCTCGGCGTGCTTGTCGTGATGGTTCTACTGATCGCCTCCGCCAATGTTGCCAATCTCAAGCTGGCCCAGTCGGCCGTGCGAGTGCGAGAGATGGCGCTGCGTGTCGCGATTGGGGCTGGTCGGAGCCGCCTGGTACAGATGGTTCTCGTTGAAAGCGCCCTCATGGCAACGCTTGCGGCCGGTCTCGGGGCGCTCATCGCGTGGCGTTCAGCTCCGTTTGTGGTGAGCATGATCCAGTCGCCCGGCAATCCGGTCCGCCTGCTGCTCCCTGCGGATTGGAGAGTCTTCGGCTTCGGGGTCGGGTTGATCTTTGCCGCCATGCTGCTCTTTGGATTACTCCCTGCTCTTCGCGCCTCAACAGTCAAGCCGGTCAGCGCTTTCCGAGGCGACGAGGATCCTCACACGCGGCATCGCCTGATGCACGGGATGATCGTCGCACAAGTCGGCTTTTGTTTTCTCGTCATTTTTGTTTCTGGACTCTTCGTTACCACATTCGCGAGGCTGTCCCAACGATCGTTGGGCTTCTCCCCCGAAAGGCTTCTTCTGTTGGACGCGTTTGCAGAACAAGCCCAGCCTGCGGTGGTGTGGGATCAAGTCGCCGACAACCTCCGGAATATTCCAGGGGTCGAAAGAGTTGCGGTTGCGGGCTGGCCGTTGCTGTCGGGAGGGGCATGGAATAACTTCGTTTCGGTGAATGGCGCAGCTCCGAGTCCGATCGTCACCTATTTGCTTGCAACGTCGCCGGGCTGGTCGGAGACGATGAAAATACCCCTGCTTGCCGGGAGAGATTTTCGCGCTGGAGACACGGCTCCAGGCCAGGCAATCGTCAACCAGACTTTCGCGAAGACCTTCTTCGATGGAAAGAATCCAATCGGAAGGACTTTCCAGGAACGGGAAAATCATTATCAGGTTGTGGGCATGATTGCCGATGCTCCCTATCGTAGTCTCAGGGATGCCATCCTGCCGGTCGCCTATATTCCTTTCCACGAAGTAAATGCTCAGGGCGTCGGGCAACCGGAAGCTGAGGAAACGTTCCTAGTCCGAACCTCCGGCACCGATCCATTTGCGGTCGCTTCTGCGGCGCGCCAGGTAATCACACGAGCACGTGCCGGGTTGCGCGTCAGCGATGTCCGCACCCAGAGCGAACTGGTGCGCGCACAGACCGTGCGCGAACGGCTACTAGCGATGTTGGCGCTCTTCTTTTCAAGCGTGGCGCTTTTGCTTGCGGCGATTGGTCTGTATGGAGTGCTCAATTATTCGGTGCAGCAGCGACAACGGGAATTCGGAATTCGCATCGCAGTCGGTGCGCGAATTGGCCACGTCGCGTGGCAGGCCACATCGCAAGTCTTGTTGATGATGACGATAGGGTCAGTGACCGGCGCCGCCGCGGGCATTTACCTGGCCCATTATGTTCAGGCGTTGCTCTACGACGTAAGAGGAACCGATCCACTCATGCTTGCTGGTCCCGCTCTAGTCTTGTTCGCGACAGCTCTCCTGTCCGCCCTGCCGGCTGTAGTGCGGGTGTCGCACATCGATCCGGTAGTCATGTTGCGGGCAGAATGATGGAATAGGCAGTTCCCGCTTCCAGATCGATGAACTCCAGTTGGTACTCCGTCTTGTCCACGCGCAGCCGCGCGAGCGTTACCGGCAGCCGGAACCTTTTCTGGCCTGCGGCGCCCGGATTGATGTAAGTCACATTGCCGCGCCGCTCATGCTGCGCTTTGTGCGAGTGACCGCTCACCACAAACGCAAAGCCAGCCGCTGCTGGATCAAGGTCCAGATCTGCGAGATTGTGCAGGACATACAGCGGGCCGCACTCTGTTTCGACGATCTTGTCCTTGGGCAACTCGCTCGCCCATCCCCCTCGATCCACATTTCCGCGTACAGCAATAACTGGCGCGATTTGCCGCAGGCGGTCGAGGACCTCAGGGGCGCCGACGTCGCCGGCATGCACTACCAAGTCCACCCCACGCAAGGCGTCAACCGCCGATGGGCGTAGCAATCCGTGTGTATCCGAGATCAAACCCAGAACTTGCAAGAAACGTAAGCTTACTATGGTTGCTGACATGCGATTCTTGATTGGGCTCATTCTTGGCCTCATCGCCATACCTCTGGCCGTCTTCGTCTATTTCCGCTTCGGCTTCGCACCGGTCGGCACGTCTGCGCAGGCTATGCCCTTTGAAAAGCAATTCGCACGATGGGATCTGAATGCGCGGGTCGAAAAAGAAATGCCGCACAATGTTCCGATTCCCGCCAACGACGAGAACTACACGAATGGCGCGCACATCTATCGTCAGCACTGTGCCGTTTGTCACGGATTACCGGGCCAGCCGCTCAGTGCGATTGCGGAGGGTGAATTCCCGAAGCCGCCGCATCTGTTCAAAGGCCACGGCGTTACGGACGATCCGCCCGGTGAAACCTACTGGAAAGTCGCAAACGGTATCCGGCTCACAGGTATGCCTGGCTTTTCAAAGGCGATGAGCGAGACCGAGATGTGGCAAGTCAGCCTTTTGTTGGCCAATGGCGACAAACTCCCGGCGGACGTGCAGGCCATTCTCACCCCGCCCCTGGACGTCAAGTAATTGTGAAGCGAAGTGACTAGTCGTTCTTGATGTTTTCTCTGTGGCTCCTTACGATCACGGTGGCGGCGGTGGCGACCGTAGGGTTGCTTGTTCTGCTGCTACGGCGCCCCGAGCGCCCGTCGCTTGATTTGACCCCGCTCCTTGGCCGCCTTGATGCCCTCGAACGGGCATTTGAAAAAACCGAACGGTGCTTGCGCGAAGATCTCACCGGGAACCGCACTGAGTCCATCAACTCCGCGCGCCAACTTCGCGAAGAACTCCACGGCACTGTCGTGAAGAGCGTCTCCGAACTGGGCATGACCCAAGGAGCGCAACTCGAAGCTGTGCGCTCCGTCGTCGATCAGCGTCTGCATGCGTTGCAGCAGGACAACGCCGTCAAACTCGAACAGATGCGCCGCACGGTTGACGAGCAATTACAGGGCACGCTGGAGAAACGTCTCAACGAGTCCTTCCAACTGGTCAGCGAACGCCTCGAACAGGTCTACAAAGGTCTCGGCGAAATGCAAACCCTCGCCAGCGGCGTCGGCGATCTCAAGAAGGTTTTAAGCGATGTGCGGGCGCGCGGGGCCTGGGGCGAAATTCAACTCGCCGCGCTGCTCGATGAAATCCTGAGCCCCGACCAATATGGGCGGAACGTCGCAACTACGAATACGGCAGAGCGCGTTGAGTTCGCGATCAAACTGCCGGGCGTCGAACAGGGCAGCAGCGTGTGGTTGCCTATCGATTCCAAGTTTCCGCAGGAAGACTATCTTCGCCTAGTTGAAGCCACCGAACGGGCCGACCGCGCCGCCATTGACGCCTCCGTAAAGCAACTCGAAGCCCGCGTGCGCGCCTGCGCAAGAGACATTCGCGCCAAGTATGTCGCCCCGCCCGCGACCACCGACTTCGCCATCATGTATCTGCCGACGGAGAGCCTGTTTGCTGAAGTGCTGCGCCGTCCCGGCCTCGTTGAATCCCTGCAGCGTGATCTTCGCATCGCAGTCACTGGTCCGACCACGCTTGCGGCGCTTCTTAACAGCTTGCAGATGGGCTTCCGCACGCTTGCCATCCAGAGGCGTTCCGGCGAAGTCTGGAGTTTGCTCGGCAGTGTCAGAACCGAATTTGCGAAATATGCCGAGGTGTTGGAAAAGGTCCGCAGCAAGCTGGAGCAGGCGAGCAAGACCGTGGAAGAAGGGCTGACCCGAACACGCGTGATCAACCGCAAGCTGCGCGGCATCGATAAGGGCGAAGAGCCTCCTCCGCTGCCTCTTCCGTTACCCGAGGTCACCCGCGCCGCTGTGCGCGATGAGCCTGATCTTTTCTCCGACCTGCATTGATCGCGGCGTCTTCAATAAGAGTCGAGCGCGCCGCCTGCAAGAGCGCCACTCCGGAACGCGCTGCCTCCTGCCTTGTAAGCCTCGTGTCGCGTGAACAACCAGCGATGGAGATCTGGAAGCGTGCCGATCTGCCCGGCCAATCCGCGCACGAGCTCTACACTCGCCTGTTCCTTGCGGAGCCGTTCCGTAGAGAGCTGCTCGCTCATCTCAGGATCATGCGCTTCCTGGTAATCCAGTTCGAATGCAAACGGCAATGGCGGCAGCCCATAGACCCAATCGAAGAGGAAGCGCGTGCGCGGCATGTGCCAATCGGAGGTTACAATCAGCAGCCGCTTCAGTTCCGCCGGTTGCGTGTGCATCACGCGTGAGAAGTACGCGTTTCCGATGGTGTCCCAGGAGCATGCTTCGATCAGGATGCGTTCGGCGGGGACGCCCCGATTCAAGAGATACGTCCCGGAAGCAGTTGCTTCGAATAGGGGAAAGCCGCTCGCATCGCGTGGTGGCGGCCGGTGCGTCGTACCAGCGCTCAGGGTTATAAGCAGCGGTTCGCCGGGGACCGCAAGCGCCGCGTCCAATCTGCGCTCCACCCACGTTGGCAACACACCGCCTTCGCGGACCCCACCGCCGAGTACGAGTACTGCGTCATAGTTTGCCGGAGGCATGCCCATATGATGACGCGCGAGGTCGAACACGGCCGTCCGCTAACCTGAAACTTCGGCATGCGTTCCTGTTGCGTCTTCTGTGGGTCCAGTTCCGGTTTTCACCCCGCATACGTGGAAGCGGCACGCCGAACCGGGTGCGAATTCGCGCGCCGCGGACTACGGCTCGTATACGGAGGTTCGCGCGCTGGGCTGATGGGTATCCTCGCCGATTCCTGCCTGGAAGCTGGCGGCGATGTCGTCGGCGTGATTCCGCGCTTTCTCTTCGACAAAGAGGTCGCCCATCGCGGACTTCCGGATTTGCGGGTCGTCTCGTCCATGCACGAACGGAAAGCATTGATGTCCGAACTCTCCGAAGCCTTCATTGCCTTGCCGGGCGGATTCGGCACCTTTGAGGAGTTCTTCGAGGCTTTGACCTGGACGCAAATCGGTCTCCAGTCAAAGCCGTGCGGCCTGCTGAACGTACGTAACTATTACGACCCTCTCGTGCAGCTCGCTGACCGAGCCGTTGAGGAAGGTTTTCTGCGGAAATCGAACCGCGAACTCGTGTTAGTCAGTGGCGATATCGCAGATTTGCTGACCCGAATTGAGACGGCGGTGGTCCCACGCGAGCCGAAGTGGATCGGCCTCAAAACCAGTGGCTGACTTGTGCGCTACCTGTTGCTTGCTTCCGATTACGACGGCACGCTTGCGCAACATGGAATTGTCAGCCGCCAGACCATCGCGGCACTTGAACGGCTTCGCCACTCTGGGCGCAAATTCGTTCTCGTCACGGGAAGGGAACTGTCCGATCTGCAATCGGTGTTTCCCCCTTTCGATCTCTGCGACCTCATCGTTGCTGAAAATGGGGCTCTCGTCTACGACCCGGCGGCCCATAAGACCCGCCGCCTGGCCAAAAGCCCGCCCGAGTCCTTCATTGCAGATTTACGGAAGCGGGGCGTTAACGATCTGAGCGTCGGCGAGGTGATCGTGGCAACCTGGCGCGCGCACGAAAGAGCAGTCGTCGATGCGATCCGCGACGCCGGATTGGAACTCCAGGTCATCTGCAACAAGGACGCCATCATGATTCTCCCCGCGGGGATCGACAAAAGTACCGGACTCTGCGCTGCGCTCGACGAACTGAAAGTGTCTGCGCGCAACGTCGTTGGAGTCGGCGATGCCGAAAACGATCATGCGTTCCTGCATCTTTGTGAATGCTCCGTGGCCGTCCAGAACGCGATCCCGGCTCTGAAGGACGCAGCCGATTTCGTCACCAGCGGGGCGGACGGGGAAGGCGTACAAGAACTCATTGACGAGCTCATCGCGAACGATCTGAGCAAAGGAATATCCCGGGCTCGTCTTCTAAGGTGACCCATCTGCCAGAGCGAATGGACGCGGACGAACCTGCAGTTTAATGTACTTCGAGCGACATGTTGACGATTTCGAACGCAAAGCGCTCCGGCGGTAACGACGCAATCGGATTCGGCGTCGTGTTCAACCACGTCTTATAGGCGCTCTCGGCCACCGAAGTGTTCAGGTAGAACAGGAATTGGTCGGAGCAGCAGCGGATCGGCGGCATCTGGCGAAACGCCAGTCGTAGCCCCACCGCCTTTTCCAGTTCGACCCCTGGGGTCGGATACTCGCTTTGTCCTCGAGCAGCGTCACGAAACTGCTGCGACCCGCGTGCGGCCACAGGTCGCTTCGGAGCAGGTTGCGCAGTTCGAGACGGCCGCCGAAGGTGATCTCGCACTGCCGGATCCATTCGAGCGACCGAATCGCCCCACTGCCAATGGGTCAGCAGACCAAGGTACTGATCCACCAGGTTGAGCGCCATATCCATCCGGCGCCGCTCTAGTTCTTCTTCGTCCACGACACCGTCGAGCGTGCTATCGGGATCATGTCTTCCTGCTCGATAATCT
This sequence comes from uncultured Acidobacteriaceae bacterium, assembly GCA_963795905.1. Lineage (GTDB taxonomy): Bacteria > Acidobacteriota > Terriglobia > Bryobacterales > Bryobacteraceae > Bog-105. The sequence continues at coordinate 341,486 of CAWCJG010000009.1, read as the reverse complement.
CGCTCGCGATGCACATGATCTTGTCCAGCCGCTTCACTTCCGGATTGGTCTTTGACCAACAACGGCGGCAGCTCATGCGTCTTGCCGCCCGGAACCTCTACGAACTTTCGATCTCCGATGATGTCCATACACTCACCTTGCTGTTCTTATCGACAACCAGGTCGAGATTTATCGGCACCCATTCAACGGGGATGCCACGTCTACGAGGTTTAATCCTCAATTTTAGAGATGCACCCTATAAACGACAAGTTCCAAATGCCAACGTCCTATGCCATTAGTAACAGGACCAGGTACTTTTGTTTCACTATGGCAGCGTACCGCGATAGAGTGCTAACAGGATACGATCCCGACTGTATGCTGAGGTATATGCATTTTAACGGCCGGCGCTCTGTGCTGGGCCTGTTTCTAAGCCTTGCGGCTAACCTCGTCGCGGCGAACATTCCGGATTGCGCAACCGGGGCAAAAGCCTGGCTACCGTGTGAATGCACTTTGCCGCCGAGCCCTGCCGCCCTCAAGGACTCCTATGCGAAACGACGTTCTGAACGTCGAATTCCGTTCGCCCTTCGCACGAAACCAACCTGATGCACGCGTTCTCCGATGGCGGACCGGAACTGGTCGTGCGCTTCACTCCGAACGCAACCGGGCGTCTGGACGTATCACATCACCAGTCGCGCTCGGCCAGTACAACGACAAAGAAGCCACCTTCAACGTCGCCGCCACGGATCTGCCCGGGTTCATCAGCGTCGCGAATGTACGGCATTGGCGGACCACAAACAAACAGCCTCATCTCTGGCTGTCGGCTGAGATGCCGTTTCTCTCGATCGATCAGACGGCCTATGAGAGTTGGCTGGACGCCCGCAAACACGATGGCTACACGCACATCCGCGGGACGCTGCTCGTAAACGACGCCCCAATGAAGCCGCTGCTCGATCGGGCGCCCGAATCCGGCTTATTTTCGCGCGCTCGACGATCGCATTCTCGCGGCTGCGCAGCGCGGTTTCGTGCTGGATCTGATCTTCGCCGACGACGCTATCGCACAGTCGGGCGTCTTCGACGATTACGATAGCCGCGGTCCGCTGCTGCGCTACCTGGTCTGCCCGCTACGGCGCGCTGAACGTGACTTGGCAGGGAATTGAGCAATTCGAGGAGGTGCCGCACGCGCGTCAGCTGCTCAAACAGATCTACGAGGACGTGCAAAGAGTTCGACACGTTCAACCATCCACGCTCGACGGATGCGCGCGATACGTCCTGGTCTCTGATTCCGGATGGCTGGATGAATTACATTATCGAAGGTATCCGAAGCCGGCGCTCGGCTGCTATGGAACATCAGTTCACGGCCCAGCCGGAAGTACATGTCGTGCGCGCGACCGCGGCCGAGGCATTTCGTCACGAGCTGTGGAACGCGACCACCAACGCCGAGTACATCACTGTCACGAATGCCGCTCTGAAGATCCGGCGAACGTGAAAGCGGTTCAGATTTGGCAGGAAGTTGTGTCGGATACGCGGCATTGGGAGTTCGAGCCGTACTTCGATGTAGATGGAGCGCGCGCTGTGGGCTTACCCGAAGTCGAATTCCTGGCCTATGCCGAACAGCCCGGGATTGTTGAACTCACACTGACCAAGCACAAATACAATCCAGTGTGGATCAATCCGATTACCGGCGAGCAGATTCCGCTGAAGGACTACCGCGGCGAAGTGCTCAGCCGCGAAACGCCGGATAAGACTCACGACTGGGTATTGCAGGTCCCGCGCGAAGGACACAAGGAAGCCATGTTGAAGTCGTACCGGTTTGAGTCGGTCGATCCCCCCATTCAGGAACCCGAACTTGATCCGGCTAAGACACCCTACCAGATTGTGGACCCTCCGGGCGATGTTCTGAACCCGCGTATTCCGATCCTGTACGGCATCAAGCTGACCCGGACGAATCGTGCTACGCGCAACATGCAATATGTGTGGTAGGGCGAAGTCGTGGCGGGAGGAGAAGGCGCGCGGATTCTGGGAACGGGCGCGGAAGGGACGTTCAACATGCCCAAAGCGATCGCGCTACCAGGAGCGAGTCTGAACATGCGCGTCCTTGCCATCAATGCCAACGGCAAAGCGTACGAGGTGGACCGGGTGTATAACCTGCAGTGATCATTCTGGCGATCGACCTGACCTCTGCGCACGGAAGCCTGGCGATACGCGCCAACGGCGAAACGCGCGGTGAACTCAGGCTCGAATCCGCCGACGGCTTTGGCCATCTGCTCTTTCCCGCTATCGACCGGCTGCTCCAGCAGACGCCATTTGCTCTGCAGGATGTTGATTGTTTTGCAGGCGCCAGCGGACCCGGCGCGTTCACGGGTGTTCGCGTTGGGCTGACTGCGATCAAGGGCCTCGCCGAGGCTCAGGGCTGTCCCGTAGCCGGCATCTCCAACCTGCGCGCTCTGAGCACGTTCGGCAAAGGCCGCCAAAGGGCTGTGCTGATCAACGCGCGTAGAGGCGACATCTTCGGAGCCCTCTATGGCGCGGATTCGGAACTGATCTTGGAGGAAACGGTCGGGAAACTGAGTCCCTGGCTTGCGAGCCTCCCGCCGGACGTGGACGAATTCATTACGCAGGAACCGGGTTTGCTGGCGGGCCATGATCTGCCCGTCATTGCAGCGCCGCTCTATCTGGCCGAAGCCGTTGCGCGTTGCGCGGAACTCGACGCCGCGCGGAACCGCTGGCTGGATCCCGCGGCACTGGATGCGAACTACGTCCGCCGCTCAGACGCCGAGCTGTTCTGGAGAGAAACCTGATGCTGCCGTTGATAGAACTCGTTGCCAAAGCGAGATTGCTGCTGCTGTGAGCAGAACGATGCTTAAAAAAGCCGTGGCAATGACCAGCCCGATGTAGCCGTACGCAACGCGGTGGCGGCTCTCAGACGGGAAGTCGCGCGAGAAAATGCGAATCAGCGTCACGCCACCCACGATTGCCGGCAGCCAGCTGTGCAGGATAAATGCCAGCACAAAAGCGACCGCGCAGATCGCGATTCGCTCCTGCTTCCCGATCGCCATCATGGCGCGCGCCCCGTCGAAAATCCAGATCGGAATCAGATTGAGCAGGTTGAGCCAAGCCGTGAATTGAGCGACTCCAAGCCACACGCCGGCGCCTGTCTTTAGATAAATTCCATAGCTCGCCAATCCGGCCAGTACACCGAAAAGCGGGCCTGCCAGCGCAACCAGCGCAGCCGTCGTCACATCCACTCCGATGCCTCCCCAGCGAACGTAGGCACCGAAAATATGGAAGCGGGGAAGATCGGCATGAAAACCGAATCGGCGCGCCACAATGTAATGCCCGAATTCGTGGATCAGAATCGAACCGAAGAGGCCCACGCCGAACCACCAGCCGTACAGTGCCCAATAGAACAGCAGGAATCCCAGAATATTGAAGAGAAAGCCGCCCTTCCCGAGCACCAGCAGCAGCGCCGTCTTGAACTTCACCAGGAACGCAATGACAACACCAAACGGGCCAAGCCGCTTCGTCCAGTTCGGCGATTGCGCCTGTGGGTTCATCTTCTGCTCCAACCGGCGGATCTCCTGAACCACGCCTTGGTATTCGCCGGTTGCCGGCGGGAGCAGGCGAAGTGCCGCCATCCAATGCTGGCGTGCCGATTCGAGTTCACCAGCCGACGCAAGGTGGCGCGCCCGCAATACGATCTGCTGCAATTCGTCTAAATGCGTCAGACGGCCGCACTTCGGGCAAGCCAGAGCCTCAGGAGGCAAGGCATTGCCGCAATTGGAACACAACGGGGGAGAGGAGAAACTCGCCAATACTCAGTGTAGCGGCGCGCCCTTATTTTGCTTTGCCAGTTCCTCGTTGAAACTCGCTTCGGAGTTCGCCACGAAACGAGGCAACTCAGACGGGTCTACAAACGGATTCGGCGCACCCGGCTTTACCCGAGCGAGCTTTTCGTCCATATCGAAGAACTCCGTGTGATTGCCGAGGAACACATCCGCGTGCACTGTTCGCAAGCGGGCGAACGTACTTTGATAATCGGAAACAATGTTCGGATATTCGCGGTTGTGGACCAGCGGATAGCCCGGTACAGTGGTGCTGCCGTAAAAAATCACGCTGTACGGATGGCCTGCTTCCGTCGTCTGCAGGAGCCAGGTCGTATCGCCCTTCGTGTGTCCCGGCGTCAACATGGCCGTCACTACGACTCCCCCGAGTTCCACGCGATCGCCATCGTTCACAATGCGGTCCACGTGCACCGCCGGAAACGAGCCGCTCCAGTTGCCTCCGTAGCTGTCGTGATGTCCGGCCTCGAGCACCGCAGCATCCGCTCGACTGGCGACCATCTGGGCCCCGGAATCGCGCTTCAGTTGCGCCAGGCCTCCGCAGTGGTCATAATGCGCGTGGCTGTTGAGGAGGTACTTCACATCCCGCATGTTGAAACCGAGGTTGTGAATGTTCTTCTCGATCAGCGGCCCGCTCTCGGGTGTTCCGCCATCGATCAGGATGTCGCCGCGCGGCGTGGTGATCAGGTAAGAAGCCAAACCCGCCGTGCCCACGTAGTACACATCGCCGATGATGTGAAACGGTTTGTGCGGACGATTCCAGTCTTTCTCCGCGCCCGTGAGGAGAACGGCGCAGCTAGTCAGGATAAGCAGTGATCGGCAAGTTGGCATTCGGCTGATGCCATCTTACCGATGCGTCACTCTGTTTTGGTTGCAGCGGTCTCGAGCTTGGGCAACTGCTGCCGAATGAGCGCCGCTTCGGGGTCGCCCGGCGATAGCTGCAGGTAGTTCCGGAAGCATTTGGCTGCTTCGACATTCTTCCCTTCCTGCATCAAAACGACCCCAAGCACATATTCCAGCTTCGGAACACGCTTCGCCTTGTCGACCCGGATCCCTTCGAGGGCCAAGCGCTCAGATTCGCCCATGTGCCCCTGCTTGCCCGCCGCGAACGCCGCAAATAGATAGGCTTGCGGGAAAGCTTCCGGATCAAGCTGAATCCATGCCCGCGTGTATTGATCTAGGTCCCTCCAATCGGCGCTCGCGTATGCGGCGGCTGACAGACCCTCATACGGCTTTGCGTATTTCAGGTCATGTTTCAGTGCTTCTTTCCACGCTTCGACAGCCCCCGGCATATTTTTCTGGTTTTCACGGACCACGCCCAGTTCAAACCATGCGGCCGCGAAGTCCGGATATTCCTTTACAGCTTTTTCGAATTCCTTCCCAGCCGCATCCCACTTTCGCTCCGATACCTCGCTCTCTCCCTTCGCATACGCCTTTTTCGCGGAAGCCGGAGCTGCCAGCGAAGTGGAACTGATCGACAACTCCGCCGATCGGGAAGTCGGATGAAGTATTAACGTGCCGACATTCGTGTTGTCGAGCGTGTCGCGAATGCTAATATCCACCCGCTCCGATTCAAAACCGGCAACGGAGGCGTGGATCTGGCAATTCTTCAGCGAACTGGTGACGGGATTCGTCACCCGGCTAGAGTAGCCGATCGCGGTCGTTACGTCTCTATTGACGGGCATTTCGGAGGCGTCCGCCACGGCGCTATGCGAATCGCCGCCCACTCTGAATCCAAAATGACCCTTTGCGTCGGTCCAGGCGGCGTCCTGCGTTCTTCCGTCGCAGATCTTCTGGATCAGCACCGGCTCAGCGGGCGCGCTGCCATCCTCCATCTGCACTTGTCCGGAGAAGTAAACGGAAGTCTCGGAGGAGCCGTTGGCAGCCGGCGTCCCCACGCCCTGCGCGGCAAGATTTAGCGTACCCGCCGTTGCGGCAAGCAGCAGAATCGAGCCCCAACGCATAAACGCGTCTCCTTCCTCCTCAATTGGACAAGATCAGGATAGCTCCTTCAACAGGTTTTTCAGACGTACAAGCGATTCTTCGCGTGCTTTCCGATTTGCCGGCGTCGCGTCCGGCGCTTCCCCGGCTCTCATAAATCCGTGACCCGCGCCGTCGTAAGTGACAGGTTCAAATGTCTTGTGCAACTCGCGCATGTCCTGTTCCGCCTGCGGTATAGTCGCGCCGATGCGCGCGTCGTTCCCCGCGTAGAACCCATAGACGGGAGCCGTAATTTTCGCCATTGCGTCCTTCGACGGCGGTGGACCATAAAAAACGAAGGCTCCGGAAAGGTCTTTCCGATTGGTCGCGAACCGGAATGCCTGGCCGCCGCCCCAGCAAAAGCCGGTCACGAACAGCTTCCCGTTCGCAGCCGGCAGCTTCAGTGCGTAATCGGCGACCGCGTTGAGGTCCGCCGTAACCTGATCGGGTGGCAGATGGCTGACCGCTTCCACCGCGCCCTGCTGGTCGAAACTCGTTGAGCGGCCCCCGTTAGCCCCCATTCCGGAAAGCAGATCCGGCGCAGCCACAATGTAACCCGCCCCGGCAAGCTGGTCCGCCATATCCTGCACCCAATCGGTCATGCCGAAGATTTCGTGGATCATCAGAATCACCGGCGCTTTAGCGCTGGTTTCCGGATACACGATCAACGTCTCGACGGATCGCCCGTCGTGCTTGACGCTAACCCATTCTCTGTGACGCGGCGAGGATTCCAGTTTCTGCTTCGCCCAGTCTTGAGCCGGCGCGCAGGCGGCGGCGAGGCACAACGACAGAAGTATGCGGCGGATCATTCTTTGTTTGTACTACGAAGTATCACGCCCCGTTATCCTGGAGGTTTCGAAGCCATCACAAATGCAGTCTCAAGCTATCCCCCTGCCACCACACATTCTGGTTCATATTGCTAAAGAACTAAACGTCAAATTGCACTCGCTTGTGGCAACGATCACACTGCTCGACGAGGGATCGACAGTCCCGTTCATCGCTCGTTATCGCAAGGAAGTCACCGGTAACCTCGATGAAGTCGCCATCGCTGCCATCGAAGGGAAAGCGGCGTACTTCCGTGAGCTCGAAGAGCGTAGAAGCACCGTGCTCAGCACCATCGAGGAGCAGGGTAAACTGACTCCCGAACTACGCGCCACTATCGAAGCCGCACTCGATCGCAACCAGCTCGAAGATCTCTATCTTCCCTACAAACCGAAGCGCCGCACCAAAGCGACCATTGCGCGTGAGAAAGGTCTCGAGCCGCTCGCCGACTATCTCTGGAATCAGCAGCCTTCCACCGAGCCGCTCCAACTCTATGCTCAATCCTTTGTGAATGCCGAGACCGGCGTGAACTCTTTCGACGAAGCCCTCGAAGGCGCCCGCCACATCCTCGCCGAGCGTATCAGTGAAACAGCGGAATTCCGCGCGCATCTGCGACAGATGATGCTGAACGATGGCATTGTCGTCAGCAAGTACGTCGAAGACGCCCAAGATCCGGAAGGCAAGTTCAAGATGTATGCCGAATATAGCGAGCCCGCCTCGAAGATTCCTTCGCACCGGATGCTCGCAATCCGGCGCGGATCGAACGAAAACATCCTGTACTTCCAAATCGAGCTAGACCCCGCTCAGCCGGTTGCTTATCTGAAGTCGCGCGTGCTGCGCGAACCCGGCGATTGGACGCCGCACCTCGAATTGGCAGTAGAAGATGCCTGGAAACGGCTGCTCAATACCTCAATCCAAACCGACGTTCGCTTGACGCTGAAAGAGCGGGCCGACACCGAAGCGATTCGCGTCTTCCGTGAGAATCTGCGCAATCTTCTCCTGTCGCCGCCCGCGGGCATGATCGGTGTTCTGGCAGTCGATCCAGGTCTGCGCACGGGCTGCAAAATTGCGGTCGTCGATGAAACGGGCAAGTTCCTCGACCATTCCGTCATTTATCCGCTCGAACCGAAGAATGACAAAGTCGGCGCGGCCCGCACCCTGCTCGGCTTGATCCACAAGCACAATGTGCGCGCCATCTCGATCGGCAACGGCACGGGCTCACGCGAGGCATCTGCATTTGTGCAGGAGATGTTGCGGGAAGCCAAGCTGCAGGACGTCTTCAGCATTGTCGTGAATGAATCGGGAGCATCGGTCTACTCCGCTTCCGAGATCGCGCGCAATGAGTTTCCGGATCTTGATCTGACAGTCCGCGGAGCCATTTCCATCGCGCGCCGTCTGCAGGACCCGCTCGCCGAACTCGTCAAAATCGATCCCAAGTCGATCGGCGTCGGACAGTATCAGCACGATGTCGATCAGCGCGAATTGAATAAGGCATTGGAGGGTACCGTCGAGATCTGCGTCAACAAAGTGGGTGTGGACCTCAACACCGCTTCTTTTGCCTTGCTCCGCTATGTGGCCGGCATGAATGAGCGCAGCGCGAAAAATATCGTTGAGTTCCGCAACAAGAATGGCCGCTTCCGCACCCGCGTCCAGCTGATGGAAGTGCCCGGCTTCGGTCCCAAAACGTTCGAACAAGCGGCCGGCTTTCTGCGCATTCGCGGCGGCGAAAATCCGTTAGATGCGACGGCGGTTCATCCGGAATCCTACAAAGTCGTCGAGGGAATCGCCGCCGCGCTAAACGTCCATGTCAAGGAGTTGATCGAGAAACCCGTTCTACTCGATTCCGTCAAGCTCGAGCAATTTCAAACCGAGCGGGCCGGCGCCTTCACCTTGCGGGATATCGCGGAAGAATTGAAGAAGCCTGGACGCGATCCGCGCGCGCAGTTTGTTGCGCCTGAGTTCCGCTCCGATCTCAAAGAAATCGCGGACCTGCAGCCCGGCATGGTGCTCGAAGGAACAGTTACCAACGTCACGAATTTCGGCGCCTTCGTCGATATCGGAGTCCATCAGGACGGCCTCGTCCACGTCAGCGAGCTTTCCAACCGGTTCATCAAAGATCCGAATGAAGCCGTGAAGGTCGGCGAGATCGTCAAGGTCAAGGTGCTGACCGTGGACGCGAAAACCAAGCGTATCGGTCTCTCGATTAAGGCGCTGCAGGCGGTCAACCTGCCGAAGGTGAAGCACGCGCCGCCGCCCCCGCAAGCGCAGAAGCGGGAGGAGCGCACGATGGAAAATCAAATCGCCGCCCTGAACGATCGTTTCCGCCGCAGCTAGTGCACCGTTGCGGGTTCGAAACCGTCGCAGCCGCTGATCGGAAAGACTGAGCGCTCCCGAATTACAACTCTTCGGGTTCGATCGATGCGTGTTCGCCGCTGGCCCGTTTTTCCCAATACTTGCGGACCCAAGCCTCCCAGCTTCTCCCGGCAGCTGTATCCCGTCCGCTGAACACCAGCGCGGCAATTTCGGAATACGGAATGCTCACCCGTGGGCTTCCATTCGAAGGCAGTATTCGCACCAGCGAAGCATCCAGCGTGGAAGCACTGCGCCGATCGTACATGTAGCCTTCTACAACCGTTCCGTCTTTCCGCGTAATCGTCACGTCCCCGCGATAGTCGAACGCCTTCTCGAGAGCATCGCGTACCTCTTCGCCGCTCGCCAGGGTCGGCACCCATCCCTGCAACTGTTCGTGCGTGAAACCAGGAACGATCTCGAGCTCGTCCGGACCCAGTTCCGGCGCGCTCACGCCTGCTTTCCTTCCCCGCCTTGAATCTGCACCAGAGGATTGTAGGAGTGAACCGGCTTAACGGGTTCGTTCAGCAGATTCTTCGCATAGTCGTCCGGATAGCGATTGAACAGAGTCGCCTTCGCTACCGCGAAAAAGCCCTTCAACGATCCGAAACTGTAACCCATTGCCGAAGCTTCATACCCGCTGTGAACCATGCAGTTGGCGCACTTCGGATTGCCCGATTCGGTCCCGTACTTGTGCCACTCGGTTTCGCGGATCAGTTCTTCAAACGTATCGGCGTACCCGTCTTGCAGCAAGTAGCAAGGCTTCTGCCATCCGAACACGTTGTAGGTCGGCATGCCCCACGGAGTGCAGCTAAAATTACGCAGACCCATCAGCATCTCGCCGAACAGAGGCGACATGTTGAATCGCCAATTCGGTTTCCGGTTCGCGAGAATCGCGCGGAACAAACGGCGGGTACGCGCCTTCCCCAGAAAGTGCGATTGATCGGGGGCCTTGTCATACGAGTAGCCGGGCGATAGCATCATGCTTTCCACGCCCAGTTCCATCATTTCGTCAAAGAAACGGCGTACGCTGTTCGGATCGGCGCCATCGAACAAGGTTGTATTCGTGGTGACCCGGAATCCGCGAGCCATCGCCGCTTTGATTCCACGCACAGCGATATCAAATCCGCCTTCACGGCATACCGAAAAATCGTGATGGTCGCGCTCGCCGTCCACGTGGACGGAAAAGCTCAGGTACTTGCTCGGCTTAAAAAGATCCAGCTTTTCTTCCAGCAGCAGTGCGTTCGTGCAAAGGTAGATGTATTTTTTGCGGGCGACCAGACCTTCAACAATCTCCCCGATCTGCGGGTGCATCAGCGGTTCGCCGCCGGGAATGGCAACGGTCGGAGCGCCGCACTCTTCTACCGCGCGGAAGCACTCCTCCGGCGTCAATTGCCGTTTCAGAACATGCGCCGGATATTGAATTTTGCCGCAGCCGGCACAAGCCAGATTGCAGCGGAAAAGCGGTTCCAGCATTAATACGAACGGATAGTGCTTACGCCCCGCGATCTTTTGCCGCAGGAGGTAAGTCACCGTCGTCCACATTTGAGACGCAGGGACACCCATATAACAACGGTACCAAACGCTTTTGTTTTAGTTGCTTACGCGTGCATCACGCGGAGGGCTTCTTCAATTGCCTCGGTGAAGAAATAATCGCCCCACATCACCGATTCATCCACTCCAAGATCGTTGTGGATGTGATACACGCCGCCTTTCAGCACGCCTTCCCATTCGGGATCGGCCGAAGCCAGGTACTTCGAGCAGAGCGTCCTCACGATGTGAATTGCGGTTGACCAATACAAATGGCCCTTCATCGGATCGGCGATCTGGCGGCACAATCGCAATAACCCGGCTGCAGCGATAGCAGCGGCCGAAGTGTCAACCAGCGACCGATTCTCCGGCGGCGCGTTGTAGTCCCAGGGCGGCACCCCGTCACCCGGCGTGTGCGTGATGTAGTAATCGGCGCAGGCCTCCGCTGTGTGCAGAAATCTCGGATCGCGCGTGTAATCGTAGGAAGTCGAGAACCCGTAGAGAGCCCAACCAAGACCACGCGACCAGCAGGAATCGCCGCGGTAGCCCTGGTGCGTGGATTGCCGCAGAAACTCTCCCGTATCGATATCAAAGAGGCCTTCGTGCGCCACCGATCCGTCGCCGCGCACCAGCGTGCGCCGTGTGGTCAAGCAATGGCGAACCGCCAGGTCGCGCAGCTTCTTATCGTGCGTTTCCCGGGCAGCGTAGAAGATAATGCCGACATTCATCATCAGATCGATGAACAGCGAATCCTCCGCCACGAACGAACGTAGATAGTTGCCGTGTTCATTGAATCGTTTTGCCAGCGTCCGACCGGCTTCAATCAAGACCTCCTTGATCGCCGGATCGCGCGTGAACGAGTGCCAGCGATGGTAAGTCGAGAGAAAGAGAAACCCGAGATCCTGGTTATCCGTGTCGCTCTTGCGGGGCTCGAGGCGCTTCGTGTAGCGGATCGCATGATCGGTCCAGTATTTGAAGTCCGGCTTGTCGGGAGCGAGATAGCGGCAAAAAATCCACATCATCCCGGGCAGAAAGCCATCGCACCAGTGCGTCCAGGCGGCATTCTCCTGGTTCCACTTGCCGCCTTCGGTGTACATCGGATAAAAATCCGGATGTTCCTCGATCAGGCGCCGCACCTGTCTTTGCGCGAACGCGAGCGCATTAGCAAAGAGTTCGCGGTCAGAGTCGTAGATGAGCTGAATCACTCTTGGTCCCTGGGTGCCATTATATTTGCCGCGCCTTACCGGGCCCGCAAGCCGGTCACTTCACCTGGTCCAACAGCGTCCGCAAACGGGCGCCTTTTTTGAGATTCACCATCTCCACAAAGCTGACCTTACCCGCTAGGTGCGCGCGGAAATCAGGCAAGTGTTCCCGGTTCTGCGACTCCAATCCGAATCGCGAGCAGTTGTAAAGAATCGCTTCGAGCGTTTCGAGATCACGACGGGCGAGATTCGGCTTCTGGTTCACAACCAACCCGGCCATGTGTTGCCGGTTGCCGCGTCGCATGACCCGCGTCTTGTGGAAGTTCAAACTGAAACCCTCTTCGAGAGCAATCGCGCCAATGTGAGCCGCGAACCGCTCAACCGAATGGGCAAAGTCGCCGCCTCCCGAAAACGCCAGGTCATCCGCATATCTGGTATATACAGCGCCCGCTGCTTCGCTTAAGCCAGTAAGCCGGCAATCCAGCCGGTACGCTCCGAGATTTGCAATTGCCGGCGATGTGGGAGCGCCTTGCGGCAGGTGCGTGGCCGCGTACATCGCACGCGCGCGGGACCACGGAACCGCATCGATCCCTTCCGGTCGGGTGCTCCAAGCTGAACGTGGAACGGAGTTTGAGCACAATCCTGCAAGCGCATTCGCAACGCTCTCCGGATATCCAAGCGTCCGAAACAACGCCTGCACCCGCGCGGCCGGGAACTGTGGGAAGAAGTTGTCGAGGTCTAAACGCAACACAACCTCTTTCCCTGTGTGCGCTTGCGCGAAACTTACGATAGAGCGTCCCCTGATAAATCCGTGTGCGGCCGGGTGTGCCGGCACTCGATCGAGGATTTCAGCCAGAATACGGCGCTGCATCTCCTTCAGGCGTGGCTTGGGACTTTCGATCACCCGCACACCACCGGCATGCTTGCGAACCATCTTGTAGCGATAGTGCTGGAGTGTTGGGTTGTTCAGCTTGTTGCCTAACGCCTTCAAGTCTGAGAACCAGGCGAGTTCCTGAGGTTGGATCGAGAGCCACTGTGCCAGTTCCGCAAGAGTTTCAATTGCAGGAACATTCCAGGATCGCGCCGCCGCGACTGGCTGCATCACCGACGGTTCGGGAATCCAGTTTTGAATCCGCAGCTGAGCGCGGTATCGGAATGCATTCGACTGGAATTGCCGATCCTTGCGTAGGAATTCCACGACATCGATGTGGCGCGGTCTCGTCTCGTCACGGAATCGGGCGATGTACCTGTTGACCAGAGAACGTGCCCAAAACCAGCGGCGTCCCAGTGTCCGCTCGAGGCGCGCTTCTGCCGCGACAACTGAGAATTCGCCAGCGAGAAGACTGTGCGCGACGGCGCTCATGAAAACAGGCGATAGATCCGTCAAGACATTACGGCCTGAAGCAGGCGATCCAACCAGTCTCACCTTGCGTGAGCATATCTGCGTGGCAGCGCAGGGGCGATCTCACGCGACGAAATGTACATCTTGGAACAATTCCCCGAGGTAACCTCGGGGAGGCAAGCCGAACCGAAGCTCGATTTACCAGACTTGAACCGCCTGCCCGCCCGCGATCATAACAGAGCTTCAAACCGAGCCGGACGCGTCAGCGCCCGAACGCCACAACCCCGATTAATACCTTGGCCATTTACCCCGGCACTTCGGGCGTAATGGGATACCTTGTTGGGAGATATTTGCGGTTGGCTTTGGTGGCGCGCTTGTGGCATTAGCATTAGGTATCCTGACTTGGATACAGTGCTGAGTATGCGCGTTTATTTTCTGCTAGCAGGATGTTTGCTGCTAATAGGCGCGGCACTGTTTGCGTATCGGGTAACGCAGCCCTCACGCGATCGTACCGGAGCGGCCATCACCTGTCTCATGTGTATTAGCGTAGGCGCGCTTTGCTTGAAACGCGCTCGCCGGAGTAGCCGCTTCTAGAGGCAGTTGGCCGGTTGCTGATACGCGCCACGTACCGGCCGGTTCTACGGGCTCGGGGCGTCACACGCCTGTTTCGAAAATCTTCGAACCGCCTGCCCGCTCGCGATCATAACAGAGCTTCAAACTGAGCCGGAAGCGCAAGCGCCCGAACGCCACAACCCCGAAAGCTCGCGACCTACCAGACGTACGTCGCCAAGACACGAGGCCGGCCGCTTTCGCCTCGCACCACCGGAACCTGCAATACGATCTGTAAATTCTTATTAGCCCAGTTGCCCGGAAGCTTCGAAACCGCATCCTTAAAGTAATCCGAGTTGGTCAGAAATTCGCCGGCCGCTTCCGTGCCGAAATGCGTGATCCCGGCCGCCACAATCACCATGCGATCCGTATTCGGATCGCGTAACCGCGTAACCACCGCATAATCGAGCGGAACGTTCCAGTTCGGCCACGCGTTTAGCAGTTTCCAGCGAGTATCCCCGGGATGATCGCGGTCGCGGATGATGTCCACCGTGGTCGAACCTTGGATCGTTTTCAGAAACGTGTAGCGGAGCGGCGCAACCACCTGGAGGGTCCAATCATTGTTATAAGCCCCGATGAAGACGGTAGGATGTTCGCGAAGATCCGAAAACGAGGTCGTTCGACTGCCGCGTACGTGGTACTGGGTCCCGTGTTTATTGAGAAACGACGTGAGCCGGACAAGAGCCTCGGCGTCACCGATATCGACGTAGCGGTTCGGCATCGGGATCAATTCGTTCAGAGGGATGGAAGGCTGCGAATTACCCGCCGCTCTCGACGCGTCGATCAACTGATCGAATTCCCCCTGGCGCCCTTCCGATCGAATATTGAGAACGCTGGGCTGGCCCAGGCAGAAGAGGACGCCTCCGGGCACGTCGTATACATGTCCCCAGAACTCATCTAAGGCCGATCTGCGGAACCTCGCGAAAGCAACCGCAATCACCGCCGCGACCACGCATACAAGCGCAAGTTTGAGATAGGCTGTGCGTCTTGGTTTCGCCAGCTGGTTGTTAAGCGCTTCAACGGGAGGATGGACTGTGAACTCAGGCTGATAAGAGCCCGGCAGGAGCGTGATCCGTGCCCCCGCCGTACCGTCCGGTTCCTGATAAAACTGCGCCAGCTTCTTACGAATTTCAGCCGCAGTCGTACGCACAACCGGATCCTGGCTGGTGTCGTAGTCGGCCGGACGGCCAAACACGGCAATACCAAGAGCGCGCTCGCGGCACGCTTCGATGTCCCCCGTCAGGGTGTGTTCCGTAATGTACTGCAGCAGACTCTGGCAGCGTTTGCTGTTGCGGAACTGCGCGCTGCTCAAAACGCGGTCCAATTCGATTTTGATCGTCTCGGCGGATTGTGCCGATGGCGGAGACACCGGCCCACCCTTCTCCGCGACGTTGCGAGACATATCGCCCTCCCCAGGGCCTCACCCGTCGGAATGGCTCCCGCCTTCCGAGTTTTGACCGCGCGCTACCGGTCGAGTACGTACGTATTTTACGCCAGTCTTCTCCGTAGAGTGCCGTATTGTCCTTTTGTCCGCTTCGCTGCTTCACTTACACTCCTTCGAGAACTAAACGCAACTGCAAGGGTCTGCGGCTTTCCGCCGTGATGCAGGGGCGTTGAACCTCCAAGAAAGAAAGAGAACGTGGAATCAATACGAAGAGTGCTTCACTTCTTGTTAGTCTCGATAGGATTGCTGGGGTTCGCCTCAGTAGCCCTAGCGCAACAGGCAACGATCGTTGGCACGGTGACCGACCCTAGCGGCGCCGCCGTACCCAACGCAACCATCACAATTACCGACAATGGCACTGGACAGAGCCGTACTATACAGTCCAATGGCGCTGGTCAGTATGTCGTACCCGACCTCACCAACGGCACTTATGTCGTAAAAGCCGAGGCATCGGGATTCAGTTCAGCTGAGCGTAAGGATGTCGTGTTGAACGTGGGAGACCGCGTTCGCATCGATTTCCCACTCGAGGTTGGATCGACCACGCAAACGCTTACCGTTGAGGCCGAACCCATCAAGATTCAGTCGGACTCGAGCGAGATCAGCGACGTCATCACCGGTAAGCAGGTAACCGATCTGGCAACCAACGGCCGGAGCGTCTACTCACTAACGGCCCTCATTCCGGGAGCGTCGGGCAACCAGGGGGATTTCCAGGCGCCCACTGCTGTCAGCGGCGATAACAACGTCAGCTTCAACGGTACCCGCAAATCCGCCCAGTTATATATGGTGGACGGCGGCGAGGACCTCGATCGCGGCGGCTCCGGCAACATCAGCATTCTGCCTTCCATCGACGCAATTGGCGAATTCCGCGCCAACACCTCGAATTACAGTGCCGAATACGGCTTGTCGTCCGGAGCGATCTTCACGCTCGTGTTCAAGTCCGGCACCAAGGATTTTCATGCATCCACCTGGGAGTTCATCCGCAACGACGACTTCGATGCCGTGAGCTACTTCACTAATTCCGTCGGCCGCACGCCGAGCGGAGCGCGCTCGGTGCCGATCCCTGAACTGCGCGCCAACACCTTCGGCTTCAACGTCGGCGGTCCGGTTTTCATCCCGAAGCTGTACAACCAGACCAAGGACAAAACATTCTTCTTTTACAACATGGAATGGCGCAAGCTGGTGCAGCCCGGTTCGAACTTCAATACGACCGTGCCGCTTCCTGGCGAGTATTCCGGTGCCTTCCCATCCTCGGTGCCGATTACGGTTCCAAGCCTCACTCAGATCGGGAATAACCCCGCTCTCCTGGCCAAGCTGAAAAGCTACAACCTTACGCCCGGCCAAGCGTTTCCGGGCAACGCCATCCCTGCTGGACTGCTCGATCCCAATGCCCAGGCTCTGCTGAAGGCCGGCATCTTCCCGGCTCCGACGAGCGGATCGCAGTACATCGGGTCGAGCAAGGCTCCTACTGACGTTCGCGAAGAGATTGTGCGCATCGATCAACGCTTCAGCGATAAGTTCTGGCTGTTTGGACACTGGGTGGCCGATTCCGTCAGCCAGACCTTCAACCCGACTATGTGGAGCGGCGATAACGTTCCGACCATCGGAAACGTGTTCGGGAACCCCGCGTACAGCGGCGTAGTCCACGCAACGTATACGATCAGTCCGACCATCGTCAACGAAGTCGCGTTCAACTACAACGGCAACCGCATCAGCATCATTCCGCAAGGCGTGGTCGGTACACCGACCGGCTACAGCGTGCCCAGATTGTTCTCGGGTCCAAACAACCTCGACCGCATTCCGAACATCACGCTTTCGGGCGGCACTGGCACGAACTTCGATATTTCGAGCTTCCCCTGGCACAACAAAGCGGATGACTACCAGATCCGCGATGACCTTTCCTGGGCCAAGGGATCTCATCAGTTCAAGTTCGGCGCAAGTTGGGCTTTGTACAAGAAGGTCCAGGACTTGTTCGGCGAAACGCAAGGCCAGTTCGGTTTCAACGGCGCTTATACAGGCAGCGACATCGCCGACTTCCTCCTGGGATACGCCTCGTCTTATACAGAACTGGGCGTCCAGGATGCTGGCCGCTGGGACAATAAGTCCTATGCAGCCTATGCGCAAGATAACTGGCGCGTGAACTCGAAACTCACCCTCAATCTCGGATTGCGTTGGGACGGCATTCCGCACACATACGAAGAAAACGACCGCGGATCCAACTTCTACCCGAACTTGTACAATCCCGCCAACGCAGCGGTTCTGCTGCCGGGCGGTAACGCGATCAATACCGCGCTCACCCCGGCCGCCGCATTTGGAACCAGCCCGAATCCCGTCCTGCAGGGATATCAGTTCTACCTGAATGGAATTGGACTCGAGGGCAAGAATGGCGTTCCGGTCGGTCTGGTGGACAATCACTGGGCGACCTTCGGACCTCGCGTCGGCTTCGCTTATGACGTCTTCGGCAACGGCAAAACTGTTATCCGCAGCGGCTTCGGCATCAACTATGAGCGTGTGGAAGGCAATGATCGGTACAACGGCGGAGCCAACGTACCGTTCAGCACGACCGTTACGTTCAGCAACGTCCTGATGTCGAACCCGAACACGGGTATTTCGAATGGGACGACTCTGGTAGCGCCGGTGACCGTATCGTCAATTACGGGAATTGCCGGAAACGACTACTCCCCGCCGGAAGTGTTCGACTACAGCTTCGGCATCCAGCACCAGCTTGCCAACAGCACGGTGTTGAGTGCCGCGTATGTGGGCAATCAGGGACGCCACCTGAACGACTATCGGGAAAGCAACCTGCCGGACCAGAGTGAACTGGCGAACATCATCAACAAGGTGACCTCATACAACCAGGTCGTGCCGTACAGCGGCTTCGGCTCTATCAAGGTGTCGGAAGATGCTGAAAACTCGCACTACAATTCCTTGCAAATCGAATTGCGGTCGCAGATTCGCAGCGATTTCACCATCCAGGCGGCTTACACCTATGCGAAGTCAATGGACCCGGTCTTCGGGACCAACAACGGCGACCTGACAAGCGTCTCCGATCCTTACAATCGCAACTACGACTACGGCCCGAGCAACTTCGATCGCACCCACGTTTTTGTTGCGAACTTCGTTTACAATCTGCCCTTCTTCCGGAATGCCAGCAATCACCTGGTCAAAACGACCATTGGCGGCTGGGAACTCTCCGGTATCGTTACGGCGGAAAGCGGACTGCCCCTTCCCATCACGCTGAGTGGATCTCAGTCTTCGAATGGGCTCCCGGATGCAACCAACCGTCCCAATGTGGTCGGCTCGGTTTCGCAGCCGCACACCGTCGGGCAATGGATCAGCGCAAGCGGATTCGCAGTCCCGGTCGTGGGCGCCTGGGGTGACCTCGGCAAGAACGCGTTGCGCGGCCCCGGCCGCGAAAACTGGAATCTCTCGCTCTTCAAGGACTTCGTGATCAGCGAACAGCGTGGATCGAAGTTTGAGCTGAGAATTGAATCGTTCAACACGTTCAATCACACCCAGTTCAATGGGGTAAGCACCTCCTTCCCGAGCTCCAACTTCGGGCAGGTGACAAGCACCTACGATCCCCGAGTCTTCCAATTCGGCGCGAAGCTTTACTTCTAGAGTCAGCCCGTTTACGAGACCTCGGTTACTGACGCGGTCGGCCCGTAGGCATCAATCGGGCCGGCCTTCTTTTTCATCCCGGCCGAAACGCGGTCACAAGCTATATTCGCCGGAGAATCAACAACTTCCAAGGAATCGCTTGGAACGCTGTGCTAGAGTTTTTAACGAAAAGCGCAAAGGGCGATCGGTGCCCGTTTTGCGCGGATTTTTAGCAAGCGCAAAGGGCGATTGGTGCCCGTTTTGCGCGGTTCTTAAAACGAAAAGGGCCGGAGCGCTGTCATGCGCCATCCGGCCCTTTTCTATTTCCCGAAGGAGTTCCAAACCCATATGTCTACCGCGGCACAGATGAAAGCCAACCAGGCCAATGCTCAGAAGTCGACCGGCCCGATTACGCTCGACGGCAAAGCCATCGCGAGCAAGAACGCTCTCAAAACCGGATTGACGGGCCGCACTGTCCTGATGCCGAACGAAGACGCCGAACTGTACGCCCAGCACATTGAAAATTATCGCTCCCGCTTCAAACCCGTTGGCCCCGCCGAAATGGAACTGGTTCAGCGCGTCGCGGATACCAATTGGCGGCTGAGTCGCATTTCCGCGCTCGAAGCCGGCCTGTACGCCATCGGCCGCGCCAAACTCGGTGATCTCTATAAAGATGTGGACGCCGAGATGCGCTCCGTGATGCTCGAGACGGAAGTGTTCCTCGCCTACGAGAAGCAGTTTCGCAATTTGCAGCTCCAGGAATCGAGACTGCGCCGCGCACTCGAGAAGGATCTGCTGGCCTTGACAACTCTCCAGAACGAACGTGAGCGCGAGACCCGTATCCGTCTGAAGAAAACAGCCGCCGCCTACGCCGCCGCAGTCTCTGCTGGCAAAGCGGATCAGTTCGTACCGCCGGCATTTGGGTCCGAATTTTCACTGAGCCAAATCAAGCGAACGCTGGACGAAATGGAACCGCGCTTCGTCGCCAAATACCAGGCGGAACTCCTCGACGAAGCCGCCTGAGGGCACGGGCGACGGCCGCTTTGCGGTTTCTCGGGAGCGTAATCTATGATCTTTGAGATTGAAACTCCATAGCCGGCGAGCATTTCTGCAGAACATGGCGGCTGCTCTCCCGGTACTGCGCCCTCGATTTTCGGATCCGGCATGGCAGCGGACCTGGGACGCCGCGCTGCGCGTCCTCGCAAACAACGTGCATCCCCTGCCATCGTTCGATAAACCTGTCTTGTGGGAAGGCAGTACCTATCGCGGCATCTGGCAAGAGTGCGGCCCGCACGAGAGCCTCGTCTACGCGGCTATGCTCGACAACGCGCACGAGATTGCACGCAACAGTCATCTCGCGTTCTTCGCGTTACAGCGACCGGATGGCCAGTTGCCGGCGGCTATCAAGATGACCGGCGTCGGCTTCGGCCAGATCCAAATGGTCGTCCCGATCGCCGCGACTGCTTGGGAATTGGCGCGCCTGCTCGGCGACGAACAATTTCTCGAAACCGCGTACCATGCCTGTAGTCGTTGGGACGCGTGGTTGCGCCAATACCGAGACACCCGCAAGACGGGACTCGTTGAGGGTTTCTGCACCTACGACACGGGCATGGACAACAGCCCGCGCTGGGATGGCGTGCCCAATGGCTGTCCCGATGGAGACGCCCGGAAATGTGCAGCCGTGAGCGGATTGCCGCGGCTTTGTCCGGATCTGTCGGCAACTGTGTACGGGGCGCGTGTGGCGTTGGCGGCAATGGCTCGCGCGTTACACAAAAGGTCGGAAGCAGACCAATGGCTGGCCGATGCCGAACGGATCAGGACCGCCATCATTGAGAAACTCTACTGCGCTGACGACACCGCGTTCTACGATCTCGATGCAAACAACCGCTTCGTGCGTGTGCGCTCGGTGGCCATGATCCGGGTATTAGGCGAGCATGTTCTGCGCGCCGAAAGTGAACGCGACCGGCGGATCTTCGATGCTGTGTGGTCCCGGCAAATTCACAACCCGGACGCATTTTGGGCTAAGTATCCGTTCCCGAGCGTCGCGTTGAACGATCCCAGGTTCGTTCGGCCGATCCCGCGTAATTCGTGGGGCGGCGCATCACAGTCGCTCACCGCATTACGGGCGCCTCGCTGGATGAGCTACTACGGCGAGCATCGCGAATTGCAAGAACTCATGCGGCGGTGGTGCGACGCAATCGTGCGCGAAGGAGAATTCCGGCAGCAAATGGATCCACTCTCGGGAGTATTCACGCAACCCGATCCCGGCGGGTATTCGCCAGCCGCTTTAGTCTTCTTGCTCTTTGCTTCGAAGCTAAATGCCGCTACCGCGAAATGAACGTAAAACCGCATTGGCCGTCGCCGCCGCAAACTCCATCGTGAGCGGCGCGTGTCCGAGCAGCAAGCGAAAGTAAATCGGCCCATAGAGAAGGTCCATTGCCACTTCCAGGTCCGTATCCGCCGCGAGACGTCCTGCCGCAATATGTTTTCGCAGCACCCTCTGCGCCTCTTCGCGGCGCGGCCGGATCCACACCGAACGGAACGCTTCCGCCACTTCCGGATCGCTCTGCGAAGCCGCTATAAACGCCTGGAAAATACGGCCGCGGCGGCTGGTGAGCAGTTCAACGAACTTTCGCAGCTGGTCATGCACGTCTTGCCGCAGATCGCCGCTATCTGGGAACGGATTCTCCTGTGCGACCTCCTCGCGCAGCGCCTCAATCAGGACGGCCGCCTTGTTTGGCCACCAGCGGTAGATCGTTGCTTTACTCGCTCCGGCGCGCTCCGCGATCGCTTCGGTGGTCGTATTCAGAAACCCGACCTCTTCCAGTACTTCCAACGACGAAATCAGAATTCGGGACCGCGCATCTTCGTCCCGTGGACGGCCACGGCCGCGCTGGGATGTGTCTTCTCCCGCCTCCTTCGAAAGCGTTAGGCTGGCCCCCGGAAGATTACTGGCCTTGTGCGGCATTCGCTTTATTCGAGTCAGAAAAGCTCATTCAGGCTTCAACTTTTCGAAACTTAAGCGTACCGTAAATTATCGACTGAAGTACTGGCATGTGGATCGTTCGAATTGCATTAACCCGGCCGTACACGTTCATTGTCCTCGCGCTCGTCATCCTGATCCTGAGCCCGATCGTCATCCTCCGAACGCCCACGGATATTTTCCCCAATATCAATATCCCGGTCATCGCAGCACTCTGGAACTACACCGGTCTTGATGCGAAACAGATGGACGGCCGCATCACGACCGTCTACGAGCGGGTACTCACGACCACCGTCAACGACATTCAACACATTGAATCCACCACGCTCCCCGGCATTGCGGTAGTAAAGCTTTACTTGCAGCCCTACGCAGATGTCACCACCGGCGTTGCCCAGGTCACAGCCGTCAGCCAAAGCATTCTGAGGCAGATGCCTCCCGGTACAGTCCCGCCGCTGATCCTCACATACAACGCGTCCAGCGTGCCGATTCTCCAGCTTGGCCTCTCCGGTAAAGGCCTCCAGGAACAGGACCTGAACGATATCGCGCTGAACTTCTTGCGTACACAGCTCGTCACGGTGCCCGGCGCGGTCGTGCCGTACCCATACGGCGGCAAGCAGCGCGAGATGATGATCGATCTGAACCCGGCTGAAATGCAGGCGAAGGGCGTCGGCCCGACCGACGTGACCAACGCCATTGCCAACCAGAATCTGATTCTGCCCTCCGGGACCGCCAAGATTGGTCAGTTCGAGTATCAGGTCGACATGAACGCGAGCCCCACGCGCGTGGAGCAGTTCAACGACTTCCCCATAAAGGTTGTCGGCAATTCGACCATTTACCTGCGCGATGTGGCGAACGTGCGCAACGGATTCGTGCCGCAGACCAACATCGTCAAGCAGGATGGCAGTCGCGGCGTCCTGGTATCGATCCTGAAATCGGGCCGCGCGTCGACTCTCGATGTCGTGGCGGGCGTCAAGGAGCTACTGCCTAAAGCCGGCAGCCTCGTTACCGCCGCAGTTGAAGATCCAGCCCTTATCGGATCAGTCGATCTTCGTTCGGGCCGCCATCAATGGCGTTATTCGCGAAGCGGTGATTGCCGCCGCACTCACCGGCTTGATGATCCTCATCTTCCTCGGGAGCTGGCGCAGCACTCTGATCATCGCGATCTCGATTCCGCTCTCGATCCTGACTTCAATCTGCGTTTTGAGCGCGCTCGGCGAAACGATCAACATCATGACGCTCGGCGGTTTGGCGCTCGCGGTCGGCATCCTCGTCGACGACGCGACCGTGACGATCGAGAACATCGAGCGTCACCTGGAAGAAGGACTGCCACTGAAGGACGCGATCTTTGAGGGCGCCGCCCAAATCTCGGTTCCCGCCCTTGTGTCCACGTTGTGTATCTGTATCGTCTTCCTCCCCATGTTCTTCTTGAGCGGTGTCGCGAAGTTCCTCTTCGTTCCGCTCGCGGAAGCGGTCGTGTTCGCGATGCTCGCATCCTACGTTCTGTCGCGTACCCTGGTGCCAACCCTGGCGATGTACCTGCTGCGGGCCAAGCACCATGCGGCCCGTACGCGCAATCCGTTCGTGCTCTTCCAGCGTTCCTTCGAACGCAGCTTTAATCGCGTTCGCATGCACTACGACGGTTTACTGACGGCCTTGGTCTTCCGGCGCGCGATATTCGTTCCGGTATTCGTGCTGGTTTGCTTGGTTACCGGATTGCTGCTCCCACTCCTAGGACAGGACTTCTTCCCGACCAGCGACACCGGGCAGTTCCGATTGCATTTCCGCGCTAAAACCGGAACCCGAATCGAGGAGACCGCCCGCCTGTCTGATCTGGTGGATGACGCAATCCGCCGAACCATTCCGAAGAGTGAAGTCGCATCGGTGCTGGATAACATCGGACTTCCCTACAGCTCCATCAATTTGACGTACAGCAACTCCGGCCAGATTGGCGCGGCGGACGCCGACATTCTGGTCTCGCTGAATGAGCATCACCGCCCGACGGCGAACTATGTACGCGAGCTCCGCGCCAAGTTGCCGCGTGAGTTTCCCGGCGTGACCTTCTATATGCCGGCGGCGGACATCATCACCCAGATTCTGAACTTCGGCTTGCCGGCTCCGCTCGATGTCGAGATCGCGGGCCGCAATGCGGAAGCGAACAAAGCCTTTGCGGACCGCCTGCTGCCGCAATTGAAGCAGGTCGCAGGAACCGCCGATTTACACGTGCATCAGGCCTTCGACTCGCCGCTATTGCATTTAACGATCGATAGGACCAAGGCCGCCGAGAGCGGATTCACGCAAAACGATGTCGCGCGCAACCTGCTCGTGTCGCTCAGCGGCAGCTTCCAGACCCAGCCGACGTTCTTCCTCAATCCGCAGAACGGCGTGAACTACAGCGTCGCCGTGCAAACACCGCAGTACGACGTGCAGTCCTTGCAAGACCTGCAAAACACGCCCATATCCGGCAGCGGCGAGAAGCAGCCTGAGATCCTGGGCGATCTTGCCGACATCTCGCGCGATATCGTCCCCGCGGTTGTGACGCATTACAACATCATGCCGACCATCGATATCTACGGCAACGTACAGGATCGCGATCTCGGCGGGGTTGGCCACGATATTCAGAACATCATTGCCGCCAACAAAAAATATCTGCCCAAAGCGTCGGAGATCACTCTAAAGGGACAGTACGAAACGATGCACAACTCCTTCATCGGACTGCTCGGCGGACTGATGGGCGCCATCGTCCTGATCTATTTGCTCATCGTGGTGAACTTCCAGTCGTGGCTGGATCCGTTCATCATCATCACGGCGCTTCCGGCCGCGCTGGCCGGCATCATTCTGTTCCTGTTTCTGACGCATACAACCCTGAGCGTTCCCGCCCTGATGGGTGCCATCATGTGTATGGGCGTCGCGACCGCAAACAGCATCCTGGTCGTCTCCTTCGCCAAGGATCAGCTCGCCGGTCACGGCAATCCGCTAGAGGCCGCTCTGCAAGCTGGATCCACGCGTTTCCGCCCGGTCCTGATGACCGCTCTCGCGATGATCATCGGTATGGTTCCGATGGCGCTGGGTTTGGGCGAGGGCGGCGAACAGAACGCGCCGCTGGGCCGCGCCGTCATCGGAGGCCTGATCTGCGCGACCGTCGCCACGTTGTTCTTTGTACCTGCCGTGTTCAGCCTCCTGCACGCCTCACGCAAGCCGGAGGAAACCGGCACCACCACTTCAGCCGAGAGTAGACCGCTTCATGTCTGACATATGGAAGATCCACAGAAGATGATCACAGAGCAGCAATCGATGACGCCCGGGGTCACAGGTCAAACACCGGGCGCAAAGGGCACAGGCTCGCTCCGGCGTGTTGGCATCGTTCTCCTGCTGGCCGCCGCCGTGCTTGGCGTCTTCATCTATTCCGGCATTCAATCGCGTGCGAAGGCCGACACGAGGCTCCGCCAAAGCACCAATTCCCTGGCAACCGAATCGGTGCAGGTCATCACGCCATCCGTCACCTCGGCTAATCAGGAGTTGCTCCTGCCGGGCAGCATGCAGGCTTTTGTCGATACGCCGATCTGGGCGCGAACCAGCGGATATCTCAAAGCGTGGTACGTCGATATCGGCGGCCGCGTGAAAGCCGGGCAGTTATTGGCGACTATCGAAAGCCCCGAGGTCGACCAGCAATTGGCACAGGCGCAGGAAGATCTCCGAACCGCTCAGGCGAACCAGAAACTTGCCCAGATCACAGCCGAGCGCTATACGAACCTTTTCAAAACGGATTCGGTCGCCAAACAGGACGTGGACAACGCGGTGCAAAATGCCGCTGCGCAGACCTCGGCCGTCGCTGCAGCGCAGGCCAACGTCAAGCGTCTGGAACAACTCGTCTCGTTTGAAAAAGTGTTCGCACCCTTCGATGGTGTCGTGACGGCGCGCAACATCGACGTCGGTTCTCTCATTGACTCGGGCGCAAACGCACCCGGCAAGGAACTGTTCCATCTCTCGGCGATCTCGGAATTGCGCGTCTACGTCAGCGTTCCCGAGACCGATAGCCGCGCCGCAAGACCGGGCGCGTTGGCCACTGTCACAGTCGCTGAACACCCCGGGAAACAATATCAAGGGCGCATCGTTCGCAACGCGAATGCCATTGATCCGTCTTCCCGTACCTTGCTGGTCGAAGTGGATGTGAAGAATCCGTCCGGTGAGCTCTTACCGGGCTCCTACGCCTCCGTGCACTTGAGTTTGCCGGGACGTCGCGAGGCGGTCGTCATTCCGTCAAATGCCCTGCTGTTCCGCTCAGAGGGATTGCGCGTCGCCATCGTGAAGGATGGCAAGACGCAGCTTGTTCCGGTGACATTAGGGCGCGACTTCGGTGAGAGCGTCGAGGTCCTCTCCGGCATCGGCAAAGACGATCAGGTAGTCGTCAACCCAAGCGACTCCATCACGTCCGGCGAACAGGTAAACGTAATCAAGCAATCATGAAGAGTGTTGGTCTAATTGCTGCGTTGTGCAGTCTAGTATTTCTTTCTGCGTGTACGGTCGGTCCGAAATATACAAAACCGGCCGTACCCGCCGCGCCTTCCTTCAGTGAGCAGCCGCCTGCGGCGTTTGAGAACACTCCAGGATGGAAGACGGCCAATCCCGCCGACAGTCAGTTGCGCGGCGATTGGTGGCAGCTGTTTCAAGACTCCGAACTGAGCGGCCTCGAAGCCAAAGTGCCGGCCGCGAACCAGACGCTGAAGGTCGCCGAAGCTAATTTCCGGAGAGCCCGCGCCGCGATCCAGTACAACCGATCGTTTCTTTTTCCGACAGTTACTGCCGGCGCCGGCATCACTTCGCAGCGCAACTCCGCGGCCACCACGGTCGGCATTCTCGGGGCGCAGTACGGACAGTTTGCGCTCCCCATCTCTGCGTCGTACGATGCCGATCTCTGGGGCAGAGTCCGCCGATCGATCACCGCCGCGCGCGAGCAGTTTCAAGCGTCGGCCGCAGATGTCGAAAGCGTCCGCTTAGAGCTGCAAACGGATCTTGCAGTGGATTACTTTGAGTTGCGGGCGCTGGATGCCCAAAAGCAGATTCTCGACAATAACGTCCAGGCCTACGCACGTGCTCTCCAGTTGACCCAGAACCGCTTCGAGGGCGGCGTCGCATCCAAAGCGGAAGTGGCGCAAGCACAGACCCAGCTCGATCAAACGCAGGCGCAGGACATGGATCTCGAATCGGCGCGCGCCGGATACGAACACGCCATTGCTGTATTGACCGGCCAGGTTCCCGAAGGCTTCCACATCACGCCGCAACCGCTGAACGTTGCGCCTCCCGCTGTTCCAGTGGGCGTTCCTTCGCTGCTGCTTGAACGCCGCCCGGACGTATCGATTGCCGAACGTACGATGGCTGCCGCGAATGAGCAGATCGGTATCGCGCGCGCCGCCTTTTTCCCGGATCTGTTGATCAGCGCGGAAGGCGGTTTGCAAGCGGGCGACATCGTGAATTGGTTTACCTGGCCTGCGCGTTACTGGGCCGTTGGACCATCCGTCCTGCAAACGCTCTTCGATGCGGGCAGACGCCGAGCCCAGGTCGAAGATGCGCAGGCCGCCTACGATGCGGATGTCGCGAACTACAGACAGACCGCGCTGACCGCGTTTCAAGAGGTAGAGGATAACCTCGCCACGCTGCGCGTTCTCGAGCACGAACAAGCGAAGCAACATGAAGCGACGCTGGCAGCGCAAAACTCGCTGCAATTATCGCTCAACCGCTACAAAGGCGGATTGGTTACTTACCTCGAAGTCATCACCGCGCAGACCATCGCGCTCACTAACGAGCGTACCGAGGTTGACATCCTCCGCCGTCGCATGGATGCTACTGTGCTGCTGATCCGCGCGGTCGGCGGCGGCTGGGACACCAGCAAGCTCCCAAGCTGACCGATTTCCTGCGAAAGCTTGCGCCTTGACAGCGCCAACCGAGTGTGATTTAGTTTAGCTACTTACGTCACATGCGAGGTGGGAGGACGCGATCATGAGCGTAGCCGGTTCAGGATGTGAAAGTCATAAACGCTACCGGGCGCTGTTGCGTCTGCTCTGCGCGGCGCTGCTTGCAGTTCCGGCCGCCCTTTTCGCTCAGGGCTACTTCGGAACAGTAAGTGGACTAGTAACCGACCCCGCGGGCGCAATCGTGCCGGCTGCCAAGGTCTCGCTGCTAGATCAGCAAAAAGGCTATCAGTTCACAACAGCGTCCGACAAGAGTGGACGTTACCTGTTCACGGCAATCCCTCCAGGGTTGTATTCCGTTTCCGTCGAAATGCCCGGATTCGAAAAGGAAGTGCGGACGAATGTCCGGGTAGACGTGAGCGAGAATGCCACCGCCGACGTCACCTTGAAAATTGCGAGAGCGCAGCAGTCGGTAGAGGTGCGATCCGAGGAGCAGGCCCTTGCAACCGAAGACGCCGTCACGGGCCAGGTGGTTAATCGCCGGTTCATCAATGATCTGCCGCTCGTCGACCGGTACGTGTTGGACTTCGTTGCGCTGGGCCCCGGTATCAACAACATGAGCGATACGAACTCGGTCGGCGATACGGGAACGAATTTCGTCTCGAACGGCAGCCGTGGCGCCAGTGCGGATATCCTCCTGGACGGCGCTTCGATTACAAACTTCGAGCCAAATGGCGGCGTGACCCAGGTCACTTATACACCGTCCGCCGAAGCAGTCGATGAATTCAAAGTCCAGCAGACCAATTTCAGCGCCGAATATGGATTCTCCGGAGCGTCGGTCGTGAACATGATCACGCGGTCCGGCGGCAACGCCTTCCACGGCAGTGGCTACGATTTCCTCCGCAATCAGATCACGGACGCGAATAACTGGTTCAACAATGCGAACGGGGTTCCCATTCCGCCGGTCCATCGTAATAATTACGGCGGGACAATCGGGGGCCCGATTTTCAAGAACAAGACCTTCTTCTTTTTCGATTGGGATGGCACACGTTCTTCGAGCATGAGCACTTACCAGGCTGGCGTCCCAAGCGCCGCCGAACGCACCGGCGACTTCGGCGAACTGTGTGCTGCCAATGGCGGCGCTTTTGACACAACCGGCCTGTGCAGCGTAATCGCAGGGCAGCTTTACGATCCGTATTCCGGCACCTTCCAGACGCCGGCGAACGGACCCGCTGGCGCATACCGTAGCGCTTTTATTCCATTCGATAACCTGGCGACTTATGTCAGTCCTGGAAATCCCAATCTGAATGGCACTTCTTATCAGCTACCGCAGGTTCCGGGAAACTTAATCGACCCGGTCGCCCAGAAGCTGATGAATCTTTTTCCAGCACCCAACATCGCGGGCGGCAGTATCTACGACAACTGGATCGCATCCGGCGCGACCGCATCGAGCAGCGACCAGTTCGACATACGGATCGATCATCGATTCAGCGACAAGAACTTAATTACCTTCAAATACTCTCAAGGTTGGGACCACTCGACTCCATTTAACTGCTTCAAGAACTTCACGGATCCGTGTGGCAGCGGGCCCAACCAGAGTTCCGCGCACGTGTTCGCGATCAATGACACTCACACGTTCAGCCCCACCGTCATATTAACCAGTACGCTCGGGTTCACGCGTGGCACGGAGCACATTGACGCCTACAACAGCAGCCAGAATGCAAATCCTCTTGCTACGCTCGGCTTCCCGTCGTATTTATACTCGAACGGCTTTCTGGGTGTTCCTGCGATGTTCATTGGCAGTGGATACTATTCCGCAAGTTTCACGACTATCGGGCAAGATCCTTACGGCAATTACAGGCAGGGCCAGGATACTGGCCAGTTGACGGAACTTCTGACCAAGATTCACGGCAACCATGAGTTGAAGTTTGGTTTTGAGGGCCGGCTGCATCAGCAAAACTACATTCAGACCAACGCGCCGCTCGGCTACTTCAATTTCGACAGTACGGCCAGTTCCCAGTGCCCCGTCTCTGACATCACCCAGTGCGGCGGCGACGGCATGGCCAGCTTCATGATGGGCCAGATGATGGGTCCTGGGGGATATTACGAAATCCAATTCAGTCCAGCGACAGAAAACTTCCAATACGCCGGATTTGTTCAGGACAACTGGAAGGTGTTTCCCAAGCTGACCTTGAATTTGGGGTTTCGGTATGACGTCTCTTTGCCCAGAACCGAGCGTCACAACCGCATGAACTGGTTCGATCCGAACGTCACTAGCCCTCTCAACGGCGGCAGCATCTCCTACGTGGATCCAATCACTCAGCAGAGTGTAACGCGCGCGCTGCTTGGCGGCGAAGTGTTCACAAATTCCAATACGCGCAGCGATTGGGCGACTGACTGGAAAGATTTTCAACCACGCTTCGGGTTCTCTTACTTACTCGATAAGAAAACAGTCATTCGCGGTGGATACGGTATCTACTATGACCAGACACGCTCCGGAGCGAATGGTCTTCTGAGCTACGGATCGCAGGGCTTCAACCAGTACACGAACGTGGTTACGACGTACAACAACGATGGCGCTACGCCATATCTTCATTTGAGTGATCCTTTCCCCAATGGCTTGATTGCACCGACGGGCAGTTCGCTCGGCTTGTTGAACGACATCGGCTATGGAGCTATCGGACCACTCCGCACAACCGCGGCGGCGAAAACACCGTATGAGCAAAGCTGGAGCTTTGGCGTTCAACGCGAGGTGGGATGGAATACCGTGCTCGATCTGGAATACGTCGGGAAAAAGGGAACGCATCTCTATTTAGCGGGTGGGAATAACTTTGACACCTTGGGTCCGCAAATCGAGAAGCTGACTCCGGATCAGATCGGCAATCTCGGCAACTACGTCACAAACCCGTTTGCGCCGCTCCTCACGGGCCCTCAGTACGCCAACAGCGTTCTTTCCAGCCCAACGATTCAAGCCTTCCAACTGCTGTTGCCATATCCACAGTTCACGAGTGTGACCACGGACGAGCCGCCGGTTGCCGACTCGATCTACAACGCCCTGCAAATCAGCGTGGCCAAGCGCTATTCGAATGGATTGCAACTCTCGGCAAATTACACCTGGTCGAAATCGATCGACGATTCGTCAATGTATGACACGAATGTCGGTTGGCTGGCAAGTTATGGCCCCAATTCGGGCATAGCTTTGCAGGATCCGAACAAACGGTGGCTGGAGCGCGGGCTCTCCACATTCGACATTGCTTCTCAGTTGAAATTCAATTACTCGTACGATCTGCCGATCGGTCGGGGGAGAGCGTTTCTGAGCAACATGCCGCGCCCGGTCGAACTCGTGCTCAGCGGATGGAAAACGGCCGGCGTCTGGACCATCCACGACGGGTTCCCACTGCAGTTTACGGTCGAGAATGGCGGTAACCCTATATGGACGTACGGACCGCAGCGGCCGAACTTGACCGGTACGCCAACGCGAAGCGGTGGACCTGAATCGAACTGGATCAACAACTACTTTGCTGATCCGAGCGTCTTTCAAATTCCCGCCGCCTACACGATCGGAAACGCGCCCCGAAGCGTAGGAAGCGTGCGCACTCCATTCTTCTTCTCGGCCAACCTCTCTCTCATGAAGGAATTTGGATTATCGACAAAGGACGAAGACTTGAAGCTCGAATTGCGCCTGGAGGCCGAGAATGCCTTCAACCATCCTGTATTCGGTACGCCCGACACGCTGGTCGGCGATCCCAATTTCGGCGTGATTAACTACACTGCCGTCGGCCCCAGACAATGTCAACTGGCGTTGAAATTATATTTCTGAGGCTGATTGTACCGGCGCATCAGTAAGGGCGGGCATTGTTAATGTTGCCGGGTGGATTGTAATCGCACACCCAGACTTCGCGGCGTGAGTCGCGCGCGACGGCACAGCCGATCTCGGTGGTGTCACGCCAGACGATCTGCGTATAATGGCCGCAAACGTCGGAGCAGGTGTTTGTTTCGTAGTTGTAGGAAGAAGCTTCGGATGCCCAGGCGTTAAAGACGAACTCGGCCGTTGCGTTTCCGTTGCTTACCGCAAAGAGATTTTGCCCGTGGCGGCTCGGATCGTGACGAAATTCTCCTGTAGCCAGCAGACGGTCAGCCCACTGCTGAGCCTTTTGCGCGAGATCGTCGGACCAGTGCAGCGGCGCTAATTGATGGCGCGCGCGCAGTTGGTTCTGCAGATGGAGCATGCCCGCTTGCCAATCCTGAAGCGCGAAAAAGAGCAGGGCGGCAACAGCGAGGCGCACATCCATATTATGAAGGGTGGCAGCTAAGCGTACACAATGAAAGCGATGTTCTCCGTTGCGGGGAAAACTGTGTTGGTCAGCGGAGGAACGAGCGGAATCGGGCGCGCGGTAGCCCATGCCTTCCTGCGGGCAGGCGCGAGTGTGCTGGCCGCGGGTCTCCCGTCAGAGGAACCGCTCGATCCCGCAATTCGTAGCGTGCCATTGGATGTCACGAGCGCCGAGGACGTAGAGCAGGTGCTGGCTCCGGTGGATCGTCTTGACGTACTGGTGAATGCCGCCGGCATCATACGGCGCGATCAGGAATTCGATCTTGCGGTGTTTCGCGAAGTGCTGGATGTGAACCTGACAGCGCGATGCGGATGTGCATGGCGGCGCACTCGAGATTGCAGGAAGCGCGCGGCTGCATTGTGAACGTCGCGTCGATGTTGAGCTTCTTTGGCGGCGCGCGCGTCCCGGCGTATAGCGCGAGTAAAGGCGGTGTCGCGCAATTGACCAGGTCGCTCGCGATTGCGTGGGCGCAGGATGGCATTCGCGTCAACGCTGTGGCTCCCGGCTGGATCACAACGCGGCTTAACCCAGGATTTGCAGGACGATGCGAAGCGATCCGAAGCGTTGGTTTCGAGGACGCCGCTGGGCGATGGGGCACTCCGGAGGAAGTCGCGGGGCCGGTGTTATTCTTGGCGAGCGATGCCGCATCGTTCATGACAGGTGCGATCGTGCCGGTGGACGGCGGATATTCGGTCGCCTAAAGGAGCGAGCAAGTGAGTCAGAGTATACGACGCATCCGCACTCGCCGGAGCAAATCGTTACGACGGCCTTCCGGAAGACGAACGCGTGTGGGTGCCGCAAGCGCCGAATGTATGGTTCCGGCCGCTCATGTTGAATACTCTGAACGGGCAATGGTGCAACCTGCTGCGCGTGCGCCGGGCCGGTGTGCTGAGCCGGCACCGGCATCCGGCCCCCGTGCATGGGTATGTGATTAAGGGATCGTGGCGCTATCTGGAACATGATTGGATCGCGCGGCGGGCGACTACGTGTTTGAGCCGCCGGGCGAGACACATACGCTGGTCGTCGATGCCGATGTGGAGGAGATGATCACATTCTTCAACATCTCCGGGTGTATGTACTACGTCGATGAAGAAGGCCGCCACACGGGCTTCGAGGACGTCTTCACAAAAATCGATATGTGCCGGGAACATTATGTGCAGGTCGGTCTGGGGGAAGCCTACATAGATCAGTTCATTCGGTGAGCCGCTTTTGGGGCCGGGTGGGCGCAATTGTTACACTACGCTCGGATGCTCTTGGCTCGCGAATTTATCGCGTACATGTCGGGTGAGCTTGTACGCCGTCTTAGTCCTGGTTCTTTTGAAACCTCAAATCCGGCGGTGGCCGGGGCAGTGATCGCGCAGACGATCGAGGAAGATTTATCGATTGAGGACCGGCTGAACGAAGAGGTACGCGAACTGCTCGAGCAGTACAGCGAGTACATGCGGCGGGAGAACGTTTCTTATCAGGAGATGTTCCGGCGCGTGAAGAATCAAATGCTGGCCCAGCGGAAGGTGATCCGGGCATCGGGGCGCGACAGCGGCGATCCATGAAACTGTCGCGCGATAAGGTCAATGACCTGTCACACAAGCTGGTCGCGGCGATGCGGAAATCTCGCGATTTTCGAGTACGCAAGGATTCCAACGAACTGCGACTGGCGCTGGTGAAGGAAGTGACCGACCTGCTGGTCCTCGAAGAGCGGGTCGACAAGGCGGCGCGGCAGAAGATCAAGACGCAGAAGCGCGAAATTATCGAAGGCGGCGAAGAATACGAGCTGCTGCACCGCCGCTACTACGCGGAAGAGTTGAAAAAGCTGGGCATTAGTTTGGCGTAATTGAGGTCGGGACCGAAGCCCGGCTCGTGTGAGCACGACCCGGCGTTTCGGAGCCGCGTAGGTTCCGGATGTCTTGACGTGCGCGGTGGTTCCGGACAGCATGAACTGGCTGCGCAAAAGCGAGCCGCTTTCGTAATCGAAACTAATGCCGTCGTCTTCATAAAGCGAGCCTTGCGCGGAGCCCTTGGCATCGGGATATGCGATCAGGCTCAGTGGATCGAGCGCCTTCTCGGACGAATAATTCATTTCAGGACCTAACGGGAGAATGGTCCCCGCGCGCACGAAGATGGGCAGCCGGTCAAGCGGGGCATCGACCTCAATCATGCGGCCGCCTTGCAGCGGGCGGTTGCTCCAGAAGTCATACCAAGTACCGGCGGGCAGGTAGACGCGGCGCGACGACTGGTCTGGCTTGAGAATGGGTGCGACGAGCAGGGAAGGTCCGGCCAGGAACTCGTCTTCAATCGTGAGCACGTTCGGATCGTTTTGATATTCGAGCACCAGCGGGCGATAGACAGGCATGCCGGTCCGGTGTGATTCTTCGATCGCGGTATAAAGATACGGCAGCAGGCGGTAGCGCAGCTTGAGGTACTTGCGAATGATGGTCTCGTAATACGGGCCGAACCGCCAGGGCTCATGATCGTAGCCGCCCATCTCGGCGTGGTTGCGGTACATGGGCGAGAAGAGCGCGGCCTCATACCAGCGCGTCAACAACTCAGCGTTCGATCGGCCGATAAAGCCGCCGACATCGGAGCCGACGAAGGACTCACCCGAAAGGCCGAGCGATTCGAACATGGGCAGGCTGAGCGCGAGCGAGTCCCAGGAGGCGGTGTTGTCGCCGGTCCACATGGTGGAGTAGCGTTGGATCCCGGAGAACCCGGCTCGCGTGATGAGATACGGACGCTGATTGGGACGCAGCGACCGCAAACCGTTGTAGGTGGCGTTTGCCTCTTCCAGCGCGAACAGATTGCGGTTCTTACCGTGATTTGTCCAGAGGCCGTTGTCGCTGTAGCGGACATCCATTTGCGTTTTACCGGTTTGATCGACGAAGTCCGACGGCTCATTCATATCCATCCAGATGCCCGCGACTCCCGCATCCGCATAACTGCGAAATAGTTGACCCCACCATTTGGCGGCGTCGGGCTTGGTGTAGTCGACGAATACCGCATCGCCCGGCCAGACCTTGCCGACATAAACTCTGCCGTCGCCTCGCTTCAGGAAGTAGTCATTCGCGACGCCCTCGTCGAACACGGAGTAGTGAAGCCCATCGTGCGGCGGATCATACTTCACGCCGGGGTCGATGATCGTTACAACTTTGACCCCTTCGTTCGCGAGTTGCGACGTCATGCGCTTCGGGTCGGGGAATTTTCTTGGGTCCCAGGTGAAGTCGCGATAGCCGTTCATGTAGTTGATGTCGAGGTGGATGACGTCGAGCGGAAGATCGTGTTGGCGATAGGTCTGCGCGATCTTGAGGACTTCGGTATCGGGGTAGTAGGAGTAACGGCTTTGCTGGTGACCCAGAGCCCAGCGCGGCGGCATGGGCATCCGGCCCGTTAGTTCCGTGTAGCGCTCGACGATGCTCTTCATGGAAGGTCCGGCGAAGAAGTAATAGCGGAGCGGGCCTCCGTCGGCGGTGTAGACTGTGAACTCCTCGCTCGAGCTGCCGAAATCGAAGCTGGACCGATGGCTGTTGTCGTAAAAGAGGCCGTAAGCGATTCCGTCCTGAAGACCGATATAGAACGGGATGCTCTGGTACAGCGGGTCCGTACCTTCTTTGTAGCCATACGCGTCGGTGTTCCACATAGTGAAGCGGCCGCGACGTCTGTCGAGGGGAAATGCTTTCTCCCCGAGTCCGTAGAAGTGCTCCTCCATGCCGAGCTTTTTGCGGACGGCGAGTGCGGAGGACGTGGGGTCGAAGGCCATGGGCTGGTAATCGGAATTGAGAATCGCGCCGGTGATCGGGTTGACGAAATCGATTGTCAAAGGTGACCGATGAACGACGACCGCGAGCGCGGACGTTTTAAGAGTTATGAGAGTGGGCGTTTCCTGGAGGG
Source organism: uncultured Acidobacteriaceae bacterium (assembly GCA_963795905.1). GTDB lineage: Bacteria > Acidobacteriota > Terriglobia > Bryobacterales > Bryobacteraceae > Bog-105. Next base: position 305,688 of record CAWCJG010000009.1, on the reverse strand, counting down.
TCCAGGCGACCGGCTGCCAGTCTTCCTTGCTTATTGCACGCGAGCGAACGTCCGGGAGTTCGGAGCGGAAGCCGGCGCGAACCCGTACGAGGTCGGGCGCGAGGAATTCGATGGCCAGCCGGGATTGCTCACCTTTGGCACTGCCGCTGTCGGGCTGACAGGTAATAACCACGCCCCGGTCTGTCTTGTCAAGTGACGCGGCAGGAGCGATTGGCTGCAGCGCATCGAGGTCAACGGCCCGCGCAAACGGCAGGCAGAGAGCGGCTACGACAAGCGCGCGTACGGTGTGCATCGTGAATACCAACTGCCGATGGTAGCCATCCTCGAAAGCGGAACGGAAGGGGGTTTGACCGTTACACGACGTGAATTGGGGTGACCGGCAACGTCACTCGCCGTCACTTCACGTTACATAACTTGTTGTACAGCCCGCACACAGCCTAAAACCGTTACGTGAGATTCCGGGCCGCATGGGTATGGCGGAATCACAGGAGAACAACGAGAATGCGGATGTGCAAATTCAGCGGGCTGGTGCTTTGGCTGCTGATGGCCGGGCTGGCGCCCCTACTGTATGGACAGGCGAAAGCGGTGGACGCATCGCTAAATGGGATGGTGACGGATTCGACGGGCGCGATGGTGCCTAATGCGAGAGTGACGCTGGCGAATCCAAGCCACGGTCTGGAGATGAAGGCGACCACGATCCAGGACGGGCGGTATGCATTTCCGCTGCTGCCGCCGAACCCCGGGTATGTGTTGACGGTGGAGGCGGAGGGATTCAGTTCGTACCGGCAGGCGGGGTTGAATTTGACAGTCGGGCAGACAACCGAACTGAATGTTCAGTTACAGGTGGGCCAGGCGAGTGTCACCGTCGAGGTGAGCGGAGATGCGTCGCTGCTGAGCACGGAGGACGCGAACGTGGGTGCGCAGATTAACGAGCGGTCGATTGTGGAACTGCCGTTGAGCACGCGAAACCTGGTCTCGCTGGTGTCCCTCGATTCGAGCGTGCAGCCAGGCGTGAATTTGCAGCAGGTACCCGGATTAGGGAGTTTGGCGGATCAGGATATATCGTTCCTGAACTTTGGCGGGCAGCGGTTCGGCACGACGGCTTATCTGGTGGACGGCATGTACGATACGGGCGGCGACTGGGGCGGAGTCATCTATACGCCATCCGTAGAAGAGACGGCGGAGTTCCGCATCCAATCGAATTCGTACAGCGCGCAGTATGGGTGGTCTACAGGCAACGCGGTCGAGATGGTGACGAAGTCCGGCACACGGGACCTGCATGGCGATGTTTGGGAGTTCCTGCGGAATGAGGATCTGGAGGCGAACAACTTTTTCAACAACCTGAATGGGATCCCCCGGCAGGAGGACCGGCAAAACCAGTTTGGCGGAACACTCGGCGGCCCGGTGTACATTCCGAAGATCTACAAGCAGCGGGACAAGACGTTCTTCTTTTTCTCCTTGGAACGGATCAATCGCACGTCGCCGTACAGCATTACGACGACGATGCCGCTGGATGCCTGGAGGCAGGGCAACTTCGCGAGCTTGCTCGGCGGCGCGATCGGAACGGACGCGGAGGGCCGTACGATTCTGGCAAACGAAATCTACAATCCGTTTACTACGCGTCAGGTGACGGGCGGGCAGCTCGACCCGGTGACCGGGTTGCGAGTCAGCGCAACCGCCTGTCCAGGAACGTGCTACATCCGCGATCCATTTGCTGGGAACGTGATTCCGGCGAGTATGTTTGACGGCGTTGCCCGCAATCTATTGAAGTACTGGCCGGCGGCGCAGAACCAGAATCTGGCGACGAACAATTTTTCGTACGGTGGGTCCGAGACGGCGCACACGCAGCCGTTGGATGTTCGGATTGACCATAACATCAACGATCGGATGCGGCTGTTCGGGAAATTCGCGTATAAGTGGGTGAACTTCAACGATCCTCCGCCGTTCTTCGGTAACAGTCCCGCCGGGCCGGCGAATGGGCATCCGAACAACCGGCTATTAGGCGGGATCAACTTTGTGGATACACTGACGCCGACCTCTACCCTGAGCGCAAATATCGGGATCACGCGATGGGTGGAGGGACGCAGTCCGCAGGGAGCGGGTTTTCTGCCGTCTACGCTCGGGTTCCCGGCATCGCTGAACATTGCGAATAATTTTCCAGATATCAGCATCAACGGCGGGCTGACGAACGTGTATCCGCTAGGGAATAACGCGAATGGTAATGGCGCCACCGACCGGTGGCCGCGCGAGGACCGTACGTTCGGGGTGGACTACAGCAAGATCGCGGGCAAACACTCACTCAGCGCAGGGTTCACGCTGATCAACGTGCGCATGGGAGCGTTGGATGGCGATCAGGCTGCGTTCGCCTTCGGGTCGGGCGGCACCGCGGGACCGAATCCGCTGGCGGCCACCAGCGAGACGGGCCTGGCGTTCGCATCGTTTTTGTTGGGTGTGGGACAAGGGGGTTCGGGCACGGTCCCACAGTTGACGAACGCGGCGGCGCAGCGAGATTACATCGGTGCGTATATTCAGGACGATTGGAAGGTGACCCCAAAGCTGACCGTGAGCGCAGGCATTCGATACGAGATCCAGACGTCGCCGACGGAGCGATACAACCAGCAGGGATGGTTCGACTACTCGGCAGTGAATCCGATCTCGAACATGGTGAATCCGTCGACAGGATTGACAGTCGCGCAGATGCTGGGGCATCCGGTATATGGAGAGGAGGTGCAGGCGGGATCGAACGGGCATGGCCGTGGTCTGTTCGATGTGCAATACAACAACTTTGCGCCACGCCTTGCAATTGCCTACAATCCGTTGACGAAGCTGGTGATTCGTTCCGGGTTTGCAATCTTTTACGTACCGGACTTTGTGTTTGCAGGCAGCGGCTATAACGCGCCTGGTTTTTCGGCGAACTCGCAATGGAATACGACCGAGCCGAATGGAGCGATGCCGGCGAGTTTGTTGAGCAATCCGTTTCCGAACGGGCTGGTGCCGGAAGTAGGGCTGACGCTCGGGTCGCTGGTGGATGTGGGCAACGGCGCCACAGAAGGGTACTCGCATTGGAGACCCACGCCGTATACAGAGCAGTGGAGCTTTGGCTTGCAGTATCAGGCGACGAAGAACGGATTGCTGGATATTGAGTATGTAGGCAATCACGGTTTGAAGTTGCCGACCGCGGGACTGGACCGTGATGAGCCGTACCCGACGTCGCTGATGGGCAATCAGGGCACGTTGACGAATCTGGTGCCCAATCCCTTCTATGGCGTGATCACGTCGAGCACGTGCAACCTGAATGCTCCGCAAGTGCAGGAAGTCGTGCTTCTGAAGCCCTTTCCGCAGTACTGCGGGGTGACGGAGAGCCAGGCGGAGGTGGCGTCGTCATGGTACGACGCCCTGCAGGTGAAGTTCACGCAACGCTGGAACGGAGGACTGCAGTTCCTGGCTTCGTTCACATGGTCGAAGTATCTGGACAACAGCGCGGGCGTGCAGGGATGGACGAATTATGCCTCGCAAACTTTGCCGAATCCGTACGACATCGCGATGAACAAGTCATATGACATTAACGACATTCCACTGGCGTTCACCGGCAGTTTTGTGTATGACTTGCCGGTGGGCAAAGGGCGGCATTTCGGAAACGGAATGAGCACCGTGGCCAATGCGGTGATCGGCGGCTGGCAGGTGAGTGGCATTCTGTCTCTGCACGATGGATTCCCGCTGTCGGTAGAAACGTCCGCTCCGGGCGGATCGCTCGGTTCGTATCTGGGCGGACTGGTACGGCCGAACGTCTCGTGCAATCCGACGCCGAGCAACCGGGCTTGGAACAACTTCATCAACCCGAGCTGCTTCTCAGAGCCGGTAGATAATTTCTCGTACGCGTCCTTGGGAAATGCGCCGGCGACCGAGGGTTATTTCCGCGGACCTGGCTTTGTGAATCTCGACCTGGCACTGCACAAGAACTGGGTCATTCGAGAGCGCTTCCGGACTGAGCTGCGGGCGGAGGCATTCAATGTGGCGAATCACACGAACTTCTTCGCTCCGGGCGGCGGGTCGTTATTCTGGTATCCGGGCTACACGGCGAACGTAGCGAACCTGACTGGAGCCTATCCGGCGAGGAACGTACAGTTGGCATTGAAACTGCTCTGGTAGCATGAAACTCCGAAACAGGCGGCGTTGCGCGATTTGGCTATGTCTTTTCATAGTAATTGCCGCGCTGCCTGTGCAAATCGGAAACGCACAGCAATCTGACCTGGCGTTGCTCGCGAGGGACGCGAAAGAGGCGCAAGCGAGAAATGACTTCGATCGGGCTGCCGAAGACTACCGCCAAATTGTGAAAGAGGAGCCGCATTCGGCAGAGGTGTGGGCGAATCTCGGCCTCATGTATCACCTCGGAAAGCATTATTCGGAAGCAGTGCCGGCTTTTCGAAATTCCCTGAAGGAGAATTCGGCGCTGTTTCCCTCGAACTTTTTTCTTGGTGTGGATTTGCTCGCGTTGGGCCGTGCTGCGGAAGCGAAGCCGTTTCTGGACAAGTCAGTACGGATGAAGCCGGACGAGGCCGTTGTGCTGGTGAATGCGGCACGCTGCGACATGGCGCTGGGTGAGGCGGAGAGTGCGAATAAGTTATATGCGCGAGCGACGAACGCAGATAGCCGGAACGCGAGCGCGTGGTTCGGACTGGGCGCGACCGATCTGGCGATGATGCGGGAATCGTTGAGCCGATTGGAGGCCCGGCCGGATTCCCCGTTCAAGCGCGCAGTGCTGCAGGACAAGAGGGGCGCTCCAATGAGTCTGAGCGTGGCGGACCAGCGGTTGGCGACGAATCCGAATGATGAGGAGGCTTTGTACTGGCGGGCTCGCCGGATGAAAGAAGCGGCGGTCGATGCGTTGAGTAAAGCAGGAGCGCTCGAGCCGGATTCGGCGAGGACCCATCGTATTCTGGGCGAGACGTATCTGGAGCAGGGCGATTATCCAGAGGCCCGCTCGGAGTTCCAAGCCTGGTTGAATCTGCAGCCCACATCCGTGAGTGCGCGGCTGGCGATGGCGCGAGTGGATGAAGCGGACAACCGGCAGGACGATGCGTTGAACCAGGCCCTGGCGGCCTTGCAGTCAGGAAAAAATGCAGAGGCGTCGTATATCGCAGCCAACGTGCTGGTTCGCGAAGGGCAATACGATCGGGCGCTTCCATACGCGAAGGATGCGCTGGACGTGAAGGGCGGCGCTCCGGCAGAGGCGCACGCCCTGCTCGCGAAGGTGTATGAGCATAATGACGATGTAAATGCCGCCATCGATGAGTTGAAACAGGCGCTGCCGGCGGATACCGATGGCAGTTATCATTTCCGTATTTACCGCTTGTATGAGAAGGCGGGGAAGAAGGAACAGGCAGCAGCGGCTCTGGTGAAGTACCGCCAGTTGAAGGACAGACCGGCGAAGCCTACGGCCGAGTTTCAAAAGCGGATCGAGGTTCTCTTGGAATAGACCCCGGGTGCGCCTCAGTCTGAGCTTCTTTGCCGTTTGCCACTTGCGGGAAAGGGCAATTGAGCCAAGAAGTTTGTGAGCACCGGAGAGACATCGCCTTTGCGCCAGAACACAACCAGTTCCACCGGTGCATGCTTGTCCCGCACCGGACGTCTTTCCACCAACGGGTTCGCCAGGAGGAGCGCGCTCGATGTGGTAAGCGAAACTCCTCCAGGCCGGCCGCAACCAGCGCGTGAGCGGCTTGAGGCGTTTCCACCTGATGCGCGAAGCGTGGGCTCAGATTTTGCGACGAATAAAGAGCGGATATCGCGTTAGCGACCGAGGCAGCCGCCGACCGCCGGGGAAGAATCAATGGTTCGCCTGCGATTTGCCGGACCGCCAGGGTCTCATTTGCAGCGAGTGGATGTTCCCGCGGCAAGAGTACGACGAGTTCTTCCGTTCGCAGCACGCGAGAGGAGAACTTCGCTTCGTCTGCACGTGTATAGCCGATTGCCACGTCTAATTCGCGCCGTTCCACGCCCTGCAACTGGCCCTCGGTGCCCACTTCCCTAAGAACTAGCTCCACGTCCGGATAAAGGCCGCGGAACTTGCGCAGAATTGCGGGCAAAATCCCTAGCCCCGCCGTCGGTCCGAATCCGATGGAGAACTTTCCGACTACGCCGCGCTCAGCGCTTCGGGCAATCGCTTTGGCGTATTCAAATTGATCGATGCTCTTGCGAGCCTCGGCAAGAAACGCCCGGCCAGCGTCCGTCAGGGCCATGCGTTTGTTCTTGCGCAGGAACAGCTTCACGTCGAGGTTCCGTTCAAGAGTGCGGATACTTTGGCTGAGCGCAGGTTGCGCAATGTGAAGCCGCTTGGCGGCCTCAGTCACGTGCAGAAGTTCGGCTACTTCCACGAAATGCCGCAGATGCCGGTAGTCAATCATCCAGCCCGCCGGTTCATAACTTGTCCGTATGAACTCGTGCCGAATATTGTATTGGACGTTGGGCGGGGCGGCGAGATGTAATAGATGAGATTCCGAACCTGCCGGTTTGTCCAATGCAAAGCCGAGGCAGCCCAAGGTGTATTCATGCTGGACAAAACCTTTTACAACACACACAAAAACCAGGGCCCTTGCGCCGTCCTTCGGGTCGCCATCGTACTTCCGAAAAGCATCGCAGCGATTCAGGTTCTGGTTTCCGGCGACGGCAAAGACCAAATGAGCGCGATATCGCAGCTTCCGGCCGGTTCCGAACTGAGGATGTGCGGCGAAGGATTCAACGCAAGGACCGTCAGAGTCGAGTGCTCCCGCAGATTCTATTTCGTGTTTCTTCAGGACCTCGAACAGACTTATTAATGTCCGGGACCGGGCGCCCTATCGCGCGCTAAGGCGGGCGGTGATGCACTTCAGTTCGACTGGATCAAGTCCCCGGACCACGCGGACTTGGATGACCGCTTCGAAGGGCGAGAGCGAAGTGTTTGCATCGGTGCCGAGGCGGTGCAGCAGTGACGAGACGTGATTGTCAGAGGTGACAAACTCAGCAGCTCCTTCGGTCCCAGACGTGGTGAGGCCGCCGAGGATCATAATGCGGCGGTCGGGCGAGATTCCGGGAAGCACGCTTACCACGCCGTAATCGGATTGCAGGGCCTGGGTTTTTGGGTCGCGTTCGATGGTGTAAGTGGACGCGGGGTTCTTGCGGTCGATGATGCGGCCGGCCCACATGGAGCGGAGTGGAAGCTCGAAGGAATAGCCGAGATTGAGATGCAGATCGTCGAGCGCGCGGTTCTCAAGCGGCGAGCCAAGCAGTACGACGTCGTGGGTTTTGAAATCGTCTGGCGTAAGAAGGCGAACGCGTTTGACAGAAATATCGAAGCCGAGTTTTGTGAGAAGGCGCGTGAGCGCATACACGGACTGGACTTCCCCGGTCCCGGTGTAGCCGTCCTCATAAAACAGATTGTGGCCGCGCAGGACTTCGGGATTGGACACAGAGCGGGCGGCTAACGCCTGGTCCACGACCGCCCCGCGATCATCCACGGCGCCCACATCGTAGCGCATGAGATCCCGGGTTTCGGTTTGCAACAATTCGGCGTTCGAATACGCGAGGATGACAGAACGGCTATTGCCCGCGAAAGCTCGCCAAAACTGCGCGGCCATGGACGGGGGTGGCGCCGGTGCGTGGGAACTGCGGACGTAAAAAGCAATCGACAGAAGGGCGCCTACAGCCCCCGCCGAAAGCATGAGAGCGAGCCACGGCCGTTTACGTTCGCGAGGAGGTTCCTCAACCGGCGGATCAAACGTAAGAGGATCGACGATTCCGGGCCCGTCGAGGTCACACTGCCGCTTCGTGAAAATCGGAAGGTGATGGCCTTTGGGGATCTCGATGACGACAGGATCATTCTTGCCGTACTCGGAGTAATAGTCGCGAAGTTTAAGGCGGAGCCGGTAAACGGCGGTGCGGACGGTGGTGTCGGTGGCGGAATCAAATTCCTTTGAGCGGCCAAAGACAGTGGTTGCGATGACCCACTCATTGACGCTGGCCGCGCTTCCATCCATGCCCGAAGCCGCCACGAATTCGAGCAGCTTTTGCAGCATGGGTGAGTTTTGGAGAACCGGCGAATGCAGGATCCGCCCCAATTGAGCGCGCTTTTCCTCGGCAGTCGGTTCCTGATTCAGCGAGACCACGTTGAGGTTCATTCTACCGCCCGGATATGGGGCGTCAGAGTGCGCGCGATAGCATCGACGTGAATATGTCGGGCAAGCAGGTTGAGATCAGCGAAGGGCAACTTGCGCAGATCAGCAAGGCTGTAGCGGATCCGGCCCGGTTCCAAATCCTTCAGAAAATTGCGAATTCGGACGAGGCGCCGACGTGCTCGTGCATGTGCGATTGGACGGGGCTGTCCCCTGCCACGATCTCACATCATTTAAAGGAACTGGATGCGGCGGGCCTGATCGAGATCCAGCGGAGCGGTAAGTTTGCCCACCTTCTATTTCGTCGCGACGTTTGGACCGCGTATGTGAAAAAGCTCTCGACGCTGTAGGAGCCGATCCGCGAACCGGGGGGACAGTCCTGCTGGACTATGAACGTCGCGACGTGTTGATCGAGCGGGGACTCGAGATCCGCTGTTACTTCTCAGTCTTGTTCAGGCTTTTCACCATCTGTAAGTGCTGCTGGAGCGTCGGCAAGGTGCTCGAAGCGAACGCCTTCACTTTCGGGTCCGTTCCATTCTGAGCTTCTTCCGTGAATTCGCGAACATCAGTCTGATGGTCCTTCTGTTGATCCTTTAGATATGCCTTGTCAAACTGCGTACCCGACAACTTCGACAACTTATCAATTCGCGACTGGTGCTTCGAATCCAGAGTGTCGGGAACCGCCACCCCGTCCTGACTAGCGACTTGCTTCAGCTGTTCGTTCGCGTTCGTGTGATCGTCAACCATCTTTTGGGCGAACTGCTTTACCTTGTCGTCTGAGGATTTCTGCACGGCTAGCTTGCCCAGTTCTACTTCGGCTAAGCCCCCTTCCGCAGCTTCACTCAAGAACTTCTTATCATTCACTTTAGTCGCGGTATTTTGTCCCGGATTCTGCTGTGCCATCGTGCTATCTGGCACTTGCTGTCCCGGGGGGGTCTGTTGCGCAGGCGCCTGAGTGGACGGCATTCGGCCGGGCGCCTGAGCGGACGCGCTTCCTGTGGAAACAAGCAGTGCACCGGCACAAACGCTGCTTAGCAATATTGCTCTCTTCATCTCCTATTTCTCCTCCGGTTATTGGAGTCGGACTCACCCGGCCACGTTATCCGGTATGATTGCGTAACTCAAGACGCAGGGTACATTCCGGTAACCCTAATCTGTTAATTACCGTTGAACCCTCATGTTTGATCGCAAACTGCCGGACTGCTTTCGGGCGTCTCTACGCTGAAGGTGGCGATCAGAGGCAGGTGATCTGAGGCGAGCACGGATAGTGGCGTCCGGTAAACGTGCATCTCGTGCAATTGAAAATCAGAATCGTAATAAACATGATCGAGGGGCAAAAAGGGCGCGATGCCCGGATATGTTCTGGCGCGCTTACGGTGGATGGCGATGTCTGCACTTCGCAGGTGAGTGTTGAGCAACCGGGTGGCAAGGCCGCTGGTCCACTCATTGAAGTCACCGGCTACGATTCGATGGCTGCTGCATTCGTCTGAGCCGAGAATGCGGGCGGAAACGAGGTCGTGCGCCTGCCGACGACGTTCGAGGAATGACGTCCCGAGGTGCACAGAGAAGAAGTGCAGGCGATGATCTTGCGGCAGATCGAGCGAGACGCGCAGGCATTGGCGCTCCTCGCGACCGGCGACTGTCAGGTCATAGCTTTGATGCGCAGTCACGGGCAGCCCGGTAAAGACGGCGTTGCCGTAGGGCTCCCCGGCATGTTTACGCGCGGCCCCGAAGAGGAAAGGAATCCCAAGGCGTGCCGAGATTTCCGCTGCCTGTGATTCTAGGATTTCCTGGGCCGCCAAGATGTCGACCTCGAGGCGGCTGATCACGTCCGCAATGCGCGGTGGCCGCACCTGCCGATCCATCCCTTTGCACTTGTGAACGTTGTAAGTGCCGATACGGAAGAGCATCTACTCCTGGCGCTCCAGTAAAGAGAAGATCCGGTCTGCGATGCGAAACCGGCGCTTTCCCAGCCAATTCTGGAAAGTGATCTCCGTGCTGTGGGAAAGATCGCGCTCAAAGTCTTGAGCGATGCGACGGGTCAGGCCGGCATCCATGACGGCTAGGTTGACTTCGTCATTGATGGAAAAAGAACGGTAGTCAAAGTTAGTGGAGCCGACTATGGACCACAGATCGTCCACCATGAGAGCCTTGGTGTGGTTCATGGAGGGCTTGTACTCATAAATTCGGATGCCGTGCTTCAGCAGGGACCCGTAAAGATTGCGGCTGGCGGCGCGTGTCAGGCGCTGATCGTTGTTATCGCCCGGCGTGAGAATTTTGACCAGAACATTTCGTTCCCGGGCAGCTTGGATAAGAGCACGGCGAGCACTCCCGGAAGGCAGGAAATAGGGAGTGGAGACGTAGATACATTTGCGAGCGCTCGCGATGAGCAGTTGAAACAGGATGCGCGCCTGCGTGGCGCCCGCGGCGGGCGTGCTGCCGACGACGAGCGCGGGCGACCCGGCGCCGTCGCTTTCGTTCGAGAAATAGTCTCCACCGGTGAGGATCTCGCCGGAGACGCGTAGCCAGTTCTGAGCAAACACCGCTTGCAGCGCGACGGCCGAGGGGCCTTGAACTCGCACCATCATGTCGCGCCAGCGCTTGCCTTTGGCGATATCCCACATCCACCAATCGGCGATTCCGGGACCACCGATGAAGGCCACGCTTCCATCGACAATGAGGAGTTCTCGATGCGTGCGGTTATCGAACTGCGGAATGTACCGGATGCGCAGCGGATGGTACCAGCGGACTTGTCCACCGGCGTCAAGGAGTGGTTTGAAATAGCTTAGCGGGGTGCTTAAGCTGCCGATGTAATCGAGGGTCAAACGGACCTGGACACCGGCGCGTGCGCGTTCGGTCAGCGCCTCGACATAGCGCTCGGAGATCTTACCTTTGTGGAATATGTAGGCTTCGAGGTTGATGGACGTGCGAGCGGCCGCAATGGCAGCCAGTTCTGCTTCATAGAAGCAGGGACCGTTGGTCAAGACCTCAAGCGTATTGCCGTGGAGAAGCTTGGCTTCCGTGAGAAAGGCAAGAAGCGAACAGAAATCGGGACTGTCGATCCCGCTGCTGGGCGGATCCTTTACTTCGTAGGAGAGACCGTGCCCGAAGAAAGCGAGCCAAAGTGAGATGCCTTGAAGGGCGATGGCGATGAGGCCAATGACAACGAACGTGGTGTGCACTTTGTGGGCCCGGCCTTCTCTGTAGACTCGTTTGGGGTGGCATGGTCACGCGCAAAGTGGGGCGGCTAAAGGTCGCCGCGCCTTGAAGGATTGGCCTCTGCGGTTGATGCAAGCGTTGCGTCTCCGCTCTGAAGTTGCCGAGTCACCACTCAAGCGCGATGATGAGTGTCATGAGTTTGAGCAGGCGGTCCCTCTTGCACGTAGCTGCCTTTACCCTTGGGGCAAAGCCCGTGAATCGAAAATTCTCTCCGGGCGTTCAGTTGTACACGGTACGAGATCAACTGTCGAAAGCTCCTGAAGCAACTTTAGAAGCTATCAGCGAGATTGGGTACCGCGAAGTCGAGATGCTACGCACTCAAGTAAGAACGATTGCGCCGTTGTTGCAGCGATTTCGCCTTCGGCCCATCAGTTTGCATTTCGAGACGCCGCTGCTGACGGGCAACTACAAAGCGTGGCAACATGCCGCCATGCCTCCCATCGAGTCGGGCGCGAGCTATCAACAGTCCCTCGAACTCGCCCAGAATCACGGCTTTCGTTATATCGTGTTCAATTATCTTACGCCCGAAGAGCGTTTAGGCTTGGACTTCTATCGCGCCCTCGCGGAGAAGTTGAACACGGCGGCTGCCCAAGCACAAAGGGCAGGCTTGCAGTTCTGCTATCACAATCACGATTTCGAGTTCGAGCCGAAGCCTGGGGGCAGGCCAATAGACGTTCTGCTACGCGAGTTGGACAAGGATCTGGTCGCGCTCGAAGTAGATGTTTTCTGGGTAAGCATGGCCGGTGTAAATGCAGCTGACTTTCTTCGGGATCATGCAGATCGCGTCGCACTTGTCCACTTGAAAGATCGAGCGAAAGGCACTCCCGTCCACTACGACATTGCCACGGTGCCGAACGAGACTTTCCGCGCAGTTGGCTCCGGTGATCTACCCTTCCGGGAAATCCTCGCTGCCATCTGCCAGACAAAAGCGAAGCATGCATTCGTCGAGCAGGACTTCAGCACGGACCCGATTGCGACCTTGCGGCAAAGCTTCCGTTATCTGAAGCGAGCTGATTTTTATAGCTAGGCAATCCCTTCCGCTCCCTAGTTGTCGGCTTGACACGCGACACGACCCGTCTTCCTCGTCGCGCCGGTCACGTTAATGCTTGGCTTTGTAATTGATCTTTGCTTCTTCGGATGCGGCCAGGGCCGGAGCCCCCTGCGACCGAGGGCGTATCAGCAAATAGAACGCGGCGAAGTGCGTAATCATCAGGAGCGGCACGTAGATGACGGCGATCGGGTACGCGGCGCCTAGTTGTCCGGCTACCGTCGGAACATCGACCCGGATCGCGTGGTAGTAATCGACGATCAGGTCGGTAGTCCCCACAAGATTGAAGGCGACAACGAATAGCCAAAAGAGCGGACGTATTTTTGCCGTGAGAAGCGCGAGGATGGCCAGCGCTCCGGTTGCTAAGTCCCAGTAGGCGGCGAACACGGCGAAGCGAGCGGGAAGATTGGGGCCAACGACCCCTGGAAGGATGAAGACCAGCCCAAAGAAGCGGAAACTGTGCAGGGTCGCGATTACGCGTTCGGCTTTGAACCGGTCCATCGACTTGAGCCAGGGCAGTATGTATACCCCGAAGCAAAGCAACCAGGCGACATAACTCAAAACGAGATGTATTTGGAAAATAGTTTCCGGGGACATGGCCCTCCTTATAGATCGCCCGCTCCTTAGGATGATCGGCATCATCCCATAGGTTCGAAATTTTCTTCAGGGCGGAACCAGTCGGGGACGAATTGCATCGCGAGACGATCGCCGGGATTTTTCAATTGCCAGCCCTGCGAGAAAAAAGCTTATGTGCGAATTCTTACGTTTGGGCTCGCGTCAATGCTGCTTTCCGAAAGCGCCTCTGAATCTTTTATGAGACCAACACCATCATTTCGATAGAGATCGAAATGACGAGGATGGCCCTCGTCGTGAAAGGTAAAGCAATGAGCAAGTTAAAAGGCAAAGTGGCGGTGGTCACGGGAGCTTCCAAGGGTATTGGGGCGGCGATAGCAAAACAGCTTGCCGGCGACGGAGCACAGGTCGTGGTGAACTATGCGACCAGCCGCGAGGGTGCCGAGAGAGTGGTTCAGGACATAACGGGAGCCGGCGGCACGGCAGTGGCAATTGGCGGAAGCGTCGCGAGTGAAGCCGACATCGACAAACTCTTTTCCGAGACGACCAAGGCCTTTGGGAAGGTAGATATCCTTGTGAATAACGCGGGGATTTATGCGTTCTCACCCCTGGAGCAAGTGACAGCCGAGGAGTACAAACGGCAGTTTGACACGAATGTATTAGGCGTTCTGCTCACCACAAAACGCGCGCTGCCGCATTTTCCTCCGGAGGGTGGGAGCGTGGTCAACATCAGTTCGGTCGTCAGCACGCTGGCCCCGGCGGCGGCTTCGATTTACGCATCCACGAAGGGAGCCGTCGACACCATCACTAAGTCGCTCGCTAAGGAACTGGGGCCGCGCAACATTCGCGTAAACGCGATCAATCCGGGATTGATCATTACCGAGGGCACGACCGCAGCCGGAGTAGCGGGCAGCGATTTCGAGAGGGACACTGTTGCGCAGACCCCGCTGGGCCGCGTCGGGCGCCCGGAGGACATCGCCCCGCCAGTGGCGTTTCTCGCTTCCGATGACGCCCGGTGGATCACCGGCGAGACAATTTTTGTTTCGGGCGGCGCCGCAATATAAGTCACCCGTGAACCGCCAGCCTACCGCGCGCGTACTATGATTTGTGATCATGTGGAATCTGGTTTCGGGCGCGGTGGTGGTTGGGGCGGCCGCATTGCTTTGTTCCTGTGGGCCGGGAGTGCATGTCGAGACCGGCCCAGTGAAGACCCAGGACGTCAGTATCGAGCGGGGGCAGGCCGAACGGGCCAATCTGGAACTCGACATGGGAACCGGAGAGCTGCATGTCGATGGCGGCGGAGACAAACTGGTCTCGGGTGATTTTCAATACAACGTGCCCCAGCTCGAGCCAAGCGTACACTCGTCCAACAACGGTTCACACGCCGTCATCACGATCCGGCAGCCAAGCCATCACGGTTTTTATGGCGGCAACATAAAGGACGTCTGGAACCTTCATCTCGGGGACAGCCTCTTGTGGGACATGGCCGTCAACTGCGGAGCAGGGCAGGCGCAACTCAACCTCGGCAGTTTGGCATTACGTTCCCTGGATGTGCACATCGGTGTCGGGCAGGTGGATCTGAATTTATCGGGCACTCCCAAGCGCGATTACGATGTGAACATTTCCGGCGGCGTCGGCCAAGCTACCGTGCAGTTACCCAAAGACGTCGGGATCTGGGCTGAGGCGCATGGCGGGATCGGCAGCATTGATGTGTCCGGGCTTGACAAGCACGGCGACCACTACGAGAATTCTTTGTACGACAAGTCAAAGGTAACGGTGCATGTCAAAGTGGACGGAGGCATAGGCGAAATCCGGCTGGTCGGGTAATTCCGCGGCGTGTGTGATATTTCTGTGGCGTCGCGCATCACTTCATCAATATGACCACCTGCGAACGCCTGGCCGCTTATTGCGCGCGCACTACCTGGCAGAAAATCTCTGCCGAAGCGCGCGGCAAATTGAAACAGCACGTGCTCGATACGCTTGGCTGTGCGCTGGGCGCAATTCCTGCATCTGTGCCCGCCGCAATTCGCGCTGAGAATGCCGAAGTTGCAACAAGCGGCTCGTCGACGCTGATCGGCGGCGGAAAGACCACACCAGAGCGGGCGGCGTTCTATAACGGCGCCCTGGTGCGATACCTGGATTTTATGGACACGTTCATCGCGCAAGGCGAAGCGTGTCATCCGTCGGACAATTTTGCGGGCATTCTCACCGCTGCTGAACTATCGAATGCCTCCAGCACCGAGTTTTTGGCGGCGCTGACGCTGGCCTATCACATCCAGTGTTCACTGACAGCAAGCGGCGTGCTGATCATGCGGAATGGATTCGACCACACACTACAGTTGGGGATCTCGCTCGCGGCGGGTATGGCGCTGGTCATGCGTCTGACCGAAGAACAGACCGCGCATGCGATCGCGTTGTGCGCGGCGACTTCGTTGAACGCGGCGGCATCGCGCAGCGGGACGCACGTGTCCCAGTGGAAAGGGCTAGCCTCGGCGGCAACCGCCTTCCATTGCATACACAACGTCCGATTGGCGCAGAAGGGCGTCACGGGTCCGCTCGAAATCTTCGAAGGCGCGAACGGGCTGGCTCAGATTCTTGGCCGGCCGTTTCATATCGACTGGGAAAACGAAGGGTACGACGGCATTCTCGCGTGCAGCATCAAGCGTTACAACGCGGAGTTTCACGCGCAGACAGCGATCGATGCGGCGCTGGAACTGCGGAATGAACATCAACTCACGGCCGCCTCCATTCAGCGCGTGCAGGTGGACATGTTCAAAGCCGGTTACGACATGATCGGTGGGGGCAAATATGTCGATCCCAAGGCAGTCAGCACGAAAGAGGATGCCGATCACAGCCTGCCCTACCTCGTGGCGGTGGCGTTACTCGATGGCGAAGTGGGCCCGGCGCAATTCACGGAAGACCGCATACAGCGGGATGACGCGCAGCAGTTGCTAGGCAAGGTAGTGACCTGGTTGAATCTCGCATATACGCGCGAGTATCCGAACAGTTTGAAATGCAATGTACGCATCGAAACGGCGGACGGGCGGATTCTACAGCGCGAGAAGGACTCGTACTCGGGATTTTTCCGACAACCGATGACGATTCAGGCGCTGCTGACGAAATTTAATTCGCTGGCGCGATTGGGCGCTACCCCGCAAGCTGCGCAGCGAATCATACAAGTAGTTGCCAAACTGGAAGACAATCCGCTGCCGACTCTTGTCGAGGCTTTAGCCGACTTAGGAACGCCACAGAACACGCAATCCGCGAGTGTCTGAACGGTAACGGTGAAACCGCCTTGCGGCACACCGCATCTACTTCGCGGGTAAGTACAGAACGAATCACCGCAGGAGGAGTATGCGATTTTTTTCGAGGATGACCGCGTCCGCCGGTCTGGCACTGATGCTAGGCGGCGGGTCGGCGGCTCCGGTCTTGGCGCAGGCAGCACAGGACCATCTGGTGCCGCTGCAGCAGCTACAACAAAATGCGCAAACGGCGGCCGAGCAGCGGCAAAAGGACATAGCGGATATTGAGCGAGTGCTGTCCTATCCGGCGGCGCAGGAAGCGCTGGCTAAGGCAAACGTCAATCAGCAACAGATGAAGCAGGCGGTTGCAACGCTCGATAATCAGGAACTCGCACGGCTCGCAAATCAAGCGCGCGTTTCCGAGAACGATGTCAAGGGCGGACTAATCGTTGGCATCCTCGCTTTGATCGGCCTGATCGTCGTGATCATTATTGTGGTCGCTGTATTTGCATAGGTCAGCGCGAGACGGCGCTGTAGAAGGCGCCTCGCCCGGATTGGAAATCGCGGCCGTACACGAGCGTCAGGCCGACTCCTCCGACCGTTTTGATATCGAGTTGTGGCCCGGTATCGAAGGTCAGGGGACCGGGACGCAGGTTGAAGGGGGCGCTCCAGGTGCGCCCCACATCAAAGAACGGTCCCGCGGAAATTGTGACGAACGGGATGTGAAAAAACTGCCGCTCGAACGTCGTTTGAGTGATCGCGTATTCGCGGCCGAGGAGGCCGGTGCCTTTCAGGCCGTCTGCAGCCGATAGGATGCCGCGCAACCAGAGGTCGCGTTCCGTATCGCGCTCCATTCCGAGTTGGAACAGTTCGTCTACCGGAGGCGTGCCGAATATGCGCCCCGCTTGCAGTTGCGACGTGAGGCGGTAGGTCTCGCCTTTCGGTTCCGGAAACCATTCGCCCGAGAAGCCGCCGCGCGTAACGACGAGGCGGGAGTCGGTTGTTCCGAAGAGGCGGCCCACATTCAACGATCCCCATGCGGAAGTGGTGAGTCGATGTTCGGGCCATTGCCAAAGTGCGTAGTCGAACCGATTAATTAGCATCGCCTGCCAAGCATGGCCGAATTCAGGCTCCGAGAAGAGGTGGCGTTCGAGCCTTCCGCCGATGGTCCACTGAAGACGGCCGTTCAAACTGGCGATGTAGTTTCCGCCAAGCACAGCGCTGCGCAGCTTGAGTTGCGGCATAAGCTTCAGATCCCATCGTTCGTCGCGCGCATCGAACCAGAGTTGGTACTCGCTTCGCGGATTTCCGCGCACGGGGGCGCGCCATTCGAGCTCGGCACGGCGTTTGTCAGGATCCCATCGCCAAAGGGAAGTAAGATTTGCTCCGCGTCCGTGGATGTCGTAGCGATCGAAACCGAGCCCCTGGTACGGTAGTTCGCGCAATGGCGGCAGCAGCCAAGCGAGCCAGCCCTTCAGAGGAATGGCGATGGGCTGCATTTGCACAATCGCCTGATAGGCATTGCGGCCAGGAACCGGGATCAGGTCGATTCGGGTGCTGGTGAGGACCCCTGCGCGGTTTAAATTGGCCTCGCTCTGCTCAAGGCGAGAAAGCGTGAACACCTGGCCCGCAGAGAACAGAAAAATACGATCGCGAAACGCAGGATCCAGCCCGGCGTTGGTCGGAAATGTGACGCCGCTAAGGAATGGCTTGTTGACGCGATTCCAGTACTTCAGGGTGGCGGCAAGGTTGCCGTCGATCTGATACAGCGTGCCTAGAAATTCGTTCACGTACGCATCGGTAGGCGCCAGCTTGACGGCTTCGAGTAACCAGTGGCGCGCGGCGCCGTTGTCTTTTTTGAGATATTCAGCGCCCGCGAGTTCAGTCAGGAAGCGCACGTCCTGAGGATAGAGTTTGTGCCCTTTTGAAAACGTTGCGATGGCGTCATCGAACCGGCCGGCTTTGGCTTCGGCCATCCCTTTCGCAAACAAAGAATCGGAAGCGGTCTGTGATCGGAGTAGTTGGCTGAATAAGAGCAGCGCGCAAACAGCAGCGCGGAAGACGGTCACGATCCCGGCTGCCGTGGGACGGCGAGAAGAGCCCAGTCGTGCGTGGCGCTCCACTCGTGCTCGAAACGGGGCAGGTCTTCGGTGAATAGTTTGCCGCGCCCGGAGTCGTTGAGCCACACGCGATTGGAGTCGATCCCCACGACGACGGCATAGTGTAGCGGACCGCGTTCGCCGCGCGGTGCGAGACAAACAATAACCGGGCGGCCCTTCTCAAAATGATGATGCAGATCATCCATGTCGCCGTCGAAGATGTAAGCGGAAAATCCGGCTGCCTCGAGATACGAGCGGAGTGCCCGGCCCTGGATGCCACGCGGCGAAGCTGGCAGAAGTTGGTCGATCCGCTCTGTGTTCACCGCGGCGGAACGTAACGTGGGGAACTGGCGTGCCCAATACTGCACCACCATCGCAACCGCGGCGGACCCGCAGCCCGCTTTGACCTGTTCTACGTAGGGGACGTCGAGCCATTGCGAAGCAGGCGCGGCAATCGCCAGAAACAATGAAACCCCGCGTAGTGCAAAATCAAAACACATGCTTGCTGTTGCCATCTTACTTGCTGCTTCAGCTCAGTCCATTTTGGAAGGCAACCCGGTGGACAGGGCCTGGTCGGTGCTGAATGACGCGATTGGTAATAAATCGGCGGAGCAGCGCGCCGATGGAGTCCAGGCGCTGGGTTCGATTGAGGGGAACCGCAAGGCGGATGACCTCGCCGAAAAGGCGTTAGCAGATCCGGATTTCGACGTCAGGGCGGCGGCGGCAACGGCGCTCGGGCAGATGAAAGATCCAGGCGCCCGGACCCTTCTTCGCAAGGCTTTGCAAGACAAGGAATTGAAAGTTGTGCTGGCAGCCGCGGGATCCCTGTATCAGATGAAGGACCCGATGGCCTATCAGGTGTATTATGCGGTGCTGACCGGCGAAAGGAAATCCAGTGAGGGGCTGGTGAAGTCTCAGTTAAACCAACTGCATGATCGTAAGCAGGTGGAGAAGCTGGCTTTCCAGACCGGTCTTGGCTTCGTTCCATACGCGGGCATCGGCTGGGACGTGTGGCAGCGATTCTCGAACGATCACGGATCATCTGTCCGGGCCGCGGCGGCTGAGAAGCTGGCAACCGATCCCGACCCGAAGAGTACGAAAGCTCTCGAGGACAGCAGCACTGACAATGACTGGCGGGTCCGGGCGGCGGTAGCGAATGCCATGGGACGGCGGCGCGACCGGAAGCTGTTGCCGGTCTGCCTCGTCGATGCTGCTCGATTCGAATCAGTCGGTGCGGTTGCAGGCCGCCGCCGCGGTAATTGTCCTCACGGGGCGGAAGAAGTCAAAATAGAAGTTCGGGATGTTAGATCAGCTAATCCATTGGACGGGGATGGCCGGCACGGTCATAGAAGGGCTTTTGCTGCTGCGGATGTTTTCGCTGCGGCTGCAAAGGCTTTACACGTGGCTGACGTTGTATTGGGCCGTCAGTTTGGTGTTCGATGCGGGAACGTGGCTGCTGGGGTTTGATACGCCGCAGGCGATCATGCTGGACCGGTATGCCTTTTTTCTACTCGCAGTGGTGTTTCCGCTGGCAGCGTGGGATGCCTTTGAAGAGATGAAGAACGTAATCGGGAAGCTGCGGCTCATCCAAGGTTCGCGCATGGTGTCGGGAATCTTTGCCACCTTGCTGCTGGGCGCCATTCTCTTTGCGTTCATGGTTCCGGCCGATGCGGACAAGGATGCAGGTCTGCTGGACTTAGGGCCCATTGTCTGGTTCATTTCTCTGTGCGCAAGCACCATGTTCGTCTGGAGCCTGCGCTACCTCATCAAAAAACAAAATCTACCTACACCGGGGAATACGGTTTTGTGGGTCGACGTTTTTCTGGTTGTTTTGGGCTGTGAGGTGCTGGGGTGGTTAGCTGCCTTCGCCGAACAGTTGACGGGCGGCCCCGCAGCCGTACCGGTTTTGCGGTCCATCGCGCTCGGCCTCAATCTGATTGAAGTGGCGGCGACGTTATGGGCTTTGATTCGACTCCGAGCGGCGCCGAGTGACTCGAGCCCCGCACCGCAGACGAGTGTAAGTTAAATTTCATTGCAAGTAATAGTACTTACGTGTATAATGCAGGTAAGGACATTCTGCTCTGCGATTTGCCTGCCTGACCCTGGTGGTCCTAGGCGCGAGCGCCCTGTCAACGGCCAGCCCCATTTCTTACAGTTACGTCGATTGGACGTCAGATATTTTGAGCGCCGGCGGTGCTGCCGGATCCGCTTACGGAACCATGCGAATCGGTTCCACTTCCGTAAAGGTTACATACACGGGCGACGTTGCCGGGCCGACACAGGCCGGTAGTGCACCCATCGACTACTACACGCCCGCGTCCGTTTACACAAACGGGCACGTTGGGAACGTGCCTTCAAACGACACCGTTATTGCGTTGTCGGAATCGCCGGCCTACAGAAACACGATCACGTTTTCGGCGGCGGTGGTGGATCCGATTCTGGATATCGTTGACCTCGGAGCCGCCGGGCGCGCGGTCGCCTATCAATTCAACGCCGCGCCGCTGATCCTCAGCCAAGGCGCAGGCTATTTTGGGGGCTGCTCAACCTGTTTGTCCGTTAACGGCACAAACCTGTCCGGGACAGGCGGATCCGGGGTTGTCGAGTTCGTGGGCAGTTACAGCTCAATCTCCTGGACAACGTCGGGCAGCGACTCGTGGAACGGATTCACGGTCGGAGTGGAAGCGTTGTGCACTGCATCTTCGGTCATTCCCGAGCCGGGAGCGCTGGGGCTCCTGGAAATTGCTGGCCTGCTGCTACTGCTAGGGCGCATGCTCTCACCATCCCCGGCTGGCGGCCTAACGCTTTGCGGGAACCTCCAGGCAGGGTGCATCGTAATCCATTGCGATGAGAAAGCTCTTTGCAGTCTGTTTGTTGGTTCCTTTCTGCTGCTTCGGAGAGCAGTGGCAGAAGCACTTCGATATCGCGGGAACGCCCGATGTGCATGTGCTAACGGGCAACGTGCCGGTGGAAATCCACGCAGGCGGCGGGTCCGGAGTCGAGGTGGAACTCGAAACGCGGAATGTGCCGATTGGCGAGTCCGGGCTGCACATAGAGCCGATGCAGCAGGGAAATCGCCTGGAGCTGCATGTGATCAGTCCGCCCAACTCGAATATGGGAGGGTTCTTTTCGGATCGGCACGAACGAGTCCGAATCACAGTTCCGCGCGATGCGGAGGTATCGGTGAGAGGCGATAACGCGCCCATATCGGTGCAGGACCTGCGCGGCAGGGCGAGCATTGACATTCATAACGGCCCGGTTGAGGTAAGAGATTTCGAGGGGAAGTTGGGAGTGCAGGCCAATAACGCGCCGATCAGCGTGCGCGGAAGGTTCACGCAACTGGATTTGCGAATGGACAATGGCCCGCTTGAATTGAGGGCCGAGCCGGGGTCAAAGCTGGAATCCAACTGGCACATTCAGACGGAGAACGGCCCGGTCAGCATTAAGCTTCCGCACGACCTGCGCGCTGATGTGTCCTTCCATACGGGCCATGGGCCGCACTCATTTGACTTGCCGCTCGAAGGGCAGACGGGTGATCGTCACGACTTGCATGGAAAACTAAACGGCGGCGGGCCGGAACTGAGCATTCACACGCAAAACGGTCCGCTCAGTATTGGCTTGGATTGAAAACCCGGCCGTGCGGCCGTTGACGCTAGCGGTAGCCGGCGGCCTGTAACTCGAATAGTTCCGAGTACTTCCCGCGGAGCGCGACGAGATGTCCGTGCGAACCTTGCTCCGAGATTTGTCCGTTGTCCAACACGATGATGCGGTCGGCCATCCGAACGGTCGAGAAGCGGTGCGAGATAAGGACTGCCATTTTGCCCGGTCGTCAATTCCACAAAGCGTTGATAGACTTCAAATTCGGCCCTGGCGTCGAGGCTGGCAGTGGGTTCGTCGAGGATCAAAATCTGGGCGTCGCGCATGTAGGCGCGAGCGAGCGCCAGCTTTTGCCATTGCCCCGTCGAGAGGTCCACGCCGCCCTCGAAACGCCGCCCGAGCATCTGATCGTAGCCATTTGTCAGGCTGCCGATGACCGCAGCGGCGAGGCTCTTCTCGGCTGAGCCAACAATGCGCTTCTCATTATGCATTTCGTGGATCCGGCCGACGCCGATGTTCTCCCGGGCGATCATGTCATAGCGCATGTAGTCCTGGAAGATCACGCCGATTTCGCCGCGTAGCGAATCCACGTCGTAATCGCGTAAATCATTGCCATCCAGCAGAATGCGCCCTTCCGTTGGATCGTACAGGCGGGCGAGCAACTTGACTAGCGTGGTCTTGCCCGCACCGTTTTCCCCTACCAGCGCGATCTTCTCGCCCGCATCGAACCGGAAGCTAACGCGATCCAGCACGCGGCGGGATCGAACCCGGGTACGCGAACGATACGTTTTCAAATTGGAAACCCGTACGGATCGGGCGCGGGGCGGGCAGCGAATCTTTTGGCGAGACCACGGTTGGCCTCGTTTCGAAGAAATCCATCAGGTCCTGGACGTAGAGGGCTTGTTCGGAGACGCCGACCAGACCGGACACTAAGCCCTCCAGTATGCTTCGCGCTTTGGAAAATGCTCCGACCATCAGCGTGAGATCGCCCACGCTAAGCGCCCCTGAAATGGCGCGCACAAGGATAAGCGCGTAGGCTCCGTAATAGGCTCCGGTGGGGATGAGCCCGATGAAGACACCCTCGATGGCGCGACGTATGGCGAGAGCCTTGTTCTCCGTGTAAAAACGTTCGAAGAGCCGTTTTGAACGGTCGGCGAGGTACTGCCCCAAGCCGAAGATTTTGATCTCCTTGGCGCTCTCGTTGCTCGCTCCCAGGTAACGCAGGTAATCGAGTTCGCGGCGCTCCGGGGTATAGCGGTAGAGCATGGAGTAGCTCAGCATTGCGAACTTGGTCTCGCCCAGGAAGACGGGGGCAGTCGCGATCAGCAGCAGCAATAGCAACCACGGATAGAAGAACAGTACGGCAGACAGCAGTGACAGCAGCGTGATCAGTTGCTGCGCCATTCCGGCAAGCGAGGCGAGCATGCCGAGCCGGGCAGTCGTCTGGCGCCGGGCGCGTTCCATTTTGTCGTAGAACTCAGGATCTTCGAAGGAGACCAGATCGAGTCCGGCGGCGTGTTCCATCATGCGCACGCTGACGTGATTCGTGAACAGGTCGCCTAACAGGCTGTCAACGAGGGTCGTGGCGCGCCCAAGGGCATCCGCTCCGATCGCCAGCAATAGCTCCAAAATCAAGAGCTTGAAGATGAGGGTCTGATCGACGTGCTGGTGTTTAACGGCCCGGACAACCAGATCGATAATCAGCTTCGAGATCCACAACGTAGCGAGCGGGAACAGGGCAGCCACCAGCCGCAGGACCAGTGTCGCGAGGCTCAGACGCGGGCTGGTCGCCCAAACCATCTTGAGCAGGGCTGGTACATTCGCGAGGGCATGCCAGCGATCCCGCCAATTCCCGATCTCGGTTTCCTTCGGGCCTAGGCCTCATGCGGGCACCGGAAAAAAGAAATGCTCACCCTCTCGAATGAGCATTTCCCCTGTTTCCAGGCCTCCGATGTGAAGGAGGTTACGTTTGATGGGAGAATCAGATCCGACGGTATCGCAACCGCCAAAACCTGTTTGTGATTGGAGTGTAGGGCCAAGGGGGGGGGAAGTCAAGAACCAATTTTCACCTCGTGTACCCCGCGTGTAAGTCCAATTGCACAAAGGATTTACAGTCTGCACAGCTTTTCCACTTCCTGTGGAAAAGCGAGCGGAAAACTGTGGAAAAGCTCTTCGGGCATGGCATAAGCCACTCGGAATGAGGGGATTACGGACGGCCATCTACAGAACTGATGGTTTCCGAAAACCGATTGATTGGACTATTTTGCCGAGGGCCTCTTCCTATGCTCTTCGCCGAGGCCGGCGGCGAAGCGTACGCTCCCAGAGCCCAAGACAAAACGTCTCATTCATACCGCAGCGCACGCACCGGGTCGGTACGAGCGGCGCGCAACGCTGGTCCGAACGCAGCGGCGGCTGTCGCCAGGACGAACAATAACGCAACGCCGCAAAATGCCGCCGGGTCCGTCGCGCTGGTGTGGAACAAGTAGCTTCTCATCAGTCGCGTCACCGCGTAGGCAATCATTGTCCCGGCAAGCACTCCGGACAGCGCCAGCCGGCACGCTTGCGTAACAATCATCCGCAGCACGCTGCTTTCAGGCGCCCCAATTGCCAAGCGAATCCCCAATTCCCGGGTCCGCTGCGTGACTGAGTACGAGACAAGTCCGTAAATCCCAACAAGCACGAGACAAACCGTAACCAAGCCAAAGAATGCCAGCAGTCGCATCAGTAGGCGCCGCGAGCCTAGTTGTGCTTCGACCAGATCCTGCATCGATTCCAGATTTGAAACCGGCTGAGAAGGACTTACCGCCTGAACCGCGTTCCGAAGCGCGCCTGTAAAGCTCATTGGATTGTTCCTGACCCGCAGCGCGAGCATCGCTGAGGGGAGAGGAGATTGCGCAAACGCGACATACACTCCACGATTCCATCCAGTGCTCTCCAGGTCCTGATGTGCGTTCGCTACAATTCCGATGATCTCTGCAGGTTCCTTATTGACGCCGCCAACTCGAAGATATTGGCCGACTGGGTTTTGCCCGGCCGGATAGTCAGGCCAAAAATGCCGCGCAAGATTTTCGTCGATTACGGCAACTCGTCGCGTGCCCTCGCGATCGTGTTCGGTAAAGGTGCGGCCCCGTATCAACGGAATGCGAAGCGTTGCGAAGTAGTCGGGCGTGACGATGAAGATCGCGGCCAGCGAGCGCTGGTTCAGCGGAAGGGCTGGTTCCTGCGCGTTTTGCACCGGTGTTCCGGGATAGCTCGTCATGGGCAGTGATAGAGAGGCTGACGCGTGTTCAACCCCCGGTACGGCGCGGACCCGCTGCAGCACATCATGAAAAAAGCTCGCGGGATTGGCGTGTGGTGGTAGAGCAACGCGTGCGGTCAAGACGTTTGTCGAATCGAAGCCCAACGGCTCCCCCCGCAGCTTCAGAATCGTCTCCATCAATAGTGCCGTTCCGATCAGCAGCACGACGGAGAGTGCGATCTGGCTCGCCACCAGAACACTCCGCAGCCTGACGCGGACCGGACCACTTTGGCTTCGTCGCAAAACGGTCATCAGGTCAATGCGAGCGGCAGTCAGTGAAGGCGCAAGGCCGAACAGAATACCCGTAACAAGGGTTAGGGCAGCGGCAAACGCAAGCACCGCTCCGTCGAATTGAACTTCGCTTATACGCGGAAGTTCCACGGCCGTTACGTGACGCAGCGCCGACAGACTGAGAAACGCAAAGAATGCTCCCGTGATGCCGCCCATCGCCGCCAGAAGCAGGCTCTCCCCGAGCAGATGCGCGGCGATGCGGGCACGGCTTGCGCCCAGGGCAGACCGCACCGCGAATTCACCGGAACGCGCCAAAGTCCGGGCAAGCAAAAGGCTCGCCAGATTCGCGCAGGCGATGAGAAGGACGGCCCCACCGCACCGACCAACAACCAAAGTTCGAACTGGACGTCCTTAACGATTACCTGTTGCAGTAGAGTCGGGACCGGCCTCGTCTTTGGCCGTGCGTCGAGCATCGCGGGATGACCTTTGGCGTATCTCGCTTGCAAAACGGAAATTTCGGCTGTTGCTTGCTTCAGGCTGATCCCCGGTCGAAGCCTGCCAAAGACACTCAGAAACGGGCTCAGCGCGCGAGACTGCGGCGTAAATGCCGGCGAGTCCTCCGGCTTCGCGAGCCAGACATCGATACCGGCGACGGAAACGCAAAATTCCGTGGAAGTACGCCAGAGATGTCGTAAGACTTTTCCGGCCAGCTCTATCGTCTGGGCGGACACCCCGAAATCACCATGAAAGCGATGTTGCCAAAGGTCGTAGCTGATGATTGCGCAGGTGTCTGGCGTTGTGAAGCTGCGGCCCAGCAGAGGCGAGACGCCCAGAACATCGAGAAAGTTGGCAGATACCCGCATCGTCTTCAGGACTTCCGGCGTTCCCCGGCCCGTAAACGCGAGATCCTCTTCCATTGCGTAGGCGCCAATCGATGAAAAATCATGCGCGCCGGATTGGATTTCAGCGTAGTGTACCGGCGCCGCACCGTCGGAAATAAGAACCAATCGATCCGGAGCGCGGTATCCGAGTGGCTTCAACAATACTGCGTGAATGATGCTGAAGATGGCGACATTAGCGCCGAGTCCGAGCGCGAGAGTGAGAACAGCGGCTGTTGCGAAGGCCGGGGATTTCCAGAGCGAGCGGAAAATGCCCATGGCAATAGTATCCGCCGTTCGAGGGAGTCATGAGCAGGCGATTGGTACCGGAGGCCTGCTTCACCACGACCGCTGAGATTTTGATTCACTGTTCTTGTTCGCGAACGCCTGCCGCGTCTTCTCCGAAGCACAACGCCAGGCAGCACGGTCCAGTAGTACTCGTCACTGGTTCGCTTCGGACGCAAAGAATATTCGACTCCCGGCACAATCCGATCTGCTTCGGTACCGAGACAGACATAGAAGCCCTGAAACGTCCCGTCACCCGAACTGACGCTTCCGCAGAAAGCTTTTCGGTCGATCGGAACAGCCTCTCGCCCGTCCGCCACTAGCTCGAACTCAAATCCAGCTTTCTCCACGAGCGTCCTGAGTTGCTGATAATCTTGCCCTGCCATCCAGTCCTGGATGCCCATCACAAACGTACACTCGTCCGGCAGCTTCGCATATCGCTGCGGCAGATCGGGATCGCCTTTCCAGTAGATCCGGTTGATGTGCGCTACCTGGAGCGGACGGAAAGGGACGAACGGATACTCGTGCGGCACAATCTTACTTAACCCCTCGCCGCCGTCGTTCGCCTGGAAGAAGGAGTAGATGTCATCCCACATTTCCGGCAGCGTGCGGTGGGCCACTCCGTTATAGGTCACAGTCTGCACGGGAATTTTCAGTGTCGAAATAATCTGCTGGGCGCGCTCCCATCGATCGGGCATCATCTCCTTGCCGAAGAGTTTCGCAATCACCTCTCTCTCATCGTCATCCCATGCGTCACTGAAGGGAAACGTATCGTTGCGGTCCAAGAAACCCATGAACAGAAACTGCGCGACGCGGCTATACGCCTTAGCATCGAAATCCGAGCCCGTGAGTGATTTCAAATCTGCGACGCCCAGCGGGTAATTTAGCTTTACGCCTTGATAGCTCTCGATCGGATACAGCGGAAGCGCATTGATTGCGCCCGCAGCAATAGCGCGCACGCTTTCGGGGTGAAGCGTCGCAAATCGATTCACGAACCCGGCAGACGCCGAAAATCCGTGCATGAAGACCCTCGACCTGGTCTCAATACCGGCATCTCCAAGTATCTTTCGAGCATGCCGGATCATGGCCAGCAATTGCAGGTCGATTCGCGTCAGCTGCCCGTC
The DNA here is from genome assembly GCA_963795905.1 of uncultured Acidobacteriaceae bacterium. Classification (GTDB taxonomy): domain Bacteria; phylum Acidobacteriota; class Terriglobia; order Bryobacterales; family Bryobacteraceae; genus Bog-105. Next base: position 277,953 of record CAWCJG010000009.1, on the reverse strand, counting down.
CCTTACCAGCATGGTGTCGCGGTCCAGGTAATGCGTGTAGATCTTCCATTGACTTCGCGGACGCGGGAAAACCGGGACTAGCAGGGGAGTGTGTAGCCGGTCGGCAAGCTCGCGGACGTCTCCCTGCGACGCGAGCCGTTTCGCGCTCGCCCGATGAACTTCAAAATCATCGGTGGCCTGACCTGTGTTGTTCGGTTCGATCAGCAGTCGGACCGGCTTACCTCGGGGAACGTTTTTGGGAACGTACAGAAAATAAGGGAAGAAAAACCCGGACGACTCGACCGCTGGCGTCTCGATTAACGTAGGAGCCGAAAGCTGTGGAAAGGCGAAGTGTTCCGGCGACCACTGGACCTCGTGAATCGCTTCCTGGGCGCAAAGGCAGTGAACCAATACCAGCACTCCGCCTCCGGCAAATAGAGTCCGGCGGCTTATCATTGCAGTTCGACGTTGATCCTAACAAACACTCGCTCACAGCCTGATTTCGGAGCGGGTGCCCTTGGAAAACAAATTCGCGGCTCGTCGATTCGCCGGCTATATGCACCACGAAATCCCTCGTTGCGAATCCCGGCATTTTCGAACCCGCCGCCAGCTTTGCGCTGAATCGACGCTGACGATCATTCCACGCAAATTGCAGGCGCATGAAATCACTCTTGTGGTAATCGAAGCTTTTACCATCGTCTTCATAGAGCGAAAAAGCTCCGTCCGCGCCTGGATATATCCACAACGCAAGGGGACCCGCAACGTTTTCTTCGACGTACTGCTTGATCGGCCCCTTCGGAATCACAGCGCCCGCGCGCACATACAGGGGAGTTGTCTCCAGGTCTACTTTTCGCTCAATTTCCCGCCCGCCTTCAAGACGCTCCGAAGTCCAGAAATCGTACCAATCACCGTGCGGCAGATACAACCTTCGCACGGTCGCGCCTTTCTCCACGACCGGAGCCACCAGGATGTCGCGACCAAATAAATACTCGTCGCCGCGGCGCCGTTGCGAGCGCATCATCCGGGTAATGGAGCCACAGGGCACGCATGATCGGCACACCCGTTTCGCACGTGTCCTTTACCGCCGTGTACAGATACTGCATCAACTGATATCGCAGCTCGAGATACTTCCTGCAAATTGGTTCGATCGCCGCGTTATGAAGCTCCTTTGGGTCCGGATGATAACCGGGCGTCTCCTGTCTGACGTAAGCGCTCGGTTCACCCAAGTCCCACCCCCACGGCAAGTGCAGCGTCCATACGCGCCCGTGCGAGCGGAATAGCGGGCAGAAAGCGCCGAACTGAAACCAGCGCACGTATAATTCGCCCGTGTATTCGGGCGTGGGGATGAATCCGCCGATATCCGTTCCCCAGAAAGGGATGCCGCTCAAACCGGCATTCACGCCGACCGAGACATGCGTCCGCAGCGTTTCCCAAGTGGAATGCACATCTCCCGACCACAGGGACGACGCAAACCGCTGCATGCCGGCGTAGCCGTTACGATGCAGCGCGTACACGCGTTCGTTGGGCCGGTACATCTGCTGCCCCTCAAAGTACATCCGGTTCCGCGCCAATCGCGATGACGCATCGAAGCCATCACCCTGATCAGGCCACCAGCCATCCACGCCGAGATCGACCAAGGGCTTGTGCGCGGGCCAATAGCAGCTCACCTGCCGCTCTTGGGCCAATGGCCGTCGGGAGTTCGACCCGGCGGTTGTGATGGGTTCGTACACACATCGCGCACAGAGCCGGTCAAGTGATGGCCTTCCACCACGACGTGCAGCACCACACGGAAATGCTCGTCGTGTAACTGTTCGATCGCTCTCTTCGGATCGGGGAACGCGTTTGGGTTCCACGCGAACTCTCCGTTATCCGTGTTCCATCCGTTCGGACAGAAACCCGTACCCAGATAGATCATCGCGTCGCAGGGAAGCTTTTTTTCGCGAAACGTGCGCGCTTCTTCGAGGATCGTCTCGGGCGCGCCGAGTGTGCGGTGCGATTGCTGGTAGCCGAATGACCAGAGCGGCGGCATCTCAGCATGGCCCGTGATTTTTGCGTACTCGTCCAGGATTGTCGTCGGCGAAGTGGAGCCGATGACGAAGACGTCCAGCGGTAGCGCTGATTGAAAATTCGACGGCTCGAAGATCCCCTCTTTTCCTGTGAGATCGAACGCGCCGAGCGGTTGATGGATATACATCGCCCAACCGGCCGTTCCAATGGCAAACTGTATCGGCACTCGAGCCCCGTGCGTCAGCCACTTGTAAGCGCTCTGGCCGTTGCCCATCTCATCGACACTGCCACGTCGATCGAACTGCGCCCCGCCTTGGCCGAGTCCGAGTACGGGAGCGTCACCAAGCGGGAACGTCAGCTTTCCTGTAGCCGTATCGATCCTGATCTCCTGCACGCTCACGCCATTTTTTCGCGCGACGCGGATCGTAAGCGGATTGGCCGAAACATCGCAAGTAAGGCGCCCACATTTAACGTGCCGCGTGCCGGCAATCGGCCGCCATCGAAGTGCTGGGCTTCCCCAGTCTGTCTGGATCAGCGCTCCATCCTCCGGAACGGGCATGACCTGACCGGCTTCGATCGGCTGGATGGTGATGCGCACCGTCTCGGGCGTCGCGGCGGTGACCGCAATTTCAATGAACCTCTCGCCGATTTGGACGGGCGTCGATGCTTCTGCACCCAGGAATTCGCTTCCTATCAGGGCGCTCGCACCTGCCGCAGTGATTTGCTTGAGGGCCTCTCTGCGATTGGGTGATCTCATCGGCAACCTGTCACCCGTCTTCATGGATTCGCTCTCCCCGCTCCAGCATCGCCACCAGCTCCGCGATCTTCCTCGCCCTCGTTTCCGCCTTGCGCGCTGTCTGGATGCGCCATATTCACCGCATAGCGATTCGCTTTGTTCAAGGTTTCAAAGAACGCTTTTGCGCGTCAAGCGTGGATAGGGCGGTTTCGAGGTCCTCCGGAACCGCAGCCGTACGCGGCGAATCATACGCGGCCTCCCACTTGACCATTTTTCTTCGCGTGCTCGATGGAGGCGAGTCCGGCGGCTTTCATCTCACCATTCGCGATCAACGCCAGCGCCTTCTCGCGGTTTATTTTGGACCAGATACTACGCGGCGACCGCGGCAGGAATCGGTGCAGATCAGACTCTGCGTCTCCCGCCCTGAGCTGCGCATCAATCCAGCCGTAGCAAAGAGCAACCTCGAGCGCCTCTTGATAATTGACGGACCGAACGCTTCCGCCCTTCTTTGCCAGTCGCGGCCAAGCCCCTGAACTCTTGTCGTGCTGCTTGTCCAGGCCGGGCGCCAATCCTCTTTGCTCTTGAACAAGTGGATCGGCCCGACAACCGCTTTGCTTTGGCCCGGCATTTCTCCAAGTCTATTGCAGGTCAACTGCCCTTCACGTTCTGCAATGCCGACGCCTGCTGCACGCCCAGCGCCGATTCGGGCAGAATCCCGAGCTGCACGTAAATGGGCCGGATCTGATGCCGAATTTCAGGCAGGGTGTGCGCGAACCAAAGCGCTCCCGCGATACACGGGACTCCGCTCCACATCACGGCTTCCGGCGTACCGATGCGAGCCGCGAGCACGCCGGCGATGAGGCTTCCGAACGGAGCCATACCCTGAAACGCCATCGAGTAGAACGACATCACACGCCCGCGCTTTTCCTCATCCACAATCGTCTGCAGAATCGTGTTGCTTGCCGCCATGTGCTGCATCGTGCAGAACCCGACCACCGGCAACACGGCGAGCGACAACCACAGATTTCTGGACAATCCGAACCCGATCAGACTGACGCCGAGCACGCACGCGCAAATCACAATCCGTTTCCCCAAACCAAGCACGGTCTTGCGCATAGCGAGCGATACCGCGCCCATCAGCGCGCCGAAACCGGATGCGGCCATCAGATACCCCAGCGTATGTGCGCTGCCATGCAACACCCGCGCCGCCGTGATGGGCATCAACACCGTGTAAGGCATCACGGAGAGACTCGCCACTGCCAGCAGGATCAAAATCGACCGAATCGGCACTGAATGCGTGACATACTTCCACCCCTCCACAAATTGCTCGGCTACCGGCGCAAGGCGAAGCGGCGATTTCTGCCTGACCACGGTCATCATGAGCAGCGAGACGATCACCGCCAGGTAGCTGATCCCATCGATGAGAAAACAGTAGCCCTCTCCCACCGCCGCGATGACGATGCCGGCGAGCGCCAGGCCCGAGCAGTCGTGCGGCATTCACCATCGATGAGTTCAAGGCGATGGCGTTCCCCAAGTCCTCCCGGTTATCGACCATGTGAATCAGGAACGACTGCCGCACCGGCATATCAAACGAGTTGATGAAACCCTGCAGAACTGCCAACGCCAGCACTTCCCATGTCGTGATGATGCCTGCCAGCGCCAGCACCGCCATGGCCAGTGACTGCAGCATAGACAGGATCTGAGTTACAACCAAAGTGCGATGCCGGTCCCATCGATCGACCAATACCCCGGCGATTGGGCCCAAAAAGAAAGCGGGAATCTGTCCCGCGAAACTGACGGCGCCGAGGAGCGCCGCTGAACCAGTCAGCTTATAAACCAGCCAGCCGGTGGCGACGCGCGTCATCCACGTGCCAACTAAAGACACGCTCTGCCCGCTGAAAAACAACCGGTAATTGCGCGATTTCAAGGCGCGCAGTGCAGTTGTCCATTGGCTCACATTTCTTGGATGCGAGTTACTCTCCGAATGAAGCCGTTAAGTGGAGTAGGCGTTTTCGCCTGCGTTTTTCGGTCAGTTACTCCGAAGTTCTTCCTGACTGCGCGAGCAGTATCACGGCCTGGCACTCACACGAGCGGCCCTCGCCAACCGGTCCAACTTTCTCCGCTGTCTTGAACTTTACACTTACTGCATCCACCGGAAGCGACACCGCCGCTGCCAGGCTCTCCCGGATACGAACTCGGAAATCTTTCAGCTTGGGCCTTTCGAGGATTACCGACGCATCCACGTTCACTGGAACCCATCCCTTTTCGGCCGCCAGTTCCATCGCGTGCCGCAGAAACTGCAAGGCTGTTCGCGCCTTTCCACTCGGGCGCGGTATCCGGAAAGTGCATTCCGATATCGCCCAGCGCCAATGCGCCCAGCACTGCATCCGTGACCGCGTGAAACAGCACGTCAGCATCGGAATGGCCTGCCAATCCGAACTCGCATGGAATCTCGATGCCGCCAATGATTAGCGGCCGTCCCGGTTCCGTGCGATGTGTGTCCCAACCTTGGCCGATGCGAAACGGAATTGTCGCCATCAGCCGACTTGCAAACCCGATGTCTCGAGCGTCAGGTACAAACGGGCCAGATCCATGTCGCCGGGCCGGGTGATCTTGATGTTCCGATCTGTGCCCAGAACGACCGAGACCTCAACCTGCTCCAGCCGCTCCACGAGTGACGATTCATCGGTGCCGACAAACAAGTCCTTGCGCGCCTTTTCGAAGGCATCCCGCAGCAAGCCCAGCCGGAAGACTTGCGGTGTCTGCGCCAGCACCAGTCGCTCTCGCGGCAGAGTCGCGCGGATCTTATTTCGGTGTACCTGCTTCACCGTATCCACCGGAACAATGCCGACAATCGCCGCACCGGTCTCGTTCGCCTCTTCGATGACTTTCTGAATCGTTTGCAGTTCCACAAACGGCCGCACCGCATCGTGTACCGCCACCAGATCCGTATCGTCGCTGATGCTCGCAAGCGCGTTTTCGACCGATTGTTGCCGGCTTTCTCCGCCAGCCACGGTGCGAACGGGTTTGCTGAACTGTTGCGCATGAAACAGTTCTTGTGCCCAAGGCATATCGTCTTCGCGCAGTGCGATCACGATTTCACTCACCAGGGGCGAATTCACGAACTTGCGGATCGTGTGTACCAGAATCGGCGACCCGTTCAGCAGCATGAACTGTTTGCGGCTTACGCCCTCACGCTCCGGAGAACTCCGGCCCATGCGCGTGCCGAGTCCGGCCGCGGGAAGAATTACGGCAACCTTCATTGAAAATGACGGGTCCAGCCCGAAGTTACATGATACGCGTTTGTCGTGTCGTCTTAGGATGAAAGGAGATTCGCATGCCCGATAACAGCTTCGATATCGCTTCAAAGATCGACCTCAATGAGGTACTCAACGCCGTACAACAGGCAAGCAAGGAAATTCAGACTCGCTACGATTTGAAGGATTCCAAATCTTCCGTGGAGCTAAACCAGAAGGACCACAAAATCCAGCTTGCAAGCTCTGACGAATACAAATTGAAAGCGGTCAGCGAAATTCTCGGCCAGAAACTCGTCAAGCGTAATGTGCCTTTGAAGGGCCTCGAATATGGCCCACTCGATCAAGCCTCCGGCGGCAGCGTACGCCAGGAGATCAAACTCCAGCAAGGCATCCCGACCGAGAAAGCCAAAGACATGGTCAGAATCATTAAGGACAGCAAGCTCAGAGTGCAGGCCTCGATCCAGGGCGATGTCGTTCGCGTCACCGGCAAGGACCGTGACACGCTGCAGGAAGTGATGGCCCTGTTGCGTAAACACGACTTTCGGCATCGATATGCAGTTCACCAACTACCGCACAAACTGATGCCGCGCCGCATCGAGTCGCTCTTCTTGCGCGGTCCCGTGGGACGTCTGGAGGCGCTGCTCGAAGAACCCGAAAATTCAGATCCTGTCGAGGCGGCGCTCGTCTGCCACCCTCACCCGCAGCATGGCGGGACCATGCACAACAAAGTGGTCTACCGGCTGGCTCGCGGGTTGCGGCGGCAGGGCTGCGTGGTGCTGCGCTTCAACTACCGCGGCGTGAATCTCAGCGAAGGCTCGTTTGGCGATTGGATCGGCGAGGCGGAAGATGCTCGCGTGGCGCTGGCCGAACTGCGCGCCCGCTATCCGCAACTTCCCTTTTTGCTGGCAGGCTTCTCGTTCGGCTCGCGCATCGCGCTCAAATTAGCCGTTGACGAGTCCGCTGCTACCCGCGTGATTGCAGTCGGCTTCCCGACCCGCTATCCGGACCGCGAGTATGTCCATGCGGTGCGTATCCCGAAATACTTCATCCAAAGCACTCACGACGAGTTCGGTCCCCAGCCCGAATTCGAGCTTTTCTACGACACTCTTAGCCAGCCGAAGCGCCTTGAATGGGTAGAGGCGCAGGACCATTTCTTTGCGGGCGCACTGGATCAATTTGAGGCGGCGGTCGAACGAGCAGCCCAGCTAAGAAGCTGAGGGCTCGAGTGCCATTTGCGATTCCACAATCCGGGCCGCCCGGTGACTGATCATGTCGGCGACTTTGCCCAGCAGTTCCGGCACGTCCTCCGACTCGATGAAGGTCGGCCGCCAATAATCCGGCTTCGCGTTTGAGGACGTGGTCAGAATGGCGGTCGCAGGGGCGTACTCCATCAACCGGGCGTGTGCCAAAACTTCCAGGCCCGCGTCCGGCGAGTCCATCCGCATCTCGCTCAGCACCAGCTCATACTCGCTGTCGTCGAGCTTACCCAGCGCTTCCGCAGTAGATGCAGCCGAGTCCACGGCGTAACCGCCCGCTTCGAGAACAGCCTGCAGCGTCAATCTTGCCGGCAAACTGTCGTGCACCAGCAACACCCGGGCCAGTTCCAGGTCTTGAGCGGGCGCTTGATCGACGTAGCGTCTCATAGGGCGGCGGTCCTAACACGGCCGCCCCTAGTTTAAACGAAATTTGCCAAAACCCGAATAGTATGTTTATCGGGTACGTAAGGATTAATCCGCGAATACCCGTTGAAAAATGCGATCTACATGACGGATATGACGATCGAGGGCAAAGGTGTGCGCCAATTTCCCGGGCGGCAAATGCCGCGCAATTTCGGGGTCCGCCGACACCGCAGCCTTAAAATCACCTTCATTTGCCCAGGATTCCATCGCATGCCTCTGCACTAATCGGTACGCATCCTCACGTAGCATCCCCGCCGCCGCGAGGTCCAGCAGAAGCTGGCCCGAGAAGATCAACCCCTTCGTTTCCTCCAGGTTGCGTCGCATCCGCGCAGCATTTACTTGCATCCCCGACACCAGCCAGATCGTCTTGGACAAGAGGTAATCCGTCAAGATCGTCGAATCCGGCAGAATTACTCGTTCTACCGAGGAATGCGAGATATCCCTCTCGTGCCATAGGGGTACGTTTTCGAAAGCGGCTTGTGTATTCGCCCGCACCACACGGGCTAATCCGCTGATCTGCTCGCACGTGACCGGATTGCGCTTGTGTGGCATGGCAGACGACCCCTTCTGACCAGCCGCAAACGGTTCCTCTGCCTCCCGCACTTCGGTTCGCTGCAAGTGCCGGACCTCGGTCGCGATCTTATCTAAGGTGGTTGCGATGCCCGCCAGGACCGCGACATAGTGGGCGTGCAGGTCGCGTGACAGCACCTGCGAGCTGATCGGAGCAGGCCGCAAACCGAGCCGCTCGCAAATCTTTTCCTCTGCTTCCGGCCCGATGTGAGCGAACGTTCCCACTGCTCCTGAGATTTTGCCGGCCCGGATCTCCTCCGCGGCATCCTGGAAGCGGCGCACGTGCCGCCGGCACTCGTCGTACCACAGCGCCACCTTCAGCCCGAACGTGATCGGTTCGGCGTGAATACCGTGTGTGCGCCCCATCTGGACCGTGTGCTTATGCTCAAAGGCAAGCTTCTTTAAGGCGGCCAGCAACTCGTCGATATCCGCCGCGATGATCTTCGACGCGTCGCGAATCTGCAGTGCCTGGGCAGTGTCGACGACATCGTTTGACGTCAGGCCATAGTGCAGCCAGCGTGAAGCTTCCGCCGCTCCCCGCGCCTTCATCGTTTCCGCAACCGCGGTAGTGAAGGCGATTACGTCGTGCCGCACTTCCCGTTCGATCTCTTGTATCCGATTCAGTGCAAACCCGGCATTCTCACGCAGCGAACGGGCCGCCTCGTGTGGGACTTCCCCTAAATCGGCCAGTGCCTCGGATGCAGCTAATTCCACTTCCAACCAGCACTCATACTTGTGCTGGTCACTCCAGATGGCGCCCATTTCGGGACGCGTATAGCGAGCGATCATTCCACTACCAGTGTCGGATAGCGGTGTCGCCGGCTTTACACCGGACGTGAAAGCGTTCTTTGGGGGGAGGCGGCGTCGGGCTTTCGTTGTAGCCGAATTAGCGCGCCGACGTACCAACCCGGCCTGCCGGCGATGGGGTCAACAGACCCTGCTCAATTGCATAGCGCGTCAGCTCCGCCGTCGTTCTCAAGCCGAGTGTGTCCATCAAACCGGCCTTATGAAACTCGACCGTTTTAACGGATATCTCTAGCAGCGACGCGATTTCCTTGTTCGATTTTCCTTCGGCAATAAGCTGCAGAACCTCCCGCTGCCGCGCCGTTAGGTTCTGCCCGAACAGCTCTGACGGATTCATAGTTGCATCGAAAAATGCCGGCGCAGGCCCCTGACGCAAGGAAGGCGAGAAGTAATAGTAGCCCTTCAAGGACTGCTCCAGGGCCGTAACAATCTCCGTGGCAACTGACTGCTTGCTCACGTAAGCGGACGCCCCTACCTGAAACGCGGCGCGTACATAAGTCGGATCAGTTGACTGCGATACATAGATCAGCTTGATGCCGGAACACTGTTGCCGGATCTGCCGTCCCGCTTCGATGCCATTCAACAGCGGCATCGAGATGTCCAGCAGAACCGCATCCGGCCGCAGCCGCTCGGCCGCTGAGACGAGATCGCGTCCATTCGTCTCCGTGTCGATGATGTCGAATCTTGGACCGAGAATGCTGCGAATCCCTTCGACGATCAACAGATGATCATCCCCCAGGAGCAAGCGAGGATTTGCCATAACACTTAACACTACTCCTTTCCGTGGATTGCGACACGCGTATTATTTCCTAACCGGACGAGCGCTTCATCTCGGCACCTGCCTAGTAGTATGACGCTCCATACATCGTTACCGTAATCACATGGGCGCTGTTGTTCTTCAGCCATCACCAACCATCTCCGCCGTTCAAATCAACTACACCTCCGACGGGACCGAGACCCTCGGCCTCTTTACTCAAATTCCCCGAGGCTCAGGTATATCCGTGTGTGGCGAGGGCTTTAACGAACGTACGGTGAAAGTGCAATTCCGCGGCACAATGTATTTTGTTTTCCGCGAAGATCTCGACGAGCCCAAGCCAAACTGACCAAGCTCGACTCGCTTCAGGCGGGAGGTATGCTCGGAGAGGATCCGGACGTCTCGCCGCGCAACGGCGAAATAGCGGGCCAGCAAATCGCAAATCTCCTCATTGGCTTTCCCTTTTTCCGAGCGGCCGTGACGCGCACTTTCAACGTTCCGTCCGGCAGTTCGGCGACGATCTCACTCTTGCTAGCCCGCGGCACGACTTTGACACGGATCACGGGCACCTCAGGCTTCAAGGTGGTTCAGCGCATCGATAAGAACGCTGACCCCGCCGCCCTTGGTGACCCAGGCATTTACCAGGTCGCTCTCTGGACGGTTCGCAGCACACGTGCGCGAAGACCCGGAAAGCACCACGATCCAGACCTCCGGCAGAGCCTGCTTTAAACGCGAAATCAGCCGCCAGCCCTGGTCTTCGGTGGGCAAACGGAGATCGACCACCGCGACTCCCGGTTGATTACTGCGCGCCATTTCGATCGCGGCCTCCGGATCGCTCGCGCACGCCGGTTCAAAGCCGTGGTGCTCCAGCAGCATGCTCCGCAGCGCCAATTGATCGTGGTCGTCATCTACCAGCAAAACCTTCCTCATCCGCTTCAGCTTTCGAACTTGATCTGAGCGATGACCAGGTTAGGCATGGCCTGATTCCACTCGGCGGGAAGCGTGTCGAACGGCAGTCGGAACGAACGTGTCTGCCCCGGCAGAAACTCGCCTTGTTGCACAACCGGCACTCGCTGCTGATAGATCGGGCGTCCGTTCACATCGCGAAAAATACAGGTGACGTCAATGCGATTAATGGCGCGCTGTCCCTTGTTGCTGATCTTGCCGTCTATCTCGACCACCTGCTGGTTCATGAAGTTCTCAGCCGCCTGCATCTTGACATCGCTGAGTTCGAGGTGACCCAGATACGAAGTGGCTTCCGCCGTTGGACCGTTAGGAGCCGCCTTCTGTGTGGGAAGGCTAACGTAGACAATAAACGCAACCAGCGCGGCTACAAGAATGAAGCTGGTGACGAGAAACGGAGCGGGCAGTCTGCGGTGAGCAGCGGTCGGAGAAGGCATGCTCTACAGCAAGTCTAAACCAACCGCCACAAGTCCAACAGGCCGTGGCCTGTCGAACTGACTACCGCCTACCAGTCTTCTTTGCGGCCGCTTTCTTGCCCGCCGTCTTGCGGGCGCCGGTGTTCTTTGTCGCAGCTTTTTTAGAGGCGCCCTTCTTGGTTGCGGCCTTCTTAACGGATGTCTTCTTCTGTGCCGCTCGTCCGCCCGTCTTCTTCGCCGTTGCCGCGGTCTTCTTTACCGCCGCTTTCTTGACGGCTTTCTTTGCCGCGCCCTTCTTTGCCACTGCGGTCTTCTTTGTTGGACTCTTCTTGGCTGCAGCCTTCTTTGCGGGCGCCGCCTTTACTGGAGCCTTGGCCGCAGCTTTTTTCGCCGGCGCCTTCTTTGCGCCAGCTTTCTTTGCGCCGCCGCGGCCCGCAGCCGATTTCCCGGATCTCTTTCTCCCGCTCGCGCGGCCGTGGCTTGGTTCGTTTGCTTCTGCCGCCGTCTCCGCGCTCACAAGTTTGTTGAAGTTGCTGCGTTCGCCGCCGGCTGTTTCTTCCTGATAGAGCAGCGATAGACCCCGCTCATCAAACTTCTCGAAGAAGTCGTCCCACGTGATCTCCTGCAGACTTTCCTCGCCGCTGTAGCCAGGAAAATCCAAACGCAGCATACCGATGTCACCGCTATCTCCGGTGCCTTTGACGCAAGCGGGGTGGGCGCCGCGTTCTTCCGCCCAGCGCCTGATCTCTTCATGATCTTGAGTTGTTTTCGACAGGTTGGCCATCTGATTCTCCCTTCAAATTGCGCGCGACTTGCGCGCTACCGCAACCAGTTCTGGGCATTACCTTACCAGAAATGACGCTTAATCGGAAGCGCAAAGGGCGCCGATGCGCGCCGCGATTCAGGAACTCGCACATCGATCGCGCGGCGCACGTGATCTTGACTACCGTTTTGCGCGTTCGTAGATAGACGCTTCTCGATGCTTTCCTGCAACGCACGCATCGAAACGCGATGCCGCTCACAGAGTCCCACTATTGTCCGCTCGCAAAGCGGTACGTGAGGAGTGTGAACCATGACTCTGTTCAGCAACGAACTCAATTCTCTGAAAGATTTGCTCGTCCAGCAGTGTGAAGATCTGTACGACGCCGAACAACGCCTGACCAAGGCTCTCCCAAAGATGGCCGATGCCGCCACCAATAGCCAGCTCAAACAGGCTTTCCAGAGCCATCTGGTCGAGACGCAAGGACACGTGTCCCGGCTAGAAACGGTGTTTGCGCAGTTGGGTGTCGAACCCAAGCGCGAAACCTGCGACGCCATGAAGGGCTTGATCGCCGAAGGCGAAGAGATGATCAACGCCAAGGGCGACACGGAAGTGAAAGATGCTGCCTTGATCGCCGCCGCGCAGCGCGTGGAACACTACGAAATGGCTGCCTACGGCTCGGCGCGCACCTTTGCACGGCAACTCGGGTTGCAGCAGGCCGCGGCTACGCTGCAACAAACGCTCGATGAAGAGGGAGCGGCCGACAAGAAGCTCACCGCCATCGCGGAAAGCTCAGTCAACCGCCAGGCGGCCGGTAGAGCCGTGTAGTTAGACCTTCAGGGCGATCACGCGCAAACGCCGGTAATCGGCGTGCCAGCCTTTTGCGCCAAATAGTTTCGGACGGGCGATCTCCGCAGCTTCTTGGATGGCATCGGATCGTTCGTCCGGCGGCAAAACATCGAAGTAGAACCCGCTGAACTGCCGTATCCAGTTTTCCATGCCCGCGTCTCCTTCGAGCGGTGTCGGCCGGTCGAATAGATGCGCAAACCGTACCTCGAAGCCGGCCTGTTCCAGAATGCTCGAGTAGCGCCCGATAGACGGATAAAATCGGCGGTTCGCCGGCAGTGAGCCGGTCCGTCGTTGGATCACCGTGTTGACCGCCGTCTCTATGGCGCTGACGTTTCCGATCCCTCCGAATTCAGCCACCAGCCGCCCGCCTTTCCGGAGGGCCCGGTACATCCCCGTCGCCACCGCCTCGGCCTGCGGCATCCAATGCAGCGCCGCATTCGAGAAAATCGCGTCGAACTCGTCCTCGAGGGTCATCTTCGCGGCATCCTGCAGAATGAAATGCAGGTGGGGATAGTTCTGCCGAGCCTGGCCGATCATCTCCGGGGCCGCGTCCAGCCCCACCACCGACGCCCCATGCTCGGCGATGCGCTGCGTCAACTGCCCCGGACCGCACCCCAGGTCGAGGATGTGTTCCCCCGGCTTCGGATCGAGCAATTCCACCAGGCTCTCCCCGAAATGCCAGACAAACGCATGCCGCGCTTCGTACAATTCCGCGTCCCAGCGCTGCTTGGGAGCCGTCTCAGAGCGGCTTGTGCCGGCTACGCTTTCCTTCATATCGTCTAGCGTAATCCGCGAGCGTCTGCGGCAAGTGCGTTCAGGGCCTTTGGGTCGGTGCTGTCGTAATAACCGCGAATGTAGCCGTTCTTGTCTACCAGGGCAAAGCGCGTGCTGTGGTCCATCACTGTGATCACGTCGCCCAAATGAAACGTCGAGAATGCGATCTGATGCACCGCGCCGGGCGTTCCCGTCAAAAACACCCAATTCTTCGAAGGTCCTCCGAAATGATGCGCGTAGTCGTTCAAGACCGGCGGCGTGTCATGCGCTGGATCCACCGAGAACGACACAAAACGCACATCGGGGACATCCGCCAACTGCTCGCTTAATTTGTGCATCTTCGACGACATAATCGGACAAGGACCCGGGCACTGCGTGTAGATGAAATCCGCAATCCAGACCTTATCGGCAAGCTGGCGGTCATCGAACGGAAACCCCTCTGAATCCGTCATCGTAAAATGCGGCACGCGATCGTACTTAGGCAATCTATTCGCGCGATTACTGCATCCGGCAAGCAGTAGACAAGCCGCAAAGAGGAAGAATGAAAATTTCAAGCTGAACGTCGCCCGCCGTTGTCAGTTTACCGTCTGGCGGCTCCAGTGGTCAGTGATGAGTGCTCAGTGGTCAGAGACCTCGAAGGTTCGTTCTCTCAGGAAGCGCCGCGGCCGCGAATGTTCGTTCTGACCACTCACCACTCATCACTGACCACTGGAGCGAACTGGCGCAACCATACAATAACCTTGTACGTATGTCCTCGAACGTCTCCATCACGGTCGCACACGGCGACGGAATCGGGCCTGAAATCATGGCCGCTTGCCTCCATATCCTCAAGGAGGCCGGCGCTCGAATCGATATCGAGACCATCGAAATCGGCGAGAAGGTCTATTTGCGCGGCATCAACGCCGGTATTGAGCCGAGCGCTTGGGAATCCCTGCGCAGAACCAAGGTCTTCTTCAAGGCTCCCATCACCACACCTCAGGGAGGCGGCTTCAAATCGCTGAACGTCACTACCCGCAAGGCCCTGGGCCTCTACGCAAACGTACGGCCGTGTGTTTCCTATCATCCATTCGTTGACACCAAGCATCCCGGGATGGATGTAGTAATCGTTCGCGAGAACGAAGAGGATCTATACGCGGGCATCGAGCACAGGCAAACCGATGAAGTGTATCAATGTTTGAAGCTCATCAGCCGGCCCGGTTCGGAAAAGATCGTCCGCTATGCCTTCGAGTACGCGCGCCGGAACAACCGCAAGAAGGTCACCTGCTTCAGCAAAGACAACATCATGAAGTTCACCGACGGCCTGTTCCATAAGGTCTTCGATGAAATCGGCGCCGAATATCCCGAGTTTGAAAAAGAGCACTGGATCGTGGATATCGGAGCCGCTAAACTGGCCGATACTCCCGAGGCTTTCGATGTCGTGGTGATGCCGAATCTCTACGGCGACATCCTTTCCGATGTAGCCGCGCAAATTGCCGGCTCAGTGGGTCTGGCCGGTTCCGCCAATATCGGCGATCAGTGCGCCATGTTCGAAGCGATTCATGGCTCAGCCCCGCGCCGCGCCGGTCAGAACCTCGCCAACCCGTCCGGCCTGCTGCACGGCGGCCTGCTGATGCTGGTCCACATCGGCCAGCCCGAGATCGCCGAAAACATTCACAACGCCTGGCTGAAGACACTCGAGGATGGCGTGCACACCTACGACATCTTCAAAGAGGGCGTCAGCAGGAAGAAGGTCGGCACCAAAGAGTTCTCTCAGGAAGTCGTCTCGCGGCTCGGCCAGAAGCCGCAACAACTGAAAGCCGTCACCTATTCGAAAGCTCCCAAACAGACCGTTACCCACAACTACGTTCCCAAACCCGCTGCAGACAAAAAGCTCGTCGGCGTGGACGTTTTCTTCCAGCACAATGACCGCAATGCGAAGTCATTCGGCGTGCGGCTCGAATCGTTCAACGGCGATGGGCTGAAGTTTACCTCGCTTAGCAACCGCGGCGTGAAGGTGTACCCGGGCGGTTTTGATGAAACCTTCTGCACCGATCATTGGCGCGCCGGCTTCATGAGCGTGCAGGACGGCGCCACCGTGACCCATGCCCAAATCGTCAAACTGCTCGATCAGCTACAGAGCGCCGGTCTCGACTTCATCAAAATCGAGAACCTCTACACGTTCGACGGCCAGAAGGGCTTCGTCGCATCACAGGGCGAGTAGCCGATGAGCGCCCCTGCCGCGCTTGTCGGCGTCATCATGGGCAGCCGGTCCGATTGGGAAACCATGCAGCGGACCAGCGATGCCCTGAAAACTCTCGAAATTCCCCACGAGTGCCGTGTCGTTTCCGCGCACCGCACACCCGATTGGATGGCCGATTACGCAAAAGGCGCGGCGGAGAGGGGCATCGAAGTGATCATCGCAGCGGCGGGCGGCGCAGCGCATCTGCCTGGCATGGTCGCTGCGCATACCGAGCTTCCCGTCTTGGGTGTGCCTATCCGGAGCAGCATTCTGAATGGTGTGGATTCGCTGCTCTCGATCGTGCAAATGCCGGCAGGCGTTCCAGTCGCGACACTCGCGATTGGACCCGCCGGAGCGACCAACGCAGCACTTCTCGCGGCCAGCATTCTCGGTAACAAATACCCTGAAATCCGCCAGCGCCTGCGCGAGTTCCGCGCGCGCCAGACCCAGGCGGTTCTGGACGACCGCATTCTATGAGCGCTCCCATCCTGCCCGGTTGCGCGGTTGGTGTCCTCGGCAGCGGGCAACTGGGACGCATGTTTGCGATCGCAGCCCGCCGGATGGGCTATCGCGTCCACACGCTGTCGCCCGACGAAGACACGCCGACCGGTCAAATCGCCGACCTCGAAGTGAATGCTGCCTACGAAGACCTCACCGCGGTGCGCAAGTTCGCGCGTGGCGTCTCGGTCGTTACCTTCGAATTTGAAAACGTTCCCGCCGAGACCGCCGCCGCTGCCGCCGAGCACGCGCCGGTTCGGCCCGCTGGACACATCCTCCACACAACCCAGCATCGCGTGCGCGAGAAGACCTTTCTTTCTGAAAACGGTTTTCCGTTAGCGCCCTTTCGCCGCGTCCGTTCATTCGCGGAACTTGAGACCTCGATTGCGGCCTGCGGTCTTCCCTGCATACTGAAGACGGCGGATTTCGGATACGACGGCAAAGGCCAATTCCGAATCGTGAATCCTGCGCAGGCCGCCGAAGCTTGGCAGGCCGTCGGTCAACGGGAAGCCGTGCTCGAAAAGCAAATCGATTTTGCCTGCGAGATCTCCGTCGTCGCCGCGCGTACGCAATCGGGCGACTTCGTTCACTTTGGAGCCATCGAGAACCAGCATGTGAACGGCATCCTCGACGTGTCGATTGCGCCCGCCCGCGTTCCGCCAGAGGTCGCCGCTACAGCCGTCGAAATCGCTCACGCCGTGCTCGACCGCCTGGACGTTGTCGGCGTGCTCTGCGTCGAGTTCTTCGTGACCGCGAACGGCGGCCTGCTGATCAATGAGCTCGCTCCCCGGCCGCACAACTCCGGCCATTTCACCGTTGACGCGAACGTCACCAGCCAGTTCGAGCAGCAACTGCGCGCCGTTTGCGGTTTGCCTCTCGGCGGTGTCCGGCAGCTATCGCCTGCGGTGATGGTGAATCTGCTCGGCGACATCTGGGAACGCGGCGAGCCCGACTGGGCTGGTGCGGCCGCCATGCCCAACGTGAAAATTCACCTCTATGGAAAATCCGAGCCGCGCCTTGGCCGCAAAATGGGCCATCTCACCGCACTAGCGCCGACGCTCGATCAGGCTCTGCGCGACGCCAAACACGCGCGCGACATCCTTGCCCGTCGCGCCCCAGCGCTCTAAGGGTCCAGTACAAGCCGTACCTAATGTACCTGTGGGCTAATTGCTGCGTACCCAACCCACGTGGTACCTTCCTGAAATACGAGCCCCATGGAGACGTGCGAACATCCGCGGATCTGCGACATGAGCCCTGCTTTGGAACGCTCGCATGTTCGCTACTCTGCTTACGGCGTCACCCTAGCCATCGAGGTGGATCCCGATCTACTCGATAGCCTGCCGAGCCCGTTGATTCCCGGTGCTTCTTTGCAACAACCGGACGATCAAAGCCCTGCGGCGCTTTTTACCTTTCATCGAGTGACTGGCCCCGATGGCGCTCAGGTATACGCTGCTGCCGAAAACGGCGCATATGTATTCGCTACGCCTGATCTCGACGCCGCCGTCCGCGCTTTCGAATCGCGTATCCATCAATACGTAGCCGCTGAATCGGACCAGTTCGTCTTCGTTCATGCCGGTGTAGTCTGCCACCGCGGCGAGGCGATTCTGATCCCCGGCCGCTCACACAGCGGCAAAAGCACGCTCATCGCTGCGCTGGTCGAGTCGGGTCTTGAGTACTACTCCGACGAATACGCCATCCTCGACCTGGATGGGCGTGTCCATGCGTTCCCAAGGCAGTTGCGCCTCCGCCCTGACATGGCGGTCCCGGGCGGTCCTGCCGTTGCAGGCAACGTCGAAGCGACGAATGCATTGCCGGTCCGTTGGGTCTTTCACATCCAGCACAAAGAGGATGCTATCTGGGATCCTCGGCCGCTAAATCCCGGCGAAACTCTGCTTGCGCTGCTTGAAAATACGGTCGCTGTGCGAAGGCAGTCCGAACTGACGGTCAAGACCTTAAAACTCGCGGTGAGTTCGGCCAAGGGCGTCAAAACGGAACGCGCGGGCGCCTCGGCCGCTGCTGCAGCGATCTTGCGCATGGTAGAAGGCGCGGAATGAAGAATCCGCGAACCCGGCGGACGGGGATTTCTTCCCTCGACGAGGCGTCATACACGACTCTCTACGACAGCGCTACCGGTGAGACGCACGGCCTGAACGCTCCTTTGGCGCTGGTCTGGCAGTCCGCCGACGGCCAGAAATCGATCGACGATTTGGGCCGCCTGCTGCATAGTGAACTTGGCATCCCGCCGGACCGGACCGTGGTCCTGCTTGCACTACAGGAACTGGCCGCCGCGGGGCTTCTCGATCAACCTCTGGCGCTGGCCGCACCCACTCAACCGCCGACCCGCCGGCAAGTTGCCGACCGGCTCGCAACGGCAGGGCTTTCCGCTGCACTCGTTCCGGCGATGCTGAAGCCGGCAGTCTCCAATCAACTTTTTGAATTAAGAAAGGCAGAGTAATGAACAATCCGCGCGCGCGACACAACGATGTATTCTCCGAAGCCCTCGCTTCAGAGACCATCCTCTATGACAAGGCGAACCACCGGGCGCACAGTCTGAATAAGACTGTTGTGCTGGTCTGGCAGTCTGCCGATGGCCAAAAGTCCGTCGACGACATCGCAGAAATTCTTCACCTTGAACTCGGCATTCCGATCGATCGCAGCGTCGTGCTGCTCGCGCTGGAAGAATTGGCCGCTGCCGGATTGCTCGAGGAGCCATTGAAAACAGCGCCGGCCGCGGAACCGACGCGCCGTCAGGTTGCCCGCCGCTTGGCGCTCGCAGGTGTTTCCGCCGCGCTGATCCCCGCCGTCGCCTCGGTCATTGCCCCCACCCCGGCCATGGCGAGTTCTGCTCCCATTAACAAAGACAAGGCCGGCTTCGACCTGGGCGTCGTGGCTGTCGAGTCCGAGATTAAGACCGGAGGCAACCCCAGCCCGACGGTTGTGAGCGATCTGAATAACGCCGGTCTGGCGTATCAGCAGGGCAACTACTCAAACGAAATCTCGGATCTGGACCAGGTCATCAAGATCCTCGGTCTTCCGCCGCTCACGTAAAATAGCAGCGCGGCTCTCCCTTCTGTTCCGGCTGGCATTGTTGCCGGATCGTGTGACAATGCCCAGGCCAAAGAAAACCTACACAAACTGGCTCATCGGCGCCACCGCGATCGGATTAATCCTGATCGCGGCGGTGCTTTGGCTTGCCCTCCGCCCCAGACCCATTCCCGCCACCGCTCCCCCCTCCGGAGCGCTGCAGTTGACCTTCGACATGCCGTGCGCGCCCCAATCCTCCGACGCTGGGCCATTCTACGCCGCTCTCCGGGCGCGCGATAAATCCACCCTCAGTACATTCCTGGCCAATAAGAAAATCCTGATGGTCAAAAGAGCAACGCCTCTGACCATCTCTCCCGACGGCCCTCTGGCTAAGGTGGCGTTCGGTGACCCCAAACATCCAACCACCTGTTACATACCGGCCGATGTCGTGTCCTCCTTTGAGCGGAACAGCTACCGATAGTGCCGTAAAATAAGACCTCGGAAATAAAGTTCCTTTTCGAGGCACTACATCAGGTGAGGCATCAGATTGGATAAGATCGCGGCCTCGCCGGCTGAAGGCCAGTTCCTGCTTTCCATTCTTGGTCCGAGCGCAAACGATGCTGGCCGCGAGCGTCGGATTGCATCCTCGGCAGCCATTCAACATCCTGTTTCCGCCGCTCAGCTGGCAGCCCGGCACGGTCTTCTGCCGCTGCTGTATTCGCGTTTCGAGGACTGGCCCGCGCTTTCCGGCAATGGACTCGGCGCGGCGGTCGCTCGCGAATGTCTGCTGAACACAGCTCGAAATCTCGCCCTCGCCGCGGAATTGCTCGCCTTGCTCGAACAGTTCGGGGCGGCCGGAATTCCCGCACTGCCGTTCAAAGGCGTCGCACTCGCGGCGGCTGTCTACGGGAATGTGGGACTGCGTCCCGCCGGTGATCTCGATATTCTTATTCATCAGCGCGATCTGGACCGGGCCAGCGCAATCCTGACGGCGCGCGGCTATTCTCTGGCGACCGAAATGCGGCCCGATGGTACGCCCGTTGAAGAAGATCTTTGCGAGCATCAGTTCCTGCAGAAGGGCCCAGCCGCGATCGTCGTCGAGCTCCGCTGGCGCTTGTCGCCTTCCCGTTTCCGGCGCGACTTGGGAATGGACGTGTTATGGCCTGCGCGGCGCAGTGCCACCCTGCTCGGCAAAACGGTCCCGCAGATCGGTCCCGAAGAAACGCTGGTCCTGCTATGCATGCACGGAACCAAGCACGAATGGCTGCGGCTGTTCTGGGTGGCCGACATCGTACAGCTTCTCGACGCGACTCCGGACCTGGATTGGCACCGGGCGCACCGGATCGCCAAACGCTTCGGCCTATGGCGCGCGTTGGGCCTGGGTGTCCTGTTGAGTCATCGTATGGCCGGAGCCGCCGTTCCCGGCCCAGTGCTGCGGCGATTCGAGCGCGATCGTACCATCGGCCAGCTCGAGCAGCACATCCGTAAACACTTCTTTGAAAGCGACACGCCGCCCTTCAATGGTTTGCCTTTGCAGATCGAGGCGCTGGGCTTTGAGGACCGCCTCGCGCGGGTCAGCCGCGCCGTCTTCGAGCCCCCCGGCGCGCTGGATCGGGCCGCCATCCAACTGCCACGCGGTCTCCACTTCCTGTACCACGTGATCCGTCCAGTGCGGCTTTTCTGGAAGTATATTGTCCTGCGAACCTTACACACACTCGGCGGCCACTAAGCGGCTTGCCCTGTGTGCTGACCGAAAACGATCAGATCCCCATCCGGAGCCAGGACCATAAACTCACGCTGGCCGTACGATTGATCCACCGGGCCGTAGACATCGCCTTCCGGAAGCTGATCTAACTTGGGCTTGAGACTCCGGTAAAGCCCGTCCACATCGTTCACATCGATGTAATAGGCGAAATCTCGCTTGCCTCTGCGAGCGCACCCCGGCTCGCTTTCCATTAGACGGAATGCGACGTTCTCGCGCCGCACAAACGCGTAGTCGGCCTGCCGAAAGGTCACGTTAAACCCCAGCGTCTCGCTAAAGAAGCGCAGCGCTTCGTCCAACTTTGGGACGTGCATGAACGGTGTGACCTGAATGAAGTTCGACATCCTGCTGGGCGGCTCCTCGGCGCAGCGTAACACAGGCCTTAAACCGCTGACCCGGTATAAAAGATGACCCCGCAGCCGCGATGCATGAACCACGCCGCTCGAATAATCGACCGAATGTGTCTGTTCGATCCGCAAACCGGCCATCCGGGAAAGCCGGTGGAATTCGCTATCGGTGAATACATGCCCGCGCGTGACGATAGGCGCGGCTCCCACCGTCCAGCGTGTCAATACATCGCCCGCACCGTCGCGCAGCAAGTCGCCCGCCATGCGAACGAGCGTTGGCAGCCGGCCGTAGTGGCGCGCATTGTAGCGATGACTTACATCGACAAAGGCCTTGCCTCCGGGCGCGAGCAGCCGCGCCATCTGCCGCAACACTTCGACACGCGCCGCTTCGGGAAAAATATGCCCGAGTACGTTCCAGAGACAAGT
Organism: uncultured Acidobacteriaceae bacterium; assembly: GCA_963795905.1. GTDB lineage: Bacteria > Acidobacteriota > Terriglobia > Bryobacterales > Bryobacteraceae > Bog-105. The sequence continues at coordinate 256,130 of CAWCJG010000009.1, read as the reverse complement.
GATCACCTGGAAAGACCCATTCTGCTCGCGAAGCTGTTCCGCTCGAATCGGCCATACCGTCACACCGGAAGGCCATTCACGACGCATCGCCGCGCTCGGCTCCAGCAGCGTCACATGCGCAATCCCGGCATGCCGGGCGATGCTCAGCGCACGCTTGGCATCGCCCGACCCGATGTCGAGCATCGATCGGGCGCCTGCGGGAGCTTCTGCGATAACCAACTGTTCGATACTGCCGAGGTACGCTCGCCGCCGCTGCGAGATGCGAGCGTACTCGGGCGCGATCCTGCTATACGCTTCTACCGGATCCAGCGGCTGTTCAGCCAATGCTCCAGCCTTGCCGGACGAACGGTTTCAGCAGTTCATTCGCGGCGTCATTATTCGTGATCTTCATATTCTCGGCATCCCATTCGAGCCGCGTGTTCAGGCGAATCGCAATCGCGCCGAGAGCGACCCATTCTGTGAACGGCGCAGAAACCGAGAAGTTGGAGCAGGCCGGTGCTCCGCCTTTGCACGCGTAAATCCAGTCGCGGTAATGGCCCGGTGAGCGCTTGATGAACTCCGGCGGGAACTGGTATTCGCGCATCTGCTCGACCGGAACCAGGCGCGTCCATTCGCCATAGGTGCCGGTTGTGATCATGCCTTTGTCGCCAACAAACAGACTGCCGTTCGTGCCCTTATCGATAAGGCTCATCCACTCCGCTTCTTTGCGCTCCTGTTCCGACTTGTACTGGCGCGGCGGCGATTTGGGGCGTTTGGGCGCGGGCGGCACCTCGCGCGGGGTGAAATACGCGTCGGTGAAAACTCCGCCTTGGATCTGATGTTCCGCAGGGTGATACGGGGATTTCATCATGGGCTCGCGGTTAAATGGCAGGTCACCCAATATCTGGTCCTTCGGAGCGGCCGGGAAGTCGGGCTGATCGGCGCGCATCGCGTCATACCAATAAATTTTGACCGGCGGCATGTTGCCGCGCTGCGGGAACTCATAACGGACGACCGACTTGGCGGGATAGAACTGGTCGTTTCGCCCATCGATCTGAACGCATTCGACCGCCGTGGGCGCGCCGAGCCGTAGGGCCATATTGGGCGCCCCCAGGATATGACAGGCCATGTCGCCCAACGCGCCCGAGCCGAAATCATAGAAGCCGCGCCACACGAAGGGAAGATACGCCGGGCTATACGGGCGGTCCTTTGCGACGCCCAACCACAGATCCCAATCGAGCGTTGAAGGCACCGGCCCCGGCGCCGGAGCGGGTTCATTGCCTTGCGGCCAAACGGGGCGGTTTGTCCAGGCATGCACCTCCGTCACGTTGCCGATCACGCCAGACCAGATCATCTCTGCGCATTGGCGCGTTCCTTCGTTCGAATATCCCTGGTTGCCCATTTGCGTAGCCACCTTGTACTGCTCGGCGGCTTGCGCGAGTTGCCGGCACTCCCAAACCGTGTGCGCAAGCGGCTTCTGCACGTACACGTGCTTGCCGAGCTGCATCGCGGCAATCGCCGCCGTGGCATGCATGTGGTCGGGGATGGTAACGATCACGGCGTCGATATTGGCATTCTCTTTTTCGAGCATCGCCCGATAGTCTTTATACTTAGGCGGATTCGGGAAACGGGTATAGATTTTGGCGGCGCGTTCGTCATCTACGTCGCACAATGCCACGATGTTTTCGGTCTGGGCGCACGCCTCGATGTCGCTGGCCGCCTTACCTCCAGCTCCAATGGAGGCTATGTTGAGCTTCTCGTTCGGCGACTTGTAGCCGAGCTGCTTCAGAGACGGAACGCTACCGAAGCCCGCCAGCGGAACGGCCCCCGCGAGCAAGGAGCCGAAGAAGAATCGCCGGCGGGAAAGAGAATCATTTGCCATGATCACTTTTTACACCCGCCCCCCCGAAAACGCATACGTATTGCGTTCCATAGCCTAAATCCGCCTGAAATTGCGCCCGAATCGGGATTTTCTGAGGCCGCCGGTTGTAAAAGACATTAGAGGACGAGCCGATAAGAAGGTCCAGGGATATGGCAGGCCTGGACGCTGAGTTCAATCTACTTCTGGAGTCCTTTGACCAGGACCCCAGCCAATTCTCGAAAGTTCTGCGCTCCTATTCCGCCGCCAATCCGGATGCTTTTGTCTCGCATGCCCGGAAAGCTCTGCAGACCCTACCGCCGTGCCGGGCGTTGAAATGCTTAACCAATCTGCTGACCTTGGAAGGGCTGCTGAAGTTTCTTCTGGAGGAGTACGCCAGATCGCGGGAGGGCGCGATCACTCTGGCGAAAAAGATTCTGCAGTTTGAACCCCGCTTTGACGCCGCGTTGATCGAGTACGTGGAAGATAAGGACCTGGTTCAACACTCCGAGCAAACGGTTCTTTACGCATTGGACATTCTGGATGAGATCTCCGAGCGAGACCGTCTGGTCTTGAACATTCTGACTTTCCTAAAGCACCCGAGCCCGAAGCTGCGATCCAAGGCGGCGCGCATGCTGGGCCGGCGCAGGCCGAACGCTACCTGCATGGATGCGTTAATCACGGAATCGGACGCGCGCGTGCGGGCCAACGCCGTCGAGAGTTTGTTTCGTGTGCGTAACGACTACAGCCATAACCTATTCCGTCTGCTCGCGAAAGATTCGAACAATCGCGTTGCCGGAAACGCACGCCTCGGTTTGTACCTGGCGGGAGACACCGATTCGATTCAACTCATCGATGAGTTGGCGTATGACCGGCGGCCAAATTTCCGCAACACAGGAGCGTGGGTGATCGGACGCACGGCCGATCCGCGCTTCTCGACCACACTCGGAAAGCTGATGACCGACTCGGACGAACTGGTCCGGGCCCAATCGTTCCGGGCTATGCGCGCCATGAAAGACGCGCTGAAGACCTGCACGGCGAAAGATCTCCTGAATTTGACCGCTCTGCATCACGAACAGGAACGCGATGCCCACCGGTTGATAGTCACTGTGTCCGATCCGGCGGGACAACCGCTGAAAGAAATTCCCGGGACGCGATTCCTCATCCGCATGGACGGATCCTATGTCCGCGAATACAAGGTCCGAGAGCACGACAGCCCGAATTCGTTGAACATCGCCTTTGTCCTGTGCCTGCCCCGCGAAGGCGAGGAGATCATGGCCCGTCAGCTCGAAGACGCCGTCGAGCGGTGTCTGCCCCTACGGAGGCTGAACGACAAATGGGCCGTACTCAAACTGACGCACAACAGCCATTGGGCGCGCTTCGGGCAGCCGAACGAACATGCAGGATCTCCGGATCGCGGCGCCGACGTGTTGTACTCCGGAGTGCGAGGGCAGATCGGCCTGATGCTGCACGAACGCCCTACCTACCTGGACGGTAAGGGAAACGACGACGCGTTGCACAAGGCGCTCAGGGACATGCTTGCGATCGATTCCGGCACGAACAGTCCCGATATCCTCTTTGTGGGCGATGCTCCCGAAGAGTCGCTACTGGCGGCTATGCTGCGCCGGAACGCCGCAAATGCGCGTTGCCGCGTGCATGCTGCCCTGATTGGGGACCAGGCAAGCAGCCGGTTGCAGGAGCTGATCGAGACGACCGGCGGATTGCTGAAGTATGGAACTGCGGAGGACCTCGCTGCCTCGACCCTACGGGTGTATTCGTCGCTCGTCCATCGCTACGAATTGCTGTGGGAACGAGAAGGACAAGAGATGAACGTCTCCGTGGATTCGGAAACCTCACGTGGTTCTCTGATCACTTCGTTCGAATGCCTTTAATCCATTCAGTTACAGAGCACCGCCCTGGGAACGATCCCAATCACTGTCGGAAGGGCCATTCGGCATCAGCTGTTTGCGCGCAGTGAATTGATGAATCTGCACTGCGAACAGCCCGCGCTGGATGCTGGGGAACAATACTAGGAGGATACGACTGTCGTATCACACGCACCCAAGTGCTCGATTCGATGTGATGAAAATCATCGCGTCACCTGCGCAGCTACTCGCGTGCGCATGGCCAGCTGCCGACTTCCAATGATCGAGTTGACTCGTGATTCCCGTATGCTGACTCGAAAGCCAGTCTCCAGGATCGATTAGTGAAGGCTTGGACTACTCGTTCGGATCCCCGTATGTCTGCTAGTCACCCCGCCAAGTTTGCTGAGGCCCAGCGAAACATTCCGCACGTGACGCGGGCAGCTGCGCCCGAGTCCCCCAAGGGATGCTGTCCGTCGATCAACAGAGATCTGCGAAGCTATTTCTGATATGAATTCCCGCTACGGCATCGCATTGATTGGGTCACTCACCGTAGTGGTCTTCGATGTTCTCGCCGCACTTGCGTCTCGAGCTTTCGGGTCCACTATTCGAAAGCAGCGATAATCTCCGCCATCATCTATGGTGTTTGCGGCTATCTTGCCGCGAGGTCAGCACCGGCGTTCCGGATTCGCATCGCCGGTTGGACGGGCGTACTTCTAGGCATAGTTGATGCAACTGTTGGTTGGAGCGTATCGTGGTTGATCGGCTCAGGCCGACTCAAATCAGAACTCACGTTTGGCCGCTGGTTTGTCACATGCATCTTCGTTGTGATCATCGCTCTGGGTTGCGCGATAGTGGGCGGCCTTGTTGCGCGTGTGACCGCCGGAAGTGGGGTGGCGCGGTGAGCCGAACTATACAACCGTAAACTAACCCCGTGTGCCGGATAGACCGTCTGTAACGGCGTACTATTTGTTAATCCTTCTCACGCCTGGAAGGTGGCTATTCCCCTATACTGTCTGACTACGCCGGATGTAGAAGAATTCTGTCCGGATGGCCAACGGTCCGGACAGAACTCGTCACATGCGTGCCGGCCACGAGAAAGCCGCGTGCTATTTGTGCCCGTAGTCGAGCTTGGGATACCAGTCCGTGCCGCGGCCTTCCGGCGTGAAGTCCAACATCAGCCATAGAGGATCGAGGTCCGGGGCGCCACGTGGATCTTGCCCGGGATCCGCCATCGCGCCGCTCATCTCGGCACCATAGAAATGGCGGATCGTTCCATCGCGCCGACTGAAGACGTTGAAGCCGGGGACATCGGCGTCCTCGGTGTTCACGTAGGTCCGAGTATACTCACCGGACCCGTCGGAAATGAACGGCAGATTTGTGAAGCCGCGCTGATTCTTGTACTCGATCAGGCGCGCGATGGGCGAGCGGCCAGTGACGACAATGCCAACGCGCTCGCGCAGGTTGACGGCGATCCCATTCCAGGCGGTCAGGAAGGATGTGCAACTCGGACACGGCGCTTTGCGTTGGGGACCGTACATCATGCTGTAGATCAACAGCGTATATTTGTCGCCGAAAAGACTCGAAAAGCGGATGGAACCGCTTTCGGACGCAAGCTGAAAATCCTGAGGAATCTGACCGCCAGGAGGCAGCGCGCGCCGCTGTGCCGCAACGCGCTCCAACTGACGACGCAGCTCGATCTCTTGGAGTAGGAGCTCGTTGCGAGCCGTGCGATAATCTGCGCTTTCGTTGGGATAGTGAGCCTTGTTGGTTGCGGCAAGCTCCCCAGCAGGGATCAGCGTTTCTTTCTGTGGAGTGTCACTTTTTTCTGTTCGCGGCAGCATTGCTTATTGGCCTCCTTATTGACCTTCATGTACTGATCGAACAGCCCGCTTCCGAATCGACCGGGATAGGAGCTTTTTGCCGAGGCCTTTACAAAATTGTGGCGCTATCAAAAGCCCTCCGCAGTCGTTTTATGGGCGGTTGAGGGCTCCCAGACGTTTGGAGCAGGATTACGGGCAACCGAAAACTGGTCGACAAAGGGTGAGAAGTCCCAGCGGTTAGCCGTGGGTTCGTTCGTGCACAAGAATGCACCGCAACTGGAAATGAGTGCGTTTTTCAAAAGGTCGCGTCGCCGGTCACAACGAGGAACGGAAATTTTCCTATCTCGTTCTGACTAAAACATTTGTTCCTCTCGCTGCCAATCGCCGCGAGCCGAAATCGCGTCTGCTCGTGCTACTTGTATGGCCGGGTATGTCGACCGAAGCACAAATCAAAGCCAACCGCGAGAACGCGCAGAAGGGCTGCGGACCTGTCACGTCCGAAGGCAAAGCCGTTTCTTCCCAAAACAATTTCCGCCATGGGTTTCGTGGAATGTTCTCCGTCCGGGCCGACGAGTCCGCATCTGACTCGAGACCGCAGTAAAGGCAACCATGCAGGCGCCGTTACCTGGCAACACGACCCTCGACTTCAACGACCTCAAGCCGTATCTCGAGCACGCCGTCCGCGAATACGCCGCCCAAGCCGCTTGATTGCAGCAATCGGCGTTCAGTCGCGTTTATCGGCGGCCTCCAAACGGCGCGCGCGCTTCCAATCCCGGCGGGCTGGCACGAGTTTCCGCTGCCGGACATTTGCAACGCGCGCAATCTCGAAACTGAGCAAAAGTGTAAGCGCCCGTACGCCAGCATTTCCGCGTCACAACCGAAGCCGCTGGAAGAATTCCGTCAGCAGTTGCCCCGCTTCCGCCGCAAGCAACCCTTCCTCGACCTCGACGGTGTGGTTCAAAAGCTCCGAATCGGCAAGCCGGAACTTGCTGCGTACGCCTCCAAACCGCAAATCCCGCGCGCCGAAAACGAGCCGTCGAATTCGCGCCGTGACGATTGCGCCCGCGCACATCGCACACGGCTCCAGTGTGACGTAGAGAGTTGTATCCGGCAGACGATAGTTCTTCACGCGGTATCCCGCATTGCGCAGGGCAATGATTTCGGCATGCGCGGTGGGATCACTCGACCGGATGGGCTGGTTCCAGCCTTCGCCAATAATGCCGGTGGGGTCCGTAAGTACCGCGCCTACCGGCGCTTCGCCCTCCTCCGCCCCGCGGCGCGCCAACTCGAGCGCCCGTCGCATGAACTGCTCATCCTGTGAATTGAATTGAACCAATCTCACCCGCCATTCGTAAGAAGAATCAAGGCACCCATCGCGAAAAGCCGGGCGGAAGAGTGCCAAAATCCGCATCCGGCGTCGCTTTGAGCTACTCTAAATCTCACACGAGCGTGTATGTTTCGGTATTTCTCACTAGCTGTAAAGAACAGCATCCGCAACAAACGGCGCAGCCTTCTCACGGTCGCGAGCATCGCCGTCTCGCTTTGCCTGCTAGGCGTACTGATCGCGATCTATCATGCCTTGTATCTTTCGAACGCGACTCCCGGGCAAGCCTTGCGAATGATCGTGCGGCACAAAGTATCGCTGGGGCAAGCGTTTCCGTCGGCCTATGAACAGAAAATCCGTCAGCTTCCCGGAGTCGTGGAAGTGTCGCCCTGGAACTGGTACAACGGCACTTATAAAGACAAACGCGATCCGCGCAACATCTTCGCGCGCTTCGGTGTCGACCCGGCGCGCTTTCTGCGTATCCGGACCCAGCTCGAGATGCCGCAGGAACAGAAATACGCCTTCATCCATGAGCGGACCGCGTGCGTGATCTCGCAGGATCTCGCTGAGAAGCTGAATCTGAAACTCGGCGATCGGGTGACGCTCACAGGCGACATTTACCCGGGCCAGCTGCAACTCATTGTGCGCGGAATTTTCGATGATCCGGATGCCCAATCGAGCTTGTTCTTCAACATGGAGTATTTGCGGGAATCGCTCCCTCTCGCCAGGCGAGGTTGGGACAGCACAGCCGCGGTTCTGGTGGACAAACCGTCAGATGTCGGACCGATTTCGCAACAAGTGGACGCGATGTTCGCCGAATCGTCATTTCCAACCAAGACCGAATCGGAGCAACAGTTCCTGCTTTCGTTCGTATCGTTCATCGGTAACGTGAAGCTATTCTTGATCTCAATCTGCGGCGCGGTGACATTCACGATTCTGCTGGTTTCGGGGAACACGATGGCGATGGCCGTTCGCGAGCGCATCAAAGAAGTCGGCGTACTGAAGACGCTTGGGTTCACAAACGACGCCATTCTCGGCATGATCTTGAGCGAAGCGCTTGCGATTTCCTTGATCGGGGGCGCTATTGGACTCGCCATTTCATCGGTTCTGGTCGTGTTTGTGGGCAAGGCCGGCCAGGCTTTTGTCGGCCAATTGCATGGACTTTCGCTTGACGCCGTTCACCACCCTGGTGTGTTTGATCATTGCGGCGCTGATTGGCGTCGTGAGCGCGTTCCTACCGGCCTGGGGCGCGGCGCAAACCAAGATACTCGACTCTCTGCGGTACTCCGGATAGAGGATACATGGCGATTCCGATCTCGTACAACCTTCGCAACCTGCTGGTGCGAAAGACGACGACCCTGATGACCGCGGCGGGCATTGCGTTGACGATCGCGGTACTGCTGGCGACGCTGGGCCTGGTGCACGGGCTGCAGACGGCCTTCGCGGCAAGCGGCGACCCCAGCCGGGTGCTCGTTCTGCGCAAGGGCGGCACCTCCGAGTTAACAAGTCTCCTGTCGCCGGAACAGTTCCAGATTGTGAAGAGTTTCCGCGGCGTTGCAGCGGGCGCCGACGGGCAGCCGCTAGCATCGATGGAGATCGTCACCATCATCAACATTCCAAACCGTGACAATCCCAACGGCGCGAACGTAACCGTGCGTGGAGTGACGAAGCGCGGAGTGGACATGCGCAATCTCAAGCTGGTGGCGGGCCGCTGGTTTACGCCCGGGCTGCGCGAGATCGTCGCCGGCAAGAGCCTCGAAACGCGCTATCCCTCGCTCGCGTTGGGCAAACAGGTCAAGTTCGGTAAGGGCTACTGGACGGTAGTTGGCGTGATGGACAGCGGCGGCAAAGCCACTGACAGCGAAGTATTTGGCGATGCCAACCAGATCGCGATGGATTTTAACCGGCCCGATACATACAGCTCGGCGCTGCTGCAGGCGACCGATCCAATCACGGCGGTCGCTCTGAAGAACAATCTCGAGGCCGATCGCCGGTTGAACGTCGATGTCATGACCGAAAAAGAATATTACGATGAGCAGACCGTGTCGGCAGCGCCCATTCAGTACCTCGGAACCTTCGTCTGCATCATCATGGCAGTAGGGAGCGCGTTCGCGGCCATGAACACGATGTATGCCGCCGTTTCGCGGCGCGCCAAGGAGATTGGGACGCTGCGCGTGCTCGGGTTCTCGCAGGGCAGTATTCTCATTAGCTTCTTCCTGGAATCGGTTATGCTGGCGCTCGTGGGTGGGATCCTGGCCTGTGTGATCGTGTCGCCGCTCAACGCGGTCACGACGGGTATCGGGAATTTCATCACGTTCAGCGAAACCAGCTTTAATTTCCGCATCGGGCCGGGTCTGATGCTGGAAGGATTGTTATTTGCCGCTATACTCGGCGCGGCGGGCGGCCTTCTGCCGGCTCGGCAGGCTGCGCGAAAGGAGATTCTGACATCGCTGCGCGAGGTGTAATCGATCTTTCATGGAAACGGAACTCAAGAGTCTTCGTATTGACCGTTCGGCAAAACGCCAGCCGGACGCAAACCCTACTTTGAAGTACGTGATATGGGCGGTCATCGCCCTTCTTTTGGTCGCCGTGGGCGTGTTTGGCTATGAGAAGCTGAACGCGCCGCTGCCGGTCACAACGACGCAGGTGCAAGCCCCGACTTCCTCTTCGGACGCGGGCGAGCAAGTGATTCTGACCGCTACCGGGTACATCGTGGCTCATCACAAGATCGAAGTTGCCAGTAAGGTGGCGGGGCGGGTTGCGGAGATCTCGGTCGAAAAGGGCGACAAGGTGAAAGCCGGTCAGGTACTCGTGCGGCTCGAAGACGAAGAGTACCGTGCGCAGGTCGAACAACAGCAGGGGCAGCTTGCGAATCTGGAGGCCCGGCTGGCGGAGTTGCAGCACGGCTCGCGGCCGCAGGAGATTGCCCGCGCCCGCGCCGATCGCGACCAGGCCCAGGCGGATCTCGCTGATGCGAAGGTCTCGCTCGACCGTACCCGCCAGCTTGTTTCGGACGGCGTGATGGCCAAGCAGTCGCTGGATGATGCGGTCGATAAGTACAACGCGAACAAAGAGAAAGTGGACAGCCTGCAGCAGACGCTCGACTTGGCCGTGGCGGGAACACGCAGTGAGCAGATTGCTCAGGTGCAGGGCCAGATTGAAGAGGCAAGGGGCGCGCTAGCGTATGCGCGCACGCAACTGGAGAACACCGTGATTCGCGCTCCGGTTGACGGGACGATTCTCGATCGCAACGTCGAGAAAGGCGAGTTCGTGACCAACGGCTTCGTCGGCGATAAAGGCGCCAAGGGATATCTGGTCACTATGGCGGATTTGAACGACCTGCAGGTTGAATTGGATATCAACCAGTCGGATTTTCCGAAGCTTGCGCCGCGCCAGAAGGGCTTCGTGACGACGGACGCATATCCAGATCGCAAGTATCAGGGCTTTGTCGAAGAGGTTTCGCCCGAGGCCGATCGCGCGAAGGCGACAGTGCAGGTAAAAGTGAAGGTGCAGCATCCGGATGATTATCTGCGGCCCGATATGAACGCAACGGTGTCGTTCTATAACGACGCACCCGCGGGTCAATCGGCGCAAGCCAAGAGCGTAGTTACCGTGCCGTCCTCCGCGGTGCGGGATGGGGCCGTGTTCCTCGTTGTCGATGGACACGCGGTAAAGCGGGCGGTGAGTACGGCTGGTACGTCCTCGAGTGGTGTTCTGATCAGCCAGGGCTTGATCGGCGGCGAACAGATTGTTTTGAATCCCGCGGCCGGTTTGAAAGATGGACAAAAAGTGACAATCCAGCAGTAACGGATCGGGAGAATAAGATGGGCGAAACAGTTATCACAACGCGCAGCTTAACGAAAGAGTTCGTGCGCGACGAGTTCCACGTTCGAGCGCTTGAGAGCGTGGACATCGACATCAGCCGGGGAGAATTCGTCGCCCTGATGGGACCGTCCGGATCGGGGAAATCGACCCTGCTGCATCTCATCGCGGCCATGGACAAGGCTACCGATGGTGAGATCGAAGTCCTGGGAGCGAATCTGCGCGCCATGAACGACAAGCAGATTGCGCACTGGCGCAACGTGCACATTGGGTTCGTCTTTCAATCGTTCAATCTGCTGCCGGTATTAACCGCCGTCGAGAACGTCGAATTGCCGCTGAAGCTCACAAGCTTGAATAAGAAGGAGCGTCTGCAGCACGCTGAGACCGCGCTTCGATTGGTAGGCTTGGGCGACCGGATGCATCACCTCCCGAAACAGCTCTCGGGCGGCCAGGAACAGCGCGTGGCGATTGCGCGCGCGATTGTCACGGACCCGGACCTGATCCTCGCCGACGAGCCCACCGGAAACCTGGACGCGGCGGCGGCAGAGGAGGTGCTGACCTTGTTGTCGCGCTTGAATCGCGAATTTGGCAAGACCATCATCATGGTGACGCATGACCCCCACGCAGCGAAGTTCGCTTCCGTTCAGCGGCACCTCGAGAAGGGCAGGTTGCTGCCGCTCGGGACGTTGCCGGCCGATTGGGCTGGCGCTATGGCGCTCCGGAATTAATACGCGGTCGTGGCAGCCAAAACGTCTTAGGATTCGGGTGCCGTCACTCGTGCTCGATAGCATAGAAATTGCTTGATGCTACGGGCCTGTTTCCTCCTCACCCTCGTTTCTGTATCCGCCAGCGCCGAGGTTCATACGCTGACGCTTCAGCAGACAATGAACTTCGCCTGGAAAGAAAATCCAGATGTTGTTCTCGCGCGCCTCGATGAACAGCGTGCGCGCTACGGTGTTCGGGTCGCGACCGATCCGTTTCGCCCCAAGGTCTATGGCGGCAGCGGGTTGGCGTACACCTACGGCTATCCGAACGCGATTGAAGGGAATGCGCCGAGTCTCTTTCAGATGAAGACCGAGATGGCCCTGTTCAATCGGCCGGACACCTATTCGCTCTCTTCCTCGCGGGAGCAAGCCAAAGCCGCCGACTTTGGCGCGCAGGCGAAAGCGGATGATGTGGCGTACCAGGCAGCGGATTTGTATCTGACCGCACAAGCGCTGGAGCAACAAAGCAACGCCTTCGGAACGCAAATACCGAGTCTGCAGAAAGTTGCGGATTCCATGAAAGCCGCGGTAGCGAATGGGTCTGAGCTGCCTCTCGAACAGAAGCGCGCAGACGTCAATCTTGCGATGTCGCAGCAGCGGCTTGATTCGGCGCGGCTCGATGCGGACTACTACGAGATGATGCTGGCGATCATGCTCGGGTATCCGGCGACGGATCGCGTGAAGCCGGATACGTCTCCGGCTCCGGCGTTGGAGGTTCCAACAAGCGAACCGGCGGCGGCCGACCTGGCCATCAAGAACAATCGGGAACTGCGGCAGCTCGAAGCCAACCTGCTATCCAAGGAACTCGACATGAAGTCGGTGCAGGCGCAGCGGCTACCAAAATTCGACCTGGTCGCGCAGTATGAGTTGTTCACAAAACAGAACTACACCCAGTTCTTCCCCTCCAACAAGTTTCAGCGGAACAATGCCCAGATCGGCGCATCCATCACGGTTCCGCTGCTGATGGGATCGGCCGCTCACGCCTATATCGACCAGGCGGCAACGGATGTAGCCAAAGCCCGCGTGCAGGTGGAACAGGTGAGGTCGCGCGTCGTCTCGAACACCGAGCGGGATTATCAACAGTCGCAAAAGGCGGAAGAGATTCAAAAGCTCTCGCGTATGCAACTGGATCTGGCACGCGAGCAAGTCAGTGTTTTACTCGCCCAATTCAATGAAGGCCGGATCCCGATGAGCCGCTTGGAACAGGCGAGAGCGGAAGAGAGCGATCGCTGGATTGCTTTATACGATTCGGATGCACAAGTGATCCGCGCGAAGCTCGCGATCCTCCGCGAGACCGGCACATTGATTTCCGCCATTCAGGGCGGCGGCACGCAGCCATGACGGACGAGACGACTCCCGCGATTGAAATCCGGGACCTCCAGAAATCGTACGGCTCATTGCGAGCAGTGGACGGGCTCAGCGTAACCGTTCCGCGAGGATCGTTTTTCGGCTTTCTTGGTCCGAACGGAGCAGGCAAGACCACCACGATCAAGATTCTGATGGGAGTGGCGCAGCCCGACAGCGGCGAGGTGAACGTGCTGGGACTGCGCATGCCCGATCAATCGGTTGAGATCCGGCGCCAGATCGGGCTCACTCCAGACGACACGCTCCTGTTCGATTACTTGACTGGACCCGAATACCTCGAGTTTGTAGGCCGCCTGTATGGGATGGAGCGCTCGGTAGCGCGAGAGCGGGCGCGGGAACTGCTCGACCTGTTCGAACTCTCCGAGAGCCCGCGCAAGATTGTCGCCGAGTATTCGAAAGGGATGCGCAAGCGGCTTGCCATGAGCGGCGCGCTGATACATCGGCCGAAGCTGTTCCTCATGGACGAACCGTTCGAAGGCGTGGATGCAGTCGGAGCACGCCTGATGAAGGATATTCTGATCGACCAGGTGAAGCGCGGCGCGACTGTGTTTCTGACATCGCACGTGCTTGAAGTGGTGGAGCGTTTGTGCGATCGCATCGCCATCGTGAATCGCGGAAAAGTGATGGCGCAGGGCAGCATGGAATCGCTCCGGCAGGAACTGCACCAGGAAGGCAATTCGCTGGAAGATATCTTCGTGCAGATGGTCGGTGCGCACCGGCGAACGGATTCGCTCGACTGGTTATAACGCATGCTGCGGCAATGTGAGGCCATCGTTTGGGCACAATTTCGCAGCCTGCGTAACCGGCTCCCGCGGACCACATTCGGAGCAGGTCTCATGGGGAGCTTGCTCTTCCTCTGGTACTGCGGGTTCGCCGCCGTCGGCGTGTTTGCCGCATTCACCTTCAGCGATCTCCGCCCCAGTGATCTGCACGAAGCGCTGCCGATCGTGCTCTTCGCGGCCTTCTTGTTCTGGCAATGGATCCCGCTGCTTACGATGACCGGCGGCTGGTCGCTGCAACTGAATAAGCTGCAGGCCTACCCGATCTCGAACGATACGTTTTTCTGGATTGAAACGATGCTGCGCCTGAGCACTGCGCCGGAGTTGATTCTGGTTGTGTTCGGCATTGTGGCGGGATTGACGATGAATCCGGCGGTCTCCGTCGCCGGCGCGCTGCTGCTTCTGCTGTATCTGCCGTTCAATCTCTTTGTGACTCTGGCGATACGCGAGACCCTCCTCGTGTCATTCCATCGCAGCCGCTTTCGGGAATTGTTCGCTGTGTTATTCGTTGCCGCCGCCGTGCTGCCCCAGGTGATCTTGCGGACCAGCCTGGGCGATACGCTGAAGCCATATTTCAAGGCGGCCTTAGATGCTCGATCGGCGCCGTGGAGAGCGTTCGCCGATTTAGCTCTCACCGGGCCGCGGCCGCTCACACTGCTGATTGTGATCTGCTGGACCGCCCTAGTCGGGTGGCTGGCGCGAGTCCAGTTCGCGCGCTCGCTGCGCACCGAAGAGACTCCGCGAGCGCAAGGCGCTGAACGCCGCGCGCGACGGTCTCTCGTAACCGAAGTAACAGTTGCGATCGCGAGCCTGTTTCGTGATCCGATTGCCGCGCTCATCGAAAAAGAAATCCGCTCATTGGTGCGCATGCCGCGTTTTCGAGTGATCTTCGGCATGGCGTGCATCTTCAGCATCGTGATCTTCTTTCCGATTGGATTCGGCAAAGGCGGTGGCACGGCGTGGGTGCGTGAGAACTTCCTGCCGGTCGTCAATCTTTATGGGCTCCTGCTGCTGGGCGATACGCTGCTTTGGAACGTGTTCGGTTTCGATCGCGCAGCCGCTCAGTTCTGGTTCCTGACGGAATCCGGACTGCGCACCGCGTTTCGCGCCAAGAACCTGACTGCCGTGTTGTTCATCGCGCTCCAGAATGTAGTCGTGCTCGCGGCCGCCTTGCTGATGCGTTTTGAGGTCAGCGCATTCAACATTGAAAGCGCGTTGATGGCGAGCGCCGTCGTCACCCTTTACTTCCTTTCCATTGGAAATCTCAGTTCCGTGGGAGCGCCGCGTGCTGTCGATCCGAGCCAAACCCTGCGCAAACAGGCGGGAGGAAGACTGCAACTCTGGCTTCTCGGTTCCTCGGTGGCGATGTTTATCCTGGTCGGATTTGCATTTCTGGCGCGTTGGGCCCTGGCAAGCGATTGGGCGCTGGTCGGAGTGTTCTCCATCGAGTTCGCCGTTGGCCTGGTCGTCTATCGAATCGCTATCGATTCGGCGGTCCAGCGCGGAATGCGCAATCGCGAGGCGATTCTCGATTCGTTGTCCAAAGGCACAGCTCCTGTCAGCATGTGAGGAAGGGCCTTGCGACACTGGAAGGTTGGGGAACCCAACTACGAAATACCGCATCGGTGCGGTCAGCTATTTGAACACAACCCCGCTTGTCTGGGGGATGCTATGCGGACCGCAGCGGGATGCAGTTCAAATTGATTTTTCGATTCCGGCGGTGTGCGCCGAGAAAGTGGATCGCGAGGAAGTCGATATCGGCTTGGTTCCAGTGGCGCAGATTATCCGCCAGCGGTTGGAAGTCGCTTCAACCGTTGGAATCGCGGCAGAGGGGCCCGTCCGCAGCATCCTGCTGTTCTCCCAAAAGCCGTGGCAGTGCATCAAAACCATGGCCGCCGATCGAAGTTCGCGCACTTCGGTGGAGTTGGCGAAAATCATTCTCCGGGAACGCTTTGGCGTCGAAGCGAACGTCTGCTCCGCCGAGCCCGACCTGCCGCAAATGATGGCGCAGGCCGACGCGGCGCTGATCATCGGCGACCCGGCGCTCCGTATTGATCCGGCGCGCGTACCGTACGAATGCCTTGATTTGGGTCAGGAGTGGACAGCATTGACCGGTTTACCGATGGTCTTCGCCGCCTGGGCGGGTAAACCCGGCAAACCAAATTCGGAACTCCAAGACCTCACTACCGCGTCATATCAGTTCGGGCGGGAACGGGTGGCCGAGATTGCGCGCCAGGAGCACGAGAAGCGAGGCATCTCGGAAGAGCTGGCTCTAACGTACTTGCGAAGCCACATCCGTTATGAATTGGGCGTTCGAGAGCAGAAAGGGATGGAGACTTTCATGGAAATGGTAGGGAATGATGCCGGCTGACCTGATTTCTCTGGGCATGCAAGCCGATGGGCTGCGGTTGCGCCTGCATCCTGAGCGTGTCGTGACGTACTGCCTGGAACCTAATGATGCAAGCGAGCTTACAGTGATGCCCGAATGGCGTCCGGGCATGACCGGAGTCGAATATCTGCACCTCGTTGCGGAAACCCGGCTGAACACGCCGGTACGACACGTACTAGCGGATTGGCGCAAAACCGGATTCAAAGTGGCGCAACTCGCGCTGCGATTCGGAGCGAATGATTTTGGACACGCGGGCGATCGGGAAGAAGAAATTCGCCGCGTGATTCTCGACGCAGGATTTACTCCCAAGCGGCGCGATGCCGCATTCCGCGTCCTGTATGTACGGTAAAGCGCTCTGTAGCGTCAGTTTACTCCTCTCGTTTACGGCCCGGGCGCAAAACGGACCCGGCGCTCGCGTGACGATTGCGCACGGGCAGGTCTCGATCACCCGCGACAACCAGCCGTGGGCGATCAGTCCCGGGGACAGCGTCGAACCGCAAACAGTGGTGACCACGGGCGCGGACGGGTTTGCCCGGCTCGAACTCAACGGCGGCAGTTATTTCGAAGTGTACGCAGATTCGCGCGTCGCGTTCCGCCGCAATGCGGGGGACGCTGGCGATTTGGTGGATGTGCTCAAGGGGCGCGCGAAGGTGCACCTGCAGCCCGCTTTGGGCCAAGCGCAACAGCGTGTATTTACTCCCGTCGCGGTGGTTTCGGCGATTCTTCCGGCGACGATCGCGGTGGCGCTGGATGGCAACGACATGGCCCGAATCGACGTGCTCGAAGGCGAAGTGCGCGTACAGCACAAGCTACTGCCGCGCTCGGAACCGACAATCGTGAAGGCAGTGGATGCCATCCTAGTGGAACCCGATCAGCAGATATCGCGGCGGCTCGACCGCGGAACGCTCTATCGATACGCGATTAAGTTGCGCGACCTCATAAACGTGCTGGCCCCTGGGCATAAAGCGGCACAACCGGTCGAACAGAATCAATTGTTCGCGATGGCAGGAAGAAGATAGCGAGTGAAACGCAACTCGGCGTGGTTGTGTTTGGCATTTGTGGCAGGGTCAATCGCTGCGGCGGAGAAAAAACCGGCCGTCAGGCCGAGCATCTTCGCTCGCATCTACGTCGAGAACAGCACGCGTCAGGTCCATCTGGTGGACAGCCAAGGTCACGATGTTAGCGTGCCGAAGGATCCAAACTTTGAAGCTGTGAGTGACCCCAAGATCGCTGGCGACCGAACAACCGCGGGGTGGCTCGTCGAGATGAGAATTGATGCGAATTACCCGGTGGGTGTCGGTGTAGCCATATTTCGAGGCGGTAAGGTTATTCGTACGTTCACTTCCTCCGGCTTGCCGGTCATCGTTGCTTGGTCATTTTTCTTGCACGGAAAGCAGGTCGGCTATGCTGCCACAGGTGCACACGGCCCAGATGCAGACCGAACGACGTATGAGTTGCACGATGTGCAAACTGGGCGGATGCTGGGAACCTGGAACGATGATAATTCCGGCGCGCCCCCTGACTGGGTCCAGCACCTTCAGAACGAGCCATCTCCGGGGATTTGAGCCAGTTCCCATGTGTAGCGCCCGTGGGGCAGCGTCCCACGCTGCGCGGGGCTCTCAGCCCCGCCTTCGAGGCGGCATCGCTCTACCGCTTACTAGAATGGGAACGGATGAAAGTGTTGCTCTTCGCGGCTGTACTTGCAGGTTGCTTGCAAGCCCAGCAAATCGCGGGCGTCGAGACGAACTATGACGCCCGCAAAATTATCCAGGGTGTTATCCAATCGGACCAGAATCTGCGCCCGATTCTGGCAAGTTTAAATCCCCGCGATTGGTACGAGAAAAAGGCGCGCCGAGTACCTACAATCTGCAATGGCAGACCGCTCAGGATGAGCTGCGATACGTCGAGATCGCCGGGAATACGGTTTTGCAACATGTGGACAACGTGCCGTCGTTGCTCGATCTGTATTTCCGCATGGAAGCGCTCGAATTGACAGCGAGGTCGCTCGATGAAGGCGCCCGGCAGTATGCGCCGCGCGATCAGGCCCAGAAACTCGATGCCTGGGTCGGCCAGGGATTCGAGGCGAGACGCCGCATGCGGGAGTACATGCAGGACGCGGCTACCGCGCTCGATCAGAATTTCAAAATCGCGGATGAAGAGGCACAGCGCTGCCGCGCCGAAATCACCAAGGTCCCGTCTTCGAAAAGGAAGTAAATGGAAACGTATTCGTTCAAGTGTTCTATCTGCGGCGAAGGTTCCAGTCGCATTTGTGTGTTCTGCACGAAAGATACGTGCGCCAATCACATCTGTGACCGCTGCCTCCGCTGCAGCGATTGTTGCGAGTGCGATGCGCCACGCACGGACACGCACGCGCCCGTCGAAGAGGAATCACGAGAACCGGAGCTTGAACCCGTCAGCTCTTCTTAGCCGCTTTGATGGCTTGCTTCAACACGTCTTCTCGATTGCCTGAATCCCAGGCGCTCTGAATCTGCTGATCGCTGAGTCCGGCTAGTCGTCCGGCTAGCAGGAAACCGGGCAGCGCGTGTTGCAGGTCGTGCCAGCGCGCCATTTCGATGACAGACGGCAATGCCCGTTCCCGGATCAGTTGCAGCGTGTCGGCATCGCGGTTCTCGGTAAGCGTCAGCAAGGCCAAGGCAGCATCGTGACGGTCCGACCACACGGCCGAATTCAGCAGTTCCACAAACCAGGTCGGCTCGATGCGCAGATCCTGATCGGGATGCAGGCGCGCGCCCACCAGAACGGCTTTGATCGACAGGATCGCGTTGCGGCGTACATTGCCGTCCGCGTCGCGCAACGCGTATTGCAGATCGTTCGGCGATCAGTTTAGCGTCAGCATTCGTATGCGGGCCATATTGAAGGACGTACGCGGCCGCCGCGCGCGCATCCGGATCGGCGGCCTGATGCAAGACCGCGTCGATCTGCTTGAGATTCGCTGCAACCAGTGGGATGAGGTCGAGCTGCAACTCCCGCGCTTCCGGATCGGCCATCAACGAATATCCGTTCGTCAGATCCTCATCCGCGTTGCGCCCGCGCAGGCTGGCCGCTATCGCATCCAGCAGAGCGTCATATTTGCTTTGAATCGCACCCGGAAGCGCGACATCGCCCGTCGGATCGGGGTGATACTCAACGTGAGGCTGCCCGCGTTCTTCAATCCCGACGTAGAGGATCGGGCTCGGACCATCGCAACAAACCGCTTCCACGCGCGCCGCCGTGACGCCCGGGATCTTGTCCAATTGATCTTCGAGATCGCCGCGAGAGGGAATCGGATCGCCAGGATTCAACGCAATCGTGCTCAGAATTTTGTTTTGGGAAACGTGATGCGTTCCAAATATTTCGATCAGGCCGACGCGCGGCGTGATGTCTTCGGCCGCACTCAACTGTGTACACACGGCGGCCGAGAAGACTAGGAGAACAACAAACTTCATCAATATCAGTATCTCTTCCCGACGCTGAAAGGTCGGCTGGCGTACTGACTAGCGCCTTACGTTGCCGCCTTGCTTTTCCGCGAAGTCGCCGATTACCGGCAGCTTGATGGTCCTTCCGTTGTAGGTGCTGAAGATCATATAGATCCATACAACCAGCCAGAACAGGTGGACCAGGCCCATAAACGAGAAATGGAGGATCTGGTAGAACAAGATCCGCAGCGCCCAGTCGATGATCAGCGCCGCTATGTTGAGAAAAATCGACTGCCACGCATGGAAACGAACCGTGCGATTGGCATTGTAGGGTGCAATGACGAGAAAAATGATTCCTGTAATGAAGCCGAGCACATAGCAGAGCGCGCTGGCGGTGTTCGTGCTCAGTCCCCCAGTGGCATAGCCGCCAGCTGGTGGCGGTGGCGGAGGAGGAGCCCAGGAACTTCCAGCCGCAGGACCGCTCGCCTGCCCCATGTCCGTTCCGCAGTTTGGACAGAATCGCCCGGTCGTCTCAGTACCGCAGTTCGGACAAAAGGCCATAGAAGGTTCCTCTTCGAAATGTTATACCGTTACCGGCTTCCGTGCGACACCGCGTAGTGCTAGGTTGATCAGTACCATCAGGAACGCAAACGAGGGCAGGATCAGCAGTGCGTTGCCTAAACCGTTTCCGGCCGAGACCTTGCCGATGATCGGCGAACTCACGGCCAGACCGATCCATCCAAATGTAATCGCTATGCCCATGGCGGTTGCAGTGCCGCGCGGGAAAGTGTCGCCCACAATGGCAAGCGTTGTCGGGAACACCGGCGCCATGCTCAAGCCCGCGCAGAAAACCGCGATCGTAATTGCTCCGGGCGAGTTCAGGCGAAGCATCACGAGCGTGGTGATCAGGATCAGTACGGCTGCCGCCAACGTCACTGTCAGCGCAGGCACCTTCACCAGAATGCGCGAGACCACGATGCGGCCCACCAGGATTCCAAACGCAAACCCATAGGCGACCGTGCCGCCCGCACGTGCTGGCGAGAAGCCTTGGCCGATCAGATACAGCTTCAACCAGTTCCACATGCCGACCTCGCATGCAACGTAAAGGAACAGAAAGAACGAGAGCAGGATCAGGGCGGGACGGCTCATCAGAGCGGGCACTTCGTTGAGGCGGAATCCAACTTCGCCGGATGGCCCGGGCATTTTCGTCGCGAGCGTAACCAGCAGCGCTACAACCGTCAGGCTCGCGATCGAGTAGCATAGCGCCGTCGGACCCATGATGTAGCTGCTCGCGAAGGTAGTCAGAATGCCGCCTAGACCGAAAAACAAATTCAGGAAATTCAGTGCCGAGCCGCGCCGTGTCGGTTCCACCGCGCCCACCAGCGAGTTCGCTCCGGTAACGACGATGCCGCCCCCAAGCCCAAAAATGAAATAGACCACCATCAATTGCGAATATCCTGCAGTATTCGGAGCGGCGAATCCGGACGCGATCACCATTGCTAGTCCCGCTACCAAGGCGAGCTTGTTTCCCTTCTTGTCGATGAACGGTCCTGCAGACAACGAGGAGACAACCAGGCCCAGCGCCTGGATCATACCGATGCTGCCCTGTTGATCGGGGGTTAATCCGTACGTCGGAAGCAGCGCTCCCAAAAGCGGCGCGATCAGACCGTAAACAAGGATGGACAGTGTGGCCGCGAGGATGAGCATTCGAAAAATAGTATCAGACAGCTTGAAAGTTGCGGCATCTTCACTATTCCTCGCTGCCTAAATCCAAATCCCTGTCCGCTGCCGTATTCACTTCCGTAGAGGGAACACCCTAAGCTGCTGCCGCGTGGCGCCGCGCGGAGGCAAGGCCCGTTTAATTATTCCGCCTACATTTTTCTCAGAAAGGAAAAATAGATATGACGCAAGTCCTAAGCGCAAAGGGCGCGGCTGCGTGCCACCAATCGAACAACTGTTCGAGTGCCGCGCTGAATCCGGCGCCCGTGTTGCGCGAGTTCTTTCGCAGTATTGCGTTCACAGCGGCTCTGCTGGTCGCGATTCCCGCCGGCCTTTTCGCGTCCAGCCACCGTGAGGCGCCAATCACTGCACTCGACCGCAGCGCGGACGTTACCGACTGGTACGCGTTCGTCAGCTACGATCACCCCGATCGGGTCACTATGATCCTCAACGTGGACGGTTTTCTGGAGCCGTCAAACGGACCGAACTACTTTCCGTTCGATCCCAACGTCCGCTACATCATGAATGTGGATAACAATCACGACGGCGTGCCGGACATCAGCTTCATTTTTCGCTTCTATACGCAAATTCGCCGTCCGAATTTGTTTACCGGCTTTATCGGCGGGGTCAAAGGCACTCCGCCGATTACCGCTCTCGACGGGCCCGGTTCTGAAGGTTTGGGCTTACGGCAAAACTACGCAGTTTCCATGGTTAAGAATGGCCAGGAAACGGATTTGGCGGATGGCCGCGTCCTGTATGCTGTTCCGAGCAATGTAGGTCCACTGACGATGCCCAACTACACGGACCTGTTCAATCAGGGCATCTACGATCTGGGTAACGGCGTGCGCGTCTTTGCAGGAACCGTGAGCGATCCCTTTTACATTGACCTCGGCGCTGCGTTCGACTCCTTCAACTTCCGCATGGGCGCGGGCGGCATACTGAGCCCGGCGGTTGACGCTGACGATACACACAATTACGCTCCCGACGCGGTAGCGGGGTTCAACGTGAACTCGATCGTGCTGGAAGTGCCGATTACGATGCTGACAGTCGACAGCAAGATGCACGCGGCGGGCGAAAAGGAAGCGGTCATCGGCACGTATGGGGAAACCGATCGGCAGCACGACACCATGCGGGCTGCAGACGGGACCGTGACGAGCCAGGGTGGATGGGTTCAAGTTAATCGCGAAGGCAATCCGCTGATCAACGAACTGATTATCGGAACAGGTTCGAAGGATTTGTTCAGCGTGTCGGATCCGAAGGACGACAAGCAATTCGCTGGCATGTTCCTCGATCCGGTATTAGCCCACGTGTTCACCTCAATCCTCCACAAGCCCATACCACCCGCGCCCCGTACCGATTTGCTTCCGCTGGTTCTGTACATGGCTCCGATCTGCCCGGGTTGCGGAGCGGGCGATGCCGGTCCCATTGCCGATCTGCTGCGTCTGAATACCGGCATTCCGCCGACACCGGTTGCGAGTCAGAAGCGTCTCGGTTTTGTCGCTGGCGATCTCGCGGGATTCCCGCAAGGGCGGCGTCCTATCGATGACGTAGTGGACATCGCCGCGCGAGCAGTAGCGGGCATCCTGGCCGACCCCAGCAAGTATGGCGAGCCGATCGGCGACGGTGTGAACACGAAGGCCGAGGGGTTCCGCACTACTTTCCCATATGTGAATCCGGCGAATAGCGGCCGCAATAGCCGTCACATCGGGCCAGGCCAGGCGGGTTGCACCGGCCAGCCGTCCGACACCTGCCCGGTGAATTAGGACTGGGCCGCTGTTCACGCGAGCAGCGGCCTATTTTTCACGCATCCGGTTTGTCACGCGGAGGAAGTGTTGCGCCGAAATCGTGCAACACGCGATGACTGTAATCTCGAATCAACTCCGCCACGCGGCTGCGATCCGGCGATTGCACGATGAAGCCGACGTGATGGGATTTACGCATTCGCCAGACGATTTCATTGTCGTTGTACGCGGCGGTATCGGGATGTTCCTCGCGCGCCAACGAAACGAGAAGTCCGGCGTGATCGCGCCTAGGTTCCGGAGGCCTGTAAGATCCGGTGGCCTCGGCACATTCGATGCGCGCCCACTCAGCCCAAAGATTGAGGCCCGTTGCGGCTTCCACGAGATCGGAGATATGCGCGCCGCCGACCCTGGCTGATGTTTCAAGAAAGAGAAGCTCGCCAGTGGCATCGGAGCGAATGAATTCCGTATGCGAGGCGCCATACCGCAGCTTGAATGCTTTCAAAAGGCGCGCATTGAGATCAAGCAACTCGCGCGTTTCGGGAGCTTCACGGTCGAGCACTTCCGTCGTGAACACACCGCCTCCATGTGAAACCTCCATGGGCGGCCGGCCATATCCGCTTGCGATGGCGAACACGATGTCGCCGCCGTGGAGAAGTGAATCGACGTGAAACACGCGGCCGGGCGCAAACTTCTCGACCAGGTACTGAGAGCGCATATCGCCCAGCCCTTCGAGTTGCCGCCAGAGTTCGTCCGCGCTGTGTACTTTCTTGATACCAATCGCGCCTGCTAACGATCTCGGTTTCAAGACCCACGGCCCGGGCACGCGGCTTAGGAATTCATTCAGCCGTGCGTCGTTGAAGCTGGCCGAGAACTCCGGTACCGGAATGCCGGCGGCTACAGCGCCCATACGCATCGCGAGCTTGTCGCGAAAGAAACGGACTTGACTATCGCCGATACCGGGCAAACGAAAATGCTCGCGCAGCATGGCGCCCATCTCTACATCGAAATCGTCCAGCGCTACGATCGCATCAATTTGCCGGCTGCGCACCAGGTAGCTAACCGATTTGATCGTGTCTTCCCGGTTCCATTCGTGATTCGTATCTGGCATGTAGAAGAGTTCGTCGATACTCTCCATAGGCCACTCGGCTTTATCTTTCAAGCTGAGTGAAGTCAACAGAATGACCGCGCATCCTTGGCGTTTCGCTTCGCGCAGAAACGCTTGGCCTTTCTCGTAACCAGCCAGGCACAGCAGTGTCATCACGACCCTTTCTGAATGAAGGCTGCCGAGGCGCCTACCCATCGCATGCCTTTGTTGTGATCGACGCCCATCTGCGCGCCGCGCCCCATCCGGATGACCAGATTCACCGGAACCAGATCTTCCAACCAAACGTACATAACCCGGATCTCGATTTTCGCCGGGCCTTCCGGCGTCTCGATGACCGGCGTAAAATTCACGCGCTGTTGCAGGATGTAGTTGCCTCGCTCGGATTCTGGAATCGCCGCGAGTTGCTCCCGTGTGGGACCCACGGTGACGCCTAATCCGGCGAATGAATAAAGCGGCTTCAATACATACAATGCGGGATCCTCGATATCCGGCGCGTCGCTAAGGAACACCGTTTTCGGAACTGTCTCGTGCCGTAGGACCGGCAGCGAGAACTTACTCAGCAGGAAAAACCAGTTGGGATGCCCGGCCCATTCGACTTGCAGATCATCGCGAAAATCAAACGGCAGAGTGATACCGCGGCGATCCACTTCATCCGCAATCACTCGGTTATAAATGCGGTGGATTGGCACATCTCTACCGGCGCGGTGGTAACTCAAACGGCCGCCCTGCTGTTTGATCTCGCGCGCATCGACGATAGCGATCCCGAGCATCTGCGCGGTCGCGACGAAATCGTGCCGCGTCTTTTGATGCCACGGATCGAGTTCCAGGAGTGCAACGTTCTCCGGAGCATGCGCGCCAACAATGGCTTCGCGAAGGATCGTACGGTACTGCTCGTCTGTGATGCCGCGCGGCTTTGCAATGAGCTCCGAATCGACGGCGTACGCTTCGCGATAGGCATCCGCCAGCGCTGGTTGGTACCCGTAGAGAGAAGGGAAGCCCTGAATCTCGACCAGCTTTAGATGCTGCTGTTCATCCAGACCGAAATCGGCTTGCACGAACAGCGGAACCGGAGCCTCGTTTGGAGCGCGATACTGCGCCGGTATGGCCGCGCGCGCCCGTTCCAGGTACGCAGCGCTGGCGAATAACTGATGAACGATGTCGCTCCCGGCAGTGCATGCGTCTTCGACGAGCGAAGCAGGCAGGAAACATGGCGTTTCGGAATGCTGAAAGGGCACAGGCTCGCCAAAGCGATCCTCCAGAATAGCGAGGAAGTGCTGATATTTGGCCGGAGTCCAGGACTGATTAAATGGCTGACGCAGGGAGGGAATCAAGCAGGAATTCTCCGGCGCGCATGATTTGCACGCCATCAATCCAGATGTCGAACTGCCGCCCGACCACGTCAATGTGCGTGGCGGAATACCAGTCTGCTCCCGTATGCGCCGCGTATGGATTTCCGAACGCGATATGAATGCCGGGAATCTTCTCATCCTGCAAAATGTTCCCGATCACATCGTGCACGGCGACGTTGGTCCCGATGGCAAACTCGCCTACGCGGTTACTATTCTCATCGCGGTGGCAATAGTCCCAAAACTCCTTCTCGAGTTCTTTGTTTTGGGAGGATGCCGAGCGGAGCCGGTTCGCTTCAACTTCGATGGTGAGTGGTGAAGCGGCAAGATCGCCATACTTGGCGCAGAGATAATCACCGACTACGCCATCAATCACAAATGTGCCTTCCACTTCGAGCGGGGCCGTGAACGTCTCTCCGCCCGGCAGGTTGCCCCATTTGTTCGGACTAATAATCCCGCTCGTCTTGAGCCACTTCAAATGCGGAGAGAACCGGCCCACTAATTGAGTACCGGCCGCCGTTTGCGCGCGAATCTCTTTCGCCGCGCTCGCCATCTGCCAGACTTGCGTGCTGATGCGATCCACTTCGGCATAGTCGGCCCGCATGCCTTCGAGCATAATGCGGCGCTCGATGTTCACCATATGGGCATGGCGCATCTTGCGGCGATTGACGACATCCGTCATTTGCATGCGGGTGCGCAGTTCGTTTTCCTGCGCGCGTACCGCAAAGATGCTGACTGCGCTCGTTTCCAGGTCCTCCAGAACGGCGGCTGGCATGTCCGAAAGCGGGCGCGGCGCTAATTCTTCGAGCACGAACCCGTTCCACGCGCATCCGATTGTTTCGAGTTCACGTGCCAGACTCGCGCCGATCGGCAAACATGCCTTATCCGTGATCAGCGTCGCCTTCTCGTCCGGCTGTACGCGCAGGCAGGCATGTATCGCGTTTCGCGCGCCGGGACGCAACTCCTCGTCAATCGGAAAATCGAGCAGTAACTCGCGCGAACGACTCATGCTATTGCCGCGCCACTGCCGCTTCCACCGGAGTGAGCAGACCTTCTTCGGTTTGTTGAATCATGTAATCGACTACGGCATTCAGATCGTTCGTTTCCGCGAAAACCTTCAGTTGCCGGTCTGCGCCGTTGCCCTCTTCCAGAATGCGCTCGACGTATCCCAGTTCCTCCCGGCTGTCGAGATCGTCCGCCACATCTTCGACGAAATCCAAAATCTCACGGAGAAGACTGCGGCACGGAACCTCTTTTTGTTTACCGAAGTCGATCAGTGTTCCGTCCAACCCATAACGGCAAGCGCGCCATTTGTTCTCCATAATCAGCGAGCGGTTGTAGTGCCGGAAGCTCTGATTCTGTTCGTGCAGCTTAAACAGTTTGGCGATGATCGCCTGGCAAAGCGCTGCAATCGCGATCGTTTCATCGGCACGCATCGGCACATCGCAGACGCGAAACTCAAGGGTAGGGAAGTAGGGATGCGGCCGGATGTCCCACCAGATCTTCTTCGCGTTGTCGATACAGTTGGTCCGGATTAATAGGTTGACGTAGTTTTCGAACTCCGTCCAACTGCTGTACAGATCCGGAATGTTGGTTCGCGGAAAACGTTCAAATACTTTGGAGCGATACGACTTGAACCCCGTGTCCATGCTCTCCCAAAACGGCGAGTTGGCGGACAACGCAAGCAAATGCGGCAGAAAGTAACGCGCGCCATTCATCAGCTGGATGGCGGTCTCGCGGTCTTCGACGCCAATATGGACGTGCAGGCCAAAGATCAGATTGGCGCGCGCGACCATCTTCATGTCTTCGACGATCGTGCGGTACCGGTCGTCCGGATAGATCTCCTGTTTGTGCCATCTCGCAAAAGGATGGGCGCCTGCCGCGGCGAGCCGTAAACCGTTCTGCCGCGCCAGTTGGATAATCGATCGGCGGATGGAGTGAATCTCCTTGCGGCACTCGCTAACTGTCTGGCACACCCCGGTTCCCACCTCGATGACAGATTGGTGCATCTCCGGCTTGACGCGCTCGGCCAGTATAGTCCTGCCTTTCTCGAGGATCTCCGCTTGAATGTGTGAGCGCAGATCGCGCGTTTCCGGATCGATGCTCTGATACTCCTCCTCGATGCCAATGCTGAAGCTGGGCCGATCGGTACTCATGAGGAGGCCTTCTCGGCGCGGCCCTTGAGGAAACTGGACCAGCTATAGACAGGCGCGCTCTTGGGCTGCTGCGCGTAGCGAATCGCGAGCTCCGAAACTGCGCTCAGGATCCATTCGAAATTCTGCGGTCCGACCGAATCGAGCCCCGCATCCGGCGCCGGGTTCATAAAGTCGATCGCGTACGGAATGCCGTGCTCAACTGCAAATTCAACCGTGTTCAGATCGTATCCAAGGGCGCGGCACAGCATCAGCGCGTCTCGCGTAATTCGCTCACCCAGCGCCTGCTCGGGCGCAGGGTTGCCCGGCACATACCGCAAATGGAACGGCTGGCCGGGATCGTAACGCATGATGTGGACTGAGGATTGACCAACCACGTAGCAGCGGAAGTATTCCTCAAAGTGTACCGCCGCCTGCAATGTCATGCAGAGATCCCGGCTCTCATCATAGGCGCGGAAGAATTCGTCCCGGTTGTCGACCTTGTATACGTCCTTCCAGCCGCCCCCATCGTGCGGTTTCAAAAACGCCGGGAAACCCACATAGCTGAAGATGCTCTCCCAATCGAGCGGAAACTGCAGGTTCCGCATGGAGCGCCAGGTGGTGTGCGGCGGGTGCTCCTTATGCGGCAGCAGCACGGTTCTGGGGACCGCAACCCCCATTTTGTTGGCCAGCGAGTAGTTGAAGAACTTGTCGTCGGCGCTCCACCAGAACGGATTATTAATGATGCGTGTTCCCGTCAGCGCGGCGTTCTTCAGGAAGGCGCGATAGAACGGAATGTCATGCGAGATACGATCGATGATCACGTCATAGCGTGCGGGCTCGGCCATAACGATGCCGCCGATCTTAACGTGCTCCGCGCGAATGTCCTCTACCTGCATCGAGTTGATCCGATCCACCAACGCAGGCGGAAACGAATCCTCCATTCCGTACAGAACACCGATCAGTGCCATTCCATCTCCTTAACAGAAGAACTTTGCCGCCATCTGCTGCCACCAGGGCCAATCGTGGCCGAACCCTTCCCATATATCAAGAAAATGCGGGATCTGCTTGTGCCCGAATTCTCGGGCGAGCCGCACGCTTTGGTCGAGCAGCGGATCTCCCTGCCCGGTCGTCAGCACATAGTAGTTTGAGCGGCATTGATCAAGCTGCCAACCGTCGTTCATATTCGGCAGAAAATCGAGCGGCGAATTGAAGTACGCATCGTCGTTATAGAACCCGTTTAGGAAGCGCTTCGGGACATCGAACGCTCCCGACATGCTGACTACGTAGGTGACCAGATCGGGGTGGCGCAGCGCGAAGTTCACCGCATGATAGCCGCCGAAGCTGCACCCGGCTGCTCCCATGCGGGGCCAGGAAGTCCGGTTCTG
Organism: uncultured Acidobacteriaceae bacterium; assembly: GCA_963795905.1. Taxonomy (GTDB): domain Bacteria; phylum Acidobacteriota; class Terriglobia; order Bryobacterales; family Bryobacteraceae; genus Bog-105. Next base: position 227,317 of record CAWCJG010000009.1, on the reverse strand, counting down.
CACGAAGGGCGTGAACTCGAGTGCCAGATAGGCGTCAAAAGCGTTGTGGCGGTGCAGTTTATCGGCCGGGTGGGCCCACGATGCGTACCAGGAACTCTGATCGACCGAATCGACGCAGAAGACCTGCAACTCGCCGCGTTCGATTTTGGGCGTAAGCGCGTGAATCATGCCGCGATCTTCGAACTCGTGGAATCGGCCGCCTGACGTGGCAAAGACGACAATCGGAAATCCGCGATCGCCGTACGCAAGCAGTTCCATGTTGCGATGGAGGGATGGGCTATACCATGCAACGTAGTCTCGCCGCATGCTGCGATTCTCTCATCCGACGATATTTGTCACATGCCGGCTTTGCGACAATTCGAGTTGACAGACAGGCGAGCCCACCGCGAAGGACGATTGCATATTCACCCGCGGTTCCCGTCGAAGTTTCTTTCGACCAGACGTGATTTGATCGTTTACGTTCCGCCCGGATACGCAGCGAACAGTAGACCGTTATCCCGTTCTCTATTTGCAGGACGGGCAAAATCTGTTCGACCCCGCCACTGCATTCGGCGGGCAAGACTGGCGCATCGACATGACGGCGGACGAACTCGTTGAGCGCGGCGAAATCACTCCTCCAATCGTCGTCGGCATTTACAACACGGGCGTCCGCAGAATATCCGAGTACACACCCACGCGCGATCCGAAAATGCGGAAGGGCGGTAAGGCATTGCGCTATGCCGAGATGCTTGCGCGCGAGATCAAGCCCTTCATCGACCACGAGTACCGTACGAGGAAACCGGCCATGTACACAGCCGTGGGAGGCAGTTCGCTTGGCGCGCTGGTGTCGCTTGTCGCCGGACTTGCATACCCGCGCGTGTTTGGCGCGCTTGCCCTTATGTCGCCTTCAGTCTGGTGGGATCGACGATCAATTGTTGGGATCACCCGACAAATCGAATCGAAAACACGGCCGAGGATTTGGCTGGATGTCGGCACCGCGGAAGGGGACTCCCCGGCCGCGGTCGTCGAAGATACCCGCGTGTTGCGGTGCACGTTGCTCGAGAAGGGCTGGCGTGAAGGCGAGACGCTCGCGTATGAAGAGTTCCCCGGGGCAATCCATTCGGAAAGCGCCTGGAGCGCGCGATTTGCGAGCGTGCTGAAGTTCTTATTCCCGCCGCGGTGAGCTACATCAGCGAATCTCGTCTACCGTCGCATCCACGCTCCCTTGATGCAGCCGGATCTGGATCTTCTCGCCCGTATTGGTGTCACTGCTCGCGCGCAGCGCTTGGCCGTGCTCGTTCAGCACGATCGCGTAACCGCGCGAGAGAATCGTGAGCGGACTCAACTGCGTGAGGTGTAGATGCAGGGCTTCCCATCGCCGGCGGGACTGCCAGAGCCGGCTCTGCGCGCACTTGAGAAGCCGTTCCCGCAAAGTCTGCTCGATGCGGCGATCAACCGCGAGGCGCACACGGACATCGGATGCGCTGAGCCGCGATTGCAATTCCGTCAAACGTTTTCTCGCGCGCTCAAGGCTACGCCGCTGAGCGTTGCGCAACGTGAAGTCGAGATCGTCGATGCGTTGCGCCCGCCGCGTGATGGCTCGATGAACCAGGGCCCCGGCGCGACCCACAGCCTGCCGATGCAAATCCGAACTGGCGCGAGACAGACGATAACGCGCCGACTGCACCAGCTTGGTTCGCGCACCCGCAATCTGCTCCAGCAGGCTTTCGCGGGTGCAGACCACCACTTCCGCAGCGGCGGACGGTGTCGGTGCGCGATGATCGGCCACAAAATCGCAGATTGTGAAATCAGTCTCGTGGCCCACCGCCGAAATGACAGGAATCGAGCTGGCGGCGACTGCGCGCGCAACCGCTTCCTCATTGAACGTCCACAGGTCTTCGAGCGAACCCCCGCCGCGGGCAACAATCAAAACGTTGGCCCACCCGGACCGGCTGAAATAATCGATGCCTGCCACCACTTGTTCACAGGCTCCTTCGCCTTGCACCTGGGCGGGAAAGAGGCGCACGTGCACGCCCGGAAAGCGGCGCTGCAGAACGTGTAGCATGTCGCGGATGACGGCGCCTGTGGGAGATGTCACGATCCCGATGCGCCAGGGCAGCTTCGGAAGCGGACGCTTGCGCGAAAGTTCGAACAGTCCCTCTGCCGCAAGCTTGCGCTTCAGTTGCTCGAAGGCGAGTTGTAGCGCGCCGGCGCCCTGTGGCTCAAGTGTTTCCACAATCAGGCTATATTCGCCTCGTGGATGATAGATCTGCAGGTTGCCGCGAGCGATCACGGCCAGACCGTCTTGAGGCTTGAATTTGACGTACCGCGCCGTTCCTTTAAAGAGCGCGCAACTGAGCTGGCTGTTCTGATCTTTCAGCGTGAAATAGTAATGTCCGCTCGCGGCTACCCGGCAGCCCGAGATTTCGCCGGCGACGAAGATCGCTGAGAAGTCCGACTCCATGATTTGCTGCAACGCGGAGTTCAGCGCGCTTACCGTGAAAATGCGGCGTTCCGGTTGCAGCGTGAGTTGCATCTGAAGTGGTTCGGAGCTGGGCTTCGACAACATGGCCACTCTTCAGTTTGCCGCATTGCCACCGTGGTGAACCGGCTGAGGAGCCCGGTCGTGCATCAGCGACCGCTATCTGCAGCAACGCCTGTCAGTAGCCGAGTTTGTACGGGTTCGCCCCACGAAGCGCCAGCGCATACCAACCCGAGGCTCCGATGTGCAGGTTCGGGTAATAATCAAATCCAAAGCCTGTATCCAGATTGCCTGTCGCCGAAACGATACCGCCGCCGATTTTTGCGCCGTTTACCGTCTGATTCTTACCAAGCGTCTGTTGCGCCAGCTTGATGTTCTCGAGCAGAATGAAGGCGGTTGAGGCGTCGCCAGGATTGAGAGGATTACTGCTGTCCCCCGGATTCTTGCGAATCAGTAAGGTCGTCGCCGTATGCGCCGTTCCTTCCAGCCAAACAGCATGTGGATCGTTGCTGGATGGATTGGCCGCGAGACTCGCGGTCGTGTAAGTCTCGCCGGCGATACTGACGTTTCCAAGGGAACTGAGCCCGGTGTTCGGACAGGAAGGAGTGTCGCGCGTTAACAGATGCGTGAGTACCCAGTCGATGCTGACGCTGTAGTTCTTGCAAAGCAGCGCCAGGTACGACCACGTTTGGCAATCCTCCGCAATGATGCTGGTGGACGTAGTTACTTGATCACCGTTCGTGCCGACGTAAAAGAATCCTCCAGCGGGCTGGAACATTGCTTCCACAAACGCCAGAGCGTGATTCGCCAAGGTGGTCCAGCTTGAGCCCTGCTGCGAACGCGTCGTTGTCAGTTGCGACAACATCGTGAAGAATCCATAGACATCGATGTTGTGCTCTGTCGATTTGCCGTTAGTGGACGGAACGGACTGATTGCTCGGGTTGATCGCAGTTCCCCAGGAATAACCCCCTGGACCCTTGGTGTCGTAGTGATTGTTTACGATCCAGTTAGCCACCCGCAGCGCGCCATCCAAGTACTTGCTGTTGCCGGTGCGATGGTATAGCTGCGCGAGGGCCAGGCCGGCCCAAGCCTGGTCGCCGACTGAACTTGTATAGAAATAGAACGGATTCGCGGCCGGCTGAATGAATGCACCCGCTGCACCGGCTGAGTTGACAAAATACCCCTGCGCGAATCGCCCATCCGCCGCCGGGAAGTTGTTCGCCTGTGCATACAGCAGGCCGTCTCCGAGTACCTCCGCGCGCCACAGGTCATCGTTATCTGCGCGCGCGAGATACGCATGCATCAGAACCGCATTGTCGTAAGTAAAAGCGGTGGAGAGTAATCCGCCTTGATCTGAATAACTCTGCACGAGGCGCACGGTTCGCCCCATCGCGTAGGCGTCCATCATGGCGTCGAGAAAGTAATAGACATCCTGAAGCGAGGTGTCGAAGCTCGCCGCATAAGAATTGTAGGCGGAGAGATCGGGATCGTCGAATACGGTTGATGTGGATGCGGGCGAAGCCTTGAGTTTCTGCCCGGCTGCTGCGACCGCAAGCAGACCAGCGCCCATCAGACCACGTCGTGAAAGGTTGATATCCGGCATGAAAGCTCCTGAAAAGTAGCCTCTTCGAAGTGAAGCGAGGCCGGATGAAACTCTATCAAATTTGGCCGCGGTCTATCGGGTCGCGGCGGAAGGCCAGAGCAGAGTAACGGTACAGCTTGAGGCGCTGCAATCGGCAGTGGCCCGGCGCACAATATGCTCAGGGCCTCCGTCCGGGGTCAACGGCGGGAAACTCTGAGCAAGTAGCATCGGGGCAATCGCCTTCAGATGCTCGTCCCCGTTGATAAACTGCGCGTCGACCAGCCGGTTGCCGGTAAACAGGAGGAAAAAGTCTGCGCTCCCCTTGGCTGGTGCAGGCGTAACCTGCAAGGACCGGCGCGGCTCAGGACCTAAGTCATTCAGGTGCTGGCGTGCCGAGCGGTTACGGTTCAACACCCAAGATGCGGCTAGATACCGTCTGGCCTCGGGCTCATTCCCGGCGGTTTGGAGTGCAAATCCGAGTGTGTCCCACAAGGACGCCAGAGCTTCGACATCGCGCAGATCTGTTTCGGAGAGGTGTCCAAGCGTCGTGTCCGACATTCGCTTCTCTAACAGTTCGACGGCGCGGCGAGCATAGGAGACCGCATCCGCCGCATCGGTTCGATGCTCCGCGAGCATAAACGCCGCATTGTTCAAGACCGCTGGGTCCTCGGATGCATCCGCGATTTGGTGCAGCAATGCTGCGGCATCGGCCGCGTTGCCGTTGTCCAAAAACAGGCCGGCTAAGTCCAGCCGTGCGGTTACACTGTCCGGATGTCCTGCGGCTTCACGCCGTTGCGCCTCAACAGCCGCCGCTTTGTCTCCTGTGGCCGCGGCAAGTTGTGCACAAGTAGACCACAGCCCTTTCTCGTGCGGGCTCAGCCGCGCCGCTTGTTGGAGCTGTTCGCGCGCCCTGTCGTAGTCGCGGCTGCCGATCGCGCCCATTGCCGCTTCGATCAGTTCGTGCGCTTGCAGAGCCCCCGCGTCCGCCAGTTGTGTGTACCCGAACTCTTCGTCTTTCACCTGCTTCACAAAATCCAGATACGCGTCCCAATCCCCCGGTGCAATCTTCGGTTGTCGAATGACGATGTGGCTTTCGGCAACGATCGTGTCTTCCACTTGCCCATAGGTCGCGGTGTATGTCGCAAACGGAGTCTCTATCTGCCGCCCGTTCGGAAGATCCGCCACAAGTTGAGCCGGCAGCTTGAGCGTCACGCGGTGCACCATCTCGCCGACGATCCCGATTCGCACCGGTTCGGATGGCTTTGCATCGTTTGCATCAGCGGAAAAGATAAACGGCAGCACCGGTTGCGCGATGCGCAGGTTTGCCCAGTCGGAGTAGTTCCTCTGTTCGTAATCGAATGCAATATGGAAAGGCGATTCCAGGTCTTCGGGCGAACTGATAGTCACCTGTTTAACGGCCCCGCTGAGACCCAGGTTCTTCACCAACGCTTGCACCAGCGCGGGTCGTTGACCGATCGGCGCTCGATGGAATGCGGCGCGCACGGCAAATTCGTCATCGCCGCGGAGAGTCAACTGCATGTGCGCGGACAGCATGCCATCTCTGCTCAACGTGGCATTCGAAACCAGCTCCTGGCTCCCGGCGAAACTCGGCTCTTCCGGCGTGGTTACGAGCTGGGCGGATTCACCTCGCAGTAGTAGAGCCTTTACGCCTCGCAGTTCAGGTTGCAGTAAACCGTAGGGCGCGATCTCCGGTGTTGCATCCAGCCAGGTGTCGCCTACGACGGTAACGACATGATTGAAGTACTCAGGCGAGGGTACCGAAGTGTTCAGCGTGTCCGATCCCACCAGCGCGGGCCAGGCCTCAATGCCTTCGGCTTTGAGCAATGCAGTCAACAGTGTGTGTTTGTCCTTGCAATCGCCGTATTGATTCGTCAATACCTGCTCGGCCGTGTGAGGCCGGTATTTCCCGGTTCCCAGGGCGACAGCAACATATCGGAAATGAGTCGAAACGTAGTCATACAGCGCGCGCTGTTTCTGCTCGGCGGTTTTCAATCCATGAGTAATCTCATCCGCCTTTGCCTGCACAGCAGCGGTGACGGCGGCCTCGGGACTGAACTGCCGCTCGTACCATGTGCCCAGATCCTGCCAATTTTTGAACGTTGTGACTTGTACAGATACTTCGCGGCCTTGCGTGCTGCTCCAGTGGTAGACCTTCTCGCCGCGATCGATCCTCACTTCGGCGGTCGTGCTGCTTACGACCTGCGCATATTTCCGCTCGGGAATTCGGATCGTCAGTTCTTCCTGTGCGACCGACTTATCCTTTAGAAACTGCTGCGAGTACCAGAAATGGCCGCTCGACTCTGGCCGGAACTGCGTGAACCGGACGCGGTATTCCAAAACATCGCCGCACTGCAGGGAACGAACTGGAACTTGGATCCGGCGGGCATCGCTGTAAACCGGCGCATCCTCATTGACCGTTCCCGCTATCTCGCGCGCATCCTGTGCAGGAGTTTCTACATCGACGGCTCCCGTCTTGTGCACGCGGACCGAAAGAACGGACACCGTCTGCGAGTCTGCTGCGTAGCTGAAGGAAAGATTCCCGAACCGCCGTACGGCTGCATCCGAGGCGACATCGATGATTGCGGACTGCTCGGCTACCCACGTGCCATCGGCATGGAACGAAATCTCCTTACTGAAGTGCTCGATTGTGTAGCCGTCGCCTGCGGCGAAAACCGGAACGGCAACCAGCGCCAGCGCGAAGAAAGCCCTCATGCAAGGCCATTTTGGAGCGATCTTGCCCGTTTCGACAAGAACTGCCGGTCGCGCTTAATCCGTAAGGTATAGACCAGCAGCGAGCTTCATCCGCACGGCCTGCGCGCGCCCGGCCTAAACGTAAAACCTTGGATTATCGAAGACCAGGGCCGCGAACAAGATCGGAAGATAGATCACCGACGCGAGCAACAGATGCCGCGCGTGCCGCACCGTGCGTTCTCGCGTCAAGGATATGCCGAACTTCAGGAACGCAACGTTCAGCACGATCGCGGCGATCAGGTACACCTTGCCAGCCATGTGCAGGAAACTGGGCGCAAGGGTGATGGGGATCAATAAGAGCAGCGCTCCCAGGATCTCAATTGCCAGACCAGCACCGAGCGGACGAACCGCGGCCAGCATTCGTATCCCCGCTCGATCGTAGTCCTCCCGGTAGATCCATGCGATGGCGTGAAAATGAGGAAACTGCCACAGGAAAAGCATCCCAAACAGTACCCAGGCGGCAATGCTGAGGTGCCCCATCGCGGCGGCAAAACCGATCAACGGCGGCATCGCGCCCGGAATAGCGCCGACTGTCGTGCAGATTGGATGGACTCGTTTCAGTGGAGTATAGGCGAAGAGATAACCGAACCAGGTTCCGAAGCCGAGCAGAGTTGCCAGCGGGTTCGTGAAGTACCACAGTTCGAGAACACCGGCAGCGGCCAGCGCCAGCCCAAAGAGGAACGCTTTGCTCGCCGATACGGTGCCCGCCGGAATGGGTCGCAGACGAGTACGACTCATCTTCGCGTCGAGATCACGCTCATACCACTGGTTCAGTGTCGCTGCACTGCAGGCCATCAGGGCCGTGCCGAGCAATGCGCTAAACAGCGTCAGAGCGTTGAAGCCAGCCTCGGCGCCATAGCAGTACCCAACCGCCGTGGAAATCACGATCAGCAGGGTGATTCGCGGCTTGGTCAGTTCGACGAAGCCCTTCAGTACCTGCGTTCGCGCGATCATTTCCTCGCGCCCCGCTATCCACTGCTGCGCAACAGGCTGCCCTTCCCGGGCTGAATCTTGCACTTGAACTCCTTGCGCCATGGTATCAACCGTCGATCAGACGGTTCCGAATTCGGGGTGCCGAGGACGGAGATGCCGGAGCACGTATGCAACCTGCCTGAATCCGCCCTCGTAGAAGCCCCCGCGCTGCCGGGCTTTTGAAACCCACCGCGCTGCGAAAACGTTTTCTATGCTAGGAAGCGTGGGGAGATGGATCATCGCTTCAAACTTTGCCTCGACTCGGCCCCGACCGTCCCGCGGCTAGCAACAGAGCGGATCCCGTTAAGTGACCGGCAAGAGACCGATTGCAATCGGCGTAGAACTGGCCATTAATCCTCCTCGCGGGAGGACAATTCGATGGGCTTTTTCGGGCGATCTACTTTGCCGCCGCACCCTCGACGAGGCGCCAGCCGTCTTCGTACGCTATTCACAGTTTTCGTCGCTGCAGCATTCCCAATCCTGCTGCACGCGCAGTATCCCGATAACCAACCGCCTCCGGACCAACCATACGCCGGGCAGGCCTATCCGCCTCCGGAATCCTATCCTGCACAGCAGCAATACCCTCAGCAGGCAAACCCGTATGAGGGTGCAGATCCGTATCCGCAGCAACCATCTCCATACGCTGGGCAGTACCCATATCCGCAGCAGCAACAATCGCCTGCCTACGCCTCGCAGTTGCCGCCGCAGAGCAGTCCGCTACTCTCGCCCCAGCAGTTGGATGACCTGGTAGCGCCGATCGCCCTCTATCCGGATCCGCTGGTCGGAGAGGTCCTTGCCGCTTGCACCTATCCAATGGAGGTCGCCCAAGCGGGGCAATGGGTGCGAGACCGCAACGGATGGCAGCCGTCCGCACTCCTCGATGGAGCGAAACAGCAAAACTGGGATGCCAGCGTTCAGGGACTCGTCGCCTTCCCGTCCGTGCTGGCCCAGTTGACCCAGAACATGAGCTGGACCACCGCTCTCGGTAATGCCTTCCTCTCTCAACAGGCGGACGTCATGCAGGCCATTCAGCGGATGCGCCAGCAAGCCCAGGCGCGCGGAACTCTACGCAGCAATCCGCAAGAGACCGTCGCCGATGAAGACCAGAACGGCCAGCAATACGTCACCATTGAACCGGCCAATCCGGATGTCCTGTATGTGCCCGAGTACAATCCCGCTTACGTGTGGGGCGCGCCTTCTTGGGGCTACTATCCTGCTCTTTATTACCCGGCAGGAGTCGGCCTCTTCTGGAGCCGCGGCATAAACCTGTCGTTCTGCTTTGGCGGTCTCGGATGGGTCGGTTGGGGTGGTTGGGGATGGAGACCCAACTGGTTCGGCCGCAGTTTGTGGACCAACGGCGCGTTTTTCCATCGATACGGCTTCCACGATTATGGGTTCCGCGGCGCCGGAGGGTATGGACGTTCCGTTTGGATGCACAGCCCGGAACATCGCTGGGGTGTCCCGTATGGAAACCGCGCTGTTGCCGCCCGCTTTGGCCAGTCCGGCTATAACGCCTATAGGGCGAGATTGTGCCTACAACCGAGGCACTTACGGTGCCTACAACCGAGGCACTTACGGTGCCTACAACCGAGGCACTTACGGTGCATACAATCGCGCCAACTACGGCGCTTATGGCCACAACAACTACGCCGGCTACAATCGCGCCAACTACAGCGGCTACGGCCGAAATAACTTCGCTCCGGCCACCCACTACGGCAATTCAGGATACGAGCACTATGCCTTCACCGGCAACGGCGGCGGCTTCAGCGGGTATCACGCTGCCGCCATGCCACGAGTCCAAACCAATCATTTTGCAAGCATGGGCTCCAGTCGCGGCTACAGCGGATTCCACAGTAGTGGGGCCGTCCATGCCAGCGGTGGTGGTGGTTTCCACGGTGGCGGTGGTGGAAGCTTCCATGGTGGAGGCGGATCTCACGGCGGCGGCGGCCATGGCGGCGGCAGACGCTAACACGCGCTCGCCAATCAGTTCAATAGGATCTACGCTCGTCGTCGAAGCGTAGATCCTGTACGAACCCCCTCGGGCGCTGCGCTAGTGATAGCGGTTGAATAAAAGCGAGTTCATGTCCGGCGGCTCCGTCAACGCATCGTTCGGGTAATGCACGTTCACGTTCTGCTTCGTAAGAAGCGTGTGCTTGACGAACACGGCGGGCGGAATGGATTCGCCGCGCAGCAGCTTCAATGCAAGTGTTATCAGGTGCTCGCCGTATCTCTCGGGAAAGAAACCGACGGACCCGATCAGGCGGCTCTTCGGTTGGCGTAACTCGGCTCGCGCCGCAATGGTCCCGTTCTGCCCCACAATCGCACAGTGCTCCGACCTGCCGGATTCGGCAAAAGCCCGCACTGCCCCCAGCGCTACGGCGTCATTCACACAACCCACAAGGATTCGAGTTGCTTTGCAGCGTGACAGGTGCCCGATCACCGCTTCCATAGTCTCCGCGTAACCGCCCTTCACATCCAGCGTGACGATATTCGCGGGATTGATTCTGTGAAGAAGTTCACTGATCCCCGCGCATGTGCCGGTGAGCCGCAAGTTTGTGAGCGGTCCTGCAGCGGAATGTGCCAACAGCAGGACTGAATCCACTTCGCCGTCCCATGCTGCGTTTGCCCAGCGCGCTAGTGCCCGGCCCGCAATGCGGCCCGCAACGTAGTTGTTTCCGCCGAAGAAGGTCGCTCCGGGGTGCGGCGTGTGGATCGCGATCAGAGGTGTGCCGGATTTTGCGAAGCTCTCTGCAATTTCGTCGGCCGCCTTCTGATGTACCTGAAATTCGATGACTAGGTCCACGCGCTCGCGAATGAACCGTGCGGCATTGTTTATGGCGGTTCGCGCACTCAACTGATTGTCTAACTCGATCAGTTCAACGCCCTTAACTGCCGCCGCTAGGCGAAGGCTGGTGCTGATCTCCCGCGAGAAAAGAGAGTTATTTGCCATCGCGGCGTATCCAATGCGAAAATCGCGCGTCCGGCATGGCAGCAGAAGACAGCGGTACTGATCGGATCCCACGCGCTCCAGTAATCCCCCGGCGATGAGGCTCTGCGCCGCTCGGAATACCGTTGTCTTATTCAAATGTGTGCGCGCCACCAACTCACACAGCGCCAACGATTCACCGGAGGAACGGAACGCTTTCAGCACCTCACAAGCTCGCAGAATAGGACCGACAAGGTAAGCTTGCCTGTTCCGGTTTTCAAGCTCGTTCTGTACTTCCATTAGTTCGAGTCCCGTACAAGGGAGTTTCGCCCCATGAAACAAAAGCAGAGCTTCCCGTCTCTGCTTCAACCCTCCCGCTCTAGCCGAAGAGATTCTATCAGCCCTTATCTGTCGGCTCTCGGCGCAGGACCCTCTCGCTTTGCCGTTTCTCCCCGCGAAACCCGCAGAATCCCCGAAGAACACAGTTTGAAACTTCTCGGATTCGGTTACGGTACTGAAAACGGGGTAGTTGACAGCCGTTCAGCTCATAAGTAGGCGCGTGATGCGCCTGGCGAACCTGCAAGCTTTTTCACGCTGCGTGTTCAGGCCGCCCTACGGGCAAGGAGAAAAAATGAGGTTCAGTAAACAGGTGACCATGTGGATCAGGGCCATCTTGCTTGGCCTTCTCATGGCTTTGCTTTCAATCGCGCAAACCAACCGCGCCCAGATCTCCGGGCTGGTGACAGATAGCAGTGGTGCGAGCGTCCCGAATGCAACCGTCACGCTCACAAATATCAACACCGGTATCACCACGGTCCGCAAAACCAGTGACACGGGCGTGTATGTGTTCGACCTGGTCGATGCCGGAACCTACACGGTAGACGTAGAGTCGGCGGGCTTTCCGAAGTTCACGCAGCGGAATATTCAGGTCCAGTCAGGTGGCGACGTAACGGTGAATGCGGTGTTGACTCCAGGTGCTCTGCAGCAGTCCGTCACCGTAAATGAGGCTGCCGAGGCGGTGCAGTTCAACACTTCGAATGACGACCTCACCATCGATACTAAGATGGCGAACGATACACCGCGCCTCGATCGCAATCCGTTCAAGTTAACTCTGATTGAGCCGCAGGCCGTGAATACGCGAGGCGAAGTGCAGCCCTACAACTCCTGGTCGGCGAACAGCGTCGACCTCGGGGGCGCGACAAACCTCAAGAATGAATTGGAACTCGACGGTATCCCACTCGGAATCGGACAGAAGGTCGCTTACGTCCCGAACACCGACGATGTCCAGGAAAGCATTGTTTCCATCAATAGTGTGGAAGCGGAGACCGGCCACAGCATTGGAGGCGCAATCGACGTCACCACAAAGTCGGGCACTAATGACTGGCACGGAATGGCGTTCTATCTGGGGCGTTATCCATGGCTCAGCGCTATTCAGGACCGGACAACGAACAACATCAGTAACATCCGCCAGAACATGTATGGTGGCACATTCGGCAATCCCATCGTTCACAACAAGCTGTTCAATTTCTTCTCCATTGAGGATTGGCATGTGAATTCGCCCGGCTCTTTGAACCTCACGGTGCCGACGGCCCTCGAAAGGGCGGGGGATTTCTCGAAGTCGTTGAATGCCGACGGAAGCCTGCGCGTAATCTACAACCCCTTCAGCACGCAAATTGTCAACGGAGTCGTTGTCAGGCAGCCATTCCCGAACAATAAGATTCCGCAAAACCTGATGGACCCCGCCGCGCTCGCATTGATGAACGACTTCTGGGGTCCGAATAATTCAGGTACAAACCTCACCGGTGAGAATAACTACGAAGCGTCGCAGCCTAACCTGTTCAGCTATTACAATTTCCTGGACCGCGTCGATTACAACATCAGCGATAAATGGAGGCTGTCCGGCCACTATGCCCGCTATAACACCAGCAACACGGGCGGGAATCCCACGCCCAATCACTCGTTCCTCGTCCAGCCCGTCGGATCGATCCGCGGTGGCAATCAGGCGGCCGCCGATCTGGTCTGGACAGTGAGCCCGACAACCGTGGTTGATATGAACGGTGACTGGCACAATTTCAGCGATTCCTACACGGCTCCGAACCTCGGACCTAACGGATACTCCAAGATCTGGCCTAACAGCAACTGGTATGCGCCGTATCAGACCGCATCCAATAACCTGCCGGTTTTCGAGCCCAATTTGAACATAGGCGGCGATTCCGTCGGAGGGCCTGGTTTTTATTGGTACCAGCAGCCTGCGGCGGAATCGTTCAGCGCCACCATCTCTCATCAGCACGGGTCGCACTATCTCAAAACTGGATTCCAATGGCGGCGGGAAGGCGGCATCACTTATGTCAACAGCGCCGATCAGTTCTATTTTCCCGCTTCGCTCACCGCAAGCACGTTCAACAATCCGCCTGTAACCGAAGGCGATCCCTTTGCCACGTTCCTCTTGGGAGCGTTGGACGGTAGTTCAAGCGTGTATGGCGGACCTGCCCCCACTCCTTACTCCACGTGGTATGGAATGTTCATTCAGGACGACTGGAAGCTGAACAGCAGAATCACCATCACCTGGGGTTTACGAGACGAGTACGAGACTGCAATCAGCGATCCCGATCACCTTCTGTCGCAAGGACTCAATCTTTCTACGCCAATTCCAGAGTTTCAGGCCAACCCTCCTCAAATCCCTGCACAGGCGCTGGCCCTTGTGGGCAGCAATGGATTCTACAAATGGGATGGGGCATGGAGTTTCACGAGCGGCAGTCATCCCGGAATGTGGAATGCGCAAAAGCTGGCCCTGGCACCGAGAGTCGGCCTGGCTTATCGCTTGAACAACAAGACGGCTCTGCGTGTCGGATACGCACGCTATGTCCAGCCGATCTCCATGGATTTCGCGCATGCACCGCTGCCGGGCTTCGAGGACATCAATATACTGGAGCCCCCGTTTTACGGCGAATCCGCCAATCAAAACACGCTGGGGCTGCAGAACGGAATACCGCAGCAGACATTCTCTGATCCGTTCCCGGCGAATTTGAATCCCTTGGTGCCGATCCAGGGAAAGACAGGCGGAGCAGCTACCGGTCGCGGAAGCACAGCGGGTCTTATCTGGTATGACCCGAATTCACGGCAGCCCTACAACGATCGCATTAACATTACCGCGGAGCATGAATTTCCCGGGCAGATCGTGGCTTCAGCCACCTATTTCACCAACTTTGGGGATGAGCAGTACAACAAAGAGTTGAACGCCGTCAATCCGACGCTTGCCGCACAACTGGGCCGGCCACTCTTCAGGGGAGCGTCCCCAACCCGTTCTATCATTACCTGAACAATCCCGCTCTGCTCCCTGGCAATCTTTATAGCCAGCCGACGGTGCAGTTACAGCAGTTGTTAGTTCCCTATCCTCAGTACGGTCCGCTGTTTGAAATCGGAGTGCTGGGTGCAAGAGAACGATACAACTCGGGCGAACTTCAATTACAGAAGAGATTCAGTCATGGCTACAACTTTGTCGTTTCGTATGTCTACATTCGCGAACGGCTGCAGAACTGGGCCAACGCGGTCAACGAGTACAACAATACGTTGACATACCAGAATGGCGATCAGCCGCGCCAGCACTTTAACATCGCATTCACGTACCAGTTACCTTTTGGTAAGGGGCGCACATTCCTCAGCAACGCGAACCGGGCAACCAATGCACTTGTTGGCGGTTGGCAGCTTACGGGCCTCTCAACGTACACGTCGGGCGACTATCCGCGGTTCAACAATTTGAACAGCGGGGCGAGCCCCATCAACGCGCCGGTGACGATTCTCGGCAGCCCTTGCGTCAACAATGCAACCCCGCAGAGGTACTTCAATACGGCTGAGGTGCCCCTTGCATCGAATGCAGAGGCGATTGTCCCATACAACGTGCAGTTCTCGTGTCTCGCCGGACCTTCCTTTTGGGACGTCGACGCCAGTCTTGTAAAAGACTTCAACATCACGGAGAAGATTCACAGTGAGCTAAAGATCTCTGCCTATAACGCATTTAACCGGCTGAACCGCGGGGATCCAAACCTGAGTCCTACCGATCCGAATTACGGAACGGCTCTGTTCCAGGGCGCTCCCGGCGGTACCTACGGGGCGCAAGACGCCGTCCCCGCGAACGTGACCGGACGGCAAATGGAACTGGGATTGAGAATCTTCTTTTAGGGAATCATGGCTGGCAGTGGGAGATCCGAGATCTCACTGCCGGCCCCAGTCCGGCACGGTTCCCGCCGGCGCCTGCGCAAGCGCCTCTTTCAATGCTTCCTGGATCTTGGTGTTACTTGGATCGAGCCGAAGCGCGGAGTGGAGTTCGTTTAATCCCGCACTCCATTCGCCCGTGCGCAGCAGCGCGATTGCATAGTTCACCAGGATCGGAACGTTGTTCGAAGCGAGTTCCGCCGCGGCACGATATTTCTTCAATGCGTCTTGTAAGTCGCCCGCCTTTTGCAATCGCGCGCCTTCATTATTTAAGTCGGCAGCCGTTTGCGCTCTTTGATTCTGCTCGTCTTTTTGGCGCAATAACTCGGTGAGTTTTGCCTTGATCTCGTCGGCTTCCCCGTTTCTGCTTGCCACGCGCAGTGCTCGTTGCAGCGCGTTCAACGTAGACTGATCGGCGGGGTTGATACGGTAGGCAGCTTCGAGGTGAAGAAGCGCAGGCGGCGTGCGGCCCGCATCCAGGTACGCTGCGCCTAAGCGGTATTGCGCTACAGCGTCCTCCGGTGCGAGTTCCACGGCATGTTCAAAAGCGGCAAGAGCCCCCGCGTCGTCCAGTAGGTTCTTGCGGGCCTCTCCCAGGTCGGACCAAGCCTGGGCAAAACTGGGCTGTATGGCGACCGCGCTTTGCAATTGCTCTACCGCTTTCGCCGTGTTGCCTTGCGAGGAGTAAATCTTGGCCCGCAGATAGCGTGCATTCGCCGCATCTTCCCCAGCGGGCAGCAACCGGATCGCGCGCTCGAGGTGTTCAGCCGCCTCCTTCAAGGCGCCTTCTCCCAGCAACGCCTGGCCGAGGTTCATTTGTGCGACACCGAAATCCGGCTTGATGCCAACAGCTTTTTCGAACGGTTCGCGAGCCGCAGTGAAATTGCCGTTGCTGAGATAAGCCTCGCCCAGCGCGTTCTGAGCATCCGACGACTGGGGCCGCAGCCTGACAGCTTCGGTCAGTTCGTCGATCGCACCAGACGTTTTGCCCGCCTCCATCAAGAGGCTGCCCAACAGCAGGCGCGCATCAGCGTCCTGCGGTTTCGCACGGATGATTTGCTGGAGAAGAACGACGGCCTGCTCCCGCTGACCACCGGCGGCTAGTTTCCACGCACGCTCAACGGAGCCGATATCCTGTCCGAGCAGCAAGCCGCCGCACAAGAAAACACTCGCAACACGGGAGATCATCCTCGGCCTAAGCAAAACGCTGCGTCTTTGTGATGCCCGATCCTTCCGTGACCTGGATGAGCTGCTTTGCCGCGATATTGGAAAGCTTTTCCAGTTGACCCGAGGGCCATCTTATCTCTACGTCAACCTGCGCTACCGTTCCCAGTCCAAAGTGCAATCGCTTGTCATTCACCGAGAGATAAGAGGATTGGCTGAGTATCTCCTGGGCCTGCACTCTGCCCCCGTAGTGGACCGTCACTCTTCCGCCAATCGCGCTACGATTCGATTTAACGCCGATCAACTGCACTTTGATCCAGGAATTCTTTCCTTTCACATCGTTACGGAGCAAGGAGGGATGCTCGTTCTGGTTGACGATGAGAAGGTCGAGATCGCCGTCGTTATCGAAGTCCCCGGCGGCGCATCCGCGACTGCAGTGCAGGGCGGCAATACCCGGTCCACCCTCATCCGTCAGCTCCTCAAAGCGGCCGTTGCCTAGATTGCGGAAGAGAATTCGTGGAGCTCTATAGGGCTCGCCGGGATTGTTTGCCAGCTCGGGATAAATGCCTCCCGTTACCCAGAAAATGTCAGGATTGCCGTCGTTATCAAGGTCGCCGATGACGGCCCCCCAACTGACGAAGCGCGTTTCCGTCCCAAGCCCGCAGCGCAGTGCCTCGTCGCGGAAGTTGCCCGTTCCATCGTTTAAATACAGAGCGGGACGGTCTGCGGCAAAGTGCGTTTTCAGAATATCGAGGTTGCCGTCCAGGCGCAAATCCCCCACGGCCACGCCCATTCCAGCTTGTTCCATTCCGTCATCACTGAGGGCAATGCCTCTCTCCATGCCCTGCTCGACAAACGTCCCATCATGCTGGTTGCGGAATAGGAGACTAGGGGTAGAGTCACAAGCGACATAAATGTCAGGCCACCCGTCGTTATCAAAGTCGGCGGCTACCGCCGTCAGTCCGTATCCGCCAGAAGGCTTACTGATGCCCGCGGCCGCCGTGACCTCGCTGAAAGTGCCATCGCCGTTGTTGTGATAGAGCGAGTGATACCCGTACGGCAAACCACGCGGCCCTACAAAAAGATCGCCGTCACGGGGGCCGGAAGGCGGTTGGAAGGTCACGTAGTTCGAGACAAACAGATCCAGCTTTCCGTCGCGGTCGTAATCCACGAACGTGCACCCGCTGCCGAACCGAGCTTGCGTGTTCAGCAGCCCGGCCTCTTTGGTCACCTCGGTGAAGGTTCCATTCCCGTTATTGCGGTACAGGATATTCTGCGGCCAACCTGTGATGAAAATATCCTCAAACCCGTCATTGTCGTAATCGGCGACCGCAACCCCGAAAGAGTATCCGGTGTGAAACAAACCTGCGGTCGCCGTCACGTCCGTGAACGTGCCGTTCCGGTTATTTCTGTAGAGACGGTTTGATGCATTTGTGGGGGGATCCTCAAACCGCGAGCCGGAAAGCACCAGCACGTCTATCCATCCATCGTTGTCGTAATCGAGGAACGCCGCTCCGCAGCCCATTGCCTCGACGACATAGTCCACCCGGTTCACGTGGCCGCAGACGGTTGTTTCTTTCAGGCCGGCCGATTGGGCGACGTCAGTGAAATGGGCATTGAACGGAATGCCTGATTTCTTGCCGCGGGGAGCCGGAGCGACATGACGGGACGCCATCCCCTGGGGCGGGCTGGTCTGCTGCGCGAAGATCCGAGCTACGGGAAGGCCCAGCAGCCCGAGCAGTGCACCACGCCTCGTCAAGGGCACGTGAGGATGCATGCTGTTTCTCGACGATCGCAAAGCAGTAGTTAATCATACGCGTCGTCACAACGAACGCAAAAACTCTATCTCCCCACCCGCTAGCAACTTACACACAAACCGGCGCACGCCCGAACGGCCCGCATGCGACAACACGCGCGAAAGGCAGGGTATTCGAATGTCTCTATCGCGCAAGGAACGTCGCGCCGCTGAGCGCGCATCGAGGAAAGTCGAGCGCCGTCAGTTGGCCGCCGCTCCCGCCGTTGGGTTCGTTCCTCACAAGGAAAACTTCAAGCACGGCCTCTATACGAAACAGTTGATTCTGAAAGGCGAGGACCCGTCGGATCTCGCCGCTTTAAAGGCAGCCCTCTTCAACGAACATAAACCCGGCACAGAAACGGAAGCGCTTCTCGTACAGGAACTAGCCGAGCACTACTGGCTCATGAAGCGCTACCGTCGCTACGAAACCGAGCTACTGAGCATGGAGCCTCCGCAGGCTCCGGAGGCCGAAACCGCCCAGCGCATGCACGGCCGTTGCGAGCGCAGCTTCTATAAGGCATTGAAAATGCTCCGCGAACTTCAAAAGGACCGCAAGCGGGAGGAACGGAGTACTGGGTTCGTTCCCTCAAAAACGGTAGCCGCCGGCAACAGCGAGGTGGTCAGCCGTGGGTTCGTTCCCAAAACAGAGATTGGTGAAACAAATGGCTTCGTTCCTTCAAATCTGCCCTGAACACACGGCTCTCCATACGGAGCGGCGAGCGTCAGCGAGCTAGCTGGGCCGGAGAGCCCTCGGCCCCAATGCTGCTGTCGAATACGTACTGAACGGCCAAGGCGGGAAGATGGCTTGTTATCCGGAGCGACCGATCTAGCTCGCTGACGCTCGCCGCTCCGTTTCCATCTTCACGGGTTTTGCAACAGTTGATTGGGCCAATGTCGAATCTCAGGCATAGGCCTTCGGCCTGTGGGTTCGTTCCTTTGCTTCGAAAATCGGCTCTGAAAGCTGATACCGCCCCAGGATGGGACTTCCGCGTTCCTCTTCGGTGAGTAACTCGGGATTGCTGATTGACAATCGAATATTTGCCTTAACGCGCGTGTATGCCAAGAGCACCGCTAGCTGATGGGCGATAGAGCCTGGCCGGAGATCGCGCAGGATCTTCTTGCCGTGTTCTCGCTTCCGCATGGCTTCGTTCCTTCAAATCTGCGCCCGCGGGGCTATGTGGCATAGGCCTTCGGCCTGTGGGTTCGTTTTTTCTGACCACTCACCACTCACCACCGACCACTGGTCGACCCCTGATCACTGCCTTCTCACTCAGTGCGAAGCGCGATCATCGGCTCAACGCTCGCGGCGCGGGCGGCGGGAATCCAGGACGCCAGCAGCGCGGCGGCGCAGAGCAAGACCGTGGCGACGGTGAGCATGCGCGGATCCCACGGCGAAACACCAAAGAGTTGCCGGGTCATAAGCCGGCCGGCCACAATGGCGAGCGGGATGCCGATGCCGAGTCCGATAACGATCTGAAAGAACGCCCCACCGAGGACCATGCGAAGCACGCCAGCGCGATCGGCCCCGAGCGCCATGCGCACGCCGATCTCGCTGGTACGCTGTTCGACCGTGTAAGCCATTACGCCGTACAAACCCACGGCGGCGAGAACGAGTCCGAGCACGCCGAACAGCATGGTGAGGGTGGCAATCATGTTCTCCCGTTGAAAATCGCCGGCCAACACTTTCGAATAGGGGTCCACGCCGTAAACCACGAGGTTCGGATCGATGCCGGCAATGGCCTTGCGGACCTCGGTTTCGATAGTCGGCGGATTGCCGGGTGCCCAGATGACAATGTTCGAGAGAAAGTGGGAAAAGAGGTCGAACGTGGTGAATTGCGGGTCGTCGTATTTCACGCTTTGCGTTTCGGGTAGCCAGAACATGGGCCGAACAGGTTCGTTGTAAGCCCACGTCATGTAGCGGATGTCACGCACCACGCCAACGATCTCAAATTTATCGGCGTATTGAATGCGATCCATGCCGAAGTGCCGGCCAATCGGACTCTGGTGCTTGAAGAAACGCCGAACGAAGGCTTCATTCACCACCGCGATAGGGCGAGTGGTGGTGGTGTCCTGGTCTTGGATAGAGCGGCCCTGCACGATGGTCGCGCCTAGTGTTTCAAAGAAACCAGGCATGACGCGGGCCCACCCGGCGCCGGTGTCTTCTTTGGGTCCGGGTTCCGGGCGCCCCGCGATACGAATGCCCTCGTTCCAGCTATCGCCGCTCATAGGCGCGTACAGTACGGGAGCAACCGTGCGCACTCCGGGTACGCGCAGGAGTCGCTCGTCGATACGGCGGAAGAGCTGCTCCATTTGTTCAGGCTTGTAATTGCCAAGCTCTGGGTTGATGGAAACCAGATAGCGGTCCTTCGTTTCAAAGCCAAAATTCTGGTGCTCGAGGTTGCGCAGGCTTTGGCCCAGCAGAGCAGCGGCGGAGAGCAGAATGAGCGACATGGCGGCTTGCGCAATAACGAGCGACTTTTGCGCGATCGAGCCGCCGCCGCCCACGGAACGGTTTCTGCCACGCAGGGCTTCCACCGGATCCACATGCGACGTCATCCAGGCCGGAGCCATACCGAAAAGCATTCCGGTGAGGATCGAGACCCCGAGCGTAAAGAGGAGGACGGGCCAGGATGGAGAGGCATCAACCGGGACATAGTTCGGGCTGCCGCCGCTGTGGAACGCGAGATATAGAACGAGTTTGCTGCCCGCGTAGGCGATTCCGATTCCAAGAACGCCGCCGATGACGGCTAGCAGAGTCGATTCTCCGAGTGCTTTGCGCACAAGCCGGCCGCGCGACGCGCCGAGAGCCACACGCAAAGATGTTTGCGAGCGCTCCTTCAAACCGCGTGCCAGCATGAGATTCGCAAGATTGCCGCAGGCGACAAGCAGAACACATCCCGCTGCGATAAGGAGCAGCTTTAATCCAGACGCGTACTGATCCCGCATAGCTGCGACCCCGGCGCCGCCGGGAATGAGATGCAAGGTCTGCTGACGCCAAGTCTGCTTTTCACCGGGTTCCATGTCGGGCACGTGGCTCGCGAGCCAGCCATGCAACTCGACGCGCAGCTTGGCTTCGAGCGACTTAGGATTTACCCCGGGGCGAACGCGGCCAACGATGTCCAGCCAGTTCGTGTTGGGACGTTTTAGCCGCTGCGCTTCACCGTCCAGCAGAGGTTCGGTGTTGGTTGGGATCCAGAAATCCGGCATGCCCCAACCATCGAGCTTGGCGCCATAAAATCCGGGCGCAGCGACGCCGATCACAGTAAACGGATGGCCGTTTATCTGATAGCTGGCGCCCACGACGGTGGGATCGGAGCCGTATTTATCGCTCCATATGTGATAGCTCATCACGGCAACCGCGGCTGCGCCGGGCCGATCGTCGTTATCGCTCATCAATCGACCGATCCAGGGATGGATGCCGAACGTGCGGAAGAAATTGCCGGAGACGAATTCCCCGTTGCGCGTATCGACGGGACCCCGTGACCCTGCGCGGCGAACGCCGAGAGGCGCATTGCCGGCTTGCAGCGCGGTCAGGTCGACGAACTCGGACGTGTGTTCGCGGAAGTTCTTGTAGGCTTCGTACGAGAAGAGCGAGAAATTGTTATCGTCACCCTGCGTGTACCCGCCCCAGTTGCAGCAGCGGATTTCGTCGCCAACGCGCCAGAGTTCTTCCGGCTTGGTGACCGGTAGAGACTTGAGCATCACCTGATGAACGAGGGTGAAGATCGCGGTCGTCGCGCCAATACCCAAGGCGAGCGTAATCACTGCGGTCGCAGTGAATCCTGGAGCGTTCCTGAGCCGCCGAAGCGCTTCCTGCAAATCCGCCATTTCGGTTCCTTTACTTGTTAGTAGTCATTGGGTCATTGCGGGGCGGGAATCGCCCACAGCAGCAGCCGCACAAGCACTTCGTCTTTTGTTCCGATCAGGCCCAATAGCGAACTGGGCGGTTTGATGCCGAAGTCGCTGAGACGAAGCGTCGTATCCCCATCGATTTGAAATCGATGGTTACTCCATTGCGGTAAGGGTGATATTCACCTTCACCGTACGAGTAACTCTGCAGATGTCGAGCACGCCTTCGACTGCGAAGCCGCGCAGAGGCTTTGGAGAGATCTGCCTCGAAGTGAAACGAATTTCCGGGCTGGCTGCCAGTGCCGCCTCCCGAGCATAACGGGTCACCGCCTCTTGCTTTTTTTTCCTTAGCCACCGATCGCGACAGACG
This sequence comes from uncultured Acidobacteriaceae bacterium, assembly GCA_963795905.1. GTDB lineage: Bacteria > Acidobacteriota > Terriglobia > Bryobacterales > Bryobacteraceae > Bog-105. The sequence goes on along the minus strand of CAWCJG010000009.1, from coordinate 205,214 downwards.
ACCGACCGGCTATCCACGCAGAGTCTCACGCGCGACAATTCTGGATGTTCTGTCACATAGGAGAGCTCGCCTTCGAACTTTTCGAAAACAAGCAGGTGTCTGCGTTTGCGCAGGAGCCCAGTCTTGAGCACCTCGATGGCAACCGTGGAGTCGTTCGAAGGTGAAATGGTGTAGAGGGCTTCACTGGCAGGCATCTTTCGATCACTATGAATACGAACGAGTATGTTCAGGAGTTCCCGCCACGCGCGAATTGCGCCCCGGGCGGGCACAGCGCTATCTGGCCAACACTTCCTGGATATAGGCGAGGGCTCGAGGATCCTGCGACTGGCCCAGCCAGAAAAAGGCCTGTTTTCGCACTTCGGGATTCTTTTGAGTGCGCGCGACCTCAATCAGCTTTGGAACGCCTTCGTCCTTCGGCAATTGCGAGAGCGCAAAAACGGCGCGTTTTTTTACTTGCGTGTCGGGGTCGTTTTCTATCGCATCGATAATCGCCGACGAGGCGCGCTTGCCGGCTTTCTGGGCCAGCCAAAAAATGGCTTGACCGCGGACATGCGGCGAGGCATCTGTCTTGGCCGCTTGAATCAAGGAATCGAGCGCCTCCGGTTCCCGGCTGATCGAAAGCGCGAAAACTGCTTTATCGCGAATGTGCTCACTTGCATCGCTGGCCACGATACTTTTCAAAATCTGCACACCGCGCGCGCCGCGGCTTGCTCCCAGCCAGAACGTGCTTTTTTCACGAATGCGTTCCGGCTGATCCGGTCTGGTCAGGCGTTCGAGAACCGTATCAGCATTGGCGTCGGCGTGTTGCGAGATCGCCATGATCGAGCCGTCCAACGTGTGTTCCGACGGGTCCTTTGTCGCCAGAGTCTCGAGAAAAGAGAGGCTTGCCTGTTCGGGCACGCCGGTGATCCACGTAAAAGGAAGACCACCGCCATCGAGAGCGCAAAAGACGGAATAGACTCGGACTTTTTGAATTGTGTTGTTTTCGGCGCGAAAGAGAACCGCCACCGTGCTATCGCCTTCGAGCTGCACCGGCCCGTTCGAATTGGGACCGGTTACCGTGCCTTTAGATTCTCCTTCGAGCCAGCACCCGGACCGACTTGACCCATCAAAACAGCAACTGTCGTGTTCTCCGGGAATAGCCTTGATGGCGTAACCGAACCAGGCCGCGCCGGTCGAACGAATTTGCGAGTCGAGACTCCCGGAAAACGCGCGCGTCTCAAAATGAGCGTTTGTGATGTTCGGCTGTACACTCTGCGCGTAAACGGCGGAGGCCAGCAGCAAAAGCGCGGCGGTTTTCATTTGAGGATCTCCATCATGTAGTCGGTCACTTCCTTCGAGTGAACCAGAGACATCTTCTTCACGATTTCCTGTTTCATCCCGGGGTCTTTTTCAGCCCGGGCAAGGGCCACCAGGGCCTTCCCGTTTTGCTGGATAAACAAGGCGTTCAGAACCGCTTCCCGGACCTCGCGATTCGTATCGCCTTGATAAATCGAAACCAGGAGATCACCGCGCCCATTCCCACCCATGAGACCGAGGGACCTGATTGCGGCAACTCTCAAGGTGGGATCCTTTTCGGAGCGGGCGATCTCGGCGAGCCGGGTCGAACTCCCGGTCAACAACATCGACTGCAGAATGTCCTTCTTGTCTTCAGTTGAGTTACTGGACTGATAAAGCTGCCAGAGTTCTTCCTGACCGCCGCTGATCGCAAGCTCGTGGATAGCGTCTCGGCGCAGCTCCGGGTTTTGCTCTGTCTTAGCGACGTTCAGCAGGAAGTCGCGCGAGCCAGACTGCATGAAACTTCGCAGGATGGCGCGCTTGAGACGAACATCCGAGGACGAGTTGTAGATCGAGACTAAATCCTTCCGCGCATCGGCGTTTCCCATCATGCCGATGTACCGGATTGCCTTAAGCTGTAGGTCCGGATTGGCGCCGTTATGCGCCATGTCGGCCAGAAGTTTGCGCGCCTGTGGCGATGAGTTCTGTGTGAGCACGAACAGCGCTCGCTCTTTCACTTGTTCCGAGTTGTTACCGGCCAGCAACTTCTGGAGAATGGGCAATGCCTCATCTGGATTGGCCTGCATGAGGCTGTTCACCGCGATCAGCTTCAAGTCCTCATCCGGCTCGGCGCTGGGGCTCACCGGGTCGCCCTTTTGCGCGCGAACCTCCACGGCTAATGCCTGCGCATCCTTCACCCACCGGCTCGAGGAATACAACTGCTGCAACTCGGAAATGGTCGCGAGGGCATCGTTGTATCGGCCAGCTCGATTCTGAGCGTAGGCCTTCCAATACAGCGACGCGTCAGCCGCGTCCGTGTTGTGATGGGCGGCCGCATCGAAGGAAGAGATGGCTTCGTCCCATTCGCGCGCATCCAGCTCCTGAAGGCCTTTTTGATAGGCAGAACCTTCCCGGCCCCCCTGGGCAGATTGAAAACTCAACGCCATCACGCCCGGTAACTCTTGCGAAACCGCCGGAAGAGCGAGAGCGAGAAGAAGAATGGCTCTTCGAATCATAGTTTTTGTCCTTTTTGGCGAGCATCAAAGCTTGTGATACGCACCTTGAATAGAAGCCCTTCGCTTTGGATGTCGCGCCGCAAATTGTCCAACTCATCGGCCGTTATGTCGGAAGGACTGTTCGCCACGCCGAGAAGCACTCGTTCCAATTCGTCGAGCAATGCCGCGTTCGATCGGTCTCCCGCATGAAGCGCCGATTGCCGCAGCAGGCGGTTCTCCGCAATCAGATCGCGGGCGCGATCCCGCTCATCGCTCCAATCCAGGCTGCCCGGAACGCTGTTGAGTAACTCGGTCAGCACAATTTGCGATCGCTCGAGGTGATCACTGACAGTCATCAAAAAAATCCGTTCGCGCGCTTCGGACGAAATGCCCTCCTGCCGCTGCTGCTCGATCAGCATTCCCGAGAAAAACGCAACCACGAGTAAGGCCGCAACCCCGGGAACAATGCTCCACCAGCCCAACCAGCGGAAGTGCTGCTTTCGTTTCGGCAAATGGGGCAACAAACGCGCCCAAACCTCGTGTCCATAGGACGGGTCGCGCTCGGGAACGGGATAGTTCCTGGCCCAATCCAGCAAATCGCGCAAGCTCTCAAAGCGCGATCGGCAATCGTCACAATCGGCAAGGTGCTGAAGCAGTTCAGAGTGAACGCCTTCGTAGTAGGCGTCCGTCAGTTGTTCTTGGGTCGGGTGATTCATCGAGCGGCTCCCCGGACGGGCTCCAACGCGCGCCGCAGTTTCTGCACCGCCCGGAAGATGCTGTGTTTGGCCGCACTCGCCTGAACTCCCAGCCGATGGGCAATTTCATCGATGTTGCATCCTTCGTAGTGGCGCAGAACGAAGGCGGCACGCTCCTGTTCGGTCAGCCGGTCGAGCGCCGGCTGAAGCAGACGCGCGATCTGCCCGCTCTGTGTCAAGCGTTCCGGGGAGGGATCTGGCGCTGCGATCCGATCCAGCCAGCTCATTTCTTCGTCCTCAGAGGTCGAGGCCTGCTGCTCTTTGCGGTTCTTTTGCGACCGAATCAGGTCGAGGGAGCAGTTCGTGCAGATGCGGTATAGCCACGTCCCGAACGCGGAGCGCCCATCGAACCTGTCAATTTGCTTGTAGGCCCTGAGAAAAGTCTCTTGCACCAGGTCCTCGGCGTCTTGTTCCTTGCCAGTCATACGGAAGGCGAGATAGAATACGCTCTGGCTATGGCGCTCAACTAGCACACGAAAGGCCTGCTGGTCCCCTTTCCTGGCTTGTTCGGCAGCCCGTGAGTCCGTCCATTCCATCCGGCTGGTCTTTAGACTGTGAAAGCGTCCGCCGGTTAGCTAAAGGTCAAAATAACGAGGTCGGCCCGGCGAGTATAGCGTGCGAAGCAATTTCCTGCGGCTGCGGAACTCTGAAGCGGTACACCATTTCGTCGTTGGTAATCGTAAGCACCTGATTACCCGCTGCGTTGAACTGCACGGCGGCAATTGTGTGCGGGAAGGAGAAGCGAGTGCGCTCGGTCATGCTGTCGAGGTCGTAGACGGTGAGCACGTGTGCTGAGGAATCTAAGGTAGCGGCCAGTTTCCCGTCTGGCGATACCGCGGCAGCAACGCCCACTAGTTCACCCGTCTCGCCGCCAGTTTGCAAGGACAACATTTGCGTGTGATAGCCGAGGTAGGTAGCAAACAGCCGGTCGCCCACGATCAGCACCGCCGCGTTCGCGGATGCGCCCTTCAGACCGATTACTTCGACCAGCGTCATTCCGGATTTTCCACCGCCGGCCTGCGCTTACCGTTCCCGAAGTTCCGGCAAGTTGCCGATCTCCTCTTTTGGGTTGCTCCAGAGCAGCAGTAACCTGCCATCTTGGAGCGCCGCACCCGGCATGGTGCCGGGTTTGAACTGGCGCGACCAGACAAGATTGCCCGCGTTGTCTCTGACCTGCCACTCATCCGGCTTCGTGGCTGTGTTGATGCCGGCAAGCCAAGGGGATGTTTCATGCGTGCGGAGCAGAGCGAATCCTCCGCGCATGGCTGTACACTCGAAGCCGTCCGGTCCTGGTGTGTTTTGCATTACCGCCGATTTACGCACATCGATGGCAGCGATCGTATACCGGATCTTATCCTTGGCCGGCAGCGCGAGGTGCAACACATTATCCGCATCGAAGCCGGCTAATCCCACGCCCGCATGATGCTAAAGCCGGTGCCCGTGCTGACCTCCCAGTTGGCACGACTCGTGCCCCCGCATGCAGCGACGATGGACCAATCGGGGCTAATGGCAATTCTCTCGCAGGGCTCCGGACCCATTCCCATCCGCAATCGCAGTACTCATTTGTGCTTTGTGGCTCTGCATCGCGACAAAGTACCGTCCATCGGGGGAGAAGGCAAGGCTTGGCGGGTAACGCAGAACGCCTTCGCAGTGCTTGCGCCAAATAGCCTGATTCGTCGATCCATCGACGATCTGTACGTCAGAAGCCGCGTCGACAATTGCGACGGTCGTCGCGTCCGGTGAAAGCGCGAGGAATGCGAAGCTGCGGCCGGTGAGATGGTACTGGGCCGTCCTTTTCTGTTGCGCGATATCCCAGACGTCGATTCGTCCGGAGCCGTTTAACACCAGAAGTTTGGAAGAGGAAGAATCAAAGCGAACCTGTATCCACCCGTGTGCCGGGAAGGCGGCAGTGACTCCGAATGGATGAGTCTTCAGCAGATGGGCATGATCGTCATCTACTGCGACAAGCCAATTGCCATCGGGGCTTAGGTCACCTGGCGAAAATCTGCCAGCCGGATGGACTGCAGTTGAGTTTGGGCGATGACGTCTTGCAGGTTTGGCGCAGGTGTTGGCCACGTCGGTGTAATCGAGTACCGCCGTTTGCCAGGAATGAAATGCCGCCAGATCGGAGCCGGACTGTTTGTGAACGCACTCGTCAGGCAAATGATTCATGTTGGAAAGGAGCTTGTGAATGCGGTGCTGATCCTCAGTGGTTAGCCCAAACACATTGGCAAGCCACGACCCTTGATGGCCAGCGGCGCCGATGATGCGGTCCAGTGAAGATTCAAATGCGGCGGGCGCATATCCAGCTTCGGCGAGCAAGGTAAGGGCAACGCTATCGGCCTGCTCTAACTCGCGGCGCAGAATGACGCTCCACTGGAGGGATGATTGATGCGTCACGATATGTCCCATCTCGTGCGGCAAAACGCCCGCGAGTTCATCTTCGCTCTGCAGAGCCGCCGCGATCCCGGATGGAGATAGATGTCGCCCCCGGGAAGCGAGAAGGCTTGCACGCCCGGCCAATCGATGAGGTGGTAACGGAAATGCAGATCCGGCTGCGTGACATGCGCGCTGAGCCGGTCACCGACTTGCTTCAGGTACCCGATAACAGCGGGATCGTCCGACACGTTAAACTGCCCCAGCATCTGGCCATCGAGAAGCTTGGTGAGCGCAGGTTCGAGGCCGGGAGAAGAGGTTTGCGGGATCGGAATAATCAGGCAGAACCGGGCAGGTGCTCTGCGCAGCAACGTGAAAAGCGAGAGTCAATCCGGCGATTGCTGCCGCGGTGAAGGACCACCCTGACGTTGAAATCGTGAGCTCATGAATGGCATCGAGAACCTGGAGGGGCGCGGACATCATAGCTCACCGCTACACAGTACGTGGTAGCGGAAGCTTGCGCTACGGGTCTATTGCGAACGACGATATCGCCGGCGCTGTTTGGATGCCGCCGATTAACGCCGATAAACGCGGATAAATCCCGATCAGGCCAAGCGTTCCCAAAGGTCGGGGATATCGGGGAACGGAAGGTCGTCCACGGTCAGGTATTCGGGGGCGTCGGGGTCGCTGAAATCAGCGATTGCTTTGGCGCCTTTGACGAGGGCGTGGTGATGCGTGGTTTGTTTTAGTACGACTCCGTCCGCGTAATAGGTGGTCTCTTCGAGCAGGACGTTCGCGGACTTGGCAAGCAGCCGGCGGACGCGCTTGGCGATGGTTCCGTCCTCGTGAAAATAGTAATGCACGTCTTCCTGCCAGTTGGCTTGATCGTCAACCAGGCGGAGAAACACCCAACGTATCTGCGGCCCTTGCGTGTAGACGTAGGCGAGCGCCTCATCCGGCATCTCGACCGGTGGTTCGTCGAGCTCGGTCCAGGGATCGGGGCCGCTGAAGATAAACGGGGTGGCGGAACTTAACTGGTTCCGCACCTGCGTGCAGTAGTTATCGATGTCGATCAACTCGCGCGACCGGGCGAAGAGGCCGGGGGAGCAGAGTGCGAACAGGAGCAGCGCCGCGACGGGCTTAAACGTCCACCCAACTGCGCTCGGCCGCGCTTTGGGCGACTTTCTCGAGCAAAACCATTCCGCGGAGGCCATCCTCAAACGTAGGATAGTCAACCGGAACCGAAGGGTCGGCCACGCGGGCATAGAAATTCTTGAAGACCTGCTTATGAGAATCATCGTAGCCTTCGCTGTGGCCGCCGGGGAGATCGGCGAATTTTGCGGCGGCGGGATAGAACAGCGATGCGTCTTTGACGAGGACCTGGTTGGGTTGGTTGCGATGACCGACCCAAAGCGTGTCGGGCTCCTCCTGGTTCCAGGCGAGGCCGGCTTTGGTTCCGTAGATTTCGATGAAGAAGCGGTTCTTTCGTCCGGCTGACATTTGGCTGACGGTATAGGCTCCGCGGGCCCGATCGCCCAGGTGGAGGAGCACGGCGGCGAAGTCGTCGGAGTCGACCTGGAACGTGTCGGTATCGGCTTCACCGGCTTTCTTGCCGGTGAACGTTTCGACGGAACCCTTGGGCTTGCGGCGCGTCTTGTGGAATGTGGCGAGGTCGGCGCAGACGGAGGTGATATTGAGTCCCGTCAGATGTTGAATCATGTCCATCCAGTGAGAACCGATATCGCCCATGACACGGAGCTGCCCATTTTCTTTGGTGTCGATGCGCCAGTTCCAGTCTGTATCGTAGAGGAGCCAATCCTGCGAATAGGTCCCCTGCACGATGAGGATGTCTCCGAGATCGCCGTGCGCGATCATCTGGCGGGCCTGCTGGAGCACCGGATAGTAGCGCAGGTTGTGCTGCACGCAGTTGACGGCGTTGCGTTGTTTCGCCGCTTCGACCAGACGGCGTGCTTCCTCGACGCTCATCGTCATGGGCTTTTCACAAAGCACGGCTTTACCGGCTTCGAGCGCCGCCATCGATTGCGGAAAATGATCCACGTTCGGAGTGCAGATGTGAACCGCCGCGATCTCCGGATTCTTCAAAACATCTTCGAGATTGCCGGTGGCAAAGGGGACGCCATAGGTTTCGGCGAAGCTCTGGGCGCGCTCGAGGCGACTACCCACGACCGCTGCCACTTCGACATTTCCGAGACGGCGCACCTGCTCGGCGTGCACTTTCCCCATAAATCCCGTGCCAACGATAGCGGTTTTAATTTTCTTCAATTGCAGTCTCCTTTTGAGAAATCTGCGGCAAAACGGAGGTCGGGCGGCGGCGTTTATTTACGGTCGTCTTGCAGGGAGCGCCGCGCCCGGCGATTTGCCGGCTCACCAGACAATCTACAGCATGGCTTCGCCGGCCACAGCATGACATTCGCTTGTTAGGCTAGGAGTGCATCCCTCATGGTCGTCCGCATCCGATATTCACGCCTGCGGCCTCTCCCGAATGTGAGGTGGCGCCAGGTTGCCATCACCATTGCAGCTCTGCTTACGCCCTGCGCCTTGATCGCGTTTACGATGGCCTTCTGGATCTTCGCGGCGGGCATGCAGTGGACGGGCGCATTCTTCATCAACGCGGGTTTACTGTCCCGCTGGGAGATATGGGTTGCGGTGGCCGCGGTGCTGCTGCTTGTCGCGAAGGTCCTCGAACGATTGACGCAGCCGGATGTCTCCAGTGAGCGCGACCTGCTGAGTGGAAACTGAATGGCAACGCAAGTCCGCGCGTATAAGTGCACTCATCCCTCACTAATTCGCAGTAGGATACTGCGCCGCGAAGTATAAATTCTGATTATTCACGAATGGGAAACCGTTCGAAATTCGCAAAATTGCTTTTGTTCGGCCGATGAGTTTGTCGAGCCCTGGTGTCGCGGCAACTTTCGGCCCTTGGCTTGCATCAATTTTCCAGCAAGGAACAAAGAACAAATGTCTGAACCGCGAATCACGGCTGTGGCGTTGGTAACCGCGCCGGCCCGCGCCTGGACAGCGAGTTTCGTACAGACGGCGAGCGCCGGTTTGTCGCGCACTGGGAATTGGGCCGTCGACACGGCGCAGCAGTTTGCATCCGCAGTTGCGGTGTTGATGGGACCCGCAGTTTTCTCCGGTTACGCCTTTGCGTGCTGGAGCTTGGCTTCGAATCTTGGCTGGACCGATACGTTTCCGTTTTCGGCTGGAGCGTTATCCAACTGGTTAGTCTGGACAGGCATTGCTATCCTGCTCCACCTGGCGACGGTGATACTGCGGAAGCACACCAGTGCAGAACCGCTGTAATTAAGAATTCTTTCTCCTAAGCGCGGTCCAAATATTTCGTTCCAGGAACCATAGCGAGCATCCTGATTTCGGAATATATCTGATATCCTCAAGGCAGGTTCCACAAGCTCCAGATGTCCTACAGTTCACGGCCGTACGTGAATCGATACATTCCGTCTAATCGGTTCCCTGTGGGCCTGAAGTGGCTGTTGATCGTCAACATAGCCATCTTCGTCCTTGCATATATCCTCCATGGCGCAGGGATAGATCGCATCACACCATTGTGTGCGCTCACTCCCGCCGTACGTTGTCTCGCCACCGTTTGCGATCTGGCAGTTCGTCACCAACATCTTCATTCACGGCAACAGTATTGGGTTCATATTATGGAACATGCTTGCGCTCTGGATGTTCGGAGCGGAGGTCGAACGGCTTTGGGGCACGGCGCGGTTTGTCCGGTTCTATATCGTTGCGGGCGTGGTCTCGTCGCTAGTGGCGTTCTTGGTAGCGGTCGGGATTGGCGCGCCGATGGTGACGATTATGGGATCGGCAGCGTGCATCAACGCTCTGCTGGTCGCCTACGGGATGCTGTTTCCGGATCAGACGGTGCTGTTCGCCATCATCATCCCGATGAAGTCGAAGTACTTCGTGATGATCATTGGCGCGATCGTGATTCTGCAAGCGTACATGGCGATCGCAAGCAGCAAGGGGGCCGGATGGGTGCTCGCTGCGCAATTGCTCACGGGGTTGGTTTCCGGGTTTGTGCTGGTGCGGGGCAGGCGGCTGCGGGTGGATGTCAAAACGCCTCTGGTCTCGGCATACAAGGACTGGAAGCTACAGCGAGCGAAGCGAAAATTTGAAGTTTATCTGAAGAAGCAGGATTCAAACCGTAACCGGCGGGTCCACTAGATCCGTCCAAGGTGATCAGCCATGAAGTACCGTCCCGTTTCCTTGGCCGTTGCGGCGGCCGCGATATTTACCTGCGTGCCGGGGATTCCAGTGCTCGCGCAGGAGACTCCGCAGACTCAATCCGGCGATTCGGTTGCAAAGCCTAGCGATAAGGCAGCCGAAACACCGCCGGATCAGAAGCCCATCCCGTCCGAGTTCAAGCACAAGGCTCCGGATGCAGCGCCCGATACACCTACGTTCACGGCGAACGCAACCACAGTAAACGTAGATGTCTCAGTTCTCGATGACCGGGGGCATTTCATACCCAAGATTCCGCAGGGCAACTTCCGCGTGTCGGAAGACGGAATTCCGCAGCAGATCGTCACCTTCGGTTTAGGCGAGGCGCCGATGAATATCTGCATGGTGATCGAATTCGATGCGCGGTTCCAGGCGTTCTACACCTATGGCTGGTATGAGACCCTGCAAGCCGCGTACAGTTTTCTGTCTACACTAAAGCCGGACGACAACGTAGCCGTCGCGTACTATGACATGCACACGACGATTCTGTCGGACTTTTCGCCGGACAAGAACAAAGCGCAGCAGGCATTGAATCAGCTCCGCATTCCCGGCTTTTCTGAATCGAACGTGTTCGATGCTTTGACCGAGATCGCCGGGCGTATGTCGGATATCGAGGGGCGCAAAGCCATTCTGCTGATCGGAAGCGGCCTCGACACGTTCAGCAAGTTGACGTTCGACAAAGCGCGCAAGGAACTGCAGGAAGACGGCGTTCCGATTTACACGATCAGCACGTTGCAGACGATGCGCATGTACGCGGAGGCGAACGGGGCGATGGGGCCGATGCGTGAGATGGATTTCCTTCAGGCCGACAACGAGATGAAGACGTTTGCTAAAGAGACCGGCGGCATGTCCTTCTTCCCACGATTTATTGCCGAGTATCCGAACATCTATCAGGCAGCTCGAAGATGCTCTGCGGAATCAGTACTCACTCGGGTACCATCCGACGAACGTCGCGCGTGACGGCAAGTTTCGTCATATCAAAGTAGAACTAGTAAACCCGTCAACCAACGAGCCGCTCCGTATTGTGAACGAGAAGGGCAAGGCGATCAAGTATCAGATCATCGCGAAGGCAGGATACAAAGCGCCGCGGCCGGTCGAGTAGCCGCATTGTCTGATCAAACCTGTCAAGTACTAAATCTGCTCTCGATTGAGCAGCGATAAGCGAGCAATTGACAACGTCGCAAGCGGTCTGTTAAGTTCACTGGGTCTGGATGCGGTCTGCTCTTCCCAAACCCGTCACGGTCTCATTTTGCTTGTTGATGACAACCGCGACGGAATACTAGCCCGGAAATCGGTGCTGGAAACTTTGGGATATCGCGTCGTACCTGCGCAATTCGGGTGATGACGCTCTGAAGCACGTCGAAGAAGAGTGCTTTGATCTTGTCGTAACCGACTTCAAGATGGAGCCGATGGACGGCCTGCAACTCATTGCGAATTGCGCAAACGCGATTTCAAGAAACCGATCGTCCTGTTGAGCGGTTTTACGGAGACGCTGGGATTGACGCCGGAGTCGACCGGGGCGGATGCGGTTCTGCAGAAGAGTGCAAACGAGATCAACAATCTGCTTCGCACGGTAGAGCCGCCTGCTGAATCCGAAGAAGCCGGCGCAACGAGCGGGCAAGGTCAGCCGCGCGCGCACGGAAGACGTCTAGCGAGCCTCCGTCTATTCTGAGACAGTGTTGTATTTACGATGGGCTGCGCTGTTTTGCTGCGCGCTGCCCGCGTTGGCCGTAAGCAAGGCCGCACCTGCTCAGAAACCCGCGAGTTCGCACGCGAGCGCGAGTTCGCCGCTGTTGCGCGGCCTGTCGCTGCACGATCGCATTGCGCAATTGATCGTGGTGCGCGGGTATGGCGATTATCCCTCCTCGATCTCGGCCGAATACAAACGCTTCCTGCGCTGGATCCAAAAAGATCACGTGGGCGGCTTCATCGTGGCAGGCCGGATTGTGAACGGCAGCGTCGTGAACGCGCAACCCTTTCGAGATGGTGGCGTTTATCAATCACGTGCAGAAGCTCGCGCGGACGCCGCTGCTGGTTGCTTCCGATTTCGAACGCGGCGCATCCATGCGGGTTGCGGATACCGCGAAGTTTCCGTATCGATGATGGCGTTCGGCGCGGCGCACGATGTTGGATGCGGCGCGAGCACTTCGGGGCGGAGACCGCACTTGAAGCACGCGCGCTTGGCGTGAATTGGGTGTTTGCACCGGATGCAGATGTCAACAACAATCCGGATAACCCGATCATCAACACGCGTTCCTTCGGCGCGGATCCGCAGAGCCGTAGCGGCGAATGTGGCGGCATTTATCGACGGCGCGCATGCGGATCCGAAGCACTATGTTCTGGTCGCGCCGAAGCACTTTCCGGGGCATGGCGATATCAGCAGGACAGCCATCTTCAACTGGCGCGGCTGGATCAGCCCAAAGAACGGCTGGAATCTTTGGAACTGGCTCCGTTTCGCGCGGCGATCGCGCATCGGCGCGGATTCGATCATGACAGCGCATCTCGCTGTACCCGCATTTGAGCCGGATCCGATTCCGGCCACGCTGTCGCACAACATTCTGACTGGACTTGCTGCGCGACGAACTCGGATTCAAGGGGATTATCGGTGACGGATGCGATGGAGATGCAGGCCATCACGTTACAGTTCCAGGAAGGCGAAGCGGCTGTGCGCGCGATTGAGGCGGGTGCGGATGTCTTGTTGATGCCGATTGATCCGGAGCCGTGCATTGCTTGCGATCGAAGCGGCCATCAAATCGGGACGCCTCACGCGAGCGCGCATCGATGCGAGCGCAACGCGCGTGTTGGCCGCCAAGCAGAAGGTCGGGTTGTTCAAGACTCGTTTCGTGAGCCAGGACAACTTGCCGGACGAGTTGTTGGAGGAAAACGCGACGCACCTGGCGCAGGATGTCGCGCAGCGTGCGCTCACACTGGTGAAGGACGACAAGCATCTGTTTCCGATGCCGTCTGGGGCGAAGAACTGCCTGGTGGTGTTACGCGATGACATGTTCTCGCGTCATGGCGAGAGTCTGGTGCGCACACTGCGCAATGCACGGCCGGACCTGACCGTTTATTCCGCGAACGCCAATTCGCCGCAGCCTCTGCTGGACGCGACAGCTTCCGCCGTATCAGGATGCCAGAACGTCTATGTGACGGCGTTTGTGAGTGTCGCCGCATATAAGGGGACGGTCGCGCTGGATGCTCCGTTGAGCAAGTTTCTCGGCTCGATTACGCAGGGCAACGTTCCCGTCGCGATTATCGCGTTCGGAAGTCCGTACATGCTGCGGGACTATCCGAAGGTTTCGACGCTGCTGGCAACCTTCAGCACCACCGATACTTCCGAATTGGCGGTGGCGCGCGCGTTGCTGGGCAGGCTCCCGTGATCGGGCGATTACCGGTTTCGATACCGGGCATTGCGGCGATCGGAGCGGGACTGGACGTCGCAAAGAGCACCCCTCTGAGCGCGTCCGCAAGATAAGCTAGGAGCCCTGGGGAACTATGCGATCGATCATTGCTCGTGCCGGTTGGGCGCTGCTGTGCGTAGTCGCTGCGCTGGCGCTTGGAGTTGTGGCCACACATCACGGTGAGCCGGTGAACAGCCTGTGGCTGGTGCTTGCGGCGGCCTGCCTGTTTCTGATCGGATTTCGCTTCTACGCAAAATTCATTGCGGCGAAAGTCATGGTACTGGATGACCGGCGCGCAACTCCCGCCGAACGCTTTCGTGATGGCCATGACTATGAGCCGACGAACAAATGGATTCTGCTGGGGCATCACTTCGCGGCGATTGCCGGACCTGGGCCGCTGGTAGGGCCGACGCTTGCCGCGCAGTTCGGATATTTGCCGGGCACGTTATGGATTCTGTTTGGCTGCGTGCTGGGCGGCGCGGTGCAGGATTTCGTGATTCTGTTCTGCTCCATGCGGCGCGACGGCAAAACGCTCGGACAGATGGCGCGCGACGAGATCGGCAAGTTCGGCGGATTCATCTCGCTGATCACCGTGCTGCTCATCATGATCGTGCTGCTCGCAGTGGTCGCGCTGGTGGTAGTGAACGCACTGAAAAGCAGCCCGTGGGGAACGTTCACGATCGCGATGACGATTCCCATCGCGGTCTTTATGGGTGTGTACCTGCGGTATCATCCGGCCGGCGAAGGTGCTGGAGTGCTCCGGCATCGGTTTCGTTCTGCTGCTCGCGGCCGTGTTCGGAGGGAAAGGCGTTTCGGCATCGCCCGACTGGGCGCCCTAGTTCACTTTTGGCGGAATCGCGCTCGCCGCTCGCGATCGTGCGTTTACGGTTTTCTCGCGAGCGTGCTGCCGGTATGGCTGCTGCTTGCGCCGCGCGATTATCTGAGCACGTTCGTGAAGCTGGGCGTGATCTTTCTGCTCGCGATCGGCATCTTCGTCGACACATCCGCAGTTGCAGCTGCCGCCGATGACGCGATTCGTGGACGGAACGGGACCGATCTTCGCGGGTAAAGTATTTCCGTTCTGCTTCATCACGATCGCGTGCGGCGCGATTTCTGGCTTCCACGCGCTTGATCAGCTCCGGGACGACGCCAAAGATGATTGCGCGCGAGTGGCACGCCTGGCCGATCGGCTATGGTGCGATGCTGCTGGAAGGATTTGTCGCCATCATGGCGATGGTTGCGGCGGCGAGTCTCGCGCCGGGCATCTACTTCGCCGTGAATTCGCCCGCGGGGAGTTGTCGGGCGCCTCTGCAGTAGCGGCTACGCACGACCATCAGCCGGTGGGGATTTCCGGTTACCGCGGCGCAGATGGCGGATCTGGCCCATCGAGTGGGCGAAGCCACATCTGTTCGGCCGAACTGGGCGGCGCACCGTCGCTGGCGCTCGGGCATGGCGCAGATCTTCGGACGATTCGGCGACGGTCTGCTGAGCTTCTGGTACCACTTCGCGATCATGTTCGAAGCGTTGTTCATCCTGACGATTCTGGATGCGGGCACGCGTGTCGGCCGATTCATGCTGCAGGACCTGCTCGGGCATGTGTCATAAGCCGCTGGGACGCAGCGTTTGGCTGACCAGCGCGTTGGTGGTGCTGGCGTGGGGATACTTTCTGTATCAGGGCGTAATCGACCCGCTGGGCGGGATCAATTCATTGTGG
The DNA here is from genome assembly GCA_963795905.1 of uncultured Acidobacteriaceae bacterium. Classification (GTDB taxonomy): domain Bacteria; phylum Acidobacteriota; class Terriglobia; order Bryobacterales; family Bryobacteraceae; genus Bog-105. Next base: position 190,210 of record CAWCJG010000009.1, on the reverse strand, counting down.
CCGCTCTTCGGTATCGCGAATCAACTGCTGAGTGCGATTGCTCTGTGCGTTGGCACGACGGTGCTGATCAAGATGCACCGCGCGCGCTACATGCCTGGATCACGGCGGCTCCGCTGGCGTGGCTGGCGGCAGTGACGTTCAGCGCGGGCTTCGAGAAGATCGCGTCCGCCAGATCCGCGCATCGGCTTTCTGGCGCACGCGAACGCGCTGCAGATCGGCGATGCAATCGGGCAAGATCGCGGCGGCAAAGCTGGCGGAAACACGCGCGGTAATCTTCAACGAGCGTCTGGATGCCGCTCGTGTGCGCGATCTTCCTGGTTCTGGTGGCGTGCATTCTGGTCGATTCCGTTCGCGTCTGGACGGACTGCTTCGCGGAATGGCAAGCAACCGGCAGTCAGCTCCGAATCGCCGTTCGTGGCAATCGGAATTGGAGGTGGCATGAAGCGGCTTCTGCGGTATCTGCTGGCGCTGGCGCGCGAGATCGGCGATGAGAACGCGTATGAACGTCATTTGCGCGTTACCGGGCGCTGCCACTCGGCCGTCGGAGTGGAGGGCGTTCTGCGATCTGCGGCACGCGCGGCAATTCCGGAATGCGAAGTGCTGTTGATGTAGCGGGCCGTCCATCGATCGCATCTACAGTTGCGTCATGATTCACATCACGTATCTGGGCCACTCTACGTTTGAGTTGCAGTTCGAAACGGGCGAGGTGCTGGTTTTCGATCCGTTCATCGGAGGGTAACCCGAACTACCCGAAAGATCACAAGTTCAAGCGCGTCGACGCGATTGCCGTGTCGCACGGCCATTTTGATCACATCAGCGGAGTGCCCGCGCTGGCGAAGGAATTCAAGCCGAAGGTGGTCAGTATTTTCGAGATCGCAGGATACCTCGAAGTCCAAAGGCGTGCAGAACACCACTGGTATAAACAAGGGCGGGACGGTCGATCTGGGTTTCGCGAAGCTGACGATGACGCAAGCGATTCATAGCGGCGGGATCAAAGAAGGGGACCAGACCCTCTACGGCGGCGAGCCGGCCGGCTATATTCTGCGCACGCCGCAAGGCAGATCCGCGTACTTTGCGGGAGACACCTGCGTGTTCGGCGACATGGCGCTGATTGGGGAACTCTACAAGCCGGAACTGGCTTTTCTTCCGATTGGCGACTTCTACACAATGGGCCCGTTCGAGGCGGCGCACGCGGCGAAGCTGCTGAAAGTGAAGCGGGTGATTCCGATGCACTATGCGACGTTTCCGCCATTGACGGGTAACCCAGCCGAGCTGGCGAGCAATCTCGCGTCGGAGAAGATCGAGGTGCTCGCGGTCAAACCAGGGGAAACGGTGCAGTGGTAATTCTGTGGAAAAGCGGTGGAAAGATTAAGAGCCGCAGATAAACGCAGATGAACGCCGATTAAAAGACCTGAAGCTACGGGAAACCCGAGAACGAGGCGCTTCCATTCGACTTTGGGCCTCTGGAAATTAAGCAGCAGGCAGACTGTCAGGCCGGAGGCCCGTAAATAGTTGAGACATTGAGCTGTGTGTTCATTTGCGCAAAACGTTCCACACATTTCAATTCGACGAGCAGCGCGTCCTCTACAAGCAGATCGGCAAAATACTCGCCGACATAGTGCCCTTTATAGCGTACGGATAGAGAAGCTTCGCCAGTCGCGCGAGTACCTCGCAGGTTCAACTCGCGCAGCAATGAACGTTGATAAACCTTCTCGAGAAACCCGGGGCCCAGCGTGTTCGAGACCTCAAAGACCGCACTGAGCACCTTTTCGGTTAATGAGTCCAGGGATGGGCTATCGGCGTTCATGCGCATTTTTCGGGGCTACAGAACTCATCGGCAGAAATCTTGAAAAATACGAAGCCGCCGATGAACGCGAATAAACGCCGATGCAAGAGATATCTTCAGAGGTCAGGGATCGGCGATCGACGAATTGCCATAATGATGCGGTGACACCGCAACGTATTCAACAGATCGCTTTTGGATATGCGCCTCCTCTCATTCTGGAAGCGGGGCTGAAACATCGTGTTTTCGATGTACTTGATAGCGGTCCCAAAACAATTGCAGAAGTGGCCAAGGAGACCGGGACCTCCATTCGCGGATTGAGCGCCATCATGAACGCGTTGGTGGGGCTCGAGTTTCTGGCGAAAGATACACAAGGGCGGTATTCTTTGACGCCAGAGAGCGAGGCCTTCCTGGTCAGCAGCAAGCCTTCGTTCCAAGGCGGCATCGTTCGCCACTGTAGCGAGCACTTGATTCCGAAGTGGCTTTCGTTGAATGAGATTGTCGCCACCGGCAAGCCCGTCGAAGCAGTGAATGAGCAAGCTCGCGGACCCGAGTTCTTCAAGAACTTCGTCGCCGATATCTTCCCAATGAGCTATGCGGCCACTCAGGCGCTCGCTGAGCAACTCCGGCACGACGGTCAGAGCATGCGTGTGCTGGACATTGCGGCGGGGTCGGGCGTGTGGGGAATCGGACTAGCGCAGGGTTCGCCGCAAGTGCATGTGACTGCTCTCGACTGGGCCGAGGTCCTTCCAGTGACGCGGGAGATGGTGGGTCGATTCGGGCTGACGAGTCAGTTTTCCTTCATCGAAGGAGATCTGAATAAAATCGAGTTCGGCGGGAACTACACGGTTGCGACCCTTGGGCACATTCTGCATAGTGAAGGCGAAGAGCGCAGCCGCGCACTGCTCGCAAAGGTGTACCGGGCGCTCGATTCGGGTGGGACGATTGCGATTGCGGAGATGCTCGTCAATCCGGATCGAACCGGTCCAGTCTTTGGATTGCTGTTTGCCGTGAACATGCTGGTCAATACGCAGGATGGGGACACGTTCTCGTTCGAAGAGATTGGCCGCTGGCTCGAAGAAACCGGCTTTGTGCAGGTACGCACCTTGGATGCGCCCGGTCCTTCTCCCCTGATTCTGGCCACCAGGCCGTAAGTAAGCGCCCGCACTTTACAAAAAAATCTATTGACACAAGCGGGTCGATCTCTCTAGGCTATACCTAGATAGTTATGCCAAAGAGCCAAAACGACAAGCTGCAGGGCACGCTGACTCTGCTTGTGCTTCGAACGCTGGAGGCGCGGGGATCGCTGCATGGCTATGGATTGTGCGCTCACATCCATTCCGTTTCCGACGAACTGGTGCAGGTGGAGGAGGGCTCGTTATATCCGGCGCTGCACCGCATGGAACAGGATGGCTGGGTCAGCGCGCAGTGGCAAGTCACCGAGAAGGGCAGGAAGGCAAAGTTCTACTCGATTACGGCTCGGGGCAAGAAACAGCTTGAGGAAGAGCAAGAGAACTGGGCTCGGCTAACGCGAGGCGTTTCGCGAGTGCTTCGGTATTCGTAGCGGGGAGGGCAATTATGTCTTGGCGCGCGCGCTTGCGGAACGTATTTCGGAAAGAGCATCTGAACGACGAACTGGATGCCGAACTGGCCTTCCATGTTGCCGAAACCATCGATAATCTGATCGCCGGCGGCGTTCCGGAAGAGGAAGCGGAATGGCAGGCGCGGCGGCGGCTAGGAAATTACTCCGGACAGAAAGAGAAGACGCGCGATATGGATGTAATGGGTTGGCTGGAATCGACGCTGGGTGATGTTTCATACGGGCTGCGTCAACTGAAGCTGAATCCGGGATTCGCAGCAGTGGCGGTTCTATCCCTCGCGCTAGGGATTGGCGCGAATACTGCGATTTTTCAATTGCTGGATGCGCTGCGGCTGCGCGGGCTGCCGGTGCGGAATCCCTCCGAATTGGTGACCATCACGCCAGCGAATCAGCAAGATTTCTTTGTGGCCGGCAAGTACGTCTCGCGCGAGCAGGCATTCACGTATGCGCAGATGGACGAATTGCGAAAGCGGCAAAAGGCGTTCTCGGACATGCTGCTGTTTTTGCCGAGGCGTTTTAATTTGAGCTCAGCCGGCCGTTCCCGATACGCCGAAGGACTTCTGGTGAGCACGAACTATCTGAAGGTTCTGGGCGTTGGGCCGGTTCTGGGGAGAGAGTTTGCACCGGAGAACGATAAGGTTGCGTGTTCCACGGCTGGCGCGATATTGAGCTACTCCTTCTGGCAGAGCGAATTTGGAGGGGACCGGAATGTTATTGGCAGGAATATCACTCTGGACGGACACGCATTTCCGATTGCGGGTGTGACGCCGCGGTCTTTCTTCGGCTTGGAACCAGGAGAACGATTCGATGTGGCGGTTCCGCTGTGCGTGGACAACCTGCTGGCGAAGGACGGCAAGGGAATGATCTTCGATCGCACGGCGTACTGGGTAACGCCGATCGCGCGCCTGAAGCCGGGTTGGTCCGTTGAACGGGCGGCGAAGCACATTGGCGAACTATCACGCGCAATTTTTGCGGAAACGGTTCCCGCCGAGTACCGGCCTGATTTCGCGAAGGCGTACCGGAAGAACAAGCTGACGGTACAGCGGGCGAGTGGAGGGGTCTCCGGGTTGCGGCAGCAGTACGCGGAACCGCTCTGGATGCTTATGGCGATCACGGGGGCGGTGTTGCTGATTGCATGCGCCAATCTGGCGAACCTGCTGCTTGCGCGCGCGACGGCGCGTGAACGTGAGATCGCGGTGCGGCAAGCGGTGGGAGCTTCCCGCTGGAGGCTATTCAGTCAGTTGTTGACGGAGAGTGTTTTGCTGGCGATGGCGGGCGCGCTGCTTGGGCTGGGGCTGGCGGAAGCACTGAGCCGCGCGCTGGTCCGATTCCTGGTGACGCAACGAAATCCGATCACTTTTCCGACGGATCTGAACTGGCACATATTCGCGTTTCTGGCGTTGCTCGCTATCCTGACGTGCATTCTTTTTGGATTGGCGCCGGCCATGCGTGCGAGCAGCGGCACTCCGGTTGCGGCCATGCGGGGAGTTCGCACGACGACGGCAAGTCGTGAACGGAACGCGCTCCGGCGGACGCTGGTGGTCGCGCAAATTGCGCTGTCGCTGGTGTTGCTAGTGGCCGCGTTACTGTTTACACGAAGCTTGCGAAAGCTGCTGGCGACGGACCTGGGATTCGATTCCAGCAACGTACTGGTTGCGAATTTCACAGCGAACCGCTGGGATTCGGAAACGGAAGAGAAGAAGCGAGTATTACGCCGCGAGCTTGAAGACGGAATCCGCTCTGCGCCGGGCGTGAGTTCCGCGGCAACAGCCCTGTTTACGCCGTTCGGCGGATTTGGTTGGAATTCAAACGTACATACGGACGAGGATCACTCCAGATCGGACGGGCCTCTGTGCTGGTTCAATCGTGTCGGGCCGGGCTATTTCGCGACACTCGGCACGCCGCTGCTGGCTGGACGGGATTTCCGCGCGCATGATGATCTGAATGCTCCTAAGGTTGCGATCGTGAACACTGCGTTCATGAAACATTTATTCAAGGGCAAGAACCCTGTCGGCAGGACGTTCCGCGTGGAGAGCGCCGGCGATAGACCGGATGAGGTCTATCAAATTGTGGGTGTGGTGCGCGCAACGACCTATAACGATGCCAAACAGGAACCGGACCTTGCGTTCTTTGCTACGGCCCAGGATCCTCAGCCGGGTAATGGCATGACCTTTGTGGTTCGCGGGAAGGGGAATCTCGAAGGAATCGAATCGGAGATACAAGCGGCGGCGGCGAAAGTGGATCCCACGCTCTTGGTCGATTACCGTGTGCTCGCGGTGCAGGTGCGGGACTCAGAGGTGATGGAACGCCTGATGGCGAATCTGTCTGCCGCGTTCGGGGTGTTGGCCGGATGCCTGTCCACGCTGGGATTGTATGGAGTGATGTCGTACCTGGTGATCCGGCGACGGAGTGAAATCGGGGTCCGTCTAGCGCTGGGCGCATCGCGGCGGAATGTGTACGGGTTGATTGCAAAAGATGCAAGCCGGATGGTGCTGGTGGGGGTAGCGGTGGGAGTGGGAGTTTCTCTGCTGCTGGGGCGCTTTGCGCAGTCGCTCCTGTTTGGATTAAAAGGGAACGATCCGATCAGCCTGCTTGCGGCGGCAGCGCTGCTGGCGAGTACGGCGGCGTTTGCAACTTTGATCCCGGCGCGCCGTGCGGCGGGTGTTGAACCTACGATGGCCCTGCGCGAAGAGTGATGCGGAGGGCAGACACAACGGCGATGGCTAACCCACCATATAATGCTGAGAACCTATGTTCCTCAGAGTTCAGCTCACGCTTCCGCTTTTGGTGGTTACTGCGTTTAGTAACTCAATTCACGCATCGACCCTAAATATCCTGGACGGCGGGACGCAGATTGGCGCTCTGACCGCATCGAACGACCCATACGGAAATGGTGAGGAGGCGACGTTTCAGCTCTTGAGTCCCTACAAGTCGTTGATGAACGATGCCGCGGGCACGCAGTTCCGATTCTTTCAAGTCATCTATTACGATGACGAGCCTGTGACGTATCAAGGCAAGGTCATTACGCCTCCAAGTGCTCCGGCGCATAGCGGCACGGTGGTCGACACGCCGGCGGGCGGTTGGGATTATGAGTTGCCGGGCGGAGACGATTATTCGCCGTTTTATGAGTCCGACACGCCGAACAATCCAAAGACCGGGCAACCGTATGCGTATCCGACGCTTTCGTATCCGGATTTGCACTCGGACAAACTGGGTTACAGCTCGACGTCCGATGAGCCGGGAGAGGATAACCCGCTCGACAAAACGCTGTTTGAGACGTTTCTTGCGTATGTGAACCCGGCGCTCGACGCAACGCACACGTTCGATCTTCTGGGCGGGTATTCGTGGGGCATTCAGAATGACCCATCCGACAATACGACGGGCATTCCTACGGCGAACATTCCGCAATCGGCGATTACCGGCGGTACGATTGCGGAACTACAAGGGGCGCTCGACCGGAGTGGTTTTACCGGGCAAGACGCCTGGTCTGTGGAGTCGGTCGATTTGTCGCTGTACGCGCCGGTTCCAGAGCCTTCGGAATGGATGCTGCTGTGTGCGGGCGTGCTTTTCCTGACGGGCTGTAATGTTCGCGCTTCACTGTTTAAAAGTCGCCGATTAACGCTGATGAACGCGGATAAGGGGCACTCTGAAGGAGCCGCCTGAAAAGGTCCATTTGGCTGCGAGCGCGCACGCAATCAGGATGAGCGATAACGTCAGGCCCCACCAGAGGCCACGTACGCCGAAGTGGAATTCGAAGCAGAGCGCATAGCCGATGGGAAGTCCGACGATCCAATACCCGATCAAATTCACCAGCATGGGCGTGCGTGTGTCACCGCGTCCACGTAGCGCCCCTGTGAGCACGACCTGCGTGCCGTCGAACAGTTGAAAGACTGCGGCGATGGCGAGCAGTCCTGTTCCGATGGCGATGGTTTGCGCGCTGTTTGTGTAGATCGACAGTAGCGGTCGCGGAAAAAGCAGGAACACGAGTCCGGCGGATCCCATGAATATCGATGCGAGTCCGATGGAGATGAAACCAGCGCGTTTGGCGGCGTGCGGATCACCGTGTCCAATGGCCCTGCCAACAGACACAGCGGCGGCTGAGGAGATGCCGAGCGGAACCATGAACGTAAAGGCGGCGCAGTTAAGAGCGATCTGATGAGCCGCTAACGCGACATCATTCAGACGACCGGCGAGCATGCCGACTGCACCGAATGCTCCGATTTCGAGGAGGATTTGTCCAGCCGCGGGAACGCCTATACGAACGAGCAAACCGATGCGGGTCCAATCGGGACGGTGCGGAACGGGATTGGCGATTCGAAGAGCGGTCCGGTTCACCCACAAGACGACGCATGCGAGCAGACCTGCCATGTAGACGCGTGCGATGACCGTGGAGAGCGCCGCTCCCGGTACTCCCAGAGCGGGGAAGCCGGCGTGCCCACCGATGAGGCACCAGTTGAAGAACCAGTTCACGAGATTAGCCGAGACGAGCGCAATCATGATCCAGCGAACGCGGTGCAATCCCTGGAGATAGCGGCGAAGGGCGGAATAGTAGGCGAGGGGAAGCATACTGCCACTGAGCACGCCGAGATAGGACGCAGCGAGGCGGCTCACGTCAGGCGCCACGCCGATCAGCGCAAAGATCGGGCGCATCAACCAGAACAGGCCCGTCAACGGGATGGCGATGAAAGTGGCGAGCCAAAGTCCCTGCACGAGTGAGCGGCGGCAATCCTCATACTTTGCTGCGCCGAAGGCCTGGGATACCAAGGTGTCGAGCCCCAGTGTCAGGCCAATGCCCATGATGGCGAAGGTGTAGAACACGCTGTTGCCGAGGCCGAGCGCACCGATGGCGGTGTCGCCGAGTTGGCCGGCCATGATGAGATCGACGGTGCCCATAGCCATCCAGCCGAGTTCACCGAGCGCAACCGGCGCGGCCAGACGAGCCAGCGCCCATACTTCCCGCAGCTCGAACTTACTGGCGTTCTGTGCGACCCCGGACATGTCCTTTCAGGTTGACATGGCCTGCTATACAGTCGGGTATGAGCAAGTACGCGGCGATCGATATCGGCAGCAACTCGGTGCGCATGCTGGCTGCGGATGTAGTGGGAGGCGAGATCCGGGTGCTCGCGGAGGACCGGCAAGTGACGCGCCTCGGGGAGAGCGTATTCGAGACGGGCCGGATTAGCGATGCCGCACTGCAATCGTTGTGCGACACACTGGCGCGGATGGCCGCGGCTTACGCAAAGCTGAACGTGGCGGCTGTGCGAGTAGTGGCCACGAGCGCCGTACGCGATGCGAGCAACCAGGACGAGTTCGTGGAGCGCACGAGCGCCGCGGTGGGAACAAATGTCGAGATCATCTCGGGAGCGGAAGAGGCGCGATTGATTCATACGGGCGTGGTGGCCCGCTGGCCGAGGCCGAATGAGACGGCGCTATTGATCGACGTCGGCGGAGGCAGCGCGGAACTGATCATCAGCCGCGAGGGCACGCTGGCGGATGCGGTTTCGCGGCCCCTGGGAGCGGTGCGGCTGGCGCAAGTGTTCCTGCGGTCCGATCCTCCCAAGCAGGAGGAATTGCAACGCATGTTCGGCTACATCGAAGACAAGCTGACGCCGTTCTTCAAGCAGCATGGAAGCGATCGGTTTGACCGCGTGATCGTGACCTCGGCAACAGCGGGCGCGATTGTATCAGCGGCGAATGACATTCCGCGGGCGCGGCGCGACGAGGCGGACCGGGTAGCGGCAAAGCTGACCCAGATACGGGAACTGTTTCGGCGCATCAGCCGGGTAAATCTGGCTGAGCGGCGCAAGATTACGGGAATCGGACCGCGGCGCGCGGAGATTGTGGTCGCGGGGGCGGCCGTGTTTTTGCGGATTATGGAGATGTTCAACCTGCCTGCGATTCAGTACTGCACGGCCGGCGTACGCGAAGGCATCGTGGTGGATCTGGCGACGCGGGGTTCGGGGCTGGGCGTGGCGCATCTGCAACCCGAACAGCGCGCCTTGATGGATTTTATGGCGGCGAAGTACCAGGTCCGGCCGGGACACGCCAAGCATGTGTCGGCGATCTGCTCGAAGCTATTTTCCGATTTGAAGCTGCTGCACCGGTTGCCGGCGGATGAAGGGAGTCTGATTGAGAGCGCGGGTTACCTGCACGACATTGGTCACTTCGTCAGCAATACAGCGCATCACAAACATTCGGCGTACCTGATCATGAACTCCGATATGCCCGGATATAACGATCGCGAGCGGCTTGCTATTGCGGCGCTGTGCCGGTTTCACCGCAAATCGCTACCCCAGGCGCGGCATATCGATTTTGAAGCACTGGACAGCGACGCGAAAGCGAGCGGTGAATCGGCTGACGCCGCTGTTGCGATTAGCGGACTCGCTCGATCGCAGTCACGCGCAAAAAGTGACGGATGTGCAGGCAGTGCTGTCGGGCGGCGGAGTTTCGGTGACCGTGCATTCGGGAGCGGACATCGGACTCGAACTGTGGGCGGCGAATCAACTAGCGCCGGTGTTTCGGGAAGTGCTCGGGGTGGATCTGGCGGTGGCGCAGGCGGTTCTCGCCGGCTAGCGAAACGTTATGAGGCTTTGAGGACCTTCTTCACGCCTTTCGCCACGGTTTTCCAGCTCTCGCGCAGTTCGGCGAGGCGAGTTTTGCCGTGGTCGGTCAAGCGGTAAACGCGGGCGCGGCGTCCGTTTTCGGTGGTGCCCCAAGAGCCGGCGATCATGCGTTCGCGCTCCAGCCGGTGCAGGGCAGGGTAGAGCGAGCCTTCCTCGACGCGCAGTAGTCCATCGGAGGCCTGTGCGATATGCGCCGTCACCCCGAAACCGTGATTCGGGGCGGCATCGAGCGTTTTCAAAATGAGGAGTTCGAGCGAACCCTGTAGAGTTTCGCCTCGCTTCATCGCTTGTACGGAACTATGGTACACGTGCGCGAGCGGTCAGTGGTGTCCCGTTTCCGCACACTTGAGCATTGCCGCAGGTAGCTTGAACGGTTGATTCCGTTACGGGAAGGACGTTGGCCTAGAGAGTGCAGTGGAAGCAGATCTATGCTTAACGATCTGCGCTTCGCGTTCCGGGCATTGCGGAATCAGCCATCGTTCGTCCTGGTTGCGGTGTGTTCACTGGCGATCGGGATTGGAGCGAACACCGCGGTGTACAGCTTTGCGGATACGCTGCTACTGAGACCAATGCCGGTCTGGAAGCCGAGCCAGGTGGTCGATGTGACGCAAGCGACGGACGGCTCGCTGGGGGCGTCCACCTCAGTTTCCTACCCCGACTATGTAGACCTGCGATCGCAAAATGGGAGCTTCAGCGCAGTAGTGGCGAGTGCGCTGGCGCCGTTCGGGTTGGCGCCCGATCACAAGACGCAGCCGCGCGCTCTGATGAGCATGTTCGTGTCGGGTAATTTTTTCGATGCGATGCGGGTGGCGCCGCAACTGGGACGCGGGTTTGCGCCGCGCGAGGATGCGGTTCCGGGACGCGACGCAGTGGTTGTGCTGAGCCACAGCCTGTGGACATCGGACTTCGCAAGCGATTCGAATATCGTGGGCAGGAAAGTGGTTTTGAACGGGGTGGACTTTACGGTGATTGGTGTCGCTCCGGAGCAGTTCACGAGTTTTGGACAGTTCAAACCGGCGATGTACGTGCCGCTGGCGATGGCGGTGCGACTTTGGGAACCGGCCATGCTGACGGATCGGGCGCGGCGCTGGCTGGATGTGCGGGCGCGTTTGAAACCAGGCGTGAGTCTGCAACAAGCGGGAGCGGATGTATCACGCATCACGGCCGCGCTGCGCAGGAGTTATCCGGCAACGGACAGTTCGCTGCACCTGAGAGCAGAGACCGAACTGCAATTGCGCGCCGAGCAGTCGCCGCCAGACACGGCGCTGGTGATTATGCTTGGGTTGCTTGCTCTTTGCGTGTTGTTGATTGCGTGTGCGAACGTGGCGGGGCTGCTGGTAAGCCGTTCCGCCGGGCGGGCGCGGGAGATCGCGGTACGGCTGGCGATTGGCGGAAGCCGGTCCGCGCTGATCCGGCAATTGCTGATCGAGAACCTGTATATCGCGATTGCAGGCGGATCGGTGGGGCTTCTGATTGCTTTGGGGGCAACGCGATTCTTCAACTCGCTGCCGATCGATATGCCAGTGGATTTCAACTTCAGACTGGACGACCGCGCACTCCTATTTACGTTTGCCATTTCGGTCCTGAGCACGCTGCTGTTCGGGCTTGCCCGGCATTGCGCAGTACGAAACTGGATCTGAATTCGTCATTGAAAGAGAAGGCCGGGACCAGTTCCAAGAAGATGCGTTTCTGGGGCCGGCGCACGATGGTGAGCGGGCAGGTAGCGCTATCTCTGGTGCTGCTGGTGTTGACGGCGGTGCTAGTGCGCGGTTTCAGCGCTGGGCTGGAGCGTGGACCGGGCTTTCGCGTGGACGGTCTGCAATTGATGACCGTAGATACGGGATTGGTGCACGATTCGGACGCACAGCGGAATCGCTTCTTTCACGATCTTGAGCAGAGTGCGCGCACGCTGCCCGGAATACGCAATGCGGCCCTAGCGCAAAATGTGCCACTCGGAGTTTTGAACACAACGATCCAGGTGACGCCGGAAGGTCTCCAAGTCAAGAAAGGCGAGCCGGCGCCGGCGATTACAAACAATGTTGTTACGCCCGCTTTCTTCGATGTGTTTGGTTTGCCGATCCTCAAGGGCAGGGGCTTCAGCGAGCACGATACAGCCAGCAGTGCCGGGGTTGCCGTCGTGAACGAGCAGTTTGCGGCGCACTATTGGCCGAATCAGGATCCCATTGGGAAGCGAGTGCGTATGGCAGATGCTCCGGGAAAGGAACTCCAGGTGATCGGGGTGGCGAAAACGGCGAAATATTTCTGGATTACGGAGCCACCGACCGACTTCATCTATCTTCCGCTTGCGCAGAACCCGAATTCGGGGATGACGCTAGTGGCTCAGTCCGCGGGGCCAGATCCGACCTCGCTGTTTCCCGAACTACGCGACCTGGTACACCGGCTGGACCCGAATATGCCGATCTCCCAAGTACGCACGATGAGGAGCTTGTTCAACGATCGCGCCGTGACTACGCCCCGGTACATTGTGAAGATCGTCGGAGCGATGGGATTGCTGGCGCTGATTCTTTCCTGCGTGGGGCTTTACGGCCTAGTTTCGTATGCGGCGAGCCGGAGAGTCCGTGAGTTCGGGATTCGAGTCGCATTAGGCGCGCAGCGCGGTCAAGTGGCGCGGTTGGTTCTGAACGAATGTATCTGGATGGCGGTGGCGGGAGGGGCTGTCGGGCTGGTCGCGGGCGCATTGGCGAGCAACGGGATGCAATCCCAAATCTTCTTCAAGTTCCAGCCGATCGGTTGGGCGCCGTACGCGGTGGTTTGCTTGATTTTGTTGGCGACGGTCTGCCTGGCTGGGTATGGTCCCGCTCACCGGGCATCCAGGACGGATCCGGTGCGCGCGCTGCGGGAAGAGTAAGTGCGCTTGCGATGACATTTCAGGCAGAGGGTACGCATATTGGCGAGATCGCATTCGCCGCCGCCTTTGGAGACGGGCAGGATGTGATCGGCATCCCAAAGCGTCTTTCTGTTTTTGAGCCCCCACTCGGCAGTAGCGGCTACGCGGGAGGGACCACGCATCCGTTTGATGCGGCGCAATTCGGCGACGCAATCAATGCCGCAGAAGGCGCAGATGCCGCGATCGCGCTCAAGGACCCGTTGGCGCAGATGGGCGGTATTGCTGCGCAGTTTCCATTCTTCGACGCACCAATCCGAACAGAACGTAAATCGTCCCGCTGGAACTTCCAGGTTGCACCAACGGCAAAGCGCGCGGCCATTTTCGCCGGTGGGCAACTCGTCACGATTCACCCAGCCGCCCTGCATAGTGCGCTTTCTGCTCATACTCAATAAAATAACTTCACTATGAGATTTTTCAATACAGCAGTTCTTCTTTTGGCCTGCAGCGGGGCAATCGCGCTGGCGGCGGATAAGGGGCCGATAACAATCGGCTCTATCGAGGATCGAGCGCTTATGCAAACCGAGAAGGAGGTGGTCTCATTGGCGGAGGCCATGCCGGCTGATAAGTACGATTTTGCGCCCACGCAAGGAGCCTTCCAGGGTGTACGGACCTTCGGGCAGCAGATGGCGCACGTCGCGACGGTGCTCGACGAGTTGGCGGCTGCGATGCTGGGCGAAAAGGCCACGGATACTGGCGAGCATGAGAATGGCCCTGCGTCACTCAAGGGCAAGGACGCAATTGTCAGCTATCTGAAAAGCGCATTTGAACACGCGCACCGCGCCATGAAAACGGTGAATGCCCAGAACTATACCGAAATGGTGACGGTGCCGTGGGGCAAGATGCCGCGCGGCGCGATGGCCGAGCTGATGGTCTCACATACGTTTGATCATTACGGGCAGTCGGTTGTGTATGCGCGCATGAACGACGTCGTGCCGCCCGCGAGCCGGCAATAACGGGGCGCTACAGCGCTGCGAGTTTCTGTTTTAGTACTTCGTTGACGGTTGCCGGATTCGCCTGGCCGCGGCTGGCCTTCATGACTTGTCCGACCAGGAATCCGGCGACGGCCGTTTTCCCGGCTTTGTACTGCTCGACTTGCTTTGGATTCGCGGCGAGGACATCCTCTACGATTTTCTCGAGCGCTCCGGTGTCTGAGATTTGACGCAAACCTTCGCGGTCCATGATGGCGGAAGGCGCGTCGCCGGTGGCCATCATCTTCGGCAGGATTTCCTTCGCCAACTTGCCGGATAACTCGCCCTTGCCGATCAAAGCGACGAGTTCTCCCAGATGCGCGGCGCTGATGGGAGAATCTGTGATTTCCTTGCCTTCGGCTTTCAGCAGCCCCATCAGATCGCCCACGACCCAGTTCGCCGTCGCTACGGCCATCACCGCCGATCTTCACGGCTTCTTCGAAGTAATCGCCGGTTTCTCGCGTGAGCGTCAGGACTTGCGCATCGTATTCGCGCAAACCGTACTGGGAGGCGAAGCGGTCGCGGCGATCCTGCGGCAGTTCGGGCATTTGCGATTTCAGTTCGTTGAGCCAGAGCTCGCTGACGCGCAGCGGTAGAAGGTCGGGTTCGGGGAAGTAGCGGTAATCGTGGGCGTGTTCTTTGCTGCGCATGCTGACCGTGCGGCCCGTATTGACGTCGTAGAGGCGCGTTTCCTGGATGACTTTTTCGCCAGACTCGATCAATTCGACCTGGCGTTCAATTTCGTATTCGAGGGCTTGCTTGACGAAGCGGAAGGAGTTGACGTTCTTGACTTCGGCTTTGGTCCCGAATTTGGGCGCGCCGCGGAGACGGACAGACACGTTGGCATCGCAGCGGAGCTGGCCTTTCTCCATATCGCAATCGGAGACGCCAATGTATTGCAGTATTTGTTTGACTTCGGTGAGATACGCATAGGCGTCCTCGGGCGAGCGCATGTCGGGCTCGCTGACAATTTCGATGAGCGGCGTGCCGGAGCGATTCAAGTCGACGTACGTGTAGCGGTTTGAGTCCGACAAAGCCTTCGTGCTGACTCTTGCCGGCGTCGTCCTCAATGTGAACGCGCGTGACTCCGATGCGCTTCTTGCCTTCGCCGGTGAGGATATCGACATAGCCGTGCTCGGCGAGCGGCTGGTCATATTGCGAAATCTGATAGCCCTTCGGCAGGTCTGGATAGAAATAGTTTTTACGGGCGAGTCGCGAATAGGGTTGATGCGGCAGCGGAGCGCAATGCCGGCGGCAATGGCAAGCTCGACGGCCTTGCGGTTCAGGACGGGCAGAGCGCCTGGGAAGACCCAAACAAACCGGGCACACCAGCGTGTTCGGAGACGCGCCAAACTCAATCGGACAAGCGCAAAAGATCTTTGTCTTCGGTGCCGAGTTGGACGTGGACCTCGAGGCCGATGACGGGCTCGTACTTGGTCAAGATACCGGGCTCGGCAACTAACTGGACATGCTCCGATTGTACTGAGTGAGGCACAGTCAGGAGAAATACTCGACCTCACGATGTGATGCAATGGGAGTATGAAAAGCATTCTGTTGTGTACCGCCTTCCTGATGGCGGGTTCCGTCCTGCTGCCGGCCCAAGTCGGCCAGGATGCGAAAGACCTTGGCCATGACACGAAGACGGCTGCGGAGAAAGGGGACGCACAAGACGAAGACAGGAGCGAAGAAGGTCTACCACACAAGCACTCACGGCGTGAAGAAAGGGTACGCACAAAGCGGCCGCGGAAACAGGAGAAAGGCGCGGGTAAAGTAGCCGATAAAACACAAACAGACTCGAAATAAGAAAAAAGCTTAGCGCGGCGAGGAAGCTATACTAGCCTTGTCGCGCGATTGCAGCAACGCGATCGAGCCCGTCTGCATTTACCAGCATGGATCATTACGACCTGATCGTTATCGGATCCGGCCCAGCCGGACAACGCGCCGCGATTCAGGGCGCTAAGAGCGGTAAGCGTGTAGCCCTGATTGAGCGGCGTGAGGTTATTGGTGGTGTGTGCATCAATACGGGCACAATCCCGAGCAAGACGATGCGCGAGGCGGTGCTGCATTTATCGGGTTACAACTATCAAAACATCTATGGCGTGTCTTATCGCGTTAAGGAAAAGATCACGATGGCGGATCTTGCCTTTCGCGTGCAGCATGTCATTAAGACCGAAATCGATGTAACGCAGGCGCAACTCGCGCGCAATGGAATTGAAGTATCTAACGGGGTCGCCACGTTCCAGGACGCGAAGACGGGTAGGGGTATCCAATGCGCGCGGCACAGTCGAACTGACGGCGGGTGTGATCGTGATCGCGACGGGAACGAAGCCGGCGCAGTCGGAGAAAGTGCCGATCAACGCGCGCACGATCATCAATAGCGATCAAATTCTGGACATGCCATCGATTCCGAAGTCGCTCATGGTCGTGGGCGGCGGCGTGATCGGCGTTGAGTACACGTGCATGTTCGCAACTCTCGGTGTACGTGTGACGTTGATTGAGAAACGCCCGCGGCTGCTCGAGTTCGCGGATTCGGAGATCGTTGAAGCGCTCTCGTATCATCTACGCGACCACCGTGTAACGATGCGTTTGAACGAAGAGGTGCACAGCGTAGAAGAGACGGGCGGGGGCACGGGGGTGGTAGCACACCTCGAGAGCAATAAGAAGGTCAGCGGCGATGGGCTTTTGTATGCAGTCGGGCGGCAGGGCAATGTAGACGAACTGAACCTCGAAGCGGCGGGGCTCGAAGCGGATTCGCGCGGCCGTATCAAAGTCGATGAGAACTACCGCACTACCCAGCCGCATATCTATGCGGTAGGAGACGTGATTGGATTCCCGAGTCTGGCATCGGTATCGATGGAACAGGGCCGCATCGCGGTGGCGCATGCATATAATCGCCCCCTATCGTCGAACCCGAGCTATTATCCGTTTGGCATTTACACGATCCCGGAAATATCGTTCATTGGGAAAACCGAAGAGCAGTTGACGGAAGAGGACGTGCCATATGAAGTCGGCGTTGCTTATTATCGTGAGATCGCTCGCGGGCAGATTCGCGGCGACACGACCGGGCGCCTGAAGTTGATTTTTCATCGAGAGACGTTCGATTTGCTGGGCGTTCATATCATCGGCGAGGGCGCGTCGGAGTTACTTCACATCGGGCAGGCGGTGCTGATTCTAAAGGGTAAGGTTCGACTACTTCGTCGATACGGTGTTTAACTATCCGACTCTGGCCGAGTGCTATAAAGCGGCGGCGTTTAACGGACTGAATAAGCTGAGTTAGGTCGCGAAAAATAAAATGGCGCTTGGAATAGGTATTCTCATCACGGAACGGCTTTCGGTGGCGGCCGTGGACAACAATTCGGTAGTGGGTTCGATGCGCGTGCGGCCGACGAATGGCGAAGAGGGCGGACCCGAGGCGCTGCGCGGAATTCCAACCGAATCGATTGTCGGCTGGATGGTCGGTCTGGTCAAACAGCTCGAGCTGCAGCAGAAAGCGGAATTCGTGGGGCTCGGGATGCCTGGCATAGTGCGCAACGGGATCGTGGAGGATTCGCCCAATCTGATTCAGTTCAAGGGTCAGAACATGTTGACCTTGGTATCCGAAGCGCTGCGCCCCGTACTCGGCGAGGTCCCGGTGTCCGTGTTCAACGATGCGGACGTAATGGCGGCGGGGATCGCGGCGATCCGCGGGCATCTGGACCGCTTGATTCGCGTGTGGACGCTTGGCACGGGGATCGGGTATGGGCGATATCCGTTCAGCGAAGGCGTGGGAGAAGCGGGCCACATGGTGGTCAGCCTGGATCCGAAGGAAGTGTTTTGCGGCTGCGGCGGCAAGGGCCATCTGGAAGGCATCATGGGGCAGAGGGCCATGCGGCTGCGCTTCATGGATATGGAGCCGGAAGAAATTTTCCAGCACGCGGGCGAAGGCGACCAGCGCTGCATGGACTTCGTTAAGCGCTGGCATCGCGCGCTGGCCGCGGGTACGGCAAACAGCATCCACATGGATGGTCCCGGCAAGTTCTTCGTGACCGGGTTTAACTCGCGTTTTCTGAATTTGAATCTGCTGAACGAGTATCTGCACGAGATGGTGAAGCTGAGCCCGTTGCAAGGTTACTCAATGGAGATCGTGCCTGGCGGAGAGTCGGTCGCGACGATTGGCGCGGCAGTAAATGCCGGGCAATTGGCGGGTAAGTCGTAGTCTACGCCAGGGTTCAAAGTTTGCTGCGCTGGCGGGCGGCCAGGAACTCGTCGCCGGGGCGCCAGGTTGGCATCTGCGGATCGTTGGCCGCATCGATGCCTAGTTTGAAGCCGAACTCGGCCATCTGTACCATGCTGGCGAAATCCCAGTCTGCGTGATATTCGTCCGAGGGCTGATGATAGTGCTTCTCGTTGTACTCCTCAAAGACCTTCTTGCCGAAATCGGCGGACTTGCCGATGTAATCTGTTCCGGCGTCGATTGAGAAAGCCGGGATGCCAACGCGCGCTAACGAGAAATGATCCGAACGATAGTAGTTGCCTTGGCCGGGTTCGGCATCGGGCTTGATGGTTAGATCCATTTCCTTTGCGTCGCGCTGCACCATGGGCCAAAGCGTGGTGCGTTCGGCACCAGTGACGTGAACATCGCGCGTTTTGCCAAACGGATAGAACGCATCGAAGTTCAGATCAAGTGCTGTTTTGGAGTCTGGTATGACGGGGTGCTCGCCGTAATATTGTGAGCCGAGCAAGCCCTGTTCTTCGGCGGTAACGAAGATGAAGAGCGCCGTCCGTTTCGGCTTTTCCTGCAGATGGGCCCAGGCGCGCGCGATTTCGAGAACCATTCCGCAGCCGGTTGCGTTGTCGACAGCGCCATTGTAGATTTTGTCCCCGTTCACCGGAACGCCTATGCCGAGGTGGTCCCAGTGCGCGGTGAACAGGACGGCCTGGTCCTTGAGAGTCGAGCCGGTGACCTTTCCGATCACGTTCCTGCTTTGAATGTTACGCAGCGTGACGGGAATGTGCCCGACGATATGTACGCCGAGCGGAATGGGGTGAAAGTCCTTGCGATTGGCCATTTCGAGCAGTTCGTCAAGGCTCTTACCGGTGTTCTTGACGAGACGAGCGCCCGCGTCCTGGGTTACCCAACCGGCGAAAGCGAGCCCGCGCTGTCCGGCATTGAGCTTGAGCTCGGAGTGCTCGCCGCTCCAGGAGCTGCTGACGACATCCCAGCCATAGCCGGCCGTTGGCGTGGTGTGAATAATGAGTGCAGCGACGGCGCCGCGGCGTTCGGCTTCTTCGAATTTGTAAGTCCAGCGGCCATAATAGGTAAGTGCAGGGCCGCCGAAGAAGTTAGGATCGTTTGAGGGCGGTTCGTTGGTGAAGAACACCAGCACTTTGCCCTTGACATCCACGCCTTTGTAATCATCCCAACCGAACTCGGGCGCCTGGATGCCATGGCCGACGAACACGGCTTCGGCATCGAAATTGTTGTCGGGCTTTTGCGAGAACGCCGTGCCGACATAGTCTGTCACCCACGCGAGTGAGAACTCACCGCGGCTGCCCGCAACTTTCAGCGTGGCATCGGGCCTGGTGCGGACGCCGACGAGCGGCACTCGCTGGAAATAGGTTCCGTCTTGCGCTCCAGGTTCCACGCCCGCCTGTTTGAGTAGGTTTGCGATGTATTCGGTCGCGAGCGTCTCGCCATGTGTTCCGACTCCGCGGCCTTCGAGTGCATCGCTGGACAGGTATTTCACATGTTGGCGAATCTGGTCGCCCGAGATCGGGGGCAGGGAGGCGGCGTTGGCGGCGAGAGTGGCCGCAAACAGGGCCCAAGCGCACTTCATGCATAACAGTCTATCCATCGGAAGCCGATCAGTGTGCGTTCGCGGCTACACTTGTATTACAGATACATGAGTGAGCGCGGGAAGCTGAAGATCTATCTCGGATACGCGGCCGGGGTGGGGAAGACGTACCAGATGTTGGAAGAAGCCCAGTGCATGAAGGCGGGCGGAACCGACGTCGTGATCGGATATTTCGAGCCGCACGGCCGCAAGGACACGATCGCGAAAACCGAAGGCATGGAAATGATTCCACGCAAGAAGGTCAATTACCGCGGTTCGATGTTCGAGGAAATGGATACAGATGCCATCGTGTCGCGGCGTCCGTGTGTCGCGGTCGTCGACGAATTCCCGCATACGAATGTGCCGGGGTCGGCGCGTGAGAAGCGCTGGGAAGACGTGCTGTACATCCTCGACCAGGGAATAGACGTCCTGACGACGATGAACGTGCAGCACCTCGAAAGCCTGAACGATCAGATGCTGCAGTTTACGGGAATCAAGGTGCGCGAGACCATTCCCGACTGGGTGGTGAAGCAAGCGGACGAAGTGGTGATGGTCGACTTGACTCCGCGCGCGCTGCTGAATCGTCTGGAGCGCGGTGTGGTGTATCCACCCGACAAGGCGCGCCGAGCGATGGAGAACTTCTTCAAGGAATCGACGCTGGTCGCGCTCCGGGAAATGGCGCTACGACAAACCGCGCACGAGGTGGAGGAACGGCTTGGCCAGGAGACGCCGGCTCCGTTGGAGGATGCGACCGCGCCGGCGGACCACATTTTTGCGTACACGCCGCGGCGGCTGGAGGATGCGGTAGTCATTTACGTGAGCGATGATCCCTCTACGGCAATGCTGATCCGGCGCGGTCGGCGCGTAGCGGACGTGATCCACGCGAAATGTTTTGCCGTGTGCGTGACGGACGACGGGGGCATTGCCAGTTTGCCGCCCGCCAAGCGTGAGCCGACCGAACGTCATCTGGACTTCGCAAGCAAGATGCACATCGACACGGCGGTGCTGACGGGGCGGGATCCGGCGCAGGCTCTGGTGGAGTTTGCGCGGCTGCAAAAAGCGCGCCAAATCTTTTTGCCCCGCGTGATGGGAACCAGCATGGACCGGCTGCGGGGCAACTCGCTGGTGAATCGAGTGGTTGGTTTAGCCCCGGACATGGAAGTCACGATTGTGGCGGACCGGCGGCAGCGAGAGGCCGCCGGGAACGTGCGCTAAACTCAAAGAGATTCGGGCCGTGGCGCAGCCTGGCTAGCGCGCTTGCTTGGGGTGCAAGAGGTCCCGGGTTCAAATCCCGGCGGCCCGACCAGTTAAGTCTTAGACTAAATCCTCCAGACTAAATCCTCCTTCCTTTTTCGCCACAGGTCGCTTCGCTCGCCACTCCGATGCGATGACCGCGATCAAACATCGCGTGGGTGCCCCTGGCGTACGTGTTGCTCCCGTACGCCAGGGATGCTGACCTGCCGCGTGTGCGGGTCAGAACATGAGTCTCGCTCCGAGTTGGAACGTACGAGGATCGGCAGTTCCGTTAATTTGTCCAAACGTCCCACTGTTGATGGATGTGTTCACGGAGGTGAACTGCGTGTGGTTAAACGTGTTAAAGCTTTCCGCCCGGAATTCGAACCCGAGCTTTTCCGTGAACTGGAAGGTTTTGTACATCGATATGTTCCAGTTTTGGCGGCCAGGCCCGATCACTGAGCCCCTGGCCGAATCGCCCCATTGGAGCGGGCCGGGATTCGCAAATGACGAGACACTGAACCATTCGGCGGCAGTGTTGGGGTAGGTAACGGGTGCGATCTCGTTAGCGCGGTTGCTCGTGTTCCCGCCATAACCCAATTCGTTAGTCGCGGAACCAATGGTGATCGGATTTCCGGTCTGGAAAAGCGCTATGCCGGAAAGGGTCCATCCACCGACTGTGGATTTCACAAAATGGTTAGATTGCCGGAAAAACGGCAGGTTGTACACAAAGCTAAAGGTTGCGATGTGCCGTCTATCGAAACCAGCCGGGCCGTAATCATAATGAGCGTTAAATGGGTCGGAGACGTTAGTGAAGAGATCGCCGTCGACGAGGTCGAATGCATGCGAGTAGGTGTAAGATCCCGTCAGTGTCAGGTTTTTCCAAGCCGTGGCGCGAATACTGGCCTGTAACGAGTTGTAATTGGAGTTACCCTCGTTTTGCACCATGTTGATGCTGCCATATCCAAGATACTGCCGGTAGTAGTTCGGGTTAGCATTGGCGTTGGGGCCGCTGTAACCACAACTGCCGCCGCAGACGTTCAAACGATACGGCGAGTTCGACGGCAGAGTGTTGATATCGACCGTTTCCGACTGATGATCCGCTTCATTACCCACATAGGCCAGGCTCATCACGGCATTGCCGGTCAACTGCCGCTGAATTCCTAAGTTCCACTGATAAGTCGTCGGTATTTTGTAGTTTTGCTGTATAGCTGTGAGACCTTGCGGCGTTGTGGGCGAGGTCCCAGCCCCTTGCCCGGTGAGCCAACTGGCCGTGGTGTTATCCATGTATAAGTTATAGGTCGTGCCGCTGTTGGTGAACGGCGGGTTGCTGCCCATGTTGTACTCTTCGTTGCCAGCGAGGCGCTCATAGAAGATTCCGGCGCCGCCGCGAAGAACGGTCTTCCCTGATCCGGTAAGATCGTAGGCAAAACCAAGCCGGGGGGCGAAGGTATCCCAGGTGTTGTTCACCAGACCCTGCGGGATTCCATTGCGCCCGGCGAGTCCAACACCGTTCAAATAAAACGGAACGCTCGATAACTTGACACCGGAAACTGTAGTGAACCCGGGACCGCTTGTATCTAAAGCGCCACCCGGCAGGAACACCGGTGCATTGGCCGAGTTATAAAGATTCGGGTAGAAATTCGACGCCCGGTCGTTTGTATCATAGGCGTGCGGGAGTCCTTCCCAGCGGAGGCCCAAGTTCAGCGTCAGCCGGTGTGTAATATGCCAATCGTCCATCGCATAGGCGGAAATCGTGTTGAAGGATATGGAGACGAAATCCTCTAACTGTGTCTGGCTGTAACTTGAAGCATCGCCCAGCAGGAAATCGGCCAGACCGACGCCTGTACCCGGCACACCCGGTTCGGCCGTGGCGGACCCATTGAAGTTATAGCTTCCTGCAATGTTTACAAAGGTCTGCTGATTCTTGTGGGTGTGCAATAAGGCGCCGCCAAATTTCAAGTAATGGGTGCCATGCGTCCACGAGAGGTCGTCTTTGTATTGATAGCTGCGCCATGTATTGCTCCAAGGCCAATCGCCGGGATCGTAGGTGATGCCGATGTCGCCGCCACTGATGAAGAGCGACGGCATTTTTTTCGCTGTGTTCACACCAGGGAAAAGCGGGTTTGCCGCCCAGCCCGAAGGCTGAATGAACTTGCCTGTGTCTGCAATCGTGATGTTATTCCCGTTCATGTTGAAAGCAGCCTCATTCACAATGCTGGGACTGATGGTATAGGTGGCATGCACGACGGCGGCCCATGAAGGGACCGTTTCGAGCGAACCAATGGTCGGGAAGGTGGTCCCGGTCCAGGTCGGAGTGCCTTGCGCCTGCGAGCCGGAATCCCAAATAAGGTGAGCAAAGGCTGACAGCTTATCCGTGAACTGGTGGTCGACCCGGGCTGTTTCCTCGCGATAGTAGGTCGCTTGGTTCGTCGAAGCGTAGAAGAGCCCGTTCGCGGTGTTGGGCGTCTCGAAGATCCCGGCCTTCAGGAAGGCAGCGGCACTCGGATCGATCAGACCGGCGGGAATGGTGTCGTTCGGAAAAAGTTGGCCTGGCTTCAAACCGTACGCGGCGAACTTTGCGATCGCGGCTGGGTCGGTCGTGTTGGGCACGGCAACGGTGCCCAGGCCAGTCATGTTGCCCGCATACTGGGACGCAGTGGGCGCCGAAGCCAAGGTCTGGTTCCCGTTGATCTCCCGGCGCCATTCCTGGTTGTAAAAGAAGAAAGTCTTCGGGTCGTGCGATTTGAACAATACCGGGCCTCCGATATTGAATCCGAACGTGTTATAGCGGAGTTCGGGTTTCGTGACGGGACTTGACTGCTTCGAGAAGTACGAATAGGCGTCCAGAGCGTCATTGCGCATGTACTCCCAGGCGCTGCCGTGGAAGTCCTTGGTTCCGCTCTTAACCGACATGCTGATCATGCCGCCCGATGAGTCGCCCAGATCGGCGGCGTAGTTGCTGGTGATTACCTTAAATTCCTGGAGCGAATCCTGAGACGGCGAAACGAGTAAGATGCCGCCGCCCCCGCGGTCATACGCTTCGCCACCGTCGATGAGCCAGTTATTGTGATCTGATCGCTGGCCATTGAAGTTAACGCTGTGGCTCTGAAACTGCGCAACCGGGGAATCGAAGTCCGGCATCTGAGATGCCGCACCGGGCAACAGTGTCGTCAACTGGAGCACGTTACGTCCGTTCGTGGCGAGCTGGGAGATTTCCGTGTCACTGACGGTCTGGCTGACCTCGCTCGTTTCCGATTGCACCTGGACCGCATTGGCCTCGACGGTGACGTTTTCGTGCACCTCTCCGACCTGTAGTTGGATGTCAGTCCGCACCGTGGCTTCGACGTTGAGGGTTATGCCGTTCTGCTCGTACGTTTTGAAGCCTGGCGCCTCCACGCGGACCTGGTATTGTCCAATCGGGAGTTCGGGGGCGGCATAGGCGCCCGAGCCGTTGCTGGTGGTTGAGCGGACAAAGCCCGTGTTCGTGTCCGTGATCGTGATGTTAACGTTTGGAACGACCGCACCCGAGCTATCGGTTACTGTTCCTACGATGCTCCCCGTTCCCTGAGCGTACGCTGCCGTGCCCAGGAGGGCGAAGCATAGCGTGACTAACGCAAATGTTCGCAGCAGATTGTGCGTGCGTATTTCAAAAAGTACCGTTCGCATACCTAATCTCCTCAAATGTTTTCGTTGAAAAATTCAAGGGTTTGCGGTATCCCGCAGGGAGCATCTGTCGGTACAGCATACTCACGTTCGGACTACCTTTCACAAAGACCCCTAACCCTGAATCAAGTGAATTTAATCAGCGTCAGGTACGAGTGCAAAAGGGGGTATCACGGTGGTTACCACCGTGCTTCACGGTCGAAATCTCCGAAAATGGGCGTTGTTTGCGAACGTTACCTCAAGCGAGCACGGTGGGTAAGCAAGGGCGGATGTGGTTGTAACGTGCACGGGCAAACGGGTGGTGGACTAGCCTGTCAGATCTGAAAGGATGAACGGCGCGGCTGAGAAGGGGCAGGCTAGAGCTACTTCGCTTCGTCAATTACTTCTATGGCCCGGACCTCGGCGTAATTGACGCGCGGGGAGAAAGACAGCAGTAGCTTGCCCTGGCCATTTGGATGCAGCCCCCGAAATTCGCGAACCACGGGCCGGAAGGGCCCACCGGCAGCCTGGTTGATGTCGAAATCCTGCAGGAGCATGCTTCCATTGCAGCTGACGTCGAAGACCCGGCAGCCCGCCCCGTGGCAGAACGCGATCGGGATGGTGGGACTGAAGAACGACTCCATAAAGTGGAGCCTCACCGTGTAGCTTCCAGGAGCAACGGGAATGGCATAGCTGAAGTTGCCGATCCGTTCAAGGGTGTAAGGAGCAGGAATGTTCGCGCCCGCCTTGGGGCCGCCAAAGCCCGCAGTGCGTCCCTCGATGAAGTAGTTGTCTCCACTCCAGCGTGTTCCGGCCGCATCCACAAGGTTGGACGTTTGCGCGCTTATCCGGATCGGCCTGAGTTTGCCGGGCGTACCGGGCGTTAGTTCCACCGCGCTCACGAAAGCGCCCTTACCCCACATGGAAAGGAACTCCAAATGAATCAAGCCGTCTGAAGAACTCACATCCTTGAAAACGCGGACGTCCACTGCGGAGGACCCGGCATCCGCAATTGGGTCGAATTCTTCCAACAGTGGATGTCCGTTCAGGTTTACCTGAAAATGGCGCTCATTTTGCGCGTCTTCTGTGCTATCCACATCCGGCTGCCTCCCCGGATCGGCGAAATACAGTCTCAGTTCGTAGACCCCAGGGCGTACCGGGATGTTGTAGCGGAACTCACGCTGCGATTGGGGCACCATCATATCCCCCGAGACGGCTTCTCGCATGCTTTGAAAGAGGCGTCCATCGGCGACAGGCGGGAAAAAATGCCTCGGTCCTGAGCGCGTAACGCCGCCGTCATAGTATCGATCCGTGTCCCAACGGCGGCCCCAGATGTCGACAAATGGAGCGCCCATGTGACCGGCGGCGATGTGAACCTCGGCGGCGGCGGGTAACATAACCCGCTGACTCCCGGGCAACTGACCAGCTTCCGTCCGCGCTGGGTGGGCCAGTGAAGGCGCCGGCCCTTGAGAGTAGGGCGGCACTGCAGATCTGGAGTTGAACAGGACATAGCCGAGCAACGCAACCAGGATGACGAACAGCACGGCTACTCCGGCCCGAATGGGCAGAACGCGACGCGGCTTTGCCTCGGGCGCTGGCTGGGCCAGGTCCTCGGTCG
Organism: uncultured Acidobacteriaceae bacterium; assembly: GCA_963795905.1. Taxonomy (GTDB): domain Bacteria; phylum Acidobacteriota; class Terriglobia; order Bryobacterales; family Bryobacteraceae; genus Bog-105. The sequence goes on along the minus strand of CAWCJG010000009.1, from coordinate 164,019 downwards.
TTAAGTGGTCAGAACGACTCTCGAACACCGGCAGGTAACGGCCCTTGGGAATCAGGATGACAATCGGCTCGTGCTTGCCCTCCTTTGCGAAGTGCAGTTCCAATTTCATCCGCAGCAGCCGGGCTTGCGAGCGGACGACATTGTCTTCGTTCGGGTTGTAGTCCGGCGAGCGACCATAGACGTGAATCGCGATTTGGGTTTCGGTCACCGCTTCTGGCCGGCCATCGATTGCACACTGGCATATGTACAGGAAGAAAGCTGTAAGGCGAGGCGCCCTTTCGAAGGTGCTGCTGGCGGCCACGCGGCGCACCAGTTCCTCTCGTTGTCCAGCAATCTCACGAGCGGCCCCTTTGGAATGAGGCGCCGATATACCAGCTAAGCCCATCAGGCTACCCGACTCCTGTGTGAATGATCGAAAGTTAACGTTTCCGAATCAAGATATCACGCATTTGGATGGTTTGGGAGCTCTGCTGTCAGCACATCTTCTACGAATCGCCCGGTACCGCCTCATTCGTGGTTCGCGCGGCCGTGTGGCGCTCACTCGGTGACCCTCGCGCCTCAGTTTTCGAGCGATGCGGACTGATTTTGCAGAACGTCGATGTTCGGACGCTCATTTGAGCGGCTCAATTACCTTTGGTCTCGCCTTCGCGGAGATAGAAAAGAAAACGCCGGGCGAAAAGCGCCCGGCGTTGTGAAGATGAAGGTGCGACTTACGGCAGTCTAGGGCTCCTGGAGATTTACGATCAGGAAGCCCTCTGCCTTGCCGCTGTTCGCGGAGAGGTGCGCATTCACGGCGAACCGCGTGTCTGCCGCGCAACTTCCGAAGTTGACGTGAACGGTCGTTTCCGCCGTGCCGCCCGGACTAAGATTTCCAAATGCCGCGGGCATTGGAGTAGTCACTACCGGGGTGCATTTCGCTCCTCGTATCTGGACCAAGCTGAAGCTTGTGATCTGCGCGTTGTTGGCGGCTCCGGGGCCGAAATTCAGGATGCCGATTGTCCATTGGCGGTTACTCATCGGGCCGCGCTCTGCGACGATCGTGCCGAGCAGGAAGGTGGGCCCTTCTGTGAATTGAGCCGTAACGGTCTCAGGTCCCGTCATGGTGACGGTGGTGGATGCCGAGCTTGCGTTCGCCACGGGGCCGGTCCATTTCTGGAACTTGTACCCGTTGTTCGGCGCAGCTTTCAGCGGGACGACCGTGTTGGCCGGATAGTAAGTGCCTGATGCTGGAGTTACCGTTCCGGCGCCGGGAGGATTGACGGCAGTCGTCAACAAGTAGGAGGTGTTGAAGGTTGCGGTGTACAGGGTGACGGCTGTCGAAGCGGTGACTCCGTGCGAGACTGCTCCTCCATCACTCCAACTTGCGAAGGTGTATTGAGTACCGCTCGATCCTTGCGGCGAGACGGCCGCGATGGTGTGCGGCGTTCCTATGGTCCAGTTCACTACTACGGGGGCCGCTTGGGCTGTTCCGTTATCGACACGGACCAGCAGTCCAGATGGGGCGGTCCCGATCGTGATCTGCACGTTGTTCAGCACAAAGTTGGCGGTTTCGCTAATGGGTCCGTTAACGGTTACGCTGAGCGGATTCGTGGAACTCGCCACCGTGCCGGTCCAGGCCGAGAATTTGTAATTCGCCGCCGGGTTTGCGGTGAGCGTTAATTTCGTTGCAGCGGGATAGTAGCCGTCCCCGGTGGGAGACGGTGCGCTGACGCCGACGGTACCGCTGCCCGTCGGAGATACGGCTGCCGTGACGAGATAAGAAGTGCCGAAGCTGGCTGTGTAGCTGGTGACAGAAGAGGACGCGGTTACCTGATGGGAAATGGCGCCTGCATCGGACCAACCGGAGAACGTGTAACGGGTTCCGTTAGAGCCTTGCGGGGATGTGGTCGCGATCGTGTGGTTTGTGCCGACTTGCCACGTCACCTGAACGGGTGCGGGCTGCGAGGCCCCGCCATCGACGCTTACGAGCAGACCGGACGGCGCGGTGCCGATAGTCACCTGGACGGAATTGACGACGAAGTTGGCCGTTTCGGCCATCGGCCCCGTCATGTTGATTACGAGCGGATTCGTGGAACTCGCTGTGGTTCCCGTCCAATTCGAGAACGCGTATCCGGTATTGCCAGTCGCGGTGAGAGTGACTGGAGTGCTGGCCGGGTAGTAGCCATCGTTCGTCGGAGAGGCAGGACTGATGCCCACGGAACCATCGGCAGTCGACGGGCTCACGCTGGTGGTCAGTAGATATGAGGTGTTGAAGCTGGCCGTGTAAGTGGTGACGCCAGCCGTGACCGTAACCGTATCGGTCGCGGTCGTGTTTCCATCGGACCAACTCGAAAACGTTTCCCGAGTTCCGTTCGAGCCTTGGGGAGACGTGACTGCTAGCGTGTGCTGGCTGCCAATTGCCCACGCGAACGTCTGCGATGTCGAGTAAGTGGTGTTGTCGACCGAGAAACTCAGCCCGGACGGCGCTGTGGTGACGGTGACGAGTTGGGCTGCCTGAATGGTGACCACGGAGGGTCCATTGGGTCCGGGCAGGCCGGTTGTGGTGATGGAGCCATCGGGGTTGACCGTGATCACTCCTGCGAAATTGCTCACGTCGGTGCTCAGCGCGGAGGCGCCATTGACCGTGAAGTCGATGCCGAAGCTGCTGCCTGAATTGCCATTATTATTGCCTGCGGGCGAAGTAACGGCCGGGCCATTGAGCGCGACGAAGAACGACAAGGTGGCGCCAAACGTGATCGGCTGACTGTAGTCGTTGACGACCGAGGATGTATAGGTGGCCGGTGTGGTGCAGCCGCCGGGACCGTTGTTGATGGTCAGCGTAGATGCGAGGGTTCCGGTGACGCTGCCGGCCGTAGCGGCCGTTCCGTTGAGTGTGCCGTCAGTTATGAAGTTACTGACGGAAACGCACGCGTTCTGGGTGTTCAGCGCGCCTGCATTGAACTGCAGATCCATTGTTCCCGTCTGGCCTGTAACCGAGCTGGTATTGACGGTGACGAGGTAACCAGTGCTTTGCGCTGCCGCCGATTGCGCCAAAGCGAACGTTGCCAGAATGCCGGCGGACAGTAGGGTGAGTCGTCGATTTGTGCGCTTCATTTACAGACTCCCCGTGTAAACTGCCGGCGTTGTCGATACCGCTGTAGTCGCGGCGTAGTTCAGTTGCACGACGATGGTGAGCGACGCCCCTGGCGAGAGGCCGGCTGCGTTCGCCGAAGTCCAGAAGGGATTACCGCTGAAGGTCCCCGCGTTGTTCGCCCCGGTGACGCCCGAAGGCAAGTTCGTCAGCAATAACTGAATCGGCCCGCTGATCGTCTGGCCGCTGGTATTGGTTATGGTGAACGTCGTCGTTCCCCCACCTGGACTGCCGCCTCCCGGATTCGGTAGCAGGGGACTGTAGAGCAGGCCGTTCTCGGTTACGGAGACTTGGCCGCCGATCCCTACGTACGTAAGCGTGAAGTTCGCAGTTACGATCTCGGGCGCGTTCATGGTGACGGTGGTGGGATTAGCAGTCGTGCTCGACAAGTCGGCGCTGCCGCTCCAACTCGTGAACGCGTAGGTGGGTGCCGGCCCGGCGGTAAGCTCAACGGGCGTGCCGGCAGGATAATAGCCGTCGCCGGTAGGCGAGGCGACGCCCGGAGTTACGGCGCCGCTGGCCGGCGGACTCACCAGCGTGGTCAGCAGATAAGACGTGTTGAAGGTCGCCACATACGAGGTTGTGCTCGAGGATGCGGTGACGATATGCGAAATGGCTCCGCTATCGGACCAACTTGCGAAGGTGTAGCGCGTTCCGTTCGAGCCCTGCGGCGAAGTGGTGGCGATGGTGTGACTCGAGCCGGCCTGCCAGGTGAAGTTCTGGGTTGATGTATAGGCGACGTTGTCAATCGTGAACGACACGCCGGCGACGTTTGTCCCGACCGTCACATTGAGGTTGTTGACGACGAAGTTTGCGGTCTCGGAAACCGGACTGTTCATCGTGACCGGCAAGGGATTGGTGGAACTGTTCGTCGTGCCGGTCCAGTTCGAGAAGGAGTAGCCGGTGTTTGCGGTCGCCGTAAGCGTGACCGGGGTGCCTGCCGCGTAGTAGCCGTCACTCGTGGGCGACGGAGGATTGGCAGTCACACTGCCATCCGCACTCGCGTTCACCGCAGTGGTCAACAGATAGGAAGTGTTGAAGGTCGCCAGATACGAGGTTGTACTCGAAGAGGCGGTGACGGCATGCGAAATGGCTCCGATATCGGACCAACTCGCGAAGCTGTAGCGCGTTCCGTTCGAGCCTTGCGGCGACGTAGTGGCGATGGTGTGATTCGAGCCGACCTGCCAGGTGAAGTTCTGGGGCGAGGTATACGCGACGGTATCAACGGTGAACGACAGGCCGGCGATATTCGTCCCGACCGTCACATTGACGTTGTTGACGACGAAATTCGCGGTCTCGGACGTCGGGCCGTTCATTGTGACCAGTAAGGGATTGGTGGAACTGTTCGTCGTGCCGGCCCAGTTCGAGAAGGAGTAGCCGGTGTTAGCCGTCGCGGTCAGTGTGACGACTGTGCCTGCCGCATAGTAGGCGTCGCCGGTGGGCGATAGAGGATTGGCAGTCACACCGCCATCCGCACTGGCATTGACCGCAGTGGTCAACAGATAGGAAGTGTTGAAGGTTGCGGTGTAGCTGGCTGTTCCGTTGGTGCTGGAGATGGTGATCTGGTGCGAAAGCGCGCCGCCATCGGACCAGCTTGCAAATGTTTCTCTGGTTCCGTTCGAACCTTGCGGAGAAGTGGTGGCGATGGTATGCGTGGACCCGTTGGTCAGGCTCAGCACTGTGCCAGCCGAGTAAGGCGTCCCGTCAACCGTGTAGATGAGTCCCGATGGATTGGTGCCGAAGGTCACCTGGATAGGAGCCGGGATGATCGTGGTGGGATCGCTACCGGTTGCCGGAGCAGCAATGCCGCCGCCCGTGACGGAGACGCTATTCGTGACCGCATTGGTTCCCGACGCTGTGCTGTAGCCGACGCCTACTGTCAGCGTGATGGTGTCGGTTTCGCCCGGCGCCATCGGGCTCGTACGGGTGCAAGTGTTGCCAGTGCAACTCCAGTCTGAACCTGTTCCACCGGCGGTCTGACTCATGGAAACAGCGCTCATCCCGGAAGGCAGCGTGTCCGTCAAGGTCATTGTCCCGGCTGTTGAGCCAGGACCACTCGGGTTGGCCACCGTGATCGTGTAGGTATCAGAGGTGTCGCCCTGCGTAAACGAGCCTGTATGGCTGCTTGCGACCCTTACGACCGGCGGATTGTTGACGATGTTCACGCACCAGTTGCTGATCGAGGCGGGCAGGTCACCAGGCCGGTTAATCCAGAACAGCGACCAGTACCCGTCAGGCGGGGCGCTCTGGAATGCTGACGCAAAGGTTTGGGTTCCGAGAGGCGCGGCGTAGCTAGCGGCCGGGGGTTGGTTGGCAATCGTTGTTGCCGGGAAGCTAAACGGCGGATCGTCCGCGTTCGCGGTCGGCTGATAAGACCCGCTCGTTGGCGTCTGATCTACGCCAAGCTGGGTCTGGGCCGAATCACCGAACAGGATATTGATGGGAGAGGTGACGGGATTGGAGCCTCCGGCGTCGTCCCAGAACACAATGTTTGTGCCTGTGGGTCCCTCTAACATCATGATCGAAAAGATCGGGTCATTCATGGTGACGCCGTTGAGCGCAAGGTTCACGGACTGGATGGTCCCGGCTACCCCGCTCACGTTGATCCGCGATGGATACGGAGCGGCGGTTTCTCCGGAACTGTTGACCGTTGTGCCCATGACCAGCCCGCCCGGATTGCAAAATTGGCCTGCCTGCGGTGTTGTGGTTGGAGTATCGATCTCTTCCGTCACCGTCGCCGAACTGACGTTGAAGGCGTTCGGTACGCCGCTATAGATCGCCTCGACATTGTGAATGCCTTCCGAAAGGCTGGATGTTTGGAAGATAGCCTGGCCGCTGCCGTTGAGGGCGGTCGGGCCGGACAATACATTGCCGCTCTCTTCGAATTTAACCGTGCCCTGCGTGACCGGGTTGCCGCCGCTGGTCACCGTTGCGGTGAACGTAACCGCTTGACCGGTGTTCGCCTGCATCTGCGGACTCGCTTGGATGGTTGTGGTGGTTGCCGGGAGATTGCTGGTTGTGAAGGCGAGGCAGTAGCCCCCGATTGTCTGCGTTACGCCTACGCCACCATTGAAGGCTACGAACAGACTCCATTTGTCGTTGTTCGGATCGTTGACCGGTTCCTGTGCGAATGTGGCTGCGAAGGTATCGGAACCAACAGTGCCTGGCGTCTTATACGGACCGACAGGAGCGGGGGCCGGGAAAGCAATGCTGCTCGTATAATCCGTGGGCAAATAGGGAACGCCGGGCGTGGGATCGGTTCCCGCGGGAACAAGACTGCCGCCGTTGTCACTCAAAACCAAATTGCCCACGAAGTTTTGAGGGGCATCGTTGCCGGTACCGGACAACGCTACGAACTTATCTCCCGCAGGACCAACTAACAGGACACGCAAGGGGAAGAGGTCGGCATTTACATTCTGCAGCGTCAACGTCAAACCCGTAATGCTGCCCGTGAGACTGGAAACAAAGACATGCTGCGGATATGGGCTACCCGGAAACGTCCCGCCGTTACCGGCCTCATTCAAAGTGATCGTGCCGTTGTTACAGAATGCACTGCCGGTTTGTACCGTCTGATTGTCAATGAACTCGTTGACCGTTCCACTGCTGGTGTTGAAATTAGAATTCCCGCTGTAAGTTGCGGTGATGGTGTGAGTGCCTTCGCCGCTGAGCGCGGTACTACACACGGCCTGACCGCTGCTGAGGACTACCGCGCCGCAGCCGGGAATCGCGTTGTTTCCGTCCTGGAATGCAACTGTGCCCGTAGGGGTCGAGCCGCTACTGGTCACGGTGGCGGTAAACGTCACGCTCATACCAGCGAACGTCTCGGCATTGGGCGACGATGTGGAGACTGCTGTGGTCGTGCTGGCTGCCACAGCCGGCGTGATCGTGATCGCTGCGCTTTGTACGCTCGCAGACCCTCCGCCAGTGAATGGAAGGGCCATCCAGACTGTCCAGGTGCCAAATGGCGATAGGCCGTTGAATACGCTTCCAAACGTACCTTTTGTGGTTTGCTGAGCGCAATTGGTGTTGCTTCCCGCATCGTACGTTGGGACGCCCGAAGACGGTTCGAAGGCCGGTGAGGCAGGGAAGTTTTCGCACACTTGGCCAAAGTTCGAATTGGAGGTGGAAACATCCGGCTTGTAGGTTCCGCTCGCTGGCATATTGCCGGCAAATCCGGTGTTCGGAAGTAGTGTCGCCGCACTGTCGTCGAGCGTGTACGTCGCACTGGAAGCGGCGCCGCCGTTATCACCAGTGACGTTCCCGATGAACTCGAACGTTTGCCCGCTCGGAGCTTGCAAGATAAATTCCCGGTTCAGTCCGTACCCGTTCGGTTCGCTCCAATTCGTGAGCGTTACCGTGATGTGCGCGATCGTGGTGCCGCCCGGAAAGGCATTTGCGGGCACTGTGATGGAGGTCCAGCCGACAGCGTCGTTCGCTGAGCTAGTCGTATCGGTAATCCCGGAACCACTGGTGAAAGTCGTTTGGCCCTGCAGCGAGGGGGAAGAAGCCGCATAGGTCGCGGCTAACGCCGCGATGAAGACAAGTCTACGTCGCACTAAAGACCTCCGGCGCCGGTCGTACGCACGACGTGCCGGCGACGTCCTAATTTATTGAAGCGTTTCATCATAACTCAAAAAACGGGGGAAATAAATATTCCTCAAAACACTTGCCGGTGTTTATTGAAAAGTAGACCCGTTGTCTAGTACTGTTTAGAGCGCAGTACCAATTCCAAACATTGAAAGACTCTAAAGGAGAGTTCTATGGCCGACCCCTTCATCGGTGAAATTCGTATCGTCGGGTTTAATTTCGCGCCTGTAGGTTGGGCGCTATGCAATGGCCAGCTATTGTCGATCTCGCAGAACACGGCGCTGTTTTCGTTGCTCGGCACCTATTACGGCGGCGACGGCGTGAGCACTTTCGCCTTGCCGAATCTGCAGAGCAGAGTTCCGATCCATCAGGGGCAAGGCCCAGGACTGAGCCCTTACAACATCGGCCAGCAGGGCGGGAACGAGAACGTCACGCTCACGACGCAGCAGATGCCGCAGCATAATCATCAGGCGAATGTGGTGAGCGGCCCCCAGGCAAACGCGCCGCGTCCCTCAAGCGGTTACCCTGGAAATGCAGGCGGGACGTCGATTTACAACACCGGCAATCCCGACTCGCAGTTCAACAACGGGTTCATCGGCATGAGCGGTAATAGCCAGCCGCATAACAACGTGCAACCTTACCTGTGCGTGAACTTCATCATCGCCCTGAATGGCATATACCCGTCACGCAGTTGACCGCGCCGCCCTTCGAACTGCGGCTCGCTGAAGCATCCGACGAGCCGTTCCTGTTTCAGTTGTACGCGCACACGCATGGGCAGCAGTTTACGTTGCTGCCCCTTCCGCCCAAAGAACTGGATGCACTGCTGCGGATGCAATGCAACGCGCAGCGCATCGAGTTACCGGCAACGGTATCCCGCATCACAGGAGTTTGTGATTGTGGCGGGTGGGCAGACGGCGGGACGCTTGTGGCTGGATGAGAGCGAAAATTCCGTACGCGTTATCGACCTCGCTTTGCTGCCCGAACAGCAAGGCCGCGGGATCGGCACGCATGTGCTGCGGTCTGTGATTCGGCGAGCCGGCGAGGCGGGTAGGCCCGTTTGTTTGACGGTTGCGCGGACGAATGAGCGGGCCTTTGGGCTGTACCGGCGGCTTGGGTTTGTGGTGTCGGCAAGCGACGAGGTCTATGTCGAGATGTGTCGCACGCCCGACTACTCTTCTTGAATGGCGGATTTCACCTTTGTCAGAACCGCCGCGAAGGGGCCCGCGGCGCTCGCCCGAAATGGAGAAAGCCCCTTATCCCGAGCACTAACTGTCGCTGGAGAAGAAGCTGCCGAAATCGCCGCGTGCGATGGCGCTGAGGGGATTTTTTTCCTCGCCAGCGGTGGCGTGTTCGCCCATCGAGAGCTCGCGGCGCAGGCGCTCGAGAGTCATACTTTGCAGAATGACGCGTCCGGGGCCGGTCAAGCGTGGTGAGGAACAAGCCTTCGCCGCCGAAGATAGCGGTCCGGATATTGCCGACCATTTGAATGTCGTAATTGACAGATGGCTCGAATGCCACCAGATGGCCCGTCTGGACCTGCAGAACTTCGCCGGGTCCAAGCGTGAAGTCCACATGATCGCCGCCCGCGTGTACGAACACGGTTCCGGGGCCGGTCAGCTTTTGCAGAATGAACCCTTCGCCGCCGAACAAACCGGCGCCCATCTTCTGCACCGTTGCGATGTCAAGGTTAACGGAACTCTGGGCGAAGAGCAGCCCGTCGCGCTGCACCATGATGATCTGCCCCGGCGCCAGTTCAAAGACCTGGATCTTGCCAGGATAGTTGCCGGCAAACCCGACTTCACCGGGACCGCCGGTGGATTGGAAATAGGTGAAGAAAAGGGATTCGCCCATCAGTTTGCGCTTGATGGCGCCCAGGATCTTCTGGCCGAGCGATTGTCCGCTCATGCGCGTCTGCCAATCGACGTTAGCGGACTTGTAGATCATGCGGCCAGCTTCGGCGTAAATCTCTTGACCCGGTTGGAGGTGTACGCGGGCGATCTGCAGGTTATGCCCTTCGATGTCGTACTTGAGCGGCTCAACCGGGGGCGCGGGCGGATAGTAAGTGGCGCCAGGGGCAGTGTAACCGCCGCCCGCGGGCGCGGCGCTACCGGCCGGCAGGCCACAATTCAAGCAAAACCGTGCACCCTCGCCCAGTTGCGTACCACAGTTCGTACAAAACGCCATGTAAGGTCTCCCTCAGCTTTTTACGAAATCGAGCGAAGCTGAGTTCATACAATATCGCAGGCCAGTTGGGCGGGGGCCGTCGTCAAAAACATGGCCGAGATGCGCCTCGCACTGAGCGCACTTTACCTCGGTGCGCGCCATGCCGTAAGTGTTGTCGTTATCGGTCTCTACGTTCTCTTTTGCGATGGGCGCGTAGAAACTGGGCCAGCCGGTGCCGGACTCAAACTTTGTATCCGAGGAGAACAAAGCATTGCCGCAACAGACACAACGGTAGATGCCGTGTTCGTGGTTGTTCCAGTACTTGTTGGCGAAGGCGCGTTCCGTTCCCGCATGCCGGGTCACTTGGAACTGCTCCGGCGTGAGCTGTTTCCGCCATTCCTCTTCAGTCTTGACGATTTTGTCCACTCGTTGCACTCCTATCCGTTTACCCTGATTGTCGAAAACAGCTATCTTGACCTGACCTTGCGAGAGGCGGGCGCCTTTGAGAAGAGCCGACCCACCGGCAAGCGCGAAGCTGAGATGAATAAAACTTCTGCGTTGCATATCCACATGGTATTTCGGAGTCCGCAGCCGTGGAGTTACGGATTCCCGTAAACTGAGGGTATGCCGATCTTCGAATACGCTTGCGACGACTGTGGCACGAAATTTGAAAAGCTAGTGAGACGTAGCGCGGAGGCCGAGGCCGTGCGTTGTCCGTCCTGTGGCCGGGAGCACCTGACGACACAGTACTCGACGTTTGCGGCTCGTTCAGCGGCTCCCAAAGCGGCGGAATGCGCGCCGTCCGGCGGCTGCGGTTCAGGCATGTGCCAGGGCGGCATGTGCGGTATCAACTACAACTAAGGGGAGCGACCGGCTATTGCGCGCCGCCCCCATTCGCCAGCGGCATGCATGCATTGCGGACTACCCGCATGAATTCATCCAGGTCGGCGGGCTTCACAATATATTCCCGGGCACCCAGCTCCATGGCCGTTTTCCGGTCGGCAGGAAGCCGGGAAGACGTAAAGACCTTTACGGGAATCTGACTCAGATCGCCATATTTCTTGAGCTCCGCCAGAATCTGAAGACCGGTGATGCGGGGAAGGTTGAGATCGAGCAGCACGAGATCCGGCGTCGGCGCCGTGACGTAAGGCCCGCGTTTGTGCAGGAAGCCCAATGCCTGCTCTCCGTCCGCTACCCGGAAAAGCCGGACGCGAATGCCGGCTTCTTCCAATGCTGTCTCCAGCAGGAACGCGGCCGCGTCTTCGTCTTCGACATAGAGCAGAACGGGATCAGTCATTTCGGGGCATCGGACAGGGGTGAACTCGCGCCACCAGTCAGGAGCGCCACTTGCCACAAGAACGATTCTAATAAGAGTGTCGGTCAGGTCTCAATTGGTCTTCTTCACAGGACCAGGCGGACGGAGTATGCCCCAGGGATAAACCGGACGCGACTTTCCATTTGATTTTCGTTCTTTATTCGCCCATACTGGATTAACAGGAGGGAATACTCCCCGAATGGCGCTCACGCGGAGACAAAAAGAAGTTCTGGATTTCCTGGATGGCTTCATCAAGGAGCACGGCTACAGTCCCAGCTACGAAGAAATCGCTTCCGGACTGGGTTTGGCTTCACTGGCAACAGTTCACAAACACGTGCAGGCGCTTGAGTCGAAGCACTACTTGAAGCGGAACTACAATCACAGCCGCTCGCTTGAAGTTACGGAGCGCTACTTACACAGAAGAGAAAGCGCGCCGTCCGGTGGCAACTGCCCAAGTCGTGCCGCTGCTCGGGCGCATCGCCGCGGGTTCCCGGTCGAGGCCATTCCGAACCGCGAAAGCTGCATTTTCAGGATTTCGTAACGGGGAGCACCTTTGCGCTGCAAGTCCGGGGCGACTCCATGATCGAAGATCACATCTGCAATGGGGATTTCGTTCTGGTCGAAAAGGCGGATACGGTGAGCACGGCGAGATCGTCGTGGCACTGGTTGCCGGATCCGAAGCCACACTGAAACGGTACTATCCGGAGGCTGACGGCCGGGTACGGCTACAACCTGCAACGCATCTATGCCACCGATTTATGTTTCGCCCGGATCTGGAAATCCAGGGTCGGCTGCTGGCGGTCATGCGAAAGTATTAACGCGATGTTAGCTAGTTGGTGACGGAAAGCCGCGCGGCTTACCGCGAGTCTGATCAGCGCTTTGTTTTCTGGGATTTTCCCAGAGGATCCTGGCAGTACGATCTGGTCGTCGCGCTGATTCTGATGTTCATCTTCGCGACTCCCGCGGTCGTGGTTTCACGATCAACCGAAAGAAGCGGCTTTGTGTTGATGGCTTCCCTGCATGGACCGAACCGGGTCTTCATTGCAGCGGAGCTGCTGGGGGATGTTCCCGAACTCAGCGACTCACGGATGCAGAGCAGCTGATTCGCAACAGACAGGGAGAAAATGGCGCGTGGCCGGGTTGAACCTATCCGCGACGAGGCCGAGCACGAAATTAAAGGATTTATCGCGTACTCGCAGCCATAGGTTGAGCATCTAAATTATTGGGATATGAATTTTCGAATTGCCGAGCCGCGCCTTGTGGGCATCGCGCAACGGTCTCGGTTTGTTGCCTACCTGTTGCGGTACCTGCCTTGTGCTCTTGATCAGCTGGCTCTGCTAGCGCCGACACGGCAAGTCATCCAGGACCGATGAAAGCGGCTGCACCTTCCTTTCAGGTGTTACCCCGATGTGAAATGGATACATACGTCTCTATGCTCGACAGCCACACCATTGAGCCCGGCACCCTCGAGATGCAGCGGCTTACGCCTCGGACGTCACGCGCGATCATGTCTTCAATGGCGAAGATTGACGCGAACCCTTTCTTTTCAGGCTAATAAGCTGCTGATCTACTACCCGAAGACCAACTTCTATCAGGATTACGATCTCGGCGCGAAAGCGCAGTTGCTGAACCAGTATCTTGCTCTTGGGATTCGGCTCTTCTGGTAACGATCTCGCCAAGAACTACGACATTACCGCATAGGGATCCCGAAACAGTTGACGGCCAAAAAACCACGAAGCTCATCATGGTTCCGAAAGAGTCCGCCATGAAACAGCAGTCTGACAAAGTCGAAATCTGGATCCCGTCAGGCGGGGCTTATCCCGTGCAGCAGCAATTCTTACCAAGCCGAATGGCAACTGGCGCAAAGTAACCTATACGCAATTTAAGGATCAATCCTCCCATGACAGGGCCATGGAGTTCAAACTGCCCGCGGGCGCAAGAAGAAATAGCTGAGGTGCGATGCCGGGAGACAGAGAAGAACAGGGAGACTAGCGTTCATCGATTGGACGCGCGGCTTTGCGGCTGTGGTGATGCTGCAGGGCCACACGTTTCATTCCTTTCTGCGCAATGACTTGCGCACCAGGGACCCTACATGTTTCGCAGTTGCTGGGTGGGATGCCGCCTGCAATTTTTTTGTTTCTGACCGGCATCACGTTCGCGTTTCTGATGGACTCGCAGGAACGCAAGCAAGCGACCACTCGGGAGAAGATCATTGCGGCGCTAAACGGTCGCGTTATCTGTTTCTGATCGCGTTCCTGTTCCGGTTTCAACTCTATGTATTTGGTTTTCCCACCAGCCCGGCCGATCAGATTCTGCGCGTCGACATCCTGAACTGCATGGGATTCGCGATGCTGGCGCTTACGCCCATGGCCGTCTTCACGACGGCTGAGCGAATTCGTGTCTGCACCGTGCGGGGCATGCGCGATTGCGGGGCTTTCGCCGGTCGTGGGACAGGTCGAATTTTTCGTGCCTTCCCTGGTTTGTGCGCGCGTATGTCGCGCCCGATCCGCAACTACTTCGCTTTCTTTCCGTGGGCATCGTTTCTCGCGTTTGGCATGGCGGCGGGCAGCCTGCTGCGCGTGATCAAACAGGAGGACATGCATCGGCTAATGATGTGGTCGATGCTGCTCGGCCTTGGCACTCGCCTATCTGGCGCATTACGTTTCGAACCTGCCGTACACGATTTATACAAAGAGCGATTTCTGGATCAATAGCCCGGGCTTGATCTTCATCAAACTCGGCTTTGTGCTCTGTCTGCTTGCGCTCGCGTACATATGGGTGCAGTACGGCGCGAACGGACGATGGAGTCTGATGCGGCAATTTGGAACCACATCGCTCATCGTCTACTGGGTTCATATCGAACTCGTGTATGGACGCTGGTTCGGAATCTGGAAGGAGGGCATGACGGTTCCGCAGGTCGTTGCTTACACGGTCCTCTGACGGTCCTGATGGTCGGCGTGTCCGATCGGCCAAACACGCTTCAAGGAGATGAAAGCGTGGTTTCTGCCCGCGCCGGCTCCTGCAGACCAGCCGCGCGTCCGGCGATTATCTGCATTCGCGATACGACTGCTAGATTCGGTACAAACAGATGCGGTTATTGGTAGTTGAAGACGAGAAGCGGATCGCCGACTTTCTCTCCCGGGGTTTGCAGAGCGCGGGATATGCGGTGGATGTTGTCCATACCGGCAACGACGCCGTTGAGCGTGTGCATTCCACTGAATACGATCTGGTCATACTCGATCTGGGGCTGCCGGATATGGATGGCTTGCAGGTGCTGGAGCGGTTCCGTAATCGCAAGTCGGTGCCGCCGGTTCTGATTCTGAGCGCGCGCGATTCGGTGGATGACCGGGTGCGTGGGCTGGAACAGGGTGGCGACGACTATCTGGTCAAGCCGTTCGCGTTTGTTGAGTTGCTTGCCAGGGTGCGCGTGCTGCTCCGGCGGGGCCAGCCGACGCCCGAGAAACTGCAGGTGGGCGATCTTAGCTCTCGATTGCATCCGCCGCCGCGTCACGCGCAGCAATGAAGTGATCGAACTGGCGCCGAAAGAGTTCAGCATTCTTGAGTACATGATGCGGAACCGGGGCCGCCCGCTGAGCCGCACGATGATTGTCGAGCATGTCTGGGATATGGACTACGACGGACTTGACCAATATTGTCGATGTCTACATCCGGCATCTGCGGAGCAAGATCGACGACAAATTCCCTACTCGCATGATCCACACCGTGCGCGGCATTGGATATATGCTGGATGCGCCGGACGCCGCACAATCTGCTGCGGCATCCGAACAAGCGTTAGCCTGAGGCAGAGGGCCTGCCGTGCTTCGCGTGAAGTTCATCCGCCTGCGACGGCTTCTGAAAACGCTACGTTTTCAGTTGGCCGGTACGTTCCTCATTGTGCTGATGGCGGTGCTTGCGCTGGTCGGGTACATCGGCACCAAGACCCTTGAAAATATCCTGAAAAGCCGAAGCGAGCAGACGCTGCAGGAACAGCTTGGCGCGATGCGGGGTTATCTGCACTTCGACGACCAGGGGAATCCCTACTGGTTTGTCGACCGATCCGATACCGACGAAGAAGCCAACGTCGGACGTTTGCAGAACATCTTTTTTGAGGCGCGCGAAGACGGTACCCCCATTGCGGGCACACACGCCGGTCTTTTCACAAAGGACCGCATTCTCGAGCAGCTTGCGGAAATGAAGGTGACACACGAGCCAGCCGTCGCTATCATTCGGGGATCGGATGGTGTTGAGTACCAGATCATGGCAAGCATTATGCGCGAAGGGAGCGGCCCGAGATGGTATATCGCCGAGGGCCGCAGCCTGGCCGAGGATCACCAGATCATGCACCGATTCACGCGCAATTTCCTGATCTTCCTTCCAACGGTTCTCATCCTTTGCATGGTTGTGAGCTGGTACTCGGCGGCCGCGGTTTTGAAATCGCTGCACCAGGTTGAGCAAGCGGCCCAAGACATCACCGGGTCGAATCTGGGACTGCAAATTGCGAAGCGCGGAGCGGAAGACGAACTCGACCGTCTGATCGATTCCTTTAATCAGATGAGCGGTCGTTTGAAGGCGTCCTTCGATCAAATCCGGCAGTTTTCGACGGATGTCTCTCACGAATTGCGTACTCCGCTGACGGCCATTCAAGGACAACTCGAAGTTGCATTGTTTACGGCGACGCGCAAGGAACAACTGCAAGAAGCGATTGAGAACGCACTGCAGGATGTGGAACGGCTGGCCAACCTGGTGCGCGCTCTGTTGTTACTTTCGCAATCGGAGTCGGGGCAGATTCCGATGCACAAATCGGCGCTGGATCTATCCGAACTGGTCGGCGAACTGGCAGATCAGTTTCAGATTCCGGCGGAAGCGGCCGGTGTAACGCTGCGGTGGACTCCTTCGCCGGCGCCGGTGTTCTGTGAGGCGGATCGCACGCAGATGGAGCGCGTGATTACGAATCTGCTATCGAATGCGATCAAATATACGCCCGAAGGCGGCTGGGTCCGGACCTGGGCGGAGGCCACCGCAGAGAATGTTCGCCTGATTGTGCAGGACTCAGGGCAGGGCATTCCGCCGGATCATCTGCCGCATATCTTCGACCGGTTTTACCGCGTGCCCGATCCGAATCCTGAGAAAGGGCTCGGCTTGGGACTGAGCTTTGTCTCGGCAATCGTGAAGGCCCACGGCGGTGAGATCCAGGTGGAGAGCCAGGCCGGACGCGGTTCGCGGTTCACGATAACGTTGCCGGCCGGCGTCCGAAGCGTTGAGTCGCAGGTTGTTTGAGGCTAACATCGATTCTTAGGCGAGAATAGTTATGGCATGCTTCGCGTAGACAGGGACGAGGTGATTGCGACGCTGCAGGCTCATGCGCCGGAATTGAAGGCCGCCGGTATAGTGCGGTTGCGCTGCTTGGTTCTGTAGCGCGCGACGAGGCTGGAAATGATGTCGACCTCGTAGCGGAGTTCGACCGTTCCCTATCGCTAATTGATCTAGTCGGATTGGAAAATAGGCTGTCGGATCTTCTTGGGCGTAGAGTCGACTTAGTCCAGGAGAAGATGCTCAAGCCACGCGTGAGAACAAATATGGAACGCGAGGCCGTGGTTGCCTTTTGACGACCCGTTCGAGAACCTAGAAGACATTCTAGAACATATCGGCCATATTGAGAGTTTCCTGGACGGGATGTCACCGGTGGATGTCGCCAAAGATCAGCGAACCGTCTTTACGTGCCAGTACGCGCTGCTCGTCATCAGCGAGGCTGCCAAACGCCTCGGGCCCAAAGCGGAGGAACTCTGCCCTGGGTTTCCGTGGCGCGACATTCGTGGGATCGGCAACCGTCTGCGGCATGCGTATGACATGTTGGATTTTGCATTGATCTGGAAGGTCTATCAAGACGACCTGCCGCCGCTGAAGATTGGTATCGCAACGGCACTGGAGCGTCTTAAGCGAGACCGGCCGCGGCTTTGATACGCAGGCTCGATGCACGGGCTTGTATCCGGTCACTTCATAAGCGATCGGCTATTTCCGAACATCGCTTAAGTCTGAGCTTAGCGTCGGGCTAACTCGCTTGCCGCAGCCGGGCTTTCAGACTTTCGAGCAGTTGATCCACTCGCTCGGCCTTCTCCAGGGCTTCGAAGCGCTGCTCGAGTGTGGCTTCGTTCAGAGCAGTTGTGCCCGCCTGCGCGGCTTCGGCGACGGCCACCTTGCCTCGCACACGGTCCAGTTCGGCTTCGGGAACAACCGCGCCGGATGGAGACTGCCCCGCTCGAGCCGCCAGGCGAGCTTTCCTATGTTGCGCCAGCAGCAGGTCGGACTTGGCGCGCGTCTCCGACATCTTGAGCTCGAGCCGGTGCAGCGCGTCTCGCAACGTCTGCACCTGAGTCGACTGGTCCGCCACCTGTTCGGCAAAGTTTGTGGCGGCGCTTTCATGCGTGAGCGCGCGTTCCACTGCCTCACGCGCCATGTCCTCTTGCCCCTTCTCCACGGCTAGCTCGGCTTTGCGCAGCCACTGTTTGTGCGTGTCTCGGTTTTCGCGCTCTTTCTGCTGTAACAGGTGCTGGTTTGCGATCGCCATGGCGAGTTGCGTCTTCACCTGCATAAATTGGTTTTGCATGTCGAGGAGAAGCTGCCGAAGCAGCTTCTCCGGTTGTTCCGCCTTCTCAACCAGATCATTGAGATTGGCTTTGATCAGCAGCGTCACTCGTTCGAGCAGTGCCATTAAGAAGCTCCATTGCGTGCTTTCGGTCCGATCGTTTTCACTTTTCCGAGCAGCTCCGACATTTGCATGCCCGATAGCGTTTCAAACAACGCGGGAATCTGCGCTGCGATCTGGGTCAGGTCGCCGGTGATCTTGTTCATACCAGCAGTACCGCTGTCACCGGTCGAAACTATGGTGATCTTGTCAACATTCGCCAGCGGCGAGGCGAGCGCGCGCACTACCTCCGGCATAGCCGTGATGAGTTTGTCGACGACTGCGGCCTGGTTCCATTCCTGGTACGCTTCGGCCTTCACGTTCATCGCCTTGGCTTCCGCCTCGCCCTTTCTGAGGATGATTTCGGCCTCGGCCTCGCCTTGCAAACGGGTGGCGGCGGCAGAACCTTCCGCTTCGATCACGGTTTTGCGGCGGGATGCTTCGGCGATCATCTCCATGCGCTGGCGTTCGATCTCGGCGTTCTTCAGCACGGTGGCGATTAATTCTTTCTCATGGCGCAGGATTTCGGCTTCCTGGACCTTCACCTCCTGCTCCTTTTCGACCTGGCGCACTTTGACAGCCTCAGCGATCACCTGCTGCTGCATGATGTTGGCCTGAATGTCGTATGCCTTGTCTGCCTGGGCCTGCTGGCGCTTCGTGGTTTCGAAGTACTGCGCTTTGCGAATTTCGAGGTCGCGCTGGGCCTCGGCCTGGGCAGCGAGCGACAGGGTCTCGGCAAGCACGCGCTCCTGGTCGGCTTGCGCTTTGGCGACCGCCGCGGCGCGGAATGCCTCGGCTCGACGAATGGCGGTGTCGCGTTCGGCTTCGGCGGCGGCCACATCAGCGTCTCGCTTAATGCGCACGATATCCGGCCGGCCCATATTGCTGATGTACTCGTTCTTATCGCGAACTTCCTTGATGGTGAACGAGATCACCTCGAGGCCCATCTTGCTGAGTTCTTCGGCGCAGGTGGCGCGCATCCGCTCCCCGACCATGTCCGGCTCCTTAACGATCTGCTCTACAGAAAGCTGGCCGATGATGCCACGCAGGTGCCCTTCCATGACCAATCGAATCAGGCCTTCACGTTCCTGATCGGTCTTGGTCAGGAATTGTTCGGCGGCGGTCAGGATGGACTCGGGGTCGCTCTTGACTTTAATCTGCGCGACGGCCTCCACGCTCACCGACACACCCTGCTTGGTATAGAGATCCTGCTGCGGGGCGACATCGAACGACATGAGTTGCAGTGAAAGCTGGCGGCAATTCTCCACCATCGGAAGGATGAATGCTCCACCGCCCTTCACCACACGCGGCCCGCGCAAACCGTACACGATGACGGCCTCATGGGGTCCGGCTTTACGGTAAATGGTTGCCGCGGCCATCATCAGCACGATCAGCCCTAACACACTGGCAGCGGCGATATACAACACATCACTTGACATTGAAAATGCTCTCCTTGCGATGGCTTCCTCGCGGCTTTATAAACAGCTTGCCGCCTACTGGGTCATCGCGTCCCAGGTGCGCACGTACGCAATTCCTTTTTCGTAACGAAGCACGATGACTTCCGATCCGCGCTCAATCGGAACGCCATCCTCACTTCGCGCCGGGGCTGCCCGGCGGTAGCCGTCCCGAACGTAGATAATTTCGCCGACACCGGAGGGACGAATCGCTGCCGCGACCTGCCCGAAGGTTCCAACCATTTCGTAGTCGGCCGGGTTCATCACTCGCTCGCGGTTTTGCAAGAGAGCAAGAAAACGAGCCAGGATCATCGCACCGGTCAGGCCGGCCGCGGTCGCAATCGTGAGCTCCAGCCAGAACGCAAGGCTCGAATGGCGCAACAAAAGATAGCCGGCGCCGCCGAACCAAGCGAGGAACACAGCGAGGCAGCTCGGGTTGATCAGGTGTCCCCAGACGCCCTGCTGGCCAGCATGCGACTTGACTACCGACTGGCCAGCATTTCCTGTGTGCGCCCCGTGGCCCGCGTGTGTGTGACCGGCGCGAAAATGCCCGTGATGTCCCACGTGTCCGAAGCGCAATCCGCCGAGCAAAATCGCCGCGAACGCCCACAGGGTTCCGCTCGCGAAACAGAAAAGAAAAGCGTTAGGCCAATTCATGGTTTTCATTCCCTCCCGCCAGTTGCAATTCGCTCAGGAAACGCTCGGCCCGTTTCGGGTCGTCCAGCATCGCGCCAAGCAGCACGATGCAGTGGCGCGTATCCTCATGCCGCGCCAGTTTCAACAAAGCTGCCGACAGCGCCGCATCATTGCGAAAACGTTCCGCGCCTTGCACCAGCCATAGATCGAGCTTTTCTTCCTGTTCCTGAAAATCTGTGATCAGTTCCGTTTGGAAGCCTTCCGGGTCATCTACCAAATAGCCGGGGTGCACGCGGAAGAACCGCGAAAGCAACAGCCGCGACGTATTCGTCAGATGCCGGCGCTGTCCCTTTTCAATTTGGGATAGATACGGCTGGCTGATGGCCCCGCCCAACTCGGTCTTGATTGCGGCGACTACCTCCGTCTGCGTCATTTCGCGGCTCAGTCCGCGGACTTGGCCTTCGATGAGCCGAAGCTGGCGAACTTTCTCGGCGACCGTCATATAGCAATCTGCAATATTAATATCACGATTTGCAATTTCGGTGCAAGAGAAAAGTGTTGCTTGCCGCTGTAAACGATTGGTTCTATTGGGAATTTCGTTCAAGGACGCTGAAACCCTCAATAGTGGCGACCGCGCTTGGGCGCTGCTGAGGTGCGGGTGCCGACCGGTGAAGCGGGATGGCTGAGCCCGTTCGCTGCAATCGAGGAACTGGCTAGTTGCTACGGATAGCGGGCGCGTGCTCCACCGCATAAATGCGAACACCGCGCTGGTCATAAATCGTGCGCAGGCCCGGGTTCATTGTCACCAGCCTGTCGCGCAGTACGGAATCGCCAAGTATCGCGTTGATCGCATAATCGTCAGGAGCGGTCACCACATAACGGGCTGCGTGGGCCCGCGCGAATCCAGCCAGCGTCGTGATGGGACTTTCTATTGCCGTCAGGTCACCCATCAGATAAGACTGCGGCATCACCTCGTTCCGAATCGCGGGATGGCCACTGTACAAGTAAGCATCCGGATCATCATAGGCGACTACCACGGCCCCTGGCTCCGAATGCATCCCCAGCCACGCGTAGGCGTCCCGCTTTTCAGGTAGCGGCTTGCCGACGTGCCGGATCAGATGCACCATCGTTTCGTAAGTACTCGGAGATTGCCAGAACAGTCCTTTGGCAAAACAGATCAGCAGGAAACCTGCTGTCGCGAGACCAAGCGGGACCCGCGCCCAACCTCCCGCTGAGCGTGAGAGGATGCCATATAAGTACGTAACCTCACTAAGGATGGCCGCAATGAACACCGGCAGGAACGGAAAAAGAAATCGCTCGTCGGGCGGAAAATTCCATACCAGGAATTGAGCCCCGTAGCCGACTGCAGCCAGCGTCAATTGCGAGCACCCCGTCCTGGCCAGCAAGCGCACGAGAGCGACGATACAAAATATGCCCCCGAGAAGATCCGCCGCGACCGGAGCATTCTGTAGCCCGAGCCCCATCGAGGTCAAAGCTCGAAGATAACCGGCGAAATCGCCTCTCACCATTCGTGGAAACAAGTGCCACCCCACCGTGACGCGATAGAAGCCGAGGTAGTCGGTGTAGTAGAGTTGCACCGGATCTGCCGTGGGCAGGCGATGATTGGCAGACCACAGCATCCACCCCGCCGCGACGGGCACCGACAAGACAAGGAACACAGCGGCCCGGCCGTACCGCCTTTTCGCAAAAAGCACCAGCGGTATGGTGAGCAGCACTGGCAAAGCGGCCGTCTTTGCGAGAAACGCCAGCGACCCAAGGATTGCGGCTACGGCTGCCCATATTGTTCCTCGCGCCTCCTCTGTCGCCTTCGTGGCCGCCAGAAGCGCGCTCAGCAGGAGTGCCGCAAATAGCGCTTCGGCCATTATCTGCAGTGCGTAGAAAATAGCGCAGACATTGGTTGCTAGCAGAACCAGACTTGCCCAGCGAGCGAGCGGTTTTGTGAACATGCGGCGAAACCACAGCATGGAAGCGCCAAGGTAGGCGAGCCAGAAAAACCAGTTCAGCAGGACGGCCCAGCGCAGGTTCCCGGGGAAATGTGCGTCCAACCGCCAGATAGCTGAGAGCAACAGTGGATATAGCGGAGGATACTTCGTCTGGTAGGGCTGACCTGGCAGCGACTCAATCCGATATCCCGCGTCGCGGGCTAACGAGTGTGCGGCGGTCCAGTATAATCCGTCGTCCTGCAGACGCCCCAAGTGCGCCCCGGACCGAGCCTGCCAGAAAACATAAACGGACGGGGCCAGTACGCACAGCACCAGCACAAGAAGAGCAAGTCTGCGCCAACGCAGTCCCATAAGACGTCTGTGCCCTGCGGTGGGCCTTGTTCTCACGTTCGAGCGGAACGAGGGTGCTGGTGACCCGGTGCAAGACGATAGTCGGAGCAAAGCCTCAAAATTTCAAAGTTTTTACAAGTGGAACATCCGTACTGGCGCGGCGGGGCGTACTATTTAATATCGACAGACTAGTGGATATGTGGGCAGCGTCGGTCGACAAGTGTTAGAGTAAAAAACCATCTGGGGGATGTAATCGTGACTCCTGAAGCCAGGCGCGATTGCCTGGGTTGCGTGATTAACGGCTGCTTGGCGCTTTGCCTGGCGGCCTTGCCGCTAGCTGCTGCGCCGAATCTTGCTCAGCAGATCCAGCAGCGCGAGTTTGCGGGAGACTTACCGGGGGCGCGGAATCTGCTGGATCAGTCCGCAGAGGAGCCCGGCGCCGCCGAACAGACGGCGCGGTTCCTCGACCGTCATGGGGACCCGATGCGCCGGGCGGCGTACCTGAAATGGGCCGCTGCGGAGACCGATCCCGCGCGCAAATTGCTGGCGCTGAAACAAGTGGTGCTGATCGATCTCGAAGAGGGCCGACATACGGACCTCGGCGCAGATTTGAATCAATACAAAGACGCCGGCGGTACGGAGTTTGCCGCCTCCGCTCGAAAACTGCAGGCGCGTCCGTACTCGACCGTAGACATTCCCGGTCCAATCAGCAGCTTTGCGCGCATGGCCGCGCTGTCGCCCGATCTGGCTCCGGAAGATCTGCTGCCCTCTCTCGCCCGCAATCTGACGACGAACGGCTTCGAAGCCTCCGGGAATGAAGCGCTGCAGCAGACCGAGTACCTGCGCCTGATTGTTCGATACGTGGGGCAGGCGCGCGAACTCCAAGGGTTGACAAACGGGGAACGCAAAATTGTAATCCCGGCGTGCGATAGCGAACAGACGGGTGCTCTCCTGAAGGTGCTCGGCTACCGTATGCGCGGCGCCTGCGGTTCGGACCTGGTGCTTGAGACGGTGAACCCCACGCGTGCGTTTCTTACAATCGATTCCGGTTTTCCGCTGACGCAACTCGAAGAAGATCTGCGGGCCAATCATAAGTTTGAACTGAACTACGGGCCCACTCCGGTTCCGGTGCTATACGATGCGCGCTACTGGATGAGCGCCGCCAATAACGGCGGAAACCGCGACTTTCTGGATGCGTTTATGTCTGAGCCAGCCCTGTGCCGTTTGTATCTTGGGCTTTCTCATTTGGATGATCAGGTGGCTGAGACGCTGCGGCGCCAAATGCCCGCTGAACGGCTTCGCTTGTATGCGAACGTGCTGGATTTTTATGGCGGCATGCTGCGAATTGAGAACGGCAGCGTAGCAGTCCCAGGATCGGCGAAAGCCTGGACGGGGATCGTGGGCGTATCCCCGAACAATCCGGGGCCGTTTCTCGAGAAGATTCTGACCACCGATGACGGCTGGCTGATGAGCTATTACGACGCTCTGATGCGTATGAATGACGGGCCGGTCTATCGTTATCTGACGCAGCCGGAAAGAGTGCGGAGGTTCTACGACGCCCTGAAGGGCAAGATCACGACACCGGGTCCCGCGCGTCCGGTGTTTCGATCGAGCACAGACCTGATGATCTTCACGACATCGCTCTATCCCGACGCCAATGGAGAGCCGCATGTGCCGGGGAACCTCGAAATCTGGCGCGACATTGTTTCAGAAGCATCCGCACGGCAAGTACGATGGCAAGCTAACCCGAGCCGCGGCGAGCTGGAGAAATCGCGACGATGTGCTGGAAGCGTTTTTTGCCCTTAGCCGTAAGACGGCCGACAACGAACCGCTGCATATTTTCCTGGCTCTGAATGATATCGATCGCGGACGCGCCGCTCCGGTCGGCGCGGAAACAGCCGAACGCCTGGTGGCCGATTACAACGTGTTTGGCGCGCAATACGAGATCTTCGCCAGCAATCCAATGTTGAGCGAACATTCCATCAATGCGTATCTGGACCTTTGCCGGCAGAATATGCACGACAACCCGGTTCGGCCCGACCGCATGGGTTCGGTGCAGGCGCTAGTGGAACTCTGGCGGATTCTGGTTCGCCAAGGCTCGATACCTCCCAACCTGCAAGATCACGTCTTTTCAGAGATTCTGAAGCCCTGGACGGACGCGATTACCGAAGCGGGGGTCTACGATGCGGCGCGATCAAGCCTTACGGTGCTGCTCCACGCGGTTTCTCCGCAGCCTCCGGGCAACACTCTGCAGGAGCAGTGGGTAAATGTGCTCGCGGGCAATCTTCGCAATGACGAGAATGCGCCGCCTAGCCCGGCCGCGCATTTTTTGACCTACTTCGACGCGCAACAATTGATCCCTCTGGATGCCCTCTTTTCCGCGGGAGATCATCTCGGCAAAGGCCCTGTGGATCCCAAGGTCGTCAAGGCGTTCGAAGACCGCCTTTCACGCTTAGACGAATCCAGCCAGATGCATGATGCCATGTCACGAGACGAGAAGGCTGCCTTCGCGATCGGCTATTGGACGGAGCACCACATTGACAATGAACTGAAGTTTTCGTTTGACAACTTCGGTAAAGACAAGAAGGACGCGCGAGGGGCTTTGGCTCCGTTCTTGCGCGACACTCTGGTTGGCTTCGTTTACTGCTACTACGCGCCGGCGGGTTCGCAGGTCCTGCTCACCAATCCGATGTTCGTGCGCATGCACGATTTCGTCGGGGCTCCGGGATCGCCGGAGGCCTGGCGCACTACGGATGTGGCGTCCCTGGGATGGCCTGCGAATGCGGGCGGGCGATTGGCAGGTTCACTCGTGCGGCTGCCTTACGCGCTGGCGCAAGCCGAGCAGAACTTCCTGATGCCGCGCAAAGAACAGGCGCTCATCTGGGCGGACATGGTGCCGCAACTGATCATGGATGTCACCGTGACGCACTGGCGCGATGTGTCGCCGGAGCAGATTCGGTGGGTTTCGCTCAATATCCGTCGTGGGCGGAATCTGGTTGCCGCCGCTGCCGTGAGCCCGGCTGTTGAGCAAGCGGTGTTGACGTCCTTGGCGCGCTATCTAACGCCCGGAAATGTGGAGCGTGTGCAACAGCAGCTTCTTGGCGCCACTCCCGAGCGCGCCTTGAACGAATTGCCTCCGTCTTATCTGTACGCGTTGGCGACAGATCCGAAGCTGGCCCATGTTTCGCCTGATGTGACCGGCACGGAGATCGCCGCTTTGGCCGATACCGGTTCGCCGACCCTGGCGCCGGCGGCAATCGCACGAGCGTTCGGGACGCCCAAGCCGAGCTTGACGCATTCGCTGACGCCTCGATTGATGTACCTACGAACATTCCCCACTCTGATGGGTTATTCGAGCCGGCTTATGGCGGAATCCTGGGAATCGAATAACCTCTTTTACGCCGCGCTGGCGGACGAGGCGGGTGTGCCTGCGAGCGAACTGGACAGCTATGTGCCCGAGTGGAATCGCACCGCGATTGAGAATATCTTCGCCACACATCTCGAGGATTGGCCCGCGCTGATTCGTTCCTTGAATATCACGGCCGATTCCGTGCTGCACCACAATAATCAGCAGGCGGGGCTAGCGACTTCCGGAAATTAACCATGATGAATCGCAGAACCATCACCCGTTTCACGATCGGAGCTGTTTTCTCGATGTTGTGCGCAGGCGCTTGGATGCTGGCGCAGGATGAGACTACCTTTCGCGTCAAAGTCGATATGGTGGTTTTGACGTTCACGGTGACAGACCAGAAAGGTCATTACGTGAACGGATTAAAGCCGAAGGACTTCCACATCCTGGAGGACGGAATTCAGGAGAAAGTGGCTACCTTCGCTGAGGGCAATCGGCCACCCGTTCAGGTGTTGTCAAATGGCGAGACGGCGCCAATTCGTCCAGGGGAGGCGACTGCGGAAGCAGCGCCGTTGACACGCTCGGCCGGCACGGGGACAAACGTATTCGTACTGTTCGATACGAGCAATTACATGTATCGCGGCTTCGTATATGCGTCGGATGCGATTGCGGACTTCATCCGTGGGCTCGACCGCTCGGATTCCGTCGCCGTGTACACGTATAGCCGTAACCTGAATCGCGCTGTGCCTTTGGCGCACGATCGAATGATGGCAATTGAGGGGCTGCGCAGAGCAGTCGCCGGCGACGATTCGGCGCTGTATAACTGCCTGCTGCTTACGCTGCGCGATGCTGCGCGGGTTCCTGGGCGGAAGGTTGTCATCGTGTTCTCGAATGGCCCGGACAACGCCAGTATGGTCGCCCCGGATGATGTGCGCGCAGTGGCTGAAGATGAGGGCATTCCCATCTACGTGATTTCGACGAATGAGATCAACCGGGATCCGATGTCGAGCGCGATTTTCAAGCGCATCTCCACCTCGACAGGCGGAAAGAGCTATTTCGCGAAGACCTGGCAGAAGCAGGTGGAAGCGTTCGAATCCATTCGCGAGGACCTCGGGAACAGCTACACCGTGACCTACTATCCTCAGCCGAACCCGAATGAGGGATTCAGGACGATCAAAGTCGCACTGACGGACGAGGCGATGAGGAAGTATAAAGTGCGCGTCCGGCCGGGATATCGCCCGCAACGAGGCTTGTAACACCGCCGCTGTGACCGCTGCGCCTTGCCGGCGTTCGCGGATTCGCGCGGACGTGTGCCTTCATCACGCTGTAACTTTCGACTGATAGCTTGGCTGCTGACACCCTCAGTCACAAGCCATGTCCACAGCGGCGATTCCTCATTCAGCTCTCGACTCAAAAGTGAAATGGACGCCTGGACAGGCAGGCGGACTCATCTTCGGCGGCGCGATCATACTTGGCGCGATCTACGCAGGATGGAATTTGCTTCATGACCTGGCTAACACACAAGCCGTTTCCGAATTGGCTTACATCCTGCTGGGCATTGCGCTATTGATTGCGCTTGGATTCGAGTTTGTTAATGGGTTCCATGACACGGCCAACGCCGTCGCCACGGTGATTTACACGCACTCGATGGAGCCGCACATCGCAGTGGTCTGGTCTGGCGTTTGCAATTTCGTCGGCGTGCTCTTATCCAGCGGCGCGGTCGCGTTCACGATCGTTTCGTTACTGCCGGTGGAATTAATTCTGCGCGTCGGTACCGGGGCAGGCTTCTCGATGGTGTTCGCTCTGCTTGTGGCGGCAATCATCTGGAATCTGGGGACCTGGTACTTCGGCATTCCAAATTCCAGTTCGCATGCGCTCATCGGCTCGATTATGGGAGTGGGCTTAGCCAATCAATTGATGCACGCAGGGCATTCCGGGACCAGTGGCGTCGATTGGGCGCAGGCCTTGAAGATTGGGCAGAGCCTATTGTTTTCGCCGCTGATCGGTTTTCTCTGTGCCGGCGTACTCCTGCTTGTGGCGAAAGCTTTCGTTCGAAACCAATCGCTATATCGCGAGCCGGAGAACGGCGCTCCCCCGCCTTTCTGGATCCGAGGCTTGCTGATTCTGACCTGTACGAGCGTAAGCTTCGCTCACGGTTCGAATGACGGGCAGAAGGGCATGGGACTCATTATGCTGATTCTGGTCGGCACCGTGCCGACAGCCTATGCGCTGAACCACGCCGTTGGATACGACCAGGTGCAAACTCGTTGCAGTATCGGAGAAGGCGCACACCACGCTTGAGCACTACCAGACCCCTGGCATCGTCTCGGCAAATCCGCGCAGAGATTTGGACCTGTTCCTCAGCAGTAAGAATCTGCAACCATCGACTGTGCCGGCGTTGGCTTCCATGGTCGATCTGATCAAGAACGAAGTAGCGCGCTACCGCGAACTGAAGAATGTTCCCGCATCCCAAACTGGCAACGTTCGGAACGACATGTATCTTGCGAGCGAGAGCATCAGCTTGATTCAGAAGAAGAATATGATTTCACTTCCAGCTGAGGGCAGCGCGGCAATCGTGAACTACAAAAATGGTCTTGATCGAGCGACGAAGTTCATACCGACTTGGGTGAAGGTGGCGGTTGCGCTGGCGCTGGGACTCGGAACGATGGTGGGCTGGAAGCGAATTGTGGTCACGGTAGGTGAGAAAATCGGCAAGACGCATCTGACGTACGCGCAGGGAGCCGTTTCGGAGATTGTGGCGGCCGGAACGATCCTGGCGGCGGACATATACAGCCTGCCTGTCAGCACCACGCACGTTCTGACCTCCGGAGTCGCAGGAACCATGGCGGCGAACGGATCCGGCCTTCAGCTTGGGACCTTGCGCAATCTGGCGCTAGCATGGATTCTGACGCTGCCCGTAGCCATGGCTTTGGCAGCGTCACTCTATTGGCTGTTTAGCCGGTTTGCTTAACTGTTGCGCTTCACCGTCAGAGGGCCGAACGCTTGGCACTCCGGCATGAGCTGAATCGTGTTCACGTTCACATGTAGAGGGCGGGTCGCGACCCAGTGCACCGTTTCGGCGATATCTTCCGACGTGAGCGGTTGCGTCCCTTGGTAAACCGCGGCTGCCTTCTTCTCGTCACCTTTAAAGCGAACCTGTGAGAATTCGGTGCCGCCCGCCAATCCGGGTTCTACATCGGTGACGCGGACACCCGTGCCCACGACATCAGCGCGCAGGGCGAGTGAGAACTGGCGCACGAACGCCTTCGCCGCGCAGTACACGTTGCCACCGGGATACGGCCACTCGCCCGCAGTGGATCCGATATTGATGAGATGGCCGCGATGCCGCTCAATCATTCCGGGGAGAAGCGCGCGGGTACAGTAGACCAGGCCCTTGCAGTTGGAGTCGATCATGGCGTCCCAGTCGTCCAGTTGGGCGGATTGCGCTGGATCGAGGCCGATCGCTCCACCTGCGTTGTTTACTAACACGTCGACGGCCGCCCAGTCGCCACGCAGACTGCTGAGAGCTCGATCGACTTCCGCTCGTTTGCCGACGTCGAATGTAAGAGGCAAGAAATTTTCGCCGAGTTCCCGATGCAAGGTTTCAAGGCGCTCACTCCGCCGTCCTGTCCCTATGACGCGCGCCCCGTCCGCGAGAAAGCGGCGGGCAATGGCGCTTCCGAATCCGGCTGTAGCTCCAGTGACAAGAACAATCATGACAACAATCGTAAGGTAGCTGGATTATCCGGCGCGCTACCATGAACATTTACTGAATGTTGCGTTTTGAGACCGCGGGCGAATCCCACGGCGAGTGCCTTGTAGCTACAATTACCGGACTTCCCGCCGGGATTCCCATCGATATTGAATACGTCAATCGCCAACTGTGGCGCCGGCAGCAGGGCTACGGGCGAGGCGGGCGCATGAAGATCGAAACCGATCGCGTGCACATTGTCTCGGGCGTTCGGCATTCGATGACGGTGGGCTCGCCTATCGCGATTCTGATCGAGAACAAGGACTGGAAGAACTGGAGCGACATCCTGTCCGTTGAGGCAAAGGATGCGGATTCAGCAAAACAGAAACCCGTTCAGCGTCCTCGTCCAGGCCACGCGGACCTCGCGGGCGCAATCAAATACGACTTTAGCGAGGCGCGGCACATTCTGGAACGTGCGAGCGCCCGCGAAACGACTGCGCGGGTTGCGCTCGGCGCAATTGCGAAAAGTTTTCTGCGTCAGTTCGGCATTGAGATCTTGAGCCATGTC
The DNA here is from genome assembly GCA_963795905.1 of uncultured Acidobacteriaceae bacterium. GTDB lineage: Bacteria > Acidobacteriota > Terriglobia > Bryobacterales > Bryobacteraceae > Bog-105. Next base: position 134,150 of record CAWCJG010000009.1, on the reverse strand, counting down.
GTCGGCGTTGGCCCGGTAAAGCTGGAGCGCGCAGCTTCTTGGGAAGAAATCGTTGGAGTCAGCGGCAAGGAGGAAGTCCTGCTTGGATGCGTCGATCCGGAAGTCGAAAGGCGAATGAAGGAAGCGGTCGATCATGCTTACCGGACCGGCGACACGATCGGGGGGATATTCGAAGTGGTGGCGCACGGATTGCCCGTGGGCTTGGGTTCGCATATCTCGTGGGATACCCGTCTCGACGGCCGGCTGGCGCAGGCGATCGTCTCGATTCAAGCCGTCAAAGGCGTGGAAATCGGTCACGCCGAGGAAGGCGCGATGTCGTACGGATCCGCCGTGCAGGATACGATTCACTATGACAAGGAGCAGCGCGCTTTCGAGCGCGGATCGAATCGGGCCGGTGGTCTCGAAGGGGGGATCACGAACGGGCAGGATCTCATTGTCCGCGGTTTTCTCAAACCGATCTCGACCCTACGACGCCCGCTAGAATCCGTAGATCTGCCGACTCGCGATCCGGCATTGGCGGCGTATGAACGAAGCGATGTCGCAGTCGTGCCCGCCGCTGGCGTCATAGGAGAAGCGATGGTTGCGCTGATTTTGGTATCGGCATTCCTCGAAAAGTTTGGAGGCGATTCCTTAGGCGAAACGCGGCGCAACTACGAACGATATCTTCAGCAGGTGAAGCAGTTTTAGGTAGATGATACGAAAAATTCTCAAATACGGGGATCCGAATCTGGAAAGGATGTGCGATCCGGTGACGGAGTTCGACACGCCGGAACTGCATGAGCTGATCGCCGACCTGTGGGAGACCATGTACGCCGCGAAAGGTGTGGGGCTTGCCGCTCCACAGATTGGCGTATTGAAGCAGGTCGCCATCGTCGATACGAGTGTTGGAGAGAACCCGGATGCGCGCGTGGTTATCATCAATCCGGACATCTACGTTAAAGAGGGAAAGCAAACCGGCGAGGAAGGATGCCTCAGCATCCCAGGTTTTCGCGAACAGGTTACGCGGGCAAATTCGGTGCGGGTGCGGGCACGCAATCCGAAAGGAGAAGAGATCGACATCGCCGGCGAGGAACTACTCGCACGGGCGCTCCTGCACGAGACCGATCATTTGCACGGCGTCCTCTTCCTGCAGTATCTGAGCCCTCTCAAACGCGACATCATCAAACGTCAGATCCGCAAGCTACGTAAAGCGGGCGAGTGGGACTAAGGACGCGTTTAGCAGATGCGGGTCGCATTTCTCGGCACGCCTGAATTCGCGGCGCCGTCCCTTGAAGCGCTCGTAGGAGCAGACCACCAGGTGGCGGCGGTCTTCACGCAACCCGACCGCCCGAAAGGCCGGGGAAATCGGCTCGCACAGTCGCCGGTGAAGGAAGCGGCCTTACGGCTAGGCATAGAGGTTCACCAACCCGAACGGATCCGCCGTCCGGAGAACGTCGAATTGCTGCGCCATGTGGCGCCGGAACTCATGGTTGTAGTCGGCTATGGGCAGATCATTCCGCAGAGTATCCTCGATATTCCGCCTAACGGCATTTTGAATGTGCACGCGTCGTTGCTTCCGAAGTACCGCGGCGCGGCGCCGATTCAGTGGGCCATTGCAAACGGAGAACGCGAAACCGGCGTGACCATCATGCGCATCGACGCCGGCCTGGATACGGGTGACATGCTGTTAAAGCGAGCAACTCCGATCGGGCCGGACGAAACGGCTCCTGAACTGAGCGCGCGACTCGCTCCGATGGGCGCGGAGTTGCTGCTCGAAGCTATCGACGCAATCAGGACCGGTACCGCGCGTTTATGAGCGGCAGGACAATGCGGGGGCAACGCTCGCGCCGATTCTGAACAAAGAAGACGGCGGCATCGACTGGAGCCGGCCGGCCGAGGAAATCTATAACCGGTTTCGCGGGTTCCAGCCATGGCCCGGAGCCTACACCTCTTTTCGTGGGCAGCAGTTAAACATTATGCAGTGCCGGCCAGTAACGGGATCGGCGAGTGCGCCCGGGATGGTGCGCGCCGAAAAGCGCCGCATGCTGGTCAGTTGTCGACGAGACATATTGGAAATTCTGGAAGTGCAGCCCGCGGGCAAGAAACGTATGCCTGCCGAAGCCTTTCTGAACGGCATCAAATTACAAGAACACGAGCGCTTGGGAGAGTAGAAAGTGAACCTGCCACTTGGTTATCGCTACGCGGCGGCATACGCGGGCATTCGCAAAGATAACCGCGACGACATTGCTTTGATTGTTTCCGACCGGCCCGCCGCCGCCGCTGCCGTATTCACACAAAACATGGTGCAGGCCGCGCCGGTGAAGATTGCGCGGGAGCACATTCGAAAGGGAAAAGTTTCGGCGATTCTGGTGAACGCAGGCAATGCTAACTGCGCGACGCGGACGGGAGATGCCGTGGCGCGAATCACTTGCAAAACTGCCGCCAAGACACTCCACACGAAACCCGAGTACATCCTGCCCGCTTCCACCGGAGTCATCGGCGTTGAACTCGATCCCAAGCTGATGACCAACGCCATCCCGGGGCTCGTCAAACAGCTGTCGGGCGACCGTTTTCTGGACGTTGCAAAGGCTATTCTTACGACCGATACGCGAATGAAGATCGCGACTGAAGCCGTCCAGCTCAAGGGCGGCACAGTGAAGATTGCCGGAATGACCAAAGGCTCTGGGATGATTCATCCCAATATGGCCACCACCCTGGGCTTTGTGATGACGGATGCTGCCGTCCCCGCATCCCTGCTTCGCGAGTTGCTTGCCGATGGCATCGCGGGTAGTTACAACGCGTTGAGCGTGGATGGCGACATGTCCACCAACGACACGGTTGCGCTACTTGCAAACGGCGCGGCGAAAGTCGAACCGAAAGGCCGGGATGTGCGGACGTTTAGAGAAGCGTTGTGTTACGTGCTGGCCAGTCTTGCCGAGCAGATTGCGGCGGATGGCGAGGGCGCCCGGAAACTCATCATCGTGCGCGCGCTCGGATGGAAAACCAACGGCGAAGCGACCCGGATCGCGCGCACAATTGCCAATTCGCCGCTCGTGAAGACGGCGGTTGCGGGCAGCGATCCTAACTGGGGCCGCATTCTTTGTGCAGCGGGCTATGCGGGTGTAAACTTCGATCCTTCGGATGTCAGTGTTTATCTGCAGGAGGTCGAGGTTTGCCGGAACGGACGCGCGGCCGACTATGACGAAGACGCCCTGAAGAAGCAACTCGATCAGGGCCGCGTGACGATTCGAGTCCAGCACCGGAAGCGCGGCCAAGGTGAGGCGCGTTTCTTCACTTGCGACCTCACAGAAGGCTATATTGCGATTAACGGCAGCTACCGGACGTAAGAACTGTCAGGTACGGGTACTTCGTGTATTGCGTTGTGAAGAGCGCGTAAGGATTCAGTGGCCAATTCTTCTCTGCTAAGCAGCAGGAAGTTCTCGTTACTGATCAGATGGAATTCAATCGGTAGAGCAGTGAACACACGCGCGGCATCGTAGAATTCGGGGCCGGGTACCCGCGTGCCGGCAACCAGCAGCTTGCCGTTCTCAACACGGACCGGGACGATGCCGAACTGAGACTGCAAATGACGCGGCAGAACGTGTGCGACGCGCAGATTCAAATCGACGTGCGAGAGTTTGCTGAACTGCACGCCGGTTTTTTGACTCAATGCCAGACGCGCATCTTCTTCGCTCAGCAGACCGCGGGCGACCAATAGGTCCGCCAAGAACTGATCCGAGCGGATTTCGTCCTGTAGCCTCGCCATTGCCAGCTCGGCGACATAGCCGCCTGAGACCAGAATCTCGGCGAGTTCGCGGCTGAGCGGCTGCAATGTTGCAGTTGCTGGGTAAGCGTGATCGGTCTTGGCCCAGGCCAGCGGCCGTCTGTGAATGCGTGCAGTTCGCGTATTGCCAAAGCGCGCGCAGAGACGCCATGCAGTTGATGTAGTTAGCATGGAACTGCCGGATGGGAACGCCAAGCGCAAACGCGGGTCCGTAGATACGGCCGCTGTAAAACATGCGCAGCGACAATCTGACGCACTGCATCAGCGATGTTGCCCAGCACAGGGCGACAACGGCCGGATTGCTTACTGCAAATAGCCCATGGCCGATGCTGACGGTGGCTTGCAGCCAGTCGGCCAAGCCCGCCACAAACAGCATGTTCGTGAGCAGGCTCAGCGGGTTGGCGAGCAGGCCTTTTCGGTCGCGCCACAACCAGTATTTGCAGAGCAGCGGTCCGCGCCAGCCGTCGCGCTCCCACGATTGCAAGGCGATACCCGTCACCCAGCGCGTCCGTTGCCGAATAGCCGAGCGGACTTTGCGCGGGAAGTATTCCCGCGTGGCAATGTATCCTTTTGCTCCTTTGCGGAGAGGAGAAAACACCTGCGAGTAGCCGGCGTGATAGATGTACACGCCGATCTCGTAATCTTCCGTCAGGCTTGCCGGGTCGAAGACAAGCCCGCCGCGCTCGCGCCCCAGTTGTTCGAGCAAATGCCGCGCAAAGCCGGTCCCCACACCGTTTGAGGGAACGAAGGAGCCGCATAACTGCCGGGCCCGCATATCGATGATCTGGTACTCGGCGAAATCGTCGCAATAGACGCCATGCGTCAGATCGCGCAGCGGAGTCGGCAAGGGCAGCACGGGAACCTGCACCATGGCGTGACGGAGCCGCTCCCGATTGATGACGGATAGCGCCTCCGGGTGGATCATGTCTTCGGCATCGTGCAGGACAACGGTATCGAAGCGCAGCGGAATGTTCGCTTCTCGAACGACTCCATGCCGCGATAGACCCAGTTGAGACAATCGGCCTTGGATGTGGGACCGGGGTGCGGGCATTCCACCATGTGCACGTTGCGGAAGGCGGCCGTCAACTGCCGGACGACCATGACCGTCGCCTGATCGTTTGGATACACGCCGAGGAAGAAGTCGTAATTCCGGTAGCGCACGGCAGCCAGATTGTGCCGCACCATATTGGCGATGACATCCGACTCTTTCCAACACGGTACGAAGATGGCGATGCGGCGTTCTTCCGCCATCCGTTCGAGCGCGGGGCATACAAGTGATGGACCTTTTCGGCGCCGCCGGACGGAATGCCAGAGGCAGACCAGACTGGGCACCAGGTCGTCGACTCCGCTCGCAATGAGCACGGCCGCCAAGCCACCCAGCAGGTAGGGCCACCACGCTGTGAAGTATGCGTACACCTGTATTCCTGTAGGGAGTGGCTGGTAGGATGCTTGTCTCGCAAAAAACCTAAGAGATTTCTGCCGTGTATCCCACATTGATGGTAATGACCGAGACCAAACCGGAACGGTCTGAGTTGATGTCGATCAACCAGCTCGTCCATGACATCATCGGCGGCACCGTTCGACGTCATACGTTTACCCAGTGGGAACTCGAACTGCTGCTGGACCTCCAGACTTGCGGGTTACGACGCAGTGCCCGTGTCGAAATGCTTCGCCGCTATGTGCGCGCCGTACAGCAGCACTTTTCAACGGGGGCAATGGACCCGCTACGCCTCTCGACGTTTCTCGAACGTGAGAACGGGCGCAGCCGGGAATTTCCGCCCGCCGCGTAACTTCTCCTGGCCGGCTTCGGTAAAACAGAAGCATGGCCACAAATCGCCTGGACATCCTGCGACAGATGACGGAGCAGGATCCGAAAAACAGCTTTCGCGCGCTACGGGCTCGCCATGGAGTACGCCAACAGCGGCGATCCGGAATCGGCGGTTCGGGAATTTAAGACATTGCTTGCCGCGGATGAAAACTATGCCGCGGCTTACTTTCATTGCGGCCAGGCGTACGAGAAGCTGGGCCGGGTAGAAGATGCTCGGGCGACCTACGAAAAGGGCATTGAGGTAACCACCCGCAAGGGCGATCCGCACACTCGTTCGGAGATCGAGGCGGCATTGAATCTCTTGCCGGTATAACGAGATCCGGATGCTAAACTGTTACTTGTCACGGCGGCTGTAGCTCAGTCGGTAGTAGCGCCAGATTGTGGTTCTGGATGTCGTGGGTTCGAATCCCACCAGCCGCCCCAACACCGCAGATTCAACGCGGGAACGTGCACAATCCCCTGGTGAAGGACAATGGCCCTCTCTGCTGAAGACAAACAGTGGCTTGAGACGAAGTTATCGGGTTTCGACACAAAGCTATCCGGTTTAGAGACGACGCTGAAGGAGTATATCGATGAGCGTACGCACGATGCGGAAACGCGCCTGCTCCGGGCCTTCGCCGATTACAACACCGCCGCTGACATTCGGTTCCGAAAGCTCGAAGCAGACGTCGAATCTCAACACCAGTAGCAGGCTCCGGCTGGGTGAACTGGAACGCCAGATGGCCGATCTCCGCGCCAAAGTAATCTCGATCGAAGGGCGGCTCCCTGGTTGATTCTGCAGCAAAGGGTCATGTCCCTGCGACATTGTGTGGATTCCGCCGATTGAGTTATTTCTCCGACGGGCACAAGAGCCAGAGATCCGCCTGAAATCGACTCAACCTGAGGTACACTAGGCCTTTCCCTGCGCATGCTAGAAACGCAGTCTCTGGGCGATCACAGCTCCAATATTGTTGTAATCATTCCCGCGTATCAGCCCGGCGATGCATTGCTGCAAGTGATTGCAGACCTGCCGGCGGTGGGCTTGGGCTGCATCGTCGTCATTGACGATGGCAGTGGTCCCGCTTACGCCGGACTTTTCCGGCAGGTGGCGCAGTTCGACCATGTGCACCTGCTGCGGCATGCGGTCAACCTCGGCAAGGGAGCGGCCCTTAAGACAGGCATCAATTTTGCCCTCTGCGAATTCCCGGAAGCGATCGGCTTCGTTACCGTGGATGCCGACGGACAGCACAGGCCGGAAGATGCCGCGCGTGTCGCCCGGAAGCTGCAGTTTTGTTCCGATTCGCTAATTCTGGGCAGCCGCGCTTTTGAGGGGAAGGTTCCGCTACGCAGCCGCTTCGGTAACAGCCTGACACGCTATGTGATGAAGGCCGTAGTGGGCGCGTCCATTCATGACACGCAAACAGGGCTTCGCGCCATTCCCGCATCCTTCGCTCGAGACCTCTTGAAACTGACGTCTACCGGCTACGAATTCGAGCTCGACATGCTCATCACAGCCAGGCAGATGAAGGTGCCAATTGAGCAGGTCCCGATTCAAACGGTCTACGAGGAGGGCAACAAATCCTCGCATTTCAACCCGCTGACCGACTCGATGAAGATCTACTTCGTCCTGCTACGGTTTTGCTCGGTCTCCCTCGCTTCGTCGGTTCTCGACAACCTGGTCTTTATTGCGGCCTTCCACGCCTGGCACAGAATCGGGCCAGCGCAGATCTTATCGCGGTGTATCTCGCTTGCCTTTGTTTACGTATTCGTGCGCAGGGCGGTGTTTTATACCAAGCGCGGACATGATGTCACGCTGCCGCGCTTTCTTGCCCTCGCCGCAGTCAGCGGAACCGTTTCGTATACCTGCATCCGCATGCTGGTCGCCAACACGGCGATTCCCGTTTTGTGGGCGAAGATACTGGTCGAGAGCATTATATTCTTCGCGAACTTTGCGGTGCAGCGCGATCTCATCTTCGATCAGGCAGTCGAGCCCGCGGGGCCTGCTCCGGTGGAGGAAATTCCTCCTGAAGAGCAACGCCGCCGCCGCTGGCAACGAATCGTCCTGTGGGCGGTTTTTCTTATCTCCGCCGCTACGCTCGTCTATGGCTTCGGGGTAACCGGCATTTCGCATGAGAGGGTTTGGACGAGGGATGCGTATCATCGCGTAGTCGCGATGTCCGCCTTTTTTGGCGTTGGCTGCTTAATTTTTTGTGCCTTCGCCAGGCGCTGGTTACTGCCTTTCACGAGTCTTGCGGCTATAGTGCTGACAGTTATCAGTGTAGGAATAGGGCCTGTGCTGACGCTGGCCATTTTCTTTGTTTCTTGCGTGGTCCTCGCGCGCGGACTGTTCAGTCGGGACCTTCCCGCACCCCTCGCCTACTTGTGCGGCATATCGCTATGGGCTTGTGCAATGGCGCCGGCTGCGCGCCTCCCCATCCATTACTCCGTGCTGTACGTCGGTATTGAAGCCGGCATCCTGTTGATCTGGCGACGCGAAACTGTGCGCCTGTTGCGGCAAATCGTCGATGCTTGGCGGACGGGAAGCAGTAAGAAGCTTGCGCCGTTCGTCGCTCTCTGTGCGGTCATTTTTATCATTGCCGCTCACTGGCTGATCGTACTGGAGCCGGAAAGCAGTTTTGATGGGCTTACCGCGCATTTGGCAATCTCCGCGCAGTTAGCCAAACACCACGCTCTGACCAGCGATTTTCACCACTACGTCTGGTCCACCATGCCGATGTTTGGTGACATGATCTATGCGATTGTCTACTCACCCGGTGGCGAATTCGCAGCGCGCCTTCTAGACTTATCGCTCCTCATCACAATCCTGGCGATCATTTACAGGGAATCCAAACGCGTCATTAGTCCTTCACTCGCGCTTTTGCTCTGTGCCTTATTCGCGAGTCTTCCCCTTACGCAGTTAGTAACCGGAGCCCTGTACGTCGAGAACTTTACCGCCGCCATGCTCCTTGCCGGTGTCGCGGCTGTAGCTTTTTATCGGGAACATCCGGGCACTCGTCTTTTCCTCATGACAGCCTTCTTCCTTGGCTCGTGCGGAGGATATAAAGTAGCGGCCCTTGCGCTGGCGTGCGTGCTCTTCGTAATGCTGATAGCCCAGGCCATGCGGCACTCGAATCACCTACGGCGTCCGCATGTGGCCGTATACCTCGTCGCGCTGCTTCTGTTTCTCGTGCCCGCTCTTTGGAGCTACGGTTACTCCTATGTAGAAACGGGCGATCCTGTGTTTCCGTACTCCGCAGGAATTTTCAAATCACCCTACGTCGACCATCCGATTCGCGACCCGCGATTTCGCGAACCACTCTCGTTCAGCATGCCGTATCACCTGACATTCCAAACACACCGCTTCATGGAAGGTCAGGACGGCGCATTTGGTTTTCATCTACTTTTGCTGGTTCCGCTCGCCTTGGCGAGCTTGTTCTTCGTACGCGACTGGATGCTCCGTTCGTCTTTACTCCTCGGCATGGGCGGGGCCCTCATGATCGGCGCGACTCTCCCGAACGCACGGTATTTCTATCCGGTGATGCCCATGCTGACGCTGGGAGTCGCTGCCGCGTTTGCAGCCTTGAGACGAATCGATCGCAATCTACTGGTTGCCGTTTGCGGCGCGAGCATGGTTGCGCTGTTCCTGAATTTATACTTCATCCACACTGCCGATTGGATGCACCGCGACTTCTTCACACCGCCGCTATTCAGCGCGCGCGGCCGCTCTGAGTACGTTGAAGAGCGAGTTCCCATCCGGAACGTCATTCGGTACCTCAATGACACTGATCGCGGCAACCCGGTCCTGTTTGCTGTGGAACCGTTTCGCAGCGACCTGATCGCGCCATCGTATTCGAATGACTGGCACGACACGCAATTCCTGCACGATGCGACGAGCCAACGAACCCCGCAGGATGTATATCGGCTGCTGCAGAGTCTCAAAATCAGCCATATTGTCACGGAATTGCCAATTCCGCAGGAACAGGTCGGGCCAAACCTGACCCAAGTACTGCAGACGTGCGGGCAGCCTGAGTTTGTCGATCGGAATGAGGCCTCGCTCAAACTCGCAAGCGATTGCACGCAGCGGTTAGACCGCCAGAACTATCTCATGGCGACGGGACTGAAAAAGTAACACTCTCGCGCTGCAAGCCATTAAATACGGTTCAGAAAACGCTGTGCAATCCACCTCGGGAAACCGCGGAGAGTAGCTTAGCATCTATCGCTCAGGGAGCCATCCGATGATGGTAAAAGCACTTAAATCTATTTCATTTGCCGTTCTCGTTTGCGGCGTTCTCAGTTTCGCCTGCTTTGCGCAAGAGGCGCCAGCGGGCGAACAGGATCCACCCAGTCGCGCCGCGCGTCTCAGCTATTTCAACGGCTCTGTTTCCATGGAGCCCGCCGGGATCGATGACTGGTCTCCGGTCGAGGTGAACCGCCCTTTCACAACTGGCGATTACCTGTACACAGACCAGAAGGCAGTGGCCGAATTGCAGCTGGACAGTGCGGTCTTCCGCATGGGACAGGTGACCAGCTTCGGCTTTCTGAATTTGAACGATCAGGTCGCCCAGCTGAAGCTCACCGAAGGCGATCTCTACTTCCGTGTACACGACCTCGCTCCGTCACAGGTGTACGAAATCGATACTCCGAACGCGGCCATCAGTCTGCTTCGCGAGGGCGTTTACCGCATTCACGTCGATCCGGACGCCAATACGACGTTCGTCTCCGTGCGTGAAGGTCAAGCCGAGGTCACCGGTGGCGGCGAAGCGTTCACCCTGGATGCGCAACAAAGCGCGAACTTATCCGGCACAGGCCAACTTGCGTACGACATTGAACAGGCGCCTCCGCCGGATACGCTCGATAACTGGTGCATGCAACGCGACCAAGCCGAGATGCAGGCGAATGCTACACGCTATGTGCCGCCTTCAATGATTGGCTATTCGGACTTGAACCAATCCGGAACCTGGACCGAGGCTCCTGATTATGGGCCGGTGTGGTACCCGACCTCTGCTCCCGCGGATTGGGCGCCGTATCACATGGGCCACTGGGTTTGGATTGACCCGTGGGGCTGGACTTGGGTGGACTCCCAACCCTGGGCATTCGCACCGTCTCACTACGGCCGCTGGGTTTATTGGCACGACCGTTGGGGATGGGCGCCTGGTCCCGTCGCGGTGGTCTATCAACGTCCCGTTCGGCCCATTTGGGCTCCGGCGCTTGTGGCATGGTTTGGCGGCGCCCATTGGGGAGTTTCGGTCTCCTTCGGCGGAGGCCCGTCTCTCGGTTGGGTCCCACTCGGATATGGTGAAATCTACACACCTGCGTACCATGTCGGTCCCACCTATTTTCGAAACGTGAATGTCTACAACACGCGTGTCGTGAATACAGTGAACATCACGAACGTGTACAACACGGTATACGTGCAGAAGAATGTTTACCAGCAAACATTCGTAAACACCAGAGTCCGTAATGCAGTGGTAGCGATGCCCGCCTCGGCGATGGCGTCCGGCCGCTCGGTCCAACAGATCGGTCGCCCGATCCCGATGGGTGATGTCGCGCGGATTCATGAAGCGCACATGGTCGCGCCAGCGGTAGTCCCCACGCGCAACGGCGTAGCGCCGCTGATGGGACGCCCGGCTCCCCGGCCGAATCAGACCGTGGCGGCCCGGGCGGTGGTGGCGCGCGTGGCGCAGCCCGCGGCGATAGTTCCCTTTGCTCAGCGGCAAACCTTCATTCAGCAGCATGCCGGAGAGCCGGTGAACTATGCAGCCATGCACCAGCAATTCCAGTCGCAGGCGCGTTCCGTCGCGGTAACCCGTGTGGAGCAGCAGCCAAGGCCCATTCAAGTCCACACGGGTGAGCGCGTGGGCAACATCCCGGCCCCGCACAATGCTGGCGAGCAGCAAGCTCACACCAACACGCCGCCTCCTGCCGTCCAGGCGCGCGAAGTGCCCAGGCGCGCAATGTTCAAGCGCGCGAAGGTGTTCAAGCGCGGCAAGCGCCCAATCGCCGTTCCGCACGGCATGCCGCCGAATCAGACGGCAAATCGCGGCTACACTCAGCCCAGGCGGGCAGAATACGTCACAGAGCCGCGCCAGCAAGAGTACCAGCGCGGCATATCAAAGCGCCACTCCCAATCAACCCGTGAGCCGGGGTTCCACCCAGCAGCCGCGTACGAATCCGGCTCCTGCGCAACAACCTGAGTACCAGCGGCCAAATCACGGCGCCCCTCCCAACCAGCAGGCAAACCGCACCAATTCACAGCCGCAGTCTGAGTATCAGCGACCGAACCAGACCGTGAGCCGGGGCGCCGAAGCTGCGCCGCGTCAAAACACCGTCCCGGAACGGCAGCCGGAGTACCGGACGCCGGAGCAGAGCGCTCCCGCTCGACAGGAGAGCACGCACGCTAACGAGGAGCGCCCGGCTCCCGCACCTCATGCGGAAGTGCAGCATGAGCATCCCGCCCCCGAAGCGCGGCAGGAGTCCTCGCATCCGCAAGAGCAGCACCACTCTGAATCACACAGCAATGGCGACGAGCACAAAAGCTCGGACAAGAACGACAAGAAATAGAAACGACAAAGAGGCTGCCCGGAATCGCTCCAGACAGCCTCAATGATCAGGAAGCTGCTTTTATCTCGTGAATTGCAGCCCCGTTACTTGCCGGCTTGTCGAAATAAAGCAACAGAGCCTCCCGGAGCAGCGCCGACATCGTCTGGTTCGGCGCTCCCGCGATCTTACGCGTGAGGGATTCTTCCATTAATCGTTGGTACACATCGTGCGGCAACGTGATTGTGACCTTGCGGAAGTTCGATTTGTCTGGTATTTGTTCGCTCGCGAGCTCGTTCATGGGTTACCTGTAGATCACTGGAGCGGAAGATTCCTCGTACAGTGAGGCAGCTAGAAGCGTCGGCGCGGAGCTTCGAAGATGTTCCGACGATAGTAGTATCCCGCAGTGTCCGGCATTTCCCAATCAGAACTTTTTATTCTTGAAATGCGATTTTCTTATCGGAGGCCGGTTTCAGCGATCCACCATGGCCATCATCCGCTCACCGTAGCGCGGTCCGGCGATGTGTTCGGCGGAAAGCGCGCTGTCCAAACGCTGCAATTCTTCTGGGCGCAAGTGAAGCGATGCCGCCGCCACGTTTTCTTCCAGATAGCGGCGGCGCTTAGTGCCGGGGATCGGTACAATGTCGTCGCCCTTCTGCAGTACCCAGGCAAGTGCGATCTGCGATGGTTGCGCCTGCCTGTGGGATGCGATCTCCTTCACAACCTCCAAAGCCCGCAGGTTGGCTTCGAAATTCTCATCGGAATAGCGGGGATCGTTCCGCCGATAATCATTGGGCGGATATTGGCTCGCCTTCTTGGCGGTTCCCGTGAGGAAGCCTCTCCCCAGCGGGCTGAAAGGCACCAGTCCGATACCCAGTTCCCGTAGCGCCGGAATGATGTCGGCTTCGAGATTCCTCTCCCACAGTGAATATTCACTTTGCAGGGCACTGACTGGATAGATCGCGTGAGCCCGCCGTATGTTCTTAATACCTGCTTCGGATAGACCGAAGAAGCGCACCTTCCCGGCGGCTATCAGGTCGCCGACTGTTCCGGCCACGTCCTCCATCGGCACGTTCGGGTCGACCCGATGCTGATACAGGAGATCGATGTGATCAGTTTGCAAGCGCGCCAACGAGGCATCTACGACTTCGCGAATGTGCTCCGGACGGCTGTCCGTGCCCGCGATTTTGCCGGCTTCGATGCGGAACCCGAATTTGGTTGCAATGACGACCTTGTGGCGAGAGCCTTTCAAAGCGCGCCCGAGGAGTTCTTCGTTCCGGAATGGCCCATAGACTTCCGCCGTATCGAGGAAATCGACCCCGAGCTCGATTGCCCGCTCGATCGTCTTGAGCGATTCCGCTTCGTCTGGTTCGCCATACGCCTGGCTCATTCCCATGCATCCGAGCCCGATCTCCGATACTTCTAAACCCTGGCATCCCAGCTTTCGCTTGCTTAACATTCAGCCTCCGATCAAACCCTGATCATATCCGGGCACGCCGCTCGCTAAAATCGGAACTTGTCGGAAACGCTTCCTCGGTTACGCTTCAACCTGGATTTTCTGCCCTCTTCGGATCCGCAGAAACCGGGACTTTACATTCGCGATCCCTACCACTATTCCGACGCTACGCTGCTCGTGCCGCCCCCTCTTGTGGCAGCTCTCGAATGTTTCGACGGCCAGCAGACCACGCTTGATCTACGGTCGGAACTCGTTCGCATCACGGGTGAAATCCAGGTTGGAGATTTGGAACGTCATCTGTTCGATTCCCTCGATCAAGCCGGATTCCTGGAAAACGATCGTTATCGCGAACTCAGGGCGAATCGTGAAGCGGAGTTCGCAAGCGAGCCGACGCGAGAGGCCGCCTTTGCGGGTTCGGCGTATCCTGAAGGGCCGGCCGCACTCTCGAATCTGCTGCGGTTGCAATTGGGTACTGCTGAGGGCGTAAACGGAACCATCGCAATCGCCGCGCCGCACGCCAGTCCGGATGCGAGTTGGGAGACGTATAAAGCTGCGTACTCAGCCGTACCCGCGCGCGAAGAGGGCCACGACAGGACATTCGTGATCCTTGGCACTTCGCACTACGGCGCTCCCGATCGTTTCGGCCTTACGCGCAAAGCCTTCCTGACACCGTTCGGAGAAGCCAGGAACGCAACTGAATTCGTGGATGAATTGGAGCGCGCAGCACCGAAAGCGATCCGCATGGAGGACTACTGCCATGCCGTCGAGCATTCGATCGAATTTCAGGTCATCATGCTGCAGTACCTGTACGGCCCCGACGTGAAGATCCTTCCGATCCTGTGCGGCCCGTATGTGAAGAGCATCTACCAAGGCGGCCTTCCGGAAGATAACCCGGCGCTCGCGTCTTTCTTCGATGCCCTCGGGAACCTGTTCGCACGCGAAGGCCGCAATGTGTATACCGTCCTCGGCATAGATATGGCGCACATGGGAAGGCGCTACGGCGATCCCATCCGCGTTTCGGCCAATATCGGCGAGATGCTCGCGGTGGAACAGCGGGATCGCGGCCGCATCCAGCAGATTGAGAAGGGCGATCGCAGCGCTTATTGGTCCCTCATCCAGGACGGGCACGACGATTTGAAATGGTGCGGCTCGGCCCCTCTCTACACGTTTCTGAAAACGCAGCCAGGCACGCGCGGCGAACTGATCCGTTATCACCAGTGGCAGATTGATGCCGATAGCGTCGTCAGCTTTGGCGCAATGAAGTTCTCCCTCTAACCGCGGTGCGAGCGTATGTCCTTCTTTGACTGTCGCCCGTGCACTCCAGTTGCGCCCTAAACTGATCCTCGCCCAGATTGCAAACGCTACTCCTGCTGACGTGATCGCGACCCCGGCAATGGCAACCGGTTCCGTAATCGGTATTAACTGCCAATTCAATGGGGCCAGCGGCACGGTTTTCACAAACACGAAGTAGAATCCCAGCACTACAAGTCCCGACTGCTTCAATCGCGACTCGATGCGCTGCTCTCGCGGCGTGCGCTTTAAAATAAGAGGTCGACGGGCCACACAGCCGCCAAGACGGCCCATAACCATCTATTCAAATACTGCAAATCATGAATTGACATCACGACAGGTCGCCCTTTCTGTCGTAGCCGACGCGTCGTATACGACAGGACATCCCACGGATCCTAAGGCCGGAAGGTTCCGTGTGGTTTGTCAGTCGTTAACGTCGCAACGATCGCCGCGCTTACATCCGGTTCGCGGCATGACTGCGATACGCCGGCTGCCGAGCAAAGACAACCTGGACGGCCGCCGAGACACCCTTCATGAGCGCAGCGGCTTTCTTCAATAAGGAGACTCGCGGCCGCCTCACATGTTCCGGACGGAAGCCCAGCCCGACGATGCGCCCCATCACGTGTTGTATGCCCGGGACGCCGGTTATGACACGAAAGGCTGCCGGGGGCGTGAGTGGGCCGTCTGTCTGGAATACTTTGTTGAATCCGGCGTGCACCAGTCGCTGCAGAAACTGCATCGCGCGAACCGGTAACTCGCGACGGCGTTGCACGGCGGCGAGTAGCGGGTCGATGGCATCCCCATTTCGAAGCGCTTCGGCGAGGATATTTGCCGTCGCAACTGCGTCATGAATTGCCAGATTGATGCCGACGCCAAAAGCGGGCGACATCGCGTGCGCTGCGTCGCCAATACACAAGAGGCCGGGTGCGTACCAGCGCCGGAGATGATTGATTTGCACGGTGAGTAACTTGATCTCGTCCCAACTTTGCAGTTCGTCCACCCGGTTGCCCAGATATGGCGCGATCAAACGGACTTTCTCCCGGAATGCGTCCAGTCCCTTGGCCTTAAGATCCGGAAGCGATCCCTTGCGCACGATCAATCCGGCTTGAAAGTAGTCTCCGCGGTTGATGAGAATCAGTACCGAACCATAGTTCACATTCCCGAATACTTCGTCGGGATCGTCTTGCACGCGACTCAGCCGGAACCACAGCACGTCGATGGGAACTCCGGTTTCAACTAGTGGTAGCTGTGCTTTCTGTCGTATAATCGCGTGCCGGCCGTCACAGCCGATCACCAGATCTGCACGAAGCGGGACCGTCTCTCCGTCGCGCCTTCGCGCCAGCACACCGACCACTCTTTCGCCTGCCCGTATGAGATCCACCACCTCATGGTTCATCCGCAGGTCAAAACTCGAATACTTCTTCGCCTCGTCACTCAGGAAATTCAGGAAGTCCCACTGCGGCATAAGAGCGACGAATCGGCAGTGGGTGGGTAATCGCTCAGTGCTCGCTGCCGTAAATTGTCGGCCGCCAAACAAACCGCTCACGTTTCTTACTTCCTGATGGGGTATTTGCAAGAACTTGTTCAGCAACCCGAGCTCGTACAGAACATCCAGGGTTGACGGATGAACCGTATCGCCGCGGAAGTCGCGATTGAAATCGGAGTGTTTCTCGAGTACGGTAACTGGAACTCCGCGGCGGGCTAACAAATATCCAGCCATTATGCCTGCAGGGCCGCCTCCTGCAATCACGCATCGGCATTCGGACGGGGAGCGTTCCATCTGGGAAACCCAGATTTGATTCTACGCCGCCAAGTTGTCCTTGCAGCGCCTACAAAGTCATTACCTTACGCTGGAAAGCCACAAAATACAGCGCAACGATCAGGATCAACAACCCATTCCCCGCCAGAATGATAGGAGCGGACGATTTCTCGATGAGCGCACCGCAAATTGCGCTTCCGATCGGCATGCCTCCCCGAAACGCCACATTGTAGACACTCATCACCCGTCCTCGCCGGGTATCGTCGGCTCTTAACTGCACGACCGAAGTGTTCGATGCGAACACAACCATCATGGCCGCGCCCGTAACGAACAGAAAGAGGCTGCTCACCGCCAGATTGCGCGACAATCCAAAGGCGGACACAAACACGCCTAAGACTCCCATGGCCAAAATGGATCGTCTTGCCTGCAGCCGCTGTTCCATGCCGGCGATCGCGAGCGCTCCTAAAATAGAACCCACGCCAGAAACAGATAACAAGACCGTAAACGTGTTCGAATCGCCATGCAGCACCTGCTTCGCCATGACCGGGAGGAAGGTGATCAGGGGAAACGAGAGAAGGGTCAGCAGAAATGCCAACACAACCAGACTTTGTAAGCCCTCGCGCTCGCGAATGAACGTCAAGCCTTCTTTAATGCCCTCGATGACGGACACAGTGGTCTTCGCCGGCGGAATTTGCGGATGGATCATCAAGAGCGTTGCGATTACCGCAATGAACGAAACGCCATTGAGCGTGAAGCACCATTGCGCGCCTAGCTTGTCCAGCGCAATACCCCCCAACACTGGTCCGATGACACGCGCGAGGTTGAATTGGATTGAGTTCAGCGCGATGGCATTGCTCATATCTTCCTTCCTCACCAGCGTCGGGATGAGCGCGGAGTATGCCGGGCCGCCGAAGGCCTGCGCGACCCCCACCATGAACGACAAGCACCAGATATGCCAGACCTGCACGACGTGCGTGTAATCGAGCGCTGCCAGAATAAACGCGCACGCCATCTGAATTACCTGCGACATCAGCAGAATGCTGCTCCGGCTGCGCCGGTCGGCAATGACGCCGCCCACCAGGGAAAACAGGAAGATCGGAATCTGGGCGAAAAACGCATCCATGCCGAGGTACGCCGGTGAGTTCGAGATCCGGTAAACCAGCCAGCTTTGCGCCAGAATCTGCATCCAGTTTCCGATACTGGATGTGCACGCGCCGATCCACATCAGCCGGAAGTCCCGGTAAGAGAAGGCCTTGAATACGCGGTTGATCACGCTGGAGTCTGCATCGGCGGGTTAGTCGGAAGGGAAGGTGCGATCGAGCCAGTCCTGTAATCGCGGGTCGGTGAAATCGTTAATCTCCAGATCCACGTTCGGAAATTCCGTCGGCGTGGTGTGAATCGCAATCAGCCGCATGCCAGCGGCGCGTCCCGCCTCAATCCCAGTGGGCGAATCTTCGAAAACGACACAATTGCGTGGTTCCGCCTTCAGCAATTCGGCGCATTTCAGGTAAATGTCTGGGAACGGTTTTGGTCGCTGCACCTGGTACCCGTTCACGATCACCGGGAAGAACGGGCGTAACTCGAAACGGTCCAGAACAAACTCGATGTTGTCGACCTCGGCATTCGATCCGATGGCCTTCGGCACTTCTGCGTGACGCTTCAGGAAATCGAGCAGTCCCGGAACTCGGTAGTCGTCCAATTCGGATTGCGACATGAGCTCGCGCCACAGTTTCTCCTTGGCTTGACCGTGCCCAAGGATCAGTTCTTCCGTAAGCTGATCGCCGATCCATTCGCGCACCAACTCGGAATTACGCTTGCCATGCATTTGACGTTCCACGTCTTCCACGTGCAGGCCCAGTTTATCGAGGTACTGCCGCCAGGCTTCCGTGTGGAGCGGCATCGAATGCACCAAAACGCCGTCCAGATCGAAGATCATTGCCAAGTGGGGATTACGGGGAAACACCACAGACGGCAGATTAGCAGATATAATCTTAACTAACGGATTTGTCATCATTTACCTACGCGCCACGCACCTGGCGGGGCGGGTTCGCATGAGAAGCTTTTTCAAATGGGCGACCCGCCGCTGGTGGCGCAGCGGCGCTGTCCTGTTAGCGTTCCTGGTCTTTGCAGCGGTTGTGGCGCCTTTTGTGGATGCGGCTCCCTACGCGCGCAGCATCCAGCGCGCTCTGGAAGCATCACTCGGCCGAAAAGTCACCTTCAGCGAAGCCCATTTCAGCCTTTTGTTCGGGCCCGGATTCTCGCTGAGTAATGTCTCGATTGGAGAAGACCCCCGGTTTGGCGTCGAGGATTTCGCGTTCGTACCCACGCTGAACGCGCGGTTGCGTCTCGATCAACTCCTCACTGGGCACATCGTGTTCTCGAGTCTGCGGCTCGTTGAGCCTTCCATCAACCTGGTGCGTGCCGATGACGGTTCCTGGAACATGGTGGAACTGGCCGGCCGGCTAAGCGACGCGGGCGGAGCGTCCATCCATCTCTTCCCGGGGGTTCAGATCTCCGATGGCCGGGTGGATTTCAAAGTCGGCGTGCGCAAAACGAACATCTACGTCACCGACGCGAACCTGAGTCTTTACGCCGAAGATGGCGGCAAGCTTTACATTCAATTCTCGGGTTCGCCTGCCCGTACGGACCGGGCCGGCAATGGGTTTGGCCATCTCAGTGGGCACGTGAATTGGTACCCGCGGCCCGCCAACCCGAAGGCGAATCAAATCGAAGGCAAGTTGACGCTCGACCGCAGCAATCTGAGCGAGTTGTCGACTTTGTTTCAGGGGGAAGATGCGGGCGTGCATGGCATGGTCAGTGGCGAGGCGCGCGTCGCCGGTCCCGCTTCGGCTTTGCATTTGAGCGGCGACCTGCGCTTTGAGGACATCCACCGGTGGGATCTGCTGCCATCTCGCGGAGAGGATTGGACCGTTGCATATGAGGGTGTGGTGGACCTTCCGGCGCGCAGCATCGATTTGAAGACCATTCCGCAATCTGGCTCCGCTCCTGTACAACTGGCTGTGAAGGGGACCGATTTTCTCAGCCACCCATCGTGGTCGTTGCTGGCCAATCTCAACGCCGCTCCCGTGACCGGCTTGCTTCCCCTCGCCAAACGCATGGGCCTTGGGCTGCCGGATGGACTCAACCTCGACGGCGCAATCAGTGGGGGCGTCGGATATTCGACCGGCACGGGCTGGACAGGCGGTGTTGGCATTGCGAATTTTGTGGCCGCCTTGCCCAACTTGCCTCCATTCCGCTCCAAGACCGTTCAGGCAACCATTCAGCCGGACCGTATTCACCTAGAGAGTGATCGCATCACCTCAAACGGCGCCGGCTGGCTCGACGTCGGCGGCGACTACGATCTGCACGGCAGAGCACTGCATCTCGCTCTGACCATGAACACCTTCCCGATCGCCACGTTGCGCGACATGTTCGCAAACGCTATCAAATGGCCGCAGGCGCTCGACTCTTTGCAGCGCGGCGAACTTACTGGCGCGCTTAGCTACCGATGGGCTCCCGAGCAGGATCCCCTTTGGTCCGGTAGATTTGATCTCTCCGGTGGAACCGTCGCTTTCCAGGAACTGCCCGACCCCATCACCGACGTCAAAGGACAGTTCGCCTTCAACGCCGGACAGGTTGACATCGAACATTTGGTTGGTGCTTTCGCGCAGCATCCGCTGGAAGGCTCGTTTTCCTACGACGCCGACGGCAAACGGCCGGAGCGGATCAAAGTCGTGTACAAAGGCGCCGACTTGGCGGATCTCGAAGCGCTGCTAATCCGCAGCCGCCGCGAAAGCTGGCTTGCCCGCCTCGGTGTCACCCGGTACCATGCGCCCGAGTGGATGCTGCGCCGCGATCTTCAGGGCGATCTCGATCTACCCAATCTGTCTCTCAATCGCGCGCCGCTCGGCGACCTGCATGCGCACCTCCGATGGTTCGGCACAAACTTGCAACTGACTAATCTTCGTCTGCGCATGACGGAGGGCGACATCTCCGCAAATGGAACAATCAATCTTTCAGGCAGCTCGCCAAGATACAGGCTGACCGGCTCGCTTTCGGGCCTGCCCTGGCACGGCGGTTTTCTTTCCGCGAAAGGTCAATTGCAATCGAGTGGCAGCGGTAGCGACGTGCTGCAGCGCCTCGGAGCTGAGGGCACATTTACCGTGCAGGATGTCGCACTCTCGGCCGACGATGAATTTGAGTGGCTGTCCGGCAACTTTCAACTCTCTTTCTCCGACGGCTGGCCCGATCTCCGACTGAGTTCCGTTCAGGCAACCGACGGCGACGAGCAGTGGACGGGCGCCGCCACCTCCAGCAGCGATGGGAAACTGATCCTCGATCTACAACATGAAGGCCGCCAGCGTCATATCGTCAGCACGGTAACTCCCGACGCAACCGCGGCCAGCGCCGCCATACGCTAACCGAAATAGGGAAACTCCAAATGCATTCGATCGACACGGCCCTTGAGACCGTAAAGCAGCATCATGCAACCGCAGTTGAGCAAGCCCGGTCCGGCGCTCGCGCCGAGTTGGCCGCCCAGTTGAACCAGTTTCTCCGGAGGCTTCACCAATATTCGGCGGAGGACGAGTTCACCCGCTCCGTGGTCGACGGGGCATTATTGTTTGCACCGGCCGCGGCATTCTTCTCGATAGACGGCGAGTCTCTGTCCTTGCGAGCGGAAAAAGGCCTGAATTTGGCCGCCGGCTTACGTTTCCCGGTGAACTTGGGCCGAGCTTTCTCTCACGCGATCGGCGCAAAGGAACTGGTCGTCGCGCTGCGCACAGCCGCCGAAGTGGGTTCCGAACTTGCCGCAAACGACCGCTCTGAGCGGGCCATCATCGTCCCTATTCAAAATTCGGACCGCGTTCCGGCGGTTCTTTTCGCGGCCGGCTCGGTGGATACGGAAGGGGTCGATCTGATTGCCGGTATTGCTTCCGGCATCCTGCGCATGCGCCAGAAACAGACCGGGCTGGCGGAACTTCAGCCCATCCCTAGCCGGTCGAAAGCGAAATTTCCTCCCTGGACGGCACTAAAGGAAGAGCAGCAAAACCTGCATCGGCGTGCCCAGCGGTTTGCTCGCGTGAAGGTATCCGAGTGGCTTCTTACCAAACCGGAAGCGGGCCGCGCGGGGCTGGAACAAAATGACATATATTTGTTTTTGAAGAAGGAGATCGACACCGCGCGCGAGAGCTTCCGGAATCAGTTCACGGCCGACAAGTCCATGGTCGACTATCTGCATCTGGAACTCGTATCCGTCGCGGCCGAAGGCGATGAATCGAAGTTGGGGACCGACTATCCCGGGCCGCTCCTATAAGCTCGCGACACTATCGCGCGCCGCCGTGTGTTCTGTGCTTTGTCTGACGGCGCTCGCAGCAGCCGTATCCCGGCATAAAGCGCAACCATCACCCGCGAAAGTTCTGCCGCCTAAAGCCGCAGGAGCTGCCGCCCTGATCGCTGTCGCACAGCATGAGTTCGACAGCGGGAACTTTGCGGCCGCCGCCGAGTACGCCGCCAGCGCCTCCTCAAAAACGCCCGTTCTGGAAGACTACGCGCAGTACATTCGCGCGCAAGCCGAGTACAAACTGCGCGATTTCTCCGAAACGGCCAAGTCCGTTACTCGCGTTTTGACGCATTCCCCCGCTTCGCCGCTGACGGGAGCGGCCGCTGCTCTCCTTGTATCGGCGGAACTGGATAACGATAGCCCGAAGGACGCGCTCGCTCTCCTCCGCAAATACTACGATCACATTCCGCAGCCGCAGTCGGACCTGTTGCTCGCCCGCTGCTTCCAGGCATCAGGCGACCTCGCGCAGGCCGCTGAACATTATCAGCACGTCTATTACGGCTATCCCACTGCCAAAGAGGCAGCCGACGCCGCTACGTCTTTGGTAGCACTCAAGCCGCAGTTGAATGACGCTTACCCGCCGCCGTTGCCAAGCGCTATGATCGAACGCGCGAAGAAGCTTCTCGATGCTGGGAATCCCGCGGCAGCCAAGATCGAACTCGCGGCGGCCATTCCGCAACTGGGGGGTGCCGATCGTGATCTGGCGCGCGTTCGCCTCGGCGTTGCCGATTACTACGGCGGCAACGAGCACGACGCCGCAGCGTATCTACTCGCCTTGAAAGTGGATGATCCGGAAGCCGATGCCGAACGCCTCAGCTATCTGATTCGCTGCGTCCGCAAACCCGACCGGCACGCGGACGTGAAGCCATTCCTGACCGATCTTGACGAGCATCACGTCTCCTCGCCCTGGCGGCTGGACGCACTCATTTTCGTCGCCGATGAAGCCCGTACGGAAAACGACCCTGGCGTCTACATGCCGCTATATCGCGCCTGCGACACTGGCTTTCCGAACGATAAACGCTCCTCCTGGTGCGATTGGCAGGTTGCCTTCGATGCTTACCGGCATGATCAGACCGACACCGCAGACCTACTGCGCCATCACATTTCGCAATATCCGGATTCGCCCGACGTTAACAACGCACTCTATTTCCTCGGCCGCTGGTCGGAACGCAAGAACGATAACGCGACAGCAAAAGCCTGCTATGAAGCCTTAAACGACCGGTTCTCAAACAGCTACTACGCCGTGGTGGCACGGGAGCGCCTGAAAAATCCGGTCCTCGAAGCAGCCAATCCAGACCCGGGTACGCTATCATTTCTGGCTGATGTCAAGTGGCCGCCTCGTCCTGAATTCCCAAGCTTCACGCCAGGTAAAACGGCCCAGGAACGCATCGATCGAGCTCAACTGCTCCGCTTGGCCGGACTTGAGGATCTGGCGGAAGGCGAATTGAAATTCGGTGCGCGCACGGATGGTGAGCAGCCGAACGTCTATGCAATGGAACTCGCCACCCTGGCCGCGCAGTGCAACGCTCCCGATCGGGCGATGCGCTACATCAAAGCGTACGCGCCCGGCTATCTGTATATGCCGCTCGATCAGGCGCCCGTCCAGTTTTGGAAGCTTGCGTTCCCCATTCCCTACCGATCGTCGATTGAGATCAACAGCCGGACTCAGAGTCTCGATCCCTATCTCGTCGCCGCTCTGATTCGCCAGGAATCCGAGTTTAATGCGGCCGTCATCTCGCACGCCAACGCTTACGGCCTCATGCAATTGCTGCCAGCCACCGGCAAGCAACTCGCGCGCAAGGTTCGGATTCGCCGCTTTACTACGAGACAGCTCCTCACGCCCGATCGCAACATCCAACTCGGCACGATGTTCTTCCACAATCTGCTCAACGCCGCTGGCGGCCAGACCGAAATGGCGCTTGCTTCCTATAACGCCGGGCCGGGTCGGTTGGCGCTATGGAGAACCTGGGGGCCTTTCCGCGAGCCCGCTGAGTTCGTCGAAGCGGTTCCTTTCCATGAGACGCGCGCCTACATTCAAATTGTGCTGCGCAATGCCGACGTGTATCGCCGGCTATATGCGAATGTGACGCCGGACGTGCCGGTTTATCATCCGAAGCCCGCGCCGAAAAAACACGCCAGGCACGTCACTCATCGCAATCCCAACGCTTAAATCCCAGCTACGTTAATGTAGCCGGTATGCGGATTTCGCGGTTCGTTGTACTGCTGGTTAGCCTCTGTCCCGTCGTATTGAACGCTCAAGTGTACGCGGACATGGCGCTGGTCCACGGCAAAGTCTGGACGGAAAATCCGAACCAGCCCGAAACCGAAGCGGTTGCTGTGCTCCAGGGGCGTATCCTTCGCGCCGGCTCCTCGGCTGAAATTCTCAAGCTGGCCGGACCGGTAACCAAGATCATCGAGCTGAACGGCAGGCGTGTGGTGCCTGGCTTTAACGATGCCCACGTCCACTTCATCGATGGCGGTTCGGCGCTCGCCAGCGTCCAGTTACGCGACGCCTCCAGCCAGGATGAATTCCGCCATCGCATCGCACAGTTCGCGTCCTTTCAACCCAAAGGCGCGTGGATTTTGCGCGGCGAGTGGGATCACGAAAGGTGGAATCCGGCCGTCTTACCGGCACACCCGCTCATCGACGATGTGACGCCCGCTAACCCGGTCTTTGTGGAGCGCCTCGATGGACACATGTCTCTTGCCAATGCGCTGGCGATGCGGCTAGCCGGCATCGACCGGAACACCAAAGACGTACCGGGCGGTGTTATCGTTCGCGACGCGGAGGGCAATCCAACCGGCATCTTCAAAGACGCCGCGCAGGAACTCATCGAGCGCGTCATCCCGCCGCCTACCGTTGAGCAGCTCGTGACGGCGACCGAAGCAGCGCAGCGCTACGCCACCGAAAATGGCGTCACCAGCGTGCAGGACATGTCCGCCGGTCCAGAAACGTTGCGCGCTTACGAATACCTTCTCTCGCATGGGCGTTTGCGTGTCCGCATCTCCGGGCATCAGCCCCTACCAACCTGGAACCGCCTCGCCGGCCCGGGAATTCAGGCCATTTTCGGAAATGAGTTTTTACACATCGGAGGGCTCAAAGGCTTTGCCGATGGCTCGCTCGGTTCAACGACCGCCTGGTTTTTCAAGCCGTACCTCGATGCCCCGAACACGAGTGGCATCCCGAGTGACGAGCTTTCCAACCCGGAGGCAATGTATTCCAATATCGCCAATGGGGATCGCGCCGGCCTTCAGATCGCCGTGCACGCTATCGGCGACCGCGCCAACAATACGATCCTGAATTTCTTTGAACGCGCCGAAAAAGAGAATGGCCCGCGCGATCGCAGGTTTCGCATCGAACACGCGCAGCATCTTCTCCCGAGCGACATTCCACGCTTCGCCGCATTGCACGTCATCGCATCCATGCAGCCCTATCATGCGATTGACGACGGACGGTGGGCCGCCAAGCGCATCGACGCAGAACGAATCAAAACCAGTTACGCGTTTCGCTCACTGCTCGACAGCGGGGCGACTCTGGCATTTGGATCCGATTGGCCGGTCGCGCCGATGAAGCCGATCCTCGGAATCTACGCGGCCGCGACTCGCCGGACCTTAGACGGCAAGAATCCCGATGGATGGGTTCCGGAACAGAAGATCACCGTCGCGCAAGCGGTGCACGCCTATGCCGTTGAATCGGCCTTCGCCGAATTCGAGGACGGCATCAAGGGGTCGATCGCACCCGGCAAATTAGCCGACCTTGTGGTCCTCTCACAGGACATCTTTCACATCGATCCCATCGACATTGAACACACCAAAGTCGACATCACGGTCCTCGGCGGGAATATTATCTACCAGCGCTAAGCCAGGACGACCTGCTCCGGTGTAGCCTCGCCGATCTGCTGCCGCCAGAGCGCATAATACAAACCGCCGCGCGCAACAAGCTCATCGTGTCCGCCCTCTTCCACGATGCGACCGCGTTCGAGGACATAGATTCTCTCAGCATGCATGATAGTGGACAAGCGATGCGCAATCATGATTGTCATCACATCGGCGCGTTCGCCCACATCGCGAATGGTGCGTGTGATCTCTTCTTCCGTGATCGAGTCGAGCGCCGAGGTCGCTTCATCGAACACCAGCAGCCGCGGCCTGCGCAGCAATGCCCGCGCAATCGAAAGGCGCTGCTTCTCGCCGCCGGAAACCTTCACTCCGCCTTCCCCAATCACCGTGTCGAGCCCTTTGTCTGCGCGCGCCAACAAGGAATCTGCCGCCGCTCTTCGCAGTACATCCATACACTCCACATCCGTTGCATCCGGTCGCACAAACAGCAGGTTGTCTCGAATGGAACCCGAAAATAGCTGCGTGTCCTGAGTCACGAACCCTATCTGCGTCCTCAGCTCCTCGGGATCGATGCTCCGCGAATCAATGCCGTTGTATGCGACGGCGCCCTTCGCGGGCTCATACAGGCCCACGAGCATTTTCACCAGCGTCGTCTTCCCCGCGCCGGACGGACCGACAAACGCAACCGTTTCGCCGCGCATCATGCTGAAGCTGACATCTTGGAGCGCTGGCCGCGTAGCCGTCCGATGTTGAAACGAGACATGATCGAACGCGAGCGACTCCAGTTTGCCCAACGGTTCCGGTTCCGCCGGTTTGTGCTCTGGCTCATTTGCCATCAGTTCACTCAGATTATTCAGCGATGCTTCCGTTTCCCGGTAAAGATTGATCATGTTCCCAAGTTCCTGTAGCGGCCCGAAGATGAAGAACGAATAAATGAATAGCGAGAAGAAACCGCCCACCGTAATCCGGTTCGTGAAGATCAGGTACAGCATCATGAAAATGATCGACGTCCGCAGAAAGTTCACGACGGTGCCTTGCAGAAAGCTCAAACTGCGCAGAAAGCGCACTTTCTTGAGTTCCAGCGCAAGAATTTTGTCGGTCGTGCTGTTCAGCCGGTCGATCTCCTGTCTCGCCAGCCCCAGCGTCTTCACCAGTTCGATATTTCGAAGCGATTCCGTTGTCGATCCCGCCAGGGCGGTTGTTTCGGCGACGATCGCTTTCTGGATAGCCTTCACACGCCGGCTGAGTACGGAGCTGATTACTGCCAGGATCGGCACCGTGAGCAGATACACAGGCGCAATCAGCCAGTACACCCGGAACGCGTAGATCGCAACAAAGATCGTTCCCACCGTCGCCGTGAAGAGCACGTTGATAAACGAGGTGATAAAGCGTTCCACATCGGAGCGCGCCTTCACGAGTTTGCCCAGGGTTTCGCCGCTACGCTGATCCTCAAACACCTGGTAAGGCAGCGAGAGGGAACGTTCCACGCCATCTGCGTACAACGCTGCGCCCGTGCGCTGTATGATGACGTTCACGAAGTAGTCCTGGAACGCCTTTGCTACTCTCGATACGAACGCGACACCGATCGCGGCGCACAGCCATAACCCCGCCCCGCGCATGAACTGGGCCGTCGTCATGCCTTTGATGTGCATGGCGTAGCGGTCGATCACGATTTTGTAGATCGCCGGGTCCAGCAACGAAAAGATCTGGTTAATGGCCGCCAGCGCCAACGCTAGGACGACCAAGCCCGAGTGCCGCCTCAAATAGCCGATCAGCAACTGCATCTTTTACTGATGCTCTCATTCTGTCCTGGGACGCGCAATCATCCTTGATACGCTGATCGAGTGCACGTCGTAGCAGGGGTCGACCTCGGCGGTACAGCCATTAACTACACGTTGATGGATGCCAGCGAACGCTTCCTGATTGAGGAACTGTGCGAACATCCAGCCCGCTCGCGCGAAGGCCCGGGCGTTTGTCTGGACCAGATCTGCGCGGGTCTCACGGTGGCCGCCGAACGAGCCGGGACCGATCGCAAGAATGTCGTTCTGGTGGGCCTCGATACTCCCGGCCCGGCGGGGCCTACAGGCGTTCTCAGCGCCCGGGGCTCCACCAATTTCGTCCATGCCGACTGGGCCGGCTACGATATTCGTGCCGCTCTTGAAGACAAACTGCAGCTTCCGGTCGTCTACATGAATGACGGCAACGCCGCCGCGCTCTGGGGACATTTCAAGCTCTTCGGCTCATCTCTCACCGCGACCTCCGTTTCTGCCATTGTCGGAACGGGACTTGGCGGCGGCGTCATCGTCCACGGCAAATTCATCACCGGCCGGGTCGGCTTCGGCGGCGAACTCGGCCACGTGCTCATACCGTATCGCTGCATCCCTGGGCTGGAAGATCTCCAACCCCTCTGCAATTGCGGCCGCGTGGGAGATCTCGAATCCGTCTGCTCGCTTACCGCGATCAGCCAATCGCTGCTGCCTCATTTCCTGAAAAAGTACACCGGCCATGAACTCGGCAAAACCGGCGATCTGCGGCAATCCGCCAAACTGGTGCGTTCGCTCGCCGAGCAGGGCGATCCTATGGCCCGCGAAATCTTCCGCGTCCAGGCCAACGCTCTCGGGTTGCTATTCGATGAAATGGTCAATACCTTCGACCCCGACGCCCTCATCGTTGGCGGTGGAATGATCGAGGTCGGCCTTACCTTTCAGGGTTGGCTGCTGGAGCAGATCCGCGCTGGTATGCCGGAGCAGCGCAAAGAGCAGTCGGACATCCCAATACTCGTCATGCCGAACGGCGATACCGCCGGAGCGCGAGGCGCCGCCATCTACGCCTTACACAACGCTCGCGACGCCGGGCTGCTCTAAACCCTCTTGACAGACCTGCAGAACAGACCCATACTATAGCTGTCGATAGCCGACATGTCGAAGTCAAAACAGAGTGAAGTCCCCTACGGCACGTTAGACCTGCTGATCCTGAAAACGCTGGAAACCATGGGCGCGCTGCACGGTTACGCGCTCGCTCGCCGCATTGAGCAGGTTGCCGGCGAATCTCTTCAGTTAAGTCAGGGATCCATCTACCCGGCCTTGATCCGGCTCGAGCAGGAAGGCTGGATCGGCACTGAGTGGGGTATTTCGGACACCAATCGCCGCGTGAAGTTCTTCTCCATCACGAAGGCCGGAAAGAAGCAACTGCTCGCCGAGATCCAGCGCTGGTCGAATGCCATGGCACTTGTCGCCCGTTTTCTGGAGAGTGCCGTATGACCGCGCAGCGTCTCTGGGCAAGAACTCGCGCCTTGTGGAACGGGCGTCGTCTCGACGAGCAATTGGACGACGAAATACGCGTTCACCTGGAACTCGCCCAGGAAGACGCGATGGCACATGGGCTTTCTGCCGAAGACGCCCGGCTGGACGCACTCCGAAAATTCGGCCGAACCGTGCAAATCAAGGAGGAGCACCGCGATCGCCGCGCCTTCGCGCCTCTCGATAATTTTCTGCGTGATTTTCGGTATGGTCTGGCGTCCATCCGCCGGGCGCCCGGATTCACGGCTATTGTCGTGCTCGTCTTGGCGCTGGGCATCGGCGGCGCGGTCGCAATGTTCAGCGTGGTAGACGCTATCCTCATCAAGCCAATCCCTTTTCCCGATCCGGATCGTATCGTCGGGCTCTGGGAAGCTCCGCACCCCGGTGCATCCAATGCCACGACCGCAGGGCAATTTGTTGCCTGGCAGCGTCTCGCGTCTGACTTCGAGTTCCTCGAAGCGGAAGAGCCCATATTGGTTGCCCTAAATGATAAGAACGGCCCTACACGGTTATCTGGAAAGCTGGTCACGCCCGAATACTTTCGCGTCTACGGCATCAACGCTGCAATAGGCCGAACCTTCGATGCGGGCGATAGCAAAGCCGCCTCCTCCGGTACCGTGGTTTTGAGCCATGCCGCCTGGCAGACTTATTTCGGCGGAGATCCCGGTATCTTACAAAGACGAATTATTCTGGACGGCCGAAGTTGCCAGGTCATTGGCGTGTTACGTCCCAGCGCATTCGATCGGGATGAAACCAAGTTCTGGCAACCGCTGGTCTTTACGTCGGCTGATTTGTCAAACGACAATCACTGGTTGATGGTCTTAGGGCGGCTGAAGGCGGGCGTGACGGTGAGGCACGCAATGCAACAAATGCAAGCCATCTACGCGGCTCTGCTTCCTGATCGCTCAATGGATGAAAACAGCCACGGCAGCATGGTTGTTCGAACACTTTCGCAGATGCTCATGGGCAACAGCCTTGAGCGTTCCATCTCGATTGCGTTTGGGGCGGTCTTGCTGGTTCTTTTGATTGCCTGCGCGAATGTCGCGAATCTGCTGTTTGCCCGCGGCGCCGCTCGCCGCACCGAATTGGGTGTCCGTTTCGCTCTTGGCGCCGGGCGTCCACGCCTCATTGCTCAGTTGCTGACCGAGTGCACGGCCTTGTGCGCGCTCGGCGGAGCAGTCGGCATCGCCGTTGCGTTTGCCCTCATCGGGGTAGCTGGTCCCGTTCTCGACGATGCACTGCCATTTACCGCAAACGTCACTCTCGACTTTCACGCGCTAGTCTTTGCGGCTGCCGCTGTCTTAAGCATCGCTCTCTTCACCGGTACATTCCCGGCCCTGCAAGCATCATCGGACCGGCCATCCGATTCTTTGAAGCAAACTGCGCGTGGGTCCTCAGTTGCCCGCATCGCCATTCGGCGCGCCATTGTTACGGGAGAAGTAGCGCTTTCGCTGATATTGCTCTCCGGGGCTCTTCTCCTGGTTCGCAGCTTGGACAAACTACGGCACGTTGAAACCGGAGTTCGTATCGAAAACGTTGTCACTACTTCTCTGAATCTCCCCGAACAGGCATATTCCACGCCAGAGAGAGCGGCCATTTTTTATACGGCGCTTACGAATCGCTTGTCTACCGCCCCAGGCGTATTAAAAGCAGGTCTCTCCACTTACCTGCCGCTACAGTGGGTCAGCAATGGCGAAGGAATCCTCCTGCCGGGTATCGAAAATCAAGTAATGATCCGGCTGAAACGCGTGGATCCCGGTTATTTTCGAACCTTCGATATCCCTGTTCTGCGAGGCCGCGGCATCCTGGATACCGACCGTGTGAATACGCCTGCCGTCATGGTGATCAATCAGACACTCCAATCGCGGCTCGCTGAGGTTGCACACATCACTCAACCCATTGGTAAAATCGTTCGACTCACCAACTCGGGTTATCTGGGCCGCGATTCGTTCATCACACAGGTGCAAATCGTTGGCGTGATTCGAAGTGAGCGCACGACCTCGCCCGGTGCACCAGATCCCGCAGTCGTATACGTCCCGCTCGCGCAGATGCCGACTCCGAATATTATGCTCTCCATTCACACGCGTCCGGGAACACAAGTTCTCTCCGCAATTCGGTGGGCAGTTGCGGACGTCGATCCCAACCTGCCGCTCGGTCCAATCGCCAGTATGGAAGAAATTCGAGATTCGACCTTCTCTGGCGTAAGCCGCCCTGCGGGGCTGCTGACCGGCTTCGCTTCTATTGCCGCGCTGCTGTGTGCGATCGGCCTTTACGGAGTCGTCTCCTATTCCGTGACCCAGCGGCGTAGGGAGTTGGGTATCCGGATCGCATTGGGCGCCGATAGGGTAAGCGTCATTTCGGACGTGATACGGAATGCCATGGCAATGGTCGCGATCGGACTCGCCGCCGGGCTCGCCGGGGCATACGTCCTCACCAGGGTGTTATCGAGTTTGTTATTCAAGGTATCGCCCCTCGATCCGCTTTCGTTAACACTTGCGTGTATTTCTATGCTTGCGATTGGAGCGTTTGCGGGAATGTTTCCGGCCTGGCGCGCCGCGCGGTTCGATGTCGTCGTAAGTCTACGCGATGCGTGAGAAACGGATGCTAGTCGACTCGCACGCGCTTCCACAACTTGCCGCAGCGAACTACCAGGATTCCACTTGCGTGCTCCAGCAGCAGTTCTTTGTGCGGAGCTCCGTTGATCTCGACAGCGCCCGCCTTCAACCGCCGCGCCGCTTCTGTAACGCTCGGCGCTAGCGCGATAGCGGCGAGCAGTTTGTCTACGCGAATGCCCTTATCGCTTACCGACTGCTGCGGTAAATCGACCGTCTCGGTGTCAGCCGGTTCGAGTCCCTGTCTCACTTCGCGATCGAACGCGTCGCGCGCTGCCTCTGCTTCCGCCGCCGAATGGAAATCCGCAACGACGCGGCGTCCAAGCTCCATCTTCACTGCCATCGGATCCTTACGTCCCGAGGCGACCGCCTCGCGCATCTGTTTGATGTCATCGAGTTGCAGGTCCGTGAGTAGTTCGTAATAGCGGAACATCAACTCATCGCTGATACTCATCACTTTCCGGAACATCACCTTTGGCGGCT
Organism: uncultured Acidobacteriaceae bacterium; assembly: GCA_963795905.1. Taxonomy (GTDB): domain Bacteria; phylum Acidobacteriota; class Terriglobia; order Bryobacterales; family Bryobacteraceae; genus Bog-105. The sequence continues at coordinate 101,966 of CAWCJG010000009.1, read as the reverse complement.
CCGAAATACCGATATAGTTTCCCTTGGACTTTGACATCTTCTCGACGCCATCGAGTCCCTCGAGGATCGGTACGGTCGCTACAATTTGCGGTGTCTGCCCGTAGTCGCTCTGAATCTGGCGTCCCACCAGCAGATTCCACTTCTGATCGGTGCCGCCCATCTCCACATCTGCCTCGAGCGCGAACGAGTCGAACGCCTGCGCCAGCGGATACAGAAATTCGTGAACCGAAATCGGGATGCCTTCCCTGTAGCGCTTGGAAAAGTATTCGCGCTCGAGCAACTGAGCGACCGTATATTTGGAACACAACCGCACCACGTTTTCGAACGTCAGCTTTTCCAGCCACTCACTGTTAAACCGGATTTCTGTTTGCTTCGGATCCAGAATCTTAAAGACCTGTGCTTTGTAAGTTTCCGCGTTCCGTGCTACTTCTTCGCGCGTCATCGGCGGGCGGGTCGTGTTCCGCCCTGTCGGATCGCCGATGAGTCCCGTCATGTCGCCGATCAGGAAGATCACGGTATGGCCCAGGTCCTGAAAATGCTTCATCTTTCGGAGCAGAACCGTGTGTCCCAGATGCAGGTCGGGTGCCGTCGGATCAAAGCCCGCCTTCACCCGGAGCGGCCGGTTCTCCCTGGCGGACGCGATCAGACGCTCGCGCAGTTCTTCTTCACGGATAAGTTCAGCCAAGCCCTTCTTGAGATAGCTCAACTGTTGATCGACGGGTAAGAAAGCCACAGTTTCTAATTCATTGTAGAAGTGCAGCTCAGCAAATTAGTTGATAATGCGCCCCAGGCAAGAGCCGAAACTAATGCGCGTGCATCCGTCTTGCTCGCAAAAGGCGGTCAGTACCACTGCATCCTGGTCTTCAAGAAACGTTCTCATGCCACCGTCTGGCAGCCGTACTGGCTGGGCGCCGCGTTGCGTCAATTCGAGCAGACAACCCCGGTTCTCGTGTTCGGGGCCCGACACCGTTCCACTCGCGACCAGGTCTCCGGCTCGCAGATTGCACCCGTTTGAGGTGTGGTGCGCAATCATCTGCGGAAACGTCCAGTACATATCTTCGAAGCGCGCTTTGCTGAGCGGCATCTGAATCCCATTCACTTCAAGCGCCGCTTCAATCCTGATATGCAAAGCGCCCGGAAGACCATCGCGCAAATAGGGCAGGGGAGTCTCCTCGTGCGTGGGGGGATCAGTCCAGAAAGGGTCGAGCGCTTCGGTCGTAACCACCCAGGGTGAGATCGTTGTGGCAAAGCTTTTGCCGAGAAACGGGCCGAGCGGCTGGTATTCCCATCGCTGAATATCGCGCGCCGACCAATCATTCACCAGACACAATCCCGCCATGTGTTCCCGCGCTTGCTCAATCGGAATCGGCGTGGCCAGCGTGTTTCCCGGACCGATAAAACACCCGATCTCCACTTCGTAATCGAGCTCGCGCGTGAATCCAAACACTCCCGCCGCGAGTTGGCCCGCAGGTCGATGTATCGGCGTTCCGCTCGGCACAATCGAAGACGCCCGTCCGTGATAGCCGATTGGCACGTGCCGATAGTTCGGTAGCAGCGGATTGTCAGGCCGGAATAGGGCGCCCACGTTCATTGCGTGATGGATGGACGCGTAAAAATCGGTGTAGTCGCCGATGCTGCATGGCAAATGCATGTGGCAGTTCACCTGCTTGTGCAGATTCGCAGGCGGCGCTCCCTCGCGCAGCGTCCGGCTCCACTTCAGTCGTAATTCACGCCGCTGCCATGCAGGAAGTCCAAAGAACCATTGCAGATCACCTTGCGCGATTTCCAGAATCGAGTCGCCAATCGCGACGCCGCAGCGCTTGCGTTGCTCCCCGGCAACGGAAAACACCCCTACCGGCAGGTTCTGAACCGGAAAATCCGAACCCGGTGCATTGGCGGAGGGAACCGAACTCAGCATCTCCGGGTCATGCGTTTCGTCCGTCATAACCAGCCCAAGCGCCACAATCCATCGACCGGCTCATCGAACGAGCACGACCCGAACGAGTGCACGAATCTCCGGCGTAGTCTGGAAATGGAAGCGGTCGAGAATGTGTGCGATCCCCAATGCAGCCCATCTGCAAAGACGACCTGCGAGGCATCTCGCTCGTCGAGCACCGGCTCAATCTCCGCCACGCCTGTGAACGCCAGAAAAGCCGCCACAAACACATTCAGAAACCCATGCCCGCTCTCGTGAGTCAGCGGTGCGTGCAGTCCAGCCGTAAACTTCAGCGGAAGCTTCAATGCCGCGCACCGCCGTATGTACGCCGCGATCTCTTGCGTGCTCAGGCCCGCGCAGCGCAATTTCGCGCTTCGCCCCGGCGTGCTTCACCTCGGGAAGGAGCTCCATCGGTACCTCGCAGTAGGTCCGATTAGGAATATCGAGCACCTGTTTCGTTTCAATCGCGCTGGCTCGTGGATGGTCCGCATCCGACAGAACGGCCAATTCCCAATCGGAGGGCAGCCCGTCCGCCCGGCCTGCATCTACCACGAATCGACCCAGCATCCATGCCAGGTCGCCATGCGCGGTATTTCGTATAGTTGGCCCGCGCTTCCTCCATCGGCAGCGCCGCCGGCGGAAATAATCCGGCGTAGTCGATCAGGTGCTCGCCGAAAATCCGCAGCGATGGCGCTACTGTTCGAGCCACGACAGATAATAATCCTTGTCTTCCGCCGCCACCGCCGCTTCACTCACGTGCAGCCCGCGAAACGTATCCACCATCACGGCAAGCTCGTTCGTCTGCTTCTGCCCGAGCGACGCCTCGGTTCTGCCCGGCTGCGGCCCGTGCGGCAGACCATCCGGATGCAGCGTCACGGAGCCGTACTCAATTCCTTTGCGGCTCATGAACTCCGAATTCGCGTAGTACAGCACTTCATCGGACATCACGTTCGAGTGCACATACGGCGCGGGCACCGCCTCCGGATCGAAATCATACGGCCGCGGGCAGAAGGAGCACACGACGAAGCCGTCTCCTTCAAACGTCTGATGCGTCGGCGGCGGAAGATGAAAGCGGCCGACGCGGGGCTCGAAATTATGGATATTCAGCGCATACGGATAGTAGTAACCGTCCCATCCGGCTACATCGAACGGATGATGCGCCAGAACCATCTCCGTCAACGTATTCGCTTTCTTTACCGTCAGAGCGGAAACTCGCCCTGCTCGTCGCGGGTTTCCAGATCCTGGGAAACGGAAATCTCGCTCTGAGTACGGGCTTGATTCCAGTAACTGGCCATACTCATTGCGGTACCGCTTGGGAGTGCGTACGTAACCCGCGCTTTCAATCACCAACAACGCATTCCGATCGCCATTCGAACGTGTACCGATGCAGAATGCCGCGCGGAATCACAAGGTAGTCGCCCGCTCCAAATGCAATTGACCCAAACGGCGATTCCAGCTTGCCTTGCCCTTCGCTGACATATACGACCTCATCGCCCTGCGCGTTGCGATAGAAGCGTAGAGGTGCCCGCCCTCGGTTTCGCGATATCGACAGACTAACGTCGTGATTGAACAGTAACGGCAGGCGATCCAAAATTGGATCACCGCCGGTGCTCAATTGCCGCGTCCGAAAATGCCGGTGCCGCAGTGGTTCCGCCGGAGCGCATATTCCACGTCAGTTCCCGAATCGTGTGCAGCGCCCGGATTGCAGTTGGCCGGCGCACGTGATAAATCAATGACGATGGACCGGTGAAACCCATGTTGCCCATGAGTTCCTCTGCGTACAATTCACCGGAGGATTTGCGGTACACCTTGTGGCGCTTTGAGGGAATCTCCCCGAGCTGGTGATAGACAGGCATCAGACCTCCTTTGCTTTCAGCATTGAGTCCGCGAATCTCATCGAGCACGGCCGGGTTCTCGAGCGCGCTGATGTCTCCCGGCTTCTCGCCCAGATACGCGGCTCGGATGACGCGCCGCACCGTCTTGCCGTTACGGGTCTTCGGCAATGCAGTGACGAAACACACACGCTCTGGTTGCAAGGGCTTGCCGAGTTCACGCGCCACATGTTCTCGCAGTGCTCGTTCCAAGCCGTCTGTTGAGCGCAACACACACGGCTACCAGCGCGGTCCCTTTCTGCGCATGCGGAACGCCGAATACCGCTGCTTCGCTCACGTCCGGGTGCGCGCACAGAATGGCTTCCACCTCTGCCGGACCTACCCGCTTGCCGGCAATCTTTAACGTGTCGTCGCTCCGGCCGAGAATGAACCAGTGCCCTCCCTATCGCGCATCGCCCAATCGCCATGCACCCAGAGGCCCGGCACGCGAGACCAATAGCGTCTCGATATATCGATCGGGCGCGTTCCAGAATCCGCGTGCCTGTCCGATCCAGGGTTGCCGGATCGCCAGTTCGCCCGCCCCCGTCGTAACGGCCGCGCCGGTCTCATCCACAATGTCTGCCGCAATGCCGGGGCAAGCTGCTGCAAATCCGCACGGCTTCATCGGCGCAAGCGGATGATTCGATAGAATCCCGCCGGAGATTTCCGTTCCTCCCGAGTAATTGATGATCGGGACCGGTTCTCGGCGCACCTGCCGGAACAACCAATCCCACGACGCCGGGTCCCAGGGCTCGCCCGAAGACGCGAAGAAACGCAACCTGGACAGATCGCAACCGTCCGTTTGCGGCCGCCCGCATTCAGCCAGTCGTCGCACTAGCGAAGGCGAAAGGCCCAGTACATCCAAATTGTGCCGCGCCGTAAATCGCCATAACGCGCCGGCATCGGGCCAGTCGCACGCGCCCTCGCGCACAACCACCGTCGCTCCCAGAATCAGCGCACCATAAATGAGCCACGGCCCCATCATCCAGCCGAGATCAGTGATCCACGAAATGCGCTCACCCGCATGGACGTCCATTTGGAACGCCATGTCCTGCGCCGCTTTGATCGGGAAGCTGCAATGCGAGTGAACGATCCCCTTCGGCTCGCCACTCGTGCCCGACGAAAACAGGATCAACAGCGGGTCCTCCGCGTCGACGCTCTCCGCTGCCAAATCGGAAGTTGCGCTGTCGATCGGCAGTTGGATGAGTTCTACTTCGTGCTCACAACGTGCCATCGCCTTCGCGCGCAGTTTCCGACAAGCCGAATGGTCTTGCCGCGTGATGAAACGACTCGCAAGTTACCAAGGCCTTCGCCGTGGTCTGCGCCAGCCTGCCCGCCATCGCGGCCGGCCCGTAGCCCGAAAACAGCGGAACCGCGATTGCTCCCAGCCAGCCACAGGCCAACAGGACGACTACAGTCTCCGGCCGCATCGGCAAATAAATCGCTACCCGGTCGCCGCGTCCGATGCCTCGTCGCTGCAATGCCAGCATCTGTACGCATCACCGCGACCCGCAACTCGGCATAGCTCAGTTGCCCGGCTTTGCCCGCTCTCGTCTTCGCCGATGACTGCGATGCCCTCGTGGCGCAAACAGGAATGAACGATGTTCATCCCGCCGCCAACGCACCACTGCGGCCACTCGCGGCCTCCGCTTAGATCCAGCACTTCACGGAAAGGCCGGTCGAACTGGATCCCGAGAAATCGCACGACGTGTTCCGTAAACGAGGCGACATCTTCATGGACCAGCGGTACAGAGCGTCGAACGAGGGATGTTTCGTGTAGCGGAGGAACTCGGTCAGACCGGGCGCGCTCGATTACTTCTTCCGACGGCCGCCAGGCGTACGCACTCACTTCGCTGTCCATAGGTCCGCCCCCAAAACGTGCAACTGCCCCTGAGTGATATCCGCGACAACCGCTTTGTGTGCTGCCGTGCCGTCGCGTTTGCGAATCGCTTCCACAATCGCCTTCAATGACGTATCCACGTCGCGCGGTATCGCTTTGGCGCTCCCCGCCGCCAGATAGACCAACCGGACTGAGCGTTCCAGGATCCGCCGCAGAATGTTTTCGAGCTCCCGGTTGTGTGTCATGCGCGCCAGTTGCAGATGAAACTCCTGGTTGGCCGTCGATGAACGCGTCCAAATTGTCGGTCGTCTTGGCCGCTTTCAATGCCTTCCGGTATAGATTTTCGAGCGTATCGATTTCCCGCGATTCGGCTCGCATCGCGGCGAGCTCCGCCGCCAGACCTTCCAGCACCATGCGGGCTTCCAGCAGGTCTCTCACCGCGCGAAAGCTCGGCTCGGGAACGAGGTAGCCACGGCGTGGAACCACCTCCAGCAGCTCCTCGTTGTGCAGCCGGTTGCACGCTTCCCGGAACGGCGTTCGACCCAGACCCGTGCCGGCTCAGTATATCGGCCTCGACCAAGAACGAGCCTTCTGGGAATTCGCCCCGCAGAATGGCGTGCTTGATCACGCGATACGCCCGGTCCGCCAGCGTCGCGTGCGTGTTTCCGTTCGACTGGGCCGTCGCCATTGTTTCAAATATATCAGCAGTATATTGGATGTAGATGCACGATATCCAAAGCAGCCCTGCCCATGTGCGCTCGCTAACTGCGTATGAGGCCGGCCTCACGCCTGAGGAAGTGGAGCGGCGTTTCGGTATCGCGAATGCGATCAAATTGTCCTCCAACGAAAACCCCTACGGGACTTCGCCCAAAGCAATCGAAGCCGCCCAGCGCGTGCTTGCAGACATGTTTCGGTATCCCGATGGTGGCCTGCTGCTTCGACGCAAACTCGCCGAGCGCTTCGACGTAAAACTGGAGAACGTCATCGCGGGCGCGGGCAGCGAAGGCATTATCGCCAACATCGTTCGTACCTTTCTCGCCGATACAGACGAGTTGCTGACGACCGAAGCTGCCTTTCTCGGCTTTCAGGTGTTGGCTCGCAATCGCGGCGTGCCTTACCGCACGGTTCCCTACAAAAACTGGCGCTATGATCTTCCCGCCATCGCAGACGCCGTCAACGAGCGCACCAAGGTCATCTATCTCGCCAACCCGAACAATCCGACCGGAACCTACTTCACCCGCCATGAATTCGATGCCTTCTACTCTCGAATTCCGCAGCGTGTATTGGTCATCCTCGACGAGGCGTACTTCGAATTCGCCGAAAGCCGGCCGGACTATCCGGACTCGATGCACTACCGTTACGACAACGTCATTACGCTGCGCACATTTTCGAAAGCGTATGGCTTGGCCGCGGCGCGCGTCGGCTACGGCTTTGCGCACGAGGATCTGATTTCTCTGCTGCTCAAAGTAAAGCTACCCTTCGAACCCGCTGGACCCTCCGCGGCCGCGGCCTTGGGAGCCCTCGAAGACGAGGCCTTTATGCGCTTCTCGGTCGAAAAGAACGAGGAGGGCCTGGCCTACGTTCTTCGTGAGTGTGCCGCCATGGGAATAGATTGCGTCCCCTCCGCCGCAAACTTTTTCATGGCGGTATTCTCATCGGGCGAGCACGCCAGCGGCGTCTTCCAAGGCTTGCTCCGCGAAGGCGTAATCGTGCGTCCGCTGAAAGCCACCGGGCTGCCCAAGTGTCTCAGAATTTCCATCGGAACTGCGTCCGAAAACACCAGACTCATTGAAGCTCTCAAGAAGGTGACCGAACAACTGGAGGCCGAACTCTATGTCACAAATCGCTGAACAGAAAATCACCCCACACGTCGAGGAAGACTTCCTTCCCATTCACGGCACAGATCATGTGGAGTTCTTCGTCGGCAATGCAAAACAGGCAGCGTATTTTTACCGCGCCGCCATGGGCTTCTCGCTCACAGCGTATCGAGGGCCTGAGACCGGCACGCGCGATCAGGTCTCCTATGTGTTGGAACAGGGCAAGGTGCGATTCGTCCTCACAACGCCCTTGCAGCCCTCCGGCGACGTCGCCGAGCATCTGTGGAAGCACGGCGACGGAGTGAAAACCATCGCTCTCTGGGTCGATGACGCCAGTGCAGCGTGGAACAAGACGGTCGATCGCGGGGCGCGCTCCGTGTTTAAGCCGCAAACAATCGAGGACGCAAACGGCCGCGCGGTGTTGTCCTCTATTGGTCTTTACGGCGATACAATCCATACCTTTGTCGAGCGCAGGAACTACAACGGCCCGTTCCTTCCCGGCTACGCGCCCGTTCCACAGCCCGATCTTGTCGCGCGACCCGTTGGCTTGCTGCACGTCGATCACATGGTCGGCAACGTGGGCTGGAACCAGATGAACGCCTGGGTCGAGTTCTACGAGCGCGTCATGGGTTTCCGCATGTTCAAACATTTTGACGATCAGGACATATCCACCGAGTATTCAGCCTTGATGTCAAAGGTAATGACCAACGGGAACGAGCGCATTCGCTTCCCCATCAACGAACCGGCGGAAGGGCGCAGGAAATCGCAGATCGAAGAGTATCTCGACTTTTACGGCGGACCCGGCGTACAGCACATCGCGATGGCGACGCAGGACATCATTAGTACTGTTTCCAAGCTCCAGGCGCAAGGTGTCGAGTTTCTGCAGGTGCCAACGACCTACTACGACGACCTGACCGCCCGCGTGGGGCACATTGACGAACCGCTTGATCAGTTGTCCAAGCTTGGCATTCTGGTTGACCGCGACGATGAAGGCTACATGCTGCAGATCTTCACCAAACCGGTCGAGGATCGCCCCACCTTGTTTTACGAAATCATTCAGCGCAAGGGAAGCCGCAGCTTCGGCAAGGGCAACTTCAAGGCGCTTTTCGAAGCCATCGAACGGGAACAGGGACGCCGCGGTAATCTCTAGCCTAGACTGAGCTTACTTCCTATAGATCGCAAAGGACGTCGGCGTTTCCCACACCTTGACGTAAGACAGAGACACCGGGCCGAGCCCTTTCTGGATGTCTTCGAAAATGAACTTCGCAATGTTTTCGGCCGAGGGGTTGATCTCATCGAAGGGCTTCAGATCGTTGATGAAGTTGTGATCCAAATAATCGGCCGTCGTGCGCAGCCGCTTCTTTAGCTCGGCAAAATCATACAGCAAGCCATTTTCGTCTACATCCGGCCCTTCCATTCCCACCTGCACGCGGTAGTTATGTCCGTGCACATTTTCACACTTACCGTGGTAGTTCCGGAGCGCGTGCCCGGCCGCGAAAGTGTGCTCGACACAAATCTCAAACATTGAAAAAGTTCTGGACGTCCCCTATCTTCGTTGTGAAGCGATAGCGCGGTAAGCTGTCAAAAAACACTCGTCCGTAGCGCTGCTTCGTAATCCTATTATCCAGCAGAACCAATACTCCCCGGTCCGTTGCGCTACGGATAAGCCGCCCGAATCCCTGCTTCAAAGCGATGGCCGCTTCCGGGATCTGGTATTCATAAAACGCATTACCGCCCTTGCTGTTGATCGCGTCCACGCGCGCTGCGACGATCGGATCGGAGGGCGAAGCGAAAGGCAGCCGGTCCACAATTACGCAACTGAGCTGGTCCCCTTGGACGTCAATGCCCTGCCAGAAAGAGGATGTTGCAAACAGCACCGCTCCGGAAGTGGAGCGAAAACGGTCCAGCAGCACCGTACGCGGCGCCTCACCTTGTAACAGCATCGGGTGCTGCAGAATGTCCTTTAGCAGTTGGTAGATCTGCCGCATCTGCGCGTAGCTGGTGAATAACACGAACGCGCGCCCGCGCGATGCGTCGAGAATCTTCTCTATCTCATCTGCCGCCTGGCGCGTAAACTGGGGCTGCCGCGGATCCGGCAGATGCGGCGGCACATACAACAGCGTCTGCTTCTCGTATTCAAACGGACTCGCCACCTGCAGCGTACGTGCGTTCGGTAACCCGAGCCGTTTCTCCGCGTACTCGAAGCTCCCTGCCACCGTCAGTGTGGCTGAAGTCAAAACAACGGTATCGACTTTCGCCATCACGTTGTCTTCGAGAGTCTTCGATACGTCAATCGGGGTGGCTTGCAGATACATCCCGCGGCCTCGCGCCTCTGTCCAGTACACAAACGAAGGATCGTTGCCGTTCATCCAGAGTTGCGCTGCGGAGTCGATTAGCTTCGCCCGTCGCGATAAGGGAATCACATCGTCCACCGCCCCCGTCACGTTTTCGAGCCGCGTATCCAGCGCGTCCAGAGCAAACAGGAAATCGCGGTATTCGTGCTTCGTACTCATCCAGAAACTGCTCCGTGCGCTCGAAAACCGTGCCTTCCCTCGGGAGGGAACAGCCCGAAAAATCTCCCGGATGCATCGCCAAGATGAACCAGTGCCCGGTCGAGTTCCGGAGTTGAGAACATCTTCCGTCGTGAGATCGCTGTTGTATCCCGATCAGTTCCTGCACCTGCAGATTGCTGACGCTTACGCCGAAATATTGCCCCGCGACGTCCTCTATTTCGTGCGCTTCATCGAAAATCACGCAAGAATAATCCGGCAGAATCGCATTGAACTCGCATCCGTTTCGCGGCGGACCGCCAGATCGGCGAAAAACAGATGGTGATTGACGATGATGATGTCGCTCTCTGGAGCCCGCTGGTGCATCGCCGTGATGAAGCACCTCTCGAATTGCTTGCACTTGTGACCGGCGCACATATCGCTGCGGGCGTCCATCTTCCACCAGGCGGAGCTGTTGTCCGCCAGATCCACCAGTTCCGCCGCGATCTCCCGTTTCGGTCTCCTGTTCCCATTCGCGAATGGCCGGTAATCGCTGCACTTCTTGAATGCCGGTTAATATGCGGCTCGCGCTCGGCATCGTAGAATTTCTGGCGGCAAAGGTAATTGGACGCGCCCTTTCATGTAGCAAACCGCAAACGGCTTCGCTGAACAGCGCTCTGCAGGAAGGGAATGTCTTTGAAAAAGAGCTGCTCCTGGAGCGCCTTTGTATTCGTCGAAATGATGATGCGTTTGCCGGACAGAATGGCCGGAACCAGATACGCGAGCGTTTTGCCGGTTCCGGTTCCAGCCTCGACAATCAGCCGCTGTTTCTCGCGCAACGCCGCTTCGACAGCCTCGGCCATCTGCAATCTGGCCAGGTCGAAACTCGTAATTGGGGTGCGCCCTCCCGAGCACTCCATCTTTCGCAAAGAATTTACGGACGGTAAGGCGATTCGAATCGACTGGACGCGGAAGAAGAATACTCACGGAAACAGCCAGGTAGGAATCCCCAGTGTAGTACGCGCAGCGCCCGGTTATCCTCAAGAGGAACCATGGCAGTTGGCCTCCGCGCAATTGAAGGCCCCGTACCTGTACATCAGTGAGTTGCTCGGGTGTGCGCGTGTTCGACACCAAGGGGCGCCGCATCGGGTCCTTGCGCGATGCGGCTATCGTTCCGCTGGTTGATGCGAGGCGAGTAGACCGCTATCTGGTCGGCGCAGGCCCGGCCTGGCTGAGCATTCGCTACGACCAGGTGCGCGAAATCGGTCCCGAAGGTATTCATCTCAAAGACGAACTGCTGACCCCCTACCATTCCGATGAGTACATGCTGCGCATCGTGCGCGATCTGCTCGATCAGCAAATTATCGATGCTCAGGGACGCAAAGTCGTTCGCGTCAATGACGTCACCTTCACCTATGGAGACGAGGAAGGCATCCCGGTACTGCGAGTCCTGGAAGTCGATATCGGCGTGCGTTCCATGCTGCGTCGCGTCCTGCGCGGCATCGTGCCCCCGGCGACCATCCGCAAACTGCAGGATGGGATTCCGCCCGCGCAGCATAAGCTGGGAATTCTGCAACATCCTTGAGCCCGATCCGCAACGGCGCGTGCGCCTGAACATTTCGAACAAGCTGCTCGAAGAACATGCACCCGGCAGATCTCGGCGGACATCGTCGAGAATCTTGGGCCACGAAGACCGGACCGCCATCTTCAACACGATGGATAGCGAAACCGCCGCCGAACTGTTGAGCGAAGTGGACCTCGACATGCAAACGCAAATCATCGAGTCGCTCGAGACCGAGAAGGCCGCCGACATTCTCGAGGAGATGGAGCCCTCCGAAGCGGCCGACGTTCTGCACGAACTCGAGCACGACAAATCCGAAGAGATCCTCGACGAGATGGAGCCTGAGGAGAAGCAGGATCTCGAAGAACTGCTCGAATTTCGCGACGACACTGCGGGCGGGCTGATGGATACCGGATACGTGCAGTTTCAGGCTGATGCGATCGTGCGCAGCGCAATGCGGGAGCTGAAACAGCAGGAAGATTCGCTCGAAAACGTCCACGACTTGTTCGTCGTGGATGCCGACGAGCGGCTTGCGCTCCGTGGTGCCGCTTGCAAAACTGCTCTTCGCGCCGGGCGATACGAAGTTGAGTCGATCTGGGATCGGAAGAGCCTGGTCTACGTGCACTCGGACGATAACGCAGGACCGCGTCGCTGAAATGTTTGACAAGTACAACCTGCTGACGCTGCCGGTCGTTGACGATGACGGCCGTTTGATTGGCGTGATTACAGTGGACGACGTCGTCACCCTATTGCGGCAGCGCTAAGCCTTCTTCGCCGCGATGTGCTCGCCTTCGACAGCCCGCGATAATCTATTTCCGCTGACTGCAGCATCCGGCTCGCATTATCCTGGTCTTCCGCCACGGCAAGCAGGATGTCGATGATCGCATCCGTTGCCGCTGCATATGATCGTTCCCCGCGCCAGGCTTGTACTTCTTTACGATTTCTGCGCCGCGTCTCTTGCGGTCTTCGAGAGAAGCCATGTTTGTAGCGTCCTCTATGATAGCGTCCGTAGATGAGATTTCTGGGGCTGCTCGGGTGTTTCGCCTTGCGCTGCGTGGGTGCAAGCTCAGGATGTCAAGTGGCATGCGTTTGGATCGAGGCGTGCCGGCACGGATCCGCAGGACTACGGAGTGTTTCACTTCCGCCGCGCATTCGATCTCACGGAAAAGCCGCAACAGTTCCGGATACGCGTCTCCGCTGACAACCGTTATCAGCTTTACGTCAACGGAGAGCTCGTTTCATGGGGGCCCGCCCGTGGCGATCTGACTCACTGGCGTTATGAGAGCGTCGACATCGCTCAGCACTTGCACTCCGGCAAGAACGTGCTCGCCGCGGTCGTTTGGAATGACGGCCCGGATCGCGCCGTGGCGCAGATCTCGAATCAGACTGGCTTTCTGCTCGCGGCGGAAGACGCCGCCAATGCGGTCGTGAACACCAACAATCAGTGGAAGGCCATTCGCGACGACGCCTACAAGCCGCTTCCGCTCCCGCAGGATCAGCGCACCGGATATTACGCACTGGGCCCAATGAGATAGTGAATGCGGCCGATATCCATGGGATTGGGAGAAGCCCGATTTTGACGATTCACGCTGGCAAGCCGCCGCGGGCATTAGCCAGGCTGCCGACCGCTACGCCAGCGACTCGCCCAATCGATGGATGCTGGTGCCGAGCGAAATCCCGCCCGAAGAACTTACACCGGATCGCGCCTTTACCGCGCGTTTGGGAACTCTGCCGGTAACTGTTCCTCCGAACTCGCAGCAAAGCGTGTTGCTGGACCTGTCGTATCTCAACGACCGGCTATCCCGAGCTCGACTGTCTCCGGCGGACGCGGCGCCACGGTCAAAATGCGGTATGCGGAATCGTTGTACATCTCAACGCGTCCGACCGACAAAGGAAATCGCAATGACATCGAGGGAAAAACGATGGTCGGTCCGGCGGATGAGTACATTCTGGATGGCAGCACGCGCACGTTCCGTCCGCTGTACTGGCGCACTTATCGCTACCTTCGCGTAGAGGTCGCAACCGCCGGTGAGCCCGTGACCGTACAAAACGTGCGAAGCGTTTTCACCGGTTATCCATTCGAGCGCCGTGCCGAGTTTCACGCGGGCAGTGATACAGACCTGCGACGCATTCTCGACACTGGCTGGCATACTGCGCGGCTTTGTGCGCACGAGACCTATATGGATTGTCCGTTCTACGAACAGCTTCAGTATGGAGGCGATGCTCGTATTCAGATGCTGATCTCGCTGTTCCAGACCGGCGACGCGCGCCTGATGAAGAACGGTATCGCTCTGTTGAACTCGTCCCGAACCGCCGAAGGAGCTACTTACAGCCGGGCGCCTTCCCATCTGCAACAGTACATTCCGGGATTTTCACTGTGGTGGATTGGCATGGTGCACGACTATTGGTGGTATGTGAACGATCCCGCTTTCGTGCGCGAGATGCTGCCGGGCGTTCGTGCTGTACTTGCCTTCTTCCACGCTTATCAAAAAGAGAATGGATCGCTTCGGAAGCTGCCGTGGTGGAACTTTGTAGATTGGGCGCGTGGGTGGAAAGACGGGGATCCCCCGGCCGATCCTGACGGGTCCTCGGCAGCAGCCAGCGATCTCCAATTAGTCTTGGCATACGACTGGGCCGCCGATCTCGAACAAGCTCTCGGGAATCCAGACTTAGCGCGCGCCGATCACGCTGCCGCGCAACAGCTCCGTGAAACAATCCACGCAAGCGATTGGGACAGAGCAAGAGGCCTGTTTGCAGACCAGCCTTCGCACCGGACTTACTCACAGCAGACTAATACCCTCGCGGTGTTAGCTCACGTAACCGAGGGACAAGAGGCGCGCGCAGTTGTTGAAAAGATGTTGACGGATAAGAGCATCACACAATCCTCGATTTACTTTCTCGCTTACACCAATGCCACGCTGCGTGAAGTCGGATTGGGAGGCCGCTATGTGGACCAGCTCGGAGCTTGGAAGCAGATGCTCAGCGAAGGGCTGACGACGCTCGCCGAATGGAACGGTCCGGACACACGCTCGGACTGCCATGCCTGGGGCGCTAGTCCGAACTTTGAACTTCTGCGCACCGTGGCGGGCATCGATTCCGGCGGCCCGGGATTCAGCCGCGTGATCATCCGGCCAGAACTGGGGCAATTGCCGGAAGTGAAAGCCAGCATGCCCCACCCCAAAGGCGAGATCAAAGCGGATCTCAAGCAGGACGGAAAGGCGCTGCACGCCGTGATCGATTTGCCGGAAGGAGTCCCCGGCGAAATACGTTGGAATGGAGCGAGCCATAAGCTGCGTTCCGGTCACAACGATCTAACCCTTCCCTGAATCGCTGTCGAGCCGCTCACTTTGAATCGGTGTGCCAGCCCGGGTTGCGAAATTTGAAGCCAAAAAAATAGGCCCGAGTCACCGGGACTCGGGCCCGCCAAACGAAGGGTGTTGGTTACTTCGCAGGCGCAGAACTGTTGGCGGAAGCAGCAGGCGCGTTGTTCGCTTTCTTGCAGTGCTTTTTGCTCTTTTTGGTCTTTGCCGGGGCGCTCTGGGTCTGGTCCGCGCCGGCGGCCTGGGCCTTCTTCGGGGCCGGCGACGCCATCAGGAACGGAACCGCGGCAACGGTCAAAACAGCGGACGTAAACAGGTTTTTCATGGTTTCTTCTCTCTTCCAACCCTGTTCGTGTGTCTGACGGTTACTTGGTTTCCGTCGCGAGTCGTCGCAGTGGTCTGCGTCGTACTCTTGGTCTTCTTGTGTCTTGCGAGCCTTCTTGGTGGTCTGCGTTGTCTGGCGTCGTCTCGGTCGACGCCGTGTTCTGAGCCTTCTTCGGCGCCGGAGCGGCCATCAGGAACGGAACGGCAACGGCGGTCATCAGGCTGGTGGTGATAAACTTTTTCATGGTGTGTATCTTCTCCTCTTTTCTCTTGTGCGCGTCTCGTTTCTCTTCGGCGCTCACAATCCTAATGTCGGTCTTTTCGCCGTTTTGCACCATCACTCCGAACAGCGAATCGGTATCCCTGATTTACGGGATACCCGCACGGGCGCGGTTTAATGAATATCCTCTTCATGAAGGAACACTCATTTGCCCAGCAACCAATCCATCACCCGGACGCATCTGCAACGAGTCCTACTGGTCGGGCTGCTGTGTTTCGGCGCTGTTGCTGCTGTCCGCGCTACTGGTCGCTCTCCGGACGGTCCGTCAGATCGACTTTCATAGCCAGACGTTTCGCTAACCGCCTGACCCTCACCAAAGACGCCATTGACGAGATCGAACGCGAGCAGGCGGATCTGAACGCGCACTGGCTGAAACTCGCCAAACGAAGCGATGTCGTCAAGCGCGAAGAAATCCTCAGCCAACTCGCGCAATCGCGATCGCAGATGAGCATCGCGCTCGAAAGCGCCTATGAGCAAGCCGAGTATTTGCGCGAGAGCATCTACTCAGGAGAGCCACGGCCTGCTGCGCTGGAATCGTTTGGCTCTTCTGCTGCTGCGTCGGACTGTCGCTTCTTATGCGCCATCTGGCTGGTGCGCGCGTCGACATCCGTGTTCGCGCGGCTGGAGCATCAGGCCCGCGAACTCACCGACGTGCAGTATCAGTTCCTCGAAACGCAGGAGAACATTGCCCGCCGCTTCTCGCACGAACTGCATGACGAACTCGGACAGGCGCTCACCGCCGTGAAGGCGAACCTCTCGTGCCATGCGCGACGGCAGCCGATCCGGCGCGAGTCGAGGACTGCCTGGTCCTGGTCGATGGAGCAATTCAGAACGTGCGAGAAATGTCGCAACTGCTTCGCCCGACCGTTCTGGACGACTTCGGATTCGATCCCGCTCTTCGCGCTCTGACAGACAACTTCGCCTTCGCACCGGCATCGCACGTGAAGTACGACAGCAATCTGGAGGGCAAGCGTCTACCTGATGAATCGGAAACCGCGCTCTTTCGTATCGCGCAGGAAGCGCTCACCAATGTGGCCCGCCATTCGGGAGCGAGGCCGTCGAAATCGATCTCAGAAGCACGGAGCAATGATGTGAAATTGAAAATTCACGATAATGGCAAAGGCTACGATATGGCTGTGAAGCGCCCGGCCTCGGGCGGACTGGGGCTTGCAGGCATGCGAACACGCGCACGCGGCTGCGGCGGCGACCTGCGAATCTCGGCTGCCGAGGGAAAGGCGTTGAGATCGAAGTCGAATGCCCGAACGCACAATGACCACCAAGATCCTGCTGGCAGACGATCACACGATCGTGCGGCAAGGTTTGAAACTGATTCTGTCCGCCCACAGCGATCTCGAAGTTGTCGGCGAAGCGGCCAACGGTAAGGAGGCCATCGAACTCGCCGCTAAGCTGAAGCCTGACATCGTTCTCATGGATGTCGCTATGCCCGAACTGAATGGCATTGAAGCGACCCGCCGCATGGTAGAGGCGAACCCGCGCATTAAAATTCTCGTGCTCAGCATGCACAAAGAGGCGGTCTACGTCCGTGAAATTCTGCGTGCCGGAGCCCGCGGTTACATTCTGAAAGATGCCATCGACAATGAATTGATCAGCGCCGTGCGTTCGGTGGCCAAGGGTGACGGCTACATCAGCCCGGCGGTCTCAGGCGCTCTATTGAATGACTATCGGAAGGATGTGACGGATCCGCTCGACCTGCTTTCCAATCGCGAGCGGGAAGTTCTGCAGCTTGATCTCAGAGGGCAAGACGAATAAGGAAATCGCGAATAAACTCAACCTCAGCGTCTATACCGTCGATTCTCATCGCGGCAAGATCATGGAGAAGCTAAACCTGCATAGCACGGGCGAGTTAGTCCGCTTCGCCATTAAGCACGGCTTAGGCGACTAACTCGGCCCGTGAGTGCGGAGCGGCTTAACGGCCTGCTGCTGGCCCTTCGTGCTCTCGGCTGAACCTCTTCTTCTTCCTCGTGTTCCTGGTTGGCGTTGCTGAGCAAAGGAGGCGACAGCTTCGTTAGCAGGGCGTCTGTCTTTTCTTCTTCGGCAAGCGTCTGCTGCAGCAGCCTGGCTACCTTCTTGTTGCCCAGTTCCTCGGCTATCGTCCGGACCGTACCGTATGCCGAAATTTCGTAATGTTCGACCTTCTGGGCGGCCGCAACCAGGGCGAGATCGGAGGCGTATTCGTTCTTCTCCCCTGCTTCTTCGATCTTCTCCTGACCTTCCGCGATCAGGCCTTCCATGCCTTTGCAGTGTTTGGCTCTGGCGCGCTCGCCCAGTAGCTCAAATGCTTGTTTCAGGCGCTCGACGTGCCCCTTTGTCTCTTCCTGGTGCTTTTGGAATGCGGCTTTAAGTTTGGGATCGTTGGAGGCCTTCGCCAGTTTCGGCAGCGCCTTCACAAGCTGGCTCTCGGCGGACAACAGATCCTGCAGTTCTTCAACTAACGCTTCTTGCAGAACGGACATCGGAAATGATTCTCCTCTGTCCGTGGACGCGTCGTTACACGGAATCCGAACAGGCAAGAATACTGGGGATCCGAATTCCTCTATTTCCGAGTGCAGACCGGCACGCGCGGCGCCCGGATCGTCGGATCGATTTTGCCGTCGGCAAGCTTGTGCTGGATTCGGGGATCGATCCTTGCGTCCGCCGCAGCCTGAAGAAGCGGAATTGCGCACGGTCCGTTCACGGCTCCAGTTTTCTGGTGCCGCTGGTGCCCAGCAGGAACTGCGGCGGTAGCAACCGCAATTGGCGCGGCCCTGCCTGGCCGGAAAAACCCTTCCAGTCGAACTGGAATGCCGGATTAGGCGTCTCGGCGAATACGACAGCCGTACTCACCGCAAGCAGAATCAAGCACCGCTTCATGTCCCGAATTCTATCGCGGATACGGGTGCCCGCGGAGCGTCGTGAAGGCACGATAGATTTGTTCGGCCAGCATCGCCCGCGCCAGTTCATGCGGAAACGTCATAGGCGATAACGACAGCAATAAATCGGCCGCGGCTCTTCCACTCCGGCCGGCAATCCGTCGTGCCCGCCAATAAGAAACACCAGATCCTGCGCTTCCTGCTCGGCTTTCTGCACAAGTTTGATGAAACGCTCCGAGTCGAACGCCTGTCCCGCCGGATCGAGAAACACCTTCCTGGCCGAAGGGTGCCGCGCGAACAGATCGAATCGCGCTGGCACGATCTCGCGCATATCACAATCCGCATACCGGCCGCTGCGCTTGAGAAACTCTGCCGCGATCGCGTTCGCATGTACATCGCGAGCTTTCCCGATGTAGTAAAGAAAGAGTTTCACCCCCTTGTAAACTAACAAGTGAATGACTCTGGAAGAGCTAGAAAGAGAGTACGTTACGCTCCGGCAGCAATCCGATGCTGTGCGGAGCTATCTTTGACGCCCCCAGTAAGCGCAAAAAATTAGCCGAAACCGAAGCCGAAATCTCCGATCCGGAATTCTGGAACAACTCCGAAAAAAGCCAAAAGCTGATGCAGCAGCGCAAGCGGCTGGAAGAGGCCGTCCGCACTCGGACGAGGTTTCGCGCGCTGTTTCGGATATCGACACGCTGTTCGAATTGGCGCGCGAGGGCGAAAATCATCGATGGCGAACTCGAGCGCGAGCTGAATGGCTTTCGTACGCGCCTGGAGGAACTCGAAACCGACATGCTGCTGTCTGGCGAGAATGACTGCGCGCGACGCCATCGTCACGATTCACCCGGGCGCTGGCGGCACCGAAAGCCAGGACTGGGCCGAGATGCTGCTGCGCATGTATCTGCGCTGGGCGGAACGTCACGGCTATGAAGCAGTCTTGACGGACCGGCTCGAAGGCGAAGGCGCGGGCATCAAATCGGCAACGGTCGAGATCAACGGCGAGAACATCTACGGCCAGTTGCAGTCGGAGATCGGCGTTCATCGCCTCGTCCGCATTTCGCCATTCGACGCCAATGCGCGGCGGCACACCTCGTTTGCCTCGGTATTCGTCTATCCGCAGATCGATGATGACATCAATATCGACATCAAGCCGGACGACTTGAAGGTCGATGTGTTTCGCGCCAGCGGCGCGGGCGGACAGCATGTCAACCGTACCGAGTCCGCGGTGCGATTCACCCACCTGCCGACCGGCTTGGTGGTGCAGTGCCAAAACGAACGCTCCCAGCATAAAAACCGCGCCAGCGCCATGAAGCAGTTGCGCGCCAAGCTGTACGAGTACGAGATGGAGAAGAAGCGGGCGGCTGAGAAGAAGCTAGAAGATACAAAACTCGAGATCAATTTCGGCAGCCAGATTCGCAGCTATGTGCTCGCGCCCTACCGCATGATCAAGGATCTGCGATCGCGTCTCGCCATCGGTGACGTGGATCGCGTGCTCGACGGCGACATTGACAGTCTGATCCACGCGTTCCTGGTCTGGAAAAAAACAGGCCGTCTCGCTGGCGACACCACCGATTTGCCGGAGTAATGGCGACCACCGAAGAGATTGCACGCGCGGCCGAGATTATCCAAGCAGGCGGCCTGGTCGCGTTTCCCACCGAGACCGTTTATGGGCTGGGCGCCAATGCGCTCGACGTCAAAGCCGTCCGGCGTATTTATAAGGCGAAGGGACGGCCGGCGAGCAGCCCGCTGATCGTGCACGTGCCCGACGTTGCGATGGCCAAATCCCTTGCCGCCGATTGGCCGCCCATCGCCGATCTCTTAGCCCGCTTTTTCTGGCCTGGACCTCTGACCATCGTCGTGCGGAAGGCCCGTATTGTGCCGCTCGACGTTACGGCCGGGCTCGATTCGGTCGGGCTGCGCGTTCCCGCCCATCCGGTCGCCCGTGAACTGCTCGCTTACGCACTCCGGCCCATCGCGGCGCCCAGCGCAAATCGTTTCACCGAATTGTCCCCCACCACCGCCGATCATGTGCGAGCCAGCTTGGGAAATAGCGTGGACATGATTCTCGATGGAGGTTCAACCACAGTCGGCATTGAGTCCACGGTAGTCACTCTCGCCGAGAACGAACCCGGGATTTTGCGCCCCGGAATGGTCAGCGCAAAGGATTTGAAGTCCGCCACAGGCGTGAATTGGCCTGTGGTTTCGGCTTGGGCGAACCAGAGTGCGTCGCCAGGTTTGCACGCGAAACACTACTCGCCGAAGACGCCTTTTTACGTGCTTGGATTGCTTGAGGACCCGCCCTTCGGTCGCGGCAAGATTCTGGAAATGCCGCTGCGCCCCGCCGATTACGCCGCCGTGTTATATGCCACTCTCCACCACGCCGATAGCGAAGGATGGGATTGGATCGCCGTCTGGGAGCCGCCGGATCTACCGGAGTGGCAGGGCATTCGCGATCGCCTGAAACGGGCCAGCGCGTCATGAACGGATTGGTTCTCATTGACAAGCCCGCCGGATGCACCAGTCACGACGTCGTGAACCGGTGGCGCCGGCTCGCGGGCACGAAGAGCGTCGGGCACCTCGGCACGCTGGATCCGATGGCAACCGGTCTGCTTGCGCTTTTGACCGGAAAGACGACGCGACTGGCCCAATTCTTCGAGCGTTCCACGAAAACCTATGAGGCTGAAATTCTGTTCGGCCACGTCTCCGATACCTACGACATCGAAGGCGAAGTGATCAGCACTGGTGAGAGTCTCGCAGGGGGACTCGCCAGCGTCGAAGCCGTGCTGCCCGAGTTCCGCGGAAAATTCATGCAACTTCCCCCCGCCGTTTCCGCAAAAAAAATTGCAGGTGTGCGCGCCTACAAACTAGCCCGGCAGCACAAGCCTGTGGATTTGAAGCTGGTATTAGTGGAGATCACCAATCTGCAAGTGACGGGGTTTCAGGCCAACCGGCTGCGTCTGTCCGTGACCTGCTCAGCGGGAACGTACATCCGAAGCCTCGCGCATGACTTGGGTGTGCGCATGGGCTGCGGAGCGGTGCTCAGCGAATTGCGCCGAACGCGATTAGGCGATCTGCGCATCGAAGATGCTTTCTCGCTCGATCAACTGGCCGCGCTCGCCGAATCCGGACGGCTCACAGACGCCGTTCATCCTGCTCGTCAATTGCTTCCCGAGTTTCCGGCCGTTCACGTGGACGTATTAACAGAAATGCACATCCGGCAAGGGCGCAGCTTTCGGACATCCCCCTTCGTAGCGCCCCCGGGAACCCCGCGCGTGAAGGCCATCAACCGCGAAGGCGAGTTGATCGCCATCGCGGATATGGTTTTGCCCAATGTGTATCACCCGGGCGTCGTTCTATAACCGGGCCGCTGGTTTACTCTGGCTTTTCCGTTAGTGCCACGACGCCTGGCAGCTCCACACCGCCCAGGAACTCGAGCGATGCCCCACCGCCTGTCGAAACGTGGGTGATTCTGTCCGACACGCCGGCGCTCTTGATCGCCTTCTCGGAGTCGCCGCCGCCTACAACCGAAACCGCTCCCGATTCCGCAACTGCTTTTGCTAGCGCGACAGTGCCTTTATCGAACGGCGGCATCTCAAAGATGCCCATCGGCCCGTTCCAGATAATCGTCTTCGCTTCGGAAAGTAT
Source organism: uncultured Acidobacteriaceae bacterium (assembly GCA_963795905.1). Lineage (GTDB taxonomy): Bacteria > Acidobacteriota > Terriglobia > Bryobacterales > Bryobacteraceae > Bog-105. The sequence continues at coordinate 80,010 of CAWCJG010000009.1, read as the reverse complement.
CCGCGAGTACTCCGCCACCGTTTCAGGCCCGATATCCACCGCGATGTCGTCCCCGCCGATCGTCTTGACGATCTTGTGTTCCGCGCCCGGCTTCACCTCGCGCACCACCACGTGATCCAAAGGCAAGACGAGCTTGTCCCGATTCCCTTCGAGAAGCTGCTTCGCCAGTTGCACTTTGTCGCGCTCAACCAGGCTCTTCCCCGTCGGTAGGCTTTGCGCCAGCAGAAACGTGTACGCCATGGCGCCGCCGATCAACAGCTTGTCCACCACTTTGAGCAGGTTCTCGATTACCTCGATCTTGTCCGATACCTTGGCGCCCCCAATCAACGCCACGCACGGATGCTCCGGATTTTTCGTCGCTTTGGTCAGCCACTCGAGTTCCTTATCCATCAGAAGTCCGGCCGCGGCAATGGACAAATGCGAAACGATGCCGACCGTCGAGGCATGCGCACGATGTGCCGAGCCAAACGCGTCATTTACATATAAGTCCGCCACGGCCGCAAGCTGTTTCGAGAAGTCCGGGTCGTTTTGCTCCTCGGCCGCATGGAAACGCAGGTTTTCGAGCAGCAGCACCTCTCCGGCTTTGGGCTTCATCGCGGCGACCTCGGCCCCCACGCAATCCGGAGCGATCTTTACGGGACGTCCCAGCAACTCCGATAACCGGTCCGCCACCGGGGCCAAGCTCATTTCCTCGTTTCTCTTACCCTTCGGACGCCCAAGATGGCTCGCCAGCACCACGCCCGCAGAATGCTCCAGCGCATACTGGATCGTCGGAAGCGAGGCGCGTATCCGTTTATCGGATGTGATCTCCTTCCCGCCCGGCGCGAGAGGTACGTTAAAATCCACCCGGATGAATACCGTTTTGTCCCGCAGATCGAGGTCTTTTATCGACAGTTTGCCCATGACTGTCATTGTAAAGAAGCGCTGTACATTGTTCGGTGGCTGACTCTGGTAACATTACTGGATTAGAGGCAAATGTTAGGACCAGGAGCTCCCCTGTATGGCACGGAGGCGCCCCAGCGGACCCACTTGGCCGATTTCGTGCAGAGGAATCAGGAAATCTGCCACTATATCCGTAGCAGTATCGAAGTTCTAGATCGGTCGGACTGGTACGCCTAGAACCGCCGGACCATGCACTGTGAGGAGGGTGATTGTCAACAGTTCCAATTCGAGTTCTGATCGCGGATGGCCAACCCATCGTGCTAGAGGGGTTGCGCACTGTCCTGGGCTCGAAACCCTCTATTCAGGTCATCGGCGAAGCAGTTGACGGGGTTGAAACCATCGACAAAACAGTGCACCTCGATCCTGACGTCCTCTTGCTCGACATCAAAATGCCGCGAGTAGACGGGCTGACAGTCCTGCGCAGCATCCAAACGCGCGCGCCGCGCTCAAAGATTCTGTTCTTCGCATCCAGCGAGCACAAAGAGGAATTCGTCGAGGCCATGAAGCTCGGCTGTTCCGGGGTTCTCCTCAAAGACAGCCCGGTACATCTCATCGAAAAAAGCATTCAAAAGGTGTTCGCCGGGGAAATCTGGCTGGATTCCACCACGACCGCCGCCGTGATCCGGCAATTCGCCTCGCCCATGGAGTATTCGCCGGCTCCCCACAATAACGGGAAGCACAATCGCGAACGCGCCCAGCTCAGCCAGCGGGAACGCGAAATCATCGTCCTGATCGCGCAGGGATACAAGAACAAAGAGATCGCCGAGAAGATGTTCATCACCGAGCAGACGGTGAAGAACCACCTCCATAACGTCTTCGACAAACTGGGCGTCTCGGACCGTCTCGAACTTGCGCTCTACGCGATTCATAACAGCCTGCATATCAAGGCCTGAGGGATAGTACCCGCCGATCGCCCCACGACACTAGAATTTAGACCGCCTTTAGGGGACAATCGAGGCTAGTCTCGGTAAGCGATTGGCACCCTGTCCACTGGCGCGATGAACGGTAGTCGCGAGGAAATCACGAAAACGCTCGTACGGTTCGGCAAGCGGCCCCCCGAATCCGGAGGCCCCAGTGTGCCCTGGCTGCGGGAGAAAGCCCAAATCGGCCAGTACCGCATTGTGCGGAGGCTGGGCTTCGGGGGCATGGGCCAGGTTTACCTTGCGCTCGATACCAAACTCGGCCGGCACGTCGCGCTAAAGGTGCTTTCTCCTGACCTCACCGCCGATCCCGCGAACGTGGCGCGTTTCAAGCAGGAAGCCTATGCAGCGTCCGCGCTGAATCATCCGAACATCCTCACGATTTACGACTTTTGCGAGATTGATGGCGCTCACATCATCGTCTCCGAGTTCATCGACGGCATCACACTCCGCACTGCCATTGAGCGCAACGTGCTCGATCTCGAACAGGCGCTCGATGTCGCCGCACAGGTGGCGTCGGCATTGGCGGCTGCCCATGCGGCCGGCGTGGTACACCGCGACCTGAAGCCGACCAACATCATGCTGCGCCCGGACGGCTACGCCAAGGTGATCGACTTCGGTCTGGCCAAACTCGCCGAGCGTACGCGCCAGACCGCCGGCGAACTCACGCTGACCCGGCCCGGAACGGTCGTCGGGACCATCCGCTACATGTCGCCTGAGCAAGCACGGGGCGATGAGGTAGACCATCGCGGCGACTTGTGGAGTCTCGGCGTTGTCCTCTATGAGCTATTAGCCGGCCAGCCACCGTTTGAAGGCACGACTGACAACCACTTGATCGTCGCGATTATGGATGCGCCGCCGAAGCCGCTTCCGACAAATATCGAGCTGCCGAAGGGCTTGGACGCGATGGTCGAGCGGGCTTTGATGAAAAAGAGGCGCGATCGGTACCAGTCTGCGCGCGAGTTCCTGGCAGACCTGCAGGTCGTTCAAACCTCACGGCCGGCGGGCGGCAGCTCGCTGAGCCTTCACCGCCGTCCGCGTGCGTGGAAGATGCCGTGGCTGTATTCAGGTGCGCTCGCGCTTGTTCTGGCGGCGCTCTTCACCTGGTTGGGACCGTTGGGCGGCCGCTGGAAACTGCAAAGGCCGGACTGGTTCCAGGTCGACCATCTGGAGCGCATCACCTACGATGGCAGCGTTCACCGGGCGGCCATATCCCCAGACGGCAAATGGCTCGCGTATTCCAGCGGACCTGCTGGCGGGGAATTGCTGCACGTGCGGTCCTTGCCAAACGGAGAAGACCGTATGCTTCCGGCCACGGACAACTCCTATTGGGGAATGACTTTCTCGCCGGACAGCAAATTGCTGTTCTTTGTCCTGCGGGACCAGGTCAAAGAAAAGGGAACTCTGTTCAGCATTGGAATGGACGAGTTTGGCCGGCTCCCGCAGCGAATGATCATTGACGACGTGGACGGCCCCGTTGCGTTCTCGCCCGATGGCGGCTCGTTCGCGTTCTTGCGAAATGCGGAGGTTGGTTCGTCGATCGTCAGCTCGATTTATACCGTGCCGCTGACCGACGTTCACCGCGAACGCAGTATCACCTCGCTCCGCGATGCGTTGGTCTACCCGGAGTTGTCGTGGTCCAAACAGGGCATCGCTGTCGTCGTCTTCCCATCGTCGATAGCGGGCACGTCGAGGGCTTCGATCTACATCTATACTCCCCAAGGAAAGTTCCTCTCTGAAGTCGATTCGGCGAATTTCCGCGCCATGCAGACTCCGGTTTTTGTTCCGGGACAGCCAGCGCTCTTCATCTCGGCCGACACTCGCGGGGGAACGGTGCTGCGCCTGGAAGAGTTGTCGTTGCCGACACACGAATGGCACACCGTGGTATCCGACATTGCGGACTTCGGTTATGCCAGCGTCACTCAACAGGGCGACAGGCTCGCAGTTGTCCGTTCGAATGTGCGCTCCTCCATCTGGATGGCCGAGGCCGCCCGCCTGAATGCACCCGCACGCATTTCAGCGGAAACGGAGAACTTCAAGCCGTTTGCCTGGCTCGGTAACGATCGACTGATTGCGCCGTATGAGCGTACGCAAAACCAGAACCTGATTGCGCTGAACGTCTCGGGCAAGATGGATGTCCTCGGAGAAGCACGGAACGCGGTTGAGACCGCGCCGGCAACTGTTTCCGGCCATTCGGAAGTGGTCTACGAATCGAATGCTGCGCGGGGCGGCAATGAATTTGACATATGGAAACGCACTGCCGACGGCAAGATCGTCAGCCTGACCAGCGGTCCGAACTACGACCTGGAGCCCCAGATCACGCCCGATGGAAAGTGGGTCCTTTATTCTTCGTTTGTTCTAGGAGAGCAGACCTTGTGGCGAGTTCCGCTCTCGGGAGGCGTGCCGCAACGAGTTGGGAAGTGGCGGGCGCGTTCGGCATTCATCTCCCCTGACGGGCACTCCATCGTATGCCAAATCCGGGATGTCAATGGCAGTTGGCGCGTCGCGATATTGTCCTTTCCCAAGGGTGAAGCCGTTCGGGAAATCCAGGACCTGCCGATCGACTCGGTTGTACGCTGGAGTCCGGACGGCTCAGCCTTGGACTACATTGCCCACGACGAATCGGGCTCCTCCATTCTGCGTCTGCCCTTGAAAGGGGGCGCGCCGCAAACGCTTTTGAAAGCGCCCCAATCGAACATTGTCTTTTTCGGTTGGAATTGGGACGGTACGAAACTTGCATACTTGGTGCGTCGCACGGAAAGCGATGTGGTTTTGCTGCATCGCGCCCGTGAGTAGGCCAGAAAGGATTAGAGATGCCCGACGAAGAAGAACCAATCGAACCGGAACTCGAGATTGAGCCGGATATTAAACAAACCGAACATATCGGACAGCAGCCTCCCCCACCCAACGGCTAGAAGTGAACGGACCCGCATTGCGGGTGCGAATACGTCGGACTCGTTACAATTAAGCTAGCCCCCAAAGGGTTCCACTAGCCCAAAAGGATAACCGCGTTAACCAAACGATGTCTGACCACGACCGGATACTGCGCCGTGAGGCCCTCGAAGATGCTCTTAGCAGCCGCATTCTGGTGCTGGACGGAGCCATGGGTACCATGCTGCAGGACCGGCAGTTGACGGCGGACGACTTCGGCGGACCGGCGCTCGAAGGCTGTAACGAGATCCTCGTCATGACGCGCCCGGATGTCGTCACCGACATCCATCGCGCCTACTTCGCAGCCGGTTCGGACATGGTGGAGACCGACAGTTTCCAGTCCAGCCGCATTGTGCTCGCCGAGTACGGACAGGCGGATCGGTCTTATGAGATCAGCCGGCGCGCCGCCGAATTGGCGCGCGAGGCTGCCTCCGAATTTTCGGGCGCCGGAAAACCGCGCTTCGTGGCGGGATCCATGGGGCCCACCACAAAATCAATTTCTATCAGCGGCGGCATCACCTTCGACGAACTGATTTCCAGCTACTACGACCAGGCGCGCGGTCTGTACGACGGCGGCGCGGACGTCCTGTTACTCGAAACCTGCAACGACACGCGAACCGTCAAAGCGGGCCTGCTTGCGATTCACAAGCTCGGCCGCGAACGCGGCGAAAAGATCCCCGCTATCGTATCGGGAACCATCGAACAGATGGGGACCATGCTCGCCGGCCAAACTGCCGACGCCTTCTACGTTTCGGTCTCCCATGCGGACTTGCTCGCCGTCGGTCTGAACTGCGCAACTGGTCCCGAGTTCATGACAGATCACATTCGTTCGATCCATGAACTCTCATCGAAGCGCGTTTCCTGCTATCCGAATGCCGGCATGCCCAATGTCGAAGGGCAGTATGAAGAAACGCCCGAGAGTCTCGCCCGGCAACTGGAGCGCTTTGCCGACCATGGCTGGGTAAACATTGTCGGCGGCTGCTGCGGCACCCGGCCCGATCACATCCGCGCCATCGCCCAAATGGTCGACGGCAAACAGCCCCGCCAAAAACCGCACCCGAGCCACAAAACTTACTTCTCGGGCATCGAGGCAGTCGAAGCCGAAGAAAGCAATCGCCCATTAATCGTCGGTGAACGGACCAACGTCATTGGTTCGCGCCTGTTTAAAAACCTCGTTAACGAAGAAAAGTGGGAAGAAGCAAGTGAGATCGCCCGCCGGCAGGTTCGCAACGGTGCTCACGTCATAGACGTTTGCCTCCAATCCAGCGATCGCGACGAGATCAAAGACATCCCGCCCTTTTACGACAAGCTGATTCGTAAAACGAAAGCCCCCATCATGATCGACACGACCGATGCGAAGTCGATCGAGCTGTCGTTGACCTACTGCCAGGGCAAGAGCATCATCAACTCGATCAACCTCGAGGATGGGGAGGAGAAATTCGAGCGTATCTGTCCGCTCGCGCGCGCGTATGGCGCTGCACTTGTCGTAGGCTGTATCGACGAAGATCCCGTGCAGGCGCAGGCATTCACCCGCGAACGTAAACTCGCCGTGGCGCGGCGCTCGGTCGATCTCCTGACCACGAAATACGACATTGCGCCCGAAGACATCATCATCGATCCGCTTGTCTTCCCCTGCGCCACCGGTGATGAGAACTACATCGGCGGCGCGGTGGAAACGATTGAGGCGATCCGTCTCATCAAGCAGCAGATCCCGTACGTCAAGACGGTGCTCGGCATTTCCAATATTTCGTTCGGACTACCGGCCGCCGCGCGCGAAGTGGTGAACTCGGTTTTCCTCTACTACTGCACGAAGGCGGGCCTCGATCTCGCGATCGTGAATGCAGAGAAACTGGAGCGGTTCGCCTCCATTCCGGAAGAAGAACGGCGCCTGGCCGAAAGTCTGCTCTTCAATACTCCTGCACTGTCCATGCCGGGGGTTCCCGAAGACTGGCGCCAGCAATCCCGGGAACAGCGCGCCGCCGTCAACCAGTTCCACATTGCGGCCATCTCCGACCATTTCCGCGGCGCCGCGAAGAGACAGAAAGCGAAGGCTGCCGACCTTCCGCTCGATCAGCGCATTGCGAACTACATCATCGAAGGCACCAAAGACGGGCTGATTGCCGATCTCGAATTGAAGCGAATGGAAGGCATCGCGCCGCTCGATATCATCAATGGCCCGCTGATGGCCGGTATGACGGAGGTCGGCCGGTTATTCAACAACAATGAACTGATTGTGGCCGAGGTTCTGCAATCCGCCGAAGCGATGAAGACGGCCGTCAACTATCTCGAGCAGTTCATGGAGAAGACGGAATCGTCGGTGCGCGGCAAGTTGGTTCTCGCTACGGTCAAAGGCGACGTGCACGATATCGGCAAGAACCTGGTTGAAATCATCCTCAGCAACAACGGCTACCAGGTCATCAATCTCGGAATTAAAGTACCGAGCGAAGAGCTGATCAAAGCTTTTCGCGAGTATCGTCCCGATGCCATCGGCTTGTCCGGCCTGCTCGTGAAGAGTGCGCACCAGATGGTACTGACGGCGGGCGATTTCAAGGATACCGGCATCGCTGTTCCGTTGCTGGTGGGGGGCGCTGCCTTGTCCGAGAAGTTTACGGCGTCCAGGATCGGTCCTGCGTATGGCGCGCCGACGTTCTACGCCAAAGACGCCATGACGGGCCTGCGCATCATGAACGAGATCATGGACCCGCAGATCCGCGAGCAGGTTCTGACTACGCACATTTTCGGCGATACACCGGCTGAGAGCACCGCCCATCGAACAGCCGGTTATTCCGTCAGGCGAAAAGCGAAGCCCCAAAGTGCGCACGGACCTTCCAATTCCGGCGGCGCCCTATCTCGATCGCCGCGTCCGCGTAATTCCGAATCTGGCCGAGGTCTGGAGCTACATCAACCCGTTCATGTTGTACGGCCGGCATCTCGGCTTCAAAGGCAAATTCGAGCAGGCGCTCGCCGCTCGCGACCCCAAGGCGCTCGAACTTTTCCATAATGTCGAAGAAATCAAGCAGGATGCCCTCGGCTGGATGAAACTGAAAGCGGTCTGGCAGTTCTTTGAAGCCGAGCGTGACGGCAACAGCATCCACCTGTTTACGCCCGGTGGAACTTCGCCTGATTGAGACATTCCGCTTCGGCCGGCAGGCCAAATCCGACGGGCTTGCGCTGAGCGACTACGTACTGGATCCGCAGGACAGCCGCCGCGATCACGTCGCACTTTTCGTCGTGAGCTCAGGCGAAGGGGTCATCGAGCACTCGAAGGCGGCGAAAGAGCGCGGCGAATTCTTTAAGGCGCACGGCATTCAGGCGCTCGGCATTGAAACGGCTGAGGCCTGCGCCGAGTGGCTCCATCGCCGCCTGCGCGAGGAATGGGGCTTCCCCGATCCCCCAACGCTGACCATGCAGGAGCGATTCACTTCCCGTTATCGCGGCAAGCGCTACAGTTTCGGTTATCCCGCCTGCCCCAATCTGGAGGATCAGGCCAAGTTGTTTGGGCTTCTCAAACCGGAAGAGGTGGGCGTGCATCTGACCGAAGGCTTCATGATGGAGCCGGAAGCGAGCGTGTCCGCCCTGGTGTTCCAGCACCCCGATTGCGCCTATTTCAGCGCCAGTTCGGAAGACCTGGAAGCCACCGCATAAAACCCAGTGGCCAGTCGGGAGTGATCAGAAACGAACCATCGGCCGTTTTGAGACAATAGTAGATGGACGGCTGCCTGGCGCCAAATTCCGGACGCGCCGTTTATTGAAGGGAATTCAGCATGTCACAGACCTTACTCCAACAGCTTCGAAAAATGACGGTTGTGGTGGCGGACACGGGTGATATCCAGGCCATCGAGCAGGTTAAGCCGCAGGATGCGACAACCAATCCGTCTCTGATCACGACGGCGGCTCAGATGCCGCAATATCAGCAGATCGTGGACGACACCCTGCTGCAAGCCAAGAAGGAACTCGGCCAGAAAGCCGGCGATAAAGAAGTCGCGAAGCTCGCCTTTGAGCATCTGGCGATTGCTTTCGGAAAGAAAATCCTCTCCATCATCCCCGGCCGGGTCTCAACCGAAGTCGATGCGCGCCTTTCCTATGACAAGGACAAGACGATCGCGATGGCGAAATCCATCATCGAGCAGTATGACAAGGCCGGCATCGCGAAAGAGCGGGTCCTGATCAAGATCGCTTCCACGTGGAATGGCATTAAAGCGGCGGAACAGCTCGAAAAAGAAGGCATTCACTGCAACCTCACGCTCCTGTTCGGCCTGCATCAGGCAATCGCCTGCGCCGACGCGGGAGTCACATTGATTTCGCCGTTCGTCGGGCGCATCCTCGACTGGTACAAGAAGGCGAACAATCGCGACTACCAGGGCCAGGAAGATCCGGGCGTACAGTCGGTCACGCGCATTTACAACTACTTCAAGAAGTACAACTACAAAACAGTCGTCATGGGCGCCAGTTTCCGCAATATCGGCGAGATCCTTGAGCTCGCCGGCTGCGACCTCCTGACCATTTCGCCCAACCTGCTGCACGAACTAGAGAGCAAGACCGGCGAACTGGAGCGCAAACTCGATCCGGACAAGGCTAAGAACCTGGACATCGAGCGCATTTCGCTGGATGAAGCGAAGTTCGAGGAAATGCACGCGGCCGACAACATGGCGCACGACAAGCTATCGGAAGGCATCAAGGGCTTCAGCGACGCGCTGGTCAATCTGGAGAACCTGCTCGCCAAACGGCTCACCGAGCTCGAAGCCGGCAAGAGCGAACAGGAATTGGCCGTCCGCTAGACCCACCCGGAGGTCAGCCGCGTTCCTCCCCGTTCACGGCTGACCCCAAAAACTTTTTCCCTCGCGCTTTCAATTCCTTAGCCCGTCCGCCTGGCCTGCATCGCGAACAGCCGCTGCCACACTAGCGGCTATTCGCGGCCACGCCTGCTCGACAACTATCACCCTAACTGATCAGCGAATCCGACTGGACCAGCGTCATCGACTCCGATGGCCCTGGACCAACGAACAATGGGCCACCGTCGCACGCCTGCGCCGTCTTCACGAAGAGGACGAGCGCACGTTCCACCGCGCCTGCCGGGCCATCGAACGTCTGCGAGCCCTCGCCCACCGCCTGAGGGGCGCGCCGAATTCTGGGCCGAAGTCATGTTGCGCGATGCCGACCTATCGGACGAAGACTACGAGATCAAGCAAGATGCTCGCCGCCGCTAGATGAAAGGCCATCCATGGCCGAAGGGCGCGACGAGCACGGCTGTCCTTGCCCCGTCTGCCTCTGGCAATGGCGAGTCGATAACTACCAACCCGAAAAGGAACCCGAAGAATAAACCCTGGCACACCTCGTGTGCCGTGGATCTCTTCCGTCGAAACGTGAGGGGGTTCGCTGCGCCGGCGGCTCAGCCATTTGAAACTTGAACACGCAGGGCGTTCCGGCAGTGGCTTCGTTCCCTCAAATCTGCGCACGCCTGGCCCTGTGGCATAGGCCTTTTGGCCTGTGGGTTCGTTCCTTCAAAAAGGCGATGGGGTTCGCTGCGCCAGCAACTCAGCCATTTGAAATTTGAATACGAAAGGTCGCATTCCGGCCTGTGGGTTCGTTGGCCCTCACCCTGACCACTCACCCCGGGCGGCGGCCCTCCCATGGCTTCGTTCCGCTCAAATTAAGCACCCCGCCGTGATGGCCTTCGGCCTATGGTTCGTTCTGACCACTCACCACTCACCACTGACCACTGTCCCCCCCCGGTTACCAGCGTTGCAGATGCGTGACATACGTTATTGAAACGCCAGCAACGGTTACTTGAACCGTAACTCACTTCGATCTGTCAGAGCCTCCGATATACACTGCAATTCGAGACCGTTATTTTGAATAACCGAAGTTTCCTGATTCTGGCGGGAGCAGTGTGTGCCCTCTCGCTCGCATCCTATTCGCAACAGCCTAGCCCCCCCAGCCGGGCAGGCCAATCCGAAAACCCCGGTCGCCCGACCGCTTATCCTCGGCAGCGGACCTGAGTACGATCAGGCAGCCGTGGCGCGCGGGCAGAAACTGTTCCAGGCGAACTGCCAGTTTTGCCATGGCGCAACCGCCAAGGGCGGGGAAGGCGGGCCAGACCTGCTCCGAAGCCTGGTGGTTCTGCATGACAAAGCGGGCGACCTGATTGGCCCGGTGGTGCACAACGGGCGGCCGGATAAGGGAATGCCGAAGTTTGCGCTGACGGACGACCAGATCCGCGATGTCGCGACCTTTCTGCATCAGAAGGTGAAAGACGCCGCCGAACGCGGCACCTACCAGATTTTGAATATCGTCACCGGTAATGCGGCCAAGGGCGAAGCCTACTTCAACGGCCCCGGCCAGTGTACCCGTTGTCATTCGGTGACGGGGGACCTGGCGCATATTGCCGCCAAGTTGGACGCCGTGGATATTCAGCAAAAAATCGTCATGCCGCGCTCTGGCCAGAATTGGATGCGCCACGAACCGACTCCCGCCGAAGCAGCGGATCACCGCGACCGTTACTCTGCCCTCGGGGGCGACCGTAGAGGGCGAGGTTGCTCACATCGACGATTTCAATATCGCGATTGTCACAGCCGACGGGGATTACCGCTCATTCGCTCGAAACGGAGATGATCCGAAAGTGGAGTTGCACGATCCGCTCGAGTTCCACACCGAGATGCTGCGGAAATACACGGACGCCGACATTCACAATTTGACTGCTTACCTGGTTACGCTTAAATGAGATCCACCCATTTTCTTGCAATTTGCGCGGCTGCCCTCGGGGTCGCGGCGATAGGTCACGCCCAGTTACTCGATCCGGCGCTTCTCAGCAAGCCGGCGACGGACGCGTGGCCGACCTTCAACGGCGATTATTCGGGCAAACGATTCAGCACTCTCGATCAGATCAATCAATCGAATGTGAAACACCTGAATCTGGCCTGGGTTTCACGCGCCACGCCAGGCGCATTCACGGCGACTGAAGTGGGCGGAGAAGGTCCGCAGGAGCAAGCGCAGAGCCCGATTAACGCGTACTTCGGCTCTCAGATCAAATCCAGTCCGCTGCTCGTGAACGGCGTTCTCTACTTCACTACGCCCGATAACACGTATGCCGTGGATGCGCGCAGCGGCCGGCAACTGTGGCACTACTTCTGGCGCACGAAGGGCGGAATCCATATTGGCAACCGCGGCGTCGGTATGTGGGGAAATTGGCTCTACTTCGAGACGCCCGATGACTACCTGGTATCGCTGGATGCGCGGACAGGCAAAGAGCGCTGGCACATTCAGATCGCGGATGTGGCGCAGGAGTACTTCTCGACATCCGCGCCAACCATCATCGGCAATCACGTGCTGGTAGGAGTGGGGGGCGATTCGCTCGACGTACCGGGCTTTCTCGAAGCGCGGGATCCTGAGACCGGCAATGCTGCAGTGGCGGTGGTGGAGTGAACCGGAGAAAAAAGGCGAGCCGGGGGCGGATACGTGGCCGGATATCGAATCGATGCGGCACGGGGGCGGCATGACTTGGATGCCGGGTACCTACGATCCTGAGACGCAGACCTACTATCTGGGAACGGGCAACCCGAACCCCGTACTGGCCGGTCAGAGCCGCAAAGGCGCGGACCTCTTTACCTGCACCATCGTGGCGCTGGACGTCAATACCGGAAAGATGAAGTGGTACTTCCAGGCATCCCCGCACGACACGCACGATTGGGACGCGGTCGAGACGCCGATCCTGTTCGACGCGGAGTTTAACGGTAAGCCGCGCAAGCTGCTGGCGCAGGCGAGCCGGAACGGGTTCTTCTTTGTGCTGGACCGCGTGACCGGTGAACATCTGGTGACGAAGCCGTTCATCGATACGCTGAACTGGGTCAAGGGCGTGAACGAACGCGGCGAACCGATGCGCAATCCGGCGAAAGACGCGAGCATCGATGGCGTGCTGGTCTCGCCGGCAACAGGCGGCGCGACAAACTGGCCGGCTCCAAGTTTCGATCCGCAGACGAACTTGTTTTACGTCGGCGCATCGCAGTCGTTCAGCGAGTTCTACCTGACCGACACGGACCCGCATCCGGAAGGATACGGCGCGGCTGAAAAGAACTCAGGCGGTTTGGGAAACAGCTTGCGGGCCCTCGACTACAAGACGGGCAATGTCGTTTGGAAGCACGATTATCGCGGGCGGAGGCGGCATGACCGGCATTCTGACCACGGCGGGACACCTGCTTTTCACGCGGCGATGGCGCAGATCACTTGATTGCGTTCGATCCGGCAGCGGAAAGATTCTGTGGCACTGTGGTCTGGGCAACGGCATCAGCAACGGCCCGGAAACTTATTTGCTCGACGGCAAGCAATATCTACTGGTCGGCGCAGGCGATTCGCTGTACGCGTTCACTCTGGCTGACTAGCCGGCCTGATCTCGACGTAATCGAGTGCGGCATGGTCCTCGCGATCCGGGTTGGCTGTAATCCGGATCGTGTCAGCGTGTTCGAGCCAGACGCCTCGAACGGTACGGCGCGTTGAAGTGTCGCCGTTCGGCTGATTGCCCGGAAGATCCGCGTCAGCAGTCCACTCTGCGACCTGCTGCTGGTTGACGAATAGATGAAAGCGCGCGCTGCCGTTATTGGTGTCGAAGTACTGTACTGCGATGTCGCGCCATCCGGGCTCGCCGTTATAGGTGAAGGTTGCCTCGCATTTTTCGGCGGGGCAAGTGACGGCTTTGCCTTTCGATGCATCTTCCCAAGGCGTGATGCCGGTAACGGTGTATCCGCTGAGTTGCATGTCCTCGGCCTCATGGCGATCGGGATCGTGGCCCACGCGGTGAGCGCCGTCGGGGATGCCGGACATGTGCTCGAACCACTGGCAGATGGCATCGCGCCATACCATGGCATGTCCCGCCTGATATTCCAGGTGGTCAAGCACGGAAGCGAAGCGCTGCTCATCTACCAGGCCTCGTAAGGAGTCCCACCATTGCGGGAATTCCTGCGCTTCCGCTGCGGCGGCGTAGTGACCGTCATAGACCGATTGCACGATCGTCTTTCCGGAATGCAGCACGTACGTGTAGGGAAGGTGGTGCATGAACAAGCATGAGATCGTCCGGCGTGCTCTCGACCGATTCATACATGCGCATAACGTCTGGCGAATACTGCCCGGTGTAGCCGGTGCCGGTTGCGACGGTGCGATCCATGCCGATACCGTCGTGGTCGGCGCGAATCCATTGCCCCCAACCGTTTCGTTCTGCCGTCTCGATGCCGGGGCCATAGTGACCGTGCAGGATATCAGTCAGTGTTCCCAACCCGAGCGGCCCCGTATAGCCTTCGTACACGCGCCACGATTCGAGTTCCAGTTGAGAAACGACCGCACGCACGCGTTCGATTGCTACCCCAGGTCATGCGCGTCCACTCGTCCGTGATCTGCCGTGCGCATGAGGTTTGGATTCCAGGTTAACCGCCCATAGCCGTAAAGATTCGCTTGCGCGAGATCGTAGCCAAGCCAGTTCTGCGTCGAGGCCCACATTGGCAACACCGGCAAACCCACCAAGCGGCCGGTGAAACGTATGGCCTGCGACGATATCTTTCATCGGAGTGTGCTCGCCGTTGATGCGGTAGATCGAAGTCGAGCATCTCTTTCCACATCGGCACGAGGTAACAGAGATGCCGCTGCTGGCCGGTATACTCCTGCGTGATTTGAAGCTCGAGAATTTCATTCGTATGTTCGAGGCCGCCGATCAAGGGTGAAGCGGGCTCGCGCGCCTGGAAGTCGATGGGGCCGTATTTGATTTGGACGGCGGCGTTCTTGTCGAACTTGCCATCGAGCGGATGGAAGCTGTCGTAAGCGGCGCGGGCGCGGTCGTTCTTGAGATCGCGCCAGTCCATGTGATGGTTGTAGACGAAGCCGCGATAAATCAGAATGCCGCCGTGCGGCGCCAACGCCTGCGCCAGTACATTCACGCCATCTGCGTGGCTGCGGTGATACGCAGACGGGCCGGCCTGGCCTTCCGAATCGGCTTTGACCAGAAAGCCCGCGAGATCGGGTATTGCTTTATAGATTTCGTCCACCTTGGCACGCCACCATGCGGCCACTCGGGGATCGAGCGGATCGAACGTATCGAGGCCCCCGGCGGTTTTCGGGGCGGCGAACGGGACCGATATGGAAAGTCGAATGCCCCACGGCCGGAACACTTCCGCAACACGTGCGAGCTGCGGCAGGAACTCCGGCGCGAGCACACGCGGATTGGCGTTGACGTTGTTGATCGTGCATCCATCGATGCCGATGGACGCGAGAAGCCGCGCGTAATCGGCGGCTCGGGACAGATCCGGAACCACATTGCCGTTCTCGAAGAAGATCGAGCGGCCGCCGTAACCGCGTTCGATGGACCCATCGAGGTTGTCCCATTCGTTGACCCAGCGAACGGGAGCGAATGGAGCATCGCTCTCGTCGAGTGCGTCAACGCTCTGCTGCAAATACGAGATGCCGCAAGAAACGCGAATGTTCCATACAGCACGCCGCGATCGTTCGAGGCAGTGATGAGAATGATTTTGTGTGCGTCTGCGGCGGTGCTCTTCAAGCAGTAGCCATCTTCCGGTAACGCAGACGGAAGCAACAGCTTCGGAAAGGCTGCTTTGACTTCGGCCAATGTGCCGATGACGAACATGTCTTCGCCATCGCTTTTACTCGCTATCCGAAGATGGCGGCCCAGCATGCCACGGATGCCGCGCTCCAGCTCCTGCTCCGACGAGAGCACTGTGGGCGAATCGTCCAGCCGTAAGATCGAAGCCGGCAAGTTGCTATAGAGGTCGAGCGCAGCGCGGTTCGTGATGGGCTCATAGCGCAACCACGCGTCGTACCCCGTATCCGCCGAGAGCGCCGTCGCAAAGAGACATGCAAGGAGTAGCGGCTTCATGACAGCACGGAAGGGCAGCGATCGTCATTCGGGTCGGCCCAGCGATCATTTGGCAGGACCGGCGCCCAGCCGGGACGCCCTGGATCCTGATCGTAGGCATAATTGCCGAGCCGGCGATAGAGCTCGTTGTACTCCGCCAGTTTCTCGCGGTTGAGCTTGACGCCTAGAGCCCGGCGCATCCGGAACGGCGATGCTGCCATTCTCGATACGGCATCAAGCCGCCTTCGATGATGTCGTCCGTCAGGTGGTGATAGTGCGCATCGGCGGCAAAGGAGAGGTTCGGGATGACGGCTCCGAGATGCAGCATGCTGGCGAGCTGGATGCCGAGTTCGCCTGACGAGTGAACAGCCACGCCGAGTTGGAACGTTTCGCAAATGCCCGCCGCTTTCACGCAGGGCCGGATGCCGCCCCAGAACGTTGTATCGAGCAGAATGACGTCGACGGCGGTATCGAGCACGTTAGCCGCGAGCTGCTCGAAGTTGACAACCACCGTATTCGTCGCGAGAGGCATGCGCACCTTTTCGCGCGTGCGGCGCATTCCGTTCAGGCCGAAGACGGGATCTTCGAGGTAATCGTTGTTCAAATCTTCGATCGCCTGGCCGAAGCGAATGGCCTGCTCGGTGGACCAGACGCCGTTCGGATCGAAACGGACTTTGTCCTTTGGAAAAGCGTGCGCGAGCGCACGGTACACTTCGAGCTCATAATCGGGCGGGAAGACGCCCGCTTTGAGTTTGTGCGACGTGAATCCATACTCTTCTTTGAAACGACGCGCGATGGAAACGACCTGATCGGGCGTTCGCACTTCTGCCTCGTTGCGGCTCGCGTACCGGAAGAAGATGTAGGAAGCGAACGGGACGCGGTCGCGCAACTTGCCGCCGAGGATCTGGTGTACGGGCACATTCCATGCCTGGCCCAGAATGTCGAGACAGGCGAATTCGAGTGCGGCCAAAACCTGGGTTCGATTGTTGTACAGCGAAGCGGTCGGATTCGCGATGATGAAACGCATTTCCTCAAGGCGCGCCGGGTCATGCCCGACCAGGTAGCTTTTCAAAGCGCGGAACACGGCCTCGGCCGACTCGCCGCCGCCTCCCATTTCGCCGAGACCAATCAGGCCGTTATCGGTCTCCACTTCGACGATCGTGCGTACGAAACGGCCCCAATGACACCCGTTCGCATGGCGCAAAGCAGCATGCAGGGGAACGGTGACCGTAGTAGCGCGAATGTCAGCTGATTTTCATGATTTAGTTTGAACGACACAACGATATCAAAAAGACACTTGCCAAAATTGACAATATCGATGTGGATAGCTATAGTTCGAGGCACGCCATAAATGCGCGAAGTGAATCTGAACCAACTCGCCGCAGCATCTAGTGAAACGGCGCGAGATATCAATCGACGGATCGTGCTGAATCTCATCCGGAACCGGCAGCCGTTGTCGCGCGCCGACCTGTCGCGCGTATCCGGATTGCAGCGCAGCACGGTATCTCTGATTATCGAAGATCTGATCGAAGGCGGTTGGGTCGAGGAAGCGTCTGTCGGACACTTGCCGCGCGGCCGCCGTCCGGTGTTTCTCACTCTGAATGAAGACCGGGCGGTCATCTGCGTCGATATCCGCCCCACGCAAACCAGTATCGCGATCGGAGACGTGAACGGCCGGATCCGCGCGCAGCAGAGCCTTCCGACATTGCAAGACGCGGGAGCCGCAGTGAAAGAGCTAGCGAAGAGATTGAAGGAAATCCTGCGCCAGAACAAAGCGACCGTTTTCGAAGGAATCGGCATCAGTGTTCCGGGCCGCATCGACGCTGGTACGAATGAGCTGATCTTTGCGCCGAACCTGAAGTGGCCCGCGATCGATATCAAAACGCCGCTGGAACGCGCAACCGGGTTAGAGGTGCAACTGGAAAATGCCGCCAATGCCTGCGCACTCGCGGAGTTGTGGTTTGGGAACGCCACCGAGGTGCGGGACCTCGTGGCGGTCACCGTTTCAGAAGGTATCGGAGCCGGCATCATTGCGCATGGGCAGCTCATTACAGGGCGCGCCGGGATGGCGGGCGAGTTCGGACATGT
The DNA here is from genome assembly GCA_963795905.1 of uncultured Acidobacteriaceae bacterium. Taxonomy (GTDB): domain Bacteria; phylum Acidobacteriota; class Terriglobia; order Bryobacterales; family Bryobacteraceae; genus Bog-105. The sequence continues at coordinate 62,280 of CAWCJG010000009.1, read as the reverse complement.
GCCGCTTGATTCGGCCGGTCCGCGATGCAGTTGCGGGAATAACGGGTGCTGGGAAGTGCTTGCGTCGAATCGGGCGGCGCTGCGGTATTACCAGGAAGCAAAGACCAAAACGGTAAATGGCGTGGCACCGACCTTCACGGAACTCCTCCGAATGGCGGACACTGGCGATCCGGCGGCAAACGAGGCGCTATCGCGCATGGCCGCCCAACTGGGGCGCGGGACCAGAATGATCGTGGCCGCTCTCGCGCCCGAAACGATCACGTTCATCGGCGAGTTTACGTCTGCCTGGAGCAAATTCAAACCCGCGATTGACCAGGAAGTGCGCGCCCAGAGTATCTCGCCGGCGCCGCCCAAATTAGTGCCTGCTCATGACGGCGCGGCAGCTCGTGTGCGGGGAACTACCGCGCTCGTGTTTCAGAAGCACTTCGGCGCGCCCATGTAGGCGTCGCTATTTGGGTGGTTGCCCACCGCCCACGTGGACGACCCTGTCCTGCAGATCGCTGGTCTCGACAGTGAAGGTGACAGTCTGCGTCTCGCCGGGCTTCAGGTGGATACGGTCAAAGCCTCGCAGCATGGGATTCGAGCCGTCCGATTTAGTCAGGTACAGTTGCGCGACTTCATCGCCTGCCCGATCCGAAGTATTCGTCACCTCGGCTGTCACGGTGGCGCCGTCTACTTTGGGCTCGCTGTAGCGGAAAGAGGAGTAGCTGAGCCCATAACCGAACGGATAAAGAACAGGTCCCGTGAAGAAGCGGTACGTTCTGTTCTTCATCGAATAATCAGTGAAGGGCGGCAGTTCATCGGTGGAATTGTAGAACGTCACGGGCAGTCTGCCGGCCGGATTGTTTTTGCCCGCGAGCGTTTCGGCGATCGCTGTGCCGGCGCTCTCGCCGCCATACCAGGCCTCCAGAATCGCCTGCGCTTTTTCGTTCACTGGCTGGATCGCGACCGCACTGCCGCTGACCAACAGGACCACTGTCGGCTTGCCGGTCGCGAGCAACGCGTCCAAGAGATTGCGTTGCGGCTCAGGGAGGCGAATATCGGTCCGGTCGCCGCCATCAAATCCGGGGATGACGAGCCGGGACTCCTCACCTTCGAGCCGCGAGTTCAATCCTACGCACACGATGTTGAGATCGGAGGACTTGGCAAGATCGACCGCTTCGTTCAGCGATGCATCCGCCGGAGGGGTCCAGAGTAACTGCAACCCGCCTCCGCCGCCCTTCTGTGTGTATTCAACGCGCAAGTGATAGGCCTTGCCCGCTTCGAGCGTCGACCGGCACGGTTTTGGATTTCATCTGCTCGTCCGGCCGCTGTTTGTCGCTTGCGATCAGCTTTTCATCGATATAGACTTCAGCGGAATCGACGCGCCCGCAGGCGTGGCATTCGGGGCGGATCGCGCCGATACCGTACTCGCCCGACTGTTTCACACGCAGCGTTCCGGTCCAGCGGACCGAATACTGATCCTGGGGGACAGCTTTGCGGATGGTGGGATCCTGCATTTCCGAGTTGAAGTAGATGCGCGGCTCGATGCGGCTGAGAACGGGTTTGCCAGTGAAATCGCCGCCCGCGAAATATTCCGCGCGCAATCCGTGCTTCTTCTTGGAACCGCCCGGCGTCAGTACGTTTTCGGGAACCAGCGCGGTCCAGCCCGCAACGTAGGTGCTGCCCAGCGTGAATTCGACCTTCGAATGCCTGCCGAACTCCTTCTCGATGCCTTCGAGTGGAGTCACGATGTGCAGCGGAAATCCGTTGTAGTTGCCGAGCATGGCGTCGGGGTCGTCCGCCGCCGGACCGATTACAGCGATCTTCTTGGGCGGTTTGGTCAAAGGCAGCAGGTTATCAGCATTCTTCAGCAGCACGATCGATTTTTCAGCAGCCTCCAGGGCCACTTGCTGATGCTCGCGCGATTGCACGTCATTGGCGCCGAGATTCGACCAGGGCACGCGGGCCCGGCGGGTCGAACATGCCGAGGCGGAACCGGGCGGTAAACAAGCGCTCCACAGATCGATTCACATCGTCTTCACTGACAAGACCTTGGTGCACCGCGTCCACGAGCGCGCTATACGTGCGGCCGCAATCGAGATCCGTGCCAGCCTTCAAAGCCTTTGCGGAAGCACTTGCGGCTGAGTCGGCGTAATGGTGTCCTCGATAGATGTCGTCGACCGAATCGCAATCGCTCACCACATACCCTGTGAACTGCCACTTGCCGCGCAGATAGTCCTTCAGCAGCATGTCGCTGGCGCAAGCCGGCGTGCCGTCCACCGCGTTGTAGGCGCACATGAACGAATCCACTTTGGCTTTTTCTACGGTCTGGCGGAACGCGTACAGGTAGGTGCCTTCGAGTTCGTCTGTAGGGACGTCTACATTGAAGCCGTGCCGCATGAGTTCAGGCCCGCTGTGCACGGCGTAGTGTTTCGATGTGGCGATCGTCTTGAAATAGTGCGGATCGTCGCCCTGCATGCCCTGGATGAACTGAACGGCCATCTGTGCAGTCAGGTACGGATCTTCGCCATAGGTCTCCTGGCCGCGGCCCCAGCGCGGATCGCGGAAGATGTTGATGTTGGGCGACCAGAATGTCAGGCCGTAGTAGCGCTTATGGTTGTCGTGCGCTATCGCGTCGTTGTATTTGGCGCGCGCTTCGGTCGAGATGACGTCGGCGATCCGGTGTTCGAGTTTCGTGTCCCAGGTCGCGGCCAAACCGATCGCCTGCGGAAAAACGGTCGCTAAGCCGGCGCGAGCGACTCCGTGCAGCGCTTCGTTCCACCAGTCGTACGCCGGGATGCCGAGGCGAGGAATGGCGGGCGCGGAGTTCTGCATCTGGCTCACCTTCTCCTCTAACGTCATCCGCGACACCAGGTCGTGCGCCCGTTCTTCGGGCGAGAGATTCGGATCCTGGTACTTCGTCGTTTCTTGTTGTGCCACCGCGATGCTAAAGCAAGCCGCCGCCAAAAGCGCGGAACGAAACAGCACTGCCTTCATGAATGCTCCCCCAGATTTTTGCCTGACAATTCTGTGTCAGCCGCACAATTCTGCCTTAGCGGCCTGTTCTCCAATATAGTTTGACGACCGGACGAAGTCTTGGGTCAGGCTGCAAAAGCGCTTTCGAGACTTGACCGGGTGAACTCCGCTAGTCTACACGCAAAGCTTGCGCTGGATCGATGCGGGCGGCTTTCCAACTGGGGCGGAAGGCAGCCAGCAGCGCCACGGCGAGCAGCAGCAGAGCGGCCGCAACGAGAATGGCAGGGTCGTGTGGGCTGACCTGGTAGAGCAGACCGCGAATTACCCCGGCCAGAGCGAGAGAGCCTATCAGGCCGGCGGCGACTCCAGTCGCAATGCACCAGAACATCTGCCGCTCGACCATCATCACGAGGTTGCGGCGAGTGGCGCCAAGGGCGGCTCGGATGCCGAGTTCCTTCGTCCTGCCGCTCACGAGGAATGCGACTACGCCATACAGCCCACTTGCTGAAAGCACAATGCTGACTACGGCGAAAATGGCCAGAACGAGAACAAGAAAGCGCGCCCGATCATTCAGCCGATACATTCGTTCGGGCATACTTTCGATAACAATGCTGACCGTCGGATCTACGGCCTGGATCGCTTGTGTAATCCAGCGTGACAGTGTCGCTGTATCGAGGCCGGACCGGACGAGAACGACCGCACTGAGGCCGAGAGCATCCTCGTCGTCCGTGCGCAGTTTGTAATATTCAGGCGCGGCGGGAAGGTTTATGCCATCGTTCTTCACATCGCGCACGATTCCGGCGATTGTCAGCCACTGCATGCCGTCATTCAGCGATACGCGCTGACCAAGTGGATCCGCGGATGGGAAAAGCCTGCGGGCAAGCGTGTCGCTGATCACGAGCGTGGCTCCCGGATGTCTTCGTTCCGCCTCGGTGAAGACTCGGCCGCGCAGGAGCGGAATTCCCATCACGCGGAAGTAGTCTGGCGTGACGTAGCGAAAGCCCACCATGCCGCCCTCGCCTTGGAGCGGTGGTCTGCCTGCCACCAGAATATTGCTGAGGGGCCGCCCATGCATCGACCCGGCGGGTGGGATTGAATCGCTTATTGCGATCTGTTGCACGCCTGGCAATGCTCGGAGGCTGTTTTCGATCTCGCGGTACACCCGGGGCAGACTGCCGCGGCTTCGGTAGCGCACGCGACTGAGCCGCAGTGATGCAGTCGTGAGACCGCTATCTGTGAAACCCGGTTGCTGCGATTCGAGCTGACTCAAACTACGCCCGAACATCAAGGCGCCGGTCAACAGGATGAGAGAACAAGCGAGTTGCAAACTCAAGAATGTCTGCCGCAGACGCGCCGTTCCGGCATTGGTCACTCGCCAGCTTCGGACGATCGCGTTGTTTGCCCGGCGCAGCGCGGGCACGAGACCGGACAGTACTGCCGCCATGATCGTGACGATTGTCGCGAACGCGAAAGCCCGCAAACTGGTCTGCATCTTCTCGAGTTGCAGGAAACCACCGGGAGCGGAGTGAACCAGCAGGCGAACGCATGCGCAACTCAATAGGTAACCAATCACCCCGCCGGCAAGAGACAGCAGCATTGTCTCGGTGAGAGATTGCCGGATGAGGCGCCCACGGCTCGCGCCCAAAGTACTCCGCATTGCAAGCTCACCTTCTCTTGCGTGCGCCCGCGCGATGAGCAGATTTGTGACACTCAGGCAGCCCATCAGCAGCAGCAAGCCGACCGCGCCGAGCAGCATTTGCGAAGCTAGCTTTGCTTCTTGCACGATGCGATCTCGAACGGATCGGATCACCGGTCGAACCTCTTTGCGCAACCCTGCGGGAACCGTGCGCCGGATACTATCGGCAAACAAGGGCGACATTGCTTTCCGGGCATCATCGATGGAAACGCCGCGTTTCAAGCGCGCAAAGGCCCGTAGAAAGACTGTTGCGTTTGGATCGGCCAATAGCCGCTCATCAATCTGGGCGGGCAAAAGCACGTCGGGATCCGCCCCTTGCGGTAGCAGGAACCCGGGCGGTAGCACCCCGATGATGCGCACTCGTGCTTGATCCAGCCGGACCACTTTCCCGATTACGTCAGGCTGCCCTCCGAAATGCACCCGCCAGATCCGGCTTGAAATGAGCGCTGTCCGTGGAGCGTTGGGGAGGTCTTCGTCGCGGGTGAAGTTCCGGCCGAGTTTTGGGTCGACTCCCAGCGTAGATAAAAAATTCTGCTGGACCGCCACGCAGGGAACGCGCTCCGTTTGGGTGAACTCCAAATCGCACTGCGTTTCGGGCCGCATCGCCGTAAGCGAGGAAAAGACGGTCTGGTGATCCCGCCACTCCACGTACATGTTGCCCATGGCGAACTCATTTGTGTCGATCGGACCGTAAATGCCGACCGATACGAGCTGCTTGTCATCCCGAAACGGGAGACTGCGAAACAGCAGGGGATCGACCACGCTAAAGATCGTGGTAGCGGCTGCGATTCCGGCCGCGGTCACTCCAACCGCGGTGATCGCAAAACCAGGCGAGTGTCGGAACAACCGTAGCGCATGCCGCAGATCCTGAAGGAAGTCTGCAACCAGCCGTGCGGGATAAAGGTCTTCGATCGATTCCCGGATGCGGAGTTTTGAACCGAATTGCCTGTGCGCTAATTGCGCGCCGTCTTCACCGGAGAGGCCCAACTGCTGCTGGTTCCACTCGCTTCGCATGGCGAGGTGCGATTCGAGTTCCTCATCCCAATCCCGGCGCGGCAGCCAGCGACGCCAAAACGCCTTCATACAAATCGCAGCACTTTCTGAACACCGGCCGAAACGTTGGCCCAGGTATTCTCGGTATCCGCGAGACGCTTCTTGCCGGCAGTCGTGAGCGTATAAACTCGCGCGCGCCGGCCATGTTCGGTAACGGTCCACTCGCCTGCGATGAGTTTTGCTTTCTCCAGGCGGTGCAAGGCCGGATAGAGGGATCCTTCCTCGACGCGAAGAAGGCCCTCCGAGACGCTTTGTATGTGCAGGGTGATGCCGAAGCCGTGTCTCGGGCCGTGACTGAGTGTCTTAAGAATTAGAAGTTGCAGCGTGCCGAGCAAGCTGTCATTGCCCAGATTGGTGCGATCGGACGGCATAACCGCGATCGTACCATAGACCCGCCACCTTCGTTTCTAGGTATAGCGTTATCCGAATGATTAACCGCAATGGTTAATCTGCAAGATATTCGTTCACCAACGAGTTGTTCACGATCAGCTTGTCGCCGTAATCAATGTAGCCCTGCTCTCGGAATTTGTTCATGAAGAAGTTCACACGGGTGCGAGTTGCCCCGATCATTGCCGCGAGCATCTCCTGGTTGAGTTTCCCGCCGCCATTGCCCGTGGGTGAGGCCGTTGAACTCCTCGACACCCTCACCAGAGCGCGTGCAAGCCGCTTCTCGATCGAGTTAAAAAGCTGGTCGAGCAGATCCTCTTCCATGCGCGGAATACGATGCATCAAATGTTGCAGCAGAAGCGAGGCAAAACGCGGCTCCTCGCTCACCAAACGCTTCATAAAGTCGCGATCGAAGCGATAACCTTTGCAATCTGTCAGGGTGACGGCAGTGACCATGCGGCGATCATGCCCGGAGAGCGCGGCTTCTCCGAAGAAGCTGCGCGGCTCGCAGAGACCGACAATCGCTTCTTTGCCTTGCGGTGAAACGGCGTTCAGTTTGACTCTGCCTTCGCGGATGTAGAACACCGAGTCAGCGACTTCGCCCTGGCAGAAGACGTACTTACCGGCTTTGTAGTCGAAAGTCGCCCAGCCGGTTCGATATTGAGAGAGAAAGTCCTGAAGATCGAGATTGGATGCGGGGGTCACGTTATTACTTAGCTCCGGCTTCGCTCTCTTGCACGTTCGAGGCCATGGCAAAATGAGGGTTCGTGTCCGATGCTCTCGTTCATATCCAGCCACCGCAACCGCGTCTTCCTCAGTGGTTGCGTAAGAGCCAAACACATTTTCAGGCCGTCCACGATTTAAAGACAGAGCTGCGCCGGCGCAATCTGCATACGGTCTGCGAATCGGCGCGCTGCCCGAATATTCACGAATGTTTCTCGCGGGGCGCCGCGACCTTCATGATTCTGGGCAACATCTGTACACGGGGCTGCGGCTTTTGTTCGGTTCCGAAAGGTGCAGCGGCGAAACATGAATTTTCACTCGATCCCGCCGAACCGTGGCATGTGGCCGAGATGGCGGCTGCGATGCGGCTGCGCTATGTGGTGATCACGTCTGTAAACCGCGACGATCTGCCCGATGGGGGCTCGCGGCACTTCGCCGAGACAGTCCGGCAGGTTCGGCACCAACTGCCCGAGGCGCAGGTCGAGGTGCTGACGCCTGATTTCTGTGGCGATCTCGAGGCAGTCGCCCGCGTACTTGACGCCGGACCGCACGTGTTCAACCACAACATGGAGACGGTCGGACGGCTCTATCGCCGCGTCAGGCCGCAAGCGGATTACGCGCAGTCACTGGCTGTGTTGAGGTTCGCGAAACAACACTCGCCGGACGTTTTGACCAAATCGGGCCTAATGGTAGGGCTTGGCGAAACACCTGACGAAGTGCATACGCTACTGCGCGACATCCGCACATCGGCAACCGACATCGCCACCATCGGCCAATACCTGCAGCCCACGCGGCGCAATTTGCCCGTTGCGGAGTTTGTTACGCCAGAGCGTTTCGATTCCTATCGGGACTTCGGGTTGTCACTCGGGTTTGAAGCCGTCTTTAGCGGTCCTTTCGTTCGCAGTTCCTATATGGCCGATCATGTGACCTCGAGCGTGCATGATTCTTAACCTCCTGCTGTGCCTGGCGAGCGGCGTTCTGCTGGCCACTCTCTTCCCTCCGCTGAGCTGGCATGTTCTTGCGCCTTTTGCATTGACTCCCATGCTGTTTGCGCTCGCGAAAACTGCGAGCGGCTGGCGGCGCTTCCTGTACGGCTGGGCGAGCGGATTCGTGTTCTGGTTCGTCGTGTGTAACTGGATTCAGTTTGTGCTGGAAGTACACGGCGGCATGGGGAGTTGGGGCGGTTGGGGATCGTTCCTGGTCTTCTGCGTCCTGAAGGCGTTGCACATGGGCTTGTTCAGTTGGCTTGCCGGGCCGCTGATGCGGAAAGTGTACGCGCTTCCCGCAATTGCGGCGCTGTGGACGGGGATCGAACGTACGCATGGGACGTTCGGGTTCGCCTGGCTCGATCTGGGGAATGCAGGGATCAACATGGCGGTGCCGCTGCGGCTGGCGCCGATCATAGGCGTGTACGGCTTGTCGTTTCTGTTCGCGATGATCGCGGCCGGAGTGGCTTGTCTTCTGTTGCGCAGTCCCCGGACGTATCTGCTGCCGCTGCTTAGCCTTCCACTGCTATATTTGCTGCCCGCCATTCCGCAGGGATTGCCGGCCAGGGAGCGCGCCGTCGTCATTCAACCAAACGTCAATACCGAAATCGAGTGGAACAATCTGCTCGAGTACAACGAAGAGCAACAACTGACGCGGCTATCGAATGCGTTGCAAGCGCCGCTAGTGATCTGGCCGGAACTGCCGGCGCCGCTTTATTATTACGGCAATCCCGATTTTCACGATGCCGCCACCAGCATCGCCGCGAAGCACGGCGCTTTCCTCTTTGTGACCGTCGCCTACAATGCCCAGCAGCAACCGCTCAATTCCGCGGTGATGGTCGGCGCCGATGGACGCGAAATCGCGCGGTACGATCAGACGGAACTGGTTCCGTTCGGCGAGTATGTTCCGCCGCTGTTCAGTTGGGTGAATAAGATCACCAAGGAGACCAGCGACTTCGTTCCCGGCCATGACATCAAAGTCATGCCGGCGGCGGGCCATCGCTTCGGCGTGTATATCTGCTATGAGTCTGCGTTCCCCGACTTAGTTCGCCAATTCACCAGGAGCGGCGCGGATGTGCTGGTCGAGGTCAGCAACGACGGTTACTTCGGTCATCGCGCGGCGCGGGAACAGCATCTTCTTTTGGGCCGGATGCGCGCCATTGAAAACCGGCGCTTCCTGGTGCGCGCCACGAACGATGGAATCACGGCCGTCATCGACCCGGCCGGGCCGAATCGTCCGGCAATTGCCGCAATTTCAGGAAGTCGGGGCGACCATGCCCTACGCGGGAGTGAAGGACCTGACCTTCTATGCAGCGCACGGCGATTGGTTCGCCTGGTCCTCTCTTGTGATCGGACTCGCAGCCGCCATCTTCAATCTGCGATCGAGATGGTGGGGCGCTGCGCCTGCTGTTTCGATTCCTCCGCAAGCTCAATGATGCGCTCGGCGATGTGTTGAAACAGCTCAGTCTGCGCGGTGGGTGGTTGAACGGTCGCGATCGGCTTGCCGCTGTCGCCGCCTTCGCGCGTTGCGGCATCGAGTGGAATCTCCGGCAATCAACGGCACTTTCATCTGCTCCGCGGTGCGCGCGCCTCCGCCTTTGCCGAAGACGTATAACTTCTCGCCGTTATGCTCCAGGTAACTCATGTTCTCGACGATGCCCAGCACCTTCTCGCGCACCTGTTCGAACATCAGCACCGCTTTGCGCGCATCCTCGAGCGAGACATCGGAGGGCGTCGTTACAACCACTGCTCCCGTCAGCGGAGTCGTCTGAATCAGTGTCAATTGAACGTCGCCGGTCCCGGGCGGGAGATCGATGATCGAGATAGTCGAGTTCGCCCCAATCCACATTCCGCAGAAACTGCTGAATGACGCTGTTCAACATCGGGCCGCGCCAGACCAGAGGCTTGTCGCCAGGCGTCAGAAACCCCATGGACATCAAACGCAGTCCATGCGCCTGCAGCGGCTGAATGCGCTGCCCGATGGCATGTGGAGTCGCACGAATGCCCATCATCAGCGGCACGTTCGGTCCGTATACATCGGCGTCGAGCAGACCGACTTTATGGCCCAGTTTCGCCATGCTGATGGCGAGGTTCACCGCGACGGTGCTTTTACCGACGCCGCCCTTTACCCGAGCCGACGGCAATGATGTTCTTCACGCCTTCAATCGGCAGCTTCGGCATTTCAGCGGGATTTTGTGGGCCCATAACCTCAAGCTAACATCAGACTGGCTTGCGCCTTCAGATCGAAACCCGGCGAACTCTTGCCGGGCGAACTTGGGAAATGCGGCGGCAGCGATCATGGCGGCATTGTCGGTGGAAAGATCCGCGGCCGGAAAGAAGAATCGCAGGCCCGTTGAAATCTTCAGCCGCCGATCGCAAGCCGCGGTTGCAGGCGACGCCGCCCGCGACGATGATCGACTGCGCATCCATCTGCTCCGCAGCAGTGGCAGCCCGTCGCAGCAGCTCCTGAATGACGGCGTATTGAAAGCTCGCCAGCAAATCGAGAGTGCGTTTGGGTGTTGCGGCCAGCCATTGCTCAAGCGGGGGCTTATGCAGCGCGCGCCGCGCGGCAACTTCCTCCTGCATGCCCGCCTGCTGTTCGGACCAGCGCAGCACGGCCGTCTTCAAGCCGCTGAAGCTGAAATCGAGTTCGTTTCCCTTCATCTTGGCGAAAGAAAATTTAACGGCCCGGCGATCGCCGTACGGGCTGAGTCTGTCGATCGTCGGTCCGCCCGGATAACCATAGCCGAGCAGCTTCGCGACCTTGTCGTAAGCCTCTCCCGCCGCGTCGTCGCGCGTTTTGCCCAAAATACGGTACTCACCAATGGAGTCGACGGCAAACAGATGCGTATGCCCGCCGCTCACAACCAGCGCCAGGGCAGGGAACTCAATTTCCGGATGCTGCAGCAACACCGAGTGGATGTGCCCCTCGACATGATTCACCGCGATCAGCGGAATCCTGCGACGCGAACGATAGCGCTTTCGCGTAGGTAACGCCGACCAGTAGCGCTCCCACGAGTCCCGGCCCTTGCGTCACCGCGATGGCTGAGCAGTTCGGGCAGCGTGACTCGCGCATCCGCGAGCGCTTGCCGCACCACCGGAACGATGGCCCGCAGATGTTCCCGCGATGCCAGCTCCGGAACGACGCCGCCGTAGGGCGCGTGGGTATCCAATTGCGATGCCACGACGCTCGAAAGTATGGTGCGCCCGTCGGCCACAACCGCGGCGGCCGTCTCGTCGCAGGAACTCTCGATGCCTAGAATGATGGTTTGCAAGTTTCTGATTTCGATTATGAACTGCCGGAAGAGCTGATCGCGCAGGAGCCCCTGGCTGAGCGCAGCGCCTCCCGCATGCTGGTGGTTTCACGGGAGCGCAATGTGTTCCAAGACGACCTCTTCGCGAATTTTCCGCGCTACCTCCGGCCGGGCGACTGCCTGGTGCTCAACGACACGCGCGTATTTCCAGCGAGACTCCATGGCCGCCGCAATCACGCGGACGGCGCCGAAATCGAAGTCTTCCTGACCAGAACGCTGAATGAGGAGGAATCGGAATGGGAGGCCCTGGTCCGGCCTGCCAAGCGCGTGCGTGCCGGCGACGCCATCCTGTTCAACAACGACCTTTCAGGCGAGGTGCTGGCTGCGAGGCGAGTTTGGCGAACGCATCGTGCGCCTGAAAGCGGCCCGGCCGATTCGGGACGTGCTGGAAGAGATCGGCAGCGTGCCTCTGCCGCCCTATATTCACCGCGAACCCGGGGCGCTCGATCGGGAACGCTATCAGACTACCTTCGCGCGCGTCCGTGGATCGGTGGCGGCGCCGACAGCGGGTCTACACTTCACACCGGAGATCTTGGACGAATGCCGCGCGAAGGGAGCCGAGGTTGCGCACGTGACTCTGCATGTCGGGCTGGGAACGTTCGCGCCCTTGCGAGCGAATGCCGTCGAAGAAATTCATTTGCACGAGGAACGCTTTGCAATTGCACCGGACAACGCAGAAAAGATGCGCCGGGCGGCGCGCCTGCTTTGCGTGGGAACCACTAGCGTGAGGACTGTGGAGACCGCCATGCTCCGGGGCGGATTCTGCGCTATGAGCGGGGAGACGAACCTATTCATCTATCCCGGGTTTCCTTTCGCCGCCGCGGGAGCGATGCTGACGAATTTTCATCTGCCGCAATCCAGCCTGCTGATGCTAGTGAGCGCGTTCGCCGGTCGCGATCTAGTGCTCGCTGCCTATCGTCATGCCGTAGCGGAGAAGTACCGCTTCTTCTCTTATGGCGATTGCATGTTGATCGAATAGCTATTCACATTTCAGCGCGGAGACCGGATCCACGCGCAAAGCCCGGCGCGCAGGCAAGGAACTGGCGAGCAGTGCGACCGTGAGCAACGCGGCGGTCACGATCAGATAAATTGCGGGATCAAAGCCCGAGGTTTCGTACAGAAGCGGTTGCAGCAGGTGTCCGGCGAGAAACGCCAGAAACAAGCCTGCAGTCGCGCCCGCCGCGGTGGGCCGGGCAGCCTGCGACAGCAACAGCGCGAAGATCTGTCCCCTCTGCGCGCCCACAGCGATCCTGATACCGATTTCACGCGTCCGCTGTACCGCGCACAGCGTCACCAGGCCGTAAACACCGAGCAGCGCGAGAAAGCCCGCCGAGAGGGCGAAGACGCTCGACAACTCCGAAAGATATCGTCTGGGCGCCACCGCTTCATCGAGCACACGCTGCATGGTTCGAACCTCATTGAGCGCCAGCCGGCTGTCCGTCTCCCGAATGACTGTTCGCAGATGAGCGCGAACGGCTGCGGGATCGGACGTTCGTATCACGAGCGATGTCATCCACGGCGGCCACTCCCAATACGGGACGTAGAGCATCGCGGGCGCGGGTTTTTCAGGGGATGCGCGGATGTCGTCCACGATACCGGCGACTTCCAGATAAATGACTTTACCGTTGTTCGGGTCGTAGAACGCGAAATGCGTTCCGACCGGATTGAGAGTGCGCGGCAAGCGCGCTGCAACCGAACGAGAGATGAGCGCCATGGGATGACCCGTATCTGTTTCGCGCAATTGCCGCCCGGCGAGCAAGGCTAATCCCAGCGCAGCCGGATAACCCGGGCTGATGAACCGGAAGTTTGCTTCGATTTTTGTCGCGTTCGGGTCTTCTTTGAAACGCGTGCTGCTGACCCACGTCTCGCCGGTCGCAGGTAAAGCGCTCGATATACCGGCTGATTGCACTCCGGGTATCGTCGCGGCTTCGCGCGTGAGGCGCGTGAAAAGGTTGCGGCGCAGATGCAGGTCGTTATAAGGATTCGGCGGCGGCGCGATGTCGGTCGTGAGGACGAACTCACTTTCGAGCGGGCGATTCGCGTCGAGGACCTTGGCGAAGCTCTTAGCAGCCAGGCAGGCGCAAATCAGCAGCACAGTGCAGAGCGCGACTTCTCCGGCAGCGAGCGCCTGATGCGTGCGTAAACGTACTCCTCCGGCCGAAGCAGCTTTCGCTCCAGCTTTCAATGCGTCCGCCGATCCGGTTTGCAGCAGACGCAGCGCCGGCACGAATGAGACAACCAGACCCGTCAATGTGGATGTCGCGAATGCGACCGCAAAGAAACGCGGATCGATGGTGATGGTTTCCACACGAGGCAATGCCGCTGGTGCGGCCGAGACCAGTAGGTGCACGCCGGCCCAAGCTGCCAGGCTCCCCAAGAGTCCGCCCGCGAGCGCGAGCAGCAGTCCCTCCGTGAGAAATTGACGCAGTAACGCGCGCCGTCCCGCGCCCATGGAAATGCGAATCGCAACCTCCTGCGTGCGGCCGAAACTCTTCGAGAGCAGAACGCCTGCTACGTTGACGCCCACGAGCAGGAGAAGCAGCAGCGCGCCCCCCAGGCACACCCGAATGCTTTTCGTTGTCGGCCCGGTGATGAAGCCCTTCAGCGGCGTGAGCGCGATCGCCAGCCGAACCGCGCCGGTTCCCGGGACCTGTTTCTCGATCGCATCCAGTTCAGAGGCCGCAGCGTGTGCCGAGACTCCCGGCCGCAACCGCCCGATCGCGATGTAGTTAAACATTTCCATGCCGGGCTGCTGCTGGTACGGCTGCATGTTGAAGTTTCCGAAGAAATCCACTTCTTTGGCGCTGGCTTCCGTAGCGTCGAGGTCGAGCTCCGTTCGTCGCGGAAAATAGAAGGACTCGGGCAATACGCCCACTACCAGCGAGTCAAAGCCGCTCAGGCGCAGCGTTTTTCCCACGATCGATGGATCTCCGCCGAACTGACGTTTCCAAAAACGATACGTGAGCACGATCGAAAGACCATTTCCCATGCGGTCTTGCGCCGCGGCGGGAAATCGTCCCAGATACGGTTTGACGCCCAGCAACGAAAACAGGTTGGCGGTAGTTGACATCCCGCTGACGTGAACCGTGCCGCCGCGCAAATAGAAGTCCGCGTCCTCGGAATCGAGCAGCGCGATACCGGTCATGGTTTTCGATTCGCGCGCCCAGAGAAGATAATTCCCGCCGTTGACCGGCATGTCAGGGGAAACCTTCCCATCCCTGGCGAAGCGTTCATTGATCACGACCAGCGAGTCCGGCGAAGGGTAGGGCAGCGGGCGCAGAAGCACGCAATCGACGACACAGAAAACGGCCGTGTTGATGCCGATCCCGAACGCCAGGACCGCGATGACGACTGCGGTGACGCCAGGTTTGCGCTGGAACATGCGCAGCGCATACGCCGCATCACGCCACAGATCCTCGATAGTCTTCAGCAGCCAGGCGTCGCGCGTCTCCTCGCGCAGGCGGGTTACGTTACCGAAGCGCTTGCGAACCTGATACTCGGCTTCCGCCGGCGGGCAGCCGTTGCGAATGAGTTCATCACGCGCTTCCGCAATGTGGAACTGCATCTCGTCAGACAATTCGCGGTCGAGCGCTGATCGCCGGAAGATCGCCCGCACTTTGAGCATGAGCGCACAAACCGCCTGGAACGGCGCCAAAGAAAAGAGGAAGTCAGCGAATCTAGCCCTGCCAGGCGATTTTGTTGCGCGCCGGTTCCTCAGAGGTTTGCCGATGTTCATATCGCCTCGATCACTCTTCCAATCGCCGCGGAAACCGTTCGCCAGCGCTCGATTTCTTTCTCGAGCTGCTTGCGCCCGGCGGCAGTGATCCGGTAATACTTCGCTTTGCGGTTGCTGTCAGACAGGCCCCACTCCGATGCCAGCCAGCCCTTTACCTCCAGCCGATGGAGCGCCGGATACAATGCCCCTTCCTCCACCCGCAGTACCGAATCGGAGCGCTGCTGAATGAGGCTCGCAATGGCGTAGCCGTGCAAAGGAGCCTGCGAGACGGTCCGGAGGATGAGCAGATCGAGGGTGTCACGGAGGAGTTCGCCGGGTTCCCCAGTTCCCATAAGGTTCTTATGGAAGTCTGACCTGAAAAGGGCAGGCGTGTCAAGTAGACGGGGAACTATATTCTGGTAGCCCTCTAATCATGCAGGAGCGCGACTAACGGATCAATCCGCGAGGCACGATACGGCGGCACATAACCTGCTCGGTAAGATGCAGCAATGACCGATGTTGAGCGGGAGTACGCACGGGTGGTCTGGTTCGTGGAGATCAGCTTTTATTGAGACCGGAAATGGCGTTGCAGTTCTTGGATGACTGCCAGGCGCGTGGTATTGAAGTTCTCGGGTTCGACGGATTCCGGATTTTGACCGATGGCCATCTCCAGCCCTTATTGGACGATACGCTGGACTTCGGATGGACAGAAATTGACCGGCTCAGCTACTCAGAAAAGCTCAGCTTGGCCAAGCGAGAAATCGGGGCCAAAATCGGCTCAGACGTTTACTACGAGATAGTTATTGACGATGAAATCTCAACGGCCCTGTAGTTTCGAGAAACGGGGCGTTTAGTCCGGAAACCCGAGTGGCGGCTGATCTCCGTAGCAGCTCACTTGAAGTTCCGATGCAGAGCGCCTTGTATGGCTGATCTGCGCTTCCAATTTTCTCAAGTTCTCAACGATCGCCGTTCGGCAATCGCGTACAGGCGCCGTAACTTCGCTAAACGCAGTTTCGGCCGTGATGTCACAAACGCACGGATTAGCGGAGATATTCGGATGTAAACTGCGTAACTAAGTTAAGCCTGTCGCTGATCCTCTAGGAGCAGGCGACTCCCATGCTGCTGTGATGCTGAGGGACGGCAACACCGCGCAAGGCGACATACAATGACGGTGCATTGCGAATCAGCTCGCCCGTAAGACCTATGTTGTGAGTTAATACAACATGGATTCACAGTAAGCTAATCATTTTGGCAAAAATAGTCAAGCGGTTTTAACGAAATAAGGT
The DNA here is from genome assembly GCA_963795905.1 of uncultured Acidobacteriaceae bacterium. Classification (GTDB taxonomy): domain Bacteria; phylum Acidobacteriota; class Terriglobia; order Bryobacterales; family Bryobacteraceae; genus Bog-105. Next base: position 46,162 of record CAWCJG010000009.1, on the reverse strand, counting down.
ATATACTCGGACGGCGACATAAACGCTGAACGGATCTTCAAGCCGTTTATGGCTGGTCTGCGCCCGTTTAGTTGCCCTACTTACGAACCGGAGGTTCGCTTCATGCTTTTACGAAATTCTAAGTGCGATCGCAAGCGCTTTCGCTTTTCCGCATTTTGTTTAACGACGGCCCTCTGTTTAATGCCGAGTTTGAGCTTTGCGAGTTCGTGGCAAATGATCACCAAGCCCACTAAAGCGCCAGCTACTTTCGGCACCATGATTTTGCTTTCGGACGGGTCGATTATGGTCCTCAACGGCGATGATTCTAAGCACTGGATGAAGCTGTCGCCAGACCATGCGGGCAGCTATGCGAATGGGAACCTGAAGGATATCGCGCCCATGAGCATCGGCCGTTTGTACTTTGCCTCGGAAGTTCTGCCGGATGGCAGACTTTGGGTGCTCGGCGGCGAGTATACCGGCCCTTATCTGACGCGGACCGACATTCCTTCCGGAGAGATCTACGATCCTGTGGCGAACTCCTGGTCGCCGATTGCGCCCTACCCGGATCAGACGGGGTGCGGGTCGGAGACGATCGCCTCCGACGTGACGCTTGTGAGCGGTAAGAAGGATGTAAAGGATATTTTTTCCACCTATCGGATGCAGGCGGGCTGGACGGTCACCGGGACCGGCATTCCGGCGGGCTCTACGATCGTGAGCGTTGATTCCGACAAGAAAGTCACTATTTCGAAGGCGTCCACGACCGGTGGCGCAGTGAAAGATGTGTTGTTTACCGGGCCGGTATCCGGTTGCTACGGCGCGGTGCCGGCGATCTTGCTCCCCGGTGGCAGGAAAGTTTTGGTCGGCGACCTGATTAACTCCTCAACCTATGTTTACTCGGTCGACACTGATTCGTGGGCTCAGGATTCGAGTAAGTACTGGACAGATCCAAGTGATGAAGAGGCTTGGGCTAAGTTTCCGGACGAGAAGGTATTGACGTACGATCTGTCTACCAGTATCTACTTCGGCACAGGCTATGCGGAGTTGTATGATCCGGCAACCAAGACATGGATAGACGCCAGTCCTGGCGACGGGACAGCCAGCGGCACGCTTCCGCTGTTGAGCAGTGAAGATCTAGGTGAAGAACTGGGTCCTGAACTGCGGCTGCAGGACGGCAAAATGCTGCAGATCGGCGGCAATCAGCACAATGCACTCTACGATGTCTCAAAGAATACCTGGGCTGCAGGTCCAGACACGCTTGCGGACCTTACCGGCCCGGGTGGAACGATCAGCAACGCGAATTTCGGCGCCGACGATGCCCCGGCTGCGATCCTACCGAACGGGCACGTCATCATGCTGGCGGATGCCGGTCCTAATCCGATCACGCTCACGGGGACGACGACCGCCGGTTCCTATGTCGTAACATTCACTGACCCCTACACCACCGCAGGGCTGCAGGCCGGATGGTCCGCAAAGGGGACCCTGTTTCCGAACACATCGATATCCAGCGTGGACAGCAGCAACCAGGTAACACTTAATGACCCGGCGACCGACACGGGCAGCACCACGCTCACATTCGGCGGCACCTTTAGCAGTCCCGCGATGTTGTTCGATTACAACCCCAAGGCGGGGACGATCACGCCGACGGCTTCCCCGGCCGGTGCGGCGCTCGCCAACGAAGGCGCCTTTGTCTCCCGCATGCTGATGCTACCGACCGGCCAGTTGCTTCTTAACGATTCGAAAAATCTGTTTGTGTACACGCCGGACGGCTCGGCGGATGCCAAATTGATTCCGGTTGTCAGCGCGGTCACATACCAGAGTTCCGGCATCTTTAAACTATCCGGCACAAAGTTGAATGGCCAATCCGCTGGAGTCAACTACGGAGACGACGTGGACACAGACGAAAACTATCCCATCGTTCGGCTGGTGAACGGCAAAGGCGATGTGTTCTACTGCACCACTAGTAACTGGAGCAGCACTCGGGTGGGCGACGGCAAGGTAGATGTCAACTTTACGCTCGACTCACGAGTTACGACCGGCAACTACTCTTTGTACGTAAGCGGAGCTGGTCTTAGTTCGGCCCCGTTCCCGATTACCATCACGTCGGCTGAGGTGAGCGGGCAGTAGCCCCTCGGACCGGCTCAGCCATTGCGGCATGCACTCCATCGCTAGCGGATCCGCATCCCGCCGGGACCAACGGGGCCCGGCGGGATGCCCTCCAGCCGCGCAGGACTAGCCGTTCGGTTGCGATCACGGGCATAGCGGGTCCGGTCATCCGATCACCCCGGCAGGCTGCCTTTTCCTGGAACCGCGCGTCCGGGCGCTGCGTCCGAACCGGTTGTTATACTTTAGGTTCTTCAAGGCCTTTCGACGAATGAAGTCTCCCCTCGTTTGCGCGCTCCTTGCGGGCGCTTTCAGTGCTTTTTCTGCGCCTCCGCCCTTTGTCAATAATCAAGCCGCGCGAGCCCTTATCGGACAAAACGAGTTCACCCAACTCGCCACGACAGCGGCCAATAACATCATCGGGTCGGATTCGGGTATCGCCTTCGATCCCGTGAATAACTACCTGTGGGAATCTAGCGGCAATCTGATCGGCCTGCCCTATGTGGACAATCGTGTCCTCGGCTTCTCTCTGGGGCAGATCCCGGACGCCTATGCCGACCTTTCGACCTACGGTGGGCCATCGAGTTCCTGCAATCTCTGCGGTTTTCCGGCGTCCGTCGTGCTCGGCCAAGTCGATTTTGCCAGCACGACCGGCGGCCGGTCGCAAGTTGCGGGCTCGACCAGCGCCGGCTCGATGTCGACTCCGACAGCGGTCGCAACGGACGGACATTATCTCGTCGTAGTCGATACGGGTAACGACCGCGTCCTGCTCTGGAACACCGTGCCGCTGTCGAGCAACGCTCCGCCGGACGTCGTCTTGGGCCAGCCTGATTTCACGACACTGAACGACCCGACCGCAATCAGCGCTTCCAGTTTCCGCGGACCGCAGGGCGCCTGGATTCAAAACGGACGGCTGTTCGTGGCCGACACCGGTAATAATCGCGTTTTGATTTGGAATAGCATACCGACCCGGAACAATCAGCCCGCGGATCTGGTGCTCGGACAATCCAGTTTCACGTCGAACACGGCGCCTCCCGTAAACGCCAATGCCCAGCCAGTCGCGGCGGCAAACCTGCTCTGGAATCCCATGTCGGTTACCGTCAGTCCCGACGGCACACACCTGTTCGTGGCGGACTTCGCCTACAATCGCGTCCTCATCTGGAACAGCATCCCAACGCAGAATCAACAGCCCGCGGACGTCGAGGTCGGCCAGAAGGATATGACTGGTTCGACTTCGGACGATGTCAACAACCTTTGCTCGTCATCGAACGACGCGCTCTGCGAAAAGACACTGAATCAGCCGCGATTCGCTCTCTCGGATGGAACTCGTCTCTTCATCGCGGATTCCGGCAATGACCGCGTGCTGGTCTACAACACCATCCCAACCACTAACGCAGCCGCCGCCGATGCAGTCCTCGGCCAGCCGGATTTCATCAGTGATGTGAGACAGCCGAACAGCAGCACCATCACGCAATTCGTTTCGAACGTCGGGGCAGTCAACACGACCCCTACTCCGACCTCGCTCGCATGGGACGGAAAAAATCTGTATGTTGCGGATCCAACGGACAGCCGTATCCTCGTGTTCACCCCCGGCGACATCGCGGTTCCCGGCAACGAACTTCTGAACAACGCAAGCGAAACGGTGCGGCAGGAAGGCCTCATTGTTTTGTCCGGAAAGGCCGTTTCGGGCGATACCGTTACCGCCACGATTTCTGTTAACGGCAACAGCACGAACTACACCTACACGATCAAGAGCGGCGATACATTAACGAATGTCGTCACGGGTGTTGTCAACGCTATCAATGCGAATTCTGGCGACCCGTATGTGACGGCCCAGAGTTCAAACGTTCCGGACACGGTTCTGCTGTTTGCCAAGAGCAGTTCGGCCGACCTGAACACAATCGGCTATTCGGCGAGCACGTCGAACGCGACGGACATCACGACAGCCACGGCGGGCACCTATCTGACGGGCGGTACATCGAGTACGCTTGCGCCGGGCACACTGTTTGAAATTGACGATCCGAGCGGAAGCCTCAGCAGTGGTGGACTGGTCGATTTTCCATTTCAGGCCGCGAGTACTACCCAAATCGTGCCCACCATCATGAAGGGCCCCGCGGGAACGAAATCCAGTGTTGAGGTCTTCGTGGATGGTTTTGCAGTCCCGGTCCTCTCTGCGAGCCCAACCCAAGTGGTCGCGCAGGTCCCTTACAGCTTCATCAACACTTCTACAGATACCGTGGACCGCACGAGTATCAGCATCTATCTGCGTTCCGTGCGTAAGGACGGATCCGTATTGATCACGAGCCCTGCGCCTGCTGCATTTACCGACGCGAATCCCGGTTTGTATGCTGCCGCGAATGCCACCGAACCGCGCCCAGCCCTTGGGGCCATGCACCAGGCGGGCAATCCCTCCGTCACCGTCACTCTGAGTGGAACCATTACCGCGGGTAACAGCGTGTCGATCACGGTTGCCGGGACGGCCTACAGCCACACCGTGACCTCGAGCGATTCGCTGAACACCATCGCCCAAGCCCTCGCCAGTCAAATTAACAGCTCCGGAAATTCCAGTGTCACGGCTACGGCTGGAGCCAATGCGACCGTCCTCATTTCAGCCCGGCAATCCGGCTCCGCCGGCGTGGGTGTCAGCGTCACGGCTGCAGTCGGCGGAAGTTCACCGACGGAAACCGCCGCTACCTCCACTGCTTCCACCTGCTGTGCCACTTCGGGTACAGGCCTCGTCACTGTCTCAAATCCGGCGGTGGCGAATGAGGTCATCACGTTTCTCGCGACAGGCCTCGGCGCCGTTGCGGATTCCGCCGGGAATCTGATTTCCGTTCCGGTTGGCACCCCGTATTCAGGGCCTCAGCCCAACACCGCTGGCCAGTTGGTGAACTCGACCGTCAACGGTGGCGGAACCACCGTCACCTCGGCTGGCCTGCCGGGCGGCGCTATCGGCGTTTATCAGGTTCAGGTGCAGATGCCAGGCTCACTTCCCACCACCGGCGTCGTGCCCGTCTATATCGCGCAGGGAGCGTTCATTAGCAACACCGTCACCGTCCCTGTCGGTCCGCCCACGTCGAGTGGGAGTTCAGGTTCTTTGCGGCTGGATGTGGACAGCCCCAATGGCACGACGAGAACATCCAATGTTCTGGTTGCCTCCGGGTGGACCATCGATCCAAATGCCGAGGTCCCGTCGATCGTTCTTTCGTTGGATGGCAACCAATTGCCTGCGCCCACCCGGGTTGCGCGCATCGACGTTTGCGCACTCTTCTCCACCGCTCCTGACTGCGAATTCGGAGGGACTCCGGGCTGGAGCGAAACCATCGACACCAGTTCGTTATCGGCAGGTACGCACACCCTGACGATCACCGCAACGGCGGTGAACGGCGACACCGCGTCCGTACCGGTCGCATTTACAGAGGCGCCGAATACGCTCACCCTGGATATTGATTCCCCGCAATCCGGCCAGACCGTTACTGGTCCATTTGACGCCTACGGATGGGCCGGCGATCCCAATGGCACGGTGACATCCACTGTCCTCGCGCTGGACGGCGTGCAGCTTGCCGCGCCCGGTCGCATGAGTCGTCCCGATGTCTGCGCCGCGCAGCCTTCGCTGCAAGACTGCCAGGGTGGCAATACGCCCGGCTTCGCGGAGACCATCAACGCGGGTCCACTAGGGCCGGGATCGCATACGCTGTCGGTCACTGCAACAGCTTCGAATGGTGATATTCGAACGAAGCAGGTGACGTTCAATGTGGTGCACGATCTTCGGTTGGACATTGACGCCCCGCAGACCGGCGCCACCGTTTCCGGAACGACCACCGTCGCGGGATGGGCGACCAGTGCCGCTGCCAGCATGCCTGCCAACAATGTCATTCTCCGCATCGACGGGGGACCGTCTATTGCCACGGTCTCGACCGCGCGCGGCGACGTGTGCGCGGCTATTACGGACTCTTACGATTGCGCCCACGGTAACAGCAGCGTTGGTTTCGCGGCCAGCGTAGACACCACGCAATACGCGAATGGAACGCATACGCTGCTTATCTCGGCCGTCGACTCGAATGGCACGCATCGCACCATGACGACGACGTTCATCGTCAGCAACAGCGTCGGTACCCTCCTGTCCAACGTTGATCTGCCTGCGCCGGGTCAGACTTTGGTCGGTCAAGTCAACCTGTATGGCTGGGCGGGCGCTCCTTCCGCGTCTCTAAGCGCAGTCGCGATAGCAATTGACGGAGTGCAAGCAGGTACAGCGACGCTCTCGGTGCGCGGCGATGTTTGCATTGCTCATCCGACTCTGGGCGGCTGCCCGGGCGGCAATGTCGGATGGTCCTACGCGCTCGACACGACCAGTTTGCCTGACGGGCAGCATCAGCTCCAGGTGACCGCTTACACGACGGCGGGCGTGCAGACGCAGACCGTAACCTTCACCGTCGCCAATTGGACCACCGCGACTCCGATGCACGTCTTCATCGATTTCCCGGGCATCACGTCCACCGTCAGCGGCCTCATGACTGCGAACGGATGGGCCATCTCGGATGAATCTGCGATCGCAAGCGTAGCGGTAACTGTCGATGGCGTTCCCGTCAACGCAACCTACGGTGGAAACCGCAGCGACGTTTGCGCTGCCTTCCCGGGCCGTGCGGGCTGCCCCGACGTGGGTTGGACCGCGCAAGTCGACACCACACAACTGACCAACGGTTTACATACGCTCAGCGCGACCGCCAAATCGGCAAACGGTCAGACCTACACCGTGGCGACCGGCTTCAATGTCGGCAACAAGAACAGCGGCATCCAACTGTTCGTCGATACTAACTTGAGTGGCACGCTCAATTCACCGCTTCAGATCAGCGGTTGGGCAGGCGCGAGCACCGCCGTCACTGCGGTCAAGCTCTCGGTTGACGGTAATCCTGTCGGGCAAACTACGGAGAACATCGCGCGCCCGGACGTCTGCGCCGCGCATCCAACGCTCTTCGGCTGTCCTGCTGGAATGCTCGGCTGGAGCTTAGCTTTCGATCCCGGCCTCTATGCGCCCGGAACGCATGTCCTCGGAGTGACCGCGGTCACCGCTTCGGGCAGTTTCACGCAGCCGGTAACGATCAACATCGCGCAACCCTCCACGCCAGTAATGACTGTTTTCATCGACCAACCCGCGCCGCAAACGAGCCTGGTCGGAACGGTGACCCTGAGTGGTTGGGATGCCGATACGAATGGCAACGGCGGTACTGTTACGATCTCGATCGATGGAGTTCCGGTCGTTACGAACCTGACCTACTCGACACGAGGTGACGTCTGCGCCGCTCGCCACTATTCCACTACCTGCGCCAACGTCGGTTGGAGCGGCACGCTGGATACGACAGTGCTGCCAGAGGGCCCGCATACTCTCAGCGTGAGCGCTACCTCCTCGGCCGGCAGCGCAACCGTCTCGCAGGGCATTACAGTCGCCAACTGGACAAACCTCAATCCGATTCAGATCACGATCGATAATCCCGTCGCTGGTACCCCGTTGAGCGGGACGGCTGTTCTGAGCGGTTGGGCGTACAGCAGTACAGCGCCGGTTTCCACCGTTCTAATCACCATCGATAATCTGATCGTCGCGCAGCCGGCGACCTACGGCATTAGTCGGACGGATGTCTGCCAGGGCGTCTCGAATTGCCCCAATGTGGGCTGGAATTACACGCTCGATACAACGACGCTTCCCGATGGCGTTCACACGCTCAGCATCACTGCGCTAACCCCGTTTGGTGGTGAACTTTCCGGCTCGGGCCAGCAAAACACCATTACGACGAACTTTACGGTCCAGAATTACTGAGATTCGGCCGTGCCGGTGCATCCCCGGGTTGTTCCATCACACCCGGAACCCGCGAAGAGTGCCTGGAGGATTTGCAGCCAGGCGAGCGGATGGAATAGTGGGTTCAGCATGGCCCGGGCGGTTTGACCGAGCGCCATTGGCGGGCGGTGCAGCGTGGTCGTGCTAGCACTAAAGGGGGCTACGTGCCCTAACAAACAGGGAGACCACATGGCAAAACCAGTGTTGCCGGCTGAGCTAAGGGATTATTTCGTTTGAGCAGAGCGGAAGGAACGGGCTCGGCAAGCCGGTCTCGTCTCCGGAGCGGCGAGGCGCAAGGCAGCACTGGGTCGTAAACGCGCGGAGGGCAAGAAATCATGACGGCAGCGGAGGTTTACGAATTGACGACAGCAGGGGGTGCGACGGACTTTCAGCGGGTCATCCGTGCGTGCGAGCAGTTCAATTACTGCCTCATCGGCGGGTTGGCAGTGAATTGCTATGTCGAGCCCGTCTATACACTGGATGCCGACCTGGTGCTCGTCGCGCACGCTTTACCGGATGTGACCAAGCGCCTGTCGATGCTCGACTTCGCAGTGGCCGTGCACACGCATTCGGTCAATGCGACGCCCCCCGCGAGCGACTTGCGCATCCAGTTCACGCGAGACATGCGCTACCAGGCGTTTCTGCCGCGCAGTGTCGAGCACACGGTCTTGGGCGAACGCATCCGGGTTGCCTGTTTAGAAGATGTCGTGCAAGGCAAGCTGTGGGCGTACGGCGATCCGGCTCGGCGGCTTAGCAAGCGCAAGAAGGACGAACTCGATCTGATCCGGCTCGCGGAGGCATACCCGCACCTGCTGTCCCGGTATCCAGAATCATTGCGGCGGCAATTTGCGCAGTGATGTGCTGCCACTTGCGATAGTCCATAGGCATGAATCACCCTCTCGAGATACCCATCACGGTCCGGCCGCGGCAGCCTCTGCCCGGCCGGAAAATCCTTCCCGCGAAGCTTTTTCGCAACTTGTGAGCGAGAGAACCGCGCTGGTTGCAACAACGTCTATATACTTGTTGTTAAGCGAAACCCGAGGTTAGCCTTCCGATGCTGTTTTTTCGTAAGTTGAGCAGGCCCAAGATCCTCTTGAGCCTGACCTTGTCGCTCTGCACCTTGTGCATCGGCATCATCATCGGGACTGTTTTGAACACCGGGGTCAAGGCCCAGCGGCCCGTTTCCGCCATTGCGCCGGACGCTTCACCGCTTTCCATTCCCAAAGCGGTTCCCATCACGAACGAATTCACTAAGTTGGCCAAGCGGCTGGAACCTTCGGTGGTCTACATCGAATCGGATTACCTGCCCAAACCGGGCAAGGCGGGTGCGCGCAAGAACCAGGACGAAGACGAAAACGGAGGGGAAGGCGATGACGGCAACGCGAGTCCACCCGATGTGTTTAAGCACTTTTTTGGCAAACCGGAGCCGCGTGCCTACCGCAGCGAAGGTTCCGGTACCGGCTTCATTGTGGACCAGAACGGCTACATCATCACGAACAATCATGTCATCGACAAAGCCGACCGGGTGAAAGTAAAGGTCGCCGGCGAGGACGAGGAATATCGCGCTCGTGTGATTGGCACCGATCCTGAAACCGATCTGGCCGTGCTGAAGATAGACGCGAGGCGCAACTTCCTGCCAGTGCAGATCGGCAACTCGGACAGCGTCGAGGTTGGCGATTGGGTGATCGCAATTGGCTCTCCGTTCGGCCTCCAGGCGACTGTGACGGCCGGCATCGTCAGCGCCACGGATCGCGACCTCAATTCCAGTCAATTCCAGCGCTACTTGCAAACGGACGCAGCCATCAATCCCGGTAACAGCGGCGGCCCACTGCTCAATATCCGAGGAGAGGTGATCGGGGTCAACACGATGATCGCGACGCGCAGCGGTTCGTATGAGGGCATCGGTTTTGCCCTGCCATCGAACATGGTGGTGAAGGTCTACAACGACATCATTCGCGATGGCCGGGTCGTGCGCGGATCCATCGGCATCGTGTGGTCGAAGAATGGCAGCCAGTCCGATACGCTGCAGGCTTTCGGGCTCGATCACGGCGTTCTTGTCGAGACGGTTTCCCCGAGCGGTCCCGCAAACAAGGCTGGCATGAAGCCGGATGACATCATCCTGGCGATGAATGGGCACGCCGTGAAGGACGGAGACGAACTCGTGAACCGGATTGCCGATATGCCGATCGGATCGTCCGCGATGTTCACGCTGGATCGTGACGGTAGGCGAATGGATTTGAAGGTCGGTATCGAGGAACGTTCGGTGGTTTGGAAGAACAAGCCCGAGATGTCGCGTTCCCAGCCGCCTGTATCGCCCGCCCAGCCCAAAGCGACGACGGTGAAGTTCGGGATGACCATCGTCACCTTGAAACCGAAAGAGCGAGAGGATTTCGGCATCACCGACAAAACCGGAGTCAAAGTGATTTCGGTAGAACCGGGATCCTTCGCGGACGATATTGGCGTGCAGGAAAACGACACGATTGTTTCCATCAATCGACAGCCGGTTTCCTCACCCGACGATGTGATGCGCCTCCAGAAGGAGCTGCATCCCGGGGCGCCTGTAGCGGTGAAGGTCGTGCGTAGCCTGGGCGCAGTGTCGCGCAACGCTCCCCCGAATCGCTATTACCTGTCGGGCCGTCTGCCGGACGAATAGTTCATCCGATCAACTCGACCGCCTTCTTGGCAAAGTACGTCAAAATGAAGTCCGCGCCCGCGCGCCGGATACTCGTGAGCGTCTCGAGCATCGTTCGCTCCAGATCGATCCAACCGTTCGCTGCCGCGGCCATGATCATGCTGAATTCGCCGCTTACCTGATACGCTCCGAGCGGCACATCGAAGCGTTGTCTTGCTTCGTGCAGAATGTCGAGATAAGCCATCGCCGGCTTGACCATGATCATGTCAGCGCCTTCGCTCAGGTCCAGTTCAATCTCGCGCATCGCCTCGCGCGCATTCGCCGGATCCATCTGGTAGCTGCGTCGGTCTCCGAACTGCGGCGCCGAATCCGCGGCCTCGCGAAAAGGTCCGTAGAAAGCCGAAGCGTACTTCGCGGCATACGACAAGATCGGCGTATTCGTAAATCCCGCCTCGTCGAGCGCGTCCCGGATCGCGCCCACCCGGCCGTCCATCATGTCGCTTGGCGCAACAATGTCCGCGCCTGCTTGTGCATGGGATACCGCCGTTTTCGCGAGCCATTCCAAAGTCGCATCGTTATCTACCATCGCCATCGCGCACCAGTCCGCAATGCCCATGGCTGGTGTACTCGCAGTTGCAAACGTCCGTGATAACAAGCAGCCCCGGCAACTTCGCGCTTAATCGCACGCAACGCCTTCCTGCGTAATGCCGTTTGGAGAGTATGCTCCCGAGGCGAGTTCGTCCTTCGTTTCGGGAAGGCCGAATAGGATGATGCCTCCCAATCCCAGTTTGCGCGCCTCTTCGGCCTCCCGCACGGCGTTGTCAATCGATATCTGTGCGTGCCCCGGCATCGAGCGAATCTCGTTCCGCACGCCTTCACCCGGGCAGATGAATAACGGCAGAATGAATTGTGAAGCGTCCAGGCGCGTTTCGCGGACTAAACGCCGCATTGCTTCGCTCGAGCGCAAACGCCGCATCCGCACGGTCGGAAAATCCATAGGTAAATTCCAGTTTGCCAGACGCTTCAACGCGTAGATGACTGCTTTGATCGCCTGCGCTGGTCCGCTTTCCCCAGACGAGATACTGAAGCCATGCAGGCCTCAGGCAAACAAAAATGCGCGCGGCGATGGCTTGTTTCCGGCCAGGTGCAGGGAGTCGGGTTCCGCTACTTTGTCGAGCGCAAAGCGAATTCGCTCGGAGTCCGCGGCTGGGCGCGCAATCTCGACGATGGCCGGGTTGAGATCTACGGCATAGCCGACACATCTGCGCTGGATGACCTGGCGGCGGCATTGCACGTGGGTCCGTCGATGGCGCGCGTCACCGGCGTAGAGGAACGAGAAGACGCGATACAGAGCCTCTCCTCTTTTTCGATCCGGTGAGGGCATACACTGATGCTCAATGACACGAAGAACTCTCCTCGGTGCGGCGGCATCGGTCGCGCTTGTCAAGCCTGGTCATGCGGCTCCGAAAGCCTGGCGTCCGAAACTCGGAATTCTGTGTAGATACACGCCCAATAACGTCCAGTTCGCAAAAGACCACGGCTTCTCAAATCTCATCCTCGATGGCGGTCCACGTTCCTCGATCGACGCCGAACGCCTGTCCGATAGCGACATAGGCAACATTCGGAACGTAATTGCCCAGGCGGGCCTGTCCGTCTCGGCCTTCCAGATCACGGTCAATCACACTGATCCGGACCCCGCGAAACGCGCGCGCATCAACGATTACGTCGTAAAAGCGATCGGCGTGGCAGGAAAGCTCGGCGTGCCCTATATCGGAAGTGCCTCCGGGAAAAATCCGCAACTCCCGTTCGAAGAGCAGGTTCAGGAGATCGCGCGCGTTTATCGGGAAAAATATTTCGACGCGTGCGAAAAGAACCACGTCCGCATTCTGTGGGAGCCTTGGCCGGAAGGTCCAAATCTCGCGACCAGTCCGGTCGGGTTCTCGGCGTTGTTTCAGGCCTTTAACAACTCGCCTTATGTCGGGCTGCAATACGATCCTTCACACCTCGTGCGCCAATTTATGGATCCGATCGAGACCGCCCGCAACTTCGTCGATAAGATTTATGACATCCATCTGAAGGACACGGAGATTCTCTGGCCCGTCCTGCGCGCAGGCGGAATCAATCCTGTAAACGGCGCGTCCTGGTGGCGCTACCGGATCCCCGGCATGGGATCGATCGACTGGCGGGAGTTCTTCAACGTCTTCGAAAATGTTGGCTATAACGGTGCCATGAGCATCGAGCAGGAAGATCCGCTCTACGGCGCTGACGATAATCCAGGACCCGATTTCAGTCCGGATTTCGAACTTGGGTACATCATGGCCAAACGCTATTTGAACCAATACGTCCCATAACCGGCGCATCCACTCGTAAAGGAAAGAGCGATGGTGATAAACGTATAGATTCATGGCTCAAGTCAAAGCAACGCCGAAGACGTACGATGTAGTGATCGTGGGGTCGGGCGCAGGCGGTGGCGTCGCCGCGCAGGTTCTGGCCGACTGCGGGCGCAAAAATCTGCCTGCTCGAGGCCGGAGACTGGTACGATTGCCGCCGCGATTCGTTGATGTTCGGCTGGCCCTACAATGCGCCCCATCGCGCTGCGGGCAGCAAGGCGAAGCCGTTCGGATACTTCGACGCGACCACGCTCGGAGGTTGGGAGGTTCCTGGCGAGCCCTACATCAACGCTCCCGGTTCTAACTGGATGTGGTGGCGCGCGCGCATGCTGGGAGGCCGCACCAATCACTACGGCCGCATCTCCCTCCGCATGGGACCTTACGATTTCAAACCGTACAGCCGCGACGGCAAAGGATTCGACTGGCCCATTTCCTACGAAGACCTCGCGCCCTACTACGACAAAGCCGAAGAATTGATCGGGGTGTTCGGCTCTGCCGAAAATCTCGAAAACACCCCCGACGGAAAATTCCTTCCGCCGCCCGCGCCCCGCGGCTACGAGCGCGTCATCAAACACGCTTGCGACAAGCTCAAAATTCCATGCGTGCCCTCGCGCATGGCGATGCTCACGCAGCCGCTGCATGGCCGGCCGGCCTGTCATTATTGCGGTCAGTGCGGACGCGCCTGCGGCGTCAACGCTAATTTCAGCTCACCGGGTGTTCATATCTTCCCGGCGATGAAGACCAACAACCTGGAAGTTCGCACCGGGGCCATGGTGCGCGAGGTGCTCGTCGGTCCCGACGGTCTGGCAACCGGCGTTGCGTACGTCGATAAAAAAACTCGCCATGATGTGGAGGTACGCGCGAAAATCGTTGTCCTCGCGGCGAGCTGCTGTGAGACCGCGCGCATTCTGCTGAATTCGAAGAACAACCAATTCCCAAACGGTGTCGCCAATTCGACCGGCCTCGTTGGCCGCTACATCATGGATACCGTCGGTTCTGCCGTCAGCGGGCACATTCCGCTACTCGAAAATTTGCCCCCGCAGAACGAGGACGGCATCGGCGGCATGCATCTGTACATGCCGTGGTGGCTCTACAAAGAACAGCAGGCGGGCAAGATGCCTTTCGCGCGCGGCTATCACATTGAGATTGGCGGCGGCCGCGACCAGCCGGGCGCGGGCGTGCTCGGCGGCGCGTCGCGGCGTCTCGGCGGTGGCTATGGCGTTGACCTGAAGCAGAAGCTGCGCAAAGTCTACGGCGCGGAAATTCATTTCTCCGGACGCGGCGAGATGATCCCCAACGACGATAGCTACTGCGAAATTGATCCCGATACGGTCGATCAGTGGGGCATTCCGGTTCTACGCTTCCACTTCAAATGGAGCCAGGACGAAATCCTGCAGGCGCGTCACATGCAGGAGACATTTCAGGAAGTGATTCACACGCTCGGCGGCGTTGTCACAAGTTCGTCCGGAGCCAGATGACGACTGGGGCATTGCGCCCGGCGGCATGATCATCCACGAGGTCGGCGCGACCAAAATGGGTAACGATGCGAAGACTTCTGTGTTGAATCAATACTGCCAGGCTTGGGATTGCAAGAACTTGTTCATCACCGATGCCGCGCCCTTTGTGAGCAACGCCGACAAAAATCCCACCCTGACGATTACCGCGCTCGGCTGGCGCACGAGCGAGTATATCGCGGATCAGGTTAAGAAACGGAACGTAAAGGTTTGAACATGAGCGACGAAACGAAACGTCAGCCGGCGCGGTCTCTTTCAAATTCTTGGAGCTGCCAGTGCCAGTGCGGCCATCGCCGGCGCGCCGCTGCAAGCCGAAGAAACTCACCAGGCGCACGAATCGGCGAAGCCCACCGCGAAGGCCGCACAATATCGGGTCTTCGATGCGCACCAGCAGAAGACCGCGGCCGCTCTCAGCGATCTCATTTTGCCCGCCGACGATCGCGGTCCTTCCGCCTCCGCCGCCGGAGTGGTTCCATTCATGGATGACTGGATCGCATTCCGAACTGAGCAGGACGGCTACGATCGTCTTCAAGCCGAAATTCTCGGTGGGCTCGTCTGGATCGACCGCGAATCGAACCGGCTCTTCGGTTCGGATTTCGCTGACGCCACCATGGAGCAAAAAAAGCAGATCGCCGACCGGATCGCGTATCCCGCGCGCGTTGCCGCCGAGGATCGGCGCTGGGCCGATTTCTTCAACTCCTTCCGCGATCTCGTCGTGGCCGGTTATTTCTCGAGCAAGCCCGGTGTCGCTGATCTGCCGTACCTCGGCAACACCGTGGTGGTGCACTGGATCGGTTGCGAGCCCAAGGTCTGGTCCGTTATCGAAGAACGCTTGCAAAACGGCTACACTGGCCTGATCAGTCCTTCCAATCCGGCTTGAGGGCGACCCGGTGGAAACGAAACTCCAGCACGTAAGTGACACCGCACTGATGGTCGCCGCAGCCCGCGCGCGCGAAAGCTTGCGCAGCGATCGTTTGACCAACGACCCGTTCGCAGCCAAGCTCGCGGGCGCACGCGGCGAGGAGATCCTGGCCGAGATGCAGACGCCTACCTGGATCTGCTTCGGCATGGGACTCCGGACGAAGTTCATCGACGAAACCCTGCTCTATGAAATCGGCACCCGCGACATCAATTGCGCTATCAATCTCGGCGCCGGACTCGATACGCGTCCGTGGCGTCTCAATCTCATTCCCTCCTTGCGTTGGATCGAGGTGGATTTCCCAGCCATTCTCGATTACAAACATGAGACCTTGGCGGCCCACAGCCCGCGCTGCCGCCTGGAACGCATGTCCGCCGATCTGAACGATGCCGCCGCGCGCAATCGCATCTGGGACGCTATCGCGGACGAGAAACACGCGCTGCTCATCACCGAGGGCCTGCTGATGTATTTGCCCGCTGATACAGTTCACGCCCTTGCGAAAGAATCTTACAAAGCCGCGATCGCCTCGTGGATACTGGATTTCAATTCACGTGCACTGATGCGGGCTGCCCACGGCGCCCACGCCTCGAAAATCGACAATCTGCGCGACCCGAATCATTTGGAACCTGAGAGCATTCGCCAGAGCTTGTCCGAGAACGGCTGGCGGCAGGCCGATGAGAAACGCTTCGTTCGTGACGGCGGCAGATACGGCTATGCGCGTATGCAAGCCGAAGGGATCCAACCACCCAGCGAGGCGCGCATTTCAGACGACGACCCGGGCGGGATAGCCCTGTTCCACAAGAAGCGGTGACGGGCGGCCGGCCTACTGCACTCGCAGCACTTCTTCCTCTCCGCGCGCGAAGCGGCTGTCAAAGGCTACCCGCAGCAGCGGCGGCGCGATGATTGTTGTTGCCACGGACATGAACACGATCATGCTGTAATACATCGTCGAGAGCACGCCCGACGTGAGGCCGATCTGGGCCACGATCATGCCAACCTCGCCGCGTGGAATCATGCCTATGCCGACGCGGACTGCCTCTGTTTTTCCGAGACGCATCGCGCCAAGACCGCAGCCGGCAAACTTCGAGAGCACCGCCGCGAGGAGCAGCAATCCCGCGAGAACCGCCGCTTCGGGGTGAGCGAACACTTTCAAATCGACCCGCAGACCGATACCGACGAGAAAAAACGGAACCAGCAATTCCGAGACTCCCTGGGCCAGATCCCGGTCGCGCTCTTCAGCGGTTTCCGCAAGCGCCAGACCAGCCAGGAACGCGCCCACGATCGCAGCCACGCCTGCCCATGCCGCCAGCACGGAAAGAGCAAGCAGCAGCGCCAAGGCAAACACGAAACGGCTTTCCGCCTGCCGAAGCGATCTGTGAGCGCGCGGCGCAATCCTGCGCACGGCCGAACTGCCCCACTTTGCGACCCCGAAAGTGAACGTTGCGGCAACGCAGCAAGTCAGCAGCAATGCCGGGATGTCGATTCTTCCTCGTGCCAGACTGCTGACCCCCGCCAAAACAAGCAACCCGAGCACATCGTCAATCACTGCCGCCGCGAGAATGACCCTGCTTGCCAGGCGATCGAGCAAGCCGTTTGCCGCGAGTACCTGGGCAGTTACTCCGACGCTTGTGGCGACTAACGAAGCGCCAATGAATACCGACTCGCTTAGATTGCCGCCTCGTAAGCGCAGCAGCCCGAAGCCCGCTATGAATGGAAGCACGACGCCACAGACTGCCACGATTGCCGCTGTGCGCCCAATGCGCAGCAACTCGGCAGGCTTGATCTCGAGCCCCACACGAAACAAAAGAAACATCGCGCCCATTTCGGCCATCGCGCGCAGAAAATCGTTCGGGTGAAGCCACCCGAGCACACTCGGACCAATGAGAACTCCCGCCACAATTTCGCCCACGATTCCGGGCTGCCGCAAGCGTTCCGCCACTTCGGCCATGAGTTTGGCCGAGACGAACAGCACCAGTATGGTTAGCGGAACGTTCACGGAGGATTAGACGCCGGATGCGAGACATCCAGAGTTGGAAATCGAGAGCTGCTTCAGTCTCTACAAAGCAAGCGGAGCAGCATCTCCGGATTCCGCTCTGCCTCGCACGAATAACCGGCGCAGCGCTTTCCAGATCCACCGCAAAACAACCATGGAAAGAATGACGGCTACCACGACTATGCCAAGCAACACTGCCGGGTGAACCGTCATCAGCAGGCTGCCTCCTATCGCGAGCAGGTCGCCTACAAGGCTGAGCACCCAATTCGAGAATGGTTCCGGTGTAGTGTTAGCCGCCAGACGTGTCGCTGTTTTTGTCCCGTGCGATGTCAGCGCGATTCCGCCACCGATCAGAAACGCAATCAGCCGAATCTTCGGGTCAAGGTGCGCAAAGGCTGCCGCGGCGAGAATCGCCCCAGCGGGCACACGAATGAACGTGTGCACCATGTCCCACACAGAATCGACGCCAGGTACTTTATCCGCAATGAACTGAACCGCGAAGAGAGAGCCCGCGGTAATCAGAATCCAGGGATGCGCGAGCATGCTTAGATCGCCCGGCAAACGCGCGTACCCGAAGCGCTCCAGCAGGCCCAGCGTGAGCACGGTCGCGTAGAGATTGATTCCCGACAGCCATGCCGAACCCATTGCGATTCCGAGCGTAGTCAAATCCATATTTATTAGCCTGACAAAATAGCAATCATGACGCCAAAGCGGCAGTATCAATCATGACGCGCACGCGGCAGTATCGGTTATGACCCGCAAGCTCCGCAGCGCCGAGTGGTGGTCCGGATCCCGCGAGTATTACAACTTCGCCCGCCGTGCCTGGCTTCGTTCCGAAGGCTTTTCGCACGAAGTATTTCAAGGCAAGCCGGTGATTGGAATCTGTAACTCCTGGAGCGAACTCAACAACTGCAATCTCCATCTCCGTAACGTCGCCGAGGCAGTCAAGCGCGGCGTGTGGGCGGCCGGCGGAGTGCCTCTGGAATTTCCTACGATTTCTCTCGGCGAAATGTTCATGCGTCCCACCGCCATGCTCTATCGCAACCTCATGGCGATGGATGTCGAGGAGTCCATTCGCGCAAACCCGCTCGATGGCGTCGTCTTGCTCTGTGGCTGTGACAAAACCGTACCCGCTCAACTCATGGGCGCGGCCAGCGCTGACATTCCCGCGATCGTAGTTCCCGGCAGGACCGATGCTCCCCGGACGCTTCCGCGGCCAGCCCGTTGGCGCGGGCACAGACGGCCGCAAACTCTTTGACCTGTATCGCGCCGGTCAGCTCAATGATGAGGATCTTCTCGAACTCGAAGGCTGCATCGCGCGAACCTCCGGAACCTGCGGCGTGATGGGTACCGCCTCCACCATGGCCGCGCTGGCCGAGGCGCTCGGGATGACGCTCCCAGGATGTGCCGCCATCCCTTCCGTGGATTCCCGTCGGCTCGCAATCGCCGAAGAGAGCGGCCGCCGCATGGTGGAGATGGTCCAAGAAGATCTGCGTCCTTCGCAAATCCTCATCCGGGCTGCCTTTGAAAACGCGATCGTTGTGCTCATGGCCTTGGGCGGATCGACAAATGCCGTAATTCATCTGCTTGCGATCGCGGGCCGCTGCGGCGTCCCTCTCTCGCTGGATGATTTCGATCGGCTTTCCCGGACCACGCCAACGCTCGTGAATGTCAAGCCCTCTGGCGAGTTCGTCATGGAGGATTTCTTTTATGCGGGCGGCGTCCCTGTCGTCATGCGCGAGATTCTGCCGCTTCTGCACCCGGATGTCCCCACCGTCACCGGAACCAGCATCCGCGACAACATCGCCGCGGTGCCGAACTACAATCCGCGGGTGATTCGTTCCGCCGCTGAGCCTCTCCATCGCGAAGGCGGCATTGTCGTTTTACGTGGCAATCTTGCGCCCGATGGAGCACTGCTGAAACAGACTGCGGCGTCACCCCACCTTCTTACGCATCGCGGGCGCGCGTACGTGTTCGAAACGCACCGGCAGATGCTGGAGGAAATCGATCGCGACGACCTGCCCGTCACTGCAGAAACCATTTTTGTACTCAAGAATGCTGGACCCAAAGGTGGTCCTGGCTTTCCCGAATGGGGGCAGATTCCGATTCCTCGCAAGCTTCTCAACCAAGGCGTGAAGGACATGGTGCGCGTCAGCGATGCCCGCATGAGCGGCACCAGTTTCGGGACCGTCGTCCTGCACGTCGCGCCCGAGTCCGCGGTAGGTGGCCCGCTTGCGTTTGTTGAAACGGGGGATGAGATCGAACTGGACGTTATCAACCGCAGCTTGCGGCACCTCTTGCCCGAAGACGAACTGGCGCGCCGCCGCGCAAACTTTCAATCCCCGCCCAAACACTACACGCGCGGCTACGGAGCCCTTTTTCTCGAGCATGTCACCCAGGCGAACAAAGGCTGCGACTTCGATTTCCTAACATCAAAGTAAGCAGTGAATGCAAGATCCCTTACAGCGCACGTTGACCGAGCGTTTCGGTTTTGACGCCTTCCGCCCCGGTCAGGAGCCAGTGTGCCGCGCCCTCCATTCCGGCCGCGACGTCCTCGTCGTTATGCCGACCGGCTCCGGCAAATCTCTCTGTTATCAACTTCCCGCACTCGCTCGCGGCGGTACCGCTGTCGTGATCTGCCCGCTCATCGCCTTGATGGAAGATCAAGTCGCAAAGCTCTGCGAGAAAGGTATCCACGCCGAGCGCATCCACTCCGGGCGCTCGCGCGAAGAGTCCCGCAATGCCGCGATTGCCTATCGGGACGGCCAACTGCAATTCCTCTTCATCGCACCGGAACGGCTATCGGTGCCGAACTTCCCGGAATTCCTCGCCCGCCGCACACCCAGCCTGATTGCTGTAGATGAGGCGCATTGCATCTCGCAATGGGGCCACGATTTTCGGCCCGACTATCGGATGTTGCAGCGGCACATGCAGATGTTCCGTCCCGCGCCCGTGATTGCTCTCACGGCCACCGCTACTCCCGTCGTACAGAACGACATTGCCGAACAGCTCAATCTGCAAAACCCGCTCCGATCGATCCAAGGCTTCCGCCGCGAAAACATCGGGATCGAAATTGTAGAAATCGGGCCCTCGCAGCGTCAGGAATCGGTCTATGCGATCCTGCGCGATTCGTCTCGCCGGCCCGGTATCGTGTATGTGCCCACGCGCGCCGAATGCGACGAACTTGCACTTGAGATGCGTCCCGCCATTTCTGCCGGTTCCTATCACGCAGGACTGCCCACCGCACAGCGCCAGAGAGTTCAGGACGATTTCCTTTCCGGCAAACTGGATGTCATCGTCGCCACCATCGCGTTCGGCATGGGCATCGACAAACCCGATATCCGGACCGTCGTTCATACCGCGCTTCCGGGCAGCATCGAAGCGTACTATCAGGAGATTGGCCGAGCCGGGCGCGATGGCAAACCGAGCCGCGCTATCCTGATGCACTCATACGGCGACCGCCGCAGGCACGATTATTTCTTCGACCGCGACTATCCCGATGCTGCCGTGCTCGAGAACGTTTTCAAAAAATTGACCGACAATCCAATACCGCGCCGGGAATTGGAGGAATTGGCCGCGCTCGATCCGGACACATTCGAGACCGTGCTCGACAAATTGTGGGTCCACGGTGGCGCGCTGATCGATGCCAACGAAAACATCGGGCGCGGTCCGGCTAACTGGAAAGCAAGCTACTCGAGCGTGCTGGAACAGAGGACCCAGCGCCTCGAAGCCATACTCCGCTATGCATCTCGCGGACAATGCCGCATGGCCGCGCTGGTCCGCCACTTTGGCGATCTGACCGATCGGCGGGAATGGTGCGGCGCCTGCGACTTCTGCGCACCCGAGGAGTGCACCGTCCAGCAATTCCGGGATGCATTTCGCCGCGAGTTGGATTTGGCTGCTGAAGTCTTGAAAGCGCTCGCGGGTGGACGCGTTCGCGCCAGCGGAAAGCTGCACACCGAGTTGTGTCCTCTCGGCGAACTCGATCGAAATACATTTGAGGAACTGCTGGCCGCCATGGGCCGCGCCGATCTGCTCACGTTTCGCGAAGCCACGTTTGAGAAGGATGGGAAGCAGATTCCCTATCGCACCATCCAATTGACGCGTACGGGACAAAGCGTAGAGCCCGGCGATCTGCCTCCTTTACGATTGCGAGCAACCACCGCGACCCCGCGCAGTAAACGGACCTCGGGTAAAGCGCAGCGATCGGCCTCGCCGAAAAAAGCCGTGAGCCGCGAAGAGAGCCCTGTTGTGCAAGCCCTGCGCAAATGGCGTCTGGCCGAAGCGAAGGCAAAATCGGTTCCGCCATTCCGCATCTTCACCGATCAGGTATTGTTCCACTTGGCGGAGGACCAACCGCGCGACGAAGGGGATCTGCTCGCAATTCCCGGCGTCGGGCCAGCCCTCGTGAGAAACTACGGGGCAACTATCCTGAAGCTGCTGGCGATTGGTTGACAGGCGGACATCCTCCGTGCGGGTCACGCCGAAGCGAAATTTCTTAACTCGCCTCCTACCCGCAACTTGCACTGAAATCCGGACGCCGCCCGAACGGCCTTCATGCGATAACGCGCGTGAAAGGACTATTCGGAAATGTCTCTATCCCGTCAACAACGTCGCGCCGCTGAGCGCGCATCCCGGAAGGCCGAGCGCCGCCAGTTGGCCGTCGCCGCCGCTCCCGCCCTTGGGTTCGTTTCTCACGAGGAAACGCCTCACGCCGCGAGCCCCCTCTCGGAAGCCCGCCTCGAAGCCAATCGGGCTAACGCCCACCTCAGCACCGGGCCCCGCACTGTCGAAGGGAAGGCGAAATCCCGCGAGAACAGTTTCAAGCACGGCCTGTACAGTAAACAACTGGTTCTGAAAGGAGAAGATCCGTCGGATCTCGCGGCCTTGAAGACAACCCTCTTCAACGAACATCAACCCGCCACCGAGACCGAAGCGCTTCTCGTGCAGGAAGTAGCCGAGCACTATTGGCTCATGAAACGCTACCGTCGCTTTGAAACCCACTTCCTGAACCTGGATTTACCGCAGCCCCGCCAAGCCGAAGCCGCCCAGCGCATGCACGGCCGCTCCGAGCGCAGCTTCTATAAAGCACTGAAAACTCTGCGAGAACTTCAAAAGGAACGCTCCACCCGTGGAACAGGTCTTCAGCCTGTGGCTTCGTTTCATCAGAAACGCTTGCTGCCCGGTAATGGCAGTGCGGTTAGCACTGGCCATGCGGTTAGCACTGGGTTCGTTCCTGCAGGATCCGCGATGCCGGTACAAACCGGCGCTGCTAACATGGCTCCGACCATCACGTCCGGCCCCCAAATCGCCGTCTCCGCTGCTTCTCCGGAGTCCGCTACCCTCTAAACTCAGGCGCGACCGTAAAGGAGCGACGCTACATCGCGCCGGGGGGCCGTGCAAATGACAAAGTGTTGGCGTTTTGCTACAGACAAGCCGACCCCTCATGTCTGCGCGCACAGCGAAGCGCTTCAGGGCTGTGCGCCGACCGCTTGTTAAACTTGAGCGAAGATCCGCATGGCAATCCAAACGCTTTTTGGATCTGTTCCGCAAGAACCCAACCTGCTGGACCGCTTGAAAGCGGGCATTCAGAAAACCCGCAGCGGGCTCGTGGACCGGATCGAAGACGTCCTCCAGGGCAAGAAACAAATCGATGCCGATTTGCTCGACGAACTGGAATACACGCTCATCACCGCTGATCTCGGCGTGCGAACCGTGCAGGACATTATCGATCGCATTCATGAGCGGGTAGATCGTAAGCTGACGGCGGATGCCGGTGAGATACGCAATCTCATTCGCGAACAACTGCTCGAAATCCTGAATGCGTCCGAGGCTCCGGTGCATGTGGTCCGGAATCCGCCCGCCGTGATCATGCTCGTTGGCATCAATGGCGCTGGAAAGACAACGACCATCGGCAAACTCGCGCAGCGGTTCATCGGGGAAGGCCGCAAGGTCCTGCTCTGCGCCGCGGACACCTTCCGCGCAGCGGCTATCGAGCAGCTTGAAATTTGGGCGCAACGCGCTGGCGTTGACATGATCCGGCAGAAGACCGGAGCCGACCCGAGCGCTGTGGTCTTTGACGCTCTCCAATCGGCCAAGGCGCGCGCCGTTGATTACGTCATCATTGACACCGCTGGACGCTTGCACACAAAAGAGAACCTGATGGCGGAGCTCGAGAAGATGCGCCGCACGTGCGCGCGTGTAATTCCCGGTTCGCCCCACGAAGTCTGGCTTGTCCTTGACGCAACCACTGGACAGAACGGGCTCGAACAAGCTCGTAAATTCACGGAAGCCGCGGGCCTCACAGGCATCGTGCTGACCAAACTGGACGGCACAGCCAAAGGCGGCGTTGTCGTCGCGATCGCGCGTGACTTGAACCTGCCCATTCGTTATGTCGGAGTGGGCGAAAAGATAGACGATCTCTTACCCTTCGAACCGCGTCAGTTCGTCGAATCTCTTTTCGACTGATATGCGCGAGTTTATGCAGCAGGCCCTCGATCTGGCAAAGCAGGGACGGGGAATGACGAGTCCAAATCCCGCCGTCGGCGCCGTCGTCGTGCGTGATGGAAAGGTGATCGGGACAGGTTTCCATACCTGGAAAGGGGTCGATCACGCGGAGATCATTGCGTTGCGCCAAGCCGGGGATGCCGCGCGCGGCGCCACGCTGTACGTGTCGCTCGAGCCCTGTAGTCATCAGGGCCGCACAGGGCCTTGTGCCGATGCCGTGATTCAGGCCGGCGTTGCCCGCGTGGTGGTCGCCATGCAAGATCCGAATCCGGATGTCAGCGGCCGTGGCATACAGAGACTCCGCGATGCCGGGGCCGACGTGGCGATCGATCAGGACGCAAGCGCCGCAGCCGAAAAGCTGAATGAGCCGTTCGTTCATTTCATGCGGACTGGCAAGCCGCTGGTGACTGTAAAGGCGGCGCTGACGCTGGATGGAAAAATCGCCGCGCCGCAAGACAATTTGGGTTGGATCACGAGCGAAACGGCGCGTGCCGACGTGCAGTTGGTCCGTCACGATTCAGATGCGATTCTGACCGGCCTCGGCACTCTACTCGAAGATGACTGCCTGCTCACGGATCGTTCCGGAAGAGAACGTGCCAGGCCGCTATTGCGCATCGTGCTCGACTCGCAATTGCGTACACCGCTGACTTCGAAAATGGTGACGACCGCAAACAATGACGTGATGATCGTGTGCACGTCAGCGGCGTCGCACGCTCGCAGGGAAGCGCTCGAGAAGGCAGGCGTCCGCATCCTGATTGCGGACGGTCCCATGGGTCGAACCGATCCGAGCAAGTTACTCGACTATCTCGCCAAGGAGCGCTATCTCTCTCTAATGGTCGAAGCCGGCAGCAAAGTGAATTGGACGATGCTCGATGGCGGATTCGCGGATAAAGTGCTGTTCTATTACGCGCCGAAGATTCTCGGCGGTATGGAAAGTCTCCCTGTCGCTGGAGGAACCGGGCGGCAGCGCCGCGTGGATGCACTCTTATTAGAAAGAGTCACCGTCCACCCGATTGCCACCGGACGAGTTTGCCGTAGAGGCATACTTGAAGAAGAACTGATGTTCACCGGCATCATCGAAGAGCTCGGGCACGTGGGTCGTTTCGAAGCAGGCGAAACGGGAGCTCGTCTTTGCATCACCTGTTCCGCCGTCCTTAAAGATGCGCAGATTGGTTCGAGCATCGCTGTGAATGGGACGTGCCTTACGGCCGTGGAGTTGAGTGAGAACGGCTTCTGGGCCGATCTTGCGCCCGAAACACTTCAGAGGAGTAATCTGGGCGCTCTGGAAACCGGCAGTCTTGTGAATCTGGAGCGGCCTCTTCGCGCGAACGCTCGCCTGGATGGACACTTTGTGCTGGGCCACGTGGACGCCACCGCTGAAATCGTTGCGCTGAACGAACTCGGCGATGGGAATTGGTGGTTGACCATCCAAGTCCCGCAGGCGCTTTCACGCTACATCGTCGAAAAAGGCTCACTGGCGGTGGACGGAATCAGCCTGACCGTCGCCGAGATCGAGGACGGCAATGTTTCGTTCACCATCATTCCGCACACCTACGGCAACACTAGTTTGCAGAGTTATGGGCCTGGCTCTCGGGTCAACCTCGAAGTCGATATCCTCGCAAAGCATCTCGAAAAGCTCGTCGCCTCGCTCCCAGCGCTCAAGACAGCCTGCTAAATTTTTCGCTTGACGGGTTTTCTCGTTCCTGTTAATTTCTTAGCAGGATATGCAGAGAACACAGGAAGCGCCCCTGAGCCGCCGGGAGCGTCAGATCATGGACATCCTGTTTGCCCGAGGCAGCGCCACGGGACAGGAAATTCAGGCGGAACTCGAAGACGCGCCCAGCTATTCGAGCGTCCGCACAATCCTCCGAATTCTCGAAGACAAAGGCCACGTGAAGCACACCGAAGACGGCCTCAAGTACGTATATGCGCCGGTCGTTCCGAAGGAAACCGCTCGCAAATCGGCCTTGCAGCGGGTGCTGCACACGTTTTTCGAAGGTTCGGCGCAAAAGGCAGTGGCCGCCCTGCTCGACCCGAAGCAATTCCGGCTATCCAAGGCGGAGCTCGAGGACCTGAGCCGCATGATCGAGCAAGCAAAGGAGAACCGGAAATGATGTTGCTCATCCGACTGACGCTTGTGCTCGCGATGGGCGCTGCGGCGCTTGCCGTCCTGCCGCGTCACGCCGTAAAGGTGCGGCATGCGGTTTGCGCCTTGACGGTGCTCGCCAGCCTGCTGCTGCCGTTTCCGTTTGCAGCGCCGATCATTCCAGTTCGGGTTGCCTTTGTAGCCACCGTGCTTCCTGGCCCCGTGTCACCGATGTCTACCCAATCGCCTTGGAAACTGCTTTGGGTAGCCGGCAGCGTCGTGGTGCTGATCCGCTTCTGTGTGGGCGTCGCGTATGTCTCATACAAGACACACAAGGCAAAGGGGGACGGCGAGATCCGCTACGCCGCGGTCGACTCACCCCAGGTGTGGGGCTGGATTCGGCCCACCATACTCATGCCCGAGACCGCCGCGCAGTGGACTCGTGAGCGCTGGTCGATCGCGATCGCGCATGAGCGTGCCCATGTCGAACGCGGCGACATCTGGACCAGCACGCTCGCGGTCCTCGCCGAAGCCCTGTATTGGTTTCATCCGCTGATGTGGTGGATGACACGACGCATGCGCGAGGAGCAGGAGATGGCATGCGACGAACGAGTTCTGGAGCGGGGAAGTGATGGCATTGCCTATGCCGAATTGCTGATGGAAACGGCGGGATTGCCTGAATCGGGTCTGCTCGGATGCCGAATGACTGGAGGAAAAATGAAGCTACGATTGGAACGCATTCTCGAATGGCAACGCGCGGCTCGTTGGGGTCGCACAAAACAATGGGCAGCGCTCTTGGCCTGCACGCTCTGCCTGGTAACGGGCGCCATGCTGCGTGCCGCTACAACCCAGAACGGCCCGTACAAAATCGGCGGAGACGTCACTGCTCCGGTTCTCGTTGAGAAGCACGAACCGGGCTACACCAAATCGGCGAAGGACGCCAAGATCCAGGGCCCCGTGGTTCTGTCGATCACGATTAGTGATCAAGGTGTACCGGAAGATGTTCACGTAACCAAGAGCCTTGATCCGGGCCTGGACGAGAAGGCCATGCAAGCCGTTTCGAGCTGGCGTTTCAAGCCTGCGCTCAAAGACGGAAAACCTGTTTCGGTCCTCGCGAACGTCGAAGTACAATTCCGGTTGAAGTGAAGCTATCCCCACGCTGCTACGCCGTAACTGGTCTCGGATATCTGCCGCCCTGGACCGTGAACGCGGGGTTTGTGGTGGGCGACGAAACAACTCTGATCATTGATACAGGGGCGAATGCAACCAGCGCCGCTACCCTTCACGGCTATGCGACTTGTGTTCGCCCCAAGAATTCGCTCCGCGTTCTCAATTGCGAGAAGCATTTCGATCACATCGGCGGCAACAGCTTCTTCTCGGATCGCAACGTTCCTATCTATGGTCATCCTGGAATTCGCCGAACGTCTGAAGAGTTTGCTTCCGAACTCGCGGGCTTCAACTCACAAATCTGCGATGCGCAACGGCGTGCGGATCGTGAGGAGAACGTCTTCTTCGCCGATACCAGATTGTCGCTTCCGGACCACGGCATCGATGCCGATTGTGAGATGGAACTCGGAGGCTGCCGTGTGGAGATCCTTTTGACTCCCGGCCACACGGAAACGAACGTGTCCGTATGGGTTCCCGAGGAACGTGTGCTCTATTCGGCGGATTGCCTTGTCAACGGCTATCGCCCCAATGTGTCCTCAGCTTCGATCCAAGACTGGATCGAGTCCCTGGCTCGACTGCGCTCCCTGCGGCCGCGAGCGATCCTTCCCGGCCACGGCCCGGCAGTGATGGGCAATGCTGTAGAGCCGCTCTTCGATCGTGTGCTCGCCTACTTATCGTCTTGAGCCTGCGTCCGGGAACCGTACGCCTCCGGACGCTCACCGGTGCCGCAGTATTTCGCTTTGCTCAATGGTCTTCTGCTTCGCCTCGATCTCCACCCGTTCCTTTTTGATGTCCAGCCGGATTCGCCCGTAAATGTTCATGTAAGTGTTGGCAATCCAGACCAGGCCGAAGAACGCGATCAGGTACCCGCGCCAGTCGGTATACAGCAGCTTGAACCGGGTAATCGCCAGGAAAAAGACCGTCACGTAGTGGCTGAAGCAGTACTCGCACGTGAACAGGTAAAAGAATTTCCGCCGGAGGACATTCGGCGCGTGTTCGCTATTGTTCTTGCACCATTCGCGCGGCTCGCGAAACACTTCTTCATGCGTGACGGTCCATGCCACGCAGGCGATCGGCAGCCCAAGGATAAAGAGGAAGACGACCTGCTCGCCCAAGCTCATGCTCA
The DNA here is from genome assembly GCA_963795905.1 of uncultured Acidobacteriaceae bacterium. GTDB lineage: Bacteria > Acidobacteriota > Terriglobia > Bryobacterales > Bryobacteraceae > Bog-105. Next base: position 17,919 of record CAWCJG010000009.1, on the reverse strand, counting down.
TTCTGTAGACGCGTTCAGGCGGTTCAGAATACGCAAATTGCGATGATATCTGTCGAGGGAGCAGCTTGATACAAAAGAGCGACACTGGTGCGCCGCGACCGGGTGCTTGTGCCATGGTCATTTTCGGCGCGGGAGGCGACTTGACGCGCCGGCTTGTAGTTCCGGCTATTTACAATCTGGGCTGCAGCACATTGCTGCCCGAGAGTTTTGCGATCGTCGGTCTGGATCTGGCTGACAGAGACGACGCTTCGTGGCGCAGCTCTTTGCGCGAAATGACGGAGGAGTTCGTTCGGTCTTCCGGTCAATCCTCACAGCTCAACAATGACGTCTGGCAGCGCATCGAATCCGGCATGTTCTATGTGCGAGGCGACCTGAACGATCCACAGACGTATCAAAACCTGAAAACGAAGCTGGCGCAAATCGACCAGTCCCGCGGCACATCCGGCAACTATCTGTTCTACCTTGCCATTGCCGACAGGTTTTTCGGACCCGTTGTCGAGCATCTTGGTGCAAGCGGACTCTCGAAGGAAGACGACGGGAAGTGGAGACGGATCGTCGTCGAGAAACCGTTCGGACACGATCTCGAATCTGCCAAGGCCCTCAACCGCCAGATCCTGAACGTGGTGAGCGAAAGCCAGGTCTACCGCATCGATCACTTCCTCGGAAAAGAAACCGTGCAGAACATCATGCTGTTCCGTTTTGCGAACGGCATGTTTGAGCACATCTGGAATCGCGATCGCATCGATCATGTGCAGATCACCGTCGCCGAGACCGTCGGAGTCGAAAAGCGGGGACGTTTCTACGAGAGCACGGGAGCGTTGCGCGACATGGTGCCGAATCACGTATTCCAACTTGTCGCCATGACCGCCATGGAAGCGCCAAACTCGTTTCACGCCGATGCCGTGCGGTCGGAAAAAGAGAAGGTCATTGAAGCCATCAAGGTGTGCAAACCTGAAGAGGTCAGATGCTCCGCCGTGCGCGGCCAATACGGGCCGGGGCAGATCAAAGGACAAGACGTTCCGGGTTATCGTGACGAGCCGGACGTCTCACAGCAATCCACTGTCGAGACATACAGCGCCATGCAGCTGAGCATTGAGAACTGGCGCTGGGCAGGCGTACCGTTTTATCTGCGAACCGGAAAGCGTCTGGCTTCCCGCAAGACGCAGATCGCGATTCGCTTCAAAGGCAGCCCGGCGGCGCTCTTCCGTGAAACGGAGATCGAGCAGCCGGCGCCCAACTGGTTGTTGATCCGCATCCAACCGGATGAAGGAATTGCGCTTGAATTTGGAGCGAAGATTCCCGGGCCCGATATGCGCATCGGTGATGTGCGGATGGATTTCAAATATGCCGATTACTTCGGAAGTGCGCCGCGCACCGGCTACGAAACATTGCTCTACGACATCATGATTGGAGATGCGACGCTCTTTCAGCGCGCGGACAATGTGGAGGCAGGTTGGAAGGTGGTACAGCCGGTCCTCGATTATTGGACCGAAAACAAGGCGGGCGACTTCCCGAACTACGCAGCCGGTTCACAAGGCCCGGCGGCTGCCGATGAACTACTGAGCCACGCTGGACGGTACTGGCGGAAAATCGATTAACAAAAATTCTGAATCACCCAAGCGCGGCCGAAGACAACGCCTCCGCCGCGCTTGAGATATGCCATCGGGGCTAGCTTTTCTTGGTTGCCTTTTTCTTGGCAGCCGTCTTCTTAGCCGCAGTCTTCTTCTTCGGAGCAGCCTTCTTGGTCGCCGTCTTCTTTGTGGCGGCCTTCTTCACTGCCTTTTTCGTTGTTGTCTTCTTAGCCGACTTGCCGGCCGTAGCTTTCTTTGTTGCCATTCGTTTTAGATTCTCCCTTCAAACACGAATAGGACGTTTTGTTCTAATATGCCTTAAATCTTGCGTTTAGTACAGCTAATTATGCAAAGACGGGCGTTTCGCCGCTGATATCCTGAGGTGCAGAGGTCCTTGATTGTCCCGTATCGGATCAGCGTTCCGAAGTTTTTTCTCGATTTTGTTCTCGGGAATTCTTCCTGAAGACATCGCGCTCGAGTTCGGCTACAGCAAAGCGAAACCCGCTCCAGTAGCACCTCCCGTGCAAGTGCCGCAAGTTAAGGTGAGCGATGGAGCACTGCAGATTTTGCAAATTCTGCAACGTGATTCGCGCCTGATCGACTTCCTCATGGAAGACATCGCATCCTACTCGGATGACCAGATCGGAGCGGCTGTGCGCAGCCTCCACAGTGACTGCCGGGCCACACTCGGACGTCACGTGACGCTCGCGCCCGTTATCGATAGCGTGGAAGGCACATTCCATAAACTCGACGCCGCGAAAGCGCCCGACCCGAATCGCATCAAGCTGATCGGCAATGTGCCGGCGAACGGGAAAGCTCCGGGCGGAACGCTGCGTCACCGCGGATGGATGGTCGCTTCCGTGAACCTTCCGGCCATCGGTAAGCAGGACGTCGCAGTCATCGCTCCCGCGGAAATCGAAATCGAATAGTCGCCGTCCCCATGTCGCAATACATCATCGGTATCGATCTCGGAACCACCAACAGCGCATTAGCATTCACGCAGGCGGATGACCCAGTGGTCCATCTGTTTGCGGTTGCACAACTCGTGAATGCGGGCGAGGTGGGCGAACTCGACCTCTTGCCCTCGTCTCTGTACATCCCCGGTCCAAGTGAGTTCGTCGAAGGCACGCTCGCGCTGCCCTGGGACCAGAATCCGCGATTCATTGCGGGTCAGTTAGCGCGTAACCGCGGCGTCGAAAACGCAGGCCGCCTGGTCAGTTCGGCTAAATCGTGGCTGTCGAATCAGAATGCAGATCCCACGCAACCGCTGCTTCCGCTTGCCGCGCCCGAAGGCGTTGAGAAGATCTCTGCGCTCGAAGCATCGCGGCAGTATCTCGAGCATCTGAAAGCCGCCTGGAACAACGCGCACCCGGACGCACGCCTCGAAGATCAATCTGTGCTCATCACAGTTCCAGCGTCGTTCGATGCGGCGGCGCGAGAACTCACGCAGCGTGCGGCGCGGCTGGCCGGCTATCCCGATCCCGGCATTCTCGAGGAACCGCAAGCAGCTTTCTACGCCTGGATCGAGCGCAACCCGAACTGGCGCGAGCAAGTCCACCCAGGCGATTCCATCCTTGTCGTCGATATCGGCGGCGGCACGACCGACTTCACTCTGATCGCCGTCACCGAATCGGAGGGAGAACTTCAGCTTGAGCGTGTAGCGGTAGGTCAGCACATCCTGCTGGGTGGCGACAACATGGATCTTGCCGTGGCCCGCTTCGCCGAACAACGCATCGGCAAGAAACTCGACGCGATCCAGTTCCACTCGCTATGGCAGCAGTGCCGCGCCGCGAAAGAAGTCCTGCTTGCGGGCCATGGACCCGACGAGCAGCCACTGACGATTCTTGGCCGCGGCACGGGTTTGATCGGTGGAACCATTCGCGGCAAAATCACACGCGATGAGGTGGGTTCGCTCCTGCTCGATGGATTCTTTCCAGTGGTCGATGCGAATGCCGCTCCCGAACGCCAACGCCGAGCGGCACTGATGGAAGTTGGACTGAACTACGCATCCGACCCGGCCATCACCAAACACCTCGCGCAATTTCTGCAACACGCGGGCGGCGCGCGCCCAACCCATGTGCTGCTGAATGGAGGCGTCCTGCAAGCGAGCGCGATTCAGCAGCGTCTTCTGCAGGTGTTGAACAGTTGGTTGGAACAACCGGTGACCGAACTGCGCAGCGAAACCCAATCGGCTGATCTCATGCAAGCTGTGGCGCGTGGAGCCGCGTACTACGGTCTGGCCCGCACCGGCAAAGGCGTGCGCATCCGCGGCGGAGTTCCGCGGACCTACTATGTGGGGATTGAATCTACAATGCCGGCCGTTCCTGGTTTGCAGCCTGCCATGAAGGCGTTCGCCGTTGTGCCCTTCGGTCTCGAAGAAGGCTCCCGTGTTGAGCTCCCACAGCGAAGGTTCGCTCTCGTCGTCGGTGAACCCGCCGAGTTCCGCTTCTTCTCTTCGACGACCCGCAAGAATGATGCTCCCGGCACATTGCTCGAGGAAATTGATGAAGAGATCGAAGAACTCGCGCCTGTCGAAGTGTTCCTGCCTGCCCAGGAAGGCAGACAGGAAGAGATGGTGCCGGTCACGCTCGAAAGCAACGTCACCGAAACGGGAATGCTGGAGCTTTGGTGCGTAGCTGGCGACGGACGACGATGGAAACTCGAGTTCAATGTCCGTGAGCGGGCGGCTGCCGCATGAACGTCGGCATTGACCTCGGCACGACTAACTCCGCGCTCGCGTATGTAGATCCTGTCGAAGCCGCCGACGCCGATTTCCCTCCAATCCACGTCCTTCCAATTCGCAGCAGGTCGACGCAAACCGGACCGCCGAACTACGCACGCTCCCTTCGTTCCTTTATCTCAGCGATCCCCCCGTCGTCGGCGCATACGCGCGCGAGCAGGGCGCGCTGGTTCCTACGAAAACCGTGCATTCCGCAAAATCCTGGCTCTCGAATTCGGAGGCGGACCGCACGGCCAAGATTCTGCCCTGGGATTCTCAGGAAGAAGGGCGCGTGCTGTCGCCGGTCGAAGCGTCCGCGCGTTATCTGGGATATCTGGCGGAAGCGTGGCAACACAAGAGTGGCACGCCCCTAGGCGAACACGATGTCGTCCTGACGGTTCCTGCAAGCTTTGATGAAGAAGCCCGCGAACTGACCGTGCAAGCCGCGCGCGAGGCCGGGATCGAACGCTTGACGCTGCTTGAAGAACCAGCGGCCGCGTTCTACGCTTGGATTGCGGGCCATCTGGCGCGCTCCAACAAAGAGCTGTTCGATGGTCAACTCGTACTCGTGTGCGACGTCGGCGGCGGCACCAGCGACTTCACGTTGGTCCGTGTACAGCGCGAAGGAGACAAAGTAGAGTTTACGCGGACCAACGTCGGCCGCCACTTACTCCTCGGCGGCGATAACCTCGATCTGACGATCTCATGGCTAGCCGAATCGAAGGCAGGCCGGACGCTGTCATTGCGTCAGCGCAGCGGATTACGACGGCAGTGCTCTTCCGCCAAAGAAACGCTATTGTCTCCGAATGCACCACCGTCCGTCGCAGTGACGGTCACTGGAGCAGGCACGTCCCTCATTGGCGGCACGCTCAAAACAGAGATCACGCGCGACGAGGTGCTGGAACTCGCTCTCGGTGGATTCCTTCCGCCCTGCGAACTGAGCGATACTCCGCAGCAGGAGAAGCAGAGCGTTTTCCGCGAACTTGGGCTTCCCTATGTTTCGGATCCCGCCATCACGCGCCACCTTGCCGAATTTCTCCGCGGTACGCCGGCAGCCGAGCGCGGCATCGATGCCATCTTATTCAACGGCGGCTTCTTCATTCCGGAAGTGTTGCGGGACCGCGTGCGCGATGTCGTCACGCACTGGTTCGGTCGCGCTCCGATCGTCTTTGAAAACCAGGACCTCGATCTGGCTGTGGCGATCGGCGCTTCCTACTATTCCTACGTTCGCGCAACCGGAGCCGGGGTCGTCGTCCGCGGTGGACTGCCCCGGGCTTATTTCATTGGTGTTGAATCCGTAGCGTCGAGTTCCTCCATCCAGACCGTTTGCCTGATGCCGCGCGGAACGGAAGAAGGTCAGGAGATTCGTCTCGATCAGCCGGAGTTGCAGTTGCTGGCGAACACGCCGGTCGCGTTTCGGTTGTACAGCTCCCTCAGCCGCAGGAAGACAAAGCAGGCGATCTTGTTTCGTTCAATCCATCCGGCGACATGCTTGATCCTGCAAGCGACCCGCGCCTGCATCTGCCTTTGCGCGCTGTTATCCGCTTTGGTAAAGGCGGCGAGCGGCACGTTCCAGTCACTCTCGGCGCCCGCCTCAGCGAAGTCGGTACGCTCGAAACCTGGGCCGAATCGAAGATCTCGGAGCATCGATGGAGTCTCCAGTTTCAATTGCGCAAGACTGGCGCTGAACAAACGGGAGCGGCGACGGGAGTCCGCACGGCCGCGGTGGTCAGTGCCGAAGCGACGGCTCAAGCGGCCGCGTTGATTGCCGATGTCTTCGCCAAAACAGGTTCTGGATTGCCCCCGGAGCAGTTGCCCGCGCGGCTCGAACAGGCGCTCGGGCTGGGCCGGCTTTCCTGGCCGCTCGCTACCATTCGTGTGCTTGCGGATAAGCTTCTCGAACTTGCCGACGGGCGCCGCAAGAACGCGCACCATGAAGCACGCTGGTTGAATCTCACCGGCTTCTGCCTGCGCCCGGGCTTTGGCTTCGCGGGTGACGATTACCGCATCGAGCAGGCGCGCCGTATCTACGCAAGCGGACTCACGTTCGGAAACCAGGTGCAATGTGAAATCGATTGGTGGATCTTCTGCGGCCGCATCGCGGGCGGCCTGAATCGCAACCAGCAGGTAGACATTTTCCAGCGCATCTCGCCCATCCTGTTGCCGAAGAATAAAAAACGTCCGCGCATGAACCCAAGTCTCCTGCGCGAGATGTGGCGCACTGCCGCAAGCCTGGAACTGCTGCCGACCCAAACGAAGGTGCAACTCGGTGACGCTCTCCTCGCGATGCTGAAAGAGCGCGAGATGCTGGAAGCAGGCGTCTGGTGCCTCTCGCGTTTGGGAGCTCGCAAGCTATTCAGCGGGCCTATCAATCTGGTGGTCTCGCCGCAAATTGCATCGCGCTGGATGGAGGCGCTGCTGAAATTGGGCTCGACTCCAGCCATCCTCGATGCCGCCGTTCAGATGGCGCGCATCACGGGCGATATAGCGCGCGATCTGCCACCGCCGGTTCTCGAATCAGTACGCCGCGCCTGTGAAGCCAGCCCGCGCGCAGCGGAGTTACTACGACAGCTTAGCGGCGAGCAAGACGATCTCGCGACATCCAGCCGCGTCTTTGGCGAGGATCTGCCCGCGGGTCTGGTGGTCGTTCCCCAAGAAACGCATGCGTGAGCTGGACTTGGTCCGGCGCATCGCAAACATGGCCGGCCGGCTTCCTACCGCTCCGTATCTGATTCGCGGCATTGGCGACGACTGCGCCATTTTGCGGCCACCCTCCGATGCGGAACTCGTCTTTACGACCGATTTCGCCATCGAGCAGCGCCATTTCCATCTCGATACGCACACGGCCCAGGATGTCGGTCACAAAGCCCTTGCTCGCAGCCTCTCCGATCTCGCGGCCATGGGAAGCCAACCGCTGTTCTGCCTCGTTTCCTTAGCGCTGCCGTCCGCTCTTACGGGTGCCTGGCTAGACGGTTTCTATCAAGGGCTGCTCGGGTTAGCTGCTGAGTTCAACGTTGCCTTGGCAGGCGGCGATCTCTCGCAATCCGAAAGTGTCGTGGTCGATGTCATGTGTTGCGGCTCGGTTCCATTCGGCCAGGCGATTCTCCGCAGCGGCGCGAAACCGGGCGACCGCGTGTGCGTCACCGGACGGCTTGGCGCGGCTGCGCACTGCAAATTGGTCTCTTCGCATCACACCTCGCGTGCGCGAGGGCATTTCGCTCCGAAATTCCGTCACGGCGGGCATGGACCTCAGCGACGGCCTCTCGATCGACCTCCGGCGTCTCTGCGAGGCCTCGGGTGTCGGTGCGAATCTTCGTTCGAGTGAGATTCCGCTTGCCGAGGGCGCCTCTCTGGAAGAAGCGCTGCACGGCGGAGAGGATTACGAATTACTCGTTACTCTGCCGGTGGAGCACGAGGCTCCGCTATACTTGACCCAAATCGGCGTTATCACAAGTGATGAGCCAGGCCGCGTTCTGCTCGATGGCGAACCGCTGCAGAGTTCAGGATTCGAACATTTTCGTGAATGATTGAGAAGCTTTCGTACGGGGGCTGGCCGAACTGTTACCGCTTGACGGACGGCGAAGTCGAGCTGGTTGTCACGACGGACGTTGGGCCGCGTGTGATTCGCTACGGATTTGTCGGCGGGCAGAATCTCTTCTGGGAAAACCCGGACCAGCTGGGCAAAAGCGACGAAGCTTATTGGCAAATGCGCGGCGGTCATCGCCTGTGGGCTGCGCCCGAGATCGTACTCGATCACTTATGCGCTCGACAATGGGCCGGTGGAGGCGCGCATTGTCGAGGGTTCGCTGATCGTGGTCCAGCGAGCGCCGCTCGAAAAAGAGATGATTCTCTCGCTCCGTAATGGCCGCGTGGAGGTTATTCACACGATCCGCAATCGCGGAAGCGAAAGCTGCGGAACTCGCACCGTGGGCCGTCACCGTCATGGCGCAAGGCGGGTTGGGCATCGCAGCGTTTCCTGAGCGCGGAGCCCATGTCCAGAGCCTCCTGCCGACGAATCCGCTCGTCATGTGGGCGCTACACCGACTTCTCGGATAACCGCTGGATGTTCACCGAGCAGTACTTGATGCTCCGGCACAATCCCGCCATCTCGCGCCCCCAAAAGGCAGGACTGTTCAACGAGCATACATTCGCCGCTTACCTCCTGGGCACCGAGTTGTTCGTGAAACAGTGCCGCGCCTCGCGTGAAGCGCGCTATCCAGACTTCAACTCATCCCTCGAGATCTTCACCAATAACGATTTCCTGGAACTCGAAACACTGGGTCCGCTGGTCAGCCTGGGGCCGGGCGAAGCCGTTACCCACACGGAATGCTGGTCGCTGCATCGCGGCATCCAGTTCGACAATCTCACGGACGCCGAACTGCACCGTGTCTTGCGCCCTTTGATGAAGTAACCTGAAAGTACTCGCCCGCTCAAAAAGGCTTATGTCGCAGTTGCGTTATACCACCCCGCATGGGATCACTGTCACTCGAAACAGCTCCAAGCTTTCGTATTCGCGTGGCCTGGATCACATCCTGCGGCAGTTGGATACGAAGCTCGGAATCTACCTTTCATCTGGTTATGAATACCCCGAGCGGTATTCTCGCTGGGATATTGCTGCCATCGCGCCGCCGATCGAAATTGTAGGCCGCGATCGTACTGTGAGTGTGCGGGCGCTGAATGAGCGCGGCGAAGTCCTGATCGAGATTCTGCGGCCATTGATCGAAAGCCATCCGCACTGGGATGCGACCTTCAGCAAGGGCGTTGCCGAACTGAAATTGCATCCGCTCGCTGAGCGCTTCCCCGAAGAGGAGCGCAGCAAACAGCCTTCGCCTTTCTCGCTCTTGCGCACGCTGATCCAGGAGTTCAAGACCAACGACGATTCGAGGCTGGTGCTGGCGGGCGCCTTCGGCTACGATCTCCTGCTGCAGTTCGATCCCATCAGGTTGCGTCTGCCGCGCAAAGATCAGAAGACACTTCATCTGTTCCTGTGCGACGACATTTACTTCATGGATCGCAAGCGGGAAGTCATCGAGCGTTTTCAGTACGAGTTCTCGAATGATGGTTTGAACACCTTCGGTCACCCCTGTACTTCGCCCAAAGCCAAACGAGTTCGCGCAGTCGGCATGCGCGGCGAAATCATATCGGACCACACGGCATATGAGTACGCTCGCAAGGTTGAGACCGTCCGTGAAGGCATGCGGCAAGGCAATTACTACGAGGTGGTCTTGCGCCAAACGTTCAGTGCTCCCTTTGATGCCAGCGCATCTGAACTGTTCCAGCGCATCGCCGAAGTAAGTCCCAGCCCTTACGAGTTTCTGCTGCAAATGGGGGACGAACAACTGGTCGGCGCTTCACCCGAAATGTTCGTTCGCGTCGAGGGAGAAACCGTCGAGAGCTGTCCGATTGCAGGCACGGCGCGGCGCTCGGGGGATCCGTTGCGTGACGCCGAAAGCATTCGCGAGCTCCTGAACTCAACGAAAGAAGAGTCCGAGCTCACGATGTGCAGCGATGTCGATCGCAACGACAAATCGCGCGTGTGCGTGCCTGGTTCTGTGCGCGTCATCGGACGCCGACTGATCGAATCCTACGCAGGACTGTTTCACACTGTCGATCACGTGAAGGGCACGCTTATGCCGGGATATGACTCGCTGGACGCGTTCCTAACCCACATGTGGGCGGTGACGATCATCGGGGCGCCGAAGAAGGCGGCGGCGCAGGCGATTGAGGACCTTGAGGGCGATGCCCGCGCCTGGTATGGCGGCGCGGTCGGGCTCCTCAACATGAACGGCGATATCAATACAGGAATTCTGATTCGCACGGTTCACATAAGAGACGGCGAAGCGCGCTATGGCGCGGGCGCCACCTTGCTCTACGATTCCGATCCGGCCGAAGAAGATAAGGAGTGCCGTCTGAAGGCAACCAACTTCTTCCGGGCGCTCTATCCGGCGCTTGCAACCGGTCCGGAGCCGCATCAGATGCGTAAGGTTGGCGAAGGCGTGAAGCTGCTGCTGGTCGACAACGACGATTGCTTCATCCACACGCTGGCGAACTACGCGCGGCAAACGGGAGCAGCGGTCTCGACGTATCGATCGAACGTTGCCATGGAAGTGATCGATAGCGATTGCCCGCAGATTGTCCTGATCTCCCCTGGCCCGGCGCGTCCTTCCGATTTCGGAGTGCCTTTGTTAGTGCGCCATTTGGCGGATCGCGGCATTCCCATATTCGGCGTATGTCTCGGCCTGCAGGGAATCGTCGAAGCGTTCGGCGGCAAGCTGAATGTGCTCAACTATCCCATGCACGGAAAGCCCTCGCAAGTTCTACATCACGGCAAAGGGATCTTCCACGGATCTGCCATCGCCGTTTCGCGTCGGCCGGTATCACTCGCTGTACGCCGATCGCGAAACATTTCCCGGCATGCCTCGAAATGACGGCCGAATCCGATGACGGCATCATCATGGGCATCCGGCATCGCGAACTGCCGATTGAAGCGGTGCAGTTTCATCCTGAATCGATACTGAGCCTGGAGCGCGATTGCGGCCTGCGTCTGATGGAGAACATGATCGACGCCTATGCGCATGCGGGCGCCGGTTTGCAGCGCCGCTAATTTGACGGATGCAGAAGATAGCTGTTGTCGGCGGCGGACTTGCCGGTCTTGCCGCATCCGTCGCGTTGGGTTCGGCGGGTTATGAAGTCGAACTGTTCGAAGCGCGGCCCTTTCTTGGCGGGCGAGCGACTTCCTATCCCCTGAACACCGGCGACGATCAAGGACCCGACCATCGACAACTGCCAGCACGTACTTCTGAGCTGCTGCGCGAATCTGCTCGACTTCTATCATCGCCTCGGTGTTCGTCAGAAGGTCACGTTTTATCGCGAGTTCTACTGGATCGAACCCGGCGGCCGCGTGTCCGTCATGAAGCGTGGCCTGCTGCCTGCGCCCATGCACTTCACGGAATCCTTTGCGCGCCTGAAATTTCTTTCGTTCTCCGACAAGCTGGCTATCGCGTCCGGTCTTCTTGTCGGTCCGTTATGAATATGGCAAGCGCACCGACCTCGAAAGCATCAGCATGGCCGAATGGCTGCGGGAAAAAAAGCAGACCCGCCGCGCGGTGGAACGCTTTTGGCGCCAGGTACTGGTCAGCGCGGTCAACGAAGATCTCGATCGCATGGCGGCAGTGCACGGTCTACAGGTTTTCTATCAAGGATTCCTCGCTTCCGCCGATGCCTACGAGATGGGCATCCCGGCTGTTCCGCTGGCCGATCTTTATTCGGACGAAGCGTGGTCGCGCTATCCGGATGTGCATATTCACGAGCGCTGCACTGTCCAAAAGCTTGCATCGCATGACGGTGTTGTGAGCGGGCTCGAAACGCCAGCCGGCTTCGTGCGCTGCGGATGCGGTCGTCCTCGCAGTGCCTTTTGAACGGATCGCCGCACTCGCACCCGATCTCGACCTGGACCTCTCGCCGTTTTCGCACTCACCCATCACAGGGATCCACTTGTGGTTCGATCGTTCCATTACGGATCTGCCCCATGCAACGCTGCTCGACCGGACCATCCAATGGATGTTCAATAAACACGAAGGCCGTCACATTCAGCTTGTCGTCAGCGCCTCACGCGCCCTGAGTCCCATGCCGCGCGAGCAAGTCATCGAACTTGCGCTGCGCGAGCTGAGTGAGTTTTTCCCGGCCGCGGCGAGTGCCACGCTCGAACGCGCCCACGTCGTCAAAGAAGTGCGCGCCACGTTTTCCGCGTGCCCTGGACTGGAAGCGAAGCGCCCGCCCGCCCGCACCCGTTTGCAAAATTTGTTTCTCGCGGGCGATTGGACGCAATCCGGTTGGCCTGCAACGATGGAAGGCGCGGTGCGCAGCGGATATCTCGCGGCCGAAGCCATTACCGGCAATAAGTACATTCGCGAAAACTGACCCGATCCGGCTAAAATGCGGAAGCGCTGGAAACTCGCGAGCAATACCCCTTAGAAATTCCCAGGATTAGTACACGAACGCATTTACTCTTCAGGGTCTCGGCTGCTAGAATCGTCCTGTTTCCCCGCAGTTCAATCTAGCTAACCCGGAGGGATCGCAGGCTGGTCCCCCAAAAGGAATCGTTTTGTCTAAATTCTTACTGAAGCGTGTATGGCTTATTCCCACGCTCGCGGTACTTACAACATGCACAAGTCTGGCCGGGACCAATCGCTACACGTTTACGCAGGTTAGCTATCCCGGTGCATACAGTAGATGCCGACAGCAATCAATGAATCCGGGCAAGTTGTCGGATATTACGAGCCGACGCAACCATGCTGCACCGGTTATGGTTTCGTCCCTCCGGCATATCGGAATTGACAAGGATTCCTCTGGACCGGCTCAACATTCCAGAGTATCGCCGTCCCTGGCGCGCTCTGGACCGCGGCCCTGAGCTAGGATGATAACGGCCATGTGTATGGTTACGACTACACAACCCAGGTTTCTTCGCAAGGGTACACCATTGCTCTAGACTCCGCGTTTGTTTACAACGTCGCAACTAACACGTTTACCCTGCCGAACGTATCCTGGGTCGATCCCGGCGGTGACCTTCCTGGCATGAACTCAAACGGGGCACTTGCCTTTTGGTCCGTTGTGAGCGGTCAAAACCAGCCTATTCTGTACTCGGCAGGATCAGTTACTCAGATTCCGGTCGCGGGGAGCGACGAGACCCTGTATCCGTTCGCGATTAACGCGGCCGGCGAGATGCTAGCGAGGATCACCGGAAAGCTTGGAGAAAATTCCGTAATACTGGATGCCTCGGGCAGAACGACCAGCTTGCCTGTTTCGCTCTTTCCATACGGACTGGGCCCAGCGGGCCAAATCGTGGGACAATTTACCGACTCACAAGGCATAAATCACGGCGCCGTCTACGTAGATGGGGCAGTCACTTACCTATCAGATCCAAACGCGCCACAGGTTATAAATTATTATTGGAACGGTTTCGGCTACACGGAAACTGTGGGAAGTGGCGTAGCTGTGCCCGTTTCCATAAACTCGGCCCGACGGGTTGTGGGCCACTATTCTGGCTATTACGACCAAGGATACCCGGGCTTTGTTGCCACGCCGATCGCCCCGGCCCCCGCGGAGAAGACGAGGCTGTATGTGGATACTCCTTCCGCCAATTCGCCCGTAGCTGGTTCACTGACAATGTCGGGGTGGGCCATAAGCGATACGTCGGGGATAAACGCGATCAGCGTGGCCATTGACGGCGCTTTTCAGGGCACTGCAAACTACGGCATCGCGCGAGGGGATGTTTGCTCAGCCACCCGAATCAGGTGGATTGTCCGAATGTCGGATGGACTTTTTCGCTAAACACCACGACTCTCCCGGGACGGCCCGCATACTGCCCAAATCACAGCGATCTCCCAGTCCGGTAATCACGCTATCTCAACGGTTTCCTTCCAGGTCACGAACGGCACTGCAGGCCCGTATAACAGCATGCGGATGTTCGTTGACACGCCATCCTCCGGTGGGGTCCGTCCGGCTCCGCGGCTACCGTGTCTGGGTGGGCCTTCGATCCGAATGATCAAGTGTTTCGGGTGAGCGTGGTCTTCGATCCACAAAGCACGAATCAGATTTTCTACGCGACTCCTGGGCTCCCTCGGCCAGATGTCTGCAATGCGCTTGGGAATGCGAATAATTGCGCTAACTCCGGCTGGTCAGCGACGGTCGATACTACACAAGTGAGTGACGGGCCGCATCAGTTAGTCGTATTTGCTTACCTGAGTGATGGCGAAGTGAACACTCTGACTGTACCTGTTGTGGTTACGAATAATCGTCCCATCCATCTATTTGTGGATCAGCCTTCCGCAAATCCGGGAGTTGTCTCAGGCTTGCTTCCACTTAGCGGATGGGCCACCGACGATTACTCCCATGCAAACGTGTCTGTCACCGTCGATAGCGAAAACGTTTCTTTTGGAGGGGGTGGTGTTTCCGGTTCTACGTTGGAGGTTATCGGCCGATGCGTGTGCTGTGCATTCGATGGATACGGACTGCCCGAACGTCGGGTGGAGTGGGTCGATTGATACCATTCAGCTTTCGAACGGCACCTACGACTCACGATTACTGCGAACGCGTCTTACGCAAATCCAGCGTTTAACAGCCAGAGTGACTTTTCTTATCCGTGGATAAATGACACAGCATCGGCGCCGCCTATTGTCTTCACAGTCAACAACCCTGTCGTCTCCAGATCAATCAAGGCGTTCATCGACCAGCCGCTAGCGTCGCAAGTTCTTTGGAATACTGTCCAGGTTTCCGGACGGGCATCCACGATAGCGCTCCGGTTCAGCGATAGATTTGACGTGGACGGCAAGCTGGTGGTCTCGCAAACTGGGTATGGCTATGGCTGGGGTTCTCTCGCCCGGACGTATGTGCCGCGTACCCGAGTCGCCGGGGTGCCCAAACGTCGGCTGGGAATTGAGCTTCGACGCGAGTATATTGTCAAATGGCATCCATACTCTAACGGCGAAGGCTATCAGTCTGTCAGGCTCAGTAGGACCGCGTCTACCACTTTCAATGTGCAAAACGATCATGGCGCGGACTCCACGCAGGTGGTCATCGATACCCCGAGTGCTCAGAACACGTCGCTGACCGGCATGACCAGCCTTGCCGGATCGGCTATCAATAATGAGATCGCGGCTGGAACGGTCTCATTCCTCATCGATGGCGGGCAGTTCGCGCAAACCACTCCGAACATAGCCCGAACGGATGTCTGCAATGTCTTTCCGAACGCTTCGAGCTGTCCTGACGTTGGCTGGTCGGTGCCCTTCGACACGACGTTGCTGCCTGACGGTGAGCAATATTGACGCGATCGCTGCTTTTTCGGACAAGGGCGCGACTGTTTCCAGGATTATCACCGATAATAACTCGATAAAGAAAAATCCAATCAAGATGTTTATCGATACGCCGTCTTCCGCGACACCTGTTGCGGGGGTTACGTCTTTCAGCGGCTGGGCGATTGATGCCACACATACATAACTGTGGTTAACATCACTGTAGACGGAACCAGTATCGCGACGCGATTCACCCGCCGCCAGCCAGGTCGCCTGCGTAGCATTCCCCAGCCTGTGGGGATGCCCAGCGGGCACGCCGGCTGGAGGTTCGCGATCGATACGACGGTGCTGGCGAATGGTCAGCACACTCTATCGGTAACGGCGACATCGGCGGTCGATTTGCACCGCACGATCAGCACCTCGTTCACGATCAAGAACCAGCAATCGAACCATCCCCGGGGCTGCCGCGTGCAGTTCCCGGGGGGCTACAAACCTTGCAGAAACGGATTGCGCTCCCGCTCGCGCCCAATCGTTGTATTCGGTCCGTGACCGGGTACGACAATCGTCTCCTCGGGCAACTCCAACAACTTCGTCTTGATCGACGAAAGATCCTGCCGCGAGTTTCCGCCCGGCAGATCCGTGCGGCCAATCGAGTCGCGAAACAATGTGTCGCCGGCAATCAGCTTCTTCTGCTGCGGAATGTACACGCTTGAACTGCCTTGCGTATGGCCGGGAGTGTGCATGAACTCAAAGCGCGCTTCCCCTAACGTGAGCGCCACTCCCTCGGTCGCATCGCATCCACTGCCGTCTTGTTTACCGGCTCCGTCATGCCAAGCCATTGCGCCTGAAACTCCAGCCCGTCCAGCAATTCCTGGTCGTTCTCGTTCAGATAAACGGGTGCGCCTGTCAATTGGCGCAGCTTGTGCGCGCCCATCACGTGATCGATGTGGGCGTGTGTGATGACGATCGCCTTCACCGTCAGCGCATGCTTCTCCAGCACCATCGTGATGCGCTCAATCTCGTCGCCGGGATCGATCATGATGGCTTCGCGTGTTTGCTCGTCCCCAAAAATGGAGCAGTTGCATTGCAACAAACCGACAGGTAAGATTTCGTGGATCATGGCTGTGGTGTTTCGACGTGCGCGGCCTGACGCAGCTTGTTCAAGTATGGCTCAGGCAAGCGCGCCGCTTTCCACTCCCGATTCAGCCACATGTGCTTCGTGGCTCCTTTCGCGAGCACCTGCAAAGAGGCGCTGTCCCGGATTTCGTATACGAACTGAACGATTCGCTGCAGTCACCTCTCCCACGGTTGTCTCAACCGTGATCTCCTGGTCATACTGAGCGGGCCGTAAATATCTGCAGCTCGATTCAATGACGGCCAGCAGCAATCCTTCCGTGTCTTCCAGTTGCTTGTACTCGACGCCGAGCTCGCGCACGAATTCGCTCCCGTGCGACTTCCATCCAGATGTAATAGTTCGCGTAGTAGACTACGCCCATTTTGTCGGTTTCGGCATAGCGGACGCGCAGTTGCGTTTCATGCCGTAGCGGGAGAGTGGCCATCTGCTCAGATTTTCGCCTTCGCGCGTTTTCGAACCATACCGACGCCCGCGAAAATAGACCGCGAATCCCGCTGCGAAAACGATGCCGAACACGAGCAAACTGAATGTGATCGCGAACGCCAGCATGGCGACCCCGAAGAACCAGAACAGCGATTCTCCCGCTAATGCCTGCCCCCAACGCGGCTGTGCGCCCGGATGCCGGCAAGCGTGCCGTGAAGGATGGCCAGAACCGCGGTACGGCAGCTAAGTATTGTCGGTACGAATCTCCTTGCTGTTCACACCAGCATCGCCTCCTCGCGTCCGATGAGACGGTTGCCGTAGATCCCATTCCCGCAATCATGAAAATCCAGCCGGCGCGGCTTGCCATCAGACCCGCGCCGAGTGCTAGAAACACGTTCGCCAGGTAGAGCGGATTGCGCGTGTAGCGGTAAGGCCCATCGGCGACCACGCTCTCGGCGTGATGTGTCTGGTCGTGCACGACTTCGGTTTTCAGATACGAAGTGGCCCAAGTGCGGAACATCGCCACCAGGAAAACCAGAGCAGCGCCCGCCAGGAACAGGAATCTCGCCAGCTGATCCGCGTACGGGCTGTCCATTTTGATGCCCGGCGACACACGTCTGAATCAGCCAGGCTGCCGCGTTGACATGGTCAATCGTGTACAGCCCGAAGCCAATCCAGAAAAAAGAGCCGAAGATCCAGAAACGCTGCTCGAATTCCCACTTGCCCGCTTGCATCCTGATCAGCGTACACAAATTTCAAAAGACTGGCAACGTAAACTGAAAGTTCAATGCGCATCGCGCTCGCGCAGATCAACAACACCGTGGGAGATCTGGAGGCGAACGCCTCGAAGATCCTCGAATTCAGCCGCACGTGCCGTCGAGCGAAGAGCCGATCTGTCGCTTTCCCCGAACTCGCGCTAACCGGCTATCCACCGCGTGACCTCGTTGAATTCCATCTCTTTCCAGACCGCACCGCGCGTAATCACTCGGCTCCAGGATGTCAAAAATCTACGTACGCTTCCCGTGGTGCTCGTGGTTGGTTATGTCGCGCGCTCCGCGCCCTACCGCGCACCTATCCACGCGCAGAATGCCGCCGCGGTTATCGAAGGCGGTCAAATCCTGCTTGACCAGCGCAAGATGCTGCTGCCGACGTACGATGTCTTCGACGAAGCGCGCTACTTTCAACCTGCCGATCGGCAACAGGTCGTCACAGTGCGCGGCAAGCGTGTGGCACTCGCCATTTGCGAGGATTTCTGGAACGATAAACAGTTCTGGCATCGCG
>CAWCJG010000008.1:1065000-1069514 GCA_963795905.1 uncultured Acidobacteriaceae bacterium | reverse complement strand
TCGAAGCCCGTGCGGGTTCTCTGCCATAACCGAACGCGAGTCGTGCGGCCCTGGATTTGTCCAAACCTCAAGCGGCGTGTCCGTATTGCTGGCCTCCACTCGAATATTTTCGATCTCTGCGACGCTTCTGCCAATACTCAGGCGCAGCGATATATGACTTGGGAGCTGCGACGTCGTTTCAATTGTGCACGACGCTTCGTCGGTCAATCTCCATTTAAGGGCCAGAGGAGCTGGATTCGGCTTCGATACTCCGATTCCAGCGCTTGTAATCGCGTATATGCACAATGCTGCGAATCTATGCGGCATCATGTTCTTCATTTTCGTTGAGAGATTGGGCTTTGTGGCCCGTCGCCTCTCATATGCTTACATCGCAACTACGTGGCGCGGGAACTCGCGCGCCGTCGATTGAACCGGAAGAGCCGTCGGTGTCAAAGCGCGCGCAGTTCACCTGATCCGTGACTTCATACATCCATCCGTTGCGCTCCGTGAAGGCGCGCTTGCCGTGACTAATTCAGCGGCGGCAATCCGACTTTCCTCAGCAAATCCTGGTAATCGGGATCCCCATGCAGACTGCGAAGCCTGAGATCGATCCGGAGCGCCAACATCGAGCTTTCGCGATGATCCAAACCATGCCGCAAGTAGTCGAAAGCCGCTTGCTTTTCGCCCAGCAGCGCACAGGTCTGTGCCAGCGAATAGGCCGGTACCCGTCCCTGCGCGTAGAACTTCATCTGGGTCCGCAGAGTGTTCTCCAACATACTGCGTTCGCCGCTTGCGGTGATCCCCTTGGTCGCCGCGTCGGAAATGGCGAGACCCTCGGCGTCGTGCGATAACAGCGCGGTCTGCCGCATCTCCGAAATGTAGGCCCTGTAGTTGCCGCCAATGAAATAAATCGTACTGAGATATCGATGGCTGGAAAGGAATCGCGGTTCCGCGGCCTCCAGTTGCGTCAGCAGAGTGACCGCCTCCTGCTGCCGTCCGGCGTAAAACAGTATTAAACCTTTGTCGGCCAGAATTGGCGTGGATAGAGGATCGAGTTCCCGCGCCCTCTCGATTTCGCTCAGAGAATCCGAAAAACGCCCGAGCACGAGCAAATACGTCGCATACCAATGGTGCGCCGGTACGTAATTGGGATTGAGCGCGAGGGCCCGCTCAAATTCACGACGGGCTGTCGCAATGTCCCAATTGCCCCAAAACGATCCGTATGCAAGCGCGCTGTGCGCTTCCGCTGAAGTATCGTCCAGTTCCACCGCTCTTTTGGCTGCCTGAATTGCGCGCTCGAAGCCATCGCGAGGATACATAGAGCTGTATTCAGATAACAGGTTGTAAGAATCGGCGAGCCCCACATACGCTTGCGAGTAATTGGGATCCCTCACGATGGCTTGCGTGAAGTAATCCACCGCCCTATTCAGGCCGTCGGGAGTTCTTTTATTCCAGTAATATCTCCCTTCCAGATAAAGGTTGCGTGCTTCGGGACTAGCAACGTGAGAATTGAACCCGCTCGTTCTCGCTGTTGGATGCCCTTCGATGACCCGATAAGCGAGCGCGAGAAGAATCGTCCCGGCCAGCGCGGCCAGCAAAGGCGTCCAAGCCCGGCGTGCCGCCCGTAATTGGGGTTGCTCTGGAAGAAGGGCCGGTTCCGGATCGGAGGCCGGCGGCGGTGCCTCCCGTTTGAAAAGCGCCGTATATCCACCTTTCGGTAGGCTGATCAGGACATCATCCGCCATGCCGAAATGGGCATAATACTCGGCGAGTTTGAAGCGAAGTTGCCGCGCTTCCACCCGCACCACCGGATCGGCGCGCGTGTCATAACCAATCGGGCGATCGAACACGTCTACCCCGAGGTCGCGCTCTTTCAGTACCGCATGCCCGTTTAGCGTTTGTTCGACCACATAACGCAAAAATCGGCCGAGCCGGTTGGAGTTCTTGAACGTCTCGCTCGCGAGAATCGTCTCCAGTTGCCTCATTACCGCTTCCGCGGAAACGTGGGCAGGCGAACTTGGATCTTCGGACCAATCCATGCGGTTCTCAGCAGACATACGAGCAAGGATGCCCAACCGGTTATATACGTAAATGATAACCGCCTGGGTGGTGGCAAGGGTTCAGCGGCCAATTTTCTACCAGGTACCGGGACTCGGGCGCACCGGGGGCGGTTCCGTTGCAGAGGGCCGCCAAGTGCAAGTATTTTCGTGGTTACCTACCTGGTTTTTGGCCCGTAATCTACTTTCCTCTGATTGCCTCGTAAGCCATGCTACTGAGGCGCGCATCCGGCGCGCTGATCTCAGTCGGAGGGATTTCTTTGAAGCATCTAGCGTTCGCGCTTTTTTTTGGTGGACTGGCGAGTCAATTACCCGCTGCATCCATCCCCATTAACAACCCCAGCTTTGAAGCTGACGTGCTGACCTGTGCCCCGGGCTGCTCGACAGACGGTTCGATTACCGGTTGGACCGGGACTGTATCGGCGGCCACACGTTTCGGCGTTTACAAACCCGGGACGGCATCTTATCCGCTCGGTGTCCCCGACGGAGTCAATGTGGCCTATCTCCTCGAGGACGGGCCAAGCGTGTCGATCTCCCAGACACTGAGCGCCACCGTGCAGGCCAACGATACCTATACGCTGGATTCGTTTGCGGGCGTCCGGCTCGACAGCGGCGTCTTCAATCCAGGCCTCGGATGCTACGGTCTGTCCGTCAGTTTAGAAGCAGGCGGGGTCGTCCTCGCGGCTGACAACAATTTCCTCACTTCACCCTGCCCGAAAGCCGGTACATTCGAAGCCTTAACCCTCTCCTATACTTCCGGTGCTAAGCCGGCTCAACTGGGCGATCCGTTGCAGATCGTCTTGACGGCTGGCGGATCCGGATCGCCATTCGAGCCGGCAGAGATCGACTTCGACAATCTGTCCCTGAGCGACACGTTGAGCGGCCCGGTTTCCGGCGTTCCCGAGCCCGCTGTGGCCGGCACAACGGCAGTCGCATTCCTCTTTTGCGGCCTTGCGTTCCGGCGCCGCACGCGTCGGATCGGCAACAAGCTTTCCGAATGACAAGGATCCCGCTTCGGTGAGGCTGAGACGCAGGCGGACAGGAACCGTCTGCGTCGGCTACTAAAAAAGCCGGTCCCTGTCATGCGTCACTTTGCATGTAATCCGGCACGGTTCATCACAAAACGTCGCTTTATACTGCTACTCGGAGACCCTCAAGCGCACTTGTTTGAGAATTGCGGTACTGCCGGGTGGAGGTTGTGCTATTCTCAGGAAGTCGCCGAGAGAGATCTTGTGGCGGCACGATGAAAGTAGGCGGAAACCGCTTGCTAACATCGAGAAACTTTGATAAGTTTGACAGAGGGCGATGACAAACTTGGAATCGCCAACGGTAGTGAGGTAGCAGCAAGGCCGATCTGGTCAGGTTGGTTGCTGAAGCAGGCTCCATAGCAGTTTTCAAGTAGTCCTGAGTAAATCCCAAACCGTTATCATTAGGGCTTTGCCCGAAATTTCTGAACAGACTGAGAATTCGGCCTTGAGTGGCTGAATTGTCGTCGGTTCAAGCCGAAGCGCGCAGGCGGTTTTTGCCGTTGCGCGCGGTAGGTTACGGCTTCGAGGCCGTCGATCATTCGATCTTGCGGAGCGATCCGGTATCGTCGGATGGTCGGTCAGTTGTTTGACAATTGATTGGACGCAGTGAAGTAAAACGTCAGACTTTGAGTAAAACCGGATGGGACGAGGTTTTTTTGCTCAGGTGTGGACTGCACGCGGAAGCGTAGGTTCGGAGCACTTGGGTGAGAGGGCCGAAGCAGTAAAACAGATCAAACGAGAGTTTGATCCCGGCTCAGAATCAACGCTGGCGGCGCGCTTAACACATGCAAGTCGAGCGAGAAAGGGAGCAATCCTGAGTACAGCGGCGTACGGGTGAGTAACACGTGGATAATCTACCTTTTAGTGGGGGATAACCCTGGGAAACCGGGGCTAATACCGCATAAGCCTGAGAAGGGAAAGCCGAAAGGCGCTGGAAGAGGAGTCCGCGGCCGATTAGCTAGTTGGTGGGGTAAAGGCCTACCAAGGCGACGATCGGTAGCCGGCCTGAGAGGGCACACGGCCACACTGGCACTGAAACACGGGCCAGACTCCTACGGGAGGCAGCAGTGGGGAATCTTGCACAATGGAGGCAACTCTGATGCAGCGACGCCGCGTGAGCGATGAAGCCCTTCGGGGTGTAAAGCTCTTTCGACGGGGACGATAATGACGGTACCCGGAGAAGAAGCTGCGGCTAACTACGTGCCAGCAGCCGCGGTAATACGTAGGCAGCGAGCGTTGTTCGGAATTACTGGGCGTAAAGAGTGTGTAGGCGGTGCTCTAAGTTCGGTGTGAAATCTCCTGGCTTAACTGGGAGGGTGCGCCGGAAACTGGAGTGCTCGAGCGTGGGAGAGGAAAGCGGAATTCCTGGTGTAGCGGTGAAATGCGTAGATATCAGGAGGAACACCTGCGGTGTAGACGGCTTTCTGGACCATGGCTGACGCTGAGACAC
>CAWCJG010000008.1:0-1057500 GCA_963795905.1 uncultured Acidobacteriaceae bacterium | reverse complement strand
GCTAACATCACGTGCGGTGTACGCTCCATAACAGCCCGAGCAAGCTGGATCGGATTCTTCGCGAACTGCACGCCGGCAACCGATCCTGCTTCGAGCGTGCGGCCGTCCATGATCGAGGCGTCCATTTCATTCTTGCCTTCAGCGTCAAACGCAGAACCACGTCCGGCATTGAATTGCGGATCGTCTTCGAGGACACGAATCGCGGTCTCCACCGCATCCAGAGCAGGTGCGCCCGCTTTCAGTTTCTCGGTGGCGGCTGCAAGCGCGCGCGCCAAGCCGGCCCGATACTCGCGAGCGGATTGCGCGTCCATGTGTTCCCACTCCGCTTCGCCGGCGCCGCCATGGACAGCAACGGCCCACTTTACATGCGATTGGGCGCAGAGGATAGTCGTGATGGAGAGCGCGATAGCGGTGCAACGCAGCGAGCATGGCAACATGAGGTCATTATGCCCTTGGGCAAGTTTTGCAGGACGCTTAGTGAAGGGCGAGGCAAGAACATTCCGTGGACGAACCGCTCTTGACAATGTTTTCTCCGGAACTTGAAATCTGTGCCGAGACGCCGCAAGCCTGTCAGGCGGCGCAGTGCGGTGGCGCGCACCGCATTGAAATCTGCGCAGCCCTGGACGAGGGAGGGTTGACGCCGAGCCATGGACTGATCCAAGCGGCCATACAGGCCGCCGAAGGACTTCCTGTACACGTCCTTCTGCGCCCGCGCGCCGGCGACTTCGTCTATTCCGAGGCCGAATTTGAAGTGATCCGGAGAGATCTTCTGCATGCCTCCGATCTCGGCGTGGCAGGCTTTGTTGTTGGAATCCTGACTCATTCCGGAGCAGTGGATTGTGCACGCATTGCCGATCTGGTCAGTCTGGCAGGGGCGAAACCAGTTACTTTTCATCGAGCGTTCGATCACAGTCGAGATCTTCCCGGTGCACTCGAGCAGATCATCGAAGCAGGGTGTAAGAGATTGCTGACATCGGGAGGCCAGCCCACTGTGCAAGAAGGCCAGGAGGCCATTGTCAGACTCGCCGATCAAGCAGGAAACCGCATACGGATCGCAGCCGGAGGCGGGCTCACTCCGGCCTTAGCCGCTCACCTACGCCGCTTCGCCAACGTTGATTTGCATGCTTCACTGCGCTACAAAAGCGCCGCTATTCCGGCCGCCTCGAGAGATCCCCTGTGGGATGGAGATCACCGGCAGCGTGAAATTTCCTCAGCGGATGTCGAGGATATGGCAGCTACGCTGAGCGTCATCCCGCGAGATCACCGATAGGCAAATGCACAACAATTGTCGTCCCGCGTTGCGGCTCGCTTTGCACCTCGACCGTTCCCTTGGCGAGCCGCACGCGTTCCTTAATACTCACCAGGCCCAGGCCCCGCGAACTCCGCGCCTGGTCCGGGCTGAAACCGACTCCCCGGTCGCGTACCGAGAGAAGTACAGCATCCCCCGAGCGCAATAGTTGTACTTCCGTGGCAGTCGTTTCGGCATGCTTTGCAACGTTTCGCAACGCTTCTTGCGTGATCCGGTAAACGCAGAGTTTGACCGTCGCGGGTACGTCTTCAAATTGACCGACCGCCTGCAAAACGGCGCGCACGCCTGTCAGGGTCGAGAACTCATTACAGTAAGCATTCACGGCCGCGGAGAGATCGCAGTAGTCGAGAACGGCGGGGTGTAATTCGTGCGATAACTCGCGAATGTTCCCGGAAAGGTGCTTCAGGTCATCGCGTACACGCTGCAGCTCTCTGGTCGATGTTTGATCGGTGCACCGCCGCTGGATGGCGCCCAGCTTAAGAGTAATTGCCGCAATCTCCTGATTGAAATCGTCATGCAACTCGCGGGCAATCCGTGTCCTTTCCTGTTCCTGTGCATTGATCAAACGTTCGCTGAGCCCCCGAATTTCCTCCTGGGCGGCCGTCCTCTCGGCGACTTGCAACGCGAGATTCCTGTTCCGGCGGTGGATCGTCTTGACGCGAACATGATGGGCTGACCAGAGTCCGGCAAGTAGCAGGCCCGCAACCAGCGCGCTGAACCAGCCCGTCTGATAAAACGCGGGTGCGATTGTGAATGCCAGAGTGTCTCCTGTCTGATTCCACACGCCGCTGTTGTTAGATGCTTTAACGCGGAACCGGTAGGTACCCGGCGCAAGGTTCGAATACTGCACTTCCCGATCGTTGACCACCTCTCGCCAATCGCTATCCTGTCCCTCCAGCTTGAAACGAAAGCGAACCTTTTCGGGTGCGACGAAGCTGAGCGCCGTGTACTCGATGGACAGGTCGCGAATTCGCGGCGGAAGATTGAGTTGCTGGCCGTGCGCCGTGGCCAGATCGTAGGATTTGCGGTTCGCCGTAACGCGTTCAACATGTACTGGCGGGGGCAGGGAATTGTGCGAAAGGTAATGAGGATCGACGACGCTGACCCCGTTTACCGGGGCAAACCAAATTCTGCCGTCTCCATCTTTAGCCATCCGAGGCGCGAAGTTGTAAACTCCGGAATGACTTTTCACGCCATCTGAAGCATCAAACGCAGTCACTCGAATCTGCCGTTTTGCATCCGCGATCCAGGCTCTAACCTCCGGCTCTTGAATTCGCACCAGCCCGCACGCCATATAGACCCAAAGTGAGTGCTCATTGTCCTGGATTACGCCGTGCGCGGTGTCGCATGGCAATCCGTTTTTGCTTGTGAGGGTTGCGACCCGCCCATCTTTGATCCGGCTCAGACCGCCATCGGTAGCGGCCCACAGAGCGTCATCGCCATCAATATCCAGGGCATTGACGCGACCGGCGCCTAACCCGCTGTTGCTTGCAAATAACTCGCGGACCTGTCCGCCTTCCACGTATGCGACTCCGCCTTCCCAAGATGCCAACCACATGCCGCCACGCGCCGCGTCAGGGACCAGCAGCCCTGATAACAATCCATGCAGGCCCATCTTTTCGGGAGGAAAATACTCCGCAACGCGGTCTCCCGATATTCGATAGAGTCCCAGGTCGCTCGTAATCCAGAGATTCCCGTCGCGATCGCGCGCAACAGGGCTGAGCGACCAGGACGGAAGATGCACTCCCGGCAATGGCGTGAATCGTTCACTGTCAAAATACGCCAACCCCTTAGCGGTTGAGACCCAGAGCCGCCCCTCCGGCCCTTCGTAAAGCGATCCCACATCGTTGTCGGGAAGTCCAGCACTAGCGATTTTATGAACATTCGGCCGAGTAACTCGGCCCCCGCCGGCGGAGCTCGTGTATATGGTGACCCGGCCGTTCTGCCACCGATTTAGCCCATTGGGTGTCGCAAGCCAAACACTTCCGTCCTTGGTTGCGAGCACCGAGCGAACGAACGGGCTCGAGAGACCCTGCTGGACGGAAATCGTGGTTACCGGGTACTCGCGGAAACGGTCCAGCCCGTTGATCGTGGTGATCCAGATGTTTCCTTCGCGGTCCTCAAAAAAGTTCACCACTCCGTTGCTGGAGAGGCCATTCCGTTCATCGAAGACATCTACTTTGCCGCGACGAACGTGCATCAGTCCTGCGTCGGCCGTTCCAATCCAAAGACTGCCATCGCGGTCCCGCAATAGGTTTGCTCCACCGAACTGTTGCCCGGCTGCATAGGAATACGGTGTTAATTTGCCGTCGTTAAATCGGGCGATCTTTCTGGGACCGCTCACCAGCAAAGCCCCGTCCCTATCCTGTGCGAAGGGATTGAATGAAAATATCAGCCCGCCGCTTCCGTAATGCTGCAACTCGGGAACGGGGTAGCGCACGGGCTTACCCGGTTTCCAATGCCAGATTCCATTTGCTGCTCCCAGCCACAGACTTCCACGGGTGTCCTGGTAAATGGCGGTTACGCCGTATGCGCCGAAACTGCCGTCTCGTCCGTAACAGCGCACATTCCTTCCGGCGATTGCGCAGAGGGCCGAGTTCCCTTTTCGAGGTCCCGTCTCCCAGATGGTTCCGGATGCCCAAAGCGTCCCGTCACGGTCTTCCCAAAGAGTGTGCACATCCTGCCCGTCCAGTTCCGGATAGTGAATCAATCGTCCGCTTTTCCAACTCACCAGTCCTTTTGCGGTACCCAGCCATAACGTGCCGTCGTGCGCCGCCGCTATGCTGCGAATATCGTTGCTCGGTAGATGTTCGCCGCGCGGTGGTTCCCACGCCACTGTACGCACCCCGTCAAAACGCAGCAATCCGAATTCGGTAGCCAGCCACAGATACCCGTCTTCCGTTTGCGCGAGTTGGTGAATGGTCCCTTTACAGAAGCCGTCACTGATTCTCCACGACTGGTGAGCGTATTGATTCACGTCCAGTGTGGGGTTTAAAGCCAGGACGGGAACACAAGCGAGCAGCGCGCAAGAACCTCTGGCTGCTCTGAAACGCCGGGTGGGTATCGCACGCCGTCTCGCCGCCCTCATGACGGCGAACATTCCGGTCCGCGTACTAGGACCTGCTCCGGATTAGAACGGGACTCCGGTCTTTTTCCGCCCCGATGGCCCGGGATATTCCGGATACGCGCTCGCGACAAGTTGCCCATTAATGGAAAAGGGCCTCTTGCTGCGCCGTTGTGAACCTTAAGTGAATCGGTCCCGGACTGCGAGTCAGGCGGATGCGGTTGGTACTGGGCGAGAACAGCCCAGAGATCGTCAAGCAGATTCAGCACCTGTTTGCGGGAAACTTCGAGCTGGCTGCGGTTGCTGAGAACGGTGACGCGCTGTTCGCCGCGGTACATGCTCACAATCCGGATGTCGTCGTCACCGACCTGAACATGCCGGTGATGAACGGGATCGAAGCCACCCGGAAGATCATCGCCGCCGGATTCAGGGCACGCATGATCATCATGTCCGTCGAAGACAGCCCGGAAGTCGTTCTGGCAGCGCTCTGTGCCGGCGCCGTCGGCTACGTGCTGAAAGAGGATGCGGCCGAAGATCTCCTGCCTGCTGTCGTCGCTGTCGCTGCAGGGCGAACATTTATCTCCCCGAAACTGGCCGGCAGGATCAAACATACACTCTGATTCAGTTAGGCATACACTCTAAAGGATGACCAGGGGGTGGATTCGGGGCCAACGTGTCGCTTCCGTCCCGATGACATGCCGTCCGGAAATGAGTCGATATGCCGCTTACGAGAGTTTTGCTCGCAGATGATCACGCCATGTTCGCCGAAGGGGTGAGCGCCATTCTGCGGGAATCTTTCGAGCTGGTCGGCGTGGTGCACGACGGCCGAAAGCTGCTCGATGCCGTGGCAGAACTCCGCCCCGACGTGGTTGTCGCAGACGTCACTATGCCGGTTCTGAACGGAGTCGACGCGGTCCGTCAAATTCGGCAGATCCGTCCGGAAACCAAAGTAGTGATGCTTACCATGCATGCGGAGCCGGAGCTTGCCGTGCAGGCTTTTAGAGCTGGAGCCTCGGGATATGTGGTGAAAACAGCCGCGGCCGATGAGTTGATAACAGCTATTCAGGAGGTGGCGAAGGACCGCGCTTATCTCACGCCTCTGATCGCTAAGGATCTCATCAGTGTCCTGATTGAAGCTCGAGCCTCGGAGGGAAAAACGAACGAGAGCAGGCTTACGCCTCGGCAGCGCGAGGTCCTCCAACTTATCGGCGAAGGCAAGACTATGAAGGAAATCGCCGCCATTCTTCACGTCTCGCCGCGCACCGTGGAGTCGCACAAATACGAAATGATGGAAATCCTTGGCGCGTCCACAACTGCCGAACTGGTTCAGCACGCAATTCGCCTCAAGCTGATTTCCATCAATAACGTGTGAGTGGGGCTTTCTACTCCCAAAGCATGCTGTCTTGATTGCACGTGAGGGCGGCCATCTCACTGAGCCGAGTGAATCGCAATGTCCGGTGAACGTCACCGTCGGACACGAGCACGATCACATGGCCGCCGGCAAACTGTACTTGTTTGACTGCGCCGACCAGGACCGAGAGCCCAACGGAATCGATACTCCGAACCGCGCTTAAGTCGATGGTTACCGATCCGAAATCATCCAAATTCCTCAGTCCCTGCTTGAACTGCGCTTGGATGCTGAGGGCGTTCTGAGCCGTCAGGTTTTCGCGGACCGAGATGTGTGTATTTGCTTTAATCGGGTCCATTATCCTTGTCCTGGCCGCCCCCAGAGTAGTCGAGGAGGCGATAGTGGCACATCCGTAATACTCCCGCTTTTTGCCACGCGTTCTCCGGACTGCGAAACGCCCGTCGCGTGCTCCAGCTAGTGAGGGCTCTGCAGGCTCGGCGCTTCCAACGCGGCGCAAACAGGTTCGACGCACTCTGCCGCAATTGGCCAATCCCTGTATGCGACACGCTTATTTTCGTCGATCCGAATCAAAATCCACCCGTTTGCAATTGGGTGCTCCGCGATGACCGTGGCCAGTAATCCGTTCAACCTCGCAGTGCTTCCGATTCGCTTCTTGGCTCGAATTCGAACGCGAGTTCCCGGCGCGAGCGCGTGATGCTCCTCTTCCGCGCCAAACCAGCGAGGCGCAGCGTCCGGAAAACGTTCTGCGTATACGTCAATATTCCCGACTTGCCAGTGCGCCACGGCAATTTCCTCCAGGTAAACGGACTATCTCACCTGACTTGGGACTCGCTGCAATTGGTGATCGCCGAGAGCAACTCGCGCATGCCGACCGGCTTCTGCAGGGTTACGGCTGCGCCGAGGCGGCGGGCAACACTCAAATACGTCTCTGCCCGGGGGCCATCAGCCATAGCGATCACGCACGTCTGTTTCTTTCTTAGCTCAACGATGAGTTCTAAACCGGATCCGTCGGACAACACCAGATCCGTAATCACCACGTCGGGCAGGCGTTTGGCAATGCTCGAGAAGGCCTCGCGCACGGTTCTAGCCCGAACCACATCATGCTCGGTCGTATCGAGTAACTCAGGGACGACGCTGCCGCCCGAAAACTCGTCTTCTACGACCAGAATTTGGAGCGGCGGGAACAGCTTTTCCAAGGCAATTCGTACGCGTGGAATGATATCGGTCTGACTGGAAGGACCTGTTTGCCGGCACATCACGGCGACCGGAACTATGGGGTGGGACGCGCGAAGTGTTTTGATTGGAGCGATTGCTTCGGAGGTTGCGACGCACGCTAAAACGCCGTCCATGTTAACGGCTCGTAACAGCTGTTCGGCCTCGGCCTGATTCGCTGCTTGAAATACGTCGTGCCCCAATCGCTCCAGAACTCGGCAAACGGATGCTCTCTCGCCTGCGTCCTCGGCCAGGAGGAGAATGCGCCTTCCTTCAGCCTTTGCCTGCTCACTACTATCAGACGGCTGTTCGTGTCGCACTTTCTTTCCTCCCAGGGTCCTGATGATGCCAGCGTACGGCCCGGAATGGAATCACGGTATCCGGGATTACACGGTTTCCCTGCGACAAAGTTGCGGAACGATGCGGGGGAATTTATGCAGAATGTCCAGGATTTCGGCGCCAAATCACGGGAAGTTTGTACCCGGGCCTGTAATTCCTTGTTACCGCCTGCGCGGAACACGATATTTCATCGGGAGATGAGGTGCCTCGGCATGGTTCCAGATTCAATCGTATTTGGTCGGTTTCAACGCTATGTCGCATGAATGCAGGCGCAGCGAGCCTCGCGTCGGAGTCGGCCCGGAAATCGCTCCAGGTTAATTCCCGCGGCATTGGTGAACTTTACGGTAAAGGCAACTTTTTCCGCGGCTATTTCCGTTGCACAGTTTTGGTACGGATGGATGCCGCTCGGTTGCGCGCCGTCCCCAAATAGATTTCCAAACAGGAGCCACGACGACCGTGAAGATTACTCGCCGCAACTTCTTAGGTACAAGTACGGTAGCTGGCGCTCTCACTGCGCTCTCTCCCGCCCTCACGAAAGCACAACCATCGAGTTCAAATCTGCAGTGGCCCTCCAGCCAGGCACTGCCTCACTTCGCGCCGGCGTTTCATCTGGACGCTGCTGATATCACCCAGCTCACAGGTGACCAGCAGGTGCTTCTCACCACGCTGCAGGGCATCGTGAATCGCCGCGAACCGAGGCTCTACTGGTTTCAAAGCGGCGACGGAACCGATCAAACATGGCTGAATACGTTCAAGATTCCCCACACGATCGCCACAGATCCGCTCAGCTTACTGGGCAAATACCAGTGGGAGGCCAAGGGAGCGGTCGTCTATGACCCCGCTCTCGCCGATACGATAAACATCGCGACGAGTCTCGCCGGCGCGATGGGCGCTGTGGTTGCGTCGGCCGATCTCGCCGCGCAATACAACTTCACAATTCTGGAAGACCTTCGCGGCCGTTTTACGAATAAAATCGACGCGTATAACTGGTTAATCGAAAATTACTGGCCGCAGCTCACGCACCGCTTACTCACTGGGATCAGTCCAGCGAGCGCGAACCCGGCGCCTGGCGTTTCCTGGACCACGCTGCTCCAGGAGACCACTCCCGTAACTGACGCTTCGAACAAAAAGACCTATACGGTCGATCTGACTTCTCTGCTCGGAGGCCAAGCGGTGTACGTGCGGTTCCAGGATTCATTCCCGAACGACGGATGGGGCCCTTCCGTGCAGCAGGTCACCGTCACTGCTGACGGAACCACCCTCGCTTCCTTTCAGCCCGGGACTGCGGCAGAAGAACCGTTCCTGTACGAGGCGGATGGTTCGACGCTCGCGAGCGGGGGGTGGCGCTTCGCCGACGGCACCACTTATTTCATCTACAAATTCGCGCCGCCCGCCGGAACAAAAACGCTCACGATGCAGGTGCTGATGTGGAATGAATACCTGGTGACCGGGACAAACGCTCCGCCGTTGGTGTACACCCCGTTTTCGAATTTAAGGGACTACATCGTAGCGACTCAATCCTTAGTGTTTTGGCTGGATCCACAACTTCCCGGAGAAGCGGATCTGTTCGCGCAGATTCTGCAGAAAGTGCCGCCCGATACGCCTTATCTGGGCTGGTTTGTCGGCGGTCACGAAGATGCGGGAGTTACTCTCTGCTCGCAGAATGCATCCCCCGTGGGTGCTGCGGACTTTCTGAACAACGCGACAGCGCTGGGAGGTATTTATGCGCCAGTCCGGCCCTTCCAGCCGTTCGTACGTCCGCCTCAACTGCAGAACAAAGTGTACGTCACGCTAACCATGAGCGAAGGGGATAACCTGCAGTACGACGAGCATCGTATGCGGAGCATTTGGGACGACCCGAATCGCGGGCAAGTGCCGATTAATTGGAGCATCAGTCCGTTATTGCTAGACGCTGCTCCGGCGATCCTCAATTACTACCAAACCACGCAAACGCCCAATGACTTTCTGGTGGCGGGCCCCTCTGGCGCGGGCTACACATACCCGAGCGACTGGCCATCGGCGGACCTGCCGAGTTTTACGCAACGAACCGGAATCTATATGGCACGGACCGGCATGAACGTGATCTATGTGCTGAACCGGATTAACGGCACAAATATTGATCTGAGCGATGCCGTTGCGCAAAACTATGTACGAGATGTCCGCCTATGGGGGCTGTTAGGAAACTGGGTGTCGACAAGTTATCTGACAACTCCTGCTGGCCTGCCCGTGATGACGCAAGTCGGGATAAGCACCGTCGCCCAGGGGCAATCTGCTCTCACCGCGGCCACGCAATCCTGGAACGGGAGCAGTCCGCTGTTTGTCGCTCTCGGTGTTCTCGCATGGAATATGGCGCCCACGGATGTCAACTCTCTGGTGGCGTCCCTCGGGCCGCAATATGAAGTCGTCCGCGCCGACGTTTTCTTTGAACTGCTACGAAAATCGCTTGGAGCCGGCTCGTAACCGCCCACATTCCGGGGGCGACCGCTACGGTCGCGCGGTGCTCGCGTCGCGTTGGTGCTAAAACGCGATGTTTACCGCAATGGGCGAGACCGAATTCGGGAACCTCAGTAATGCAGTTCCGGAGGCTCTGTCGAACGGCACCTCGGTGATCTCCTGCCCACCAATCGCCACATGCTTTGGTGGGCGAGGTAGGCGGACGCGGACGGCCGCTTGCGTATCCGCAATTCCTTCGGTCATAAATTGCAGATCGTTTGAGCTCGCCCGTTCGTCCATGACGCGGCACGCCGCGGCGAGCACAGCGGGCCGTTGGTGTGAATCGCGCCGGTATCCAAAAGCAACAAGCGGCGCCCGGGCTCGACTTTCGCATCAGTGAGAATCGGAAGACCAGCATCAAACAGGTCGACAAAGTGCCCCCGTAATTCGACCGATTTCTCGTGGGTTGCCGCCTCATCCAGTCCCGCGGCGATGACGTACGGACCGCGGCGAAGTACAAGCGCGTTGCTCTCCTCCCACCGCAGATGAGTGGCTTTCGCCGCATTGCGCGCGAAATCCCGGACCTCTTTCGCTCCGTCCCGCTGCCACGTTAACTTCGCCGGAGAAGCAGATTCGTACAACACGACGCCGCGACCGACACGATGCAGGCCGGTTGCGCCGGGCGGAAGCCCAAGCTCTGCAAACAGATGTTCGCGCGGCGTGTGAAATGCCATCGGCGCCGTACTCCACCACTCCCGGACCGCGTTGTACGGATCGCGATCATCATCCACTACGACAAGGGCTCCGCCTTCTTTCACCCAGCGAGCCAGCGCCTCATGGCACGCGCGAGATGGCGGTTTTTGCCCCTCATATGTCAGCAGCAGTAGGCGCCAGCTATTTAGAAATCCGGGTGATGCTGCCTCCTCAAGCTGCACCGGTTCAACCGGCACGCCCGCCTTCAGCAACGGCATCGCAAGACCATAAAACGAGCCAAGATTGGGATCGGACGGATCGGGATCGGCGCGCTGAAACATCATGCTATCCGAAACCAGCACCCCCACTCCTCGCGTGCC
Source organism: uncultured Acidobacteriaceae bacterium (assembly GCA_963795905.1). GTDB lineage: Bacteria > Acidobacteriota > Terriglobia > Bryobacterales > Bryobacteraceae > Bog-105. The sequence goes on along the minus strand of CAWCJG010000008.1, from coordinate 1,046,701 downwards.
TGAGTATTGCCACTCGGTAACCTGCTGCTTCAAGTCACTCAGCGCGTGTATCACGGTTTGCAACTCGGTTTCGTAAGGCTTCGGAATGGAAACCCGCTCTACTCCAGGTCGAGCTTTCAGTATTCCGCCCAACCCCGTGCCAGTCGGCGCTTGCTCCGATTCGGACACCGGGCGGTTCGTCGCGACGCTTGTCACCGGATACTTGCCCGTAAACACGCGATCCGGCCACGGCATGACCTCATATCGCCACACCTCCGGATGCAACAAGGATGCAGTAAGTGTACTTTCCCAGCTACTCCGATAATCGGTCCAACTGTGGTTCGGATCGTCCTCCACTGGATCGTTCAGATACCAAAGCCGGCGGCCGGAACCCCTGACCAGGTTCTCGGTGACTCCGTACTCAAGATATGCTGTCTCGAATGTCCGCTCCTTTCTTCGCCCTTCGTAAATGTTGGGCGTGCGGGCGGTTCCCGTCCACACTTGGGCGATGTAACCATCCACGCCGATCTGACTCAGTGACCCTTCGGGACTAATGATCCGCCAATGCGAGTAGTTCAGCAAGGAATGCGTCGCCACGTAGCAGGGAATCACCCGCCCGTGTTGCCGCCCGTAATCGTGTGCGAATTGGAAAACCTGGGCGAGTGCTCTTCGGTACAGAAAGTACTTCAGCTTGGAGGCGCGGTATTGTGCATCCGGCGATGAGTCCGGGGGTTGCCAGTTTTCGCCGTAATATGTTTTCCACTCTCGCTTGAAATTCTCTTCGTATCCAGACGCTGCCCAGAACTCGGGTTCTTCCAGATAGATCGCCTGCGCTCCGGCATCCAGGGCGCGCTCTACGCCAGTCGTGAGATATCGGCCATAGTCGCGCCCCGGCGATATGTAAGGTATTTCTTTGTTGCCGCCGTGCAAAATGAGTTGACCGTTTCGGTCCATCTGAGCTTCATCCCAGTGGCGGCTTCCGTCGAAGGTTCCGTTGAGGTAATCCTGATAGTGACCCCAGGCCACGCCGGTCATGACCTCGATGATGTAGCCGTGCTCACGCCAGCTCTGAATCGTGCCCGGCAGGTTCGGACCGATCCCGTAGACCATAACCACCCCGGCATCGAGATTGACGCTCGGAGACCACGGCCCTCCCGTTTGAAAGCTGAGCCTCTCTTCGCCAGCATTCCACTCGCCCAGCAGGACGCCCAGGGTCCCGCATAGTAACAGGCCGCACGCGATCACGGTAGAAGGCTTCGTACACACCTCAAGTAAAAAGCCATTGTTCCAGGGAATGCGTTCCCGTAAAAGGTGCGATTACTGTTAAGTTCACGGTAAACAGACGGCCGAGTCCGGCGCAAGCTGTTCGCGATATACTCTCCTTCGTCATCGCCTTTCGACTCGGGAGATTCGTGTTTGATCGCTTCGGGCTTTGAGATCACAGAAAAGCAGAAACGTGACCTCGTGCGCCGGGTGCTCGAGAGTTCATCTATTTCCTCGTCGCGGGCTCTGCAAGCCTTTCTGCAGTTCGTTACGGATCACGCTATTTCCGGAGATCTTGAGGCGATCAAGGAACAGCGTATTGGAAGCGAAGTACTTGGCCGCAGAGCCGATTACGATCCGGCCGCCGACAATATCGTACGCGTGCGCGCACACGAACTACGACAGAAGCTCGCAAAACACTTCAGCGCGGAAGGAGCCGCCGAGCCGATCATCATCACGATCCCAAAGGGCAGCTATGTGCCGCTCTTCATGCCCCGGCCGGCCCCTTTACCGAATCCCGTAGCAGCTGAAACCGTTACCTCCTGGGCGAAACCTGCTGTGCCGGCGTGGGTTCCTTGGAGCCTGGTTTGCGTTTTGGCGGCAGCATGCGTTTTTCAATTAGTGCTTGCCGGTCGAACCCCGCAACAAGGCAAGGTAGGTCCCGTTGCAACGCCTATTCGTGATCTTTGGGCACCTTTCTTCGACGGGGGGCGCGAACCTACCGTCGTGTCGGCGGACTCGAGCTTCGCGCTCTGGCAAGACATCACTGGCCAGAGTATCGATCTAGGCGATTACATGACGCGCAAGTTCATCCAGGTAAACACGGGCGATCCGCGAATGAAGGAAGTGGCCGCCCGGCTGTGTACCAGTCCTGCGGATGTGAGCGTGGCGCTAGAGACAGCAGAGGTCGGCAGATTGTTGCACGGCCAGATTAAGCATCGCTACGCGCGCGATATGACCGCTGGCGAATTGCGGACAAATAATGTGGTCCTGCTCGGCAGCCGCCGCTCCAATCCCTGGGTCGGGTTGTTTGAATCGCGTATGAATTTCGTTCTCTCAGTGGATGGTCAAACGGGCGCGCCGAACTTCCACAACAAAACACCGCGTCCGGGTGAACCGTCCGACTTTTCCATCGGAAGCCGTTTCGATAGCGATGGCGCAGAAAAGCAGCAGATGGTAACTTACGGTGTCGCTGCGCTGGTTCCGAACCTGTCGGGCAACGGTCAAATCCTTATCGTTGAAGGATTGAGCATGGAGGGCACAGCCGCGATTGGCGACGTCCTCACGAATCCCGAGAAGCTGGCAACCCTCTTCCGCAGGCTGGGGCACAAACCGGGCACTCCCGTGCGACCGTTTGAAGCCGTGATCAAGCTTACTTCAATCCCAGACGGCTTTGCTTATCCCGAGATCATAGCTGTCCGCTAAACTACGGGCCTACAGCAAAGTTAACCGTAAAATAACTTGTTCCGGCATCGCAGCCTCGCGCACAATTCCCGCTAGATCTTTGCTCTTTCCGATCTCGTTGTCAGGGAGTCAATATGTCTCGGTCGAATGCGACCCCTCTAACCTTAAGGTGGGCGGTATCGCTCTGCCTGGTCTTGTTCACGGCAGCACTGCTTCGGGCGCAAGCGGGTGGCACGCTCACCGGGATCATCAGCGATCCGAGCGGGGCGCCTGTTTCGTCCGCAAAACTCACCCTTACAAATGACGCCACTGGCGGACAGTGGAGCACCGTCACTACGGACTCCGGCTCTTACACCATCCCCGGCTTGCCGCCCGGCACTTATACGCTCGCGACTACAGCCTCAGGATTCAAGCAATCGACACAGCAGGCCATCACCATTGCTGCCGCGACTACAACAGCTCTGAACGTTGCGCTCCAGGTGGGAGCCACCTCGCAAACTATCGAGGTTCACGCGGACATCAAACAAGTGGAAAGCGACACGTCTGAAATCGGTACTGAGGTCAGCCCGCACCTCATCTCGGATTTGCCGTTACAGGTTTCCGGACAAGTCCGGAACCCCGTCCAGTTTATTGAGCTAACGCCGGGTTTCACCGGCAACCTGCCCAATACGCCAACCAGCCAACTCTCGTTCAAGATCAACGGCGGCCAGGAGGGAGGCACGGATGTGCTCTTGGATGGCGCGAGTGTTTCGTTGACGCATCCAAATCTGCAGATGAACTATGGAGTGGGAACCGATGCAGTCGCCGAATTCAAAGTACTGACCGCGACATTCCCCGCCGAATACGGTCGCGCCACGGGCGGCATCGTAGATCTGGTCACCAAATCCGGCACTAACGAATTGCATGGGACAGCGTATGGCATTCTGCGCGACAAGATTTTTGATGCCAACAGCTTTGGCAATAACTACGCCGGCCAGCCAAGGGGTCTCGATTCACAGAAAGATGGTGGGTTCGAAGTCGCAGGTCCCGTCTGGATACCAAAGCTGTATGACGGACGGAATAAAACGTTCTTCATGTTCAACGCCGAGATCTACAGGTATAAGACCGGCGGGACGGGGTACGCGACAGTCCCGGACGCAGCCTGGAACACCGGCGACTTTTCGGATCTCTTAGTGCCAACTACATCACTCGGCATCACCTACCCGGCACACCAACTGTATGACTGGACCACGTGTACCCCTGGTCCGTGCCAGCCTTTTCTGAACAATCAAATCCCTCAAAACAGGATAGAGCCGGTAGTTGCGAAAGCCCTATCCTACTTCCCAAAAGCGCAGAATACGTCGACTTACAACAACTTTCTTCAAAACACCGTCACGACAACCCAGGCGAACTTATGGACGGCAAAGATCGACGAGTATTTGACTCAGAAGCAAAAGTTTTCGGGCAGCTATAGCTACGATAATCGTCCGCTTATTTCAACCTCTACTCTAGGCGCCATTTTTACGACGGAGAACCCCAGCCAGCACACAGACTATGTAAGGCTGAACTACGCGTATACAATCAGTCCGACGATCGTGAATCAATTCAATGCCGGCTTTTCCCGGACCTGGCGAGCCGAGGTAGACATGATTCCCACCCTGGGCAAGAATTTGGCTGCTCAGATAGGACTGAAGGGCGTGAGCGCCGCGCAATTGCCATCCTTTCTCGCGTCCGGTGTCACAACCGATCCCGACAGTGGCGATTCGTACTTCATCGATAACGACTATGAGTATTCGGAAAACCTGAGCTGGGTCAGGGGAAAACACAGCCTGAAGTTCGGCATTGACGCACGCCTCCTCGAATTCGATACCAATCAACTAGCCTATTCTTCGGGACGCTTCTTGTTCAACGCCACCCAGACATCTAATCTGCTTGACCCGAACTCAGGTTTCGCTTACGCGAGCCTTTTGCTCGGCGCTGCAAACGGTGCATGGATTCCGACGCCGCAGGATATCGGCATGCGTACGCATTATTACGGCGCGTACGCCCAGGACGACTTCAAGGTGACAAAACGGCTCACGTTGAACCTCGGCTTGCGTTGGGATGTCGCCACGCCCGTATCGGAGGCGCATGAGCGGCAGTCTTGGCTGGATCTCACCGCGCCGAACCCGGGGGCCGGCGGTCTACCGGGAGCGTACGTATTCGCTGGATCGGGCGCCGGGCTGAGCGGACGGAATTCGCCGCAAAATACTTATTGGAAGGCGCTCGGTCCGCGCGTCGGCTTGGCCTACCAGATGACGCCGAGTACCGTCCTTCGCAGCGCATACGGCATTTATTATTCGCCTGTGATTGTCAATGGCTTCGCGCAAACAGACAGCACGGGGTTTTCGAATTCCTGCCGCCTTGCCGCCGCGAGCAGCACAACTGCGCCAGTCATACAGCCCGGACAGATGACCGGCTATCCGTGTGCGCTGCCGCCGTTCCTCAGTCCTACCGTGTCGAACGGCGCTAGTGGCGGTTCACCCAGCGCGATTCTGTCTCCCACCGCCGAGCCTGGACGGATTCAGAACTGGACTTTCGATCTTCAACACCAGATCAGCAAGGATTTCATGTTCGAGGTCGGCTACGTGGGCGCGCATGGCGATCATCTGCAGGCGGAATTGCGGGCGCCAAATCAAGTCAATCCCGCCTATATGTCCAAGGGTCCTTGCCTCTCGGTGTTGGTCAGCAAGCAGACTACTGACCCGCGATGCGCCGGGCAGACACCGGTTCCAATTCCTTACGCTAGCTTTGTCGCCGACTGGGGCAGTCAGGCAACCGTAGCGCAGGCTTTGCGGCCATATCCCCAATACACTGACTTCAACCTGGACAACTCTTCTTTTGGGAACCCGTTCGGCTTTTACACCTACGAAGCGCTGCAAGCGAAAGTACAAAAACGTTTCTCGAACGGATTTACCATGTTAGCGAGTTATGCCTGGTCAAAAACCTTGACCAATGCGGATGGCGCCTATCCGCCGGAGGGCGGTTGGAACAACCAAGACCAGGCCAATATTCAGAATAGCTACAACGCCACGGCGGAAAAAGCTCTCAGCGCTCAGGATGTTCCACAGTGGGTTGTTTTGAGTTACTCATACGATCTGCCTTTTGGAAAAGGAAAACCTCTCTTGAGCCGGGGCGGGGTTGTAAACGCGGTAGTCGGCGGATGGAAGGTGGCAGCGATTCACACATATGAAAGTGGCTATCCTATCTCGATTAATTGCGGCGGTGGTTATACAACCGGATTGTTCAGCCCATCCTGCCGCGTGAATGTTGTTCCAGGCGTCAGTCTGAATTACCACAACACGTCGTCCAATTTCGGGCAGATCTATGCATTCAATCCGGCGGCGTTCGCCCAGCCCGCAAGCTATACGTTCGGCGATGCGGCGCGGGTGATGAATATCCGCGCACGGAATAACCTGGATGAGGATATCTCCTTGGAAAAGAACTTTGCAATTGTGGAACGGTTCAACGCTACTCTGCGGTTAGAGACATTCGACACGCTCAATCGGCATCGCTTTACTACGATCGATAACACCGTGACCGATCCGAAGTTTGGTACATTTACCGGCGTAGCAGGGAATCGAACAGCCCAAATCAGCCTTCGTCTGAACTTTTAGAGGTATTGCTTGGTCCGGCGCGCTTTCTGCATTGGGATTCTGTGTGCTGCATTCGCGGTGACTGGGAACGGGCAAGATGCGGATTCTGAACTGAGTCGTGACTTTGCCGCCGGTCAGCGGGCGCAGGCTGCAGGTCATTTCGATGAAGCTGTTCGAAGCTACCAGGCTGTTCTGCGGCTCGCACCGGGTCTCCCGGAAGCCGAAGCAAACCTGGGACTGGTCTATCACCTACAAGGTCGATACGCCGAATCGGCGCGAGCCTTTGAGAAAGCACTCGCTGCGAAGCCGGATCTGCGGGGCGCGAATCTTTTCCTTGGAATCGATTACGCGAAGCTCGGGCAAGCCTCGCGGGCCGTCCCCTATCTTCGGCGCGCCATAAAACAAGAGCCCGCAAACGAGATCGCACGTACTTGGTTATGTACCGCGCTGTGGGATGCAGGCAGCGAAACCGATGCCCTGTCGGAACTGCGCGAGGCCGCCAGGGCATTTCCATCCGATCCGGATGTACTTTTCCTGCTTGGTCAGGCATTGCGGAACTTCGCGAATGAAGAGCAGTCGCGCGGACACGACGCCAGCGCGGAGCGGTGTCGCGAAGAGACGATGGCGGTGTTGTCGACCATGCTGGAAAAGACCCCGATTCGGCTCGCACCCACCAGCTCTATGGCCAGATTCTAGCCGAGCAAAGCAAGGACGCTGAAGGGTTGGCTGAATATTTCAAAGCCGCGAAGGCGACGCCCGGGATAGTAGGTCTGCATTTCGCCATGGGCGAGCTCCTCTGGAACATGAACAAGCAGGACCAGGCGGTCGCCGAGTTTCAGAACGAGCTTCGCTTGAATCCTGGCTATGCTGAGGCCAGCGCCGCCGAGGGATCGATTCTGGTCATTCAGCATCAACCCGACCGGGCGATCCCCTACCTGGAGCATGCCTTGCAATTGAAACCGAGCTTGCTGCGCGCACATCGGGAACTTGGAAAAGCATTCGAACAACAGCATGACTACGTAGAAGCCGAGCGGGAATTTGCAAAAGCTCTTGGGGATGATCCCGACGGTGAAGTGCATTACCTGCTCGGCATGATTTACAAGCGGCTCGGGAAAGAGGCCGAGGCGAACGCATCATTTGCTGAAGTGCGTCGCATCAAAGAACGCCGCCGGATTCTACGGCGACGGTTCGCAAGACAAGCACGTAACTCTGCAGACAGCGGAAGACGATCTGCGCGCCGGACGGGCCGAGCAGGCCATTGCCGAGTTCCGCGACCTAGCGGCGGCCGACCCCGGACGATGGGCGAATCAGTACAATCTCGGTTTGGCCTTGCTTGCAGCAAAGCGGCCGGACGAAGCGGTTCATACGTTGAGTAACCTTACGTCACTGCAGCCAAAAAATGCTGCTGCCCTTGATCTCCTAGGAATGGCTTACGAAGCTGATGGCCGCCGAGAACAGGCACTCGCCTCCTATCGCGATGCAGTCAATGCCGATCCCGCGAATCAGGATTACTATCTCGACTACAGTCGATTGTTAATCGATTTGAATCGCTATGACGAATCGGAGCGGTTTATCGAAGAAGGGTTACGCCGGTTGAACGGAGATTACGCACTTACAATCCGCCTTGGATCCTTAGAAATGATGCAGGGCAAAGTTGACCAGGCACGCCAAACGTTTCAAAAGGCCATTGCGAGCAACCCAGCCGTCGCCCTCGGCCATGTGGCTGTCGCACAAACATATTTACGGCAACGACGCGACCAGGACGCCGCAAACGAATTGGCCTCCGCCCGCGACAAGCTTGCCCCGGATGCAATGCTTGACTACTACTATGGATTGGCGTTAGTGCGGCTTGAGCACTATTCCGAAGCGATCTCCCCACTTGAAGAAGCCGCTCGCATGAATCGGGGCGAATCGGAAACGCACTACTTACTCGGTAAATCGTATAGCGCGGTGGGCAATTTGAAGGCAGCACGCGCGGAGTACGAAGAAGCCGTGCGTCTGAATTCAAGCAATGCCAGTGCCTGTTATCAACTGAGCCGCCTTTACGCGAGAACCGGAGAAACGGAAAAGGCGCGCGAAATGGCCGAACGAACCCGCCAGATCAACGAAGCCCAGCGCCGTGACGGTATGAAAGCCGAGCAGGAACGCTTCGGCAAGCTCGAACCAATCCAGATCAAGTAATCGGAGTGCGGACCGAATCACGCTTATTTCTTACGTGGAGCCCCAAACTGGATAGTGATGGCTGTATTTTTCTGGAATGTTATTTCGTTCCCGCGTGAAATGATGTTGGAATATACCGACCAGGCCAACCCGTAAAAGCCAAGTGTCGCGCCTATGTAGCGTGGTCCACGCGCTGCTAACGTTCCGAACAAACCGAAACCCGAGAAGCCACCTAGAGACCGACCGGCTGTATTCGGATTCCCCGTCCCGGACGCAGTTTGCTTGCCGGTGTCGTTGTCCATAGACTTTGTTGCAATTAGCGCAGCTATCACGGGGCGGAGCAGACGAGTTTTTGATTCCGTTGCGGCCGCAGTTCCCTCCGAGTCCACTTTGACCGCTTTCGGATCTGCTTCGACCGACAAGAGTTGCCCCTGAACCGGTTGGCGAGCCTGGTGAAAGGTTGTGCGCGGCGTCCCGTGCGGCTTCGTTCTCAGGGATATCCACTTCTTCGATAGCAAATCGCAGTTTTCCTCCCCGGTGAAAGAGGCGCGCGCGCTGTGATAATGTGACTCGTCCCGTGAAGCGCGTGCCCTGCGGCAATAAAAGTTTATGCTGAGGCGTGAACAGCGGCTGGGACAAAACGCCTTGCATGGGATCGCCGACGTGGGCATCCGAAGAGCTGATCGTAGTCTGCAGTGCAATTTGCCCGATAGAACCCGGCTGGCGCAGGAGTGCCCGGCGGGGCGAGTTCGCTGGACGCGATCTCTACAGTTCCAAAATCGAGTGGTTGTGACAAGAGTGCATCAAAACGAGTGCGCGTCCGATACCACTGGGGATGATAGGGAAGCTTGGAAAGCAGGAAGTTTTCTAGCCATTCCCGTTTATTCGGCCCACGAATAAAATCGTAAAGACCGCGCGACCGGGCATTCGCCTGAGCGTTTATTTGGCTACGGACTTGTTGCCCCAAAATCTGCTTAAGCACGGCCCGAATTCGACGGAGGGCTTGGGTTTTTTCGACTGTTTAGAGGGCCGCGGTGGACTGTAAAAGATGGGCAGGCCGACGGATTCTTCTGTCTGAAGCAGAGTAGTGTGTCCATCCGGCAGACCCAACCTTGTAAAACGGACCTGAGCACGTTTCAACGGCGTAAAATCGCCGCTAACGACCGCTCGGGCGCGCACCATTTTGGGGACCCAATCGAGTTCGACTACTTTGCCTTCAACCGTGCTGCCTGCTGGAATAACTATGCGATCGAACGCCCAGACCGGCTCAAGCGAGCTTTGCTTCCACGGCTTCGCCCACCCGATAGGGGACGCGCTTGGTAATGTAGAGCCTCAGCGGAGTTCCAGCGGCCACTTGCAGGTGAACTGGGAGTTGCTTCGGGACGGAAGCTGATTCCTGTGATATCAGGCTGCTTGTGAAACAGGGCAGCAGGCTGGCAATCACCGTGAGCTTCCGACATCGATATGCCATCGGCTTGCGTGAGACGAATAAACGGCGCAAAGCGTTTCACGGTAAGTGACCTTGGCTTAACAGACGATAAAAGCCGGTGGATTATTCTTTAATGCAGCCGATAGGCGGACCGACCGGGGCCATTCACTGTTCTCGATCAACGAGAAACCATTAGGGAGGTCCGCCGCCACCCGGAGGTGGGCCGCCCGGCGGAGGACCATCCGGCGGCGGAGGCGGCATGTCGTCCCCATCCCCTCGCGCCTGACGCTCGCGTTGCTCCGCCATCTTTTTAATCAGGACGTCGAACTTCTTCTGTTGTTCGGCCGTTAATAAGAGGCGAATTGCGGACCAGCTTTTCCCTTCGATACTCGACAGCTTTTGAAGACGGTCGTCGCCGGTCACTTTGGATTTCCGCAACGCTTCGAGTTCCTGCTGCTCGTTATCTAGAATTTGCTTGACGTTCGTCTTCTGATCATCCGTCAATTTGAGCGTCTTGGCCAGGTGATTCAGTATGTGCTTGGCTGGGGGCGGCGGTTGCGCCTCCTGCTGTTTCCCCTGGTGGTGGACCGAGTGGCCCATCGCGGAGGGGGCGCGCCTTGTGCATGCATTAGAACTGCGCCCATGCCGAGCACGGTCAAAACACGAAGGACTAGGTTCATCTCATGACCAGTTCAGCGGATTTATGTAAAGTGCGCGTGGCCGGCCACCTGCTTTTTTGTCAAGAGTTTGTAAAGCCGTTACCAGTCCGCACGCAGCAGGCGCGATTCGCGGCGGATCTGTTCGAAAAACCGGAGCAGGCAAATTTGAACGAATTCGAGTAGCCGCATAATGGTCCTACAAAAGGTCTTCCCGGAACACGAAGTACGAGCCGGTGTTCGAGCGCACTTTTACCAGATCGTTATGGAATCCGGGTCCGATAACGAGCAATTTCGTGTCCCTCGGCAACTGCACAACGGGACCGCACGGTGCTAAACCAGGCGCGCACGACTGAATTGCCGCGATCGTTTTCGCGGTCGTATAAGTCTGCCCGTGTAAATCGCTGGCGAAATCTTCTGGCGCGCCCTGCCTGACGGTCTCCATCAAATCGGCCTCCTACATACATGACGGATCACAGGCCGAACCGCGTAAGCCCGGAATGTAAAGAATAGTAAAGCCGCTAAAATGAGGATCAATGCCAGAGGAAAAAGCGCCCCCGCTGAATTTCGAAGCCGGGCTGAATGAGCTGGAGCGCATAGTCAAAGAGCTCGAGAAGGGCGATCTGCCGCTGGAGAAAACTCTAGAGTTGTTCGAGCAGGGAATGGCCCTGAGCGGTGAATGCAAACGGCAGCTCGAGGCCGCGGAAACGCGCGTCGAGATTCTTATGAAGCGCGGCAACGAGGTCACTCCCGTTCCGTTCGATCCGGAGAAGACGGGACGATGACACAGGGGACGCAGACGGACCTGCGCAGTTTCCTGGCAGAGCAGGTGCGCGAGATCGATCGCGTGCTGGATCAGTGGGTGCCTGCCGAAACCGTCGAACCGACATCGATTCACAAAGCGATGCGTTACAGCCTTTTTGCGGGAGGCAAGCGCATCCGCCCCATTCTTTGCATCGCCGCGGCGCGTGCCGTATCCGATGCACCGGTTGGAATCGAAAACGCGGCCGCGACGCTCGAATTGATTCACACCTATTCTCTGATTCACGACGATTTGCCGGCGCTTGATAACGACGATCTGCGCCGCGGTCGCCCGACCAATCACAAGGTTTTCGGCGAGGCCATGGCGATCCTCGCTGGCGATTCGCTGCTGACGCTGGCGTTCGAAGTACTGGGCCGGCTGGAGTACATTGAAGCCACCGGCAAGATCCGTCTGGTCGAAGAACTTGCGCGCGCATCCGGCACCGTCGGCGGTATGATCGGCGGGCAAGTGCACGATATCGAGGGTGAACGCAAGCCGCCGACGGCCCAGTTGCTGGAATCCATCCATCGCGCAAAGACGGGCGCTTTACTGCGCGCCAGCGTGCGTATGGGTGCGATCTATGCGGGCGCAAGCGAACAAGAATTGGCGGCGCTCTCCGAATACGGCGAGCACGTCGGTCTGGCTTTTCAAATCGTCGATGATGTGCTCGATATCGAACAATCGTCCGAGGCGCTGGGCAAGACGGCAGGGAAGGATCAGGCGCAGCAGAAGATCACTTTCCCCGCTGTGTACGGACTGGAAACGTCGCGCAAGATGGCGGAGGAAGAGCGTCTTGCGGCGCATTCGGCTCTGCGCATCTTTGACGACCGGGCGGACCGGTTGCGCCAGATCGCGGATTTCATCGTGCAGCGCAAAGCTTGAAACAACGGCTTGATCTCGCGTTAGTCGAACGGCATCTCGTCGAATCGCGCGAGAAGGCGCAGGCGTTGATTCTGGCGGGCAAGGTGCGTGTGGATGGCCAGCGCGCCGATAAGCCCGGGCGCAGCATCGGCCCAGAAGCGCGCATCGAAGTCGAGCAGCCGCTTCGTTATGTCAGCCGCGGTGGTCTGAAGCTGGAACACGCACTGCAGCAGTTTCGGATCGATGTGGCCGGGCGCGTCTGCATGGATGTTGGAACGTCTACCGGTGGCTTTACGGATTGCCTGCTACAGCATGGCGCGGCGCGAGTGCATGCGGTGGATACCGGCGCCGGGCAGATTGACTGGAAGTTGCGCGGCGATTCTCGTGTGGTCCTGCATGAACGAGTTAATGCGCGCTATCTGTCTCGCGAGGAGATCGGAGAATCGGTCGATCGTCATCGCTTGCGATGTCAGCTTTATCTCGGTGACGCTGCTGATTCCGGCGCTCGCGCCGCTACTTCGCAGTGACGGCGATTGGATCATCCTGGTCAAGCCGCAGTTTGAAGTCGGACGCGATCTGGTAGGCAGCGGCGGCATCGTGCGCGATCCGTCAGCTCATCGTTATGCGTGCGACAAAGTTTCCGACGCCTTGCGAGCGGCCGGATTTTCGAGCGACATCATCGACAGCCCGATCACCGGCGCGGAAGGGAATCGCGAATTCCTACTTCGTGGGCGCCGTATACAGCAACCCGCGAGCTCGTAGCCAATCCGCTAACAGGTCCGGCCACGTCGACAGCGCTGGCATGTCACGCGCCAGATCCGACGCCGTGCGGACCGTGCTCGAAGATGTGCATTTCGGCATCGACTCCCGCCTTGCGCAATGCATCGTAGAACATGATGCTGTTCTGCACTGGTACCACGTTGTCGTCCGAGGTATGGAATAGAAACGTCGGCGGCGTGTCCTTCGTGACCTGCAACTCGTTTGATAAAGATCGGACGAGTGCCGGATCCGGATTCTTGCCGAGCAGAGACTCGCGTCGAGCCGCGATGCAGGTACGGCTCCTGAAATGTAATTACCGGATAGGCCAGGATCAGGAAATCAGGCCGCGAACTTTCATGGTCGATCGGATCTTGCGCACTCGCGTTTCCGGAATCGAAATGCGTGCCGACGGAAGAAGCCAAATGCCCGCCCGCAGAGAAGCCCCAGACACCGATATGCTCGATCCCATAGTCACGGGCATGCGCCCGGACCCAACGAATTGCTCGTTGAGCGTCATGCAACTCGACCGGATGATGATAATTCGGCCCCAGCCGGTACCGCAGGACAAATGCTGTGATGCCGTAGCTGTTCAGCCAAGCCGCGATCTGCGCGCCTTCGTGATCGACCGCGAGATGCACGTATCCGCCCCCCGGAAACACAATAATGCCGGTGGGCGTTTTCTGCGGGCCATTGATCGGATAGATCGTCAGATCCGGCTTGTCGAATTCTGTATCGCCCTTTGCTTCGGGCGCGCCGTTCGGCCACAGCAAGACGCGGCTAGGCAGTGGGAAATCAATGTCGGAAGCAGGCGGTGTCGCAGCGGTCAAGGTCACTGCCGCAAGCAACAGCGTGACGGGAATTCGCATCGCGCGCCCACTATATCAATCGACCGGTTCTGTTGATCTCCGCAATCGCCTCTTCACGAGATAGGCAATTCCTGCCAGAATCGCTCCTATCAACAGCGCCAGATATGTGTAGTGGTGCACGAAATTGAGTGCGCTTTCCCAGCGGTCCCCGAGAGCGTAGCCGAGCCCCAGAAAGAGCGCAACCCACATCACCGCGCCAGCATAAGAGAAGAGAGCATAGGTGCGATATTCGAGACGCGACATGCCCGCGAACAGGCCCGCGAGGTGACGGATGCCAGTAACGAAATACGCGAAGAGCAGCACCCATTCGCCAGCGCTGTGAAACCAGTCGGTGCGCGCGTTCCACATACTCGGGTGTCAGACGAACATACTTGCCGTATCGCGTGAGGAGCGATGCGCCAACAGTGAGGCCGATGAGGTAGCCGAGCGGAACTGCCAGCGATACTGCCGAACAACGCCGAGAATCCGGCGAAGAACACGTTGAGCTTTCCGCGGCCGGCCAGCACGCCCGCGACCACCAATAGCGTTTCTACCGGAATCGGCACGGCCAATACGCCTACCAGCATCGCTACGAAGAGGCCAGCGTAACCGTAATGCACTACCGTATCGGACAGCGTGTTCATCGGTCGGCAATCCGAGGATAGCAGTCAGGTTGCGTTAGGATGGCCTGTATGGCTTCGCCGAACTCGTTATTTGAAGTCGCTTGCCCTTGCTGTGGTTCCACCCTGCAGATCGATCCGGAGACGCACGCCGTGATCCACCACAAAGAGCCCGAGCGCAAGCCGCTGATTGAAGATCTGGCGGCGGCCGTCCAGGGCTTGAAGGGCGAAGCGGAGAAGCGCAACGAACTGTTCGAGAAGAGCTTTGCCTCCCATCTCAGCGCCGATAAAGTGCGCGAGAATAAGTTCGAAGAACTGCTGAAGCAGGCGAAGGAAGACAAGTCGGGCACGCCTCCCAAGCGCGCCTTCGATCTCGACTGATGCCTGTCATTCTGACTCCGGCCGATATCGCGCTACGCGTTTTGGCAGCGCTCGCGGCCTCCGCATTGGTAGGCCTGAACCGTGGCAAAAGTAACCGCCCGGCCGGACTGCGTACGACCATCCTGGTCTCAATGGCGGCCGCGTTCGCGATGCTGCTGTGCAACGCCATCCTGAACACGACCGGCAAAACAAACTCGTTCTTCACGACGATGGACACTATGCGCCTGCCGCTGGGCGTGCTGACCGGCGTGGGCTTTCTCGGCGCTGGCGCGATCCTCCGTAAAGGCCATGCCGTGGTGGGTCTCACGACCGCCGCGACGCTCTGGTTCGTCACCGTGATGGGCTTCTGCTTCGGAGCAGGAATGTTCCTGCTCGGAGGGACCGCTCTCCTCATCGCGCTGTTCGTGCTCTGGGCCCTGAAAATTGTCGAGCATCACATGCACACCGACCGTCGCGGCAGCTTAACGCTCACGTTCGACGATCCGTTCCCGGATCAGGAGCAAGTGAAAGGCATGTTCGAACGCGAAGGGTTCCGGGTGGCCGCAAGTTGTCTGCGCGCCGATGGCGTGCCGCGCAAAATTACGTTTACTTATGAGCTTCGATGGTCGGCCGCTGGGCCTCATCCGGGACACCCCCGCTTCATAGACGAATTGCTCAGCCAGCCGGGAATTGCGCACCTCGCCTGGGATACGGAGTCGATCGCAGAGCAATCGGAAGGCGAAGCCTGAGGCTTCAGGTTAGGCGAGTTGATGATTGAACTCGCCGCGCGCAAGGCGGCGCACGAAGTCAATATCGCCTTCCAGGAAATCGAGGCCGGGCAGGTCCCGCAAATCTTTCCAACAGATTTGTTCGAAGACTTGTCCGGTAGGGCTGCCGGCGTAACCGGCGATGGCGAAGAAGAGCAGATGGACGCGGCTCCCGCTGGGATAGTCATGCTCATAGCGGGCGATCTCGCTTCCAATTACGGCGTCGATGGCCAGTTCCTCGCGGAGTTCGCGCGCTAACGCCTGCTGCGGAGTCTCGCCCGCCTCGACCTTGCCGCCCGGGAATTCCCATTTGAGCGCATGACGATCCCCCTTCCTCCGCTGGCCCACAAGCACGCGGCCATCACGATGAATAATGGCCGCCGATACGAGCAGCGGTGCCCGCATTCTCATTGTCGTTAGTGTGTCACACGCTCATTACACGGCAGCCGAAGTAGGCTCGGCCGAAGCGACGAGTTGGCGCAGCACGTACGGAAGGATGCCGCCATTGCGATAGTATTCTGCCTCTTGCGGCGTATCGATGCGCGCTTTTACTTCAAACTTGGTGTGCTTACCGTTAGGAGCGGTGGCGATCACGTCGACCTTGCCGCCCGCGATCACCGCGGAGGGAATGCCGAGCAGATCGAAGGTCTCTTCGCCCGTCAATCCGAGTGACTCGCGAGTATCGTTTCCAGTGAACTGCAACGGCAGCACACCCATCTGGACAAGGTTTGAGCGATGGATGCGTTCAAAGCTCTCGGCAATTACGGCCTTCACGCCGAGCAGCAGAGTGCCCTTTGCCGCCCAGTCGCGCGATGAACCGGAACCATACTCTTTTCCCGCGATCACAACGAGACCCACGCCTTCCTGCTTGTAGCGCATGGCAGCGTCATAAATCGAGAGCTTTTCGCCATCCGGCAGATGGCGCGTCCAGCCTCCCTCAACGCCCGGAATCATCTGGTTTCGCAACCGAATGTTCGCAAAGGTGCCGCGGACCATGACCTCATGATTGCCGCGCCGCGCGCCGTAGCTGTTGAAGTCGCCCGGCTTTACGCCCAAGCTGATCAGGTACTTCGCGGCCGGGCCGTCCAGAGCGATCGAACCAGCCGGTGAAATGTGGTCGGTAGTTACTGAGTCGCCCAGCATGGCGAGGCAGCGCAGACTCAATAGATCGTGCACGCTGTTCGCCGGATCCACCATATTCTCGAAGTACGGCGCCTGCTTGATGTAGGTGGAATCGGACTGCCAGTCGTAAATCGCACCGCCGGGCACGTGCAGCGAATTCCAGTTCTGATCGCCGGTGAACACCTCCGAGTATTCTTTGCGGAAGAACTCGGTCTTCACCGACTCGGCAACCACGCGGCCCACTTCTTCAGAAGAAGGCCAGATATCGCGAAGATAGACTTCCTTGCCCTCTCTGTTGGTTCCGACCGGTTCGCGCGTAAGGTCGATATCGATGCGTCCCGCTAGTGCGTATGCGACCACGAGCGGCGGCGACGCGAGATAATTTGAGCGAACAAGCGGATTGACACGACCCTCAAAATTACGGTTACCGCTCAACACCGCGGCCACGTTCAGCTTGCCTTCATTCACGGAGTGCGCGACGTTCTCCGGGAGCGGACCGCTATTGCCGATACAAGTTGTGCACCCATAACCGACCAGATGGAAATTCAATTTCTCCAGATACGGCATGAGACCCGCATGGTTCAAGTAATCCAGCACAACCTTGGAACCAGGCGCTAGCGATGTCTTGACCCACGGCTTGACAGTGAGGCCATGCTCTACAGCTTTCTTTGCAAGCAAGCCCGCTGCTACCAGGACAGATGGATTTGACGTATTGGTGCAACTCGTGATGGCGGCGATGACAACCGCGCCATCGCGCAACGTTTCGTGATGGCTGTTAACGGCCAACGGAACCGAATGCGGCTCTCGCGCGAGTGTGGAAAGGAAGTTATCTTTGACACCGGGCAGTTCAACCCGATCCTGCGGGCGTTTGGGACCTGCCAGTGAAGGTACGACGTCGCCCAGGTTGAGAGACAACGTATCGGAATAGGCAGGATCCGGAGAATCCGCGCTGAGGAACAGGCCCTGCTCTTTCGCGTAGGCTTCCACAAGACGGATGTGGTCTTCACTACGGTTGGTGAGGCGCAGGTAATCGAGAGTTACTCCGTCAATCGGGAAAAAGCCGATGGTCGCGCCATACTCCGGAGCCATGTTACTGATGGTGGCGCGATCGGCCACCGGAAGTGCGCTCACGCCCGGGCCGTAGAACTCAACGAACTTGCCGACAACACCTTTTTTGCGCAGCATCTGCGTGACGGTGAGAACTAGGTCGGTAGCCGTGGCGCCTTCCGGCAGCTTGCCGCTTAGCTTAAAGCCGACTACTTGCGGCAGCAGCATCGAGATCGGCTGACCGAGCATGCAAGCCTCGGCTTCAATGCCGCCTACTCCCCAGCCGACCACGCCAATGCCGTTGATCATCGTCGTGTGTGAGTCGGTGCCCATCAACGTGTCTGGATACGCTTGCCCGCCATCGCCGAAGACGACTGGAGCGAGATATTCCAGGTTGACCTGGTGCACGATTCCGGTGTCCGGCGGAACAACGCGGAAATTCCTGAACGCCCGCTGGCCCCAGCGCAGAAATGCGTAGCGCTCCTGATTGCGTGAGAATTCGAGAATTGCGTTTTCCTGGAAAGCCTGCGCGGAGCCGAATGCATCCACCTGCACCGAGTGATCGATGACGAGGTCGGCCGGGATCAACGGGTTCGCCAGTTCCGGCGCTTTGCCCAGTTTCTTCAATGCATCCCGCATGGCGGCCAAATCGACCACGCAAGGAACGCCAGTGAAGTCCTGCAGCAGGATACGCGCCGGGCGGAATTGGATTTCGCGCGCCGCCGTCTTCGGATCCCATTGAGCGACGTATTCTATATCGGAGGCTTTTACCGTGCGATCGTCTTCGAATCGCAGCAGGTTTTCGAGTAGAATCCGAATTGAATAGGGGATTCTCGAAACCTTGACTCCGGGCAGTTTGTCCAACGCGTCAAGGCGAAAGATCTGATAACCGCTGCCGTTTACCGTCAAGGTGGCGGCTGCGCCGAAACTATTCTTACTGGGCATTGTCTCTTTTCAGTTTTACATGTATGGAGGAAGCGGAATGCCCAATACCGACAGCGTTTCCACGAGTTGTGAGCGCACATAGCCGGTGAGCCAGAGCAGGGCATTACGCCGTTCCGGATCGGGTTCCGCGATCACGTTCGTGTCGTGGTAGAAATTGTTGAACGACTGCGCGAGTTGAAAAGCGTATTTTGCGACGTGCGCGGGTTCGCCAGCCGAGATAGCGCGCTCGATAGCGCTGCCCGACTTGGACGCAAGCAGTAGCAATTGCCACAGATCTTCCGATTCAAGAAGAGTCCGGAATAGGTCGCCGGTAAGCACCGAACGAAAGTCCGGCAACGCAGAGCCACGGTCGATGTACTTGCGCAGGATGTTTGCTGCGCGCACCGCTGCATATTGCACATAGGGGCCGGTTTCGCCTTCAAAGCTCAGGGCTTCATGGAAGTCGAAGGCGATCACGGAATTCCGCGTGAACTTCAGCATGAAGTACCGAAGCGCTCCGATCGCGATCTGTTCGGCCACGCTGCGCTGTTCTTCAGCAGAAGCTTCCGGGTGTCGATCTTCCACTTCGGCCAGCGCCGTTGCAATCAGCTTGTCCAGCAAGTCATCCGCTTTAACGCCCAGGCCCTTGCGGCCCGATACTTCGACGTAAGGGCGGCGCTTGTCTTCTTCCGAAAGTTCAATCCCCATTTCGATGCAGGTGCGCGGCGAGAGCGCCACCATTTCATAGGAGAAGTGAACCGACGCTTCGGCCTGTTCGTTGAACCCGAGCGCGCGCAGGCCCGCAACAACTACGTCCTGCAAATAGGATTGGCGTGAGTCGATGACATTGAAGACTCGCGAAGCGCGCCCGAACGCCGGGCGACCGAGTACCCGAGGGCTGATCCGTGGTTACCCACACTTCATGCCCATCCGGATAGTTGCCCCACGGCTCGTAGAAAAAATCCTTGCCAAGCAATCCGAACTTCCAGAGTTGGTATGCGATGTCTTTCCCAACGTAGGTAACGGTTCCGTTCGAGCGCACGATCACTTTACTGTCGTCGGTTTCTTCTTCCGACGGGCCCTCCTGGCCGGCCTCTCGAAACGCGGCGGATGGCATCACCCAGCAGCCTTTGTTCTTACCTTGCTCTTCGAAGAAGATCGCCCCGCGCTGTTTCAGTAATTCGAATGCGGTTGCCCAAAACTTCAGATGCAGGATTTCGCTCTCGCGGGGCAGCACATCATACTCAATGCCCAGACGGTACATCGTCTTGAGGTGACATTTCACGATGGCGTCGGCCACCAGATGTCCGAGTTCCGCGATTTCGCCCTCACCCGCTTCGATCGCGTGCAGCGTTTCCGCGCGCCACGCGAGGGAAGACGGTTCCTTCTGATAATGCGCGGAGATGCGCGCGTACAGATCCCAACAAATGTAATCGAAGGGCTTTGCAGAATCGGCGATCAAAGCGCGGACGTCGCTCAGCGTTTTGTTCTCAACGTAATGAAAGCCGACGACAACATCGGCGACTTGGACGCCGGTGTTGTCGATATAATTCTGAACTTCCACGCAGCGGCCGCGATCGCGCAACATGCGAACGAAGGTGTCACCGAGCACAGCATTCCGCAGATGTCCGATGTGGGCGGCCTTGTTCGGGTTGATGTTGGTGTGCTCGACGACGATTTTCGACGCGGTGGACGCTTGCTCCGGCGCACTGGCGTTGAGCAGCGATTCCGCGTAGGTCGCGCGATCCAGCCGGACATTGATATAGCCGTTCCCGGCAATTTCGAAACCTGAAACGCCGCGAATCTGCCCCAGGGACGATGCGAGTTGTTCAGCGATTTGACGCGGAGCACGCTTCAATTGCCGCGCTAGTTGAAACGCCACGGGAATCGCCAGTTCGCCGAAAGAGCTCTGTTTCGGCTGCTCCAACGTTACCTTCTGGCGGATGTCAAACTGCTGCTCGAGCTGCCGTTCTAGGGCGGTTATCAGTTGTTCTTCAATGTCCTGGAACACTACTGTCCAGTATGCGGTATGGAAACACCGCACCCTCTGTAGCGGCGCCCATTGGGCGGGCGAGTCTCAGGGTTGGCCAAGCTTGCGACTTGCACCGTGCCAAAGTCCAGCGCTGCACGATGCGCGGTTTCCGAGCGATCTCTTCACAGCTTCGTGGTGGACAGGGCACGCCTGTCCACCAATTGCAACGCGCCGGCTATCCCAGGTACATCACGTGAACATAGACGCCGAGGCGGGCGTTGTACGCCAGATACCAACCTGGATCGTCCGGGTCCTCGTAGATGTAGATCGGATCGCCGTTCCAGTTCCAGTCGGATACGTACCCCATGTCGATCGGCGCTACGCTCCAGTACCAGTTGTTGAACCAGAACCGGTTCGGTCCACCGCCCGTGAGACGCCATTCATGCCCAGGGCCGAAGCCGCCGCGGAAGTGGCCGTGTTCCCATGGGCGATCGAGGTGGAGCCGCTCGTCGTGACCTTCGTGTCCAACCCAACGGCCGTTCGCCGCGTCTACGTGCGGAGCGTTCGGGTGCCCATCGTAGTCGTGGAAATTGCGCTGTTCCACGGGATGCTGCTGGGCCTGTGGCTGCGGCCGTTGTTCATTCCCGTGTGCCTGGTGAACATCCTGATGTTGCGGATGAGGCTCGGGGCCGTGTGGCGGAACATAACCATGGCCGACCTGACCACCACCGCGGGGAGCTTCGTGCCCCTGATGTTCATCATGTTGGCCGAAAGCGGGGCTGGTCCCGCATAAGAAAAGAAATAACGAAAATGGCAAAAGCGACGCCGCGGCGTGCTGAGTTAGTTTGGTCATGAAAACATGTCCTGGTAGTTGGAACAGCAGGGAGCACATTGGGTTTCATGCTCGACGCCTCCAGCGCGGTTAATCTTCCTTTAGACAAACGCACGCAGGGTTTCTCTTGTCTGTTGAATCACTTCATGATATAAAGTACTTCATGACACGCAAGAGGCTGTGGTGTCCGGCGGAAATGAAGCGGCCCCCTGAATTGCCGGCCATCGCACCGGGCCCTGTAAACCCAAGGCATTGCTTGCTCATCAACCCGTTTTATTCGAAAGATCCACACGCCAGTTTCGGCAAGCACGTTCTTACGCCGACTCTGGCGCTGACCAGTTTCGCCGCGTCGACTCCCGCGAATTGGCATCTGCGTTATTGGGACGAGAACCTCTTGCAAGGACCTCCTCCGTGGAATCCGATGCCGGAAGTGGTCGGGATTACGGTTCATCTGACGTTCGCAAGACGTGCATTTGAACTGGCGTACTGGTTCCGCTCGCGAGGGAGCAAGGTGATCTTGGGCGGCTTGCACGTGTTGTCGTGTCCGGACGAATGCGCGCCCCATGCGGATGCCCTCGCGATGGGCGACGGAGTGCAATTGTGGCCGCGTATTCTTGCCGATGCGGAAGCAGGCCGGCTGCAAAGCCGATACTACGCTTCATACGATACCGATTACCGGCTCGATCCTGCTCCGCAACGGTCTATCCTGCCGCGGAACAGCTTTCTGACAACGAGCAGCCTGATTGCCACGCGCGGATGCCACAACCGCTGCAGTTTCTGCTATCTCGCGACGGACGGTCTGCGCATGCCGTACCGGATGCGAGAGCCGGCGCAGGTTGCGGCCGAGATGGAAGGCAACAACGAACCGTACGCGGTGTTCATCGATAACAATCTGGGATCGCGGAGAGACTACCTTCGATCGTTGTGCGCGGCACTAAAGCCGCTCGATAAGATCTGGAGCGCCGCAGTGACGATCGACGTCACGGACGATGCGGCCCTCGTTCGCGAAATGGCGCTCGCCGGTTGCACGGGCGTCTTCATTGGATTCGAGTCGCTCCATGATGGCAACCTGATCGACTCGCGGAAGAAGACGCCAAGATCCGCTGACTACGCGCGCCGTGTAAGGCTATTGCACGATTGCGGGATTCAAGTGAATGGCTCATTCGTGCTCGGGTTCGATCACGACGACAAGGGTGTATTCACGCGCACCGCGGACTGGGTGGAAGAGAACCGATTGGAGTGCGCGACCTTTCATATTCTGACTCCGTATCCAGCCACGCCGCTGTACTCGCGCATGCAAGCAGAGGGCAGGTTACTGCATCGCGACTGGTCTCTGTACGACACAGCCCACGCCGTTTTCCGTCCGAAGCGGATGACCCCAGATGAACTTGAAGCGGGATATGACTGGATCTACAGGCGGTTGTTCTCGCACCCGTCCATCTGGAGGCGCAGGCCGGAAGACTGGAAGTCCGTCCCATCCTATCTCGCCATGTCCTATCTATACAAGCGTTCGAATCGGATCTGGCACTTGCTGATCAAGTACGGTCTTGTACACACGGTTTGGGGGCCGCTTGTAGAAATGATGAGGCGCAATCATGTGCGCATCCGGCGCGAGTTGGAGCACAGCGCTCGGGCCTCAGGGCACATCGTGCCGGCAGGCGTGTGATCAGGAGATTACTATTCCTGCGCAGACATCTGCTGGTCGGAATCGCGCCACGCGCTGATCTTCAGTCGTCGGCAAACCCAACACAGCACCTCGTCGTCGGTGCTCTGAGGACCGCTCGGCTGAGTTGATAACCCGCCGCACACTGCGCAGCGCTGAGGAGGAGTACGCTTTTCCTGCTCGACGGACTTCTTTGCCATCGCCAAAATCTCGGGCGAGATAACAGGCTCGGCGATGGATTTCTTTTTCATCCTTGACTCCACTATAAAACAGATGGTGGCAGCGCTGGAAAAGGTACAGACCAGGTTCGGCCAGATTTTCCTGGTACGGGTACGATAGCGGAAGACGATGTGTGAAGTCGCCTTTCTCTTCCCGGGACAAGGATCCCAATATGCTGGCATGGGTAAGAAGCTGGCAGATGAGTTTGAAGTTGCGCGCTCGATCTTTGCCGAAGCGGACGCAATCCTGAATGTTTCTTTATCAAAGCTCTGCTTTGAGGGGCCTGAAGACGAGCTGAAGAAAACGGAAAATCTGCAGCCCGCGTTGCTCGCGGTTTCCACTGCGGCCTTTCGAGTGCTGGCCGACAAAGGCATCCGGCCGGTCGTGGTCGCCGGTCATAGTCTCGGCGAATATTCGGCACTGGTCGCGGCGGGAGGGCTGCGTTTCGAGGATGCCCTGCGGCTTGTAAGAAAACGCGGCCAGTTCATGCAGGAAGCGGTACCGCTCGGAGTGGGCGCGATGGCGGCGATTTTAAAGCTCCCCGAAGGACGCCTCGAAGGCGTACTAGAGCAGGCCGCGCAAGGCGAAGTGCTCACGGCCGCTAACTTAAACTCGCCGGATCAGGTAGTGATTGCCGGCCATGCGGGCGCCGTTGCGCGAGCGATGGAACTCGCGCGGGCTGCGGGAGCGAGGAAAGCCGTTCAGCTTGCAGTGAGCGCTCCGTTTCACTCTCCGCTGATGCAACCGGCGCAAGAACGCATGCGTCCGGAACTCGAGGCGGCGGAGTTTTCGGATTTGCAAACCCCGCTGATCAACAATTGGCAAGCGGCCGAGGTGCGCAGCGGGGACGAAGCAAAGCGCGGCCTGATCGAACAGATTCCAAATCCCGTGCGATGGACCGATTCGATCCGAGCGCTCCGGGCGCGCGGCGTGGAACGGTACGTCGAGGTAGGCCCGGGTACCGTACTGTCCGGACTTTGCCGGAACATCGATGCGACCCTGAAAGGTGCGGCTTATGGAGAACCTGAAGACTTGGCAAAGGTGGAAATCGCGCTGGCTTAAGTTCGCGGCGCTTGCGATTGCGGCGGCGCCGGTCTGCGCGCAAACGCAGGATGTCCCGGTATTCGCGGAACACTTTGTGCGGGATTTCCTGGCATTGAGTCCCTCCGCGGCGACCGGGCAGGGCTACCACGAGCATGCGGGCGTGAATCTCGACGAGTTGCTGGACGACTATTCGCCGGCAGGAATTCAAAGGGGACGCGAGCTGGCCGAGCGCGACCTCAGGCAGGCCGAAGCGATGCTGCAGGCGGGTGTTTCACCGGAAGACCGCGCCGACCTCGAGGTGGTGCGCTTGCAGTGTCGTTCGTTCCTGCTTGACGTGGACAAGATCCAAACCTATAAGCACAATCCGACGATGTACGTCGAGCTGATCGGTAATGCGATTTACACGCCGCTCATCCTCGATTACGCGCCGCTCGAAAAACGCATGGAAGAGATCACAGCGCGCCTCGAGAAGGTCCCGGAATTCATGCGTACGGCGGAACACAACCTCACGGATGCTCCGCCCATCTGGTCGTCGGTGGCGCAGCAGGAAAACGATGGCAACATCGATCTGATCGAGCATCAGGTGCGGCCAAAGGTGCCTGCTGCGCTGGCTCACCGATACGATGCAGCCGCCCAGGAAGCGGTCGAGGCGCTGAAGGACTTCAATGGATTTCTGCAGCACGATCTCACTAGGAGACCGTCGGATTGGCGGCTCGGGCAAGAACTCTACGCCCAGAAGTTCGATCTGACGCTGGCAACCGGCGACGGGGTCCAGCAGACATTAGCGGATGCGGAAGCCAAGCTGCGCGAAATTCGGGAGGATATGCGGAAACAGGCTTTGGCGGTGTATCCGCATTTGTTTCCGGGCCAGAAGCCGCCGGCCGATTTGAATACGCTTGTCTCGGCCGTACTCGAGAAAATCGCTCAGCACCACACGAGGCCCGCCGCTTATTTCGGCCAGGCTAAGAAGGACCTTGCGGAAGCGACCGCGTTCGTGCGGCAAAAGCACTTGTTGTCCCTGCCGGAGGGCAACAACCTGCAGGTGATACCCACGCCCGAGTTCATGCGCGGCATCTATGGAGTGGGTGGATTCTCCGCCGCGCCCGTACTAGAACCGAAACTCGGGGCATTCTACTGGATCACACCATTTACTCCCGACATGTCGGCTGAGCGAGTCGAATCTAAATTACGGGAGTACAACACTTGGGGTTTGAAGATTCTAACCATCCATGAGGCAATGCCGGGGCACTATGTGCAGGCGGAGTATGCTTCCGATGTCCAGCCGAAATGGCGAGGGGCGTTGCGCGCCATCTTCGGCAACACCCCCTACGTGGAGGGATGGGCAGTGTACGCCACAGAATTGTTGATCGGTTCGGGGTTTGACGATACCCCCGAGATGCGGCTTACCTTCGGCAAGCAGATGCTGCGTGTGGTGGCGAACACGATTCTGGATGTGAAGCTGCAAACGATGGGCATGACGGATCAGCAGGCGTTGGATTTGATGATTCGCGACACATTCCAGGAACGGGAAGAGGCGGAGAAAAAGCTCCAGCGGGCAAAACTATCCTCGTGTCAGCTACCGACGTATTTCGTCGGATGGCGCGCCTGGGACCGGCTGCGGGCTAGTTACCGCGAGCAGCAGGGCAGCGCGTTTTCGCTCGCGCGTTTCCACGAAGCGGCATTGCAGGAAGGCGCGGTACCGATGCCAGTGTTGCGCGAGTTGCTGCTGAAATCCGCAAATCAGTAGGTGTCGATAGAAAGGTTGCATCATTTGAGAAAACTAGGGCTGCTCTTAGCGCTGTCAATGCCGGCCAGTGTGGCGTTGGGGCAGCAAGCCCCGGGCAACACAGCGCCCCCGATTCTCCAAAAGCCATACGAAACGCTGCGCGACTTTTTTAATTACTACGCGACAGCCGGCGTCGATTACGACAGTAATGGCCAATACATTTTAGGCGGTCTGCAGCCTGGATCTGCCACCGGCGTTGCCTTGGGCGGCGGAGCTTCCGGCGTGCATAACTGGGCCACCTCGACGCTTTCGCTGTCTTACCGGGGTACCTACCGCGACTACTTCAACAACTTTGGTCATGCCAACGAGCAGAGTCTGGTCGCTGTGTACCAAAAGAATTTCAAGCGATGGGCCGTCAATGTGGCCGAGAGCGCAGGCATTTTACACGAACAAGGCGCCGTTTACGGCACCGAAGGCCCGAGTATCGATAACCCTTCGCTCCTCGTGCAGACGAATCCTTACTCGACCGAGGTCCGCTACGAGTCCACCCAGGTCGGAGCCACGTACATGCAGAGTTATCGCTTGAGCTATACGTTTTCGGGCGCTTATATGCTCAGCCACTATAACTATGGCCAGGCGATTGGCTTCTCGGACACCTTCGGCTCGTTTGGAGCCAACTACCGGATTACGCGGAGAACGACGCTCAGCGGAACGTACTCGCATGGCGTCTACACATACCAGCACAACTTCGGAAGCAACCAGGTGGACAGCGCCTATGCCACGCTCGCGCACAACTTCGCAGACCATATCGCGTTAAGTGCTTCTCTCGGTGGCACCAGAGCGTCGGGAGATGGAGCGGTGATCTTCCCGATTCAGGCCGTCAACTCCAGCGGGCAAACGGAGACCATCTTTGCGCAGGTTCGGTACCACAGCACAAACTATCTTCCGTATTTCGCTCTGACGCTGAGCAAGCAGTGGCAGCACACGGATCTGTACTTTACGGGTTCGGAAGCTGTGACGCCGGGCAATGGCCAGTTTCTGACATCCAGGACGCTGGGCTTTACGGGACTGTTCAACCGGCAGCTCAGGCGATCGGATTTGAGTTTCGGCGCGTTTTACTCGCATATCGCCGGAATCGTGACGCCGGCGGGCGTGGGAGCGGGCAAGACGCGCGGCTTCGACGCATCTTACTCATATAATCTGATGCGGCACGTTGGTTTCAACGCTCGCTACGACTACCTTTACTACAACGAATATGTCGGAGTAGGCGCAAAGCCGGACAACCACGTCACCGTGGGGATCTACTTTGAGTCGAAGGACATTCCGCTCGGGCTCTATTAAGGCCCCGGCCGCGATCTGAAAAAACGAAC
Organism: uncultured Acidobacteriaceae bacterium; assembly: GCA_963795905.1. GTDB lineage: Bacteria > Acidobacteriota > Terriglobia > Bryobacterales > Bryobacteraceae > Bog-105. The sequence goes on along the minus strand of CAWCJG010000008.1, from coordinate 1,019,263 downwards.
CCATCGTTTGGAAATACGCCATTTACACCTGGCGATTGTGGGTCCGTATGGCAGAATGAGCATGTTTCTGCCTGGCCCGTCCGGTCGCCTCGCTTTCTAATTGCCTCAGATGATCAATCGACGAGTGTTTTTGGCTGCTTCCGCGGCTGCTTTCGCGACGAGCCGGGCCGCGCGTGCAGCTACAGGGAGCGGCGACGCTCTGGCTACCGCTCGGGATCTTTTGTTCCGCTATCTCGGGGACCGCGCGCAAGACTTCCAGCTCGGCCACATTCCATCCGAGGGCGCACACAGCGTGTACGAGATCTCGGCATCCGGCGGCAAAGTCGAGGTCTACGGAGATACTCCCGTCGCGGTGTTACGGGGGGTCTACTCATATCTCCGTGAGAACCGTCTGGGCATGATCACCTGGAGCGGACGGCGTGTGGACGTGCCGGCAAAGTGGCCGGATCAGGCGCACGAACGCGTCGTCTGCCCGTATCGCTTCACGCAATATCTAAACCCATGCACCTTTGGCTACTCAACTCCGTTCTGGCCCTGGGAACGATGGGAACGTGAACTCGATTGGATGGCCCTCCACGGCATCAATATGCCTCTCGCACTGGAAGGTCAGGAGGCTGTGTGGCAACAAGTCTGGTCTTCTTTCGGCGTCAGCCGGGAAGAATGGAACCGCTTTACAACCGGGCCGGCGCACCTTCCGTGGCACCGCATGGGCAATATCAACCGGTTCGATGGCCCGCTGCCGCAGCATTGGATAGATCGGAAACGGCAATTACAAAGGCAAATTCTCGGTCGCGCGCGCAGTCTCGGGATGACGCCTATCGTTCCAGGCTTTGCCGGCCATGTTCCCGAAGCGTTCAAGCGTATCTATCCGCACGCGAAGATCTCGACTCTGCTATGGGACCGCGCCCCGGGTCTTCCGCGCGAGACGCGCACGTTTCTGCTCCATCCCGGTGAGCGCGATCTCTTTATCGAGATCGGACGTCGTTTCGTTGAGAGCTATAAGCGGGAATTCGGCGCCGGTGGTTATTACCTCGCCGACCCTTTCAATGAACTGCAGCCGCCCGTATCCGAAGCCCATCGCTACGAGGATCTGAAGCAGTTTGCGAGCAACATCTATGCGGGTATCCAGGCTGGCGATCCCGACGGTGTCTGGGTCATGCAGGGCTGGCAGTATGCGAATGCCCCGAAATTCTGGGATAGAAAATCGACCGAGGCCTTCCTTTCCGGAGTGCCTCGCGAACGTCTGATCACAATCGATTACGCCTGCGACATGGACGTAGTGCACAAAGTTGAATATCACAATGCACCGGACGCGTGGCAACGGTTGGGAGCATTCGGTGGGCAGCCGTGGATCAACGGAATGGCACACACGTTCGGCGGTAATAACAACGTCAAAGGAAATTTGCCGCTGATTGCGAATAAGCCGGCGTCCATCCTCGCCAGTTCCGAAAGAGGCAACCTCATCGGCTGGGGCATTGACATGGAAGGTATCCAGACCAACGAGGTCGTGTATGAGTTGTTAACGGATGTGGGCTGGCGGTCCTCAGCGGTGAACTTGGACATCTGGATTCCGGACTATTGCCGCGCGCGCTACGGCGCGTATCCTCCTGCGATGGCGAAGGCCTGGCAACTGTTGCTGAAGAGCGCCTACGGAGACGGAGTTTGGAAGACGAAGCACGCTTTTCAGGCCGAACCCAGCCTGGATCCGAAACCGCAGCACGTCGACACCGGCCCAACGTTTCAGGATGCGGTCGAAACGTTCCTGTCCTGCGCTGCTGAGCTACGCTCGGCCGAGTTTTATCGCAATGACCTGATCGAACTGGTTCTACAGTCTGTCGGGGGCGCCGTGGACCGCCGCTTGGCTTCCGCCTGCCAGGCGCACACGGAAGGGCGCGCGACTGATCGAGATCTTCAGGCAAACCAGGCAATCGAAATGCTCGATCGAATGGATGCGTTATTGCATGTGCGCGCCGACCGGCGCCTTGAAGCATGGGTCAACGACGCGCGCTCTTGGGCCGTATCGCCGGATGAAGCCGCTTACTATGATTCGAATTCTCGGCTCATCATCACGTTTTGGGGATGGAAGGAATTGGAAGATTACGCCTCCCGGCTCTGGAGCGGATTGATCCGCGACTACTATGCCGCGCGATGGACCACATTCTTTGCCGGCCTGTCCGGGAAGGGCGGCCCCGCCCTCGAGGAATGGACACAAAACTGGCTGGCAACCCCTTATACCCCCGCACCGACTGCTCCGGTCGATGACGTCGTAGCCGAAACACAGCGTATGCTGGAAGACTGCAAGCGATGGATTTGAATGCGGCTGCGGCCGTTCCCGTTCCTGGTTCAGCGGCAGCGCCAGTTCCGGTTATCCGCCCGCGCATCCTATCGATTGATACGCTTCGCGGACTCACCGTCGCATTCATGATCCTGGTTAACAACGCAGGTGACGGCAAGGCCTCGTTTGCGCAACTCCGCCACTCTGTTTGGAACGGATGCACCCTCACGGACCTCGTCTTCCCGACGTTTCTTTTCGTCATGGGAATCTCCGCGGCGATCTCATTTCAATCGCGTGTTGCGAAGGGAATCGGACGCGGAGAAATCGCACTTCAGGTGCTGCGCAGGTCGCTTCTGATCATTCTGATTGGCCTGATCCTGAACGCCCTTCCGATTCCGCACCTGTCCACGCTTCGATTTTTCGGTGTGATGCAGCGCATCGGCCTATGCTATTTCTTTGCTGGAATCGCACTGCTGTATCTGCGTCCGAAAGGCGTGGCCATTCTGACAATACTGTGCCTCGCCGGTTACTGGGCGCTCATGACGCAAATCCCGGTTCCGGGATTCGGATACCCTGGCATTGAGGTTCCCGTCCTCGCACCGGTCGGCAATCTCGCCAGCTATATCGACCGGCTTATCATTCCGCAGGCCCACCGTTACCATTTTTCCTTCTATGATCCAGAGGGCATTCTCAGCACGATCCCGGCGATTGCGACCACGTGCATCGGTATCCTGACCGGGATCTGGAGCACGCGCCGTGATGTCTCCGACTCGCGAAAGCAGATAGGGCTGGCAGTCGCGGCGACGCTACTGATTGCTGGCGGACTCATCTGGAGCAGTACCTTCCCCCTGAATAAGCGCCTTTGGACCAGTTCTTATGTTCTCTATGCGGCAGGGATCGGGCTCGCTCTCTTCGTCCTACTCCGGTGGTTGGTTGATCGCAAGCGCGTTCTTAAAAAGAGCCTCGAACCGGTCCTCGCTTTCGGTATGAACGCACTCACGGCTTACGTCTTTTCTGAGGTGCTTGCGGTCGTACTCGATAGCATTCGGCTGCCAGCGTACGGCACCGTTCACGCTTTTCTTTACCAATTCATTCCCGCTCCATTCGGTTCGGCGGGGTACCGATCACTCATCTGGTCTATCCTGTTCGTCGTCGTCTGCTGGATCCCTGTGTTTTATCTTCGCCGTCGCGGAGTCGTTGTAAAACTCTGAGTCTTGCCGAACCGGCGAAGTAACCGACCATTCCATAATTTCACAGCCGCTCGTCACCACGGCGTCCTAAGCCGACAGGATCAATAAGTCGCGCGGCCACCGCTCAGGTCGAAAACGGCTCCAGTTGTAAACGAATTCTCCTCGGATACAAGCCACGCAACCATGGCCGCAATTTCGTCAACCTCGACGAACCGGCCTCGCGGAATCTTTGACAGCATGTAGTCGATGTGCTCTTTCGTCATCTGCTCAAAGATTCGCGTTTTCGCGGCCGCCGGGGTGATGCAATTGACTGCAACGTTATGACCGGCCAGTTCCTTCCCTAAAGACTTTGTCAGAGCAATCACGCCCGCTTTAGCCGCACTATATGCCGACGCGTTTGGATTGCCTTCCTTACCTGCAATGGAAGCCACGGCGACAATCCGGCCATAGTTTTGACGGATCATTGTTGGAACCACGGCCCGGCAAGAGAGGAAAACACCCGTTAAAGTAACTTCCATAACCTGCCGCCAAGCGTCTGGAGGATATTCCCATACCTTCAAGTTGGGGCCGGTAATCCCTGCATTCGCAACCAGAATGTCGATTCGTTGAAATGCATCGAGCGTGGATGCCAGTGCTTCCTCGACGGCAGCAGCATCAGCTACATCGACTGCCACCGCGTGTGTTTTGCCGCTGGAGGAGAGTTCTTCCGCTGTAGCAAACACTAGATTCCGATCGCGATCCCACAGCGATACGTGCGCTCCGGAATCGAGAAAGCGCTGCGCTATGGCGCGTCCAATACCTTGACCGCCGCCGGTAATTACTGCGCAGCGTCCTTTCAAATCGATTTGATTCATGACAAGGAGGCTTGACTTGCTTGGCGCAAAAATCGCAATCCGTCGAATGCGATGGAATCCGGGGTTCGCGCCAAGTCTCGCCAGATCGACGCAGCCGCCGAGAGTGCGCCCAGTGAAAACCCGAATCCCTCAATTGTCAACCAGCCGTCGTATCCGACCGTCATGAGGCCATCGAAGACTTCGGCCCATCGGACGTGACCGCTGCCAGGTACTCCACGATCGTTCTCGCAGGAATGGAAATGCCGCAGCCAGCTCCCTGCCGCCTCGATCGCAGCTCTCACATCCTTTTCCTCGATGTTTGCGTGATACGTATCGAATAGAATCCCGACCTTTGGATGGCCAACGTCGCCGCAAAGCCGTGCCGCATCTTCAGCCGTATTCAGGAAGTAGGTTTCGTATCGATTCAAAGGCTCAATCGCGAGCGTCACGTCGTATCGATCGAGCATCGAGGTCAACTCTTGGAACACTTCGACTGCCCGCTTCCATTCATCCGTGGTTCGGCGTCGTCCCGGTAGATAACCGACGGGCGCATATAATGGACCGGCCATCAGATGGCCTCCCGATTCAGCGACCGCCTGGATACAGTCCTTCCAGTGCACGACCGTTTTCGCCCGTAATGAGGCGTCTTCGCTGATCGTGTTAAAGCCGGAAGGCAATACCGCACAGAACGTACACTCCAACCCCACACGCTCGAGTTCTTTCCGAACCGCACTATCTTCTCTCACGGGATGCTGAATAAGAGGAAGCTCCACGCCATCGAATCCCGCTTCTTTCAACCGAGGGAGGAGGTCAAACTGCTGTGGCCCGAAGTGATCCGACCAGATGAACGTATTCGCGCCAAACTTCATTGCTGTGTTTCCTTTCCTGACATTCCGTGAAAAAGGAACAGACCGCTCTTGCCCGGAGCCACAAAATCCAAACGCCCATCACCATCCAGATCTGCAACCGAGAGCTGCATGCCTGCGCCGGTACGAGTGCTGTAATCCACAATGTGTTTCACCCACGAAACGCTTCCGTCTTGATTGCGGAGAAACTCGTACCAATAGATGCCGAGCGGCTCACGAGCGCCTGGATCGTGGTCGTGGGCCATGTAGCGCTTGCCCGTCAGAAAATCGGGCTTCCCATCTTTGTTCAGATCCACCATCGTCATCGCGTGTGCCTGAGACCACGTATCGTCGATCATGTGCTTCTTCCATTGATGATCAGCTTGCTGCTCCATCCAGAAGATGCCGTAATCGTGCGCAGAACTCGTCACCAGATCCGCCCGCCCATCACCGTTCACGTCTAACGCATAAATGAATCCAGTCGTCCCCAAATCGAAGTCCCCATGCCAGATCCATTTCCCATTCCGCGGATCGGCGGGAGCCTCGAACCACCCTTTTGGAGTGATGATATCCGTCCGGCCATCCCCGTTTATGTCGCCCGCTCCAATACCGTGTCCGTAACTCCTGTCACTGACCACATGCTTGACGAATTGGCCGCGTTCAAGTTCAAACCACGCCAGCGGCGTATTGGGATCGCCGAATTCCGGCAAGATCTCTTGTGCTTTACCGTCGTTGTTCAGATCCACTAAGAACGCAAACTCGATAGGCGATCCGGAGTCGATCACGTGCTCCGTCCAGGTTCCTACTCCTTCGTTCCTCCACCAACTGAGTGTCTTTCGAAACCACGAACAACTCACGACATCAACGTGGCCGTCGCCGTCGACATCCAGCGGGAGGTCGCTGAAATTGTCCACGTATCCATTCGTGAACGGAAGTTCCCGGAATTTGTGAGGCGTCCAATTGGGCGCCGCGTACCAGTTCTCGCCGGAAATGATATCGAGTTTCCCGTCCCCGTTGACATCTGCCAAGGCAGACGTCTCACTCGCTCCGAGGTCGATTTGTTGCTTTGCGAATCTAAGATCAGGCGGTCTGCTCACTGCCCAGAGCAGCGGAACCGTTAGAATCGCTGTTCCGCAAATCGCTTCCTTGCATCCGATGTTCTTCATGGGTGCACCCTTTAAACTCCTTCAGATAGCCGTTGCCCTGATATCGAAGTTCCTGATGGATCCCGATCCTCGATGTGTAATACCCCTCGATGGTTGTTTGTTTCAGCTTGATGAAGAAAAGGTCAAGTGCACTCCGTGGTTCGTGTTCGTTCGCGGAGGCTCTATCAAGCCACTCCGGCAATGAAGATTGTTTCAATTCCAATGCCAGTAACCGCAGTCCCGCCCGCCAGTCCTGTTTCACGTCGTCGGGACTAGTTGAAAGGACCAGATCCGCGTATAACGGCACTTTAGCCTCACGCGCACCAGGTGAATGGTCGTCACTCGGCAGAATAGCCTCCATTACTGGATCGAGCAGGTCCAATTCCTGAGGTGTGAAAAACTGGGCGATGTACGCCTTAGGTTCCGTTGCCGAGCCATGATTTGCGTTATCGCACATATCGGCGGCTATGTGGAAGCTGCCGCCGAACAGACTCGCGGACGCGATCTGGAGTAACTGCCGGCGTTCTAATTTGTACTCGCTCACAGCTCACCTCGCCGTCGTTGCTCCCGGATGTAATCGGCGGCGCGCAAACTTAACGCCATAATCGTCAGTGTCGGATTCTTTTCGCTCGAAGTTGTGAACGTACTGCCGTCAGTGACGAATAGATTCTTCACGTCGTGAGATTGGCAAAAGCTGTTTAAGACTGAAGTTTTCGGATCCTTTCCCATGCGCGCCGTTCCAACTTCATGGCTTGCAAACCCGCTGGGCCGTTCTCCTAGCCGCTTCGTCACATCGCACTTCATCTGGTCGCACATGGCATCCACGCACTTCCCCATTTCCGCCCATACCGCCTTGTCCAGATCTCCGAAGCGGAACTGCAGGACCGGGGTTGGGATGCCGTACACATCCTGTCGATTGGGATCCACTGTGACCCGGTTCTCGGGACGGGCTGCGACCTTCCCAAAACCGCCCATCATTAGAAACCCCGGCTGCATTTCACGGACACGCTTTTTGAAATCTACCCCATAGCCAGGCACATACCCGGCCTGGTATGGATACATGTAGCCGGCATAGTTTACCTGGAAATCAAACGTGCCCGCCGGGCTCTTGGTGTTGGATCTCACCACGAATGCGTGGTCCAAGGCGCCGTCCAGGTTTTCTGGCGGTCTGCCCTCCAACTCTTTTAGATACACGTGAAAGGTATCTCCCAAATGCCCGTGCAGATATCTTCCGACGGCGTCGCTGGAATTGGCCAACCCGGTCGGATATTGCGACGATCGGGAATTAAGAAGTAATCTTGCCGTCTCTACTGTGGCGCAGCAAACTACGACAATGCTCGCCCGGATCTCTTCCTCTTGTTTCGTTTTTCTATCAACAATGGAAACGCCACGGGCAAGGCCGTTTCTATCGACCAGAATCTCGCGCGCGACCGCGTTTTCCCGCACAGTTAAGTTGCCTGTCTTCTTCGCTTTGGGCAGCATGCTGCCGGGGGTCGAAAAGATGGCCGACACATCGCAACCGTCCATACAATGGCCGCAGTAGTGGCAGGCCGGCCGGTTATCGTAGTCCCGCGTAAGCAGTGCTTTGCGTACCGAAATCACCGGAATTCCGAGCGGTGCAACCGCGCGTTTCAGGATTTCCTCGCTACAGCGCAGCGGCGGAGGCGGCATGTACCATGGGCCGGCCGGCAGCACCTCCAGCCCATCATCGTTTCCGCACACCCCAATCATGCGCTCGATGCGGTCGTAGTACGGCGCCAGTTCGTCGTAACTCAGAGGCCAGTCTTCTTCGATGCCGTTCAGCGTACGTTCGCGGAAATCCGCACGTGAATAGCGCAGCACGACTGCGTTCCAGTGCAGTGTACGGCCGCCCAGTACACGAATTCGATCTACGCTCACCTGTTCCTGCGTGTCGTAGCGAATCGTGTTGTGCAGGTCTGCTGGATAGAACGGCTCTTGCTTTTCCCCACGAAAACCGCGGAACCGCAACTCATAAGGCCAGCAATGCGTTCGGAATTTTGCGGGCGGGACCGACATGCCGGCTTCGAGCAGAATGACTTTTGCTCCGCTTTCGCACAGCTCCTTTGTCATGACTCCACCAGCCGCCCCTGATCCGATCACACACACGTCGTAATTCATCTGTGCCATAGTCCGCCCTGTTGCCTCAAAATACGATTCGCGACTTCTTGGCTTCGATTGCTTGAAAATCGATTCCGGGCACATTGCGAAGCGCCTCAACAGTATCGAACGGCCCATGCTTTTCCCGATATTCGACGATTGCCTTCGCTTGAGATCGTTTCAGCAATAGGCCCGCCTCGAGGTCGACTGCTCGCGCCTTATTGATATCAATCGGACCAGGAACATCCGTCCCAAAGTTGGTCGATAGGTAGTTCAGAATGGCTTCCAACTCTTCGTCTGAACCCTGGGCCCCCAATTTCACCATCTTGATGATCGTGTCTTCCCAGGCTGAACGGCGCTGATGCAGCGAGGCCGCGCGCTCGGGCGAGTGGCACTTTCCGCACACGCGAATTGTTGCAGCTCGGCCCGGCCCTTCAGGTAAGGTCTGTCCAAAGGCCGCCGTGGCGAAAAGCGACAGGCAAATTGGCCAAAGAAGATTCCGTCGCATATCTAGAGGAAACCGGTCTGCGTTGAATTTATCAGAACGGCTGGCAGCTTCGTGATATGAAGAAGAGCGCATATGCGTTCGCAACACAACCGGAAGACGACAGCGGCGCTCCTGGCAATTTGCGCATGTCTGTTACTGGCAGTTCATGGATCGATTGCTCAGCAGCATCCGTCAACGGGGCCCGTTCCGCCGCTAGAAGAAACCGGCTTCAAACCCATATTCGACGGGAAGACACTGAACGGCTGGGATTGCGATCCGGAGTTCTGGCGTGTTGCAGATGGCGCCATCGTGGGTGAAACGCGGCTTGATCATCAGCCGAAACAAAATACCTTCTGTATTTGGAAAGCTGGGTCGCCCGCTGACTTTGATCTGAAACTCCAGTACCGCCTGACCGGAGTGAACGATGGAAACAGCGGGATTCAGTACCGCAGCATCGAAAGGCCCGATGTCGCGAAGTGGGTCATGCAAGGTTATCAGGCCGACATCGACCTTAAACAGAAATATACCGGTCAGATTTACGAGGAGCGCGGACGAGGTTTTGTCTGCCTTCGCGGGCAAATTAGCACCATACCCAATGGCCAAAAACCGGGTGCGATCGGAAGCGTGGGCGCCGACGAGGAACTCAAGTCGTTGATAAAGGTGAACGACTGGAATGACGTCGAGATCCTCGCGCGTGGCAACGTTCTGATTCAGCTATGGAACGGCCGCCTCATGAGTGAGTTGATCGATAACGACACTTCCGGTCGAAAGATGAGTGGCGAAATTGGTATTCAGGTACATCGCCTCCCAAATGCCGCCATGAAGATCGAAACAAGAAATATACGGCTGAAAGTCTTCGGTTCCGAGTAGTCTCATTTATCCGGCAAGCCGAAACAGTACAGGGTGCTATCGTACGTGCCCAGATAAATGTGTCCGTTTGCAATCGATAATCCACCGAAGTGAACGAACGAAGTGATCTGGTCGCCGCTCGAATAGAGTTCCTTCCCGGTTTCCGCGTCCAGCGCATACAAAACTGCATGCGTGGAATTCCTGATCCGCTCCGGACTGTAGTCGTAAAGCCCGCGCTGGCGGTACGCCTGCTCTGTGTACTCCCCGCTTCCGTATGCGAATACGATCCCATTCGCGAGAACAGGAGGTTCCGCCCGGTTCATATCTCGTGACATCCACGCCGGGACTAACCTCGTCGTTCCGCCGGTCCATTCCACCTTCATCGCGACAATAGCTCCATTCGTCACGGGGCCGTAAGTTACCGGTACTTGAAAGTCCTGCCGCACGGGGCCCCAGAAAGGCGTAAGAAGCCACCTCGTCCCACTCGCATCCTGCCAAGTCGCTAGAGAGCCCCAGATGCCCGCCGACGCGAAGTTCACTTCTTGATTGCACATGAGCGGAGTCTCGTCGAGCGGCGTCTGATGGTCTTCACCTCCAGCAGCTCTCGCATCCAGCAAATAAATGCGGCAGGCCTTGCTTCCACTGGCAAGAAGTTCCTGTCCGTGAAAATCGAAGATCGCGGGAGTTACCTGCATGTCCAGATCGCGTTTTCGCAGCCAGAACCAGTTCTTTGGCTCGAACCAGTCCTCCAGCAGAATCTGCTGGCCTTCCACCTTCACCCCAATCAGACCGTTGCCGAAGGTGCGGTTCTCCGGATCGTAAACGCCATCTCCCGTCGGAGCCCACGCAACTCCAGTGGAATCGATAGCGGCGCCCTCCCGTCCCCACAATCCGCCGCTGCGCGGATTGAAAGTCATCGGTTTCGGATTAGGGTCATTAACGTTGATCGCCCAGACTTGATTAGGACTGCCGTTGCAGCTCTGTGAAGTGGTCGTGTATAGAACGCCTTGCCACAAATTTAATGCATAGGCCTTTGCGTTTGCGAACCCGAATTTGACTGGCGGACAAACCTCTTCGCCGTCCGCGAGATTGAGAAAGTGGAGTTCTCCGTCTCCCGCCAGAGCGTAAATGATCCGCCGCCCGCCTTTCTCCCCAGAGCCGATAACGGGACTCGCCGTCTGTCCACCGGGACAAAGAGGGTCACCCGCTTGGAGCCCCGTACCCTCGTGCGGCGGTGAATACTCAAAATGCTTTTTCCAGAGAACGGTTCCGGTCGCGACATCGATGGCGTAGATGTTGTCAGAAATTCCTGCCACAATCGCAAGCTCGCGAGGCCCGTTCGCAGTCGGAACACCTGTAGCGATCAAGGGCGGAAACAAAGAGTGCATCTCTCTCGGCTGATTGTCCAGCTTTACTTTCCACAATAACTGGAGCTTATTCACGTTCCCGGGATTGAGAATGTGCTCGTCGCGCTGCCAGTTTGTACGCTGTGGATCTCCGCCGTTGGTCAGCCATTCAGCCGCTTGTACGCCCGCACAAAACAAGAGAAGAAGGATGTACGTTCGTGCTTTATTCATTGCCTGGTTAATTGAATTTGCTGTGCGGGTATGCCGAAGCAGTAAACCGCATTATCGCTGCCCGAAATGTACACTCTGCCATTCGCTAGCGCCATTCCAGTGAATTGTGCCGGAGGTACCGCGATATCAACTCCTGCACTGAGTTCTTTCCCTGTGATCGCATCTAAAACGCGCAGAGTCATCCCACTTGAACCTTCGACGCTGCCTGGCAAGGCAAAAAATAACATGCCATCGGCAATGACGCTTGGTAGAGGCTCAGCACGAGTTGCAGACGCCCACAGTGGCTGCAAGGCTGGGCGCTCGGAATCTCCGCCCAATGCAAACGCGATGACCGAACTGCTACCTGCTCTATCCTGCACACCAAATCCGGACTGTTTCCGCAACTGGCCTGCTACCGGTACATAGAACCGCCTCGTCCCTGTATCTACATCCAGCCAGGTTGAGAACACGCCACGGAACCCGCTGTGATGTCCCTTCTTGCCTTCTTGTGTGATCTGCGCACTGGCAAACAACGGGGTGTGATGGTCCGCGCCGCCCAGCGATCTGGAGTCCAATAGATATACACGGCCATCGCTTCCGCCCGCTATGATCAGGTCTCGCGCTGGAAAGGAAAATACAACTGGGCTGGCGCCCGTCGCTCCCGCCAGGGCCTTAAGCGGCTTATTGCCGAGCGTGAAGTAATCCTTTACGCGAAGGTCTCTTGGCGTCAACGCGATGACGCTCTCGTAGAGGTGTTTCGTATCGTTTCCTTTCGGATACGCCACCTGCACGTATATCGTTCCGTCGTTGCCAATAGACGTTCCAACGCTTCCCGCAAAATTGCCGCGCGGCGCGACAAATGAGTGAACGGTCTTTTCGGGATTCAAAATGTCCAACGAGAACAGAGCATTCCCATATCCGTCGCAGTTGTCTGCCGTTGTCGCATAAACCACGTTGTCACGGACATTCAGACTCGTCACTCGCGCGTTCGGCGGGACAAAGCGAACGGAGGGAATCAAATCCTCTCCCGTGGAACTATTCAGAATGTGAAGATAGCCATCACTGCTGACCGTGTAGATCGCATTAAGTTGCGTCAAGGTCGTTGGCAGCAACGGATAAACGCTCTGCTCTAGCGGAGGAAGATACGGGTTTGGATGGGGACGCGCGACACCGGCCGCGGCCGGAGCCCGACTCGCCAGCGCCGCGAAATGCAGTGAGTTGGAACTGCTTCCCGCCGTGATGACCGGCGACGTCAACCCGCCAGGACAAGTCTCGGTCGAGACTTTTGTTGCCGGTTTCGCTGCCGCGTACGGCAGATTGCTCTCCCAAATCAATTCGTTCAGATCTGCGTCCACCGAAAAGACCTTGTCCGAGCTTCCCGCAAATATCAGCATCTCCTTAAAGCCGCGATAGGTGATGAGATTGCCGTCGATGATCGGACTAGTGAGGGAATTGGAGCCTCGCGATTCGTTGTCGCTTTGGTATTTGTACAGCAGCTTCAGGTTCGCTACATTGGCCTTCGTGATTTCCCGCTCAGAACCCGCCCAGCCATTCCGCTGCGGATTGCCGGCCGGCATGGGCCAGTCAGCCGCCCAAACCAGCCCAACCATGGCAGTCGCCGCTATGCACCAGCGATATTGGTGCGCAAGACGAAAGCTGGCGAACTTCACGCGCATTGCACCCATGCGCCGCTGCGCGCAGATCGCAACACTGCGTCAATGACCCGCTCTGTTTCGAGCGCATCCTTGAACGTGGGTTGTGGATGACTATCTTCATCCAAACCGCGAAGGAAGTCGGCCATCTGATGAATGAAACTATGCTCGTAACCGATCTGCAATCCGGGCACCCACCAGTTCTTCATGTATGGATGCTCGCCTTCCGTAACGTGTATCGAACGCCAGCCGCGTAGTCGCCCGTCATCCGAGTACTCGAAGAACTGCAACCGGTGAAGATCGTGCAAATCCCACGCAATTGATCCGTTCTCGCCATTGATCTCGAAGGTGTACAAAGCCTTGTGTCCGCGGGCATAACGAGTGGCTTCGAAGGTAGCTAGCGAACCATTCGCAAAGCGTGCAAGGAACGCGCTCGCGTCATCGATCCGCACCGGTTCGGACTTACCGCTGAGCGCGTTGGATCGCTCCTTGATGAATGTCTCCGTCATTCCGGAAACGCTGTGAATCGGGCCATTCAGCCACAGCGCAGTGTCAATACAGTGCGCCAGCAGATCCCCCGTCACGCCACTCCCGGCAACATCGGCATCCAGACGCCAGAGCGCCTGCCCGCCTACCGGAACTTTGGCGGAAATCGTCCAGTCCTGAAGAAACTTGGCGCGGTAATGGAAGATACGTCCTAACTTGCCTTCTTCTATGATCTGTTTGGCCAGCGTTACCGCAGGCACGCGCCGATAGTTGTACCAGACCATGTTGCGAACGCCGGTTTCGGCGACCGCATTCACCATAGCTTCGGCTTCAGCAAGGTTCCGCCCCAGCGGCTTTTCGCAGAGCACCATTTTCCCCGCGTGCGCTGCTGCAATTGCAATTTCGGCATGAGTGTCGTTCGGACTTGCGATATCAATCATGTCAACGTCGGGACGCCTGACGAGCGCTTCCCAGTCCGTCTCGACGGTCTCGAAGCCCCAACGCGTTGCAAATTGCTCCGCCTTTTCACGGTCTCGCCCGCAGATCGCAACTAATTCCGGGCGGTGATGGACATCGAAGAAGGCGTTCACGTGCCGATATGCATTCGAGTGGATACGCCCCATGAAGCCATACCCGACCAGCCCCACTCTGACCACGCTGGATTGCCTTTGCATCACGCGTTCCAGCCGTGCGCCTCCCGCACAGAGATCATCGTACGCAGTATCGATTCCCAAGTCTGGGTGTCACTCATTACCGCATTCGGGAACATGCACCCATCCCAGCAAATGTGTTCGCATTTCTTTGTAAGGTCGCCGTTTTCGTCTCGTAGCCACAATCCGGAGTCTCGGATCAAGTCCAGCTTTCCGTCACTCGCGTTCGGAAGACAGTGACGCCCCGTCTTGTCGTGCGAGCCTTCTCCATGAACCGATCCATCGTTTTGCGCCACATGGAAATCGATCGTCCACGGCCGCAAAGCCGATGCGACTTTTCTGAGGGCCTCGTGAACCGCGACGTCGTCGCTCCAGTCGCTGTCCTTCGGAACGACCCGATCCTCAGGCGCGTTGTACCCCATCACATACAAGAGCGTGTGTGCCATATCGGCCTGGAACCCAAGCGTTTCGGGGCGATCAACCATCTCGAGCAATTCGACCATCCTGCGCCAGCTATGCATAGCTCCCCAGCAGATTTCGCCCTCGGCTGCTAGTTTCTCCCCATGGTCTTGTGCAATGCTGCACGCTTCCCGGAACGTGTCGGCTATTCTCTGCGTATTCTCATCCGGAGCTTTCCTCCATTCTTCGGGGCTCGCAGCGGAATCGATCCGGATGACGCCATAGGTGCGAACACCCGTACGGCGCAAGAGCGAGCCAATGCGGCATGCCTTTCTGACCTGTTCCAGAAATCGGTGCCGACCCTCTGGGCCGCCCATCGCCGAACCGCCACCTGTTGCGGCCCAAACCGGTGCGACCAGCGATCCTGCCGCGAAGCCGCGAGCTCGAAGCTTGTCGGCCAGCCGGTCCACGTCGTCTCTGCTGGAATCGATGCTGACGTGCGGGTCCGACAGAAAGAGATCCACGCCGTCGAAGCCCGTTCCATTTACGCGGACTGCCGCTGTGAGGTCCAACATGGTATCCAGGCTAATGAAAGGTTCTCCCCCGGGCCCCTTCCCGACCAGTCCTGGCCACATAGCGTTGTGTACCTTCGGATACTTCATCTCTCAGAACTCCCGTCACGAGAGTGCATCACGCGAGCTGGACCACCCCTTTGACATAATCCGGATTCAGAAACTCGCCCGAAAAGGCGCGGTCCGCGTCTTCGAGCGCATTGTACCTGTGCGAGACGAAACTCGATACGTCGATCACGCCCCTCTCCAAGAGCCGCAAGGACTGGCGATAGATCGCGGGACGGCCGTCTGAGTCGAACCCCCCGGAGCCGCCGACCGGCGACACCAAAACGGGTTCCTTAAACTGAATCGCATTCAATAAGCTCATATCGGCTCCCCCATGCCCATGGCTGTAAAGAAGCACTGTTCCTTGTTTGCGCAAGACGCCTGGCATCGTGGAGAAAACTCTACCCGAACCGGATGACTCAATGATGAATTCCGCCAGTCGGCCATTCGTGCGATCCCTAACCATCTCAACCAGACCTACCGACGTAGGATCAATGACCTCAGCTCCGAACTGTGCGGCCAGTTGTCGCTTCCGCGCATTCGGCTCGCTCACCAGAACCAGGCCATCGAATCCGAGCACGCGGCGCAAATATTGGATGAACAGCAATCCTGCCGGCCCGGAACCAAAGACCAGCACCGTCTTCACGCGTTGACCGGGTGAATCCGCCTGCAAACTGTACCTGGCGGTTGCGAGACGCAACACACTCGCCATGGAATGAGAGACGCAGGCAAGTGGTTCACTCAATGCGGCAAATACCGGGTCGAGGTCTGACCCGATGCGCACCACGTTGACTGCCGGGAGAACCATAAATTCCGCCAGGCCCCCTGGTAATCCAGTGATACCGTGCTCGCGATAGAACTCGCATTGATGGGAGTCGCCCGTGGCGCAATATTCGCATAGAGATGCGCGGCTCAAGCTGAGGCAGTTTAATCCTTGATCCACCACCACGCGCTCTCCAGGGCGGACATCGGTTACCCCAGAACCAACGCCTTCTATTACGCCCGTCACCTCATGTCCCAGGATCTGTGGCTGCTCAGTGAGCGGGATCGTTCGCCCGTGTTCGTCCGTGTTGTAGTTGGCTTCTCCGGAATAGATATGGAAATCTGTTCCGCAAAGCCCGACTGCGGACACGCGGACCAACACTTCGTTTGCTTTAGGCTCAGGTTTTAGGACCTCGCGTACTTCTAACCCTTTGATCCGGTGAAGCACACTCGCGCGCATCGTATTTCCAAGCGGTTTTCGTCGATTATCCAAACACCTGATCATATAGGAGCCGATTTCGCAGACCGGTACTTCAACGAATCTCGAGTCGCTGGCCACCGACTAAAAGCTTCATCGATAAACTGAAGATCACTAATGCACGAGGGAGCGCACGAATCGAAGCGCCCGGAAGTGTCGCCGGAGGGGGCACTCTTCACTCAGCTTCAGTCTTCGCAAGAACTTCCGAACCCGCGGAGCGGCCTGTCGCGCACGCGGATCGGAGCCTATCAGGTCCTGGAAGAGATCGGTCACGGCGGGATGGGAACTGTCTATCGAGCTGTCCGGGGCGGCGGTGAGGATTTTCAAGTCGAAGTCGCAATCAAGGTGATTGGCCGGGAAGCAGACGAATCATTGCTGCTCGATCGTTTCAAAGCCGAGCGGCAGATCTTAGCAAGGCTGGAGCATCCGAACATCGCGCGTTTCCTGGATGGCGGCGCCACCGAGGACGGGCTGCTGTACTTCGTTATGGAGTACGTGCGAGGCAAGTCCCTGACACAGTATTGCGACTCGAAGAGTTTGCCTGTCTCCGAGCGCATCGAACTGCTCTCGAAAGTATGCGACGCCGTGGCGTATGCGCATCGCAATCTGATCGTCCATCGCGATTTGAAGCCCGATAACATTCTCGTGACTCACGACGGCGTCCCCAAGCTACTCGATTTCGGGATTGCCAGAATTCTAGAATCGTCGGGTTTGGGAGATACGGTCGACCAAACAGTGACGCTGGTGCGGATGGTAACGCCCGCGTATGCGAGCCCTGAGCAGATCCGCGGTGAGCCGGTGGGGGTCGCCTCCGATATTTATGCGTTGGGCGTCCTGCTATATGAGCTGCTGACGGGACGGCGACCCTATAGGCTGGGCGCGGTGTGGGCGGAATCCGCGCGCATCATCTGCGAACAGGAGCCGACCCATGCAAGTGCGGCCGTCGTAAGCGACAGCGACAATAGCACGGAACAAATCAGCCGCTGCCGCAGTACGACTCCCGAAGGGCTGCGGAAACGGCTGGACGGAGATCTGGACAACATATTGGCGGTGGCCTTGCGAAAGGACCCCAGCCACCGTTACCGTTCCGTGGATCAGTTCCAACAGGATCTCGACAATCACCTGAAAGGCCGGCCGGTTACCGCACGCGGCAATTCGCTGTTATATCGGTCCAAGAAGTTCATCGGACGGCACCAGTTGCCGGTGGCCGCGGCAACATTGGTGGCCGTTACACTTTGCGTCGCCGGGGTATTCACAGTTCGGGAATCGCAGCGCCTCGCGCTTCGCGTGGCCGCCGACCGAAAACTGGCGACATCGTTTTTGGTCGACATTCACAAAGAGATCGCCCGCCTGCCCGGTTCAACCCCCGTTCGCCAGGAGTTACTTGCGAAGTCGCTCGACTACTTAAATGGGCTGGCCCGCGAGGCGCCCGGAGATCGCGAAACACAAAAGTCTCTGGCTCTGGCCTATGAACGGTTCACGGATCTCCTCGCCGGCGTCGGCGGAGCTGGACTGGGCAAGCCCGCAGACGCGTTGAAGACCTATCAGTCGGCGAAGAAGATACGTGAGCAACTGGCCCGGCAGTTTCCGCGGGATCCCGAAGTGCAATTCGAGCTGGCATCCAATTACATGATGGGCAGCTACGTCGTTGGCCGCGTGGCAACGGTCGCCCAACGGCGGGATTACGATCGCAGGGCCCTAGACGTGAGCAAAGGTCTTGTCAGCCAGTACCCGGAAAACAATAAGTATCAAGCGTTGCTGGCGTCCGCCTACAGTGGTTTGGCTTACACGTTCGGGTTGGATGGCCAATGGGCGGAAGCGGCAAGCCTCTATCGCCAGGCAGTACCGATTCGCGAGGAATGCGCCCGTGCTGCGCCGAAGGATCGAGATGCCCAACACGAACTGGCGAACATTCATTACCGCATCGGGGTACTCGAGGCGCAGGCGGAGCGGCCCGCCGAGGCCATACCCGAACTGAGACAAGCTCTCCAGATTCAGAACGGTTTGTTGAGTAGCGACCCGGCCGACCGTCGAACGCAGTTCGAAATGGCAGGAACTGATCACTTTCTCGGCGTGGCGCTTGGGACCGCCAAGAGTTTTCCGGAAGCGCTCGCTTGTTTCCGGCAGGCGATTTCCATTCACGAAGCGATGCTTGCGACAGACGAGCGCGACGCCCGGACTCGTTCCATGCTTGCCGGGAATTACGCCGAGCAATCCACCGTGCTTCTGGAGGCTGGCAACAGGAACGCCGCACTGAAGAGTATGGAACGATCTATTCAACTTCAGCAGGAGTTGCTGGCGCTGGATGCGCATGCCGTTCCAACGCGCGTTTCGCTCGCCGATTACGAGGGTCGACGGGCGTCCATTCGTGAGTCGATGGGCCAGATGGATCGTGCAATTGAGGACTGGAACCGTTCAGTGGCGCTATGGGACGCGCTGGAGCGCGAAGGACATCTGCATGCGCCAGATCTCAGGCAAGCGGCGGCGGAAGCTCGTGAAGAGTTGCTGAAGTTGAGGAATGTTCCTTCCAGCAAAGAGTGAGTGCATTGGGGCCAGAAACTCTCGCGTTTCCCCGCATTTTCCCTAGCCGTAATCGCGAGCCCGTTGATCTACGAGCACCCCAAGTTGGGGGCCAGCGTAAGACGCTATACTTTCAGTGAGGCCCTAGGACCTGCCCCGAGCCCGAAATTGCATGAGGGGCCTCCGGCATCTTCTTGGGCCTCCGCATACGCGCCGGGTTTGTTCTTGCAATATGTCCTCACCCGGGGTACGTGACTGCTACGTCACGCACAACCCAGCGTGGCCTTTATACCTCCATAATTTTTGTTTGACATCGCCTCGGATCGCCTTTATCCTGAGGTTTCCTAGCAGGCTCTTCGTTATGGTTGCGGCTGGCAACTAACGACGACCAAGAGTTTTTCTTTCTTTTAACAACTTCGTTCTATATGTACAACCATCATAAGTACTTTTGTGTCCCTTTACTCTTGTTACTGATTTCATTCTTACTTCCGCAAGTCACGGAAGCACAAGCAATTAATCACCAAGTCTCTTTGCCGTCGGGCGTAAGTTGGTGCGACGACGGCATGATCAATGGCCTGTTCAGCGCGATCAACACTTATCGAGCACAGAATGGAGTAGCGGCGTTAGCCGTCAATCAACTCGGTATGAAAGACGCAGAAATACGCGCCGTTCAAGTTAGCGCATATATGGCTGCTAACAATCCGTCATCGCCCAATTGGGATCCTCATCAGGGCTACGACACGACGGCCGCAAGCATCGGCTATGAGATTGTTAGCGAAAATCTCGCGTGGGCGACCACGGATTACTCATACATCGTAAATTACGTCTGGCAAGACACATTTCACATAGCAGCCATGCTGGCCAAATCGGCCAATGTGGCTGGTGTCTCATGCGTTTACGCAAATGGCTCGCTGTATTGGACTTACGAGCCTGGCATTGCATCTGGAAGTTCGCCGAGCCCAAGCCCCACGCCAACTCCGGTTCCAACCCCCACGCCTGCTCCGCCCACACCTCCCGCAACTAGTTTGGATTCCGAGGAAGCGACGTTTTTGACTCTCATCAATAACTATCGAGCACAGAATGGACTGGCTGCTTTGAAGGTATCCGAGACCTTGCAAACAGCCTCCCAGTGGATGAGTACTGATATGGCTACGAACAATTATATGAGTCATACAGATAGCCTGAACCGTAGCACCGCCGCACGACTCGCCGCATTCGGCTATACCTATAGTCCTTGGGGCGAAAACATTGCGGCCGGCTATGACACGGCGCAGGATGTCTTCAACGGCTGGCTGACTGCCTGCGACCCAGACGCCTCCGGGAATTGCACATATTCCCACCGCGCCAATATGCTGGGCGGGAATTTCGTCGCCATTGGGATCGCGCGCGCCTACAGCGCTAACTCCGATTATGGCTGGTACTGGACGACTGACTTCGGCGGCTATTTCGACGAACCATTATCTGGCAGCCCGTCGTCTGCTCCCGTGATTTCGTCGTTTCTTGCTTCTCCGTCGACGATTGCCCTGGGAGGGACCACCACCTTGTCGTGGGCTATTTCAGGCGCCTCGACGGTCAGCATCGATAATGGCATCGGGAACATCACCGGAACGTCAGTGAAAGTAGCGCCGAGCGCCACAACTACTTATCACGTTACCGCTTCGAACAGTGCCGGTACGACCACCGCCTCGGCCACGGTTGCAGTGAATCAACCTACCTCGCCTGCGAAGCCTCCGACGGCGCCGACTCTCATTTCGGCCGTAGCAAAGAGTGCAACGGAGGTAGACCTCACGTGGACCGCTAGCGCCGACGCAGAAGGTATCGCGAACTATCAGGTCGTGCGGAACGGCGCCCTCTTTGCCACAGTGTCCGGGAATACACTCACCTACGTGGATCGGACCGTCACGGCCAATATGGGGTATACGTATTCGATCAAAGCAGTGGATTCCGCCGATCTTAGTTCATCCGCAAGCAACGCTGTCGCTGTGAGGACTCCTGCTGTCTCGTCCGGATCCCCAGGAACCGGTTCCCTGAGTTGCTCGACCCCCGGCACTTCGGCCTTCACTGGTTGCTACTACAACGATATTGACTGGCAAGGGACGCCAGCCCTCGTTCGGAGTGACGCTCAAATCAGTTTCGATTGGACCCAGGCGGCCCCGAATCCGTCCGTTCAACCGAGCAACTTCTCTGTGAAATGGCAAGGTAACTTCAACTTCTCTGGCGGTGCGACCTTCTTCACTCTGAACATGACCGGAGCGATGGCCCTCTACGTCGACGGCAATGAAATCGTGAGTTGGCCAGAGTATCCAATGAATCACACGTCATATCAGACGGCGTGGCTAACCCCCGGCCAACACACAGTAGTTGTAGAGTATTACAACACCGTCGGCAATCCAGTAGCCAAGGTGTCTTGGTAACGTAGCGTGGGTTTTAAGTGCCCCGGATGAGGAAGTTATTCCTCATCCGGGACGTTGGCCCACGATTGCCCCCGTGTCGTGCGGCGTGTGCCTTGCCACTCGCCCTCTGGATGGCCGTTGCTTTTCGTGTATTCCAGTAACCTACCGATCATGGCAGCCCTGGATCCGACGCCCATTTTGAGCATGACGGTGCGGATGAACGACTTTACCGTATTAGGGCTAATGTGCATCCGCTCCGCCGCTTGCTTACTGCTGAGTCCGGCCGCAATCGCCTCCAGCGCCTCTTGTTCGCGGTCGCTGAGGTTGTAGTCAGCCGCGAGGACATGGATCGTATCAACAATCGACGACTCCCTTTGTATATGCAGAGCCAGAAGATGCTCGGCGCCTTCTCCCACGTTTTGCAGCAGAAACACCCTACAGTTGTAGAGCGCATTGCTGACGCGAAAGCGCGCTTTGATGTTCGGGATTTCGCCTTCTTTGACCGCGCTGAGCACCTTCCGTACCTCGCCAGGAACGGAGATCTGCATTTTTGACGCGCCCTGCCCACGACTCAGAATCAACGTGGCGCCGGGGTCAACCGCTACCGCGTCGAATTTGTCCGTTATTAGAAGCAATCCCTCGCTTGGGAGGCCCGGACTGCCCTGGTCCTTGGCCACCGCCCTAACTGGCTTTGCCCCCATCTGGTGCCCGCCTCCCCGGGCTTACGTTTAGCAACGTAATTAGTTACTGTTTAGCGTGTGTAATCGCTGTGTCCCAGTTTGCAACCTGACTTCTTGGTAGATTGCCAATATACTCGACGGCCATCCAGACCGATCCGTCCGCGCCCGCAACGGCGGTCGAGTAGTCGCCCCATCGGGCATAACCGTAGGTATCCGTGGAATACCCGTCTTCGGGAGCCGTACCGGGAGCAGAAACGTACAGAGTGGTCGGAGTACCGAACGCACTCACCGGAATATAGGCTGCGCTTGGAAACCATTGCGGGCCGACTAGAGTCGCTGACACGTCGCCGCTGCCCGACGGATTCACCGCTACGCTTGGCCGCAGCAGCTCATTCCCGTTAACGTAAAAATAGTTCTGACTGCGCGGGATCACGCTGAAACTGCCCCCCCGAATAAGAGGATCAGCTACTAGTAAAATCCCGCCGGTTACATTGTCCCCTCCGTCGTCAAGGACCGATGTCGAGAGAGTCATGTAGAGCCGCGCTCCGGCGTATGTTAGCGAAAGAATCCTGTTATCGCCCCCGTCGATCTGTGGCACCCTCGTGTTGTATTCGAGAGGCCCGGCCGGCTGCGCCGCCGTGTTCGGCAGTCGGTACGAGAGCGTCGGCATCGTTACTTGAGTGAGCGTTAGTTTAGGAGAAGTTGTTGTCAGCGAACTGGTATTCGAAACGGCCCAGACGGCAACGCCTTCTCCTCCCTCGCCTAATGCAAGGCTGCTCGCAAGGTACTCCACCCCGCCGGAAGCTAGAAATGGGCTGGCGCCCGGCGGCGTCGTTGCCGGCTGAATCGCGAACTCGTAACCGGTCTTAAAGTTGAGAGTAAACCGAAATACAGTCGGCTTTTTGGCGCCGGAGGCAAGATCCTGCTTCGAGAGCGCCATAATTGTGGCGTCCTCAAAGTCCTCACTGTCCGAATTGTACTGATTCGCGCTGATGAAAAATCCGTAGCGATCCGCGCCAATCTGGGGATAATCGTCGACACAGGGACAGAGTGGGTTGGGAAGGTCGGTCGTGTCTGCCGTATATATGTTGTAGTTACCGGTTGGGTCTGCCGTCTGACTCACGGCTAAATATACATGTGATGTTGCGAGATTGTTGCCGAACATGTCCTCGTCTTGAGCTCGCTGCAGAACGATCCATCTCTGTATATCCGCATCAAAGAACACCCGCATGTCAGTCGGAAATGGACCATAAATAAACGTGTTTCGATCGATCCCGGGCGCCAACCCGAATAGTTCGTTGGTAGACAGCGCCACTGGAAGAAGTGATTTTCCGCTCGTATTGTAGATTTGGATAGCATTGTTTACGCCCTCAAGGATGTATCCGTTTGCGACCGCCACGCTGGGATTCGGCGGTTCAATTGAGAACTGATTTCCGTGATTCGCGTCCCGCTGTTCCAATTGGGTGAGGCCATTGAAGCTGGTTCCTCCGCTGTTCACGATTGAAAGGGACCGCGTGGCGACCGCACCGGGAACGGTCGCGCCCAGCATTGGGCCTAGCCGGGCGCCGAACAACTGGCGGTTCGGGAGCCGATGGTTGAAAGTGATATGCGTTATGTCTTCCGTTGCAAGTATCTGCATTCTCGATGCGCCAAGCTGGTGCAGCATGGTAGTCGACGCCGCACTCGACGCATCTGCCGTCGCCAGGTGCATGACATTGACGGTCGTCGTCAGCGTAAAGGAGCCTGTGATGTTTGACCCCGAATAGGCGGTCGCACCGAACAATACAGCGGGAACCAACGCGAATGGAAGCCCAATCGATAGCAACAAGTTTTGGCGAATCATTATCGAAGCCTCCTTGCGACGGCAAACAAATTACCGCTCTTGCAGGCGCTTAGGATAAAAATGCCGAATAAAAGAAGTGCCCAACTCATGGGTTCCGGAATCGCTGGGACTTGGGGAACGACTAGATTTGTCACGGTTAAAATACCCGGTTCGTTAAGGTTATCGACGGAATTCACTTCGAACCCAAACCGGTCCCCACGTGTCACGGAAAGCGTTTCCGATCCCGAATCTCCGGAGGTGTCCGACAACAGAGTGAGCGTGTCATTGACAAAAAACTCCGCGGCGTCGCCGCCCGGAGTATCGAGGGAAGAATAGGACCACTTGAATGTGAGCGTTCCACTTGCGGGGAGGATGGCGGTTAAATCGGTGGCTCCGGGCTCTCCGCTTCCCGTATTTGGACCCACCAGCGTCAGTGTTGCGTTGTCGGTGCCGGATACCGACGCCGTGCCGTCCCCGTTTGTATTCGAAAGCGCGAAGCCCAAGCCGGCAAATTGAATGGTGTCGGCCTCCGCGAAAGGAGCGCAAAGCGCTATTGCGATTGTCAACAGAGCGAATTTAGATGGAAGACACATTTTATTTGAAGTTAGTCCTTTCTCCTCTAAGATCGAGTAATGGGTCGTGAGCCGGCTGCGCAGACCCTGGGCCTTGTGCGGCAAGGTCCGCTCAACGCGGCTCGTGAGAGTGCGAATGTGATGCAGAACTACGTTTCGGGACCAAGAATGTCCCGGATCTTTTTTCGCGCGATATCGAGCGTCGCGTCGAGATCAGCCAATGTCTTGCCGAGCGTGTTTAAGTCTCCTTGTATGGTGCCCCCATGAGAACCGGACATCTGGGCGTGTTTCAGCACCGCACGGCGCGCATACGCGGCCAAGCTTCTCGCTCCGGCTTCTAAGCAAGCGGCCATTAGAGAGTCATACTCATCGGCGGATACGTGAAATGTCACCAGCCGCGATCTTTTTTGCAGGACGACCATAGCTGAAGTCTCTTCTGCTGCTCCTTTTACACCAGCTCTGGGCATATGTATTGCTCACGCTGAATAAGCCGGCGTAACTCAAGACAGCCGTGTCTGCCAGGCGACAGGCCGTCATATCGTCCGCCATACGGTGCCTTACAAGCAACTGCGCAGTACATAAACCATTTCTCTGACGCAACTCGCGAATTACATCCTTTGCGGTTCCGCGTTTTGAATTATACGGGCTATTGGTAACTTTCCAATACCTAAGTTGCTGATCCTTAGTACCAACAGTTGACGCGGACGGTCGTCCGGTGGGCAGTGGTCCCAACTGATGTCTTAACGCTTCCGCATAAGCCAGAACGATGAACGGAAGGGCGCGGGAATCACTTCCCGGAGCTCGCGAACGTTCCGGAATCCCGCCATCCTAAGTTGAATAATCGAATGTAGTTAGAAGAGGGGCGGATGCACCGCGGAGACGGCTGACGGCAACCGGCAAAACTTCCTACAGCCTATAAAAAGGCCTTATTGGAAACGTGGTGTTCCCAGTAAGAATTCCGGTTTTTATGGAACCCATGAAACCGGCAGTACATCTTTCAGATTATATCGATTGGAGGATTGAGAGGGGTACGACAAGGGTGCTAGTGTTTGGGGTCGGAGGAATCCCTCATGCACAAACTTCGCTTTGTTGTTTTCGCGGCCGCTGCCAGTATGGCGACGGTTGCTCTTGCTCAAAACCCGATTACGGCCGATTCACCGTTCCAGGTTCGGTATGCTTCGAACCTGAGCGCAGGTGATTCAGTAATCAACCTGACGAATACCGGCGCCAACGGGGCCAGCTTGTACGGTCCTGGATTTGGTGGCGCGGTCGGTAACATCTGCGTGAACGTTTACGCTCTGGATCCCGGCGAAGAGCTCGTAGCTTGTTGCTCTTGTCTGGTGACGCCCGATGGACTTGCTTCTCTGTCGGTCGTTAACGATCTAATCTCCAACACCGAAACCAGCGTACGGCCGACCTCGGTCGTGGTCAAACTGGTTTCTACACTCGCCGGCACGGGCGGCTCGGGCACCGGTTGCAGTGGCTCCGCTACTGCAGTTGACTCGACCCCGCTTGCCACCGGACTGGCTGCCTGGGGAACGACACTCCATGCGTCACCCTCGGGAACCATGAGTGTAACGGAGACAGCGTTTACACCGGCGACGTTGAGCGCTGGTGAACTCGCTAGCCTCGGCCAACGGTGCCGCGCGATCATTGGCAACGCCAGTGGCGCCGGTGTCTGCTCGTCGTGCAGAGCGGGCGGCTTGGGTGCGACCAAGTCCGTTCGGTAAACACAAACAGCAGTAGTCAGTAAATGCGCATACGGGTAGTCGGTATTGCTACGGCTGCCCGAGGCGCTATCTCCCGTCAATGTGTCCGGCTTCGGCTCAGTGCGCAAGATTTTGCTTTAATCGATCGTCATCTTTAGGACTTATTTTATGAAGAAAACTTTCTTATTGGTTGGAGTGTTTGCAGCCCCGTTATTGTTGGTTGCAGCCTCAGCAGCCTCAAACGACGTGTGCCCGACGCCGGACAACGCCGTACTCGAGATCAATGGCTCCAAGCTAACCCTTACCGATCTCGAGCGGAAGGACCCACAGCTACTATTTGCAGCGCGGAGTTCCTATTACGAAGCGCAGAAAAAGGCGATCGACGGGTATGTCGACCAGTATTTACTGGACGAACAGGCGAAGGCGGAAAACCTGACTGTGGACCAGTTGCTGGATAAGCACGTGAACAGCACGATCGCAAAGGACCCCTCCGAGGAAGCGCTGCGCGTCTACTACGAGGGCGTCGATACAGCCCTCCCGTACGAGGCTGTTCGCCCCCAAATCGTGGAGTCTTTACGCCAGCGCCGGATCGCGAAGGCAAAAGCTGCATATATGCACTCGCTGCGCAGCAAATCCCAGGTTGCCGTGCTGCTTGCCGCGCCCAGGGCACAGATCGAGTTGAAAGATGCAGCGCTCCGAGGCCCGCAAACAGCCCCAATCGTCGTCGTAGAGTACGCCGATTACGAGTGCCCTTACTGTCAGCAGGCCCAGCCTCAACTGGATAAATTGGAATCCGCCTACCGCGGCAAAATAGCCTTCGTGTTCAAAGACATGCCGCTGCCGATGCATGCGCATGCCGAGAAGGCCGCCGAAGCGACCCGCTGTGCCGAGCAGCAGGGAAAATATTGGGAATATCACGACGCTTTGTTCGCCCGTAAACAACTGGACGACGCGGGGCTGAAGAGCGCGGCGCACGAACTCAAGCTCGACGAAGGGGCATTTGATAAATGCCTGCAATCGGGTGCTACCGCCGCCGGAATTCGAACGTCCTCGCAAGAAGCACAAGCTCTCGGCGTTCAGGGAACACCAACCCTCTTCATCAATGGAAAGCCATATAGTGGGGCCCTCAGCTTCGACAAACTACAAGCCGCAATAGAAGAGGAACTGCATAAGTCTGCTCCCGCGGCGAACGAGTTAGCGAAGCGGTAGCCGTACCGGCGAGACGAAGAACGCAGGTACGAGAAGGGCGCATAGCCTAGATGTCGGCTCGGAGGGTCTGAATGAGACGTTATATTTGGCTTTTTATTAGCTGCTTGGCCGCACCCGCTCTGGTAAACGCAACTACAATCACTGCCGAGCTCAGCAGCGTGGGCGTGAACGCACATGATCAACAGGTTTTTCAGTATTCGTACACGGTAAGCGGCCTTACGCTTCAGAGTATGCAGGAACTAGATTTCTATTTTGTTCCGGCCTACTTTAGCAGCCTTTCCGATCCCGTGGCCGACAGCGCTTTCCAAACTGTACTGAAACAGCCCGACGTTCCGCCCCGATCGCCGGGCGACTTTGGCATCGTCCCCAATTCGGATAACACAATTGTAACCGGCCCGCTGAGCGTGGACTTTACTACCGTAAGCTCCAGTTTGCCGGCCTCGCAAGCGTACACAATCACTCAGTTCTCTCCGACTGGGGTTGCTCTCGGCGTGATCGCACATGGCACGGTTGTCCCTGTGTCAGTGCAGGTCATTGCCGAACCGGCGACCGTGACCCTCGCGGGTCTCGCGTTGCTTTTCAGTGTGTTCGGGCGCGTCGCACGTAGCCGTGTCGTGCGACGGCAAGATTACTAGACCAAGTTTAGAACGGCGACATACAGGCAACGAGAGGTTCACATGCGATTCGTGTGTCCAGTGATAGCGAACATATTCGCCATGTTGATCGTGGCGACCGTCAGCCCAGCACAACCGGCTGGGTCCAGTCTATCGGTTGATTCGAATTACACTTATGTGGGAACTGCGCGCTACACGCGGACACAGTGGTACGTCACATACAAAGCCGAGCTCGTAAATGCGGGTTCGGCCGCGCCGGACGTCGTGGGTACTGTGAGGAGCCTGGCGCCAAATGTCGTCATTGTCCCCGGACAAGACACGATCCATTTCGGTTCGGTTCCGGCGAACGCTACTGTAACGAGCACTGATGCATTCACGATCATTGTCGACCCGAGTGTCGCGTTTTCCTGGTCGCAGATCGAGGTCGTCCTCCAGAGCCCCAAAGCAAATGCGGGCCCGGATCAGACCGTCACCGTCGGGAGCACCGTTCATTTAGACGGGAGTAAGTCTGCGAATGCGGCGGGCACGGGAGGACTAACCTACTCGTGGTCGTTTGCCTCCACACCTGCTGGTTCGAAGGCGAGTCTGTCCGCCACAACTGCCGCGACACCTTCCTTTGTGGCGGATGTTGCCGGATCCTATGTACTTAACCTGACCGTCAACAACGGGTCGGCAAGCGACACGGCGAGCACAACAATCGCCACTACCAACTCTCTTCCTGTTGCAAATGCGGGACCGAACATGACCGTCTCGTCCGGCGCGACGGTCACGTTAGACGGAAGCAAATCGTATGACGTCGATGGGAATGCCTTGACGTATCAGTGGACGATGATCAGCGTTCCTCAGAATAGTTACGCGAGCTTCGGATCCACCTACGCATCCGTGATGCCATCGTTCATGGTGGACGTGCCGGGAACGTACGTCGCAGAACTGATTGTCACCGATACCAACGGGAGCAGTGCTCCGTCCACGGTTACAATTTCTACGACCAATACTCCCCCTGTCGCGGATGCTGGTCCAAACCAGCTTGTGAAGGTTGGCTCGACGGTCCAGCTTACGGCGGCTGCTTCGACGGATGTAAACGGCAACCCGCTCACCTACAAGTGGTCCTTATTGTCCGCACCGGCGCAGAGCACGGCAACGATTAGTGATGCAAGCTCAGTTACGCCGGCCTTTGTTGCCGATGTGGCAGGTACGTATGTCGCTCAGTTGATTGTCAACGACGGCACGGTGGACAGCGCGCCTTCCACTGTAACCATTACGACAAATGGGCTTTTGCCGCCGGCCGCGAATGCGGGATCGGATCAGGTGACGCCGGTAGGTTCGACCGCGACGCTCGCTGGGTCCGGAACGGATCCTCAGGGGTTTGCGTTGACCTATCATTGGGCGCTGTTGTCACGGCCCAGCGGGAGCATTACGACGTTACAGGGCGCGAATACCGCAAGCCCGACGCTTTACATCGACTTTCCAGGTACATATGTCGCGCAGCTCATAACGAACGACGGCCAACAGAATAGTACTCCGTCAACGGTGGTCGTCACAACTGGTACGGCCGCTCCGACCGCAGTGGCTGGGCCGAGCCAGAATGTGCCAGCCGGAAGCCAGGTTACTTTGAATGGCAGCAACTCATTTGACCCCGGTCATAACCAGCTCACCTATTTCTGGGCTCTGTTGCACGTTCCTCAAGGCAGTTCCGCGACTCTATCGTCGTCCACAACCGCCTCGCCAACCTTCATCGCCGATGTTGCAGGCATCTACATTGCGCAACTGATCGTAAACAACGGCTCGATCTCCAGCCCTCCCACAACGGTCGCGATTAATGCGAGTCAGATGCAGATATCGCTGACTCCCGTGCCGTTGAACATTCTGCTAAACGCTTCTGGAACGCTCAGCGTGAACATCACTCCCGCCGCGGGACCAAACGGCGTGGCGGTCAACCTGATGTTTGATCCCTCCATCGTGCAGATGCCGTCGACGGTCAACATCGCGCCAAATGCAACGAGCGCGACGGTCCAGGTCACGCCTAAAGCCATCGGGTCCAGCAGTGTTCTTGCGACGGCTTCCGGCTATCTTGCAGGCACTGGAACCATTAATGTCGGCACAGCCAGTATTTCGCTCAGTTTGCCGGCCGGGGTTGGCGTTGGCCATTCGATCTCGGGAACCGTCACTCTAAGTGCGCCCGCACCAGGCTCGGATACGGTCGTAACCCTCCAATCGAGTTCCGATGCAACCGCGACCGTTATTCCAACAACGGTCACGATCGCCGCGGGGAAAACCAGCGGTACGTTCACGCTCACAGGAGTTGCCGCCGGATCCGTGACCCTCACCGCGTCGTCGCCCGGTTACACAAATGGAACAGCCGCTGTGCTCGTATCTACTCTTGGGGCCATCGGGCTTGCGCCAAACGTCACCGTGGCGCCCGGGCAAAGCGCTCCCATAGCGGTTACCCTCTCCGCGCCAGCTCCGGCAGGCGGCGAAACCATCACTCTATCGAGTAGCGATACAACCAGAGTCACAGTTACTAACTCGGTGTCCATCGCCGCGGGTGCGACCACGCCGGCGGTACAGCCGCAGGTTATGGGTGTCGCCTTCGGCAGCGCGACCATAACCGCCACTGGTCCGGGTTATGTAACCGCTACCCAGACAGTGCAGGTATCGGCGGCATTGAGTTTCTCGCCACAGAATCCGACCATTGGCCTGAACGGCACCCAGAATCTTACACTGAGTATCTCGACGGCTCCCGCGACTGCCGTCGTTGTGAATCTCTCCTCCAGCAATACATCGGTTGCGACTGTGCCACTGAGCGTTACGATTCAGCCGAACACGACGAGTGTCACAGTTCCGGTTACCGGCAAAGGCATCGGATCGGCAAAGATCGCCGCCAGTACGTCCAACCCAAATATCACCGGCGCATCAGTCTCCGTTTCTGTTGCCTCGTTCGGCGGAATCACTGTAGTTCCGACTTTATCCGTGGCCTTGGGACAGTCCGTTCCGTTTACCGTTTCGCTGTCCTCGCCGGCGCCGCAAAATGGCGTCACCATCACTCTGTCCAGCAGTGATGCGACCAAAGTTTCGTTGAATGAAGGCAGCGTGTTCATAGCCGGCGGCCAGACTACGCCGGCCACCCAGCCTCAAGTGTCTGGTGTGGCGCCCGGTTCCGCTGTTGTGACCGCATCTGCCAATGGTTACGTCTCTTCCAGCTCAACGGTGACGACAACCGCCGGCCTGAGCCTTAGTCCGACAGGGATCACCATCAATGGCACGGCAAGTCAGAACGCTACCGTAACGTTATCGGCTCCCGCGCCTTCGGGCGGCCTCGTTGTGAATTTGAGCGCAACACCGTCCGGAATCGTTTCGTTCACGACCCCGGTCACGATTGCGGCTAACACGACAAGCGCGACATTCTCACTCACGGGCGTAAGTGAAGGGACGACAACCCTAACTGCCACGGCCGCCATCCCGAATGTAACGAGCGCCACGGATAAGGTGACCGTCCTTTCGTCGCAGGCGATTATTCTGTCTTCGGGCGTTTCGGTCGCACCCAATCAATCGGCTGCCTTTGATGTCACGCTTCCGATCGCGGCGCCTTCCACCGGCGTAACCGTCAGCTTGTCTAGCTCGGATACGACCAAAGTGACCATTTCACCTTCGACTGTGTTTATCGCCGGCGGTCAGACCCAGCCTGCGACTCAGCCACAAGTGAAAGGCGTAGATTTCGGATCGGCCGTAATTACAGCATCGGCACCCGGATACGTGAATGGCACGCAGTCCGTCAAAGTCGCTGCCGCACTCAGCTTCAATCAATCGACTCTAACGATAACCGGGCCTGCGACGCAGAACCTGACCTTGACGCTGTCGGCCCCGGCGCCCGCACCGATCACGGTTAATCTATCGACCAGCCTGGGCGGAATCGTTACGGTTCCGGCCTCAGTCACTATTCCGCAGAATGGCACGTCGGCAACCGTGCCGGTTACTGGTCTCAGCATAGGAACCACGAATCTTAGCGCTTCGACCACGTTCGGCAATATCTCAGGTGCAACCACTGCAGTGACGGTTCAAACGGGCGGCACTATATCGATCCCGAGCAATTTGAGCGTTGCGTTGGGCCAGTCCATGTCATTGCAGGTGAGCCTGTCCCAGCCGGCTCCGTCCAGCGGCCTGAAGATCACGCTCGCCAGCAGCGCGCCGGGTGTGCTCTCGGTTTCGCCAACAACCGTAACGATAGCGGCGGGCGCGACCCAGCCCGCAGTATTGCCAACCATCACGGGAGTAGCGCCCGGTTCCGCTGTGGTCACAGCCTCTGCTGCAACGTACACGTCTGCGACTCAGACCATAAAGACCACCGCAACTATCGCTCTCACACCGCAGAGCCCGAGCGTTACCATTGGCCAGAACCAAAATCTAACTTTGACTTTGTCCGGACCAGCTCCATCCAGTGGGTTGACCTTCAATGTCGCTTCTAGCGATTCGACGGTAGCGAAGGTGCCAGCAACAGTTACTTTTGCGAGCGGCGCGGCTACAGCCACGATTTCCGTCACCGGTGTAGCAGCCGGCTCCGCAGTCATAACCGTGAGCGGGTCGAACGTGACCTCGGCCACAGATACCGTTACCGTCACTCCGGCTCTGGGCATCATTCTTCCGTCGAATCTGACGGTCGGACCTGGCGCAAGCATGACCTTCCCTGTGAGCTTGACCTCTGCCCCGCAAACACCGGTGACGGTGACTCTTTCCCTGAGCAACGGGAATGCCTCGCTGAACTTTACGAGCGTCTCCTTCAATGCCGGCAGCGTGACGCCGACTCGTCAGCCCGTGATTACCGGCAACACGACCGGTACCGTCACGGTAACTGCAACTGCGCCCGGTTACAGCACCGCGACTTCCGCCGTCACCATCGGACTTAGTGCCACTCTTACGCCGAATCCGCTGACTGTTATCGGTACCACGGGCAGCGGCACGCTCTTCATTAATCTCTCTTCCCTCACGCCTTCGCCGATCACCTTCACACTGACTTCTAGTAATACGAACGTTGCGACTGTGCCGGGGATCGTTCGACTTCCAGCAAACTCGCAAAACGTAGGATTCGCTGTAAATCCGGTCGCGCTCGGTACGACTACTATCACCGCAACCGCCCCAGGGTTCCCCGCCATCACAGCGACCGTGAATGTTGCTAGCACGCCGCCTCTTACACTGTCGGCCAACAGCACGAGTCTGCAAATCGGCGGAACGGCGACGCTGACCGTCAGTCTGCCATCAGCATCGCAGAACGGCTCTGTCACCGTTAACCTCAGCTCCAGCAGTTCGGCGGTCTCGATTACTCCAGCCTCCGTCATTATTCCGCAGGGCAGCACCACTGGAACGGCCATGTTGACAGCTCTGAATGTGGGCTCCGCCAGCATTAGCGCTTCGGCCGCAAGCTACGGCGCTCCGGCTCCCGTCGCGGTCCAAGTCAGCGCAACTGTGTCCTTTAGCTCGCCAACGCTGACCATTACAGGCGCCGGCAATCAAGGGATGCTCACGCTTGTCCTTTCTGGACCCGTACCGCCCGGATCGAGTGGCGTCGCCATCACTCTCTCGTCCACGACCCCGGCAGTGGCCACCGTACCTGCCACCGTGAAGTTCCCGGTGAACACAGCGGCTCATCCTACAATCCAAATACCAGTCACAGCCATCGGTGTAGGGACCACAACCATTCACGCAAGTGGAACCAATGTTCCAGATACGACAGCCACCGTCACCGTTCTTGGACCGTTGGCGATCACCACATCCAGCCTGCCCAATGGCTCAGTTGGTGTGGCGTACACAGCAAGCATCACAGTCAGCGGCGGAGTCGGTGCGCTGAAGTATTCGGCTACAGGCCTGCCCGCTAACCTGACGATTAACTCCGCAACCGGGCAGATTACCGGCGTACCTCAGTCGAGTGGCACGAGCACGGTAGATGTGACGGTCAGCGATTCGAACACTCCAACTCCGAACGTCGCTCACGCTACATTTACACTGCAGGTTACGCAGGGAGTCCCGGCCTCGCTCGTTGCCACCGGCGGAACACCGCAGAGTGCGCAGGCGGGGACGCAGTTTAGTTCTCCGCTCTCGGCCACCGTAAAGGACAGCAGCGGAAATCTGCTGAGCGGAATATCAGTTACATTCACTGCTCCCGCGTCCGGCGCAAGTGGAACCTTTGCGGGAGGCGGAGCCACAGTTACAGTCACTACCAACTCGTCTGGCGTCGCCACCTCGACAGCCTTTACGGCAAACTCGAGTGTCGGCGCCTACAGTGTGCTGGCGACTGTTAACGGTGTCGCCACGCCTGCGACGTTCGCGCTGACGAATACAAACAGAGGGACGCCCTCGATCAGCGTCGTTTCGGGAACGCCGCAGACCGTGCAAGTCAATGCCGCGTTCGCCAACCTCGTCGTCCAGGTGAAAGATTCACTTGGCAACCCCGTTAGCGGTGTCGCCGTAACGTTTGCCGCGCCTGGATCCGGTGCGAGCGGAACGTTCGCCGGCGGAACAACTTCATCGACAGTAAACACGGACGGCACTGGCAAGGCGAGCGTAGCGTTCACAGCGAACAAGATCGCCGGATCCTTTACGGTTTCGGCGACTGCTCCCAACACGAATGGCAGTGCTGCGTTCTCGCTGACAAATGCCCCCGGAGCGGTGAGCGCAATTGTCGCCACAGGCGGGACGCCACAGAATGCGGCCGTAAGTACGGCCTTTGCATTGCCCCTCGCCGCGACTGTTTCGGATGGATTCGGCAACCCACTCAGCAATGTCACCGTGACATTTACCGCGGTGCCCGCTTCCAACGGGGCCAGCGGCAAATTTGCGAATAGTTCTGCGCACAACGACCGCGACTACGAATGCGTCCGGCGTTGCAACCTCGAGCACGTTTACCGCAAATAACATCGAGGGTAGCTACAGCGTCAAGGCGACCGCGGCCTCTGCGTCGGCCTCTTTTGCTCTGACTAACCTTCCAGGAAAACCTGGCGTAATCGCAGTGACCGGTGGCAACAACCAGACCGCCACAGTAAATACGGCTTTCGCGACTTCGCTCAGCGTGGTCGTGAAGGATTCCAGCGGAAACTTGCTCAGTGGAGTTACCGTGACGTTCAGCGGGGCGGCTTCCGGAGCGGGAGTAACCTTCCCGAACGGGACAACCGCGACCACAAACGGATCGGGTATTGCTTCGCTTGCGGTTACGGCGAATAAGGTCATGGGCAGCTACAGTGTCACGGCAAGTGCACCTACCGTATCGCAGCCTGCCACATTCACACTCACCAATAGCGCTGGCGCGCCCGCCTCGATCACTGCAACGAGCGGATCCGGCCAATCAACCCTCGTGACGACGGCATTCCCGTCACCTCTGGTCGTGACCGTCAAGGATAGCTTTGGCAATCTGATAAGCGGCGCTGCAGTAACGTTCAGCGCGCCCACCTCGGGAGCGAGCGGCCTCTTTGCGGGTTCTGCCACTTACCAGACGAACACGAGTGCGGGCGTCGCTACTTCAGCCACCTTGACCGCCAACGGAACACCCGGGCCATATACCGTTACGGCTTCCGTTGCCGGCTTAGGTTCCCAAGCTCAATTCACACTAACGAATACACCTCGGCCCGCGGCCCAAATCAAGGCGACGGGCGGTACGCCGCAAAGCACTGTGGTCAACACGGCCTTCTCGCAAAATCTGCAAGTGACCGTGATGGATTCAGTGGCCGGCCCTGTTTCCGGGGCAAGTGTGACATTCACCGCGCCTGCATCTGGCGCGAGTGGAACCTTCGGAAACGGCACGAACACGTTCACAACGACGACTAATTCGTCCGGCATAGCGTCGGCAGCCTTCAAGGCGAATACAAAGGCAGGCGCTTATCAAGTCTCGGCCACTACTACCGGTGTGTCCGCGACGGCTACATTCAGCCTCACCAATAATGCGGGTGCAGCGGCAGCAATTGCCGCCGTCAGCGGCGCCGGGCAGTCCGCCAGTATCAACACGGCCTTCGCCCTGCCGTTGAAGGTATCGGTAACGGATAGTTTCGGCAACCCGGTTTCCGGCGTGACGGTCAACTTCGTTCCGCCGTCCAGCGGAGCGAGCGCTGTATTCGCGGCTGGTGCGACTGCGGTTACTGACAACACTGGCACAGCGACTTCCGGCCTTCCCAAGGCGAACGGCGCCACTGGCTCGTACAGCGTTAGCGCCGTCGCCGGATCGTTATCCACGTCGTTCGTCCTAACGAACCTACCTGGCCCGGTGACCTCCCTAGCGACTGTTGGATCCGGTCAAAGCGCGCCCGTAGGAACGGCTTTCGGCGTTCAACTGAAAGTTGTTGCAAAGGATGCGGCCGGCAATGTGGTTCCAGGCGCACAAGTGATATTCACGGCCCCATCAACCGGCGCGAGTGGAACGTTCGCCGGTGGCGGTACTACCGCGACCGTAAAAACGGACGGCGCAGGCACCGCAACCGCACCAGTTCTCACGGCGAATAGCAAAGCTGGTGGATACACAGTTACCGCGGCATCGGGTACCGCGTCAGCCAGTTTCACATTGACCAATCTCCCCGGTCCGGCGGCCGCAATCGCTGCCACCGCGGGCAACAACCAGTTAGCGCCCGCAGGCAGCCCGTTCGCTACACAACTGCAAGCAACGGTTACGGATGTAAGCGGTAATACTGTGCCCGGAGTGAATGTTACATTTACTGTCAACGCAAGCAGTGGCACCGGCGGGACATTTGCGGGTGGTGCTTCAACGGCGTCGGTGTCGACAGACTCTGCTGGCGTGGCAACCGCGCCTGTACTAACTGCAAGCGGACCGAGCGGCGCCTTCACCGTTACTGCGTCGATCAACAGTTCGACCGTAACTACCTTCAACTTGACCGTTCGTGGTGGCGGCACGCCCGCTAACGTCCTCGTCGTGAGCGGCAACGAACAGGCTGTTGCCGCGGGCAGTGCAGTCCCACTGCCGCTGGAGGCTCTGGTCACGGATACCAGCAACAATCCGGTCCAGGGAGTCAACGTTACGTTTACGGCGCCGACTGGCTCGTCGAGTGCGACCTTCGCGGGCGGAAAATCGAGCGTTACTGTTTCCACCAATGGCAGTGGCATCGCGATAAGTCCGGCCTTGACTGCTAACAGTCAAGTTGGAACGTATGTCATTTCCGCTGCGGTCTCCGGTGTAAGTGCGCAGGCCCAGTTCCGGCTGGCCAATTACCCGCCTCCTTGCACCACCGGCGGTTGTGGAACCATCTCCGTCAGCAGTGCGACCATTGGCAAGAACCTCGAAGGTTCAATCACCGTCACTCTCAATCCGCCGGCGCCATCGTCTGGCTTGTACCTGACCTATCTATCGAACGATTCGACCAGGCTACTTGTCGGAAGCAACGGTGTAAACGCAGGTAATGGGTTCGTCTTCGGCAACCCGAACGGCAATCCGAATATTCCCGCCGGCACCCAGAGCTTTTCGATCGAAGCACAAGCGTTGGCGTCGAGCGGCACAGCAACCGTTACCGTGGTTGCCGCTGGATACGGTGCGGGAATCGGAACCGTGACGTTCGCTCCGTCCGGATTCGCCATCGCCGGACCGAATGGAATCGGTGCCCCTTTCAATGCATTCGAGGGAGCCAGCACGGACATTACGGTGGATGCCGGTTACCTGGATTCGAACGGCGGATTCGCGGGAATGGAAGCTATCCGCGGCGGCTTCTCGGTGAGCGTGCCCGTCTCGAGCTCTAACCTCCCGGTGGGCAGCCTGTCGCCGACCAGCGTATCTCTCTCCGGCGGGCAGAGTTCCGGGGTCACGTCGTTTACTGCCGGCACAACGACCGGTACGACCAACCTCAGTGTCACGCAACCGAGTGGCTTCGTTCCTCCGAATAATGTCACTACGCTGACGGCGACCGTACAACAGGCGGGACTCATCCCGTTCACTGCGACGGTTGGTACCGGACTGGAGGCGCAGGAATTCATCCACCTCTCCGGACCGGCCGCTGGGACGGTTACCATTACGATCACAACGTCGAGCTCCGCTGTTGCGTTCGCGTGCAATCCTGGCGAAACGACAACGGTCTGCACCACCCCGAATCAGCAGGGTCCGGCGCAATCGATCACACTGAAGGTTACGCAGGGATTCTCGGTCAGCCCGGTCTTCCTCGTAGAGGCAACCGGCAGCAGTACTACTACGGCGAGCTATACTGCTTCGGCGCCCGGCTTTGGCCCGGTCAACGGGAATATCAATGTGGTGCAGGCTGCCCTCGGTATCCAGTCGCCTCCCGGACTTGGCGCGCCCAGCTTTACGGCGCCGTCCCAGGCCGGAACCGTTTCGCTGACCATCTTTACCGGCTATTTCGATACGACGGGTAACTTCATTCCGCAGAATCTCGTAAATGGACCGCTTTCTATAACGGCCACCAGCAGCAACACGGGAGTTGCGAGTGTATCTTCCCCGATCAGAATCAATGCGGGAAATGACAACGGCACAACTGGCTTAGTACCGGCGAACAATAACGTCAGTGGCAGTACCGTAGTGACGGTAAGCGCGCCAGGTTTCACAGCCGCCAATGTAAACGCCAATTTTGTCAACCAGCAGCCGATACTCACAGTGCAAGGCGACTCTGTCGTCGGAAACGGCTTCGAACTTCCTTACACGGTGTCGTTGCAGAACAACGCCGGGTCAAGTGGCCAACCAATAACAGTGTCGAGCAACAATCCAAACGTGCTTCTGTCGGCTACTGCGGCAGGAACAGGCGCCCAGACTCTTAACCTAACGGTGCCCGCGGGCGGTTTGGCGGCGTCCTTCTTCGTTCAGGGTGCATCGAACGCGGGTACAGCAACACTCACGTTGTCCAGTCCCGGCTATAAGGACCTGACGACCAGTGTGTCCCTCGCGCCAGGGGCCGTGATCATTGCTCCCAGCGTGTCAGGCGCCGCGAACAGCACCGGGTCTGACCAGCTCTTTTTTGTGTATCTGGACAATACCAATACACCGCAATTTGACAATTCGTTGCTGCTTGCCAACAATTCGATCACGATCGGTGTAAGCAGCGCAAACTCTTCCGTTGCTTCCGTGCCGTCGACCATCAAGATCACTCCCGGTAACGGACCCGGCGGTGTGCCGGTTACCTTCGGCTCGCCAAGCGGTGCTTCGACCACAATCACGATTACTGAGCCCGCAGGGTTTGGGCAACCAAACAAGTTCACGACGAGTACAGTGAGCATTCAGTGATCGAAATCAGAGGGGAGAGGCCAGTCTTCTTCCCTCTGAAACTCTCCATTTCATGGGGTTTGAAACCAAAACATCGAGGCCTATCACGCATGCGCAATCTTCCAGTATTCCGAGCCGCCGCGCTCACCTTTGCCGGGTGCTGGATTCTCACAGCCGTTCCGGCTTTGACGCCACCAGGTGGAACCATTGGAAGCAACCTGGAGGCTTTCGCGAATGTTCAATTCAGTGAAGCAGTCCCGGCCGACGGGCTGCCATTGACGATTACGAGTGACGATGAGAGCCGCCTTCTGTTCTCGGAAGCGCCCGAGACCCGCGGAACGAAGACGCTCACTCTGAAGGTCTCGGGAGGACAATCGCAGAGCCCCGAATTCTATATACAAGCGTTTGGAGCACCCGGGGCCGCCACATACAAGGTGTCCGCTCCCGGCTTTGGGACGGCCAAAGGAACCATCACTATCGCGCCTTCGACGATTACGATTGGCGGTCCGTCAGACTCCGGCCGTTTCCGGACTACGAACACGCAATCCAGGAAGATCACGGTCCGGACTGCCTATTTTGACGACCATGGAAAGATAGTTGGTTCCCAGCCCCTTGCCGGTGGCCTCACCGCGAAAATCGACATCTCGAGTTCAAACCCGACCGTGGGCGCCGCATCCCCGGCGTCCGTCGTCCTCCGTGGCGGCACCGAGACCCTGGCCACGGAATTTCAACCGGGCCAAACTGGCCAAACTGTCTTGACCGCTACCCTTCCGCGTCAGTTTGCGAACCCTCCAAATCCCGGCAACGTAACCATCGACGTGGAGGAGCCAGGAATTGGCTTGCTCATGGACGTAAGTGTCGGGAAGGACTTGCAGGTCCAAGGAGACGTGATGTTAGGCGCGGATGCGCCAAAGGACGGACTGGACGTCACGCTCAGAAGCCAGGATCCGAAGCGGCTCGTTTTGTCGACCCGTGACGACGTGCTTGGATCCGGGAGCATCACGCTGCACATCCCCGCAGGGCAGGGTTTGGCGAGGTACTGGGTGCAAGGGCTCGGAGATTCAGGCGTGGTGCACTACACGGCGGAGGCCCGCGGCTACCGGACTCGAGACGCCGCCATCCAGTTGAGTCCCTCCGGGATGATGGTCGTTTTTACGCCTTTTGGACCGCCCGACGAGCAGCAATATCTGCATCCCATGCCTAATCCGAATGCGCGCCCCTTTGTCGCCTCCCTCGCCGAACATAAGAAATTGTGGCTCTCTGTTTGGTCCGTTTATCTGGATCCAACGAGCCTGCGCGGCGCTGATATCACCGCCCAGAAGCTGCGACCCGGCATCTCCGTTCCAGTGCAGTTGAAGAACAGTAATCCCGCCGTCGCCCAAGTCTCGTGTTCACTCACAATGACGAGCCAGAACTACTCCGTCCGCACGGAATTCCAGCCATTGACCCAAGGCGAAACGACGATCTCAATTGACACACCTCCGGGGTTCAGCAAACCATCGAACGCCACGTCGGTTACGGCTTTCGTGAAGCCGTAGGAGAATCGGCGCAGGCACTAATGCGATAGGACGAGTACTGAATGATAAGGTCGGCTTCACCGAAGAAAAGGACATGTACCTTTGAATGGTTGTAAGACGGCAGCCAAGCGCCGTTCACGTCCTCAAATCGCTGCTCGATAATGGGCCGGCTGAGCCACAATGAAGGACTCCGGGACATCGTGCCTTTGATCTCGACAAAGCGGTAACCCGCGACGCTGATAAGCCCGATTCCGTCAACCAGATATTCTGATCGCTGCTTCGGAACCATTCGGACCTTATAGCATTCCGTGGCGCCACACCTTTCGTTCCCTAGAATCGTAAGGTTGTAGTTGATCGGAGAGAGCGTGCTCTTCTCGTTCTGGTAGCCCTCACCGGCGGTCTCCTGATGCAGCAAATCGAGCAGGGAACGCCTGGCGATTCCGGTTGCATTCATCGAAACGACACGGAACTTCTTCGGCTGACCCCTGTCGTACGTAACTTGCACGATCATAGTCGCCGTTCTCATATGTTTGTTCGAGAGCGTGTAGGACCGTTCGACGGAATACCCGCAAAGGTGCTGCATCTGTGCCTTGTACTCCTGCATCATGCGGGCGGAAAGCTGTGAGCCGTCAAGCGGGGCAGTTTTCC
Organism: uncultured Acidobacteriaceae bacterium; assembly: GCA_963795905.1. Taxonomy (GTDB): domain Bacteria; phylum Acidobacteriota; class Terriglobia; order Bryobacterales; family Bryobacteraceae; genus Bog-105. The sequence continues at coordinate 978,049 of CAWCJG010000008.1, read as the reverse complement.
CCGGTACGGATGCCGCGAGGCTGATGAGGCTTGCGGTCAGCAGCCATACGCATTCTTTGGGAAATTTCATCACCTGGTGTACTCGTGCCGGATGGAGCGCAGCCGAATCGGACGATAATGGTCCGGAAATGCTACGCGCCTGCAACTCACAACCCCTTGCATTTCATCTCAAAGACAGTAGATGCCAGCATAGCTGGTGAGGGTACTGGTGAGGGTATAGGGATTGTGTTTGCTCTGATAAACTATCTAAATAGTCCCGCTTACAGAAATCGCGCCAAACTGAAGCTCCCGATCAAATGCAGGCCGAGAACCTAAGAAGAGTTTGCGCGGTCGCCCTTTTCTTTCTGCTAATTGGCTGCTCACCTGGGGCTGTGGGCGATGAGAATAGCGGGGACAAGGCTGAATCGACGGAGCCCGCGGTGATCGAAAAATTCCTGCAGGCGACCCAAACCCACGAAGGGGCGCTGCGCGGCTCTTCTATGCAGGTGAGCATTGAGGCCACCATCCCGAAGCTCAAAGAGCACGGAAGCATGAAGGCACTTCGGAAGATTTCGAAGGTTGGCACAATTACATACCGCATGCTCATGTTTCAGGGCGATAATACGATCAAGAACGAGGTCATCGCGCGCTATCTCACCGCCGAACAGCAATCCCAGGGTGATCAGTCGATAGCCATCACGCCCGGCCAATTACAAATTCAAGAACAAAGGTGAGAAGCAGACCGCCGATGGTGACGTTTACGTATTCCAGCTGACTCCCCGAAAGAAACGAGTGGGGTTGTTCAAAGGGGAACTCTGGCTGGACTCGAAAACGTATTTACCAGTACTTGAGAAGGGTAAGCTGGTGAAGAACCCGAGCATCTGGTTCAAGAAGTTTGAGTTTGAGCGGAAGTTCGCGGTCGAAAATGGAGTTGCGGTGCCGCAACATGTCGAGGTGACCGCGGACGTCCGGCTTTTCGGCACAGTAGAAATGGATATCAACTTCTCCGATTACCAGCCGAACGCGCAGGCCGACGCCGACGAGCCCGGCGTGCCCGAATCGACCTTGTGGACCGCCGTCGCAGAAAACAGGCGTATCCCGGAGACCATTGCATGCCTCTATTAACCTGTTCGCGCTTCGTCGCGTCTGCCCAATGTACTCGGATTGATGGGCTCGGCCAAAACATTTACGCTAAGAATGGCTAAAGGGAATCAATGAGAACCTTATTTTTAAACCCTCCATCTTTTGAGGGCTTCGACGGAGGAGCCAGTTCCCGCTGGCCGGCAGCGCGGGAAATCGAATCCTACTGGTATCCGGTGTGGCTGTGCTACCCGGCTGGAATGATTCCCGATAGCAAAGTTGTCGACGCGCCGCCGCACAAGATCTCCATCGAGCAGACCGTCGCCATGGCGAAGGACTTCGAACTGCTCGTGCTCTTCACCTCGACTCCTGGGTTTAAAGTAGACGTCCACATCGCGGAGATGATGAAAGACGTCAATCCCAAGCTGAAAGTGACGTTCGTCGGTCCCCCGGTTACGATTGAGCCGGAGCGAAGCTTGCGTGCTTCGAAAGCGATCGATTTCGTGGTCAAGCGCGAGTTCGATTTTGCCGTTCGCGACTACGCCATGGGTCGTCCCCTCGAAGAAATCCCTGGCGTGGTGTTTCGCAAACATGGCGGCTTTCAGTCGAATCTCGGAAGCGTCGCCCATCGAGAACCTGGATTCGCTTCCCTGGGTCACCAAGGTTTACAAGCGCGATCTGGATTTCCGGCGCTATAACGTACCCTTTCTGCTGAACCCGTTCATCTCGTTTTACACCAGCCGCGGCTGTCCCGCCCAATGCACCTTCTGTCTTTGGCCGCAGACCCACTCGGGCCATCGCTGGCGTCTGCGCTCGAGCGATGACATTGTCAATGAATGTCGATGGGCACTCGAAAATTTTCCAGGCCTGAAGGAAATCTTTTTCGACGACGATACCTTCAACTATCAGAAGGCCCGAACGATTGAGCTCTGCGGCAAACTGAAAAAGCTGAACTTCACCTGGAGTTGCACTTCACGCGTCACCACGGATTACGACACGTTGAAGGCCATGAAGGACGCTGGTTGCCGTCTTCTGATTGTCGGGTATGAGTCCGGCGATCAGCAAATTCTCAAGAATATTAAGAAGGGCGCCACGATTGACATGGCGCGCCGCTTCACCGCCAACTGTAAGAAACTCGATCTCACCGTACACGGGGATTTCATCGTCGGTCTACCCGGCGAAACTCGCGAGACGATCCGAAAGAGCATCGATTTCGCGAAAGAACTGGATGTCGAGACCATTCAGGTTTCCATCGGCCATCCGTTCCCCGGGACGGAGTTCTACGACCACGTAAAAAAGAACGGGCTGATTACAATCGATGAGACGATGACGGACGAAGCGGGCCACCAGCTTCCGAACTACAACTACCCGGGTCTCGATCGCGCTGAACTGGTCGACTGGGTCGAGCGTTTCTACGGCGAGTATTACTTCCGCCCCAAGGTTGTCTTCCGTCTGGTGGGGAAAGCTCTGTTCAACAACTCGGAGCGTCGCCGTCTCTACAAAGAGGCGCGCGAGTATCTCGCCTTGCGTTCCAAGCGCAAACAATTTGTGCGGGATTCGAAGCAGCTCAAAGACGAAGAGAAACCCGAAGCGGTGATGGCTGGAGATTAGTTGCCCACGCGAAACCCCGTCCTCGACGACCTCACGACTGGGATCGTCGTCGACGAGACAAAACAGGCGCCGCAACCAGGCAGGACCAAGCTCAACACGATTTTGCTGGTCCTCTTGGTGACGGCTCTTAACGCCTTTGGCAATCTCCTTCTTGCGAAAGGCATGAAGACGTTGCCGCAAGTGGGCGTCAACCCGCTCGATTACATTTTGGCCATGTGGAATCCATTCGTGGCGCCGGGAATCGTTCTGCTAATCCTGTGGCTGCTCACACGGATGACGCTGCTGAGCTGGGCCGATCTAAGCTTTTCGCTGCCCTTGATGGCCCTCGGATATGTGGTTGCGCCCATTCTGGGGCACTTCTTTCTCCACGAGCAAGTAAGTCCGGAACACTGGCTCGGAACGCTGCTCATTTTCGCGGGCTGCGGCTTGGTCGGGACGACCGCCCACAAACAGGAGGATGAACGCTCATGATGCGTTGGCTTCTCTTGTCGGTCATCGTCGTCTGTACAGTTCTCTCCGACTTGTTGCAAAGCCGCGCCATGAAGCAATCCGGCGAGCAGCAAATGGGCGCACGGGGCCTCGCGGCACTACTGAAAGTGATCGCCCGCCGTAAGGCGCTTCTGACCTCGATTTTCCTGATGGCGGTTTCGTTCTTTGCGTTCATGGCCCTGATCCAGCGCGAGCCGCTCAGCTTTGCCGTACCTGCCTCCGCCGCGACGCTGATCCTTGAGACGCTCCTGGCCAAATGGGTCCTGCGTGAGCCTGTGGGCACCCGGCGTTTCGCGGCAGCCGCTTTCGTCCTCGGCGGTGTCGTGCTGCTCTCACGCTGATCCAGATGAGCCTCGTGCGCTGGTCTAGCCTGCTTTTAATTCCGGCCGCCGCCTACCAGTTGCTCGCGATTATCGCGATTATTCGTTACGCCAAACGCCGCGTTCCGAAGGACGGTTTTACCCCTCCCGTCTCGGTACTCAAGCCAGTAATGGGGCTGGATCCGAACACTTACGACGCGTTTCGTTCACAAGCACGGCAGGATTACCCGCAATACGAACTTCTCTTTGCCGTCGCCGATCCGAACGATCCAGCGATCCCGGCCATCAAACGGGTGCAAGCAGAATTTCCTCGCGTCCCGATTCGGATCATCCAGAAAACGACCGCGGCCGCCAACGGGAAAGTCGGGGCGCTGATCGACCTCGCTCGTTCCGCACAGCATCCTGTTTGGGTCGTAAACGACAGTGACATTGCCGTAACGCCATCCTACTTGCGCGAAGTGGTGGCCCCGCTTGCGGACGAAATGATCGGCGTCGTCACTTGCCCCTACCGTGCATCCGCGCATTCGGCGGCCACTCGCTGGGAGGCTCTTGGGATCGCAACGGATTTTATTCCGAGCACGATGGTCGCGCAGTTCCTTGGGGTACGCGATTTCGGGCTCGGGTCCACGCTCGCGTTTCGCGCGCGCGATCTGATTCAGTGCGGTGGATTCGAAGCTCTGGCCGATTACCTCGCCGATGATTATCAACTCGGACGTCGCATCACCGGACAAGACAAGCACGCCCTGCTGTCCACCTATGTCGTCGAGACGTCCCTTGGCGATGGGACCTGGCGCGGCGTCTGGGATCATCAACTGCGCTGGGCACGCACGATCCGCCGTTCCAAGGCGCAAGCATACGTTGGCCTGCCGCTTACGCAGGCCGGGCTCTGGGCCGCCATCGCCGGCCTTTGCGGTGCCTGGCCAGCGGCGGCTGCCTTGATCGGCCTTCGCATTGTGGCCGCGTTCCTTGCGGCACGTACGCTCAATGCGCGTCAAAGCCTGCCCCTGAGTTGGCTCGCGCCGGTATGGGACCTGTTTGCTTTCGCAATTTGGATCGGTGCCTGGACCGGGAGCACCGTGCGCTGGCGCGGCCGTAACTTACGGGTGGGAGCCGATGGCCGAATTCAAGGTGTCACGACGCCCAATACGCCGGATCGCGAAGAAACCCTCGCCTGAAGCACTACTCGTGCCACTCCTGGCCGATGTCGCGCAGGCAGACCCGATCCGTGGCTCCGCGTACGGCCCCGAGTAGCCTCTGAATCGGCTCCTCATACGGCTCACGGCTGAGATTGAAGGTCTTGTGATGTACCGGCAAAATGCGATCCGCGCCCGCATCTTCCGCCATTGCCAAGGCCTGCTCGGGATCGCAATGCACATGAATCCAGGGGTCGTATGCGCCGATTGGCATAACCGCCAGATCGATTGGCCTGCTCGTGCGTAATTGCCGGAACGTGTGTGTATGCGCCGTGTCTCCGCCAAATAGTATTCTGCGTGGCCCGGTCTCAATCACATAGCCGTTGAATCCGCGGTAGACATCGCTGCGCAGACGCGCGCCCCAGTGATTGACCTGGAACGCCGTGACGCGGGCCGGGCCGACCTGTACGCCTTGGTTCCACTGCAACTCGTGTACCTGTTCGTACCTCCGTGCTCGCAGCAGATCGCACGTGCGGCTTGCCGTGACCACGATGGTACCTCGATTTTCGAGCCGTCGCAGACTCGGAATATCGAAGTGATCCATATGCGCATGCGATAGCAGGATCAGATCGATGGGCGGTAGGTCCTCCATCGGCCCCGCGACTGCTACCAGCCGCTTAATGCCGACCGTGGTTGGGCCGATGGTCAACCCGATGCGCTGACTGAAAACAGGGTCCGTGAGAATAGTAAACCCGTCCACCTTGATGAGCACCGTCGAGTGTCCATACCACGCTGCGTGCAGTCCATGGCTGGGCCACAAACGTGGGTACGGCCGGAACGGGGCAGCCACGATTTCCCGGGACAGTTCCTTCGACATATGCCGAAAAAACGCTGGAGCCGCCCGGCGCAGGAAACGCATGGTGTCCGGCGTGCGTGTCCGAGGACGCGAATACTTGTGTGCCGAGTTCACTGTTCTTTGGACGCGATCCCTAACGGGTCTGGTTCACGACACTCATAGAAGATGCGGCCGCCTGGTCAGCCAAACGCATCAGCTCCAACCGCAGGGCGTCCACCATTGCGCGCCAGCTCGCGTCGATGACGTTGTTGGAGATACCGACCGTCGCCCAGCTTTGGCGATGATCGCTCCACTCCACCAGGACGCGTACGCGCGACTCCGTTCCGCCTTTCATTCCCAATACGCGCACTTTATAATCCGTCAGACGGACGGAGGCGATCGTTGGATAATCGGTCGAAAGACAGTGCCGCAGCGCCATGTCCAGCGCATGTACTGGACCCTCACGTCCTTCCGCCGTGGATGTGCGAATTTCGCTCCCAACCTGCAAAGTGACGGTCGCATGACTCAGTGTCCTGGTCGGATCCATATTATCCGCCGAGTCTTGCATTTTAGTGGTCACCTGGTAAGTCACCACTTCGAATGGATGAAAGTCGGTACGCGCGGCTTGCCGTACCAGCAGCTCAAATGTACCCTCGGCTGTCTCGAAATCATAGCCGAGATGCTCCATCTGCTTGATGCGTTCCAGTAGATCGCGTTTTGCCGCTTCGCCGAGATCGTCGCCGATGCTGAGCTGGTTGAGTTTGTACGTAACGTTGCTGCGTCCCGAGAGATCGCTCAGGAGAACCCGCTGCTGGTTGCCCACCAGTTCCGGGTGCACGTGCTCGTAAGTCGCCGAATCCTTCAAGACCGCACTGACGTGAATGCCTCCCTTGTGTGCGAAGGCGCTCGGCCCCACAAACGGCTGCTCCCGCCGTATGGGCAGGTTCGCCAGATCGGCAATCAGGCGTGCCGTTTTGGTCAGCTTCTTGAGATTGTCAGGACCAATCGTCGTGTGCCCGAGTTTCAACTCCAGGTTGGCGATGATGGAACACAAGTTGGCGTTCCCGGTGCGTTCTCCGTAGCCATTCATGCAGCCCTGCACGTGCGTCACTCCGGCCTCCACCGCCACTAATGTATTTGCAACCGCCACGTCGGAATCGTTGTGGGTATGAATACCGATGATTCCATCGAAGCGCGAGCGGACCTCGGCCACGATCTCGACGAGGCGCATCGGCAGCGTGCCACCGTTGGTGTCGCACAGGCAGAGCACGTTCGCCCCGGCTTCTTTCGCCGCCTCCAGCGTGCGGAGCGCAAACGCTGGATTGGCGAGATATCCGTCAAAGAAGTGTTCTGCGTCGTAGACTACTTCGCGCCCATGCGCTTTGAGGTGCGCAACAGTGTCGCGGATAAGTCCGAGATTTTCCTCTTCCGTGATGCCCAGTGCGCGGTGAACGTGGAAATCCCAAGTCTTGCCGAAGATGCTGACGACCGGCGTTTCTGCATCGAGCAGCCCCGCCACATTTGCGTCCGCTTCTACCGGATTTTTTGCAAAACGGGTAGATCCGAACGCCGTGAGCTTGGCATGTTTTAAGCGAAGGGTCTTTGCGCGCGCGAAGAACTCCTTGTCCTTCGGATTGGAACCCGGCCAGCCGCCTTCAATGTAATCGATACCGAGCTCGTCCAGCTTTTCCGCAATCATCAGTTTGTCGTCGACCGAGAAGGAAACCGACTCGCCCTGTGTGCCATCGCGTAGCGTCGTATCGAAAGTGAAGATCCGCATAGTTCCTATCAAATAAAAAGGCCATCGGTTCGGGGTTGCTTCCCCGCCGATGGCCTCTCGAAAAATCCTTTTTGCGCAGGAGGTCTCAGGCGGGGCTTAAAATCGCCTCGCTAATAATAATGCCGCCCTGAATTGAAATCAGCATGAGACCGGCGCTCCCCATGATTGTACTACGACGCGGCAACCGTCGGTTCACCGACAAAAAATCGGAAAGCGTCCGCTATGTAACTCTTTAGCTGCCCGCGCGGCACCACTGCATCTACAAATCCGTGATCCAGCAGAAACTCGCTCTTCTGGAATCCTTCCGGCAGCTTCTGTCGGATCGTCTGTTCGATCACCCGCGGACCGGCGAAACCGATGAGCGCTCCGGGTTCGGCGATGTTCAGGTCCCCCAGCATGGCAAAACTGGCCGTCACGCCGCCGGTGGTCGGATCCGTCAGCACGCTGATGAACGGAAGACCCGCGTCCTGCAAGCGCATCAGCGCGGCGGAGGTCTTTGCGAGTTGCATCAGACTGAGGACACCCTCTTGCATGCGAGCACCCGATGAGGCGGACACGATCACGATCGGCGTCTTGAGTTCGATCGCCCGTTCAATCGCGCGCGTGATTTTTTCCCCCACGACCGCGCCCATGCTGCCGGCGATAAATCGGAACTCGAAAGCGCAGATCTGCACGGCCCGTCCGTTCAGGAACCCGCTCGCCGAGATCAGAGCGTCCTTCAACTCAGTTACGTCCTGCATCGCCTTCAGCCGTTTTGGATACGGTTTCGAGTCGACAAACTGCAGAGGATCCGACGATTGCAGGTCTGGATCGTGAACCTCGAATTTCCCATCGTCGAAAAGCATCGCTAGGCGGTCGGCGGCCCCAATTCGGAAATGATGCCCGCACTTCGGGCAGACCTGCTGGTTTTCCTCGACAGACTTGCGCCAGATGATCTGTTCGCAGGAGTCGCATTTCTGCCACAGACCTTCCGTGCGAACACTCTTGTGCTCGTCGCTGACCGGGCCCGATTCGACGGGCGGCTTTTGCCGGTTAAACCAAGCCATCCTCTCAAGCGTACCAATGGACGGGGCGTGATACCCTGGGCGGCTGTGAACGCCGATGACTTTCGCCGTCTCGCGCTGACGTTCGAAGGCGCTGCGGAGGGCAGTCATATGGGCGCGCGCGATTTCCGCGTCGGCGGACATATCTTCGCCACCTTGGCGCATGAGGCCCAAGGATACGGCAACCTGATGCTGTCGCCTGAACAGCAAAACCTGTTCGTTTCAGAAGCGCCTGACACGTTTCTACCGGTCTCGGGCGGTTGGGGACGCAGGGGCGCTACCCACGTCCGGCTGTCCGTGGTCCATGAGGACATGCTCGAGGGCGCGTTGCGCGCTGCCTGGCAGCTTCGCGTGGAAAAGAATCAGCGCAGCCGCGCGAAGCCGGGCCGGAAAACGACCGGGAAACGATAACGACCGGCCTATTTCGACAACGCCGCGAGCACGAACACGAGCGGCGCATTCCAGTTGATCGCCACTTCATTGCACGCGTAAGCGCCCATATTGTCGATATACGATCGGGCGGGCGGTGTGTCCAGGCTCACAACTCGCTGCATGACTTGATCCTGCCGGCCGCGATTCGGACCGCCGGACATCAATCCCGGCCAAGGCGCATCAATGCCGTCTGCCCCGCTCGGGCGGTGATGCGGATGTTGAAATGCGTTCTCGCCGACATGCGTTACCCACGACAACGAGAACGTGTTTCGCCCGAGGACATAATGCAGGTTGTCAACGGCTGCCGCGACGAATAGCGGGTCGGGTTCGAATTGATTCGCCATCAGGAGTTGCAGACTGTAGTTCATCGCCACTCCGTTCGAGCCCCAGATGAAGTCTTTCGGGAGCAGGGAAACGCGATACGCGTTTGAGGCTGTGCGCCGCGCGATCTCGCGAGCGGCGGCAACAGAACGTGCGCGTATTTGGACGACCGCCTCGTCGTGCGCTCCACTGAGCACATACGTCCACAACGCCAGATCCGCCACATCAGCCCATGACGGAGGCGTGTCGGGCCGGATCGCGTCTAGAAACGCGCTGTAGTGTTCCAGGAAGTATTTGCGGTAGACCTCTTTGTGCGTTGTCCTCGCGAGTTCGGCCGCCGCCCATAAGTGCTCGTCATCGCAATGCGCATCGCCATACTCGCCTGTCGTGATGCCGGGCGGGTTGCGGAAAGTGACATTGGGGTATTTTTCAAGCCAACGCCAAGCTCTCTCGGCAGCCTGCAACGTTTGCTGCGAATAACCCGCATCGTACGGCTGAAAATCACGCGACGCGATTGCGCTCACGGCCGCGAGATCTGCTGTTGCGCACGAGCTTTTGAAGGGCGCGCTGCCAGTGCCTACAACGAGACTGGTCAGCTTGTCTTTCTCCGGCATAATGAAGCCGGAAAAACGGCTGCTCGTCTGCTTGTGGAACACGCCGCCGTCGCTGTCTTGCACGCTCAGCATCCAGTCAAGATTCCATCGAACCTCGCTAAGAATGTCTGGCGCTCCATGGCCCGATTCCGGAATATGCAAGCTGACATTACGGATGCTGTCCGCAAACAACTCCCAGGTCCAGAGCAGCGTTCCTGTTGAGATGCCGCTGTTCACGACGTAGCGTCCGTAATCTCCGGCATCATGCCAACCCTTCGCAGAGGCATGTGGGCCTTCTTTCCCGGTTGATTTGTCGTACGCTCCGTCGAGATGGCACGGGCCGTGCTTATATTCCGGGAAATCGGGTGCCAGGTCTACCTCCGTTCCACAGCGTTGGCCGTAAAAGGCTCGCATGGAAACGAAGTAAACGGGCCGGTACACATCCGGCGCAATTCGGAAGCTCCAGCTTCGGCCCACGCCGGGTACTGTCACGAAATACTTGCCGGTTCGATGGAAGGTGCTGAAATCGGCGGATGCAAGCGTATCACCCGACGCCTCATCTTTGAAGGGCGCCGTCAGCTTACCCTCGAATACAACAGCGCCCGTCGTTGCGTCATGCAAGCGGAACGAGACTGGGCCGGTGGAATTCGCGTTGTTTGCCAGAACGAAGGCCATTTTACCCATTGCCGGCGGGTAGCCCGCTTGATCCACGCGTATCGCCGTCGTTGCAGATTCCCGCCTGCACAATATTCATGCAACACGCAAACGCGCCAAGCAGCCACATCCATCCCCGATCCATTTCAACCCGATTGTATGAGACTCTCCAAAGCTGGTGCTTCTGATACATTCTGTCCGTGATGAACAAAGTAACTTCGGCGCTTGCGCTGCTGGCAGCGCTCAGTACTGCGGGCTTCAGTCGAAGCGCACGGCAATCTCCCTCGCAGAACGTCATCGATGGCTTTAAAGGAGTGGAGGTCGCGTCGGTAGCGGACGCCATCGAGCAGCTCTACGGCGTCAAGGCATACATGTTTCACGACATGCGCCCGTTGAATACGGCGAAGTTCGCGGGCCCAGCAGTGACCGTGCTATTAAGGCGCGAGGAGCATCACGATGGGTCACGCGCGTTGCAGGGAATGCTGGACCTGATTGACGAAGCTCCTGCCGGCTCGGTTTACGTCATGGTCCTCGAGGATGGACTCAACTATGCGGGCGTCGGTGGCCTAATGAGCACGGCCATGAAGTACCGTGGTCTGGCGGGCGCGGTCGTCGATGGCGGCATTCGGGACGCGCCCCAAATTACAAAGCTGCAGTTCCCGGTTTTCAGCCGAGGCGTTGTTCCTTCAACAACCGTGAACCACTACCGTTTTCAGGGCAGCAATCTCACCGTTCACTGCGCGGGCGTCGATGTGAACCCCGGCGACATCATCGCGGCCGACATGGATGGTGTTGTGGTAGTGCCGGCCGCGAAAGCGGAAGAGGTGCTGAAAAAAGCGCAGCAGCTCGATTTCACGGAACACAGCATGTTGCCCTTCATCGAGAAGTACAAATCAATTCGCGAAGCCGTTAAGCGCTTTGGAAGGCTCTAGCGCACACGGCGTTTGTTGCCGGTTGTGCGCGTTTCCTGAATGAAGTAGAGGGTGCTTTCTGCCCGTTCTGTGCGCCTTCTCAACTAACTCAGAAGAGCGAGTTCTGATTACCCGCTAAGCGCATTCGCCGCGGCACTCCGAAATATTCAAAACCTCGTTCCGTGGCCATGCGGCCTCGCGGCGTGCGGTCGAGAAATCCAAGTTGCATCAGATAAGGTTCGTACACCTCTTCGATGGTGTCCGGCTGTTCGTCAATCGATGCGGCGATCGTGCTGAGCCCGACGGGCCCACCGCCGTATTTCTCCATGATCGGTCAGCATGATTTTCTGGTCGATCTCGTCGAGCCCGTAGCGGTCCACTTTCAGCAGATCCAGGGCGGCTTTCGCAACGCCATGCTCGATTCGGCCGTTCGCTCTTACCTGTGCGTAGTCGCGGACACGCCGAAGCAGGCGATTGGCGATACGCGGTGTGCCGCGGCCGCGTCGTGCAATCTCGCGCGCGGCGTTCGGCTCGATCTCCACTTCCAGCAGATTTTGCCGAGCGTTCCACAATCCGTGCCCAGCGTTTCCTCGTCGTACGGATCGAGACGCAGCACGATCCCGAAACGTCCTCGTAACGGTGCGCTCAGAAGTCCCTGGCGGGTGGTCGCTCCGACCGCGGTGAAGCGCGGGAGCGGCAGATCGAATGCGTGCGCGCGCCCGGCCCGGTACCAATCAGAATGTCGAGCCGGAAATCTTCCAGCGCCGAATAAAGAATCTCCTCGATATCGGGCAGCAGCCGGTGAATTTCATCGATGAAGAACACCTGCTTATCGCGGACATTGCTCAAGATGCCGGTCAGGTCGAGCTTCTTCTGGAGAATAGGCCCGGCGGTCTGATCGACTGGCACCGAGAGTTCATGCGCGATGATACCGGCGAGCGTTGTTTTCCCTAGCCCGGGCGGGCCGCACAGCAGAACGTGGTCCATCGCTTCGCCGCGCTGCTTTGCCGCTTCGATGGCGATCGCGAGTTGTTCGCGCACGTGCGGCTGACCGGCGAAATCCGCCAGGACTGGCCGGCCGGAGCGCGGCATCGATTTGCCGCTCTTCCTCATTGCCGCGCGGGGAAAGAATGGGATCTGCGCGCATCGCTTCCTACGCTAGCGCACCAGCGAGAGCGCGGTCCGAAATAACGGCTCAAATCCGCGCTTCGCCCGCTTTGCCCTTCGCTTTACGTACCGCTTCTTCAGCGGCCGGTCGGGAGCAGCCTAAGTTCAGCAGCGCCGAGAGCACGTCCTGATCCAATGCGTTTAGGACAGGGCCCCCCGCCGCAACGGACGGTTCTTGCCCTGGCGGTGTCCCAATTGCGACTTTGTCTTTGAGTTCCAGCACAATGCGCTCGGCGGTCTTCTTGCCCACGCCCGGGATACGCACCAGCCGTGACGATATCGCGCATTCCGGATCGCGTCGATCAGATCCTGGGTCGCGAAGCCCCGACAGCACCGTGATCGCAAGCTTGGGCCCGATTCCGCTCACGGAAATCAGACGCTCAAAAAGAAATTTCTCCTGCTGGGTGCCGAAACCGAAAAGCAGCAGAGCGTCCTCACGCACATGTGTGTAAATGCGGAGAGAAACCGTCGTTCCTTCCTCACCAAGAGAAGTGAACGTCGAAATGGGAATCTGAACGTCGTAGCCGACGCCCGCGGCTTCGACTACGACTTGGTTCGGATGTTTCTCGAACAGGGTTCCCCTGAGGTGAGCGATCATACTGCCGGATGATCCATTATGTCCCGGGCGAAGTGAGAAGCCGGTCCTGACTCGGCACCGGCCCTCGCTACCGGAACTTATTGTTCGCCCGTGATCGTGACCGGACGTGGACTGCGCCGTGGGCGTTGATGCCGCCGATACGCTGGCATCGGCGCCGGTCACACCAGCCGAGAGCGCACTCAGCGTTGATGAGGTGCAGCGAACGCGTTGTCCCCATGCGGCTGAGGTTGCGATCACACGCTGACCCCACGCGGACGAGTTCGCCAGGATTCGCTGGCCCCAGGCAGCCGAGTTCGCAGCAATGCGCTGATCCCCATGCGGAACTGTCCGCTCGGCGCCGAATGAGGGCCACACGGCGCCGATGTTGAACGGGCTGCTGGACCCCAAGGGTGCCCACACCGAGGATGGATCGTAGAGGAAGTAGATCGATCCGGTGTTGGATCGTAGGCCGCCGATGGGGACAAGAGCCGTCCCCTGCGGGATCGCGGTATTGGCCATCGCCGCCGCGATATCGAGATATCCTGCGCCGACCGTGAACGGGTCGTAGTAACTGGTGTAGGTCTGGCCGGTCACCGGGTCGGAAGCAGTGCTGGAGGCCGGGAACGCTTTGTAAGACGTCATCATCAGAATCGCTTTCACCTGATCCGGCGTCAGATTGGGCTTCGCCTGGAGGAGATCCGCGACCGCTGCACTGACCACCGGCGTCGCCATGCTCGTTCCACTCAGGTTGAAATACACCGTAGATGGTGCTGTCGCCGCCGGGCCGTTAGCTGGACCGGAGTTGGTGTAATAGCTAACTCGGAGGAATGTTCGACGGATATGCCTTCGCAAGTGTCTGCTGTTTTTGACGCCATCAGACGAGACCACCAGATTCCCCGGAGCCACGATGTCGGGTTTGACCACGTAATCGATGCGCTCGGGCCCTTCGAACTGTAACTGGCGATGAGGTCGTCGGTCCGCGAATAGGTCTGCATTGTCTTCATCGCCCCGACCGTGATCACGTAAGGATCGTTGCCCGGCGCTGTGATCGTGCCGTAACCGTTGTTGCCGAACGAATTGTCGCGCCCATTGTTGCCGGCCGCAACCACCACCACGATGCCAGCTTTCCAGGCCTGTTCGACGGCCTGACAGAGCGGATCCTGCGTGTAGGATTCGTAGACCGGCCGTCCGATCGAGAGATTTATGACGCGGATGCCGAGGTGTTCTGCAGTTCAATCGCCTGGTCGATCGCTGCGATGACGGCGCTATCCGTACCGTTTCCGTTTTCGTCCAGCACGCGAAAGTTGACCAGCTTCACGTCAGGAGCGAGCCCGCTGAGAGTGCGGGTGCACTTAGCCGCAGATCGAACTCTTTCCCGTCCCGGCAATGATCCCCGCCACGTGCTCGCCATGACCAAATGTGTCCGGGGCGTTATTCCAGATCATCGACGTTACCCTTCATCTTGTATTCGCCGGTGAAATCCTGGCTTTTAAGATGACCTGGTTGTCGTTCAGATCGGGACTGGAATTCAGGCCGCTATCGATGACGGCTACGGTGATGCCTGCCCCCGTGTATCCCTGGGACCAAACCGCGGGCGCGTTTACCGCCGCAGCGCTATAGTCCAGCATGCCTTTCACCGGTCGATCCGGCGCAATATAGACCACGTCGGGATCGTTGGCCAAGTCGTGCAAATTCTGCGCTGGCACGGAGTAGGCGCCGGCTGGAATATATGAGAACGCTCGGCGGAGTTCGCCACCTCGTTGTGTGACCTTGCCGTGTTGCGTGGCGTCGGGCACATGTTTCCAGACCACGATTACCTGGGCCGTATTGCCTGGCATCGCATTGCTCAATTCGGGTGCGAGTTTCTGCCCGGCGAAGGCAGTCGCCGCCCCGGTTAAGAGGATAAGAACCGTTGTGAGGAAGTGTTTGACCATGCTGTGTGCTCGATGTTCTTTACAAAGCCGCAAATGGGCGGCCAATTTCCATATCGTTCAAAACCGGTGAAAGCATTAGTCATTTACCGGGAATTTCGGTACTAAACGTCCTCGCTCATCAGGGCTAAGGCGGAAATGCACGCGGTTACGACCGATACGAGAAACGATGCGTGTTGCGTGCCCAATCCTGGCTCTGCTGCTTTCAGCCGGATTGTGCCTGTCGCAAGCACCAACAAAGTCGGAGCATGGTCTCGATCAGTACACGCTGAAGCTGTTGCAAGGTGAACCTGGTTATCCGGGTGGCGCAGCGACGAGCGCGGTTCAGACGCCCGATCAGTACATCTGGTTCGGCACGGAAGAAGGACTGGCCCGCTTTGACGGAGTTCGCTTCACTACCTTTGATACGGCAACAACCCCCGAACTCCCGGAGAGTTACATAACGGCGCTGGCGGTCTCGGAATCCGGGAGTTTATGGATAGGGACGGAAGGCGGAGGGCTGGCCGAGTATCGAGCCGGCCGCTTCATTTCTCACAAGCACGATATCGACACCCATGGCGCCGCCATCACAGTGATCTATGCGGCAGATCATGACGTGTGGCTCGGTACGGACGGACGCGGGTTAGTCCATCTGGCCGGCGGGCATGCGGTCTACTACCGGCCGGCGGAGCGCGTGAATGCCCTACGCGTGCTTTCGTTCGCTCCAGGACGTCATGGCGGATTTTGGGTGGGAACTCGTGCCGGTCTCTTCCACCTGAAGGACGGCCGATTCGAAGAAACCGCTCCCACTCCGGCGGCGGCAGGACACGAAGTCCACGCGATCGCGAAGGGAAAAGACGGAACCCTCTGGATCGCCGTTGATGCTTGTGGGCTGTTTCGAAACAGTGACGATTCCTGGCAGCCCGTGTCCGCGCTCAGCAAATCCGCGTCCGGGGTGTACACGCTGGCGCAGGACGGCCGAGGCGCTCTTTGGATGGGAACACTCGGCTCCGGCCTATTCCGTTATCAAGATGGCCAATTGTCTAATATCGCCGACCAGCAAGCGGTAAAAGGCAGCATCTTCGCGATCATTGAAGACAAGGACGGCGCTATCTGGACCGCCGGACATTCGGTCGCACACGTATACCGGGGATCGATCAGCACTATCGGAAAATCCGAAGGTCTTTCTAGCGATGTCGCCCTCTCGGTGTACGGTGATGCCTCGGGTAACCTTTTGCTGGGAACGGATCGGGGTTTGAACCGCTGGTCGGCCGGTTCGCTCCAAATAGTTCCAACTCACGCTTCTTCGCATCCCGAAATCTTCTCCATCGCTCAGGACCGATCGGGCGATCTCTGGGTGGGCACGCGCGCGGGCCTAGTCCAACTCCACGGAAATCAGACGCGCGAATACGGACCCGCCGACGGACTGCCTCCAAGTGGCGTTTTTTCGCTTTTCGCCGATCACGATGGCCGCATATGGGCCGGTAGCGCCGGGGGCCTGAGTTGGATTGAGAACGGCAAGATTCACACCTATACGGTCAGCGACGGTCTGCCCAGTGCTCTGATCACGGCAATGTACGAAGATCGCGATGGCGTGCTCTGGATTGGCACGGGCGGATCGGGGCTGGTCTCTCTGAAGCACGGGCGCTTTACGCTCTGGCCGACTACGGGTTCCCTCGGAGCGGGTTCGATCCTGGCGATCGCTCCTGACACGAACGGAGGTCTCTGGCTGGGTACGGAGGGAAGTGGTCTGCTCTATTTCCGGGCGGGCCGGTTCACCGTGTTCGGGCGAAGCAAAGGAACGCCCGCCGACAGCATCTTCGACATTCTCAGTGATGATTCCGGCAATCTCTGGTTCAGTTCGAATAAGGGCATTTTCCGCATTCACAAACAGGAGTTGTACGATGTCGCGGCCGGCAGGGCGGCTACCGTGCATAGCCGCCGTTTTGACACTGCGGACGGCATGCGGACCGAAGAATGCAACGGAGGTTTTCAGCCGGCCGGTTGGAAAGCGCGCGACGGAAAGCTCTGGTTCCCCACGATGAAGGGGTTCGCCGTAGTCGACGCGGTCGCGGCGAATCGCCTGCAAAGACCGTCGGCGCCGCTCATGGAACACGTGACCGCCGGGAAGCACCCAGCCGATTGGCTACTGCCGATCACCATTCAGCCGGGACAGCGAAACGTCAGTTTCGAATACACGTTCCCGGAGTATCAGAATCCGGATTCCATCACCTTCCGCTACATGTTGGAAGGCTTCGACCGGGACTGGGTAGATGCCGAGCATCGCCGCGCGGCGTACTACACGAACCTGCCGCCCGGCGAATACCACTTCCGGGTCGCCGCCTGCCGGAACTCAGTCTGCGGGGATGAGTTTCGCAGCACGACTATCGACGTGCGCCCATCCCTGATCGAGCGGCGGGCTTCTTGGATCATTGGCGCTGTATTCCTCGCCGGAGTCGCGTTTCTCCTCTATCGGCTGCGCATCCGGCAACTCGAGGCCAATGAGCGCCGCTTACTGAACCTTGTGGACTCCAGGACCCGCGAGTTGCGCGCCTCCCGCGACGAGCTCGAAATTCGCGTTCAGGAACGGACCAGGGAATTGCATGAGCTGAACGGCGCGCTTTCCGAAGAAATCGAAGTTCGCCGCGCCGCCGAAGAACGTGCCGAAAGCGCGAGTCGCGCCAAGAGCGAGTTCCTCAACAACATGAGCCATGAGCTCAGGACGCCTATCAACGGCATCATGGGAATGGCTGATCTTGCACTCATGTCCAACCTGGATCCGGAGCAAATGGAGTATGTCGGCATCATCCGGCAATCCGCCGACGCGCTGCTCGGCATCGTAACCGACATTCTGGACTTCTCGCTGATGCATTCGCAGGTAGCCGCGCTCGAGCCAGATCCCTTCTACCTCCCGGATGAATTGCACAAGGTCTGCGATGTTGCCAAGCAAGCGGCATCGGAAAAGAATCTGGCGTTTGTTCTTGATATCGATGAGCGCATCCCGCATTACTTGGTTGGCGACGCGCCGAAGCTGCGCCGCATCCTCTCGCATTTGCTCGACAATGCTGTGAAGTTCACCGCGGCCGGGTCGGTGGAACTGCGGCTCGATCTCGAGCAGCGGCAGAGTGGCGTGGCCACCGTCTGCTTCTCTGTCCACGACACTGGTATCGGAGTCGCGCCGGAGCAGCAGGCCGCAATTTTTGAAGCGTTCTCGCAGGCGGATAGCTCGTCCACACGGCGCTACGGAGGCGCGGGCCTCGGTCTGTCCATCTGCAATCACTTGGTTCGCCTCATGACGGGGCGGCTCTGGATGCGCAGCGAAGTAGGCCGGGGTAGCGTTTTTTGCTTCAGCGTGCCGCTCGCGGTGGACACATCGAGTTCCTCCTCCGCCGGCCGCCTCGAAAGCGGCTCCGCGACCCCGATCCTTTAAGCAAACCGCCGCTCCAGATACCCCCGCGTCCCTGGAATCTGTCGCATCGCGGAAGGCCTCCGTGATATTGTGCTTTCTCGTGGTGTCCACGAGAGCGACATCGCGCGACCAGAGGTCAAATAGGAGAACCAGTCCATTGCTTCAGTGGAACGAACGTCCCGTCACCCTGATCGGGTCCCTAGCAAAATACATCGGCAAAGCAGCTTTTCTATTCAGCTGCCTGCTATGCCCGCTGCTTCTGTGTGCTCCTGCTGCGGTATTCGCGCAGGATCCGCCGCCACCCGCCGCGGGAGGCGAAGCCAACCTGCTGCTGCCGGACCTGAGCCAAGCTACCGCATTTGGCGGTTTGGTCGATGGCCGTACCCTTCTCATGTGGGGAATGCTCGTCGTCGTGCTGGGCCTCGTATTTGGGATGGTCATTTACTCACAGTTGAAGAACCTCCCTGTGCACAAGTCGATGCTCGAAATCTCCGAGCTCATCTATCTCACGTGCAAAACCTACCTGATCACGCAGGCGAAGTTTCTGGCGCTCTTGTGGGTATTCATTGGCGTGATCATTCTGTTCTATTTCGGAGTGCTCGAGCACTTCAGCGCCGCCAAGGTGATCGTCATCCTGTTGTTCAGCGTGGTGGGCATTTGCGGCAGCACGGGGGTTGCCTGGTTCGGCATTCGCGTCAACACATTCGCCAACTCGCGCGCCGCCTTCGCCAGCCTTAAAGGGAAGCCTTATCCGTGTTATGACATCCCGCTCAAAGCGGGTATGAGCATCGGCATGCTCTTGATCAGCGTGGAACTGCTGATGATGCTGATCATCCTGCTGTTTGTTCCGCACACGTACTCAGGCCCTTGTTTCATCGGATTCGCGATCGGTGAGTCGCTAGGCGCCGCCGCGCTGCGGGTCGCGGGAGGAATTTTCACCAAGATAGCCGATATCGGCGCGGACCTGATGAAAATTGTCTTCAAGATCAAAGAGGACGATGCGCGCAATCCGGGCGTCATCGCAGACTGCACGGGCGACAATGCGGGCGATTCCGTGGGCCCTAGTGCCGATGGATTCGAGACGTACGGCGTCACGGGCGTCGCCCTGATTTCGTTCATCGTGCTCGCCGTCAGAGAACCGCTTGTGCAAAGCCAATTGCTGGTCTGGATCTTTGCCATGCGCGTGATGATGGTCATCTCCTCCGCCATCTCCTACTGGATCAACCACGCGATTGCGAAGAGAAGATTCGCCGACGTGGACAAGATGAACTTTGAGACCCCCCTGACCTGGCTGGTCTGGTTGACGTCGCTGGTTTCCGTCGGTGCGACGTATCTGGTCTCCTATTTCATGGTTCCCGATCTGGGCGGTGACACTAGCCTTTGGTGGAAGCTCTCCTGTGTCATTACGTGCGGGACTCTGGCGGGCGCTGTCATTCCCGAACTGGTCAAAGTTTTTACATCGACCGATTCTTCGCATGTGCGCGAAGTCGTCGCCTCGGCTCGCGAAGGCGGCGCCTCGCTGAACATCCTGTCTGGATTCGTTTCCGGCAACTTTAGCGCTTTCTGGCTCGGCATCACAATTGTCGTTTTGATGGCGGTGGCGTATGGCTTCAGCACGATGGGACTTTCGAACCTCATGCTGGCGCCTTCCGTGTTCGCGTTCGGATTAGTTGCGTTCGGGTTTTTGGGAATGGGGCCGGTGACGATCGCCGTGGACTCCTATGGGCCCGTGACGGACAACGCGCAGTCCGTCTATGAGCTGTCTACCATCGAGCAGATCCCGGGCATTGAACAAGAGCTCAAGAGCACGTTCGGATTCGACGTTAACTTTGAACGTGCGAAAGAGCATCTCGAAGAGAACGACGGGGCAGGGAACACATTCAAGGCGACTGCGAAACCTGTGTTGATCGGCACGGCCGTCGTGGGTGCCACTACCATGATCTTCTCCATCGTGCTGGCTTTGACGAATGGCTTACGTCCCGATTTGTTATCGAACCTTTCGATTCTCCATCCTCCGTTCCTGCTCGGGTTCATCACCGGTGGAGCGATCATCTACTGGTTCACCGGTGCTTCTACTCAGGCGGTGACTACCGGTGCCTATCGCGCCGTTGAATTCATCAAGGCCAACATCCGGCTCGAAGGCGTGACCAAAGCGTCCGTGGAAGACAGCCGCAAGGTGGTAGAGATCTGCACTCTGTATGCGCAACGCGGGATGTTCAACATTTTCTTGATGGTCTTCTTTGTAACCCTCGCGTTCGCGTTCATAGAGCCGTTTTTCTTCATCGGTTACCTGATTTCGATCGCGATCTTCGGTTTGTATCAGGCGATCTTCATGGCGAATGCGGGCGGCGCGTGGGACAACGCAAAGAAAATCGTCGAGACGGAGCTTAAGGCCAAAGGGACGGCTTTACACGACGCCACGGTTGTCGGAGATACGGTCGGCGATCCTTTCAAAGACACATCGTCCGTCGCGATGAACCCGATCATCAAGTTCACAACTTTGTTCGGATTGCTCGCAGTGGAACTCGCCGTTTCGCTATCGCACGAACAGGGCAATACGCTGGCATGGGTCCTTGCCGCAATATTCCTGCTGATCTCGCTTTACTTCGTGTACCGTTCGTTCTACAAAATGCGGATCCGCGACTGATCACTGGGCGAGCGACGCCGTCGCACTTCAAAGCTGCGGCGGCTTTGCTCCGTCTCCGATCACCGTCTGCCATTTGCGCACGCGCCATGTGGTCACGACACCGCCCGTAACGTACGGATCCGCTTCTGCAAAGCGCGTCGCCGAATCCTCAGAGCGGAACACGAGCGCCGCGCCATCCAAGGGTTCCGCAAATGCGCCCCCTAGCACCAGGTCCTGTGCCTCAAACGATTCGATAATTCGCTTCAAATGAGCTGCCCGAAACGGTCCGCGCTTTTCGACGACATCGGGCGCGTAATCATAGAACAGTATGTAGTGCATCCTTCGAATTCTTACACGCGAGCTCTTGCGCCACCTGCTGGCAGATTTCAGCGGCCCGGATGCACTCCTCCGTCGTCACATCGCAATGTGTGACAACGCGCACGACCGTGGAACCGACTCCGTTGGCCAGCACGCCCCGCGCCTTTACGGCACGGCTGAAGTCGTTTGCCGAAATACCCAATCCCGCTAAATCGAAGATCACGATGTTGGATGCGATCGCGTCGACGTCCAACCGGATCCCGGGAACTCCCGCCAGTTTCCTGGCAATCAGGCGTGCGTTCGTATGGTCTTCCTGCAGTCTCTTCGGGGACTCTTCGAGCGCGATCAGTCCCGCTGCCGCCAGGATTCCGGCCTGGCGCATGCCGCCGCCGAGACGCTTCCGGTAAAGACGTGCTTGCGCAATGTTCTCCGCAGTGCTGACCAACAGCGATCCGGCGGGCGCGCCCAGCCCTTTCGAAACGCAGAACATCACCGAGTCGCAGTCTCGTGTGATTCGCGCCACCGGGCACCCGCTCGCTGTGGCTGCGTTGAATATGCGAGCGCCGTCCATGTGGACCTTGAGCCCGCGCTGGTGCGCTTCATAACAGATCTCGTCCACCTGCTCTGGCGGATACACAGTTCCGCCGCACATGTTATGGGTGTTCTCGAGCGAAATCAACGTTGTGGGCGCGTTGTTCGGGCCCTTCGGTCTCAAGGCCGTGGCGATGTCGCCCCAACGCAAGATGCCCGTTTCACTCGGGATCATGCGCGCGATGCATCCCGAGAACCAAGCCATCATTGAGAGTTCCCAATCGACGATGTGCGCCTTCGCGTCGCACGCAACTTCCTCGCCGTGACGGGTGTGCAGCTTGATGGCGATGTTATTGGCCATCGTTCCCGTCGGGCAAAACAGCGCAGCTTCCTTACCGAATACTTCGGCCGCACGCTGTTCGAGTCTATTGACGGTCGGATCTTCCCCGTACACATCGTCACCGACCTCCGCCGCAGCCATGGCGGCGCGCATGGCGGCCGACGGTTTAGTAACCGTGTCGCTTCGCAAATCGATACTCGTGGGAAGATCGCTGTTCATACAAAATCCGCCAGTACTTCGTTCGATAGCAGAACGCCACGATGCGAGAGCCGCAGGCGGGAGCCGTCTCGCTCGAGCATTCCGGAGGCGAGCCATTTTTCGATAGGCTGCGAGAACCGCTCCCACTCGCGGGTGCTCGGTTCAATCCCCGCGGATAATCGAAGGCCCACGAAGAAATGCTCCTCTTCCGGATTGCTCAGGCTTTCACCGCCGATCTGTCCGCGTAAGTAGTGCGCAAGCTCATCCGGATTGCTTCGCCGCACGCTCCCGTCGAACGAAGACGCATCCAGCCCAAAGCCCGCATATGGCTCCAGGCGCCAGTACTTGAGATTATGCCGGGACTCTTTGCCGGGTCTCGCGAAATTCGAAATCTCGTACCGCAACAGGTCCATTTCCTGAAGTCGCGCGACTGCTGTTTCGTAGAACTCAGCCGCTAGCTCGTCAGTCGGCGTAAGCGCAGCGCCGTAACGAGTCCCGCCCCGCAGAATCTCGAGACCCAGCCGGCTGTCTTCATCCACTTCGAAAAGATAAACTGACACGTGCGACGGCTGGAACTGCTCAATCCACTCCAGGGACTTCTGCCATGACTCGCGAGTCTGCCCGGGCAGTCCGGCGATCAGATCAATATTGATGTTGTCGATACCGCAGCGCCGTAACAGACGAATATCCTGCTCGACAGTCGCGGCGTCGTGCCGGCGTCCGGTTCGGCGCAGTTCCGCGGTGACGAACGACTGCACTCCCAGGCTCACGCGGTTTATCCCGAGTTGAACCCAAGCCCGCACCTTCGATTCATCCAGTGATCCCGGCGCGCACTCGATGGTCGTTTCGGTCAGTCTCGCGCAAGGCACGCTGGCGAAAATTTGCCGTAGCAGTTCGAGCGGCATAAGACTCGGAGTGCCGCCGCCGAAGTAGAGCGTCTCCGGTTCCCAAGCCCATGGATGTGCGCGGATCTCCTTAACCAGGGCCGCGCCATAAGACTGCTCGCTTGCCGCGCTCCCGACGTCCGAAGCGAAGTTACAGAAGCTGCACTTCTGCTCGCAGAAGGGGTACGAAATGTAAACGCCAGCCACTTCGCCTTACAACACCACGGGCTCGCCGATCAGCTTCTCAATTGCGGAGGCAATGAGTTCTTCGAGCGTCTGATTCGTATCCGGCAGAACAAACGCGCTCCGGGGCGCATTCCAGTCCAGCTTGAAACTCTTCGAATGAGCAGAAACCCAGATCTGGCGCACCGGCGTATTGGGGCTGATCACGAACTTCGCTTTCGGCTCCTCAAATTCGATCGCCAACGCACCGGCATTGAAGTCTGGCTCAAAGTCGTATTGGTCCGATGCTCGTGACAGTTTCCTGTACAGTCCATGCAGCGCCTCGTCGGCGCGGGTCTTGAATTCCTGTTCATCCATACGGTCGCTATCTTATTGTTACCGGGTCCCGGCACGATTTGGTAACTTTCGGGCACGGGAACTCATCTGCTAACTACCTTGACCATGGAGTCGTCGTGTGTCCGCCAGACCCTCATCCCGGGTACCAGCCGCCTTTTCGGCGATTTCCTCTACCATTTTGAACGTGTTAGCGGATACTTTCCGCACTGGTTCGGCGATCCCGCCAGCTTCCAGCAGGCGGCAAGCCAGATTCAGTACCCCGAAAACCGCCGCGCTGCACTCGTTTCCGCGCTCCGGGAGCTGAACGGACCCTCCCCCGCGCTAGAACGCTTGGCGCAACCCGAGACGCTCGCCGTGGTCACAGGGCAGCAGGTCGGTCTATTTTCTGGTCCGGCATACACGATTTTTAAAGCCCTTACTGCGGCGAAACTCGCGGCACAACTGACAGAGTCCGGCATCCCCGCGGTCCCGGTGTTCTGGCTGGCAACGGAAGATCACGATCTGGCCGAGGTCGATCACGCCTGGGTGTTCAACCAGGACATGACGCCCGCCAAAATCTCATTACAGGGCGCAGCGACCGGCGAGCCGGTCGGCCGCTTTACAGCCGCTTCCTGGCAATTGGATGAGCTTCGCCGCGCACTGGGCGATCTGCCTCACGCCGATGAGGTCAACGAACGATTACGCCAAGCCTACCAGCCCGGGACCACGTTGGGTAGCGCGTTCTTTCTCTTTTTGCGCGACATTCTGAGCAACCTCGGGCTTGTGTTTATCGATCCGCTCGCGCCGGCGGTGCGGCGAATCGGAGTTCCTTTGCTCTCCGAGGCAGTGCGCCGACTACCCGAATTGCTTCCGTTGATCCGGCAGCGTAATCGCGAGCTTGAGACTGCTGGTTATCACTCGCAGGTGAACGTTGAGGACGACACCTCGCTATTGTTCCTCATCAACGGCAAGCGAACGCCGCTTCGCTGGAAGGACAACCGGCTGGTTGCCAAAGATGCCAGCTATTCGCTCGAAGACGTCGAGCGGCTGGGACCCAGCATCTCACCCAACGCGCTGCTGCGCCCGGTGCTGCAGGATTATCTGCTGCCGACAGTCGCCTATGTGGGCGGGCCGGCGGAAGTGGCTTACATGGCCCAGTCGGCTGTCCTGTATGACACGCTGTTGCAGCGCACGCCGGTCATCGTGCCGCGCAACAGTCTCACCCTGTTGGATGCCCGCGCAAGCAAAATCCTGGACAAGTACGACCTGCACGTCCCGGATTTGCTGGAGTGCCAGGACACGGTCAAGATCCGCATGGCGGCGCGTCTCGTCCCGCCCGAAGTTACAGCCCGTATGAGCGCGCTTGAGCGGCAAGTGTCCGAATCGCTCCGCGAGGTTCAGAATACGCTTTCGGCATTTGATCCTACGCTCGAAGCCGCTACCAAGAAGAGCGGCGCCAAGATGCTTTATCAGGCCCGCAAGCTGGCCGCGAAAGTCTCACGCGAGACGATGCGCCGGGACCAGCGCGCCGGCCGCGATGCCGATTATCTGCTGAACCTTGTGTATCCGCATCGGCACTTGCAGGAGCGGTTCTACTCCATCGTTCCGTTTCTCGCGCAAGCCGGTCTCGACCTGCCGAACCGCTTGTACGATCAGGTCCAGTTGACTTGCCCCGACCATACCGTCCGGACAATCTAGTCGGCAGTCGCGTCGAATACGCCTGTTTCAATCGTCGAGCCGTGTTTCATCTGCACAATGATGCGATAGTGTCCAGGGCTCGGAAAACCGTACGGGAAACTCACTTCATTCGGAATGGAGCCGGAACTCATGTCCATCATTGAGTGATTCATCGGCATTCCGTTCGCCTGCATGAACGCGGCCATCGCAACGGACCCAGTCGGATGGATGTGCGCGAAGACAGACCCGTCCGGTTTCACGAACGCCGCGTGCCCCAGCATGCCCATATACAGTTGCATATCGGCCGGGGGGCGCCCTTGCGGATCCAGCAGCCGAAAACGAAATGCCATCGGTTCATGCGCGCGCAGACGGCCCGTACCTTGCATCCATTGCATACGGTAGCCATCCGCCAATTGAAATTCCGTGGTTGTTGCGCTCGTTACGGGCGGCGCTGTTCCGAACGCATCGTCGCCGCTGACAGCATGCGTCTGAATACTCGGAACGCGGACCGACGAAACCAGCGTCTCCGGCAGACCGTTCTCGTGCACCACGTCGGCATAGAGTTTGTATTCACCCGCTGGCATGTCCGGCAGATCGAGTCTGAATTCTCCCGGCTGCATCTGTTCCGGATGCACATGCAGGATCACATCGAGGGCAGGCTCTCGCAGCATGTACAGATGCATCAAGTGCCCGTGATCGGGTACCAGATCGTCCAAGGATCGAGACGCGGGGAGCGCTCCGAAGGACTCGCGATCGGAACCAATCCATCCCGGGTCCTTTAAGTGCAGCAGCAGCGAGTCGCCCGCCAGGCTTGCGTGCATCTGAAGCGGCTTGAATACGGTTTCTCCGTACAATCGCGCGTCGCGGTTCCACCAATTCGCGCCGTAGCAAACGAGCCCGATGACGAGCGCCGCCGTGATAACGGCTGCGCGCCTTGCCGCGCGTTTCCGCCGCAGGTCCGGCACTTCGCCCGGCCGCAGTTCAGCTTCGCGCACGCCTGAGCGCACCATCGCGATGATCCCAACCGCAAGCAGAACCAGCAGCACCAGGAGAATCGAACCAAGACCCCAGTCCATCGTCTTCGTCCGCAAAGCGACTGCTGGGATCGGGACCGACACCGTTCCTGGCCCTGCACTACCGCGCGCACTCAGCCGTACCTGCCATGACCCGGGAGCCATCAACCACAACGCCCCGATGAAGTATTGCCGGTCTCCTGTCGATTGCTTCAGTTCATCTGCGACGGGCGCGTACTTCGCTCCCGGGCCCGACATCGGCAACGGGACGGCTTCGCATATGCGAGATGCCCGGCGTTTCCGAACGAACTTCGATCTCCGCTACGCCTGGAATGACGTTCGGAGGGCGGATGGTCACAAACAGCTTGTAAGGACCTGCCTGGCTGTCGAGGTACACATCGGGACTGCCGACGTGTGCAACCGCGAGCGCGGCACAGGCAAGCGCAATGGCCAGCAAGCGCAACCAGCGCATTATCGCCTTACCCGCTGCATCCAGTCGCCGCGTGAGATGCCAAATCGTATTGCGGCGGTACACAACACGAGTGCGATCAGCATGCCGGCCCAGAACCCCGCTGCACTCTCGACCTCATAAAACCGGTACTGCGCCGAGTAAGACAGGGGAGACAGCCCGTACCAGAAATACATGGTCCCGAAGAAGCGATTCCTGGCTGCGGGCGTCTGCAGAAACGAGGCGAAGGGCCACTCGACAGCCAGCAGCAGGCCAACGAACACTGCGGCACTCACAAACGACAGCGCCCATTTATTCCAGGCTCCGATGCGGCGCCACAGCAGATCGAGTGCGAACGCCGGAACGATGATCAGCAACGGAAATTGCGGCGGAATGAAATGCGTGACGTGTTGATAAACGGGGCCCAGTTTGGGCTGCGCCGGAAAGAGCGGCAAGATCAGAATGAAACCGATCAGCGCCGCTGTGTAGATTGCCGCGACGGTGGTCATCGGATAACGGAATCGGGTCGCACGAGCCGCCACGGCCAACGGGATCGGAGCTAGCAATCCGACAGCAGCATATGGCGAAGAGGAATGCAGCCTCGTACGGCTGATCGATTCCATCAGCATGAACAGCAGCATAATCAGCGCAACGCCGCACACGTAGATGAAGAGCGCCTCCGTCGTCCGGCGCTGCCTGCCTTGCGTGCGATTCGCGTGTCCGGCCAGCAGCACGAGACATCCCGCGACGACGCTATACACTCCAAGGAACAGCACCATGTGCGGCGGACTGATGATCTTTACGTCGAGCCCGTAGGCGTTATGCCACCAGTTGTCAAAAGGCGCGGACGTCAGCATCGTTAGTCCACCCCAGGCTCCAATGAACGCCCCGATGGGGCCGTAAAAGCCAAGCACGCGCACGGATGAGGCGCGCAACGGCGACTCTTTGTGGAAGGTCGTCGTGAGGATGAGATACCCAAACGCGACTCCCGTGAGAACGCCGCACAGGTAGATCGCCATGTGCGCGGGCGTCCAGAACGTATCGCGGCCGATCGACGAGTGCCAGGACACGTCCCAGTGGCCGCCGATCATGGCGGAGGTTACGCCGAGCACGGAGCACCAGACGTACCATGGCGCCCCGGCTATCGTAGCGTTTTGGACTGGAGCATCCGGTTGCGCGACACCGGCTGTCATCGCAGTTGGCATACAGGGAACCCTCCTTACAGGATCCCCTACGCATGCCGAAACAGCAAGGTTCCCGCTATTGCGCCGGGACGAGGCGCCATTCCATGTCGGTCAGGTTGTCCCAATCGGCTTGTACCAGCAGCGTGCCGTTGGCTCTCCCGCCCCAGTGCGCCTTCAGAGACAGGCCGCTCAGTTGGTTCAGAATGCGGTAGCTCTGGCCATCGACGGAATAGACGAACCAGATCTGCTCGGGCGCGCTAGTCCACGGTTCATCCAGGATGAAGTTGTTCGCTGTTTTCGAAGCACCCGCGTCATCCAGCACGTATCCGGTCAGGCGGTTTACGATTTTGTACAGCCCGCTCCCGACAGGCATGAACTGCCACTCCTGATACAGCGCCTTCGAAGAGTTCCACAGATCGACGCTCGCTCCGGCTGCCGAATTCCCGGCGGCAAGCTCGATCGCTCTGCCGCTTTCGGTGCCGATGATCCGGAAATACGTGGTGCCGGGCACACCGGGAAACGCACTGCTCCAGGCATTCGCCAGATTCGTGGCATTCACCGATCCAAGTCCGGTCGCCAGGTCGTAGCCGGTTCCGGACTGATAAGCTCCGCTCGTGCTCCCGTAACCCGACTCGCCCGGCACGGCATTATTCCCCACCGTGATGTCATTGAACACGCAGCTTGAGCCAGGAGCGGTTCCCGCGCGCGAACCGTTGCAGTTCGAGTAAGTCTGCTGCGCCGCGAGGCGGTACAGGTTCGGGTTCGCGTTGCCTTGTCGTCCGCCATTCTTCTGATCCACCAAAGCCATGATGCCGGCGAAAGAAGGCGCGGAAGCGGAGGTCCCACCGACGAGATATACAGACGGCGAACTTCCCGCGCAGGATCCCTCCACGCACAGAATGTATGGATCATGTCCGCTCGCCGCAGTCAGCGATATGTCCGGCACGTCGCGGAATCCGCCCTGCGGTAGGCCCGGGACGCCGGTCTGCCAACTCGGCCTTGTGAAATAGATGCTCACGCCGCCGCCGCCCGCATAGAGATTCGGGCTGCTGCACGAGTTCACTGCGCAGCTCTCGTTCCACACGTTCTCCGGAATGTAGGAAGTTGCCGAGCCGTTTCCGCTTGCCCAATACGACGCGATCCCGCCCTCATTGAACTGAGTTCCGCCGACCGTAGTCGTATACGGCGTCGAACCCAACACGTTCACAGACAGCCCCTGCTTCTCCGGCGAACTCGTGGGACTGTCACATCCTGCGGCGCCCGAATCACCGGCTGAAACCATATACGAGATCCCTTGCCCGGCCGCTTGTTGCGCCAGCGTTGCCAGGTAGTTTGCGCCCGACTGCGTGTACGTTGCCTCGCAGGTTCCGAAGCTCTCGGTCATGACATCGCCGACGTTGTGATTGATGGCGTACAACGCCGAGAGAAACACGCCGTCCGTGCTGTTGGTGCTGGCCGACACAACGAACCTGATGCTGGCTTGCGGCGCCACCGCCCCCGCCCAAGTGGTATCCAGCACCGCCTCGATTTCTTCATTCCCACCCAGGTTGCCGGGATTCGTTCCATTCACGATAATGGTCGGGTTTTTCGCGGGGAGACCAAGCAGCGACCGAAAGTCGGCAATGTCGCTGACGTTGATATTGCTACGGCCGATCACCGCAATCGTTCTTCCCGTGCCGTTGACGCCGCTGTTCAAGAGCGGCTTCGAGTTGTAAATCACCGAATAATCCGCGGGTGACAACGCATGAGATCCATTGCCCAGAATCGCCTCCGGCTTCGCTGCATGAGCTAACGAAAGTGCCGCCGTGCCGAACACGTGCACCTGCGGTTTCGCCTCGAAATTGTTAAGTGACGCGATGCCCGCGATCAGAGGTGCAAGCTCGGCGGGAACTCTTGGCTCCTGCGCATTTGCCCAATGCAGCTTGCCATTGACGGCGTATTTGTGGATCTCCGTTTGGAAGGCAGAGCGCAGATGCCCTGCATCACCCGAAAAAACGATCGACCGACCGCCCGGCCGGGACTTCTTCCACGCGAAAGCCTTGCCGCTGCAGCCACGAAGTGATCGCCGCAATGTTCGCGTCCGACGCGCCAAACCTTTCGCCAAATTCTTCAGGCGTAAGCCAGTGATGATATTCGCTCGATGTTGCGTCCTGCTGCGCTCGCAAGAGTTCATCCAAGTCGGCCTGCTGTTGCGGCGTGCGTTGCAGCAGTCAACAGCATACGGTCCATCGCAAGCGCGTCCGGCGCCACGCCCTGATCGAATTCCGGCCTTGCGAGGCGATGAACTGTGCCCGGCAATGGGACGGCCGCCGCCTCAACCCCCGGTTGCGTCTGCGCAAACGCCAAAGCGCCCGCGGCAAACATCGTAATACTTATTAACACTTTCATACAGCTGCTACTCAGGCTATCAACGGGGCTTGCGATTCGTCTCCCCGCGATTTTTACGGTTGAAAGCGCGTTTGATCCAAAACTCCGGCGGATTCAGCACGGCTGCCATAACCCCGATCAGGAACACCAAACCGAGGCAAACGAAGAAAATATCCAGCCACATAGTGGGTGACCCGCTCTCAGGATTTTCCCGCGAAGTTCCCGTACTCCCAGTCGTACGGCACGCCGGTATTCCCCAAAATAAATTGCACCAAGTCCGCGTAGCCGGCTTCCGAGCGCACATCGTTCGAAAGGATCAGAACGCAGCGGCGGCTTGACTCGATGCACACCATCGTGTTCGCGGTTTGGCCATCATGACCTCCTTTGTAAAAGCCGTGTCCCTGCGGACCGTCAAATACGACCACGCCCAGTCCCGCGCTCAGGTCTTTTAGTTGCTGGCTCACTGGAAGATCGGGTTGGAACGGCGGAAATTGGTGGGCCGTCGTGATATGCAACTGCGGCTTCGTCATTTCGGCACGCGCCCCGGAACTCAAACCATCACCGCGCACCAGCGCCGCCACGAACTTCGACAAATCGGAAATCGTGGTATCCATCGAGCCCGCCGCCCGCACTTTGCTGCGTTGGTCATGTTCCTGCGGTTGTCCCCGATCGTTCCAGCCATCCGCGAGATTAGCCGCGAAATCGTCGCGCCACAGCAAACTGGTGCGGTGCATCCCGAACCGCTCGAAGTTGGCCCGCGTCAGATCGCCCACATCCACCCCGAGGCCCTGCGACTTACGTCCGTGCTCGATCGCAAATTGCAGCAAAATGATTCCTTCGCCCGAGTAGTTGTAACGAGTGCCTGGCTCAAAATGAATGCGCAGCTTTTGATCGGGCTCAATAAAGTAGAAATTGCTGAAGCCGGTTGAATGCGTCAGGCACATGCGCGGTGTAATCTTCTCCCACCGCGGATCCGTCGCCAGGTCCTTGTAGGGTCCATATTTATCCGGATGCACCGGATCCGGCCCGTAGCTTGGCAGCGGATTATCTAAGTCGTCTTTGATCGGAGTATCGAGCTTGATTCGTCCTTGATCGACTAACTGCATCACGGTGTACGCGAATACTGTCTTCGTCAGCGACGCTCCGTACATGACGGTGTCGATCGTCAGCGGCTCTCGTTTCGCGTTGCGGATTCCATACGCGTTGACGTACTGAACCTGTCCGCCGTCAATCACTGCGATCGCCAGGCCATTCGAATGAGTGCGCGCCATGATCTGCCGCACTTGCTCGTCGACGGCCGCATGACTCGGGATCGGCTGCGAAAAAGCAGTCATGCCACCGAGAAGAGCCGCGACGAGGCAGCTTGCGGCAACGAACGAAAATCGCATGAGGGGATTATCCCATCGAAGCCAAAGTCCAGTGGTCAGGGGTGAGTGGTCAGTGATCAGAAAAAACGAACCCATCGGTGGTTGGGGCGCATTCTTGTGTGGGAACGAAGCCAACGGGGCGCACTCACGCTGGTAGCGCGACGTTTCGTATTCAAATTTCAAATAGCTGAGCTGCTCGGCAGCGAACCCCATGACCCCTTTTTTTGGCGGAACGAACCCACCGCTAGCCGCGGGCTGGAGCAAACGAACCCACAGGGCAAAGGCCTGTGCCACTGTGCCACGGTCCACGGTTTATTCTTCGGGTTCCTTTTCGGGTTGGTAGTTATTGAGTCGCCATTGCCAAACGCATACGGGGCAAGGGCAGCCGTGCTCGTCCTGCCCAGTGGCCCTGGATGGCCGTTTCAACCAGCGGTGGCGGGCATCGCGCTTGATGTCGTAGTCGATTTCCGATAGGCCGGCATCGCACAACATGACTTCGGCCCAGAATTCAATACGCTTCTCCTCGCTGTAGCGGACGGCCTGCAGGCGTTCGATGGCCCGGCAGGAGCGGTGAAAGGTGCGCTCGTCCTGTTCCTGAAGACGGCGCAGGCGTGTGAGCGTGGCCCACTGTTCCTTGGTCCAGGTGGACGGATCCGGCGATTCACTGTTTAGTTTGTATTCATAGTTTTCGAGCAGGCGGTCGCTGCGCAGGACGCGCCACTCGGAGTCGATGACGCGCTGGACCAGCCGGACCTCGCCCTCACCGCCAGGCTGATACTGGTCTAGCCAGATGTTGCCGGAATGCTCGTAGTCGGCTGGATTTTCGTGCTGGAGGAACTGGATGCGGCGGAGCGGGCAACGGGACGATGCGCCGTCCGCAGTATGATCTTTCTGCATGCGATTTCAGCCGCCGAGTGTGGCAGCGGCCGTTCGCGAGCATCTCGTGGCCATGAGTTAACGCATTGAAGGCGCGAGGGAAAAGGCTTTTCGGGTCTGTTGTGACTCCCCCCGCGCCGAGACGGATACACAAACAGTACGCGTGACACACCATCTATCCAAGTCAGCGGCCCTCCATGCCCAGTTTTCGGTTGCCCGTAATCCTGCTCCAAACGTCTGTGAGCCCCTCAACCGCCCGTAAAACGACTGCGGAGGGCTTTTGATAGCGGCACAATTTTGTAAAGGCCTCGGCAAAAAGCTCCTATCCCTGTCGATTCGGAAGCGGGCTGTTCGATCAGTACATGAAGGTCAATAAGGAGGCCAATAAGCCATGCTGCCGCGAACAGAAAAAGGTGACACTCCACGGCTGCTTCTGACCTTCGGTTTCCCGGTCCAGTTGTAGCTCGGCTAGGTCGCTTACCAGCAACTGGTGTATCTTGCGTCAAATGGGGTAGCCTTCGGTCAACGGATTGAGTGCGTCGGATCCGGGACGGACGGGCAGGCCGGATTGGCACTACCTAAACGAGCTGCCGGAGCGCCGCCCTCCGCCTCGTTACAAAGATTAGTCCCGTAAGTCAGGAAGGGCCACGTAATCAGCCTAAGACTCGAGTCAATTCTCAGATCGTCACTAGGCCGCTACGCTGGATTTACGTCCTATCGTATAAATCTCCGCTTTCGAGCATGGCCGCCGCCGGTGGTCCTAGCATCGACTCCGCGTCGCTGATTCAACCTTGAGGTAGGGATCTGGGGACCGGCCACGAAGCATCCTGGCATCAAGCAGCGATGCCGTTGTATAACGGTATTGCAATCACCGCTTCAAAGTGCGGCTAATACCGAACAGAAGAGAGAGTGGAGCAGAATTCGGGCGCCTGCAAAAGTGCGACACCGTATTCGGAGATTCGCATAACGAATCGCGGGGCGTCACAATTTTAGGCCAACTATGCACCACAGCTCAGGTCAAGCGGACTTCCCGACGACTCGTTGGACGGTGGTTGCCTCCGCTGGCCAGCATGACCGGTCGGATAGCCGCCGCGCCCTCGAATCGCTCTGCGAGGCGTACTGGTATCCACTCTATGCTTACGCACGACGGCGCGGCGATACGCCGGAACAAGCGCAGGACCACACGCAGGAGTTCTTCACCCGTTTCCTTGAACGCGACTACTTTGATCGCGCCGATCCCGAAAAAGGGCGCTTTCGGGCCTTCCTGCTGTCATCATTTAAGTTCTACCTTTGCGACGACATTGGCCGAGCGCGCGCGCAGAAGCACGGTGGTGGTGTGGCCGTTCTGCCTTTCGAAGTCTCCAAAGGCGAGGAAAGATACGTGCGCGAACCGGTCCACAATGAGACTCCTGAGCGACTCTATGAAAGGCGCTGGGCGCGCATGCTCCTGGACCGGGTCATCGGGCGACTTCGTGATGAATTCACCGCTCACGGTCGTCCGGAGCATTTCAATAAGCTAAAGATCTGCCTGCAGGGTGACTCAGAGGTTCCCTACGCCGAACTGGCGCACCAGCTTAAAACCACGGAATCCGCTTTGAAAGTGGGCATTCACCGGTTGCGCAAACGCTATCGTGATCTCATACGCTCAGAAATCGCCGATATTGTGGCCGATCCGGCTGATATAGATACCGAACTGCGACACCTGATCACGGCATTAATGGGAAAATCTTAAATTTCGAGGCAAACACCTCTCCTTACGTAGAGGAGCCATGGCAGTCTGTCGTAATTGCGGCGCTGAACTCGACCCGGACGGGACGTGTGCGATTTGCATGCTGGCGGGCGGGTTGGGCACGAAACTGGCCGCCATGACCGGTAGTGGGGGGACCAAGATCGAAGTTGCCGTTCGGGTCGAGCCGGCTGAAGCGCTTGAAGAAGATAGCTTCGGCTCCTATTGCATCCTCAGCATGCTGGGCGAAGGCGGCATGGGCGCAGTGTATCTGGCCGAGCAGACCCATCCGCTGCATCGCCAGGTAGCGCTGAAGGTGGTGAAACGCGGGCTGAACTCCAGCCAGATCCTCTCGCGCTTCAATTACGAGCGGCAGGCCGTGGCGATGATGGACCACCCCAACATTGCGCGGGTCTACGATGCGGGGGCAAGCGACAAGGGACGTCCGTACTTCGTAATGGAGTACGTGGACGGACTACCCATCACTGAGTATTGCGACCAGCACCGCTTAAACACGGGAGAACGCCTGGAGCTCTTTGTCTGCGTCTGCCACGCACTGCAGCACGCTCACCAGAAAGGCGTCATCCACCGAGACATCAAGGCCTCGAACGTGCTGGTGACGCAAGTTGACGGGCAAGCGGTGCCGAAAGTGATCGACTTCGGCATAGCGAGGGCCACTGAAGCGTGGGCGGTCGGGAATGCAGCGTTCACGCAACTGGGACAATTTGTCGGCACTCCGGAATACATGAGCCCTGAGCAGACCGATCTGGTGACGGGCGATATCGATACCAGCTCAGATGTGTATTCCTTGGGAGTGCTGCTGTACGAACTGCTGATCGGCGCTGTGCCGTTCGAGGCGGAGCGCCTGCGGAAGGCCGGCCTGACAGAACTGCTGCGCATCATCCGCGAAGAGGAGGCCATGCCGATGGCCGCCAAACTAGCGGAAATGGGCGACGCCGTCGGCGAGGTCGCGGCACGCCGCCGCACTGATCCACCGACCCTCCGCCGCCTCGTCCACGGCGACCTGAACTGGATTGTCACAAAGGCTTTGGAGAAGGATCGTCGGCGCCGCTATTCAACCGCCTTCGAACTTGCCACCGACATTCGCCGCCATCTGGACGACCAGCCTGTTTCGGCCAGCCCGCCGAGTACCTTGTATCTCGCTGGGAAGTTCGTACGCCGCCATAGAGCTCCGGTCATCGCTGCGGCGGCCGTCCTAATCGCGCTGATCGCGGGAATTGTTGCCACCACGTGGCAGGCAACCATCGCGCAACGGGAACGCGCCGAAGCGGAAGCCCGTTTGAACGATGTCCACGGCCTCGCCGATCCCATGCTCTTCGAGATCAGTGACGACGTCAAGGATCTCCCGGGAGGGACGAAGGCGCGCGAGGCCCTGGTTCGGCTCGGCGAGCAGTACCTCAATAAAGAGGCCGCGGTAACCGAACGGGACCCGGCGCGCCGTAGCAAACTCGCCGAGGCTTTCCTCAAGCTGGGGGACCTGGAAGGCGAACCGGGTGAATCGAATCTGCGAGATCTATCGGGCGCACGCCAGAGCTACGGCCGCAGCCGCGCCATTCTCGAACCCGAGGTTGCGTCCCACCCTCAGGATGCACACCTGCGCCATCTGCTAACTCTCGTTTACGTGCGGCAGGCGCGACTCGAGGAGTCCACCTCGTCGGCCAAGGCCTTTGGCTCGGTATTACCGACTTTTGTGCAGTCTTGGGGGCAACTCGACGAGTCCGCTTGGGCCGCGAAACCGATACTCGAACGCGCCGCCAATTCCGCGGAAATCTACATCAAGCAATGGCCCGGCGATCCTCAAGGCCTCCGGGACCGTTGCGAAGTACTCGAGGCGAAGGGGGAGTTCGCCGCCGCAGTTGAGCTTCGCCAGCGCATTCTGGCGCGCAGCCCGAACGATCCTACGCTTCGGTGGGAATTGGCTCACGCAGAGTTAGCGCTTGGGTCTTCGCTGGTTTTGAAGAACCGCCTGGAAGCTCTGCGATGGCTGCAAAAGGGTGCGGATTCCTGCCAGGCGCTGGGCAAAGCAGATCCAGCGAACGTTCAATACCAAAGGGATCGTGCGGTCGCACTTGGCAGCATGACACGTGTCCTGCTGAACGTGAGCCGGCTGGATGACGCGGTCGCCGATGCCCGGCAATCGGTCTCAATTCTCGAAAACCTGACGGCGTCGGATCCCCGCAATGCCAGCTTCCGCCTCGATCTGAGCGCCGCCCGGGTCGCACTGTCCAATGCTTATTACGACAACGGCCAGCCTGAGCAGGCGTTGCAAAACGTCGCCCTGGCCGCTTCTGTCCAGGAGGAACAGGCCGCCCGCAATCCGGATAACCCCGATTTCCCGCTACAGGCCGCTTATAACTATCGAAACGCGGGCAGGTACAAGGGCTACCTGAAGGATTTCAAGGGCGCTCTGGAGCAGTATCGCAAGGCCGAAGCGATCGACCGCAAGCTGCTTGCCCGGTATCCCGGCCGATTCGAACTCTCCGAAGCCTTACGCGGAGATTTGGATTCGGTGGGCGACGCCTTCCTGGGCCTCGACGACCCGTCATCGGCGTTACGCGCCTATCGCGCGGCGCTCGCAATCGCGAACGAAGCAGCCGGCGTTCATCCAACGCCCAGATCTCTTGTCAGCGAGGCGATGGCGCAACAGGGAGTGTCTAGCGGGTTGAGGGCCATATCTCAATGGGCCGAGGCGATTACGGAACAGCGCGCCGCGATCGCAATCTGGCAGGGCCGCGTGGCCGGCGAGCCCAACAGTCAGGGCATCCAGCACGCTCTC
The DNA here is from genome assembly GCA_963795905.1 of uncultured Acidobacteriaceae bacterium. Taxonomy (GTDB): domain Bacteria; phylum Acidobacteriota; class Terriglobia; order Bryobacterales; family Bryobacteraceae; genus Bog-105. The sequence continues at coordinate 940,955 of CAWCJG010000008.1, read as the reverse complement.
TCCCGCTCTGAGGAGCAACTGGCCCGGCTCTATGAGGGCAATGGCGACTACGCTGCCGGGGTGGCCGCCGCTGAGAAAGCGTTGCCTTTTCTCGAAGCCGATTATAGTGCGCATCCCGACGACGTTGGGGCAAAGATTGAGCTCCGGAATGCGCGCTTATGTCTCCGTGTCGAGTACCTTCGGGCGGCGGACTTCGATCGCGCCGTTGCCGTCGCCCGGCAGGTCTTCGACATGATGAATGTAAACGGAGTGATCAACCGGGCAACCTCTAGCCGAGATTTCGGTGACACACTGCTCCGGTCCGGCCGCCGCCAGGAAAGCCTGGCCGCATTCCGCCACGCCGCCTCCATTTTGGACAAGAGTGACACTTCCGGACCTAATCACATCAATCCGATCGAGAAAGAGCCTTCGTTGCTCTATCGGAATGAGCTGGCTTTAACCTTCCTCTCCATCGCGGCTGAGTTCACTGCTGCACGGCGCGAGGAGGAAAGCACCGCCATTTTGAAGCGAATCGTGCCCGTACTCGAGGCAATGGTGCGCGATCATCCGGGCAACGATCTCTACCGCGACACGCTCCTTCAGGCCTATCGCACGGCAGCGCTCGCGTTCCTCGGCCTGGGCGATCTCGCGAGATCCCTTCATTTCGACGAGAAGGCCTTGCAACTGCAGCAGGTTTCAGCCTTAACCCCAATCTCAACCAGGGCTGCCTGTGACCGAGCGCTGCTTCTCGCTCGAACTGGCTCTCTCCAACTCCGTCTGGGATCTCGCAAAGCCGCTCAGAGGACTTGGCGCGAGGCGCTGGATGGTTTCGAGAAGGCTGCCCGCGACAGTGAGCAGGAATGGTCAGCCGATAAAGAGAATCTGAATGCCCTCGAAACCCTCAAACTCGCCAGATCCGGGGCCGACATCACGCAGGAAAATCTCGACGGCCGGTCACCAACGCTCCGTCTCCTCGAAACTGGATATGAACGCGCCGAGAGCTTGCTGAGGTCCGATAGCCGGAACGGCGGCAATCGCGCGAGATCAGACGCGGGCCGGGCAAACGGCGTTCGAGGGCTCTTGACAAATTTCGGTGATGGGGCCGATAACCGCTACTCCATCGAGAGCGGCAATCCGGCCGGTGCGCAAATCCTGGCCCTGGCCCAGCGCTGGAGGAATCGCGCGGACGCCATGGAAAGCTTTGACAGTCCCATTGCGTCCCGGCTGGAGGCCGTCGGAAAAGCGCTCGAACTGAGCCGTCATCTCGTTGCGGTCCGTCCCTCGACGGCAAATCGACTTGGCTTAGCCGGCAGCCTCCGTTCGCAAGGTGATGCCTTTCGTACCGCCGCGCGTTGTTCGAAGGGCGCCGCATCGACTTCCTCCTACCAACGCAGCCGCGATGATTACCTCGAAGCCCTCGGAATCCTGACTTCCCTGAAGCGATCGGGCCAACTCTCGACCGCCGGCGAGGCCGATTTCATGACGCTCATGAACGATCTCACCGACACCCGCGAACGCCTACAGCAAGAACTCAGTTATCGGCCGTCATCGAGCGAGGCCGAGCCGGCGAGGTAGGCCAACCAGCATAGGTTGTTCGAGAGGTCGGCCCCGGGTTGCACATCGTCCCGGGTTTCGAAAATTCCAGTAATTCAGGAATTTCGTGTAACCTTGGCGGAATTTTTTCTTATTGGCAGGTGTGAGGAGAAATTCACCAATGATGAAATGTCGCCCGTTCACTTCTACGCCGCTGATTCGGAACAAATCGTTCGTAGAGGAGAAATACGGGGTTATGAAGAAAATCGTGTTGGGGGTGGCGGCACTGTCGATGCTGTCTGCTCCGGCCGCGTGGGCGCAGACGGCGCAATTCGCCGGTGCCCAGACGACAGTCGTTGGCGGCTTGGGCTTTCCCTTTTGGGTGGCGGCCGATTCGAGCGGGAACGTCTATATCGCTGATTTTGGCAGCAATTCCGTGCTGAAGGAGACGCTGTCCGGGGGCAGCTACACCCAGTCCACCATCGCCAGCGGCTTGAACGGGCCCACTGGCGTGGCAGTGGATGGCAGCGGCAACGTCTATGTCTCCGATTCCAACAACAATCGCGTGCTGCTGGAGACGCTGTCCGGAGGCAGCTACACCCAGTCCACCTTCGCCGGCGGCTTGAACAACCCCCAAGGTGTCGCGGTGGATGGCAGTGGCAACGTCTATATCTCCGATTCCTACAACAATCGCGTGCTGAAGGAGACGCTGTCCGGCGGCAGCTACACACAGTCCACTATCGGCAGCGGGTTGAGCTTCCCCACTGGCGTGGCGGTGGATGGCAGCGGGAACGTCTATATCTCCGATTACAACAACAATCGCGTGCTGCTGGAGACGCTGTCCGGGGGCAGCTACACACAGTCCACTGTCGTCAGCTTGAAAGGGCCCACTGGCGTGGCGGTGGACGGCAGCAGCAACGTCTACATCGCCGCTGCCGCCTGCGTGCACGAGGAGACGCCGTCGGAAGGAAGCTACACCCAGTCGCTCATCGCCTGCTTTCCAGCCCAAGGCGTAGCGGTGGATGGCAGCGGTAACCTTTATGTCTCCAATGTCTATAAATCGCTAGTGACGAAGATTGCGCTCGCAGGAGTGAATTTTAAGTCCGTGAATATCGGGACCAGTTCCGCCAGCACTCCCCTGCCGTTTACTTTTGACTCGGCGGTGACCATCGCTGTTCCACAGGTGCTGACGCAGGGCGCGCCCAACCTGGACTTTACCAGCGACGGCACGGGCACCTGCGCCGCCGGAGCCTATAACGCGGGCGACTACTGCTGGGTAAATGTGGTGTTCTCGCCGAAGTACGCCGGGACACGCACTGGTGCGGTGGTTTTGACCGACACCAGCGGCAATCCCATCGCGACCGCGTATGTCTATGGCACCGGCATGGGGCCGCAAATCGCCTTTAGCCCAGCCATGCAGACGGTGACGCCCGTCAGCGGCTTGGCCCACCCCTACGGCCTGACGGTGGATCTTGCGGGCAATCTTTATATCGCCGATACCAACAACAACCAGGTGCTGAAGGAAACGCTGTCTGGGGGAAGCTACACCCAGTCGGTTATCGCGAACGGTTTGTACTACCCGTCCGGAGTGGCCGTGGATGGCGTCGGAGACGTCTATATTGCCGATACCTACAACGACCGCGTTCTGAAAGAGACGCTGTCCGGAGGCAGCTATACGCAATCGGTCCTCGTGACCGGCCTCAACCAGCCGCAAGGGATCGCGGTGGATGGGAGCGGGAACGTCTATATCGCCGATTCCAACAACAATCGCGTACTGAAGGAGACGCTGTTTCAGGGCAGCTATACGCAGACGACGATCGGCAGCGGCTTAAGCTACCCCTTCCGCGTGACCGTGGATGGCAGTGGGAATATCTATATCGCCGATTCCAATAACGGCCGCGTAGTGCTGGAGACGCTATCGGGCGCAAGCTACACGCAGTCCACGATCGTCAGCGGCCTGTACTATCCGGGTAGCGTGGCGGTGGATGCCGGTGGGGACGTCTATATCGCCGATACCGACAACAACCGGGTGTTGAAGGAGGCTCCGTCCGGGGGCAGTTACACGCAGTCGGTAATTGGCAGCGGCTGGAGCTACCCGTTCGATTTGACGGTGGATGGTAGTGGGAACCTCTATGTCGCGGATACGAATAACAACCGAATCGTAGAGGAAAATGTCGTGACGCCGCCATCGCTGAGCTTCGCGTCGACACCGGTCGGCTCGAGCAGCAGCGACAGCCCGCAGACGGTGACGGTGGCCAACGACGGTACCGCGCCGCTTATCTTCGCTGTCCCGGCTTCGGGAATGAACCCCAGTGTCTCGGCCAACTTTAGTCTGGCCGACGGCTCCACCTGCCCGCAGTTAACTACCGGCTCTTCCGCCGCGATGCTGGCCAATGGAAGCTCCTGCACGCTGCTGTTGAGCTTTACGCCGACGACTAGCGGCGCTCTGACAGGAACCGCCAGCATCACCGACAACAACCTGAATCTGAATCCCGCCACCCAGACGATCAACCTGAGCGGCACCGCCACACAGGTTGCGCAGACGATTACCTTCAATCCGATTCCGTCCGGGACGGCTGGACAGATGGTCAGCCTGACGGCCTCGGCCAGCTCCGGACTGCCGGTCAGCTTCGAATCGCAGACTCCGTCCGTGTGCACGGTATCAAGCGCGACGGCAACGCTGCTGACCCCAGGGACCTGCACCATTCAGGCGACACAGGCGGGCGATGCGGAGTACGCGGCGGCCATCCCGGTTTCACAGAGCTTCAGTGTGATCTCGGCCGCCAGCTTCACGATCACACCGAACCCCAGCGCGGAGACGGTGAAGCGGGGCGTGCTCGCAGCGTTCCTGCTGCAGCTCAAATCCGTGAACGGCTTCAACGGGAAGGTGACGTTGAGCTGCTCCGGCGGCCCGGCGGGATCGAGGTGCGCCGATCTGCCACAAACTGTCCATGTGAATGGCACGGCTTATTCGATTTCGGGAATCCTGTTCCCGGCCAGCACCAAACCGGGCACGTACATCGTCACCTTCAGGGGAGTCTCCGGTGTACTGACCGAGACTGCCACCGCGAAGTTCACGGTGAAGTAGCGCAAGTGGTGCGGAAGGATCGTTCCCTCCGATCCTTCCGCTTTTCTGTTTGCTGTTACTCGTAAGGGAACTGCTGGTTCGGCCATGATTAAGCCGGCCCGAGCTCAAAACTCTTCTATCATTCAGGAGATTCCCGATCAGCGCGCCACCCCGTATCTCAAGTAGTGGCTACCGGGTGAGGCATGGCGAAAACAGCATACCCAAACCCTCCAGCTTATTTGTACTGCTTCAGCACCTGCGAACTGCCGTTCAACTCCAAGCGGCTGAGAGTACCACCTTGCGATGACATCGAGCTGCAATAAAATCTCTTCGCGTCAGCGGACCAGTCAATCCTGTGATGTCCGGACATCCCCTGATTCGATTTCACGGGCGGGACCTCCCGACAGGGGAAGCATACTAATTTGAGTCTCGAGCTCACCCCTATTTGCAAACGTAAAAGCGGAGCCCTCGGGAGTACTCTTCGGCGAGTTGCGGAATCAAAGCTGCCCAACCGGATTACGCCGCGGTAGGCCGGAAGGGTCACTTGATCGCGGTCGCCGCGAGTTGATTCTCAGATCGCCACTTGGCCGTTAGGCAGGTTCTATCCACGCGGAGAGGTCAATCGACGGGAAGCGCGTTTCTCGCCCAAGTGACCAAAAGGCCGAAAGAAGTGTAAGAGTCTGGACTTGGCCCTTCAACTCCTGACTATCTCACTTACTCAAGTTACTTGCTTGTGCCCCGCCGAATCTCGGCCTGCAGCAGCTTTCGCACTCGGCATGGAACCGTGGCCTCGGTTTCGGGCGGAAGAAGCGCCAAGCCCTCTTGGGCCGCAGCCCGGGCTTTCGAAGGTTGCCCGGCCGCGCGGTAAGCGTGGGCCAGGGTCAATAGAAATTCAGCATTGTGGCGGCCGCTCATTTCTACCGTGCGCTCAGCATATGTCACAGCCAAGTTTGGCTCGCGCAGAGTGGCGGGCTCGACGGTGATCAGTCCGGTCGCAACGTCATCAAGCTGAAAGGCTCTCGTATCGTGCCGCCGCCCTACATCCTTCAACAGCGAGAGTCCTTTTTGGGCCAAAGCCAGTGAACCGTCCGGCCGCTGCAGCGCGCGTTGCTGCCGTGCTATGTCAATCAGCACCAAACCAAGATCGGCCCCCCAAGCCGAATGACTTGGTTGAGTCCGGGTCATTTCTTCGATAAGGGACCGTTCTTTCACCAACACCCGCAAAGCATTCGCGGCATCCACGGTCCGGTTACTGCCTTCTTCGGCAAAAATGCCGGCGGCGCGTTCCTGGTAGCATTGCGCTTCCCTGCTCAATCCGGCATACAGGTCTTGCATGGAGCGAAGATCTTTGGGGTCCGCAGCCAGGAGCGCCTCTTGAATCGCTCGCCCTTGTTCCAAAGCAGCCAGTGCCTGGCGGTATTGGCCAATTTCCGTCAATGCCCCCGCGTACGGTCCAAGCACACCCGCCTCGATCCGCCTGAACTCCAGCGACTGTTTTGCTTGTTCGTGCAGCGCCTCCATTCCTTTCATGGCATTTCGTAATTCAGACACCGCGCCAGCCGGATCGGTGTGGAGTTCGATCGCTCCCACCCTTCTGTGAATTTCGACAATCCCGAGCAAGACGCTCGGATTTGCCGGTTCAATTTGAGCAGCGCGCTCATAGATCTTCCCGCCTGTTCGATATGCGCCCAGAGCTGATGGGAAGTCGCTGAGGCTCGGCCAACCCACCATGCCGAATTCGTCGCCCAGATGCATGTACGCTCCGGCAGCATTCAGCAGAGCGTCCACTTTTGCGTCAGGTGTCAGGCCGCGGATCGATGCCAACTCCTCGAAGGTCGCTATCGCCGAGCGCATTTCCACGACTGCTTCCTGTGCCCGGGCGATTCCAAATAAAAAGTCGCCACGGGCCTTATGGGCCAAACCCAGCGCCTGCTTCGCCGCCGTGTTTTCCGGGTGTTTCCGGGTCACTCCGATGGCGATGGAAAGAGCCTTGTCCAGGCTCGCCGATGCTCCCGGCGTGTCGCCAATGTTCTGGTGGTAAGGACTACTCTGCACATTCGCCAACCGGATGTAGGCATTGGCGGCGTCAACTTCCAGCTGTGGATCTCCAGCGGAATCTTTAACGGTTCTATCCAAGTGTTCCAAAACGGCCGACACCAGCAGCTTTTGCGCTGATGTCGACCCCGGAAGTTTTTGAATGGCGTCATCGATTTCCGTCAACAGGCTAGCGCTTAGCTTCCGCAAGTCTTCGGCACGCGCCTCGGCCTTTCGGCGTTCCACGATGGCGTTCCGGTATTGCCAGAGAACGCCGCCGATTCCCGCGAGTAGCGTAAGCAAAAGTAAGACGCCAGCGCCGAACGCCAGTTTGTTGCGGCGGGCGAACTTGCCGGCCCGATAGCGAAATGAAGGCGCATGCGCCATCACCGGTTCGCCGGCGCGGTAGCGGCGCACATCCTCAGCAAGTTGCTCCACCGACTGATATCGCTCTGACGGTGAAAGCGCAAGAGCTTTGTAGACGACGGTATCCAGGTCGCCCGCGAATTGCTTGGGCAGTTTCACTTCAGCGGCTTTACCGGCCCCCAGCCGCGATACTAAGTCGTCGCCAAAAGCTTTCTTGCCGCTCAGCAACTCATACAACACCGCGCCCAAGCAAAACACGTCGCTCAGCGTGGATGCCTTCTCGCCACGCAACTGCTCGGGACTCGCGTAAGCGACCGTGGCCATATTGAATCCGGTTCGAGTCGCCTCCGAATCATCCAGCAGCTTCGCCGCGCCGAAATCCAGCAGCTTCGCGGTGCCGTCGCGATCTACCAAAATATTCGATGGCTTGATGTCGCGATGCACGATCAAGTTCTGATGGGCATACTGCACTGCTCCGCATACGCTCAGAAACAAATCGAGTTTCTTGTCAAGGTCCGCCGGAAACTGGTTGATGGGCACACCGTCCACGTACTCCATAACCAGATACAACTGTCCGTCTCCGGTAAGCCCGCCATCCAGCAAACGCGTAATGTTCGGATGCTTCAATCCTGCCAGGATCTGGCGTTCACGCCGGAAGCGGTCACGAATTTCGTCCAGCTCGAATGGCAATCCGATGATCTTGATCGCCACCTGCTGCTCGAACTCACCGTCGGCTCGATGCGCGAGATAAACAGCGCCCATTCCACCGCGGCCAATCAGCCGTTCCAGTTCATAATGGCTCAGTTTCTGCGTGGGCGGAGCGGTCTCGCCTGGGGGTGCGGTCCATTGGCCGGTAGCGGAATCTGCCGCATCCAGTCCGCGCAATTCCCGCAGCATCTCGGAATCGTTCCCGCAACGCTCTCTCAGGAATTCATCCCTGAGTTCGGGATCAATTTCCCAGGAAGCAACAAGTATCTCTTGTATCTGTCGCCAGCGTTCTGAAGTAACCACCCTTCCGCCCATTCAACTGATACACCATCCTTACCCTGCAGCGCAAACCGGAATGCGAAATGGCCTCTCGCTTTCGACCGGTACTCTCAGTACGAAATTTCCAACAATCTGTTGAGCCGATTGCCGGGGCAATTGCGAGTTCAGAGTAAGTGGGGCAATCAGGAGCGCGCCGTGCGCCTCTCGGCGCCACGGAAATCCTTTGGAGGAACAAAATTGGATACTAAAAAGTCACTCAAAACCGCATTATTCGCCTGTTTCGTCTCGACGGCAGTCATCACTTTGACACCCGGCACTCTGCAGGCGGACACGTTCGCTTACGCATTGTCTGGTGGTAACCCAGTGGGCACAGTCGACCTAAATACGGGAATTTACACGCCGAACCCGGGTGCCGGAGCAATCCAATCTTATGGCCTGGGCGCATACAACGGGAGCCTTTACGGAGACATAAACGACAGCTTGATTGGCATTAACCCGACGACGGGCGCTTATAAATACGCGCCTACCCCAAACAACCTAAACCCGGCTGGCTTCGGCTCGACGACCGCTGGCCTGTTCCTGGTGCAAGCAGGTGCCCCAGCGAACCTCTACTCGATCAACCCGACAACCGGCGCAGCGACGCTGATCGGACCGACCGGGATTACCGCCGGCGGCGGCACCGGTGCATTGTCGGTGTCGAACGATTCCGGCGCACTCTACTACGCGGTTCAAAGCAGCAGCGTCGCTTTTCAATGGTCTCTATACGGGCTAAACACATCTACTGGCGCGGCGACACTGCTTGGCACAACCTCGGGCACCCCCAATGTCGGCGACGAGGAGGTGAACGCGATGCTTCTTGAAGGAGGGACACTGTGGGCCGAGTTCGGCAACAACACCGGTTCGACTATCGGTACGATCAACACCAGCGACGCTGCGGCTTCCGTTATGGAAGCAGCAACCCAACCCGGTGGAGGTGCCCCGAATTTTGTCGGCCTCGCTCCTGATCCGCTCTCGCCAACAAGTGGGTCACCGGTACCCGAGCCTGCGACCTTGGTCTTGCTCGGAGTGGGGATGGGGGCTTTCGGGCTGTTGAGGCGCTTCCGCTCAACTACCGTCCGCAGTTAAATTCCAACGGGTTCGGTGGACAGGCTCACGTTTATCGAACTCGTTCACAAGCAGCATCTGTTTAATTTCGTTCGGGCGCGAGTCGGTTCTCAAACTGGATGCGGCTGAGCGACGGCTTCGCCGCGCAATCTCTGAAACAGCCAAGCCCGAGCGACGCGCAACTCGCGATTCACAGTAGCTTTCGACAATCCCGCGAGTTCAGCGACCTCATCCGTCGAGCATCCAAGGAAATAGCGCAATTCAACCAGCCGCACCTTGCGCCCGTCGATCTCCTTGAGCTGATCCAGCGCCTGGTCCACCTCCAGCATCTGCTTGCTGTCGACTGTTATCCAGGGCACCTCGGCATGCAAAGGTAAGTGAATCGGTATGCCTCCCCGTTTTTGGGCGCCCCTGGCTCGAAAGTGACTTACCAAAATTCGCCGCATGCAGTGTGCCGCGAAACAAAAGAAGTGCTCGCGATCCGCCAAACTTACCGAGTTCTGGCTCAGCAAACGCAGGTAAGTCTCATGTACCAGGACGGTCGGCTGAATGGTTGTGTTATCCGAGCTTCCCCGAAAAACCGACCCGGCGATGGCCCGCAGCCGGGGATAAACCAGCGGCATCAGAGCTTGCAGCGCGTCTCGGTCGCCCGCACTCCAGCGCCCCAGCAAACTGGTAATTTCGTCGGTCATGCTTCTATCGTAAATGAGGATAAGCCCTTTATGGCCCTACCCTAACTCTTCGCTTTGAGGGACGAAGCCAAATTCGCGGAACCGCTCGCGCAGCAGATGTCCTGGCACATGGGCGTATAGTCGTTAGCCTTGATCGGAGAAGTGACGCGCCGATTACCCGGCGGTAGTCGGGAAGGGTCACGTAATCCGGCGGCGACCGCCACCCGATTCTCAGATCGCCAGTAGGCCGTATGAACGAAGCCGCCTGCAGCGGCGGACGCTGCGCGTAGGCGGTGACCGCTGAAAAGAGATCGATTACAGTATCGGGTCAAAAGGAGGTCCTTGGGACCATTTACGCAAACTGATACTGCAAGAGTTCCAGGGTCGAAATTACTCCCACACTATCGTAACCAGCTACATCAAAACACTCACGGATTTCGCACGGTATTTCGTCATCTTGTCGAGAGCGATGAAGTACATCCTCTCAAGGAGTCTTTGCACCGAGCGCCTCCACAGAGCCCGAGGGAAGCTTGCAATAGACGTATACGACTGAATGACGGTTTAGTTTGGTTTGGCGCGCCCGGAGAGGCTCGAACTCCCGACCTAATGATTCGAAGTCATTCGCTCTATCCAACTGAGCTACGGGCGCGCGGTGTGAAACGATTCCCATTATACGGGCCTCGGCGGGAATGTCGCATTATGGAGGCATGGTGCAGGGCTCGCTCGAGACCGAAGTCAAAATTCGGATTTCCGACCGGCAGGCGGTGCTCGAACTGCTGCGAAATGCAGGCTTTTCTCTTGCCAAGGCGCGAGTCTTTGAGGCCAATATCCTATATGATCGCCGCCAAGGGTCGTCCCTACGCGACGCCGGAATGCTGCTTCGGTTGCGGCGGGCGGGCGAGAATTGCGTGATCACCTGGAAAGGCCCGGGGCAGTCGGGCCCGCATAAAGCACGTCCGGAGGTGGAAACGAGTATCGGGTCCATCGAGGCCATGGAGCGTATCCTGAACGAGATCGGATTCAAGCGTACCTTCCGGTATGAAAAGTACAGGACCGAATTTGAATCGGCCGCCGACGCGGACGGCACTATCACCTTAGACGAGACTCCGATCGGAGACTTCGTCGAACTCGAAGGCCCGGGCGACTGGATCGACCGGACAGCCGGGCGGCTCGGGTTTCGAGACCGCGACTATATACTGCAAAGCTACGGATCGTTGTATCAGGCCCATTGCGCGGAGCATGGCTGTGTTCCCGCCGATATGGTCTTCGACTCATGAATTTAGGCGTTCCACAGTTAGCCGCGGCTGAGCAGCTTCTCCGGGCCCGCGACGAAATGGCAAAGGCTATCGTCGGGCAGCGCGATGTCATTGAGGGCGTACTGATCTGCCTCATTGCGGGCGGGCATGTGTTGCTCGAAGGCGTCCCGGGGTTGGGCAAGACGACTTTGCTGAGAACGCTGGCGCGTGTGCTCGATCTGCGATTCTCGCGTATCCAGTTCACTCCCGACTTGATGCCCGGCGATATCACAGGAACGATGGTAATGGAAACGGGCGAGAGCGGGCACAAAGGGCTGCGCTTTGAACCGGGACCCATTTTTGCCAATCTCGTGCTCGCGGATGAGATCAACCGCGCTACCCCGAAGACACAGTCGGCGCTGCTCGAAGCCATGCAGGAAGGGACGGTCACGGCAGGGGCACGCACCTACACGCTCGAACCGCCATTCATGGTGATGGCGACGCAGAACCCGATCGAGATGGAAGGCACGTACCCGCTGCCGGAGGCGCAACTCGACCGCTTCCTGATGAAGATCCTCGTTGCGTATCCATCGCTTGAGGAATTGACACGCATTGTCGATCTGACGACAGGCCAGACCGAATTAGCGGTGGAGGCCGTACTCGATCGCGAGCAGATTGCGGAATTACGCGCGACTTGCAGGAGTGTGCTGGTAGCGCCCCATGTGCGCGATTACGCAGTGCAACTGGTGATGGCGACACAGCCGAACAGCCCCTTCGCGCCGGGCTTGACGAATCAGTATGTGCGTTATGGCAGTTCGCCTCGGGGGGCGCAGGCTTTGATTGAGTGTGGGCGCGTGCTGGCGGTTCTGAGCGGCCGCATGCACCTGAGTATGGACGACGTGAGGACGGTTGCGCCTTCCGTGCTGCGCCACCGTTTGATTCTGAACTTCGACGGTCACTCGGATGGTTACACCAACGACACGCTGCTGGCAGCCATTTTGGAGAGATAACCGCAGTGGCCGAAGCCTTGATCGATCGGGAACTGCTCGAGAAACTCGAGAGGCTCTCGCTCCGCTGGCTGCGTTCGTATCGAGGCGTATTAGGTGGACACAATCGATCGCGCCTGCCCGGTTACGGCCACGAGTTTCTGGACCATCGCAATTTCTATCCGGGCGACGATCTCCGGGCCGTGAACTGGCGCGCGTACCTGCGGTTTGAGCGCTTTCTGTTGAAGACGTTCGAACTGGAGCCGCGCGTCCCAATCCGTCTGCTGCTGGACGCGAGCGCGTCGATGGGCGTAGGCGGCAAGTTCTTCTATGCGCGCCGATTGGCGTTGGCGCTGATCTACATTGCACTCGTGAAGCTCGACACGGTGAGCTTGCACCATTTCGCGAAGTCACTGTCCAGGCCCGTGCAGGCGACCGGAGGGCGGCAGTGCATTCACGAGCTGGAGCGCTTTCTGCGTCTCGCCGTATGTGCGGGAGAAACCGATTTTCACACGGTCGTACGATCGTTCCTCTCGGCGTATCAAAGGCCCGGATTAGTAATCGTTGTTTCCGATTTTTTTGGCGAGCAGGACGACTGCGAGGCTCTGCAGAACCTGGCGGACTTCGGTCATGAACTGCTGTTAGTACAGGTCTGGGCGCGGGAGGACCGGAATCCCGAACTAAACGGTCCCATTGAATTGATCGATAGCGAAACCGGTCGAGTGCAGCGTTTGGAGGTGGATGCCGATGCCAGCGGCCGCTACCGCGCACGGGTGGAACAGCAAAGCAAGGCGCTGCGCCGGTTGGCCGCTCGCAATGGAGGGCGGTATGTGGATGTCTGCACCGGGACGCCGCTCGAAGAAGCATTGTTCGGGCCGGTGCGGACCGTCATCGGACAAGGTTAAGGATGCTGCCTTTTCAGATCGTGTGGGGCGATGCCGGCCTGTTGTTTACGGGACTCGCGGCCGCGGTCACGGTCCTGCACCTGTTGCACCGCCGGCATGTTCGCAAAACAGTTTCGACGTTGCGCTTCTGGGACGACGGCGCTAGTTTCACGAAAACGGCAAAGGCGCGCTTCGATCAGCCATGGCCGCTGCTGCTGCAACTGCTGGCACTCGGGTTTTTAGTTCTGGCCCTTACGAAGCTGCCATGGGAGCACGCGACGCAGCGGCGGCATGTGCTGCTTCTGGACACGTCCGCGAGCGCTCGCAATGTGGTCGAGCGAGAGAAGCAGCAGGTACGTGAGTACCTGCAGCAAGTTCCGTCAGACGATCGCGTCCAGCTTGTGAGCGCAAACGGCGTAGCGGCTCCGATTACCGGCTTCACCACGGACCGGAGCGAAGTGGAGGAGGGACTGCGGAGCGTGCCGGTGTCGGATGCGGCACTGGATTGGAATCTGGTCCAGTCCTATGCGCGGACGGCTCTCAACGCAGGTCCCGAGCAAGCCGGGCAGATTGCCTATTTTGGTCCCGGATTGCGTTCCGCCGCAAGCGTTTGTGGCGCGGGGGCGGCGGACACGTTTCGCGTTGGCGTAGTGAGCAGTCGACGCGCTGTATGGAATTCACTTCTGCGGCTTTTGCCGGATGTGCGCGTGACGGATGTTGCGGATGCCGATGTCATGATTTACGACGGCATCGCTCGCCCTGCCGGCGATGCACGCCCGGCGATGCTGATCAATCCTCCAGCGGACGCGGTGATGGGAGCGCATGATCGGGTGTTGCGCTTCGATCCATTGGCAGGCGCGGCCCGGTTCGATACGTCCTCCGCGATTGCGCTCGCGCACGGAATTGACGATCTTCGAGCGGCTGAACACAGCGAGAGTACGTTTGCGGCGGGTGAGATCGAAGTACCGGTCGCGTCAGGCGAACCTGCGGAGGCGCTGCGATTGCTAGACGAGCACGGTCCGGTACCGTTCAACGTCCGCGACGGGATACTGACGGCATACACGGACCATGCGGGATTGCTGACACTTGGTACTCCGCTTCGATCCGTATCGTTTTGTTTGGGAAGTCCCGCCGCCGGATCGACTCTCGCGACCGCACCCATATACCGCGCCGTGAAGCGGAACGTGGTCAGTTGGCGCGTGTTTGCGATTTGCGCGGCTGTGCTGCTGGGACTCGAATGGTGGCTGTTTGCGCGCCACGAACGGGTTCTACTCGCCTGGAAGGCTGCCGGGATCGCCGCAATTGTCTTGGCGTTGTGCGGGCTGTCGGTACGCCCCGGGAAGAAACCGACCGCTCTGATCATCCTGCGCGATCAGTCGTCGAGCATCGGTGCTAGCGCGGCGCGGCTCGAGCGGGCCTATGCAGACCGCAGCCAGGCTGCCATGATCACGGCATTTGGAGGAGCCTCCACAAACGTGGAGCGTGCTCTGATGGATGCCGTGGCGCGAGCGCCGGAAGGTTACGCCCCACGCCTCCGGTTGCTGAGTGACGGGAACGAAACCGAGGGATCCAGCTTGCGGGCCGCCGCAGCCCTGCAGCAGAGCGGTATCGCAGTCGATACTGTGCCATTCGGAGGCGGCGAAGGTGCGGTACACATCCAATCCATGACCCTGCCGGCGAGCGTTGTCTCGGGACAGCTATTCCCCGCCGATCTATCTGTGAGCTGCGGGCGTACACAGACGAACGAGCTGCGGCTGTTTGCCCAGGGCAAGGAGATCGGACGGCGGACGTTCAACTGCCGCGCTGGTCTGAATGCTGTCGAGATACAGGCGCGCGTGCGCGGAAACGGGCCAATCGTTGTGTCGGCTACAGCCGCCGAGAGCCGGTTCGAGCAAGCTGTTGTGGTCCACGCCGCGCGGGCCGTTATCGTTTCGGACGATGATTCGAAGAAAGATACCAACCTCACTGGAGCACTTACTAAGTCTGGCTTCACAGTAACTCGTTCGAGTTGGTTTCCGGCTGGACCTCTCGACGGTGGAGTTACTGATTGCGGACGATATCGATATGGAAACCGTCCCTGAGAGCGACCAGGATCGCCTAAGAGAATTCGTTGAAAACGGGGGCGGTTTGTTGGTGGTCTCGGGAGAACATCAGGTTTACCACGAACGCAAAGACCTGAGCACAATGGATCGAATGCTGCCCGCTCTGGTGCGGCCGCCCGAGACTCCGGACGGAATCAGCGTGGTGCTCGTGATCGATAAGTCCTCCTCGATGGAAGGGCGGAAGATTCAATTAGCCAGGTTGTCGGCCAGTGCGGTGGTGGATCATTTGCGACCGATCGATACCATCGGCATCCTGATCTTCGATAACGCATATGCCTGGGCCGCTACTCCGAGGCGCGCGACGGACAAGGCCGGGATCAAGCGGTTAATCGCCGGAATTGTTCCCGATGGCGGCACGCAGATACCTACCGCGGTGGCCGAAGCGTATCATCGCATTCTTACTACGCAGGCCACTTACAAACATATTGTTCTATTGACCGACGGTATTTCGGAGGAAGGGGACAGTCTGGAGTTGGCCGAGGATGCCGCGGCGCATCACGTTAGCATCTCGACGATTGGCCTGGGTCAGGATGTAAATAGGCCCTACCTGCAGAAACTGGCGGAGGCATCGGGCGGGCAGAGTTATTTTTTGGACGATCCGGCGCGGCTGCGCGAGCTTCTCCTGAAGGACATCGCCAAAGTACAGGCGAAAACGGCGGTAGAGACAAAGGTGAGGGCGGTCCCGGCGGTAGACGCGGCCTGGTTGAAGGATATCGATTTCAGTCATGCTCCTCCGCTGCGCGGGTATGTGCGTTACGAACCGCGAGCAGGCGGGCGCGTGCTGCTGCGGTTGAATGCCGTACGCAAAGACCCGTTGCTCATCGAATGGGCCTATGGACTCGGGCACGTGGCGATCTTCAGTTCCGATGCGAAAAGCCAGTGGGCCACGGACTGGCTTGCATGGCGCGGCTTCGATGCGTTCTGGACGGACGTTGCGCTCTCGGTGGTGAAAGGGGTGCAGCAAGCCAGCATAAACGTGAGACTGGATGAGAATCGCGAGGAATTGATTGCCGATTATGCCGGGGCGCGGGGCTGCCGGCGCGGTACTTTTATTTCGGGCCTGGACGCGAGCGCGGTGTGTTGGCGTGGCGGCGGTCGGGGGCCGGATACGAAGCGAGGGCAAAGGTCCGCTGGGCTCCCGGGCTTTGGGTTGTGCGTCCCGAGCTGATGGGGAGCGCACCTGAAGGCGCTGTTCTGGCGCGTGAGGTTGAAGCGCAGGATGTCGGAGTCAATGAACGGTTGTTGCGTAGCTTGGCTTACGTAACGGGTGGGTTGTATGGTCCCGATGCGCGGTTCGTGCCGCCACCGAAGCATCCGGGACGCGCAGAACCGATCGCGTTATGGCCCCCCTTGCTGTGGCTCGCGATTGCGTTCATGCTGGTTGAACTTGCCTTGCGCAAGCTAGGCGGGAAAGCGAATGCGTTGGGAATTGGCGAAGCTTGGCGCCGCTGTTCGGCCCGCTGCATAACGTTCGCTTGTAACCGAGTTAGTGAGTACTAGGTTAAGAGCTTGTTGAAAAACGACGCGATTCATAACATTCCGCTTCGCGGAATCAGCGACTTAGGGTGCGCGTTTTTCTGGAAACCGGAGTTTGTCAACAAACTCCTAAACGGCCGGTACTGAAGAGATCGTTCCTCCGAAGAAATAACTTCCTAGAATAGCGTCTAACGGAAAACTGGAGGCGCAATGGTGCGTTTGCTTTCTCTCGCGTTCGTGGGGGTATTGGTACTGCAGGCGGACGTAACCACCTTCTCATCGTGTACGGCGGGTACAAATACCGTCAGTCCGTGCGGCGGATCGCTGAACTTTCCGGGCGGAATACCTAATGCCGCTCAAGCCTTCGCGGAAGCGTCGGATAACTCGATCGTGCCGGGCATCATTCCGAACTTGGTTACACCGATAACGGGGCAAACGTTATCAGCGGCAGCCCTCGCCGTCGCCTATGGTTCGCAATCGATTGATGTCTCGGCCATCGCGCAGGCGAACGCCCGCGGGACCTACGCCACCGGAGGTCCGGCCCGCAGCGGTTTTATTGAGTTCGATGTAGCAATAGATCATGCGCACGGGGGCGGAGCAACGGCTTCTTTTAGCGACGGAACTCACACATATAGCTACAACGCGAACGGAGGTGGCAGCACGCCGCCGTCCGGCACTTGCGGCGTTTCCGGGTGCGAGTGGACTGCCACCGTGCCGTTCGAACTGGGCGTGCCGTTTCAGGTGAGTGTGGCGGCGGACGTTTCCGAGAGCGAGACGGCAGGAAACAGTTTCGTCGCGCACGGTTCGGATGACGCAACGGTTGTCTTTGAGTTATTGAATGCCGATCGCTCGCCCGTTCCTTTGTTGACCAACGCTCCTGAACCGGCGGCTTGGACTTTGCTTGGGCTGGGGTTGTCGATTATCGGCTCGGCCGCGCTTATTCGGAATCGGCGCCAGCGTTTCCGCTAGTGGTGGAAGTGGTCGCCGTGCTGCCAACCGCCTTCATGGTAGACGTATCCGCGGCGGTGGCGCTCATAATGGGGAGCCACCCAACGGTCTTCCGGATGCGGGCGGCGCCGCCACTCTCCGTGACGCCAAGCCCATCTGCCGCCTTCCCAATCGTAGAAGCCCGGCGTCCATATGTAATCAGGTCCTGGCGCTACTCCGTATGGCCCTTCGATGATGGGAGGCGGGGGCGCTCCGTAACCTACCCCCACTTCATATGCGCCGCCACAGCCGGTGAGCGCCGCTAATGCCAGCACACTACTAAGCAGAATCGCGTGCCGAATCCTTTTCACGAATCCCCTCCGGCCGTTGGATATTTGCCCCTAGCGGATTGTTACCGTTCCGAATGAGATCACCATACCTGTTTCCGCTCGGATCGAAGCTCGGGGAAGACAACGCGATCCTGCACGCCCGGGCGAATCGTCACCGGGTAGACGGTTATGCCGGTCCGCTCTCGATCAAGACCGTGGTTGCCGGACGGGTAACGTGGCTGGTACACGGCCGCGAGTTGGTTGTGGATCCGTCCTCGTTTCTCGTCCTGTCCGCAGGCGAAGTGTACTCGATGAATATCGATTCCGATACGCCCGTCGAGACCTGCTGCGCATTCTTCGCGAGGGGCTCGGTCGAAAAGATTGCGCTTGATCTGACGACGTCTTTGGATGCGGCGCTGGCGCAACCGGACCGAGTGGGACCAGAACTGCCTTATTTATCCGGCCTGCGCGAAGAGGCGGAAATTTCGCGGAGAGTTGGATCTATCGCTTCGATTTGTTCCGGTTTGCCGGGCAGCGGCGTCGAGGAGAGTTTTCTTGTGCTTTCTTTGAGCCTGCTTCGGTTGTACGACGGAATAAGGGAACAGATTGCGCGCATTCCAGCGTCGCGTCAGGCCACCCGGCACGAACTGTACCGGCGACTCTTAGTTGGCCGGGAGTATCTGCACGCGCACGCGATGGAACCGGTATCGCTCGCAAGTGCCGCTAAGGCCGCCTGCATTTCTCGCTTCCATTTCCACCGGGGCTTTGCTAAAGCCTTCGGGCACACGCCCCACCGATACCTGCTGCAACTGAAGTTGAACGAAGCTCGAAGAATGATCTGCACGGGATCGAGTGTCCTGGATGCCTCTGTTGCAATCGGGTTTTCGAGCGCTTCAGCATTCACCCGTGCCTTCCGGTCGCATTTCGGCGTACTACCTTCGTCGCTCCTCTGAAATTCGCAAGATCGGGTGAGCGATGGCATGCGTGGCGCCGCAATACTCGCGGCATGAAACTTCCTTTGTTGCTCTTTGCTGCCGCCATGACCGCATTTTCGGCGCCGCGCCCGATCGCCCTGCGAGTCAGCATGATCTCACTGGGCGTTACGGACATGGCGCGCTCCGTAAAGTTCTACGGAGAGACGCTGGGCCTTACAATGACAAGTCAAGCGGAAGATGTCACTCTGTTTCGGGCTGGCGAGGTGACGATCGTGCTGAACCGCCCCTTGGGGATGTCCGCTGGGGGAAATCTGGCGGGAGCGGTCGAAGTGATATTTCCGGCGCCGAGCGTAAGCGACATGAAGAAACGGCTGGCCTCACGGGGTTGCCTGTTTATCAACGAACCCCATGAGGTGACGCCCGGCGCATGGGCCGCAACGTTCTCCGATCCGGACGGTCATCGGCTTACGCTATTCGGAGGAAAATGAGCCGCTGCGAACCGCCTAGAAGAACTTCTTCAGATACTCGTAGCTTTGGCGGAGGCTGTTGATCGGGTCCGGCGACTGGTCCTGTTCGACAAAATAATTCTTCACGCCAGCGCGGTCGGCGGCCTTCAGCACAGCAGGGATGTCAATCGATCCATTGCCGATTTCTTTGAAGGTGTCCGGCGGCACGTGTTCGTTGTATTGGGTAGCGCCCGGAAGACCTTTTGCCTTGTCCTTCAGGTGAATCAGAGGCACGCGGCCGGAGTATTTCTTGAGCAGGTCGACCGGATTGTGCCCGCCTACGGTTACCCAGAAGATGTCCATTTCAAGCTGGACTAGTTTGGGATCGGTATTGCCCAGGATGATGTCGAGCGCCGTGCCGCCGTCCATGGGCTGAAACTCGAATGCGTGGTTGTGATAGCAGAGCTGCAGGCCGTGCGCGTGAGCGCGCTCGCCCGCTTTCTGGAATGATTCGGCAAGCCGTTTGATTACGTCAGGACCGCCGCGCCTGTCCTCTGGGACATACGGAATCACGGCATACGAGAAGCCCTGCTGCTTTGCATCGGCCAGTTGCTCGTCTGTCGGGTCGAGGTTCATGTGGATGCTGACGAGTTTGAGGCCGCTGCTGCGGATCGCGTCGCCCGCCTGGTGCATCGAGTCGAGCGTCGCTTCGATCTCTTTGTAGCCGATATCGCGGATCTCGCCGAGCACTTTGGCTGGATCCTTACTGAGGATGTTACGGACGGTGTAGAGTTGGACGCCCAGATTACTTTGGGTCAGCCTGGCGGCTCGGGCCAAGCCGGATGCCGCGACCAGGGCGGCACTTTGCGTTAGAAACGCGCGGCGAGTACTTGACATGTCAACAATACTATTTCAGTGCGTTACGGCTTGGGTGCGTCTGACGACTCGAATGGCCAGAACCGCGGCCACGGAGAGTGACAGCGCGATGCACAAAACGGCGACCCAGTGTTGCTTCAGATACGTCAGCGTGGAGTGTCCATAGCGCTGTGCCAGCCACGCCAGCGTGAAGTAGCGGATGCCGCGCGCCAGTGCGACGACGCCGAGAAAGGATCCCCAACTGACGCCAAGCGCACCCGCGCAGAAGACCGGGATTTTCATCGGCAGCGGGATCGGCGAGATCAGCCGGAACGAAGACGGTGATCAGACCGAAGCGCTCGAACCAGGCATGCAGGCGTCTGCCGAAACCGTGCGAGATTTGCTTTTGAAGAAAAACTTCGCCGCCCTTTCTTGCAATCCCGAACAGGATGCAGCTACCGATGAGCGAACCCGCAACAGCGCATAGTGCCGCCAGGTAGGCCAAGCGCGGCTGGTTCGCGGAAACGGTGATCAATAGCGCGTCCACACCGCCGACTGCGGGAATTCCCGCCGAGTCCGCCGCGGCAAGCACGAGTATGCCAAGTGGTCCCCATGCGATGAGTGTCTGGATGATTCTCTTCAGCGATTACTCCAACATGCCAAGCAAACGCGCTTCGTCGATGACTTCGATGCCCAGCGATTGAGCCTTGGCGAGCTTCGAGCCGGCGTCTTCTCCCGCGACGACGTAGTTGGTTTTGCTGCTGACCGACCCTGCCACTTTGCCTCCGGCAGCTTCAATGCGCTCCTTTGCTTCTTCGCGTTTGAGTGTCGGAAACGTTCCCGTCAGCACGAAGGTCAGGCCAGCGAGCGGGCCGCTTTGCTTCGTTTGCTTCTCGGCGGTGAAGGTGAGTCCGGCTGCCCGCAGCTTCTCTACAAGTTGGCGATTCCGCTTTTCTTCGAAGAATTGACGGATCGACTGCGCGACCTTGGGACCGACCTCTTCCGCTTCCTGCAATTCTTCAAGCGAGGCATTTGCGATGGCGTCCAGGCTGCCGAAGTATGCGGCGAGAATTTGCGCGGTACGTTCACCCACGAACGGGATCCCGAGTCCGTTCAGCACGCGTGAGAGCGGCTGCTGCTTCGAATTCGAGATGTTCTGGATGATCTTCGAGGCCGATTTCTTGCCCATACGCTCGAGCGAGAGCAATTGGTCCTCGGTCAGTTGATACAGGTCCGCTACGCTGTGGACTATGCCTTGGCTGAGCAGTTGATCCACCAGCGCGTCTCCCATGCCATCAATGTCCATGACGTGACGAGATGCAAAATGCAGCAGAGATTCGCGCAGCCGTGCGGGGCAATTGGTGTTCACGCAGCGGCTTGCCGCTTCCCCTTCCTCCCGGACGACATGCCCTCCACAAACCGGGCAGTGCTTCAGCATCTGAAACGGTTTGCGACGGGTGCCTTCCTCGACGACACGGACAATCTTCGGAATCACATCACCGCTGCGCTCCACCAGCACCGTGTCGCCGATCGCCACACCTAGGCGCTCGATTTCGTCCTCGTTATGCAGCGTTGCACGGGAGACAGTGACTCCGCCGATCTGTACTGGTTTGAGGTGAGCAACGGGGGTGAGCGCGCCGGTGCGGCCGACCTGCAACTCGATATTTTCAAGTACCGTAGAGGCCTGGCGAGCGGCATATTTGAACGCGATGGCCCATCGGGGTGCTTTCGCCGTCCAGCCGAGCGCGTCCTGCTGGGCGATCGAGTCTATCTTGACGACAACGCCATCGATCTCATAGGGCAGGGAATCGCGCTTGTCCTTCCATTCTTCGATGAAGGCCAACAGGTCCTCGAAGGAGCCGCATTTACGCCAGTGCGGATTGACTTTGAAACCGCCTTTCTGTAGCGATTCGAGGTTCTTCGAATGCCGTTCGAACATCGGCTGGCCGTCACGCAGAAGAAAGTAGGAGTAATAATCGAGGCGGCGCGCGGCAGTGACTGCGGGGTCGAGAGCGCGCAAGGCTCCGGCTGCCGCATTACGCGGATTCGCAAACGGTGGCAGTCCTGCCTTCTCTTGTTGCTCATTCAGCCGTTCAAAGGATTTTCGCGGCATCACTACTTCACCGCGTACTTCGAAATCGCCAACAAGCCCCTGCCGGGCAATAAGCGGGATGGAGCGAATGGTGCGAGCATTTTCTGTTACGTCCTCCCCAACGCGTCCATTGCCGCGGGTCAGCGCACGAGTCGAACTTGGCGTCCTGATAATGCGCCGCCATCGATAACCCGTCAAGCTTCAGTTCGGCGACATATGCGTAGGGTTCGCCGGCGAGGAGGCTGCGGATCCTTGCGTCGAAATCGCGCAGTTCCTGTTCATTCAGCGCGTTGTCGAGACTCAGCATGGGCGAGCTGTGGGGCACCTGCACCGCACCTTCGCGTGGCTGGCCGCCTACGCGAACCGTTGGTGAGTCTGCGGTGCGGAGTTCGGGATGTTGCTCTTCGAGTTCGCGCAGTTCGCGCAGGAGGCGATCGAATTCCGCGTCGGATATCTCTGGAGCGTCCAGAATGTAGTACAGGTACTCGTGATGAGTGAGTAGTTGGCGCAGCTCGCGCACCCGGTCTGAAACTGCATCCCGCATGAGTATCTCTATAATTTGAATTTGAACCGACTGCACGCGAGGCGCGCCGCCATCATCTACAATCCTGTCGCCAGGACGATTGCCCGGCGACGGCATATGCTCCAACGTACCATCGATGTGCTGCGCAACAAAGGGATCGAAAGCAGGCTTATCGCCACGATAGGGCCGAATACAGCAGGCGGGCAAGCGCGCGCCGAGATCGATAGCGGCTGCGATCTGATCATCGCGGCAGGGGGCGATGGCACGATCAATGAGGTCGCAAACGGGATGCTGCATACCGGTGTGCCGCTGGGCTTGCTGCCGGGTGGAACGGCGAACGTACTTGCGCGCGAGATGAAAATGCCGCGCACGATTCTGGACGCCGCCGAAGTACTGACGGAATATACGCCCCAGACGATCTCGGTTGGGCGTTTGCGCTTGCAGAATGACAGCCGGCTCTTTCTCTGCATGGCGGGTTGCGGATTGGACGCCGCAATCGTGTCGCGCGTGAACGTGGAACTCAAAGCCACGCGCCGGGAAGCTAGCGTATTATCTAACCGGTTTCGGGCAAGTCTTCACGCCTTTGCGTGAATTCCCGGTTTTGGTGGATGGGATTCGATACGAGGCTAGCTTCGCCCTGATCAGCCGGGTACGCAACTACGGCGGCGATCTGGAGATTGCTCGCGGCGCCTCGCTGCTGCGGCATGACTTCGAGGTGGTCCTGTTTCGAGGCACGGATTCGATCCGTTATTTGCGCTACCTGGCTGGCGTCATGCATGGATCTGTCGCCAAAATGTCCGGCTGCAGTGTGCTGCGCGCATCGAAAGTTGTCTGCCCGAGTGGCGACGGTATTTTTGTGCAGGTGGACGGCGAGCTGGCAGGGCAACTCCCGGTCGAGGCGGAGATAATACCCGATGCGGTTACGCTCCTGATGCCACCGCGTTTCGTCGCCATTGAGCAAGATCTCCCGTCCGTAATCGCCTGCGCGTAGATCATGGACAACCTTACTCACTCGCTGACCGGCATCGCGCTGGCGCGGGCGGGCCTGAACAGAGTCGCGGTGGGCGCAACGGCGATCCTGCTGATCTCGGCAAACATCCCGGACATCGACATCATCGGCCTGGCATTCGGGCCACTGAAATATCTTGAAGTTCATCGGGCGTACACACACTCGCTGATTGGTTTGCCCGTGATGGCGCTGCTTTCGGTTGCGCTTGCCGCGCTGATTTTGCGACGCCGACTACCCGTTGTGAGCGGATTCGGGCTCGCGTGCATCGGTTTAGCCAGTCACTTGTTTCTCGATTGGACCAACTCCTATGGCATTCGATTGCTGCTGCCATTCTCGTCACGCTGGTACCACCTCGACTGGGATGTTCTGACGGATTATCCATTGCTCGGAGTCCTGTTGTTTGCGTTCGTTTGGCCGTATTTCGGGCGATTGGTGAGGGGCGAGATCGGGGCCCGGCGGCGGTTCGGACGCGTACTGCCGGCTTTCGGGTTGTTCTGCGTAATCGTACTTGAAGCGATCAGGGCATTCACTCACGCCAAGGCGATAGCGCAACTTAACACCGTGTTCTACGATGACGCGCCGGCTATCCAGACAGCCGCATTGCCGACAGCAGTGAATCCGTGGTTGTGGAGAGCCGTTATCGAAACCCGATCAGCCTATCTGGAAGGCAACTTGAACTTGCTGATTGAATCCGAACCACCGGAGACGCACTCGTATCTGAAGCTGCCACGCGATGCGGCGGTCGATGCGGCGCTACAGACTGCACCGTTCCAGTACTTCCAATACTTCGCACGTTTCCCGATCTGGACCGAACAGCCTGGCTCTACTTCCGGAGCGCCGACGACCAGGCTGGACTTGACCGACTTGCGTTTTGGATCGCCCGGCGCAGGCGCCTTTCATTGTGTTGCGCTCGTGAGTGCGGCAAACCAGGTGCTCGAATCGCAGTTCACCTTCGGCGATGGCGCCGACCTGGGCTGGGCGATGAATGCAAAAATGAAACCGTGACGATACGCCGAGTCCTGCTTCTGAGTTTGCCGTTTTGCCTGCTGCTGCATGCTCAGGAGCCGAAGCATGTGAATTTCTCGGGCCGCTGGCGCATGATCAAAGATCAGAGCGATTTTGGGAAGTTCATTCCGCCGGACTTGATCGTGCGCGTAGTGGATCAGCATGATCCGACCATGAACGTCCATACCGTGCAGACCAAGGGCAAAAGCACGAGCATCTCGGACGTGAGTTACTTCACCTCCGGGGACATCTCGACAAACGTGATGAGCGGGCGTGAGGCGACGAGTAAAGCGTTCTGGGACGGGTCGACGCTGGTTATTCGCACCGCCACGAAGGACTCCAAGGACGAAGTAGAAGAGATTGTGGATCGCTGGGATTTGAGTCCGGATGGAAACACACTGACGATTGCGAGCCACGTTGCCACCGAGAGCGGGGGCGCTGATCTCAAACTCGTGTGCCGTAAGGAAACAGTGGATCGCTGATGCGTGGCGGTAAAACGGGGGATGAGACCCGGCCTGGCGTAGCGGGCTGGAGACTGCGTATGGAAGGATGGCGAGAACCTGGCGAACGGCGTTAATTGGCGGGCCGGCGGGAATTAGACTCAGAATCGGGATGGACGCAACCACTAAGACTTTCTACGATGACTTAGCGGACTCATACCACCTAATTTTTGAGGACTGGAACAAGAGCGTAGCCAGGCAGGCGTGCATTCTGGGGCCGATGCTGGAGTTGTACACCGGGAAATCCTCTCCCTATGTACTGGACTGTGCTTGCGGGATAGGAACCCAAACCCTGGGCTTGGCCCAACGCGGACACATTGTAGTCGCGTCCGATTGTAGCGAGAAGGCCGTCCACCGAGCTCAGGAGGAGTCTCGTCGACGAAACCTCTCTATTACCTTTCATGTGGCCGATATGCGCGAACTCCAAAACTACCCTGAATCCGGTTTTGACGCGGTCCTTGTTGCCGATAATGCATTGCCACACCTGTTGTCAGAACAGGACCTCGATCAGGCTCTTTCACAGATTCACTCCAAACTCAAGGACTCCGGAAGTCTGGTAGCCACAATAAGAAATTACGATGCGCTAATTAAAACCCGCCCCGTCGTGCAATCTCCGATCTTTTACAAACACGAAGGACAACAGCGGATTGTGCATCAAGTATGGGATTGGGCTGGAGATGAATACACGGTTCATCTCTACATCACCATTCAAACCCACGAGGGCTGGGCTGTCAGGCACTTCAGTTCCCGATACCGCGCGCTTTTAAGAACAGACCTGAATCTGGCGTTGAAAATGGCCGGATTCAAAGATCTCGCGTGGTTGGACCCAGATCGAAGTACCTTCTACCAACCAATCATCGTGGCGAGGAAGGGTTGAGTGTGACTCGCCACATTGTGGAAGCACCTGTTGTGCTGAGTACTTGAGGGCAGGCCGGGTCTCATTTAGCGACGTCTGACTGGGTTTTTGATTCAGATCCTTTACCGCTGCCCTGATGGAGCTATCTCGAAAAACGCCTTAACGCAAAGCGGGCTGCATTGTAGCCGCACATACCGTGAACGCCGCCTCCCGGCAGCGTGGAGGACGAGCAGAGATACACGTTCTTCAAAGGAGTGCCGTACTCGCGCCAAGTGGGTCGAAGCGCGAACTGCTTGACGGTGAAGGGGCCTCCATTGATGTCGCCTCCGATCAAGTTTTCGTTGATGGCCTGCATGTCGAGCGGGCCATGAATGGCGCGCGAGAGAACGCAATCGCGGAAACCGGGCGCAAAGCGCTCGATCTGGTCTTCAATCTGCTGCACGGCCGAGCCGGTCCAGCCGTTCGGGACATGACAATACGCCCAGGCCGTGTGCTTGCCGGCGGGCGCGCGAGTCGGATCAAAGAGGCTTGGCTGCACGAGCAGCACAAATGGCTTTACGGGCGGCCGACCCTCCCAGGCATCGCGCTCGGATTGAGCCATTTCCGCGAGCGTGCCGCCGATGTGGACCGTGATTGCTTGAGCGCAATCCCGCGCACGCCAGGGAATCGGGTGATCCAGCGCCCAGTCGAGTTTGAAAACTCCAGGGCCATACCGATACGCACTGAGTTGCGCTTTGAAGCTCGACGGCAGTTCGGTTCCGCCAAGTTCGAGTAACTGCCGCGGCGTGATATCCAGCAGCACGAGGTCCGCCGCTTGCACTTCCTTTAGACGGTTGACCCGGCTGCCCGTGACAACGCGCCCGCCGTACGATTCAAGGACACGAATCAAGGCGTTCGTAATGCTCTGAGCGCCGCGTTCGGGGATGGGCCATCCTGCTGCGTGCGCGGCGGCAGTCAATATAAGCCCGACGGCCGAACTCAAAGGAGAATTGAGCGGTCGAATGGAATGCGCACCCGCACCACCGAACAATGCGCGGGCCGGCTCGCCGCGGAAGACGGTGCGGGCTGTCAGAGTCACCGGTTGCAAGGCATGAATGCCAAAGCGCGCCATCAGAAAAGGGTTGCGAGGAATCTGCAAGAGGCTGAACACCCCGTTCGCAAGATCGTTCCAGCGCGAGGAAAGCGGCTCAAACAGGTTTCTCCAGGCCCGGGCATCAGCGGCACCCAGTTCGTCGCTCATGCGGTCGTAATTTCGCCAAAGTAAAACAGCTCTGTCCGGCTCAAAACATTGCGCAAACTCGGCGGGCGACCAGATCCAGTTCACTCCGAACTTGTTCAAGTTCAGCTTTGAAAAGTACGGCGAGCCGATCGCGAACGGGTGAACGGCGGAGCAGCAATCGTGCACGAAGCCCGGCAGCGTCCATTCAGCGGAACGCGCGCCGCCGCCCGGGAGCGCAGCTGCCTCCCGCACTTCGACCTGAAAGCCGGAGCGCGCCAATTCGATCGCAGCCGCCAGTCCGTTCGGGCCGCTTCCAACGACAATGGCCGATGGTCTCACAAACTCCAGATTACGGTCTGTCCGCGAAATTCCATCGCTCTTCCCATGGGATACTAGGAGTAGGCCCGCACATTTGACGGCATACCCTGGTAACTCTCTTAGGTCTCCGCTCCGCGTCTTTTATTTCGACACTGCCAAATAATGCCTTATCAGATTCAACCAACAAAGGAGTTCCTGGTCCGCCCTGCACTGCCGGCTAGTTTGAACCGGCTGCCGGAGATAGCTCTGAACCTGCTTTGGAGCTGGGATCACACAACGCGGTCGTTGTTCCGCCGTTTGGATCCGGTTCTCTGGAAGGAATCGAATCACAATCCGATTTTGCTGCTTGGCCGGGTGGGCCAAAGCGTTCTGGACAAGGCCGCCAACGATCCCCGCTTTTTGTCTATGTATCGCCGCGCATGCGAGCGGCAGGATTCCTATCTGCTGGGAACGACGCCGATTGCCGGAGCTCCGCGAATCGCATATTTCTCAATGGAATATGGCCTGCTCGATTGTTTGCAGATCTATTCAGGCGGCCTTGGAATTCTTTCCGGCGATCACTTGAAAGCGGCCAGCGATTGCGATTTTGCACTCACGGGCGTCGGGCTGTTGTATCAGCGGGGGTATCTGCAGCAGCGGCTTAACCCGGATGGATGGCAGCAGGAGAGCACTCCTCTGAACGATTTCTACACGCTTCCCGTGACGCCCTGTAGCACGGAGCGCGGAAAAGAAATTATTGTAGACGTCGATCTTCCCACCGGCAAACTGTTCATCAAAGTGTGGCAAATTGCGGTCGGACGAGTGAAGCTGTACCTGCTGGACACAAATATTCCGCAGAATCAGTCCGCCGAGCATCGAGAGGTCACCGATCAGCTTTACGGCGGTGACATACACAAGCGAATCCGGCAGGAGATCGTGCTCGGTATCGGCGGGTTACGCGCGTTGCGGGCGCTTGGAATCACCCCGACTGTGCATCACATGAACGAAGGGCACTCGGCATTCCTGGCGATCGAACGGATACGCGTTCTGATGGCGGAAGCAGGGCTCACGTTTGAGGAAGCTTTCGAAGCTACGCGTGTGGGGAACGTCTTCACGACGCACACATCGGTGCCCGCGGGGATCGATCTATTCGATTCCAGCCTGGTCTATGACTATTTTCACCGGTACTGTGAAGACGCCGGTTTCCCGTTCGAAAAGATGCTGACGCTGGGCCGCAAGAATATGGCGGATCCCAGCGAACGGTTTTCGATGGCTGTGCTGGCGTTGAAGGCGTCGGCATTTCGGAATGCAGTCAGCGTGCTTCACCGCGAGGTATCGCAGGACATGTTCCAGGACCTGTGGCCGCGGTTGCCCATGCAGGAAGTGCCGATCACCTCGATTACGAATGGCGTGCACGCGCCCACCTGGATCAACGGGGATCTGGCGATCATCTACGACCAGTACCTGCTGCCCGATTGGCGCGATCGTTTGGAAGACGTGAAGATGTGGGAGCAGGTTCGTGAGATTCCGGGCTCCGAATTGTGGGAAATGCATCGTAAGCGCAAGCGCCGGTTAGTGGCTTACGTGCGCGACCGGGCGGTCAGTTCGGCCCTGGCCCGCAAAGCATCCAATGCCGAAGTGAGGCGACTTTCCGAAGTACTGGATCCGGATGCGTTTACGATCGGTTTCGGGCGGCGCTTCGCTACATATAAACGAGCGACTTTGATATTCCGCGACGTGGCTCGGCTAAAACGTCTGCTGAACAATCCGAGAATGCCCGTGCAGATTATCATTGCGGGCAAAGCGCACCCGAAGGATCACCCGGGAAAAACTTTGATTCGCGAGATTGTGAATCTATCGCGCGATCCGGAGTTGTCCAAACGGCTCATCTTCGTGGAGGATTACAGCATTCAGGTTGCCCGCGAGATGGTGGAAGGCGCGGATCTCTGGCTGAATAATCCGCGGCGCGGCGAGGAGGCCTGCGGTACGAGCGGAATGAAAGCCTCCATGAATGGCGTGCTGAACTTCAGCGTGCTGGATGGCTGGTTCGATGAAGCGTACGAAGAGTCGGGCGGATGGGCCATTGGCGATCGAGCTCCGTATAGCGACGATCAAGACGAGATCCACGCGAGCAGTATCTACTCAACGCTGGAGAACGAAATCGTTCCCATGTTTTACGATCGCGGCGAAGATGAACTTCCCGAAGCTTGGGTCGGGCGCATGAAACGGTGTATCGCGAACATCACGCCCCGTTTCAGTTGCGGGCGGATGCTGGCCGAATACATGTCCGAGTTGTATCAACCGGCGGACAAGTTGTCCAAAGATATCTCGGCGAATAATTTCCAGGAAGCGCGCCGCAAATCTGTTTGGGAACAGCGGATGCGAGAGCGATGGGACCGCATTCGTTTTGTTGGTCTTGACGGCGGGCCCGGAGATTCCGTTTTAAGCGGCTCTGAGGTCGCCCTGCGCGCCACCGTAGACCTGGCCGGCCTCGAGCCTTCAGAGGTGCGCGTGGAAGCGGTTGTAGGACAAATCGGCCCGAATGGGGAACTGCAGGAAACCGAGGCAGTAAGTCTGGAGCCGGTAGAGCATCGCCCGGAAGGCATCGTTTTCGCGAACCAATACACGGTCCAACAGACCGGACGAGCTGGCTATTCGGTGCGCATAAGTCCCAATCATTTTGACAATCCACTGACCCGGCCATGTAACGCGCCATTGAAGTGGGTTTCAGATTAATCTGGTACCAAAACGAATTCGAATTGTTACTGGAGCACTAGCTTTCCCATTCGGAACGTGGTACATACAGAACAGGTGCAGGCGGGCTCTGTATTGCAAACCCTCCGAGTAAGGAGTGCCGCTCTCCCCCAAGAGATTCCAGCTTTCATCAAGAGCTTAATTCCATAAGCAAAACACTGGGATTGCATCAAGACGTGCCTTCAGCTCTCCCGAGAGCACTTGAATAGTGGTGTTCTCGCGGGATTCCTGAATGTTTCAAGGAGTCGATCCGCCAATGGACGAAGGTCGCAAGTACAGCCAGCGCGGCTACCAGGATAGTGACCGCCGAAGTAGTTTTAAGTCAGAAAAACCGAAACAAAGCGGGCCTAAGTTACCGCTGGATATCACGGGGCCGAAGTTACCGCGGCTTGTGCAAAATGTAGTTGCTACGCGGTGTTACAACTGCGCGATTGCGCTGCCAGCCGATGCCGATTTCAGGAACGGCTGCCCGAAGTGCCATGCTGCGCTGCACTGCTGCAAGCAATGCGTTCACTTCGATTCATCCACCCGTTTCCAGTGTCTCAAGCCGATTCCGGTTCGTATCGCGATGAAGGATCAGGCGAACGAATGCGCACTGTTTTCGCCGCGAGTGACCGTCGCCCGCGATGATTCATCCGCCTCATCACATCGGAACATGGGAGCGAGTGTCATGCCCGCGCCGCGCAATCCAACGGACGCGCGCGCCGCGTTTGATAGTTTGTTTAAGAAGTAGTTCGCCTGACCGCCCGCAATTGCGCGGGTTGAGACGCGGCTCTCCCCTTGCATGGCCACGGCTAAAATCAAGAAAAAATCAGCCAAAGACGACAAAGCCTCTTTCGTTCCGCGTCAGGGAGCCATTCCGTGTCTCATTTTGATGATCGCTGCGCTGGTTCTCATTGCGCTGTTCTTCTTCGGCGCGCTGCATAATCTTGGATAGCTGCGGCGGTTAACATAGAAGCGCATGCGCAGCGACGGCAGAACGCCCGATCAGGGGCGGCCCATAAAAATTCACCCGAACTTATCTCAAGACCGCCGAAGGATCGGCGCTGATTGAATGCGGCAATACCCGAGTACTCTGTACCGCAACGGTCGAGGACTCGACGCCGCCGTTCCTGCGCGGAACAGGCAAGGGGTGGGTCACTGCCGAATATGCGATGCTGCCTCGCGCCACCAGCACCCGCACGCAACGCGAGGTGAACAAGGGCAAGCCGTCCGGGCGCACGCATGAGATTCAGCGCCTCATCGGCCGCTCACTGCGCGCGGTAATGGACCTGAATGCGCTTGGGGAGCGCAGCATCATTCTCGATTGCGATGTGCTCCAGGCGGATGGCGGCACGCGAACGGCATCCATCACGGGCGCGTACGTAGCGCTCGCGCTCGCAGTGAGGACGCTGGTCGATTACAAGGCGGTCAGTAAGCCGCCGCTGCTCGATTCTGTGGCGGCGACCAGTGTGGGCATCGTGGATGGTCTGCCTCTGCTTGACCTCAACTACGACGAGGATTCGCGCGCAGATGTGGACATGAACGTCGTCCTGACGGGAACGAATCGGTTCGTCGAATTGCAGGCAACCTCGGAGCGAATGCCATTCGACGACCCGCGTTTGCTTGAACTGATTGCTTTGGCAAAGGCCGGCATCGCGCAGCTAAGGGCGGCGCAGCAGGAAGCGATCGGCGCGTGAAGTTATTCGCCTGCTCAACGAACAAAGGCAAATTACGAGAGTTTGCCCTAGCGGGCGGAAACGAATTCGAAGTGGAGCCGCTGCCGAACATCCGGTCAGTGGATCCGCCCGAGGAGACCGGGTCCACATTCGAGGAGAATGCGGCAATCAAGGCGATCTATTATTCACGCTTGACGGACGAACTCGTCTTTGCCGATGATTCCGGGCTGGAAGTAGATGCGCTCAAAGGCGAGCCAGGCGTCTATTCGGCGCGCTATGCCGGTCCGGGAGCAAGCGATGAAGATAACAACGCGCTGCTGCTCAGCCGGATTCGCGATCACGTGAACCGGCATGGCCGATTTGTGTGCTCGATCGCTTTGGCGCGTTCTGGGAAATTGTTGCATACGGTTCGCGGGACGGTTGAGGGAGAAATCCTCGACGAGCCGCGCGGCGCGAACGGATTCGGCTACGATCCGTTATTCTTCTATCCGCCGCGTCATTGCGGGTTTGCAGAGTTGAGCGGTGAAGAAAAGTTTGCGATCAGCCATCGAGGCAATGCGGTTCGGGCGTTGTTTGCGTGGCTGCGGGAGAACCCGAGGGCGCTGGAGTTGCGTTAAACCGGATCTCAATCCGGATATTCTTTCTGCGGAAAGTTGAGACGGCCCAGGTTTGTGCCGTCGTGGATTCGGACCAGGTCACCCGCAGAAGTGACCAACACCCCAAGCGCCTCGCAAAAACAAAACGCGCAAATATCGCGCAGTTCGCGAATGAGCGTGCATTCGCCCGATGTCGGATCCAGACGAACGAGCGAGTGGAGTCCGCTCTCGAAGCCATACAAAACAGCGAAGAAAGCGTGGAGCGCTCCAATGAACCGAATCTGTAAGATGTGGCTTTTCGCGGCCGGTTCGTAACACCATCGCTCTCCTTGGCCGGCGGAACTGAAACATCTAGTTGGACCGCCGGCTTCCGTCAGACAGAAACACTCGGCCGCGAAGGCGACATCAAGGACCGCGAAGCCTCGGCGTTCGACTCGATACCCGCGGGACTCCCCGAAGACGCACGGCTTATTTTTATTGCGGGGAGCGATAAAGAGCGCTTTCGAGTATGGGTCCTCGAAGACCTCGCCGGCTCCTCGGACGAGCGTCTCAGAAACTCCGTTCGTTGCGTTGAGCCGCATCGTTGGCCCCGTCTCAGGCATCCACCACGCAGATTCGCCCGACGGTGAAAATCGTACGCGCTGCGTCTGTTTCAGTTCTGAGCAACGCCACAAGGCTTGTCCCGAGGTGCTGTCGTAACAGGCAACGCCGCCCCTTGCTCCACTAGCCCAAGCTGCGCATACGCAGCGATCGCCGCGCGGACTTATCCCAAGCCGCTTGCAACCGAAATCGTAGACCGTATCAAACTGTGAGATCAGTCGGCAGGAATCGATTTCCCAGATCTGGACCGTTCGCTCGACAAAGGCCGCAGCAACGACACGGCTTTCGCGCCCACATGCAAGCGAACGGATAGCGGAGGCGGTCATGCGGCCCTTGCGCGGAAGAGCTACTTCAGGAATCCGATGGCTTTCAATTGCGCTTCGGGCTGAGGCGGCGTAAACTGCACGGGACCGAAGCGATCCTTCACCTTGCCGTCCTCTAACGCAACGCCGTACGGCGGATCGCCGAATGGGAAGGCCTTTTTCAACTTATCGAGTTCGAGGCTAGTCTCTGCTTTGAAGTGCGTATCGTGCAGGAACGAAGCCGCCCATTGCGGATTGATGACCGGAATCGAAACGATCCGAACATCATTCCATGGCAGATTCGACATGAAGCGCGCGGCGGCATCGCAGTGCATGCAGGAGGGATCGTAAAAGAATAGAAGGACTTTCCCTTGCGTCAGGTCGACCGGCTTGCCGTCCACCACGACCGGTGAGGGAACTTCTGCCTTGCTACGTTCTGCCGCGTTTACGCCAAAGCTGGTTCCCGCGCAGATGACCAGCACGAGAAACGCGATCGCCGGTACACGTATGCGGCGCGCGGGGGAACTGAAGAGGAGCGCTCCCAGAGCCAGCAACAGCATGATGCCGTCTTCGACGAAAAACATCGGATTGATGGCCCGCTTGATAATGGGGAAACAACTACACTCTTTGCCCGCAAGTTGCGGGTAGTAGTACCCGATCCACGCAATGAAAAAGATCATGAGGCCAGCGCCCAGTAGGCCGCCCCATTTGCGAAACGAGGGCACAAACAGGAGAAACGCCGCAAAGAGTTCGACCGTACCGAGCGACACCGAGCCAATCGGACCCAATCCCGCGGGTACGCGCATCTCCTCCAGCAGTTGGCCGGCCGCGAACGGGCTGATCACTTTCCAAGCGCCCGAGACCAAGAAGATGATGCCGAGTAAAATGGCGCACACTCCGGCGATTCGCCGCCTGCTTTTGGTGGTTTCCTGCATCTGGATAACTACCTAAATTGTATGCTGGAACGTGCGGCGCGCAATTGTTGGCTTACTCGCTACCCTTGCTTTCGGAGCAAATACGGAGAAGATTGACCACCAGGTCCGGGAGATTACCAGTTCGGCCATTCTGATCGACACCCATAACGACATTCCGAGTTTCACCGTGGATGGCGCGGATATCAATAACTCTCCCCACACGCATACCGACATCAAACGGCTGCGCGAGGGCGGCGTGGGCGCGGTCTTTTTTTCCGTGTACGTTGCCTCCGATTACGTGCAGGGCAACCATGCGGCGAATCGAGCGCTCCGGATGATCGATACCGTTTATCACGACATCATCGATCGTTATCCGGATACGTTCGAGCTTGCAACCACCGCCGACGGCATCGAGAAAGCCCACCGCGACCACAAAATCGCTGCCTTGTTGGGACTTGAAGGCGGGCATGCGATTGAAGACAGCCCAAGACTACTGCGCGATTATTACCGGCTCGGGGTGCGCTACATGACCCTGACGCATACGAACACGAACAATTGGGCGGACTCCTCGGGAGACATCAACGACACTAGCGTCCAGCATCATAACGGCTTGACCGCGCAAGGCAAAGACATCGTTCGGGAAATGAACCGGCTGGGCATGATGGTGGATATCTCTCATGTTGCGGATAAGACGTTCTATGACGCGCTCGAGGTGAGCCGTGCGCCATTGATTGCATCCCATTCCGATTGCCGGGCCATTTCCAACGTGCCGCGAAACATGACGGACGACATGATTGTGGCGCTTGCCAAAAAGGGAGGCGTTATTCAACTCAGTGTGAACTGCGGGTTCGTGTCCCAGAAATCCGCCGATGCCAGTGCGCACTCGCCCCTGGCAGGCAAGTTCGCCGAGGCGCGGCGCCTCTACAAGGACGATCCGGTCCGCTTGCAGAAGGAACTGGATGCCTTGGAGGAGCAGGACAAACAGTATCAGGTCCGGGCTACGTTGGATGATGTCGTCGCGAACATCGATCACGTGCGCAAGATCGCGGGGATCGACGCGATCGGAATCGGTAGCGACTTCGACGGTATTACCTGTACGCCGGTCGGGCTCGATGACGTATCAAAATTCCCTAATTTGACGCGGGCGCTGCTCGAGCACGGCTACAGTGCGAGTGACATTAAGAAGATCTATGGCGGCAACACGCTGCGCCTGATGCGTGCCGTCGAGCAAGTGGCGAAGGCGGCCCAGTAATGCATCTGTCTCATTGCCGGCTGTAACGGAACGCCGCACGAGCGTGTCTCGACTATGACGCCGGGCGAACCTGTGATCCGCGCAACATACCGCCTTTCGGCCCACAACCTCTATGGCGCGCGAGCTGCGCACGCCGGCTGGTCGCAACGGCTAATCCAGATCTTCGGCGCCTTTCTGATCCTATTCGGATTGCTGGGCCTGATTGCTCGTCCGCACAGTCAGATTTGGCTACCGATTGTGATTGGCGTAGTGCTCATTTTCCGTTTGCGGATTGCGAGCGCCCTCTCCCGCGACCGCCAAAGCCGGATGGAAACGGAAATGACAGCGTCCGATGCGGGGATTGATTTGCGTGTTGAGGACACGATCAGCCGCTTCGAATGGCCGATGTTCCTTCGTTATACCGAAACGAACGATCTGTTCCTGCTGTATACACGGCCGAACGTGTTTCACTTAGTTCCGAAACGCGCTCTTGCCGCGGGCGATCTGCAGCCCTTCAGCGACTTGTTGCGCAACAAACTCGGCGAACGTTCAGCCGCGTACTCCAAGCGAGCCGCTCCGAAAACGGCGGCGTTCCTGGCTGTGATTGCAATCGCAATTACGTTACTGCTGTGGGTGCTTGGCCGTCAGATGCATTGAGGATCAGACTTGCTCAGCGCACTCGCGCAGGCGAGCCGCTGCTGCTTCGGGAGTGATGTCGCGCTGCGGTGACCCGAGCATTTCGTAACCCACCATGAACTTCTTCACAGTCGCGGAACGCAACAGCGGCGGATAGTAATGCGCGTGAAAATGCGCGTGGTCGCCCGAACTGCCGTCTGTAGCTGCCTGATGGAAGCCCATCGTGTAGGGGAAAGACACCTGGAACAGATTGTCAAACCGCGCGCCGATCCGTCTCAAAGCATCGGCTAGCCCATCGCGCTCCACTGCTTCGAGTTGGTCCACAGACCCTACGTGGCGCTTCGATAACAGGAGCACTTCAAAAGGCCAGACCGCCCAAAACGGCACCACTACGGCAAACGATCCGTTCTCGAAGATCAGTCTCTCTGCTTTGCGTTGTTCTAGCGCGAGATAGTCGCACAGGAGGCAGCGGTGATGCCGTTCCGCGTAGTCGGCGAGCGCGGCCCGTTCCTTGGCAGGTTCATTGGGGATCGATTCGCTCGCCCAGATCTGCCCGTGCGGATGCGGATTACTCGCGCCCATCATCTCGCCGCGGTTTTCGAAAATCTGAACATACCGGATGAAGGATCGGCTACCAAGATCCAGATACTGCTCAGCCCAAGTATCGACTACCGGCCGGATCTGGGCGGCGCTCATGCGCGCGAGAGTCAGGCTATGGTCGGGCGAAAAGCAAACGACGCGGCAAAGACCACGCTCCGGCCGCGCGATCAGAAGATCTTCTTCCTGGAACGGTTCGCCAGATGCGTCGGGCAGGAGCGCAGCATAATCGTTGTCGAAGACAAACGTACGGTCGTACTTCGGATTCTGGTGGCCGCCTGCACGCGAGTTGCCTGGACACAAATAGCAGGTCGGATCATATGCCGGCTTCGCTTCGGCAACCGTCTTCTCAACCTGACCTTGCCACGGCCGCTTCGTGCGGTGGGGCGATACCAGCAGCCATTCACGCGTAAGCGGATTAAAGCGCCGGTGTGGAGTTTCCTGGAAATCCAGCAATCGCTACTCCGGATCGGCTTTGTACATGTATTTGATGCATCGCTTGTATAACAGCAGATTGGGCGCGCCGATGCGATTCAGTTTCAGGCAATCGCGGTCGTACCACTCGATTACGCCCTCGAGTTGTTCGCCGTCGTCGAGGACCACGATCATGGGCGTTTTACCTTGCATCTGCTTCGAGTAGTAAAACTGCTCGGCGTTGGTCTGTTCTGGCGGCGTCGTTTTCTTGGCCACCTGGGGGCGTTTTTGTGGGTCTCTTACGTCTGACATAGGATGTGAACCGGCTCACTATAGGTCAGCGGGTTACCGGCTCCAACTGACGGCGCAGATCCACGACGAGCGCGTCCAGCGCTGCTGTTTTTTGAATATTTCGCCGCACCATCTGCAGTAACTCGTCAATTTGCCGTGTCGCTCGCTCTATCCAAGCAAAGGTAACACGTTCGGCAATTGAGACAATGCGCGGGGCAATGTCGCGGTTGCGCGCTACCGCTCTTCCATGGCGAGCGTGTAAGATATCGCCGATCAACAAATAGCCGAGTTTCAGATATAGATCGAGTTTCTCCGATTTCCGGGCGGAGAACGACTCCGATTGCTGTACCCAAGTCGGAAAAGGGCGCCACGCCCGCCGCGCACTCGAGTGCGGATAGCATGACCGCGCGCCGCTCCTGGAACTGTTCGAGGTCGATGGTTGCGGCAATTCCCGGACACCCTTCCGCGATGGCTATGCGGGCATCGGCGTGGTCCAGGTTACGGGTTGCGGCAAAGGCTGCGCATCTCTGCATCGGAAAGCCGGCACATTTGCAAGATAACCGAACGAGACCGGATTGTAGGCAGCAGGTCATAGAGGTTTTCCGTGGTTGCGAGGATGATCAGGTGCTCGGGCGGTTCTTCGAGAACCTTGAGCAGGGAATTCGCCGCCTGCTCATTTGCGCGGTCCAGACGATCAATGAGGAATACACGGCGCGCTCCATGTAGCGGCTTGAACTGCGCCCGCTCCCGAAACGTCCGCATCTGTTGGATGCTGATCTGCCGTAAAGGTCCGTCGGGCGCGAAGGTGACAAAATCCGGATGGCTTGCAAACAGTAACGGGTCTTCGGCGCGTTTTTCCGCCGTCCACTTCTCACGCTCCGCGATGGTATCGGCGTTTGCGGGCAAGCTCAGGTCGTCGCGCTCCATCTTTTCCGCCCCGCCGATGCAGCGCCGCGGCGAAACGGCGCGCCAGAGTGGCTTTGCCGACACCTTCCGGCCCGCTTAGCAGGAGGGTCTGCGGAATTCGGCTACGCTCCTTCATCTGCAGCAACGTTTGCGCCGCAGAATCGTTTCCGAAGAAGTCTGGAAAAGCCGACATGCTTGCCTACTATTGTCGTTTACCGAGTGTTTGCAGATATGGCTGAACGGCTGACCAGACCCGTTCGGCTACTTGGGCGGTGCTGCCGGATCCATCAATCAGCCGAAAGCGCAAGGGCTCCTCGCGCGCGATTCTTCGATAGCCCGCGAGCACGCGCTGATGGAATTCGAGCGATTGCTGATCGATCCGCGATTCGTCAGGCCCAGCTTGCTCATCATTTCGGCGGCGGGCTCGCGCCAGTCCTTCCGCCAGGTCCACCTCGAGGCACAACGTAAGGTCAGGCATCAGATCGCCAACGGCGACGCGATGCGCCTGGCGAACCAGATCGAAGCCAAGCGCCGCGCGCTTCGCCCTGATAGGCCAACGTCGAATCGGTGAAGCGATCACTGACCACAACCGCCCCGCGCTGCAATGCAGGTTCGATGATCTCGCTGGCGGCTTGCGCTCGCGAGGCGAACATGAGCAGTAGTTCCGCGGGCGCCGATAGCGCAGCATTTTCGGGATCGAGCAGGATACGCCGGATCTGTTTGCCGATAGCCGTGCCACCCGGTTCCTGGTTCGTGATCACCGGGAAATTCAAGGTCTGCAGCCGCTCGACCAGCAGCCGCATTTGTGTCGATTTACCACTACCTTCGGTTCCTTCGAAACTGATGAAGAGACCGCGTCGCGATGGGGCGGGGTTCATTTCGGATCGTAGACGAAATGGAGCACGGCCTTCAGATCTTCCCATGCTTCGCGCTTGGCCTGCTGATTGTATTGCCGCAGCAAGTACGAAGGATGGTAAGTCACCATGATCGGGATTCCGTGCCACTTGTGCCAACTGCCGCGAGTCTTGGTGATGCCCTCTTTGTTATTCAGCAGGGCTTTCATTGCGGTCGAGCCAAGCGCGCAGATGGCAGCGGGCTTGATTGTCATCAACTGGCGGTAAAGGAATTGACCGCACATCTCCATCTCATCGGGAAGCGGCGTGCGATTTTCGGGCGGCCGGCATTTCACCACGTTGCAGATGTACACGTCGGAGCGCCGGATGGGAATCCCTTCCTTGGAGGCCGTATTGTCGATCATCTGCGTCAGCAACTGTCCCGCGCGGCCGACAAAGGGAATGCCCTGCTCGTCTTCATCCGCGCCCGGCCCTTCGCCGACAAACACCAGCTTGGTGTTGCGGATTGCCGACTCCGAAGACAAGTTTGTTCCGGCCTTCGCAGAGGCGGCAGCGGCGGCACTCTCCGATATCCTGAAGGATCTTTTCGAGCGTGTCGCTTTCCGGTTCGAGCTTTGGCAGAACCACCGGCAGCGCGGGTTCAGCAACGATCGCGGGCAGGGGAGCGGTCGCAATCGCCTCAGCCGGTAGTTCAGTGGCCTCGGGAGCAGAGGCGGGTATCGGTAGATGCTGTCGATGCCGAGGTCGCGGTAGAACTCGAGCCGGGCGCGTAGTTCCGTTTTGTTCATTCGTTTTGCGGTGCGAACTTCCAGGCGCAGCATGGCTAGTTCATCGAGGATGCGGTTCGCAATCTCGTGTTTTGAGGCAGGTCCGGCGTGGGTCGTGCGCCCGGAGCGCGTGACGATCTCGACCTCATTCTCGTCGGCTTCGAACCCGGTGCCTTCATGCCCCACGAGGTTGCCCACCAGCATGTCGCAATTCTTTTGGGCGAGCTTCCGGCGCGATTCTTCAATCAGATTCTGCGTCTCGGCGGCAAAGCCGACCAGGATGCGGTCGCCTTTATTGCGTCCGACTTCGGCCAGAATGTCCGGTGTGGGATCCAGTTCGAGCGAGATCCGGGCGGCCGTCTTCTTCAATTTCTGCTCTGGTATATGGGCAATGTAGTAGTCCGCGACCGCGGCTGCCTTGATAATGATGGTTGACTCGGGAAGATGGCGCATTACCGCCTGGTGCATGTCGAGCGCAGTCCGGACCGGGATCACTTGAACATTCTTCGGGGCCGGCAGGTTGACCGGGCCGGAAACCAGGAGCACGTGCGCTCCCCGGCGTGCG
Source organism: uncultured Acidobacteriaceae bacterium (assembly GCA_963795905.1). Classification (GTDB taxonomy): domain Bacteria; phylum Acidobacteriota; class Terriglobia; order Bryobacterales; family Bryobacteraceae; genus Bog-105. The sequence continues at coordinate 900,453 of CAWCJG010000008.1, read as the reverse complement.
AATGCGTCGGCGAGAGCATAACCCATTTTGCCGCTGGAACGGTTACTGATGTACCGCACGGGGTCCAACGCTTCCTGCGTGGGGCCGGCCGTGACCAGTACAGTCTCGCTTTCGAAGTCCCGCTTCTCATGCGCCAGCCCATCGACGAATTCCGCGATCCGGACAGGATTAGCCAACCGGCCCGCTCCCGTACTGCCACAGGCGAGCCAGCCTTCTTCGGGCTCGACGATAGCGCAACCGCGTGCTCGTAGGGTCGACAAGTTTGCCTGCGTAGCGGCATGCTCCCACATCGCAGTATTCATCGCCGGCGCCAGCACGACCGTTCCTTTGAACGCGAGATACAGCGTCGTGAGGAAATCGTCCGCGATCCCTGACTCGAATTTAGCGAGCAAGTCGGCCGTTGCGGGAGCCACCACCAGCAGATCGTTGTCCTGGGCCAAAGCGATGTGCTCGATCGCGCTTGAAAGCGTCGCATCCGGGCTATTCTTTTCGAAAAGCCCGGTAATGACTTTCCGCCCGGTCAACGCCGCGAATGTGAGGGGTTGAATGAATTCCTGGGCCCCGGCGGTCATGACGACCTGGACACCGTGGCCAGCCTGTTGGAGCAAGCGCGCCAGTTCGGCGGCCTTGTACGCAGCGATTCCGCCGCCTACTCCCAGGACGATATTCATCGTTTATTCTGTCGGCGCGGCAACCTGAGCGTTCAGATCTTCCCACTGCACCAGGCCGCGGCGCACTTCCTCCATGGACAGCACGGTGGGCTTCTTGTTTGCGGCGGGTAAGCACGCTGCGTTGCCCGTTCTGTAGCTGACGGGCGCGCTTTGCGGCGACGATAATAAACCGGTAAGTGCTCCCGAGCGGATCGTCTGGAATCGCGTAATAGGCGTTTGGCCTTGCTTTGTCTGACATCTTGAACTTCCTTAGAAAAACTCTACAAATTCACGAAGCTGTCGAGAATCGACCCGATCTTCTTTTCCATGCGGAAGCGCCGCACCCGCTCGGCCCGTACGATCGCCGCCAGCGTGCCAACCGACTCGTCTACCTGATGATTCACCAGGATGTAGTCGTACTGGTTATAATTGCGGATCTCCTGCGCTGCCTCGCGCAGCCGGCGCTGAATCACCTCTTCGGAGTCCTCTGACCGCGTCCGCAGCCGCTGTTCCAGAATGTCACGGGACGGAGCCAGAATGAATACGGTCACGGCCTCTGGAATCCGCTTCTTTAATTGTCTCGCACCCTGCACATCAATGTCGAGTATCAAATCCTTCCCGTCCCGGCGCGCCTGGTCCAGTACGCTTCTGTGGGTGCCGTAGAAGTTGCCGAATACCTCGGCATGCTCCAGGAATTCATCCGCCGCAACTCGCTGGATGAACTCTTCCCGGGAGATATAGACGTAGCTTTCGCCTCGCACTTCTGCGCCCCGCGGCTTGCGCGTGGTGTAGGAAACAGAAAACCGTAGATCCGGGTCGGCCTTCAGCAGGCCCGATACCAGTGTTGACTTCCCCGAACCCGAGGGAGCCGAAATGATGAAGACGTTTGTCATCCCCTGATTTGGCCGCTATTCAATGTTCAATGCCTGCTCGCGGATCTTCTCGATGTGCCCTTTAATGGCGAGCGCATGCCTGGTAACGGTCACGCCCGCGTCTCCGATGCCGGATGTCTTCGAGAGGATCGTGTTGGTCTCGCGATTCATTTCCTGCAGCAGGAAATCGAGCCGCTTGCCCAGTTCCCCACCGCCTGCCAGCATTTTCTGCAATTCGGCCGTGTGAATTCCAAGCCGGGCCAATTCTTCCTGGATGTCGCTTCGACTCGCCAGCAGGGCGGCCTCTTCGGCCAACCGCGCCTCGGAAATCGTGCTCTGTCCAAGCAGTTCGTTCAGGCGTTCGCGCAGCCGCTCCTGAAACAGCGGAAAGGCAGCGGCGCGAATCCCGGCAATCTCCTGAGCCCCCTGTTCGATGGACCGGCTCTCGCGCAACAATTCATTCATGAGCGCCGCGCCTTCGCGTTCCCGCTGCTCATTAAATGCCGCGAGACACGCATCGAGAGCCGATTGCACATCGGGCGCCAGCCGCTCGTCGACCGCGGTCTCGCTTCCATCCTGCCAAATATCCTGCTGTGCGAGCGCGACGTTCAGGTCCGGGTTCTGGTTGAAGCCGTATTCCGCCGCCGCGTGGCGAAATGCGGAGATATAGCGCGCCAGGGCCGCTCGATTGTATGGCGCTCCCTGCGACGTTTCGGTGCGCTGCAACGATCCCCTAATCTCGATGTGTCCTCGCGCGATATCGCGCTTCAAGGCGGCGCGGATATCGTTTTCGAAAATGAGCAGCTCCGATTGCAAATGAAACTGGAGATCCAAGCCGCGATGATTGACCCCGCGCAGACTGATCGTCAACTCGCCCACGGTGGTACTGCGCCGCACCTGTGCGAAGCCCGTCATGCTCCGTACGGGCGCCTCAGGTTGTGGAGACATGCGCGTCTGAGTGCTGGAGCTCATGCAATCGATAATAGATGCCGCGCTTGGCGAGCAGTTCGTCATGTGGGCCGACCTCGGCGATTTTGCCGCAATCGAGGACGACAATCTTATCGGCTTGCCGTATAGTCGACAGCCGGTGCGCGATGACCAGGACAGTGCGGCGCTTCATCAAAGCAGCCAATGCCTCCTGCACCATGCGCTCCGATTCGGTGTCGAGATGGGATGTCGCCTCATCGAGAATCAGAATGGGCGCATTCTTCAGCAGCGCACGTGCGATCGCCAGCCGCTGCCTTTGACCACCGCTTAATTTAAGGCCCCGCTCGCCGATCAGTGTCCGATAGCCTTCCGGCAAACATGAAATGAATTCGTCGGCGAGCGCCGTCCGCGCAGCTTCCAGGACCTCCTCGGGCTCCGCTTCCGGATTCGCGTAGGCGATGTTGTCGAACACCGTCTCGTTGAACAGAAACGTGTCCTGAGCGACAATGCTGATGTTCTCGCGCAGGCTGGTCAGCTTGATGTCTCGAATATCCCGGCCGTCAATCTGGATGCTTCCCGCAGTGACGTCGTAAAAGCGGGGCACCAGGTTTACCAGGGTGCTCTTTCCCGCGCCGCTTGCCCCGACCAGCGCGACAACCTCGCCCGCTTTGATCTCGAGATCGATGTTGTCGAGAACAAAACGGTCCGGGGCAGTGGCGTAGTGGAAGCTCACCTGCTCAAATCGAATGCCCTTGGAAAATCGGGTCAGGCGAACCGAGTCGGGCTTGTCCAGGATGCCTTCCTGCTCGTCGAGATACCCGAAAACCTGAGCGGCTGCTCCTGCTGCGCTCTGGAAAATGCTGTGAATGCCGGCGATTCGCTTGATGGGTTCGTACAGCGTAATCAGCGCCACTATGAACATGCTGAACGCCCCACCGGTCATAGCGGCGGTCTTGATCTGCAGGCGCGCAACAGTCAACAAACCCACTACGCTCAGCGCACCCATGACTTCGATGATGGGAGAGGGGAGCGCCTGCTGCGCGACGTAGTGCAGCGTGCCATTCTTGTACTGTTTAGCTGCTGCACGGAAACGCTTGGCTTCGAAGTCTTCGGCGCCGAACGTCTTGACTACTTGGTGCCCGCTCAGTGTCTCCTGCAAGATCTGCGTCAATCGCCCGGCCGAATCCTGAGCTCGCCGCGTCGTGCTTCGAATTCTTCGCCCTAATCGAATGGTCAAAGCGCCCACTACCGGAAATGCCAGTAAGCTGATGAGGGAAAGCCGCCAATCGAAGGCGAACATGACGACCAAGGTTCCTACAGCCGTGAAGCTTTGCCGGAACCAGTCGGCCAACATGCTCGACACAGCTTCCTGCACTTTGCCGATGTCGTTCATGATGGACGACATGATTCGTCCCGTGGTCTGATCCTCGAAGAACCGCGAATCCTGCTGCAGAACCTTCTCAAAAACCTCTTGCCGCAAGTCCATCACCGCGCTGATGCCGACCCAACTGATCAGGTAATTGCCGGCATAGTCGCAAATGCCTTTAGCCATGAAGCTGAAGATCACGGCGATTACGGTCTGCGTCCAAATGCGGTGTGCGAAGGGCACAATGTTACTGAGATAAATGTGCCAAGGGTGTGAGATCAGCAGCGCCGGCGCATCGTTCGCGTTCTGCTGCAGACAACGATCAAACACGACTTTGATCAGCGTGAGCAGGAGAGCGCGCGACAACCCGACCACGGCCATCAGGATCACTGACGCGAGCAGAGCAGGGATGTATGGTTTCGAATACCGGAGCAGCCGGAAAAGACCGTTCAAGCGTGTGCCTCTTTGAGGCTGCTGAGGCGATCCAAAGCCGCGATTACCCGGGACACGCTCACTTGGTCGAGACCCTCTGGCGCAACCACGATCTGCGATTCCGTCCGCCACGGACCCCAGATGGCGGGATTTGAGCTGCTGAAGAGCACGACGGCGGGCACTCCGAATGCAGCCGCGACGTGTGCCGGGCCGCTGTCGTTACCAATGAACAGGCATGCCCCGGACACAACCGACTTCGCCTCGCGCAGGCCCCCCCGAAACACGTCGTGCGCTCCGAACGCCGCGGTATCGTCTCCTGGTCCCGCCAGAAACATCGGCCGGATATTCCAGAGTTTCAGGTAGCGCGCCACTTCGCAGAATCGCTCCGCGGGCCATTGTTTCTCGGGCGAGGATGCGAAGGGATGCAGCACGGCGTAGCGCCCGGCGATGGGAGAAGGCGGGGCAGCCAGCGTGGCGCCTGGCACATCCTGTAGCGGCACGCCAATCGCGAAGAACGCCGAAGCCAGGTGCTCCGCTGTGTGTACGGTCCGATTGACACCCAGGATGCGCTGCGCCCGTCCGATGCGCATGTTGTACGCGAGCGTCACGCTATGGTGTGCGAATCCGGCCCGATAGCGCGCTCCCGACAGAGCCGTCATCCACTGGCTTCTGGTTCCCCCGTGCAGGTTTACGCACAGTTGGGGTCTCCACTTTCTTACCGCCTGCCAGGTCGCGCCAAGACAGGCCGCTACGGAGGGGTGGTCGTCAAAAATCGCTCGAAAGCGTTCCTCGACGGAGACTCCAACCTGCACATCGGGCCGGGCGCGCTTGAGCAGGTCGATTGCCGGAGTTGTCAGCACGCAGTCCCCCAGCGAACGCAGCCGGATGATACAAACGCGTGCTTGTGTCGGCAAGAGTTCCAGGAGGGACATTGGAAGGTTTAGTTCTCAACGGTGGCTTGGTCGATCAACATGATCGGAATATCATCCTTGATCGGATACACGCGCCGGCACTCGACGCACTTTAGCCCGCTTCCGTCCTCCTTGAGCACGACCTCGGAGCGGCAGAACGGGCAAACGAGCATTTCCAATAACTCTTCGCTGACAGCCATTTGAACACTTCAGTTTATCAAGCCTGAACAGCGGCCTGGCTCCAACTTTCGGTTGGCCTGAAAATCCACCTCCGGGACCAAGACACGAACGGCAAATCTCCTTATGCTGGGACTAATCTCCTAAACGGAATCCCCGAAAGAACTGAGCCCTCGGATGTATAGGCAGCATCCGGGGGCTTTTCATTCTTAAGCCTGCGCGAGCCGGATCTTCCGGGTGGACCAGTAAATCAATACGCAGGCGATTACAAGGAAGACTGCGTTACCGGCACGAACGATAGACACAGCCGTGCTGCCGGCCGCCGGGGTCTCAATGAACGCGTGCCAACCGTACGCGAGTGCGGCGCCCGCAGCCGCGGCGAGTTGGCGCCTTATGTCCCAGGCCTGCGCCCGCGACCAGATCCACAACGCAATGATGACTGCCGTATCGATTGCTGCGATCAGAGCTGCCGCTCCCCAGCCCCACTGCATGGGCGTCAACAACAGAGCCGAGCCTGCTAACAGAGTTACGCCTCCCACCAGCCAGGGGCCAGGGCAGAACGAATAGCTGGCCCGTGGAGGCGTTGTCTTCGGAAGCCGGTAAGCCGCCGCGACGAGTGCGACACACACCAGAGCCGCCGAGACAAATTGGGCGCGCGATGCGAGGAAGTGGTCGTGCTGATAAGTGAACTTGGCCGATGCCGCGGCTCCCGCCAGAAACAGTAGCGCGGTAATCGCGACTCCGGGAACCCCGAGCCACCTTGTCCGCGCATCCCTTGGCCACAGCGCTTCGACCAGAGCAATCGAGGTGCAGATGCTCCAACCCGCGTGCAGGGTCAACACAAACAGGGTCCACCATGCTCCGATTCCAAGCGGTGCAATATAGGCCGGTTTCAATAAGCCCAGGTGTAAGTGAAGGTAGTCGGGGTTGAAGAGCGACTGTGTCGTGAATGCCTCTTCAATGACGCCGTAGGCGATTCCAAGCAGAAGTATGCTCGGCCATCCGCGCCCGCTTCGCCGCACCAACTCGCGCGCCAGAATCGCGCCTCCGCCGTACAGCGGAGCCAGCACCGTCAGAGCGGGCAAGAGCGTGATCGGCAGATTTCCCAGCAAAAATTCCGCGACAAAAGGCGCGACAAAGAAGAGCGTTACGGCTGGCGCAAGCCGTCGGCTATTGCTCTGAACCATCTCTTCACCGATACGTTGGAAACTGCCTACAGGTTCGAAGTTAGCTCGCTCCCACCAACAGGGATAACCGGCATTCCTCGTGTACCGCGCGCACTGCTTGCTCCAGACCTTCCAGCCGGACCACGATCGCAATCGTCAACTCGCTCGAGCCTTGTGCGATCGCAATGATGTTGATCTGCTCCCGAGAGATTGCCGTGAATACTCGCCCCGCGAGCCCAGGAGTGCCGCGCATGCCTTCGCCGACAACCGCAAGAAGCCCAACGTTATCGTCCACATGAATAGGCCCCAGATACCCGTGCGCCAATTCGATGGAGAGGTTCGATTCGAGGGCCTCCAAGGCCGTTTCCACATCGGTTTTTCGGATGAGTACACAGAAACTCTGCCGGTAGCTCGAGCTGCTGAGAACCAGAATTTCCACGTTCGCGAGCGCGAGTGCGTCCAGGGTGCGAGCCATCAGCCGTGTTCCACTTAGTGCTGCGTTGGCCGGCTCCATCGAGATCAATGCCACGTTGGACATCGACGTGACTGCGCGCACGCCTTTCGGCTCATCAAGACTCTTGACGATCTTCGTTCCCGGCTTGGTAGGCGCAAAACTGTTCTTGCTCCAGACCGGAATCTGTTTGTCGATCAGCGGAGCGAGTGTGCGCGGATGTAACACCTTCGCGCCGTTGTAGGCGAGTTCAGCCGCTTCGGCATAGGTCACCTCAGGAAGAACCGCTACGTCCGTCACGAGTCTTGGATCGGCGGTCATGATGCCGTCCACATCCGTCCAGATCCACAGTTCGGAAGCATCCAGCGCCGCCGCGAGAATCGAGGCAGAAAAGTCGGAACCGCCGCGGCCGAGGGTGGTCGGCCTGCCATCGACAGTGGCCCCGTTGAAGCCTGTCACGATCGGGACGGCGCCCTCGTCCAGCATCGGCCGCAATCGTTCCGCACAGCGCGCACGCGTCTTTTCCATCAGAGGCGAGGCGTTCCCGAAGACAGCGTCAGTGACGACAACCTCGGCTGCATTCACAGCATCGGCGGCGATGCCAATGGAACGTAAGTAGAAGGCCATCAAGGTGGCGGAAAGGCGTTCGCCGATCGAGACCGCTTCGTCTACTGAACGTGGCGGACGTTCGCCCAGCATTGCGATCCCGCTGGTGATCCGTTCGAACTCAGAGACCAGGGTGCGAATCGCGGCAACGACTGCATCGTGGGTCGTAGCTGTTCCGGGTATATGGAGTAGCTGTTGGCACGCGTCTAAATGGCGCGAGAGCAGCATCTGTAAATTGTTTTGAACGGCGGCCCGATCGCCCAACTCCGCCCGGTGCATCGTATCCAGCAGCAAGTCGGTGACCTTCGACATGGCCGAGACCACGACCACCAGCGGGCGCTGACGCTGCTGCTCGGCAATCAGCGTGGCGGCTACGCGCATACGCTCGGCGCTGCCCATGCTTGTGCCGCCGAACTTCATTACCAGCAAGTCGCTCACCGGCTTGCCTCTTTCCCGTTTGAGATACGTGCTCGAACAATCCGCAAAATCACTTCTTCAACCTCTTCAATCGACAGACCGGTTGTGTCGACGAGTTCCGCATCCGGCGCCTGGATCAGCGGAGAGTCCGATCGTTGCCGGTCATGCTCATCGCGCTTATGGAGCTCGCCCGCAATTGCGCTCACGCTGGCTGCGCGTCCGCTCGCTTCGAGCTGCTCTGCCCGCCTGCGCGCCCGTTCCTCTGTATGCGCATCGAGAAAGATCTTGACCTGCGCATCCGGGAACACGACCGAGCCGATATCGCGCCCTTCCATCACGACGCTGTTCTCCTGGGCATATTTCCGCTGCAGTTTCACCATGGCCCGTCTCACGGCGGGAATCGCCGCAATCTTGGAAGCCGCGGCAGATACTCGCTCATCGCGGATCGCATCGGATACGTCCTCGCCGTTCAGCCATACATGCCCGGTCTGCGGATCAAGTTTGATGTCAGTTTCAGCGGCCAATTGCTCGAGCCGGTGCATGTCGCTGGTTGCAATGTTGAGGCGTAGAGCCCAAAGCGCCAGCGCCCGGTACATCGCTCCCGTGTTGATGTACATGAACCCGAGTTTTCCGGCCACGAGCCGTGCCAACGTGCTCTTCCCCGCTCCCGCCGGTCCGTCGATGGCTACGATGATTCGCTTCTGGCTCATTCGTGTGTCGTCCCGGCGGCTTCGCGCCCGATTGCTGGCGTGAACCCATTGGGCCTTGACGGCCGCATCTCGCTGGGAGGTTCAAGATCGAGTATGACAGAGCGACCCTCCCGCCCCGCCACTCGCCTCAATCAAAAGGCGTACCATATACGGCATCCTGAGGAGGATCCATGGCTACCACTGTTACCGGTCCCCAAACGACCGGAATCGATGTTCAACAGACGAAGATCCTGATCAATAACCACTTTGTGGACAGCGTGTCGGGCAAGACATTTGACACCATTAATCCTGCTACCGGAGACGTGCTGGCCCATGTTGCAGAAGCTGATTCCGCCGATGTCGATCTGGCGGTAAGGGCGGCCCGGCGCGCCTTCGACGCCAAGGCTCCATGGCGACGCATGTCCGCCTCCGAGCGGGGCCGGCTTCTAAATCGCCTGGCCGATCTGATTGAGAAGAACATCGAGGAACTCGCCACCCTAGAGTCGCTCGATAACGGAAAACCCAGGCATGTGGCGCGCACGGCGGATCTGCCGCTTGTCATCGCCTGCTATCGCTACTATGCAGGTTGGGCGGACAAGGTACAAGGCAAGACCATTCCGATCAACGGCGACTACTTTTGCTATACGCGGCACGAACCGGTCGGCGTAGTCGGCCAGATCATACCGTGGAATTTCCCGCTGCTCATGCAGGCATGGAAACTTGCCCCAGCGCTCGCGTGCGGCAACACGGTAATTCTAAAAGTCGCCGAGCAAACGCCTTTGAGCGCGCTCAGGGTTGGCGAACTGATCATCGAAGCCGGCTTTCCGGAAGGCGTGGTCAACATTCTGCCGGGCTACGGTCCTACCGCGGGTGGCGCCATTGCAAACCACATGGATATCGACAAGGTGGCCTTCACCGGGTCGACCGAGGTGGGGAAGATCATCATGCGGGCCGCTGCGGATACGAACCTGAAGCGCGTCACATTGGAACTCGGCGGCAAGAGCCCTAATATCGTTTTTGCGGATGCCGCGGACATGGACCAGGCCGTGGAAGGCACCCATTTTGCACTGTTCTTTAATCAGGGCCAGTGCTGCTGCGCCGGTTCCCGCGTCTTCGTCGAAGAGAAAGCGTACGACGAGTTCGTGGAGCGCAGCGTTGCGCGAGCCAAGAAACGCACTGTCGGCAATCCGCTCGATGAGAAAACCGAGCAAGGCCCGCAAGTAGATAACGAGCAGTTCCATAAGATTCTGGGCTACATCGAATCCGGCAAAGAGCAGGGCGCGAATCTCCGCTGCGGTGGAGACCGCGTGGGCGACCGGGGCTATTTCGTTGCGCCGACCATCTTCACGGATGTGAAAGACGAAATGAAGATCGCTCAGGAAGAGATCTTCGGCCCCGTGATGAGCATCCTGAAATTCAAAGACATGGACGAGTTGATCGAGCGAGCCAACAAGACGATGTATGGCCTGGCGGCGGCCGTATGGACACGCGACATCACCAAAGCTCATCACATTGCGAACCACGTTCGCGCCGGTACGGTTTGGGTGAACTGTTACGACGTCTTCGATGCCGCGGCGCCTTTCGGCGGGTTCAAGCAATCGGGAATCGGCCGCGAACTCGGTGAATACGGACTGCAGCAGTATTCCGAGGTGAAGACTGTCACTATCAAACTGTAGAAACCGAAAGCTTCCTAAGCGATCGGGCACGATCAGGAACGGCTTGCTTGTCGGAGCGAGCGAGCCGTTCTTCGGCTCGACAGTGACCGCCACAGCCGCCACGCTGTTCACGTCGATCGGTTCCTGATATGTGTGCACGAACGCGTGCGTCTCGTCATGCCCGCGAAAAACTCCCGCTGGAATAGGCGCTCCCTTTTTAGGAATCACCCACAGTTCAAACGTCTTGTCGCTCGCGATTTCCGGCAGATGCGAGCCCGTCATTACGAAGCCCCCGTTTCGGTTGAAAAACACCGTGCCGCGCGGCTCTTGCGCTGACTTCCCGAACTGGACGAGCGTGGGCTGGGAGGAGCTCAGCACTTCGAGGGCCTCGCGGAGTTGCTTCCGTTCGTTGGAAACCCGGTTCAACTGGCCGCGCGTCTGCCAGAGCGAGATGCCAGACCAGATCGAGAGTGCTAATAACGCGATGCATGCCGTCGCGAAGGCCGGGACCATCCAGTTCCAGCGCCGGGCGGGCTTGGCAGGAGTGAACGAAGCCATTAGCCGCTGCCGGACTCGAGATGGGGGTTCGACGGGATCTTCCATTGCGGAGAGCATCGCTGCTGTCGTGACGGCCTGCTGTAAATGGGCCAGGCAATACTCGCAGCTATCGGCTATGTGCTTATCGATCTCGGCTGCTTCGTCGGCCTCGAGCGCACCCAGCGCGTACAGCTCATACAGCTCGTTCATTTCGGCGTGACTCACTGCGCGGCCTCCAAACGTAGCGCGCCGCGCAGCCTCATTAGACCCGCCCTCATCCAGGTCTTCACGGTTCCCAAAGGCTCGTTCAGTCGTTTTGCGATCTCCGACTGCGAAAAGCCCTCGAAATACGCCAGTTCCAGCACTTTCCTCTCGTTTGCGTTCAGAGTTGATAACGCTGTCTTAACCGTCCGGCGTGAATCGAGAAGCGACTCGGTATTGTTTGATTGCCGGGAAAAAGCCATGGGATCGACATTTTCTATTGGACGCAGCTTGGCGCCAAACCGAGCCTGCGCCGATCGCAGGTAGTCAATCGCCATGTTCCGCGCGATCGAAATGATCCAGACGCCAAGCGCCCCTTTCGCGCTATCGAAATCACGCGCCCGGTTCCAGATCCGAAGGAACAGCTCCTGAAGCAGGTCCTCCGCTACGGCCTGATCACGCGTGATCCGCATAAAAACTCCGTACGCGATACCGGAATAGCGATCATAAGCGGCAGTCAACCCTTCCGGGTCGCGCTTCTGTATACGGGCGATCACTTCGGAGTCGGCCGGCGAAGAACTCATGGGCTGCCTGTTATGGTCAGGCATTCATAGTAACTCACCCGCGAGTACGTTCGTCTCGTGCTGCTACGCATCCGCCAACAACCCTGTTCCGGTTTGGTTTATCGTTCGCCCTCACTTATAGCTGGATACGAGTGCGCACGAAGTTTCGGATTGGACGGTCTGCCGGCGGATCCGCAATTGCGTGACTCAAGCTAGAGGCAAGCTCAATCGCGCTTCGCAGCCGGGTCCATTGGGGGCATTCCTTAACGTCACGCTTCCGTGGTGCGCCTCCGCAATCTGTTGGCTGAGCACGAGTCCAATCCCGGACCCACCGCGTTTGGTCGTAAAGAACGGAACGAACAGGTTCGTGGTGTTCGATAGCCCGGGGCCTTCGTCCCTGACGACGAGGTCAATGCTGGTCGACGTACGCTCCTGGCGGATATAGACGCGCCCGCCAGTTTCAGCGGAGGCTTCTACGCCGTTGCGTATCAAATTGATCAACACCTGCTCGAGTTGATCCGCATCGCCCTGAATAGTGACTGGCGGCGCTTCTTCCACCATGACTCGCGCGCGCATCTCGAGGCTGGCTACACGGCGCAGCAGGCCGCTCACCTCGACGGGCGCAAAGCGCGGCGGCGGCATCTTCGCTAACTGCGCGTAGGCGGTCATAAATCGGCTGAGCGATTCCGAACGGCTCGCGATCACGTTCAGGCCGCGCGTCGTGTCCTCGCGCCAATCCTCCGGAAGGGGCTCCGTGCCGAGTAGTGATTCAAGGCTTCGTGCAATGCTTTTGATCGGCGCGAGCGAATTGTTCAATTCATGCCCAATGACGCGCACCAACCGCTGCCACGCTTTCAACTCTTCTTCTCGCAGCGGCCGCGTAAGGTCTGTCACGACGACGAGTGAGTGGGGCACTCCGCCTTCGCGAAATTGGCTGCGTCGAATTCCCCACCGTCCCGTGCTGCCCGGAAAACTGCGCTGCACGATTCTCTCCTCGGTTCCGACAAGAAAATCGGCCAAGCCCAACGAAGTAGCGTCGCGGCCGAACATTCGCTCCGTGGGCTGCGCCAACAGACGCTCTCCCGCACGATTCACCAGCCGCAGCGATTGTTGGGGATCGAACGCAAAGATCGCCACATCGATCTCTTCCATCACCTTGCGAAGCAGCGCGGTGGCCTCAAGCGCGCCCAAGCGCTGATTTCTCAGCGTTGCCGCCATCTGGTTCACCTGCTCCATCACTTCTCCCAGTGCGTCGTCGGGGTTTTCAACCCGCGCACGAATGGAAAAGTCGCCCTCTCGAATTGCTTCGAGCAGACTCGCCAAGGTGCGCAGAGGATTGGCCACGCGCTCCCGCACGGCTACCGCGAAAGCAAACCAGAATGCGACGACGCAGAAGATGAGGCTCCATTGCAAGCGGGCCGAGTGCCCGCCGGTGAGCAATAGGCCCACTGCAAGCGCAACGCCCGGTAAGCCGCCCAACAACGCGCCGAGCAGTATCCGCGTTTCGTGAGATGTCCGGAATTTAAAGTCCAAAGCGTTGCAGCCGCCGATAGAGTGCACTGCGGCTTAAACCGAGTGCGGCGGCCGCGTGACTCACATTACCACCGTAACGCGCCAACGCTTTCTTGATGAGAAACGCTTCCACATCCTCAAGGCTCATGTCTTCGAGACGGCCTGGCGTGGCGGGGCCTGCTCGCAGCGCCAGGTCCGCCGTATGCACGCAGTTGCCCTGCGCCATCAGTACGGCGCGTTCGATTACGTGATTGAGCTCGCGCACATTGCCCGGCCACGGGTGGTCGCGCAACATTTCGAGCGCGTTCCGTTCGAAGCCCGCCAGGCTCTTCCGGTAACGCCGGCTATGCACGCCAAGGAAGTGATTGGCTAACGGCTGGATATCCTCCCGCCGTTCGCGCAGCGCAGGCATATGGATCTCGACCGTATTCAACCGGAACAGAAGATCCTGGCGGAAGCGTCCGTTCTGCACCTCATCGGTCAGATTGGCGTTGGTCGCCGAAATGACACGCACATCCACCTTCTTGGTCTTCGATGACCCGACGCGCTCCATCTCGCCGATCTCGAGCACTCGTAGGAGCTTCGCCTGCAGATTCATCGGAACATTTGCGATCTCATCCAGGAACAGCGTGCCTGAGTCCGCCAGCTCGAATCGTCCAACGCGATCCATCTTTGCGTCCGTAAACGCGCCTTTGACGTGGCCAAACAGCTCGCTCTCAAAGATGCCTTCGGCGAGCCCGCCTGCATTCACCGTCACCATCGGCTTGCCCGCGCGAAGCGAAATCGCGTGCAACGTGCTTGCGACCACTTCTTTGCCGGTGCCCGGTTCGCCCGTGATTAAAACGTTCGCATCCGACGGCCCGACCCGCGCAATCAGATCGAGAACCGGTTGCATGGCGGGAGCCTCCGCGATCATCACGGGCAGATTCTCGCCACGCAAAATCGCGTTTTCGGCCTCGAGTCTCTGTCCGCGCCGCAAAGCTTCGCGTAAGGCGAGCTGGGTCCGTACAATACTGAGCAGTCGCTCGTTTTCCCAGGGCTTCTGTACGAAATCGCGCGCGCCGCGCCGCATCGCTTCCACCGCCAGATCGATGCTGCTCCAGGCAGTCATCACGATCACCGGCAACATCGCGTCCGCCTTCTGCAGATTCGCGAGTAGATCCAGCCCTTCCTGCCCCGACGTGGTGTCGCGCGTGTAGTTCAGATCGATCAGCGCAATGTCATACTCCCGCTGGTCGACTGCTTGCAGCGCCTGCTGTGGAGACTCAACTGTATCGATCTTGTAGCCGTCTCGCTTTAGTAGAAGACGCAGAGCCTCCAGCACGTCCGGCTGATCGTCCGCGATCAGCACGCGCGTTTGCGATGCCGCATGGCTCATGATGCTTGGGCGATCTGCTCCTGTTTGAGCCAGCCGTCTTCAAGCTGGACGATGCGGTTGCCGAACTCGGCGTTCTTCTCGTTGTGGGTCACCTGCACGATGGTGGCGCCATCAGAATTGAGCTTCTTGAATAGCTCCATGATTTCGCGGCCTTGTGAGGAGTGCAGGTTCCCGGTGGGTTCGTCGGCCAGGATCAGCTTCGGATTTGCGACCATCGCGCGCGCGATTCCAACCAGTTGCTGCTGGCCTCCGGAAAGCTGGTTCGGATAGAGATCCTTTTTGCCCACAATGTTGAAGCGATCGAGCACGTCGCAGACGATGCTCTGCCGATCGCCCTTTCGAATATTGCGGTACGACAGCGGAATCTCGATGTTTTCGTAGACAGTTAGCGAGTCGAGGAGATGATAGCTCTGGAAAACAAAACCGATGTAGCGCTTGGCGAGCTCCGCACGGTCTTTACGACTCATGCGATTCACTTCATGTCCGAGCAAACTGTACTCGCCGCTCCAGTCCGCGTCGTGCATTCCTAACAGATGCAGCAGCGTCGATTTGCCGGCTCCCGACGGGCCCATGATCGAAACGAAATCGCCTTCTTTGATTTCCAGGTTGATCCGGCGCAAAACAAACGTCTTTGTCGGGCCGTGCTCGAAATACTTTTCGACGTTGCGAAGAATAATCATCGGCTTAAGCGAAACGCAGGCAGTACGGTGAAGACCTTCATGAGCGGGCAGCGCTGACCATCGATCGAAGCCTGAACGGTCACCGGCAGGCTTTCCATCGCACACCGTGCCTGTGAAATGAACCCCACGCCGGCCAGCAACACTAGCATGGCCAGAAGATCGATGTTCCTGCGAATCATACAGGCGCCTCCATGTTCTCTTCCACTACTCGTCCGTCAAACAGGTGGATCGAACGCTCGGCATAGCGCGCATATCGCGGATCATGGGTCACCATGCAAATTGTCGCACCTCCGCGGTGCAGTTCCCGCAGCAGGTCCATCACCTGTTCTCCATTTTGAGAATCCAAATTACCCGTCGGCTCGTCGGCAAGCAGTATCGATGGATCGCCGGCCAGGGCTCTCGCTACTGCTACGCGTTGCTGTTGGCCGCCCGACAGTTGCGAGGGATAGTGCTTGATGCGATGCGACATGCCGACGCGCTCCAGCGCTTCGTGAACCTTTTTCTTGCGCTCACTCGCTCCCATACCGCGATACGTGAGCGGCAGCTCCACGTTCTCGTAGACGTTCAGGTCGCCAATCAAATTGAACGCCTGGAAGATGAATCCAATCTCGCGATTGCGGATGCGGGCCCGTTCCGAGTGCTTCAGGTCCTGAACCGCCTTCCCGTTCAGGATGTACGTCCCTGAAGACGGCGTATCCAACAACCCGAGGATGGCCAGTAGAGTCGATTTTCCGCAGCCCGACGGTCCGGAGATTGAGACGTACTCGCCGCGCTTTAAGTCGATGTGAATACCGGATAGAGCGTGCGTTTCCACCTCATCCGTTACGAACACCTTCGTTACGCCTTCCAGATGAATCAATGGTTCACTTGCGTTCATGTTCTCGCTTCCTAAGCTATTCAGTTCAATCGAATGCGTGGATACGCATCATATCGCGACATATCCGAGAGAATTACACGATCACCTACATTCAAGCCGCCCAAGACCTGGATCGCGTTGACGGACGCTTCGCCGAGCTTCACGTTCACTCGCTGTGCTGTTTTGCCGTCCGGATCCAATTTGAATAGCCCGATCGTGGTGTCCGCGTCGCCGGATACGGGCCGCTCCACGGAGACCACGTCAGTCAATTTCGAGACTTCGATCGTTCCATCCACACTCAGTTCGGGGCGCGCGTCCGGGGGAGGCGGCGCTAGCAATCCCACATCGACGGCAACCGTTCCGTTCTGAGCAGCCGGATCAATCCGAATCACCCGTCCCGGAATCAGGCCGTTGCGCGTGTCGATCGTCGCGTCAAGCCCAATCCGCACGTTTTTCATCTGTGTCTCCGGGATGTTTAAAACTGCTTTCAGCTTATGCGGGTCTGCCACTTTGGCCAACACGCTTCCGGCCGTGACCCGTTGCCCGACCTCCACATCGACTTCCTGGAGAACGCCGTCGATGCCCGCCCGAATCGTGAGATTATCGACCTGCTTCCTCTTGACTTCGTAGGCGGCCCGGCTGCTTTCGACGATCACGCGTTGGGCCTCGAGCTGCGCTGCTATGGACTGATCTACCATCGCCAGCCGTTGCTTCTGAAGATCCACTCGCTTCTGCAGTTGTTCGGCCTGGTCCACTGAGAGCCGCGATTCCAGATCGCTCTTCAGATTCAAACGGGTCAACTCTAAATCCCGATCCGCTTGCAGCTTTGCCTGCGTATATTGCGATTCCAATTCCGCTAGACTGGCCCGCTGGTCCAGCTTGTCGCTTTCCAGCTTGACCTTTAAATTCTCGAGTGCCGCTTCGTCCTGCTTGACCTGCCACTCAGCCTTTTCTGCGTCCAGTTCCAGGTCGGGGTTGCTCAGCACGAGCAGAACATCATTCGCCTTCACTGGTTCCAGTCCCGGCCGCCGCACGACCTGAACGACCCGCGAGTCCACCGCTGCCGCGATAAAGAAAATTTCCTGCGGAGTCAACCGGCCGAGACCTCGCACCTGCACGTCCATATTCCCGCGCTTAACGGTTCCGATATACGGTTCACCAGAGTCGATCGAAGGTACCGCCGGCTTCAATCGCGCCAATGCCACTGTGGCGGCGCCGATTCCGATTGCAGCGGCGACCGTGATCGCGATCCGGCGGATCAGCTTGCGCCGGGCGACTTCCTTACCGCGTGGGACATCCATACCGTCTGACTATAGGGCAGGTACCGTGCCACCCGGGTTTGTGTCCTTTTTACAACGGTTTAACGAAAATCTCCGAGCTCACCAGTGTCCGAAATTGGGACAGGCCGTGCGTTTCCGGAAGGTCAAACTGTTCTACTGCCGGCTAAAGAATGCCTCGATGTTCTGATGCTGCGCCGCTTTCAGAGCAATGCACCCGTCGATCCGCTCGAGTGTCTGGTTGAGCACCCGCTGGCTACCCGGTATCTGTTGGACCCGGCTCGCGAAAAAGTTATTGAGCGATTGGCGCGAGGTCTCATCGCAGAAACTGGAGCCGACGGCGGGAACCTCGGATCGGGTGAAGAATGGCAGCACTTTGACCAATGCGTCGAAATGATCTTCCACGAAATGGAACGGTATCTGTTGAGTCTGTGGCGTCGGCAGTTTCAAAAAGAGGGTCCTGCCGGTCTCATCCCGCAGCTTATGCGAGAGAAATGCGTCTAAGTTCGCCTTGACTGCGTCCGGGTCGCGGAAATATCGTAGCGCGCTTGTTATGTCGTCTCTGCGCTGCAGGTCCGTCGTGCTCTCGCTCAGTTTGCGCAACAGTTCGGCATCTGCCGCCGTCCCGACAGCCGCATAGGTCACCAGCAAGCCGCGCACCGGCGTTTCTCCCCCTTTCCATTTGCCTTCGAGCCATCCGCTTGCGAGCTCTTTAGCCTGGCTGGCGAGTTCGGAATCGTTTGTGAAAATCGTATAGTCCGGCAGCAGATTTCTGCGAGCCATAATCACGTCGTAACTCTCGCCGGGCTTGGGCGACCAGCCGAGTTCGTGGGCGCGTTGCCCGAATGTGGAGGTCAGGAACTGCTGGAATTGCGGAATCAGCGATGCATCGAGCAGATCTCCCCGCACGCCGCGATTCTGCAGGGATGTCCCTCTTATCGAAAGCGCTAATTCAAGCGCTGCCTCGAGCACGCTCGGATCCGGGTCGCTTGCGAATTTCTGAACCAGGGCCAGCGCTTCATCAAACGGCAGCCGTGCTGTGGTCGCCTCCGCCGTTGCGTTGCTCATCAAATCGGCTCGTTCCGCGGCATTCAGCCCCTTCTGCGCGTCACCTGACGTGAGGTGAGGCAAAAGCTCCTTGGCATACTGAACGCGATAGTAACCCTCTGCATCCGCGTTACCGTCCAGCCATTGCGGACACGTTTTCCCGGGTAAAGCCCAGCTCTCAGAACGTTGAGTAATCAGATGGCACGCAACCTGGCTTTCAGAACCCGATCCCGCCCGTACACAGAACGGAATTTGCCACGAGTCATCCGTGGCGCCTTTGGATCCCAACGAAACCAGCCGGTGCTGCTCCAGCTGCAGCGTTGCCGAACTTCCGCTGCACTTTTCTTCCACCTGCACGATCGGAATACCTGGTTGATTGGTGAAGGTCGAAAACGGCCCCTTTACGTCACGATGCGCTACCTGATCCAATTCGGCCATCAGCTCATCCGTGTTCGCTGTTTTGTAGGCGTACTTTTCGAGGTAGTTGTGAATCCCGGCGCGGAAGACCTCGGGGCCAATCCAGTGCTCGAACATGCCGATGACGGCGGCGCCTTTGTCATATGTGATCGCATCGAAGGCGTTATCGATATCTCCGGCCGACTTTATCTCCTGACGGATTTTCCGCGCGGCCGAAAGCGTATCCACGGATTCCGCGTCTTCGAGCGCCACCACATCCTCCGCGTGGTTCCACTCCGGATTCCACTCGGCGCGCATCTTTTGTTCCATCCAGGAGGCGAAGGCTTCGTTCAGCCACACCTCGTTCCACCACTGCAGAGTCACGAGATCTCCGAACCATTGGTGCGCCAGCTCATGGAATGCCACCAGCACGTATTCGCGCTGTCTCACTACAGTGTCTTCGGATGGCTTTGCAAGCAGCACCGAAGGCTCGTAGGTCACCATTCCGGCATTTTCCATAGCGCCGAAATCCGCCTTGAGAAGCGCTACCTGATCGCACTTGGGGTATGGGTACGGAATGCCGAAGTACTTTTCCAAGCGGTCAATAAACTTCGCCGTGACTGAAGCCGCAAACTTTGCCTCTTCCGCGCGGCCCTTGGGCACGACGATCCGGACTGGTATGTGGTTCTCACCCGCTGTGCCCGCCGGCACGAATTCCAGAGGCCCCACCGCAAATGCAATCAAATACGATGGCAGCGGCTTCGTTTGCTCGAACTGAATCGTATCCGTAGCCCCTTCCGTTCGCTCCGAGGCTATCGGCGTGTTGCTGACCGCTTTCTGGCCCGCGGGTATGTGCAGCGTCAATTGCCACGGTGTTTTGTACGAAGGCTCGTCGAAACAAGGGAACGCGTCACGCGCATCGGTTGCTTCAAATTGAGTGAAGAGATATTTGTTGCCGTTATCCTCACCCGAGAAGATTCCCTGAGGTTGCGGGCTTCGCACCTTTCCGGTGTATTTAATCCGCAGCGTCGCGGGACCGGTCTCGATGGAGGAGGGAAAGGCCAGTGACAAGAAATCGTTGACCGGCTTCGCGGTAGCATTCAAAGTCTTTCCGCCCTGTTCGAGAACGGCGCTTTGCACATCGATCTCGGAAGCATTCAGCCAAATCGTCTGAGTGGCGCGCCCGATGTCGATTACGATCTCGATGGACCCGGAAAAATCGGTTTTCGCCGGATCGAGCGTGAGCTCAGCGCGGTAGGACGTGGGTTGGATTTCCTGCACTTCCTGCAATCGAAGCTGCGGCGTCTGCTGCGCATAGCCAACGATACAAATTGCGAAGAGCAGCGAAAGGGTGCGGCCAGTCATTACAGCCGGAAGTGTAACATCTATGCGGCTGTGAACAACTCGGTCAAAAACCGCGGGCCTATTCGTCGGCGGGTTCCATATCCACATTGACCTTCAATGTATGATCGGGCCCGCCGCCTAGAATCAGTCCGCGCAACGGGCTGATGTCGCCGTAATCGCGCCCCCAAGCCAGCGTGACATGTCCATCCGTCGGAATAAGGTCATTCGTCGGGTCCACATCCAGCCAACCGGAACCCGGACAATAGGCCGAGATCCAGGCGTGAGAAACGTCCGCTCCAATCAGGCGCGCTTGCCCCGGAGGAGGATAGGTGCGCAGGTATCCGCTCACATAGCGGGCCGGAATTCCGATCGAGCGCAAGCAGGCGATCTGCACATGCGCAAAATCCTGACACACGCCCCGGCGCTTCTTAAAAACATCTTCCGGTGTCGTCCGAACGTTTGTCGCCTTGGCGTCGAAACGAAAGTCACGATGAACGCGAGTGGTCAGTTCCCGCAATGCCTCCCCAAACGCTCGTCCGGCGCTAAACGACACCCTCGCGTATTCTCCAAACGACGCCCCATGGCGAATCCGGGGCGACTCAAAAACAAACTGATAAGCCTCCAGTTCCGCCGCGCTATGAGCTCCACGCAGCGTCGCCTGCATCTCGTCCCAAGGCATCCCCGCTGTCGACCAGGCTTCTCGCCGGTCGATCACGACTTCACTTCGCGCCTGTACCAGCAACTCCTTGTGAGGCTCTTTGATCGTGAATAGATCCAGACGATTGCCGAAAAAGTCGACCCGTTCGCTGCGCGTCGCCGGCGGGGGGTCTATGTGCAGGTCGCTCCAAACGCAACGATGGTTTGTGAGCGTGCGCGGTCTCAGACAGGCGATGTGATTGCCCAGCGAAACCACATCCTTATATCTATAGGCCGTCCGATGGCTGATCTTGTACTTCATCTCACTCGCCGATTGTTACCGGCAGCGTGCGTGCGTGACTGAAATAAGTACTCGATACATTGTCGGACCAAGAGGGTAGCAAGCGTTCCAGCTCGCACAAGAATCGACGCAGACGGACTCGTTCCTTCATCGCACGGCCGCTCGGTTCGGACCCGGGTAACGGATATCCGACCATTTTCAAATCGAACGTGCGCAGCATCGCCAGGGCATTGCGCATCGACTGCGTGTCTTCCGCCATTTCGCGAGGCAGCTTCTGATGCAAATCCGCCAAGTGAGTCAGTTGAAAATCCAATGAGCGCGGATTGGTCTCATCCATCAGCAGTACGTCGAGCACCGCGATCGGCTGCAGCGTCGTGAGATACCTGGTCCGGTAGGTAATTGTGCTGTCCGCCACTTCGAGCAGGAATTCGAGTAGCGGCCATTCGTGTGGATCCAATGGCGAAGCGATTTCCCGCATCAGTCTTGCCGAGTACATCGCTCTCTCGAGTCTCCGGCCCAGGCTGAGGAAAAGCCAGCCCGCGCCGCGAGTCATGTTTTCCCGCTCCATTCCTGAAAACGCGGACAGCAGTTCGAGGCATCCTGTGAGCAGGGCAGTGTGCTCGACAAACAGCATGTACTCTTCAACTTCGACCGACTCCGAAATCTGAGTAAGCAGGCGCGCCATGTCGGCCGACAGCCGCTCTCTGACATTCCCGCCCACGCGCCAAACCTCCGTGAGATAGGAGGCCAGACTATCGCCTCGCTTGCGGTCTGTCATCAGCGACAGCAATTCTGCTTCAAGATCCATCGAGCTCGGCTGTGCCTTTTTCGGAAGTTTCGAATACCGCGAATCGAAACAGGCGTGTAGCCGCAACAGGCAATTTAGTTCGCTGCGATCCGCCCAGCGCACCCGGGTCAAGGCTGTCCGTAGCATGCGCGCAATGTTCTCGCTGCGCTCTACGTACCGGCCCAGCCAGAACAGGTTATCTGCAACGCGGCTCGGAACGTCGCTTGAGCCGCGCTGCACATCCAGTGGCTTAGTACGCGGCGGCAGCAACGTGGTCGTCGTATCCACCGGCGAATCCCACAAGATCCAGCAATCTTTGCTATGCCCGCCGCGCTGCATTGAAACTACGTTGCCATCGTCAGCCGCTACTCGCACCAGGCCGCCCGGCAGCACCTGCCACCCGTCGCCGGTATTCAACACATAGGTGCGCAATATCAGACTGCGCGACAGCAGGTGTCCTTCTTCCCACACCGGTGCGGTGGATAAAGCGACTTGCTCCTGCGCGACGTATTCGAACGGATGCGCTCGCATGCGGTCCAGCAAGTCCTCTTTCTCCGCAAGTGACAGTTCAGCGCCGAAAACGGGTTCCATCGCACGAGCCGGAAACGCCGGTTTGATAACGACCTGATTCAAGTGCGCAACGACCCAGTCCATCGCGTAGTCCTGTCCGCACCACCATGTGGCCACCGAAGGCAGCTTCAAGGGTTCGCCCAGAATACGTTTCGACAGGCCTGGCAGGAAGGGCATCATGGCAGCCGTTTCGACTACTCCGCTCCCAAGCGCGTTTGCGATCTTCACGTTGCCCGCCGCAACCGCGTCTACCAGGCCAGCGACACCCAGCAACGAATCCGGCCGTAGCTCGAGCGGGTCGCAAAACGCATCATCCACGCGCCGCAGAATGACATCCACCCGCTGCAATCCCCGCACTGTCTTGATGAAGACGCAGCGGTCGCGCACTGTAAGATCCGCGCCTTCCACCAGCGTGAATCCGAGATACCGCGCGAGATACGAGTGTTCGAAGTAAGTCTCGTTCAGCGGCCCAGGAGTCAGCAAAACGACACGCGGATTATCCTGCCCCGCCAGATTGATAAGTGCGCTCTTCTGGGCTTGAAAGAAAGAGGCCAGACGGCGCACGTTGGAGCTAAAAAAGAATTCCGGGATAGAGTCGGCAACGGTCAGCCGATTTTCAAGTGCGTACCCGGCCCCGGACGGAGCTTGCGTGCGGTCCGCCACTACCCACCAGTTCCCATCGGGCGATCGTGCCAGGTCCACCGCGAGAAGATGCAAGTAAGATTCGCGCGGAACTTCGATGCCAGCCATCGGCCGTAGAAACGCAGGATTGGCAAATACCAGCTCTGCTGGAAGAGCGCCTGATAACAGGAGCTGCCGTTCCGCATACAGATCCTGTAGAATCCGGCTCAGCAATTCCGCCCGTTGCGTCACTCCTGCTTCGATCGATCGCCACTCGGCCGCAGGAATAAGCAACGGCAGCAAATCGATCCGCCACGGGCGTGTCGCGCCTCGCGGATCGGTGTACATGTTATAGGTAACGCCGTTTTCCTGGGTACGCCTTTCCGCCCGCAACCACCGTTTACGCAGCTCCTGTTCATCGAAACTGCGCAGCATTTCCAGAAAGGGAGCCCAATGCTTACGCGGCTCCTGACCATCGCGTGATAACTCGTCGTAGACGCGGCGGTGGTCGTCCCGAAGTGGAAGCTGCAGCAGCTCGGCAATCATGAAGCGGTAGACAAATCTATAGCCGGCGGCGCGGTGTCGAACTTCCCGTGCATCCGTTTTTCCAAGTATCCACGATCTCAAATCGCAGAGGCGTCGTCTTCCAGATTGTGATCGCGGAAAAGTGGGATCGCTCTCCCGGATGCGGGAACGCCAAGATTATGGATAGAGACACCCGTGAAGATTCCGGCCTCGATGAAGTTGCCGAGCATGAACTTGCTACGCAAGCTTACGTGTTTGCGCAGAAGCACCTGGGGAATGATAACTGCGGCTGCCATGCCGAATTTGATGCTCGCGCCGCGCATGCCGAAATTGCCATCCGAGGAGGCGAGCAGCCCGTTGCCCTCACGCTTTCCCCAAGATGTTGCGGCATCCATGCTGGTGGCGCCGAGCATCGCCGCCATACTCCCGATCCACAGCCGTTTCATCCGCGTGTCGCGATCTTTCACGGAAGCGATGGCGGGCTGGGCCGGCAGAACAGAAATTAACGGCCGAGCATCCACGCTCGGCAATACGGCCGAAGCGAGGTCACCCGGTTGTGTTTGGACCTGGGCGGCCACAAACTGCGATCCGGCCAGAAAAAAAGCAGCAATCAGAGCAACGCGCATCTTCGAAATCCTCCCGTCGTGCTAACGACACGTAGAGGAAATCGGCAGCTTGCCGGGAAAACTTTAGGCGGTTGTTGTGGTTCCGGTGCGTGCTACGATGAAGCCGTCGGCAGCATACCAGACGCATCGCGGTAAGTTGTTGCAAAGTCGGGGCGTAGCGCAGCCTGGTAGCGCACCTGCCTTGGGCGCAGGGGGTCGCGTGTTCGAATCACGCCGCCCCGACCAGCTGTCAGCTATGCCCAATCCCAGAGACCTTGCTGGGCCTTATCTCTGTCTCAGCTGAACCGATCCCTTCAGTGCGAAGTTTTGGCACTAAGCTCAAGCAGCAGCGCTTTGGCTTCCGCACCAGCCTTTTTCGCGCCGGGCGAAACGGCGTTTTGATTCAGCAGTGAGTCCGCTATGCGCGCGTGCGGAAGAGCTTCCTCATATCGTCCCTGTCCAGCTGAGAGCCCGCGCCCAAAGCAGATGCGAAGCCCCGAAACGGCGGTCGGTCGCAGCCACTTTGCCGGTTTGAATCGTAACCATCTCCTTCGCATGTGCTTCGGCCTCTTTCCAGCGGCCGTTTGCAAGTTCGGCGAGAGCCATGAAGTTCAGAGGTTCGGCTAGATCGGGGCTCGTTCCCAGAATCTTCCGCCAGGCGGGCAGGACAACTTGCATGATCGATAGCGCTTGCTGCGACTGACCCGTCTTCAGCAAAGCGCCAGCCAGAAACTCTTCCGCGCCAAGGCTCCCGCGACTCTGCAAACCGGAGCACGTGCCCGATACCCGCTCAAGCTTTTCTGGTATAGCGGCAAGCTTGCAAGCGGGTTCCCGGAAAAGTCTTTTATCCAGCCAAGCTCTCCATAAATTTTCGATTGATCGCAGATCGCAGCAGGATCCGACCCGTACACCTTCAGGCTTTCTCTAAACGCCGCTTCGGCTTCCTGTAAACAGCCCGCGCAATTCGAGATCGGATGCGAGATTGTAAAGGGCATCGGCGGTTTCGCGCGGCGGAAGCTCGCTCGAACGCGCCTCTTGCACGGCGTGTTGAGCAGCCGCAGGTTTTCGTCGGACCGGAAGCCGTTGTTGTCGCGATTCCAGGCGTAGAAAATCGCGCTCCAGACGCGGACGCGAAGGCGGCACAGCGTGCGAACGTGAGAGCTCGAGCGCATTTGCCGTCAGGGCAGCGCCCTGCTCCATCTCACCTTGCGAATAAGCGATATTGCCGGCAAAAGCGTCCGCCTCGGTTTCGGCGGCGATATCACCCGCTGATTTCGCCTCGGCGGCGATTTTCGTGAAAACGGGCGCGGCGGAATCGTAATCGCCATTGTCGAACATCGATTCAGCGAGCGCGAGTTGAGCTTGCCGAAGATCGGCCGGGTTTTTGATGTAATTCGGCAGCATCCGGACGCCGAGCGCCAGAAACTCCGGCACGGTTGCGGCAGGTTTACCGGTATAGTTCGAATTGGCGAGCTTAAACAACCGATAGAGAAAGGTTTGCATCTGCAGAGCGCGGCGGCCTTCCTCTAGCGCCTGCTGCTGGCGCCAGGCAGCGTAACCCACGCTTCCGAGCAGAAGCAGTAAGCCGACCGCGGCAACCAAGACGGAGCGGCGCTTGCGCCGGTATGAACTTGCCAACGCGATAGAACGCAGTTTGTGGCCGCGCAAGAACAACCCGGCCTCCCCGATACACGGCGCAAATCTTCGGTTAGCGCATCTACCGTTTGATAGCGATCCGGCGGCCGCGGGCGCAAACATTTCGCAATGATTGTTTCAAGATCGCCGGAGAGAAGCTGCCGGAGCTGCTGAACAGAAACGCCGCGTGCTTGGGCGGCTTCTTCCGTGATCGCGCCTCGGCTACGCGGTCCGGCTCCCCTTCCGTCATTGCGCGCTCAAACATAATCGCGGCGGAGATTCGCCCGGCGGCGCGCCGCCCAGCCAGCAGATCGAAGAGAATTGCGCCGAGTGAATAAACGTCGCAGGCGGTGGTGACCGGCTCGTTTCGTAATTGCTCCGGACTAGCGTAAGCAGGTGTCGCCAGTACGGTCGTCGTCAACAATGTCTCGGGCTCAATCAGTTTGGAGGTGCCGAAATCGAGAAGCTTCACTGCGCCTTCTTCTGTCACTAAGACGTTCGAGGGCTTGAGATCCAGGTGAACGATCAGGTTGCGATGCGCATAGGAAACCGCATCGCAGATCTGAATAAAGACGTCGATCCGTGCGGCAACCGAGAGGCGATGCGTATCGCAGTACTCGTCAAGATGAACGCCGTCGACGTACTCCATCGCGAGAAATGGCTGGCCGGTATCACTGATCCCGGCATCCAGCAGGCGCGTGATGTGGGGGTGATCGAGCGAAGCGAGAATGTGCTGCTCGCGATGGAAGCGTTCGATAAAAGAAGGACCGCCGGCGTGGGGGGCCAGGACTTTGAGTGCCACGTGCTGCGGCGTACCCGCAAGAATACGTTCGGCCAGGTATACCGAACCGATTCCCCCGGACCCAAGGAGACGCGAGGATCGAGTACGGCCCGAACCGGTGAACAGGGGCGCTGCGCGGCGTCATGCGGCCCGCCGTCCGGAAGACTGGCGCCGCGAACCATCGCCAGAACACGCCGCCGATCTTCTCGTCTTGACAGTTCTCGCGCAGAACGCGGTCACGATCCGGCTCGGGAGTTGTCCCGGCAAGATGAAACAGTTTCTGAAGCAATTCCCAGTTCTCGGGGTTTCAGTCATTTGGTGCTCGGCCAGTAGGCGCTAAACGGCAGTAAATCGCCTCAGTCGTGCCGTTCGGTGAAGCCGTTCGTACATCCAGCCCCGGACGAATTTGAGGTCGCGGTCAACGGTCACCTTCGCAACGCCCAGCAGTTCAGCCGTTTCCTCTGCCGAGAAGCCAAGAAAAAAACGTAGCTCGACCATCCGGCATTTGCGCGGATCCAGGCTGGTTCAGTTCATCGAGGACGCGTTCCAAGTCCAGCAATTCGACCGAATCCGCCCCGATCCAGGCCAACTTCTCATCGAGTGGCACCGAACCGCCGGACCCGCGTTTCTGGCGTCCTTCCGAACGCGCATGGTCCATCAGGACCCGGCGCATCAGGCGCGCCGACAGGCTATAAAAGTGCTGCCGGTCTTCGAAGCGCAAACTTCGCTGGCGGACGAGTTTTAAAAACAACTCATTGACGATAATGGTTGGCTGCAGCAGATGCTCGGGCGCCTCCCCCCGAAACAGCGCTCCTGCGATCTGGCGCAATTGCGGATAGACGACATCGAAGAGACGGTCCAGCGCGTCGGGCGTTCCGTCACTCCACTCATGCAGAAGCTGGGTGACTTCGTCAGTCCTGCTCAAATCGGAGCGCCGCTCCCGAAACGACTTTCCATCAAAATCAAGCGCATGTCGAACGAGTGCTACTCCTGGATAACTGATGCTTGTTTGGTACACCATGCTATCGCAACACCAATGAGTCATTCGATCGCCCTTTGTCGCCTATAGTGCGGGACTAACGCGTTTTGACGCGCCCGGAGGTTCTATGCGAATGACTATTTCCTGTCTGATTTCTTGTATGCCGGCGCTATTGCTGGCGACTCAGCTTACATCTGCTCAAAACCTAACGACCGTTGCCATCACGGATCCGCGCTACGGGATCAAAGCCTTCAGCATCGCGATTCCGGCCGGCTGGAGGTTCGACGGCACGGTGATGCCGGGG
Organism: uncultured Acidobacteriaceae bacterium; assembly: GCA_963795905.1. Taxonomy (GTDB): domain Bacteria; phylum Acidobacteriota; class Terriglobia; order Bryobacterales; family Bryobacteraceae; genus Bog-105. The sequence goes on along the minus strand of CAWCJG010000008.1, from coordinate 872,599 downwards.
CCCGAGTGCAGCCAGATTCCGTATCCGGTCTTTCGCGCTTACGCGGCGGACGGCTTAACCGAGATCCGGCTGATGCCAACCTTTAACTGGACGTTCCACCCGAACCTCCGCGGCTTCCATGCGCCGGCAGGTTGCCTCGATTTTGGCCACCCACTCACAGCCAAGGAATTTCTCGACCGCTATGAGGAGATGGCATCTACAAACGGCATGCATGTGATCGGCCCCATGCCGATTGCGGCTTCCTACCAGGGGCGTGTTGACAGGGTGGCGCAGAACATGAGCCGCATCAGTCCCGACATTCACGCAACCGCGGACGCCGCCGCCGTCCGGGTTGAAACGCGCAACGGAACCTTTGTGGTGGAACAGCGCTTTCGAGTGTATGTCGAGTGCCGCGTCCGAACTGATGGCTTTGGAGGGGGATGTTCGGCCCACGTCGACGTGCTGCGCGCGCCGAAAGGAAAGCTGGACGCATTGGCGCAACTCGTAGACAGTCATGATCTGGTGCGCACGCCGCATGAAGATGCCTGGCTGATGCGTGTGCAGCAGACACTTGCCGAAGACGGTCAAAGAAGAATGCGCCAACTCACGGCGCAAGAGCACGCCAGCGCCGCCATGTTGAAGAAGCAATCGGACGATTTCATGGCGACCCAGCGGAGAGACCATGAGCAGTTTATGGCGCAGCAGGAATCGCAGTTTCACTCTGCCATGAATGGGGCTATTACCGCGATGAACGCTCGCTCGACGAACACCTCCGATTGGGTTGACTATGCACTCGATCGCCAGACCGTAGTCGGTCCAGAGGGTTACACCAAAGTCTCGAGCGCCTATTCGCATACGTGGTCCAACGGCCGGGATGAGTGGTATCAGACCAACGACCCGAACGCGAACCCGAACGGGTATCTGTCCGGCAACTGGGTGGAAGACGTCAAGGTGCACGGTAACGGGCAGTCCTACTAGACCGGGAAGATCGAAATGTTCGAGCTGCTGAAACTTGTGTGGGATCTGGTGATGGTCCGCGAGTCCTACCGGCGAGGCTTGTTGACGTGGCGTGTCTGGGCGCTCGGGTTCGGGTTGGTTCTATTCCTCTATGGAACGGTGCTGCCCGTATCTTTCTTATGGGAGAAGTATCCCCAATATGCACCCGTCTTCGTTACCGTGCTCGCGCTGGATAGTGTTCTTTTGATCCTGGTCATGCTCTGGGGCTGGCGCTGGCAGGCGCGGCAGCGGGCAGCAAAGCAGGCGGCCAATGCGGCTTCCAGAGTGAATTAAGTGTGGATCTTGTTCGTCCTCGTATAGTTTGACATCGCCTTTCGCGGCCTTCCCAAAGAAGATCAGCCCGGCGCTTGGAACTGGAGGAAATCTCTTTTTGTTCTGCCGTTCCTGCTGATCGTTTTCGCGCGGCGGTGGACGCAATCCACGCAGACGATGATTCGTTTTCAGTACGATCAGCGCGTTTCAAAGGAATTGATTTCACTTCGAGGAGAAGTTTATGGCGACAACGATGCAAACGCAATATCAGAACGCAGCGCCTGTTTACTCAGTATTTGACGCGAATGCGGTGGGTGTGGCTACGCTGCTGGGCACACCGGCGGCCGGCGCTGGTCTGATGGCGCTTAACTACCGGCGGCTGGGCGAGCCTTCGAAAGCGGTGATTACGTTTGCCGCCGGGCTCCTGGTCACCGCGCTTGCAATAGCATTTTGCTGGCAGTTGCCGCATTCGGTGACAACGCCGCTTGCGCTCGTTTTGCTGCTTGCGACGCGCAAGCTGGCCCAGATGCTGCAAGGGAAGACAATTTCCGAACGAGTGCAGCAGGGTGCGCGGCTCGGCTCACCCGGCGTGGCGCTTGCGATCGGCGCCGCGTTCCTGGTGGGGCTGGTCGGTATCGTTTATGCGGCCGAGACACTCAGCGAATCCAAAGTAACCGTCGGCGTCAAGGACGAAGTGTATTACTCAGGCTCGGCCACGAGCGAAGACGCGTCGACGTTGGGAAAACGGCTGAAGCAGATCGGTTATTTGACGGATCGGGGCGTGAGCGTGCTCCTCGATCGCACGGGCGACCGGAAAACGGTGTCATTCATTGTGAAGCAAGGAGTGTGGGCCGATCCGGAAACGGTCGCTTCGTTCGATGAGATAGGACGGCAATTGGGCGCGTCTGAAGGATTTCCCTTAACTCTGCGCCTCTTGGACCGCGAGAGGGATGTGAAAGCGGAATCGGTAATCGGAAAACTCGACGTCGACGGGCAGGACACGGTTTACTATTACGGCGCAGCTACACCCGCGCAAGCCCAGGCACTCGGCAAGGCGCTGCAGGCGGACGGCTTCTTCACCGGAAAAGGAAGCGACGTATTTTTGTCGAGGCATAACGGACCGGTGAGCGTGTCCTTCGTCGTACACGAAGGTGTTTGGAGCAAACCGGCGAGCGTGGAGGCTTTTCAGAAAATAGTGCACGACGCCGCGCCGGCAGTCGGTGGAGTACCTATTCAGTTTCAGCTTCTCAACACATCATTAAAGGTAGAGGAAGCCAATATCGTGAGATGAGGGAGCGGCGATTCTATGAGGAAAAGCCGTTGCACAGCCGGTCGCACTGCACGAACATCTCACAAAATGAGATTTGCAAACCAGTCCTGAAACTGCTGCCAGTAATAAAGGATCTGCTCATCCCAGGTAAGTCGTGCCCCCGGCATAGGACGAATCACGCGGCGATAATCGGCTGGGAGTTCGAAGAGCTTCGGATCCAGCGGCGATTCCGATAGATCCGTCACCTCGTAGACCGACCCATCGCTCTTCTCGTAAATGAGCAGTCCGGTCGGTTTTACGCCCTTTCGGGTGATGCGGAAGTCCGGCATGCTGCCGTTCAAGGTTAGTGCGGAGAACACGCCCTGAGCCGGGGACCTCGGAATGTAACTTGCCGGCACGGGCACATCGAGGAACCAGGAATCGATCGTGGTCTCTTGCCAGGGGGTACTGCCGCTCGCCGCACTCTCTGTCCGCTGCCGCTTCACCGTTATGTAGCGGTGCGCTGTGTGCCCCCAAACGTCGCGGGTTTCCCCCGTGTCTCTCGTGTCGCACTCGATTACGATCGCGGTGGATCTGTCGAGTTGCCGTAACGAGGTTACGCGCCCTCGCGCTTCGTAATACTCACGTCTGGTCGCATCCAAGACCGTCACTGTGCCGCGCGCTTTATCGAAAATGTAGCTGCCACGATTCGAATCGCTGCGTGATAACTGGTCTCGATACCAATCGGTTTCAACGTTCGTACTCGAGCCATACGTCTGCTGCACCACAAGGCGAAGATCCGCATGCAAAGGATAAGCGAGCAGCGGAATCACCAGCCAGCGCCACATGACATCCAGCGTATCGTGTTTTGGCGTGGATCATAGGTCGACGGGTGTGCACATCCCTGATTTCAGGTATGCCTGGTTAATTTGAGGCAGGGGCGACAACCTTTCGAGGTTTCCTTTCGTCGTAGCAGTAGAACGTTTGAAAGGAAACGTCGATGAAGAAGTTACAAGCAATTACACTGTGCGCGATCTTTGGTCTGGGTACCGCATTAGCCGCTCCGGTTGCGCAAGATCAGTCCGCACCACAGGCCAACGCTCAACATGAGCGGCGGCATGCCGATCCCAATCAGCAGGTTCAGTTTATGACCAAGAAGCTGAACCTGACGACCGATCAACAGAACCAACTGCTGCCGATTCTGACCGATCGTCAACAGCAGATTCAGGCAATTCGCTCCGACAACACGTTGTCACAAAAGGACCGGCGCGAGAAAATCCGCTCGGTGATGCAGGACAGCCGGAGCAAGATTGAAGGCGTGCTGAACGATCAGCAAAAACAAACGTGGCAGCAGATGCGCGAACATGCGCGTGATCGTCACGAACAAAAGCAGAACAACCAGAACAGCTAACCTCTTTCCGGCACTGCAAGCGTCACTAGCGCCTCGCCGTTGGATCTAAACTCCGCGGCGGGCGCAGTGCTGCGTTCGCGTTGCGGCGGTCTGTATAACCGGCCGTGGGCGTCAGTGACAAGCGATGCAAATTTCCTAAATCCCCCAGTGCCCGCAACTTACTCAGATTTTTGAACCGCGCCCGAACGCCCTTCATGCGACAACACGCGTGAAGGAGTATCTCAAAATGTCGTTATCTCGTCAGCAGCGTCGGGCAGCGGAGCGGGCTGCCCAAAAGAATCAGAACCGAGCAGTTGCCGCGGGCAACACTCCCATTTCTCAGGCACGTCTCGAAGCCAATCGGGCCAACGCTCAATTGAGTTCCGGGCCCAGGACCGCCGAAGGCAAAGCGGCGTCTCGCGAAAACAGCTTCAAGCATGGCCTCTATTCGCGGCAGCTCATCGTCGGAAACGAGGACCCGGCGCAGCTCGATGCCCTGAAGGCGAGCCTTTTCGCCGAGCATCAACCCGCCACAGAAACCGAAGCCCTTCTAGTGCAGGAGATGGCCGAGCACTACTGGCGCATGAAACGCTACCGCTGCCTCGAAACCGCCTTCCTGAACATGGAAAGGCCGCAGCCGCGCGAAGCCGAAACTGCCCAGCGTATGCACGGACGCTGCGAACGCAGCTTCTACAAGTCCCTGAACACTCTCCGCGAGCTTCAGAAGGCACGCAAAGTCTGCGAACGAACCGTTGCCCGTAGCACCGCGGCTGGGTTCGTTCCCTCAAAAGCAGTAGCACTCGCCGCCAACGGTGGGTTCGTTCCCACAAACTCGCAAGAATCGGAACCTGCCGACTCGTCGGCACGGCAAAATGGCGCTCCAATGGTCCACGAACCGGCTTCGCCCAGCCATTCAAATGCTGCCTGACGCGCAATTTTGATCCCAGGTCTTCGCAACCGCAGGCGGAGTGTATCTCGAATCATCGGATGTGCAAAGAAAGAATGTCCAGCGGCTTCATCGTGCCCCGTTCAATACAGCTCGACGACTGCCAGCGATTGCGCCTTGAGGACGATTGGCTGATCTATCGGCGCATCGATCGAGGCAGGGAGGACGGCTGCTTCGCGCAGTTTTTGAATCTGCTCTATGGTCGGCGAGACTGGCTGGCCCATCTGTTTCCAAGCCGCCAGGCTGGAGCCCCGCTCGGGGTCGACCCATTGCAATCGGTAGTGATGAAAGGGACTGCTCGCAACATCCAAACGGAATGTCTTGTCCGGCACAGACTGGTTCGGCTCGGCGTAATTCCAAAGGGCGATCACGGGCGTGCCGTCCGCGCGAACAGTAACCAGCGAGTCCGTATTGTCAACCGCGATGCGGCGGTCGCCTAATTCATGCAGCAGGGCGAAAGCGTCGAATGCGGGTTTCGGAACACTGCGTTCTGCGATCAGTCCGTAGCCACCGTAGAACGGCGTTTTCACCACGCCCTGCTCTTCGAAGACGTCGGAGAACGACCAATACGACATGATGTTTGCGAGGCCGTCACACAGCCGGATGTTGTTCGCGAGCCACGGTCCCATGAAGGCGCTATCGGTGACCTCCTGCTGATTCATGTACGTGGCGTTGTATTCCGACCAGATGATCGGCGTGTTCGGAGCGGCGGATGCCTTTACCTGATCGAAGACTTTCTTGGCGGAAGCCCCGACCATATCACTGCGTGGAATGGAGAGCTTTTTCCCGAACACGTCCTGCGTCGTGTCATTGCCGTACACGTGTGTGGACACAAAATCGAAGGGGACGTGATTGCGCGTGCAGTGATCGATAAACGCGTCCACCCAGGCGGCCTGCGCCGTAGCCGGACCACCGACTCGGAGTTGATCGTCTACTTGCTTGATCGCTTTGGCCGTTTCGTCATACAGCGCGAAGTAAGTCGATTGCTGGGGAACGCCATCCCAGAAATCGATATTGGGTTCGTTCCAAACCTCGAAATACCAGGTTCTGACCTCAGGCGCACCGTACCGGTCTTCAAGATGTCTCGTGAACGCTGCAATGAGCGCCGCCCACTTACCGGGATCATTGGGCGGGGAAGGGAATGGCTTGTACCAGAACGCATGTGGCTTCAGATTTGCCGCGAGTTTTCGCGGCATGAAGCTGAGCTCGACGAAAGGCTTGACGTGATGTTCCAGCAGACCGTCGTAGATCTGATCGACATAGGAGAAGTTGTAAACCGGGCGGCCCTGGGCGTCTTCATCGTAAACGCCGTTCTCATCGTCGAGGATGGCATGAAAGCGGATGTACGTGAAGCCGGTGGCGTTGTGGACCGTGTCGAGGTCGCGGCGGTAATCGGCTCGCAAGCTCAGATTGGCGCGGCCGGATCCAAACATCTGTTCCCAGAAATGCGGAAAGGGACGCGCTGGTTGACTGAGGTCGATGTGAACGGTTTCCGAGGCGCTCCCGGGAGATTGCGCCTGTAACGGCAGAAGAGCAATGGCGACTAGGGCGACGGTCCGGAGTTTCACGACCTTTGGACGGAAAAGTTTCCCTGGTTGATACACTCGGGCAGATTAGCCATGAAGATTCTTGTACTTACATTACTGATGGCGGGACTTGCGGGGGCTGCCGGTAGCGAAGTGGACGTCTACACGCCGCAGGACTTACAAAGCATGACCGGCAAGCTTGCGCAGAAAGGTACCCAGTTCGCAAGCCAGGACCTCAAGCGGTACGGCAATCACTACACGATGATGGCCTATCGTGAGGCGACTGGCTCGTCGGAGGTACACGAGAAAGAAGCGGACATCTTCTATGTAGTATCGGGAAGCGCCGACATCGTAACTGGCGGGAAACTCGTCCATGCAAAGACGGTGAAGCCCGGCGAGTTGAGAGGCACCGGCATTGAAGGCGGTACGAAGCAGTCCCTTCCGCAGGGTTCGATTATTCACATTCCGGCAGGCGTGCCACATCAATTGTTGATTACGAAGGGCCATCCGTTCACCTATTTCGTCGTGAAAGTCATCGAATAGAGGATGGCGGCTGTTGCTCTGCTTACTGTTCTTGCGCTGCTGGGCGTGTTTCTTGGCTGCGGGCTGGGACAGTCGAAAATGCTGCCGGCGCATTTAGCGGCGGCAGGAGGGGGTCTTCTCTTTGGCATAGCAATGTTTTGGCTGCTGCCGGAGATTGCCGACTCGACAGGCTGGTGGCTGGCGGCGGCCTGCGCCGTGGCGTTTGCGGTTGCACTGCTCAGCATCGACGCGCTGCTCGATCGGGTCGGGCATTCCCCGCGCCATGGCATGCTGGGTCCGCTGGTGATCGCAACGGCGCTGCATAGTTTCCTCGATGGCTGGAGCGTGCGCGCGGTGGGTGTTGGTCCGCTGACCAGCACGGCAGTGACGGTTGGCTTGGCGCTGCATAAGGTACCCGAGGGTGTGGCGCTCGGCTGGTTAACAAGACGGAATACCGGAAGCGCGATGCGGGCTGGCGTGATCGCGTCGGCCGTCGAATGCGTGACATTGCTCGGCGGATTTTGCGAACCGAGGGCAGCGCAATCGGGCGTGGCGGCTTTCGGGCGTTGGTGGTCGCCGGGCGTGCTGGCCATTGTGACGGGCAGCTTCTTCTTTCTTGCCTGGCATACCTTTTGGCCGGAGCGAAAGAAGCTCGGTATCGTGCCAGTGTTTGGCGCGGGGCTCGCGATTGCGGGCGTCACCGCCTGGGTCGCCGGGCGCGGCTGACAAACTTCTGGCCCCTACGCCCTTGGTATTCTGGCAACGAATGACAAAGGTGCAGCTCACATTCCGGTTTTCCCGTCCGCTGACGGAAGACGACTTAGTGAGCATTTCGCGCATGCCTGCGGTGTACGGATTCCTGATGGTGCGTCTAAGGCCTTCGCAGGATGAGTTGTTCGTCGAGTACGATGCCTCGCGTTTGTCTCCGAAAGAAGTGCGCGCGTCGCTCGAGGAGCACGGAATCCCGCTTGCTCCACCGGCGTCGCCGAAGCCCCCGGTTGCGCAAACGAACCCCGCCGCCTGATGCGTCTGACGCTCGGCATACATCCTGTCCGGGAAGGCTTGCGAGCGCGGCGCGCATTCGATCGAGTTCTCATCGCCAAGGGCGCGGGCGGGCCGCGTATTCAGGAAATTATCGAACTGTGCCGGGACCAATCGGTGCCGGTCCGGTTCGAGCCGCGAGACGCCCTGGACCGTGCGAGTAAGGGTGTGTCGCATCAGGGCGTCATCGCGTTCGGGGCCGCTCACGACTACGCGGAGTGGGAGAGTGTCACGCGCGGCGCGAAGCTCATCGTAGTGCTCGATGGCGTGGAAGACCCGCATAATCTCGGCGCAATTGTACGCTCGGCTCATGCGGCAGGTGCGGACGCAGTGCTGGTTCCGGAACGGCGTTCCGCCCCTCTCACTGAGACCGTGGCACGCGCGGCAGCGGGGGCGCTCGAGTATCTGCCAGTCGCGCGCGTCGTGAACATCGCGCAGACTCTGGAACATTTGAAAAAGGAGGGCTTCTGGATCTACGGTCTGGACGAGCGCGGGCACGAGGCGTACGACCGTGTCGATTGGAACCGGCCGACCGTGCTCGTCCTGGGCAGCGAAGGCAAAGGTCTCCATCAAAATGTGCAGAAGCATTGCGATGTTCTGGTGCGCATTCCTATGGCGGGTGAAGTCTCTTCTCTGAACGTTTCGGTCGCGGCCGGAATTGTGTTGTTCGATTGGCGGCGAAAAGCTGGTGTTTGACGAATTCTCCGGGCGTGACGTTCTGGTCACCGGCGCCGGCGGATTTATCGGATCGGCCTTGACTCGGAAGCTCCTGGACGCCGATTTACGCAAACTCGTTTTGCTCGATTCCTCAGAGCAGAACCTCGCGGCTCTGCTCCAGCAACTCGGACCGCTGGCTGACCGGTTGCAGGTTGTGTTGGGTTCGGCCGGGCGTAGCGAACTAGTGACTGACATTCTGGAGCATCTGGATCGCGGCCATTGTGATCCATGCAGCCGCATACAAGCACGTATCGTTTCTCGAAACCCAGTTGCTCGCAGCAGTGGCGAACAACGCGCTCGTGACATTCCGCCTGCTCGAGTGCGCTCGCCGCGGCGGCGTTGCGAAGCTGCTTCTGGTTTCGACAGATAAAGCTGTGATGCCGCACAGCGTCATGGGCGCATCGAAACGCCTGGCGGAACGGTTGACAGTGAGTCTGCAACGGAGCGCCGTGCGGTTGGGAAACGTGCTCGGTTCCACTGGAAGTGTATTGCCGTTGTGGACGGAACAATTCGCGCGCGGCCTGAAATTGACGGTGACCGATGCCGCTGCTGTGCGCTACTTCTTCTCCAGCGACGAAGCGGTAGAGATCATTCTGAAAGCCGTGTTTGCGGGACAGGCAGGCGAGATCGTCATCCCACGGCATTGTTCACCACTAAGGGTTGTGGACCTCGCGACGTCCAGATTTCCGGACGCGACAATCGAGTTTATCGGCCTTCGCCCCGGAGAAAAATTGACCGAGGAGCTTATCGGGCCGGACGAGAAACGCATCCGGCACGCCGCTGAAACTCTCGATGCCGTTTCAACCGCGCCGCTAAACGAAAGCGAACTGGCGCAAACGATGTCCAGCTTGTCGCAGTTGGTCGCTGAACGCGATCGGGCGGGGGTCTTTCGTCTTTTATGCGACTTAGTTCCGCAGTACATTCCGAGTGATATGGCCCGACAACACGCGATGGGAAACCGCTGATGCGAACGATTGCGGCCGTCAGCACCTCGCGTGCCGACTACAGCCATTTGTATTGGGTGCTGCGCGAGATTGCGGCGCATCCCGAGCTTCGATTGCGCTTGATTGTGATGGGTCCCGCAACTCGCTGCCGGCTTCGGCAACACGGTGGAGGAGATCGAACGCGATGGCCTGCAAGTGGATGCACGAATTGAGTGCCTGCTTGATTCAAATACGGACGTCGGCATGGCGAAGACAATTGGCGTCGCGAACTTGGGGCTGGCGGATTGTTTGGGACAGATGCGGCCGGATTTGTTGCTGTTGATTGCGGACCGTTATGAGATGCTCGCTCCCGCATCTGTCGCCCTGGCGCTTCGCATACCCATCGCGCACATTGAGGGCGGGGAAGTCAGTGAGGGCGCGATTGATGATGCCGTGAGGAACGCGCTCACTAAGATGAGCCACCTTCATTTCACTTCAACCGAATCCGCCCGTCAGCGCGTGATCGGGATGGGCGAGGAGGCGTGGCGAGTCCACCGGGCGGGTGCGCCTTCGCTCGATCATCTCCGCCGGAGCAAGCTACTTAACCGCCAAGAACTCGAACGGGAGATGGGGATCGATCTCAGCCGGCGTACTTTACTGGTCACGTATCATCCGGTCACGATCGCGCGGGATACGACGCGAGAAGCCGATGCGCTGTTTCGGGCCTTGGAGCAGGTTCCAGAAGAAATCGTATTTTGTTATCCGAACGCGGACGCAGGGAGCCGCGATCTGATCGAGCGCATCAACACGTTTCGAAACACCCATCCCCCGGCGAAGTTGGCTGTCAACCTGCGCCCTGTCTTGTACTGGAGCCTGCTGCGCGAAAGCTGGGCAGTGGTAGGTAATTCGAGCAGCGGAATCATGGAAGCGGCCTCGTTTGGCATTCCGGCCATCGATGTCGGAATCCGTCAGGCGGGAAGGGAACGCGATCGCAATGTGCTGTCCGTTCCAGCGGAAACGGATGCGATTCTTGCCGCAATCTCCAAAATCCGAGACGAGGGTTTTCGGGCGGGACTGGAAAATATGCAGAACCCGTATGGGGATGGACACGCCGCCGAACGGATCGTCGAGGCATTGGCTTCTGCGCCGGTGGGTGAAGCACTGCTGCGAAAGCGGTCATTTTGCCGTTCAGATGCCCCCGATAAACGCGACTGAACGCCGAGAATGCCAGGGTGCAGGGCTTGGGCGCCCTACTGCTACAATTGGCTTCCAAGCCCGCGTAGGCGTAGTTTGTAAGCCGGTATAAATGGATCTGGACCAGCTCCACACATTCCTGGAGATCGTGCGCCTGAAGAGCTTCTCAAAAGCTGCGCAAACGTGTTACCGTACGCAGCCGGCCATCAGCGCCCAGATTCGGCAGTTGGAGCAGGAGCTGAATGCCACGCTCTTCGAGCGTCTCGGCACCCGTATCTCTCTCACCACCGCCGGCCGGATCTTTGCGGATCATGCCGAGCAGATTCTCGCGCTGCGCCGTCGTGCCCAGGATACGATCAACGAGCTCGAGCGCGTGCCGCGCGGTGAACTCGTAATTGCGGCCAACGAAGCCACCTGTATTTATGTTCTGCCCAGCGTGTTTGCGGAATTCAAAAAGCAGTTTCCCAACGTGCAGTTACTGGTGGATCGCGCCTACGGAACTCGTATCGTCCAAGCCGTGCTGGACAATCAGGCGGATTTCGGAATTACCCAGCTTCCGGTACAAGAGAAGAAGCTCCAGGCGGCGAAAATCCACACGGACGAGATCAAATTGCTTGTTCAAGGGAACCATCGGCTTGCATCATACGAACGGGTGACGCCTCAGGATCTGCTCGGCGAGCAGATTCTGCTTCCGAAGGGCGGCACCACCAGGGCTCGGCTGAATACTTGGCTGGACCCGGTGCTGGATGAGTTGAGCGTTTCGATGGAACTGGACTCGACAGAGATGATTAAGCGCTTTGTAATCGCGGGCTTAGGCCTGTCGTTTCTGGCTGCTTCGAACTCTCAGGAAGAGGTCGCGGACGGGCGTATCGCGGCCGTGTCCCTCGGTCCCGAGCCGATCATCCGGCGACTGGGGTTAATCTATCGAAAGGACAAGTCTTTGTCCAAGGCCGCCCTGGGTTTTATTCAGGTCACGCTGGCCCATTCGGGGAACGGAAATACGGATGCGCTCCCGGAGCGCGTACATGCGCTAGGTGATTGACGAAATGACCAAACTTACCGCAAAGAGCTCGACCATCTTTATTGCCAGTGGTGACAGGACGCGGGTGTACCATTCGCTCTCGGATGTGCCCCCGGTTTTACGGCGAAGGCTTGAGCAGTCTACACGCGGCGTCCATTCTGCAACCATCCTGATAGCCGATAGGCGTGGACGCGAGGAACTGGTGCGAGCTCTCAAGGGGAATGCGCGGCGGCGCGCCCCGCAATCGCCCAATGCGGCGAAGGTCCGGGCCAGTGTCGTCCAGCGGATAAACCTCAGAGGCACGCTGCTTTTCCTGGTCCCGATCCTCTTCGGCATTCTGATCTGGATGTTCATCGCCAACCGCTACTGAACAAAATCGAAATCTTTCCTAAAGTTCACGACCGCCGCTGCCGATTAGGAGGTTGTGAACACGTTCTCCGATCTTCCGAAACAGCGCTACCATTCAGATCGCGGCCGCCAGCGGCGCCGGCCGGCAGTCCGTGCCCTGTACTTTGGGGGAATTCACGGGCAAACGGCTGAGCGTCACCTCACGCGACCGCGTGCCCCCTTTCACGGCGGTTCACATCGAGCACGACGACAAGCTGTTGCTCGGCGAGGTGCTCGCCTGCAGCCACAATGTGGATGATTCCTGGAACCTCGAAGTGAAAGTCGAGCAGGTTTTAACCGGGTTGCAAAGTTTGATGACTTTACGTGCGCGCCTGCTGGGTGAACCCGTTCCCGATATTATGCCGGCCTTCGCCGGACGGCGCTAATTCCTACACCGGTCCGGTATGCTTTCAGGTGAATGCCGAAACAGCGCTGGTAGTTGGGAGCGGCGGCCAACTCGGAGTCGAAGTCTGCCGTAGTCTCGAAGCCAGGCGGATGGACTGTCAAACGATTCGACCGCAAGTCGCTGGATGTCACGGATGCCAAAGCGGTTGAGGCCGCATTGCGCAGCGAAGATCCCCGCTTGGTGGTCAATGCCGCGGCATACAACCAGGTGGATATCGCTGAAACCGAACCCCAAGCGGCGTTTGAAGCCAATGCTTGGCGGTCCGAAACCTTGCTATGGCCTGCCGTCAAAGCGGCGCCCAGTTGGTCCACTACTCCACGGATTACGTGTTCGATGGCGCTAAAGGGAAGTCCCTACGTCGAGACCGACCCGACGCATCCTCTGGGGGCCTACGCGGTCTCGAAGCTTGCGGGCGAATTGTATGCCCAGGCTTATCTTGATGAGTGCTGATTCTGCGAGTGTCGGGAGTTTTTGGCCCGGGCGGCATGTTCACGCCGCGTGGGAACTTTCGTCGAGCTGATGCTGCGGCTCGCCAAAGACGGCAAGCCGATCCGCGTCGTGCAGGATTACGTCGCCTCACCGACCTATGCCCCCGCCATTGCAAGCCGTACAGTGGAGGCCGTGGAGAAAGGTTGACGGGCATGTATCACCTGGGCGGCGGCGAGCCGATCTCCTGGTACAACTATGCCCGGCTGATCTTTGAGTTGGCTGGCTTGTCGCCGGACCTTAAGCCGACCAATGCCCAGGAGTACCGGACGGCGGCACGCCGCCCCGGTTCTCAGCGCTGTCGAACGCAAAGATTGAAGCGGCCGGGATCACGCCCATGCCGCCGTTGCGACAAGCCGTCGCAGGAGTACCTGCCGCGCGCGATCACGTTACTGCGCATCGTTAGGCGTCGCGTAGTAGCCCTCCCGCGCCTGGACTCGATCTTCCGGCTTGTCGACCTTGATGTCAATCCGCCGGAAGTTCCCGTCGCGGTTGGCATTTGAGGGCGTGTACGCAATCGAGTACTGGTTGCGCAGCTCGTCCTGGATCTCTTTGAAGACGTCGTTAAGCGTGTGCTTCTTGTCGACCGTGAACACCCGGCCGCCTGTCTGTTCCGACATTTTGCGGAGATCGCCTTCGCCGCCGCCGCCCACATGCCGAACTGACTGTAAAAAGCGCGATCGACGTAGTAGATGCTGTAGATGATCGCGTCCGATTTTTGCGCCGCTTCGATCGCGTCGCTGCAGCTTATAGGTGCTGCCCTGATCTTCGCCATCCGTGATCAGGATGATGGCCTTGCGGCCCGACTTCGGATCTGAGCTTCTCGTTCGAAACCAGGCACACGGCGTCGAACAACAGGGTCCCTTTCGGGGTGCCCACACTGCCGCCGATCGGGCCGGTATTTACGTTCGGAATGGGACCGCTCGTGCTGATCAACGGCGCATTCGAATCGCCCCGGATTCCTTTCAGGCCCGCGCTCAGTAGCTTTGGGCGAAGAAGTGAAATCCTGCAGCAGGTCGACGCTTTTGCCGAAGGAAATCAGCAACGCCTGATCCTTGGGCCGAACCACGTCGTAGAAGAACTGCGTGGCGGCCGCCTGCTCGACGTCGATCAGACGCTCCTGGCTGGCGCTGATGTCGATCAGCAGGCCGAGCGTCAGCGGCAGATCGTATTCCCGCGTGAACTGCTTGATGGTCTGCTGTTTGCCGTCCTCGAAAATCTGGAAGTCGTTCTGGCTGAGGTGCGGATCGATTTGGCCGCCCTTCTTCGCCCGCACGGTATAGAAGATGTTCACCAGGTCGACGTTGACCTTGATGGTCGACTGCTCATCGGCGGCGTCTGCAGCGGGAGTGGGCTTTGAGTCTGCGGGCGTGGGACTGGATCCTGGTCCTGGTCATATCCGGGACCGGGCCGCCTTGGGCGAGCGCAAAGCCAGCCCCGGCCAGTCAGCAAGGAGCCGAGGAGAATCGGGCCGAAACGAGCTGCTCATGTCAGATAATCGTCGATCGTTCCAAATGGATCCGGCAACTCGCCACCTCAGAAAAACCGATCCCGTGATGGCGGCCATCATCGACCGGGTCGGACCCTGCCGATGGACGGTGCGGAAACCAACTTTCGAGACGTTGGTTCGTTCCATCACGTTCCAGCAGTTACACGGAAAAGCGGCCGCCACTATTTTTGCGCGGTTGAAGGCCGCAGTCGGACCCCGTTTCACTGCGACCGGCGTGCTTCGGCTTTCCGAAGCCGAACTGCGCGCCTGCGGCCTCTCCCGCCAGAAGATCGCATCCATCACTGATTTAGCCGAACACGTCGTCCGCCGCCGGATCCAGTTCAGCAAGCTTGCCCGACCTGCCCGATGACGAGATCATCGAGACGCTCTGCCAGGTGCGGGGCGTGGGCGTCTGGACGGTCCAGATGTTCCTGATGTTCGCGCTGCAGCGGCCAGACATTATGCCGCTAGGCGATTTCGGAATCCGGAATGCCGTCCGGCAGGCCTACGGGCTCGAGGCGATGCCCAAACCCGCCGAACTGACGCTCTTGGCGGAGAAATGGCACCCGTACTGCACGACGGCGAGCTGGTATTTGTGGCGAAGCCTGGACGCCCCGGTCGGAATCTAACCCTGTTGAGTCAGCCATACACGTAACCTGAGTGCATTACACTAAAGAATCCTGAACCGCGGTCCGAGCAACCCGGCATCGAACCGTTAGGTCATTCGAATGTCACAATCCCAATTCCAGGTGCTTCCGGCCCTGCCGCTGAAAAACACCATTCTCTTCCCGGGATTGCTGCTGCCCCTGTCGGTAGGCCGGGATAGCTCGTTGCGAGCGGTCGAAGCCGCTCTCAAATCAGAAGAAAAAGAAATCTTGCTGATCGCCCAGCGCGATCCGCAGACCGAATCGCCCGGCCCAGGACGACCTCTACACGATTGGCACGAAAGCGGTGATTCGCCGGTCGTCGCGTCCGAGCGAAGGCTTGCTCGAAATCCTGGTGCTCGGCGTCGAGCGCGTCGTCGTCATGAAGCTCGAGACCTCCGAGCCGTACCTCACGGCCAAGTACCGCGCTTTCCCGCTGCCCGAAGATAGCGGCAGTGAGGTTGAGGCGCTCTCGGGAGCCCTGCTCGAACTTGCCGGGAAAGCTGTCGCGCTGGCTCAGCCGCAGTCGGCCGGCGATGTTACGCGTACGCTCGCGGCGGCGGAAGATCCCGCTGCGGTTGGCGTATTTGCTCGCCAGCATTTTCAGCCTGGACGTCGCCAAGGAGCAGAAACTGCTTGAAGCCGAGACCCGGGCCGACGCTCTGCGGCTGATGCACTCCTATCTCGCGCATGAATTGCAGGTTCTCGAACTGCGGCAGAAGATCGCTTCGACGGCACGCGACGAGATGTCGAAGGAGCAGCGCGAGTACCTGTTGCGCCAGCAACTGCGCGCCATTCAGCAGGAACTGGGCGAGAAAGACGCCGACAAGGCGGACCTCGACCTGCTGCGCGAACGCTACGAAAAGGCGACTCTGCCCGAAGAAGCCAAGAAGGAATTTGAACGCGAGTTCAGACGGCTCGAAAGGCTACCCGACGGGCGCGCCGGATTATCACGTTACACGGACGTACCTCGAGTTCCTGCTCGATCTGCCGTGGAGCGCGTCCACGGAAGACAACCTCGATCTGGCGCACGCTCGCACTGTCCTCGACGAAGACCACTTCGGCCTGAAGGAAATCAAAGAACGCATCCTGGAACACCTGAGTGTTCTGAAACGGAATCCGGATGCAAAGGCGCCGATCCTTTGCCTGGTCGGACCTCCTGGAGTAGGCAAAACGTCACTCGGCCAGTCCATCGCGCGAGCGCTCGGACGCAAGTTCGAACGTTTCAGTCTGGGCGGATTACACGATGAAGCCGAACTGCGCGGACACCGGCGGACTTATATCGGCGCGATGGCCGGACGGTTACTGCAGGCGATGCGGCGCGCCGGGGCGAACAACCCGGTTCTGCTGCTCGATGAAATCGACAAACTCGGGCGCGACTTCCGCGGGGATCCGGCGGCAGCGCTGCTCGAGGTGCTCGATCCGGAACAGAACAAGACTTTCCGCGATAACTATCTCGACCTGGCATTCGATTTGTCGCGAGTGCTGTTCATCACGACGGCCAACTCGCTCGACACCATTCCTCAACCGCTGCTCGACCGTATGGAGATCCTGCGGCTCTCGGGCTACAGCGAAGAGGAGAAGGAACAGATTGCGCGACGCTATCTGATTCCGAAACAGACCAAGTCGGCTGGATTGACTCAGGACAGAGATCGAGTTCACCGATGACGGACTAAAAGGCATCATTCGCGGATATACGCGCGAAGCCGGATTGCGCCGGCTGGAACGGGCCATCGGCCGCGTGACGCGCAAAGTCACGCTGCAGATTGCCGAAGGCAAAACCGAAAAAGTGCTCGTCGACTCCGGAAATCGCTGGGCGACCTGCTTGGTCCCG
Organism: uncultured Acidobacteriaceae bacterium; assembly: GCA_963795905.1. Lineage (GTDB taxonomy): Bacteria > Acidobacteriota > Terriglobia > Bryobacterales > Bryobacteraceae > Bog-105. The sequence continues at coordinate 855,576 of CAWCJG010000008.1, read as the reverse complement.
AGATCTTCTTACCGGAAGAGATGCGCAAGACGGTTCCGGCGGGTGTCGCGACTGGCTTGGCCTGGACCGAAGCGGGCGGCGATGTTCTTTATATTGAGAGCGCGCTGCTGCCGAACGGGAAGGGCACGCTGACCCTGACGGGCCAACTCGGCGAAGTCATGCAGGAGTCCGTAAAGATCGCGCAGAGCTACATCTGGTCGCATGCGGCCGACCTGGGTGTCGATCCGGAGCGGATCAAGGACAGCGGCGTTCACGTTCACGTCCCGGCAGGAGCGATCCCGAAGGACGGCCCGTCGGCGGGTGTGACGATGACCACTGCGCTTACCTCGCTTTACACCGGCTTACCGGCTCGCAGTGACACGGCGATGACGGGCGAAGTCACGCTGACCGGCTTGGTTCTGCCGATCGGCGGTGTCAAAGAGAAGGTGCTCGCGGCGCGCCGGTCTGGTATTCGCAGAATCATACTGCCCTACGGCAACAAGAAGGACCTGCGCGAGTTGCCCGATCATGTGCGGCAGGAAATGCAGTTCCACTTCGTGGAACGAGTGGAAGAAGTGCTTGCACTAGTCATCCCGCAGCTCAGGGTAGGAACGATGGCCCTGGCGGGCTAAACACATCACCATTTGCTGTTCACTCACGGCGGAGGTGTTTCGACATCTCCGCCGATTTTCTTTTAGGGATGCTGTTCAGTGGTAATGATCTGCCGCAGGTACGGAGTAAGTGCGCCCGCGACCAACTGGTTCCCAAGCGCGTTCATGTGAATGTGATCGGGGTTTGTGACTTGCGCTGTCGCATGATTCGACAGCGCGGGCGTCAGATCAATCATCGGTGTGCCTGTTTGGCGCGCCCATTCGACCAGCTGGCCCGGGGCGGAACTCTTTGCTCCCCCGGGAATGCACTGCCGGAACGGCAAGAAAACGACGAGAAACCGGCTGTTCTGAGCTTCGACGAACCCTTTGATGCGGGACAGTTCCGCGAGATTTGCTTGTTCCTGAACTGCATTGCTTTGCGGCGTAGTTCCGGGGTCTTGCTGCGACCCGCGATGGACGACATGCGAGAGCAGATCCCCAATTGCCAATGCCGGCCTGTGCGTAACAGCTGCTGCAGTATCGTCAATGCTCGCGAAAGGCTGCGGCAGGTCCCCTGAGTTGATGACCTCAACGACAAAATCCGAGTTGTAGATTCCACGCGAGCGGATATAGCCGGATTCATTGCCAATCGCCCAGCCGTTTGCGGACGCGTTCACTTCCTCGATGTGCCTGGCTGTGGACACTTCGAGCCGCTTGCGGACGAGTTCGGCGAAGATCTGCGATTGATCGACCCGCGTAGTCCCGTACACAATTGAGTCACCGAGAAACAAAATACGGACAGTTCCGAGCGCTTTCTGCAGAGGGAACTCCGGACAGCGCAGTCCGTGTGCATTCAAATCGGTGTGTGCGAAGATCCTCCGCAGATGCTGATTTGGCAAACTGATGTAGCCACAAGCGGCATCGGGCTTATACAGAATCGGATTGCCGAATCCAGCGATGAAACGCAACAGGAATTCGCATAAGATCAGCAGGCCCAGTGCGCCGACACTTGCCGAAATCACGATGCTGGGCCAGGGGCGTGGGGGCCGCACCGCCTGTTCGAGAATGAGTTTCGGCGCAGTAAGCGTCTCCGCGGTTTGCATGTGTGGTCAGTAAGGAAGTGCGGCTGAACAACCCGACTTCTCGGACGTTCGAGTAACGCCCGTACCACGTACACCCGGAGAACACCCGTCCTACGGCATCTTGCCTAAGCGGAGTTTTCGCATTGCGGCTGCTAAGTCCTGGGGCCGTAAGCGCGCCGGGTCCGTAGGTTGGAACCGCCATTCACTGCGTGATGGAACGCTCGTCTCGTCAGTCGCAAGACCCACAAACGTTAACAGCGGACCGAAGGCAGGGTCCGGCAGAGGCATAGGGGTTCGAGCACGTATGTTCCAGAAGACGTTATAGGCTCCGGAATGCGCGCCGCGATCATGCGATCCGCCGCTGGCGAATGGCCGTGTGCCAAGACCACAGTCCAGGTCGGTGAAGAGGTTCGCGTAATTTGCTTCGCGATGATGATCCATGGCAAGATTCGCGCCGCGGCCATGGGAATAAACGGTGTGCAGGGCATACCATTCGAGCGAGATGTCGTGCACAAACGTTGTGTCTACATCGAAATCGGTCACCAGGTTTTCGGTGCCGTGCCCAATGTCGATGCCGTGGTGGCCGTTCGCTCCGTGCGCCTCGGGCGTGGTCGCGCGACTCCCACTGGTTGTCAGACGAATGCCGTCGAGCGTGCAGAAGTTCGTGTTCTCCATGCCGATGGCGAAGCCTGCGTTCTGAATTTCGAGATCCCGGATCCAGCATTGGGAGACATCTTCGAGCGTGAGCGCGTTGTACCCCGCTTCTTTAAAGTGACCGGGGTAAGGAGACCAGGGGAATCGAATCGACAAATGTTCGATACCAACTTCCTGGACGGAAGGATCGAAGCGGTGGATCTCCGGCGTCCATTCCGGCCGAATGTCATAGGGCAGTGGACGTTCCAGCTCGAGGTCGGCGCCCGAAGCCGACTTGACGCGGGTGAGGAAGCGGACCACGTGCGGAGTGCCGAAAAGGCCCTGTCCGCCGGGCATCAGATTGCCGTAGAGGAAAGAATCAGCGAGCCGGTTTGAGGATTTTCTTTGGGAGGATCGCTTTCGACAATGCGTATCCATTCCCCGGGTCTTATGTGCACTGGCGGCGAGATCGACAATCGAGTATCGCCGCGCTTGGCCGTTCCGGCCATGCTTGCGATTCGACTCTCAGTATCGATGTGGTCCCGGCCCTCCACTTGGATGAACCCTGGACCAAACGACCACTGCGAAACGCCGCTACCACTTGGATGATTTCCGAGCAACGCAGAGAGAGGTTTCGTGAAGTAGAGAATCGTACGTCCCGAGCCACTGCCGCGCAACACAAAATTTCCGTGCCGCAGATGCAACTGGCGAGTGATCACGTATGTGCCAGCGGGTATGAAAACGACACCCTTGCCGGCATCCAGGGCACGTTCAAACGCGTCCGAGTCATCGACTTTGCCGTCGCCGATGGCGTGGAAATCCTGCTTCAGGTCCCATGTGGCGGGCGCATTCGGTATCGCCGATTCATTAGCATGATAGCCGGCGTATGAAAAATCGGGGAGGGTCTTCTCGGGTTGCCAGAGCTCGCCATGGCGGCCCCATAATGGCGAATACACAACCGGAGCGGATGCAGCCACGAGGAGTCCAGCAATCGAGAGAAGGCAAGGAAGTCGCATCATGCGCCTAGCTCAGATGTTTACAGCAGGCGAACGCGCGTAAACGGCGCCTCGCGCCTCAATTCGAAGCCAAGGCGGCGATACAGAGCGATCGCCCCTGCATTGGTGGAGGTCGTGTATAGCCACGGTTGCTGGTTCTGTTCGCGCTGATGCCGGATGACGCGCCAGATGAGGTCCGCGGCATAGCCTCGTCCGCGATGCGACGGATGGGTGCAAACCCCGCTCAGCTCCGGCAGACCCGGTGGCGCAAGCCGCTCGCCCGCCATCGCGATGAGTTCGCCGGTATCGGAACGGATTCCGAAATACTGCCCCATGAGACACGTGCGCAGGCGAAAGAAACCGGGGAATGCAATGTCGGTGAGCGCGACCATTTCTGCCGCGTTCTCACAGGTGAGCGGACTGATGAGGTGCGTCTGCTTTGCAGCAGATTGACGATGCGGCATCAGCATTTGCAGGCACACCAACTGCTCTTCATACACAAGCCCCTTGACCGGCGGAAGCTCTCCTGCGATCACCCAGACGGACTCGCCCGGGGTGAGCAGTTCGGCGAGATCGCGCAGTGCGCATTCCGTTGCGGATTCGAGAGCGGCGTAAGGCGACACATCGGCCGGATAGCGGCACGCGGCGCCTCGCTGGACAGACAGGTGAGCGTGGTTGGTGTGCAACGCGTGCCACGCGGGGTTGTCCAGCATTGTTAAATCGGCGGCCACTAACGTGTTCTTGTCAGAATAGCCCGTGTTCCCGACAGCGCCGATTGAACAAAAAACAAGCCACTTTCGTTTGGGATAATGGTAGTCCAAACGGGCGACAAGGCGCCTCTTTCATGTTCAACAGAATCGCGAACCTGATTCGCGGCTTCTTCGGTTTGGGGATTTCCGGCATCGAACGCCGGAACCCGGAAGCTCTGCTGGAAGTGGAAACGGAGAACCTGCGCAAGCAGTTAGCCAGCTACAATCAGGGCCTTATTTCACACGCGGCTTTGTGCGAGCGCCTGATGGCGCAAGTCAAAAAGCTCGAAACCGACCAAACGGATATCCGGTCGAAGACAGCCGCCCATCTTCGCATCGGCAACCGCGATGCCGCGGCCCAATATGCGCTCAGGCTGCAGACGATAGAACGCGAACTCGAGGAGAACCGCAAACAGCTTGAACACGCAGAAACGACCTATAAGGAGCTTGTCCGCTCGCGTGACGTTGCGGTGGCAACGCGAAAGCCAAGATCGATGCGATTAAGGCCAATATCAGCGACCTCAAGACGAAGCGGGCGCTGGCTGCTCTGACCGAGACCGCTTCGGGCATGGTGACATAAGATCGGCGGTTCCGGCGATACACTCGACCGGCTTCAAACCATGGTCGATGAGGAACGTTCGAAGGCGGCCGGCCGTGTTCGCGTCGCGCAGAGCACCATCGATACCAGCGGGGTGCAACTCAAAGAGAGCGAACAGAAGGCTTTGGCTGAACAGGCTTTGGCCGATTTTGCGGCACGCGAAGGAATCGCTCTGGCTCCTCCTGCGGCCGACGGAACTACGCCCGAGTTCACGCCCGCCCGCAAACAGATGGGCCCGACCGCGATTCGCGAATAGTTTCGTGGAACGGCACGGATGTCTACCGTAGAAGCCGCTCCGGCCGGTCTCGGGAACGCCCTGCCAGCCTGGGCGTCCGAACTCATCGCGCTATACGAAGCCGATTCCGTCAACCAGTTCCTGATCTACGGGAACGTGGATGACCGGTTCCTGCTTCCCACTGCCGCGCCGCGCATCGGGTCGCTGCAAGAACTGCTTTTCGAAGTGCTGTTGTCGCGTTTTGACGTTGTGCTCAGCTACGATCTGGGAAACGGCATTCGCATCGAGCGCGGCGGTCCAATGTTCGCCAAGTGGCCAAGCGCGAGAACCGAATCGGAATTGCCCAAACGGCCGCGCGAAGCAGTCGAGTTTCTGACGCACTACTTCCGCTATTGCGCGAATCTTGCTCGCGTGGGCCAACAGGCCGTGCAGGTTGCGTGCGTCATCCGGGATATCGATCTCATCGCGCCCGCCGGGCCGCTGGATCACGACCTGGCCGCGCTGATTACACTGGTCCGCAACTGGAGTTCGGAATCGCTGCTGGTCTCGCATCCGCTGATCACGGTTCTGATCGCAGGCAATCTGAACGAAGTGCATCCCATGCTGGCCCGCAACGCGCGCAGTGCTTCGCTCGAAATTCCGCTACCGGTGACACAGGATTTAACGTCGGCGTTCAACGCCATTGCCCCACGCTATCCGGCGGTGTTCCCCGCGATCGATTCCGTTGACCGCACTGGCGGGCGCGCTCTCGGGTTCCAGTTTGTCTTCCGCCGAGCGCGCGCTTGAAACTGCGCCAGCACAGAAACGAGCCCTTTACACCGTCGGATCTGGTGGAGCTCAAGAAGCGCAACATCGAAACCGAGTGCCGGGGCCTGATCGAGTTTGTCGAGAGTACACACACGCTTGACGATGTGCAAGGCTGCGAACCGGTCAAGCAGTGGTTGCGGCAGGATATCGCTTTGTGGCGCATTGGAGAAGCCGGCGCGCTGCCTAAGGGCTATCTTCTTTCCGGTCCGGTGGGCACAGGCAAGAGCTACCTGGTGGAGTGTCTGGCCGGCGAAGCGGGCGTCCCGGTAGTCAAGCTGAAAAATTTTCGCGACCGCTGGGTCGGCAGCACGGAAGGGAACCTGGAGCGTATTTTCCGCCTGTTGCGCGCGCTGGGCCGCTGCTACGTGTTCGTGGATGAAGCCGATCAGAGTCTGGGGAGGCGCGATGTGGGAGGCGACTCCGGAGTGTCGGGACGTATCTATTCGATGCTCGCGGAAGAGATGGGTAGCAGCCGAACGCGCGGCCGCATCATCTGGATCCTGGCCTCCAGCCGTCCCGATCTGATCGAAGTCGATTTCAAACGGCCTGGCCGCATGGATGTGAAGATTCCGCTTCTTCCAGCGGCAAATGCGGCGCAGACGTACGAACTGATCCGGTTTGCTTGCCGTGCGCGCGGAGTGCCGCTTCCACAGGATTGCCCCGCGGACGTCAGCGCTCATTTGCCGCGCCTGCTTACGCCGGGAGCCGCCGAGAACATCGCGGTGAAATCGTTCCGCTTTGTGAAGACGCAATCTGCGCCGCCCGAGCAGGCGCTGCGGCGCGTGCTGGAAGGGTATCAGCCTCCCGTCCCGGAGCACATTCTGCAACAACAAATCGATTTGGCCATCGCCGAATCGAGCGATCCCGTCATTCGTTCCCGCCGAGTTTCTATGAGTGCCCGTCAGATTGATGAAGCTTTGCTGCTGTGGCGTGACCGCCTGAACGCGGCGGCGCAGAACCTGATCGATTTGCAGGCGCATCCGGTATACAAGCGCATCAGCGACCCGGACGCGCAGCTTACGGGCGACACGGCGGAAAAGAGCGCGCTGGCCGTGCGAACCTTGAGCTGGCTGCTGCAATACTTCGATTCATTGCAAGGCGTGATCTCGCGAGCGGAAGAGCTGCGCGACACCATGCCGAGCATCTTTGGCGCGGAAGAACGCGGGCGCGAAATCGCATCTTTGCTGAACGGACGCAGCGTGCAGCTTCCGGCCGTGCAGATACCGTTTGGCCAACGTTCGCTGCTCGGCGGCATACAGGATGTCAGCAGCGTCTCGCCGGCGGAACTGCTGCGTGTCATGGAATCTGCATTCGAACAATGCAAGCAGATCGTCCTGCAACTCGATGCCGCGTGGGAATCGCTAGGGAAGAGCATCGAAGATGCGACGCACCGGCTGACAGCGCTTCGCGAAGTCTCCGACCACCTCGATCCGGAGGATCGTTCGGCGCTCGCGCTGGCGGGCGAGAAACTGCGGCGATTGCAGCAATCGGCTACTCAGGATCCGCTCGGAACGGCATCGCAGTTCATCACCGGCGTGACTACTACCCTCGATCGCATTTCCGGAAAACTCGACGAGCGCCGGCGAGTGCAGGCGCAAGTGCGGGCCGAACTCTCTTCCGCACAGGAATTGCTGGAAAGCCTGCGTACGCAGCATCGAGCTGGCGGTCGCCGCGTGTGCTGAAGCACATGAGAAGACCGCCTGCGCGGCCCGAGTCGCCGACGAAAGGGTAAGCGCGCTCGAGAGCTGGTTTGGTCGCTTGCAGCAGGCGTTTACCGACGGCGGAAATGGGCCGTTAACGGTGGGTCTTCGCAACTGGACGGCCGCCGCGCGCCAAACGCTGCAGGCCGAGCAGGAGGCTCTTGGCGAGGCGCGCCGGCAATTGGGGCTGCGTTCTGAACTGCGCGGGCGCCTGGATGCATTGAAGGCGAAGGCGCGCGCGTATGGCGTGGCGGAGCTCGATGAACTGGCGGGCATAGCGGATCGCGCCAAAGCTCTGTTGTACCAGCGGCCTACACCCTTGCAGGAAGCAGCGGCGGCAGTTTCCGAATATGAATCGAAATTGAACTTTGAGGCCGCAAAAACCGTAAGAAAGTGAGGGGCGAAACCACTTGGTGACGCAACACTGCACGCAAAGAAATTGCAGCGGCAAGATCGAGGACGGCTACTGCGACGTTTGCGGGCATGCTCCCGAAAAACGTCAGGAGGGCCTGCCCGGCGTTTCTCCTCGCCGCCGCAATGGCACGGCCTCCCGCTCGGTCATCACGGGAACTGGTTCCTCTCCTATGAATCGCGGCGCGAAGGGCTCGCGGCGTTCCCGGCGCTCCTCCTCTCGCACTTCGCGCCGCCAATTGGGAGCGGGCCTGATCACGCTTCCGGAACTGCCCTCGACCGATCCCGAGAAGACCGTTCTCATCGACCCGAAAATTCCGGAGCACAAGCGTTTTTGCTCGGGCTGCGAAACACCGCTCAAACGCGATTTCGGATTCTGCGGCAAATGCGGCCAGAAGTTTTCATTTATTCCGAGCCTCAAAGCCGGCGATGTGGTTGCCTCGCAATACCAAGTGAAGGGTGCGCTTGCGTACGGCGGCCTCGGCTGGATCTATCTGGCTTTCGATAAGGCCCTGTCGCGCTATGTGGTTCTGAAAGGTTTGCTGAACGTACACGACACGTCGAGCGCCGCGGCCGCAGTGGCAGAGCGGCAGTTCCTCGCCTCGGTCAAACACCCGAATATCGTCGGCATCTACAACTTCGTCCAGCATGCGAATGAAGGCTTCATCGTGATGGAGTATGTTGGCGGCAAAACGCTGAAGCAGCTCCGTCAGGAACGCGGCCCGCTTCCGCCCGCCGAAGCCGTTGCCTACATTCACCGGATTCTGTCCGCCTTCTCGTATCTGCACAATGCGGGGCTGGTCTACTGCGACTTCAAACCCGACAACGTGATGCTGGAGCGCGATGACGTGAAGCTGATCGACATGGGCGGCGTGCGCCGCATCGACGACGCGCAAGGAGATATTTACTGCACTGCCGGCTACAGCGCCCCGGAAGCGAACGAAGGCCCGACACCGGCATCCGATCTATATACGATAGGCCGCGCCTTGGCTGTTCTGCTGGCGGAGTTTCGAGGACTCACGACCGACTATCGCTATACGCTGCCCGCCGCGGCGGATGTGCCGGTCTTCGCAGAACAGGAATCGCTGTATCGCTGCCTTCTGAAAGCAACCGCGCACAATCCGGACGACCGTTTTGAAAGCGCGGACGAGATGGCGGAGCAGTTACTCGGCGTGCTTGCGCGAGATGGTTGCGCTGCAGACCGGGCAACAGAAGCCCGCAGCCAGCGCGTATTTTGCTGTGGATCCGCTTGCGATCGAGAGCGGGGAACACATGAAGCCCGTGGTTCCCGATGCGCGCTACGTGCCCGCCCCGCTGATCGACACAGTCGATCCGGGCGCGCGTGCCGTCAGCGCCGGACTCGCGATTCCCGATCCGGCAAGGCGAATCTCCGCTCTTCAGATGGCTTGCACGCAATTTCCGAAATCGCGCGAGGCGAAGCTTCGGCTCGCGGCCGCTCACGGCGAAAGTGGATCGTACGAGGCGGCTGACAAGCTCTTTGAGGAAGTTTCCTCCGACGACCCGTGGGAGTGGCGGGTACTCTGGCTGCGCGGCCGCATGCGGCTGGCGCAAGGCGATACGGAAGGCGCACGCAAGGATTTCGATCAGGTCTACTTCGATCTTCCGGGAGAACTCGCGCCGAAGCTTGCGCTTGGATTCGCTGCGGAGCGCACCGGGCATCTTCAACTCGCGCGGCGTATGTATGATCTGGTGTCGCGTGTGGACGAAAATATGGTCTCGGCCTCGTTCGGATTGGCGCGCTGTGCCATCGCGATGAAAGAGCGTAGTGCAGCGGTAGATGCATTAGCGCGCGTGCCGCAAACTTCATCTGTGTGCATCCGCGCACGCGTGCAAACGGTAGCTGCGCTGATCGCCAATCTGAAAAGCCCTCCGCTCGCTGAGGATCTGGCTCACGCTGCTGGTGTCATTGAAGGTCTTGCCATTGATATGTTCTTCCGCGGCGAACTCCGCAGCCGGACACTGCGAACCGCGCTGGATCTGATCCGCCACAGACAATTGAACGGCAACACGAATGTCAGTCTGTTTGGCGCGAGATTGCGCGAACGGGAACTCCGCTTGACTCTGGAGCGGACTCTGCGCGCCATGGCGCAGCTTGCGTCGGGCGAGCAAAGGATTCAATACGTGGACGAGGCGAATGCCGTGCGGCCCAGGAGCCTGGTCTAACATGCAATGCCCACACTGCACGGCCGAGTTGCCCGATGACGATCTCTTCTGCGAGGAGTGCGGCCGTCCGCTGAAGAATCCCAACGCTCCGATTTGTTTGTGCGGCGCTCCCGAAGGCGATCTGGATGAAGATGGTTACTGCCTGCAATGCGGACGGCGCTGCCGGCCTGCGCCGGGCGATCACACTGAGGTCGAACTATCGCCGGATTTTGCGGCCGTGAGCGATCGCGGGCGGCACCATCATCGCAATGAGGACCGCTGCGCGATTCTTGAACTGGAACACGGCAAGCTTCTGGTCGTATGCGATGGCGTTTCGAGTTCGACCGATGCACAGACCGCAGCCCAGGCGGCCGTAGAGGCGATCGCGCACACAGTGTCTGAAGGCGGCGATCTTGCGGCGGCGCTGCAGCAGGCGGCCGAAGCGGTCCGCGCTCTCGACAGTGAAGCGCATGAGAGCGCTCCATCGACAACGGCGGTCGTGGCTCTGTTCAAAGACGGCGCTGTTCAAATCGGATGGTTAGGCGACAGCCGGGCCTATTGGATTTCGACAGACAATACCCAACAACTCACGACCGATCATTCGTGGCTGAACGATGTCGTCGCATGCGGGAGAGATAACGTACGAAGAAGCCGTGCAATCGCCGCGTGCGCATGGCATCACGCGCTGGTTGGGCGCCGATGCCGCGCTGGATTTGCAACCCGGCCTGCTGGAACTTTACCGCGACCGGTTGCGGCTATCTGCTGCTTTGCACGGACGGTCTTTGGAACTATGCCGCTGAAGTGCGCAGATTGAGCGAGTTGGTGTTGGCGCGTCCCGAGGAAAGCGCGCTCGAAACCGCTCGCCGGCTCGTGAACTTTGCCAATGATGCAGGGCGGACAGGACAATATCTCAGTCGCGCTGTTGCGACTTCACCGGTTGAGTTATGGCGAATTTATTCAACGCTCAGGTTTTTCAGAACGAGTACCTGCACGCGGGCGCATCCGAAGTGCACGCCATCATGAGCGTGACCGCGGCCGAGGACGTTGCGTCAACTTCCAACCAAGGGCGTATGTTCGGCATTTTGTGCGATGCTCTGGGTCGATGGAGGGGCAGAAAATCCATGCGGCTCGCGACGCGATCATCCGTCTGATCCAGGTGTTGCCCTCCGATTGCGGCTTCTTCGTGGTAGCGGGCGCGGAAACGGCTCGCGTCATTGCGCCGGTCTCGCTGGCGACGCCGGAAGCGAAACAGAGCGCGATCGGGCAGGTGCGCCACATCACCGCGGAAGGCGGCACCATGATTTCGCGCTGGCTGCTCGAAGCGCTGCGCCAATTCCAGATGGCGCCGAATGCGATGCATCAGGCGCTGCTGTTAACGGACGGACAAAACGAGCCGGAAGACGAACCGTACTTCCTGCCGGCCCTGCAGAGATGCGAAGGCGGATTTCAGTGTGACTGCCGCGGCATCGGAACGGACTGGAAGGTGGATCAGTTACGGCTGATCTCGAATAAGCTGCTCGGCACTACCGACATGATCGCCTCACCGGCGCAGATGGAAGCCGATTTCCGCAATATCCTTTCGACCGCCTTGTCCAAGTCCGTTAGCGATGTCTACATTCGGTTGTGGACACCGCAGGGATCTCGCGTGAAGTTCTGCAAAGAGGTCAGTCCGCATCTCGTGGATCTGACGGCGGCGGCGCAGCAGCGCAAACCGTTGACGCGCGATTATGCAACCGGCGCCTGGGCCAAAGGCGAATGCCGCGATTATCATTTCTGCATTGAGGTCCAGCCCGGGGGCGTTGGCGACGAAGTACTCGCCGGACGGGCGGGGCTGATTTCCATCAGCGGCGGCGTGGAAACTAAGTTCGCGGAAGGCCGAATCCTCGCCATCTGGACCGACGATGACGCGAAATCGACCAAGATCAATCGAGTCGTTGCGCATTACACCGGCCAAGCCGAACTTGCGCAATCGATTCAGGATGGCTTAGAGGCACGCAATCGCGGTGAGGCCGAGCGGGCTACCGTGCTGCTGGGCAAAGCAGTGAAGATTGCGCATGAATCGGGCAATGAGGCCACGGCGAAACTGCTGCGCAATGTGGTCGATGTGGAGGACCCGGTTACGGGAACTGTGCGCCTCAGGCGCGCGGTTTCAAAGGAAGACGAGATGATGCTCGAAACCCGCTCGACAAAGACGACGCGTGTGGTACGCCCGTCGTAAAGGAGGCACAATGACGGTCACTTGTCCGAAGGGTCACACGTCGACCGAAGAGGATTTCTGCTCCGAGTGCGGCGCCAAAATCGGCAACGTTGCGGCAAGCAATGGCAGCCATTCGGAAGCAATGCAGACGGGTGCTGAGAACTGTCCCGATTGCGGTACGCCGCGTGCAGCGGGAGGAGTCCGATTCTGCGAGTTGTGCGGCTACAATTTTGAGACCGGCGCGCACGGCGAGATTCCGCTGGCCTCCGTTCCCGAACCGCCGCCTCCACCACCGCCTCCCGCCGCCCCGGTCGAGAAGTGGAGTATTCAGGTCACGGTGGATCCGTCGCTGAAGGAATCGGCAAGCCCCGATCCGCCAGCCGATTTTCAGCCCGTTTCGATTGCGGTTGAGGGCACCACGCTCTTGATCGGAAGAAGGAGTGCTTCGCGGGGCATCGCGCCTGAGATCTCGCTCGATTTTGATACGGCGGTTTCACACCGGCACGCTTTGATTACGCGAGCGGACGGGTCGAATTGGAGTTTACGAGACATTGGGTCTTCGAACGGCACGCGTGTGAACGGTCAGGACGTCGAGCCGATGGTCGATGTCGCTCTGAAGCCGGGTGACCGCATCACGCTCGGGCATTGGACGTGCCTGACCCTCGCGTGTGAGTCCACAGCATGACGACCGCGCCAGTCGCAGTCTCGTCCCGCACGCCTGTGCGCGAAGCTCGTCACTGGACCACTCCCAGCGTATTGTGGCGCGCTCTATGGGCGCTCTGGATCCTGGACGTCTTTTTTCTGATCGCGCTCCTGTATTGCAGGAACGTTCACGTCAAGGGCCTTGACGATATCGGGACGAATACGGCGCCGAGCATTATCGCCGCCGAGCAGATCAAGTCCCACCTGGCCGATATGGACGCGGACGCGGCCAACGAACTGCTCGCCGAACCGGGCTCGGAAGCTGCCGCGGTGCAGGCCTATAACGATCGCAGTGAACAGGCGGAGCGCGAACTGATCCAGGCGGCTGAGCACATCGGCCAACGTGAGGCGCAGCGGCAGGCAATCCTGCAGATTCAACTCGGGATGGGCCGCTATGAAGCGCTGATTCAGAAAGCGCGCGACTTGCGCAACGACCACAACCCGGCGTTCATCGCGACCTACGAACAAGCGGCGGAACTGCTCGATCACACAATTCTCAGCCACGCCGACGAGCTAGATCATGCAAACGTGAAGCAACTCGAAGCCGGCTTCTCGGCGGAGCTGTCTAGGTCCCGCAATGCCAGATTTGTCGTTGCCATCGCGGCGGTGGCATTGGGCGCATTGCTCATCGCCGTTCAGCTTTACTTGTTCCGGCAAACGAACCGCGTTTTCAACATTCCTCTGGTGGCCGCGACCGTGTTGTTGGGCGGGTTTATGCTGTACTCCTGGAATACCATACACGGCGCCGGAGAAGACCTCAAGCTCGCTAAATACGATGCCTTCGATTCGATCCTCGCGCTGACACGCGGCGCCGCGCTTGCATACCAGGCAAATGGCGAAGAGAGCCGTTTTCTGCTCGATCCTAAGAATGCGAGCCACAGCACGCAGGAGTTCATGGATGAACGGGACAAGATCGCGAAACTCGATCCACCGGATACCTATCAATCGGTGGCTAAGTCCGGAATAACTCCTGCGTCCGGATATCTTGCGGACGAACTGCGAAACATCACCTTTAAAGGGGAACTCGAAGCGGCGCAAGACGCAGTTCGCACTTTCGGCGCTTACGTCGTCATCGACGGCCAGATCCGCGATCTTGAACGCCAGGGCAAACATAAGGACGCGATTGCGCTTTGTATCGGTACTGCTCCGGGGCAATCGGACTGGGCTTTCGATCAGTTCACGGGAGCGATGCGGGATGCCATCAAAATTAACCAGAACGCGTTTGATGCCTACAATCAGACTGGCCGCGCGAGATTGAATGGCTTCGATGTAAAGGTGGCAGTCGTCAGCGCGTTCATCGCGATTCTCTGCCTGCTCGGTTTGATGGCCCGCATTCGCGAGTACAATTAACGGCTGTCGCGCGGATGTCGATGAGCTAACTCATCGACGCCGCTAGTGCTTTCAATTCCACCGACGATACGGGAGCTGTTGAGCGGACAGGCTCCGCGCCCTGCACTAACACGAGGCTCTGGCCTGTCTGTAGTAACGCGTGATCGAGATGGAATTGGTCGGCTACGTCTTTTGCGATCAGGACCAGGCCGGACGGCAGGTCGGCCGGTGGCAGCGAGCCGCCCTGGAGCATCACGAATCGGAGCTCGATATCGGCATCGAGGCGCCGCAGCCATTCGGGAGTCGAGGGCGCAACGGATTCGTCTTCGGACACGCCCGCCGGCAACGGAATCAGTACCTGGATTTTTCGGTCCTGGCGCGATCTGAGGCGCGTAGCGAGTTCGAGAGCCGCGGAGCCATGCGCCGATCCGGCCACAATGCAGGTCAACGGTTTGGCATCTAGAGAAAACGACGGGAGAAGCACCGCGACACTGATGGGAAGTCCCGATGCTTTCTCCATAACGCGGTTCACGACGCTTCTGCGGGGATAGCGGCCGAAGATGGAGCGCTGCGATTCGAGAAGCACCCATCGCACTTGCGCGCGCTCAGCCGCATCGATGATCTCGGTAGCGGCATCGGTCGTCCAGATCGCTTCGGGCGTGATCGGCACCTTGCGAGCCCAGGCCGCATCGAGAGCCGCCGAAAGAATCGGCGATCGGGACAGCGAGAACATTTCTTCTTCGCGCAGACGAGTGCCGATATTGTTCATGCTGCCGCGATTCAGCGCGAGCACGCGCGGAGGGGGAGCGTCGGGTAAGGAGAGGCGCGCCGCCACTTCGATCAACTCGGTCACGGAACTGGTCGTCGAAACGGGAATCAGCACGCCCGAGCGTTCTTTGGCGATGGCGACCAGACGATCTGCCTCGGCGATCGCCTTGGCTTCTCCTTCGAGTTCGCCGCGTGGCGTGATGAAGTGAAGCACGGGCGTGGTCGATAGCGTGGTGATGATTGCCATCAGAACGAGCATGGCGAACAAAGTAGGAGAAATGACGTGCATCTCGAGGCCGATGTTCAGAACGATGAGTTCCATCAGGCCGCGAGTATTCATCAGGACGCCGATGGCGCAACTGTCTCGCCATCCTAGTCCGTTGAGGCGCGCAGCGAGCGAGCTGCCGCCAAACTTGCCGATGGAAGCGACAGCGATAATCAGCAGGCACAGGCCCCAGTCGCGCCAGCCGCTCACGAGTCCAATTTGCGTGCGTAAACCGGTAAACGCGAAGAACGCCGGGAGCAGGAAGACGATAACGAAGTCTTCCAGTTTTCCGGTCAGTTCACGGGCGACGCCGCTGTCATGCGGGATGATCGCGCCCAACACGAAGGCGCCGAAAATCGAATGAATGCCGATCGACTCGGTAGCCAGCGAGGAAAACAAAATGCCGAGCAGCACAAATGCAAGGATGCCCTGGCTAACGCGGCCCTGCGAATCGATCCACCCGATCACGCGCGAAACCAGCGGTCGAGCCACCAGCAACATGAGCGCCATATATCCGATCGCCATCAATATGGTTCGGACGGCGCCGCCTGAATGTGAGCGGGTGACGCTGACAACAAAGGCGAGTAGGCACCATGCGGTCACGTCGTCAATGGCGGCGCAGGCGAGGGTCAGCGCTCCCATTTTGGTCTTTTGAATACGCCGGTCCGTGAGGATGCGCGCCAGCACGGGGAACGCCGTCACCGACATCGACACTCCCAGGAACAGTGAAAACGAAGTGAACGAAACACTGCCGTTACACAACAGCGGATACAGCAGAAGGGCTAGGGACGAGCCGAGAAGGAAGGGCGTGACGATGCTTGCGTGCGAAATGATGATGGTCGATTGCGCCTGGCTTCGCAGAGACGAGAGGTCTACTTCGAGACCCACCAGGAACATATATAGGATGACCCCGAACTGTGAGATCACGTTGAGAAGGGGAGCGATCGAGGCGGGCAGGACGTAGCCGGCCAAACCGGGCGCAAAATGGCCGAAAACAGAGGGGCCGAGGAGAATTCCGGCGATCATCTCGCCCACCACGGCCGGCTGTTGGATCCAGCGAAACACGACACCCAGCAAGCGAGCCGCCGCGATCACGAGCGCCAGCGCCAGAAGGACGTGGAGGAAATCGTTTACGTGGACGGACGTCACGTTGCCCGCGCTCTGGGCGGGAGCAGACAGACTGGGAACTGTCAACGTGTCGCCGAAAGCTCGGATGCACAGATAAAGAACGACTACAGCGCCAAGTAGTACGGCGTAAATTATGGATTCTTTGGAAAACAGCTTGCTTTCCTTCAACGCCACAAGGTCTCCTGGTCAGATTAAAGGTTGTAAATCTGTGGATGCGGTTAAACGGGTAATGGATACGATCTTTCAGTCCCGGAATTTTCGGAGTTGTCTTTGGGCTTTCGACCGATTACCTGAGCAGCGGATAGTTTCTGCCGCTGCTTGCACGCGATGTCGAGTCCGAGTTCGCAGGCTTGCCGTAGCCGGTCCATGGACGTTCTTTTTTCCCGGGGTCCGGCTGAACCGTCCCAGTACATCTGAGCGGATTGGTAACAACTTGCTGCGTTGTGCTCATCGCAGCCTCGATCAAAGTTTTCGAGCGCCTTCAAGTGATCGACGGGAGTGCCCTGACCGTATTCGTAGCTTAACCCAAGACGGCCACAGCCGCGTCCCCAACCTGTTTCGCAGGATTTCTGAAATAGGCGGAAAGCGGCATCGGGATCGGCGGTTACGCCCTTGCCGGCGCTATAGAGTGTGCCGAGCACAAAGTTCGCCGTGAACGCACAGATTGCGCAATACTCGGGGTTGCTTCCGGTGTGCTCCTTGGCCTTCGCGAGAAATCCCGTCGTCATGATAACGGTGAAGAATGCTACCCAAACGCTTATCCAGGCCCAGTTCACCTGCTTCGGGTTCAGTTGGGGCGCACGATTGGTCGTCGAAGAACGCACAAAAGCTTGAGGAGTTACAGCACTGTTGTATCAACGATTGAGGAAGGCCGGCCGCTTTACCTGCTTCGGGCTCATGCTCGCGGTCGCGATCGCCACGCGCGCCAATTGCGCAGAGGGGCTAAACGGATTTTTGACTCGAATAGTCGATCAGATTGAAACCGGATCCACCGATCGCCAGATTGCGAAAGAGATCGACCACGCCGATCTTATGAATGCTCTCAGTGAGACGGATATCGACTGGTTGGCCGCGGCGGGCGCGGGACCAGGCACGTTGAAGGCGCTTTACAAGCTCAAAGAAAGGACCGCCACTCTCCCCGCGCCGGAGCCGCCCGTCATCGCTGGGCAGCCGCACCCGACGGATGCGGACGTGCAGCAGATATTGGGCAGAACCATTGCTTACGTTCAGCGGTACACGTCGACTCTGATCGATTTCACGTGTGCGGCGGTTACCGATACGTATTCGAAAGAGACGTCGGGCAGCCGTCCCTTTGCAGATACCTCGATCGTGGTTGAACGCGAAGGCGAATGGAAGCACGGCAAGACGATCACGCATGAGGTCGGCTACTACAATGGCCGCGAGATTTATCGCGATGTGCCTGGCCGCGGTAAGTTCGCAGTGGGAACATCCTGGTCGAGCGGCGAATTTGCAAACCTGTTGCGCATCACGTTTCGCGCCCCGGAGCGCGCCCATTTTGCATGGAGCCACTGGGAGCATCATGGCGGCAAACGGCTCGCGGTGTTTTCGTATTCGATCGATGCTGGCGATTCGAGGCTTGCCATTGACACGCAGGTGCTGCGGGCGGGCGCGTGGCACAACGTGCAGATCTATGCCGCTTATCACGGGTTCCTATTTGTCGATCCGGACAGCGGCGCAGTGTTGAGCCCTGATGGCAAATACGGACACGATTCCGCCCGAGTACGCAATATCGAGGGGAAACACGGTCCTCGAGTACGGTCTTGTGAAGATTGCCAACGCGACCTATTTGCTTCTGACGAACTCGACCAGTTACATCAACACCAAAGAGTATGAGGCGCTATTCCGGAAACGCTATACGGATTACCGCAAGTTCGAGGCGGAGTCGCAACTCGTTGGCACCACGAAACCCAAGTGAAGGTTTGAGGAGAATCAGGCCGTGACTTGCGTTTCTCGCCGAACTGCCGAATGGCGCACCAGGAACACAACGCCCACACTGAGCAGAGCCAGCGCGATCCACTGTGTCAGCGAGAGCCCGAGTACGAGAGACTGTTCGTGATTGCGGAAGAACTCGATGATGAAGCGCGCCGTCGAGTAGAGAACCAGGTACCAGCCGATAATGGCGCCGTCCTTGTGGCGGCGGGTTGCGAGCCGGTACAGCAAGCCGAAAATAAACAGGTCCGCCGCGGACTCATAGAGTTGGACAGGATGCAGTGGAACGTTCAAAGGCACTGGTGAAGCGAGATTCGAATGGAACCGGACCGCCCAGGGCAAACTGCAGGAACGCCCCCAGCAGCAGCCGGCAGCAAAGCATCCCAGCCGGCCGATGGACTGCCCGATAACGACACCGGGCGCGAATGCATCCATCGTCTTCCAGACCGGCATGCGGTGTTTGCGGATAAACCAAACCGCGACCAGCAATGCGACGATAAATCCGCCATGAAAAACACCGGCCGCCTGCAGGGTCTCCATACTGAAGATCTCGCCCGGGTTGTGCAGGTACTCGGGCAGATCGAACAGGAACATGAAGAGTTTCGCGCCGAGCATGCCGGCAAACGCGCAGTAAAGTGCAAGGTTCGCTACGTGATCCGCATTCAAACCCGCCCGCCGCGCGAGCTTGGTCGCCGTCCATAGTCCCGCAAGAAAACCAAGCGCGACCAGCACGCCGTAGGTCGGAATGTAAAACGAACCGAAGGTGAATAATCGAGGTAGCACTAAAGAGTTCCTGCGGGCTCCTCGCCCAGCGGCTTGTTGCGCGCACGCAGCAGGTCATAAACCAGCAAAACCGCTCCGACGCTGATCGCGCTGTCAGCCACATTAAAGGCCGGGAAAGACCACGCGCCGTGAAAGACTTCGATGAAATCGGTAACAGTGCCGCGGGTGACCCGATCGAAGAGATTACCGGCTGCGCCCCCCAGCACCAGGCCCAATCCGATGCGCGTCAGTGCGGGCGCGAAGCTGCCATTCCGCTTGAACAGCGCCGACACGACGAACAGCAATACCAGCGCTGAGATCCCGATGAGGATGAAGCCGCGCAGAACAGGATTACCGTCCGCCAGAACACCGAAGGCGGCCCCGGGATTCTCGGTATGGATGATGCGCACCCAGTCCGGAATGACGTTGATCGCCGAGAACGCATCCATGTGATCCCGGATGGCGATCTTCGTAACTCTGTCGCAAGCAACGATGGCCGCCGCCAGGACGAACGGCGCAACGCGCGAAATGGTGGCTCGGTAGCTCACTGCAAGAAGTCGGGCAAAACGGACGCACACGCAGCGCAGACGGTCGGAAAACGCGAATCTGCACCCACGTCTGTCGTATATTTCCAGCAGCGCTCACACTTGTCGCCACGCGCGCGATCGATTTTGACGCGCAGGCCGGGATCACTGCCGCGGGAGAGTTCTACTTGAGAGACGATGAACCAGCCGGGCAGGTCGCCTGCATATTTTTCGAGCAACGGACTTATATCGGGTCCCGCGTCGAGCGACACCGCAGCTTCAAGTGACGATCCGATAACTCTATCTTCGCGCGCCGTATCGAGCGCTTTCAATACGAGGTCGCGAACCGGCACAAGACGGTCGAAATCGACGGCAATCTCTCGCTGTTCCGTGCGCAAATCGGCGGTGAGGAAGGACGGTTCGGGAAATAGAGCGAGATGCACACTTGGTTCGGATTCGGCGTGTTGCATGTAGCGCCAGACCTCTTCGCACGTGAACGAGAGAATGGGCGCGAGCAGCCGTACCAGCGCGCTGTTCAAACGGTGCAGCGCGGTCTGCGCGGCTCGGCGCGAAACCCCACGCGGCGCTCCAGTGTAGAGGCGATCCTTTGAGACATCAATGTAGATCGAGCTGAGGTCAACGGTGGCGAAATCGTAAATTGCGCGATAGACCTTGTGGAATGCATACTCCTGGTACCAACTCAGGCACTTGCGAGTGATCTCCTCACCGCGCACAAGGATCCATACGTCGGCCGGCGCAAGTTGATCGCCCGCTACCGGTTCGAAGCCGGCGGCCGTAGTCCCGAGCAGGTACTTGAAGGTGTTGCGCAGCTTCCGGTACGCCTCGGAGAGTCGGTCGAGGATGGTGTCGGACAGGCGAACGTCTTCCGTGAAGTCGACCGAAGCGACCCACAGGCGCAGCAGGTCCGCGCCGGATTTCTTGATGATCGCCTGCGGCTCGATAGTGTTCCCGAGCGACTTGGACATGGCCCGGCCCTCCGCATCGAGCGTCCAGCCATGCGTCAAAGACTCCTTATAGGGGGAGCCTCCGTTCAATCCGACGCCTATCAATAATGAGCTCTGGAACCAGCCGCGATATTGATCGCCGCCTTCGAGATACATGTCGGCCGGCCAGCGAAGGCCGTTCTGTTCGGTGAGTACCGCGACGTTGCTCGAGCCCGAATCAAACCAGACATCCAAAATGTCGCTTTCTTTCCGGAACGATGTGCCGCCGCATTTAGCGCAAACACATGGTCCTCCCATCAGTTCTTCAGCTGATTTCGAGTACCAGATGTCGGCCGTGTGCTGCCGGAATTGCGCGACTACGTTGTCGAGAACCTTCTTGTCCGTAAAGGGCTCACCGCATTGTTCGCAATAAAAGACGGTGATCGGAACGCCCCATACACGCTGGCGGGAAACGCACCAGTCCGGGCGGCCGCTCACCATATTTGCGATGCGCTCTTCGCCCCACTCGGGACGCCACTCTACACCTTTGATGGCGGTCAGGGCACGTTCGCGGAAGCTGTCCCGATCCATGCCGATGAACCACTGCTCGGTTGCGCGGAAGATGATTGGATTGTGACAGCGCCAGCAATGCGGATAACTGTGGTCGATCTTCTCCATGTCGACCAGGGCGTGATGCTGCCTGAGCAGATCGATAACGATCGGATTGATTTCCCAAACAGTTTTTCCGAGCAGCACCTCAGGCAACTGGCCGGAAGCGCCCTCCGCGGGAAAGATGCGCCCCGATGCATCAACGGGACAGTACACCGGAAGTCCGTAGCGCTGCCCAATGACGAAGTCCTCCTGGCCATGTCCGGGCGCTGTATGAACGGCGCCGGTGCCTGCGTCGAGCGTCACGTGGTCGCCGATCAGACCAAGCGAATCCCGTTCGAGGAACGGATGCCGGAAGACGAGATGCTCGAGCTTGCTGCCTTTAAACCGGGCAAGAACGGTCTGATCCCAGCCAAAACGCTCGGCGAGCTGCGGCAGCAGAGCTTCGGCAACGATCAGCACTCCGTTTTGGGGCGTTTCGACGGCGACGTACTCAAATTTGGGATTAAACGAGATCGCGAGGTTCGCCGGAATCGTCCAGGGCGTGGTGGTCCAGATCAGCGCGTACACATCCCGTCCCGCGAGCGCCGGGTCGAGCTGCGCTGGATCGGTCACTAAGCGGAAGCGCACGTAGATCGATGGGCTGCTGTGGTTCTCGTATTCCACCTCGGCTTCCGCGAGCGCTGTCCGATCTTTAATGCACCAGTGAACCGGCTTTAGACCTTTGTAGACCAGCCCGCTATGCAGAAAATCGACAAAGCACTGCGCGATGACGGCTTCGTACTCTGCACTCATCGTGAGGTACGGATCGTCCCACCGGCCGAGCACACCCAGGCGCTTGAACTCGGTGCGATGCAGGTCCACGAACTTGCTCGCATAGGCCCTGCACTCGGCGCGAATTTGCGCAGCGGTCATGCTCGCTTTCCGTTTTCCCAGTTCGGAATCGACTTTGAATTCGATCGGCAAACCGTGGCAATCCCAACCCGGCACGTACGGAGCATCGAACCCCGCCATGCTTTTCGATTTCACGACGAAGTCTTTGAGGATCTTGTTGAACGCTGTCCCCAGATGGATGTTGCCGTTGGCGTAAGGCGGCCCGTCGTGCAGGATGTACTGAGGACGTCCAGCCCGGGCGCGGCGAATGGCGGCGTAAAGGTCAGAGGTCTCCCACCCGGCCAGCGTTTTCGGTTCCGAGGTGGGCAGGTTCGCCTTCATGGGGAAGGCAGTCTGGGGCAGGTTGACCGTTTTCTTCAGGTCAACGTCAGATGCGTTCATGAGTTACTTCAATGGTAACGAGTGAGTGGAAATGTTGCGGGGTCGCGGCGTCCGCCGGCCTTACCTATCTGGTATTTGCCAGGTACCGTCCCCCACCTTGCAGAGCTTCAGCTACCTCATCTATGGACAGATAACGAACCGACGCGGCCTGGTAGATCCGTCGTACAACGTGGCTCAAACCGAAGAGCAGATCGCGCTGGGATTGCGTCATCTTCATGCTGCAGAGCACGCGATCTTTCTCCAGCAGCACAGGACTTGCGAGCGAGCACATCTGCTGTTGAAGGCGCGCCATTTGCGTCACGGCCGATCGCTCTCCCGCGCACACGGTGGACGGCAAGAACAGGGCTTGACACGGATAGAGTACGCCGCCTCTCAAAATGGTCCTGGAGAGCGCATCGCGGGCAAGTCCATGGATGCTGGCGCACTCCGGTGACCCAAAACCGTCTACGCACTCTTTTTCTGAACCCGCCAATTCCGGGGCGTCCACCGCTGGGCGCGCCTCCACATGCAACCGTTTCTCGACGTCGTCAAGCAACCTCTCGGTAACGTCACACGTTTCACCACAAATCACCAGGCCGTGATTTCCCAGGACAAACACATCCGTTTGCGGATTCACCTGGAGCGCCTCCTGCACCCGGTTGGCTAGCGGCATTCCGGAAAGCGTATACGGAATCCACTGCCATGAGAAGCCGCCGAGAGGTCCCTGCAGAGCATTTGGCGCATCGGCTCGAACGGCCCATGCAACCGCATTTACCGAGTGAACATGGACCACCACCTTCTGTGGAAGCGCCGTGTGCATCGCTGTTTCGATCGATGCGCATGCCCCGCTGCTGTTCTCAGTTTCGGGTATTGCGTGCCCGGCATCCAGACACGCCCTCGCTCGGCTGAGTGCCACCGGAATCAGGAAGTCCGGCGCCGCTGCATCCGCTAGCCATTTCCCCGATGCCTTGATCCAAAGCGTGTCGCCAGTCTTTACCGATGTGTTGCCGGTGCTGGCTTGCACCAGCAACCGGTTTGCGGCTAGCTTGGCCGAGAGGGCGCGAATGCTTTTCATATCGGCCATCTCAACGTCAGAGGCTTGTTGATTACGGGCAAGACTCAATCGCATCGTCGGAATCCGTCTCGCAGTTACTGCAGAATCCGCAAAGCCGGAAGATCGGCTGGCGCTTCTCTTTCTCGCTTCGCCAGCATGCCGCCGATCTTCACAGAGGATCTGAAAATTGTCCCCACCGGTAAAACTCCTCCCAACTTGTGAGCGGCGACCGCCGACAAACCAAGCGATGCAATACAACCGCACGACTGACAGTCCGGATTCCCACCGAACTGGCACGGCGTAATCTTTGTTTTCAAATCGGCCGAAATGGTCTGGGTGGTCAAAGCAAACACACACTCCTCAGGCGAGTGCGGAGGCGTTGCTATCTGCTTGATGAGTCCCTCTGGCATGTCAAGCTTTGGAAATTGCTTCCGCAATACCAATAACTCTCGCATCACCTGTTTTCGCTCCGCGGCCGTCAAAATCTCCGGCAACCTATCGCCCACCTGCGGCGTGAACAGGCTGAACCAGATTTTATTTATCTCTGGTCGGGGGCTCCAAAATTGCAGGAATTCGCCCAGATAGCCCGGCTGTTGCATCAAGGGACCAGTAATGGTCGAGTGAATGGTGATCTTCTGTCCGGCGATATTCTTCAATATCCGTTCGTAGGTGGCCGGCTTGCGCCTCTCATCGTGCTGTGGCTGTAATCCGTCGATCGACACGACGACATTCAAGTGTGCCAGCCTTGGCCAGTCGGACGGCAAAGGCCGAAAGGCGCTGGTGACGATTTGCACGTGAACACCGCGCTCCAGCAGCATCGGCACCATGGTTTCCAGTTCGCGATAACGAACAAGCGGATCTCCCCCGACGATCGAGAGATGCAATGGTCGCAGCCGTTGCACCACCTCCAGCACACCGTCTATTAGCTCCTGCCCCTTGCGATCGTTCAATTCCCGCAAAGTAACTCCTCCGCCCAGATGATCTGCCTCGTAGGCATAGCATCCCGGGCAGCGAAGCGGGCACTCCCGAGTAATTTCAATCGAGAGTGATGGCCGTTGGCCTCGTAGTATTTTTGCCCAGGCCCTGATTATTTCTGATATTTGCACTGCGGCATTTCCTCTTCTGCCGCGCACGGCAAGCGCCGCTCGCGATCAATGTTCCTGTCGTTGCTTGTGCTGGCGATTGTGAATTAACGCCCGGCCTGCCGCATATCGGGCAAAGCCGGCGATGGCGGAACTCCGGGGCGCGTTCGCAATCTGAAGCCGCTAAGAAGTGAGGTCTAGGCGAGAGTAGCCGGAGGTGAAGGATCCGCTGCGTGCTGAGCAATTCGGATGACGCACGGAGGAGCCACCCGCATCGGATCGGCGACATACCACGCTCCATCGTTGGTTCCTAACGTGATCTGGCTGGCCGATCGGATGGGCAGCTCTGAAATTGGAACGGGCTGATGATGCGTGGCGACGCAGGCCTTCTGGGGGCCGTAATTCAGCAATTCGGGGCAATCGGGAATGTTATCCAGATTGGACGCGAGCAGGACAAGTGCCGCCGCTAGCGCTATGAACCTCGTGAATCGGAGGGCGAAATACAAAAGACTCTTTCATGATACCGCTCGCGCCACTACTTTCACCTAAAGCAGTCACGCTATTCATACGACGCGCGCTTCCAGACATTTGACTTGCAACTCGACGTTCAGAGTTACATATCGCCGCGCTTCCGGGCACGCGCGAATACGTGGAAATCGGCGAAAGACGTGCGCTCCGGATCCTGTGGATCATAAGGGTAGCGGTTTTTCATTACCGACTGCAGCGACCACGCAGGCTCATTCGCTGCGACCCACTTCGTGAAGTTGCGATGCCGCACGTGTTGGTTGGGCCAGGACTGATCCATGTTGCTCGAATAAACGATCACGTATTTCCGCGCCGCGCGGAATAACTGTCCCATGTAAGCTTCAAAAACGGAATCCTCGACCAAGTGGTACACGACATCCAGCGACAGCGTGAGGTCCGCTGCCAGGTCGGCGGGGACTTCCGACGTATGCAAAAAGGCTTTCGTCTTGTCGCTTGCGAACTGATTGCGGCACAACTCGACTGCCTTGGTGGACACATCGACGCCAGTGTATTTCGGATAACGTGCGAGCTTGAGTTGCGCGCCATCGCCGGAGCCGAATTCGATCACAGAAGCGACACCGTGCTCCTTCACGAAACGGTTGAGAAAATTCGCTTTGAATGTTGCGAGGCGGCCGTAACTGCCGGCTCCGGAGTTATCCCCGACGGCGTAGCGGCGTTCCCAATAATCGGCTGAGCCGTGAAATGGCAGCGGCTCCTCGACGGCCGTTGCCCTAGGAACTGGTCCTCCGTTCCGGAGCCGGACGAGATTCGGGCCAATGACCGGCAGGTTCTTTACCGCAGATTTAAGGTTCTCGAACATTTCTTGTTCCTCGCGATGGATGCAATTGGATGTGATTTGGGGCAGCAGGAAGAAATACTTATATCAAGAGCGGAGCGATCCCGCCGTCCCCGGGGTCCGCAAAAAGGGTCAGAAGCGAGTGTGATTACATCATATTGATGCGCACTCCAGGTTCGAGACTGTTGCCTTTCACGTTGATGCTGGCTTTCGCCGCCGTTAGCTTTTCTCAGACCCAGGCGAATGGCGCCAAACCCGAGGACACCGAGGTCTGGTCGCCGGTTCCGCCGAAAGTTACGCCCGGCGATAAATGCGGCGCGCCGCCTTCGGACGCGATTGTTCTCTTCGATGGGAAGAATCTCGACGAGTGGGTGTCGGCCCAGGATCAGTCGCCCGCCAAATGGACGGTCGCGGACGGCGTGTTGACCGTCAACAAGTCGCGCGGGCAACATCGAGACCAAACGCAAATTCAAGGACTATCAACTTCACATCGAATGGAAGATTCCGGCCGATATTTCGGGCTCCGGGCAGGCGCGCGGCAATAGCGGCGTGTTCCTCGCTTCCACCGGACCGGGCGATGCCGGCTACGAGTTGCAGGTGTTGGATGCGTACGACAACAAGACCTACGTGAACGGCATGGCGGGCAGTCTGTACAAGCAGGCGATTCCGCTCGCCAATCCGAGCCGCAAACCTGGCGAGTGGCAGACCTACGATGTCGTCTGGACCGCGCCTACCTTCAACGAGGATGGCTCGCTGAAGACACCCGCTTATGCGACGGTTTTCTTCAATGGCGTGCTGGTCGAGAATCATTTTGAGCTGAAAGGGGAGACGCTCTACATTGGGAAGCCTTTTTATAAGGCGTACACAGAAGCACCGATCAAGCTGCAAGCGCATGGCGATAAGAGCAAACCGATCAGTTTCCGCAATATCTGGGTGCGTGATCTGAAGCAGCCGGGCTAGCGGTAAATCTCGAGGAACGTCAGCAGTCCCGACGGATCGCGCCAAACGACCTGGCCTGCAAAACAAGCATCGGCGATGTGGTCGCTGAGTGCGCCGAGTTCTTCTTCGGAACGAAAAAAGCCGCGCGGCACAGGATAATCCGCGTCGGCCATTTCCGGGGAAAAGTTGGTCAGCAAAAGGGTCCCCCCTCGCTTCAACGCCGAACAGAGCCGGGCGAGCGAACGCTTCGCCGCTACATCCGGGCAGAGAATTCAACACATAAGGCGCATAGACGTAATCGAACCGGCCGAACACACCGCGATCCGGCCACGCTGCGGGCGGCAATAGTTCCACGCCCCGGGGCTGGTCTTCGCGTCGAAACTCGTCAGCGCATTCCTGTTTACTCTCGATGACTACCACTTCGCCGCCGTTTGCCGAGATGGCGGGCAGACTAAATTCGAGATCCCGCAACGCCTTCAGACCAATGCACAACAAGCGCGGGGCCGGTGTGCGGCTGCAGAGCTGTGACAACTGCTGCTTCACGTACTCGCGCCGCGACTGCAGGGCAGCCGAAAGCGTGTTGCTTTGATAAAGAGCCGGGGCCGGCGCGGGAAAGGCGTAAACTGTAGCCACGCCGGATATATCGGCATGCAATCCGCAAAACTTTAGGCCTTTTCGGAGGTTTTACTGATTGTCGTTATATTCTTCGAGCCATGCCATCTGGATGGCCTCCAGTTTCCCCTCGGTAGAGGCCAACGGATCGTCGCTGAAATCGGGCAATTCTGTGATCCAACGGTGCAGGTCCGTGAACCGGATGTGCGTGGGGTCGACGTCTGGATGAGCTTCGTAAAGGCTGAGGGCGATGTCGTCGAGATGGTTCCAGGTGAGTCCGGGCATGGCGTCTCAGGTCATCGTACAACGTCCAATATGGACTTGCATTTCGAAGGGGGTAGCGGCATGATGGATCGAATATCCCGCCATCCCAGGAGAGAACCGCTTGAAAAAGCTTTGCGCTGTCGCCATGTTGATGGCTGCGTTCACAAGCTTCGAGTCAGCCGCCGCGCCACAAACATCGAAGCCAACCGGTCCAGGAACGCAAACGAAAGAGGCCCCTCGCAAGGAGGAGGCCGAGGCTCTCAAAGCCTGTGCGGGGGCCGTGTTAAGCGGTTTTCGTAAAATTGCCGCGACCCGTGATGTGCGCTTTGAAGGGAAGGTGTCCGATGCCAACGCGCTTTGCCGCGGCGGTCAGCGAGCCCTCCAATTTCGCGATACGCCGTGGGTCGATTGGTCCAACTATTGGGGAACAGGCGACGCGTCCTCGATTCCGCAGGGATTCATTTCCAGCAAACTGGTGGCACAGCGAGGCGTTGCCGGTGCGCTGCTCGATCTCGAGTATCAACGCGTCGAGCTGATCAAATTCAATTTGTTCGATAACAACGGTACGTTTGAACAGTTCATTTCCGGGCGCGATGGCGCTCCTGGACCGGCCCTGAAGGCGTGGCCGGAGATGCGCCTGAAGCCGGGCGATGCACACTACTCAGAGGTAGGCGGGGACGGCCGTCAGGAGTGCAAAGGTGACCTGATCCGCGCGCGTACCGTTACCGGTATTTGCAATGACGTTGTGAATCCGGCAACGGGAGCGACGGGGCAGCTATTCGCCCGCAACGTGGAGTTCGAGAGCACGTTCCCCGAATCAAACCAGAGTGTCTATACGCGAAACCGGCATAGCGACAGGCTCGCATTGTTGAAACCGGATCCACAGGTGATCAGCCGCCGCTTGTTTACCCGCGTTCAGTCGGACCCGGCCGCGTGCGCGGATGGCTTCGGGCTGCCAGACTTCTCGACGAAGGCGAACTGCGATTACAAAAAGGCGCCGTTCTTCAACGTGCTCGCGGCGTACTGGATTCAATTCATGACGCACGACTGGTTCTCGCACATGGAAGAGGGACACAATGCGGCCGAGTTTATCCCGGTCGGTTGTGACAACCTGGCGGCCGGGCAAGCGGACAAGCTGGGCTGCCGTCCTGGCGACCGGATCGACAAGGGGTTTGTCGCGGACGATTCCAATCCGGCGACATTCTCGCATGGCGGGCACGATTACTTATCGCGCGCGCCGAAAACCATGCGCAACACCAATACGGCATGGTGGGATGCATCGCAGATTTATGGCTATGATGATGTCTCGGTTCGCAGGGTCAAGCGCGACCCGGCGGATCCGGCGAAACTGCTGCTGAGCGCGTCCGGTTACCTGCCGACGCTGAATCCGGATGATCCGATGAATCCCGAATGGGCCGGACAGGAAGCGGTAGCCTTTCCGGATAACTGGACCGTCGGCATGAGTTTCCTGCACAACTTATTTGCGCGCGAGCATAACTCCTTTGTCGATGAGTTCCGGCGGATCGCGGCGGCAACGCCGAACGCGGACTGCGGCCTGCGTAATCCGGCAAATCCGGCCAAGGTGATCGCTTACCAGGACATCACCCCGGATGAACTGTTCGCGGTGGCGCGACTGGTCGTAGCCGCCGAAATCGCGAAGATACACACAACGGAGTGGACGCCGCAACTGCTGTATGGCGAGCCTCTGTACAAAGGAATGAATGCGAACTGGAACGGCTTACTGGGACAAGGCGACCCGGAAGTGTCAAAGGCGTTGAATAACCTCATCGTCAACACGTTCGGTAAGTCGCAGAACGCCGCGAACTCGACGCAATGGTATTCAGTATTTGCGTCAGGGCCAGGCATCTTCGGTATCGGCAGTAAAGTGCATGGTTACGACATCACGCAGGCAAAATACGTCAACGGCGGCGTCAACCATTTCGGATCGCCCTTCAACTTCCCCGAGGAGTTCGTCTCGGTGTACCGCCTGCATCCGCTGGTTCCCGACCTGCTCGAGTATCGCGATCTGCAGACGGACCCAAACAAGATTGCGGCCAAGATTCCGGTGGTCGACAGCTTTGAATTCCGGGCCACCGGTATGATGCGGGAGCGGGGCATGGCGAATTGGGGCCTGACGCTGGGACGGCAGCGGCTCGGGCTTGCTCGAACTGCACAACTCGCCTTTGTTTATGCAGAACCTGAAGATTCCGCGCCTCGACGGACACAGTGCGACAGGTCAGATTGATGTGCTGTCGCTCGATATTATTCGGGACCGCGAACATGGGGTGCCGCGTTTCAATGAGTTCCGGCGTCAGTATGGCCTGCGGGAATTGACGAGTTTCGAAGATTTCGTGGATCACTCGCTTCCCGCCGATTCGCCGGACCGCAAGGAGCAGGAGCAGACGGTCATCGCACTGCGCGAGATATACGGACAGCACGTCTGCGATGCAACAAAAGTAATCACCGATGCGCAGCTCAATGCGGATAAGACGCCCATTAACGACTGCCTGGGGCATCCGAACGGAACGCTGATCGACAACATTGAAGATGTAGATACGGTGGTGGGCTATCTGGCCGAGCCAAAACGGCCACATGGCTTTGCGATCTCGGAAACGCAGTTCGTTGTATTTATTCTGAATGCTTCGCGGCGGCTATTCAGTGACCGGTTCTTTACCTCGAGTTTCCGGCCTGAGTTTTACACGACGCTCGGCGTGAATTGGGTGAATAACAACGGCCCCGGCCCGGCGCAACTGGAGAAGGGAACACCGAATGGACACAAACAGCCGGTGTCGCCGCTGAAGCGCGTACTGCTGCGGAACATTCCGGAGTTATCGACCGAACTGGATCCGGTCGTGAACGCGTTTGATCCGTGGGCACGCGATCGCGGACAATACTACAGTGTGGAGTGGAAGCCGCGAGCCGGCGCGGAATTGGATGATGCGTTTGGGGGGAAGTGAGAGTGGCGCCAGATATTACGGATCGGCATTGGGCAGGTTCACCAGTCCGGACGTGCCGTTTGCGGATCAATACGCGGGAGACCCGCAAAGCTGGAATTTGTACAGCTATGTCCGCAACAATCCCCTGAGATATATGGATGCGGATGGGACGACGTGTAGTTCTTCTAAGGGCCCGAATGGCGAGACAATCATCAACAACGTCGACGGCAAGGGTTGCGCTGAACTTTACGACAATAACGTTTACGCGTTCGATGGCAATCCGGGGCTCGCAGTTTTAGCCTCGGTCGGAGAAAAGACCACAGATCCTCGAGAATGGGCTGACGTTGCACGACATGGTGTTGAAGGTGCAGCCATGGTCGATGCCGGTCTAGAACTGCCCGGTTTGCTGAGATCAGGATTGAAAGGCTTAGCTGCATTATTTGAAGACAGCGCTAGCGCCCTCTTAAAGGATCCCGAACCGCTAGTTAATGCTGCTACAGCGGCCGATCCTGCGGATAAGGGTGGATTGCTGACTAAAGCTGGTGGGGCCTTGCAGAAGCATACGCTGCGTCCGGGGTCGCGATTCCCGAGCATTTCAGGCAATCCGTCGGCCGTCAATCAACAAGCCAAAGAGATAGTTCAGTCGATTCTTTCCGATCCAGGCAAGACGGCCGAGTTCAGTGAGACCGGACGGTTTGGGAGAACTTTGGACGTGTATGGGTCAAATGGTCAGGGAGTGCGCTACTCGGCAGACGGAAAGACCTTCATTGGGTTTATTAATCGATGATCAAAGACACCGTAAGTAAATTCCTGATCACCAGCCCACCCGATAGACATAGTGTCGTTGCCGAGGTTTACGTAGGTAATACTCAGTTCGCTGAGCTTAGCGTGGAAGGGTCCTCGATCATTTGCGAGATCTATCCTCGCCACAATGGTCCGCCTTGGCATTTTGATCTCACTGAATTGAGGCAGGCGTTGAGCAAAGCAGAGCGGAAGTTGGCTGGTCACGATCACGATTCGGACGATCGGGAAAGTTCCGAAGAGTGATGACAACTCCCAATCCAAAACTCGAGGGAGCAAGTTCTATGTCTACGACCGACATAAGCGGTACCAGACCATCTTGTACGATTATGACGATGGGCGCGACATATGGGCAGCGAGACAGCAAGAGTGTCGCGAGGTACCGCTAGCGGTGTGCTCCCGCACTTCGGCGCCAGATACTATGGCTCGGCGCTGGGCAGATACACCGGGCCAGATGAACCTTTTGCCGATCAGCGTTCGATCGATCCTCAGAGCTGGAACCTGTATACGTACGCGGCAAATAATCCGCTCAAATACATCGACAAAACCGGCAAGGCAATCGAGTTGGCGGGTGATGACGAGCAGCGAAAGAAACAGCTCGCGGCGCTGCAAAGTGCTGTTGGGAAGAAGGCCGGGTCCTACCTCTATGACAACGCGGAGAAGGACAAAGACGGCAATCTAACTGGTAGACATTTCGTTGGAATTCTGGGAGGGGGACCGTCCGGCAAGGGACCCGATTTCTCCTCCATCAATTCAGCGGCGGCCGATGTGGCCGGGGTCGTCGGAAATACTCAGATAGCTCAGATCCACTTAATGGATGCCGGGGCAAAGCTTCATTTACAACGGCGCAAGTGGTGCGGCGACCAGTTTGGACTCCAATACGACAGGACTTACGTCCCCGTTCAACGCTCCTGCCCCAATTCAAATCTGGCTTCTTGACCCGAATTCCGCCCAATACAACGACCTACCCGGCTACGCGATGTCGAATGGTCAACGAGGACAATGCGCACTTTCTGATAACGAAATGCACGAATTAGGACACGCCGCATGGCAGATGGATATTAAGGGTGAGCGGCAGGTAAATCCAAACGATCCATACGGCAATGACAGATCGCTCAAGTTTGAAAACGATACGCGCCGTCTACGGGGTGGTGCGGAACGGACCGAACACTAAGAAACATGTATCGGTGCTCGTCTTCGATTTTGCCCTGGCTCGTTTTAGTACTGACCCTTGCCCTGGAAGGTTGCGGACGCGGGACCGCATGCGAGCGGTGCTTTTCCGCCGTGTTCTCGGGTTTCAGTTACGTGGATAGCTATCCAACCACCGCAAGAAACGAAGCTGGCCTGATAGGCCCTAAACCGTTTCCACATTCGTTCGAGCCAGGTAGGACTTATGTCTTCGAACCGAATGGACCCGTGACGACGGAGGCGACCGCGATAGCAACTCTACCCAGTCGTCTTCGCGAATGCGGAGCCACATCGATCACGGCACCGCGTAGTCCGAACGACCTTGCTCCGGTTAGCCTGGGAGGACCAGTCTGGGAGATTCGCTTCGTTCTTGGGAACTGCCGGGGCCGCATAACGAATCGCATTAACCCAGGGTTGCGCGACTCCCGGCGAGGCTGGCCAACTGGCTCGTTCACTTTACCAGTCCCGGTTTCTGCGAAGCGCTCAATGGCATTCTTCGCTTGGCGGGCGTTTCGTTTCTCGAGCGCAGCCATATCGTCGAGTGATTCTTCGCTCCGTTCGATCTGTTTCACGCCCTAGTCCAGGCCCAACCGTCGCATGGCTTCGACGTGGGAAACGCCTTTACCGCCATTCCGTTCCAGCGAGCGGCGCGCTTCGGCAACCGCCGCACGTTCTTGATCGGTCTCATCCTCATCATCGAGCGGAGCGCTGCGCAGGGCAGCAGTAGCAGGATCGACGATAGTTTCCAGCAACCCGACGAGCGCGGAAAGCTGAGACTCCGGCAAGCGGTCAATTAACTGGTGCGCCTGTTCGCGGCTGCTCATCCGTTTGATCCTCCGGGACGGCTGAGCGAGAAGCGGCGGATCTGGGAAATGTGCATGCCCACCAACTCCGCTAAACCCTGCTGAGTCAGGCCGCGTCGCTTGCGCAGAGCAGCCAGGGGCTCCTGGAAGGTCAACTCCGGCGGCGCTTTCTTCTTCACGAAGACTAGCGTAGGAGGCGTTTCTAAAATGCTCACTTCAGCAACCCTCATACGCAATCGTCAACATAGCATAAGAACCACTTCTGAGGATTTTTATGGACGCGCATCCCCGAGTCTGAACTCGAGCGGCTCAACCAGCAAATCCCGCTGGAACGCCTCGTACTATTGCAAGGGATCGAGCTGAAGACGGGCTCGACGCGGGCCTGCTCGGGTTATGCCCGCGGTCCAATACAGCGCGCGAATCGAATCCCTACTTCCCCGCCATCCTCCCCGGATCCCCTGCAAACTCATGCGCTCCCACATGCGTGAGCTTTGCCTGCGTGTCTAGCCACACTTTGCCGCCGATCTTACGCCAGCGCAGACAAAACGCGTAATCTTCACTCAGATAGTGCCCGTTTTCAGGATCGATCATGCAATCAAACAACGCGTACTGATTGGGGCTTGCATCCGCTGTGGGCCCGGTATGCGCCGCACGGTAACGCGATTCGGGATAAGCCGCGATGAGGCGCTCGATGGCTCGCCTACGAATCAACAGACAACCGGCGCCCGCATACCGGGCCGTAACGAAGCCATCACGCGTTTCGAATTCGCCGCCCTCCGCTGGTGATCCGACATAGCGCATCGGTGCGGTCTCTGGGCTTTCTCCGGCCTGAAAGCGTGCGATCGCAGCCGTATCCCACAGAATCATCTTCAACGGATACATGGCCGCGACTAAGTCTTCATTAAATCGCAGCATCCGAGCAATTTGTACGGGTTCGAACGCAATGTCCGCATCGACAAAGAGTAAGTGAGTAGCTCCGGGCGTATTCAAGAATCTCGCCACTAACGTATTCCTGCTGCGCGTGATCAGCGAGTCGCAACCGAGCAACTCGATTGAGATGCTGAAGCCCATTGCGAGGCTCGTCTGCGTCAATCGAATGACCGATTGCATGTAAAGCTGATGTACCAGCCCGCCGTAACAGGGCGTAGCCAGCACAACGTGCGTCGGTGAAGTGATAAGACGATCTTACTGCGGCGGGATTTGCGGGATAAAGGGGCGGCGGGTGAGAGACCCGCCACCGCGCTTAATAAAAAGAAACTTACTTGGTGTTTGCGACTGCCAGATCGGCATTAATCAAGCCGTAGCCGTCGAAGGGAGTCCACCAGTCGCTTCCCTGGCGGTTGCTAACGACGCCGGACACGATCTGCGTCGATTTCCCTTTGGTCAACTCGGCCGTGAAGGTCGTGCCGCCGACGCGATCGGCGTCATCATCGATGTACCCGAACGCAGTGTCGCCGCGGTCGTCGTTGAAGTCAACGTAATCACCCGAATTGAAGCCTTTGAACCCCAGCTGCAGATCGAAACTCTCTGCGTAGCTCTGGCCCGCCGGCGGCACCAGGTTTAAGAGGTTGACCTGCACCCCAGGGGAAGTATCGCCGACGGCGAACGGGAAGCTCGTTGTTTGGAAGAACGCCAGATCGTCGTATGCGGGAATGTGCAGCGTCAATGCCGCGAGTTGCCACCCGTCCGCGCCGTGCAGCCAAACGCGGAAGTTCGTTGGATCGCCAATATTGTTGTCATTCCCATGAACCATGACCCGCAGGAATCCAGCAGAGCCCACTTGTACTTCGCCCTGCGCATAGAACGGATCCGTATCGTGTACGCCCGTCGAACTCAGCAACGCCGCCCGCACTTCCTCCGGCGCGGGATGGCGCGGGTTGCTGCCCGTCATCGCTTTCTGGATCACCAGGGCTGCGATGCCGCCCGCACATGGCGTGGCCGCACTGGTTCCGAAAAAGCGCGGGAACGCGTCCGTGGGCAGCAGTTTCTGGCCGAAGAACGTCGTAAACAAGCCGTCGGTGCAGGCCAAGTCGGGTTTTTGCCGGACCTCCGGCTGGGGCAGACGATTGCCGTTATCGTCGAAATAATTGAAGAACGGACCGGGGAGGAGAAGTACTCAATTTCCGGCGTGTACGGTGGATCCGGCGAGAACGGGGCCCGATTCACGTTATAAGCCGCCACCCCAATCGCGTGCCTCGCCGTTGAATGTCCAAACGTTACTGGTGTCGATATCGTCTGGTACGCGGCGATCACCGCGCCCGCGCCCAGAGACAGCCATTTGATGCGCTTCGCCTCATGTGTACCTTCCGCGTGCCGCGCAATGACCAGATAGTAGAACGCTTGCCCTTTTGTGGCCGTTGTATCGAAGGCAATGCCCTGAATCGGTTCATCCGTCTGGAATGCGTCGTCATCGGAGGAGGCGTTATCCAGGGTGTCCGAGGCTTTGATATATTTTCCGTTCTGATCAAACAGCAGCAAGCTGTAGCTGCTCGTGATCTTGCCCACATCGAACGGATCGTTCCACTGTAAGATCAGGGACGGGTTGCCCTGGATCAGCAGCGGTTGTGCAATCGCAGGACTGCTCGCCGTCCCAAAGTTATGAAAACCGCCGCCCACGTCCACCGAAGCGGGTATGGTGCTGAGATCCACCGCCTGGCCTGGCAAGGCTAACGCATTCTTCGGGGCGATCGATTGAAGAAGGCATCGTAGCCGGCGTCCTGCTCATTCCCCGCGGCTGACAGATAGGTCACGCGCGAACCATCGCTGCGAGGGGTCGTACCAACCCGGTCCACAGCCGCCGCGATCAGGCCGTCGGAGAAGAACGGTTCGGCGAAATAGAACTGATCGTCGAGGATGATGTCCGCCTTGCACGGGCCTTGGTCGGACGCGAGGGCATAAATATTCGCCGCAAATCCTTCCTGACCGAAATCGCCGGTAGCGAAACATAGGTCCGCTCCTGGCGCCATGTCGTGTATGATTTGCGCCATGCCGCGACCTTCGTCCGTTCCGCCATTGAAGTCGTCCTGAATGAGCGCCTTCAACCCCTCGCCGCCTTTGATCTTGGTTGTGTTCGGGAGATCGCCGCTGGCCACGTCGGTCGCCGCGGTATCCTTACCCCCGGACTCGTTGTAGGTGTCGGAAATGATGCCGACCGTCACATGCTTTCCATTGATGCCCTGGGCGAGCACTTTGTTGACGTCAAGAGCCCCCACGCTCTGCGCCGTAACGGCCCCCACGTTTTGGATCGGCTTGTAAGTAAGATGAAGTGCTTGTACGCCAGCCAAACTGGCGATTGCGGCAGCGTTCGCTAAAGGAATAAACGCGCCGATGACTCCACGACCGTAAGCCGACGTGGCGACCACTTTGCCGCCGGATTTCTCGATCTCAGATGACACGGCTGCCGCATCTAGCGTGCCGTTCAAAATCACGCGCACGAGGACCCGGTTCTGCGGATCGGAAATAAAATTGGATTTCCCGGGTACAAGCTCAACCCGGTTGGTTGCCGAGTTGACGGCAAGCCGGGCTGCGTTCAGCTTCACATTGGGCTGCAATGAATTTGCCGCGATCAGGTTACGAAGGCCGTTCGCGATATTGGGTGGCAGGTCGGCGGCTTGCGCCTGGGACAATAGGCAACCGCCTCCCACCAGCAGAGCCATCACAGATTGTCTAAAACGTGACGCAAGAGAAGTCATCCGACTTTAATCCTCCGAGCGAACATCAAAATGCCGATTCTACGTCGGCTACCAGCTTCCGGTTAGCGTACCATTACGCGGGTCGGATTACCGGCCCTGCTCGCCCAAGAGAAAATTCACCGTAATATCGGTGACCACCGGGACGGGTTTGCCGTTCAACAATGTCGGGCGATAGCGCCAGGCAAGCACAGCCTGTTGCGCAGCTCCCACCAGGATGGGAGGCCCTTCGATCAGCTCCAGATCCTGAATGCGGCCATCCGTTCCAATAACGGCGCGGAAGCGCACGCTGCCCTGAATGTGCGCGATAACGGCGACGGGCGGATACTTCGGCATTACCTTTTCTATGAGATTGGCTTCGGCGACACCAGCGCTGATCCGCGCAGGACCGGTCTTTGGCGCGTCTGTGCGCGCGGATGAGGCGGTATCGGTGGAGGAACGGGTCCTGCGATTCCCGGGAAACGCGCTGCCAATCGCATCATTGCCCGGTCCGGAGGTAGGAAGATCAGGCGCTGCGATGGAAACCGACTGTGAGGCCGCCGGATGTGGCGCCGTGTTCAGTGGTCGAATACGGAAATCGAGCCGGAAGCGAGGTCTCTGAACAACTGCGGCAGCACTCTGCGGTAACGGCTTCACAACCTGGACAGCCACAGGTGGCGGGGGCGCCAGCAAACGGCTTTTGAGCTCCACAACCGGCAGGGTTCGCGTACTGACAAGCGAGATGCCAATTGCGGCGGTTACGGCAAGCGATTGTAAGGCGAGCGAAGCTGTGAGCGGAACAGCTCGGCGGCGCGGCGAGTCGGGCGTGATAAAAGTCTGGTCGAACATGCAGACACTCCTTGTACGGGTCCATCCCGCGATTTCGAGTTATGCTGCCGGCCGGCTCGCTGTGTAAAGAGACACCATGTTCTTCCGCATAGTTCCGAACGCGGCGAACGTAACTGCCGGGCACTTGTTGGGTCTTACAGGTAGATGCCGGTTGCGATTCCCGCCAATGTGGACAGTTATGAATTGAAATGCGGCCACAAGAGCATCTCGCTCACCAATCTGCGCAAGGTGTTTTGGCCGGAGCTTGGCAAAACCAAGCGTGACCTGCTGCAATACTACGCCGATATCTCCGATACGCTCGTCCCGCATCTGCGCGATCGCGCCATGGTCATGAAGCGTTATCCGAACGGCATCGACGGCAAGTTCTTCTTCATGAAACGCACGCCCGAGTACAAGCCGGATTGGCTCGAGACCTGCTCGATTGAGCACGCATCAGGCAACGTCATCGATTTCCCGATTGCGCAGGATATAGCCGCGCTGTTGTGGATCGTCAACCTCGGATGCATTGACTTGAATCCGTGGTATTCGCGCTGCGATGATGTGAACCGCCCGGATGTTTTGCATTTCGATCTCGACCCGGTGCCGCCGGCCGGCTTCGCCGAAGTGCGTAAGACGGCCCTGATCGTCAAAGCCTACCTCGACAGGTTCGGCATCACTAGTTATCCCAAGAGCACGGGCTCGCGCGGCATTCACATTTATGTACCAATCAAACGCGGACCGCTTCAGAAAGAGGTCTGGACGGTGGCAAAGCGGATCGCTGGAGAACTCGCAAAAGAAAATGCTGACCTCATCACGGCCGAGTACCGGATTGCGAAACGCCCCGCCGGCCGCGTGCTTGTCGACTACAACCAGAATGCCTGGGGCCGTACTCTGGCATCCGTGTATTCGGTGCGCCCAAAACCCCTCGCTACCGTTTCTGCGCCCGTGTCATGGGATGAAATCGCGGGCGGCCTCGAACTCGAAAGCCTCACCATCGTGACGACGCCGGCGCGCATTGCAAAGTTCGGCGACTTGTTCCGCCCGATGCTCCTCCAGCGCGGCCGGTGTGACCTGGAGAAGCTGCAATGAGCCTGCCCCTCGCGCTCGACTATCCGGCAATGGAAGCCGACACCGCCAAAGAAATTCCGATTGGTGCGCAGTGGGCCTACGAACCGAAATGGGATGGCTTCCGCTGTTTGGCGTTTCGCGATGGCGACGAGGTTCACCTGGCGTCCAAATCCAGCCAGCCGCTTGCCAGATACTTTCCGGAGATCGTTGCCGCTCTGGGCCAACTCAAGCCGAAGCGCTTCGTTCTTGACGGCGAGTTAGTCATCACACAGGAACGCCGCTTGGACTTTGATGCGTTACTCATGCGCATTCACCCGGCGGAAAGCCGGATTCGTAAGTTATCCGTCGAAACGCCCGCCACTTACCTGGTATTCGACTTACTCGTTGACGACAAAGGACGTGACGAAACGGGGCACGCTCTGCGCGATCGGAGGCGCGCACTGGAAGACTTCGCTGAAAAGTTTCTGTCCGAATCGGCGCGCGTGAAACTCTCACCCCAGACTTGCGATTTTGAGACCGCGAAAGCCTGGTTCCACCGAATGGCTGGGCCTCTCGACGGAGTCATCGCGAAACGCCTCGACCAGCCGTACGAATCGGGTGAGCGCAAATCGATGCTCAAGATTAAGAACCTGCGCACCGCAGACTGCGTATTAGGCGGATTTCGTTATGCATCAAAGAACCGGCTTGTCGGTTCTCTGTTGTTGGGACTCTATAACGATGCCGGCAAACTCGATCACGTTGGTTTCACATCGGGTCTCGCCGCCGCGGACAAACCAGCGCTGACCAAGAAGCTAGAACGGTTAATCGAACCGCCTGGATTCACCGGGGCCGCGCCTGGAGGCCCGAGCCGCTGGAGTACGGAGCGCAGTACCGAATGGGAGCCGCTACGTCCTGAGCTTGTCGTCGAGGTGCAGTACGATCACTTCTCGGGCGCGCGGTTTCGGCACGGTACGAAGCTGCTTCACTGGCGCCCCGATAAGGATCCGAAGAGCTGCCGCATCGAACAGGTCCGGAAAGAAAGTCAGTCTGCGTTGACGCTGCTCGATTGAGCGTGCTCCCGTTCCATAGCGAGTAGGGACTGTTTGCGGTCGACGCCCCATCGATAGCCTGCAAGATCGCCGTCGCGGCGCACCACGCGATGACAAGGAACCGCCAAGGCAACTGGGTTAGTTGCACAAGCGCGTGCCACGGCGCGCGTCGCCGAAGGTTGACCTAGATCGGCCGCGATGTCGCTGTATGTACGCGTAGTTCCGTAGGGAATGCGCTGCAGATAATCCCACACGCGTCGCTGGAACGCCGTAGCGCGCACATCGAGCGGCAAATCGAGCGCGATGGTCTGCCCGACTAGCCACTTCGAAACCTCTTCCATGTGCGGGCGCAACATGGGTTCACCGCCCGCCAGCGATGCCCGCGGAAACTCTTCCCGCAGCGAGTCCACCAGTTCCATTTCAGATTCGCCGAATCGAATACGGCAGATCCCTCGTTCTGTGGCCGCGATCAGCAGCAACCCCAACGGTGTGTCTTGCATTGCGTAGTGAATCGTCTGCGCGGCGCCGCCGTTGCGGTAGGCTTTGGGCGTCATGCCGAGATGCGAATCCGTGCGCTCGTAGACACGGCTTGCCGACCCGAACCCTGCGTCGTACACCGCCGAAGTAACCGAAGATCCGGTCCGCACGGCGGATTTGAAGAGCCCCAGCCGCTCCTGTTCCACAAACTGCCGCGGCGTAATCCCGAGCGCCTCTTTGAACTTGCGTTGTAAGTGGAACGGGCTCAGACCGGATACTTCACTTAGTTTCGTAAGCGACAGTCTTTCATCCAGGTGCTCGCGTATGTACTCGCATAACGAGGCTACGTCCGCCGAGGCTGCTTCCGTGGGCCGGCAGCGCAGGCAAGGACGGAATCCCGCTTCTGCGGCGGCCTCACAGTCCGGATAGAACCGAACGTTCTCGCGGCGGGGCGTACGGCCCGGGCAGCCGGGCCGGCAGAAAATCCCCGTGGATGCTACGGCGAATACGAATCGGCCGTCGAAGTTCTTGTTTCGCTCGCGAACCGCTGTCCAGAAGATGTCGTTTTCTCTCTCGTCCATAAAGATCCTCAAGTACTAGCGTCTACCAGGTCCATTCTCTCGTCCATCCGAAGCTTGCGGTCAAAAAAAGGCCGAAAAATCGCGGTTCTAGGGCATATCATCCCGGAACAGTTTGGGGTAGACGGGTCTTCCATGTAGAACCCTTAGCCCACGAGGTCTGATTGTTGCGCCCTCACCGGCCTTGTTAACTTCGAGCTAACTAACAGTGGTACAGGCACTTAAGAAATATCATCCGGCTGCCGCTGAACCGGTGAAAACTGGTTCTTTTCCTGGAAGGGGCAGCGCCGGCCGGAGTGCCTGTCAAGATTTTTCCGTCGTTCGTTAATATCTCCTTGACCATACACTCCAAGCTGGAGCCGGGTGCGCCCGGTTCCAGCGCTCTTTTTTCTATTCGTAGCGTAGCGCTTCGACCGGATCCAGTTTCGACGCAAGCACGGCAGGCCACACGCCGAAGAACACGCCGACACCCACCGACACCGAAAATCCGGTAATCACCGCCCATGCAGGAACCACAGCCGGCAGGCTCGGGAAGATGGCGCTGATGAGCAAGGTGATAGCGACGGCAACAATGATCCCGATCAGTCCGCCCACCCCAGTCAGGGCGACGGCCTCGCTCAGAAATTGGGCGATGATGTCCGTTCGGCGCGCGCCGATAGCTTTGCGAACGCCAATCTCGCGTGTGCGCTCTGTCACGCTCACCAGCATGATGTTCATCACGCCAATGCCGCCCGACGATCAAACCAACTGCGGCGATTGCGATTGAGATCACGATGATCATGTTGTTGATCTGAGCGAAATTCTTGATGATCGAGTCCGGAGTGCTGACGGAGAAATCATCATCTTTACCCTTATGCACATGCCGGATTTTGCGCATGGCATCCTGTATCTCCGCAACCGCATCGTCTCGCATGCCCGGTTTTGCCTCGGCCGTGAACAGAAACGTTTTGGCCTCGGGATGCAGCGCGCCGCGCAGTCAGGTAGGGAATCATGGCTTCATAGTCCATCTCGTTTTCGCCAAAGAACCCGCCCTTTGCTTTCTCGAAAACGCCAACCACCGTAAACTCGGTGCCATCGATAATCACCGATCTCCCAACCGCATCGTTCGCAGGGAAGAGTGCATTCGCGAGATCCGCCCCGAGCACCACCACCCGCATGCGGCGCGTATTCTCCTCAGGCGTGAAAAGCCGGCCTTGCGCCACATTGCGCGGCGAGATGGACGCCGGAATGTTCGGCGTTTGTCCGTCCAGGTTCACGTTGTCGGATTCAAAGCCGGGGACCTTGGCCGTGATCAGTTGATTGTTGGTCGGCTGGATGTAAACTGTCGATCCCATGTCGCCGATCGCCTGCACCATCTGGCGAACTTCATCCGCGTATTCCGGGCGGAACTGCGGCCTTCGCCGCTCCTTGGGAGAAGCTCCCTGGCCGCTTGGGTTTCCGCTCACACGGCTAATGAAGATGCTGTTGGGCCCAAACTGCTTGAAAAAGTCCAGCATCTGCTGATTCAGGCCGGACATCAACGCCGCGACCGTCACGACAGTTGTGATGCCGATGACGATACCGAGAATCGTCAGGCCCGAGCGCAGTTTGTGCGACCAGACGGAGTCAATCGCCATGCGCAGAGTTTCGCGAGCTTCTATCTGCATTGCCTTCCCTAATTCTCCGCTCGCAAGGCCACAACGGGATCGAGCCGGGCGGCGCGCCGGGCTGGATACCAACCGGAAATGATGCCCACGGCGCTCGAGACAAACACGGATATCGCAACGTAAGGCAACGTGATCGACAAAGTAAGTCCGAATGCAGCCGAGATGAGAAACGCGAGTAGCGCGCCGAATGCCACTCCGAGACATCCGCCCACCAGCGATAGGATCACCGATTCGGTGAGGAACTGCAGCATGATATCGCTCTGCCTCGCGCCGAGACTCTTCCGAACACCGATCTCGCGGGTGCGTTCCGTCACGCTGACCAGCATGATATTCATGACCACGATGCCGCCCACCACCAGCGATATCGCCGTGATCGGTACCACCACGGCGGAAATGACGCCCAGGATCTGGCCGACAAAACTGCGGATGGAGTCCGGCGTGAGAATGTCGAAGTTATCCGGCTTACCAGGCCGC
The DNA here is from genome assembly GCA_963795905.1 of uncultured Acidobacteriaceae bacterium. Classification (GTDB taxonomy): domain Bacteria; phylum Acidobacteriota; class Terriglobia; order Bryobacterales; family Bryobacteraceae; genus Bog-105. The sequence goes on along the minus strand of CAWCJG010000008.1, from coordinate 812,435 downwards.
GCGTGGAAGTGAACACGCAGTGCGCCGCGCACCACGTCAATTGCCTCGCCAAAGGACACGCCATCCTCCGTGCGCGGCTTTGCGAATACCGCCATGCCATGCTGCGCCCCATAGATCGCGTTGAAGACCGTCACCGGCATATAAACCGGGTTGTCCAGGCTTTGCCCAAACGAGGAACCCTGGTGCTCGAGGACACCGATGATCGTTAGCTGCTGTCCGCCGACGCGGATCGTCTTCCCGAGCGGCGATACCTGCGGATACAACGCCAGCCGGACATCATCGCCGATCACCGCTACCGGAGCGCGCAGGTTCTCTTCGCTGCGCGTGAACCAGCGGCCCTGCGATAACGTCTCGTCCCGCATATCCGGGAGGTTATAGGAAACGCCGTAGATCGGAGCCGCTTCGAACGTCTGCCCTTGCGCCTTCACGTCGTCCGTGTGCTGCTGATACGGGCTGTACTCGAGCTGCGAATTCGTGGTGTCGCGCAGATACGTCACATCCTGCGGCCGGATGCGCTTGTTATAGCGCAGCTTGTCAATGTATTCCCGCCAGCTCATGTTTCCCACCTGGGCCACCTGAGCGATGATGAAGCTCTCGCTGCCAAACACACGGTTCGTCACATTCGACGTATATGTGCCCAATCCGTCGATCGCCGCGCCGACGAGAATGACACTCGCCACGCCAATAATGATTCCGAGCAGGGTGAGAAAACTGCGCAGCTTGTGCGCACGGATCGAGTCGAGCGCGAGCATCGTCGCGGTGAGCAGTTTTGAGAAGAATGGCAAAGCCGTGCTTTTCCGAGGGGAGCTACCTCTATGGTCTCACTCCTCATACGAAAAAAGGCTCGCAATTGTTCCACGACGGCCGAAGGATCCGGGCGAAATAGGCGCGCCCTGGGCTAGTCTCAAAAATGTGCCAACTGACGATTCATTGAGCGCATTCGGACCGGCGCGCAGTACTGTAAGCAGAACACCACTCACGCCCGATGAACTGAAAGATATTGACGCCTATTTCCGAGCCAGCCTCTATCTCTGCCTCGGAATGATTTACCTGCGGGATAATCCTCTGCTGCGCAAACCCCTCGCCGCCGAGCATTTGAAAATCCGCCTGCTGGGCCACTGGGGTTCCGATCCGGGCATGTCGTTCGTTTACGTTCACCTGAACCGCCTCATTCGAAAGTACGATCTGAACGTATTGTTTATCGCAGGCCCCGGACACGGTGCGCCGGCCGTCCTGTCGAACGCGTATTTAGAAGGAACCTACTCGGAAATTTACCCTGAATGTGCCCAAGACGAAGATGGCCTTTGCCACCTCTTCAAGCGGTTTTCCTTCCCGGGCGGAGTCGGCAGCCACTGTACACCCGAAACGCCAGGATCCATTCACGAAGGGGGTGAACTCGGGTACAGCCTTTCGCATGCCTACGGGAGCGTGCTGGACAATCCCGACCTGATTACCGTGTGCATTGTCGGTGATGGCGAAGCCGAAACTGGCCCGCTGGCGACATCCTGGCACTCCAATAAGTTCCTCAACCCGGCTCGCGACGGAGCCGTCCTTCCCGTATTGCACCTGAACGGATACAAGATCAACAATCCGACCATCCTCGCCCGTATCAGCCATGAGGAACTGGAGCAGTTGTTCCGCGGCTACGGTTATGAACCGTTCTTTGTGGAGGGTTCCGATCGCGAGAGCATGCATCAGGCCATCGCCGCAACGTTAGAGCACTGCATCGAGAAAATTCGCTCAATTCAGAGCGAGGCGCGTGGCAAAGACTCCGTCGCCCGGCCGCGCTGGCCGATGATCGTGCTCCGGACCCCGAAGGGATGGACAGCCCCCGCGAAAATTGACGGGCACATGATCGAGGGCTCCTGGCGATCCCATCAGGTTCCAATCACCGATCCGGCGCGCAACCCCGAGCATCTGCGGCTAGTCGAGCAGTGGCTGCTCAGCTACAAGCCCAACGAGCTATTCGATGCATCCGGTAAACTGCTCGCTCCTCTCAAAGCGCTGGCCCCGTCCGGCACGCGCCGCATGAGTGCGAACCCGGTCGCGAATGGTGGCTTGCTACGCAGAGCCCTCCGCTTGCCCGACTTCCGCGAGTACGCCGTTACAGACGTGAAGCCCGGCGCGACAGAAGTGGAGAATACGCCGCCCCTCGGCCGTTTCCTGCGCGACATCCTGCGCATCAATCGAGACAACTTCCGCGTCCTCGGCCCGGATGAAACAGCCTCGAACAAGTTGAACGCCATCTACGAAGCGAGCAAGAAAGTATGGCTGGGCGAATACTTTCCCGAAGATGCCGATGGCGCCGAACTTGCCGTCAATGGTCGTGTGATGGAGATGCTCAGCGAGCACACGCTCGAAGGATGGCTCGAAGCGTACTTGTTGACCGGACGGCACGGTTTCTTCTCGACCTATGAAGCCTTTGTCCACGTCATCGATTCGATGTTCAACCAGCATGCCAAATGGCTGGAGATCAGCCGGGGCTTGAGCTGGCGTGCTCCAGTCTCCTCGTTGAACCTGCTCATCACTTCAACCGTCTGGCGGCAGGACCATAACGGCTTTACCCACCAGGACCCCGGCTTCCTCGATGTCGTCGCAAACAAGAGCCCACAAGTTACCCGCATCTATCTGCCGCCCGATGCGAACTGCCTTCTGTCCGTCGCCGACCATTGTCTTCGCAGCACAGACTACATCAATGTGATCGTCGCGGATAAACAACTCCACCTGCAATTTCTCACTATCGAGCAGGCAATCGAGCATTGCACAAAGGGTATCGGTATTTGGGATTGGGCGAGTACCGATGAAGGCTGTGAACCCGATGTGGTCGTGGCCTGCTGCGGCGACGTTCCAACGCAAGAAGCGTTGGCCGCAACCGCGCTCTTACGGCAAGAGTTTTCCGATTTGAAGATTCGCTTCGTGAATGTCGTCGATCTATTCCGCATGGTGCCCAATACAGAACACCCTCACGGATTGAACGACCGCGATTTCGACTCGCTCTTCACAACCGATAAACCCGTCATCTTCAACTTCCACGCCTATCCTTGGCTGATTCACCGGTTGGCCTACCGTCGCACCAATCACGCGAATTTTCACGTGCGCGGTTATAAAGAGAAGGGCAATATCAACACTCCCCTCGAGTTGGCGATTCAAAATCAGATCGATCGTTTCAGCATTGCAATGGATGTGATCGACCGCGTGCCAAGCCTCCAGGTGACCGGAGCGCATGCAAAAGAGCGTTACAAAAACGAGCAGATCCTGTGCCGCGCCTTTGCCTATGCCAACGGCGTCGATAAACCCGAAATACTGCACTGGAAGTGGCCCTATTAGCCGATGAACGTTCTCGTCCTGAACGCCGGCAGCTCGAGTCTGAAATATCAGGTGATCTCGGGCGGCGAACGGCTGCGGCACGGAGTCATCGAACCCGTGCGGGACCTGCACGCCGAACTCGAACAGGTCACGAAAAATCTCGGGTTGGAGATTCACGCGGTGGGTCATCGCGTGGTTCACGGCGGCGAATTGTTTTCCGAATCGGTGGTGATCACGGATGAGATGCTGAATGGCATTCGGAAGTGCGCTGAACTCGCGCCGCTGCACAACGCACTGAATATCGAGGGGATCGAGGTGTGCCGAAAGGTCCTCGGTTCCGGTGTGCCGCAGGTTGCGGTATTTGACACCGCGTTCCACCACGGCATGCCCGAACGCGCATTTCTGTATGCGGTTCCGTATGCGTGGTACCGCAAACATCGGGTGCGCCGCTACGGATTTCACGGAATCTCCAACCGCTACATTTTGGAGCGTTACTGCGAGCTTACCGGCCGGGTTCCGGCGGAGGCCAATCTCATCACGCTGCACTTAGGCAACGGCTGTTCGGCGACAGCCATCAAGCACGGCCGATCTATCGATACCTCGATGGGCATGACCCCGCTCGAAGGGCTCGTAATGGGGACGCGTTCGGGCGATGTCGACGCGGGTATTCCCGGTGTGATCGGTGAGAAGGAGAATCTGACTCAGGCCGAAGTCGAATCCATCTTGAATCACAAATCCGGATTACTGGGACTGTCGGAGAAGAGTTCCGATATTCGCGAGCTCGAGGAAGCATCACGTGCGATCGAGGTATTTTGCTACCGCGCCAAGAAGTATGTGGGTGCCTATCTGGCCGCGATGTCGGGAGCGGACGCAGTTGTCTTCACAGGCGGCATCGGCGAGCACGCTCCTCACATTCGCGCGCGTATCTGCGAAGGGATGGAATGGGCCGGCATGCAGATCGACACGATGCCGCAATCGGGAAACAGTAGCGAAGGAAGGCAGAATCAGCTCGGATAACAGCAGATCGCGCTGTATTGCATTCCGACGAACGAAGAACTAGTCATCGCCCGCGACGTTGAGCAGGTCTGTATGGAGTGACGAACATCACCTACGGCTCGGCGATTCCGCCGTGTTCAGCTTCTATCGCTGCACAGGCCGTGAAACGAGCTATGCTTTCAACGTGAATGGCGCGACGCTCACCGGAGCTTTGACCTGGAATCTGAACGGAACTCACCCAAGCTCAAGCTTTACGAATTGGCTCACGATGGCTGTCACCAGCAAGAAAGGACTGCGCTAAATGGCACATTTCCGACTGCCTGTACTCTTGGCAGTAATCATCGTGTTCGCGCTGTTGTCACGTTCTGATACACGAGAACGACCGGAGAACACTGGTTTGCGTCCATACAGAATGCAGTTGGTGTGGTGGCCCGGATACTGTCATGAGCACAGAGGCAACGCATCCTGCAGGGCGACTTCCACCCGGCAGTTTGTTCTTGGTAGTTTACTGCCCCTAGTTGAAGGTGTGCCTAAGGCCCTATGCGAAGACATGAACGAACAACTGAGACCCTTTTATCCCAATCTAGAAATCATGTATTTCATGCCGGATAGGGACATGGCCGCCCGCGAATGGTCCGCTTATGGGAGCTGCTCCGGCCGTTCTGTATCCGCTTTCTTCCGCCTTGTAATCTTGGAGTTCAAGAGGGTACACATTCCGGACCAGTTTCTTGATCCTGGCGAAAATGTTGGGCTTACGCCTGCACGACTTAAGAAGGAGTTTCTTGCCGATAATCCCAAGTTGGACATCCGGAGTGTCCGGGTGGCCTGCAGTCACGGGTTACTGACCGGAGTGGACCTATTTATTGGCGGTGATGTCGGCAGGTCCAGACCCGGATGCGAACAGTCACAAGTGACGGCAGTTACACGGATGCCGCCAATCGAGTGATGCGGCTTGATTACCGCTGCTGTCCTACTCTACCGCCGCCCGAACGCACGGCCGGTCACAGCCGCCCCAAATTTCCTAACTCCCCTACCCCTCATGACTTACCCGGATTTTTGAACTCCGCCCGAACGGTCTTCATGCGACAACGCGCGTGAAAGGACTATTCGAACATGTCTTTAACTCGTCAACAGCGCCGCGCCGCCGAGCGTGCCGCCCTCAAGAATCAGCGCCACGAAATCAGCCAGCCGGTTGACCCAGCCGGCCTCTCTCAAGCTCGCCTCGAAGCCAACCGCGCCAATGCGCAGCTCAGCAGCGGACCGAAAACTGAAGCCGGGCAAGCGATCTCCAGCCAGAACAGTTTCAAGCACGGCCTCTATGCAAGCCGCCTCGTCATTGCCAGCGAGGACCCGGCGGAGCTCGATGCCCTCAAGGCGACTCTCTTCAACGAACACCGGCCCGCGAACGAGACGGAAGCTCTGCTCGTGCAGGAGATGGCAGAACACTACTGGCTGATGAAGCGTTACCGCCGCTTCGAAACCCTGTTCCTCAGCGCGGAACGCCCGCAACCGCGTGAGGCGGAAGCCGCCCAGCGCATGCACGGCCGCGCCGAACGCAGCTTCTATAAAGCGTTCAAAACTCTCCACGAACTTCAGAAGGAGCGCAAACTCCAGGAACTCGCCGCCTCACAGAATGCCCCCGCGGCTAGCACTGGGTTCGTTCCAACAAAAAAGGCTTCTGCCGCGAATGGGTTCGTTCCCCCGGAAGAATGCACCGCAATCAGCGATGGGTTCGTTCCCTCAAATCTGCGCACGCCGGACTCTGTGGCATAGGCCTTCGGCCTGTGGGTTCGTTCTTGCTTCGTCGGCGAGTAACTCGGATTGCTCTTTGACAATCGAATATTTGCCTAGCGTGCGTGTATCTTTTCCGTCAAAACTGAGCGCGGGGGCGTAAGCGCCGGGACGCCAGAGATGCGCGAGGGCCATCACAATGCTTCTATGGGTTCGTTCCCTCAAACAGCGCTGCCGAGGCGAATGGGTTCGTTCCGACACTGACCCTTGACCACTCACCCCTGATCACTGGATCACATGGGTTCGTTCCTACAGACCACTCAGCACTGGGTTGGGTTCGTTTTTTCTGATCACTCACCACTCACCACTGACCACTGGGGCGCAGCCCCTGAGCGCTCACCACTGACCACTGGCATGCTCCGAAACCACAGGATCGTGCGCGAGGATTCCGGGCATCGCCGGATCTTCATTCCCATGCCGAGGGCGGAAACTCAGAAAGTTATAACGGCACGCCGTACACCGGTAACGATGCGCTCCAAACGTAATGAGGAGGCTGCGCCAGTTGTTCATCCGGAAATACTTCTCCGGCCAGATAATCAGGTTGGGCGACAAGCACCGCGGGCACTTGGCGGTCCCCAGTTTCGAAATCAGCCACACACTGATGTGCTGCCTCGCTCCACACTCCAGGCAACGGAAAGGGTACACGCCGAGAATCATGCGAAAAGCTTCGGCGGTCGTTTGTCGCTTGGAGCGGCGAAGATTCGAACTACCGCACGTCGTGCAGCGGAGCAGAGGTGTTTTCATGCAAGAACGCGATGTTTCCGGTGCGCTGATGCCGCCGTGTATCGTTCCCGATATTGGACGAATGCCGACCGTAGTTGTGACAGACGATCTGGTGCTTGTTTCAGTACTGCACCGTCTACCTCCGCCACCGGCAGCAGGTCGCGCGTGGTCGAAGTGATAAACACTTGATCTGCCGCTTCCAGTTCAGAGGGTGTGAATTCGGCTTCCCGTATGCGCAGGCCGGGGACGTTGATTTCCTCGAGCAGCACGGCGCGGGTGACTCCCGCAAGACAGCCCGACGTGGCCAGCGGCGGCGTGATCACTTCGTTGTCGGTGAGAATGAAAACGTTAGCCGAAGTACATTCGCTCACTTGACCGAATTCGTTCAGCAGAACTACTTCGTCGAAACCGCGCGCATGCGCATCCTCATACCAGGTCAGGTTCTGCGCCCAGGAGGTGATCTTCGCTCCCGCAAACGGAGACGCTCCGTGTCGGCCGTTTGGGAAATAGCTAAGGCGTACGCTTCCGCCCCAATTGCGCAGATCCGCCGTGAAGGCGATCAGGTCGGTTTCGCTTTCCTGGTTGGGCGCTTCAAACATGCCACCTTTGTTTCGCACGATGCTGAGGCGCAACGTTGCCTTATAGGCTTGGTTGGCTTCGATTAGTTTCTGCAGTACGGCATACAGTTCATCCGGCGAGTAGGGCAGGGGAACGCGCATCCGAACGGAATCGCGCTGCATCCGCGCGTAGTGGCGCTCGAACGCGAACAGGACACCATCGCTGACGCGCAGCGTGCTGAAGATACCCCAGCCGTTCAGGTATCCGACCTGTCCAGGTTTCAGAAGCGGTTCGCGCGTGTCGCGGATTTCGCCGTTATGGAGCAGAAATGCATGCACATTAAGAGTTTAATGCGATGCCCGCGACCGGATGTCAGGCGCTGGCAACCCGGCGCGAACCATTGACCTGAGGCAGCACGCTCGCCGGAACAATACGCATTCCTGGGCGGCCGCACGAGCAAGGGCTTGTTTCGAGTCTGCTGGTCAGTCCGGTCGGAAATAATCTGTCACGCGCCTGGAGCGCCAATTGCCCGCTTTGGAGGAAAAAATGAACACCCGGCTCCACATGCCAGCCTTCCTGCGCCTCGCATTCACGCGCCAGCAACTCCCGATTTGTTCCGAGATACATTTCGTATACCGGCACACCGAACCGCTGCCACAGTGTGACGCGCATGTATCCGCGAGCGGCTTGTCACCAACTTCTGTCAATACGAAAACCGCATGATCGACCGACGGCAAGTCCAGTGTCTGCAGGTCCATGCGTTCCATCAGGCGCTGCAATTCGGATGCGGAACCCGCTATGACGTTCGGCGCAAAGTCGCCCAATTCGTGCCAGCGCGAAGCCGGGAACGGCCGAGCACCCAGGAACGTAATGCGAGACCGACAGCTCAGCGATTTTCAGCACCCGCCACATTTAAGACGGGCAGCGCGAAGTTGCGGTTTGCTCGGTGATGCAGATCCCAGCATGATGAAAACGCTTTCGAGTCTTTGAGAGAGAGTAGGCCGTCCCCGGAGATTACTTATCTCCCTCGGAAATATCTGATGCGGAATTCGGCCTCGTTTGTTCGGCCGTTTGTGATATGTTTGCCCGCAGCGTGAAAACGTCGGAAGTCAGGCAAATCGATTATCAGGTGAACTGGCGCAACCTGCAGCAGGTCGGCTTGAATGCGTACGAGGCGCGATCGTACATCGTTCTGATGGGTCATCCGAGATTCAAAGCCCTTGAACTAGCCGCGCGAGCCCATGTGCCGCGGCAGAAGATCTATGAAGTGCTCGACAGTCTGGTCGAAAAAGGATTTGCGCAGGTCATCCAGGAAAAGACAAAGCTATTCTCGGCGGTCGATCCCAGTCTGGCAATACCGGCGTTCATGGCGCGGCGAACCAGATCACTCCAAAATGAGCTGGCTGAACAAGCGCGGCTCGCCGAGCGGACTTATCGACGATCTTACGATCGGCCTTCCAGTGCGGCCAGGGCGGGACCGGCAGCCTCGATTTTCTCAATGTCGTGAATGATCCAACGCAAACGGCGGTGCACTATCGCCGCATGCTGGCGGGCGTTACCCGCGTGTACGATGAATTCTCGCGTCCACCCTTTGCCGTCGATCCCTTGGACGAGCAGCTTGTTCGCGACGCAGCCATGCGCGGCGTGCGCTGCCGTCTCCTCATTGAAGCGGGCACTCTCGATGACCCACACACTCATCGCCTCAACGAGTACCGCCGCGTCGGAGTCGACATCCGCTTCGCCGACCGGCTCCCGCTCAAACTCGCCCTGTTTGACGGTAAGTCGGGTTTGCTCGCTGTACTCGATCCTGTGCTGACCAGGCCGTCCTGGACGGCTGTTGTATTTGAACACGACGGACTTGCGGAGGCGATGTCTGGATTGTTCGAAAGTTACTGGACTCGAGCGGAAATCCGCGAGCCTGCCGATTCAGTGCTTGGGCAGCCAGATGCGGTAGCTTCCGGTCGTGGCCGCGAAGGGCATTAAAGAGAGTTGCGCGGGCGCGCCGTCACAAACGCCGCTGGTTTGGAGTGTTTGATCGGAAACAGTCGTTACGTCGGTGGCCGAACTTGCCGCCCAGGCGACGCTGTTCAGATTTCCACTACTCGTCCCTGTTACAGCCAGCACTTCCGGTCCGCGCTTGAGCGCTGTCAGCGACGGCTGTTGTGGATCCGAAATCTGAATGACCGGCAGATCCATCGTGATGTGGACTGTATCGCCTTTCTTCCAATCTGCCGCAATATCGACGAACTGGCCCGGTTTCGCTGTCAGGCGATTGCCCGCGCCCTCGGCTTCAAAGTCACGCGCTTCGGGTGGTACCCGGAGCAGTAAATGGAAGCGGGTTTCACGGCTTGGTTCCACATGCAGCAGGATATTTCCGCTTTGTGGGTAATCCCCTTCGGCGTAGATCTGCACCGTGGTGCGATGCCGCAGTCGGAAGGACGCCCGGCCCGATGTGTAATTCAGCACTGCAATCCCGTTGTCGAGCCGTCCCCATAAAACCTCCGGCAGCACGGCCAGCGCCCAACCCTCTGCTGCCGCGCAGTCGTTCGTTGCCGCAGCCTGTTGCTTCTCGCCCGCAAGAGTTACTGTTCCGTAAACCGCGCCCGATTGAATCGATTGCGCCGCAAGGATCTGGTTATACAGCGTGGTTTCGGCGGCGTTCGCGTATTCGGCTTGGCCGGTCGCCCGCAGCAGGTTGGCCGTCCAGTCGAACCATGCAGCCGTAAGGCAGGTGTTGCCGCCTGTGTCGGGCGAACCGGCTATGTTCGGATGAACCGTGTGCCACAACTGAGCGGATTTCTTCATGGCCGCTTGGTCGCCCGTCTCGCGATAGTAAGTCACTAACCCCGAGGCGAAAACGAAACGGTCGAGTTCCTCTTGCGGCGGGTTTCTGCCGGCCAGAGATCGCGCTGCATTGCCGTACCGTTCGTCACCAGTGACCTCATACAAAGTGGTCAGCGGTCCCAGCAGCACGGGATCGGCATTCTGTAAATGCGCATTGGCCAGTTTACGCGCCGCATCCAGCGTGTCATCGCGTCCGGTTTCTTCGCTGTAGGCAACCAGGCCCGCCAGCAGACTGGCCTCTCCGAGAGGGTCGATCTCCGCTGGAGGATTCTTGACGATGGCGTTCGCTACGCTATCGACGGATCGCTTGAGATTCGGGTCCGGGTTGTACGCGTACGACTCTGATGCCGCGATGAGAAACAAACCAGCGGATACGGGCTGCGCGATGAGTTCGTGCGGATCGACCTTTTCGAGATAGCCTTCCACATTGGCGCGCATGCGCGTGGCGAGCACCCCTCCGAGCCGCTGCTGGTCAAAAGCAACCGGCGTGAATACGTCCTGCGCGCCCTCATCACGATTGTGGCGACCGGCCGCATGCAGCGTGCTCGCTAAAGCCAGAGCGGCACAAGCGGCGTGGCGTATCAACGGGTTGTCTCCTCCGCTTGCAGTGTATCGCGTGTGTGCCCGGGTCAGCTTACCGGGTGCCCTAACTTAGGGCCGAACGGGAACGTGCGCTGCCGCGATGCGGCTCTTCAGATCCGCTACCGTGTACTTACCGTAGTGGAAGATCGATGCCGCAAGCGCCGCATCCGCGAGGCCGTTTGTGAGGACGGCTACGAAATCTTCCGGCTTGCCGGCCCCTCCGGAAGCAATGACCGGTACGGTAGTCGCTTCGGAAACCGCTCGCGTGAGCTCGCAATCAAAACCGGTCTGCACGCCATCCGTATCCATGGAGGTCAACAGGATTTCACCCGCTCCCAGTTGCTCGCCGCGCTGGGCCCACTCGATCGCATCGATTCCCTCGTCGTAGCGGCCGCCTTTGGTAAACACGTTCCATTTACCCGGTCCGGAGCGCCGCGCATCAATGGCCAACACGACAGCCTGCGCGCCAAACTCGAGACTCAATTCCCGAATCAATTCCGGGCGATGCACGGCGGCTGTATTGACGCTCACCTTATCGGCGCCCGCGAGAATAATGTTGCGGCCATCCGCAACGGAGCGAATGCCGCCGCCGACTGTAAGCGGGATAAACACCTTTCGGGCTGTGCGCGCCACCACGTCCGCCATAATTTCACGCGCATCGCTTGACGCCGTGATATCGAGAAAAACCAGTTCATCGGCGCCTTGCAGGTTGTAGCGCTCAGCCAGTTCCACAGGATCGCCGGCATCCCTCAGACCGACGAAGTTGATGCCCTTGACCACGCGTCCACCGGTTACGTCAAGGCATGGAATAATTCGTTTCGCCAGCATCAGAGTTCGATGAAATTCTTCATGACGTGCAGGCCCACGGGGCCCGACTTCTCCGGATGGAACTGGACTGCATGAATGTTGCCGAGCTCGAGCACCGCCGAATAGGGCAGGCCATAGGTGCAGGTCGCCGCGGTGGCATCGGCGATCGGCGCGTAATAGCTATGGGCGAAATAAGTGAACGGCTCCGGAGGCAAGCCGCGCAACAGGTTTGATGGCCGCAGCAGTGCAAGGGAGTTCCAACCCATATGCGGTACGCGGATATCCCCCACAAAGCGCTTCACTTCACCGGAAAAGACGCCCAGTCCGCGGCTTCCGGGCGATTCTTCACTCGTCTCGAACAAACACTGTAAACCGACGCAGATTCCAAGAAACGGCACACCGGCGCGAATTCGTTCGATCACTGGTTCACGCAAGCCCAGCTCGTCCATCGCGCGCATCATTTGTCCGAAGTGCCCGACACCCGGCAACACAATTTTTGTCGCGTGAGCAACCGTGACGGGATCGCTGGTGGTTTCGTAAGAGAAGCCGAGTTCGTCGAGCGTATTCTGTACGGATCGCAGATTGCCCGCACCGTAGTCGACGATGGTCGTTTTCACAGCAGGCCCTTAGTCGACGGAAGCTGATCTTTCAGCCGCTCGTCGGTCGAACACGCGTACCGCATGGCACGCGCGAAACATTTGAAGATGGCTTCGATCTTGTGGTGATTCGATCGCCCGTACATCACCTTTACGTGCAGATTGGCGCCCGCGTGATTGACAAAACCAGAGAAGAAGTCTTCGAGCAGCTCCGCTTGCAGATCACCCACATGCACCACGTTGACTTTTTGGTCGTATACCAGCGCAGGCCGGCCGCCCAGGTCCACGGCCGCTACCGCAAGCGTCTCATCCATTGTCTGGACGAAGTAGCCGGCGCGGTTGATCCCTTTACGATCGCCCAAGGCTTTCGAAAAAAGTTGCCCAAGGACGATGCCCGCATCCTCGACCGTGTGATGCTGGTCCACGTCCAGGTCGCCCTTTGCATCCAGCGTAAGATCGAACGCGCCGTGCTTCGCAAATAGCTCCAGCATGTGATCGAGGAATCGCACGCCGGTCGAAATCGTGTACTGTCCCGAGCCCTCAATCAGCAGCGATCCGCTGATCTGCGTCTCTTTCGTGTTCCGTTCGATCGAGGCCTGTCTCATGCGTTCGCGGTAACTGCATCGCGTACCAATGCCGGAAGCTGATTGATGTCCTCGATGACCGTGAACGCGCCATAGCCTTTCAGAATTGCACTGATCTCGGCATGTCTCGGGTTGTGCGGTGTGGAAACGCCAATAAACGGAACATCCGCTGCCTGGGCACTGCGGGCGTCGTCGACAGTGTCGCCGAGATACCAGATAGTCTCGTCAGGGAATCGCCGCTTAATCAAAAGAAGGCCATCCGGCGCCGGCTTGGGTTTCTCCACGGATTCGTCACAAACAATCGGCTCGAATGGGATGCTCTTCGCGAAACGATTCAACGTCACATCCGCCTCGAACTTGGCGCGCCCGGTGAAGATGGCGAGTTTCGCCGCCTCGCTCAGGCGTTCCAGCATACCCGGGGCGGGCATCCATTCTTCGTAACGGATGAGGCCATCGCCATTTTCGCCCAGGAAAACACGATTGAAGTATTCAACCACGTCGGCGTATTCGACTTTGACGCCGCGATCGGAAATGACGCGGTGCGATAGCAGCCAATCGTTGTTCCAGCCGCCCGCATTTTTGAAATCCTGAATAAGGTCATGCGAGACGGGTTCCCCTGTGAAGTGGCGTACCGTCTCCCGGATCGCTTCGCGGTACGATCGCGAAACCTCCACCAGCACCCCATCCATGTCAAAGACGATTACCAAATCTGCTCCAATTCGTCGAGAAAACGTTGCATTTGATCGCGCGTACCGACAGTCACGCGCACAAACCCGGGAAGCTCATAGCTGCGATCGCGCACCAGCACACCGCGAGTGCGCAATTCGTCGCGGATGGGAACGGCGCGCTCACCTGCCTGGAAAAGCACAAAGTTTGCCTGGCTCCTGATGTACGGAATCTTCAGCCGCTCGAGCCCGACGTACAACAATTCGCGGGCGGCGAGAACCTCCAGCGCGTACTCTTCGATGAATTTGTGCTCTTGCACGGCAATGCGAGCCGCCATCGCCGCAATCATATTTACGCTGTAGGGCGATTGCGCCTTGCGCAGGTAGGCAACGTTGACTGCTTGCGACAGCAGACAGCCGCAGCGCATCGCGGCCATGCCGTATATTTTTGAGAATGTGCGGCTGACAAACAGATTTGGATACGAGCGAATCAGCGGCAGCGCGGTCACTCCGCTGAATTCGAAATATGCCTCGTCGATCAGAACGGCCGCGTTCTCGGCTTTCCGGAGAATACGTTCAATGACGTTGAGATTGGTTCCAGTGCCCGTCGGATTATTGGGATTGCTGATGAGTACCGCTTTGGTCCCAGGCGTAATCCGCGCCAGAAGTTCGTCCGTTGGGAAAGCGAGTGTTCCTTCCCGATAGTCGATCTCCTCAACGAGTGCTCCCGCGAGCTGAGCATAGAAGCGGTACATGGCATACGAAGGCCGCAGTAACAGCACTTCCTGGCCATCGTCGACAAACGTGTTGACGAGAAGCTGTATCGCTTCGTCCGTGCCGTTTGTCAGCGTGAGCTGATCCGCGCCAACCCCGAAGTGTTCGGCCAGTTCCGGCAGAGCATGATCGTACTCGGGATACATGCTCAGATCCGCCGCCGTAACGTAGCGCCGAATGAAGTCGAGCACGTGCGGCGGCGCGCCCACCGTGTTTTCGTTGAAGTCGAGCCGCAGTTTATTGCGCCGGCCGCCTGAGGGTGGATGGTATGGCGCCATGTCAAGCACCGCCTGGCGAGGCTTCAAAATGCGCTGCTCAGGCGCCGTAGCCGCGCCGTTTAGTTGTGTATCACGCAGATCGAACCTCCACGGCGCGAGCGTGCGCCTCTAAACCTTCCGCGCGCGCAAGTGTGGTGATCGCAGGCGCTAACTCAGACAGCGCTGCCGGCGACAACTCCTGTACGGCGATTACCTTCACAAAGTCTGTAGCGGATAGGCCACCTCGTTGCCGCGCCACTCCGCTGGTTGGCAGTACGTGGCTGGGGCCGCTGGCGTAATCACCCGCGGATTCAGGCGTGTGCTGGCCAAGAAACACCGTCCCTGCGTTGCATATTCGATCAAGCAGCGAAGGATCGTGCAGACTCAAATGCTCTGGCGCGATTTCGTTGGCGGCATCGACGGCCGACTGCATGTCGGGGAACACCAGAACCCGACTCCGTCCTTTGATAGCCGCGCCCGCTACCTCGGCTGTCGGCAACGTCGCAAGCTGCCGTTCCAATTCCGCGGCGACGTTCGTGGCCAGATCAAGCGAATCCGTCAACAACATTGCGCACGCCGTCACATCGTGCTCGGCCTGGGCCAGCATATCTGCCGCGATAATTCGGGGATCACCGCTCGAAGCCAGAATGAGGATTTCCGTGGGCCCCGCAATGAAATCAATACCCACAGTGCCCGCCAGCATTCGCTTTGCAGCGGCCACATACGCGTTTCCCGGTCCGACCACGCGGTTGACTCGCGGAATGTTGCTGGTCCCATAGGCCAGGGCTGCGATCGCGTGCGCTCCTCCGACCCGGAATACTTCCCGAATGCCGAGCAAGTGTGCGCACCCGAGTATTTCCTTCGACGGCCGCGGCGATGTCACGCAAATTCGCTTCACTCCCGCGGTTTGCGCGAGCACCGCCGTCATCAGGAGTGTTGAGGGCAGGGGATAGCGCCCGGATGGCACATAGCAACCAACCGCATCAAGCGGCCGTACGATCCAGCCAAGTTTCCGTCCGGGCGAAAATTCGCGCAGAAAATCTCGCGGCAACTGTGCCTTCGCAAATTCGCGAATGTTCTCCGTCGCGAGTGTCGCCGCTTCCCGGAACTCGGGACTGAGCGATCCGGCTGCGGACTTTAATTCCTCTTCCGAAACTCGTAAGGAATCGGCGTCGCCGAGTCCGTCGAACTTGCGCGCATACTCTAGAACGGCTTCCTCGCCGCGCTCGCGCACGTCTTTGATGATCTGCGCGACGGCCGCATCTACGCCGAAGTCGGAATCCGCGCTCTTTGCTGCCTGTGATCCGGAACTGTACTGTTCAATCCGAATCATGCCTACATCACGATCTTGTTCAGCGGATATTCCACGATTCCCTGTGCGCCGGCTTCCTTCAGGCGTGGAATAATCACGCGCACGGTCGATTCATCAATAATCGTGTTGACAGCGTGCCACTCGCCATCGCTGAGCTGCGAAACCGTGGGATTTTTCAACGCGGGCAACACGTTCAGCACCGCTTTCAGGTCCTGCGATCGCACGTTCAACATCAGACCCACCTTGCCCAGGGCGCTGATTGCACCTTCGAGCAGCATCTTGACATCGAGCAGCTTGCGCTTCTTCCACTCGTTTTGCCAGGACTCCTTGTTCGCAATGAGCTGCGTGTTCGATTCGAGCACAGTTTCGAGAATGCGAAGCTTGTTCGCCCGCAAGGAGGAGCCGGTCTCGGTGACTTCCACGATTGCATCCGCCAACTCAGGCGGTTTCACCTCCGTTGCGCCCCAGCTAAATTCGACCTTCGCGCTGACGCCGTTTCTCTGGAGGTACCGCTTTGTTGTCGAAACGAGTTCCGTCGCAATGATCTTGCCCTCCAAATCCTTCACGGACTGATAGGGCGAACTCTCGGGCGCCGCCAGAACCCATCGCACTTTGCCGAAGCTCTGCTTGGCGTAGATGAGATCGGCGATGCTCTCGACCTGCGATTCCGTCTCTTCGATCCAGTCCCGCCCGGTGAGTCCGGCGTCCAGGACCCCATCCTCCACGTAGCGGGCCATCTCCTGCGCGCGAATCAGCATGCACTCGATCTCCGGATCGTCAATCGCCGGAAAATAGCTGCGGCTGCTGGTTGTGATATTGAAACCGGCGCGGCGGAACAGGTCGATGGTCGCGTTTTCAAGGCTTCCTTTTGGGATGCCGAGTTTCAGCTTCACTGTTTCGCTCCGTATACCGCGGCCGGGTCATACACCTTCTCTTCCGTTTCTATCCAGGCGCCGTTTTGAAGTGTGCGGTAGAAGCAACTGTTATAGCCGTTATGGCAAACGCCCGCTTCCGTTACGTCCGCAGAAACCAGCAAAGCGTCGCCGTCACAATCCGTCTGAATGGATTTGAGATTCAGGAAGTGGCCGGAACTCTCACCTTTTGTCCACAGCTTTTGGCGCGACCGGCTAAAAAACGTAACGTGCCCGGTGGCAACCGTTTTATCGAATGCTTCGCGATTCATGTAGCCAACCATCAGCACGCGGCCCGTCGCCGCATCCTGCACTACTGCTGTGATCAGGCCATCCGCTTTGTCGAAATCCAACACACTGCTCATTTATTTTCCAAATGAAAAGGCCCGCCGTTTGACACCGGCGGGCCTGTTACGAACCTGTTAATCGCGATTGGAACGAGGCACGCCGCTAATACACCAAAGGATGGTGATGATGGCCGTGATGGTTCCGAATCATGAACCCCCAGTATATCTCAGACCAGCACGGTGAATGATGTTTCCGTACGCATAACCGGGCGGTAGGCGGTGTCGCGTTCCACCGGTTCACGCCCAGCAGCGCGGATCAATTGCAGCAGTTCATCCCGTCGCAGCTTTTGTTCCGTTGTGGCGCCCGCATCATGATAGATTTTCTCTTCGACAACTGTTCCGTCGATGTCGTTTGCTCCAAAGCGTTGGGCAATCTGGGCCACCGCCGGCGTCATCATGATCCAGTACGCCTTGATATGCGGGATGTTGTCCAGCACCAAGCGCGAAATGGCAACCTGCTTCAGATCGTTGAAGCCGGTCGTCGTGGACAAGTGACTTAATGCGGTATTGGCCGGATGGAAGGCCAGCGGGATGAACGTTACAAAACCGCGCGTCTCATCCTGTACTTCGCGTAAACGAACCAGGTGATCCGCCAGATCCTCCGCGCATTCCAGATGGCCATACAACATGGTGCAATTGCTCTTGAGACCAATCTGATGCGCAGTGCGCGCAGTCTCAAGCCACTCATTTCCGTCGATTTTGTGGTCGCAGATAATGCGCCGGACGCGCTCGGAAAAGACCTCAGCGCCACCGCCGGGCAGGGAATCGACTCCCGCCGCTTTAAGACGAAGAAGCGTCTCCCGAATCGACAGCTTTGCCCGTCGCGCCCAGTAGGCAACTTCGACCATCGTGAACGCCTTCAGATGGACCGCAGGATAGCGCTCCTTCAGCCCCGCAATCATCTCGCAAAACCAGTCGAGCGACAACTCTGGATGCAACCCACCAACAATGTGAAACTCCGTCACCGCTTCGGCATAGCCTTGACCGGCCGCATCCCAGATTTGCTGCATGCTCATCGTGTAGGCCTTCGGGTCCTTGGCATGTTTCCCGAATGCGCACAGGCGGCAACTCGCGACGCACACATCAGTCGGATTGATGTGGCGATTCACGTTGAAGTAAGTGATATCGCCATGCATCCGCTCGCGAACTGTATTCGCCATATAGCCGAGGGCCAGGAGATCCGAGCTGCGATAGAGCGTGACCGCATCTTCGTACGAAAGGCGCTCAGCCGATTGCAGCTTCTCCCAAACGGGCAGCAATTGGCGATCCTCAATCTGCGGCAGAGTGGAGGTCATAAAGAAATAGAAGTTCGATGGACGAGAATGTCAGCGGCCCAGAATACGAAGAACAGGATGCTGACGTACCCGTTCACCGTGAAGAATGCGGCATTCACCCGCGAAAAATCATCCGGCTTTACGAGGCGATGCTCGTAAATCAGAAGCAGCACGACGATACTGATTCCGGCGATGCTGAGGGAACCGAGGTGAAACCGCGAGGCAAGCAGCCCCAGGCAGGCGATCATCGCCAGATGCAGGGCACGGGCAATCCGGAGTGCTCCCGAAAGGCCAAACCGTCTCGGGATGCTACACAGTCCGCTCTCACAATCAAATTGATAGTCCTGGCACGCATAGATGACATCGAACCCGGCGGTCCAGAACATGACGGCGGCCGTCAGCCACAAAATTCGAGCGTCCAGCCATCCTCTCAGCGCGACCCATGCGGCCGCGGGCGCGATCCCAAGGCAGAAACCAAGCACCAGATGGGAGAACATGGTGAAGCGTTTCGTGTACGAATAGAAAAATAAGACTGCCAGGACCAGCGGCGCGGCCACGAAACAAACCCGGCCTAACATACCCGCGGCAAGGATGAAGGCAGCGGATGCAATAACCGTGAACCCTACTGCAAAGCGAACCGAAAGCAACCCGGCGGGCAGATGCCGCCCAGCGGTTCTGGCGTTCCGGCCATCAATTGGTGCATCCAGAACGCGATTGAAGGCCATCGCAGCCGAACGGGCCGTCACCATGGCGACGATGATCCACAGAAACCGCATCGCCAGGCCCGGTAAGTGGAACGCCGCGTCGCGCCACGCAAGCAACGCGCCGGTTAGCGCGAAGGGAAGCGCAAAGACCGAGTGCTCGAACTTGATCATGTCGAGAGTTAAGCGCAGCCGTTTCCAGAATCGAGCCATACACGCGGGACGTTACCATTTTAAGGGATGCTGCACGCGCAGTACCCGCCGCACCAAAATGGATACTCACCGTCTGCACGACATCCTGAGCCAGGTCCGCGATGGACGCATGACCATCGATTCGGCTTTGGGCGAGCTACGCCACCTGCCGTTTGAAGACCTTGGGTTCGCCAAAGTGGATCATCACCGTGAGATACGGCACGGCATGCCCGAGGTCATACTGGGGCAGGGAAAACATCCCGATCAGGTGGCGGCCATCGCGAAGGCGCTGCTGGCTAAATCCGCTAACCTGCTTCTTACGCGCGCAACCGCAGAAATGGCCGAACGCGTGGCTGCGCTTGCGCCCGAAACGGAATACTTCACCGCCTCTCGCGTCGTGCGCGTCTGGCGCGATCGGACGATTCACGGCGAGGGCAAAATTGCCGCCGTCTGCGCCGGGACGAGCGACCTCCCGGTACTCGAAGAGGCGCACCTCACGGCCGAGACCATGGGCAATCACGTGGAGGCAATTTGCGACGTCGGCGTGGCGGGCATTCACCGCCTTCTGTATAACCGCGAGCGGCTGACGGAGGCGCGTGTTGCGATCGTTTGTGCCGGCATGGAAGGAGCATTGCCAAGTGTGGTCGGTGGGCTTGTATCGTGCCCAGTGATCGCGGTTCCGACGAGCATCGGTTACGGCGCCAGTTTCAACGGCCTCGCCGCGCTGCTTGGGATGTTGAATAGCTGTGCGAGCAATGTTACGGTCGTCAACATCGACAACGGTTTCGGGGCTGGTTACGTAGCCAGTCTGATTAACCGTGTAAGCGGATCGCGGAGAGACTGAGATCGAACCGAATTGGGGCTCAACGGGATCAGGCCCGGACCGGCCTGGGCATGCTGTGATCAAGGCGCATGTACGGGAACGAACCTCGCCACATTTGCGTATCAGAAGAGTGTCCTCGACCATCACGCCGACAGTAAACAAGGAACAGCTAAACCGTGTCTCCTGGATCTGGGCTATTTGGATTCTTCCTTGTGTTGCTGTAGCGGGTTACGCGATCGTTCGCTACCTGATCGTGCCACCATCGCAAGGCCACTTCTCACAGCGTCTTCTATTGCTCCAGGTTCACGCGACCGGCGGGGCGTTAGCTCTACTCACTGGCCCTTGGCAATTCTCGACTCGGCTTCGGCACACGCACCGCAAGTGGCATCGGTGGTTAGGTCGCACATTCCTGCTGGCGGTTGCCGCTTCGTCCGTGGCGGGGCTCGCATTATCCATGTACTCGGAAGAAGGATGGGCCACTCACGCAGGATTCGGATTACTGGCGGCTGTTTGGTTCTGGACAGCCCGGATGGGCTACGGAACGGCACGCACAAAGCGATTCCCGCTCCACCGCGAGTGGATGGTTCGTACTTTTGCGCTAGCGCTCGCTGGCGTCACGCTGCGGATTGAATTGCCTATGCTCCTCTTTGTGGCGCACATCTCTTTTCACGTGGCTTACATCACCGTTGCCTGGCTTTGTTGGATTCCAAACCTTATAGTCGCCGAGTGGTGGCTGCGGCGAAAGGTTGTCAGGCTGCAATCGGCGCGGGCTAGGTAATGTCGAGCGGTGTTCGGCAATTGGGCCGACGTGCGGGCGATCTCTAGTCAGTCATAAAATCCCGGATTGTCCGAATCGCCAAGCGAGCATGCGGCACCACGGCTTGGTGTTGCTAACACCCCATTTGGTGTATACTAACGGGCATTTTCAGGTGGCGGCTCGCCGTGATGGGTTAAATCTACTCAGTTTCTCCAGCGGGTCCTGCTGCCATATCGCATGCCAAGGGTAGTTGAAACCAAACGGGAGGAAATAATGGACTGCAAGAGAATCGCAGCCGGGGTTACGGCCATGCTGTTGATTGCGTTCTCGTCGTTCGCCCAGGAGATAACGGCCGATATTCGTGGTACGATCCACGATCCGACGGGCGCAGTCATTAGCGGCGCGACTGTTCAGGTGATTAACACCGATCGCAATATTACCGAGCGTAAACTCTCTACCGGCAACGACGGGTCTTACGACGCGCCGTTGCTTCCCATCGGCCACTATAAGATCGTTGTCGATGCCCGGGGCTTCGCTACCTATGTCGCCAACGACATAATGCTGAATCTAAGCGATCGCCGCGTATACGACATTACTCTGCAAGTCGGATCTCAGACCCAACAGGTTACGGTCAACGCGCCGCCGGTCGAGGTAAACCTGCAAGATAACACGTCAGCCGGTTTGTTGACTGGAAACGAGATCCGCGAATTGTCCGTACTCTCGCGCAATTTCGTGCAACTGGTGACTCTCATGCCCGGCGTATCCTCTAACATGGCAACGGACCAGCTCTACGTTGGAGCATCCAACCCGACCGGACTGTCGAACCAGATCAACATCGTCGTAAATGGTAATCGCCCGTCCCAGAATAGCTGGATGATCGATGGCGCCGAAGACCTGAACCGCGGTTCCAACCTCACTCTTTACGCCTATCCGAGCATCGACTCGATTGCGGAGTTCAAGGTGTTACGCTCAAACTTCCTCCCAGAGCACGGACGGACGTCCGCGGGAGAAGTCAGCGTGGTAACTCGGGGCGGCACTAACGCCTTTCACGGGTCCGCTTACGAGTTTTTCCGGAATGACAAGCTGAACGGGAACAACTTCTTTAACAACAGCGCGGGCCTTCAGCGGCCGCCGCTCCGCTGGAACGACTGGGGTTTCACGGTTGGCGGACCAGTTAAAAAGGACAATACTTTCTTCTTTTACTCCCAGGAGTGGCGCCACTTCATCACTTATACGACTTTCACAAGCGGCCAACTTCCCACCGCCGCCGAAATGGCAGGCCATCTTCCGTTCCCAGTTTGCACTGCCTACAATGCGAGCAACTCATGTATCGCGCTCGGCACGTCCGTTTCGAGTATCGATCCCATAGCGGCGGGTTACATCAAAGACATTTACGGCAAGCTGCCTGCGGCAAATCAACCGGACGGCGTACTTGTGAGCGCCAATCGGAACCTCTATTACTATCGGGAAGAGGCGATCCGGGTCGACCACAACTTTGGACAGA
This sequence comes from uncultured Acidobacteriaceae bacterium, assembly GCA_963795905.1. Classification (GTDB taxonomy): domain Bacteria; phylum Acidobacteriota; class Terriglobia; order Bryobacterales; family Bryobacteraceae; genus Bog-105. The sequence continues at coordinate 790,131 of CAWCJG010000008.1, read as the reverse complement.
AAGTGGCGGTCTTCGCCCGCTATAGCGACGATTCCATCCCAACGCAAGAACCCGGCGGCCTCTACACTGGATTGGGCCTGCCCGGGGTGGCCACGACCACAAGCAACACTCCGGCCCACATGTTTTCTGCGCACCTGACTGCGACGATTTCACCCACTTTGCTGAACGATGCCGGCTACACCTACTCCTGGGGCGGCATCACAAGCAACCCGATCGGCACGATGGCGTTGGCGAATTCGCCGGATATCCGCCCAACGCTACCATTCGCATCGAGCGGGGCCATAGTTCCCGAACTATCGTTTCCGAACGGTCAGGGATTGTCGGGCTTCGGACCTTACCGTGATTACGATAGAGACCAGACCATCTTTGATACCGTGTCGAAGGTTCTCGGTATGCACTCGCTGAAATTCGGCGCTACGTTCAACTATTACAATCACGACGAGAACTCGAATAACTATCCATCGTTTACAATCACCGATTTGGCCAACTGCGGGCCATCTTCGCCAGCCGGCTGCGCTGCCGCAGACAGTACGTTTGAGCAGTCCTGGGCGAACTTTCTCCTTGGCCGTGCATTTCGTTTCACGGAGGCGCAAAGCCCCACCCGTTATCTGGTTTCGGAGAAGGAGTTCGAAGCCTTTGCTCAGGATGAGTGGCGCATCCGTCCGAATCTGACGCTTGATTACGGTGTGCGCTGGACGCGATTGAATGCGCCGGTTTCAACGAACAATCTGATCAGCACGTTCGATCCCGCGCTCTATAACGCTGCCACCGCGCCGGCGATTGATCCGACGAGCGGCTTTTATTTTTCCGCGCAGGATCCAACCAAACTTCCCGGGTATATTCAAGCCGGTCACAATTCGCCCTTCGGAAAATCCCTGGTTCCGAACGACGATGCCGTTGCGCCGCGCTTCGGTTTTGCGTGGGACCCGCGCGGCAAGGGAAGAACGAGCATCCGCGGTGGATTCGGTCTGTTCTATGGCTCGAATTCGATCGACAACCAGATAAGCTACCAGAGCGGTAATCCGGGAATCTCTCCGGCGAACACAGTCTTTAGCAATACGAGCTTGTCGTCGCCCACAGGGACGGCGGGCGGAGGTGCGACAACGACTGTTGTGCCGCCGGTTATTTACGGACCCAATCCACTTGATTGGAAGATCCCCTACACGGAAAGTTTCGATCTCGATATTCAGCATCAATTCACTCGTTCGATCATTTTGGATGTCGGCTATTACGGCAATCTAGGGCGGCATCTAATGGGCATAATCGACGAAAACATGCCCAGACCCTTGGCCTTCCAGAGCATTCCGGGGTACTGCGCCCAGTACAACAACTCCGAATGCTATTTCCATGCGTTGGATTACCAATTGCTGAATTACGTTCGGCCGTACCCCGGGTACGACGCCATCAACATGTGGAATTCGGCCTTCACGTCGAGTTACAACGGATTGCAGGCGCAGTTCCAAAAGCGGTTCAGCGGAAACTCGCAAATCGTTGTGAACTACACTTGGTCGCACGACTTAACAGACGCTTCCGAGAACTTCCGCGGCGCCGAAGACACTTACAATCTCAAACGCGACTGGGGCAACTCGGTGTTTGACCGGCGGCACGTATTGACCGCGACTTATGTATATGTCCTGCCGTTCTTTAAGGAAGAGCACGGATTCACCGGGCACGCTCTGGGGGGCTGGGAGCTATCGGGTGTATTTAATGTGACCACCGGAATTCACTACGACTTTACGACGGTAAGTTGTCACGAAGACTATGTGGGTTTCGGCACGTGCGGCAATAGCTGGGCAGGCGATCCTCCCGATGAGATCGCGAATCCGAATGCCGGCGCGCCCAATACGATCACGCAGTGGTTTAATCCAGCGGCTTTCGCGTACGCGGGATGCGACGCGACCCATCCCAAATGCACCCCGGCTGTTCCGCCGTTACGTCAAGGCGATGCCGCCCGGGGCCAGATTGAAGGGCCTGGCGTCTTCCGCTGGGACGCTTCGATTTTCAAGAACACGAAGATTACCGAGAGAGTCGAGGCGCAGCTCCGCGGCGAATTCTTCAACGCTACGAATCACACCAACTTCGCTCAGGGCGCGCCGGCTACCGGCTTGAGCACTTCCCTGACGAGCTCGCTATATGATCACATCCTAAACGCACGGGATCCACGGCAGATTCAGTTGGCGTTGAAACTGACCTTTTAGTCCGTAACGCTATTCGAAAAACTTACGGAGGTCCAGTCCCTCACGGAGCGGCGGCTGTGCGCTCTTCCGTTTTTCGTCATGAGACCACGCGGGCTCGCATCTGGCCACGTCGTCGTAGGTGATCCGCGCAAACTAGGAAGAGAAATCCTTTCGCGGAGGTTTCCTGATGCTGACCTCGTCAAATCTGCCCCTACTAGCCCGCGCTCGGCACTTTGCCGATTGGCTTGGAATCCGTGTGCCGATCCTGCTTGCACCCATGGCCGGTGCCTGTCCACCATCGTTGTCAATTGCCGTGGCGAATGCCGGCGGGCTCGGTGCGTGCGGCACTCTGATGATGAAATCCGATGAAATCCTCGCCTGGAGCAAAGAATTTCGATCAAAAAGCCAAGGCCACTTTCAACTGAATCTCTGGGTTCCTGATCCTCCCCCGATACGCAACGCCGAACTCGAAAACCGTCAGCGCGAGTTTCTCACCAACTGGGGTCCTCCCGTTCATCCGCAAGCTGGAGATACTCCTCTTCACGACTTCGATGCGCAGTGTGAGGCGATGTTAGAGGCTGCGCCGAAAGTCATTTCCTCCATCATGGGGCTATACGAGCCGAAGTTCGTTTCCGAGTTGAAGGCACGGGGCATCCTCTGGTTCGCGACCGTCACTACGGTCGCCGAAGCCAAGGCTGCTGAGGCGGCGGGCGCGGATGCAGTGGTCGCGCAAGGTGGTGAGGCAGGCGGGCATCGCGGCGCGTTTCATCCGGACGAAGCGGAGCGACAAGCGGTCGGCCTTGTTGCGCTCTTGCCACAAGTGGTCGATGCAGTCAACGTCCCCGTCATCGCAACAGGCGGCATCGCGGATGCAAGAGGAATAGCGGCGGCGTTGATCTTGGGTGCAAGCGCGGTGCAGATCGGAACGGCCTTCCTACGCGCTCCTGAAGCGACAATGCCGGCATCCTATGCGGATACACTTGCCCGGACCGAAGCACACGAGACGGTAGTGACACGTGCGTTCAGTGGACGCCCGGGACGCGCCGTGGTCAACGCGTATGTACGCGCTGCAATGATCGGTCCAACTCCAGCGGCATACCCCGTTCAGCGGGGATTAACCGCAGCCATGCGAAACACGGCAAAAAAGGCCGGGGATGCCGAACGCATGCAAATGTGGGCTGGCCAGTCTGCGAAGCTAGCCAAATCCGAGCCGGCTGGAGAAATCGTTCGGCAGTTATGGGACAGCTCATCGCAGCTTCTGAAAGACGCGGCAAAGGTCTAGATCTGCGGCCATGAAAAGCGCCGGGCGCTTGAGGGTGTATCGTCGGCAATCGGTAATTGGGCCGACGTGCGGGCGATCTCTAGAGGATCAAATTCCGGATTCTCCGCAATCGCCAACCGAGGATGCGGCAGCATTGCCGGCCAGGTTCTGGCGTGCGCTATGATGACCTTGCCACACGCGCGATGCCCTACATCGAACGCACCTCGGCCTATCGTTTACGACATTTTGTACGGAGTCTCTGGTATGAGAGCACTCCGTTCGTCGAAGACCGGCGCGAACGCATTCTTCCCGGCGGTTGTGCACATATCGTGGTGAGTTTGTCTCGAGATTTCCTCACCGCCTGCTCGGAAGATCTGCCGGACCGCCGCACCGCACCCGCGCTAATGGCGGGTCAACGTTCCGTTTACGAAATCGTTGCCACTGCGGATCTTGTCGGCTTGGCCGGCGTATTCTTCATGCCTGGCATAATGCCCGGAGTTATCGGCGATCGTGCCGATCTCATCAGCAATCGAAGCATCCCGCTCGACCAAATATGGTCTGGCTGGACGGATACCATTCGGAGTCGCATGCTTGAGCGTTCCTCTCCGGAAGCGCGGCTGCGTATTCTCGAGGACTGCCTCGTGGATCTGATTACGATGAGACGCACTGCGCGTCCGTGGGGTCCGCATCCCGCGGTGAAGTTTGCATTAGAGCAGTTTGAGCGAGACTCGAACGAGTTCTCGGTTGCAGAAATCGCCCGTCGTAGCGGCTGGAGTGAACGACGACTGTCACAGCTGTTCCGGGAGCAAGTCGGATTCACGCCAAAGGTGTGGTGCCGATTACGGCGGTTCCAACGGGCCGTGCGGGAACTGCAGGCTGGTGCGGAAGTCCCGTGGGCGGAACTGGCAATTAAATGCGGGTTCTGCGATCAGGCTCATTTTGCAAACGAATTCCGCTCGTTCGCCGGGATCGATCTGACGACCTACACCGCAAATGCCGCCACGATCCCGGCAAATGAGGTGTCCGCCGAGTAAGGATTTCCGATTTTTCCAAGACCAGAACGGCTCCATGGACCCAAGATGGGAACAGAGGAGATTTCAAATCATGGGAGCTATCAACGGTAAGGAATCTGATGTCATCCCTTCGGATCTGCGCGCGTACGACAGCCAGATCGAACACGTGGACGTAGATTTCGGGACGTACCATCACTCCACGCCGGAGGAATCAAACGATATCAGAACGCGCGCTGAAAAAGCGTTCTCAATGCTATGACAACCTCTCTATCCCTCCGCGGCTCCTCTGCAGATCTTAGACGCCGGGTGCGGACTGGGCTTTCTAATGTACGTTGCCGCTAAGTGTTTTCCGAAAGCCCGGATCACGGGTGTTGACTTATTCACGCATGACAGCATGTCTGATATGTCGATCCACAAAGCGGCGAAGTTGATGAACGCTTTGGGAATAGAATCCCGCACGTCATTCCTAAAGCAGGACTTGGCCCAACCGCTGCAATTGCACGCGCACTATGATCTCGCCGTATCTAACCTTGTCTTCCATAACGTGGGCCGACAAAGACTGAAGGCGTACGGGACTGTTTTCGACGCACTCAAACCCGGCGGTTACTTCGTTCTGGGCGATTTGTTCCCGCAGGGCAACGCCGATATGGACTACTTCCGTCGGCGCTCGACTCTGGTAAATGAGCGAGATGAGGGGGAAGCCGGATCCTGGGCCTACAAAATACTCGTTCTGAGAAAAACGTAACCGGAACTATGTGGCGTCGCGGTGCAAAGTTGTGTGAGCGACCCGCCAGGCCGAGAACAGCGCAAGCGGTGTAAGTATTTCCGCTATTGGCCCCCAACCGAGCCCTCCGCCACGCATGATCACCGCGGATGTTACCAGCGCGCTCAGGCCGTAGCCGGTGAAAAGCACGCAGGAATATCGGTTGAGCGGCTTCGTACTTCGGCGAACTCTCCGCAGTACGCGCTGGTTGAAATCCGGCGGCAGAGCCGGTACCGGCGCGGACATGGAACGCCGGAGCAAAGTATCCATCTCGGCTTCGCGAGGGTCCCTCTCAGTCACAAGAATATCCTCTCTGCTTTAGCATGCCATTCAGAAGTTGTCGGGCGCGATGCAGGTACGACTTAGCCGTATTCTCCGGAACTTCAAGCAGTTGAGCCACTTCGTCCACTCCTGCCTCTAGCCAATAGTACAGCCGCAAGGCAGATTGGTAGATCTCGGGGAGTGCCTGAATGCATTCTGCAAGGGCTTGCTCGCGCTGTGCCGTTTCCACTTGCCGATCCGGCCCAGGATCCAAAGTCACGGCGCGATTGAGAACCGCCGCGTCGCCGTGTGGGATTCGGAAGCGAACCTTCTCTTTGAGGTTCAGCGCGTGATTGAACGTAATGCGGTAGAGCCAGGAGGGGAAGGCCGCCTCGCCCCGGAACGACTTAATTGCGTCGTGCACCTTCAGGAACACCTCTTGGGTGACGTCTTCCGCTTCGGGGATAAACTCGCGGCCCAAGATCGAAACAGCGAGGCGAAACACGAGCGTGCTATGGCGAGCAACGAGTTCTGCAAAGGCCTGCTGATCACCGTTCTGGGTGCGGGCCACAAGCTCCGAATCAGTTTCCACAGGAGCTAGTGCGCAATCTTAGCCGATAACAAATGGAAGGCGATGAAGCCCGCTCCCAAAAAGGCGAATGGTATCGGGGCCACCCAGAAGCTGTGTGAGGACGCCGGAAGAATCAGATAGAGCACAATCATGGCGCCGATCGAAAGCGTGAAAAGAACCATGCCCAGAATTGGGAGAACGAGAGCATCGTTGTGACGACGGTGCTCGGCCGGCTGCAATGGAAACTCCGGCAAAGGTATTCCTTTTTCCATTGCCGCCATTCGCTCCTGATGGATAATATCGAGCTTCTTCTGCCTGGCCTGGTGCTGCATGTAGAGATAGGCGACGATGCCCCCCGCCAACGCTAGCGCAACCATGCCATCGCCAATTGTCGTAGTGCTCATGTTTTCTAACCTCAGCCTTAGGACAGGACGTGCCTGGCGGCGGTTGCGACGATACGCACAAAAAATTTCGGCCGTAATTCCAGGTGGATCCGCTTGAGATAGTTGATTTGTTAACACTTGCGCCCGAACGGCCCTGGCTTCAACGAACTCTGTCCGTGCGTTTGGCCATCCGACTATGGGAGCAGTATCGCTCTGGATCCGGCTTGTTTTCCTCGTCCTGCGGCGTTAATTACCCGCCATCCCAATGAGCGCGCCAGTTCCAATCACCGCAACGAATCCGCAACCTCAATGAGTCCGGAACGGGTGCGCGGTTTGAGTTGTCCGCCCGCGCGGCAGGCTGCCTCGCTTGTCTGGGTTGCTCGGTAGAACAAGGTTGCTGGCCTCGTCCAGCGCAACTCCTGGATCAAACTGCGGTAGTCGCCCTGCGCGGGAATGGGAAAAACACGGGACCTCAAGGTACCCAGATTCACCACCGCGATCTGCGACTCCGTGCAACAAACTCCGCACACCTCGTACTGCACGTACGCAAGATATTGTCCGGAAGCAGAAACGGACCCGTTTCCATCGAACCCACCGCCCTCGTAAGAGCCGATCTGCTTCAGTTTTCGGAAGCGCAGAGCAAAGGCCAGCAGCATCCACGGCCGGTTATGTCCGCTGCCCGTGCTGGCGCCAATGTACAGGATTTGTTGTGGATCGTCCCAGGCAATGGGTTGCCATTCTTGAATACATGCCAGACAGTTCTTACCGGCGCTCGCGGCGCAGGCGTGGCGTGCCGAGTTTTCTTCGCATTGACTTGGAGACATTCGTAGCTGGGTGGGATCGATCGCGTACTCCCGTCCGCGGACGAACACCGAAACACCTTCTGAGGTCACTTCTAACTCTGCCGGTCCAATCGATCTCGCTCGTTTTGTAGTCGTGACTTGCGCTCCCGCGGTGAGCGCCAGGAGAACGAGCAGCCCCGCCATCACGGCAACCAGAATGGCTCCTTTGTCGCGACGAACGTGATCGGCACGCCGTTGATGAATGTTTTGAGCCAGTCCGCGCAATGCGACATGCCGGCTTGCTCGGAAGGAATGTGCCCCATCAGAATAAGAGCTTTGTGGCGCCCCTCGGACGCGGCATCGCTCACATATTCGATCGTTTCCCATTCGGGTATCTCGCCAATCACGAGCGCTTCCACGTCGTCACGCCGCAGAAGATCGATTTGTGCCTGCTCTCCGGCCGCCCCAGGCAGCAATGCAACTTTCGTCACTTGCAATGCCGGATCTCCGACGACGCGCAGCACCCGGATGCCGATGCGATCCTTGATCTGCCTGGCGAGGTTTTGCAAACTGGCGGCCGGCATCACGTAGAGATTCGGCCCTGACGCTGTTTTGTACGACTGCCAGCCGAGCGCGCTCTCCATGCCCGCAAGAATGCCATCCGGATGCATCAGGTGCCAGTGGTCGTGGAAACGCCAAATCACCATGTGGTGCTCAGCGATGAACGTCTCTTTTTCGCGCCATACGGGATCGTTCGCCTTCTCAAGTTCGTCCGTCGTGTCGAGGTGGCTGTAGAAGGTCGGCTCATGCGTGATCACCAGGTTCGCGCCTTGGGCCGCCGCGCGTTTGATCACGTCAAAGGTGGCCATCATGGTGGTCGCGATTCCGGTCACGGGCGTGTCTGGGTCGCCTGCTTTGAATGTGTCGACGGTAGGGCCGTCCCAGGAAACGCCGCTATGCTGCTGGATCAGTGAAATGACTTGCCGCGCTGTGAGGGGCGGATGCCCTTGCGCGTGCAGTGCAGCGGTAGCGAGAAGCAGGCAAGGAAGGATTCTGTAGGCCACGAGCCATCATATCCGGGCTCGTTCGTTTCACTGTTATGTAAGAATCGCGGCGCCGCGCGCGACTGTTGGGAATAGGAGGCCGATTGGCCCGTCAAGATGATCTGTACAGTGAGGCGAGCCGGCTGTGTGGCGCCGCTATACAACGGCTCGCACGCGGGTACGAGGCAGATCCGGAGAAAACGCCGTGATCTGGTCCAGGACATTCATGTCGAACTCTGGCGTAGTCTGAAGCTGTTCGATGGCCGCTGTACCTGCAGACCTGGGCATACCGGATTGCGCACAACGTCGCCGCGTCCTACATCAGCCGCAGTTTGCGTAAAACGGAGCAACTGGTCGAACTGGATGCGTTCGAAACTGAGCCGGTCTTCCTCGATGGCGAAGCGGAAGCGCAATCGTGACCTCCTTTCGCGATTGCTCGAGCGCATTCGTTGTCTAAAGCCGCTGGATCGTCAAGTCATGTTGCTCTATCTCGAAGGTGAGACCGCTGCAGCCGTCTCCGAAATCGCGGGCCTGTCTGCGAGCAATGTGGCTACGAAGATTCATCGCGGCCGCAAGGCTCTGGGCCGAATTCCCGTTAAGAGAGGTCCTCATGGAGGGCAATAACTTCGAACGTCAGATCTGGAGGTCGCAGGAAGTGGAAGGGGCAATCGATACCGGGCAGACTTGCCGGCTGGCAAGGAAACGGGAAATCCGGGGCGCGATCGCCTACTGGAGCCTACTCGCGTGTACCTTGCTGGCGGTGGTTGGTTTCATTCGCAACCTGGTGGCGCTTCGGGAGGCCTGGGTGTTGGCCGGAACGGCTTGGGCGCTGGTCGCGGTATGCGTGATTGGCTGGAGCTTGTTGCGATCTGGACCCGGCCGGAGGCGACGCGGGGAACCGTGTGCGCAGTTTCTAATCCGCGCGCTGGAGGGCAAGCGATGTGGAGTGCTAGGCATTCGGTGGCTGGCCCCGCTGCTGATGCCCGCGATCGTTGCATGCTGGGTCGGCGGCGGTCCCACATTGGGGGCCGTTGGGTTCGGCGTCCGCTCGCCGGCCGCGCTGTATTTTCTAGGGAGCCCGTATCTGCTGGTTGCATTCGCAGCGATGTTGGCGTTCGTGTGGTTCGCGTTCACGCGACTAGGCCGAAAGCTGGGGATGGAGCGGGATCATATCCGCGCGCAGATGGGTAATTGATCAAATAGCGACCTGAAGACCGAGGTGGCGGACGAAGGCGTCGAAGTCACGATCGTTATGGAGCAGTGTGTATCGGTTCGCAATGCAACTGGTGGCGATGATGGTGTCGATCGTCTTGCGGACGGTTACCCCCGCTGCACGAAGCGCTCTGAAGTTCCGTGCAGCCTGAACCGCAATTTCTTCCCCGCAGAGTTCAACGACATCGATAGAAGCGAGCAGCTTGTGCGCTTGCTGGAATGCCTTCTCGCCAGGAAATCCTTGCAAAACCTCTGCAAGGATCAGATCGCCGATTAAAACCGGCTCGCGTCCGAGTAAGCGATCGAGGTGGTCGGACGGCCTGTTGTTCACTCCGTTAAAGTAGTCGATCCAAACGCTGGAATCGACTAAAATCAACGGTCTTTCCTCATGGCTTCGAGATCACCCTGCCATTGCAATTTTCCGCGAAACTGGCGGATTTCAGCTTGTTTGCTGTAGCGAACCAATGCGCGCAAGCCCATCTCGACAGCTTCCCGCTTGGTTTTTAGACCAGTGGCCGCTAAGGCTTCGCGCATTAATTTGTCATCGATCACGATATTGGTCCGCATGCAATGTGTATCCGCTGCCTCAATTATACACACAAATAGCGAGAGTGTTCCGAATCCGCGCGCCCGAGCCCACGGCTGTTCATCCCGAGTCCAGGAATGCGTTGGCCGCCTGCTCTAAAATCATCTGCATGCGACTTCCGGAACTGGCGGGCTTGATTCGGCGACGATTGCTAGTCAATTTCAAGGTCGATCCTGCCGTCATGCAGAGCTTAGTACCGGCTCCGTTTAAGCCAAAACTGCACAAAGGATATGCGATTGCGGGAGTTTGTCTGATCAACCTGGATCACGTACGGCCGCGCTACCTTCCGAGCTGGCTGGGTGTTGCGAGCGAAAATGCGGCGCATCGTGTAGCGGTGGAGTGGGAGGATACAACGGGTCTTCATGAAGGTGTCTATATTAATCGTCGCGATAGCTCGTCGTTAATAAACCGCCTGGCAGGAGGCCGCCTTTTCCCAGGCGAGCATCATGCGGCGGAATTCCAAGTTGAAGATGACGGGCAGCGGGTCTCGTTGCGAATGTTTTCGAAGGACGGCAACGTGACGATCGACCTTGCGGGCGCCGCCTGTCCTGATTTTCCGCAAACGTCCGTGTTCGCGTCGATCGCGGAAGCATCTGCGTTCTTCGAATCAGGTTCTTTAGGCTACTCGGATACTCAAGCCGGCGGGCTTTTGGACGGCATGTGCCTGATCACCGAAGCGTGGACGGTTGCGCCGTTCCTAGTGGAACACGTGCATTCGAGTTACTTTGAAGATCTAACGCGTTTTCCGGCGGGGTCCGTTGAATTTGACTCCGGACTGGTGATGCGCAACATAGCGCACGTCTGGCGATCCGCGCCGGCTTTGCGTGCTGGGGCCTCACAGGTTCCGCCAATCTGTGCAAGTGCGAACGTCTAGAGGCGTTCTACATGACCGGAGGCGCTGGTTCGTCTCTCGACCCGGCATTCGCTAGCGGTATCCGGATCATCACGAACCCGAGTAACGCCAGCACGACCAAACCAATCAAATAAGACGGATTGTGGAATATCTGCAAACGATCGAGGAATCCCTTCGGGGTGAACTGCAAGCCGGCCCACAGCAGCCCGAGAATCGCCTCTCCCGCGATGAGTCCCGAGCCGATCAGCACCCCGGTGTTTTCGACGCGAGCGCGTTGGGCTTCGTTATAACCGCGGCGGGTTGCAATCGCTTCGCCTGCCCATCGAAACAGGCCGCCCACCCAGATCGCGAATGTCGTCCCGAACGGAAGATACATGCCCACGGACACGATCATCGGGCTGCGGATGCCCATCATGATCATGCCGATCCCTAAGAATACGCCTACGACGAGAAGCGGCCACGCCATGTCATGACCTACAATTCCCTGCGCCAACAACGCCATCAACCCCGCCTGTGGAGCCGGCAGTTCCGCCCCGCCGAAACCGATGCCGCCCGCGTGAATGTTTCCGCTCTGTAGAAGGAATAGCGGGAAATACATGATGAGACTCGCGACGATCACCGCAATCAATTCGGCGATCTGGATATTCCGGGGAGTTCCACCCAGAATGTACCCGGCTTTGAAGTCCTGTAGCAATTCCCCCGCGACGGCCGAGGAAACGCAGACCACCGATGCGACGCCCAGCACGACCGCCACTCCGCCCGGTCCGCCAGCCCCCAGCGCCAACATCAGGAGTGCCGCGATGATCAGAGTCGAGAGCGTCAACCCTGAAACAGGATTGTTCGAGGAACCGATCGTGCCGCACAGATGGCCCGACACGGTCGCAAAGAAGAATCCCAAAATGAGCATCGCGATGGCGGCGACCACTCCCGCAACTACCAGTCCCGAGATGCCGATATACAGAGCGATCATGGCCGCAAATACCAGTGCGATGAGGGCGAACACGAGCTTGAAACTCATGTAACGTTCGGTACGCTCCAGAACCACGGGTCCGCCCGCCTGACGCATGTCGCGAATGGCACGCTGCAATCCGGCAGCCAGATTACTTCGCATACGGAACAGCGTGTACACGGCACCCACTAACATCCCGCCTACCGCAATCGGCCGTACGATGAAGCGGTTCACGAGTCCCGCCATGCCGATCCAGTCATGCGCGGTCGCGTTCGCCGGGATGAATGCTCGCAGCTGAGGGCCGCTGAAATACAGCAGCACCGGGATCAGCAAGCCCCACGAAATGACGCCCCCGGAAAACAACAGTGATGCCAGCCGCGGCCCAATGATGTAGCCCACGCCGAGGAATGCTGGACTGACGCTCGGCGCATCGAAACTGGTGAAACCACCGACTGCAAGCGCATTGCTGGATGCTGCGGTCCCCAGGCGGATTTTCGTCAGGCCGAGCGTACCCACAGAGGTGCTGAAAGTCTTCTCGGAAGCGAACAGTCCAATGCGGCTCAGAATGAACACCAGGCCGCCGAGGCCGATGTTCCAGAACAGATACTTGGCTGCGTCCGCGCCGCGCTGACCGGCCTTATGGATTTCCGCGGCGGCAACCGACTCAGGGAAGGGAAGCTCCGGATCTTCCACCATGACGCGGCGCACGAGCGAAATGAATAGTACTCCCAGAACGCTGCCTACCAGGATCAGCGCCGTCGTCTTCCAATAGGCATCATGCAACGAGAAAGAGGGCCACGCCTTTACCATCAGGAACGCAGGAATCGTAAAGATTGCGCCGGACGCTACTCCTTCACCGATCGAGCCGCTGGTTCGTGCAATGTTTTCTTCAAGCAGAGAGCCGCGCCAGGTACGCATCGCCGCCATCGCGATTACGGCTGCCGGATACGTAGCCGCCACCGTCATTCCCGCCTTCAGCCCTAAATACGCGTTTGCCGACCCGAGAATAACGGTCAGCAATAGTCCCAGAGCGAGCGCGCGAAAAGTGAGCTCCGGCATCTCGGCGCTGCTCGAGACGAAGGGTTTGAACGGTTTGGCTTGCGTGCTCATGCGAGGTTCTTATGCGCCCAGTCTTTGCTTTACCAGTTCGCTCAGCGCTTTTCCATCGACGCGCTTGCCTGTCAGTTTGGCTTGCGCTGTTTTGATCACCAGGCCCATCTGCTTCGAGGAAGTGGCGCCCGTCTCCGACATGGCCGAGGAGACCGCCGCGTCCATATCCTGGTCGCTCGCAACGGCGGGAAGATAACTCTCGATCAATTGGATTTCGCGCTCCTCTTTAGCCGCCGAGTCTTCGCGGCCGCCTTTGCGAAACATTTCGGCAGCTTCCCGCCGTTGCTTCAGCAGCGTGTTCATGACCTGCATCTCGGTCTGCTCGGTAAGCGGCTTCATCGAATCCACTTCCAGCTTCTTCAGCGCCGCCTTGATCATCCGAATTGCATTCAGCCGCTCCTCGTCCTTGGCCTTCATGGCCGCGACCATATCTTTCTGTATCGTGTCGAGTAGGGACATCGCACCAATTGTAATGCGGGCGTAACGCCTCGGCGCGGCTGGGGGTCTCACCATCGGCTATGTCCCCCAAAGATCTGTCACCCCGGAACTGGCCGCTTATGCGGCAGATAGAGAACGGCGACGTGTTTGCACTGGGTGAAACTGCGGCCTCGAGCAGAACGGAAAGCTTGCGGGCGCGCACGGTTGAGGCCGACAAGGTGGCCAATTCGGTGTGTCCGTTTTGCGCCGTCGGCTGCGGACAGCTCGTTTATGTGAAACAGGGAAAGATCCTGGACATTGAGGGCGACCCGCGTTCCCCTGTATCCCAAGGCTGCCTCTGCCCGAAGGGCGCCTCGACGTTTCAGTTGGTGACTGGTTCGCACCGGGTGCAGCACGTTTTGTACCGCCGGCCCTATGGAACAAAGTGGGAAACGATCCCGCTGGAGCAGGCCATCGACATGGTTGCCGAGCGTGTCAAGAAGACCCGCGACTCGACGTGGGAGGACAAGGACAAGCAGGAAAATCCGCTGCGGCGCACCATGGCCATCGCTCATCTTGGCGGAGCCACGCTCGACAACGAAGAGAATTACCTCATCAAAAAGCTGTTTACCTCGCTGGGAGTTGTCCAGGTCGAAAATCAGGCCCGTATTTGACACTCCTCTACGGTTCCCAGTTTGGGGACCTCGTTTGGCAGGGGCGGCGCGACCACATATCCGGGGGACCTGGTCAACTCGGACGTGATCGTCATTGAGGGTTCGAACATGGCCGAGTGTCATCCGGTAGCATTTCGCTGGGTGATGCAGGCGCGTGAACGAGGCGCGAAGCTGATCCACGTCGATCCGCGGTTTACGCGGACGAGTGCGGTGGCTGACATTCATGTCCCGATCCGCGCAGGCAGCGACATCGTGTTCCTGGGCGGCCTCATCCGCCATATCCTCGAAAACGAGCGCTACTTCAAAGAATATGTGGTGAACTTCACCAACGCGTCCGTCATCATTTCGGAGAAGTTCGAAGACACGGAGGATAACGACGGTCTCTTCAGCGGCTGGGAAAAGGACAAGGGCGCCTACAACACCAGAACCTGGATGTATGAAGGCGTAGATCCGGAACCTGCGGGCGGTTCACGCGAGCAGGAGGGCGGCAAGAAGGGCGAGGCCACACAACGCAATCCGATTCAGGCCGAACATGTGGATGAGACTTTGCAGCATCCGCGCTGCGTGTTGCAAATCCTTAAACGCCACTATTCCCGATACACGCCCGAGATGGTCGAAGAGACCTGCGGCATTCCGAGAGAACAGTTTTTACGCGTAGCGGAGTTGCTGTGCGCGAATTCCGGCCGGGATAAAACGGCAGCGTTTGTGTACGCGGTCGGCTGGACGCAGCACTCCGTTGGCGTACAGTACATCCGCTGCGCGGCGATCATTCAGCTTCTTCTGGGAAACATGGGCCGGCCCGGTGGCGGAATTATGGCGTTGCGCGGTCATGCGTCCATCCAGGGGTCTACGGACATTCCGACCTTGTACAATCTGCTGCCCGGCTATTTGCCGATGCCGAAGGCGAAGCACGATAAGGATCTGCAGACCTATCTTCACCTGAACACCTCGCCTTCAGGCTGGTGGGGCGAATTCCCTAAGTATTTCGTCTCTTTGATGAAGGCCTGGTACGGCGCTGCGGCGAGGAAAGAAAACGATTGGTGCTATGACTATCTCCCGATGCTGACCGGTGACCACTCGCACATGAACACGGTCGCCGATATGGCGGACGGACTCGTGAAGGGCTACTTCGTGATGGGTGAGAATCCCACCGTCGGTTCGATGAATGGGCCCTTCCAACGGGAAGGTCTGCGCAAGCTCGAATGGCTGGTGGTGCGGGATTTTCAGTTGATTGAGACGGCAGAGTTTTGGCGGGATGCTCCAGAAATTGCACGCGGCGAAGTGAAGCCGGAAGACATCGGCACGGAAGTATTCTTCTTTCCGGCCGCGGCACACACGGAGAAGGACGGATCCTTCACCAATACGCAACGCATGCTGCAATGGCACGAAAAGGCGGTCGAGCCGCCCGGCCATGCGCGCAGTGAACTGGACTTTGTTTACAAGCTTGGCCAGCGGTTGAAGAAGCTGTACGAAAGCTCATACGATGAGCCGCGCAACTGGCCAATTCGGGACATGACTTGGAATTATCCAACGCATGGACCGCTCGCGGAGCCAAGTGCCGAAGCCGTACTGAAAGAGGTCCACGGCTTCACGGTGGCGGATGGCAAGCTCGTTGAAGGATTCACCTCGTTGAAGGACGACGGCAGCACGGCTTGCGGCTGCTGGATCTACTCCGGCGTGTATCGCGACGGAGAAAACTTAGCGAACCGCAGAAAGCCTTATTGGGAACAGAATTGGGTTGCGAGTGAATGGGCCTGGGCCTGGCCGCACAACCGGCGCATTCTGTACAACCGCGCCTCCGCAGATCCCGACGGGAAGCCCTGGTCTCAGCGTAAGGCGCTGGTTTGGTGGGACGAGAACACCAACCGATGGCAAGGCTACGACACGCCGGACTTCATCGTCGAACGCGCTCCGTCGTACCGGCCGATCAAAGAAGCTCGCGGCAAGGAGACCATCTCCGGCATCGATCCGTTTGTCATGCAAGCTGACGGGAAAGGCTGGTTGTTCGTGCCAACCGGGTTAAAAGACGGCCCGCTGCCGACGCATTACGAACCGGAAGAATCGGTGATCCAGAATCCGCTCTACGGCCAGCAATGCAACCCCGAGCGGATGGAGTGGGTTCGTAAGGAGAATCCGTATCATCGGCCTTACGACGATCCGAAGTTTCCGTTTGTGCTTACGACGTACCGTTTGACGGAACATCATACGGCCGGCGGCATGAGTCGCTGGGTAGCCTGGCTTTCGGAACTGCAGCCGGAGATGTTCTGTGAGGTCTCGCCCGAACTCGCGGCGGAACGCGGTCTTCAGAATGGCGGGTGGGCGACCATTCGAACCGCGCGAGGGGAAATTGAAGCGCGCGTGCTCGTGACTTTGCGAATGCGGCCGCTGCGGATCAAAGGTAAGCTGATTCATCAGATCGGTCTGCCCTATCATTGGGGCACGAAGGGCTTGGTGACGGGCGACTCGACAAACGATCTGATCGGGTTCGTGGGCGATCCGAACGTCTCGATCCAAGAGTCGAAAGCGTTCACCGGTGACATCGTTGCAGGCCGCAAGAGCAAAGGGCGCCGCCACATCACCAGCGGCTGGTTTTGGACTCGGAAGGCTCCCGGCATGCGGCAGCGTGATTTACCGCCCGCGCGCGGTAAGCATGAAACGAAACACGGTTTCAAAGCAATGGAGACCAAGGAGGGCAACGTCTGATGCCCGCAGAAATCGGTCCCGGCAGCCCGCACACTGTTCCGGCGAATCGCGCGCGCGGCTTTTTCACCGACACGACGCTCTGCATCGGCTGTAAGGCCTGCGAAGTTGCGTGCAAGCAGTGGAATCAACTGCCGGAGGACGGATTCATGTTCTCGGGCATGTCCTACGACAACACGGTCCATCTAGGGGCATCCACGTGGCGGCATGTCGCGTTCATCGAGCGTCCCAAAGCGCTCCTGCCGGAACAGGATGGCGCGTTCTCGTGGCTGTTCAATTCCGACGTTTGCAAACATTGTGCCCGCGCCGGCTGCCTCGAATCGTGTCCGACCGGAGCCATTATTCGCACAGAGTTCGACACGGTTTACGTGCAGCCGGACGTCTGCAATGGCTGCGGCTACTGCATCGTGAACTGCCCGTTCGGCGTCATCGACCGTCGTGAGGAAGATGGCCGCGCCTGGAAATGCACGCTCTGCTACGACCGTCTGCGCGAAGACATGCAGCCGGCTTGCTCGAAGGCATGTCCCACGGCCTCCATTCAGTTTGGCTATGTCGAAGACCTGCAAAGCGCCGCGAAGGAGCGTGTCGAGAAACTGCACCAGCGCGGCCTGACACAGGCCTATCTGTACGGCGCCGATGCGGAGGAACAGCCGGGAACCGAAGGGCTCAATGCGTTCTTTCTCCTCGTCGATAAACCCGAGTTGTACAACCTTCCGCCGCATCCGGAGGTGCCGACGAAGCGCGTGAAAGGCGCATGGCTTTCCATGGCGGCCACGGCGGCGGGGATCGCGCTGGCCGCTTTGAGCAGTGCTTTGCTGGGAAAGAACGGCCGCGCATGACAACAACAGATGGCCGCGGCATTGACACAGGCATGGCGATTCTGACGGGAGAAGGGTCGCAACAGCAAGCAAAAGGAAGCGGAGATCCGCACGAGTTAGCCAAAGCCCCCGCGCATCAGGTTGCACCCGAGCCCGATCTGAACGATCCGACCTACTACGACAGACCGCTTCTACAGAAGTCGGTCTGGACTTGGGCTATCCCGGCCTACTACTATGTCGGCGGGCTCTCGGGCGCATCGCTTGCGTTAGGCGCTGCCTTGCAGCTTCGCGATGCAGATTCCAATTCGGATGTTGTCTGGCGCTGTCATCTGATTGGAGCCGCCGGCACGGTCCTCAGCGGTGCGTTGCTCGTCTATGATCTCGGCCGGCCAGCCCGCTTCCTGAATATGCTGCGCGTGTTCCGGCCGAGTTCGCCAATGAATGTGGGCGCATGGATCCTGTCGGCGACCGGATCAACCGCCGCGGCGGCCGTGCTTCTTCACAAAACCGCGCTGGGCAGAATAGCCGGTTTCAAAGCAGGATTCTGGGGTCTTGGCCTCGCTACTTACACGGGCGTGCTGGTCGGGAACTCGGCAGTGCCGCTCTGGAGCGCATCGCGGCTCAGCCTTCCCGTTCTGTTTGGCGCTTCGGCAATGACCGCGGCCGGATCCATGTTCGACATCGTGGGCAGTACGCCTGCAACACGGCTGTATGGAGATATCGGGCGGGTGGGTGAACTCGCAGCGTCCTTTTTTATGGACAGGGAAGCCGGACGGGTTGCCTACGTCGCGCGCCCTCTGCATCGCGGATTCAGCGGCTTTTTATGGCGTAGTGCAGCCGTCCTCACCGGCGCCAGTCTGTTGTGCTCGGTGCTTTCTAGAAAGGACAGGACGATGCGCCTTGCGGCCGGCATCTTGGGAACGCTCGGCAGTCTTACCACGCGGTTCGCCGTGGAGCACGCCGGAAACCGCTCAGCCCGCGATCCTCGAGCGACCTTTCGCCAGCAGCACGAGACGGTCCGCGGCTGATTGCGTCGAGCCCGCCCCTTCCGGTACGCCTGCTTTCTGGAACACCGCCAGTGAGGACTCAAGCCCGCGCTTGGCTGCCTCGTCCGGCGGCACATCTTTCAAACGTCCGAAAACCTCTACACTGAGCGCGTCGTCGTACCCAATCCGCTGCAGCGCGCGCAGAAAGCCGACCAGGTTGATGACGCCTTCACCGGGCAGCAATCTCTGATCGTCTTTGACTTGCTCCATCGGGAGTGGGGCCGCGTCATTGAAATGAACATGCACAATGCGTTTCCGTCCCGCGTGAATAATGTCCTGCGTGGTTGCACCCGCCCAATACCAGTGCCATGAATCGAGCAGCAGGCCCACGTTCGAACCGATCTCTTCGGCAAATGCCAGCATGTCGTTCATGCGCCAGATGAACTCATACTTGAACTTCTTGCGGAACTCGAGCGGTCCCAGGAACTCGAGACCAAGCCGCACGTTGTAATCCGCTAAAACCCGTGCTATCGCCGTGAAGCGTTTCTTATAGGTGGCGCGCAGGTCGGCGGCCGGCGTGTCGCTCGACGGGAAGATGTACGTGATCATGCGCGGACAATGGATCTGCGCGGCAAATTGCGCAGCCGGTTTCAGCTTTGCCATCGACTCTTCGAAAGCAGTATCGTCTTTGCGGAACTCGACGGGCAAATCGATAGCGGCGGGAAGTATGTTGAGGTTGTGTAGCAAATCGTTAGTGGCCTGCGCTCCTTCGGCCATTGCAGAGCCGAGCATGATATCCGTTCCCGGATACCCGGTTTTTGCAGCCAGCTTTGCAAATTCGGGCCACTTCACTCGTCCACCGAGCAACACAGAGTTCAACGCTA
Source organism: uncultured Acidobacteriaceae bacterium (assembly GCA_963795905.1). GTDB lineage: Bacteria > Acidobacteriota > Terriglobia > Bryobacterales > Bryobacteraceae > Bog-105. Next base: position 770,688 of record CAWCJG010000008.1, on the reverse strand, counting down.
GGAACATATGACGTTCCGGCGCCGTTTCCCCAAGCGCCAGCGCGCTCGCTCCGAGGGCGGCTAAAGCAGTTCGTCGAGTTATCATTCGGTCCGATCATACAAAAAGACCGCCGCGTCCCGATCCGGAAACGCGGCGGTGGTGGAGGCCTTCCCTCGGGCCTTCGAATTCTATTGCTGCGGCGGCGGTTGCTGCTGCGGCTGCTGCTGCGGTACCGGCGCTGCTGGAGTGCCTGCGGCCGGGGCATTGCTATCGGGGCCGGACGGCGCAGGCGGTGTGCCGATCTGGAAACCGATGATCTCGCCGGACACGACAATCTGGACGCGGCGATTCATGGCGCGTCCGGAGGACGTGTCATTGGAAGCGACTGGATACTGCTCGCCGTACCCCATCGCGGTCACCGTGTCCGGCGACAAGCCTTGGGTCAGCAGGAAATCTCGTACTGAATCGGAGCGTTCTTCCGATAGTTTCTGGTTGTACGTTTCCGTCCCTGTACTGTCGGTGTACCCTTCTACTCGCAGATTCAAACCGGGATGCGCCAATATGATCCCGGAAAGACGGGCGAGCTTCAGCTTGGCGTCTTCGGTGAGGTTATATTTATTGATCGCGAACAGGACGTCGCTCATATTTACGACGAGTCCGCGTGCAGTTTCGCGAGTCTGCAAGATAGCGTTGAATTGCTGCAGTAATTGCTGTCGTAAAGCTTCACGCTCCTGAACGGCTTGGTCGCGCAAACGATTTGCTTCCTCGGCCGACTGCTGTGCCCGGCGAGCTTCGGCGGCGGCTTGCGCCCGCGCTGCGTCTGCATCGGCTTCCGCCCTCTGCGCTGCCGCGCGCTGTTCCGATTCCTGCTGCGCTAACTGCATCGCCTGCTGCCGCTGCTGCGCCGCCAATTGGGCTGCCTGCGTTTGTTGGGCAGCCTCAGCGCGCGCCGAAGCCTCCCGTTCGGCGGCTTGCTGACGTTCATTGTCGAGCGCTTCCTGCTGCTGCGTCTTCAGCGAAATCAATCGCGCGCTCTCAGCCTTCTGTACGGCTTCCTTCGCCGTCATAATGGCCGGCTTCCATTCCTTGCGGCTCTGATAACTTTCAGCCTGGTTCAGCAGGGTGACCGCATCCTGGAACGTATCGGCGGCGTACTTGTCGGCCCGTGCATAGCGTGCGATCTGAACCGCGTTCTGCGCCTCATCGAGGTACAACGGATTCTTTTTGTTCGTTAGGTCTACCGCATGCTGTTCTGACTCGGGTACATGATACAGGTAAGACCCGCGCGGCAGCAGTTGATAATTCGCGTTGATAACCTCCCATTTACCCTTGGTGTCGGTGCGCGTGATGTTCTCCATTACAACTACGTCGCTCGGCATCGCCACATCGAAGTAGGGCTCGGCGGTAACAATCAACCCGAACGCCTGAAGATGAGTAGTGAATTCTTGCTTGAAGTTGCCGTTCTCGTCGGTTACAACCTCGCCAAGGTTACTCGTTTGTCCTTCCGGGGAGATCGCCCACAGCGTGTAAGTCAGGAACTGGTTTCCGTACGTTTGCGGGTTTGGCAGATCCTTAATGTCTACTTTGATGTGGGTATCTCCCAATTGGCTCGCGACGTCTGCGCCGCCGTGGGCCTTGGGAGCCAGCGCCGTGCCCTGAAAATCGATTTTGGTCCATCCACTGCGGTTGCGGTAACTTACGGCCGCAATCGAACGCGATACGACCTGCACCCGAAAGATAGGATTCGGCCCATTCTGGTTGGCAGTATCGGTGGTCTGGGTAGGAGTCGTTTGTGGCGAATTATCTGCTTGCGCCAGTAAGGCTACTGGCATAAACGCCATAAGTACAAAGGCCGTTGTCCGCATAACACCGGACGAAATGCACGAGACGGGCCAAAACGGAAATCGCTGTAACGGCATGACTTAGCTAACCGAGTGTACGCCAGGTTATGAACTATTTACAGCTGTCGCTGTCTGTCCTTTGTACTTGCTGCGTATTTCAGCTGGAGTACATTGGTATGCGTGAAACGGCGCATGTTCCTTCAAATGCTCGCCTCGGCAAGCGTGGCCGGGGCCGCACCGCCTCCTCATTCTTTGAGAGCGGTCGCGGGCGACAAGGGGTTGCTGGCCGGTACCTGCGTGTCGCGCCGGGAACTTGGAGACGACACTTTCAAGGAAGTGCTGGCTCGCGAGTGTAGCATCGTCGTTTGCGAGAACGACATGAAGTGGGCCAATATTCACCCGCGGCCAGCTGTGTACGATTTCGCGGGCGGCGACCTGCTCATGAACTTCGCCGAGGCGCATGGGCAGAAACTGCGCGGGCATAATCTGTGCTGGCATCAACAAACCCCGACGTGGCTCGATTCGACTTTGACCCCGCAGAATGCGGAAGGGATTTTACGGCTGCACATAGCTACGGTGGCAGGCCACTACAAAGGCCGTATTCATTCGTGGGATGTTGTGAATGAAGCGATTAACGTGGGAGACAACCCCGCTGGGTACCGGAATTCGATCTGGTATCAAAATCTCGGACCACGTTACCTCGAAATCGCATTTCGCGCCGCCGCTGACGCGGATCCGCATGCCATCCTCACTTACAACGATTACGACCTGGAACAGGATGGCGAACCGTACAAGGCGAAACGTGCAGCCGCATTGACGCTTTTACGATCTCTGCGTGACAAGAATGTCCCGCTGCAGGCGTTAGGTCTGCAAGCTCATCTCAAAGCGGGGGCCACGCCCGATAACTGGCAGGAATTGCATGCCTTTCTGCGGCAAGTGGAGCAACTCGACTTACAGGTCTTTATCACCGAATTGGACGTGAATGACCGCGAGTTACCGGGCGACGTAGCGGAGCGGGATCAAGCGGTTGCGACGCTCTACTTCGATTTTCTATCGAACGTTCTGCAGCACAACAGCGTCCGCGCCATCCTTACCTGGGGGCTGACGGATCGGGATACCTGGCTGACCGGATTCGAACGGCGAAAAGATGGATTGCCGCAGCGTCCTCTGCCATTTGACCCGGATCTACAGCCCGCTCCGGCATATACTTCACTGCTGCGGGTCATCGGGCAAGCGCCTGCGCGAACGTAAGCCCATACCCGGTAAACGGAGACCATGGAACCGGATCTGAAGCGGCTTCCTGGCAACCACACGACGTCCCGGGGTACATCTAACGGTGGAATGACGATTCCACCTCTGGGCTGAAGACCATACGCGTAATTTCGCGTACTCTCTATGTACGTTTCATGCTTAAAGCACTCAGGCAGCCCATCCTCGCGCTGCAAGCAATCGCATTGTGCTCGTATCTCGCATTTTCACAGGACCCGACGGGCATAGTGGAAGGTAGTGTCACTGATCCTTCAGGCGCCTCGGTACCGGGCGCTGCTGTGACCATTGAAAATGAGGCCACAGCCATCACGACGACGCACCGAACCCTTCGCGGAGGCGCATTTCAGTTTTCTGCGCTGCCGGTCGGTACGTACGTCTTGCGTATTTCGGCGCAAGGATTCGCTTCGTCCGAGCGGGACGGCCTTCGGGTAGACGTCAATCGTGTCGTCGACCTGCCTGTGCAACTCCAACTCGCGACGGACAAATCAACCGTAAATGTCAGTTCCGTTGCGGCTATGGTCGATCTCAATCCGACGCTCGGGAACGTGGTCACCGGTACGGATGCCGTGGACCTGCCGCTCAACGGCCGTAATCTGACACAGTTGGGACTATTGCAACCCGGCGTTGCTCCTTTAACGTTCGGTCTGCTTCAGGCTGGCGGAATTGCTCGACAGAATCAGGGCTATTCAGTGAACGGCCAGCCGCCGGAAAACAATGATTACCTGCTCGACGGTGTGTCCAATTTGGATTCCGTCAACGGAGGCTTTGCATTGCGGACCCCGCCGGACGCAGTCAGCGAATTTCGGATTTTAACAGCTAATGCGACTGCGGAGTACGGCGAAACGAGCGGTGCAACCACAAGCGTTATTACCAAGTCGGGCACGAACCATTTCCATGGTGACATGTATGACTTCCTACGCAACAATGCATTCGACGCTCGCAACTTTTTCGCAGCCTCCACTGAGCCCCTTCATCAAAACCAGTTTGGTGCGACCTTCGGCGGGCCCCTCCGGCGCGACAAAGATTTCTTCTTCGCCTATTACGAAGGCCAGCGGGACAGCCAAGGCGAGACGCGCACGGCAATCGTCCCCACGGCAGCGGAACGCACCGGCGACTTCTCGGCGCTAACGGATGGCGGTGGCAATCACGAAGTCCTCGTCAACGAGATCACCAGAAGGCCATTCACGTACAACGGCGTGCTCGGGCAGATCCCGCCATACATGCTGAGCCCTATTGCGCTCAAAGCGCAATCATTGATACCGCTACCCAATATCGGTCCGTCGCTCTACTCGTCAACCCAGATTTTGACCAACGATTACGAACAGGGTGGCTTCCGCTTGGATCATTACTTCAGCAACAATGACCAGCTATTTGCGCGCTACTCCACTTCGTCACAACACGAGCTCGATCCCTTGCCGATCAACGGTTCCGGGGTTCCAGGGTTCCCGGTTGCAAACAGCATCACCACGAATTCAGCAACCATCTCCAGCGTGCACCTGTTCTCGTCTTCTCTCGTTCAAACGGCACGAATTGCATTCTTCCGCAATGCTTTCCTCGAAGACTCGGCAACGAACCACAGTCCCGCGAGCAGTCTCGGGTTCGGCTACCAACCCACATTGTCTTCGGCCCTGGGCGATCCGTACCTGATCATCAGCGGATACGCAGATGTGGGCAATCCAATCACCGGCCCCCAGAACACGTATCAGAACGACTACGAAGCCTATTACTCGCTTTCCTGGAACAAAGGACCGCACAGTTTCAAATTCGGAGCTGACCTCGACCGCCAACAGATCAACGTCCTCTTGGGTATCGCCACGAATGGCTTTTTCGTTTTCGCGCCGTTTCCGGCAAACGACTCCTATGCAAGCTTTCTGCTCGGCCAGCCGGTGCAGTTCTTTCAAGGCGGGGGCGACTTTAACCGGGGCCTTCGCAAATGGATTGTGGCTGGTTATGCGCAGGACGAATGGCGCATCTCCAAACGGCTCACGTTGACCTATGGACTGCGCTATGAAGTCAACACGCCTTACACTGAGGTTCGCAATCGTTTGAACGCGTGGGCGCCAGGACAGCAGTCAACGGTGAATCCAAGCGCGCCGGCGGGTCTTCTTTTCCCGGGCGACCCCGGTGTACCTTCCGCCATTGCACCCGTCGACTACAAAGAGTTCATGCCCCGCGTTGGTTTCGCATTCGATCCCTTCTCCGATGGAAAGACAACCATCCGGGCTGGCTACGGAATCTTCTACGACGGCTATACCAATGGGACCGGCGGACCGCTACAGGCTGCCGTCAGCGCACTCCCCTGGACGGAGGCTTACCAGCTGTCTGCGCCTTTGAACTTGGCCAATCCGTACAACGGTGCGATTCCGCCCTTCGTTACACAGCAATTTGTGCGACCCGCAACAGTGCTCACCGTCCAGTCGGGAATGAAGCCACCCTATTCACAGAACTGGGACTTCTCGGTTGAGCACACCTTCGCCGGATCTTACCTGTTGGATCTTCGCTACGTCGGCACGAAAGGCACGCATCTGCCCCGCTTCATCGAAGCCAATCCTGCTGTATATGGCCCCGGTGCAACAACCGACAACGCCGATGCGCGCCGAGAGTACGCCAATTGTGACGCGTCAGGGTCGTGCAGCTTCGCCTCTGTGGGACTAATCGCCGACAACAATAGCTCGACCTATCATTCACTGCAGATTTCGCTCTCGAAGCAACTAACGTCCCATCTCTCCTTTCAGGCCTCCTACTGGTGGTCCAAGAGTCTCGACTACATTTCGTCGCTGAACATGGCAGGCTCTGCGCCAACTCTCGTTGCAGGTGAAAATGACTTGGCTCAGAACCCGTTCGACTTAAGCGCGGAACACGGTCCATCCTTGTTTGACGCGACCCACCGCTTCGTTCTCAGTGGAACCTACGCGCTACCGAATCTACAAAGTGCGCCCTTCATGGCCCGCGTCGTCGCAAACGGGTGGCAAGTGAACACCATTGTGAGTTTGAGTTCAGGAACTCCGTTCACCGTTTATGACAGCGACAACGCTTCCATGCAGGGTACTGCGCCAGAGATCACGGGCTTCTTCTCCAGTCGTCCGGATGTGATTTCAGATCCCGATAGCGGTCCGCATACCCCGAACGAATGGGTGAGCCGCAACGCATTCCAAGAATTGACACCGCAGGCGAATCCTGGACAATTCGGAAATGAAGGTCGTAATGCAGTTCGCGGACCTGGGCTGGCGACAGTAGACTTGTCGTTGTTCAGGAATTTCGGTGTGACAGAAAGTACTCGCTTGCAGTTTCGCGCAGAAGCATTCAACATCGTGAATCATCCGAATTTCATGCTTCCTGAAAACGATTTGGCATCTCCGGAGTTCGGGCAAATACTACAGGCGGCGCCACCGCGCCTATTGCAACTCGCGTTGAAGTTCATCTTTTAGAGGCGTCAAATGGAACCAATGTTTTTGAACGACGTCGAGCAGCACAAGGGCGACGATAACTATACGCGCGCCATCGAGATGATGAAGCGCGCTGGACAAGAGTACCCGCAGATCCTTCACCTGTTCTCGTTCAAAATGAACGCCACTGTTCATCTCGAACAGTTCACGCAGGAAATGCTCCGTGGGCCTGCACCGCTGTCCCCGGGATTTCGCGAGCTCATCGCTGCGTACACATCGAAGCTGAATCAGTGCCCGTTTTGAACGAAATCTCACGCCGCGGTCGCGGCGGAATTATTGGGCAGTGTAGACCTCGTTACAGGTGTTCTGTCCGATCTTGATTCGTCGTCGTTGTCCGATGCGGAGAAGGCCTTGCTGCATTTTGTGCGCCGGGTAAACTTTGACTCGTACAATCTGTCGCCGTCCGACATCGACGCGCTTCATCAACATGGATACACGGACGAAGCCATATATTACGCAATCACCGTGTGCGCCTTGTTCAACTTCTACAACCGTTGGATCGATGCAAGCGGTGTGCACGCAATGAGCGATGCTGCCCATGCGGCAGGCGCCAAGAGGTCGGCAATTCATGGATATACACGCAGTTCACAATCAGGACAGCCGGCGCCAAACAAGTAGGCGCCGGCGGGTTCTGTTGACGGCCTGCTTAGGCGTGTTCGTCAGTTTCGCGTCCATCGTCATCTACACGTTTGGCGTTTTCTTGAAGCCCGTGAGCTTGTCTTTCGGGTGGTCGCGAACCCAGATGTCCGTCGCGTTCATGCTTGCTGCGATGACGGTCGGCGTGTCTTCGCCGCTTCTCGGCTACCTCTTGGATCGGTTCCCAGCGCGCCGCATCGTACTGCCTTGTACGCTCGTGTACGCGGCTGCCTTCGCATCCTTGTCGATGTTGACGAACCACTTGTGGCATCTATACGCCATATTCGTCGTACTGGGAGTGGTGGGCAACGGCACCACGCAATTGCCCTACGGGCGCGTCGTAAGTGCCTGGTTTGACGCAAACCGCGGACAGGCGCTTGCTGCTGTGATGGCTGGTTCTGGATTGGGTTCGGTTGTGTTCCCCACTCTGGCGCAAGCCTTAATTTCAACCGTCGGCTGGAGGACCGCTTACACAGTATTGGGGAGCATCATCGCCGCAGTTGCGCTCCCTCTCGCCTGGTTGTTTCTGTACGAACCCCGGTTGGTGGTGGATACATCTGAGCAGCGGCCGTCCGTTCGTAAAAGTCTTTCGTCGGCTCCGTTCCTTGGAATCTGTTTTGCATTGCTACTCTTTTCATTCGCGACGAACGGCCTGAATATGCACTGGGTTCCGTTGTTGACGGACGGAGGCGCCACGCCCCGCCAGGCTGCTTACGTGCTTTCTGTAGCAGGATTCGCAGCACTTGCAGGCAAGCTTGGCACAGGATATCTGCTGGATCGCTTCCGCGCCGGCCGTGTGGCTGCCGTTTTGTTTCTCTTGTGTGCTGTCGGCTTTCTCATTTGCCTGCACTCGTATTCGTTGACTTTGGCACTGCTGAGTGCCGTCCTCGTTGGCGTAGCGATGGGATCGGAGTCAGACGTTGTCCCATATCTGCTCACGCGCTACTTCGGACTTCAGCAGTTTGGCCAATTGTACGGCTATACGTGGTTCGTCTATGCAGTTGCCGGCGCAACTGGGCCGGTTGTGATGGGGTTTGTCTTTGACCGCACAGGCTCCTACAGATCTGTATTGACCGTGTGCTTGGGAATGGTCGTGCTCGGAGCTGTCGCGTTCGCCGCCCTGCCCGGCTACTCGCGCAAATCGTCCCCGAAACCTGTGGACGTCGTACCCGAATTCGTCCCCGAAACCTGAAGGAAGCGAGTTGAAGAGTCCTCAGCCGATTGAGCGCGCGAAGCTGCCCGGTTGCCGACCTCTTCCTTGAGTGGCAGCAGGCGGGGGCGGAGGTGGTTCCTCGACGGCAGGCTTCTTGGGACGCGCATCGAGCCGCTGCGCAATCAATTGATGCTTCAGCTTGTCGAACTTCGGAGTGCCGGGCTGTCCGCCCGCATCGATAACGTCCTTATCGGTGACTTCCTGCGCGAGGGGAAGATACTTTTGCAAGTAGTTCCTTAATCGATCGAGTACGGTTCGCTGTCCCGAATGAAGCAGCAAGAACAACAGCGTCTCGCCCGGCACCGCCGATAACATCCCGTAGAGGACAGACGGCTTAGTAATGCGCGCTTTGGCGAGCTCTTTCTCGAGCCTATTGGCCCGTCCTTCCAATTTGAGCGCGTAATCTACGTCCGCCTTCTCGAGTCCGACGTTCGCGAGGAACTGAGCGCGCTCCTTCGGGGTCAGCTTTTCCGTCAGGGTGAACAGGATCAGCGCAAACCAGTCGACGCTCGATTCGTTATTGGCCGGCAGCGATAGCCGAATCTTCTGAAGCTTCTGAAAACTGGCCAGATTCAGCTTGGGGCCCGACAGTGCGGGCGAAAACAGCGTCATCAGCCGCTCGTCATCGAGGCTGCGCAAGATGTCCGCCGCATTGGGCTCCAAGGCGATTCGACGCAGTTCATTCTGCAAACCCGCAACGCTGATCTTCGATTCGAGCTTGGCTTCGCGCACATTGGCATATTGCGAAAGCGTCCGCTCGCTGATGCTGAACCCGAGCCGCGCTTTTAATCGAAACAGCCGCAGCATACGGGACGGGTCATCGTACAGGGTGTGATTGGTGATGGCGCGAAGCTCTTTCGATTCGAGATCGCCCAGGCCGTTTGTTGGATCGAGCAACAGACCGCGCGATGCCTTACCGAGCGACAAAGCAATCGCGTTCACAGTAAAATCGCGCCCGCGCAGATCCTCATGAATCGTGGCGGGCTGCACTTGAGGTTTCGCCCCTGGCTTCGGATATGTGTCCTGACGCGCCATTCCAATGCTCGCCGTGACGCCGCCCGGGAATAACAACTCCGCCCATTTTCGAGTCTCGTCGACGCTGAGGATTTTCGCTCCGGAACTGGCGGCGACTTCCTTGGCGAACTTAACCGCCGGACCTTCCACCGTGAAGTCGAGGTCCCGAATGGGGAATCCGCCCATCATGTCCCGCATGGCTCCGCCTGTCAGGAACACATTCAAATTGGACTGCTCGGCCGCACTCCGCACCTGCGCAAGCGCTTTGGCTTGCTCGCCGGTGATGTGGCTCTCGAGCATGAACATGTAGTCGCTCATTTTCGATCGGGCTCCTGACTTCGCCGTTGCCGCGCGACTCTAGGGTGGTGCTGCTCCACTGTCTGCTGCAGTCGTGAACGCATCACGTGCGTGTAAATCTGCGTCGTGCCGATGTCGGCATGTCCCAGCATGGTCTGCACGGCGCGAAGATCGGCGCCGCCTTCCAGCAGATGCGTAGCGAAAGTGTGACGCAGGACGTGTGGGCTTAGCGCGCGAAATATTCCGGCGGATTTTCCATGTTTTTTCAGGAGCTTCCAAAAACCCTGTCGCGTCATGCGGGTGCCCCGCGTGGTCACGAACAAATACGGGCTTACGCGCCCCTTCAATAAGGCTGCCCGCTGCGAACCCGCATATTCGGCTAGGGAAGCCAAGGCGGCCCGTCCCACCGGGACGAGGCGCTGTTTGTTGCCCTTGCCGATGACTCGCACCATGCCCTCGGATTCGTCCACATCCGCTATGCGAAGCGCGACCAGTTCACTCACGCGCAATCCCGTGGCATAAAGGAGGTCCAGCATCGCACGATCGCGGAGTCCAGCCGGGCTTGCGTCCGGAGGCGTTTCGATGAGCGTGTTAACCGCCCGGGTACTTAGGAACTTCGGTAAAACCGACCCGATCTTCGGAGAGGCCAGTAACTCGGTCGGGTTTCCCGAAATTTCGCCCTGCTCCTGCAAAAATCCAAAAAACCCGCGCAAAGTGGTTATATGGCGCGCGATCGAACGGTTGGAAAGCCCCTTCTGCCGTAACTCGTCTACGTAGGACCGCAGCGTATCGCAAGTTACACCTCGCAGTTCTCGGCCATCGAGAAACGCGCCGCAGCGAGCCAGATCCCGCCGGTACGAGTCGAGGCTATTCGCCGCCAAACCCTTCTCAGTCCTGCAAAATTGCAGGAACTCCCGGACCTTGCGTTCAAATGGCGCCATGGCCCCCATTTCTGCCAATGATACAATATTCGCAAATTTGTTTGAAACAAAGTTAATCGGGACAGTGCTTCCGGAGCCAGTTCCGTGAAGCGGGCGGTGCTATACCGCTTCGACCGCCTGCCTGTCGAAGTCCTGCTGCGCCCCGAGTCTTACCTCGGCGCTGACCACCTGGAATTCCTCACAACCGCCGGAGACGTCCAAACCGTTTCCTTCGTCGAGGCCAAAGCCATCTGTTTTGTTAACGATTCCGGCCGTTTTGATCTTTTTTCCGCGAACACATCGTTTGAGCGCCGACCGCGCGGCCCCGGGCTATGGACCCGTTTCAGTATGCGGGACGGCGATCAATTGGATGGAGTCGTGTCACAGAACGTGCTGGACTGGCCACCGAATGGATTCCTGCTCACCCCGCCCCACGCCGGAGCGACTCGTCAGCGGGTCTATCTTCCAAGGAGCGCACTCTCGGCAGTCGAGTTGCTCGGTCTGCTAGGCGCCGCGCGATCCCAGAGCCGGGCGAAGCAGCCCAGTCAAGCAGCGCAGCTTAAGATGTTCGACCAGTAAGTCCGACGTAAGCTGTCTTGCTGTAATCCAACGGCAACGGGTGTGCCCACAATCGATGCCAGTGCAGTAAGCCCGCGCCAGGCTCCGCCCATAACCCGACTATCTCGTTTACCGTAAACCGCCGCTTGGGTTCAATTTCCAGCCACAGCTGTTCCGCCCGAGCCTGCATAAGATCGATGCTTCCGCCGGGGACGGAGGCGGCAAGCGTCAGATGAGGATGGAATTCGAATTCTTCCTCAAACGCCAGGTCTGCCGTATTCAACGCATCGTGCACCCGGTGGATCATCTCGTTGCCCTCACTTAGGTCCAGATACAGAGTTCCTGTCACCGGGAACCGCCGTACGGCGCTCAATTCGACCTCGAAGGCCTTGAAGCGATCGAGTATCTTGCGCGTGTAATCGGAGGCCGTCTCGACTGGAATCCTCAGCGGGCGGGGAGGCAGGATCGTGATGTGAGCCTGCCGGAACGTGTCGCTCGGGAGCGCCTGGGTCATACTGTCCAGGTGCGCTCCGAGCGGGTCGGGCACGTAGCTGACTAGAGCAAAAAAACCCCACCGCGGAGAAATCATGCGTGTTTTCAATGTAATTGAGCCACTTCAGGCAATATTGCCTGAAATCGCCCGCTCATTAGATGCTTGCACCGGGGTGTCGGATGACGGAGCAGTCTCTTGTTTTGGCTCCGGGATGAACCACTGAGCCGGTTCAAATCCAATATATTTGGCGATTTGCAGAGCTGAACCGGACGACGGCTGTAATGTTTCGAGCAAATCCCCCGGACGCAGCGGCTGGTCTTCGGACGCGAGTTTCTTCCATGCATCGTAGGGCGACATTGCTTCGATCTCAATTCCCGGCTCATAATCCCTGGATTTCAGAATAGCCGTCCCGCACGTGTGAGCTGCCCAACGAAAATTCTCTAAAGGCGCAGCTTTTATCCGGTGCACCCGATATAGCATGGCAAGAATTTAGTCTACCTTGTGGTCCGCTAACTTACAATTCCGCCGAAGTGAATAATGCGGTTGTCATCTGTACAATGAGGACGGGACTACCTTCGGGGCACGCTCGGGCATCCGAAACGTATAGACCAATCAATGAGAAAATCCTGGCTTTGGCTGCTGCTCCCGCTAGTGTTGTTGATCTGGTGGGGTGTCGGCCGTGGTAACTCGGCGCCCGTAGTTCACTTCGCCACCGTACGCCGGACCACAATAGAGAGCACCGTGTCCACGAACGGCAAGGCAGAGCCCGCCCAGTGGGCCGCCGCTCGCGCGGAAAGCCCGGGAGTCGTTACGGCGATCGACGTTCACCGGGGCGAGGAAGTTCATGCTGGTCAGACTCTGGTTACTCTCGATCCGGCGTCGGCTCGTACCGCGCTCGCAACCGCGCAAGCCCAGCGGCAGCAGGCGGCCACCGATCTCGCAACGCTGAAACAAGGTGGGAAGGCTGCCCAGCGCGCCACGATCGAGGATCAGATCCGCGCCGCGCAGGCCGCCATCACCGTAGCGCAGCGGAACTATGACTCGCTGCAGCGGTTACAGCAACAGCAGGCGGCAACACAGTTGCAGGTGCTCGACGCAAAAGATGCATTGGAGCGCGCCCGCCTGCAGCTTCAATCCGCCGAAAATCAGCAGCGAGCGATCGTTACCGGATCGGACCGGGACGTCGCCCAAGCGCGTTTGCAGGACGCCAATGCAGCCGTCGCGTTGGCCGAGCACCAACTCGCACAGGATTCTATTTCCGCGCCCATTAACGGAACGCTGTACCAATTCGACTTGAAAGTGGGCGCCTATCTGCAAGCTGGCGATCTGGTGGGCTTAGTCGGCAATCTAAATCAGATGAAGGTCGTCGTTTACGTGGATGAGCCGGATCTGGGACGCGTGGCGCTCGGCATGCCCGTGAAGGTGACGTGGGATGCGCGACCCGGCCAGACCTGGTGGGGCAAGGTGGACCGCATGCCAACGGAAATTGTCGCTCTCGGATCGCGCACCGTGGGTGAGGTCTCCACAATCGTTGATAATCCGAATCACGATTTGCTGCCTGGCGTTTCGGTCAATGCCGTCGTTGTGTCCGCAGTCGCGAAAGACGCGGTCAGCATACCGAAGGCGGCGCTGCGTAACCTGAATGGCGCGGACGGAGTATACAAGCTGAACGGCGAGACCATCGAGTGGACGCCGGTGAAGCCCGGCGCCAGCGATGTAAATAGCGTCCAGGTTCTATCGGGCTTACAGATCGGCGAGAAAGTCGTCGACCGAGTCGTTAGTCCCAGCGACACCGAATTGAAGAATCGCATGCGCGTGCGCCCACTGACGGACTAGTCAGCGGACGCGAACTTCATCGCCCGAGTTGTCCACTGTCCAGTTCTTCTGATCGGGCGAGTGCTCGCTCGAAAAATGGATCTTGTTTTTACCTGTAAAGATGTTGAGTGTTCTATAAAACGTCGTTTTCCCGTACTCGTCGCGGCGGCTGCTGTACGTCCAGGTGTCGCCGTCGACCGTGAGCGTGACCAGACCGCTCGCGCGGCCGTCCGGCATGATGGTCTGCGCGACATAATGTCCAACTCCGCCTTTCTCCACGAAGACGACCAGTCCAACCGACTGCCCATTCACGGTTTGCCCGCAGGCGAAATCCTTCCCTAATTCGGCGCATTGATTGACCAGGGTATCGGGTTTCTTCCCCGCCGCAGCTCCGCCGGGCGAGACTTCCCAGGTTCCGTTGTACAGCCAGAGCGGCTGATACAAACTTCCCGAATGCTGCGCTTGCGCGGTGAGCGCTAGCACGAGAACGGCCAGAATTCGCATAGTTTTCACGTTATAGCAAAATGTGAAAGGGTGGCCTCGTTACCAGCACAGACAGATTTCCTCGTTGAAACGCAAAGCGTAGTGTTCCCTTCGCTCGCTCTCGACTGCGGCGTCACGCTCTTCGATGTGAACGTCGCCTACGAAACGTACGGAGAGCTCAACGCGGCGAAGAGCAACGCCATCTTTATCCTGCACGCCTTTTCGGGCGATGCGCATGCGGCCGGAATCTCCAGGGAGAACGGCCAACCGGGCTGGTGGTCCGCCATGATCGGTCCCGGACTCGCGTTCGACACGGACCGCTACTTCGTGATCTGCTCAAACGTCCTGGGAGGCTGCCGCGGCACAACGGGCCCCGGCACGATCGATCGCGCAACCGGCGAGCCGTATGGAATGCGCTTCCCGGTTATCACGATCGGGGACATGGTGCGCTTGCAGAAGATGCTCATCGATTATCTAGGCATCCCAAAGCTGCTGGCCGTAGCGGGTGGATCCATGGGCGGCATGCAGGCGCTCGAATGGGCGGTGGCATATCCGGATTCGGTCGCGGCAGCCATACCGATCGCTGCGACCTCACGTCATAGCGCGCAACAAATCGCCTTTAACGAAGTCGGGCGGCAGGCCATTATGGCCGATCCCGATTGGAACGAAGGCAACTACTATCATTTGAAACCGCCCGCTCGCGGTCTGGCGGTGGCGCGCATGGTGGGTCACATCACGTACATGAGCGACGCCTCCATGCGCGAGAAGTTTGGCCGGCGCCTGCGGGATAAAGATGCGTTCGGTTTCGATTTCTCGGTCGACTTCGAGGTGGAAAGCTATCTGCGGTATCGCGGGAGCCAGTTCGTCTCGCGCTTCGACGCGAACGCGTATCTGTACATCACGAAGGCGATGGATTACTTCGATCTTGCGGCGGCTCGCGGCGGGACGCTTTCATCCGCTTTCGAGAAGAGTAAATCCCGCTTTCTGGTCCTGAGCTTTTCTTCCGACTGGCTGTATCCCACTTACCAGTCGCTCGAAACAGTAGCCGCGCTGCGCAGCCGCAACATTGAAGTCGCCTTCTGCGAACTGACGTCGCACTACGGCCACGACGCATTCCTTGTTGAAACGCGCGACGAGAGCGAACTGATCTCCGGCTTTCTGGAAAGTGTGCACCGCGAAATCCGTGTCTCCGGCGGCGCGCCTCAACCTGCATCGCAGCCCGCTTCGGAAAAGATCGCTTCCCGCCTCGATTACGCGATGATCGGCGAAATGATCGAACCTGGCGCGGCGGTGCTTGATCTCGGCTGCGGAGATGGGGAACTGCTCGCCTGGCTCTGCCAACAGAAGCATGTGCGGGCGCGCGGCGTAGAGATCGAAGGGGACAAAGTCCGACGAGCGATCGCCCGCGGCGTCTCTGCCTATCAGGGCGACATCGATCAGGGATTAGCGGACTACCCGGATGCCGCGTTCGACTACATCATCCTGAGCCAGACGCTACAGGAAGTGCGGTATCCGCTGCGCGTCTTGCGCGATATGCTGCGAGTGGGTAAGCACGCCATCGTCGCCTTCCCCAATTTCGGGCATTGGACAGTCCGGCTCTCGCACATGCTGAGCGGCCGCGCGCCACGAACGGACCTGTTCCCTTACGATTGGTACGAATCGCCCAACTTACATTTCCTGACGATCGACGATTTCACCGCCCTTTGTAAATCGCAGGGCTGGGTGATCGAACGCAGGACGTTCCTGAAACGGAAAGGTACCGTGCACAGCTTTCCCAATCTTCTAGCCGAGCTTGCTGTTTTCTCGATACGCGCCCGCCCATGACTAAGATCAACGACTACGTTCACCGCAACCAGGACCGCTTTCTTCAGGAATTATTCGATCTCATTCGGATACCCAGCATCAGTACGGCGCCTGAGCACAAGGACGACGTGGCGCGTGCCGCCGCTTATGTCGCCACGCAGCTCAGATCGGCGGGCCTCGAGAATGTCGAGGTAATTCCCACGGGCAATCACCCATTGATCTATGGCGACTGGATGCATGCGCCCGGTAAGCCCACTGTTCTTTGCTACGGTCACTACGACGTACAACCACCAGACCCGCTCGACCTTTGGGAATCACCTCCGTTCGAACCGACACTGCGCAACGGCAATATCTATGCGCGCGGTTCCTGCGACGACAAGGGCCAGATGTACATGCACGTGAAGGCAGTGGAAACGCTGCACCGCTTGCATGATGGCAAGCTCCCAGTGAACGTCAAATTCCTGATCGAAGGCGAGGAGGAGATCGGCGGAGAATCGATCGCTCAATACGTTCCGCAACACCGCGACAAGTTAAAGGCAGACGCGGCGCTGGTGTCCGATACGGAAATGTTCGCCGAGAATCTGCCGACACTGTGCATTGGCTTGCGCGGTTTGATGTATCTCGAAGTGGAAGCGAGCGGCCCTGCGCGCGATCTCCATTCAGGTGTTTTTGGAGGAGCCGCGCCCAACGCCGTCTACGGTCTGGTCCAGTTACTCGCGAAGGCAAAAGACGAGCATGGACGCATTCTGATTCCCGGCGTCTACGACGACGTGGAAGCGCCTGCGCCGGCCGAGGTTGAAAGCTGGCGGCGGCTGCCATTCTCAGAAGAGAAATTCCGCGCAAGCGAAGTAGGGTCGAGTGCTCTCACCGGCGAACCCGAGCAGTCCGTGCTGGCCCGGCTCTGGGTGCGTCCCACCTTCGAGGTTCATGGCATCGCCGGCGGCTTCACCGGTAAAGGAGCTAAGACCGTCATACCGGCCAAAGCTACAGCAAAAGTAAGTTTTCGCCTGGTGCCCAGGCAGGATCCAAGCAAAGTACTTACAGCGTTTCGTAAGTGGGTGTCCGAAAATACGCCGGAAGGCATTCAGATAGAAGTGCGTGCGCTAAGTGCGGCCCCTGGTATCTCGGTCAACCCGGATCATCCCGCAATCGCAGTAGCGGCGGACGTCTTTGGGAAAGCGCTCGGGCGCGATACGGTGTTCATTCGCGGTGGCGGCTCGATTCCGATCGTTGGCGAGTTCGCGAAACATCTTGGCATTCCAACCATTCTGATGGGCTTCGGCTTGCCTGATGACGGGTTGCACTCACCCAACGAAAAGTTCTGCCTCCGTAATTTCTATTTAGGGATTGAAACCATAGCGACATTCCTGGAGCAATACGGCAACACGGCCGCGGCCCGCTAGTACTTCCAAATCATTGCGGCGCGTGGTACGCCGATGTTAGCTTGAAGATGTCAGCCGGGCCCAGCCGCCCTCCCCTGTAGTCAGTTATTGTGCTCAGCCTGCCACCTTGGCGGCTGATGGCATCCTCTCCACGCAGCGATTTCTCGTCACAGTTAGACATTTCTTGTTCGGCTTGTCACGCCAGACCAGCCGAGATGGACCCCGTACGCTTCCATTTATTCAATCTGGAAACCAAAAGGAGAAACAACTTATGTACTGGAAATCAATCGTCGGCGCATGCTCGCTCGCACTGGCTTCGGGAATAGTCGCTTCCGCATACACCGGAGAAGTTGCGGTGAAAGTGCCATTCACGTTCGAAGTGAGCGGCCGCCAGCTTCCTGCGGGCTCTTACCTTGTGAGCGAACCGGGCACGAACGGGATCGTGTACGTACACGGCGAGCACGCTTCGGTAATGGCGCTGAGTGCGCCGGCGCCACAGACACGCGCTGCCCAAACGGCGTTGGTCTTCGAACGCGTAGGGGGAAAGGAACACCTGATCGGCGTGCAAACTGAATCCGCCGGGGCACGTTCGATTTTGAGCCACTTAGCGTCTAAGTAACCGGAGTAGGTTAGTGGAACCGGCCTTGTTCGCCGGACCCATTAACGATTCATGAAGACAGTAAACCTCCATTGTTCCGCTTCGTCTTCAACGGCAGGAGCAGGAAGAACATGAAAACGAAACTTCTGATGGGGATTGGAACTCTTTTGCTGGCCAGTTCCAGCATGTTTGCCGGTTGGGGAGTCAGCGTGGGCGGCGGCTACTATGGCCCGCGCGCCGGAGTGGTTGTAGCCGGTGGTGGTCCCGTGTACGCGCCGTACTGTTATCGACCGCGCCATTACGTGGTTGCGCCGTCCTACGGATACGTTGCCGCGGCACCGTACGGGTATGTCGCGCCCGCTCCAGCGTACGTAGCGCCGCCGGTTGTGTCCGCGTGGATCGCGCCGCACTGGGAATACGGCGTACGCGGCCGTTATTGGGTGCGCGGCCATTACGGCCGGCGCTGGTAATCCGCCAGCGATAAACGCATTTCATTGGTCGGCCGGAAGCCGAGCTTTTGATAGAGCTCCCGGCCGTACTCACTGGCGTGCAGCGCGACGGACTGGAAGCGATTCTCACGGCACCATTCAATCAGATGCTCTGTGATGGAACGCGCAATGCCTTGCCGCCTGTACGCCGGTTCGACATAGATGTTCAGTATCCAGGCGCGCTTGGGCTCAAAGTTGAGCGGACTTCCGGGCCAAGCGGCAATCACAACTCCTCCTCCAGCGACCACCTGATCCCCGGCTTGGGCCAACACGCAGTAGTAGCCGCCCGATTGCAAGGCTTGTGTGAAGTAATCTTCGGAGCCTTGTTCGTAGCTGGCGAGAAGCTCCTTATACTTCCCACCCATTTCACGAAACATCTCTCGCCGGTGGTGCAGGATGACCGGCAAGTCCGCCAGTGAGGCGCTTCGCAACTGAACGGTCACAGTGGCACTCTCCGCAGCCGCAGCGCATTTAGGAT
Organism: uncultured Acidobacteriaceae bacterium; assembly: GCA_963795905.1. Classification (GTDB taxonomy): domain Bacteria; phylum Acidobacteriota; class Terriglobia; order Bryobacterales; family Bryobacteraceae; genus Bog-105. Next base: position 751,974 of record CAWCJG010000008.1, on the reverse strand, counting down.
CACGGAAACGGAACTCAAGGTCATGGCGGCGCTGGCGATCATCGGACTCAGCACGATACCGAAGAACGGATAGAGTACTCCCGCCGCGACGGGTACGCCGAGGAGGTTGTACACGAACGCAAAAAGCAAGTTCTGGCGAATGTTGCGCATGGTCGATCTGCTCAACCGCAGCGCCCGCACGATACCTCGCAGATCGCCATGCACCAGCGTGATGGCCGCGCTCTGCATTGCGATATCGCTACCAGTGGCCATCGCGATACCCACATCCGCTTGTGCCAGAGCGGGCGCATCGTTCACACCATCACCGGCCATCGCAACCACTTTCCCTTGTGCCTGCAGCTTCTTGACGGCTGCCGCTTTCTGGGCGGGAAGAACCTCCGCCTCCACCGCATCGATCCCGAGTTGGCGTGCAACTGCCTCGGCGGTACTGCGGTGATCGCCCGTAAGCATCGCGACACGTACGCCTTCCGCATGAAGCGCCTGAATGGCTTCGCGAGTCGTCTGCTTGATTGGGTCTGCGGCCGCGATTAAACCTGCCGGCCTTCCGTTCACGGCCAGGAACATTACGGTTTGTCCCTGGGCTCGTAAGTTCGCAGCATCAGCCGGCACACCATTGTCGGCGATGTTCAACTCCGGCAAGGCCGCCGCATTGCCCAGCACGATGTCGTTTCCGTCGACAACCGCCCGAACGCCCTTGCCAGGTATTGCGAGAAACCGCTCGGCGCGAGACAGAGTGAGATTGCGTTCGTGCGCCCCTTCGAGGATGGCGTGCGCGAGCGGATGTTCACTCGCTTGTTCGAGGCTGGCGGCCAGCCGGAGCACCTCCTTCTCATCGAACCCGCTCGAGGGGATAACGGCCGAGAGCTTTGGTCTACCTTCGGTCAGCGTACCGGTCTTATCGACTACCAGCTCATTCACTTTCTCCAGCTTCTCGAGCGCCTCCGCGTTGCGCACGAGGACACCCGCGCTGGCGCCTCGGCCGGTACCCACCATGATCGACATTGGGGTCGCCAAACCCAACGCGCACGGACACGCGATGATCAGTACGGACACGGCATTCACCAAAGCGTTGGCAAAATGAGGTTCGGGTCCCCATAGCATCCAAGCCGCGAATGTAAGCGCCGCGACGAGGACCACCGCCGGTACGAACCAGGCGGCCACTATATCCGCTAGCCGTTGTATCGGAGCGCGCGTCCGCTGCGCCTCGCTGACGAGGCGCACGATTTGGCTCAGCAGAGTATCTTTCCCGATTCGTTCGGCGCGCATGATGAAACTGCCGGTCCCGTTGACGGTGCCTGCAGTAACCTGTGCGGCTTCGACTTTCTCCACTGGGATCGATTCGCCGCTGATCATCGACTCGTCGACGGAGCTTGCGCCTTCGAGGACACGGCCGTCAACCGGAACCTTTTCGCCGGGACGCACTCGAATGCGCGCGCCAACTTGAATGTCCGCGACCGGTATCTCGACCTCTTCACCCGACGCGAACAGAACACGCGCCGTCTTCGGCGTCAATCCAAGCAGGCCTTTCAGAGCACTGCTGGTTTTGCTACGCGCGTTCAATTCGAGCACTTGCCCAAGCAGCACCAGCGTTACGATGACGGCGGCAGGCTCAAAGTAGAGTGGCAGTTCGCCCCCGCCCGCGCGGACCGATGCAGGAATCGCGGCCGGCAGCAGCAACGCGATCGTGCTGAACAGGTAGGAGATGCCCGTTCCAAGCGCAATCAGGGTAAACATATTCAGGCTGCGGTTGACGAGCGAAGCCCATCCCCGCTGAAAGATGGGCCAGCCGCACCACAGAACGACAGGTGTCGCCAGCGCGAACTGAATCCAAGCGGCTCCCGGGAACGCGCCAACAAACATCAGCACCAACAGCGGGGCCGTCAACACCGCGCCGATGACGAAGCGCCGCTTCATGTAGGAGAGTTCCGGATTGTTCTCTTCGTCCGTCACCTCCATGGGTTCGAGCGCCATGCCGCACTTCGGGCACGCGCCCGGCCCGATTTGCCGCACCTCCGGATGCATCGGGCAGGTATACTCGATGCCCTCCGGTGCTTGTGGTTTTGGGGGCGGCGGTGCAGCGCCCGGCATCAACTGCACGAGCTGCGGCATTGCGCGAAGGTATCTGTCCGGAACCTGCTCAAACTTCGTCCGGCATCCTTCGCAGCAGAAATAATAAGTCCTGCCATTGTAGTCGCTGTGGGCCGCGGCTGTGCGCGGATCGACCTGCATGCCGCAGACGACGTCTTTTTCCAGTGTGGCTGTTTCCTGCATTCGATTTGTCTCAGTGGGTTGCCGCATCGGAATCGATGCTTGCGAGGATGGGACACTCACCAGCCGGGCCATGCCCCGAACACTGGTCCGTTAGATGCTCCAGTACGGATTTCATTGACGAAAGCGTCTGGATCTTGCCCTCGATCTCCGCAATTTTGTGCAGCGCCAAAGCGCGTACTTCCGCACTGGGCCGCTGGTGGTCAATCCTCAGCGACAGCAATTGCCGAATCTCTGCCAGCGTGAACCCGAGTTCCTGTGCTCGCTTGATGAATCGTATGCGGCGGACCGTTTCCTCATCAAAGGAGCGATAGCCGGAAGACATGCGCGGCGCCCGGGGCAGGAGTTTTTCACGCTCGTAATAGCGGATCGTTTGCAGATTCACGCCCCCTTGCTCGGCGGCTTTTCCAATCGTCATTGCCTGATTTCTCCTCGACCCGCTTCTATCGTAAACCCTATAGTTAACTATAGAGTCAAGTCGGGCCCGGCCGAAGGCCTGGCCAGTGATGAGTGATAGTGGTGAGTGGTCAGTGGCCAGAAAGGAACGAACCCACCGCTGACCGCGGCCGCTGAAGAGCGCAGGGTTTTGAGGGAACGAACCCACAGGCCAAAAGGCCTGTGCCACAGCCACAGCGCAGATCTGAGGGAACGAACCCACAGGCCTAAGGCCTGTGCCACAGCCACAGCGCAGATCTGAGGGAACGAAGCCACCGCTCACCGCGGGGCCATTGCCGGATTAGAGTTCTTCCTGGCCGGTGGCGTAGCGGACGAGGGAGTCCATATCGAAGGGTTTGTTGGCTTCGCGCGCTTTGTTTTCAAGCTGTTCGAGTAGTGTTTCGTTGGCGCGGCAGGTTGGGCAGTCGCATTCGCGTTTAAACGGCGGGAGATTGAAGACCGGACCTACGTGGCCGTCGCCTGTTTCCGCTTCCCGTTTGATGGCGTCCAGCCACATCTCGATCGTCATGCGCTGTAAAGCGAGGCCTCCGAAGCGGCGGTGATCTTCATTAGCGACACCCGTCCACTCGTATTCGGGCGGGATGCCGTCGGGAAAATTGAGGCGGCGGATGACACGGTCGGGCGGCGGCAGCATGGCTTGGCCTTTGCGGATCAGCTCTTCGTTGGTCGGATAGAGCGTGGTTACGGCCTTGCCATTAAGGATGCGGATTTCGGCCCACTGCTCCAGGCGGACGTACTTCTTGCGGTTCTTCGGATGGCGCTGACCCTGGAACATGCGGCCAGACTGGGTGGTGGGCTCGGGGGCGTTCTTTTTCTCTTTCCCCTTTTTCCCGCCGCTTTGCTTTGTTTTGGTATTCCGAAAGGCGGTGTAGTCGTACTTGCCCATGGCTATTGCGGTAGCTCCCGGCTGTTCCTCTGACGGTCGAGGGCGACGCGAAAGACACATACCGCGCAGGTGCAGCCGTCGTCATCGCGCCGGAGTTCGAGCGGCATGGGGCTGAGCAAACGCTCGCGAACTTTGTGCTTGATTTCGCGATCTTCGCCGGACAGTTCGGTATCACGCAGCACGGCTTCGGCCCAGTATTCGGCGCGGCGCTGCCGTTGCGCAATGACCAACTGCATGCGATCGGCGGCTCGCAGGGCCTGGTGGAAGGCGCGTTCATCTTCCGCTCGGTAGCGGCGAAGGCGGGCGAATGTCTGATGCTGTTCGGCCGTCCAGGAGGCGCGGCCGGACGATTCGTTGTCGAGCTGGCGCGCGTAGTCTTCCAGCTCGCGACTGCTGCGGTTGAGCGCCCATTCCGATTCGATAACGCGCTGGACGAGTCCGATTTCGGCCTCTGTACAGGGCTCAAAGTGCTGCAGCCACGTGCTCGAGAGATGGTCGAAGTCGGACGAATTTTCGTGCTTATGGAAATGGATGCGCTGCACCGGGCAAGGCGGCCGGCCAGCTTCCGGATTGTGATCTCGTTGCATGCGGATTTCGCTGTCGAGTGTTCCAGAGGCGGGTTGCCGGCAGGGGGCGGGAGGTGCGGTAACGAGTTGATAGGGCGCGAGAAAAACTTTTTGCCTTGGTTTGTGACGAGGGGGATCTCAGGCGGCGGGGATTAGTTCTACGGACCGCGATGCTAGGAGGAACGGTTCAAACTTGTTGGCCGACCAGCAACCGTAGATTCGCCACGGCTTCCTGCAGGCGATCCGCGTGGGAATTTAATTCCTCGGCGGCTGCAGCGCTTTCTTCCGCACCGGCCGCCGCGCCTTCGCTGGTGGTCTGCATTTGGCGCAATGCCGCCGAGATTCCGTCAAAGCTCATGTCTTGCTTCCGGCAACCGGACTGGACCGCTTCCACAAGCTGATGCACTTCGGCCACGCTCGCGCTGATTCTCTTCATCTGCTCGGATACGTGGTCTACCTTGTTGCAGCCGTCCTGCGTTTTGCTGATCGACTCTTCAATCAGTACCGCCGTATCGTGCGCGGCGCGGGAACAACGCTGCGCAAGGGCGCGCACTTCGTCGGCCACTACGGCGAACCCGAGACCGCTTTCGCCTGCGCGCGCCGCCTCGACCGCGGCATTCAGGGCGAGAATGTTCGTCTGGAATGCGATACCTTCGATCCCTTTCAAGATTGTCTGGGTCTTCTGCCCGGTTGCCGCGATTCCGTGTATGGCCGTGACCACGTCAGTCACTGTCAATTCAGCAGTTTGCACGAGCTCGGTCGATTGGGCAATCATTGCAGCCGCTTTGCCCGCCGTCTCGCTGTTGTGCCGCGTCACCGAATTTACTTCCGATGATGTGTCCGAAGTCTGCTGGATGGAAGCGGCTTGCTCTGTGGTGGAGCTGGCAATGCGCTGACTGCCCTCCGCCACATGGGACGCCGCGGAACGCACTTCGTTGGTGCATCCCGTCAGCCACCCGATCACAGTGCGCAAACGTCCATTCAGGTTCGCGAGAATCCAACCCGCAAGCAAACCTGAAAGTAGAAGAGCCCCTCCCATTGCCGCCAACCCGATGGCGCGGGCATTTTGGCGGTCTTGAATACGCAACGCAAGGAGCGTGTCGAGCTCATTTACCGAAATTGTCCAGAAGGCGAAGCTGGCCTCGCGAGAAGCGAGTGCCGCATTCCGCAGCGCTGCGGCGTTCTCGATTTGTTTGAATCCTGCATCTTCTGCAAGAGAGCCAGCAGCGCTTGCGTCGGTTCCGCGTAGGCTTTTCTCGCGTCGGGCAGTCTCTTCTGCAGCGTCACACTCGTGCCGTTAAAGCCGGAATCTTCCTTGAGGGACGTGTCGACGTCGCCCGAGATCCGCTGCAGATCGTCGGCATCGAGCATGGCCCGAATCACCGCAAAGTGGACGCGCTCGTCAGGTGTCAGATCCCGATTTGTCAATGCGGCCGCGTCGGTCAGCAGATCGGTCAGGCGGTCCTGGGTTTGGGGCAGGGCACAGAGAGTCGCATCCATCAGATAGTAACTGTCCAGATCCGGATCGAGAATCAAGCCCGACGTATCGCCGATATGCGTGATCATCATGCGCAGATCGTCTCCAAGATGACGGTGCTGCTGCACGACATCCTGGTCGGTCTTGGCCCCGAGCGCGTTCTGCCATTCTCCTTTGACGGTGGCGATTGCGACGTGCTGCCGCTGGCGCTTGGCGAGGCCTTCCGGCGTGTACTGCAACGCGGTCCCATAGCGCGCCGCGACGTCATCCAACTCCTTCCAGGCATTGTCGATTTCCCGCTCAGTCGCGTCGATGTCGGCGCTCACTGCACTTTCGCCCGCGAGACGTCTGCGCACGAGCCGGCCATGATCCGAAATCTTCCATAACAGAGTTTCGAGGGGGCGCTGAAAGGCATCTCCCTGAAGCTCGAGGCGCGCCGTGTCGATGTCCTTGTTGATTCCTGCCGCGACGAAATAGAACGCCGCGAGTGCCATGGGGACCGTAAAGATCGCCGCAATCAGAATGATCTGATGCGATACCTTCAATGAGTTCAGGAACTGCTTCATGCTCGCGGGGAACCTCTCAGATCAAGTGCGGCCTAATCCATGAAAGTTCTCGTACGATACGTTTCTAAATTATTGAGGGTGTGGATCGGATAGGAAATCGGCGGTGGCTTGCTCCTTGGGGCGGGGCTGGGAGCCCCGCGCAGGAGTTTGGACATGGCCCAATCAAGTGCTGCAAAACCCGTGAAGATGGAAACGGAGCGGCGAGACCGGACATATCAAAAAAGAATACGTAAATTGGACGTAGGCTCTCGCGGCCCATCTAGCTCGCTGACGCTCGCCGCTCCGTATGGAGAATCGTGTGTTCAGGGCAATTGAGCGGGCCAGAAAATGTCCATGCCCCAAAACGGAGCGGCGAGTCTTCGCGAGCTAGATCGGTTGCTCCGGATAACAAGCCATCTTCGCGCCTTGGCCGTTCAGTACGTATTCGACAGCAGCATTGAGGCTGGCGGTGTTCCACAGATAGCGCGTACTTCCATGGTGCGTCCAGTACCGGCAACGCCGAGGAGCAGGTAAACCGCGTCGAAGCGCTCGGGTGGCGTAGGCCTTGAAATCGGAAAGCATACGCTCGGGTGCAACTTCTCCCGAGACGACCGCATGCACATGAGTTGTCCGGATGTGAAGAGCATGGGCAATCCATTCACGATAGCGGCAAACCGAAAGAAGAGTGTTCAAGGTAATGCGTCTCGCTTCCACGTCAAGAACCCAGGGGATTTCCTTCAAATGAGCTTGCCAATAAGCCTTGCGGCCTGGGTTCGAGGGTAAGAGAGGACTTCCATGAATCTGGCGCTGCACACTGACCCAGCCCTTCTCTGAACCGGGCAGGTGTGTGCCGTAGCTGGAGAACGTTAGCAAGTAGGCGAGCGCGGACATATCAAAAAAGAGTGCGTACATTGGGAGTGGGCTCTCGCGGCCCATCTAGCTCGCTGACGCTCGCCGCCCCGCATGGAGAGCCGTGTGTTCAGCGCAGTTGATCGGGCCAGAAAATGTCGATGCCCAAAGTGGGTCCGGAGACCGGCGGAGCGGGGCTGGGAGCCCCGCGCAGCCCAAGGAGCTGCCCCACCATGGGCGGTCGGGATTTACCAAGTGTAGTGAACTGAGTAAGTCAGTGTCTTCTCTTCGTTCGGTTGCAGAGTGGCCACATACTCAATCGTGCGGGCATCGAGGTTCCGATGAGCATCGGATTCTTTCGCGCTTGATTTCGAAACTTTCGTCTACCGTCCGCTTACTCTCGTCCACGTGGTAGCTGAGTTGTTTTCGCTCGCCAGTGATATCGAATGTGTTGCCGGTGTAGACGCGGACCACCTCGTCCTTAGCGGTGTGGTCGATCGTGTTCTCGCCGATGAACTCCAGTTGACCGTCCTCGTCTTGACGATAAAAGCGCAAACGGCCTTTCGGAAGGGGTAAGCCGAGGTGATTTGCCTCCGAGTTCTTGAATTCCCGCATTACCCAAACGTGAGGGCCTAACCAGTGGTGAGTGGTCAGTGGTGAGGGGTCAGAACGAACTCACAGGCCGAAGGCCTATGCCACAGGGCCGGAGATTAGAGTTCTTCCTGGCAGGTGGCGCAGCGGACGAGGGGTTGCCGCGGCAAAAAGAACTGCAAACTGCGTTCGTTCCAACGCGCCGGTGGGAAAGTATTCTCTATGGTCTTCCGTTCCATGCCACTCGCCTTTGCGTTCCTCTTCGGTTCTAGCCACGTGGTTGCACAGGCACCCACCCACCGCTGGGCGGTTGTGATCCACGGAGGCGCCGGCACCATCGATCGAAAGGAGATGACGCCCGAATTGGAGCAAGCCTATCGCGCGGGCTTGCGCAAAGCCCTTGAAGACGCGACGGCCGTGCTCGACAAGGGCGGATCTTCGCTGGATGCGGTAGAGACAGCGATCCGCGGTATGGAAGATGATCCGCTGTTCAATGCGGGACGGGGCGCGGTGTTCACCGCGGACGGCCGTAACGAGCTGGATGCGTCCATCATGGACGGCGCTACGCTCCGGGCCGGCGCAGTCGCGGGCGTTACGAGAACGCGCCATCCGATCTCGCTCGCTCGCACTGTCATGGAAAAGAGTCCGTACGTGATGCTGATCGGCAACGGCGCGGATACGTTCGCGAAATCACAGGGACTGGAACAGGTGGACCCATCCTTTTTCTTCACGGAGCGACGCTGGCAAGGGCTGATCAAAGAACTCAAGAAGGAACATCTGCCCATTCCTCCACGACCCGCGGGCGCGCCGCCGGCCTCCGCCGTACCCGTCTCACAGATTGAGCCGGCAACGCGCGCACCAATTCGGGACTGTCGGTGTCGTTGCGCTAGACAGATCGGGAAACGTTGCCGCCGGAACATCCACTGGCGGAACGCAGGCAAAGCGCTGGGATCGGGTTGGTGATTCTCCGATAATCGGGGCCGGCACGTACGCTTCAAACCAATCGTGCGCGGTTTCCGGAACCGGTATAGGGGAATATTTCATTCGCCTGACGGTCGCGCGTGAAATCTGTGCGCTGGTGCAGTACAAAGGCATGCGTCTCGATGCGGCGGCGGAGGAGGTCATTCAGAACCAACTCACGCGGATGAAAGGCGAAGGCGGTATTATTGCGCTTACTCCGGATGGTCAACTCACCTGGAGCTTCAACACGTCTGGCATGTACCGCGCGCGCATGGTGGAAGGCGGTAGCCCCGTGATTGCGATCTATAAGGACGAACAGTGATGCGTCTCTTCACGGTAATTCTGTTGCTTAGGTTTGCGGCACCCATTGCGGCGCAGCCGGCTGGGTCTGTCGTGTTGCACGCGGCACGCTTGCTGGATGTCGAAAGCGGCCGCATGTTGACTCCCGGCGAGGTGCTGGTGCAGGGAGAACGAATTGTGGAGGCTGGTTCGAAGGTCAACCGGCCCGCCGGGGCAGAGGTAATCGATCTGGGCGATCGCACGCTGCTGCCGGGTTTCATCGACGCGCATGTACATCTGTTTCTGCATCCCGGAGCGGAAGACTTACAAACCGTGCAGGAGTCGGTGCCGGAACGAACGCTGAACGCCATTCTGGCGGCACACGACGATCTGATGGCAGGGTTCACTGCCGAGCGGGATATGGGAACCGAAGGCGCGGGATCCGCCGACAGCGCGGTCCGGGATGCGATCAATGAAGGCCGTTTCCCTGGACCTCGATTGCGCATCAGCGGGAATGCGATCTCGATACTGGGCGGCCATGAAGATGCTGTTGGCTATAACCCAGAGCAACACGTGCTGCCAAACGCCACGCTAGTGAACAATTCGCTGGAACTGATTGCGGCCATTCGCGAACAGTTCAAAGAAGGCGCCGATTTCATCAAGATGTATGAGACAGGCCATGATGTGCTCGAAGAAGGGCAACTCAAAACGCCGTTTCAATTCACGGAAGAGGAACTCGCGGCGGGAGTCAAAGAAGCCGCGCGCATGGGCAGCAAGGTGGCGGTGCATGCCACAGGCGAGCCAGGGACGCTCTACGCCGCGGAGGCGGGAGTCGCTTCCATCGATCATGCTTTCACGCTGAGCCCGGAAACGATGCGCATCATGCGCGCCAAACACATCTTCGCCGTGCCGACGTTTAGCATTCAAAAGTATTTTGCCGATCACGCATCTTCGCCGCATGCCGCCGATTTCGAATCCGGGTTGCTCGACGTACACATCAAGGAATTTGCGCGGCAACTCGAAGCGGGTATACCGATCGCCCTGGGATCGGACGTCGGGCCTTTTCCGCACGGCACGCAGGCGAGTGAATTCGTGCTGTTGGTGAAATACGGGATGCCCTCGCTGGAAGCGATTCGCGCCGGGACCCTGAACGCGGCGGAACTACTCGGGTGGGGCGACCGGATCGGCCGCATCAAAACCGGTTACCTGGCGGACATTGTTGCGGTGGATGGCGATCCGCTGCATGACATCAGCGCGATGCAGCACGTGGCGTTCGTGATGAAAGGCGGCGTTGTGTTCCGCAAGCCTTAATCAGGCCCGTCTTCTTCGCCACGCCTCACAGCAGACGATCACCACCGCGACGCCGATCGCATCATCGCGAATGTCCCACCACTCGAAGACGGTGAAGAGCACCATCGGTTCGATGACCTCGAGTGTCACGCCGAGAAAGAGAGCGCCTAAGCCAGCCTTCCATGGCGGGTATTCGCCTTCGGCAAGCAGGATCAGGAGCAAGGCTGCTAGCCCGAATCCGCCCACGTGACCGAGCCGGTGCATCAGCGTGGTGTCACCGCGAGCGACATGCTTGCCGTCCTGTGAAATCGTGCCGAGCCGTACCTTGTCCCGCGCCGGCATAAAAGACGCGACGATCAGCAATGTCAGCCAAAGGGACGTGAGTGGCAGCAGCAAGCGCCGCGAGATCGTCACCTTCCCATGATGGCTTGCAGCCTGGGTAAGCGTCTACCCAAATGTGCCTGCCTGCCCCGTTTGCGCATCGAGCACTTTCGACCCCGCTGTGTCCAAAGTCGTTCTGGACGCGGAATGCCGTATACGCGAACGTTTCATCGATGTGCGTTTGAGCGGGCCTGTTTCGGAAGCGGAACGCAAGGACCTGACGGACTTCTTCCATAACGGCAGTGCGGAACTGCTCGCGTGCAGCGGGTGCGGCCAGTTGCTCCGGCATGAGTTGGAAGCGCCGCAGGCGGATGCCTACTCAGACGAAACTTACGATGCCTCTGTCATGCAGAATCAGTATCCGCGTTACGTGGCGGCGTTTCGGGCGAAGGAGCAACCGTATCGAAGTCTGTTGCCGCAAAGCGCGCGCATTCTCGAAGTGGGGAGCCACTATGGCGCGTTTCTACAGACCGCTGCCGAATGGGGATGGCGCGCGGAAGGGATCGACGTCGGGCGGGACACAAGCAGCTTCGCCCGCGCAAAGGGCTTCACCGTATACGATTGCGAACTGCAGGATTGCGGATTTGCGGACGACAGCATCGACGGCGTGTTCATCTGGAATTGCTTCGAGCAGATCGAGGATCCAAAACCGCTGCTGACGGCCTGCGCGCGCATCCTGAAATCGAACGGCCTGCTGGTGCTGCGAACGCCCAACGCCGCATTTTATATGCTCTGTCGCAGGCTGCTGGATGCGAATGTTCTTGCCGACCGGGAGCGCGGATTCCTGGAGGATGCGCTCGGCTATAACAACCTGCTCGGGTTCCCGTACCTGTACGGATATGACGCAGACCGGCTTGCGCGGTGCGCGGCCGCACACGGGTTCGCGACGGAGGGGATGCTGAACTCGGAGTTGCTGACACTGCCGCTTCCCGACGAACCCGGCTGGGTCAAACGCGAAGAACGCCAGATTAACGAGGAAGCAAAATTGATCGCACAGTGGACACTTGCCTACGGAAGTACGCTGGCCGGGCCATGGATTGAATGCTGGTTCCGGTTGTCTAAGTCACAAAATACGGTCGCACGCTATCAAACGGAATAGCGGCCGGACGCTGCTCACGAAACGGAGATTCGATGCGCTTCATCTTCCTGATTATCGCCTTCCTTTGCCTGATCGGCTGGTTGATTGGATGGGTGGCCTTCCACATTGCAAGCGGGCTGATCCAGATCCTGTTTGCGGTCGCCATCGTTGCGTTCATCTTTCATCTGGTGTACGGGCGCCGGTCAGCCGTCTAGCCGTCTATGGGAGGTTCGTATCACGGCTCTGGGATCATAGAGTCGTGAACTTCGCCGAGGAGTTGGAAGTCGCGCTGCCGGCCGATCTTCCCCATCGGGGCCGGCTGGTCGAAAAAGCAGACCAACATCTGCGGCTGATCACCGCTGCGAACGAGTACATGAACCTGACGCGCATCACGGACGCGCGTGAGGCGGCGATCAAGCACATCTACGACTCCGTTGCGCCGTGGCGGTGGTTCCAGCACGCGCATCGGGTGCTCGATGCCGGAACGGGCGCGGGCTTTCCCGGTATTCCGCTGGCGGTGGTTCTGCCAGCCACGCGATTTTCGCTTGCCGAATCGATTCAGAAGAAAGCGCGCTTTGTCGATTCCGCAGTGGAGTCCCTAGAATTGCCGAACGTGCACGTGTACGCTGAGCGCGCCGAGCAGATCGCTGCTCGCAGCAACGCATGGATATCGTGACGGCGCGCGCGGTTGCTCCCATCACCGGCATTTTTGAAATGTTTGCAAAGCGCTCAAGAGCGGCATGACGATACTGCTTTACAAAGGTCCGGATGTCGCTAACGAAATTGCCGAGGCCGGTCATCCGCGCTTTGAAGCCGCCATCATCGATCGCTATGAACTGCCGTACGGGTTCGGCGTGCGCACGCTGGTGCAAGTTCGCGCTAGCCGCGTGAACGCAGCGCGTCAATCCCGAGCAGTATCCATCCAGCAATAAAACACAAACCGCCCAGCGGTGTGATGGCTCCTAAGATTCGTACGCCCGAAAGGGCCAGAGCATAGAGGCTGCCGGAGAACAGAACGATTCCCGCGGAGAGCAGCCAGGCGGCGCGCGCGCTGAGTACCAGTGCCGCGCGCGAATAACCCGATCAGCAGAATCCCGAGGGCGTGGATGAAGTGGTAGAAAACGGCCTTTTCCCAGACGCTGAGCGAGTACGGTCGAGGCGGGCTTTCAAGGCATGCGCGCCGAAGGCGCCGAGAGCGACTGCCAGCGCAAGGAGGAATGCTGCCGTGGCAGTCCAGTTCATCTTAGCGGCGCGCTCCCACTGTGTGACGCTCAAAGCACTCTTCAGAGCAGTAGTAAAACGTGGTGCCGCCGCATCTGTCTGTGATAGGGCGTCGTATCCACCACATACGTGCCGCACACCGGGTCTTTGTGAAGCTCGCGGCCGGGCGGCACGTTCGGGTTATTTGAAGGCTGGCCGGAGTCGTGCTTGGCCGGCGAATTTCCGAACGTCAACAGGCCCTTCAGAACGGTGGTGAGAATGGCCCGGGCGGCGATCAGGAAAACAATCGCAATGACGAGTTCAATCAGGGCGCGAATCATACGAATTAGACACGAAACGCCGGGAAGTTTGACAGCCCCGGCGCTCTAATGGAACGTCTTACTTTCGCTTGCTTGCGGGATACAGTGGTCTTCACCTGGACCGACTGGCCCATCGCCTGCAACATTGCCTGAGCCTCTGAAGCGTGGGGACCGCTGGGCTGCAACTCCAGATACTTCTTGAACGCCGCTGCCGTGTCCGGCGGATAGCTTCTGTGCGCCGGTCTTGGGATCCACAGCTCCCTTGTTCATCAGCAGCGTACCGTACTGGAACCAGGCTTCGGCGTAGTTCGGATCGGCGTCCGTCGCCTTCTTGAAGAACGGGATGGCGTCGTCCAGCTTGCCGTGATTTACCAGGTTCGCGCCCATGTTGAAGTATGCCTTGGGAGCGGTCTGCGGATCGAGCTGCGCCGCCTTGGTCAGAGCCTCTTCCGCTTCCGGCATCTTGCCTTCCGCGGCATAAATGTTCCCGAGCTGGTTGTAGGCCGGACCCGAATCGGGCTTCATTTCGAGTACTTTGTTGTAGGCTTCGGCGGCTTTGTCAAAGCTCTTATTGCGGTCGTCACCCGTCTGCACTTGTGCCAATCCGTAATACGCATTGCCCCAGACCTTCCCAGATGGCCATCTGGCTGGGATCCATCTGCTGGGCACTGTTGAGGCTGGTGATAGCCGCCTGGTAGTCGGTCGCCTTCTGCGCCTTGTCTGTTTCCGCCTGCGCCTTCTTCATCGCATCCGTGCCCGCCGTGTATGCGTCGTTCAAAGCCTTGTTCTTCTGAATCGCGTCGGCATTCTTTTTGGCGGCGGCCTCAAACTGCGCCTTCTGTTCCTTGGTCATGCCGCGCTCGACATCGGAGGTCACCTGCCCCGTCTGTGCCGCTTGCTGCATTGCCTGCTGCATCTGCTGCTGCGCCGCGGCAGTCTTGCGAAGGTCGAAATTGACCGGCGGATTTTCGCCGATGTCGACCTTGACCTTGTTCACCGTATCCATCACCTTGCCGTCGACAATGCACTGAGATGTTAAAGGTGGACGGCACCGGCAACCCGTTGTACAGCCACTGGCCTTTTTTGTCCGACTTGACGGAATAGTGGCCTTTGATGTCCTGGCGGGTCAAGTCGATGACCGCGCCCTTCAGGGGCTGGCCGTCCGTGCCGGTAACCTCACCTTCGAGCATTCCGGTCTGAGCAAAGACAGCGCTGGCTGCGCAAAGAACCAAAGCAGCGGAGAACAGCGAGCGCCGCAACTGGGCGAGCATAGGAGTTTGATGAACCTTTCTAGTCGTTAAGCTTTTGCTGTCCTCATCATATCGCCTTACCTCGATCGCGTTCGCCGGGCCTACGTCTCTGCCCACTGATCGATCGTGCTCCCCTATTTCCATTACGGGCTAAGCCAGTGCACCTGTTGCAACCCGGGCAATCCGGTCGGCATCCTAAGACTAAACCAGGTTTTGGGGTAGGGAGCTTCGAGGAGAGAATGGCTTCAATATTCAGGGAAGTTGGGGTGAGGCGATTCGCTGGCGCGAGCTTTGGCGATTGGTCTGGGTTTGTGCCTTTCGCTCACTGCCTTGGGAGCGGACGCCGGTTCGTCGCTTGCTCGAGCACGCGAGCTTCACGACCGCACCGATTACAACGGTTCACTCGCTCTGCTCGACCGGCACAGTTCCGATGCGGCGACAAACTTTCTCATCGGGCAGGACCACTTCATGCTCGCCGAGTTCAAACAAGCGGCGGAATATCTGGAGAAGGCCATCGAGGAAGCGCCTGCTAACGCCGAGTACGTGGACTGGCTAGGGCGCGCTTATGGCAAACGCGCCGAGACTTCGAATCCACTGCTCGCTCCCAGCCTCGCCTCCAAAGCGCGCCAGGCGTTCGAAAAATCGGTGTCACTTGATCCGAAGAATGCGGACGCCATGAGCGACCTGTTTGACTACTATCTGGAAGCACCGGGATTCCTGGGCGGCGGTTACGACAAAGCTGCCGTGGTGGCAGAGAAGATGGCGACTGTCGATCCGGCGGAAGGCTATTTCGAACAAGCCAAACTCGCCCAAAAGAGAAAAGAGTTCGACCGTGCAGAAGTGCAGCTTCGACAAGCCATCGCGAGCGCTCCACGGAAAGCAGGAGCGCTGCTGGTTTATGCCAAGTTCCTGGCCACCCAGGGACGCACGAAAGATAGCGATGCTGTGCTTGCCGAAGCGCAACGCATGGAGCCAGAATCACCGGAAATCTGGTATACCAAGGCGGACCTGTTAATCCAGCAGGGACGTGATCTGCCGCAAGCGAAAGATCTGCTTCAAAAGTATCTGCATGCTACGATCACGGTGGACGATCCGCCTAAGTACGAGGCCGAACAGCTTTTAAAGCAAGCGGGCGGAGCGTAAGACCCCACCCCGGGGCGCCACCCCGCGCATGAATCTTTCCGAGGCGATCAGTTTTTCAGCGTCCAGGCGCTACGCGCCAATCGCCTCCGCACCTTCCTCACTGCACTCGGCCTGATCATCGGCAACGCGTCCGTCATCCTGGTGGTGACCATCTCGCTAGCGAGCAAGGATCTGATTCTCGATCAGATCCGCGGTATCGGCTCTAATCTGGTTTACGCCAGTCTGCAGGCGAGCGGTCTGAATGCGGCGCAGATCCAGGCTGACTTCATCAAGATCAGCGACGTGGATGCGATCCGTCAGGACCTTGGCAGCATGATCGTGGCGGCCACAGCCGTGATGCCGAGTTCGGACCAGATTGCTTCTCACGGACGCGTCCGCGAAGTCACGATTGACGGCGTCGATCAGTATTACGCCAGGGTTCGCAATCTGGTCATCCTGGCAGGCCGTCCACTCGACGACAGCGACATTCTGTTACGGGAGCACGTCGCGATGCTGACGGACAAGCTCGCGGTGCGGCTATACGGGAGTCAGCAAGGCTCGCTCGGGCAGGTTATCAAAATTTTCGGACTTCAGTTCACGGTGATTGGGACCTTCCGCGAGCGCACCAGTACGTTCGGTCAGGGCGAGATTACGGACGAAACCATTCTTGTTCCCATCTCGGTCATGAAGTACTTCATGCCCTGGGAGCGGGTCGATCCGGTCTACGTCGAAGCGCGGACGCCGGGCGATGTGCCTGTTGTTCGCACCGATATCGAACAAATTCTACATCGCCGGCACCGTGCGGGCGCGAGCTATAGCGTGCAGGACCTCAGCGCCATTCTCGATACCGCCAGTTCCATCGCGAATGTGTTGACGATTGTCCTGATTATCGTCTCGGCCATTGCGCTCGTGATCTCCGGAATCGGCATTATGAACATCATGCTGGTGACCGTAACGGAGCGCACGCGCGAAATTGGTCTGCGCATGGCGGTGGGGGCTTCACGCCGCGAAGTCCTGTTGCAATTTCTCGTGGAAGCGGTGCTGATGAGTGTGATCGGCGGGTCGGTGGGCATTGTGCTGGGTCTCGCGGTTCCGCTCTCGGCGCGCATCCTGGTCCCGAGCATGAATGTTCCGATCTCGCCGGTTTCGATACTGGTGGCCTTTGCCGTTTCCTTCACGGTAGGCGTGGGTTTCGGACTACTGCCCGCACGGCGCGCTTCTCAACTGAATCCGACGGACGCGCTGCGGTACGAGTAGCGCCGTCTAGGAGCTTGTTGAAAAACGCGCGATTCATCACATCCCGCTTCGCGGAATCAGCGACTTCGGGTGCGCGTTTTTCTGAACCCGGAGTTTGTCAACAAACTCCTCGCGCGGCAATCAGGCAATCTCGATTCTCTTTGCTGGCTCGGGCCAAATCAGTCGGTCCATCAGTCCCGCCTTCGAGAAGGCTCCTTCAATTACATCGCGGCCCTCGCTAAAGTGTGCCCAACCTTCGAAGTGCAAAGGCAAGATTTTGGCATGGGGCATGTGAAGCGCAAGCTCGACCGCTTCCTGAGCAGTCATCGTGAGATGTTGCGGGCCAACAGCAGGAACGCGCGCCGCCCCCATAAACAATAGAGCTCGCCGGATATCGAAGCGTGCGGTGACTCGAAGCAATTCGTCGTAAAGCACTGTGTCTCCGGACACGTATGTTGCGCCTTCCTCATCAGGGCTCTCAAGAATGAAGCCGATTACGGGGCCGCGGTCGCCGTTCTCGGGTCCATGACGTGCCGGAGTTGCCGTGATGGTCAATGGACCCACCGAAGCTGACTGCCAGGGCGCCAGTCCGATCGCCTTTCCTGCAAGCCGGCGCGCGCCGTCGTTCGTCGTCAGGACGCAATTCGCTTGCGGAAGAAACGAACGGCCGGATTCATCGAGATTATCGAAATGATGATCGTGGCTCAGAAGCACAGCGTCGATGGGAAGGAGCTTGCTACTCGGGATTGCCGGTCCGCTGGTTCGCGTCAGCACATATGTTCCCGACCGAAACTCGGTTCCCGCGGGATCGAACCCGGGATCTGTTAACAAACGCATGCCGCCGAGCTCTAAAAGAGCCGTCGGGCCGCCTACATACGTGAGGCCAAGCATGCCCGTTAGATGTAGACGCTACGGGCAGGGTCGCATATGGCCAGAAGAGCTAGATGACTAGCGGTGCGGCCTCGCGCAAATGCTCTACTTCCGCCCACAAGTCGGCCGGCCGGATCGGCTTCGATACATACCCGTCCATGCCCGCCTCCAGGCACTGCTCGCGTGTTCCCTTCATCGCGTGGGCCGTCAACGCAACGATGGGAGTCCGCGTGGCGCCCGATTGTTCGCGTTTGCGGATCTCCGCGGTCGCCTCGTATCCGCCCATGCCCGGCATCTGGACGTCCATGAGAATGAGGTCAAACCGCTCCTCATCGAAGGCGGCGAGTGCCTCGTATCCATTTGTGGCCACGCGTACGGAGTGCCCCTGCTTTTCGAGTAACCGTCGCGCGACCTGCTGATTGACAGCATTGTCCTCGACGACCAGAATGCGGAGCTTTGCCGGCGCTTGCACCACGTTCGGTGCGATCGGATGCGGCTGGGACGAAGCTGCCGTTCCCGGATGGCGGGAGAGCAAGGAAACGATGATGCGTTTCAGTTCCGCCTGGCCGATCGGCTTCATCAGATAGGCGGCAACTCCCAGTTGCTGGCACCGCAGTGCGTCATCCCTAAAGCGAGCCGAGCTGAGCATCATCACGGTGATGCCTGAGAGATCGCTCTTCTCACGAATCCGCTGACACAAACTGAACCCATCGACTTCGGGCATACAAACGTCGAGTAAGACCAGGTCCGGCCGCCGGCCCTCGCTGAGCATCGCTTCCAGGGCGGCGACGGCGGCGTGGGCGCTTTCGGCCAGAACCGGCTGCATGCCCCAGTTGCGAGTCATATCGCGCAGTACCGCCCGGTTGGTCGTGTTGTCGTCCACGATAAGGACGGTTGCGCCCTGTAGCTTGGCCTCGTCCGGCTCGGGAGCACTCGCTTTGGCAGTCCCCAATTCGAGCACTACGACGAAAGTGAAGGTGCTTCCTGTACCTACCTGGCTGCGCACTTGGATATCGCCGCCCATGGCGCGGATGAGCTGCCGGGAGATCGCGAGTCCCAAGCCCGTGCCGCCGTACTTCCGAGTCGTTGACGTGTCCGCTTGCGTGAACGCTTCAAAGAGCGTTGCTTGCTGCGCGTCGGGTATGCCGATTCCGGTGTCGCTGACCGAGACTTCGATTTCGGACTTTCCAAAGCTGCGGCCCTTCTCGCATACCGTCACCACGATCTCGCCGCGTTGCGTAAACTTGATGGCATTGCCCACCAGGTTCAGCAACACCTGCCGCAACCGTCCGGCGTCCCCCCGCACAATGTCCGGAACACCGGGGCTGATATTGGCGGTCAGTTCTACATCCTTTTCATGCGACCGCACGCATAAGGTCTTCAACGCTGTCCAGACTTCGTCCCGCAGGTCAAAATCGAGATTCTCCAGAATGAGCTTGCCCGATTCAATCTTCGAAAAATCCAGAATGTCGTTGATGATGACCAGCAGCGCATCCGCCGAGGATTTGACTGTGCGAATGTACTCTCGCTGTTCGGAGTTCAATTCCGTGCCCAGCGCCAGATCCGTCATGCCGATGACGCCATTCATGGGAGTGCGGATCTCGTGGCTCATATTCGCCAAAAACTCGCTCTTGGCCTGGCTCGCTTCTTCGGCTTTTTCCTTGGCGATCTTCAATTCAGTGGTCCGCAGCGCCACTTCCTTTTCGAGGTTGTTCTGGTGCGCCAGCAGTTCGGCATCGCGGCGCTCGATGGTGTCCAACATTGCGTTGAAGCTCTCGCCCAAGAGGCTGAATTCATCGCTGCCCTCTGGCGTGACGCGTACGGTATAGTCTTTCCTGTCGCTTACCTTGCGCGCCGCGCCGACCAGTTCCAGCACGGGCGCCGAGACGATCTGTTGTAGCTTGGAGGCTCCGAAGAAAGCCAGCACCAGCGATCCGCTCAAAATCGCAATCGAACTCAAGAGATATCGCCACATCAGGCTGTACAAGTCCTGCAGGTCCGTTGTGAGATAGATGTCGCCCATCACGTGACCCTCCACGCGTATGGGCGTTCGCACCGTCAGTTGATCCCATCGTGTGGATGGGGTCATCACGCCGCTGCCCGAAGCTCCGTCGCGCCGAAAGCTCGCGAATGTCTTGCCGGAGGTCGTAATCCAGGCTTCCAGAATGGTCGGTTCCGCATGCAGCGCTTTTAGGACCTCGGTCTCCGCCTCCTTATCGCTAAACGTGATCGCGGCGACGCTGTTCTCGCCCAGCACTTGCCCCATGACGCGAAGACGGTCAATGGTGCGCGTCCGCAGTGTCCATACATCGTTCAGAAAGAAAGCCAGACAGGAACTGATCAGGGCAATACCGCAGGCCAGCAGAATGAGAATCTGCAGCTTGCGTTTGATGCTGACGTAACTGAGGGATCTCGGCATCGCGTGGCTATCGATCGACGCTCATGGCAAGGCTGAGCAGTCGGGAACTGATCTCCATACCTGCCTTTTCGGCTAACTTGGTCGAGATTGCGAAGCGAATTCGATTGGAATCGGGAACGAACGTGATAATTGCGACGTGCGCGTTCGTGTCGCTTAAGGCTGCCACCTCGGAGATGGTGAGTACTCCCGGCCGGGTCTCAGTACTAAGCCACCCTGCAAGCCTGGGCAATTCTCGCGCTTGCACAAAGACAATTTGGCAACTGTTGAGATCGCTCCCGGTTTTGGCGTGCCGTACGGCGAGCGGGTGAGAGTCCGCTTTCTTGTCCCGTACCGTGTCATCGAGGACCTCACGCACACTCTCGTCGCCGACCGCGCATATCGTCAAGGGCGCGCCGGGGCTGCTGAAGGCGCTCTCGGGCCACTTCACAAATTTCGTGAAGTTATAAATGAAGGCCGCTTTCAGCTTCAGTTCAGTAAGCGAGTCGGCACGAACAAAAGAAGGCGTGACAAAACTGGCTAGCAGTAAACAGATCGATCTGGTCCTAATCCGCCTTAGAAAGACCACGTCAGCTTCCCGAAGATACTGCGCTCCGGCTCGGTCGAGATGAGCTGGCTGGGACCAGCGAACTCGAGGTGTCGCGGATCGAGTAGATTTTGCCCGGCAAGTGTCGCAAGCAGATGCTTAGACAGTTTGTAAGAGCAGTTTGCGTCGAGCCGTACGTAGGCAGGAACGTTCGGCTCCGTCAAAGGGCCGACGTAATACGCCGCCTGATTGAATGACCACTTGCGGGTCACATCGAAATACGACTGGACGGAGAATGAGTTCTCTGGTGTTGTTCCGTAGATCGGCAATGTGCCACCCTGTACCGTGAGATCCTCATAAAGACTCGCGGCCCCTTGCGCACCGAGCAGCGGGGCAAGCGCGGGTGTCAGTGTATCCGTGAGATTGGTCTTCGCGCGCTCGCCAAACCAGGCATAGCTCCCCGAAACTCTCCAACGCGCCAGTACGTTTGCCGTTGCCGCGAACTCCGTGCCGTAATTGCGCGCCGATCCATCCGCCGAGTAAGTGCTCGGAATATTTAGCGTCAGCGACGTCTGCGTCATGTTGATCGAGAGCGGCCCCGGGTCCTCAACATACAGGTGGCGGTAGTCGCTGTAAAAAGAGGTGATATCGAACGACAGCCGTGAAACCGGCATCCATCGATAGCCTGCTTCGTAGGTATTCACCGTTTCCGCTTGTATGGCCCGATTGGGTTCAAGATCCGTGGATAGCTGCACTCCGGGCGCGAGTGCTACGGGCGCCAGGTCGACCAGCAGGCCCGTCTCGACGCGCGATGGCTGCCGCAGGGAGCGCGACACTGCTGCCCAAACCGTTGTCTTCTCACCGGGGGTCCAGGCAAGGCGCGCCGTTGGTTCAAACTCGAAACCCGTGAATGCATTGTGTTCGAGCTTGGAGCCCACAGTGAAAGAAACTGTACTGCTGAGCGCGAATTCATCCTGCACAAAGCCGCTGAAGAGGCTGTAGCCCAGGTTTTTAGGGGTGAGCGTCGCGACCAAACCCTCGGTTGCGAGCGCCTGATCCGCCGGCATACTCATGCTCGCGCCGTCATCTGTGAAGCGGTATCCAGCCCCCCATACCAGGTCGTTGCGGGTTCCTAGCCTGGTGTGGTTTTGAAAATCGAGATCGGCGGTGTTCGAATGCTCGAGAACTCCCGTGTCGTCGCGGTGGTATTCGTTTTCGTAGAACTGCAGCGTGCTCTCAGAGGTGTCGGATTGTGCGTGCGTCCAACGGGCCAGCACGTGGAATCCATCGTTGGAAATTGGCGCCGCCACCGCGCCCAGCGTCGCCTTACCGGCAAACGCGAGTAGCGAGCCGCCGTTCGAGTCATAGCCATCGGCATCCACCATCAATTGATCTTTGGAGGAGAGGCGGCCGTCGATACGGAATCCGCCGTGCGCCATATCCCAGCCATCGGGACTGCCGCCATAAAACTGCGCCGGCAGGCCGTTATAGTTCCGGTAATCTCCGAAGACGCGATAAGTTCCCCATCCAGCGATGTTCGCGCCGTAATGGCCGGCGAACGATTCTGCTTCCGCACTGCCTCCGCCAGCCTCGACCCGGCCGCCCTGTGTCGTTTTCGAGTCTTCCGTGATGATGTTGATGACGCCGTTGACGGCGTTGGCGCCCCAGACCGAGCCACCTGATCCGCGGACAACTTCGATCCGCTCGATCGTATCCAGGGGAATATCGATCTGGTCCCAATACACGCCGGAAAAGGTGGGCGTATAGACTGTTCGGCCATCGATCAGTACGAGCAGTTTGTTGGAGTAACTTGCGTCGAAACCACGGATGCTGATTGCCCAGCGGTCCGCTTCGACCTGGGCCACGTGCACACCGGGCGCCATACGCAGCAGATCGGGAATGTTCTGCGCGCCTGACCGCTCAATCATCTCTTTGGTGATAACGTAAACGGCGGCGGGTACTTTCGCTAGTTTTTGCTCTTTGCGGGACACCGTCGTCACGTCGACGTTCATCAATTCTTCAATGCTTTTGTTCGCAAAGTCATCGCTCGAAGATTGTGGCGCCGCCGGAGGCGCGAGTAACGCCAGCCCCGCAATCACCACACTGATTTGTTTTGCCCGTCCGGATTTCACGATAGAGGTCCTGGGATGGCACCCGTGCAAGCGCAGATTCGCCTGCGATGGCATGCCCCTGGTAAGTACGTGCGCGGTTAACCGGCTGTCTCTCAGGTATGCGATGTATCCCAGTGTCCTTCCGAGGGCGTATGCCTAAAGCGGATGGCGTAAGGCGCGGGGCGCACTGGTGGTTTGCGTGGTGGTATCTTGCGCTTGCGATCGGATTCACGCTCCTCGGGATCGCTCACGTGATCAGCGGTGGCGAGCGCCTTATGACAGCGGTTCGCTTCGTGCTCGCGCTCGGGTTTGCCATTCTGTCGAAGATGGAGTTCTCCGCGCGCAAGCGTCGTTGAGGATGGGAACCGTTTTCCGCGCGGACGTGGCAGGTGGTGGGATCCAATGTGGGTTGGGGCCTGGCTTCAAAGCCGGATGATTGCGGGCGTCAGAACCGGGGCGGCGTCACGTTCTGCGAGTACCTCATCGATGGTGCGCCAAAGCTCCTGTACCTTGATCGGCTTGGAAACGTAGCCATTCATTCCTGCGGCGAGACACGCGTCGCGGTCGCCAACTAAGGCGTGCGCGGTCATCGCGATGATGGGTAACCGCCGATGTGGGTGCCGGGCGCGGATGGCCGACGTTGCCTGCAGCCCGTCCATCTCCGGCATCGACACATCCATGAGGACGACATCGAAGTCTTCGCGCTCCACTTGTTCGAGCGCTTTTCGTCCATCGTTTACAACGACCACGCTGTGCCCGGCTTTTTCGAGAATCCTGGTTGCCAATCTCTGGTTGACGGGGTTGTCTTCAGCGAGGAGAAAATGCAGTGTACTCTTCGAATCGCCACGTTCCGTTCTGTTATCGGGTGCGTCGCGAACGACGTTTGGCTGCTCCGTCTGTGTGACCTCAACGGAAATGTCGAACTCGAAACAGCTTCCTGCGCCTTTGGCGCTCTCTAGTCGAATACGCCCGCCCATCATCGCTACCAGACGGGAGCTTATGCTCAAGCCAAGCCCAGTACCGCCGAAGCGCCGCCTGCTAGAACCGTCGGCTTGCGCGAACGGCTCGAAGACGCGCTCCTGCTCCTCAAGAGGCACCCCGATTCCGGTGTCCCGTACCGCAAAGTGCAGAACGGCGTTGGCGCCGCAGACCTGTTTTGGGCGCACGTCGAGGGTGACTTCACCGCGCTCGGTAAACTTGATCGCGTTCCCAAGCAAGTTGATGAGAACCTGTTGCAGGCGAGTGGGATCGGTGACGATCGCGCGCGGTACGTCTGCAGCAACGGTCATCCCGAGTTTCAGACCTTTTTCGGCGCTGCGCAGGCGAAAAGGCTTGACGGTCTGTTCCAGCAATTCCGGCAGATCGAATGAGACGGGATGCAGTTCGAAGCGGCCTGCCTCGATTTTTGAAAAGTCGAGCAGATCGTTGATGATGGTGAGTAAAGCCTGCGCGGAGGAACGATTCAACTCCAGGTACTCGCGCTGTTCGCAGGTCACTTCCGTTCCCAACAGCAAGTCCGTCATTCCGATTACGCCATTCATGGGCGTTCGAATTTCGTGACTCATGTTCGCGAGGAATTCGCTTTTGGCGCGGTTTGCGGCCTCTGCGTCCTGTTTGGCCTGGCGCAGTTTGATTTCGCCGCACCGCAGGCGGTTCTGCGTGACCAGGAGACGGCAACTGAAACAGAGGAATGCACCGATTCCGATGGCCGCCGCCGCCGTCGGGTAGTAATGCGCTACCCGCCCGAGGAGCGCCATTATGACGGCTGGGTAGAGTAAAGGAAACCCTTGCTCAAATACGATGTGGCGCGGCTTCGTAACCGGTGTCGCCTTCTGTTTCGCTTCATCACCGTCCCAAGCAGCCGCCACGAGGAGTGCGACAAAAAGAACCAGTGCCCAAATGAGATCGAACCAGTCTCCGGCTTGCGCATTCAGGGAGGGAAGGCTTCCACACACATCCGCGGCGCCCGAAACGATGCAATAGATGGACGTGCTGAGAAACAGCGCGCGAATTGCACGCGAGTTGGTGAGTAAGCCACGCAGCAGGAAGCAGACGATGAGCAGGGTATCGACGAACAGGCTTCTGTTCCAAAGTGGTCCGTACATGGTGGGCGCCATGCTCTGCGGCGTGAAGTAAACGTAAAGGGTCGTCCAAAGCAGAAGCGTCTGTACCAGATCTGCCCAGTGCAGGGGATCGAAGTGCGCTGACTGGTGGTCCGGTTCGAGGAACAGCGCCACGCCGAGCGGGCACGTGGAAAGCTGGAAGAGACAATCTTGTAACGGGTTGCCTGACGGATCGAAGATCGCGAAGAGTTGCGCGACCATCCAGAGCACGAATGAGAAGGCGACCAGGCCCCAGAACGTGCGCCCGGCTGCCACGGAGCGCCGCAAAGCGCCGAAGCAGGCGATAGCGGTGGCGGCTCCTTCGGCGAAGAGGACGACCATGGATACGGTGGGCCCAATCCCGTGGCGCCCGAAGGCCCCGATCATGATCGCGTGGAGCAGGGCCAACGCACAACAAAGGAGCACCCCGCGTACGACCCGGACGCGGCGTGTTGACCCCGGACAGAGCGAGGTCCGGCTTAAAGCTGTGGATCGTGGTGTCAAGGCACTACGGTCCTTATCGGACAGCCATGCCGGTTTTCCGTTTAGGCGGAGCCTCGGCCTTGCAAAAAGGGTCCGTTGTTAGACTCGGCGGCACGTCTATAGATTGGACACATGACGCTTAAACGGATGGACAACGTAGGAATTGTCGTCGATGACCTCGGAGGGTCGATTGATTTCTTTCGCGAGCTCGGCCTCGAGCTCGAAGGGCGGGCCACGATCGAAGGCGAATGGGCCGGACGTGTCACTGGAATTAGCGACCAGCGCGTCGAGATTGCCATGATGCGCACGCCGGACGGCCACGGCCGGCTCGAGCTCTCCCGCTTCCTCTGGCCGCCTGCTGTCGCGGATCACCGCAAGTCGCCGGTGAACGCTCTAGGCTACCTCCGGGTCATGTTCGCCGTGGACGATATCGACGAGACGCTTGAAAGGCTCCGCAAGCACGGTGCGCAGTTGGTAGGCGAAGTAGTCCAGTATGAAGACACGTATCGGCTCTGCTACATCCGCGGGCCTGAAGGGCTTCTCATCGGACTTGCTCAAGAACTCAGTTGAGGGTAATTCGAAGATAACGACGAGGACGACCGACATCAGCGAGCGCGTGTTAGAAAGGGTCCTTTGTGCAACACGTTGTTGCACAAAGCGATATTGGGTCGTAACGAGCACATGAACATCACCTATCAGCTCGTTCTTTGTTCCTGGGCCAGTAAGTAAATGCTGCGCCGGGGATGCATAGGCAATCTTGATCGCGCAAAAGTGACGCTCCTGCAGTGTTTCAAAACGCGTGCTTTTGGGAAGGGGCTTCGGGACGTTCCCCGCCTGCTTTGCTAAACTTTCTTGACATGCGACATGTTGCGCATTACAGTACTCAATGATAAAGAGTTTCCGCCACGGGGGATTGAAACGGCTTTCGAGAACGACGATCCAAGCGGCGTGAACCCGGAACATGTCGGGAAGCTGAAAAATATTCTGGCGATCCTTAACGCCGCCCCAACGGTTAAGCACATGGACCTGCCGGGGTTCCGGCTGCATCCCCTTAAGGGCGACCTAAAAGGATTTTGGGGCGTGACAGTACGCGCCAATTGGCGGGTGATTTTCCGCTTTGGCACCGACGCTCACGACGTTGATTATGTCGATTACCACTAGAAGGGAGAACGACCCATGCCCATGAAAAATCCGCCGCATCCCGGCGTTGTTGTGTTGCAGGAGTGCATCGAGCCTTCGGGATTGACTATCACGCAGGCAGCGGGAGCCCTTGGTGTCACGCGCAACACGCTTTCTGAACTGGTGAACGGCAAGCGTGGCATATCCCCCGAAATGGCCGTGAGAATAGCAAAGGTTTTCGGCGGCACTGAGGAAGGCTGGCTATTCAGCAGGCGCAGTATGAGCTTGCCCACGTCAGGCGCGACCGCATCAAACTCAAGCGCCTGGAAATCGCCTGACGGCGTTTAAACCGATGGACAGGCAACAAATTCTCGCCGAAATCAAGCGACTTGCTGTGGAGAACGGACAGCCACCCGGCAGGCAGGCACTCGAGAACTCAACCGGCGTCAAAATGTCGGAGTGGTATCCGCACATCTGGCTTCGCTGGGGCGATGCCTTGGCCGAAGCCGGATACGCTCCGAATTCCCTGCAGGCGAAGGCACGCGACGAGGAGCTTATAGAAAAATATATTGCGTTCGCGAGGGAATTGGGGAGATTTCCGGTTAAGGTGAGCTTCGAAGAAAGGCCAGAGAAGACGCGGCATTCCCTTCGCACTCGTCATTTGCCCGCTTCGGCGGGAAGGAAAAGTTGTTGGAGGCGATTGCCGTCTATTGCCGAAAAGCGGAGGGCTTTGACGATATCACCGCTCTCTGTGCCGGCCGCAAAACCGCATCATCGCTGCACACAACTGAGCGGAAGCGTGAAGCAAAGGCGCCGACTGAATTTGTTTATCTCATGAAGTCCGGCCTTCATTACAAAATCGGGCGCACGAACTCGGTTGGTAGGCGCAGTAGCGAACTCGCCATCAAGATTCCGGTTCCGCCGACGACCATTCACAGCATCGAGACCGACGATCCTGTAGGGGTTGAAGCATATTGGCATAGACGCTTTGCCGATAAGCGTGGGCAAGGCGAATGGTTTGTGTTGTCGCCGGATGACGTAAAGGCGTTCAAATGCTGGAAGAGGATCGTTTAGACGCCGTGGCAGCGCCACAACCGCCGACTTAATCGCAAAGGGTCCGTCGTCAACGTCACGAGAGCAGCTAAGAAACCCGCGACCGGGGAACTCGGTATTTCATCCCTACGCGTCTTTAACGGTTGATTCCGGCGTGTATTCTCTGTGACCGGTCGAATAACAGACGAGTAATTCGGCTTGCTCAATACCGCGATTATGGATTTGGTGCAGCAACCCGCCGGGAATTGCCAACGAGTCAGTAGTGTCGAGCGGAAACGTTTCAGCACCCGCACTAACTTCCACTCTCCCCTTAAGTAGGTAAATTACCTCGTCCGCATTAGCGTGGCGGTGCGCTTCACCGGAATGTCGGGGAGTAATGGTCATGCGCGTCATGCTTAAAGAGCTTCCCGTTAGTGCGCGAGTTGCCAGCCAAATTTGAGAGCCCCAGGCGCCGCGATCCAGGTTGCTTCAACTTTTCCTCTCCGCTGATGCGAACTGCCCTCCTTCCTGTTTGCTCCATCGTCGTCAATCTGCCTCCATCTCTTCACTCTCGCACTGCGCTAACGATGTTTCAAAACACGGTCCCTTGTGCAACGACCGGAACGCCCGGATACGCAGCCAGGGGGTCGGCGGGCACATGAATCATTGCCATGTGGTGCTAAAACGGTTTGCAAATGTCTGTTGCAAAACGCGCCGCCCTTAATTCGGCAGACCCGTGGAAGAGCGGGAACATCGTTGGTCGGACAGACCGCCGCTCCGCAACACCGCTTTCGCGACAGTGAAGAAAAAACCGCTACCCGTTTTCTGGTGTTCAAGTCGTCACCTATGTTCCGGGCGTACAGCATCCTTCACTTCCCGCTGAGCAAGGCGGAGATGGTAGCGGCATCTGTGAAAACCGTATCGCCCGCGAATTTGAGACTCTCGAGTGAGCGTTCCGCGGCATCCGGATGACCCGCTCCACAAGCATCGGTCACAAGTATGGGGATGAAGCCAAGGTCGGCGGCGTGGCGCAGCGAGGGCTCGATACCCACTTCAAGCGCTACACCCAGCACAGCGACGGAAACGATGCCGCAATCTCGAAGTGCAATCGTCAAAGGGTTCGCTTCGAAAGCCGACATAGTTATCCGGTCAAAAACTGCTTCATTGGGGCGTGCGGCGAGTTCAGGAACCAACTGAAAGCCAGGCGCATCCGGTCGAAACATAGTTTGCACCAGATCAGGGGAAGCAACGCGCTGCCAAGCCATGGCTGTTCGAAGCTGTGCGATGCCGGCCACCTCCTTTGGAAGCGTCATGTATCGCGTAAAGAAGACTCGAAATCCGCCTTGCCGCGCCGCCGATACGACTTCGGCCACTCTGGCGATGATCTCGGGGCCGTTCTTAATCTGCTTCAACACTCCGATCTGCATGTCGTAGACCAGAACAGCCATTGTGCGCGGATCGCACATCTCGGGGAGTGTTTGCGGAATGTTCAAACCGAATGCGTGGTGCATTTTGATTACCGGCTCTGGCTCGCTTGTGTGCGATCGTACGGCTCCGCCACGTCCACGGTGTCTCTCATGAGACTCTCGATCGGCAACGGGGCTTGCAGCGGGATGTAGAACCACTCCAGATATCCGGCTTTGGACATAGGGAAGTCGGCAACGTAGGTCTGGGCCTGCTCGACGCTGTCCAGTTCGAAAACGATGATGACGCCCGGTTCGTCGGCGCGAGCGTAATTTTCACGGACGATGCCGGCCTTCCATAGGCGCCAGACATTGGCGACTTCCTCGGGCAGCAGGGGTTGGATCGTCTCCATGGTCACCCCAGGCCGAAAGCGGTCGTATGCGATGATTTTCAACTCGTTCTTGCTCCTGTTTTCACGGCTAGAATTCTCGATGCAGATTCAGTATGCTGCAGCGTGCCGAGCCCGGCAAGTAGGCACTTTTTGGTTACCAGTCGCAGTATGCTTCCGGTATGCGCGAGAACGAATGTCCCGTCAAATTGACGGTGGATCTGATCGGAGGCAAATGGAAGACGCTCATCCTTTACTACTTAAAGCGCGGGCCTCAAAGAACCGGCGTGCTTCAGCAGCGCATCGATGGCGTGAGCAAGAAGATGTTGACGCAGCAACTGAGGGAGTTGGAGCGGGACGGTCTGATCGTAAGGAAGGATTACCGAGAAGTGCCGCCTAGAGTCGAGTATGCTCTGAGCGCCCATGGTGAAACGCTGAAACCGATCCTTGCGTTGATGGCAGCGTGGGGAACACGGCATCGCGCGAGGTATGCAGGTTCCACGCCGAGGCTAACCGTTGAACCAAAGCTGCAAGGGAGAAATCGTGACATGGGCCGTGGTTGAGAATCTAATCACTTTGAGGCGCAGACGAAGCAGTTGAGCAGGCCGGGCTTTGAGCCCTGCGTAGGCGGGCTCCGGACCCGCTTTTGGGCTTGGACATTTTCTGGGCCGATCAACTGCCCTGAACACACGGCTCTTCATACGGAGCGGCGAGCGTCAGCCTCAATGCTGCTGTCGAATACGTACTGAACGGCCAGGGCGGGAAGATGGCTTGTTATCCGGAGCAACCCATCTAGCTCGCTAACGCTCGCCGCTCCGTTTCCATCTTCATGGGTTTTGCAACAGTTGATTGGGCCAATGTCCAAAGTCCCGGAGCCGGGCTGGGAGCCCGGCGCAGCCCAAGGAGCTGCCCCACAAGATCTTCAAGCAATGCTGAACTTTTGTAGCGGCCCTTGTCGTATTTACGAAGTACGCGCTATCTCTGGAACACCGTCAGCCTCAATGCTGCTGTCGAATACGTACTTAACGGCCAAGGCGGGAAGATGGCTTGTTATCCGGAGCAACCCATCTAGCTCGCTGACGCTGGCCGCTCCGTATGGAGAGCCGTGTGTTCAGGGCAGTTGATTGGGCCATGTCCAAAGTCCTGGGCCGGGCTGGGAGCCCGGCCCAGCCCAGGGAGCTGCCCCACAAGTTTACGCGGATTTCTGATACGACCGGAACGCCTGGGTTGCTACCCACGTTGCGAACACTCCGAAGACCAACAGAAAGGCCCAGCGAAGCATCACATCGCCGGGAGTTGCATGGCCGTTCAGGGCCGCGCGTCCCGCCTCGACGCTCCATCGCACCGGGTTGAAACGCGCCACCAACTGCATCCAGCCAGGCATCAGCGTGCTCGCCATAAACACGGGCGAAACGAACGTTAATGGCAGCAGAATGAAGTTGACCGCGCCAATGACGGATTCCTCTTTGCGCATCGTCAACCCGAGCGCGCAGGAGAGGGCCGCGAACGGCACTGCCATAAGGATCGCCGAGATGAGCAGGACCAGCAGTCCGACAATGCCTCCCGGATAGCGCGCGCCGAGGAGGGCTCCCAGGATGAAGAGAAGCGTGGACTGAATGGTGGTGATGATGGCGAGACCGCACAGACGGCTCAACAGCAACGCCAAGCGGCTCACGGGAGCGATGAGAAACCGGTCCAGCACTCCTTGTTCGATCTCCACAATCAAGCCCATGCCGTTCCAGCCGGACGAGAACAGCGCCGACATGACGACGACGCCGGGCGTGAGAAAGCTGATGTAGGAGACGCCATGGAAGCCCGGCAGTTCCACTACGCGCTGAAACAGCTGGCCGTAGAGGACCAGCCAAATGACGGGCTGCACAAGCGTGAAGGCCACGTACCACGGTTGCCGGATCAAATGCCGCAGGCCCCGTTGTGTCAAGTAAATCGTATCCGCAATCGTCTTCATTACTTCCGTCCCTTCTTCACGGGCTGAGTCTCTTCCAGCTCTTTTTCGGCGCGCTCCAGAGTCCGTCCCGTGTGGCGCAGATAGACGTCATCGAGCGTCGGGCGCGCCACCTTGACGGAACTCACCGTCATCCCAGCGCCGTCGAGCGCCGAAAGGATCGACGGCACAGATCCGGCTCCGTTCGCCGCGCGAGCGTACAAGGTCTTGCCAGAGAGTTGCAAATCGACCGACGTGGCCGAGACCTGCGAGTGTCGCCTCCACGCGGGACAACTCGGCTGTTTGCGCGAATTCGATTTCAATCGAATCTCCACGCAACTCCGCCTTCAGTTCTTCCGGGCCGCCCTGCGCGACGATGCGTCCTTTATCGACGATTGCGACCTGCTGGGCCAAGCGGTCCGCCTCTTCGAGGTAGTGCGTTGTGAGCAGAATGGTGAGGCCTTCGCCGCGCAGCCTTTCAATTTCACTCCAGAGAGACGCACGGGCTTGCGGATCGAGACCCGTCGTCGGTTCGTCGAGAAACAGCACCTGCGGGCTATGCACGAGTCCCATCGCGATATCGAGCTTGCGCTGCATACCGCCTGAGTAGGTTCTGGCGAGCCGGTCCGCCGCTTCCGCCAACCCGAAGCGGGCCAGCAATTCATCGGTCCGGCGCTTCACTTCGGCGCCGCGCAGACCATGAAAGCGCGCCTGTAACGTGAGGTTCTCGCGGCCTGTCGATTCGCGGTCCACTCCGGATTTCTGGGCCACACAGCCGATCGACCGGCGAACCCGTTCCGGATATTTCGTTACATCGATACCAGCCACGTAGGCCGAGCCTGACTGGCCGCGACAACGTCGTCAAAATTTTCACCGTAGTCGATTTTCCGGCGCCGTTTGGCCCCAACAGCGCAAAAACGGAAGCTGGCGCAACGCGGAAGGAAAGCCCGTTCAGAGCCTGGACTCCGTTCGGATACGTTTTCACCAAGATCCTCGACGCGAATCGCCCAGGTTTCCGGCTTTACTTGAACAACGGAAGCGGCGGCTACGCGGCTGGTGTCACTTACTGTCATGGCCGCTCATTATGCATCCCGGATGCCATTCTGCGCAAGCTGAGCTTTCATGTACTTAGCGGAACAGTTATTGCGAATTCACAAGACTCTTGGTGAAATAACAACATGGATCACCGAGCGCTGGTTTTGCAGGTCTGGGAGGCGGTCAACACGGAGCGTCATCTGCAAGGGGTCATTGAAGCCGCTTCGGATCTCGTGCTGCCGGCCGTTCAGTTCGACAGCCTTGCCATTATTCACTTTGATGGCGCGAGTCATGATCTGTACACGCTGCACACACCCGGGAACCCGCTGAAGGAAGGCGAAACCGTGGAGCAATTCCTGCACCGGGCGGGTAGCAGGCCGATGCCGATGCCCACGCTTCCGGTGAAACCATACGATCCCGTGGAATCGAATGCGTATATGACGCAGGAGATGACGCATCACTTGCGTGACCTGTTTGCGCTTAAGTCGTGGTATGAGCATGAAGTTGCACTCGCGAGGGCGGGGGTGCGGGCGTATTGCTCGTTGACACTGCGGGTGCGTGGGAAGACGATCGGCGGTGCAGCCTATTCGCGCCGTTTGCCGGTTGCTTTCACGGACGAGGAACTGGCGCTTTTGCAAGCAGTGTGCCGCCGCTCGCGGTTGCCGTTTCCAACGCACTCGCGAATGAAGAGATTGCCCGGTTGCGGAGGCAACTGCAACAGGAAAACATTGCATTGCGCGTGGCACTGGGTGAGCGCACGGGCTTCGAAGGGATTGTAGGCGATTCGGCGGCGCTGCGGAATGTGCTCGCGCACGCGGAGGAGGTCGCGGATACCGACGCCACGGTACTCATCACTGGCGACACCGGCACCGGCAAAGAACTCATTGCGCGCGCGATTCACGCACGTTCGCCGCGCTCGAGTGGACCGCTAGTGAAGGTGAATTGCGGCGCGCTATCGCCGACGCTGATTGCCTCCGAACTGTTCGGTCATGAGAAAGGCGCGTTCACGGGGGCGGTAGAACGCCGCAAGGGCCGCTTTGAACAGGCGCATGGCGGGACGCTGTTTCTGGATGAGATTGGCGAACTTCCGCTGGACGTGCAGAGTCTGCTGCTGCGCGCGCTACAGGAGCACGAGTTTGAACGGGTGGGTGGCAGCAGTACGATACGAGCCGACGTCCGCATCGTGGCGGCGACCAATCGCGACCTGCTGCAGGAGATGCGCGCCGGCCGCTTTCGCAGCGATCTCTATTACCGTCTGCACGTGTTTCCGATCCGCATGCCCGCTCTGCAGGAACGCCGAGAAGACATTCCGGCGCTGGTCGGTCACTTCGCAGAGCTATACGGACGGCGCCTTAACCGCCCGATCTCACAGATTGAAGAAAGCAGCCTTCGCATCCTGCAATCGCATGATTGGCCGAGGTAACATACGAGAACTCGAGAACGCGATCGAGCGCGCCGTTATTCTTGCGCGCGGGGGAGTGCTTCGCATCGGCGCCGGGAATCGGTTCAATTGAAGTCCGGAGTCCCATCGCCTCATCCGCTCTTTGGCGGATCCGGAACGCGCACGCGATTGAGGACGCATTGTTAATTTGCCGGGGGCGTATCTCCGGCGAGAAGGGCGCGGCCCGGCGTTTGGGCGTTCCGGCGTCTACGCTTGAATTCCGCATTAAGCGGCTCGGCATCAACAAATTCCACTTCCGGACGATATCTTCGGTACACTAAAACTTTCAGGAGTTTCATGGCAGAACTGATTTCCACCACGCGCCCGGCGCATGCCGCTTCGGCCAAGGCGAAGCAAAAAGAGAACGTTTATGAAGCCGAGTACGTTGGCAGCGGCACGTTTAGGATCGTCAAGCCGAAACGTCAGAGCGCCAAGCGCCGCCAGTCTGCGCTGAAGGGCACCACCGCCGGTTCCCGCAAGTAGCGCGCGGGCTCCCGATGAAGGCGCCGGCACAATCCAAAGAACCTGAGCGCCTGTCCGCTGCTTCGCGGACGAATCGCGGCGTTGGAGGATCCGGGCCCTTGGGGGGACAACCGAAACCGCGCAAAACGGGCACGGCGACAGACGCGCCGCGCGGAGAATTGGCGAATTCCGATGCTATCTCCCGGCGCGCATCCGTGCCCTTTGCGCTTGGCGAGACATCTCTCTTCGACGCCATACGGAACAGCCCGCGCGTAGCACAACAGAAGAAGGTTAGGGAGGACATTGCCAGCAGCCCGCATGTCCAGCGGCAGCAAGCCTTCGCGGAAGCTGTCGCCGCCAGCGCGATCGAGAACCATGCGCTGCCTAGCGCCAGTGCTGGGATTGTCCAGGCGGTTTGGGCAGACCGCCCCTACACGGTAAGCAGCGCGCCGCGCAACATGCGTGTTGACACACGGGCGGTGCATTGGGGCGGCACAAACAATGGCGGTCACGCCAATCACCCGGACGACGGCGCACATCCGCGAGCCATCCTGTTTGAAACCATGTGTCGGAACACCGCGGCTGGGGCAGTCATCGGCCGCTTGGATCAAGCGGCATCGCTCTGGGACACCGGCCTTTCGATTACGATTAACAGCGCCTATACGCCGAATGCCGTCTACAACAACGCTGGCGCCGTTGTGCCGAACACTCATCGGACCCTGGGACAGACGCAAAATCAGGCGGAAGCGGCTCTCAATGGCAGTTACCAGGCCCTGACGAATAACTGGAATGGCATGCCGATTCGCGTCATTACTGCCGCGTGGGAGCGCCGTGAAATCGACAACGGAGGCCAGCGCAGCCTGGAGCAGGTGCAAGGCAGCGTGCCGTATTCCACGTTCCGCACGATTGCGGCGACCAATGCCGGACCCATCGACACCGCCTTACGCGCGAACCATCAACAGGTGTGGCACAAGATGGGCGATGACGATATGCCGTATGTCGATCCCAACGCCGTCTCTCCTGAAACCACCAAACTCCAGGAGGTGGAAGATGCGGGTCAGATTTACAACGCCAACACGATGGTGACGTTTGGCTACGATCTGGCGACGCCCGGCACGCAAGCGCCTGTTACGGGCATCCTCGCCGGCATTTATCGCAAAGAAATGGAACTGCGCGATGCCATCGCCGCGTTGGGCGCTCCCATGTATCCGAGCGAGCCGACGACGTTCTATCGACCGCGTGATTCAGGAACCATGGATGCCGCGTGGAACGCCATGGAACAGCAAAATGTGGGCGGCAGCGGCCAACAGCTGGAAGGCGCAAAACTGGTCAAAGCCATGAACGCGGGCGATGAAGCGAAGCGGCACTATACGTACCACACAACGCAGGTTGAAACGGGCGCGGGCGCTCGCAATGACGCGCTGATTGCATTGTTTAACCAATGGCTCGCGCCGGGTCAAGACGATCCGAATGTCGTGAAGGTCGCGGACATCGAGGCGCGCATCAACCAACTCGATCAGAGCGCATTACGGCACGACGAGTACCTCAGCAAAGTGGCGCCAAATCTTGGCGGTCAATTGAGCGACCAACAGCACCACGCGATTGAAGCGTTAGTGACGCTCTACAGGCGGGAAGCGGCCGAGGAAGCGGCACAGCCGATCTTAGTAATTCTCCGGCAGCGCTGGTACGGCCGCATCCAGAGAGAGCGTTGGGCCAAGTATGACGCCCTGCCGCATAACATTCCCGCGTTTGCGAATCAGTGACAACGCCTGCCGCATCGGTCATGTAAGTAGCTGCCAACCGCTCATTGGAGTGCCGGTGTACTTACTGATAGATGCATCGTTACGCACCTGATAGAGAGTGTTTTCCGCGTTGTCCGCAACGATCGCGACCGCGCTCGGATTGTTATCCAATCTCTGCCATCCGGTAAGCGGCGGGCCGACATATTGCCAGATCGAACCGTCTCCGTGGAGTTGATAGAGCGTACTGTTATCCGAACCTACCTGGTTTAGCGCAGCGGCTATGGCTACGGCCGCCGGATTGTTGTCCAGCATTTGCCATCCACTGAGCGGCGTGCCCGTGTACTTCCAAATCGTCCCCTCTCTATGTAACTGATAGAGGTCGGATCCAGCCGCTGCGATCTGGACCGTACGCGGATTGTTATCCAACATCTGCCAGCCTCCGATACCGGGTCCTGTGTTGATCCAAATCAGGCCGCTGTTGTGTAACTGATAGATCTGCGTACCTCCGATTGTGGTCGCGACGACGATCTCTTTCGAAGCCGGGTTGTTATCGTCGAGTGTCCAGGATTGCCAGTCGTAATCCCATATCGAACCGTCCCGGTGCATCTGGTATAACCGGGAACCGCCGCTCACTCCGGCCGCGCCGATAAAAGTCGATCCTGGATTCGTATCTATGGTCGACCAACCTTGCTGGTATTGCCAGATGGTGCCGTCCCGATGGAGCTGAAACAGACCGGGGTCGTAAAAACACGCTGCGATTTGAACACTTTCCGGATTCGTGTCAAGGACGTTCCAACCGCCCGGCGCCCCGTTGTATTGGGAGATCTTGTTATCGAGCAGCCGATAAAGAGCGCCTCCCGAAGCCGACACATCCATCCAACGCAAACATGTTTTCGCCATTTCTCCCTCTTTTCGCCGCGGTTCCCTTACTGCATATAAGTCGCGCGCATCGCAGTGGCTGCCGGGTTCTTATCGAGGAGCTCCCAACCGGGGCAAGCTCCGTTCGTACATGGCGTGCCGGTATACCGCCAGATGGAACCATCGTTGTGAAACTCGAACAGTTGCTCGCCCGCGGAAATTGCGACCGCTTTGGGGTTGTTGTCTAACAACTGCCAACCGGCGCAAGAAGTGCCCGCGCAAGGCACGCCTGTATATCGCCAGATCGAGCCGTCATTGTGTAATTGGAAGAGTTGTTTTCCCGCGGCGCTGATCGCAGTAGCGGCAGGATTGGAATCCAGCTTTTCCCACCCGCCGCAGGCATTTCCCTGGCAAGGTGTTCCCGTATAGCGCCAGATGGAACCGTCATGGTGTAACTGGAATAATTGCTCTGCCGCCGAGATGGCCGTTGCCTGTGGGTTGTTGTCCAGCATCTGCCAGCCAGGGCACGCGGTTGCGCTGCACGGCACGCCCGTATAACGCCAGATCGAGCCATCTGTATGTAACTGGAAAACCTGCTTACCTGCCGCCGCAATGGCTGTAGCAGCGGGATTCATATCCAGCTTCTGCCAGCCTGGACAGGAGCTCCCGGTGCAAGCGACGCCCGTATAGCGCCAAATGGAACCGTCGTGGTGTAACTCGAAAAGCTGATCGCCCGCCGCAATTGTCGTCGCCTGCGTGTTGTTATCGAGTAACTGCCAGCCTGGACACGCGGAGGCGGTACACGGCACGCCGGTGTAGCGCCAAATCGACCCGTTGTTGTGTAACTGAAAAAGTTGTTTTCCCGCCGGCACAATTGCGGTCGCGGCCGGGTTGCGATCCAGTTCCTGCCATCCCACACAGGATGGGCCGCCGCATGGAATGCCGGTATAGCGCCAGATCGAACCATCGTTGTGGAGCTGATACAACAGGCCGCCATGCAATTGATGAAGCTGGCCGTTGCCGCTGCTGATCTGAGTGGTCCGGAAGTTTCGATCCAGTTGTTGCCAACCGGCACAGGAATTCCCGCTGCACGGCGTCCCTGTGTACTTCCAGATCATGCCATCGTTGTGTAGTTGGTACAGATCTGACCCATCTGCGGAGATGTCCACCGCTTTGGGATTATCGTCCAACATGCGCCAGCCTGGACACGAATTGCCGCTGCACGGCGTGCCCGTGTACTGCCAGATCTTTCCGTCGATGTGTAGCTGGTACAGATTTCCACCCGATGCCGCGATCGCTGCCGCCGTGTTGTTGCGATCCAGAAGCTGCCATCCCGGGCAGGAATTGCCGCTGCACGGAGTGCCCGTGTAGCGCCAGATGGACCCATCGTTGTGAAGCTGATAGAGACTGCTTGCATCGGCCGCTACATTGATTGCCGCTGAGTTCTCATCCAGCATGCGCCACCCCGGACAAGCGGTCCCGTTGCATGGCGTGCCCGTATACTGCCATATTTCGCCATCGATGTGAAGCTGATAAAGGTTCCCGCCAGAAGCCGCGATTTTGACGGCTTTACTGTTGTTGTCGAACCGCTCCCATCCCGGGCAGGCGTTCCCGTTGCAGGGAGTTCCGGTGTAATGCCAGATCGATCCATCATTGTGGAGTTGATAAAGACTGGCGCCGTCAGCCGCTATGTTCACGGCCGCTGAGTTATCATCCAGCATCTGCCAACCGGGGCACTGCGGCCCCGTGCAGCCGGTGTTTGTGGAATGCCAAATCTCGCCATCGTTGTGCAGCTGATACAGATCCGTACCCGACTGGATGGACACGGTCTTGCTGTTGTCATCCAGCAACTGCCAGCCCGGGCAGCCGCCGGAGCACGGTGTCCCGGTATAGCGCCAGATTGTAGTCTGGGACGGCGCCAGTCCAAAGATCTGTAACTGCTTGTTACTTGCGACGTAGACATGACCGTTCGCCACGGTAGGAACCATGTTTGCGTTGCCATTGACGTTAGGCCAGCTACCAGCCACACTTGACCAGAGCAACGAAAGCGATCCGCCGGTTGGCGTCGCGTTGTACGCATATAAAGTGAGATGATTATCGGCTCCCGAGGCGCGGCCGACTGCCCAGACAAGCGCTGTATTTGGATTCGTTCCGTTGGACGACACCGAGGTGAAGAATCCGCCGTCCTGAGGCGTATCTTCAATGGGGGGAGCCGTTGCCGCAGGCGCAAGCGAAGGCTGGCCACCGCTCGAAGAGAGGGTCCAAGTTCTCACCTGGCGTGCCGCTCCATCGCCTGCGCTGGACACCACTGTTCCCGCCCCGCTCGAATTTGTGAAGTAAGAAGGACCACACCAGCAATCTCCGACTGCAACCGAGTTCGGTATGTCCGGGGTATGTTGCCCTCCCATGTTGTCCCGATTGAGAACAAACATGCGCCCGTCTTTCCCCGCCGCAACTGCCACGTGAGGGAACGACCCACTCTGGTCCGGCAATACCATCAGACCTCCAGAGCCGAGATCGTTATCTTGGTCATCCATTGTGCTTTCATTGTTCGGCGTAAAAAAGGTTGACACCGCCGATAAATCGGGCGCCATCTTCAGGGCGCTTTCGCTCAAGTTATTGCTGCTGTTGTAACTTCCGGCCGCTGTATTGCCGCTGGTGAAATAGACGCTGCCGCCAGAATCGGATGCTAAGCCAAAGCCCGACATCCACACGGATCCGAGGAAGCATGGCGTCTCACCGGGCCACGTGCAGTTCGTTCCGTTTGTGGTGGACAGTTTGTTCGTTAGCTGTGGAACCGGGAGAAGGTTCAGTGAGTTTTTATCCCAGCTGAGAATCCAGCCGCGCGCACGATCTGCCGCGAAATCGCAGAAGCTGCCAAAGCCCGCGTAGATCCTGCCGTTGGCGTCCAGAAGACCGGGGCGTTGCCGTTGCACCGCGGCATTGAAGGCGATTCCATTCTGGGTCGCCGCCACCGTGACCGGCGACCCGCTCCGATCGTTCAGGGTCGTGATATCGAGGGCGTGCAGGTCGTAGGCTGGGGTACCGGAATGAGTTGTAAATGCAAGCACGTATAGAGTCGAACCATCAATTACTCCTGTTCCGTTGATCCCAACATTCGGCCCGTTGTTGTTACAGCTAAGCGGGTCGTGCACATTGCTCATATCTCCGCTGAACGCGATCGGAGCGCCGAGGTTCCTGCTCCGCAGCACCGTCCCATTATTCGCGTCGATCGCGTAAACCGTATTATTTTCGGTTGTGACATACACCGCCGTATGAACACCCGCTCCGGGAAAGCTTACGTTCGACACGACCAGCGGCTGGGTATCCACCTGATCATCGAG
This sequence comes from uncultured Acidobacteriaceae bacterium, assembly GCA_963795905.1. Taxonomy (GTDB): domain Bacteria; phylum Acidobacteriota; class Terriglobia; order Bryobacterales; family Bryobacteraceae; genus Bog-105. Next base: position 711,945 of record CAWCJG010000008.1, on the reverse strand, counting down.
CGGTACCGTTTGCAACCATCCGAATGAGTTGGGTGCGACGTTGTCTGCGTTCAAGACCGTCTCGTGCGCGTTCCAGCCGGTGCGTTGCGGATCGTTGTGGTAGGTAAGTACGTTGACCTGCGCGTCAGCCGCGAAACTCAGACTGACTGCCAAAACCCAAAGCCGAAGTTTCACGGTTGGGACCCTCCCCGAGTTCCGCGATGATAAGTCCGCGCCAGATATTTGTCAATGCAATAGAAACATGCAACAAAAAGAAAGTGAATTGGCGGGCGAATGTTTCGACACGGGCAAGACGGGTTTCGCTTGTCGCGCGGGCGCCGGCGTCCGTGGTAAGGTGACGCTGACCGAATCAGAAAGGATCCTACCCCTTGTCGAAAGCGCTAAACGTCTTCCCAGTTGTTTCGACCCTTTTGTTATCAGCAGTTGCTTTGCAGGCCCAGGTAGTCCCGGCGCCTGCGGTTCCGCAGATCGGTTCTTCGAATCCGGTCAGCGCCGAACCGCCGGTACCGCGTCCCTTCACCAAGCCGTGTACGGTGACGCTATTCCAGAATGACGCGTTCGAGGATTTCACACCGCACAAGTTTGCGTATACACCGCCGGCCGATTGCCCTGGTCCCTGGAGAAAAGTCGTCTTCACGGCGGACTTCACCGTCAGCGAAGGCCGCCAGTTTGACCGAACAGCCGCGTTTTACATCGGGAAAGCCAACATCTTCTATGGAACGACTGCCGAGCCGCGCAAAACGCTCAGCCCTTCCTGGCACGTGGAACGCGATGTCACCGATCTCAGCGCCATCTTCAAACAGCCGCAATCCGGTCAGGCGGATCTTGGCAACTTCGTCGGAACATACCAGGGCGTGGTCTACAACGGCATCATCTACTCGACCGCCAAGCTCGAGTTCTACCCGACGTGCGCCATTGAGCCAGCTCCTCGAACGCCAGACATCGTGGTGCCGGTGAACGGGTCCGGCGGTGATGCCGGTACCTTGAGCACGCCGACAGACGAAATTACGCAGACCCTCGATCTGCCGCGAAATGTCGAGCGCGTCTATCTCGACGTGATCTCGCAAAGCCAGGGCAGCGACGAGTTTTGGTATTTATGCGTGCCTGCCGATGAAGCTAGCAATCTTGCAAGCTGCCCCGGCACCGGCTTCCGCGAAACGGAAATCACGCTTGACGGGAAGCCTGCCGGAGTCGCGCCGGTGTCTCCGTGGATTTTCACGGGGGGCCTCGATCCTTATTTGTGGGAGCCGATCCCGGGCGTGCAGACTCTCGAATTCAGGCCTTATCGCGTGGACTTGACGCCGTTTGCTGGAGTGCTATCCGACGGTAAGACGCACACGATCGGCATCAGTGTGTTCAATGCGAGTAATTACTTTCTGGCCACGGCGAACTTACTCGTTTACACGGACCATTGGAGTCCCGTTGTACACGGGGATGTTTTGGAAAATACGCTGGAACTGCCGTCGCCGGTTGTTACGGAAAACATCAGCTCCGGACCTGAATACACGGGTTCAGTAGATATCAATTCCGATCGCCGCTACAGGATTCGGGGCTATATCACTACGTCCCACGGCCGCACGGAAACAACGGTTGAAGAGGGTATCCATTTTTCGAGCGATCAGACCTTCGATGTTGCATCCACAAAGGACATCCAGGATCTAAAGTTGACGAGTACGGTCCGCCGCCACACAACCACCCGCGAAGGGTTCGCCAGTTTCGAAACCGAGAGCGTGTACTCGTTCCCGCTCGTACTCGATTATTCCTATGTCGTAAATCCGGACAAGACGAGCGCACAAACTGTTGTGGTCGATCAGCGGAGCGAGAACGCTTCACCCGAAGGCTTCGGGCAGGAGCACGTACGCACGAAAGATACACTGACGTTCGACGCCTCCGGGGCGCTCTCGGGACCGCCGTCCGGATCGAGTACCGCTTCCTATCACGGCGGCGACTCGTTCGGCCATTGCTATAGCGAGACGCTGAAGGCAGTCGATCAGAAACTTACTGCAGTCGATCGCGACACGCATTGCCATTGAATTGGAGCGGGCCGCGAGGTGGTATCCTCACGGCCCTGCTTTGCCCGACGCAGCCGGCCGAAAGTATGTGGAAGCTTGCGCTCCAGCGAACAATGCGAACGCAATCAGGGCGAGAAATACAGCATGAACGGCGGCCTGGCTGAATGAATTGAATGCGCTCAGCACAACATGGAAGGCCATCCAGGCAATCGCGAGCCAACGGGCCCAGTTAGCGCCTCGTAAGAGGAAGATGCCGGCTAGAACTGCAAGCGCTTCGGTGAGTTCAACCAGCCAGGTATCGTATCCAAAATCATGCCGCTGGATGAAATCGACCAGATGGGACACAAAGCCGATCCCGCCGACGGCCATGTACAACAAAGCGACGAGGATCACTGCGAGCGGACGCTTCTTCGCGGTCATGGCAGCACCTCCAGGACTGCGTCGCTGGGCTCAAGTTCTTCGGCATGCGGAGGCACGCTCGCACCCGCATCGAGTAAAGCGCGGATTGTGCCCACATAATCTCCCGTTTCTCGACGCCAGCCATTGCCGGATCCATAGATGGTCCACGACAGCGCCGTTCCGGCATACTCCAGCGACTTCAATTCCAGATCGGGGTGAAAGCGTAGAATGTCGCGCGCCATCTCTGCATTGCCGTGGAACCCTGCCCAATGCAGCGCGGTCGCGCCCATTTCTCCTGGGGTATCGACCGGCCAGCCCGCTTCGAGCAGCAAGCGAACGGCTTTCGCATTGTTGCTCTGCGCGGCGTTCGGCAGCTTGCGGCGATCTTCCTCGGACAGCGACTTGACAACGTCGGGCTTGGCGGCCACGTAGCGTTTGAACGAAGTCTCATCGCCCAACTCGCAAGCGAGGGCCATCTTTAGATCGTCTGGGGTCCATTCCATCAAGAGCTCAAAGATGTCTTCGTGCCCGAAATCGCGCGCCACAATATGCGCGGTTCGATGCGACCCGAGTGTCCAGATGTAGATCGTTCCTCCCGCACGCGGATTCTGCTTGGGGAACCACTCCTCGGACACGCTAATGCGGATACAGGCGGGGTCGGACTCAAGATGCCGCCGCACTAATGCCGCGTCCCCCAGCGCCGAGGCCATCAGAATGTCGGTCTTACACCCGCGCGAGACGAGGTAACGAGCCACATCGCGGCGGTCCTTTGCGAAGTGCCGTCTCTGCATCACTCGCAACATGTACTGTGCGGCTGTCGATTCATGATCGACGTCGCGCGCGTCGAGATCGGCCCCGCTGGCGAGTAACAACTCAGCAATCTCGATGGTTGCCGCATAGTGCAGCGGGGTCTGCCCGTCGCCGCCCCGCGCATGGACAACGTCCGGATCTGCTGCGATAAATTTCCGCAGTTCGCTGACTCTTTCCAATCGGGCGGCCGAGTGCGCGTCCAGCACGGCTCCACGTTCGATCAGAAAATCCGCCAAAGACGGGTGGCAATCATCGAGGACGCCGAAGCCGCCGGCCCACCAATCCGTTCGTTTGCGGATGTCTGCTCCATATCGCAGCAGCACCTCGATCGTTGCGCGGTCGCTACGCTGCACGGCGGCAAACATGGCGTGTTGGCCGAATCCATAATCAGGCAGCGGCTCGTCTATTTTCGGCCGCAGTTCGGGATAGCCATTGAGAAGCTCCTCCACGCGAGCGGCATCGCTCGCCACGATAGCGTCTCTCAACAATTCCGCGGGACTCAGCCGCAGGGACAGAACGTGCGTCTTTAGCTTGGGCCAGCTTGCGAAGCCATATTCGTTCGCGAGTTGATGTTGCGCGTCCGCAAGCCTGCCATTAGGCATGCTGCGCTGCAATTCTTTGGCCTGCTTCTTGAGGAATTCAAGGCTCGGCGTTTCAGGTAATTCGCGGGACACCACTCCTCCTTAGTAGCCCGGCGTCCGCCATCACGGGCAAAAGAGAAGTAATGTTTGCTGCCGGAAGACCATTCAGGTGGGATCGTCCCTCTCCGCGGACCGGGTGCAACCTGAATTGCAGACACAAATATATCAGGGTTGCGCCCGTCGATTTCGAGACTCGCCATTCGACACACTAGCGATGATGGAGAAACCATTGAGCCTTTCAAAAGCGCGCCTCGCTTTGATGCACAGCGTCTTGTCGGGATATATCGAACGAGGAGACATACCCGGGCTCGCCGCCGTGGTCGCATGCCGAGACGACGTCCACCTCGAAACAATGGGCGCGTTGTCCTTCGCAGGCTCCGCGCAAGTGAAGCGAGACACGATGTTCCGGATCGCGTCTCTTTCGAAATTGATCACGGCGGCCGCGGCGATGATCCTGGTGGAAGAATGCAGATTGCGTTTGGACGATCCAGTCGATCGCTGGCTGCCGGAGCTTGCCAATCGCCGGGTGCTGAAAGACATTTCGTCTGAAATCGACGACACGGTTCCGGCGGTGCGCCCCATCACAGTGCGCGATCTTCTTACGTATCGAATGGGCTTTGGCAGCGTGATGGCAATGCCCGATACCTATCCTATTCAGAAGTGGATCCGCGAGTACCGGCTCGGCGGCGATGGTCCACCGCGACCCTCTCAGGCGCCCGCAATGGACGAATGGCTCCGGCGGCTTGGGTCATTACCGCTGATCGCGCAACCGGGGGAGCGCTGGATGTACCACATCAGCGGCGAAACGCTCGGAATGCTGATCGCCCGGGTGTCGGGGCAGTCCTTTGGAGCCTTTCTACAGCAACGCATCTTTGATCCGCTCGGCATGAAAGACACGGGTTTCTTTGTGCCTCCAGAGAAGATCGACCGTCTGGCTAGCCAGTACATGTTTAATCAAGAAACGAACAAGCTGGATCTGTATGATGATGCGGCGAAGAGCGACTGGAGTTCGCCGCCTCCAGCGGAGTCGGGCGGGCGGCGGCCTTGTCTCTACGATCGACGACTTTTTTGCGTTCAGCCGGATGCTGCTGAACAAAGGCCGATATGGAGATCAGCAGATTCTTTCAGGTGCGACGATCGATCTGATGACCTCAGATCAAGTCACCGCGGGCCAGCGCTTCGGCTCGGAAATGTTCTTCGGTACGCATTCGAGTTGGGGCTTGGGATTCGCCGTCGACATCCGCCGCAGCGAGATTTATCACAGTCCAGGCCGCTTCGGTTGGACGGGCGGCTTCGGAACGGCGGCTTATGTCGATCCCGCGAACGAGATGATCGGTATTCTATTCACGCAGCGCATGATGGAATCGCCGGATCCTCCGCGCGTGTACACCGATTTCTGGACGCTGGCATGCGCAACCATGCATGGGCGCTAAGTAAGGTGGGCGCAATCTGGTGACAGCACTTGGGAGGGGGATTCGCCGTAGGGTGAATGTCTCGTGTGACGCGATATAGTGGACGCAATCTTATGCGGAAAGGCCTGATCTTTGCGCTTACGCTTCTGGCAGCGCCGCTTATGCCTCAAACAGCCGATCGAGTGATCGGCAAGGACGTATCGATTGCGCAGGCTACGTTCACAGGGCGGACCGCACTGCAGGTGATCGCGAAACCTGACGCACCCAATGGCGGATCATACGCCATTGTCAAGGACCTATCTTTCCGAGACGGCACAATCGAAGTGGATTTGGCGGGGCAACCCGCGGCCGAGGCTGGACCCGGAGCGCGCGGGTTCATCGGTGTCGCATTCCGGCTTCAGGACGACGGACGGTACGAGTACATTTACCTCAGGCCGACTAACGGCCGCGCCGACGATCAAATCCGCCGGAACCACTCCACACAATATGCCTCTTATCCGAGCTTCGATTACGACCGGTCAAGACAAGAAGCTCCCGGGAAATACGAATCGTATGTGGACCTACAGCCGGGCGTCTGGACCAAATACAAAATTGAAGTGGATGGCCGTAAAGCACGGCTATATGTGAATGGAGCGGATCAACCGTGCCTGATCGTCAACGATCTGAAGCTGGAACCCAGCAAGGGGCGAATCGCGCTGTGGGTTGGGCCAGGCACGGAAGGCTACTTTTCGAATTTGAAGGTCGTTCCGCAATGACAGATCCGAAGCGAGCGAGCCAATTCACGGCTCGTAAATCACAAACGCGAACTTAGAGGAGTCCGGCGCCCAGGAATTTACGTTGATGGTTCCTTGTCCGCCGAAAAACGTGGTGAGCGTGGAAATCTTTTCCGACTGGACCCTCTGGTTCGGCATTGGCATCAACCGTAGTTGGACTCCCGGCATGCGATCGTTATGCGTGGCAGTGCCCTTGGGGAAGGAAAGGAACACAATCCATTTGCCGTCCGGCGAGCAATGGGGAAACCAGTTTTCATACTCGTCGTCGGTCACCTGCTGCGCGAGTTTGTCGTCCGCGCCAGCGCCGCCGGCCGGCATGCGCCAGATCTCCCATTTACCGGACCGATTTGAATTGAAGTAGATCCATTTGCTATCTGGCGAATAGTCCGGCCCGTCGTCGTATCCGGGGCTTGTTGTCAGGCGTTCCTGGCTGCCGCCATCGCGCGGCACGCGGTACAAATCAAAGTTCTTGTCTCGCTGCGCAACGAACGCCAGGTACTTACCATTGGGGGAGAAGCCGTGAAAGTAACTCGGCGTCTGTTCGACGATCAGCTTGGGAACTCCTCCGCCGGATGGTATGGTGAAGACCTGCGACCCCGCGGCTCTGCCCGATGACGAAAATGCAATCAGATCGCCGCCCGGAGAGTATCCTTTATCGTTATTGCACTTAGTAAGTCCGCCGGTGTTGATCTGTTCGAGTTTGCTTTCGCCCGCGGCGAGACGGTATAACTCACCGCCGGTGTTGATCAACAAGTACTTACCGTCGGGCGACCAGTTCGGAGCCTCAATCAGCTTGTCCGCTTCATAGATCACGTGTACCGATCCGGTCTTGATGTCATAGACCGCGATCTTGCTGCGCTTGATCGCCGGCTGTTGCGCCGCTAGCGGCATGACCATTGCGAAACTGAGGCATGCCGCCGCGATCCGGAGATTCATTTGGAGCTTCCGGTCTGTATTTTTGGAGCGGAAAACACGGCTGTCTCGAGTGCGCCCTCATGGTGCGCGCTGACTGCGAACCCAATGTACACGGGGTCGCCGAGGTGCAGCGTCAAGGGCCCGGTCGTCTTCATATTGTCCGGGCTGTCTCCTGCAGCTATCGTAAATTCATCGCCCTGCCGTTCGATGCGGATCACCTTCGGAGCCTGCACGGTGGATTGCACTTCCTTCGTTGTCCCGCCCGCCGTCTCTCGATATTGGAGGGAGGTCATACCGTTCCCATGCACCATCACGTCTACATACGGCGCGTCTGGAGTCAACGCCTGCCGGATCATAATGCCGGCCTTGCGATGCGCCTCGCCACCCTGGCCGACCCAGGATATGCCAGTCTGGAGGGACACGTCGCCACTTACCTGCTCATACACATACTGGAACGCGTCCTTACTTCCCCAAATATTCGCGCCGTCGCCAGTCACCGTGTAAGTACCGCGCTTGCCGTCGTATTTCGCTTTACCTTTCTTGGTGACGCTGCCCACGTCCTGGTGCATGGAAAAGAGCCCTAACTTAGAAGCGGCGGAAGGGATAGCAATCGTCAGCAGGGCGGTAATGAGAACGGGACCAGTACGCATTCGCATGTCGGCGTGCTCCGTTATATCACGGCTTTACGCCCGCTCGCTGGACCATTTCGCGCACGGCTTCGATCACAACGCCGGGTTCTTCGAGTTGAATCCAATGGCCGCTTTGCGCCACATGCACGTGCCGCGTCGCGGGTTGTCCGGCCGCCCACCGGTCACGCTCGGCGAGCTCAGAAGACGTTGCGGTGCCGGCAGAAAGAATAGTCTGCGGGATTTCTTCCGGCACCTTCAGCGCTTCGGCCTGTTGGGCACAGGCGGGCAGCGCCGCCAGATATGTCGCCATACCGGCAAAGCATTTCGGATCGCTCCAATGCGATTGAATGGCGGGCCAGACTTCCTTTGGCAGGCGGCGCACCTGACCCACGATCCGATTCATGAACGAACTCGCGCCCGGGGCAGCCGCGCGTCCGATCAGGTTGGGCAACCAACGCGCTCCCGACACGAGCAGGTAAAGGGCGAAGCGCACCACACCGAAACGCGCCAGCCAGGCGCCGCGGCGCGAGAAGGAAACCCCTCGATTCAGGCGGCGCCGATCGGCTTCGCTGCAAGCACTCCAGGAAGCAATCGACACTGGATCCACCAGCACAAGACCCGCCGTCTGGTCCGGGTATGTTGCGGCAAACGCCCGGACCAATAAGCCTCCGAAGGAATGCCCGACCAGCACATACGGCGGCGGGATGCCGGCCTGAGAAAGCAGTTCGCGCAATTCCCCGGTCATGTTTGCCACCGTACGCGCCCGCTTTCCGCTGCTGCTCCAGCCGAGTCCCAGCCGGTCGTAGCTGCAGACCGTTGTGAATTCAGCGATCTTTGGTTGGACGATGGCCCAACCGAGGGACGTGCCACTGATACCCGCTTCGAGCACTACAGCCGGGCTGCCCATACCCTGCTTATGAATGTGCAGCGTGCCGCAGGAGCATCGGACTAGTCGGCCCGGTGCGGGCAGCCGGCGTGTGTCCAGCGCTCGTCCGGCGCTCTGGTACAGCAGCCCGGCGAGCAAGAGCACGGCCGGAATGAAGAAGAGAAACACTAAAGGCCCGTCAATCCGCGACGATAAGCTCACCAGGGAGGATCGGGCGTGTCCGTGGCAGCAAACCGAAAAGCGATATCAACCCGACAACACCCAGAACGCAAAGATAAATTGCGAGTTTGGCAATGTCACCCGCATGACCGCGCGGGACCAGCTTCCACAGGAGCAGCAGCACCGTCTGCCCAATCGTGATCGACCACACGGCCGCATAGAAGTATCGGCGCTCAATGCCCTCGCCTTTGGTCGATCTGCCCGCTCGCGGAAGCACGCCCAGAACGCCCGCGAGCAAAATGCATGCCGCTAAGGGGAAGTAGAAATTCGTGTAGATCTGAAACAAACGCCAACGCCCGTGGAGGGCTGCATCGATGAGTCCGGCCAAATTCAGGACCGCGAAAGCTCAACAAATCATTCCATGCAAAGCTGTAACATATCGCGCCGGTAAAGCGGATTGGGCCGATCCTCGCAGAATCTCAAGATGTATGGCCGCGGTTCTACGCCCGGGCAGCTGACCGAAAAGGCCCGCGATCCCCGTGAACAACATCACCAGTGCCTAGCCAAATCGCATTCTGGCGCCCGAGTCCTGTCTCAAAGAGGCGGAAGGTAAGTGGTCCCGGCGCCAGGAAAAATACCCAGATCCATAGCGGCCAGTGCGCCACCCGGTACCACAGTTTATTGCGTTCCCGGATTTTCCTTTCGTGCGCGTATTCCGTTCGCAACGGCTGGAGCATTCATCAGCGATGGTACTAAATATCCGGGGAAAAATTGGTGGCTCTAAAGTTTCGAGAGCGCCTAGCCGATTAGATGGGTTGAGGATAAGAACACCCTTGACTCGGACTATTCAATTTCGGCTGGCGCTTTTCTCGCTGCTCGCTTCCAGTTACCGGTCCGTGGCAAGCCTGGATTCGCATCGCCCTCTCACATCCTTCGTTCACCAAAGCTGGCAAACGCAGCAGGGTTTGCCGCAAAACTCAGTTCTTTCGCTCGCACAATCGAGTGACGGGTATCTCTGGATCGGCACCGAAGAAGGTTTAGCGCGCTTCGATGGGTCGCATTTCAGCGGCTCATCGCAACGGGTTTGCAGAACAAAACGATCACGGCTTTGCTGGCGGACTGCGAATAACGGTGATCTCTGGATTGGGACGAATGGCGGCGGTCTCGCGAGGCTCAGCCATGGCGTATTCACCTCGCTTTACAATGCGTAACGGATTGCCGAATAATTCGAGTCTTGTGCTCTCTACCGAGGACTCACGCGGAACGGTTTGGGCGGGAACCGATGGCGGTGGCCTGGTCAGCGATCGACCGCGACGGCGATACGGGTATATCACGAAGGAGCGATGGCCTGCCGGACAACGTGGTCTTCTCGATTGCCGGAACGACAGACGGCACGGTTTGGATCGGCACGCGATCGGGCCTGGTCAAGTGCGTCGCACGGGACCTTCTCCGATCCAGTTCCGGAGCTCGCGGGCACAACACGTTCGCGCACTCGTCGCCGACAGCAGACGGATCAGTCTGGGCGGGTACTACGACGCGCGGGGCTTTTCCATCTACGTCCGACGGGAGCAGTGCCGAACACTTCTCGAAAGCCAACGGACTGGCCAGCGATCAGATTGAATCGCTGTTACCACGACGCAGCCGGAACACTTTACATCGGAAGCATGGATGCCGGGACTGCTGCGCTTCTGACGGCAAGGCCTCTCGGCAATGAGCGAAAAGCAGGGCCTGCTCGGGTCGGAAATCCACGCCATTCTGGAAGATCGGGAAGGCGACATCTGGATCGGCACCGCGGGCGGCGGGTCTGGACTGTCTGAAAGAAGGCGTCTTCTCTAACGCTCTCGACCGCGCGACGGCCTGCCGTCCGACACCATCCTGCCCATCCTGCAGGACCGCAACGGGGCACTCTGGATCGGGTCCGATCATGGGCTTGACGTTGCGCGATGGCAGCCGCGCACGAGCTTACTCCAAAAGAAACGGACTGCCGGACGACCTGGTGCTATCGCTCGCGCAGGATCACATCTGGCGCGTATGTGGGCGGGCACCCGGCGCGGACTTGCGCGTTTCTCCGGCGGGCACTGGAGCGTGTTCACCGCGCAGATCGGGCTGGGCAAGTGACTTCATCGCGGCACTCTTCGTGGATCGCGACGGAGCAGCTGTGGATTGGAACTCGGGGCGGTCTCATCGAAATACGATGGCAAGTTCGCGAACTTTACGACTCGCGAGGGATTGAGCAACAACTATGTTCTGTCGATCGCACAGGATAGTCGGGCGCGATCTGGGCGGGAACCGAAGGTGGTGTCAGCCGGTTTGATAAAGGGCACTTCACGAACTTCAACACACGCAACGGACTGTCGAACGACGTAGTTCGGGCCGTGTACGCGGCATCCGGATGGCAGCCTCTGGTTTGCCACCAACGGCGGCGGTCTGAACCTGTCTACGCAATGGCCGTTTCACGGCATTCCGCTCCGAGCGAGGTCTGTTCGACGACAGCTTGCATTCGATCCTTGCGGATGGCAAGGGCCGGTCTATGGCTCACCTGCAATCGCGGCGTTTTTTCGGTCGAGATGAAGCAACTGTATGATTTCGCGGAGGGCAAAGTCGCGAACATCACGCCGCGGGTTTATGGCATTGGCGGATGGTCTGAAAACGAACGAGTTCAATGGCGGATTTCAACCCGCTTCGTGCCGCCTTCGCGACGGCCGACTTGCTTTCCCCAGCACCGGCGGCATCGCGATCATTGAACCCGCATCGGCGCGCGCGGAAAGCGGCTGCTCCAGCCCCGGTGATTGAGCGTGTTCTGGTCGATCAGCGCGACTTTTCTCCTTCGCAGGCGATTGTTGTCCCGCCAGGGAGAGGGCAGATCGAAATTCACTTCACCGCGCCCGCATTCCGCAGCCCCAACAGCATTCAGTTCAGCTACATGCTCGAGGGGTTTGACCACGAGTGGACGCAATCTGGCGGACGCCGCGCGGCGTATTACACAAATATTCCGCCCGGCGAATACCGCTTCCGCGTACGTGTCGAGACGGGTGATGCCTCCGCGGAAAACGCCATCGCCGTGCAGCTCACGCCGCATTTTTACCAAACGCTCGCCTTTTACGCCCTCACGAGTGTCATCATTTTGACGATCTGCGCGAGCGTCTACAGTTGGCGCATGAACGAGTTGCGCGGACGGGAAAGAAAGCTGCTCGCTCTGGTCAACGAAAAGACCGCCGCCTTGCGGGATAGTGAGCGGATGCTGCGCCGTTCTCGCGACGAGACTCGAGTTGCGGGTACATGAACGGACCCTGGAGCTTGTACGAGCCAACCAGGCTCTGCAAACCGAGATCTTCGTGCGCAGGCAGGCCGAAAGCCAAATGCGGGCCGCCAAGGAAGAGGCCGAGGCCGCTTCGCAAGGTCTACGCATCATCGTGCGGAACGTCAGCCACGAGCTGGCGACGCCGCTCCGGGAGATTCAGTTCGAAGCCGAAGCCCGTCTCGCTCGGGGCGGCCGCGGACGAGGAACCGTACCTCAGATCGCTGGCTCGGTCTGCCATGTCGCTGTCCATGTTCGTCGAGGGTCTATCGGAGGCAGCATCGGAGCAAGAGCCGCAACTGCAACTTTAAGCGGAATTTACGCGCAACGACGGACCGCTTTGTGCGTCAAAACGACTGTACCCGTGTAGCGCTCGGCAGGGCTAAATATCCGATATACTTGATATAGTTCGCGAGCGCTACCCCAGAAACCATCCATCCATGACCAGTAGTTTTAAGTGGACCGTACTCGGCAGTTCGACTTGTCTCGTTGTGCTGCTTCTGCTTGGAGCCCGGACAGGGCACGCCGTCTCAACACGACGATGTGTACCCGCATCTGAAGGTCTACACGGAGGTTCTGGAGCGCATCAAGCTGGAATACGTCGAGGAGCCGGACATGAAGAATGTCACGCTCGGCGCGATCGACGGCCTGCTCGAATCTGTCGATCCGTTCGCCAGTTATCTCAGCGCCGATCAGTACCGCCAGTACGAAAATCTGAAAAACGCCGACTCGGTGGGCGTAGGTCTGGTCCTGGCGAAGCGCTACGGTTATGTGGCGGTTGTGGATTCGATTCCTGGATCGCCGGCGGATAAGGCCGGTATCTCGTCAGGCGACCTGATCGACAGCATCAACGGAGTCGCCACTCGAGACATGCCGCTCGCGTATGCCGAACAGCTGTTGCGTGGGGCGCCCGAACTCGACGGTCGAGCTTTCGGTGCTGAAGCTGAAAAACCCAGAGCCGCAGAAAATCACGCTGACCCGCGCCGCTGTGAAATTGCCAGCGGTTACCGCGAAGCTCCTGCCGGGAAGCGTCGGCTATCTTCAGATCGAGAGCCTGGAAGGCGACGCGGACGGAAGAGGCGAAGAGCAAAGCTCAAGGACCTGGAGAACCAGGGGGCAAAATACGTCGTCCTGGATCTGCGCCACTGCGCCACGGGCGACGACGCGAAAGGCTCGAACTTGCGAATCTGTTCCTCGATAGCGGCGACCTCGCCACTTTAAAGGGGCAGAACACTGAGCCGAGCTACTTCGAAGCCAAGCCGGAAAACGATTTATGGAAGGGGCCGCTGGTCGTGATCACTGACCGCGCGACTGCTGGTCCGTCGGAAATCGCCGCAGCGGCTCTGCTGGATGACAAGCGCGCCCAGATTGTAGGCGAACGTACTTACGGCGATGCGAGCCTTCGTAAGGCGATCCAGATGCCTGACGGCGGCGCAGTCATTCTCTCGGTCGCAAATACTATTCGCCCTCGGGCAAGGCCATCCAGGATTCCGGCGTGACTCCGACTGTTCAGGTGGCGGAAAATGAGGGCGACCCCGACCTCGATCAGGACGGGAATCCGATTCCCGGCACGGGGGAAAAGCCCGTTGAAGACAACCTGCTGAAGCAGGCCATTGAGCTCGTGACCGGGAAGGCGAGCGTCGCTCAGCTCAACGGAACCGACGCAACACCGGTCATCAATGTGGATTCAGGCCATCCGATCATTCAGAAGCGGCCTGTGAGGCCTGAGTAAGATTTAGAACAGATATGCCTCTTTACGAATATCAGTGCGAGAAGTGCGGTGATGTATTCGAACTGGTGCAGAAGTTTTCCGACGAGCCTTTGTCCACGCATGAGAAGTGTGGCGGACCTGTGCACCGGTTACTTTCCGCTCCCGCCCTTCAGTTCAAAGGCAGCGGCTGGTACGTAACAGATTACGCAAAAGGCGGCTCGTCCAAGAGCGGCAATTCCTCAACAAAAGACGATTCGCCGAAGCCTTCCACTTCCGAGAAATCCGGCTCGTCGTCGAAATCCAGCGAGCCCAAGGCGAGTTCCTAACCGGTTTCTCCGATCGCTGCGGATCGCTGACCAGCGCTTGTTAGCTTAGATACATGCCGAGCACAGCGCGCGCAACCATAGCGCCACCTGAACGTTTGCTTTACGGGCCCGGTCCGTCGATGGTGGATCCACGGGCGCAGGCAGCACTGTCGAATCCCGCTCTTGGCATTCGCGATCCGTATTTCCTATCGCTGGCGGATGAAATTCGCGCGGGGCTGCGAACCGTTTTCGGAACAGTGAACCCGATCACTTTTCCGATACCTGCGAGCGGCAGCGGAGCGATGGAGACAGCGGTGGCGAATTTCGTCGCGCCAGGCTGCAAGTTTGGCGTTTTCGCGGCGGGGCACTTCGCCGATCGCATTACCGCGATGGCGCGCCGCCACGGCGCTGAGGTCGTCCGGTGCGAGCAGCCGTGGGGAACCGTATTTTCAACCGAGGCGGCACACGAGTTTCTTGAGCGTGAGCGGCCGGACATCGTTTCTTTCGTGCAGGCGGAGACGTCCACGGGAGCCTATCAATCCGGGCGCGCCATCGTCCCGGCGGCCAAGAAGATAGGCGCGCTCGTGATTGCCGATGCGGTAACCTCTCTCGGCGCTATGCCGGTGGAAATGGACGATATCGGCATCGACGTCGCCTTCAGTTGTGGGCAAAAAGGCCTGAGCTGCCCAGCTGGCCTGTCGCCCATCTCCGTGTCGCCGGGCGCCTGGGAACGTCTCTCGAAACGCCCCTCGGACGCAGTCTCCTGGTATCTCGATCTGCGTCTTCTCGCGGCGTATTACGATCCGCCGCACACGTACCACCACACGCCTTCGCCGCCCCTGTTCTACGCCATGCATGAAGCGCTGGCGGCGATTGAAGAGGAAGGGCTGGCGAACCGCTGGAAGCGCCATCGCGCAGCACACGACCAACTGATTGCGGGGCTCGAACGGCTTGGATTCCGGATGGTGGTGGAGCGGCCGGAAGACCGCATCTGGCACGTCACCGCGACGTATCCTCCGGCCGGAAAATCGGAAGCCGCAATCCGGCAGAAGCTGCTGGACCGCTACAACATCGAGGTTGCGGCGGGCTTGGGCGAACTCGGGGGGAAGATTCTTCGCATTGGAACCATCGGCCCGCTCGCGACCGAGCAGCACGTCACTGAGCTCCTGGCGGCTATCGAAGACTCGCTCTGATGGACTTTGCAGTCGGCGCAAGCCGGGTTGAGTTGGTGCAAGGCGACATCACGAAAATCCCGGCCGACGCGATCGTCAATGCCGCGAATTCCTTTTTAGCCGGGGGCGGGGGAGTCGATGGAGCCATCCACCGCGCTGGAGGCCCTGCGATCATGCGCGAGCTCGACGCGATTCGCACTCGCATTGGCCGCTGCGAAACAGGCCAAACGGTCGTGACCACGGCCGGAGATTTGCCGGCCCGGTACGTCTTTCATACGGTCGGTCCTATCTTTCGCGGCGGAAATGCAGGGGAACCGGAGCTGCTCGCCTCCTGTTATCGAACGTCGCTGGAACTCGCCAGAGGGCACGATGTGCGGACGATCAGCTTCCCGTCGGTCAGCACCGGTGTGTACGGGTATCCGATCGAAGCCGCCGCCCCCATCGCGCTCGAAACAATCGTCGACTTTCTGCGGGAGCCGCCAGAACCGCCCTTACTAGTCAAGCTGGTCCAGTTCAGCCAGTCTGACCACGCCACCTATTGCCGCGAGGCGCTTCGTTTTGCGAGCTCCGGAAGCTAAACTGTAGGTTTACGATGCAGGTCTTGGACGCTGGCGCACATAAATATCTACTGCTCGAACTCGACCCGGAGTTCATTGGCAACATCGTGCGCCAGGCAGGATTCGAGTTCAAAATTGACGATCAGCAGCGGGTGCTGTCGCTCGATCTGTCGGCCAACGGGCGTCAGGCGCCTCTGATGTTGTTCGATGCGGCTGATCCCGGGAACCTCGGCTGGTTCTCCCGCTGCCAGTTCTATGTGGACGGCGCTTCCGGCGCCGTTTTGCAAACGCCCTTGTGGCTGGCTAATCAGCGTGACCGTTCGGGCCGCACCCTGCCCACGTCGGTTCGCATCCAGATCGCGAAGGAATTGCCGGGCGCGTTTCGTATGCCCGGACGGCAGCCGGTGACCGAGCAAGTTGTTTATGCCGTATTGCTTCAGTTGTTGAATGCGCTGCTGAATACCGGAGTGGGCGTCTGCGGCGGCCCGACGGTCAAACCGCTCGCGGGACGCACGGCCCGCTTCGGACCTCAGAATTGAACCCACCTCAAGTGCGTTGCGGCCCCAGCACGCTAGCGGCGTGGCCTCGCGTCATTCAAATCGCGTCCAGGCGCATCGCTGATCTTGTACGCTGCCGGGACCTGAAACAGTGACGGATCGGGCTCTGTCCTGACAATGCCAGATAGCGCGTACGTTGATTGGCCGAATCGGGGATCGTTGCGGACGCTCTTTACGACCATTTGCAGTTCTGTCGAGTACCACTGTTGCACCGTCGAGACGATCGGCGCCGAGTTTCCGATTTCGCCGGCCGGTACCGTATGCGTGATCGATTTGCCGTTCGCTGTCACGCCGCTGCTCGCATCCTGTCCCAAATCCGCCGCACTCTCATCGCCCCGCAGTTCGTGCTCCGGCCGCTCATTGATATGGCTGTGGAACGGCCGACGGGTTGCCGTGCCTTTCGATTCATCGAGCACATAGCTCCAGCCGCCCACCGGATCCGTGATGAAAACAATGGTCTTGGTGTACCCGGGGCGAAGCGTCCTCCGGAATCGTTTGCCGCTCGTAGATCCGGCCATGACTGTCTCGCGCCAGGTAGCCGGTGTAGCTCTGCTGGATCGTGTTTCCGTCCGGCAACTTCTGCACCCGGCTGCTGGTTACGGTCGCGGTGAAAGGTGCGCCCATAACCACAGGTTGCCGCCGCAGACCGAAACCGCCGTTTTCGTGACCGCGAACCTGAGCCGCGATTGGAAGCGATGCGATCACCGCAAGTAATGTCGTGAGTACTGCTTTCATTTGCCCCTCCGTCGCGCCTCTGTCTACCTCTGTACGCGCACAACGGGCCGAAAACGCCCTGTGCGCTATTCCGAAACGACATGAACCGCGCGCGGCTCCCCATCTTCGCCGAGCAGCACGTCCGCCAAAACCGCCCTGTCCGCTCCATCGGGCGTTAGAGGAGCGACTACCACGCCCGCATCCGCCAGCGACGATACGGGTACCTGCATCTGCACGATCCGGCCCGTATTCAAAGGTAATTCCGGATTCGAATAAGGTAGGGCGATAAACGTCTCCCCATCGACTTCGAATGTCGCCGGTTCCAGTATTTGCGTAGTCCTCGGCGGAGCCTGCCCGTATTTCTTTAAACCCGGAACGAGTATCGCCCGCGGCCACGATCGCGGCGGCCGCGCTCCATTTCACTATCAGCGGCCAGCGTTGTTGCTTCTTCCTGTCTGAGAGCGAGCGCCGCAGCGCCGCCCGCTCCTCGAAACCTACCGCCACGGGCGTCCGGGCAACTGCTTGTTCCAGCCGGATCGTCAGCGCGCCGAGTTCGCGATGGCGCAGGCGGCATTGTTCGCAGTCTGCCAGATGCTCCTCAAGGACGGCTCTCTCGGTGACGGAGAGTTCGTCGTCGATGGCCCGAATGAGGAACTCGACCTCCAAATGACTCATACAAACTCTTTCAACAATTCCAAACCGCGCTGAACATGCTCCGCGACGGTCGAAACACTCAGTCCAACTGCCTCCGCGATCTCGCGGTATTTCAAACCTTGGGCGCGCAGAACCAGGCACTCACGCTGACCCTCGGAGAGCCGCATCAGCGCCAACCGTAACCGCCGCTCCCTCTCGTCGTGCAGCGCCGCCTGTTCCGGCGTGGCATCCAACGATACCGGTTCGGCGATCCCGGTGAGGACGTCCAGATTCGCATGCGAAGCATCGAAGCGGTCTTGCCGGTTGCGCGCCAAATTATGCACGACGCGATACAACCAGGCCCGCAAATTCGTGCGATCGCCGCCGCCCGCCAGATGAGAATGTAATTTCACGAACGCTTCGTGCACGACGTCTTGGGCCGTGTCGGCGTCTAAGCCCAGATAAGCGACGTAGCGGCGGAGCGCCAAATGCTCGCGGTCGTACTCGCCCAGGACCAGCGCGCCCAAGTCGTCCTCCGCCACGGGTACCTGCTGCGAACTTTCCCGCTGCCTTGAAACGGCTGCGCCCATTTTCCGCTCACTTGTCAATGTAGCGAGGGCCGCAGACAAGCTCCATTGGGGAGTTGCACTTGGGGTTGGGGAAAGCTTCCCTGCGGCCTGCCGTCTCGCATGCTAGGTGTCTATGTAACAGACGAGGGCAGTTTTTTTCCGGTCGCGCGGAATCTTTTTTCGGGCGGCCTCGATCACTCTCGTATGGGAACTATTTCTACCGCCGCAGCCACGTCGGATCTGCGGTATCCGCTCGGGCAGTTCACCGCCCGGAACCCATTACAGCGGACCATCTGCAGGATTGGATCTGTGAAATCGAGCACCTTCCGGCCCGTCTGCGACAAGCCATCGCGGGGTTGACCGACCAGCAACTCGATACCCCGTACCGGCCGGGCGGCTGGACCATCCGCCAAGTGGTCCATCATTTTGCCGATAGCCACATCAACGCGTATACGCGCTTTCGTCTCGCGCTGACGGAAGACAACCCGATCATCAAGCCGTACGACGAAGCGGCGTGGGCAAAGCTGCCCGATGCTACCTCCGCGCCGGTTGACCGTTCTCTCAGCATTCTCGACGGGTCTGCACAGCCGATGGGCGGCGTTGCTGCATTCCCTGCGCCATCGGATTGGAAGCGAACCTTCCGCCATCCCGAGTACCAGAACCGTGCGTCGCTCGAACACGTAGCCGGAATGTATGCCTGGCACTGCCGCCATCACGTGGCGCACATCAACGCGTTGCGTGAACGGGCGAACTGGTAGCTTTTCTCGCTTTTGGGAGCGGCGCAGACCGGTGCTTGGCCGGCGTCCGCTCCGCGCCATCGCGATGCGTCAGGTTGTGCGCCGTGTTCACCAGCGCCAGATGCGAGAACGCCTGCGGAAAATTGCCTAGCTGCCGCCGTTCGCTCGGATCGTACTCTTCGGACAACAGTCCGACGTCGTTGCGGACGGCAAGCAAACGCTCAAACATCGCGTGCGCTTCTGCATGCGTCCCTGCAGAATGTAAATGTCCACCAGCCAGAAGCTGCACGCGAGAAACGCGCCTTCGCTGCCCGGGCAAGCCGTCCACTCCCGGACTGTTGTTGTATCGCTGCACGAAGCCGTCGCGCAGCAGATGTTTCTCGATTGCCGCGACCGTGCCCTCCATGCGCGGATCGTCGACCGGCAGGAACCCGACCAGCGGCATCATCAACAGGCTGGCATCCAGTTCTTTGCTGCCGAAATATTGCACGAACGAATTCAGATCTTTGCTGAAACCCGAAGCGGCAGACTTCTTCGTGAATCTCCGAGCGCAGCTTGGTCCAGCGTTCGAGCGGGCCTTCTTCGCCGAACTCCTCCATGGTGCGGACGGCCCGGTCCACGGCCACCCACGCCATCACTTTCGAATGCACGAAATGCCGCCGCGGACCGCGAATCTCCCAAATGCCATCGTCCGGTTGAGACCCAGATCTTTTCGAGGTGGCTGACCAGCGCCTTCTGCAAACTCCAGGCCGCCTCCGGATTGTTCCAGCCCTTTCTTGCGGGCCTGGTACAGCGAATCGAGCACTTCGCCATACACGTCCAGTTGCAATTGTCCCGAAGCGGCGTTGCCGATGTGCACCGGGCTCGACCCTTCGTAGCCTGGCAGTTCGTGCAATTCGAATTCGGGCAAGCGGCGCTCGCCCGCAACGCCGTACATGATCTGCATCTGGTCGGGATCGCCGGCGATGGCGCGAACCAGCCAGTCGCGCCAACGCTCGGCTTCGTCCATGAAGCCGGATTCCAGCAGCGCGTACAGGGTAAACGTGGAATCGCGCAGCCAGCAGAAGCGGTAATCCCAGTTGCGCACGCCGCCGATCTCTTCCGGCAGCGAAGTGGTCGCCGCGGCCACGATGCCGCCCGTCACGTGATGAGTCAGCGCCTTTAGCGTGATGAGCGAGCGCAGCACGGCCTCGCGATACGGTCCGTCGCCCTTGTATCTGCTGGACCACTTCTTCCAATGCTTCAGTCGACGTTCTCCGATGGCGTTCGCGCGCATCGATCGGCGGCGGCAGCGCCGAAAAGCTCTCGGACCAGGTGAGGACAAACGGAACTTCCTCTCCTTCGCTGACTTCGAAAGCTGCGCGCGTCCTCAGGTCTTCGCCGCACAGCTCGACGGCCGTGTGCAACAGCACGCGCTTCGGGCCGGCCACCGCTTGCAGACGCCCGTCGTCCAGCCGGCTCACCCAGGGCACAACCGTGCCGTAGTCGAACCGCAGCGACTAGTTCCATCTGCATGGGCACCCTGCCGCGCAGTCCGCGCACCATCCGGATGACGTCCTGCCATGTCTCCGTCGCGCGATCCATGCAATCGATCAGCACGACCGCGCCTTCGGGCGTGGTGAACTCGGTTTCGAGCACCATCGTGCCTTGCGCGGTAACGGCGGTTCACCTTCGGGTGCTCGGCGTTCGGCGAGATCACCCAGCGGCCGTTGTCGCGCGTGCCGAGCAGCGAGGCGAAGCAGGCTGCTCGAATCAAAGCGCGGAAAACCGAGCCAGTCGATAGAGCCGTTCGTCCAACAAGCGCACCGGTGGAGTTATTGCCGATGAGGGCATAGTCTTCGATCAGCTGCGTCATGCTGTAGTTCGCTTGGCAGAACTCGAGCACCACCTTGATGTCGTCCGGCTTGCCGCTGCAAGCGCTTCCTCCCAGTTGTCAACCGGCACGCGCCGCGTGATCAGCTTCTCAGCCAGATCTGATCGGCCTGCAAGCAGCGACTTCTCGCGCCAGCTCGTAGTGATGGCGGTTCGCATTCACAGTTCCGAAAATCACCCCGTTTTCGAGCACCAGCTTGCCGATTGAGACAGCCAACGTCGATGGTGTCGCTTCTGATCGTGCGAAGAAACGCCAGCCAGACAGAGAATGCCGTCGCCGCCGATCTTCTCCATGCTGTCGACGATCACTTCGCACACGCCGGTGCATTCGATGATGATGTCGGGCTGAGAACGGCAAGTCGTCGCACGCGCCCGGTGTGATACTCGCCGCCGAGTTCGTGAACCAGTTGCGGCTTCAGACCGCGACGTGACGCGATCGAGAACGTGCACCTCCAGACCCGCGCTGCTTGCCCATCAACGCGCCAGCAAGCCCGATCGGTCCCGCGCCGGTGATCAGCACCGTTTTCGGTTTCCATTCCGAGCGCGTCGCCGATGCAGGTGATGTGGTCCCATGCCTTCGCCAGGATGCTGCCGGCTCCATCAATACGCCGACGTCGCCCAGCCTGGGATCCAGCTTGACTGTGAACTTTGGCTTCATTGCGGAACCGTTCCGAGCCGAAGCCGTTGCCGCTCCTTGATGCCGCGTTCGGTGTATCTTTCCGTTGCGGCACATGTCCCATTGGCCGACCGCGCAGGCGACACAGGGAACCGGATCGGGCCGGCGCACGATGCCAACCACCAGATCGCCTTTCTGAAATCCACTGTTCGGGCGCGCTTCTTCTACCCGCCCCAGCGATTCGTGGCCCAGAATCACGTGGTCTGCTGCCGGGCGGCGCCCAGCCATACTCGCCTGCAATCAGTTCGAAATCGGTGCCGCAAATACCCAAGCGCCAGGCTCGCACCAGTACGTCGCCGTCGCTTGCTGGCGGCTCGGGAACTCGCGCAGGGCCGCGGAATTCGCCTTGCCTGGAACAATCGTCAGGGCTTTCATGTCTTTAGTCCGTGAGATGGGCAGCGCAATAAGTGATCGGCGCTTTCGGTGACAGCGGCGGGTCTACGATACGATGAAGGCAACACTTGATGAAAGCACTGGTGAAGAGCAAGGCCGAACGCGGGCTTGTGGCTGGAGGATGTGCCGGAGCCGGAAATCGGCATCAACGACGTTCTGATCCGGGTGCTGCAGACCGGCATCTGCGGCACCGATCTGCACATCTACGAATGGGACGACTGGGCGCAGCCGACCATCCCGGTTCCGATGACGATCGGGCACGAGTTCGTCGGGCGAAATTGTCGCGGTCGGATCGAACGTCAACGATTTTCATCCCGGCGAAATCGTCAGCGGCGAAGGACATGTGGTGTGCGGGCGCTGCCGCAATTGCCTGGCGGGCCGGCGGCATCTGTGCGCGCACACGCAGGGCGTCGGCGTGAATCGGCCGGGCTGCTTTGCCGAATTTATCGCGCTGCCGATGAGCAACATCTGGCGGCACGACCCGACGATCGATCTCGAGATTGCGGCCATTTTCGATCCGTTCGGCAATGCGGTGCATACGGCGCTGTCGTTTCCGGTGTCCTGGGCGAAGATGTTCTGATCACCGGCGCGGGCCGATCGGCGTCATGGCGGCGGCGGTGGCGCGCCATGCGGGAGCGCGTTATGTGGTGGTCACCGATGTGAATCCGTTCCGGCTGGATCTGGCCCGCAAGATGGGCGCGACGCTCGCGGTGAACCCGAACGAAACGTCGCTGGCGGAAGTGCAGCGCGAACTCGGCATGACGGAAGGGCTTCGACGTCGGGCTGGAAATGTCGGGCAACCCGATCGGCCTTCCGCGACATGCTTGCGAACATGAGCCATGGCGGGAAGATCGCGATGCTCGGCATTCCGGCGAAGGAGATGGCGATCGACTGGCAGCCAGGTGATCTTCAACATGCTGACGATCAAGGGCATTTACGGCCGCGAAATGTATGAGACCTGGTACAAGATGACGGTGATGCTGGAATCGGGCCTGGATATCACGCCGGTGATCACGCATCGTTTTCATACGAGCGATTTCGAGAAGGGTTTCGAAGCGATGCAATCGGGACAATCCGGCAAAGTGCTGCTGGACTGGACAGCGTAGGATAGAGACTGAGTATGTACGGCGAAGCGCAGAACATTGCTTGAGAAGCAGGCTTGCCGAAATCGAACAGGCCGGGCTGTTTAAACGCGAACGCCTGATCAAGAGCCCGCAACAGCGCCGATATCAAGCGTCGCGAGCGGAAGCTCCGGTGCTGAATCTGTGCGCCAATAATTATCTGGGCTTGGCGAACCATCCGGAAGTCGTTCGAGGCGGCCGCATCGCGCGCTGGACGAATGGGGCTATGGCCTTGCGAGCGTGCGCTTCATCTGCGGCACGCAGTCGATTCACAAGCAACTCGAAGAGCAGCTGAGCCGAATTTCTCGGGACGGAGGACACGATCCTCTACAGTTCCTGCTTCGACGCCAATGGCGGACTGTTCGAAACGCTGCTGGATGAGCAGGACGCCGTGATCTCCGACGAGTTGAATCACGCCAGCATCATCGATGGCGTCCGCCTGTGCAAAGCGGCCCGCTTTCGCTACAAAAACAGCGACATGGCCGATCTGGAAGCCAAGCTGAAAGAGGCCGAGCGCGCGTCGCACGCAGCTGATCGCCACCGATGGCGTGTTCTCGATGGACGGCTACATCGCGAATCTGCCCGCCATCTGCGATCTGGCCGATCAATACGGCGCCATGGTGATGGTGGACGATTCGCACGCTGTCGGCTTCATGGGAGGGCACGGGACGCGGAACGCACGAGCATCACAACGTGATGGGGCGCGTTGACATCATCACCGGCACGCTCGGCAAGGCGCTCGGCGGCGCGAGCGGCGGCTACACCAGCGGGCGCAAAGAAATCATTTCGCTGCTGCGGCAGCGGTCGCGGCCCTACCTGTTTTCGAATTCCGTGGCGCCGCCGATTGTCGCGGCGTCGTTGCAAGTGCTCGATCTACTGCAATCGCCGCGATCTGCGGGAACGTCTGTTCGAAAATACGAGATTCTTTCGGCAGCGCATGACCGAGCTGGGATTTCACATCCTGCCTGGCGAACATCCCATTGTGCCGGTGATGTTCGGCGATGCGGCGCTGGCGACCCGATTGGCCGACGCACTGCTGGAGCGCGGTGTTTATGTCATCGGCTTCTCCTATCCGGTGGTTCCGCAGGGTAAAGCGCGCATTCGCGTGCAGGTTTCCGCGGCGCATACGCGGGACGAATTAGCGGCGGCGGCGGACCACTTCGCGGCAGTGCGCGCGGAACTGGGGCTCAGCGGGGGTTAAAGGCGGCATTTGGGCTAGCCCCATAAGCGTTAACTTAAGGAGAAAACGGCCAGGGACTCAAGGCTTGGCGCTTCCCAGGACTACCTTTTCGGAGTCTCTCAGCAGGATATCGATGGACTCAAACCCAGCATCTTTGAGCAGGCCGACCCATTGCATCACAGACAGCTCGTCCCCGATGCGATTCCGAGCGCCAGGAGGATCGCCGAGGAACCCATAGTCGTAGCCCACGAGAGCCTTCACTCGCGACCAGAAGCGCCGCCAATCTTCGTACTTGTGCTGACTTGGCTGTTCCTTTTTCCAAGCGTCGAACCCCGGCGCAAACGGCGGCTCCGCTCCTGCTGGTTCCATAAGCAGAAAAACGCCACCTGACCGGAGGACCTGAAAGATGTCGCCGAAAAGTTCCGCGGCTGCCGCCGGGCTGAACCAGTGCATCGTCGTTGACGGCGACCACGACATCATAGTCGCTCGCCAAATCGCGCCGCCAGTCTGGTTCCGACAGATCACGCACCCACGTCCGCCCGTCTATACAATCGCGGCGATTGACCGCGCCGCATAGCGAGACGAAGAACTCATTCCGATCCACGAAATCGACCTGCGCGCGCGGAAATCGCGAGTGAATGGCGCGGCCCGCATCGCCCGGCCCGCAGCCCACGTCCAAAACCCGCAGGCTCTGGCCAATCGGAAATGGAATCGCTGCGGCCATAAGCTTCAGTGCGGCTGGTTTCGCGGGACCCTGCTCCGCGCGCCACAAATCGAGCCATGCGTCGAGATCTTCGCCGCGAAGTTTATCCTCGATCTCGGCCTGAGTGGGGATTTCCATTGGTTCTTCCTTTCCAGTTCGTAAATGCACTGATATGTCGTTATCGCACGCGAACGGCGAGACGGTATTGGAAAAATTTGACCGCCATCGATGGCTGTCTACTCGTGGCGAGTCCGCTCGAGGA
This sequence comes from uncultured Acidobacteriaceae bacterium, assembly GCA_963795905.1. Taxonomy (GTDB): domain Bacteria; phylum Acidobacteriota; class Terriglobia; order Bryobacterales; family Bryobacteraceae; genus Bog-105. The sequence goes on along the minus strand of CAWCJG010000008.1, from coordinate 686,849 downwards.
ATTCGAGGGGACTCAATCCGGAGAAAGACCTGAACTCGTTGATGAAATGGGACTGGTCGTAGTAGCCGCAGTCGAGCGCCAGATCCGCCCACCGCATCGTCATTTGTTGACGGTGCGAACACTGTCGTCCGCCTGACAATCGAGATACGGCTTTCCCTCCGCATACGGCGAAGGATCGCGTCGCCCCAGGCGATTGATCGCTGCGACAGCCAGATGGAAGCGGCTGATCCTGGCGATCGCTTTGGGCGCCATGCCGAAATATTTGTGGAACTGCGCGATCAGATGGCGCCGGCTGCATCCGAACTGCTCGGAAGTCGTGCCAAATCGACCTGATTCGGAGACTCCTGGAGTATCCGCCATGAATGGAGCAGTCCTGCGGGAGGCGAAGGCGCGGATGCCAATCGTGCGGCGATGATGTCCTCGACGGTGTCAAACCGGTCTGCCCAGTCGTGTGTGGGCTCCGCATGCTCCATGAGGAGCCGCGACAATCGACCATCAACATCCTCCAGCGCAAGAGTACGATCCGTAAGCAGGTGCATCGGGATCCCGAGTAGCATCTGTGCCCCGATCGGAGTGAAGCGAATCACCACGAAATCCCGAGGCTCCGAAGGCCTCACGGATCTGATGGCGATGCTGCAGAGCGACGATCCACGCGCTTCTGTGCTCCGTTGGGCGTTCGGGTCCGATGGGTCGATGATTCGATGAGGAGCAGCGAAGTTCAGCACGATCGCGACTTCACGTAAAGGGAGGTGCCGCTCATGCAACGGCGTCGGCAAGAAGCCCTCACTCGCGAAGTAACCCACGACATAATCGCGCAGGCGCGGTTCGGCAGACCGGTGTGCAGCCCGCCAGCGACCGAGATCAGATCGGTGAGCGGTGACTTCGATGTGGCTTGAACCGATGCGCCCCATTGGCGATAGTGTGTCATTCCTGAGGTGTCCTGCTTGGAACTGGCTGTAGCAGGATAAATCGGGCCTTGATGGAAACGCGGGCAGGGCTACAAGGATTGCGGCGAATGCCGCCTACGGAATCGGTCGTCCGATCAGATACGGCAGCCCATCCGGAATCCCGCGTACCTTGATTTGCCCGAAATGCCAAACGGGGTCTCTGGCGGTCAAGTCGTGACTGAATCCAATCAGAATTTGTCCGTCGTAGCCGGAGCGGAATCAGTGCATGTCATCACATGCCCAGCGGGCAAAATTGTCATCGGCGGCGGTTGAGGTCTCTTTCAATGCGGATGGATTCCTGTTTGAAAACACCAACGGCCCGGCGAGCGACACTCAGTGGGCTGTCTCGGTTCCGAATCTCAACCACCTCCGCGTATGCCACACCTTTGCTCCGCAGGAGATCATGGCCAAACGTGGCGAAGTATGCGGTATAATCCTTCCACTTTGAGGCATCGCAAGCGTTGCCATCGCTCCCACGATCTGAATGCTCGGAAGTGTTTGGCCGCCATGACGTTAGCAGCCGGCGCCCTGTCTGTAATCTTACCCGCCAATGCCGGAGTAGCTCCACGCCGACCGCCCACGTTTCATGTTGCGACGCTGCCAGTCACGGCTAAGGACGACATTCGGTTCAAGCACTTGTCCACAGAGGAGGGATTGTCGCAGAGCACAGTGCTCGAAATCGTCCAGGACAGCAACGGATTTATGTGGTTTGGAACGCATGTCGGACTGAACCGATTTGATGGCTACACGTTCAAAATCTACAAACACGAAACTGGCAATCCCAACAGCCTTGGTGGCACGTACGTAACGGCGTTGCTCAAAGATCATGCGGGGATGCTCTGGATCGGTGTGGATAACACCCTCGACAGGTTCGACCCGAATACCGAGAAATTCAAGCATTACGGCCAAGATAGGAACCGCAGCGAAGGTCCCAGCGGCTCCGTCGTAAGTATTTGTGAGGATCGGCAGGGTTTTATATGGGTTGCAACCAGCAGCGGACTTGACCGGCTGGACCCCAAATTTGGGCACTTCACCCATTATCGGCACGATCCCGCGCGACCCGGCACTCTGGATAGTGATGATGTCAGAGCAGTTCTTGTCGACCATGGAGGCACTCTTTGGGTAGCAACCAGCGCCGGGTTGAATGAACTTCCGCCCAGAGAGTCGGATTTTTCGCATCTCCCTTGGTTTCAGAAAACGCCTCCCGCACGAAGCGCCGGGAATATGGGCATTTACGAAGACCACCTTGGGACGATTTGGCTGACTTCCGCGATGGGAAATGGATTGGCCGCTCTCGATCGCAACAGTCTAACCTTCACTGTCTACAACTTTCGTGATGCGGTACCTGAGAATTCGCGTGCAACTGGCGTGGACTCCCTGGTGGAAGATCGCGATGGAACACTCTGGGTGGGCACTGTAGGAGGGGGGATCCTGAAGCTCGACCGTAAAGCAGGGCTAGCCACTCGATATCGCACGAATTCCAATGTTTCTGAGAGTCTGAGCAACAATTTTGAGAGCTTCTTGTATCAAGACCGGGAAGGCAATCTTTGGGCGGGGACTGGCGGCGGAGGTGTGGATTGGTTCTCGAGCCAGCCGTCTCCTTTCACCCGATATAAGCACGGAATCAGTGGCAAGAGCCTGGATCAGAATTTCATCCTTTCCGCTTATGAAGACAGCCAAAAGGTCCTGTGGGTCGGCAACGACAGCGTTTTGAACCGGGTGGAATTGAAAACCGGACGAGTTACTTTCTTTCGGCATCGCCAAGGCATCCCAAACAGTATTTCGAGTGGCAGCGTTACTTCAACCGTCGAAGATAACCAGGGCATACTCTGGTTTGGAACTTACGATGGAGGTCTCGACCGTTTTGATCGCCGCAGCCATACCTTTGAGATTTTCCGGCATAATCCTGCCGATCCTCACAGTCTGAGCAGCGACTCGATTAACAGGATCTATCTCGACCGTGCCAACACCCTGTGGATTGGCACCTCATATGGTCTAAACCATTTCGATCCCAATACGAAGCGCTTCACATTCCATCCTCTGAATCCACGAGATCCTCCCAGCGTTCGAGCGATCGCAGAGGATCAGTTCGGCGCAATCTGGGCGGGTACTTTCAATCGCGGCCTATACCGGTTGGACCCGCGGACGGGCGCGAGTTCTCAGTTCACCGCCAGCTCTTCACTTTTACCCCGCGCAATTAGCGACAATCGCGTTAATACTTTGTTGCTGGATTCCTCAGGCAGCATTTGGGTAGGTACGCAAAATGGTCTTGACCGGCTGAATCCGCAAACTCAGACGGTTACTACTTCGTATTCCGAGCACGACGGTTTATCGAATAATGCCGTACAAAGTATTTTGCAGGATGGCAGAAGGCATCTCTGGATCGGCACGACTCGGGGGCTATCGCAATTCGATCCACAAACGAGATCTTTTCGCAGTTATTACGAATCGGATGGATTGGCGGGAGACGAATTTAACTTCTTTGATGCCGCCGTTACAGCAAGCGATGGCGAGATGTTCTTCGGCGGAGTCAAGGGCCTCACGGCGTTTTTCCCTGAAAAAGTCATCGAAAACACTTATGTCCCGCCTGTCGTACTGACTGACTTCCGTTTGTTCAATGTCTCGATTGCCGCTGGCGTAAAGTCCCCGCTCGCTAAGTCTATTACAGTGACGAGCTCGCTCACACTGAATCATTCGCAAAATATCTTTTCGTTCGAGTTTTCTGCGTTGAGCTTTGCCGATCCGCAGCGTAATCGTTATCGTTATCGCCTCGAAGGACTCGAAACAAAGTGGAATCAGACAGACAGTACTCGCCGGTTCGTGACCTATACCACCATCCCTTCTGGCCGCTACGTTTTCCAGGTTCAGGGGAGCAATAACCGAGGCATATGGAACGAAAACGGCGTGGGATTGCACCTGCTGATTTTGCCGCCATGGTGGCGAAGGTGGTGGTTTCTAAGTCTTGAAACTGCCGTCGTTATTGGCGGGTTATGGAGCTTCTATTATCTACGTACTCGCGCCATCAGGCGGCGCAACAGGGCCCTGCGCTATTACGGCGATATCTTCAACTCAACAGATGACGGAATCATAGCAGCAACACTCGATGGGGTGATCACCGCCTGGAACCGGGGTGCAGAGCGCATCTACGGCTACACGGCGCAAGAAATGATCGACCGGAACCTTTCCGTGTTGGCCCCAGAGGAACTGAAGGACGAGGCTGCCCGCGGATTAGCACGGTTGGCAAGGGGCGAGGGCGCGATCCATACCGAAACCGCAAGGCGACGGAAAGATGGCCGCAGCATTCATGTATCCGTCACTGTGTCTCCCATTCATGATGAAAGGGGCGCCACAGTGGGCGCCTCGGTAATCGTGAGCGACATCAGTGATCGAAAGCAGGTAGAAGAGGAAATGAAGGCGCTGAGCGAGAAACTCATCAATGCACAGGAGGAGGAGCGTACTCGCATCGCACGGGAGTTACACGACAACCTGAGCCAGCAGATTGCAGGTATCAGCCTGACGGTGGCCGCTGCCAAACGAAAACTGTTGCAGTCAAAGACGCACGCGAACGACGAATTGGAACGAATTCGCCTCCAGCTTAACAACCTGGCTAATGCTACCCGCGAGCTGTCGCACGAACTCCATCCGGCGATGCTTGATTACTGTGATCTGTCGACCGCACTGCGTGCACACTGCAGGGACTTCTCTTCGCTCACTGGAATCGAGGTTAGCTTCTTCGAGGAGGGGGTCTTCAGCGATCTTGATCCTGAGGTGGCACTCTGTCTTTACCGGGTGGTGCAGGAAGGGCGGCAAAACGTAGCCAAACACGCCGGAACCGGTTGCGCCCGAGTACAACTGGTACGCACGGGCGAGCATGCAAATCTGACCATTTCAGATCAGGGAAACGGCTTTTCCATGGAGAAACGCCGCTCAGCAGCCGGGTTGGGCTTGGTAAGCATCAGAGAGCGCGTGCGCCTGGTTGAAGGTAGCTTTGACCTGAGAAGCGCGCCCAATCGTGGCACCATCATCACGCTCGATGTACCGGTTCACAGCCGGGCGCATGTTGTAGAAGATTCGTGAGAAACACGGCGAATCCGGAGTGATGCCGGCGCGCTCCTTCGCGGCAGGCCCTTGCCCTCATGAACGTGGATGACCATCCGTTCGCTGTCGATATCGGCGACCCTCAAACGGCATAACTCCGCGCGTCTGAGTCCCGTTGCATACAAGGCTCCCGCGTGAGCGGTTAGTTCAAACGCGCTTGCACCTCGTTACCAGAATCCACAAGACCGAGACGTCGCCATCCCATAGAACTGACCATGCAACGGTCACGCCGGGGATCACGGCGACGCCGATGCCTTAAGTTAGCGCCTTGGCGCACTAGCCCCGCTCGATCTCTTTCGCTTTTTGCCAGAGCTCTTCCATGCGCTCAATCGACAACGTATCGATTGAGCCATTCGCGCTCGCTTCGATATAGGCAAAGCGGCGACGGAACCGTGCGTTTGTTTTCCGCAATGCCTGCTCCGGATCCACCTTGAGGAAGCGCGCAAGATTAACCAGGCTGAAGAGAAGGTCGCCAATCTCATGCTCAATGGCTTCTGCGCTCCCGTTCGCGCGCGCATCTTCCAACTCGCGCGTTTCTTCACGCACCTTCTCAATCACTCCCTGGATGTCCGGCCATTCGAAGCCGGTCGAGGCAGCCTTCTCGCTAATCTTCTCCGCTTCAACCAGCGCCGGCAGGCTGCGCGTCACTTTGTCGAGCAGTGACGAGTGCGCGGGCTTGCCTTTTGCCTCATGCTCCTGCTGCTTGATTTCGTCCCAGCGAACCTTCACATCCTCGGCAGTCTTTAGGTCGGCATCGGCAAACACGTGAGGATGCCGGCGAACCAGCTTCTGATTGATGGCGCGCAATGAATCGGCAATCGTGAAGAGCCCTTCGCCTGACGCAATCTCGGCGTAGAAGACAGCCTGCAGCATGAAATCGCCTAACTCTTCCTTGAGCCCCTCCCAATCGCGCGCGTCGATGGCGTCCAGAACTTCGTACGTCTCTTCAAGCGTGTAGGGTTTGATGGTGTCGAAGGTTTGCTTCCGATCCCAAGGGCAACCGCCGGGACCGCGCAGCCGCTGCATGATCCGCACCAATTCCGAGAATTCCGCGCCCGCCGCCTGATCCATCACGCTTTAGAGCATACCCGATCCCGCAACCCGGTATGCCGGTATCCCCTGCTTACGGGATGCCCGGTTAAACATGCCCCGCGCGGGTATCTCCGCCTGAGGGGAAGACATCTCTAGGAGCGGAGGTAGTTATGAAAAACATCCTGAAACAAACGGTGATCGGCGTGATGAGCTTAGCGCTGACCGCAAGCGTATTGCCCGCCCAAGACTTTCACAACGATCATCGGGGAGGCGCGCAAGTTCAGGCTGCCTCCTGGCGCAATGGCGACGCGTACCGCGATGATCGCTATCGCGGTGACGATCGCTATCGCGCTGATGACCGAGACCGGTACTACGACCGCGACCATCATTACGGGCGCGATACCGCTGTCGTCGTGGGTAGTGCAGCCGGCGGCGCACTGATCGGTGCAGCGGCGGGCCATGGCCAAGGAGCAGTAATCGGCGCCATCGTTGGAGGCGTCGGTGGACTCATTGCCGATGAAGCCGTCCATCATCACCGATAAGCGGCGTTGCAGGCTGAATACCAAAGGCCGGAGATGCGGACATGCATCTCCGGCCTTTTTGGCATCCCAGGGACGGCAGGCAAAAGGGCACCGCTGATTAGCGAGGCATGGGTTATGGGGCGAGAATCGAAGAGTTTATTTGACCGGGTCTGGCGGAGAGGCAGGGATTCGAACCCTGGGTAGCGCTTTAAGGCACTACGACGGTTTAGCAAACCGCTGCTTTCGACCACTCAGCCACCTCTCCCCGGTCGTTGATGGTCTTATGAAATCGTAGCATGCCGGAGCGGAAAATCTCGCCCGTTTTCGTGGTATTAGAAGCCCCGTTCCATGGGCATGGCGAAGGGCGGCTCGATCAGAAAGTCGGAGTCGCCAATTTCCGCGACGGCCGCGCGCAGAGACTGTTCGAGCGCCGGCTCGGTGGTCACGACGAACGGCAAGTCGCGCCAGTTCTCAGATGGTAACTGCAGCACGGCATCTATGCCAATGTTGTGTTTCGCCAGTATGGTCGCGAGCGTCGCAATGATGCCGGCCTTATCTTCGACCCGGAAACGCAAATAGTAGGGCGCAAGATGAGTGCTCACGGGAAGCGGTTTATAGACGCCCAGACGCTCGTGCGCGAACGGGCTGACGCGCTCGCAACTGCCAAAGCGTATCTCGCGAGCCACACGCATCAGGTCACTCACAACCGCCACACCGGTCGGCTTGGGACCAGCGCCCCGGCCGTAGTAGAACGTATCTTCCCCGAATTTGCCGCGCACCCAGACCGCGTTATAAGCTCCTTGTACCTGGGCCAGAATCGCGCTCTGGGGAATCAAGCACGGCCGTACAGATAGCTGCAAGCCCTGGCTCGTCTGGCGCGCTACACAAAGCAGCCGGATCGTGTGCTTCAGCTGATGCGCGTACGCGAAATCCACTGGCATGATACGCCGGATGCCCTCCGTATAGATGTCTTCCGGCGTGAGCCGTTCACCAAATGCGAGCGCCGCCAGAATCGCGAGCTTCGATCTTGCATCCAGTCCATCGACATCCGCCGAGGGGTCGGCTTCGGCGTACCCGAGTTGCTGCGCTTCCGAAAGCACCGACTGAAAGGCTGCGTTGCTCTTCTCAATTTCGGTCAGGATGAAGTTGCTCGTGCCGTTCAGGATCCCGTAGAGCTCCTGGACGCAATCGCCCGCAATGCCCTCCCGCAGCACCGTGTGGATCGGGATGCCTCCCGCAACGCTCGCTTCCATCGCGAGATTCACGCCGTTTTGCGTTGGCCACTTCCCAGAGTTCACCGCCGCGCAGCGCCATCAATTCCTTATTCGCGGTTACGACCGATTTCCTCTGGCGCAAAGACGTTTCGATGATCTGGCTTGCCGTTCCCACCCCGCCAATGACTTCGACCACGACCTCTACTTCGGGATCGGAAACAACCTCGCGCCAGTCGCTGGTCCGAGTCACGTTCGGACCCAGTGGCGGCAGAGATTTCTGGTGCACGCCGCGGCTGCAGACCGCCTTGACTACCAGCGGAAAGCCGAGCTTCTCGCGAATCGAGGCGGCGTTCTCACTCAGGATCTGGAGAGTGCCCAGGCCAACATTCCCGAGCCCGATGACGCCGACGCCTAGTTCCATCCCGCGCCACTCCCCGGCGCCCGCTTGTTCTCCATAAGCCGCTAATCATAGCAACCTAGCTTGGCGCTAAGATCGTCGATATGGACCAGACGCGCCGGGCGGCTGTCGCGGCTTTGTTCGCCTCAGCGATGGTTCCAGGCGCGCAGGTAAATCCACCCGACCAGCAAGTACCCTTGCCCGACCTCCACGATGAAGATCGGCGCATGCCGGACGGCAAATCGCAAAACGACGCCATCGCGCGTCAACAACACGAGGCGGCGCTGAAGGACGCATCCGAAATGGTCGCCCTGGCCCAACAGATCCACGATGAAGTCGAGAAGGCGGGCAATTACGTCGTGCCGGTATCCACTCTGAAGAAGACGGAAGAAATCGAGAAACTCGCCCGCAAGATACGGGGCCGGCTGAAAGGCTGAACGCTTTCCTCCGCATGATAAATTCGTGTGACGGCTGTTGTTGCGGCAAATGCCGCTTCACGCCGCGCCGTCGCTCAACGATGCCCAGCGTTCGTGAAAAGAAACAGTTGATGAGCGCCTCGGAGGTGGACCGTACTCTGGTCCGCCTGGCGCACGAAATCCTTGAAAAAACGACCGATCTGAAGAAGCTTGCCTTCGTCGGAATCAAGCGGCGAGGCGCTCCCCTCGCGCAGCGGCTCGCTGCGAAGATCGAGAGCCTCGAAGGCATAAAAATCCCGGTCGGCATTCTCGATATCAGCCTCTACCGCGACGATCTTTCCACGATTGGGGAACGACCGGTCGTCAACTCAAGACAGATCGATTTCCCCATCGTCGGCCTCGACATCATTCTCATGGACGATGTCCTCTATACCGGGAGGACTGTCCGATCTGCGCTCGACGCACTGTTCGATCACGGCCGCCCTTCGCGCGTCCAATTGCTGGTACTGATCGACCGCGGCCACCGCGAACTCCCCATCGAAGCGCGTTACGTGGGCCGCATGGTGCAGACGAGCCAGCGCGAAATTATCGAAGTAAAATTCCTTGAGATAGACGGGCAGGAGCGCGTGATGCTGGTCGAACGCGTGGACGACACGGCGCCCGCGAACTGAAATGAAACCCCGCGGTTTGCTTGACATCGAGTCGTTGACCCGGGACGATATCGACGCACTCCTAACGCGTTCGAAACACTTTCAGCCGGCTCCGGGCGAGAGCTTCAAGCGCTTCGAAACGCTGCGCGGCCGCACTGTCGTGAATCTCTTCTTCGAAGCTTCCACGCGCACGCGAACCAGCTTCGAAATCGCAAGCCGCCGTCTGGGCGCCGAATCGATCTCGATCACGGCGTCGGCATCCAGCGTTTCGAAAGGCGAGTCTCTCGTGGACACGCTGAACACTCTCGGCGCCATGCGGCCGGACGCCATTGTCATGCGACACTCAGCTTCCGGCGCGCCGCATTTCTTATCCCGCTACCTGCCCATACCAATCATCAATGCGGGAGACGGCACGCATGAGCATCCGACGCAAGCGCTGCTCGACGCGCGTACGATTCTCGACCGGCGCCCGACACTCGAAGGTCTACGCATTGCCATCATCGGCGACATCGCACATAGCCGTGTCGCTCGTTCCAACATCTTCTTGCTTTCGAAATACGGTGTGGACATCGTGTTGTGCGGGCCGGCGCCGCTGCTGCCTCGCGAGATGGAACAGATAGCGCCCGGAGTGAGGCTCACCTATTCCATGGAGGACGCCATTCGCGAGGTTGACGTCATCATGATGCTGCGCGTCCAGCTTGAACGGCAGCACGAACCGCCTTTCAGCGCGAACGAATATTTCCGTTTCTATGGCTTGCGGCCGGAGCACGTGGAACTCGCAAAACCCGAATTGATCGTGATGCATCCTGGTCCGATTAACCGGGGACGCGAGATCTCCTCCGAGGTCGCCGATTCGCAGCGATCCGCGATATTGAATCAAGTTGAAAACGGCATTGCGGTGCGTATGGCAGTGCTGGAGAGAGTGCTCGCGTGAGCAAACTGGTCATCAAGAACGGCCGTGTGATCGATCCCGCCGAGGGCCTCGACCAAATCGCCGATGTTGCTATTGAGAATGGCGCGATCGCGGCGGTCGGCAAGAATATCGATGCGGGCAAAGCAGAGCAGTTCGATGCGACCGGCCTGATCGTCGCGCCCGGATTCATCGACATCCACGTGCACCTCAGGGAGCCCGGCTTTGAACATGCGGAAACGATAGAGAGCGGCTCGCGAGCGGCAGCGTCTGGAGGCTTTACCAGCATCTGCTGCATGCCGAACACGAAGCCAATCAACGACAGCGCTACGGTCACCAGCTACATTCTGGAACGCGCACGCCGCTTCGCCGCCGTCAACGTATTCCCGATCGGCGCGATCACCAAAGGGTCAACCGGGGAAGAGTTGGCCGCAATCGGCGCTATGAAGGAAGCCGGCATTGTAGCGATTTCCGACGATGGCCGGCCGGTGATGAATGCGCGCCTGGTGCGCCGCGCCATGGAGTTCGCACGCTCGCTCGATCTTCCTCTGATCGAACACTGCGAGGACCTCAACTTGAGTTCGGGTGGCGACATGCATGAGGGCCTACAATCCACGCGCCTGGGGCTGCGAGGCATTCCGCGCAGCTCAGAAGACGTAATGGTGGCGCGGGATCTGATTCTCACCGAAGTGACGGGCGTTCGTTATCACGTCGCGCATATCTCCTCGCGCAACTCGGTTTTGATGGTGGCCGAAGCGCGGCGGCGCGGCTTGCGTGTAACGGCGGAGGCATGTCCGCACCATTTCGCGCTGGCGGACGGCGACATGCGTCCATATGACAGCAACTACAAGATGAAGCCGCCGCTGCGGGAAGCGTCGGATGTGGAAGGCGTAACCGAGGGACTGGTGAACGGCCACATCGACGCCATCGCGACCGATCACGCGCCGCATCCGGGCGATGAAAAGATGCAGGAATTTGAGCGCTGCCCCTTCGGCATCATCGGACTTGAGACTGCTCTGCCACTGGCGCTCGAACGCCTTTACCACAGCCGCCGGATGACGCTCCCGCATCTGATCAAGCTGCTTACGCAAGGCCCGGCGCAGGTATTGTCGCTGGACGGCCGCGGCACTCTGCGGCCCGGCTCGCAAGGCGATGTGACGATCTTCAGCCTCGATCGCGAATGGACCTATGATGTAAACCGCTCGCCTTCGAAGAGCCGCAACACGCCGTTTCATGGACACGCCTTCAAAGGCGGTCAGGTCGCGACCATTGTGGCCGGCAAAATCGTGTGGCACGTTGGTGGCGGCGGAAATTAGACTCAGCGCTACTCTATTAACAAATACGCGCCAAAAAAGGGCCCGGTTTTAGGCGGCCCTGGCGCGCTTCTAAGGAAAGCGATGAAACGACTCAATCGTTGTTGCGCCTTCGTTCTTCTTGCGGCTGCCACAGCCTGTTCGGCCACGGGAGAGCGCGGCATTGCGGACAAGCGCAGTGATTTCCGCCGATTTATTCCCATGCGGACGGATCCCGCGGCCGATGGATTACGCCAGGTCCACCCGTATTTCCGCCGCGCTGATCGTACCGAGATCATCCGCGCGATCGAAAACGCTTGTGCTGATGGCCGCAGCGGACGCGCGCTATTCGATGAGCGCACGAAAGCCGGCTATTACGTGAACTGCAATCCTCGCAACCGGCAACTGCTGAACGGATATGTGCCTGCGAATGCGAAACAAGAACCGCACTCGCACTAAGCGTTGAGCTCACTTGGTCGCATCCTCCGGACAGACTGCATTGTCCACGGGCTGCGTAATTACGGCTCGCTTGCTGACGTCGACGCTCCATGGCGCCGCGGCCTGTTCGCATTCTGCCGCGGACCCGCCTAGAAATGTACAAACACTCTTCATCTGTTGATAGCCGTAGCGCATTTCGGTCCAGCCCACGTCGATATTGTGAACCTGCGCCGCCGTCAGCGCCCAGGAAAGCGGCGAATTGCGAAGCGGGTAGTCAAATGGAGCGAACGCAAGCTTCCCCTGAAACTGCTTCAACGTGAGCTCTCTCAACTGGTCCGCGCGCGATCGCTGTCCCGTTTCGCGAACGTTGTTCAGAGCCACTAACGGTCCCACCGCGGTCCCGGAAAGTAGATCCGTCCCGCCATCGGAAGCCTCGGGAAGACGTACCTGAATCCACAACACAGGTTTCGGCGCATGCTGCTGGAACTTGTTCGTGGCGTTGCGAAGCGCGAAATATGCGCCTGCTATTCCGTAATTGTCGTAGAAGCCGCCGTCCATCACGGCATAGCTTTTCGCCCCACCGAGCGGCGACCCATCGACGGCAGGCCGCGGCGACGGCGAAACAAAGGGAAACGCGGCTGACAATCGCGCAGCCGTCGTCAGATGCAAATCGTAACCCGGATACAGGTCGTTGAAGGACGAGTAACCCTCATATCGATCCGATGGCAGATCGAAGTTCGTCATCACCAGCGGCGTGCCCAAATCCGCGATGGTGGCATTGAACGCCAGCAGTGGACGCGTGCCCTCGGTAACGCCTTGCCGCAATTGAGCGAGCGTCACTTCCGGTTGCACGCCGAGCCCGTTACGCAGAAGCTTACTCCAGGCGCTCTCGGCTGCGTAACCACGATCCCGCAAAGAGGAGCCAAACGCCGTCAATAATGGCCGTGTCACGTCATAGTAGGACAAACCAAAGCCGATCCAGGAGAGCGCAGTGCCGCAGACGCCCGCGGTGTGGGTACTTCGCAAGTGGGCCAGCGGTGCAGCGGCGGCCCCTGGTTTTTCGTAGAGCGTGTCGAGCAGCATCACGCCAACGCTACCGCCTGACACGCCGCTCATGAGACGAATCGATTCGACAAACTTGCTTTGCAGTCGCGGCGGAAGCTGCTCAGCAATGCCTGAAATGACTCGCGTCGCCCACGCTTCGGCCTGAATGCCGCCTCCCTGCGCCGAAATGATAATCACGCCTTCGTTCTGACCGTTCCAAATGGAGCTTGCAGGCGCAGGCGTCGTCGCCGAACCGTGCAGCAATGGATAGTAGTGCTCGCTGTTGGTGCGCAAGCACACGAGAAACCATCCCACGATCACAATCGTGATGGTCGGAATGCGGTGCAGATCCAGCAGAAAGCACAAGAATGAAAGTGCCGATGCACAAAGCGAGCACGTCAACACCGCATAAAACACCGCTTTCACGTTGCCCGGTCCCATTCCTAAGCCGGGTAAGAGATCGTCCACCCAGAATGCGCCGAAATAGACAGCGAGTAGCGCCAGTGTCCCAAAGAAGGCAAGCATGTGCCCAGACAGAACGTGGTTCCCTTTGAGAAAACCCGCGCCGCTTTCATCGACGGTGCGAATGAAGCGGCAGAACAGGCGGGTGACGAACCGGCACAAGGGATCCATTGCCCGGGGAGCGCGCACACGATCCCGTAGAAATGGGATTGGAATCACCTGCGCAGTTCCTTCCGGACTCAACACGTTCTCGATGGCCACGCAGCCGATAAACACCAATAGCCCGTAGTAGACTCCGAGCAAGATCGCCCCGATGTCGCCGCCTGCCATGCTGGCAAGCTGATGCAGGAACAGACCCAGAGGCACGAGCGATAGCGCAATGGCGCAGCCCCACTGAAAGCACGCGCGGACTCGAAGAGAAAACGGCGTCACGTTACACCGTTCAAAACCAAACCGCTCCGGCGTATGCAGTTGCAAGATTCTCAAGATGACAAAGATCTGCATGGCCACGATGGTCAGAACGAAACTCAACCAGCGTTGGTCGGAGTGATTCAGAGCGAAAAGCCCGGAGACCATCTCGGTGGAATGCGCCAGCGGGATCACGGCGATCGCCAGGGCAAGCAGCAGCACCGCTCGCCAGGTGTACAGCGTCGCGAACCCCGCAATCAAAACCTGACGGACGGCCGCCGGAAAGGAAAGGCGGACAGACTTCTTCGGCTTGAGCTCAAGTTCGGGTATCTGCACGGTCTGATGAGTGGCGTTCCCGGCGGCAGTCTTGGGATCCATTGGAAGGCTACGCTATCACGAAATTCAACGCGCCGGATGTACTGAAAGGTACACGTCGGAGCCGCCTAAAAGCCCCGCCACAGCCCCAATCCGATCGTTTGGAACGGCCAACCAGAGCAGCGTGGAAGCTCCCGCGTCGTTCGCGCTGAGGACGTAGACGTGAGGAACCACGAGCGGATCCTTACCGGCGTCAAGATCACGCGGCGACAACAGCAGATCGGCATCGAACGGGAACTTCCAGGGCTTGCTAGCCCCGGCTTCACGAGCTGCGACGCGAATCATGCCGTAATTCCCCATGCCGGCAGGCAGTGCTCGAGCACTCAGGTTGGCATCGGAAATGTCCTTGCCTTTGTCAACCTCGCTAACCACATACTTTCCGAAAAGGGACCTCACACGCGATTGTGCCGCCGCGTCGTTCGCGCAACTCTTTAGCGCGATATCCGCGGCAGTCAATGCACGGAACGGGAGCAGATCCCTCGCCGCCACAATCCGGGGCCGGCAGGGCGTTTCAACCATGCGATACGTTAGGACTCCGAGCAGAAACAGAACCGCCACCGCAACTCCGGCGCGCGCCCAATCGAACCACTTCTTTTCAAGACTGTTCGGCCCGTACGTCTCGGCCAGCCCGATTGTGTTCTCGGTCAGCACCGTCAGGAACTGCTGCTCATCCATGCCGAGAGCTGTGACCAGATCCCGCCGTGCCGCGTTGGGTTCCTTCAGGTACTTTGAGATCGCGTCGTCATCAATATGCCCCGCAGCTGCCAGCGCACCCGGCGATAACGCATCCAATTCGCTCGCAAGGCGGCCCGCTGCTGCGTGCTTAACAATTGCGCGAACACGTTCCTCCGTCGAACCCAAAGCGGCCGCAATGGTAGCCACGCGAGCCGGATCCGGTCCCGTAAGATGGGCCCACAACTCGTCATCCGTGGTGATTCCGCGCGCCTGCAGTTCGTTAGGATGTTGCAGCGCTGCAACAATGCACCGCGCCGACCTGAATCGCTGCCGCGCGCTCAATCGGTGTCAGTCCCTGTATCGCCCGGCAATCCGCCTTGCGGTAGATCGGGTACCTTGGGACAGGGCGGCTGTGGATCGGGCCCGTCGTTGGGCCCGGCAATGAGAACGTATCTCGAATACATCTGCTACTCCTTGTTCTGCTCGATTTTCACGACGGAGAAACTGATTTCCACTTCACTGTTGGCGGCGACTTGCCCCACATCGAACGTATAAGGATTTTCGCCAGTAACAGCAAGCGTGCCCTGTGGGTTTCGCGTCGCGGAATCCCACACATACATCCAACCGTCCGGAAGCCGTTCGGTAACCTTCAGCGTCGCTGCACGATGAAGATCCTGATTTCGCACGCGATAGGCGTAGCGCCATGCCGTGTCCCATTGGCGCCTCACTCCTGCCGTGAGGATCGTGGCCACCTCCGGCATAGTCTCTACCGAAGTTCGTTTCATTGCGGCGGGTTTATAGGGTAGCAGCGGCTCGGTCGCGGAATCGCCGAAGAGCACCTGCTTGGTGATGGAGTTCCACAACGCGCGCTCGTCCTGGCGATTGTCCGGCAGTTGCTGGTAGCCCATCTTCTTCAACAAGTCAAAGCGGAACAGGTCGAACACAGACCGCACCTGCGCGCCCCAGTCCCGGACCTTCGCGATCGCACCGAAATAAAACCAAAATGCGGAACCGATTGCCGCAGCGATTTCAATCGGCAGGATCACAAATGTCCGCGGCGGCGTCTCAGCATTCAAAGTGAAACAACCCGCGGCAAACAGCATAGTTGCCAGAACCGCCGATAGCGCCAGCGAGTTCACAAAGAAATCCACCGGGCTTCTGGCATCTTCCACCGCCGTCAGGGTGTCTTTGTCCGCGACGCTGATGATCCGCGGCCAGAACGGAATCGCATCAATGCCGTACTGCTCCAGCGAATACGTCTCAAAGCTCCGCAGCACATTGCCGAATCTTGTGGGAAGAACCAGCGAGTCTTTCGCGGGATATTCAGAGTTCAGCGTTCTGTTAATCACGTTCATTTGCTGTTGGATCTTAGCGACGTTCGGACTGGTCCCGTCCACGCGCTGCCATTGACTGCGCAGAAAGCGCAGACGCGGTAGCAGCGTCTCGAAACTCCGCAAGATGCCTTTGTAGTCCTCGACTCGCTTTTTTCCGCGCTTTGATTCCTTCCATGGATACCCCTCTAACATCCGCACAAGAGGAATATTGAGGAAGTACAGGAACACCGTAAGCACAATCGCCGCGAATGTAAGCGCAATAATGCGGTTTTCCCAGCTTGCCCGCCCAAAGGCCGCGACTACCCGCCAGTCGTTCGGCAGCAGTGGTCCCACGCTCAGCGTGCCCAGTGCGATAAAGAGCACGACGGGGAAAAACGCGCCGAAAATGAGGCTGCGTGTAAACTGTCCGCTAATTAACGAAACGATGCTCGTCATGCGCTTGCTTAGTCGCTGTCAGTGCCCGTATCGCCTGGCAACCCCATAAAATCGCGGCTCGGGCTCGCTGGCGACCTCGGCGGTCCACTCCTCTTGATAGGCGGCTTTGGTCGAGGGATCTTCTTCGACACCGATTTGTTTTTCGAAGGAGGCGTCGCTTTCTTCGTTGCCTTAGCCGCAGTCTTCTTGCTGGCCGGGCTCTTCTTCGCAGAGGTCTTTTTGGCAGAGGTCTTCTTCGAGGTTTTCCGAGTTGCCATTTGCCATAGCATACTGCTGAATACTCTCGATATGTGTATTACCGAAGCTCTTCCGGTAATCAGTCCTACCGAAAAAAGGGAAAGGTACTACCAGGACTACGCGATAGAAAAATTGCTGTTACACTTCGTTCCATACCGGCGACTTACAGTCGGATCGTTGTGAGGGGAAAAATAGCAATGAAGCTTGTACGAAGTGGAATGCTTCTTACACTTGCGGTAGCGATGACTGCGGCGATTCCTGCGACCGCTGACACGCTAACCGGCTCTCAAGTAACTGCCACGCTTGACTATCCATCAGTGGGAACGGCGGCTAGCACTCCTGTTACGGCAGTAGTTGGCCCGGGCGTAGAGTTCCCGAGCGGATCGATCAGCCTTCTGCCGAGTTTGGGCGGATTCTCCGTGATCGGCACCAATATCGATGTAGGCGCCTCGACTGTTACTTTCACCTTTACCCAGACTGCGACTGCGACGATCGCCAAATTCAACGGATACGTTTTCAATTTTGGTTCGACAGCGCCGTCGATCACGGGCGCCACGCTCGATCCTTCCAGTTCCTACACGTCTTCGCAAGTGGGTGTCGGCATTTCCGGTTCGGATGAAGTATGGGTCAACCTCGAAGGCGACACGCTGACCAAGGGCAGCACCATCCTGATCGACCTCAGCCTGGCCCCATCGCCCGAACCTTCGGTGACGCTTCTCTCATTGTTCGGCGCGGGGCTCATCGGCGTAGCCATGCTGAAGCGCCGCAAGGTTGCCGTCAATCGCGCGTAAGCAACGCCACATTTTCGTAGGTAAGCAAGAGGAGGAGAGCGTTTCGCTCTCCCTTTTGCTTTTCAGAGTGGTCCTAGCCAGGCCTACCTATTCACACCGGACACAAGGAACCCGCCATCCACGCTCAAGCACTGCCCGGTGATAAAGCTTGAACCATCCGATGCCAGCAGAATCGCCGCGCCGATAAGCTCCTCTACTTTGCCAAAGCGCTTCACCGGTGTCCGCATCAAGAGCTCCGTGCCGCGAGCCGTGCTCTCGATTAAAGCCGCATTGAGCTCTGTCTTAAACACCCCCGGCGCGATCGCATTGACGTTGATGCCCTGCGGCGCCCATTCCACAGCCAAACTGCGCGTCAATCCCACAACCGCGGTCTTAGAGGTCGAATAGGCCGCAACCTCCAGGAATGCCACGCTCGAACTGAGCGAAGCGATGTTAATAACACGCCCCCGACCGCTCGCCCGTAGCGGCTCATAGAAGCTCTGGCAGGCGCGCAGCATGCCCGTGACATTGGTGTCCATCAGAGAAGTCCAACGCTCCTCGTCGAGAGAGTGGGTCGCTTCACGGGACGTGCGCCCGGCTGCGTTGACGAGAATGTCGACTCGTCCAAAGCGAGAAAGCACAGCGTCGCGCAAACTGTCGATCGAGGCGCGACTCGATACATCCACTGGTTGTTCCAACGTATTCCGGCCGCGTGCTTGAATCTCGCCCGCGACCTCATGCACCTGCGCTTCCCGGCGTCCAGTGGCCACGACGTCCGCTCCCGCGTCCGCGAGGCCAAGTGCGAGAGTACGGCCGATGCCTGACGTGCCACCAATAACCACAGCGGCACGCCCGGCCAAATCAAATAGGGAGGATGGCATCTCCCCCATTTTTGCCTGCCACACAGACGAGTCCCTGCCCGGGCTCGCTCCAGCATGGCAGAAGAGCCCCGAGTGCGCTGTTACTTCTTCTCGATGTTGTTTCCGAACACGAAGCCGACCTCGAGCATTGCACGCAATTGATTCTTGCTGTTCCCGTCTTCACTGAAGCCCGACGCCGGCGCGATATCGTTCGCATGCACCCAGGAAATTTCGCTCCGTCCGAAGAAGCCGCCCTTCTGATAGGTCGGAGTGAACGTCAGCGAATATGCGCTGCTCCCGGGCCCGTAAAGCAGATTAACCGCGCCATCCTTCAAGTTGCCCGAAGTCGATATGTCTTCCCACCGGCCCGCCACGGACCATCCCTTTGAGAGTGTGCGGCTCAAAAGCAATGCGCCGCTGGTGGTAGATGCGCCCTTGGTTACGCCAATCTTCGCGTCCGTCGGGACATTCGTGTACTGGACGTAAGGCGTGACTACCCAAGCGCCCTTCGTGTAGGTGTAAATGATGTTGTACACCGAACTGTTGTTCTGTACGGGCGTTGCGAAACTCGAGTAAGCGGTGTGATCGTAATTGCCACCCGCGACAAACGAAAGTGCGTGCGCACCCTTCGTGTACGCCAAAGAGCCTGTCAGCCAGGTATAGCGATTGGAGTAGTAACCATCCGTCCAGCTCAACGACAGCGCGAACTTGCCCAACGTCTGGTTCAACTGGATGCCTTTGCTGATCGCAGGCTCCTGATTCCACAGCAAACCACGCTCAATATTCATGTTCTGGAACGAGAAGGTGTATTCAGCGCCGATCAGAGTCGGCAGCGAGCCGATCTGGAGCGAAGTATTCTTGCCGTTCAGCTTGAAATAGCCAACGGGAACAGCACCATACAGATCACTGAGCGAATTCTCGGTGGAAACAAACGGCGCGCCGAGAACCGGGATGTCGTAGGCTCCCGCCTGCACATAGAATTGCAGCAGCCCGTCGGCCTTTTGCAGAATGATCTGCCCGTTGGTAAGTGCGGGATTTCCGGTGCTGTCGCCCGTTACGTGGGAGGTCTGAATCATTCCCATTCCGCTGAGCACGCCATTTACGGAAAGGTTGCCCAGCGGACCGGCATCCAGCACCAATGGCGGAAGATTCGCCAGGGGACCGGTCATGGACGGCGAGGAGAGCGGTGCCGGGGCAGCGGGTGTGGCGGCGGGTGCGGCAGCAGTAGGTGGAGCTTGCGCCGCAGCGGGCGCAGGCGTCTGATCAGCCGGCTTTTGATCGGTAGTAGTTCCCTGAGCAGCGCCGAAAGAGGCCAGCGCGAGCCAGAGCGCGAGGGTCGTCATTGAGGCTTTCATTAGTTTTCCTTAATCGGTTGTTCATTCGCTTGAGGAGACTAACAGGGTCAATGTGCCGAACGCTGGCAAATTTACTCGCGCGTTTCTTATGAGTATGCAACATTTCTCGTCCTCCATGTGGAGGGAATACAATGCAAGATCGACGGTAGATGCGTAACTTCAAGGCGATAAAGCGCGAAAAAACAGGTAGACGGTGCCGGTAGACACTCGGAACGCCGCGAAAACGGACCAGCGGCGCCATCTGGAGGACCTGATGGCGCGCTATCAGCGAGCGGACGCGGAGGCGGGCGCGACGCTGGTCGAAGCGCTGAGCCAGCAGCTGTTCCATTTTTTCCGGGCGCAGGCCCGCAGCCGGCAGGATGCTGAAGATTTATTGCAGGATTTGTGGTTACGTGTGCACCATGCCCGTTCGAGTTATCGCCCCGGCGAGCCGCTGCTGCCCTGGCTGTACGCCATCGCGCACCGCGTCCGAGTGGATCATTACCGGCGGCACCGGCGCGCGTGGCAGCATGAAGTCGCCGACGAGACCACGCTCACGAACGCGCAGGCGCATGCACCGGCGGCTCCTTCAAATATGCCGGCCCTGCTCGAACGGCTGCCGCAATCGCAGCGTGAGCTACTTGTGATGTTGAAAGTTTCCGGCCTGTCTTTGGAAGAGGCCGCGCGCGCCACTGGATCTACAGTTGGCGCAGTCAAGCAGAAAGCCCATCGCGCGTATGAGAAATTGCGCCGGGTGTTGGGCGGTGAAGCATGACCTGCAAACAAATCGAAGAGATGTTCCTGCAGGGCAAACCGCTCGACCGAGCTGCTGAAGAACACATCGCGGGCTGCCCCGCGTGCCAGGCGCTGTTCCAAACGGAATTCCCAACCACCGAGCAACTCGATCCGGCCGACATCGCCCGTTACCAACGGTTGGCCACGCAAAAGCTGCGCCCGGTGCGGCCCATTGCGTCCGAGCGTCAACTCACGTTTTTCTTGCTGATCGTGTTTATCTGCTTCACGGTTGCCGCCGCGGTTACATCCGGATCATCCGGGTTGCAGTCGCTCGCCTGGTGGCAAGCAGTGCTGTATTTGGGGACGGTTGCTGTCGCGGTCCTGTTTGCGGCCAGCGCGCTGGTGCAAGAGATCCGTCCGGGCGCCCGCCGCTACTTCAACTCGCGTAGCGTAGTCGTGCTCGCAAGCGCGGCCATTCTCGCTATCGTGGCGGTGCTTTTCCATAACTTAAACGCAAATAAATTTTTGCTATACGGGGAGGGGTGCCTCGAACTCGGCCTGGAGTGCGCTTTCGCGAGCGCCATCCTGTTCGCCATTCTGATGAAAGGCGGATTCTCAATACATCCCGTGCGGACCGGTGTCGTAACTGGTTTCTTCTCCGGCCTGGCGGGTGTGGCGGTGCTAGCAGTGTATTGTCCGCTACTAACCATTCCTCATATTTGGGTTTGGCATTTGGGCGTCCTGCCGTTGAGCATGCTGGTGGGCGCGGCCGTCGGATTCCTCATCCAAAAAATCTCCTCACCGCGTAACTTAAGCGACCGCAGTGTCGAAACACCATAACAGAGCCGGCCATGAAGGCTTGGCCTGTAGAAGAACTAAGGAGTAACTACATGAACAGCAATGTGAAGAAGTTGATGATGGCGGCTGCCGTGACCGGCTTGATTAGCGGCACGTCCGCACTAGTTGAGGCGGCTCCCGTGAACAGCAGCGCTCCCTCAGCGATCAAGGCGGCAGTCAAGGCCGGCAAGATCTCTATGGCGAACGGCTCGAACTTTGCCGCTGACAAGCATAGCTGCAAGGGCAAGAACGATTGCAAGGGCCAGGGCGGCTGCAAGACCAGCGACAACGGCTGTAAAGGAAAGAACAGTTGTAAAGGAAAGGGCGGCTGCGCGACGGACGGCTCCAAGGCTGTCTAACCTGGAAACAGATGGGGGTCCGCGTTTGACCAGCTTTCGCGGACCCGCCTCGCAAGATTTGTAAATGCCTGCTAATCGTTTCAACGGCTTCACGGATTATGGCGTCGGAATCGGCCTCCGCATTCCGCATTACCGCCACATCCTCGAGAAAAAGCCGGTCGTGGACTGGTTCGAAATTATCTCCGAGAACTACATGATTGATGGCGGGCGTCCATTGACGGTTCTGGATCAAATCCTCGAACAGTACCGCGTAGTTCAGCATGGCGTCTCGATGTACTTCGGATCGGCCGAGTCGCTGAATGCCGAACACCTGCGCCGTTTAAGGCAACTCGTTCGCCGCACCAAGACGCCCTGGCTGTCCGATCACCTGTGCTGGGGAAGCGTAGACGGCCGCTATACTCACGACCTGCTGCCGATGCCGTACACGTGGGAAGCAGTCGAAAACACCGCGCAAAAGATCCGCCAGGTGCAAGACCACGTTGAAGTGCCGGTCGTGGTCGAGAACGTGAGCAGCTACGCGGAGTACCACGTCTCGGAAATGAGTGAGTGGGAGTTCCTCAACGAAGTAGTCGAGCGCGCCGACTGCGGCATTCTGCTCGACGTCAACAACATCTACGTCTCTTCGCAGAATCATGAGTTCGATCCCTTCACGTACGTCAACGCGGTGCCGGCCGAGCGCGTGGCGCAGATCCACATTGCGGGCCATTCGCGTTATGAGAAGTACATTCTCGATACCCACGATCATCCTGTGATCGATCCGGTATGGGCCTTGTACGCGCGCGCCATCGAGCGCTGCGGCGCAACCGCCACTCTGCTCGAATGGGACGACAAGATTCCCAGCTTTGAAGAAGTTCACGCGGAAGCCTTGAAGGCTAACCGTTACCTTGAAGCCCATGCAGGCGGACAAGAAGAGCGCGTGTTGGTGACCGCATGAGCTCGCTGCTCGATTTACAACGCCGTGTAGCCGCTGCTGTGATGCAGCCGCTCACGCGCGCCGAAGCGATGCGGCAGCGTACTGCGGACGGCCGATCGATGACTGCCGAAGCGAATGCGCTGGTAAAGCCGAACTCGCGGCTGACTTCGTTTGAGCGTCTTGAAATTTACAACCGGCAGTATTGGTTTCGCGTACTGTCGTGCTTTGCAGAAGACTTCCCGGGACTGCGCGCGATTGTCGGCGTACGCAAGTTCGACACGCTTGCGCAAGCGTATCTGATCGATTGCCCGTCGGTTTCTTTCACGCTGCGCAATCTTGGATCCCAGCTCGAAACATGGTTGCGCGCGCATCCTGAATTTACGCAGCCGCTTGAGCGCATCGCCCTCGATATGGTTCGCCTGGAATGGGCGCACATCGAGGCGTTCGATGGCATCCGTCTCGCCTCGCTCACACCCGAAGACATTCAGCGCGACAGTTTACAACTCAGAGTCCAGTTACAACCGTACGTTCGCCTGCTCGATCTCGCCTATCCCGTAGATGACCTGCTCATCGAAGTGCGCCGCTATGAAGGCGGAGACGGAACAGCCGTAAATTCCGCCCGGCTGGGACAATTTCGGCGCCGCGTGCGCACGCGCGTGCTTCCCGCGCCGGAGCAGATCTTCCTTGCGGCGCACCGATGGGACGACTCGGTGTACTACAAACGGCTCGAATCCGAGGCTTTCCTGATCCTTCAGGCGCTCGCGTCCGGCGAGACGCTCGAAGCTGCGATCGACACAGCCTTCACGAATACTCAAATGTCCGAAGAGCTGCGCATGGAAAGCCTGCAAGCCTGGTTTGCGAGCTGGTCTGAACTCGGCTGGTTCTGCCGCCGATAATTCTGTTCTTATGATCCGCGCACTCTACGCTCGCTTTGTCGCCTTGTGCGACTCCCTTGCCCCTGTCTTCCTGCTCGCCATCCGGCTGTATTGGGGCTGGCAGTTCGCGCAAACCGGATGGGGAAAATTGCAGCACATTCCCAAGGTGACCGGCTTTTTCACCAGCCTCGGCATTCCTTTCCCGTTCGCGAACGCCGTCTTCGTTTCCTGTCTGGAGTTTGTGGGAGGCATCCTGCTTGCTCTCGGCTTAGGTTCGCGAATCATTGCGCTGTTACTTGCCGCGGATATGGTCGTGGCCTATGTCACGGCCGGGCGCGAGGACCTGCTTGCAATCTTTTCGAACCCCGGAAAGTTCTACGGCGACGACGCCTTCACGTTTCTGTTCGCATCGGCGGTGGTCCTCTTCTTCGGCGCAGGCTGCATTTCCCTAGACCGCCTGATCGCGCGGCGGCAGCGTGCGAGTCGTACCTGAGGATGCCGGGCATCAAAACGGCCTATCTTTCCCTCGGTTCAAACTTAGGCGATCGCAATCACAACCTCGAACGCGCGTTGGTTCTTCTTAGCGACCGCGGCGTCAGCATCACCAAACAGTCTTCACTCTACGAGACCGCGCCGCGCGAACTGGTCGATCAGCCGTGGTTTCTGAACATCGCGATCGAAACCGAGACGACGTTGTTCCCGTTGCAGTTGCTTTCGGCTGCGCAGTCAATCGAGCGCGAGCTTGGGCGTGATCGCTCCAAGGGGCCGCGCTTTGGACCGCGCAGTCTCGACATCGACATTCTTCTGTTTGGTCGAGCCGTGATCGACGGCCCGGATCTCACAGTGCCCCATCCGCGCATGCGGGAACGGCGTTTCGTCCTCGAACCGTTGCTAGAGATCGCTCCGGATTTGAAGGACCCGGTAACAGGCCGTGCTTTTCGCGACTTCCTTCCCAGCCTGATGGACCAGGAAATCAGGCGACTCGCATCGCGATGAGGCTCTGATCGTCGGTGAGCGGCGTCGTACCGCGGAACTGATCGAGATCGTTGAAAATTATTTTCGTTAACTCTTTCGGCGTGCCGTCACAGTGCTGCCTGACCAGCGCTTCCAACCGGTCGCGGCCATAGTCATCATCGGCCCCGGCTAACTGGTCTTCGACGCCATCGGAATAAAGCAGAACCAGGTCGCCGGGCTCGGCCTGAAATGTGACCTGCAGGTACGACTGGTTATCCAGCAAACCGATCGGAACGCCCGACGCATCCACGTTCATCAGCTCACCCTTCCGGCAAATCAGCGGGGGCAGGGTGCCGGCTGCGGCAAGCGTAAACATCCGTTTCTTCGCGTTCCACAGCACCAGCGACAGAGTGGCGTACTGAGCATCCACCTTGCGCTCCAGCAGCGCTTCGTTCAGCAGTTGCATGAGATCCGCGGGCGGCCGCCGGCGCGGAGCCAGAATACGCAATAAACCTGAAATGAGCGCCCCGTAGATCGCCGCCGCGGCGCCTTTGCCGCTCACATCGCCGAAGGCGATCAACGCGTACTCGTCTGAATGTTCGAAGAAATCGTAGAGATCTCCGCTGATGCTGCGCGCGGGCCGGCTGCGCACCGCAACTTCGAGTCCAGGAATATCGGACACCGTGCGCGGCAGCAGAACCGATTGCAGCTTGTAGGCGGCTTTGAGGTCCTGCTCCATGCGCTGTTCACGTTGCGCGAGTTCCTCGTACAAGCGCGCATTCTCGACGGAGGTCGCAATCTGCGGAGCGAGCAGGCTCAGGGTACGCGAATGCTCCTCGGTGAAGAAGTTGTAGCGCACGCTCTCCAGATTCATCACGCCGATTACGCGATCGCGCAAGATGAGGGGAACCGCGATTTCCGAACGCGTTTCGCCATGGAAGGCGATATAGCGCTCATCCTTCGTCACGTCGCCGACCCGGATGATCTGACGGCTCTCCACGGCAGCGCCCACGACTCCGCGCCCAAGCTCTATGTTGTGAACGGTCCCGGTTTCGTCATAGCGCTGCGTGAAGCGTGCTTCGAGCATTTGCGCGTCCGCGCGCAGCAGAAAAATCGTAAACGCGTCGAAGTTAATCAGCGCTCGAATGGTCACCGCAACCTTGGTCAGCAACTCGTCGAGGTCCAGCAGAGAGCTGAACTCGCGCGACAGGTGAGCCAGCACGCGAAACATGCGGTTCTGCCGCTCCAGTTGCCGGTGCAGACGCGCGTTGTCAATCGCTACGGCAACACGGCTCGCAATCAGCGCCAAAAGCGCACGGTCCTGTTCGCTGAAGGCGTTGAGCCGGGTCGACTGCAAATCGATGATCCCAACCAGCTTTCCGCGCACCAACATAGGAACGGCCAATTCCGCGCGCACCGCATCGAGAGCATTGAGATAGCGCTTATCCTGCCGCACGTCCTTGATTAAAATGGGCTGCCGCGCTGCCGCTGCCGATCCGGTAATACCTTCGCCGAGCGGGATGTGCAGCTTGCGCGCTACCTCTTCACGATGTCCAATCGAATAGCGCATGCGAAGCGTGCGGGTGCGTTCGCTATAGAGCAGAATCGCGAACAGCTCGTGCGGAATGACATCCTTGATAATCTCCGCCACATTCGACATCAGCTTGTCGAGATCCAGCGTTTCGCCGGTAGCCGCGCTGACTTCAAGCAGGAAATCGAGTAGCTCAGCGCGCTCCTTGAACCGAATTTGGGTGTTACCCGGGGGCGAGGAGGCCATCAGTATCCGGCTCCGCCCTTACCTTCGCGCAGGGATGCGGCATCCAGTCCGGATGCAAGTTCCCGAATAATTGCGGCGCCTGCGCTGGTGCCGACACGGCTCGCACCCGCTCGCACCATCTGCTGCATCGTTTCGAGCGTTCGAATACCGCCCGACGCCTTCACGCCCATCTTGGAATCCACCGTACGACGCATCAGCTTGATATCCGCAACCGTCGCGCCGCCGCTCGAAAAGCCGGTCGAGGTCTTCACAAAATCGGCGCCAGACTCGAGCGCCAGCATACACGCCGTGACTTTGAGATCGTCTGTAAGCAGGCAATTCTCGAGAATTACCTTCAGCTTGCCGCCGCTTTGATGCACCAGCGCGGCGATGTCGCGGATCTCGTTGCGCACGGCGTCAATGTTGCCGGAACGGAGCCAACCTATGTTTTGCACCATGTCGACTTCCATCGCTCCCGCCGCCAGCGCAGCCTCCGCCTCCCCCAGCTTGACGCGCGAGTCCGATGCGCCCAGCGGAAATCCGATCACGCTGCAGACCTTGCTCAAAGCGCCGTTCAGTTGGCGCACGGCTTCGGGGATCCAGCAAGGATTCACGCATACGGTCGCAAACCCGTATTCGCGGGCCTCCGAACACAATTGTTGAATTTGCGCAACCGTCGCGTCCGGCTTCAGAAGCGTATGGTCGATCAGCGCCGCTAATGCGCGCGGATCTTCGAAATTAACGTTAGAACCCACGGAGATTCGACTGGAACCCAGTCTGGAAAGTTCCTTTCAGGTTATCACTAGTAAACGCTTGCGGGGCAGTGTGGAATAGTGGATATATCGTCATGAAATGTACGTTTTTGCTTGTGCTGCTCGCTGGAGCGGCGCTGGCCCAGGAACATCATATCCAGCCGCAAAGGCCTCCGGAAGCAATTTCGGACGACCCGGCAGCCGTCGGACGCGGGCGCGCCCTCTTCGCTTCGACCTGCGGATTCTGTCACGGCGCCGACGCGACCGGTGCGCGGGCGCCTGATCTTGTGCGCTCCACGTTGGTCGTGCACGACCAGGGCGGGGACGTACTCGGCCCCATGATTCGCAATGGCCGGCCGGAAAAAGGCATGCCCAGTTTCGCGACTTTGAAGGACGATCAACTGAGCGATATCATCGCGTTTCTGCACCACCAGGCAAGGGCTGCGCTGCATAGCGCCCACGTACCGGGCGATTATCCCGTGGCAAAACTGCTGACCGGCAACGCCGATGCCGGACGCGCTTACTTCAACGGCGAAGGACACTGTGCGCAATGCCACTCGCCTTCGGGCGATCTGGCGGGCATCGCAAAACGCCTGTCGCCGGTTGATCTGCAGCAAGCGATGGTGTATCCGTCGCGCGACAAGGCTCCCGAACGCTCGGCGAAGATCACGCTGAAAGATGGCACGACTTACGAAGGCCCGATTCTTCACGAAGACGAGTTCCGCATTGGTATCCGGTGCGCCGATGGCTGGTATCGCTCGTTCGAGCGCGATGCTGTGACCATCTCCGTCGACGACCGTTTACAGGCCCACCGGGAGATTACCGAGAAACTGACCGACACCGACATGCACAATCTGTTTGCCTACCTGGAGACCTTGAAATGAGACTGGTACTTCTCTGCTGCCTGCTTGCGAGCGTAATGGCCGCGCAGGAAAGTGACTGGCCGACTTTCAACGGCGACTATTCGGGCCAACGCCATAGCGCGCTCGCGCAGATCAATCAGAGCAACGTCCAACATCTCACGCTCGCCTGGGTGGCGCAACCCGCATCGGGTTCTATCAAATCCACGCCGCTGATGGTGAACGGGATTCTGTACTACACGACGCCCGATAACGTCTGGGCCGCCGATGCGCGGACCGGCGAAACGATCTGGCATTACTTCCGCGAATCGACAGGCGACCATATCGGCAATCGAGGCGTCGCGATGTACAAAGACCTGCTCTATTTCGAAACACCGGACTGCCACCTGATCGCTCTGAATGCGAAGGACGGTAAGGAACGATGGAACATCGAGCTGGCAGATCCGAAGCTCGCGTATTTCGCGACTATGGCGCCGCTGATCATCCGCGATCATGTGATCGTCGGCGTGTCAGGCGACGCCACCGACATTCCTGGTTTCCTCGAAGCAGTCGACCCGGAGACGGGCGCTGTGCAATGGCGATGGAATACCGAGCCGAAACCGGGCGAACCTGGATCGGAGACGTGGCCGCAAGGCACCGATGCGATCAGCCACGGCGGTGGCATGACCTGGATGACGGGCACGTATGACCCCGACCTGAACCAACTCTACTGGGGAACGGGCAACCCGAATCCGGTTTTGAATGGCGACATTCGCAAGGGCGATGACCTGTACACATGCAGCATCGTTTCGCTGAACCCCGATACGGGCAAAATGAACTGGCACTTCCAGCCGTCGCCGCACGATACGCACGATTGGGATGCAGTGCAAACGCCGGTTCTGTTCGATGGCAATATCGATGGCAAGCCGCGCAAGCTTCTCGCGCAAGCCAGCCGCAATGGATTCTTTTTTGTGCTCGATCGCACGAATGGGCAACATCTTGTGACGGCGCCATTTGTTGCCACCAACTGGTGGAAGGGGATCGATTCCCGCGGCGAGCCCATTCCGAATTCCGCGAAAGAACCCAAGCCCGACGGCACCCTTGTTTCTCCCGGCTCGGACGGCGCGACCAACTGGATGGCCCCGACGTATGATCCCCATTCCGGGCTATTCGTCTTCAACGGCCGCCGGCTCTGGAGCATCTTCTACATGACAGCCGAAGGCAAGCCCGAGGGATGGGCCGGGCGCGACCGCAACCTGTGGGCTAGTTCCTTCCTGGAGGCGATTGACCCGAAGACGGGCAAACAGCGGTGGCAGCACGATATCGGATCGGGCGAAGCCGTAGCCGGCCTTCTGTCCACCGAGGGCCACTTGATCTTCACCGCCGATAATCGAGACAATTTGCTGGCGCTCGACCCGGAAACCGGAAAGACACTATGGCACGTCAAGCTGGGAGCCAACATCGCCACCGGACCGATGACCTACGAACTGGACGGCAAGCAATACCTGCTGAGCCCGGCCGGCAACATCCTGTTCGCGTGGACACTTCCGGCGGAGTAGTGGGGCGACCGAGGGTCGCCCCCGGTGGTGAGTGGTCAGTGGTGAGTGGTCAGAACGAACCCGTTGGTTGCGGT
Organism: uncultured Acidobacteriaceae bacterium; assembly: GCA_963795905.1. Classification (GTDB taxonomy): domain Bacteria; phylum Acidobacteriota; class Terriglobia; order Bryobacterales; family Bryobacteraceae; genus Bog-105. The sequence continues at coordinate 657,347 of CAWCJG010000008.1, read as the reverse complement.
GCATTCTTGTGATGGAACGAACCCACAGGCCGAAGGCCTATGCCACAGAGCTCGGCGTGCGCAGATTTGAAGGAACGAAGCCATTCGCGGCGGCAACCGTTTTTGTTGGAACGAACCCACGGCTGACTGCGGCGCGACGGTGTTGACGGTTAAAGACATCTCCGAATAGTCCTTTCACGCGCGCTGTCGCGTGGAGACCGTTCGGGCGGAGTTCAAACGCGCTCGGTGACAACCGTGAACTGGGTCAGATTCGCCGCTCCGAATGAGGTGGTCAGCGCTGCGTCCGCCGCGTCGCGACCTACGGCCATCAGGATGCGCCCAATTCGACGCGCATTGTGACGGGCATCGAACGTCCACCAGCGGTCTTCCAGATACACCTCAAACCAGGCGCTGAAGTCCATGGGAGTCGGCGAAGCCGGTACGCCTATGTCCCCGAGATAGCCGGTCGCGTATCGCGCCGGTATGTTCATTGCCCGGCAAAGCGTAATGGCAAGGTGCTGAAAGTCGCGGCAGACGCCGGTTCTCTCCGTGAAGACATCCAAAGCCGTTTTCGTCGGACGGCTCAAGCCGTAGCCGAAGCGCACCTTCGAGTAAACCCAGGAACAGATTGCGTGTACGCGTTCCCATCCCGGAGCAACGTCCGCAAAGAGATCGTTTGCAAACGCCATCAGGTGATCGACTTCGCAGTAACGGCTTGCCAGCAGGAACTGCAAGACGTCGTCCGGCAGATCGTTAACGGGCACTTCGCGCGCCTCCGGATTTGCGGCGTCCGGCTCCCCCGAGACTTCTGCCAGGTTGCTGCTGTACAGCCTTGCAACACCGGCGGGGCATTCAAAACGGGTGCAACGATTCCCGAATGTGTCCAGATATTCGTGTATCGGGATCTCCGGCTCGACATGCAGCAGGTCGGGCTCTCGCAGTAGCGCGGGCTGACTTGGATACACGTTGAGCAGCGCCACAAATGGAGTCGGCGAGGGAAGTTGAAAGCGTATGTCGTAACCCAGTCGGACCAGCATGTCGCTCCTTGTCTCGGCAGTGGCGCAAACGGGGCGGCATCACGCACCCACATTCTAACCGAACTCTGTCAGAATGCCCGGATGGTGACGAGTGTCATGTCGTCATGCTGGGGAGCGCCGCTCGTAAAGGAGTCGACTTCTTTCAAAATGCTTACGATCAGGTCAGCCGCGCTACGCGTGTTTGCCTTGCGAATGGCCGCGCACAGCCTATCTTCGGTGAACTCTTCGGCGGCGGCGTTTTCCGCTTCCGAGATTCCATCGGTGAAAGCGACGAGCAAATCGCCGGGTGCGATCCATACACTGCCCTCTTGATAGGAGGATTGCGCAAAGAGGCCCAGCACCGTCCCGCCTTCTTCCAATCGCACTATATCGTCCGTCGCGGCGCGAAGCAGAATTGGCGGATTGTGGCCGGCGTTCACGTATCGAAGCATGCGCGTTGCGGGATCATACTGCGCGTAAAAGAACGTGGCGTACCGGTTCTGGTCTGATGTTTCGTACACCAGCCGGTTCACATTCTGGATCATTACCGCGAGTGTCTCGCACGGCATGATGGTCTGGGCGCGCAGCGAAGCCTGAAGACTGGCCATCAGGAGGGCCGCTGCAATTCCTTTTCCCGAAACGTCGCCCACCGCGACCGCCAGGCATCCGCTATCCAAGCGTATGAAGTCGTAATAATCTCCGCCGACGCCCTGCGCGGGTCTGCAATATCCGGAGAAATCCAATCCCTGGACCTTGGGAAGGACTTGCGGAAATAGCCGTTGCTGCACTTCGCGGGCAATCTCCATTTCCCGGATCAGGCGCTCTCGCTGGGCGGTTTCTCGACGGACCGCTTCCATCAATCGGGAATTTTCCAGGGCCAGACCTGCTTGCGAAGCTACCGCGGAGAGAAGTCGGAGATCCGCTCGCGAGTAGGTCGCCTCGGAACGCTTCGCCCCCAGGCAGATGATTCCGAGTAGGCGCGAATCTACGAGAATCGGAATGAGCATGCGCGCCCGGAGCGCGCCAAGCAGGATCTGGTCGAACTCCGACATGCCGTAGGCCCAGGATTGGGGATCCTCGAAATCGACTTTCGCAGGTCCGTTCTGCCTTTTGAGGAAGCGAACAATCGCGGAATTTGCGGCGATTGTCGCTGGTTCCGTCAACCCGATCCCAAACATGTGCGCTACGGTGTACGCTCCGTCATGTTCGATCAGAACAGCGAATGACAAAGGATGCAGCGCGGCATCTACTTCGCGCGCGATAGTTTCGAGGAGGGAACGGCGGTCCCGAATGGAAACGACCCTCGACGCCAGTTCGCCGAGCATCTTCTCGGCGTCGTATGCTTCCCGGAAGAATTTCCGGTCTACCCACAGCCGGAGGGCATCTGCGCTGCGGCGCAGAACAATTACGGCGATTACGCCGCTGCCGCCGATCAGAATTGCTTCCCATCGATGCTGTGCGCCGCCGATCCAAACGATCGTCAGCGCTATGACAGCCGTTGCTAATCCGACACGCAGCGCCGCTACTGTGTTTGTCGCAAACGCATATCGGACGCCCGATCGTAGGAATGATCGAAGCTCAAACACGCTCTCTGACCGTACTGCGACTCCTGCCATAGAACCAGTAGATGATGAGTCCGAGCGCTAACCACCCGACAAAGCGCCCCCATGTCTCAAGCGGCAGTCCCAGCATCAAGCCTATGCAGCAAACAACCGAGATAACGGGAGTGACGGGGCACCACGGAACCCGGAACGACCTCGGCCGGTCCGGTTGGGTTCGCCGTAGGATCACTACACCCAGAGATACGATGACGAACGCAAATAATGTTCCGATATTCGCAAGATCCGCAAATGTATCGATATCCCAAATGCCTGCCGGAATTCCTACCGCAAGCCCGGCAACCCACGTGCTGATGTACGGAGTCTGATGCTTTTTGTGAACTTTCGAGAAGGCTCCGGGCAATAGACGGTCGCGCGACATGGCAAACCAGATACGCGCCTGACCGTACTGATAGACGAGCAGGGAAGAGAGCATTCCGAGCAGCGCCCCGACCGTGACTGCAAAGCGCAACCGGTTCATCCCGATCGCTTTTAGAGCATTCGCGACGGGGGCAGCGTTGTCGAGTGTTTTCCAATTCACAATGCCGGTTAATACGAAGGCGACCGACGTATACAGAAGGCCGCATACGATTAGAGTGCCAATAATTCCAATCGGCATGTCGCGTTGCGGGTGTTTGCATTCTTCGGCGGCAGTAGAAACCGAATCGAAGCCGATAAAAGTGAAAAACACGATCGCCGCGCCCGTCACGACACCGCCGAATCCATTTGGCAGGAAGGGGTGCAGATTCGCCGAGTTGATCGCGTGGGCCGCACCAAAAACGAACACCAGGACCGCGGCGACTTTGATCGCGACCATCACGTTATTTGCCCCGGCGCTCTCTTTTACACCGCGCACCAGCAGCCAACTCAGCAGCATCACGATCAACAAGGCCGGTATGTTGAAAAAACTTCCGGTGCTGGTGCCTCCTATGAACGCCGGCTCGGACAGAGATTTCGGCAAGTGCGCCCCAAACAGGTAATCGCACATCACATTGAAGTAAGCCGAAAATCCCACGGCCACACTCATATTCGAAACCGCGTACTCGAGAATGAGATCCCAACCGATAATCCAGGCGAAGATTTCACCCAGGGTGGTGTAGGCGTAGGTATAGGCGCTGCCTGCAATGGGAATCATTGAGGCCAGTTCCGCATAACAGAGCGCCGCGAATCCGCAAGTGATCGCGGTAAGGATGAACGACAAGGTCAGAGCTGGACCGGCTCCGGGCCGTCCCGTCATAGACGCCGCCGCAGTCCCATGCAGAATGAGATCGAGTAGAGGGGCCTTCAGGATGGACGAACCACCCATCGCGGTCTGTCCCGCAGCGGCCGTCCCGGTGACGGTGAAGATGCCCGATCCTATGACGGCGCCGATGCCAAAGGCGATCAGACTGACCGGCCCAAGCGTTTTCTTTAACTGTTTGCCTTCGGCGTGGCTTTCCTCTACCAGAGCATCAATGCTCTTTGTCTTCAGAACTTGCTGCATGCTGGGGTTGAGGGTAAGTATAACGGTTACGGCCCGAATGAGATAGCAAAGCCCAAGGAATTCGCTTTTGGCATCAGAACTTCGGGGGTCGAATGAAAATCCACGCGCCGAGGGCCACTTCGAGAGCGCACAGCGCGCGTGTCATTTGCGGCCTTTGTGCGCACGCCTCCAGCACATTATTCACGACCTTTGGCCCGACCTGTAGCTTCCGAAGGTATTCGCGAGGCCAGATGAAGCCCGCGATTCCATCGCCTACCATAACCAGGCCCGTCCATCTCTCGATCCCACGTGTGGCATTCATACGCTCTATTACATATCAACTCGCTCGGCCGGTCACAATGTTGAAGATCATCACTCCGGAAATCACAATCATGGTGATGGCGGTCGTCCACGCGATCGCATTCTGCCAGCGATTGTTGCGGAACGCGCCCATCAGACGAGGCCGGTTGATCAAGAGCAACATATACAGCACCACAAACGGCAGGAGGATTCCATTCACCACCTGGGACCAGAGAATCATCTTCAGCAGCGGCAGTCCGGGGATGAGCACGACCGCGGCGCCTCCTCCGATCAGCAGCGTATACAGCCAATAGAAGACGGGAGCATCTGAGAAGCGCTTGTCGATGCCCGATTCAAAACCAAGTCCTTCGCAGATGTTGTACGACGTCGCAAGCGGCAGAATGGCGGCCGACAAGAGGGATGCATTTACTAGTCCCACTGCAAACAGCAGCGAGGCAAACCTGCCCGCAAACGGTTTCAAAGCCACCGCGGCCTGGGCAGCATCTGTGATTTCAGGGTGGTTGGTGTGGAAAATGGTGGCTCCGCAGGCCACCACGATGAAGAAAGCCACCACGTCCGTGACAATGCAGCCGATCACGACATCCAGCCGGCACAGTCCGTAGTGGCGGGCATCGACGCCTTTTTCAACGACGGCCGCTTGCAAATAGAACTGCATCCATGGCGTGATCGTTGTTCCTATCAATCCGACGACCGTGACCAGGTAAGCAGGATTCGAGCTGAGGGTCGGAATCAGCGTCTGTTTCAGGGCAAGGTTCCAGTCCGGTTTGGCGAAGAATGCGGAAACCGGGTATGCGAAGTAAATCAGCGACGCAAATAGCAGAATTTTTTCTACAGGTTTGTAAGTGCCACGGACAATAATCACCCAAACCAGCACTGCGCCGATAGGAACAACAAGATATTTACTGATCCCGAAAATCCCCATCCCGGAAGCAAGCCCGGCGAATTCCGAAACAATGTTGAAAAAATCGGCGATGCCAAGTATGAGCATCGTGAAGAAGGTCGCGCGCAGACCAAACTCTTCGCGGATGAGGTCCGAAAGGCCTTTCCCAGTGATGGCGCCCATCCGCGCCGCCATCTCCTGCACGATTATCAACGCAACTGTAATCGGGATGAGGGTCCACAGGAGCTGATACCCGAATTCCGCCCCGGCCTGCGAGTAGGTCAGGATGCCGCCCGGGTCGTTGTCGACGTTTGCGGTGATGAAACCAGGCCCAAGAACGGCCAAAAAGGCCATCAGCCGAGCGCCGATCAGCACAAACGGGGAGCGTCTCCGAAGTCCGCTCGATGGGATCGTCAAAGGCATGACAAACCCCTATTGTTGTACACGGGCTCGAGCTGATAAAAATGCGCGATCTTCGAGCGCGCCAACTATGATGGAGGGAGTCGAATGCCGAACATACATCTTTGCTTTGTATGGCACATGCACCAGCCTTTTTACAAAAATCTGGTGAGTGGCGAATATCGGCTTCCGTGGGTAAGATTACATGCCTTGAAGGATTACTTCGGCATGGTAAAAATACTGAGCGAATTTCCGGATATCCGGCAGACTTTCAATCTGGTTCCTTCGCTTTTATTACAACTGGATGATTACGCGAATGGATCGGCCAAGGATCCCTTTCTAAACCTCGCACTGAAACCGGCAGAAGAGTTGAGCGCCCTGGAACGCGAATTTGTCCTGAGCTACTTCTTCCAAGCGAATCACGAGCGAGTTATTCGGCGCTACCCCCGGTATTCGGAGCTCTTTGACAGCTTTGTCCGTTATGACCGCAACGCGCATCGCGCCAGCGAACATTTCAGCGCGGGCGACATTCGCGATTTGCAGGTACTGTCGCAGGTTGCCTGGTTCGACGAGTACGACCTTTCACAAGATGGCGGCATCCGAGGGCTCGTCACAAAGGGGAGAGCCTTTTCCCTGCGCGATCAGAAAACGGTGGCAGAGAAGGAATCTGCTTCATTAAAGCGAGTGATTGGCGCGTATCGCGACGCCGCTGGCCGCGGACAGATCGAACTTTCGGCTTCGGCCTTCTATCATCCAATTCTGCCGCTGTTATGCGATTCCAATATTGCGCACTCCGCGCATCCGTACGTGCCGCTGCCACAGCACTTCGCGTATCCCGCTGACGCATTGGAGCAAATGCGGCGTTCCCGCCAATTTTTCCGAGACCGCTTCGGCATCGAACCGGCCGGTCTCTGGCCTTCGGAAGGCGCGGTTTCCGAGCAGACGCTCGATCTAGCGGCGGAAGCAGGCTTTAAGTGGACTGCCTCGGATAACGAAATTCTTGCGCGGAGTCTTGGTGAATCCGCGGTTGGCGAAGCGACGTATTATCCATATCGCTGGCAGCGCGGGACCGCCCCGATCGACGTGTTGTTTCGCGACCGCCGTCTGAGCAATCTGATTGCGTTGGCCTATGCAAACATGCAGCCCGAGGATGCGGCGCGCCATTTCGTTACGGAATTGAAACGCAACTGCGCCAACCTGCTGGCTTCGGGTGTTGAGCCCCTGGTGCCGATCATTCTCGACGGCGAGAACGCGTGGGAAAACTATGTTCAGAATGGACGCCCATTCCTACGCTGCCTTTACGAGAGTATTTCAGAGGATCGAGAGATCCGCGCTTTGACCGTTTCGGAAGCTCTAGCTTCGGCTACGCGCCGCGAGCTGCCGCGCCTGTTTCCTGGCTCCTGGATCGACGCAAATTTCGATATCTGGATCGGCGACAAAGAAGACAACCTGGCGTGGGATTATCTGCTCAAGGCGCGTCAGACCTATGATGAGTACGCGTCGGGGAACACGGATCCAAATGCGCTGGCCGACGCGTACGATGAGCTTCTGATCGCAGAAGGCAGCGACTGGAATTGGTGGTACGGGCCCGAAAATCAAAGCGCCAATCAAAGCGAATTTGATCAACTGTTCCGTGATCATTTGGCAAACGTGTATCGGCTGCTCGGCAAAGAAGCGCCTGCGGAACTATCTGTGGCGATTGCACAGACGGCTTTCAAGCCGCAGCACGAAGCGCCGACGGGCTTGATTCAGCCGACGATCGATGGCCTGCTTACGTCTTCGCGCGAGTGGGAAAATGCGGGCGAGTACAGCCCGGATCCGCGCATGAAGACCCTGCATGGACAGCGTGCGTTGCTGCAAGGGATTCGCTACGGCAGCGACGGCCAGAACCTCTATATCCGCGTCGATTTGACAGAGCCGGTGGCGCCTGAATCGGGATTAGAGTTTGTCTTGAAAATGCGAACCGGAGCAGGCCAGTTCGAAATACGCAGTACTGCCGAGGGCATGGTTACGGAGACGGAAATTCCGCTTTCTGGCGTGCAAGTCGCGGCAGCGGATCTGTACGAGGCCCGCGTCTCCATGTCGGCGATGCGCGTCAGGCTTGGCGATCCCGTTCATCTGCGCTTTGAAGTTCTCCGGGAGGGCGTTCCGCTGGCCGCTCTTCCACAGGACGGCGAGCTATTGTTGCACTCGGGAAACTTCGCAGCGTACGCCTACTGAGCGGCACTCGAAGCTGGCGCGATGTACTGCTGCATCCAATCGAGCACAGTCTTATACCAGAACTGGCTGTTCTGCGGCTGCATAATCCAGTGGCCTTCGTTGGGGAACTGAACTAATTTAGAAGGCACCTGCATTTGCTGTAGCGCGGTGAATAGCTGTTGACCCTGTCCGATCGGCACGCGAAAGTCCATCTCACCGTGGGTGACAAGCGTAGGCGTTTTGAAATTCTTTACGTAGTTGCTGGGACTCCACTTTTGATACAGGTCCGGATTTTCCCACGGGAAGCCCTGAAATTCCCACTTGGGGAACCATAGCTCTTCGGTTGTTCCGGCTTCACTGCGGAGATCGTACACGCCTCCATGTGCAACCAGGGCCCTGAAGCGGTCAGTGTGCCCGAGGATCCAGTCGATCATGTAGCCGCCGTAGGATGCGCCGGCCGCCACCGCGCGTTCTTTATCGACATACGGCAGATCGCTCGCATGATCCACTGCCGCCATAATGTCGTCGTATGGTTTGCCGCCCCAGTCGCCAACCACGGCCTCAGTAAAGGCCTGCCCATATCCGACCGAGCCGTGCGGATTAGGCATGAGCACTACATAGCCGGCGCCGGCAAACACCTGCGCGTTCCAGCGATAGCTCCAGCTTTCGCCCCAATCGCCTTCGGGTCCGCCGTGAATCATGACGAAAAGCGGATATTTTTTGCTGGCGTCGAAGCCCGGCGGCTTCACGAGAAAGCTCTCGACCTTTGTGCCGTCCGCACTATCGACGGTGAACGATTCGAGCGGCGTCAATTGATATTGCGCGAGCAGCCCATCGTTCAGATGCGTCAGCGCGACTCCTCGGCGGTCACTCGATACGGCCCGGTACAGTTCCAGCGGAGCAGCTGCGCTTTGATCGGAATAGATCATCGTTTTTCCGTCTGGCGTGAACTGCACGTCACCGATGGAAGTCGGACCTTGAGCAATGGTCCGAATCGGCCCGCCGTTGAATCCGATCATGAGCAGTGGCTGCGTCCCGTGATCGTCCACTGTGAAGAAAATTCGTTTCGAATCCGGCGACCAGCGATAGCTCTCGACCCAGCGGTCCAGTTCGTCCGTCAGGGTGTTCATCTTGCCCGCTTGCAAATCCAGCACAGCGAGCCGCCACATGTCGCTTTCATACCCGCCTCGAACCTGGGTGCGGTAGGCGAGGTAATGACCATCGGGCGAGAAAAGCGGTCCTTCATCCGCGCCCGGATTCGTGGTCAATCTGTTTGCGGCAACCCCGCCCGACAGCGGCACGGTGAACAGATCGGAATTCGTACTCGTCGATAAATCCTTATCGGTATTGCTGACGTACACCAATTGCGCGCTGTCCGGAGAAATGACGTATTGTTCTGGCCCTTCCAGTTGAAAGGGCGGCACATCCATGGCGCCGGGAGTGAGATCTTTCGGGGCTCCCGTTCCGTCCGCATTGGCGACGAACAGGTGTTGCCGCGTGCTTCCCTGATATGCCTTCCAGTGCCGGTAGAGCAGGGAAGTATACACACGCGGATGAACCTTTGATAGTTTCTCCGCTTCCACAGCGCGAGTGTTACAGGCAGCATCGTAGGGCAATCCGGGAATGCCATTTCCGGTGGCGCATTCCGGATAGACCCCGCTTGTGAAAACAATCCATTTGCCGTCGGGCGAAAGCACCTCGCCATCGGCTCCGGTTGGCAGAGTCGTGATTTGCTTCTGATCCGAACCATCGGCGTTCATGGACCAGATCTGCGGCGGCGAAGTGCGGTCGGAAACGAAATAGATGCGCTTGGAATCGGAAGACCATCGCGGCCGGGTGTTGGAATCGCCCTGCGAGGTTAGCTTGACGGGAGCGCCGCCCTCCAGCGGCACGACATAAATCTGCGTCGGCTTGGCATTGTTGGGCAGATCCACCGACGCGACCGTGAAGGCGACCAGCTTGCCGTCGGGCGAAAGCTGTGGGTCGTCGATGCGTTGAATCTGCATCATTGCATCGAACGTGAATGGCGCTCCCGCCCCGAATCCATACGACGCGCACGCGAGTGCCGCCGCAACGGCGCAACCGGCCAATCTGAGCATGATCTACATTCTATGAGAGCTAGCCACGTCCTGCCCGCGATTCAGCGCGTCCAAGCTGCTTGGCGGCCCTGCTACGATGACAAGAAAGCACCCGCCATCCCGGCGCACAGTTCCAACACGAGATGTTACGACCCTATCGCGGGATTTTGCCACGAGTTGCCGATTCCGCTTACATTGATCCATCCGCCCAGGTAATCGGCGATGTTGTGATCGGCGAACGTTCCAGCGTTTGGCCGAACGTCACCATACGCGGCGACGTGAACTTTATCCGCGTGGGTGAGGAGTGCAGCATTCAGGACAACACCGTTCTGCACGTCGACCATCGCACGTTTCCTTGCATCGTACACGACCGTGTGACGGTAGGGCACTCGGCTGTGCTGCATGGCTGCGAAGTTTTCGATAACGCGCTGATTGGAATCGGAGCCGTTGTTTTGAACGGAGCCAAGATCGGCGAAGGCGCTGTAGTAGCGGCCGGTGCGCTTGTTCCGGAGGGCATGGATGTGCCCGCACGGTCGCTGGTGCTGGGCACACCCGCCAAGGTGAAGCGCGAGATCACGCCGGTGGAAGAAGAACGTTTTCGCGAGAACTGCGACTGGTACGTGGCCCTCGCGAAAGAATATAAGGACGCACAGAATTGATTCGCGCCGTTAAAGGCACGCGCGACATACTGCCACCGTCGAGCGTTGTTTGGAACCAGGTGGAAGGAGCGGCCCGGCGTGTGTTTCATCGCTTCAACTACCGCGAAATTCGCACTCCGATCCTCGAAGAGACGGCTCTGTTTGCGCGTAGCGTCGGGGAAGAAACCGATATCGTAAGCAAAGAGATGTACACATTCGAGGACCGCGATGGATCCTCACTGACGCTACGTCCCGAGAACACGGCCGGCGTTCTGCGCGCTTACATCGAGCATCGTCTCGATCAGCAGCCGGGCTTGCAGAAGCTCTACTACATAGGCCCGATGTTCCGTCGCGAGCGTCCACAGAAAGGCCGGTATCGCCAGTTTTTCCAGATCGGCGCGGAAGCGATCGGCTCGGATTCTCCAGCCATCGACGCGGAGGTGATCGAGATGGTCATCGCCCTGCTCGCCGAAGCCGGTATCACTGGTTATGAACTGCTGATTAACTCAGTCGGCACGAAGGAATCGCGTGCTCGCTATAACGAAGCGCTGCGGGTGCAACTGAACGAAGTCAAGCATAAGCTGTGTGGCGATTGCCAGCGCAGGGCCGACACCAATCCATTGCGCGTGCTCGACTGCAAGGTCCCGGAGGATCAGCCGATCATCGATGCACTGCCGTCGATCTTCGAGTATCTGGATGACACGGACCGCGCTCACTTCGATCAGGTCAAGTCCCTGCTGGATGACCGCGGTATCCGCTATACGGTAAAGCCGCGGCTGGTTCGCGGGCTAGACTACTATGCGCGGACAACTTTTGAAATCACCCACGGCGCTCTTGGAGCGCAGAACGCGATTTTAGGAGGCGGCCGCTACGACGGCCTTGCGGAATTTCTCGGCTCGAAGGTGGCGGCGCCCGGTATCGGGTTTTCCATTGGCGAAGATCGCCTTGTTATCGCGGTCGAAGAAGCACGTGGCGAGCAGCCTGCTTCGTTGGATGTGTACCTCGCCCCTATGGGAGAGCCTGCGCTGCGCCACTGCGCTCTGGTAGCGCGCGACATTCGGGGCCTCGATCTATCGGTCGAGGTAGGCACGGACAAGAAATTGAAGCGGATGCTCGATCTGGCGAATAAGCTGCATGCTCGTTGGGCTGTCATCGTGGGCGATGATGAACTCGCTCGCAATTCATATGTTCTCAAGGACATGAACAGTGGCGAACAACAGGCGCTGTCCCGCGAGCAACTGTTGCAGCGCCTCCTTTCCGAGCGAAAATAAACTACAAAATGCCTGAAGTGAAGCTTGATTTTCTGGGCGACCTGCACCGCACAAACACATGCGGGGAGCTTCGCGCCGCCGATGCCGGGAAGACAGTCACCCTGATGGGATGGGTCCATCGCCGCCGTGACCTGGGCGGAGTTGTGTTCATTCACCTGCGCGATCGCGCGGGAGTGACTCAACTGGTCTTCGACATCAGCAAGAACGAGCCGGCACATGCTCGCGCCGAAGAGCTCAGCGCGGAGTTTGTGATTGCCGTCGAAGGAAAGGTCGAGCCGCGCTCGCCAGAAACGGTCAATTCGTCTATACCAACCGGGGAGATCGAGGTCGCGGTTTCGAAGCTGTGGATCCTAAACGAATCGCGCACGCCGCCGTTCCCGCTCGAGGACGGGATGGAGGTAAAAGAGGATGTGCGCCTGAAGTATCGTTATGTTGATCTGCGGCGTCCGCGCATGCAGCGCAATATCATTCTGCGATCGAAGGTGGCGTTTGCCATTCGGCAGGCGCTTTATGCGCAGGGATTTCTCGAGATCGAAACGCCATTCCTGACCCGCTCCACGCCGGAAGGCGCGCGCGATTATCTGGTCCCCAGCCGCGTTCAGCCCGGCAGCTTCTACGCGCTTCCCCAATCGCCGCAGCTGTTCAAGCAGTTGTTAATGGTGGGCGGTTACGAGCGTTATTTCCAAATCGTGCGCTGTTTCCGCGATGAAGATCTCCGTGCGGATCGCCAGCCCGAGTTCACGCAACTCGATCTCGAAATGTCCTTCGTCCAGCAGGAGACGATTTATCAGGTGATCGAACCGCTCATCATGGCGGTATGTGAATCGGCTGGGAAGCAGGTCCCCGCCGAGGTTCCTCGCATCACCTACGCGGAGGCGATGAATTCATACGGAAGCGACAAACCAGACACGCGGATCCCGCCATTTCATCGCGTCGAAGATTTGTTTCCGAATGGGCAATTGACGGGCGAAGGCCTGCCTCTGGTGGCCATTCACGTGCCGAAGACTGGGCAACTCAGCCGCAAAGAACGCGACGACCTGAAGGCCTTTGGTCAGGAGCGCGGATTGCGCGTCTACGACGACGTTAAGCGTCTCGAGCGCGACTATCCGGACCAGATCGCGAAGGTGCGCGAGCGGGTGCGGCCGGGTGAAGAGGACACCCTGATCCTGGCCGGTTGGATGGGTGAGAAGAAGGGCGCGTTGCCTGAGAACACGGTGTTGCTCGCGTGCGGCCAACTGCGTTTGTACATCGCGCAGAAATACAACGACCGTCATAAGCTGCTTGATCCGGAGACTCTGAATTTCCTTTGGGTGGTCGATTTTCCGATGTTCGAGTGGGACGAAGAAGAGAAGCGCTGGAACGCCGCGCACCATCCATTCACTTCCGTGCACGACGAAGATCTGGACAAGCTTACGGCCGATCCGGCCCATTGCCGCGCTAAGTCCTACGATTTGGTTCTGAACGGTGTCGAGCTCGGCTCCGGGTCGATTCGTATCCATCGGCGTGACGTGCAGACGAAAGTGTTTGCAGCCCTGGGATTCAGCGAAGACGAGGCGAAGCGCCGTTTCGGGTTCCTGCTCGAGGGGCTTGAATTCGGAGCGCCGCCGCATGGTGGGATTGCGCTCGGGCTCGACCGGCTGGTGATGTTGCTCGCCGGCGAAAACTCGATTCGCGAAGTGATTCCGTTCCCGAAGACCGCTAAGGGGACAGATCTCATGTGCGAAGCGCCAGCTCCCGTACCGGACCGCCAGTTGAAAGAACTGGGAATTCGGCACATCTAACCTCTTGAGCACCACGGGTCGCGCCGCCTTCGAGTACCCGAACTTTCGGCGCTACATGCTGGCTCGCTTTCTGGTAACGAGCGCATCCGAGATGCAGTCGGTTGCGGTCGGCTGGCAACTCTACGCTCTGACACATCGCGCGCTAGACCTGGGTCTGGTCGGATTAGCGCAGTTTTTGCCTGGCATCTGCCTTTTTCCGTTAGCGGGGCACGCGGCGGATCGTATTGCTCGGAACCGGATCCTGCGCACCTGCTACATCGGTTTTGCGATTGTCTCGACGATGCTGCTGGCGTTCACGTTGACAGGTATTCGCAATACCTGGCCAATCTATGTTTCGCTGCTGTGGAACGGTACAGTACGCGCGTTTAATGCGCCAGCAAGCCAAGCCATACTGCCGCTTCTCGTCGAAGATCGGGATTTCCCGAATGCGGTCGCCTGGGCGTCTTCCATTTTTCAGACGGCCACGATTGCGGGCCCGCTGTTTGGTGGTGCGCTGTACGCGGTCACAGGAAGTCCCGAGCCGGTATACGCGTTGTGCGCCTTCTGCTATATGGTGGGCTTCCTCGCCCTCGGCCTGGTGCACTTTAAGACCGTCGTGCGTACGGCCGCTCCCGCCGGGAGGATGGTTCTTGAAGGGCTGCGCTACATCTGGCGCCAGAAACTGATTCTGGGCGCCGTTTCACTGGACCTGTTCGCGGTGCTATTGGGTGGAGCTGTGGCGCTGCTGCCGGTTTACGCGCGCGAAATTCTGCACACTGGCGCGCTTGGGCTGGGCCTGCTGCGTGCTGCTCCGGGAGTTGGCGCAGTTGGAATGGCGCTCGCGCTTGCGCACTGGCCGTTGGAGAGACGAGCGGGGATGAGCATGCTCATCAGCGTGCTGGCGTTCGGCATCGCGACTATCGCGTTCGGAATTTCGAAGAGCTTCGCTCTATCGCTGCTGATGCTTGTCTTGACAGGTGCGACCGATATGGTCAGCGTGATTGTCCGTCACACCATGATCCAGCTTTCGACTCCCGACGAGATGCGCGGGCGGGTGAGTGCGGTCAATATGGTATTCATCGGCGCTTCGAACGAAGTCGGGCAATTTGAGTCGGGACTGACGGCTCACTGGTTCGGTACCGTACCGTCCGTTGTCCTGGGCGGCATCGGTACCGTTGTGATCGTGCTGCTCTGGGGCTGGTTTTTCCCCACGCTGCGCAATGTAGACCGGTTAGTTCCGGAAGAACTTACGCGGCCGGAACAATCCCAGGCATAGCAATCCGGCTGCTCCCAAGGCCAGTGATGCCGGCTCTGGAACGGCCGCGGGCGAGGAGTTCGCTTGGATAGCGGCAAACGCGGCATCGGCAATCAACGCGTGCCCCGTTGTTGTCGGATGATCAGTGTCCCAGAACAGGTAGGAATCGGGGTCTCCGCTCTGCTGGTTCGCCGGCGATGAAGTATTTGAGAAGCAGTAGGGATCCTGCGGGCCCACAGTGCAGCCACTCTTGAAATCCTGCACGATTTCATTGAACAGCGAGTCAACGTCGACGGGAATGATATTGAGCCCGGCGTTGTCGAGTTTCTGGACGTCGAGCGCCCACTCCGTGTTGAACGCGTTTGAATCCATAGTCGCCAGACCCGACACGCCATTACCAATCGCGGAGGGCGTGTCACCTAATGGCGGGAGATTGAACCACAAGAAATCTTTGCCGCCGGCCGCGTCAACTTTCAGTATCTGGTTATAGATGTCGTCGGCTGACGCCACCGCAACAGCCGGGTTCGTCACGTTTGCCGCGATGTCGTTCGCTCCCGACCAGAAGCTGTACAGATAGTTCGAGGGTGCAACGGATTTCGAGGTCGGCAGGAATTGACTCACTTCCTGATTCAACGATGGAATCAGGTTTAAAGGACCAGAAGCCGTCAGGGTTTGCGATCCACCATATGCAAAGTTCGTTCCACCCGCGAGCGCCGGCGCCGGCGAGCTGATACCGAGTTTTGGCGCTAGTTGGTCCAACCAGATCCCAGTCGGGCCGTGAGTCGCGGGCGTCGAATCCGATCCATCCGTGAATTCCCCAGTTGTGTAGTGGGGGGGCTGCGGCGTGGCATTGGATTTACCCAGCAACTTAGAAGTTGCGATGTAGTCGTTACCCGTGTCGGAAAGGCTGTCGCCAAACGCGACGATTCCCGTAACATTCAAGTTTCCGGCGCTGGCCAGCGCGGCTGTGAGTACGCCACTTAACAGTAGACGTGAGAGCAAGACCGTCCTCCTCCTGAACAATCAACAAGACTGTATCAAAAGGGAAAGCGGGACGTGTCTGGGCAGGCCGTTCTGACCTGTTTTGGTGGATGCCAGTGCGATGGAGGGCGCGAGGATCGGCAAACATCGGCTGATCCGGAAGGTAATCTCGTCGAACTTCATTGGAGAGCAATCTCACCATAGCCGACTTTACGTCAGGTTGACTTCGATGGACGTGATCGGCACCCTGACGTCTTCGGCCGGGAAGTGTATACTCGATTCGCTGAAAAGGGATTCCAGCATCCGATGAATCGCCGCCGTTTCACACAAACACTTTTGACGACCACCGGCATCGGGGCGGTAGGCATCACAGCTGGATGCGTTACGCGTGTCCCTCCACATCCGGCGCCTCCGCCTGGTCCCCTCCCAAATCCCACGAATTGAGTCCCTCGAAGTCCGGCATCGAGCATGTAGTCGTCATCGTGATGGAAAACCGAAGCTTCGATCACTTTCTCGGGTGGTTGCCCCGCGCGGACGGAATACCCGCTGGGCTCAGCTACCCGGACACATCGGGAGCGTCCCACCGTGTGTATTCGCTCGACAGCGATTACACCGGATGCGGTCATAAGATACCAAACAACTCCTATGGCAACCAGAACGTCACGGCCTATAACAACGGACGCATGGATGGGTTCTTGCGAGTCCCGGGGAATGACATCTACAGCATCGGCTATTACAACGCGGCGGAGCTTCCGTTTCTGTCGAGCCTCGCCCAGGCTTACACCACGTGTGACCATTGGTTTGCCCCTATACTCGCGGAGACCTTCCCGAACCGCATGTTCCTCTGGGCGGCACAAACCGATCGGCTCTCAAACGCGCTCTCAACGAGTGAACTGCCGACCATCTTCGACTTGCTCTCAAAAGCCGGAATCTCACATCGCTACTACTTCGGGAACATCCCTTTTCTGTCACTCTGGGGTCTGAAATACGTCAACGTTTCGGCAGACTTCAACGACTTCCTCTCTGACGTTGCTGCCGGCCAGTTACCGGCAGTTTCGTTCCTCGATCCGAAATTTACCGTGCTCGATGACGGTCTCGGAAATGATGACCACCCGCATTCCGACATTCGCAACGGCGAAGCGTTTCTGTCGCAAGTGTTCCACGCCGTCACGCGGGGTCCGAAGTGGTCCAGCACGGTGATGATTGTCACGTTCGACGAATGGGGCGGCTTCTTCGATCACGTTCCTCCGCCCGCGTAGTCGCGCCCAATAGCTTGGACACCAACCTGGTCGATGGCGCCGCGCTGCTCGGCTTCCGGGTACCGGCCCTGATCGCTTCGCCATTTACACGCGCCAACAACCAAGTCGATTCGACGGTCACGATCATACAGCCATCCTGAAGCTGATTGAGTGGCGTTGGGGATTGTCACCACTGACGCTCCGTGATGCGTCCCCAGCGATCGGTAACCCGGTCGCGAAATTCAATTTCTCATCTCCCGATACGACTGTGCCTGACCTGCCGAGTCCTGGGACGGTTTCCGGTCTGCCCTGCGCGCTACAAGGCTTTGCAAACAAGGCAGCGTCAGCCGGAGCAGCACCGACGCCGCCTTCCACCGAGTTCGGCAATCTAAGCCAGAGCCAGGCTGTCCAAGATTGGCTGGGTCGTCCTCAGTTCAAAAAGGCCAAATAACGAGAGTGCCGGTGCTGCATGTCTTGCCGCACGGCAGTCAAAGTAGCTGAGCGCTCACGGCGTAAAAAGCCGTGCGCTTTTGTACGTGAACCTGAAGGCGACTTCAATTGTCCGTAGAACGCGCTACTCGTGGATTGGCGGCGCTCATGCCAAGGAATGACATTTCGGGTTATCGTCGATGGCAAAGCCGGCACATCGAAGCCGGCCGTCAGTCTGCGACAAGCGGGTTTTTCAGCCACAGAGAGCAGGATCAGTAAACACATGATGACGACTGCCCACGAGTGGTCTGCCCAACCCCGTGCGGAGAGGCCCGAATAGTCGGTAGTTGATCGCGAAACCGAACCCATTTCCCAGGAGCAAACTGCTCACCGCGCTCGGCGGGTATGCGCTGCGATGCCCCCGCTGGTTGAGGTGATATTCCTATATAGGCGCAGCCAGACTGCGTGGAACGAACATGAACTTCGCCCAAACTTCATTGGCAAGAACAGCTCAGTAGCTCATCAGGAGAAACATGGCCGATCACACACCCCAACCAGACGCTATCAACCGTCGCACACTGCTGCGGCTCGGAACGGCTACCGCACTGGCCGTGAGCAGCGCGTCCGCCATCGAGCAACCGAAGACCGGGGCGCAATTGGCGGCCAAGGCTGCCTCAAACTCCGAGGCGCCAAACCTGCACCCGCCCGTGGTCCAGGTCAAAGGAGGAAAACTGCGCGGGTTGAAAGACGGGAAGGTGTTCACATTTCTCGGTATCCCTTATGCGCAGGCGGAGCGCTTCGAAATGCCGAAGCCCGTTCCGGCATGGGACGGCATCAAGGGCGCTCAGGTCTGGGGGCCGGTTTGTCCCATCCCGCAGCAGACCTCCGTGAGCTCCGATGACGTGGTTCTGCCTCACCGCTATTGGATCGAGAACGAGAACTGCCAAGTGCTAAATGTCTGGACGCAGCACCTGGCTACGAACGCGAAGAAGCCGGTCATGGTGTGGATGCATGGCGGTGGGTTCACGAACGGCTCGTCGATGGAATCGTATGCGTATGACGGAAAGACGCTCAGCGAGTTCGGGGATGTCGTTGTTGTCAGCATCAATCACCGGCTAAACATCATTGGCACCCTGGACCTTTCAGCGTACGGTTCGGAGTACGCCAACTCCCGGTACACGGGCATGGCGGACTTAGTGGCTGCGCTCGAGTGGATTCGCGACAACATCGAAACGTTCGGCGGCGATCCCGGAAATGTGACGATCTTCGGCCAATCTGGAGGGGGCGGCAAGGTGACTCGCCTCATGCAGATGCCGTCGGCAAAGGGTCTCTTCCACAGGGGGATCTCTGAGAGCGGCGGCAGTCTCAATTACCGCAGTACGGATCCGGCCAAGAGCATTGAGCATCAGCAGGCAATCGCAGCGGCAACTCTGAAGAATCTCAACCTGGACGGGAGCCGGATTGACGAACTGAAGAAAGTTCCTTACCGTGATTTGCTCGCAGCCGGCACCGCTGCAACACAGGAATTAGCCAAACAAACCGGGACGCGCGGTATGGGTTGGGACGTGATTGCTGACGACCGATACGTACTGCGTGAGTTCTGCGACTGGGCAACTTCGATTCCATACATGGCCGGAACCGTAATGAGCGAGTTCAACAGCAATCTCGCTAAGGGCGAGTTCACGAAAAACGACTGGAGCCCAAAGGAAATAGACGATCGCTTAACGGCTGCCTTTGGGGACAAGAAAGACGAGGTGGTGGCCGAGTTCAAGAAGGTTCAACCGCAGAAGAAAATCCAGGACGTGCTGTTCGTGGACACGATCTTCCGGCCGGGCGCCAAGATGGTGCTCGCAAGAAAGCTGGAGAACACCAAGGCACCCGTGTTCAATTACATCTTCGCGTACGAATACCCCATCGATGGCGGGATCACCGCGTTCCATTGTTCGGAGATTGCGTTTGCGTTCCATGCTCTGAGTGAGCCACATATTCATCTGGCGACGGGGGCGACACCTGCGGGATTGGCTTTGCAGGACAAGGTCTCTCAGGCCTGGGTGAGTTTCGCCCGAACGGGTAACCCATCGCAGCCGGGGCTTCCGTGGAAGCCCTATACGGTGGAGGGTAAAGAGACAATGGTTTTCGACACAATCAGCGAAGTCCGCCGAGTGGATGACGACAAGCTTCTGTCACTGTTACCGCCTCCGGCGTTCCGGTTCTGAGGCGAAGCGCCCGTTTAGGAGATCACGTCTCTCCTCGAAATCCGGCAACCCACGATAAAGGATGAACATGCAGACTCAATGCAAACCCAGCTCGCGGCGTCTTCCGGCGATGCTGGCCACGCTTCTTGCTGCCGCTATGGTGCTTCCGGCGAGCGCGCGCCAGTCCTCTGACCATAGCTCTCGGCCTTCTGTTGTTATGCCACCTTCAGCGACGCCTAATGACACACTGCACTCGCCCGAAGTTGGACAGGACCATCGGGTGACCTTCCGGCTGTATGCACCCGATGCTCGCGAAATGAAGTTGCACGCAGAAGGATTGGAAGCTACTCCTGACATCACGCCCGAACAACTCTCGAAGACGAGCGGCGGCTTTCCCATGACACGCGCCCAAAACGGCGTTTGGAGCGTCACGATTGGGCCGATTCAGCCCGGCACTTATCGATATTCGTTCGCTGTCGATGGCGTGTCGACAACAGATCCGCGCAATCCTGTTGCGAGCGAAACGCTGACATCTGTGAGGAGCATGTATGAGGTGCCCGGCGCCGCATGGGAGGAGTATCTGCCGAACGTGCCGCATGGAAATGTTGCCAGCGTTTGGTATCCGTCGGCAGTAACCGGCAATTTGCGCCGCATGCACGTTTACACGCCGCCTGGCTATGAGCGCAACAGCCAATCGTATCCTGTACTCTACCTACTGCATGGCGGAGGAGATAGTGATGACTCGTGGCCTACGGTTGGCCGCGCTGGGGCGATTCTGGACACTCTGATCGCGGAGCACAAAGCAATTCCCATGATTGTCGTGATGCCGGCCGGCCACATGTCGCGCGACTTTCAACTCCGCTCCGGAATGAACACAATGGGGCATGATGAGTTCAATCGGGACATGACGGCAAGCATCGTGCCGTACGTGGATCAAAACTTTAGGACCATTGCCGATCGCGAACATCGTGCATTGGCCGGTCTGTCTATGGGCGGCCTGCAGACGCTGACGCTTTCGTTGACAAGTTCCGACCTGTTTTCTTACGTCGGCATGTTCAGTTCTGGCTGGTTTCCGACGATGCGGGACATGGCGGAGAAGGACCTTGCAACCTATAAGGAGAATGGGAAGCCGTTCAAGTTGTATTGGGTAGGCGTTGGCCGGTACGACATCGCGAACGCGAATAGCGCCGCGACAGTAGAACTGCTCAAAAAGGACGGTGTCGCTGTCGTCACTCACGACAGCGGTGGGTTCCACGCCTGGAATAACTGGCGCGACTACCTGCGTATCTTCGCCCAACGACTGTTTCAGTAGGAACTGAACGCGTTGCTGGAAGCGGCTGCGTGTCGCCAGTGTGGATCGCGATCGAGGGTGCAGTCGTTGGCTTCCGAGTTGTGGCTTCCGAGTTGTTGCTGAAAGCTGTTTGCGTTCGACAGCACGCGGTCAATGCTTCACGCATGCACCCGATGATCTTGCGTTGAAACACTGATGAAGAGTCCTGGCGAAACCCTTCTTTCGTGGCCCGGCGAGAGGCCTTGCTCGCCGATCCGTTTACTATGCAGCTCGAGGATTGCCGGACTTTTGCAATTACGGAGTACGTTCTGTGCGGAGTCAGTTGGCCTGAGCGGAGATCTGGAATGAACGCTGGTGACGAGATCGACTGCTGAACCGTTCACGACCAGGGCGGAGGAATCCGATGCTCCGCATTGCTTCCGGATCTCCGACCGTACGGACGGAAGTCGGCGTATGTGCTGACCGCGCCTGACCAGTTGTCTGGAATTAATCGTCAATTTGTCTTTTCTGAGTTGCTTTCGAACCTTAACGCGTTCAAGTGTCTCTTAATCAAGTGAATGGCCGACTGGGCGGAACCGGATGAATTCGTACTTGTCGCTCTTGCTCAAAGTGGCGATCGCGAAGCCCTGGAGTCGCTATTTCGCCGTTTGTACAGACCCCTGCGCTCTTACCTCTGCCAAATGGTTCCTTCACCCCAAACCGATGACGTTCTTCAGGAAATCGCGCTCATTGTCTTTCGCAACCTGCCTATCTCCGTGATCCGCGAGCGTTCCGTCCCTGGGTTTTAAAGCTCGCCTCGCGCTACGTCTTCCGTCATCTCAAGCGGGAGGCCCGGCGACGGCGCATAGTTGAGGCAGATCCGGAGCTAATTTCGTCAGTTGAAGCGGCTGCTAACCCACAGGAACTATTCGAGGGCGATCTTCTCGCCGCCATCGAGCATTTGTCACCCGCCAGCCGCGCTGTCCTGCTATTGCATTATCAGCAGCACCTCTCGCTTGAGGAGACTGCGGCTGTTCTCGAGATTCCACTTGGCACGGCAAAGTCACGTCTTTCTTACGGCGTGTCCGTCCTTCGAAAGCTTTTGGAACAGAAAGGAACACAGTGAAACCAACTTCCATTGATCCGAACGAGGAGGCCTTCGTGCAACGCGCGTTGGCCGCTGCTACTCGGGCACAACGGTGGGACCGCGCTCGAATCGTATTTAACTTAGTCGCTGCTTTCAGTGCTGTGATCTGGCTAGCCTCACGCCCGAGTAGCCCGGAACTAGGCGTCGAATGCACAATACTGATCGTGGGGGGCACGATGCTCGGCGTCGTAACCGCAAAGTTTCGGTCTCTGATTAATCGAAATACCAGCGTCGTTCTACAGGCGATGACCGCGCTTAAAAGGCCGCCGGAGTAGCAGAGAACATCGACGACTTCGCACGAGTTTCAATTCGTCGATGGCGCGGTCATCGGAAGTCGCACACGACAGTTCTGCGATGAGTTATTGAAAAGAACGGAGCCCTTGGACATGAAGCCCAATGAACCCAGCCGCACAGCCCTGTTGATCGCCCGACAAAGAGCTGCTCATCAGGTGCTCGATCATGGCTCAATCCTCTTTGACCCATTTGCCATGAAGATTCTGCGTGAAGACGAAAAGGACCTAATGCAATTTGCAAATCAACATCCCTTGGCCAGCATCGGACGTCTATTCACCGCCGCACGAAGCCGGATTGCGGAAGATGGTTTATCAAAAGCTGTCGATGGAGGGATCCGGCAGATCGCCATCCTTGGCGCCGGACTCGACACATTCGCTCTCCGGAATCCCCATGGCACACGCCAGGTCCGTATCTACGAGGTGGATCACCCTGCGACGCAGACATGGAAACGACAGCGCTTGTCTGAAGCTCAAATCGCAGTTCCGCCATGGCTTATGCTCGTGCCAGTTGATTTCGAGCGGGACGATGTGGGAGAGAAACTCGTCGCGGCCGGCTTTCAGCAGGACTCGCCCGCGTTTTTCACTTGGCTCGGTGTTGTGCCATATCTGACACAGGACACTATCGGCCGCACTCTGGACTACATGTCGTCGATCCAGAACTCGGAGGTGGTGTTCGATTACGTGGAACCTCCCGAGGCATTCTCAGAAGAGCTAAGGCAATTAGAAAGGGAACGGACCGAACAGCTTAAGAAAATTGATGAACGTTCGGTCAGCCGCTTCGAACCAGCTAGCATGACAGCGATCCTTCGGTCGCACGGATTTTGTGAGATCGAAGATATTAGTTTCCAGGAGATCAGATCGAGGTTCGGCCACGCCGTTCAGGGGCTCGCGCCCGGACAGGCTGGTCTTCATGTTGTCCATGCCAAGCACTAGCCAAGCTGGCAGGAGGCGTGCACGCCGAGGATCACTTCTTGGCGAGTCGGATTGTCGTAGATTGGCAAACACGGCAGATCGAAGCCGGGCGGTCCGTCTACGGGAAGCCGGTGTCCCGACCACTGTCCGGATAGTCGAGGACCCACTCGCAAATCGGAAGGTAAACACATTCTGTCAGCGCTGACTGTCTCAACGCGACCGCATTGCGATACGAGTACTGGACATCCTAGTGGAAGATGATGTATGCTCGACATCATGGTGTACTTGGATGCCAAGTGAACGATCTGACCGAATCGCACTTCTTCAGGGGACGTTGGACCTGATTGTCCTCAGGACCCTTCAGACGATGGGACCGCAGCACTCCTACGGCATTGCTGCTCGTCTACAGCAAGTGTCTGAGGATCTGTTGTACCTAAATCAGGGGACTCTGTATCCAGCATTAGTGCGGCTGGAACAGCAGGGCAGAATCAAGGGCACCTGGGGCAAGACAGAAACCAATCGTGACGCAAAGTTTTACGCACTTACGAAGCAGGGCGAAAAGGCTCTGAAGCAGGAAGCGCTGCGCTGGCGGCAGATGGCCGGGCTGGTCGAGAGATTGTTATCTGAAGGAGTCTGATCTATGCGCCGGTTCTTTAAGCGAGTCGCCAGTTTGTTCGGTGCAGTACGCGCGGAGAGCGAGCTCCAGCGGGAGATCGAATCCCATCTCCAGATTCTGCAGGAGAAGTTCGAAATGAACGGCTTGTCGCCGTCCGAGGCGAAGCTGGCAGCCCGGCGAAGCTATGGAAACGTTGAGTTTGTAAAGGAGCTGCACCGAGAAACACGTTCCTACCTGTGGATTGAGAATCTGGTGAAGGACGTCGGCTACGGCTGGCGAAGCCTGTTGCATACACCCGGGTTCACGTGTGTCGCTGCAATTGCGCTTGCCCTGGGAATTGGCGCCAATACCGCAATTTTCGGCGTAGTGAATGCGGTGGTGTTGAGACCCTTGGCATACCGTGATCCGCAACGCCTGGTGACCATATTGCATAACGGGACCGGACCCGTTGCCACAGCTAATTACATAGATTGGCGCGATCAGAGCCACGCGTTCGAAGCAATGGGTGCAGCCGACTCCTGGAGTCCTAACATCACCAGCAACGATCGTTCTGACAACCGCCCTGCTGAGCATCTTTTTGGTTTGAAAGTAACGCCGAACATGCTGCCGATGCTCGGCGTCGATCCGTTGCTAGGGCGCCTTTTCGCTAAAGGAGAAGACCGGGAAGGCGCGAACCATGAAGTGGTGTTGAGTTATGCGCTTTGGCAGCGGCGGTTTAGCGGCGACCGCAACGTGCTCGGAAAATTGATCCGATTGGATGGAGAGGCTTACTCGGTAGTCGGCGTAATGCCACGAGGGTTTAAGTTTACTCCATTTTGGGCGACGCACACAGAATTATGGGCGCCGGCTACGCTCGAGGCGACCATGCATGAAAGAGGCGGAAACCATCTTCGGGTCTTTGCACGCCTGAAGCCGGGTGTAACTCTTGCTCAGGCGCGGGCAGATATGGCTGCAGTTACCGGCCGCTTGGAAAAAGAGTATCCCGCCACGAACCGGAATGTCGTGGTCAGGCCACTCAAGGAAAACGTGGTCGGAAATGTTGAAACGCCGTTGCTGATGATGCTCGGCGCAGTTGGTTTTGTGCTTTTGATCGCCTGCGCTAACGTGGCACATCTAATGCTGGCGCGTACGTCCGACCGGCAAAGGGAGATTGCCGTGCGAGCGGCGCTGGGGGCGGGCAAGGTACGTTTGATAGCTCAGTTCCTTACCGAGAGCTTATTGCTGGCAGTGATCGGTGCGGGTGCAGGACTGCTTTTGGCGTTTGCGGGAATAAGGGCGCTGGTTTCGCTAGCCCCAGCGGATGTGCCGAGAGTGGAACTGATCACGGTGGATGCGCGTGTGCTGATTTTCCTGATTTGTGTAACGGGAGTAACGGCCGTAGTGTTCGGCCTGGCTCCGGCCATGCACGCCGCCGCAGGGAACCTCAGCGAGACGCTCAAAGAGGGAGGACGGGGAGATTCCAGCGGTAAACGCCGCAGCCGGTTGCGCGGTTTCCTAGTGGCTTCCGAGTTTGCGCTAGCATTCACGTTATTAATTGGAGCGGGACTGATGGTGCGGAGCTTTTTCGCTCTGCAGTCTGTGCAAACAGGTTTTGATCCGCACAATGTCTTGACGATGGTTGTGTCAGTGGCGGGGACAAACGAAGCGGATGCCGGCCGACGCCGTATCTTCTATCAAGCTCTGCTTGAGAAACTAAAAGCATTACCCGGTGTTGAGGCGGCCGGTGGCATCAATCACCTGCCCATTGCGGGCGACCTTTGGGATCGGAATGTGTGGATCGATGGCCGCCCAATGCCGCGACCGGGCGAAGCTCTCAATGCGATTTACAGGATCGCAATGCCAGGCTACTTCGAAGCGATGCGGTTGCCGATAGTAAAGGGCCGTGCGATGACATATGGCGACAACGCAACAGCGCCAGCCGTAGTAGTCGTCAACGAGCGGGCGGCACAGAGATTCTGGCCCGGTGAAAATCCGCTTGGGAAACGATTGCAGTTGCTTGGTACCCGGCCGAACTGGCTGACGGTTATCGGAGTGACAGCCAATGCCCGATTGGATGATATGGTGTCGCCGCCCTATCCCGAGGTGTATGTGGCAGCGCTCCAAACTCCCGAGTTTATGGGTGAGGGATCGGCAGACATCGGTGTCCACATGACGTACCTCACGGTGGTGATTCGCAGTAATCAAAATCCAACCAACCTAGTCCCGCAAGTCCGCCATGTTGTCGAGTCGTTTGATCGGACATTGCCGGTCTCGCAGATCCAAACTATGGACGAGGCGGTTGGGTTTGCTACGGCGCAGCCACGTTTTGAGATGTGGCTGCTGGCATCTTTCGGCGCGCTTGCCATGGTTTTGGCGGCAGTAGGCATTTACGGTGTGATGAACTACGCGGTTTCTCACCGAACCCGCGAGATCGGGATTCGGATGTCTTTGGGGGCCGGCCATAGGGAAATCTTGCAAATGGTGATGTCGCAAGGTATGAGGCAGGCGGGAGCGGGCATTTTGGCCGGCATAGTAGCAGCCACGCTGCTGTCAAGACTAATGGTTCAAATGCTGTTCGGCGTGCAGCCAGGCGATCCGTTGACGTTCATTGGAGTGTCGGTGGTGCTCGTACTCACGGCATTGATGGCCATCGCGATTCCGGCGCGAACGGCTATCCGAATAGAACCGGTGATCGCTTTACGAGCCGAGTAGATTTTGAGCTGACAACTGCCAGATAAATCTTCCGTGCCGTCAGTTTACGAACTTACAATCTGCACAAGTTCGCTCTCCGGAACGAACAGGCTGCCGACGGTTGAGCCCTGCGGGCTAAAGCGCTTGATGTCCCGCGCGAGCTGGTCGACTGTTTTGCGGCCTGCCAGCGCTTGTCTGAATGCATGCGCGATCAGTTCCACTTCGCGCGCCGTCTCATGCGCAAACTCCAAACGGAAGTGCCGGATCCCCGCCGCCGTCCAGTCCTGGAGGAAACTGCTCGCTTCCTGAGCCTCAGCTCCGAACACTGTGTTGCGACAGCCAATGTCGGCCATCAACGGGTGAGCGCGTCCGCTCGTATCCCGCAATGAGACCACATGTTTCTCGCACGGCCGGCCGCAATCTTTGTAAGTGGTTCCGGTTGACAGAAAACGGCAGAACACACAGTGTTCAGTGTGGAAAACCGGCAGGTGCTGGTACGCAATCGACCTCAATATTGCTGCCGCCCATGCGCGAGGCTAATTCGGCTACTTGCGATGCGTTCAGATCGTGCGTCGGAGTAAGTCGCGGAAAGCCCGGACCTCAACAGGAGATCGGCCGCAATCGAGTTAGCCGCATTCAGGCTGAAGTCTCCAATCAGAGGCTTCGTGGCACGCCGTCCAATCATTTCGATCAGACCGGCTGAGCGCACCAGAATCGCGCTATCGAGACTCAGAAGGAAATTCGCAATCTTCTCCTCGCCGGGCTTCAGGATGCGCGGACTTGCCACCCGAACTTCGATCCCACTTGAGCGGACGCGTTCCACCGACGGCTTCAATCCGTACAGGTCCAGATAATCCAGCGTGATGCTCGCAGGGGAGAGCGTCAACGCTGCATCGAGCTGCTCCGGTGTCCGGACGAGCAGGTGTAGAAAGGCGCTTTCGGGCTGGTCGGGGTGCTGCGCAGGTAGCGAATTGGCTACCACCCTTGCCGGATCGTTCACCTGAACGGTTGCGCGGCTTCGACTGCTCGCGTTCCAGTCGTTCCACCGCCTCTCGCCGGAGCTGATTGAGCAGCGATGCGGGTACGAAGGGCGAACCGTCCACGTCCATGGACAGAGTTTCCAGGCGGTACGCAGTATTGCCGAGCCGGCCCAACTGCTCTGCCACGAATTCAGCGGTAACGGGGTCGATTGCGCGAGACGGACAGTGGTTCCGCGGATGTGACCGCTACGTCGATGTCCGCCACGCGCCATTCCATTCGGAGCGGCTCGCCTGCATGCGCCTGCACAGTAACGGCAACGGGCTGCTGCGAAACAGGCGCGGACGCTTCGACATATGGACGGACAATCCGCTCGAGTTCCGGATCATGAGTGCGCCATACAAGATCGCCTGGGCGAATGCGGCTTGTGTCGATAGCGCCGTTCGCGAAACCGAGTTGCAGATGCGCGCCAGATCCTGAGACCTCATATACTCGTCCGCCTTCTTCGGATTCCTCCGGACTGCGCCAATCGGCCGCGTCGAACACGATGCCGTCACCCGGTTTCAAAGGTGAAATGCTATGCGCGCCGGACGGCTCAATTTCGATTCGGTCAAACAGGACGCAATGAACACGCCCCATGAGAACGCCACGATGCCGCGGCGCCCGACCGGTGACAACCTGTTGATGGTTCGTGCCTGTCAGAAAAAACGGCCCAAGTCCGCGCGAGTAGACCTGCTCAAGGCGGACTTTATCCTCGGCTGACACAACGTGATTCTGGCCCAATGCCGCTTTATCCACGGCCTCGCGGTATGCGCGCGTCGTGACTGCTACATATTCAGCGTCCTTGTATCGCCCCTCAATCTTCAGAGCGGCGATCCCGATGCGCACCATGTCCGGGACCTGCTCAAGCGCATAGAGATCGCCCGGCGACAACAAATACCGTGCATCGCCCAGCGGCTGCTTCGTTCCGTCGACGATCAGATCGTAAGGCAATCGGCACGCCTGCGCACACTGGCCGCGATTGGCGCTGCGGCCGCCCCATGCCTCCGACGAGAAGCACTGCCCGGAGTAGGCAACACAGAGTGCTCCGTGTACGAAGATCTCCAACTCACAGGAAGTCTGTTTGCGGATCGCCTCAATTTCTTCGAGCGATAACTCCCTCGCTAACGTCACTCGTTTCACGCCCAGCCGTGCCGCGGCATCGGCGCCCGCTGCATTCGTGATGCTCATTTGCGTGCTGGCATGTAGTTCGAGATCGGGCGCAATCTCTCGCGCCAGTTTCAACACGCCCGCATCTTGCACAATGAGCGCATCTGCCCCTGCTTCCGCAATTGCCGCTATTGTCCGGGCGGCTTCGCGCAGTTCGTCTTCGAAAACCAGCGTGTTGAAAGTGACGAAGCCGCGTACGCCGCGGCTATGCAGAGTCCGGAAAACCTCTGGTAGTTCTTCGATGGCGAAGCCGACCTTTGCGCGCGCGGTAAACTTCTTCAACCCGAAATATACGGAATCCGCTCCCGCCTCAATAGCCGCTTTCAACTGCGGCCAGTACCCAGCGGGGCTCATTACTTCCGGCTTCATCTACTTTCAGGTTAGCGGTTTGGCCCGTACTGTATCTAACGATTGAGCGGAGAATCTACATGCCGGCTACGGTTTGGAAAGGTTATTTGAGCTTCGGATTGGTTTCATTCCCCATTCGGCTCTTCTCGGCGGCGCGCCCCGACCCCGTGCGCTTCCACATGCTTCACAAAAAGGATATGTCGCGTATTCGTGAGGTCTTCTATTGCGCAGCCGAAGACAAGCCCGTCGAGCGGGACGAGATTGTCAAAGGCTACGAGTACCAAAAGGATCGTTACATCGTGATCGATCAGGAAGACCTCGACAAGATCACCCCTCGGTCGGCGACCGTTATGGACATTGTCCAGTTTGTCAATGGAAGCGAAATCGATCCCATTTTCTTCGAGACTTCGTATTACGTCGCTCCCGAAGGCGACGTTCGCAAGCCGTATTCGCTGCTGCTTCAGGCCATGCAGCAGACCGGTTACGATGCTGTCGCGAAGGTTGTGATGCATCAGCGCGAGCACATCGTCATCCTGCGCCCCCGCGAGAACAACATCATGCTCCACACCATGTACTTCATGGACGAACTGCACCAGGCAAATGAAGTCGATGTGCCAAAGCCTGAGAACGTCGGCAAGAAGGAGATCGATATGGCGAAGAAGCTGATCGACACCTTGGCCGCTCCATTCAAACCGGAGCAGTTCAAAGACGAATACAAGCACAACGTGGAAACCCTGATTGAGAAGAAACGCAAAGGGCAAAAGATTACGCCCATCAGGCAGCCCAAGACTGCGCCGGTAATTGACCTCATGCAGGCACTGCAAGCAAGCCTGGCGAAGAACAAGGGATCATCAACAAAACCCGCGCGCAAGAAAACCAAACGCGCGGTCGCTTGATTCACGCGTCCATTCTTTTGTTCGCTTCCGGACGGCGGCGCCGAAGTCCGGTTCTCGAAACAACGCTCTTGAAATCCACGCGGTCATAGATTATAAATTAGTCAAGCATTCCGTGCTGGCCGTCCAGGGTTGACCGCGCCAGTACGTAAGAGGGGACACTATGAAGGCATCTTTATTGCTACACAGAGCGGTCTCATGTGCCGTTTTTTGCGCAGCGATCGTTTTCTTATCGGCAGACGCCTTGGCGCAGAGCGCTGAGGGTACGGTCCTTGGCCACATCACAGATTCGACGGGTTCGCCCGTTGTAGGGTCCACGGTCACGCTCCGAAATCTCGGGACAAATATCAGCTCGCAAACAACCACCAGCGGCGTGGGCGACTACGTTTTCGTCGATGTCCAACCGGGCAAATACGACATCTCGGCCGAGTCCGCCGGATTCAAGAAAGCCCAGGCGCAGGGAATTACTGTGGAGGTCAACCACACGCTGCGCCAGGACTTCTCGCTACAGGTAGGCGCGGTTACCGAACGCGTCGATGTCAGCGCATCGTCGGAAATGGTGCAAAGTGACGACGCCACAATCGGCAGCGTGATCACCGCAAGTACGATCGAAGAACTTCCAATCGCCGGCCGTGACTTCACGAACCTGCTCCGCGTGGAAGCAGGCGCGTCGACAACCGGTGGCGGCGTGTCCTGGGCCTGGACGATGCATGGAATG
This sequence comes from uncultured Acidobacteriaceae bacterium, assembly GCA_963795905.1. Classification (GTDB taxonomy): domain Bacteria; phylum Acidobacteriota; class Terriglobia; order Bryobacterales; family Bryobacteraceae; genus Bog-105. The sequence continues at coordinate 626,594 of CAWCJG010000008.1, read as the reverse complement.
AACGATAACTGGCTCTCTACGAGTATCAATGGCTCCCGGCCAGAATCGATCAGCTACCTGGTCGATGGTATTAACAGCAACGATCAGTTCTTTGCTGCCCAGTCTGCGTTGCCCGATTCCTTTTCGGTCTCCGAATTCAAAGTGCAAAACGGAATGTACTCCGCGCAATACGGGCAGGGCTCCGCGCAGGTTAACATTGCCGTGAAGTCGGGAGCAAATCAATATCACGGCGCCGCCTACGATTACATCCGCAATGATGCGTTCCAGCCAACGGACCCGCTGAATGAGTACCTGAACCGGACACAACCGGGCGCCGTTCCGCTGCCGGATAAGCAGATCCTGAAGCAAAATCAATTTGGATTCACGCTATCGGGGCCGCTGCAAATTCCGAAAGTCTACAACGGCCAAAATAAGACGTTCTGGTTTTTTGGCTATGATGTCGGGCTGAAGCGGCAATACAGCACAAGCCGCTTTAACGTACCCACCGCGGCCGAACGGACGGGCGATTTTTCCGACTGGCCCTATGCGCTGTATGATCCTTCCACATCCGGTTCGCTCCCGGCGACGGCCGACAATCCTTCAGGTCGCCAACTGTTTGCCGGCAACAAGATACCGGCAAGCGCAATCAACCCGATCGCGCTAAACATTCTGAAATACATCCCGACGGCGAACGTGCCGTGCCCGAACCCGTGTCCGAGCAATACCGGCAATTATCAGGCGACCGTGGCCAAGCCCTGGGATAGCGGCATGATCACCATGCGTGGCGATCAGAACATCGGCGATAAGAACCGGTTCTTCTTTACGGGTGTGTTTGGCGATCAGAAGTTCTTCAACCAGTCGGCCATGCCGCTCTCGGGCGAGACGAAGTATACGCAGCAGCAGTTGTTTGGGCTCAACTGGCAGCACACCTTCTCTTCGACGATCTTTAATGAGGCCCGCGTCGGCTACACATTCCAGAAATTCCAGGATGCCTCACAGACGTCCTTTGGACCGGACATCGCCGCGCAGATGGGTTTCCAGAACGAACCGAATGTACCCGCGTTCTTCGGTCCAGTCATTGCGAATTTCAATGGGTATCAAACGCTCGGCAATTCCAACTCTGCCTGGACGCAGCAAGCGCAGACCTTCCAATACATGGATGATCTGAAGATGGTGGTTGGCCGCCACACGTTGACCATGGGCACAGATATCCGCCAGATGGTGGTCAACCTCATCGACGGTTATGGCGGACTTATGGGTCAGGTCAATTTCACGGGCGCTTACACAGCTGCCAATCCAGCCGCGGCGGGCAGCGGCTACGGGCCGGGACTCGGTAACGCTGTGGCGGATCTGCTGCTCGGCGATCCGCAAAGCGTGAGCAGCCCCTCTACTGTTCCGACAGATCACTATGATGTGCGCGGAGTCAACTGGAATTTCTACATCGAAGACGACGTACGCGTCAACTCCAGGCTTACCTTGAACCTCGGTTTCCGCTACGAAATTCCGCCCAGCTTCAATTCTATTAACGGCAGCGGGTTCGCCCTCGACCGCAGTAACGGGGGCGGATATCTGTGGACGATTCCCACGTTTACGCAAGCGATCAACCAGACGCCGGGAACCGATCCGAATCTGGCTCGCTGCTGCGCAAGTCTTAACCTGGTCTCGCCGGACCTCAAAGATTTCGCGCCCCGGTTTGGCTTCGCCTGGCGCCCACTGCCGACCGACCGCTTTGTGGTGCGTGGCGGATACGGCATTTTCTATGACATTTACGCGCGCTATTACGAACTCTCCACTTACGATGACGACAGCTTGTTTGCCGCCCCGTCGGTCTCGTATCAGCCTGGCAGCGGTTTAGAGTCCGTCTCTCCGGTTGCTCTGAGCAACCTGTGGAAACCGTTCCCGAGTTCCTCGTCCAACTACAGCCTATTTACGCAGCCGTTCTGGAATTTAGGTTTCCAAGTGAACTGGCCAGACAACCGGCAGCCGCGAACACAGCAGTGGTCGTTAGGCTTTCAGTACGCGATTACCCCGACGCTGCTTCTGGATGCTAGTTACGTTGGTTCCCACGCGCAACACCTGAACGGTTACTGGTACTACAATGCGGGCTACCAGCCCACAGTTGCCGGCGATGCGTGCAATATCTGGATCACCGCAGTCCAAGCCCAATCGCAACAGCCATCTTGTCTCAGTGACCCGAACTTCCAACCTGTTGCGTCGCGGGATCCCTACCCGAACCTCGATCCGTTGAGCTATGCCAATGCGAACGTCTATTGGTCAAATTACGAATCGGGCCAGTTGCGGTTGCGCCAACGGCTGAACAACGGCCTTCAATATGAGGTGAACTACACGCACTCCAAATATCTGGACGTGGTCTCCGAGATCGGTTTGATCTTCGGCCAGACCGGCTTCGTCCAGGATCCGCATAATCTCCGCGGCGATTATGGACCCTCGGCATTCGATCAGCCGGACCGGGTGTCCCTTCTCGGTTCCTATGAAGTGCCGTTCGGAAAAGGGCAAAAATGGGATCTCCGTGGCTGGAACTGGCTTGTCGGAGGTTGGGAAGTTAGCGGAACGTACACGGCCGCGAGCGGGATGCCTTACACCATCTCTGCTTTCTCCGGCGGCACCGACCAGATCGGCCTGAACCGGCCTGGCGATATCCGCCCGAATGTGGTGGGAGATCCCAACTCCGGCTCAACGAGCATTTATCAGATGTTCAACACCGCCGCTTTTGTCGCTCCCGTGGCAGGCCGCTTTGGCAACCTCGGCCACAACACGATGCGTACGCCGTACTTCATGGATACGGATATCGCGTTCGGCAAGAACTTCCACATGACCGAGCGCAACGAGCTCGAGTACAAACTGGAAATCTACAACCTTGGTTCGACCTGGCACTCGAATCCGGGAGTCATGTATCCCGACGCAACGTTGTCTGACAGCCCCGCCGGCTGCACAGTTGGGGCGTCGGGCACATGCGCCTTCGGCTCACTGGTCCCTCTAAACGGAGCCGGGAAACTGAACCTCTGGACCCCGCGCACGATTCAGATGAGCCTTGTTTATAAGTTCTAATCGCCTCACGGGCTGGCAGATCGTTGTAAACCGTGTGCCAGCCTCGCGCCCCGCGCCAACACGACCTGGACATGTGCGCTGGCTACACGGGTCCTGACGTTCTGGAGTGCTTGCTGCGCGCGATAGAATGCCCTCGGCCTTTGCCAGCAGTTAGATCAAGACCTCGCCCGTATGCGCCGTGTCGTAGCCCGCAACAGTGCGCAAACGGTTCCGCAGTTGCGCCCGCTGCAATTCGTTGAGGACGGCCTTACAGGCCGGCAGATCGAGCGCGTCCTTCGCAAAGCATAGGTCGAAACGCTCCTCCGCAAGCGCCAGGAAGTCGAGCCCGAATGCTCTGGCGGCGGACCGGGGGGCAACACAGCAATCAGCGTTGCCCTCTGATACAGCGCGCGCGGCGGCCAGGTGCCCTTCTGCGATGTTGCCGTAACCGAGGATGGAATTCCCGTCCACACCCGCCTTGCGCAGTTCTTCTTCGAGCAGGTTGCGGCTGCCGGAGCCCTTCTCTCGATTGATCAGCCGAACGCCTCGCTTTGCCAGATCGCCAGCCGAGCGGATCCCCTTCGGGTTGCCTCGCGCGACCACCAGGCCTTGTTCCCACACCGCGAAGGTGGCAACGCGAACCGAGTCCGGCGGCAGCAACTTCCGGATGAACGGCAGATTGTATTCGCCTGTGCCGCGATCCAGAAGATGTGTTCCGGCGGCATGTACGCGCCCCTGTTTGAGCCATTGCAGGGCGCGCCGGCTTGAACAGGGCACTGCGATCACGTCGAGACCCGATCCGTGAAGCTGCTCGCTCAAGAAAGACAGCGCCGGATCGCAGCCCGCGAGCAATAAACGGCGCCCATCATTTGCCGGAGCGATTCCCTGAACTGCGACTGCCCCTCTGCAGCTCGACTCGACGATGCCGTCTGCCGGCGGAAGATAGGCGGGAAGGGAAGAGCAGGCGACGGCGGTTAAACGGTTTCCCACATGGCATAACCGGACTGGTTGCGCGATATCGCTCACATCCAGCGGAGATGCCTGGACCGCATCAGCCGGAGTATCTTCATCGATCGACGAACAGTTGCTCCACCGTTGCATCGAGAGCGCGCGCGAGCCGTAGCGCGACCGCCGTATTCGGCACGAAACTGCCGTCTTCGATTTGGTAGATGGTTTGGCGCGAGACCGCCACGGCCGCGGCAAGACTCGCCGCCGACATCCCCCGCGCCTCCCGGAGAAATCGCACGTTAGCTCTGATGATCACGAGGTTGTTGTCGCTTATACTTTACACGAGTACAGTAAAGATGACAAACCTCGTGCCGCGGATTCTCCTGATGTCGTGCCTCACGGCGGCTTCGCTGCATGCGCAACTGACTGCCGTTGTCTCCGGGGCCGTGCGTGATTCTTCAAACGCCCCTATGGCGAATGCGCAAATCGCGATCAAGAACGAAGCCACCGGCGACGTTCGTCACACTCTGACCGATGGCGCGGGTTTCTATCAAGCGTCTGCGCTGCCGGTTGGAAGATACCGTATAGAAGCAAATCATGCGGGTTTTTCCGCAGCCGTTCGAGACGGCGTTACTCTCACGGTGGGCCAAGATGCACGGGTCGACTTCACGTTGCAAGTAGGACCCGCCAACCAAACGATCACAGTGGAAGGCGACGCGCCCATTGTCAGTAACACAACCAGCCATGTTTCGGCGCTTATTGGGCCGCATGAGATTGAAGATCTTCCGCTGAATGGCCGCAGCTTCGATGAACTGATGACGCTCAGTCCCGGAGTCGTGAACTTCACCTCGCAGAAGGTGGGCGGCGCTGGAGTCTCGAACTCGACCGCCGGCAATAACTTTGTCGTCTCCGGTAACCGCCCCCAGCAGAACCTGTACCTGCTCAATGGAATCGAATTCACCGGCGCCGCCGAAAACAATATGCAGCCGGGAGGCGTCAGCCAGCAACTGCTAGGTGTTGACGCCGTTGAGGAATTCAATATCTTGCGCGATTCCTACGGAGCTGAATACGGCAAGCATCCTGGCGCCCAAGTCGTCATTGTGACCAAAGCCGGAACTAATGACCTGCATGGATCTGTTTATGAGTTCTTGCGGAACAACGATCTCGACGCGCGCAATTTCTTCGACGGTTCATCAGCGCCGGGCTACCAGCGCAATCAGTATGGCGTCTCACTCGGAGGGCCAGTCAAGAAGAACAAAGCCTTCCTCTTCGGCAACTGGGAGGAACTGCGTCAGCATCTTCATCAAACAGGGGTTGATCTGGTTCCCGACAATGCAGCTCGCAATGGTTTTCTTCCCTGCAAATTAGTTACGCCCGCACCCGGTGGCTGTTCCGGATCGACATTGACCTTTCTTGGAACATCTCCTCTCATCGGGGCTTGGCCCGCGCCTACGCCGGGCGCGCCAGACTTCGGTGGCATTTCCGAAGCGTTCAACAGCCCCCTGCAGACGATACGGGACGACTTCGGTACTCTACGGGGAGATCTGTCTGCTCAGCCAGACCGACCGCGTGCACGCCAGCTACACAGTGGACGACAGCGCGGATTTCACACCCACCAGTACCAACCTTTACAGCACGGACGTGACGAGTTTGCGCGAGCAGGTGGCGAGTCTTGAAGAGACTCATGTGTTTTCTCCATTCCTGCTTAATGTCGCTCGTGTTGGATATTCGCGCGCCTCTTATTTCTTCACAGGTGAACCAACTCCTGGCACAGCCGCCGCAGCGCTGCCCGGCTTTCTGCAAGGAGATCCCGTCGGCGCGATCGTGGTCGGCGGGAGCGCGGCGTCTAATCCGACCGCGCAAGTGAGTCTCGCCGGCAGCAACAACGGAAGCAATCTGCATGTCGCGCGCAACATTTACACCTACGAAGATCGCTTGTCACTCACCGCGGGACGCCATCAGTTGGAATTTGGGGTCTGGGCTCAGCCGTTCGGCTCGAATGAGATGTTGGCCCTCAGTCAGTACGGTCAGGCAACCTTCACCAGCTTGCAGACGTTCCTGCAAGGAACCGCCAGTACTCTCCTCTTCGATCCGGCCCCGACCGAGATGAACTGGCGATCTTTTTTTGGCGCCTGGTATGGACAGGATGAATTTCGAGTCACGCCCGATTTGACCCTCACTCTCGGATTCCGTGCAGAATCGAGTACGGGATGGAACGAAGCCCACGGCGGGGCGGCCAATTACACCTATTCAAACGGCGTGATTTCGAGCGCTCCCGCCCTAGGGAACTCCGTTTTTACAAAAAACCGATCGGAGTTTCTGCCCGAGCCACGCGCTGGCTTGGCGTGGAGCCCATTCGGACCTCGGACCGTGATCCGCGCCGGATTTGGCGGGTATAACGATCTGCAGGACGCACTTGGTTATCGCGCGGATCAAAACCCTCCGTACAATCCGACCTACAGTTTGCCCAACGCTGCTGTTGCGAGCTTCCCTCTATCGCCCAGCACCGGACTGCCCAGCACGGCGCGAATCGTACCCGGCGGTCTTGAGCCCGATCTCTACTCGCCCACTCTTATTTCCTGGTCCTTCCGACTGGAGCAGGAACTCACGCGTGATACTGCGCTCAGCCTCGCGTACGTCGGATCGCACGGATATCACGAGCTGATCGGAGTCGATGCGAACGAGCCATTCCCTGTCGTTTGCCCCGCCTCTCCTTGCCCGGGTGCGTATCCAGCTACTTTTCCAGGCGCACTCGCGAGCAGTCCGGTCCCGGCTGGGACGTATTACGTGCCGACGACCGTTCGCGCAAATCCAAAGCTCGCTAACACCTGGACGTACTTCTCCGAAGGAGACAGTTCCTATAACGCGCTTGAGGCGAATGTGGACCGCCGCTTTGCGCATGGATTGTCGCTGCGCGGTTCGTTCACCTGGTCCAAGGCCATCGACGATGGCGACTCGCTGAACTCAACCACCTCGGGCGGCGAACCCGCACTGGCATCGAATCCGTTTGACCTGAGAGCAGATCGTGGTCTTGCGAACTTCGATGTCCGCTATGTAGGCGTTTTCTCGGCCGTATACGACCTGCCCTTTAAGCGCAATCTGTTGGTAAACGGATGGTCGGTAAACTCGGTGATCACGACCCAGAGCGGTTTCCCGTTCACGCCTCAACTCAGCTACAATCCGTCGCGCAATGGCGATACACGCAACCCGGTGCGGCCATTTGTGAACCCGAACTTCACCGGACCGGTCGTCCTGGGCCGTGTGACCGAATGGTTCAATCCAGCGGCTTTTCTGGCGCCGCCGAATAACAGCGGATTCTATGGCAATCTCGGAAGGGACACCTTGACCGGCCCGGGTCTCGCCACTTGGGACTTCTCGCTCCTGAAGGACTTTCCTGTAAGCGAGGCTACTCACGTTCAATTGCGCGGAGAGTTTTTCAACCTGCTGAACCATCCGAACTTCAATGAACCGAACGCGGTTGTCTTCACTCCCACAGGCGTTTCCCCAACGGCAGGCGTGATAACCAGCACAAGCACCACCTCACGACAGATTCAGTTCGCCCTCAAGCTACTTTGGTGAACTATCGCACCGCCGCTAAGGCAAGTTGATAATAGAAATGTGCCCAGTGTAACCGAGCGTAAACCCACCCCTGAGCAACTGCTTGAGCAGGTTGAGAGTGAGGAGACCTTTCAGGCGCGTGGCCGCCTCAAGATTTTTCTCGGATATGCGTCTGGGGTCGGCAAGAGCTTCCGGATGATCGATGAAGGCAGGCGCCGCAAGGAGCGCGGGCAGGACGTCGTCGTCGGGGCTACGCAGATCGGTCTTGCGCCGGACGCCAGAGCGGCGCTATGTAACCTGGACGTGATTCCGCTGCGCGACTTTGGCGGTATGAGCGCTATGGATGTAGATGCCATTCTCACCCGCCGTCCCAAGGTCTGCCTGGTCGACGGTCTCGCCTATGACAATCCTCCCGGCTCCGCGCGTGCGAAGCGCTGGCAGGACGTCGAAGCGCTCCTCAATGCCGGAATTTCCGTAATCACTTCGGTAAATCTGCAGCACATCGAGGAGAAAAGGCCTCAGGTCGAGGCAATCACCGGGAAGCACGTGGATCAGACCGTACCGCTGAGCTTTCTGAACATGGCCGATGAGATCGTAGTCGTCGACGCGCCGCCCGCTTCCTGCATGAAGGTCGACAGCGGCAAGGCCTCGAAGCCGTTGACTCAAAACCAGCTTTCCGAGTTGCGTGAAATCGCGCTGCTCCTGGCCGCGGACGTGGTCGACAAACAGCTCGAACGCTATCTCGCCCGGCACGGTATTCAGCAGTTGTGGGGCACGCAGGAGCGCATCCTCGTGTGGCTCACTCCGAACGACGATGCCGATCGAATGCTCGCGAGTGCAGGCCGTAATCGGGACCGATTTCACGGTGAGTTGATCGTCGTCACGATGAAAGGATTCGATCGCTCTTCCGAACAAAAACGCAAGACAGAGCAGCAGCTGGAACTCGCCAAAACCAAACGCGCTGAGATTGTCAGTATCAGCGGTGAGGATGTGGTCGAGTCGATCCTGAAGCTTGCCCGGCAGCGCGGAATCACGCAGATCTACGTCGGACACAAGGGGCGCGAGAAGTTCTGGGAACGTGCCTTCGGAACGGCCCTCGACAAGCTGATAGCGGGAGCCGAAGGCATCGACGTTCGCGTCTTCCCGCATCCCTAATGCTCAATCAGGCGCGAGCCGAGAAGAACACCCGCCCAAAGCCGAGTTCTGCGTCAACGCCGGCTTCTCGCGCTGTCTGCCGTTCTATTTTGCTCCAACCTGTAGCCTCAAGCGCGTTTACGATTTCTGCTTCCGAGTAGGCTTTCTCATTCACTGTGGCGGTCCTTCGTTCCCACATTGGCGGTTGATCTGTTTCGATGAACCAGATGAGGTCCGTGCGAGCGATGCGAGTGTTAAGGTCAAAGGCGCCGCGCATCAGGCTGACATCGCTCTCCTTCACCGTGGGATGCCAGTTTCGCAGATCGACCAGATAGGCTTCTTCGAGATTGACATCGAAGACAAAGAGTCCGCCGGATACAAGGCTTCGCCGCACACTGCGAAGGGCCTGGCTCAGATCCTCGATGCGCAGAATATGGTTGAGCGCGTCGAATGTCGAAATCGCCGCATGAAACTGCCTGTCCGTATCGAATGCGGTAATGTCTGCTACCATGAACTCCGCTTGCGGAACATCCTTGCGCGCTATAGAAATTAGCTCAGCGGAGATATCCACGCCCGTCACGTTATACCCGCGCTTCACAAGTTCGCGCGTGATGTGGCCGCACCCGCAGCAGGCATCGAGCACTTTGAGTCCCGTGCGCACCCGCGAAAAGAACAGCTTCTCGAGTGCCGGAAGAGCCGCGGGCAAGTACCAATCAGCCCATAGCTCCCGATAAAGTCCTGCGATGGAATCGTAGCTCGCCGTAACCTTAAGAGTAAGACGGCTCGAATATGAGATCTTTATCAGTCGCTTTGCTCGTTCTGGCGTGCGGTTTCGTGCGGGCATACGCGGAAACCGCGGAACCACAAATCGAGCACGGGTTTCGCGACATGTACAACCTGCAATTTACGGAAGCGCGCCAACAATTCAAGGACTGGGGCGTTTCTCATCCGGACGACCCCAGAACACCCGCATTCCAGGCGGCGGCTGATCTCTTTGACGAGTTCGAGCGCCTGCATGTTCTACAATCCGAGTTCCTCACCAACAACGATAATTTTCTATTCCCGAAACAGCTATCAGTAGACAAAAATCTGCGGGATCGGATGCAAGCGGAGTTCGCGGAGGCCAAGCGAATGGCCGACCTCGCGCTCACTCGTGATCCGAACAACACGAACGCGCTGATGGCCCTCGTATTACGCAGTGGCTTGTACGCCGACTATTTAGAGTTGATCGAAAAGCAGCAGACAGCGGCCTTGTCGGAGGTCAAGCAAGGCGTGGCTTGGGCAGATCGCCTATTACAGGTGCATCCCGAACAGTACGATGCGTACCTCGCAAGCGGGGTCGAAAACTATTTACTGAGCCAGAAGATCGCACCGGTTCGATGGCTGCTGCGGTTGGGCGGCGCGCAAACAGACCGCGAGAAAGGCCTCCACGACCTGCGGATTGTGGCGAACAAGGGACACTACTTACAGCCGTATGCGGAACTGATGCTCGCCGTAGCTGCGCTACGGGCTGGCGATAAGCCACAGGCTCGGACGCTCCTCGCAAATTTGGCGCAACGCTTCCCACAAAATCCGTTATATCGCCGCGAACTGCAGAAGCTCGCCAGTTGAACGGTTCTCAATCACGCAAAGGCGCGTTGATATTGATTGGGCACCACCACTTGGCCGCCCAACACATTGGCCGCTTTGATGGGCCAATACGGCTCACGCAGAAACTCGCGTGCCATCACAATCACATCGGCGGACTTTTCTTCCAGCACAGACTCTGCCTGCCGTGGGTCCGTGATCATCCCAACCGCTCCGGTGAGCACGCCTGTTTGCGTCCGTATCGCACGCGCAAAAGGAACCTGATATCCCGGGCGAACTTCGATTTTGGCGCGTGGAACCAAGCCGCCGCTCGAGCAGTCCACAAGATCAATCCCGAGCGGGATCAACTGCCGCACTAGTTCTATGGAGTCGTCCAATGTCCAACCGCCTTCAGCCCAATCGCTCGAACTGATGCGAAAGAATGCAGGCAAGTGCGGCGGCCACACGCGGCGCACGGCGGTGACCACCTCGCGTACAAAACGGGTTCGATTCTCGAATGAGCCGCCATATTCATCCGTGCGCCGGTTGGACAACGGCGAGAGAAACTCGTTTATCAAGTAACCGTGCGCGCCGTGGATCTCGATTAATTGAAAGCCCGCTTCGGAGGCTCGCACCGCCGCGTCAGCGAAGCAGCGCACAATTTGCTGAATCTCTTCGCGGCTGAGTTCTTTCGGAGCCGGATAGCCGCTATCAAATGGAATGGGGCTCGGTCCAACGCTCTGCCAGCCGCCTTCTTCCGGCGGAACAGGTTTGCCGCCACGCCACGGTACGTCCGTGCTGGCTTTACGCCCCGCATGCGCTAACTGGATTCCTGGAACTGCGCCGTACTCGCGGCAAAAGCGCGTGATGCGAAGCAGTGCTTCTATGTGAGCATCCTTCCAGATGCCAAGATCACCGGAAGAAATGCGGCCGCGTTCTTCGACCGCTGTGGCTTCGACGATTACCGCGCCTGCGCCTCCAATAACACGGCTGCCCAAGTGAACCAGATGCCAATCGCTTGCAAACCCATCCTCGGCCGAATACTGACACATCGGCGATACGACAATACGGTTCCGGAGTGTTACATCGCGAATCGCGAGAGGTTGAAACAGCAGCGGCTTCATACCTTTTCCGATGAAGCAGCCACCCAGAAGTTTCCACGATGTCGGGACGACACTAGCTGATGCCCACTCCGTAGCGGGGCCATTGCGGCCGAATTGAAGTATGATTGACGGTCGGTTCAGAGTCGCACTCTACTTCAATCACTGTCATTGGATTGTCCGGGGCAACTGCCGGCAATCCTAGGAAGCGAGTCGAAATCGCGTCCTGTTCAAACTTCACCGGCTGCCCGGTTTTGAGGAGCCTCGCCGATTGAACTTTCCCCTGTAGGCCGCCAATCGCCACCACCGTTTGCGGGTTGAAGAACGATAACCATTCCGCCGCCGGCGTCTGTCCGGGCCAGTAGTAAACGTGGATGTACAATGTATTGCCGCGCCGCGTGAATTGGGCGAATGTTCCAAAGCTGAATTTGCCGCGTTCTGTGCCGTAGATCGCCTTCCCATTCGTGCTCAACCACTCTCCGACTGTGTTGAGAATGCGCACTGACTCCTCCGGTACCGAACCGTCCGGCTTGGGTCCGATGTTCAGCAGATAATTACCGCCGCCTTCTGCGCACGTCGCCAGATTCTTGGCAATGGTTTTTGGCGTTTTCCACGCGTCGTCCGAGCGCTGAAAGCCCCAGCTATCGTTGAGCGTCATGCAGGTTTCCCAGGCCCTTCCCGCTTCCGACGCTTGTATGTGCTGCTCCGGTGTCGAAAAGTCACCCGGCAATCCATTGCGGTTATTGACGATGATTTCGGGCTGAAGCTCGAAGACCATTTTGTTCATCCGCTCCGATTCCCACTGTTCTGGCGTCAGCGGCCAGTCGACGTCATACCAGAGCACGTCGATCTTCCCGTAATTGCTCATCAGCTCGCGAATTAATCCGTGCGTGTACTCCACGAATCGCTTGCGCGCGCCCTCATCGGTGGCGCAGCGGGCTCCGTCGGGATGATGCCAATCCATCAGCGAATAATAGAAGCCGACGCGAAGACCTTCTGCCCGCGCTGCTTCGACGAACTCGCGAACCAGATCGCGTCCTGGTCCCTGCTTTGGTGCGCAATAATCCGTGAGCTTGGTGTCGAACATGCAGAAGCCCTCGTGATGCTTGGTTGTCATCACCATGTATTTCTGCCCGGCTCGTTTTGCAAGCCGCGCCCATTCGCGGGCAGCATTTGGCTGCGGCGTGAAATGCTTCGCGAGCTTCTCGTATTGCGGGATCGGAATGCCCTCCATCTCGAGGGCCCATTCGTGCTGGCCAATGACGCTATACAGTCCCCAATGGATGAACATGCCGAACTTGGCCTCGTGCCACCAGCGCATTCTTTGCTCGCGAGTGCCGGCTTCGGCATCCGATGCCGCGGATTGGACAGCTTCGTTCGCGCGCGCTGAACTGCTCACCACTGCCGGTGCGATTGCGCCCAACGCTCCCATCTGGCCGACGAAACTGCGTCTGGTTGTTCTCACTTGCTCTCCTTTTTTTGTTTGCGGCTAGAGCGCTACGGTGCAATGCGAATATGCAAGAGCTCGCAGAGTTGCATGTATGCATCTACCCACGCGCGAGCCTTCGTGTCGCCCCGCTGCGCGCGCCGCTTTGTCCGCTGCAGTAATCCCGCCTGTAGTGCGTAGATGTGATTCTGCGCCGACCATACGTTCACCGGAAACGGCATCATCGCCACGATGCGCAACGCCGAGCGAAGGTCTTCCAGTTTGTCGATATTTGAAGGATCCGACGCAAACCGGGCCGAAAGGACTTCGATCTTGCGGCGCAGCGAAAACTCCAGAGTGGTGCGGTCCAGCGATACATTGCTTGCCTGAGCCTCGCGCAACAGGCTCTCAATGCGCTCGCCGTCTAACTCGTCGCTCGAGCAAGCCCGACGCAGCAGACTGTTGATCGCGTACTCCATGGCCGCGGTGAACTCTCGCGGCATGGGCGTGCCGAGCCGCGTGATAAACCGCATCAACGCAGCGTGATGCTCATACAGCGAAAGGTAGGCAGCCTCCGCTTCTGACACGGTGCTCGCCAGAATGGATCGCACAATGCGCCGCTGCTCATCGCGGAACAGAGAACGCAGCGAATAGGTCTTCCCGAAGCGCTTATCCAGCAGTCGAACCACTTCGGGAATATCGACGCGGGCGAACGACTCGTTGATCTTCTCGACGAGGTCCTGATATCCGGCAGTCTCCGCGACCGGCTGCACGCCCCCCGCGACGTTATGGTCGCCGAAGTGAACCACCCAGAACGTCAGCACTTCAGATTCTTGGGTCACCTTGGAAGTGAACCTCGCCTGACCCATCGCCATCCGCAGCTTGCCGGCCTCGCCCGTGTGGTAATCGAGCCGGCGTACTGAGTAAGAGAAGATATCGGCCCGCTCTCCGTAAGGCGTGAACAGCGAGCTGATCGAGTAATGGGCGCCCACCTTCTCCAGATCCACGATGGAAGGCTTCACGTACTTGCGATAGATGTTCGCCCCGTCCCCATACTCGGACAGGTTGCTGTGGGCGTGCGACAGCCTGCTCAAGAAACGGCTCTTCGAAGGGTACGCCAAACAGTTGTTCCGCGAGTTGCACCACCCGCCCCGCGTACTGGATCACCTGCACCGTTTCGATACCCGACAGATCGTCAAAAAACCAGCCGCAACTCGTGTACATCAGCATCGCGTGGCGCTGCAGTTCCAGCAGCTTCCACGCGACTACCTGGTCCGCGGCGTTCAAGTCGCCGCGAAAGAACTCTTGGCCAAAACGCTGCCGGGCTTCGGGCGAACGGTCGAGCACGACGGCAATATACCCATCGCGTGCCGCCCAGGGATCGTTAAAGAACTTCGCGCCGTGACTCTCGTAATGCGGGCTCAACGCTGTCGCGCAGCCAGTCGAGCGCGTCCCGTAAGGGCCGCCGCCATTCCTGGTTCCACCCGATGCGCCCCGAGTTGCACCCGCAGTTGCTGCGCCATCGCTCAATGCCATGGACGCAGCTCCAGGCCGTGTTTTCGTAAATCTGCACTTCCCACCGCGGCGGATGATGCTCCAGATACTCGCCGTAGTTCGTGATGCGCGCCAGCTTATTCTGCTCGATGTAATTCAGTGAGTAGGCCAACGCCATCTCGCCATGACGGTGATGGTGTCCGTAGGTCTCGCCATCCGTCGCGATATGCATGATTTGCGGCCAGTCGCGTGATCCGAGAATGCGCCCACCAGCCGGTAGCGAATTTCTCGCCATTGTCGAGCAGCTTCTCAAACGCGACTGCCTGCGAGATCGGTCCGTCGTAGAAGAACAGAACGATGCTGCGTCCTTCGCGCAGCTTGCATACGTACGCGCGCGTCGGATCGATCTTGCCGCCAGTGACGTCCTGCCACGGTCGCATCGCCGTCTACCGGCCGAATCGCGCGCGCCTGATGCGGCGCCAGAATGGCGAACGACAGCCCCGCTTGCGCTATCAGGTCCAGCGACTCCAGGTCGACCGCCGTTTCCGGCAGCCACATGCCCTCGGGCAGCCGCCCGAAACGATGAACGAAATCCTCGAAGCCCCAGCGAATTTGCGTCTTCTTGTCGCGCACATTCGCCAGCGGCAGAATCATATGGTTGTATGCCTGCGCCATCGCCGACCCGTGACCCGAAAAATTCTTTTGACTCTGCTTGTCCGCTTCGATCAGCCCTCGATACACTTCCGGCGCGTGCTCCTGTGCCCACGAAAGAAGCGTCGGGCCGAAATTGAAACTGATCTTCGAATAGTTGTTGACGATCCCCGTTATGCGCTGCTGCGCGATCCAGGATGCGCGCGGCCAGATTCGGAGCGTAACACTCCGCCGAAATCCGCTCGTTCCAATCGTGGTAAGGATAAGCGGAATCCTGCAACTCTATCTGCTCCAACCAGGGATTCTCACGTGGGGGTTGATAGAAATGCGCGTGGATACAGAGGTATCTCATGAAGAACTGAGATTCGAAACACTGTGAAGCCGTGTACCCTCGTCCAACAGCGTATCAAAGGGGCTGAAGATAAATCTGGAAAACGGCGCCAGTGCCGCGTTCCCGATTCGAGGCCTGCACCCGGCCCGAATATTTTTTGACGATCGAGGCGACAATCGTCAACCCCAGACCCGAGCGCCCGTCGCTTTTACCCTTCGTCGATACCTTTGATTTGAAGATATGCGGCAGAATTTCCTCGGGAATGCCAGGGCCGTTGTCGGATATCGTGATCAGTGCCCCGTCGCCGTCCCGCTGTGCCGCGATTTCAATCCGGCCCGGTTTATGCATCATCTGCACCGAATTGAGGAAAAGATTGACAAACACGCGCTCCCAATCCTTCGCCGAGCCGGGGAGTAGCAAATCCTCCGGAATCTGACGCACGAAGCGCATGCGCGGCCGGCGCGACGCCATGCAATAGTCCGTCACCGATTGGATCGCATCCTCGATCACCACGGCCATCTTCGGCGTGCGATCGGGATCGCTCCCAGCAGTCGTCGTCCTCTGTTGACGCTGCGATTCAGCGTCGCCGCCAGCGGCTTCCAATGCTTGTCGGTGCTCAGCAGTTCCGCCGCTTCAGTGATCGTTTCGAACACGTTGTTCAGATCGTGAATCAGGCTTTCGCGGCTGAGGTGTCCGTCAATCGGTTCGTCCACGGTAGATCCTTACTGCACTATTGCACGAAGAGTGGAATAGAACTCCGGAAATGAAACCGATGCCGCTCCGGCGTTCTGGATCTCTGTTTGACCCGCTGCCGCAAGCGCCGCAACAGAGAAAGCCATCGCGATCCGGTGGTCGCCTAATGAGTCAATTTCTGCGCCATGCAGTTTTTGCTCGCCTGGAATTTCAATCCTGTCTTGCGCCGTATGTACGGTGGCTCCCATGCGCCGCAGATTTAACGCGATCGCTTCGATCCGGTCCGTTTCCTTCACGCGCAGTTCGGCCGCATCCTTCACCACCAACCTTCCTCACTAAGTGCGCCCAGAACCGAAAGATCGGCACCTCATCGATGACGGCGGCCGTCGTTGCGCCTTCGATCGCTCCGCCCTTCATCCGCGATGATCGAATCCGCAGCGTCCCGACGATCTCCCCGTTCACATATTCGAAAATCGAGCAGCTTGATATTCGCGCCCATCGCGCGCAACACATCCAGCAGGGCAGTCCGCGTCGGATTTAGCCCGACGTTCGAAACGATGATTTCGCCCTCCGGCGCAATCAGCGCCGCCACGATAAAGAACGCTGCCGAAGATAGATCGCCCGGAACCATCAGCTCCCGGCCCTGCAACGTCGCTCCGCTGCG
The DNA here is from genome assembly GCA_963795905.1 of uncultured Acidobacteriaceae bacterium. Taxonomy (GTDB): domain Bacteria; phylum Acidobacteriota; class Terriglobia; order Bryobacterales; family Bryobacteraceae; genus Bog-105. Next base: position 610,002 of record CAWCJG010000008.1, on the reverse strand, counting down.
AACTTTCACATGGCGCGGTTGAATCTCGATGTCTGCCCCGAGCTCACGCAGTGCGATCTCCGTGTGGTCGCGCGTTGTCATCGGTTCGCGCACGGCTGTTTCCCCCGCAGCGTACAGGCCTGCCAGCAGCACGCAACTCTTGACCTGAGCGCTCGCTACCGGCAGTTCGTAATCAATGCCCTTTAACCCACCGCCATGGATCGCCAGCGGAGGGAACTGGTCTTCTCGCGCGTCAATTCTGGCGCCCATCAGGCGAAGCGGCGTCATGACGCGCTTCATCGGACGTTTCGCTATCGATTCATCGCCCGCGAGTGTTGTATCGAACGCCTGCGCCGCCAAGAATGCCGGATAACATCCGGATCGTCGATCCCGAATTGCCGACGTCCAGATCGCCTGCAGCGGCGCTGCAGCCCTGCAGCCCTTTACCTTGAATAACCAGGGTTCGCTCGCCGTCCTTTTCTTCCACTGCGTGCTGCACGCCGAGCGCCTGCATGCAGTGCAAGGTCGAACGGCAATCCGCGCCCGTGGCATAATTAGCGACTCGAGATTCGCCTTCCGCAATGGAGCAAAGCATCGCGTAACGATGAGAGATGGACTTGTCGCCCGGAACGGTGATCGCCCCGTGCACGGCATGGCAGGGGCTGATGATTTCAGTCATGGAAACCCCTATTCTAACGAGATGTGCGCTTGTTAGATGGTGTTGAGTTCTAGAGGTTCCACAACAGGAGGCGCCAGTTCTTCAAAGTCGAGCGGCGTCTTGCCCCATCGCGACAATCTCCTTCGGCGAAAGTAAGCCAGCAATGCGGCAAGCAGAAGGACCACAAAAACGGCGCCCGCGATGCTCTGCAACGCTGATGCGACCAGGTCCGGGAACACCACAGAGTAAAACCCGAACTCGACGCCATGACGAACGGATCGTCGAATCAGGTTCTCACTGGATTGCGTGCCAGCCTGAGTGAAGGGAATTGAATTCCAGTCGCGCAGCAGGTACTCAGTCAGAACCCACAGAGCGGTAATTTCGAACGCGAGTACTTCGAAACTGATCCATCCGAGAAAGCGGACCAGCAGAAACGTACACACGAGAATCGGCGCGCCCGCACTGGCGAACAACACCCAGTAGCCTGCGTCTAGTTGCTGCACCCGTACGCTCGCCGTTTCCAGAAAGCGGAACGTCCAATTGGCGGGCAGTTCGGCCGCGATACGGAACGCCCTTCTGACGCCGAGCGCAGTAAACAGGCTGAGTGTGAGAGGTAAACCGATGAGCGCGCGGACGAACGCGGGCGAATTGGCGTGCAGGTTCCCGTGCAGGAACAGGTACAGCAAACTTTCAGCCGCGAGTGCCAGGCCGAAACCACAGGACAACATCAGGGAGGTGACATGCTGCTGGCTCCGGATCGTCGTGCGAACGATGAACCCCAGGGTTCCGGCCGTGGCGGACAGAGGGCACAGCCGCTCCAGCCAATTCGCGACGTCAATGGAATGCTGTTGCTTCGCGGACTCGGACAGCACGGATTCACTCCGAACGTACGAGAGCGCGTATGTCATGGCCGCGAGCAGTACCGCAACCGGCAAGGCGCAAACAGCACGGAAAGCAAGATCAGCAACGAATCGAGAGTGGTCGCCAGCAATCCACTTGCCGCATGCCCAAAACCACGCGGGTGGAAAGTCAACCAGCCAGTGGGGTTCTGCCGCCGCGGCCGCCTGAGACGGAAAGTACTGGATAAGCGGAATGGCGAACACGACCGCGATCAGAACGAAACTGCGAATCAAAAACACAATACGAGTTGCGAAGCCCGGAGGGAGCACCGCGTTCGCGATTCCCTGAGCCGAGAGCAGTGTCAAGAACGTAAACACACCCGTTCCATAGAGCATTGCCGCGTAACCGGCCACCCGTAGCGCCATTGGCCGTGTTTCCCACGGACCTGACGCCATTCCGGGAATGACGAGACACGCACAGGACGTAAGCGCGACGATGAAGCCACACAGAAACGCAGACGCCGCCACCGCCTTTGTCATCACGATGCGTGACTTGGATATCGGCAGTGGAGTCAGGATGAGATATTCGAGTCGCGAAAGAAACATACCGGGCCATGTGATGACGGTCATCAAAGCAACTACCACCGAGACAATGACCGCAATCAGCAGCGCGTCCCCCGAATACGCAATCCGATAAGGCCCCGGAGTGGGCAGCGATTGAACAATCAGATAGCGGCTATACATACTGGCCGGCAGAAACCAACTCGCTGCCAGTACGATACCGATTAGTTGAACTGCTCCGTCGAATGATTCCTCGCCCTGACTCGATCCGGGGTGAAGCATTCCTTTCAGGAATTGCACAAGGAGCGCGTTCATAAATCCGCGATTACATCAACGATCTGGCGTGCCTGGTCGCAATAGCCTTCCTGTTGCGTCAATTGTGAAAACACCTCTGATAGGGATGGAGCATTTCCCAGTTCCCGCAAGCGTTCGATGGACTCCTGCGCCACTACGCTGCCCCGGTGTAGGATGACCACGCGTGAGCAGAGCTTCTCGACGACCTCCAATACATGCGAGCTGAAGAGAATCATGCGGCCAGAGCGCGCGAGACAGGCGAGCAGTTCACGAAATAGCATGGCCGCGCCAACATCCAGGCCGGAGAACGGTTCGTCCAGAATGACGAGATCGGGATTCGCGATCAACGCGGCTGAGATCAATACACGCTGGCGCATCCCCTTGGAATAACCGGACATGCGGCTAAGCCTGCTCTCTCCCAAAGAGAACAGCCGGAGCAGTTCATTGGCACGGCTCTGAGTCACACGCGCGCTAAGCCCGCGAAGCCTTCCGATCAAGCTCAAATATTCGAGCCCGCTAAGATGCGAATACAAATACGGTTCCTCGGGCACGAAGCCCAGCCGCGATTTATAGCCAACCAAATCGGCCGAAACCGGCGAGCCCTTGAACAGGATGTTTCCCGAGGTGGGCTCGATCAAACCCGTCAGCATCCGAATGGTGGTGCTTTTGCCGGACCCGTTCGGCCCGATATACCCCAGCACTTCACCAGGCTTCAACACGAACGAGGCGTCCCGTACGCCGGGAAGGCCTCGGTAAAGCTTCGTAAGATTCCGCGCTTCAAGCATGGCGCCGCCGTCGCGAGAGCTGGAAGAACGCAACGGCAGAGATCAACGTCAGAATAATGGCGCACATACTGCCGGCCGTCATGAGCAGGATGAAAGCCTGAGGGGAAGACGACGCAGCACTGAGCGCACGCCGAGTAAGCGTCCCCGTCCAACTCGTCAGCAGCATGACACAAAAACCGCCCAGGATCGCCAACGGCACAATCCACAACGGACTCCGGAGCAGCCACTGCCGGAGAAGGGAAGTGCCGAGGTCGGCCCACAATTCGCGTGAGCCCTTCTTCTGGTCAAATATCCAGACCATCTCCGAGCCGAATCTCGCGCGGAAAGACGGCGGATGTAGGTTCACGAGCAGGCGATACAGAAGCCGTTTCATAACGTCATCTCGATTCCGCAAGACGCAGTTTGGCGTCTCGCACGACCACTTCCAAGCGCTGCAGCTCGGCCTTCAGCACACGTTTGCCGAAGGAGTTGAGGTGGTAGTAGCGCCGCCGAGCGTCTTCGCCCATACTGCCCGATGAACGCTCATCAATCAGTCCGTCATCCAGCAGTCTTTTCAGGTTGTCGTACAAAGTTCCAGGCCCCAACTTGTACTTGCCGTCAGATTGGCGCGCGATCTCCTGCATAATGGCGTAGCCGTGCATGTCCTCCGCCGCCAGGGCAGTCAGAATGTGCAGCACGGCTGGGGAGAGCGGCAAAAGGTGTTCGGGCGAGGACGGCATATCGGATTCCGTTATATCGGAATCCGGCAGATCTGTCAAGTGGCAGGCGACGTCTGATCGAACAGCATTGCCCCGAGCCAGATCGGGTCAATTTGAGAACGCTTCTGCGCGGCCTTACGAGCTTCTAACAATGCAAGATCAAGCTCGCCTCTATCTGCGAGCGCCTGATAGAAACTCAGCGCAAATTCACGCGCCATCTCATCCCGGACGAAATTGCGATACGCCAGAGAGGCCGCTGCTCCGCCACTTAGCGCTGCATTGGCAAGACCAAGCAACCGGGTCTGGTAAACGCGAAACGGAGCATCTTGCTTTCCGGCGCGGCAGCAGTTCAAGTAAACGAACGATGCCTCAAATTCGCGGATCAGGCTTTCCAATTCCTCACGTGAGGCCAGATATTCCTCTCGATGCGAGCCCACCCGTTTCCAGACGTGGAGTCCGCCTGCGCCTTGATTCGACGCATGACCCGCGAAGTGCAATATGTCAAATTTTTCTCGGCCTGCCAAATCGCGCAGGTGGTCAATCGACGCTTCATCTGACAGAACGCGAGTGGCCTCACAGCTGATACCATTTGACCCGAACCATTTCGGGACCTCGCGGGCAAGCGTATCGACCTCATCATCGACGGACTCTAGTGATGGCAGCAACGTACCTTTCAAGTTGGCGGCAACGAACAGAGCGTGCAATCGTGAACCCTCTCTGGCTAGGTCGTTCAATTTGCTCCGATTCACTTTTCTGAAGGTTCGATGAGGCGATAGACCCAGAATCGAGCACGCCATGGGATGCGTGAGCGAGAGAAATTTGCCGCCGGTCTCCGCTGGACGGTCGAAAAGAAGTTCAAAGCCAGCACCAGATCGGGTGAACTGTGTCGAAAAGCGCAATCGCAGGTTCTCTTCTTTTCCAGCCGCAGTCCGCGTTTGCCATAGAAGCCCTTCCAGCGGATCCGCGAATACTTCGCGGTAAAGCTTTTGCCCACGACGCTGCAGTTTCGTGCGCCACTCTTCGGCCCGAAAGAAATCATCAATTTCGTCCTCGTCGTTTGCGAACGAGGCCGCTAATGGCAGGTTCGAGCTCTCATCTCTGCCGTCGTTGCCAAACACGCGTGCCTTTATTCGCTCACCAGGAGCGATATCGAGCCCGAGCATGTGCTCCGAAAAGGGCTTTCGATAGCGGGGCAGGGAATTGATCAGATTCCCGATCCTTTGCCGGTGCTTATCTAACGGCTCGCGTTTGTTCCAGAATTCGACGCCTTCGTTCTCCGCTTCAGCCCTGTTGTCTTCCAGGTACGAGAGGACAACAACACGACAATCTGCCAGTTCAGAATGGCGCTTCCACCACAGCAGCAGGTCCCTGCCATCTGGTCTTGGCATTCCAAAATCCAGGAACACTCCATCCGGCGATCTGCGCAGCCATGCGGCGCGCGCTTCTTCGCCGCGATCGAACAAACAGATCTCGGCTTCGACTCCTGCAGCGGCGAATGCCTGACCGAGAATGGTCCTCATTGTGCTCAGAAATGCCTTCTGATCGTCAATGCAAAAGACCACCTTCTTAGACATACAAACCGGCGTCGCAAAGTGGCAGAGCGACTGTGAATCGGCTGCCCCGGGCATTCGAAACCGGGGTCTCAACGGTCAAGTCGCCGCCCTGCATTTGCGTGATCCTCTTCGACACAAATAACCCCACGCCAAAGCTCTTCGTCTGGTACTTGGCATGCTCCTCCGCCTGCACCCATGGGTCGAAAATTCTTTGCCTGGCAGGTTCGGGAATGCCCGGACCTTGATCGACGAACTCTATCCGAAGTTGCTTGCCGCGCACATGCGCAGAGCAGGTTACAGATTGCCCCGCAGCGCTGAATTTGAGAGCGTTTCCGAATAGATTGTTGAACACCACCGCAAGAAGCTCCCCGTCCACGTTTACGCGTTTCGCTCGCATGTCGGGACCCGGATCCAGCAGCGCAAGTTGTACTTTGTCGATGGCCGCATTGTCCGTGAATCGATCGCGGCATTTACGCAGTAGTTCATGCACTTCCATGACGTCGCGAGGTGCTAGATTCGGAGCCAGTTGGCCAGTAAGCACCTTAACCGTGTAAGTCATTTTGTCGTGATGATCTTCCAGTCGCAACAACGCGTCCTTGATGTAAGTGAGCTCCTCGCGTTGATCTTCGTTCAGGCCGGCATCCTCAAGCAATAGCATTGCTTTTTTGATCGCGTCATCGCAGCGCTGATATTCGTGTGTCGTCGTTGCGAGATTCTTCAGGACTCGATCCTGTTCCTCCATTTGCCGCGCGAACAAGGTCAATAGGGTCGCAATATTCTTGACTAACAACCGATCGTCCGCATCGAAGATCCGGTTCGCAAAATTCCAGAGTTCGATGCGCCCCATCACCCGACGGCCGTCCGTTAGGTCTTCAGCAATGCTTTCGGATACGGCCACTCCAGTGTCTGGCTCGATCGAAGCAGTCACCAGCTTCGGTTCGCGTAGCTCAATGGAACCGGCCGATGCCTTTGGCTGCCCGGCGCCGTCGGTAAGAGACTCCAGGCAAACCCGAAGGGTCTCATCCAGGACGCACTTCGGATCGAGCGCGTCTTTCCATCCAGGACCGCCCTCGGCACTGCGCGTCTGCGAGGCCTTGGCGATTGCCTCAGCGACGCGATACTGTGCCAACGATCGCCGCAGCATCGTCATGCTGCGGTGCGCGGACATTGTCTCGTTAGCCACCAGCCCGACGAACAGGGCGTCCTCGTCGTCAAAATTGCGCCGGCTCGTGCTGTGCAGTAGAACCGCGCCATGTATGGTATTGCCAAACCGCAGCGGGACGGCTAAACCCGAAACGATCCCCGCATCCAGCATTCGCTGCGGCGCGTGGAAGCCGGCGAAGGCCGGATCGCGCATCGCTGCATATACATCCTCGAAGTGATTGGGTTCTTCGGTTCGGATCGTGAAGCCTGCGTGTGAATCTTCTTCGATGACCTCTTTGAAGAGCGCGGATGACCACCCAACCTGCGCGACCACTCGCAACTGCTGGTTTTCCCGCATTACAAACGTGCAGTGGGTCGGCTGTAGTTCGTCCATCAGGAACTCAGAAGCGATGCGAAAAACGCCCTTTTGTGGATCTGCGCCCAGTAACTTCGACGTAAGAGATTCCAATCCGCGGAAACGAGCCGCGTTTCCGATTGCGACTGCAGCCTGATTTCCAAACAGGGAGATCAGATTCTTCACCGGCTCTATTTCACGTTCGGGAAGCTCGTTCCGAAAGCTCGCAAACAGGATGCCGGCTGGCCTGTTATGAAAGAACAGCGGCGCGGCGAACGTCGTCTGAATCTGTTCGCGAGCGACGAATTTTGTGCCGAAGATCTTTTGCACTTCACTCGCGTTTCTGGCGATCGTCATCTCTCGTTTCTGCATCAACTTCGGTATGATCTCGTCCGCATCCTCCCGGTCGTGAGCGACGATCGCTGTAATATCGGCCCCTTCTACGCTTGCGGGAGGGAATTTCGGAAGGCCATGTTCATCCAACGTGAAAATCGTGACTGAGTAACATCTCACGGAGCTGCGGGTCCGAGCGGCGACGGAGTTCAGCACCTGCATCTCGTGGCCCAGGGCCAACACCCGGCTCACTTCTTCGGCGGCGCCCAGCAGTTCGCGGCCGCTATCTAACGCTCTCGCGCTCTGCAGCACCGGCGCAACGTTTCTCGCAAACGCGTCTAGCCTCTGTTTCGCGCCATAGCTGAAATCGCGCGGGTCGTCATAGGTGAGATATAGAACTCCCAAACGGTTTTCTCCGGACCTATGGCGATACTCTGTACGCTTCCTTGTCCCTTTTCCTTGAGAAACTCGAGCGTACGCGGCTGCAGTTCCGCCTTTGCCAAACGGACGTCCGGTATTGCATGATAGCCCTCCCGCAGAATTCGCCTGGTGTGACCGTTTTCTCGCGGGTATGGCAGTTCATCCTTGAAACCGGCGCGAGCCATAGGCAAGAACGCATCGCTGCGTACGTCGTACGGCCAAAATGTCAGAAGTTTCGCATTGAAAAGCTGTTTCGCCGCTCGCGAGCATGCTGTGAACAGCTTTGTGTCGCGAATCCTGTTCAGCGACTGCCATCGACAGTACTGCCGCGCGAAACTTCTTCGACCATGCCCTGCACGGCCGCGTCCAGGTCGCGTAGAAAGTGAAGAGTGAACCACGAGTTATAGACTTGGCTCGCCTCATCGGCGTAGCGCTGGATCGTAGTCGCTCCGAACCGCCTTGCATCCGACGGGCGGGCCGGAAAAACCACTAATGTCCCAACACACCGCCCGTGCTGCGACAAAGGCAAGTAGACGATGCTGTGGATCCCCCGAGCCCGCAACGCCGGATGAATCTCTTCGTCTTCGGCGAGCTTACTCAGTGGAGCCTTGTCCACCTGCGTCCAGACGTCTTTCCATGCAAGCACCTCGACGGGCGAGAACCACTCCAGACGGCTGGCGTGCTGTATTTTCGCCGCACCGTGCTCGTCGATCGTCAGTATGCCCGCTGCCGGTGCTTCAAATGCCCTCTCCACCTCATCGACAATCCGCTGAAGCACCTCCATGGGTGTCAGGCTGCTGAATTTTTCCTCCGTTTTAATGTCGCTCATTCGCTTGAACAACGCATTGATCTTTTCAACGCGTTGCTGGTGTGCATAACTGGCGATCGTCTGCGCTGCCAGCCTGCAGAACACTTGCAGAATCGCCAAATCCTCATTTACAGGACGCCGCGTGAACTCGTTGTCGGCTACCAGCAACCCGATCGAGTCGGTATCGTCGTGCAAACGAACCAGCACGACCGGGCTGGCGGAATTCCATCTTTCTCTGAACCTCGGCGGAAGTGACTCCCGTTCCTCCGCGGATGCTAAGAGGTCACTGCCGATTCCTGCAGAGTTCGGCGCGAATACTGCCGCTTCCGGGTCCGACAGCGAGAACGCCGGCTCGTGCCGTGCCCAAATCTCCAAAGGCGTCGAGTACGGCTCGTCGTAAGCGCCCGAAAGCCATTGGTCCAGTTTGTTGGCGTCCTCTTTCGCGTCGGCGTCGCAGCGCTCCTTCCACTCACGCTGCTCGAATTGCCCCACGCCGAACCGGGGAACGAGAGCATCGCGGTTCTCATTCAAAAGCAGCACGGCGGCGCGATTGAACCGGAGCCCAAAGCCAGCGGTTACGATCGTCAGAAACCGGTACAGGGTACGTTGGAGATCGCTCTCCGTCACGGGTGTCGGGCCTAGCAGCGGCAGCATGAGTCGAACCAGCTTTTGCTCTACCGCGTTCCAACCTTCTTCCCGTTCGATCGCTGTAACGGCTCGTGCCGTGAACTCCGTCAAGTACTCGAGCTCAGTGTCCTCGAAGTCCCGCTCGGCGCTGTCATCCAGCAACACGACAGCCGAATCAAGTTTCCCGAATCGGTTGATCCTCAATACAGCCGCCTGCTGGAACGGAGCAAGCAGGTTGTCACGTGCAAATACTTGAGCGCGTTCCTTGCGACGCAAAATGGCAGGCCTGCGCTCTGTCGGATCGCGCAACTCTCCGACTAACCAATGAGTACTGTCCTCTAGCGACACAGAACCGGGATCGGCAGGCGTATCCGCGCTCAGTTGATTCGGAACGAACTGCAACGCATTCGTCGGCTCCACGTACCGAAACAGCGCACTCGTCTTCCATCCGCAAAGTTGCTGCGCCAAATCCCGCACGCGTTTGCGCAACTCCAACTCGTCACGCGCACCCATCAGTTGCGTACGGCTGGCATCCAGACGGCCCAAAAGCTCTCGCCGGTAGCACTCTCGTTTGTAGATCCTGGAGTTCTCCAGAGCTTGCGCCACTGCGTCCGCTATCAGCCGGCAGAGCTGTACATCACGCGAGTTAAAACTCCTCTCGCGTTCCACTCCTTCGATGCTGAACGAACCCAGCATGGAGTCCTTCCAGCGAACCGGCACAATCAATATCGACTTGATCCCAAGATCTGTGAGATTGTCCTTGAACACCCCCGGAGGCAAAATCCGTACATCCTCGTGCTGCACGATCTTTCCCTCAAACAAGGGCTGCTCTTCAGGAACGCCCTGGATCCGAATGCGCCTGTTTTGCGCCGGTCGCCAATACGGGTAGTCCGAAAGACCCTCCCGCACATACTCGTTGCAGACCGTTCCATACGTGAAATCGCCGTCAAATCGCACAAACTTGCTGCGATCGCTTCCGGTGAGCTCAACGGCTGCCTTGCAGGCCTTGCTGTACACCTCCTCCGGATCGAGCGAGGCGTTGAAATCGGTCCAAAGCTTCAAAATTTCTTCAAGCGTTGGATCCAGTTGCGATCTATGAGGACTTGACATCTATCACAACATCTCCGGTCAAGAACGCATGGACTATACCACGGCAGGGTCTAGAGGGCTAGCCTCTCCTCTTCGAGTCACGCGTTTGAGTCACCCAGCCCTTTATTTTTCATGGCCTGAGAGGGCCACCCGTTCGGAATATTCTGGCCAGGGAACACCCCTCATCTCCCCGTCCGTTCAGCCGATAAGGTCAACATGACGCCCTCAGCGCGGCGAAGGCTCGCCGTTGCCGGAACACTCACCTGCGTCGTCGCACTTCGCATTTGCAATGCGCAGATTCGCGCCGAGGACCCGCATCGCACACTGACCACGGTGCGGCAGGTGAGCCATATCTCGATGCAAGAAGCGGCTCGTCACTATAGCGTTCGTGTCAAAGCCGTTGTGACGTACAGCGATCCTCGCTGGGGCATCCTCTTCATCCAGGATGCAAGCGGGGCTAGTTACGTCGATGCCCATTCCTTCTTTAAGCAGATACCTGAAGGCTCGCTGATAGAGCTCGAAGCCCACTCCAAACCGGGAGACGCCGGGCCCATTATCGATCATCCGGTCGTGAACGTGCTTGGACGGACTGCTTTGCCGCCCGCCCGCTCAGCGGACATTCGCACGCTGAATCAGGATCTGGGTGATTTCGACAGCGTGATGGTCGAGACCGAAGGTGTGATTCGCACCGCTGAAGTCGTCGATAACCACCTGCTCCTTAAGCTTTCTGATGGCCGGCAGTCACTGCAAATTACGATGCGCGACGCCCCGCAGAATCCAGCGCTGTGGCCGGATTCGCGCGTCCACGTCCTCGGAGTCGCCGCGGTCCTTCTCGATGGCAATCTCAAACCGAAAGGCGTACAGATCTTTGTTCCCGATCCTTCTTGGTTGAAGGTGCTGAAGGCCGCTCCCGCCGACCCGTTTTCAAAACCCGTCGCGAGCACGGCGGAAGTTTCGAGCGTCCACTCGCCATCCGACCGGCGCGTCCACATTACCGGAGAGATCACGTATATACAGCCGGGTGTGTCGTTCTATCTGGAGGACAAAACCGGCGCAATTCTGATCAAGGGCGCGCTGGACGGATCTGCCCATTTGGGCGACACGGTCGATGTGGCGGGTTTCGTTACGCGCGATCCGGCAGGCGTTTGCATTTCCGATTTCGTCCTTCGGAAATCCGCGGCGAAGCTGCAGCTCGAGTCCCCGAGCGATAGTTCCATCCCCAGAGAGGCCGGTCAATTGGTGAGCGTAGGCGGCACGCTTGTGAATCACATCGAGACGGGTGATCGCACGGCCCTATTCATCGAAACAACTCGTGGAAACGTGGTAGCCACGCTCGATCGTAAGCTCGCCGCGGACCACTTAGCGCGTTGGATCACTGGACACCGCGTCAGCGTTACCGGCGTATGGGCGCCCGCAACTGGCAAAGGTGCTGATTCGCGAACCGCCGAACTTCTGTTGCGCTCGGCCGGCGATGTCCAAATCCTCGAGAGGAGCTGGCTTACCTTAGAGCGCGCATTGTGGACGCTGGCCCTGATGGCAGCGGCCGTCCTCGCATCCCTACTCTGGGCCTCCATCCTGCGGCGCCGTGTGTTCCAGCAAACCGAGATGATCCGCTCTAAGCTGGAGCGCGAAAATCGATTGCAATCGAGATATCAGCGGCTCTTCGAACGCAACCTCGCCGGCGTGCTCCTGTGGCGTCCCGATGGCGCGATCCTCGACTGTAATCCGGCTTTTGCAAAGCTGCTGGACCTCCAGGACAAGCAGGCGCTCATCGGACGCTGTTACTGGGATTTCCATGTCCACGACGACCCCGAGCAGCGCCACATTCCGGAAGGCGAGGAAACTGGCGTCACCCATCAACTGTGCTTGTGTTCCGAAACCGGGCGCATCGTGTGGGTGATGGAGAACATCGGGAAGGTGATGATCGATGGCGAAACACTGCTGGAATCCATCGCTATCGACATCACCGATCTGAAAGAGTCGCAAGAGGGACTCAAGCTGGCCAAGGAAACAGCCGAAAACGCCAGCCGGTCGAAAAGTGAATTCCTGGCCAACATGAGCCACGAGATCCGCACGCCGATGAACGGCATCATCGGTATGGCGGAACTGGTGCTCGGCACCACCCTCGATACCGAACAGTTCGAATACATCTCGACTATGCGGCGTTCGGCGGAACTGCTGCTCATGGTTATCAACGATGTACTCGACTTTTCGAAGATCGAAGCGGGAAAACTTACTTTAGAGTCGGCCGATTTCCGCCTCCGGGAATGTCTCAGTGACGCCGTGCAGGCGTTGGCGGTTCAGGCGCATCGCAAACAGCTTGAGTTGACACTGCTCATCGATCCCGCCATACCGGATACGATCATTGGCGATCAGTTCCGCTTGGTCCAGGTACTCAATAACCTAGTCGGAAACGCCATCAAATTCACGCCTAAGGGTGACATTCGCATCGAGGTCACGCTTACCGGAGAGTCGCCCGAATCCGCAGACGTCGAACTCCAATTCGCAGTCGTTGACACAGGAATCGGCATCCCCAAAGAAAAACAGAAAATCGTGTTTGAAAGCTTCTCTCAAGCCGATAGTTCCACCACGCGCCAATTTGGCGGCACCGGCCTGGGACTCTCGATTTCATCACGGCTCGTCACGCTGATGGGTGGCCGCATGTGGGTGGAAAGTGACCCTGGCAGCGGTAGCACTTTCCGATTTGCTGCCCGCTTCGGCGCTTGCCGTCGCAGGAAATCGCTCGCACCCGCCGCGCCCAATTGCTATGGAATGCGCGTGCTTGTAGTGGATGATAATCCGGCCAGCGTCAAAGTCCTTGAGACGGAACTGCACGCCATCAGGCGCGATCGTCGCTACAGCGTCAAGCGGACCGCAGGCGCTCGAAGATCTTCAGCGCCGCCCCAGCTTTTGACGCCTATCTGATTGACATCGAAATGGCCGGCATGGATGGCGTGCGTACCGCTACCGAACTGGTTGAGCGAGGAGCCAGCCGGCAGCGCATCGCGCTACTGGCGACCGGAAAAGTCGAACCCCTTCACGACGGCTTCGGTGGACTCTTGAGGAAACCCATCCGGCGTGCCGATCTGTATCAATTGCTTGAGACCATGAAGGGCCAGCGAGCCGCCGTAGAACCGCAACGAACCCGGCCAGCGAGCGAATCCATGGATGCAAATGACTCTCCAGCGGGCCAATTGAGAATTCTTCTGGCGGAAGACAATCCGGTTAATCAGAAACTCGCTATTCGGATGCTCGAAAAGCTGCACTGCGCAGTACGGCTCGCCGGCGACGGTCAAGAGGCGGTCGAAGCGTGGCTTTCCGAAGACTTTGATCTGATCTTCATGGATGTCCAGATGCCCCGTATGGACGGCATGCAAGCGACCAGGCACATCCGCGAGGTCGAAGAGGGTGTATCGGAATGGAAGCCCACGCGCGTTTTACCCCGCCACACGCCGATCGTCGCCATCACGGCGCACGCCTTGGCTGGCGATCGTGAAAGATGCCTTGCATCCGGCATGGACGGCTACGTCACGAAGCCGGTCACGATGGCGGCACTTGCAACCGCCCTAAAAGAGTACGCGCTCCCCGCGCAAGAACGGGTCCCCACCGCCCAGTAATCTAGAAACTTGTTGAAAAACGCGCGATTCATAACATTCCGCTTCGCGGAATCAGCGACTTAGGGTGCGCGTTTTTCTGGAAACCGGAGTTTGTCAACAAACTCCTAGAAACCGAATCGGAGCTCAAACACGCCGCAGTTTGCTGACGCGCCCGACTTCCACCCACTCGACTACGAAAATATTGCCTTTATGATCGAAGCACGCTCCGTGAGGGCACACGAACTTGCCGGGCGTAAACGCGCTGCGGTCCAGTTTCCGCACGCGTTCCCAATCGTGGCGCTCTGAGTCATCGCCGAGGTGCTCAATGACCCGGTTCTGCGCATCGAGCAGCGTCACCCGAGCCCCTAGATCCGGAACGACCACGACGCCTTGCTTGTTGAAGTCGAAGGTGCACGGCAGGTTTGTGCCGGAAAGAAAGCCCAGATGCGCACCCGCCAGATTGAATGTCTGAATGCGGTGATTGGCTCGGTCCGCCACCATCAGGATCGGTTCCGCCGGGCGCGTATCAAGGACGATGCCATGGGGACAGTCAAGTTGTCCGGCCTCCGACCCCTTGCCCCCGAACGTCTTCAAGTATGTTCCTTGCGCGTTGTAAACGTTCACGAAACTGGAGCCGTAGCCGTCACCCACATAGATGTCCCCATTTGGCGCTACGGCGAGGTTTGTCGGACTGTACTTCTTGCGCGAGCCATCGGCATTTGGTGCATACGCTGCCGACTCGACCGGATACCCGATGCTAAATACTTCTTCGCCCTTGAGCGTCGCCTTCACCACCAGCCCGCGCTTTGTATCGCACAAATAAAGGAACTGCTCGCGTCCTTCCGTGCGGATCAGCAGCCCATGCGCGCCGCCTTTGAAGTCCTTGCCCCAGCTCCGGACAAACTTGCCGTTATGGTCAAACACGACCATCGAGTCGCTGCTCTCGCTCAAGGCATTGACCGTGTGATGAACGTAGATATTCCCATGCGCGTCTTCGCAGACCCCATGCGTATTGCCGTATTTGATATCTGCGGGCAGTTCACCCCAGTCGTGCGTAACTTCGAACACGTATTCGCCCGAGCCCAGAACAGGCTTGCGCGTTCCGGCTTTGTCCGACGCTCCCAGAATCAGCGGGGCCCCGCCACCCACCGCAAACAGAAACGAACGGCGTGAAAATGACATATCAGGCAAGAATATCCTTCACCACAATGGCGCGCTTTTCGGTGCCCGTCAGTTTTTGATCCAGGCCCTGGTATTTGAAAGTGAAGCGCGTATCTTCGATGCCAAATTGGTGCAGGATCGTCGCGTTGAGATCGCGGATGTGGACCGGATCTTTGACGATGTTGTAAGAGAACTCATCCGTCTCTCCGTACACAGAGCCGCCTTTGATCCCCGCGCCCGCCATCCAGATGGAGAAACACTTCGGATGATGATCGCGACCGTAATCGGAAGCTGTGAGCTTGCCCTGGCAATAAATAGTTCGCCCGAATTCACCACCCCAGATCACGAGCGTGTCATCCAGCAGCCCTCTCGCCTTCAAGTCTTGAACCAGCCCGTACGCGCCTTGGTCGACGTCCCGGCATTGGCTGGGCAGCACGGACGGCAAGTCACTGTGGACATCCCAGCCGCGGTGATACACCTGCACGAATCGAACGTCGCGCTCCGCCATTCGCCGCGCCATCAAACAGCAATGCGCAAACGTGCCCGGCTTGCGCGCATCGTCGCCATAGAGCTGAAACGTGCTCTCCGGTTCCTTGGAGATGTCAGTCAGTTCCGGAACCGACGACTGCATACGGAACGCCATCTCGTATTGAGCAATGCGCACCTCCGTCTCGGGATCGGCCATTCTGGCCATCTCCATGCGATTCAACTCACCCGTCGCGTCGAGCATGCGCCGCCGGATACCCGCCGGAACTCCCTCCGGATTGTTGATATAGAGGACGGGATCGCCGCCCGAGCGCAGCGCAACGCCCGAGTACTTGCCCGGCAAAAACCCGGAACTCCACAGCCGTGCCGAGATCGCCTGCACGTTCGCCTTCGGATTCGAGTGCGTCGCATTCAGCACCACGAACGTGGGCAGATCCTGGTTCATGCTGCCGAGTCCGTACGCGATCCACGACCCCACGCAGGGCTTTCCCGCAATCATGAATCCGGTTTGCATGAATGTGATCGCCGGATCGTGATTGATGGCGTCCGTGTTCATTGAACGGACCACAGCGATGTCGTCCGCCATCTTTGCCGTGTATGGCAGTAGCTCCGAAACCCAGGTGCCTGCTTGCCCGTGTTGCGCGAACTTGAAGATCGAAGGCGCGATCGGAAACCGGGACTGTCCGGACGTCATCGTCGTCAGACGCTGGCCTTGGCGGATCGAATCCGGCAAATCCTTGTCGAACCAAGTCGCCATACCCGGCTTGTAATCGAACGTCTCCATTTGTGGCGGAGCGCCCATCATATGCAGATATATGGCGCGTTTCGCCTTAGCAGGGAAGTGCGGCAACCCGGGCAGGCCGCCGACCGCTTTCTTCTCGCTTGCGGCTCGCGCGTGCCGCTCGAGCAGCGTGTAGAGTGCGAGTGCCCCTAGTCCGCGCGCCCCTTTCGCCAGCAATTGCCGGCGCGTTTCAACCAGAATGCTCTCGTTGGCGGGATCCATCGTGTTGCCCTACTTCACCAGTGTTTCGTCCAAATTCAGAAGTGTATTCGCGGTCATGGTCAACGCCGCAAACTGCGCGACCGGCAACTTCGCATCGGGCGAAGAAGCTCCTGTGTGCAGCAGTTTGCGGGCGTCATCCGGAGCCGATGAGTAGTAAGTCAGAAAATCGCGATAGGCGTTGGTCAGCACGCTTGCCTCCTGCTTGTCGAGCGGTCGCGCCAGTACGCGATTCGCCATGAAATCCAGTTCGCCGTTCAACCGCCGCTGCGATTCCAGTGCATTCTGGGCCAGTGCGCGCGCCGCTTCCACAAACTGCACGTCATTCATTGTGACCAGCGCCTGCAGCGGCGTATTCGTTCGTTCGCGCCTCACCGTGCAGGTCTCGCGCGAAGGCGCATTGAAGATATCCATCGATGGCGGAGGCGCTGCCCGCTTCCAGAACGTATACAAGCTCCGCCGGTACAGGTTCGTGCCGTCATCGCGCTGATACACGCGAGTGTTGCTTTGGTCCATCGCAACCGTTTCCCAGATGCGCGATGGCTGATACGGTTTAGCGCTCGGGCCGCCTACTTCCGGCCGCAGAAGTCCACCGGCGAACAGAGCGTAATCGCGCACCATCTCGGCATCCATGCGAAAACGCGGGCCGCGCGCCAGCAAACGATTTTGCGGATCTTTCGCGAGTTTGTCCGGCGTTACTTCCGCCGATTGGCGGTACGTTGCCGACATCACCATCAACTTGAATATGCGCTTCACGTCCCAATGCGAGTCGCGGAAGTCCACCGCCAGCCAATCGAGGAGTTCCGGATGGCTGGGCGGCTCGCCCTGGGATCCAAAGTCCTCCACCGTCCGCACAATCCCGGTCCCGAAAATCTCCTGCCAGAAACGATTGACTGTCACACGCGCGGTCAGCGGATTTCCCGGATCCACAATCCACATCGCAAGCCCTAGCCGGTTGCGCGGCATCGATTGCGTCATCGGCGGCAGCACGCTTGGCGTATTTGGATGCACTTCGTCTCGCATCTGGTCATATTGCCCGCGATAAAGAACGTGCGCGACCGGTTGCGCATCCGTCCGCTCCTGCATGACGAGCGCCGTAGCCGACCGCCTGCGAATCTCGTATAGGCGAGCCATCCACCGCATGCAACCGGCTGACCAGCGGAGCAGCCGCGGGATCTAGCGTCTGAACATAGAAAGTGGCAAGGGCATCCGTGTCCATCGCCGACAAATCCTGCCGTGCCTTCGCCACCGCCCCGTCAATTCTGGTCGCGCGATAAAGCAATTCCGCTTCCTGGGGATCCGCCATCGCATTCAGTACGCGCAGATCGGCGATTCCGGACTCAGCCGCATCCTTATTCGAATCGCCTAACTGGATCGGCTTCGCTATATGCATGACGGCCGCCAGCCGCGGAGCATCCTCTGGACGCCCCAGGACGAATACCGGAGCGCCGTTTACATACATACTCAGCCCGCGCCGGTCCCCGCCGCCGTCGTATGTCGCGACGACGTGATACCACGCGCCGGGCGCAAACTTGTATTCGGGAGAGGCCGCGCGCTGATGCTCTTCCCATCCGGCCCGTGAATCTCGATTTCAGGAGCAAGGTCGTACAGCCCGAGATTCCCCTTGTCCACGCGAAGCGTCCAGCCCTGCTTCCGTTTCTCATCGGATCCGCCGCCGGAAACCTTCTCCGTCTCGCTCGCGAGCAGCGTGTCCTTTTTCGTGTTCGGTATCGAAATCCACGCTGCAATCGTGAACGGTTTGTCGCTCGAAACCGGGGCTTCTCCTTCAACCGAAATCTGTGTTCCGGGTTTCAGACGCACTGCTTTACCACCTATATCGGCAGACTCCGCGGCATCTACACTGCCGGGCAGACCGGTATGGCCCAGCGAGAACATCTGCCCCGCCGGTGTGTACGCCGGAATCGCCTTCTGCGCCGTGGCGAGCCAATCGGCGATGTTCTGTATTGCGTCATGCTCCTTCGTCGCGAGTTGCGCCCGTAAGGCATCCCGGCTGGCGCTCAACTCTCGCCCATTCTTTACGATCCTTGGCATCCGGAACATAAATCGACGGCGGCGTATCTTCGACATTGAGGTCCATCGTCGGCTGTGTCGTATTACGAAAGAACGCCGTGAGCGAGTAGTAATCCTTCTGCGAAATCGGATCGAACTTGTGGTCGTGGCACGTCGCGCACCCGACCGTCAAGCCCAGGAACACGGTGCCCGCCGTATCCGCGCGATCTTTGGCGTACATGGCTTCGACTTCCGGAAGGATGACGCCGCCCTCATCCGTCGTCACGTTATTACGCTCGAAGCCGGACGCGATTTTCTGATCCATGGTCGCGTTCGGAAGTAGATCGCCCGCCAGTTGTTCCATCGTGAAGCGGTCGAACGGCATGTCGCTGTTGAATGCCTTGATGACCCAATCGCGCCAGGTCCACATTTCACGGTAGTTGTCAAAGTGGAGTCCGTTCGTGTCGGCATAGCGCGCCGCGTCCAGCCAGTAATGTGCTCGCTGCTCGCCGTAATGCGGCGAGGCAAGCAAGCGATCCACTACCTTCTCGTAGGCATCGGGTGATTTGTCCCTGACAAACGCGCGCACCTCCTCCGGCGTTGGCGGCAGTCCTGTAAGATCTAGCGTCACGCGGCGAATCAGGGTGCGGCGGTCCGCTTCGGGAGCAGGCGAAAGCCCATTCGCCTCCAGACTCGCCAGCACAAAACGGTCGATCTCATTGCGCGGCCACGCCGCATTCTTCACGTCAGGGAGTGGCGCTTTCTTCGGCGGCACAAACGCCCAATGCCGGTTCCATTTCGCGCCCTGCTCAATCCAACGCCGCAAAATATCTTTCTGCTCGTCCGTGAGCGTCTTATGAGAGAACACGGGCGGCATCCGGAACCCCGGATTGTCCGAATAAATGCGCTTGATCAGCAGGCTTTCGTCCGGCTTGCCCGGGACTACCGGAGCGCCGTTCTTCCGCTGTGCCAGCGCGCCTTCCTCGATGTCCAGCCGAAGATTGGCCATTCGCGTCCCCGCATCCGGCCCGTGACAGAGGAAACACTTGTCGGAAAGGATCGGCCGGACCTGCCGGTTGAAGTCCACTGGCGCGGAGGCCGGCGTAGCTGCTGGGGCGAAGGTAGCCAGCGCGAGCAAGCAAATCGGAACGTGGCAACTGCTTAACGTATCGCTACTATATCGCGCCCGAATCGTACACAGATGCTATACTCGGCTCACTTCAGACCCGCTGCGGCTCCGAGGCGAAATCGAGGAAGTAGTGGGAAAGCATACAGAGAGCCCGGCCACGGTTGTCCTTGCGGTTGAAGACGATGATTCCGCCTATCACCTATTGAAGCTGGCGTTCCGAGAGGCAAATAATGACGCCATCCTTTTGCGAACCGTCGATGGCCAGCAGGCATTAGATTTTCTTCGTCGCCGAACTCCATTTGAAAATGCCCCGCGTCCGGACCTGGTTCTGTTGAACCTGAACCTTCCAAAGCTCAACGGAATCGAAGTTCTAGAGATCATCAAGGCGGATGCTCTGCTGAACGAAATTCCCGTGGTCGTATTCACCTCATCTGCTCTCGACGAGGATCGTGCCCGCTGCTTAGCCCTGGGCGCCAGAGACTTCGTGACCAAACCGCTCGATTTTGAACGTCTGATTGTTGCTGTTAAATGTGCACACGCCTTTGTGCGGGCCTAGTCGATTTCATTTGAAGCTCCACCGTGGATCCGGATGGCGTGGGTCATGCACCCGCGGCGCCCCCTGAAGCAGCCCCAGCTTGGGCCGTTCCGCCCGGATTTGTGTGCCTCGTCAGGGCATGTCATACTAAAAAGGTCGGATATTCAAATGGCGTTGAGAAGCAGCGCGCGTGGGGTCGCAAAACCTCATGCAGTTCATACACTTGCGGATCTTCCAACTGGCCAGCGGTGCATTATCGACCGCCTGGATCTGCCGGAAGATATGGCTCGCCGGCTGATGGAGCTTGGATTTCTACCGGGCAATGAAGTCGTGCCTGCCCGGCGCGCACCCGGCGGGGGGCCCCGCGTCTTTCGTGTCGATGGCTCTGAAGTCGCGATTCGCAACGAAACCGCCGCGCGCATGTACATCCGCCGCGATCCGGAAAGCGACTTGGTTGTTCTCTCATGAGCGGCTGCCACGGCGACGCCCCGCGCGCCGGAATTCTCCCTAATCCCGTCGATACCGATTCCGACGCGCCGCGCATGAGCGCGACATCATCGTGGCCATCGTCGGTCCTCCGAACGCCGGCAAATCCACCCTCTTCAACCGACTTACCGGCCTGCGCCAAAAAGTCGCCAACTTCCCCGGCGTCACCGTCGAGCACCGTATCGGCAAAGCCAAACTGAAGGAACCGTACGAGGTCTTTCTGGTCGACCTGCCGGGCGTCTACAGTCTTACATCCGCGCGCCGAGGACGAGCAGGTCACACACGATGTGCTCAAGGGCGAGAAGCCGAATTTCCCCAAGCCCGATGCCGTCATCCTGATCCTCGACTCGACCAATCTCAGCCGCCACCTCGTGCTCGCCGCGCCCATTCTCAGCCTCCGGCTGCCCACGCTGATCCTGCTGAACATGAGCGATGAGCTCGACGCGCGCGGCGGCAAAGTGGACGTAGCCGCTCTTTCCGCCGAACTCGACTGCCCGGTGTCGCTTATCAGCGCGGCGAAGGGCGTTGGACTCGACGGCATTCAACAGTTTCTCTTAGGCACCGCCGTACGCCTGAACAGCCCGCCTCCAAAGGTGGAATTGCCGGTGCTGCAGGACATTCCTAAGTGCCGCCAGTGGGCCGCCGGTCATGCCGCGCGCGCTTCTTATCGCGCGCCCGCACCGCCTTTGTGGACGCGCCGGCTCGACGCTGCTTTCCTGCATCCGGTTTTCGGCCCCCTCATCTTTGCCGCCGTTGTCGTCGCCGTCTTCCAGAGCATCTTCAGTTGGGCGCAGCCGCTCATGGACGGCATGAAGAATCTCATCGACGTCTCCGGACTGCTGGATCGGTCATCTGATTCCTAACACCGTCGTCCGGTCACTCGTCGTCGATGGCATCTGGAGCGGCGTCGGATCCGTGGTCGTCTTCCTGCCGCAAATTCTGCTGCTGTTCCTGTTCATCGGTATTCTCGAAGACTCCGGCTATCTCGCCCGCGCCGCTCTCATCGCCGACCGCACGATGGCGAAGTTCGGGCTTGCAGGGTAAATCGTTCATCCCGCTGCTCTCGGCGTATGCCTGCGCCGTCCCTGCCATCATGGCGACGCGCGTGATCGAGAATAAGCGCGACCGCATGGCGACCATCATGATCGCCCCGCTGATGACCTGCTCGGCGCGCTTGCCCGTTTACACGCTCATCATCGCGGCATTCGTTCCCAACATTCCCGTCATCGGCAAGTTGTTGTCTCTGCCCGCGGCCGTCATGCTGGGGCTGTATGTGCTCGGTTTCACCACTGCCATCCTGATCGCGCGCGCTGCTGAAAAGTTCGATTTTGAAGAGCAAGGGCTCGGCATTCGTTCTCGAAATGCCGCCCTACCGCCTGCCCACTTTCCGTTCGCTCGGTTTGCGCCTGGTCGATCGCAGCAAAGTGTTCCTGCAGCGCGCGGGCACCGTGATTCTGGGCGTTGCCGTAGTCATCTGGGTGCTCACCGTGCTGCCGCTGAATCATGGCAAAATGCCGGATCTCGAGCACAGCTTCGCCGGCATGATCGGCAAAGGCATCGAGCCTGCTCATTCGAGCCGCTCGGATTCAACTGGAAGATCGGCATCGGTCTTATTACGTCGTTGGCGGCGCGCGAAGTCATTGTTGGCACGCTTGGCACCATCTACGGCGTTCAAGAAAACCAGCCGAGCGGATTACAGGAGTGCCATCCGGCACGATCTCAGCGCGGCAGGCGCCGTCGCGCTGCTGGTTTTCTTCGCCTATGCCATGCAGTGTTTCTCCACGCTCGCGGTGGTAAAACGCGAAACAGGAGGGTGGCGCTGGCCCGCCTTCCAGTTCACTTACATGTTGGCCTTAGCGTACTCTGGTTCCTGGGTCGCATTTCACATCGCTAGATATTTCCTCGGATGACGGACATTCATAAAGTGGTCATTCTCGGCTCGGGGTGTGCCGGGAACACAGCCGCAATCTACACAGGCAGAGCTAATTTGCAGCCGCTCATATTTGAAGGCCATGAGCCCGGCGGGCAGCTCTCTATTACGACGGACGTCGAAAACTTCCCCGGTTTCCCCGAAGGCATCATGGGCCCTGGGCTGGTGCAAAACATGAAGCAGCAGGCCGAGCGCTTTGGCGCAAGCTTCCGCCACGGCCGCGTCGTCAAATCGGATCTCTCGCAGCGGCCATTTACGCTCGAATTCGAAGACGGCGAGCAGATCAAGACACACACCCTCATCATCGCCACCGGAGCGTCAGCGCGCTGGCTCAATCTTCCCAATGAACAAAAGCTCATCGGTCATGGCGTAAGCTCTTGCGCAACATGCGACGGCTTTTTCTACCGCGACAAGAAGATCATGGTGATCGGTGGCGGCGACTCTGCCATGGAGGAAGCCAACTTCCTGACCCGCTTTGGACGCGAAGTCGCCCTGGTGCATCGCAGTGAAGCCTTTCGTGCCTCGAAGATCATGCTGGAACGTGTAAAGGCCAACCCGAAGATCACGATCGTGGCGAATACGGTCGTGAAGGACGTGTTCGACATCGAGAAGGGCCATGTCACCGGCGTGCGTCTCCACAACCTCGTCACGAAAGAGACTTACGATCGCGAAGTCGATGGCTTCTTTGTCGCGATCGGCCACATTCCCAACACCAAACCCTTCGCCGGCCAACTGGATCTCGATCCCGACGGGTACATCATTTCGCACGGCGGCGCGCGCACCAACATTGCAGGCGTCTTCCACGCCGGCGATGTGCAGGATCGCATCTACCGGCAGGCTATTACCGCGTCCGGAGCGGGCTGCATGGCGGCCATCGAAGCCGAACGCTTTCTGGAAGCCGAGGGCGAATGATGGTGCAAACCGATTACGGAGAACTGCTGCGCCAGGGCGTCCGCCGCTTCCGCAGCGAGGTCTTTGCCCAGAACCGCGAGCGCTATGAGCGCGCGGCGAACGAACCGCAACAACCGCACACGCTATTTATTACCTGCGCCGATTCCCGAGTTGATCCAGAGGCGCTGGTCCAAGCAGGCCCGGGCGAAGTCTTCGTCACGCGCAACATCGGTAACATGGCTCCTGCATACGGAGAGATGCTCGGCGGTGTCTCGGCGGCGATCGAATACGCTGTACTCGCGCTCAACGTCAGTCACGTCGTCATCTGCGGGCACACCGACTGCGGCGCGATGAAAGCGCTCCTGGACCGCCGCTCGGTAGCCGGTATGCCGACAGTCGATCGCTGGCTGCATAATGCGGAGGCTGCCCTCAGCATCGTGCAAGCCCGCTATCCCGACGCGGAGGACGCCGAAGTGCTATCGCGGCTTGTGCGCGAAAACGTCTTGCTCCAACTGGCTCACCTCCGAACCCATCCCTCCGTCGCCGGCCGGGTCGCGCAGGGGCGGCTTTTCCTGCATGGTTGGATTTACGATATCCGGACCGGCGGCGTGTGCGAGTACGACCAAGCGCAGGACGCTTTCCAGCCAATCGCCTGAAATTTTTCTCCTTCGTTGTCGATTTCGGTAAACTGGTCCGTCGCCACTACAGGAGACAGACTTCATGCAATATGCACTGCTGATCTACGAAAACGAAGCCCGCTTTGCGACGAATTACAATCCTGACGAACTCCAGCAGTACTTGGATTTCGGCAATCGCCACAAGGACGCGATCCAGGGCGGTAAAGCGCTGCAACCGACCCAGACCGCCCGGACCATCCGCGTGCGCAATGGCGAAACCCTGACCACCGACGGCCCGTTCGCCGAGACTAAGGAACAGCTCGGGGGCTTCTATCTGGTCGAAGCAGATTCCATCGAGCAAGCAGCCAAGATCGCCGCGGAGATACCCGGCGCTCGTTTCGGATCCGTTGAGATCCGGCCTGTCATGAAGTTCGATTAACGGAGGACGCTATGGAAGCCACAATGAGTCAGGCCCTCACCGCGGAAAAGCGGCAGCAGATTTTGGACGACCTCGCCGAAGGCCGCAACGGATTATTCGGCGAACTGAACGGTCTGACGGAAGAGCAATGGCGCTTCAAGCCGTCGCCCGATGTGTGGTCCGTCTCCGAGACGGTCGAGCATGTTGTCTTCGTCGAGAACCGTGTCGGCGAGCGCATCCATACCCTCAAACAGGGCGCCGCCGAAAGCGGGGATGAAGCCCTTGATGAGCAGATTCGCTCGGCAGTTCGTTCACGCAATTTCAGGGCAAAGACGCCGCCTGCCGCGGAGCCTTCCAACACGCTCTCGCTGGCGGACGCGATGCCGCAGTTCGACCGAGCGCGCGCGGAAACAGCCGCGCTGCTCGATCAGCCACATCCGTTCCGCGGGCGCCTGCAACCTCACCCCGCATTGGGGCGTCTCGACGGCTGTCAATGGATGCTGGCCGGCGCCAACCACGTGATTCGTCACGTGTCGCAGATCCGCGAGTTGAAAAATCACCCCGACTTCCCGCGCGGTTGACAGCCCAGAAATGCGATACATGCTACTGATCTACAGCCGCGAGGACGAATCCGCTGTCAATCCGGAAGCCATGCGGCAGATTGCGGATCGTCATCGCGACCTGATGCAAGAAACATCGCAGCGCGGCGTCTTCCGCGCCGCGGACCCGCTGTCCTCCTCAAGCAACGCAACCACCGTGCGTGTCGAGAACGGAAGCGTGCTTCTCACCGACGGGCCATACGCGGAGACCAAGGAGCAGCTCGCGGGTTATTACATTCTCGACTGCGAAAATCTGGATGAGGCGATTGCCTGGGCAGCGAAGGTTCCGACCTCCTGCTTCGGCTTACACGGATGCGTGGAAATTCGCCCCATTCGGAATGTCTGAGCTAGACGCGAAACTGGAAGAACTATTCCGGCGGGAATCGGGCCGCATTCTCGCCGGACTCATCCGAACCGCGCGCTCTTTCGATCTCGCCGAAGAAGCATTACAGGACGCCTTCGCGGCGGCACTGCAGAGTTGGGAAAAAACGGGCTTGCCCGAAAACCCGGCAGCCTGGCTCACCACTGCCGCTCAACGCAAGCTGATTGACACGGTTCGCAAACAGCAAACCCATCGCCAGCATGAAGATCAACTACGCTATGAATCGCCGGGGCAAGCCGCTCCTCCCGATCTGGAACAAACTATGCCGCAGGCCTGCTCAGACGATCGGCTCAGTCTCATCTTCACCTGCTGTCACCCGGCGCTGAGCCGCGAGTCGCAGATTGCGCTCACGCTTCGGACGCTTTGCGGTTTGACCACGACTGAGATTGCACGAGCATTCCTCATAGCCGAATCCTCCCTTGCCCAGCGCATCGTGCGCGCCAAGCGAAAGATCCAGGAAGCCCGCATCCCGTATCAGATTCCTCCGCCCGCCGCATTACCCGAACGCCTGTTTGCGGTGCAATTCGTCCTCTACCTGATCTTCAACGAAGGCTACTCGGCAACTTCCGGCGATGCGCTCGTCCGGCGTGATCTGTGCAACGAAGCCATTCGTCTTGCGCGCGTCCTGTGCGAACTCATGCCCAACGCGCCCGAGAATCTCGGCTTGCTGGCCTTGATGATCCTGCACGATTCGCGCCGCGATACCAGGATGGATGCAGCGGGCGACCTCGTTCCGCTGGAGGACCAGGATCGATCGAAGTGGGACCGGGGGCACATCGACGAGGGCTTGGCCGTGCTCGATCGCGCCGTTCAGATGCGCTGCCCGGGCCCCTACCAGTTGCAGGCTGCTATCGCCGGCTTGCACGCCCAAGCGCAGACGGCGCAGCAGACCGATTGGGCGCAGATCGCCGCGCTTTACGCCGAGTTGGCCCGTCACCAGCCATCCGCAACGGTCACGCTGAATTACGCCGTCGCCGTCGCGATGAGCGAAGGGCTGGAGCGGGGGCTTCAGTTGGTCGATGAAGCGAACGCCCGAGGCGAACTCGATTCGTATCACCTATTCCATGCAGCCAAAGCAGACCTGTTGCGCCGCCAAGGACGGAACGGGGAAGCTCTGCTCTGTTATCAACGTGCTCTCGCGTTGACGAAAAATGCCGTTGAGCAGCGCTATCTGCAGCACCGCCTCAACACACTGTCATAAAGCTACTTCCCGCACGACCGCACTGCGTCCGCTGCGCAGCCTCGTGTGGAATCGGCCTTGATGACGAACCGCTCCCGGCGATCATTCTCCTCAAGCCTCGCGAACAGCGACTTCATCGTGAGCGACGCCTCCGCAGGCGTCACCGGAACAATCGTCATCGCACTCGCACCCGAATAATGCCACTCCTCCGGATTGCGAGGCGGTGCAAACTCGGCGGTGTTGAAAACTCGCCATCGATATTCGGGTCCCGCAATCGCGAGCAGTAGCGCGAGACAATCGCGCGGCCCCTGGAAGTACGAAACGCGAATGCGATGCACGCCGCCCTCCAGCCTCACCGCTGCGACCCGCAGATCGGGCGAGTGTACACAATCGTCGTCAATCACCGGTGTGCCATCAATGAACAATCGCGAGCCGTCGTCCGACAACAATGCAAAGCTGTAACGGCCAGGATTTTCCACCCAGAACTGGCCTTGGTAATCGATAGCGAACCATTCGAATCGATCGGTTAGGCCTGGAAAGCCCGCTCGCCAATGGCGAGGCGGAATATTCAGTGTGTTTGTCCAGATCTCGCCCGCCTTTTCGAGGTCGTCATGCTCAAAGTCGGGTAGGACTCTCGTGTCTTTGTCCAGCAAATACACGGTCCCGCGCAGACCGGCAGACAGCACGACCGTTGTCCCGAAGCTCGGCTCAGCGTCGCCGGTTTCTTGCCCGAACATCAGGCTGGCGGCTCCGAAGAGCATCAGCACGCGGACAAGAAGAATATGCATTTAGTTCCTATTACGAACAAGATTCCGTAGTAGTTTCCAATAGTTCACGAAGTATAAAACCCGCTATTGACACCTCGGGGGCAAGGGAATAGATTGGACACGTATCTTAAGTCAGATCGATCGCGCTAGGCACTGCGGAAGCTGCACATTCGCAACGCAGCACCCGGAGGGCATGTGGAAACCACAAGTTCCGACACAGAGTTGCGCCGCATCTTCAACGAACTCGGGTTCATCTCCGATTCCGACAAGATGAGCTCCGTGCTGCGGCAGGCGCAGAAGGCTGCCGTAGTAAGCGATGTAACGGTTCTGATCGAGGGCGAGACCGGAACCGGAAAGCAAGTTTTAGCCCAAGCGATCCACCGGCTGGACCGTAAACGAGGTTCATTTGGTTTCATCACGGTTCATTGCAGTACGATTACCGAGTCTCTGGCCGAGAGCGAACTCTTTGGACATGAGCGCGGATCTTTCTCCGGTGCAACCGCCGAGCGTCGTGGGCTGTTTCGCGCCGCCCAGGGGGGTACGCTGTTTCTCGATGACGTCAACGATTTACCGCTGGCTCTGCAGCCGAAGCTCCTGGATGTCTTGCAGCGCGGCATAGTTCGCTCGGTCGGCTCGGACAAGGAATCGACCATAGATGTGCGCATCATCGCAGCGGCGAATCGGCCGCTCGGGCCGCTGGTACGGGAGAGCCGATTTCGAGCGGATCTCTACCATCGTTTGAATGTGGTGCGGCTCGCGCTGCCTCCGTTGCGCGAACGGGGACAGGAACTAGCGCCGCTGCTGCTCGAGTTCGCACGCCGCCATTCGCATATCTATCCTCATGTAGGAAGTGTTTCTCCCACTCTCGTATCGTTTCTGCGGGCGCACCCCTTCGAGGGCAATGTCCGCGAACTGGAACACATGGTCGAGCGCATGCTCTTTGCCAAAACCTGCGGCAGCGAACTTGCGTTGCCGGACTGGTTGGCGCAGATGGAAGCGGCCCCGTCGGATGCCGAACGCAAACGCCGTTCAGGCGATTTGGTGAAGACTGCCGCCGACGCGCTCTGGCAAACCATCACCGAGCAGGGCGTTTCTTACGAACACGTAATCCAGCAAACAGAGAAAGAGCTGCTGCAAGCCGCGCTGCGAAACGGCGGTCAAACGAGAAAAGAAATCGCCTCGCGGCTGGGGACTAGCGAACGAACGCTGTATCACAAACTCCGCAGCTTCAATCTGACCCATTCCAGTGGTCCGGGGCTGCGCCCCCCCAGTGGTGAGTGGTCCGGGGTGAGTGGTCAGTAGAAACGAACCCATCGCATCAGCAATGCTTTTTGGCGGAACAAGCCACGGCGCCGGCAGTGGTCAGAACGAACCCACAGGCCGAAGGCCTATGCCACAGAGTCCGCCGTGCGCAGATTTGAAGGAACGAACCCATTGGCCTCGGCAGCGCTTGTTGTGGGAACGAACCCACCGCTCACCGCGGCGGCACGATTCAGTGTCGGGCCATGGTTTACGGTCGGCGCTTTTTGTGAGGCGGCGAGTTCCTGGAGTTTGCGCTCCTTCTGAATCTCGCGGAGAGTTTTGAACGCCTTATAGAAGCTGCGTTCGGCGCGGCCGTGCATGCGCTGGGCGGCTTCCGCTTCGCGCGGTTGCGGGCGTTCCCCGCTGAGGAACAAGGTTTCGAAGCGGCGGTAACGCTTCATCAGCCAGTAGTGTTCTGCCATCTCCTGCACGAGCAGAGCTTCCGTTTCGTTCGCTGGCCGGTGTTCCGTAAAGAGGGCGGCCTTGAGGGCATCCAGCTGCGCCTGGTCCTCGCTGGGAATGACGAGGCGGCTTGAGTAGAGGCCGTGCTTGAAACTGTTCTGGCTGGAAATCGCCTTACCTTGTTCCGTTCTCGGGCCGCTGCTGAGCTGCGCATTGGCACGCTCGGCGGCGCGACGCTGTTGACGGGATAGAGACATGTCCGAATAGTCCTTTCACGCGCGTTGTCGCATGGAGACCGTTCGGGTAGAGTTCAAAAATCCATGTAAGTTATGGGTGGCAGGGGAGTTAGGGAATTTGGGCCGACTGTGACCGGCCGCTCGCTCGCTGACTGGACGCAGTCGCAAGCGGATCGCGTGGAAGTGCTGCATTGTCGCGGCGATGACAAACGCCTGCGCGTGAACCTTCTTCCCATTTGCCTAACGCATCCCAGAGTTGCGCGTCTTTCCTGAAAGCAGTCTCAGTCCTTAAGGAGTTCTCTCTTCATGGGTGTCCCTCGACGGTGCTTGTCGGTGCCGATGATCTTTATGGTGTCGTTCCTGTTGCTTGCAGTGGTCGAAGTGCAGGCGATTCCAGCGCAATCGGCTATGCCAAGCAGTCAAACGCCGGGCTGTGATGGGATTGCCGCGAAACAATGCCTGCAGCGTGCTCTGGATGCCATGGGTGGGCTAGACCGGCTTGCTGCTGTCAGGACCGTGCATCTTGACGTGATCGGGCACACAGCATTAGTGGAACAGTCTTATCGTCAGTGGCCCTTCCTCACTTCGTATGAGCGCGATCAGATACTCATCGACCACGCTGGGCAGCGGTTGTTTCAAAAACAGCATGCTGTCTGGCCTGAATCGGATCTGAAGGGCGCCGATTCGGATGTTGATTTGATTGTTACACCGGTGGGCGGGGTGTATCGCAGCGGCGGTCATGAGTTTCCGTGCGGTGGCGGTGATTTGGATTCCAGCCGGCAAACGCTCGCGCTTGGTCCCGAGCGAATTTTAGTCACGGCAGACGCTGCAACGGACCTGCATTATCTTCCGCCGGAGACGGTGAGAACCACACTGCACACGGTGCTTGCGTTCCAGTGGAACAACATCCCTGTCCGCGTCTTGTTAAGTCCATTCAACCATCTGCCCGACGCCGTTGAGACGACACAGCAGTTCCGCGATTTCTGGTTTTATTGGGGCGATGTGAAGCAACGCGTGTATTTCGATAACTGGCGGCTTGTCCATGGACTCGAATATCCGAGCAACCAAGTCATCGAGAGGAATGGTACTTTGTGGAGCTCGTCACAAGCCCTCGATGTCGAGTTCAACCTGGTCGCGGACGACAAAGAGTTTGCGGTCGATGCGAAGGCCGCGCAACTCAGCACACAGTCCAAAGGATGGAAACGCACATTTCGAGCGGATCAGGACAAGCAGCTTGCGCCCGGCATCGATCTCTTTATTGGTTCCTGGAACACAACGATTGTGAAGCAGACGGACGGGATTGTCATCCTCGAGACACCCATTTCGGAAGTCTTCACGCAAGGAGTTCTGGATGAGGCCAGGAAGCGATATCCCGGCCAATCGATCAAGGCGGTTCTTTCGACCTCCGATTCCTGGCCGCACACCGGCGGTGTTCGCCTTGCAGTCGCGCAGGGATTGCCTGTCTACATTCTGGATCTGAATCGATCTCTGCTGGACCGCATCATCGAAGCGCCGCACACGTTGGAGCCGGATCAACTCCAGACGTCACGGAAGAGTCCTCAATGGAAGATAGTTTCTGGAAGAACCGAGATGGGAGTGGGTGACAACAAGCTCGTGTTAGTTCCCCTACGGGGCGCATCGACCGAACGTCAATACATGGTCTATTTCCCGCAGCGGCGACTACTCTATGC
This sequence comes from uncultured Acidobacteriaceae bacterium, assembly GCA_963795905.1. Classification (GTDB taxonomy): domain Bacteria; phylum Acidobacteriota; class Terriglobia; order Bryobacterales; family Bryobacteraceae; genus Bog-105. Next base: position 579,042 of record CAWCJG010000008.1, on the reverse strand, counting down.
GAGTGATACGTTGGTCATCAACGCCGATCACACGCTGTATGATCCTGAACTGATGCGCGAGGTACAGCAGGCGGTCGAGCGCGAACATCTGGCTGTCGATACGGTGTTCGCAATGCATCAAGGCTCGACGCCCTGGAGCGATGTTCTTTCGCTCATCCAGAAGTCGATGAGCTAACGTGTGGTGTGCAGTGAAGGACAAAAGCACCAACCGCTTTCTCGTCATACGACTGGAACGGCTTAGGGCCACCACCGATTAAGGGCGGCACTGGTGGGCGAAAGCAATCGCCCATGCAGTATCGGTTCTTGAGCCTGACATAGTCGTTACTGAATGACTTTAAATAGGAGGCCGTATGCACAAAAGTGACCGCTTTTCCTGCCTCATCGTGTGGATGCTCATTGTGATCGTGTCGTGTGGGACTACTACCGCTCAGACGATTGTCATTACCGGCGGCACACTCATTGATCTCACGAATTCAGGGCGCTCTTCGAACGACCTCTCGAACGCTTTCGTCCTGGTGAAAGACGGCCGGTTCGTGGCTGTTGGATCGATGGCTGACAATCCCATCCCGCCGGGCGCGATGGTTATCAATGCGCGAGGAAAGTATCTGATTCCCGGTCTGATCGACGGATTCGGTGCGCTTCGAAATCAGCGATTCGCAAATGCTTATCTCTATGAGGGCGTCACGACGGTGTATGTTGCCAGCATCGTACCGGGCGGCGGAGGAGATGGGGAAGTTAACATCTTCAGGAACGCCTCTCCCGGTCCGCACTTGTTTTTGGGCGCCCCGATGACGGGTTACTCCGCAGACGGTTTCGATCCCTCTGACAAGCCAATGAAAGTGCATCGGCTGCACGATCGACGATTGTCCAACGACCAACTCATCGCCAGAGTTGACCATCTGGCGGACGATGGATTCCGAGGATTGACGGTCAGCTATGACGTGTGGCCCGATCAGCTCGACCGCATCATTGCTGAGGCACATCGTCAGGGCCTCGCGGTATTAGGAGAGCCCGGCTTCACTACCTATCCCTATGCAATTCGGGCTGGAATCGACACACTTTTGCGAAACGATCACTATCAGATGGCGCTTACTCCCGCGCCGGCGCAGCTGAAGCGGGCAGACGAACCGGCGGCAGGCGTTGAGGCCTACCACGCATTATGCGCAATCAGTCCTGACGCTCAGATTGTCCAAGAGTTTGGAGAGCAACTCTCAAATTCTCATACCGCGCTTATGCCCACACTCGCCCTTGAAGCGACAGCGGATAGCTTGGACATCCCAAATCCTTGGAGTAGTCGGTCGGCGAAGCTTATCAAACCAACCGATCTCGACATTCCTGTTGATCCTGACACGGGCGAATCGGGCTTCTTGAAAACGCTGCCGGCAGACCGCCGCAGTGCCTTCCGGGCATGTGGGCGACTGAAGGAAGCGATTGATGCCAGCCTGTTTCGGAAAGGAGCGCGATTTCTTGCGGGTTCTTCTGCGACTTCGTACGGAATCATGCCCGGCAGCGGGCTTCATCTTGAGCTTTTGCTGCTCCATCGAATTGGCTTAACCCCACGCGAAGCAATCGCTGCAGCGACGACGAATTTTGCTGACGTTTATGGGTGGAAGTACGTTGGTAAAATTGAGGTCGGTCGCTTGGCCGACTTGCTGCTGCTGGACCGGGATCCACGAGTGGATTTGTCAGCCATTGAGGCGATCCATACGATCGTCGCCAACGGAAGGGTGATCAACAGAGATCAATTGCTAAATGTCGCGGGGATGAAGTGAGATGTTGGGGACTCGCGAGCTAATGGTTGTGGACAATGAGGCTCCGCGCGAGTAATTCACTTGGGCTTGCCCCTGCCGTGGGACAAAGTGTAGGGCGGTTCAGTATCGACGAACACCAGAGCGATTTCCGCTAACCGTTACAATCGTTCATACGACGAACTTGCTTCGAAATCTAGCCAGATGGGTCCGTTACTGAGACTGGCGATGGTTGGGATCACCCGGCGCGAAAGCGATTCTTTCGGGTCTGACGATGAAACGATCTAGCCGGAATTTGGCCGTGATATCACCAACGTAGTCGCAGGCGTGGCACTGAGCTTCACTCTTCTGAACCCAGCTATGAACTTGTTCCGATTCAAGATGGAGCTGAGAGCACGAAATGCTGAAGACAGTATTCTCCGGTAATCGATTCTTGATGGCAGACTTGAGACGCGAGAAGTCCAGAGAATGTGGACCGGACTCATCAAACCACCAATAACCTTCCCAGCAGCCGCCCCCGTTCCCGCCATCGGAATCGACGGTCGTCAGGATGCGTTCGCTGCCTGATTGCATGATTCGTGAAGAACTCAAGGAGACCGTAGTATAGAAAGCCTGCAGGTGAAAGATTTCTTTGTAACTATTCGGGCCGACCTGCACCAGAATCGATTTCCAATTTATTCTGTCCTCATCGGGGCTATTGCGCGCCCTCACGGAATAAAGCACATCCCAGATACGAAACCCTGCCAAAGTGCCTACCCGTTGCACTGTAGTTCGGACCGAGTACTTCTGAGCGGACTTTGCTTTGTCAGCGGGCGTGCAGAGTGCACAAAAGTCATTGCCGTCATCTCGAAGAAACGGATTGGCAGTGAAATATCGCAGCGGGTGCGGTGAAGGGATATCGTCGGAACCTCCTTTCCCGCTAAACACGGATCGATACCACTGACCTGTAGCTGGCAAACAGAGTGCAACAGCCACCAAGGTGGGGAGTACGAGTCTGAGCCTTGCCATCTTACTCTTGTTCAGCCTCTAGCTGATTCTAGTAATTTCTGCCAGCATACGCCGGACGCCCCGCGAGCAGTTGAGAGAGACTGCGCGCTGCGCGAGATCGATAACGACGAGATCAAAGGGGGACGATGGCTCGACAATTCCGAAAACCATTGATCGGCCCTGGAGAACTGTTGCGATTTTCCCTGCTACGGCGGCTCCCCAAACGGTAGCTCGACCGAACAAATAAACAAATACACCTGTGCAGCCTAACCGAAAGCTCACATTTGACCTCGGGCCAAGCCAAACCTTCCCTACACGTACCGAATGCAATCGCCTTGATGCCGCCGCGAACTAAACGGAGGTAAACTTTCATGGCGTCTTTTTCTTGGCCCAACATTTCCAAAGCGCCTGCATATCCCCACAACGCAAGTGGACAATCGGGTGCTTCGACCAGAGCGCGGCTGTCGTATTCAAGCGCTCGCTGGTAATCGCGCTCTTCGTAGTAAGTCAACGCTAATCTGCTCAGCAGCCAATGATCCTTAGGCTTGGAGCGAAGCTTGGATCTAATCGCTCGGCGCGCCTGGACCCAATGCTCGGCTGAAATCAGCTCTCTATGTCGCGTCATTCATGCGGCTTACAACAGCGTACAAACCCATTCGGAAGCACCGATCGTGCGTCGAAACGCAGGCGGCGACCGGTGGGGGCACTTCGCCTTCAAAAGTCTCAGATACGCTCCGCCGAAGTCGTCCCAGTAAAGGCCAAGCCCTTCGGACGGCTACGCCGGCCTTGAGAGGGACCCCGGCTCCGCTGAACGGCACCAATTACGAAGGCGAGCGGCCGAGCGAAGTAACACTTCGACGGCTGAAGAAAAAGGCTTGAACTCGAGATGAAGCTGGAGCAGACTACAGTTGACGAGTCGATAGCAGAAATTATCACCCATCCTGCCGGTATCGGTTGTACTCAACTCCCGGGTTGCATGGGATCGACTTTGCCGTTCTCGCCGATCTCGATTCTCCTCCAACGTGGTGCATATGGATATCGGACGGGGGAGAATATACGAAAGAGTCCCGAGGTCAACGCCTGAAGCTCGCAGCAGATCTGAAGCGCTGCGAGCAGCGCTTTTGCCGCCCGTCAGAATTTCAAACTGATTGGCAACCATCTAAGGACTTGTGGAGCTTGCGGCGCTTCAACTGCAACCGTGCCGATGGGACATCCGGCGCGAAAACCCGATTTCTGGAGTGTACGCCGCAATCAAGTCGCGCACCCTGCGCGGTTCATCCTCTCGATTGCGCGCGTGAGTTTGATACGTTGAACGAATGGCCATCGACCTGGAGACCCTGAAATCCGACATCCAGACCTACCTGGATAGTTCGGGGTTAGCGGTGTTTCATGGCATCCTGACGTCGCCTCCTCAAAACTCATTTTTGTGGGACACCGAACGCGAGCCTGATTTCCACAAATTCCTGGAGGCTGCCCAAAAAGCGGGCGCTCGCCTGGTGACCTTCGATTTCGATCAATTCACTCAAGACGAGATCGACGACGCGTTCGAGAGTCTGGACGACTGCGGATTGTCGCGCGAAGAGCGCCGCCAGTTCGAGAGCCGCATGCGCGAGCTCCGGAAATACGAAGGATTCACGTCACGCGTCGAAATGGCCTTCACCGTAGATGGCGTACTCTACGGATTTCGTCGGCAGTCGGAATGGTACACAGAGTGGCTCGACATTACCGGAGAACTGGACTTGATGTCCGATGTGGAAAACGAGGAAGGAAGTGACGACCTGCCCGGCTACTTCTCCGCAAATTGATGTTTGAATCGCTTCCGGCGCCCGCAGCCGTAAAGCCGTTTAGCCGTGCGCAAGCGCGCTGGACTCATAAGCAGCCATCGCCCGAAATCGTCGAGACCCTCGCGTCGACTTTGGACGTTCCACGCCTGGTCGCGGCCGTACTCGCTGCTCGCGGTTATGCCAATTGCGAGATCGCCCTTGCCTTTCTTCGCCCGGATCTGACCGCGTTGCACGATCCCTTCCTGTTGCGCGACATGGACAAAGCGGTGGATCGCATCTGGAAGGCTATACGTGACAAGCAGCCTGTGCTTCTTTACGGCGACTACGACGTGGACGGTACCTCTTCCATCGTCGTGCTGAAAAAAGCCATCGAGTTGCTCGGGGGTCAGGTCGACTTCCATGTTCCGCACCGCCTCAATGAAGGCTACGGCATGCGAAGCGGGATCATCGACACTGCTGCTGCACGAGGAGTGCGGCTGGTCATCAGCGTCGATTGCGGCATTCGTTCACAGGCCGTCGTCGAGCACGCAAACGGGCTCGGTCTCGATGTTATCGTCACCGATCACCACCTGCCCGAAGCCGACCTGCCGCCTGCGCTCGCGGTCCTGAATCCCAATCGTCCGGACTGCGCCTATCCCAACAAGCATCTCTGCGGCGCGGGTGTCGCCTTCAAACTGGTGCAAGCGCTGCTTACGCAAAGCGAATTACCTGCCGCGCGCTGCCACGCTCTGCTCGAGTCCTTTCTGAAGCCGGTTGCGATTGCCACCGTGGCCGACATCGTCCCGCTCACGGGCGAAAATCGGGTCATCGTGCAGCGCGGCCTTTCGGGGCTCAAGCAGGTCCGGAATGTAGGCCTGCGGTCGCTGATGCGTGTCGCCGGCTTCGATGACGGCGATTGCCCCACGGCGCATCAGGTCGCTTTCCGCATCGCGCCGCGCATCAATGCAGCCGGCCGGATGGCCAGCGCCCGCGATGTGATTGAACTTTTCCTCACCGACGATACCGACCGCGCGCGGCAGCTTGCCGAACAACTCGATCAGCTAAACCGGGAACGCCAGCAGGTCGAAGCCGAAATCGTCGAGCACATTGTCCGCGAATGCGAAACGCGTGAGCCGGTCGAACTTAGCCGGGCGCTCGTCTTTGCAGGGACCGGCTGGCATCTCGGCGTGCTTGGGATTGTTGCCAGCCGTCTGGTCGAACGATTCAGCCGGCCAGTGTTCGTCCTGAGCGATGCGGTATCGCAAACAGAGACGGGCTGCCTGTCCGGCTCCGGCCGTAGTATTCCCGCGTTTCACCTGCTTGCCGCGCTCGAAAGCATGCCCGACTTGTTCACTCGTTTCGGAGGGCACAAGCAAGCTGCCGGGGTCACCCTCGCCGCCCACTACCTGCCGGATTTCCAAGCTCGTCTCGCTGCTTTCGCCGCGCAGCAGCTCTCGCCCGAAGACCTATGCCCCGAATACCTGGTCGATGCCGAGGCGTCGCTCTCGGATTTGAATGATCATTTGGTCTCGGCGATTCTCTCGCTTGGCCCATTTGGTTTTGGGAATCCCTCGCCCATTTTTCTCGCTCGCGGCGCGGAGGTCGCAGGTCCGCCGAAGCTACTCAAAGAAGGCAAGCATTGCAGCGTTCCTCTGCGGCACAACGGCCGCACGCTCTTCTGCAATGGCTGGAACTTCGCGCACCGCATGGATTTACTGCAGCGGGGCGCTCATCTCGATGCGCTGTTTCAAATCGAGGACGATCCCGGCTCGCGCAAGCGGGGGTACGGCGCCTGGTCGATCTGCCTCAAAGATGTCCGTGCGGCGCAATGACTCGCAGCCGCGCATGATAGCTTAGGCGCTGTACCCTTCTTACGCGCATGCTGCCGTCTTCTTCCTCAACCCAGAACCATTCCGGCGCGGAACATCGCCTCTTTGCCCCCGGCACCGTGTTGCCGCTCATCCTCGTCACGGCTCTGTTTTTCTTCTGGGGCATACCGAACAATCTGAATGACGTGCTGATCCGGCAGTTCATGAAATCGTTCGAGCTGTCGCGCTTACAAGCGGGGCTGATTCAATCCGCATTCTACGTTGGCTATTTCGTGTTTGCGATGCCAGCCGCGTTTCTGATGCGCCGCGCCGGCTACAAAACCGGACTCGTTACCGGCCTGTTTCTTTACAGCACCGGCACCTTTCTGTTCTGGCCCGCCGCTATTAAACAGAGTTATCCGTTTTTCCTGTTTGCTTTGTTCGTCATCGCGAGCGGTCTCGCTTTCCTCGAGACGGGCGCCAGTCCGTTCATTGCGCAACTGGGAGATCCGGAAAGCGCGGAACGTCGTCTCAATTTCTCGCAAGCGTTCAATCCGCTGGGTTCCATTTCAGGCGTGCTGATCGGCACGATTTTCATCTTTTCTAACGTCGAACTTTCTCCCGCCCAGGTCACGGCATTGAAAGCGGCCGGACAATACCCGGCCGTCCTGCACAGCGAAACGATGCGCGTCATCGCACCGTACCTGATCCTTGGCGCGGTCGTTCTGATATGGGCGATCCTCATCCTGTTCACGCGTTTTCCGCGCGTCGGCGAGGAAACCAACCCCGACGGCACCGCGGATCGCGGTTCATTTTTCGAGTTGTTTCGTTATCCGCACTTTCTGTTCGCCGTGCTTGCGCAGTTCTTCTACGTCGGCGCCCAGGTAGGCACGTGGAGCTACTTCATTTCCTATGTCGAAGATTACGCGCACCAGACCGATAAAGTAGCCGGCTACTTTCTGACAGGGACGCTGGTTGCCTTCGCCGTGGGCCGATTTGCCGCGACCTGGCTGATGAAATTCATTCCCCCCGGCCGGCTCATGGGATTGTACAGTCTCGCCAATATCGCGCTCGTCGCAGTCTCTATCCTGCTACCCGGATGGATCGGAATCTGGGCGATCTTTCTGACCAGCTTTTTCATGTCGCTCATGTTCCCGACGATATTCGGATTGGGTCTACGCGGACTCGGGAAGAATACGAAGCTCGGCGGCTCGCTCCTTGTCATGGCAATTATCGGAGGGGCCGTGTTCACGCCACTGATGGGCCTGGTCTCAGAAGCGGAACACAGCATGGCGCAAGCCATGATCATTCCTCTGATCTGCTACATCATCATCGCCCTGTTCTCGTTTTTCGCCATTCGAATGCTCACGGCGGAGCGAACGTCTTGATCCATGCTGAAAACCGGCATACTGAATCCTGCAATCAATTCGCTGTTGAGCCGCATCCGGCACACGAATACACTCGTGATCGCGGACCGCGGCTTTCCCTTCTGGCCCCAGATTGAAACGGTGGACATCTCGCTGGTGGACGATATCCCGAGGGTGCTTGATGTCGTGCGCGCCATTCAGGCAAACTTCATCATCGGCCGAGTTTTTCACGCCGAAGAGTTCCGTAAAGTAAATTCGTCCGAGACGGTCCAATCCCTGCGCGACGCCCTGAACGGCGTGCCGATCACTGTCGAGCCGCACGTCGAGTTCAAGAAACGCGTCCCTCACGCGATCGGCCTGATCCGCACGGGCGATACTACGCAATACGCAAACCTGATTCTTGAATCCGCCTGAAACCGAACTCCCGGGCGAATCGCCATAGCGAAAGTGCTCTCGTTCGGTGAATGCTATTCTGACCGCAAAGTCAGCGGCAGGATCATGTGTTCGCGAGCTTTAGTTTTAGCGACCTTGCTGATTTCGACGTTGGTCGCGGCCCTTGGCGCCGTGCTGATGCCGCCTGACCAGGAGTTGCTTCCTACAGATCCCTCGCAAGTCGGCAAACGCACCTCGCGCCAGCAACAGAAGCCGGGCACGTTCCGCGAGTACGTTGGCTGGGAATACGAAAATTACCCGATCCCACCCGATTACATGGTTCCTGGCGAGTGGACCTTTGCGCGATTTATGTACCGCGCCGTGATGACAGTCATGGACGCCGCGCCAACTGGACGATCGATTACCCGCGCTCGGACCGCCATCTCTCGGCTGCGGTTCGCCGTCTTACCCGAATTCAGGCGCGCTCCGCCGAGGAACCCGTCGCGGCCGAGGATGGCGATGACATTTACAATTGGCCCTGGCTCTACGCCGTGGAGGTCGGCCATTGGGACCTGACCGATCTGCAAGCCGCCAAACTGCGCGATTTCTTAAATCGCGGCGGCTTCTTTATGTGCGACGATTTTCACGGCACCGTCGAGTGGAACACATTTGTCGCCAGCATGAAGAGGGTTCTGCCCGATCGCTCGATCGTCGATATCCCGAACGATGATCCCATCTTTCAAACCGTCTACGATCTTCGATCCCGCTATCAAGTACCGGGCGAGCAGTTCGTACACACTGGCCGAACATATGAAAAAGACGGCTACCTGCCGAAGTGGCGCGGCATCTACGACGATAAGGGCCGGTTAATGGTGGTGATCTGTCACAACATGGACCTGGGCGACTCTTGGGAACACGCCGATAATCCCGAGTACCCGGAACAATACTCGGCGCTTGGCTTTCGGATTGGCGTCAATTACCTGATCTATGCCATGACGCATTGAGCGGAGCACCCCGATGTTCGAATTCCTGTTCAAATATCCCGCCGCCGTGTTCTCGAAGGGCTCCTTTGTGCTCCTCGGAAGCTGGCCCGATCTGGCTGTTGCTCGGCGGGAGTTATTGTTCTTGCGGCAATCTGCTGCAATTCCGTATTGGCGTAAGCGGCGCGATAAACAGTACCGGCTGACCAGGACCCGAACCATTATTTTATGGGCGCTGCAAGCTTGTACTCTCTGCACGCTTCTGCTCCTGCTCTGGGAACCCGCTATTAGCGTGACGGCGCTCCGTCCGCAGGAAAACATCATCGCGGTCGTGGTGGACAACAGCCGCAGCATGGCCGTTGCCGAGAATGGAAAAGCGCGCGAACAACAAGCCATAGAGCTTCTGCAATCCAAACTGCTGCCGGATCTCGCTCCGCGGTTTCAAGTGCGTCTTTATGCGCTCAACTCCGGTCTCACGCGGATCGCCGATGTAGCGCAAGTGCAAGCGACGGGAACAGCCACTCAGATCGGGCCTGGCCTCAAGCAACTAGCCGACGAAGCCGGCACATTGCCCATCGGTTCCGTCGTGCTCTTGTCGGACGGTTCCGATAACTCGGGCGGAGTGGACCTCGACACGCTGAACGCACTGCGCCGTCGTCATCTGCCGGTGAATACGATCGGCTTCGGCAGCGAGCACCTTACGAACGATGTCGAATTGGATAGTCTCGCCGTGCCGCGAACGGTGCTGGCCAATGCGCGGGTTGAGGCCGAGTTAACTCTGCGACAGGGCGGATTCACCGGCCGTCACACGACAGTCACCCTGACCTCCGACAACCAAGTGGTGGCCTCGCGCGACATCGTGCTTACCGGGGATCCCGTTCAAACGGAAACCATTGAATTCAATGCCGGTAAATCCGGGCTTCGCCGCGTTGCCGCTTCCATAGCGCCCGTCCCCGGTGAAGTCAGCGTGCAGAATAATCGTCGAATCGCGCTCATGTCGGTCGACGGTTCGAAACATCGCCTGCTCTACGTTGAAGGCGAGCCGCGATGGGAATACAAATTTCTGCGTCGAGCGGTTGAAGACGATCCGGCGCTGGCTGTCGTCTCGATGCTGCGGACCACGCAGAATAAGATTTACCGTCAGGGCATCGCAAATCCAGCCGAGTTGGCCGATGGATTCCCGAGCAAGCCCGAGGACCTATTTCAATACGACGGCATCATCCTGGGCAGCGTCGAGTCTGGTTTCTTCACTCCAGAGCAACAGGCCGCTATTCGGGATTTCGTGGACCGGCGCGGCGGTGGATTGCTATTCCTGGGCGGCCGTGCGTCGCTGGCGGACGGCAATTACGATGCGGATCCATTCCGGCGAGTTACTGCCAGTTACTCTGCCGCATCGCAAAGATACTTTTCAACGCAAGTTCGTGGCCGCTTATCTCACCCCACAAGGACAACGCAGCCTGATTTGCCGCATTGAGGACAATCCCGAAGACAGTGTCAATCACTGGAACGTTCTGCCCTATCTGGCGGATTTCCAGGATCCCGGCACACCGAAACCAGGAGCCGTCGTCCTTGCGGAAGTGGAGTCCGCCGGTAAGCGGGTGCCCCTTCTGATCACAGAAAATTATGGCCGCGGCCGCACTGCCGTTTTTGCTACAGGCGGAAGTTGGCGCTGGCGCATGCAGCAACCCGTCGCCGACACCAGCCAGCAGACTTTCTGGCGTCAATTGCTGCGCTGGACTGCCGGAACCAGCCCGTCTCCCGTTGTCGCAAGCACCTCCGCGGCGGAACTCGAAGACAACGGAAAAATTCAATTCCGAGCCGAGGTGCGCGATCGAAGCTACAACCTGATCAGCGACGCCGACGTTACCGCCCATATCATTTACCCCGACGGCGCTGCCTTCACGCTCCCGCTCACTCCCAGCGAATCGAATGCCGGCATCTACTATGCCGATTGGAACGCCGGAAATGAGGGCTCCTATGTGGCCGAGATCTCGGCGCGGCGAGGGAACGTCGAGCTCGGACGCGACGTCATCACCTTCGGACGGGAGAACGGGGTTGCCGAAAACTTCCACCGCGAGCAGAATCGCGAACTGCTCTCGCAACTGTCGGAACAGACTGGAGGCAAGTACTACACGCCAAGCGCGTCCGCACGCCTGCCCGACGAAATCTCTTTCTCCCAGGCGGGCATCACGGCGCGGGAGGACAAGGACCTCTGGAACATGCCGATCCTATTTCTTCTGATACTCGGCTTCCGGTCCAGCCGAGTGGCTGCTCCGACGGAGATGGGGGTTCGTGTGAAACTGGCCGCTCTGTTCTTTGCCGTCGCGCTATTGGCGCATCCCGCGGTGTTCTATGTCACTGTGGCGGGCCTCGGCGGGACGCCCGAGTACGAAACTCAATTCGAAAAATGGGCCGCCGACCTGGATCGCGAACTGCGCCGCGAATGGACCCGCCGCACACGTTGAAACCCTTTGCGGCGCCTCGGCAACCAAGCAGCACATCGAAGCGGTATTGAGCAAAATCGCGCAAACCGCTACGTCCGACGATGCATTTGCACTCCTGCTGATCGGGCATGGCAGCTTCGATGGAACAGACTACAAGTTCAACATCCCTGGTCCCGATATAACGGCCAGCGAACTAGCCATCGGCGTTGGGCCGCATTCCCGCGCAGCGCCAGCTTGTCGTCAACATGACCAGTTCCAGCGGTGCGTCGCTTGCGAGCTTGGCGAAACGAAATCGAATTGTGATCACGGCGACTAAGTCCGGTACGGAAAATAACGCGACCGTGTTCGCCCGCTATTGGATTGACGCCTTGCGCGATCCCGCGGCAGACAGCGATAAGAATGACGTCGTCTCCGCGCTGGAAGCATTTCGCTACGCGGAAACCAAGACAGTCGCGTATTTCGAAACCGAAAAGCTGCTTGCCACCGAACATGCTTTGTTCACGGACGACGGAACCGCCAACGCCGTCCGCGATCCCGAGCCCACTAATCATCAGGGGCTGCTTGCCGGTGAGTTCCCGTTGATTCGCAGTTCCCAAGACTCCGCACAAGGTAGCGGCCCGGAAAAAGCAAAACTCTTAAAAGTAAAAGAGGACATAGAGGCCAAAATCGATCGTTTGAAGTACCAGAAGGCCGCGCTTCCGGAGGAGGAATACCGCGACCAGTTGAGCACGCTGCTGTTGCAACTGGCGCGCACACAGGCGGAGATCGACAAATGAAGCTCTTGGCCCTGCTGCTCGATGCCGGCCCTGTTCGTTCGTGCGGACTCCACGCAGTGTGACGCCGAGTACCGGCATGGACATCTACAGCAGGCCGCGGCCTGTTATCAGTCGCTGACCGGCTCATCGGATCCATTTGCTCGCGCGCAGGGATACCTGGGGCTTCAGAACTACGAACAGGCCAACAATGAGTTCCGCGATGCAGACCGTCTCCACCCCGATTCGGCCCCGATCAAGACGGGTTGGGGTCGTCTCTATGCAGCGCACTCGCAGCCCGGGGATGCCGCACAGCTCTTTGAGGAGGCGATTAAAGCCGATCCGAACTACGCGCCCGGGTATCTCGAACTCGCTCGCGTTCTGGCGCAGAACTTCGACGAACGCGCGGTGAAATTCGCGACGGAAGCTCTTCAACACAACCCCACGCTGTTCGAAGCGCATGAATTGCTGGCCTTTCTTTCACTCGAAGATGGCGATCCGAAGCTCGCCACACAGGAAGCGCAGAATGCACTGGCTCTCTCGCCCGAGGCTTTAGACGGGATGTCGGTGCTCGCGAGCATCGATTGGCTGAACGGACAGAGCGAGTCTCCGTGGATGAACCGCATCCTGAAGATCGATCCCGCTTATGGCGAAGCGTATGCGACCGGCGCACATTTCCTCGTCATCAATTACCGCTACGACGAGGCCATTGCCTTTTATCGTAAAGCGATCGCGTTGAACCCGTCGCTCTGGGAGGCCCGTTCTCAATTGGGTCTGAACCTCCTGCGTCTGGGATTCAACGAAGAAGCTCGCAAGCAGCTTGTTGCGTGCTACGACGCGCACTTTCGTGATCCTGAAACGTTGAACGGCCTGCGGTTTCTCGACAAGATCGAGGATTTCGAACTGCTCAAGACCGGCCCCGCGAACGTGCTGCTGAACAAGAAGGAAGCGGCCTTGCTCGCGCCGTATGTCGAGTCGGAGCTCAAACGCGCAATGGCCACCTATGAGCGCAAATACCAGATGAAGCTGAGCGAACCGGTGCGCCTCGAAATTTATCCGAACAGCGCAGATTTCCTGGTTCGCACGACTGGTCTGCCGGGCCAGGCGGGACTCCTCGGCGTGACCTTCGGAACCGTGGTCGCGATCGAAAGTCCGCTCGCGAGTCCGCCGGGCGAATACGATTGGGCCGACACATTGTGGCACGAAATGAGCCATGTCTACGTGGTCACGGCGACGCATCACCTGGTGCCCCGCTGGTTCACGGAGGGGCTGGCGGTGCATGAAGAACATGCGGCATCGCCAAAATGGGGCGATCGATTGACGCCGGATGTGATCCTCTCGATCAGAAACAACAAGCTCTTGCCGGTACTGGAGATGGACCGCGGATTTGTTCGTCCGCAGTACCCAGGCCAGGTGCTTGTCTCGTACTACGAGGCGGGACAAATCTGCGACTTGATCTCTGAAAAATGGGGCGATGGAGCCATCAATGGGATGATCCACTCATTCGCGGCACGCAAGACCACCGCAGAAGCGATCACAGACAACTTGCACGTGGCACCAAAGGACTTCGATCGGCAGTTTCATGCCTGGCTGACCGCGAAAACCGGCGCCATCGTCCAGCAGTTCGACACCTGGAGAAACAGCCTCAAATCCGCCTACTCGGCCTTCGAAAAAAACGATTTGGACGGCGCCTTGAAATCGGCCTCCGGGATACGTAACGATCCCGACTACGTTGGCCCTAACAGCGTGTACGAACTGCTCTCCCGGATCTGGTTCGCGAAAGGCGATAAGGCGCGTGCCGCGGAAGAACTGGAGCGCTACCGCGACCTCGGCGGGACGAATCTCGACAGTTTGAAAAAACTCGCCGCTACGGAACAGGAACTCGGACGCATCGAGCAGACACGCAACACACTCGAAACGATGAACCAGATTTACCCCGAGGACGAAATGATTCACAAGAGCCTTGGCGCTCTCCTTCTCGACTCTGGCCGTCCCGAAGATGCCGTTCGCGAGTACCGCGCAGTGCTGGCGCTGGGGTCTCCGGCGATTGCTGAATCGCACTTTAACCTGGCTCGAGCTTTGAACGCGGCGCACCGGAACACGGCCGCTAAGGAGGAAGTTCTCCTCTCGCTCGAAGCCGCACCCGACTACAAGCCCGCGCAGCACCTGCTTTTACAACTGAGTCAATAACCTAACATGACGAGCCCTACCACTCCCGCGGTACCTATCGACTCGAGCGAGTTCAGACATCGCATCAAATCATTCGGCGACACGCATTCCGCCATCCGCAATGAGATCGCGAAGGTAATCGTCGGTCAGGATGCTGTTGTGGAGAACCTGCTCATATCGTTGTTCGTTGGCGGGCATTGTCTGTTGACGGGACTTCCTGGCACGGCCAAAACGCTGCTCGTCCGAACACTGAGCCGCACACTCGGGCTGAAGTTTAGCCGGATTCAGTTCACACCCGATCTGATGCCGTCCGATATCACCGGAACCGACATTATCGAAGAGGATCAGGCGACGGGCCGGCGCAGCTGGACGTTTGTGCCAGGCCCAATCTTTTCGAACGTGCTGCTGGCGGACGAGATCAACCGCACACCCCCGAAAACGCAATCGGCGTTGCTCGAAGCCATGCAGGAACTCACTTGCACGGTGCGCGGTCGACAGTACCGGATCGAGCCGCCTTTCCTCGTGCTCGCGACACAGAATCCGATCGAGTTGGAAGGCACTTATCCGCTTCCCGAAGCCCAGCTTGACCGCTTCCTATTTAATTCGGTATTGGACTACCTTTCGCCGGAGGATGAGCTCAAGGTGATCGATCTCACTACCGTCAACACACTTCCGCAAGCCGAGACGGTCACGTCCGCGGAAGCGATTCTCGATTTTCAGAATCTCGTGCGGTTGGTGCCGATCTCGGAATCGGTGGCTCGCTACGCCATCGAGATCGTCCGGGCGACGAGGCCAGCCGATAAAACGGAATCACCCGATTTCGTTCACAAATATGTAAACTTCGGGGCCAGCGTTCGAGCCGCCCAGTTTATCGTGCTTTCCGCTAAAGCGCGCGCGCTGATGCACGGGCGCTTTCATGTCACGGCCGAGGATGTTCGCGCCCTTGCGATTCCCATACTGCGCCACCGTGTTCTGCTGAACTTCCAGGCCGAATCGGATCGCATCAACACCGATGAAATTGTCCGGCGCATTCTCGATTGGAAACCGGCCCGCAAAGTGTAACAGGTCTTTCTTTGGCAACCGCTGCTCCAACACGTTTCCTAGACCCGCGGGTCCTGGCTGAGCTATCCAACCTGGAACTGGTGGCGCGCACGGTCGTGCAAGGCTTCATTGCCGGACTGCACCGTTCTCCGGACTTCGGCTTCAGCCAGGAATTCGCCGAGTATCGCGCCTACACGCCCGGCGATGACCTCCGCCACGTGGATTGGAACGTCTTCGCTCGCACCGAGAAGACGTACCTGAAGCGCTATCGCGGTGAAACCAACACAGAGGTCGTGGTGCTTTTCGATGCCAGCGCCAGCATGCGTTACGCCTCCCGCGGCATCAGCAAGTTCGACTATTCAAAATTTCTGGCATCCGCGATTGTATATCTGGCCCACCTGCAGCGCGACAGTACGGGCTTGGTCGCATTTCATGACGATGTGTCCGCGTCCGTGGCGCCGTCCAGCCGCCAAGGTCAATTACTTCGCCTTCTGCACGCCATCGACAAGCTCGAAACTGGGGTCCGCACCGAATTCAGCCGGCCTTTCCAGCATCTACTCCATTTGCAGAAACGCCGCGGCATCAGCATCGTCATCTCGGATTTTCTGGCGCCTGTGCCGGAGATCATCCGATGCGTTGAGCCACTTCGGTTCCGCGGCAACGAGGTGCTTCTCTTTCAAGTGCTGGACCCGGACGAGTTGCGGCCCAAAATCGAAGAACCCGTGCTGCTGGTGGACATGGAGACCAGCGACACACTGGAAGTCTCGCCCGATTTTGCACGAGGCGACTACCCGGAGAGAATGGCCGGTCATTTAGCGGAGATGCAGACCTCGGCACAGAAGGCCGGCCTGGAGTACTTCCATCTGACGACCGATCGCCCGTTGGATTCGGCTCTTCGTGAATACTTCAATGTGCGGCGGCGGAGGCAGTAATGGGACTTCTCTCGCCATGGTTCCTTGCCGGACTCGCAGCCCTCGGGTTGCCGCTGTGGCTTCACCTTCTGCGGCAGTTCAAGCGTACGCCCCGTCCATTTAGCTCGCTGATGTTTTTCGAGCGGCGCGTTCAGAGTTCCACCAAGCACCGCCGGCTTCGCTACCTGGCACTCCTTTTTGCCCGCTTGGCTTTGTTGTCCCTGCTTGCGCTTGCGTTCGCTAACCCGTTCCTCTATCGGAAGAGCGATGCCGTAAGCGAGCGTGTTCTGCACGTGATTGCGGTGGACCGGTCTTTTTCCATGCGCGCACGCGGACGAATGGAGGAAGCCAAAGCTGTTGCTACGCGCATCGTGAACGGTCTTGCCGGCGGCTCTCGTATTCAAGTGGTCGCATTTGATTCCTCAGTAGAAGCGATGTCTTCGCAGTCCACGGAAAAGCAGGCCGCTCGCTCCGCCATAAACAGCATCGACGCGGGCGATGCTGCGAGTTCTTACGGTGAACTCAATCGCGCGTTGCGAGTGCTCGAACAATCTTCGGGGATGGCTCTGCGCGTGCACGTGGTCACGGACGCGCAGCAAACGTCCATGCCCGCGAGCTTTGCCGATCTTCAACCTGGCCCCCACACGACGGAAGAGATCTCGACTGTTGGAACAAAGACTGCGAATCTCGCCGTCGAAAGCGTGAACTCGCCAGCGCGCATATTCGGTTCTCAACCAGCCACAATCGCGGCAACCGTGCGCTCGTGGAATGGCAACGACACTACGCAGAAGGTCTCGCTTTTCATGGACGGCCGGCTCATCGCGTCCAAGCAGGTCACAGTTCCGGCCTGTGGCAGCGGGACGGTGCAGTTCGACAAAGTCCTGCCGCCTTACGGCGTTCATCGCGCCGAGGTCCGGCTCGAAGCAGCCGACGACCTCCCGAACGACAATCGCTTTCTGTTTTCCATCGAGAGGTCGGACCCGCGCCGGGTTCTCTTTCTCTATGCGTCCGGCCGTATCGCGCAATCCTTCTATTACAAGTCGGCGCTGGAAGCTTCGGCGGATAGCGGACTGCTCGTTCGACCGGCCGCGTTGGAGCGTTTAACCGACCAGAATCTTTCGAACTACGCGTTCGTCGTCTTACATGACCCCGGCCGGCTTGGCGATGCAAGCCAGCAAGCATTGATGGCCTATGTCCGCAAGGGCGGTGCATTGCTCGTGGCCGTTGGACCGGCCACCATCGCTGCCGGAAACGTGCCCGTCCTCGGGCGCGACATCACACGCACTGGAAACTCTCAGACGGCTGGAGACGCGGACACGCATGCGCCGGCCATCGCCGGGTGGACCGGGGCGAAGAACGTGCAGTTCCTCGAGACGCCACGCATCGATACGGGTAATGGAGATCGCGTACTCGCCCGGTTTGCGGATGGGTCGCCGCTGCTGCTTGAAGAACGCGCGGGTGAAGGCCTGGTGCTCGTGTTCGCGTCCACGCTGGACAATTCCAGCAGCGATTTTCCGCTTCACAGCTCTTATCTGCCGTTCGTTATCACCACGGCACGATATCTCGCGGGCGAACTGGAGGCTCCTTCCAGCGTGACGATCGGCACACCGATATCGCTTCGCCAATCGCGCGAAGAAAGTACGGCAGCCGATGTCATTGGTCCAGAAGGCAGGCACGAACTCTCGCTGCAGGAAGCCACGCGCGCGATGACCTATGAACCGCCGCGCGAAGGTTATTACGATATCCAGCGGGCCAATGGACGTCACTTGCTACTGGCTGTGCACGCCGACAGGCGGGAATCGGACCTCACCCCGATCCCGGCTGAGACCCTCGAACTTTGGCGCCGAGCCGCCAGTAACAATAACGCCACAGAGACCGGTCAGCAAGCGCAAAAAGCGGTACCCTGGAGCCTCTGGCGCTACGCGCTGGCATTGGTTCTGATTGCCGCGATCCTTGAATCGATGCTCGCGAGCCGGTACTTGCGACAGAAGGAGGTTGCATGACCGCACTTCAGCAACTTGAGATCCGGATCAGCCAAATCGAGCGGCGCGTCCGGATGCTCGTATCCTCGCGAGGCATGGCTGCGTTTTCTATATCAGCCCTCGTACTCACATTGGTTCTTGTCTACATCGCCAACCAGTACCGGTTTGCGAACGTTTTGCCGTTTCGAATCGCTCTCTTCGCGGCATTGGCGATGGTGCTTGCGTTCGCGATCGTTCTTCCGCTGGTCGCGATCAACCGCCGCCGGATTGCCCGCCGCGCCGAGTCGATCATCGAAGATCTGGACGGACGTCTGCTCACGGTGACTGAACGGCCCGATGCAGGCAATCCGTTCACCGAATTGATCGCGGCAGATGTGCTCGAACATCTGCACTCCCAGAATACGGAACAGCTCTCTCGTCCCCGGCTGCTGTACCTCTGCCTGGGCCTCGGGGCGAGTGCGTGCGCCGTGCTGATATGGCTGATCGCCGCAGGTCCGGGTTACTGGGGCTACGGCTCCTCGCTCCTCTGGACCGGCACAGCCCATCCCGCTGCGCGCCCCCTCTATGATATTGCAGTGCAGCCGGGTAACCGGACAATTAGACGGCGCTCCGATCAGGTGATCGGCGCTCGCCTGGTTGGCTTTTCGGATCGCAACGTGACGCTGCACGCAAAGTATCGCGGTTCTACGAAATGGGACACGCTGCCCATGTCACCACAACCGGGCTCCGATCGTTACCAGTTTCTGTTCGCTGGACTGGCGGACTCGCTCGATTACTACGTGCAAGCGGGCGGCATTGCGTCCCGGCAGTACACGATTGCGGTCAAAGATCTGCCCGTCGTGCAACGTCTGCGGGTTGAGGTCCACTTCCCGGCGGGACTCGGTTTATCTGATTCGATTGACGATCCCGGAGGCGACATTCGCGCTGTGACCGGCAGCCAGGCGCGTCTTTCCGTTCTGACTGACAAACCGCTCCAGAACGGGACGCTGGTGCTCGATGACGGATCCAAAGTTCCGCTCAGCGCTGGGCAGGGCCCGTGGCTCACCGCTTCGCTGCCGATCCGGAAGGATGGTGCATATCACGTCGCCGAACTCGATGAGAAGGAAACCGTCCGTATCAGCGACGATTACTTCATCGAGGCGAAAAAAGACGAGCCTCCTTCGGTGCGCATTGTGCGACCCGGCCGTGACCCGCAAGTCAGCCCCATCGAGGAAGTGCCCGTTACGGTGGAAGCGAGTGATGATTTTGGAGTCCGCAGCGTTCAGCTGCACTATTCCGTAAACGGCGGCCCCGAACAGGTGAAGACGCTCGCCCAAAGCGAGAACGCGAAGGAGGCAACCGGCAAGACCACTCTCTATTTCGAAGACTTCAAGCTACAGCCCGGAGATCTGGTCAGCTTCTACGCTACGGCTCGCGACGCAAGTCAGACATCTCGAACCGATATCGTTTTTGCGCAAGCGCAGCCGTTCGATTTCAAGTTCCGCCAATCGCAGCAGGACGGCGGTGGAATGGGCAGCGGCGATGCCGGCGATCAGACGCGCATCTCGGAGCGGCAGAAGGAAATCATCGCGGCCACCTGGAACGAACTCAAAACCGGGAAACAAGATACGGCAGTTTCCGCAGAAAATGCGCGTTTTCTGTCGGGGCTGGAAGGCAAACTCGGCGACCAGGCCAAAGCCCTTGCTTCGAGGATGGGCAGCCGCGACCTGACGAGTACCAGTCCGGAATTCGAACAGTTTTCCAAATTGATGACTCAGGCCTCTGCGGATATGGGCTCGGCAGTAGACCAGTTGAAGCCGGGTAAATGGAATGAGGCGCTCGGTCCGGAGCAAAAGGCCTTGCAGTCTCTTCTGCGCGGGGAAGCGATCTTTCGCGATATTCAAGTCGCCTACGGGCAGCGGGGCGGGAATGGCATGAGCGCGGGGGGCCAACAACGGGAACTGGCGCGTCTGTTTGATCTCGAGCTGGATCAATCAAAGAATCAATACGAGACCGGCCAATCTCTAAACCAACCGTCGTCCGACCAACAGAAGAAGCTCGATGACGCTCTCGAACGGCTGAAAGAACTTGCCAGACGACAACAGGAATTGGCGCAGCAGCAGCGTCCTCCCGATCAGCAATTCCAACAACGATGGGAAGAGGAGCAGTTACGCCGCGAGGCCGAACAGCTTCGCCAGGAAATGCAGCAAATGACGCAGAACTCGGCATCGGGATCTCCGTCGTCGTCGGCCGGCTCTAGCGGCGGTCAGACGCAAGCAACGCGGCAGGCACTCGATTCGGTGCGGCGAGCTGAAGACGAGATGCGGGACGCAGTAAGCCGGGGTGACCGCTCGGCCCAGTCGCGCGCCGCCCAGCAACTCGCGCAAGCACAGGATGCGCTCAGCAAAATGCAGCACCAGCAGAACGGGAACAATATGTCCGACCTCGCGCAGCAAGCGCACCAGTTGACCGAGCAGCAAAAGCAATTGGCGGAACAGATCAAAGGTGCTTACGGCGCGGCTGGGATCAACACGGCCGACCCGAATCAGACCGCGGAAGGGCAAATGCCAGAGATGAGCGGACCCGATTATGGCGGCTGGTATCGCTCTCGCATGTACGCGGGAGAGGGGCGACCGGCCACTCCGAAAGAGAAAAGTCTCGCTCAAAATAGCGATCAGCTTGCGCAGCAGATGCAACAACTGCAGCAGCAGCTTCAGCAGCAGGCGCAGTCGATGAGCGCTGGCGCACCCGAATCAGGGCGGCAGTTGCGCAAAGCATTGTCCCAAGCCGAGCAGCAGGATTTGGCCTTGCGCATGCAGAAAAATGCTCAGTGGCTACGTGAAGGCTACGGGTCGCAGGTGTGGCCGCTCGAAGACAGCATTACCGCCGGTATGCAACAACTGACCAAACGTCTCGACCAGGTAGCTGAGAGCGTGAATAAGGAGGATCAGCAAGGCTCGGCCTCCCCAGACGCGAAATTGCAGCAGGCGCTATCGGCCGTTCGCTCCTTGCGTGAGCAATTGCAAAGCCGTACACAAAGCGGAACAGCCGGCGGACGCTCACCATCCGTTTCAGATAGCGGCGACGGCGCACAAGCGGCCCTGAACCAGTTGTATTCTTTGCGCTCCCAATTCGGCCGCAATGACCGGCAATTTGACAATACTCTGGCGAACGCAATTGGATCACTGCGAAGAATTCAGTCCGATTCGCGAAAGGTCGACGCGATCCTCAATCAGGACGCCGTGACTGGCCTGGCCCGTGTGGAACTGGAGCTGACGCGGAAGCTGACGGGATTCGATGCAAATCCGCGCACCGGAGTTCCGGAGAATATTCCCGAACAGTATCGTGAGGCTCTTGCCAAGTATTACCGGCAACTCAGCAATTAATGCTTCACCGCAGGACTACAATACTCTTCCTCAGCGTGCTGGCTGCCGCGTACGCCGCACAGCGCAACCTGCCTAGCCCGTTTCGCCAATACGAAGGCGTCGAATATGCGATTGGCGAACTGCCGATGCCTGAAAACGCGACGAAACCCTCCGAGTGGACGTTCGCGCGACTGATGTATCCGCCCGGCCCGCTGGACGGATATCGCGGCCGTTTTGACAGCGACTGGCGGGAAGGGCTGTCCCTGTGGACGCAAGACTTCCCGCGCGCGGACAGGCGTTTTGCGCAAGCCGTGAACCGTCTGACTCGCGTGGATGCGCGACCGGCTGAACAGCCGGTGAATCTGGATGACGGCGATGATGTGTACAACTGGCCATGGCTTTACGCTGTTCAGGTTGGCGAGTGGGGCATCACGGATGCACAAGCTCGCAAGCTGCGCGATTATCTGCTGCGCGGCGGATTCTTTATGGCGGACGATTTTCATGGGACGGTCGAATGGGACGAATTTCAAAGGAGCATGCAGCGCGTGTTCCCGGATCGGCCGATTGTCGATATTCCGGATGCGGACGCCATCTTCCATACCGTATACAACCTGGATGACCGGTATCAGATTGTCGGGGCCGAACACCTCCGCACCGGTCACAAGAAGGACGGTTACGTAGCGCGCTGGCGCGGTATCTACGACGACAAAGGGCGCGTGATGGTCGCGATCAGCTTCAACTCCGACATCGGCGATTCCTGGGAATGGGCAGACGATCCGCGTTATCCCGAGAAGTTCTCCGCGCTCGGTATTCGTGTCGGCATCAACTACATTGTTTACGCCATGACACACTAGTTCGACCGCAAGAACCGGATAGCGATGAGGCGCCACGGAATTCTATAGTTCTTGCATGAACTTCCAATTCTCCGCTCTTCCGAAACAGCCTTTCGAGCCGTTGTTTTCCCTATCCGCCGAGGAGCTTGCGTTACACGGGGCGAAGCGCGTGATTGCGGACAAGCGTCCCGGATTCCCTTGCCGCGTCAGCCTAGAAGATGCCCAACCCGGCGAGGAAGTCCTCCTGGTGAACTACGAACACCTGGACGTAGATACGCCCTTCCGCTCGCGCTACGCAGTGTACGTGCGCAAAGCGGCAAACCCGGCAACGCCGCCGATAAACGAAGTACCCGAGATACTTCGCAGCCGGGCCCTGTCCGTTCGCGCATGGAGTACAGAAGGCATGTTAGTCGCGGCTGAACTTGCAAAAGGCCACGAGATTGAAAAGGCGATCAGTGCCTTGTTCTCAATCCCGGAAGCCGCGTTTCTACACGTCCACTTCGCAAAACCCGGCTGCTACGCGGCGCGAGTGGATCGAGCATAACGCCTACGGCTCCGGTCCCACGGTCTCGAGATCACCTACGTTCTCGCTGGTCGTTGGGCGCGACTCGCTCCACTTCACTACGGCTATCCCCGCGAAGATGACCAGCATCGCAAGCGCCTGGCTCGGACCGAATGCCTCCCGGAAGAACAGCCATCCGAGCACAACCGCAACCACCGGATTCACGAAGGTATATATCGACACGACGGCGACCGGCAGATTTGTCATCGAATAGATGAACGAACTGTATCCGACGATGGACCCGAAGATCACCAGATAAGCAACCGCGATGCAGGAGCGCGCGGATACGTGGGCGGGAACATGTTCGAGCAGGGTCGCGGGCACAAACATCACCAGACCGGCGGCAACTTGCTGGATCGCTCCGCTCATGATGGGCGGAGCGGTTACGGCGACTCGTTTCTGTAGCAGCGCACCCAGGCACCAACCGAATGCGCTCAGTTGTAATACGAGAAAGCCGCTCAGCGTGGCGCCGCGCCACCCTTCGAGATGAGCTTTCGGCCAGACCAATAGAAACGCTCCGGCAAGCCCGATCAACAGGCCGCCGATGGTACGAAGCAGGGGCTTCTTACCGGACGGCAACAGCGCATCGATGCCGACCATCCAGAAAGGCGCGGTCGTGTAGAACAGCGCTGCGGTACCGCTGGGCACCCAAGTTTCGGAATACGCGAGGAAGCCATTGCCGACACCGATGCAGACTGCACCGCACACCGCGGTCAGCAGAAATTCGCGCGGGCCCGGCAGCTTCACCCCTTTGATCCGCAGCGCTGCCAGAAGAATCGAGCCCGAAATGGTGTATCGAATCGCGATCAGGTATTCGGGCGGAATGGTCTCGATGGAGATGCGAATGCCGAGATACGTGGTCCCCCAGAAAAAGCACACGGCGGCGAGCGCCAGCCACGCAAGCGCGGGCGGACGCGAGGATTCGGAATCGACAGGACGCAAACTCCACAATCATGCCATGCCGTTTGGTAGTATCCGCACGTGGCTGCCTCCGTTCCTCCAATTCCGCGAGACCACTTCCGCGTCCATTACCACCGGCCCGACCTGAACTTTGCGGGCTGGAAACTCTACGCGTTCGGAGACACCACAGAAGATACAAACGGCTACTACGCTGGTCCCGTCCAGCAAACAGGCGAGGACGAATTTGGAACCTATTTCGACGTGGGGCTCAAGATGGGCGCCCAACTGGTCGGCATTATCGTTCACAACCCCACAAACCCGGGTGGCGACATCAAAGACCCTGGCCCGGACATGTACTGCCACGTCGCGCAGTCGCGCGAGTTCTGGGTGATATCGGGAGATCCGGTCATTCACTGCGTGAGCCCGATGCCCACCACCTCCGGTCTGCAGGCCTTCTGGATTGAAGGGCAAACCGTTTGCATACCAGGCGAGCACTTCGACCCATCATGGACTTATTCGCTCGCTTACTCGCCGACCGCGGATCTGCCTCAGGAACTCGACTCCGCTCCCTCGTTTGCGCTGACTCCCGCAGGCCCTTTGACCGTCGAGCAGTTACAACGATTCCCGCAGCTGGCGGCTTATTCCGTTCTGCAACTGGCGACGCAAACACCTGATACTCTGGCCCAGGCGCTCAAGTCGCAGCTATTCGTGGCCGCGTTCGACCCTTCCGGACCGGTGGCGTATCTTACTGGCGTACAGATTGCCGGCGTACTGGACGACCTCTTCTTCTACAACGGAACGCTCGGGTGCACTTACTCGACCGGTGGGATCACGGCCTGCCTGTGGGCCCCCACAGCGCAGTCGGTCGACCTGCTCGTGTTCAATACCGACTCAGCCGAATGGCCAGTCCAAACAATTGCAATGACAGAAAGCGCCGGCGTCTGGAGCGCGGCAGTCGACCTTATGTACAAGAGCCGCTGGTACCTGTACAGAGTCACCCTGTATGTGCCCAGCCTGGGGCAGGTTCTGCAGAACCTGGTTACAGATCCTTACTCAGTCGACACTTCGCAGAACGGGGCGAAATCGCGATTGACCGATCTGGACGATCCGTTGAACAAGCCACCTGGCTGGGATCAACAGACGATTCCGCCGCTTGATTCGCCGAACGATCTCACGATTTACGAACTGCACGTACGCGACTTCAGTTGCGCCGACCTGTCCGTACCCGAGCAGCATCGCGGCACGTATCTGGCGTTTACTCATCCGGATTCGGCAGGCATGCAGCATCTCAGCGCTCTTGCCGGTGCGGGCATGAAAGCGATTCACCTGCTGCCGACATTTCGGTTTTCGAGCGTCAATGAGGACCGGCTGACCTGGCAGGACCCGGGAGATCTTTCGCATTACCCTGCCGACAGCGCGGAGCAGCAGGCTGATGTGGAAGCCGTCAAGGACCTGGACGGCTACAACTGGGGTTACGATCCCGTGCACTACATGACGCCCAGCGGCGCATACTCGTTCGATCCGGGCAACCGGGTCATCGAGTATCGTCAGATGGTTCAGGCGCTGCACGCGGCGGGTCTGCGAGTGGTCCAGGATTGCGTATTCAACCACACATCCGGCAGCGGTCAAGCGGCCATTTCAGTGCTCGATAAGATCGTGCCCAATTACTACTACAGGCTCGATCCGAGCGGCAACGTGTATAACTCGAGCTGCTGTCCTGACACGGCCAGCGAGCATCGGATGATGGAACGGCTCATCATCGACACGCTCACGATGTATGCGCGGGAGTACAAGATCGACGGCTTTCGTTTCGACCTGATGAGCTTCCACTTCGTTTACAACATGCAGCACATCCAGCAGGCGCTCGCAGCCGTTGGGGCGCCGCAGACGTATCTGTATGGCGAAGGCTGGAATTTCGGTGAGACCGCCAACGATCAACTCGGACCGGCGGCCAACCAGGTCAACCTGTATGGTCTTGGGATCGGGACGTTTAACGACCGGGTGCGCGACGGCATTCGCGGTGGAAACCCGTTCACGGATCAGCGTACGCCCGGTTTCGCCACCGGCTCTGACGATATCGATGACGTGCTGCAGCGCGCCGATTGGATTCGCGTTGCGCTAACCGGCAACCTGCGCGACTACCAATTTGAGGACCACAACGGCAATCTTGTGCGAGCGAGCCAGATCGACTACTTCGGGCAGGGCGCGGGCTACACCGCAAACCCCGTTGAGGTAATCAATTTCTGTTCCGTGCACGATAACCAGACGCTGTTCGATGCGATTCAACTGAAGGCTCCTCCGGTGAAGACAGCGCGACTCGCGCAAGACGGCAGGCGCTCGCGTTGAGCATCATCGCGCTTGCGCAAGGCATTCCGTTTTTCCATGCCGCGGACGACCTACTGCGTTCGAAGGACATGGATCAGAACAGCTACGACTCGGGCGACTGGTTTAACAAGATCGACTGGACATACCAATCGAACAACTGGGGCATCGGCCTTGCCGTCGCGAGCGAGAATGAGGCGGAATGGCCGATTCATCAGCCGCTGCTCGCAGATCCCAGCATGCCGCCCACGCCCGACGATATCAACTGGACTCGCGGGGTGTTTCAGGAATGGCTGCGCATACGCATGAGTTCCGGGCTGTTCCGGATGCATACCGCAACCGAGGTGCAAAGCAACCTGCAATTCCTCAATACGGGGCCAAATCAGACGGCCCGTCTGATTGCGATGCTACTGCGCGCGAACGGCGGCAATTATGGGCCGTACTCGACGGTGGCGGTCGTCTTCAATGCCAACACCCAAAGCGTAACGGTGGACGCCGGCGGGATCACGGGCCTTGCGCTGCATCCGGTTCAAGCCGCTTCTGTGGATCCGGTCGTGCGACAGGCGCAAGTGACAGGCAGCACGCTGACGGCGCCGGGGTTGACTACGGCGGTGTTTGTGAAGTCGTAGGCGGTTGCATGTTCAAACGGGCCGCCTTACGGAGGAGATAGTCCCGTTCGGGGAGGCTTCCGGTCTTGCTCGCTGCGAGCTCGTATTCGCTCAGTGCGGTTTCGGGGTCGCCTGCCATTTCCAGCAGGTGCGCGCGCGTGGCATGTAAGCGGTAGTGCCCGGCGATGCGAGCGTCACTATCGAGCGCGCTCAGAAGTTCAAGACCTTTATGCGCGCCGTAAACCATAGCCGCGGCGATGGCGTGATTCACGCGCACCATCGGATTGTCCGACATCCGCAATAGCAATTCATAGAATGCCAGGATCTGGGGCCAATCGGTGTCGTCAGTCCGCCCCGCCTCGTCGTGGAGAGCTGCAATAGCCGCCTGGAGTTGATACGGTCCGGCTGCTCCTTTCTGGAGAGCGCCAGTCAGCAATGAGACACCTTCTGCTATTTGTTCCCGATCCCATAGGTCGCGATTCTGCTCGGACAAGGAAATCAGCGCGCCGTCTGCATCCGTTCTGGCGCGCCGGCGTGCATCCGTCAAGAGCATCAAGGCCAGCAGGCCGGCAGTTTCAGCCTGGTCCGGCGCGGCGTTATGCACCAGCCTTGCCAGTCGAATCGCCTCGTTCGAAAGCTCGATACGATGAAGCTGCGCTCCGGTGCTGCTGGTGTAGCCTTCGTTGAAGATCAGATACACGGTGTGCAGCACTGTGCGAAGTTTCTCCGCCCGTTCTTCGGGTCGCGGCATTTCGAACGGGATACCGGATGCTTTGATGGCGCCTTTGGCTCGGCTGATGCGTTGCGCCATAGTCGCTTCCGGGACAAGGAAAGCGTGGGCAATTTCCGCCGTGGTCAAGCCACCTACCGCGCGCAATGTTAGCGCGATGGCCGATGCGGTCGTCAGTGACGGATGACAACACATGAACAGCAGCGGCAGCGTGTCGTCCTCCTCGGTCGCTAAAGTCGGAGCTTCGATGGCAGGATCGTAGGCCACCTGCGCTTCTCGTTTGCGGCGCGCAGTCTCGCTCCGGACGTGGTCCGTCAAACGACGCGAGGCTACTTGAATCAGCCAGCCTCGCGGATTTTCAGGCAGGCCGTCAACGGGCCACTGCTGTGACGCGGCGAGCAGCGCTTCCTGCAACGCATCTTCGGCAGCAGCGAAGTCATGGAAGCGCCGCACCAGAGGTCCGAGCACTTGGGGCGCCAGTTCGCGCAACAGGTGCTCGAACGTATGCTCGGCCAGGCTCATTGGTTACAGCATGTCAGGCGGCGGGGCACCTGGGATAGACCGTACTTCGATCGGCATCTTCAACGGCGCGCCGCCTGGCCCGGGAGCATCCGAAATTTTTGCGGCAATCTGATAAGCGCGTTCCGGAGTTGCAACATCGATAATCCAGAATCCGGCGAGAAACTCTTTACTCTCGGGGAACACTCCATCCGTGATTGGCTGGCCGTCCTCTCCTGCGATAACGAGCTTCGCATCTTTCGGGAACGAGAGCCCTTCGTCGAACACCAGTTCGCCGGATTTTCGCAGGTCTTGATCCAGCGTCATCATAAACCGGATGTGCGCCTGAAGGTCCTGCTTCGGCCACGCTGCGGCCTGCCCTGTTTTCATCGTATTCATCATGAGCATGTATTTCATGGGTATGTCCTCGTCACTAATCCGTGTAATCTGCGCGGCGCGACATCACCTGCCGCACCTCGATGGGCATTTCGGTCGGGACGCCGCCGGGGCCAGGCGCCGATGAAATGCGAGCGGCAATCTGGTATGCTCGCTGCACATCCTCAACATCGACAATCCAGAAGCCTGCCAGGAATTCCTTCGACTCAGGGAAAACGCCGTCGGTGACGGGCCGCCCATCCTTAGAGCGTACGTTGACCGCCTGCTCCGGCCAGGCGAGTCCTTCTGTGAGCACCAACTCACCCGACTTGGTGAGTTCGTCGCTGACCTCTCGCATGACTGCGGCGTGCGCTCGCACATCTTTCTCCGACCACGCACGGTACGTGGCATAGCCCGATTTCGGTGCGTTCATCATCAGGATGTATTTCATATTCGACTCCTCTTATCTTCGCCTCGTATTTCCCGGCCCGTTTTCCGGGCGCTCACAGTGAAGTCGGAGGCGGCTGCCGGTTCTCGACATGGCGCGGAAAAAACTTGATTCAAGCGTTATCGACGATGCACAGCAACGAAGGCACCGCGGATGCTATGATTGCCGTGTGCTGCGAGCCGACTCGCACCATCCTGCGACGTCGCCGGAACGAGAAGCGGGTGGTTCGTACACCCGGCGAGAAGTCTGTCGTCTTCTCAAAATTGAAGCGCGCCAACTGCGGAGTTGGGAGCGCCAGCAACTCGTTGCGGAACAAGAAGAATACCGTTTCTCCGATCTGCTCGCATTGAAGCGGCTGGTGGACTTGCGCTCGGAGCATGCGCATCCGCGCGCCATTCGCCGGGCCATGGATGCAGTGCGAACACGGCTGGGGGAAGCAATGGCCTCCGACGTACGCGTATACAAGGAAGGCCAGGCGCGTGCGCGTACAGATCGGTAAACAGAAGATGGAGCCGGTCTCGGGCCAGTTACTGTTCGACTTCGCGGACGACGAGATCCGCAAGATTCTGCAGTTGCCGGCGACCGATAAGCGCAATGCCGAAGCTGTTGCGGAGCGCTTCCGAAACAAGCTTGAGGCAGATCGCTGGTTCGAGCGCGGGCTGGAGCTCGAGCATACTGGCGCGCCGCTGGAGCAGATTGTCGAGGCCTACCGGCGGGCATCCGAGCTGGACCCTTCAGCGGCGGGCGCGCTAGTGAATCTGGGAACCGTATTCTTCAACTCGCATGCGTGGGCGGATGCAGAAAAACACTATTTACTGGCGATCGAGATCGATCCTCATTACGCGCTGGCGCACTTCAATCTTGGCAACCTGTACGACGAACGCGGCGACCCAGCGTCGGCCCTTCATCATTACCAGGAAGCGCTGCGGCTGAATCCAGGTTACGCCGACGCGCATTACAACCTCGCCCTCTTGTATCAGCACACGCGTGACATTATGAGCGCGCTACGGCACTGGCGCGCTTATCTCAAGCTCGATGGTTCCAGCACGTGGGCCCATATCGCGCGCCGCGAACTGAGCAAATTGGAATCTGCCGTCACGGTCGGTAAGAGCATCCGGCCAGCGAGCAACGGGCAATGAGCAACGAGGTTCCGCAAATACTGTCGGTCGGCTGCTTAATCCTTGCGGCCGGGGCGGGACGTCGCATGGGCCGTTTGAAACAACTGTTACCTTACGGCGGGGGCACGATGCTTTGGCACGTCATCGACACCGCCGTCGATGCGGCTTTGGGCCCGGTCGTTGTCGTGGTCGGAGCGGAAGCCGACACGGTGCGGGAAGCGGTGGCTCACAAAAACGTGATCGTGGCAGAGAACCCGCTCTGGGAAGAAGGCATGGGCTCGTCGATTACGGCCGGCATTGGCGCGCTTGAAACGGTGGATGAGCCCGTCGACGCGATCGCACTGCTGCTAGCGGATCAGCCGAAGATTACGGCGCGTCATTTGTCGGGCATGCGGTCGTTGTTGCAGTCCTCGGGCGCCGACGTGGTTGCCGCCGCGTACGCCGGAACGGTTGGGGTGCCAGCGATGTTCCGCGCAAGCTGCCTGCCGAAGCTGCTCAATTTGCCGGCAAGTTCCGGCGCAAAACACCTGCTGATCGAAGGCGACCTGAAAGTCGAACGCTATGCGTTGCCCGAGGCGGCGGTCGACATTGATACCCCAGAGGATCTGGCCGCGCTCACCTGAATCCAAGTGATCAGGGACCCCAGTGGTGAGTGGTCAGTGGTGAGTGTTCAGTAAAAACCAGGGGGCAGCCGGTCAGTCATCGATGTGTGCTAAATTGGAAGTTCCGCCCCGGCGACGCTGGCGCGGTGGTGTGTTTATATGGCAAAAACTTGTGAAATCTGCGGCCGAGGGCCGCAATTTGGGCATCGGATCAGCCATGCCCACAATGTGACAAAGCGTCGTTGGGATTTGAATCTGCAAACTGTTCACGCGGTCATCAAGGGCGCTGGCAAACGCATTCGGGTCTGCACGTCCTGCATTCGCAACGGCAAGGTGCAAAAAGCGCCGCTCGCCTAAACTCAACTGCTCTTGAATAAATGAAAAAGGGGCGATGTTCCAGACGAACATCGCCCCTTTTCATTTGTGTCGCCTGGACTCCGGATCAGGCTGCTTTGGCGACCGACAAACGATTGACGCGCGCCAGGCCAAGCATTTCGAGTAACCGGATGACCGGCCATGCAAGATCGATCTCACGGCTCCGCAGAGCGAATTTAGCCGATGTTGGGTACTCGTGGTGATTATTGTGCAGGCCCTCGCCGCCGGTGAGGAATGCCAAAAACTGCAGGTTCGTGGCGAGGTTGTTGAAATTCCGATATCCGATCATATGGCCCAGCGCATTGATGGATGAGTTCAGGAAAATGTAAGCCACAATATGAAATGCCCAGGCAGCCGCGCCCCACTTCCATCCGAACGCCAGCATAAAGATGCCGAGGCCCAGAAAGATGCTGTAGTCTGAATGAATGCGGGCAGCCTATCGAGCGGGTCCGGCCGGTAATCGGGAGTGTACTTATTGATGGTCGTCCGGTTTTTCGTTTCCTTCCGGTACATGAAGTATTCCCGAACAGACGTTCCACATGCCCGACACGCGAGGGCTATGCGGATCGCCCTCTTCGTCAGAGTGGTGGTGATGTTTACGGTGTACGGCGGCCCATTCGCGAGGACGATCCCCGTGAATAACATCAGTTCCAAATGCATCAGGAATCCCGACAACAGGGTGCAGTTCTACGCCGCGATGCGTCATGCGCGGTGTAAGTAAATCGTGGTGGCGAACACCGACATCTGCAGAATCACAAGCGTGATCACTGCAATCCAAAGCAAACTCATTCACTCTCCATTTGCCTGAATTCGGGTCAGGAGGCGCGAAGCCATCCGGCGCAGCGCTTCACTTCGCGGGGACAATGAGCAGGGTGCCGTAGCAGGCTGATCTGACTCTCTCCTTGTAGAGTATCAGGTAACAGCGAATGTCTCCCGGTAAATCTTGTCAGAGAAGAGGCAAATCCGATCTACAGGACGTTGATCGTGCCGCGACATTTCACTGCACCGCAGCGGCACTCCACGCGCGCCACTTTCTTGTCGAAATGGTAATCGACCGTGAGCTCCTCGCCGGGATAAGATGTCGCGCACAGCTGACGTACATGATGTGGCCTTTCAGAATGCGCGCGACCAGATTCGGATCGCAGCAGTGGTTCATGTATTGGCGCCCGATCCGTTGACGGAGCCGTCAATGGTCCAATACGCGTCAAGGGTGAACAGATAGATCAGATCGCTCGAATCTGCGCGCCGCCTGGTCTCACGACGGCTGATCCGTTCACCTGTGTACTCGACCACCTTGCGGTTCGCGGGGATGAACTCGCCTGCATACACGCCCCATCGATGGATTTTGGATTTCCTGACTTCCAGGGCGAAACAAGCGTATCTGCTGTCGATCACTGGACGGCTGGTTTTCTCTGCCCTTCTCCCGTTGGCAGAAACAGAAGCGTTCATGCCGAACAGATTAGCGGATCTTGAGGCAATCCGCTACGGAGAAAAGCAAAGAAAACCAGCCGTCGAACGAAGTTTATTTGGTCTTTTGCTCGAGAACGGTAACGAGTTCCTTCACAGCGGCCGCGCTCTTGTCCAGAGCGGCCTTTTCCTCCGCGGTGAACGCGACCTCGTAGACCTTCTCGACACCCTTGCTGCCGAGCTTGACAGGCACACCGACGAACAGCCCCTCGGATGCCGTACTCGCCTTCGCAGGTGAACCGCGCAAGGCAGCACCTTCTTCTTGTCCTTCAGAATCGATTCGACCATTTCAACCGTCGAAGCGGCTGGCGCGTAATAAGCGCTGCCTGTCTTGAGATATTTGACGATCTCAGCGCCGCCATCGCGCGTACGCTGCACCAGGCGATCGATCGTGGCTTGCTCCATCAGTTCCGTAACGGAATGCCGCTCACGTTGGTGAAGCGAACCAGCGGCACCATGGTGTCGCCGTGACCGCCGAGCACCATTGCCGTGACGTTCTCCATCGAAACGTTCAGTTCCTCGGCGATAAAGGTCCGAAAGCGGGCTGTGTCGAGCACACCGGCCATTCCGATGACGCGTTCGCGGGGGAAGCCTGAGACCTTCAGCGCAGTCCAGCACATGGCATCGAGGGGATTCGTTACCAGAACGAGAATCGCGTTTGGCGAGAGTTTTGACGGCCTGCTCGGTCGCGCTCTTCACGACGTCGTAGTTGGCCAGTAGCAGGTCGTCACGGCTCATCCCAGGCTTGCGGGGGAAGCCGGCCGTGATCACGACAATGTCCGAGTTCGCGGTCTCCTCGTACCCGTTCGTACCGGTGATTCGAACGTCGTAACCTTCCACAGGCCCCGACTCGAGCATGTCGAGGCCCTTGCCTTGCGGGACTCCCTCCACGACGTCCACGAGCACCACGTCGGCCAGTTCCTTCAACGCAATCTTCTGGGCAACATTCGCGCCGACATTGCCGCCGCCAATGACCGTTACTTTTTTCCGCATAATTCTAAGTTATCGCGTGAGGCTGTTCTCGCAGGCGCGCACCGGGCCTCCGGACACCAACGCCCGGACGTGCGCGGCGGCTGCACTCGCGAGCCCCGGCAGATTGTACCCACCTTCGAGTACCGAGACGATGCGCCCGCCGCAAACGCGATCGGCCAGATCCATGAGACGTAAGGTAAGATCCCCGAAATCTTCGTCCGCGAGTACGAACTGTCCCAGCGGATCGCCGAAGCGTGAGTCAAATCCCGCCGAGATGAGGATCAGATCGGGCCGGAACTGTTCGGCAGCAGGCCACAGAGTTGTTTCTACCGCTTCGAAAATGGGAGCGCGGCCCGTACCTGCAGGCAGTGGACAGTTGACGATGAGTCCCTCGGCTTTTCCCAGGCCGCGTTCGTCGCGCATGCCCGTGCCCGGATACCAGGGCGACTGGTGTGTACTGAAGAACAGGACAGAGCCATCGCTGTAGAAAATCTCCTGCGTGCCGTTGCCGTGGTGCACATCCCAGTCGACAATCAGGACACGCTCGGCGCCCCACTTTCTTTTCGCGTAACGTGCGGCAATGGCGACGTTGTTGAAGATACAGAATCCCATGCCGATATCGGATGACGCATGGTGTCCGGGCGGCCGCGTCACGCAGAAGGCATTCGTCGCAGAGCCGCTGAATACTGCATCGACCGCGGCCGTAGCACAGCCGGCGGCCAGGCGCGCGGCCTCCAGCGAGTGTGCATTGACCGCCGTGTCGCCGGTGCTCAACTGATGGTATCCGGCGGCGATCTCACTCTCGACCAGCGCCATATAGCGGGGCGTATGCACTAGCGCGATTCGTTCCTGGTCGGCGGGAATAACGGGAATCGGAACGAGCACATCGAGGAGACCTGCATCGCGCAGCCCATGGATCACCGCGTGATAACGAGCCGGCTGCTCGGGATGGCCGAAGCCGGGGACGTGCGCGGTAACGAGGGGATCGGCCGCGAGAGCCGTTTGCGCCATAGCTCGCCTGCTATCGGTGAGCCGTTTTTATGCTGACCAATCGCTCCTGCGGAACGGGGTCGATGGTACGCGTCTGCTTGCCGCGGAAGAAGTCAAAGTAAGAGATCTGATGCACGCAGGAGATGGTGCACAAAGGCGCGCAACTCTTCTGGGTGATGTACTCGCGGCGAATATCTTCGATTGTGTATTCAGAGAGTGGCTTAGCTGGGAAGCCCCGCTGCTGCGAACAGTAATGCACTAGCCCGTCTTCGCACACGTACAGGTAGCGAGCGCCAGCACGGCAGCGCCACTCGCTCGGGCGGCCGTTCGCAATATCTTCCTGGAAGTAATTTAAACGGGAGAAATGCTTCTTTTCGAAGCTCTTCATTTCGAGAAAGACTTCGCGCTCGCGTTTCGCCAACGGCCGGAGCTGTCCGTCCCCGTCGTGAATGATGCCAACGGTTGAGGTAAAGCCCAATTCCATGGCGCGCTTGCCGACAGTGAGCGCGTCCTCCGGATTCCGAATACCGCCGCCCAAAACCGAATTGATGTTTACATGGAAGGTGGCGTTCTCGGCCAGGTTCTGTAGCTTCTTGTCGAGGACCTTCAGACTCTTCTTCGAGACGTCATCCGGCATGACGTTATCAATGCTGATCTGCAGATAATCCAGACCTGCATCGTTCAGTCGCTTAATGCGGTCCGGAATCAGCAGATAGCCATTTGTAATGAGCCCGGCGAGCCTAGCGTTCTTCCGGATGGCCCGGATGATGTCGTCCAGGTCCGGATGGAGCAGCGGTTCGCCGCCGCTGATCGTGATGACCCCGGTTTTCAGCCGGCCAAGATCCTCGATCCTGCGGACCATCGTGTCGAGCGGAACGGGCTTAGAATAATCGTCGTACTCGTTACAGTAAGTGCACGCTAAATTGCAGCGCCGGATCGGAATGATGTGCGCCATCATCGGCCGATCGGTGTGCAAAGCACCATCCCGGATCCATTTGATTTCGCGACGAAAACGATCGCGGGCGCTCTTGCGCCGTGCAAGCTGGAGTTGATTGTCGGCCATGCAAGCGGCTGATCCTATTTAAGCATAAGGCGTTATCTGGAAACGGCTTAGCGGGTCAGGCTAGTGGTCTTACTTAGTCACAAGCGAGGCGTCGAGCTCTATCGGCTTGAAATGAAGGATGAAATGTCGCATGCTGCGTTCGACATAGCTCATCCCGTATTCGTTCGCCTCTTCAATCGCCTGGATATTTGTCCAGTGATTCTGTTCGATGCGGTAGCAGGCGATGACCGTTCCTGTACGATCTTTTCCTCGCCGACAGTGGACGAAAACGGGGCTGGTGTTCTTCGCAGTCAGCTCGACAAGAACTTTCTTGACGCTCTCGGGTGAGGGAGCGGAAAGCTCGGGCATGGGCACGCTGAGGTACGTCATGCCGAGCTTTTCGGCGATGTTTTTCTCCCACTCGGTGCCCTGACTGGGCTGGCGCAAATCGATATCGAGCACGACGTGGATACCAGCCAATTCCTTCAGGCCCTCCTCGGTGGGCGCGCCACCGCGATAGACGTGGCCATCCACTTTGCCGAAGTTCCGGATGTGCACCGGCAGGTCAGCGCCAAATGCCGGAAGCGCCAGAAACGCGATCAGCGCAATCGAGGGAACCTTCACTTGGATTTGTCCGCCGGCGCTGGTGGTGTGCTCGATTTGGGGTTCGCGACCTCGCCACCGTACTGGATGGAGCTTTCGGTCTTGAAATGATAGCGCTTATAGTCGGTGTACTTGATGGTCAGCTTCACGCGCTGGCTCGGACCATCCTTAAAAACCAGCACGTCGTCAGCGTAGGAGTACACCGGAAACCAGTACTTGTTATCGACGAGCTCCCGGTAGGTTTGGAATTTATAAAACTGCTGATCCTCACCCCTGCGCAGGTAGCCGGTGGATTTGCCGTAGCTCTTGACGATCTCGATATCCTGATCGTCCACCCAGATCTGCCCTTCGAAGTATCGCTTCCGATCTTTCGTCAGAACCTTCGGCTTTACGTTGAACACGTAGGTCGAGAGTTCATCTACCTGCTCGCGTCCGACATATGTGATGTCGTAGTTCGGCAGCGCGTCGGCGGTGACTGCAAACGGGACGACGTTCTGCAGGTCCTGTTCATCCTCCGATGTCATGACAATGTTTGTGAGGCCGTTCACTGGGGCATAAATGACGTGCGAGGTCCGGCGATCGCGGTCGTCGAAACTTACGTCCTCGACCATTTCATACGTTCCGCCTTCCGGTTCGACTTCCGTCAGCTTTACCGATTGCCGGTACGTATAAAGCTCGCGGGCGGCCGCCAGCTCGGACTCCTTTTTCGAGAACTGCTGAATCAGCTGTTTGATCTGATCGGGGGTGGGGTCGGGCTTCTTGTCTGCTCCGAATGCCGCAAACGCACCTGCCAGGAGCAGGGCCGCACAACCAAAACTGCGCAAATACATCTTTAGCCTATTGTCGTACTTGACGTCTGAACAGGGTGGGTGCGTTACCGGCAAGCGGCGGGAAGCTCTTTTGAATCAAGTGGAGTAGGTGCTTTCGCCTGCGGCCCGGGTCCGACTCCCGATGTCTGCTGTGATGCTACATCTGCAGAGTTTCTGTTCTTCTCACCCAGGGGGTTAACACCGTATACACCGGGACCGCGGTTGGACGGGAGCGGCGCCTGCGGATCAGCCGGCGCGTGATCAAATGCGCCGTCGCAAGCTGAACCGAACGCTTCGAAACGCCCGCCAAGCCTGACAGAACGGCGTGACTCATGGGAACCGATTCGCGTCCCGCTCCATGCGTGTGACGATACAACTGCAAGTAGACGAGAAAGGTCACGGGAGACCGGCTGTGGCTAGCCAAATCGCGCATCAGGGTGTCGACCACGTACACGTCCAGCGTCATCCTATCGATTTTATTGCTATAGCAGATCCTGCATCGTATTTTGCCGATTGCATCTTGCTTTCGCGTGTGTGCGCTGGCATGCTCGATGCATGATTAAGCGGGTCAAATTCCTCGGAATCTGCGTGCGCGACCAAGGGCGCGCTCTGTCTTTCTACACCGAAAAGCTCGGGTTTCGAATCCTTACAGACCAGCAAATGTCGGAAACACAACGCTGGATCGAACTGCAGATTCCAGGCGGGGAAACCGGTATCGTCCTGTTCACCCCGGAAGGCCAGGAGGACCGCATCGGTGGGTTCGTTCACACATCCTGGGAAGTGGATAACCTCGACACCACGTACGAGCAGTTACAGGCAAAAGGCGTCGAATTCGCACAACCTCCGCAGAAACAGCCCTGGGGCAGTTTCGCGATCATGAAAGACTCGGAAGGCAATCAGATCGTGTTGTCAGCCCGCTAATAGGGCCTTTGCGATCGTGAGCCGTTGCATATTGCTGGTGCCTTCATAGATGCGGCCGATCTTGGCATCACGATAGAACTTCTCGACCGGACTGTCGCGCGTGAAACCCGCTCCCCCAAAGATTTCGATGGCGCCGGATGCGACCTCTTCGGCGACCAGTGAAGCGAAGTACTTGGCCATCGCCGCTTCCGTCAAGAAGGACTGCCCTGCGTCGCATAAGCGAGCCGCGTTGTACACCAGCAGGCGGGCGGCTTCAATCCGCGTCGCCATTTCGGCAAGCTGAAACTTCACTCCTTGAAAATCGCCGATCCGGTGGCCGAATTGTTTCCTTTCCTTGGCGTATGCAGTCGCGTGGGCGAGCGCACCTTCCGCAAGGCCGAGCATTTGGGCGCCAATCCCGATACGGCCGCCGTTCAAAGTCTCGATCGCGATCTTATAACCTTTTCCCACTTCGCCGAGAATGTCATTCAGGCCAACCGCCACATCGTCCAGAATCAGTTCACAGGTAGACGACGCGCGGATGCCGAGCTTGTCTTCCTTCTTTCCCACGGCAAAGCCCCGTGAGGCACGGTCCACCACGAAACAGGTGATGCCGCGGTAACCGGCGGCAGAATCGACAGTCGCGAACACAAGAAAGAGATTCGCTTCGGCCGCGTTGGTGATCCATAACTTTCGTCCCGTCAGGCGGTACGAGCCGCCGTCACGAATCGCGCGCGTTTCTAGCGCAAACGCATCCGAACCCGATTTTGCTTCCGACAGCGCGTACGCACCGAGTGTGCCCGAAACCAATTGCGGCAAGTAGCGGGCCTTCTGTTCCGCTGTGCCCCAGCGAGCAATTGCCCGATTGACCAGCGTGTTGTGCACATCGACCACCACCGAGACGGCCGGATCTACTTTGGCCAGTTCCTCGATCGCGAGCACACTCTGAAAAAACGAGCCGCCCTGTCCTCCGTATTGTTCTTCCGCATCTATTCCCATGAGGCCCAGCTCGAAACACTGCGCCAGCAGGGATGGCTCCAGCTTCCCGTGCGAATCCATGGAACGCACGCGGGGAGCGATCTGCTCTTGCGCAAACTGCGCGACCGATGACCGGAACAGATTCTCTTCTTCGCTCAACACCGTGAGTGGCTGCGACATACGCGATCATCGTAACGCTAACGCTCTGCTGCTATCCTGCGGCGAGTGACGATACGCGCCCCGCGCACATCCCTGTTGCCGTACTTCACCGCCGCGGTCATTTCCGCCGGCATGATGGCGTACGCCGTCACGGGCGCCTTTGTATGGGACGAAGGCTTCCATCTGCTTGCCGCGCAACTCATCCAGCAGGGCAAACGCCCGTACCTCGATTTCTGCTTTCCCCAAACCCCGCTGAACGCCTACTGGAACGCGGGTTGGATGTCCGTTTTCGGAGATAGCTGGCGGGTGACGCATGTGGCGGCAGCACTGCTCCTGGGCGCGACTCTGTTCATGACGGCGTACTGGTCCTTGCGTGCGTTCGCGGTAACTCGTTCGAGTGCGGTGTATGCGACGGTCAACGTCCTCCTGCTTGGGACCAATGTCACGGTTTTCCAGTTCGGGCCGATTGCGCAGGCTTACGCCATGTGCATGTGCTGTGCGTTTGGCGGGTTTGTGTTGCTCGGAAAACGGAGTGCGTGGCGTGTATTGGCGAGTGGCCTGTTGACGGGGATTGCCGCGGGCGCATCCCTGCTGGTTGCGCCCATAGCGCCCGTATTTCTTGGCGCGGTCGCCATTCACAAAGAGCATCGCTGGCGCAACATCGTGCTGTTCCTCGCGGGATGTATCGTTCCGTTTGCTCCGGTCGTCTGCCTGTTTGCCCAAAGCCCCTGGCTCACGTTCTTCAACGTCGTGCAGTACCAGGCAGTATTCAGACGGGAGAACTGGGGGAATGCAACCTCGCACGATGCGGACGTGCTCACAAGCTGGGTCGACAGCGGAGGAGCTCTACTTCTCGCTTTGCTGCTTGCGGCAGGACTGGTGGTTGCCTGGCGGCGAAGAGCGGAATGGTCGCAGTTTGGGCTCTGCATCGCCGCCTGTGTGGCCCTGATCGCCTACATCTCTACCGCGCATCCGACATTTGCGCGCTATTACATCGTGGGTGCGCCTTTCTATACGAGCATCGCAACGGTTGGCTTTGTGTGGTTTTCGGAGCGCCTCTTCCCCGCCGCCCGCCCGCTCTGGCCTGCCGCCGGGCTTGCGGTCATCCTGATAATCGCCACGATTCGTTTTGTGATCCTGGGAGGCGATTCCACCACCTGGCGGCAATATGAAAAGGTCGCTGCGAAGGTAGCGCAGGTGACGCGTCGCCATTCGACCGTGTTCGCCGATGAGCAGGTGTATTTTCTGCTACATTGGATCCCGCCGCCCGGCATGGAGTTTTCCTATTCGCACAAAATGTCGGTGCCCCCAGCGGAAGCAGCGCGGCTGCATATCATCCCGGATGCGGAGCTGCAAAAGGAAACATCCCGGCACCGGTTCGCGGTTTTCCAAACATGCGATGACGAGAAAATTGACAAATGGCATCTGGACAGCGTGTACCAGCACCGGCAGGACTTCGACGATTGCAGCGTTTTCTGGTAAGCTGTCGGCAAATTCTATCCGGAGCCGTCATGCTGCGAACGAAACTCGTTTTCGGTGTCCTTCTGGTTGTAGCGATTGCCGTCCCGGGCTTGGCGCAGAATTGCGATTCGTCGAACGCCCCGGAATCGCGCACGAAAGCCGGCGAGCGGATGCCCACCTTTGCGGTGACGGAGGCCTCAGGCAAGAGCTTCTCTCTGGAAGACCAGAAGGGCAAGGTCGTTCTGGTGAACTTCTGGGCGACCTGGTGCGGGCCCTGCCGTCAGGAGATGCCGCGCCTCGAGCACGAGATCTGGAGTAAGTACGGCAATTCAGATCGCTTCGCGATGATCGCCATCGCACGCGAGCAGACAAGCAATGAGGTCGCCGATTTTCAGGAAGAATCGGGATTCACGTTCCCGATGGCAGCCGATCCGAAACGGACCACTTACAAGTTATTCGCCGACGCCGGCATCCCGCGCACTTACATCGTCGGCGCGTCAGGCAAGATTCTGTATCAAACCGTTGGTTACTGCGCGGCAGATTTCGATCGCATGAAGCAGATCGTTCAGCGCGAGTTGGGGAAACGTTAGTGATTAGCTCAGAATAAGCTAAGCGTCGTTGCCCAACTCGCGGGTGTTTGCGTACCGCCCACAGCGGTTCGCCAAGTCAGATGGGCATTTCGCCCAAACGTTGTTGTAACCAGGCGAATCGCACTTTACGATGCGGTCATGACCGCCACTTTGATTGTCAACGGCTTACCGCATACCGTTGAAGGCGATCCCGAAACGCCGCTTCTCTGGATTCTGCGGGACATTCTTGCCTTGAGAGGCACAAAATACGGCTGCGGCATGGGCCTATGCGGAGCCTGCACTGTGCACATTGGAGGCCAGGCGCTCCGCTCGTGCCAAGTCCCGCTGACAGCGGCGACCGGGAAGCAAGTGACTACCATCGAAGGCCTTTCGGCCGATGGTTCGCATCCGGTCCAGCGTGCTTGGCTGGCCGAAGACGTGCCCCAGTGCGGCTACTGCCAGTCAGGCCAAGTCATGGCGGCTGCCGCGTTGCTTGCCGCCAACGCGAACCCGACAGATAAGCAGATCGACGATGCAATGAGCGGCAATATTTGCCGCTGCGGGACCTACCCTCGCATTCGCCGTGCGATCAAGCGCGCCGCCCAAGTGGTGGCGCAATCGGCTGGCGTGGGGAGCTGACATGGAAACACCAATCGGAGTCTCACGACGTGACTTTCTCGGCTTAGTCGAGGCTGCGGGGGCGCTCATACTGGGCATCCGGATTGTTGAACCTGTACGGGCGTGGGCGCACAGCGAGCCCGCGGCAGCCGGGAAATTCTCACCGAACGTCTGGCTCTCGATTGCCCCTAGCGGTGAGACTACGATTTGGCTCGCAAAGGCCGAGATGGGACAAGGGGTCTACACAGCCCTTCCGATGCTGGTGGCCGAGGAACTGGACGCCGATTGGAATACCGTCCGAGTTGTGCAAGCAGACACCGTTCCCCAGTTTGCCGAGCTTCTCGGCACCGGTGGCAGTTCGAGTGTGCGGACGTCTTGGAAGCCGCTCAGGCAGGCGGGCGCCGCGGCTCGCGCAATGCTAGTCGCGGCGGCAGCGGCGCAATGGAAAGTACCCGCTACGGAATGCGAGACCGAGCCCGGATCGGTAATTCACCGGCCGACCAATCGCCGCGCCCCCTATGGAACGTTGGTGGAAGCTGCCTCGCACCTCGAAGTGCCCACCACGCCGGCGCTGAAGAACCAAACGCAATTCCGCCTGATCGGGAATCGCGTGCAGCGGCTCGATACGCCCGCTAAAGTCAACGGGTCGGCGATCTTTGGCGCTGACGTCCGTGTACCGGGCCTGCTTTTCGCAGTCATCCAGCGCTGTCCCGTTTATGGGGGGAAGATTGTTTCAATCGATGATTCGCGCGCAAAAGCCGTCGCTGGAGTTCGGCGCATCATTCCGTTACGCGATATCGGTATCGCGGTTGTGGCTGATACCAGTTGGGCTGCACTCCAGGGAAGAAGAGTGCTACAACTTCGGTGCGATGGAGGGGCGCCCGGACAAATCGATAGCGCTGCAATCGCGCATACTCTTGACGAATACAGCGACCGTCCCGGTGTACCCGATTCCGACGATGGCGATGTGGTCGGCGCATTGCAGAAGGCTGACCGCTGCTTCGCCGCGACTTACCGGCTCCCCTTTGTCGCTCACGAGCCAATGGAACCATCCAATTGCACGGCACATGTTCGGGACGATAGCTGCGAAATCTGGGCGCCCGTGCAGTCTTCGGATACCGTACAAAAAGAAGCCGCTAAGATAACACAACTCCCGCTATCCGCGATCAGGGTGCATACCACGTTTCTCGGGGGTGGCTTCGGACGGAAATGGCCCATTGGGCTGGATTTTCCATCTGAGGCAGTTCTGATTTCACAAGCGATTCGCGGTCCTGTCCAGCTTCTATGGTCACGGGAAGACGACCTTGCTCGCGACCTTTTTCGTCCGCCCAGCCGGCACGTAATGAGTGCAGGATTTGATGCTGACGGCCACCTGACCG
The DNA here is from genome assembly GCA_963795905.1 of uncultured Acidobacteriaceae bacterium. Taxonomy (GTDB): domain Bacteria; phylum Acidobacteriota; class Terriglobia; order Bryobacterales; family Bryobacteraceae; genus Bog-105. The sequence goes on along the minus strand of CAWCJG010000008.1, from coordinate 536,056 downwards.
CCTGGCGCCACCGTATCGTTACGGGCTCCATACGCGCACAATACGAGGATGGCCGGAATGACGAAGACATCCGGCGTGGCCTCGATAAATGGGCGACGGATGCACCTGGGCAACTGGGATATCGGCCGCCGCATTTTCGAGTTGAATTTGTGATGACTCCGATGCCCGTTCGCATCGGAGCGTGGCGTTCCGTGTACGCTTCGCAGACTGCGTTCGCAGATGAATGCTTTGTCGATGAGCTGGCCGTTGCGATGGGAAAAGATCCGTATTTGTTCCGCGTGGAGCTGCTGCAGGGAAAGTCACCGCGACATCTCGCTGTCCTTGAGCGGGTTGCGCGCGAGGCGGGCTGGGGGAAAGAACTGCCCTCAGGGCGAGCTCGCGGCATTGCCGTGCATAAATATAGCGAAGACAACGAGACTTATGTTGCGCAAGTGGCGGAGGTGTCTGTCGAGGCTAATGCACAAGTGCATGTGCATCGCGTCGTTTGCGCCGTCGAGTGCGGCACAGTGGTGAATCCGGGAATCGTGGAGGCGCAAATGGAAGGCGCGATTCTTTACGGGCTGAGCGCTGCACTTAGCGGTGAAATTACGTTCGACAAGGGACGGGGCAGACAGACTAATTTCCATGATGCTCCGCTGCTCCGGTTTCGCGAGGCGCCGCAGGTCGAAGTGCACATCCTCGAGAGCGACCGTCCGCCGACTGGAGTGGGGGAACCGGGAGTACCGCCGATTGCGCCTGCGGTAGCCAATGCAGTGTCTGCCGCAATAAAGCGGCGCGTTCGAGAGCTTCCTCTCACGCCCGCGCGCCTCAGGGCATGCCTGGAACAGAACGCGTAACTTATGGAACAATAGCTCAGGTGGCGATCTTGCTTTCGGGCTGGCGTACGCCCATTCCAAATGTGGTCTTTCGCAGCGCCATCCTTTGTGCAGCGTGGTCTGCGCTTGGAGTCGTAGGGTACTCGCGGCATTATCTCCTTGAAGCCGGGTCATCGGCTATCGCTTTTTGGTCTGGGATGCCGATTTGGCTCCTTTGCTATCTCGCGTGGGTTCCACTTACGCCGCTGATCTTCCGTCTGGAGCAACGGTTTCCTCTCGAGTTGCCCCTCACCGCCTTTAAGGCCGCGGTATATGTCTCGGCAGGTCTTCTTTTCAGTTATTCGGCCTATCTTTTGACCGCTGCGCTGTCTGTGTCGTTATCTGCGGTACTCGGGCCGCACATGGACTCCGGGCCGAGTTGGCGTATACCGGGACCAGAGCTGGCGATTGAGGGGACCATGTATTGCGCTGCGCTGGCGACCGCCTCCGCCATCCGTAGAGTTCGCGAATTGGAAACACGGCGACGGCAGGCGGCGCAGTTTGCGGCCGAACGGGCGAGTATTGAGGCGGAATTGCGCAAGGCGGAACTCGAAACTTTGCGAATGCGCCTGAATCCCCACTTTCTTTTTAATGCCCTGCAGAACATTTCCGTTCTTGCTCAACAAGACGCTCGAATTGCCGGACGCATGCTGACGAAGTTGGGCGATGTGCTCCGTACGGCCATTCACCCGGATTTTCAGGAACAGGTTTCGCTGCGGCGGGAAATCGAACTCACCTGTGCCTATCTCGAAATTGAGAAAATGCGTTTCGGCGAGCGACTGGTATATGAAGTTTTGCTCGAGCCAGGAACCGAAAGCATTCAGGTCCCAAGCCTGCTTCTGCAGCCGCTCGTGGAAAACGCCATCGTTCATGGATTGGCGGGAGCAACGAAAGAGGGCGAGATTCGGATCCGAAGCCGTCGTGAAAACGGCTGTCTCTTGCTTTCCGTGATGGACAATGGCAGTGGATTCCCGACTTCGGTCGAACAGGGCCCGAACGGTATCGGCCTGAATACGACACGCGGGCGGCTGGAGCGTCTCTACCCGGAGGACGAAAAAAGGTTGAGTGTCCTCAACCGGCCGGAAGGCGGAACGGAAGTGCAAATCCGGATCCGCGAAAATTCTTTACACACCGCCCAATCGTATGGCGCCCACCAGAGTTCTGCTCGCCGACGATGAGCCGCTCGTGCGGGGCGGTCTTCGCCAGGCGCTCGCTACGTTGCCGGACGTTGTTATCGCACAGGAGTGTGAAAACGGCAGACAAGTGATCGAATGTCTCGATGCGGGCGGGATTGACCTGGCGCTCCTCGACATCCATATGCCCGAGTGCAGCGGGATCGAGATCGTGCGAACTGTTGGACCCGATCGGATGCCGCCGGTGGTGTTCATCACGGCATACGATCATTACGCGGTTCAGGCATTCGAATTGAATGCGGTCGATTACATCCTCAAACCGTTCGATGAGGAGCGGTTAATTGAGAGCATTAAACGGGCTAAGCGCAGAATAGCCGAAGTTGGGAGCGAAGGGCTCGCGGCTCGCTTAAGCGATCTGCTCAAAGAGCACCAGCGGCAGTGGGCAAAACGGTTCAGCGTAAGGACCAACAAAGGTTTCGACCTGATCCCGGTGGAGACGATTGACCGTTTGGAAGCCGCAGATAACTACGTGCAAGTGCATTGCGCAAACCGCTCTTGTTTGCTTGCCGGCAGCATGAACGAGGTGCAAGCCCGGCTAGACCCGAACGTTTTTGCGCGCGTCCACCGGCGGCACATCGTCAACATCTCTCGAATTGAAAGCATTGCACCACTTCTCAACGGCACGTACGAAATTCGGCTCGAAACCGGGCAGCGAATTCCGACGGGTAAGCAGTACCGGTCTGCCGTGCTGGAGATTCTTAACGGCTGCTCCCGGCAACACTAAGTCCCGTCGTTCCGATCCATTCGCGAGATGCGCAATTGGCGTTAAATCGCGTCGCAAACCGACGCCGTCACGTCCTCCGTGCGCGCGGTTCCGCCAAGGTCGGGCGTCAGAATGCCCGATCCACATACCCGTTCAATGGCGCTCATTAAGCGCGCTGCGCAGTCGCCTTCACCCAAATGCTCCAGCATGAGCACTGCCGTCCAGAACGCGCCCACGGGATTTGCGATTCCCTTGCCAACAATGTCAAAAGCGGATCCGTGTATCGGCTCGAACATGGACGGAAACCGGCGCTCGGGATTCAGATTGCCGGTAGGTGCGATCCCGAGACTGCCGCCCAACGCCGCCGCAAGATCCGAAAGGATGTCGGCGTGCAAATTGGTCGCAACGATCGTATCGAGGCTCCCCGGACGTAAAACCATGCGAGCGGTCATGGCATCGACCAGCATCTTCTCCCAGTTCACGTCGGGAAATTCGCGCGAGACCTCGCTTGCGACTTCGTCCCAGAGCACGAGTCCGAAACGCTGCGCGTTGCTCTTGGTGACAACCGTGAGATGCTTGCGCGGGCGGGCCTGCGCCTGACCAAAAGCGAAGCGCATGATGCGCCGTACTCCCGTTCTCGTGAACACGGCCGTTTCGGTGGCGACTTCCTCGGCATGTCCGATATGTACGCGGCCGCCGTGCCCGCTGTATTCGCCCTCGGTGTTTTCGCGCACGATGAGCCAGTCGAGTGATTTGGGGTCGCGTAGCGGGCTGTGAACACCGGGTATGAGCCGGATCGGCCGCACATTCGCATATTGATCGAGCGCGTGACAGATAGCGAGCCGCAGGCCCCACAAACTGGTGTCATCGGGAACGGAAGTGTGTCCCACGGCCCCGAAGTAGATTGCATCGAAGTGGTTCAGTTTCGCGATAGAGCCCGGCGGCAGGTATGTCCCGGATTCCAGGTAACGCTCGGAATTCCACGGAAATTCTTCGAAGCGTAGCCGCAACCCGGCCGATTTTGAGGCGAGCGCCCGCAGCACTTCAACGCCGGCACCGATGACCTCAGGGCCAATGCCGTCTCCCGGAATCACTGCAATCGAGTACTCGCGCATCACATGCACGATAGTACGCCGAAGCGCCTCGAATAAACTGCAAAGTGAAGACGTGGAAGAAACTGTGTATTGGAACCAACCACTCAGTACGGGCATCCCCGGACTGGATAGCGTGCTGCTCGGCGGATTGCCGCCCGGTCATGTATATCTTGTCGAAGGAACGCCCGGAACCGGGAAGACCACGCTGGCGCTTCAATTCGCATTGGAAGGGTTGCGCCGCGGCGAAGCGGTCCTGTACGTTGCGCTGTCGGAGACCGAAGCCGAGTTGAAAATGATCGCGGCCTCGCATGACTGGGATGTTTCCGGGATGTCCATTTTCGAAGTGACGCCGGTTGAGGGCGCGATTCGTCCCGAGCAGGACTACACGATTTTCCACTCCGATGAGGTCGAGATGGCCCAGACGATCAAGCTCATTCTGGACCGCGTCGAGGAAATCAAGGCTACCCGCATGTGATCGACTCACTGGCCGAGCTGCGCCTGCTTTCGTGTGACCCGGTGCGCTACCGCCGACAGGCGCTTGCTCTGAAGCAACATTTCACCCACGCACGTCTTACTGCTTTGTTGCTTGACGGTCGCACATCTCAACTCAGAGACCAGCAGTTACACAGCATGGTTCACGGAGTCATTTCGCTGGAGCGCCTCCCGCGCGAATATGGAAGAAGCAGGCGAAGGCTCGAAATCGTGAAGCTGCGCGGCGCCGACTACGCGGATGGCTACCACGATTATTCAATCAAGCGGCCGGGCATCATGGTTTATCCGCGCCTGGTTTCGTCCGTTCGAACGTCTGAACCACCCGGGGAGATGATCGCCAGCAACATAGATGGATTGGACAGGCTGTTGGGCGGCGGCCTGGACCGCGGTAGCGCCACTCTGGTGATGGGACCGGCTGGTTGCGGCAAGACCACCTTAGCGCTCAAGTATGCGGTTGCCGCGATCGGAAAAGCTGAGCCGGTAGCGATCTATTCGTTTGATGAAGGCGTAAGGAGCCTCGTCAAACGGGGTGATGCGCTAGGTATGAAAGTATCCGAGCACCTCGAGAACGGAGGTATCCGCGTTGAACAAATCAATCCAGCGGAGCTTTCCCCGGGCGACTTCGCCGATCGGGTGCGCCGAGCGGTGGACGAAGGCGGCGTGCAAGTGGTCGTGATCGACAGCCTCAATGGATATCTGACAGCCATGCCGCAGGAGGAATTCCTTAGCTTGCAGATGCATGAGCTGCTGAGTTACCTCAATCAGCGCGGCGTGGTCACGCTGCTCGTTCTCGCCCAACACGGCGTCCTCGGCAGCATGGCGACTAGTATTGATGTCAGTTACCTTGCCGATAGCGTTATCCTACTGCGATTCTTCGAGGCCGCCGGACGAGTACGGCGCGCGCTGTCGGTCGTGAAGAAAAGGGGCTCGGCGCACGAACAGACCATTCGGGAATTTACCATTGGCCCCCCGAATGGCATCGAGGTGGGTAAACCGCTTGACGAGTTCCAGGGTGTTCTTTCGGGACTGCCTCGTTTCGTGGGCGATTTGGACCGCTTGTCGAAGCAAGTGGAATGACGGTTGGAGATCGAGATAGCCGGAACGAACGCAGCGCTCTCATTTGGACCCCCATCGGACGCGACGCGCCGCTTGTCCGGGATGTCCTGCAACGCGCCGGGATTGACGCCATTGTTTGCGATACGGTTGGACACGCCTGCCAGAGTCTCAGCGACGAAAAAACAGGCATGGCGATCGTCGCGGAGGAAGCACTTAGTTCCGCTGGTATCGACCAGCTTCGTGAGACGCTCGGCAAACAGCCGCCGTGGTCCGACCTGCCGCTGGTATTGCTGACAGGAGGCGGCCGCTCGACCGAAGCTTCGCTGCGTCGGCTCCGGCGCATGCAGGTACTTGGAAACGTCACGCTGCTTGAAAGGCCGCTCCGCAGCGTGACCCTCGTCGCCGCAGTCCAGGCGGCGCTCGCCGCACGGCAGCGGCAGCTGCAAATCCGTGATTACATACGCGACCTGCAGGAAGCGCAGCAGAATCTGGCGCAAGCGAATGCAGATCTGAAACAGTTTGCCTTCGCCGCCAGTCACGATCTTCAAGAACCGCTTCGCTTGGTGAATATCTTCTCCCAGTTATTAGTCGACCGCCACGTTGATCCGGGCAATGAGCAGGCCCGTCAATTCGCAAATTACATCCGCGCTGGCGTGCTCCGCATGGAAGCGCTGCTGCGCGACGTCCTGCATTATTCGCGAGCTATCCACACTGCTACGGACTGGCCGGACGAGCCGTTCAACCTGCGCGTCCCGCTCGAGGAGGCGCTACTGGTAATGAAGCTGGAGATCGAAGAGACGCATGCAGAAGTGGAATGTGGTCCGCTCCCCACTGTTCGCGGCGATAAGAATCAACTGTCGCTCGTATTTCAGAACCTTATCTCGAACTCCATAAAGTACACGAAACCAAGTGTCCCGCCGGTGATCTGCATACAAGCCACCGAGCGCGAGAATGAAGCTCTGATCCGGGTCCAAGATAACGGCATCGGGTTCGACCAGATGTATGCCGAGCGCATTTTCGATCTTTTCCAGCGTCTAAATAACCGGGAAGGGGTTCCCGGTACCGGCTTAGGGCTGGCGATTTGCCGGCGCACAATCGAAAAGCACGGCGGTCGTATTTGGGCGGAATCGACGCCGGGGAGAGGCGCAACGTTTTCTTTCACCTTGCCTGTTCGCCACGAAGAGAATGTCTAGTTCGCTGACCATCTTTCTTGCCGAAGACAGTGCCGCGGATGCGTTCCTGGTTCGTGAAGCTCTTCGCTCAGCCAACTTGGATTTTGAGTTGCTCCGCGCTAACGACGGCGAGTCGGCGAAGCGCGCTCTGCAGAAAGCGGAACGCGAGCACGAGCACATCGATTTGATTCTGCTCGACCTGAACTTGCCTCGGGTATCGGGTCATGAGCTTTTGGCGTACATCCGGCAGAGCACGGAATTCCGCGACCTGCCAGTAATTGTCCTGACTTCATCCGATTCGCCGGACGACCGCGCACGCGCATCGGCGCAGGGCATCGATTACTACTTCCGCAAACCGTCGGAGTTTAGCGAGTTCCTTCGTCTCGGCGAAATCATTCAGAGAGTTTGCAGCAAGGCTTCCGCGAATTAACGCTATAGCTTACGCGACAGGTGGGACATGATCAGTGCCAAAGCGCCCGCTCCAAGCGCTTGCACCAGTTGCGGGTGCTGTGCGTAAAATTGCCCCGCCCGGTCTACCACCGACGGATCCCGCTGCTGCGCGTGTTCTGCCAGTTGCTGTACCGCCTGCGGTGAGACCTGCTGCGCTTGCTCTGGCTTGACTGTCCCTCCGCTGAGGAGTCCTGATAACTCGTGCATGAGCGAGCCTCCCGCAAGCGACGGTCCGGCCGTTCTTAACAGCTCATTGAGAATGCCTGCTCGCTGCTGGCCGCTCGATTGCGCAAACAGTTGGCTGATCATCTGAGGGAATGGCGGAGTCTGGTTCGACTGAAAAGCGGCCGCGATTCCGCTGGCCAAGTGCTCCGGCGGGGCGTGTTGGGCGGCAGTTGTAAAGTCCTGCTGCGTGGAGGCGGGCGGGGCAGACGCGTTTACGCCCGCGTAAGACTGCAACATGTTTGCGATGTCAAGGAGTCCCATGTAACGCCCCGGTTAGCTCGGAATAGTAAGTTGCTGCCCCGGCTGAATGCGGTCGGGATCACTCAGCTTATCGCGGTTTGCTTCAAAGATACGGTTATATTCATTAGCCCGTCCGTAAAATTGTTGGGAAATTTTCGAAAGGGTGTCTCCGGGCTTCACAGTGTACGTGCGCGGGCTTCCAGCACCGCCTACGGATGCGGCCGCGCTCGCCGCCTTGGCAGGCTGGGGCAGAGAAGTGTCCACCGTCAAATCGCAGGTAAGATCGCTGTAACTGGCGTCGGCCTGTTTGATCTTGTTCCAGACATCATTCTTGATGTCCTCCGAGGGCGCAGCGCCTTGAATGAACAACTTGTTGTCCTGGACGTGTAAGTGCGTCAGTCGCACCCCTTCTTGCTGAATCGCGTTTAGTGCAGCCTGATACTTCTGTTTCAATTCGTCTAATCGGTCCATATTTCCCCTCACGTGGGATCAACGCGCGTGGATTCGGTTGCCGGGTAAATGTGCTCGCCTGACGCGGCCGCGCAAAACTGTCGGCCACGAGTACGGGAAAGAATCGCACATACGACAACGGGCGCTGTGCTTTTATGCGCAGCGCCCGTTCTGGCATATCGCGAGAAGCATATCTGCTCTTCCCGGATATACCCGTTTCGATTGCGGCGATTATCCCTCGCCTGCGTGAGCCGTTTTACTACCGGTGTTCACGTGATTTGAAATCGTTCGAACCCGGGCTGCCCCGGCTCTCCGATCTCGAACCAGCTCCCGCCGAAGTCTGACCACGCTCGCCGCTCGAGTGTTTTGCTCCACGGCTTGAGGCGTCCTTGCCGCTCATATGCCGGCCCTCGTTGTGAGAAGGCGCCATTTGTGCGGTTTTGTTCGGATAGTTGCCTGTCTTTTCATTATGTCCTGCCATGGATTCCATCCTTCCTAACTATTGGATGCGTCCGCAGCCCAGTCGTAGCCGGAAAATGAATGCGTATTTCTTTCTGCGAGAAAACGCAGGAAAAGAAAACGGCCGGAGCTCGTTGCGAGATCCGGCCGTTCGGTGTCTTCAGGTATTTCTTTTATGCGGTAACCGCAGTTTCTTGCGGAACTCCCGATTCTTTCCGGCGTTTCAGGAACGGCATCATCGCGCGTAGTTCCGCACCGACTTTCTCGACCGGCTGATCCTTTGCTGCTTCGCGCATCGCAAGGAACTTCTTGCGGCCTGCTCTGTTTTCAGCCAGCCAATCGCGCGCGAACTCGCCCGACTGGATCTCCGAAAGAATCTTCTTCATTTCCGCTCGGGTCTGATCGTTAACGATGCGCGGCCCTCGCGTGTAGTCGCCGTACTCTGCGGTATCGGAGATGGAATAACGCATGTAGCCGAGGCCGCCTTCATAGATCAGGTCGACGATCAGTTTGAGTTCATGCAGGCACTCGAAGTAGGCAATTTCGGGCGCATAACCGGCCTCTACAAGCGTTTCGAACCCGGCGCGGATCAACTCGGCGGCGCCGCCGCACAGGACAGCCTGTTCCCCGAACAGGTCGCTCTCGGTCTCTTCTTTGAAGCTTGTCTCAATCACGCCAGCGCGCAAACAGCCGAGGCCTTTGGCGTAAGCAAGAGCATTCTCGAGTGCTTTACCCGAAGCGTCCTGCGCGATCGCGACGAGTGCGGGAACGCCCGAACCTTCGGTGAATACTTCACGCACGCGATGGCCCGGAGCTTTCGGCGCAATCATGGAAACATCGATGTTGGCGGGAGGCTTGATCTCGCCGAAATGAATGTTGAACCCGTGCGCAAACATCAGCGTCTTGCCCTTGCTCAATTGCGGCTCGATGTCTTTGCGGTAGATGTCGCCTTGCAGGTGATCCGGAACGAGGATCATGATCACGTCCGCTTCGCGCGCCGCGTCAGCGACGTTCAGAACGCGTAATCCGGCCGCTTCGGCCTTCTGACGGCTCTTGCTGTCCGGAGCGAGTCCTACTACTACGTTCAATCCGGAGTCACGCAGATTCAGCGCGTGGGCATGGCCCTGACTGCCGTATCCGATAATTGCGATCGTCTTGTTCTGGAGCGGTGCAAGGCTCCCATCGTTCTCGTAAAAACGCTTTGGCATTCTTTCCTCTACTTGGGTTTGGCGCGCGCCTATTGCGCGCTCTGCAATTCCAGCGCTTCTTCATTCGCCGCGCCCGCTGGAACCGGCGGCGATAAGCGTAGCTTCTTGTTGTCAAGCGACATCGAAACAATCCCGGATCGGGTCACCTCAATTTCGCCATAGCTGCGCATCACATCGATAAATTCGTCGAGCTTCTCCGGATCGCCCGGTAACTTCTAAAGCGAATCCTTCGGTTGTCGAGTCCACCACGCGCGCGTGGAAGATTTCCGCTTCCTTCAGCACCGCGGTGCGATTCTGCTGTGTCGTCCGCACGCGCAGCAACACCAGTTCGCGATTCACCGCCGGGCCGTTGCTGACGTCCGTTGCTTGCAAGACGTTGATCAGCTTGTTCATTTGCTTGATCACCTGCGCGCGCACGTTCGCCTCGACATCTACCGTAATTGTCATGCGCGAAAGCCCGGAATCGAGCGTACGGGCGACCGTGAGGCTCTCGATGTTGTAACCGCGCTGGCTCAGCAGTCCGGTGACGCGCATCAACGCGCCGGGCTTGTTCTCCATCAACAAAGAAATAATCTGCTGCATGTTGTCCTCCCGCTGCCTTATGCTTCCACCGGCTGCGGCGGACGCAGCACCATCTCATTGATTGCGCCGCCCGCGGGCACCATCGGAAACACGTTCTCGTTCGGCGTCACCTTCACGTTCAACAAATAGGGGCCGGGCTCGGACACCGCCGCTTCCAGCGCCTTCGACAGCTCCGCGGGTGATTCCACCGTGCTGCCTTTAAACCCATACGCGCCGGCGAGTTTCTCGGGATCGGGAAATCCGACGAGCTCCACCTGGCTCAAACGATTCGCATAAAACAGTTCCTGCCACTGCCGAACCATGCCGAGATAGCCGTTGTTCATGACGATGATCTTGATCGGCAGCGCGTGATTGGCAATGGTGGCGAGTTCGGGAATCGACATCTGGAAGCCGCCGTCGCCGACAATCGAGAAGACCAGCTTGTCAGGGCGCGCGAACTGGGCTCCGATGGCCGATGGCAACCCGAAGCCCATCGAGCCGAGACCGCCCGAGTTGATCCACAGCCGCGGCTCATTAAAGCGGATCAATTGCGCGGACCACATCTGATGCTGTCCCACATCGCTCGTGACGATCGCGCGGCCTCCCGAGAGCCGGTCGATTTCCGACATCAGGTGCTGCGGCTTGATCGATTCGTCGGAACGCTCCGCAACCAGCGGATGTTCTTCCTTCCATTCGCGAATCTGCTTCCACCAGGCTTGCCGCGCGCTCGAATTCTTCGCCTTCATGCTGGCCGCGAGATCCTTCAGCTCCTGAGTGAGTTTGGGCAGCACGCGTTTCACATCGCCCACGATCGGCAGATCGGCATGCCGATTCTTGCCGATTTCGGCGGGATCGATGTCCACGTGAACAACCTTCGCATGCGGAGCGAAGGACGATAGCCGGCCCGTGACACGATCGTCGAAGCGCACACCGAGCGCGATGATCAGGTCCGTGTTAGACATGCCCATGTTGGCTGCATAACTGCCGTGCATGCCTGGCATGCTGATGAAATTCGGATGATTCGACGGCAGAGCGCCGAGGCCCATCAATGTGCAGACTGCAGGCACGTCCAACGTTTCCACCAAGTCGCGAAGATCTTCGCTAGCACTCGCAGCAATGATGCCGCCACCCGCGTACACAAACGGCCGCTCAGCCTCCCACATCATCTGCGCGGCGCGGCGAATCTGTCCCGCGTGGCCCTCGCTGTACACCTTATAGCCCGGCAGATGAATCTCGGTCACTGGCGTGTAGTGCGCGTTGGCCTGGAATGCATCTTTTGTGATGTCGACCAGCACGGGACCCGGACGGCCCGACGCCGCAACATAGAAAGCCTCATGGATCACGGAAGGCAATTCGGCGATGTTCTTGACCAGGTAATTGTGCTTTGTCGCCGATCGCGTGATCCCGAATGTATCGGCTTCCTGAAAGGCATCAGTACCCATCAGCTTGCTCGAAACCTGACCGGTGAGCGCAACAATCGGAATGGAATCCATCATCGCGTCCACCAGGCCCGTCACCAGATTGGTTGCGCCCGGTCCCGAGGTCGCACAACACACGCCGACTTTGCCGGTCGCTCGCGCATAGCCCTGCGCCGCAAAGGCAGCGTTCTGCTCGTGGCGAACGAGTACATGGCGCATCGGGTAATCGTACAAAGCGTCATATAACGGAAGCGTTACGCCGCCGGGATATCCAAAGATCACCTCAACGTTTTCGCGCGACAGGCAATTGAGCAGAATCTTCGCGCCTGAGAGCAGATTCGACGACATAGGGTTTAAACGAACTCCTCAACGATAACTTTTCAATTTGCAACCGGCATGCTGCTTTAAATGAAAAGGGCCACCTGGCTTCTGGTTCCGCCTGGTGGCCCTCGATCCTTATTCGTGAGCGCAGCCTAGGCAGTGCTGGATACAGCTACTACTACGGCAAGCGCGATAACGGAGAGAAACCGAATCATGTTCACGAACACAAATCACGCGCTCACCCCGGTCGGGGCTCCCACGTTGCTTGTATGTTTCTACGGTAGCCTAGAAGCGAATTTTATGCAAGAGAATGGAATTATAAAAAGTGTCAATACCTGGGCGCCATTCGCTAGCAGCGAAGGGCCGAGCCATCCTGTGATGCGCTGTGATCAGCGCCGGGCGTCACGCGTGGCCCCTGCAGCAACTCCCGCACCTCTCTTGTCGAGCGCCGAAGTCACTCGATCATAAGCACTGGCGAACGCAGCGATGCCATCCACCTGCAGCTTCTCTGCAATCGCATCGATGTCAATTCCGAGCTTCGTCAAACGGCTCAATTGGTCGCTCGCCTCATCGACGTTTTCCGATAACGTGACGCCTCTGATAAGACCATGTCGCCGGAACGCATCTAGTGTGTTTGGCGGCATCGTGTTGACGGTTTGCGGACCGATGAGCTCTTCGATGTATAAGACATCCCGGTAATTAGCATTCTTCGTACCCGTGCTCGCCCAGAGAACGCGTTGAGCATGCGCCCCGCAATTGAATAATCCTCGAAACGCGTCTCCGTGAAAGATTTCCTGGAAGCCCCGGTATGCGATTTTCGCGTTCGCGATTGCGATCCTGCCACGCAAAGACATCGCCTCAGGAGAACCATTCGTTTCGAGTGCGCGATCGACTGCCGTATCAATACGACTGACGAAGAAGGATGCGACCGAAGCGGTCCCGGCTGGGTCCGGGGAACGCTCCAATCCCCGCAAATAAGCCTGAGCAACTGCCTCGTAATGCCGTTGCGAAAAGATGAGGGTGATGTTCACATTGATCCGTTCGCTGATCAGTTGTTCGACCGCCGATATTCCTTCCGGAGTGGCTACGACCTTGATCATCAGGTTCGGCCGGTTCACCCGCTGCCAGATACGCCGGGCCTCGGCAATCGTCCCGTCGGTGTCCTTGGTGAGTTGCGGCGGAGGCTCAATGCTGACGAAACCGTCAAGCCCCCCGGTCTGTTCGTAGGTCGGCCGCAAAACATCCGCCGCCATCCGAACATCTTCGGTTGCAAGCTCATCGTAGAGCGCCTGTGGCGTGAGCTGCCCATTGTTGGTCAGAAGTTGGCGAAGCGCGTTATCGTACTCCGAAGTGCCGGTAATTGCTTTCTCAAAGATGATTGGATTGCTCGTCACCCCGGCCAACCCGTCTTCCTGAACCAGCCGCGCGAGCCCACCGTGCATGATCAGGTCCCGATCGATGTAGTCCAACCAAACAGATTGGCCTTGTTGCCGGAGACGTTGCAAAGGATTACTGATTGCCGTCTGCGTTGCCACGCGTCCTCGCTCTCTGGTGCGGGGTTTACCCGCTCCAATAGTACGGAGTGTTATCTGGCGCGGAAGTTACGGACCAGAGCTCGGGGACTTGTTCTAGCAAACCTGCCTGGCCCCCGATTCTGTTCCGTGCGAGTAAATCCGCTTATGAGCTGAACTCCCGGCTCAAACGTCCGAGCGCCAATGCGCCTAGCGACAACCCGAAATCGCGCAAAGCGATATCAAAAAACCCCGGAATGATCAGCAGATTGATAACAATTCCTAACAACCACACTGCAACAACGTACGCGCCGATACGAGGCTTAAGCGCCACGAGAACACCGGCGGCGATTTCAATCACTCCCACTAAGAGCATGAGTCCGTGTCCGCCCATCGGCGATAAGCGCGCAATCACCGGCGCCAGGTACATATCCCAGTTCACCAGCAAATGAAAGAATTTATCTAGGCCGGCGATCACGGGAGCAACCACAAACGCAACGTGCAGAATCTGGTATGCCTGATAGCTCGGCGACACTCTACTTCGGCTAAACGCGCCCTCTGGCGCCATCGCAGCCTGTGCCATTTGATACCCTCCTCGACCGGCATCATCGCGCCGGTCCTCCATACTGAGTGTGTCGATGACCATCGGTTACACGATGCAACCAGAAAACCTTTGTAACCCAGTGCCTCGATTCGACTCTGTAATGACACGAGTGAATCCCGATTCTCTTCCTCAGGAACTGAACGTCGCCCGGACCTCGCCCCTGTCGGACGAGGAAGTGGTGGCGCGTGTGCGCGCCGGTGACACAGCGCTTTACGAGGTCCTCATGCGCCGCTACAATCAGCGCTTGTTTCGCATTTGCCGCGCCATTCTTCGCGACGACAATGAAGCGGAAGAAGTAGTTCAGGAGACCTATGTGCGCGCGTATGTCTCATTTCATCAGTTTGCCGGGAAAGCGCAGTTTTCGACGTGGCTCACAAAAATCGCGATTTACGAGGCTTCTGGTCGTTTGCGGCAAAGGAAGCGGGTTCACGAGTTTCCGGCAAACCCGGATCGAGAGCTTCAGACCATGGCAGACCTGAAATCGTCAGATCCAGATCCCGAGCAACAGGCGATGAGGCGCGAAGTAGTGTCCCTCCTCGAAGCGGCGGTTGACACATTGCCGGATATCTACCGTTCCGTGTTCGTGCTGCGGGAGATCGAAAATATGACCACAGGGGAAACCTCGGAATGCCTTGGCTTGACGGAAGAAGCTGTCAAGGTTCGTCTTCTTCGGGCCCGCCATATGCTTCGAGAAGAACTGTACACGAGAGCGGGCGCTACCAGTTCGATGGCGTTTCAATTCCGGGGAGAGCGCTGCGACCGGCTGGTACGTCTGACGCTCGACCGTCTTCTACACCTTTCAATACAAGGATGAAAGCTGACGCGGTGCTACCCGCGTCACGCCTTGTTCGGAAACGCCGCACCCGCGACTAACCGAGCCGTTTTAGAAGGTCAGTTTCAAAGCCAGTTGCGCCTGCCGTGATGTGCCGGTCCCGACAAGCGTGCCTATGGTGGACGCACTACGGCCGAAGTTGGGGTTCGGAGTGCAAGTCGCCGTCGAGGTCGCCGTGGCGGCCGTTACTGCAAGACAGAGACCCGTGTCCGGATTCGCAAAGTTCGGGTGATTCAACACGTCAAACAGATCGGCACGGAGCTGAAGATTCACCTTTTCATTGAGCGCAAAATTCTTCATTCCCGAGAGGTCCCATTGATAGAAGGCTGGACCACGGCCGGTATTCCTGCCGAGGGTCCCGACCGTCAATTGCTCGTTATAATTCGGTTCGATGGCGTATACAGCGGGATTCAAGCTTGCGTCGGGCCAATGTGTGCTCGACAAATAATTTGCTCCGCTGCCCACATAGTTGGGGCGGAACGGTGAGCCGTCAATCACAACGATATCGAGCGGGAGTCCGGACCGGGCTTGCACAATTGTGCTTGCCTGCCATCCGCCGAACAGGGCTTGCAGCCAGCCAGGAGAGCTCTTCAGAAACGGCAGGTTATAGACGACATCGGCCGACAGGTTATTGCGAACGTCTATATCG
This sequence comes from uncultured Acidobacteriaceae bacterium, assembly GCA_963795905.1. Lineage (GTDB taxonomy): Bacteria > Acidobacteriota > Terriglobia > Bryobacterales > Bryobacteraceae > Bog-105. The sequence continues at coordinate 520,564 of CAWCJG010000008.1, read as the reverse complement.
CCGCTGCCGTGGTCGGCATTGTAGTTATAAGGATCTTCGAACGTTTCGAACACGTTTAGCGTGTTGTCAATCTCGTGCGACCAGGTGTAGTTGATATCAAAATTCATTCGACCCGCCCGATGCCGAAGCATCACCTGCATTGAGTTATAGTTCGATTGCAAGAAATTGCCAAGTTCGCGTTCATCGCCGAAACTTGGATACGGCCGCACGCCGGTCTGGGGGTTCAACGGGTTCACTTCAAGCCCTGCATAAGCGGCGCCCGCCGGCAGATTCATATTCTTACTGCCGGTGTAATTCACTTCCAGCACCGTCTTCGGCGCAATCTCTTGCTGAACTCCGAACAACCACTGCTGGCTATAGCTGTCGCGGGAGTTGCGGAGGAAAGCCTGTATGCTTTGCGTTCCCGGGAGAAGTGGTGGATTCGGGTCGGGATAGGCAATCGGGACTTGAAACACGTTGATGCTCTCACCCGCATACGCAGGGATGTTGGAGGACAGTGAGTTCAGGGCCCCGACAAGCATCGGTAAATAGAAAAGTCCACCGAAGCCGTGGATGACGGTCTTGCCTTTGTTAAACGGATCCCAGGAAAAGCCAAGTCGTGGCGCGAAGTTGTTGTAGTCCGGCATGTACGCGCTCTCGCCCGTCGGATAGAACGACTGCGTGGCTACATCGAAGTTCCTCAATCTGTCGTGCGACTCGCTGATGACGGTGTTGTACTCGTAGCGAAGGCCGAAATTAATCGTCAGTCCTGGCTTCACACGCCAATCGTCCTGCGCATAGAAATCCCAGTTCGCGTTGTTCAGCCCGAGGGTCGGGTATCCGAGCGTCGATAATGCGAACGGCAGATCGTTCGCAAAATCGGAAAGGCTTCCGAAATAGAACGACTCGTTCGAGTCGAGCCGGGCGTTCGCGCGCACAAACCGAATATCTGCGCCAAACTTCAGCGTGTGACTGCCCTGTGTCTTCGTCAGTGCTTCAATCACTTGGTACGAAGTATTTGCATTCATCTGGTTGAATAGCTCGGTTCCGGGTTCCGAACCGATATTGGTAAAGAATCCCGCCATGATCGGCAGATTCGTGACCGTACCGGTATTCGAGTAGAACCGATCGACCGCCAAACCAAACTCGTTCAGCAGCGTCGGACTGAATGTGTGGGTCTCATCGATGCGCCCGAATTGCGTCCGTAATGGAAGCGTTTCAATTTGTCCGGCATTGATTCCGTACGTGATGTTACTGTTTGAGTCGTTGATGTTATAGCGAACGGCGAGCCGGTCCGAACTCGTGATGTTGTAATCCAGCTTGATGGATCCCGTATCTTCGCGGAGGATATTCGGAAACGTGGCGTTGTAAAACACAAGGTTGCCATTGGTCCCGGGAACAACGGCCGGATTCGCTGGCAACGCCGGCAGCGCGTTCAGAATCGGCGTCATAGCGGGAACGAAGGTGGCGCGAAACGCCGCGCTGGGAGTCTCGTTGAATGCGACGTCGGTGGTTATGTGCTGTCGGACGCCTTCGTAATTAGCGAAGAAGAACAACTTGTCTTTGAGGATCGGTCCGGCAAAGTTACCGCCGAACTGATTCAATTTGAAAGGCTGCTTCGACTCGCCCGGGTTGTGCTCGAAGAAATTTCTCGCGTTCAGATCTTCGTTTCGGAAGAAGTCGAACAACTCACCATGAAAGTCGTTCGTCCCCGACTTGGTGATCAAATTAACCACTGGCCCGAGCGACCGGCCGTATTCGGCGTTGTAGCCACTGTTGAGTACGTTGATTTCTTGAATGCTATCCACGCTCGCGCGCGTCACTCTGCTTTGTTCAGCGCCTTCCGTCTCCGGGGTTCCGTTGATATCGATGCGGGTGGCATCGGCTCCATCGAGCAGCACGTTTACTCCCGTGAACACCGATTCCATCCCGTTAACGCTGTTCTGGAATCCCGATCCGGCGTTTGCGACCGCTCCCGGCGTGACTTCCAGGAAATCCATAACGTCGCGCCCATTGACCGGCAGGTTTTCTACCTGGTTTCGGTTCAGGTGGGTGCCGATTTCGGGACTGCTCGTGTCAACAGTGGACGATGTTCCGGTGACGGCGACCGACTCGGAGTAGGAAGCGACGGACAGATTCAGATTCAGATGCACGGTGGCGCCCACGTTAAGGGCGATCACCGGACTGTGAGCGGTTGCGAATCCAGGCGCCGTTGCCGACACGAGATAGTTGCCGAACGGCAGGGCGGAAGCAACGAAATTGCCCGAGGCGTTGGCATGAATGATCGTCTGAGCCGCCGTGCCTTGGTTTGTCACGCTAACAGTCGCGTTCGGCACAAGTGCTCCCGTGGGGTCCGTCACCGACCCCGCAATCGTGCCCGTATCAAACTGCGCCCCTAAGGGCGCCGCGGTGAAAAGCAGACACGCCATCGCTATGCTCAGCAGATGCGGTCGCCCTGCCCGCATCTTCCGGCTGCAATGTTTTAAACGGGCATTGTTACTCATATGCTGAAATTCCTCGTCCTGGAAGATTCGCGCCTCGGCTCAGCCTTCTCCTGAAACGCCATTTGCAGCAAGCCCAGATCGCGCTGCGACCCCCCTGTGTGAGTTCAACGCACGCGTGGTTTGCCTCGGATCGAAGATACTTCCGATCGCGCATTCTGTCAAGAGAAATGATCGTTTTGGCCGGAAACGAGCATAATGGCACCTGGAATACATTCGTTTCGGTCTAAACGTGTCGAGTGAAACATGCGTTTCGCTCAAGCGATCCGTTGCTAGCGAGCCAGCAATGCTCGCCATGCAGGAAATAGATCATGGTCGTGAGTGACAGCTCCTAAAACCATCAGAACCATGCTCGGCTCATTGAATTGTCAACCGCGTTCCTGTATCCTCTCAGCAAAGAGATGGACAGTGAAGTTCGCGTCAATTGGACCACCGGCGCTCTCAGCGGGACGCCGGTAAAACGATCGGTCACCAGGTTTTCGCGGCTCCGCGACCTGTTTCATGACCGGGCGCATGCGGCTGACCTGGATCCGGAAGCAGTTATCTACGCAGTCGAATACTGGATGCCGGTTCCCGAAGGTACGACGGGCGGCTTGTTCTGGGGCACGACCGTGATTCAGCCTGGCAAGGTCGGGGACGAGTATTTCATGACTCACGGCCACTTTCACTCGATGAGAGACCGCGCCGAGTACTATCTGACGATTCGGGGTGAGGGCGGCCTGATCTTGATGGACGAGAGCGGAGCATGCCGGTATGAACCCATGTCGCCCGGCAGCGCGCATTACATTCCGGGACGCGTGGCGCATCGAGTGGCAAACACTGGTACTGGCGAATTGGCATTCGTTGCGTGCTGGCCCAGTGATGCCGGTCACGACTACGAAATCGTTCGCACGCGCGGCTTCAGTGCGCGTTTGCGCGACGTAAATGGCAGGCCGGTTTTGATTCCGGAGCAGGCGTGAGAACTGCGGCGCTTGTCGTTCTTGCGATTGGTGTGTGCCCGGGTCTCCGCGCCGCAACTTCGATTCGGACCGTCTACATCGTTCCATCGAGTCACTACGATCGAGGCTTTGTGGCGCCCCCATCGGAGATGCCGCACATGGCCGCGCAGCATATAAATGAGGTGATCGATGCGGCTGAAAACGACCCTGATTTCCGCTGGACCATCGAGAGCGTATGGCAGGTCCTCGCCTTTATGGAACAGGAGCGCGGGCTCGGCGACATTGTGCCCGGCCATCCGGAGCGAATCGAGAAGCTGATGCAGCTGATCCGCTCCGGGCGGGTCGATCTCTCCGCCGCCTGGGGCAGCATGCATACGGCGTTCATGGGCGCCGAGGAACTGAACCGGATTGCTTACGACTATGCGGATCTGCACCGCACCTACGGCATTGATTCAAACCTCGCAATGCTGGATGATGTTCCCGGACAGCCCTGGGCGATGGCGTCCGTACTCGCCGGGAGTGGAATCCACTATCTACTGGTCGGAGCAAATCAGTTTATAGGCGGCGGCACCTCGCTCGCCCCCGGTAACGTTCCATTCTATTGGCAAGGTCCCGACGGCAAGCGCGTCCTTACTTGGGTTAGCGAGAGTCCACGCGGCGGCTATACCGAAGCGATCACGGATTTCTATCTGGATCCGTTCACGAACGATCCGTATTTGAAGACCTCCGGTTGGAAAATCTTCAATCCAAAGACACCGGAAAAGAGCCCGCTCGAAACAATGCAGGCCGGCATGGACCTGCTGCTGAAGAAATATGCAGATGCCGGGTATCCGTACGATTCGGTGCTCGTCATGCACGTCCACGACTTTCTGCATCCGTCCACGGTCGCAAATCTCGAGCGTGCGGTTCGGTTGTGGAATGGCGCTCATAAAACTCCTGAACTACGCATTGCGACAGCATCCGAGTTCTTCCACTATATGGAGCGGCGGTACGGCTCTAGCATTCCAACCGTTCGCGGTGAATGGTCTGGACTGTGGTCCGAAGCGAAAACAAGTTCACCTGAGATCAGCGCGCTTGCGCGTCGCGTGCACGACGAAGCGCCGGCCGCCGAAACACTCTGGAGCGCGCTCGAACTTGACCGGAACATTCCATCCCCAGTAGGTAGCTTCTACCGGCTGTACCATCTGCTCTTCAATTACGACGAGCACAGCGGAGCGGGTAACGCGGGGTGGCCGGGGCTGAACGAGTTCGACCAGCTCAATGAGCAAAATCGCGAGTACGTGGCTTTCATGCGTGAAGCCAACACCAGCGCTGCCTATCTGCTCCGCACCGGGGTTGCAGCGATTTCGTCGGAGCAGAGCGGAACTACACGCCTCACCGCACCGCAACTTCGCACGCAGCCGCTGGTTGTTTGGAATTCACTTTCGTGGAAACGAACAGACGTTGTGAACGTGCGCGCTCCCGATAAAGAATGGCATGTGACCGCCATTCGTGACCGGCGAGATGGACACAACGTGCCGTTCGATATCGATGAGGAAGGCACGGCGATTTTTGTTGCGAATGACGTTCCTTCTATCGGATACGCCGTATTCGATGTGGACGAATCACCCGGCCCGCCAATCTGCACTCTGGCTTCCGAGGCTTCCAGCGCGAACATTGAAAATCGACGCTATCGAGTGATGGCCTCGCCCGCGGGCGATATTGAAAGCATCATCGACCTGCGTGACGGCCGCGAGTTGTTGAACCGGCACGCAGTCGTTCCCTTTGATCATCTGCTGCGCATTGAAGACGATCAGCCCGCGCCGGTCGCGACGCCCTTTGCGCCGGCAGTTGCGGTAAGTAATGGCCGGGTCGTGACGCAGCTCAAAATCACCCAAGCGGACGCAGCGTTTCAGTCCATACGACTCCGGCTCTACACCGGAATCGATCGAGTCGAAATTCACAACGAGATCGATTCCAGCCGGTTACCCTTCGCGACGATGCGAGGCGGTTTCGATTCCTATTACTTCTCGTTTCCGTTCGCACTTGACCCGGCAACGTTGACCGTCCACCCGGAAGAGCAATTCGGATTTCTGTCCCTTCCAGGTGACTACCTTCCGGGTGCGCGGCGCGACGCAGTCACGTCGCAGCATTCGATTGCGATGACGGACGCGCACGCAACTACGATACTGGCCCATCGCCAGGCATTCTATTTTGTTTTTCCCGGTTATCTACACACCGAACCGAGTAAAGAACGGCCCGGCGTTTCCCGCCATGTTCACCGGAAAATGGCCACTGCCTGAGGCGACTCTCTATTCGCGCGCGTTCCGGCATACGAGCGAGGGCGATATGCGCTTTCGCGGAATTACCGATTTCCCGACCGTTGAGCCCGGCTTATCCACTGAGTATGAGTTCGATTACGCGCTTGGTTCCGAGACAGCTCCTTTCGATCCCATCTCCGCGATGCGATTCGGAGCGGAGCTCAATTCGCCTCTCGAAGCCAGATACGTTCCCTTCGCCCATGCGGCTTCGCGTAGCTACTTTTCCGTCGACCGCGCAAACGTTCGCATCGGCGACGTGAAACAGGCCGCGTCCGGGCAATCGGAGGCGATCACCCCAACCAGCCTTTCCGACGTGAAGAGCACTCGCCAGCTTGTGATTCGGCTGCAGGAAATTGCAGGCCGCGATACGCCGCATGCATTCCTTGCACTGCCGCGCCAAGCGTTGAAAGCCGAAATTGTCGATTTAACCGAGACTCATGTGATCGCGCCGCTGACGGTTCAATCTCCACTCGATGTACCGATGGCGCCCTATCAGACCGTCACAGTGCGCGTGGAGATGAAGGATGAGTAGCCGGCGAACGTTCATTGCTCAAATCGGCGCTGGCGTGACGAGTTTAGCGGCTGCCGTCCCGGAAGCAGCAATGGGAGCCCCGGATACCGACGCCGTCGATTTCCGTTACGCGCCTCTGGATGGTCAGACGACATTCTGCTTCCCGGACGATTCGTACAAGAGCCTGGTTGGTACCGGCGGAGAATTGCGCTACGGACATCCGGGAACCAACGTCAACATTGACGCTTTTTCTAGCATCGTGCGATTTTCAGTCGCCGGAATGGAGACGGATCACGTAGTCAAGCAGGAACTCGAGTCGCCTGGTGTTCCGATCGTGCGCACGCTCATCGAGCGGCCTCGCGTGCAACTCGAGTTGATTGCCTTCGCAAGCAACCGCGCAGAAGAGGGGCGCGTCGACAACGTTTTGGTTCAGATACGGACCCGAGCGGAGGACGAACTGCACGCCGCGCCACTCGTAAAGGTGGCAACGCGCGGCCGATTGGAAGCGGTTCCGCTCTCAAGGGCAGGCACACGCGTGATCGGCGAAGAAGGCGAAACGTTCCTGGTTGCCGACCAGCCGCTCTTGCTCTATCCGTCATTCGACGGGTACGTGCTCGCGTCTCCTGCATTGGAGTGCCATAGAGATTCTCCAACACGGTTGTTTGTTCGATTTCCGCAGCAGCGCCAGGCGGTCGATCTCGTTGTAAAGGGTTTGAACGAACCTGATGTGTTGCTTGCCGAAGCGCGTGACTACTGGTCTGCGTGGAGGCCCTTTGGTGGCGATGTGCAATGGCGCTTGCCCAGGCAGAGTCAAGACTTTTTGATTGCCTGCGCGCGGAACATTCAGCAGGCTCGCGAAATCAAGAACGGCAGGAAGACCTTTCAGGTCGGCCCAACTTGTTATCGCGGCTTGTGGATCGTGGACGGCAATTTCATTTTGGAAGCAAGCCGGTATCTTGGCTACGACGCAGAGGCGCAGCAGGGGCTTGAGGCAACCTGGTCTCGTCAGCTTCCGGACGGCGGGATTTTCGCGTCGGCTCCAGGCGAGCACTGGAAAGACACGGCCATTGCGGCTTTCACGTTAGTGCGACAGGCGGAGTTGAGTTGCGATTGGAGTTACTTCCGTCGCATGGTTCCAAATATACTCAAAGCGTTTGATTTCCTTCGGCAGGTGCGTGATCGCGCGCGAACCGAAAATAGCGCAAACGGCCGGTATGGACTGCTGGGCCGTGGCTTCGCAGACGGCGGCCTGGGCGGGATCCGCTCGGAGTTTAGCAACACCGTATGGACGCTTGCAGGACTGCGCGCCGTTCTCGGAGCCGCCGGGAAACTAGGCATGACGGACGAGTTTGCCAGCGTGCGCCAGTTTGATGACGAACTCCGCATGGCCTTCTTCCATGCCGCGAAACAAGAGATGCGCCGGGATCCCGATGGCTTCGACTACCTTCCGATGCTGATGAAGGAGGATCCGGCCTGGCAGGCGCCAAATCCTTGGGATCGGCCGCGTCCGCAAGTTGGCCAATGGGCACTTTCTCACGCCATCTATCCGGGCCTCGTCTTCGATCCGAATGATCCAATTGTTCGCGGCCACATCGCGCTCATGCAAGCGTGCACGAAAGAGGACGTTCCTGCAGAGACCGGATGGCTTCCGCATGACAGCTTATGGACTTACAACGCGCCATTCGTATCGCATGTGTATCTGTGGGCGCGGGAACATGCTTGGGCCGCACGCACCTTCAATGGCTTTCTGAACCACGCGTCGCCTCTCTATTGCTGGCGCGAAGAACAGCCGCTTCGCGGAGGTCTGGTTTCCGGCTATTGGGGCGACATGCCCCACAACTGGGCGAGTGCGGAATGCATTTTATATCTGCGCCACATGTATGCACTCGAGGACGGCGCCCGGCTGCGGCTGCTTGCCGGCGTTTCGGATCTGGAGGATGCCGAACTGCGCCAGACCCCGACGCGATTCGGCCGTCTGAATTTGAAACTCAACAAGTCAGCCGGCGGACGGGTACGGCTGGAGTTCTCGCGCAGCTCTGGGCCCGCGCCCGCCGAGATCGAATTACCGGCTTCACTCGCGGGTCGCTTCGCATTTGCATCTGCAAGCGGCGCCAAATTCGAGCAGCGTGCAGGCTCCATCTTCGTCGACTCTACGGCCCGGGCTTTCACGGCCGAGTGGAAAGTGTAATCAACGTTTATCGGGCGTGGGCTGAACAGGCCCGAGTCCATGGGCAGCCAGAAAACGGCGTACCTCATCGAAGGCCTTACGATTATCCGCATCCGTGAACATGCCGTGGCCGCCGCCCGCAATCGTATACAACTCATTCCTTGCGCCTACAGCATCAAGAGCCTGGTGCAGACGCACTGCATGGCTGTAGGGAACCACCGGATCGTTGTCGCCATGAATGATGAGGATCGGTGGAAGGTCCTTGCGGACATAAGTCAGCGGAGAGACACGCTTGGCGATCGCGACCCGGTCGGGTGAACTGCCCAGCCAATCCACGGCGTACGCTTTGCGGTTTGGCCCGGAGAGCAAATCCGCGACATCCGTAATGCCGTACCAATCGACGATCGCTGCAACGTGCGGTTCGGGGCCATCTTCCGCGCAATTGTTGTCGAGCCCCGCAGCCTCGGTCAGCATGCCGGTCGTCAACGCAAGATGACCTCCCGCGGAATGGCCCGTGACTAACAATCGCGTTGGATCGATGTGATACTTCGCAGCGTTCTGAACGATCCAGCGAAGCGCGCATCGGCAGTCTTCAACCGCCCCTGGAGCATTGGCTGAACTCGCCATGCGGTACTCGACGTTCACTGCCGCCCACCCCATCTGCAGATAGGGCAGCGTATACAGCACCGCACCCTCTTTACTGCCGAACACCCATCCGCCGCCATGGATGTAAATCACGGCGGGCACGGGTGACGTCGCATCGTGCGGATAGATGACGTCGAGTTTATTCTCATGATCGTGCGCGACGTTGTACACCGCATCTGGCTGAATCCAGTAATCGTTGGAGGCATCAACCGGCCAATTCAGCAGTTGCTGAGAGTACCCGAGCGTCGCGGTGGCTGCAATGAACAATCCGAGTCTTACGAACATTCCTCTCCTCTTCAAAAGGCTTCCGTTTGAATGGCTAGGCACTGCCGCGCGCGGTGCCGCGCGTAGCGCCGCGCCCAGTAATGGTGTAGTCGCGGCCTTGATATCTCAGGCCCCGCAACTGCGCAGACGAACCGAAGCCGGCGAACCGTGGCTTCGCGGTCAATTCCCCGAAGAGGGGCGCATCGATCCCGAATAGCCCGTGCAAAATCGGTTCGAGGAACGCGCCGCCGGCCACGCAAGACCAGTCGCAGATCCATGGCATGTCCGACGGTGCTTTACGCGCGCCGCCGCCTGCTTCCGCGTCGATGGCCGTCTCCGCAAAATGTGCCTGGGCGATCGGCCCTTGTAGGGCCGTCCTCGCGAGACCGTGCATCCATTGCTGCGCAAGCCGGTCTTCATTCGCGTTATAAAGAGCGGTGAGCGAGATCGCTGGCCATGCGGCATATGCGCCCGTCCACTGATGGTCTGGCCGTACGCTGAAAATGACATCCCCATCGCGCGCCGATAAAGCGTGCATCCAGGCCGGCGTCTGCAATTCACTGCGGAAGAAATTCACCATTTCCGCTTTCTGTGTCGCACTGAGGTCGCCCGGGATGGTTGACAAAACCGTGGCGAAGTCATAGCAGTGCCGCACGGTTTGCATGCGCCCATCGGGAAGCCTGCAATTCCAGACGCCCTCTCGGGGCACGTACAATTCGAGGACCCGTCCGGCGAGCGCAGCCGCGTCGGTCCTGAGTGACTGAGCGCGGCCCCGCTCGCCGCGATGCTCGAGCAGATCGGCGACGAAGCGAAGGCAAAACACGTTCGCGGCATTCAAGCCCGCAACTTCATGCACGTAACTGCTCACGGCCTCAAGCAAGTTATTTACGCCGCCGTAGTCAGCCAGACCGTGACCATTTACGTCGAGGGAGCGCCAGTGGTTCGCATATTGCACAATGCGATCGATAACGGCAACACCGTCCACGTGCTGATCGAGCCAGGCGAAATCGCCAGTCCAGCGAAGATAATCGCGCGCCATGCGGCACATCGCGAAGTCGTTCACCGAATACCACGGGCCGACGCCTTCCCCTTTCAGAAACTCGGTTCCAAAGTGCTTCCAGATATCGAGCTTCATCCAGGTCTCGACCATGCGACGCAACACCTTCGGGTCCAGTAAGGCCAGCATGGTAGAACTCAGGCTGATGTCCCACAAGAAGGTCGTCGTCTCCCAATACCGCGGAGCCAGCGTTACGTAAGTAGTTCCATAAATGGACGCCGGCGTCGTGCGGCGGTGGAACAGCAGGGTAGTTACCGCCGTCTGATAAAGCCGCGCCATGGCGCCATCTGAAGTGGCCAACGTGGGCAGATATCCACTGAAAAGACTGTTGCCGGGCGTGAAGGCCGCGCGCAAAGTAGAGTTCCATTGCTCGGTCGAACGCTGCGCATGCGAATCAAAATTCCGCGCCAGGTCGAGCGCCTGACCGACCACCTCGGATGCGGTCTCACCAATGGTATTGCTGAACGTGAGTGTGAACCGGTCTCCAGGAGCCAGCTGAATCCGGTAACGAATGGCCGCACGTTCGAGCGATGACGGCCGCGGCCAGGCAGCCACAGCGGATGCCGCCCGCGACTGCTGCGCCTCGAAAATCACGGCGCATTTGTCCTGGGCAATCGTGGCCCGGTTGTCCACTTCGCCCGGGTTAATGGATCCCCAAGGAGCATCCCGGCGTGTTACCCCGCCTTGGATGAGAAGCTTCAGTTCCAGGTCGCGCCGTTGCGGACCGGTGTTCGTCACTTCAAGCTGGACCGCCGCACCCTGGCAATCCGGCGGAACTATCGTCGTGCTATGCAACTGAAGCTCACGTGAAGTGCACTTGCGCTCGATGCGATCGGGACGCCAAATAAATTCCACGGCGTCGCGGAGAGCCACCAGATATTCGCCGTCGAGGAAGGCGGAACCGATGAGATCTCCGCGCCCGCCGAGCGCATCCGCACTCATCTCGCCTTCCGCGAACGGCGGAAAAGCTACGCTGCGGATGCCGGTGATGTCCTGGGCTGCTTGCGCGCATCCGAGGAAATTGGTTAAGGCAGGCGGATTAAACAGGTCGCCGAAACGGTGAACCATCCCGACGCTCGACAGCGACTCACACGTCGGAACCGGCCCTGCCTCCGCCGCGCTTGCAGATGGGATGAAGCTGGCGGCCGCAATGGTTTTGAGGAAATCCCGACGATCAGTTTGCATGCGAGAAATGATTGAAAGTATCCACAACGCTCAGATAAAAATAGATCATATACCGAAAGCGTGCGTAGAGTTGATCGTTTCGATTGAATTCGCAACGCAAATCGTGTAGCGTGGTCAAAGCGGCAAACTGAAAACGATCAATGCAGGTATTGGCGATCGATCTCGGCGGAACTCACGCGACATGCGCGCTGGTTCGCGATACCAGTATTCTGGCGGCTCAGACGGTCCCGACGCGCAGCGAAGTAAAGTTGGCCGCAGTCCTGCCCCAGTTGGCGCAGGTTCTTCGGGACCTGTGTTGCCAAAGCGGAGTTCCGTTCGGAAATTGCGATGGCCTCGCCCTCGGTTTCTGTGGCCTGGCCGACTACACAACCGGCCGTGTCCTCTCGACCAATCAGAAGTATGACGATGCACCGGAGCTGGATTTGCCGGCGTGGGCCGAACAAGAATTTGGCTTGCCCTTCCATATAGAAAATGACGCTCGCATGGCCTTGCTCGGGGAACGGAGCGCCGGGGCCGCGAGAGGGTTTGACAACGTCGTCATGATGACGCTCGGAACCGGTATCGGAGGCGCGGCCATGATGGGAGGCAAGCTTGTCCGCGGGCGGCACGCGCAGGCCGGCTGCCTGGGAGGCCACTTCTGTATGAACCCGCGCGGACGCCGCTGCACTTGCGGGGCCATCGGATGTGCTGAATCCGAAGCTTCTACCTGGGCGCTGCCTTATGTCTGCCTGGAATGGAGCGGTTTCGCCGATAGTCTTCTCGCCCGATCGCCGCAATTGAACTACGCAACGCTATTTCAGGCTGCGGACCGAGGCGACCCTGTGGCCGAAGAGATCGCTCAATATTCTATCGACGTCTGGGGCGCCCTGGCAGTCAGCCTGATTCATGCTTACGATCCCGAAGTTCTCGTTATCGGAGGTGGAATTATGCGGAGCGCGGGTCGGATCTTGCCAGAGATTCAAAAGCGCGTACTCGAAACCGCTTGGACACCTTGGGGCAAGGTTGTGCTGCGTGCCGCCGAGTGTGGAGAACAGGCCGCGCTGCTCGGAGCCGTGCCGCTGTTTGCAGGAGAGGATTGATGCAAACAAAAACGCGCTACGACAAGGAACCAGTGGTCCCGGTGGATCACGATGGGCATCTATGTGCAACGGGATGGCGCGACATTGGGGTACGTCTCCGAGCTGCCGTGCAACGCAGCGCCGTCGTAGCGGTGGAGTGCTACCCCGGCGTCGATGAACGCGAAATCGAGCACGGAATCGCGGCGCAGCTTCAGCCCGAGCGCGTCATCCGAACGCATGACGCTCTCAAGACGTCGCCCGAACTCGAGAGCATCGTCCAGCCGTTTCTCACCGACGATCCTGTATTCGGATGGATGAACGATCTGCGGCTCGCTCAACTGTTCGATGCGGGCCGGATCGAGGCGCTCCGCCGCGACGTTCTGCAACAGGGCACGGGAATCACGCTCGTCGTCGGCACCGGAGCCACGCTCGTTGCGCCTGCACCCGACGTGCTGGTGTACGCTGATCTGGCGCGTTGGGAGATTCAAAAGCGGCAACGCGCTGGCGAAATCGGCAACTTGGGGGCGGGGAACCAGTCGGAGCGCGCGAGTGTCAAATACAAACGCGCCTTCTTCATCGATTGGCGGATCGCTGATCGTCTCAAGCGGGAACTGCTTGGCCGCATCGACTTTCTCCTCGATACAAACGACCGGAGAATGCCCAAGATGATCGCGGGCAGCGATTTTCAGCGCGCCCTGACGATAACGGCATCGCGCCCGTTCCGTGTGGTTCCTTTCTTCGATCCCGGTCCGTGGGGTGGCACATGGATGATGGAGAACTTCAATCTCCCGCAGGATGAGCCGAACTATGCCTGGTGCTTTGATTGCGTGCCGGAAGAGAACAGCTTGCTGTTGGGCTTTGGACCGCATCGCCTGGAAGTTCCCGCGCTCGATCTTGTTTTCTCCCGGCCCAAGGACTTGCTCGGAGAAGCCGTCTACAACCGTTTTGGAGCAGAGTTCCCGATCCGCTTCGATTTTCTCGACACCATGAATGGAGGGAACCTCTCCCTTCAGGTGCATCCGACGACCCGCTACATTCGCGAGCACTTCGGCATGCATTACACCCAGGACGAAAGTTATTACCTGCTCGATGCGGCGGATGATGCTTCCGTGTTTCTGGGCCTCAAGGAAGACATTGACCGCGTTCACATGGCCGCCGATTTGCACATCGCGCAGGAAGGTGGGAATCCGTTTCCCGCCGAAACGTATGTGAACCGCTGGCCCGCCCGGAAGCATGATCATTTCCTGATCCCTGGCGGCACCATTCACTGCTCTGGACGAAATAGCGTAGTGCTGGAGATCAGCGCGACACCTTACATTTTCACCTTCAAGCTATGGGATTGGGGGCGCTTGGGCCTCGATGGACGGCCGCGGCCCATTCATATCGAGCACGGTTTAGCCAACATTCAATGGAACCGCACCACGGATTGGGTGAAAACGAATCTGGTAAACCAGATTGAGCTGGTTTCGGAAGGACCTTGCTGGCGTGAGGAGAAGACGGGCCTGCATCCGCTCGAATTCATCGAGACGCGACGGCATTGGTTCACTGGGCCAACACCCCATTCGACCGGCGGCTCGGTAAACGTCTTGAATCTGGTTGAAGGCGAACAGGCTTTGGTCGAGAGCCCGAATGCGGCGTTCGATCCTTTTGTCGTCCACTATGCCGAGACATTCATCGTGCCGGCTGCTGTCGGAAGTTATACGGTCACCCCCTTGGGCGACACACGGCAGCACGCAACGGTAAAGGCTTCGGTCAGAAACAAACATGAACGCTAACTTCGGGCTCAATATTGAGCCTAAATACGATCCGCTCGGCTTCGCATACGGTGATGATGTGTTCGGCCCTGAACCGGAGTTGCGCAAACTCGATACGATCCGCCCGGCTCTCCGCGCGCCTGACTGCAATGGACCCGATCCGGTTTATGCGATTGCGATGGACGTCGGCCGGCCTGGCGACCGCCACGAATTAGGCAGACGCAATCTGCTGTTTGGGGTTGTCGCATATGCGGCGGGCCGGCTCGGAGACGAACCAGTACGAAGCCAGGGACACGTACATAAGATTTCGCGCAATAGCGGCTGGTCGGCGCCGGAGATCTTCGAGATCTGGGCCGGTCGTGCCTTCATTTACATGCAGGAAAGTGCCGAAGATGACCCGGGGCGTTGCTTTGCTATTGATGCGCGGCCTGGTCAGCGCGTCATCGTGCCGCCCGGTTGGGCGCACGCCGTCATTAGTGCGGACCCTGCCCAGCCGTTGGTCTTCGGCGCTTGGTGCGATCGCGACTACGGTTTCGTCTACGACGCCGTCCGCGCGCATGCCGGGCTCGCGTGGTTCCCCATCCTTGATGAACACGGCGGCATCCACTGGGTTGCGAACTCCCGTTATCGGACACGCGACGTCGAAGTCCGCCCACCTGCCCCTTACACAGCCTTCGGACTTGATGATGACTTGCCCCTGTACGCGCACCTGCACTCAAATCCCGATGCTGTGCAGTGGGTATCGAAGCCACAGCTAATTACCCACACCTGGGAGACATTTGCGCCATGACAGTTGCGTCGGATACCGCGCTCCACCGGGGCTACGTTTATCTCATTTCTGCCGTGGCCGCACTCTCCGGGTTGTTATTCGGATTCGATACGGCGGTCATCAACGGCGCGCTGCCATTCTTGGGCGACGAGTTTCATCTGACTGACGTCCAGATAGAGCTAATCGCGGGCGCTCTTCTGATTGGCTGCATTTTCGGCGCGGCGTTGGCGGGTCTCATCAGCGATCGCTTGGGACGAAGGCGCGCCCTGGTCGCCTCGGCAATCCTGTTTGCTTTGGCATCGATCGCTTCAGCCATTCCGCGCGGATTACTGGAACTCGCGATTGCGAGATTCACTGCCGGCATTGCCATCGGGCTTGCGTCCGTGCTCGCGCCAATGTACATCGCCGAAGTAGCGCCGCCGGATATTCGCGGGCGATTAGTGTCCGTCAATCAACTGGCTATCGTCTCCGGTATTCTCCTCTCCTATTACGTCAATTGGCAACTTGCGGGCCTCGGCGTCGGAAACTGGCGTTGGATGTTTGCGGCGGCGGCAATACCTTCTATCGCCTTGTGGCTAGGACTCCTGGCCATTCCAGAAAGTCCGCGCTGGCTCGCCGCAAAGCATCGCGAGAGTGAGGCATTGTCGATCCTGAAGCGAGTCGCCGGTGAACCAGAAGCGCGGCGCGAACTTCAAGAGATTCACGAAAGCATCATTCAAGAAGCGTCGACATCGTTACGCGATCTGTTCCGTCCCGGGCTGCGCAGGCCGCTCGTGCTCGCGGTCGTCCTGGCGATTTTGCAACAGGTCACCGGCATCAACACAATCATCTATTACGGCTCCATCCTGCTCCGCCAACATGCCGGACAGAGCGCCGCATCAGCGCTCGGAGCAAATGTGTTGATTGGCGCGATCAACTTCAGCGGCACGATTGTTGCCATGTTCACTATCGACCGCATCGGACGCCGCGCGCTCCTCCTGGTCGGCTCGGCGGGCATGGGCATATCTCTCGCGGCGCTTGGTTTCGCATTCCGGCAGACCACGCAATCGTATGCCCTGATAGTTGGTTTGATCCTTGCCTATGTGCTCTCATTTGCGGTTAGCCTCGGTCCGGGCGCCTGGGTTTATATCTCTGAGCTTTTCCCGAACGCAGTCCGCGGTCGGGCGATGGCGATCGGCACCATGGCTGTTTGGACCGCGTGTCTGGCCGTGACGCTCACGTTTCTCACGCTCATTCACCTGCTGAGCACCGCGGGTGCATTCTGGTTTTATGGGATTCTGTGCGCCGTCACGTTCGTGTTCGTTTGGCGCTGGCTGCCCGAGACGAAGGGGAGAACCCTCGAGGAGATTCAACAACTGTGGACGCATTGACCGCGCCCGCCCTTTATAATCTCAATTCTGACTATGGCGCGGCGAGACGACACATCCACCCGAACTGAGAAGATCCTGCGGCATCTGCAGAGCGAGGGCTCCCTTGCGGTGGAACAACTATGTTCTCTCCTCAATGTATCGATCGCGACAGTGCGTCGAGACCTGCAGGACCTTGAGAACCGCGGCCTCCTCCGTCGTACGCACGGCGGCGCAATTATGGTCGAACCATTGCTCTATCAGGGGTTCCGGCACGATTCCTCCTTTCGCGAACAAATGGAAAGGCGCGCCGAGGAGAAGCGCCGGATCGCTCTTGCCGCGGCGGATTTGATTCAAGACGGTGAGACCATTTCGCTCACTCCCGGAACGACCACCACCGAAATCGTTCGCAGCATTCGCCATCGCAGCGGCATCACCGTCGTGACGAATACGGTCAATGTCGCCATGGAACTCAGCCAGCGTGAGGATCTGGACGTGGTCGTCAGCGGCGGATCTCTTCGCGGTCGCTGGTTTTCGCTCGTCGGTCCCGTCGCTGTGCAAGCGCTCGAGCAAATCTTTACCGATAAGGTATTCATCGGTGCAAACGGCGTGGATGTCAAGGCCGGGCTGACCTGTCATCACGCCGACGAGGCAGGTGTAAACCGCGTCATGGTCCAGCACGCGAAGCAGAAGATTGCGGTCGCGGACGCAACGAAGCTCGGCGTGAGAGCAACCCACCGGATCTGCGGCCTGGATGCCATTGACTTACTGATCACCGACTCATCGGCAACAGACGAAGCGATCGCACCATTTGTGCAAGCGGGCATAAAGGTGCGGCGGGTTTAGGGCGAACAACAAAATGGTTTCCTACAGACACTTTTGTAAACTCGACGCGTGCAGGATTTTGTAAACAAGGTAGCGTTGGTGACCGGAGCCGCCAGCGGCATCGGTAAGACCATGGCGGAACGTTTCGCGCGCGAAGGAATGCGGATTGTGCTGGCCGATATCGAAGAGGAGCCGCTGGCGCAGTTTGCCAGCCAACTCGAAGCCCGAGGCACGGAGGTTCTCGATCAGCGCGTAGACGTGTCCGTTGCCGATCAAGTGCAGGCGCTTGCGTCTCAAGCCTACGAGCGCTTTGGCGCCGTGCACGTTTTGTGCAACAACGCCGGTGTCCTTCCACCCGGAGCGCCCTGCTGGAGTGAAGCCATTGGCGTCTGGCAATGGGCTCTGGGCGTAAACTTCTACGGCGTGCTCCATGGGATTCAGGCATTCGTTCCGCGCATGCTTGCGGCGCAACACGAAGCCCACATCGTCAACACGGCCTCGTTGGCTGGATTGACCACACGGCCCCTCATGTCCGCGTACAACGTTTCGAAACATGCCGTTGTGGCGCTGTCCGAATGTCTTTACTCGGAGCTACTGCTTACCACCGATAAGATTCACGTCTCCGTTCTGTGCCCCGCTTTTGCAAACACCAGGCTTGCCGAAAGCACACGCAACAAACCGGCCTCCATTGAGGCTGACCCTTCCGCGTCCTTCGGCTTCTTTGATGCGCTGAAGCAAGTGGTCGAGACAGGCACGCCGCCCGAAGAAATCGTAGAAGCGACCGTCCAGGCGATTCGCAACAATCAGTTCTGGGTCTTGACCCATCCTCACCTCGATCACGGCATCCGGAGCCGCTTCGAATCGATGTTGGCGCGCCAGAATCCACCGCTGCGCGATCTTCGCCCTCAATCCACTCCGCTCGCTTGATCGGCGCGGCGGCTGATGCGGCGCGAGAACTCGTTCCAGATAGTTGCACCCGAAATAACTGACCCGTTCCTCAGGTTCAGGTCCTCGACACGGTCTAAACCGTGCCGGTCTCTGTTCCACTCCCAGATGAGTCGTTCCTTCGGGTCGAACACAAATACCTGAGGAATCCCGATACGGCTGTAGTGACCGCACTTCTCGAGAAGGCGAGGCATCTGATCGTCGGAGAGAATCTCGATGGCGACCTCGACCGGCTTTGTCGGATACGGGCCGTCGATTTCCAAAGCGCCGGTAACGTCGGGCCGTGGCTCCCAATCTGGATCGACACGCAGGTCAAGTTCCGATGCGCTGAAATATCCCGCTTTGTAAAGCAGGTCGCAGAGTACGTACTGCAGAACAGCATGCATCCACGTCGGCACCGGCTTCTTCACCGCCCTTCCGAACCAATATTCGTAGCCGTTCTTGCCGGCGTACTGGGCGTGGTACTCGTCCACACTAAGTAATTCCGTCGCGGGCGCCATTCCTTTCATTCTAATGCCGTAACGCGCAACGAAGCGACGCCACTATCCTGAAATCAGACATGAGAATCATCACGCTCGAGGAGCATTTCCGGAGTCGCCACGCGGACGATTGGAGTACGCCCTATTACCGTCAGTTCAGCCACGTTTCGGGTGACCTTCTTCACAAACTCGCCGATATCGGAGCGGGCAGAATCGACGACATGGACAAGAACGGCATCGACCTCCAGGTCGTCTCGCACACGTTTCCGTCTCCCGAGATCCTGGATGCGACCCGTGCGTCTGAGGCATGCGGGAAGGTCAATGACGAGCTAGCGGAAGCGGTCGCTCGCTATCCGAAAAGGCTGGCGGGCTTCGCCTGTTTACCGATTGCTGATCCGGACGCAGCCGCCGCGGAATTGGAACGCGCGGTACGGCAGCTCAATTTCAACGGCGCGATGATTGATGGAGCCACCCATGGTCGCTTTCTTGACGATCCGTTCTTCGCTCCCATCCTCGAGCGTGCGCAGGCTCTCGACGTTCCTATCTACCTGCATCCTGAGCCTCCGCCCGAGCCTGTCTTGAATGCCTACTTCGCCGGGCTCGATCCAGGGATTGCGCAAATGCTTTCGACTGCTGGATGGGGCTGGCACGCAGAAACGGGATTACACACGCTTCGCCTGATCGCTTCCGGAGTGTTCGATCGCTTCCAAAAGTTACAACTCATCATCGGCCACATGGGTGAGATGATCCCGTTCCAGCTTGCGCGCATCGATCAGGCATTGTCCCGAGTGACGCCCGGCCTGCAGAAGAAGCCCTCCGCGTATTTTCAGAGCAACATCCATATCACCACCAGCGGCCTGTTCACCGCGCCGCCGCTGTATCTCGCGCAACAAGTCTTGGGCATCGACCGCATTCTGTTTTCGATCGATTACCCGTACAACTCGCACGAAACCGGCCGAGGCTTTCTGGATCACCTCGCGCTCTCAAAGGCGGATTTAGAAAAGCTCACGCATCAGAATGCGGAACGCTTATTGAAGGTGTAAGCCGCTGGACGGTTTGGCTGCGAGCTTGCACATTCACACAGCAGTACCCCACACCCCCTTGTTGACCTCGTCCGTTAGACTGCTCGCGATTCGTTCTAGGTCCGTTGACATAGGAACCGCAGTAAGCCATAAGTGGACTGCTCGCGTACCCACGGTAACTTGTGCGCGATGAATGAGCCTACCGCGCTCGCGCAGCGAATGCCAGTGTTCTGGCGTACACGGATAAGCCAAACAGGCGATCACCTGCTGGGTTCGCGCCAGAGTCGTGTATGCCAATACCTGCAGCAGATCATTCCGGTGGCGCTCGCGTAATTCTTTCTCTACTTCGCCCCATGAGCGTTGCTGCAGTTCCTCCCAGTGCCGCTTGTATTTTGCGTCAACGATAAGTGTCGCCGAGTCCCATTCGAGCCAGATATCCGGCACCAGCGCCTTCTGGGATCCCACGTAAGCCGGTTCCCAAGTGAGGGCGTGCACCGTTTCCCGTTTTCTCCCCACGCGCATCCGGCCGCCGGTTCGACGTGCCACAACCTGGAACACTGTTTCGATCCAGGCCTCAAAGAATTCGTCCATCCGCATGGTCCACGGGATTCCTTCCAAATCGCTGAGGCCTGCGAGCCCGCGTTCCTCAATCGTCCATTCGATAGCCTGTAGACCTTCCGTCAAACGCACTCGCGGCGCGGGGCGTCTGAGCCAATTTGCCAGTAGACCTGAAGACGGTATGTACGCCGGAACAGTTTGAACTCGACGTAGTAAGTCTTCTCCAAACGTGATCAGCCGATGGACAAAGGCGCCGTGCTCCTTCTGCGTCTCCAAGGCCCGTAAGTGGCGCTCCAGGGTGTATCGGATCGCACCTGTGAGCAGTCGATCATCCCTTAAATCGGGGAAGGTGCAGGGAACGGAAAGAAACTTCCCGTGGGACAAACTCCTACTTGCATATTCCGCCCAGCGGACAGCACCGCGGGGTGCTTGCCTGTTCTCTCTCGTTAACTCAAATCGCCTTTCTAGTGACTCGATCAGCGCTTTCATTCTGACGAAAATCATGAACGAAAGTACCCAGATGGGTACGCGACGTTCAGAACGAGGAAGCGGTGGTAGTGGCAACGGCTTCGGGCTGATCCGCCATCCCATCTCCGCCAGCATGGGACCGAGGCTGACCCAGCGAAACCGGGGGTGCACGACGATGCCGTACCCCAGACGGGCGGTAGTTGGGGACATTAAAGGGACGGAACCCACCGCGCTTGACGCTTCTACCAAGAGGTTCAAGTCATCGCCGCTAAACTCGCGATCGATGCGGACCTCAAGCAGCGCCAAACGGGAACGATTTTGGGAAACGAATTGCTCCGTCAGCCGGGCTGCTCGAGCCGCTAATGTCTGCGGATCGCCCAATCGCCTCAATTGAAAGAAATCGATTGCAGAGTACCGGGCCGTGGAATGGTCCTCCACTTCGAGACAGATATCGTCTGCTCGCGAGGTCTGCAACAACGGCGACGACGTCGCGCGCGAACCGCTGCGGGAGCGCTTCACAGGCTCCGTAGCTTCTGCAGATAACCGCGGATCGGTTCTGCGAAGCCAGTTACGTATCCTTGCGCCAAATACTCTTCGAGAAGAGGTGCCAAGTTTACGCGCAAACTCTGACGGGCCCGGTCCTCGTCGGATTCTAGAAAATACGAGTGCCCGGGTACCAAAGGGAATGCATCCTCGTTTGCGTGCTCAACAAATATCGACAATAACTCCTTGAATGCCTCCTGCATGGTCCGGCAGGAATGCTTCTCAACAACGCTCATCCGCGGCCACAAGGATACGAAAGCGAAACGGCGACGAACCGCCACGTCAAGGATTGCAATACTTCGATCCGCGCTGTTCATCGTGCCGAGGATATGCAGGTTCCGTGGCAAGGAAAGCGTGCTGTGGAACGGCTCTCCGAAATCGTAGGGGAGCGCAATTCTACGTTGGCAATCCGCACTTGCTTCCAGCAGGAAAATAGCTTCGCCGAGCACTTTTGAAAGATCAGCACGATTTACTTCGTCGATATGCAGCAGGTACTTATGTGCCGGATCAAGCGAAGCTTCCTTTGCTGCTTCCATCAGAAATCCTGGCAGGGGCCTGAAACGAAAACCCAACTCACCGTTTTCATTGAAAGGCGCAAGGCCGCCTATGAAGTTTTCATAAGTCGTGTTGGGGTGAAATTGGATACTCCGCCCGCGACCACCGTATTCTTGGCCCAGGAGCTCCGTTGCCATCATTGTCTTGCCGGTACCGGGTGGCCCTTGCAAAATAACGTATCGGCGCTGCTCAATGAGATCAGCCACCTGAAATCGTTCGATAGTTGGCATCAAATGCTCGAACCAAGCGCTACGGATCAATTCATAACTCGTCCGACAAGAGGAGACAGGCTGAAACGAGCGCTCGTCGAACAGCAAGTCCAGGAATGCGGCGACAGCGGATTCGGTGCCATTTTGGTCATCGGTAGGGCGGTAAACAGCATAGATCTCTTTCCCGTAGCGATCGAAAACCGGTTTGTATGCCGACCAACCCTGCTTGATACCGTCCGGTATGGATAAATCAGTTCGGGTCGGGTCCTGTTTGGACCACGCGACGAGCGATCCGTTACCAAACTGCCGATTCAGCCAAGAGGTGATCGCTTGAGCTTTCCTGGCGTGACCCGGGCGTCCCAAAATCCCTTCATCCGGGCTCAGTCCTTGTGTTCCAACGACCAGCCCGACCAAGCAGGGTGCATCGGGAACGGGAAAGATCACGAACGAGAGACCACTGTACGGCCCAGACGGAGGATTTGAAGGATGAATGTACGCCGCGAAGGGGACGCCGGACTCTGGATTTATCTCCGGAGCTCGGAGTGTCACGGCCTTTGCGGCGTGCTTCGGATATCGCCCGTCCTGGCTGCCGAAAAGCGCATCGAAGGCAGTTCTGTTGCGCGCAGTCCACGCTTCGTTCTTCGCGGAGTGAATGATCTCGACCAGCTGAGCCAAGCCCATAAAGCTATACAGGTCAGAGAGTAACACTCGCGAGGATTTTCAGATTGGCTGGGAGGCAGGGACTCGAACCCCGATACGCAGATCCAGAGTCTGCAGTCTTACCATTAGACGACCTCCCAAGAGGGCGACAAGGTCAAGTATATCAAGCGGTCCCAATCAGGACCGATGAAGCAATCGCTTCCAAAAGCCCCGCTTTTTCGTCCCCGCGCGGTCTTGCGTGGCCGCGCTTTCTGTATGTAAATGCGAAAAGCCTCGCACGGTGCGAGGCTTTTGCACAAAGGCTGCTTGACGGGCACGGGCCGCATGCAGGACCGGTTTTCCATGCGGCGGACCGGCTCTCGCCTGCGCCGGTTGCGCTGCATTGCCAGCCACCAGCCGCCCTTGCACAATGAAGCGCTCCGGAGCCGATCCCACGTAATAAAACGGGTAACACGTGATCAGGGTGATCAACTGGCTCGAACCCGGCTCGAACGAAATCTTCTGCAAAGCACCGGACGGCAGCGCGCCGTCTGGACGCAAGACGCTCACCTCCGTCGGCTTTACGATGCGCGTGGAAACCACCTCGTAAGTGTACGAACGGTCAGGGCCCTGAAACTTGACTAAGTCGCCCGTCTGGATGTCTTTGAGTGCGCGAAACAGCGTGTCGCGGTGTGCGGCGATCGCGAAGTTTCCCGGCCGCCCGGCCAGCGCGGTCGCCGGAACGTGACCCACGGCCGTGCTCAGCACCGACGAACTAACTCCCTCCCGCACGACCGCCTCAATGTGCAGCCGCGGAACAATGATACGTCCCAGGACGGATCCAAACGCAGGCGCGTTCTCCGGAGCAGGGTGGTTCGGTTCTACCGCTTTTTGAACCGCGGAGGAAGGCACCGCTTCGCCACGCCCCAGAATCCATCCGAGCGGCGTCGCCTGGCGGAGATAGTCACTAAACTCAACGGGTCCGCCGCCCGCAATCTCATGGTCGAAGGCCCAGTTCTGGTAACCCTCATACAGGTTTTGGTCGACCAGCGTGTAGCAGTAGTAACCGAGCGAGAACAAGCCCACTAACAACAGTAAGATCCGAAACAGGCGGCGGACCGGCCGGCCTCGCTGGGGCGGTGGCACAGGGTTCACCGGCTCTCGCCGAACCAGTACCGGGCTTTGCTGGCTACCCATTCCCGTCATAAAACGGCTTTTCTTGCAGACGCCTTCGTCATACGACGCCCAGACGTCTCGTCATAAGACGTCTTTGGAGCGATCCGTTGCAACAGTCTCTTTGTCCGGATTCAACACGTACGTTGTTCTCGTGCGCACCGACAACTTGTGTCCGCCCTCGCTGGCGCGTACGCGAACGGTCCTAACATTGTTCCCGTCCGATTCATCCGGCACAAATCCTAAGACGTAGCGTTGCCGGATCTCGTTCGATAAATGACGGAATACCGGGACAACGTCATCCAGCGCCGAAGGCTGGAAATATTCGCCGCCGCTTACTTTCGAAAGCTTCTTCAGTACGGTGGGATTTAAATCGCGATCCACAGGATCCATCAGGCCGACCGTGTAGATGGTCGCCCGCGACTCCTCGACTAAGTGCAAGAGCTGGCCAAAACCAATGTGGCTCGCGTTATCCCCGCCGTCGCTCACGACGATCAACACATGATAGTTCTGGGTGCTCTCGCTCATGTGCTCGAGTGCCGACGCAATCGCATCATACAGTCGCGTTTGGCCGCGAGGCTGACCCCAGTTCAGCGCTTTGCGCAGTTGTTCCATGTCATCGGTGAACGGCACTCTTTTCGGCAGCCCGTATTGCAGGCGGTCGTTGAAGTTCACCACAAAATATTGATCGCGCGGGTTGCTGATAGACGCGAAGCTCAGCCCTGCGAGGATCACGTCCCGCCGCTTGCTGACCATGCTGCCGCTATCGTCGAGAACTAATCCGACGGTTGCTGGCGTATCCGTGGTAGCGAAGTAGCTGATCTTTTGCCGGTGGTTGTCATCGAGGACTTCGAAGTCATTCTTAGATAAGCCAGGTACATTATGCCCCGATCCGTTCTTGACGCTGACGTTGAGCACCACCAGATCCGAGTTCTCTTTTATCGTGAACTGTCCGGATGTCGGCGCCGCACACAACACGCCTGCGAAGAGCGCCAACGCACTCGTCAGATTCACGAAGCAGCGGCTGCAACCTGGCATCGCGCGACCTCCTGAATTGAAAATAGCGCCTAATGGATCAGCCTCCATCAGGCGCTATTCTTTCTCGCTGTTTATAGTGAGGACCCGAAGGCCCGGTTAGCTACGCGATTCCTGTTTTGCGCGCCGGCGATCGGCGAACGCAAGCAAGCCTGCGAGACCCAATGAACCAGTACCGAAAATGCCGTAGAGCGTATTTTCGGTTGCCGTATGCGGCAGGGCCTGCGGTGCGGGTTGTGCTTGCGGGGCCGGAGCGGCCTGCGGCGCCGGCTGTTCATTTTGTGCTACCTGCGGCTCAGGTTGAGGAGCAGGGGCGGGCGCAGGTTCTGCTTGCGCTTGCGGCTGAGGTGCAGGTTCGGGTTCTTTGTATTCGGTCGGAACCGGAACCGGAGCTGCGGAAGCAAGCTGCGCCACTAGCTTCTTCGGATACGGGAACTCCTGTCCGAAGTTATCGCCTGGATAGAACCAAGCCTGTACTGCCTTCGGAACATTAGTCGGGGTTTCCCAAAACGTGAAAGTCACATGACCTTCCGGATGCAGCCGATAGTCCGGAATGGCGAGCACCGTGGTTTGCAAATGCTGACCCGTGCTGTCGAATACTTGGACAATATGCCGGTCCGCTTGCGAATCCATTAATCGCCAAACGTAAGTACCGGGCTGAAGAACTCTGTTGCCGACGATGATTGGTTCCTGCACATGGACAATGCTCTTTTTGTTCCACTCGTCCGCATGTGCCGTCTGCGGGATAAACGCACTTCCAACCAACCCGGCTCCTGCAACCGCGAGAGCACCGGCGATGTAAGAACGAACGCTGCGACTCATAGAATTACTCCTCCAACGCATCAGAAAGGTTTGTTTCCGTTTCGCCGCCTCTGTTTTATTTCCGAGCGGCGTTTAATACTCGCATTTACTGGATGCAAGCAGGTAGCCAAAGGTCGCTTAAGATGACGGATCAATGGGTTGCAGAGGTTACAACAAAGAACCCAAGCAAAAAATACTTAGGTTTTTACAGCTTTCCAGGTATGAATACCGCGTTTTAGCGCGCGCAGTAATGCTTCTGAATTATTCGCAAAATACTAGAGAATGTTGATGGCGCGCGCCGCCAGAATCGCGAGCGTTCCCAGCGAGATGCAGCTCTGAATCATCATCAACACTTTCGCCCAACGAGACAGAACGGGTACATCGGTCGGCGAGAACGCAGTGCTCGTGTTGAACGCCAGAAACAGATAATCCACGAACCCTGGCTTCCATGCCGAGTGGCGTCGCTGGTGCGGCATCGTCATCTGCGGAAAAAGAAATGCGCCATCTTCGTGCCGCTGTGCTTTGTAGCGGCGGTGCGGTCCGCCCGCATCGAGACGCCAGTACCAGGACGCAAACGTGAGCACGTTACTCATCCAGATCGCAAGCGCTGCGCGCAGCAACTCAGGAGCCGATTCTTTCTTGGTCGGCAGTCCAAGGATCAGCATCGTAAGCGCGAACACCAGAGCGCCCGTGATCAGCGAGAGCATCACGACCCCTACTACGCGGTTCGCATCGTGCCAACCCGATCGGTATGTGACAACCGAGGCGGCAAGCCCAACCAGAATCGCCGCAGTTCCCAGCCATGTGGGCCCCGGCGTGAGGCGATCCGGTAAAAGATAGTAGAGTGCCGCTACCGCCAGTCCGGCAAGCAGAGCAGGCCAGCGAGCTTCCGAAGCCGGACCGGTTTGGTTCTCATCGGACCCTGGAACAGCGAGAGGGGGAACCGTTCCCGATTCCCCCTCCGTCGCGTCGATCATGATTGACCCTAGGCTTGTGACTAGTTCGTCCCCTTCGTAACGGGGTGCTCTCAGTGTACCCTAGCGGGTACCCTGAAGGTATCAAGCGTCGACGGCGAGGGATGCCCGTTGTGCGCGTTTTCTCATGAAGCGAATCGCGATCGACATGGACGAAGTCATGGCCGACACCTTCCAGCATTGTCTGGACCGCTACAACGCCGATTTCCAGCAGTCTCTGACCCCGGCCAATTTCCACGGCCGTCAACTCTTTGAGGTGATTGCGCCCGAACATCGCTCGCAGGTTGCGATGTATTTCTGCGAGCACGAATTTTTCGCCAACATCAACGTGATGCCCGGAGCTTTCGACGTCGTCCGCGATCTCACAAGCCGCTATGACGTTTTCGTCGTCAGTGCGGCCATGGACGTGCCGTCCTCGTTCGCCGCAAAGTTCGAATGGCTGGAGCGTCACTTTCCCTTCATTCCGACCAGCCGCATTGTGTTTTGTGGCGACAAGAGCATTGTGCTCGCCGACTATCTGATCGACGACAATGTGCGTCAGTTGAATGCGTTTCGCGGCGAGGGCATTCTGTTCGAGGCCCCGCATAACGTCCACGAGAGGCGCTGGCGCCGCATCAAGAACTGGGAGGAAGTGCGGAAGTTATTCCTGGCGGATGAATAGATACCAGCCCGGCGCTAGTTGCTTGTACGCTTCGTGCGTTCCGGATTCCGCCAGATCGGCCGGCAGGCCGCCGTCAAGCGAAGCGATTTGCGGGCTCAAAGATTTGTGTGAGTACACCAGACCTTTCACCAACCCCTCCTTCATGAAGTCGTCCGACGCGAACCCGAGGGTCATTTCAATGCCTTTCCCCGTCGAGTGTAAACTCCGCACTCCCGTTCCGCGAATCACGTCATCGTAAGCATGCCAACGCTCCGGCGGCAGCAACGTATCCGACGGCTCGTTTTCATGCGTCATCAGCCAAAGCACGTCGACCCCGTCCTGGGACGACATGCTGATCAGCTTCGTTAACCGCGATTGGTTGTGCCGGAACATGCGCTCAATCGACTCGTCCGAGGCATGCAGTTCGGGCTCGTCGCACGCGGTCAGAAGGACCAGCGCGAAGGCCAGAACACACATTGCCACAATCCTGCGGGTTATAGGCACGCGATTTTCTCATCGGCCGAACACCGGAGGGATTACGGCGTTGTGATTAGAAATCCTCCTTGGTTATACCCCCAAATGTGCGACGGGATACTTACTTTTGTGTAGTCCGTAGTATGCTGACTGGGTCATGTTCAGGCGAGTTGCATGGCTAAGCCTTTTGCTTTTCCCGCTGAGCGGCCTCGCACAGCAGGACTATGTCGGCCGTTTCGATCTCTACAACGGGTTCACCTGGTTTGACAGCCCGAGCGCGAAACTCCAGGAGCGGGGTTATCACCTGCAGGCCGGCATCAATGCGAGTACATGGCTGGCTTTGGGTTTTGATTTCTCCACCGTGGAGGGAACGCTGACGCTGAATCCCAGCCTGCTGAAACCTTCGCTGGCAACACAGATTACGACAGAGATCGGGGGCCTCGAAGCGCTAGGCGTGCTGCCGCCGAATTATCAGCTCTCGGTATCGACCGGTTCCCGGACGAACACATTCGCGGCCGGGCCGCAGCTGGAATACCGGCACTTCCAGCGCGTGACGTTGTTCGTGCGGCCTTCTATCGGAGCGATTTACGAAAAGGCGACCCCGCATCCGGCGGATCCCGTGGCAACCGCGATCGTGCAACAGCTTGCGCCATCGGGTGCGAAGACGGATTGGGAACCCTTTTACGGCTTCGGGGGCGGCGCGGACCTGAACTTTGTGCGTCATGCGAGTTTGCGGCTGCAAGCGGATTTCGTACATAACAGCCTGTTCACGGACATTCTGAAGAGCTCCCGCAACACGGTCCGGCTGTCCATCGGCCCGGCGCTGCACTTCGGCCACAACATAGCGCAGTGAATTTCCGCGGCTGGTCCCGGATGCGAAACTGGAACTAGCCAAATGACTGGAAACGAGATACGCGCGAAGTTCCTGGAGTACTTCGCGGGGCAGGGCCACCGGATCGTGCGAAGTTCTTCGCTTGTGCCTGCCGATGACCCGACACTGCTGTTCGCCAACGCCGGGATGAACCAGTTCAAAGACACCTTCCTCGGGCTGGAGAAGCGAGATTACTCGCGCGCAACCTCCTCCCAGAAGTGCGTTCGCGCGGGTGGCAAACACAACGATCTCGAAAACGTCGGCTACACGCGGCGACATCACACGTTCTTCGAGATGCTGGGCAACTTCTCCTTCGGCGATTACTTCAAGCGGGACGCGATCGCATTCGCCTGGGAACTCGTGACCAGCCCACAGTGGTATGGAATGCCCAAGGACCGGCTGTACGTCACGGTCTTTCGCGAGGACGACGAAGCCGAGGAGTTGTGGCAGAAGGTGGCGGGCGTGCCGAAAGACCGCATCTTCCGTTTGGACGAGAAAGACAACTTCTGGCAAATGGGCGAGACGGGTCCATGCGGGCCCTGTTCCGAAATTCATTACGATCTGGGCATCGAAGCGGCCGAGCCCGGACGCGAACACGAGCAGTTTCCGTCGGACGCGGGCGGGCGCTTCGTCGAAATCTGGAATTTAGTGTTCATGCAGTTCGACCGCGCGAATGATGGCTCGATGACTCCGCTGCCGAGACCCTCCATCGACACCGGCATGGGACTGGAGCGAGTAGCTGCCGTGTTGCAAGGGCATCTGTCGAACTATGACACCGATCTGATCCGGCCGATCATCGAGCGTGCGGCCGAGTTGCTGCAAGTTCGGATTGGGCAGGATGCGCGCACGGATACGGCGTTGCGTATCAATGCCGACCACGCGCGAGCAACTGCGTTCCTCATCCATGACGGTGTGGTTCCAGCCAATGAAGGACGCGGTTATGTGTTGCGGAAGATCATGCGCAGGGCGCTGCGGCACGGCCGTATTGCAGGAGGGTCGGGCGCGTATCTGCACAAACTGACCGGCTTCGTGGCGGATCTGGTGAAGCCGGCGTATCCGGAACTCCAGGAGAGCGTCGAACGCGTCGCGCGGATCGTGCGTGATGAGGAGAACCGGTATGCCTCGACATTCCAGATTGCCGAACGGTTCTTCCAGGACGAGGCAAAGTCGGCCCCCGGGGGCGTGCTTCCGGGAGCGGCCGCGTTCCGCCTTTACGATACCTACGGGCTCGCGTTCGACGAGCAGGAAGATCTGGCGCGCGACTTCGGCCTACGCATCGATCGGGCAGCGTTTGACGCTGAAATGGAGAAACAGCGCACCCGCGCTCGCGCCAGTTGGAGAGGCGCCGAGAAAGGGCAGATCGCTGAGGTCTACAGAGAGCTTCCGCCTTCGGAATTCATCGGCCGCGAACGAATGGAATCGCCGGTCGAAGTGGTCAAGCTGATCGTTGAAAAGCAGCCGGTGGACGCGGTCGAAAGCGGAGCGGCGGAAGTAGTCTTCGCTGAGACGCCGTTCTATGCCGAATCGGGCGGACAGGTGGGCGATACCGGACTGCTGCTCGACGCAGACTCGCGTGATCGTGTAGCAGTCGTCGAGGGCGCGTACAAACCTGCTCCCAATGCATTGGTCCAGCGCATTCATCTCTTGCAGCCGATACGGATCGGGCAGAAGCTGCTGGCGGTGGTGGACCGTCCACTCCGCAGTGCGACCATGCGCAATCACACCGCGACGCACTTGCTCCATGCGGCGCTGCGCCAGGTTTTGGGAACGCACGTGAAGCAGGCGGGGAGCGTCGTGGAGCCGGGGCGTCTCCGCTTCGATTTTTACCACTACGCGGCGATGTCGCCCGACGAAGTCGCCGAGGTTGAGCGCATCGTCAATCAGCAGATTCTGGCAAACATCGACGTGACAACTGATGTGATGGACATTGAGAGCGCCCTCCAAACAGGAGCCATGGCGCTGTTCGGCGAGAAGTATGGCGAGAAGGTGCGCGTCGTGACCATTCCCGGCATCAGTCGCGAACTGTGCGGCGGAACCCATGTGCGGCGAACCGGCGATATCGGACTGTTCAAAATCGTCTACGAAGGCAGTATTTCGGCCGGTGTGCGCCGGATTGAAGGGATCACGGGCGAAGGGGCGCTCGAGAAGTTTCAAGATGCAACCGCGCAACTGGCCCGCGCTGGGCAACTGCTGCACACCACAGAGGCGAGCGTTGTCGAGCAGATGGAAAAATTGCTCGAGAATCAGAAGGCTTTGCAGCGCGAGTTGGATCAGATTAAGACGAGGCTGGCTCATTCGCACGTTGAGCGGCTCACCGGGCGCAAGGTCAACGGCGCTACCGTCATAGCGGAGCGTGTCGAAGGCCTGGATCGCTCGCAGTTGCGCACGATTGCCGATTCTTTGCGCAACAAGCTCGGCAGCGCGGTCGTGGTGCTTGCGTCGGTGAACGAAAGCGACATTGCTGTCGTCTCGGCGGTCAGCAAGGATCTCACTTCGAGAGTGCAGGCGGGCAAGTTGGTGGGGGAAGTCGCTAAATCCATCGGCGGAAAAGGCGGCGGTCGCCCGGATATGGCGGAAGGCGCGGGTAAAGATCAGGCTGCGCTAAGCGCGGCGCTCGCTGGTGTCTACGACAAAGTAGGGGCGCTTCTCTAGCAATGGAACAGTTCGACGTCGCCATCGTGGGCGCGGGGCCGACGGGACTCGCCTGCGGAATCGAAGTGCAGAAGCGCGGATTCTCGGTCGCATTGTTCGACAAGGGCTGCGTCGTGAACTCGATTTATCACTACCCGATCAATCTGGTGTTTTTCACCACGCCGGAGTTGCTCGAGATTGGCGATATCCCGATGACATCGTTGAACGAGAAGCCTGGCCGCACCGAGGCTTTGAAATACTACCGGCGCGTGGCGGACCATTATAAGTTGAACGTCCACCAGTACGAGCGGGTGCTCGGCTTTGAAGGCGACGACGGGCGATTTACATTGCGGACGCAGACGGGCGAGGGAGAGGACCATTGCTACCGCGCCAGGAAGATCATCCTGGCTACTGGCTACTATGACATTCCCAACCGGCTCAACGTGCCCGGTGAAGAGCTGCCGAAAGTAATTCACTACTATCGGGAGGCGCATCCTTTTTACAACCAGGACGTGCTGATTGTGGGTGCCAAGAACTCGGGGTCGATTGCAGCATTGGAGTTGTTCTGGACAGGCGCGCGCGTGACCATGGTGCATCGCGGTGCAGGCATTTCGAACAACGTCAAGTATTGGATCAAACCGAACATCGAGAACCGCATCAAGAGCGGGGAAGTGAAGGCCTACTTCCACAGCGCTGTAAAGGAGATCCGGGAACACGACGTGGTTTTGAATACACCCGAAGGCGAGGTCACGCTGAAAAACGATTTTGTGTTTGCCATGACCGGATATCGGCCGGACTTCGAATTCATGGCGGACCACGGTATTCATCTGGATCCGGCGACGTCCAAACCGATCACGAACACGGAGACGCTGGAGAGCGAGCGCGCCGGCGTGTATCTGGCCGGAGTCATTGTCGCTGGAACGCATACCAACGAAATTTTTATCGAGAACGGGCGCTTTCACGGGAAGCTGATCGCTGAGGCGATTCAGAAAGGTTTTCGCTCGCCAGACTAGAGCGGGTTAATATAAACGCTCAGATGACTAGTGCCTTAGATCAGTACCGGCAGGCGAAGAACGACTATCTGAAACTGCGAAACCAGGCTCGGCGCGAGCTGATCAATCGATTCAACGAACTCACTGCGGAATTGTTCCAACTGCAGCGGGAACTGCTGGAAGATTTCGGCGAAAAGATTGCGATTCCGACGAAGCCGAAGGGCCGTGTGTCCAAGAAAAAGACTGCCGCGGAAGCGCCTGCTCCGGCGGCGGCTCCGTCCGCCGAAGTGCTGGCACTGAAGAAGCGCCTGGACGCTCAGAAGAAAAAGCTGGCCGAGGCACAGGCTGCCGGCAAGGCGACCAAAACGCTCGAAGACCGCATCTATGAACTCGACGATGCGATTCGCCTGGCGCAAGGCAAATAGGATCACAAATGCGCCAAATCTTCTAGCGCCCTTATTTCACCGTAAGTTACCCGGATTTCTTAAGCACGCCCGAACGTCCCTCGTGCGATAACACGCGCGAAAGGACCGCGGTTAGCCGTGGGTTCGTTCCCACAAAAACGGTTGCCGCGGCGAATGGCTTTGTTCCTTCAAATCTGCGCACGCCTGACTCTGTGGTGGCATAGGCCTTCGGCTGTGGGTTCGTTCTTTGAAAATCGAATATCTGCCTCGCGTGCGTGTATCTTTTCCATCAAAACTGAGCCCCGGTGCGTAAGCGCCGGGACGCCACACCTGCGCGCAGGACCATCGCAATGCTTCCATGGCTTCGTTCCCTCAAAACAGCCTGCTGCGAGCCGGCGGCACCGGTTAATGAATGGCTTCGTTCCGCAATAAAGCATTGCTGATGCGAATGGGTTCGTTCCTACGGACCACTGACACTGAAGCGGTGGGTTCGTTTTTTCTGACCCACTGACCACTTGGACTGCGGGGGCAAATTGAGACAGTGGGTTTAGGGGACACTTTCAGCGAAGGGAGCGAAAGTGGAGCAAAGCCAGGATCGGAAATGGTTTAAGTACAGCCCGGAGTTTAAGCAGCAGGCGGTGGATCGAATGATGGCGGGCGAGTGTGTGTCGGTTTTGGCGCGGGAGCTAGGATTCAGGCGCAGGCTGGTATACGTCTGGCGGGAGGCCGGGTATGGCTCGGCGGGCCTGCAAGCGCCGTTGGGACGGGGGAAGCGCGGGAGCCGGCCGGGGAGAGGGAACGCCAGGCAGTCGCCCTGCAGAGCCGGATCTCGGAATTAGAGAGGCTGGTGGGCCGGCAGGCGGCGGAACTAGATTTTTTTCGCCGCAGCCTTGCGCAATATCGAGGAATCACGCCCGACGAGCGGCGTCGATTCCGGCAACGAATCTACGCCACGATCGAAGCCACGCGCAAGGCCCGGTAAGTGTGGAGAGGATGTGTCAGGCAGCCGGTGTGAGTCGTGCCGGATTCTATCGCGATTGGCAGGAGCGCAAGCCGCAGGACGCGGCCGTAGCCATTCGCGACGCAGTGCAGAAAGCGGCCTTGTACTATCGCCGCTATGGCTACCGCCGGATCACGCAAGTGGTGCGGCGCAGCGGGATCGTGGTGGGCGAGTGGGTGGTGCGGCGCATCCTGCAAAGCGACAACTTACTGGCCGTACGCAAACGCAAGTTCGTGCTGACGACGGATGCCAAACATCGTTTTGCCGTGTATCCGAATCTGGCGCGCTAGGTGCGCCTGAGCGCGATCAATCAACTGTGGGTGTCCGACATCACGTATGTGCGGCTGGGGCGTGAGTTTGTCTATCTGGCGGTGGTGCTCGACGTCTATTCGCGCCGCGTGGTGGGCTGGTCGCTAGGCCGGAGCTTGCACACCAGCTTGGCATTAGCTGCTTTGAATCGCGCCATCACGCAGCGACAGCCGGGTCCCGGTCTGGTGCACCATTCCGATCGCGGAACCCAGTATGCCAGTGACGATTACGTGCAACGTTTGGAGCAAGCGCACATGTGGATCAGTATGAGTCGGCCAGCGCGGCCGTGGGAGAACGCCTACTGCGAGAGCTTCCTGCGCACGCTGAAAAACGAGGAGATTTACTGCCGTGGTTACTCCACCTTGGAGGAGCTCGAGCAAAATATCGAGGACTTCATGGAGCGCTTTTATAATCGGGAGCGGCTCCATTCGTCGCTGGGCTATTGTTCGCCGGAAGAGTTTGAAAAGACCGCTGCGCAACCGCCTTCGTCGTTACCAGCAGCCTTGAGTTTTCCAAGGCATCAGGAAATCTATCCCGATGCCGAGGACCTGTTTCCACAGGAGAACGGGGGCGCCGCTCTCCCGTGACTCATCGGAATGAGTTTCCGGCAGCCTATTCCTTGGCAGGTTGCTCTCCAGCAGAGCCTACCTCCGCTTCGTCTGCCCTTGTCATTCTCAACCAGAAACCAACCCGTTCGCCAGCATTTTCCAGCGAACGGCAACTGTCCCCTCTACCCGCTGTCTCATTTCACCGCGCAGTCCACACTCGTTTCTGACCACTCACCACTCACCCCTGACCACTGGGGCGCAGCCCCACCGCGTCTGCTTACATAGGTACGGGAGCACATCATTAATGAATATCGGAATCATCGGTTCGGGAAATGTAGGCGGAACGCTGGGTACCCGCTGGGCGAAGAACAATCACACCGTCGTGTTTAGTTCGCGCAATCCGCAGTCGGACCAAATGAAAGAAGTCGTGCGCCAGGCCGGCTCATCGGCGAGTGCAGCCACGGTCGCCGAATGCGTCAAATCGAGTGACGTTCTGCTGCTGGCGACCCCGTGGCCGGCCGCGCGCAAGGCGCTCGAAAGCGCGGGCGATCTGAGGGGCAAGATCCTGATCGATGCAGTCAATCCAGTGGCGTCCGATCTGTCTGGCCTCGAAATCGGGACCACTACTTCGGCGGCAGAGCAGATTGCGAATTGGGCGCCAGGCGCGAAGGTGGTCAAGGCGTTCAATACGGTCGGCAGCAACATCATGGAGAATCCGGACTTCCCCGGCGGCAAACCCGTTCTGTTCTACTGCGGCGACGATGCGGAAGCCAAGAAGACGGTCCACGCACTCGTGCAAGAGCTTGGGTTCGATGCACGCGATGCCGGACCATTGAAGCAGGCGCGCCATCTGGAAGCCTTCGCCATGCTGTGGATCACGATGGCCCTCGTGTACGGCTACGGCCGCGATTTCGCGTTTCAATTGCTGACGCGCTAGGACCCGTTCTTTATTTTCCCTACCCGTTCGGCGGATGCGGGCTCGTGGCCGACCGCAGCAAACTGAGGACATGAGCAGTTCAGAAACAATTCCAGCGTCCGCCCTTTCGGCACAGCTTGTGCGCCTGATTGAGGAAAGCACGCACGGGGTAGCCGTCGTCAAAGGCGCTGCCTACCGCACATCGAGCGCCGTCGTGATCGCGGATAATCTCATCGCCACCACGGCGCATACGCTCAAACGCGAGGAACGGGTCGGCATCGTCCTTCCCGGCGGAGCCGAAGCAACGGGAACGCTCGCGGGACGGGACCCCGGAATCGACGTCGCGCTCCTGCATGTCGAAGGGGCGAAGCTTGCGCCGCTTGCGCCGGCCGCTCCTCCTCGCGTTGGTGCGCTCATAGCGGTGGTGGGATTTACTGCCGATGTCGGTCCCTCGGCCAGCCTGGGAATCATCGGCGCTGTGGGCGGCCCGCGCCGCACCTGGCGCGGCGGTAGTCTCGACCAGTTCATCCGGCTGGATGTAAACGTGTATCCGTCGCAATCGGGTGCCGCCATCGTGGACATCGAGGGCGGTCTCATTGGCCTCGCGACTCCCGCGTTGTTGCGCCACTCGGCAGTGGCGATTCCATACACGACCCTGAAGCGTGTTGCCGACGAGATCTCGCGCGAAGGCCGCCTCCGTCAGGGGTACTTGGGCGTCGGTCTCCAGCCGCTGCCTCTGCCGGACTCTCTTCGCGAGAAAGCCGGCGTCGCTTCCCGCTCTGCCCTGATGGTCCTGAGCATCGAACCGGAGAGTTCCGCTGAACGAAGCGGGTTGCAATTGGGCGACATCCTGTTGTCCTTGGGAGGCGTGCCGACCGAAGATCCGGAAGATCTCCAGCAAGTTTTGCGCGGCGATCGAGTGGGCCAGACTCTCGAAGCCTTGCTCATCCGCGGCGGCGAAATCGTGCGGCTGCCCGTTTATATCCAGGAAAGGCCATCGAAGCGGCGGGAGTGAGGGCATGCCAGTTCCTATTCCAGGTCTCATTTGCGAATCGCTTCGCCGATCGACCGTCGCCGTGCGCACCCAGGGGAGTCAGGTGGGCGGGACCGGCTCAGGCATCGTATTGAACGACGACGCGATTGTTACTAACGCCCATGTCATACACGGCAGAGCCATTGAAGTAGAGTCGTGGGACGGACGCGTAGCGGCGGCTCGCGCGATGCGGATCGACCGGCGCCGCGATTTGGCCCTGCTCGAAGCGAAAGATTTGCAGGCGCAAGCGGCGCAGCTTGGCGATTCCGACTTGGCGCGTCCGGGCATGACGGTGCTCGCCATCGGCAATCCGCTCGGATTTACGGGAGCCATGTCCAGCGGCATTGTGCATTCCAACTGCGTGATGAACGGTTATCGTTGGCTCTGCGCCGATATCCATCTCGCGCCCGGCAATTCCGGTGGTCCGCTGGCGGACTTCTCCGGCCAGATCCTCGGAGTCAATACTATGGTGACGATGGGCGGACTCGCGTTGGCGGTGCCTAGTCGCAGCTTGCAGGCCTTCTTGAAAGCCGGACAGAGCCGCCGCCTTATCGGAGTTTCGCTTCGTCCGACAAGTCAGGGAATGCTGATACTCGACGTCACGCCGAATGGGCCCGCTGCACAGGCGTCTTTGCGACCGGGCGACCTCCTGGTTCGCGTCAACGACGCACCGCTTCGCTTGGTTGAGGATCTGCAGATTGCAGCCGACACCTCCGAAACGATCGCTCTCGATTTCCGCCGGGGCGGTGAAGCGCATCTGCGGCATGTGGTGATGCAGGTGCCCCGCCGCAATTCGGCGAAAGCCGCGTGAGTAAGTCTTGGTCGCTGTAGAGATCGTGGCGAGAACGCGCCAGATAGCGCTGGATCTCGCGGCCGTGTTGTCAGAGGACGACCGCTTGCGCGTGGTGCGCGCCGGCGCAATGACCTTCGGCTTCCGCCCGCGTCCCGAGGCGGAAGTCATCCTGGCCTGGGATGTGCCGATCGCGTCCATGCCTTCCGCCGGACCGGGCATCGTGCTGCTATCGGATAGCTTGATGCGCGTACGGCAGGACCGTTCGCTGCGTTCTTCCTTACCGCTCAACGCCAGCCCGCTTGAAATCGCCGCGGCGATTATCGCTGCCCAAGCCGGGCTTACACACTGACCTCGACCCAATTACCCCCTGCTCGGCAGGAGGATCTTGATCCGCTCGAAGAGCATCTGACGGGACGCGAAGTTCAGGTTCTTCGCCTGATGGCTGAAGGGGCGACAAATAAAGAAATTGCGGCCGAACTCGGCATTTCCCTAAACACCGCGAAATTTCACGTCGCTCAGGTGCTAGCAAAATTGAGCGCAGCCAGTCGTGCCGAGGCGGTCAGATCGGTATCCGCCGCGGACTGGTTCCGGTCTGAGCTGCGCTACGCGCCTTTAATGCTTGAACTGTCGATTGCGGTGGTTTAAACTCGATGATGTTTCGCGCGCATTATGGCAGAAAACCAACGCATTTTCGAGATCCTCGTTGTCGACGATAACGAGGCGGATGCTCAGTTCATCAAACATGCCTGGACGGAATGCCCGGACATCAACGCCAACGTGACGATCCTTAAGGATTCTCGCGATGCCATGCCGTACATTCGTGGGGCCGGGTCGTATCAGAATAGCGCGCGCCCGGATCTGGTGATGCTCGACTACCGGCATCCTCGAACGGTGGGTCGCCGCTAAGCAATATCAAGGGAGATCCCGACTACGCCCACTTGCCGGTTGTCGTGCTGAGCGGCTCATCCAATCCCAAGGATTACTTCGAAGCGTATCAGCGTCACGCGAACATTTGCTTCAAGAAGCCAATCGACGCGCAGGAGTACATCGACTTGGTTTGCCTGGTCGGCGACGCCTTATCTCAAAAAGGCGATTCTGCCGAGGCGATAATTTAGTCCACTCGAAGAGCTTGTTGCGGCGCTATGCGAACGGCCCTGCGCAACGGCACTGCTGCCGCCACTGCGACGGTCGCCAGGATCGCCCCGTCGCGGCTAGCAAGGCCGGCGGATCGTAGGCCGTCACCCCGAAGAGCTGCGATCGCAACAGGTCCACTGCGGCTAAAGCGGCTGGAATTCCCAAAATCGTACCCACCACGATGATCGAACTGATCTCCTTAAGAAGCAGCCGCAGAATATCCTGCACCGTGGCGCCGATCGCAATGCGCAGCCCGATCTCTCTCGAGCGCCGCGCCACGGCAAACGAGATCACCCCATACAATCCGGCTGCGGTGAGCAGGATTGCCAGGCCCCCGAACCAGCTCGAGAGAAAACCGAGAATCTGCTCGCTGGAGAGCGTGGCATCGATCTCGGTTTTCACAGTGTCTATGTTCAGAATCGGCGTGTTTGGATCCATCTTCGCGATCTCCGCGCGGATGGTCGATAGCAGGCTTTCGCAAGAACGGTTACAACGGGCAAACACTTTCAGACTCGACGCGAGATATTGATCGGCATCTTGATAAACCGTGTCGGGATAGCCGTCCCTCAGCCCGTAGTCGTGTACATCCGCTACCACGCCGATAACCGGCAGCTTCCGGCCATTCTCCACCAGGTAACGACCGATGGGATCGAGACCATGGAAATACGTTCTCGCAAGATGCTGGTTGATGATGTACACCGCCGGCGCCTTTGCCGTGTCGTTTGCATTGAAGTCGCGGCCTTCGATGAAGCGGGTACCAATGGTCTTAAAATAGCCCGGCCCGACACCCGAGATGTTCACCTGTACCTCGCGACTCGCTCCCGGAACAGCGTCGAGTTTCATGGGCGTACTGCCTTGTACGCCGATGTTGAAGGTGGTCGCGGCAGCCTTGATGCCCGGTGTCGCCCGCAGCTTGGCGACCACTCGCGTATAGAACTGCGAAGCCGCCGCGCTGTCGTATCCGCCCGCCGCGGGCCGCATGTCCAAAACTGCGATCTCGTCCGGTTTGTATCCGAGGTCCACCGTTTCGAGCTTGCTCAAACTGCGAGTCAGCAGTCCTGCCGCGAACAGCACGACCACTGACAGCGCGATCTGCACGGCAACGAATATTTTGCGCAAGCCCGCGCCCGGCATTGTATTGCCCGTGGACGCGCCGAGCCGGGCCGTTCGCGCAGCTTGCAGTGCCGGTGCTGTCCCGAAAAGCAGAACGCACGCAATCGAAACAGCGGCGCCAAAGAACAACACCGTCTGGTCTGGAGAGACATGCAACCGGTGAATCGCCGGATTCGCCCGGTTCAGAAAGTGAAGCGTGCCTCCCGCGATTCCGTACGCAACCACAATGCCCGCAATTGCCCCACAGAGCGCCAGCATGGCGCTTTTTGTGAAGACCTGCAGCATTACACGCGCTCTCGATCCGCCGAGTGAAAGCCGTACCGCAAACTCGCTCGATCGGGCCGTTGCGCGGGATAACAGCAGGGTTGCTAGATTCGCGCATGCAATCAGCAGCACCAGACTGGACACAGCGAACAGGACCTCAGCCGAGGTCGCCAGGTGCTCTGGTCCGCCGATGCCGCCGCTTGCTGGTGCAACCCCGATGCTTGGCGGTTTGTCACGCGCGAGCGAGCGCTTGTAAGACTCGTTCAGCCGCGTGAGTTCCGTGGCGGCTGCGGTCATGCTGGCCCCCGGCCGCAATCGTCCCACAGTCGAGAACAGCGACAACCGCTGCCTCCAGTTGAATCGCGGCATGCCGACAAAGGCTGGCATGAAGTCGGCCAGACGAGTCGCTGGGATCTGTATATCGACTGGCTGCTGCAGTTGCATTCCCGCGAAACCGTGCGCGCCGACTCCAATGATTTGGTACTCCCGCATGTTGATGCGGAGTTTCCGGCCCACCACGTGCGGATCGCCGCGGAGCCGGTTCTGCCAAAACCCGTAGCTCACCACGCACACCGGATTGCCTTCCGCGTTGTCAAGATCAGATTGCGTCATTAAACGGCCGCGCGCAGCCCTCAGTCGAAGCGTGTGAAAGTAATCGCCTGTAACCAGTTCGGCCGCGACCCACCGCGGAGTATCTTGCGCGATCACGCTCACATCGATCGGAAAGCGTCCGAGGAGTCCCTCGGTTTGGGTTGCGTTACGGTCCAAGAACTGCAATTGCTCGTAGCTGAGCACTGTCGGTTTGCCTTCCGATTGCAATTGCACCAGACGCTCTGGATCCGGAGCGGGAAGCCGCTTTAGGAGAACCGCGTTTACCAGGGAAAATAAAGCCGTGTTTGCGCCGATACCGAGCGCCAGTGAAACAATTGCCAGCGCCGTCAGTCCCGGACTTTTCCGGAACTGCCGAAATGCGAATCGAATATCGCGCGCGAGATTCTCAATCGGACGAAACCGCGCCTGATCCCGATAGCTCTCCTTCATTGGCTCGACCGGCCCAAATTCGCGTCGCGCTGCCGCTTGCGCTTCGTGCGCGCTCATTCCCCGCGCCTCATACGCCTCGGCGAGCGCGTCCAGATGTTCGCCGATGCTCTCTTCAATCCGACGGTCGCCTCGCTGCGGCAATAATGTGCCGAACAAACGGGAAATCAAGGTGCGCATACGGGCCTCACTCGGTTGCGGTCAGAACGCGCTGCATGATGCCCGAAAAACGTTCCCAGTTTGCCGTCTCTTCCCGCAATTGCTTGTGGCCGGCCTTGGTGAGTTCGTAGAAACGGGCCTTCCTTTTGTTTTCGGATTCGCCAGGCTTGGATGTAATCCAGCCCTTCTGCTCGAGTCGCAGCAAGGCAGGATAGAGCGTCCCCTGATTGAGCTGTAGCGCGTTGTTCGAGATCTGCTGAATACGCAAAGCCAGACCGTAGCCGTGCGTCGGCCCAAGCGTTTCGAGACTCTTGAGGACCATCAGGTCCAACGTGCCTTGTAAGATGTCGGCTTTGGCGGGAATATGCTGGCTCCTGTCGACCGTCAAAAGGAGTGTAGGTCAGTTCCTGTTGTTTGTCAACAAGAAGGCATTAGAGGGAACAATTGGGTTTCCCGAGACCGGGAATCCGCGGCCCATTTCCGGAATATAGCCCCCTTTCGGGAGCGACGATTTCCTGATATCCTCGAATGTAAGCGTCAAACAATACACCGATTTTCAGGTGCCCAACGACCTGTAGCTGCTGCTGGATATTAAGACTTTCCAGAAGCTCCCGGGTGTCGTCCCGGCTCTGCGGTCTGGCACTGCGCACAAAGTTGGTTTCCAAACCCGGAGATTTACTGGCTATAAGAGTGGCATCCGATTGTGCTGCGAGACCGATAAGCGAAATAGGGTTGTTTCCTTCGCGCTGGCAGGAATGAAATGCGTCTGAAGTATCTGGCGGGCCTACTCGTTGTGGTGCTCCTGACGGCGCTCGGCCTCTGGGTGCAGAAATCGCCCCCCAGCCAGGTCACGCAGAGCGGCCAGATCCGCGCAGTTTCCGATGACGTATTAATTCGCCGGCTGCCGGCGCATCTTTCCGGGGCCATCACTTACTCCGATGGCGTGATCGGGTTGCTCGTGATGCAGGACGCGACTGGTGGAGTACGCCTCCATTATTCGGCATCGCAGGCCTGGCCCATGCCGGGCGAACGAGTCGCGGTGAGCGGTGCGGTGACGGGGGGCGGCATGAGCCCGGCCGTCACGGTAGGTGAATTGAAGCGTCTCGGCGATGCATCGCTCCCGGCCGCGATACCCATTCAATTGGCGGATGCGAAATCGGGCAAATATGAGTACCGGCGCGTCTCGCTGACCGGCGTTGTGCGGTCGGTGTTCATCATGGAGCGCACCGGTCTGCTCTCTCTTACGGTCATTGATACCGGCGGAAAGATCAATCTGCGTGTCAAAGAGTATGGGAACCGCGATTTCCGGGCGTTAGTCGATGCGACAGTCCGCGCCGAAGGCGTTCTACTGAGCAGTCTCGACGTTTATGGAAAGCCGTCCAGTTCGACTCTGTGGATACCGAGTATTGACGACATCCACGTGCTGATGCCG
The DNA here is from genome assembly GCA_963795905.1 of uncultured Acidobacteriaceae bacterium. Lineage (GTDB taxonomy): Bacteria > Acidobacteriota > Terriglobia > Bryobacterales > Bryobacteraceae > Bog-105. The sequence goes on along the minus strand of CAWCJG010000008.1, from coordinate 478,113 downwards.
GCGCCCGATTTGCGGTCCTTGCCGGTCTCAAAAATCGCTGACGTGACCGGCGCAGCGCGAGCCCATCATCGTGTGCGGTTGGCCGGCGTGCTAACGACCTCCGACGACCGGCTCTATCTGGCCGATTCATCCGGACGGATTCCGCTTGCACGATGCCGCCCAAAGCCAGCGAAGGTACGCCGGTGGACCTGGCTGGTTTTCTCCGCGTAGTGAATGGGGCTGTCGCACTCACCGATGCGGTCGTGATCGAGTCCGAAAAACGCTCACCTGGTGGGCCATCGAACCAGGTATTCACTACGGCAAGGGCCATACATCAGTTGCCGGGACCGATTGCCCAATACGGTTATCCCATTCGTCTGAAGGGCGTTGTAACGTACTTCGATCCCGCGCTCACACCTGCTGTTCGTGCAGGACGCCACGGACGGGATATTTGTCTCCGGACAAGGAAGAAAGCTGCCGCCGATCACGGCGGGAGACCTTGTTAACGTGTCCGGCGATACGGCCGCCGGTGGTTTCGCGCCAGTAGTTTCGCGCCCTGTCATCACAGTATTGGGCAAGGCCCCGTTTCCGCAGACCCCGGCGACTGACCAGGAAAAGATCTTCGGCGGAAAGTATGACAGTGCCTGGGTCGAATTGTCCGGCATCGTTCGCAAAGTGCAGCCGGACGGAGTGATCACCCGGGTGACCCTGAGCCTGGGCCAGCACACATTCGGTCTTCAGGTGGTCGGCGAGAACCCCCACGCAAGCGATTTGCTCGATGCCTCCGTCCGTGTGCGAGGTGTTTGCGGCGGGATCACAAATGGACGCCGCCAACTGCTTGGAATCCAACTATTTGTCCCGTCCTGGAATCAGCTCCGGGTGGAACATGCGCCGCTGAAGAACCCGTTTTTATTACCTCTTACGCCGCTTTCCTCCGTGCTGCAGTATTCGCGCGATGTGTACGACCATCGCATTCACATTCACGGTCAGGTCGTCCTTTCCAATCGCACCGGCCCAACCTGGATCACCGACCAAAGTGGCAGTCTCGTGATCGCCGACCACGAGGATATCCTTTTGCATCCCGGAGACGACGTGGATGCGGTGGGATTCCAATCGAGAGGCCACTTTTCTCCGATGTTGATCTCGGCCACGGTTCGGCGCACCGGCGCAGCGTCAATGCCTCGTCCCTTGCCGGTAGTTGCGGATGAGATCACCGAAGCTACCTACGACAATCAGTATGTCGCCGTGGACGCTCGCTTGATCGAGGTGCTCACCAATTCAGACGACTCGACCTTGCTGCTGCAATCCGGCAAAACTACGTTCTATGCGCACGTCAAACTCGACGGAACCATAGCGCCTCACTGGGAACTGGGTTCCGTTCTCCGGGTGGCGGGCGTTTGCGCCTATGGATGTCGATTACAACACGGGAGCGGCGCGCCCGCAGTCGTTCCAAGTCTTCGCCAGTTCCCCCGCCGAGGTCACTGTCCTGCGCGGCGCGCCCATGTTCAGCCGGGAGTTTGCGCTAAAAGTACTGAGCTTTGCCGGGTTCGCCATCTTTCTCTTCCTCCTCTGGATCGTCGTCCTGCAGAAGCGCGTCCGCCAGCAGACGGCCACCATTAACCAGAAGCTCAAGCAAGAAGCGGCACTCAAAGTCGATGCGCAGAAAGCCAGCGAGGCCAAGGGCCAATTCCTCGCCAACATGAGCCATGAAATTCGAACCCCGCTGAACGGGATCATCGGCTTCACGGAACTGACGCTCGGCTCGCCGCTTACGCCGGAGCAACGGGAAAATCTCGGCACCGTCCGCAGTTCTGCTGTGTCCCTGCTGCAGATCGTCAACGACGTGCTGGACTTTTCCAAAGTCGAAGCCGGCAAGCTGGACCTCCACCCCAGGCCATTCTCGATTCGTTCCTTTGTGGAGTCGGTTATCCGCTCGCTTCAGCCGCACGGGCCGGGTCAAGTGCCGGTAATCGCCGAGGTCGCGCCCGACGTGCCTCACGTTATTGAAGGCGACGAGACGAGGCTGCGGCAGGTGGCGCTGAACCTGCTCGGCAATTCACTGAAGTTTACTCAGGATGGCGAAATCCGCTTCGAAGTCAGGCTGCTTCGCCGGGAAGCCGACCGCGCCAAGATCGAGTTCGTCGTCGCCGACACGGGAATCGGTATGGCCAAAGCTGCCCAGGAGCGCATTTTCGAAGCCTTCCAACAGGCCGATGCATCCATCACGCGCCAGTACGGCGGGACGGGATTGGGCCTCGCAATCTGCAGACGCATACTCGCTCTGATGGGCGGGACCATCGAGCTCGAAAGCGAGTTGGGCCATGGCACTACCGTACGCTTCCAGTGCGAGTTTGATGTGCCTGACCAGGCGCGCGCTCCCGTGGCCAAACCAGCGCCCATCCCTGAAGTGCGGCCGCTCCGCATCTTAATCGCCGAAGACAATCCGGTAAATCGGCGACTAATCGAACGCGTGCTCACAAAAAAGGGGCATCAAATCGTTCTGGCCAACAATGGCGCCGAGGCGGTAGACCTGTTTGCGGAAGACCGTTTTGATCTAGTGCTCATGGATGTGCATATGCCCGAGATGGATGGCCTTGAGGCGACGCGCCGCATTCGTACGGCGCCTCACGGCGAGAGCGTGCCCATTCTGGCGTTTACCGCAAGCGCCATGCAATCTGAGCTTTCCCGCTATCGTGAAGCGGGCATGACGGGCTTCCTGACCAAACCCTTCCAGCTCCATGATCTGATGAATGCGTTGGCTGAGCATTCCCAGCCGGATCCTACTGTTCCGGTCGGTTGATTACGCCAAGCGGGGCCATTCGGGAATTCTGTACGCGGCACTTCGCAAGACTCAAGGCGCGCCAGCAAGGTAGCCCATCACGGAATGGACACAGCAACTCGCCGAATTTCGATGCTGCGGATTGTCACTCCGGGCGCTGACCAGTCGAAACCTGGCTGGGCTAAGCGCCGAGCCTGCTGCTCCGTTTCAAAAAGGACCAAGCCCAACCCTTCGCCGTCCAGCGGATCTAACCAGTGCCCACTACGGAAACCTTCCGCCGAAGTTATCTTGGGTAGGATTTGGGTCGTGAAGGCAGCTGCGGCCGCCGGTGCTTGCGCTACGTCGATCGTCAATTTCACAAGGGCCGCGTACATGGGCTGATTCTACCAGTGGCCTGAAAACAGCCGATTAGCGGCTTTGTACGCGCTCACTCTGTGTGAGCATGGCTTTCACGTTCTCTAAGTCTTTCTTCAGCTTGGCTCCGCGCCGCGCCAGTACGATGACATAAAGGGCGACGATCAGCCAGGCGGCCAGGAAGCCGTAGAACATGAAAGTGAAATTCCGTGCGTCCATATATACCTTTCTACGCTTCCGCTCCGAAGCGGCGGAGTGAATCGATCTCCCGGGCCAGAGCTTCCTGTCGCGTGCGAATCAGCACCAGGGCGGTCGCAAGCAATAGAATCCCCAGCATATTCCAGTAGAGAACGTGCTCCATGCCCGGGTCCATGTGCCCGCCGCCCGTCCGAAAACTCAAAACCGGCCCCGGATGATTGTTCCGGAACCACTCGATCGACTTGTAGACAATCACCACGTCCACGCAGCCGAAAATGCACAGCGCGGAGGATAGGCGTGCCCGCTGCGTTGGCTCATCGATAGCGCGCCGCAGCATCAGGTAGCCGGCAAAAATCAGAATGCAGACCAGGGCCGACGTCAGCCGGTAATCCCAGGTCCACCAGATTCCCCAGATGATGCGCGCCCAGATGCTCCCGGTGACGATATTCACGCACGAGAACACCAGCGAGACTTCCACAATCGATGCAGAGAGCGAATCCCATTTCAGGTCCTTCGAGCTGAGATACAGCAGCGCAAACGTCAAAGCGATGAAGTATCCGATCATGCCGACCAGAGCCGCCGGAACATGGAAGAAAATAATTCGGTAGATCGCGCCCTGCATCGCTTCGTCCGGCAGAACGAGGAACATCCGATAGAGGCAGTAGGAGATGAGCGCGCCCGCCGCCAGGGCCAGGCCGATCGTGATTTTTTCACGCATGAGAAGAAAACTCCATCGTATCGCCGTTCAATTAACCAGAATCGTGTCAGCCAAAGCAAGAGTAAGCGAAGTGAAAACTACATCGAAGGCAATCAATATCCGGCCCCATAACAGCTCCGTCGGCCCGATCGGCTGGTTCATCAATACCGCATTGGTCAGTTCGATGGCTGCGATCAGGAGCGGGATCATCAAGCGGGTAGACGATCACGGGCAGCATCAGCTCGCGGAGTCTCAGATTCACCGTTAATGCCCCAAATACCGCGCCGATGATCGACACGCCCCACGTGCCAGCACCAAAATGACGGCCAGTTCAGCCGGGATGTTTGCGTCCAAGTGACGTTGTAGAAGATCCCGAAGACGATCAGCGACACGATTTCGAGCAAGATCAGATACAACCAGGTTCGCGAACGCTTTGCCCAACAGAAGACTCGCGCCGGAGAGCGCCGAGGACAGCAGTGCATCCAGGCAATCATTCGGCAGTTCGCGCGCAAAGCCCCGGTTGAAAATCAGCGCGCCCGCAAACACAAATACCAGCCACAGCAAACCGCCCGAAATTTCGTGCAGCATGTCCGAATCCGGGTTGAAGGCAAAGCTGAAGAGCAGCAGAATGGAAATCGCGAACGCTCCTGCGGCATTGATCGATTCCTTGGTGCGCAATTCCAGCGCGAGGTCCTTGCGCGCTACGCGCAGCGCGTGCCGGATTGTCTTCACGCCGCGCCAAGCTCCGTATGCAGGCGGTAGAGCAGCGCCGGGTCGTCCAGCATCGCAGCCGTGCGCTCGCCTGCAAAACGGAGCTTGCCGTTTTCGAGCAGCGCCACATGCGAGGCGATCGCCATTGCTTCCCGAAGCTGATGGGTGGACAGGACGATGGTCGCGCCGCGCTGCCGCGCTTCGACCAACAGCTCACTGAGCATTGCTATGGCGCGATCGTCCAAAGAAGTGAATGGCTCATCGAGCAGCAGCAACGCGGGCTGAATTCAGGAACGTGCGCGCCAGCGCCAGCCGCTGCCTCATGCCGCGCGAGAACTGCCGCACCGGCATATCGGCGACACGCTCCAGCGACACTCGTTCCAACCACCCAGCAACGGTCTGCTCCTGGTTGTGAATGCCGGCGATCCCGGCGAAGAACCTCAGATTTTCGCGCGCCGTGAGATCTTCGTACACGCCGATGCCGTGCCCCAGAAACCCGACTTCCCGCCGCGCTTCGGTGGACCTTGGCGCATACTCGAATAGCCGCACCTTGCCCGCGTTGAAATGGGGTCAGCCCAGCCAGAATGCGCAGCAGTGTCGTCTTTCCCGCGCCGTTCCTGCCTAGGAGCGAGCAGCAGGAACCCTCACCGAGGCTCAGTCCGAGCGCCCGGATCGCCGGATACTCACCGTAAAACTTCCAAAGATCTTCGAGTTCGATCGCCGCCATCAGGGACGCGGCGACTCAACCGGCGAACTGCGAAAGAGAACAATGAGACCGATAGTGAGCGCGGCCAGAGCGAAGCCTGTCAGCCAGAGCAGATGCGCGTAGATCGGAGGATTGCCTTGCGTGACCTGCGGTTGATCGCTGGTGTCTAGGCCGCGTTGTTTTGCCCACCGCCCGCTGGAGAGAACCCGTACCGCTGATGTCAAAAGCGAACGGACCGTTCGCTGCTTTGACGTTGTAAATGACGGCCTGCGTGTTGGGTTCTGTGCCGACCTGTTCGATATCCCTTCCAGCAAACGTGACGCCCGGAGGCGCAATCAACCGCAGTGGACCCGCAGCCATCCCTTTGATATTCGTCACCTCGCCGTGGAAGGTAAACGGCGATCCCGCCGGGAGCACGTAGGTGACCTGGAACTCCGTCTCACCCGGCTTGATCGGGAAATCGACTTTGAAAATATCCGTCTTGCTGGTCTTCTCCGCCGCCCGCGGTAGCGGCATTCCCTGCGGCCCTGTCGCCTGCACGCGCACTTGTCCATTAGCGGCTGGTGGCAAATAGAATTGCAGTCCGCCCTCGCGCCGGGTTGTTGTAGGTCTCCTTGGACTGGTTTTGAATGATGACGGTTTCGTTGACCGCGATCTGACTGGACGTCGGCTCCAACAGCAGCATGCGCTGCGCAACGTGCGCCAGGGCGGGCGATTTTGTGACGCCGAACACATCCAATTCGACACCGCTCGTGGGCACGTTCGGCGTGAGCAGCTTCGTATAGGTCACGCCTTCGAATGCGGCCTGCAGCAGTTGTGGGCCACCGCCCGGCTCATCATTCGTGAAGACGAAATGCCCCTGCGCATCCGTGGGCGTTGTCCCGAGGACGCGCATCCCGGTCTGTCCCGGTTTCAGGAGCGTGACACTCACACCCGCCGCGATTTTGCCGGTGGTGGCATTCACGACCGTGCCATCGATTGCCGCCGAAGCCACACCGCTCGCCGCGAGGCCGCATAGGACAAAGTGGAACAGCCGTTTCATGCGATCGCCTTTCCACATTCGCCGCAGAACTTCAACGCCTGAGGAAACTGCGCGCCGCAATGCGGGCAAACGGTCGCTGCCGGTCTTTTCCTCCTTGCCGCTGCTTTGGCGGGCACCCGCGTCGGGGTCAGTCCCAAACGCTTGATGGTCGCTTCCATCTCGGCCAGCACACCAGCGAGTTCCCGTTGCAGCGTTTGTTTCGTCTGCTGGTAATCTTCGTCCGACAGTTTTCCGACTCGGTACTCAAACTGCAAGTCGCGCAAGTTTTCATAGATCGCCTGCTTGCGATCTTCCAGGTGCTGAATAGGCGAAACAGGAACGGGCTCCGGCACATCCTGAGGCCGCACAAACAGCACATAGGCGAGGCACAGAATCGTGACCACCGCCGCCAAGGCAATGATCACTTCGACGGCTCCTTTTCCTCGTCGCCGAACTCACGATCGATCTGCGCGCGGAAGCGCTCGATCATGGCGCGATCGCCCTCGCTCAGCGGCGCCGGTTGCTGCTTGTTGCGCTTTACCCAACGCGAATAGACAAAGAATCCCAGCAGCAGGGCAATCGCGGGCATGACCCAGGTGAACAAACCCCAGCCCACTGCTGGCGGTGATGTCAGCGCAGCGACGCCTTCCTCTTTTACAATCGAGGCGATGATCGCGCTATCGCTCATCCCTTGGCCCTGCATCTGCGCAATGCGCCGGCGCATGGGATCCGAGTACTCGCAGCGCATCATCGGGCAGCTCGCGACCGAATTGCGGCATCCCCCGCAACGGCACGCCAGCTTTTCGCCAACGCGCGCGACATTCGGATTCACAAAGGAGGTTGCGTCTTGCGCGATCAGGCACGCAATCGCAAAGAAGAAAACGACGGCGAACTTCAACTTAGGACTGTACCGTCGCAGGAGTTGTCGCAATTCCTACTACCTCCGTGCGCGCATACTGCAGGCGCACCTTTCCGGGAATCAAGCAAACGACCGTCCCGAACAACAGAACGCAATATCCGATCCAGATCCAGGAAACCAATGGGAAGACGTAGAACTGGAAAATCGCTTTGCTGTTGTCTTGCGTGATGCCGGAATAGTTGACGTAAAAGTCTTCGTTCAGGCGTCTCCGGATGCCGACCATCGAACTCTGCTGTTGGCTGTTGGTATAGACGCGAACCTCGGGATCGAGTTGCCCCACCACCTCGCCATTTACGGAAACACTTAAGACTGGCGTGGCTGAACTTGTAATCGGACGTGTCACCGTCATTCACCGATAGCAGCTTCGCCTCAAAACGGCCCACGCGCACAGATTGGTTCAGATCCGAGTTGACGGGTCTCATGAACATTGAATGCGCTTCCCGTGAAGCCGATGAACATGAACACGATGCCCATGTGTACGATATAGCCGCCATAGCGCCGTGTGTTGCGCCAGGTAAGTTCAAAAGCGGCGCGCGGGAACGCGATCCGCTCTTTCGCTTGAATGGCGCGCGAACCTTTCCAGAACTCGCCCGAGAATCGTCGCCGCCACAAACGCACACAGGCCGAAAGACACCAGCGCTGAGATGTGATGCACGCCCGTAGCGCCCAGGACTGCCACCGTCGCGCACCCGACCACGAGCGGTATGCATGAATGCCCGCCGCAAGCTATCGAGCGAACTCTTCCGCCATGCAATCAGCGGCCCGACGCCCGTTAACAGCAGCAGAAACAGCGCAATGGGAACATTCACGCTGCGGTAGTAAGGCGCGTCAATCGTTTCCTTCTCGCCCGTCAGCGCTTCCATCACCACCGGGAACAACGTGCCCCATAGCACGGCGAAGCAACTCGCCAGCAGAATCAGATTATTGAAAAGGAAACTCGATTCGCGCGACACCACGCTCTCGAGCTTCACTTCGCTTTTCAGATAGCGCAGATTCCACACGATGGCGACGATCACCAGAACCGTCGCGGAACATCAGAAATCTTGTGAAGTAGGGCTTAACCGGCGATTGCGCAAAGGCGTGCACCGACGCGACCAGACCCGTCCTCGTCAACGTCGTCCCCAGAATGCTGAGCAGGAACGTGGCCGATACCAGCACCATGTTCCAGACCTTCATCATGCCCTTCTTTTCCTGCATCATTACCGAGTGCAGGAACGCCGTCGCCGTAATCCATGGCATCAAAGAGGCGTTCTCAACCGGATCCCAGCCCCAATAGCCGCCCCATCCCAGAACCGTGTACGCCCAGCCCATCCCGAGCATGATCCCGGTGCTCTGAAACAACCAGGTCAGAATCGCCCAGCGCCTCGTCGTGTGGATCCACGCTTCACCCGGTTGCCGCGTCATCAGGGAAGCCATCGCAAACGCGAAGGGCACAGTGAAACCCACGTAGCCGAGATACAGGAACAGGCGGATGGATCGCCATGGTCCACCACTGCAGCAGCGGGCTCAAACCGTTGCCGTCGCCGACATTGAAGATCCCGCGCCCCGCCATCAACACTTGGAACGGGCTTGCGACGAAGGTGATCATCGCCAGGAAAAATGACAACGTGGTCATCAGGATGGCGATCACCAGCGGCATCATGTTGCGAAACTTGCGCCGGTTCGTGAACACGGCGATTGCGGCGTAAGTCGAGAGCAACCAGGACCACAGCAGCAGCGAGCCTTGCTGCCCGCCCCACCATGCAGTGAACTTGTAAATGGCGGGCATCGCCTTGTCGGTGTGCTCGGCGACATAGGCCAGCCGGAAATCTCCCGTGATCAGCAGGGTGACCAGCAAGACCGAAGCGAGCGTCAGCAGTGCCCACGTCGCGTAAACGGCTCGTTGTGCGCTGACAGCCAGAAAAGGCCGCCGGCCATACTTTCCCGCCAGTGCAGCTCCCACGGCAAATATCGCCAGGCAGAATGCCAGCAGAATTGCCAGAGCCCCTAGATTTTCCATAGATTGTTGTCCTGCGTTATCGGATGCGCGCGCGCGGCAACGGCGTGATCATCCCCGGGCGGCCGTTTGTAACGGAGCGCCCGACGTCACCTTTCATTGCCTGCCGGCGATCCATGAGATAAACCGCGCGAAGGCGGCTTGGCCTCATATTTGGACGCGCACTTGGCTTGAATCTTGTTTGCCTCGAAAACGCCGTTCGGACCGAATCGGCCGTCCGCCAACGCCTGGGAGTTATCCCGGAATGTATCGGGGAGCGGATCGGCGCCCGAGTACACCACCTGCAGAGTCTGTGCTCCCTGGTGAAGCGTAAAGCTCACCCCGGCATCGGATTTCTTGATCGATCCGGGCGCCACATCGCCGCCAACCCGTATCTTCTGCCCCTGCGCCGCGTTGCCCATCGCTTGCAGTTCGGGGATCGTTTTGTAATAGGTCTTCGTATCCTTCACGCCTCCAACGGCGAGCCAAACCAGCGACCCCACGACAAGCGTCATCAGGATGCCAAACTTCAGATACGTCTTCATACAGGCGGGATGAACTTCCAGTATAGACCTGACTTTGTATTAACGGCGCAATTATACGCCTTTGACCGTAAGATGAACATTCTGCGAGGCAATGCGCCATGGCGCATCGAACGCACTCCCTCTGTTTTGCGTAAACTTCCATTGATGGTCGAGACATACTGTCCTGCTTCAATTGCGGAGCGAGTCACGCAAACCGTGGAAGTCTGGGAAAGCTGTGCGCAAGCCTACGTTCCGGCCGGACGCGAGTTCACGGCCGATGAGCAGGTGCAGCGCGAGCATGCCTACGACGATGCCCTCACCGCCGTTGAGCAGGAAGTCGAGACAACTTCACCGGACAGTCCCACCGAGTGTGCAGGCACGGAGCGCCGTGTGCTGAACGCGTTCGCCCGGTTTTCGGCCAGTGCATTGCATCTGGAGCCGGAAGCCATTCGAGTACTCGAGGAAGATTTCATTCCCGTGGGATTTGAACTTTCGGTGTGGGCGCGGCAATTCGATCCAACCTTGAGCATGGCCGCCATCATCCAGGCGTGCCGGAATGCCTGGACTGCCTGCGGCATGCAGCCACTATTTGGGTTGCCGGTGAAGTTGACCCGATCGATTCTCGGTTACAGTCTGTTGTATCCGTACAGCGACAATTATCTGGATCAGGAGAACTTGTCTGCTGACGCGAAGCTGCGGTTCAGCGGGCGATTCCTGGACATGCTGCGCGGAGAGACCGTGGCACCCGCAAATGATCGGGAGGCAGCCATTACGGCTCTCATTCAGTTGATTGAAACCGAATATCCGCGCACAGAATACCCGGACGTATTCGAATCGCTGATTGCGATTCACCGCGCGCAAGAAAAAAGCATTCGACAGATCACTCCCTGGCAATCGTTCAGAGCGCAAGATGTGCTGCGCCTGAGCTGTGAAAAAGGTGGTACTTCTGTGCTTGCAGATGCCTGCCTGGTACGGCCCGCTCTGAGCACGGGTGAGGCGCGCTTCGCATTTGAGTGGGGCGTGTTGTTGCAGCTTGGCGACGACCTGCAAGATCTTCGCGACGATCTGGATCGCGGCTCGGTCACGCTCTTTTCGCTCGCCGCGGCAGCGGGAAAGCCGATGGACGCTTTAGCGGTCCAGTTACTGCAGTTTGGCGAGGAAGTCGGCGCAAGAATGAACAAGCTCCCCAACGGAACGGCGAGCTTGAAAGATCTTCTGACGATGAGCTGGCGTTCCCTGATCATCGGTGCGGTGGCGGCATCCGGGGAGTTCTTCTCCGAAGAGTTTCTGGCCCAAGCGGAGCGCGCTTCGCCGTTTCGCTTTCCGTTCTTGCGCGCCAGGCGCGAGCGCATTGATGGACGGAGTGGCCTGTACGCGGGTATTTTCGAAGCACTGCTGAGAGCGCGAGTTCGCAAACGGAATTTTTCCGTCTGACCGTTAAGATAAAGATTCCCCGATGCGACTCGCTACCCTCGTTATTCAAAACGTCTTTCGCTTGCTTTCCCTGCTGGTTCTGATCCTCGGGTTTATGTTTTGGGCGCATCGCGGCTACGATTATGTGCCGCTCCACATGGGCGCGGCGATCGCCCTCGTCGTTCTGCTCTGGTGTTTAAGCATCATCGGCTTCGCCACCCGCGTGAAAGCAGGACTGGTACTGGCGGGATTGCTCTGGGGCGTCCTCGTGCTGTGGTGGGGCTTCAGTATGCACGGGCTCTTCCCTCGTATCTTTCCAGGGTCCAAGTACGAAATCGCACGCGTGGTGCACTTTCTGATCGGCTTGGCGGCCATCGGAATGGGCGAGGCATTGGGGAAGCGAATCAAACAGAATACAGCGGCGTGAAGAGTTACGCGCCGATCTTCTTGCTGGAACTTGCGGCGTGCAGCACTTGTTTTCGACCGCGCGGTGTTTGCCGTTCCATCCACAATCGCCAAGACTCCGGTACGCGCGTTACTAAACTCGTAACCAGGCGATAGCGCCAGCCAGGTATCACGTACAACTTGCGCCTGCGCAGTCCCTGGATCGACTGTTCCACCACATCTTCGGCGGTGTGCCACCAGTTCCTTCCCGCGAGTCCATGCCGGTCGATAGTCAAACGGTCGTGAAATTCCGAGTAGGTGTAACCAGGGCACAGCGCCTGTACGCTTACCTGCGATCCCGTTGCTTTCAATTCCAGATACAAGCCTTCGGTGAAGGCGGCCACGAACGACTTGCTGGATGCGTAACAGGCCGAGCCGGGTCCGCGAATGAACGATGCCACTGACGCGACGTTCACAATCGCTCCGAAATCGCGCGGAATCATGTTGCGCAAGGCCGCATGCGTCAGGCGGGCCGTCGCCTGTATGTGCAGATTGAGCATGTTCGCCTGGTTCCCCCAATCGTTCTCCCAGAACAGCCCGCGCGAGCCAAATCCGGCGTTGTTGACCAGCAGTGCCAGATCCGGAACGGACTCGATCCGCCCCGCGACGCTCTCCAGATCTTGCGGATCGCTGAGATCCGCCGGCAGCACTTCTGCTTCGCAGCCGTAGGTCCGAGTTAGCTCCTCGGCCAAGGCGTTTAGCCGATCGGCCCGACGCGCGATGAGTAGCAGACTGTGGCCCGCAGCCAGTTTGCGAGCGTATGCCGCTCCGATGCCGCTCGATGCGCCCGTAATCGCGACTAAAGTCTTGCTCACTAGAAACCTCCGCTAATCGAACACCACGGTCTTGTTGCCGTAGCTCAAAATACGATGTTCCAGATGCCATCGCACTGCGCGCGAAAGGACGACACGCTCCAGGTCGCGTCCCTTCTCAACGAGATTAGGCAGTTGATCACGGTGCGAAATCCGGGCCACGTCCTGCTCAATGATAGGTCCATCGTCCAACTTTTCGCTGACGTAATGGCTTGTCGCTCCGATCAGTTTCACGCCTCGATCGAACGCCTGGTGATACGGCCGCGCTCCGATAAACGCCGGCAGAAACGAGTGGTGCACGTTGATGATCCGGTTTGGGAATTCCAATATAAATGATGGCGAGAGAATCTGCATGTAACGCGCGAGCACGACCAGGTCGATCTTGTTTTCACGCAAAAGGTGCAGTTGCCGGGCTTCTGCGTCTTGCTTCCCATCCGGCGTGATCGGCACGTGATAAAAAGGAACGCCGTAAAAGACAGCGAGTTCGCTTGCATTCGGATGATTGCTGATGACGAGCGGAACCTCGCAGTCGAGCTCGTCCGCTTGTCTGCGGTAGAGCAGATCCATCAGGCAATGCAGATACTGAGAGACGAAGATCGCCACGCGCGGGCGCTTCGTGTTCAGCTCCAGCCGCCACTTCATCTGAAGCTGGTTCGCCAAAAGTTCAAATTCCTTCTCAAAGGTTGCCAGATCAAACTCGTTGAGGGCCCACTCGACACGCATGAAAAATAAACCCGCTTCGTGGTCCTGATGCTGGTCCGCGTGGATAATGTTTGCGCCGTGCGCATAAAGCAAATGCGACACTCTGGCGACGAGACCTTTCTGGTCCGGGCAGTTAATGAGCAGCGTGGCGGTTTGGTTCACGTCTACAGACAAGGCTAAAACAAGACCGAGATACTATTGCTGAAGCCGATGTATCGCCGCCGTGAATTTCTCTGTTTACCAGCCGCCCTGCTGGCGGCCAAAGCTGCTCGCGGCATGCCTGTGCCGCGCATCCGTGACGTAAGCGTGATTGCGACCGAGCCCGCTGGCGTTCGCCTGACCGTGGTAAAACTGCAAACCGATCAGGATGGGCTCTACGGTTACGGCTGCGCGACGTTTACGCAACGGGCCGATCTCGTGGTGGAAGCGGTCAACCGCTATCTCAAACCGCTGATCGTCGGCAGGCCTACCGACGCCATTGAGGATCTCTGGAATGTCATGTACAACTCCTCTTACTGGCGCAGCGGACCGGTGCTGAATAACGCGATCAGCGGAGTGGATCAGGCGCTCTGGGATATAAAAGGCCGGCAGGCCAACATGCCTGTATATGAATTGCTCGGTGGTAAAGTGCGCCGCGCCGCTATGATTTACGCGCATGCCTCGGGAGCCGAGATCTCCGAAACCATCGACAATGCACGTAAGTGGATGGATCGCGGCATGAAGGCGGTTCGTTTACAGGTCGCAATACCGGGGCAGGCGGCGTACGGTGCCGCACGAGCGCGCGGGCAAGCCGTTGTCGGTGAGGGGCCGTCCAGCGATGAAGTCTTCGAGCCCGAACCATACGTCCGGCGCACGCTCCAGCTCTTTGAGACGGCGCGGAAAGAACTCGGCGCCGAGATAGAACTACTGCATGACGTGCACGAACGCGTGCCACCGCGCCTTGCCGTGCAGTTTGCAAAAGCGCTCGAACCGTTCCGCCTGTTCTACATGGAGGATGCTCTCTCACCCGAAAACATCGCGTACTTCAAGCAGATTCGCGCCAATTGCACCACTCCGCTCGCCATGGGCGAGCTATTCAACAATCCGCATGAGTGGACGTCTTTAATTGAGGAGAGTGTGATCGATTATATTCGCGTTCACGTCTCGCAAGCCGGCGGACTCACGCCCGCGCGTAAGATCGCGGCGCTTGCGGAAGCCTTCCAGGTCAAGACCGCCTGGCATGGTCCCGGCGATGTTTCACCGATTGGACATTGCGCGAATGTGACGCTCGATGTAACGTGCAATAACTTCGGAATCCAGGAATGGACGTTTGCGAATGATGCCATTCAGGAAGTGTTTCACGGGTATCCAGTCGTTAAGGACGGCTACGTGTACGCCAATGACGCTCCCGGTTGGGGCATAGAAGTGGATGAGAAGGCCGCCGCCCGCTATCCCTACGGTACGGGTGAGCGAGGCAAATTGAATGGCGGCTGGGGTGTTGTTCGCCGCGAAGACGGTACGGTCATCAACCAGTGAGAGTCGTTGTTATTTTCGCCATTTTTGCCGGGTCCATTTCCGCGCAGTCGATGGTGAGCGGGGAAGAGAAGCAGAATCCGTTTGCAGGCAAGAAGGATGCAATTGCAGCCGGCGCGCAGCGCTTCCGTGAAGGTTGCGCCGCCTGCCATGGCGCGAATGGCGAAGGTGGGCGTGGGCCCAGGTTAGTCAAGAATTATGACCTGTTCCGCATCACCGACCAACAGGTCTTCAATATCATCCGGCGCGGCATAGCCGGGACCAGTATGCCGCCCTCGCAGATGCCGGACGATAAAACGTGGCAAGTGGTCGCCTACGTTCGCAGCCTCAGCAGCCCGGCTTATCGTGCCTTTGTCGAGGGTGATGTTGCGCGCGGCCGTGACCTGTTTGCCAGTCATTGTGAATCCTGCCACGCCATTCGAGGGCAGGGAGGACTGTCTGGCCCCGATCTGTCCGACGCTGGCGCGCATATGACCGTCTCCGAATTGCACGAGATCCTGGAAAACCCCGCGGAGCATTGGAACGCGAACTACCGCCCAGTTACTGTGCATCTGAAAAACGGCGGCATCGTCGATGGCGTCAGTCGGGGCGATTCCACTTACTCACTACAATTACTGGGCGAGGACGGTAAGCTGCGTTCCATCGATAAGGCGCAGGTTTCCTCACTCGATTGGCACGATGGCGCGCGCCGCCACGCCGAGGCTGTTCGTGACGTCAATCCGGATGGCATTCGCGACCTCATTGCGTTTGTCGCGCAGCAGGTAGTCCGGCCCAATCTGGAAAATGAAGCTCGCCAGCGCAAAGACATACACTGATGCGGACCCTATTTGTCACACTTGCGGCGGCCGTCTGTGCGGCTGCCCAAGTGCCGTACTCCGAAATCGTAAAGAGCCCGTCGAGCGATTGGCTGACCTATCACGGCGATTACCAGGGCCGGCGATATAGCCTTCTCACTCAAATCAACATTCACAATGTGGGTTCGCTGGCGCCCGTCTGGACGTATCACTTCGAAAACGCGCACCGGCTTGAAACGACGCCCATTGTCTATCGCGGCGTGATGTACATAACGAACTCCAATGAGGTGCGCGCGATCGATGCACGAACCGGGCGCGACATTTGGATTTATGTGGACGACGGCGCAGTTCGGGAAGATGTGAATCGCGGAGTAGCCATTCTTGGCGACGCTGTGTATTTCGTCACTTCCGATGGCTACTTAGTCGCACTAAATCGGCTTACCGGTGGGGTGCTGTGGCACAAACAGTATGCGGACGTCAAAAAAGGCTATTATGCTTCACTTGCTCCCCTTGCCATAAAAGATCGCATCATCGTGGGCGTGTCCGGCGGCGACTCCGGTATGCGCGGGTTCGTGGCGGCTTACGATGCTGCACACGGCAACGAGTTGTGGAAGTTCTATACAGTGCCGTTAAAAAGTGAGCCGGGGTCGGAAACGTGGGGTGAATTCGATTCGCAATGGGGCGGCGGTGCAACCTGGATGACTGGCACTTATGACCCCGCGCTCAATCTGACTTACTGGTCGACCGGGAATCCGTGGCCCGACTACTACGGCGGAGGCAGACAGGGAGCGAATCTGTACACGGACTCCATCGTTGCGCTGGACGTCGATTCCGGAAAATTGAAGTGGTATTTCCAGTTCACGCCGCACGATACGCATGACTGGGATGCAGAATCGATTCCCGTTCTTGTCGATATCCCTTACCAAGGCAAAATCCGGAAATTGCTATTACATCCGAATCGAAACGGCTTTTTTTACGTTCTCGACCGTGAAACAGGTCAATATCTCACCGCCCATCCGTTCGTCGATTTACTCGACTGGGCAACTGGAATCGACAAAAATGGAAAGCCGGTGGAGGCGCCGAATATCGATCCTGATGCTGGTGGAAAGAAAGTCTGTCCGTCTACGCGCGGCGCATCAAACTGGATGTCTCCCTCTTGGGATCCTAAGCTGAAGCTACTCTTTGTGCCAACGCTCGAGCAATGCGATCTGTATATCAGCACCATGCGGAATCCAGAGCCGATGCACGATTTGATGGCCGGAGGCGGCGGACCTGTACCAGGCCAGCCCGGCAAGTTCTATTTGCGCGCACTGGATCCATTGACCGGCAAACGGCGTTGGCAAGTCCCAATGGCGGGGGACGCTGATCTGTGGGCCGGTACGGTTGCTACCGCGGGCGGCATCGTGTTCTTCGGCGATACCGAAGGCAACCTCGTTGCAATTGATAGCGCAACAGGCACAAATCTGTGGCACTACAACATGGGCCAGCTTCTAACGGCCTCCCCTGTGACGTTCGAAGTCGATGGAAAACAATACGTATCTATTGCTTCGGCAACCGACGTTTTTACTTTTACATTATTCGCACCGCAAAAACCGTTTATTCCTCCCGCCGAAAAACTCTCTACAGAGCATTAACGAGCACTAAACAAAATCATTACAATCTGTTCGGAACGCGGAAAGGCTCCTGTTCATCGAAAGAACTGTAACGGCGAGCGCTCACCGTTGCTGATGTTGCTTCAAATTAGTTTGTTTTGGAGATTGTTTCTATGAGGAAAACCTTACTCGCGCTTACCTGTTTTGCACTAGCGGCCACGGCCGCGAGCGCCCAGGAGGACAACCGTAACTCAGTTACCGTATCTGCGTTCGGCGCCTACCAACAAGATGCAAACGGGAATGGAATTCAGCAATCCGCGCCGCAAGCGCCGGGAGTGCTGTTCACTTATCGATATTTCTTTACCGCGCATCAAGGCCTGGAAGTTAATTATGGATTTACCCGCTTGGATGAGACGTTCAGCACGCTCACCTCGCCCATCACGTCAAATACGCACGAAGCGAATGCGGCTTACGTGCTTCGGCTCCCAAGTACGCATCTGCTAAGCCCGTTTGTCAGCGCTGGTGTCGGTGCGCTGGTGTTTTCGCCGACGTCTGCTTTTACCGTAAACAGCGTCAATGGTTCAAGCTTCGCAACGCCTGATTTCGTGTACAGCGCGGGCGCCGATCTCGCATTGAGCCATCGCGTCAGTCTGCGGTTTGGATATCGAGGACATGTGTTTGAAGCCCCCGATTACGGCATCTCTTCCATCGCAACCAACGCAGTAACTCACATGGCTGAGCCGTTCGCCGGACTCAGCTTCCACTTCTAACAGCAGCCGCTATTTCATGCTGCTGGACGTTCCCGCCCGCGGCTGGTACGTAACACTGCAGTGTATAGTCGGTGACCATCCGGTCGGCGCTGAAACGCCATCCGAGTGTCCTGATGGTACGCTTCATCCGTGCAATCCAGCCGCGTGGCAGACCGTCCTGATCCCGTCGATAAAACAACGGAATGACCTCTTCGCTGAGCGCGCGATAGAGGTCATCGCCGTCTCTGCTGTCGTGAACGTCCATGTTCGAATGGGTACGCCCGCTGCCGATAGCGAAACCATTCAGCCCGTCGTATGCTTCCGCCCACCATCCATCTAAGACAGAAAGATTCAGCCCGCCGTTCAGGACAACCTTCTGCCCGCTGGTTCCCGATGCCTCCAACGGGCGGCGGGGATTATTCAGCCATACATCCACGCCCTGCACTAAGTGGCGTCCTACGTTCATGTCGTAGTCTTCTACAAAAACGAAGTTCTCGCCCAGGTCCGGCGAGCGCATTAGTTGTGCGATTTCCTGCAGCACTCGTTTGCCGGGTTCATCTTTCGGATGGGCCTTACCGGAAAAGATGAATTGGACTGGCTTCTTCGCATTGGCGACCATCGTCGCAAGGCGCTCTATATCCCGCAGCAGAAGATTGGCGCGTTTGTAAGTCGCGAAACGGCGTGCAAAGCCGATGGTGAGCGCATCCGGACTCAGCACGCGGGCGAGGCGAAACATTTCCTCCCGTGGTTCGCCGCGAAGCGTCGCCTGGTGCAGCGCCCGCCGCCGCACGAATTCGAGCAGACTCGATTTGAGCGCGAGGTGCGTTTCCCATAGCTCCCCATCGTCGATATCTTCGATGTGCTCCCACGTCTCGGCGCGGCCACTGCGCTGTTGCCACCCTGGTCCCAGATGCCGGTCATACAGGCGGAACATCTGCGGAGCAAGCCATGTCGGCACGTGTACGCCATTCGTGACATGACCGATCGGCACTTCGTCTTCGGTGCGACCCGGATAAAGCGGCACCCACATATTGCGGGACACCTCACCGTGCAGCGAAGAAACCGCGTTTGCGCGCCGGGATAGTTTTAGCCCCAGCACCGTCATGCAGAAGTCTTCCAGGTGGTCGTGTACGCGTTCCCGTCCCAGGCCCACGAACGTGTCCCAGGAAAGCCCAAGCCCGTCCCGCAAAGGCCCAAGGTGTTCTTCGATGAGATCGGGGGCGAACCGATCATGCCCCGCGGGGACCGGCGTATGCGTCGTGAAAACGACTTCGCGCGCGACCTTCGGCCTCGCCGCGTCGAATGACAAACCCTCTTCGTGCATGCGATCCCGAATCGCTTCCAGAACCGCGAAGCCGCTGTGTCCCTCATTCAAATGCAAGACACCCGGCCGGATGCCGATGGCGCGCAGAGCCCGGTAACCCCCGACCCCGAGCAGCAGCTCCTGCCGGATCCGGATGCGGGAATCGCCGCCATACAATCGCGAGGTCAGGTCGCGGTCGATCGGTGAGTTGCCTTCTACATTGCTGTCCAGTAGCAGCAGCGTGATCCGCCCGACTTTCACCTGCCACACCTTAGCCAAAATCGCCGTGTGCCGCGTCTGGATCGTAATCGTCAGGGGCTCGCCATTACCGCCAATCGCGGGCTGCATCGGCTGATCGCAGATTTGAGTAGCGACGTAATTTTCCTGCTGCCAGCCGTACATATCGAGCTGCTGCCGGAAGTATCCCTGACCGTAGAACAGCCCGATGCCAATTAGCGGGATGTCGAGATCCGATGCGCTCTTTACGTGATCGCCCGCCAAAACTCCGAGGCCGCCTGAGTAAATCGGAAGAGATTCGTGCAGACCGAATTCCGCGGAGAAGTAAGCGACCGGCCGGGTGCGCAGAACACCTGCATGCGTTGCGCCCCATGTTCGATCCGATAGCAGATACTCTCGCTGCCGGCGGTATGCATAATTGATCCGGCTGTGCAGGAGCAGCTCTGAACAGCGGCGTTCAATCTGATGCAGTTGCATCTCGGCGAGCAGCGCAACCGGATTATGATTCAGCTCGGACCAGCGCTCCGGATCTAGGTCGTGAAAAATAGCTCGGGCTTCCTGGTCCCAACTCCACCAGAGGTTGCGCGCAAGGCTCCATAACCGTTCCTGCACCGGTGCGATGAATCGATCGAGCGTACGTGCTTCGCTGATGATCGGGGCGACTTGAAGAGCCGTTTGCGCCAGCATCCGTACTTCCTCTTCGAGAAACGTCCGTGTGTCTTTCGTCTGAACCACCAGCACGCCTTGCAGCACGCCGCGGTCGACCACCGGAACGCCCAGGAAGGAGTGAAACTTTTCCTCTCCCGCATCGGGGAAGTATTTGAAGCGGGAATGGCTCTGAGCGTCCGCAATTGCCACCGGTCGAAGCTGTTCAGCGACCAAGCCGGCCAACCCCTCGTTCAAGCTCATGCGCAGCTTACCCACACTGTCGCGGCGCAGACCCACCGTGGCGGCCAGTATGAGATTGGCTCGGTCCGGTTCCAGCAGATATGCGGAACAAACGTCCGTTTCAAAACGGGTTGCGATCAGTTCGACGATTCGGGCGAGCGTCTCGGCGGGTTTCCCGCTCTCTTCAGCAAGTTTGCCGATGTCGGCAATTGTAAGCACTCGCGCACTCTCAACAGTATCTAAAGGCTGGCTCATCGCTATGTCTCCGTTTCACTCCTTGCGACATGGCAACGGCCTGCGAAGTTCAAGGCAGGATCTTCACAGTTTAGACGATTGTAACCAGAGCCGTTGTGAGCGCGGTCAGCAGCACAACTTTCCACGGCGCCACCTTCCAACTCACGAGTAATACAAATGCCGCTAATGCCGTCGCGAAGTCTACCGCGGTATGTACCGTAGACGTCCAGATCGGTGTATACAGCGCGGCCGCCAGCACGCCTACGACTGCCGCATTGATGCCGCCCAGCACACGTTTGACACCCGAAGAGAGCGATAGCTTAGACCAGAAGGGCAGCACCGCCGCCATTAAGAGCAGCCCAGGCGCGAAAATCGCGACGAGGGCGAGAGCAGCTCCCACCGGACCGGCCGCTGCCGCACCCAGATACGCCGAAAACGTGAAGAGGGGACCAGGAATGGCCTGCGCCGCGCCATATCCCGCTAAGAACGTGCGCTCGTTAACAAAGCCGCCCGCGACTACCGACGATTGCAGCAACGGCAACACCACATGACCGCCTCCAAACACGAGCGCGCCACTGCGATAGAAGCAGTTGAACAACCTCGCCCACCAGGAGGGCCACAACTCAACGCAAATGGCGCGCAGAACAGGATCAGCGCGGTAGCCGCTCCTCGCTTCGTATGCGTGACCGCTAGACTGGCGGCCGCGGCTTGCTCCTTCGCTCGCAAAAAGATCGAGCACAGCGCGCCCGACGCAATCGCCAGAACGGTACTAAACGGAGCGGGGCAGAGAATCGCTACTGCTGCGGCGATCACAGCGATGCTGGCGCGTATCCTGTCCGCCGCAAGCCTTCGCTGCATGCTCATCACCGCTTGCGCGACCACGGCAACCGCCACCACCTGCAAGCCATGCAGGATGCCGTTTGCCATTGCGCCTCGCAGTAGATCTTTTTGCGCGTACGCGAAGGCGAACATCATCAGCGCGGAAGGCAAAGTGAACCCCGTCCAGGCCGCGAGACCTCCCAGCCAGCCACCCTTCAGCAAGCCGACAGCGAAACCTGTCTGGCTGCTCGCGGGCCCGGGAAGCGTCTGCGCGATTGCTACGACGTTCGCGAACTCGTCCTCACGCAGCCAGCCGCGCCGCGCGACGAATTCTTCACGGAAGTATCCGAGATGCGCTATCGGACCGCCAAAGGAAATGCAGCCTAGCCGCAGAAAGACGAGAAGGATGCGAATGGGCGAGATCATCCGGGGTGCGCTTTAGAAATTCGAAGCGCACCCGCCGATCGTTATGGCTTCAGCACCACTTTGATGCATTCATCCTGCTTGTTCAAGAACATTTTGAAGGCCTGAGGCGCTTGTTCCAGCGGCACATGATGACTGATGACGAAGCTCGGATCAATGTCGCCGTTCTGAATGTGTTGCAGCAAAGGCTTGAGGTAGCGCTGCACGTGCGTCTGGCCGGTGCGTATGGTCAACGAGCGGTTCATTACAGACCCCATCGGGAATTTGTCGATGAATCCTCCATAGACCCCGATCACCGAGACCACTCCACCGTTCTTGCAGGCCATAATGGCCTGCCGCAGAGCGATCGGACGATCAGTCTCCAGCTTCACCGCCTGCTTTGCTTTGTCGTACGCGCCGAGGATGCCTGGAGCATGCGCCTCCATTCCCGCAGCATCGATGCACGCATCCGGCCCGCGTCCTCCGGTGATCTCGCGCAACGCATCGCGAACATCTACTTCCTCGTAGTTCAGCGTCTCTGCTCCGGCTTTCTCGCTCGCCATCCGCAGCCGCTCGGGAAACCGATCGATCGCGATCACGCGCTCGGCCCCCAGTAAGTACGCGCTCTTGATGGCAAATTGTCCCACCGGCCCGCAGCCCCAGACCGCAATGATGTCACCGCGCTGAATGTTACACATCTCGGCGCCCATATAGCCGGTCGGGAAGATATCCGAGAGGAACAGCACCTGATCGTCCGTCAACTCGGCCGGAACTTTGATGGGTCCGACATCCGCAAATGGCACGCGCGCATACTCGGCCTGGCCTCCTGCGTACCCGCCGCACAGGTGCGAGTAGCCGAACAACCCCGCGCCGGCATGGCCCCACATCTTCTCTGCTATCGCGGCATTCGGATTTGAGTTCTCGCAAAGAGAATACAGGCCCGCTTCACAGGAGAAACAGTGCCCGCACGCAATGGGAAACGGTACCACGACCCGGTCGCCTTGCTTGAGGTTTTTCACTTCCGGCCCGACCTCGACCACCTCGCCCATGAACTCATGCCCGAGAATGTCGCCGCTCTCCATCGTCGGCACATATCCGTTGTAGAGATGCAGGTCCGAGCCGCAGATTGCGGTCGATGTAATCTTCACGATGGCATCGTGCCTGTTCAGAATCTTCGGGTCTGGAACCGTCTCCACGCGAACGTCTTGTTTGCCAATCCAACAGTTTGCTCTCATACTGCCCTCCTCGCCCTACGCGCTTGCTGCTGCTGCCGCTGCCGCTGGAGCCTGCTCCGGTGGCCGCGCGGCGTGCATCCCCGGGTGGATGCTGGCATCCGATCTCACGACCTCGCCCGTTTCTAACACCATCTTCAGTCGCCGCAGTTCATCGGCAACTTGCTGCCCCGGCTCCGAGTTGATCAGTTTCGCGAGAGTAGCCGTGAAATTGCCGCCCGGCATCTCATATTGAATTTCTACTCGCACCATCGTTCCGCGCCCGCCCGGCCCCGGATGGAACTGCACCCTCCCGGAGTTCGGTACCGTCGCCCCTTCGAGCGATCGCCAGGCAACCGAGCGGTCCGGTTGGTCGTCCACGATCTCGCGCCTGCCACTCGGTTGTCCTTCCGCGAATGATCCGCGCGCGCCACAGTGAACGCCCGTTCCCTAGGTCTTCTACCGATTCCAGATTGTCCATGAATTTTGGAAGATTTGAAAAATCGCGCCAGAAGCGGTACACATCCTCGGGAGATCGATTGATCCTCACTGTGCGTATGAAGCTTCGCGGGCTCTTTTGCTTTGCCGTTCCGTTTGACGACAGCCGCTGAGCGCAAAGAACGTCCATCACGGTTACGCTTGCGACCGCTGCCGCTGCCAGGCTCGTCTTCACCTTGTTCGGGCTGCCCGTTGCGAGGGCACGGCCCAGCGCTGCCAAATCCAGCGCATCTCCCGCGACGCGTCCCCACAACCAGGCTGGTTGCCGCCGCTGCAGAAGAATTCCAACGCCCGCAGCGATTTCGCGGGCGCCATAAGCGCGCAAGATCATGCGATTTGTAGACCTGTTCTTCACGCCGATCAGCTTTGCCATCGCGCGGGGCGCGGCCAATTCGGCGATGCCGAGACCTATGCTGAAGCATCCAAGCGCCAGGCTCAGGCTTTCCCCGTTCGCTTGCTTGTTCTGTGTGGACATAATTATCCCGGCGGTGTGACGCGCACGCTTTGCGCCCGTTTCGCTAGGGGAACAAACAGGCAGCAAACCGCTTTACAAAGGATGACTAGATCTGTTCAAATTACTCGTCATCAGATCGGAGTCACGCGGGAGCCACTCTCTGATTAACACGGGCTTTTTCACTCGTCCAATGGCGCATGCAACTGGCGGTCCGAGCGGCCGTCATGATTGACTTTTTCAAAAGCTTTGCCCAAAACGGAATTCTCCTGGCCGTCATCGCGCACGGCCTGATCGGCATTTCACTCGTCTGGGACAAAGTTCTCCTGAAGAAGAAAGAGACGCAGAACCTGCTGTCCTACGTGTTCTGGCTAGGCGCGATCAGCATCTTCGGATTGATCCTCATTGCCTTTGGGTTTGAATGGAAATCCTGGCAAGTAGCCGTCCTCGCGTTCGCGGCGGGCTTGCTCGATCTTGTGGGTTCGTTCTTCTATTATTGGGCGCTGAAAGCGGGCGAAGCTTCTGATGAACTCGCCATTATGGGCGGCTTTGGCGCGGTCGCCACGGCTCTGCTGTCCGTTCCTCTGTTGAAATCACCGCTCGGCGGGCAGGCCGCTGGGTTTGCCATCATGACCGGCGGCGGCTTCATCATGTTCTTCGCTGAGAAGACGCCCATTCGCAAAATGTTGCCGAAGATCCTTATCGCTGCGGTTGCGTTTGGCTTCATGGACGTTTTGCAAAAGCTCGCCTTCAACCAGACAAATTTCGTAAGCGCATATGTATTTTTCACATTCGGCACCACGGTAGGAGCGTTCGCGCTCCTGATTCCGCCGTCTTGGCGGGCGCAAGTCTTTGAGCACTCCGCCGAAGCGCCGCCGAAAAGTAAATTCTGGTACATGTTCAACCGCTTTGTAGCGGGTGTGGGATCGTTCCTGGTCGTGTTGGCGGTCAGCCGCGCGGCTCCGTCCTTGGTTGAAGCGATATCGGGCTTGCGATACGTCGTGATCTTTCTGGGCGCCTACATGATCACGCGCTTCCGGCCAAAATGGTTCTGCGAAGACTTCAGCCGTCGTGTGCTGTTCATCAAAGCGACCGGAACCCTCCTGGTCATTGCGGGCCTGATCCTGGTGAGCCTCGGCGGCGGCCACCCGAGCAGTGGCGCTACGCCGTAAACGACGATCGACGTAGCGTAAACTGAATCCCCAGGACCCGAAAGCTTGAAGCGATCCTGCACTATATATCTCAGCCTGGTTGTGTCCGTCGCTGCCCTGTTGACTGATTGTGACAACCGGTCGCGCCGTTACTGCGTTGACGCCAACCAAAACCTTGTTGATGACCAAGACTGCGACCACGCCGATGCCCGCTATCACTGGTATTACGTGCACGGGTATGCATCCGCGCACAACGGTACCCATATGAGTGGCGGTTCCTATATACCGCCTGCTAGCGGATACATCTCGCGCGGCGCCGCGAGCAATGGCGGAGCCGAATCGGGCGGAACCGTTCGGGGCGGGATCGGAGCAGCCGGTGAAGCCGCGTCGGGACATGCCAGCGGAGCGCATGGCGGAGGCGGCGGCGAGTGATCCGGGAAATCATTGAACCTCGTCCCGACTGGCAGAAGCGCGTCGAGCACGTCGGACTTACTTTTCACACGGCCAACGGCGAACCGTATTGGGATGAGTCCGTTTGCTATCGATTCACGTCCAGCGAGGTCGAAATGCTCGAAACTGCGACGGAAACGCTGCAACAACTCTGTCTCGAAGCCGGGCAATTCGTCATCGATCACGACCGTTTCGACGACTTTGCGGTTCCGCGACCCGCGCGGGACGCCATCCGCGCCACGTGGAATAGCGAGCCGCCCTCTATCTATGGCCGTTTCGATCTCGCCTACGATGGAGCAAACCCGCCCAAGCTGCTCGAATATAACGCCAACACGCCGACCGGGCTCTTAGAAGCCGCCGTCGCCCAATGGGACTGGCGCGGCGAAGTGTTTCCAGCAACCGATCAGTTCAACTCTATCCACGAGAAGCTCATCGGCAAATGGAGTGATTTGAAGGGCTATCTGCGATCCGGCCTGGTGCACTTCACCTCGATGCCGAACGACGAAGATCTGATGACTGTCACCTACTTGCGCGACACAGCGCAGCAGGCCGGCCTCATGACAAAGCACCTTTTCGTACGGGATATCGGCTATCGCCGGACAGACGGCAGTTTTCGTGATCTAGAGGACCAGCAAATTGATACGGTGTTCTCGCTCTATCCTTGGGAATGGCTGCTGGCCGATTCAGGCGCCCAAATCGTACCCTCCTTCGGACACATGTATTGGATCGAGCCCATCTGGAAAATGCTCTGGTCCAACAAAGCCCTGTTGGCGATCTTGTGGGAGTTGTTTCCCGATCATCCGAACCTGCTTCCAGCATTTCTCGATGGGCCGCGCGGCATGCGCGACTACGTGCGCAAGCCCTTGCTTTCACGCGAAGGAGCGAACATAGCGGTTCATCTCAGTAGCGGCCGCGTGATCGAGACCGGCGGCTCCTATTCAGATGGACCTTACGTGTATCAAGCCATGATGCCCGGCTGGAACCCGGACGTGCCCACGCCGGTACTCGGCAGTTGGTACATCACGGACCAGGGGCCTGCCGGTATCGGCATTCGAGAGGCGGCGGGCGTGACCACAAATACCAGCCGCTTCGTCCCCCATTACTTCCTGTAAAGCAGACCGCTGTTCGGTCTACGGCTGTCCTCGTTCCGGAGCAAGCGGTCGGATCAGCACCAAGCCAGGCCGCGTCAGATACTTGCGTACATACTCGGCGTGCTCCCTATCGTTCGGGTAATGTTCGTCGCGCCGATAAGGATACGCGCTCATCGCATGAAATGGCAGCGGCAGCACGGTTTGACTGAACGCTGTGTTCGCGTCCGAATCTTTTGCCCAGCCGTCCACCAGCAGCAGGAAGTCGCGCGTCCAACCATTCGGCAACGCCGGCAGATGGCTCGCGGGGAATTGCAAACTCAGTTCGTCGCCCGAGCCCATCACAACCAGTTGGTCGTCCACCGCATCTACCAGCGGCATCACATCGCCGTATCGCGTGTAGCGTCCCGGCGTCGGATTCCAGTTCGACACCGGCATCACTTCGCTGTACACGAACTTTTCGGGCTGCTGCCGCGTGGCATCGATGACTGGCTTTGAGAATCCTCGGAAGTGCAGGTCCGCATAATCGGACATCATCGGAGTTAACCGGTACTCCGGCTTGCCTGCGTTCTCGATCAGCGCGATCTCGTCCCAATACACGCACAGGTTTGTGACAATGCGTACCTCGCGCGAATCGGAGAGGAACTTACCCGTCAAATCCACCGTGATGGTCTTCGGCTTGCCCGACGGTATGCCCATGTCTTGCACCACCGTCTGCCATTGCCCCTGCTTGTCCTTGACCTGCAAGTAGGGAAAGATCAGTCCGGTTCCATTTTGCGAAGCGCCCAGAAATGTGCTGCCATCTGCCCAATCCACCCAGCCGTTGAGGACCAGCGCAGCTCGATTGTCTTTCGCGACCGGACCGAAGTCCAGGTCCAGCGTGTGCAGCTCCGCTACTCCGGAGTGATTGTGTTTGAACGTGTCCGGGTATCTCTGATCGATCACGCGCCAGCTTCGCCGTAGCATCGGCCCCCGTACTTTCCACCGCGCGCTGCGGAGGGATTTTCTGCGCGGCGCCGAACAGCCGGAACTCGGGATAGGGCGGTGACTTGAACTTATCGTTCGTATAGATCTCTATGCCCGCCGGATGATCGAGCGCGATCAGTTGCACTTTGTCCAGATACGAAACTTCGTGCAGTTCCTCCGTGATGTGCACCTGATACGTGCCATCCTTGACGTGCAGCGCCGAGCCCGGAATCTGGATGTACTCATCGTGATCAACCGGGAAGTAGTTTCCATCACCGGAACTGGCGCCGAGCGGTGCAACACCTAGCACGTCCGTGATGAACACAAACTCCTTCCCATTCCACGTGAATATCATCGGGCATGAGCCAGAAAGCCGCTGCGCCTCCGCGATCTTCAGCGACGCATTCGCCTTCTGCTGTGTCTCGTTCTGGATCAACCCGTTCGGCCAAGTGATGCGGACCGTATCGAAATCCGCGCGGCTGTCCAATGCTTCCGCAAGCGGCGTTCCGGTGTAAACGCGCTTACTGTAATACGCGCCTGATTTGACCTCGACCGTTGCACCCGGAGCGAGCTTCGGATTCTTGATGCCCTGCAGGGCAACCGCCGACCAGCGGTCCGCCGGAGTCGCGTCCGTATACAGATGCAGCGTTCCATCCGCCATCAGCGCGGCATGGTCCTCCCGGTGATCGCCGTTGAAATCCGCGCGCACCGCGGCCGAAGACGTTCTTCAAAGACGCATCCGCCGCTAATTTGCCGTGCCCATCGTTTCGCAGCACTGCGTGGAAGGCCATACGCGACGATATCCAGCAATCCGTCGTGGTCCACGTCCTCACGCCGCGATCTCAGTCACGCCGGCAGGCAACACCGGCATGTCCTGGGCTACGAAACTTCTCGTTCAGATTGTCGATATACAAAACGCCCGGCCGGTCCGCATACGACACCACGATGTCCCGCGCCGCCGTATCGCCACGGACCGCGAAGAGAGCGCATCCGTCGCCGCCCCGTTCACGAACGGAAAGCCCGCCGAATGTTCTTCGAATGTCCCGTTGCCGTCATTCCGCATAAGCAGCGACTTCTTTCCGAACAACAGCAAGTCCAGATCGTTGTCGTGGTCGTAATCCACCCACAGTGCGACCGTCGCGCCGCTGGTGTGCGGCAGATCTTTCGCCTTTGATGAATTTTCCGTGGTCGTTGTGAAACAGCGTGACGCCCTTGGCCGTCAGCACCGCCAAATCCGGCAGGCCGTCATTGTCGTAGTCGCCCACCGCGATATCGCGTACTCCTGTTAGCGTCTCGAGTCCCGTGGCGGTCGCTGCTTCGGCGCCTTTCTTGTACAACACAACCCGCTGGTCAGACCACACCAGCAGATCCGGCTTGACCGGTCCCCGTCGCATCGATCAACCGCATGCGCGTATTTGCTGGTCCACCCGTGGCAATCACTGTATCCTTGAACTTGCCTTTTTTCCGCTACCGCGCTAGGACGTGGCGTCGGCGGATCGTACAACTCGGCATAGAAGCACCACTCCATGTCCTCTGGAACCGCCGCACCGTCGTTCCGCTTTTTGGCTTCTTCAAACAACTCGCGTTCAGCGCCGCCTCCTCACGCCTGCCCATGCGTTGATAAAGCGTGAAGAGCTGGAAGTGCGGCCCGGCCAAATACGAATCCAACTTTTCGGCCTCCTGGAACTCGGGCAATGCCGCTTCGAGATCGCCTTTCGCCCGATAAACCGCCGCGAGATTGTAGTGCGCCTTCGGCTCGTTCGGAGTCAGCCGCAGCATGCCCCGAAACTGCACGATTGCCTTTTCGTACTCGCCGCCATGTTTATAGAAGATGCCGAGATTGAACCAGGTGTAGGGTAGGGAAGGGTCCTGCTTCTGCGCTTGGAGCAGTTCTTGCACCGCGAGATCGTTCTTTCCGATCCGCAGCAGGGCCATGCCATAATTGACGCGTTCCTCGACCGACTTCGGAGCCAGTTCCAGCGCCGCCTTCAACGCATCGACCGCCTGGATATGCGTGTCCGGATTCTCGTAGAACGCTTTGCCGAGATTCCTCAATTCCCACAGTTTCTGGCTGTCCACTTGGGCAACATTGGCGCAAATTCCGGCTGCGTACACCGCAGCCCAGACGGCAGGCAGACGTAAACACTTCATGCGAAAAAGTGAGGTTCCTTCCATTCTACGCGCGCTTCCTTATAGCTCAACCCGGTCATCTTACGTTAGCCTGAAATATGCCGCAGGTCCGCGTAAAACATCCCGTGGCCATCCGATGGTTCCACTGGGTCAACTTCCCGCTGTTGTTCCTGATGATCTGGAGCGGGCTGCTGATTTACTGGGCGTACGACAGCTACAGCATCGGCCGATTCCACTTTTTCCCCGCCTGGGTTTACGCAGCCTTTCACATGGATCACCGCCTCGCCGATGGCATGGCGATGCATTTCTTCTTCATGTGGTTTTTCGCCGCGAACGGTGTGCTGTACGTGGCATACACGCTCTTCTCGGGCGAATGGCGGTACCTGGTTCCGCGCTCATGGGACTGTTTCCGTGACGCCTGGTTTGCGCTGCTCGGCGATTTCGGCCTGCACCGCGCCGAAGTGCCACAAGAAAAATACAACGCTGCCCAGCAGATCGCCTATTCGGGCATCGTCGTGATGGGCCTCTTGTCTCTTCTCACCGGGCTTGCCATCTACAAACCTGCGCAATTGTCGTGGTTGACGGCCGCCTTCGGGGGGTATGGCCCCGCTCGCGTCATCCACTTTGCGCTGACAATCGGGTATCTGCTTTTCTTCCTTGTACACGTCCTGCAGGTCTGCCGCGCCGGCTGGAATAACTTCCGCGCCATGGTCGCGGGGTATGAAATTGTGAAGGCTCATGAATCGCCCCATCGTTGAGATTCCCGACCGGGCGCTGCGCCGCCGTACCCGCCGCTCGTTCCTCATTGGAGGCGTCGCGGCGGTCGCGGGAGCCGCTGGTTATTCCTGGATGAAATCCGCGCACGAAGACAACGGCCTGCCTACCGCACAGCGCCGCGTCATGGATCTCAATGGCAAACTCTGGGGCAGCGGCGTCGACGATCACCGGTTGATGCCTGAGTTCTCCCTCTCCCGTGTCCAGTATTTGAAGCCAAACGGCGACATTGGTCTGACCGATCCGGTGGAAGACTGGTCTCTCGACGTGACCACCAACGCGGGCCCTGATCTCAGCCTCGAAATGGCCGACATCCAATCTCTGCCGCCCGTGGAACTGGTCACCCGCTTCTGCTGCATCGAAGGCTGGAGCGTCATCTCGCAATGGAAGGGCGTCCGCTTCGCCGACTTTACGAAGAAGTACTTCCCGCCGGGCAAGCCGGTCCCGCCTTATGTTGCAATGTCCACTCCGGACGACGATTATTACGTGGGCCTCGACATCAAGAGCGCGCTACATCCGCAGACGCTGCTCGCCTGGGAGCTGAACGGACGCCCTCTTGAGCCCATACACGGCGCTCCGTTGCGTCTCGTCATCCCGGTCAAATACGGCATCAAGAACATCAAACGCGTCGGGTATATCGAGTACACATCCAAACGGCCGGATGACTACTGGGCCGAGGAAGGATACGATTGGTTCGCAGGACTGTGAATCTATGCCGGAAGCAAAGTTATACTGTGGTACCTCCGGGTTCGCTTATCCAAGTTGGAAGCCCGGCTTCTATCCCGAAAAGCTTGCCTCGAGCAAATTCCTCACCTATTACGCGTCTCACCTGAACACGGTC
Organism: uncultured Acidobacteriaceae bacterium; assembly: GCA_963795905.1. Lineage (GTDB taxonomy): Bacteria > Acidobacteriota > Terriglobia > Bryobacterales > Bryobacteraceae > Bog-105. The sequence goes on along the minus strand of CAWCJG010000008.1, from coordinate 446,789 downwards.
GAGGTCAACTACACCTACCGCCGCCTCGCCTCGGAAGCCACCTTCAAGAAATGGGTCGCCGTCACCCCCTCCGGTTTTCTCTTCCTTCCTAAGGCGCATATGAAGCTGACCCATGTGCTGAAGCTTCGCGAGACCGACGAGTTCCTGAAAGTGTTCCTCGATTCGCTCGAGCCGCTCGCCGCCGCCGGCCGTCTCGGTCCCATCCTCTTCCAGCTGCCGCCCGGCTTCAAAGCTGATCCCGCGTTACTCGCCGAGTTCCTCAGTTGCGTGCCGCGCTCGATCAAAACCACCTGGGAGTTCCGCAACGCGACCTGGTTCACGGATCGTGTTTACGAAACTCTGCAATCCGCCGGCGCTTCGCTTTGTCTCGCCGAGAACGAGAACCTCGAGACACCCCACGTGCTCACCGCCGACTTCGTTTACCTGCGGCTGCGCAAGCCGGACTACACGGCGTCTGAAATCATCGGCATCACCGATCGTGTCAGCAAATACCTGAACAACGGGTACCCCACCTGGGCCATCTTCAAACACGAGGAGACTCCCGCCGGTGCGCTCAATGCGGAGGAACTGTTGCGATCCATGACGACGATGGCGGCGCAAACCGCGTGAGCAAAGCATGGCGCATCGCTCGCAGCTCCGTCTCAAAACTCTTGATTCCGTTGTAGCCGAAAACTAGCTTCCGTTAACTAACTATTCCAGGAGCACACTCCATCGGAGTAGACTACAAACTGATGCGCAAACTCTTCGGCCTTTTGGCACTGCCCGCTGCGGCGCTCCTGACCCTGACAAGCTGCAGCTCGGAACGTCACAGCCCCACCGAAACCTATATCCTCGTCACCGCCAATACCAAGGTCCCGTATTGGCAGAATGCAGTGACCGGGCTGAAAGACATCGCCCGCGAGATGAAAGTCAAAACGGAGTTGATGGGACCCGACACCTATGACACCCGGGCCGAGCATGACGAGTTTGTGAAGGCCGTGTCGCTCAAGCCTTCGGGCATCATGATTTCGGCGTCTGACGCCAACATGCTGGCGCCCGATATCAACTCCGCAATCGCGCAGGGAGTGCCCGTCATCACCATCGACTCTGACGCGCCGAATAGCAAGCGCCTCTTCTTTGTTGGAACGGATAACTACAACGCCGGTATGCTTGGCGGTCAATTGCTTGTCAAACTGCTCAAGGACAAGGGCAATGTTGCCGTGTTCACAATGCCGAATCAGAGCAACCTTTCCGAACGCCTGCATGGCTACCAGAGCGCGATCGAGAGTCATCCCGGTATCAAGATCACTCAGATAATCGACATTCGCGGCGACCCCACGGTGGCGTTCGATAGCGCAAAACAGATTGTGGATAACAAGGCCAGCAAGATCGACGCGTTTGTCTGCCTCGAAGCGATCGCTTGCCCCGAAGCCGGCGAGGTGGTCAGCCGCACCGACGTATCCGGCAAGTTGGTCATCATCGCCATGGATACCGATCAGCGCACGCTGACTCTTATTCAAAAAGGCGTCATCTCCGCGACCATAGCGCAGAAGCCCTACACGATGGCTTACTACGGGGTCAAACTGCTCGACGAAGTGCACCACGATCCACCCAAATCCCTGACGGCGGACTTCGCTCAGGATTCGTATGCCCCGCTGCCCACCTTTGTCGATACCGGCACGTTCATCGTCGACAAGGACAACGTGGCCAAGTTCCTGCAGGAAGCCCAGACCCATCAGGCGCAGTAGACGGAACGGTGCTCCTGCGTGAAAAACACCGCCGGTCAGTCGGCACCCGTGAGCGGAAGCCATTTGCCACGATAGAAATACAGGACCACCGACGCCTTCTCAACGAACGCATCATCGATTCCCTGATGGTCAATCGGAGGTGGCTTCACACCGCCATACGCGTCATAATGCCGCATGATGAAGTCGCGCCCAACGGAAGAGATCTCACGACAGTAGCCGATTTTTTCGCCGCCCTCAACCTGAAGTCTGTTGATATCCGGTTCGCGAGCAATCTCGAGCACGCGAGTTGGTGATGCGTTGCGGAAGATGAGGATGGTGGAAGTTCGATTCACAGAGCACAGGACGGCCCAGTCGATTTCATGCGGTTTTATGAATGACCCCTTGATAACGCCGGCGGTAATGGCGGAAACTTCGAAGGAGACAGCCGGACGGTTTCGATATCCGCCCCCTGAAAATCGAGAGGTGTCTCTTTTGTCTGGCAGAGCGCCGCGACGGGGATGATCATTGCAACGAGCAAGCGCGACCAGTTGCATTTGGATCGATTCTGTCGCGAGTAGGACATCGCTGAATGGTCCTTCAGTCGCCTTGCCGGCTCCTTCTTGGGAGCAAGCCCAACGAAATCGGTTGCCCTTCGCCGCGGGATGCGGGGGAGAGCCGTAATCGGAACAAAATCCGTCCGGCCACGGCGAAGATTGCCACCGCCGCGCCTCCCGGGACGAGCTCTAGGAACTTCCAGGCGTCGGGTGCGGACGGACGATGCTGTAGCCATTCCTGCAACCCCCGATCCGGGGAAGGAGGGCTCACAGAGTTGCCATACATCCACGTCAAGCCGGCGAACGCGGCCGCCGCGAGCGACAGGAGAGCAAGGCGCAATAAGATTCGGACCAATTTCATTGTGTGCCTTCCAGAACGCGGCGGAAGATCTTCTGTCCGGCTGCGAGCGCCCATTCCCAATTGACTGCCACATGAAGGCCGACCAGGATAAGTACGGCGTCCGAGAAGTCGTGATGGAGCCTGTCCCATCGCAAATCGAGGTATGGCGCGGGTTTCGTCGCTGTCAACAGCGGAATCGCCTTCTGGGATATTAGTATGCCCGAGAAGATCACTGCCGTGATCGCGGCAAACAGACTTAGGTTGAGAATGTAATTGATGCGCGCGCGAATGGATTGCAGAATCAACAAGCGGCGGCTCTGCGAGGCAATCCAACTCCATGCGAGCAGTAGGTGGGCGGCAACCATGCCCACCATTGCGAGTCCAAGCCATTCATGAACGACCAGACCTGTAAAGGGAACTGTCTGGAACGCGCAGATCGACACCAGCATTGTCAGATCGAGGAAAAATGTGGCTTTCAAACGCAATGGAGCCGGCCTCGCTGAATCGCGTATTGCCGCCTTCGTTTGAGCACCCGTTTTCCTGTTCCTCAAAACTTCGCCTTGACCGCGGGCAGGCACACAGCGCAAATGTGTATGTATTGTAGACCCGCTCTCTCGCACCCCTCCAAATCTTTTTGTAAGCCGGCTTCCCTCCCCAAGACTACCCTTACAGAATGATCGAGCTGGCAGCAGCCGACGGGCGCTTCGAGACAGTCTCGGGGACTAAGCCCGATTCTCTCGAACAACGCTTCACGGCACTGCTCGCTCGCGAAGGTCCGGCGCTTGCGCGCGTGGCTTCCAGCTACGTACGCAGCCCGGGTGATCGTGACGACCTGTTACAGGAAATCGCGATGGCGCTCTGGCAGGCGCTGCCGGTGTTTCGTGGCGATTGTTCCGAGAGGACCTTTCTGTTCCGTATCGCCCATAACCGCGCCATCGCTTATCTTGCAAAGAATCGTCGGCAAGGCGAAGCGAGGCAAAGCGAATTGGAGAGGGTCGATCCCAGTCCAGACGCCGAGGCGCTGCTGCTCGAACACGAAGGAGAACACCGCCTCGCTAACGCGGTACGCGCGCTTCCGGTCCTGTACCGCGAGCCCATGGTGCTGCTGCTCGAAGGCCTCGAGTACGGAGAAATCGCAGCCATCCTCGGCATATCCGAAAGCAACGTCGGAGCACGTCTTAGTCGCGCGCGGCAACTGCTGCGCCAGAAGATGGGAGTCCGCAAATGAAGGTTGATCCGGAACTAGAACAATGGCAGATTGAGTGGCAGTCGGAACCCGCCACCATCTCGCCGGAACTCACAAAGCACGTTGCGAGCCAGCCGAGACGCGGGCGTGTAGACCCGGTCGCGCATACAACGACCGCGTTTCTCGCCATTTCGATCCGCCGTTGCCGTGCTGTCATCGCACTCGCTCGCTCTGCGCTGCTGCTATATTTCTGCGCCGGATTCGCCTGGATTTACCGCCATGAGTTCGCCGTTACCCCGCCGTTCGGTTGGACCTTTCTGCGTTCCGGGCCTGTTATCACAGTTGCGCTCGCGACCGCTGGCGTAGTGGTCGGTGTGCTTGCCTACACGCGAGCAAAAACTCGCGAGCTGCGTTATCTACAGGCGCTGGAGGAACCCGCACCCAAGCCGCGCCTGTGCGACTTCGTTCAAGAGCATTTTCAAGAGCGCCTGTCGCGCCTGAAGCGCCGCCGGTTCGAAATCCGCTGACCGGCTATTCCCACTCAATGGTGCCCGGTGGTTTGTGCGTAAGATCGTAAAACACCGCGCTCACTCCGCTCAGGGCCAGCAGCTTTTCTGTAAGCTGATCCAGATCCGCGGGCGGCATCAGCACGACGTCCGCGGTCATTCCATCAACCGAATTGATCGGCCGCAGGGCCACTGATTCCCGACGCTCGCCGTTCCCGAGCGGGATTAGCACCACCGGCATCTGCCAAACCGCCTGCTCGAAGTCCGACTGTTCGCAAAATTCGCGCACAATGGCATCCGCTTCTCGCAGGAGGTCCAGGCGCTCTTTTGTGATCGCAGCCTCAAAGACCCGCAGACTCGCGATCGGGGCGTTCGCGCCGCAAAGCGCAACAACGCGATTGATCTCTGACAATTCATTGGTCAGAGCGGGCGCCGTCGTCTGGATATCGTCCATGTTCGGTTTACGCTCAATAGCCAGGATGTTCCGGTAGCTGCGTGAATCGCCCTGCACGCCGACCGAACGAATCGGTAGCACCCAGCCATGCTCGTTGCGCTCCACTCCTGCGTTCTCTCGTGAGCACAAACAGCGAATCGCCAGCCCCGGTCCAGGGAAAGGATGCCGGTTCAGAAACTGTGCCGGAAGTCCTAATTCCCGCCCGATCGCCCGCACCTCGTCTTTGTAGAAGGAGGTCAACGGCTCCACGATGCGCCCTGTATCGATCAGCGCCTGAATCCCCGCGACGCGATTGTGGTGCGTCTTGATCAGATCCGCTTTTGCGCTGCCGCCTGATTCAATCGTGTCCGGATAGATCGTCCCTTGCCCCAGAATCCAGTGCCCATCAAAAAAGTGTTCTGTCTGCAGAATTCGCTGCTGCACTTTCACGAACTGCTCGCCCACGGCATGGCGTTTCGCCTCGGGATCGTGCAACCCGTCGAGCGCTGCTAGAAACTCCGGCTCCGACTCGTCCACGTGAAAGTGCGTTGCGCCGAGTTCGCGGAACACATGCCGCACAAATTCACTCTCGTCTTTGCGCATCAGTCCGCTATCGACGAACAGGCCATACACGCGCTCCGGACCCAGCGCTCGCAGACATAGCGTGTAAGCGACCGTCGAATCGACACCGCCGCTCACAAAGAAAAACACGTTGCGATCGCGCACCACCGTCCGGATCTCTTCTTCGAGCGCCGGCACACGCTGCGCCGCGTCCCAATCCTTGCGCGCGCCGCAAACGCTCAGCACAAAGTTCGCAAGTATCTGCTGCCCGCCCTCCGTATGCACCACCTCGGGATGGAACTGTATTCCGAATAAGTTGCGCTGCGGATCGGACATAGCTGCGATGTCGCACGTTGACGTCGATGCCAGCACTCTGAAGCCGGCTGGCACCGCCTCGACCGTATCGCGGTGGCTCATCCAGATGCGCTGCCCGCGTACCTCGGCGAACAACGGATCTTCCAAGGGCGACCGGTTCAGTTTCGCGAGCCCGTATTCGCCGCGCTCGCCTTTGTGCACGCGTCCGCCCAGATGGAATGCGATGAGTTGATGTCCGTAGCAGATGCCCAGCACCGGAACATGCAGAGCCAAAATGGCCGGATCGATTTGCGGGCTTCCCGGCTCATACACACTCGCCGGACCGCCGGAGATGATCACGCCCCGGCGTGATGCAAGCCTTTCGGCGGAGGTGTCGCTCGGCTGGACGTCGGCGTACACACCCAACTCACGTACGCGTCGCGCAATGAGGTGCGTGTATTGGCCGCCGGCATCCAATACCGTGATCTGTGGAGTGACGGTGGGTGCAGTCAATACACCAGTGTAAAGCGCAGCTTGTGCTTATCGGCTTGCGCGCTGCTTCTCGATGCGCGTTTCCGATCGCGCCAGCAGATCCGCCGCTTGTGGCATGGCTTCAATTGCCTTCTGCACTTCCGGATCCTGCACCACCGCGATCTTCTGGGCGTCTTCGTAGGTGAACGCCGTAATGTACATCTCCGCGCGAAGCTGGTTGCGAAGCCAATCGTGATTCTGCGTCCAGTCGGCCTCTGAGAACTGCAATCCCTGCTTCATCAGGTAATCGTGGAAGTCGTTCAGAACGGCTTCATCCGGCGTCCAGCCCGCCGGTTCCTTGGTGCTGTGGTCGGAAAAGTAATGCGCCGAGAAATCGAAGAATCCGTTCTTTCGCAAAACACCCAATTGGAAGTCGTTCAACTTCGGCTGGTCGTATTTGACGTCCGGCGTAATGCCGCCCCCGCCGTAAACAACGCGTCCCAGATCGGTCTGCTTCACGTCGTGCACGTCTTTCTGATCCGTCCGCCGTCCGTAGTAGTAGTCCAGGAACGAAACGTTTGAGTAGTTCCTCTGAATCAGACGTCCGCTGGGCGTGTAGTAATGCTGCGTCGTTAGCGCCAGGCCTGTGTTATCGCTCAGCGGATAAACCGTCTGGACGAGACCCTTACCGAAAGTGGTGTCGCCCAAAATAATCGCGCGATCGTGGTCTTGCAGCGCTCCCGCAACAATCTCGGCTGCCGACGCCGAATACCGGTTCACCAGTACGACGATCGGGTAATCGTGCCCGTATTGGCTGCCGCGCGCCAGATACGGCCGCTCAGAAAATGCCCGCCCCTTATGCGAAACAACGACCTGTCCGCGATCGAGCCAGTGTCCGGCCGTGTTCACGCCTTCCCCGAGCAAGCCGCCCGGGTTCTCGCGCAAATCCAAAATCAGGCCTTTGATGTTCTGCTCACCAAGTTGCTTCAGTCCGCTCTCGACTTCACCGCTGGTGGTTTCCGTGAACTGCTGAATTCGCATGAACGCAATCCCGGGCTTCACCCAGAACACGTCGTCCACACTATTGCGCGGAATTTCGTCGCGAATCAGGTCAAACGTAATCGGCTTGGCTGCGCCTTCGCGCGCCACCACCACTTCGACGTGCGTCGCTTTCGGACCGCGCAGCATATCGGCAATTTCCGTGCTGGTCGCATTCTCCACACGTTTATGGTTCACTTCGATCAGCACGTCCCCGGGACGCAGACCCGCCTTATATGCTGGCGAGCCCCCAAACGGATGGATGACCATCGTCTTGCCCGTTCTCGGCTGAGGCCCGATCGTCATCCCGACGCCGTAGTATCGGCCGTGCTGTTCCTCTTTGAGACCGGCAAAGTCTTTCGGATCGAAGAAATTGGAATGCGGATCGAGCGTCCGCAACATGCCGGGAATCGCGCCCTTGTATATTGCCTTGTCGGGAGAAAGCTTGTCCGCGTAATTCTGATCTACTACCTCGTAGATCTTCGTGAACTCTTTGAGCTCGGGCTTGAGTTCCTCATCGGAAGCGGCTACACTCCGCTGTGGAGCTGCTGAAACCGGAGTCGCCTCGGGTCCAAATAGGCCGCCCACCAGGGCGCAAGTGCCGATAAATACAGGGACAAACAACCAATAACGCCGCTGGGACGACAATCCTTACCCTCCGGATCTGTTTTCAGTATAGACGGACCAGGACGGTCTGCGACTTCAGTAAATGACTCTTTTTCAGAGAATTGAAAACAAAAAAACGTGACTAGATGGCCGCTCTCACGCGCCGCGGCGACGCTGACTCGCTCCGCGGAGCTTTGCGCGGCACCTCATCGAGCCGCTTCACCTGATCACTCACCGATACCAGGAACATCGGTTGTCGGGCATTCTTTAATAAATCGATGATCCGGTCCTGCTGGTCTTCCAGGTAAATGGACTTACCATCCGTCAGCAGGTGCAGATTCGATTCCTTTGCCAGCACCTCAGCCAGTCTACGCCCCATTTCGCGCTGCAGAAATCGCAGCACTCGCCGGATCTTTTGCAGCGAGAACCCCTTCCGCCGCAACTCCGCGATCACTGTGATTTCAATTACCTCTTCGGGAAGGTAAATCCGTTTGTGCCCCTCGTGCCGGGGCGACACCACTTTCCGTTCGTCCCACCATTGCAATTGCCGCAGACTCACGTCTGCAATCCGGGCCACATCCGTGCTTGTGTAGGTCCGCTGACTCTGGGGTAAATCAGAACGTACTTTTCGTGTTTTGAACATGGCGGCCAGATTTCGTTTCGGAAACTTACGGCTCCCCGCATTGTACTAGACTGACAAAAACAGTCAAGTACGTTTTATCCGGCGCCATTTGCACGTTAGCCCCCGCCAACGAATTCAACGATTTCCACTTTTGCGCTTGCCGGGATCTGCGTGCCCGCCCAGTCGCGCTTGCGCACAATCGCCCGGTTTAACTCCACCGCTACGCGATCGGCGCTGACGCCTAAATGAGCGAGCAGCCCCTCTACCGACAAGCCAAATGGGATTTGTTTCGGCTCGCCGTTCACCGAAATTTCATGCATTTGGGTACACCTATCTTATTCTCGCCTGCTCTCCTTCAGCAAAATGAGGATAAGGCGGGACATTATAATGAAGTTTTCCCGAGAGTCCGCCGCGGGAACTCTTCTCCATGCAACCTACTTACGCAGAAACCTGGCTGCCGGTAGCGATCCAGATCGCAATCGCCGTGCTGGTAGCAGGCGGTATGATCGGCGCCTCCGCCCTGCTCGGAAAGCGCATGCGCGATCCAGTCAAAATGTCACCCTATGAATCTGGTATGCGACCCGTAGGAAACGCGCGCGAGCGATTCAGCGTGAAATTCTACTTAGTCGCAATGGTTTTCATCCTATTCGATATTGAAGCCATCTTTCTCTATCCATGGGCTGTCATCTACCGTCAATTACGCTTTTTCGCATTCTTCGAAATGCTGCTGTTCATCGTCCTCGTTCTCTGCGGGTTCTTCTACATCTGGAAGAAAGGCGTGCTCGACTGGGCTGAAGACAACCGGCGCGATCAAGCCGCCAAGGAGCGCCGCCGTGCTGCCTGAAGAATTCTCGCAACATCCCGTTGCTCTCGCACTGTCCCAGCAAATGCCCGACGCCATCGTCGGCGTGAAGCAGGCTGCCGACGGACCTGAATTTGAAATCGTCCAATCCGCCATCGTGCCCGTCTGCCGCGCCCTCAAAACCTTCGGGTTCGAACGCCTGAGCGGGATTACCGGCGTCGATTGGTGGCCGCGCACGCCGCGTTTTCAGGTCGTTTACCTGTTGCACTCAGTCAGCCAGAACGTGCGTGTGCGTATCTTTGTCCACGCCGCCGAAGGCGATGAACTCGAATCAGTTACTTCCGTCTGGCGCGGCGCGAATTGGTATGAGCGCGAAGTCTTCGATCTGTTCGGCGTGAAATTCCGCAACCACCCGAACCTCGAACGCATCATGATGCCACTCGACTGGGAAGGGCACCCGCTGCGCAAAGATTACCCCGTACACGGCTACAAATACTCCTACAGCAATGAATAGGCATCGCCATCCAATCGAGGAAGAAGCGCGGGTTGCAGCCGCCGACGCGACGCATGAACTGAACGCCGCCGATCCTTCGAACATCGAAGGCTTGCCCGCGGGTTCCGGCCGTCGCATGACTCTCAATATGGGCCCGCAGCACCCGTCCACGCACGGCGTTCTGCGCGTCATCCTCGAACTCGAGGGCGAGACCATATTGAAGGCGCGCCCTGAAATCGGCTTTCTTCATACCGGTATCGAGAAACAGTGCGAAGTCGAGCGCTACCAGCAGGTCGTTCCTCTCACCGATCGCGTCGACTATCTTTCGAACCTGATCAACAATCTCTGTTACGCGCTCGCTGTGGAAAAGCTACTAGGCCTCGAAATTCCGCAGCACGCGCAGTGGATGCGCGTCATGCTGAACGAGCTGCAGCGCGTCTCGAGTCACCTCGTCTGGCTCGGCACGCACGCGCTCGACATCGGCGCCATGACGGTCTACTTCTACTGCATGCGGGAACGCGAGGAGATCCTCAAGGTCTTCGAAATGTTCTCCGGGCAGCGAATGATGACCAGCTACATCCGGCCGGGCGGACTGGCGCTCGAACCGCCGCGCGGCTGGCACAAGGCGGTCAGCTATGTGTACGATCGCCTCGTCCGCGGAGTGGACGAATATCAGGCGCTCCTGATGGCGAATCCCATTTGGCTGCAGCGCACCAAACAGGTTGGCGTTCTGCCGCTCGAGGACATGCTCGAACTCGGCGTCACGGGTCCTCTGCTTCGCGCCGCTGGTCTGAAGATCGACGCGCGCAAAGATTCTCCGTATTCGAGCTACGACCAATTCGATTTCGAAGTTCCCACTCGCACCGCGAACGACGTATTCGCGCGCTTTGAAGTCCGCATGGACGAAATGCGTCAGAGCCTCCGAATCATCCGCCAAGCCCTCGACGGCATGCCCGCAGGCGCCTGGCGCGCGGATGCTCCCGGAATTCTTTTGCCCGATCGCGAAAAGATGAAAACCCAAATGGAGTCGCTCATCTATCACTTCAAAATCGTGACGGAGGGTTATCGTGTTCCAGAAAGTTCAGCCTACGCTGTGGTGGAATCGCCGCGCGGCGAATTAGGCTATTACGTCGTTAGTGACGGCACCGCCAATCCGCATCGCGTCTTCATGCGCACGCCCAGCTTCGGCAACCTGCAAGCGCTGGGCGAAATGCTCGAGGGCGTCTTTATCGCGGATTCCATCGCCGCCATGGGAAGTATGGATTTCGTGCTTGGGGACGTGGACCGCTAACATGACCTTTTCGCCCGCTCTCGAAGAGCGATTCGCCAAGCTGCTGCAAAGCTATCCGCCAGGCCGCACCCGTAGTGCCGTGGTTCCCATGCTCCTCTATGCGCAGGATGAAATCGGCTGCGTCTCGCAGGAGCTAATCGAAGAAATCGCGCGCCGCTGCCACGTCACGCCGCTGCAAGTCGATGAAGTCATCGGTTACTATTCGATGCTCCACCGGAAGCCGATCGGAAAGTACAACGTCCAGGTCTGCACGAATATTTGTTGCCAAATTGTCGGCGGCGAAGATTTGTTCGCGCACGCTTGCAAAACACTCGGCCTGCATCATAAGGGCGCTAGCCCCGACGGACTCATTTCGCTCGAAGAAGTCGAGTGCATGGGAGCCTGCTCCTGGGCGCCCGCCATTCAGATCAACTACGACTTCTACCACAACGTGACCCCCGAACGCTTTGATCAACTCATTGCCGCCCTCCGCGACGGGAGCTACAACAAGCAATGACGTACAACGAACCAAGCCCGCTCGAAACCAAAGTCATTTCACAGCGCTTCACGCTGCCCAACTCGGCCTCCATCGAGACGTATCTTGCCACTGACGGTTACGTCGCCATCAAGAAGGCAGTCGAGATGACGCCCGAAGCCATCATCGAAGAGCTCAAAGCGTCCTCGCTGCGCGGCCGTGGCGGAGCCGGCTTTCCAACCGGCATGAAGTGGAGTTTTGTCCCGCGCACGACCGGCAAACCGACCTACATCATCTGCAACTCCGACGAAAGCGAGCCCGGCACTTGCAAAGATCGCCTCTTGATGGAGAACGATCCGCATCAGCTCATCGAAGGCATGCTGATTGCCGGTTGGACCATCAAATCGAACAAGGGCTACATCTTTATTCGCGGCGAGTATCGCTACCTGTTCGACATCGTCGATCGCGCCATCGCCGAAGCATACGAGCGTGGTTTTCTCGGCAAGAACATTTTTGGTAGTGGTTGGGACTTCGATCTGTACACGCACACCGGAGCGGGTGCTTACGAATGCGGTGAGGAATCGGCTCTGCTGGAGTCGCTCGAAGGCAAACGCGGTGTCCCCCGCCTGAAGCCGCCGTTCCCGGCCGTTGTGGGCGCGTTTCAATCGCCCACCATTCTCAACAACTGCGAGACATTCTCTTCCGTCCCCGTTATCCTGCGCAATGGCGGAGCTTGGTTCGCCGGTCTTGGTACTCCCAAGAACGGCGGCACACGCCTTCTTTGCATCTCCGGTCACGTCAACAAACCGGGCGTGTACGAACTTCCTCTTGGCTTTCCGTTTATGCGGCTGCTGAATGAAGTCTGCGGCGGTATGCGCAATGGCAAGAAGCTCAAAGCCGTGATTCCCGGCGGCTCTTCCTCGCCGGTTCTCACTGCCGATGAAGTGCAGGACCTGCTGCTCGATTACGACTCCATCGCCAAACTCAAATCGATGGCGGGCTCGGGCGGCATTGTCGTACTCGATGAAGACACCGACATCGTTGCCGTCGCTCTGCGCACCATCAAGTTTTACGCCCACGAAAGCTGCGGCTGGTGCATTCCCTGCCGCGAGGGAACGACCTGGCTCCGGAAGATTCTTTCGCGCTTCCACGACGGTTACGGACAGCAGAGCGACATCGAATTGATCCGTGATCTCGCTGACAACATGCTCGGCCGCACTTTCTGCGCGCTCGGCGACGCTGCCGCCATGCCGACCACCGGCTTCATTACGAAATTCCGCGGTGAGTTCGAAGAATACCTCAAGAAGGCGCCGAAGGATTTGGCGACCATCGCGCCGGCCTACCAACCGGCGCACCACTAAGCAATTAAGCAATGCCCGACTTAATAAACTTCACCATCGACGGCCAGTCAGTACAGGCGGCGCCCGGCACGCTTCTCATCAACGCCGCCAAGACCGCCGGGATTCCCATTCCAGCTTTCTGCTATTACGATGGCCTCGCGCTTCAGGCCGCCTGCCGCATGTGCCTCGTCGAAGTGGAAAAGACTCCCAAACTGCAGGTCGCCTGCACATTGCCCGTCGCCGAAGGTATGGTGGTCCACACCGATTCCCCGCAAGTACGTAAAGCGCGCAAGGGCACTCTCGAATTCCTGCTGACCAATCATCCACTCGATTGCCCGGTCTGTGACAAGGGCGGCGAGTGCGAACTCCAGGACATGGTTTTCCGCTACGGCGCCGGCGAGACCCGCTTCCGCGAAGACAAAATCCACGTCGATGAAAAGCAGTGGTCGCCTATCGTCTTTTACGACGCGCCCCGCTGCATTCTCTGTTATCGTTGCGTTCGCATCTGCGGCGAAGGCCTCGGCGTCAGCGCGCTCGGCATTGGCAATCGCGGAGCCGCCTCCGAAATCGTTCCCAATCGCGGCGATCATCTCGAGTGCGATGAATGCGGAGCTTGTATCGACATCTGCCCCGTCGGAGCGCTGACCAGCGGCACTTACCGCTACCAAACCCGCCCCTGGGAAATGGAGCACGTCGGCACTATCTGCACCCATTGCTCGAACGGCTGCAAGACGACCCTCGGCATCCGCAACGGCGAGATCATTCGCGCCAACAACCGCGATCGCTCCGGCATCAACGGTGAATTCCTCTGCGTCAAAGGCCGCTACGCGTTCGACTTCAACCAAAGTCCTGAGCGCCTCACCACTCCACTGGTTCGCGTCAACGGCCAATTAAAGCCGGCACCCTGGGCTGTCGCCCTCGCCACGGTAGCCAAGAAGTTCAACGAGCTCCGCGCCAGAAACGGCCACTTCGCCGTCATAGGTTCCAATCGCACCACCAACGAAGAAAATTACCTGTTGCAGAAGTTTGCGCGCCGCGCGCTTGGTACATCAAATATCGATCATCACCGGACCGGAGATATCGCGACGCTGCTCGACGCTATCAGCGGCCGGGCCAACGCGCTCGCGACCATGGACGACCTCTACAACATGAAGGCCGCCCTGGTCATCGACACCGATCTCGCGCAGGAACATCCGCTCATCGCGTTTCAGCTCCGCGCCAATTGGCGCCACCACAAAGCGCGCGTGTACGCGATCGCCCCTGGCAAGGTGCGCGAAGAGGGTTACGCCGCCTCCTACATTCGCATCGACTTCGGTCAGGAGTTCGATGCGCTCGAAGACCTCCGCGAAAAGCTGGCAGCTGAACCGGAACTGGTGATCCTCTTTGGCGGCTTTATCAAAGGCGACGCGATCCGCCGTCTGGTCGCTTTCGGTGATTCACTCGGTATCCCGGTCAAGTACGTCAGCCTGGTCGATTACTCCAACTCGCGCGGCGCCTCCGACATGGGCCTGCTGCCAGATCTCCTGCCCGGCTACCGCAACGTCCGTGAACTCGGACTCGCACCTGGCCTCAACTACGACGAAATCCTGAACGCGCCCGATCTCGACGCTCTCTGGGTCGTCGGTTCGAACCCACTCGCGCGCCAACCGCTCGCTTCTCAGAACGCCTTCGTCGTCGTCAACGAACTCTTTCTTACCGAAACCGCGCAGCGTGCCGATGTCGTCTTCCCGGCATCTTCCGCCTACGAAAAGAACGGCACCGTCACTAGCGTCACTGGCGAAGTCCAAAAGCTCAGCCGCGGCGCTAAGACGATGGGCGCGAAATCGGATTTCGAAATCCTCCAGCTTATCGCCAAAGAAATGCGCTTCGATCTCGGCGCGGCCACTACAGAGGACGCGTTCGCGCTCATTAGTTCCGAGGTGCGCGGCTACAACGTTTCATTCGCGCTCTTGCAGACCGGCACGCCGCTTCCAACGATGCCCGTAAATGGGCGCGTCGATTTTCGCTCGGAACCGCAGCTCATTCGTCCCGCCGGTAACACTCTGTTCACGTCCGGCACGCTGGGCCGCTATTCCGCTAAACTGAACGCGGTGCTCGAAGCCCCCGGCCAGCTCTACCACGACGCTCTGCAGGAAGTCGGCGTTCGCCAGGGCAGCGTCCTGGTCGAAACAGAGGTCCGCGACAAGTGAACCAACAAACGCTGATTTTTCTCCTTATCACGCTCGTCAAAATCGCGATCGTTTTCGGCGTCTTCATGACCACGCTCGCGTACCTGCAGTGGATCGAGCGTAAAGTTCTCGCGCATATCCAATCGCGTACCGGCCCGCTGCGCGTCGGACCACATGGCCTCATGCAGCCACTGGCCGATGTCTTCAAACTACTCACAAAGGAAGATCTGCTTCCGCCGTACGTCAATCGCTTCTTTTATTTGCTCGCCCCGTTTATCGCGGTGTCTCTCGCGCTCATCACTATTTCGGTGGTGCCATTCGGTCCGCAGATCACCATTCACGGCGTCACGACGTACATGCAGATCACAGACGTGAACGTCGGCATTCTGCTGATCCTCGCTATTACCGCTGTCAGCGTCTATGGCGTTGCCCTCGGTGGCTGGTCTTCGAACAACAAATACGCGCTGCTCGGTGGTCTCCGCTCGAGCGCTCAGATGGTCAGCTACGAACTGCCGCTCTCGCTCGCGATCGTATCGCCCCTACTGCTTGCCAATCATTTGAGCTTCCGGGAAATCGTGAACTCACAGATGGGCTACTACCTTTTCATCCCGCGCTGGAGCGTTTTCCAGGGCCCGTTCCCGCAGATTTTCGCGTTCGTGATTTTCCTCATCGCGGCCTTTGCCGAAACCAACCGCATCCCGTTTGACCTGCCCGAAGCGGAGAACGAACTCGTCGCCGGTTTCCACACCGAATACAGCAGCATGAAGTTCGCTTCCTTCTTCATGGCGGAATACGCGAACATCGTGAACATCACTTGCGTCGCCACGCTGCTCTTCCTCGGCGGTTGGACTCCGCTGTTCCCGGCGCCCTATTCAAACTGGGTCGCTCCCATCGTATTCTTAGTCGCTGCGCTTGCATGCTTCGCCGCCGGCGTGCGCCGCGAGCGCAAGAACGATAACAAAACATTCCCCGTCTTCGGCCTGGCCTTCCTGCTCATCGCCGCCCTATTCGCTCTTGCCGCTACCGGCTTCATCCCGGTGCTAACGTCCATCCTCATGGCCATCTTCTGGTTCGTCGCCAAGGTTGGCTTGCTGATCTTCATCTTTATTTGGGTGAGAGGCACGCTGCCGCGCTTCCGCTATGACCAGCTAATGCACTTCGCCTGGACCTTCCTGTTCCCGGCCGCTCTGATCAATCTCGTCATCACCGGCCTGCTGGTCGCACTCTTCCCGGGGAGGATGTAAGCGAGATGGACACCATCCTCTTCATCGTTTTCGCTGTCGTCGCCATCGTGGCGGGTTTCAATGTGATTCTGCAAAAGCATCCCGTCTCGAGCGCTCTCTCGCTCGTCGGCGTTATGGGATCCCTCGCCGTGCTCTACCTTCTGCTCGGCGCCGAGTTCATGGCCATGGCCCAGATGATCGTCTACGGAGGCGCCGTCATGGTGCTATTCATCTTTGTCATCATGCTGCTGAATGCCGGCACAGAGAAGGCAAGCACGAAATCCTGGTTCGCGCAAATCGCCGGTCTCCCCCTACTGCTTGCGTTCGTCGCCGTCGCCTCATTTCTGATTTACAGCGCCCTCCCTGCCGCCATCCCGGGCCTCGGATCAGTACGCTTCGGTAGCTGGCACGGAGGCAGCGCGGACAAAATCGGCACCGCGCTGTTCACCCGCTATCTGCTGCCTTTCGAGGTCATCTCGATCCTGATTCTCATTGCCATTCTCGGAGCCGTTGTCCTCGCCCGAAAGGAGATTGACTGATCATGCCTGCTGTTCCGCTTGCCTGGTATCTCGTCTTAAGCGCCATCCTGTTCACATTGGGCGCGGCAGGTTTTGTCTACCGCAAGAGCGTCATCACTGTCTTCATGTCCATCGAGCTCATGCTGAACGCAGTGAACCTTACGTTCATTGCCTTCTCCTATCACTTGCAGCGAATCGATGGCCACATCTTTTCACTTTTCGTGATGGTCGTCGCGGCGGCCGAGGCGGCGGTTGGGCTCGCCATCATTCTCACCATCTTCAAAAACCGCGGCACACTTCAGATTGATGAAGTCGACTCGCTGAAACTGTGAGCGCCGCTTAACAAAACCACATGCATCTTTGGCTCATCCCTTTTTTCCCGCTGGTCGGGTCTGCGCTGAACGGCCTGTTCGGCAAACGCATCGGTAAAACCTTTGTCACCACCGTGGCGATCGGGTCCGTCCTGGCTTCGCTCGGCATGGTGCTCTATGTCCTGTCGAAAGTTTGGCCCGAAACCAACCCGCCCGCCATCGAACACTATTTCACCTGGATTCAGAGCGGTTTCCTGAACGTCGGCTTCGACCTCTTTGTCGATCGACTCAACACGGTCATGCTGCTCGTCGTCACCGGCGTCGGCTCGCTAATTCACATCTACGCCACCGGATATATGGGCGACGACGAAGAAGGCTACGCGCGTTTCTTCAGCTACTTCAACCTGTTCATGTTTTTCATGCTCATCCTGGTGCTGTCGGCGAACCTGCTGGTTCTGTTCGTCGGATGGGAGGGCGTCGGCCTTTGCAGTTACCTGTTAGTCGGCTATTACTTTAAGGAAACCTGGGCCACCAACGCCGCGAACAAAGCGTTCATAGTGAACCGGATCGGCGATTTCGGCTTTCTGCTCGGCATGTTCCTCATCGCGAATCTGTTTCGCAGCCTCGATTTCGGCGTGATCGCGAGCGGCGTGCAATCCATGCCAATCGAACAGAGCGCGGGTGTGCTGACCGCCATCACGCTGCTGCTCTTCGTCGGCGCGACCGGCAAATCCGCGCAGTTTCCACTCTATATCTGGCTGCCCGATGCTATGGCCGGTCCTACGCCCGTGTCGGCGCTCATCCACGCCGCGACCATGGTCACTGCGGGTGTCTATATGATCGCTCGGTTGTCGTTCCTCTATAGCCACACACCGCTGGCCATGAACGTCGTCGCTGTCATCGGTCTTTTCACCGCCGTTATGGCTGCTTCGATCGGCATCACGCAGAACGACATCAAGAAGGTCTTCGCCTACTCGACGGTTTCGCAGCTCGGCTACATGTTCCTTGGTCTCGGTCTTGGCGCCTATTCGGCAGGCGTTTTTCACCTGATGACACATGCTTTCTTCAAAGCGCTGCTCTTCCTTGGAGCCGGCGCCGTTATTCACGGCCTCGCTGGCGAACAGGATCTGCGCCACATGGGCGGACTCAGAAAGTACATGCCGATCGCGTTCTGGACTCTGCTGGTTGCCTCGCTTGCCATCTCCGGTATTCCCCCGTTTGCCGGCTTTTTCAGTAAAGACGCGATCCTCTCGGCTGCGTGGGAACGCGCACCCTGGATGTATTGGGTGGGAACGGTTACCGCCGGCATGACCGCCTTTTATGTGTTCCGCGCCTGGTTCCTCGCATTCTGGGGCGACTATCGCGGCCATCATCATCCCCATGAATCGCCATTCATCATGACGGGGCCGCTGATCGTGCTGGCGCTACTCTCCGCTGGCGGTGGATTCATTCCAGTCCTCGGCTTCTTGTCGCACGGACAAGGCTTGGCGCAACAGGAAAATCCTCTGCCCATGATCATCTCTGCGTCCGCCGGAGTAATTGGCATCCTGCTCGCTTGGTACATGTACGCCCTTCGTCCAGGCACGTCCAAATCTATCGCGCATACGCTCGGCCCGGTCGATACGCTCGTTTCGAACAAATATTACGTCGATGAAATTTATGGCGCGGTGATCGTCAAGCCGCTCGAAGGCATTTCGCGCCTGGTGCTCTGGCGCGTACTCGACGAGTGGATCATTGACTCCGCGCTCGTCAACGGCTTCGCTCGTACCTGCCGCGGTTGGGGCAGTCTCTTCCGCCAGTTGCAATCCGGCAGCATCCGCAACTACGCTACCTGGGTACTGGCCGGTTCACTGCTTGTGATCTTCGTGCTCGGCGTTGTCGGAGGTGGCCGTTGAACCTCCTCGCCCTCACGCTCTTCCTGCCGCTCGCGGGATTTTTCATTCTGCTGCTGATGCCTCGCCAGTCGAAGCTCGCCTTCGGCACTGCGTTCCTTGTCTCGCTTGCGACCTTCGCTGTTTCCATCACCCTCGTGGCGCCCGTCTTGGCGAACGGCGCGAACCTCACCAATGAACTCAACCTCGGCTGGATCGATGCCGGCGGCCTGAACATCCATTTCCACCTCGGCGTGGATGGCATCAACCTGTGGCTGCTGCTTCTGACCACCCTGCTGCTGCCAATCGCTATCTGGATCGCGGAAACGATGATCCCCGAGCGCCGCAAGACGTTCTACGCGCTCACTCTGCTCTTTGAGTTCGGTCTGATCGGTGTCTTCTCCGCCATGGATCTCTTCGTCTTCTACGTGTTTTGGGAAGTCGCGCTGATCCCCATGTATCTGATGGTTGGCGGATTTGGCGGATCGCGCCGCGGGCCGGTCGCCCTCAAGTTCTTCGTTTATACCTTCGCCGGCTCGATCCTGATGCTCGTCTCGATTCTCTACGTGCACAGCGTCACGGGCACATTTGACTACAACGAAATCCTCGCGGGCTTTTCCTCTGGCCGCCTGACTCTGAGTCCGCATGAGCAACTCTGGCTGTTCCTAGGCTTCTTCGCTGCCTTCGCTGTAAAGGTTCCCATCGTTCCGTTCCACACCTGGCAGCCTGCCACTTACGTCGAAGCGCCCGCGCCCGCCACCTTCCTGCTGGCGGCCGTGATGTCGAAGATGGGTACCTACGGGCTGCTGCGTTTCGCCATTGGCCTGTTTCCGGGCGGCGCTCACACGTGTTCCGGATGGATCGTCGTGCTCGCCATCATCGGTATCATTTATGGCGCGCTCATTGCTTTCATCCAGCCGAATATCAAGCGCCTCATCGCGTATTCATCCGATCAGCCATCTCGGCTTCATCGTGCTCGGCCTCTTTACCTTTAGCCAGCAGGGAGCCGACGGCGCCGTCTATCAGATGGTTGCCCACGGAATCTCCACCGGAGCGCTCTTCCTGCTCGCGGGCTACCTCGAACAACGCCGCGGCAGCATGGAGATCGCCGACTTCGGCGGCCTCGCGACACCCGCTCCCGGCTTGGCCGTTGCCTTCATGATCGCGCTCCTCGCCAGCGTCGGCCTGCCCTCGCTGTGCAACTTCATCGGCGAATACCTGGTTCTCCAGGGAGCTACTGTCGCGAATCACTTCACCTGGGCCGTCTGGGCCTCCATCGGGATCATCCTCTCCGCTGTCTACATGCTGTGGATGTACCAACGGACTTTCCTCGGCAAAACGACCACGTACACGATCGACTTTCCGGATCTCAGCATGCGCGATTGGGTGCCTCTACTGCCCCTCTTCGCTCTGATGATCTGGCTCGGAACGTACACGCAATCCTTCATGCCTCCGATATCTACCGCCAACGCGCGCATCCTAGACCAAAGCAAACGCAGCCAGGAATACCAAGTGCAGCTCTACGCGCCCGGCTCTACTACGGCCATCAAGGAGGTCGCGCATGCCCGTTAATTTCCCGGCCGGGGTCGACTACTTCCGCTTTCTTCCTGAAATCCTGCTCTCCGCTTTCGGCATCCTGATCATGCTGCTCGAGGCAATGTGGTCTTCGCGTCAGAAGGCAGCCCTCGGCACCATCGCGCTGATCGGCATCGCCGCTGCGTTTGCCGCCAACGTCAGCGCCTATCTCAATCCCGGAGCCGCCTTCAACAACATGATCTTTATCGACAGCTACGGCGCGTTCTTCCGTGGCCTCGTGCTCGTGGTCGGCTTTCTATGTGTTCTGATGTCGTTCAGCTATCTCGCGCGTGAACATGCGCAGTCGGGCGAATACTACGCCTTGATTCTGTTCTCGCTCGTGGGCCAATGTTTGCTCGCCACATCGCGCGATCTCATCATGGTATTCATCGGCCTCGAGATCTCGTCGATCGCGACCTACATCCTCGCGGGCTACCTGCGGGACGATCGCCGCAATAACGAAGCCGCTCTGAAATACTTTCTGCTCGGATCCTTTGCGACCGCGTTTCTGTTGTACGGCATCGCCTGGATTTACGGCCTCACCGGTTCTACCAATCTCGATGCCATTCAGGCCGCCTTCCTGCAGCACCCGACCGTACTGGCCGGTTTCGCCGCATCGCTCTTATTCGTCGGCTTTGCATTCAAAGTCTCCGTCGCGCCGTTCCAGATCTGGGCGCCCGATGTGTACCAGGGCGCTGCTGCTCCTGTCTCGGCGTTTATGTCGGCCGGACCGAAGGCCGCCGCATTCGCCATCTTCTTTCGTGTGTTCATGACATCGTTCCAGCCGTTAAGTGATCGCTGGGTGCCGGTTGTTTGGGGTTGCGCGCTTGCCACCATGTTCATCGGCAACTTCGCCGCGCTTACGCAGACCAACGTGAAGCGCCTGCTCGGCTACAGTTCCATCGCGCATGCCGGGTATGTGCTCGTCGCGCTCACGGTGGACCGCGAAATCGGCGTCGCCGCCGCCATGTTCTATCTCGCGTCGTACGCCCTGATGAATATCGGAGCTTTCGCCGTGGTGAGCCACGTTGCCGCAAAGAATGAGCAGCATGTCAAAATCGACGATCTCTCCGGCCTCGCCAAACGCGAACCCGCAACCGCGGCATTGCTGGCCATTTTTGTCTTCTCGCTGATCGGCGTTCCGTTAACGGGCGGCTTCTTCGCCAAGTTCTACGTCTTTCAAGCTGCGCTCAACGCACACCTGCTTGGGCTGACCATTGTGGGCCTCGTCAACAGCGCCGTCGCCGCGTTCTATTACCTGAAGATCGTCGTCGCCATGTACATGCGCGAACCCGAAGCCGCCATGGCCGACCTGACGCCGCCTTCCTTGACGACACGCATCGCCATATGGGCCAGCGCCCTGGGAGTTCTCGTGCTCGGCATCTTCCCAAACACACTACTCGCCTTTGCGACGGCCTCCGCCGCCATCTTCCAGCGATAAGTGATCCACCGGAGCACCGCAGACGATTACGTTTTGTCGTCTGGGGCGAAGCCCCATCGGCGTTAGTCATCTCAAAACGACCACTCCAACGCGGATGGTCGTCTCGCGACCCATTCTGCGCTGCCACGCAGAGATCATCACATTTTCAAAATCGTACGGAACTGCTGCGCCGGAGAGTCCGTATCCTCGGCATATCGAATGGAGGGGATTTGCTTTGTCCCTGCGCGCACGCTTCATCTTTCTCGCTATCCTTCTCGGCATCGTGCCTGTTCTGAGCGCACAGAGCGTGGCACTCGACAAACAGCGCATGATGCAAGTTGTCCAGAATTACGTGGATAACAAAAGCTTCATGGGCGACGTACTGGTCGCAGAAGGTGATCACATTGTTCTGGAAGCTGGCTATGGGTACGCCGATCTGGACTGGTCGATTGAGAATACTACCGGCGCGAAATTCCGTATAGGATCGCTGACCAAGCAATTCACAGCCGCCAGTATTCTGCTCCTGCAAGAACGAGGGAAGGTCAGCGTGAATGAGCCGATCAAAACATATCTTCCCGATGTTCCCGACGCGTGGACTAAGGTGACTGTCGACAATCTTCTGACGCATACTTCCGGCATCCCAAACTTCACCGGCACACCCGGGTTTAACGCGTACAAGCGCCAGAGCCACAATCCCGAGGACAGCGTTGCCGTGGTTCGGGGCAAGCCGCTGGAATTTGAGCCGGGCACAAAATTCAATTACAGCAACACGAATTACGTTCTTCTAGGTGAAATCATCGAGCATGTCTCCGGAATGCCATATGCCAGTTTTCTTCGTCAGAACATCTTCATCCCAGTCGGGATGACCGAAACCGGCGTGGATGTCGATTCCGCCATACTTCCGAAACGCTCGCAGGGCTATGATTCCACGCCTGACGGGTTCAGACGCGCCGAACCCATTAGCATGACCGTCCCATTTTCCGCGGGATTTCTCTATTCAACCGTGGAGATTTGCTGAAGTGGGAACGCGCTCTATTTACA
Organism: uncultured Acidobacteriaceae bacterium; assembly: GCA_963795905.1. Lineage (GTDB taxonomy): Bacteria > Acidobacteriota > Terriglobia > Bryobacterales > Bryobacteraceae > Bog-105. The sequence goes on along the minus strand of CAWCJG010000008.1, from coordinate 423,965 downwards.
GGCAAGGTAATCACCGCTCCGTCACTGCGGTCCATGACCACCGCCAAGCTGGACGAATATGGGAGGGGCTTATTAATCCGAACCGCGGATGGCCATCAGCTCATCACACATGACGGCACGATCGAAGGATACGAAAGCTCGCTGAACTACTACCCTGAAAGACAACTGACAATTATCGTGCTGGGCAACGTTCGCACGGATGCGCCACAAAGAATCGCAGCTCAGCTTGGCAAGGTGGCCTTCGGCGAAGAGGTCATCCTCAACTCCGACCGCCGGGTGGTCCAAGTCGGGCCCTCCATCCTGGCTGGATATGTCGGCCATTACAGCGCTCCCCCTTTCTCCACGACGCTCGGTGTGGAATCCGGTAATCTGATCGCAACCGCACCCAACGGAAGAAAATACACACTCTACGCCCAGTCATCCAACTCCTTCTTTCTCAAGGAAATTGATGTGCAGATCGAATTCGTTCGCGATCCAGCGAGTGGAAAGATCACTGGTTTCACGATGACTCAGGACGGACACGTGAAGCATGTGAAGCGAGACCAGCAATGAAGTCGCGCTGTTACGCCCAAGACCGGACCTGAGTGTTTTGGGTCGGAGTGTCAACCGCCGCTTCTCTAACTTCCGTTCCTAAGTTAGCGCTTATGGAGCGAAGCTCCGGCGAAGCCCCTGTACTCTTTTGCTTAGGTTGTGTTGAGAAAGACAGCTTGGCCCACCTCACCTCAGGAGCTGTTCTTACGTAGTGATTACCAGTGGTATTTAGGAATAGACTGCGGCTTCAGCAAGCATCAGATCTGTTTGCTGGATGCACCCGACCATTCATCGAAGAAAGCATCATTGATCACACGGGACATGGAGTGGCCGTTGTTCTCTTGTGGTTGAAGCAACTGCTCGCCGATTCGTTTCTGGCCTTGGCCGTTTCCCTCGAGAGTCCGCTGAACAACGCTGTTCCGGAACTGCGGCCGAACCCATAAACAGTTGCTTTTTGCAGGGCCTACGGCATACCCGTGATACCATTCCGCAGTTCATGTTGATGCGCACTCTTGACGTTCTATGGGCAGCCCTGTCCCTTGTTGGCGGCGTGGCGCTCGCACCAGCGGCCGCCCATGACTCCAGGCCCGCGCTGGCAACTTCAGATTCACCTTGGGACGTGCTCGCTTACGGAGGCAAAGGCGAAATGCACGGAGCACCCCTTTGTCACGACCTCGAATTCTTCTCTCGATCTCCATTACCCCTCGACTTCGACAGCGATTACTTCGGAGCGGATCCGGCACGCCTTACGACTTACGCCAGCCGTAAGGCGCTTGAGCCCATAGACAACAGGCTTATATTCGAACTGAAACTGACAGTAACGGAAGGCGACCATCCTTCCGGACCACTGCCTGCCTCGATCGAGGTTCTGCTTGTGCAGCGTGGGCCTGGTGAATTCTGTGATATCTATCAGAACCAGTACGCTTACGATCCGACGAACGAAGTGGATGAGGCCGTCGTCCTCGAAATTGACGGCCGCAAAGTTCTCAAGTCGTATGAAACCGACGCACGAACCTGGTTCCTCACATATTGGTCAATCGATCACGGCAAACCCTTGCGCCTTGATCTCACCCAACTGGCTGCGGCGATTCGTTCCGCAACGCCGCCGGGAGCACTTCCATTCGCCGGCCCATTGGACCTAACCGGATCGCACTTTGAACTGACGTTCTTTGACGGAAGTTCTAAGTCCCAGAAGGCACTAGGAACCATGAATTTCGTCGTGGGTATCCGCGACAACCGGTTTGTGCTTCTGAAGCACGAATGGGTACCGTCCGGAACAGCGGAAGCATTTCTCCATACCCCCAAGTGAACCTTCCGGCGCGCCTCTTCTTTCAATCAAGAAAGACCCAGAACTTTAACCGGCAGCCGTTTGGCCTCTACGCCACGCCCATCACGCGTGTGACGGCCGAGACCATCTGCTGCCATTTGGAGCGCTCTTTCGTCAGCCGCTTTCGCCCGGTCGCCGTCAAGCGATAGAAGCGCGCTTTCCGGTTTGTCGCGGAAACCTCCCAGGCCCCCGAAATCAGTCCTGCGCCTTCCAGCCGCCGCAGCGCCGGGTAGAGCGATCCATGGTCCACGTTGAGAATCTCGTCGGAAAGGCGCTCAATCGTCTTCGCGATTTCGTAACCGTTGGCCTTACCGGCGCGCAGCGTCTGCAGCACCATCATGTCCAGGGTGCCTTGTAAAAGCTCCAGCCGCTCGTTGTGGCCCATGAAGACAGTCTACCCGTTGCGGGCTGAGGCGTGCAAGGTAGGACACCTATAGGTAGAGAAACTACTATCGTCCCAAATCCGGGCAGTCATGTCGCTATCCCGGGAACTATAATGCCGCCGGAATCGTAATCCACTCTTGAAAGGCGCAGCATTTGAAGCCTTGAGCGCCCATCGTATTGTGGCAATCAAAGTGCCCATTCCGAGCCAGCCGATTATGGTCACACTGGGACGAAGGTCATTCTTACTCGCAGGTGTTGCGTTCACCGGAACCGCCGGGTTGGCGGCTTTCGGAAAAACGGAACCCGAGAAACAGCTTTTGTTCACCACGGACGATTTCGCCATCCGCGTGAATCTCGAATACTACGATGACTCGCCCGATCGCGGCCTGCGCTTTGAAGACCGCGTCGCCGATCGCCGTTTCTGCCTCTCCATGCAAGGCGACGAAAACCGGAACTGCATCGACAATTTTAAAGGATCGATCGCGGTCGTTCACTATCACATCTCGCCTCTCCGCCGCGATCTCCCTGCATCGCCTAAAATGCGCGAATACGTACGCAGCATCGATCAGAGCGAGCACGTTCCAGCAAGGCCGCCCTTCGAACGAGTCATCGAAGTGCAAGGCGGGCGCGCCAGCGACATCCAGGTCTTCGGGTATAAGGAGGAGGACCGCACGAAATCGGCTCAGCCCGACGATGCCTGGTGCCTTCTGCGTCAGAATTTATATCTGGAATCGAAAAATGAGCCATTTCTTGTCTTGCATTGGAAGCACACTGTAGGCTCTATTCGAATGTTAGACATCATACCGGCAAATGGAACGCGCCTGCTAGCGCGCGCCGGCTGACACTGAGAAGATCGTGCTCGCAATCCTGCCAGCTTGGCTGCTGAAACTTCGCGACCGTTACGGTCACATGCGCGCCGACGCGGATCTCGCAGCCGAGATGCAAGCGCACATAGAACTCGACAGAGAAGATCGCCTCGCACGAGGCGAATCCGAAGACTCTGCAGCCCGCATCGGCCGCATCCAACTCGGCAAGCCCGCTTCCGCCATCGAGCGAATTCGCGATCAGGAGCTCATCACATCCATCGAAAGCTGGTGGCGCGATGTCGCCCTCGGAATCCGCACCATGCGCTCCAACCCCGTCTTCTCCGTGACCGCTATTCTCATCCTGGCGCTCGGCATTGGAGCCAACGGCGCGATATTCACTCTGCTCTATGGATTGACCCTGCGCGACCTGCCGACGCGAGCTCCGAACGAAATCGTCCGCCTGGGCTTTGCGCCCACCGGCAACCCTGGACCAATGGACAACCTCGGCCTCACCCATTCCATGCTGAACTTCTTGCGCCAGCACTCCACTTCCTTCAGCGCCCTCGCCGGTGGGATCGACATGGAAACCGCTATAGGGGACAGCAACGGCTCGCTCCGCACTTACCCGGCAGCTCTCGTCACGGGCGATTTCTTCGAGGTCGTTCCCCTTCGCCCGGTCTTGGGACGTCTACTCGATTCCGAAGACGATATGCCGCATAATGCCGCCGCCGTTTGGCCGGTACTCCTCAGTTACAACTTCTGGAGTGAACGCTTCGATAAAGACCCGCGCGTTCTCGGCAAACGCATCCGGGTTTCGGGAACCACCGCAACCGTCGTCGGCGTCACTCCACGCGAGTTCGACGGCGTCTTGCCGGGAAATTCCACGAAGCTCTACCTGCCACTCTCGTTTATCAATGTCATTCTCGGTGGCGACGTCTTGAACAGCCCAACCGATCTGTTCGGGTTCCCGGTTCTGGGCCGTCTTCGTGGCGGCGTCACCATTGCGCGCGCCAATGCGGAGCTCGCCAGTTTCCGCAAACCTTTGATCGAGCAATTGATTGCCAACCCCGTTGTCCGAGAGGACTTTCGGAAACGCGCATACACGCGCGTAGATCCCGCCCCGCATGGCTTTCCGACGGCCTTTCAGGTTCAATACGCAAAGCCGCTGTACCTCATGCAAGGTTTGGTCGCCCTCGTGTTGCTTCTCTGCTGCCTCAACCTCGGCGGTTTGCTGATCGCCAGAGTGTACCGCCGGCGGCCCGAGTTCGCGCTTCGAAGCGCATTGGGCGCCCCACCGTCACGCCTGGTTCGCCAGTACTTGACGGAAAGCCTGTTGCTTGCCGTAATCGGGAGCGCGCTCGGCGCTCTTCTCTCTTGGCGCGGAGCAGCGATTCTCACTTACTTCTTCCGTACGCCTTCCATGGGAGAAGCAATGGCGGTTTCATCCGGTCAGGCCAGCATCTGGTTCAGCGCAGCGCTGTGTGTGTTGACCACCGTTTTGTTCGGCGTTGTCCCCGCATGGCGCGCCAGCCGCGCCCAACCCGCCACCCTTCTGCAATCCCGTACCCGTCTCGGCCTCCAGCGTCACATGGCCGGCAAGGCCTTCGTGCCGATTCAGGTCGCCTTCTCCATCGTCGCTATGGTACTCGCCTTCCTCGTCTCGCAAAGCGTTTGGAAACTGCGCTCGGAACACCTGGGTTTCGATGCGGCGCACGTGACCATTCAAACGTCGCGCATCGACTTAAAGCAGCTCAGCGCGGAAGCTCGCCTCGATTTGTACAGCCACATCGTCGAGGGGCTTCGTCAGATGCCACACGTGCGCTCGGCAGCCGTGACTTTCAAAACGCCGATGACCGGACCGGAGGACTTCGCGTATTTCGAAGCCGCCGATGACGCCACCCGCAAACGTCGCGTCGCGCTCGCCTTTAATGACATCGGCCCAGGCTATTTCCAAACCATGGAAATTCCCCTCCTGGCCGGTCGCGAGTTCACCGCGCAGGAACGGAACCTGCAAACCTGCATTGTGAGCCAATCGGCAGCCAGGTTGCTCTTCCCGGCGCAACAACCGCTCGGACTCGCAGTGCGTCCCCTGAATGAGAACGAGTACCCCGCCGGCATGCAATGCCGCGTCATCGGAGTAGCGGCGGACGCCAAGTTCTCAGACGTTCATCACGGCCCGCCCCCCACGATTTACTTCCCGCTTTCCGTTCCGCGCATGGGAACGAAACTGGGCAACCTGGTGTTCTTGATCAATTCAGAGACCAAGCCGCAAGCGATCGATGCCTTCAAAAAAGTGCTCGCCCAAAAGGCTCCGCGAGTACCCTTGGCGGCCTTCGTTACGCTCGCTGAGCAAGTCGACGCTGCGATGGGCAGTGAAGAACTAACCGCCCTGCTCAGTACTTTCCTCGCCATCATGACGGTGTCGCTCAGCGCCATTGGGCTCTATGGATTTCTTTCTTCGATTGTCGTGCAAAGAAGCGCCGGCCTCGCAATGCGCATGGCGCTTGGAGCCAGAATGGGCCGCATTCTCGCCATGATCATCCGCGAAGCCATGTCGCTCGTTCTGGCCGGACTGTTGCTCGGCTTCTTGTTTCTTGCTACGTTCCGGAATGAAATTACCGCTCTGCTGCCCGATATTTCGTCTCTCGATCCCGTCGCGCTCTTATGGGGAACGCTGATCGTGCTGGCAGCCGGCCTTCTTGCTGCCGTCGTGCCCGCCATCCGCGCAGTCTCGATCGACCCGGCAACCGCTCTGCGAGCCGATTGCTAGCGCTCGACCTTTCCCGGGAACTCCAAGCCTGACACTCCCGTATTGTTGTTAGTGGCGGCAATTGTGCCACACACCAAACCCCAGGGGAACATGCGATGGCAGATTTGCGAGATGCGTTGCGGCAACTGAGAAAGGCTCCCGGTTTCGCCGCAACCGCGATCATTACGCTCGCGCTCGGCATCGGCGCCACCACCGCGATCTTCACCTTGGTCCATCAGGTCATGCTGAAATCGCTTCCGGTCACCAGGCCGGAGGAACTGTGGCGCATCGGCGATAAAGTTCGCTGCTGCAATTGGGGCGGCTACACACAGGGCGGGGACGGCGATTTTTCTCTGTTCTCCTGGGAAGCCTATAAGAACTTCCGCGCGAACACTCCCGAGTTCGTGGACCTCGCCGCCCTGCAGGCCGGCAACGCCCCACTCGGTATCCGGCGGGAGGGCTCACGCGCCGCCGTCGATACCCGGAACGGCCAATACGTCTCCGGCAACTTCTTCCGGACGCTCGGCATCCAGCCCTGGGTCGGCAGATTGATGACCGACGCCGATGACCAGGAAGGCGCGCCTTCCGTAGCCGTGCTCAGCTTTCGCGTTTGGAAAGAGAAGTATGGTTCCGATCGTTCTGTCGTAGGCGCCGGATACGAGATCAACGGTCACCTATTCACTATCATCGGGATCGCGCCGCCCGGCTTCTTTGGCGCAAGACTCTCCGGTTGGGGCATGCCCGATGTGTGGCTGCCTGCGACCAAGGAACCGTTGATCGACGGCGATACCGCCCGCCTGAAACGGCCCAACGCAAACTTCCTCGACTTGATCGGCAGAGTGCGTTCCGGCGTCAATCCAAAATCGCTCGAAAGCAAATTACGCGCCGAACTTCACGCCTGGCTCGCAAGCCACGTCTCCGACATGGAACCCGCCGAAAAGCAGCTTTGGCGGCAGCAGACGCTGCACTTAATTCCCGGCGGCGCGGGTGTTGCCGACATGCGCGCTCAGTATGAGGAAGGACTCAAACTGCTTTTGATCGCGGCCGGTTGCGTGCTCCTCGTCGTCTGCGCGAATTTAGCCAACCTCATGCTGGCGCGCGGTCTCAAAGATCGTGCCCAAACTTCCATTCGCGTCGCCTTGGGCGCCGCTCGCGGCCGCCTGGTACGCAAAGCGCTCATCGAATCGGTATTGCTCGCCGTTATCGGAGGATTGTTGGGCATCGCCGTCGCCTACGCCGGCACCAGCCTGATGATCCATCTTGCGTTCGGACTTGGCGGTCCCGATAATTGGGTGCCTATCGACGCGTCCCCGTCGTGGCCCGTTCTGCTGTTCACCTTCGGCGTCTCGGTCCTGACTGGGATCGTGTTCGGTATCGCCCCGGCTTGGATGACCTCTCGCGCTAATCCCGTCGAAGCCCTGCGCGGCGCAAACCGCTCGGTCGGAGGTGGTCGTTCCTTTGCACAAAAATCGTTAGTTGTCGTTCAAGCCGCGATGTCTTTGCTTCTGCTATCGACGGCCGCTCTGCTCGGGCAAAGCCTGCGCAATCTGGAGCATCAGAGTTTTGGATTTGAAACACAAGGCCGATATGTCGCCCAGATCAACCCGCTGCTGAGTCCTCTCAAGCCCGAACAGATGGAGCCTCTGTTCCGCCGCATCGATGAACGGCTCTTACAGACGCCCGGCGTTCACATGGTTGCGCCAGCCTTGTATGCGCCGATGACGGGCGACAGTTGGAATGAGAGCATTCGGGTAGAAGGCCGGCCTGAGCCGCCGCCCAAAGAAGACAATTCCGCCGGCTGGGCGCGTGTCATGCCGCACTTTTTTGAGACCATCGGCGCAACCATGCTCCAAGGGCGGCCCATCGACGAGCATGACACCGCCACCACTCGCAACATAGCCGTCGTCAATGAAGCCTTTGCCAAGCATTTCTTCAAGAGCCAAAACCCGATCGGACAACACTTCGGCATCGATCGCATTAAATACGCAGGCAGCTTCGAAATCGTGGGTGTCGTGAAGGACATCCGCTATATGCCGTATGACTACAAAAAGGCCATCTACCCGATGTTTTGGGTTCCAGAAGCCCAGACGGTTAAGTACGACGACCCGGCGTTTCAGAGTGGCGAGATCTGGTCGCATTACTTGTACAACATCGTGATCTGGGCGCCAGGCAATCCGCTGGGGATGCAGGAACGGGTGCGCCGCGCACTCGCAAGCATCGATCCGGACCTGGTGCTCTACCAGGTCGACCCGTACAGCCGTGTTCTCAGCGCCGACTTCCAGCAGGAAAACATGATCGCAACCTTGACCATGCTGTTCGGTCTTCTGGGCCTGCTGCTCGCCGCCATCGGGCTCTATGGAGTCATGGCCTACACCGTGGAACAACGAACCACGGAAATCGGACTGCGCATGGCGCTCGGAGCCAATCGCAAAGGCGTCCTCAGCATGATTCTTCGCGGCGCTTTTTCGCAGGTCGGTATCGGCCTCGCCATCGGCATCCCGGCCGCCATCCTCGCCGGGCGACTCATGCAGAACCAGCTCTTTGGCATCCAGCCCTGGGACCCCAACATGCTGGCTTTCTCGACCATCCTCCTCTGTATCGCCGCCTTTCTGGCCTCGGTGATTCCCGCTTCGCGAGCCGCCGGACTCGACCCGATGATCGCTTTGCGCAACGAATAAGCTCCAAGAACTCACAGAGTCCTGCGCGAATCCGATAGAGGGTAGCAGGAAGCTCGTCGTAGCTTTTGTTTGTCTCGTTCCCTACGGACGTTACCGGAATAGGAGACAGTCGTACGGCCGATCCTTGAGTGTGGGGCAGACGCGTCGTCTGCGCGCGACCCTCGGTCGCGCTCTTCGTATCTCGTCCCATAGTTCGCAACGCCCCCAAGTTCCTCCGGCTCCACCTCCCGCTGTCCCACAAACGTACGCCGCAATCCCAAGATTGAGACACGTTTCTCACCCGGCACGCCGTTCTGCTTACATTTGTACAGGCAATAAAATTGCTTGCCATTGCCCGGAGACCGCCGCAGTGAAACAACTCGTTCGCGACACAATCAAAGGCGACTTGACGCTTGACTATTTCGCAAAACGCTTGGCCGAAGGCTGGGCCGTCGCGAGCATCGAGTGGGTTCGTGAAAGCGACGAAGCCACTACGCCGCAGCCCGCGAAGCTGAATCTCGTGGACGATGCTTCCGCGCTTCCATTCGGGTTGCGTGTGTCGGAAGGCGGATTCCTCGAAGAGAACCCGCTCGAAGCGGCCGTCCTGCTGCTGATACTCGAGCAGATTGTGCAGGAGCGTCGCATCACCGAAATTGCCCATGAATTAAACACCCAGCATTACCTGACCCGGCACGGCACGGCATGGACCCCCACGGACGTTTTCAACCTGCTGCCCCGTCTCATCGATGCCGGCCCCTCCCTGCTCAAGAGCGCAGCCTGGGAGCAGCGCCGCCGCCCAAATTGATCGCCATTGAACAAATCACTCCCCTGAATCTGCATCTCTTTAAGGCGATTCGCCTCGAGGCTTTGCAGGAGTCGCCGCACGCGTTCGGCTCTACCTACGCCCGCGAAGTCCAGTTCACCGACGCAGACTGGCGCGCCCGGCTCGACCGTTGGAATGGCGAAAACGGAATTGGCTTTCTCGCTATGGATAACCAGACGCCCTGCGGGTTAGCCGGAGCCCTACGCGATGAGTTGGCCCCCAAGACCGCGCAACTCGTTTCTATGTGGACCGCTCCAGCCTATCGCTGCCAGGCGGTCGGCCGCTTGCTCGTGAAGGCGGTGCTGCGCTGGGCCAACTTGCGAAGCATCGAGACCCTGCAGCTGATGGTCACCAGCGCCAACCAGCCCGCGATCCTCTTCTATGAGCGCCTCGGTTTTTCAATGACCGGGAGAACCGGACCGTACCCGAATAACCCCGACCTCTTTGAGTACGAAATGTCCCGCTGCGTTTAGGTCGCGCCGCTATTCCGCCCGCAGTGTCTTCGCCGGGTCGAGCCGTGACGCCCGAAACGCCGGTAACATCAACGCCGCCAGTGCAATCGCGAACAGAATGGCGACCGCGAGTGCAATCGAGCGCGGGTCGGCCGGCTTCACCTCCGGGATCGTCGCGTGTACATAGCGTGCTCCTGCCCAAACCAGCGGGATGGCCAGCAAACCGCCCCAGGCAACCAACCGCAAGCCATCGCGCACCACAAGGCCAAACACATGCAGCGGCATCGCTCCCAGCGTCAAACGAACGCCAATCTCGCCTTTTTTTCTCGACGTTCCATACGAGATCACGCCATACAACCCAACCGCCGACATGATCAGCGCAAGCGTCCCGAATGCCGTACACAGCCCTGCAAACATCCGTTCGCGCTGCAGCCCCTTGGCAATCTGTTCCTCCATCGTGACCACATCCACCAACGGCAGGTTGCGATCGAGCTTACGGATCGTCTGACGAATGCCGGGCAGCACGACCCGGGGCGGCAGTGCCGTTCGCAACACAACAGTGATGTCGCGCCTGTCGCGCTCGATCGGCTGCCACACCGCATACGGCCGGTCTTTCATCGAGGTCACCGCCATGGCTGGCGCCACGCCCACGATTTGAAAGCGTGCCGGCGGCACACCGGGCGGGCCATCTGGGAATTCGAGCACTCTGCCCAAAACATTCTCTTTGCCCAATGCGCGCGCCAGGTCTTGGCTAATCACCGCCACGTGCGCCTTGCTCTCGATATCGGCGCGCGTGACGTTCCGCCCGGCGAGCACTCGCCCAGCGAGCAGCGGCAAGTATCCCGGCGTCACATCATTGATCGAGACATTGCTTATCGTCTTCTCGCCAGAAAGCCGTACGTCGTCCCACCGGCCGCCCACATCCATCGGCCGTACACCGGCCATGGCCACACCGGTCACCCCAGGCGTTGATGCCAATCGCTGCTCTAGATCGGCGTAGAAAGCAGGCAATTTCTCCTTCGTGTATCCGGACGTGCCCGGCCGCAATCCGAAGATCACCAGATTCCGCCGGTCAAACCCCGGGTCCGCGGATCGGAACGCCAACAGGTTGCGTGTGAACGCGACGGCCGCAATCACCATGACGATCGACATCGCCATCTGCACCGCCACCAATGCACGCCCCGTCCGCCAGCCACGCGCGAGCGGTGTGCCTGCCGCGATCCCGCCGGATCGCATCCAAAGGGAGCTTCTGACGGCTTGCAACGATGGAAACACCCCGAATAACAGCAGCGCAACGCAGGCAATCGCGCCGGCCACCGCCAATATGCGAAAGTCAAGGCCAATCGTGATCGGCTGCGTTTCTCTCGCCGTTATGAACCGGCCGAGCACATTCGCGGTCGAAATCCCCACACCGACGCTCAGCACCGCCCCGAAAACGGCCATCAGCGCGCTCTCCGTTAAAAGCTGCCGCACTAAACGGAGCCGGCTGCATCCGAGCGCCAGTCTCGCGGCAATTTCCCTCTCCCGTGTCACGGCCCGCGCCAGCAACAGATTCACGACGTTCGTGCACGCAATCGCCAGCAGGCTACCCACCAACAGTCCCAACAACCAGAGCGGTTTCTGAAACTCTTTGCGCAGGAATCCCAGTCCTCGCGAGCCATCGTCCAGTTGAATCCTCGGAGCCAGCCTGGCGTCTTTCGGCTCAGCCGCCCAACTACTGCGGAACAAGGTCATCAGCGCAGCCCGCAATTGTGCATCGCTCATCCCGTCCCGCTTGCGCGCAAGCAGCGACACACCCCAGTACCGGTCATCACTCAACCTCTCGCGTTCCACTCCGTCTCGCAACGTGCAATAAATGTCCGCATCGTCGCCCGGATTCAAGCCATAAAAGCGCCGCTCGGCGACGCCTACAATGACCCGAAGCTGGTTGTTCACTCGCAACGACTTTCCGGTCACATTCGGATCGGCATCCAGCGCAGTGGCCCAAAACCGATGCGATAGGACCACTGCAGGCGTCGTGTTGTTCTCCTCGTCGGCATCGGATAGTAGACGTCCGAACTCCGGTCCTACCTCGAGTGTTCCGAAAAAACTGCCGCTCACCGGGCGTTCATGGCCTACTAGCGCGTGACCCGCATAACTGACACTCACCTCTTCGGCATGCGCATAAGCGGCAACAGACGCCTGCCCCTTCAGGCCCTGCCGCATCTGTTGAAACGCGCGGTACGAAAAGAAATCGGCTACGCGCTCGCCTTCCTCCGCCCACATAGCGCCGCTTGCGCTACTGGCCAGGTCCTGCGGGAAGCCTTGGCCTTTCCAATGGATCAGGCGAAGTTGTTCGGAATGCGGCACTGGCAGCGTTCGCCAAAGGACAACGTCCATCAGCGAAACAATCGCGGTATTTGCTCCAATGCCGAGCGCGAGCGATACCAAAGTCGCCAGCGTGAGCAAAGGCGTTCGCCGCATCATGCGCAGTCCAAACACCACGTCCTGCCAGATGCCCCCCAGCCACGCAAAACGTCTCTCGTCGCGGCATTCCTCTTTCACCTGCTCGCTGCCGCCAAAGGCCCGTTTTGCCATCAGCAGCGCCTCCTCCCGCGAATACCCGTCGCGCTCATACTCGGCTGCGAGTTGCTGCAGGTGATGAGCAATCTCTCGTGCGAGTTGGTTTTCCCGGCCGCGCCAAATCCAGCCCATCTCTGTTCTCCTAGCTCTCTAACACCAGTCCAATTGCCGCCGCATACTGCTGCCACGCTTCGACTTCTTCGTGCAAAGCTTTCCGTCCCGCTGCCGTCAACGAGTAATACTTCGCCATGGGACCGTTCCCCGAATCCCGCCACTCGGCCTTGAGCAGTCCTTTTCTCTCTAAGCGGTGCAGCGCCGGATACAAGGACCCCTGCTGCACCTGCAAAAATTCTTTGGACGCCACCAGAATGCGCTGCGCCATGCCATACCCGTGAATCGGCCCATGTGCGGCGGTCTTGAGGATCAGCAGGTCCAGCGTGCCTTGAATCAAGTCGGTCTTTTTGCCCGGCATATTCCGGCTGCTATGTTAGCACCCTAGGTAGGTAGAATGTCAAGGTACCGGTGACAATCCCCGGTTTTTGTGGGGCAGGGCCGTGCCTTGCGGCGGCCTCACAGGCCGCCTGGTTCATTCGTCAAAGATGCCCGCCATGCGTGTTCACAAAGAATCACTTCCCGCTCAAACACTCTGCGTGAGGTGACGGGAGATCGCTGAAAGATTCATCGGGCGCCAACGATAATCTCCCTGATACGCAAATTTCGGTATCGTGCACGAAGCACGCGACCCGCGCATCGGACAACTGGCCTTAAAGGTAATCTTTTGAATCGGGCAAATGAGGCCCGGGCGGCTTACCGCGTCAGTAGCAGAACGCTTCGCTTGCGACGCCGGGTTCGGCGACCACCAGCTTGGTGAACAGCGCGCGTCCGTCCAGCGCCTTTGCTCCCGCGGCGCGGACCAGCTCTGGATGGTTATTATGTTCGCTAATATGACCCAGAATCAGGGTCGAGACCGTCGTATCCAGATCCTCACGAATAAAGTCAGCCGCGACCTCGTTCGACAAATGGCCGCGCCGCCCCATGACGCGCTGCTTCACCGGCCACGGGTATGGCCCGACGCGCAGCATCTCAAGATCGTGGTTCGATTCGAGCATCACCAGGTCCGAACCCCGCAGGTGCATCCGCAGGGAATCGGTGATGTAGCCAAGGTCCGTCACGATCGACACCTTGATCCCGTGCGCTCGCAGCGAAAAGCCGACCGGATCGGTAGCGTCGTGCGGAATAGTAAAGCTGCTCACATCAAATTCGCCCACGCTGAACGCGCAGCCCGCTTGAAATCGCTCCAGCACGGGATTCGACTCGTCCCAGTCCAGCGACTCCGCGGTTCCGTGCGTCAGGTATACCGGAATGCGTGCCTCGCGCGAGCGTTTCATTACGGCGCAGACGCCGCTCGTGTGATCGCTATGTTCATGGGTCAGCAGAATCGCATCCAGCGAATCCATGTCTTCGCCGATGGCCGCTAGGCGATGCTTCACTTCACGCCGGCACAGCCCCGCGTCGATCAGCACCCTCGTCTTTCCGGTTGCAACCAGTACGCAGTTCCCCGCGCTACTGCTCGCCAGCACGCAAATCTTGACGATACGCTGCCGCTGCCCCCTTTCGAAACATTCTAGCTTATCCTTGTTTTACTCTGGGCTCTCACTATTTTGCCTCCGGCCCATACAATGGTAGTTCCGATGGTACATCCGATGAGGGCACGCGTTTACGTCAGTATCAAACCCACGGTTCTGGATCCACAAGGCCAGACCGTTGGACACACCTTGAACGGACTTGGTCACAAGGAAATCACATCGGTCCGGCAAGGGAAATATTTTGAAATCACGCTCGATCCGAACACCCCGAAGGACCGGGCAGCCAGCGCGCTGGACGAAATTGCGCGCGAGGTACTGAGCAACCCCGTGATCGAAGATTATCGGGTTGAGATTCTGGACTCGTAATTCGTACTAAATCTCTTTTATGGAGTGGAGTAGGTAGATCATGTGTGGAATAGTCGGCTACATCGGCGGTCGTGAGGCGACGCCACTCATCGTCGAAGGGCTCCGCAAGCTTGAATACCGTGGTTACGATTCGGCTGGTGTCGCCGTCTTCTCGCATGACCGAATCCTCGAAGTCCGCCGCGCCTCCGGCAAACTGTGCAACCTCGAAGATGCCATCATTCGCCAACCAATAAACGGATCTTACGGGATCGGCCACACGCGTTGGGCCACCCATGGGCGCCCTACCGAAGAGAACGCGCATCCACATCGCGATTGCACTGGCCGGGTCGTCGTCGTTCACAACGGCATCGTCGAAAATTACCTCCACTTGCGGCGCCAGCTTGCCACCGAAGGACATCAGTTCAAGACAGAAACAGACACCGAAGTCCTGGCCCATCTCATCGAGAAGTACCTGGACGGCAAGCTCGAGGATGCCGTCCGCCGCGCGCTGAAAGAAGTGACCGGCGTGTTCGCGATCAGCGTCATCTCGACCTCCGATCCCGAGAAGATCGTGGCAGCGCGCTCTGGACCGCCTGTCGTTATCGGCCTGGGCGACCGCGAATTCTTCGTTGCCTCCGACGTGCCCGCCATCCTCAGCCACACGCGCGACATGTTCTTCCTCGATGACGGCGATGTGGCCGTCCTCACCCCTAGCGGCGTCAAACTGACCGATCTCGACGGCAAGACCGTGCAGCGCCCCGTTTCCCGCATCCTCTGGGACCCCGTCATGGCGGAAAAGGGCGGCTACAAGCACTTCATGCTCAAGGAAATCCATGAGCAGCCGCGCGCCGTTCGCGATACTCTGCTGGGCCGCGTCGGCCTCGAGAGCGGCCGCGTATTCCTCGATGAGGTCTCGATCTCCGAACAGGAGTTCAAACAATTTGAGCAGGTCAAGATCGTCGCCTGCGGCACCAGTTGGCACGCCGGTCTCGCCGGCAAGTTCATCCTCGAACGTCTCGCTCGCTTGCCGGTTGAGGTCGATTACGGCAGCGAGTTCCGTTATCGCGATCCCATCATCCCCGCCAACACGCTCACCATTGTCATCTCGCAGTCGGGCGAAACCGCCGATACTCTCGCGGCGCTGCGCGAAGCCAGGCAGAAAGGCTCGAAAACACTCGCCATCTGCAATGTCGTAGGCTCGATGATTACGCGCGAAGCCACCGGGTCGCTCTTAACCCATGCCGGCCCGGAAATCGGCGTCGCTTCCACCAAAGCCTTCACATCCCAGATCACCGCGCTACTCGTGCTCGGCATGTATCTCGGCCAGGTCCGCGGCACGCTCTCCCCCGAACATTCCGCCGCGCTCGTGGACGAGATCATGCAGATCCCGGGCAAACTCGACCACGTGCTCGCACACGAAGAGATCTACGACGAACTCGCGCGCCATCTCTCGAAAGCCCACGATTTTCTGTACCTGGGGCGGGGCATTCACTTCCCGATCGCGCTCGAAGGCGCCCTCAAGCTGAAAGAAATCTCCTACATTCACGCCGAAGGCTATCCGGCCGGCGAAATGAAGCATGGCCCGAACGCGCTGATTGACGAGAACCTGCCCGTCGTCGTATTGGCCACGCGCGATCCCCAATCTCAGGAAAGCCAGGTCCACTACGAGAAGACGCTCTCAAACATTCAGGAAGTAAAAGCGCGCAGCGGCATCGTTGTCGCTATCGCTTGCGAAGGGGACGAGGAAGTGGCCAAGATGGCCGATCATCTTATTACCATTCCGGTCACGCGCGAGCTGCTTTTGCCGCTCCTCGAAATGATCCCGTTGCAGTTACTCGCCTATCACATCGCGGTCCGCCGCGGCTGCGATGTCGATCAACCGCGCAACCTGGCCAAGAGTGTCACTGTCGAATAAACGCCCAGTGGGCTACCTCGGAATGATAGGCAAAATAACAGCCGACGAATACCTCGCATTGTGATACACCGTCTGCTTCGCCTTTACGCCATTCGCCTCGACCGCTACCGGCCGGGTCGTGTTTAAATTACGATCGAAGCGCGGGAAGTTACTGCTCGATATCTCGACGCGGATCCGGTGCCCGCGCAGAAACACATAACTCGTCACTCCGGCATCTATGTCGATCCGGTAAATTGCGTTCCGCTTCACAAAGACCGGCTTCTCGAGCGATAACCGGTAGCGCATGCGCTGAATGCCATCGCACACGATGAACGGGCGACCATCCGTACCGACGTCGACTAACTTCGCCGTGAAGTCCGTATCGTTTGCCGAAGTGGCGACGGAAAGCACGGCTCTTACCGGCCCGGTAACTTCCAGGTCTTCTGCCAGCTTCGGTGTTGTATAGACCAGCACATCCTTCCGTTTCTCGACCGAGGCCTGGTCGAGCGGTCCGGCGGGCAGCGCTCTCGGATCGCAGCAAATCGCGCCGCCCATGGTCGGAACCGGCGTTTTAGGGTCATAGAGAAACGTGTCGGATGCACCGCGCGATGCGCGCCAATTCAGCTCCCCATTGCCCGCGACCGAGTTCGCTCCGCCGCGGCTTGCAAGATACAACGGCGTGAAGCGCGTCCTCGCGAGTGGCCATTCATGTTCCACGCGCCAGGTGTTCTCTCCCATCACAAACACGTGCAGTGTCGGCTGAGGCGGTTTCGCCGGTTGGTCCTTTTCCCTCAGCCAGCGCTCAAACCAGTCCGCCTGAATGTTGCGGATGTGCAAAATCGATTGCGGCCCGAAATCCACTTGCGGGAAGACCGTGTTCGCTATATGAGTCCATGGCCCGATCCACGTTTCGACGATGGTCCCCTCCCGCGCCAACTTAGTAAATGCGTCTAACTCGCTCTCCGAGTAGTTATCAAACCAGCCGCTCATCGACAACACCGGGATGTGCACCCGGTCTAGACGTTCGCGAATGCTAAGCTCCCGCCAATACGTGTCATAGGAAGGATGATCGAGCGCAGTGCGCCACAGCGGAACGGGTTTGCCCAGCGCGGCCACATCTGCCGTCATCTCAGGCAGATGAGAAACGTACTCCCGCAGTGGGCGCAAGCGCTGCCCCGGATCTTTGAAATTCTGCGCAATCCAGAGCAGCCGGTGTCCCAACTTCATCGCGCCGCCCGGCGAATAGAAACGATCCAGGTACTCGTCGTCACCTGAGTTCATGGGCGCAATCGTCACCAGGTGTGGATTGTCCTGCACCGCCGCCCACCACTGCACGATCCCGAGATACGACGCGCCCACCATCCCGACCCGCCCGTTTGACCAGACCTGATCCGAGATCCACTGAATCGTGTCGTTGCCGTCCGTGCCTTCCTGTTCGATCGACCCAACGACCCCTTGCGATGCGAAGCGCCCCCGCACGTCTTCGATCACCACCGAATAGCCTCGGCTCGCAAACGCACGGTAAGATGCCATGGCCGAACTCTTCCGGTTGTACGGAGTTCTCACCAGTAGCGTCGGCCATTTTCCGAAGCCCTCCGGATGAAATATATCGGCCGCTAGCCGGATGCCGTCGCGCATCGGAACCGATACGCCGAGTTCCTGCCGCACGCCCGGCATTTCGTCACCGTGCTTGATCACCTGGCCGATGATGGAACCAGCCACGAGCAGCGCCAGCACTGCCGGAATCAGCCGAGCCCAGCTCAAGCCTTCGGCCTCGCTCCAAACAATGCCGTGCCCACGCGGACTAGCGTCGCGCCTTCTTCGATCGCCACTTCGAAGTCGTTCGACATGCCCATTGACAGCTTCGCGAACCCGTAATCGCGCGCTAAGCTCGCCAACCGCCGGAAATACGGTCGCGCCGTCTCCGCGTCCGTCGACCACGGCGGTACTGTCATCAGCCCCACAACCCGGACCTTCGAGCAAGCGCGTGCTGCTTCCACCAGAGCCGGCAAATCTTCCACTGACGCTCCGGTTTTGCTCTCCTCATCGGACAGTTTGATCTCGCAGTAGGCTTCGAGCTGCACGCCCGCTTCCGCCGCTGACGCATCCAGCCGTTGCAGCAGTTTCACCGAATCCACTGTTTGCACCGTCTGAAACAGTCCCAGCGCCTGGCGCACCTTGTTCGATTGCAAATGCCCGATCAGATGGAAATGCGCGTCTTTGAGATCCCCCACCTGAGGTTTCTTGCCCGCGAATTCCTGCACGTAGTTCTCCCCGAAATGCCGCAGCCCCGCCGCATATCCATCGCGGATGGTTTGAGCAGAGAACTTTTTTGTGACCGCCACTAACGTTATGTCGTCCCGGCTTCGGCCGGTGCGCTTAGCCGCGGCTTCAAGGCGTTCTTCCACCGCTGAGATCCGGCTCTCGAGACTGGATGCGATCGCTGACAAAACACCATCATACGGGCGGACCCCTCGATGCCGAAGCAACACGTGCTGCTATCCAGTCGTTTCTCGCCTCCTGCCGTTCGCCCGCGCTGCTCGAATTAGGCGACGATCTGCTGCCCCTCCTGCCAGGCAGTTACGCCCTAGAGGTCCGTTCCGGCCGCCTCTCCATCGAGGTG
Organism: uncultured Acidobacteriaceae bacterium; assembly: GCA_963795905.1. Lineage (GTDB taxonomy): Bacteria > Acidobacteriota > Terriglobia > Bryobacterales > Bryobacteraceae > Bog-105. The sequence goes on along the minus strand of CAWCJG010000008.1, from coordinate 405,226 downwards.
TGGCACGAAAACCGCAGCCTGTCCCGGCGCATTGTTTCCATCGAGCGCAGGGCGACCGGCTCACTCGATTGCCTGGTCCAGCGTTTCGCCGGACAGACCGGTAAGCTCACGTTTCTCGATACCAGCCGGCCCCAAACCGCGCACCGCAAAGTCTCCGGAGAACGCGCCAGCTTCGCCGAGCAGTTTCGCCGTATGCTCGCTCGCCATTTCCCGGCCTGGCAAACCGAGGCGCTTACCTCTTCCATGGATCTGCGCCGCTCCTTCTCGCCCCTCTATCCGCGCGCCCGTCTGACGCGAGGAGACCAGCAAATTGCCGCCATGGCGTGTCCCGGACCGGAATCCGAAGCCCGGCTCCTCACGTTCGCGCTGCTTTGGTTCGATCACGTCAGCCGCAACGGCGCGCGTACACAGCTCTGCCTGTTCCTGCCCGATAACTGCGGCGCCCTTACCGCGCACCGGCTGCGCTGGCTCAACACCGACCTGCTTCGCCCGCGCGTGTTTCGCTACAACCAGCACGGCTCGGCCGGCGAAGTCGATCCCCAGGACCTCGGCAATATCGAGACCCGCGTCAGCCCGTCTTTTCGGCCCGCGCATTACCCAAGTGACGTTACTAGCGTTCTGGCCGACCTTCATCAGATCGAAGGCGTTGGTATCAGCGCGGAACTGAATGGACAGATCAGCATCCGCTGCCGTGGCGTGCAGTTCGCTCGCTTGCGCGATGGCCGCTTTTTTCTCGGGCTTGCCGATCCAGTTGAGTCCACGGCAAACGAAGTCCTGGCATTCGCGGCGCAGATGACCAACCTCGGCGATTCGGCTCCAGCTTCGGCCGAAGAGCGCTGGCTTGAGTGCGCGATTCGCCGTTATCCGGACCGCATCCATCCCACGCTGCACAGTAGTCTGCTTCACAGTCAGGTGCTCACCTTCGCGGGCTGCGATCGCGATCTGGTCGATCTGCTCGGCATCACGCACGACGGCCAATTGGCTGTGCTCGAACTCAAAGCAGACGAAGACATCCACCTTCCCATTCAGGCGCTCGACTACTGGATCCGCGTGCGCTGGCACCTCGAGCGCGGCGAACTCTCGCATCTGTTTCCCGGCGCACCGCTGCAAACCACCCCGCCGCTGCTCTTCCTGATCGCTCCAGCCCTGTCCTTCCACCCTGCCGTCGAGACGGTTCTCCGTTACTTCTCTTCCGGCATCCACGTCGAAAGAGTAGGCCTCAATTCGAACTGGCAACATGGATTACAGGTGGTGTTACGCCTCCGTGGCGCGGCATCGCCCCAATCGCAGGGCAACTATGAGCACCATCACTGGACTCCTGAACATCAAAAAGGCGATCTCGACCCTCAATCCTGAAGAGGTCCGAAAGCTTGTGCATAAGCCTGTAACAGTCGGCATTCGCGCTGCGAATCCGGAAGGCTATGCGCGTGTCCGCGAGTTTCTCCTAGCCGGTCTTTCACCCGCCCGCCGTGAGCAATCCGCTGAGCTGATTCGTGCGGTCGAAGGCGATATCGTCCTCTATGACGCGTCTGCCGCTACGCCCTCTGGCTCGCTCGTCCTGCATCCCGGCCGGGAAAAGAAGCTGGTCGAAAAGGCGCTGCACGACCACTCCGATTACGGCATTGCCCTTGCGCGCGCATTTCCACCCTTCCGCAAGTGTTTTACGTCGCGAGTCATCGCACAGACCGCGCGCGATAACGCTCTTTTTTCCCTCACGACCGCGCTGCCCGATGTCATCCCGAGCTTTATCGAGTTGCCCTGGGCCGTTGCCGAGTTCGCATCCGACACCGCGTTTCTCACAATGAATCAGCTCAAGATGGCGTTCATGCTGGCGGCCGCGAGCGACCGCGAGGTCGGCTATCGCGAGCAAAAATCGGAGGTCGCCGGCGTCGTCGCCGGCGCATTCGGCTGGCGCGCCATTGCGCGGCAAATTGTCGGCAAGGTTCCGTTCGGAGGAGGACTCATCGGCAAGACCGCCGTCGCGTACGCCGGCACTAAAGTCGTCGGCATTTCCCTCAATCACCTCTACAGCGTCGGCTATCAATACACACGGCTGGAGCGCGAGACCATCTACGCCGACGCCCTGCAGCAAGGCCGGCGCGTGGCGACCGATATTCTGCGCCATGTTCGCCCCAGCTTGGCCGAGAAGCTGGCCGAACGTGAAGCCGCGAAGGTGCCGATGGTCTACCCCCGCGGAGACACGCCATAACCCGCCGCGACTTCCTGCAATCCGCCGCAGTGGTAGTCGGCGGGCTCGCTCTGCCCGGTAATGTCACCGTCACATTTGCGCCCGGGGAACACGACCTCACGCCGCAAGCCCTGAATGCCTGGATCACGCGGGCGCAGCGTGCGATCGTCGCGTACTATGGCCGCTTTCCCGTTCCCTCTTTGAACCTGCGCGTCTCTTTCGCACCCGGCCGCAGTGGTGTGTTTCACGGCAAGACCTGGGGCAATCGCGGCGCGCTCATTCACATCAGTGTCGGCCAGCACGCCACCGAACAGGACCTCGATGACGATTGGATGCTGGTACACGAGATGGTTCATCTCGCGCTCCCCTCGCTTGGCGATGCGCAGCATTGGCTGGAAGAAGGCAGCGCAACCTACGTAGAACCGATCGCGAGGGAACTCATCGGCAATTTGACGCCGCAGCGTGTCTGGTCGGATATGCGCCGCGACATGCCACAAGGTGTACCGGGCTCGGGTGATCGTGGTCTCGATTTCACACAAACCTGGGCGAGCACGTATTGGGGTGGAGCACTCTTCTGCCTACTCGCGGATATCCAGATTCGCCAGGCAACCAAAGGACAGAAGGGACTGCAGCAGGCATTTCAAGCCGTGCTCGCCGCCGGCGGGAACATCCTGGTGGACTGGCCGATCGAGCGCGTGCTGCGGACCGCCGACGCGGCGCTTCGTGTCAATACGCTACAGAGTCTCTATTCCCGGATGGGCCTGCACTACATGCCGGTCGATCTGGATAAGCTCTGGAATGAGCTTGGCGTCTCGCCGCCTAGCGACAGCGCCCCACTCGCTTATATTCGGCGTGCCATCACACCTTCACCAGCACCTGACCGTTCTCAATCTTGACTGGGAAGACCGGCTGGTCGGTTGTAGCCGGGCCCTCCTCGACGGATCCATCTCGCAGCCTGAAGCAGGAACCATGCCATGGGCACGTGACAGTGTCGGCGCTCAGTTTGCCTTCCGAAAGCGGTCCCCCGAGATGCGAGCATTTGTCCGCCAGCGCGAACAGGTTGTTCCCTCGCCTGAGCAGGAACACCGGCGTGCCTCCCACATTCACCGATGTCGGCCGGCCTTCCATCAGGTCCGATTCGGCAATCGCCGGTTTCCATTCGCCGCTTAGTTCGTCTTCCACCGGCGCGTGGTTCACGCCGATTTTCTGGTTGTACGCCAACGCTCCGCCGAGATACGCACCCGCCAGCACGAACCCGAACCCGAACAGACTCAGTGATTGGCCGAAGCGGCGGCAACCCACGCCGCGGCAGATGGACGACCCTAGGTAGAGCGCCGCCGCCGTCGCGTTCAGTAAACCGTGCATCGCTCCGACGCGTTGCGCCTTCCCTTGTGTATCGCTCCAGTCGGCCAGCCCGCTTGCGGCCGAAAACGTAGCACCGACTAGTCCGACTGCAATCGCTGCGTCGGCGCCCGAGGCGTATTGCTTCTTCCCGCTCGCCTCGAGCACATCCATCACCAGTGCGGCCGTCCAACTTCCGACCGGCACGTCGGTGACAGCGGCGTGCAAAGGATGCTTCAGCCACACTCCGTGCAGCGCATTCTTCACCACCGGCGCGTGCTCTCCCGCAGCGTCGAAGGCCTGTTTGACCAGCGCCTGGCCCTTCTGCTCAATGGGAGCCAGCCAGTCCTGCTGATTTACGAGCGCCACGATTGCGTCTTCCGGCATACCAGTTGTATGAGACGCGCCGGCTTCGGGCGGTTTCGTCCGCTAAAATCGCAGGGTGGAAGAGCATGAAATATTTGCAGCCATCGGCGAAGAAGGTTTTGCGCGTCTGATTGCCGCCTTCTATCGCCGTGTGCCGCAGGACCCCGTCCTTGGACCGATGTATCCGCCCGACGACATGGCAGGCGCCGAGGGACGGCTGTGCGATTTTCTGATCTATCGCTTTGGAGGACCACAGCGCTACATCGAGGAACGCGGGCATCCTCGCCTGCGTATGCGTCACGCTCCCTTCGCGGTTGACCTCACCGCCCGCGAGCACTGGCTTGCCATGATGCGCGAGTCTCTAGACGAGGTGAAATTCCCCGAACCCGTCGACGCGGTGCTTTGGAACTTCTTCGAAAACACCGCTACCGCGATGCTGAACCGGCTGCCTGAATATTAGCCTCCACCAAAAGGTCTGGGAATAAATGAGACCTACTGCCGATGTGCCAGCGAACTCTTTGGCTTTACTCTCGGAGTTACTCTATGAGACTAAGAAGCTTGCCGTCGCGCAGGAATCGCGCGCTACTAGTGCTTACTGCTTTTTGCGGTTTGGGTTGTTTCGTTCCTAAACTCGCTTACTCCCAAGGCTGCGTTATTGCGCGGTCGAATGGCGAAGTGGGAGGGCCTGAAAGTGAAGGCGGTTATCTGGCTGCTGGAGAATGGCAGTTCGGTATCGATTACCGCCACCAATATTCCTATATCCACTTTGTCGGACCCACCGAACAAAACTACCGTCTCACGCAGGGCACGCAAGTGGAAAACAAGATCAATCTGGAGAACTTCACGGCGACTTATCAGTTGACGCCTCGTTTTAGCCTGCAGGCCGATGTGCCGGTGCTTCTTGCCAGCCGGCACAGCAATAACTCGGCCGTTGTTTACACCTCGTCCGGCATCGGCGACACGTCGGTCATGGTCCAGGGTTGGATCTGGGATCCGCGCGAGAACACACGCGGCAACGTCCAACTAAGTCTCGGTGTGCTGTTCCCGACCGGAAAAGATAATGTCGCGAACACCGTCGATGCGCTGGACGGAAAGGGTCCGCACACCGTGATTGTGGACTACTCGGTGCAGCCCGGCCAAGGCGCTTTTGGTCTGCCCTGGTCGTGGGTTGGCTACAAGAACTGGGGCAGCAATCAGCTTTATTTCAATGGAAGCTACCTGATGATGCTGAAGGATCGAAACGACGTCCTGCGGTCTGCTGTTCTCAATCCGGTGACGCTGACGCAATACAACGCCGTCATGGATCAGTACCTGCTCGAAGCTGGCGTAGCCCACCCATTGCAGCGCGTACGCGGTTTAACGATCACGTTCGGTCCGCGCATGGAAGGCGTTCCGGCGCGCAATCTCCTTCCCGTCGGCGACAACCTTGGATTCCGCCGCCCGGGATTCGCCGTTTCGCTCGAGCCGGGTTTTCAGTATGAGCGCAACGGCAACATCTTCACCGCAACCATCGCGCGCGCCATCTATCGCGACCGCACTCGCAGCGTTCCGGACGATCTGACGGGCGGGCACGGCGACGCGGCGTTCGCAAATTGGGTCTGGCTCGCCAGTTACAACTTCCGTACGGGCCACCAGAAACAAGCTGCCATCGCGAATGCGGCGGCCGCAGCCGCCAACCACCACGCTACGACCAGCGCCAATTGATTCTCACGTGCGGGTAGCGCCCCGATAGCGCGCAACACGCCATCGTTTGCGTGTTGCGCGTGTCAGAATGTGAGTTAGTTTTCTCACGTATGGCCGCCCCACGTCTCGCCACCGACTCCGCTGGCGCATGCCTTTCCGGCGGCGGCGCGATGGGACAGCTCATGCGCGCACTCGATTGGAGCGAGACAGCGCTCGGCCCGGTCGAGAACTGGCCGCAAAGTCTTCGGACTTCGGTCAATATCCTGCTCGAATCGAAGTTCCCCATGTACATCGCGTGGGGCTCCGATTACATCCAGTTCTACAATGACGGCTACCGTCCGATTCTGGGCTCGTCCAAGCATCCCCAGGCGCTCGGCCGCGGCGCCCGCGACACCTTCCCTGAAAGCTGGCACATCATCGGTCCCATGTTCACCGATGTGCGGCGCGGCATTGCGTCGGGTTCGGAAGACTGGATGTTGCCGCTCGATCGCAATGGGTATCTCGAGGAGTGCTACTTCACTTTCTCTTACAGCCCCATTCGCGACGAGACCGGCGGTGTTGGCGGCGTTCTGACCACGGTGAGCGAGACGACCGCGCGCGTGCTCGGAGAACGGCGTCTTGCAACGCTGCAGGCATTAGCGGCGCTGGCATCAAACGCCAAAAACGAGAGCGAGGCTTGGACGGGCGCAATCGAGATTTGTGGGCGCAATGAATCTTATATTGCGTTCTGTTTGTTGTTCCGGATGACGGGATCTGGCGCGTTCGAGCTCGCAGGCTCTTGCGGCCTGTCCGGTGAAGGCGCTGAACTCGCGCTGCGGCCGGAGTGCTGGCCCTTAGCGGACCTGCTCCGTGAGCGGCGGCCCTCCATCGTAGAAAATGTCCGTGAACTCTTTGGCGAAGTCACGGGTCCGCAATGGCCCGAGCCGGTCAGGTCGGCATTGCTGCTTCCCATCGACAAGCCGGGGCTGGAACATCCCTACGGTGTCCTCGTTGTGGGAATCAGTCCGCGCCGAGCGCTGGATGACCACTATCGCGGGTTTCTGGCGCTGGTTGCGGATCAGATCGCGACTGGCATCGCAAACATTCGCGCCTACGAAGAGGAACGGCGGCGTGTCGAACTACTGGCCGAACTCGATCGCGCGAAGACCCAGTTCTTCTCCAACGTCAGCCATGAATTCCGCACTCCGCTCACGCTCATGCTGGGTCCGCTCGAGGACATGCTTGCGGCGCGGGAGGGCATCGCGTCCGATGAAATGATGGAGCGGCTGCGGCTGATACACCGCAACGGGCTGCGGCTGCTGCGATTGGTGAATTCGCTCCTCGATTTCTCGCGCATTGAGGCGGGACGCATCCAGGCGAGGTTCCAGGCGACCGATCTGTGCAGCTTAACCGAAGACCTTGCGTCCAGCTTCCGCCCTTTGATGGAGCGCGCCGGACTCAGCTTTCTCGTAACCTGCAAGCCGCTTCCCGAGGTGGTCTGGGTCGACCAGGAGATGTGGGAGAAAATCCTGCTGAATCTGCTGTCGAATGCTTTCAAGTTCACCCTTTCCGGGGAAGTAAAAGTGAATCTGGAGGCCGAGGGCGAGCAGGTTGTGCTGCGCGTTTCGGATACCGGCGCGGGCATTCCGGCGCAGGAATTGCCGCACGTGTTTGAACGCTTTCATCGCGTGCAAGGGGCTCGCGGGCGCAGTTTCGAAGGCAGCGGGATCGGCCTCGCGCTCGTGCAGGAATTGGTCCGGCTGCATGGCGGGACAATTGGCGTCGAAAGCGCGCCTGGCCATGGCACGACATTCACCGTTGCGCTTCCGTTTGGGAACCGCCACCTTCCCACCGCAAAGTCGAATATAAGCGCGCCACCCGTGACCGTTGCCGGCGCGCACGCCTTCGTCGAAGAAGCACTGCAATGGCTACCCGGGAACGGCAAGCCGGCTGAGATCTCGCTCGTTCGAGCGAACCTCGATTCATCGCTTCCGCACGGTCTTGCGGGCGCGCGCGTATTGATAGCCGACGACAACGCAGATATGCGGAACTATGTCTGCCGCCTGCTGCGGCACGCGGGCTACGAAGCCGAGACTGCGCTGGGGGGCGAGGAGGCGATCGCTTCCGCTTTAGCGAATCGACCGGACCTGGTTCTGTGCGATGTCATGATGCCGGATTTGGATGGATTCGCGGTTCTGAAAGCGCTTCGTTCGGATCCGATCTCGCAAGCGATTCCGGTGATCCTGCTGTCAGCGCGCGCTGGAGAGGAGGCCAAGGCCGAAGGGCTGGATGCCGGAGCGGACGATTACCTCACGAAGCCCTTCAGCGCGCGCGAACTCCTGGCGCGGGTGGGGGCGCATATCAAACTGGCGCGCGTCCGCCGTCATGCCGAAGAACAAGCGCAGGTGATTCTTGAGAGCATCACCGACGGCTTCTTCGCGCTCGATCCAGACTGGCGTTTCACCTATATCAATTCCGAAGGCGAGCGGCTGATTGGCTTCCGGCGCGACCAGATGATGGGAAAGGTCGTATGGGAGGCCTATCCGGAAGCGGTTGGGACTATCTTTCAGGAACAGTACGTGCGCGCCATGGAGCAGCGCGTTCCGGTTGACTTCGAGGCGTACTACGGCCCCCTGAACGTCTGGCTTCGCGTGCGCGCCTATCCGGCCGACACGGGCGGGATTTCCGTTTTTTACGAAGACATCACCGAACGTAAGCTGGCCGAGCGGGCGCTACGCGAAAGCGAAGAGCGATACCGTTCGCTCTTTGAGCAGATCACCGACGGAATCTTTGTCACCGATTACGATGGCCGATACGCCGATGTGAATCCGGCCGGCTGCCAGATGTTCGGTTACACGCGGGACGAGATGCTGAACCTCACCATTTCCGATGTGATCGAACCACGGGAACGGCAGAGGCTTCCCACTCAATTTGCGCTGCTCGCAACCGAGGACATCGTACGGAACGACTGGCAATTCGTACGCAAGGATCGCTCAAGTTTTACAGGTGAACTCGTCGCACGCCGCCTTCCGGATGGCCGCTATCAAGGCGTAGTGCGGGACATCACGCTGCGCAAACGCTATGAGGATGCTCTGCGCGAAAGTGAAGAGCGCTTCCGCACGCTGGCCGATAACATGTCCCAGCTAGCGTGGATGGCGGATGCCGAAGGGTCGATCACCTGGTTCAATAAGCGTTGGTACAACTACACCGGAACCACCGCCGAAGAAACGAGGCGAGGCGGATGGCAGCACGTAATTCATCCCGAGCATCTCAAACGCGTCATGAAGCGCCTGCGGCACAGTTTCGAGAGCGGCGCAGTTTGGGAAGATACATTTCCGCTGCGGCGGTCGGAAGGCCATTACCGTTGGTTCTTATCCCGCGCGCTGCCCATTCGCGATGCGAACGGCCGCGTAGCGCGCTGGTTCGGAACAAGTACCGATATCGACGAGCAGTTGCAGACGGAGCAGGAACTACGCCGCGCCAATCAGGATCTGGAGCAGTTCGCTTACTCGGCTTCGCATGATCTGCAGGAGCCCTTGCGCACCGTCGTGGTCTATTCGCAGTTGCTGGGGAAGCGCTACTCGGATCAGCTCGACGAAGAAGCCTACAGCCTGTTAACGCAGATTGTGGGCGGCGCCAAACGCATGAGCGAACTGCTGGCGGATCTGCTCGCTTACACCCGCATCGGGTCGCCGGGCGAAGAAGCCGTCGCCCCTACGTCAGCCAATCCGGTCTTGCGCGAAGTGCTAAATGACCTGTCGCAGATGCTTACCGAGAGCGCCGGCGCGATTTCGTCTGATAACCTTCCAACCTTGCTGGTCCGTCCCAGCCACCTTCGCCAATTGCTACAGAATCTGCTCTCGAACGCACTCAAGTACCGCAACGACGGTGAACCCCCGCGGATCCACGTGAGCGCTGTCCGGGAGAGTTCGATGTGGCGCATGTCGGTGACGGATAACGGCATCGGCATCGCGCCGAAGTATCACGAGCAAGTATTCGGCATTTTCAAACGGTTGCACAGCAACAACGCAAAGTACGACGGGACCGGCATTGGCCTGGCGATTTGCCAGAAAATCGTGGACCGCTACGGAGGCCGCATCTGGCTGGATTCGCAAGAGGGCCACGGCAGCACCTTCCACTTCACTCTCCCCGGATTGCCGCATCCCCGGTAAGTAGTTCTACACAGAACCAATTTTCACTGGAGACTCAGGTGCTCCCCCGGAGTTAACCGGGCGCTAAAGGCTCGATCCGCAAGTTTTCGCACGACTTCAAAGACCGCCCGGTCGAAGCCGGTTTGCAGGACGCGCAAGACCAGCAGGCAGCACGTCCGGCGCGTGACTTGCGCACGCTGTTCTCCTCATAGATAGATGTTCACAGAAGACGAGTTGCGATCCCGGTTCGGCCTTTGGAGCAAGTACGGCGCGGACGTGTACCTGGTCGATCCGCCGCCAACCACTACCCGAGGAAGCTTTGCCTCGCGGACAGCTTCGAAGTTCTGCGCATTTCTCCGCACGCGAGCTCGAGCGGGTACGACGCCTGGATTCTTTGGCGCGAGGCTGGATACGAAAGCGAGTTTCAGGTGCACCTGGTCTATGTCGTCGACTCGTGGCAGTCGGACGAGGCGACCTTTTTGCAGCCACTGACTGGAAGCGTGCTCAAGGTCGTTCCAACCTCAAGCCCTGCGCAGTGGCGCATCTGGCAAGCTTACAAGCTAGAGAACCGAGACGCGTTCGCCGAAAGCGAACAGCAGACCTGCGATTACTGGGCAAGAGTTGCAAACGCTAGCGGAGCGACCGTCTAAAATTTACTCGTCTGGACGACTTCCTCGATCGGGCGTCCATCCGGCTTGGTCACGCCGTGCTTCCGGAAGACGTTTAGCACTGCGTTTCGGTTTTCGCTGTTAGAGACACGGATGACGTCGATGTTGTCTAGCAACCTCATGCCGTTCTTGTAGATTGTTTCCAACCGTGGCAATGGTTCAGCGTCGAGAGCAGGGAGTCGCGCCGGTAAAGTGTGTGAAGTCATCGATGTCGAACGTGTTTGAAACCGGGCCGGGTTCAACGGAGGTCATCGTAAAGATCGCGCCGATGCATTGCGCCTATGGCTCCCAAATTCCAACGCGCCAGTGCCGGTGCAGTGGTGGGGCGGCGTCCTGCTTCATCGCCTAGCAGCCGCAAAATCATCTCCTTCACCAAGCCTTCGGCGGTTAGTGCCGGTTTTGATCGCAAGCTGCCTTATGCGCGCTTCCTGCTCTGACGTGAAATGAACTTCCACGCTCCCAAGATATGCCACAGGTCCCACGCTGGCAACCCGGCGGCGTCCCTGTGCCTGTTCATGAATGCTAAAGACATCACGGTTCCGGAAGGCCACGAAGTCACGGTCAATACGAATTCCGATTTTCAAATCAGCCGGTCCCGCGTTGACGAACACCGATGTGCTGAAGCTGAAGAAGACGGGATTAGCGATGCGCTGCTGGTGACGAAGGTCAGACATCACCCGGGAATTACTCGCTCGGCACGGACGATTTGCTCCACTTGAAGCAAGCTGGGGTGTCGGATGCGGTGATCGGCCGTGATGGAAGCCAAGCCCTACGGTCTCAATCCAACGGCCCAGGGTCAGCGCCAGAATTCAGTGAGCTGCTCGGCAAGGCCTCTGCCCTGGGTGTAACCCGCTTGAGCGGAGGGCCCGCGCCTCGACAAATCCATCACGTCCATGCCACCGCCGAGTACGTTTTGAGAGTTGCTATCCGGGAAGATGGTTTCGACTCTGCTGCCGCGTGCGCGTAGTTCGTCGGCCTGTGCTGCGAGATGGGTGCGCCAGTCCAACGGTTGCAATGATCGGCCGCCGAATGGTGACAGCACCAGCACCCGCGCGTATCCGGCTGCCAAATCGGCGTTCTCGTTGGCTCGGTAGCCGCCATCGATGTATCGGTTGCCGCCGATACCGTAGGGTGGAACACCGAATCCATTGGTACAGCTGGCGGCGACGGCGTCCACCAGCTCGACTCCACTATGGCGGTCGAACACGATCGGCTCACCGGTATGGGCATTGACAGCCGTGATGAGCATCGTTCGTTGCGGCCAGTGCTGGCTCGGCAGCCGAGCGGCCACCCTAGAGCGCCACTGCGTTTGCCTGGAGCCATCCGGCGCCGCATCCATTGCGAGCGCCGCCGCACCTATTCGGCGGCGCATATCGGGCGCATGCTTAGCGGCGCCGATGATTCCGCTTATTATTTCTATATGGTTCGCTGCGGGCCTAAGTGGAACGGGTCCACCGTCGGCACTGATCCGACCTGTTCGTTGCGGGGACGCAGCGGAAACGATCTCGGCAAGCAGTTGGGTTGGGGTCGCGCTAGTTATCTGGGCCGCCGCCGTCGATCCGGCCGATGTCCCGATGATCAGATCGGCCTCGGTCACGTCCAATCCGGCATCAAATAGGCCAGCGATCACGCCGATCAACCAGGCATTGCCTGAAGCTCCGCCGCCACCCAGAACCAACGCTCGCTCGCTCATCGCCGGAGCACCGCAAGATGCGTGATGCGCTCATGCGCAGCGGTCAAGTGAAACCCATACTTGCTGATGTCGTCCAAGCAAGCACTCACATCAACGCCCTGATACGGCTCGTCGTGGTGCAGCTCTATCGTCTTGAACGGAGTCCAGGGGCCATACTGCCCCGGTAGGTTTGTTCCCTGCTCATCGAGCGTAAAGCCGAACACACGGTCCTGGCCCCTCAAAACATGCACTCTCGCCATGGGTCGTTCCACCTAGCTTTCTAAGAAACCGACGGCCTGCTCCTTTCGTGTGAGGCGCAGCAGGAACCGGCGAACTGCTCGGAACAGCGACATATTCCAGTCGGATCGTTGGCGCGACCAACGATCTGTTATAAAGTAGCATGACTATCCGGTGTCGCCAAGTAGAAAATCGTTGGTGTCACCAATCTTTTTCAGGGCGCGATGGACATCGTTAAACATGCGGGCCAGGCGCCTCTATGGCGCAATCTGGCGTCTCGGTTGCTGAATCAGACGGCCATCCTGGTCGGCAGAGTCGTCAGCGAAGCCCTCGCTGTCGAGGGGACGCACCGCTACCAGCTCGCCGCGCTTGCAACACTGGATGCGTTTGGCGCCCTCTCGCAGGCCGAACTCTGTCGGCGAACAAACATCGACCGCAGCGATATGAATGCGGTTGTCAATGCGCTCGAGGCAGAAGGTATAGTCAAGCGCGTTTCAGATCCCGACGACCGCCGCCAGAATATTGTTGAGATGACAGAAACGGGCAATGCTCGCTTCGAGCGCCTGAAGGCCGGCCTCGCACAGGCGGAGGACCGCGCACTGGCGCCATTGACTCCAACCGACAGGCAAGAGTTGCTACGTTTGCTTCGGATCCTTCACGACTATCACGCAGTCCCGCCGCCTTCCACAGAAAGCCCTGGCTGAAACTCGCACTTTGGAACCAGTCGGGTCGAAGGCCGAGCCCCGGTTTGCGCGCCTCCGGTGTCTTTATAGAATCTCGTTCAAGAGGCGGCCCAGCCGCAGGCCACCCTTGATCAGTTGCAGCCGGACGACCGGAATCATTGCGTTTACATACGCGGCATCGGCCGCAGGATGGAACTCGCGAATCGCGGTGGGCGCATCCGAACAGCTTGCCGGCGCCGCTCCCCGCTCGACCGGCACATGCAAACGGTCGTAAATGTCTTTCCGGGCGATCTCATGCGAATCCCAAATCCAATCGAGTGGTTTGCCTCCAGCGAGATCGACCCGCTCCGGCTCGGGCATCCGCTCGATTTGGGCTAGCATGTCGGATGCGAGCTGGCGATCCGTCTCGTTCATAGCGCCCACGATCCCCCCATCCCACAACGCGTGCAGGTTCCGGGCTCTATCGACCGGCGGTTCGAGCAACTCGCAGTTCCCCCCCAAATCGTCATCGTCGATCGTATGCAGCGGCTGCGCGGCATCTCCGACGAAATGTACCAGGAACTGAAGCGCCTCCGCTTCGGTCCAACGGGTGTCCGTCTGATTCTCGGTTCTGGCCGGATGCTCCTCCAGCAGTTCTTCAAAGTAGGCGATGCGGGCGGGGAGGCAGTTCTGGTCGGGACAGCGCTTGGGCTCATCCCCGCGGACGTCCCCGAGCTCCAGGTCGATGTAATGCCAGCTTCCGGTTTTGGTCTGGCCTTTCATATGGTCGGCCCAAATGGAGGCTGCGGCGAGCGCGTCGGCGACGGCCTGGCCGTTGTCCGGTACCCCCAGGATCCGGGCGACGCGGGTCTGGGCGGCGGGGCTTAACTGGTTTGCGGCGATTCGCGCCACCACCTCATGCCCGGTTTCCCACCACGCCGACGCGGGAAGGACGAGGAGCGGGAGCATTGCGAGCCGGAGCAGGCGGCGCATAGTGGTGATCCCAGTGTACCCGGGAATTTGCGGGGCATAAATATGAGTTAAAGTCACTCAGATAATTGCATCGTGTACCACTAAGATGTTACTATCCTAATTGAGGGCTTCTCTCTACCATGGATTTCAATCGACTCACCGAACGTTCCCAGGACGTAATCCGCCAGGCCCAGCAAAAAGCAGTTGAATACGGTAACCAACAGGTCGATGTCGAGCACCTGCTCGCCGCCATGTTGGAACAGGAGGGCGGGCTTGCCCCCTCCATCCTGCTGCGCGCTGATGTGCCGCTGCCAGCGTTGCACTCGCGCCTGGTCCAGGACCTCGATAAATTGCCCAAGGTCTCCGGCACGGGCACGCGTCCGGATCAGATCTATCTCAGCAACCGTCTGTCGCAGCTTTTCAGCCGCGCCGAGGAGCAGGCAAAACGCCTGAAAGACGAGTACGTCTCGATCGAGCACTTGCTGCTCGCGACGGCGGACGACCAGGGAACGGCGGGCAAACTTCTGCGCGATTTCGGCTTGACGCGCGACCGCCTGATGAAGGCGCTGGTCGAAGTGCGCGGGCATCAGCGCGTGACCAATCAGAACCCGGAGGCCTCCTACGAGGCGCTGCAGAAATACGGGCGCGACCTCACGGACATGGCTTCGAAGAACAAGCTCGATCCCGTGATCGGCCGGGACGAGGAGATTCGTCGCGTTATTCAAGTGCTATCGCGCCGTACCAAGAACAACCCGGTGCTCATCGGCGAACCGGGCGTAGGCAAGACGGCCATTGTCGAAGGGCTTGCGCAGCGAATCGTGCGCGGCGACGTGCCTGAAGGCCTGAAAGACAAGCAGGTGGTCGCGCTCGATATGGGCGCGCTGATCGCAGGCGCGAAGTTCCGCGGCGAGTTCGAAGAACGTCTCAAAGCCGTGCTGAAAGAAGTGCAGGCTTCCGAAGGCCGCGTCATTCTGTTCATCGACGAACTGCACACAGTCGTCGGGGCGGGGAAAGCAGAAGGCGCAATGGATGCCGGCAACCTGCTGAAACCGATGCTCGCACGCGGCGAACTGCATTGCATTGGCGCCACCACCCTCGATGAATACCGCAAGTACATCGAGAAGGATGCCGCGTTCGAGCGCCGTTTCCAAACCGTTTTCGTGGATCAACCGACAGTCGAGGACACCATCTCGATTCTGCGCGGGCTGCGCGAACGGTACGAAGTGCATCACGGCGTGCGCATCAAGGACACAGCCGTGGTTGCGGCGGCCGTGCTTTCAAACCGCTACATCACGGACCGCTTCCTGCCGGATAAAGCAATTGATCTGGTGGATGAAGCGGCCGCGAAACTGCGCACCGAAATCGACTCCATGCCGAGCGAACTCGACGAGTTGCTGCGGCGCACCATGCAGCTCGAGATCGAACGCGAAGCTTTGAAGAAGGAATCGGACGCGGTCTCGAAAGAGCGGCTGGCCAAGATCGAAAAGGAACTCGCCGACCTGCAGACTCAATCGAGCGCCCTCAAAGCGCAGTGGGACAGCGAAAAAGAAGCCGTCCAGCGGCTGCGTACATTGGGCGAGCAGATGGACCAGGTGAAAACCGACATTGCGCAGGCCGAACGCGCCTACGATCTGAACAAAGCCGCCGAACTCAAATACGGCCGACTCACCGAAATTGAACGGCAGATCAAAGCGGAGACGGAGCGCATGGCGCGCGCGGCAAGGAACGCGGCTGCTGAAAGAAGAGGTCGACGAGGAAGATATCGCCGAGGTCGTGAGCCGCTGGACAGGTGTGCCGGTATCGAAACTTCTCGAAGGCGAGATGAAGAAGCTGCTCGCACTTGAAAATGAACTGCACAAACGCGTAATCGGTCAGGACGAAGCGGTCCTGGCTGTTTCGGAAGCGGTGATGCGGGCGCGCTCGGGATTGAAAGATCCGCGGCGGCCCATCGGCAGTTTCATTTTCCTCGGTCCCACCGGCGTCGGAAAGACGGAATTAGCGCGCGCTTTGGCTGAGTTCCTGTTCGATGACGAGCACGCGATGATTCGCATCGATATGTCGGAGTACCAGGAGAAACATACGGTATCGCGTCTGATCGGCGCGCCTCCCGGGTACATCGGCTATGACGAAGGCGGGCAGCTCACCGAAGCAGTGCGGCGCCGGCCCTATTCGGTGGTGCTGTTCGACGAGATCGAGAAGGCGCACCACGACGTGTTCAATACCTTGTTGCAGGTACTCGACGATGGCCGTCTGACGGACGGGCAGGGCCGCACCGTGGATTTCAAAAACGTGCTGGTCATTATGACGTCGAACATCGGCAGCCATCGTATTCTCGACTATCGCGGCGCCTTTGAAGGCGAGGAATATCGCCGTATGAAGGACACCGTGCTGGAGGAACTGCGGCACAGTTTCCGGCCTGAGTTCCTCAACCGCCTGGACGAGATAATCGTGTTCCACGCGCTCAACGAGGAACAGTTGAAGCAGATTGTGGAGGTGCAGCTCGCGACGCTGCGTAAGCGGCTGGAGGAGAAGCACATCACGCTCGAATTGTCGGATTCGGCCAAGACGCTGCTGGTTCGAAACGGGTATGACCCGAACTATGGCGCGCGTCCGCTGAAGCGGGCCATCCAGCGTGAAATTGAGACTCCGCTGGCCAGGCAGATTCTGGCCGGGAAAGTACAGGACGGCCAGACCTTGTATGTGGATGTGAACGGCTCGGGCGGGCTGCGCTTTGAAGAGCGTGCGCCCGAACCGGCCGCGGTGGGGGCGTAACTTTCGCTGGGAGGCGTTCGCCCTTCAGCCAGCGGACACGCGCGGGGAATCGAAATGGTCGTACGCGCGTCCAATGATAGGAATGCGGTGGCGACGTCTTCGGGTGCCCCGTCATGAGATTTTCGAAGAGAAACAAACCATGTCAAATACAATCCAGTTCCGCCGCACCACTGCCATCCTTGCGCTAGTGGCGGCTTCTATCGGCGGCGGCTTGGTCGCCGCGTTCGCCGTAGCGAGCCACGGTCATCAGCCCGTGTACGCCACCGTACACGCCGATTCGCAGGTGGGCCAGCTCTCGTCCCAGTTGTCTAACTCCTTTGCCGACATCATTGAGCAGGCATCGCCGTCAGTCGTCAATATTCAATCGACGCGCGTCGTGAAGGCTTCCGAGCAGCAGGGCGACAACCCGTTCATGCAGGATCCGTTTTTCCGCCAGTTCTTTGGCGGCAACATGCGGCAGCGCCCGGAGCGTGAATCCGGCCTCGGTTCGGGTGTCATTATCGACCCTTCCGGCTACATAGTTACGAACAACCACGTTGTGGAAAAAGCCAGTGAAGTGAAAGTGACGCTACTCGACAAGCGTGAATTTACCGCCAAGGTCATCGGCGCCGATCCGCAGACCGATATCGCGGTGGTAAAGATCGAAGCCAGCGATCTGCGCGCCATGCCGCTCGGCGATGCGGCAAGCAGCACGCGTGGGCGATCTGTGCTTTGCCATCGGCAACCCATTCGGGCAGGACCACACAGTGACGATGGGTATCGTGAGTGCGAAGGGCCGCAGCCTTCCGGGTGAGGGCGGCACGCACATTCAGGATTTCATCCAGACCGATGCCGCGATTAATCCAGGAAATTCGGGCGGCGCGCTGATCAATGCGCACGGTCAGCTCATCGGCATCAACACTGCGATCCTGACCGGCGGCGGCGGATTCGGCGGCGAGGGTGGAAGCATTGGCATCGGTTTCGCCGTTCCGGTCAATCTTGCGCGCAACGTCATGGATCAGATCATCAAGACCGGTAAAGTGTCGCGCGGGTACATGGGCGTGACACTCGCTCCGTTGAGCGCGGAAGTCGCTTCGAAACTCGGTTTGGAACATGTGGAAGGCGCGCTGGTGAACAGCGTGCAGGCGGGCGGCCCCGGCTCGAAGGGCGGCTTGCAGCAGTGGGATGTGATCACGAAGATCGACGGCAAACCGGTTCGCGACTACAACACGGCGACGCTGATGGTAACGGAGCACTCGCCGGGCAGCACGGTTACGCTCGATATTATTCGCGACGGCAAGGCGCAGGAACTTCATGTCACGCTTGGACAGCGGCCGTCAGGTGTGGATTGGGGTACTGACCGGAATCCCAAGGACGAGAATAGTCCGGAGGGCAACCAGAATGGCGCCGAAGGCGGCAGTGCGCGCGGCATGAAAGTGCAGCCGCTGACTCCGGATGTGGCGCAACAGTTGCAGCTTCCCCCCAATGTAAAGGGCGTGGTGGTGGAGGATGTGGATCCTTCCAGCCCAGCGGCGGATGCCGGTATCGGTCAAGGTGACGTCGTTACCCAGATCGAACGCCAGCCCGTCAACAGCATCGCCGATTTCAACCGCTTGATGAAACAGAATGACGGCAAGGCCATTCTGGTTGCCATCAACCGCGGAGGAACACCGGCTCTGCTAGTGGTTCAGCCCGGCAAATAACAAGGTCCAAATAATGCTGAGGGAGCCGGGCGGCCTGCAACAAGCAGGCCGCCCGGCCTTTTTTGTTGGTTGGGTTGGGTCCGTTTTTCTGACCACCGACCACTCACCACTGACGACTGAGGCGTCCAAGCCCCGTTCTGACCACTCACCACTCACCCCTGCCACTGGTTCCCCTCACCACGTTCCACGCCGACTCTGTGGCATAGGCCTTCGGCCTGTGGGTTGGGTTCTGACCACTCACCACTGACCACTCACCACTGATTCCCCCTCTACCAGAAATATCCTAGAAATGGAATTTTAGGCTGCGCAAGCTATGGCCTTTGGTACGGGTTTTGTCCCCATATCATTGCCCCTAATAGAGTTAGGCTAGTGGCTAAGAAATTGCTGATATTTGCGCAATACGAGAGTTCTACCGTAGGTTCTCAACCGAGAACTGAACATGCGGGGAAGGATAAATGCACAAAAAAATCAGACAAGTCGTAACAGCGTTGCTCTTCAGCGCGCTTATCGGCAGTTTCGGCAGCCCGGTAGCTGCCCAGTCACTGACAACTGGCAGCCTCGAGGGAACGGTTACCGACCAAAGCGGAGCCGTCGTGGCGGGCGCGACCGTCACCCTGACCAATAATGAAAACGGTGCGGTCCAGACGGCGACAACCAGCCAGTCCGGGCAATACCGGTTCTCTTTATTGAAGCCCGCCGCCTATACCCTAGACATTACACAGGCCGGCTTCCAGAAGTTCGAACAGAAAGTCTCAGTACCCGTCGGCCAGCCCATCTCGGCCGACGCGCGCTTGGTTGTAGGACAGTCTACGCAGACTGTTGAAGTATCCACCGACGTTCCGGTCATCAGCCCTGAGCCTTCGCAGAGCACGAACTATAATCAGGCCCAGATCGCGCTGCTTCCGAGCGGCGGAAGCGACCTCACAAACATTGCGTTTACTTCGCCTGGCGTTGTTGTGAACCTTACCGGCGGATACGGCAATTTCACAGCTAACGGTTTGCCCGCCACCTCCAATCTGTTCACCGTTAACGGCGAGAACGATATGGATCCGTACTTCAACATCAACAATTCGGGCGCGACCAACCTCACACTGGGGCAGAACGAGATCCAGGAAGCGACCGTATCTAGCGAGCCCTACAGCGGGCAGTTCGGTCAATTAGCCGGCGCCCAGGTGACCTATGTCACGAAATCGGGCAGCAACCAGTTCCATGGAAATCTCGTTTATTACTGGAACGGCCGTGCGATGAATTCGAATGACTGGTTCAACAACTACTATGGAACGTCTCGCCCCTTCTCGAACCAGAATCAGTGGGCCGCCTCGCTCGGTGGACCGATCTTCAAGGACAAGACCTTCTTCTTCTTCGATACGGAAGGCATGAAATTTATCATCCCGAACAACGATACGGTTACGATCCCATCGCCCCAGTTTGCAACTGCGGTGTTGAATAACTTAGGCACTGCTGCTCCGGAGAGGTTTCCACGTATCAGAAGATGTTCAGCCTCTATTCCAGCCATTCCGGGAGCGTCTGGCGGTCAGCCGCTGTCGGGCAGTTCGCCGGTCTTCAGTGCGCCTCTCGCTGGTTTCGATCCAACCTCCACGCCGTGCGCCCTTCAGTTTACGACCACCCCCAGCGCTCTCGCTTCCGAGTGGATCCTGGCATTCCGCATCGACCAGCGCTTGGGCGACAAAGACAACATCTACTTCCGCTACAAGCAGGACCACGGAATTCAGCCCACCACGATCTCGCCGGTCAGCCCGGTCTTCGACGCACAGTCGAATCAGCCTTCCTGGGATACGCAGTTGAATGAAACGCACGTTTTCGGACCCCGTGCGACCAACTCCTTCATGGCGACGCTCAGCTTCTATCAGGCGCTGTTCGCGCTGACGAATGAAACGAAAGATTTGGCCACTTTCCCGTACGATCTACATCTACGGGCGGTGTTCCGTTTACCAGCTTTCAACAACCGTCCATAGTTTCCCGCAAGGCCGCAACATCACGCAGTATCAGTTCATTGATGACTACAGTCTGACGATAGGCAAACACACGGTGAAGGTCGGCGCAAACTTCCGCCGTTACGATGTGAGCGATCACAACTTTTTCTATAACAACCCGCTGGTCTATTTTGGGAACGGAAACGACGATCTCAGCGCGTTTGCGAACGGACTGGCATTCCAGTACCGGCGGGCGCTCAACTTCGCCTCTGACGTCCCGATCGCAATGTGGGGTCTCGGCGTGTACGGCATGGATGAGTGGCGCGTCACCGACCATTTCAAACTGACGCTCGCAATGCGCGCGGAGCACAACTCGAATCCGGTTTGTAACTATAACTGCTTCGCCAACTATGAAGGGACCGTTCCAGAGTCTGGCTAGCTTTACCGCTGCCGACCCCACGTCCGTTCCCTACAGCGCAGATCTAAACCTGAATCAGCACGATGCATACAAAGGCGTCGATATGATCAACTGGTCGCCCCGGATCGGTTTCTCCTGGTCGCCGACGGCCAGCCAGAAGACCGTGGTTTCGGGTGGATTCGGATTGTTCTATGACAATGCACCGGAGAGCCTGGTGGACGACCTTCTCGCCAATCCCCCGGTGTCCGTCGCAATTCGCGTGCGGCCTAGCGCAGGTGTGCTCGCTTTTGATCCCGGGTCAACCGGCGGGGCGGCGCTGTTTGCTGCCTCAGCGGCTGCATTCAACGTGAATCAGAGCTATTCCCAGATCAGTTCCGCGATGGCTGCCGTTGGCGGTGTGTTTACACCTCCGTCGCCCACCGACATCATCGGCACCATGCATTCGCCCGAGTGGCAGGAATGGAATCTCCAGATCCAGCAGGAGTTCGGCACTAGCTACGCGCTGATTGTGAACTATGCAGGGAACCATGGAGTCAAAATTCCCTACACGAACCAGTGGGCGAATGCCTTCGACCAGTACGGTTTATTTCCCGGCGTGAGCGCTCTCCCGACCTCTGCGCCGGTCCCCAACTACGGCACCGTGACAACGGTCCAAAACGGCGCGGTGTCCAACTACAACGGACTATCGATCTCACTCCGGAAGCGAATGAACCACGGGTTCTCTTTCGACGTGAACTATACCTGGTCACATAACCTCGATGAGGTATCAAACGGCGGTATCAACACCTACGGTGATTCAATCCTCAGTCAAAACAATCCGTATAGCCTGTATGCCGGCAACTACGGCCCTTCCGATTACGACATTCGCCACAATTTCAACGGCGACCTGATCTACAACCCGAGCTGGAAATTTGGGAATAAGTTCCTCAACGCAGCTCTGGGCGGCTGGGAATACGGACTGAAGTTCTTCATGCGCAGCGGATTGCCGTTTAGCGTTACGGACAGCAATCTGGCGGCAGGGAATTATGGCGGGAGCTTCCTCGCTCAACCGCTGGCCGGCATGCAGGGGCAGTCCGGTAATTGCGGCGAAGGGGCCGCCAATACCCCGTGTTTGAATACGGCTGCCTTCCTCGATACGTCCAGCTTCAATGGCTACAATTACTTCCCGTTCGGCGGCCGCAACGCGTTCCGCGGACCGTGGTATTACGACGTGGACATGTCGCTGTACAAAACGTTCAGCATTACGGAACGGGTGAAGCTCGGCGTTGGGGCACAGGCCTTCAATGCGTTGAATCACCCCAATTTTGCGCTGCCGGATTCGACTCTCGGCGACGCAAACTTTGGCAAGGTCACTGCCATGTATGGGACACCAACCAGCCCGTACGGCAACTTCCTCGGGTTCGATTCGTCGGTTCGCATTGTCCAGCTCTCGGGCAAGCTGACCTTTTAACCTGAGTTCACAAAACAGCAAAAAGGCGGATCGCAAGGTCCGCCTTTTCTGGCTGTATGAACACGAAGGTTCTGGCTGCTTGTTGTGGGGCAGCGTCCCACGCTGCGCGGGGCTCCCAGCCCCGCCTTTTTGCATCTAGAACCCCGCCCTACCCGCGAAACGCCAGGTTTCCGCTAAAATAGTCTTAAAGCCCCTTCCACCACATGCTGCAAGTCCCCACCCTCAGCGAGGAGATCCTCGAGGTCAAGCGTAAACGCAACGCCATCATTCTGGCCCATCATTATCAGGAACCCGAAATCCAGGAGATTGCCGACGCCATCGGCGACAGCCTTGAATTGGCTCGTATCGCCCAGAAGTTCGACGGTGACGTGATCGCCTTCTGCGGCGTGAAGTTCATGGCCGAAACAGCCAAAGTCCTGAATCCGAACCGTACCGTCGTACTGCCCGACTTGTCGGCAGGCTGCAGTCTGGTCGATAGCTGCCCGGTAGAGGGCGTGCGCGCCTTTAAGCGCCGCTATCCCGATCACGTTGTCGTTAGCTACATCAACACCTCGGTCGAGGTCAAGGCGGAGAGCGACATCCTGTGCACCTCGCGCAATGCCGTCGCGGTCGTCAATTCCATTCCCAAAGAGCAGCCGGTCCTGTTCCTGCCCGACATCAACCTGGGCAACTACGTCAAAAAGCAAACCGGGCGCGAGAACATGCAGATCTGGCAAGGCGCCTGCATTGTGCACGCGACCTTTCCGGGGCGGCGCGTCACCACGGCGCGCGCGGAGCACCCGAACGCGTTGGTGGCCGCGCATCCGGAGTGTCCCGGCGACGTGCTGCGCCAGGCCGACTTCATCGGCTCCACCTCGGCGATCATCGATTGGTGCCGCAATCAAGCATCTGACGAGTTCATCATCATGACCGAGAGCGGCGTTCGCTACTCGCTCGAAAAGGATTCACCCGGCAAGCGCTTCTACTTCGTCGCCAATGAGAACTGCAACTGCAGTGAGTGCCCCTATATGAAACGCAACACGCTCGAGAACTTGCTGGCCTGCCTCGAAAGTCTCGAACCGCGGATTGAGCTATCCCCCGAGATTATCGAGCGCGCGCGTCTACCGCTCGAGCGCATGTTGGCCGTACGCTAGAGACAGTGGCTGCACTGGTCGATACCTTCGGGCGTGTTCATTCCGACTTCCGGATCAGCGTTACCGACCGTTGCAATATCCGGTGCTTCTACTGCATGCCGGAAGAAGGCGCGTCGTTCGCGCCCATGCGAGAGCTGCTGACTTTCGACGAGATCGAAGCCGTAGTGCACACCGCCGTTTCTCTCGGCATCTCGAAAATCCGGCTCACCGGAGGCGAACCCCTGCTGCGGCCACGCCTGCCGGAACTGATTGAGCGGCTCGCTCCGATCGCGGGCATCGGCGATCTTGCGCTTACGACCAATGCCGTGCTGCTCGGAGAACAGGCAAAAGCGCTGTATGCCGCCGGCCTGCGCCGCTTGAACGTCCATTTGGACACACTCGACGCCGAACGCTTCCGCCAGATCACACGGCGAGACGAACTGGATCGTGTGCTGCGCGCGATTGATGCCGCCCAGGAAGCGGGATTCACGCGCATCAAGCTAAATGCGGTCGCGATAAAAGGGCTCACCGAACCCGATCTCATCCCGCTGGTCCGCTTTGCCCGCGAACGAGGATTTGAAGCCAGGTTTATTGAATTCATGCCGCTCGATGCGCAGAATCTGTGGTCGCTCGATCGGGTGCTGACGGCAGATGAAATGATCCGCCGGCTGTCGTCCGAATTCGGCCCGCTGACGCCTGTGCCGGATGCGGATCCGCGTGCGCCGGCAACCGAATACCGCTTTTCCGACGGGCGACAGGTCGGCTTTATTGCCTCCGTATCGCGGCCCTTCTGCATGAACTGCAACCGGCTGCGTCTGACCGCCGATGGGAAGTTGCGCTACTGCTTGTTCGCGCGCGAAGAAACGGCCATCCGGCACTTGATTCCAGATCCCGCAGCGCTTGCGGACGCTATGTGCGAGACCGTGCGCAGTAAATGGGCCGGGCATGAGATCAACCGGCTTACCTTCATCGCACCGCAGAGGCCGATGTATTCGATCGGCGGCTGAAACAGGCGAGCCCGCCCTCAAAAATCGATCGAAGCGAGTAGCTCGGATGGCTTGCGGTTGAATGCCTTGCAGATCGCGAGCAGGCTTTCGATGCTGGGCAGGTTGGCCCCGCGCTCAATGGAACTGATCTGCGACACGCTTAGTTTAGTGGCGGCAGCTAATTCCTTCAGCGACCAGTCGCGCTCCACCCGGAGCAGCTTAATGCGATGTCCGAGCCGCTCGCGCAGGCGGTCCTGCGGGGCGCGGCCCAAGCTGTATTGCTCAATCGCGTTTTGCAGTGTTTGCCGCAACTGCGACAGCGAAAAAGGTTTGGCCAGATAATCGAACACGCGCAGTTTAAAAGTCGCGCGCATATCTTCGAGCGACGGATAGCCCGTCACGATGATGATGCACATCTCCGGCCAGCGCTGCCAGCAGGTGCTCGACGACTTTCGCGCCGCTGACCGCGCCCATTTTCATATCGAGCAGCACGATATCCGGCACTCTGATCTCGGCGGCGGCGTACAGATTCGTCCGGAATTGCGAAGCTCTGTACGGTGTAGATACCTTCATCCCCGAGCAGGTCTTCAATGTAGGTCCGGAAATCGACGTCATCGTCGAGGACCGCTACATCGATCAGGTCTGTTGCGGTTTCTGTCATTGTCATTCGGAAGCGGGGAGCATTACTTCGAGCGAGCACCGCCCTCCGGCCGATTGGCGGCGGAAATGGTTCCGCCATGCTGGGTAACGATGCCTTCCGCGACGGTCAAGCCGAGTCCCGTTCCGCGGGCGTCGAGTCGCGTTGTGACGAAGGCTTCAAACAAATTCGGCAGGATGTCGGCGGGAATGCCCGGGCCATCGTCCTGTACTGTGCATGTGACCCAGGCATGACCGTTCCTATGATGGTGCCGTGATTGCACGCTGATGGTTCCGCCCGCCGGAACCGCCATTAAGGCGTTGCGAATCAGATTTACGAACACCTGCACCAGGCGGTCCGGATTGCCGGCGACGGCGTCCTGCTCGGGGACATTGTTGCGGAACGTGACCACGGCGGCCTTCTCATCGATCGCCACCAGGTTCCAGCTTTCTTCAATGATTGGACGCAGCGACACATTCGCGCGGGCCTCTTTCCGCACGCGCGCGAAATCTACCAAGCCTTCACTGATCTTACGAAGGCGCTGAGTCACCCGCAACATGCGCTCGAGCCGGTCTACCGTTTGCGTATCGCGGCTGGTTTCGAGCAGCTTCTCGATGCTCCCCTGCAAGACGGCAAGCGGCGTGTTCAGTTCATGCGCCACGCTGGTGCTCAACATGCCGAGGCTAACCAGGCGATCCTGCTCTTCCAGCCGCTGCAGGGCTTCCGCGAGATCGTCTTCCTGCTTGCGCAACTGCGCCACCGTTGCATTTCGCGAATGCATGATCTGGCCGATTTCGTCGTGCAGAATGAATTGATCGTCGATCAGCTCGTGCTTGCGATCGTCCCGCTGGGTGGCTTCGTCGGCCTGCAGCATCAGGCGTAACGGTTGGTACACGAACTGGGGCATGATGATGAATTCCATCACCACAATCGACAGTGAATAGATGCAGCCGAGCACCACGAACAGCGTCATGCGCGCCTGGCGCAGCACCCTGGCGTAGAACTCGGTATGCAACGTCAGAGCGGCGGTATTCACCCGGATGGCTGCCGGCATGAAAAAGTACCGTTTCGCCTTGCCGCCAGGTCCCGGACGGATTCGCGCTCAGGAATGCAAGCCCCTCGGCCGGAAGCCCCAGATCGGCGGCGCTTCCGACTTGCAGGTCGTAAAGTTCGCTGACTTGTGGCTCACCCGCCATCACGGCGGGAGCCTGGTCGAGCACCTGGCCAAGCAGATGCAACTCGCGCTGCATCGCGTTCTCGATGTGCTCGGAAAAGATCGGGATGACGGATAGGTAGACTGCCGCCGCCAGCACAAAAAAGAACAGATTGTGCAGAACGATCAACTTATATCGGACGCGTAGGCCGCCGAACTTGCGAACCGGCCATTTAGGCGGTTTACACTGTTTGCTGCTGCTGGGGAGCAAACTCCTCTCGCCGTTCAATCTCCTGCTCCTTGTACTGCAATTGGTAGAGCTTCCAGTAAATGCCGCGCCGGGCGAGCAATTCCTGGTGCGTGCCCATTCTCGCAACTGGGCCTTATGCATCACGATTATACGGTCCGCGCGTTGGATCGTCGACAGGCGATGCGCGATGACAATCGAGGTGCGGCCGCTAACCACGCGGGCTAGGGCCGAACGGACGCGCAACTCGGTGTCCGTATCGACGCTGGAGGTCGCTTCATCTAGGATCAGAGATCCGCGGGTCGTGCGCCAGGGCGCGAGCGAAACTGATGAGCTGTTTCTGCCCCGTAGAGAAGCCATTCCCGCGCTCACGGACGGGCGTTTCGAACTGTTCGGGAAGACTTTCCACGAAATCGAGCAGATTGACTTCGGCCGCCACTTCCCGTACCTCGCCGTCGGTGATGCGCCTGGTCCCGAGGCGGATATTGCTGGCAATGGTGCCGGTAAACAGATACGAATCCTGCAGGACGACGCCGAAATGCTGGCGCAATTCGGCCGGATCGAAGTCGCGCACATCGATGCCGCCGATGCGAACCGCGCCGCGCTGCACGTCGTAGAAGCGCAGCAGAAGGTTCGTCAGCGTAGTCTTGCCCGCTCCGGTGTGGCCGACAATCGCGAACGTCTCGCCCGCAGGTACCCGGAAGCTGACGTCTTTCAGGACCCAATCGTCGCCCTTATAGGCAAACCAGACGTGGTCGAATTCGATGTCTACGGAACCTGCGGGGAAGGCAACGGGCTGTGCCGGCGCGAGAACGGCCGCTTTCGTGTCGAGCAGTTTGAAAATACGCTCGGAGGCCGCCATCGCGCCCTGCAGAATGTTGTATTTCTCGCTCAGGTCCTGAATGGGCCGGAAGAACCGCAGACCGTATTGGAAGAAGGCGACCAATACGCCGAGGGTGAGTGCTCCATGGCGGATCCGGAACCCGCCATAGCCGAGAATCAGCGCCAGCGCGAGCATGCCAAGAAACTCCACGACCGGATAAAACCAGCCGTAAGCGAGGATCGAATCCTTGTAGGCCAGCATGTGATCGCGATTGATGTGTTCGAACTCTTCGCGGCTCCGCTGCTTCGCGATTGAACAACTGCAGAACCGTAATGCCGGCGACGTGCTCCTGTAAATAGGCGTTGATCTTCGCAATCGCGACCCGGATGCGGCGATAGCTCTGCTGCGCGGTGCGGCGGAATTGCATGGTGACCAGCACGACGATCGGCATCACGGCAAGCATCAGCGCCGGTCATGCCTGGACTGAGGCGCACCATCGCGACGATCACGAAGGACAGCATCAGCAGATCGCCCACGATCGTCACCAGGCCAGAGGCAAACAAATCGTTCAGCACATCGGCATCGGTGGTGACGCGAGTGACCAGGCGGCCCACCGGATTCACATCGAAGTACGCGATGTCGAGCGTCTGCAGATGCGCCATGAGCTGTCGGCGCAGATCGAACATGGCCTTCTGCCCGGTCCACTGCATCATATAGGTCTGCCCGAAATCAAGGAAGAAGCCAAGCAGGAGAGTCAGCGCGTAGAGACCCGCGAGCTGCGCCAGGCCGGTGAAGGCGTCCTTCGACAAATAAGGATCGAGGAACGGCAGCGCCAGCGTGCGGACCGTGGTGGGCACGAAATAACGGTCAACGGCGGTCTTGGTGAGTAGCGGTCCCGCTATCTGCAGCAACGAATCGCCGAGCAGCAGGACCATCGAGACGCACACGACCGCCCAATACGGCCGGAGGTACGTAAGAAGCCTCCGCATGAGCCGCGAATCATAAGCTTTGCCGAGTGCCTCTTCTTCCAAAAAACGAAAACCCCGCGCTGCTTCCAGCGTAGCTTAGCGGGTATTCTTAATCCTTCTTGCGCTGCAAAACCGGAGGATCGACCTGCTTGTAGCCGGCTGGAATGGCGAAAGCCGCCGCATCCACATGGTTGCTGAAATTCCCCATTTCGGTGCTGGACTCGATCAGAATGACGGATTGCGGTGTAGCGGCAGTGGCAGCCGTGTTCGTGCTCGCCGGCGTGCTAGCCGCGGTCGAGTTTGTGGCAGTGTCCGACGTCGCAGTCTGTTTCTTCTTGCGTCCGAATCCACCGAAGCCTCCGATCGCCGAGCCGAGGCTGCTACCGAACGCTCCTTTGATACGGGAGCTTGCTTCCTGCGACGCCGTTTGCTGCGCCACTTGCGCGCTGGCCTGTTGAACTTGCGCCCCCATGTTGTTGCCGGAATCGTCTTGTTTCGGAAGCGGCGCTTCGCTGGCGGCGGGCAGCGGCTGGCCATTGGCCGACATCCCCATCCGCATCACCTGCAGCACCGGGACGCCCTTCATTTGGCTCATCTCTTTACCCATCTGCCGCATGGCGTCACTCGATTGGGCCTGCTTAATCAGGGCCGTGAAATCCGGTCCACCCGAAAAGGTGGATCCGAGTTCCTGACCGAGGCGTTTTTCGAAATCGCGCACTACCTCGTATCCGGGGATTTCGTCCGCCATCCACATGTCGTTGGTGATCCCGAATGCGCCCTGCTGACCGTTCGTTTTATCCTTTGCGTTAACCATCAGGGTGAGAATTGTCTCATTTGTGTCAAGGCCAGAAACTTGCTTAGTGGCGCCGGTCTTCTTCACGTGCGCTTCGAAACCCATCTCGACGTTCGGATCCCCCGGTTTCGGCTGCTCCGTCGTTTGCTTCGCCTGCTCGGCCTTCGCTTGCTCCATCCCCCGCTCGAACGCCTGTTTCATCTGCTCGAAAGTCATGACCGAGTAGATGTGCTTGATTTTGTCGACATGCGTCATCGTCTTCGCATCGAGATCGGTGATGTCAATCGCGTCCTGGCTTTCCCGGGCCATGCGGTCGCCCTTCACCGCCACGGTGCTGACGACTGGTTCGCCGACTTTCGGCGCGTTCTTACTGAAAGCGCTCGCGAGCTTCATCATCCCCGTGATCGAGCCGCCGGTGATCCTGGTCGTTTCCTGGTAACTCACCTCGCCCGCAAACAGCATCTGCCCGGCCGCGAAGCAGGCCGCAATCGTCCACAACTTGATGCACATAACCCAACCCTCCTGGTGTCCAGCTAGTGTAATGCAAAAAGGGGACCAATTCTGTCAAGGCGTAGCGGCCCGTCGCAGCCTCTTTCCCTTGCACTTCGACAACAGCCGTGATATCTTTGCTGTCGAAGTGTAAGGGGAAGATGCCGGCTACGGCCGGTGCGAACTGATGCTGACCGATTTGCTTTACCGGTTACGAGCGCTACTGCGCAGATCCCAAGCGGAGCAGGATCTGGAAGCGGAACTCGATTTTCACATCGAGCACGCAATCGACAAACACGTGCGCTCTGGGAAAACCAGGCAGGAAGCGCGCCGTTTAGCGCGACTACAACTGCAGGGACCGGAGCAGATGAAAGAGCATTGCCGTGACGCGCGCGGCGTGCGGGTGCTGGAGGTGGTGGCTCAGGACGGGCGGCAGGCTATCCGGCAGTTGCGAAAATCGCCGCTGTTCACGCTCTGTGTGGTCCTCACGTTTGGGTTGTGTGTCGGTGCGAACACCGCCGTTTACAGCGTCGTCGATGCACTGTTCTTCCGCCCGCTGCCCTATCCGCATCCGGACAAGCTCGTTCTCGTTGCGACCTATCGCGGCGATCCTGAATTTGACACGGCGCTCGATGGCGTTCAGCTGGCCACCGTGCGCGACCACGCAACTTTGCTGGACACTGCTGCCTATGGGCCCACACTCGGGGCGAATCTCTCGACGACCGATCATGCAAGCTATATCCACCTGCAGCGCGTTAGCGCCGGAATCTTCAGAATCCTTGGAGTGCCGTTGCAGTCAGGCCACGAGTTCTCGCGGCAGGAGGATGTTCCGAACGGGCCCGATCTTGCCGTGATCAGCGATGGCCTGTGGCATCGTGCCTTCCATCGCGCGCCGGACGTTATCGGTAGATCCATTACCGTCAACGGCGGCGCGTACACCGTGATCGGCGTAACATCCCCAAAGTTCCGCGCCATTCCGGTCAGCGACTTCGGCAGCACGGATGAGCCAGATCTCTTTACACCCCTTCGTCCCTCCACGGAAGGCGAAGGCTCCGGGTGACAACTATGGTGTTCTCGCACGCCTAAAACCCGGGGCAACCATCGCGGCGGCGAATGCTCAGTTGAAGACGCTCACCGACTACATACGCAGCGTGAAGGGCTTGCCGAAGACGCAAGTCGAGGAAGAACGCGCGCTACCGCTTCAGGCTGGGCTGGTGTATGACATACGCACCGGCATTCGTGTCATGTGGGGCGCCGTTATAGCCCTGCTGCTGCTCGGCTGCGTGAATATTGCGGGTCTGCTGCTTGCGCGTTCGACGACTCGCACCAGGGAACTGGCCCTTCGATCGGCTCTGGGCGCGGGCAGATTCCGAATCGTATTGTCGCTAGTGACCGAGAGCATTCTGCTGGGCGTACTGGGAGCCGGATTGGGCGTCTGGATCGGCCGCTTGGCTCTTCACGAGCTCGTTCAATTCAACCCGCGCGAGTTTACATTGCTCGGGGCAGTCAGGCTGGATGAACGCGTTCTCATCGTCACAGTCGCGATGTCATTTGTCGCGAGTCTACTCTTCGGACTCGTCCCGGCGCTTCAGGCGAGCCGCGTGGATCTGCAGACCACGCTTGCAAAAGGGAGTCGAACGAGTGCCGGACAGCGGCGCGGGTACACACGTTACGTTCTGGTCTTCGCGGAAGTGGCGCTTACCGTGCTGTTGATTACCTCCGCCGGACTCCTCGTCAGGAACTTTTTGGGCACGATTGCCCCCTATCCCGGTTTCGATAGCAAGGGTCTGTTGGTCGCATCGGCTTCGCTCGCCGATCCGCGCTACGCAGAGCCGGTCGTGGCGGCGCGACTATTCAAAGACAGTACTTCCCGCATCGAACAGATTCCAGGCGTGCGCTCGGCCGCAGTGGCCTTGGCTGCGCCGTATACTCGCCCAATTAACCAAGGAAGGGTCCAACTGAATGGTCGAACCGTGCCGGCGGGAGTCGAGCTGAACTACGTCACCCCGAGCTATTTCCAAACGCTTGGCATCCACCGCCTGAACGGCCGCACGTTCAGTGTTGCTGATAATGCGCAGTCGCCTCGTGTAGTCGTCGTCAATGAGACGTTCGTCAGAATGTACTCGCCGCACCAGTCTCCAGTCGGCGCAAACCTCGAGTTCCCGGGCCAGACCTCGACAATTATCGGAGTGGTAAATAGTGTCCAGGAAAACAACCACCTCGACGGTACGCTTCCGTTAAGCTTCTATCCCGAGGTCTACCTTCCTGTCGATCAGTTCCCACCCCCGCTTCTGGCGCTGGCGAATCAATGGTTTTCCCCTGTGTGGCTGGTGCGGATGAATCGTTCCGATGCAGCAGCAAAAGAAGCGATGCAGAAGGCCTTGCAGTCTGTGGATCGCGGCATGGCGTTTGCCGATGTTTCATCGATCGAATCGACTCGCGCAAAGGCGTTGGGTCCAGTGCGCTACCGCGCGTGGCTCATCTCCGTTGTGTCCGGCCTGGCAATGTTGTTGGCGGGGATCGGAATTTATGGACTCGTCGCGCAAGCAGTCAGCGAGCGTAATCGGGAGATGGGCTTGCGAATTGCCCTGGGAGCCACCATCGGCCGCGTCGTTGCGACATGCATCGCGCCCGCCGTTATAGTCACCTTCGCGGGCTTGGTGCTGGGCACGGGCGCTGCCGTTTTTGCTTCCCGGTTACTACGGGACCTTGTCTGGAACATATCCGCAACCGATCCTGCTACGTATGCAGCCGCATTTCTCGTACTCGCGGCGCTTGCCTGCCTTGCCAGCCTGGTACCGGCTTTGCGGCTGGCGCGCATCACCCCGGCTCAAATTCTGCGCGACGAATAGATCCCGTATTAGAATTTTGCATGGGAAAAGCGGACGAGCCGGCGCCGGCTGCCGGTGTGTATGCGGCGATCCTGACTCCAAGAAACGATGACTCGACGGATACGAACGTGTCCGCGTTCCTCGAATACATAGACCGGATTTGCCGCGCGCACGTCAACGGAATTGTGCTTTTCGGATCGACGGGCGAGTTCGTACACTATGACCTCGACGAGCGCATGCGCGTCGTCAGCTTGGGTGTGAAGCGCAGTCGCGTTCCGGTGCTCGTGAATGTATCCCACTCCTCGCTGCGCGGCGCGGTCGATCTGGCGCAGCAGGCTGAGAGTGCGCAGGCCGCTGGGGTACTTCTGATGCCTCCCTATTTCTATCGCTACGAGGACAGCGAGATCGAACGATTCTACTTCGATTTCCTCGCGCAGGCAGGGCTGTCGATCCCGGTTTACTTATACAACCTGCCCGTGTATACCAACGCGCTATCGCCTGCGCTGAAAGAGAAATTCCTCGGGTCGGGCAAATTTGCTGGCATCAAAGACTCTAGCGGAAGCTGGACTGAGTTTGAAGCCCTGCTGAGCCTGAGAGCCCGGCGGCCGTTCCAGGCGCTCGTCGGCAACGAATCGATCTACGCCGACGGCCTCCGCGCGGGCGTGGATGGGGTCGTCTCCGGCGTCGCGGCCGCAATTCCGGAACTGCTGGTGCTCATCCAGGCGGCATTCGCACGTGGAGATCTCGAAGCCAAACAGCGGCTGATTGCCCAACTCGACGAGTTTCTGGTCTGGGTGGGGCGATTTCCCGCCTCCGTAGCGATCAAATACGCGGCCGACTTCCGTGGATGGCTGCCCGCTCAACTGGCCGTCCCGCTGGGCCCGGAAGCCACCGATTTGCTACAGGAATTCCGCGCCTGGCTCTCGGACTGGTTGCCCGCCGTGAGAACTTAAAGAGAGTGGAAGAATTCAAAAAGCACGCCGATCGGCACCTCGATTGGATTTCCGGCTACTTTCAGAACGTGCGGGAATTGCCCGTGCTGCCCGCTGTTAAACCCGGCGAAATCACGGCGAAACTGCAGCCGAGCGCTCCAGAAACAGGCGAGCCGCTCGAGCGCATCTTCGACGATTTCCAGAATGTCATTTTCCCCGGCCTGACGCTTGTGGAACCATCCGCGCTTCTTCGGCTACTTCCCCAACTCGTCTCCTCCGCCCTGCGTCCTGGCTGACCTGCTGACGTCCGCGCTGAACATCAACGCAATGCTTTGGAAGACGTCCCCCGCGGCTACCGAACTGGAGCAGGTGACGACGGGCTGGCTTCGGCAATGGCTTGGATTGCCGGACGAGTTTTTCGGCATCACCTACGACACCGCATCGATTTCTGTCATGCATGTCCTCGCGGCAGCGCGTGAATGGGCAGATCCCAACTGCCGGACCGAGGGAATGAGAGCCGATATGACGGTCTACATCTCGGAGCACACGCACTCGTCGGCGGAAAAGGCTGCCATCCTGCTTGGCTTCGGGCAGCGGAACGTGCGCAAGATACCGGTCGATGCTGAGTACCGGATGCGGCCCGAACTGCTCGAACAGGCAATTGTGGCGGACATCGCCGCCGGCAAGCGCCCCTGCTGCATCGTGGCGTCTATCGGATCGACCTCTACCAGCGCGATTGAGCCGGTTCCCGCAATCGCCGATATCGCCGAGCGGCATGGAATCTGGCTGCACGTCGATGGCGCTTACGGTGCCGCGGCCGGCATACTGCCCGAAAATACGCGACATCCTGGACGGCGTCGAACGCGCGCACTCCTTCGTCATCAACCCGCACAAATGGCTGCTACATCTCAGTGGATTGCAGCGTGCTGTACACGCGCTATCCCGGATGCGCTTCGCCGCGCGGCGCAACTGAATCCGGAGTATCTGCGCACCGCCGAGGACGACCGCGCCGTCAACTTCATGGAATACGGCATGCAACTTGGGCCGCCGCTTCCGCGGCTTGAAGCTCTGGTACGTGTTTCGCTACTATGGCAGGGAAGGGATCCAGGCCATGCTGCGGGAGAGTATCCGCTTGGCGCAACTCGTGAAGTCGCTGGTGGAGGCTGATCCCGACTTCGAGGTCGCCGCGCCCGTTCCGCTTTCGTTAGTGTGTTTCCGGCACAAGGGCGGCAACGAATTCAACCGGCAATTGCTCGATGGAGTCAATGCCTCGGGCAAGGCGTTTCTTTCGCATACCGTGCTGGACGGCAAGTTCACTCTGCGCTTCGCCATCGGCAATTTCCAGACGAGCGAATCGGATATTCGCGAGACGCTGGGATTGCATCAACGGCCTGCGCTGCCCGAATTGCGGCCCAAACGGCTGAATGCCATCCGCTTATTAGAAACTGAGCTGTGCGGTATACGGCTGCGCAATCCCGTTCTCGCCGCTTCGGGAACCTTCGGCTACGGACTGGAATTCGCTCCCATTCTCGATCTGAACCAGCTCGGCGGCATCGTCACGAAAGGTCTGTCGCCCGAAGCCAATCGCCGGTAATCCCGCGCCGCGTCTCTGGCCGGTCGAAGGCGGCATGATCAATTCCGTCGGCCTGCAGAACGTCGGTGTCGCGGCGTTCATCGGAGCAAGCTGCCGAAGTTGCGCCAGTATACACGTGCCGGTCATCGCGAATGTGTTTGGCTACCGGGCCGCCGATTATGTCGAAGTCGTGCGGCAACTCGAAGGCGCGGACGGGATCGCGGCTTACGAATTGAACGTTTCGTGCCCGAACACGGAAGATGGCGGCATGTTCTTCTCGAATGATCCGGTGGCGCTTGCGCAGCTCGTCTCGCGATGTGCGCGCAAGTCGCACGCAGGCCCGTGATCGTGAAGCTGTCGCCCAATGTGGCGCGCATCGACGCCATCGCAAGCGTTGCGGAGAGTGCGGGAGCGGACGCGCTCTCATTAGTGAACACGTTCGTATCGCTGGCCGTCGATGCCGCGACCCAGAACGCCGCGCATCGGAGCCGGTTTCGGTGGACTCTCCGGCCCGGCCATCCGGCCCATCGCACTTCGTATGGTGCGCGAAGCGGTGCAAGCGGTACGGATTCCTGTCATCGGGCTTGGCGGGATTGCGAACGGCTGCGATGCCGCCGAGTTCCTGCTCGCGGGCGCGGCCGCCGTCCAAGTCGGCACCGCGACCTTTATCGATCCGCGGGCTCCGTCTGCTCGTCGCGCGACAATCTACGATCGATTCCTCGCGAGAACGCGGCATTCAGCGGCTCTCAGATTGGGTGGGCACGTCTCGAAACGATGCCGCGGCGGCAAAATAGAACCGCATGAAAGAAATTGTCAGCACTACGAATGCGCCCGGCTCCATCGGGCCCTTACTCGCAGGCAGTGAAGGCGAATGGGTTTGTATTTTCTTGAGCGGCCAGGTGCCGCTGGATCCAGTGACCAACACGCTCGTGACCGGATCGATTCAGGAGCAGACTGCGCGCGTCATGCAGAATTTGAAGTTAGTGCTCGAAGCGGCGGGACTCACGCTGGAGCACGTCGTGAAGACCTCAGTGTTTCTGAAAGACATGAATGATTTCGCGGCGATGAATGAAGCCTACGTCGCAGTTCTTCCGGACGAATCCGCCGGCGCGCACGACCGTCGAAGTGGCTCGTCTGCCGCGCGACGTGCGGTCGAAATCGACCTGATCGCTATTGATCCTTCGGCTTGAGCGGCGGGTGCGCGCTGTACTGCGGTTGCGGATCGTTCAGCTTGATATCGATCGGTCTTCTCGGTCTGATCGATCTCGTACTTTGTCGCCGAACGTCTGATATTTCTTGGAGTTCACCTGAACGCGCACCGTGCCCTGCGGTATCGGAGGAAAGTGCGCGATCCCTTGCTGATCGGTCCGCATTTCCCAGTGCACGCGCTGTTTTCTGCCTAACTTTGCAACTTGGTGCGAACCAAGAAAATCCAGAATCACCTCGGCGTTGTCCACCGGCTTATCGAACGGGTTCACCACCTGTATGGTGACGCTGGCCGTCTCCAGCGGCGGCGGACGCTACGAACGATGCTGGACAGCAGCAACGCCGCTGCTCCAAGTGCCCTCACTCCTGACATGTTGCGATTATCGCGTAGACGCGCCCGGGCCATTAAAGCGGGAGTGTTTGCAGGTATTCGCGAAATGCCGAAGCGAACTCGTCGCGCTTGAGCGCGAACTCCACCGTGGCTTTCAGGAATCCCAGCTTGTCCCCCGCGTCAAAGCGCTTGCCTTCGAATTTCAGGCCGTAGATAGGCTCCGTTTTCAGCAGATGCTTCATGCCGTCCGTGAGCTGGATTTCGCCGCCGCTGCCTGGAGGCACGGCTTCGATCGAGGCGAAGATGCTCGGCGTCAGCAGGTATCGGCCGATGATTGCGAGATTCGATGGCGCTTCAGCGGGTTTCGGCTTCTCGACCATATCGCGCACTTTGAACAACCGGCCGCCGAATCGATCGTCGGAAACCGGTTCGGCTGCCACTGCGCCATAGGCGGAAATCTGCTCGCGTGGCACTTCCATCAAGGCCAGCACGCTCGCTCCGTACGCTGCATGCACATCCATCAACTGCTTCACGCAGGGCACTTTCGAATCGATCACATCGTCCGAAAGCACGACGGCGAACGGCTCGTTGCCAACCAGATCCTTAGCTTTCAGAACGGCGTGGCCGAGTCCCAAAGCTTCCTTCTGGCGCGTGTAGACGACTTCCGCAGTGTCCGAGATGCTCCGGACAATTTGCAGCATCTCGCGTTTGTTTTTCGACCCGAGCAACTGCTCGAGTTCATAGCTGATATCGAAATGATCTTCGATTGAGCTTTTGCCCCGGCCCGTGATGATGATGACTTCGTTTAAACCGGATTGCGTGACTTCTTCCACTCCATACTGGATCAGCGGCTTGTCCACCAGAGGCAGCATCTCCTTGGGGATGGCCTTGGTCGCCGGAAGAAAACGCGTGCCTAGCCCGGCTGCTGGAAAAACGGCCTTGCGAACCTTCGAAACATTCCTCCGTAGTATAGAAGGCGCATGCCTCGCGATGCGTAAATTAATGAGCGAAAACCACTTTCACGCTTGCCAAATTCGCCGCTCGCTGCGCGGCCTTGTCGGCGAATGACGGGTATGCTATCCCTAAGATTTAAGGAATCCCGCACCCAGAATGGCTTACGTAATTGCCGAACCCTGTATCGGAACCAAGGACACCGCATGCGTCGACGCCTGCCCTGTGGACTGCATTCACCCGAAAAAGGACGAGGCGAAATTCGAATCGGAAGAATTGCTGTATATCGACCCGGTCGAGTGCATCGACTGCGGGGCCTGCGTGCCCGTCTGCCCCGTTTCTGCTATCTTCGCGCTGGACGATCTGCCGGAAAAATGGGCAAGCTTCACGCAGCGGAACGCTGAGTTCTTCGGAAGATAAGAAATCGCTTTGCCCAGCCGTATTTTATGCGGCTGCGCGATGCAGGTCGAACACGCCTAAGGCCAATTCGACGAACTCCGTTTCGAAACGGGATTCATCCCGCTGGTCGGCGGCGGGTCGAAGAATGCGGCAGCAGCGGCGCATCGATTCTTCGAGCGAGAGTTGGTCGGCTTCCGCGCCAAGAACCGTGCGGGCAAGCGTCCGGGCAGCCTCTGGGCCTGCGCCGGCGTTTTTGCGAACATCAAAGCGTCGTAGCGTTCCTGGATCAACTGGGCTTCCCGAGTCATACACCTGTCTGATGCGTGGGAGATGTGTTATGATTCTCCGACAATCTACTCATTCCGGGCGTGAATGTGGTACGGCGGGTAAGTCGCCTCGACTGCCTTGAAGTGTTCCTGGACATGGTAGGAGTGCCGCGCACCCTTCGGAACAATCCAGGAATCCCCTTGCTTCAGTTGCACGATTTGCCCTTCAATGTCTAATTCCGCTTTGCCCTCAAGCACATAGCCGACCGTCTCGTATTCGCGCGCGACCGCCTCCGTTTTCTCGCTCGGGCCTTCATCCCAGAGCCGCATGGCTACGTTCTTGCCGGAAGCCAGGTACACGAGCCCCGATTTTCCTTTTGGGGAGTAGTTCGAGTCGACCTTGATGACCGTGGTATCGCCCATGTTCCGTAGACGACGGCCAGCGGCCGGGCAGCGGCTCGTACTAATCCTGTGCGAGCAGGCCGGGGTCCGCCCGAGTCCATGGGGCGGATGTCCGTTTACGATCTGCGTAGTCTTTTCCCTTACATTCTTTCTGAATTCACCACACCGCAAGGATCCTGGATCTGTCATCTGGCCGAGGTTTCCGATCTTCGGCCGGCCATCGACCAGCTCTCGTGGTATCTGGTCTTCGAGCATGGACCTGGCTGGCGCGGTCCGCGCCAAGGGCCGAGGAAGCTCGAAGTGGTCACCAGCGCCGAGCACCTGATTGCCAACGGCTTTCCCGCGGATTCCGAGGAACGCCTGACGAACTGGCTTTCCGGCCCCGACCAGGACGGCCGCCTGGAGTGGCTGGACTTTTAGCCTCCAAAAAGATTTATTCAAGAAAAAACCCTAACCCGGAAGGAAGTTTCGGCCGATAAGCCTGTTGTGGACGTATTCTTCGCAGCTTGCCCGGCTTGGCTGACTTTCAGCTTCGGACCTGCGAACGGCTGGGCGCAGTGGCTGGCGAGCCCCGTCAACCTGATCGCGTTCCTCGCGCCGGTGTGCGGTTGCCTCGCGGCCGGAATTTGGGCCGCGCGCTTGCATCGCCATGCCTTGGGCACGGTCGCCGAACTCAGAACCCAGGTGACCTCGCTACAGCATGAAAAAGAAGCCAGCGAGGCATCTAATGCCGCTAAGGATGAGTTTCTGGTAAAGCTCAGCCATGAGATCCGGACGCCCATGAACGGCATCATCGGTTTTGCGGAATTAGCGTCCCGAAGTGAACTCACGCTGGAACAGCGGCAATATCTGGACAGCGTTCTCTACTCGGCCGAGTGGCTGACCCAGGTGATCGCGGACGTGCTCGACTTCACGCGCATGCGGTCGGCCGACGTCAGGCTGGAGCAAAAGGAATTTTCGGTTGCTGAGATTGCCTTGTCGGCTGTCAAAATACTGGAGCCTAAGGCTGTCGAAAAACACCTGACGATCAGCTTCAAGTTGGATAGCCAGGTACCGCCCGCATCGATTGGCGATCCGGGCCGTCTGCGACAGATCCTGGTGAATCTGCTCGACAATGCCGTCCGTTTCACGACAGCGGGAGGTGTCATGCTGTCGGTGAAGGTGGAAGAAAATGGCGCCAGTGGGCAGCTTCTGAGTTTTGCGGTGGCGGATACGGGGATCGGTATTCCGGCCGACCGCCAGAGCACGATCTTCGAACCCTTCCAGGCCAGTTCGCGATCCGACGGGCGAAAGGTTTCGGGTGCCGGACTGGGGCTTTCGATTTGCCGGCATTTAACGACTCTGATGGGCGGCGCCATTGAAGTGCAGAGCCAGATCGGAGCGGGCAGTACATTCCGCTTCACTGTTAGGCTGCAGAGCCCGGCTATTGCCAAAGCGGCGACCGCGGCCACGTCGAACCGGAGAACGGCTAAGCGGCTCTCGATTCTGTTGGCCGAGGCCGATGCCGCAAGTCGGCGCATGAACACCAAGTTCCTCGAGTCCTCCGGACATCAGGTCACGCCCGCGAATTGCGCCAAGGAGGCGGTCGATAAGTTTTCGACCGACCTGTTCGACCTCGTGTTGCTGGATGCGGAAATGAGCGATATCGAGACGGTCCGTCCGTGCCAGCAACTGCGTGAGTTCGAGCCGGATATTACGCGCACGCCCGTTTACATGTTCCTGCCTGCCGAGATGCGGCCCAATCCGGAGGCGGATGGGTATATCCGTAAGCCGTTGGATGCGGATGAACTCATGGCGGTGGTCAACCGCGTGGCCGCCCCGGAATTGGCCGAATCGTCGCGCGGCCGTTAAATCGACAAAGCGCCGCCGAAGTACGTCTTGTACGCGTTGACCCCGTCCGCTATGTAGGTTGTGAGCGCCCTTAACCCGTCGGAACATGCCCGCGGATCGCTGAGCAATTGACGGCCAATGCGCGCAATATCCCGTGCGTCGTCTACGTCCGCCCGCCAGTGCATGGGAGCCCAATCAATGGCTCCGGACACCACCGACGCTACGCCTTCCGCGACGCCATCCGCCGTCACCATGTTGAACGACTCGGTATAGCTCGGTTGCAGCAGCAGGTGCATGTGTCCCACCACCTGCCGGAACTTCGGCCAGGATTGCCACCCGTTCAGCATCAGAGTCACGTTCGGCAGTCCGGTGAGCATTTCTTTCACTGCTGCCAGTACCGTTTCTCCGCCGCCCTCGGCGCGCCCGCCCGACATCCACAGTTCGACGGGAGTTCGCAATTCCCGTCCGATCTCAATCGCGGCCGCGGCGGCGCTCATCAGGTTCTTCAGCGGCCGGGTTGCCCCGAAAAGCCCGATGCGCAGCGTTCCACCGCAGAACGGGCGATGTGGCTTATTTGCGTGGCTATCGACGTAGTAGAGGTTCGGCAGGTAGGCGCAAGGTGCCGCGAAGGCCGCCTCTACCCAATCGCAGAACCGGCGGCAGTTCCCCGACAGGTGAATGTTGTGCGTGCCGAGTTCCAGTTCCATCAGTTCGCGAACAAGCTGCACCCCGTTGCGGTCCGCTTGCAGGAACCCGACGTTCGAATGGCAAGTCACTCCGAACTGCGCTTCCGGAAATTCATTGGCCAGCGCCTGCAATTGTGGCGTTGGGATCCAGGGTGCGGAAATGATGATGTGTTGCGCCGGGTTCGCGCGCAGGCGGTCCCGCAGGTCGGTCGCATTCACGACAGGCCACACGTGCGCCTGGATGCCTTCACGACGGAGCACCTTGGCGGTATTCATGGCCGCGACTCCCAGACCAATGTGGCTGATGTTCCGGTTGGCGGCGAAATTCTTGTAGGCTAGAACGACACTCATAAACAGGCTTTCTTGGGCGAACCGGATCTCCGGCCGCGTTCAGAGTGTTGCCCTCCGCCTGTTAGCGCGGAACCAGAAATTTGCGCTAAGTGCTAGCCTTCATTGCAAATAAAATTTTTGCGACTTTTGAAATGCATTCACCGTTGCGCCGAAAAAAGTTTTCCCTCGCGCTATCAATTCCTTAGCCCGTCCGCCCGGCCTGCCCGCGAACAGCCGCTGCCACACTCGGCGGCTGAAATCGCATGAATCAAGATCGTATTGCGGACGGCACACCGCCGCGTTGCCCGCTCCGCCGCATCCAGTTCCTCCAGCACGAAAATCCAGCCGACTACGAGCATTCGGGCAACATCTGGCTAGACCAGTATCAGCCTTGCGGTGATAGCGAGGTCCGGCTGGTCCAGCGCGTCATCGACTCCGAGTGGCGGGTCCTGCGCAGCGACCGCCTGCTCGAAAACTACGAACACAAACTAAACAGCGAATCGCCCGACCCGTCCACTTGGACTAAGGAACAATGGGCCACGCTCACACGCCTGCGCCGTCTTCAGGAACAGGACGAGCGCACCTTTCACCGCTCCTGCCGCGCCATCGAACGCCTGCAGGCCGTCCGCTACACCGAGGAGAAGCGTATCGAATTCTGGGCCGAAGTCATGTTGTGCGATGCCGGCCTATCGGAAATCGACTACGACATCAAGCGCGATGCCCGCCACCGCTGGTTGAAACGGCCATCCATGGCCACTGGGCAGGGCGCGCACGGCTGCCCTTGCCCCGTCTGCGTCTGGCTATGGCGAGTCAATAACTACCAACCCGAACCCGAAGAATAAACTGTGGCACAGGCCTTTTGGCCCGTGGGTTCGTTCCCTCAAAAGGTGATGGGATTCGCTGCGCGAGCAGCTCAGTTATTTGAAATTTGAATACGAAAGACGGGCTAGCGGCGTGAGTGCCCCCCTGTGGCTTCGTTCCCTCAAAACCAGCGCACGCCAACTCTGTGCTGTGCTGTGGCACAGGCCGTCGGCCTGTGGGTTCGTTCCGCCAAAACCCTGCGCTCTTTCACTGGCCGGCGGTGAGCGGTGGGTTCGTTCTGACCACCCACCACTCACCCCTGACCACTGCAGTTTGGGTTCGTTCCCTCAAAACCCTACCAGGACGGAAACTGGTTTGTTCCGGCACTGGTTCGTTCTGACCACCGGGTTCGTTCTGATCACTCACCACTCACCCCTGACCACTGGAGTTTGGGTTCGTTCCCTCAAAACCTACCGCGACGGAAGCTGGTCCATTCTGATCACTCACCACTGACCACTGGCGCGACCACTCACCACTTAGAAACCGGTGGTTCCAGCTCCAGTGGTTCCAGCTCCAGTCGTTCCTCCGCTGGTTCCGCCGCCGGTTGTGCCCGCCGTTCCACCCGTACCGTTCGTTCCGTTAGCTCCGGTGTTGCCCCGGTGACGTCGGCCCCGGTGATGCCCTCCGGTTCCGGTACCGCTCATGCCGGTGCTCCCGGTCGTACCCTGGCCTCCCGTCGTCCCTGCAGTGGCGCCGCCGGTGGTCCCGGCAGTGGCGCCTCCGGTCGTCCCGGCAGTGGCACCGCCCGTCGTTCCGGCCGTTCCTGTCGTTCCAGCGCTGGTCGCCCCGGCGCCTCCTCCCCCTGAGGTTCCGCCACCGCCGCCACCGGCCTGTGGCATCGCGTACCCAATCATCGGAATCGATACGGCCGTGAGCAGTATCGAATACAGCATTTTCTTCATAGGTTTAACCTTCTTCTCACTCCTCAATCGCGCTCGTGCCGATGGCGGAGCGCCTGCAAATCCGACTGTATCGCCTGGCTTACATTACCTAGTCTCATTACCTAAGTAAAAACTGGCTTTACATTGTAAAGTTCCTAGCGGGATAATCACTCTTGTGAACTCTTCGGGGTGGATTGATCACTTCTACCGGAACGCTTGCCTGGCCCGGCAGATTCCGGTTCCGTCCGGATTCGGGCGGCGACACATGAAGTGTCTGCTCGCAGTGCGTCCTGGGCAGATGAGCTTGCGGTCGGGCAAGCTGTTGGTTTCAAGATCGAAAGTCATAGCCGGGGACGGCGGAGATCGCACGCTGGCCTGGGCTGTCCGCCTGTTTGTGCGGGAACAGGAACGGCACAGTGGTTTCCTGCGGGAAGTCACTCGCGGAGAGCGCGATATAAATGCGGGCGGAGATTGGCGTGGCGCGCTGATCGATACTCTGCCGGCCGACATGGTGATGCTTCTGCTCGGCTGCCGCGCCCGCGTCGCCGCAAGCTTCTTTGCGGCATTGGCGCGCCGCACCGATTGCCCGCAGATGCGTGCCTACTACGAGCAGCTCGGGCGCGAGGAGCTGGGGCAATTGCAATTCGCCGCCTTCGCTGCACCAAAAATATCGGATGAGCGACGACATGTGCCCGAAGTGGTGGTACGCTGCGTTTCGCGGGCGATTACGGTAGGGATCGCAACGCGCGTCTGGCTCCGGCAGCGGTCGCGGCTGCGCGAATCGGGGCACACATTCGCCGGTTTTATTGGGGCGCTACTCGAACCCGCAGCTTAGGAATCGTGAAGACAGAATTATTCGACGCGCTGCAGTCGCCTCAGCTCGTCCTGCGCGGAGGATATCTTGCGCTGCACTTTCTCACGTTCGGCCAGCAGGTGCAGCAGCCGCTGCATATCGATATGGGAGAGCGGCGAACCGGTCGAGCAGCGCTCTCCCGCAATTAGCATTTCAATCTGCGTTGCCGCGGTTCGCAGGTGGATGACCGCTCGCGAAAGTTCCGCGTCGATAAGATCCCGTTGGTGGCGCCAATCGTGACTGTCGCGCAACACTTTCCCGATTGCTTCATCGCGATTCTCCGCCACAGACGCCACGTTGTCCTCCAATTTAAGGATGCTTCTTTTCAGGTAACTCTAACAGAGATGTTCCAGAAATTCCATCAGCACACGCGCCGCCACAGTTCAGAAACAAGAATTCCGGTGCCGCTGATTTGCTGCCGTTCCAGTCGGTAGCCGCAACGTTCGAGGGCGGGCGCATAGTCAGGCAAACGCGAGACGGCGAGTCCCGTGGTCAGACGAAAGAACAGGTAGCAGATGCCGATCCACAGGCGCGCCCAGTACCGGGCCGGACCGCTCGCTGGTTCGCGAAATTCCGAAATCAACCAGCACGACTGAGGCGCGGCTCGTTGCGCGATTCTCGCGATCAATCTTTCACAATCGCTCTGTTTAAAACAGTCGAGGAAGAAATGAGTGACGATCAGATCGTAATCGGATCTTGGGAACGCAACGGTGAGGGCGTCGGCGTGGCGTAGCACCGCCCGGTGCGGCCTGCCCTCGAT
The DNA here is from genome assembly GCA_963795905.1 of uncultured Acidobacteriaceae bacterium. GTDB lineage: Bacteria > Acidobacteriota > Terriglobia > Bryobacterales > Bryobacteraceae > Bog-105. The sequence goes on along the minus strand of CAWCJG010000008.1, from coordinate 360,751 downwards.
TCGTCGCCGCGCGAGCGACAGCATGGCCGCGCTGGAGTCTACCGCATCGATATACATTTGGGGATTTCGAGTGATTAGCCGATGCAGAAATCGCCCGTCGCCATCCCCTAACACGAGCGCCGTCTTTGCGTCGGACACGGTATCAAGGAACGCGAAGCGCCGCTTTTCGAGACTGCGCCCAAGCGCAGCGTATTCGAAGACGCGATACCAACGCGCGATCGGGTCGGCATTCATTGTATGGATGAGATTGCAAACTCAAGCATGAGGGCGAGGGCAGGCGTGCAAAGAACCGCATCCGCGGCTACGCGGAGCGCGTTGGGCGACATGCGTTCACTTGATTTATCGAGCAGCGCGAAGCCTGCGCAACTCAAAACCGCGGCGACGGCGAAGGCTGCCGGTATCACGGAGAGCAAACTCATGCACAGCATTCCGCACGCGAGGAAAAGTGTGCAGTGGGAAACGCGGGCAGAAAGCCAAATGGCGGACGAGGAGGGTTTATGCGAGTTAGTGCCGGCGCGCCACTCCCAATTTTCGATGCAGGACATGTTGATCCAGCACAGAGATGCGAAAACCAGGGCGGCGGGAAAACACTTTACACCCGCGGGCCAGGCAGGCAGCGAGACGCCAGCCGCGAACAAGCTGGCGGTCGCCAATTCGCGCGGCCATTGGGAACGCCAGCCCGTCGGAGCGAGGTGAGTAACGGCCAGATAGAGGAGCACGCCCGAACCGAGAAGAGCACCGTGCCAGAGCGTACGGCCTGGCAGCATCGATGCGGTCAGGAGACCAGCGGCGCTAGTTCCCGCGATCGCAACCGGTATCGCCGTTCGATGGCGGCGAAAGAATTCGTGACGCGCCTCGAGTTCAATTCTATTTGCGTGCAGAGCATCGGACAAATAATCGGCGGCGTAGACGACCCAGCACGCAAGACCAAGCCCGGTGGCGGGCGCGAACGTCAGATGAACATGCAGCGTGAGTGTAAACAGGATCAGCCACAACACGGCGACGGCGGGCGCATCCAGGGCGAGCACATTGGGCCACAGCCACCAGGGCGTGCGCGCTTGTTGCCGGACGGCGACAGGATCGGCAACCAGCGGCATGCTCTCATGCTAGTGGATGCCTCGCTCTCGATGCATCTACGGCAAATGCCGTATTCCAAATCCCCTGTGCGTCCAATTATGATGAAGGCCCGTGAGTGTTGCTCGAATCTTTTCGCATAAATAGCCGCCGACCCGCTATTCGAATCTGGCCGATCCTGTTGCTGGGCTTCGGGTGCCTGGTGATCCTTATTGGACTTTCCGGATGGCTGGCCTTCGTGCGCGCGGGGAACACGTATTCCGGCATTTCGAAGTCCTACCAATCTGAGCACGAAGTGCAGGACACGCTTTCCGGAATCCGGGCCGAGATATCTGACTCGGCCATACTCCTGCGCGATTTTCTGCTGGATCCGCATCCCGCCGGACCCGTGGCTCTGGCCGAAATGGAACGCCAGCACCGGGCCGCTGCAGCGGATCTCACCCGTTTGCACGACCTGCTTCCCGAACAGCAATTGCCGCGTCTTGAGACGCTCCGCACGCAAACGGAAGCGTATTGGAAATCGCTCGCTCCGCTCCTCAATGGGTCCGAAAAACCACAGTCGCTCGCGTTTATCCAATCGGAAATTGTGCCGCGCCGCCAAGCCGCCTATGCGCTGCTGTCCGACATCTCGCAATTGAGTTTCGAAGCCTTCCTGCAGCGCCGCCACGACATCAATCTCAGAACTTCCGCGTTTGCGCAGTTTCTTGGCCGCATGGTGGCGCTCACGATTACCATTGCGCTCGCTGTGGCGGGCATTAGTATCTACCGGATCTACACGCTGGAGCGCATCTCGAATATCCAGCATTCGCGGGTACAAGCGGCCGAGAACGAGCTGCGCGGCCTTTCGCGGCAACTGGTAGGCGCCCAGGAAGAGGAGCGCCGGGCGCTTTCGCGTGATCTGCACGACCAGGTCGGGCAAGTGCTGACCGCCCTGCGGATCTCGATCGGCAACGCCCTTCTGTTTTCGGAGGACGCAGATCCGCGCATCCGGCAGGAACTCGAACTCGCTAAGCGATTGGTGGCGCAGGCCTTACGCTCCACGCGCGATCTCGCCATGGGGTTACGGCCGACCATGCTGGATGATCTCGGCCTGGAGGCCGCCCTTGAGTGGTTTGCGCGCCAGCACTCGAAGGTGTTTGGCGTGCCCGTTTCGCTGGAGGTACAGGCGCCGTTGTCGCAACTCTCCGACACGCAGAGCATCTGTGTGTACCGCATTGTGCAGGAGGCGCTGAACAATTCGGCGAAATACGCCCAGGCCAAGAGCGTCCGCATCCGGATTGCGCTCGTCGCCGGGGAACTCGAAATCGATATCGCAGATGATGGTATAGGATTTCGACACGGACGGGTATCGTCCGGGTCTGGGCTTGCTCGGCATGAGAGAACGCGTCGCGCAGCTTGGCGGGAAGCTGTTTGTGGAATCGAAGCCCGATCAAGGCACGCGCGTGCGGACCCAACTGCCGATGGTCCCGATGAATGCATGAGTGCGTCTGTAAGAATACTCGTGTCCGACGATCACGGCATTGTGCGGCAAGGCCTGCGCTCGGTGCTGTCGCGGGATCCAACCTTTGAGATCGTGGCGGAAGCCGCGGATGGCCGGGAAGCTGTCATGCTGGCCGAGAGCCTGCGGCCGCACGTCGTCATCATGGACATCGCCATGCCCGAGATGAGCGGCATCGAAGCGACCAGCCAGATCTGCAAGAATAACCCGGATGTCCGCGTGATTATCCTCAGCATGCACTCGGATGAGACGTATCTCCTGCGGGCGCTCAATGCGGGCGCCAAGGGTTACCTGCTGAAGGATTCGGCCGAAGTCGATCTAGTCCGGGCCGTTCATTCCGTATGGCGCGGGAAACCGTATTTCAGCCCGGATATAGCGCAGGTTCTGTTGGAAGATTATCTGCGGTCCCTACAGCAGAAGGGGCTCGAAGACTCATATGACTTGCTAACCGACCGCGAAAAGGAAGTACTTACAGTTACTCGCAAACGGTAAGAGCAACAAGGAAGTGGCGGTTACTCTGGACTTAAGCACCAACACTGTTGAGACGCATCGGAACAGTCTCATGAAAAAACTGAACCTGCATAACACGGCCGACATCGTGCTGTATGCGGTTCGAAAGAAGATAGTCGCGTTTTAACCAGGAGTGGTTGCCAACCACAAGAAAATGACCGATCTCAGGTGTTTACCCGAGAGCTAAAAACTCAAATTCGCTCTACGATCGAATTAGGCGCAACATCTTCTGAGGTGGTTATGTCTGGTTACTGGTTGTCGGCTGCACTGATCCTGGTTTTCACGCCGGGTGCAATTGCGTTAGCGGATAATCCGCCCGAACTGGCGGGTCATTGGCAGCTCGACGCGGCGCATTCTAATCCGGGCGATGCCGACACTCGGGCTTTGGATGTGACTCAGAACGGCAAAGACGTCTCTGTCACCCGCACCTACATGGGCGAACGCGGGAAACAGATGACCGAAACCTTTAAATGTACAGTGGGCGGGGGGGAATGCCATCTGATCGACGGGGACACCCGCAACGCGCAGGTGTCGTTCTGGTACGACGGGTCAAGTCTGGTCATGTTAAAGACTGAAGGCGACCGGCGGGACAGCACGGTGGAATGGCACTTCCAACTGAAAGACGACAACACATTGCAGGTGAGCCGGGAAGTGATAGAGCCGACGGATAAGAAGGAAACTCTGGTTTTCAGCCGCATCGAAGCGGTTGCTAAGAGATAACAATTATATGTCTGAACAGGAAGTAGCTACACGTTATCTGGGATGCCGTCAATTCGTGCAGACCCTCGACTCGATTTCGCGGGATGCAGGAGTAGAACCGCGGCAGTACGAGTTGTTGCTGCTGGTCAGCCATTGGGAGCGCAACAGACCGCCAACGGTCCGTGACATCTCGCGCTCGCTTGGCATCCGGCATAACACCACCGTTGAACTGATCGACCGCACGGCGGGGAAAGGAATGGTGGAGCGCGTGCGCGATGCTGGCGACCGCCGGCAGGTGTTTCTGAAGGTCACAAGCGAGGGCCAGCGGATGCTTCACACCATCTGGGAGCGCTACCATGAACAGAAATCGCCCGGCGCTAACGCGGAGTCGAACCGGCGCGAGTCCTCGGTTCTCACCGATGGTCTCGCGGCGCATGCCTGATTTGCGTTTATAAAGACGCGGAGTGATTGCTGAGAAACTCCGCGTCGATGGGTTTGCGCCCGGCGAACCCGTCTTCGATGCGGTGCCAGTGGCTAATGCCGCTTTCGCCGAGTTTCCAGCAAAGATAAACTTCCTGCCCTTTGTAGAGAGTGGGAAAATCCATGAGACCGGTCTCGACGTCTTTCAGTAGACAACCGATCTCCTCGAAACGCTGCACCGCAGTTTGCAGCACTTCGATACTCTCCTGCTTCGTCCGTTTTTCGTTCGCCAGGCGATCGTGCGACACCGCCATCCCGCCGCTGAAGGCGATCTTCTGTGCAAATGCTTTTGATCGCCGCATCGGCACGATCGTAGTCCTGTTTAGCCGCAATGCAGCGCATGAGCAGCCGCTCGACTTCTGGCAGATAGCTTTCGGCTTCGAGCAATGTGAAGTAACGGGGCACTATTCGGCGGTCAGTATAGCAGGCAAAGCTATGCTGAGAGTTGCGAATCGGCATTCATTATTTCGACCAGCGGTTCGCTTGAGCGCGCTGCCCTGAAGGCGCATGAGCTGGGAGCGAATACTTTCCAGATTTTCTCGAGCAGCCCGCGCATGTGGCGCGCCAAGGCCCCCGATACAACTCAGGTCGCGCTGCTGCAACGAGCTCGCGAACGGCACGATCTCCACCCGCTGGTGATCCACGATAGCTACCTGATCAACCTCGCTTCGCCGCCGGGCGAAATCCGCACGAAGTCCATCGACGGGTTTGCCGGCGAGATTGAGCGGGCGCTTGTGATCGGAGCCGATTATCTGGTTGCCCACCCGGGTAACTACAAAGGGCTCACGGCGGAGCAGGGCATCTTGAACGTGGCCGAAGCGATTGCGCTCGCCTGGAGAAGTGTGCCGGACGAACGGAAACGAGCCGCCAGGTTGACGCTGTTGCTCGAGAACACGGCGGGAGCGGGCTGCCAGCTCGGCGGCAACCTGGAGGAGCTGCGCACGATTCGCGAGATCACGAGTCCCTATCTTGGAAATCCCGATTGGGTATTGCATCGATACGTGCCATTGTTACGTTGCCGGTTGGGACGTCGCGGGCGAAGCGGGTCTCGCTCAATTCATAACGGAGGCGAAATCCGCTTTGGGACTCGAAAACATTCCGGTTATGCATGCGAATGATACAAAGATGAAGCTGGCGTCGCATTGCGACCGGCATGCGAACATCGGCGCTGGTTATATTGGTTTGGAGGGCTTTCGGCGCATCCTGAATCACCCGGAATTGCGTGAAAAAGCGTTCATTCTCGAGACGCCCGTCGACGAACCGGGTGACGATTTACGAAATGTAAATGCATTGAAGGAGCTGGTATCCCCGAACGAAACTACGACCCGCAGGAGATTGAGCAGAAGTGGGGCACCCGCTGGGCGCAAGACCAGTCGCTCTACTTAGCCGACCGGCCGGACAGCCCCAAATACTACGTTCTCTCCATGCTGCCGTACCCGAGTGGCAAGCTGCATATGGGCCACGTGCGGAACTATGCCATCGGCGACGCGCTGGCGCGCTACATGTGGATGCGCGGCTACAACGTTCTGCAGCCCATGGGTTGGGATGCATTCGGGCTTCCGGCGGAGAACGCCGCGCTGAAGCAAGGGCGTCCGCCGCGCGAATGGACGCTCGCCAACATCGGGCACATGAAGCGGCAGATGAACCGGCTCGGGTTCGCGATTGACTGGGGCCGCGAAGTCACGACGTGCGAGCCGGATTACTATCGCTGGAACCAATGGTTCTTTCTCAAAATGTTCCGGCACGGGCTGGCATACCGGAAAGAAGCACTGCTGAACTGGTGCCCGGAGTGCGGCACCGTGCTCGCGAACGAGCAGGTTGTCAATGGGTGCTGCTGGCGGCATGAAGCGACCCCGGTCGAGCAACGGGCGATGCAGCAGTGGTTCCTGAAAATCACCGCGTACGCCGAACAGTTGCTGGATGACATGAAACAGCTCGAAGGGCACTGGCCAGAACGGGTGCTGGCCATGCAGCGCAACTGGATTGGCCGTTCCGAAGGCGCAGAGGTCGATTTTGCGCTCGAGGACGGGACTGGGCACATCCGCGTCTTTACGACCCGCATCGATACCATATACGGCGCCACCTGCCTGATCCTCGCGCCCGAGCATCCGCTGGTTGACAAGCTGGTCCGTGACGAAGACGGCAAGCTGAAGATCAAGGAGATGATCGACGCGACAGCCCGCCAGGACCCGGGGAACATCGAGAAGCTAGGTTTCGATACGGGCCGCTTCGCGAAACATCCTTTCAGCGGGGAACGGGTGCCGATTTGGATCGCAAATTTCGTGTTGATGGGCTATGGCACTGGCGCGATCATGGCCGTGCCCGGCCATGATGAGCGCGATTTTGAATTTTGCCGCGCGTACGGCATTCCGGTACGACCCGTGATCCGGCCGTTGGATGGTGTGCTGGCGGACGGCGACAGCATGACGGAGCCCTTCACCGAATACGGCACAGTCGAGAACTCCGGTGAATGGTCCGGTCTCGTGAGTGCGGAGGCGCGGAAAAACATGGCCGCGTTCGCGCAGCAGCACGGGTTTGGAACGGAGGCCACAACCTACCGCCTCAAAGATTGGGGCATTTCGCGGCAGCGTTACTGGGGCACCCCGATTCCGATGATCCACTGCGCCAAGTGCGGGATCGTACCGGTGCCCGAGAAAGATCTGCCGGTGCTGCTGCCGAACGAAGTCGTGATTACCGGCAAGGGGCGGTCACCGCTCGAATCGCATCCTGCATTCAGCAAAGTAGAGTGTCCCCAGTGCGGCGGCGAAGCGCGCCGGGAAAGCGATACGATGGATACCTTTGTCGACTCGTCCTGGTACTTCTATCGCTACGTCGATCCGCACAATGAGAGCGCGCCGTTCGATTCAGCGCTGATTGCAAAGTGGTTCCCCATCGACCAGTACATCGGTGGCGTGGAGCACGCGATTCTGCACCTGATCTATTCGCGTTTTTGGACCAAGATGATGCGCGACATCGGAGCCATCCAGAACGATGAACCGGTACGCCGGCTGTTCACGCAGGGGATGGTGATCAAGGACGGCGCGAAGATGTCGAAGAGTTTGGGGAACGTAGTTTCGCCGGACGAAATGGTTGCGAAGTTCGGCGCCGATTCCGCGCGGATCTACTCACTGTTCGCGGCGCCGCCCGATCGCGATCTCGATTGGCAGGAAGACGGCGTGTCGGGAGTGAACCGGTTCATCGCGCGGCTGTTCCGGTTTGTGACGCGAAATGCGGACCGGTGTTCGCAGGATGCTCCGGCCAAAGATGCGGATCGGGAGGCAATCCGTAAGCTGCATCAGACGATCGGCCGGATTACGGAAGACTTCGACGGGCGCTGGCATTTCAATACCTCGATTGCGTCTTTGATGACGCTACTGAATGACCTGTACGCGCTCGAAGCCGGGCTCTCGGCTTCGGTGGGACCTGTGTGCGAAGGACTGACGCTGATGCTCGCGCCGTTCGCGCCCTTTGTCGCGCAGGAGCTCTGGGAGGTCTTGGGCCATTCGGATCCCGTCTTTCGTCATCCTTGGCCGGCCTTCGATCCGGAGCTTGCTAAAGAGGACGTTGCCGAGATTCCGGTGCAGGTCAACGGCAAACTGCGCGGTCACATTTACGCTGCGTTTGGCACAGCCCGCGAGGAGCTGGAGCGGCTCGCGGTTGCGAATGAACGTGTCAAGGCGTTCCTCGAAGGCAAACAGATCGTGAAAATTATCGTCGTTCCGGACAAGCTGGTCAACATTGTCGTGAAGGGCTGAACCGGCGCCTCGCTGCTGTCCGGTTTCGATGCTTCCTGTTCGGAACCGGACAGTGTCGCTCGTTAAACCCTCCATTTCACGCATAGCTGGTCTGGCCCCGCAGATGCTGGGCACACAGAGCGGAGGCGCCTTTGCCATTTGCTATTCGTCCCAAAGAGATCGTTCGTAGACTGGCCGGATCTCCCGGCTTCACTGCGGTTGCGCTAATCACGATCGCTGCGGCGGTGGGAGCGAACTCGGCCATGTTCGGCGTGATCAACGCTGTTCTGCTGAAGCCGCTGCCTTACGCAGGGGCCAATCGCCTCGTTTCGTTGTCGCTGCGAGCGCCCGGTCTGCGATTGCCGCAGCTTTCCCTTGCGCCGTCTCTGTACTTCACGTACCGCGACCATAACAAGTCATTCGACAACATTGGGCTGTGGGCCTCGGGAACGGCGAGTGTCACGGGAATTGCGCGGCCCGAACAAGTTCCTGCGGTCGTCGTCACTGGCGCGGCATTGCCGCTGTTGCGTGTTCAGCCAGCGCTCGGGCGTGTTCTTGCGCAGCCGGACGATGAGCCCGGAGCGCCCAAGACGGTCGTCCTTTCGTATGGATTTTGGCAGCGGGAATTTGGCGGAGACCCGAGGGTGGTGGGGCGCTCGCTGCGAGTGGATGGTGAGTTGCGGCGCATCATCGGGATTCTGCCGCAGAATTTCCGGTTCCTGGATCAGACCCCTGCGTTGTATACAACCTTCCAATTCGATCGGGCGAAGCTGCATCTAGGCAACTTTTCGTATGACGGGCTCGGCCGATTGCGTCCGGGCGTCAGCATGCAGCAAGCCGAGGCCGATCTGTCCCGCTTGATTCCGGTCTATCTCCGTTCTTTCAGCCCGCCGGCCGGATTCAGCGTGCAACAGTTTGAGAGCGTGCGCCTGACGCCGTGGGTGCGCCCGCTTTCCTATGACGTAACGGGCGACATCGGTTCTACGCTGTGGCTGATTATGGCAACGCTTGGACTTGTGCTGCTGATCGCTTCCGCCAACGTCGCGAACCTTTTGCTGGTACGCGCGGAAGGCAGGCGTCGCGAGATTGCGGTCCGGGCATCCCTGGGGGCGAGCCGGCTGCAACTCGCGGGGGACATTCTGGCGGAAAGTCTGGCGCTGGGCGTCGTGGGAGGTCTCATCGGCCTGGTGCTGGCCGATGGCGGACTGCGGCTGTTAGTGGCTGCCGCTCCGCGAAGCCTGCCGAGACTGACCGAGATTGCGATTGACAGCAATACGATCCTGTTCACGCTGGCGATTTCCGTCGTGGCGGGAGTGCTGTTGGGCTTTCTCCCCGCGTGGAAGTACTCGCATACAGGCGCCCGGCCCGGCATCGGTCAATCCGATCGGAGCGGTACCCTCAGCCGCGAACGCCATTTCACAAGGAACGGATTGGTGGTTCTGCAAGTCACGCTGGCGCTCATTCTGCTGGTTAGTTCGGGGTTGATGATTCGAACAGTGCTGGCGTGTTCGCGGGTGGCATTGGGATTCGCCGACCCGGCGCATCTGGAAACGTTCCAGCTGAGTATCGCCGAGGCAGAGATTCAGAATCCGGCACTAGTCGAACAGACCGAGCGGGCGATTCTGGAACGGATACGCACGCTTCCGGGAGTTGCCGCGGCCGCGATGACCTCGCGGGTGCCGATGGACAACTCCGGCAGTTTCGACATGGTCTTCGCACGCGATCGCAGCTACTCGGCGGGGCAAGTTCCGATTCATCAGTATGAGTACGTCTCGCCGGGTTTTTTCCGTGCGATGGGGATCCCGATGTTAGCGGGACGCGACTATATGTGGGCTGATCTCGAAGATCGCAGCAGGGTCACGATCGTCTCCGAGGCGCTTGCTAAAGAGTACTGGGGAAGCGCGGAGAACGCACTCGGGAAACAGGTTCGCGGCGCGGCCACCGAGCCATGGCGCGAGGTCGTCGGCGTGGCGGCGAACGTGCACTTCGATGGGGTCAACAAGCCGGTTCCGAGCCAGATTTACTGGCCTTTACTGCTGGATCAGTTCGAAGACACTCCGGTTCGCGCGACCCGCGACGTGAAGTACGTCATTCGCAGCAACCGGGCCGGTCAGATGGCGTTCGCCGATGAATTACGCGGGGCAGTCTGGTCGGTGGATGCGGCGCTGCCGGTGGCGGAAATGAGCACAGAGCAGATGCTGGTCGCGCGCTCGCTGGCAACCATGTCTTTCACGCTTGTCATGCTTTCGATTGCGGCGGGAATGGCTCTGCTGCTTGGTTTGGTTGGTATCTATGGAGTGATCGCCTATTCGGTCACGCAGCGGCGGCGCGAGATCGGCGTACGGGTTGCGATCGGCGCGAGCCCGATGCAGGTGATCAACCTGTTTCTGCGCTCCGGTGTATTGCTGACCGCGCTCGGTGTGGGTATCGGAGTGATTGCGGCTGCGGGGCTGACGCAGGTGATGTCGTCGCTGCTGTTTGGTGTGACGGCCCTGGATGTCCCCACTTACTGCGCCGCCTCTCTCGCACTATTGGGGACGGCATTGCTTGCCAGCTACGTTCCATCGCGGCGCGCGCTGCGGGTGGATCCAGCGGAATCGTTGCGCGCGGATTGACGGGAAAAGTTTGTAAGTCCCTCCGCGCGGTGCGAAGATCGATGCATGTCCTGGAGCCGTGTGTCCCTGGTCTGTTCTCTCCTCTGCGCTGCCCAGGCGGTGGCGCAGACCACTTCGCTCGAAGGCGTATTAAACGATCTCGATAGAGTTCACAGGATCAGCGGCATCTCGATATCGCCCGACGGACGATGGGTGGCGTGGAATCAGGAAGTGCCTGGCAGCACCGGCAACGAACTGTATCTGTACGACACGCGCTCCCAGGCCGCGGCAATGGGAATATCGGTACCCGGCGGAGGCGCCAGCGGGCATAGCGAACGGGTGGCGTGGTCTCCAGATAGCCAGAGCTTCGCTGTTTTATCACGCCCAGGGCGAGGCGAACAGTTTCAAATTTACGCGACTTCCGTGAGCGCCCCATCTTTGCGGAAGATCAGCGATCTCCACGGATACGCGGATGACTTGAAGTGGTCGCCGGACGGAAAGCAACTGTCCTTTTTATATGCAGAGAACGGGGGCGGCGGCGGACCGCTCACGGCGCGGGCGGCTCAGGTAGGAGAGATCGGCGAGCAGTTGCACAATCAACGGATCGCTTTGATGCCGGCCGAAGGCGGAGAAGTTCAGCAGGCCACGCCGGCGGATCTCAATATTTATGAGTACGACTGGTCGCGCGACGGAAGCCAATTCGCGGCGATTGCTGCTCCCGGACCTGCGGATAACAACTGGTGGGTGGCGAAGCTGTATACGGCGAGTGTGAGCGGCGGCGACATGCATGTGATTTATACGCCTCCGCGCGAGCGCCAAATTGCGATTCCGCGTTGGTCTCCCGATCGAAAACAGGTTGCCTTCATTGGCGGCTTGATGAGTGATCAAGGATTCGTAGGCGGCGATGTGTTTGTCATTTCGGCTTCGGGAGGAGTGGCGCGCGACATTACGCCGGGCGCCCGCTTTTCCGCGTCGTCGCTCGAATGGGAGGGCGACAGCGAATTGCTGATTACGGCAGACCAGGAAGGCGGCGGCGCGATGTACCGCATCCCGGCCGCGGGCGGGAGCGCGAAACCGGTCTGGCACGGGGAAGACGGTCTGCACGAGGACGGAAACTTTCCCGATCTTGCGCTGTCTGCGGACCGGAAACAGAGCGCAATGGTATGGTCCACCTGGCAGGATCCGCCGGAGGTATGGCTAGGTGCGCCGGGAGAATGGAAACAGCTTACGCATATCAATGCCGAACAGCATCCTCATTGGGGCAAGGCGGAGAGCGTTCGCTGGGCGAACGGAGCGTATCACATGCAAGGCTGGCTTCTTTATCCCGAACACTATGATCCGGCCAAACATTACCCGATGGTGGTTTCGGTTCATGGAGGGCCGTCCAGCGAGCATTCGCCTTCCTGGCCCAACACGCATTTCGATATGTCGGTGCTGAGTGCGTTCGGGTACTTAGTATTCTTCCCGAATCCGCGCGGCAGTTATGGGGAAGGTGAGGCGTTCACGCGCGCGAATGTCAAGGATTTTGGCGGCGGCGATTTGAAGGATCTACTGGCGGGGATCGATGCCGTGATCCAGAAAGTTCCGGTGGATCCACAGCGGTTGGGGGTGACCGGATGGAGTTACGGCGGCTACATGACGATGTGGACCGTGACGCAAACGCACCGTTTCAAAGCGGCGGTTGCGGGCGCGGGCATTGCGGATTGGCTGAGCTACTACGGCGAGAACTCGATTGACGAATGGATGATTCCGTTCTTCGGAGCGAGCGTGTACGACAATCCGGCAGTTTACGCGAAGAGCGCGCCGATCGACTATATCAAGAACGTGAAGACGCCGACGCTGGTTCTGGTAGGAGAAGCCGATGCTGAGTGCCCTGCGCCGCAGTCGTTCGAATTCTGGCACGCACTGAAGGCGCTCGGAGTGCCAACGCAGTTGGTCGTGTATCCCGGAGAAGGACACGCGTTCGATAAGCCGGAAGACAATCTGGACCGGATGCGGCGGAGCATTGAATGGTTTGACAAGTATTTAGCGGGTTCTTGAGAACGAGCAGGATGCTACGGTCGCTGCTCTACCGACACTTGCCTCGATTGGAAGGAATTCAATGAGCGTCGCTGAGATCACAAGAAATGTTGACCGCCCATTACGTGCGCGACTGACTCATGCAGGAGTGCAAGTGGATCGCATCCGCGAGATCCATATAGCGGCAGTCGTGTTAGCTCTGACGGCGGTGGTCCTGTGCGTAGAGATCGTCTCATTGAGAGGTGCAAGACCTGAAGTGATCCGGCAATCGCTGCCCGATCCATGGAGTGGAATAATAATTCTCTGCGTCGTGGCTCTATCCTGGATTTGGACACACAAAACAGGGAGTCGCACTCTGAGCCTTATCGCATGCGCTCTCCTGTTGGGATGCGGTTTGTCAATCATCGCAGGTGGCTGTTTGTCATTGTTGCTCCGTACCGGGTGATGCTTTTGAAAAAGCGTGTTCCCCCAAAAGACAGGAGCTTTTGCGCGCATGCCTCTACCCCTCAGACATTTAGATTGCTCCAGCCTGGGGACCTCATCTGTGGCCCACTGAATTTCGAATTTCATATCGGTCGCGACGGGCTCGCGTACCTTGCAAACGTTGAATGGTGCTGTGAAGCTCGGTTGTGTTCTCGGCGAAGGCGCAGAGTATGCGACAGGCTGCGGCGAAATCAAGCTCGCGTACGATCTCGCGATATGCGCCGGATCACTGGCCGGTTGCGCGGCAGCAATCATTCATTGAGGAACCGTGATGATGCACCAAGGAGCCCTGCCGCTTTCTCAACAAATTCTGCTCGACATTTTCGTACCGCCTGCGGGTACTTTAGTTTGGTGGCTTATGAGCCGTGTGTCGGGAAAGGTGGTACAGGGGGTGAAGTAAGCCATGCTACACGCAAACGCCAGAAGCTGATAGCAGTCATATTGCTCGTTGCCGTTTATGTCCTCATGTTCGGTATGGAACAGGCACAACTCGCATCGCCTGTCCCCTCCGGGTTTACGTTTAGGACGTAAACGAATCGCGCTCTAAGCCTTTTTGAATTTGCGAATGCCGACTGCGACGAGCACGAATCCCGCCGCGGTCATGCCAATCGATACAGGTTCGGGCGTGGGTGTGAGGAAGACGGATTCCACATTGCCGGAGTACCCGTAATTACGAAATTCATCAACAAAATTTAGCGAAAAATCGCCGCGCACGGTTTGGAAGGTCACGGACGGCAAGGATCCAGTATCTGAAGTCGAACTGAGAAAGTCAGGCAGTGAGTTCGCGAAACCTGATACATCAATTTTCGCGTTGATGCCGTGTACCCATGCAGGAAGTCCAGGACGCCGCGTATATGACACAACATCGTCGTCTTCGATACTAATTGAGGGCGACGAACCGCTATTGATTATAAGAGTTGCTGTCCCACCCTCGATACTCGGAATAGGATCGCTGACGACCTCGCTCCCGTTTTGACCGGAGATATCAAAGGACACATTCCCTTGAAATGGACTGGAGAAGTATGTACGATACACACACTGGTTGCCGCTGCAACTGCCGTCAACTGCAGGGTCGTAGGCGAAAATAGCGTCGAAGGAAGCGCCTGCGCCCAGTGCAGGTTCTACGGCGGGATCAGGTGACGGTGAGGTGGTCTGTCCCGAAACGATTATAAGTGTTTCAGTCGCATGGAGCGTTGCAGCAAAAGCACCCAACACCACGGATGCAATGAGGAGTTTCTTCACGAATTAAAGGCTAGTACGCTAGTTTGGATGATGCAAGTACTGCGATTCTCATGCTCTAAGCCATGACCCTCCTTACTGCTTATTCCGTCCAAGCAGAATTGGAACCGTTTCACTTAAACTTGCTAAGAGCAATAGCACGTAACCTCAATGAACACGGATCCCATGCCGCAGGTGTTGCGTTTGTAGCCAAGTGACGAAGCCGCCTTCACGGACCACATTAAGCCGCTCGCGTGTCGCGGGGACGAGCTTCCCGAGAACAGGCAATGACAGACCGTGGCCCTGGCGAAAGGAACGGCTGGGACAGGCTCCTTGGGTTGCACCGGGCTCCCAGCCCGACTCTCGAAACTGAGCCCCGAGGCGTAAGCGCCTGCACGCCCGGACGCCGAAATTGCAACGGGCTTAAGAACCCGCCCCGCGTCTTTGAAGATGGGCTGGAGGGCGGGAACGCCGTGCCATCGATCTAAGTTCGCGATCCCCTGCAATGCTGGCCTGAGAAGGAGAACGTGACGTGTATCGAATAAAGCTTGCCTGCGACGGGATACCGGTGTCCGCAGGCCCACAAGGTGCCATCGACATAGCGGAGGAGTTCACACATCGACCTTGGCACCAAAACGTAACATATTTGTGGGAAGGCTTTGCGCTTATCCTCACAGCCGAAAACGACTACGACGAAAACGGACTCACTTACTTAACGAGTTTTCCGACGCAGTAGTGGCCTGCATCAATGATCCCGGGTACTCAAGCAGCATTCGGATCGGTGAAATAACGGAGTTCTGAAGCTCGGCTATGATCGATTCGGCCCTTAGCGTCCCTTTGGTCAGGTCTGACATCATTCTCAAGCGAATAGTGATAACGCGGTATCACCATCTACAGACGATTCACCTGACCCAAGCGAAGGAGAAGGACATGCTTTCGATAAGCCGGAAGATAATCTGGACCGGATGCGGCGCAGCATCGAATGGTTTGAAAAGTATTTTAACGGGTTCTTGAAAACGGAGGAGATACTGCGGGAGCGGCTGGGGAGGTATAAGGCCCGACGCATATGTGTGGCGGACTCCAACGCAGACATCCGGAGCGTGGACGTGACCTGCAGCCAAGGCTCATTGATCGGAGTGAAGCTTTGCGCATGGCGCGCGTCCCGAATTCCGTGAGCAGCACTCAGTGAAGCGCTAGAGCCGATCCATATGACGCACTCATTTCCACGGTTCGATTGTGCCCGGGTGTGGCGGTTGATGTTGAATTTGCTGCGGTTTCGGTGGTTTGCTCCAGGGCTGCATGTTCTTCTTTTTGCGTTTACTTCGTTCGGTATATTCAATCACGCAACACCGCTCCTGGCTGGAGCGAAAGGCTGGGGATTCATAGGATTGTTTTTTGCTGATTTCCCAATTTCTGTACTGGGCTTTTGGCTCATTTGGGGCGGTAACTTGGTCTTTGGACTTCTGCTATGGGGAGGAATCGGAACTGCTTGGTGGTACCTGATCGGTTTGTGGATCGAAGGCATTGCTGAGACCGGGCGGCGCTAGCGGTCGAGGAGAGCGATTCCGCCGACGATCAGGGTGACCGCGAAGATGCGGGCCACGGTTAATCGCTCGCCCAGAATGGCGACACTCAGGCCATGGCAATTACGGCTTCGAGTCCCAGGACGAAGATGTAAACCGGGCCCATTTCAGCGGATCGCATGGCGATTGCCTGGCAACTGGCTCCGGCGGCGAACAAGGCGAGGAAAAGAACCGAGGGCCAAGCGCGAGTCATTCCCTGCGAGTACTTCATCGCCAGCCCGCCGCATGCGAAAAGCAATGCTGCAGCCGACAGCAAGACAAATTTCATGGCTGGGCGCATCCTACCATCAGATAGTGAAGCGCTCCGGATTCGCCGACCTTCCGCTGCATGGCGGACGCGGTGGCGACGGGCGCAATCGTTACGAACTTCATATCGGTCGCGACGGGGTCGCGTACGTTGCAAACCTTGAATGGTGCGGTGAAGCTTGGGTCAGTTCTCGGGAAGGTGCAGGGTATGCGACAGGCTGCGGCAAAATCAAGCTCGCGTATGATTTCGCGACCTACGCCGGATCACTGGCCGGTTGCGCGGTGGGAATCATTAAGGAACCCTGATGATCCACCAAGGAGCCCTGCCGCTTTCTCAACAATTCTGCTCGACATCTTTGTACCGCCTGCGGGTACTTTAGTTTGGTGGCTTATGAGCCGCGTGTGGGCCAGCGCGGTACTGGTTTGACAAGTATTTAGCAGTTCAGTGAAGGCGGGATGCGGTTCAGTTTCGAGGAGGCTAGTTGACGGGTGTTGTGGCCAAACACGGAAGAATTTGTCACGGAGACGTTCAACTACGACGGTGGAAGGCAGGTCACAGTGTACGTTCCACCGGACCCGCCCGAAGCAATCGTCTTCGCCGGTGATGGTCAGGGGATCTCGAAGTGGGGCGGGTTGCTCGAGAAGGCCGACGTACCGTCCACAATGATTGTCGGTGTACATGGGCTGAACGATGAGATGCTGCGGCTCCATGAGTACTCACCGGGCTTTGATCCGGAGCGGTTCGCGGCACACGAGAAGTTCTTCGTCGAGGACGTTCATCGATGGACGAAGTCGCGGTTCGGTTTGGCGTTGCCCACTGAACGTACCGCGGTGTTGGGCGTCTCGGCGGGTGGGGAACTGGCCCTTGCTCTTGGGCTTCGCCATCCACATGTCTACGGTGCGGTCTTCTGCGCCTCACCAGGCGGCGGTTACAAGCCGCCTAGCGATATGCCGAGTCCGCTTCCGCGCGCGTACCTTGTGGCCGGCACGCAGGAGCCGTTCTTCCTCGAGAACGCAAGGAGATGGGCGGATGCCCTCCGCGATGCAGATGCGGATGTCGTCATGCATGAGCGAGCTGGGTTGCACGGTGGCCCATTCTGGCAAGAAGAGTTCCCGCTGATGGTGGCATGGGCATTCGGACGATGATGCATCTCGTGTCTCGCCGGCGGTCTGATATGGCAACTCGTCTCTAGCGGTCGAGGAGGGCAATTCCGCCTACGATGAGAATTACCGCGCAGACACGAGCAACGGTTAATCGCTCGCCCAGAATGGCGACACTCAGGCCCATGGCAATTACCGCTTCGAGTCCCAGGACGAAGATGTAAACCGGGCCCATTTCAGCGGATCGCATGGCGATTGCCTGGCAACTGGCTCCGGCGGCGAACAAGGCGAGGAAAAGAACCGAAGGCCAAGCCCGCATCATTCCCTGCGAGTACTTCATCGCCAGCCCGCCGCATGCAAAAAGCAATGCTGCGGCCGACAGCAAAACAATTTTCATGGCTGGGCGCATCCTACCATTAGGTAGTGAAGCGCTCCGGATTCGCCGACCTTCCGCTGCATGGCGGACGCGTGCCTGCCTGGCTGGCGGCGCGCATGGAGAAGCTCGGCGTGGCGATTACCGAGAGCATCGTTCTTCACTATGGCTCCTCCGAGTTCCTGGCGCGGCTGAGCGATCCGTTCTGGTTTCAGGCATTCGGGGCGGTTATGGGAATGGACTGGCATTCCTCGGGTATCACCACCTCAGTAATGAGTGCGCTGAAGCGCGGCTTGAACCCGCGTGCAAAAGAGCTCGGGATCTATGTTTGCGGCGGGCGGGGAAAGCAGTCGCGGAACACACCTGCTGAATTGCGAATGCTGGCGGACCAGCGAGGATGGGACGGCGACGACCTGGTACGAACGAGCCGCCTTACCGCGCGGGTGGATAACAACGCGATCGGGGACGGATTCCAGATTTATCTGCACTCGTTCGTGCTCACCGATGCCGGCGAATGGGCGGTGGTGCAGCAGGGGTTAAACGAAGACAGTGCGCAGGCGCGGCGTTATCACTGGCACTCGACGAACGTGCGGGATTTCGTATCGGAGCCGCACACCGGGATTGCGGGTCAGAACGAAGGCATCATTTTGAACCTGACCGACCGGCGCGCGAAGCCGGCGCAAGAAGCGTTGCTGGCGATCGCAGCCGAACCTCCTGAACGTACGCTGCGCGATTTACCGAAGCTGGTCATGCCCGCGCATCATGATGTGCAACTGCGCGACGTGGACCTGGAGCGGCTCGGGGCAGTGTTAGCGGTCAGCTATGAGCGGCAGTTGCGCGATTTTGCTTCCTTGCTGCTGATGGAAAAGCTGGGGCCGCGCACTTTGCAGACGCTCGCCATGGTAGCCGAGGTGGTGCATGGAGCGCCTTCGCGGTTCACGGATCCGGCGCGATTCTCGTTCGCGCTCGGCGGGAAGGATGGGCATCCGTTCCCGGTTCCGCTCAAAACGTACGACGCGTCGCTGGACGTGCTGCGGCGGTCCCTGGACGCGGCGAAAATCGGGGATACGGAAAAGATGGACGGGTTCAAGCGGCTGAACACGCTGGTCGAAACGGTTCAGGAGCGGTACCGGCCGGTAGCCGACTTTGACCGTGTTTTGGAGCACGAACGGGCGATTTCGGACAGCCTGGGAGGGCGCACCGTGTTCACTCCGCGCACACGCAAGAGCACGCCCGCGAACCGTCAAATGAACCTATTTTGATATTCTCGTAATTTAAGCATCATCCGAGGTTTTTCCATGTCTGGACATAGTAAATGGGCCACCATTAAGCACAAGAAGGCGGCTCTGGACGCCAAGCGCGGCAAAGCGTTTACCCGCTTGATCAAAGAAATCATGATTGCGGCGCGCAACGGAGGAGATCCGGATATGAATCCGCGTTTGCGGACCGCCGTTATCGCTGCGAAGGCGGTGAGCATGCCGGCCGACAACATCAAGCGCGCGATCATGCGCGGCACCGGCGAACTCGAAGGCGGCCAGATCGAAGAGTTTATGTACGAAGGGTACGGCCCAGGGGGCGCGGCCGTGCTGGTTGCGGTTGCGACTGACAACAAGAATCGTACGGTCAGCGAAATCCGGCACACGTTTTCGAAGAATGGCGGAAACCTGGGTGAGCAGGGCAGCGTTTCGTGGATGTTCGAGCGGAAGAGCCAGATCATCGTGGATGCCGAGCACGCAAACGAGGACCAAATGATGGCGCTCGCGCTGGATGCCGGCGCGGACGATGTGCGCGATCAGGACGGGGCGTGGGAGATTCTCTCGCCTCCGGAGGCGCATGAGGCTGTGTTGAAGGCGCTCGAAGCAGCGAAGATTCCCAACCTGTCGGCTGAGATCGCTATGGTGGCGAAGAACACGATCAAGCTGGAGGGACAGTCGGCGCGCTCCATGCAGAAGCTGTACGACGCGTTGGACGATCATGACGATGTCCAGAACGTGTATGGCAACTTCGAAATCGACGAAGCGGAAGTAGAAGCGCTCACGTAAGTTGGCGCGCCTTCCATGCGAATCCTGGGCATCGACTGCGGAACCGAACGGACCGGCTTCGGAGTCATCGATACTGACGGCCGGCGGCACGAGCTGGTAAGCGCGGGCGTCATTCATACGCATGCGAAGCAGTCCCTGGCGCCGCGCCTGAAGCGAATTGCGGATGAGCTGCGCGGCGTTCTCAATCAGTTCACACCCGGAGATGGTCGCGGTGGAAGAAGTTTTCCATGCGGTCAATGCGAAGTCGGCGCTGAAACTGGCGCACGTACGCGGAGTAGCTTTGTTGCTGGCCGCCGAATCCGATCTGCCGGTGAGCGAGTATTCGCCTCTCGAAGTGAAGATGAGCGTCGTCGGATACGGCCGGGCAGAGAAGCAGCAGGTGCAAATGATGGTGCTCTCGCTGCTCGGCGTCTCGCAAACGTTCGATTCCTTCGATGCGACGGATGCACTGGCAGTAGCGATCTGCCACGGCACGCGGGCCAATTATCCACCGATCGCGCTGGCAGGTGGACGATGAGGCGCTTCACTTTGCTGTTGTGCGCCAGTTCGCTCTTTGCCGGCACGCCGTCAATCACATACGTCAAGAGCTTTCCGGGCAGCGATCCGGCTTATGTTTCGATATCCATCGAGCGTACGGGCGATTTGGTTTACAAAGAAGCCGAGGACGACAACCTGCCGGTGAAGGCGCATCTTCCGGCAGCGGACACCGATGCACTTTTCCAGCATTGCGCAGCAACTCGGGTATTTCAAATCTCCCCTCGAATCCGGCCTGAAGGTAGCCAACATGGGCAAGAAGACGTTCCGCTACACGGATGAGAATCCGGGGCGACGACGGAAGCTGTGTTCAACTATTCGACCAGTGCCGACGGCGCAGGACCTGCTGGACCGCTTCGAACACATTGGGGCGAGCGAGCGGGCGTACAGCGATCTGAATCGTACCGCGAAGTTCGACAAGCTGGGAGTGAACGATTCGCTGGCGGAGATCGAATCGTTGTGGCTGAAGAAGCAACTGGCTGCGCCATTAGCAGTTCATCCCGCTGCTAGACCGTATCGTTTCCCATGAATCGTACATGCACCTGGCGCGTGAGCGGGCAGCGCGCTTGAAAGACGAATTTACGGCGGCGCCAGAACCGCCGGGTCCCGCTGCGTCGCGATGAGCCCGCGATTTCAAAGAATCATCTGGATTGTGCTGGACAGCGTCGGGATTGGCGCGATGCCGGATGCCCGCGCATATGGCGATGACGAAAGCTGCGACACGCTGGGGAACATCGCGCGGCAGCGTCCGCTTTCGCTGCCGAACCTGACTGCGCTCGGGCTTGCGAACATCAAACCCCTTCCTGGTCTTCGCGGCAGCGGAGCAGCCGCTCGCTGCGTTTCGGAAAGTGCAGTTTGCGATCGCCCGGGAAAGACTCGACGACCGGCCATTGGGAGATGGCAGGAATCATTCTCGATAGGCCGTTTCCGCTCTATCCGAACGGATTTCCGCGCGGATCTGGTGAATGAATTCGAACGCCGGATCGGGCGGCAAATTCTCGGGAACAAACCGGCTTCGGGAACGGAGATCATCCAGGAACTCGGCGAAGAGCACATGCGCACGGGCTCTCCCGATCGTGTACACGTCGGCCGACAGCGTGTTTCAAGTTGCGGCGCATGAAGAGGTCATTCCGGTACCTGAGCTGTACCGGATCTGCTCAACGGCCCGAGAGCTTCTTCGTGGACCGCATGAAGTGGGGCGGGTGATTGCGCGGCCCTTCGTGGGAGAGCCGGGCAAGTTTGTTCGCACGGCTAATCGTAAAGACTATGCGGTACCGCCTCCGCCAGGGATGCTGCTCGATCGGCTTATGGCCGCGAATGTGCCGGTTTGCGGCATTGGAAAGATCTCGGATATCTTCCTTGGGCGCGGCATTTCGCAAGCCATCAAGACGCACGACAACGCGGAAGGCATGCAGCAGACCGATCGCGAATGATGAGCGATCACGAGCGGGTCTGATCTTCACGAACCTGGTCGATTTTGATCAGAACTTCGGGCACCGCAATGACGTGGAAGGATACGCGCGCGCGTTGGAACAGGTTGATCGCGTGGGTTCCTTCGATTCCGCTGCGCGAGGGCGACCTGTTGATCTTTACGGCCGATCACGGATGCGATCCCACCACGCCCTCGACAGATCACTCGCGCGAATATGCTCCGTTGCTTGTGCAGGGCAGGAACGTAAAGCCGGTTGCATTGGGGACGCGCGGATCGCTGGCCGATATCGGTCAGACCGTAGCCGCTAATTTCGGAACCGTCATACCGGCGGGAACGAGCTTCCTCGAACTGTATCTGACGAAAGGACATGACCCTACTACTCGTATGAGACGTCGCATCATGGCGGCAAACTGGAAGATGTACAAGAACGCCGAGCAAACGAAGGCCTTCTTCGAGCGGTTCCTGCCGCATGCGGCGGGCGCCAAAGGAGAAGTGGTGGTTTGTCCGACGGCGCTCTGCATTCACGGCTGCCGTGAGCGAAGCGGCGTCTTCGCACGTCGAGATCGGGGCGCAGAACCTGTACTGGGGCAAAGAAGGCGCGTTTACCGGAGAGGTCTCCGGGGAGATGCTGATCGCGGCCGGCGCAAAGTGGGTGCTGATCGGGCACAGCGAGAGGCGGCAGTACTTCTGTGAATCGGACGCGGATGTTCTGAAGAAGACGCAGGCGGCGCTGGATGCGGGGCTGAAACCGATTGTCTGCGTGGGCGAGCGGATTGAAGAGCGGAAGGCGCAGCGCACGAATGAGGTTCTGGTAAAGCAGTTTGCGGCCGGCGTAGCGGGGCTGACGGAAGAGCAGTTTGCAAAAGTGGCGATTGCTTATGAGCCAGTTTGGGCCATCGGCACTGGGCTTACGGCTACGCCTGAGATTGCGTCCGATGCGCACAGCCTGATCCGGTCCGAGGCGGCGAAACGGTTTGGGGATACAGCCGCTCAGCAGTTGCGAATTCTGTACGGGGGCAGCGTAAAGCCGGACAACGTCGACAGGCTGATGGCGCAGGAACAGATTGACGGCGCGCTGGTCGGTGGGGCGAGCCTCGACCCGGAATCGTTCGCGAAAATCGTCAGGGCCGCGTAGATTCGACGAGCACGGCAACGGGGCCGTGGACGTCATGACGCAGCATATGCCGTGCCGCCAGGGCGCGCAGGTCGGCTTCGTCAAGCAGTGAGGTCGCGTCGGCATCGATGTAGAACATCACCGAACTCGGGTGGTTGCTGTGGAACAGGCCGAAGATGTGGCCGAGTTCGTGGACGGCGGTTGCATAGAGTTCGTCGTCGCTCATGTATTCACGTGATGTGAGGATCGAAGGCGATCCAGCCTTGGAAATTGTCCCAATCGGTGAACTGGGCGCGGGCGACATCGTTGTTTTCGTGCAGGATTGTGGGCGTCGCATCGACGACGGCGAGGGCGCAGGCTCCGTCCGCCTGGTCGTGGAAGTCCATATCCAGCACGGTGGTCCAGAAGCTCGAGGGCTCGACGCATTGCGTGAACGGCCGCAAAATTGGTCGTGTCGTAACGCACACCGAGATCCATGTGCCCACTTTTCAGCAATTCGCCATGGTTGCTGCAGGTTTGGTAAGGCCCGGACCAGTTGGCTCTGGGCGCTGCTACGGCCGACACAACGGCGAAACGAGGAGCGGGATAGCTCTCTTCATGCAGTGGTCTCCTCAGGTAGTGCCCGGGCGGGCAACTTCTCTCCAAAAAAGGTTCGTGAGACCGTTATTATAGAGTCAACTGGGGCGTATCGCGAGTCCCTTTCGCGACATCCAAGTTGAACGCGCTGCCGAAAACTAAGGAATTAAACAATGGAGAAGCTTGCGCAGAACATCCAGGAAGCGTTTCTCAACAACGCTCGCAAAGACAAAACTTTTCTGACCATCTATTTGATGAGTGGTGTGAAGCTTTCGGGGCGGATCAAGAGCTTCGATAAGTATTCAGTCATCCTCGAGACCAACAACCAGGAGCAACTGATTTTCAAACACGCTATATCAACGGTTGTCGTTTCAAAACCCATGCACGCCGGCCCGCACGCTCCGGGCGCGGCTCCAGGAGCGCCGCTGCCGCTTCCTGAGCATGAGCCGCAACACTGAGAAACGATGAAGAACGGGCACTGGGCCGAAAAATGGCAGGCGGAAACGCCAACTCCACAGGTCCGGCATAGAAGCTGTTCATGGATGTAAGATCCGCTCCCGAACGCGCGCTGGTGGTCGGACTGATTCTGACGGGGCGCGCGCAGGGGCATAGCATACCCGAAAGAGAAGCCGCCGACTCGCTGGAAGAATTGGCCGAGTTGGCGGAAAGCGCCGGCGCTGTGGTGGTGGACCGCGTCACGCAGAGCCGTCCATCCATCGATCCTGCGACCCTGATCGGATCGGGGAAAGCGGAAGAACTGCGGCAGCGCGTGGAAGCCGATCTGATCGATACGGTGTTGTTCGATCATGAGCTGTCGCCGACCCAGCTGCGCAATCTGGAGCGGCGGCTTCCGGCGAAGGTCATTGACCGTACTCAACTGATTCTCGACATCTTCGCACGGCGGGCGCGTACGGCGGAAGGACAGCTTCAGGTGGAGCTGGCGCAACTGAACTACCTTCTGCCGCGGCTGGCAGGGCGGGGCACGCAGATGTCGCGGTTGGGCGGCGGCATTGGAACGCGCGGACCGGGCGAAACGCAGCTTGAAACCGATCGGCGCCGGATCGGGAGCCGGATTGCGAAGCTCAAACGGGAGCTCGAACGAGTGCGGGCGACGCGGGGAGTGCAGCGGTCGCAGAGACAGGCGGTCCCACTTTCGACGGTCAGCCTCGTGGGGTACACGAACGCAGGGAAGTCGACCCTCTTCAATCGCCTCACTGGGGCCGATGTGATGGCCGATGCGCGAATGTTTGCGACGCTCGATCCGACGGTGCGGCAGATCCGCTTGCCCTCGCAGAGGCGCGTACTGCTGAGCGATACGGTCGGTTTCATTCGCAATCTGCCGACGACACTGGTCGAAGCCTTTCGCGCGACCCTCGAAGAGGTGACTGCGGCGGCGCTGCTGCTGCACGTAGTGGATGTGACATCACCGGTTGCGGCGGAGCAGACGGCGCATGTCATGCGCGTCCTCGCCGAGATTGGCGCGGAAACGACTAAGCAGATCCTGGTGCTCAATAAGAGCGATTCGCTGCCCGAGGCGGATCGCCTGGAAGATCCGGCGATGCTCACACACCGGCTGCTGGGCGAGACGGCACGGCAAAACGACACCGAAGCCGCGATGATTTCGGCGCGTACGGGGGCTGGGATGGAGAACCTATTGGCCCTGATTGACCGGGAACTGACGCAGGATCCGGTAGCGCGGCAGCGATTCCGTTTTCCGCTCGGGGAAGGCAGGGCAATCCACCTCCTGCACGATCGCGCCGCTATTGTCTCCAAGGTGTATGAGGACGACTATTGCGAAGTGGTCGCGGACGCGCCGCAGTCGATACGCGACAAGCTGGCGGAATTCGCGGTGTCAGAGGGGACGTAGCCGAAGTTAGCCAATGCACCGGAAAAGAGATGCCTGAAGACGCAGAACCGCCGGGCAAAACTGGCGCCAGCGGCCTGGTGCCGAAGTTCATCGGCGAGCTGCTCAGTATCGGTGGCTATGCCTACGTCCTCGGCTTCATCGTCGTCATGGCGCACACGTCCAGATTAAATGTTCCGGCGATGGATGCGGTACGGCTCCAGTGCATCCTGGCCGGATGGCCGATTGCGGTGGTAACGCTCCCGGTGTTCTGGCTGGGGCGCATTGTCTTTCGGCGCGTGATCGGGCGGAGTTTGCGCGGGGCGGGCTATTTCGCAGTGCTGGTGACGGTTTCGCTGCTTGCCTTGCCCCTGGTGTATCTCGAGCTGCGCGCTCTGTTTCTGAAAGACGTATCGCTTACGAGCAATGTGGTTGTAGCGGCCGCCATACCGCTGATGCTGAGTGGTTGTTTTTATTACGCGGCCCTGAGACAACGATTCGATCTCGGGAAAGATTTGGCCTTGTTGATGGGGCTTTGCTCATTTATCCCCCTCTATGCGGTTGCGTATGCTTTTGTGGTTTACCCGAATCTGGCGCAAACTTTCGGCGGCGGACGGCCCGAGCGGGTATCGCTGTTCGTCAAGGCGGGTGAAGCGGGATCTGCGCTCGGTTTGCGGGCTGGCGAAGAGACCCAGAGCGTGGACGTGTATCTGTATTACCGAACGAGCGAGTACTTGCTGGTTGAGAAAGCGCAGAGTTCGGACCGCCGGCTTCTGCACATACCGGCAGAACAGGTAGGCGCGATTGTGTGGAGCAATTCACACGCTTTGCGGTGAACGAACTGCGGTTCCCGTACGATTTCCGGTTCGGACCCGGTTGACACGCTTTCCCAAGTAATCCTATAATGCCGATAGGGATTGTAGAAATGCCCCTACAGGCAACTAAACAGATTGAGGATCACGTGCAGCTTTGGAAGGAGCTGCTGAGTGATCCTGACTGGCAACTGCGGACGGCCGCCGCGCGTGCACTGGGCTCATTTGTCAGCCAGGCAGCGGTCCGCGAATACCTGATCCACGCGCTCGCGGACAGTTCCTGGCATGTCACCGAGGCAGCGATCGGGTCCCTGGCGGGCGGTTCGCCCTGCGCTGCGACCCACGTCCTTCCTTATCTAAACCATGCGGAAGCCGACGTGCGATTGGCCGCGGCGAAAGCATTAGGCAGGCTGGGGAATCCGGTTGCCGCCGATGCACTGTGCCTTGCAGCCGCGGACCCGGAGATTGAGGTGCGACAAGCAGCGCTCCGGGCTTTGGCGTCCGTGAGTGTGATGGAGGGTTGGGCATGATACTGCGCAACCAGAGAATGACATTGAAACCTCACCGCCTCATGGGTTGTTGTTGCCGCTAACCGAAGCGGCCCTTCCCATCTAATTCGCGGTCTTTGAGGAGATTTCAATGAGTGCACTTGCAGTGCAGAGCCGGCCCAGACCGGCAGCCAGAATTCATCTTTCCGAGCTCGACGCAGCGCGGGAAATCAGCCGGTTGATTGCTTACGGCGGCGACAGGGAGGATGTGCTGGCCTCGATCGCAGTTGCCGCCCTGCGCGTACCCGGCGTTTACAAAATCCAGATTGGCGGAGCGAGTTGGGGAAACGCGGCCGGGGCGCCTCTGGGTTCGGCGGTGCACGGAGACGTCCGGGTCTTCTTCGATTTGCAGTCGGCGTCGCTCGAGAGCCCGTTGCGTTTTGCGAGATTTCTTGACGAGCAAGTTTCGAGTCTGGAAGATATGCTCGCGCTAAATGAAGAACGGCGGCGATGGAGCGACAAGCTCGGATCCCTCGGCCGAGTCATTGAGCGGCGGAAACTGATCCAACGCGCCCGGGCTGTTCTGCGGGTGCGTGAGGGGTTGACGGATGCGGCGGCGTTGGGGCGGCTGGTTGCCAGCGCGCGCAGCCAGGCTCAGACATTGCAGAGAGTAGCCGAAGCGGTTCTCATTGACCGTTCGAGTATGGTGGCGAGTCCAGTACCAATCCGGAGATATCGGGGAGGACGATATGCGCGCTAACCGGTCTTCACTTGCTGAAAAGTTGTATCCAGCGCTGAGCCTGCCTGCCGAGTTCGGCGCGGACCCTCTGGGCAGACCGCTTCACGTGGTCTGTGTGGGAGCGCATCCGGATGATGCAGAGACGGGCTGCGGTGGAACGCTGGCGAGGCTGGCGGCAGAGGGGCACCGGGTGAGCATTCTGTACCTGACCCGGGGCGAATCGGGGATTCGAGGCGAGCATTGGGAAGATGCGGCGCGGGTCCGCAGTGCTGAATCGATCAGCGCCTGCGAAATTCTGCAAAGCGATGCATACTTCGCAAACCAATTTGATGGACAGACGAGCGCCGATCCAGACGCGTGCCTTCATTTTGCGGACTTACTGCTCGGGCTTGGGCCGGATCTGGTATTTACACACTGGCCGCTCGACACGCATGCAGACCACCGGGCGAC
Source organism: uncultured Acidobacteriaceae bacterium (assembly GCA_963795905.1). Classification (GTDB taxonomy): domain Bacteria; phylum Acidobacteriota; class Terriglobia; order Bryobacterales; family Bryobacteraceae; genus Bog-105. The sequence continues at coordinate 333,109 of CAWCJG010000008.1, read as the reverse complement.
GGCGCAACTGGTGTATCAAGCGTGGCAATGGTCGAAGGAATCGTTTGTGCTCGCTTATTACGAGGTCATGACGGGCGTGCAGACGCATCATTTCCAGCCGAACTGCTTTGTGGATATTTCAGAGACTTGGGCCCAGAAGCGGTCGGCTATTTATGCGCACAAGAGCCAGCGTCCAGACCGGTTCTATCCGTATCACGTGAATATGGAGGCGCAACGGGGAGCGGAAGCCAAGTGCAGCCGGGCGGAGGCATTTTTTGTAGTTCGCGAGCGTGCTCCAAAGCCATTGCTGCCATTTGAGATATAGCGGCGTAGTTTGTCAGCACACTCCGGTGCCGAATTGGGTTGTATAAGAGTTTGTACCGGTACGCTTCAGTAAGCCAGGTTGCCCTAATTACAGACAATTCACTAGCAGGCGTGATATCCTCCTTTTGCCTTCCTACAAATTGAGCTTAAGGAGAGTCGGTGAAAACCTTCTCAAGGATCGTCGGCCTTGCGCCGATTGCGGTCGCATTGCTGAGTGCGAGTATAGCTCGCGGACAAGGCGCGGCGCCCGTCGTTCTTCAAGTAAGTGCGGCCGATCGCGCGGCGCAAGAAGTGTCCACTACCGGAGTATCTGGCGGAGCTGCTGTAACAGGCAAATCTGCGGCTAACCTCTTCGGGCTGAGACACGGCGATGACGATGGACAGCATTCAGCCGGAATAGCGGCGCCCGGGTTTTATGGCACTGATGTTGGGAATGCCTCGGGTGGTCCCACGATTGTTTCCGCGCAGCATCATCCTATCTACGTCAACGGGCCGGCAACGCATTGGGGCGACCCGGCGGCTTTTCTGGCGGATCTTGGCGACAGCGAATTCATCCACCTTGTGGATCAATACGTCGGCGCAATCAGCGACCATCGGTACACGATGGGGAGTTCCTTCTTCACGACTTACCCAATCCCGCCCGAAGATCACACACTGCACCGTTCCGACATAGCTGCGATTCTGCATGCCGCGGCCGCGCAAGGTGGGAGTGGGTACGGGCACATCTACCATGTGTTTTTGCCACAAGGCGTGGACGTGTGTTATCCGCTTTCCGCAAATTTCTGTTACAGCCCGGACGTTCCGGCGAGTTTTGCGTTTTGTGCGCTGCACCAAAGTCTAACGTTCAGCGACTCGGTAGGGCACGTGATCTATACGTTGGAGCCGTACCAGAACGTAGCGGGCTGCGCCGTTCCACCGCAGGGAACCCCGAACGGCCAGACTGCCGACTCGACCGACAACTCGCTCTCGCACGAGACGTTTGAAGCGATTTCCGATCCGGATGTGGATGCGTGGGTGGGGATATCGGGACCAGCTCAAGGTCAGGAGATCGCCGATCTCTGCACTTATTCATCTTATGGGCCAGACGGGAACCTCTACTCGACAGCGCCCAACGTGAAGCTTCATCATCATTGGTACTCTGTCCAGGCCGTGTATTCCAATCAGATACACGCATGCGTTTACGGCAATCGAGGCGAGGAAGGCGGGAGATAAGAGCATGCGGACAGTTTTCCGGTTTCTCTTTACTAGTTCAGTCGCGCTGAGTATGTTGACGGCGGGTCTTGCAAGCGCGCAGAGCAATGCCCCAGTGACATTGCAAGTCGGCGCGCCGGATTTCGCGGCGAGCGCGACGCCGGCTACGCGCCCGGTTCCTGGAGCGCAAATTCCGGGGCGGGGCTCTTCCTCGACCTTACCCGGGGCGGAAACCGCGGATTTCGGATCGGAGCAGGGCGATCAGCGGCGCATCTTTTATCCAGAAGACGTAAGTAATCCCGGGCACGGAGCGACGCTGCAGAACGCACAGCACCATCCGATTTATGTGGACCAGGCGCCAAATGAACGATGGGGCCAGATTCAGGACTTCCTGCAGAACCTCGGAAAAAGCGAGTTCATCCACGTTCTCGACCAGTACACGGGCAATTACGGCAAAGACCGCTACACGCTTGGCGGCGCATTTGCGGCGACGATCGACGTCCCCGCAGATAACACATTCCGGCCCGCCCAGATTTATGCACTAGTGCATGCCGCGGCGGCTATTGGCGGCAGCGGCTATGGGCACCTTTACCATGTATTTCTGCCGCAAGGCGCGAGCGTGTGTTACCTAGGACAGTGTTACACGCCCAACGATCCCAGCAGCGTCCAGTTCTGCGCGCTGCATGATTCGGTCACCTTCGACGATTCCGTAGGGCACGTCGTGTTCACCCTGGAACCGTATCTGGATTCATCGGTCTGTTCCGTTTTACCGGGCACGCCCAACGGCCAACTTGCGGACACAACCTACTCGTTCCTCTCACATGAAATATTCGAGGCGATTACCGATCCCGACGGCGATGCCTGGTGGATTCACGACTTCACGTTCGCTTACGGCTCTGAAATGGCAGACAACTGCCAACGACGCCCCCATGGCAGCGTGCCACTGAATGGAAAGTTGTATAACGTGCAACCGGAGTACTCGAATCAACTTCACGGGTGCGTGTACGGCACGGACCGTGACGGTGATGGGGATCGCTGAACGGCGGCTCACTTCGAGCGTCGGGACGGTAAGATGCCTGGGCCTTACACTTAGATTGAATGTGGAAAGCCCTAGCTCGAGCGCTTACCGGCGCTGCACTCCTTGCCGTCCCTTGCTTTGCGCAACATTCCGGCCTCGATCTGAAGGCAATCGATAAGTCGGTTAACCCGTGCGACGACTTCTACCGGTATGCGTGCGGGAACTGGCTGAAGAATAATCCGATTCCGCCCGAGGAGGCGACCTACGGGTCCTTCGCTGTGCTGCACGATCGCAATCAGGCGACGCTGCAGAACATCCTGGAGGTTGCGGCGGCTCACCAGTCGAGCAGCGTTACGGACCAGAAGATCGGCGGGTTCTATTCGTCGTGCATGAACGAGACGGAGATCCAGCATCTGGGGCCGCAGCCGGTCGAAGCCGAGCTTCAACGTATTCGAGCCATTACGAACAACGCGCAGCTGGTGGATGAGCTGGCGCGTTTGCATGACCGGCAGGTCGGCGCATTCTTTTCATTCAGCTCGACGCCAAATCCAAAAGACTCACGCGTGATGATCGCGGAAATCGACCAGGACGGCCTGGGCTTGCCGGAACAAGGTTATTACACGCGCATCGATGCGAAGTCGGTCGCGCTGCGCGACAAGTACTTAGCGCACATCGGCAAAATGCTTGAGTTGACCGGGCTGTCAAAGGACGACGCCGAGGCTCGCGCAAAACGCGTGCTGGCGCTGGAGACGGAACTGGCGAAAGCGTCGCTCGATCCCACGACTATGCGCGACCCGCAAAACGTCGTGCATGTGCAGCCGTTGACCGATCTCGAGAAGCTGGCTCCCCAATTTGATTGGGCAACGTATTTTCAGAAGCTGCAGACGCCGGCATTCACAGATCTGAACGTAGCCGAACCCGATTTCTTCAAGCGCTTCGGCGAACTGCTGACGACCGATAACATGAACGACATTCGCGACTATCTGGTGTGGCATTACGTGCACTCGAGCGCCACGCTGCTACCGAAAGAGTTTGTGGACGAGAATTTCGCATTTTATGGTCAGGTGCTGTCCGGGGCGAAGGAACTGAAGCCGCGCTGGAAACGGTGCGTTTCGGCTACGGATGCGGAATTGGGCGATGCTCTGGGGCGCGCGTTTGTGGAAAAGACCTTTGGCGAGCAGGGCAAAGAGCGAACGCTGGCGATGGTGAAGAGCATTGAAGCCGAGATGGAGAAGGACATCCAGTCGATTAGCTGGATGACGCCTGAGACCAAGCAGCAGGCGCTCGCGAAACTGCACGCCATTGTGAACAAGATCGGTTATCCGGATAAGTGGCGCGACTACTCGACGGTGGTGATCACGCCGGAGGATTACTTCGGGAACTGGTATCGCGCCAACCAATATGAAAGCAAGCGGGAGCGGGACAAGATTGGTAAACCGGCGGACAAGATGGAATGGGATTTTACGACGCCGACCGTGAACGCTGGTTATGATCCGCTGCAGAACACAATCAATTTTCCGGCCGGAATTCTGGAGCCGCCTTTCTATTCGAATCAGGCAACGGATGCGACGAATTATGGAGCGATCGGAATGGTGATCGGACACGAGTTGACACACGGTTTCGACGATGAAGGCAGGCAGTTTGACGCCAGTGGAAATCTGCGCGACTGGTGGCAGAAGTCGGACGAACAAAAATTCAACCAGAAGGACGAATGTTTCGCAAACGAGGCGAGCCAGTTTCAGCCGCTGCCTGGGATGAAAGTGAACGGGAAGCTCACGCTAGGTGAGAACACCGCGGACAACGGGGGCATGCGGCTAGCGTATATGGCGCTCATGGACACGCTTCAGAAAAAGGGCGTGGCACTGACGGAGCGCACGGATGGCTACACTCCGGCCCAGCAATTCTTTTTGGGCGAAGCGCAAGTATGGTGCGAGAACATCCGGCCTGAGCAGGCGCGCATGTACATACAAGTGGATCCGCATCCACCTGCGGAGTTCCGAGTGAATGGAGTGGTATCGAATATGCCGGAGTTTGATCAGGCATTCGGCTGCAAAGCCGGGGAAAAGATGTACAACGTGAACGCGTGCAGGGTGTGGTAAGAAAACGTGGAGCAATCAGCAAACCCGCTTTTAACGCAACAGCTTCCGATTGCCTTTGATGCGATTCGGGCAGAACATGTAGAGCCGGCCGTGGCGGCACTGCTTGAGGAAATGAAAGCGCGCGTGGCGCAGCTTGGAGGCGACGAAACGCCGCGGACGTACGAATCGATTCTGATTGGGCTGGACAAGCTGACAGAGCCGCTCGATTACGCGATGGCCGTGGTGCGGCATTTGGAGTCGGTGGCGACGTACCCGGAATTTCGCACAGCGTACAACGCGGTGCAGGAGCCCGTCAGCGCCTTCTATACTTCGATTGCGCTGAATCCCCAGTTGTGGGCCGCCGTGAAGACGGTCAACGGAAGCCAGGAAGCGGCAGCGCTGACAGGAGTGCACAAACGCTATTTGGAGAAGACGGTTTCGGGTTTCCGGCGGGCCGGTGCAGATCTGGACGAAGCGGGGAAACGGAAGCTGGAAGAGATCGAAGTCGCGCTGACAAAGGCGACGACAAAGTTCTCGCAAAACGTGCTCGACGCCACGAATGCATACGAACTGATCCTCGATGACGAGCGGCGTTTGAGCGGACTTCCAGAGATGGCGCGCGAGGCAGCGAGGGAAAGCGCGCGCTTGAAGGGCAAAGAAGGCTGGCGATTCACATTGCAGGCGCCGAGTTACATTCCAGTGCTTACGTATCTGGACGATCGATCCATACGGCACGACATGTGGCGAGTCTATAATCGCCGCGCGGTGGAAGGCGAGTTTGATAATCGCGGACTGATTACAGAGATTCTGGAATTGCGGAGAGAGAAGGCGCATCTTTTGGGGTATCGCGATTTCTCGGATTTCGTGCTCGAGGAGCGGATGGCGCATAGCGGGCTGACGGCTCAGAAGTTCGTGACCGATCTGTTAGACAAGACAGGGCCCTTCTTCGAGCGTGAGAATGAGAGCTTGCGACAGATTGCGGCCGAGCATGGGATTGAAGACATCCAGCCGTGGGACGTCGGATACTTAGCCGAGAAGCAGCGGCAGAAGCTGTATGAATTCGATGAAGAGGAACTGCGGCCGTATTTCGAACTCGATCGCGTCGTAGCGGGCATGTTCGACATCTTTAGCGGTCTGCTCGGGATCAAGGTGATCGAGGAACCGGGCGTGCCGGGCTGGGATGCGGCGGTGAAGTATCACCGCGTCGAGGATGCGGCAAGCGGTAAGCTGTTGGGCGGTTTCTATTCTGACTGGTTTCCGCGCGAAAACAAACGCGGCGGCGCGTGGATGGATTCCCTGGTGACGGGTGATCCAAGCAAAGGGGAACCGCACGTCGGATTGATCTGCGGGAATCTCACTCCACCGGGCGCGGGTAGGCCGTCCTTGCTGACCCACAACGAAGTGGAGACAATTTTTCATGAGTTCGGGCACTTGTTGCATCACATGCTCAGCCTCGTTCCGGTGCGGACTCTCGCGGGCACAAATGTGCCGTGGGATTTCGTGGAACTGCCGTCTCAGATCATGGAGAACTGGTGTATCGAGCGCGACGCGCTGAACCTGTTCGCGCGGCAGTATGAAACGGGAGATTCGATACCGGCGGAACTGTTTGAGAAGATGCGGCGGGCTCGTACGTTTCGAGCGGCGAACGCGCAGATGCGGCAACTCGGTTTTTCGCTGCTCGATCTAAAGCTACATCGCGAGTACGATCCGGAACGGGACGGAGACGTGCTCGAATATGCCCGCAATATCGTGCAGCAATTTACGGCGGCTCCGCTGCCCGGCGATTACGGAATGCTGGCGAGCTTTACCCATCTGTTTTCGAGTCCGGTTGCGTACGGATCGGGATATTACTCCTACAAGTGGGCGGAAGTTCTCGATGCGGATGCGTTCACGCGCTTTCAGAGGGAAGGGATTTTCAATTCACAGACTGGCATGGAGTACCGGCGACACATATTGGAGCGCGGAGACAGCCAGGATCCGGCGGAACTGTATCGCGAATTTATGGGACGCGATCCAGAGCCCGCGGCGCTGCTCGAAAGATTGGGTTTGACACAGGCGGCCTAACGCACAGCATGAAAAATGCGATTTCGATTGAGGACCTTCAGCGCGAAAACGAACGGCTGAAGGAGGACCTCGATTTCGCACAGGAAAAAGCGGAATCACTAAAACGGGAACTACAGGCCTTTGTCTATGCGGCGAGCCATGATTTAAAAGAGTCGCTGCGCAATATTTCTTCGTACAGCCAACTGCTGACACGCAGTGGAGCACACGATGAATCGCACGAAATGTATGTCGGTTTCATTCTCGACGGCGTGCGTGCTGCGACTACGCTGATCGAGCAACTGGTCACGCTGTCGCGCGCGGGCGGATCGGCGCAGCGGACGACTATCAACCTTTCAGCGTGTGTGGCTGCCGCCATGTACAAACTGAACGACCTGATCGCGCGCCGCAAGGCTCGCATTACGTACCGGGACTTGCCAGAAGTTACGGTCAATCAAATGGATTTCGAGCAGGTATTTGAGCGGCTCATCGACAACGCGATCAAGTACTCGGGACCCAATGAGCCAGTCATCGAGATCTGGGCCGAAGAGACCGAGGAAGGACATCTGATCAGCGTGAAAGATAACGGTCCGGGAATACCGGAGAAGTTTCTGAGCGATATCTTTCAGCCATTCAAGAGGCTGCACGGGCGTGAAATTCCAGGTGCGGGCGTGGGACTCGCGTTTTGCCGCAAGATCCTTGAGGCGCATGATGGACGCATCTGGGCTGAGAGCGACGGCGTGAACGGGGTAACGTTCAAGATCCGATTGCCGTATTAGCCGCCACGCGCGTCGATTTTCCCTGCTCTGCGCTTCGGGACGGCTCGCTGCGTTGCCGATATGATCGGCGTAGGATGAGTGTCGGCCGAACTATTGCCGGTCTGTGCTGCATGGCGGCCGCGCTGGCCGGGCAAACAGTGGGCACGGCATCCATTAGCGGACGAGTGTACAACTCGATCACCGGTGAGGCGCTCTCGGGCGTGAGCGTGAAAGCGTGGTCCCGGCAGGCACAGCCTCCGAGTGCCAGTTCGCAGGCGGATGGGAGCTTTCGGTTTGACGGGCTTGCTGCGGGCCCATACATCCTCTTGGCTGACAAGGATGGCTTCGTATCGGACGGCAGAAAACGCGGGCTGGCGGTCGTGACGCTGGAAGCGGGGCAAGCGCTCACGGGTGTGCAGATCGCATTGCTGCCAGACGGCGGTATCAGCGGAACAGTCACAGATGAGAACGGGCTGCCGGTACGCGGGCGTGAAGATCGAGGCGCTCGCGTATACCGGTGTGCCGGCCCATTTGCAGGCGACGCATGGACAAGCGGTCACAGACAAGACAGGCCGGTATTCGTTACCAGGCTTGCCGCCAGGGAACTACTACATCGTCGCGGAGCCCGACAGTTTCGGCGCAGAAGCCGCGACCGGATGGATACAAAGCGGTGACGACGTTTTATCCCGGTGCGGTGTCGTTTGGGGGGGCGACTCCGGTTGCGGTGAGCGCGGCGGATTTGACGAGCGCGGATGTGAAGCTGCAATCGGCCCTGACGCACCGCATTGAAGGCAAGGTGGCGGATGTGCAGGACATTGCGGTTCGGTCGTTACGCGTTGTGCTGACCCCGGCGGAGATATCGGACGTTGCAGGGCTGAGGCGCGTGGTTCGCGTGAGTGCGGACGGCGGGTTCATTCTGGATGACATTCCGAATGGGCAGTACCTGGTGAGCGTCATGGGGCGCCGGAAAGGAGCAATGCTGGGCCGGCAGGAAGTGGATGTCGCCGGCGACGATGTTTCCGGGCTGGTACTGCGTCCAGTCGAGAAGGTCACGGTTACGGGCGTTGTCACTTTGGATCCGCCAGAAAGCGTAACTCCGGTGCAGGTGAATATCCGGGCGGTTCCGCTGGATGGCGGGCGACGAGGTTATGTGTCGGCGGCGGGCGGGGCAAGCTTCACTTTGGGCGATCTCGATCCGGCGTCGTACCTCTTTGTGGCGCGCGCCAGTCAGCCCGGATTCTATGTGGCGGCATTGACGATCAACGATCGCGACGTGTTGAATCGCGCGGTGGACCTGGCTGACTTTACGGCGGGGCAGATCAGCGTGACGGTGCGCGCGGGCGCGGGAGAAATTACGGGAAGCGTGAATGAAACGCCGGCGATGATTGTGTTGGCTCCCGAAAAGATAGCGCCGGATGGATCAAACCTGCAGATTGCCTATGCGCAGGGGGACGGCAGCTTTGACGTGCGGAATGTCGCTCCGGGGGATTATGTTCTGTACGCGGCCGCGCAAGGCAATGCGATGACTTGGATGCAACCGGCCTTTGTGGAGGCCCTGGGAAGTCTCGGCGCGGCGGTGCATGTCGATGAAAACGGGCACGAGCAGGTGAAATTGAGCCTGATTGCGAAGAATGTCTTGCAGGATCAGGCTTTTCAGCTTGGGTTGAACTTCGAGTAGGCAGGCTGCGTATTTGGGAAAGAGGTGGAATGATGTATTGCAGTTCCTGTGGCGTCGAGATGCCGGATCAATTTCGGTTCTGTTCCCAGTGCGGAGTGTCCGCCACGGGAGGCGCCCCGCCGTCAGGCATGTCTGCTCCGCTGCGAAGATCGCGCGAAAACAAGAAATTGGCCGGCGTGTGCGGCGGACTCGCGCGTCATCTGGGAATTGATCCGACGTTGGTGCGGTTGGTGATGGTGTGTGCGGCGTTCTGGGGATTCGGCATCGCCCTATACGTGCTTTGTTGGTTTGTGATGCCGCCAGATCCGTACATTCAACTTACGCCGGCGCGTCCGGTGAGCGTGCGTCCCGTGCGGATGTGACACTCGGCGTCAGCGCGCAGATGTAATGCTGCGCGAGCGTGTTGAACGCTGCGATCTGAGTTTCCTGCCAGGTATCGTCGCGACCAAGCTCGCGGGCCATAATCTGCGCTACACGAGGCGCCATCTCAAGAGCGGCACGCGAATTCAAGAACAGCGCGCGAGTGCGGCGTGCGAGCACGTCTTCGATGGAGAGGGCTAGCTCTTCACGGCAGGCCCAGACAATTTCTGCGCCGATATAGGGAAGGGCCGCCGACAGAGGTTGCGCGAGCGACGGGTCCGTCTGCGCGATCGCCAGGATTTTCGGCGCATCCGAACCATACACCGAAAGAGAGCCGTAGCTGTGAGCAGTCTCGGTTGCGCCATGGATGGACAACTGCCGGGTGACGCAGGGGCTTTCGGCCAGCTTGCCAAGCGTCTCGGCCTGATCCACGCAGTCTTCCGCCATATGGCGATATGTGGTCCACTTGCCACCCGCGATGCTGAGCAGGCCAGACGGATCGATGCGAATCGTATGATCGCGTGAGAGTGCGGCGGTGCTACCGGCGCCCTCGGCTTTGAGCAGTGGCCGGATTCCCGTGAAAACGCTGAGAACATCGGCGCGTGTGGGTGGCTTTTGCAGGTACTCGGCCGCGGTCGCGAGGATGAAGTCGATCTCGGCTTCGGTTGCGGAGGGTTCGAACGTCCGGGGCGGGAAGCGGCGTGTCGGTGGTGCCGACGAGTGTGTGGCCGTGCCAGGGGATCGCGAAGAGCACGCGTCCATCGCTGGTGCGAGGAACCATTATGGCCGTGTCGCCGGGTAGGAATGACGCGATCAAAGACGAGGTGCGCGCCTTGACTGGGCGTGATCATCGGCTTAACGTCCGGGTCGGCCAGTTTCCGGATGCCGTCGGTAAACGCGCCGGTGGCGTTGATGACTACCTTGGCGCGGATCTCAAGTTCGGTTCCCGACTCGGTGTCGCGAGCGCGGGCTCCCGCGATAAAGCCGTCGTCGCCTTTGATGAGTTCAACGACGGGCGCGTAGTTGAGCAGAGTAGCGCCTTGCTCAAAAGCGGTGGCGACCATGTTGAATCAGCAGGCGGGAGTCGTCGAATTGACCGTCATAGTAGATGACGCCGCCGCGAAGGCCTTCCTGGCTGATGGTCGGCAGATGCTGCAGTGTTTCTTCGCGCGAGAGAATCTTCGACGCCCCGAATCCGTATTTGCCGGACAGCAGATTGTACAGTTTAAGGCCGAGACCGTAGAAAGGCGCTTCCCACCAATCGTAGTTCGGAATGGCGAAAGCAAGATTGCTCACCAGGTGCGGCGCGTTCTGGCGTAGCAGCCCACGCTCTTTCAAAGCCTCCATGACCAGCGAAATGTTGCCTTGTTCCAGGTACCGAACGCCGCCGTGGACGAGCTTGGTGCTGCGGCTGGAGGTCCCTTTACCGAAGTCGTGACCTTCAAGCAGCAGCGTTTTGTGGCCGCGCGAGGCCGCATCGATGGCGACGCCAACGCCAGTCGCGCCGCCGCCGACGATCAAAATGTCCCATTCGCCCGTGTGGCCTTGCAGCCGGGCCAGCATCTCCGAGCGCCTCACGTTACTGCGACCGCCCATTTCTTAGCTCGCTCGAGAGCTTCCCCCAGCGTTCCTGCAGCGGGCTTCATCTGTTGCGGCGAGCGCTGCGGTTCGAAAACTGCGATCCACTTTCCATTGCGACGCAATCTCGTCGCGGCTCTTCCAGAATCCGACGGCGAGTCCGGCGAGATAGGCCGCCCCTTTGGCCGTGGTTTCCACAGAGGCGGGGCGAATCACCGGGATTTGCAGCAGGTCAGCCTGAAATTGCATCAGCAGATTGTTTGCGGCCGCTCCGCCATCCACGCGCAGTTCGGAAAGAGGGATGCCGGAGTCGGCCTGCATCGCCGCAATGAGATCGGCGCATTGGAAGGCGATGCCTTCGAGCGCGGCGCGCGCAATGTGCGCCGCAGTGGTTCCGCGAGTGAGGCCGCAAATAGTGCCTCGGGCATGCGGGTCCCAATGCGGTGCGCCCAAACCCGTGAACGCCGGAACAACATAGACGCCGCCATTGTCCGGTGCGCTGGCCGCGAGCGCTTCGATCTCCGAAGAGGACCGCACCATGCCGAGTCCATCCCGCAGCCATTGCACGACCGCGCCCGCGGTGAAGACGCTGCCTTCCAGCGCGTACTCGGGCAGCCGTCCGATCTGCCAGCCGACCGTCGTCGAGAAGCCGGTTCTGTGACAGTCTTCGGTTGATCGCCTACGTTCTGCAGCAGGAAAGCGCCGGTGCCGTACGTGCATTTCGCCATGCCCGGTTGGAAGCATGCCTGACCGAAGAGCGCGGCCTGCTGATCGCCGGCAATACCTGCAGATCGGAATTCCGGCAAGCCCGAGACTGGTCGAGACGGAAGCAATTTCGCCCGACGAATCGCAGACACTCGGCAGAAGCGATGTCGGGAATACTCATTTCGGCCAGCAAATCGGCATCCCATTGCCGCGTGTGGATGTTGAACAGCATGGTGCGGGACGCGTTTGAAGCGTCTACCGCGTGCTGCGCTGCCCGCTCGTCAGATTCCAGATCAGCCAGCTATCGACCGTGCCAAAGGCAAGCTCGCCCGCATTCGCTTTCTCGCGCGCGCCGGGAACGTTGTCGAGGATCCACATGATCTTGCTGCGGAGAAGTAGGCGTCGATGACGAGGCCGGTCTTTTCGCGGATCGGTCTGTTCCAGGCCGCGAGCGCGCAGCGCATCACAGATGCCGGCAGTGCGGCGGTCCTGCCAGACGATCGCGTTATAGACGGGTGCGCCGGTATTGCGGTCCCAGACGATAGTGGTTTCGCGCTGGTTCGTAATGCCGAGCGCCACGATGTCGCGCGGCCGCGCATTTGCCCGGCCGAGCGCCTCCACGGCGACGCTGATCTGCGAGGCCCAGATCTCTTCGGCATCGTGCTCCACCCAACCGGGTTGTGGGTAGATCTGGGTGAACTCGCGTTGAGAGACTGCGTGCAGAGTTCCGTCGTGGTCGTACAGAATCGCGCGGGAACTGGTTGTCCCCTGGTCGAGGGCGAGCACGTATTCCATGGTTGTTTGTGAATTGGTTTGCGCCGACTAAGGTACTACACGTTGGGTTGTGATCGCGGCGCGGGATCAAAGCGAGACCGGCACTGAGCTGCTTCGGAAAGCTCGCGCGATGATCCAGATGCGGTGGCGGTCCCAATTAGATACAGGCAAACCTGAGGTAGAGAAGCATCGATTTCCGATTAGGATTAGTACGGCTTAGGGTTGTAAGCTACGCGCATCCGCTGTTAGGCTGAAATCCAAACGCAAATGATGTCGACTCTGCGAAGTGAAGAGCCAGCCGTGTCCGGACAACCTCAAACGCCAAGGATGTGGGTGTTAGATGGCTGGCGCGGAGTGGCGATTCTGATGGTGATGCTGTATCACTTCATGAGCTTCGATTTGAATCACAGTTGGGAAAAAATTCCTTTTCGCATTTTTAACTCCGGCTGGATCGGCGTCGATCTTTTCTTCGTCTTGAGCGGCTTTTTGATCACTGGCATTTTACTGAGAACAAAATCGGCTCCCCGCTACTTCCAGTCGTTTTACATGCGCCGATTTTGCGGATCCAACCGCTTTATCTAGTCGTGATGACCAGTCCTGATCGTCTTGCTTATAAGTTCCGTTTCAGATTTTTGGCGATTCCATCCGGCCCTTCCAAATCACGGCGATTTACCTGATGTTTGTGAACTGGGGCCTACTGTGGTTCCACCATCAGTCTGTGACCGGTATGGCGTGGTCTTTGTCGGTCGAGGAACACTTTTACTTGGTATGGCCGCTGCTCGTCCGGAAATGCAGCGTGAAATCACTCACGCGCATCGTGATCGGAACCATACTGGGCTGCTGTCTTATTCGCTGCATGGCGGTGCTGGCTTTCAGGGCGGATGAGAACTTCTTCTACTTCAATACGTTCGCGCGAGCAGATTCGCTGGCGGTAGGAGCTCTGCTCGCAATCTGTCACCGGCATCAATTCTGCGTGGAATCGGTGGCGGAAGCTGTTGCCGGTTGCACTCTCGGTTGAGTTGATCGTGTTGCTAATCATCAGCTACACGGAAAGCTTTCAAGTGTCGGCTTATTACGTCTGGATGAAAACGGTCGGCTACACGATGTTTGCTCTATTTTGGGGTACTGTCCTGACGGCTGCTCTCGATCCGAAGCCGACCGGCAACCTTGCACTCAAGATCGGAATGGCGCGTTGGCTGCAGGTCTTCGGGAAATATAGCTACTCCATGTACCTCACCCATGTTGCAATCATGCTCTTCCTTGAGCGGCATTTCTGGACGTCCGTGCCATCTGCGAGTACGCCGTTTTACCGCCTGGTTGTCATTCCAGTCACCGATGTAGCGCTGACGCTAGCTCTAGGTTGGCTCACCTGGCACCTTCTGGAGAAACATGCCTTGGGCCTGAAAGACAGGCACAGCCCTTGGGGGCCGGTAAATCGCGACCGGGAAGCGAACGTCATAAGCGGTTCAATCCCAGTCGCAGCGGAAGTGAGCTAGTACGATCACCCGCGCCGGCGCTCGCCGGTAACGCCGCCGGACCGAGCAAGGGCGAGCATCAGGCCGGATGCTAGACTAAACAGTTAACGCCCTCCTTTTCATCGCGTCCCGATGCATTTGTTTGAGTTAACGCGCAGGCTCATCGATATTGAGTCCATTACGCCGAACGAGTATGAAGTCGCGAATTTTCTCGCGGAATACCTGGGCGGTCTCGCGGCGCGGTATGCCGGAAACCTCGAACGGATGCCAGTCGAAGATCGGCGCGACAATATCTTTGTCCGTTTCGGTGAGCCGATCGTTACCTTATCGACGCACATGGACACCGTTCCTCCGTTCATTCCAAGCCGGGAAGATGACGAACACATATGGGGGCGCGGGGCGTGCGATACCAAAGGCATTATCGCGGCCATGATCTGCGCAGCCGAGGAACTGCTGGCTGCGGGCACGCGCAACTTCGGCATGCTGTTCGTAGTTGGAGAAGAGCGCAACAGCGCGGGCGCATTGGCGGCCGCGAACATTTCGCGCGGCAGCAGGTATCTGATCAACGGAGAGCCTACTGAGAATAAGCTGGCTTCCGGCTCGAAGGGCGCACTGCGGTATGAAATTGTTGCGCGCGGACGCATGGCGCATTCGGCGTATCCGGAGTTAGGCGAATCGGCGATCGAGAAACTGCTCAATGCATTGGATCGAATCCGGCGCGTGCCGATGCCGGTCGATGAAGTCCTAGGCCAGAGCACGCTCAATATCGGAACGATTTCAGGCGGGCGCGCCCCGAATGTCATTGCGGATGAAGCGAAGGCAGAGATCTTCATTCGTGTGGTGGGCGATGTGACGGAGCTGCGCAAACAGGTCGAGGCAGCAGCCGCGCCGGATGCGGAAGCAAACGAGGTGTTGTTCATTCCGGCGATCCGGTTGGGATCCCTGGACGGATTCGCCACGTCCGTCGTCGCGTATACAACCGACATCCCTGCGTTCGAAGGAAAATGGGGAGAGCCATTTCTTTTCGGCCCGGGGAGCATTCTTGTTGCGCACACATCCGAAGAGCGGATCCCGAAAAAGCAACTAACCGAAGCGGTACAGATCTACAAGCAACTCGTGATGCGGCTTTCTAAGTAGCCGGTCACGCAATAAAAGACGAGAACAAGATGGAAATGAAACCAATCGAGGTTGGCATTCTTGGCGGCACCGGCATGGTGGGCCAGCACTTCATTCGCTTTCTGCAAGGACACCCCTGGTTCAAGCTCACGTGGCTGGGGGCGAGCGATCGTTCAGCGGGTAAGAAGTTGAGGGATGCGACTTCCTGGCGGCTTGAAGGAGACATTCCGGAAGCGGCGGCGGAGATCGAAGTTTCCGAATCGAAGCCCGGCCATGCACCGCGCTTGGTGTTCTCGGCGATGGATGCGTCCGTAGCGACGGAGATCGAACGCGCGTTTGCCGAAGCCGGTCACATTGTCGTCTCAAATTCGAAGAATCACCGCATGGAGGCAGATGTTCCGCTGCTTGTGCCTGAAGTGAACCCTGACCATCTGAAGATCATCCGGCATCAACAGAGCCAGCGCGGATGGAAGGGCATGATCGTCACGAATCCGAACTGCTCGACGGTGGTGCTGACCATGGCGCTCGGTCCATTGGCGCAGTTTGGCATCCGGCGCGTGCTGGCTTCCACGATGCAGGCGGTCTCGGGCGCCGGCTATCCAGGCGTTTCGTCGATGGACATTCTGGGAAACGTGGTGCCGTACATCGGCGGCGAAGAAGAGAAGATGCAGCAGGAGACGCAGAAGATCCTGGGCGCATTTGCCGGGAATGCGATTACGCCGCTGGACGCTCGCGTGAGCGCGCATTGCAATCGCGTTCCATCGGTGGATGGGCACATGGTGGCGACCTCTGTTGAGTTTGGCAAGAAGCCGTCGGCCGGCGAGGTGCGCGAAGCATTAAACGGATTTCGAGGGCTTCCGCAGCAGCGCAATCTACCGAGCGCGCCGCCCAGACCGGTGATCTATCTAGAGCAGTCGGACCGTCCCCAGCCGAGGCGCGATGCCAACCGCGAGAATGGCATGAGCGTGTTCGTGGGCCGGGTACGCGAGTGCCCGGTGCTCGATATGAAATTCATCGCGTGCGGGCATAATACGATTCGAGGCGCGGCCGGCGCCGCCGTCCTGAATGCCGAATTGATGGCATCGGAAGGCTATCTCGACTAAGCATGATCGTGATGAAGTTCGGCGGGACCTCCGTCGAATCGGAAGAAGCCGTCAGCCGGGTTGCGCGGATTGTTGCGAAGCATAACGCTCGCAAGCCGATTGTGGTTGTATCGGCTATGGGCAAGACCACGAACGCGCTGCTGCGGGCCGGCAACGAAGCGGCGGCGGGCCGGCGGGAGCAGGCGCTCGGTATCGTCGATGAGCTACGGACGAATCATCTAAAGCACGGACTGGCGCTGGCGGGCGCGGGTGCGGCGGATCTCGAGCGCTACATCCGGGCGCACTTCGAGTGGCTGGAAGAACTGGTAAAGGGTCTGTCGATCGTGGGCGAACTATCGCCGCGATCGACCGATGCGATTGCGAGCGTGGGCGAGCGGTTGTCGAGTCTGATTGTGAGTTACGCACTTCGCTCCGCCGGAATGCGCGCGCAGCATATAGACGCGAGGCGGGTGATCGTCACAGATGACGCGTTCACGCAAGCTGCGCCGCAGTTTCAGGAGACGTATCGCCGATTGCAGGAGCAGGTGGCGCCCATTGCGGAGGACGCGGTGGTTGTGATGGGCGGCTTCATCGGATCGACAGAAGACGGGCAGACCACAACGCTTGGGCGCGGTGGCTCGGATTACTCGGCGGCAATCGTAGGCGCGGGTGTTGGGGCAGAAGAGATTCAGATCTGGACCGACGTCGATGGCATGTTGACGGCGGATCCGCGGATTATTCCAGGTGGCCGGCGCGTGCGCAGCATCTCCTTTGAAGAGGCCGCCGAGATGGCTTACT
This sequence comes from uncultured Acidobacteriaceae bacterium, assembly GCA_963795905.1. GTDB lineage: Bacteria > Acidobacteriota > Terriglobia > Bryobacterales > Bryobacteraceae > Bog-105. Next base: position 316,155 of record CAWCJG010000008.1, on the reverse strand, counting down.
TCGGCGCAAAGGTATTGCATCCAGCAACTGTGCAGCCGGCGATTGAGAAGAACATTCCGGTCCTGATTCTGAACTCGCGGCGGCCGGACGTAGAAGGCACGCGGATCACGGCGGTTCCGACTCCATCACGCAATGCGGTGAAGTCGATTTCCTGCAAAACGGGGATCACGATCGTCAACATTCGGTCTACGCGAATGCTGATGGCGCGCGGGTTCCTGCGGCGCATTTTCGAGATCTTCGACCGGCACGAAACCAGCGTGGATATGGTTTCGACCTCAGAGGTGAGCGTTTCTCTGACGCTGGACCACACGGAGCAGCTCGAAGAGATTCTACGGGAACTCGGCGAGTTTTCGGAAGCGAGCACGGAATCGAATCAGGCAATTGTGTGTCTGGTCGGCGAGAACATCCGGCATACGCCGGGGATCGCTGGACGCGCGTTCAGCGTCCTGAGGACAAGCAACATTCGTATGATTTCGCAGGGAGCATCGCTGTTAAATCTGGGATTCGTCATCGCGGAGCGGGATGTCAAAGCGGCGGTCGCGGCATTGCATGATGAGTTCTTTTCGGAAATCGATCCCGAGGTGTTTGCGTGAACCTGGCGCTAGTGGGTTACGGCAAGATGGGCCGCATGATCGCGGACTTGGCGTCCGGAGTATGGATTTGAAGTAGCGCTGCGATTGAACCGGGAAAACAATGCCGAGGCTGGCGGCATCACCCGCGAGGCGTTTGCAGACATTGATGTAGCGATCGAATTTTCAACGCCGGATATTGCGGTAGGGCATCTGACGCGGTTGGCGGCATTGGGTGTGCCTACCGTGACCGGCACAACCGGCTGGGTCAAACAATTGCCGGAGATCGGCGCGGCTTTTGAGCAGAATCGCACCGGTCTGGTCTGGAGTCCGAATTTTTCTATTGGCGTCGCGATATTCAATCGTGTGGCGGGCTTCGCGGCCGAGCTGTTGCGCGATGAGATCGATTACGAAGCTTGGGCTTGGGAAATTCATCATTCGGCGAAAAAAGACGCGCCTTCGGGCACGCTGCTGCATCTGGTCGATACTATGAAGAAACATGGGTACGCACGGCACATCGACACGAGCAGCAGCCGCGCCGGGAAGGTTCCGGGTACGCATGAAATCGGGTTCGATTCCGCCGCGGATACGATTACGCTGCGGCACACGGCACGCAGCAGGGAAGGGTTCGCGCGAGGGGCGTTGAAAGCGGCGCAATGGGTTCCCGGCCGCAGCGGTGTGTTCACGTTTGAGCAAGTTCTGTTCGGAGTATAGGAGATATGTTCACAGGTTGCGGCACGGCGCTGGTCACGCCTTTCAAAGCCGATCACTCGCTGGATGAGCCGACCATGCGCGCTTTGGTGCGCAGGCAAATCGAGGCGGGCATCAACTTCCTGGTTCCGTGCGGCACGACAGGCGAGAGCCCTACGCTTTCGCATGCGGAGCATCTGCGTGTCGTCGAGATAACCGTGGAAGAGGCGAACGGCCGCGTGCCCGTACTGGCGGGTGCGGGCGGCTATGACACTTCGCATGTGATCCGGATGGTGCGCGATCTGAAGAGGATCGGCGTATCCGGCATTCTTTCGGTGACCCCGTATTACAACAAGCCGACGCAAGAAGGACTGTACCAGCATTTCCGCGCGATCGCGGAATCCACGGAACTGCCGATCCTGCTTTATAGTGTGCAGTCGCGGACAAACGTGAACATCGAACCCGCAACGGTAGTGAAGCTGGCGCAAATCGCGAATATCATCGGCATTAAAGAGGCATCGGGCAGCATTACGCAGATCGGTTCGATCCTGGCGCGCGTTCCGGACGATTTCATCGTGTTGTCGGGAGACGATGCGATGACAATTCCCTTGATTGCGCTGGGAGGCCACGGGCTGATTTCGGTGATATCGAACCAGGCGCCGGGACCCATCACGGAACTGACGCAGGCGGCGCTGGCGGGCAATTACGAGAAGGCGCGCGGGTTGCAGCGGAAATACCAGACGCTGATGGAATTGAATTTCATCGAGACCAGCCCCGGCCCGGTGAAATTCACGATGGCGCGGATGGGATTGCTCGAGCCGGTGTGGCGCCTCCCTTTGGTGCAGCCCCAGCCAGGCTCTCAGCAGAAGCTTGAGGGAGCGTTGTTCGAATTGGGACTGTTGGCCGAACGCCACCACCTGCGATACGCCGGTCCGGGAGCACGCGTTTGAGCCTGCAGCAAGCAATCGAACAACTGTTTGACACCAAGCCGGCGAGTTATAGCGAAGACGAGAAGAAACTGTTCTTGGCGTTTCGCCACTCGCTTGAGCACGGCGAGATACGTGCGGCCGAGCCCGATGCCTCGCAACCTACGGGCTGGCGAGTAAATGCATGGGTCAAGAAAGGCATCCTGCTCGGATTCCGTATCGGCGGTATCGTCGATATGACGGCCGGCGGGAGTTTGCCTTTTTTTGACAAGTCCACCTATCCGGTGAAGACGGTTACCGCGGATGACGGCGTGCGCATTGTGCCGGGTGGGTCGAGTATTCGCGCGGGCGCGTTTGTAGGGCGAGGCGTCACGTGCATGCCGCCGATGTATATCAATGTGGGAGCGTATGTCGCGGACGGCACGATGGTGGATTCGCATGCGCTGATTGGCAGTTGCGCGCAGATTGGGCGGAATTGTCACATTTCCGCGGCTTCGCAGATTGGCGGCGTGCTCGAGCCGGTAGGCGCCATGCCGGTCATTATCGAAGAGGATGTGCTGGTCGGCGGAAACTGCGGCGTGTATGAAGGCACGATTGTGAAGCGGCGCGCAGTGCTCGGCAGTGGGACGATTTTGAATCGTTCGACCCCGGTCTACGATTTGGTCAAAGGAACCGTGCATCGTGCGACAGAGCATGCGCCGCTCGTGATCCCGGAAGAGGCGGTGGTGGTGGCGGGCTCGCGCCAGGTTACTGCGGGGCCGGGTAAGGACTGGGGAATTTCGCTCTATACGCCAGTGATCGTCAAGTACCGCGACGCAGGGACAGAAATCAAAATTCAGCTTGAGGATTTGTTGCGCTAGCGCAGGTTGACAAGGACGAGCCCCAGACTGCGTACCACTCGCCTTGCGGTCAGCTCCAAAATCCGTCTTCTTCCGGCCCGCAGCAAAGAGCACGTTCATCGTGTTCCCTCGCGCGGATAGTTGAACAATAGCTGATTTCCGTCGGGATCATCGACCACCAGAAGTCGATAGCCCCATGAACCCTCTTTGACTGGAACGCCCTTGGATTGGAGTTCCGCGCGAAGCGCATCCAACGCGGCGACTGCGAGCTCGGGTGTTGCCGGCTCGACGTTTAGGGAAATGAACATCACTCCCTTGCCAATCTTCTCTGGGGCCAGATTGTCGGCAAGGATCAGCGCACAGCCCTGCCGATCGACCTGTGCGACTCGCGCTCTGCCTTCCTCGTCGTAGCGCCATGGGCTCGTGAACCCAAGCCGGTTCACGTAGAAGAGAAGCGAGGCATCGACGTCCTTGACGTGGAGGACCGGGCGCGCGAACCAGTCAGTCATAGATCACGATCCTCGAATTTCGGTCTGCGGCTGCTGCATTCAATCATTGTTGCTGAAGCGAACATCCTGATGCCACTTGCCGGATCGCATCACACCGGCCGCGGCGGACTTTACAGGATCGAGGGGAACTTCCGTTCCTAATCCTACACGGATAATATCGGACACAATGAAGGTACATGGTCGAAGCACACCAGCTCTCGCGGTTGCACTACGAACTGATCCAAGGTTTGATCGAGGATGGCAAATGTCCAACGAACTCCGAGTTGGGGAGCCGAATGGGAGTTGCCTCGGAAGCATTGGAACAGCTGCTGCGCTCACTTGCCGAGGTTCACGGTGTCGTGTTGCAGCCCCACATTTGTGAGCCTTGGGTTATCCACCCGTTTTCATTAACGCCGACAATTAACTGGATTGAGAAGGCAGGAAGGAGTTGGTGGGCCCCATGCGTGTGGTGCGCACTAGGTATAGCGACGCTGGTCGGGGGCGAGTGCCACATCCATACGCGATATGCGGCCGAAGGCGAGGCACTAAACATCCGAGTGATCAACGGGCAACCAACTGGAGTAGATGACGTGTATGTGCATTTCGCGATTCCTCCCGCAAGGGCTTGGGACAACGTACACCAACACTGCTCCATGGTGCTGCCCTTCCGGTCACCGGACGAAATCAGTGCATGGTGCCACCGACACGGACTTCCCCGCGGCGAGGCCGTCCCTATACAGCAGGTAGCGCAACTCGCGAAGAGCTGGTACGGCTTGCATTCCGACCCCAATTGGCGCAAATGGACCATAGCGGAGGCGCAAGATATCTTCCATCGAACGGGTCTGCGCTCTACGTTTTGGGACCTCGGACTCAGAAGCGGGAAGTTCTGATATTGGCAGGCAACTCGAGCTGATGCCCGAATAAGAAATGCCGCGATCGTGAACGCTCCTCAAGCCATCCTGGCGTTATGGGGACTTCACGCGACTAAAGACTGGCGTCCGCATAGGTTCTTTTCGGCGCTGGCGGCAGAGATTGTCAACCCAAACCCTAAGAACGAAAATCTCCTGGGCGATCTGTCGAACTCCGGTCTCGCCATTCGTCCTGACAGTGACGGCAACTAGCCGGCTCATGCAGCAGCACAAACCAGTAGAGGAGATTCAGCATGCGCAAGCTCAAAATCATAGAACATATTTCGCTGGACGGCGTGATCCAGGTTTCCACCAGTCCGGGCGAGGCCGACTTTCCATACGGCGACTGGACCGCGCCGTATCGCAGTCCTGCTGGTTTGCAGATGGTTCTTGCGATGTACGGCGAAGCCTTCGATCTACTGCTTGGCCGACGAACCTACGACCTGTGGTCGGGGTTCTGGCCGAAGGCGCCGAAGAGTCCCATGGCGGACCGTCTGAATGCGGCGACGAAGTATGTCACAACCCACAGGCCGGAGAGCCTGGAATGGGGTCCGTTCGAGGGCATTGGACCGGACCTCGTGGATAGCTGTCCGTAGCGTCAAGGCAAAGGACGGTGCGGACCTGATTGTCTCGGGCAGCTCAACGCTGACTTCGGCGCTGCTTGAACATGGGCTGGCTGATGAGCTGGTTCTGCTGGTCAATCCTGTCCTGCTGGGTAAAGGAAAGCGCCTTTTCGCGGAGGGAACTCCGCCACGCGCATTTGCGCTAGGTAGCACGCAAGCCTTGCCTTCGGGCATCATGATCAACACCTACAAGGCCGTTGGGCCCTTGCAGAACCTGAGATAAGGATCGTCTCAGATGCGTTTCACTTACGCATGTGGATCCCTGCCACACCCCAGTCCTCGGGCTGTGAACTGCGGCCTTGTCCGATCGGTGGCTGGGCTTCCTTAATATCGAAATGCGTCGTGTCGTCGTGGACGGTCACGAGCGTGTGGCCGAAAAACCAACCGTCTTCGTAGCGCTTACTGTCGCGCAGGTGCCCGCCGGCGCTTGGCATCGACAGATACGTAACGCCTTGCAGATCGGCATGAAGCATCCGATGAAGGTGACCCGCGATCACGTATTGGATGCCGTACTGTTTGGCGATTGTCTGAAGCCGGAAATCCGGGTTCTTCAGCACAGCAAACAGAATCCAGGATGGCCGGTGCGAGAAGACGAATTTGACCGGCTGATCGCGGTGCGTCGCTACATCGTGTTCGAGCCAGTTCAGCTCCGATTCCGGCAAATCTTCCGTACGGCTGTTGTCGAGAACGCTGATGTGTACCTGCGCAAAATCGAAGCTGTAGTGCAGAGGATGCCCAGTCTGCTGTACATAGGCCGCGGCCGAAGCGTCATCCCAGACATCGTGATTGCCGGGGGTGTAGAAAAAACGATAACGAGCAAAGGGTCGCAGCAGCGCATGCAGGGAGTCCCATTCAGTTTTGAGGACGGCATCGTTGAGTCCTTGGATGCTATCGCCAACGTTGATGACGAAGTCGGGATGCTCGGCGGCGGTTTCTCGCCAGACCTGTTCGTATACGCCGGGTTGGGTTTCACCGGTGCGGTCGCCCAGGATCACGAAACGGACATCGCGCGTGCTGCCTGCGAGCAGGAGTGCAGCCAGCACGCTCGCGACGAGGCAAATGCGTAGAAGCACAAGGGGAGCGTCTGACGCCCCGCCCCATTTGCCCGTCTTATTTAGAAGCGGAATTCGCCGCCCCTTCTTCGACGTCCATCCGGTTCTTCCATGGGTCCGCTTCGGGCGTTGGGCCCTTGTCGGTGAAGTTCATGAGTTCATCCGTTTTCTGTCGAATAGAGCGGCCACTTCGGTAGTCCCTTCGGCTCGGGTGAGCCCGATTTCGCGAAGGCGACCCAATACGCGTGCATCGCATCCGCGACGGATTTGTCCTGCTCGGTCAGCTTATCGCCGTAGCGCGCATCGCCACAGTATCGAAGACGTAGGGGATCTCGGTTGCGTGCGGCGCGCCCTTCCATTCTTTGCGCATGGAATCCGCGACGTAGGAGAAGCGATACTCGATACGCGGGCGCGCCGTCCTCACGCATTTCGCGCGACGACGAAGCGCGCCGGTTCAAAAGGAACATGCGATCTGCCATCATCATGGCGCCGGCGCCTCGGATATCCTTCTTGCCATCAGGATCGTATGCCGCTTCAGCCGCGGCTCGATTCGTCCCATATGGATTCATCAATTCGTCCCAGGTGTGCGCAAACGTGAAGCCGAACTCGACTACTGTTCGCTCCGATGATCAGGGGCACCTTCGCCTGATGGCGATTCATCAGAGCCTTGTTCCACTGGCTCGGTGACAATTTTGCCGTCGATCATGGGCCCGGCGTAGGTGGGCGTGTTCATGGTCATCATATTGAGGCCATCGATGACCTTTTCGGCCGGCAACGCACGCAGTGCGTCCAGCGCCGCCGCGTCGTCTCCCGTGATGCCCATTTGCTTGGCGAATGCGAGTCCTGCCTTTCTCGCGCCATCAACGGCTACTACGTATTTGGCCGGACCCAGCAGAGACCGGCCTCCGCCCGATTCAACGATGGCTCGCTGAAATAGGCCTTTCGTTGCGGGCGAAGTCATCAGCGCGAGGACGGACATGCCTCCCGCGGACTCGCCGAAGATGCGTGACGTTATCCGGATCGCCGCCAAACGCCGCGATGTTTTTCTTCACCCACTGGAGCGCCGCGATCTGATCCATGAAGGCGTAGTTACCAATGGGCTCCGAACCGGCGGATTTGGTCAGGGCCGGGAACGCGAAGAACCCAAAACGGCCCACACGGTAATTGAAGCTGACGCAGAATGACGCCGCTCTCGGCAAAGTGTTTGACCATCATAAACGGCCGGCGAGCTTCCGCCATTCACGAAACCGCCACCGTAGATCCAGACCATCACCGGCAGCCGGCCGGAGCGATGTGCGGGAGCCCACACGTTCAGGTACAGGCAGTCCTCGGCCGGCGTGACACCAAGAGGCGCGGCATCGCCGGGAAATGGCTTCTGCATACAGTCCGCGCCGTACTCAGTGGTCGCGCGGACGTCCTGCCACGGCGTGACGGGCTGAGGCGGCCGCCAGCGGTTCTGACCCACGGGAGGAGCCGCGAACGGCATACCTTTCCAGTAAGTGACGTCGCCTCTGCTGGCTCCTTTGATCGAGCCCGCGTCAATAGTGACTTGCTCGGAGGCGGCGAGGGCGAGCAGAGGCGGCGCAGAGCGCCAGAATGGTTGAGCGAATCATGGCTGTGGTTTCGTTACTGCCCTAGCTGTACTTCGGCTTTCAAGGGGAGTTCCACCGACGATGGGCCGGCTGAAATTCTGTAACTCCCGGGAACAAGCTGCCACCCATCTTTTGCTTCATCGAAGATCGACAAAAACTCGGGGTCGATCGCGAGGCTCACCTGTTTCGATTCGCCTGGCTGCAATGACACGTTCTGCCAAGCGATCGAGACGATGGAACGGCTCGCCTGCGCTCTCCGGCAGTTCGGCGTACACTTCGCGCGATCTCGTGGCCGGCGCGCTTGCCCGTGTTCTTGACGGAGAAACGTGACTTGCGGCCGCTCGCCCGGGGTGACTTTCAATCCCGAATAACTGTAACTCGTGTACGACAGGCCGAAGCCAAACGGAAACAGCGGCTGCTTGTGCTGAGCTTCATACCACTTGTAACCGACTTCGAGTCCTTCGCTGTAGTTCACGTCGAAGTGGCGGCCATTCTGCTTGAATCGGGACGCCCGGAATGAATTCGACCATGTCGGAGGCGTCCGCGTGAAGGCGGCTGGTGCGCGAGTTCGGGGCGGGGTAATTGCGACTTCGGATTCGGGAAACGTGAGCGGCAGTTTGCCGGACGGATTCACATCCCCGAACAGAAGATTGGCGATCGCCTCGCCGCCGCGAATGCCGGGAAACCAGACCTCGAGAATACCGCGGACATTTTTCGCCCAGGGCATTGTAATGGGCCCGCCGCTCTCGACCACCACGATCGTGTTCGGGTTGGCAGCCGCGACCGCGCTGACGAGCGCATCCTGATTGTCGGGAAGAGACAGGCTTGGAATGTCGCTGTTCTCGGCGGTCCATTGGTTCACAAACACGATTGCCACTTCAGAGCGCTTCGCGAGCGCGGCCGCCGCCGCGGCGTCCGTTCCTTCATTGTACTCCACGTGCGCGCTGGTTTTCGCTTGAATCGCGGCGAGCGGAGCGGAGCGGTCCCACACGGGAGCTCCGAACATCGAGGAATGTCTGGCCTTGCGATGTCACGGCATTCCCGCCCGGCGGATCAACCTGCGCCGAACCACCGCCTGAGAGCACTCCGGCATCGGCATGGGAACCGATGATGGCGATCGACTTCATGCGCGCGGCCGAGAGTGGCAGCAGGCTGCGTTCGTTGCGGAGCAGCACGGACCCGCGTTCGGCCACGAGCTGCGCGTCTTTGGAGCCTGCCACCGGATCGGGCACCTGGCGGCGGCCTGGGTCATCGAACAGACCGGCCGCGAACGCCGAGCGGAGGATGCGATGGACCATGTCGTCCAGCCGCGCGTGTCGAGACCTCGCCGGATTGCGACCGCCTTCTTAAGAGGTTCGCCGAAGAAATCGCTGCCGGGCTGCTCCATGTCGAGTCCGGCGTTGGCTGCCTTCACGGTGCTGTGCGTGCCACCCCAATCGGAGAGCACGAAGCCTTTAAAGCCGAAATCCTTCTTAAGTACCTCGTTTAGTAAGTAGTCGTTCTCGCAGGCATAGTCGCCGTTCACCAGGTTGTAGGAACACATCACCGCGCCTGCATCCGACTCACGCACGGCGATTTCGAACGCGAGCAGATCGGTCTCGCGCATCGCGCGTTTACCAATAATGATGTTGACGAAATTGCGCCCGTTCTCCTGGTCGTTCATGGCGTAGTGCTTGATGTCGCCGATTACGCCCTGCGCCTGCTCCGCCTTCATCATTGCGCCATCCATTTTGCCGGCGAGAATCGGATCTTCCCCTTGGTATTCGAAGTTGCGGCCATTGCGCGGTTCCCGTGTCAGATCGACGCCGCCACCGAGCGTCATGTTGAAGCCCATGTCGTGCAGCTCGCGGCCGATACGCGCGCCGTAAACCGCGGCAACGTCCAGGTCCCAACTAGCAGCGGCGGCGAGCGCTGAAGGAAGCGGTGTCGCATAGCGTCCGAAGACATTGCCGCGCGCCACGCCCACAGCCGCATCCGACAGTTGCAGCGTAGGCAGGCCGAGTTTGGGAATGCCGGGGATGTAACCCGCTCCACCGTTATAGCCCGCCCGGCAATTGCGAGAGCGGGAGGAAGCAACATCTGCCAGCCGGCGCCATGCACCAGCGCAATCTTCTGATCCAGAGTGAGTTGCGGGACAAGAGCGTCCGCTCGCTGATCCGGGGATTGCGACTTGTCCATCCAGGCGCCCGAGACCTTGGGCCGCGGCGGCTCGAAAGGATTTTGGGCGCACAGCGGGATCGCGCTAGCAAACAAGGCAATGACGGCTACACGGCGGTGCATTGTATGCAATTCTATCATCCTGGCCAAGAAAAATGCGGAGAAATTGATTTCTCTTGCGGCGATTGCATACAATTAGACAGGATGCGATCGGCTGTCGCGAATTCGGATACTCAGACCGAACGGCTCGTCTTCGCGCTGCGAGAGCGCATTTTGCGGGGCGAATTCAATGCCGGCGAGCGGCTAACCGAGTTGGGGTTGGTCTCCTTGTTACAGGCGTCGCGCACGCCGATACGATTGGCCCTCGAACGGCTGGCGCATGAAGGCCTGGTGCACGCGCTGGCATCGGGAGGATTTCGCGTGAGGTCCTTCTCAGTAGGTGAGATTTGGGATGCCATTGAGATCCGAGGCGTGCTGGAGGGAACGGCGGCGCGGTTTGCAGCCGAGCGATTAGAGGATCAGGACGAACTGGCCTCCCTGCGGACCCTGCTCGCGGAAGAAACCGGAGAATCTTTAGCCACGGTGGAAGCCTTTGCACGCTATGCGGAGGTGAACGACCGATTTCATCGCGAACTCTGGCGATTATCAAAGAGTTCTTCGCTGATGCGAACGCTAGAGGCCGCGTGTAAAACCCCTTTCGTCGCGCCGGGCGCACTCGTCTTTCGCGACGGAATGCCGGCCTGGAGCAACTGGGCGTCGATTGCGGCGGAGCATCACCGCGCTCTGGTGGAAGCCATTTCCGACCGCGAGGGGGCCCGGGCCGAAGCATTGGCGCGTGAACATTCGCGCGTGGCGCGGCGGAATCTGGAGTTCGCGTTGCGGAATGAGGATCTTATTCGCAGCCTTCCCGGCGCGTCACTCATCGAAACGGAATAACCGATCAAAGGAGATCATTGTTTGAAGAAAATTCTTATCGCTGGTTTTACAGCGTTGTCCTGCTCACTCGTGGCAATTGCCCAGACAAGTGCCTGGGACGTTGACCCTGCTCACTCGGCCGCTTCGTTCGCGGTCAAACATATGGGTATTTCGACCGTGCGCGGTGACTTCACAAAAGTGAGCGGCACAGTTCATTACGACCCGGCTGATGTAAAGAACGATTCGGTCGATGTCACGATCGACGCGAACTCGGTCGACACGCGCGTCGAGATGCGGGACAACGATCTGCGCAGCGATCATTTCTTCGACGTGAAAAAGTATCCGACGATCACATTCAAATCGACCAAGGTGGAATCGGGGGGGCCCGGGCAGTTAAAAGTTACGGGCGATCTCACAATCCACGGTGTCACCAAATCCGCCACGCTGGAAGTGGAAGGACCGACGAAGCCAATTACCGATCCCAAAGGGCGCCAGCATATGGGTGTGGGGGCGACGGCAACACTGGATCGTACGGAGTTTGGCATGACGGGTTTCCAGGGTGTTGTTGGGAACGAGATCAAGCTGACAATCGATGCCGAGCTGGTCTCCTCGGCACACACCTAAGGGAAACCGGAACCGGTGCGGGCGGGTCGTACGGAAGGAATGCAGAAGCTGTGCGGCATCTTCCGGTTAAGCGACACGCGCAAAATGGGCCTGGTTTTGGCTGGATTAGCTATCGCGAGTGTGGGCCTGGCGCAGAGCCAGGCCGCCCCTCCGATGCACGAGATTCCCTTGCTAAGCTGCTCCGGCGCACCGTGCGTGGAACTGACCAGCGGCAAGGTGAACGTGATGCGGCTAGTTATTGATCTTGGCAGCGTACATGCCTACCTGAATTTGGATGCCGCGCAGAAACGCCAATTGCGGATCATCCCTTTGAGCGGCGCAAGCGGAGGTTCGATCTCGGCCGTACAGCAGACGGTGGTGCCGGGCGCGAAGCTCGGGGATTTGCAACTCGGCGATTTCCCGTTCATGGTGCTCGACCTCGCGAGCGATCAGAATACGGGAAAGAAAAAGGACATCTCCTTTCCGGCGGACGGCGCCCTTGCGTTCGGCTCGTTTGAAAACCGGCGCGTGCAAATCGACTGGAGTAAACATGTGCTGCGAGTGTCGGATCCACTGCTGGATACGTTGCCGTGCCCGCGCGATTGCAGAGATTTGAAATCGGAACCGTTCGGGGCGTACGGTCCGCGTACGCTGGTCGCGGACGGATTTGAGATCGCGGGCAAACCTGTCCGGGCGCAGATCGATACCCTGTTCGGCGGAACGATGTTGCTTTATCCGAAGGCGGGGGAAACTGTCGATGTCGGGCAGGTCCAGAAGTCGAAGCATAAAGAGGAATTTCCGTTTATGCAGGGCGGATTGAAGCTAACGCGAGCGATCGCCGTCGATTACACCTTCGATAAAGACGCTTTGTTGACCGATGCTCCGGTGTTCTTCTGGAGTGACAAGGAGAATGCCGCACCGGATGTAAGTTTCGATGCAACCGTGGGGACCGCATTGCTCTCGCGCGCTTTGTTTACGTTTGATTTTCGAAGCTGGAAGATTTGGATGGAACCAGCGGCGACGGAACAGTAGCCTCTGCCGGCGCGGCATGCGCGCGACAATTGAAGGCGCAGTTCTCCCTCGCCTGAACTAACGTTTGTCTGAGACCGCCTTCGGAATCGGCGCTCCCGTCTCGAACCCTTCTTCTAGGGCGGCGACTTCACCGCAAGCCGCAACGCTTAATCCTTTCTTGGCGCGAAACGGAACCAAGTCGCTCGATCCGATCCCTAAGAGCTCGACAGTGGCGTTGTCCTCCCGTGCCGTGTAGATATAGCAGGGCGGCTGAACGGCTCTGGTCCACTTGTCCTTTTCGAAATGCAAATAGGCGAATCGTTGTTCCACAAAACCGAGCGGGCCTCCGGCAAACAACGTCGAGGCAAGACACAGACCCACTGGAAGGTGTTTGATTAGACTCATACATCTAGTCTCGTTCCCTGTCGCCGACCGGCTGGGCACGTTTATAGGCGGCTCGCCGAATGCGCTGCTGCTCCTGAAGCTCACCAGCGAAACCGGTCATAACAAAATTTGCCTAGAATAGTCGCATGGATCTGACAGCGAACGGAGCCAGGTTGCGAGTCGATACCGATCCCGAGCGCCCTCTTCTGTGGGTGCTTCGGAATGAACTTGGCCTCACCGGTGCGAAGTATGGATGCGGTGAGGGGCAATGCGGCGCTTGCACGGTGCTGATCGATGGCGTCGCGCACCGCTCCTGCATCACGCCCGTGGGAAGTGTTGCCGGACGAGCCATCACCACGATTGAAGGCCTCGCCGACGGTGAGAAGTTGCACCCGGTGCAACAGTCCTTCCTGGACGCGGATGCGATGCAATGCGGTTATTGCACGCCAGGCATGATTCTGCAGAGCGTTGCTCTGCTTCGAAGGAATCCCGCACCCTCCGAAGCGGAAATCAAAGAACACATGCAAGGAAATATCTGCAGGTGCGGAACATACAATCGCATTCTGGCCGCCATCAAGAACGCATCCCGCTCCATGCTCACTGAGGCCAAGGAGCATGAGCATGCCTGAGCATGCGAACCCGATGTCACTGGACCGCCGCGATTTTCTGCGTTCGCTCGGTGGCGGCCTCGTCATCCTTCTTGCCGCTGACGATGCCGCGCCGGCTCAAGAATCGGGACGAGGCGCGCGCGGTGGAGGCCACGAACTTCCGCAAAACGTTGCCGCGTGGCTTCACATCGCGCCCGATGGCTCGATTACTGGCTTCACCGGCAAAGTGGAAGTTGGGCAAAACATTCGCACGTCCTTAACTCAAGCGGTCGCGGACGAATTACGCTGCTCTCCTGGATCGGTTCGCTTGCTGATGGGCGACACCGATCTGTGCCCGTGGGACATGGGCACCTTTGGCAGCCGTACGACTCCCACCATGGCGCCGGAGATGCGCAAAATGGCGTCCACCGCTCGAGAAACTTTAGTCGACCGAGGCCGCGAAACTGTGGGACGTTCCCCGAACGCAGGTTCAAATTGCCGATGGATGGTTAAGCGCCGGCCAGAGGAGAGCGAGCTTCGGCGAGCTTGCCGGCCGTATCAACTGGACCGTCATAACCGGCATCCCCGATCACATCACTCCACCCAATGATTGGCACATCGCGGGGACCAGCGTCCCGAAGGTAAATGCGCGCGAGATCGTCACCGGCAAGCATCAGTACACCACGGATTGCCAGTCCGCCGGGATGCTTTACGGCCGCGTGCTTCGGCCGCCCAGCTTCGACGCGAAGCTTCTCTCTGCCGACACCAGCCGCGCATCGCAAATGCCCGGCGTCACCGTGGTGCGCGACGGAGACTTCATTGGCGTAGTTGCGACGGACGAGCAGAAAGCACAAAAGGCGATCCTCAGCATCCAAGCCAAATGGGACGAGCAAAAACAGATAGCAGCCAAGGATCTGTTTCCCTACATCACTGGTCAGGCACCGCGACTTTCGGCCACTTACACCGTTGCTTATATCGCTCACGTCCCTCTCGAACCGCGAGCCGCTGTTGCCGAGTTTTCCGGTAGCCGGCTTATCGTGCGAACCGGAACCCAGTGCCCCTTCGGTGTTCGAGAAGAACTCGCGCAACAGTTCGGAATGCCCGAGGAACAAGTGCGTGTCCTCATGCCCGACACCGGCTCCGCGTACGGAGGAAAGCACAGCGGCGAATGCGCTATCGAAGCGGCTCGGCTCGCCAAAGCGGCCGGAAAGCCGGTCAAGCTCATCTGGACCCGTGAAGAAGAGTTTACGTGGGCTTACTTCCGCCCTGCTGGCGTGATCGAGGTCGCTGCTGACGTCGACAAACAAGGAAACCTGCAGCGTTGGGAGTTCCACAATTACATGTCCGGCCCTTCTGGACTAAAGACACCCTATGAAGTTACGGAGAAGAAGGAACTCTTTCATGAGGTGCGCTCACCCCTGCGCGACGGTTCATACCGAGGCTTGGCCGCCACAGCGAATCACTTTGCGCGCGAATCCTACATGGACGAACTTGCCGCTGCAGCGGCGGTCGATCCGCTTGCGTTTCGTCTCAGGAATCTCAAAGACCAGCGGATGATCGCTGTCCTGAACGCTGCTGCCGGGCGCTTCGGATGGGGGCAACAGAAGGCATCGACGAATCGCGGATATGGCCTCGCCTGTGGCTCGGAAAAGGGAGGATACGTTGCCTGTTGCGCGGAGGTCTCGATCGGCTCCGGCCGCACCTTGACTGTTGAGCGCGTCGTCGAGGCCTGGGAATGCGGGGCGATCGTCAATCCTGAGCATCTGCAGAACCAGGTCGAAGGCGCGATCGTCATGGGCCTCGGTGGAGCGCTGTTTGAAGCAATCGATTTTGCCGATGGTCGAATCCTGAACCCGAGGCTCTCCGAATATCGCGTCCCGAGGTTCAGCGATATCCCGAAAATTGAGCTGGTTTTGCTGGACAGAAAAGATATCCCGTCAGCGGGTGCAGGCGAAATACCAATCGTCGCCATTGCCCCGGCGATCGGCAATGCGCTGTTCAGCGCTACCGGAATTCGAGTCCGCTCTATGCCGATTCTCCCGGCATTTCGCCGCGCCTGAAACGCACACCACCCGAATTCAAGCGATAGCATGGGTGTGTGAAGCGTCTCACCCTGATTGGCGGGATTGTGGTTCTCGTAGCAGCGCTGGGCTACTTCGGATTTCGGATAGAACGGCATCTCGAAGAGACCGATGCTACTGTTGCCGCTCTCACCCGGCAAGTAAATGACGCGAGCAAGCTGGCGCAGCAGGAGTCGGCTGCGGCTGCGGACGCAAGTCAACGCGCAATTGCCGCCGAACTGCGCGCTCGGGCGGCGGCGGGCGCGCGCCTCGATGCCTTGCAGCAGCGCGATCAGGCTGAAGTGGCGCAGAGTCAGGCGGAACTGGCCGCCCAGCAATCGGCCGCGCAAGCGAATCAGGCGCAAGCCGCCCTCGACACGTTACAGAAGCAGCGGCATCAGGAATTGGATCAGATGCAGGCAGCGCTCAGCAAAGTTGTGGACACCCGGCGCACTGCCAACGGAATGGTGATGGTGCTGCCGGATTCGACCTTCAAATTCGATTTCGATAGCGCGGAGTTGCGCCCTCGTAACCGCGAATTATTGAGCCGTGTGGCGGGCATTCTGTTAGCCTCGAAAGGCTTTGGGCTTTCGGTTTTCGGCTATACAGATGACGTCGGGTCCAAAGAGTACAACCAGCAGTTATCGGAGCGGCGCGCGGAAGCCGTTCGCGGCTATCTGGTGCAGGCCGGTATCGATCCGGGCATCATCAATGCAAAGGGCTTCGGCAAAACGAACCCGCTGATTAATGCGCAGACGGATCAGGCGCGAGCTACGAACCGGCGAGTCGAGATTGCAGTCACCGATAGCGAGATTCAGTATGGCGGTCTCGCCGGTCAGTAGCTCCGTTTAGAATCAGGCGCCGACGCCCGCTGCCTGGAACGTGCGGCTGATGAGTTCGCGCGCTTCCTCTTGCAGTCGGCGGAGATGGTCTTTGCCGAGGAAGCTTTCCGCGTAAATCTTGTACACGTTCTCGGTGCCGGAGGGCCGGGCGGCGAACCAACCGTTCTTGGTCGTGACTTTGAGACCGCCGAGGGGTGCGCCGTTGCCGGGTGCGTTGGTCAGCATGGCCGTAATCGGATCGCCTGCCAATTCTTTTGCCGAGACCTGATCGGGCGAAAGCTTGGAAAGCAGCGCCTTCTCTTCGGGGGTCGCCGGAGCGTCGATACGTTCATACACCGGCGCACCGAAGCGCTCGGTGAGAAGTTGGTACCGTTCGCCGGGGTCGGATCCGGTGCGCGCCGTGATTTCCGCAGAAAGCAATCCTAGGATCAGGCCATCTTTATCCGTGCTCCAAGGGCTGCCTTCGCGGCGTAGGAACGAGGCGCCGGCGCTCTCTTCGCCGCCAAAACCAAGCGAGCCATCGAGCAGGCCGTCCACAAACCACTTGAATCCGACGGGCACTTCGACCAGACGCCGCCCCAGGCTTTCGGCAACGCGATCGATCATACTGCTGCTGACAAGTGTCTTGCCGATGCCCGAGTCAGCTCGCCAGGCAGGCCGGTTCTGGAAGAGATACTCAATAGCGACCGCGAGGTAATGGTTCGGGTTCAGCAGGCCGGCGGAACGCGTGACCACGCCGTGACGGTCGTGGTCCGTATCGCACGCGAACGCGACATCGAAGCGATCCTTCAATGCGATCAGGCTCGCCATCGCGTATGGAGACGAGCAGTCCATGCGGATTTTGCCGTCCCAATCGAGCGTCATGAAGCGGAACGTTGGATCGACCTGCGTGTTGACTACGGTGAGATTGAGGCCGTAGCGTTCGCCGATGCGGGGCCAGTACGCGACGCCCGCTCCCCCCAGCGGATCGACGCCGAGTTTGAGACCGGCCGAACGAATCGCGTCAAAATCGATGACCGCGCCGAGATCGTTTACGTAAGACGATACGTAATCGTAGCGATGCGTCGTAGAGGCTTTCAGTGCACGGTCCAGAGAAATACGCGGGACGTCCTGGACGCCTTTAGCGAGCAGATCGTTGGCGTAATTCTCGATCCATTTGGTCGCGCTCGTGTCAGCCGGTCCGCCGCTCGGCGGGTTGTACTTGAAGCCGCCATCTTCCGGCGGGTTGTGCGAAGGCGTGATCACGATACCATCTGCCAGCGCCTGTTCCCGCCCGGCGTTATACGTGAGGATCGCGTGTGAGAGCGCGGGAGTCGGAGTATAGCCGGCTTCCTGATCGATCATCACGTCGACGCCGTTAGCAGCCAGCACCTCGAGAGCGGTCGCAAACGCGGGTTCAGATAACGCGTGGGTGTCGGCTCCGAGGAAGAGCGGGCCGTCCGTACCCTCCTGTTTGCGGAACTCACAGATAGCCTGGGTAATGGCGATGATGTGATTCTCGTTGAACGAGGAATGTACAGAGCTGCCGCGATGCCCGGACGTGCCGAACGCGACGCGCTGGGTTTTTTCATTCACGTCCGGCTCGAAGGCGTAATACTCGGTAATCAGCCGGGGCACGTTAATCAGGGTGTGTGGATCGGCCGGTTTGCCTGCGCGAGGATCGGTAGCCATATAACGTCCTTTATCGTAACTGCCCGGATCAGGCGTGAGCGGCGAGTTCCTGTTCGGCTTGGCTGGATTCACGGCCGCGCTGCGCCTTGCTGATGGCGAGGCACGCCACGTTTTCCACCAACCACTCGAAATGATCCGAGCCGATGGAATGGGCGTCGGCCTCCGGCGCCGCGTGGACGAGATCGACAATATACGGCGTGTCCTCCTCGACCACAAACTCGGCCACTGCGATGTCGAACCCGAGACGATGGACAAGCGCGCGCGCATCGTGCGCCATGCGGATCTGACGGGTACCCGACGGTCCTGCATCCGGGGCATAGCGCGACCCGTAAGGCGCGGAGGAGTCGTAGCGAATGACCCGCGTCTGATCGCCAACCACATAGCAGCGGTACGCCTCGCCGGGTTGGATCACTTGTTGCAGCATCATTGTGGCGCTGCCCGTCTGGTCGTAGGCGGCGAAGAACTCCTGCGGGGAGCGGACCTGTGTGAGTCCCTTCCAGCGTCCCGGGCGGACCCCCTTGAGCAGAGCGGGGAATCCGACATAGCTGAAGATGTCATCCCAGTTCAGGGGGAACTGGAGATTGCGCAGCGACTGCACGGTGGTCCCGGGAGGGTGGTCCTTTTGCGGAATGATACAGGTGCGGGGCACGTTGAGCCCGGCTTTGGCGGCGAGGCAGGTGCCGTAGAACTGGTCATGCCCGCCGGCGCGAAAGGGATCATTGAGTACGATCGCTCCCGTGACGGCGGCGTTTTTGAGGAAGGCCCGGTAGAACTCGACGTCGTGCGAGATGCGATCGACCAGCACGTCGTAGCCGCTGGGTACCGCCATCCTGACGCAGCCGATACGGATGGGATCCGCCTTCAGTCCTGGAACCCGTTTGTCGTTGATCCGTTGGACCAGCGCGGTAGGAAAGGTGTTTTCCATCCCGTGCAGCACTCCGATTTTCATTTCAGCCTCTCTTCGGACGCGGCGCCGAAAGCAGGGATCGCCGCGCATGTCAGGTTAGACCATTTTTCGGGTCGCAGTGGCGGGGAAAATTCGCGCCTGAAGCGTCTATACTATAAAGAAGATTCCCAGGCCAGTTTTTTGTGCTGACGGTCGAAGATCGGCGTGAACCGCCTGCCCGGCGCAGTGAGTGTTAACGGCTGGCGGGGACGATCTGAACGGCGGACCGTTCCAGGAAATCGCGGGTCTATCTTAAAGAAGTTCAGGAGTTCCATCCTCAATCATGTTTAGTCTGTTTCGCAGCCGCGAGAAGAGCCAGAAGCTTGGTTTGAGCATTCTGCTCGGCCTTGTCGCAGTCTCGATGTTGATTTATCTCATTCCGGGCGGCTTTGGCGGCGGCGGCGGGGTGACGGGCGACAATGTGGTCGCAAAGGTTGCCGACCAGGAAATCACGGTTCAGGACGTGCAGCAGCAAGTCAACCAGATCACGCGCAATCAGCCGAACATCCCCAAGTTTTACATTTCGATGCTGGTAGGCCAGAAGGTCGAGCAGATGATCACCCAGAAGGCGCTGGCCTACAAGGCGCAACAGATGGGCATTCGCGTTTCGGATGACGAGATCAGCCAGATGGTCCAGGCGCAAGTCACGCCTGCCCTGGGTGGCAAGTTCACTTTGGCCGCCTACCAGATGCTCCTCGAAAATAACGGGTTGACGCCGGAGACGTACGAAGCCGGTCTGCGGGAAGAATTGCTCGCTTCCCGTCTGCAGCAATTACAGGATCAAGCGATTGTAGTTACCGACGCCGAAGCGCGGACTGAATTCGCGCGGACGAACAAGAAGGTTGCGCTCGAGTACATCGGCTTTACGCCGAAGGACTTTGAAGCGAAGGTGGATAAGGATCCCGCCAAGGTAAAAGCGTACTTTGATAAAAACCGTGCCCTGTTCCGGACCCCGGAAAAGCGCGATGTGTATGTCGTAGTGGGCTCGCTGCCCGACTTCATGAAGAACATCAATGTGTCCGATGACGAGCTGCATAGGATGTACAACGACGAGATCGACAGCTTCCGAACG
Source organism: uncultured Acidobacteriaceae bacterium (assembly GCA_963795905.1). Classification (GTDB taxonomy): domain Bacteria; phylum Acidobacteriota; class Terriglobia; order Bryobacterales; family Bryobacteraceae; genus Bog-105. Next base: position 296,220 of record CAWCJG010000008.1, on the reverse strand, counting down.
CCGGATCGCGTGCGTGCGCGGCACATTCTGATCAAGAGCCCATCCACTGCATCGCCGGCGGACAAGGCCAAGGCAAAGGCCAAAGCGGAAGACATTCTGAAGCAACTGCAGCACGGCGGAAATTTCGAGGAACTGGCAAAGAAGAACTCCGACGACCCTGGTTCGGGAGCGAAGGGCGGCGAGCTCGGATGGATTACGCACGGGCAAACAGTGCCGAATTTCGATAAAACGGTGTTCAGCCTGCAGCCGGGTCAGACTGAGCGGTGTTGTGGAGACCGAGTATGGATACCACATCATTCAAGCCGAGGAGAAGCAGCCGGCACACACCAAGACATTTGAGGAAGCCAAGCCGCAACTGCTCGAGGAAGCGCAGAAGCAGGGCGCCACGGATGCTCTGGACCGCGCGGTAACCGCTGCACGAGGCGAGACGGAGCGCGCTCCGGCGCAGGCGGAAGCCATTGCAAAGAAGTACAACCTGCAAACCTTTCTGGTGGATGGATTCGCGCGCGGCGGACCGCTGCCGGATCTAGGCACCCAGCCGAACATCACGAACGCGATTTTCGCGGCTCAGAAGAATGGTGTGACCGATATCACGAACATCGATGCGCAAGGCAAGGAGGCGTTCGCGGTCGTCACAAACATCACTCCGGCGCACAATGCCGAGTACGCCGATGTGCAGGCGGACGCAATGAATCACTATGTCTCGGCCGAATCGCAGCGTCTGGCAAACGAAGCAGCCAAAGCCGCCGCCGATCGCGCAAAAAAAGGCGAATCGCTGCAGGATATTGCAAAGACTTACGGAGTGCAGGTGAAGACCGCGGCCCCGTTTACGATCGAAGGCGCCGCCGAGGGCATTGGATCGGGCAGCACCCTACAGGCGGCATTTGACACGAATGTGGGTGGTATTGTCGGCCCGGTGGATGCAGCGACCGGCGAGTTCGTGTGCAAGGTGACGCAAAGCATTCCGGCCGACATGGGGCAGTATGCCGCCGCCAAGGACGGCATCGTGCAGCGTCTGAAACAGCAGCGGGAAACCGTCGATTCGCCGCTCTTCAGCGACAGTGTCGTTTCCGAACTGAAGCGCAAAGGCACGGTGAAACTGAATCAGGAAACGATCAGCAAACTGGTCGCCTCCTACACGACTTAGGATCACCGCTTGCTGCACCAGCTACTCGATTTTCTTCAAAGCCTTACCGATCCGGAAAAGCTGATTCACCTGCTGTCGACCGTGTTGACAGGGTGGGTCGGTTATCTCGTCCTGTTTCTGATTGTGTTTTCCGAGAGTGGGTTGCTGGTCGGCTTCTTTCTCCCAGGCGATTCGCTGTTGTTCACGGTGGGCGTGGTCTCCGGGGCAGGCAAGCTGCCCATCGGGTGGATGATCCTCATGCTCGCCTCGGCGTCGATTGTGGGCGACGGCTCCGGTTTTCTGCTGGGCAGCACGCTGGGATACAGACTCTTTCAGCGTCGCAACTCGAAGATCTTCCGCCGCGAGTATCTCGACCGCACGCATGAATTCTATGAACGGCATGGCGGGAAGACGATTATCTACGCGAAGTTCGTGCCGATCATCCGAACCTTTGCCGCGTTTGTAGCAGGCGTCGGCAAAATGCACTACGCGCGGTTTTTGTCGTTCAACGTGGTGGGCGCGATCGGCTGGGTCAGCCTGATGATCGGGCTGGGTTCGGCACTGGGCAGCAATGCCGTTCGTGCGGCACAACTTCGAGAAAGTCGTGCTGGGAATCATCTTCGTTTCCCTGATTCCGGCGGGCTTGCAGGTACTGAAGAGCCGCAAAACGAAATCAGAAGTGAACACCGCCGCTACACACTAGAACCTCTCCGGTCACATAATCGGACAGCGGCGAGCAGAAGAACAACACCGCATTGGCCGCGTCCTCGGGAGTACCGAAACGGCCGAGCGGAATCGCCTTGCGCGTCTGCTCACGGGCCGTTTCCTGCATACCCACCTGGAGTTTGCGTTCACCGATTTCGATCGCCGTTTCCGGATCCGCCATGGGACGCGTCAGGCGTGTGTCGATGATGCCGAATGCGACCGCATTGACCGTCACGTTATAGCGGCCCCATTCCTTCGCGAGTGTCTTCGTGAGTCCCACAACGGCCGCCTTGCCGGATGCGTACGCCACCTGGCCCGGGTTCCCGTCGAGTCCGCTGATACTGGTCACGTTTACCACTTTGCGCGCCACCGCTCGGCCGCCCGCTGCCGATTCTTCTTTTGCGCGGCTGCGGATCCAATCGGATGCGGCGCGTAGGATCCGGAATGGCGCAACAGTATGGATATTCAGCATCGCCTGAAATTGTTCATCCGTGGTTTTCTGGATGACGCTATCCCATGTGTAGCCGGCGTTGTTGACAATGATGTCGATCGAACCGAACGTGTCGACGGTTCGCGCGACTAGTTCGTTCGGGAACCCGGGAGCGGTGAGATCACCAGCAAAAGCGAACGAGTTTGGAAGGCTCTGCTTCGTTTCTTCGAGGGCAACGGCATCGACATCCGCAAGCGCAACCGATGCGCCCGCGGCTGCCAGTTTGTGCGCGATCGCGCGGCCGATGCCCCGGGCCGAGCCCGTGACGATCGCCGTCTTACCGTGAAGGGATAATTCGATACTCACGGGGGAAGGATAACAAGGCTGGCAGACCCGCTACTCAATTCGGAGTTGGCCGTCAAAACAACTGCATCTGCGCCTGCCACGGCTGACGGACTGCGCTGGCGGCCTCGAATTGTTTTTGCCGGAACAGGTCGCGCGAAGGGATGCCGACTCTGCGCCGGATGTCATCAACGAGTTGTTTGATGCGTTCCGGATACGTCCCGGTGAGATACGCGCCGTCGGCGTAGCTGCGTTCGTAGCGCTTCAGAAGATGTGGAAAGCGTTCCGCCACGAAGGGGAAGAACACGCGTTGCGCGGCGGGCATCAGGAAGAGAACTCCCGCTCCGAACTGGCCCGCCCCGGCGCGATACGCGGCCTCGGCAACGGAGGTCAAGTTTTCTTCTGAGTCGGTGATCATCGGCAAAACGGGACTCGCGATCACGCCGGTTGGGATTCCGGCCGCGGTCAGTTTTTCGACCGCCTGGATGCGCAACTCCGGCCGCGGCGCGAATGGCTCGATCGCGCGCGCGAGTTTGCGATCGAGTGTGGTGACCGTCAACGTGACGTGTACATCGTTGTGTTCGGCGAGTTGCTTCAGCAGATCGATATCGCGCGCCACCAGATCGGACTTAGTCGTGATCGATACCGAGATGCCCCGCAAGAACCGCATCGCGTCGAGCACCTGACGCGTGAGACCATGGATGCGCTCGGCTGGCTGGTACGGGTCGGTAGCGGTGCCGATACCGATCATCTCGCCTGGTAAAAGACCGGCCAACTCGCGGCGGAATGCACCTTCATTCCACACCTTCGCGTAGATCTCACGCTCGAACGCTTCAGGATCGTGCCGCTCCAGGAACTCGTGCGTGAAGCGTGCGTAGCAGTACTTGCAGCCGTATTCACAACCGCGGTAGGGATTGATCGTCCAGTGAAACGGTACGCGATCGGAATCGCACCGGTTTAACCATTTGCGGGTGGGAAGACTGCGATATTCCACTCTGCGTTTTTCCGCAAGAACCGCCCCTTCGGCTGCGAGACGGGCAATGCCGACGAGTTTGACCAAGTGCGCCACTTAGGCCTCCCAGATCTATGTTCGCCGTTTCTTCGCCTTCTGTCAAGCCCTCTTTATCCGCCTTAGGTTGCCGTGTAGCGATGAAGGTCACGGTGTCCCAGGTATTGTGGATGCCGATGAACAGGAACGCGAGCACCAGGCCGGCCACCCACGGCAATACGCCGATCACGCGCCGCAATCAGCAGACAGCCCAGAACGAGCATGCTGAAATGCGCGGCGAGAGGCAGGCTGATGTACCAGATCCAGTCCTCCACGTCGGGCCGATATTTGGTCCGGCGAGCATGCCAGAAGCTCCTCAAAGAGCTGAACACGCCCACACAGCCGACCAGAGCAAGGCAAATGCCCAGATGGACCGGTTCCCTCCACGGTCCGCTCATCACGGCGGAGGCAAAGAGGGCCGTGCTGAAAAGTATGATATTCGGCGTAGCGAAGGCGTTCATCTCGCGCATGGAACCTGGACCGCGATTACCGCTTGCGATCAAGGTCACGGCGATGAACTGCAGGCCGATCAATGCCGCTGCGGCGGTGCCGATGATGACGTAGAAATTGGTCCAGACCGCTAGGATCGGCTGCATGCTTCGGACGTGTCGGCGTGGTAGGAACTGCGCACGAGCGGACCGGCCTCCACATGCGCGAAGCCCATTGCGTAGCCTTCCTTCGCGAGTTGATCGAAATCGGCTTGCGGCACGTAGCGCAGGATGGGCAGATGCTTTGGCGAGGGCCTGAGGTATTGGCCGAGCGTGAGGATATCGACATGATGGTCGTGCAGGTCGCGCATCACGTGGCGCACTTCTTCCATCGTTTCGCCCAGGCCGAGCATCAGGCCCGACTTGGTCGGAATGTGCGGCCGAAGTTGCTTGGCATAGCGCAGCATCTCGAGCGAGCGCTTATATTGAGCGCCAAGGCGCACCTGGCGATACAGGCGCGGCACCGTTTCCGTGTTGTGATTGAGTACGTCCGGATGCGCATTCATGACCGTCTCCATGGCGGAGTGCGAGCCCTGGAAATCCGGCACTAGGACCTCCACTTTACAGCCCGGGAGATCGCGGCGAATGGCTTCGATCGTCAGCGCGAATAGTTCCGCTCCGCCGTCCTTGCGGTCATCGCGATTGACGCTGGTGATAACGGCGTAGCGTAGTCCAAGAGCGGCGCAGGCTTCGGCGACGCGGCGTGGCTCATCATAATCCACCGCTAAGGGCGGCCCTTTCTGTACCGCGCAAAAGCCGCAGCGGCGGGTGCACACATTGCCGAGAATCATGAAGGTCGCGGTGCGCCGGTTCCAGCATTCACCGACATTCGGACAAGCAGCGCTCTCACATACAGTGTGGAGCTGCAGGCGTTCTACCAGCTGTTTCAGCTCGCGGTAATTGTCGCCTACCGGCGCCGGAGCCCGCAGCCATTTGGGCCGGGGCGGCTCGGAGGAGATTGAGACTAGCACTTGCTCTTAGTGTATCGGGCGTGTGAAGAATGTCCGCCACAGTGTGTCCACCGCGGCATGCGTCAGCACGGAGGACAGCAGCGTGCCGCCTTGCCGCCACGCAGAGCCATAGAACCAACCCGCGATCGACGCCAGGATGACGTACCGCCAGTTCGGAAACGGAGCGTGAAGAATGTGGAACAGTCCGAAGAGCACGGACGCGACGAGGTGACCGAGGAAGCGGCTCGCCAACGTCCTCTCGAGAAGATTCTGCAGGAAGCCGCGGAAGAAGAGTTCCTCGAGCAGCGCAACAAATAACAGGATTTCGAGGAAGCTCGCGAGAAACGGCCCGGCGCCTTCCCATCGCGGGTTCCAGGCCGTGAACCGCAGCGCAAAGCCCAGCGGAATCGCCACCAGGGCAAAGTAAACGAGGTTCCGGCCCGCCGCAAGCAGCGCTGTCTTATTCACGCTTACCGTGTAGCCAAGACCAGGAATCGGCCGCACATACATCCAGGCCACAACAGCGACGGCCGCCAGGAACAGCCTTGCCATGAAATCCAGATTCGCCGGCACCTTCCAAATGCCATGAGTGAAGCGTGACAGCACGACAAAGACCAGCCAGAGCGCAACCGGCGCGTCTTGCCATACAAAGCGCTCCGCGTGACGCTTCGGCAGCGAATAGAGCAGAAGGACGGGTGCCGCAATGCCCACGAGACGGCCCAACGCCAGCCACCGGAAGTCGCCTGTTCCAGCGGCATAGAGGAAGTAGGGAAGAAATAGAAAGATGGGCAGCAGCGCGAATCGTCGCCGCAGTGCTTCACGCGCGCCAGCGACCGCCGGTGCCAGGATCAAGGCGATCAAACAAAGGAAGCACAAATAGATACCAGCGACAGCAGGCGCCGGCAGTGCAAACCGCTTCGCATAAGGGATTGCCACGACAAAGAACACGAGGCCCAATCCGGCAAATAGCGAGATGAAGCTCCGCATCTTACTCTCTTGATCGCGTGGGCGCGAAGAAGAGCTCCCGGGGATTACGACCTACATCTCCCGCCGATTCTCCAGCGAGCGCGACATCGTCACTTCATCCGCAAATTCAAGATCGCTGCCCACTGGAATGCCCATCGCAATCCGTGTCACCCGCGGCCCGAGCGGCTTCAACAGACGCGCCAGGTAAACAGCCGTTGCTTCGCCCTCCACCGTCGGATTCGTCGCGAGAATGATCTCGTGCACTTCTGTGTGGTGCAGGCGATCAACCAGACCTTTGATCCGTAATTGCTCCGGCCCGACGCCGCGCAATGGCGATATCGCTCCGTGCAACACGTGGTACAGTCCGCGGAAGGTGTGCGTCGTCTCAATCGGCAGGATATTGTGTGGTTCCTCGACCACGCAGATCTGATCCTGCTCGCGATGCGGATCACGGCAGTACAGGCATAATTCGCCGTCGCTGATGTTATTGCATTGCGCACAGATGCTCAGTTTGTCTTTTACATCCAGCACGGCCTGCGCCAGCGCTTCGACTTCCTCGCGCGGGACGCGTAAAAGGTGGAATGCGATGCGCTGTGCCGACTTCTGGCCGATGCCGGGCAGGCGTTTACATTCCTGGATCAGCCGGGCGAGCGGCTCTGCAAATTCTGGCATCGCGCGCGCGGATTAGAACATGCCGGGAGGCAGACCAAGCCCGCCCAGCATGCCGCCCATCTTGCCCTGCGCTTCTTCGTCGACCTTCTTGGCGGCCTCGTTGAAGGCGGCCATCACCATGTCTTGCAGCATTTCGACATCACCCGCGACTTCGGGATCGATCTTCACGCCTAGCACGTTCTTGTGCCCGTCCATTTTCACCGAGATCATGCCACCGCCCGCGGACGCCTCCACCCGAATCGCGGCGATCTGCTCCTGCAGCTTCGTCTGCATGGCCTGCGCCTGCTTCATCATGTTCTGCATGTTGCCGGGCATTTTCATAAAGAACTTAGCTGTCTCCTGTGAGCGGGGTCTTCGGCCTACTCATTCAAATTTCGCACGGCGCGGATTTGCGCGTTCGGAAAGAGTTCCTGGAAGCGCTTGACCGCGGGATCAGCCAGCGCCCGTTCCCGCACTTCGTCGGTCTTCTGTGGCGCGGCCGGTGCGGATACAGTTGGCGACGCAGCCTTCATGTTCTCGCCTGCTTCCGCTCGGACCCGCACCGGTTTGCCCAGCACCTGCGCTGCTATCGTTTGCACGCTCGCATCCCGCAGCGCCATCAACATCAACTTGGGCGCGCGTACGACCAGTTCAGAGCCCTGGAGTTCGACTTCGGCGCTCTGCAGCGCGTCCGCTGAAAATGCGAGCCCGGCGGCGCGAAGCGCATTGTGGAGGTCCGTTTTGAGATCGCCTGTTTTGGCTGCTACGGCGGGAGTCACTGGCTCCCGTGCCGGCGCCGCGGCTGGGTTCGAGGCCGGCGCAGCGGCTGGCTGCGGCGCTATCGGAGCCGCTGTTTTCGGCACGGCGGGTGCTTGGAACGTAGCCCGCGCGGGCGCTCCCAGCGTTGACTTCGCGGTCAGCGGCGGCGCGGCGGGTTGGCTATCCCGCCCGAGATCGGAAAGAGCCTGTTCGATCGATTTCAGCCGGCTGGCATGGACAAGCTTCACCAGCCCGAGTTCCAGATGAAGCCGCGGCTGCAGCGAATATTGCAGCGTCTTGTAGAGATCCAACGTGAGGTTCAGGTAACGCGTGAGATCCTCTTCGCTGAACGCCAACGCGGTCTCGAGTAGAGCCTTTTGCTCGTGCTCGGACGCAGCCACAAGGCGTGTCGCCTTTCCCGAAATTTTCAGCACGAGCAGGTTACGCCAATACCGCGCCAGCTCGCGACAAAAGTGCTGGAGACTGCGGCCCGTCGATTCGAGTTCCTGGACAATCTCGATCATGCGGCCCGCATCCTGCGCGATCACCGCATCCGCAACCGTCTTCAGCGATTCGCTCCCGAACACGCCAAGAAGGGCGCGGATGTCTTCCACCCGCAGTGTGCGGCCGCAGCAGGCGATCGCCTGATCGAGAGCCGACAGCGAGTCGCGCACGCTGCCCTCTCCCGCATGCGCAATCACCGCCAGCGCTTCCTCGGTCGTGTCGATTTCTTCCTGCGCCGCAATGTACTTCATGCGCTCGACCAGTTCCTGAAAATCGACTGAGCGGAAGGTGAACTGCTGGCATCGCGAAGCGATTGTGTTCGGAATTTCATTCGCTTCCGTCGTGCAAAGGATGAACACGACCCACTCCGGCGGCTCCTCCAGCGTCTTCAAAAGCGCGTTGAAAGCTTCTTTGGTGATCTGGTGGGCTTCGTCGATGATGAAGATCTTGTAGCGGTCGCGCGCCGGACGGTACCGGACGTTCTCCCGGATCTCGCGCATTTCGTTGATGCCGCGATTCGACGCCGCATCGATTTCAATCACGTCGACCGAGTTGCCGGCGCTAATCTCCAGGCAACTCGCGCATTTGCCGCACGGAGTCGCCGTCGGGCCTTCTATGCAGTTCAGACAGCGCGCCAGGATCCGGGCGACAGTGGTTTTGCCCGTCCCCCGCTGCCCCGCAAAAATGTACCCGTGGGCAATGCGATGGCTCTCGATGGCATTGGACAGCGTCTTCTGAACGTGCTCCTGTCCGATAAGCTGGCTAAAATTTTGGGGCCGGTACTTTCTCGCGATGACCTGATACATCTACGTTCCGCAGTGACCTGGTTGTGGGGGAAGGAAAATTGCCAGACCCCGGGTGATCCGCGGCACACAAGCTAAGCCGCTACCGTTGCTTCCTTCCGGACCTGGCGGGGTTCACAGCCGCCCGTTGCACGAAGCCCGGAGCCTGACAACTCTCAATGGTAGCACTGGCTCGAAGGGTCTCCGGCCTGCAACTTACGGGCCAGTTATGTAATCTGAATTACAGCAGTGCGTGTGCTCTTTGCCCTCCTTCTGATGATTTCTATCTGGCGTCCCGATACAACAGCAACTCCTGTTCAGCACGGTAATTTCACGAGTGACGGCGTCGCGATCCCGTACGATTTGTACCGTTCCGATAGCGTTCGGCCCACTGGGGGCGTCCTCTTGCTCCACGGAGCCGACGGCATGACCTCGCTCAAATGGGACCGCAGCTACGAGCAGCTCGCGCAGGCGCTGGCCAACGCTGGGTTTGTGGTAATGGTTCCGCACTACTTCGCCAGGACGCGCACAGGCTGGGCAGACCGGACCACCATTCTTCAAAATTTTTTGCCCTGGGCCGAGACGGCGGCGCAAGCGATCGGGGAACTCGGAAAGCAGCCGGGAGTAGACCCAAACAAAGTGGGTGTCGTCGGTGTCTCACTCGGAGGAAGTCTCGCGAATTCACTGGCGACTCAGGACAACCGGATTGCGGCGGTCGTGGACTGCTTCGGCACGCTCCCCGACTTCGTGGCGGAACATGCCTCCCGTTTCGCACCGACCCTGATCCTCCATGGCGAGGAGGATCGCGTGGTGTCAGTGCGGGAAGCCATCCAGATCGAAAGCACCCTGAAGGCGCATCACGTTCCGTATGAGATCAAACTCTATCCGGGACAGGGGCATGGCTTCGAGGGCGCCGCGCTGATGGATGCGGAACGGCGGACTTTAGCGTTCCTCACGCACTATGTCGGATAGTTTCTATACGTTCCCGATGGGTTCGTCCGCTTTCCGTGACAAGATACGGGAAGTGAAGAAGTTCTGCGTTTTTGCGCGGAAGCTGCCGGCCATCGCGGCATTGGCTTTCGTGGCGTGTGCCGGCGTTGTACACGCGCAGACGGATCCCGGGCACATATCCCCAGCCGCGTCGACGCTGTCCTCGGGATCGCAATCAGAGGGCGATGCGAACAGCAGGACCTGGAAGAACGTGCTTCCGGACATCCTCTACGACCAAAAGGATATCTACGTCGGGTATCCCTCGCGTCTCCTGCACGGCAAGGATTGGCTGCCGACGGTCGCAATCGTGGGGTCGGTGGCGGCGCTCGCCGCGAGCGATCAGTTTGATGCGCCCACTTTTCGCCGCACTACCGCGCTGAAACACTTCAACGACGCCTTTTCCGGGACCAACACGGCGGCCCTGATTGTTGCGGTTCCCGCTGCTACCTACGCCTTCGGGATGTTCTCACATGACCAGTACGCCGAGAGTACGGCCCTGCTCGCGGGCGAAGCGGCCGTGGATGGCGCGATTGCGGATGAGGTAATGAAGCTGGTGACACACCGGCAGCGCCCGGAGTACATCTCGCCAAAAGGGAATTTCGCCGACAACTGGTTCGAAGCAAAGGCGAGCGATGGTTCGTTCCCGTCCGGACACGCGATCGCCGCTTTCTCGGTCGCGACCATCATGTCGCGGCGTTATGGCCATACACATCGATGGGTGCCGTACGTGTCTTATGGTGTGGCGAGCGCTATCGGCGTGTCGCGCGTGACGTTATCGGCGCACTATGTTTCCGATGTGGCCATGGGTGCGGCGCTAGGATATGTGATTAGCCGCTTTGTCGTTCTGCGGCCGCAATAGCCGGCACGACCGAAGGAAGCTTCGGGTGGTAAAAGAGCGGCTGCCGGGCTTCCGTGTTCGGGAGCAATGGCCACCTTGGCCCTGGCGCTCCGTTTAGCCCGTTACTACTTAGAAGAAATGAGCTGCTGCCAAAGTTGATGTCCTGTTTGCGCTTCGAGATCGAAGCAACTTGTCCCGAAACCGGCGCGCGCGCAGGTCTTCTTCACACCGCTCATGGCACGATCGAGACGCCGGTGTTCATGCCGGTCGGTACGCAAGCCACGGTGAAAGCCTTGACGCCGCGCGACCTCGAGCGGGAACTGGACGCAAAGATCATCCTGGCGAATACGTATCATCTGTTTCTGCGGCCGGGGCATGAGCGCATCGAGCGCATGGGCGGGTTGCACCGCTTCATGTCGTGGCCGCGGGCAATTTTGACGGACTCGGGAGGCTTTCAAGTCTTTAGCCTCGACACACTGCGCAAGGTGACGGACGACGGGGTACTTTTTCACTCGCACTTGAATGGGGACGCGCACTTCTTTACGCCAGAATCGACGGTCGATGTGCAACTGGCGCTTGGTAGCGACATCATGATGGTGCTCGATGAGTGTCTGGCCTACCCGTGCTCGTTAGAGGAGGCTCGCGACGTCCATGCAGCGAACCCTGCGCTGGGCGCGGGCCGGGTACGCACATTATTTGCGGCGCGAGAAGGGCTTCGACTGTAACCTGTTCCCCATTGTGCAGGGCTCCATGTTTCCGGAACTGCGGCGCGAGTGTGCAGAGCAACTACTCGAACTCGATGCGCCAGGCTACGCCATTGGCGGATTATCGGTGGGCGAGCCGCGGCCGCTCAGCCAGGAAATAACCGCCATAACCACCCCGCTATTGCCGCTTGAGAAACCCAGATATGTAATGGGCGTGGGAATGCCCGAAGAATTGCCGCTCTATGTGGCGCAGGGAGTCGACATGATGGATTGCGTGCTGCCGTCCCGCAATGCGCGCAATGGATATCTTTTTACGTCGCGCGGTAAGGTGGTGATCAAACAGGCGCAGTACCAGGACGACCCATCACCCCTCGATCCGGAGTGTGATTGCTATACCTGCCGGACCTTCAGTAAAGCGTATCTACGACATTTATTTCAGGCCGGCGAAATTCTATTTTCGATGCTTGGCCACGCTGCACAACGTGCATCACTACCTTGACATTATGCGCCGGATCAGGCAGGCTATTCTGCTTGGGAAGTTTCCGGAAATCTTGAGGTCCACTGTGCAGGCTCCGGCTTAGGAGACAGCCCCGGCCCACGGCTTAGCACCCACTTTCCCACAAATCAGGATTACAGGAGTCTTTTTTGTTTACTGCGTTTCTTCTTCTGCAAGCTGCGTCCCCGGGCGCTGGATCCATGCTGGGCGGCATTTTGCCGATCCTTCTCATGGTGGCGATTTTCTATTTTCTGGTGTTCATGCCGATGCGGCAGGCAGCAGAAGAAGACCAAAGAGATGATCGCGAAGCTCGTAGAACGGGCAAACCGTACTGACCTCGGGCGGCATTATCGGCACCATTGTTGCGGTAAACGATGATAATCTTGTACTGCGAATCAAGCCAGACAATCTGAAGCTGCAGGTTGCCCGGAGCGCCGTAACCAGCGTGCTGCCGGACGAGAACGCAGTCAGGAAGTAGCAGAGCAGCGTCGATCGATTAGCCTCGGCTTATTGTTAACTGTCCATGCAACGCCATACACGTTTTAAGTTCTTCATCATTGCGGCCATAGTGCTCGCCTGTATCTACGGCATCATCGGAATCCCCACCAGCAAAGCGCAACTAATTGAAAACTGGAACCAGCGCATCCATTTGGGCCTTGACCTGAGGGGCGGAACCTACCTGGTGGTGCAGGTGCAGCAACAGGATGCGTTCAATGCGGAAGCAGGCACCCGGGCCGACAGTCTCAAAGAAGCCCTAACGAGGGCGGGCGTGCAGTTTTCGAGCATTGACGTGACCGATGCACACTCGCTGACGGACGCGATGAAGGTGGCCATTCTGGTGCACGGTGTGCCCGGAACGCAGGCCGGACAGTTTCGCAGCGTGGTGGATGATCAGTTCACGGGCGTGGACCATTGCCCCCCAGAGCGCGACCGATTACCGGCTCACCATGAAGCAGTCGGATGCCTTGAAGCTGTGGCAGAACGTGCTGGCCCAGACCAAGAACACCATGGATAAGAAGGTGAACGCGCTCGGGCTGAGCGAAGCGAGCGTCCAGCAGCGGCGCGAAGACATGGACGCGCAATTGCTTATCGAAATGCCGGGCGTCGACGATCCGGCGCACGTCAGGCAAGTGCTCCAAACCGCTGCTGTCCTGCAACTATACGGCGTCGCGAGCGGTCCATATGCCAGCCGGGAAGAAGCGCTGTCCCAGAACGGCGGCGTTCTACCGGCGGGGACGCGACTGATCGGAGCGGCGGCAACCAGCCAGAATCCGAATGAGCGCGGTGGCGGTGTGTACATTGTCCAGAGGACGGCCTTGGTAAATGGTCCCGATATTCGCGACGCGGGTCCGCAGCCCGCGCAAAACATGCCGAATCGGTGGGATACCCGCTTTGTGTTGAGCCAGGATGCGGCCCGGCGCTTTTCAAATTACACGGGTTCGCACATTGGGCAGCGGCTGGCGATTGTGCTAGATGGGAAAGTGCTCAGCGCGCCGACAATTCAGAACCAGATTGGGGATGAAGGCGTGATCACGGGAGCGGCGACCCAGCAGGATGCGGCCGACCTTGCGCTGAATCTGAAGGCCGGTTCGCTCCCGGCGAGCGTCATCTTCCTGCAGGAAAGCACCGTCGGTCCGTCGCTCGGAGCGGATTCCATCCGCGATGGCTTTGCCGCCGGTATCGCTGGCGTCATCGCCGTGGTGATCGCCATGCTCGTGTATTACAAACGGAGCGGCATCAACGCGACACTCGCACTGGTGCTCAACGCCATCATCCTGATCGCCTGCCTGGGATATTTCGGGGCGGTCCTGACGCTGCCGGGTATTGCCGGAATCATCCTGACGATCGGTATGGCGGTCGATAGTAATGTGCTGATTTTCGAACGCATCCGCGAAGAATTGCGGACCGGCAAAGGTATCCTTGCAGCCGTCGACACGGGCTTTCAGAAAGCGTTCCTGACCATTATCGATACGCACATCACGACGGTGGTGTCATGCGCCATTCTGTTTGCGCTCGGGTCCGGACCCGTTAAGGGGTTTGCGGTGACGCTGGTGATCGGCTTGGTAGCGAACGTGTTTACCGCGGTGTTTGTGTCCAAGGTGATCTTCGATTGGGAATTGACCACCGGCACAAAGCCGGTGAAGGCGTTGAGTATATAGGCGTGGTTGGCTCGCCGCGGAATGCGGGCGGGAAATGTTGAGGTTCGGGAACCCGGTGTGAATAGCCGGTGTCTATCGTAAGTGGATGCCGGCTTATAGATCTCAATGGAAATCTTTAAGCAGACTAATTTCGACTTTCTTGGTAAGAAGTGGCCGTTCATCGCGGCGTCGCTGTTGTTGACGTTGGCGGGGATTGTCAGTTTGGTAGTAAAGGGCGGGCCTAAATACGGCATTGATTTCACGGGCGGCGCTTTAATGGACGTCAAGTTCCAGCACCGGCCGCCGGCGGAAGCCATTCGCGCGGCTCTGCATAAGACCATTCCAGGGGAGATCGAAGTTCAGGAGATCAGCGGCACTCAGGAAGTCTTCATATCGACCGGCCTGAACGGGCGTAGCGATCAGGCCTTGCAGGGTGTACGCGCGGGCATGGTGGCGAGCCTGAACCAGGCATTCAATCCGGCCGGAGACGGCAAAATCGATCTTGAATACCATCGGCTCGGCGACCTTGGCCGACCGCTTGCGCGACCCGCTGGCCCAGGCTGGCGTGGGCTTGATCGGATGATCAGGTGCAAGACCTTGCAAAGAACATCACCGCATTCCGTGATCAGCAGCATTCGGGCTTGCTGAACAGTGTCGATGATCTGTCGGGCGTCGCAGGTGTAACGCCAAAGGTGCTGGCTGTCTTGAAGCAGCAGTGCTTACGCCGGCGCGTTCAACATCCGGCACGTGGAAGTAGTCGGGCCGAAAATCGGCGCCGATCTGCGAGCGCAGGCGTTGTGGGTGGTTCTGGCCGCTCTCGGCGCGATGTTGGTCTATGTCGCGTTCCGGTTTGAGTGGATCTATGGCGTGGCTGCCGTGATCGCGGTGTTTCATGATACCTTCATCACGATCGGTTTGTTCTCGATTTTCAACAAGCCGATTGATATAACAGTGATCGCCGCTTTGCTGACTTTAGTCGGTTATTCGATGAACGACACGATTGTGACGTTTGACCGTATCCGGGAAAACCTGAAACTCGGGATGCGCGGAACGTTCCCTGAGATCGTGAACCGGAGTATCAATCAAACCTTGAGCCGGACGGTGTTGACCTCAGGGTTGACGCTGTTGACGGCGCTTGCGTTATGGTTGTTCGGCGGCCAGGTGTTGAACGGATTTTCGTTCGGGCTGGTGGTTGGAATTATAGTCGGAACTTACTCGTCGATTTTCATCGCGAGCCCGATCTTGATCTTCTGGAAGAAATTTGCAGATAAAGGAAGGCCCAGCGCCGTGCGGACGTGCTCCGCTGCCGGACGCGCGAGTGCGGCCGGTGACGAGAAGCGCCAGAGATAGGTCCGCGCAGGCGCGGGACCGGGGGAAGGTAACGAATGTTTGACCAGACATTTGTAGACGGCACCACCAAGACGAAAAAGGGGTGGACAGTCATCATCTCATTGCTGCTGCAGATCTTTGTCATCTGCATCTTGATTCTGATTCCGCTCATTTACACGGAGCAGTTGGGGAGTGCGCAGTTGAAGAGCATGTTGATCGCGCCTCCGCCGCCGCCTCCGCCCCCTCCGCCGCCGCCTCCGGCCGCGCCCAAAGTGCAGCCGAAGCCCGTGGTGAAACAGTTCGTCTCGAACCAATTGATCGCGCCGAAGGTGGTTCCGAAGCAGATCAATCGGATCGTGGAAGCGGCGCCTCCGCCGGACGTGAGCGGCGTAGTCGGCGGCGTGGATACTGGCGCCGCCGGTGGGGCCATTGGTGGTGTGGTCGGCGGTATGGGCGCAGCGCCTCCGCCTCCGCCTCCGCCTCCCGACAAGCCGAAAGCCCCCACCGGTCCGGTCGCGATCGGCGGACGCGTCATGGAAGCCAACCTGCTTCGCAAAGTGACGCCGGTCTATCCGCCCCTCGCCAAACAGGCCCGCGTGCAGGGTTCGGTCGAGTTCACCGCCATCATCGACAAGGAAGGGCAATATCAAGAACCTTCAGTTGGTGCACGGTCACCCGCTGCTCGTCACGCGGCCCGGGAAGCGGTGTTGCAGTGGAAGTACCGTCCAACCATGTTGAACGGTCAAGCCGGTGGACGTCGTGACGAACATCATCGTGAACTTCACGCTCAGTCAGTAACCTTTTTCACGATTCAGACTTCGATTCTAGTACTAGTTCGATTCAACTTAGGAGAAACGCATGGTTTTACAACTTCAAGTATGGGCGTTCTGGCTGCTGCAGGAACAGGAAGGCATCAATTTTGACCTACGCTCCCTGTGGAACAGCATGGGATGGATGGCCAAAGCCGTCGTCTTCATGCTGTTCATCATGTCAGCCTGGTCGATTGGTGTCATGATCGACCGCCTGATCACTTACAACGCGGCCCGCAAACAGTCGCGCGGATTCGCTCCCGCCGTGGCTGGAGCGCTGCGCGAAGGCAAGCTGGATGAGGCGATCAAGATTGCCGACCGTTACAACAAGAGCCACTTGGCCAAGGTCGTCGTGGCAGGCCTGCAGGAATTCAAGGCCCATCAGATGAGCGCCGAAATTCCGGGTGAAGACATCGAAGCATCGCGCCGCGCTCTGGAGCGTGCCGAAGCGATCGTTCACGCCGAACTGAAGAAGGGCGTAAGCGGACTCGCGACCATCGGTTCGACGGCGCCGTTCGTCGGACTGTTCGGAACTGTCGTCGGTATCATGAACGCGTTCAAATCGATCTCGGCCTCCAAGTCGACCGGTCTGCGGCGCCGTCGCCGGCGGTATTTCGGAAGCCCTGATCACCACCGCCTTCGGGTCTGTTTGTGGCTATCCCGGCGGTCTGGATGTTCAACTACTTCGCCAACCGCATTGAAGCGTTCGATGTCGAGATGGGCAACTCCAGCTCGGAATTGATCGATTACTTCCTGAAGCGGTCACAGGCGAGAGTCGCGAAGTAAGCTGCTTCCGGCAGAACTGTTCTCCCTAAGTTGAATCGGCGCGGGAGCGGGTAACCGCTCCCGCGCGACGGATCCGCCAGGCGAGCGTTCGTGCTTGAAGAAGAGAGAGGATTGAACATGGCAGACGGAAAGAAAGCCAAAGCCGCACCGGTAGTGTCGGACATCAACGTCACGCCGATGGTGGACGTGATGCTGGTGCTGCTCATCATCTTCATGGTCATCACGCCTATGTTGAGCAAAGGGCAAAACGTGACGATGGTGAAGGCGCGTAACGCAGTGAAGATGCAGGAAGCCGACCGCGAAGATGCGATTCTGGTCGCCGTCACTCGCGACGGCCGCGTGTTTCTGAGCCCCGGAAACCAGTTGATCGCCCCCGACGGCCTCGGTCCGAAAGTAAAGGATCTGCAGACGTCCCGCGCTGACAAGACGGTCTACATCAAGGCCGATGCGCGAGCCCGTTTCTCGAGCGTCACAGACGTCATCGACAACCTGCGTACCGCAGGCGTAGATACCGTCGGACTGTTGACCGAACAGATTCAGGACAAGAACAAAAAGGGCGAGCTGTAACGGGCGGGCTGTATACGGCCGGGCCTCGTGACCGGTCAAAGTAAGTATTTAAGGAATTTGAGGAGACGAAAGACAACCTCGTCTCCCACTGAAGAGGAAATCGACTATGGCAATGGCAGTAGGCGGCTCCGGCGGAGCCAAGGCGGATATCAACGTTACACCGCTGATCGATGTGTTGCTCGTTCTTCTGATCATCTTTATGGTGATCACCCCGTTGACGCCCCATGGTTTGGACGCGCTGGTGCCGCAGCCACCGCCGCCCAACCAGCCGCCGCCTCCGCCGGACATCGACCCGACGGTCGTGGTGGAAGTTCAGAAGGATCACAGCTACCAGATCAATGGTCAACCGACTAAGGAAGACAGACCTGACGGACAAGCTGATCGACATCTTCAAAACTCGCGCGCCAGAAGATCTGTTTCGTGAAGGGCGATCCGGATGTCGATTATCGCTACGTCGCCAAAGCCGTTGACGATGCCACCGGCGCGGGTATCGAAAAAGTTGGTATCATGACGCCCAAAGTGGAAGCCGGACAATAAGCCGGGCGGAGATACCGAAAGAATGCTGACGAAATCAAAGTGGTTAACAGCCCTGTGCGCGGCCGGGGTGATCTTTTTTGCCTCTGGTTGCGACAAACTGAAGTCGCGCGACGAACTCAACAAGGGCGTGAACGCGTATCGGAACCAGAAGTTCTCGGATGCCGTGAACCATTTTAAGCAGGCCGTAGAACTGGATCCGTCGAATGAGAACGCCAAGCTATACCTGGCGACTTCGTACTTCTCGCAATGGGTCCCCGGCGCCGATTCAGCCGATAACAAGAAAAACTATCAAATGGCGCAGAAGGAGTTCGAGGAAGTCCTCTCGAAGGACCCGACCAATGCCCTCGCGCTTGCCTCCCTCGCTTCCATGGCGTTCAACAACGCCAGCATCGGGACCGACGAGGAGAAGAAGGGCGCGCTCGAAGAAGCGAAGAAATGGAATGTGCGCCGCATCGAGGTCAATCCGAAGGATCCGGAGCCCTATTATTATCTCGGCGTAATCGACTGGTCCGAAGCCTTCCCCGCGCTCCGTAGCGCCCGCTCGGAAGCGAAGATGAAACCCGACGATCCGGGACCGCTGAAGGATAAGAAGGTGCGGGACGATCTGAAGAGCAAGTATTCTGACACCATCCAGAATGGACTGGACGAGTTGCAGAAATGCTTGCAGTACGACAAAGAAAATGAAAATGCGATGTCGTACATGAACCTGCTCTATCGCGAGAAGGCCGACCTCGAAGATACCCCTGAGGCAGCCAAAGCCGACATCGCGCAAGCCGAAGACTGGTCTAACAAGTCGCTCGATATGCGCCGCATCAAGGCCTCCCGGCCGGCGAAGAAAGAAACAACCTAGACCGACGCACGAAAGGGGCGCGAAGACGGATCCGCAACCGTCAGCGCCCCAGTTTTTTCCGACCGGCGGGCGGATCAGTCACACCGGACCAAAATCTGCTATCTTCCCTGACCTCAGCCCTTTACGAACAAAAGTAACTCCCGCCCAAGGCGTTCATGGGATAACACATACGCCGGACAATCCACAGCAATGAATCACCACTGGCTTCGTTCCCTCTGTGGAACAGGCCTTCGGCCTGTGGCTTCGTTCCCTCAAAAACTAGCGCTGAGGTTTGCAAATGGCTTCGTTCGTTCTGATCGCTGACCACTCACCACCGGCTTCGTCAAGCCTGCGGATGGCTTCGTTCCCCGTGGCCCACGGCCTTCGGCGACTGGCTTCGTTCCGCTTTTAAATATCAAGCCCGGGGATGGCTTCGTTTCATCCCGCCGTTGACGCGGGACGAGCGTTGGCTTCGTTCCCTCAAAAACGAGCGCTCAGGTTTGCGAATGGGTTCGTTCCCTCAAAACGCGTTGGCCGAGGGCGAATGGGTTCGTTCCCTCAAAAGAAATCGCTGAGGCGAAGGGTCCGTTCTGACCACTGACCACTCACCACTGGTAGTCACGCGAAGGGGGTGCTGCCCGCAATCCCGGCGCCTTCCTTGATCGTGACGATCTGGCCGGCTTTGACATTGTTCACGTGCTCGATCTGGCCATTGGGCCAACGGATCTCGAGATCGGCGGTGGCGGCCGGGCCCAAACCGAAGTGAAGCCGCAAGTCGTTGGCCGAGCAGAAGCTAGCCTGGCTTTGCACCTCTTGTGCTTGCACCTTGCCTCCGTACCTGGCGGTCACGCGAGCCCCGATCGCGCTACGGTTCGACTTGGTGCCGACAAGCTTCACTTTTAACGCGTGAGCGCCGCCCGAAACATCGTTGCGCAGCAGTGAGGGCGGCTCGCTCATGTTGACGATCAGCATGTCGACATCGCCGTCGTTATCAAAGTCGCCAAAGGCGCAGCCGCGGCTCGCGTGAGGAGTCGCTACGCCCGGGCCCGCTTCATCCAGCAGTTCCTCGAACTTGCCGTTGCCTAGATTACGGAAGACGATGCGCGGGCTCTTGAAGGTGTAGGACGGGAGCTTCTTTTCGATCTCGGGATAGACGCTGCCGGTGACCCAAAAGAGGTCCGGGTTGCCGTCATTGTCCAGATCGACAATGCTGGCGCCCCAACTGACGTAGCGCGTTTCGACCCCGAGTCCGGCGGCATTGGTCACGTCCTCGAAGTTGCCCTTGCCGTCGTTCTTGTAGAGCACCGCTGTGTCATCGGCAAAGTGTGTCTTCAGGATGTCGAGGCTGCCATCGAGGGAGTAGTCGGCGATGCCAACGCCCATGCCGGCCTGCTCCATGCCGTCTTCATTCAGAGCGGTTCCGCTTTCAAGGCCGACTTCGGTGAAGGTTCCGTTGCGGTTATTTTTGAATTGGAAACTCGGTGTTGAGTCGCAGGCGACGTACAAGTCGGGCCAGCCGTCATTGTCCAGGTCGGCCGCAACAGCCGTCATGCAATAGCTGCCCGTGGCTTTGGAGATGCCCGACTTTTCAGTGACGTCGGTGAACGTGCCGTTTCCGTTGTTGTGATAGAGCAGCAGCGATCCGGGCGGTAACCCGCGCGGTCCGCAGTTGACCGGAATGCCTTTCCAATTGCAGTTGGCGTTTTGGCCGGGGCGCGGGATCCGAGCCAAATCGAAATCGAGGTAGTTCGTGACGAAGAGGTCGAGGTGGCCGTCGCGGTCGTAATCGATGAAGGTGCAGCCGAGTCCCCATCGCACTTTCGACTGCAACAGGCCCGCGTCTTTGGTGACGTCGGTGAAGGTACCGTCCCCGTTGTTGCGGTAAAGGACGTTCTGCCCCCAGTAGGTGACGAAGAGGTCTTCGAAGCCATCGTTGTTGTAATCGCCCACGCACACGCCGCCCGCCCAGCCGGTGCGTTTGAGACCGGCTTTTTCGGTCACATCGGTGAACGTGCCATTGCGGTTGTTGTGATAGAGCCGGTTCGTTGCGCCCTCTGGATCGCCGCCGAACCGGGTACCGCAGAGGAGGAATATATCGAGCCAGCCGTCATTGTCGTAATCGATGAAGGCGCAGCCGCAGCCGACGGTTTCGATGATGAAGTCTTTGTGATCGTCCGGCCCGTAGATGAGTGGAGCGGTGAGGCCGGCCTGCGGAGCAATGTCCACCAGCCGCGCGTGGAAGGGAATGCCGGAGGGTTTGCCGCGGGGTTGCGGTTTGACCTCGCGGGTGGAAATGCCTTGTCCGGATGCTGCCGCAACGGGGAGCGCCGCCAAACCGGCAGCGCGCAGCAAGTCACGTCTCGAGATGGTTCTCAACTTTGCAGTGTACTATCGGGCTTTCGAGAGCTGTACAAATTAAAAACCCGGATTGCGGGAGGAAGTTCCGCATCCGGGTCTTTGTGTCAGAGTGTTGCTGAGGTTATGCGCGGTTGTGGCGCTTGCGAGCGAACAGGCCAGCCCCAAGAAGACCGATGCCCATCAAGAGGAGGGAGGCCGGTTCGGGCGTGAGCAGCGGGAGTTGCACTCGAATGTAGCCGACCAAGTTGTGGTGTAGAATATCGGGACGTACCGGCTTAGTACTTCCTGGATAGATGGTTGCGTGGTCGTTCCGTCGCTCTGTCGGGAACTAATGACATCGACTATATGCCGCTAACTCCTGTGCTGGGAGGCGGGATAGTAGGCGAACCGGTGAAATCGAGGCCAACCGATCACACCGCGTTTTGGTCGTACTTGAGTAGAGCGTGAATGGCGATTTTACCCCGCCAGAGGCGTGCAGACGGACACCCAGGCGTGTCTGAGCCGCAAGCCCGCCGTCGTTCCGGTGCCAGCCGTAAATGTTGTTCCAGATCTACCTGGATAAATCCCGCTGGCGTCCAGTGAATCGGAAAGTCTGCGTATATCCGCAGCGCTGGCACCGGCGGTCCACAGGTCCACCAGGACCGACGCAGGTTTCGTATCCAATCCCGATGTGGTGCCAGACGAAGTCACCGGTCCGGTAGAGCTGTTGATGGTTACCGGTTTGTCGCTCCGTAGCAGTTGGTCAGTCCGAAGTCGATAGCTCCCGTGGTAACGGTGGTCGGCGTCTTGACTGGCCGATGTTGGTCGTTCCGGTGACGGGCGTTGCCATGGCCATAGTGGCTGCAACAGCCGTGGCTAACGCGCCGCCAAAAAGCAAGCGCAAAGTAAGTCTCAAATTTTTCCCCTCCGCAAGAATCCGGGATAAGATTGTGCCTTAACCCTCGTTTGTAATGTACGGCTAAGTAGCAGAATTGGTCAATGACGTTTTCCGCAATATTAGCTCAAAATTCCCCGTTCCAGTAATATAACTAGTCACTCGTGCGACCTTTCGCAAACTGTTGGATTTTTGGCACATTTGCGAAATCGTTTGTAGACATTCGGAGGCCGGAATCTGTTTCAAAGAGACTCCGGCCCGGGAAAATGGCGTGTATTGCAGCTCACTTTTGCGGAGGAAAATTGAGGGTTTGCGGCAGCGGCCCAGGGAAGAAAAGCGGGTCACTGGGATCGAAGGGAAGAGTGAGGAACTGGTTCGCATCGGGGATCTTCGATCCGCCAAGGGCGAAGAACGCCGCCGCCTGCTGCTGCTCCGCGAGAGATAGGGAAAGCTCCGCGCCATTTGAGAAGATGGTCGGATTCGACAGGATCCGGTGCGGCAGGATCGGGAGTCCGGGTATGGAGGGATCTTCGAGCGTCGCGAGCTCGGGTGCGACGGAAAACGTCAGGGGGAAGTTCAGAAGCGATACGGAGTTCTGCGCGTCGGCGGCCAACACGGCTGCCGTCTCGGTCGGATTCGGCACTTCGAGATCGCCGATGCCGAACTGGAACAGCACCGGCTTCCGCGAAGAACCGGCGAGCGGATGCGTTGACAGGTACGGACCGTAGGAAAGCGGATCTGCCAGCATGTTGAGCCACTCAGCGGTCTCGAAGGCGGCCTGAATGTTCATGGCATGGTGGACTTGATTTGCGGCGGGCGGCTGGCCAGTGAAGACGTAGTTGTCGTTAAACACTTGATTAAATGGGAATTGCGGGGGCGCTTTCCGGTCCTGGACGTTCAACAACTCGGGATTCTTCAGCGAGGTCAGGAGGCCTTCCGCCAGGGGCAACGATGCCGGAGAGAGTTGCGCAATATCAACGGAACTGCCGCCATCTCCGTTGAGTACGGCCGCCTTGAGGTCGGGCGAAATCGGTAGCGCAACCGATCCGATAATCGAGCCGAGCGACTGGCCCACTATATAAATCCGCTGGGGGTCAAGTCCCAGGCCAAGGCCATTCGTCTGGCGAATCAGGTGGACCAAAGAGAAGAGGTCAACTGCATTCTGACGGACACAGTCGCGGATTCCGATCGGGCCAGGCGCAATACAACCGGACTCGGGGCCGATCGTGGTCCCGGGTGGAATGGCCACACCTCGACCCGGGGTCCACTCGTAAGTGGTACCGGAGTTGGTCGTGACTGCCATCGTGCTGGTCTCGCCGAAACCATGGCCTAGGAGTTCGAACGCGACCGTCGCGAAGCCAGCGCGCGCAAGGGTGGAAGCCATAAACGTCGGGGCTCCGAATTGGGTGTCGCCGCTGCCATGGACATAGATAACTATTGGGGCTTTCGCGGCGGAATTAGGGAGAAATACGTGGAAGGATATTGGGGCAAAACCGACTGGAGTTGCCGGGCTACTCGTAATCGTCCCAGCCGCCTCGCCGGACGTATTTATGTAGGAAGGCGACAGGAATATTCCGAAAAATACGCCTTTCACGCCTGCTAGCACCTGGACCGGTATCTGTGCGGAAGGGACGCCGCTGTTCGCGGGAAAATAAGTTAGTTTCGAAATTTTGTCTATGGGAAAATACGAGGGATATCCGGCCGGTAATCCGATAGCGGGAAGCGTTGCATCGAGCAGCCGCGCACGCTGCAGCCAAGGCGTAACCGACATGGTCGTGAAGATCGAAGCGCCCATAACATGAGCCGCCGGTACGGAAGACTTGTTTAGGACTGCCGTTAACCGTGAGCAGTAAGCGTCGCTCCCGGCAAGACACGCGGTGAATTCGGGCGCCCTCTGTACGGCTCCGCCGCTCCTGGTGATGGCGTCCGTCGCGACTAGCAGGTACCTAGTCTGCTGCAGCAGTACGTGCGCGGGTTTGGCGAAGGCGCAATTGGTCCTGCCGTCCCAGATCACCCGCTGAACATCGATTCGGGTCCCGTCGGGGGCAATGATCGCAACGCCTCGGGCCAGCGAAGGGACATCCACAGCGTCCGAGAAACAGACCATCAGCCGCGGGTCCACGCTGAAGCCGTCAAGCTGATTCACTAATCCCGAATATCCGCACGCTGCGGCTGGCTGTGCGCCGCAGCTGTCATTCGTCGAGGGCAGACTGACCTGGATCCCCGTTGGTTGCGCCGCGTTTGGTGCAGTCGCAGTATTTGATGGGAACGGTCCCACCGAGTAAGCGGAATCCAGAGAAAATCGAACAGTGGCGGGCTGAGCAGAAACGGCAAACCCGACCGCCAGATACAGTAGTACTAAACCTTTCAAGCAGGTCCTCCGGCCATCAGAGTAGCGAGTGTTACACTCTTTCGCCGCTAGGAGTAGTACGTTGGGCCGGTCGGGGAACCGCGCGCGTCCCCGCGGATGCTAGTTCTCTCCAGCGATGGTCGGGTCGGAACTGTTCGTCGTGGCGTCGCCCCATACGGCCCGGTCTCCCCACACGGCACGATCGCCCCAGACAGCGCGGCTTCCCCAAAGAGGCGAATCGGCAGCATTGGAGGCGTCACCCCAAACGGCGCGGTCCCCCCAGACGGCACGATCCCCGTTCACCAGGGTGTCACCCCAAACTGCCCGGTCACCCCACACCGCGCGATCGCCGTAGACGGACGCGGGATCGAACTGCAGCGTGACGTTGCCGGTCGATGGATCGTAATTGGCTACTGGAGACATCGCATTGCCGGATTTTGGAACACTGCGAATCGAGTTCACTGCGTTCGAAAGGTCCACGTATCCGGCGCCGACCGTGAAGATGTCGTAATAGCTCGTGTACATCTGGCCGGTGGTCGGATCAACCACGGTGCTCGATGTCGGGAAGGTTTTGTAGGCCGACATCATCAGGAGAAGTTTGACCTGGTCGGGAGTGAGCCCGGGAGCCGCTTGGAGAACGTCTGCAACCGCGCCACTCACTGCCGCGGCCGCCATGCTGGTTCCGTTCAGCATGAAGTAGGCATTCGAATAGCCAGGGCCGAAATTGACGGCGGGTGGTTCGGTATCGGGGTTCGAGGGAACCGGCTGCTGGGGCAGCGGACCGTTGGCCCCCGGCGCAAAATTCATGTATGTCGAGAGAGGCACTGCGTCCTCGGGATTGGTCAACTCCAGAGTGCCGTGTTTCGCGAGCAGAGAGATGACATTATTGCCTGGCGCTACGATATCCGGCTTGACGATGTGATCAATTTGAGTGGGACCCTTCGAGCTGTAGCTGGCGATCAGATCGTCCGTGCGCGTGAAGGTGTTTTCGGCTTTCATCGCGCCGACCGTGATCACGTAAGGATCGTTCCCGGGCGATTCGATGGTGCCGTAGCCATCGGTTCCGAAGCTATCGTCACGACCATCATTTCCGGCTGCGACCACGACGACGATACCGGACTTCCATGCAGCCTCTACAGCGAGGCACAGAGGGTCGAGTTTATAGGATTCAAAGACGGGCCGCCCGAGGGATAAATTCATCACGCGAATGTTGAACCGGTCTTTTAGCTCGATAGCGCGTTCGATCGCGGCGATCACGGCAGCATCGCTGCCCTGTCCGTTTTCGTCGAGCACCTTCAGGTTGACCAGTCGGGCGGCCGGAGAAATGCCGATGTAATGCTGTGTGCAGGTGATACAGAGCGAGCTGGCGCCACTCGAAGCGATAATGCCTGCCACGTGCTGACCGTGGCCGTACCAATCGGGCGCGGAAGAGCGATGCTCGCCCCCGGCATGCAGCCCGGTGAAATCCTCTTCGTAGACGGGATTGCCCGGCACAATGCCCAGATTCGGATTTGCATCCATGCCGCTATCTAGAACGGCGACACCGATGCCAAGTCCCACAATGCCGCGCGCCCACACTTGAGGCGCATTCATCGCGGCGGCGGTGTAAGCAAGTTTTGCACGCACACCTCGATCCAGGGAAACGTACACCACCGCCGGATCGGCATTCATCTGGGTCCGCGCACTAGCGGGGACGACGTAGACTCCCGACTGAACGGCAGTGAATTCAGCAACGACAGTGCCGCCCCATTTCGTCAGTTTCGCCTGGGTGGGAGCGCCGGGCGCGATGTTCCACTGTATGACTACCTGCAATGTGGCGCTCCTGTCGGCGGCTTGCACATCGACCGATAGTTTGGAACTGCTTGATACCGCGGATTGGGCGGGCAAGTACCCCAGAGTGAACGCAAAAAGGAGTAGCGTGTACAGAGCCCGTTGTCTCATCGTGCCGAAATCCAACCTTTCGGAGCATTGGGAATACCCGTTTTGCTCCAAAGGTCATATCGGAACGGCTTACAGAAACTTTAGGGTTTTTGGAAAACGAGAGACGGCGGCACACCCACAACCGGCATCAGGCACCCGTGCGCGCCCGATAATCCAGCCAAAGAAAATAGGCGATTAGCGTCTTCCCATCTTTGATTTCGCCGCGCCGGATCATGTCGCCAAGTTCCTGCTTTTCGAACCAGCGGATCTCGATGCGCTCGTCATCCATGGGCTCCTGCTTGCCCTCCGTCAGATCCAGGGCCAGGAAGAGATTCATTTTTTCGTCCACATATCCGGGACTCGCCCAGAAAGAGACGAGCGGAACCAGCCGTCCAGCCGAATAACCAGTCTCTTCCCGGAGTTCTCGTTTGGCGGTTTCCTCTGCGGTTTCGCCTGGATCGATGCGCCCCGCCGGGATTTCCCATAGGTCTTGTTCGGCAGGAAGGCGAAATTGCTTAACCAACAGTACGCGCTCGCGGCTGTCGACGGGCAGCATCACCGCGGAGCCAGGGTGACGCACGATGGAACGATGTATTTCAAAGCCGCTCGGGTCGGTCGCGACTTCATCCACCACGCGGAACAACTTGTTTTTCAGGATTTCCTTGGAGGAGATGATTTTCATTTCACCAACATCTTCTCGTACGCCGCGGAGGATTGCCGGCCACGGTCTATCATGAACTTAGGATTTCATGGGTCCAGGCAGAGCACGGCGGTTAGCCGGGATTTTCGCGGTGACCTTGCTCGCCTACCTGCCCGAAGCGGCATCGCAGAGCAATGCACCAGGTGGGGGCCAGCAAGAGCAGTCGCGGCAAGTGCTGCGGCCCGACCCGGCTGCGATTCAGTTTGAATCGAGAGGGCTCGACTATTCGGCACTCACAAAAAACGACATCACTGTGATGTTCGCCGAATTGCCGACACGCATTCGCGACTACAACGTGGTACAGGTGACCGTCACAAACGCCTCGCTATTGACGTGGACGGTCCGGCCGGCGGACTTCACGTTTGTACGCGAGGATGGCGCCGTGCTGCCGGCGGTACCGGCCGATTATGTTGTCGAGTCACTGCTCGACAGCGCCAGCCGGAGCGACGTCATTCATCTGCAATTAATGTACGAAGACTCCATTTACGCGCTGGCCAACTACCGCCCGACGAACGGTTACGAGAAGCGGAGGGAAGCTGCCATGGCGCAGTTCGTCAATCCGCGGTTTAAAGCGGCGGCTGCCGCTTCGGCCGTCAGCATGGGGATTACGAAATTGAAACCGGGCGAATCGACCGACGGCGCGGTCTTTTTTCAGACCCGCAAGAAAGAGAAGACAATCGGAGCCGGCGAACTGGTCGCGCATGTGTGCGGCGAGCAGTTTGTTTTCCAGGTACTGCCTCCGGCAAAACTCCCCAAGTGATCGATCTGCACACTCACACGACGGAGTCCGACGGCACCTTGACGCCCGAAGAACTGATTGCTCTCGCTGGCTCGGTGGGTCTCGAGGCGCTGGCGATCACGGATCATGACACCTTTGCGGGTTTTGACAAGGCGGCGCCCGTAGCAACGGCGGCAGGTCTCGAACTGGTGCGTGCGATCGAATTGAATTCGCGTCTGGAGCGTGCCAGGAGAACGCGTGCGATGGGTCCACGTGCTCGCGTATTTTCCCGGCGGGAACGCGACGCCAGCGTTTCACCGCTGGCTGGAATTACAGCGGGAGGAGCGGCGGGACCGGAACAGGCGGTTGGCGGCGCGGCTGCAGCAACAGAACATTCCTGTGACACTCGAAGAAGTCGAGGCGCGCGGGAAGACCCTGGCGGGGCGTCCGCATTTTGCGCGCATTCTGGTCGAAAAAGGGTTTGCACGAAACCACGACGATGCATTCCAACGCTTTATCGGCGAGGATGCCCCGGCCTTTGTGGAGCGGCAGAGCCCGCGCACACAGGAGTTGATGCGCATTGTTCGCGAGGGCGGGGGGATCCCCGTGATTGCGCATCCGATCCGCGTTGGATTGCCGCACGAGCAGATGAAGCCCTGGTTGAGCTCGCTGAAAGATGAGGGACTGTTGGGACTCGAGGTGTATCATTCCGAGCACAATGCGGAAATGCAAGCCGCCTATCTCCTGCTGGCGAGCGAACTCGAACTGGCGCCTACCGGGGGCTCCGATTTTCACGGGACCGTAAAGCCCGATGTCGCCTTGGGAACGGGCCGGCTGAATAACGTAGACGTGCCCTATCGGTTCCTGGCCGGACTAAAAGGGTTGACCTCGGTGTTCTCATAAGGAAATCCTGAGACTTTATTCCCCCGTCTCGAACAATGCAGTTATGATGCACCCGGCCTTCACCGTTCTCGCCAATCGTCGCCTGACCTTCAGTTTGTACGATTTTCATCTGGCTGGCGTCTCCGCGAGCGAACTGGCGCAGGCGTTCGACCTGCCGCTGTATTGGGTAGAGGAGCGGCTGGAGGCAGTTAGGCTGTGCCTCAAGTATCAGGTGCGTCTTTCGTTTGCAACTGCCGATGCCGATCAGCCAGCCCGCATGCCGTCGCATGTGATATGCCGCCCGCCGAAAGTGGTCGACATTCGGGCGCGCGCTTAACCCGCTCGCAGCTATACTGGATTCGAGCAAAGAAAAGGCGAATGCTCGATACCGAAGGACAACTCGCCAGACTGCGGCAGCGCATTGCCTCCATTGACCGCAAATACGCCCAGCCTGCAAAGCCGGCTGCACCCGCTCCAACGCCGCGCAAGTGGGTCGATTCCTACATCGACGAGTGGTCGCAAGGGTCAGTGGTCGATAACGAACACGGGGCACATTTCCAGACCGAACGGCTCTATCCGCGGCATCGGCAGCATGGTTCTGCCGATATCGGCGCCTTAGCGGATCTGCCGGACGATTTGCTCGATGCTCTTGGCGAAGGCGAGATCCCAGCGTGCAGTCCGGAGCGTTGGGCTTTCCTCGATACGGAAACTACCGGACTCGCCGGAGGGTCGGGCACCTACGCGTTCCTGATCGGGGTGGGACGAATCACGCCCGAAGGATTCTCCATCCGGCAATTTTTTCTGCGTGAGTACGCGGAAGAAAAAAGCGTATTGACAGCTTTATCGGAACACCTCGAAAGCTTCGATGTGCTGATCACGTATAACGGCAGAACATTCGATCAGCCGCTGCTCGAGACACGGTACCGGATGAATCGGCTCAAGCTTCCGTTTGGGCGATTGCCGCATTTGGATTTTCTGTACGGCGCCCGGCGCTTATGGAAGCTGCGGCTCGAGAGCTGCCGGTTGATGCAACTCGAACAGCAGATTCTTGGTTTTGAGCGCGAAGGCGATTTGCCGGGCGAACTGATCCCGTTCGTCTATTTTGAGTACCTGCGGTCGCGCGAAGCACAGCGGATCGTACCGATCCTGCATCACAACGCGATTGACATTCTGACGCTCGGCTGTCTCTCCGGTATCGTGCCCGCGGCGTTCCGGAGCACCGATTCGGAGTCGCTGCATTCCATCGGAGTGCGGCGGGGAGAAGAACTGCTGGGCATAGCGCGCTGGCTGCTGGCGGCCGAGCAGTACGAACAGGCGCTGGAACTCATGAAGCGGGCTACGCAGCAGCGCCTTACGGACAAGCTGCTGTTTCGAACGCTGTGGGACATCGCGCTGCTCGAAAAGAAGCTGCAAAGGCCGAACGCCGCGCTGACGATTTTCACCGAGCTTGCCGGTTGCGAGAACGAGTACCGAGTCGTGGCGCTGGAAGAACTGGCCAAGTACTACGAACACGAGGAGCGAAATTACGTTCTCGCGATGGAGTTCACGCAACAGGCCTTTCACTACGATCCGGATGCCGCGCTTGCTGCATCGCAAGACTCGGTTGGAGCGCCGATTGCGCGGCCGGACGGGAAAGCTCAAGCTGATTTGATTTCGGTCCAATAGCGATCGCGGAGACGCTGCGTGGCGGCGGGTAAGGCGCGAAACCATTCGCCACGAGCAAGCACATCCTGCGGCGGATACAGCACGGGATTATCGCGCAGGTGCGGATCAAGCAATTGCCGGGCCGCTGCATTTGGCGTGGCGGTCTTCATGGATCTGCAGATGTCGGCGGCGACATGCGGCCGCAGCAGGTAATTGAGGAACGCGTGTGCTAAATCGCGGTGTTTGCTTTCGCGCAGAATAGCCACGTTGTCCGCGTACAGAGCGAAACCTTCTGCCGGGAACGCAAACGCGAGCGCGGCGGATTCATCCATGGCCACTTGCGCAACTTGCGCCCACATCTGCGCGACCAGCACATCGCCGGCGATAACCTGATCACGAACCTCCTCGCTGATATAAGCGCGCAAGAGCGGTTTCTGTTCAATGGCGAGGTCCCGCGCCTGGGTCAACAGTTTGGGATCAACCGAGTTGATGGATGCGCCGAGCCGTTTGAGGCAGGCCGCAAACACCTCCGCTGAGTCGTCCAGCATGGTGACACGGCGCTGATACTCGTCCTTCCATAGATCGGCCCAGGCGAGCGGCGCAGGGTTCACATTTCGCGAGTAAACGATACCGGTGGCACTGTACATGTACGGCACGGAGTAGCGAAGCGCCGGATCCCATTCGGGCGTTTGAAAGCGCGCAGCGAGATTGCCGAGGAGAGGGAGCTTCGCGTGATCGAGCTCCAGCAGCAACCCCATTTCCCGCATCGGCACGACAAAGCTGTTCGAGGGAAAGACGACATCCCATCCGGAGTTGCCTGTCATTACCTTCGCTAGCATTTCTTCGGCGCTGCCGTAGGTGGAGTAGCGAACGCGGCAGCGGAATTCGCGCTCGAAGTCGGGAATAGTCGAGGGAGCGACGTAATTCTCCCAATTGAAGATATTCAGTTGGGGCAGGGAAGGCGTGCAAGCGCCGGCTGCTACGGCGAGACCCGACGCCAGGCTCGAACCGAGAAAGCTGCGACGGTTCATTTCCGCTCCAAACGCCCCGCGAGCAGAATCAGAGTTCCTAACACCACAGTGATGAGGACCGATAACGCATTGATCTCCGGGCTCACGCCTTTGCGCGCCATGGCGTAGATGATCATTGGCAGCGTTTCCGAGTTAACGCCGGAGACCAGGCTTGTGATGACGTAATCGTCGAAAGAAACGGCGAAGCAAAGTAGCGCCGCGGCGACGATGGCGGGAGCGAGCAGCGGGAGCGTGACTTTGCGGAACGCGATCCACTCGGTGGCGCCGAGATCCAGCGCCGCTTCCTCGAGTGTCGTCGTCCATGGTGCGCAGACGGGCGAGCACCACGATGACTACGTAAGCCAGGCAAAACGAAACGTGGGCCAGGATGACTGTGTGCAATCCGAGTTGCAGCCGGGCGTAGCGGAACAACCATTGGAAAAACGCGAGTAGCGACACACCAGCGACGATTTCCGGGGTCAGCAAGGACAGCAATAAGGCTCCACTGAGCAGCGGAGCGCGGCGTTTCCAGAGCGCATATGCGAGCAGCGTTCCTATCACGGTGGAGATTGCAGTTGCGGAGATTGCGATGATCAGGCTATTTTGTGTGCCGTCGAGCAACGCAGGATCGGAGAACACGGCGCGATACCAATCCCCGGTGAAGCCGCGCCAGACCGCGACCTTCGAAGCGTTAACACTGAAGGCGGCGAGTACAAGTATCGGTAGATACAGAAAGGCGTAAGCGGCCGCGGCATACAGGGCGAGGAAGCGCTTCACAGCAGATCCTCCCGATGGCGGTTGATTCCCACAAGAGCAATCAAAACCAGCAGCATCAACCCGAGCGAGACGGCCGAGCCGAATGGCCAATCGCGCGCGGTCGTGAACTGGTTCTGAACAAGATTGCCAACCATCACGCTTTTGCCGCCGCCGAGCAGATCCGGCGTGAGATAGGCCCCGAGGCAGGGGATAAAGACGAGCAACGAACCGGCAATGAAGCCCGGCCTAGCGAGCGGAGCGACTACGCGCCAAGTCGCGGTGAGAGGACCGGCGCCGAGATCGGCGGCAGCATCGAGCAGCGTTGGATCGATTTTCTCGAGCGTCGCGTAGAGCGGCAAAATCATAAACGGCAAATAGCCGTAGACAAGCCCAAGCAGGACGGCGCCCGAATTGAATAAGAGCGGCAGCGGCTGGCGAATGACGTGCGTGGCGAGCAGAACCGAGTTGATCAGGCCGGTGTCCCGCAGCAGGAACATCCAGGCATAAGTGCGAATGAGGAAACTGGTCCAGAAAGGGACCATCACCAGATTCAGCAACAGGGGCCGGCGGCGTGGTGCTGCTCGCGCGATGAACAAGGCGACGGGAAAACCGGCTGCGGCGCATATGGCTGTGGCTAGCGCCGCGATCCAGACAGAGCGCCACAGAATGCGCAGGTATAGCGCATCGACGACGCGGCGGTACGTCTCGGCTGTCCAGGGTAGCTCGATACCGCCGTATGCGCCGCGCGAGAGAAAGCTGTATGCGGCGATGATAACCATCGGAGCGAAGAAGAGGAGTGCCAGCGTTAGCGCACCCGGCAAGGCAAACCACGCGCGGATGCGGCTCATTCGCGAGACACCGGAAGCTGGTCGGAGGGATCCCACCAGAGCTGAATGGAATCGCCGGGGTGGTGCTGGATCCAAGATGTTTCGAGCATGCAGGTGGAACCGTCGCCCAGGCGAGCGCTGATTTGCACGCGGCTACCAAGAAAGGCGGCGCTCTCGACGGTTGCTGTGGCGCAGCGGTCTGCCGGACCACGGCATGACAGCCGAAGATTTTCCGGACGTACGGCCGCGCCGTCGATCCAACTGACAGGTCCGAGGAATTCGGCGACAAAACGCGAGCGCGGTGACCGGTACAGTTCGAGCGGCGCGCCAATCTGTTCGAGGCGGCCGGTGTGCATCACGCCAATGCGGTCCGATAGCGAGAGCGCCTCGTCCTGATCGTGAGTGATGAACAAGAACGTGATTCCAACGCGCCGCTGCAATGCTTTCAATTCGAAGCGCATCTGGGCGCGAAGCTGAGGATCGAGCGCGGAGAGCGGCTCATCGAGCAGCAGGACACGCGGTTCGAGTACTAACGCACGGGCCAGGGCGACACGCTGCCGTTCGCCTCCCGATAACTGGTGGGGAAGACGGGCTTGCTTGCCGGACAACTGAACCAGCGACAATGCCCGATCTACTTTTTCATCGATTTCCCGCCGGGAGAGACGCCTGCGTTCGAGTCCAAAAGCGACGTTCCGGGCAACCGTGAGGTGGGGGAACAAAGCATAACTCTGAAAAACGGTGTTGACGTCCCGCTTGTGCGCGGGAATGTGCAGAATCGAGCGGCCATTCAGGAGGACGTCACCCCCGGTCGGCGTATCCAGACCGGCGATCATTCGCAGCGTGGTCGTCTTGCCGCAGCCTGACGGCCCGACGAGCGAGAAGAATTCACGCTCGCTGAGCGCAAATGAGACGGTATCGACGACCCGCTGCGCTGCGTACGTTTTGGTGAGCGCGCGGAGTTCCAGAACAGCTCCCACGGTGATTTTTCAGATTACCTGACACGCAAGCCGGCGGAGCGAGATCCTAGAGACAGATGATGCGCGTTGTGTGTTGTTGGTTGGCGTTGGCCTGCGCCGCGTTTGCGCAGAGTGCGGCGCCGACCCCGCCCCAGAAGATGACGAAACTGGTGGTGCGTCTGATGGGGCCAGGCATTCAGGCTGGTTCGCACGCCGCGCTTCCCAAAAAGATCTATGTGGCGCCGCCCCACTATGCCCGGATGGAAGATCCGCCGGATCCTAAAGCGGGGATTGAGAAGCTGACGATTATTGCCGAGCCGGATGCATACAGCGTGAATCTGATTGGCAAAAAAGGCACGCACGCGATCGACCAGGGCGGCAGCAACGATCTGCATGTGCCAATTGTGCTGCCCTTCGATTTGAAACACGCCTGCGGGGTGACGGACCGGCTCGAGTTCGGGAGCGAGCTAGAGTTCTTCCAGGACGCCGGGGCAAAAAAAGAAGCAGGGCCGATTATCAACGCTAAGCCGACTGATGAGTATTCACTCAAGAACGCACGGCTGATCGTCAATCCGGAAACGCAGAAACCGATTAAGCTGACCTGGAACTGCGGCTCCGGAACGTACACCTATGAATACATTCAGGTCGAAAGCTTACCCTTCGATCCGAAGCTGTTCGCCAAACCAGCGGGAATTCATTGGCGCGAGATTCAGCCGGACGACGGATCCGAACGAGGTTGACCGCGATCTGTGATAATCCGGATGACGGATGAGCTGCAAGATTCTGGTGGTCGATGATGAGCCACAAATCCGGCGCGTGATGCGAACCGCGCTGGCCGCAGAGGGCTACATCGCAGTGTCGGCCAAATCTGCTGATGAAGCGTTCGAGGAACTCCGGGAGGACCGGTTTGAACTCATCCTGCTCGATATGAACATGCCGGGCGTGAGCGGGCTTGAAGCTTGCGCCGAGATCCGCCGCACCTCGGAGATTCCGATTATCATGCTGACGGTACGGGACAGCGAGGGGGATAAGATCGCCGCGCTGGATGCTGGAGCCGACGATTACGTCACAAAACCGTTCAGCATGCCGGAACTGATGGCGCGCATTCGTTCGAACCTGAGGCGCTCCGGATACCGGGCCGTGGGCAGCAACTCGACAGTCAGCTTTGGCAAGGTCACGATTAATCTCGGTATTCGTCACGTTCTTGTGGATGGCGCGGATATCCGCTTTACCCCCAAGGAATTCGACCTGCTTCATTATTTCGTTACGCACCCGGATGTGACGATTCCGCATGGCAAACTGCTGCAGGCAGTATGGGGGCCCGACTATGGTAACGAAACAGAGTATCTGCACGTATTTGTAAATCAGATCCGGCGTAAGATCGAGGCGGATCCTGGAAATCCTGTACACCTGCTGACAGAACCACGAGTCGGGTACCGCTTCCGGCCAAATCCGTAGCAAAGTCGTTGGTTGGGCAACTGATCATGCCATGCCGTCCGTTGATTCTCTTACTTGCGATCGTGCTGACTGTAATGCACTCTAATGCGCAGGGCGGCACGCCGACGTTCCAGGCGACCACCCACATCGTGCTGGTAGATGTAAGTGTTACGGATAAAAGCGGAAACCCGGTGCACTCGCTTCCGGAGTCCGCGTTTCACGTTTTCGATAATGGCAAAGCCCAACTGATCACCTCGTTCGAGGAGCACAACGGAGCCGCCGAGACATCTGCGACCGGCTATACGCCCGGTGTTTCCAGCAATGAATATCTTCTGCATCCTCCTGCTGCGTTGAACGTCATCCTTATTGATCTCGCCCGCCTCGCTGTAGGGGATCAGATGTACTTACAACAGCAGTTAGATGGGGTCTTCGGCGGGATGTCTGGTCAACAGATGTTAGCGGTCTATCTGCGCAGTGGGGCCGGCTGTTTTTTGCTGCAAAACTTCACTTCCGATCGCAAGTTACTGCTCGATGCTGTTCACATTGCTCTGCCACGATTTCCGCGAACGGCCGACGATAAAGATCTCAGTGACGAATATATGCTACGGAAAGTTGCCGAATCGCTGAACCTACTTCCCGGCCGCAAGAATGTGCTCTGGCTTTCGGGAGGGTCTGCGCGCATCCTTTCGCCCAAACTCGGCCGGCGTCTCGAAACCACTGACTTCCGCGCTCTATACGACGATCTCAATGTGCAACGGATCGCGCTATACCCCATCGACGCTCGCGGACTTGAAGTGGCCTTGAAATCAGACTTTCAACGATTGCTGTGGGAGCAGCATATGGATATGAAGGACGCTGCCGAAGCCACGGGAGGAGAAGCTTTCTACAACACCAATGGAATTGCGGAGCTCACACAGCACATCCTGAATACAGACCGAAGCTTCTATACACTAACCTACACACCGCAGGGACTCCAATTGGATAACAAATGGCACAGAGTTCGGGTGTCGACCGACAATGCATCTTACCGTCTCAGTTTCAGAACCGGATACTTCGCCGACGGGAGCGTTCGTGACAAGGAGAAGCCGCCTCAGTTCAGAACACGCCTGCTGGCGAACGCGCAGACGCTTGATGTTCTGGACCGGGACAAGGATCAGCCGCTCATCTTTGCAGCGAGGATAATCTCGCCGGCAGCGCCTCACGGTTCGGCATTCGCGAAGGCTACAGCAGTCCTGTCACCGCTACCAGCGCGACCGGGCACGATCGCTTACACAGTGCGTTTGACGGTGCCGATGAAGTCCTTGGTAACGACCAATGTGGGAAGGTTTCAAGTAGTGATGGGCGTGTCTTCTATAGCGTTAGATCGCGACGGTCACGCTGTAGGGGGGAACGCCGAGAACGTTTCTTTGGCCCTGGACAAGAATGTGCTTTCTCGCAATCCAAACGCGCCCATAGTCTTAGATCAGCCACTCTTTGTTTCTAAGCGCGGCATTCTTCTAGATATAGGGGTGTGGGATGCAACCAGCGGCCGATCTGGTACGGTGCAAGTGCGTTTGGATGCCACGAGCGGCTCTCATGCGGAGCAATAAAACTGCCAAGAAGGTATCGATGCCGGGCCTCATAGATTTTCGACAGCCCTTGTCCATGGTCCGTTGGGCTTTGCTGTTCTTGACAGCCGTGTTGCCGATGCGAGCCGCGGATCCTCACGCAATCGATGCGATTTTCAAACCATTGATTAGCGCTCACGACCCCGGCATGGCCGTAATGGTTCGCAAGAATGACCGGACCGTGTTTGTCGCGGGATACGGAGTGTCAAATTTGAGCACGGGCGAAACGATTACTCCTGCCACAGACTTCCGGCTCGCGTCCGTTACTAAACAATTCACCGCGATGGCCGTTATGTTACTTGCGCACGACGGTAAGTTGAGCTACGACGAAACGTTGGCCCAAATCTTCCCCGATTTTCCCACTTACGGCCGCAATATCACGGTGCGTGAGTTACTCACGCACACATCGGGACTACCCGATTACGAGGACTTGATGGGTCCGCAATGGACGGCGGAGCATCAAATTCAGGACGATGAGGTTTTCGCTTTGCTAAAACAGCAGACGAAGAACAAGTTTGCGCCCGGAACCCGTTGGGCCTACAGCAATTCTGGATATGTGCTTCTCGGGTTGATCGTCGCGAAGGTGTCTGGCGAGCCTTTTCCGCGTTTTCTGGGGGATCGTATCTTCTCAAAGCTGCATATGGCGTCTACGCTGGCTTATTGCAAAGGGAAGAACACTGTTCCGGATCGAGCCTACGGCTACAGCCGGGATGACAAAGGCACGTTCGTGCCGACGGATCAAAGCGCAACATCGGCGACTTTGGGAGACGGCGGCGTGTACTCGAATGTGCTGGATCTGGCGAAGTGGGATGATGCTTTACGCAAGCGAACACTCCTGCAGGCGGCGGACCTTGCGCCCGCGTTCACGCCGGTCAAACTCGCCGACGGATCCGTTCCGTCGTGGCCATTGCAGCCGGGCGAGGACAACCTCGAGCCCGGCAAGCCTGTATCGTACGGGTTCGGCTGGTTCCTCGATCCGTACAATGGCCACGCCCGGACCTGGCATTTCGGTACGACGAGTGGATTCCGAACCGCGATCGAGCGCTTCACACGAGACGACCTGTCGATCATTGTCCTCTCGAACCGGACAGATCTCGATCCCGGCAGTCTCGCGCTACGAGTCGCTGATCTGTTCTTTGCGACGCAATAAGAAGACGCTACTGCGTGACAGGCGGCCCGTCGTGCGTGCAGCCGAGGCCCGCGATTGGCTTGCCCTGATCATCCAAGAACGCAAGGTGAATGGTGGGCCGGCCGAAGCTTCCCTTGGGAACGTAGGTGAGTTGTGTCCTGTTCCGTTGCGGGCCATAAGGGCCGTCCAGCGCAATTATCGTGTTGCCGTTCATCCGATACGTTCCGCCGTCATTTTCATGAGAAGCACCCGCATAGCGGTGATCATCGAAAATCCAGATGTAGCCGCCGAATTGTCCCAGTTGGATGGCCGTTGTGCCATAGGCGCCGCCATTTGCAATCACCGCCGCGGCTGAATAACAGGTGTATCGGCCAATGGGCATTAGGCCAGCTTTGCCCCACGGGCTACCGTGTGCTGAGCTTGGGCGGAACTCCGCCTCGCGAATGCCTCTAGCCGGTCTCCAGCGATACCTTTGTGATTGCGAGCGACTGGTCCGGGCTGATACTGCCTGCCTGGATCGCCTTCGCGTTCTGGAGCATCCAGTCACAGTTCTTACTCCAGGCAGCAGTATCCTGGACGGTTTGCGCCGGCGACGCCGGGGGGTATCAGCAGTAACAGGAATACAGATAGAGCTTTGTATTGCATGCGGTTTGTGTAATTGGGGTTACGAAACGAATATTGTCACTCATGATTAGCGAAAAGCAAATAGGACTTCGGATTTAAGGTGGATAGAGGAATGCATGACGTCGATTGATCCGGCCGGGAGCGCTCCGGAAGACATATACAAGCTGATGATCGGGATTATCGTGCCGCGGCCCATCGCGTTCGTCTCGTCTGTGGACGCGCAGGGAGTTCGGAATCTGGCTCCGTTCAGCTACTTCACCGGATGCAGCACGAATCCTCCCGTTGTCTGTTTCTGCGCAGCGGTACGAGGTGGTCTGCGCCCGCACAAAGATACGCTGCGGAATATTGTGGAGACGCGAGAGTTTGTCGTGAATGTGGTCTCAGAGGAATTCGCCGAGAAGATGAACGCCACCTCGGCCGAGGCTCCGCCGGAGATCGATGAGTTCGACTTAGCGGGCCTGACGCCTCTCGCTAGTGAATTGGTGAAGCCACCGCGGGTTGCCGAAAGCCGCGTTCACATGGAGTGCGGTCTACGCCAGATCATCCATGTCAGCGACAAGCCGGGTGGCGGCAGCCTGATCCTGGGCGACGTGCTTCGTTTTCACGTGCAGGCGGACCTTCTAAACGGCTTCAAGGTGGACGCGGATAAGCTCAATGCGATCGGACGGATGGGCGGGCCGACGTATTGCCGGACTCGCGATCGCTTTCACATGCCTCGCCCAACGTAGCGTGCGCTGCCCGCTATGTTGCGTGCTGAGGCGTGTTCTTGAGTTGCTCGAGAATCTGATTGCGCTCCTCGGTTGTAAGCTCCTGTTGCAGACGCCGCAGCGCGAGGCCGACCACATCGCGATGATGCACGGTCGAGCCCACGTCTTCAGTTACATTCAACCAGAGATGATGCAGCAGGTCGACGTCCTCCGGCCATAAGCGTGGTGGATGTGGCCCGAGATTCACGAACGAAGACGGCCGTCCAGGCGCGATGATTTCGAGCGAGAAGGGCTGCCGCGGCTCGGGTAACTTCTCCCACGCGAGTCCAATACGGCGGGCCAACTCATCTGAGGTCATGCGCGGCGACACGCCCGTGACCACGCGCGACACCTTCAGTCGATTGGCAGTCTGCACGACCGCTTCGAACGGGTCGAGTGCTGGTACGACAAGCAATTCGACGGACTTGCCCTCCTTCTCGGCAACAGACACCACGGCCGTGAATAGCTCGCGTTCGGCGGGGCCGAATATCTGATCTTCCTTGAGGTTGTACTCACTGTCAGGCGCGGCCTGGCGGACGGTCATCACCACAATGTCGTTCCTGCGAAGATCCGTCTTCTGCAATGTGCGGCGGAGATGCTGGAGATTGTTTGCGTTGCGAACTGCGACCAGGATCGAACCGGGACGCGCGCGAACGAGTGCGACATCCAGTTGCGGCTCACCATGCAAATTGAACTCCTCCAGCGCGTGCTCATGAACGTTTTTCCGCTTTCGGGAGTTGATCATCTCTGAAATCGTGAACAGGAGGAAAAATGCAATCGTGAAGGCAATGCCGTAGATGGTCGCGTCCTTTTTTGAGAACAGGTTTGCGACGGCGGTTGCGAGCAGAATCATCGTCGTAACCGCCAGTCCGATCGGTATCTCGCGCCCGGCAAGGCGAATGTTGAAAGGAACCTTGTACTCCTGATCGTGGCGCTGGAATCGCAGCACAAGGACCCCGAGCGCCTTCAGCGCGAAGCTCCAGACGACACCGAACGCGTACGCGTTGCCCAGCAGGTCGACATTGCCGCGGCTGAGCAGGATCGTTACGACCTGCAGCAGCGTCACCATGTTGACGATGCGGTAGGTAGTGCCGAACTTCTTATGGGGCTTGCGGAACCAATCGAGCAGAACGCCATCTTCGGCCACTCGATTGAGCACGCCATTCGCGCCGATCAGAGACGTATTGACAGCGCCCGCAAGAATCAGCACGCCGACCACGACCACGAAAGCATGGAAAGCCAGGCGCAAGGAGTACGGGCCGACGAGACTCATCGCCAGGCCACCCAGCAGATCGTCGGAAAACTTCAAGCGATCGGCGACGGGCATGATGATGGCTGCAAACAGCGTGATGATTCCGGTGCAGATCACTGCGTACCAGCAGACGATGTTGCCGGTGATCTTGAGGTTCTTCAACTTCGGAGAGGCGATTTCCCGATAGACCTGCGCGAGCGTTTCGAAACCGCTCATCGAAAGCAGCGAGTGCCCAAACGCGATCACTACGACCACGACAGCGACCTGCATCCAATGTGAGCCGTAAAGGAATCCAGAGGAGTCTTTGTTGAAAACCAAATGGCTCGGAATAGGCGAGGGCGGCAATGCGAACTTATGTTGCATGATCATCGTCAATGGGCACCAGATGAGAAGCGCAACCACCATGACGGTCGTGATCTGCATGATGCGCAGCGCGGCGCTGCTCGATTCGTGGATGCCTTTGATGTTGGCCCACCAGAAGAACAGGGTCACGAGAACGCTGAAAAAGACCGAAAAGTGATTGGCGTTCATCTGCCATTGCGGATGGTGCACGGTCAGCGCAATCTCATTGAGAAGGCCAGCCATGTATTGCCCCGCGCTGACGACGCTGATCGGTCCGGTCAATATGTAGTCGAATACGAGGGAAGAGACCGAGAGCCGCGCGATGAACGGCCCCATGCTGTCTTTGACGACGATGTACACGCCGCCGCGGACGAACATGCCGCAGCTCTCCATGTAAACGGCGCGAACGGCGAAGCTGAACACCATGACAGCCAGCACGTACCAGGCGGCCGAGGGACCGATCGCCTGTTCCGCGATGCCGCCCGCATAGAACATCGATGAAGCAAGATCGCTGAGGACGATGGCAGCGCCACGCCAGTAACTGATGAACGACAGCGCAACCGTGGTCGCGACGACAACCCGCGCCGCGGTGGCCACGTTGGACTTAGTGGATTCCATGCTTTGCTTTCAGCGTAGAAATGCGCTGCTAAACGTGGGGTAAAGATTCACTAAGCGGGTTCTAAATTTGGGTGTTTCGAGTGAACCCATCTGCGCACTTCAGGAGTGAGGAAGTGTGACGCCGGTACGGTAAACTGATGCAGAATGGCCGATTTGGACGGTTTTGAACGCACAGTCTCGTTACGCGGCAGGCCGATGAAGTTGGCCGGCCCCGAGTTAAAGCCTGGAGATGCAGCGCCCGATTTTGAAGTGGTCGATTCGAAGCTGCAAGCAACGCAGCTTGCGAATACGGGCAATCGCGTGCGCATCTTCAGTGTAGTGCCGTCTCTCGACACTCCGGTATGCGACGCGCAGACGCGCCGGTTCGAGGATGAGAGCGCTAAGCTCCCTGCGATCGGTTTTTACACCGATAGCATGGATCTGCCCTTTGCGCAGAAGCGGTGGTGTGGAGCTTTTGGCGTAGAGCGAGTGGGCATGTTATCGGATCACCGCAATGGTTCTTTCGGTGAACACTATGGCACGCTGATATCCGATATGCGAATGGAGAGCCGGGCGGTGTTCGTTGTAGATAAAGACAATCGCATCCGGTACGCCCAATATGTTCCCGATCTGAACGACCATCCGGATTACGAAGCCGCGCTCGAGGTTGCCCGCCAACTCGCTAATGAGTAAGCTCGCGTTGAGCAGCGCCTGAGGCGAGTAGCGTGCCAACGGGCGGGAGCAGCGGATTTGCATCTTCGATTCCGCAGCCCGGTAGCTTTGCGGTGAAGAACCAGAAGTTTTCGATCGCGCGAATCACCTCGATGTATTCATCCAGGTCGGCCGGTTTCGCGATATAACAGTTTGCGTTCAGCGAATATGCGGCGCGAATGTCGTCATCGGCGCGAGAATTTGTCATCACCACAATCGGAATGTGCTTGAGGTTGGGCGCGGCTTTCACCTCGGCCAGCACCTCGCGCCCATTCTTTCGGGGCAGATTGAGGTCCAGAAGCACGATATCGGGACGCGGGGCGGCTCCGCGAACGACCGATTGGAGATAATCGAGCGCCTCAACGCCATCCTGGGCAATCGCCAATTCCACGGGATTGCCGGCTTCCTTCAG
The DNA here is from genome assembly GCA_963795905.1 of uncultured Acidobacteriaceae bacterium. Lineage (GTDB taxonomy): Bacteria > Acidobacteriota > Terriglobia > Bryobacterales > Bryobacteraceae > Bog-105. The sequence continues at coordinate 253,594 of CAWCJG010000008.1, read as the reverse complement.
CGCTTCGCGCGCTAATCGGATCTCACTAGGGCTATCTTCCACGATCAGGATTCTGAGCGGCTTCATGCCTTTTACCTGCCTATGGCGTTGCAGCTTGAGTGCCAAAACAGCAAACTCGTTGATTCTGGTCGCAATCACTCGGTCGCCCGGGAACGTTTTGGTAAAGAACACAGTACGATAATTCTCGGGGAGCAAAAAGTTCACTCCCCCGGCGAGTAAACGCAAGTACCTGAACCACCGCGATTTGACAGCGTCCTGGCTGGCTTCATATCATGAACACAAGCGCCGCTACCTATACGCGCCCGCGAGGACTGCTTGATCAAGCTCGACATCATCAACGAAGTTGTAAATAAAACTGGGATCACCAAAACCAAAGCGGAGTCGGCGGTGGAAACCGTCTTTGAGACGATGAAGAAAGCCCTCGCGGCGGGTGATCGGATCGAACTGCGCGGATTTGGCATTTTCAATGTGCGGCCCCGGAAAACGGGTATCGGCCGGAATCCCCGAACGGGCGCCGAAGTCGCGATTCCACCAGGCAAAGCGGTTCGTTTCAAACCGGGCAAAGAGCTGCAGACGTTGCAGTAAACATGCCGTCATATGGCATCGACGCCCCGGAACGAACCGGGTCGCTCTTTGTGCGGCCGTTTGCGCGGGCGGGCTGGCTTCTGAACCTGGTGCTCTTTATCGCCACTTTCCTTTCCACAACGGCGTTCGGCATGAGCGTGGTCAGCAGCTTCCGTGCGGCCCGGCCTCTCGATCTCGATGGCATTTTCATGGGGTACATCGCGTTGTGGCGGGGCGACGCGGCGTTCTGGCAAGGTTTGTACTTCTCGGTCCCGCTCTTAGTGATTCTTCTGGCGCACGAGTTCGGGCATTATGTGGCGTGCAGGAAAACCGGCGTGGAGGCGACGCTGCCGTTCTTTCTACCCTCACCGGTGTTCCTTGGGACCTTCGGGGCGTTCATCCGCATCAAGTCACCCATCTATAGCCGGAAGCAGTTGTTTGACATTGGGGTTTCCGGGCCGGTTGCTGGATTCATCGCGTTATTGCCGTTCTTGTTCGTGGGGAGCGCCTGGTCGCAGCCTGTGCATGGTGGACTGCAGCCGGACAGCGTCACGCTCGGCCTGCCGCTCGTGATGCGCATTGCCGAGTGGGTTACGCTTGGCTCTGTCCACGAGGTTTGGGCGCTGCATCCCTTCGCCGTTGCGGCATGGGCGGGACTGCTTGCTACCGCGATGAATCTGATCCCGATGGGACAGCTCGACGGCGGCCATATCGTATACGCCGCGGCGGGCGAACGGTGGCATCGCTGGTCTTCGTTCCTTTTTCTGGCCGCGCTTGCGGGACTCGGGTTTATCTATCACGCATGGTGGTTCTGGGTCGTGCTGATGTTCTTTCTGGGCCGGCGGCATCCGCTGGTGTATGACAGCACACCCATCGAGAAACCGCGCATGCTGCTGGCGTTCGTTGCCGCTTTCCTTTTCTTGCTCTCGATCGCGGCCGTGCCGGTAGTGTTGCGATGAGCCAGATGGCTATTCAGATCTCGGCGACCATCATTGCGTTCAACGAGGAACGGAATATTGCGCGTGTGATCGAAAGCTTGCGCTGCTGCGACGAGATCCTGGTGCTTGACAGCGGATCGAACGATCGCACCGTGGAGATCGCGACCAAACTCGGCGCCCGCGTCGTAGAGGCGTCCTGGCACGGTTATGCCGCGCAGAAGAACATTGCAGCGGAACTCGCCAAACATGACTGGATTCTGTCTCTGGACGCCGATGAGAGCTTGAGTGAAGCGCTTGAGGCCGAAATCTGGCATATCAAGAAAAGTGGACCGAAATACGACGGCTACACGGTTCCGCGACTAGCGCAGTATCTTGGCAGCTGGATTCTTCATTCGGGCTGGTACCCCGATCGCAAGGTCCGCCTGTTCGATCGCCGCAAGGCGAAGTGGGTGGGCGAGTTTGTGCATGAGTCGGTCCACGTGGAGGGCCGCGTGGGTCACCTGAAATCGAACATTCTGCACTTCACGTGCAGCTCACTCTCGGAGCATCTGCGCTCGATGGACTCCTACACGACGCTGGCAGCCCAGGAAATTGTGTCCGAGCGAGAAGCGCATCACGTTTGCGCGCCTCTTATTCGATCCGATGTGGACTTTCTTTCGGACATATGTTTTGAAGATGGGATTTCTTGATGGCGTGGAGGGTATGGCGATCGCCTATACGGCGGCGCTGTATAACTTTGTTAAGTACGCTAAAGCGCGGGATATGTATCCACGCAGGGAAAGCTGATTGCGAATTGTCCATGTAGATACGGGCGAGGAGATGCGGGGCGGGCAGCACCAGGTGTTATTGCTGATTGAGGCTCTTCGATCGGCTGGCCACGAATCGATTTTGCTTGCCAAAAAGAATGCGCCGCTCTGGAATGCGGCGGTGGATCAGGGAGCCCGGTGTTATCCGGCAAGCTCGCGCGGACTCTGGAAGCACTCGGGTGACGCGCATGTCGTGCATGCTCACGACGCGCATGCTCATACCCTGGCCGCCTCCTGGAGCCGGCTGCCGTTTGTGGTGTCTCGCCGCGTCGCGTTTCCAGTGAAAGTGAACGCGCTCTCGCGCATTAAGTATTCGAAAGCAGCGCGGTATCTTGCCGTATCGAAGTTTGTCGCCAGCCAACTGGAGGCGGCGCGCGTGCCCGCCGATAAGATCGACGTCGTGTACGATGCAGCTGCTCCCGCCGAACTGGCGGAAGCGTGGTCGCCTGAGTTTCCGGCCGTGGCCCTGGCGAACAAGGACCCGGAAAAAGGGCGCGACCTCGTGGAACGCGCCGCAGCGCATTCGGGAATCGAGATGATCTTCTCGGAGAACCTGCCGCACGATCTGAAACGCGCTTCGATGTTCGTCTACATCAGCAAGAGCGAAGGACTCGGATCAGCCGCGCTTATTGCCATGAAAATGGGTGTGCCGGTGATTGCAAGCGCGGTAGGGGGATTGAAGGAAGTTTTCGTGGACGGCGAGTCCGGCCTGTACGTAAACAACGACGTTGCCGAAATTATTCGCGCCATGCGTAAGATACTCGGAAACATCGCTGCCACGCGCCACATGATCGCCTCCGCTCAAGCCCGCATCGAAGAGACCTTTACCGTGGAGCACATGCTGCGCGGGACGCTCAGCTCATATGCCAGAGTTTTTGGCGCCTGAATTCCTGCCCTGGCTGGCCGCCTTCGCTGCGTTGTTCGGCCTGATATGGGGTAGCTTCCTCAACGTGTGCATTTTTCGGGTTGTGCGCGATCTGTCCGTGGTCACGCCGCGTTCCTTCTGTCCGCATTGCGACGCGCCGATTGCCTGGTACGACAACCTGCCGCTGATCAGCTATCTCCTGCTGCGGGGCAGATGCAGGCAATGCGGGAACGCCATCGGACTCCGTTACCCGTTGGTGGAGGCGGCGACCGCGATTTTGTTCGGCCTGGTTCTGTGGCGTTACGGCTGGAGTCTGGCCGCATTGAAATGGGCCTTGTTCGAAAGCCTCATGATCGTGTTGTTCTGCACGGACCTGGACGTGCAGATTCTGCCGGATGAGTTCACGCTTGGCGGCGTGCCGCTCGGGCTTGCCTTTGCTTTCTTTGTGCCGGTTCCGGCGTTCATCGCCGATATGTTTCTCATGCAGCGCGGAGCGAGTATGAAGTCCTTAGTCGGGGCCGTCCTCGGTGCGATATTGATTCCGCTTCCGCTCTGGGCATTTGCGGCTTTGTACAAAAGGGTGAGACGGCTGGACATGGACCCACTGGGGCTCGGGGACGTAAAACTCATGGCTTTGCTGGGCGTCTTTTTCGGATTCGACCGCGCTGTGCCCGTCTTCATCTGGGGAACGGTCGCGGGCGCCGTGGCTGGCGGTATCTATCTGGCGCTCAAGGGCCGAATGGCGTGGAAAGCAGAGCTGCCGTTTGGCTCGTTTCTTTGCGCGACTGGCGCAATTGCGGCGTTGCTGATAGCTCCGCGCCCTTGATCTTCCGCTTCTGTCTTAACCGCTAGCAGGATCGTCGAAAAAGCTCGCCTGTTGAGCTTGAGCCGCCTCGCCGATCGGGAGCAGCCGCTGCTCGGCCTGGCGGCGGTGCTGCTCGCGCCACAGGGCCCGCTGCAACTGATGTATCTGGAATGCAAAGCCCGGCCGGATGGTGAAGTGCACTCGGACGTGGCATGCACGACAGAGCGTAATCAGAAATTGCGGCCTATTCTGTCCCGGTCTTCGATGATGCACGACCAGGTGATCGAGCGAGCCACAGAGTTGGCATTGGTACTCATCGCGACGAAGGACGTACTCACGATTCCCGGCATAGCGCTCCTGATTTAAACGCCGGCGTCTCTCACAATAGCGGCAAGCGATATCGCCGCCGCAGCCGCACAGGAGGAACGTTTGGGTCAAGTCGACATTCATGGCGCGTAGGAAATCAGATACTCAACGGAAATAGTAGTACAACCAAGCGCAAGTAAGGCGAGCTTGATCTACAATAGAGCTTTACCGCATGAAGGACCTGCTGAGTCAACTGCGGCCAGGCGACCCCGATTGGGTGCTGGCCAGCCAGTTGGATCCGTTGCGTTTGCCCAAGCACGTGGCAATCATCATGGACGGGAACGGACGCTGGGCAAAACAGCGGAACTATCCTCGTATTCTCGGGCACAAGGCCGGAATCACTTCCGTTCGCACCATCGTCGAAGCCGCCGCTCAGGCCGGAATCGAAGCCCTGACGCTATACGCCTTCTCTGTCGAGAATTGGAAGCGCCCCCGGCATGAGGTGGAAGGCTTGTGGCGTTTGCTCCGCTATTACCTGCGCCGTGAAGTCCCGAATCTCCTCCGCAACAATGTACGATTGGGCACGCTGGGCCGCACTGAGGCTCTGCCGCTTTCGGCGCGGCGGGAATTGGAACAGTCGATTGAACGCACCTCCGCCTGCACGGGCATGCGTTTGAGTCTCGCGATCAACTATGGAGGCCGGACGGAAATTGTGGACGCAGTGAACGCGATTCTGAGGCAAGCACAACGCGACGGCCGTCTCGAATCGCTCCAAATCACGGAAGACTCGCTTACCCGGCATTTGTACACTGCGGGCACGCAGGATCCGGATCTGCTCATTCGCACCTCCGGCGAGATGCGGGTTAGCAATTTTCTCCTGTGGCAGATCGCGTATGCGGAATTGTATGTGACAGAGACGTTATGGCCCGATTTCGGACGCACTGAACTCTTGCAAGCTTTGCTCGATTTCCAAAGCAGGGACCGTCGTTTCGGTGGTCTTTCGGCTCATGCATTACTATCTTCTGAGGATGGGCCGTCTCACCTGTTACAACCGACCGAAGAGCTCGAGCTTCCGCTCGCCTGACACCTTCACTCTCCGAGCCACCACTTTCCGAGCCAACGACAAATGAACCGCCTGCTGACCGCCGCGGGCCTGCTCGTCGTTGCCTTTTATCTGATCTTTTTCGCGCCCCACCTGGTGTTCGTGGCCGCCGCGGCCTTAATGGCGATCCTTTGCTACCGCGAATACTCGGACCTTGTAGCGGCGCATGCCATCCGGCGCCCCGGCCTTTATGGGTTGCTCGGGGGCTGCGTGATCCTGTTTGTCCCCGGGCCGTACCGGATCCTAGGCATCACATTACTGGTTCTGCTCGCGTTCGTTACGGCGCTTCGGGACGAGTTCATGAAAGACGTGCTGCCGCAGGTAGCATGCGCGCTCCTGGGTGCGTTCTATACGTTTGCTCCGTGGCATTATGCCGTCGAACTGCGCTCTATTTCGGTTCACTGGCTGTTCTTCGCACTGGCGCTGAATTGGGCCGGCGATTCGATTGCGTACTATGTAGGCCGAAAATGGGGCAAGCACCGATTGGCGCCAGTTGTCAGTCCGAAAAAAAGTTGGGAAGGCGCGATCGCAGCCGTTTTCGGATCGGTTGTTTTCGGCCTCTTGTATCTTGGCTATTTCCTACCGTCGGTTGCCGCCTGGAAGGTAATCGTCATCGGCAATTATTGCTAACGTAGGTGGTCAATTCGGCGATCTGGCGGAATCGGCGATCAAGCGCGGAGCGGGTGTCAAGGACAGCGGCAATTTGCTCCCCGGGCACGGTGGCATGTTGGACCGCGTGGATAGCAGCTTATTCGCTCTTCCGCTCGTATACTGCCTTTACCTGTTGCTAAATCGTGCGTAAGTACCTTGCCGCTAGTCTGGCGCGGAAAAGAACGAGTGTGGAGAGTTTTGTTTGTACCTCCTGCTCAAGCAGTAAAATTTTTGCGATTCGGCCGGTCCGGGGACCGATTCAACTGCAACAGTTTTCCGCCTGCGGGTATCTCAACACAAAGGAGTTAGAGTGCACGATCCGAACCCGGCTGAGATTTCTCCCGAGGCGACCGACATTTCTCCCGAAGCTGTCGCTGAAGAAATTCAGCAAGCGATGGAGCGCGCCTGGGACTACGCCACGCGGCTTCGGGTCACCGCGCGCCATGAAGCTTCGGTCCTCGGATCATTACTGGACCAGGATGTCGAGCTAGTGCGCGAACATCCCTCAGTCGCATAGCCGAGCACGTAACCACTCGCCCGGAGATCCCGAGCCTGAGCCGTTATAGTACCAGCGCCTATTTGCGGTTCCAAAACTAAAGTCCTGCGCTGCCGAAGTAACATTTTCTTATTAAATCGGCGTCTTCACAGGCGGTGCCAATAGGAGAATTTCCTTTAGGGCTGTGTCTCTGGTTCACGGGCCTGCCTTGCTCGGGCAAGACCACCTTGGCTGGTGCGCTTGCGGATAAGCTGCGACGACGCTTACCGGGTTTCCGTGCTGGACGCGGATCTGGTCAGGCCGCAACTCTGCTCCGATCTCGGGTTTCCTCCCGACGAGCGTCGCGCGAGTATGTTGCGCATCGCATTCGTCGCTGAGCAACTCGTCCAACAAGGCGTAATCGTTCTGGTGGCGACAGTCGGTCCACACGACGAGCATCGCAAGGCGGTGCGCGCCAAGTTCCGTCAGGATTGCTTCATTCAGGTATATACGAAGGCGAGCGTCGCCGACTGTGAGCGCCGCGATGTGAAGGGTATGTACCGCTTAGCTCGCGAAGGAAAACTTCCCTTATTCACCGGAGTCGGCGCCTCTTATGAAGAGCCGAGCGACAGCGAAGTCGTTTGTCTCACGGCTGAACAGACACTCGGTCAATGCGTGCGCCGTGTACTGAATTACGAAGGTGTCAGAAAGGCGCTGGCTCGTTTAGAAGCGCCTTACGCGCAGATGTTATGAGCGTCAAGCCTGTTTGGTTGCGTTATCGAGCAGGAATTGCAGAGTCTTCTGCGTTTGGATCACCGCGGCGATGCGTCCCAACGTACCTTCCTTTTCGAGGCGTGCTCGAGTGACGGGAACGGCTTCCCGCGCCTGGCGCGCCATCAGGTGCACTTCGCGGTCAACCTCGTCCTTTGTCGCGCGGATACCTTCCCGATCTGAGATCTTATCGAGCAGAAGGGATGCCCGCACATTGCGTACAGCCTGATCCCGCTGCTTCTCCTTGATGCTCTTCCAGTCAAGATTGAGCTTGCTTAGGTCGACATCGCGACTGCCCATGATCTCGGAAATTTGCGAGCGCACATTGTTTTCGATTTGACGATCCACGTACGCCTCGGGGACGGCGAATGGATGGGCGTCCACCAGACGATCGATCAATTGCTCCTTCGCTTTGTTCTGGGCGGCCGTCTGTTTCTCGTTAAAAATCGCCTTGCGAACGGTCTCCTTCAATTCCTCCAGATTCTGGAAATCGCCCATATCTTTGGCGAATTCATCGTCCAGGGCAGGAAGCTCTTTCTTGCGGACCGTTTTCGGCGTGAGTTCGAATTTGACCGTCTTGCCCGCGAGCTTTGGATCGTAATCGGCGGGATAGGTCACCTCAACTTCACGCGTTTCGTCTGGAGAGGCGCCGACGAGAGCAGCACGAAATTCCGGCAGAGTCTCGCCACCGATGAACAGTTGAACTTCTTGATCGATTGGTTCGGCCACGCCATCCAGCGATCGCATGCGGCACAGCACGTAATCACCCTCTTCGACGGGCCGCGGATCCAGGTTGATGAAATCCGCTTTTCGCTCGCGCATCTGTTCGACGCGCTCGTTGACTTCTTCGTCCGTAACGGTTGGCTCTTCGTAGCTAACCGGAAGCCCGCGATACTCGCCCACTTCGACCTCTGGCGCGACCTCGAACTCGGCCTTATACCGAATCGGCTCACCGGGTTCAAACTTCAGTTCGGAGATGTTGGGCGTACCGACTACCGCAAGCCCAGCTTCCTTCGTCTTGCTGCGAAAGGACTCGGGCAGCAGGATTTCGAGAACTTCCGAGCGAATATCGCTTTCAAACCGCGATTGAATCAGGGTGGCAGGTGCTTTGCCAGGGCGGAAACCGGGCAGGCGAACGCGCTGCCGGATCGAATTCGTGACGCGTTCCCGCGCCTTATCGACTTCATCGACCGGGATCTCTACTTCAATGGTTCGCTTGCAATCTTCTGAGGACACTCTTCTTATTCTCTAACGTGGGGGCGTTGTGAACGGCTGACGGAACGTGCCGGCTCCGGCGCGATTCGCGGCCGGCTCAAGTTCGACCGATTTCGGTCACCGATGCTTCTGATTGTAACCGAGGCCGCTGTCTTGCCGTTTTGGGATGCTGCTTCGGAACCGTCTACTTACCGGCGCCGTTCTCTTTCATCTTCTGCATGGTTTCCGCCATGAGCTGCCGGATCTCGGGCTGCGCTGTCATCATCTGCTGCTGAATCAGGGCAGTCGACTGGCTCATCAGCTCCGGTGATTTCTCTACAAACGCCTGTCCGGCCGGACTCTTGTAAAAGGCTAAAACGGCATCGATTTCCGGCTCGCTGAAGTTATCCGCGTAGAGCTTCGCGTAAATGGGTTCGAGGTGCTCCCAAGACAACGTGTCGGAGAGGATCTGCTTCAGCTTGTCTTGCATGTCGTCGATAATCTTCTGCTGCGTTGGCTCGACGTGCACTCCAAGGATCTGCCGCATAGCGCCGGATTTCGCCTGATCGGCAACCAGATCGAGTGTTTTCCGCAGCACGACGTCCATTTTCAGCACGCGGAATAGCTCTTCGACTTTGGCTTGCTTGCTCGCCGCGGCGTCCTGTCCGCTTGTCGTGACGCCTTGAGCGGCACAACAGAAAGCAGCGGCGACCAAGATCAGAGTGATATTTCGGAACATGCGCATCGCGGCGATTTTAGCATCGTTCTGGCCCCGTGACGATCGCGGCACATACAATCACCTTTAGTGGCCAAGCAGCAGCGATCGCGCGCGCCCGTCGCGCTTACGGACCAATCGATCCTGGAACACGTTCGGGAGTTGCCGCACAGCCGCGCGACGTACAAACAATTGGTGAAGGAACTGCGCCTGATCGGTGAAGACCGCAGCGGTCTGGAGGATGCACTCGATCGCTTGTGCGACCGCGGCATGCTGGCGGAACTGCGATCGGGACACTTCGTCGCAGTTGGCGTAAATCCGGAATATGTCGCGGGCAAGGTCTCGATTCACCGCGATGGCTTCGGCTTTTTGCTGCCGGATCCCGGCTCGCAGAACGTACAAGGCGACGTGTTCTTGCCGCCACAACAGGCGGAAAAAGCAATGCATGGCGACCGGGCTCTGGTGCGCGTCGTGCGTCAGTCCGCCGAAGGCCGCGCGGAAGGGGAACTCGTACGCATCTTGCGGCGTGCGCATACAACCGTTGTCGGCGAGTTCCGGGTTCGCAAACGGGGCAACTTCGTCCGCCCATCCGACGAGCGGATCCAGCAGTGGATCGAGATTCCCGAAGGACTCGAGATCCCTGCCGATCGCGAATCGCGCGATCGTGTGGGAGTAGCTCCGCGAGAAATCCACGCACCCGAAGATCTTGACGGCATGGTCGTGAACGTCGAGATTCTCGAGTTTCCAGAAAACGGGGAAGCGGGCATCGGCCGTGTGATCGAGGTCCTCGGATTCCCGGATGATTTCGGCGTGGATGTGGAAATCATGATCCGCAAGCATCATTTGCCACACCATTTCCCGGATGAGGCGATCGAGCAGGCTCGTGCGCTTTCCGCGGTCGTCGAAGCGAAGGAACTATACAGGCGGCGCGATTTCCGCTCGTTCGACATCGTCACCATCGATGGTGAAACGGCTCGCGACTTCGATGATGCGGTTTGGGTCGAACGTCTCGAGAACGGTAATTACGCTCTGCAAGTCCACATCGCCGACGTCAGTCACTACGTCAAGCCGGGTACGCCGATCGACAAAGAGGCGCTGAACCGCGGAACCAGCGTCTACTTCCCGGACCGTGCCGTTCCGATGCTTCCGATCGAGCTCTCAACGGATATCTGTTCTCTTCGGCCTAAGGAAGAGCGGCTGGTCTTGTCCGCGCTGCTCGAGATCGATCCAAAGGGCGACATCCTGGCGCAGGAGTTCACGCGCGGGGTTATCCGTAGCGTCGAGCGAATGACATACACGAATGTGTTTCGCGTGCTCGAAGGCGATGCGGCAATGCGGGACCGCTACGCCGCGCTCATCGACCGCTTCGAATTGATGCGCGAGCTCGCGCTCATCCTCAATCGTAAGCGAACGCGTCGCGGCTCGATTGACTTCGATATGCCGGAGACAAACATTGAGCTCGACATGTCCGGCCAGATGATCGGCGTGCGGAAAGCCGAGCGCAATATCGCGCACCGCATCATTGAAGAATTCATGCTGTCCGCCAATGAGGCCGTTGCCGGGCATCTGGAAGCCGCCGGCATCCCCTCCCTCTATCGCATTCACGAGTTGCCCGAGGGCAAGCGGATTGCGGATTTTGAGCAGATCGCGGCACACTTCGGCTACTCGCTGGGGGTCGGCGCCATTCCTGTCAAGCGATTCCCCGTCGTACAGAAGCGGCGTGATGGCAGCAAAGCGCGCCGGGATGTCCTGTTACCGCAGACAGTGAACATCTCCTCGCGCAACTATCAGAAACTGATTGCGCAAATTGCCGGCAAGCCGGAAGAGCGGATTCTGAGTTACCTGATGCTGCGGTCTCTCAAGCAGGCACGCTACAGCAATGTGAATGAAGGCCATTTTGCGCTGGCGGCTTCCGCGTACACGCATTTCACCTCGCCGATTCGACGCTATCCTGACCTGGTTGTGCACCGTATCCTCGCTCACTACTTGGACACACGGGGCCCGCTGCTGGACGATGCCTTGCTCAAACAGTTCGGAGAGGATACGTCGTTCACCGAGCGCCGCGCCGCCGAAGCGGAACGCGAACTCATCGAAGCCAAGAAAGTGCAGTTCATGCAGGATCGCGTCGGTGAGGAATTCGACGCCCTAATTATCTCCACTGCCAAATATGGCTTCTTCGTGGAATTAACGGATCTCTTCGTGGAAGGCCTCGTTCCCATTGAGAGCCTGCCCGCGGACCGGTTTGTCTATCACGAGAACAATCGCAAGATCATCGGCGAGCGCTCGCGCAGGACCTTCTCCATCGGTGACCGGGTCCGCGTACGGCTTGATCGAGTGGACCCAGTCGAGAAGAAGCTGCAATTTGGTTTGTCGGAAATCACGGCTGGACGGAAACGAAAACGTCAGGACAAGATTTGAAGTCCGGGCAGACTGTGCCGGCGAACCTGGCGATCGGCCGTCACCAAGATCAGATCCTCGCTGATGGCCTGCGCCATCAGGAGTTGATCGTGCGGGTTCTTGTGCTGATCGGATGGGATTCCCTCGAAAGCGCCGTTGTGGAGGATGTACAACGGTAACTCCTCGCAGGCCAAGGCACCATCGCCTCGTGCAGGTGCGTCAATGTGAAGCCGAACTTCTCGCCGAATCTTTTGCGCTTGATTGCGATTTCGAGGGCAGACACAGCGCTAACGTAACGCACGTCTGCGCGTTCCACTGCGGATCGGATTGCTGCCGGGACACGCTCGGGGTTTGTCACGAGCCAGATCACGATGTGAGTGTCGAGCAGGAGCTTCAATCCTCAGCCCCGAACATCTCCTGCAAGACCCAGTCCGGCTCGTCAACCAGCAAATAATCCTCAATCGGCGGCGCCTTTCCCGCGACGGCGCCAAACGTAGGCTTTCTTGGCGATCTTGGGCTCTGGATGCGGGCTCCGCCGCCGCTAAGCTCGAGCAGCTTTTGCTCCTGATTCCGGTGCGGCTGATTCCGATTGTTTTCCCATCGGTTCACGGTCGCAAACGACACTCCCACGAGCTGCGCCAATTGTTGTTGTGATAGCTGAAGCGCTATTCGCAAGTTCTTAATCTCTCCGCCGTCCACCTAACAAGCATGGCGCAAATGGCGAATATGTTTATATAAAGTGCTATATCATTCGGCGCGTAGTGCGGTGACGGGGTCTACTTTTGCGGCCGTGCGGGCAGGTACCAGCGCTGCCGCGGCCGCAACGGCTACGAATGCCAGGAGAACAGCCACGAATACACAAACATCTTGGTTCTCGTGAACTGGCGCGATGGAGATCATGAGCGTGCGTGCGGCCCAGGACGCAAACGCTGCCCCAAGCGCGCCGACGGCGAGCATGCGCATCACTCGCTTGTACACCAGGCCGGCGATGTGGGTCCAGCGCGCGCCGACCGCAATGCGGATGCCGATCGCCCGTGTTGAGGTCTGCACTTCGTGATGAATAACGCCGTAAAGCCCGACAACGGCTAGCAGAAACGCAAGCGCGGCGAAACTGCCAAACAGCCAATTCTCAAGCCGCTCAAACCTCAATGAGTCCTCAATGATCTGTTGCATGGTGGCAGGCGCCCGGAACGGAAGCGAAGGATCGAGTTGATGGAAAATCAGCCGAAGGGATGGAATAATCCCCAGCGGTGAACCGTCTGTCCGAATCACCAGGTGCATGCTATTGATCAGCTGGTTGCGTAGTGAATAGGGGATTTGACTCATCGGCCAATCCATTTCCGCGAGAGGCGGATCAGAGATCGAATGCCGCACGTTCGACGTGACCCCGATGATGCGGACCTTCGTGTCGCCCTCGTCCATATACATGCCGATCGGATTGCGTCCTTTCGGAATAAAACGGTCGGCGAATCGCTGATTCACGACCTGAACCCTGGGCGAGTTCGGCGTGTGCCGTTGATCATCCAGCAGTTCACCCCGCAGTGTCTGAATGCCAAAGACTTTGTAGTAACCGTCGCTGACCATACGGTCCTCCGCGAGGCGGTTTTCATTGGGCGCAGCCGGCGGCTCGCCAACCATGTGCACGGCTTCGTCGTTGCCCCAGCCTTGAATGGGCAGAACACTGATCAGACCCGCCGCCCTGACGCCTGCCACGTTTCGGACACGCTGGAGCAAGGGAACGTAGAAGTCCGTCCACATATCTTTGTTGGCGTAGTTCGCTGACGAGAGATCGACCTCAGCGTTCAGGATGTGCGCCGGATCAAAGCCCATCGGCTCATGAAGTAATCCGCTCAACGTGCGGAAGACGAGTCCCGCTGTAAAAAGCAGCGTTAGCGCCAGCGTCACCTGCAGCATGACGAAGCTGCTGCGCAGCCGTACTTGCCGGCGGTGAATACCGGTACGACCGCCGGATCGCAGCGCCAGGTTGGCGTTGCTTCCCGAAAGTCCTAAGGCAGGAGCGAGGCCCGCGAGCAGACTGCAGCCGATGGAGCAGGCAAGCGCAGCGCACAGAACAGCCATGCTGAGATGTACTTCCGCCCCTCTCGGCAGCGCGGACACGAGCAGCACTCGAATCGCTTGCAACAGTGCGTATGCGAGTACGACTCCGAGTCCCGCGCCTGCCAAGCCGAAGACCAGGTTTTCCATAAGAATCTGCTGAACCAGATCAAAACGGCTCGCGCCTAATGCCGCCCGCACCGCCATTTCGCGTTGGAAGCGAATGGCACGGGCCAGCAGCATGCCGGAGAGATTTACACACCCGATCGCAAGAATCGACAACACGGCGTAGAAGAGCAAGCGGAGCGCATCCTTGTCTTCTTGTCCAACTGTGGAAGGCAAATCCGCCAGCGTGGCGCGCCTGCCAGCGGACTCGGGATGTACCGATGCAAGCTGCCGGAGGACGCGGTTGAACGCTTGTTGCGCATTGGCAATAGTCCAGCCCGGTTTCAGGCGGGCTACTGTGCGCAGCCAATTGCTGCCACGGTTGGCTTCAACGTTCTTCGGCATGTGCAGCGGAAAGTAAATCGCATCGGTCCGGCTGATTGGGAACCGGAATCCACGCGGCATCACGCCGACGATGGTCATCGGCGTTCCGTTGATGCGCACCATTGTTCCGACAACTCGGGGATCGGCGCTGAATACCGATCGCCAGATTTCCTCGCTCAGGACCACACCATTGCGCTCGCCTGGGTCGAACGTGCGCCCGAGTAGCGGCTTGATGCCGAACACCGCAAAAAAGTTGTCGCTGGTCGCAACCGAATGCACAGAGACAGCGCTCCGTCCCGTATCCAGATTGTTATCTCCGAACGGAGCATAAGCGGCCAATGCAGAGAAGCACGGATTGTCTCTCCGCCAGTCGAGATACTCCGGGTAGGATGCTGGTTCCAAAAAGCCCTGCTGGGAGTACGGCGCCAATTCCACAATCCGTTGCGGGTCCGCATAGGGCAGCGGCCGGAAGAACATCGCGTCCAGAACGCTGAATACGGTCGTGCTGAGAGCGATGGTCAGCGCAAGCGTTACTAGCACTGCGAACGCGAAACCGGGGAACGCGGCAATCCGCCGCAGCGCGACTTTAAAATCAGCCTGCATTTTGATCCATTTGACGAAAAACCGCCGTGCTAGGCATGGGGGATGCGCTCAGCACGGCGGGTCGAAGAACGCGGGCGGTGTCTGTCTCGCACCGCGCCGCAATTCTTGAAGCGGGGCTCATGTGCCTCAGGCAGGTGCAGTGCGAGTGCCAAAACCAGATGTGATGGCCTGCAAAGAGATAGACGGCCTCGACCCACCCCAGGGCTGTCCGCTTCCGGGACTCGCCTGTTCACAAGCGGCGAATCAGTCAAGCACTCGTACGAACTCGGCTACGACCTGATATTTTTCGGAATCTTCGTCCAGGTCCCAGGACGGATAGGCGGGATTCAGGCTTTCCAGACGGATGCGAGTCTGCTGGAAGCCTTCGTCTGTATACGTCTTCTCGCTCTTGTATCGCTTGACGGTGTACTGGTTGTCATCCGCCAACTCGGTGTTCCGCACCAAGACGAGCCGCCCATTGCGCGACCCGACCACATTGCGCCGGAACACGCACAGGCTGCCGTCCGGAATGCGGGGTTCCATGGAATGGCCGCGAATCTCCGCCACGAACATGTCCTCGTCAAGATGCAGATCCTGCGGCGTTTCAATCCACTCTTCCGCCTGGATATCTTCCGGATTGGTCAGGAATGGGCCAGCCGCAACCGCCAGCGAGTAGCGCGGCAGATGCGTACGGAAACGCAATACGCGGGTGGGTACATGTTCCCGGTAGAGATCGCCCAATGTGCGATCGAAGTCGCGGACAGTGATCGCCTGCGCGTCTGTGACGCGCAGTGAATTGGCGGCATCCCTCTGCAGCCAGTCGAATACGGCGCTGGCGCCCCGGTTGCGCGCATCGAGTAGCAGGTCGTCCTCGAGTTCGCGCAGCACCTCGGCATCCTCTTCGCTTGCGAACTCGTCCCAATCACGGCGCAACCGCACATGCAATTGGTTCGAAGCCTCATCCAGCAGCAGTACGCCTACCGTTTCGGCGTGCATTTTCGGCAGTTGGCAAAGCAAAAGGCTGAAGCGTCCCGGCTTCGGAGAATACGAGCTGAAGCTGAGGACGCGCGCTGACATCAGTTTCCCGGGGACGCCGCAGCGCTTGCCGTAGCGAGACTTTGTGCGTAGTAGCCGCGCCGCGCCCTCACTTTCACGTTCGCCAGATCGACCACAACCTTCAAATTACGGTACGGCTTCTCGTGCCCGACATCGGATACATAGCGAATGATGTATTGGGTCGTCACCTCGCCCGCGATATCGGCGACTGCGTGATACATCTTTCCGTCCACGGCCGATTTGTAGGCTCCCGTGCCTACCGTAAGCGAGTAATTACCCCAATCGGATGGATGCGACAGATAACCGTCGGTGTCTTTGTACACATCCCCCAATGGATAGACAACGCGCCCGCCGGTCTCGACCGCCAGCCGCACCAGGTTCTCGTTCGATTCGTTCGTCAACCCGAACGCCTCCGTACTGATGCAGTAGACAGTCACCAGATTTCGCTGCGCCAGTTCAATGACCTGGTTCAGCGAGTGCTTGCTCGCGTTGTCATGCCCGTCGCCCAGGATAACGATGACGCGGCGTGGCTCAATCGGCTCGCCATGAACCAGCTTGCGGCTGGTGCAGGCAAGGTAGATTGCATCGAAAAGCGCGCTGCCCCCGCCCGTGTGCAGCCGGCGGATTTTATCCACCAGCTTCTCGGGATCGGACGTCGTATCGACCGCAACCTCCGCCGTTTCCGAGTACGGGATCAGGTATCCCGAGTGCAGCGGATCCCCGGTGAGCAGGTTCTCAATCAACTCCTCCATCGCGGCCTGATAGTTCTTCCAGTGCACGCGTGCTTGACGTGCTCAGATCGATCAAAAAACCGATCACGACGGGCTGATTGTGTTCGCGCGTGAAGAACCGGATCTGCTGCGGCTGGTTGTCTTCGAAGACCTGAAAATCCTTTTCGGTCAGGTCGGATACGAAACGCCCCTTTTCGTCGGTTACCGTCACGGGCACGATGACCTCGTTCACCTGGCTGCTGAACTGGGCTTTGCTGGGCGCCTTCTCGTGGTATGCCGGCGGAGCCGGGACCGTTACGGTGGTGTCGCTTGACCCCTTCTGCTGCGCAACAGCGAGTAGTGGTCCAGCCAAAAGGCCGCCCAGGGCAGCCGCAAAAACGGTCAGCTTACAGAACTGCATGAAGTCGGGGTTTTCTAACCGATTATACCGGGAAACCAGAGTCGTTCGGGACTACCTCTGCACTCTTCCCGATCCACCTTCTTTGACCAATGAGCTCACCTCAGCGGCGGTGAAGCGGCTGAAATCACCCGGTAGCGAATGCTTCAGACAGGACGCGGCAACCGCAAATTCGAGCGCGTCGGCCGGATTTTTCAGGTGGATCAAGCCGTGAATCAGCCCTCCGGCGAAACTATCGCCCCCGCCTACGCGGTCGACAATGTGGGTTATCTCATACTTTCGGCTAACCAGGAACTGTTTGCGGTCATGCAGGCAGGCCGACCACCCATTATGGGATGCACTTTTCGACTCCCGCAGCGTAATCGCGATCAATTTCAGGTTCGAGTAGGCGGATAACACTCGCTCGGCCAGTTCGGTATATTTCTCCGTCTCGAGCACGCCGGATTCGACGTCGATGTCCACGCTGATGTTGAGAGCCTTCTGGCAGTCCTCTTCATTCGCAATGCAGACGTCCGTCCGCTTCAGCAATTGCGGCATGACCTCGGCCGCTTGCTTTCCCCATTTCCACAGATTCTTACGAAAATTCAGGTCGCACGAGGTCTCAAGCCCCATTCGCTTCGCTTCGTCCAGCGCGGCCAGTGTCAGTTCAGCCGCCGTCGCGCTGATGGCCGGAGTGATTCCGGTGACGTGAAACCAGGTTGCCCCTTCGAGCGCACGCTTCCAGTCGATCGCCTCCGGCCTGGCGATCGCGATTGCGCTTCCTTCCCGGTCGTAAATCACCCGCGACGGCCGCTGGTTGGCCCCGCCTTCCAGGAAGTAGATTCCCATGCGTCCGGGACCGCGCACAATCCGGCTCGTGTCGACGCCAAAACGCCGTAGCTCCCCGATGAGCGCTTCCGCGATCGGGTTCGATTCCGGCAGCACTGTCAGGCAGCGGCTGTCCGTCCCGAGTTGCGCGAGCGAAACAGCGACATTGGCTTCACCTCCTCCGAAGGTGGCCTGCAGCAAAGGCGATTGCAGCAGACGTTCAAAGGGAGGAGGATTCAGCCGGAGCATGACCTCGCCGAAACAGGCAACCAGAGGTGTCATTAACGAGTGATTTTATCTTCGGTGCTCCTCAGAACAACTGCCGAAGATACGTCGGGTGCGAAAATCGCTTCGATTCCCGCGGTTGCATCGATGGCCTGCAGACCTTCGATTTCCTGAGCGCTGAACGTACCTGGAGCGAGCGAATCGGTCCGTCTCAGCAATGCGGCGGCCCTTGGATCCAGGGCAAACGCGTTAACCTCGACCGGGGTTTCGACCGGACTCAAAGAGGTTGCTGTGCGCGTGAGACGCGCAAATGCGGTTTGCCCGTCATCAAGAAATGGTCCGAATGTAAGCTGCAGGCCGGTGAACACCACTTGGCGTGAGTCCACCAGAGTCGCATGCGCAGCATCCATCAGCACCACTGGGCCCTGCGCGGGAGAGCGCGTTAGCTGCGCAATTCCCTCGCATACCGAATGCTGGTTTGTTGGATCGCGCACCGCTTGTACGATGTCTACCTGCGCCTGCGGGAAGATCATGTGGAGAGACGCTGCAGCTGCCCGGTAATCCTGAATCCATCCGGTAAAACAGGTGCAGGTCAGCAGGTGCGCCGGATCGATACCTGCCGCCGTGACATTTCGCTGTAATGTGGCAAACGCTGCCGGTAGGGTTTCGCCGCGTTGTCCGAACAGAAATGCAAGCCCGGAGGGATTCACGGGCCGGTGCGTCGAAACCACTGCCTCGATCACCACCTGGGCGTGATCTTCACCGAGCGCTCCGACCTGGAGAATACTGAGCACGGGCAGCGGAAGCTTACGTTCCGTGAACAGATCCGTGACCAGCGCCTGCACCTGCCGCGCATCCCCGGAACCGGACACGAATGCCCGCAGCTTGATGATCGTTTCCCCGCGTGTATCCCGAATCAGATTATTGAGGCTGGTGCGGATCTGCGACGCCAAAGCGCCCGTGTTCAGCAGGGGCGAGATGTGGAAATCGAGCGTCTCCGTATCGACCGCCAGTGCTGCCGGAGGCTGCGGCGGCAAGGGCTGGACTTGCGATTTCGGCTCGTCGTACTTCTTGTGCTGTCCGCCAAAACAGCAGAGTGCGCCCAGGCAGAGCAGCGCTCCGAGGCCGCGGAACCGCACGTGGGGGAAGGTGGACAGGTTGCCCGGGGCTGGCATGATTCGATTTACTCTTTCAGGTTAGCTTGCGGGTCGCGCTGAGTCAGGTATGCTCGAAAACGGCTAGAATGCTTAGCGGAGCGCGGGGGCTCCGATGGAGATTCAATATGATTCGGGTCATTGCCGTAGAGCGGGAGTACGGATCTGGCGGCGGCGCTATTGCTAAGGCGTTGGCGGACCGACTCGGTTGGCAACTCTGGGACCACGCACTCACCTGCGAAATCGCAAAGCGCCTGCGATGCGATGTGTCGGCCGTCGAACAGCGCGAGGAACGTTGCGACACCACCTTCTACCGCTTGATGAAAAGCTTCATGCGCGGCAGCTATGAAGATCAGGCGGGCGCCGGGCCGGTACCGCTGCTGGATGCCGAGCACCTGGCCGAGACCTATGGAAGCATGGTCAAGGAGATCGCCGACAAGGGCAAGGCTGTCATCGTAGGCCGCGGCGCTCCTTACTTCTTACGCGACCGCGAGGACCACTACTCTGTCTTTATTTACGCGCCGCACGTCTTCAAAGTGGACCGAGTGCAGCGGTCCGGGCATAGCAGGGCGGAAGCCGAGGATCTGGTTGATCGCGTGGATCAGGAGCGCGGCGCGTTTGTCAAGAAGTATTACGGCAAAGTCTGGCCCGACCGCGGTCTGTATCACGCGATGTTGAACACTATTTCGGGCGACCAGACGGTCATCGACATGGTGCTGCAACACATTGACATGCTCAATGCGGTACCAGTACCTGCAGCCAGCCGGTAACCAGTTTCCTGACATTCGCAACATTTCCGGCAATCGCCCGTACCTGAAGAATCACTGTTAAGATTCTTGCTAAGTCACATCTATAAACTAGACTCAAACAATGAGCTAGTAAATCTACTCAGTTTTCGTTCGGCCGCGAACGCTCTTGCCTGAGGTTTGGAGACAATTAGTTGCCACCGGTCACCGATGTCCTCGATGCCAAAGTCCTTCTTACTGCGCTGACTGCGTTTAAGAAAGGCGATTTCTCGGTCCGCTTGCCTGTAGATCAGGTCGGACTTGCCGGTAAGATCGCCGACACCCTGAATGAAATTTTCGAGCTGAACGAGACAATGGCCAATGAGCTGTCTCGCATCAGCACCGCCGTCGGGAAAGAGGGCAAGATCAACCAGCGAGCGTTCCTTGCTAACGGCGCAGGCTCGTGGGGCGCATGTGTGAACTCCGTCAACAGCCTCATCTCGGATCTCGTGCAGCCGTCCACCGAAATCGCCCGCGTCATCGGTGCGGTTGCGGAAGGCGACCTCTCTCAGAAGATGTCGCTCGAGGTGGAAGGCCGTCCATTGCAGGGCGAGTTCGTTCGCACGGCGCGCGTTGTCAACACGATGGTTGACCAGCTCAACTCGTTCTCGTCCGAAGTGACGCGCGTGGCGCGCGAGGTCGGAACGGAAGGCAAGCTCGGTGGTCAGGCCGTCGTGACGGGAGTCGCCGGTACATGGAAAGATCTGACCGATTCGGTCAACTCAATGGCTTCGAACCTGACGAATCAGGTGCGTAACATCGCCGAAGTCACAACAGCCGTGGCGAAAGGCGATCTCTCGCGCAAGATCACGGTCAACGTCCAAGGGGAAATCCTTGAGCTCAAGAACACCATCAACACGATGGTCGATCAGCTCTCCTCATTTGCGTCTGAAGTGACGCGCGTCGCTCGCGAAGTCGGTACCGAAGGCAAACTGGGCGGGCAGGCGGTCGTTACTGGTGTTGCGGGTACCTGGAAAGACTTGACCGACTCGGTCAATTCGATGGCTTCGAACCTGACGGCTCAGGTGCGAAATATTGCCGAAGTCACAACGGCTGTTGCCAATGGCGACTTGTCGCGCAAAATCACTGTGGACGTGCGCGGCGAAATCCTTGAGCTCAAGAACACCATCAACACGATGGTCGATCAGCTCTCCTCGTTCGCGTCGGAAGTAACTCGTGTGGCGCGCGAAGTCGGTACCGAAGGTAAGTTGGGCGGTCAGGCGGAAGTCCGTGGAGTAGCCGGTACCTGGAAGGATCTTACCGATTCCGTCAACCTGATGGCCGGCAACCTCACGGGTCAGGTTCGTAACATCGCTGAAGTCACGACGGCTGTTGCACGCGGCGACCTCTCGCGCAAGATCACCGTTAAGGTACAGGGCGAAATCCTGGAGCTGAAAAACACGATCAACACCATGGTCGACCAGCTCTCCTCGTTTGCTTCCGAAGTGACGCGTGTGGCGCGCGAGGTCGGTACGGAAGGCAAACTTGGCGGCCAAGCCGTTGTGAAAGGCGTCGGCGGCGTCTGGAAGGATCTGACCGATTCGGTCAATTCGATGGGCTCGAACCTCACGGCCCAGGTGCGTAACATAGCGGAAGTCACAACGGCCGTTGCCAATGGCGACCTCTCGCGCAAGATCACGGTCGATGTGCGCGGCGAAATCCTTGAGCTGAAGAACACGATCAACACCATGGTCGACCAGCTCTCGTCGTTTGCTTCGGAAGTAACACGCGTGGCGCGAGAAGTCGGTACCGAAGGTAAGCTCGGCGGCCAGGCCGTTGTGAAGGGTGTCGGTGGTGTCTGGAAAGATCTGACGGACTCCGTAAACTCAATGGCGCGGCAACCTGACAGCTCAGGTCCGCAACATTGCCGAAGTGACTACCGCCGTGGCGAATGGCGACTTATCGCGCAAGATCACGGTCGATGTGCGCGGCGAAATTCTTGAGCTGAAAAACACCATCAACACCATGGTCGACCAGCTCAACGCATTCGCATCCGAAGTGACTCGCGTCGCGCGCGAAGTCGGTACGGAAGGCGAACTCGGCGGCCAGGCGCAAGTGAAAGGAGTTGGCGGCGTTTGGAAAGACTTGACCGACTCCGTGAACTCGATGGCGGGCAACCTGACGGCTCAGGTGCGCAACATTGCCGAAGTGACCACCGCTGTCGCGAATGGCGACTTGTCGCGCAAAATCACGGTCGACGTTCGCGGCGAAATTCTTGAGCTGAAGAACACGATCAACACCATGGTCGACCAGCTTTCATCTTTCGCTTCCGAGGTGACACGCGTCGCGCGCGAGGTCGGAACGGAAGGGAAACTGGGCGGCCAGGCAGATGTAAAGGGGGTTGGCGGCGTCTGGAAAGATCTGACCGACTCCGTCAACTCGATGGCTTCGAACCTGACAAACCAGGTGCGTAACATCGCCGAAGTTACAACCGCGGTCGCAAAGGGCGATTTGTCCCGTACTATCACGGTCGAAGTCCGCGGCGAAATTCTCGAGCTCAAAAACACCATCAACACGATGGTCGACCAGCTCTCGTCGTTCGCCTCCGAAGTGACGCGTGTGGCGCGTGAAGTTGGAACGGAAGGCAAGCTGGGCGGTCAGGCGGACGTCAAGGGTGTCGCGGGAACGTGGCGCGATTTGACTGAGTCCGTCAACTCCATGGCGGGCAACCTTACCGCGCAGGTTCGTAACATCGCGGAAGTCACTACCGCCGTTGCGCGTGGAGACCTCTCGCGCAAAATCACCGTCGACGTGCGCGGGGAGATCCTCGAATTGAAGGTCACCATCAACACGATGGTCGATCAGCTCAACGCATTCGCATCGGAAGTGACGCGCGTGGCGCGTGAGGTCGGCACCGAAGGACGCCTGGGCGGGCAAGCCGACGTGCGTGGCGTTGCGGGAACGTGGCGCGATCTGACTGAATCCGTCAACTTCATGGGATCGAACCTGACGAACCAGGTTCGCAATATCGCGGAAGTTACAACGGCCGTCGCGCGCGGCGATCTCTCTCGCAAAATCACAGTGGACGCGCGCGGCGAAATCCTCGAGCTCAAGAACACGATCAACACGATGGTCGACCAGCTTTCGTCCTTCGCATCGGAAGTGACGCGCGTGGCGCGTGAAGTCGGAACGGAAGGCAAACTGGGCGGTCAGGCCGATGTGCGCGGCGTGGCGGGTACCTGGAAAGATCTGACGGACTCCGTCAACTCGATGGCATCGAATCTAACCAACCAGGTGCGCAATATCGCCGGCGTAACCACCGCGGTTGCCAAGGGAGACTTGACGACCAAGATTACCGTCGATGCGCGCGGCGAGATCCTCGAGCTCAAGAACACGATCAACACGATGGTCGACCAGCTCAATGCGTTCGCCTCGGAAGTAACGCGCGTGGCGCGTGAAGTCGGAACGGAAGGCAAGCTGGGGGGCCAGGCCGATGTGCGCGGCGTCGCGGGTACCTGGAAAGACCTCACGGAATCCGTGAACTCGATGGCCTCGAACCTCACGGCGCAGGTGCGCAACATCGCCGACGTCACAACGGCCGTCGCCAAGGGCGATCTCTCGCGCAAGATCACCGTCGATGCGCGTGGCGAAATCCTCGCCCTCAAGGAAACCATCAATACGATGGTCGATCAGCTCTCGTCGTTTGCCTCTGAAGTGACCCGCGTGGCGCGCGAAGTCGGAACGGAAGGCAAACTGGGCGGCCAGGCGGACGTCTACGGTGTCGCGGGTACATGGAAAGACCTGACCGAATCCGTCAACTCCATGGCTTCGAACCTGACGAACCAGGTCCGCAACATCGCTCAGGTTACGACGGCCGTCGCCATGGGCGACCTGTCGCGCAAGATTACAGTGGACGTGCGTGGCGAAATCCTTGAGCTGAAGAACACGATCAACACGATGGTTGACCAGCTCAACTCCTTCGCATCCGAAGTGACACGCGTGGCGCGCGAAGTAGGCACGGAAGGCAAACTCGGGGGCCAGGCGGAAGTTCGCGGCGTCGGCGGTACTTGGAAAGATCTCACCGATTCAGTCAACCTGATGGCCGCTAACCTTACCACGCAGGTACGCGGTATCGCCAAAGTTGTTACCGCGGTGGCGAACGGCGATCTCGAGCGCAAGCTCGTTCTCGAAACCAAAGGTGAGATCGCGGAACTGGCCGACACCATCAACGCGATGATCGACACGCTGGCTACCTTCGCCGATCAGGTCACTACCGTCGCGCGCGAGGTCGGTATCGAAGGCAAACTCGGCGGTCAGGCGCGCGTCCCCGGAGCGGCCGGCATCTGGCGCGGTCTCACCGATAACGTGAACCAGCTTGCCGCCAATCTGACGACACAGGTCCGCGCTATCGCGGAAGTGGCCACAGCCGTGACCAAGGGCGACTTGACTCGTTCCATCACTGTTGAGGCGCTTGGCGAAGTCGCCGCATTGAAAGACAACGTCAATGAAATGATCGGCAACCTGGCCGAAACGACCCGCAAAAACACGGAACAGGACTGGCTGAAAACAAACATCGCAAAATTCACGCGCATGGTGCAGGGCCAGCGCGACCTGCTCACAGTCGCCGAACTGCTGCTCTCCGAGCTCGCTCCGCTTGTCAGCGCTCAGCGCGGGACGTTCTACATCGCCGAAAACAATAATGAGCAAACCGTGCTGAAGTTCATGGCCGGTTACGCTTACGATTCAGACGGGAACCTGCCCAAGCAATTTTCAGTCGGCCAGGGCTTGGTCGGCCAGTGCGCGCGGGAGAAACAACGCATTCTGGTGCGCGACGTCCCGAAAGATTACATTCATATCAAGTCGAGCCTCGGTTCGGCTACTCCGTGCAGCATCGTTGTACTTCCCGTGCTGTTCGAACGCGAAGTGAAGGCGGTTGTGGAACTGGCTTCCTTCCAGCAACTCTCAGACATCCACCTTGCCTTCCTCGATCAACTTACGGAGAGCATCGGCATCGTGCTGAATACCATCGCCGCCACGATGCGCACCGAGCAGCTTCTCACGCAAAGCCAGGCCCTGGCCGAAGAGCTGCAGAAGACCAACGCCGAGTTGCAGGAAAAGGCGCAGCTTCTCGCCGAGCAGAACACCGAGGTCGAGGCCAAGAATCGAGAAATTGAACAGGCCAAACAGGCGCTCGAAGAGAAGGCCGAGCAGCTTGCCCTCACATCCAAATACAAGAGCGAGTTCCTTGCGAACATGTCGCACGAGCTGCGCACGCCGCTCAACAACTTGCTCATTCTGGCCCGTGTGCTCGCCGACAATACGGAAGGCAACCTTAACCTCAAGCAGGTCAAATTCGCCGAAACGATCCACTCTTCCGGTACCGACCTTCTGGCGTTGATCAACGACATTCTCGATTTGTCCAAGATCGAGTCGGGCAAGATGGATGTTGAAGTCGGCAATGTGCGGTTTGCGGAGTTGGAAGACTACTGCGCGCGCACCTTCCGCCACGTAGCCGATGGCAAGGGCCTCGACTTTGATATCGATGTAGATCCCCAGCTCTCGTCAGAAGTCATCCGCACCGACGCCAAGCGTTTGCAGCAGGTGTTAAAGAATCTGCTCTCGAATGCGCTCAAATTCACCGAGCACGGGAGCGTACGGCTCCGCATCGAACGCGCCCAGCAAGGCTGGAGCAGCGCGCATCCGGTCCTGAACAGATCGAAGAACATCATCGCGTTCTCGGTCACGGATACCGGTATCGGCATCGCGCAGGAGAAACAGCGCATCATCTTTGAAGCGTTCCAGCAAGCTGACGGAACCACCAGCCGCAAGTACGGCGGCACCGGTCTCGGCCTATCGATCAGCCGGGAATTGGCGCGTCTCCTCGGAGGCGAGATTCGTTTGCAGAGCGCCGTTGGGCGCGGAAGTACGTTCACGCTGTATTTGCCGCAAGCCTACATTTCCTCGGCGCCGAAGCTCGAAACAGTCGATACGACTTCGCTGCGCAAAATGGCGAACGGGCACGATCCCGACGTCGACATCATTTTGCCTTCCACGATGTCCGTCGCTGTTGAAGATCTGGTGGTTGACGACGACCGTAACCTCATCGCGAGCGGCGATCGCGTTCTGCTCGTGGTCGAAGACGACGTAACCTTCGCCCGTATCATGATGGACCTGGCTCACAGCCACGGGCTCAAGGTGCTGATTGCGCTGCGCGGAGCCACCGCGATCAATCTCGCGCGGGAGTTCAAGCCCAGCGCAATTACGATGGATGTTCGCCTGCCCGATATGAGCGGCTGGTCTCTGCTCGATCGGCTGAAGCATGACCAGGTCACCGCCCACATTCCGGTCCACGTCATATCCGGCCATGAAGATAACCGCCGCGGCTTCAAACTGGGTGCGATGAGCTGCCTCCAGAAAGCGCTCACGAAGCAATCGCTCGAAGAAGCCTTTGAAGTGATTCAGCGCTCGACCGTGCCAAGAATAAAGGACGTTTTGCTGATCGGCGAAAACGATGTCAGGCTCGACGACATTCAGAGCCTCGCTGCCGGTCCGGATGTGCGGATCATCCGAGCCAATACGTTGGACGACGGAAGCAAGATTTTGGACAAAGAGCACATCGACACGATCGTGCTCGACTGGGTGTTGCCGGATAAGGCGGGTTTCGACTTCATCGAGTCCGTGCAGTCGAAGCTCTCTCCGTACGCGCCGCCCATCGTTGTCTCGGGCACGCCGAAGCTCTCAGATCAGCAGATTGCGGAAATTCACAATCTCTCGCGCACCAGCGCTGTCCGCTATGCGCCAACCATTGAACGCGTGTTCAGCGAGAGCACGCTGCTGTTGCATCGCCAGGTGCGAGACTTTACCCCCGTACAGCAGACAGCGCTCGAAGACGCCCGTAGGAACGATCTGCCTCTATCAGGTCGCAAGGTGCTTGTCATCGACGACGACCTGCGCAACATCTTCGCACTCACCAGTGTTCTGGAGCAGCATCAAATCCATGTAGTCCATGCCGAGAATGGCCGCACCGGAATTGAAATGCTCAAGGCCGCTAAAGATGTAGACATTGTGCTGATGGATGTCATGATGCCCGAGATGGACGGCTACGAAACGACCCGCGCGATCCGCCACATCCAGGAGTTCAAGTCGTTGCCCATTATCGCGCTCACCGCGAAAGCGATGAAGGGCGACCGCGAAAAGTGCCTGCAGGCGGGCGCGTCGGACTATGTCACGAAGCCGGTTGACCTCGAGCAGCTCTTCTCGGTCATGCGCGTCTGGATTACACGTGACGAGGATGCGCGTTTCGAGGCCGGAGCCATTGCTGTGCCTAACTGGCTGGCCGATCATGATCTCGCCGTGGACGACGACCGGCACAGCATTCAGGCGGGCGACAAAGTGCTGCTGATTGTGGAAGACGACCCCACATTCGCCCGCATCATGGCCGATATTGCGCACAAGAACGACGTAAAGGTGTTGATTGCGCTCCGAGGCAGCACGGCTCTCGCGCTTGCCCGTGAGTTTAAGCCGGGCGCTATCACGCTCGATATCAAGCTGCCGGATATGAGCGGCTGGACCGTTCTCGACACGCTGAAACATGACGCGGTCTTACGCCACATTCCTATTCACGTGGTCTCAAGCGACGAGAATACACGCCGTGGATTCATGCTCGGCGCGATGACATGTGCGCAGAAGGCTCATGAAACCAACGCGCTCGAGAGTGTATTCCAGCTCATCCAGCATTCGATCGAATCTCGCACAAAGAAGATCCTGCTGATCACCGGAAACGACGCGCTTCGGCAGGAAATCAGGGCGTTTATTGGCGGCTCCGATGTCGAGTTTCTTCACGCCTCCACCAGCCGGGAAGCGCAGCAGGTCATCTCGCTCGAGTACATCGACGGCATCGTCGTAGATTGGGTGATGTCGGAGATTGCGGGCGCCGATTTCATCGAGAGTGTTCAGGCCCACCTCGCTCCACATGTTCCCCCGATTATCGTGTTCGGAAGCCGCAAGATCACGCGCGCTCAGGGGGCTGAACTGAACCGCTTTGCACGCAGCAGCGCTGTGCGCTATGCGCCCTCGCTCGAACGGCTGCTTGATGAGTCGGTGCTACTCCTGCATCGCTCCGAAGAATCGCTCACTGAAGTCCAGCGGAAGCACATGGCCAATGTGCGACTGAATGATCCCGTCCTTGCGGGTCGCAAGGTCCTGGTGGTGGACGATGATGTGCGCAACATCTTTGCCCTTACCAGTGTTCTGGAACGCCGCGAGGTGCATGTACTGCACGCCGAGACCGGGCGAAGCGGCGTCGACATGCTCAATCAGAACCCGGACGTCGACATCGTTCTGATGGATATTATGATGCCGGAGATGGATGGTTACGAAACCACGCGCGCCATCCGTTCGGATTCTCGCTTCGAAGTCCTGCCCATCATTGCGCTCACTGCGAAGGCGATGAAGGGCGACCGCGACAAGTGCCTCCAGGCAGGCGCAACCGATTATGTCACCAAGCCGGTTGATCTGGATCAGCTCTTCTCGGTAATGCGCGTGTGCCTGGCCGGCTCGGCTGAACGCGTCCGCACCATCAGCAAGAGTGAATAATGGTAGCGCCTCAGCTCATTGAGAACTCAGTGGCTGCTAACCTAACGGAAGTGCAATCAGAGCAGGTCAAGCTGCTGCTGGTAGATGACGATCGGGACAATCTGCTCGCGTTGCAGGCCGTGCTGGACCCGCTGGGCGAGCAGCTCATTCTGGCGCAGTCCGGCGCGGATGCTCTCCGCCTTTGTCTCGAACACGATTTTGCGGCAATCCTATTAGACGTCCGGATGCCTGAGATCGATGGCTTCGAGACGGCCGAACTGATCCGGGCGCGGCCCCGTTCGGCTCGCGTGCCGATCCTGTTTCTCACCGGCTACCGCAGCGACGAACAACTGTTTCGAGGTTACGATCTGGGCGCTGTTGACTTCTTGTTCAAGCCGATCGTACCTGAAATCTTACAGAGCAAGGTTACTGTCTTCGTCGAGCTCAGCCGCACGGAACAGATGCTGCGGCGAAGAACGGAAGCGCTCACCCGTACTGAGCAGAAGTTCCGCGCCGTCCTCGAAGCGGCGCCCGACGCCATGCTGATTGCAACGCCCGATGGCGTTCTCCAGCTCGCAAACTCACGCACCGATAGTCTCTTCGGTTATGATCGCAACCAGCTCATCGGCTCGAACATCACCGGCGTGATCCCAAGTTGGGAATTGCCGGATTTGTGGAGCCTGCAGACATCGCTTGGTATCCCTCTCCCGGAGACTCGCCTGCGTGGTGTCCGGCGCGACGGAACGGAATTCCCGATTGAGGTGACGTGCAGTCCCTTCGAGAGCAACGAAGGCACTCTCATCACCGTCGCGGTGCGGGATGCAACCGAAAAAGTCGAAGCGGAAGAGCGTATCCGTCGGATCAATGCCGATCTGGAGCGCCGCGTCGCTGAGCGTACGGCCGATCTGACCCGATCGAATGAAGCGCTTCGGCAATTCGCCTGGGCTGCCAGTCATGACCTGCAGGAACCGGTACGCATGGTCCTGTCGTACACCCAGTGGCTATCCCGTTCCGCGAATTCCAAGCTGACCGAGGAAGAGGTTGACATGCTGGCGTGCGTGCAGGAAAACGGGGCGCGGTTGGGCGCGCTTTTGACCGATCTCCGCCAGTACATATTCCTCAGTGAATCCGAACCGGGCGCGCCTACGTTGGTCGACTGCAATGCTGTCCTCAAGGCGGCGCAGGACAATCTTCACGGAGCGATTGCCGAGGCCGGTGCCGCCATCGAGGCCGGTCCTCTTCCGAAGGTGCGTGGTATCGACATTCTCGTTTTGCAGATCCTGCAGAATCTGATCGCAAACAGTATCAAGTACCGCTCGAACGATGCGCCGGTGGTCAAGGTGAGCGCTGAAGAAGCGCAGGACGGGTGGGTCTTCAGCGTGGCGGATAATGGAATCGGCATCGAGCCGAGCCAGGCTGAGTACGTGTTCGGCGTGTTCCGGCGACTGCATGGCCGCAAGTACTCGGGCACGGGAATCGGTCTGGCCATATGCAAAGCTGCCGCGGAGCGCCTTGGTGGCCGGATTTGGGTCCAGCCAAAGCCGGGCCCGGGAGCTACGGTTCACTTTTTCTTGCCGAAGGAAGTCAAGGTTGCCTAATCCAACAAGGATTCTCATCGTTGAAGATAATCCGGCGGATGTGCGTCTGGTGAACGAAGCGCTGCAGCACATTTGCATCGATGCTGAGATCGAGCACATCGACACTGCCCCGGCCGCTATCGCCGCTGTGCAGCGCATTCGGCACGATTCGCCATCGAAACCGGAGCTGATCCTGCTGGATTACAGCCTGCCCGGAGGGACGGCCCGGGACATCCTGCTTGCCATTCAGAACAATCCAGCTCTTGCCGGCATTCCCAAAGCCGTGCTGACATGTTCGGTGGCTCCCAAGGACCGGGAAGATGCCATGGGTGCCGGCGCCGACATGTTCGTTTTCAAACCGGCCGATCTCGATCAGTTCCTGAATAACGTCGGCAACGCCGTTTCGAATCTTCTCGAACGCAGACCTGCCCAATAGCACCATCTTTGCCTCGACGTTCCAGTCTACGGAAGGGCGCGATTGTTATCATCAGTGTCTTGGAGCGCCGAACACGAGCCGTGTTCTGAGCGCTTGCGACCTCAACGGGAATCTATGCAAAACGCAAGCTGCGATATCGGATTGATCGGTCTGGCCGTTATGGGCCAGAACCTGATCCTGAACATGAACGACCATGGATACAAGGTCGCGGTTTTTAACCGCACGGTGTCGAAGGTCGACGACTTCCTTAACAATGAGGCCAAAGGCACGCAGGTAGTCGGCGGGCATTCGATCGAGGAGTTCATCGCGGCTCTCAAACGTCCCCGGCGGGTGATGCTGATGGTGAAAGCGGGCGACGCCGTCGACCAAACGATTGCTGAATTGATGCCCCATCTCGAACCGGGCGACATCATTATCGACGGCGGCAACTCGCATTATCCGGATACCACACGCCGCGTCAAGACGTGCAATGACAAGGGCATTTTGTTTATCGGGACCGGTGTCTCGGGCGGGGAAGAGGGCGCTCGCTTCGGCCCGTCCATCATGCCCGGCGGCAATCCGGAAGCCTGGCCTCATGTGAAGGATATCTTCCAGTCCATCGCCGCGAAAGTCGAAGATGGCACACCCTGTTGCGACTGGGTCGGAGAAGAGGGCGCGGGTCATTACGTCAAGATGGTGCATAACGGCATCGAGTACGGCGATATGCAGTTGATCTGCGAAGCCTACCAGCTCTTGAAAGACGGACTGGGACTCACTGCCGACGAACTGCACCAGGTCTTCGCCGATTGGAACAAGGGCGAACTCGACAGCTTCCTGATCGAGATCACGGCTGAGATCTTCAGCAAGAAGGATGAGGACGGCACTCCGCTGATCGATAAGATCCTCGACACTGCCGGACAAAAAGGCACCGGCAAATGGACCGTGACGAGCGCTCTCGATACGGGAATGCCCGTGACGCTGATCGGCGAAGCGGTCTTCGCGCGCTGCCTCTCCGCTATCAAGCAAGAACGCGTCGCGGCATCAAAAATCCTGAATGGGCCGGAACACACCAAATTCGACGCTCACGGATCGCCAGATCTTCATCGAGCAAGTCCGTCGTGCGCTGTACTGCTCGAAGATGATCTCTTACGCGCAGGGCTATATGCTACTCCGCCAGGCGGGGAAAGAAAACGGCTGGAACCTCAACATGGGTGGCATCGCGTTGATGTGGCGCGGCGGTTGTATTATCCGCAGCCGCTTCCTCGGCAAGATCAAGGAAGCGTACGACAAGAACCCGCAACTCACCAATCTGCTCCTCGACACTTCTTCAGCGGCGTGCTGAACGAGTATCACGCCGATTGGCGCAAGGCGGTTATTCACGCGATTGGTTTTGGTGTGCCCACGCCCGCATTTTCCACCGCATTGGCCTTCTACGACGGGTACCGCACGGAGCGCTTGCCCGCTAATCTTCTGCAGGCGCAGCGCGATTTCTTCGGCGCTCACACCTACGAGCGTGTCGATAAACCGCGCGGCGAATTCTTCCACACCAACTGGACCGGCCGCGGCGGCCGCGTCTCCTCGGGCAGTTACAACGCCTGATACGAATAGGGAGAGGCTATGAAATACGGACTGAACATTCCCGAAAAAGGCTCGCTCGACTTTCTGTCGCTAGGAGCGCTAGTGCACCGCCTGGATCCAGGTGTCGTGCCGTTCCGAAAAGCAGCCGAGTGCAAGATTCACGTCAGTGGCGGCGAATTCAACGTCGCGGCCAATCTGTCTGACTGCTTCCGCCTGAATACTGGCGTGGCGAGCGCCATGGTCGATTACCCGATCGGTGATCTCATCGCCGAGCGGGTGAGGGCCATGGGCGTCAAGCCGTTTTACAAGATGTTTAAACATGACGGCGTACGCGGACCGAATATGGCGACCGTGTATAGCGATCGTGGCTTAGGCGTCCGTGCGCCCGTCGTGTTCTACAACCGCTGTAACGAAGCGGGTGCGCTGCTGAAACCGGGCGATTTCGATTGGAAGTCTATCTTTGCTGGCGGCGTGCGTTGGTTCCACAGCGGCGGCATCTTTGCCGCTTTGTCGGAGACCAGTGCTGAACTGGCAGTCGAAGCCATGCAGGCCGCCAAGAACGCCGGCGCGATCACGTCCTTCGATCTCAACTATCGGGCGAAACTTTGGTCCATCCAGGGTGGTCACGAGCGCGCCGTAGAGGTCATCGACCGCATCGTGCGCAACGTGGACGTGCTAGTCGGTAACGAAGAGGACCTGCAGATGGGGCTGGGCATTCCAGGTCCCGAGGTGCATGCCAAATCGAAGCTCGATCCATCGGCGTTCTTCGGCATGATGGATAACGTTCGCAAAAAGCATCCGCAGGTGAAGATCGTCGCCACAACTTTGCGCGAAGTGCACACCACGAATCGCCACAGCTGGAGCGCAGTGGCCTGGATCAACGGCTCAACGTTCCAGGCGCCGACGGCGGAGC
The DNA here is from genome assembly GCA_963795905.1 of uncultured Acidobacteriaceae bacterium. Lineage (GTDB taxonomy): Bacteria > Acidobacteriota > Terriglobia > Bryobacterales > Bryobacteraceae > Bog-105. Next base: position 220,727 of record CAWCJG010000008.1, on the reverse strand, counting down.
TGGATGTGTATGATCGAGTCGGCGGCGGGGACGGCTTCGCGGCCGGATTCTTCTATGGCCTTCTCAACGGTGAAAGCGAGCAGGATGCAGTGAATCTGGGCTGGTCTCACGGCGCGCTCCTGACGACCTTCCCCGGCGACACCACCATGGCCACACTCGATCAGGTGCGGGCGTTTGCCAAAGGCGGATCGGCGCGCATCCAAAGGTAGTTCATTGGTCCGGAGCACCCGCCTGTAACTTGAAACAGGTTTGTGGGCAGCACGCGTCACAAAGGCGAGTGAAACTCTTGTGTTCCTTTCTGCTGGTTGGACTGTCCGCGCTGGCACAGACAGCCCAACCATCCGCCGTGCGTCAACCGGGTCAACTGGCCTCCGGCGCTTGGGGACTGGATACGATTTCAGCCCCTCCCCTCACCTCAGGGCAGAAATTCGAATACATGATTAAGCAGGAATACAAACTGCGCGGCCTGATCGGTAACGCGGTTGGCGCGGCTCTCGGCCAATGGAACGATACGCCGGGTCCATGGGGCCAAGGCCTCACGGGCTATTCTTATCGCTTCGCCTCTGGTTTTGGCCAAACGCTCATACGCGAAACCGTTGCCTGGGGAATCGATTCCGGAGCATATATCGACCCCCGCTACTTTCCGTCGGATGAGATCGGTTACAAAGGGCGCCTGCTCAACGCTGTCAAGCAGATCTACTTATCGAAGAAGGATGACGGGAGGACGACCTTCGCATACGGTCGCATCGTCAGCGCCTTCGTTGCCGACGAGACAATCAACGCCTGGCAACCGTCGACCAACAACAGCTTCCGCGACGGTCTGACGCGAACCTTGATTACGCTCGGGGTGGACGGGGCGGAGAACGTCGCGCAGGAGGTCTTCCAGTTTGCCCGGCCGAAGAGCCTGCGTCACCGGCGCTGAACTCGCCTGAAACTACCGATAACGAGTACAGGTAAAAGTCTTCCTGCCACGCCTCAGCGCCGCTGAAGGATGCGAGATTCCTCACAATTACGCCCTTTGTGCGCAGGCCAGCGATTACGCTGGTTGAAAGCGGATCGGCCAGCACCAGAATTGTATTCGATCCCTCGAAAACACGAGCCGCGCTCGCAACTCGTTGCGGAATCTGCGTTTCCCGGAATTGGTCGCGCCGGGAACTGAAAGCGAGATACGTATCGGAACAGTTACACTCGAGGAAATATGCTGACTTGCCGAGTTGCTCGGCGAGCCCAGCGAGGCTCGTATCGGGTGTGCCTACAAGCTGTGCGCTCGCCAGATGATTTGCGCGGATCCACCGGGCCGCGGGGCCTGCATTCGAGAAGGGGTGGTGATAATCGCCGACCGCCGCTCCAATCCCCTGGACGCCGCTGATCACCAGCAGCATGACGGCGGTCTTGGGCACGGGCGCGCCGCCAGCGCGTATCGACCAGATTGCAAACAGGAACGCGAGAAACATGATGCCGAAATTCCGCACAAATCCGAAGTAAATCAGGAAGGAAAAAGCAGTCGAGGCCGCGAGGGCTCCGCCAATTACGAGGAGCAGGTTCCAGTGCCGCCGGAACGCGACCCAGTACACTGCTAGTAACGCTGGGGTTATTGCAAGATAGCCAATCCAGTCGCTCGGAGTCGCATTCCAATACGGGCGCGGATAAGTGAGCTTCAGCGGTAGCCACGGCATGACGACGTTCGCGACCAGTGCCCCAAACAGCATGGCTGCCTGGCTTACATGCGCGAGCAAGTAGCGCCCCGCTGTACGGTAGCTCAAGTCGTGCGCAGGAATCACGCTCATGCACGCTCCCGCAATGCACGCCAGAAATACAATCGCCCCGCGCATGAACTCCTGTGGCGGTGTCTTCTCGCGCCGCCGGTCCCAAACGTACTCGCACGCAAGCAGCAGCCCAAGCATCAGACCCAGCATTTCCGCATTGGCCGCTACGCCGAGCAAGAACAAGTTCAGCGTGACCTTTTCCGGATACCGGAAGCGGAAGACGAAGAAGAGCAGCAGGAGCAAGAAGCACAGCCCGTAAGTGCGGCTCAGGATCGTGTATTCGAAGAAGACGTAATACGAGCAGAACAACAGCAGCCGTTCCAGGCGAGAGAATGGCGAGCACAGGCCGATCACAACGTATATACCCGCCGCAATCGCGCCCTGCACGAACTTCAAGGTGAGAAAGGCGCCGTTGAACCGGGAAGCACACCACAGCAGCAGGTACCACAGCGAAGGATGCCCCTCATAGTGCAGTTTGTGGAATAGATCCGCTACAGACCGGCTCGCGAGCGCGATCCCCCATACATTTACCTCGTCTCGCCAGACTTCGTGGTGTGCCAGGCGGATCCAGCAGAGAAGGATGGCAATTGCGGTCAGCGCCAAATCGCGCCAATTGGCTCTCCGGAACAATTCGCAGTACGCTCTGATTGGTTGTGCCGGGGTAGAGGAAAGCTCGCCATCGGAATTGTCCTGCCGAATCGCCGAACCGTATCCCCGTCATTCCGCGTCGAACGGACATGGAAGAACCACTGGCGACGCTGGAGGACGACGGCTGCAAGGCCGAAATCTACGAATCGGCTCTGCCCGGCAGTTTCACCGTGCGTTATCGCAATGAAAAGGGCGAGGTCATCGCCGAAGAATCTCTGACCGGTGTCAGCACGTACCGTCAGCGGGAAAAAGAAATTCGCGAGCGGCTGCACGAAATCCGCCATGGCGGGCAACCTGAATCCGCGACGCTGGCGGACTCAGGCGAATACTCCGGCTGATTACGGCGTCGTGTTAGCCGACGGACACTGATTCCCGCGCGCCTTCCTTGGCGTGCAGTTCCTGTAGCGACCACACGCGTATCGGGTCACGCCTGCGTGAGGCGATTGCTTCAACTGCTGCTTTCGCGGCGCTCATCGTTGTGATGCACGGAATACGATACGTCACAGCATTGCGGCGAATCGTCTGTTCGTCCGGAAACGAATGGCTGCCGGTCGTTGTGTAGATCACCAGATTCAGCTTGCCGGCTTTGAGAATATCCACCGCGTTCGGCCGGCCTTCGTTCACTTTGAAAACTGTTTTGCAAGGGATACCGGCAGCTCGCAGCACCGCCGCCGTACCTCTCGTAGCGAAAATATCGAACCCAAAGGCCTGGAACCGTTGCGCCACCGCGGCCGCCGCCGGCTTATCGCGATCATTGACGCTAATGAAAACGGAACCCCCGTCCGGTATCGGCGTTCCGGCCGCGATCTGCGCCTTTGCAAACGCTTCTCCGAAACTCTCTCCCACGCCCATCACCTCTCCGGTTGACCGCATCTCTGGCCCAAGCGCCGGATCCACGCCAGGGAATTTGTTGAAGGGGAACACCGGGCTCTTCACGAAGAAGTTGGGAACGCTCAATTTACCGTTCACCACGCCGCCCGTGAGAGTTGCGAAATCTTCCAGGCTCTTGCCGAGCATCAGCCCGACCGCAATCTTCGGCAATGGTACACCGGTCGCCTTACTGACGAACGGTACCGTTCTGGACGCGCGAGGATTCACTTCGAGCACATACACGTCCTCGCCCTTGAATGGCGTACTGCACGTTCATCAAACCAATGACGTGCAATGCGCGGGCTAGCTTTGCGGTGTGCTCTTCGATGCGCGCAAGCACGTGAGGGGCAAGCGAGAACGGCGGCAGCACACACGAGCTGTCGCCCGAGTGGATACCGGCTTCTTCAATGTGCTCCATAATGCCCGCAATCAGCACATTCTTCCCGTCGCAAAGGGCGTCGACGTCAACCTCGGTCGCATCCTCGAGGAAGCGGTCGATCAGCACCGGCCGTTTGACCGAGAAGCTGGTCGCCTCCTGCATGTAACGCCGCACCGTGTCTTCGTTGTAGGCAATCACCATCGCGCGGCCGCCCAGCACGTAGCTCGGCCGCACCAGCACCGGGAAGCCTAGACGCTGTGCCACGGCAATCGCTTCTTCCACATTGGTAGCCGTTCCGTTCGCCGGAGCAGGGATGCTGAGATCGTCCAGCAACTTGCCGAACAGCTTGCGATCTTCCGCCAGATCGATGTTTGCTGGATCTGTCCCAATAATCGGCAAACCGAGAGCTTTCAGCGGCATTGCCAGATTCAGCGGCGTCTGGCCGCCGAACTGAACGATCAATCCGTCGGGCTTCTCGATATCGGCGATGTTCAGCACTTCCTCGGTGGTCAACGGCTCGAAGTAAAGCCGGTCGCTCGTGTCGTAGTCGGTCGAGACTGTTTCCGGATTGCAGTTGACCATGATCGATTCATAGCCGAATTCCTGCAGCGCGAACGATGCATGGCAGCAGCAATAATCGAATTCGATGCCTTGACCGATGCGATTCGGGCCGCTGCCCAAAATCATCACCTTCTTCCGACTGGAAGGAGCCGCCTCATCCTCCGACTCGTAGCTCGAGTACATATACGGCGTAAAGCTTTCGAACTCCGCCGCGCACGTGTCCACGCGATTGAATACCGCGCGCACTCCGAGTTCTTTCCGTTTTGCACGCACCGCAAGCGGATCCACGCCCACCTGTTCGGCAATCTCGCGATCGCCCAGGCCATCGCGTTTCAGTTTGCGGAATTCGCGCGCGCTGATCGAATCGAGCGCCCGGCCTTTCAGCTTCGCCGCGTTGCTGCACGACTTCGTACACCTGTTGCAGGAACCAGCGGTCGATCTTCGTGTCTTCGTACACCTGATCGATTGTGTACCCGCGCTCGAAGGCAAACTGAATGTAGTCGAGGCGCTCCGGGTTCGGAGTGATGAGGCGCTGCGGAATCAGGTCGGGATGGCGGCGAACTCGCGCTTGAGGACTTCCCCGTCTCAAGACTCCGCAACCCTTTGCCGAGCGCCTGCTTGAACGTGCGCCCGATCGCCATTACTTCGCCGACAGATTTCATCTGCGTGCCGAGGACTGGCTCCGCACCCGGGAATTTCTCAAACTGCCAGCGTGGAATCTTGACAACCACGTAATCGAGCGTGGGTTCAAAGCAGGCCGGCGTCTTCCGCGTGATATCGTTCTTGATCTCATCCAGCCGGTATCCCACGGCCAGCTTGGCGGCAATCTTCGCAATCGGGAAGCCGGTAGCCTTGGATGCCAGCGCCGAACTCCGCGACACACGCGGGTTCATTTCGACCACCACCATGCGTCCGTTTTCCGGGTTAATCGCGAACTGCACGTTCGATCCGCCGGTATCGACTCCAATCTCGTTCAGACAGCGCAGCGCCGCATCGCGCATCATCTGGTACTCGCGATCCGTCAGCGTTTGCGCCGGAGCGACCGTGATGGAGTCGCCCGTGTGTACGCCCATCGGATCGAAGTTCTCGATCGAACAGACGATAATTCCGTTCCCCGCCAGGTCGCGCATCACCTCGAGTTCGTACTCCTTCCATCCGAGTACGCTCTCCTCCACCAACACCTCGTGTACCGGCGAAAGGTCAATTCCGCGCTCCAGAATTTCGACCAGGTCTTCGCGATTGTACGCAATGCCGCCGCCTGTGCCGCCCAGGGTGAAACTCGGCCGCAGAATGATCGGATAGCCGATCTTGTCCGCGAATTCCAGGCCATCCTCGATGTTGTTGACCAGTTGCGACTGCGTCATGTCCAAGCCGATCTTTTTCATCGCATCCTTGAACAGCAGCCGGTCCTCGGCTTTCTTGATTGCGTCAATCTTTGCGCCAATCAATTCGACGCCGTATTCATCGAGCACGCCCGCTTCCGCGAGATCCACCGCCAGATTCAGCGCGGTCTGCCCGCCCACCGTCGATAGGACAGCATCCGGCCGCTCCTTGCGGATCACTTCAGTGGCGAACGCCAAAGTCAGCGGCTCCACATAGGTACGGTCCGCCAGGTTCGGGTCTGTCATGATCGTCGCCGGATTTGAGTTGATCAGGACGACTTCATACCCTTCACTGCGCAGCGCCTTGCATGCTTGCGCCCCGGAGTAGTCGAACTCGCATGCCTGTCCGATGACGATCGGCCCCGAGCCGATAATCAGAATGCGTTTCAGATCGGTTCGCTTCGGCATGGTTAGCGCTTGAACTCCTTCATCGTCGCGGCGAATTCATTGAAGAGATAGTGCGAATCGTGCGGTCCTGGCGCGGCTTCCGGATGATATTGCACGCAGAATAGCGGCTCGCTGCGATGCCGCAAGCCTTCCACCGTATCGTCGTTCAGATTCCAATGCGTGATCTCCACTTCTGAATCCTTCAACGATTCAGGGCGTACGCAGAAACCGTGATTTTGAGAAGTGATCTCCACCTTCCCCGTTCTGCGATTCAGCACCGGGTGGTTTGCGCCATGATGACCAAACTTCAACTTGTACGTTTCGCCGCCCAGCGCGAGACCGATGATCTGGTGTCCTAAACAAATGCCAAACACGGGCGTCTTGCCCACCAGCTTGCGAACCTGCTCGGCTTGCCTTTCTAGCGGTTCCGGATCGCCCGGCCCATTCGACAGAAACACGCCATCTGGCTTCAGCGCCAGCACCTCTTCGGCGCTGGCGTCACGAGGGCACCACAGTTACCCGAGACCCGATCTGCACAAGATTGCGCAGAATGTTTCGCTTGATCCCGAAGTCGTAAGCCACCACGTGGAAGCGATTGGCTTCACCGGCGGCCGGCCGTTTGTCCGAAACCGATACCGGATCGACGCCCTCAGTCCACTGGTAGCTCGCGGCCGTAGACACTGCCTGCACCAGATTCCGCCCCGTCATCGTCGGCGCGCTGCGAGCGGCTTCCACCAGGGCGTTCGTGTCCTGCTCGCCCACCGCGATTACGCCTCGCATAGCCCCGCGGTCGCGAAGCAGCCGCACCAGCCGCCGCGTATCGATCTCCGCAATCACAGGGATATTGTGCTTGGCCAGAAAATCTTCCGCTCGCATCTCCGAGCGCCAATTGCTGACCACTGGAGAAATTTCGCGGACCACTAGGCCTTCGATGTACGGGCCGCCTGATTCGCAATCGGCCTCGTTTGCTCCGTAGTTGCCTATTTGCGGATTGGTGAGAACCACGATCTGCCCGGTATAGGACGGATCCGTAAATATTTCCTGATACCCGGTGATCGCCGTGTTAAACACCACCTCGCCTGAGCGAGGTCCCGGCGCGCCAAAGCTAACCCCCTCGAAGATCGTGCCATCTTCCAGGGCGAGAAAAGCCTGCTGCTCCAAAAATGAGCTCCTGAACTAAGTGGGGATGCTGCGGTTTACAGCGATCGGAGGGCCGATCACTTAATTCTAACAGCAAGTCCGTCCGGACCGCCACTAACCGTCGGGAAAGATGCGCGCAAACCGTTCGGCGGCGTGCCACAATTTCGCACTCGGAGACGCCGGGCGCTGCAGAAGAGCTTGCACGAACGCCAGCCGGTCGCGACGCGTGAATTCCATGAACTCGCTCTCGCGCACTATGCGTTTTGCCGCCTCTATCACACTGTTGGCGATGAAATCAGTAAGCGTGCTGCCCTGAATCTTTGCTGCTTTCTGGCAAAGTGTCTTCATCTCAGGGCTGATCCGCGCTTGCAAGCGTCTTCCTCTCGTCCGCAGTTTATGACCAGTCACTCGCATCGTTTCAGTCCCTTCTCTGCTCCGTCAAAGAGCACAACCCATGCGCGGCTTCCCATAAGCACTATTGCACCTCAAATAGCCGTACAGCCCACCGGAAATACTCGATACCCCGCGCCTGTGAATCTGCGATGAACACGAATACCGCCGTGATACTCGCGAGAACTAGCGCGCGCATGCGTGAATTCTACGAAATTCCTGGTACGTCTTCACGGGACAATCCCGTCTAGTCATCAGTGCCGCGACTTTGGTGGGGTCTACTCTTCATCGCCGTCTGCGCTTCCGCCGAAAACACGCCGCCCGCAATCCCGCTCAACACGGGCAAGGAAATCTATCAAGCGGCCTGCGTCGCCTGTCATGGCCCCGATGGCCGCGGCCAGCCACAGTCGGTTGTCGGATTTAAAAAGCCCGACACCTTCCCTGATTTCAGCCGCTGTGATCAGACCACGGCCGAGTACGATTACTCCTACAAGTCCGTCATTCGCGACGGCGGCCCAGCCAAGGGCTTCTCGCAGATTATGCCGGCCTTCGGCGATGCCCTCACATCCCGTCAGATCGACCAGGTCGTGCAGTATCTGCGGGGCTTCTGCCACCAAGCCGGGTGGCCGCGCGCCGAACTGAATCTTCCCCGCGCCGTCTTCACCGAAAAAGCCTACCCGGAAGACGAAGAGGTTGTCACCACGGCCATCAACCTCAACCAGACAGGCGCGGTCAGCAATGAAATTGTCCACGAGCAGCGCTTCGGCAAGCTCAATCAGATCGAAGTTTCAGTACCGGTCAACTTCACGCAGCAGAACCAACTTTGGTACGGAGGTTTTGGCGACGTAGGCTTAGGCGTCAAGCGAGTTCTCTTCTTCAGCAACAGCGCCACGCACGGATCCATCTTCAGTCTGGAGGGTCTGGTCAACCTGCCGACCGGCAGCACAACCCATGGCCTCGGGAATGGCACGTTCAGCTTGGAAACCTTTGCTTCCTACGGCCAGATCCTGCCCGCGAACCTCTTCCTACAGGAACAATTCGGAAGTGTTCTGCCGAAAGACACCACGAAAGAGGCGCAGTCGATCTATTGGCGCAATTGCTTTGGGCAGAGCTTCCGGCAAAACGGCGGGCTCGGCCGCATGTGGACTCCAATGATCGAATGGGTCGCGAACCGTGATCTCGCCGATCGCGCAAAACTGGCCTGGGACCTCGTGCCCGAGATGCAGGTCACGTTGAGTAAGCGCCAGCATGTCATCGGCGATGTCGGCTTCGATTTCCCCGCCACTCAAACAAAAGGCCGTTCCACACAGCTTGTCTTTTATGTTCTTTGGGATTGGCAGGACGGCAAAATTACGGAGGGCTGGTGATACGGCCCATTGTTTGCTTTCTGGCCAGCCTGCAGCTACTCGTCGCCGCGAAAGAATCGGCCGTCGACTTCCATACCAGCGACCGCTGCATCGCGTGTCACAACGGCCTCACGACTCCCTCCGGCGAGGACGTCTCAATCGGTTACAACTGGCGTGCCAGCGTGATGGCAAACTCGTCGCGCGACCCCTATTGGCAGGCCAGCGTGCGCCGTGAAACCATCGACCATCCGAACGCCGGGTCGAAAATTCAGGACGATTGCTCTACCTGTCACATGCCGGTCCCGCGCTACCTGGCCAAGCTCAAAGGCGAGCCAGGCAAAATATTTGCGTTTCTCCCATTCAAAACCAACGAAACATCAGGGCAGCAGGCAATGGATGGTGTGACGTGCTCCGTTTGCCACCAGATCGGTAATCAGAACTTCGGCAAACCAGAGAGCTACAACGGCAATTTTGTCATCACCCCCGCCCCCAACCAAGCGCGACCACGCTGAGTACGGTCCCTTCGATATCGCGCACGGCAATCAGCGCATCATGCAATCCTCAACCGCGGGGTTCGTTCCCACGGACAAGGCGCATATCCGCGATGCCGAACTATGCGCCACCTGTCACACTCTCATCACAGAAGCGTTTGGCCCGGACGGAAAAGTGATCGGACATCTGCCTGAGCAAGTCCCCTATCAGGAATGGCTGCACAGCGACTACCACGGCAAGCAGACCTGCCAGGAGTGCCACATGCCCGAAGTGAAACAAGCAGCGCCGATTGCGCGCGTATTGGGGGAGCCGCGCTACGGCCTGCACCGGCATACCTTCATTGCCGCGAATTTCTTTCTCATTGATATGTTGAACCGCTATCGCGAGGATCTGCAGGTAGGCGCCGAGCCCCAAGAGCTAACGCACAACGCGGCTGGTACCGTTGATTTCCTGAAAACACAAGCCGCCCGGGTCGAGTTGCAGGCGGTCACGGTACGTGCAGATACTCTGATCGCCGATGTAGTCGTGCGCAATTTGAGCGGCCACAAGTTGCCCACGGCGTACCCGTCTCGGCGTGCTTGGTTGCATTTCAAAGTCACCGGCCGCAATGGCGCGACCATTTTTGAATCCGGGGCGATCCACCCGGACGGCTCGATCGAAGGTAACGACAACGACGCAGATCCATTGCGCTATGAGCCGCATTATCGCGAGATCACGGGCCCTGGCCAGGTCGAAATTTACGAATCGATCCTAAAAGACGGGAACGGCCGCGTCACAACCGGATTGCTGAGTGCCGTCGGTTACTTCAAGGACAACCGGTTGCTCCCAAGCGGATTCGATAAAGCCACTGCTGCTCCCGATATTGCCGTAGTGGGCGGGGCGCGCGATGACGATCATTTCAACGGGCAGGGAAGCCGTATCCGCTACTCGATCGCTCTGCGCGGGGCAGCCGGCCCGTTTCACGTTGTCGCCGAACTTTGGTATGAACCGATTGGGTTCCGTTGGGCTCACAACCTGATTCCGTACCGCCAGGCACCCGAACCTCGGCGCTTCACCGATTACTACTCGTCCATGTCTTCTAGTACTGCCGTGATTCTGGCCGCCGCCGAAGCAACTCGCTGATCCGCCGCCTTGGGGCAAGCCCCCATTTCTGACGTGTTAGCCTGAGAAACGAATATTTAGATCCGGCATGTATTTCAGGGCTTGCATTTTGCGCCTTGGCCGATCGTTCATTCACAGGAGTCCAACAAGGTTAGATGCTATCTCACGTTCGGAGCGCGACCCTATTCGCCGCTGCCATCTTTGGCTCTGCAATCGTAGCCGGTGCGCAGACCCCTCAGCCTGCCAAAGTAGCCATTATTAATGCGCAGAAGGCTGTTGCCGACACGCAGGACATCAAGCATGAGCAAGCCCGCATGGAAGCGAAGTACCGCCCCCGGCAGGATCAGATCGCGCAGCTGCAAAAGGATTTGACCGATATCCAGCGGCAGTTGAGCGCTCCCGGCCTCGCGCCCGACAAGGAAGCGCAGTTGCGTGATGCCGGTTCCGAAAAACAGCGGAACTATCAGCGCATGACCGAAGACCTGCAATCTGACGTAAATGCGGAACGCACGGATATTTTGAACCGCGCCGGGCGTCAAATGACAGAGGTGGTCAAAAAACTCGCCGAAGAGCGGGGCATTGACGTAGTCATCGATGTCAGCAATACGATCTACTACAAGCCAACGCTGGATATCACGGCCGACGCGACCGCCGCTTACGATAAAGCCTACCCTGCGGCCAAGTGATTCTCCTGGTCCGCGGGATGCGTGGACAGGAGACATATGGGAAGTTATCTAGCGACGTACGGCGAGGGCGACGAGCGCCGCAGCCGCAATATTCGGTTGATCATTTGGTCTGTTCTGGGCGCCATCGTCATCACCGTGGCCAGTTACTTCATCTTCCATAACTTCCGGGAGAAGCTGGTCGCCAAGCATTTCCTGGCGGATCTGAATGCTCACAACTATCGCGCCGCCTACGACCTGTTTTGCACGTCCGACCACCCCTGTCCGAATTACGACTACAATCGTTTCTTACAGGACTGGGGGCCACCCGCCAAGGCCACCGGCGCGTGGAAAGTCGCGTCTACTGATAGCTGCCGGTACTTCCTGACAGTGAACGTGGATGCGCCCGGAACTGAGTTGCAGTCGCTAGCCGTCCAGCGAAGTGATTTGTCGCTCGGATACGCTCCCGCCCCGGAATGCCAGGAAAAGAAGTGGCGTTGGCGCCAGTTCTGGGACCGCTTGACCGGCCACGCGCCAAAACAAGGAAGTTAAGCCTACAAAACGAAGAAGGGGCAGGTCCCGCCCGTGCCCCTTACTTTCTTCCCAAAAGAATTCGACCTAGTTACTCGCCCGACGACCATGCCACTCGGAATTCCGGATACAGCGTCAGTCCGCCGCAGGCAAACAAAGTCTGGCCGGTGATGTAAGAGGATTCATCTGACGCCATGAACGCGAAAACTCCCGCAATCTCCTCGGAGGTTCCCGCGCGTCCCATCGGGATGTGACTGACTACCTCGGCGTGCGCCTTCGGGTCGTTGATCCACGCATTGTTGATCGGCGTCACGGTTGCGCCCGGTCCCACCGAATTGACGCGAATCTTCCTGCCCGCATACTCGAGCGCCAGCGTCTTCGTGAGATTCTCCATCCCGCCCTTGCTGACCGAATAGGGCAGATACTTGGGTTTCGGAATAATTTCGTGGACGCTCGAATTGTTGACGATCACGCCCGCTGCATCGCGCGACAACCAATGCTTGATCGCCTCGCGCGAACAGATGAACGTGCCGCGCAGATTCACATTCAGAATGCGATCGAACTCTTCCGTCGTCAGTTGCTCACTTGCAAATGGAGCCTGAATCCCCGAATTGTTGATCAAAATGTCTAGCGTGCCGAACTCCTTCAAAACGTTCGCGAACATATCGAGGATCTGCTTCTCGTCCGCAATATTGCCTTTGACTGTGATGAACTTGCCCTTGCCCTCGGCTTGGCACTTCTGCTTAACCTTCTCCGCGCGATCCGCCCCGCTGTTGTAATTTATGGCGACGTTGGCGCCATCCTGAGCGAAGCGGATCGCGATCGCTTCGCCGATCCCGGAGGACGCTCCGGTGACCAACACGTTCTTGCCTGCTAACTTGGCCATTCTTCTCCTTGCAATACGATCTGTGTCACAGTGTACCGTGCGAGGTAGTCCAGCTATTAAGGAACCGTTATGCCCGATCAAGCTGAACACGACAAGCCAAAGAACCTCGTTGAGGAATCCCAGGAACTGGAGCGCGACGCCGCACGGTCGCTGAACGACGCCGTCGACTCCCATGAAACACTGCAAGGCTACTACGCCATGAACAATGCTCGGCCCTCCAAAGAGCTTGAGGAGGAGGCTCAGAAAGACCGCGCGGACCGCGCCGAAAAAGGGAAGTCCGCGCCCTGAATAGTTCGGGACCAGGGGGCGGAGCACCGCCCATAAACCTGCCGAGTGATGCTATACTGAACGTTAATGAGCTTGTGGCGCGTGCGCCAGTGGGTTCAGTACGGTCAGGCCGGGGGATCCCCGGACCTGCATGAACTCTCAGCTATCTTCTTGCACCCCCTGAACAGCCCGTCCCATCCCCTGTTTCCTCCTCGTCTTCTTTTCTCTTGATGAAGTCCTCTGTCCAAATCACTCGCGGAATTGAATCGCTTTTCGGCACGCGCGACGAAAACATCAAATTGATCGAGAATGGCTTAAACGTGACCACCCGGCTCGCCGAGGGCGACAAACTGGAGGTCGAAGGCGACGAGTCACAGGTGCGCCGCGCCGAACGCATCCTCTCCGATTACGTGGACATGGTCCAATCGGGCCACGAGTTTTCGAACGGCGATCTCAATAGCTATCTGCGAGTCGCGGTGAACGATCCGACGGTGTCCCTCAGCGCCTCGTCGAGAGTGGGAAGTCACGCTCCTATGGCAAGAAGGTTCTGGCGCCGAAGACCGTCAATCAGCGCCGATACGTGGATGCCATAGAGCATCACGACCTCGACCTTCGGTATCGGACCCGCCGGTACGGGTAAGACCTACCTTGCGGTCGCAATGGCCGTTTCCGCGTTTCTGAACAAACGGGTCAGCCGCATCATTCTTACGCGGCCCGCTGTCGAAGCAGGCGAACATCTCGGATTCCTGCCGGGAACGCTTCAGGAGAAAGTGGACCCCTACCTGCGTCCGCTCTACGATGCCCTGTTCGACATGATCGACGCCGAAAATGTCGAGAAGCTGATCGAGCGCAACACGATTGAAATCGCGCCGCTCGCGTTTATGCGCGGGCGCACTCTGAATGACTGCTTCATCATCCTTGACGAGGCTCAGAACACCACCTTCGAGCAGATGAAAATGATCCTCACTCGACAAGGGTTCAATTCTAAGATGGTCGTAACGGGCGATCTTACGCAGATCGATCTTCCGAATGGCAAACGCAGCGGTCTTGTGAATGCAGTGGAAGTCTTGCGAGGCGTGGAAGGGATCGCGTTCGTGCACTTCGATGACAAGGATGTCGTGCGCCATACGCTGGTACAGCGCATCGTGCGTGCCTATGATCGCTACAACGAAATGATCGGAGCTGGCCGACAACTCGCCCTGACTCTTGAACGAAGATCAACTGCGGAACCACCCGCTCCGGAACCTCCGGCGACCACTGCGGTCGAAATCCCCGAATTTCCCTCACTCGCCTGAGACATAATCATATGGACCCTGGCGAACCAGCTTTATTCTTTCGTGCCGTTTCAGCCGAACTGCGCCCTAACGCTCAGAAAAACGAGCGTTGAAACAGTTTCGCGAGCCGACTTTCGAAGCAAATCGGCAGGGACGCCCATTTACCTGTTTGATCACGCAACGATGCCGAGCTTCGCCGGCTCAACCGCGACTTTCTCGGCCACGATTACCCAACCGATGTGCTTTCGTTTCCTTCGGGGAACTCGCCACGATCTGGGCGATCTGGCGATCTCATCCGAACGGGCGCAGCCCAAGCCACTGAATTTGGTCATTCGCTTTTGGATGAACTCCGGATTTTGATGCTGCATGGGGTTCTACACCTGGTCGGCTTCGATCATGAAACTGACCGACGGCGAAATGAAGCGCGCCGAGCGGCAGTGGCGCGACGCTTTTGATCTGCCGAACACGCTTGACTGGCCGCGACTAACCGGAGCCGCCAGACGATGACGACTTCGTTTGTCTCGGGATTGCGCTGCTCCTGTTAACGCTGCTGCTCGCGTTCGTGTCCTGCATCCAATTGCTCTATCTGGAGTCGCTGCGCATCATCCGCCGTGAGTCGCGCTTCGCTCGAGTACTTCCGCGAAACGCTCGCCGTCCGGATCGGCCTCGAAAACGAGCAGGGCTCGCTTGTGTTCTCGTTGTTGAAACATGTCAGCCTGCCACTTGGCGGGACTGTTCTATCTCTGCACCTTGGTCGCATACCGGATTGCCCGAATGGGAATGCGTGCTCGAAGCAATCGGATTCTCACTGGCCGCCATGCTGGTTTCCACGTATCTGATTCCCGCATTCTTCTATCGCCGTACGAAGGGCACCTGGATGTTGCGTTGGCTGCCTCTGATCAAGCTCCTGGCGCTGGTAGCAAAACCCTGCGTGCTTCTGGTCAATGGATTTCAATCGCTGCTGGAACTTCGCGAAGGATCGAGCACGGCCGAAGCGAGCGCAGCCGATTCCGTTGAGAACATCGAAGCCCTGATCACGGCGGGCGCAGAAGAAGGCATCATCGAGGAAGAAGATCGCAAGCTGATTCACTCGGTCGTGGCGTTCGGTGATAAGAGTGTCCACGAAGTGATGACGCCGCGCCCCAACATCGTCGCGCATCCAGGCGATAAGCCCATCGAGGATCTGCGCCAGCTCGTTATCCATGAGCAGTTTTCGCGCATTCCCGTCTACAAAGATTCGATCGATAACATCATCGGCTTTATTCATGTTCGCGACATCTTCGAACTGGATCCTGAAGAACTGCAAAGCAAAGCGGCTGGAGCAGTTAGTTCGGCCTGTCCAGTTGGTGCCGGAAACGAAGCCAGTTACTCGATCTCCTGCGAGAAATGCAGCGTGAGGGCAGCCACATTGTCATCGTGATCGATGAATACGGCAACACGGCCGGACTTGCGACTATGGAAGATCTGGTCGAGGAGATCCTTGGCGAGATCCGGGATGAGCACGAGCCCGAGCGTGACGTCAGGCAGGAATCCGAAACCGTTTTTGTTGCGCCCAGGTAACTTGGATCTGGACCGCTTGCAGGATCTGTTTAATTTCAGGCCCTCGGCCGAAACGGAATCCACGACGGTCGGCGGACTCATTATGGAGAACTGGGTCATGTTCCTGTGCCCGGTGAATTTGTCGAGATCGAAGGAGTTCGGTTCGAAGTGCTTGCCGCGAATGGCCGCCGTGTAGACGAAGTTCGAATCTCGCGCATCGAAACGGCGCATGCGATGGAAACAAATTCGATGAGCGACAGTACTCATCGCGCGGGGTTTGTTTCCATCGTTGGCCGGCCGAACGCTGGCAAATCCACTCTTGCTCAACGCGCTGGTCGGCGAAAAAGTCGCCATCACTGCGCACCAACCGCAAACTACGCGCACCTCCGTTCAGGGCGTGGTCACGATGCCGCAGGCGCAAATTGTGCTTGGTCGATACGCCCGGGATCCATAAGTCCGACACTCTCTTCAATAAACGCATGATGATGCCGTCCGCGACGCTCTTGCCAGGGTCGGATCTGGTCCTCTTTGTAGCCGATGCCTCGCGCGATATCGCGACCCGAAGACGAGCAGGCCGTGAGCGCGATACCGGAGCAACAGACAGGCGCTGCTTGTGCTGAACAAGATCGACCGGCTGGATGACAAACGGCTGCTGTTGCCGGCGATTGAGGCTACACGAAGCTCTTTCCTTTTGACGAAACCGTTCCCGTCTCCGCGCGTAAACAGGACGGCCTCGTCGAACTGAAGCAGCTGATCGTCAAATTTCTGCCGGAAGGGCCCGCGCTGTTCCCGGACGACTATTTGACGGACCAGCCGATGCGTTTTCTTGCTGCCGAAATTATTCGCGAACGCATTTTGCACGCCGCCAATCAGGAAGTGCCCCATGCGGTCGCGGTGCTGATCGACAAATGGGAAGAACAACCGAACCTGACGCGCATCGCGGCTACCGTTCACGTCGAAAGGCCGGGCCAAAAGCAATTCTGATCGGCGCCGGCGGCGCGATGCTGAAAAAAATCGGTTCGGAAGCCCGCCAGCAGCTCGAGCGCATGTTGGATCGCAAAGTTTTTCTCTCTTTCTTCGTTAAGGTGAAACCCGGATGGCGCGAGGACCCGTCTTTCTTGAATACTGTCGATTGGCGCTCGATGTTAGGCTCAGAAGAAACATGAAAAAATTCGCTTCCGCTGTGTCGCTGGCCCTGCTCTGTGCGCCTCGTTACGTTGGCCGATCAGAAGAGCGATGACCGGATCTACGATCAGGTCCGGATCAAGCTGACCGATGATCCCGACGTAAAGGGTGGCATTGGCCTGGACGTCACGTGAAGGACGGAGTCGTCACGCTGAAGGGCCGCGTCGATTCCGAGAAGGCGAAGAACCGTGCATCCAAGCTGGCCAAGAAGGTTAAAGGCGTCAAAAACGTGGATAACGAACTTACGGTCGGTAGTCCGGTTCAGTAGCGGGCTGGCGAAAACGCGCAAAACGGGCGCGGAATCAGGCGCGCCGCCCGCAAAGCTTGCGAGTTCCTTTCTTACCTGGCGGCGCGCAGCCGCACCCTTTGCGCTCCTGTTCCTCGCCACTGCGGCGTCTCGCAGGCGCTGCCTTCCGAGCAGGACCGCCTGCTTGCGCTCGCAAAGGTTTGGGTTACCGGAGCCTATTTCAATCCGCTGGTGGCAACCGGGCAGATCGATTGGGACGCGCAAGTCATCCCGGCGATCCCTGCTGTTCGCGCTGCAAAGACAGTGGACGAATACCGCGGCGCCCTCAATCCCTTGCTGAAGTCGTTCCCTTCGCCGCCTGACAAAGGATCCCGGAGCGTCTGGATGCATTACGATCTGGAACACTCCGCGTTCGTTCTCGAAGACGGTCAAACGGCAGCGGCATCCGTCGATATGGGAGGCGGCGTCCTGCTTACGCTTCCTCTTTCCGATGCGATACGCGCTGCGCCTCCCTCGCCGACGGCCGAAAAAGATTACGCGGAAACACCCTATCCTTCCGCCGAGCTCCGCATCCTCGCCGCCTACAAACTATGGGGCGCCATGCATTACTTCTTCGCGTACCGTGATCTCATGGATGCCGACTGGGACGATGAGTTCCCGAAGTTTCTGGATCAGTTCGCAAAGGCGAAGGATGCGCGCGAATACCATTGGCCGTCGCTAAGGCCGTTACGAAACTGGATGACACGAACACGGAAGTCACCAGCTCGGTGCTCAGCGAATACTTCGGATTAGCTAGCGCGCCGCTCCGTTTGCGGCTGATCGATAAGAAACCCGTCGTGGCCGAGATCCGCGGCGAGGTTCCGGGCATCCAGGTTGGGGACATCGTACTGCGGGTCGATGGGGAAGAGATCGTCCAAAGGATCAACCGCGAAGCGGCGTATCTGCCCGCATCGAGCCACCAGGCGCTCTCTGATATCGCGATGCATAAGATCCTCAACGGACCGCCGGACTCCGAAGCTGTTTTGAGCGTTCGCCACCATGATGGCAGTGAGGCGGAAGTAAAGGTCAAACGCACTACCGAGCAGTGGACGGACCGGTCTCCTTTGGTCAAACAACTCTCCGCGAAAGTCGGGTACATCGATGTTACTCGCCTGATGCCCGACGGCATGACACCGCATTCGCCGCCATCGCAGGGAAACCGGCGCTGGTTCTGGACGCACGTGGACCCCTGCTGGTCGATCCACGTGTTCTCGCGGCTAAATTCAACAGTAAAGCGGACGTACCGGGCGCTATCGTCACCGGCCCGCTGGTGCTTACGCCTGACCTCCCCACCGCTACCGACCTGACGCTGACCCATAGTTTCTTTTCCGTCGAGAATGTGCCCCAACAAAAAAGCGCCTTCGCGGGACAGATCGTGATGCTCATCGATGAACGAACGGTGAATGCCGCCGAACGCCTGGGGCTGTTCCTTGAAGCTGCGCGCAAAGTGGCGTTCATTGGGACCGACAGCGCCGGCGCGTGCTCGACCCTCAGCCATCTCGTGCTCCCGGGAGGCATTCACGTCCAGTTTTCCGCGACCGACGTCCGCCACGGCAACAGCGGCAAACTACAGCGCATCGGGTTGACACCCGCCGTCGTCGCAAACCCGGAGCTTGCCGACATCCGCGCCAGCCGGGATGTCGTCCTCGAAAAGGCCGTTGAGTATCTGACGGAACACCAGTAACGCGAGATTCCTGAACGCGAGACGCCACTATCCTGTCGGTGTCTGGCGTTGATCCGAGAAGCCTGAAACTCCCGCTTCCGTTCGTACTCTGTCTCGTCTTGGGCGTGCTCGCCGTGCTCACCGTCTCCGAGCGTTTCAATGATCCGGATATGTGGTGGCACCTCCGTACCGGGCAGATCATCTGGCAAAGGCATCGCATCCCGGTCGCGGATGTCTTCTCGTACACGACCGCAAACCATCCCACCATTCCGCATGAATGGCTGTCGCAGTTGACCATCTATATCGCGTACCTGGTCGCCGGTTACAGCGGCATGATGCTCTGGCTCGCGGCTGCCTCCGCAGCCTTGCTAATTCTGACTTTCTGGGTCTGTTACCGCAGAACCGGGGATCCACGAATTGCCTTCGCAGGCGCGATGATCGTATGGATCTGTTCCACCGTTGCCCTTGCCGTCCGTCCGCAAATGCTCGGCTACTGCTTCCTGGCCGTCGAGCTCTTACTGTTTGAACTTCGAGGCAAGTGGCTTCTTCTGCTGCCGCCGCTGTTCTTGCTTTGGGTGAACTGTCACGGGTCCTTCTTCTTCGGTTTCGGCATCGCAGTGTTGTATCTGCTTCGCTGGCGCGCCTTGCGAGTCCTGCTGCTCAGCGCGGCGTCACTGTTCGTAACTCCTGTGGGCTGGAAGCAGACGCTCTATCCGCTCGACACTCTGTTCCACCAGAGCGCCAGCATGCGCCTTGTCACTGAATGGCGTCCTCTCGCCATCCACGATCCGCGAGCAATCACGATTTGCATCGTGCTGGCGGTCGTCGCCTGGGGGCTCATTACGCATCGAGTCCGGCTGCACGTCACAGAACTCGCTGTCATTGCTGCTGCAAGCTGGCTTGCCTTCTCGCACGCCCGCCTCGCGATTGTGTTCGGTCTGGTAGCCGCTCCGGCGTTTTGTTGCGTGCTGGCGACGCTCACAACCAAGCCACAGCCCAGGTCACTGAGCGCCGCATTCGCCATCGGATGCGCGGTCCTGATGGTGCTGGCTTTCCCGGATCGGAATCGTATCGAAAGACAGATTGACGCCGGCAATCCCACACAAGCCGTCGCGTTCCTGCGGCAGCATCCGCCGGCCGGTCGCCTCGTGAACGAATACGTCTATGGCGGCTATCTCATCTGGGCGCTTCCCGAGCAGAAAGTCTTCATCGATGGGCGGGGCGACATCTTCGACTGGACCGGCGTGCTCCGCGAATACGATGACTGGCGATCGCTCCGCCGCGACACGCGCGGCCTGCTCACGAAATACAACGCGGGGGCTTGTCTGCTATTGCGGGATTCTCCAGTCGCAAAGCGTCTGGCGTCACTGCCGGGCTGGAAGACCGCTGTTACGGACGGGTCGGCGGTTCTCTTTTACCACGAATAGTAACCGACCAGATCGGGAGCGGCAGGCGTGTTCTCGATCACCTTGTCGTGCATGACGATTTCGATGTTCTTGTTCTGCCAGTCCTTGCCAAATACCTTCAGCACCGAATTCAAGCGGTTGGGATCAGCGATGAACCGGCCCGCGGCTTCTGTCCCGAATTGCTCGACGCCGCCTGCGATCATCACGGGCGTGCCGGATGGCGAAGTGGGCAAACGGCAGACCAGGAAGTAGTCTTCGGGCGATGTCTCATTGTCTTGTTTACCTGGAATGCTCCAGTAGTGGCCCGGATTGCTGCTGTCCAGAATCGCTGGTATCCAGTGCGGGTCGAAGCCAAAGTGAAAGCGGAAATGCTGGGTCAATTCGACTGTCCAGTGATTTGTAAATGCCCCGACCAGGATCACTGGCGCATCCCGAAGCTCCGCGAAATCCACCCGGCTGGCAAATCGCACGTGAGCGCCGTGTGAATGCCTGGCGAGTAAAAGCTGCACATCCATGCTCGCCACCGAATCGCCGAACGCGAGGTATTGGTCTTCCACCGGCACGAAATCCGATCCGGTCAATTTTTTCGGATCGACTTGCAGCGGCTTTACAATCGGCAGGGACGTGCCGCCGGAATGCTGGTCGCTTAACGAATACGCCCGCGGTGTCGGCTTGTACACCACCGGCGAGGCCACCGCAATCATCACCGGTTCTGAGGAGCGCACAAAGGGCGCCCAGAACTGATCGAACGGCGTTTGCTTGTGCAGTCTGGAATACGCAGTGATCGCAATTGCCGCCGCGAATGCGATTGTGACCGCAATCGCCCCCCATTTCAGTAATGGGCGTCTGGGCGCGGCCACGGGCGGGGGAATGAGTTCCACAGTCACCGGAGCCGGCACCGTAAGGGTGCTCGCTGACCGGCGCGGCGGGTAATCGACCCGTACGATCTCGGGCACATACGATCCGAGACGCAGTTCGATCCGGATCTTTTCCTGCATCCCTTCCGGACTGCTGTAATACTGCGCAAGGCGCTTCCGCACTTCCCGCGCACCCACGCGGACGATGGTGTCATCGCCGCCCGAATCCCAGGAGGACGAACGGTCGAATACCTCAATCGCCAGGGTCCGTTCCTTGATACTCGCAGCGTTACCGGTCAGTAGCTGATCGATCACGAATTCCAGGAAGCGGTGGCACCGCTTACTTGCGCGAAATGCGGAACTCGCGAGTATGCGGTTCAGGTGCGACCGTATTTCGTCGGCTGATGCCGGGACAACGCTGTGAGGCGGTGCTCCGGGCGACGAGGCTGCACGATCCATAGGAGGCTTCCCGATTCTAACAGGAATCTCGCTGGAGTTCTCACCGGAGCGTAACGTCTGCGTAACTCTTTTAGTTTTCAAGGGATTTCACGGTGTATAACAGATTGTCCCGTTGCGCGCGCAAGCGTCCTCCCGCATGATCTCTTCAAGAAACCCCTTTAAGCAGTGGACAGCTTAAACTGCCGGTCTCGGACTTTACGGAAAGAGACCGGCACCCCTAAGGCCAGTGGTCAGGGGTGAGTGGTCAGAAAAAACGAACCCAAACTCCAGTGGTCAGGGGTGAGTTGGTCGGTGATTAGAACGAACCCAGTTACCAGAACGAACCCAGTTACCAGAACGAACCCATTTTTCGCTCCCGGTAGCGTTTTGAGGGAACGAAGCCAAACTCCAATTGTGAGTGGTGAGGGGTCAGTGATCAGAACGAACCCAACGCCAGCCGCGGGCTCAGTTTGAGGGAACGAAGCCACAGGGTGCGCACCCACGCCGTGTAGCCCTGTCTTTCCGTATTCAAGTTTCAAATAGCTGAGCTGCTCGCGCAGCGAACCCCATCACCGTTTTTGAGGGAACGAACCCACCGCTAACCGCGGGCTCAGGCTTGGGGGAACGAACCCACAGGCCAAAATGCCTGTACCACGGTGGCAGCGGCGGTTCGCGGATAGGTCGCGGGGATGGGCTAAGGAATTGATAGCGGGAGGGAAAAAGTTTTCCGGGTCCGCCGTGATCACCGACCACTGAGGCCTCCGTCGTACAACTGGTAAGAGACTATGAAGCTCTATCGCACCGTACGCGGATTTCTGCTTGAAGAAGACGACCAGTTCTTTTCCTATGAGGAAAATGCCTGGACGACCACCTCCTGGGACGCGCTCCTGGTTCGCGACGACCTCGAACAACACTTGCGCGCCGCTTTGCCTGGGCTGAAACCGGCTCACGCTCCGGCCTTGAATGACATCGAGGCGCCGATCGGCAATCAGGAGGTCTGGGGCTCGGGCGTCACTTATATGCGCAGCCGTGAAGCACGCATGGAAGAATCGAAATCCGCCGGCGGGGGCGATTTTTACGATCGCGTTTATAACGCGCCGAACGGCCCGAACTCTTCTTCAAAACGACGCCGCAGCGTGTGGTTGGGCCGGAGGATCTGGTCGCCATTCGCGACGATGCCTCCTGGTCAGTGCCCGAACCCGAACTGACGCTACTGATCACGCCCTCCGGCAAAATCACCGGCTACACGATCGGCAACGACATGAGTTCCCGCGACATCGAAGGCGAGAACCCGCTTTATCTTCCGCAGGCGAAAACTTACGCGCGCAGTTGCGCGCTCGGGCCCTGCATTTTGGTCAGTGACGCGCCGATCCCGCGCAGCACGGAAATCAAACTCGAGATCTTCCGCGACGGACAGAATGCCTTTTCCGGGTCGACATAGTCTTAATCCGATGAAGCGCGCAACTTCCGGAACTGGCGGGCTTTCTGATGCGCAACAACACATTTCCCGGCGGGTGCGTTTCTGATGACTGGAACCGGCATCATTCCGCCCGATTCCTTCAGCTTGCAGAACGGGGATGAGATTCAAATTAGCATCAGCGGCATTGGCACGCTCATCAACCGGGTAGGGTAAGAAACATGGCGTTTCACGGAAACAACTTCATCGGGTCCGAACTGTCCGCTGAAGGTTCGAAGCAAGATTCAGCGGCTGGAATCCAAAGACGGGAAGCAGCTCGAAGACACATTCATACAGGCGACCGAAGCGGAGATCGATCGCGCGGCGCGCGCGGCCGAACAGGCCTTTCAGACGTTTCGCGAAATCGCAGCCGGAACAGTTCGCCGTCTTTCTCGAAACCGTGGCCCGCGAAATTGAAGCGCTCGGCGACGCTTTGTTGCAGCAGGCATCGATCGAGGCGGGTCTCGGGATCGAGCGTTTGACGGGCGAGCGCGCCCGCACCACGAATCAACTGCGCATGTTTGCCGCGCTGGTGCGCGATGGCTGGTATCTGGATGCCCGGATCGATACGGCGCTGCCGGACCGCAAGCCTCTGCAAAGCCCGATCTGCGGCGCATGCTGGTGCCGCTCGGCCCGGTAGCGGTTTTCGGCGCAAGCAATTTCCCGCTCGCATTTTCCGTGGCGGGCGGCGACACCGCCTCCGCATTTGCGGGCCGGAACCCGGTTATCGTGAAAGCCCATCCGGCTCATCCGGGGACTTCCGAGATGGTTGCGAGCGCTATGCGCAAGGCTGTCAGCGAATGCGGCCTGCCTTCCGGCACGTTCTCCATGGTGCACGCCGTCGATCCGGAAGTCAGCCAGTTGCTTGTGAAACATCCCAGCATCCGCGCCGTCGGATTCACCGGATCTCTGCGAGGCGGCCGCGCGATCTTCGACGCGGCGGCATCACGGCCTGTTCCGATTCCCGCTTATTGCGAGATGGGCAGCAACAATCCGGTCTTCGTGCTGCCCGGCGCACTTCGGCATCAGGCGACACCATTGTGAACGGGCTTTTCAACTCGATGACGCTGGGGGTGGGCAGTTCTGCACGGCGCCTGGAGTGGTGCTCGGCCAGGAATCGCCCGAGCTTCGCGCAGTTTTCGAAACAGCTGGCCGAGCTCGTCGAAAAAGGCTCGGCCGCGACCATGCTGCATCCTTCGATTCTCAAAGGCTTATTTGCAGAACGTGCAGCATCGCTCGCGAGTCAGAAGGCGTCGTCAGCTGTCTGTCGGACCGCCGAGCGCAGCGATGAACGGACCGAAGCGACTCCCGTGCTGTTCGAAACGCAAGGGCAGGTTTGGCTGGAGAACCCGGAGCTGGCGGAAGAAATCTTCGGACCGTCCGCGGTTCTGGTGCGTTCGCAATCGAAAGAGGAGATTCTGCGCATGGCGCGCAATTGGACCGGCACGCTGACCGCCAGCATTTTCGGAACGCCGGAGGACCTCACCGAATACAAGGAACTGATCTCGATCCTCGAAGACAAAGCGGGCCGCATCATCTTCAACGGTTTTCCCGACAGGCGTCGAAGTGACGCACGCCATGCATCACGGCGGGCCGTATCCGGCGACCACCGATCCCGAATTCACCAGTGTCGGCACGCAAGCCATCCTGCGTTTTCTGCGCCCCGCTGCTTCCAGAACTTCCCCGATGCGTCACTGCCGCCCGAGTTGCAGAACGCGAACCCGCGCAATATGTGGCGGCTGGTAAACGGGACTTTATCGAAAGACCCGCTTTCGTAAGGGGCGGTGAAGCATTCTCCCCGGTCCGCAAAAACCTGGCTTTGGGCAGGGCCGCATAAGCGCTAAGTTAAGGCATCGGCGTCGCGGTGATCCCCGGCCAACTGGGTAGGTGTTGTCAGAAGTAGGCGATGGCGACTACACGCTCATGTGGATTCCGGTAAAGAGATGCGAGCGCGTTCCTCGTTTCTAATCCAGAGCGGTGCGCAGAAGCTGCGTTGCTTCAGGTACTTACGGTTGGGCTGGCCAGCCGACGCCGTGCGCATCGATATGTCGTTTGATCCCGAGAAAGATGGCCAACAGATCATCGGACGCTTCGCTGTAGATGAGTGGCATCAGCGCATCAAGGCTATTCGGCATAGTGGTCGCGGCGATGGATAGGGCCGTAGGATGCACGATCTTCGAATGAATTTTGAACCGCGGCTTGAACATCTCGCTTTCGTTCACCATCGCCGCTATCTTGCTTCCCTGACTGGGTCGCCGCTTGGGGTCTATACCGAAATCCTCCATTAGCTTGCGGTAGGCCTCGATTTCTTCCACCGGCCCCGTCAAGATCCGGTCCACTCTGCTCCATCGCACTCGCCTTATCCAGCAACGCAGACCTCTTCGGCTCGCTTTCGACTCGCGGCGAAACCCCGCATTTCCGCAACCAGTTTCTTGTGCAGGAACTCGCTACTGCCCTTCATCGCCTCCCAGAACTCCTTCAGGTCGGCGGCGAAATCATCCTTGAAATTGAGTGCGTCGGCCTCCGAGCGTAGGACATATGTCGTAATAACACGCAACTCAAGCAGGTTCCGCGCCCCCCAGGACGCCATCGGTGGCATCTTTGCGGTTCCGATCTCAACGGGAGCGATAATTCTGGCGCGTTGAGTTCAACAGGCCTAGGAGCAAATTCCTGAACCATATTTTCTCCGGAGGCACATCTGTGTCGATCAGCGTTTGCGCGAAACCGGTCATCTCTGCAAGTGCTTGCTTCATGCCGGTGCGAATGGGATCTTCTGTATTCGGCTGTGCCGTTCGGTCCGCCATCGCACCATCAAGCATACGCCGGAGCGCTCACTAACGCCGGATCAGGACGGCAGTCCCCCAGCATCCGCCGAAGTGAAGGCCTTCGTGGGCGCGTTTGGCGGGACCGTTCTGGGCTCGACGCTCCAGGTCGCGACATACCGGTTCATTTGGGGGTTCCTCAACGTCGAGAGGCGAAAATCGCAATCAACGGAGTTAGGAGGGCTCGGGTTTACGACTCGCCGGTTGTGCCGGCGAGAGTTCAGCCTTACCTTGAAGAGGACTTTGACGCCTGATTGCACAGGAACTCGTCGATTGATGCGGATCCCACGATATCGAAGGTCTTTATCTCTGACCGAATCACGTAATGTGGCTCAGCATGTCGCTCTGTTTCCGCCTGCCGTCCGAGCAGAACCAGATTATTGTTGTCGGCGCCGAGTAAAAGCCACTTCGTTTGCGGCGCGATTTGAAGGGATGCGGTGCAAACCGTGATAACAGGGAACCGGCTGTATAGCTGAGTGGCACCAAGGGCTCTGCCGTAGCCATACAAGCATACTGTACATACGACCAGCCCCCAAACCAGTGAGGCCGTACGCAACAGCGTCGGTTGAAAGAAAATGGTTCCGACGCTACTCATTAGCAGCGTCAAACACGTCAAACACAGCAGGAATAAAGAGCAGTTCGCTGTTCCCCGACTGGGAAAGAACATGCCTACAGTCACGAGACTAGGTGTTCTATTAATCAGTGCAAATGTAAGAACAAAAATCAGCCCACCGAAAACCCCGAGGCTAAGGCGAAGACCGT
The DNA here is from genome assembly GCA_963795905.1 of uncultured Acidobacteriaceae bacterium. Taxonomy (GTDB): domain Bacteria; phylum Acidobacteriota; class Terriglobia; order Bryobacterales; family Bryobacteraceae; genus Bog-105. The sequence continues at coordinate 194,231 of CAWCJG010000008.1, read as the reverse complement.
CATTTCATGCACGCGCGGAATGCGCCAGGTACTCTTAATGGCAGCGGTCAAGAGCACTATCCCGAACGCGGACATTATCGACACCAAAACGCTCGATACGAGCAGAACCTCAAAGCCTGAGCTAACATACTCGTGTAGCTGTGCGGCGCGAGAACCTCCAACCCGAGAGCGAAGACTCGCCGTCAATCGACGCTCTTCCCACAAAGTAGAGAAGGCCCGTTAATAAGGCCACGACGACGGAGCTCGAAAAGGATCACATTTACGATGGGGATTTCATCTTGCCTATCGGTTTCGAGGAATCGAGACGCTAAGAAGCTCGGCACTTGCAAGGCGTTCAACAGTATACGCGACCCACGCGAACACATACCGGCTTGTATTGTCGCTGTTCAAGGATCTGCGGCCCCCAAGGCGCTAATTGGGTCCCGAAAAGTCCCCCTTGTCCGCCCTAATGTAAGCTAGCCAGTCAACTTCCCGCAAAATGCGAATCCGCAGACTTGATGGATTCGGCTAGGCGCTTGCTTTCCGCGTGCGGAAACAGGCCGACTCCCCATTTCTGGCTTAAGTTAAGCTTAGGGCGCAGAGCCCCGAAAAAAGATCCCCTGAGCCGTATTTTTTCGCCCGCCTTTTGGGAATTAGGGACGAGTGTGCATGAGGGATGAAGACTTCGCGGCCGATCTTCGCTCAGCATCGGAACGCCATTTCCAGTTCGCCTGGAGAATGAGTAATTCCCGCGCGACTGCCGATGACGTGATGCAGGACGTGTTCTTGGCTTGGTACAGCGCGGCATTTCATCTGGAAGAGGTGGCGCCACGATCATCGCTGAGCCCCCTTCCGGCGAACGTGTGAAGGCTGTTACGGTATGTGACCGGGCCAGAGCGAGATCGAGAATCTGCGTTCCGGTATGGCCGGTTGCGCCGAGGACAAAGAGCCGCATGATTTTGCTCAGGCCCGCGCGAAAGCGGGTTGCGCAGTGGCCGTCAAGAATTGCGCAGCATGCTTGCGCGCCCACGCCTCGAATGTCAACGGCTTGTGTCCAGTGACTGTCTCCACAGTGTCTGTGATTGCGACAATCCGCCCATTTCGCACGGCCGCGAAAGACTCCGCGACAGCCGCCGCCATCTGCGCCGGTACGCCGGCACGTATCAGATTTTCTGCAGCTCTCTCGATCGGGACATCCAAACAGCGGAGCGGCCGTTCGAGAACCTTCGCCAGAATATCGACTTGCTCGGGAACGCTCAACAGTTCGCCCCCGGTTAACTCAAGGACTTCGTCCACGAGCCCGGGATCCACCAACGCCTTGACCGCGACTTCGGCAATGTCTTCAGGAGCGATGGGTGGGAACCTCGCCTCGCCCATCGCGTTGTAGACGACCCCTTCAGCGTTGATCGCAGCGATCCACTGATAAGTATTCGACATGAATCCGCCCGGCCGCAGGAATTTTGCTTGCACACCGGACGCGCGAATGGTGTCCTCTTTCTGCTTGTGCATCCGGCCAATCTGAAGATCCGGCTGATTAGCTGCAAGTGAAGACAGAAATACAAGCCGCGGTTTTCCTGAGTCCTTTAAGGCAGCGACCAAGTTTGCAAACGCGTTCTGGTCCGGGCTCTGATGCATCAGGTACACGGCATCGATGCCGTCAAGAGCGCGCCCGAACGTATCCGGATTCTGGAAATCGCCAACCGCTACCTCAACGCGATCGCCCCATTGAGCCACCTTCTTCGGATCGCGAGTAAACAGTCTCGGATTGAATCCAGCTTCCAGCAGCCTCGACACTATCACGCTGCCAACATTGCCTGTTGCGCCCGCTATCAAATACTTCTCGTCACGACGATCTGCCACAAATTTCTCCTCACCTTGAATCTACGGCTGATCTGTTATTGAAACAATATGCCTGATTGCAATACACTGTTGCTGAGCGGGAACAACCATGACGGATCTCAACGAGCTACAGATTTTTGTACAAGTTGCGAGAGCGCAAAGCTTTACGACGGCCGCGGAGCGATTGGCTTTGCCTAAGTCGAGCGTGAGCCGATCGATCCATCGTCTGGAGGGCCGCATAGGCGTGCGCTTGATCGAGCGAACGACGCGGCGTGTCGCCCTCACCGAAGAGGGCCAGATTTATTTCGATCGCTGTGAGCGGGTACTCGAAGAGGCCGAACAGGCTGAGATTGAAATCGGAGCGCTGCAAGCGAAACCGCGCGGGACGCTGCGAGTAGGCGCGCCGGCAATCTTCGGACGATTGGTTCTGGGACCAGCGCTGGGGGAATTCCTGGCGATGTACCCGGACGTCCGTGTTCACTTGCAATCGCTTGATGGTCTTTCTCGCGAAAGGCCATTGGATGTCGTCGTTCGTCCAGGTCCATTGGACGATTCCGGAATGCTGGTGAAACCTCTTTTCCAGATTCGGATCGCAGTTTATGCCAGTCCGTCATATCTGAAAAATCGCATCGCTCCGGATTCGCCCGGTGCTTTGCGGGAACATCACTGCATCATCACAAATTGTGCTGGATTTGCGGACGCTAACGACGCCGCGATCTGGCGATTGCGCCGCGGTGCAGAGGTAAGAGAAGTCAGGGTGGAATCTCGCGTCAGCGTGCCTGACCCGGCGATCAGCCATCAACTTGCTCTGACGGGTGTCGGGGTGGCGCTCCTTTCCCAATCCGCAGCGCGGTGGGACGTGGAGGAGGGCCGGTTGGTCCGGCTCCTGCCCGACTGGGAACCGGAACCTGTTGAGTTCCACGCATTGTACGCATCACGGCTCAACGCTTCCCCTAAAGTGAGGGCTTTTGTTCATTTTCTGAAGCAGCAGTTCAGCGGCGATCCGGTGCATTACTTGGCGCGGGTTCTGGGGACCTCTGGTAAACACTCGCAACAGGACGCGGCGGTTCTAAACCGAGCAAGTTCAGACGGCCTCCAGCTTTGAATCCAAGCTTCAGGTCCTTGCCTGGCGCGTGTTGCGATTTGTCAACTGTTCGAAATTCAAACAACCTAATTCCTAATGGGTTTGCCCTCGCGCCTGCAAGAACCGGGGGCCTCCGGTTTCGAGTGATCCCCTCCGCTTCGCTCCTTGCCCGAAAGGCTCCGCTCCCCGATCTTGTCCGTTTGCTACCCCGCTCTCGCCAGCGAGGCCGCGAGGGTCTGGGCCAACACAAAGCCAACGATTCGAACCAAGGACAGCTGAGCGATGCCAAGCGATCCCTAACGGAGCAACTTGCTCGCGCCGAACTTGGTCTCGCCCAGTCTATTCCACTTGCTTCGCGTACCGGGGATTCTCAGCGAGCGTGGAAAACCTATCTTCGGACAACCTGCGATCCGATCGCCTCCGAAGTAAAGCGATTGCAATGTGAGCTTCGCTTAACTCGCAGTCGAATTCATGATCTGGCGTTGAGCACCGGACACGAACACTGAAACATTCGTCGCTCCGGCCAAACTCGAATGGCATCTTTCGATATGCTCGTGGGTATCCCGTTCGCTTGCGAAAGGCGCCGAAAATGGCAATTACGTTTGAACTCAACGGCCATACAAAACGGTCGATGTCGATCCCGCGACCCCGCTTCTGTGGGTCCTTCGCGACACGCTCAACATGACCGGCACCAAATACGGCTGCGGTATCGCCCAATGCGGCGCCTGTACCGTTCACATCAACGGCTCCGCTCAACGCTCCTGTGGATTGCCTGTTTCCGCCGCGGCCGGCAAGAAGATCACCACTATCGAAGGCCTCTCGCCGGACCGCAGCCACCCCGTTCAACAGGCCTGGATTGCCGAACAAGTTCCGCAGTGCGGCTATTGCCAGTCCGGCCAGATCATGACGGCCGTGGCGTTCCTCCGGACAGAATCCAAACCCGACCGCAGCCGATGTCGACGCCGGCTGTCGCACAATATTTGCCGCTGCGGAACTGCCGCAGCGCATCGTAAAGCCGTTCTGCGCGCCGCCGCCGCCATGCACACAACACGAAACCTCAACCGGAGGTCCACTATGAGTCCCGGCGAACAACACGTCCACTGTCTCGCCGCGCGGTTCTGAAGTCCGCTGCCGGCGCGGGAGCACTTCTACTTGTGGGCTTCGAATCCACGCGCACCATACAGGCGCCCTTGCCGCAAACGACGCCGGGCAATCCGTTGCGCTCCTGGATTCAGATCGACCCGACTGGCCAGGTCACGTCTTATGTCGGGCCGCTCCGAGATGGGCCAGGGAATTTCGAGCGCGCTCCCATGGTGCTGGCCGACGAACTCGGCGTCGACTGGAGAAACGTGCGCGTCGAGCAAGCGCCCAACGATGTCGCGCGCTTTGGCGATCAGGGAACTGGCGGAAGCGGCACGTCGCCGGCTCTTGGATGCCGATGCGCCAAGCTGCGGCCGCCGCCCGCACCATGCTGATTTCCGCCGCGGCGAAGCAATGGAACATTGCGCCCGAAAGCTGCTCCATCCAAGGCGGCGTCATCAGCAGCGGCACACATACGCGCGAAAATCGGCGAATTCGTCGCGGCGGCCGCCGAACTGCCTGTGCCCGATCTCAAGACGGTTGTGCTCAAGAAACCGGAAGAGTTCCGATCATCGGCACGGTCGTCCAGCGCAAAGACATTCCTTCTGAAAACGGATGGCAGCGCTGTTTTTGGCATCGATGTTCGCCGGCCAGGCATGCTCTACGCCATGGTCGAGCGTTGTCCCGTATTCGGAGGCAAAGTACGCACTTCGACGCCAGCGCTGCCAAAGCGATGCCCGGTGTCCACGCTGTCTTCGAAATCGCGGCCGTTCCCGCGTTCACTCGTGGGGCGGGATTGCGGTGGTCGCCGACTCCACTTGGATCGCCATGCAGGCGCGCAAGAAATTAAAGGTCGATTGGGATCTTGGACCGCATGCAAACGAAAGCACTGAGAGCTTGCGTCACGACTTCCAGCGCGTGGTCGATTCGCGTCTCAAAGTCGTTATCGATCAGGGCAACTTCGATGCCGCGCTGAAAGATGTTCCCGCGGCCAAGCGCGCGTTGAAGCCGACTATGAATTGCCGTTTCAGGCACACGCCACCATGGAGCCGATGAACTGCACGGTGTGCGTAAACGGCGGTACGGCCGAAGTGTGGGCGCCGGCGCAAGGACCGGAATGGGTTCGCGGCACAGTGGCGCAAGTGCTCGGCATCAAGCCGGACAAGAGTGAAGTCACCACGACCTTTCTCGGAGGCGGTTTCGGCCGCCGGTATCAAGCCGATTTCGCCGCCGAAGCCGCGCAAGTCGCGAAGAAAATGCCCGGCACACCGGTACAACTCATCTGGACACGTGAAGACGATATGACGCATGATTTCTACCGGCCGGCGTCCTATCACCGCTTGAGCGGGGCCGTGGATGATCACGGCAATCTGATCGCCTGGCGGCATCAAAGCACATCGACTCCCATATCCGAATGGTGGGATCCCAAATCGGCGCCCGAATCGTCCGAGCTTGGCTGCGCGACGCAGTTTCCGTACGCGTGCGGCAGCTACCGGCTGGAATATCTGCCGACGGCCTCTGGAGTTCCGCGCGCCTGGTGGCGTTCCGTCGAAGCGTCTACCATCGGTTTCGTCATGGAAGGCTACATGGACGAGCTCGCGCATGCCGCCGGAACAGATCCGCTCGCGTTTCGCTTATCGAAACTCGATGGGCGGATGGTAAAAAGTCCGGTTGCAAACGATGCCCGCCCGCTCGACACGGCTCGCTTGAAAGGCGTCCTCCAACTCGCTGCCGAGAAGAGCGGCTGGGGATCGGCACTTCCGAAAGGTGAAGGGCGCGGCATCGCATGTCATTACTCGTTCAACAGCTACGTTTCGAATGTGGTGGAACTGGCGGTTTCGGGCGGCCGCGTGCAAGTAAAGCGCGTGGTCTCGGCTGTCGATATCGGCACGCCCGTGAGCCCGGACGCCATTCGCGCGCAAGTGGAGAGCGCCATCGTGTACGGCCTGACGGCGGCGTTGAAGAGTCAGATCACCATAAAAGACGGCCGCGCGGTTCAGAAAAACTTTGACGCGTTCACGACGCTACCGATGAACGAAACGCCCCTGATTGAGGTCTACATCGTGCAAAGCACCGTGGCTCCGACGGGAATCGGCGAGCCTGGATTACCGCCGACGGCGCCCGCGCTCGCGAATGCAATCTTCGCCGCGACCGGCAAGCGCATTCGCCGGCTCCCCATTACGCCAACCGATCTGGCGTGATCGCCGCATTGCTGCCTGACGCGTCCAGGGTTGTGGATTAGGGACCGCGAACTGGCTAGCTCTGTCCCGACCCGCAACAAACTGTCCCATAACCGGACACGCCGCGCCGAGAATCATTTGAAGATCACGCATTTAGCGATGGCCCGCTAAATGCCACAGTCATTCATATGGCGCTCATCCGCGAATTGCGATACACACTGCGGCTGCTGCTGCGATCGCCGGGCGCTGTGGCGGTCGCTGTGATCGCGCTCGGACTCGGGATCGGCGTCAATCTCAGTTCGTTCATGACGGTTCAGGCCCTCATTCTGCATCCATTTCCGTTTCCGCACCTCGGCCGTGTCATGACCATCTGGGACACGCGCGCGGCGAATCCCGGCAACACGGATGCTCTGGCACCGGCCAACTATCTTGATTGGGCGCGTCAGGTAGCATCGTTCCGGGCAACTGCCGCCTTCCGGCAATGGGATGCGAGCCTGACCGGCTCCGGCAACGCCATCCGAGTTCCCGCGGCCGCCATCACTTCCGATTTCTTTCGCGTGTTGGGCGTTACGCCCCTGACCGGACACTCGCTCGCCGTGTATTCGCCGGACGCGTCGGTGGCCGTCGTCGATGACCGCTTGGCAAATGAACATCTGGGCGGTGTTGCCGCAGCGACAGGCAAAACGATCCGGGTGGATGGGCGCACTCTGACCGTAGTAGGGGTCATATCGTCGCATTGGTCCTACCCATTGATGACGCAGGTCTGGATGCCGCTCGCGACGTCTGGCGCCGAAACCGGCCGCCGCGAAGGCCACGACTGGCAGGTCATTGGGTTGCTGAAGAACGGCGTCTCGCTTCAGAGCGCGCAAGCAGAGTCGAGCCGCATCGCCGCCGATCTGTCGCGCCGTTTCCCGCTTGCGAATACCGGTTATGGCTTCACCGTCATCCCGATTGCGAAGTACGCCAATGAGGTCACCGATCGCTTCGTTCTCATGCTGCTGATTGCGGCCACCTTCGTATGGCTGCTGGCGGCGGCAAACGTTGCCAACGTGCAGATGGCGCGCGCGGTTGTGCGCGAGAAAGAGATCGCGCTGCGGGCCGCCATCGGCGCCAACTCCTGGCACATTGCACGCCAACTTATTCTCGAAACCATCGTCATCGCCTGCATAGGAGCGGTCGTCGCCATTGTTCTCGCTGGTTGGAGTCTTGACTGGGCCAAGGCGCACATCCCGGAGCGCGCCTTCTACTTCGCCGCCGGATTGCGCGACATGAAGATGGATTCGGAGACCGTGCTCTATACCTGCGCGCTCGCGCTTGTGACGGGTGTGCTCGCATCCTTGCCTGCCGTATTGCAACTGCTGCGTCAGCGCGAACGTGGAGATCTGAACCGCGCCTTGCAAACCGGCAATCGCACTGCCTCCGTCTCGCTTGGCCGGAATCGTATGCAGAATTGGCTGGTCGGCTATGAAGTCGCGATGGCGCTCGTGTTGCTCATCGGAGCCACCTTCATGGTCAAGACTTTCAACAGCCTGCTGACCGGCAATTACGGATACGATCCGCGCAATTTGTTGCAGCTCGAATTGGCTCTGCCTTCAGACAAATATTCGAACGCCACGGCCGAGTCCGCTTTCTACGGCCGCGCCCTGGACCGTCTCAGTGCTCTGCCGAATGCAGAATCCGCCGCCGTATGGTCTGAGGGACCTGACGTGCCGGTCGCGATTGAAGGCCGCCCCGCGCCCACTGCATCGGATCCGCTATCGGAGGTCGAGCCGGTGAGCGCCTCGTTCCTCCACACCATGTCGATGCCCCTTGTGAGCGGCCGTTTTTTCGATCGCCGCGACGGCAAGGATTCGCAACCCGTTGCTGTTGTCAGCGCCGCCGTTGCGCGCCGCTACTGGGGCCACCAGGATCCGGTCGGCAGCCGCGTACGCCTCACGCCGGGTGGACCTTGGGTCACCATTATCGGTGTCGCCGGCGACCTCGTGCGTAACTGGCTCGCCAACGAGCCGGAGCACCTGATCTACGTGCCGTATACGCAATCGCCGCTTGCCAGCGCCACTCTGCTGGTGCGCACTCACACCGATCCAGCTCTGACGCTCGAAAGTGCGCAGGCGGCCATGCGTCAGGTCGATCCAGACCTGGCCGTCTATAACGTCGAGACCATGCAGCGGCATTTCGAACTCGAGGCGAGTGGTGTACGCGCGGCCGCGGATTCGATGGCTCGCTACGCCGTGGTGGCGCTTCTGCTCGCTGCAACCGGCATCTTCGGCGTGCTCTCGTATTTTGTGTCGCAACGCACGCACGATATTGGCGTTCGCATGGCGCTCGGTGCGGATGCCAGCGGCGTAGTCCGGCTGACGATCGCACGCGCGCTGCGCCCAGTGTTTGCGGGCGGAGCCGTAGGCCTGGTGCTTGCGTACGTGCTGTCGCGGGCAATGGCCAGCGCCCTTTACGGCATCGTGAAGCTCGACGTGCCGACTTTTGCCGCCGCAGCGGCCGCGCTCGTTCTCACAGCCCTTCTCGCCAGCTATCTACCGGCCCGCAGAGCGACCCGAATCGATCCGCTGATTGCCCTGCGAGACAGTTAGACACGCATCAACTCTCTTCCGTCTCCTCAGGCTCGCTCCAATCCTCGGGCAGGGAAGTGTACCGCTTCAGTGCATCGAGGGAGGCTCCGCTGCGAAAACCGGCCATGCGCAATCGCCGATACGCAGATGCGAAGTTTTTCGGTTCGCGGAGGAATACCCGCAAATCCGTGTTGCGGTATTTGCGCGCCAGGTATTCCGCGATCAGTTCGCCCTCGTTGGTATCGGCGTACGTCTTCTCGACAGCTTCCAAGGCGACTCGCTCGGGTACCTGCTTGGCTCGTAAATCGCGCAACACACGGAAGCGCCCGAGTTTCTGACCCTGTAACCTCGAAGCGGCGAACCCTTCGGAAAATTTCGCGTCGTCCGCCAGTTGATACTCGCTCAATTTCGCGAGAACTGCCGTTACATCGCCCTTTGAGGCGGCCTTGCTCAGCAATTTACGTCGTAATTCCGCCTGAGATTGCGCCCGCCGCGCGAGCGAATTCAACGCATAATCCCATAACTGTTCAGCGTCGAGCAGTTTGGGTTTCGACTTCCGTTGGCCCCTTGGCTGCATGCACGAAACGTTTGCTACTCTAGCACGCTCTACAGGTAGTAAACTGCGAATGAACGGCCGTGCAGGCTGTTGAAAACTTTGCGCGTAGGAGGATGGTATGGAGGAAAAAAGCGGGCTCGGGTATTTTCTGCTAGGGCTCGGCATTGGCGCGGCAGTCGGGATTCTCTGGGCGCCCCGCTCGGGTCAGGAAACCCGCCAGTTAATCGCGGACCGTGCCGGAGAGGGCGCGGAGTATCTCAAGGGCCGTGCGGATGAAGGCCGGGAATATCTCTCAAATCGCGCCAATGAGGGCGCCGACTTTGTTCGCCAGCGGGCAGACGATCTGAAGAGTTCAGCCGCCAATCTGTACGAAAAAGGCAGAAGCACGGTATCTAAGCAGCGTGAGAACCTGAATGCCGCCGTCGAAGCCGGCAAGCAGGCTTATCGCGATGCGGTCACCGATGCCCGTGGCGCAGCCTCTTCGGCCACTGGTTCCGGTGTGGAGGGTGTCTAGCCGCTACGGCCTTTCGAATGCGCTAACCTCGGTGACATGGACCAGACCCTTCTGATTTGGTTGATCGTGTTCGTTGCCGTTTCGGCGGTGGCGTTGGTGTTGCAACTCGGCACCCTGGTTGCGATGTTCCTGACACTCCGCAAGGTGGAAGGCCAGGTTACGAATCTGCTGCCCGAAATCCAGGCTGTGCTTGGAATCTCGCGCCGGACCCTACAGAAGGCCGAGGTACATATCGACAAGATAGGCGAGACGACCTCAACCATTCTGGAAAAAACCAAGGTGCAGGTCGAAAAAATCGACGGCCTATTGGACGACGTGACCACGCGGGCGAAGGTCCAGGTGGAACGCGCCGAGATGGTGTTGGACGACACGATGGGACGCGCGCAGGAAACGGTTTCGATCCTGCAGCGGACGATCTTGCGTCCCGTCCGCGAGATTCACGGCATCTTATCGGGTGTTCGCACCGCCGTTTCCTATCTTGGACGCGGTACCCGCCCGACGGTTGATCACGCAACATCCGACGAAGAAATGTTCATCTGAAAACTGGGGACCGGGAGCATTCGCATTGCTCCCGCGTTCCCCGTAATCATCCCCGCAAAAATTCTAAATCGCTGATCAATTCGAACTTCGTCCGAACGGTGGCGATCTGCTCGCCTCGCTGTATCACCGCGTCGGGCCGCCAACCGGATCTCTCTGCGATCAATTTCAAATAGCCAATCTTTTCTGGAGCGATCCGCATAATCTGGCAGCACGTAGCATCTACGCTCGGGGCGTGGCCGCCGGCTACAATCACCCCAGCATGCTTGCTGTACCCCTGAATAGGCCCGTTGCCCTGCATGCCCTCAATCCCATCCACCAGCGAGAAATGATTCGGGAACAGGTAGTGCAAATCGGCCACGCACTCATTGATACCCGACTGATGCAGAATGTTCTTCGGCCAGCCATACACGCCGCCCGGAACGATTCCGAACAGATTCTTCATCGACAGCGTTGCGCCCGTCCAATGGTGCGTCTTCATCTTCGCCAGGGAGACCAGCAAATCGCAATCGCGCGCCGTATTCGGGATGTACAGTTCTGAGAGCTTCGAAAAGGGCTGCCGGATCTTCACCGGTTGCACGTCGTCGAGATTCAGATCCGTGAAGTGGCTCTCGAACTTCGGTACGGCTTGGAAGTAGCCCGCCGCCTCAGCCATGTCCAGTGTCGCGCGCCGGTGTCCTGGCCCTTCGGCGATGTGTACTGATTGGGCCCCCAACGACAGGAACGCTTCCCTTGCTCGCCGCTACAAATGCCGGATGTGTATTGATCGGCTTCGCGGGGTCGAACTCAACCAGATTCGGCTTGAGCAGCACCCGCTTGCCCAATACCGCCACGCGATGGTCCAGCAGGATTTGCTTGATCGGCCCGGCCAGCTCCGCCGAGTACGAGGCCGCCTTCACAATCGATACCGGATAGCGCTCGCCGTGCGCGGATACTGTCGCCGATCGGCGGTAGGCTGCCGCCACAACCGCCAGAGACCCGAAGAAAAAATAGCGTCGTGAGATCTTCATGCGATGAGTGGATTAGCTTCGCCGGACAAAGAAAGGATTTGCAAAGCGAGTTCTTGCGTAGAATGCCACTTTCTTGACTCGTCCTTGACCTTCGCCCGAGTATGCCGGACGAGCGCCATGCGGAGCCACGCCTGGGCCTCGCAGGATGGAGGATTCTGCGCCATTTGCCTTGCCAAGTTGACAGATTGCTGAATGTCCCGATCGCCCGGCGCAAACGCGAGCAGCGCCATTCCGGTCATCTCGGGATAGGAATTTGAATTGGGACTTCGAAAGTGAGTGCCGCCGTGATTCCAGCCGCCGTCTCTGCACCGCCGAGCGAGCAGGAAGCGCTGCGCCCGTTCGATAGCGATCGGCAACCGGGGGTCTGTGTACCCGTGCGCGATAGCTTGCCGGAGCGCCAGGACCATCATCACGCTGGGACCTACCCATGCGGCCGTGTCCGGATACCATGGCGCGCCGCCCGGAGCATCTGCTTCGGCCTCCGGAACGCGCTGCACCCGGGCAACTAACCGTTCGATCAGCGAGTAGTCCGGCTTGCTTTGTGCAAGCACCCAGGCCACCGCGTCGTTATATCGCGCATCGCGCTGGGCTGTGTATCCGAGCGCAAGCGCACACCAACTGGTAACGCCAGTGCTTGTGGAACGGCATCGTTCGGAGCCCAGCCTCCATCCGCGCGCTGTCGTGCCTTCAGCCATTTCGATCCTCGCGCGACTGCTTCTCCGCCTGACCCTGCGGCCATCAACGCGAGTACAGCGAGGGCGGTAGGCTCAGTCCACGACGATCCTGCGTAGTAGCCCCATCCGCCATCGGCATTTTGCCGTTGACGGAGACTCTCCGTCAACGTAGAAGTGCGGTCCATCCGCCGGCGGCGGAACTAGTCGACCGTCTTGCGGCTGCGGCGCCGCTTCAAGTACAGCACCAGGATGCCTGCTGCCGCTATCCACATAATCGACTGAACGAGTGTGCTATCCATTCTGATTTCTCTCCTTTTGAAGGCGGGCGGTCCCTCATTGACAGAGTGCCTTCTTGTGCGGAATTTTCGCACGCTCTGTCAAACAACTTATCGGCTGGTTGCGGCGTTCTTTAGCCGAAAATGTAATGCCTCGCCGCTATTGGCCGGCGTGCCGCATCATCGGGAATACGTTCTTGAACAACATCAGCATGCCGGGTCCCGCTGTAACGATCATCAACGCGGGCAGACAGAAAAAGAAGATCGGGAATACCAGCTTCACGCCGACCTTGCCGGCTCGCTCCTCCGCTTCCTGCCTCCGCCGGCTGCGCATGAATTCCGACTGCGTACGTAATGCCTCCGAAACACTGGTTCCAAAGCGGTCCGTCTGAATCAGAATGGCGACCAGCTTCTTCACCTCTTCCTCGCCGCAGCGTTTCCCCAGGTTTCGCAGCGCATCCGCGCGGCTCTTACCCGCCATGATCTCCATGTTGACCATGGAAAGCTCTTCGGCAATGGCCGGATGCACCGTTTTCAGGTCCCGGCTGACGTTGACGATCGCCTGATCCAGACCGCAGCCGGCCTCGCTACAGATCACCATCAGATCGAGCACGTCCGGCAAAGATAGCCGGATCGTTGATGCCGCCGCTTGACCAGTTTCGAAAGGACGAACGAATTGACCGACCAGCCGAATACCGCGGCCCCGATCGGAAAACGATCTTCAAGACCGGCTTTTCAATGTGACCCCGCAGGGCCAGCCCACCGATCAGCATCCCGAGGCACAAAATCACTTTCGAGCCGTAATACACCGCGACGGCCGACTGGCTCCGAAAACCCGCCAGGCTCAAATCACTCTTCGCCATCGCGGCGTCCTGAGGCGAAATCGGCATCAGATTGCCCAAATGCTTGAACAGGTCCGCGAACGTGAATTTCTTGTTCCGTTCCTCCGAGACCAGTCGCGACGGCAGCGCATCCGACGTGCTCGTCTTCAACTGGTCGAGCAGCGTCGCCGGTTTCACATAGTGCCGGTACGCAGAACCACACAATCAGCGTGGTAATGCCGAGAAAGAGAATGGCAACGATGCAGCAGTCCCATAGATCAGACCTTGATATCGATAATTTTCTGAATGACGAAGTACCCGACGATCTGGCCGCCGACCGCGCCGTAAATCATCATGCGTCCCGTCGGGTCGTCCGCCATCTGCGTCAGGTAACCGGGATTGGTCATCATCATGAAGATGCACGACGCCGACGGGCATCAGCAGCAGCACTAGGCCGGTAATTCGGCCATGTGCGCTGACTGCCTGCACCTGCCCTTTCAGCCGGAACCGTTCCCGAATGATGTAGGCCAGTTTGGTCAGGATCTCGCCGAGGTTGCCGCCTGTTTCCTGCTGCAGCAGCACCGAAGATACGAAGAACTGCACGTCCACGCTCGGCATAATCGATCTTCATCTTGCCGAACGACTTCCTCAAGGAGGAACCGAGCGCAAGATCTTTCGAGACCTTCCGCGAAATGCCTTGCCGAGCGGGTCGGGGAATCCGCCGCCAGCATCTCGAGCGCAACGGAAAAGGCATGGCCGGCCCGCATCGAGCGCGACAGAAAGTCGAGCGCATCCGGGAATTGCTTTTCGAACTCCTTGATGGCCGAACTCCGCTTCTTCACAACAGCAGCATCGGCATGGCCCCGAGAAGGCGGCCGCCAATCAGGCCCGCCAACTTCCGGATTCAGCATGTAATGGAACTTCGCGCCCAAGAAAGAACCCGATCGCGGCCGCGAAGCCCGAAAACATGACCACTTTGCTGGCGTGTCCAATCGCTGTCCGACTGCTCCAGCATCGAGTTCCAGTTTGTCGATCACCTTGAATCGTGGAGAGCAGCTTCGAAAGCGCGTCCTCTGCTGCGCGGCCCGCACCAACGCTGACTTCTGCTACGGCGGTCGGCGATTCCTCCGCCTTCCGCAGCATGAATTCGAATCTGCTGCTTTTGCTTCTGCCTGAAGTACCCGAAGCCAAGCGCGAGCGTTGCCTGCCGATACACAGAAAGACCAGCAGAAAGACCCCGATGACATACGGCGCCATGCATTATCGGACCTCGACGAGCGTTGCTGGAAGATGTGCGCCGGCAGCTCGATGCCGGCAGCCTTCAGCTTGTCACTGAATTTCGGACGCACGCCGGTCGCTTTAAAGCGGCCGTGCACCTTGCCCTCGCGCGATAAGCCGGTCGCTCGAACACGAAGATGTCCTGCGTGGTCACCAGGTCGCCTTCCATGCCCACGCATTCGGTTACGTAGGTCACCTTGCGGGTTCCGTCCGACATACGGGAGCACTGGATAAAGAGATCCACCGCCGAAGCAACCTGCTGCCGGATCGAGCGCACGCTCAGATTTGAACTCGCCATGCCGATCATCACCTCCAGACGGCTGATACCGTCGCGCGGAGTGTTGGCGTGAATGGTCGTCAGCGAGCCATCGTGACCCGTGTTCATGGCCTGCAACATATCCAGCGCTTCTTCGCCGCGAACCTCGCCGACGATGATGCGATCGGGGCGCATACGGAGAGCGTTGATCAACAGGTGACGCTGCAGGATCGCGCCCTTGCCTTCGATGTTTGCCGGACGCGTCTCAAGCCGTGCGACGTGGCTCTGCCGCAGTTGCAGTTCGGCTGCGTCCTCGATCGTCACGATGCGTTCATGCGAGGGGATGAAGCCCGACAGCATGTTGAGAAAGGTTGTTTTACCCGCGCCGGTACCGCCCGAGATGATGATGTTTAGCCGCGCCTTCACGGCGCCCTTTACGACCTCCAGCATGCCTTCTGTCAACGACAGATTGCGCATCAGGTCGGCGGGCTGCAGAGGATCGCCGCCGAAACGGCGGATGGAGAGCAGCGGCCCGTCGATGGCAATCGGCGGAATGACCGCGTTCACGCGCGACCCATCGGGCAAGCGCGCATCCACCATGGGCTGAGATTCATCGATGCGCCGTCCAACTCGCGAAACCACGCGTTCGATGATTCGCATCAGGTGCGCGTCGTCTTTGAATTCGATGTTGGTTCGCTCGAGTCGGCCGTTCCGCTCCACGAAGATCAGCCGCGGCGTGGTCACCAGGATGTCCGACACGGTGCGGTCGCGCAGCAGCGGCTCGAGCGGCCCCAAGCCGAATACCTCATCCAGGACTTCTTCAATCAGCCGGTCCTTCTCGGTCAGGCTGAGCGGAGTCTTTTCCTCATTGACCAGCTTTGAAATCGCAGGCCGGATCTCCTGCCGAACGCGCTCGCCCGGCATGTTGTAGACCGCTTCCAGGTTGATGCGATCGAGCAGCTTGCGGTGGATCGCAAACTTGAGGTCCTGATACTGCGTCGTAGCGACATCGCGCAGCGGTGCTCGCAAGCCGCGGGTTTTCGCCGCACCTTCGCATCTAGTTTGGCGAGATCGGAAGAGGAAGAGGAACTCATTTGTGATTACCCGAACAGCGCGAACTTTTTCTTCTTGGTCTTGGCCGGCGGCAAACCCGCGATCTTTGATGCCAGCATCGAAAAGTGCTGCGCCAGCCGGTTATTCGAATCCAGTAGATTGCCGCTCGAATACGACTGATACAGCGCCATGTAGTCGTTCGGAAGCGTGGCGTACAGGGAACGGCCGAGAATCTTCTCCAGCTCCTGTGTGCTGATGTCCATCATCTTGGGCGTCCGGTTGAGAACCAGTTGCAGCTTCTCGCCTTGCTCGAACAACCCATGCACAATCGATTTCAACCCGTGCAGCGCGACCACTTCCAGCGTCGACACGAGCAGCAACTGATCGATTTCTTCGAGCACCGCCGTCGCGATCGAGTTCAGGCTCCGGCCCAGATCCAGCACCACCCAGTCGTGCTGTGTGCGCATAAACTGAAGCAACTGGCGCAGACTCGCTTCATCCGGATGGTCCCAGCGTGAATAGGATGCAGGTGCGGGAATCACGCTGAGATCGGCCTTGTGCTCTACGACCAGCGCCTTCCACAAACTTTCATCCAAGCGCCCGAGATTCTTGATCGCATCCAGAATCGAGTAGGAACTCGGCGTCTTCATCAGAAAGCCGACCAGACCGGAAGTGAGGTCGAGATCCGCCAGTAAAACGTCCTTGCGCGTGAGGTGCTGCAATTCACAAGCGACGTGACAGGCGAGCGTTGTAGCGCCGCAGCCGCCTTTGGCCGACAAGAATCCTACGATTTTGCCCTGCGTCGACGGAATGGAATCACCCGTGCCGCTTTCGAGCAGCCGGTCCACTGCGGGAACCAGATACTCTTCGAACGGAGGATGCAGAAACTCGCTGACGCCGGCCCGCATGGCGCTGAGGATCGTCTGCGAATCGGGGTGCGTGTGAAGAGCGATTACCTTAATGCGAGGCGAATAGTGCCGCAGTTGCCGAATACCGATGCTCAACTCGCCCGGAACAGCCGCGAGATCGAGCAGCAGCAATTCGGGCTTGCTCTTGGATGCCCGTTCGAGCAGACTGTTCCAGTCTGGCTCAAGCTGCTCGAACGGAACTTGGCTCGCCGATTGGCGTAAACAGGCAGAGAGCCTCTTGCCGAAGCTCTTCGTCCTTGATGAAGACTAAAACCTTAACGAAACTCATACGATCGTGCTCACTGTCTCGGTGTCGCCGGCGCGCTGGAGGGCGCGGGGTCGGGCGGAGTTCCCGCAGGAGCCGCCGGTACACCCGGAATGACCGGGGTGGCCGCAGGCGCCGCTTGGGAGTACGCGGGTGTGCTGGTTGAATTAGCAGAGAGAGCGCGCAGCTCCTCCACAGGAAGCGTGTCTACCTTCGGCAAAACGCCCGCTGGCGCTGGCCGTACCCAATCCTTCGGCAGATCGCCGCCAAGGAAGCTCTTTGGCATTTCGAGATTCGGAACCGGTTCGCCCGCCTTGATCGCCTGTACGATCTCCGGAGTCACCAGTACCAACAGTTCACCTTTGTTCTTGGTGATCGATTTCGATTGGAACAGCTTCCCGAGAATCGGAACGTTCGCAATGCCAGGCATCCGATCGAATGACTCGGTCGTGTTGCGCATCCAGGAGTCCCGCAATTACGAAGCTCTGTCCATTTTCAAGTTCCATCTCCGTCTGAATGCGCCGTGTCGATAGACCGGGAATGGTGAATCCGCTCACGGTCAGACCGTTCGAATAATCGAGCGAGCTGACTTCGGGTTCAACCACCAGGTGAATCGTTCCGCTCGGTGTCACCTCCGGCAGAAACTTCAGCCGAATACCGTACTCGCGGAACTGAATGGTTATTTGACCGACGCCGGAGCCGCCGCCCTGCAGGGTGGGAAACGGAAACTCGCCGCCCGCCAGAAAGCTTGCCGAGTGACCGCTCAGCGCGAGCACATTCGGCTCGGCGAAAATCTGCAGCACGCTCTTGGTCTCGAGATCCTGCAGGATCGCACCCATGTCGATGTCAGGCCGCCAGTACAAAATGTTCAGCAGGTTCGAGATATCGAAGCTGCTCGAGGTCCCGTTGAGCGTACCGCTGGGCGCGATGCTCCCGAATTGGCCCGTCTGCGTCGATACGTTGCCTTTGCTGTACTTACCCGAAAACAGATTGACTCCGAGTTGGTTCGCAAGTGACCGGTCGAGACTCGCAAAGCGCACTTTCAAGAGGATCTGCGGCTCATTCGCCGGGACCGTGACATTCAGCAGGTTGACCACTTTGCCCAAAGTCCCCGCGATCGCCGCGACCCGATCCGCTGTGTATGTGTCCGCCACCGTCCCGCGCACGAAGACGTTCTTGTCCTGCACATCGATCGTGACCGAGTCGCCGGCTTCTTTTTTCAACTCACTGCGCACGGCTTCGATCGCACTCACATCCGCCGATACCGAGATTTCATACGGTGTGCGATTGCCCACTTTGTCCCAGATGATGAGACTCGTCTTGCCGGCGGACTTGCCATTCAGCAGCAATTCCGTCGAACTCACCGCCACGGCTTCCGCAATGTCTCCATTTGTTACCGACACGCGCCGGAAGCCCGGTTTGAAATCGATGACGATAGAGCGGTTGATCCGCAAATCGACATGCTTAATCTCGCCGCCCGGCGCAGCCGTCTGTGTGTCGATCGGCTGTTTGGCCCAGGGCGTCGATTGTGCGAATGCGGACGCGCTGAACGCGATGAGAAGTAGCCCGAAATACCTCACTTGCCACCTCCGTGAATGTCGATGATCTGATTTGATTTCTGCCCGCCGCTAAAAACTTCCACTGTCGGCGGTGGTGGGGGTGGCGCCGCGGGAGCCGTCGGACGTACGGTTGGCGGCATATCCGGATCGCGTCTCGGAGCCGCAGCCCCAATCTTCTGTCCGAACAGCGCCGCCATGGAAGTGCCATGCGTCGCCTCTTCCTTGGTGTCGAGCGGATTGCGAAGAACAAGCTGCACTCGCGTATCGCCGCTCGCCAGGTCCAGTGTTTCGGCTTGATCCGGCGTCACCAGCACATTCACAATTTCAGCGGCCTCCGGCTTGCCCTCGGGATTCTTATCGATGTGCTGGCCTACCGACAGAACTTCCACGTTCTGCAGCACCGTGCGGCAGCGCTTGCCGGCATTCGTTTCATCTCCCGGCACATCGCCCGCGACCAATACGTCCACGTGCATGCCGGGCAGCACAAACCCGCTCACACTGACCACATCATTCACTCGCAGCGCCAAGGCTCGCATGCCGATGGGAATCGTCGACGCAAGTCCAGCGCCCGCTCCCTTCGCCGCTAATCTCTGCTCGAAGAAACGGCTCGTTCTCATAAATCTCTGAGGTCACGCCGCGTCCGACGAGATCTGCTTTCGTCCTTACGGCTTGTTTCGGAATGACCCCCGTCCAGTCCCGCTCAGCGACATCCGAGTCCTTGATCATCGAGCCGAGCTCGAGATCGTGGGTCGCCACCAGCAGCTTGTCCGTCGGCGCCGCAGGATGCGAAGCCGAGGATGGCGCTGAGATGTGTGTCACCAGCAAGCGGTAAACGACGAAACTAGTGAAGCCGGCTACTGCCAGCGCGAAGGCGAAGACACCAACTAATCGACGATTCATCGCAACTCTTTAGGAAAACTCTCGAAACTATAGTGTGTTTCGGGCGATTAAATCTTCATTCGGTGTTGGCTAAGTTTCTACCAGCCAGGTCCCGCCATAAATAAAACGGGCGAACCTGCAGCACATGGCAACAGGTCCGCCCGTACTTTGAGCATAGGTGTGGGGTTCGCTCTAGCTGGCAGCGGTTGACGCGCTGACCAACGCATTGCTCATACCGCCGAACAGCGATTTGATGGTTCCGCTGGTGCTATTCAAGATAGTGATCGCGGCCAATGCGAGGAACGCCATTAGCAAAGAATATTCGACCAGATCCTGGCCGTCCTCTTCCTGCCAAAACATTTGTAACGATGTGACCATAACATCTCCTTTCGTTTTTTGTCGTCTCTTCTGCCTGCGGTTGTTCAGACCCCAAGCGTGCTTCCTCCGTTGTTGGCAACGGCTGAACTTTTTCCCGCCGGCGTAAGAGAAGGAGGATTCACGCGGAGCCCACTCGAAAGTGCCCTGCGCCGAAACACCACTACCCTCTGATCGTCCAGCAGCAACTGCCATCGCGGCGAACCCTTCAATACCGTTGCGAGCGGCATATCAGGAGCCACAATGACCATATCGGTCGAAACTTGCAAAATATTCGCTTCCCAATCCCAGCGTGCATTCAAAGTGTTCGCCGTGCGGTCCAATAGATCCGCTCCGTAGAAATCGCTCCGGTCGTCGATGAACACCCGTATGGCCGGAAAACGCCGGTACAGCAGGTAGGCGCTCCACTGATCGCGCGCAAAAACGTGCGCGGGTTTGTATTGGTCAATCAGCGCAACCGCCGATTCAGGAAACACCTTGGGATCGAATCGCGCGTCGAAGCACCCCGACCCGGCCAGCACGTTGCACGCAACAAAGGCAAGCCCCGCCCCAGCCACCAGGTATAAACGCTCCATGCGCTCGATGGGCTGGAACTCATTCGCAACCTGCCGGAAGCGAAGCATGACCCAAGAGGCCGCCCGGTTCTCCGACCGTAAAGCCTCATCCAGCATGCACGCGATCCAGGGTGTCGCGAGAAACAGGTACATCGGAATATTTCGCACCGAAAACAAGCCCAGATGCGCCCAAAGCAGAACCGTCAAGAATCCGTCCCAGCGCCGTTTCCGGATGCACCAGAGCAGGGAAGCGCCGCCCAGCAGCAACATGCACTCAAAGAATGCAGCCGGCGCATGGTGGAAGTTCATCGACTGGAACTCCTGCATGATGTCCAGTTGTTTGCTGTCGCCCAGATAGCGCAGCACATGTTCGTGCAGGCGCCACCCATACGGGTTGCAGAAGGTTGCGAGCGCGCACCCGGCCGCGGCGGCAATAAAGGCTCGCGAGCGTTTCCATACTGCGCCAGCCTCTCCGCCATGAATTGCCCAATCGACCCATGGACCCATGGCCGCGATCAGCGGCATCACCACAGCAAAGAAAAAGGACCCATGCACATTGGTCCAGATCATGGCAAGCGGCGGCAGCACCCACAACACGCGCGATCGCCCGTCGGCCGCCCGCCAAATCAAATGAGCAAATGTCAGAAAAAACAACCACGACACCAGATGCGGCCTGGCCAGCCAGTGCAGCGTCGAGCCGCACATTGCAATACCGGTCAACACGAAAGACACCAGGTCGTTACCCGAGGCGCGCCGCGCCAACCGGAACGTCAGCACCGCAACCACGGACAGAATCGCCGCGTTCACTACGACGATGCCGGGTAAGCCCGCCCAATGATGAATCGTCGCGAAGCAAATGTCCCATCCCCACTCCCAGGCGAACCAGGGAGCATCCGGCCGCGTATACGAAAACAAATCCGTTACCGGCACGGCATGATGTTGCAGGATCCACTCGCCCGTCCGAATGTGCCATCCCATATCGGCATCGCCCAATAGCAATTTCGAACCCGGCAATATGCCGTACAAGAGGAAAAGCGGCAACAGGAAAATGAGATCCGTCAGGCTCGGCAGAAATAGCACTGGCCACTGCTTCGTGCCGGAAGCGATTCCCGCACTCTGGCCGTCGATTGTGTCTATTGCAGTCGGCATGCCTGCTACTCAGAACTAATCGACCGGTGCTGCAAAAGCATTAGAGGAAATTTTCACCGGAATTTCTGGCTCGCCGTGAATAGCAAACACCCCGCAGCAATAGCCGCCCCGTGTGGCAGGCGTAAGGCCTTCTTGTTGCGAATGTCGAATTCCGGCGTCCGCTGGGCGGGTGCGCGCCCGTGAATCAGGTCGTCCACGATAATCGCTACGTTGTGAAAGGTCTGTCGTCCGGCCCGGCGATACACCACTAAGATGGCCGACGCCACGCCGCCCAGAATCGCCGTCAGCAGGAAGATCATGATCCAGTTGCCGGGACCCGTAAGCGCGCCAATCGCGACCATCAGCTTGACGTCGCCCGCGCCCATGCCGCGCAGCAGATACAACGGTATGTACACTGCCAGCGCGCACAACGCGCCGAGACAGGCCAGCTTCAAACTGCCGATACCCTGCAGCCCGCCAAACACAAGCGCGAACAGCAGACCGCCGACGTTCAGCCAGTTAGGAATTTTGCGGAAGCGCACGTCATACCAGGCGGCCGTAAGCACCAGCAGGACGAGCATCAGCGTAGCGTTGAGCGGCATCATTGCAGAAAGAGCGCTCGGCAATAGCGCTTCTGCAACTCAGTGGGACTAAGGCGCTTGAAATCTCAATTGGTCGCCAATAGCAGTTTGCGAGTAGTCAATCGCGCCCGCTCCCAGTTCCAAGACCGAGTGCGCGCGCCAACAAACTGCAATCCGCCACGGCTTCACGGATCGCGCCAGTTTCAATACGCGTTTATCGCGGCTCAAAAACAGGACATCAATCGCAAACCGCATCCAAAACGTGTGTACCGCTTCGCATGGAGCGATCCACAGACCGAAACCACTCGGCATCTCGCTGTGCTTAAGCAGCCCTCTTCTTCGCGATTCGCTCGTTCCGGCAACCTCCGCGCGATCGGCCAGCACCGTTCCGCGCGTCTGGTTGCGAACTGTGAAGGGTTCAGCCGGCCGCATCCACTGCGGGAATTGTAAAGGAGAAAGTCGAGCCGTGTCCAGGTTCTGAATCCACCCAGATTCTTCCGCCGAAGCGCTCCACGATGCGCTGGCAGATGGCGAGACCGATGCCGGACCCTGGAATTTCATCCCCGTGCAGACGTTTGAACATCAGGAAGATCTGCCGCGCGTATTCCGGTGCGATCCCTTGCCCGTTATCGCGCACGCTGAACACCCAAAAGCCGTGGTCGCGCGTAGCTCGCACATGGATTCGCGAAGGCTCTTGCGGGCGCCGGTACTTCACTGCGTTCGAGAGCAGGTTCTGCAATACTTGCCGCAGGCACGTCGCATCGCCTTCAATCACCGGAAGTCCCGATGAAGTCACCTGCGCGCCCGCCTCGTCCAGCATCACTTTCATGTCGGCGACCAGCGTATCCAGCAGCGCCTGCGTGTCCACACGGCCCATGGCCAGCTCAGCGGTGCTCGCTCTTGAATACGTCAGCAGATCCTGAATCAGCTCGTGCATCCGCTTGGCTGCACCCTGCGCGAATCCGATCATCTCCAGTTCGTCCGGGTTTAGCTTGGGTCCGACTCGGCGCTCCAATAGCTGCAAATAGGTCGTGATCGTGCGTACGGGGGCCTGTAAATCGTGCGAAGCCGCGTAGGCAAAACGCTGCAAGTCCTCGTTGGACCGCTGCAGCGCGCAGGTAACTCGTTCGAGTTCGCTGCTGCGCCGCCGCTCATGATCGCGCAGGCGTTTGCGCTCCAGAGTGGCCCGCAAGCGTGCATCCAGCAGCACCGTATCGAACGGCTTGAACAGGTAGTCCTCGGCGCCTCGCTGAATCGAATCGGCGACTGCGTGCAGATCGTCCGCTGCCGAGATCATCAGCACCGCGATATGCGCCATCTCTGGATCCGCGCCGATCGTGTCCAGAACTTCTAAGCCGTCCATGCCAGGCATGACCAGGTCAAGCAGCACAGCGTCGAAGCTTCCCGATTGCAGCGCTTTCAACGCGCGTTTGCCATCCTCCGCAGCCTGCGTGTAATAGCCCTGCTTGGCCAGGTGCCGCACCAGCAGGTCGCGGTTCATTTCGTCATCGTCAACGACCAGGATGCGGCCTTCTGCTCGCGCGTTGTCGCCTCGCGAATAGATGCGGGGCAGAACAGCATCCGATTTCTCCGCTGGACTCGACTCCTCTCTGACGAGGGTCCACAAGTCCCGGGCTGCCGCTCGTATCCTCTCCACGTCGCGCTCGTTGCCGGCTTCGAGTTCCTCGGCGGCCTCGCTGATGGCCCGGCTCTTCAACATGAGCCGTTCCCGCAAATCTTCCTCGGGAGTTTCCCGCGCGTCCGGTCCTCCTTGACTGATCACCTCACAAGCCGAACGGGCTAGGCATAAGATCCGCTCCAAAGCGATAGCGGATTCCGGATCGGATGCGTCTTCAAGCAGAATCTCCGAATACCCGATGATGTGGTTCAGCGGGGTCCGGAGTGAGTGGCGTAGCTGGGACATTTTTTCGGCGCCAGCTAGCCGCGTGCTCATGTTCGAACCTGCTGCGTAGTGGCTTCAATCTTCATGAGTAATCGTTGGAAATCCACGGGCTTCGTTTCAAATTCGTTGCAGCCCGCCTGCCGGGCCAACTCCCGATCGCTCTGCAGCGCATGCGCCGTTATCGCAATCACAGGAATCGCCGCCGTGACCTTTGTCGCGCGGACACGCTTGGTTGCTTCCAGACCGCTGATGCCGGGCAGCCCGATGTCCATCAGAATCAGATCCGGTTGCTGCTGCACGGCCAGCCTCACTCCCTCTTCGCCGCTTTCGGCTACAAGGATGTCATACCCCTTTCGCGTTAGTCGCCGGGATAGCATATCGCGGTTCATCTCATTGTCTTCGACCAATAAGATACGCATGTCCTTAGATACGACACGATTTACTTGTGAAACATTTCGAAATACCTAGGGACGTGCCTCACGCCGGCTCACAGTTTCTCTGTTTTCGCCTCCGGATTGGAGTTCCAGCGAACCGCCTGTCTTGCCAATAGCATCAAATCTGCCGCGTTATAGGCCGATTTCGTCAGAATTCGCTGCACCGAACCGTTCAGCCGCTGGCGCTCTTCGGCCGTCACATCCTTGGCCGTCAGCACCACGATGGGTATGCCCGCGTATTCTGGCATCTTCCTCACTTCCAAGGTGAACCCAAACCCGTCGAGGCGAGGCATCAAGAGATCCAGCAGAATAATGTTCGGCTTATGGGCGGCCAGGACTTCCAGCCCGTGCTGACCATCCGTCGCTTCCAGCACCGTCCAGCCGTCCCGTTCGAGCGAGGCCCGCAACATGCGCCGGGTTCCCTCATCATCGTCAATCACCAGCGCTGTGCCCGGCGGCCGGATCCCCAGCCGGTGCAGAACCTGCAACAGCGAATCGCGATGGATCGGCTTTACGAGATACTCAAACGCCCCCAACAGGTATCCAAGGTTGCGGTTCTCGATCACCGTCGCCATGATCACCGGAATTTCTCGCAGCTCCGGATCGGCCTTCAACTGCTGCAACACGCTCCACCCATCCATGCCGGGCATGTCCACGTCCAGGGTGATCAACTTGGGCTGCGCCGTCTTCGCCAGTCGAAGTCCGGCTGGTCCGTCCGCGGCATCCACAGTCGCGAAGCCTTCCCGTCGAAGGTGCCGCTGCATCAGTTCGCGCGCGGTCGGGTCGTCATCGATCACCAGCACCAGCGGCCTGCCTTCCGCATCTTGCCCCACCATCTTCGGAGCGGGCGTCTCGGCGGCGCCGGGCGCTTCTCTGGGAAACACCAGTTCAAAGCAGGTTCCCTTTCCCTCGGTGCTGCTGACTTCGATGCGCCCGCCCAGCATCTCCGTGAAACGCTTCGTGATGGCTAAGCCCAGCCCCGTCCCGCCGTACTTTCTGCTGACCGTCGAGTCCGCTTGCGCGAACGGTTGAAACAGCCTATCGAGGCGGTCCGCCGCGATGCCTATTCCCGTATCGATCACCGAGAACAGAATTTCGCCGCTCTCGAGCGCCCGCGCGGTCAGGTAAATCGAGCCATGCTCCGTAAACTTCGCCGCATTCGACAGCAGATTGAACAGGCATTGCCGGATCTTCGTGACATCCGACCGCATGTTGCCCAGGCCCGCTTGCGCGTCCAGCCTCAATGCATTCCCGTTGCGCCGGATGAGCGGTTCCACGGTCCCGGCAATCTCGCGCAGCATGGGCTCCAGGGCGAACTCTTCGATGAAGACTTCAACCTTGCCGGCCTCGATCTTGCTCAGGTCGAGCACGCCGTTAATGAGCGACAAAAGATGTTTGCCCGCCGAGTTGATCTTCCGTAAGTCGGAGCGCAGCAACTCCGAGCCAAAGTCTTCTGCCTCCTCCTGCAACATCTCGCTATAGCCGATAATCGCGTTGAGCGGAGTCCGGAGTTCGTGGCTCATGCTCGCCAGAAACTGGCTCTTGGCGCGACTCGCTTCAGCGAGCTGTGCCTGTGCCGCCCGCAGTTCGGTAATGTCTAAATGCAGGCCCGCCCACTCGCGCACCGCCTGCTCCTGTAGAATCGGAACCGCGCGCGCCTGCATATAGCGATACTCGCCATCGCAACGCCGCACCCGGTGCTCGATCTCAAATGGGTTACAGGAGCGTACTGCCTCGTGCCAGGCCTCCGTCGTACGCTCGCGATCTTCCGGATGGATCGCTTCCAACCATCCAAAGCCGCGGTATTCATCCGGCGTCTGGCCTGTGAATGCGCTCCATTGAATCTGTCCCGGTTCGAGTCCTCCCGTTGGCGCCGTCGTCCAGATAATTGCCGCTGTCGCAGCCACCAGCCGCCGGAACTGTTCTTCGCTCCGCGCGACTGCTTGCTGCGCCGCATCCCGTTCGCTGATGTCGATCCCGCAAGGCGCTAGGGCTGTGACGGTACCCTCCGCATCGTGAATCGGAACGATCGAGAGATCCATCGTCAGCAGCCGGCCTTCTACAAGCGCGCGCACGTCCGCCCGGCAGCGTTCTCCTGCTCGCGCGCGCAGCGTCATGTCCTTCACCTGCTGCGCCACGCTGTTCGAATACGACCACCAGGAGGCCTCCCAGAACGGCTTTCCGAGTCCAGCCTCCGGAGCGAGATGTAAATCGTCCATTGCCGCCCGGTTGATATCGATCAGCGTGCCGTCGCAGTCCATCAGCCCGACGAACGCTGTGATCGAATCCATCACCTGACGCAGCAGCAGGTCGCTTTTCCGCGGGGTCTCTGCACTCAATCCAAATTGCGATTGGTCCATTGGAACGCTGTTAGACGTTAAGCCGGCCGTGTCATTTCGTCCGGCTTCACCCACTCTTCAAATTGTTGCTCGGTTACGAATCCCAGCTTGAGAGCCGCCTCACGCAAGCTCGTGTGCTCGACGTGCGCAGTGTGCGCAATCTTGGCGGCTTTGTCATAGCCGATGCGCGGGCTCAGCGCCGTAACCAGCATCAGCGAATTGCTGACATCGTGCGCCACCTGTTCCCGGTTTACTCGAAATGCCAACCGCGCAATGTTCGTTGAAGCTGCGGCAGGCGTCCGCGAGCAGCCGCACAGAATGCAGAAAGTTGTGGATGATGACCGGCTTGAATACGTTGAGCTGGAAATTTCCCTGTGAGCCCGCAAAGCCGATCGCCGCATCATTGCCCATCACCTGGACCGCGACCATCGTCATCGCTTCGCATTGCGTCGGATTCACTTTGCCCGGCATGATGGACGATCCCGGCTCATTCTCGGGAATCGTGAGTTCGCCCAGCCCGCAGCGCGGCCCCGAAGCGAGCCACCGGACATCATTCGCCATCTTCATCAGCGATGCCGCCAGCGTTTTCAAAGCGCCGCTTGCCGCTACCAGTTCATCGTGCGCCGAAAGCGCGGCAAACTTGTTCGGATGGGATCGGAACGGAAGCCCGGTCAGCTCGGCGATCTTGGCCGCTGCCCGCTCGGCGAACTCCGGCGGCGCATTCAGTCCGGTGCCTACCGCAGTGCCGCCGATCGCCAGATCGTATAGACCGTCGAGCGCCCGTCGCAGCCGCTCGATATCGCGGTCCAGCATCGAAACCCAGCCCGAAAATTCCTGTTCCACCGTGATCGGCGTCGCATCCTGCAGGTGTGTGCGTCCGATCTTGACGATGCCTGCAAATTCCTTTCCTTTGCTATCCAGCGTGTCCCGCAGCGCGCGCACGGCGGGCAGTAATGTCCGTCTCAACTTGCTCCGCTGCGGCGATGTGCATCGCTGTCGGGAACGTATCGTTCGACGACTGCGACATGTTGACGTGATCGTTCGGATGGATTGGCTTCTTGCTGCCCCTTGTTCCGCCCGCCAGTTCAATGGCGCGGTTCGAGATCACCTCATTGGCGTTCATGTTCGTCTGCGTTCCGCTGCCGGTCTGCCAGATCCGCAGCGGAAACTCGGCGTTCCATTTGCCCGCGATCACTTCATCGGCCGCCGCGGCAATCAGCCGGGTCTTTTCCTCATCCAGCCTGCCCAGATCGTGATTCACCAGGGCGGCCGCCTTCTTCAACACTCCGAACGCGCGGATCAGTTCGGGGGGCATACGATCCTCGCCTATATCGAAGTGGTGCAGCGAGCGCTGGGTTTGCGCCCCCCAGTAGTGGTCGGCCGGCACTTCGATCGTGCCCATGCTGTCGGATTCAATGCGCGTTGACGCCATACTTCTATTCTGCAATCCGCGTATGATCTGATGGTCCGAGATGAAATTGACCAGAAGATCCGCTCTCGCCGCGCATGGGCGCCGCCGCGTTATCCGCGCGTGGCCAGAAGAGTGAGGCCGGGCCCGAGAGCACGATCGCCAAAGGTCCCTTCGAAGCCACTCGCGAATCGCTGGCGAAGTATGCCGTGCCCGAGTGGTTTCGCGATGCCAAATTCGGCATCTGGGCGCACTGGGGTCCGCAATCCGCGATTGAAGACGGCGATTGGTACGCCCGCAATATGTACCTGCAGGGCACGGATCAATACAACTATCACATTGCCCGGTTTGGGCATCCTTCGCGCGTCGGCTATAAGGATCTGATTCCGCTCTGGCACGCTTCCGAATTCGATCCCGATCACCTGGTCGGGCTGTATAAGAAGGCGGGCGCCAAGTATTTCGTCAGCATGGGCGTCCATCACGATAACTTCGACTTGTGGGATTCGAAATTCCATGACTGGAACGCCGTCAAGATGGGCCCAAAGAAGGATATCGTCAGCGTATTCAAGCGGGCCGCACAGAAACACGGCTTGCGTTTCGGCGTCACCGAACATCTCTGGATCACGTACAAATGGTTCTCGGTCAGCCACGGCCACGACGCCACTGGACCCCTGACGGGAGTTCCCTACGACGGCGCCGACCCGCGCTATGCCGAACTCTATACCGACTGCGGTGTCGTCTACAAAGAACTGCCATGGAACCAGGACGGCATTCCCATTGAATGGCAGCGGCAATGGTATGCGCGCATTCGCGATTTGGTGGATCGCTACCAACCCGATCTGCTCTACACCGATGGCCCGCTGCCCTTCGAGCAATACGGACTCAGCGCCGTCGCAAATCTCTATAACTTGAGCGCCCGCCGCAATGGCGGCGTCGCCGATGCGGTCTACAACAGCAAGCGCCAGGAAGATTGCGCTACCGGAACCTGCGTACTCGACGTGGAGCGGGGCGTGGTTGACGGCATCTGGCCGAATCCCTGGCAGACGGACACCTCTGTCGGCGACTGGCACTATCGCCGCAGCGACACTTACAAAACTCCCAAGCAGGTTTTGGATCTGCTGATCGATATCGTCAGCCGCAATGGAAATCTGCTATTGAATTTCCCTTTGCCGAACAGCGGCGCCCTGAACGCGGAGGAAATGCGTATTCTGGACGCGCTCACCGCGTTCATGGATGTGAACGGCGAAGCCATTTACGGCACACGCCCCTGGAAGACCTATGGCGAAGGACCGTCCACGATAGCCGCCGCCTCGGCGGAGGATGCTAAATTCAACGAGAGCAAGCGCAAGGCACTGACGAACCAGGATGTCCGGTTCACCAAAAAAGGCGATGTGCTCTACGCGTTCATTATGGGGCGTCCCACGGGCACGCTGACCGTACGCAATGCACCCGAAAACGTCCAGGACGTCCGGCTATTGGGCGGCCCAAAACTGGAATGGAAGCACGGCAGCGAAGGTCTGCAACTCACGTTTCCGGATAACCTGCCTGAGGCCGCCGCCGTGTGCGCAAAAATCTCCTGATCGCTTACTTGACCCACTCACCCTTACGCATCAGCGGTTCAGCTTTGCCCGAGGCATCCACGCCATCCACATCGACCTCACCCGAACCGATCATCCAATCGACATGGATCAAGCTCTCATTGGCGCCGCGCGCCGCCAGCTCCTCAGGCGTGGACGTCTCGGCGTTCTCCATGCAAGTGCTGTACGCCTGGCCAAGCGCGATGTGGCTCGCCGCGTTCTCATCGAACAACGTATTCCAGAAAAGAATTCCGCTGGCCGACACTGGTGAGGAATGCGGCACCAGCGCTACTTCCCCCAGCCGTCGCGCTCCGTCATCCGTGCCGATCATGTTCTGCAGCACCGCTTCGCCCTGCGTCGCGTGCGCTTCTGTGATGCGTCCGTTTTCGAATTTCACGCGAATGTTTTCAATCAGCGCGCCCTGATGCGACAGCGGCTTGGTTGCCTGCACCACTCCGTTCACCCGGTCTTTGTGCGGCGTTGTGAACACTTCCTCCGTGGGCATATTGGGGATGCAGCGGATCCCATTGCGCGACATCGTCGCCCCGCCCATCCAGAGATGACCATCCGCCAGTCCCACCGTCAAATCCGTTCCCGGTCCTTTAAAGTGCAGCGCGGCGTAGCGTTTTTGATTGAGATACTCGACCCGGGCATCCAGCGCGTCCGTGTGCGATTGCCATGCTGCCACCGGGTCCGGTTGGTCTACCCGGGTAGCGGCGAAAATCCCGTTCCAAAGCTTCTCAATGGCGATGCTCTCTGGTTCGCCCGGAAAAACGAGTTTCGCCCAGGACGGCGTCGCGCAGGGCACAATGGTCCAGTTGATCGCGTGCTTGGTGATCAGTTCCATGGCGGGCCGGCTCGCCTTCGACACCGCCAGATTGGCGCGCGAAACCTTCTGCGGATCTTCATTCGCCAGCAGCGCCGGATTGCTCCCCGTAATCGCCATCCTCGCGGCGCCGCTTCCGTATGCCGCCGCCAGCCCGTCGTAAAACCAAAGCGGGGCCTTATCAAAGCTCGCATCCGGGGCATAGCGGAAACGCGCCAGCGTCGTGTCCTCATCCGAGTACAGAGTGGTGACGATCGTGGCGCCCGCCTGATAGGCATGCTTTGTAATCCGGCGCACCAGCGGCAGGGAATCCAGCGGGGCCGTCATTACAAGTTCCTGACCTTCCCGGAGGCCCAGGCCGACGCGTACGGCGACTTCGGCAAGGCGATCCAAAGCTTCTTCGAGCTCAGCGGGCGACGGATGATCTAGTAGCGCGGTATGACTCACCTCTCTATTTTGGCGCAAACTGTGTCGCGAGCCTCACGTGCGCGATTTCTCCCATTGCGAACTGTTACCGGCTCCCGTCCTCCCTATCTATATAGTTGACGCCCGCCCAAACACACCCAATGGCACAATCGCAGATTTTAGAGGACGATCCTCTCTGGTACAAAGACGCCATCATCTATGAAGCCCACGTGCGCGCCTTCATGGACAGCAACGCCGACGGCATGGGGGACTTCCGGGGCCTTGCCCAGAAGCTCGATTACCTGGAAGACCTCGGCGTAACCGCCATCTGGCTGCTGCCGTTCTTCCCCTCGCCCTGGAAAGACGACGGATACGACATCTCCGATTTCCGCAGCATCCACTCTGCTTACGGAACTCTGAAGGATTTCCAGCATTTTTTGAAAGAGGCCCACCGGCGCGGCCTGCGCGTCATCACCGAGCTGGTCATCAATCACACCTCCGACCAGCACGAATGGTTTCAGAAATCCCGCCACGCTGCTTCCGGATCAAGCTGGCGGGACTTCTACGTCTGGAGCAACTCGCCCGACAAGTATCAGGGCGTCCGCATCATCTTCAAGGATTTCGAGCCCTCCAACTGGAGCTGGGACCCGGTTGCAAAGGCGTATTACTGGCATCGCTTCTACTCTCATCAACCGGATCTCAATTTCGATAATCCGACCGTCCGCCGCTCCGTCATGCACATCCTCGACTACTGGGCGCAGATGGGAGTCGACGCTTTCCGGCTGGACGCAATTCCGTACCTGTTCGAACGCGAAGGCACCAGTTGCGAAAACCTTCCGGAGACGCACGTGTTCCTGAAGGAGCTGCGCAAGCACCTCGATGAACGCTTTCCGAATCGCATGCTCCTCTCGGAAGCAAACATGTGGCCCGAAGATGCCGTCGCCTATATGGGCAACGGCGACGAGTGCCACATGAACTTCCACTTTCCTCTGATGCCCCGCCTGTTCATGGCGCTGCGCCTCGAAGACCGCCTGCCCATCGTGGAGATTCTGGGCCGCACTCCTGCGCTACCCGAGAGCTGCCAGTGGGCCATGTTCCTGCGCAATCACGACGAACTCACGCTCGAAATGGTCACCGACGAAGAACGCGATTACATGTACCGCATGTACGCCTCCGATCAGCGCGCCCGCATCAATCTCGGTATCCGCCGCAGACTCGCGCCGCTGCTGCAGAACGACCGCCCTCGCATCGAAGTGATGAATGCTCTCTTGTTCTCGATGCCAGGCACGCCCGTGATCTATTACGGCGACGAGATCGGCATGGGCGACAACGTCTACCTCGGCGATCGCAACGGGGTTCGCACTCCCATGCAGTGGAGCCCCGACCGCAACGCGGGCTTTTCCAGCGCGAACCCGCAGCGGCTTTATTTACCCGTCAATATCGATCCCGCCTATCACTATGAAGCGGTCAACGTCGAATCACAGCAGACCAACCCCAATTCGCTGCTGAACTGGACCAAACGACTGATTGCACTCCGGAAGCGTTACAAAGCTTTCGGTCGCGGCACCCTCGAATTTCTCTACCCCGCCAATCAGCGCATCCTGGCGTACACCAGGAAGTATCAGGACGAGACGATTCTTGTCGTGGCCAATTTATCGCGCTTCTCGCAACCCGCTCAACTCGATCTGTCGCGTTATATGGGTTGGACTCCCGTAGAAATGTTCGGCCGCACAGACTTCCCGGCGGTCGGAGAAGGCCAGTACTCGCTGACGCTCGGTCCCAATTCGTTTTACTGGTTCGCCCTCGAGCAGCGCGAAAGTACGATTGTCGTCACGACGGAACAACAACAGCAGCAGCCCGTCGCGCGCAAATTGATGACCGTGATTACGCACGGTACCGGCATCTTCGATCCGGTTAACCTGCCGGCCATGGCCGTGCCGATCACGCATTTCCTTCCGCTCCAGCGCTGGTATCCAGAGCCGCGAGCGCCGCTTCCGTGCCGTCGATATCGCCGAAGCCGTTACCGTCGTGCCGGATAAGTTGGTCGTCTTGCTGGTTCGGACCGACTTCACCACGGGCGATCCCGAAACCTACCTCCTGCCAGTCGGTGTCGCGCCATCCGACCGCCTGCCCGAATTCATGGAGTGCCAATCGAACGCCGTCATCGCGGAATGCAGCGTAGCGAGCGGCAAGCGCTACTTCCTCTACGATGCAGGCGCCAGCCCCGAGTTCCTCAACCACCTGCTCGAAGCCTTTACCCGGCGGCGGCGTTACTCCGGGCACGAAGGCGCAGTGCAAGCGGTCCGCGGCGATCGTTTCCGCAAACTCGCCGGAAATGAAAACACCCGCCTCGCGGCATCGGTCTACCCAAGTTCTGAGCTGCACACCACCATCCGCTACGGAGACCGCCTCGTCCTCACCCTGCTACGTAAAGTCGAACCCGGTATCTTTCCGGCGGTGGAGTTCGGCGAGTTCCTCTCGGAGAAACATCCTTTCCCCAATGCTGCCGCTTACGCGGGCGAACTGGAGTATCAACCCGAAACGGGGACCGAGGCAACTATTCTCGGCGTCCTCCACGGCTATGTCGAGAACGACGGAGACGCCTGGCACGCCACTCGCAAGCAGATCGGGGACTATATCCAGAAGGTGCAGACGTCCGGCTACGGCCGCGCCGAATTAGAGAGTTCAGCGCCGAAGAAATTCTTCGATATTGAATTCGCCATGCATGAGCCCGCGCCCATTGTCCGCGAACTGCTCGGATCCTATTTGGAATTTTCGGATACTGTCGGCAAGCGTCTTGCTGAACTGCACCTCGTTCTGTCGCAGGACGACACGGATCCCGCGTTCGCACCCGAACCCTTCAACGATTTCTATCGCCAGGGACTCTATCAAGGCAACATCGGCCTCACCACGCGCCGGCTGGAATTCGCCCGTCAGCATTACTCCAGCATGTCGCCGGAACTGCGCGCTCTTGCCGAACAGGTCGTAGCCCACCAGAACGACATCCTGCACCGTTTCCGCGCCATGTACGAGCACCGCGTGCCTTCGCAGCGCACCCGCTTTCACGGCCGTATGCATCTCGGGCACATCCTGGTGCAAAAGAACGGAGACGTCGTCTTTTTCGATTTTGGAGGCGATCCATACCACCACATCAGCGAACGCCGCATCAAACGCTGTGCATTGCGCGATGTTTCGAGCATGCTCATGTCTCTCGGCTATGCCGCCCAAACCTCCGCGCGCCAAATGCTGAACGCCGAAGGACACGAAGCCGTCGATCGCACCACCATGCGCGTCTGGGGCAGGTTCTGGTTTGCGCATGTAAGCGCCGCGTTCCTCCGTTCGTACATGAAGAACGCCCGGATTAACGTAGCGTCACCCGTGGTCCGCGAACAGCAGCAAATCCTGCTCGATACGTACTTGCTCGAACGCGCCTTGCTGGACGTACGGGCCGACGTAATCTCTAAGGCGGATCTGTCGTCCGTACCGTTCCGCGTCATCTTGCATCTGCTCAACGCCGAAGAATCCTGACGTTCTCTGGGATACTAAAAGGGGCTGGCATACGAAAAAGGAATGATCACGGACCTCGTGCAGATCAAACGCTTCGGCGAGAAGCAGCGCGAGGAGAATCAACGGTTCCGCGCCTGGATGAAGCGCCACAACTTCGTCGAACGGCGTTTTAAGGCCATTGCTCAGGATGTGGAAGCGGCGATTGACTGCACGGCTTGCGCCAACTGCTGCCGCGTCGCCACGACACAGCTAAACCAGCGCGACAGCGAGCGCCTGGCGAAGTATCTCGGAATTAGCGTCGCCCGCTTTGAAGCCGAATACACCGTCGAGAGCGAGGACGAGGGCCGCATTCTTCGCCGCACAGACCAAGGCTGCGTGTTTCTGCAGGACAACTTGTGCTCCGTCTATGAGGCCCGGCCCGGTACCTGCGAGCATTTCCCTCACCTGGTAAAAGGCAGCGGCTCCTTACTCTCGCGCATGTGGCACATGGCGGACCGCGCCAGCTATTGCCCGATCGTCTTCAACACGCTCGAGCAGTTCAAAATCGAGACCGGCTTCAAGAAACCCCACCCCTAATCCTCCTGCTGTCATAAAACGGCCGCGTCCGTCGTTTTACATATGTGAAAGGCAATATGGCGGTCCTGATGAACGGTTCCGACGCGCTCGGGAGAGCGGCTCCGGTCCGAGACGGCTCGGAATTCGAGCTGCTGTTTTTCGAGCATTACGAGAAGGTGCTGCGCTTGCTCTGCCGCCTGACCGGCGACCGCTCCCGCGCCGAGGAACTCGCTAATGAAGTCTTCTGGCGTCTCGCTCAGCGCCCCAACCGCTGGTTGATAACCGCCCAGGTTGCGCCCTGGTTGTACCGGACGGCAACCAATGTCGGGATTGATGCCCTGCGCGCAGCCACCCGTCGCGTGCGCTATGAGCAACGCGCTCAGGAGTCGAACGGTGCTGCTTCGAACAATTCGGGGCCGCTCGAAGATCTGTTGCGCCGCGAGGAACGGCAGAATGTGCAGCGTGTCTTGAGCGGTATGAAACGCGCCCGCGCGGAGTTGCTACTCATGCGGTCGTGCGATTGGTCTTATCGCGAGATTGCAGAGGCGCTCGGGATCAGCATCGGCAGTGTCGGCACGCTGCTCACGCGCGCCGAAAACGACTTTCGTGAGCGCTACTTGCAAATGGTTGAGGAGGAGAAACGATGAGAGAAGTCAATGAACTACTGCGCACCCTCGAAGGCGAGGACGTTCCAGTCGACGTACAGGCGGCCTATAGCCGTTATCGCGCCGAGACGATCGGCAGAAAACCGCAACGCCGCTTCGTTTTGCCTAGGCCCTACATGGGCGCGTTTGCAGCCGTCATGCTTGTCGGTGTGCTGATCGCGTTGACCCCGGTCCGCACGCTGGGGCAGCGGTTTCTCGAGATGCTGCGTGTCCAGAAACTTGCTGTCATCCGTCTGGGCGATAACGGTTTGATCGCGGAAGGGCCAAACGGCCGCCGCGGCGCGCTGGCTCAGTTGATCGCTGACAATATGACAGTCACGATGAACCCCGGACCGGGAGTCACCGTACCGGATTTGGCTGCTGCGCGGGCCGGCGTCGGGTTCCACGTCGAATCCCTGCAGGGCAATGGCGCACCCTCGATTAAAATGACGGACCAGGTGGCCTTTCATATAACGCTCGACGCCGACAAGATCCGCGCCGTTCTCGAAGAATCCGGCCGCTCGGACGTCCCTGTCCCGAATGCGATCACCGGGAGCACTCTCGCCTTCCATGTCGGCAAGGGCATTAAGCTCAACTACGGCAACTGCGGCGCTAACGCAGCGCCTAAGGACGAGAGTTGCATCGCGTTCGTGCAGATACCTGCACCGAACATCAGCGTTCCCCCGAATCTTGATATGGCAGCCCTGGCGGAATCGGCGCTGCAAATATCCGGTCTGAGTGCGCAGGATGCCGCTCGCGTTGCTCATACCATCGATTGGTCCACCACTCTCGTGATTCCCATCCCCGATCAGGGCGCTTCTTCCCAGAATGTTCTGGTCGACGGCGAAAACGGGGTGCTGATCGAACTGGCTCGCTCCTCTGCCTACGAGTTGATTTGGCTCAAGAATGGCGTTATCCACATGATCAATGGCTCGGGAAATCCGTCCCGGGCACTCGCTGCCGCCGGTAGTCTCGGATGACCACGCCCGCTCAGGTATTGCCTGGAATTCCCAGCGAAATCGACCGCCCCTCGGCGGTCGATTTCGCCATTTCCACGTGCAGCCTGCGCAAAGTGTTCGGCGATAAAGTCGCCGTCCGCGGTCTCACTCTGGAAGTCCATCGAGGCGAGGTCTTCGGGTTTCTCGGTCCAAACGGAGCAGGCAAGAGTACATCCATCAAAATGCTGCTCGGCCTCGTGAAACCAACCCGCGGAACCGCCTCCCTGCTGGGCAAGCCGATCGGCGATCGCGTGGCTCGCCAGCGCGTGGGCTTCCTTCCCGAGCATTTCCGTTTCTACGACTGGCTCACTTCGACGGAGTTGTTGCGTGCGCATGGCCAACTCGCCGGCATGCGCGAACCTGAGCTTTCCGCCGCCATCCCGCGCATGCTGGATCTCGTCGGCCTCACCCCGCATGCGGGAAAGCAACTGCGCCACTACTCAAAAGGCATGCTGCAGCGGATCGGACTAGCGCAGGCGCTTATCCACCAACCCGATCTGATCTTTCTCGACGAGCCAACTTCCGGTCTCGACCCAGTAGGCCGCCGCCTGGTCCGTGACCTCATCCGTGCGCAAAAAGAGCGCGGCGCCACGGTATTCCTGAACTCGCATCTCCTCAGCGAAGTCGAAGTCACCTGCGATCGGGTCGCCTTCATTCGCAACGGAACCGTCGTCGAAACGCGTTCCCTGAATGAGTTCGCCGAAGCCAATCAATGGGCCGTCGCGCGAGTCGGTCGAATGCACGATCGCTTGTTTCCGGGTCTCGAAAGCTGGGCAGACAGCATCTCGCTCGATGGCCCGCGGCTTCGTCTGCGCCTCAAGGATGCCGCCCACGCGCCCCGTGTTGTGCAGTATCTTGTCGAGCACAATGTCGATATATACGAGTTCACGGTAGAGCGTCAGACACTCGAAGATCGTTTCCTGGAGATCGTTACTGGAGACTCCGGTCTATGAACCGCGTTGCCGTCGTCGCGCGCCTCACTTTTCACGAGGCAGTTCGTAAGAAATTACTCAGCATCGCTCTGGCCGGCGGCGCTGCCTTTATGGTCTTGTTTGGAACGATGCTGCATTTCCAGGGCATCACCTTTGAGGATCACCACGTCCCGATAGTGCTGCGGCATCAGATGTTCAGTGCATTCGAAGTGCTGGGCGTTTATGCCGTTAATTTCCTCCTGGTCGCGATCACCGTCCTGACCTCGGTCGATACGCTCTCGGGCGAAATCTCATCGGGAGCGATCCACGCGATTGCAACCAAGCCGGTAGACCGCTGGGAACTCTTTACTGGAAAGTGGCTGGGCTTCAGCGGCGTGCTCACCGTCTACGCCCTGACCATGCTGGCGGGAATTTGTGCCGTGTCCGCGGTCTTCGCTGGGTCAACGCCGCGTCACATCATCACCGCATTCAGCCTGATGTGGCTCGAAAGCATGCTCC
This sequence comes from uncultured Acidobacteriaceae bacterium, assembly GCA_963795905.1. Lineage (GTDB taxonomy): Bacteria > Acidobacteriota > Terriglobia > Bryobacterales > Bryobacteraceae > Bog-105. The sequence goes on along the minus strand of CAWCJG010000008.1, from coordinate 156,253 downwards.
TGCTTACAACCACTCTCCTGTTCAGCGTTTCCTTCTCAACCCTCACGGCCGGCGTGATCGTGCTCGGCCTGCACGGCCTGGCCTTTCTGGGAGGCTGGATCGAGCAGATCGCCGCGTTTTCAAACGCGCCACAAGCCGTATTGGCCGGCGTCGCAGCGAGCCTGGTGATGCCCAGCGAATCGTTGTGGAGGCGCGCCGCCTTCGAGATGCAATCGCCGCTGGCCACCGCTCTGAATTTCTCGCCTTTCAGCGGCATGTCCGTTCCCAGTTGGTCCATGGTCTGCTATGCGGTCGCTTACTTGTGCGTAGCATTCGCGCTCGGTGTTTGGCGTCTGAACGCGCGCGACCTCTGAGAGCTATCGACTTTCTTTCACCATCGCGCCACCCCACGGCCGGTTCGCATCATTGCAGCGGAATCCGGTACACCGTCACCGAGTAAGGGCGCAGTGTGACATCCATATCCCCGCTCGGGGCATCCATGGTCGAGTACGCGGGAGCCACATTCTCCGGATGATCGAAGCTGTTTTCCGCTTGCAAATCCGCGCTCGCGAGCGTCGTCAGTTTTATTGGCCCGGATGCCTTCCCCGAACTGAAGCGGATCTCCACCGGGCGCGCCGCATCGGTCACATTGATCGCTTTGACGATCAGTTCATGCGTCCGTTCGTCCAGATCGGCGCTGGCGTATAAACCATCCTGCGCGTGCGGCGTGACCGGTACAATGCGCGTGCCGGTATTGCTTGCGAACACCTTCTGGACGTAGTAATTCGGCGTGCCATACGAGCGCAGACTGTCGAACCAGATCGCGTCTGGCGTCCATTGCCACGCATTCACATTCGCAAATAGGGGAGCGTAGGACGCCATCTTCACCACGTCCGCATTCCGTTCCAGTCCGGTCATGAAGGCGGCTTCGGCAATCGCGCCATTCCAGTTGTTGCGATTGTCCGATCTCGCAACGCCCGCCGTTTGCGCTGCGTACTCGCCCGCGAACACCTTCGGCCCCGAACGATCGTAATGGTCGTAGCGCCCCGCGTTCGATAGAAACCAATCGGGGCTCATATAGTAATGCTCATCCACGATGTCGGCCTTCATCTTGCGCCAGTTCGACCACAAGTAATCGAACTCCTCGCCGGAAGGGGAAGGCCCGGCCGCAACCACGAGTTGGATCTCGGGATGCTTGGCCTTCACCGCTGCCGCGAAAATCTTGTAGCGCTCCAGGTAGTGCGGTCCCCATTGCTCGTTGCCAACGCCGATCATCGTCAGATGAAACGGCGCGGGATGGCCCATCTGCGCGCGCAGTTTGCCCCACGGACTCGTCACCGGACCGTTCGCGAAATCAATCAGGTCCAGCGCGTCCTGCACGTAATCGCGCATCTGATCGAGCGGCGCGGTTTCGCTCGTGTTGAACTCGCACGCCATGCCGCAATTCAGAATCGGCAGCGGTTTCGCGCCAACGTCTTCGGCAAGTTGGAAATACTCGTAAAACCCAAGGCCGAACGATTGGAAATAATCCGGCGTCGGCTTCGTATCGAATTCGTTGTTCCAGCGATTGATGATCGTTTTGCGCTCTGCAATATCGCCCACCGTGTTCTTCCAGCGATAGCGTGTTGCGAGCTGCCGGCCCTCCACAATACAGCCTCCCGGAAATCGAAGGAAGCCGGGGTGCATGTCATACAGGAGCTGCACCAGGTCCTTGCGCAAACCGTTCGGACGCTGCTTCCACGTGTCGACCGGGAATACCGAGATCATGTCCAGATCCACTGTTCCTGGCCCGTCCACAAATAGGTTGAAACGCCCGTTCCGCATAATCGCGCTCGACCGGAAAACGGTCTCGTACCGTTTCCATTGCCCGTCGAATCCGCTCAGTTTGGCCGTTGCGACCTCGTGGCCGTCTTCGTCCACCAGCGTTGCGTGAACACTCTTCACGTCGCTGGAGCGAACATACGCGGAAAACCGGTATTCAGCTCCATTCTCCAGACCAATCCCACGATAGCCGTCGTTTGAGATCCCAAGCCCGGCAGTATACGCGTGCAGGCGCAGGTAATGCGGATTGTTCGGATTCAGTGGCCTCCCTGTGCGGATCGCGATCTCTCCTTTCGGATCGCCCAGCCCGCCCGGCGCAGTGGGCAGGATTTCATGCCACCCGGTTAACGGCTCGTTGAATTCGAAAGAGCGATTCTTGATGCGCTCGGGATAAAGCCCGCCATCCGCGCCGAAGTTGATATCTTCGAAAAAAACGCCGAACAGACTGGGCGACATCGGCGCGCCCGGGTGCGCGGTATCGACCGCGAGGACCGTCGGCGCCTGTTGCGCATCCAGCAGAAATGCTGCCGGGACGAGTCCTGCGGCGAGGAGAACGTAAAAACCCTTACGAATCATGGGAAGGTATCTGCTCATTGTAAACGCTTGCAGATTAGCTATCCCGTCGATTTATTGCAGAATGGCCAGTGCGAGCGGCTCGAACGCAGAGGCGAACGGAATGTGTCCGCTCACCATGTTGTTTGCGGTCGAGAAGATCGTCACTTCCGCCGGATTCGATGGCCCGCTCTGAAGCGCGGCAAAGGCATGCGAGCCGTCAGGCGAGAAGACAACGCCGACCGGATACCGGTCCTGCAGCGGTTCTACGCTGGTGAGGGCGAATCCCGGCACGCCGTATATCTGCATGTTCTCGCCTGAGTGGCAGCAAATTGGAGCGACGCCAAGATACAGCTGTTTGCCATTCGGATTAGCCGCCAGAGCCGGTATCACCTCGCCGGGGCTAAACCAGTCCACCACCTGGTAGGTCTTAGTTGAGACAATCCAGACAGTACCAAAATTATTGACGGCCGTGTACACGTACGCTCCGTCAGGCGAAACCGAAATAGGAGTTTGCAGACTCGGGCTATCGTTGAGCTGAACGGTGGCGAGCCTGGGTTTGCTGCCGCTGTTGGCAAACACCTGAAGGAATGTCGGAAAGTCTCCGCCCGTGACAACGTAGGCGGATGTGCCGTTTGGGGAGAAGGCGATGGCGACCGGAAACTGCACGTCTTGACCTGGGAGAACGGTCGAAATGGTCGACAGCAGTTGGTACGTAATCGCGCAATAGACCGAGATGGTCTCGGCCCTGTCATTTAAGACCCAGATGTATTTGCCGTCCGGCGTAACCGCTCCTCCCGAGGGATAGGCCGTCGACTTTAAAGTGACCGTGCGGACAACTGTATTACTCGCCGCTGCAATGACGGTCAGCACTTGTGGCTTCACCCCGTCCCCTTGCAAAGCGTAAACGTACGCGCCATTCGGATTAGCGAAAACGGTGCCGGACTCACCGGAAAGAGGGATGTTTTTGACGATTTTGGCCGAACTGTAGTCGATGACCGCGATCTGCATGGTTGCAGGACCCGGCGCTGTATAGCTGGTAAGCAAGGCGTACAAATAGGTAGGTGCGGCGGCACGCGAGGCCGAAACGCCACACAAGATGGCAGTTGCGAGCAGAAGTAGCTTCTTCACGGTTCCCTCCGAATTGAAATCATCGGGCCAGTGCCCGACCCGCAGAGAACATATCAGATCGCCCCTCGTGTGATATGCAAATCAGGTATGATCTGCCGCATCTTGCCCGCCGCGCTCGCCTTGTCCATGGTCACCGCTGCGCAAACGCCTCCCAATACGGACAGCAGCTACATCGATGAAAACGGCACGGCCCACGTGACCCGCGTTGTCCCCGTTCCCGACACAGTCAGTCCCGAAGCGCAAAAATTTCTGGCCCGCCGCATTCCCGACACGGATCCACATCAGTCTCTTGCGGAGCGCCGCACTCATACCGATACCTGGCAAAAGGGAGCGGGCGAGGCCGCGCGCAAGGTCTTTCCCGTGCAGAGCATTGACCAGCAGACCATCGCTGGCGTTCCGGTGCGCGTCATCACTCCTCTTGCCATTCCCGAAGACAAACGCGATCGCGTTTTGTTGAATGTGCACGGCGGCGGCTTCAACTCGGATTCCGGATCCCTGACCGAGACCATCCCCATCGCGAATCTCACAAAAACAAAGACCATCGCGATCTTGTATCGTCTCGCTCCCGAGCACCCGTTTCCTGCGGCCATCGACGACACTGTGGCGGTTTATCGCGAGATGTTAAAGACCTACAAACCGGAGAAGATCGCGCTGTATGGAACCTCCGCCGGCGCAATCTTGACTGGGGAGGTCGCCGTGAAACTCAAACAGTTAGGACTGCCGCTGCCGGGCGCTCTGGGTATCTTTTCGGGGTTCGGGGACTTCAGCCGTCTTGGCGACTCACGCGCCATCTATTCCTTGCAGGGCTTTTCCGGTTACCTCGCGCCGCCTTCAAAGGCTACTCCCGACCGCTCATATATCACCAACACCGACCCGAAAGACCCTGTCTTATCGCCGGTGTTTGCCGACCTCAAAGGCATGCCGCCGACGCTGTTCATCACGAGTACGCGCGATGCGCTGCTGAGCGGCACGACGATTTTGCAGCGAGCCTTTCTCCGCGCGGGAGTCGAAGCCCAGTTAGTCGTGTTTGAAGCCTTGCCGCACGCCTTCTGGAACGACGTGAACCTTCCCGAATCGCGCGAGACCGACGAAATCATCGCCGGATTTTTCGACAAACACCTGACCGAGCCATGAGCGAAGGGGCTTTGAAAAAATCAGAGGATCGGCTTGGTCAGCGAGTTCGCAAGGGTTTAGGGCCCGGAGCGGTCGTGTGAGGTCGGGCGAATCGAATCCCGCGGCGGGCGGGAATGAGTCTGTGCATGTGCTGCGCATGCGCGCTTGTGCGCATACGCGCTGGACGCTTAGTCCACGATCATTGCTTTGCTCGTTTACCGGCCGACTGCCAGAGACTGAAGTTGTAAGCCACAACGATGAGCAGTGCCTCGGCTGTGGCCTTGAGTCTTCCGCGGACCGAGAACCTGCGGAATGCCCAGTCTGATTTAATACGCATGTTGGGAAACTCAGCCACTTTGCTGCGGCATTTATAGATCAGTTTGGCCGCTTGTGTTTCCATTCGAGCCGCATGCGCCAGCACCGCCTCGGACTCCAGCACTTGGTGAATCAGGCGGGCCGGCATACGCGGACAACACTGTTGTTTATGCGGGCAGCGGCCACATTCGGCTGCATCGGCTTGAAAGATTCGCGTGCGGTGTCCATGGTGTTTTTTCTCTCCAATTTGAAGCAAGACCTGACCGGCGGGGCAACGCAAGTGGTTGCCCTCACGCGTGAACTCTGATTTGTCAAACTCAGGCGCAACGCCATGTCGCGCGCGCGTAGCCGCATGCTGACGCGAGGCCTCCTTTACTGGTGCTATGAGTTCAACCCCGCTGGCCGTTACTGCCTCAATATTGTTCCTCGTCACATAACCGCCATCCACCACAATGCGCTCCGGCTTCTTGCCTGTGAAGTGTTGCACCGTCTGCAGCGCTGGCTCCAGTTGCTTGAGATCGTTGTGATCTTGACTTACCGATACGCCCACAATAAAGTTGCCTTGGGCTTCCGTCGTCAATTGCACGTTGTAGCTGTACAGGGTACCGCCGTGTTGCGTGTGCCGCATGCGCCTGGCTTCGGGTTCGGTAATGCTCACGCGCTTGGTGTCCGTCTCCGTTTCGCCGTCCACCTGGTTGAAAGCTTCGTAGGCCTGCTGCAAACGTTCGATCCGTTCCCGTGCCGCGCGCTGTTGCGCAGCTTGCTTTTTGGCGCTGCCCTCGTCTGTCCGTTCGTCCAGTTCCTGCATATAGGCTCGCGCGGCATCCAATTTCTGCTGAATGCGGTTCCGGCGATACCCTGAACCTTGCCCTGCGCGAGCTTGTATTTTCGTGCCGTCGTGCATCACAGTTCGCAGGTCAACCAGTCCTTCCTCGGAAAGCAGTGCTAGCAACTGTTGCAGCAACGCATCGAGTTCCGCCCCATGAGCCGTCCGGAAATCACACAGCGTGTGGACGTTGATCACGTGCTGCCCGGTTAGCACCATCAACCCGGGATGCCATTCCATCATCTGGCTCAACCGGTTCGCTGACGCGATGCCTTGCTGGTAGGCATACAACCACACGCTAAGAAGTAAGCGCGGTGGCCAGGCTGGACTGCCCGCCTGGCCTTCTAGTGTCCTCACCCTGGCCTCGAACGCCGATAAATCCAACTTGCCTGTGAGTTCCCAAATCACGCGTGCCGGGTCATCGGCGGGCACCAGCTTCTGCAGATCCAATGTGCCCCAAACCATCTGCTGCCGCTCGATATGCTTGTACTTCCGCTCATTCCCTTGCTGCATGCTTCCAGCCTAAAACCTACTTGAAACATTCTCAATCAGAAATGTTTGATAAAAGGGTCGACCCCGTGGTTTTTTCAAAGCCCCGCAGCGATTGGTAGCGGCCACTTTGCGCTACGGCACACCATCGCCTAAACTACACCGCGACTGCCGCCAACTCCGGTTCAGCCGCTTGACGCTGGTGCTCTTTAAACCGCACCGAAACCAGCTTCGATACGCCCGGTTCCTGCATCGTCACACCGTACAACGATTGCGCCGCCTCCATGGTCCGCTTCGAGTGCGTAATCAGAATGAACTGCGTCTGTTCCGCCATGGTGCGGATCAGCCGCGTCAGCCGCTCCGTATTCGGCTCATCGAGCGGAGCATCCACTTCATCCAGAATGCAGAACGGGCTCGGCGAGTACTGGAAGATCCCCATCAGCAGCGCCATCGCAGTCAGCGATTTCTCGCCGCCAGACAGCAACAGGACGCTCTGCAGCTTCTTGCCCGGCGGCTGAGCCACGATGTCGATGCCCGATTCGGCCGCGTTCTCTTCATCGCTCAGCCGCATCTCGCCCGTGCCGCCGCCGAATAGGGTTTGGAACATCTCGCGGAAGTGTCTCGTTGATCACGCGAAACGCCTCCGTGAAGCGCTTCCTCGATTCGCCGTCGATCTCATGAATCGCTTTTTCGGTATCGCGGATCGAGTCGATCAAATCTTGCCGCTGCGTGTTCAGAAATTCCTGGCGCTGTTCGGCTTCTTGCAACTCCTCGACGGCTTGCGGATTCACCGGACCCAGCGATTCAATCTTCCGCCGGACCTCCATATACTTCGCGTCCAGGTCCGCCAGCGCCGATCTCGTCCGGAACCGTTTCCACGCCCTCCATCAACTGCGCGAGCGTTGTTTCCAGCTCCTTCTGGCACGTCTCTTCGAGATGCTTCAGATCGGATTCCGCGCGGGCCATCGCAACCTGCAACTCGCTCCGGCTCTCCTGCGCCGCATTGGCTTCCGAGCGCAACGCTTTGAGGCTCTCTTCGAGCCGCGCCAGTTCCGCCCGGAGCGCTGCTTCGCGTTCCGCCAGTTCGGCCACGCGCTTCTGCTCACTGGTAATCGCTTCGTCGAGTTCTGCGCGCCGCGCTTCCAACTCTGCGTTGCTCGCCAGAAACTGCGCTCGTTCCGCCGTAAGGCGCTCCGCCTCGCGCGCCAGATGCTCGCCGCGATGATTCAGATCCCGAAGTTGTTGTTCGAGCCTCGCTCGATGCGCGGTAACCGAACGCTGCCGCTCTTCGAGACTCGCCAGCCCGGCGCGAATGCTCGCGTGCTCCTCCGCCGATATGCGCCACATCCGATTGCAGCCCTCGCAGTTCTTCGCGCGCCGATTCGAGCGCTGCTTCCTGTTCTGCCCGCGCCGCCTCCGCCGCTTCTAACGCCGTACGTTCGCGCGCCACGCTCTCTTCCAGCCGCACCCGGTCCTTCGCCACCCGATCGAGTTCCAGCCGCGCATGCGACAAACCGCGTCTGCACACGTTGAAACTCCTCCGCGAGTTTCCGGTTCTCGTGATCGAGCGACAGCACGTCCTTCTCCTGCCGCTGCTGCTGTGCCCGCAAGTGATCAAGCTGTTCCGTCAAAACCGCAATGTTGCGTTCGACTTCGGCCAGCGCGTCCTGGGCGGCTTTCTGCTCCTGCTCCTTCACGCGCGCCACTTGCGATACTTCTCGCAGTTCGCGCTTTAACGCAAGCGGACCCGCGCCCGTTTTCTTCCCGCCGCTGAGCGCCCGCCCGTGATAGCTAACCCCGTCCGGAACCAGAAACCAGCAATGTGGAAATTCAGCCGCGAGTTGCTGCGCTAAGGCCCGCTCGGCCGCCACGAAGCAATGGGCAACCCGCGGCAAACCGCACAAGGGCAGGGAAGTCAGCCCATTCGTGAGCTTGAGCGAATCGGTCAGCTTGCTAACACGTCCCGCTTCGTAGCTGCGGCATCGGCAACTCGGCCGGCGCAGGCCCCTCGTTTCCTTCCACCAGGAAGGTCGCCCGGCCATGCACCTCTTCCGCGCATCAGCTCGATCCCGCGCTGGCCTCCGCCCAATCGTGCACCACCACATATTCGAGCTCTTCATGCAGAAACTCTTCCGTCGCCTTCTCAAGCTGCGGATCGACTTCGAGGAAGTCGGCCAGCACGCCCACCGGCTTCACATCGTGCGACTTGCCGCGCTCCACGGCACTGAAAAGCCGCTTCACCGTTTCGGTCGTGTAGCTACGGTGCTGAATGACTTCCTGCAGCGAATCCTGGCGCGCTTTGACTCGCGAATACTCGCCGCGCAGCCGTTCGACCGAATGCCGCAGATCGCCCAGTTGCGCCCGATTCACCCGCAGCTCTTCTTCTACCTGCTGCCGCTGTTCCGAAACGGACGATCAATTCGGTCTGCCGTGCCGCTAAGCGATCCGACAATTCCGCTTTCATGCGCTGGATGCGAGACAGATCCGCCAACGACTGTTCCTCTTCCGCCCGCGCCCGCGCGGCATCGCGCTCGATCGTCGCAAACTGCGCCTCGGCTTGGCCGATCCGGTTCTTCAACGCCGACGAGTCCCCGAGCAGCTTCAACACTCGCTGCCGCGCCGCTTCCAACGTGCGCTCCTGCTCCGTCAACTTCGCCTGCGCCTGCTGCCGCTCGGCCGCTTTCGACGTTCAGCAGTTCACGCGCTTCCGCCAGATGCGCCTTCAACGCTCTGAAGCGTCGCAATTTGTTGCTCGAGTTCGGCTGCGCGTTCACTTCGCTGGCTGCGCGATGTTCTCCGCTTCCTGCGCCCCGGCCGCCAGACGCGTCTCGATCTGCTGGATCTGCTTGGTCTGGTACTCGACTTTGCCCCGCGCGCGCTCGGCTTCGAGCTGCAGATCCGCCAGACGTCTTGCGCGCCGCCGTCAGATCCTGCTCGACCGCATACGAGGTCTCGAGCACGCCGGTCTGCTGCTTTTCCTGCTCTTCGATCGCGCTCTGAGCAGTTTGCAAACGAGACTGACGCCAGATCCACTCTCAATCGCCAGCTTGGCCGTTTCGCGCTCCAGCATCCGGAAACGGGCCGTCAACAAATCGCGCAGATACGCCGTGCCCTCCGCTTTCAGTTCGCTGTAGCGGCGAGTTTTCGATGCCTGCCGCTTCAGGCTGTTTACCTGGCGATTGACTTCTTCTAAAATGTCGAACACGCGCGACAGGTTCTGCTTCGCGCTCTCGAGCTTCGCTTCGGCCAGCCGCTTCCGCGTTTTGAACTTCGTGATGCCCGGCGGCTTCCTCGATAATCGCCCGCCGGTCCTGCGGCTTGTTGCTGAGAATCTGCCCGATGCGTCCCTGCTCGATAATCGCGTAGCTCTCCGGGACCGAGTCCCGTACCCAGGAACAGGTCCTGAATGTCGCGCAAACGGGCGTGCCTGCCGTTGATCAGGTATTCGCTCTCACCCGAACGGTACAGCCGCCGCGTGATGGTAATCTCGCCGCGCTTCTCGGCCGCTTTCACCACTTCGGCCTTCACAACACCGTTGGTGGCGCCATTCTCTTCCGGGACCGTGCTGCTCAGAGCCATGATGGACGCCGTTGCTCTCGGCCGCCCCAAGCATGATCGGTGTGAACGCAGTCTCGTCCGGAACCAGCGTCATCGTCACCGCCGCCATGCTCAGCGGCTTCGTGTCCCGCGTACCCGCGAAGATGACATCTTCCATGCGGGCTCCGCGCAGCGATTTGGCCGATTGTTCCCCCAGCACCCAGCTAATGGCATCGCTGAGGTTGCTCTTCCCGCAACCGTTCGGACCGACCACTGCCGCTATCCCGCTGCCGTTGAACTTCATCTCCGTCCGGTCGTAGAAGGACTTGAAGCCCTGAATCTCGACGCGCTTAAGTTTCAGCAAACGAAGAACCCTTCCTTCGGGAATTTCTCGGGGGTGACTCCATAGTACACGAGCATGCCGTTCCTGTAAAGGAGCGCAGGGCCATTTGTAGGTGGTACTTCTTGCAATCACACTACATATTGTGGTGCATACGCGTGACTGCCACAACTGCGCCATTCATTAAACTAGAGAGGTGACCCCGCTTCGAACCGACGGAGCCGCCGAGCGCCCCGCTTCCCGCTCGCCGTTGCTCGCCATCTTCCTTATCGTTGCGGTGGACGTGCTCGGATACACGATCATCCTGCCATTATTGCCGTTCTATTCCGAGCATCTCGGCGCCAGACCCGAGGCCGTCGGAACGCTCATCGCCACCTACGCCTTCTTCCAACTCCTGGCGGGACCGATCCTCGGCCAGCTTTCGGACCGGCACGGCCGGCGGCCCATTCTGCTCATCAGCCAAATCGGCACCTTCGTCGGGTTCATCGTCTTGGGCTTAGCGCGCCAGTTGTGGGTGGTTTTTCTCGCGCGCGGAATCGACGGCGCGACCGCCGGCAATCTCTCGGTGGCGCAAGCGTACATCTGCGGATGTGACCAAGCCGGAGAATCGCGCCAAATCGTTCGCGCTCATCGGCATTGCCTTCGGAGTCGGCTTCACGATCGGCCCTGCAATCTCGGGCGTCCTCATTCACTGGGGCTATGGAGCGCCGATTTTCGCCGCGGCCGGTCTGTCGTTCATTAGCATCATGGGCACACTGTTTCTGTTGCCGGTTCGCGAGATCGCGCGCGAGCACATGCTGCCGCTGAACCGGATGCCCGTCGCCTGTCGTTGTTCTCCTGGGGCGCATACATTCCCTATTTCCGCCGCCCCGACCTCGGACGCCTGCTCGCGCAATGGATGCTCTTCGCCTTCTCCTTCGCCACCTTCATGAGCGGCTTTGCCCTTTTCGCCGAACGCCGCTACATCTGGCAAGGCCATGTCGTCGGCGTTCGCGAAGTCTCGTATATCTTTACCTTTGTCGGCATTTTCGGAGCGTTGATGCAGGGCGGCCTCGTCGGTCGTGCGGTCAAGAGATTGGGCGAACCCATGGTCGTTCGCATCGGCTTCGTGACCACCGCGCTCACCTACATCGCCATCGGATTTACGCAGACCATTCCCCAATTGCTGGTCGTGCTCGGACTCTCTTCCATCGGCGGCGCTGGTCTGCGTCCTGCACTCACGAGTCTCATCACGCAGCGTGCGGACCGCAATCAACAAGGCTTCATCATCGGTCTCACCCAATCCATCATGTCGATCTGCCAGATCATCGCGCCCGTTAATCGCAGGCTGGATGATCCAGGAAAAATGGCTTACCGAGTGGGCACTTTGGGCGGGCATCCTGGCAGGATTGGCCTTACTTTTCGAAGCCCGGCGGCACGCCGGACCCCCTCAGAGCGAAGGGCGCGGCTCCGCCCCGCAAGACAGCATAGGGAATTCCGAATCTTTCGCGCGACGCGCCTAATACCACCGTGCCCATTTCGCGTGCCTTCCCGGGAACAGTGAGATGGTGGCCGAAACTTCGCTCGTTTGAGTGGGTCTTCCTCGCATTCTTTTTCTACGCCGCTGTCATCGCGCCCTTCTTCCGCCCTGACTCCGACGTTGTGGTACGCACCATCGCAGTGGCTGTTGGCGCGGCCGGCTTCTTTCTCCTACTCAGCTTCCTCGGCCGAAACGAAGTGGGCTCACCCGATCGCGATCTTCCGCGAGTGGGCGGCCGTGTTGCTGACGTATCTCGCCTTTCGAGAGATGGGCTGGTTTGCAACACCGCACTACAACGTGCGCCTCGAACGACAGTGGATCCGCCTCGACGAAGTGGTCCTGAGCAACTGGAACCTGCACGACGCCCTACAGCTCTTCGGACCGCTGATACCGTCCTTTCTCGAACTCTGTTATCTGCTGGTCTATGGCGTCGCGGCCTACGGGCTGGCCTTGATCTACGTCACGCGTTTCGGGGAAGAGCGGCGCAAACAAGCGGGCGCATTCCTCACGTTGTATCTGGTCGGTACACTCGGCGCGTATAGCCTGTTTCCTTATTTCCCGTCGGAACCGCCGCGTTTCGCCTTCCCGGATCTCTTCCCGCCCATGCCGACCGCGCTGCATCATCTGAATGTCAGTCTGCTCGGCTGCGGGAACCATTCACCTGGGCGTCTTTCCGAGCGCGCACGTGTCATCCGCGATGTCCGCTGCCTGGGCGCTTTTCGCGTTAGTTCCCGAGCGCCGGCGTTATGCATGGATCGCCTTGGCGTATGCGATTTGCGTCGCCATCGCAACCATCTACGGCCGCTATCACTACACGGCGGACGTGCTCGCCGGAATACTGGTGAGCCTCATACCGGCGAAACTCGCTTCCGGTGTTCAGAATGCCGATGCCGCTGCTTCCGCTACTGCCTGATCCTGTTTGCCCATGCCGCCGCTTACACCCACGGCGCCCACCACTTCATTAGCGCGCTTCAGAGGAATTCCACCCGCGAAGATCATCACACGCCCGTTATTCGAAGCGTGAATTCCGAAAAACTCGTCTCCCGACTGGCTCAATTCCGCCAACTGCTTCGTCGACACGTCGAACGCGCGAGCCGTCCAGGCTTTCTTGATCGAGATATCGACGCTCCCCATCCAGGCTCTATCCATGCGTACGTGAGCCACCAGGTTGCCGCCCTGATCGACCACGGCGATATTCATCGGCTGGCCAATTTCTTCCGCTTTTCGTTCACCCGCGGCAATCACGCGACGTGCGTCTTCGAGCGTAATCATGTGTGTCTCCTCAAAAGAATTTGCACCGGTCGTGAGACTGCGTTCCGCGTCTCTTCATCTCGCGCAAAATCTCGAAGCCGAGCCGGAAGCTGAGCGACCTAACCCAAGGACTTTGCAATCTGGACCTCGTGAGACTGCGTTCCGCATCTCTTCATCTCGCGCAAAATCTGGAGACTGAGCCGGAAGCGTGAGCAACCTAACCCCCAGGAATTTGCATATGGACCTGGGACCGGTTGAGGTATGTACAATGCGTCCGTTTCAGCCCACACTTCTCACCCTACAATCGGCCACTCGAAACGCGGAGTTGTGACCCAAAATCGGGAACGCCTCCGCGAATGCGAACTCCCGTTTCTGTTCCATTAACGGTTCAGCAGCCTCGTCCTTTCGAAACAAAACGAAAAAATATGTATAAGGGAAATGTGGTGGCCAGGGACGGAATCGAACCGCCGACGCCAGCCTTTTCAGGGCTGCGCTCTACCGACTGAGCTACCTGGCCGGGCAGGAATTTTCAGTCTATCAAACCTACTTTTGCCTCCTACAACTATGCTACGCTTCCCCGAACCGCCCCTACCGGCTAGGGTGCCGGGCAATTTCCCACCCCGACAATTCCTGATATACTCCGCATTAGTTCGATACTCATGAGCCAATACCGTTTGGGCGATGTCATCGACGACTACTGTGTGAAATGCCGCCGGCTGACGAACCACTCGATCGTCTCGCTGGTGGAAGATCAAGCTGCCAAAGTCCGCTGCCGCACTTGCTATCACGATCACGATTATCGTCACGAACAGGCGCCCCCTACCAAAAAGGAATTGAAACGGATGGAAGCGGAAGCTGCCGCATTGGCCGCCGCCGGTCAAGACGGAACACCCGAACCCGCTGTCGAGAAACATCTGAACGCCACTGGCAAGGGCGCCTGAGCATTTCGTACACTCTCCCTCGCGTCATCATGAAGGCATGGACGCAAGCGCGCCCCGCGCCGTACTCGCCCGCGACATCATCCGCGAACTCCGCTCATCTGGGTACCTCGCCTATTTGGTCGGCGGCTGTGTTCGCGATCGCCTGCTAGGCCTCTCGCCGAAAGACTACGACGTCAGCACCAGCGCCACTCCCGATCGCCTCCTCCAAATGTTCCCCCGCGCGGAAACGGTCGGCGCGCATTTCGGAGTCGTGCTCGTAAGCCGTCCTGGCGGCGTTCACGTCGAAGTCGCCACCTTTCGCAGCGAGGGACTCTATTCGGATGGCCGCCGCCCCGATGCCGTCCGCTTCGAAACCAATCCCGCCTTAGATGCCCAGCGCCGCGACTTCACCATCAATGGACTCCTGCAGGACATCGAGACCGGTGAAGTGCTCGATTTCGTCGGCGGCCAGGCCGACCTGAACGCAAAATGGGTTCGGGCTATAGGCGACCCCTTCCGCCGCTTCGAGGAAGATCACCTGCGCATGCTTCGTGCCGTGCGCTTCGCCGCTCGTCTGCGCTTTGCGATCGAGCCTGCAACCGCCGCCGCCATTCGCCATCTCGCGCCCGCGATAATGCGTATTTCAGCCGAACGTATTCGCGACGAACTCGTCCGTATGCTGACCGAAGGCGGAGCCCGCAGGGCTTTCGAATTGCTCGACGAAACAGGACTTCTCGCCCACGTCCTGCCCGAAGTGAAAGCCTTCCAGGGCGTGCAGCAGCCGCCGGAATTTCATCCCGAAGGCGACGTGTGGCAACATGTGCTGCTGATGCTCGATGCCCTGCATCATCCGACCCCCACTCTCGCGGTCGGTGCGCTCCTGCACGATGTCGGGAAACCGCCCACGTTTCGCATCGCGGACCGCATTCGCTTTGACAACCACGCCGAGGTTGGCGCCGAGATCGCCCGCTCCATTCTGAAGCGTCTCCGCTTCTCCAACGAAGACACCGAGCAGGTCATCTCGCTCGTCGCAAATCACATGAAATTTAAAGATGTGATGCAAATGCGTACTAGTACCTTGAAGCGATTCTTGTGCCTCCCCAATTTTCCCGAGCATCTCGAATTACACCGCCTCGACACCGGCGCGAGCAATGGCTACACCGCCGCGTATGATTTCGTAAAAGAACAACTCGCCCATTTGAAGGAGGAAGAAATACGCCCTCCGCGCCTGCTGACCGGCAAGGATCTCCTCGATGCCGGCTACCCGGCAGGCCCTTTATTTGGCGAAGCGCTCGAAGCGGTAGAGACCGCGCAACTCGAAGGCGATATTTCGACCCGGGAGCAAGCCATGGAAATCGCTCGCCGCGTCCTGGGCTAGATCTTTTCTGGCACGTTCGCCCGCCGCGCAGCATCCAACGAGTTCAAAAGGAGAAAGGCTCTTGCCAGTTCTCGACCTCCCACGAAACGCAACTCTCTCCAAAGAGTTACAGCAGGTCCGAAAACAAAGCGACGATCTCTTCAGCATTCTCAAGCGCGAAGCGCTCTACGATCGTCCTATCGACGCCAGGCATCGCGTAGTCTTCTACATCGGTCACCTCGATGGCTTCGATGCCATCATGATTTGCCGCGAAGCTCTCGGATTGCCCTCACACGACGATGCGCTCGATAACCTGTTTCAAGCAGGTATCGATCCCGACTCAACGCATCTCCCGCAGGATGAACCCGGCGATTGGCCGAGCCTCGCCCAGATATCTACCTATACGACGCGCTGCCGCCAACGAGTAGATGAGCACCTTGCCCACGCCCCCGCCGCCATCGTGCAGATGACGCTGGAGCATCGGCTCATGCATCTGGAGACGCTCGCCTACATGCTGCATAACTTCGCTCACGACCGAAAGCAAAACGCGTCTCAGCAGGATTTCGTCACGGCCGGGCAGACGCCTCCGAATGAATGGATATCGATTCCCGCCGGTCACGCCACTCTGGGGCAGGCGAGCGGTCAATTCGGATGGGACAACGAATTCGATGAGTGCCGCTGCGCCGTTCCCGCGTTCCGCATTCAGAAAAACGCGGTGACCAATGGAGAATATCTGCGCTTCGTGCAAGCTGGCGGTCCCGAGCCGCACTTCTGGACCAAGCGCCGCGGCAAGTATTATTGGCGCGGCATGTTCGCCGAAATTCCATTGCCGCTCGATTGGCCCGTTTATGCGAGCCAACTCCAGGCGCAACAATATGCTGAATGGCTCGGCGCGTCCTTGCCCAGCGAAGCCCAATTTCACCGCGCCGCTTACGGCACGCGTGAACAAAGCGAGCGTCGCTTCCCCTGGGGCTCTCAGGAACCCGCGCCCGCATATGGCAACTTCGATTTCCGCCGATGGGATCCGGAGCCCGTCTGGCTCAATCCCGGCGCGAGCGCGTTCGGAGTCACGCAAATGGTGGGCAACGGATGGCAGTGGACCAGCACTCCGTTCGCGCCCTTTGACCGATTCGCGCCGCGTCCCGAGTATCCCGGCTACTCCGCGAATTTCTTTGATGGAGAGCACTTCGTTATGAAAGGCGGATCCCCTCGTACCGGAGCTCGCCTGCTGCGTCGCTCCTTCCGTAACTGGTTTCGCCGCGATTATCCATACATGTATGCTGGTTTCCGCTGCGTCAAACAGGACTCATAATGGCCACAGCCGTAACTGCGGAACTTACCCAATTCGCTCGCGACATTCTCACGGGTCTTACCGATCGGCCGCAAAGGTGGCTTCCGTCGAAATACTTTTATGACGATCTCGGCTCGGCGCTCTTTGAAGCCATCACGCTTCTGCCCGAATATGGTTTGACGCGCGCGGACGAACACCTCCTCAAGGCGCACGCGCACTCGATCGTTGAACTGTCCCGCTATCCGGCCACAGTTGTCGAACTCGGCAGTGGGTCCGGCAGCAAAACCCGTCACATCGTGCGAGCTCTTGATAACCCCGTCTACCGCCCCATAGACATCTCGGCCGCAGCCCTAGCCGCCTGTGTGAATCAGCTACAGGACATCGCCAGGGTGCAGCCAGTCCGTGGCGAGTGGCTGTCTTCGTTGCTCGAAATCGCATCCGGCCGCGCACGCTCACCCATGCTTCTGCTGTTTCTTGGCAGCAGCATCGGCAACTTCACGCGAGCGGAAATGCCGCAGTTCTTCTCCTCTCTGCGTGCCTGCTTACGTCCCGGCGATTCGTTTCTTTTGGGCGCGGACTTAGTGAAACCCGTGCGCACAATGATCGACGCATATGACGACCCCACAGGCGTCACCGCCGCCTTCAATCTGAACCTGCTGGCCAGAATCAATCGTGAGTTAGGCGCGGACTTCGATCTCCGCCGTTTCCGCCATGAAGCGAGATGGAATGAAACAAGCCGTGCAATAGAGATGCATCTGGTTTCTACCGTTGCGCAAACTGTGCATCTGAGCTCAATCGGAACTGGAGTGCATTTCCTTCCCGGCGAGAGCATCTGGACCGAGTCGTCGCACAAATTCACGCTGGACGAGCTGGACCACTACGCCCACCAGGCCGGATTCACTCCCGTCGCGCATTGGCTCGCCCACGACTGGCCCTTCGCCGAAGTCCTCTGGCAGCCAGCGTAGGCTGTAGACGTACGTTTGGGGCCGGGCCCGATAGGCGTTGGCCCCAGGCCGTTGTCCAGCAACGCATCTATTGTGGTATTTCGGAATAACAGGTGAACATGGCTGAAGCAGACAAACTGTGACGTCACTTTCCGCCGAACATCACGAACCCGAACAATGCATCCCCAGCTCCCACCACAACATATTGCGTTCCGTCGAGTTCGTAAGTGATCGGCCCGTTGCTCACTTCCGAGCCCGAGGTTCGCGTGCCAAAGCGCGGTGCCATCTTCCGGCATTGAGAGCAACGAAGTTATCGGACGGGTCGCCTGTGAACAGTAGATTCCCCGCCGTCGTCAACACGCCCGAACGGACTTCGGTGCCGTCCCACTTGTGGCTCCAGCGAATCTTACCAGTTTTGTAATCCAGCGCTTGCAGCATCGCCTGCAGCCCGGCGCCGCGATCGTTGCCGCTCCAACCTTCGGGCTTCTCGGAGTTGTCGAAGATGTAATACTCGCTGCATCCGCGGCTCGCATTCACATAGAACAACCCGTGGCCGGGCTGAAACTGGGAGGCGGCCAATTCGCCGCGCCGCCCTGATTCGGACACACCAGTGCGCCGTTCACCTGGGGTTCTTTCGCGGATTCGGAATCGGCTGCCCTTTTGCATTCACGCCTTTCGCCCAATTCGTTTTCACGAACTCCGAAGTCGTGATGTGCTCCCCATTGGTTCGGTCGAGAACAAAGTAATAGCCGTTACGGCTTGCTTGCGCCAGCAGTTTGCGCGGGCGGCCGTCGAATTCGCCATCGAAAAGAACCGGCGTCTCCACGGCGTCCCAATCGTGCGTGTCGTGCGGCGAAGGCTTGAAAGTACCATGCGAGCTTGCCGGTATCGATATGCAGCGCGACAATCGATTCGGTAAACAGGTTGTCGCCTTCGCGAGCCCTTACCCGCGATGACGGGCTGCGGATTACCCGTCCCCAGATACAGCAGCTTCAGGTCGGGATCGTACGTGCTCGGAACCCAGGTCATACCTCCGCCGTGCTCCATTGCCTCGGCGTTGGGCCACGTTTCCGATCCGGGCTCGCCTGGCTTGGGCACCGAAGACCAATGCCACTGCACATCGCCGGTCTCCGGATCGCGCGATTCCAAATATCCTGGAATATCGAGATCGTCACCGCTTACGCCGACGATGACGTGATTGCCGATCACCACCGGCGCAACGGTGGCGGTATAGAACCGGTCCAGATCGCAGATCTGCTTGTGCCAGCGTTCGCTTCCATCCTTGCTGTTCAGCGCAACCAGATTGCAGTCGGGCGTTTCGAAGTAAAGCCAGTCGCCGTACATGCCGACGCCTCGATTCCCGAGATGCCAGCCGCCTTTCGATGACCAGCTATGCTGCCAAATCAGATGCCCCGTCCGGGCATCGATCGCAAACACATGGTCGGGAATGGTAAAGTACGCGACGCCGTCGACCACCAGAGGCGTAGACTTCACCACGTTGCCCAACGTTCCGGTTGCGGAACTTGTGCGGAACACCCACGCGAGACTGAGCGACTGGACGTTCTGTGAATTGATTTTCGATAGCGTGCTGAATCGCCGCCCCGAGTAATCGCCGTTGTAAGTAGGCCACGTGCTCGGGTCGGGATGCAGCAGTTCGTTCGGATCCAACGCTTGGGCCTGCAGACTTGCGGCCGTGATTGTGATGCACAGGAAAGAACGCAGCGTCATTTCAAAGTCTCGAGGTACGCGACCAGATTGTGAATGTCGTCATCCGTGATCTTGTCCAGCAGCGCCATCATGCGCGGCGTATGGATCGTGCACCTCCACCTTTAGCTGGGGCGTGCGCTTCCATGAGCGGTAATTGCCCGCCGCATCCCGTAAACGCGACATTGAAATCGTCCAGGTAGACCAGCATCCCTGATACCGATTCGCCATTTTCCGGCGTGACCGTCACCGTCACCGGTTTTGATCGAGGATGCGGACCCGCGCCCGATCGAAACCGTGCGCGGAAATAATAATCGCTGCTGCAGCACTCGCGGCCGAGTACTTCGATCCTATCCTTGCGAGATCGCCGCGTAAGCGGAGTGACATCCCGCGCACCCTCCCGGCTCCGTTGAAATAAGCCTCGCCCGCTTGCGCGTTCCCGGTCAGCACATTCAGAACCTTTGTATAAGGCCCGCTGCGGAGTGTGTCTTCCACCTGCTGGTGCAGGAAGTGCGACAAATCCTCAATCTGGCTTTGCGTCAGCGACTTGATGTCCTTGCGCCGGATGCCGGATGCGTATGCAGCAGATACGGCCCGATACCATTGCCGTAATGATCGTGCAGGACCACGTCGGACCGAACCAGATCGGGAGCATTCGCGGTTCCGCGCGCCATCGCGTCCATGGCAGCTCGCGCACTCCGACGTTGTAGATCGTTTTCCCGCGTGCGGCTGCTTGCGGATCGACGATCTGTCTGTCCTGTGGACCGGCCGGAAACATCCTGCGCGCTGGGAGCGCTGCCCCGCACCGCCCATTCGCTGTTCGGCGGCAGATTCTTCGCCAGATAATCCGTGATCGTCTCGAAATCGGCGGGAGTTCCCTTCGCGCCGCGCGTGATCATATTTCCGACAACCGTGGCCCAGCCATCGCGCGTCATGCCATGGCCGAGAACCATCGTCGGGGGATGACACGCGCCGCACACTCGCTGAACGACGTCCCGCCCCGGCGCATCTGGCAACCCTGGCCGGCGCTTGCGCCAGAACGGGTGCGGCAAACAGCAAAGCGGCCGCAACGCAATTCAATCGCGCATAAAAGAGTGCATCAAGGTGGAACACGTGCGAGTGGGGCAAACGCTTCAATTCTACATGTGCCTACTCCCCGCGTCAGGAAGGATGCGGCTCGTCGCCAAAAGCGCGCGGCTGTGTCAATTGCAAACGATCCCTCAAATGTTCCCCACGCTTACCGTCATGACCTGAGGACGAGGACACCAAATGCTTTCCCGCCAGCTCGCAATCAAAGCGGCATCCGCGCGCTGAATCTGACTCCGGTATTTCGCGGCCCAACTCTGCTTTCGCAGACGGCTCCGTGACCGCAGCGTGATCCGCCGCAGCCTCTCACGGGACACCTCGCCGACACTCTCCTCGACGCGCTCGCGACCGGTCCACGTTGCATACGGCAGATCTTCATAGAACGCCAGTTTCCAGCCCGGTATACTCGCCAGCGCTGCCTGCCGCACCGTCAGATGATCAATATGTCCGCCCAACCCAAGCGGCGCAATGACAACACTCGAACGCGCAATGCGCCGCAGTAATCCGCGAACGTGCTCCACATCCCGTTCATCCAGGATCTCCGCACTTTGTCCCATCACCGCGCGCACCGGCCACTTGAGCCGCAGTGGTGCATCGAACAGATCAAATCCCCGCGCCATGACATGGGGCGACACTGCCCGCAGCGCCTGCCGGTCTTCATATGCCCTGCGCTCGGAAACGTCTCCGCCATCCGCAAGCCACGGAGCATATCCACTTCGCGTGAAGAAATTCAACACACGAACCGGAATGCCCGCTTGCGTCCACAGACGCATCCAGCCGCCCAACGAAAACACAGCATCATCCCGATGGGGGGACAACACGGTGATCGACATCACGCCAGACTCTCTAGGCACTGGAAGCGCGCCCGGATGGCCGGACTGCATAATGGGCAACAACCTCTGATCCGCGTGGGCCCGCGCTTAGCGGCTAATAGCTGACGGCTGGCGCCGCCACAGGAAGAACCTTGGCCGCTGGGCTCTGCTTCGCCGGAACGAAATCGGGCGCCGCTGCAAGCTGCTTGCATACCGTCAAAGCCTGCGCAACTACTTGATCCATGTTGTAGTACTTGTAAGTGCCAAGCCGCCCGACGAAGTGAACCCGTGGCGTAGACGCGGCAAGCGCGGCGTACTGCC
Source organism: uncultured Acidobacteriaceae bacterium (assembly GCA_963795905.1). Taxonomy (GTDB): domain Bacteria; phylum Acidobacteriota; class Terriglobia; order Bryobacterales; family Bryobacteraceae; genus Bog-105. Next base: position 134,945 of record CAWCJG010000008.1, on the reverse strand, counting down.
TGTACAGCACTGCGTTCTCTGCTGTGGGCACTGGATAGTACGGATCGCCCTCCGCACACGGATATTCATAGACAACGCTCGTCAACGGATGCACCTGTCCCGTCAAATGCTTAAACTCCGTCACGCGCGTGTATGCGTGCTCATTCGGATAGTTGATCACCGCGACCGGCTGAGCGTACTCGCACTCTAACGTCTCATGTTCGAATCGCAAAGAACGGTACGGCAGCGGCCCGAATCGAAAATCGAAGTATTCATCCACGGGACCCGAGAAAATCAACTCGTGATAACGGATGTCCTTCATGACCTCTCGAAAGTCGCAGCCAAGCGCCAGCGTGATATTCCGGTGGTCCAGCATGTTCTCAAACATGCGCGTGTACCCCTGCTTGGGCATGCACTGAAACTTGTCGGTGAAGTAGCGGTCGTCTCGATTCGTACGCACCGGAATACGCGCAGTCACCTGAGCGTCCAACTCACTTGGATCTTTGCCCCATTGCTTTCGCGTGTAATTCCGAAATAGCTTCTCGTAGAGATCGCGGCCCACGCGGCTCACGACGACATCCTCCGAGCTGCGAATGCTCGCCCGGGGTTCCGCCTTTTCCGCAAAGAACTCTTCCAGTTCTTCCGACGTTAGATTCAGGCCATACAACTTATTAACCGTATCTAAGTTGATCGGGATAGGAACCTGCTTCCCATCCACCGACGCGAGCACGCGATGCTCATAGGGCCGCCACTGCGTGAATTGAGAAAGGTATTCGAACACCATCTCTGAATTGGTGTGAAAGATGTGCGGGCCATAGCGATGTACCAGCACACCGTGGTCGTTGTAGTGGTCGTACGCATTGCCGCCCACGTGCGGCCGCTTGTCGACTACCAGCACCTTCTTCCCGTACACGCGGGCCAGTCGCTCCGCGGTCACCCCGCCGGCGAATCCGGCCCCGACAATCAAATAGTCAAACATGTGCCCCTCCCGCCAAGACTTCTCCTTCAGTCGCAGGCGAGGCGCACGCGGACTCGATGAGTTCGTTCATCTCGCTCCACGTCCGCTCCCAAGACGACTTGGAAAGGAATGCGTCCACTTTCTGCGTGAACGCGCTACTCTGTTGACTCTTCAACAACTCTTCCGCCACGCTGACAAAATCTCTGGCATTCGATGCAATTCCGGCGAGACCGGATTTGCCGTAAGGATCCACTACATCCCGAATCGGTGTCGAGACCACTTTTAGCCCCGCCGCTAAATACTCGGGCGTCTTCGTCGGGCTGATGAATCGCGTCGCTTCATTCAGCGCAAACGGAAGCATGCCGATCTGCCATCCCGAAAAATAGGCCGGCAGTTCCTTGTACGGCTTCATCCCCAAATAGTGCAGATTCGGACCTTGCGGCAAAATCGCCGGATCGATCTTCACCACCGGTCCGACGAACACGAAGTGCCAATCAGGCCGAAGCTCTGCCGCCTCACGCACCAGAGCGATATCCATGCGTTCATCAATCACTCCGGCATACCCGAGACGCGGTTCGGGAATAGTCTGCTGGTCCTCCGGTTGTTGCCGGATTTGCAGCGCGCTCCGGAAGTGCTCGACATCCACGCTGCTCGGAAATCGATACACACGCCGATGTTGCTTTCGTTTCGATTCGTACAGGCTCGCTCCGCCCGTGAACACCAGATCCGCATGCGCAAACAGATCCGCCTCATTCGTTTTCATCGCCGCCGGAGCGCCCGCAAACGCAGACAGTTCATCCATGCAGTCGTAAACGATCAGGCCCGGCCGGATATGCCGCGTGAATTCGCGCGCCATCGGCGTGTAGTACCAGAGCAGCGGCTCGCAAATCTTCTCCTTCGCGATCAGCTCATCGAGTAACGCCTTCTGCGTCGCAACGGGATCATCTCCCGGCCGCAAAATGGGCGTCAGTACAACCACTCCGCTTCGCTCGCACACTGTGCGGCGCCACTGCGGCTCGCCCGCTGTGCTCTCGAATATCGGTTCTTCCAGAAAAAAAACTCTACGCTCACGAGCAAATCGGCTCATTAGGTGCTGCGGCCGTTGAAATACGAAGCCCCAGCGAAGATGCGAGAGTGAGATCAGATCTGCTTTGTCGTCGGTCATAGGCTGCGAATCCGGTATTTTCAAACCTTTCCTGCTGCCGCAAGATAGCCGCGGCCAATGGCTCATGCACTGCGCGATTCCCAAAGTCATCCGCGTAGTCGAAAAGACCGTTCCGGCAATAACGGTCGTCATCCCATCCTGGATGGTTGATGATGGGGTACCAGCAGATGCCGTGTATGGGTACACCCTGCGCCATCGCATGCGCCACTTCGTCGCAAATGTATTCGAACCACTCTGCCCGATATTCGTCCTCGGTTCCTGTTTCCGCCACGAATAACGGCCGCCGGTAGCGTTCCCAGATGTCTTTCAGAATTTGCGAGAACGGGCGCCATCGCGGATCTTTCCGGTCGAGCGGTCCCGCATGGTGTTCCCACTCGTTGCGCCAATAAAAGTTCACTCCGATAACGTCCAGATACTTCGGCGCGCCGCCCAGTTCCGGCTCCAATCGCCCGCTCAGCAGATCCCATCCTTCGAAGTACGCCAGGGTGTAGCGCAGGCATTCCTCCGCAAGTTCCGGAAACATCGGATTCGGCACAATGTGAATCGCCGGCTCCGGAGCGATCAACCGCACGCCCGGGATGATCTGGAACAGCGCATCGCTTGACGCAATCGCCGCCCGCACCAGGTTACGCTTCAGTTCACGCCCGCGCCCGACAGCAAAGGGCGAGATCGCAGCCTTCTCGCCTCCCGCCCAGGACAGGAAACTGATCTCATTTACCGGGGCCAAAATAGGGCAGAAATCGCTTCTTCGCACCAGATGTTCTGCCAATGCGGCAGCAAAGTGCGCGAATTGCTTCGGAAATTCCCTCGAGAAAACATCTATATGCTCGGGAACGCCAAAATGCAGAATGTCGAGAATTAACTCGATACCCGATTCTGCCGCTGCATCCAATTGCCAGTCGAGCGAAGAAAAATCGTACCTGCCCGGCGTGCGTTCAATCCGGTGCCAGCGCGCCGTACTCCGCACTGTCGCAATCCCGAAGCGGCGCAGCCTCTCGAAGTCCTCCCGCGCCAAACACGAATGCCGAGTCGATTCCAGCAAATCCAGCCGGACGCCTCGCCTGTTGATGTGAGTCGAGCATTCCAGCCCGGCCTGGAGGAAGCTCCGGAATAAAAAACGCGAAATCGACAAAATTCGCCCTTGTGACCACGGAATCGCGACGAGTTATGTACTAACCCTCGCTCCCTATGGATGGTGTTAGCTGAATTTCGTTACGCGCTATGCGCTGGCTTCTGGTTTAACTCCTGGGCTGCCATCTGTCCCAATCGCGTAAGCGCTTGGAACCACATCCCAAACCGCGGGTTGATCTGCTTGCCCGATGCCACGCCCGCTTGCCCCGGAGCCGCCGGCAGCAAATACTGGTTCATCAACTGCATCGCCGTCCGCGTAGCATCCGGCAGCAGCGCCTCCGCGTGGATCAGGATCTTCGCGGGTAGGGAAATCGTGCAGGCCGCTCGCCGCTGCTGCAGACTCTCCCGAATGGAGCGCGCCGCAAACTCCGCAGACACAGAGAACCCGGGCAGATTACCAAGCAGCGCAAACCAGGCAAACTCTTTCGCGCTCTGCCCTTTGAACGGCACGTTCAAATACGAGCCCGTCCGCATCAGCCCCGGTACCACCGTCATCACGTGGATCTCGTTCGGATCAAGTTCCCCGCTGAGCCCGGAAGAGAACCCCACGAACGCAAACTTCGCGCAGCTATACGGCAGTAAATGGGGGACCGCCACTCTTCCGCCCACAGACGTGATGTTGATTACATGTCCGCCGCCGACCTTCCGCATATGTGGCAGCACCGCGAGCGTCAGGTTCACCGGAGCCCAGAACATCAGATCCATCGCAGCTTCAAAATCGGTCCGCTGCAGGCTTTCGAACGGCGCAACCTGAATGAGTCCGGCGTTATTCACCAGAATGTCGATGTGCCCAAAGCGAGCCAGCACACGCTGCACCAGCGGTTCAATCTGGTCGGCCTGGGAAAGGTCGCACGCGAACACATCCACTTCCGCTCGCAGTTCCCGAATCTGTTCCGCTGCCTGGCCCAGTTCCTCTTCATCCCGCGCGCACAACGCGATTTCGCACCCATACTCCGCGAGTTCCCGCGCTAAAGCAAGTCCCAAACCGCGCGACCCGCCCGTCACCAGCGCCACTTTCCCGCGCAGACTCACGGGCCGCCGCCGCGCCAGTCCAGCCACTTTCGCTACTCCGTACAGCGCGGCCGCCGACAGACCCGCAATCGTTAGCCACGAGGCAGTATTTTCCGATAAGCTCAGCCTCGTTTTTCGTGCAATCGGTTCATTCATAAACTTTGCCTGACCTATCTGAAGACCATGCGTAGACCGCAATGTTACCCTGGAACTTACGCCTCGTTAGCGAGGTGCGGGCCGGTAGCTCAGTTGGTAGAGCATCGCACTTTTAATGCGGTGGTCCCGGGTTCGAGTCCCGGCCGGCTCACCAATGTTTCCAACTCCTTAGAGTCTTTTCTGTGCACCCTCGAAACTGAGGCGCGACGGTAACGGAGCGTGCGCCACAATCTTCGCGCACTCACAACGCCTTTAGCCTTTTACCGCTCACTCCACCCGCACTACTGATCCGCCGGAGCCGCCGCCGAACCCGTAACTTCCTGGTGCATGCGATCCCGTTCTCTCTGCTCCCGATTCATCGCATCCTGATGCAGTTTCGCTTCCCGGTCCGCGTCCCCCGCACGCCCCAATTTATGAAAAGCCGTGGAGAGTTGAAAATGCACTTCCGCGTTATCCGGTTCCAGCTTCTCCGCGGTCTCCAGGGGCGCGACCGATTTCGCAAACTCGCCTGACCCCACATACGTTCGCCCCAACCCTAGATACGCATCGAAAAACCCGGCGTCGTCATGAATCGCGTTCGTGAAATACCGCGCCGCGTCCGCCCAGTCTTCCGCCTGCCGATCCAACTCCCCGAGCACGAAATTCGCCCCCGCATTGTTCGGATCGACTTTCAATTCGTCTGCAAATTCCTGTTTCGCCTGCGCCTTCACGGCATCAGACGGATCCGGCTTCGATAACAAAATTCGTCCCAGCCGGTAGTGAATGCCAGGCGTGTCCGGATGCTTCTCCAGAATGGCGCGATACTCGGCAGCCGCGTCATCCCACTTGCCCATGCTCTCGAGCGCCTCCGCGTTCAACTCATGCACTTCGACCGAACCCGGAGCCGTGTTCAGCAGTTCAGTCGACGCCCGCATCGACAGGTCGGAGTAAGCGTGTGTCGCCAAATACAAAACGGAGGGATCGTGCGGAAAGCGCCGCTGCAGACCCGTCAGGAAGGACACCGCATGGGAGGAGTCGTTCAAGGCCAGACTGCATCTCACTCCGGCTTCCCCGATCTTTTTCGCTTCGGGTCCGGAACTCTGCGAGAATGCCGCGGAAAGGAGGGGAACGGCTTGAGCACAATGGCCCGTAGCCGCCAACTGGAGCGCCTGGTTCCCATCGGCGGCGGTCATGGAGACCGCCGCCAATAGAGTCACTACGCTCGCCGAAAAGAAACTTTGCATCAGAAGAGGAACTTCATAGCAAATTGTATGTTTCTCGCTCCTTGTGAACTTTGAATCAGCCCGAGTGTTGTGCCCAGGCCCGCATTAGGTGAGTTCAAGATCGGCGTGTTCGTCAAATTGATCGCCTCCGCCCGGAACTCGAGTTGCTTGTTCTCGGTGAAGTTGAAGTATTTGTCGAGCGCGAAGTCCATGGTATGCAACCCCGGCCCGCGTACCGTGCCGACGCCGCAGGTCCCGAAACTGCCCGGTGTCTCTGGACCGAATGCACTTGGATCGAACCATTGATAGCCGCCTTGTGACGAATTTTGTCTACCAAAGATAGTCGCCGGCCCAAGACAATTGGCGCGAGAGCCGCGAGAGTTGGTACCCGACGCGTCGCCCGCTGAGATCGTCAGCGGATAACCCGTATGGAACGTGACAATCGCGTTGGCTTGCCAGCCGCCCACGATGGCATCCGCAAAACGGTTCATGTTCTTGCCGAACGCGCGATTGCGGCCGACCGGCAAATCATAGGTGGCATAGCCAGTCAGAATGTGAGTCACATCGTAGTAGCAGGGGCCCCATTCCGCCTTCTTGTCGTACAGGTTCTGCCAGTACGGTGAAGTCGGTGTGGTCTGTCCGCCCCACGAGCCGTAGTAGCCGCTCGAATCGGTCAGGCACTTGGAATACGTATACGCCACGTTGTATTCAAGTCCATTGGTGAGCCGTTTCGAAAGTACCGCCTGTAGCGCGTTGTAGCTCTGGTTGCCGTTGGAGGCGGTTCCGGAAATCTGGCTGATATCGCTTTGCAATGTCGGATTCCCAGAGAGATACTCGCTCGGAAGAACCGTGCCGTCCGGCAACATCAGCTTTTGCAGATAGGGCATCGGAACCATCAAGTGCGTGGTTCTTTGGCCCACATAGCCAACTTGCAAGGTTGTTTGGGACGCGAACTGGTGCTGCAGAGTGAAGTTCCACTGATTCGCCACAGCCGGCCTCACGTTCGGATCCCACACGCGCAGAGTGGCGCCCGCATAAGGATCAGCCACCGCTCCACTGAACGGAAGGAAACCATCCGATAGCGTTGAAGTAGGGAACGCGAGCGAGGTATAGTCGGCGCTCGATTCGTGCGCAAACGGCGGGTTAATCGGCAGCCGCAGATTCGTACCCGTCCCCTCGAGATAAGTCGAAAGGGTGTAAGCCGCGCGCACTACGTTCGAAGGCGTCACGTTCCATGCAAAGCCAACTCGCGGCTGGTAATTGGTGATCCCGTTGTACTGGTTGTACAGCGCGTCGCTATTGCCATCCTGCCCGGCAATCTCAAGTGCGCCGGAAATCAATCCAAAATTCGACTGCCGGTTATGCACTTCCGCCCAGGGTGTGTGCAGTTCGTAGCGGAGCCCCAGGTTTAACGTGAGGTTCGAGGTCACATGCCAGTCGTCCTGGAAGAAGCCGGCGAATATGTTCGAGCGCTGTCCCCAGGTCCCGCCTTGTACGCCGGCGCCGATTTGCGATGGCAAGCCGAGCAGGAAGTCTGCTTCTGCAATTCCGCTTCCGCTACCGGATGTAGCCAGTGGATTCGGGCCCGCGGTATAACGGCCGTCAAATGTAAACGTGCCGGCTAAACCGTTATTCCCCGAGTAGAACGTATCGATGCGCTGGCGCCAGCCCTGGAAGCCGAGGTGCATCGTATGTACGCCCTTGCTGATGATCATCGTGTCTTCGTACTGAATCACTGTGTCACCGAACAACTGGTAAACGTCAGAGTTTCCAATACTCGCGGCATTACCGCCGCTGAAGCTCATCGATGGAAGAAAGACCGACGGGATGCCTGGCAGCCCTACCGTTTGGTTGAAGTTCGCCAGACTCGACGTACCGGCGGCGGCTCCGTTATTGACGAGCACGTAATTGACCCCGAACCGGGCATCGTTGACGACAGTTGGTGAGACCGTACGCACGTAATCGAGGACTCCGTTCCACGTCGGGTAATTGGCGAAGCTGTTATAGAACAGCGGCATCGTGTTCGTCGACGGATTGTTGATCATGCTGCGCGAGAATCGCCCGAAGACACGATCTTTGTCGGAAACTGTCCAGTCCACACGCGCGTCGCCCTGATCCCCGTTGATCGCGCTGTGACTCGCGTAGCTGTAGTTGTTGAGCAGACCCGATCCGGTCGGGGTCGGGTAAGCCGACGAATTCACGATGTTCAGCGCAACAGAGTCGAGCAGGTTTGCAGGGATCTTGTTGTTCGGGAACGGAGTGCGCTGCACCTTCCCGCCTATGATTGATGTCGAATACGGGTTATAAAGCTGAATCGGAGTCGACCCTTGCAGCAGTTGCGAGAAATCGCCCGTCCGTTCTTGCGGCGTCAGGACGCTGGTAGCGGATACCGATGTTGGCGTATCAAATCGTGAGCCCTGATAATCCACAAAGAAAAACAGCTTGTCCTTCAAAACCGGACCGCCGAACGTGCCGCCAAACTCGTTCCAGCGCAGCTTACTCTTGGGATTGCCCAGAAAGTTATTCGACCACTCATTGGCATTCAGCACATCATTCCGGAAAAACTCAAACGCGTCGCCATGAAACGAATTCGTACCGGACTTGATCTGTGTGCTGACGATCGCCCCCATGAAGTTGCCGAACTCGGCCGGAGCGTTCTGCGTGATTTCGTTGAACTCCTGAATCGCGTCCACGCTCGGCGCATAGCCAACCAGGTTGTCCGACACCTGGTTGTTATCCATGCCGTCCAGAATAAAGTTATTGGCCTGTTCGCGGTTGCCATTCACGTAAGGGCGTCCGCTGTTAGCAGTGGTTTGTCCGTTCGTGAACGTCGAGGGGTCCGGGTGTGTGCTGCCCGGAGCCAGCAACGTCAACTGAACGTAGTTTCGCGTCGCGAGCGGCAGCGTTGTATTCGTGCGCGAGTCGATGATCTGCCCGAGCTGCGTTGATTCCGTTTGCAGCACCGGCGCCTGGGAGTTTACCTCCACCGTCGTGGACACGCTGCCGACCTGCATGCCAAAGTCGATCTTCGCAATCTGATTTAGCTGGAGCGTGATGTTTTTCTGCTCCGCTACTTCAAACCCGGGTTTCTCGGCTTTTACGTTGTATGTGCCCACCAGCACGTTCACAATCGTGTATCGGCCGTCATTGTTGGTATCGGCGGTGTACACCGTTCCGCGTTCAATGCTGGTCGCGGTCACCCGCGTGCCCGGCAAAACCGCGCCTGAAGAATCGGTGATCTGACCAGTGATGGATGCCGTGACTTGCTGGGCAAGCGATGTGATGGGCACGGCAAGAGATATGAGCAAGGCGCAACTGAGCCTTGAGGCAAGAATGGAAAGCTTTGCTGGCATTAAGACTCCTAAAGCAGTGGTTACCGCCTTTCGACTAAGAGGGGGTACCTGCCTTAGCGGGATTGTAAGGCCATAGGACAATTCTGTCAACGAAAAAAGAAAGCAAAGGAAAGCAACCGCAATCTGGCCGGAATGCGCGCGGCTCCTATCGACTTAGGGGGCTTCCGAACACAAGATTCAGCAGCACCCGATATTTTTCTCGATTGCGTTTTGACGTAAACGTTGTTTCGTTTGCTTTCGCTGGCAAAGGTCGCTCAGCGAACCTGGATCGTCAGTGTCGACGTCTTGCTCTGCCCATCACTGCCCGTCGCCGTTAGGGTGTAGGTCGTCGTCTTGCGCGGCGCAATCTGCAGGCAATGCCGGTACGATGGCTTCGTTTCCTCGACAGGCGGATCGATCTTCACCGATTTGGCATTCACGACCCCATAGCAGAGCTCCGTCGTTTCGCCACGCCGGAGCAGCCCGTTATCCGCCCCAAACGTCAGAATCGAGAGCTCGCCGTGTTGAAGAATCCCTTCATTGGCCTGCTGCTCTGCCTCGTGCTGGCGCTGTTCCGCCGCCTTTTGCGCCTCCACATTCGCTTCATGCCGCGAATACAGCGTGTAGCCTGTGTATCCCGCCGCAATGAGGATACCCACCGTCGTGACGGGCAGCAATTTGCGCAGTGCGGACTGCCGTGGTTCCGGAGCCGGATCGAGCGAAGAAGCCATCCTGGTCCCAAGCATATCCAAAGAAGGTCACCAAAAGCGTTCAGCGCTCCCGGGCCAGCCGCAGCCCCCTGACCTCGCGCTCGCTCAACTCCCGCCATGTACCCGCCCTCAACCCGTCCAGCCGGATCGACCCGATCGCAGTCCGTATCAGCCGCAAGGTCGGGAATCCGACTGCCGCTGTCATCCTCCGGACCTGCCGGTTCCGTCCCTCTCTCAGCGTCAACTCAATCCACGAGGTCCGAATGTCCTTGCGGAACCGTATCGGCGGATCGCGCGGTTCTATCTCAAGGTTCCTCACCGCCCGGGCCTGCGCCGGCCGGGTCACGTAATCCTGCACTTCCACGCCCTTCCGAATGCGCGCCAGCGTCTCGTCGCCGATCTCCCCTTCCACCTGAACCAGATACGTCCGCGGATGCGCGAACCTCGGGTCCGTCAGCCGGTGCTGCAACGCCCCGTCATCCGTCAGCAGCACCAAGCCCTCGCTGTCGTAATCGAGCCGCCCCGCTGCATACACGCCCGGAACATCGATATACTCGGCCAGAGTCCTGCGTTCCAGCCCCGCGTTCGTGAACTGGCACAGTACATTGAACGGCTTATGGAAGATCAGGTGTCGCATCTAGCCTTACGATTGTGCTAATCTGTTGTGAGGTTTTCCAACCAGACTTTTCTAAGTCATCCTTGGGAGGCAAAGGCGCTGTTTGGGCCTGAGCCGTTTGGACCAGTCAAATTATGAGCCAGAAGCCCGGTAAGAAGTACGAGGCCGCGGCGAAGCAGGTAGAGGCGCGCCCCTATCAGCTCACCGAAGCCGTTAACCTCGTTCAAAAAATCAAGTTTACGAAATTCGATGAGACAGTCGAGGTGCACATGCGTCTCGGCGTCGACCCCAAACACGCCGATCAAATGGTTCGCGGCACCGTGGTCCTGCCCAACGGCCTTGGCAGATCGAAGCGCGTCCTGGTGATCGCGTCGGGCGACAAACTCCGCGAAGCTCAGGAAGCCGGTGCGGATCTTGTCGGTGGCGAGGAAATGGTCACCCGCATCCAGACGGAAAACTGGATCGACTACGACGCCGTGATCGCAACGCCGGACATGATGCGCTCGGTCGGCCGCCTTGGTAAAGTGCTCGGGCCCCGTGGTCTCATGCCCAACCCGAAGACCGGCACGGTTTCGACCGACGTAGCCAATGCGGTACGCGAGATCAAGGCCGGTAAAGTCGAGTTTCGAGTCGACAAGACGGGCGTGATTCATGCGCCAGTTGGGAAGGTGAGTTTCGATACGGACAAGCTCATCGAAAACGCCAGCAGTCTCATCCAGGCAGTTGTGAAGGCGAAGCCCTCGGCGGCCAAAGGGAAGTACGTGAAGTCGGCTACCCTGTGTTCCACCATGGGGCCGGGCATACCGCTGGACACGACCCCGTTCAATGCGAAGGCTGCTGCCTGACCGCGGAATGAGTTTCTGAGCTAGGCGAAGTTGTAAAACAAGGTGACGCAATGAAGGATAAAGACCAGAAGAAAAAAGACCTCGACGCGCTCAAAAAAGCCATCGAGGAGAACAAGAACATCTTCGTCGCCGGCTACGAGAAGTTGACCGTCGCGCAGGATTTCGAACTGCGGAAGACCATCCGGCAAGCGGGTGGCGACTACAAAGTCATCAAAAACAACCTCGCGGCCAAGGCGTCCGAAGGTACCTCCTCGCAGGATGTGCTGGGCGATCTGAAGGGGATGACCTCGCTGGCGTTCACCAAGAGCGACCCGGTAGCGCTCGCTAAAGCGCTCACCAAATACGCGAAGGACAACCCCGCATTCACATTCAAAGCCGGCATCGTCGAAGGCCGCGCCATCGACATCCGAGCCATCAACGACCTTGCGGCGATGCCGCCTAAGGAAGAGATTTTTGCCAAGTTGTTATTCCTGATCAACGCGTCCGCAACGCGCCTGGTGACTTCGATCAACGGCGTCGGCCGCAATCTCGCGGTGGTCCTCGATCAAGCGGGTAAGGAAAACAAGTTCAAGCAGTAGCAGTAAACGTATGAGTTTTGTCCGGTCGGGGTATCCGCCGGCAAATTGAGCACAAAGAGAGTAATAGGGAGTTCAGAGAAAGAAAATGGCGGATATCAACGCAATTGCAGAACAGATTCAAGGCTTGACGCTGCTCGAAGCATCGCAGCTCGTCAAATTGCTCGAAGAGAAGTTGGGCGTGTCGGCGGCGGCGGCTTCGGTCGCAGTAGCTGCTCCGGCCGCGGGCGGCGCTGCGGCAGCGGCCCCGGTTGAAGAGAAGACTGAGTTCACGGTCATCCTCACCGCGGCGGGAGCCAACAAGATCAACGTCATCAAGGCCGTTCGCGAAGTCACCAGCCTGGGCCTCAAGGAAGCCAAGGACCTGGTCGACGGCGCGCCGAAGCCTGTCAAGGAAGGCGTCTCCAAGGAAGAAGCCGAGACCATCAAAAAGAAGTTCACCGACGCCGGCGCCACCGTCGAAGTCAAGTAAACTTCAAATCCAGATCAGCTCCACCGAAGCCCGGGAGAACTATGTTCTGCCCGGGCTTTCTCGCCTAAAACATACTGGGGCCGCGCGATCCGCCCATTCCCATCAGAGCCATGAGCGGCAGCGATTGGTAGCGGAAATGTTCCTAAACCGAGCCAGCAGCGTAAGCACCGGAATGTGCACTACCCAAACGCATCGCGGCGTTCATCGGTGTGCTCCTGATGCGTGATTGACACTGAGAGAGTGCGATCCAGCCGGACCACTTTCGCTTTCTTCGTATGCACGGTTGCCCTCGCACTCGCCGCAGGAGCTTGTTACCAGGCCCTTTCCTCCCGCGCCGATGCCGCGCGTTTTCCGCATCCCGGCCATCTTATCCGTGTCGGAGCGTTCCGCTTAAACGTGTACTGCATCGGGCAGGGCAGTCCCACGGTCATGCTGGATGCGGGGCTTCTCGATTCGCTGGAAACTTGGCGGCGCGTGCAGCCGGAAATCGCGCGCTTTGCTCGGGTCTGCTCTTATGATCGCGCCGGGTACGGGTACAGCGATCCGGGACCGATGCCGCGCACCAGCGACCGAATTGCTTCCGAACTGCACGCTTCCTTGCAAGCGGCTGGCGAGCATCCGCCCTACGTCCTCGTTGGGCATTCTTTCGGCGGCTTCAACATGCGTGTCTTCAACGGAAAATATCCAGATGAAGTGGCTCGATTGGTGCTCGTCGATGCGACGCAGGAAGACCAATACCGCCTGTTGCCGAAGGCTTGGGCTGACCTCAGCAGGGCCATGCGACAGCGAGCCGCACGGCAGGCGTTCTGGGCGCCCGTCTACATCGGTCTCGGAATTGCCCGCCTGCAACTCCGCGTCGAAGGCTACGCACCCCCGCCCATCCTGCTTCAATCGAAGTACCTGAAGGCCAGAGCAAGCGAGTTCGATAATATCCAACTGAGTGCCGAGCAGGCGCGTGCAGCGGATCATATCCGCGATAAGCCGCTGATCGTACTGACGGCCGCAAACGTCATTGATGCCGGCCTAAAAACGCGTTTAACTGAACCCGACCAGAAGTCGTACGCCGATACCTGGATAAACGATCTGCAATTGCGATTGAAGCACCTCTCCACCCGAGGCGAGCGCATGATTGTGCGGGACAGCGGTCATGACATGCCGGCTGATCGCCCGGACGCCATCGTATCCGCCGTACGAGAGCTATGCCGTTGAAGAGTCAGCCGAGGCGCATAAGCTTCGCCCGGTCGATATTGCTGAGGAACGGCGACCCGTTCACAGCAGCATCGAGCGACGCTTTCAAGTGCTCCCCGTAGGCTTCCAAAAGAATGCCGAAAACCCAGCCAACCATCGCGACTAAGGCGCCGAAGAAGATGACGGAAAGAAGATAGACGTAGTGTTGCGATTGGATGCTGATCAACCCGACCATGCCCGGGTTGGGCCGCATAACCGTCGCACTTCCGATCGTGCCGAACAGTATAACGAAGATGCCGGCGAGGAGACTGACCCCTTTCACCATCTGGCTGAGGCCGCCCAGAGTGTGTGTCAGACGGTAGCCGTTCAGGTACCGAGACGTTACGTTTGCGCCCTGATCGAGTGCTGCTGCGGGCGTTGCCATTCTGCAAGGGGTTGTATCACACCCATTCGGCAAATGCAAGATGCAAAGAGGATGGGAACGGAATGCGGCCAATCACAAATGTGTCGGAAAAATCTTTCCGCCGCAGTTTCAATCGATTAACCCAGCCTGAAACCCCACGCCGCAACCAGTCGCTGGAACACTGGGCAGCCTCGGCAAATTGGACGCAGCACTTGGCCCGGGGCCTATGGATAAACCAATGTTTGCGACTTCTGCGTCAGCAGCTCCGTTACCGTTAGCCGAGGCTTCTTCACTCGGCAAGGTGAGAATGTTCCCTTTTGCCCTCGCAATCTTAAGGCGGGCAGTTAATTGTGTGGGGCACCGGTTGGGCTAGGCCTTGGCAGCTCACGCTGATGTTATACGATTCGTTGTTATTAAAGGAACACGGACCCTGGATGGGGATGCCCTTTGTGATGTTTCCAGTCGCGTTCGCCTTGGGAATAAATCCCCAGTCAATGTCAGGACCAGTACCGGTGACGGTGCACACATCACTGGGAAATCCTGATCCAAAAATGAGCGTCATGCCGTTTTGGCCCGGCTCTGACCATACTTGTTGCGGGGACGGTGGAGGCGGTGGGGGTGGCGGCGGCGGTGAAAAGACTTTGCCGCCGAGGGAGGGCCCGCTGCGTGGCCCCGCATAAGTATTTGAATTCCAAAGGGCGGCTCCGTTGGAACCATAGATCACAAGATTCCCGTCATCCTGACACCTGAAAAACGCTCCGGGATGCCCTTCGGTTTGTGAGTTCCAAAGCGCTTTCGAAGAGCTGTTGTACAGCACGAGATTGCCATCCGTCTGCATGTTGCAACGCACGGTGCCCTGGCCATTGGTGTGGGATTCCCAAATCACTTTCGTGTACTGTGCATTGGTCAAGGTCAGGTCGCCGGGAAGCGAAGTATCTTCAATGCAGTACAGCACAAGATTCCCATCGGTCTGCAGGATGAGCTGAAAGGCTCCGGTGGCAGAGAACAGGATATCTCCGGGATTGATCTGATTTTGCGCTCGCTGAAGAGGGTCGGGCTGAGGCAAATTGGCGCTGGACGCCACAAAATCTTCGAAATAGATCATGAAAGAATCTCCCGATGTTCAGCGCGAACCCGCGTAGGAATTTGAATTTTTGATAACGGTCCCGTTCGGCGCTAGGATTACAAGATTGCCGTCATCCTGGCACCTGAGAAACGCGCCGGGATTGCCGTTGGTGAAGGAACTCCAAATCTGGCCTCCCTCCGCATCGTAGAGTACGAGACCGCCGTCGGTCTGCATGTTGCAACGCGTCGCACTCGTTCCGGAAGCCCAAATCACTTTCGTGTACTTGGCGCCCGGAATGAGCTGAGGAGGCGGTGGGACCAGTGCCCCGCTGAGCGAAGTATCGTCAAGCCCATACAGTACAAGATTGCCGTCCGTTTCCAACGTGAGCTGAAAGGCTCTCGTGGCCGAGAATAGAATGTCTCCCTTGTTGAGCTGGTTTTGCGCTCGCCGAAGAGGATCGGGGTTGGGCAAATTGGCGCTGGACGCCACAAAGTCTCTGAAATAGATCACAGTTCAGCCTCGCTAGCGGCTTCTCGGAGGATTAAGAAGTTGCCAGGGAGTATACAGCCGTGTCCGCCCCGTTGCAACACAATTGTGCACATAGTAACGAATCGCCCCAGCGCTGCTGCAGAGCAATCACAAATGTGCCAGAAAAATCTTTCCGCCGCAGTTTCAAGCGGTTAACCCAGCCCGAAGCCTCACGCCGCAACTACCTCTGGAACACTGGGCAGCGAAATCGCATGGCACGACATCGAGATCCGGATCCGGGCGGCCGGCCTTGCCCGCAGCGGCGCGTCCACTTCCATAAACACGAGGATCCTGCCGCATACGAACACATTTCCGCCAAATGGCTGGACTCTTACCAACCCGCCAGTGACGCCGAAATCGGACTAGTGCAGCGCGTCATCGAATCGGAATGGGCCCTGAACCGCAGCCAGCGTGATCTTGAAAACTACGCGCACCAGCTCGACAACGAAACGGCCGGCCCTGCCTCCTGGACCAGGGAACAGCACGAAATCTACGCGCGGCTTCGCCGCTATCGCATGGAAGACGAACGTACCTTTCACCAGGCTCTCCGAGCCATCGATCGTATGCAGTCCTCTATTGCGCAGCAGCAGCGCCGCGCCGAATGGTGGGCCGACGCTGTCCTGCGCGACACTGCACTCACCGGCGAAGAACGCGAGATCAAACAAAAAGTGCGGGAGCGCTTTCTCAGCTCCTTGCCACTCGATACGCATCGCGAAGACGATGGCTGCGCCTGCGCCATTTGCCTCTGGAGTATCTCACTCCCAAGCTATTTGAACAACATGAGGTCCCAGCAATGAATCCAAAAGACTTCGGCCGGTACGCCACCCCAAAGACCAAAACGCCGGGCCGTGGCAAAAATGGTAAAGCGAAATCCGCCCCCGAGCCCGCCACGCCCGCCGGCCGCATGTTCCAGGGCCAGCGCCATCCGAAGAACCGCAAGAAGTACGTTCGCCTCGAGCAGTGGGCCGAGATCCGCATTGTTGACGGCAAAACCGTCACCACGCTCTATCCTACGAACGAAGACTTGATCCGCAAAGGCCAAGCCATGTTGCCGCCACCGGACCGTGTGATTCGCCGCCTCAATTTCCCCGACGGCATCCCGCCTGAGTACGATTGGACCGGCGTTGCCGATGAAGACCATCGCCGCTTTGGAGGTCTCGCTCTGCAGCGCATGACGATCGACATGTGGCTCGAGGCCATTAAACGGGAAGCGGAAACGGGCGACGGCCACGTAGGCCCGGTCTTCAACCTGCCGCCCTTCAAACGCGAATGCGATTGCCCGACTTGCCGCGCCAACGAAACACTCCTCGAACAGCTCGAAAACCAGGCGCGCGAAGCCAACAAACCGTTCGACACGGATGCCTTGGTCCGCTATGCCACCGGCCAGGAAAAACTCCAGTGATCAGATGAAAAGATGATTCAGAGCTACCGCGACCTCAAGGTATGGCAGGCGGCGATGGAGTTAGCGCCGCAGGTATACGGGCTGTTGAAAGAATTTCCGAAGCACGAGACCTATCGGCTAACGGACCAACTGCGGCGTGCTGCGGTGTCGATCCGGCCAACATAGCGGAAGGCCAAGCGCGCCAGCATACGCGAGAATTTCTTCAACATCTCTCGATTGCGCGCGGCAGCTTGGCGGAACTGGACACGCTTCTGTTGCTTTCCGTCAAACTGGGGTACCTGAACGAGCCAGACTTAACCGAAACGCAAACCAGAATCACGGAGCTTCGCATGATGCTGCACGGACTCACCAAACGCCTAGAATCGAAGCTCTGATCTGTGACTCACCACTCACCCCTCACCACTGACCACTGGCGTCCCTGACGACCGTGTTGCCGCTGAACCCGCCGTTTTATCTGACCACTCACCACTGACCACTCACCACTGAAATCACTGCGTCTGGCCGCCGCCCCACCAATACCCGGGGCGCGTACGCACTTTGAGCCCTGGCCGGTTCACCTCTACGCGAATCGTATGGAATCCCGGTTCGGTTTGTGTCTGCTTGCTCGGAATATATGTCAGCAAATACTGGCTGTTCAGATCCGCGCCAATCGCAGTGATAGCCTGTTCCAGCGATTTCAGATTCGAGAACGAAAACGCTTCGCCGCCGCTAAAGTACGAAAATGCCTCCGCGGGTGAGCGTTTAAACAAATCGCTCACGTTATGCGCCGCTGGCGGAATCAGATTCAGCCAGTTGCCCGTTTGCGATTGCGCGACATCGTTCGGCGTTTGTACTTGACCGCGCACATCCGGCAGCGCATCCGGAGGCACGCCTCCGTTCGCTGGGCGCGGATAATCCGGTTTCTTGAAAAACGCGCTCTTCCAGCGCGACATATCGACGGCGTAAATGATCACGTTGTCGAACTGCAACTGCTGAATCGCATCCCGCAGCTTCGTTTCGCTGCCTTTATCCACATTGCGGCTCAGCAGCAAAACCACGCGCCGCCGCGAGTTGTTCGGATCGTGGCGCTTCAACATGCCCGCCGCGTACAGTACCGCATCATTCAAAGCGGCCGAGGTCGATCCAGTATGAAACTTACGCATCGCGTCATCCAGCAGGTCCGGATTATTGGTGAAATCCTGCAGCACCGTTTTTCGATAATCGAAGGCCACGATCGCGGCATCGCCTTCCTGGCCCGACACCAACCCGTGCAGCAAAACGCCGGCTCGCTGCAAATCGGGCACCAGCGGCTCGACGTCCGAGTTCGCCTGCACCAGCATGACCACCGAAACCGGCACTTCCGTCACTTCCGCGCTCACCTTCTGTGGCCGGTCGTTATCGAGCACCTCGAAATCTTCGCGAGCGAGTCCGTTAACGAACCCTTTTCTCGCCGGATCGTACACACTCGTCGGCACGAGAACGCTGCGTACGGTGGTGACAAACGTCCCGCCCTCCGTACCTGCGGGCGTCTCGATCGTTTCTTCCGGCTGGTTCTTCACGTCCGAGGGTTTCTCCGGCGGTGGTCCCAGTTGACCCGGTTGCGCCGGCGGCAAAGGATTTTCGCCAGGTTTCAGGGTCTGAGCCGCAAACGGTACAGCCATCGCAACTGTTAGCAGCGAGGCCAACACTGGTGCAAGCTTCATATTTTGTGAGATGTTCAATGTTCTCCCCGAGTTACTTTGCTGGCTTCGTTCCCTCAACTTCTAATGACAAGCGTGTTCTGTCTTTCCCTGTAACAGTTCTGCAATGTGCGGAATCAATTCCGCCACTGCGGCCAGCGAATGCACCGCACCCCGCGGCGACCCAGGCAGGTTCACAATGAGCGATGCATTCCGCGTACCCGCGACGCCTCTCGACAACACGGAAAACTTGGTTTGTTCCAGGCCGCGCGCCCGCATCAGTTCCGCCATTCCGGGCACTTCGCGATGTAGCACCGCGCGCGTTGCCTCCGGTGTCACGTCCCGCGCCGCCACGCCTGTTCCGCCGGTCGTCAGGATCACCGGCACGCGCTCCTGGTCCGCCCATTCTGTGAGCCGCTCGATAATCGCGGCCTCCTCATCCGGCACGATCGCCCGCAGCGCTACATCCCAGCCACGCTGCCCGCACGCTTCCGCCAACGCCGGACCCGACGCATCCTCGCGCGTTCCGGCAACTGCCGAATCGCTCACCGTCAAAATCGCTACTCGCATCACTCCGCCTCGCGCCGGTATGCGCCCGATTTACCGCCCGTCTTCTCGATTAGATGGATCGACCGGATCTCGATCGATTTATCCAGCGCCTTTGTCATGTCGTAGATCG
This sequence comes from uncultured Acidobacteriaceae bacterium, assembly GCA_963795905.1. Classification (GTDB taxonomy): domain Bacteria; phylum Acidobacteriota; class Terriglobia; order Bryobacterales; family Bryobacteraceae; genus Bog-105. The sequence continues at coordinate 115,869 of CAWCJG010000008.1, read as the reverse complement.
TCAGCGCCGCCACCGTGGCCGCCGTCAACGCTTCCATCTCAACGCCCGTCTGTGCCGCCGTCGAGGCGCTGGCTGTGATCGCAATGCCCTCCGGCTCCACTTCAAACGCCACACCTACATGGCTCAGCGGAATGGAATGGCACAGCGGGATTAGCTCCGATGTTTTCTTCGCCGCCAGGATTCCCGCAATGCGCGCCACTTCGAGCGGGTTGCCCTTCTTGTTGTCAGGCAGCGCCGCCAGGACTTCCGGCTTCATCGCCACAAACGCCGCCGCCGTAGCCGTGCGCGATGTGACGGCTTTGCCCGAAACATCCACCATCCGGACCTGGCCGGTTTCATCGTAATGGGAAAGCTGATTGCTCACTTGGGTTCGTTTGCCACGTTTTCGGCTGCCGGTTCGGTTCGTTCCCTACCTTTTCATCATCACCCGGATCTCATCGCCGGTTTCCCAGCTCTCGCGATCGTGCGGCGCCACCAGGAACGCATTTGCTTTCGAAAGCGCCGGTACATCGCTCGATCCCTGCCACGGAATGTGCGTCAATGTGGCTCCGTCCGGCGACAGCAGCGCCGGCAGGAATCGTGTCAGTCCCGGCTTGTGCCGGAACGGAGCGGCAAATCGCGCCGTCAGCAGCGGCAGCATGGGTGTCTTCTCGCCTGCGATCAGCGCCAGCGCCGTTTGCGCGAAAAGTTGGAATGTCACCAGCGTCGAACCCGGGTTTCCCGGCAGCCCGAAAACAGGTCGTTTGTCCCGCATGCCGAACGCCACCGGCCCGCCGGGCTGAATGCGCACGCGCTCGAACGCAAACGTAGTTCCCAACTCGCGCAGTCCCGGCTTCACCAGATCGTAGCGGCCCGCCGACACGCCCCCGCTCACCAGCAGCAGCTCCGTCGTCAGTCCCCACTCGAGAAACGGACGCAGCGCATCCGCCCGATCCGGCGATACCGGAAGAATCTGCGGAAGCCCTCCAGAAGCCGCCACCAAGGCCGCCATCATGTACGAATTCGAGTTGCGCACCTGATGCGGAGCGGGCGTCTGCTGCACATCGACAATTTCGTCGCCCGTCGCCAGAATCGCTACCTGTGGCTTCGCGAAGACCGCGACCTCGGCCTTGCCTGCGCCCGCGAGCGAAGCCACATGGCTGGCATCCAGGCGCGTGCCGGCCTCAACCAGCACGGCTCCTGCGCGCGCCTCCGCCCCACGCTCGTTTACAAACTGCCCCAGGTCCGCTGTCCGGCCGATCTTCACGCGGCCTTGGCTTCGTTCCGTATGTTCCACCATGACCACCGCATCCGCGCCCGCCGGCACCGGTGCTCCCGTCATGATTTCGAGGGCTTGCCCCTTCTGAATCGGAGCTTGTTCGCCCTCACCGGCCCGCACTTCGCCGCGAACCTCCAGCGTTCCCGGAACATCCACCGCCCTTATCGCAAAGCCGTCGCGCAATGATCGCCGCAGCGCTGGATAATCCCGATCCGCTATGCAGTTTTCGGCCAGCACCCGTCCGTGCGCGCCAGTAATCGGCACAGTCTCCACCGCCGGTGTCCGTTGGCCGATGGTCTCGATGATTTGAGCTCGCGCCGATTCCCAGTCGAGCGGCGCGCTTTCCAAATTACTCCGTGACACGCTTCGGATTGTACAATTCTGAGGAATGCAGGGTTTACGTTTTACCTGCCAGCGTGGCTGCACCAAGTGCTGCGAGACGCGTGGATTCATCTACCTCTCGGAAGAGGATGTCACTCGTATCGCCAAATATCTGCGGCTGCCCAAGGCCCAGTTCGAAGCCGAGTATGTCGTCCGCTACAAGCACGTCATCCGCTTCCGTAAGCCGCTCGGCGAGCAATGCCACTTCCTCACGGCCCAAGGCTGCGCGATCCATGAAGTCAAGCCAACCCAGTGCCGCCTCTTCCCGTTCTGGCCCGAACTGGTCGAAAATCGCTTTGCGTGGAACGAAACGGGCAAGACCTGCCCCGGGATCGGCAAAGGGGAATTGATTCAGATCGGGGAGGCCTGCGAAACCGCGGACGAGATGCGCCGCGCCTACCCCTTCATGTACCCGAAGTAAACCTAAAACGGCGACCAGTCGCCATCCGTGGTTCGTTTCTGCCGTTCTTCCTCTTCCTCTTTGGCGCGCTGCTGCCGCGTCTTGCCGCCTTTGAAGTACAAATGAACAATGACGCTGTGCGATGCCGGATCGGCCGTGTAGTCCGAGTTGGTATCCGCCAGGTGGTCGAACAGGTTCTGTTCCTGCACCCGTTTCAGGAAGAAGTCGGGATAGTCCGGATTGAACGGTTTGCCCTGTTTCTCGCCCCATAACTTCTCGATCACAGGCGAACTCACCAAATCGAGTCCCTGTATGTCGAGGGAATTAAAGGTGTAAACCGGACCCGGCGCGACACTGTAGATCACGCTCACCTTGTGCTCGCTGTTATCTGTATCCGTATCGAAGGTTACGCTAGCATCCAGGTGGCCGCCCTGACGGAGCCGGTGCGCCAGCCAAATTCGAAAATCGTCCACTTTGCGTGCGTTGTAAACGTCGCCCGAATGAAACGGAACATTCGCTTTCACTTCGTCCGGATCCATGCCGGAACCGCGGAATCGAATGGCGCCAAAATCGAAGACCGGACCTTCCTGGATCTGCACCTTCAGCACCACGCCTTGGCTGTCTTTCGAAGGAACGGCTTCCACCTTGGGAAAGGTCACCGCGACGAAACCATGTGCGGCATAAACCTGCTTCAACGATCCGTCGAGCAGCATCTTGAGCCGTTCATCCGTCAATGGAACGCCGATCGCAACCAGATTGGCCGAGCGCAGCAGCGTGCCCGTATCGACGGCTTTGTTCCCGCTGATTTCCACTTGCGAGATCACGGGCGGCGGCGTATCTGGTGCAAACACGACGGCCACTTCTTTCGGGTCGTCGTTCGAGACATGCGCTTTGACGGTCGTCTTATCGCCCGCCGCCGAGACACATTCCTGCACCGCCCGTGTGTAGCGCTGCAGTACGCCCTCCGTTGCCGGAATCTCGTCGGAATAGAGCGGCACGTGCTTCATCACGCAGGTCTGCAGTTGATCGCCGGGTTCTTTCAGGCGGTCGAAACGGATAGGGAACAGTTGCGGGATTTCGCTGACTTCGAACGTAATGTCGTATTGATAAGGGGCCCCGGGCGTCCATTTGTACTGGTCGGCGACATTGTTGAACAATTCGAGACTCAACAACCGCTGGCGCGCCTGCTCGATCGTTGCTTCCGTGACGTGCTCGCCAACGGTCAGCCCGGTTTCCTTCTCGATATCGGCCGACTTGTATTTGTTATTGCCCTTGATGATGATCGACCGGATCGCGCCCGGCGGAGGGGGCGGCCCGGCGCACCATCCCGCCGCGGCACATAATAGGATCGCGCAAATGCAACCGCGCATAGTTCTAGTTGAACATACGTAGCGGCCCTTTGGGCCGTTTCGGATATAGGTAAAAGACATGATCCGGCGCGCGCTGGTCGGCGCAGTAGTCGCGGTGTTATCCGCCTTCTGCCAGACCCCAAATTCACAGCCGACCCCCGTCTTCGGCACTACCGTCGTGCTGCCCACGGGTCTCGAAGGCGATATCTATTTCGTACGCCGGCACGACGGCGGCATGCCCAATTTCAACAAGAAGAAGCACATCAAGGCCACTGTCTACACAACGCGGCTCGATGTCCCCCCGCAGGATTTCAAACAAGGGTTTCCGGGTGTGGCGGACCGCCTCGAATGGTTCGCCATCGACTATCACGGCAAGTTCTACGTGAGCGTCCCGGGCGACTACCGTTGGCAGCTAACCTCCGACGACGGCAGCGAACTCTACATCGATGGACGAAGAATCATTGACGACGGCGGGATTCATCCGCCCGAGACCCGCGGCGGCACTGCCTGCCTCGCAACCGGCATTCACGAGATTCGAGTGCTTTATTTGCAGGGACCCAAATTCCTGGTCGCGCTGGTACTGCAAGTGGCGCCGCCCGGCCAGAACCTGCACATCTTCGACACCAACGCCTTCAAACCACCCCAGGAAGACCCATTACGATGGCCCAAACCCAACCGCGGCCCCTGCGGTCAGTAATGGAAACGGATGCCCTACCGCAGCCAATCCGCCGCCACAATCAAAACGAACGCCAACAGGAGGAACAACAACCCCAAAACCGGGCCGCGCATCAGAAAATCGAACTGCCGCGTAACATGCCATTCAAGGCCGCGCGGATCCATCACCGGCTCCGGCGTGATATCGATGATGATCATCCCTTCGGGCCGCATCGAAATCGCGAGGCGCTCGGCCTTTCGGTAGTTGTTCAGCCCGCCAAAGGCTATCAGCTTTTCGCAAGCCCCGATAATCGCGTGTGGCTGCGAGTGCCACATTCCGACGCGATGCTCCGGATCGACTCGCGAGGCTACGTCGGCCAAGGCGTGCTCGGCATCGACTTTCGCCGCCAGCGTGACGTGGTGCAAAGTCGTCGTGATTTCGGGACGTACGTGCGTCAGGTCGGGATGGTCCGGCAGTCTCTCCGCCATGGCGGGCGCGATCTGCGCGATCTCACGAACCAGCGGATCGACATGCGCCGTCTCACCGACGCGGCTATGCTGGATCAGATTTGCCACCAAGGCATCGGTCTGCGCGGCGGTTTCCGGCTGCGGCGGCGGCTCAAGAACCTCCTGCAGCGGCTCGGCGTCTCGATGGTCCAGGCTGTCGAGAACCGAGACGACATCCACCGGGCTGAGCTCGGTGGCCGGTTTGTGAATCGTAACCGGGTGGATGGGTTCGATCCGCGGCAATTCGGGCAGGGCAGTGATGCCCGACAGGCCCGACGCGCCGATGGCGTTCACATCCATGATTTCGATTCCATCATGGTTGTGCGCCGCCGCGCCATTTTGAAACCATACTGAATCGTCGGCCGGGGTAATTTCTGAGGAGCATACGCCCCGCGTCTAAGCTGTTCGTGATCAACTAGAAACCGGCCCGCAACCAGCGGGTCCCACAGAAGGAGGTCTTATGGCGAGTACAGTTTGGCGCGGATTCCTGACGTTCGGACTCATCTCCATTCCGGTCCGGCTGTTCCGGGCAGCGCGCGCCGAGCGGATCAGCTTCCGCCGCGTCTACCGCGCGTCCGCCGAGCCCGCCGAAGAGCTCGAACCTGAGCCGGAACCGGAGCCCGAGGTTCGGAAGCCAGGGCCGGTGCTGCTCAAGAAAGGGGCCAGAGCTCCCGAGCCGCCGCCACGCGCCCCGGAGCCCGAGCCCGTCTACGAACGTGTGCAGCAGGCGGCCATGCGCCGCGATACCGGAGAGGTCCTCAAATCGGCTGCCGTGGGCAAGGGCTTCGAGGTTGAGAAGGGCCGCTACGTGGTGATCGAGCCCGAGGAATTGAAGAACATTGCGCCCAAAACCGCGACCGAAATGGAGATCGCCGAGTTCGTACGCCTCAACGAGATCGATCCCGTCTATTTCGAGACCTCGTATTATGTCACTCCGGAGCAGGCGGGGCAAAAGGCGTACGCGCTGCTCTACCGCGCCCTCCAGGAAGCCGGATTGGTGGCTATCGCACAAATGGCGATGCACAACCGCGAGCACGTCGTCGTCGTTCGTCCCGGCAAACTGGGCCTGCTTGCGCATACGATGTTTTATCAAAACGAGGTGCGCGCCGACGAAGAGTACCGGGCGGATGTCACGGCGGTCAACGAGCGCGAACTGAAGCTCGCGCACCAGCTCGTCGAATCGCTCGCCGCGCCGTTTGAACCCCAAAAGTATCGCGACACGTATCGCGAAAAACTGGAGGCGATCATCGAACAGAAACGCGCCGGATTACCGGTTGCGCCGGAGCGCCCGCTGGTTGCGGCGAGCTCCGTGATGGATATTACAGACGCCCTTCAGCGCAGCCTGGCGGCCTTGAAGAAAGCGCCTGGCTCGGAGACTAAAGCGTCCAAACAGAGCTCGCGCACGCCCAGGAAGAAAGCCGCGCATTAGGGCGGGTCTGCTACGCTCGTCTCTAATGCTGGAAGACCTTGCTCTTGCGTTGCGCCTGCAGGCGCTTGACCGCAAGATCGGTGGTTTCGAGAAAGAAATCGCCGCGCTCCCGAAGCACATCGCGGAGATTGAAAAGAAACTGGAGAGTCATGCGCGCCGCCTCGAAGCCGACCGCGCTCTGCTTGCTGCGAATCAGCGCGACCGCAAGCGGCTCGAAGGAGACATCCAAGTGCATCAGCAGAAGGTCTCGAAATTACGCGACCAGACGCTGCAGGCGAAGACAAACGAGCAGTACAAAGCGTTCCAGAACGAGATCTCTTATGCGGAAACAGAGATCCGAAAGGCGGAAGATCGCATCCTCGATCTGATGGAGCAATCCGAGCCGCTCGAAAGCAACGTCAAAACGGCGGAGATTGAGCTCAAGCGCGAGCGGGAGCAGATCGAAGCCGAGAAGCGCAGCGCACAGCAGCGAACCGCTGCCGATCAGACGGGCCTGGCCGAAGCGGCAGCCGAGCGCAAAGCCGTAATCGATCACATGACCCCTGCGGTCTACGCGCAATATGAACGGATCCGTAAGAAGACTAAGAGTACGGTCGTTGCCGATGCCTCTGAAGGACGCTGCGATGCGTGCCAGATGATGCTGCGCCCGCAGTTCTTTCAAGACTTGCGGCGCGGCGATCAGATCATGTATTGCGAAAGCTGCGGCCGGATGTTGACCTACAACCCGGTCGTTGATGCCGGCGCGGATGCGTCCGCTTCCAGGCACATGGCCTAATAATTTTCCAGAAGTCACGCCGAACGTAAGAACTCTATCTCGTCGCCCGCCAAGAACTTACAGCCAACTTTGAAGGCCGCCCGAACGCCCCTCGTGCGACAACACGTACGAAAGGCAGATCTGCGCACGCCGGGTTCTGTGGCACAGGCCTTGGCTTCCACCGGTAACTCGGGATTGACAATCGAATATCTGTGTAGCGTGCTTGTATCTTTGCCGTCAAAACTGAGCCCGGGGCGTAAGCGCCGGGACGCCACCCATGCGCGCAGGACCATCGCAATGCTTCCATGGCTTCGTTCCCTCAAATCTGCGCACGCCGGGCTCTGTGGCATAGGCCTTCGGCCTGTGGGTTCGTTTCTGATCACTGACTACTCACCACTGGCCACTCGCGCGACCACTCACCACTGGCCACTCGCGCGAGCCCCCTTGCTAATCGGGAACCGTGTAGCTATTGGTGCGGGCGCTTTCGCGGTCATTCCGCAGAACGTGCACCGTGACGTTCCATTGGCCGGAAGCAGGGAACACCGGCTTGGCGACATACACGCCCGGGTTCAGCATGGGCGCCTTGTAAGTAACCTGCTGCGAGTGGTCGGCGCGTTCGATGATTAGCGTGACTTTGGCTTCGATGACCGGCTTCCCGAGCGCGTCATTGATCGAAATATGATACGGGATCGGCGCGCCTGTCTGTAGTTTTGCGTCGGGATCGAAACGGATATCAAAGTTCGCCGGAGCCAGTTGAGCGGGAAGTACAGCCGCCAATCCGAGTAAAACTAGAACAGAGAGCAGAACTCGCACGCCTCTATTCTATTGCTCAACGAATCAGGACCTCCGCCCAGCCTGGATCCTCGAAGGTGCCGGTGATCGGTACTTCCGGCTGAGCGCTCAGCCCGATGCCGAACACCGAATGTATCTCGGCTGATTTGCCATTCACGGTTCCGGTGCGCTCGTCCATGCGTTCGATTGTGCCTCGATGCGCGCTGGCAATATAGATGCTGTGTTGCTCCGGGCTGACCACGATGGATTGAGGACGTGAACCGACCTGTGCAGTGGCAAGCGTCTGGAGAGACGTTGTATCCAGCGTTGTTACGGTGCCGTCGCCATAGTTGACGACGAACAAACGATGCGCCGCCTCATCGAGCCCGAGCGCACACGGAATCGCGCCGACGGTTGCAACGCGCTTCTCGTGTGTCCGCTCGTCGATGGCAACCAATTGAGCCGCCCCGACGCGCGTCACGTAAACGGTGCCGGTCTCTTTACTAAGATCCAGCGCCCAGACGTGCTCTCCGATTTCGACCTTGTCAACGCGGCCGGTAGTTGGATCGAATATTTTGAGATTCGGGTCCTCGTAGCTGATCAGAAAGAGGTGGCTGGTCTTGCCATCCACCAGCAAATCGTCTTCCGACCCGAGATGGAGTGAATCGACGGCGTTCGTATCTCCGTGAACGACGGAAACGATGTCGCTGAAGGTGTTGCTGACATACACACGATTTAGCCGTTCGTCGATCGCGAGATTGTAGGGATGGGGTCCGGCATTCAGTTTCGACAAAATGCGGTCGCTGTTCGCGTCGATCACAACGAGCGCGTGTTCCGCGGCCAGCACTGCATAGACGCGCCCCGTGGTTTGATTGATCGCAACCGATGACGGGCCTTTTGCGTCGAGTCCCACCGTTGTGTGGGCTCTGGCGTTCACAATCCAGACCTTGTTGTGAGTTGCGTCCGCGATATATGTCTTGCCCGTAGCAGGATTGTAGGCGACCGCCTTACTGCTGATCAGCGTGCCCGCAGGATCGCTTTGGCAAAAGTGTGGAAGAGAAGAAAGGAGCAGCAGGGCGAGAGTGAGGACGATGGGGTTGGATGTTAGTCTGCTAGGCATCGGAATGTTTCGGCTGTCCAGTTTATTGTTGCTGCTGGTCTCATCGCAGTTGATGGCGCAAGATTTTCGCGTGATCGTACTCGCCGAGCACGGCGGCATTCACAAACCGTTTGTCGATGCAGCGAAACACTGGCTGGATGCGGAGGCGCAGCGAGATGGATTCGCAATCGATTATCTCGAAGACACGACGAAGATCGACGACTCTTATCTCGCGCAGCACCGGCTGTTTATTCAGCTTAACTACCCGCCTTACGGATGGACGCCAGTCGCCGCGAAGGCTTTCGAGCATTACATTGAATCGGGGCAGGGAGGCTGGATCGGCTTTCATCACGCCACGCTGCTCGGCGAGTTCGATGGGTATCCCATTTGGCCCTGGTTCCAGCAGTTCATGGGCGGCATTCGCTGGAAGGATTACATCCGCACTTTCGCGTCCGCAACCGTGAAGGTCGAAGCGCCAGAACATCCCGTTATGCAGGGATTACCGCCGACCTTCGAAGTGAATGAGGAGGAGTGGTACACGTACGACCGCTCTCCTCGCCCGGAAGTACATGTGTTGGCAAGCGTGGATGAGAGCTCGTATCATCCGGACAGTCCGATCAAAATGGGCGACCACCCGGTCGTCTGGACGAACGAGCACTACAAAGCCAGGAACGTATACATCTTCATCGGGCATCGGCCGGAGCATTTTCAGAACCCGAATTTTGTGAAGCTGTTTCACAACGCGATCCTGTGGGCGTCAGCCTCGCAGGGCTCCGCGCAGCCGCGTGTTCTGGCTCTGTATTCGACCGGCGTCGAGAGCGATCACGTCGAGTTCGCCGAGCAAGCTTTACAGTTCTACTCGGAGTTGGGGACGAAGAACAACTTCACCCTTGTACCTTCGACGGATTGGGACAAACTTGCAAGCGAAGAGCTCAGTGAATACAAGGCCGTCTTATGGCTGGACGATTCGCCACATACAGACGCGCAGCGGAAAGGGTTCGAGAATTACATGAAGCACGGCGGTGCCTGGATCGGTTTTCATGCCGCCGGATATAACGACAAAGATACGCACTGGCCGTGGTTCGTGGACTTTCTCGGAGGCGCTGTTTTCTACAGCAATAACTGGCCGCCTCTGCCTGCGCAGCTAACGATCGAGACGGCTGATTCTGGTTTGCCATCGCACTTCGAAGCGCCAGCGAACGAGTGGTATATCTGGAAGCCGAGCCCGCGCGCCGACAGCCGCGTCAAGGTGCTTTTGACGCTCGATCCAGGCAACTACCCGCTCGGCTTCAAAGATGTGCTTTTACGGGGCGACCTGCCGGTTGCCTGGAGTAACACGGATTACAGGATGATTTACATCAACATGGGACACGGTGACAAGATCTTCACGTCCTCCGTGCAAAACGTCTTTCTGCGAAACGCGCTGCTTTCGATCCTGGGCGAAAGGAATCCCAAGTGAGGTTCGACCGACTTGCTTTTGTCTGTCTCGCGTGCGCGTTTACTTCGCAAGCCGCGGTGACGGTTTTGATCGATCAGGTGGGCTATGAAACGACCGCTCCGAAACAGGTCATTCTCATAGGCGACCGCGACGACAAGCCCCACCAGGTGAAATTGCTCGATGAGACTACCCGGAATACCGTTCTGACGGTTGAGCCTTCGCCTGCCGAGCCAGTCGCGCACTGGGGCTATACATTTTGGACCGCCGATCTATCTTCATGGCAAAAGCCGGGCCGCTACATCGTCAGCGCGCAAACCGCCGCGGGTCCTGTCGAATCGAGCATCTTTGTCATTGAAGACAACATCCTCGAGCGCAACACGCTATCGAACGTCGTCTACTATTTCAAGGGACAGCGTTCCTCGGGTTTGTTCGACGCGGCGGACCGTCATCTTCCGGTGCCGGGGCATTCCGGGCAGTTTGTCGACGTGCACGGCGGATGGTATGACGCAACCGGGGACTACGGCATCCACCTTTCGCATCAGAATCTGACTTCCTATTTCAATCCGCAGCAGGTTCCGCTGGTTGCCTGGACGCTGTTGAAAGACTATCTCGCGCTCGAGCAGCGCCGCGACGACAACTTCAGCGAATATGAACGCCGCATCCTCGATGAGGGACTTTTCGGGGCCGACTTTCTTGTGCGCATCGCGCGGCCCGGTGGATCATTCTTCGAATCGATCAGCGCGCCGGGTCCGGGCAAGCTTGCCCAGGATCGCGAAATCGGCAATCCGAACTGGCGCACGCAGATCAAGAAGAGCACCACGGATTCGACCGAGCAGATCATGGCTGCCGCGGGACCGCACGCCTATGAAGCGAGTTTTCGGGCGGGTGGCGGCGTGTCGATCGCAGCCCTCGCGCTCGCGAGCACGATGCCCGCGCATGGCGATTTCGAGAGCGCCGCCTACCTCAAAACAGCCAAGGACGCTTTTTCGTTCTTGACACAGCACAACCGCGAGCTGCTGAACGATGGCAAGGAAAACATCCTGGACGATTACTGCGCGTTGCTCGCGGCGACGGAACTCTATCGGGCGACGAAGGACGAAACCTATCTGCATGCCGCGGATGAACGCGCCCGAAACCTGCTGAGCCGCCTTAATGACCGATGCAGACGGCCGTACGTATTGGCGCGCGGATGATGCTGCGCGTCCGTTCTTTCATCCATCCGATGCCGGGCTTCCGGTCGTGAGTCTGCTCGAATATCTTCCGTTCGCGAATGCCGAGGAGCAGAAGCAGATTCGGGCCGCCGTCAAACGGTCACTCGAATCCGAGCTTCACGTCACGGAAGAAGTGTCAAACCCATTCGGCTATGCGCGGCAAATTGTTCGCATGGGCGATGGCTCGGTACGCACTGCATTCTTTTTTCCACACGATACGGAAGCCGCGCCGTGGTGGCAGGGCGAAGATGCCCGATTGGCTTCTCTCGCAAGCGCCGCGCGAATGGCCATTCCCCTCTTTGCGGGCGATCCGCAGTTTCAGAAACAACTCCGCGGTTACGCCTGGAATCAACTGCACTGGATTCTGGGGCGCAATCCATTCGATACCAGCTTGCTGATGGGAAGCGGTCACGGCGATGCCGCGTACATGTTCTTCCGGTCTTACAAATACACGAATGCGCCGGGCGCGATCGTGAACGGCATCACCGCTGCGCAACACGATCCCGATGGCATCGCCTTCAACGAAGGTTATGCCAAAACCGGCCAGGACGAGGACTGGCGCTGGACGGAAGAATGGCTGCCGCATGCAGCCTGGTACCTCTACGCTGTGTGTATGCCGCATTGAAGCGGCATCACAATTGAAGACGGATCTTCGCCTTCGTGAATGCGGCGGCAACGCCGAGCATCACGAACGTGAAAACGACTGCCCGCACCACGCCGGGCCACCCGTACGGAAACGGCCCATCGAGAACCGTGCCGGCTACGGCGAAGTAGTACAGATCCGGGATCAAATATGTCGTCAGCGTGTTCGCCCCCGCGGGCTTCACGATGGCGGCCCAGGCGGTATGCCGTTTCACATCGCAGATCCAGTAGAGAAGCGCATAAATCGCGACACTGGAGGCGATGCAATACAAGCACCACGTCGGTGTGCCGTAGATCTTTGAAATGCCCAGCGGGGTCAGTACCCATCCGGCTAGCAGCGCGGCAGCGGCAAAAGCCAGAGACTGCGTAAATTTCCGCCGCAGCGTATCGCGTACGCGCGGATCGGAAAAGATGCGGCTTGTGACGATGCCGGCCATCACGATCATGCACGAGTCGCCGGCTCCAAATGGCCAAAAGTAAGGAGGCTTGGACGAGGGCCAGGTCCACAATTTCGCATGCACGCAGATGTTCATCGTAAGGAGCGCGATGAACCAACCGAGCGGGGCCCAGCGCCAGCGCCTCGTCGGAATGTAAAGAATGCAGGCGCTCAGGTACGCCCAGCCGATGATGCCGAGGATCTCCCAATAAGAGATGTCGATCCAGGCGACCTGGCCGCTGCGCGTTGTCCTTCGGAAGATCGCAAAGAGCGTTATGAGAATCGCCAAGCCGAGTAGCTTCAGAATGCGTGGCGTGGTTTGGGAAGCGGCTTTGGATGGATAGACGTTCCACAAAAGGAAGGCGCCCACCAGCGCTATGAAGGCCCACCAGTTGGGCGCGATTCCCATCAGCGACTGATTTCCTTTTTCGGCGTTGGCTAGGATCAGCCCGAGCACCAGCAAGCTCACCGTCCGCAAAAACACGTGCAGCCAAAGGCGTGGCATGGACGGGTTCTTTTTGAGCCGGGATTGCACCGCAAGGGGAATCGACATGCCCACGATGAAAAGAAATGCGGGAAACACCATATCGACATAAGTCATTCCGTTGCGGCGACCCATGTGATAGGTCCACCAGGGCAGCCCTTTGACGCTGTCCAGATCATTGACGAAGATCATGACGAGCATGGTCAAGCCGCGGAAAATGTCAATGGATGCGAGCCGTTTGGGTACGGGTTGTCCAGCGAGTCCGATGGACGTTCCTTTGATTTCGGTCGAGTCAACCGCGGGACTGGTCGCGTTGTTGCCTGGAGGGAGTGGCATTGGAGGACATTGTACGCGGTTTGCGAGCGGTGCGCCGCTCACGAGGCAGGCGCGATCGAGCTAAAGGGTGACGCAAACCGCGATCTGAAGTTATCCGCCGGCCGGAAGATTCAGTCCATTCATTTCCAGTCAGCGCACGTTCGTGGAGTTTTGTTAGGCGTTTCCGCATGCCGCCGGGATACTTGCGGTATGCGAACGCTTCAGGTACGCCTCGCGGCGTATTCCGTCTTGTTGCTGGCTTCCGGCTGCCTCAGTTACGCGCAGTCGATCACCGGTTCTGGCGAGGTCCGGGGCAGCGTCTTGGATCCATCGAATGCTGCTATTCCCGGAGCGGCGGTTGAAATTACAAATCCCGTCACGGCTTACAGCCGAAGCGCGACGACAGACTCGCAGGGCCGCTTTGATTTTCCGAATGTGCCGTTCAATAACTATCACCTGACTGCTCATGTGCATGGCTTTCAAGAATCGGCGACGGACGTCGATGTCCGTTCAGCAGTGCCGCTCGACCTCAAGATCGACGTGCAAATAGGCAGTCAGGCGGCGACAGTGACAGTGGAAGCAGGCAACGATCTGGTTGAGACCGAGCCGACGACACACACGGACGTCGATAGGGCTCTGTTCGATAAGCTGCCGCTCGAAAGCCCGTCGTCCTCACTGAGTTCATTGGTTACGATCGCCGCGCCTGGAGTGGCCGCAGACTCAAACGGGCTATTCCACGGACTGGGCGACCACGCGCAAAACTCGTTCTCCGTCGATGGTCAACCGATAACAGATCAACAAAGCAAAGTATTTTCCAATCAACTGCCGGTGGACGCGGTTCAGTCGATGGAAGTGATCGAAGGAGCCCCTCCGGCCGAGTATGGCGACAAGACCAGCTTGGTGATAGTGGTTAACACACGATCAGGTCTTGGAATTACCGAACCGCACGGCGATATCACCGCTTCGTACGGCACGTTTGGAACGGCAAACACCGGCTTCGATCTTTCCTATGGCGGGCAACGGTGGGGTAACTTCATCGCAGCGAGCGGTCTGCAATCTGGGCGCTTTCTGGATCCACCGGAGTTCTCTGTGATGCACGACCGCGGTAATGAAGAAAATGTGTTTGATCGCGCCGATTTGAAGCCCACCAACGATGACAGCGTCAGTTTAAATTTCCAGTTCACGCGATCCTGGTTCCAAACGCCGAACTCGTTCGATGCTGAGGACGCGACCGCGTGGTCGGGCCTCGTCGTGGGCAACGGGGGACTGGGACCGAATGGGGCTCTGGTTGGGCCGGCCGATCAGCGATCGAAGATTCGGACCTTCAATGTAGCTCCAACGTGGACGCGGCTACTGAATGCACACACGGTGCTCACCCTGGCCGGGTTTGCGCGACAGGACCAATACAATTACTATCCAAGCGACAACCCGTTCGCCGATTTGCAACCCAACCTGCAGTCGGAAACCGTCGGACAGAACAGGAGGCTGACGAACATCGGGTTACGCTCCGACCTTTCCTATGTAAATGGCATTCACAACATCAAAGCCGGAGTGACCTATGAGGATACGATTCTCACGGAGACCGACACGTTGGGCATTGTGAACCCGCTTTTGAACGCGGTCTGCCTCAATCCGGATGGCAGTGCTTATACAGGATCGGACATGACAGATCCACTGAACTGCACGGGCGCCCTGTCGCCAAACCCGTCCTTTGTGTCGTTGCTGGGGTGTTACGACCTGACGCGGTCCGGCACACTTCCGGTTTCCGACGGCTGCGCGAGAACAACCAGCGCAACGTATCGCTGGCACGGCCACGCGGATATTCGGGAGATCGCTTTGTTTCTACAGGACACGATCTCGCTGCATAACTGGACATTCAATCTGGGTGTTCGAGGCGATGTATACGACGGCATCGCAAGCGCGAACCAGGCTGAGCCGCGTGTCGGAATAGCCTATAACGTGAAGCGAACCAACACAGTCATCCGCGTCTCCTATGCGCGATCGCTCGAGACGCCGTTCAACGAGAATCTGGTGCTTTCGAGTACTGGGTGCGGCGATCCCGCCCTCAACGCGCTCACTTCGATTACGCAGGGCTATCCGTGCATCACGAACCCGCTGAGTCCCGGGTTGCGCAACGAGTTTCATGCAGGCCTGAGCCAGGCTTTGGGGCGTTATTTCGTGTTGGATGGCGAGTACATCTGGAAATATACCCACAATGCCTACGACTTCAGCGTGCTTGGCAACACGCCGATTACATATCCCATCGAATGGGCGCGCTCGAAGATTCCGGGGTTCGCGATTCGAGGCAGTATGCCAAACTTCCACGGCCTCAGCGCATTCGTCGTGATGTCTTCGGTAGCTGCGCGCTTCTATCAACCTCAGGTGAGCGGCATCGGCGTGACACCAACCTCAGAGGGAGCGAACGCCGTGTTCCGTATCGATCACGACGAGCGGTTCAACCAGACGACTCACTTGCAGTATCAGCCCTGGAAGAATGGCCCATGGCTCGGGTTCAACTGGCGCTATGACAGCGGGCTGGTCGCCGGACCCGTCCCATGCGCGGGAGGCAACTGCGCAAATGGCCCCAATGGCTCCGATACCCAAGTCGACGTATCGAACCTGAGCCCCGATCAGCAATTCCAAGCAGGGCTGTTCTGCGGGGCAGTACATGCGACACCCACTACGCCGATCAGTCCTGCGGGCCTGTGCGCGGCTTCTCAATACGGTTCGACTCTGGTTTCGGCGCCCGCGCCCGGAACTGAAGACCACGACCACAATCCGCCGCGGATCGCCGCGCGGAACCTATTCGATCTCGCTCTGGGCGATGACAACTTGTTCCGCACGGAACGCTACAAATGGAGTGCGCGCCTGGAAGTGATAAATCTTGCGAACGACTATGCGCTTTATAACTTCCTGTCGACCTTCAGCGGCACACATTACGTGACGCCCCGCACGTTTACCGGCAGCCTCGGTTTTCACTTCTGATCCTCGAGAGAGGCAATCACCAGTTCAGTACGTCGCGCACGTTTCTCGCCTGACGCTTGCTGACGACGAGCTGCTGCCCGTTGCTGAGGGTTACCAACCAGCGCTGGCTGGTGATCATGCTCATCTTGCGAATCTGTTCGATATTCACCAACGCGTTTCGATGAATGCGGCGGAACGACGTATCCCTCAGGCGGCCTTCGATTGTTCGCAAGTTCTGCGTTGCAAGGAATCGCTGGTTTGCTGTGACGATCCAGACCAGTTCCCCGTCCGCCTGGAACGCCAGAATCTCGTCCGGTCCGAGCAGAAAGAACTCTTCGCCCAGCTTGCCGACGATTTTACGGACCTTCGAAGCGCCTTGCGGAGACACTTGCTGCAGTTGCGCAACTTGCTCGGCTGCTTTGAGCGGACTGTTCACCAGACGCTGCGCGCGCTCAAGAGCCTGGCGCAGTCTGGTCTGGCTGACCGGCTTAAGAAGGTAGTCGATCGCTCCCGCTTCAAACGCGCGCATCGCGTGCTCGTCGAATGCGGTCACCATGATAATCGCCGGAAGGTGGCCGCGATTGAGGTGATTTAGCAGTTCGAAACCACCCATCAACGGCATTTCTATGTCCAGAAGGACGATGTCCGGCCGGTTCCGTTGAATCTCTTCCAACGCGACGCGGCCGTTCTCGGCCTCGCCCACGATCGGACGAGAGCCGGTCGCCCAATCGAAGCCGCTCGATCTGCAAGTACGCCTCGACGATCCGAAGCTCTTCGGATAGCGAAATATAGGTTCGCTCGCCTTGCAGAAAGTATCGGAAAATTTCCGCCAAGTTCAAAACCATGAGGCGGGCATCGGTGGAGGAGCGGTCGATGCTGCCATAAAGCGTGTTAAACGCGTTGAAAAGAAAATGCGGATTAATCTGGGCCTGCAAGGCGCGCAGTTCCGCCTGACTCACCAGGCACTTCAACTCATCCGCGCGAAAGCGCTCGACCTGTTCCACAATCGTAGTTCCCAGTTGGCCCATGTCGAGGAGGTCATCACTCCAATAGCGCTGGCCCCCACGGCGCCGTCCCAAGTAGAGATATCGACTGTTGCCGCTTGAGAATCGAAGAGGAATACGCGCCTCAGGCCGGAACGGCTCGCCGGTCGTGTGATCTGGCAGGATCTCTCCCAGGCTCAATGAGGTATTCGAAGCCAGCGCATCGGCTACCGGTTTGCCGATCGCGAACTCATCCGTGCGCAGGTATTCGGCGACCGCGACAGCGGATCGAGTGAGCAAGTCCTCTTCCGACGCGGCCGTCATACCTGCCAATTCTATTCTGCGCCTGCATGAAGCCACGCTGTGCCGCCGGAAGATGACCTTGTTGATCCAAGCTTGCACAGCGTTTCGGGCGTGCGCAAACAGAATC
Source organism: uncultured Acidobacteriaceae bacterium (assembly GCA_963795905.1). Classification (GTDB taxonomy): domain Bacteria; phylum Acidobacteriota; class Terriglobia; order Bryobacterales; family Bryobacteraceae; genus Bog-105. Next base: position 98,364 of record CAWCJG010000008.1, on the reverse strand, counting down.
AGCGACAGGCAAACGGCGACGACCAGTCCTCCGGCGGCAAACATACTGGAACGCAGTATTTCCCAGAGCCGGAACTCGATGGTCACAGCCGATAGGACCCCGACATAGATCGCGGCCAGCCCAAAATTCACCACGAAACGCGAGAAGGTATCGAGCAGAAGGAAGCGGTAATCCTTCAATAAGAGGATGAGTGCAACGGGCACTCCGATGTGATGCCACGTAATCTCGGCCGCCCACGGAGAGCCGGTGTGTCGATACCCGAAGTGCAGGAAGGAACTGGTGAACAGCAACAGACAAATGAGTGAAATGCACTGGGCGCGATCCGGTCCCGGGCTTTTCACGCACTGTTTAAGAAGAGCAGCCGCCGTTAACCCGCCGAATCCCAGCACCACCAGCAACAACGACGTTTGATGTAAAGCGGCTTCCGGAAAGAAGAGCTCTCCCACGTGCAACCCCGCAGCGATGAAGCTAATGGCGTAACCTGCCGCGGTGACGAGGCGCTGGCGGCCTTGACTTACAACTTGCAAGAGGACGGCCGGCAGCATCGTCAGCATCGAGAAACTAGCGGCCACTATGACCGCGAGTGACCCGGGGCCGGCTGCTGGGCCATGCAAGTACGATCAATGAACCAAGATTCCAACCTAAAGCAAGCCCAGCAGCAATTAACGGCAGCTTGACCGTTCTGATCCCATGAATGCGCCAGTTCCGCAGCAACAGCAGGATGGTGACCGAGAACAATAGAACACCTGCCCAATGTCCCACCGTGTTGATGAGGATCGGGTCGCGCCAGTTATAACTGATCGGCATTCTTTGGCTGGGTTTCTTTAACCATACCCCAGCCTTTGCTTCCCGGAGTTGTGAACCGCCTAGACTAGGCTAGTGTCGCGCACCACTCATCGCGAAGCTTGTGCATTCTTGCGAGCCTTATATTCAGTAAGCATCACCCGCGCGTCGCTTTCGCGTCCCAGTTTGCGATAGAGCAGCGCTAGCGAATAACAAGCTTCCGGAGCGGCTTTGTCTTCGGATACCGCCGCCGCATATTCTTCAATTGCTTCGCTGTTCCGCTGTTCCTTTTCAAGAACCCTTCCCAAATGATAATGGGCCGGAGCGAAGCCGGGATCATAACGCAGCGACTCTCGCAAGGCAGATTCGGCTTCTTCCGTCTTATTCATGCGAAACAGTAGATAACCGAGATCGTGTGGCGGCCAGCTTGAAGGATGGGGCAGTGTCCGATTCAACACAACGGCCTTCTCGAAGGCCGCACGCGCATGGTCATTATCTGCTTGCATGTCGTAGGCCAACCCGAGTGCATCCCACACACGGGCCGATGCAGGATCGAGTTCGGCCGCTCTGCGCAGTTTCTGTACCGCTTCTTGATACAGCCGCTGATCGTAATCGAGCCGTCCCAGCCAGTAGATGTACAACGCATTCTGTGAATGTTTCTGAGCGAGATCGGAGAGAACAGTACGTGCACGATCGACACTGCCGAGCCGCACCCACGCCATTGCAAGCGTGAAAGAGTCGCCCTCGCTGAGCGCCTGAAACTGCGAAGCGGATGTGAGGCGATCTACAGCCATCTGCATGTCTCCGGACAGGAAGGCAACGACACCTTGTAATGCGAGTGAATCCGCTTCCTTGATGGGCGCTGTTGCAAGGATGCGCTGCAAATCTTTGTAATTGGCTGATCGAAGATCCTGTAGCACCGCCTCTCGCGATTTTGCGTCTGTGAGAGACTCCTGAAGCCGATGCGACAGGCTATCGTTCTGGCCTGCGGCAAGCAATGGGGCAACGCAAATCAGCAGAGTCCAACGCACAGCTTACGGCCTCAGTTCTACCGTGCGCAGCATAAGTTCGGCCCGCCGCGAACGCTCTTCATCCAGCTTCTTTAACCGGGCCGCCTGCTCCTCCTGCCGCGGATCGCGAGTCCTCTTGTAAATAATCAGGAGTTGGGCGTTCGCCTGAAAACTATTCGGATTGAGCTTGAGCGCCTGAGAAAGTTCGGCGCCGGCTTCGGCGAGCTTATCCTGCTCGATCAGAACCCGTGCGAGTTCAACATGAGGCTCCGCAAATGACGGCAGCAACTGCGTCGAACGCCGCAGATGTTTCAGCGCCGAGTCATTTTGTCCATTGATGCGCGCGATCCTGCCAAGAAAATATTCGACTCCCGGCCCAAGCTTAGCGTCTGTGCCAAGAGGCTGAATTTCCTTTTTTGCACTATCATAATCGCCGGATGCGAAATACGCGATCCCAAGGGCAAAAGCATAACGTGGATCGGCAGGCTTACCGGCTACTGCTTTGCGAAAATACGGAATCGAATCGCCCGGTTTGCGGGTTTGCAGGATGACCGTTCCCATCGCATAGTTGTAATCCGGATTTTCCGGTTCCAAGGCCAGCGCGCGCTCAAGCGATTTCCTGGCTTCGACCGGCAACTCCATCTGTGCGGCCGTGAGACCGAACAAGAAATGGATTCGCGCGTCGTTGGGCGCCAGATCGCGCGCATGCGCCAGGTATCCCAAAGCGCCTTGATAGTCTTTCGTTATCTGAGCAAGCCGCGCGAGCTCGAGTAAGTGAGCCGGATTCCCGGAGTCCTGAACCGCTACACGCTCAAGAGTTGCGCGAGCGTCGTTTAGTTGACCGGCATTCTCATAAGCGATCGCGAGCCGCTTCAGCAATTTGATCGAAGCAGTCTGTCGGGCTGCCAGTGGTCGCGCCAAGACGACCAATACCGGGGCACAATTCTTAGAATCAAGCGTGCCATGCATGGAATCCAGCGTCCCTTCAGAGAAGTCGGATTGCCTAACAAGTGTGGCGGCGACTGACTTCGCTTCCTGAAGACGATTGAGCACGCATAGATCGAGGCAGCGTATGGTCAGGGCAGGGGTAGAACGAGACTCGCTGTCCCTAACAGCTCCGAGTTCGCGCATACAATCCAAAGCGCGTCCCTGTTGGAGGTAAATATCTGCTAATGCCAGATGTGCTTCCCCATTTTGCGGTAGGAAGTGTGTGACGTGTCTCCAAGCGTCAGTCGCACATCGGATCATGTCTGGATTCCGGACTGCTTCCATTTGGCAGGCTCGCGCTAGATTCTGCCACGCAGGAGTTAGCGAGGGCGAGCGCTGAACCGCTGCCAGGAAGTCGCCGCGTGCCGCATCTATCTCATTTCGCCGCGCATGCACAACTCCGCGCAGATTTAAGAGTCCTGGATCATCCGGATCCTTCGAGAGAGCGCCCTGCAATTCCTGCGAGGCGGCGTTGAGATCGCCGGACGAGATCGCATTCTGAATGCCGAGCAGTAGGTGCGGGTCAGCCGCAAAGGAAATGGAACAGCCGGCGAGCAGAGCCGAAATAACCATGAATGGCAGCGCTTGGGCCACTTTTTCCTTGACAGCGTAGCACAATTCGGTTAGAAATCATGGCATTGGCGGAAATGCTAAACGTTTGCGCCAATCAGGAGACTCGCATGCTAGGTCGCAAGTTGTTTCTTGTAACAGCAGTAATCGTTACGTCTCCGTTTTGGGCGAGCAAAGGGTTCGGCCAAAGCCAAAATGCAACGCTTGATGGACAGGTGATCGATAAGACGGGAGCCGTCGTTCCCAATGCCGAAGTCACCGTCACTCAAACCGACCGGCAACTCAGCAATACCATCAAATCGGATGGAGAAGGCCGCTTTGCTTTCCCTAATCTGTCCCCCGGTATGTACGATTTGACCGTTAAGGCAAGCGGCTTCCAGACGTACCTCCAAAAACAGATTCAATTGCTTGCCAATCAAGCTGCCAGTATCAATCCTACATTGGATGTCGGCAACACGACAAGCACCATCGAGGTGAAGGCGGATGCCGCACAACTAAACTACGATAACGGCGCGCAGCAGGAGGGCGTGCCGCCGCAGATCGTGAACCAGTTACCGCTCGAAGTCAGCGCTGGAACGCCGCGCAACGCGGTGCAGTTCATTTCGTTCCTGCCTGGAGTCAACACCGGCACTAGTCCGCAGGCCTTCAATTCGCGCATCAACGGCGGCTTAAAGATGGGCGATGAAGCGATTATGGACGGCGTCAGCATGCAAGAAGGAACAATGTCACAAAGCGGCATGGTTTCGTTCTTTGATTTCGCCCAGACACCCGACATGGTCAGTGAGGTGCGCGTTTTGACCTCCAGTTACGAACCCGAATACGGGGTAACCACCGGCGGCGAAATCATCGTGACGACGCGGAGCGGGACCGATACGTTTCACGGCGGCGGTTACGAGTATCTACGCAACAAGGACCTGAACGCGACCCAGTTCACGAACCAGCGCGGGCCCGGCGACATCCGTCCCAAAGACAACGAAAACGAGTATGGCGGATTCATCGGCGGTCCCGTAAAGTTGCCCTTTGTCCCCTTTGTATGGGGCTCGAAGCACAAAACATATTTCTTCTTCGATGCCGAGTATTTGCGTAGTCTCGGCGGCACGGAACGCCCTGTTGTCTCTATTCCATCCGTTCAGGAGCGAACCGGGGACTTCTCGGATCTCGGCGTGCCTATCTACGATCCGACACGGGAAGTCATTGTTAACGGCGTCGTTTCGCGGCCTCAGTACCCGAACAATCAGATTCCGCAATCGGAACTGAGTCCGCTGGCTTTGCAATGGATGAAGTACCTCCCGACCCCGACCACCTCGGGTCCATACAATAACTATCTCTCGAACCCTGTCTCTGATGGCATTCTGTCCAACCTGGACGAGTATCTGTATAAGATCGATCACTATTGGGGTCAGAGCGATCACATGTTCGTAACTATCTGGCGGCAGTACACTCAGCCTAACGAGCAGTGCGCGCTTCCAGTGATGCTCTGCACGTCATCGCCCGCCAATCCCGAAGATGCCTGGGTCAGCCGATTCAACTGGGATCACATCTTCAGCGCGACCAAACTAAATCACTTTGCCATCGGATACGTGAACCGGAATGAGGGATATGGATCGGTTACTGGCCAGAATCCGGCTGAGCTGCCCCACATTCCGAATGCGGTGGCCTACAATGCTTCGCCAGCCGCGAGTTTCGGCGCATCGGGAATCAGCAATCTTTCATCGTGGGGCAACGAGCAGGGTCCCGGTTATCTGAACAAAACCACCCGGCCCACATACATCGCCAACGATCTTTTCACTCTTGTAGTCGGGCCACACCAGATCAAATTTGGCGGCGAATACCGGCACTTACAGCAAGTCTTCCGGCAAGATAATAACGAGTCGGGTTCGGTGGGCTTCTCGGATAAGTCGACTGGGTTACCCGGGATCCCCAGCGGCGACCCATTTGCCAGCTTCATTATTGGAGCGGTGGATAACGGCAGCCTGCAAGTACACAATGTGCCTAAATATGGGGCCGAGCAGCGCGGCTATGCACTATTTGTAGGGGATACCTGGAAGACTTCGGAACGATTGACGATCGATTACGGGCTGCGGTGGGACAAGTTCAGTCCAACGTGGGAATCCAATAATTACCTCACGTTTCTTAGCTTTGCTCCTAATCCCGGTGCAGGCGGTCTGCCGGGAAGTTTGGCATACGCCGGTAACAAGTGGGGTGCTGCGAGCGCGGGTGTGAAATATCCGGAGGATCCGTGGAATGGAGGACTCGCGCCACGCGTGGGCGTTGCCTACAAGGCCAGCGAGCAAACAGTTGTTCGCGCCGGTTATGGAATGTTCTACACGCAGGCGTTCTATCCCGGCTGGGGCGGCGGCATGTCGCTGGACGGCTTCAATCCTCAGATTTCATTCGGCGATTCGCTCAGCGGCTACCAGCCGGCGTTTTACATGGATCAAGGCTTTCCTGCCTACAGCAGCGCGCCTAATATCAGCGCCACTGCCGATAACGGAAGTAACGGGCCTCAGTACCGTCCGAAATACGCCAATCACCTTTCCTACACCCAGCAGTGGAACCTCACAGTGGAACGCAAGATCGGCGGCAGCGCGGTGGCAAGCGTTGCCTACGTGGCGAGCCGGGGCGTGCACTTACCCTCGCAGATGCAGCCGCTGAATTTCCTAAATCCGACTTACCTCTCGCTCGGACCCGCGGTTCTTAACTCGTCATTCCAGCCCGGACAAACGTCGTTGGACGGAGTCAACGTACCTTATTCGAATTGGGTGCAAACCCTGAATTCAGTGGGCACGTGCAAGCCAACCGTAGCGCAAGCGCTGGTTCAATTCCCGCAATACTGCGGTGCACTATACGGATTGAATGAGAACGAGGGCGTTTCTTATTACAACTCCTTGCAAGCCAAGATCGAGAAACAGTTCGCAAACGGCTTGTATTTGGGCGCTAACTACACGTTTGCGCGACTGGTCACTACTGCGTCGTCGACAACTCAGGCCACCTCGGATTACGGCGGAATCGGGTCGGTGATTAATCCCATTCAGGGTTACCGGAACATGGCGTTATCTCCGGATGACATCACACACACGTTCTCATTGCTGGGGACGTACACTCTGCCATTCGGCACCGGTAAGAAGTGGTTAAGCAATTCTCGAGCGTTGAACTCAGTGGTGGGCGGTTGGATCTTGTCCTCCAGCGTCAAGCTGACCTCCGGCATGCCGCTTTACTTCCGCGATTCGACCATTTGTGCTTTGCCGTCGCAATTCGATGCGCAGTGCATTCCCGGAATTCTGAACGGCGTTAAGGTCCTGACTCAATCTTGGAGCGGGTTCAACGTGAACCAGCCGGCTTTCAATGCGGCAGCCTTCCAGCCGGCATCTCTGATTTGCCGGCGGTACCTACTTCGGCACCGGACCGCGTGTCAGTGACGTGCGCGGCTCGCCATATCGCGACGTCAATCTTTCGCTATCGAAGAAGTTCAGCATCGCCGAAAAGCTGAATATCGAAATCCGGGGCGAGGCGTTCAACGTCTTCAACAATCACTACTTCACCTGTGATGGCCAGGCCTTTGGCGATTGCATTCCCTTTAACAACGACCCCTCAAATCCAGACTTCGGCAAATGGAATGGGACCGTTACCCAACCGAGGAATTTGCAAGTAGTGGGCCGCATCACGTTCTAGTTAGACGATGGCCGCTCGGATCGGCGCGAGCCGGGTCTGTTCGAGATCGTCGCGGTAGAAGAGGTTGAAGGTGTCGAACGGAATGAGCCTTTGCGCATCCGGATGCGCAATATGGATGCAGGTCTTGCGAATGGAGCGGAGGTCGAACGTTTCGGCATCGATGAACTGCACGATCAGCACCCGGAACAGATTCTCATACGTAAGATCATTCGTGGTCAACACTTTCGGCAGACAGCAGAGTAGATCACGAAGGCTGCTGGCCTGCGATTGCGGCGAGTGGTTCGTCGAGAAGAGCTTAAAGATCCCGTCCTTCAATGGATTTGCGACTGCCTTCACGAGTAGCTCAGGATTTTTCGCCAAATGGGAGCGGATAGCTTCGTCTTGCTCATAGACGATCGTATTGGATGCTCCGTTGATCAAGACATCGCCAGGAATCATGCTGGTGAGCGGAGTGACCGTGCCGCCGAGTTTCAGCGCATACGCCATGGCCAGCGAGTCTGGATGACACGGTACCGGAATCAGGTCCTCGGGTTTGAATACCGATGTCTGCTCAAGAATGCGGCGGCGAACCTCGGTGAGCGTCAGACGGTGCTCGCTTGAATTAAAGCCATCGATGCGCCCCGCTTTCTGCACCGGTTGAAACGTCACGCCGCGAACGCACGGCTGTTGCAACGCAAACTCGATGATCGCTCCCAGTTCGTTATCGTTCACTCCCCGCTCGACCGTCACAACGAGGGTTGTGGATACGCGGAGTTCGTTGAGTCTCGCGAGTGCGCGTTGGCGGATATGCCGCAGGTCCGCGCCGCGCAACTGCAACAGCGGACTGCGCTGCAGGCTGTCGAACTGAAGATAGACCTCAAAATCCGGCATGTAGCCGGCGAGGCGGCTCGCAAATTCCTCGTCGGTGGCGATGCGAACACCATTCGTGTTCACCATCAGGTGTTTGATCGGGCGCTGCCGGGCGGCATCCAGGATGGCAAAGAAATCGGGATGTATGGTCGGCTCACCACCCGAGATCTGAACGATGTCGGGCTCGAGTTCGTTGCGCACAATCAGGTCAAGCATTCCTTCTACCTGATCGAAAGACCGGTGTGTTGTGCGGTGTGTGCCGCTGCTGGCGTAGCAGACTGGGCAGTTCAAATTGCACGCGTCCGTTATCTCGAGTAGGGAGAGACACGAGTGTTGCTCATGCTCGGGGCAGAGACCACAATCATATGGACAGCCGTACTTGACGGGCGTGTTCCAGCGAGCGGGCATTTCCGGTGGCTTGATAAATACTTCACGGCAGCGGCGGTAATAGTCGACATCATCGGCCATGAGAACGCGCTCGAAGCCGTGCTCGCGGCAGCGCTTCAGCATGTAAACGCAGCCGTTCTCGAAAACAACTTTTGCGTCTGCCCGGCGAAAACAGGTCGAGCAAATCGATACGGCAGTATCGTAAAAGAGGTACGGGCGAGTGCGAGTCATTTGTTTTTCCGCCTGCGGAAGAAATCGGCGATACCCAACACAATACCGACAACGAAAGTCGCGACCAACACCAGAACTGACAGCCCGAAAATCGCCAGTCCGAATCGCGTCGAGCCCCCTGATTGCCCCAGAACGCATATACCAATACTGATGCCGATCCCGATAGCGGATCCGATGATTAGGCGAGGAATCCAGGGTGTCTTATTAGGTGTAGGTGAGTCGAGCATGACCTTGTCGTGTGGGCCAGGTTACAAACGAGAGTAACAGTCCGGCGAGACAGGACCATTGAATAACACTCATTCCGTAAAGAATCGGACCGGGTTTTAAGAAATCGATAAGGAGCCGCCAGCCGAGATAAGCGGCTAGAAACGATCGGAATATCGCGCCGTCTGCATGTACCCGACGTTGAAATCTTCTTAGGGCGGCGGCGAGCGCGACGCAAAAGAGAATCTCATACGCCTGTGTTGGATGTCGCGCGATGCCATCCCCGAACTCGATGCCCCACGGGAGAGTGGTCGCGTTCCCGTATGTGTCTTCGGCAAGGCCCGCCAGGAGACAACCGATGCGGCCGATCGCGATCCCGACGCAAAGCGGAATCGCAAAGAGGTCGCCAGTGCGCGTCCGGATACCTTCGAGTTTCTTAATCAGCTCGACCGCGAGCCACGCCCCGAGCAGTCCACCGACGATTGTTTTGCCGCCAACCGGCGCAACCGCTTGCCACCAAGTTACGGGATGAGCGGGTAATTCATAGGCAATGTCCAGAACGCGGCTGCCCACCAGCGCGCCTAAGACGGCCGCGGCGAGTACGTGCCAGCGCTGATGATCGGTGATCACGTCGCCTTGAATGCGACGCGCTCGGCGGTACAGCGCAAGTCCGGCGGTGTATCCGAGGGCTTCGAAAAGCATGTGCCATTCGGGATGGGGAAGCAAATGCAGCACGCGGCGATGTGGATCGAGAATAACAGAATCAGCGCGTATCAGAAAAATCCGAGCCGCCGCGGGCGTATTTACATTTGTAAATAGTTGATGTGGTACCACCCGTACCTCAGATTTATCGCGACTTTCAGGCTAGGTATCTTGCAGTTATGCAAAGACATACGATTTATCTATCTTTCGTCGATACTTTTTTCCTTGCAAGCAGGATATTTCGCCTGAAGCGAAAAATGCGTTATGATTAGCCCCAAAGCATGTGGAATGTTATTGCGTTCCCGCTTTGAGGAGGAAAGCATTGAGGCCACTCGCGCGTAAGGAAGGGATTTTCGTAGAGTATTTGACCGATCAGGTCATTCTTTACGACAAGGCGAATCACAAAGCACACTGCTTGAATGCAGTGGTGGGCAGTGTCTGGGAAAGTTGCAACGGCAATACGGCTGTCGATGAAATCGCGGCGAGTGTAGGTCAGAAGTTTAAAATACCGAATGAGCGTGAAGTGGTGCTGCTCGCGCTGGAAGAACTCGAGGCGGCGGGGTTGATGATGCCCGCCCCAGCCGCGGCGGCCCCGTCCATTTCACGTCGTGACTTGACCCGGAAGCTGGCCGCAGCGGGAGTTGCCGCAGCATTCGTTCCCGCGATTGCTTCGGTGCTAGCCCCCACACCTGCGATGGCTGCCTCAGCGAGCCACGACTGCGGTCCGAAGTGGTTCAAGAACGAATTGAACGAGATTAACGCGGATATATCGCATGATCGGAAGGCATTTAACCAAAGCCCGCGCGCTCAGCAAGATTATGCGATCGGCGTTCTGGATGGAGAACTGGGAGATGCTGCGGCCGCGCAACATCAACGCCGCTGGGCGAAAACCGATTTTGCAGATGCAGCCAAGGAATTCGATGGAGTGTTGAAGGCCCTAAACCTCCCGCCAATTTAGGAATTTACCAACGCACCGGAGCGAATCAGTGCATGGGAGGCGTAGCGCCTACCCATGCTTCACAGAACGACTCCGGGGCATGCGCCACGTTCGCGAGCGCCATCAGGCAGGGCGCGAAATCCAAGCTGTCGTGCGGTTCTTGTATCTTTGCGGCCGGAATGCCAGGCCCGGACATCATCCACACGGAATGCGTCGAGATGCGCAGGAAACTGCCATGATTGCCGCCGGGATTGACGTTGCGGACGTTGAAATTCCAGTGATCGTTTGCGAACACTTCTAAATCGGGTTGGACGAGTTCGCGGCGGCGGCGTTCATAGCGCAATAGCACCGGATTGAGCCCTGGCCGACCTGGCACATTGTCGGCGACTGGCGAAAGCTGCTCTGTCACCCCAATCACGCCATTGGAATAGCGGCATTGCGAGATGGCATCGAACCATTCGCGCTCGGTGTGCCAAGCCGAAAGCCAAGCCGCGCGGTCCGCTCCCGAAGGCAGCCGGAGCGCCGGATCTTCGAAGAGCGCCAGCGGTAGACCGGCATGCCATGGCCGGCCTTGCCATTCGATCTGCCCATTCGAGTTTTGATGCAGATGTTGTACGGGCTTCAGACAGATCAGCCCTTGCGCGTTTTTCAAAATCAAAAGCTGGTGCGCCTGATCTTTGGTCAGCCAGAACACCTGTGATGCTGCGGGCGAGGGAATACGGAGGACCGCGAAATCCACTGGATTGCTGTCGAAGTGTTGTGGATTGTTTTGCACAGTTTGCGCAGCGAAGAGATCGAAGTAATTCAGGTGTACAAACGACTTCTCGTCATCGAGCTTTCCTTCGGCATTAAGCACTAACTCGGCTTGCGGTCCCGCGATGTAATTCTGTAAGTCAAAAAGTGTGTTGCTGTCCCCAAGAGACATCTCCGGAACGAGATCGGCGATGTTCCCCTCGAACGGTTTGTTGGGGCTGAGATCGAGGGCCAAGAGAGCTCGCAGCTTACGAATGTAGGCCGAATATTCTTCCGTTTCACGTTGCCACGCCGAAACGCGCTCATCCATCCTGCGAATCTCATCCGCCATTCCGGTTCTGCGCATTTCGGCATCCGGTTTTCTAGGATAATTCGCTTGTTGGGCCTTTGTCTCCGCGATTTCCGTCTGAAGTGGTTTCAGTTCTTCTTCTAACTGCTGCGCAATCTCGCTCCAGGCTGCCCGGTGCCGGTCGATAGTCCGCTCCAGATCAGCAACCGCGGCGGCGCGGATATCGGGTTTCAAGTCGTGGCGCGAGATCTGAATCAGCAGAATGTGGATCTTATTCAGGTCACTATTCCGCAGCCAGATACTAGCTCGTTCGTTGCCGTCCAAATCCACCCATGCGGTCGGATATTTGTCTGCCTGTCCTTTCAGGTACAGGGAAGCGCGACTGGGATTGATCACGCGTTGAACGAGTGGATCGAGTCCGCTGAGTTTGAAATCGCTGAACTCGTGCCGGTCCGTGATCACGTGATGGCCGCCACCTTCGGCGCGGTTGAGTAAGTCGGGCAAACTGAAACTCTGACTGATGACGCCGGGCTGGTTGTTCATGCCGTGATCTGAGACCATGACGATCACAGTATTACCGGCTTGCGGGCCATGTTGAATCGTGGTCCAAAGCCGTCCGCATAGTGCGTCCAGGCGTTCCAAAGCTTCGCGCATCGCCGCGGGATCGCTGGTGGCGTGCCCCTCGTGATCGATATCGCCAGTGAAGAAATCGAGATAGCGTATGGAGGGGTTCTGAAGCGCGTGGTCAATCTCGAATTCGGTCTGCTTCTCCCACAGCTCATCGAGCGAAGGGCCGCCACCTTCGAGCAGAGACAGCAGCGCTTGTTTTGAAAACTTGCGTTTCAGCACGCTGGTGAGTGTCGACCAGCGCACGCCGCGCTGGTACAACTGAAAACTCTGATAGCGTTCGTTATAGGGAAAACGATCGAGCAGAAGCGGAATGCCCGCGCGGTCCAGGACTTCAACGCCTGGCATATCAGCCCGGCGCAGTCTGGCGTACGCGATATAGAACGGAAAGAAGTTGAGGTAGTCGTAGACGTGCCCGGTGTAGCGGTCAAATTCGACGTTGCCGCGGATGACCGTGTGGTGGCCGGTATCGAGTTCCGACCAGGACGGCGCCGATAAGCTGATGCCGCGCGTGTAGAAGTTCTCGAAAACTGCACCGTTGTTGTCGAAGATACGTTCCATCCAGGGCAGTTCCGATCGTCCCGTTTCCGGATCGATCTGCCGCATCGTTTTGAACAACAGGTCGGCGTTGAGACCGTCCACTTTGAGAATGAGAATGCGGCGGCCGGCTGGCTGGGCAACGATGATGGAACTAAGTGCCAGGAACGCCGCGAAGGCGCGCACAATCACTGTTTGCCGTCCAGAGCCGAAATGTTCTCCGGGCCCAGCGCTCGCGGTCTCGCTGCAATGCCCGGGGGGAGTTCGCCAGTTACCGAGCGCAGGGCGAAGGAGCAATCCGCTCGCAGACTGCTGTCGTTCGTCAAACTCTCGATACGGGTAAGGTCGTGAACGGCATGTGCTCGCACACGAGCCGAACGAACGTCGGGCAGAAGCGAAGAAAGTTCATTGATAGAGACAGAGACCCGGGCGGCATCGAAAGAGACCTCCGGAGATGCGCCGGCCCTCACAACCTGATCCAGGTAGAGCAGATTCGAGTCTACCCGGCGATCGCGGTCGAGTCTCGCGAGCAGCACGGAATTCGCTCGGGCGCGGTGTGTATAGGACCCGAATGTCAGAACGTGTAACGCCGAGTCCAGCGCCAGGTGCCCGCCTCCCTTGCCGAACTCGGCTACTTCTTGGCGGCGTTCAAGTTCGAGCCGCTTCAGCAACTCACCATTTTCAATCTCAGCCTGCAGTTTGGAATATCTGGCCCGAGCCGTCTGGACTTCAGTCTCCGGAGAAGCATCGAGAGGGTTCATCGCGAGTTGATTGAGGCGGCTCAACATTGTAATGCGGAGATCGGCAGGCAAAGTCGTGTCGAGAGTCAATGCAGTGCGGAACTGGGCATAACTATCGAGACGCGCGTCCCGATTGAGCGCCGCGCCTCTACGCGTTGCGATAAACGAGTACGCATCCGCTCCGGCGAAATAGTACCAATTTCCAAAATGCGACAGGCCGAGTATTCCGCTCACGAGCTGGTCGATTCCACGCTGGGCCATTTCGTGGCGGCGAACGCGCGATTCACTACGGAAATCGATCATCAGGAGCGGCATGCGTGGATAACTAAGACTGTAGGCGGCGAGCGGAATGAGCCGGCTGTTTTCGCCATCGATATTGCGTTGTACTGTGGGGCCCTTCCAGTGATTCAGGCGCTCGTCTTTCCAGGGATTCTGAATGTGGAGAATTCTCCACACGGGGCTGTCATCCGGGCCGATTGGGGGCGGAACGGATCCGACGCGGTACCACACGAGCGCGTAGTTCTCCGCGACACCGGATAAAGTCAGGGGCTCGAATATAAGTCCCGCGCGTTCCGCTGCTTCCCGCAGGTACTCCCAGTTCCGCAGGCGCACCCGTTCCGCCGCGAGCCGCTCTTCGTCGCCGAGGCGGGTGGCGTTGGCGTTTGCAACCAGTCCACCCAGCAACCGTTTCCGTAGCGACAAGCGTGCGATCAGAAGATCGACTTCACGCTGAGACAAGCCTGGCGATGCCTCGGACGGAGCCTTAGACAAATAGCTGATCGCTTCTTCGAGCCGAATGCGCTCGTGATCCGTTTGGTTTTCAGTGTAGGCGCGAGTCGTCGCCCTCACAGTGGATGTCATCGGATCAAATAGGGTCCACTGCAAAACCTGCCGATTGGCATCACTGATCACTGGATGCAGCGGTGTGGCCAGATTCAGAAGAGGACGCACGTCACCCTTCTCGGGTCTGTCGGACCCGCGGCCAACTCGCCAGTAGAAAAAGGGAACCGCAGCGAGTGCTCGTTGGTGCCAGCTCAGCGGCGAATAGTCGAGCAGCCAAACGTAAACCAGACGGTCATTCTCAGAATCTGCGTCCCCGAGTGTGTCCTTTAGAACCGCCACCACAGGTATGTCGGACCCCGCCGCGCGCTGCTTTCGAAACAGCGTGATCAACTGGGCCGAATGGGCCACCGGGGTGCTCGTCCAATAATAGGGAGCGCTCTGCGGCGATGCAGGCGATGTCTCACTCGCGCCGACAAGACAGGCCATCGACAGGAGCGCGACGGCGGCGAGGAGGCGCCTCGCGGCCCGGCTGCATAGACCGGCTAAACTGAAACAATTACCTCCCTGCGCGATCTCCATTCTCTAATTCCGATGCAATTGGAAGTCCAAAAAGTTGCGGGAAGATCCCCGCTGGGCATGTTAGTGTAAGTAACAGTGCCCCTTGAAAGTACGTTAAATGCGGCATGGGTGTTCCTCAGCCTTATCGCTGTCGGCACTGCATTTGCTGCTGCGTATTTGCGTTCCGGGGCGCTGCGGTCCAAGCGCTTCCAGGTACTGTGTGTTGTCCTGATCGTCGCCGCTCTCTTTCCCTACATTTCCTCGACTGACGACGCGCTGCGCATGCAATATTTGCGCGGTCACGAACACCAGACCAATCCGACTGATAATCGCAATCATGACAACCTGATGCGGCTTTACGAAGCGATGGATGCTCCAGTCGTGGCGGAGCCTGTCGCCATCGTGATGGTCCTGTTTCTGATTACGCTGGTAAGTGTTTCGGCTCTCCAGCCGATGGACCGCGCCGTCCCTCAACTGTCAGGCCGCTCCCCTCCATCCGGTAAATAAAAACCGCTTTACGGACATTTACTTTTATCCAGGGGGAACAAATGCTGCGCCTCAAATGGCGTTACAGCCTCGGTTTCCTGCTATCCGTTAGCTGCGTTGCGCAGACTGCGAACGCGCCAAAGGTACTGACGTGGCAGGAAGCTGAGCGCGAGTTTGTGGCTAATAACCCGACACTCGCGGCAGGAAAACTGAATATCGATGAGGCCCGCGCGGACGAGGTCACCGCTTATCTGCGTCCGAATCCGAATCTAAATCTCACCGCTGACGATCTGGGCATCTTTTCGTATCACCCGTTTCGTCCTACCGCGAACGCGATTCTGGCGGGCTCGGTCGATTACCTGATCGAGAGGCAGCACAAAAGGCTTTTGCGGCTTTACAGCGCTCAAGCGGCCACACGGGTCGCCTTATCCGCGCAGAACGATCTTCAGCGCACCTTGACCTTCAATCTGCGTGATGCGTTTGTGCGCGTGCTGCTGAATAAGGCCATTCGCGATTTAGCGCTGCAGGATCTCGACTACTACGACGACGTGATTCGAATCAGCAAAATCCGCTATGATTCCGGCGCGATGGCAAAGGTGGACATGCAGCGCATCGAATTGCAGCGGGCCCAATACGAGAGCGATCTTCAGACCGCCGAAGTGAATCTCCGCACCGCCAAGATCGACTTACTGCAGGTCCTGAACGATAAGACGCCGCTCGAACAATTCGATATCGACGGCCAGTTTGATTATCAGGAAAGCATCTCGCCACTTCCGGAGCTGCACCAGGTTGCATTAGATAATCGCCCCGACTTGCGGGAGGCGCAACAGTCCGTTGACGAGGCGCGCATCAATCATAAATTGGCGATTGCGAACGGCACGGCCGATCCGACAGTCAGCGCGGACGTAGGCCGCCAACCGCCGCTGGTGTTCTACGCGGGTATCAGCGTTTCGGTGCCACTCCGCATTTTCGACAAGAACCAGGGCGAGAAGGCAAAAACCGAGATCGACATCCGCCGGAATGAGGACCTGCTGAACGCGACGCAGACATCCGTTTTCCATGACGTGGATTCTGCATACGCAACTGTTGAGAGCACATTGAAACTGCTGCAGCCTTATCGTGCGACGTATTTGAAGGAGGCGGAAGACGTTCGCTCGACGGTCTCTTTCTCGTATGAGCATGGCGCTGCATCGTTGCTGGACTTTCTGGACGCGCAGCGCGATTACCGCAGCGTGCGTTTGAGCTATGTGAATTTGGTCGGGGCCTACCTGAGCGCCGCGAACCAGCTAAATCTGGCGGTTGGCCGCGAGGTGATTCCATGAAACAAATTGTTTTCGTCTGTGCCGCGGCATGCCTTTGTTTAGGCGGCTGCAGCCGGCAAGCCAAGGAGGACCCCGCGGCGGAAGCGCCTCCAGCCGAGAAAGTTGTCGTTGTTGGCAACCCTAACCTGGTGACCGTGAAGAACACTGCCAGCTTCAAGTTGGCTCAGGCCACGTTGGTCGAAGAACCTTCGGAACTGCATGTGACCGGCGTTGTAAATCCGGACGTCGATTATTCAGTTCCCGTGGTCTCGCTTGCGTCCGGCCGAGTGGTTGGTATTTACGCAAAGCTGGGCGATGAAGTCCGAAAAGGCCAACTCCTTCTGAAGGTCGTCAGCAACGACATTGCGAACGCATACCAGAATTACGCCCAGGCGCAGGCCGATGCGGCGCTCGCAGAGAAGCAATATGAGCGTTCCAAGTTGCTCTATGATCACGGGGCGATTTCTCTCAACGATCTGCAGGTTGCAGAGAATACTTATCAAAAGGCGAAGGTCGCCGTGGCTACTGCTGAGCAGCAATTGAAAACGCTAGGCGGCAATGTCACCGACGCGAGTGGAGTCATCAATGTATATGCGCCCGCGTCCGGAACCATAGTCGAGCAGAACGTTGTCCAGTCCTCTAGCGTGCATACGCCCGATAATCAGCCGAACCTGTTCACGATCGCAAATCTGTCGACGGTCTGGGTGGTCTGCGATGTGTATGAAAACGACCTGCCCTCCGTGCATTTGGGCGATCATGCCCGGATTCACCTGGATGCCTACCCCGATGATGAGTTGACAGGTACCGTCAGCAATATCGGAACCGTGCTCGACCCGAATCTCCGAACCGCTAAGGTAAGAATCGTCTTGCGCAACAACGGTCACATGAAGGCCGGCATGTTCGTCAAGGCAACGCTTCAGGGTACGCGCGGTGCGCCTTACGCGTCCGTTCCCGCTACGGCCGTGCTCGATCTGCACGACCGCAAGTGGGTGTTTGTGCCCCATGGGGAACATGACTTCGAACGCCTGGAAGTAAATGATACGCGTGCCGCGGGTGATCAGGTTCACATCGGGGAGGGGCTCAAACCCGGCCAGCAGGTGGTTGTCGACGCCCTTTCGCTTGAATCCGAAACGCAGCAATGATTCGCGCTCTCGTCGACTATTCCCTAAAGAATAAATTTCTGATCCTAGTGGTCGGAGCCCTTCTGCTCGGATGGGGATTCCTTTCATTCCATAATCTGCCGGTCGAAGCGTATCCGGATGTGGCGAATAACTACGTTCAGGTGATTACGCAATGGCCGGGCCGCGCGGCGGAAGAAGTCGAGCAGCAAGTCACGATACCGGTCGAAATTGTGATGAGTGGAATACAGGATCTGGGCAATATCCGTTCGATTTCGGAATTCGGCTTGTCCGTGATCACGATGAACTTCACAGATCACTCGAAGGACGAATGGAATCGTGAGCGCGTGCTCGAACGGTTGTCGCAAGTGACGCTCCCCACCGGTCTGCAGCCGCAGATCGGGCCAGACTACAGCCCCGTGGGTCAGTTGTATTGGTACACGCTGGTCAGCTACAACCCGAGATACGACCTGATGTCGCTCAAATCACTGCAGGACTGGGTGATCTACAAGCAATTGAAATCAGTACAAGATGTGGTGGATGTTTCCACCTTCGGCGGGCTGACGAAGGAATATCAGGTGCAGCTCAATCCCGATGAGTTGGTCGATTACGGAATCGGCTTGCCGCAAGTAGAGCAGGCTCTGACCAACAGTAACGTAAACGCTGGTGGAAGCTTTATTCAGAACGGGCAGCAGCAGATCAACGTCCGCGAAGTCGGGCTGGTTCAACACAACCAGGATGTCCGGCGCGTGGCCCTAAAAGCGCAGAACGGGACGCCAATTTACGTGAGCGACATCGGCAAGGTGGACCAGGCTCCTAAAATCCGCTTGGGCCAAATTGGAAAGGCCACCCACAAGCCGAACGGCGCCATTGTCGACAATCCAGATACCGTCGAAGGCATCGTGTTGTTACGCAAGGGCGCCAATGGCGATCAGATGCTGCGCGCTCTGCACGAGAAGGTTGCTTTCCTCAACAGCCATTTCCTTCCGCCGGGCGTGAAGATCGTTCCATTTCTCGATCGCAGCGACCTGGTGCAGTTGACCACCGACACTGTGCTGCACAACCTGACCGAGGGTATGCTGCTGGTCTCCATCATTCTGTTTTTATTCCTTGGTAATGTGAGGTCGGCGCTGATCGTGGTCTTGACGATTCCGTTCGCGCTGCTCTTCGCGTCGATTTGCCTCGACCTTGCGAACGTACCCGCTAACCTGCTGTCTCTGGGAGCGCTGGATTTTGGCATGGTGGTCGATGGTTCGGTCGTCGTGGTGGAGAACGTCATGCGGCACTTGAGCCGGCGGGAAGAGCGGACCTTCTTCAACACAATTCGCGAGGCGGTACAGGAAGTCCAGCGGCCGCTCTTCTTCTCGATTTCGATCATCATCATCGCCTACTTGCCGATCTTCACGCTGCAGCACGTGGAAGGCCGCCTCTTTCATCCCATGGCCGATACCGTGGCTTGTGCGCTCATCGGAGCGTTGTTCTTTGCTCTTTCGATTGTTCCGGCGCTAGCAGTCACGCTCCTGACGAAGAATGCGAAGGAGTGGCACAACCCGGTAATGACCGCATTGATGCGCGGTTACCGGAGCGCGTTGATGTGGGCCACCGCCTCGAATCTCCGCCGCATGCTCATCGTTGCAACGGCGGCTTTCCTTCTGGTGGGTAGTGTCGGTCTGATGGCGAGTGGC
Source organism: uncultured Acidobacteriaceae bacterium (assembly GCA_963795905.1). Taxonomy (GTDB): domain Bacteria; phylum Acidobacteriota; class Terriglobia; order Bryobacterales; family Bryobacteraceae; genus Bog-105. Next base: position 79,155 of record CAWCJG010000008.1, on the reverse strand, counting down.
GCTATCGGTTCGGAATTCCTGCCTCACCTCGACGAAGGAGCTATCTGGGCGCGCGGCACTTTGGCTCCGAGCACCGGTCCAGCAGCCGGTGAAGAGCTTATGCGCCAGGCACGACTGAAGTTCGCAAGTTTCCCCGAGGTAACCCAGGTGGTCACGCAGGTCGGGCGCCCGGACGACGGAACCGATGTCGCCCTGTTTTCGAATACCGAGTACTTCATCGATCTGAAGCCCAAGGACCAGTGGCGACCCGTGTTTCACAAAGACAAGGAAGAGCTGATCAACGCCATGGATCGCGAGGTGGAGAAGTTCCCGGGCGTACTGTGGAATTTTTCACAGCCAATCTCCGACAACGTTGAAGAGGCGGTCAGCGGTGTCAAGGGCCAGCTAGCAGTCAAGATCTTCGGAACCGATCTGAAACTGCTCGAAGCCAAAGGCGACGAGATCGTGCGCGTGATGCAAGGCATTCCGGGCATTCAGGATCTTGGTCTATTTCGCGTGATCGGCCAGCCCAATCTCAATATCGCCGTGGACCGGGAGAAGGCGGATCGCTGGGGCGTGCAGGTTTCGGATGTGCAGGATGCAATCCAGACAGCAGTGGGAGGAAATCCTGTCTCCCAGGTGCTTCAAGGGGAAGAGCGCTACGATCTTGTGCTGCGCTATCAACCGCAATTCCGCGACACTTCGCGGGCGATTGGCAACATCCGAATTCTGTCCCAATCCGGAGAGCGTGTCTCGTTGGCGCAGGTTGCCGACATCCGCGTCGCTCGACGGCGCGTCTCAGATCTATCGGGAAAACGGTTCCCGCTATGTTGCGATAAATACAGTGTACGCGGCCGTGACTTGGGCAGCACGGTCGAAGAGGCTATTTCGACGGGTTAAAAGCAGGTGCAACTCCCGCCCGGCTATCACTTGGAGTGGGCTGGCGAATATGCGAGCGAGAAGAGCGCAAATGCGCGGCTCGAAGTCATTGTTCCCGTCACGGTTGCGATGATTTTCTTTCTGCTGTACACCATGTTTAATTCGTTCAAATGGGCGGCGCTTGCGATGATCAGCCTGGTTGTGTCGCCTATCGGCGCGATCATCGCGTTATATGTAACGGGAACGCACTTCAGCGTTTCATCGGGTATCGGAACCCTGGCGCTGTTTGGTGTCGCTGTTGAGACCGGCGTCATTATGATTCAATACATCAACCAATTGCGAGCGCGCGGCTATACGCCTCACGATGCCGCCATAGAAGGTGCTGTGCTGCGCTTGCGGCCGATCATGATGACGATGCTGGTGGCGACTCTTGGCTTGCTGCCCGCGGCGGTTTCCACCGGAATCGGGTCCGATTCCCAGAAGCCGTTCGCCATCGTGATTGTAGGCGGACTTAGCGCAACCCTTTGCATCAGCATCTTTGTCATTCCCACGATCTATGGTTTAATCGCCCGGGAAGACGATGTGCTGCCCGCCTACGAGCCGGATCTGGCTGAGCCAATATAAGCGTCGGCTCTTAGCGATGCCAGCGTAGCAGTGTCAGTGAATGCATCAATAACGTGGCTTCCGCATCTACGGTGTAGAATGCCGCGTATCGACGCGTTTAGCGACGTCGTATTCGGTTTTTCGAGGCATGCGGACTTTTAGTAAGCTGGTTCAAATCTGACGCACATGCGACTGGCGATCTGCTTTCTTCTTTCGGCCTGCGCTGCGTGGCTATATGCCGCGCCTCCCGTTAATACCTCGACTCCGGCCGATAGACGGGCTTTCAGCGAGGCTCAGCGAATTCAGGATCCGGCGGCCCGCCTGGATGCATTGAGGGCGTTTCTGAAGAAATTTCCGAACAGCTCACGCGTTGACCGTGTGAACGGGGCCATTCTGGAGATTCTGGCGAAGAACTTTCCGGACAGAACCGAGGAACTCAAGAGCCAGGTAAAGATCATGTTGAAAAGGGCGCATGGGGATGACCGTGTGTTTGCCTATAGCAACGCCGCTGACACGCTTGCAGATGGTAATGCCCTCCTCGATGTGGCGCAAACTCTGGCACAGAAGAGCGTCGCGATGTTCAAGGAGAAGAAGTTCATCGCGGGTGAGCGGAAGGCATACCAGGGAGCTCACATGAAGGTTCCGGATGAGGGGAACTTGCATAAGGACTTCCTGAGACAGCAGTCTGGGCTGTTGTCGACGCTGGGCCGCATCGAGGTGAAACGAGGCGATCTATCGACCGGAGAGTCGCATCTGAAGACCGCATACGCGGAGGATCCGGATAACAGTCAAGCGGCCGCGTACCTGGGTGAGATTGCGAGCAAACAAAACAACGACGGTGAGGCTCTCTCATACCTGACACGCGCCAGGCTGACTGGCAAGCTGGAGAAATCTCAGGAACAACAGCTTGAATCGCTTTACGCGAAAACGCACTCCGGTTCCAAGTCGGGCTTTGACGAGTACCTCGATCAAAACTACGCAAAGCTGTTTCCGCCGCCGTTCGAGCCCAGCAAGTACAAAGCGCCCCCGAATGGCCCACGGAGAACGGTACTGGCGGAATTGTTCACCGGATCGGGCTGCGCTCCGTGCGCCGGCGCGGATATTGCGTTGGATGCTGAACTCGAGCGCTATGGCCGGCAGCAACTTGCCATGCTCGCTTTCGATGAGCACATTCCGGAGCCCGATCCGCTGACTTGCCCGGACGGCGTCAAGCGCTTCGATTTCTATAGCGCGAAGGGCACGCCGACTCTGGCGCTTGATGGAAGCACAAAGATTATCGGAGCTAGACGTTCGATGGCCAAGCAGCGATTCGACGAAATAGACGGAGTTATTCAGAAGGCGCTGCAATCGGAGCCGGAGGCACAGATTGAGCTCAGTGCTTCAAGCGATGGCCATGTAGTCAGGGGTCGCGCCGTGGCCGAGAACGCAAAAGGAAACTGGAAGGATTTGCGGTTGCAGATCGCGCTTGTTGAAAACAATTTGCGATACAGCGGCGAAAACGGAATTCGGCTTCATCCGATGGTAGTGCGAGATCTTGCTGCGGACGGTAATGGCTTCCCGCTCAAGGTCGGCGAAAAGCGTTCGGTTGAATATACATTTGATACGGCACAGATTAGCCGCGACCTCAAGGCCTACCTGGATAAGTATGAAAAGTCCAACGATCGCTTTGGCCCGATTACATTCATTCAGGAGATGAACGCTATCGACCCGAAGCACGTCTCGATTGTGGCATTTGTGCAGGACAATGATACGAAACATGTGCTGCAGGCCGCGTTTGTTCCGGTCGCGGCGGCGCAATGAGAACGGCGATCCTTGGACTCCTTGTCACGATGGCAGCTTGGGCCGCGACTCCGGACCCGGTACACTGGTCGGCTGCCGCCGGTTCCGGCAAGCCCGGCCACCCTGGCGCAACGGTTACGGCTAAGCTCCGGGCGGCTATCGACTCAGGTTGGCACCTCTACGCGATGCAGCAGGACGAGGGCGGTCCAGCCGCGCTTGATATTGCTTTGACCGAGGGTTCGGGATTTGCTCTCGGATCTGTACGCGCCTCGAAGCCGGTGCAAGTGTTCGATCCGAATTTCGAAAAACGGGTTCAATTGTATGTGGATCACGCAGAGTTTAACCTGCCGCTCACCATTTCGACCGATATGGGTCCTGGCGAGCAGAAGGCGCCCATCCACGTTCGTTATCAATGCTGCAATGACACGATGTGCTTGCCGCCGCGCACGGTCACAGTAGAAGTGCCGTTTTTCATCAAGTAAGTTCGAGACGGTCAGACGGTCCGTCGCGGCCGGCGAGGGTGAGCCCAGCCGCATTACTCCCTTCGCGCTGCGGGCAGCAGATAACTCCCATCCAATCTTTTGCTTGCACGTCGTTCCCCGCATTTGAGAACCTATTAGTTCGCTTTGGTGAATGCAAATCGTTCTGGACTGTTCCTCGCCGCCCGGCCGGCGTTTTGGTTGTTGTGGGCAATCGCAACTCTTCCACTGAGTGCGCAAACGGTAGGCTCGCCACAAACCCCTCCGATTCACAAAGAAAATGTAGTCGTAACGGGGGAATGGCAGCCGGTTGCCTTGCAGGAATCGGATCGTTCCGTCAACTCCTATGCACTGACCGACCCACCGTTGCTGTTCGGGAATATCGCGAACGTACTGGATCTGGACTCGTCGGTAGCGGTTCAAGCACGCGGCGCAAATGGCACACAGGCGGATTTCTCGATTCGTGGCGGGACGTTCGAGCAAACACTCTTTCTGTTAAATGGATTGCGGCTGAACGATACACAATCCGCGCATTACGATTCGGATCTGCCTGTCCCGATGGATGCGATCGGCAGTGTCGAAATACTTCGCGGATCGGGATCGACTCTCTACGGCTCGGACGCAGTCACGGGTGTTATCAACATACTCACCCGGCCTACCACGAATGACGATCCAATCGAGGTTCGGTTGCGCGGTGGGGGCGGCAACTTCGGATCCAATGAGCAGAGCGGATTTGCGGATGGTATTTTCGGTCCGTTGTCGGAGCGAATCGCGTTTGAGCGTGACTTCTCAGCCGGATTCATGGATGATCGCGACTACCGTAATCTCGCCTTTTCGTCCGATTCGTGGCTGCGCTCTAAACTCGGGCTCACACGCATCTTTCTCGGCTATGACGACCGGCCGTTCGGCGCGAATCAGTTCTACGGACCCTACAATTCCTGGGAGCGCACTAAGACCTGGCTGGCGGACTTCTCGCAGCAGTTAGGCAAGAATACCGAATTCACGCTCGCCTACCGCCGCCACACAGATATTTTCGAATTGTTCCGCACAGACCCGTCGTTCTACACGAATGTGCATGAAAACTACCTATGGGATGCGGCGCTCCGGGGGCATGATGCCGTAACGCAGAACTCACAAGTATTCTATGGCCTGGAGTTCATCGACACACACGTGGACAGCAACAATCTCGGAGTGCACACGCGGGATCAGGGCGCCGTCTATGCCGGATACGATGTGCGCGTTCTGCGGCATGCTTCCTTCAATGTGGGCGCGCGGGAAGAGTTCTACAACAGCGGGGAACACGTCTTCGCCCCGAATGTGACCGGTGGGTACTGGTTCTCGGGCAAACTCAAAGCTCGAGGCGGCGTGAGTCGTGCATACCGACTGCCCAACTTCACGGACCTTTACTATCACGATCCCGCGAACCTCGGAAATCCGAACCTGAAAGCTGAACAAGCCTGGAACTACGAAGGCGGGCTGGACTGGTATCCTCACCGGCACTGGCAAGTATCCGGGACGGTGTTTGAACGTCGCGAGCGCAACGACATCGATTACGTCCGCGCGAACCCGGATGCCATTTGGGTCGCGACCAATTTCGATCAGGTGCACTTCACTGGATTCGAAGGTCAACTGACGGTCACACTGCCGCGAGGACAGATGGCCCGTGTCGAATTCACCAGCCTGCATGGAGCGGCCGCCGCGCTGGGCAATCTGCAATCGAAGTACGCCTTTAACTATCCAACACAGCAGGCGGTCTTGTCATGGCAGCGATCCTCGTCACATGGCTGGTTGGCAATTATTCGTTCCGGTATCGCCAATCAATATCAGCGCGACGCCTACATGGTGCTGGACGCGTCGGCGGCATGGAATCGCTCCTGGCTGCACCCCTACATTCGCACCACCAACTTGACTGACACCGCGTATCAGCCAATTTACGGCGTAGTGATGCCGGGCAGGTCATACATGGCAGGGCTCGAGATCTGCGCAGTGTGCCGCGGCAAGTAAGTTAGTAACCGAGTTGTGGGCTAATCCTCGCCTGCGCTGGCCGGCACAGGAATGGCGAAGTAAAACGTCGACCCCGCCCCGGGCTCAGACTCGACCCAAATACGGCCGCCGATGCGCTGCAGCATTCGCTCTACACTGGCGAGTCCAACTCCGGTACCGGGAATTTCGTTCCCCGGGGCGCGAGTAAACCAGGCGAAGATGAGGTCCCGATACTCGAGCGGAATACCGCGGCCATTATCGGAAACCGAAAAAATCCATTCCTTGCCCACCCGTTCGCCGGAAACACGAATGGAAGGCGGACGCTGCTCGTCGCGATACTTGAGCGCGTTTGAGAGCAGGTTTTGAAAAACCTGGGTGAGCACGGGCCGGGGCGCCACGACGATCGGCAACCCCTCAGCGGTGATTGTGCCACCGGCTTCGCGGATCGGCTGAGCCAGGGCTTGCATGGCATCGGCCAGCGCTTCGCCCGAATTGACGGATTCCGATTCGAGCCGCCGCGCGGGGCCGGCTTGGCGCAGCAGATTTCGAATGAGCGCGTGCATTTTTTTTGTGCCTTGCACGATGACGTTGAGGTACTCGGTCGTTTCCGCCGTCAGACGGCCCGACAATTCAAGGGCGAGCAATTCGGAGTAGGCGATCACCTGCCGCAATGGCTCCTGCAGATCGTGACCGGCAACAAAGGCGAATCGTTCCAGGTCTTCATTAGATTTGCGCAGCGCTTCCTCAGCCATTTTTCGCTGCGTGATGTCGCTGCTGGCGCCCACCCATTCACGCACTGAGCCAGACTCATCAAACACCGGGACCGCGCGGGCCTGCATCCAACGCCACTCCCCGTCATGCCGCCGCACGCGATACTCGGCTTCAAAAACGGAGCGCGCTTCGAGGCAGCGCTGCCACTCGGTTTGCACCGCCTCGCGATCCTGCGGATGCACCGCATTCAGCCAGCCCCATCCGAGCGCCTCCGCCTCGCTCTGACCGGTAAACTCCTGCCATGCCGGCTGCGGTTCCACCTCTTCGCCGGATGGTGAAAAGGCCCAGACGATTTGGGAAGTGGCTTGCACCAGGGATCGAAAACGTTCTTCGCTTGTGCGCAGGGCCCGTTCGGCCCGCTTCATCTCGGTAATCTCAATTGCCGCCGAGCCGACCCCGCGCTTGCCTCCTGGGAGCGGCACCGGAAAAAAGGAGGTTTGGAAAATGCCCATTTCACCGCCACGCGCCAGAACCTCTGCCGAGACCTGCACGTTCGAAATCGGTTGTCCCGTTCGAATGACGTGCTGTATAACCGGCGCCACGGCACGGTACACCGGGTGCAATTCCTCCAGTGTTTTGCCGATAACCTGCTCGCGGGTAAGTCCTAAATACTGCGCCGTAGTCGGGTCGAGATTTAGAAACCTCGTTTGCTCGTCGAGAAGAGTGAGTATGTTCGGAGACGCGGCAAAAAAGGCATCCAGCATGGCCTCTCGTTCCTGGATAGCCGCCTGCCGTTCCGCTTCTTCCGTAGCGTCGCGGGCGATGAACAGGACGGAGGCCTCATCACCCGGCGCCGCGCCGAGCCGGATTGCTCTGCCTTGCCAAACGCGTTCCAATCCGCCGGGCAGCTTGACGCGTACGTTGTCGATGATCCAGGGCGTTCCAGTTTCGAGAGTGTGCAGCAGCTCGTTCCGGGCGAACATACAGGGGTCCGGACCGAGCAGTGCATCGTAGGCGCGGTTCGACAGTTTTCGCTCTAATTCGCGGCCGCGCAGCACCGCAATGCCGTAGGGTGAATTCCCAAAGATCGCGTCCAACAGTTCCAGTTGCCGGTGGCGGTCGTCGATGTCAATGGCTGAGCCGTACCACGCCACTAGCTCTTCTCCCTGGCGGAGTGGAGCCACATGCACAGCGTGCCAGCGATACACGCCGTCCGCCCGACGCAGCCGGTACTCGATCGCATATGGCTCGTTTTGCGCGATGTGACGATCACGAATGGCAACCACGGGTGGAATGTCTTCTGGATGTACCAGAGCCCACGGGTTTTCGGTAAGCTCCCGTTCGGACAAACCCGAATATTCGACCATGCGGCGATTAATGAACTCAGTGGAACCGTCCGGACGATTGCTCCACGCCAGGTGCGGAGCGGTTTCGACTAGCGAGTGAATGAGTGCGCGCGTAGGCAAGAGCGAACTCCCGAACAGATCAGCGCAGCGGCCGAAGCGGCTGAATGTTATTTACCACATTTTCGTGTATTACGCAGCTTCTTACGGTAACGGACGCGAGTCCGCCTTCATATGTAACGCTTAATTAGTCGTAAATTCCCTGCACAAACCACTCCTGCTCGGAGCTTGTTTCATATATGCGGTATAGCGCGCCGTCATCTAAGGCCACGTCCCATTCTTCCCTTGCCCAGGCAGTAGCTGCCCACCAGTCACCGGACGTCTTCCACGGGCCGGCCCACTCGATCACATTGCCTTTTACTCCTGCAGCCGCGATATATTTCGGCGTCGAACCGGCGAGTGTAACTCGCGCATGCAGCGCCGGGCGAAATAACCGCATCGCCAAACGAATCGTATCGGCCGGCTGGGGCTCGCTGGTAAGAGGCGCTGTATTGACGTGCACCATTTCGAATGCATCCGGCCGGTGTGTCTTCAGGGGAAGCGGCGTACCCACGTTCTCCGCACCGACCATGCCGGCAATGCGCGCCAATGTGATTTGCAATTTATCCGGCGCGGGCGCCGGCGGCAAAAACAGCCCTTTCTGTACGCGTCGCGGATCGGCTGGATCGATACGAAGCGTGAATGCTGTGATAGGAGCATCTGGAGAGTGATGCTCGAGATGCAATTGCAATAATTTTAGGATGCTCTGATGATCATCGAGAGGAATTGGGAATTCCAGTTCGCAGCGATACTCCTTGGCTGCTTCGAGTGCGAGACGCAGTTCGAGCAGGCGGGCTGCCTTCGACTGCGAGCGCAATTGCGTGCATAAGTTATGCAAGACACGCGCAAAAAGAAATAGCAGCGGCTCGAGCAAGGACAATGCGTGTTCAAGCTGCATACTTTCTTGGTACGTGACTTCGGGCGCGGGCAGACGCAACGGCCGCCGTACACAGCCGCAGGCCAGATCGCGTAGATACGTGCCCGCTTTGCCGAGACGCTCCAGCACGCCCTTTTCAGGCAGCGCGGCCAATTCTTCACAGGTCTTCACACCCCAACCATGCAGCACTTTCGCGAGATTAGGGTCCACGGAATGCCGTGTCCAAATAAGCACGTGCAGGGCAGGGGACCGAGCTTTTCGCGCTCTTCGCCGGGCGCGGCCATCGTTACGCCCAGGCAGTTGCGCGCCAGCAGAATCGCCGTATCAGGATTGGATGCGATGGCAAGACTAGCCTGTAACTTGTGTTCAAATCCAAAGCGGCAGATTTCGGATGCAATCTGATGCGGAGAGCCCATCAGCTTGCGCAAGGGAGCTAATCGAAAACACAACCGTATCGGAAGAGGTTTGCTCGACCTCAGGCGAAAACTCGTGCGCCAATGACAACAGCGCTTCGCCAGCGGAATCGGAATGAATCGCGTGTAAACAAGCGTACATACGGCATCACGCAACCGAACGAATGAATAGCGACGCCGGAGCAACAGCGGCAGTTTTTGAAATAGCGGCACTTTCAAGCGCACGAATGCACACGAAAAGGCGCATTGCCCAGCCAGCGCGTCTGCCGCCGCCGCAATTCAATCGCAACACTGGCAGAGCGGGCCTGATGCGTATCGGCGCACAACAGAAAAATCGTCGGCGTATGCTCAATCGCGCGCCGGAAACGATACCAATACGACAGCGGAATGCGATTCAGTATCCGCGCATCCGCCTCGCACAAATCCAGCAACACCAAGCCGAACCCTCCCGCATGCAGCAGTAAATCGGCTGCTCGCATGGCGTGCTCTGCATTACCGTGACAACGCACCCACACCAGCCGGTCCAGCGCAATCCCGGCCGCCGCCGCCGATTCTGGTGAAAACATATCCCGCAGATCGACTACCGCGCAGATTTCGCCACGGCTGGTAGCCTGTGCGAGGAGGTGGAAGCATAGGGCCGTCCTTCCGGACGAGCGCGCGCCCTTGCACTTCGGCCAGAATGCCGCGTTCTAAACCGTTCTGTAGCAAAGAGTTTACCCCGGGACAGGGAGCGGATCGAAAGCCCTTTCCGGTACCACCAAAGGGCTGGGAAGAGTGGCTAATTTCGCCATTTGTTCGCCTACGCCTATTGTGACCGGGGGCTCAGGTGGAAATCAACAGGAAGTTGCGGCAGTAGGTTGTATCGTGATACGATACTAAATGATGAACGCCCCAGAGGTCCCATCTCCCGAGGTTCCGCCCGAACTGTACCAACGGTTAGCGGATTTTCGACATCGCATCCGGCAATTCGTCCGCTTCAGTGAGGAAGCGGCCCGTTCGTTTGGAATTGAGCCGCAGCAGCACCAATTGCTCTTGGCTATCAAGGGCTTGCCGTCGGGCACCCGCCCCACCGTGCGCAACCTGGCAAACCGGTTGTGTCTTCGTCATAACAGCACCGTCGAACTGGTAAACGGCTGGCGGAACACGGAGCCGTTGTGCGCCGCCATAGTGATCAGGATCGCCGCGAAGTTCTGATCGAAGTCACAGCACGCGGTGAAGAGTTGCTGACGCGTCTTTCCTTGCTGCACTGGCAGGAACTGCGTGCCAATGGTCCGGCTCTCTCAGGGGCCCTTCGCTCTCTGTTGGAGCAGGCCAACCTTGCGGAACTTCCGGAGGAGGTCCTCAGCCGGAGCAATGCTGAACGTATCTCCGACGCCTGAAACAATTGGGCGATTTCACCACCACGCCGCGCGTGCTTTTCATGGCGGCGCTGGCCATTGTGATCGGCATCATCGCGAGTTATGTCGCCTGGGTGCTGCTCAAACTCATCGGCCTGTTTACGAACCTCTTTTACTACGGCCGGCTGAGCGCCCAATTTTCTACTCCCACGACAGCCCATCTGGGCGCCTGGTCGATCCTCGTCCCCGTCTTCGGAGCGTTGATCGTCGGCATCATGGCGCGCTATGGCTCGGAGAAGATCCGCGGCCACGGTATTCCGGAAGCCATCGAATCGATCCTGATGAACGGCAGCCGCGTCAGCCCGCGCCTGGCTATTTTGAAACCGATCTCCGCGGCAATTTCCATTGGTTCCGGTGGACCTTTTGGAGCGGAAGGTCCGATCATTATGACCGGCGGAGCATTCGGTTCCTTGATCGCTCAATTCTTTCGTCTGACTAGCGCCGAACGTAAGACTCTGCTGGTAGCCGGTGCGGCGGCTGGCATGTCGGCCACGTTCGCCGCGCCTGTATCGGCTGTGCTGCTCGCCGTCGAACTTCTGCTGTTTGAATGGAAGCCGCGCAGCGTGATTCCCGTCGCTCTTGCGAGCGCGACCGCGGGAGCCGCGCGCCGCTATATCCTCGGCATGGGTCCGCTATTTGCCGCCCCGCCGCATCCCACATTCATTGGCCCGCCAGGCCTGCTTGGCTGCGTGATCTGCGGCGTCATTGCGGGCATCGTCTCCGCGATTCTTACCCAGGGCGTATACGCAGCCGAAGACGCTTTTCATAAATTACCGCTTCACTGGATGTGGTGGCCCGCCATTGGCGCTGTATTTGTCGGCATCGGCGGACTGATCTTCCCGCCCGCTCTCGGTGTCGGATACGCCAACATCGGACTAATGTTGCAGGGCCATGTGGCCATGCAGTTTATCCTCGGCATTCTGATCGTGAAGTCCGCCATCTGGGTGATCTCCCTGGGTTCGGGAACTTCAGGCGGCGTCCTCGCCCCGGTACTCATGATCGGAGCCGCCATGGGCGGTGTGGAAGCTCTGTTTTTGCCCGTTTTGGTGACGGATTCTGGCCCTTGATCAGCATGGGAGCGGTTCTTGCCGGAACGATGGGTTCGCCGTTCACAGGCGTCCTGTTTGCGGTGGAATTGACGCACGACTACAACATGCTCCTGCCTTTGCTGCTCGCCTGCTTCTTCTCCTTCACGTTCACCACGCTCACGCTGAAACGGTCGATCCTGACCGAGAAGATCGCGCGCCGTGGCTACCATCTGACGCGTGAATACGCGACGGATCCGCTGGAAATTCTTTTCGTGCGCGAAGTCATGCGCACCAATGTCGTTGCATTCCCGGCTTACGCCACCGTGCGGGAAGCACAGGAACTCATCGTTCCCGACCGCCGTCCCCGCGGCCAGCATGTGTTTCCCGTCATCGACAATGAGCGGCACGTACTCGGCGTGGTCAGCCGCAATTACCTGGCGAAGTTTAAAGACGAAAACCGGCGCTTGGCGACATCGTTCAGGCACCGCCGGTAGTCGCCTATGCAGACGAACCGCTGCGCGCCGTGGTGCACCGCATGGCGGACAGCGGCTTCACTCGTATGCCCGTCATGGATTCGCAGCATCCCGATCAACTCGCCGGAATGGTCTCGCTGGAAGATCTCCTGCGAGCGCGCAGCCGCAACCTGGCGGAGGAGCGCCAGCGCGAGCGTGTGCTGCGTTTGCGGCTTCCCTGGTTGGGCGGGATTGGCCGCACCGAGACCGTAGTGCTCGAACGCGAGGCCGAAAAGGAACCCTCAGACGTTCCGCTAAGCTGAGGGCGTGAAGAGCTTTCGGAAAGAGCTGTGGTTCAACGTGCCCTCCGGCGCGCCTTCATCAACATCACACCAGAGGTGGAGGCGTGCCTGCGGGAAAGCCAGGTGCAAGAAGGCCTTGTGCTGGTCAACGCCATGCACATCACCGCATCGGTTTTCATCAACGATGACGAATCGGGACTGCACCAGGATTACGACAAGTGGCTGGAGAAGCTCGCCCCGCATGAACCAATGTCGCAGTATCAGCACAATCGCACCGGCGAAGATAATGCCGATGCGCATATGAAACGTCAGGTGATGGGCCGCGAAGTAGTCGTTGCGATTACCGGCGGCAAACTGGACTTCGGCCCATGGGAGCAGATCTTCTATGGAGAATTCGACGGCCGCCGCAAGAAACGCGTTTTGGTGAAAATCATCGGCGACTAGCGAAAGGTCGAAGAAATCCGGGCACGCCTCAGCGTCGGATAATCACCTCGCGCAGCGAATCCCGTGTGAGGAAGAACTTCAGGGACGATGCCTTCTCGAACAGCTTTTCAATTGTCCGGTTCTGGAAAAACTGAGCTGGTTGGGTTAACCCGGCCGCGGGGAATCTGCAGTAATGTTTTCTGGTCCTGGATGCGATAGTTGTAGACGGGCAAGCGAGTCGCCTTTTCGTCCGCATTGAAGAAGACCAGCATCTGGCCGCCCGGGCGCGTCACCCGCAGTAATTGGGCTACTACCTGATCCAGCAATGGCCGGTAAGGAACTGCAAAGCATCCCAGGCGAGCACGGAATCGAAAGAAGCATCAGGAGCAGTCAGAGCTTGATCAAGGAAGCGTTGCGCTTGGGCAGCCGATTGCTGCCCCTTCAGAAAGTCTGCCCCGAAGCACTGCTCCATCGTGCCCACGATGTCATCGGAAGAGATGCGATGCCCGAGCCCAGTTATAAAAATAATGTTGGCTTGGCTTGCGCCCGACATGTCAAGGACTGACTGCGACTCGGCGCGCTTGAGAGTGGCACAGAACTGCTCGAAACCGGTGCTGGTTCGAGTCTGTTGGACAGGCGAGGCGCCGCTTTTCTCCGTCGCCCCTTTTACCCTGCCGAATGCCATTGTCTGTAGCTGGATTCTCAGACTATTACTTCGTGCCGGCGCTTGCGTTGGCCGTGATGGGGGCCGGTGCGGGAGTCGGAGTGGGCGTCGATGTGACTACCGGAGGAGCCGATTTTCCCGGCGCAACCTTCGAAATATCGATGCTGCCTTTGAAGTATGCGCCGTCTTCGATGACGATGCGGCTGGTCTTGATATCACCGACTAGTTTGGCTTCCTTGCGGATGTCGATCTTGTCGGCTGCTTCGACGTTGCCCTGGATCGATCCCTGAATGATGATTTCGCGGGCCTTCAGTCCCGCCTGCACGCGTGCATTAGGGCCAATCGTCAATCTGTGATCGTGGCACTCAACGGTGCCCTCCACTTCGCCGTCGATGGTCAGATCTTCACGGGCAAAGATTTGTCCTTTTACAGTGACATTTTTCCCTAGTGCGGCAGAGCCGACGGCCCGGGTAACGGGCTCAGCTTCGAACGGTCTGGAAGGGGTTGCCATGGTGCTGCTTGATTCTCTCCTCTGTGGTTCGACTGCGGGCGAAGCCGAAGTAGTTGGAATTGCGGACGGTCTTTGTGGGGAGGTTTGTGGCGGTTCGTCTTGCGTTCTCTTGGTCCACATAAGTAGGTACTCCTCGGAGTGCTCGTTTTCAATAGTACTACCTTCAGCGCGCGCAACGGCCGAGCGATGACCCGTGGTAAAAGCGGATTCCGACTCGGCAAGATGGACACCTGCGTCCGCCCCCCGCCAAATGGTCGGCAGTCTGTGATAATGACAGTCGGTGTCTAAGACGCGTGAACTTGAGGCTCGCATCGAGCGAACCGAGCAACAACTGAGACTCTTCCAACGCGTCAGCCGCTTGATGACGCGGGATTTGGAACTCGATACCGTGCTGCACGAGATTGTCAATCTGGTGCACGATTTTCTCGAGCTGTGATTCCTGCCTGATCTATCTCGTTGAAGGGCAAGACCTGGTTTTATCGGCATCCACCGGCGAGACTCGGGACAAAATCGGTAAGCTGCGGCTCCGATTGAGTGAAGGTCTAACGGGATGGGTGGCGCGTGAGCGCCGGCTGCTCGCTATTTCCAGAGAGGCCTACCACGATCCCCGATTTAAGTTTTTCCGGGATCTGCCGCAAGATACGTTCGAGGCTTTTCTCTCGGTCCCGGTGATTTCTCAAAACAAGGTCGTCGGCGTGATCAACGTGCAGCACCGGGAGGCACGCATGCATAGCGGCGCCGATATGGAAATGCTCAGCACGCTCGGCGAGCAGATCGGCTGTTTGCTGGTACTTTCACGGCAGCGGAGTGTGGCGCCCGAGCCGGTTTAGCCTTACCCTTCCGATCCGCGTTGACGAGTTGCGGTCCCGGCATAGGTTTCTGTTTACGGCCCTCTACCATCAGCGACAGCTCATTCGTGTGCTTGTGCAAGTCGCCGGCAAGGTTCTGCAATTCCTGACTGGCGCGCGAACTGTTTGCCGCCATCTGATGGTTGTGATCGATCACTTCCCGAATGATCGACAATGCTTTGGCGATGTCGTCGGATGCTCGGAGTTGTTCGCCAGCCGATTCGTGCACTTGGTCTACCGTCGCCCGGATCTGACCGGCATGGCTGCCCATCTGCTCGACCGCGGCGCTCAAGTTTTGCAGGTTTTGCAGACCGTCTTGTGTTGAATGCGAGGACGCAGTCAGGAATTCCGTGGTCGAGTTAGCCGCTGCCGCGCAGCGCTCCGCCAGCGCTCCAAACTGTTCCGCTACGACCGCAAAGCTGACTCCGGCTTCACCGGCGCGCGCCGCCTCAATTCGGGCGTTTAAGGCCAAAATACGGCTTTGAAACGCGATCTCATCGACGCTCTTCATCAAACCCGAAATTTTCGAGTTCACCGCGTTCAGCTCGTGCATCGAGCTTTGCATGCTAGCGAGATGCTGCTTGGTCGCATGTGCCTGTTCGTCCGACGAAGAACTATCGCGCAAAGCCCGCTCGATCCGCTTCTCGCTATCACGCGCCGCGTTTTGGATGCGTGCGGCTGATTGCTCCACCGCAGCCAGGTGTTCCTCAACACCGGAGCCGTGTTGCCGCGATGATTGCGCCAACCGCTTTGACCAGGCAAGGATCCGCTGGCCGTCTTCGCGCGTGCGCCGCGCGAAAGCCGACAATTGACCCGCCATCAATCCGGCATAACGCGTCCAGATAAGAAGGGAAGCAAGGATGGACGCCACGAACACGCCGCCGAGCCAGTTCTGGCTGCGACCCGCGATCGAGCGTATGCTTTGTGCTGTCTCCAAGAACTCTTGTTCCGGTATTGCGACTCCCAGCAGCCACTTCCATGAATCGAAGTACCGCAGGTGCGCGATCATCGGTACGCCCTGGGGCGAGGTATAGCGTTCGACTGATGCTTCCGCAGGATGCGCCATTGCGCCTAAAACAAACTTGTGACGGGAAGCGGAGTCGAGACTTGCCTCCTTGCGAGTGGTGAACAGATATTCGCCATTGGCTGACAAGGCGAAAATCTCTCCACGCTGGGCGGCCCGCGTGCCGGATAGCCGGTCCTTTAATCGCGCGGCCTCGACCGATTCGGGGAGACCTGTGTATAATATCCCGATGACGCTGCCATCCTGAGCCGTAATTGGCTCGTAAGCCGTCATGTACGGTGTTCCGACGACCGTGGCCTTGCCCCGGAAGGTTTTGCCTGCGAGAACGGTCGACACCACCGGATTATTGCTCCCGTTTGTGGAGTGCGCCGGAATGAATGTGCCGGTGGCCCGTTTGCCAGTCGGCGTCAGGACAGTCGTGAAGATTCTGAGCATGTCGCCCGCAGGGTTCATCCGCTCAAAGACGGTACAGGTCGCACCGGTTAGGTCGCGTACTTCCTCAACCAATTGCTTGTGCGGAGCGCGGTAACGCCGCTCCTGCCGCGCAGGGCCGACGTAAGCCATAGGAACGGCGACTCTCTTCTCTTCATGTGTTTCCTGGTTGGTCGCCGTCCAGGTGGTATGCCGGTGCCGGTTCACCTGGAGTCCGCCGTAACCATCGAGGGCGGCGCGTGCCACTTGCAAGGATTGCAACACATCGTCCTGAGCCGTATTGACGGCATCGTAGGCAGTCTCGCCAGCTTGCGCCAAATCCGCGTTCGCGAGTTTCTCTGAGCCCGTGAGTGCTGTCTTCGACACCAGATCGAACTGGCGCCAACACACAATCCCCAGTGCCAATATCGGAGTCACCGCGAGTACCAGGCCCGTTAGCAGAAGCCGTTGTTTGAGAGTCAAAGTTCGTGCAGCCAAGGCAGAGGTCCGTGAACAACGCAAAGGAGACGCTGTTTTGCGCGAGTTCGTTAGAAGTGTGCGAGACGGGCCCTTTAGCTCTCAACGCTCATGCGCCGTGTCGCCGGGTCAGTCGTATGCCGCTGAATTTTCGAATCTTTCCTCACGCCTCGCGCGTATTATCAAGCAGGAAAATCGCGCATCGCGTCTCGCCCATTCGAGGCATCATCTCCGCCGTCCGAAGCGCAAAAATTGCAGCGCCTGGAAAGAATTGCCCCGCAACTAGGGAATGCGTTACCTCGGAGGTCTTCTGGAATCTTGCCCCCTACTTAAATGGTAACTTGTTGATTCTGTTAGCTAGGCCCTCTGTACCCTTACACCTTATCCCATGTGGCAGGGTACGTGCCTAAAGAAAAGCGCGTCGGGCATTTGCAATAAGATTGACCCGAAAAAAGGTGGCGAATAAAACAGATCACCTGAGCGAATATGTCGGCCGACAGAATAGCCGGCAAGCAAGACAGATTTTAAATTAATCAGGAGCGGTGAGCTAACAAAATGACCACAGAAGAGTACGGGAAAGCATATCAGAAGGGTTTTAATTTGACGGTCCGTTTCTTGGTATCGCGAGGACTCTCCTACGATGCTGCGCTCGATACGGCCCAGGCTGCGTGGGCCAAGGGGTGGGAGCGCCGGGAACAGTTGAGAGATCCGAACCTGGTTCTCACCTGGACTAACAGCATTGCACTCAACATCCACCGAACGTTCTTACGCCGTGAACCGCAGACGCAGACCCTTCCTGAATTACAAGCTCCTCCTCGCATGAACGTCGCCGCAATCGATGTGAAGCGCATCCTAGGCGATTGCAAACCCAATGACCGCGTCGTGCTCGAGGGACATTACATCGAAGGCTATAAAGTACAAGAAATTGCTCGTCAACACGGATGGTCGGAGACGGCCGTTCGCATTCGTTTGTTGCGTGCCCGCCGCAGCGTGGAGCGCCGCCTCAGCCGGCCGAAGCACGCACGGCTGCGCACATTGGCGGAGAAAACTCGTAAGGCGCTTGCCGGCGCGATGGAACCCGGCCTCCACGCCAAAGTCGCGTAGGCTGCAGTTTATCTCTCCTGGGCTCCGATCACTGCGTAAACTGCGTAGTGATCGGAGCCCTTTAAGTCTCTGCGTACCGTGCCGTGTCCGATCGATACGCCGCGCGCAAAAATCCAGTCGAGTGACGTGGGGATATCGTGCGTGATCGGGGTGCGATTTCCCATCGCGCTTTGAAATCCTTCCCGCTGCATTTTGCGCAGGTAGACGGACGGGAAATATTTCGTGTTGAGATCCCCCGCGATGATCACAGCCGTGTCTTTCGAGTAATGCCGTCCCATGTCGAGCAGAATTTCATCCAGTTGCTCTATCTGAATGCGCCCGTAGCTGCGGCTTTCAAGGTGGGCGTTGTACACCACCAGCGGCTTCCCTCGATAGACGAGTTCTGTCACCAAGACAATGCGGTTGCCCTGGCGCCTTTGCATGAATGGCAGGTTTGGAATCCAACTGCGCGGTTTCCAGAAGCCCGACTGATGCTGGAATCGTAGTATCCGTGATTTAGAAATCGGCAGCGCTGTCAGCGTGGCCTGTCCAATGTAAGCAGGACCGCCTTTCTCCTGCCCGAGTTCCTCGAATTCGATCGCATACTCCGCATTCTCATGCAAGGCCTTGGCGAGTTCGGCGGTCTCCTCTTTCTGCCCGGAACGAACTGTGTTCCAGTCCACCTCTTGCAACAGCACAAGGTCGGCCGGATGTTGTTTTAGGCCGCTTAGCTCTTTTTCAAGCTCCGTACCACGGTCGAGATTCCAGGTGACAACGGTGATCTCTCGATTTACGTCCTGGGGCGTGATGACCCTTACGTCTCGTGGAATGTTGACGTCGACGGCTGCGGGTTGGGCGGCAAGCAGCGTCGCGAGAAAAATACTAAACAACCCCCAGCATACCGGCCCCGCGAAATAGGATCCCCGAACGTGGAAACCGGCGAACGGACGGACTATGCGCGGGCCGGTACACCGTGCGCATGTGCATTCATTTACCCGTGTAAACGACACGCCAGATGGACTTCGAGGCATCATCGCTGAACATCAGCGAGCCATCGTGGAGAAACGCCACTCCCACCGGCCGTCCCCAGACGTTCCCGTCCGGCAGTACAAATCCGGTCACGAAGTCTTCGTAAACTCCGGTTGCTTTCCCGTGATCGAGCGGCACGCGAATCACTTCGTATCCCGCGCGCACGGCCTTATTCCAGGAACCATGTTCGGCGGCAAAAATATCGCCGTAGTATTGCTGCGGAAATCCGTGTTGCGTGTCGAACGTGAGTTCAAGCGATGCGTTATGGGGTTGCAACAACACATCGGGCACAATGACCTTGTTCTTTAGCTCCGGATGCTTTCCTTCGAGCCGCGGGTCCCAGTGGCCGCCGATGTAGAACCACGGCCAGCCATAAAATCCGCCGGGTTCCACCGAGGTGATGTAATCGGGCACGAGGTTATCACCCAGCATGTCCCGTTCGTTCGTCGAACACCAGAGCTGTCCGGTTTCCGGATTCACCGCAATGCCTACCGGGTTCCGAATGCCGGATGCATATACGCGAACAAACTCTCCCTTTGGTGTGTATTCAAGAATGTTGGCGCGGTGATGTTCGCCTGGATGTGTATCGGGATCGTCCACATTTGATCCCGATCCGACAGACACAAACATGTGCTTGCTATCCGGAGAAAATGCTACATCGCGCGTGCTGTGACCGCCGGTCGGCAGAGTAGGAATGATCGTTTCTGCCGGGCCCGTGGCCTTCAGATCGCCATTGTGATACGGGAACCGGACGACCGAGTTCGTATTGCCGATGTAAACCCACTGCGGATTGTTGCCCAGCGGGTAAAATGCGATCCCAAACGGGTCGTGCAGCCCGGTCGCGAACGTGGAATGCGTTTCCGGCTTACCGTCGGAAGTGACTCCGCGGAAAATCTCGATTTTGTCGCCGTGCGTATCCGCGACAAATAAATCGCCATTCGGCGCCGTGCGCAATTCTCGAGGCTCCGCGAGCCCTTCGTTCGTATACAGCTCTACCTTGAAACCTGCCGGAGCCTGCGGCCACATATCGGCAGGGCGGGGCACAACCGTCGGTCCGTTGCCAACGCCTTTCGTCGCATACGGCGCGGGCAGATCGGCCGGAGTGATCTTGCGAAAAGTGCCAGGCTTTTCGTGTTGGAAATCGGTGAACGCGCTTTGACCCGTTTCGACGTTTTTTGTATCGGATGAGTTCGCAATTGCGAACCCCGCGCACAGTGCCGCCCCGATAAGTCCTGTTGAGAGTATGAAGTTCTTAGACATCGTTTTCACTTTGATGCGTGCTCCCGATTGAAGTTCCGGAGCTCATCCAGGCTGAGGAAGCCTGTGTAAATGGACATGCCGATGGCGCAATGGATTTCAAGGTTCGTGAGCGCCTGTATGTCGTCCATGGTCGTGATTCCGCCCGCCGCGGTGATTTCGTGCCGCGTCGCACGACGCAAGCTTTCAAACCACGCAACATCCGTCCCCTGCATCATCCCTTCTTTGTCTACGTACGTGCAGAGGAACCCGGAGCAGAACGGTTCCAATTCGCGAATCAGATCGACTGCCGTCCAGTCCGTCGATTCCTGCCAGCCCTTGACGACGATTTTCCCTGCCTTACTATCGAGCGCCAAAACGATACGCTCGACGCCGATCGCCGCGGCTAGTTCGCTTAAGAACTTCGTGTTGGGGCCTGTCGCAGAAAAAGCGGCGGTCCCGACGATCACTTTGCGCGCTCCCTGATCCACCAGCTCGCGCGCACGAGCGGCTGTCCTAACCCCGCCGCCCGCTCGAATGTCCGCTGTCGAGGCAAGCTGGTTTACGATGTCGGCGTTGGATCCTTTACCGAGGGCGGCATCCAAATCGATCACTTGAATCCAGGGGAAGCCAGCGAACAGTTCCAGCATTTCGCCGGGCGGCTTCCCTTCTAGTACTTTCTCCCGTCCTTGGCGTAACTGAACCACTTTGTGATCCATTAGATCGACACATGGAATGATCATTGTTAATCTCGTTGCGTGGTCAATGGCGCGCTTCGCTCTTTTGCTCGTAAATTGCTATTAGTCGGCGGAATATTAGTCGGCTTGACGCAGGCCAATGCGGCTCGCTCCGCCGAGCGCGTGCAAGTATCGGGACATAATCTCCGTGAAGTGGCTAACCCAATCAACTTGCCTGCTGCCATAAAGTCCGCGCTAGGCGTAGGAGTACCAGGCAAAAGAGGCATGGCTAACAGAAATGGGAAGTACAACATTACGGGGGCCGTACATTCCAGTTTGCCCGACAGACGTTTTCTGATTGCCGGAGTCGATAACGATGTCAGTCTGGTGGCCTACAATCGCGGCCAATCCGTGGAAGTGGTGTTGTTTTCAAATAAGGAAAACGGCATAGTGATTTCGAAATGGACCGTCGCGAAAGAGCCGCGCAATTTGAACGATCTCGTCCGCGATCTCTCGCGAAGAAAGCCCCTGCCGTAAGCGGTTCACCTTGCCTGTCTGCCGATCCAGGTTGAGAACGGCTCCAGGTTTCCGGTTTCGATCAGATTCATGAGGTAGCTGGCGTACCCGAGCCGTGTTCGAGTCGTTTCCGCGAACGCCAGCAGTTCCGTGTCAGGCAATTCGCTAATTCGAAGATGACCGGCAAAAAGCTCCGCGGCAAGTGCGCCAAAGGAACAAGTTCGGAGGCACATCCGAGGATCCATCGGAGCAGCCGGAGTTGTTCGCCCCAGATCAGAACGCGGACGTTCGAACCTGCTGGCCAAAGTCCCTCTGCAAGCGTCAAAAGATCCCGCTCTTCCGGCTCCAATTTGTCCCAGAGGCCGGCGTCTACGAAGGTGAGTTGTTTACAAACCCTCGAGTTTGCGCATGGTCCGTCGCGTTTCCTGAATTGCCGATGGACCTCGCCTATTCCACGGCATAGGAGCGCAGCGAGAATCAGCATTCTCTCGGACAGATATTGCCAGACTTCCTGAACGGGCTCATTCCTGACCGTTGGCTCGGGCGCATTGAGCGATAAAGAGGATAATTCACGATCGACTCGTTTCGATCGGCGAAAGATCGCAATAGCGATGAACGCGAACCCGAGCAGAAAAACGTAAAACAGAATGCCCGCGATTCCCAGCGTTTGCCATGTGTAGCGAAAAGGCCCAAACGTAATAGGCAAGCGCCACTAGCGGAATCAGGCACGCCGCCCCTGTTTTGACCAGGAAGGCTCGAGCGCTCGCATCCTTGCCGCTGCGCCGAAGCGCAATCCAACAGGTCTTTAGAAAAATGCGCAGGCAGTTCTATTGCGCGGGCTTGAATCCGCGATTTTCCGGTTGCGTGGCGTTCTGGGCATTCACCTGAATCACTGCCGATCCAGTTGCCAGTTCCGAAGCTTTGAACTCGAGCGGCCGGTTGGTGACCATTTCAACCGTAGAACCGGCGGTGAGTTCCGCATCGGGACCACGGGACATCGCCACTCCGGCAAGGCCTGCCGCCGCTCCTGCCGCACTGCCTATACCAAGCCCGCCGAGTGCGTGCCCGCTCGCCGCCCCTACCATCGTCCCGAGCCCCGCGCCGACCGCGGTAGTAGTCGCGACTGTCTTGGCGGTCTCGCCCTTGTTGCTTGCGGCTTGCACAGTACTGTGTTCACGGTCGAGCGTTTCCTTCGATTTCCCGTCGACGGAACCGAGATCGGAGCGGAAATCGCGTGTCACTCCATTCGGCAGGATGATCGAATCGAACCGCACCTGAATTTGGGCCTTGCCCCGGAACATGCGTTTGCCGCGCGCGACGTCCGTGATGGTGCCATTCACGTAGCTGCCTTCCGGTATGATGATGTGCTGATTCACCAATACCGGGAAACTGGTCTTCGCATACACGCGATCGCCCACATGTGCCGAGCGCGTGCTGACGCTGTTCGTCAGCGTGAGTAGAACATGCGTGCCCTCGTCGACTCGATACACGTCGCTCGGCGGAGCCTCCGCCGAGCGCGGTTTCAGATCTGGCGCCGATTGCTGCGCCGAGAGCATGGCGCAAAACGCCAAGCCGGTGAAAAGGATACGCATGTTTTTCTTAGCCTCCATTTTAACGGCTTTTCAAGAGGCTGTCTCTCAAACCGGACGTTTCTGAGGCGCGCCGAGTTTCGGCGCCGATCAGCCGGAATGCCTTCTTCAAAATGGTGCTCACGGGCAGGGCGTCGATCTTCGCGACCTCGATCCAGCGGCATACGCCCAACGCAACCGGGGGATTAGCCCTCCGCACAGTGAATCGGTAATTGTGTGTCGTGATCGCGTGCCGGAATAAACCGATCTCTTTCGACCTGGAAATCTCCGGAACTTGTTCCGGTTCCGGCAATTCCCAAAAACCCGGCATCAGGCGGGAATCGGACGGCCGCTGCCAGGCCAGCACCTTTCGTTCGTGCTCTATCCAGAAAACGGTTCGCTCTTCATCCGTACTCTTGAGACGCGCCGACTTAACTGGAAAGCTCTCCTGAGTTCCGAGTTGACGCGCCTTGCAGTGGCGAGACAAAGGACACAGCAGGCATTGGGGATTTCTTGGCAGGCAGATTGTCGCGCCGAGTTCCATCATCGCCTGGTTAAAGCAGGATGGCCGGCCTGAGTCGAGAAAATCCTGCGCCCGCGCTGTGAAATGCTTTCGTCCGGCAGTACTGGCGACATTAGTGGAATCGGCAGCGACACGGCTCAACACGCGCAACACGTTTCCGTCGACGACCGCGTGCGGCAGATTGAAGGCAATGCTCGCGACGGCAGCCGCGGTATATTCACCGACTCCGGGCAGAGCGCGAACGGCATCGTAGGTATCCGGGAATGACCCGTTCGCCGCGATCAGTTGCGCTGCTTTTTGCAAATTGCGCGCGCGGTAGTAATATCCAAGACCAGCCCAAGCCGACAGTAGATCAGCCTCGGGCGCGGTTGCCAGCGCGGCTATGGTCGGAAAACGTCGAAGGAATTTCTCGTAGTAGGGAATTACGGCCGATACGCGAGTCTGCTGCAACATCGTTTCCGAAAGCCATATCGCATAGGGATCGCGTGTCTTCCGCCACGGCAGATCGCGCTTGCTCTGGGCGTACCAGGTCAGCAGCGCGTCGCGCATGGAGTGGATGTCCGCCTCGTCAAACCGGTACCGCATCTTATACTTGTGGTAGCCCTTCGCCCCGCCGTTCCGCTCTGAAATGCTTGAAAACTCCACTGTACAGCCCTGCGAAGTCGCGACAGAAGAAGACGTTCGCGCGAGCGCAAAGCCTGTTCTGTCCATCCAGGGCGCGCGGGTCCACAACCTGAAGAATGTTACGGTCGACATCCCGCACAACCTGCTGACGGTAGTGACCGGCGTGTCCGGTTCGGGGAAATCCTCGCTTGTGTTCGACACGATCTATGCGGAGGGGCAGCGCCGGTACGTGGAGTCGCTGTCGGCATACGCCCGGCAGTTTCTCGAACGCATGGAGAAACCCGACGTTGATGAGATTGTCGGCATTGCCCCTCCCATTGCGATCCGGCAGAAAAATCAGACGCGCAATCCTCGTTCTACGGTCGCGACCGCAACGGAGATCTACGACTTCATGCGCCTGCTGTGGGCGCGAGCGGGGCGCACCTATTGTCCGAACGATGGAAATCGCATCCAGCGGGACACGGTGGACCAGGTCGCCGATGCGATGCTGCGCGAAGCGGAAGGTTCGCGCTGGTACGCGTTGTTTCCCGTTTCAGTAACCGCCGGTTCGGATGCGTCCGCTCTGAGAGATCGCTTGTTCGAGCTACGAAAAAAGGGGTTCAACCGCCTCTTTCAAGCCGGGCAGACGTTTGAGTTCTCCACTCCCGAGTCCCTGTTGGGCATCGATTTTTCGAAGCCGCTGCACGTGCTCGCAGATCGCATTTGTGATCCGGCCCGACGCGCACCAGCGTCTCGTTGACACGGTCGAGATTTGCTATCGCGAGAGCAGCGAAGTCTTCTTCGAAGCCGCAGGCGAAGCCAATCCGCAGGTGCGCCACTTCCACGAGAAGTTCGCCTGCAACATCTGCGGTCTGACCGCTTCGGAGCCCGAACCTACTCTGTTCAGCTTCAATAATCCGATGGGCGCGTGCCCGGTGTGTCAAGGCTTCGGCAATACCATCGATTACGACCTTGGCCTGATCATCCCTGATCCGACCGTCTCGATCGCCGACGGCGCAGTGGATCCATGGACGAAGCCGCAATATTCGTGGTACTACGACGAAGACTTCCTTCCCAAAGTCGAAAGGCAAAGTCCGTCTCACCGTTCCATATCAAGAACTCAACGCCTCTGAAAAAGAATTCGTCCGTAAGCACGTCTTCCGTTTCTTCGCCGAAGTCGAGACGCAAGAAATACAAGGTACATGTACGCGTGTTCATGAGCCGCTATCGCGCCTACACGCAATGTCCTGCTTGCCGCGGAGCAAGGCTTCGTTCCGAGGCTCTATGGGTTCGCATCGGCGACTGCAATATCGCTGAGGTTTCGGCCATGAACATCGCCCGCGCCGCCGAGTTCTTCAATCATCTTCAGTTGAGTCCCGAAGAATCGCAGATCGCTGATCGCATTCTCGACGAGATCCGGCAGCGCTGCCGTTTCCTGAACGACGTCGGCCTCGATTATCTGACGCTGGATCGATTGTCGGCGACTTTGTCGGGAGGTGAATCGCAGCGGATTCAGCTTGCCACCTGCCTCGGGTCGCGACTTGTCGGCGCGACGTATGTTCTCGACGAACCATCCATTGGCCTGCACAGCCGCGATACCGCGCGACTCGTACACATATTGAAAGATCTCCGCGAATTGGGCAACACAATCATCGTGGTTGAACACGATCCCGAGATCATGGCTCAGGCCGACTACATTCTCGATCTTGGGCCCGGAGCGGGCGAGAATGGCGGGCGCATAACGTTCACCGGCACATACCCGGAACTAGTCAAGGCGCCGGCTGCGCAATCGCTCACCGGACGGTATCTGCGTGGAGAGCTGGCCGTTTCGCGTCCGCGCAAGCCGCGGCCGGTCAATCCCAAGCGCACCATCCGATTCTTCGGAGCGCGCGCCAACAATCTGAAAAACATTGATGTAGAAATTCCGCTTGGCCTCATGGTTGGCGTTACAGGCGTATCCGGTCCGGCAAATCGAGCCTGGTGCACGAAGTCATCTTCCGCGCTCTCGACTTGAATGTGAACAAAGAGCGCAACGCGGACGACATCGGCTCTCGAGATCGTCGCCGCCGCTCGCAAGCTGGCTTTGAAACGGGTCGAGCGCGCGGATCTCCTGACCAGCGTCGTCATGGTCGATCAATCGCCCATCGGCAGAACGCCGCGATCGAACCCGGTCACCTACATCAAAGTCTTCGATCTGATTCGAGATCTCTTCGCATGTACTCCGGAGGCGGAGAAACGCGGCTATACGTCCGCCCATTTCTCGTTCAACGTTCCCGGCGGGCGCTGCGAGACCTGCCAGGGCGACGGCGTGGTCACGGTGGAAATGCAGTTCCTCGCCGATGTGGAAC
The DNA here is from genome assembly GCA_963795905.1 of uncultured Acidobacteriaceae bacterium. Lineage (GTDB taxonomy): Bacteria > Acidobacteriota > Terriglobia > Bryobacterales > Bryobacteraceae > Bog-105. The sequence continues at coordinate 52,890 of CAWCJG010000008.1, read as the reverse complement.
TCGTGTGCGAAGACTGCAAGGGCACACGGTTCAAGCCGAGCGTTCTCGATGTCCGCTACAAGGGCCTGAATGTGCATGAAGTCCTGCAACTCACCGTTCGCGAGGCTTTGTCCTTCTTCGCCGACGTGCCGCGGCTCGCTTCCAAGTTGAAAGTGTTGAACGATGTTGGCCTTGGCTACTTGCGTTTAGGCCAGTCGGCGACGACGCTTGAGCGGCGGTGAAGCGCAGCGTGTCAAACTGGCCGCTCATTTGGCGCAGGCAACTTGCGAGGGTACGCTGTTCATCTTCGACGAACCGACGACTGGATTGCACTTCGATGACATTGCAAAACTTCTGCAATCCTTTGAGAAGCTGATCGCAAATGGTGGTAGCATCCTCCTGATCGAGCACAACCTGGAACTGGTTGTGGCCGCGGATTGGATCATCGATATGGGTCCTGGTGGCGGAGACGCGGGCGGGCGGGTGGTTGCGACCGGTACACCTCAATCCATCTCGCAGAATCCCGACTCCTTCACGGGCCAATATCTTAAGCAGATGCTGGCTTCGAGGACGGTCGCTTGAATTCGCTGCGCGACCTTCCTTCTGTGGATGAGGTTGCGCGGGCGCTACAACACATTCGGGTGCCACATTCGCTCGTAGTGTCCGAAGCTCGCGCGGTTCTCGAAGGTGCTCGGGCCACTCTGAAAGCTGGAGGCAATCCGCCTGATATAGCGGCCCAAGTCGAGTGCCGGCTGAATCAGCTCCTCCATCGTTCGCTGCGCCCCGTTATCAATGCAACCGGCGTGATCCTGCATACGAATCTCGGCCGTGCGCCGCTGGCTGATTTCTCTCCGATCCGGGGCTATTCCAATCTCGAGTACGATCTCGAATCCGGAAAGCGCGGCAAGCGCGATGTACACACCGCGCGCCTACTGAAAGCCCTGATCGGGCGGGAGGCAATCGTCGTAAACAACAACGGGAGCGCGGTCTTCCTGGTTCTGCATGAATTGGCGGCCGGCTACGAAGTGATCGTCTCGCGGGGCGAGTTGATTGAGATTGGCGACGGGTTTCGTATCCCGGAGATCATGGCTCGCTCGGGCGCAATTCTGCGCGAAGTGGGTACAACCAATCGCACGAGCATAGAGGATTACAAAGCGGCCGTGAATGAACGCACCCGCCTCATCTTGCGAGTGCACCCTTCCAACTTTCATGTGTCGGGTTTCACTGCCCGCCCCGATTTGCGGGAACTTTGTACGCTCGGCGTCCCGGTCCACGAAGACCTCGGTAGCGGCTGTCTGGTGGATCTGCGTCGCTTTGGAGTGAACGAACCCATTGTGCGCGACAGCCTCGATGCCGGCGTAAATGTCGTCTCATTTAGTTGCGATAAGCTCCTTGGCGGCCCACAAAGCGGCATCATCGCGGGCGATGCAACACTCGTCCAGCGAATTCGCCGCAATCCGATGTACCGTGCCTTCCGGGTAGACAAATTAGTCATCGAAGCGCTCGAAACGACACTGCGGAATCTCCTCACGGAACAATATGAAACGAACCCAACGCTGCGCATGATTGGGCAGGACACGTCCGCGCTTCGGCAACGCGCCGAGCGCATTGCGAGTGAGTTCGACAGTGCGCAGGTACGGGAAGGGAACTCGCCTATTGGCGGTGGTTCCACTCCCGATCAGAATCTCCCGACCTGGCTGGTCACATTGAATGTGCAGAATCCCGTCCACTTCGAACGAGCTCTTCGGGACGCCGCAACTCCGGTGATTGCCCGGATCGAGAAGGACCAGGTGGTGCTCGATATGCGCACGGTCAGCGATGAAGAGATCGAACCCATCCTCGCCGCGCTTCACGGCGCTTTCCGCGGGGGTTGACAGCACTCCATATATTTCGGCAATTATAGAAATACGGAGGACGCAAGGACTCTTTCCCCAAGACACTAATGCCGAAACCAGCCAAACTCGAGCCCGATGTGGCCCGCTACGCGGATGCATTCTCCGCCATAGGAACCGAGCCGCGCCTTCGTATCATGCGCTTGCTGCTTTCTGCACATCCGCAAGGGATGATCGCCGGCGATATCGGCGCGGAACTCGATATTCCTCCATCTACTCTTTCGCACCACCTCGACAAACTCAAGAACGAAGACCTCGTGAAGGTGCGCCGTGAAAGTACATTCCTCTGGTATTCGGCAAACGCAGAAACCCTACAGGAACTGCTCGGCTTCCTCTATGCGGAATGCTGCACCAGAAACAAGGCGATAGAACCGCGCGCCATTGTGCAGATTTGCAAGTAACTAACTCATCCGAAGCTTCAAGAGAAAGGTACGAGTCATGAAAGTCAAAGAAATCGTGCAAGAGAAATACGGTGAAGCCGCTCGCCGCGTCGCAAGCGGTGGCAACAATGGCCGCTGCGGAGCCAGTTCCGCGCTCGACGGCTGCTGCGACCCGATTACTTCGAATCTGTACGACCAAACACAGGCCGGCCAGATACCTGAGGAAGCGCTGAGAGCGTCGCTCGGCTGCGGCAATCCAACGGCGCTCGCCAAACTGAATCCAGGCGAAACAGTGCTCGATCTGGGGTCGGGCGGCGGCATCGACGTGCTGCTCTCCGCTCGCCGCGTTGGGCCCACCGGCAAAGGGGCTTTGAAAAAATCCACGGGGTCGGCCCTTTTATCAAACATTTCTGATTGAGAATGTTTCAAGTAGGTTTTAGGCTGGAAGCATGCAGCAAGGGAATGAGCGGAAGTACAAGCATATCGAGCGGCAGCAGATGGTTTGGGGCACATTGGATCTGCAGAAGCTGGTGCCCGCCGATGACCCGGCACGCGTGATTTGGGAACTCACAGGCAAGTTGGATTTATCGGCGTTCGACGCCAGGGTGAGGACGCTAGAAGGCCAGGCGGGCAGTCCAGCCTGGCCACCGCGCTTACTTCTTAGCGTGTGGTTGTATGCCTACCAGCAAGGCATCGCGTCAGCGAACCGGTTGAGCCAGATGATGGAATGGCATCCCGGGTTGATGGTGCTAACCGGGCAGCACGTGATCAACGTCCACACGCTGTGTGATTTCCGGACGGCTCATGGGGCGGAACTCGATGCGTTGCTGCAACAGTTGCTAGCACTGCTTTCCGAGGAAGGACTGGTTGACCTGCGAACTGTGATGCACGACGGCACGAAAATACAAGCTCGCGCAGGGCAAGGTTCAGGGTATCGCCGGAACCGCATTCAGCAGAAATTGGATGCCGCGCGAGCCTATATGCAGGAACTGGACGAACGGACAGACGAGGGCAGCGCCAAAAAGCAAGCTGCGCAACAGCGCGCGGCACGGGAACGGATCGAACGTTTGCAGCAGGCCTACGAAGCTTTCAACCAGGTGGACGGCGAAACGGAGACGGACACCAAGCGCGTGAGCATTACCGAACCCGAAGCCAGGCGCATGCGGCACACGCAACACGGCGGTACCCTGTACAGCTACAACGTGCAATTGACGACGGAAGCCCAAGGCAACTTTATTGTGGGCGTATCGGTAAGTCAAGATCACAACGATCTCAAGCAACTGGAGCCAGCGCTGCAGACGGTGCAACACTTCACAGGCAAGAAGCCGGAGCGCATTGTGGTGGATGGCGGTTATGTGACGAGGAACAATATTGAGGCAGTAACGGCCAGCGGGGTTGAACTCATAGCACCAGTAAAGGAGGCCTCGCGTCAGCATGCGGCTACGCGCGCGCGACATGGCGTTGCGCCTGAGTTTGACAAATCAGAGTTCACGCGTGAGGGCAACCACTTGCGTTGCCCCGCCGGTCAGGTCTTGCTTCAAATTGGAGAGAAAAAACACCATGGACACCGCACGCGAATCTTTCAAGCCGATGCAGCCGAATGTGGCCGCTGCCCGCATAAACAACAGTGTTGTCCGCGTATGCCTGCCCGCCTGATTCACCAAGTGCTGGAGTCCGAGGCGGTGCTGGCGCATGCGGCTCGAATGGAAACACAAGCGGCCAAACTGATCTATAAATGCCGCAGCAAAGTGGCTGAGTTTCCCAACATGCGTATTAAATCAGACTGGGCATTCCGCAGGTTCTCGGTCCGCGGAAGACTCAAGGCCACAGCCGAGGCACTGCTCATCGTTGTGGCTTACAACTTCAGTCTCTGGCAGTCGGCCGGTAAACGAGCAAAGCAATGATCGTGGACTAAGCGTCCAGCGCGTATGCGCACAAGCGCGTATGCGCACAAGCGCGCATGCGCAGCACATGCACAGACTCATTCCCGCCCGCCGCGGGATTCGATTCGCCCGACCTCACACGACCGCTCCGGGCCCTAAACCCTTGCGAACTCGCTGACCAAGCCGATCCTCTGATTTTTTCAAAGCCCCCAAAGCCTATGGGCTCGACATGACCGACGACATGCTTGCGCTGGCACGCGAGAATCAGCGCAAAGCAGGGGTTGAGAATGTTGAATTCCTTAAAGGAGAAATTGAGCACATTCCGCTGCCCGATGCCAGCGTCGACGTGATCATTTCGAACTGTGTCATTAATCTGTCCGGCGACAAGGACCAGGTGCTGCGCGAGGCTTTTCGCGTCCTCAAACCAGGCGGCCGCTTTGCCGTGTCCGACGTCGTGACCAAAGGCGCCGTCCCCGAACAGGTACAGAACAGCATGCTGCTTTGGGTTGGATGCATCGCCGGTGCTTTGCAGGACGATGAGTATCGTGCAAAGCTCACCGCCGCGGGATTCGCCGCGATCGAGATCGAGCCGACGCGGATTTACGACGTCGAGGACGCCAGAACTTTTCTCGCGGGGCAGGGAATCGACGTGGATGCCATCGCCCCGCAGGTTGAGGGCAAATTCATGAGCGCTTTCATTCGCGCCACCAAGCCCGCCGGTTGCTGCGCCCCCGGGTGCTGCTCCTGAGTCACACCGCTGCCGGTCTCGCATGAAACGAAGAGTCCTGATCCTCTGTACTGGAAATTCCGCTCGCAGCCAGATGGCCGAAGGACTGCTGCGCCATGATGCCGGCGCTACGTTCGAGGTTGAGAGCGCCGGTACCCAACCCGGCAGGGTACGGCCCGAGGCGATCCAGGTCATGCAAGAGATCGGAATCGATATTAGCGGGCATCGCTCAAAGCACGTCGACGAATTCGCAGGGCAGCGTTTTGACTACGTCATCACGGTGTGCGACAACGCGAAAGAAACCTGCCCCATTTTCCCGAACGCTACCAAAAGGATTCACCAAAGCTTCGAGGACCCGCCTGCTGCATCGGTAGGCACCCACGAGCAGCGGCTCGAGGTCTTTCGCCGTGTTCGGGATGAATTGCGCGCTTATCTGAAACGCTTCGCCTCGGATGTCGGCAGCGAAAGCTGAAGACACAGCGTTAATCTCTCTGCGGCGGTGCGGGTAAAGTGAACCAGAAAGTAGCGCCCTCGCCCGCCTTTCCCTCGGCCCAGATGTCGCCGCCGTGCCGCTCGATGATCGCCCGGCAAATCGCGAGTCCAATTCCCGTGCCCGGCACATCCGCCCCGTGTAGCCGTTTGAAAATCCCGAACACGGTCTCGGCGTATTGCGGCTCAAAGCCGCGTCCGTTATCCTGTACCGAAAAGAGCCAACGGTCCACCTGCTTTCGCGCCGATATCGAAACGACCGGCGGAACCTCTGCGCGCCGATACTTGATCGCGTTGCTGATCAGATTCTGAAACACCTGCGATACGTGAATCGGGCTGGCTGCCACGTAAGGCAAATCTGCGTAACTAACTTGCGCGCCCGTCTCCTCGATCGCCGAGCGCAGGCTTTCCAGCGCGGTTTGCACCGCCGACTCCACCGCTATCGTTGGCGACTCCATACGATCCGTCGCGCTCACTCGCGAGTAGGCCAGCAAGCCCATGATGAGCGCCTCGAGCCGCTTCGCCCCGCCGATCACCACGTCCAGATACATCGAGCGCTTCGGCGTTAGATCGCCGTTGCTGAAGGTCCGGCTGAGTAACTGGGAGTAAATAATGACATTCCGGATCGGCTCCTGTAGGTCATGGCTGGCGATGTAGGCGAACTGCTGGAGATCTTCGTTCGAGTGCTGCAATTCCGTCTCGATTTGTTTCTGCTCCGTGATATCGGTGTTTGTACCGAACCACCGCACTACCTCGCCCGCGGCGTCGTGAATCGGTGTGGCGCGGCCGAGAAACCAGCGAAACTGCCCATCTTTGCCTAGGAGCGGAAACGTGTCTTGCCATTCCTCACCCTCGGCGAAACACTCGCGCAGCCTCGTCGCAACCCGCTCCACATGTTCCGGATGATGCCACTTCTCCCAGCCCCATCCGCGCGCTTCCGCCAAAGTCGAACCAGTGTAATCAAACCAGCGCTGATTGAACCACACGATCGCGCCCGTCTTATCCGCCATCCACGCGAGTTGCGGGATGTTATCCGCCAGCGCGCGGAATCGCTCCGCATTGTCGAGCACAGCCTGCTTGCGCGCTGTCACGTCACGGCCGATCACTTCCACCCGAATCTGTCCATCCTCGCCCGTGACGAACCGCTGATTCAGTTCCAGCGTCACGCGGACGCCATCTTTGCGCAGGAATGTCCAATCGGATTGTTCGAACGTCGAATCTCCTGTGGCAACGATTCCCGAATCGCGGCTCAACATCTCGCGGAAAAGGTCGCGCTCTTCCGGTACCAGAAAATCCGGCAGCTGCCGTCCAAGCTGCTCAGTCCGCGAGTAGCCAGTCAGCCGTTCCGCGCCGAAGTTCAAATGCAAAATGCGCCCTTGGGTGTCAAGAATATAAACCAGATCGTTCGCATTCTCGACCAGTTGCCGCATGCGTTTGCCCAGTTCCGCTTCGCGCTTGCGCTGCTGCTCAATAAAACTCTTTTGTACGCCCACTCGACGGCCCAGGACGATCACGATCAGAATCGCAATCAATGCCACGGCCAGCAGAATTCCCGCCGCTTGCAACAGCAGCGAACGCGTCAGCCAATCGGGGCGCCGCACAAGCTTTACATCCGCACGTGAACGCAGCGCTAATTCGAAGGATTGCGGCATACCGAGATCGTCTGGCTGGATGAGGCAGATGCCTGTTACAGAAACCGTCGATCCCTCCGTCCAGTGCGCTCGTTCCTGCCGCCTACCCGACTCGCCCAGCCGCGCGTTGAACACGATCGGCCCGTCCTGCAGCGCCAGCACCTCGCCCGCGGTCGAATGGCTCACCCCGACCACCGTTCCTTGCATGCGCACCAACAACGCATCTGGCAGCTGCGGCCGCGCATCGTGAAAGCGCGGTACCAATTCACGCGGCTTTACCAGTTCCGGAGCTACATCCGCTGTTCGTCCTTGCTGCACTATCACCGCGTCGTCCAGCTCGGCGGCATACGAACCCGCCGTCGGAAAGCCGACCGCGTCGACGACCTGCCCCGGCCGCACTGAAATCGGCGAAACTGTCCGCACCAGCAGCCCATCATCCTGGCTTTGAATTGTCAGGCGGTCTCCCTCTGCCCAAGTCACTACGCCCCGGACTCGCACCCGCCGCTGCCACTCGCTGCCCCGGTTGAATACGAACATGCGGCCTATGGGCGTGAGGGGAACGCTCTCTGCGGGCGCCGACACTGCATCGAGAACCCGAATTCCCCGCGATGGATCGGAGATCAGCAGAGAGGTGCCCTCAAACCGCTTGCGGCTATTCGCCAGCACCAGACACGTGCCACTGATGCGTACCGTGTCGTCGGGCAGATCGGAAAAATCGAACTTCCCTGCAGTGCGAGCGTACGCCCACAGCAGATTCCCACCCAGATCCACGTGGATTGCCATCGCGTGCCAGCGCCATCGTGGCGGACCCACCTCAATCACGGAGCGCACGACTCCCGTCACCGACACGTAATCGTTGTCACAGGAGCCGCTCGACAGAAACTGCCAGTCCGCCGGACGAGGTTTCGGCAAATCGCCCGATCCAAGAATTTTGACCTCTCCCGCCATGACAATCGGCGCATAGTTGCCGCTGTCTGTTGTGCCCCGAACTTCAACGCGCTCGCCCGCCCGCAGATGCACGTGACTGACCGCCGCTCCAGAGACGTACACGGCGCCGGTCTTGTCCTGCATCGAAAATCCATTCCACTCCGGCATGTATTGCGTCACTGTCCCGCGCACGATGACCGGCATCTTCTGGTGCGCCGCCACGGAACTCAGGCCGTGGACTTGATCGATCGTGGTGAGCGGGACTTTCTCGGGCGTAGCAGCGGAAAGGGTGGCGAGAAAAAATCCGGCAATTGTCAGCTTGCCGAGCAAAATGGAAGGTCCTGTTAAGCCCTCCAATTATACGCCCCGAAACGCTGTTTTGGATGTACGACTGACACGGTCGGTGTAGCCAGAACCTGACCGCTGAATGCAGTTCGGGGCTGTCGTGATAGAACTGTGAAGCAACGCGTCGTTAAGCGATTACATCTCCTACCCCGACCTAGCCCATGCGCCATTTTGTGAAATTTGCCACCCTTTTGACGATTGCCCTTTTGTGTGCGTCGTACATGTCCGCAGCAGAAGCGCCCCGCATCGTTCAGAAAGACGGCCGTTACGCGCTCCTGGTCGAGGGCAAGCCTTTTCTGATCCTCAGCGGACAGATCCATAATTCGAGCGCGTGGCCCAGCGAACTGCCGCAGGTCTGGGACTCGATGGCGGCGCTGCACGCCAACACCATCGCCGCGCCCATCTACTGGGAGCAGTTCGAAGCCGAGCCCGGCAAATTTGATTACACAAACGTCGACGCCATCGTCAATGGAGCGCGCGCCCACGACCTGCACGTGATCTTGCTGTGGTTCGGTACCTGGAAGAACGGCAACATGCATTATGTGCCGGGCTGGGTGAAATCCGACACCACAAAGTATCCGCGCGTGATCCGTCCCGACGGCGAGCCTATCGATGTTCTTTCTCCGCTCTCGCGCAACACCCTGGACGCCGATAAGACGGCCTTCACCGCGTTGATGCGCCACGTAAAAGAGCTCGACGGCGATGCACATACCGTACTCATGATCCAAGTCGAAAACGAATCCGGCAACATCGGGAGCGTCCGCGACTACTCACCGGAAGCGAATCGTCAATTTGCCGGCCAAGTTCCGCAGGACTTGCTCACCGCCGCCGGTAAACAAGCCGGAACATGGCAGCAGGTCTTCGACGGGGACGCGGACGAGATTTTTCAAGCCTACTATCAGGCGAAGTACATCAACGAGATCGCCGCGGCCGGGAAGCGCGAGTTCGATATTCCGTTCTATGTCAACGTTTGGCTGGATTATCCGGTCGCCCAGTTGCCACAGCGGCAGATCGATAATCCTGGCGTCGGATACCCGAGCGGTGGTCCGGTGCAAAAGCTGGTCGGCCTGTGGCGCAAGCTCGCCCCGTCCATTGATCTGATCGGCCCGGATCTCTATTCGGATGACTCCAGCTTTTATCGCGAAGTACTCGACACCTACAATCGCAAAGACAATCCGTTGTGGATTCCCGAAACCGCCCGCAGCGACAGCTTCGCGAAGTTCTTCTTCTATGCGCTGGGAGATGGCGCGATCGGCTTTTCGCCTTTCGGGGTCGATCAGTCGGGCTGGAACATCCTCGGGGACGAGTCGTGGGGCGCGCATGCCCGCAACTTCGCTCTGATCGGACCCATGGATCGCGAGATCGCCCAACTCGAATTCGACGGTAAATTGAAGACCGCCGTCGAAGAGCCTGCTCAGAGCATGCAGGAGATCGACTTTGGAAATTGGCAGGCGACCGTCGGCTTTGGCTTCCCGCAACAGGACGGCCGTCGCGCTCCCGGTACAAAGGACGCGCATGGCGCGGCAGTAGTGGCACAACTCGGGCCCGACGAGTTTCTGGTTACCGGCGTGGATGCCAGCGTCATCTTCCACCTTCCCGGCAAACTGCCCTGGATCCGGAGCCAGTTCCTCTCGGTCGAAGAGGGTGCATTTGAGAACGGCGTATGGAAACCGACGCGCCTGCTGAACGGCGATGAAACCGACCGCGGCCTCACGTTCCATCAGAAGCCGGTCGTTATTCGCGTAAAGATGCAGCGCTTCTGATGAGCTGCGCTCCCGTGAGGAACACTCTAAAAGGAAATCGTGGTGCATCGAATTGACCGGCGGTCGTTTGTGCTTGGCGGAGCAGCGACGCTCGGAGCAGCGGTGTGCGCGCGGGCCGCGCGTTCCGAAGAGCCTGCTCCGTATGGCGCGACTCCTTCGGAGCGGCAGGTCCGCTGGAGCGAGTTGGAATACTACAACTTTCTCCACTTCACTGTAAATACGTTCACGGACAAAGAGTGGGGCTATGGTGACGAGAGTCCCTCTGTTTTCAACCCGACGGACTTCGATGCAGATCGCATCGTCACCGACCTCAAAGATTCGGGCAGCAAAGGCGTCATTCTCACCTGCAAACACCACGACGGGTTCTGCCTGTGGCCAACTAAGACGACCAATCATTCCGTGAAATACAGCCCGTTTCGGGGCGGCAAAGGCGACGTGGTACGCGAGCTATCCGAAGCAGCCGCGCGTCACGGTCTCAAGTTTGGAGTCTATGTTTCTCCTTGGGACCGCAGTCAGGCGAGTTATGGCACTCCCGCCTACATAAGCGTCTATCGCGAGCAGATTCGCGAATTGTTGACCGGCTACGGACCTGTCTTCGAGATCTGGCATGATGGCGCGAATGGCGGAGACGGCTATTATGGCGGTGCGCGGGAGAAACGGATCATCGATAAATTGCATTACTACGATTGGCAAAACACGTGGAATCTTGAGCGCCAATTACAACCCGGTGCGGCGCTGTTCAGCGACGTAGGACCGGATGTGCGCTGGGTCGGCAACGAGAAAGGTATCGCGGGCGATCCATGCTGGGCGACCTACTCGTCCGGTTGCGCCGGACTGGCGGCCCTGGCTCGCCGGGCAACGTGCGGGAAGCCGAGGGAACGAGCGGAACTCGCAACGGAAAATACTGGATGCCGGCCGAGTGCGATGTTTCCATCCGGCCGGGATGGTTCTGGCACGCAGCCGAGGACACAAAGGTGAAGAGCGATCGCGAACTTCTGCAGCTCTTCTATGATTCGGTGGGCCGCGGCGCGAGTTTTCTGCTGAATGTGCCGCCAGACCGAAGAGGGCTTCTGGCGGAGAACGGATCGCGAGTCGCTGCGCCGCTTCGGACGCCTTCTCACGGACACGTTTGCGCATGACCTGGCGAAACAAGCGAGTTCCGCGCGCGCTTCGAATACGCGCGGTGGATCGGGAGCGTTCCAGGCGCAGAATCTCGTTGATGGCAAGCCTGATACCTACTGGGCCACGGACGACGGGGTGAAGAGCTGCCGAGGTCGTCCTGAGTTTTCCGCGCGAAAGTCCGGTTCAACCTGATCCGGCTGCGCGAGTACATTCCGCTCGGACAGCGCATCGACGAATTTGCGGTGGATGCCTGGACCGGCGGCAATTGGAAAAAGGTTGCGGGCGGCACGAGCGTCGGGATCTGCCGAATTTGCCGCACCGACGCTCCTGTAGTTAGTGCGCGCGTGCGGTTGAGAGTCACGAAGGCAGCTGCCTGCCCGACGATCTCTGACTTCGGATTGTTCTTGGAAGCGTAGATTCTTGCCCGTCGAGCTCGAAACGGCTCGGCGGTTTCGCGAAAAGTACTTGGTTCGTACTAGTCCCATTGCCCCAAGTCGTCCCGAAATCTGTTTGAAACGAATTCCAGGGCCTTGGCTTGACTCAGCCAAATCCTATGCTATCCTGTGATTGACGTCAAGCCGGGACGGACCAGCATCAGTTTTCTTTTTTCAGTGCTCTAGCTTTGAGTTTTCCCGCTCACCTGTGCGGTGCGGCGGGGTTTTGGCATGTCTGAATTCATTTTCTCGCCCGCGTATTTGAAAGCCACCCTGTTTATCAGCAGTCCAGGTGCATCCACCGCACCGTATTCGAAGAGAACCCGTGACTTCGCCCCGGACGGAGCGCGTGGAAGTGTTAGTTTGCCTGTCCATTGGCATGGCAACCGCTGAGTGCCTGCAGCGCTTGGAAGCCTCGAACCGACCAGCCAAGCCTGTATTTGCCAGTCAGAAAGTTTTGTTCGGTTCCTTTAAAGGACAAGTTTAGATGCCCAACGTGTCAAATGGTGCTCTCCGCCAGAGAGTCGATTTTTCGAGGATCCAGACCTCAATTCCCATCCCCAACCTGATCGAAGTGCAGAAGCGCTCGTATGAGCGTTTCCTGCAAATGGACCTGCTGCCGAAAGAACGGGAAGACGCCGGTCTGCAAAGCGTTTTCTCCTCCGTGTTCCCCATCTCCGATTTCCGCGGCCTGAGCCAGCTCGAGTTCGTCGACTATTCCATCGGCAACTGGGAGTGCAAGTGCGGCAACCTGAAAGGCCTTCACCACCTGCGCACCATTTGCCGCAATCCGAGTTGCGGCGCCGAGATTCGCACCGACCCGTTCCATGCGGGCGATGTCCTCTGCCACAAGTGCGGCACGTTCAACAAGAACATCGTGACGTTCTGCAATCGCTGCGGCGACCCGGTCGCTCTGCAGCTCAAATACGACGTTCCCGAGTGTGAAGAGCGCGGCATGACGTATGCGGCGCCGCTGAAGGTCACCATCCGCCTCACGGTCTACGACAAAGACGCGGATACCGGCACCAAGACCGTTCGCGATATCAAGGAGCAGGAAGTCTTCTTCGGCGAAATCCCGCTGATGACGGAAAACGGCACCTTCATCATCAACGGCACCGAGCGCGTTATCGTTTCTCAGTTGCACCGTTCGCCCGGCGTGTTCTTTGAGCGCGTGCAGGCGCAGGGCTATTTCCTCGGCAAGATCATCCCCTATCGCGGCAGTTGGGTGGAATTCGAATACGACAACAAGAACCTGCTGCACGTCCGCATCGATCGCAAACGCAAGTTCTACGGAACCGTATTCCTGCGCGCGCTCGGGCTCAAGACGGATGCCGATATCCTCAAAGCGTTCTATAAGCTGACCACCATCTCGCTGAAGGAGAACAAACTGTTTTGGCGCGTCAACGACAGCTTGATCGGCATGAAGCTCTCGCACGCGATCCAGAACGCGGCGGGCGATCAGGTTGTGCCGCAGGGACGCAAAATCACCAACTCGGTTTTCCGCGAAATTAGCAAGCAGAAGATCGAGCAGGTGGAAGTCGCCTCCAACGATCTCGAAGGCGCCTACGTCGCCGCCGATGTCATCGACATGGAAACGGGCGAGGTCCTGATCGAAGCCAACCACGAGTTGACCGCCACCGGTATCTCGCGCTTGACCGATTCCGGCATCCAGCACGTTGAAATATTCTTCCCGGATCGCGACGATGCCGGCAATGTGATCTCCGCGACGCTCAAGAAGGACAGTGTCAAGAGCCAGAACGACGCCCTGCTTGAGATCTATCGCAAACTCCGCCCTGGCGACCCGCCGACTCTCGACACCGCCACGCAGCTCTTTCAGGGTATGTTCTTCGACCCGCGCAAGTACGATTTCTCGCGCGTCGGCCGCATGAAGTTCAATATCAAGCTGTACGATCGGTCGGACGCCACACCTCTCGACAAGCGCACGCTCGATCAGAGAGACTTCATTGACACGATCCTGTACCTGCTGAAGCTCCGCAGGGGCATCGGCGTGGTCGATGACATCGACCACCTTGGTAACCGCCGCGTACGTGCCGTGGGCGAACTCCTCGAAAACCAGTTCCGCATCGGTCTGGTCCGTATGGAACGCGCCATCAAGGAAAAGATGAGCGTGTACCAGGAAATGTCGACTGCGATGCCGCACGACCTGGTGAACGCCAAGCCCGTAATGGCGGCCATTCGCGAGTTCTTTGGTTCCAGCCAGCTTTCACAGTTCATGGACCAGACGAACCCGCTTTCGGAAATCACGCACAAGCGCCGTTTGTCGGCCCTTGGACCAGGCGGTCTGTCGCGCGAACGCGCCGGTTTCGAAGTTCGCGACGTGCACCCCACGCACTACGGCCGTATCTGCCCGATCGAAACGCCGGAAGGTCCGAACATCGGCCTTATCTCATCGCTGTCCTGCTTTGCTCGCATCAACGAGTACGGCTTCATTGAAAGTCCCTATCGCCGCGTGCGTGAAGGCGCTCTCGTCGATGAGATCAAGATTCTGAACCCGGGCGACACTCCTTACAAAGTCGGTCAGATTCTCGACCGGCCCGAAATGGAGCAGTCCAACGCCAAACTCGGAGAAGCGAAGCAGCAAGCTGAATTCGAGGCGCACTGCGACTATCTCTCCGCCTGGGAAGAAGACAAGTACATCATTGCGCAGGCGAATGTCGCCATCGACCATGTGGGCCACATCGTCGAGGAACTCGTCAACGCTCGTCAGGCCGGCAACTTCGTCCTGAAGCATCGCGACGAAGTCGAGTACATGGACGTGAGCCCGAAACAGCTCGTCTCGGTAGCCGCCAGTCTCATTCCATTCCTTGAAAACGATGACGCCAATCGCGCGCTGATGGGTTCGAACATGCAGCGCCAGGCGGTTCCGCTGCTGCGCGCCGAAGCGCCCTATGTGGGTACCGGCATGGAGCGGGTCACTGCTCGCGATTCGGGCGCCGTCGTCATCTGTAAGCGCTCGGGCGTTGTCGATTCGGTCGATAGCGAACGCATCATCGTCCGTGTCGAAGGCGGTGCGCATGAAGGACAGATGTCGCGCGAAGTCGGCGCCGATATCTATCAGCTCACCAAGTTCAAGCGCTCCAACCAGAACACCTGCATCAGCCAGAAGCCGATCGTCTTCCAGGGTCAGCGGGTGAAGAAGGGCGATGTGCTGGCCGACGGTCCTTGCACAGAAGCGGGCGAACTCGCACTCGGCCGCAACGTGCTGGTCGCGTTCATGCCCTGGCGCGGCTACAACTTCGAAGACGCAATCGTGGTCAGCGAGAAGCTGGTCAAGGAAGACTACTACACCTCGATTCACATCGAAGAGTTCGAAATCGAGGCGCGCGACACCAAGCTCGGACCTGAGGAAATCACGCGCGATATTCCAAATATCGCGGAATCGTTCCTGCGCAACCTCGACGAAAGCGGCGTGATTCGCATCGGCGCGACCGTGAAGCCGGGCGACATTCTGGTTGGCAAAGTCACTCCTAAAGGCGAGACCCAGCTCACGCCCGAAGAGAAATTACTGCGTGCCATCTTCGGCGAGAAAGCGGGCGATGTGAAGGACGCGTCGCTCTACTGCCCGCCGGGCATCGAAGGCACCATCGTGGACTGTAAGGTCTTCTCGCGCAAAGGCGCCGAACTCGACGAGCGTTCGAAGCAGATTCTCGGCCTGCAGGAAGAGCGGCTGCATCGCAACCTCGAAGACGAAAAGCGTATCTTGAGCGACGAGCGGGCCAAGCGTCTTGAATCCCTGCTGAGAGGCAAGGAACTCACCGCCGACCTGCACGACGAAAAAACCAATAAAAAGCTGCTCTCGAAAGACGTTCCGCTCACCCGGGACGTACTCGAAAAGCTGCGCGGGCGTGATCTGAAGCGCATGCGTCTCAACACGCGCGATCCGCGCATCAACGAGCAGATCGACGAGATCGAAGAAATGACTTCGCGTCAGATCGCGGTGCTCGAAAAGATCACCGAAGAGAAGATCGCGAAATTGCGAAAAGGCGACGAACTGCCTCCCGGCGTCATCAAGCTGGTCAAGGTTTACATCGCCATGAAGCGCAAGCTCTCGGTCGGCGACAAAATGGCCGGCCGTCACGGCAACAAGGGTGTGATCGCGCGCATCGTTCCCGAAGAGGACATGCCGTACCTGCCCGACGGCACTCCCGTCGAGATCGTGCTCAATCCGCTCGGCGTCCCGTCTCGTATGAACGTCGGTCAGATTCTCGAAACCCACTTGGGTTGGGCGGCGGCCGCGCTTGGTTTGCACTTCGCAACGCCGGTGTTCGACGGTGCCGTCGAGCGCGACATCAAGGAACAGCTCACCAAAGCTGGTCTGCCGACATCGGGCAAAATTCAACTGCATGATGGCGTCACGGGCCAGTTGTTCGAACAACCGGTCACTGTCGGCTTCATCTACATGCTGAAACTGAGCCACCTGGTCGACGACAAGATCCACGCGCGTTCAATCGGACCGTATTCGCTCATCACGCAGCAGCCGCTCGGAGGTAAAGCTCAGTTCGGCGGTCAGCGTTTCGGCGAAATGGAAGTCTGGGCGCTCGAAGCCTACGGTGCTGCCTACATTCTGCAGGAGTTGCTCACCGCCAAGTCCGACGACGTCTATGGCCGCGCCAAGATTTACGAGGCCATCGTCAAGGGTGAGGCCGCGGCTGAGCCCGGCGTGCCTGAGTCTTTCAACGTGTTGATCCGCGAGTTGCAGAGCCTCTGCCTCGATGTGGAATTGATGAAGAAACCGCGCGAGATCCAGGACCTCGCTCACGCGGCGGATTAGTAAGGGCAAATTGCGTGGCGCGCTCGGGCTACAGCCGGCTCGGGTTCGCCACGCGGGATTCAGTTTATTTGATCAGTTGGAGCATCGGCGTGGCTGTCGCTAATGCTCGTTTGATAAGGACACAGAATGTATCGTTCCTCTCCGTACGACAGAGCCAATCTCATTGCCGACTTCGATTCGCTGCGAATTAGTCTCGCCTCCCCGGAGAAGATCCGGAGCTGGTCACACGGTGAAGTTACAAAGCCGGAGACCATCAATTACCGCACCTTTAAGCCTGAGCGTGACGGTTTGTTTTGCGCTCGCATCTTCGGTCCAGTAGCCGACTGGGAGTGTTTGTGCGGTAAGTACAAGCGAATGAAGCACCGCGGTGTCATTTGCGACAAGTGCGGTGTCGAAGTCACTCTCTCCCGTGTACGCCGTGAGCGTCTGGGACACATCGAACTCGCAAGCTCCTGCTCGCACGTTTGGTTCTTCAAGGGCTTGCCGAGCCGCATCGGCTATCTGGTCGACATCACGCTCCGCGAGTTGGAGCGCGTACTCTACTACGAAGCGTTCGTCATTATCGATCCTGGCGAAGCCACTGGTCTGAGTGTCGGTGAAGTGATCAGCGATGAGCGCAAGCGCCAGCTCGATCAGGAATTTGCCGGCAAGTACGTCGCCATGATGGGCGCCGAGGGCATCAAGGAGCTTCTCCGCAAGCTCGACATCGAAGGCCTCAGCCTGGAAATCCGCGAAAAGATGAAGACCGAGACTTCGGCGCAAAAGAAGCTGAAGTTCGCCAAGCGTCTGCGCGTCGTCGAAAGCTTCCGCAAGTCGGGCAACAAACCCGAATGGATGATTCTCGACGTGATCCCGGTCATTCCGCCGGAGTTGCGTCCTCTTGTGCCGCTCGATGGCGGCCGCTTCGCTACTTCCGACCTCAACGACCTCTATCGTCGCGTGATCAACCGCAATAACCGGTTGAAGAAGCTGATGGAACTGCACGCGCCGGACGTGATCGTGCGCAATGAAAAGCGCATGCTGCAGGAAGCCGTCGATGCGCTCTTCGATAACGGCCGCCGCGGCCGTGTGCTGCGCGGTGCGAACAATCGCCCCCTCAAGTCTCTTTCCGACACGCTCAAAGGCAAACAGGGCCGCTTCCGCCAGAACCTTCTGGGCAAACGCGTCGACTACTCCGGCCGTTCGGTCATCGTGGTCGGCCCCGAGCTCAAACTCCACCAATGCGGTCTTCCGAAGAAGATGGCGCTCGAGCTCTTTAAGCCCTTCATCTACCATCGCCTCGAGCAGCGCGGCCACTGCACTACCATTAAACAAGCGAAGGAACTCGTCGAGCAGCAGGATCCCGTGGTTTGGGACATCCTTGAAGAAGTTATCCGCGACCATCCCATCCTGCTGAACCGCGCTCCCACGCTGCACCGTCTCGGTATTCAGGCGTTCGAGCCCGTACTCGTCGAAGGCAAAGCAATTAAGCTGCATCCGCTAACCTGTACCGCCTTCAACGCCGACTTCGACGGCGACCAGATGGCCGTTCACATTCCGCTGTCTCCCGAAGCGCAGATCGAAGCGAGCACCCTCATGCTGGCCTCGAACAACGTGCTCTCTCCGGCGCACGGCGGACCCATCGCTATTCCGACGCAGGACATGGTCCTCGGCCTGTACTACCTGACCAAGATGCGTCCCAACGCCAAGGGTGCGGGCCGTACGTTTGCGTCGATCGACGATGTGCTTATCGCGCTCGAAATGGGTGAAGTGGAGACGCTGACCCCCATTCGCCTGCGCTACACCGGCCGCGTCATTGATCTGACGAAAGCATTCGATAATCAGGCAATCATTCGCACGGAGCCGATCGAGTTCACTAAGCAATACATGGACACGACCGTCGGCCGCGTCATTCTGAATGACGTTCTTCCCGACGAAATGCCGTTCATCAACGGTCTTCTGAAGAAGAAGGGCCTGGCGCAGCTGGTTCAATACTGCTACCTCAAGTTCGGCCTGCAGACTACGGTCGGCATGCTGGATGAGATCAAGAAGCTCGGGTTCCTGTATGCTACCCGCGCCGGTATTTCTATTGGCATCGACGACATGGTCGTCCCCGAAGAAAAGGCCGGCCTTGTCCACGAAGCCGAGAAGCAGGTGATCGAAGTCCAGCAGCAGTACCAGGAAGGCGCAATCACGCAGTCCGAACGCTACAACAAGATCATCGAAATCTGGTCGAAGGTCACCGACGCCATCTCCGACAAGCTCTTTAAGGGCCTCGAAGAAGACGATCGTACCGGCCGCGTCCTGAACCCGATTTACATCATGGCCGACTCGGGCGCCCGCGGTTCGAAACAGCAGATCCGCCAGCTTTCCGGTATGCGCGGCTTGATGGCTAAGCCTTCCGGCGAAATCATTGAGCAGCCGATTACCGCGAACTTCCGCGAAGGCCTCGATGTGTTGCAGTACTTCATTTCAACGCACGGCGCCCGTAAGGGTCTCGCGGATACGGCGCTCAAAACCGCCGATTCCGGCTATCTCACCCGTCGCCTTTGCGATGTCGCGCAGGATGTCATCATCGCCGAGGACGATTGCGGAACCGGCGACGGCATCTACGTCGAACCGATCGTCGAGTCGGGCGAAATCATCGAGCCGCTACGTGATCGTATCGTCGGTCGCGTGGCTCTTGAGGACCAGCTCGACTACGAAACCAACATCATCGTCAAGGTCAACCAGGAAATCACTGAAGACCTGGCGAGCTCCATCGAAGCCGCGGGTATTGAACGCGTCAAGATCCGCTCGGTGCTGACCTGCGAATCGAAGCGCGGCGTCTGCCGTCTCTGCTACGGCCGCAACCTCGCGACTGGCCGTATGGTTGAGCGCGGTGAAGCTGTCGGTATCATCTCGGCCCAATCCATCGGTGAGCCCGGCACGCAGTTGACCATGCGCACGTTCCACATCGGTGGCGCGGCGACCCGAATCAGCGAGCAATCGACGCAGGACGCCAAGAGCGATGGATTCGTTCGCTTCAGCGGCATCAACACGGTTCGCAATAACAAGGGCGAACTCATCGCGATGAACCGCAACGGCATTCTGATCATCGTCGATGAAAAGAACCGTGAGCGCGAACGCTATCAGGTCGTTTACGGCGCCAAGATCAACGTCGAGGAAGGCGCTCCTGTCAAGGCCAACCAGGTCCTTCTCGAATGGGATCCGTATACGTTCTCGATCCTGACCGAAATCAGCGGCCTCATTCACTTCAAAGACCTCATCGACGGCGTCACCACGCAGGAGCAGGTGGACGAGATCACCGGCAACATGCAGGTCGTCGTCACCGAATCGGCTGATGAGAAACGCTTCCCGACGGTGGTGGTTCGTCCAGAAGGCGGATCACGCTCGGAAGAGAAGCGGTATCTGATGCCGACCCACGCGCACTTAATGGTTTCGGACGGCGAAACGGTTCACGCGGGCGATGTGCTTGCCAAGATCCCGCGCGCTACCACGAAGACCAAAGACATCACGGGCGGTCTGCCGCGCGTGGTGGAACTGTTCGAAGCGCGTAAACCGCGTGAGACCGCCATCATTGCCGAAATCAACGGCACGGTGAAGTACGGTGAAGTCACCAAGGGTATGCGTAAGCTGTACATCACCGGCGATGACGGCATCCAGAAAGAATACGCAATTCCGCGCGGCGTTCACATCAACGTTCAGGAAGGCGAGCGAGTCCGTTCCGGCGATCCGCTGATGGACGGCCCGCGCAACCCGCATGACATTCTGGCTGTGCTCGGCGAAAAGGAACTGCAGAAATATCTGGTGAATGAAATCCAGGAAGTCTATCGTCTGCAGGGCGTCAATATCAACGACAAGCACCTGGAAGTCATCTCTCGCCAGATGATGCGCTGGGTGACGCGTCGAGGATATCGGCGATAGCGAGTTCCTGCCCGATGAAATCGTGGACAAATTCAAGTTCCGCGAAGAGAACGCTCGTGTCGTCGATGCGGGTGGACGTCCGGCCAACGGCAAACCGGTGCTGCTCGGTATCACCAAGGCATCGCTCTCGACCGACTCGTTCATCTCCGCTGCGTCCTTCCAGGAGACAACGCGTGTACTCACCGAAGCCGCCATCAACGGCAAGGTGGATTACCTGCGCGGCCTCAAGGAGAACGTCATCATGGGTCGTTTGATCCCTGCCGGGACCGGCATGGAATATTATCGACGCGTGAAGATCGCGGGCGAGGATGTGGTTGAAGAAGAGTTGCAGCCGGAGCAGGAGATTTCTCTCCGCGACGGTCTCGACTACGACGACGAAACCCCCGGCGTTTACACGGGCGGACTCTCCGAAGATCTCGGCGAGGAAGCGCTTAGCGGCGACGAAGTCTAACGCGAAACCAAGTCAGTACAAATAAAAGGCGGCCTTTCGGGGGCCGCCTTTTTGCTAGTTGACTACTTCCCATCTCTTGATGAGTGGACAACTAAGATACCGCCGAGCTGCTTTCAATGCAGATCAGGGCGCGTAGAGAAGCGATCCCAGAATCGCATTCTGCCTTACCTGAGCCGGACGTACCTGGCTCTGAATAGCTTCGACTTTCTGGTTCATCCACTCCCGCAGCCCGGCGATGCGGGTCGCAGCAATTTTCTGCTTCCCTCTCGCACGCAGCTCCGCGACTAATTCAAAGGTAGCGATCAGCGTCCCATAAGCATTGATGAATGCGTCGCGTTGCTCGCGAGCGAATCCCGGAGCGACCCAATGATCGTGTAAGGGCTTCAGGATCGAGATCGCCTCGTCCGTATTTTCGATATCGGGTACGGAACTATCCAGGTCCCGGAACGCTTTCCGGAGGGCAACCGCTGTCCACTGGCAGCGATCCCACAAAGACTGAACGGCTGCAGAGTCACCTATCGCAAGACCGTCCGCGAATATGGCTGCATCGACGGAATACTCCGTCGGCGGAACCCCTGGCGAATCTTTGTAGAAGTGCCAAGTGTAGCTGTCACCTTGCTTCAGAGCGGGCTGACTCGGTCCATTTGCAAGTGAATCGTAGATTAAGGTCGCCCGATCAGGGCTGCTCGAAGAATGATGAATCACGTTGACGGTGAATCCCGTCAACGGGATATCTCGCGCATTCGTGATCGTATAATCGCGACCACCTGTAGCGCCCGGACCCTCAGTGATAATCAGGTTTCTGCCGGACTGAGCATAGATGCTGACGGCTCCCGCCAGCAAGGCTATCGCATTTTTCCATAGCATGCTCATCCTGTTGCCACATCCACGATTGGGTTCGGTACCCTTGAATAATCTCTTAAAGTGCCCCTGGCCTGCAGATTCTTATACTTGATCCGGCGCGCGAATGCAAGGGATGTTTTGCGAAGTGGCTTGTGGGGCCGCTCCCGCGAATCGCAGGTGGGATCCCTACCTTCTCGATCCTGACCGAAATCAGCGGCCTCATTCACTTCAAAGACCTTATCGACGGCGTCACCACGCAGGAGCAGGTTTCGGACGGCGAAACGGTTCACGCGGGCGATGTGCTTGCCAAGATCCGAGCGCTACCACGAAGACCAAAGACACGTTATTGTCCAGCAATCGCGCGCAACAGGTCCGAATCCGGCGAATCTTGGCTGAGTTCCCAGAACATGATCCCCCCGAGCGATTTCTGGAGCGCGTACTTCCGCTTCATCCGCATCGCTTCCGGACAGTCGTAACTCCAGAAGTTGTTCTCATACCAGATGCTGCACGATCCGGCGACCGAGTAAAACTGTCGATCCGCACTCGCCGGAAGCGCCTTAAGCATACGATACGAACCGTCTCCTTTGGCGGGTCCGTACGAGGGCTCGAACAGCCCATGATTCGTATCCTCAACCGGCGTGTACCCTTTGCCATAGAAAGGAACTCCCAAAATCAGCTTTCGTGAGGGCACGCCGGCCGCAAGAAAGGCGCGCACCGCGAAATCGGCATAGTGCGACTGCTCGGCTGCCGGCGAGGGATCGGCCGGATCATGGAATAGCGCGCTGTGGAAATTTGTCAGCGGTTCGGTGTCCGAATGCATGTCGTAGGCCATTAACTGAACCTGGTCGATCACCTCGCCGATTCGTTTCAAATCGAAATACGCGTAGTCGTCTTGGGTTGCCGGAAGGGCTGCGCTCAAAATCAGACCCGGCCGCAGCGCATCCATTTGCCGCCGGAGCTCCTTCATAAGCGCTGTGAAGTTCTCTTTGTCCTCCGGACGGCCAGGTTGCAGGCCGTCCCCGACCGGATATTCCCAATCGATGTCGATTCCATCGAAAATGCCCGGCTCTCGTATACCTGGGGCGAAATTCCCCTTCAGAAAAGTATCTACGCAGCTCCGGACGAATGCAGCCCGATTGGCCGGTTCCGCCGCGCTGCTGAATCCCCCCGAACCCGTCCAGCCGCCCACCGAAAGCACGAGCTTCAGCTTCGGGAAGCGGGCTTTTAGCAGTTGCAGTTGATGAAAAGCGCCTCGCAAGGTGTTCCCGCCCGCGCTGTCTGCCTGGCCACTCACGCTGTCTCCGGCAGCATAGGGCTGCTGCAGCTCCCGCTCCGGATCGGTCACAAAGCACCGGTTCGAACGAACAGTGCCAAATGCGTAATTCAACTGCGTCAGCAGACCGGCCGCGCCACTGCGGTCAATGTCCCGCACCAAATACCCTTCGCGCGGGAAGTAGTACCCCATAATTTGCAAATTCTCCGTCGCGCGGGCGAAAATAGGAGCGAAGAACGCGAAAAAGAGTAACGTAACGAACCGGCTTTGCGATCGAATAACAGGCAAGTCGCCTCCCGTCACCAGTACAACATCAACATACACCTGCGATGAATTTGGGTAATGCCATCGATGAATAGGCTGCTTCGGGTCCTGCCACTCGCGGTTCTGCTTGCCGCGTTTGCACCGGCTGCTCCTCAGGGCACGGCTTCACACGGTCAGTGGGTTCGCGCCGAGCGCAAGGACAAAGTGTCAGGCATCAGTTCGGCCGCCTACGCGCTCACCGGCCATACCGCCGACCAAGACCGTAAACCTTCCATCGTCCTTAGTTGTGACGGCGACCGCGATCCGTCTCTCGTCTATCACGCCGATATCCAGCTTGGTGTACAGGCGCACAACGTGTTGAACCATTATGCGGACGCCATCTGGGCCTACGTGAAGGTCGACAACGCGAGACCCTATCGCGCCGTTTGGGAGATCATCCCCGGCGAAAACAAATCATTCAACCAGGCGCTGATCGATAAGAAAACACTGCGCAATCTCTTTACGGGGGCGAAGATGCGCGTGGTCTTCCGCGACTATCAGGACGAACAGCATATCGATGACTTCGACCTCGCTGGGTTGACCGTCAACGATTTGCAGCCATTCTGCTCAGCCACTTGGATCGCCAAGAATGACCTGGCGAAGGCATCCCGTCCTGCCCAGGCAGCCGGCCCACGATAATCCCGGTCGTCGTAGGATTGTTGCATGAGGCGGAAGGCCGCAATTCCGCGCGTCCAACGATTCTGAATGACGGTGAACCCCAGCGTAAGTGTCATCGTTCCCTGCTATAACGAACAGGAAAGCATTCTCGAGTGCCATAGCCGCCTGACACAGGTGCTCGAAGGTCTCGCGACCTGGTACGAAATCGTCTACGTGGATGACGGTTCAAAGGACAGCACGCCGGCCATCCTGCAGCACTTGTACGAAGCCGATTCGAACATTACAGTAGTCGAACTCTCGCGAAATTTCGGTCATCAAACCGCCGTTACCGCCGGATTGGAGATTGCCAAGGGTCAGGTCGTCGTCGTTATCGACGCCGATCTGCAGGATCCTCCGGAGGTAATTCCGGCAATGATCGCCAAATGGCGCGAGGGCTTCGAAGTAGTCTACGGCGTCCGGGAGTCGCGGGCTGGCGAAAGCGGCTTCAAGCTTTGGACGGCCAAACTGTTTTACCGCGTGATCAACCGTTTGTCGGATGTCGAGATACCGCTCGACACTGGCGATTTCCGGCTGCTGGATCGTAAGGCCGTCGATGCCATGAACCGTCTCCCGGAGCGCCATCGGCTGCTGCGCGGTATGTGCAGTTGGATCGGCTTCAGGCAGTACGGGCTGGAGTATGCGCGAGCGCCCCGCTTTGCCGGCACGACGAAATATCCGCTCCGCAAAATGTTGCACCTCGCCGTGGACGGCATTTCAAGCTTTTCGACTGTGCCTTTACGCCTGCTCGCCTACATCGGCGTTGTCTCGGCGATTTTCTCCTTCCTCGGCATCTTCTACGCATTGGTGTTGCGCCTGTTCACGCACATCTGGGTACCGGGATGGACGCTTCTGTTTATCGGTATGCTGCTGATCGGCGGTCTTCAGATGATCAGTCTCGGTATCGTCGGTGAATACGTCGGTCGTATTTACACAGAAGCGAAGCGCCGTCCCTTGTACCTGACCCGCTCCGTTCTCTCCCGCCGCGGCGCCGCCGATCTTCGCGCCGGTGTGGCCGAAGAACGAGTCGTGTTGTGAGCCGTGTCTGCGTCGTCGGCGGAGGGTTCACGGGATTAGCCGCGGCGTATGAACTTGCCTCCGCGGGCGTTCCAGTGACTGTCTTCGAAAAGGATCCGGATGTCGGCGGACTCGCCGGCTCGTTTCGCGTCGGCGAGCAAATGCTCGAGAAGTTCTATCATCACTGGTTCAACAACGATCACTACATCCTCGAACTCGTCAAACGTCTTGGCGCAGAAAATGAAATACTGCTGCGCGAATCCCGCACCGGGATGTACTACGCGCACAACTTGTTCAAGCTGAGTTCGCCGCTGGACGTTCTCCGTTTCACGCCTCTCGATTTCGTGAACCGGATTCGCCTTGGCCTGGGCGTATTGCGTGCTCGCCGTGTTCAAAACTGGAAAGCTCTCGAGTCGATCACCGCGAAGGACTGGCTGATTGAGTTATTCGGCCAGCGTGTGTACGAAGTAGTCTGGGAACCGCTTCTCATCGGGAAATTCGGCGACGTGTTTCCGGAGATCTCGGCTGTCTGGTTCTGGAACAAGTTGAAGCTTCGCGGGGGTAGCCGGGCAAAGGACGGGTCGGAGCAGCTCGCGTACTATCGCGGTGGGTTCGCCGCACTGGCGGCGCGCATAACGGAAGCCATCCGCGCACTTGGAGGAGAGGTCCACACCAATGCGCCAGTGACTCGCCTCGAAATCGAATCCAGGCGTGTCAGGCGTGTGTATTCGCACTCGGGCTCCCTCGATGCCGATGCCGTCATTCTCACCACGCCGCTGCCCATCGCCGCCGATCTGCTCAAGCCGCACGTTCCTCCGGAGTATTTCGACCAGCTCTGCCTTATCCGCCACCTCTCGAATATCTGTCTGGTCCTCGAACTCGACTGCACGTTGTCATCACTGTATTGGATCAACGTGAATGATCCGTCCTTCCCCTTCGTCGGCGTGATCGAGCATACAAATTTCGAGCCCGCTTCCTCCTACGGCGGACGCCACATTGTCTATTTATCGAAGTACCTGCCTCCCGACGCCGAACTTTACCGCATGCCCGACGATCGACTCCTCGTGTTCAGCGTGAACGCCATCCAGCGAATGTTCCCCCAGTTCCGCCGCGAGTCCGTCCTCGCCCATCACGTCTGGCGCGCCGATTATGCGCAGCCCATCATCGAGCGGAACTACAGCGTGTCGATTCCCGGCATGCAGACCCCCATCGACAACGTGTTCCTGGCGACCATGGCCCAGGTCTATCCGGAAGACCGCGGCACCAACTACGCGGTACGTGCCGGGTTCGAAGTGGCGAGGCTCGTCAAAAGTCGGCTGGTTCCGGAACCGCAGCTTGCATGACTTGGCCTTGCTGAAAATAAATTCTGCATCGCCGTCGCAAAAAGCGAGTTGTCCCGACTCTTAAATGCCATGATCAGAGCGACACTGACCTGCCTAGCGGCGGCCCTCCTGGCCAGCACTGCGCAGGCACAAGACATAGTGGACCGCAGCACCCTCACTCTTTCGGCCGGTGGGGCGACAACGCTGGGCAGTCCGGCCACTTGGTGGCCGGAAAGCGGTCCCGCGATCAGCGCCACTTACGAATATCGCCTCAGCCGGTTTTTTGCATTCGATGGCGGCGAACAGACCTGGTTCTTGAAGCAGCCCGCGTTTACTGTTGGAACCGCGACAATCTTGTCGACTGGAGTCAACCTTACTCAGTACACACCGGTCGACGCTTTTATTGATCTGCCCAGCTCCCGGCGAACCCTCTCCACTATGCCCCATCTCGGCGCGCGAGCCATCCTGCCGCTCGCTGGCGATCGCTTCGAATTGTACGCTGGTGGAGGCCCTGGCTACGTGTTCAATCCCAACGGATCTGCTCTGTCTAGCGAGTTCGTCCTCTACACGGAAGCGGGCGCTCGTGTCGCCCTCGACCGGCAGCGCCGCTTTTGGCTGGGAGCAAGCAGTCAGTACATCGCAAACTACGGTCAAAACCGGCAGCAGTATTTTTCGACGACGTTTGATTTCGGTATCCGGTTCGGGCGCAATCGCTAGCGGCACACCGAAGGAGACTCAGACTGCTCGGTCGTACGAGACACAATCAGGAGGAGGTGCGATGTCAGCTAGAGCAGATCTACGCCGATACGCGCGCCTCCTTGGCCTCCTATCTGCGTTATCTCGGATTGCCGGAAACTGCCGCCCAGGAAACTCTGCAGGAGGTTTATCTCCGCTTATACCGGACGCTCCTCAGCGGACAAAAGATCGAGCACATGAAGGCCTGGCTGTTTCGGGTTGTCCATAACGAGGGCGGAAAAGTGAGGAAGCAAGAGAAAAAGCACGTCGCGATCGAACCTGATTGGGAACGCCTCCTATCGCCAGCCGATTCTCCCGAACGCATTCTCCTGGACAAAGAGCGCCTGCTCCTCGTCCGACAAGCCCTTAGCAGCCTCTCTCCACAACAACGCGAGTGCCTGTTTCTACGCTCCGAGGGTCTGCGCTACCGCGAGATTGCAGACACGCTCGGGATCAGTGTTTCCACCGTGAACGAGTTTCTTCGCCGTGCATTAATCAGGCTCTCGGAGGCTATCCATGTCTAGCCTCCGTCATGTTCCGGAAGCGCAATTACTGTCTTTTCTCGATCGCGAATTGCCGCCCAACCGCTGCGCCGAAATCGAACAGCATCTCGCCCACTGCAACGCTTGCCGTACACGCTTCGAAACTCTCCAGAACGCCAGCAGCTTCTACGCACAAATCCACGAACACGTGCTCAAGCCGGTATTGACGCCGCAGGTCTGGCCCGTGTTGCGCTCGCAGGATAACGTCCGTCGCGCCCCGCCGGTTCCATGGTGGTTAGCTATCGGCGTTGCGTGCCTTGTGATTGCCACAACCTTCAGCATCGTGCGCCGGCATAACCAATCGAGCGAAATGCAGGAGCTACTCAGCCGTGCAGAAGCGGTCGCGCCAAGCCCTGCTAGACGGATTCAAGTGAACGCGGACGGCACGACGTGGTTGCGTCCCGCCAGCTTGCGGTCGCCGCAATCCGGCGAACCGAAGCTTGTGCAAGCCCTCTTTGTCCGCGCCGAATACGATTGGGCGGACCCGCTCAGCGCGCGCTCTTTCGCCTCGTGGCGTGGACGTTTGAAACACAGGCGCGACCACGTCGAGCGTCTGCAACAGGCCGATACTCACGAAGCGCTCTACCGTGTTCGAACCGATACGGCAGATAGTACGCTCCGTTCGGCTTCACTCACTCTGCGTGCCGATGATCTTGCGGCGATTTACGGCATTTTCCGCTTCGAACAAAACCGCTCGGTGCAGATGACCGATGTCGGACCTGCGCCCCAAGAGCGCACCACGCCAAAAGCGACGCCGACCCCATTAACCCGGCAGCCAGTTACCGCAGCCGAAGAGCTTCGCGTTCTCGCTGCGCTCGATGACATCGGTGCGGACTTAAATGATGCGGTAACCGTCGCCACCGACGCGGATAAACAGAACGTCGTAGTAAGCGGGTTTGGCCTCCGTCCTTCGCGAGAGGCCGAAATCCGTCAGAGGCTCGCTACGGTTCCTCGAACCGTTGTGCGATTTTTAAAGCACCCGCTCGGCGGACACCCGACTACAATCGGCAGCGCGCCCTACACGGCGGATGGAACCAGCGCCACGCGACGTTATCTGGAAGAGCGCGCCGGAGGACCGCAGGCATTCGAGACAATAAGCGATAATGCACTCGACGCCAGCAACGCGCTACTCTCTCGCGCGCACGCCCTCGATTTTCTTGCGCAAACGTTCCCTCCCGACGTCGAGGAGGCTCTGCCCAAATCCGACCGCGCCCTTCTCGCGGACCTGAGGAATCGTCACACCGCCGCAATGCAACAGAGCGCCGTTGCACTCAGACACGCTCTCGCCCCCCTTGCGCCTGCAGGACAAGGAACCATAACCGAGCCGCAAGCGTCCTGGCAAACCGAGGCCGCAAAAGCGTACGAGCTGGCGCGGTCTATCGACGACGAAGTCAGCCGTGCCCTCGATGGCGCCTATTCGAAAGAGAAAACCCAAGCTGTTTTATCGGAACTGCCGCATGAGATCGATACCGTTGACCAAATTGCCCGGACGCAGTATTCCGGCCCGTGAGGCGTTCCTGTTTCTTCTGCCCTTCTTGTTGCACGCGCAGCAGGGAGGATTCCTTGAAGGCGCCGTGCATGATAAATCGGGCGCGGCGATCAGAGAGGCCCGCGTAACCATAGAAAACATCGCAACGGGCGCGAAACAACGGATCTCGACCGACGCATCCGGTGAATACGGAAGCACGGAACTGCCCCCGGGCCAGTACAGAATTTCGGTTCGCAGCGACGGTTTCCGATCCGTTACAGCTCACGGTGTCCCCGTCGCTGCCGGCAAAACCGAAGAAGCGAATTTCATTATGGATCTGCTTCCGCTAACTCAGGAGGTAACGGTCGAGACCTCGCTCTCCTCCGACAATCCGGCAGCCAGCGGCATTTCAGTGGTTCGGAAATCGCAAGCGGCCAATTTGCCGGCAAACGGGCGGGATCTCCACGCTATTTATCAACTCATTCCTGGCGCCGTGCTAACTCCTGCCGCGAGCACCGACGGAGGACAGTTCAGCGTCGCTGGGCAACGGCCCAACACAAACACATTTCGCGTAGACGGCATGAGCGGTAACACCGGGACGGGCATCTCCGGCGTGCCAGGCTCATTCCCCGGAGCTACTTTGCCAGGGCTCACAGTAATCGGGAGCACTCAGGAGATGGTGGCGAAAGAAGAGATCGAACGCATCGATGTTCGCTCCTCGAACTTTGCCCCGGAGTTTGGCGATCGGCCCGGCGCGCAGGTCCTCGTCGAAACGCGCGCAGGCGCCAATGATCTGCACGCCGACATCTTCGGCTACTTCAGGCCGAGCCTGCTCGATTCCCCGGACTGGTTTGCAGATCGCTACAAACAACCGCTCGGGCCCGCATCGCTGGGTGGCTACGGAGCCAGCCTCGGCGGAGCCATTTTGCCCGGCCGCACATTTTTCTTCACTGATTTCGAAGGCGAACATCTCGACGATGCCGCCGCGCAGCTCATGCCGACACCTTCGTACCTTGCGCGAAGCTCGGCTCCCGTAACGTACCGCCCCTTACTCGATCTTTTCCCCTCGCCGACGGCATCGAGTTTGAATCCGGAAGAATCAGTGGCGCTAGTTCAGACGACGAATTCAGCCGGGCTTCGAAACCTTGCCTTGCGCCTTGATCAGACCCTGGGAACCAAAGCCCGCTTGTTCTTCCGTCTTAGCGCCGCACCTTCGCATGACGTAACGAATCATCTCGGCTTTTCAGGCGTTCAGTTCCAGTCTGAGAGTGAAACCCTCGGCGCCACCGCGCAGTTCGGGAATTGGATTCACGATCTCCGTGCCAACTACTCCGACGCCCATGCATCCACGTCCTGGTGGACGACCGGTGCTGGCGCTGGCAATGCGCTCAATTCATTCCCCGGGTTTCTTGAGCCTTCGAGTCCCGGCGTGAATGCCTTTTCGATTCCCGGTATGGGACAGGTTGCAGTCGGATATGGCGCTGGAACTCGCCAGCGGCAAGCCGAACTGCGCTACACGGTTCAAAAACAATTCCGTCTTCACGATTTCCGCGCCGGTCTCGACGTTACGACGATTGTCCCTTGGCCCACGAGCACCCTGTTTGTGCCAACAACGTCCGTGATCGCATCCAGCTTCTCGAACCTGCTCGCCGGTGATGCTCTGGGCGTCACAGAGACCTCGGGCCGCTCCACTTCCGGAAACGCGACGAGCTTGATAGGTTCTGCGTTCGTGCAGGATACATATCGGCTGACTCCGCGTTTAACGCTCATGTACGGGCTCCGCTGGGAACTAACGCCCCGCACGGATTCCGCCTTCTACTCGGATCTGGATTTTGGGCGTTGGAACGGCCCCGGAACCAGTGTGGATACCTGGAACCCTTCCCTGGTTCTTAATAGCTATGCCTCAAAGCCCTCCAATTGGCCCGAGCGATACACGCAATTTGCCCCGCGCCTCGCCGTTGCCTACAATCTTTCTCCGAACCTTGTCTTCCGAGCGGGAGCGGGCTTGTTCTACGACGACGCGCTCGGCTCCTTGCTTAATCCCCTGAACTTATCTCCGCTAAACAGCTGGGAGTTCTCACCAAACATGCGCACCAACCCTTCCGGATCAATTGATCAGGCACCGAAGCTTCTATTCCTGCCGCAGGCTTGGGAATGGCGCGCCTCATTGGAAAGGAAACTGTCGAGTAGGGCAACCCTCTCAGCGTCCTACCTCGGCTCGACGGCGGATCACCTTTTACGTGAGGAGGGTTGGCTTCTTCCTGATAGTGACATCCTCGGCAGTCTCACCTTCGCCAGCAGCGGGCGTTCCTCCTATCAAGCGCTCGAGTTGCAAGCTCGCGGAGACATCACGCCGCGTTTCTATGCACTGGCCTCCTACACATGGGCTCACTCCATCGATACGGGATCGCAAGATGGTGCAGTGTTCCTTGCCGGCCCGGGATTCGGCCCGAACACGGACCGTGGTTCCTCAACCTTCGACATCCGTCACACTCTGACTGCCTCCGTCGGATGGCGTCCGCGATGGTTGAAGGGCCTTGTTCTGAGCGCCTCTGCCACGGCGAGAACGGGCTTTCCATTCGACGTCACCACGTTAGACCGAACAATCGGGCTCGGCTTCGCCAACAGCGCGCGGGCCGACCTCATCTATGGAGTGCCGCTCTGGATCGTCAATCCTGCTGCGCCCGGCGGACGAGAGTTGAATCCGGCGGCTTTTCGCGCTCCCGAAGCGGGTCTCACCGGGACACTCGGCAGAGATGCGTTGCGAGGTCCCGGCCTGTTCCAACTCGACGCATCCATCAGCCGGGAATTTCGAGTTCGCGAGCGCGTTTCAATCCAGTTCAATTGCTCCGTCTTCAACCTGTTCAATCGGGCAACCTTCGCCAACCCTGTCGGTTACCTCGGAAGCCCATTCTTTGGACAGGCGGTCAACATGCAAAACCTGATGCTCGGCTCCGGCACCCCGAACTCGGGCCTCACGCCACTATTTCAAGCTGGCGGACCCAGAACGGTCGAACTGGGCATGAAAATTACGTTCTGAATCACGCCTCAGCGTGAACCGCCGCTTGCTTCGGTGTATCCACGGGAACCGCACTGCGCAGCGCCACTCCAAATCGGTTCCAGCCATTGATCGCCACGATGGCAAGCGTCAATTGCACGATCTCATCTTCGCTAAATTGCGCGCGCACTCGCTCATACACATCGTCCGGTACGCGGTCATTCGCAATCAGCGTCACGCTTTCCGTCCACTCCAGCGCCGCCCGTTCCCGATCGGAGAAGACAGGCGCTTCCCGCCATGCGTTCAACAACCAGATACGCTGATCCGCCACCCCGGCCTTTTTCAAGTCGTGGCCGTGCAAATTGATGCAAAACGCGCAACCATTTATCTGCGAGGCACGAAGGCGCACCAGATCCAACAGTTCCTTGTCCATTCCCGAGTCGACCACTGCCTGTTCCAGCGCGAGCATTGCTTTGTAAGCGGGCTTACTTCGATATGAAATGCGGGGTGTCACGATTCCTCCTCTTTGATTTTTACCGCAGCCGTTTTGCAGATCGTGTCCAACGTAATGTGAGCTCCGAGTCCACGCTTCCTTCGGAACGGATCAGTCCGTACCCTCCGCACCGCGTGCGATTTCCCGTCATGCTGCAGAGCTGGCGCCGCCTCACCTTCCTACATTGGCCGTACGACCCAAACCGGATCCGTCCGCGAATACCCGAAGGACTTGAGCTTGAGACGTTCGGCGGGAGCGCGTGGGTGGGTCTCGTTCCGTTTAGCATCGTCGGGCTGCGGCCGCCTCTCATACCACCTCTTCCTTGGTTCAGCCGCTTCCCCGAGACAAATGTCCGAACATACGTACGTGGTCCCGACGGGCGCAGGGGCGTTTATTTCTTTACGCTCGATGCAGACCGTATGATCGCCGTTTTGGCGGCTCGCACCGGGTACCAGCTTCCATATCGGTGGGCTAACATGTCGGTCACTGCAAGCGGCAATGGCGTGCGCTACCAAAGCCGCCGCTACTTTGGCGCGGGCCACACCGATATCGCAATCCGTTTCGGAGAGATGCTCGCGCCCACGGATTTCGACAACTTCCTGACCGCCCGTTTCTGTTTATTCACGACCATCGGAAGACGCGTTCTGGCCGCCAATATCGAGCATCCCCCTTGGCCGCTGCAATCCGCCACGCTAGTCAACCTTGATCAGGATCTGATCGAAAGCTGTGGCATCCCAACGCCAACCGGCGCACCAGTCCTCCACTACGCGTCACGCCTCGACGTGCGCGTTGAGCGAATCAAGTTCGCGTGAGCAGCTCGCCGCCATCGATTCGTAACGGTACTTATAAAACGGTATCCCCCAACCTTTTACGGCAGATCTGCCTCGGTCCATTACATACTTAAGGGCCGGAAGGAGCCGTTCACCAATGAGACATCTGGCGATGTTTTGCACTTGTTTTCTGTCCGCGACGATACTCTGGGGCGCAGAGGTCCTGACACAGCACAACGATGTCTCGCGAAGCGGCGTTAATGTCTATGAGAGTCTGCTCACAACCAGCAACGTCAACCAGACGCAGTTCGGCAAGCTCTTCACGCAAGCCGTCGACGCCCAGATCTACTCGCAGCCCCTCTACGTTGCAAACCTGAATGTGCAAGGTAGGAGGAACGTTGTTTTCGTCGCCACGGAAGGCAACTCCGTATACGCTTTCGACGCCGATAACGCGAGCGTTTCCGCCCCGCTATGGTCGGTCAATCTTGGCACGCCCGTGCCGACCGCCTACGTAGATTGCGGCACCGATCTCGCCCCGCAAATCGGCATCACGTCCACTCCCGTCATTGACTTATCCACCCGGACACTTTACGTCGACGCCAAAAGCACCGACTCGCTCGGCTACCATCACAAACTGCACGCCCTCGACCTCGCGACCGGCGCGGAGAAGTTCGGGGGCCCCGTCGAGGTCACGGCTCAAGCGTCGGGCACAGGCTTGGGAAACGTCAGCAACGTTATCACGTTCGATCCGCGAATCGAAAACCAGCGTTCCGCCCTGCTCCTCAGTCGCGGCACGGTTTACCTGACGTTCGGATCGCACTGTGACCAGAATGCTTTTCATGGTTGGGTACTCGCTTACAGCGCGCAATCCGGGACGCTGCAACAGACCGCCGTTTTCCTGACGACGCCCAACGGCTCGGAAGGCGGCATCTGGGAGGGCGGACAAGGCCCTGCTGCCGACTTCAACGGGAATGTGTTCGCCATGACCGGCAACGGCACCTTCGACTACAGCACCGGGGGTCCCGACCTTGGTGACAGCGTTCTGAAACTCTCCCCATCACTCAGCGTCGAGGATTACTTCGCCCCCAGCGACCAGAGTTACCTCAACTCGGGCGACCGCGACCTGGGCGCCGGCGGCCTGCTGCTTTTGCCGCATCTGGTTGGAAGGAACGCTTCTCTTGCTATCGGTGGCGGCAAAGAAGGCAACCTTTATCTTCTGAACCGTAACAATCTCGGGCACTACAACACAGCCGATGCCGTGGTTCAGGAGTGGGGCGCCACTGCCGGCCCCATCTACAGTTCGCCCATTTATTGGGATAACTGGCTGTATATCTGGTCGGTAAACGATCGCCTGCGCCAATACGCCTGGTCCAACGGAGTGTTCTTGACCTCGCCAACTTACCTGGGTCCGACCTCCACTGTGCCATTCCCGGGCGGCGTTCTTGCGTTATCTGCCAACGGGACAGTACCCGGAAGCGCCATCCTGTGGGCTACCACGGCGGCAACCGGCGACCCTCACCGCTATACCTCCCGCGGCATTCTGCACGCATATGACGCATCGAACGTATCCGTCGAGCTCTGGAACAGTTACATGAACCAAGCGCGAGACGACTTTGGCAACCTTGCCAAATTCACGCCGCCGACCGTCGTAAACGGCAAAGTTTTCATGGCGACATTCTCGAACCAACTCGCCGTCTACGGTCTCTTGTCAACCCCGGGCGCCCCGAGCAGCCTCACCGCAAGCGCCCCCACCAGAGCCGTTGTGCTGACCTGGACCGCCTCCACCGGAACCGCTCCGATTGTCGGCTATGCGATCTTCCGCACAACAGGTTCTCAAACGACAAAGATAGGCACTTCGACCGCAACCTCATTCATCGACTACCAAACGAGCCGCGGCGCGACATACAGCTATTACGTGCAAGCCTATGACGCATACGGCAACTACTCGGCCCCAAGCACACCGGCTACCATCAACACGGCTCCCTCGAAAACTGCAAGGAACTAACGGGGCATTTTTTTCCGGATGTGCGGGTCTATGGTGCAGGTGAACCACCTGCGCTCCCAGGACCCCAATCGGGTCTCAAATGTCTGGACGCTCGGCGGCCTTTCGCTGTCTGCGCTTCTGAAACGCACCTGGCGAGAAAGCTGGCAGGACGCCGTCTTCGGCCAAGCGGGCCGGATGGCGTTCTATCACTTCCTCGGCATCTTCCCGTCGCTTTTCATATTCCTTACCGTCGCTTCCCATTCGTCGAGCATCGCGGAACACATGAGTCGCGCGGTTTCCGCCGTGGGCGGCGAATTTCTGCCGCATCAAGTGGCGTCCCTGATCCAACAGAGCATCTCGGAATTGAATCACCGGGTCGTCGGATGGGAACTGCTTTCCGCCGTAGCAGGTGCGCTCTGGGCCTCGCTGAATGCGACGTGGGCCCTCATCTACGGACTCAATACCGCATATGAAGTCAAGGAAGAGCGCCACTGGTGGAAGCTTGCTTGCACCATCGCCGGATTGACCGTCTTCCTCGCTCTGTGGTTCTGGACCGCGTTTGCTCTTTTCTTGTTAGCGGCTTGGCTCAAAGTGCGCATTCTTCCCGTTGCCTCAAGCCACGCTGCAACTGTCATCCTGCTGCGCGGGGTTGAGTGGGTGGCCGTTCTGGCGCTTGTGCTTTTCGCGTTGGCGGTGGTCTATCGCTTCGCTCCCAATCTGCGGGACCGCAAGTGGAGCTGGAGCACGCCTGGAGCTCTTTGCGCCATCATTCTCTGGGTCATCGCCAGCCTCGCAATCCGCCTCTACTTTGAGCACGTCAGCGACCGCGCACAAACGTACGGCAGCCTGAACAGCGTCGTGATGCTCCTCCTTTGGCTCTACTTCTCAAATGCCGCAATTCTCATCGGCGGCGAGATGAACTCGGAGATCGAAAAGGCCGCTGCGAAATCCGATGGCGCGCAACGATCCGGCGCCTAAACCTACCGCGTCCCCACTCCCCGAATCCGTACATGATCTTCTGCCGTACCCCTGTCGCTTGTATATGATCACGTAGTGCGCTACGGTATTTTGACGCTTTTGCTGGCGCAAACCTGCATCGCCCAATCGATATATAGTACGCGACCGGACGATCCGAGGGCCGTGTATCTGGCAGCGTCCGACGGCAGTTCAGATCAGTCCTCGGCGCTGCAGCAAGCCATCGATCACGCTCAGGAAAGCGTCCATCACGGCATCGTCTTTATTCCTGAAGGCCGCTATCGGATCGAACATACGGTTCACGTTTGGGCTGGCATCCGCCTCATTGGTTACGGGGCAACGCGTCCGGTATTCGTCCTGCCCGCGAACTCGCCCGATTTCCAGTCCGGGCCCGACCACTACCTGCTTTGGTTCACAGATGAACGCACGCCCGCCGGCCAACCGATCGCCGACGCCAGCGAGTTCACGTTTTACAGCGCGCTGAGCAACATCAATTTCGAGTTGGGCGATGGCAATCCGTCCGCGGTCGCGATTCGCTTCAACGTTGCGCAGCACAGTTTTGTTGCGCACGCGGACTTCAAAGTTGGCGCTGCGAGAGCCGCACTCGAGGCCGTCGGCAATCAGGCTCACGACATTCACGTCCACGGCGGCGATTACGGCATCATCACCGGTAAGACCTCGGCGGCCTGGCAGTTTCTGTTGATGGACTCGACTTTCGATCACCAGCGCAAAGCCGCAATCAGCACGCACGAAGCCGGCTTCACGCTCATTCGAGACCGCATCTCGGACGTCCCCGTTGCCATCGAGATCCCGCCGGAGCAAGTGGAACAACTCTACGGCCGCGACCTGCAACTCGATCGCGTCGCAACGGGCCTGCAACTGGGGGATGCGAAGAATCTCCGCAACGAAATCAACCTGACAAATGTTGCCTGCTCGCATGTCAAGCGGTTCCTCGCGGCGGTGGCTGCTGCGCAATGGCCGTCAGCGCCGTTCTACGTCGAGGAACATCTCTCGCTGGGTCTCGACATCGGTCCCGATGGCCGGGAGCAGGGAATTCGTCTGCACCACCACGAGCGCATCACTTCCGCGCAGCCGGCGCCCCTCAGGACGGACATCCCCAACCAGCCGCCCATGAGCGAGTGGACGAATGTTCGCACGCTCGGAGTGATCGCTGACGGAGTCGCCGACGATACGGCCGCCGTCCAGCGCGCCATCGATGGACACCGCGTGCTGTATTTCCCCAGCGGGATGTACCGCCTGACGGGTTCGCTGCATTTGCGGCCGGACTCGGTGCTCATCGGCTTCAGCCCGTTCACCACGCAATTTACGCTCATCGATGCAGACCCGCGCTTTCAAGCCGGCGGTTCCGCGATCCCGTTGCTTATCGCGCCTCCTCGCGGACGCAACATCGTCACCGGTTTTGGCATCTCCACTGGCAACCTGAACCCACGCGCCT
This sequence comes from uncultured Acidobacteriaceae bacterium, assembly GCA_963795905.1. GTDB lineage: Bacteria > Acidobacteriota > Terriglobia > Bryobacterales > Bryobacteraceae > Bog-105. Next base: position 15,336 of record CAWCJG010000008.1, on the reverse strand, counting down.
GCGGTATTGAATGGCGTGCTGGCCCTGCCTCTCTGCTTGAAGACACCGAGTTCATCCGCGGCCACGACGAAGCCGGGCGATTCTTCGGTCCGGCCATGCCGAAGCCACCCGAGGGTATCCCGATGGAACTCGACGCACAATATCCGAGTCTTTGGGTACACGACGGAGGCGGCGGGATCTTCCGCGACAACTGGTCGCATGCCGGAACCGCCAAGGCCGGCTTGCTGGTCGAGAACACCACCACTCCGGGCGTCATCTACCAGCTCTCGAACGAACACCACATGGAACGCGAGGTTCGGTTCGATCACGCCGCCAACTGGACTGTTTACGATCTCCAGACCGAAGAGGAAAGACCCGAGGGCGCCGATGCCGTGGCGCTCGAAGTGGTTGCCTCGCATCACCTGCTATTTGCGAACACCTACATGTACCGTGTCTCGCGCAACATCATCCCGAAGCTGTACGCTGCGACCGCGGACCACGCCGATGACGTAACCTTCGAAAACGTAAAGGTCTTCAGTCAGACCCGGCTTGCGTTTGATAACAGCGTGTTTGACCAGGCGAGCGGCGTGGCAGTTCGCGCCCATCATTTCGCGCATTTTGTCCTTACTCCCGAGTTGAAGCAAGCAGTTTCCGCCGGACCTAAGGTCCAACAAATCGCAACCGGCTTTAGCAACGCGACGGGAGTGACAGTGGACTCGACGGGGCAGCTCTACTTCACCGATGCCGCAATGCACGTGATTTACCGCTATTCGCCTGCGGAGCACAAGACCGCAATACTCGCGATGACCAGACAAATGCCCCAAGTGCTTGGCTTCGTTGCGCCTTCCACTTTACTCGCGGTCAATTGGGAACGAACAGTCTCGAGTATCGACGCACGAAGTGGACAGATAACCGACATCGCAGCCGTCAACGCTGCCCAGCCAGACACGACGCTCGTTCTTCCGGTCGGCCTTCACAACGAGGAGATCCAACTCGAGTGGCTCATCGAAGGCGTTGGGTACAAGTACCGCTTTGGCAGCAACACTGCGACGCGCAGTGAGCTGCAAGCCGAGCCGCGTTTCTACTATTACGCTCCCGGCACAACGACCGCGATCATGACAGGTCCGAAACCTCCCCGCTATGCCGCGTGGTCCTGGCGTCCGCTGCCTGAGAGCTGCCAGCTTGCGCCATTCTCATTGGGCGCAGAGCACTACATCACCAGCGAAGACGATGAGAAGACGTACACAGGCACTCTCGATACGGTCAACAAGTTGACGGCAAAACTCGCCGTCGAGCGTGGTGGAACATCCGTTGTGACGGACAACGCCGGCAACATCTACATTGCCAGCGGCGAGGTATTCGTTTACGACAAAACGGGCCGCCAAGTTGGAGTCTTCGACGTCCCTGAACGCCCCAGCAGTTTGGCCATTTCAAACGGCACACTCTTTATCGCCGCCCGATCCTCGCTCTATGCAGTCCGGCTCGGCGCGAAATAGAGTTCTCGAGTGCACGTGTACTGACCTACGGCTTCCGCCAAACAAGGACGGACACGGGTATCCGGTACCAGATCTCATCGCCGCGCATCTCCGCGTTGACGCCGAGCGCGTTTCTGCCGATATCCTCGCGAACGATTTCCCGGATGCGGTCGGCGTGCTCCGTGAAGGAGGCGGATAACTGCGCTTCGAGCGGCATTTCGAGATCGAAAGCGCTACTGTTCACCCACTCACAAGACGAATCATCTGCCACCGCACTCAGTTCTTGAAACGGCATGGCATGTACGTGCGACGCGTCCCGTAGCTTCTCAAGTGCATCGTATGCGTCCGCCTGTCCCGGCCGCGGCGTTACATCGGATAGGACGATACGCCCGCCGCGCCGGCACACTCGCACCATCTCGGCGAAAGCTCGCCGAGGCTGCACTAAGTGGTGGAAGGAATAGCGCGTCACCACAAGAGAAAAGGAATCATCTTCGAACGGCAGGTCCTCCGCGCTTCCGAGCTGCCATGTTACGTTATCTAGCGCCGCTTGCCGCTGACGTTTCGCAGCGGCTTCGAGCATGGCGGGCACAATATCCACGCCGGTAACATGCGCCGCGCGTTTTGCGAAATCGCAAGCTACAATGCCCGGCCCGCACGCGACATCCAGCACGCGGTCACTTGCGCTGACGCTGGCAGCTTCTGCCAATATCTGGAGCGAACTCTCAGCCGAATGGGCCGGCACAGCGCCAAACGTTCTAGCCTGCCGGGTAAATTGATCCTGAATTTGCGCCTCATGCAGTGGAGTCATATCCTCAGTGTCGCTGCAAGCCCTCACACGCCGCTTCTGCCCACGTCGGCAGTTCGGTTACGCATTGCAGAATTCGGCCTGACGCTATCTCGGCAACCAGCTTTGGCTCCTGTCCGGAGTTGTCGTAAAGAATTGCCTCATTCACGACATTGAGAATGTCTTTCACATTCGAAAGGCTTCTGCCATACCTTCGGCGTATGTCTCCGTCAGGAACGTTGTGACCGCCTTGTGCTTTGCGATCGCATCCGCCTCCAACAGCCTGTCGCGCCCGGCGAACTCGAATCTCTGGATGACGCTGGTTTTGCCCGATCCGTTTGGCCCAGCAGACCGTCAGACCCGGCACGATCAGGCAGCCGTTTCGTCTAGTTCCCTAAGCACTTCGTAATTCCGATCTCCAGGCGCATTCGGAATAAAACGAATTTCGAAGCGCCTTCCATCCGGGTGTTCCACGACATCGAGGCTTAACTCAGAATCAAAGTAAAATACGGGTACGCCGGCGTGCAGCGTTTCAATTCGCGCTTGAGCTCCAGCCCGCGTAACGGCGGCTTTGAATTCTTCACTAAAATGGCGGCCGTCGTCCATACTTCGATCATAGGTCAGCGTCTCCGGCAATATCCATGCGCCCTTCACATTCCTACATCCGGCTCCACTCCGCAGGATCCGAAGTAAATGGACTGGCCGGTAATCCTGCTTCGTTGTACAAATTCACACCTTGCGGCGCATTTGCCCAGGCATAGCGCACATACATCGGATCGCTTACGCCGTCGGCTCTTACCAGTACGGTATCGCCTTGAATCGTCGCGCTCGCCGGAACCCACTTCTCATCCCGTCCCGCAATCTCAAAACCTTGCAGCGTGCTGCCATGAGCGGTCAATCCGTTCGCGTGCGTAAAGAACACCTGGATCCCGCCCTGCGTGAGAATCGCCTGTTTAAATAACGGCCCGGAATACTCGATCTGCTCGCGATACGCAATCGCGAGGGCGGCGAGCGCGAGCCGGCGCCCAACGGTCTGCTTATCCGACGGATGCACGTTATCCGGATTGCCCACATCAATCGTCACGGCCATTCCCGTATGCACCAGCGACAACGTTTCGAGTTGGGCCTGCCGCACCGCAGGCCACAGCTCGCTGCTGTCTGAGGTGAAGCTTGAAATCTGGGTGAACAGGAACGGGAACTCGCCCTGGCGCCAGTGATGCCGCCAATCCTCGATCAAGGTCGAGAAGACGCGGTGATAATACGGATTCCGCTCCAGGCTGCTGTCCGTTTCACCTTGATACCAGATCACGCCCGCGATGCCATACTTCGTCATCGGCGCGACCATGCCGTTATACAGCCATGACGGATCGTACGAATTGGAATCGGGATGCCACGAATGGCTAGGCTTCGGCTGATTGTTGCGCTTCGCCGCTTCGTCTTCCGCTCTCTCGGCGGCCAGCATAGCCGGCACGTCCGCCTGTTCATCCACCGTGCGCGCCCAGACGGCGAACTCGGGCATCAATGCTGCATCCGCCGAGAGCGAATCCATACTCACCCAGGCCGCCGCGGGCGTTCCACCCCAGGTTGAATCGACCAGTCCAATCGTCACGTGTTCGCGGTCGGCAACTTCACGGCCGAAGAAGTAGGCCGCCGCCGAAAAATTCGCCGCGGTCTCCGGAGTGCAAGGCGTCCAGGCGACTTTCCCATCGAAGTCCTCCAACGGAAACGAAGCCGTCTTGTGCGGGATCAGCAGCAAGCGCAACATCGGTTGGTTCGCGTTCCGAATCTCCCCGGCGCCGTTCTTGACCTGAGTATCCGGCCCAAACCCCTTCAGCGGCATTTCCATATTGGACTGGCCGGATGCGAACCACACATCGCCCAACATAATGTCGTTCAGGGCGATATCGTTGACCTTCAACTGATACGGGCCTCCCGCCGCTTGCTGCGGCAAAAACACGCTCCAGTGACCTAGCCGGTCGCCCACCGCCGATTGTGTCTCCCCGTTCAATGACACCGAAACCGTTTCGCCCGGATCGGACCAGCCCCAGATATGTATCGGCTGGTTGCGTTGCAGCACTGTGTGGTCGCTGAATACCTTTGGCAGCCGGACCGCGCTCGACGCAGGCAGCGCACAAACGACGGCCAGATACAGCAGGGAGACTCGTTTCATCGCAGACAGCATATCGCGGGGCAACGTAAGATGAAGGAAGTAGAGATCTCTTTATGGCGGAACCGACTGATTTCCCGATGCCTCCGGCCAGCTTTGCCTTCCTCGTCGAGTCCATGCTGATGCAAACGCAAATGCAACTCGGACTCCTGCAGTTCGGAGAGACGGACGAAGAAAACGAACCCAACCTGCCCATCGCGCGCCACACGATTGATCTCCTCGGGATGCTCGAGGAGAAAACGCGCGGCAATCTGACGGTGGAAGAACAGCGCCTGCTCGAAAACGGCCTGACCGAACTGCGCTTCCGGTACGTGCAGGTGGTGGAAGAGCAAAACAAAAAGAAAGCCGGCCAGGACCAAGAACAAGCGCCGCGCATCATCACAGCCGACGGGGGAAAAGGAACCAAAAGCGTCTAAATGCTTTCCGATTTCGAGCACGCCTCCATCCTCGTGCTCGGTTCCGGTACCAGTGTGGGCGTACCCATGGTTGGGTGCCGCTGCAAGGTGTGTCTGTCGACCGACCAGCGCGACAAACGCCTGCGACCGTCCGTGCTGCTGAAACTCGACGCGGCGCGGGTGCTCATCGATACGGCGCCCGATTTTCGCTACCAGGCGCTGCACTTCGGAATCGAGCGCCTCGACGCTATCCTTTATACACACGCCCACGCGGATCACATCCTCGGTCTCGATGACGTCCGCCCCTTCAATTTTCTGCAGAAAGGCGAGATTCCGATCTACGCATCCTCCGAAGCGATGGACACGATCCAGCAGACCTTTCGCTACGTCTTCGACTGCCGGCCGAGCGAATCAAGCCGCCCGCGCCTGGCGCCCCACATATTTCCAAACGAACCCATCGACGTCGCGGGCATGCGGATCGAACCCATTCCGGCGAGCCATGGGAAGGGCACGGTGCATGGATTCCGTTTCGGCAACTGCGCCTACCTGACCGACCACAGCGAGATCCCGCCCGAGAGCATGGACCGTCTCCAAGATCTAGACGTTCTGTTTCTCGACGCCCTCCGGCACAACCCGCATCCCACTCATTCCACAGTGGAAGAAAGTTTACGAACGGTGGATCAACTCAAGCCGTCGCGCGCCTTTTTCACTCACATCTCGCACGATCTCATGCACTCGAACGTCGAAGCCCGATTGCCGGAAAACGTTCGGCTGGCGTACGACGGCCTCGAGATCCCGATCGGGAACGCCAGAAAGTGAAAAACGAACCCACGGTCTTCCGGAGTCTGAACGAAGCCACCGGGAGGTTCGGTCCGTGCGCGCTGGCGATCGGCAATTTTGACGGCGTCCATGTCGGGCACCAGGCGCTGATCCGGGACGCGCGCGCGCTTGCGAAATCGAATGGGTTCGTTCCCGCGGTTTTGACGTTTCACCCGCATCCGGCTTCCATCGTTGCGCCCGAGCGTAAGTTTGGGTTCGTTTCGCCAATTGAAGAACGGGTTCGTTTGCTCATCGCGGCCGGCGCGCAAAATGTCTTGATCCTGCCCTTTACAGCCGAGCTCTCGCGGGTATCGGCGGAGGATTTTGTTTCGGAGATCCTGGTAAAGGCTCTGGGCGCGCGGGCTATCGTGGTGGGCGAGAACTTCCGCTTCGGGCACCAGCAGGGCGGTAACATGGCCACGCTGCAACGTCTCGGGGAGCGGTTTGGCTTCGTTTCGAAATTTCTGCCCCCGGTTCGTGTACGCGGGGAAGTGGTCTCCAGTTCCGCCGTGCGCCGGTGCGTGGAAAGCGGACTGGTCGATCGGGCGGCCCGCCTGCTCGGCCGCTGTTTCTATGTCGCCGGCCCGGTGGTTTCCGGCCGCGGTGTCGGCACCAAACAGACGGTTCCTACCCTGAATATCCTTCCCGAGCCCGACCAGGTCTTGCCGCGCGGCGTGCTTGTGACCGAGACCGTCGACCGTGACAACGATCGTACGTGGCGCTCCATCACGAATGTTGGCGTGCGCCCGACCTTCAATCTCGACGAGGTCACGATTGAGACGTTCCTTCTCGATTCACTGGAAGGACGGGCGCCCACGCATATCGAAGTCCGCTTTCGGCATTTCCTGCGCCCGGAGCGCCGGTTCGACTCTCCGGAAGAGCTCAAACAGCAGATCCTGCGGGACGTGGGCCGCGCCCAGAGCTACTGGCGGCGTGCCGCCCGGTTTAAGGACGTTCTCGTTTCGTACAATGAAGGACGATACTTCCCGACAAACTGAAGGAGACCTGTGGAACTTTCACAAGGCAAAATCAAGCATCTCAACGCACTTTCGAACAAGCAAGGCGTGATCGCCGCGGCCGCTATGGACCAGCGCGGGAGCCTGCGCAAGTCGATCGCCAAAGCGAAGGGCGTTGCCGAGAGTGAAATCTCAGACGACCAGATGGCCGAATTCAAGGTGGCCGTCTCGAAGGTTCTCACCCCGCACGCCAGCGCCATTCTTCTGGATCCGGAGTTCGGCATTCCCGCCGCGCACGCTCGCGCCAGGAACGCCGGCCTGCTGCTCGCTTATGAAGAAAGCGGCTATGACAACACCAAGCAAGGCCGCCTGCCCGATCTGCTACCGCACCTCTCGGTAAAGCGCATCAAGGATCTCGGCGGTGACGCGGTCAAGATCCTCATCTACTACACGCCTTTCGACTCGTCCGACGTCAACGACATCAAGCACGCCTTCATCGAACGCATCGGAGCGGAGTGCGAGACCTATCAAATTCCATTTTTCCTCGAGTTCGTCGGCTACGATCCGAAGGGCGGCGATGAGAAGGGGTTCGAATTTGCCAAGCGCAAACCCGAAGTCGTGATCGGCGCAATGGCCGAATTCACGAAGCCGCAGTACAAGGTCGACGTCCTCAAAGTGGAAGTGCCGACCAACGCCGAGTTCGTGGAAGGTTCGAGTGTGTTTAAAGGACAGGCGGCCTACTCGCGCAAGGAAGCGCTGGAATGGTATCGCCGCGCCGCTGAAGTGGCGACTAAACCCTTTATCTATCTCAGTGCGGGCGTTGGCAATGAGCAATTTGTGGAGTCGCTCAACATGGCTGCGGAAGCAGGTACCGATTACTCGGGCGTCCTGTGCGGCCGCGCCACATGGAAGAACGGCATCCCGGTTTACGCGAAGCAGGGCGTGAGGGCGCTTGAAGAATGGCTCGGCAATCAAGGCGTGAAGAACATCAATGCAGTCAACGACGCCATTAAATCGGCCAAGCCGTGGCACGCCAAGTACGGCGTAGCCGTGGGCGCATAACGAGCATCTCAAGAGAGCGCCCGGCGGCTTATGCTGGCCGTGCGCTTCCCTCGTCAATGGCGTTCGCTTCCATACCTGAAGCCATCGAAGACTTCCGACAGGGCAAGATCCTGATCGTGGTGGACGATGAGGATCGTGAGAATGAAGGCGATCTGACGATCGCGGCCGAGCTGGTCACGCCCGAAGTCATCAACTTCATGGCCACGCATGGCCGTGGGTTGATTTGCCTTGCTCTCGACCCGGGCATGTGCGATCGACTGGATCTGCAGCCGATGTCCTCTGTGAATACGGCCCGCTTCGGAACCGCTTTTTGTGAAGCGGTCGATGCCGCCGAAGGGGTCACGACGGGCATTTCGGCGTATGATCGCGCGCACACGATTCGCGTCGCAATGCGTCCGGACTCCGGCCCGAAAGACCTCGCTCGCCCGGGACATGTATTTCCATTGCGCGCACGTCCGGGCGGCGTCCTTGTGCGTGCCGGACAGACGGAGGCCGCGGTTGATCTCGCCCGTTTAGCGGGTCTCTCGCCGGGCGGAGTCATCTGCGAAATCATGAACGAGGACGGCAGCATGGCGCGCGTACCGGAGCTCATCGCCTTCTGCCAGCGGCACGGAGTCAAGATGATCTCCGTCGCCGAGCTTATCCGTTATCGCACGCAAACCGAACAGATTGTGCGCCGCGATGCGGAAGGATGCATCCGCACACCGCATGGCGAATTCAAGACGTTGCGCTATGTGAACAGAGTTGATGGGGAATCCCATCTCGCCTTGATCTACGGAGATGTGAGCGGTCATCAGAACGTGCTCGTGCGCGTTCAGGCGCGCTGCGTTTACGGAGACACGTTTCAGTCGCTTGATTGCGATTGCCAGCGTCTGCTAGAAGGCTCTTTGCAGTCGATAGCGCAGGCGGGGCGGGGCGTCCTGCTTTACCTGCACCAGACCGGACCCGGTGTGCAGTCCGGCTGGCATGACGGGTCGCATCAGCTTTTGACTCACGACCGCACGCGTTCCAATCTAGTTCCCAGTGAGCGTCACCAACCCGTGCAGCACGAAGCGGGAGTGGGTGCGCAGATACTTTCCGAACTGGGCCTGACGACCATTCGCCTCCTGACGAATCAGCCGCGCAAAGTCGTGGGACTCGAGGGCTTCGGCATTCAGATCGCGGAGCAGATCCCGATCCCTTGATGCTGCCTGTCTTTTACCCGATCCTCGACACCGCGCTTTTGCGAGCACGTTCAATTCCGGTACCCGATGCCGCTCGGGCGTTGTTGTCCGCGGGAGCCGGGATCCTGCAATACCGGCATAAAGACGTTTGGACTCAGGCCGACTACGACGAAGCGGAAGAAGTGAGCGGTTTATGCGGCCAGGCTGGGATTCCCTTCCTCGTGAACGATCGCGCAGACTTCGCGAAACTGCTCGGCGCTGCGCTGCACATCGGACAGGACGACCTGCCGCCCGCGGCCGCGCGCAAGATTGTGGGCGACGTGATGCTCGGACTTTCGACGCACAATCGCCGGCAATTGAGTTTCGGTGAAGAAGAGCCGGTCGATTATCTGTCGCTCGGTCCGATCTTCACGACGACCTCAAAACAGAATCCCGATCCGGTGCTAGGCGTCAGCGGGTTGAAGAAGCTCCGGCCACTGACTGCAAAGCCGATTGTCGCGATCGGCGGCATCACGCTGGAGAATGCCGCCGAAACGATCGCAGCCGGCGCCGATTCTCTCGCCGTCATCTCGGGATTTGTACCCGAGGACGCATCTATCTTGCAGATAGAGAAACGCGCCGCCGCCTGGCTGCGCCTTACGAAGTAGCGCGGGATAGCCGCGTTAGTTAGCGATAGACTGAAGTTGCTCGATTTGCGTCCGTTCCTCTCGATCTTCTCCGTATTCGTAACAGCCAGCACGCTCTGGGCTCTAGATCCCAGTCGTACCCTCACGCAATATTCGCATCGGATCTGGGGTCAGGAAGAGGGGCTCTTTCAGCCGACGATCTACTCCATCCTGCAGAGTAAAGACGGCTATCTATGGCTGGGAACGCAAGACAGCCTGATCCGCTTCGATGGAATGCGCTTCCATGAAATGACGGATGCCGCGGGCGGTCCTGTGCTCGAGGGAAGCCTCGTGCGCAGCCTCCTCGAAGACGGGCAGGGAACGCTCTGGGCGGGCTCGATCGGCAACGGACTCGCGCTGATTCATCCGGACGGCTCCGTCACGCGCTACAACGCGTCCAACGGGTTCGTCGCGAATACGTTCTGTCTCGACAATGACGCGTCGGGCGGCGTGTGGGTCTGCGGCGAAAAAGGGCTTTACCGGTTCGACAGGGATGGCCAGCATCAGCTCATTGCCTTTAACGGAGCGCGCGACACCTGCCAGTCGCCGGATGGCAGCCGTTGGGTTGCCGATAATACCTCGACACTGTGGCGCATGCAGGGCAGCACGAGGCAGCGTTATCCGAATGTTCATCTCCCGCCTGAAGCGGGTATCACGAGCCTGTCGTGTTCGCAAGACGGAACGCTTTGGGTCGGCTCCGGTGTGGGTCTTCTGCATATCGGCGGGTCGCAGGTAAGAACATACACGACGGCAGACGGCTTGCCGGACAACGCCATTTCCACCCTCATTGAAGCACCCGATGGAAGTTTGTGGATCGGCAGCGATGACGGCGTGAGCCGCCTGCAAAAAGGCGAAATCCGCGCGTATCGGACGAGCGATGGTTTATCGCACAGTGTCGTGCTGGCGCTGCGTTTCGACCGGGAAGGCAATCTCTGGGCGGGCACCAAGGACGGACTCGATCAGTTCACGAACGGCCGAGTTCGCCCGTACACGGTAGCGGAGGGCATGCCAAGCAACGATGCGTCGGCCATCACGGAAGATTCTTCCGGCCGCCTATGGATCGGCACACTCGATGCGGGAGTGGCGGTTTTCGATCACGGCCGTTTCAATTCAATTACGAGCGGGATGGCCTTGCGAGCGACCGCATTCTTTCGATCGCCAGCGGTCCGGACGGCGATCTCTGGATCGGAACGGATCGCGGCCTGAATCGCGTGCGCGATCGCGCCATTACTTCCTATCCACAGCTCGCGGGCCAATCGGTGCGCAGTCTTCTATTCGACAGGAACGGCACGCTCTGGACAGCTACCAACCGCGGTGTGTACCGTTTCGCGAACGGCGGCTTCCATGCTGCTGCCGCTTTGCAGCTCGGTTCGCAGGGTCCGCTTTCTCTCGGCTTAGGGCTTGGGGGCGAAGTGCTTGTCAGCTCGGGTACTGACCGTCTGCCGTTCTTGAAGGATGGCGCGGCAGGGGAGTATCCGCTAGGCGGCATCAGCCGGCAAATCGATTGCTACTTGCCTGATCCGGCACATCACTCCGTGTGGATGGGGACGCTGGGTTCCGGCCTGTTGCGCTGGCACGAAGGCAAGCTGTCGGGCTATCACGTGAAGGACGGCTTATACGATAACCGCATCTACAGCGTCCTCGACGACGGACGAGGCAATTTGTGGATGGGTTCGAGCAAGGGCATTTTCCGCGTGAACCGTGACGAATTGGATCAGTTGGCGGACGGCAAGATCCGCCGCGTACACAGTTTGCCCTTCAGCACGGGGCAGTTGCGTTTTGAGTGCCGCTCCGGCGCGCAGCCCGCGGCCTATCGCGCGCGTGACGGACGCCTCTGGTTCGCAACGACCAACGGCGTTGTCGTCGTCAACCCGAACCGGCTTCAGGAGAGCGCGATGCCTCCGCCAGTGAGTATTACGTCAGTCCTGATCGACGGCCAGCGCTTCTCGCCGTCTTCGACGCTTACGCTTTCTCCGTCTGAACGGAACATAGAGATCCGCTACGCGGGGTTGAGCTTCATTGAACCGGAGAAGGTCACGTTCCGCTACATTCTGGAGGGCTATGATCGCGATTGGACAGATGCCGGCCCGCGCCGGGAAGCGTTCTTCACCAAGCTGCCTCCGGGGGACTATCACTTCCGCGTGATGGCCCGCAACGCAGACGGTGTGTGGAGCGGGGAGGCAGCCGCGGCCGATTTTGAAGTCGAACCGTTCTTGTATCAGCGGCGCTGGTTTTGGCTTCTGTGCGCATTGGCGGCGGCACTTGCGATTACGGCGGCATGGCGCCTCCGCAGCCGCCAGTTACGCCAGCGCTTCGGAATTGTGTTGGCGGAGCGCAGCCGCATCGCGCGGGAACTCCACGATACGCTGCTGCAAGGCCTCGCCGGCGTGACGATGCAATTGCAGGCATTGTGGACCCGCCTGCCTGCTTCAAGAGAGAAGGACAGCTTGCACGGCATCATTCAGGATGCCGGGGAATGCGCCGCCGAAGCCCGCAAATCGCTTTGGGGGTTGCGCGAAAGTTCGCCCGTTGGCCTCTTCTCGGACAAGTTGGGAAGCGTCGTCCGGTCCGCGGCAAATGGCGACCTGCCGCGCCTTTCGTTTGAAAGTGAATCCGTTTCTTTGGGCGATCGCCCGGAGGCCGAGTTTCAACTGCTGCGCATCGCACGAGAAGCAGTTTCGAATGCGCTAGAACACTCGGGCGCAGGACGTGTCCACGTTACTCTAGTCAAAGATCCCGGCGGTGTCTCGATGAAGATTGCTGACGACGGCGTGGGATTTGCGTCGCAAAACGATCATTCCGCGATCGGGCGCTTCGGCCTGCTTGGGATGTCCGAACGCGCCCGCGAAATCGGCGCGGAGTTAGCCATTACAAGCGCACCGGGAGAGGGCACAACCATCTCCGTCCGTTTGCCGTTACAGTAGATTTGAGCCTTGATCACCGTACTTACAGTTGACGATCACGACCTGGTTCGCAAAGGCATTGCGGCGATCCTTTCCACTGAGCCCGAAATCGAACTTGTCGGAGAGGCAGCCAATGGCCGTGACGCGGTTCGTCTCTTCAATGAACTGAAGCCGGCCGTTACGTTGATGGATCTGCGCCTGCCTGACATGAGCGGCATTGATGTGGCGCGGGAGATCCGGCGCAGCCATCCCGATGCGAAAATCCTGGCCCTCACGTCTTACGATGGCGATCAGGACATCTACCGAGCGCTGGAGGCCGGTGTGCGGGGATATCTGCTGAAAGAGGTGGTGCACAGCGAAGTCATTCGCGGCATTCGTATGGTGCATGCCGGAAAGCGGTTCATGCCGCAGGAAGTCACCGCGCACTTGAACGGATTCTTCCCGGAGGTCGCGCTTACGTCGCGTGAGGTGGAGGTGCTGCAACTGATCGCGCGCGGTCTTGGCAACAAGGAAGTCGGCGAGATTCTGGGAACGGCGGCTGGAACGGTGAAGGCCCACGTGCAAAGCATCCTGAGTAAGCTCGGCGCGAAAGATCGGACACATGCGGTTGCGCTGGCGATTCGGCGCGGCATCATTCATTTGCACTCGCCGGCGATGAAGGATTTCATTCCGAACGGGTAGACGTGCGCGGCAAAGCGGAATGGACTCGTCGTACATTTCGCTACCGAGGCCTCCTGTTTAAGTCCTACGGGCATCGCATGCCTGATCAGGGGGCATCTGCGCTTTTGTCGCCCGACAACAAGTGGCTCTCTGTCCAGAGCTACACAGGGCACGACCCTAGCGGACTGCTCGATTTGTATCCGAGCATAGGACGAGTGTACTTCGAAGTCTTCAATGCAAATACGGGAAAGAGCGCATTCGCTGTTAAGGGAACCTACAATGGCTTTGACCCGGGCGAAATAATCCAGAGGCTTGTTGGCTGCCATCCAACCCCCTGTTGGTATCACAGCGACATTCTCGAAGTGAATTCATTGTGTGTCGGCCTAAGTAGCAGGATTGTCGATCGCGGCATCGGCGCGGGACGATTGTTCCGCTACCAATCGCTGCGGGGCTTTGAAAAAATCCACGGGGTCGGCCCTTTTATCAAACATTTCTGATTGAGAATGTTTCAAGTAGGTTTTAGGCTGGAAGCATGCAGCAAGGGAATGAGCGGAAGTACAAGCATATCGAGCGGCAGCAATGGTGCACATTGGATCTGCAGAAGCTGGTGCCCGCCGATGACCCGGCACGCGTGATTTGGGAACTCACAGGCAAGTTGGATTTATCGGCGTTCGAGGCCAGGGTGAGGACACTAGAAGGCCAGGCCGGGCAGTCCAGCCTGGCCACCGCGCTTACTTCTTAGCGTGTGGTTGTATGCCTACCAGCAAGGCATCGCGTCAGCGAACCGGTTGAGCCAGATGATGGGGTACGGTATCCCGGGTTGATGGTGCTAACCGGGCAGCACGTGATCAACGTCCACACGCTGTGTGATTTCCGGACGGCTCATGGGGCGGAACTCGATGCGTTGCTGCAACAGTTGCTAGCACTGCTTTCCGAGGAAGGACTGGTTGACCTGCGAACTGTGATGCACGACGGCACGAAAATACAAGCTCGCGCAGGGCAAGGTTCAGGGTATCGCCGGAACCGCATTCAGCAGAAATTGGATGCCGCGCGAGCCTATATGCAGGAACTGGACGAACGGACAGACGAGGGCAGCGCCAAAAAGCAAGCTGCGCAACAGCGCGCGGCACGGCAACGGATCGAACGTTTGCAGCAGGCCTACGAAGCTTTCAACCAGGTGGACGGCGAAACGGAGACGGACACCAAGCGCGTGAGCATTACCGAACCCGAAGCCAGGCGCATGCGGCACACGCAACACGGCGGTACCCTGTACAGCTACAACGTGCAATTGACGACGGAAGCCCAAGGCAACTTTATTGTGGGCGTATCGGGTAAGTCAAGATCACAACGATCTCAAGCAACTGGAGCCAGCGCTGCAGACGGTGCAACACTTCACAGGCAAGAAGCCGGAGCGCATTGTGGTGGATGGCGGTTATGTGACGAGGAACAATATTGAGGCAGTAACGGCCAGCGGGGTTGAACTCATAGCACCAGTAAAGGAGGCCTCGCGTCAGCATGCGGCTACGCGCGCGCGACATGGCGTTGCGCCTGAGTTTGACAAATCAGAGTTCACGCGTGAGGGCAACCACTTGCGTTGCCCCGCCGGTCAGGTCTTGCTTCAAATTGGAGAGAAAAAACACCATGGACACCGCACTGAATCTTTCAAGCCGATGCAGCCGAATGTGGCCGCTGCCCGCATAAACAACAGTGTTGTCCACGCCCCGGCCCTGCCTGATTCACCAAGTGCTGGAGTCCGAGGCGGTGCTGGCGCATGCGGCTCGAATGGAAACACAAGCGGCCAAACTGATCTATAAATGCCGCAGCAAAGTGGCTGAGTTTCCCAACAATGCGTATTAAATCAGACTGGGCATTCCGCAGGTTCTCGGTCCGCGGAAGACTCAAGGCCACAGCCGAGGCACTGCTCATCGTTGTGGCTTACAACTTCAGTCTCTGGCAGTCGGCCGGTAAACGAGCAAAGCAATGATCGTGGACTAAGCGTCCAGCGCGTATGCCGCACAAAGCGCGCATGCGCAGCACATGCACAGACTCATTCCCGCCCGCCGCGGGATTCGATTCGCCCGACCTCACACGACCGCTCCGGGCCCAAACCCTTGCGAACTCGCTGACCAAAAAGCCGATCCTCTGATTTTTTCAAAGCCCCTGCGCTCATGGCTCGGACCGATTCGAAGTGACGCGCCTGAAGATGTTCATTGGTGTTGTGCGGTGGTGTTTGTACTGTTAGCCGGAGCAACCGAGCCGGCCTTTGCCGTTCCAGCGACAGGTTGGCTTTGAGGCTTCGCCGTCGATG
>CAWCJG010000007.1:0-494901 GCA_963795905.1 uncultured Acidobacteriaceae bacterium | reverse complement strand
GAACTCCATGCGGTGCCTGCCGTCAAATAATTCTGGATCTCATTGGGACTGGCGCCACGGTCGAAATTGATGGCGCCGGCGATTTCTCGTCCGATGCGCTTCTCCCGCACGGCTTCGTTCTCGAAACGTAGTCTTGCTGTCGCTCTCTAGCCTCCTAACGTGTCCAACGTTCGCACTACGTAGGGATCACAATGTTCTAAAGAGGTTCAATTGAGATGCGCGTGACAGTCTTCGGCTCGGCCCGTATCGGGGAAGATTCCGATGACTATCATAGTGCCGTCCAGCTCGGCCGGCTCCTTGCCTCCCGAGGCTACACCGTCGTCACCGGCGGATATGGAGGCCTCATGGAGGCAGTCAGCCGGGGAGCGCATGAGGCACATGGACAGGTTATTGGTGTGACGATGGCGCCCTGGGACAGCCGTCTGTCTCCCAATCCATACATATCTGAGGTACGGGCCGCTGAAAGCCTCTTTGCCCGTATTGAAGTGCTGGTCGAAAGCGATGCGCTTGTCGCTCTCACGGGGGGAGCGGGGACGCTGGCCGAAGTTACGCTCGCCTGGAACCTGCGACAGATGAGCCTAATGGCACATAAGCCCATCATTCTCGTGGGCTTGATGTGGCAGCGGCTGTTGGAGGCTTTTCGCAAAGAGCTGATCGTTGGAGAGGCCGACCTAGCTATGCTGACGATTGTGAGCAGCGTGGATGAGGTGCCAGACATGTTGGATGGCACTGGCGCTGAGGAGAAGCCCACTTGGGCAGGCTAACAAACAATGGCCAGGAGAATTGAGCAGTCTGCTTCTACTTCCGTAGACGGGGCTTCATCGACCCCAAGCAGGGGCCTTGGGCCAACTTGCTGTGGGTAGAATCGGCCATGCTTGAAACAATTGATGGTGTTCTTAAGTCTCTTGCAGAGCGACGATTACATCGCGGACCGGTCGCTTGCCACTGCCGTCTTCCTAGCTCTTCGACTGAAGAAGCCTCTGCTGCTGGAAGGCGAGGCTGGCGTGGGGAAAACGGAGATAGCCAAGGTGTTGGCGGCCATGATGGATACTCCTCTGATTCGAGTCCAGTGCTACGAGGGGATCGGACTCAACTCGGCTGTCTACGAGTGGAACTATGCGAAACAAATCATTGCCATCCGGCTGTCCGAGCATGACCATGGTGAAAACCAGAGTAGACCTGTTTGGTCCCGAATTTTTGATCAAACGGCCGGTTCTCCAGGCACTCGAGCATGATGGACCTGAGCCGGCGGTACTGCTGCTAGATGAAATCGATCGTGCCGACGACGAATTCGAAGCATTCTTGCTGGAGGTGCTTTCCGACTTTCAAGTCTCGATTCCTGAGATCGGTACGATCCATGCGGAAAACCCTCCGGTCGTGATCATCACCTCAAATCGAACGAGAGAGTTACACGAGGCCCTCAAACGCCGCTGTCTCTATCACTGGATCAATTACCCCGATTTTGCCAAGGAATATGCGGTTGTGGAGCGGAAAGTACCGGAAGCCGGACAAGCGCTTCGGAAGCAAGTCGTGACCCTTGTGCAGGAATTTCGTAAGCCGCGATCTCTACAAGCCCCCAGGCATCTCTGAGACGCTCGATTGGACAAACGCTTTGACCGAGTTAGGGCACAGAGAACTAAGTGTGAGTCAGTCACTGAAACATTGGGAGTGGCTGGTCAAGAATCAAGAAGACATCGAAATGCTCACGCGAGCTCCGCTGACAGAGCTAGCTCGAGGCAGCCTCTCACGCTCATTGATCATCGGATCCGCTTAGCGTATCTCTCGCGTTCTGCCGGCGCCTTCGAGAATTGGGCATGCCGATCTCGACTGCACAGATGATTACCTTCGTGGAAGGTTTACGGGCATCTGGACTGCTGAGCCGGACAACGTCAGAAACGTGGCCTACGCCACCCTGGCCTCTCATCCTGATCATCTTCACCTCATCGACCTGCTTCTACAGCACCTCGTAGAACGACTGTATGCAGACGGTGCGCCACGAACCGGAGAGGAGACCGGAGGAACTGAAGACAATCTCGCTTCATGTCATGAGGCCCAGAGAATCTCTGTCAATTCATCCCAAACGGTGCACGGGCAGTCGGTATAAAGTCGAACTCGGTACTCGCATGATGAGGATAATCTCAAGGGCACGACTTCAACGTACAGCTCGGTGGAGCTGCTGCGAAAGAAAGACTTTGCTTCGTACTCCGCCGACGAGGTGAAGCAGGCCACGCAGTTCTTGCGAGCTATCGAGTGGCGTCCCCCGTTGAGGCGTTCTCACCGGCGAAAATCGTCCCCGAGGGGCGATCAAATTGACCTCCGGCAAGTGCTACGGAAGAGTGTGCGAACCCAAGGCGAGATGCTTGAGCTACCTCGTAGCCGGCCACATCTCAAAGAGCGAAGACTTGTGCTGCTCTGTGATATCAGCGGCAGCATGGAAGCCTACTCGAAAATGCTTCTTCACTTCGTTCACGCGCTATCCGTCCGACACTATAAGATTGAGGTATTTCTCTTCGGCACCCGGCTGACAAGGGTCACGCATCTAATGTCCGCTGATGACCCGGATGTTGCCATTCAGGCAATCGGCTTGGAAGTGAGTGATTGGGCAGGCGGTACGCGAATCGGAGAAGCCATCCGGGACTTTCATAGAAGCTGGGCCCGGCGTATCACCGCGCATGGTTCCGTTATCATGATCATCAGCGACGGATGGGACCGAGGCAACCCGTCAACCTTGAGCAGGGAGTTATCGAGACTCCAGCGGTTGAGTTATCGGCTCATCTGGCTGAACCCTTTGCTCGGCTCATCGTCGTACGAACCGGCGACGCGTGGAATGCAGGCGGCGCTTCCTCACGTGGACGACTTTCTACCGATTCACAACCTTCGGAGCCTCGAAGAGCTAGCCTGGGCTCTCAACACGATTGGTCCAAGGAGGCCGGGAAGCCGACCGGCCATCTCTGGCGGACGCCGGCGCGAGGCGGCCTCGTAGGACGAATCTTGCTCCCACCTCGCGCGTCCGCACAAATTAACTCTTGCTCCTTCAGGCGTCTAGCGAGACTCGTAGCGGCTATTTACCTCATCCCAATTAACGACGTTCCACCACGCGTTCAAGTACTCAGGACGCCGGTTCTGGTACTTAAGATAGTAAGCGTGCTCCCAAACATCGTTTCCTAGTACCGGAAAGGCCCCCTCGCTGAGAGGATTGTCCTGATTCGCTGTCGACGTAATCTCCAACCCCCCTGACCCGGTTCTAACCAGCCAGGCCCAGCCACTTCCGAAGCGCTTGGCTCCGGCGTCGTTGAACTGAGACTTGAACTGCTCAAAACTTCCAAACGTGCTCTTGATTGCATCACCGATCGCACCCGTTGGCTCAGTACTTCCATGGGGCGTCATGATCGTCCAAAACATACTGTGGTTGACGTGGCCGCCCCCGTTATTACGGACAGCCGTCCGGATGTCTTCGGGCACCGAGGATAGCTCGCGAATGAGGTCTTCGGCGCTCTTCTCAGCAAGCTGAGGATACTTTTCAACTGCCGCATTCAAGTTCGTGACATATGTTTGATGATGCTTATCGTGGTGCAGATGCATAGTTTCCGAGTCGATGTACGGCTCGAGAGCCTCGTATGAGTAGGGCAATGCGGGTACTTCGAACGTCACGGTATCCTCCAATCTTTTGTCGCTCAGCAGGTGAGCGTCCTCTGGAATCATCACTCCACGCTACCGCATGGACCGACAAAGACGGAGTGTCATCCGTTAGACCGAGAGGATGCCCAGCCGAAGGCCGGTTGTCACAGCCTCCGTCCGGCTGCCAGCATTGAGCTTGCGCATGATGGATCCAACGTGGAACTTTACCGTATGCTCAGATATGCCAAGTCGACGCGCAATCATCTTATTGCCCAAGCCTTCGGACAGCATTGTGAGCACTTCGGTTTCGCGCGGTGTTATCGGATCTGGCTCGATATCTAAAGGTGGCACAGCGCTGGCAAGCAGGGACCCAATCGCCCCCCTTTGAGGGGTTTCAAACACGATAAGCCCGGACGCGACCGCCACCACGGCTGCTCGGATTTGCTCTCCCGTCGCTCGACGACTCAGGACAGCCAATCCGTTTCTGCCGTTCGCAACATAGTGCGTTCCGAACAGATCGGGAGTGTCGGAAAGTACAACCAGGGCATGGCGGAACACCTCGGTCAAGCCTTCCGCGCCGTCGTGATCCAGGTCGACGAGAACAACATCCAGAGGGCGGCCCGTCACCAAAACATCATCTACGCTCGATTCACAAGCGACTACAGAAAGCTGTTCTGATTGCTGCAGGAGTGATTCTAGACCGGCACGCAGGACACCGGATGCCGAGACAACGGCTACAGAAATCAAGCAGCCTCGCCCATCCGAGCGGCTCCGGATGCTACCAACGGAATCGATGCACGGACCTTTTGACCTCCGCGGAGCACCTCCAGTGATAAGTCGGCCGCCGCTGAGGCGAGACCATCCCACAGATCGATGGTCCGTTCAACCGGCCTTTCGTTCGCTGACACTATCACGTCTCCGATCGTTAACCCAGCTCGCCCGGCAGGGGAGTTCGTCACAACCGCCGTAACGAGCATTCGACGTGTAGATTGCCTGTTGCCGGAAGTGACCGTGACGGGTCTTGCGCCTATTCCCAGTCTGGGCAAGCTCTCGACCTTCAGAATTCGCTTGATATCCTGCGCCGGAACGGCTAGGCCAAGACCGCCCGATACCATGACGTTCACGCCAATGAGGTCGCCCTCGCTGTTCACCATGGGGCCACCGGAGTAGCCGGGAGCAAGGCGGATGTCGGAAACGATCATAGGCCAATGGTTCCTCTCATTCGCTAACGCGTGTATGACCCCCATGGCAAGGGCGGGGCTGCCCGAAGCTGGATATCCGATTGAGAACACCAACTGTCCGGGGTGCAGCTTGTCACTGCTTCCGAGATTTAAATATGCTCCAATTTCCTCTGAAACCCTGACGACGGCCAGATCTCTTTCGGGATCTCGGAGGGTGACGTTGCCCAGGGCTTCCTCACCGGTCGAGAACCGCACGTGTACTGAAGGCTCTGTGGCGACGTGAGCGCAAGACACGATAATGCCATCGGGCGAGACGACGACTCCCGCACCATTTCCCGATCTGTCAGTCGTCAACCTTACGGTTGAGGCCGGAACGTCGCGGCTTATTCGATCTGCTCCGCCAACAAGGGCTTCCAGATCCACTGCTCTTTTAGCCACGATGACCCCTCGTCCGGTTTCGTCCAGACGAACGTTCAGACGCGGTGATCTGAAGCGTGAGGGGGTTGCCTCCCCGGAGAATCTTGAAGTCTAAAGCCTTCCCGATGGTTTCCGTGTCAAGGAGTGATTGGACACTCTCGGGACGAGCGACTCCTTTGTCGCAAACCGAGAGCAGAATATCTCCGACCAGTACTCCCGCCTGGTCTGCTGGTCCACCCGGCTCGAGTCCAACAATGAGCAACGCTTCCCCTATTTCCATATGCAAGCCACTTTGCACCGTTTGAGGCAGCTCCACCGTTTGCATCCGGAGGCCGAGATAGCCGCGCGAAACCGTTCCTCGCTTCAGAAGTTGGTCAATAGTACGTTCAACTGTCTCGGTCGGGATGGCGAGCGGAATCCCTCGGGAGAGGCCGGACGTATTCACACCCAGGACCCTTCCCTCGACATCTATCAAGGGCCCCCCGGAGAATCCCGGATACAGTGTGAGGTCAGGCTGAACAAATTGGTCTACCCGGCCCCCTGCCGAGGTATGCCACTCCGGGCCAACAGAACTAACTACTCCGAAGCTCACACTCAATCCCACGGCGCTGGGACGGCCTACGGCCAGTACCAGTCCCCCCAGCCTCGGGGATGCCAGCTCCCTCGGCGCCACACCTAAATTTTCTGATGCGAACGACAGCAGCGCCAAGTCGGTGGTGGGATCACGTCCCACGAGCTGGACGTTCCAGCCTTGTTCCTTGCATTGTCTGGACCTTTATACTTTCGTCACGGTCGATGACATGGTCGGCGGTCACAATCAAGCCGGACCGCCAAACGATTCCGGAAGCGCCTCCCCGGCTTCTCGCATCAACCGAAACAACATTTCCGCTAACGCGTTCGACAGCTCTTGTCAAGGCATCGGAAAGTTGTATGGCTTTGGGTTCTTCAACAGTAGTGGACACGTGAGATCTCCATGAAAAGGTTGATCACAGAACTCCGTCTGTTACCTCAAGCATGTCCATCGCAAACCGAGACACGCATCAGACGATGGGCTAGGTTCAGGCCTACCAAATCGTCTGGGTCGGCGACGCTTACACCTTCGCCGGACGAACGCGCGGGGAGAACTTCCCCAAAGAAACACCGCCGCTCGGCAGGTTCATTCGCCTATCGTGGCGCCGTATCTCTCAAGACACATTTCGATCTTGGCGCGGGGTACGGTCCTCAGACGACGTATCGTCCGGGGCCGCAGAGCGGAACATCTACGCGCAGCCCGCATATCAAACCGACTTGTTCAGCCGGACGACGCTCAAGCGTCGGGGCGGCGCTCTTCGCCTTCCTCGTCATAGTCAATGTCGTCGTGCCCCGCCATAAACACACATTCAAGCGAACCGGCAATTCTGTTCAAGTGTTCCGGATTAGCGCATTCTTGAGCGCCGGCAGCAATATTGTCGCAGAGTCGGGAAATGCGCTCGATAACCACGGCAAGCTCTTCGTCATCCATGACTGCTCCATAAACGTTTGATCGAAGCCCTGCGCGCGTTTCACTATCGATTGGAAGCTGCTTGAGACACCTTTTGAGACTCCTGAAGCACAATGCCCACGGGCGGAAATCTCTCTTCCCCTGAGGGATACCAAGCGAAAACGACCCTGCCATCGGAATCGATGACGAAGGCCGTCCGGCGGGCCAACTCCTTGAGTGGACCAGGTTCCGGGTTGATGGCATCATACGCCGGAAGCAACTGGCGGTTGAAGTCGCTCAACATAGGGTAGGGGATACTCAGCTGCCGGGCCCACTCTAGATGGGCATAGGGGCTATCCACACTCACTGATGCCACCTGAACTCGAAGGCGGAGAACTCATCGTAAGCGTCTCTGAATTCGGATAGCTGATTTTGACAACCGCCCGTGAAGTCCAAGGGATACGAGGTGATCACCAAACCCGCGTGGTCATGCAAGAGTGAATCGAGGCTGACCTGCTCTACTTTGCCCTCAACCGCGGCCAGCAGGGAGAAATCCGGAGCCGTATCATTTGACTGCAGCATGTACACCCTCCTCACTCACGCTCATTCTAATGAGGAGGTGGACCTACGACGGAGGTTCCGGACCCCGCTGCCCGCTTCACGTTCCGAGATCACATGTGCTTCTAGACTTGTTCAGCAATAGGAAACGGCTTTGATCGCCATTTTGAATCGCTACTAACAGAGCCAGCCTCACTGATGAGTGAGGACTGCGAGACGGGTAGAGTAAGCACCGACGTTACCGTTGGTTGAGCCATGAGGCAGCTGAGCACCCCTCAATCAAAACGTCGACGACACGATCTTTGCATTCGGGCGCCAACGCCTCCTGTCTGATTTGATAGTTGATGCAAGGCATGGTGTCTTCCCGTTACGCCTGAGGGACTCAATGTGGGAGATCCGGTTCGATGATTTGGGCGATGGACGTGGCCGTTTTGTGGACATCGTGATAAGCAGTTCGGACCTTCTGCCACAAATCCCCAGTGCGGGGAAATGGGCCGCAACAAGGGAAATGTAGTCACTTGGATACCCATACCTAAGAGTGCCTGTACTTCGGGGGCCGACGGTCTTTAACAAGCAAAGACCCTCTGATGCCAAAGTTGCTTCCTCGGCAGCGGGCGGCAGCTCGCTGTTGAGGAGGACATGATCGGGAGTTCGACCTAATAGCCGGGAGACAACCTCAACGTGGTCTCGAACCGTCATACCGTCCGTCTGTCCTGGTTGCGTCGTCGTATTGCACACAAATATGACCCGTGCACTCGAGGCAGCCAGCGACTCTCGTACCCCGGGAACAGCGAGGATCGCCCCAATACTGGTCCAAAGACTACCGGGACCAGCGATGATGAAATCGGTATTCAAGATGGTCTGTCGCGTCGGCTCCCACACGCCTTTAAGTGCCCCCTCGATCTGCAGATCGAGGATTCGAGGCTTGTTCACACGCCGAATCTCGAACTCTCCCGTTACTCGGGACCCGTCCTCAAGGGTGGCGCATAGCTGAATATCTTCGTTACTGACCGGAAAGACTCGTTCCTTCACGCCCAAGAGCTTCGCTAACAGGCTCCCAGCATGTCCAAGACCACCTTCGCTTTGGGCCAGGCTGGCTAGAACGATATTGCCCACGGACATCCCGTCAAGCTCTGAATTTCCCGTCCCAGTCAGCCGTCGTTCGAGTATTTCAGTCCATTGGTTTTTCGGATCAGAAAGAGCGGTAAGACAATGCCGCAGATCCCCGGGGGCAGGTATGCTCAAGGCTCTTCGGATGGCCCCCGAGCTACGTCCCGTATCGGTAACCGGCACGACAATCGACCAATGGTGGCGGGCAATATGCTTCTCAACCCCGTCAGCAGCTGGGGGCTTCCGGTCCCGCCTCCCATCAGCACCACTGATTTGTGCATATCAGATGACATGGTTACGAGAACTAATAGGCAGGTAGTATTTGATCCGGTCGCATATCGAAAGAGATTTCATGTAGTTACTGGCTCGATGATATACTCGCAAAGGCTACAAAGGGAACGAACACGGGAACTGTAAACATTTGCCTCATTCAGCCATTGAGACCTTTTGACATAAGGGTTACCGCGGCATGAATCAGAGGACAAAGCCGACGACAACGGTCACTATATTGATAGCGGTCCTAGCGCTCGGACTTCTTAGTCTCGGCTCTGGGTTCACTCTCCTTGCCACAGGCATAGCCGTTGCCGCGTCAATAGTTCTGGTGGTTGGAATCGTGCTCTCAGGATTCGCCCTACTCCAGCTGAGGAAAAGCCAGCTGGCAGTCACCTTGTCGCTGGTGGGGCATCAGACTTCCAGAGAACTTCTTGTAGCCCGGCAATCTGAGCACGGGTTGCCCGACGTCGTCCTGTTCAGCGGACATATGGGTTTGCTCATCATGCTCAAAGCACTGCGAGACGTAGCTGATCGCTTGACTGCCGTTCCGTCTCCGGGCAGCGACTTCCGTACCATTGCCGGACTGCTTCGGGCATCGCATCAAGATATGCGTGTGGTTTCTGCCACGGCAGAGAATGCGCAGCTCTGCGCGCGATTAGACGACGATCGGATCGTCGTGGGCGGGGACGCTATCGAGGCATCCGTACCGAAAGCAATCGACCACCTGTTTCTCTCCTTCGACGGCTCGACTTCAGCGCCAACTGAAACGTGGCCTCTGAGCCATGACCTGGAAGAGGCGATCGGCACGTCTGATCTCTTTGTGTTTGGTCCCGGATCGCTGTTCACGAGTGTTCTGCCGTCACTTCTTGTGCCGAAACTTCGCGAGCGCCTATCAGCAAGCTCCTCCCCAACAGTCTTTGTTTGTAACGTCATGACCGAACCGCGGACGCACGGATGGATGGTCGGTTGGAGACTTCATCAGGACATTCTCAGAATTTTCCGGCTTTCCCCCTACCTTTACAATCGTCAATCGCAGCTATCCCGGCTCCCATATGCTCAGCCGTTACGAGGTCACGGGTTCATTTCCGATAATGGTAACCCCCGAGGAACACATTGATTCGGCCAAGATCATGTTGGGAGGACGATTCCCGGGGTCGACGACGTTGAAAATCCATGGCTCGACTGTGATTGAGGCCGACGTCATCGAGGTAGCCACTGAGACGCGTCTCACTTTGGACACCGAAGGTGGTTCAACCAGCGAGCATACTGTGTCGGTCATCAGGCATGACCCTGACAAGCTTGCTCAGGTGCTGAGGGGCATCGTCACGGAAACGAGAAGCCGCGGTAGCGCTGCCTAACCAAGCTAATGATGGCAAGCCCAACCATTTGCGTTTTCGAGGACGAGTGGTACCGCAAGTTCCTTCCCTATGGCGTACACGCGGCCGGTCTTTGACCTGCTGTGTGGCACACAGACTCTTTTCAATAAGATAAGTGCTTCCTACGAGGGGTGCCGTCTTTATCAGCTTTGCCGGCCCTATCTCATCCGCATGACGAGTACCGAAGAGCAGCCCTCACTCATCGCTCACATGCGCAACCTGAGGAGCGATGAATCGGTCCTCTTTATTAACGGACGTATTCTTTCCGGAGACGACCTGGCTGACGCAATCCCCTTTGAAGGGGGAGACGCGCTTTATGTCAAGGAAGAAACACTGGTTGCAGCACGGCTCTCGGGAGTCCGTCTACAGGTCGCGATCAAGTGGCTAACCGAGCAAGACACGAGAAGCATTCTGTCGTCGCTTGCGCGGGAGATTCCTGTGCATCGAATGCAAGTGCCAGTTGTTGAATATGCTTGGGATTTAATTCATAAGAACGGGCAAGAGATTCGCGCCGATTTTGTACGCAACCGGTACCCCATGTCGGCGCCACCGCATCCGGCGGCCACGGTTTACGATCTCGACCAGGTATATATCGACCCAACCGCCGAGGTGATGGCGGGAGCCGTTCTGGATGCACGAGATGGACCGATCATCATCGACAAGCAGGCACGGGTCGAGCCGTTTTCATTCGTTCAAGGACCTGCCTATATAGGTCCACATGCTCGGATTGTCACCGGGCGAATAAGAGAAGACACCACGATTGGTCCATACTGCCGCATAGGCGGTGAGGTGGAGTGCTGCATCTTCCAGGGGTACTCGAACAAGTATCATGACGGTTTCACGGGACATAGCTACTTTGGTGAATGGGTCAACATCGGCGCGCTCACAACAACAAGTGACCTCAAAAATACATACGGCACTGTTCGAATTGACTTAGATGGCGAACAAATCGATACTGGACATACCAAGTTGGGCAGCTTTTTGGGAGATCATGTTAAGCTGGGCATCGGAGTATTGCTCAATTCTGGCACGAGTATCGGCACCGGCTGTAATCTCTTTGGCGGGGGGATGCTCCCCAAAGTAGTACCTTGCTTTATCTGGGGAGGCGAAGGCCAGTACCAAGAGTACGACTTCGACCGCATGCTGGAGACTGCTAACATCGCTATGAGTCGACGGCAAGTCGAGCAAACGGATGCGCATACTGAGTTGCTACGGTACATATTCGACGTCACGGCGCCTCTACGACGCGAAGGACGCATCTAGATCGGGAACGCGTTGGACCCCTTGCGCGTGGACTTACTTCCTACGTCGAAAATGCGTTGGGTACGCCAACAGGACGCTCTTCCTTCGGACAAGCCATATCGCTTTTTGCGGAAGTCTCCCGTAAAGCACCAGTAGCTTACCGCGTGGGCAGAAGGAGTTCCGGAGAATTCAGTCGGAGAGGTGCGTGTCTCTCACGAGATTTTGAAACTGACACGTCATCATGTGATCATGCAGCAGGAGGGCAACATTGCCTCGTAATCTAGTTATCGTCGAGTCGCCGTCGAAGGCGACCACCATCAAGAAGTTTCTTGGCCCCGATTTTGAGGTGCTGGCCTCCGTCGGCCACGTCGTCGATCTGCCCAAGAATGGCCTGGGCGTCGATACGCGCAAGAACTTCAATCCCAAGTACGTGGTCGTGCCGGGCAAGGAAAAGCTGCTTACCGATCTGCGCGAGCCAGCCGGGTGCGGAACAGGTATATCTAGCCCCTGACCCCGATCGCGAAGGCGAGGCCATCAGCTGGCACCTTGCCAATGCGCTGGAGATTCAGCATCCCCTCCGGGCCGTCTTCAATGAGATCACCAAGAGCGGCGTGCAGGAAGGCATCAAGCCATCCGCGCGAGATCGATGAACGCCTGGTCAACGCTCAGCAGGCGCGGCGCGTTCTCGACCGGTTGGTGGGCTACAAGATCAGCCCGCTTCTCTGGCGGAAGGTTCTGCGAGGAACCAGCGCCGGCCGGGTCCAATCGGTCGCGCTCCGCTTGATCTGCGACCGCGAGGACGAGCGCGAAGCCTTCGTCCCTGAAGAGTACTGGACGATCGAGGCATCCTGTCGCAACAGAAGCAGAAAAAGACTTTTCTGGCCAACTTTGCTCCGGAGTCGTTCGCAGGGCGAAAAGGAGAAGCTTGCAGTCAAGACGGGCGACGAGGCGCACAGATAGTCGGCAACGTCAAGGACGGCACTGGGAAGTCGCGTCCGTCGAAGCCAAGAAGACGCGAAGCATGCCGCCTCCGCCCTACACCACCAGCTCCATGCAGCAGGATGCCTCAACGCGGCTGCGCTTTGCGCCCAAGAAAACGATGCGCGTGGCGCAGGGCCTGTACGAAGGCATCGATCTTGGCGGCGAGCGAGTAGGCCTCATCACCTACATGCGGACCGATTCCACCCGCGTTTCCAACGAAGCGCAGGCGGCGGTTCGCGGGTACATTCAGACGTCCTTTGGCAAGCAGTATATCGGGCCCGGACCCAAATCCAAGCAGAAAGCCCAATGTCCAGGGCGCCCATGAGGCGATCCGGCCCACCGATGTCAACCGAACGCCTGACTCGGTCAAAGACTTCCTGTCGGCCGACGAATTCAAGCTGTACAACCTGGTCTGGCGCCGGTTCGTGGCCGCCTTCATGTCGCCGGCAGTCTTCGATTCCACGCGCGTGCTGATCAGAGCCGGGGACTACGTCTTCGTCGCCAACGGGTCGGTCATCTCGTTCCCCGGATATTACGCCGTCATGCCGCGGGACGAGAAGGATACGACGCTGCCGGCCCTGACGGAGGGCGAATCGCTTCAGCTCCATGAAGTCACCCCCGAACAGCACTTCACGGAGCCGCCTCCTCGTTACACCGAGGCCAGCCTCATCAAGGAGCTGGAGGAGCGAGGTATAGGCCGGCCAAGTACCTATGTCCCTATCATCAGCACCATCGTCGATCGGAAGTATGTCGCCGTAGAGCAGCGGCGATTCGCTCCACTCGAGCTGGGCAAGAAGGTAAACGAGGTGATGAAGACGCACTTTCCGAGGATCGTCGATATCGGCTTCACGGCAGATCTTGAAACCGAGCTGGACCGGGTTGAAGAGGGTGACGAGGAGTGGGTGCGCGTCATCCGCGACTTCTACGAGCCCTTCAAAGTCGACGCTTGCGGACGCCGAAAAGTCGATAGAGGCGGTCGAGTGGCCTGTGGAGACGATCGACGAGCTCTGTCCTGACTGCGGCCATCAGCTGGTCATCAAGACGGGACGCTTCGGGCAGTTCATCTCCTGCTCGAACTACCCAGAGTGCAAATACTCACGCCCCATCCATGATAAGGTCGGTATTGCCTGTCCGGAGGACGGAGGAGATATCATTCGGCGCCGTACGAAGCGAGGAAGAATATTCTTCGGCTGCAGCAACTTCCCCAAGTGCCGTTGGGCCTCCTGGGACGAGCCCATTGTGCAGCCCTGTCCGGTATGCGGCGGGTTGGTGGTCAAGTCAGGACGCGACAAGAACGTGTTGAGATGCACCCGAGGCGGCGACGAGCACAATGTAGCGGCACTGTTGGACAACGAAGCGGTAGGCGCCCTTCCTGCAACAAGCGAAGCTGCGCCCAGGGCTGAGCCTGAGCCGGCTCTTGTCTCGACGCACTAGCGAGCCCTTGCGCCAATCCGTCGAGCTGTTCATGGAGTACCTGCACATGCGGCGCCGGGCCGCTGACAATACCTGCACTGCCTACCGGCTCGATCTCCTCGACTGTGCGGACTGGTTTGTCCAGAAGGGAGTCGACCGGTGGCAAGACCTCGATCGAAGCAACGTGCGAGCCTGGCTGGGATGGATGCATCGAGAAGGATACGCTGCCAGCAGCATCTCCCGAAAGCTTTCGGCCCTTCGTGCACTATTCCGGTTCCTGGAGCTGCGTCGGGAGCTTCCCGCGAATCCCCTCACCCTCATTAAGGGACCCAAACAGGTCAAGCATCTCCCCTCGGTGCTCTCGGTCGACGAGGTCGAAGAGCTGCTCGCCCAACCAGACCGCCACACTCCGATCGGGCTGCGCGATCTCGCGCTTCTGGAGGTCCTATACGCCAGCGGCGTACGCGTGAGCGAGCTGCTAGGGATGAAGCTAAGTGACATCCACTGGGACGCCGCCACCGTCCTGATACGGGGCAAAGGCAATAAGCAGCGCATCGTCTTGCTCGGTGAGCGAGCCTTGCTCTGCCTCGAGACGTACATCCACGAGGCCCGTCCGCAGCTGACCAACGGGCATGAAACCGAAGACCACGTTTTCCTGAGCCGGCTGGGACTTCCCCTCAGCGTTCGGATGTTCCATGTGGCGCTGGGTCGCTACCTTTCGCAAGCAGGTCTGCAGAAGCGAGTGACGCCACATACCCTCCGGCACACCTTCGCCAGTCATCTTCTGGAGGGGGGAGCCGATCTTCGCGTTGTCCAGGAGCTGCTGGGTCACGCCAGTCTGGCGACCACTCAGATCTATACGCACATCTCCGAAGGACACCTTCGAGACGCGTATTCAAGGGCGCACCCGAATGCCTGAACCAGACCACCGTCGAGCGTACGATGCTCGTTCGAATGTGAGAGCCACGACCGTCGTAGCCGTGCGACGAGATGGTGAAGTCGCCATGGCGGCCGACGGCCAAGTCACGATGGGCGACGTGGTTATGAAACATAAGGCACGAAAGCTGCGATCTGTCTATGGCGGAAAGGCGCTCGCCGGCTTTGCGGGAGCAGCCGCCGATGGACTGGCTCTGGTGGACCGGTTCGAAATCCAGCTCGAGCGCAACGCGGGCAAGGTTCAGCGTTCCGCCATCGAGCTGGCAAAGGAGTGGCGGACGGATCGATTTCTACGTCGCTTGGACGCACAGCTCCTCGTCGCCGATCCGTCGGTCATCCTGCTCATCAGCGGTGAGGGCGAGGTTATCGACCCCGACGAGGACGTTGCCGCCATTGGGTCAGGCGGTCCGTACGCCCAATCGGCCGCCCTAGCGCTGGTACGCCACACGAGCATGACCGTTCCTGACGTCGCTCGCCAGGCAATGGATATCGCGGCGTCGCTGTGCATCTATACTAATCACGAAATCACGCTGGAAACGGTGACTTCATCGCATGACTGACACCACTCCCCGAAGCACTCTTGTCGAGCTCGATCGCTATATCGTCGGGCAGACGGCTGCCAAGAAGGCCCTGGCGGTAGCGCTCCGCGACCGAGACCGACGGCTCAAAGTCGAGGAGCCGATGCGCTCCGAGATCGGGCCCAAGAACATTCTGCTCATTGGCCCGACCGGCGTGGGCAAGACCGAGATCGTCAAGCGCTTGGCCCGCATGGTCGATGCCCCATTCCTGAAAGTTGAGGCGACGAAGTTCACCGAAGTCGGCTACGTGGGGCACGATGTCGAATCAATCATTCGTGATCTAGCCGACGCATCCGTGAATCTGGTGCATCAGGAACGCATGAATGAGGTCCAGGACGCAGCCGACAGGGCCGCCATGGAGCGGTTGGTCGGCTACCTGATGAAGTCGCAGGCCGAAAGCCCGGCACCCGAAGGAGAGGAACAGCCGAGTAAGAAACAGACTACCCGGCGCCGTCGCAAGGCATCGATGGCTCGAATGCTCAAAAACCATGAGCTGGAAGATAATGTCGTAGAGATCGAGGTCGAGAACGAAGACGGCTTTTCGAACGTGCTCGAGTTCGTTTCGGGCATGGGGAGCGACGAGGTCACCGAGCAGTTTCACGAGTTCATGAACAGTCTGAGGCCTCGCGCCAGCAGCAGCGCAGGTTCCAGTCCGCGAAGCGCGAAGGATTCTGGCCCAGGAAGAGGCCAACAAGCTCATCGATTTCGATCGAGGTCGTCGATGATGCCATTCGCCGCGTCGAGGAAAGCGGCATTGTCTTCATTGACGAAATCGACAAGCTGGTCACCCGAGGCGGTGACTATGGCCCGGACGTCTCAGGCGAGGGAGTCCAGCGAGACCTTCTGCCGATCGTCGAGGGAGCATCGGTTGCCACACGCTACGGCATGGTCAAAACGGACCACGTTCTGTTCGTCGGCGCGGGCGCCTTCAATCGCGCCAGACCAGCCGACCTGCTGCCCGAGCTGCAAGGCAGATTTCCTCTGAGAGTGGAATTCGAGAGCCTGACTCAGGAGGATTTCGAGCATATCCTCAAAGACCCTGAAAATGCCCTGGTCAAGCAGTACTCGGCACTTTTGGGCACCGAGAGCGTGACGCTCAGCTTCACGGACGATGGCGTCCGAGAGATCGCCCGAACGGCTCATTGACCTCAACGAGCACAACGAGAACCTGGGTGCGCGCCGGCTGTATGGCGTCATGGAGAAGGTGCTGGAGGATGTAAGCTTCGATGCCAGCGAGCGCGCCGGTGAAACGGTGAAAGTTGACGCAGGCTACGTTACATCTCGCGTCGACTCTCTGAAACAGACCGACGACATCAGCCGTTTCATTCTGTAGGCGCGTCTGTCAGCCCGCCGCGCTCTCTGCTGCCTTCGGCTTGGCCGGACTGCTCTTAGGAGCAAGTCTCCTCGCGCTCAGCTCCTGCGCAAGCCCCGTTGCATCGGGCAAATCAACGGGTGGGTGTGCTCACGTGTGCGGTCCGATCAAACACATCATCATCATCGTCCGCGAGAACCGCAGCTTCGACAACCTTTTCGGCACGTTTCCCGGAGCCGACGGAGCCACAACCGCACGAGTGGGAAACAGAACCGTCAAGATGCCGGTAACACCCGACAGCTTGAAGACTGATATCAGTCATGACGAATTCGCGGCACGGCTGGCCGTCAACGGCGGCAAGATGAACCAGTTCTCACAGGAGCCGGGCGCAATTCAGAACGGCAAAGACGTTGCCGATTCTCAGTTCAAGGCATCACAGCTACCCGACTACTTCGACTATGCGCACCGCTTCTCGCTGGCCGACCATTTTTTCTCGACCGTCCTGGCCTCGAGCTTCCCCAATCATCTCGTGACCGTCTCGGGAGATTACTTCCACACGCTCGGCATCGCCGCCAAGCCCAAGAACTCGCTGCAGAGCTGGGGCTGCGACGCGCCGAGGCGAGAACGGCTATGGACGGACAACAACGGGCACTTCGCCCAGAATACGTTTCCCTGCTTCAACGCGCCCACGCTCGCCGATGAGGCCAACCGAGCCAGAGTCAGCTGGAAGTACTATGCTCCGCCCATTCACCATCTCGGCTACATCTGGTCGAGCTCTGGACGCGTTCCGTCGCATCAGATTTTCAAAACAGTGGCGGACGAATGTCGTGAACCCGGGGCAATTCGACCGTTGACGTTACTCACAATAGGCTGCCGGCTCTGTCTTGGCTCATCGCCGATTGGAAGCTGAGCGAGCATCCGCCGGCGAGTGAGTGCGCGGGCGTCAACTGGACCGTGAAACGGATCAACGACGTGATGCGGTCGCGGCTCTGGAAGAGCACCGTCATCGTCCTGACCTGGGACGACTTCGGCGGCTTCTACGATCACGTTCCCCCACCCAAGCTGGCTCCCTTCAGCCTGGGGCCGCGCGTGCCGCTGCTCGTCATCTCGCCGTACACTCGCCCGCACCTGATCGAGCATCAGGTCATGGACTTCCGCTCCATAGTGAAGTACGTCGAAGGCTCGTTCTCACTCCCCCACGTCATGCGTTACGACCGGCACGTCAA
Source organism: uncultured Acidobacteriaceae bacterium (assembly GCA_963795905.1). Taxonomy (GTDB): domain Bacteria; phylum Acidobacteriota; class Terriglobia; order Bryobacterales; family Bryobacteraceae; genus Bog-105. Next base: position 477,221 of record CAWCJG010000007.1, on the reverse strand, counting down.
CTCAATTGGCGCGATGCTCAACATGAAGCAGCGTCCGCTTGGCCCGGAGGCACTGCGGCCGAAGAAATGCCCGGCTTCCGGCACAGGCACGCCGCCATACTGAGGACGGGGTTCGGTCTTCGGCGTTCGGGATTCGGGGTTCGGTATTGTTTCGTTGGACTGTCTCAAGACCTATAAGGCAGGCGGCCCGATGAGTCTTTCCGAGCGGCGCCGGTGAAGTCGTCCCACCCTATCATGCCTAGGTAGATTGGGCGGATGAGATATTTATGGCCGGCCGAACTGATCAGGTCTCCTTGGGATCATTGCCCCTTCCGGGCTGGAATCAATGAGGCGGAGCTGGTGCGTCAAACAGGTGGTTCACTCTCGATGGGCTTCTATCGCTTCCGGCGGAAGGGCGGCCCCTCGAACGTGCAGCGTACGGTCGCGAAGCTGTATCAGGGCCGTGAGACCTGAAAGCCTTCGAAAGCGCGGAGCCAGGTGTGGGCCGGGTATTACGAAGACGCAAGACATTAGACGGGGCACGATGTTCTTGCCTATGCTCGCTACCGGCGACGCAGATCTCGCTAGTCTGAGCGACCCATCATCATCAAGCGAATTGAGCTCGGGATGCTGGTCAAGCGGAATACATCGTCAAGGCACTTGATCTTCCGTGGCTTGCGGCGTGTAGTGGGAGCAATTGCAATGCGTTATATCTGGTGTAGTGCGTTGGAATGTATTGAAAGGGGCAGAAGCATGCAGAGGTCGGTCACCATGCGAGAGGCAGCGGCTCTGCTCGGCCTGAGTGGAACTCAGATGTGGCGTCTCGTGCGCGAGGGCAGGCTCCAGGCGAGGACCAACCCAGTGGACCGCCGGGAGAAGCTGGTGAGGGTTGCGGACGTGGAGCGTTTATTACATGGGGATGAGACACGTGGCAGATTCGCGTCGGACGGGGCGGCGGATGTCCCAGACGCGCCGCCATCGATGAGGCTGGAAGCGTATCTGAGTGAACGCTGGCGTCCGCATTGATAACACTCGACACGTGAGGGCTGTTCGCGATCATCAACCGCGCGGACCCCGACCACCACGCGGCCCTTGCGGCTCGATCGGCGGATCGAGGTCCATATCTCGTTCCGGCTGGGATTTTGGCTGAGCTGTGCTACGTGGTAGAGCGCGCTCTTACGCCTGAGGCACTTGCTGACCTGCTTACCGATCTCGAGTCGGGCGCGTACCGGGTTGATTGCGGTGAAGAAAACTTCGGACGGATCAAGGAACTGACGGCTCGTTATCATGATCTTCCGCTCGGCTTCGCGGATGCCTGCGTCGTGTCCTGTGCCGAGCGCCACGCGGGTCGCGTACTGACGTTTGATCGAAGGCACTTTTCCGTGGTTGCGCGGGGCGAAGCCACCATCATGGTCGTTCCGGGATGAGGACCAGGGGTGGAGAGTGTCCGTTGCCATGCTCGATTGCCCACGGCCGACGTTCAACATGCGGGGGCAGAACAGTATCGCCGCTGACGGATTGGCCCCGGTAATCATTCGGCAAGATACTGCTTGAGACTAGCGGCCATGGCTGCATTAATCCCGGGCACAGCGGCAATCTCCTCGACCGAGGCCTCACGAACGGCTCGAAGCGAGCCGAACTTCTTGATCAGGGCTCGTCGTTTTACCGGACCAATTCCACGGAATCCATCGAGTGCCGACGATTGCGCGTGGCGACTGCGGACCTGCCGGTGGTAGGTGATGGCAAAGCGGTGCGTTTCATCACGAATCCTTTGTAGAAGGTAAAGTCCCTGCGAATTCCGGGGGAGAAGCAGTGAGTTCTGCCGACCGGGGACAAAAATCTCCTCCTGGCGCTTCGCCAGACTCACTACCTTTACGTTGTGGATGCATAACTGCTCAAGGGACTCCAAGGCCGAGGCCAGCTGCCCCTTTCCGCCATCGATGACTACCAAATCCGGCGCATTCGTCCAGCGATCATCTTCTGAAGTGTGCACCCCTTGTTGCGCCGCTGAAGATACAACTCCGGAGCCGTTCGAATTGTCCTGGAGGGTGGCATTTTGTGCCGCATCGTCCAGTAAAGGACCTGGAGAGACCCGCCGGAATCTTCGGCGAATCACCTCGCGCATGGCGGCAAAGTCGTCTGGACCGTCATGGCCTTTGACTTGAACCTTGAAACGCCGGTACTCAGAGCTCTTGGGTTTGCCATCCTCAAACACCACCATCGCGGCTACCGTGGAAGTTCCTTGAATCGTCGAAATATCAAAGCACTCTATCCTCCGAGGGTGCGACGGGAGACGGAGGGCGGCTTCCAGCTCGGCCAGAGCAATAGAAGTCTTTTCGTTATCACTCAACCACTTCTGCTTGGTCTGTTCGAGGACGTCCTTGGCATTACCGGCTACCATCTCCACCAGCCTCCGCTTCTCGCCTCGTTTGGGAACCACCAGCTCCACAGGGCGCCCGCGCAGATGTGCCAGCCACTGAGCCATAACTTCCTCATCCACGACATCAAGGGGTAGCAGCAGCTGTGGCGGCACCTGCGTGGATCGTTCGTAAAGCTGCTTCAGAAAGGCGGACAGCACTTCCTCACTGGAAGCCCCGGCCGGATTTTCTAGATTGAAGTGCCGCCGGTCGATGACCCTTCCTCCCCGCACCTGGAAAACCTGCGCGGACGCATCAATTCCATCTTCGGCGATGCCGACGACATCATAGTCTCCCCCTGAGACAGCCGTGATCTTCTGCCGTTCGACCGAGGACTCCACCGCCTTTATCTGATCGCGAACATGTGCCGCGCCCTCAAAATTCAAGGCTTCGGCATAGGCACGCATCCGATTCCGAAGTGTGGCCAGAACCTGCTCATGCTTTCCTTCCAGAAACAGCAGCACCTGATCTATGGTTTCCCGGTACTCGAGGCCTGTTACATAACGAACACAGGGTGCTGTACATCGCTTTATGTAATACTCCAGGCACGGCCTGTCAAGGACCGCCCCGGGAGACGCCAACTCATCGGGAATGGCAATATCGCAGCTACGGTATGGGAACAGCTTCTTCAGCAGACCGAGGGTTTCGTTTAGATTGGCTGAGTTTGCGTAGGGCCCGAAGTATCTGGCTCCATCCTTACGGGTTCGACGGACTCGAAAAATTCGTGGAAACGGTTCATGCACGGTGATGCAAATGTAGGGAAACTGCTTGTCGTCCCGCAACCGAATATTGAATCGGGGTTGGTACTGTTTGATCAGATTCGACTCGAGAATCAGCGCCTCTATTTCCGTATCGGTGACGATCCACTCGACGTCAGCAGCCTTGGCCGTCATGGTCTGAGTCAATAGACGCTGCTCGCCGGCATTGAAATAGGATCGAACGCGATTCCTGAGGGAGGCCGACTTGCCTACATACAGCACCGTACCGCTGCTGTCTTTGAACATGTACACCCCTGGTCTGGCGGGAAGCATCTTGAGCCTGTCCTGAAGTGCCATACGGACTATTATGGCTTGACAAGCTGTGCGTCAGGCGCACTGCGCCCCGCGGCGTCTTTGAAATGGGGTTCATTTGCAGTGGAAGCGGATTTGGCTAGTCCAACACCTTCGGGCGTATGCCATACGCCCCTACAGGCTGTGCGTCAGGTGCATTGATTTGGCTAGTCCAACACCTTCGGGCGTATGCCATACGCCCCTACAACCAGTGCCTCGGGCGCATTGATTTGGCTCGTCCAACACCTTCGGGCGTATGCCATACGCCCCTACAGGCTGTGCGTCAGGTGCATTGGTTTGGCTAGTCCAACACCTTCGGGCGTATGCTACACGCCCGAAGGAGCGGGGAGGGCCAATCGCAAAGGTCGATCGGTCCACAAGGCGTGCGAGTGCTGTCGTGCTACCCTAGAGAGGCGAATCTAATAGACTCAATCAAGAAGTGGGATTTTGCCCACTTCTTTTCTTTTGCGGAAAATTGAGGTGGCATCGCCGGAAAGCCAGGAGTTAACAGACGTGCCGAGCGACCTGACCACCGCCATTTTCGCCCTCACAGCAGAGAAGGACCTCCCTCGCGAGGTCGTCGTTGCGGCGGTTGAGGACGCCTTAGCGATCACGTATCGCAAACAGTATGGAACCGTTCCCGAGGCGCGGGTGATCATGGATCTTCGAGACGGGACAGTTCCAGGTGCTGGGCAAGAAGAAAGTGGTTATCGACGTCAAAGATGAGCGGACGGAGATCTCGCTGAAAGACTCGGCTCAGCTGGACGATCCGGGTGGACTGGGGGACATCGTGGAAGTGGACATCACGCCCAGCGACTTCAGCCGCGTCGGCGCCCAATCCGCCAAACAGGCCATCCTGCAGCGCATTCACGAAGCCGAACGGGATCTCGTATATATGCGCCTTTGCCCACAAAGAAGGCGAGCTGCTGGCGGGCGTGATTCAGCGCATCGAGAGCAGAGGAGTGATTGTCGATCTTGGCAGGACAGAGGGTGTCTTGCCGCCTGATGAGCAGGTCCCCGGTGAGCGATACCGCATCGGCCAGCATTTGAAAGTATATGCGGTGGATGTAACCAAAGGCTCACGCATGCCGTCGATCACCCTTTCTCGCACCCACAAGAGTCTCGTTAAGCGGCTCTTTGAGGTTGAGGTGCCGGAGATCTTTTCGGGTATCGTCGAGATCAGATCGATCGCGCGGGAGCCGGGAAGCCGATCAAAGATTGCCGTCATGGCTCGTCAGGAGGGCATCGATCCGGTGGGGGCTTGCGTCGGCCTTCGAGGAGCCCGGATTCAAACGGTCGTCAACGAGCTCAACGGAGAGAAGATCGACGTCATCCTGTATGACGAAGACCCGGCGGCATTCGTCGCCAATGCCCTGAGCCCGGCCGAGGTGAAGCTGGTGTCAATCGATCCGTTGAACAAACGGGCCGAAGTGCTGGTGCCGGATAGCATGCTTTCCCTGGCCATTGGCAAGGAAGGTCAGAACGCGCGGTTAGCCGCCAAGCTAACGGGATGGCGAGTCGACATCAAGGGAGAACAAGCCGCGGCCGCGGAAAGGAATGGTCACAACCTTGACAACGGCGGCGGCACTGCAGACGCACAAATAGCGCCAAGCGGCTCAGAAGAAGCCAAGGTGGTGTTGGGAGAATTACAGGCGGAGAAGGCGATTCCATGAAACACGTTCCCGTTCGAACCTGTGTTGCTTGCCGGGAAGCAAAGCCGAAACGAGAGCTTGTTCGCATCGTGAGAGTGACTCCGGATAGAGCCGAGGTGGACCGCACCGGAAAAAAGAACGGCCGCGGCTCCTATCTTGTCCGGCACAGGAGTGCTGGCATGTGGCTCAGAAGAAGCACTCGCTCAATCAAGCTTTGGAAATGACCCTGTCGGACGAAAACTGGCGTATGCTCTGGGAGTACGCGGGTGGTCTGCCGGAGACCAAAGTGCTGAAGCGGAGCGAGCGTCTGGCCTCTGCAGACACTTCGGCCGCAAAGTTAGTGCTTGCATAGGGAATTGGCTTGCGTGCAGCTTCATCGGTGGGCGCCGACAACCGAATTCCATCGATGCGCGGCTCGTAGCTATCGGCGGAAAGGACGAATCAGTACGAATAACAGAATCAGGACGAGGAAAATAACACTATGTCAACGGTATTACGTCGGCAGGAGGACAAGGCCGGGAGGGAGTCACCTATAGAGCTTCCATCTCAAATAACGGTTGGTGAGCTTGCCGGAAAGCTCGGCGTTTCACCAATCAACGTCATCAAAGCCCTTATGCGCAATGGCATCATGGCCACCATCAATCAAGAGCTTGACTTTGATACGGCAGCCATCGTGGCCACGGACCTGGGAATCGAGGTCTTCGAGGAAGGTGCCTTCATCGAACCCGAACCTATCCCGGAGCCTCCGCCGATTCAGTACGCTCCGCGAGCTGGAGAACGTCCTTGACCTGTCGGCGCCGCTGGAAGAGATCGAGCCCGAGCTTGAAGATGACAGTGAGGCCATTGTCGCTCCAAAAAGAAGGCGCCGACGAGGAACGGGACCAAGCGATGCACCTGAACTCGATTTGGAGGAGCTGGAGGCAGCACCCGAAGCGCTTGATCTCGACGAGCCCGAGGAGCCGGAGGACCCGGAGGAGCCGCTGGTCAAGCGGCCGCCCGTGGTCGCCGTCATGGGTCACGTCGACCACGGAAAGACGCTCCTCCTCGATACCATTCGCTCGACAAACGTCGTCGCCGGTGAAGCGGGCGGCATAACCCAGCACATCGGCGCCTACCAGGTCGAACGCAACGGTGAGAAGATCACCTTCCTCGACACTCCGGGCCACGCCGCCTTCACGGCCATGCGGGCCCGCGGAGCCAAGTGACCGACATCGCCATCATCGTTATCGCCGCCAGCGAGGGCGTGATGCCGCAGACAGTCGAGGCCATCGATCATGCCCGCGCGGCCAATGTGCCCATCATCGTCGCCATGAACAAGATGGACCTACCCGACGCCAATCCCGACCGAGTGAAGGCGCAGCTGGCCGAAGCGGGGCTCGAGCTCCAAGAGTGGGGAGGAGACGTAGAGGTCGCGAACATCTCCGCCAAGACCGGAGAAGGCGTCGACGATCTTCTGGAAACAATCATACTCACGGCGGCCGTGGCCAACGACACGGAAGGACTGCGAGCGAACCCCGAGCGTTCGGCGGTAGGAACCGTGATCGAAGCGCGCATGGATCGACAGAGAGGACCGCTGGCCACGGTCATCGTCCAGCGTGGAACTCTAAAAGTTGGCCAGTATATCGTGGCCGGCGGGGTCGTCGGCAAGGTTCGGGCACTGACCGACGAGCGCGGCCAAAAACTTGTCGAAGCAGGTCCTTCGACGCCGGCGACGATTCTCGGACTCAGCGAAGTTCCGCAGGCAGGCGATCGGTTCAGGGTTTATTCTGTCGAACGCGAGGCCCGAGCGGTCGCGGAAAGTCGAGCTATCATCCTCCGTCAGGGAGCGCTTCTCAACCCCCGCCGTGGAAGCGGCGGCAGTCACGGACCTCTTTGCCAACATCGAGCGAGGACCAGCCAAAGATCTCAACCTGGTCATCAAAGCCGACGTGCAGGGCTCGCTTGAAGCGATCGTCGGCGCGCTCGGAGGAGATCGACCGTAATAACGAGGAGCTGGCCGACGGTGGCAACATCATGCGTATCCGTATCCTGCACTCCGCTGTCGGGCCAATAACCGAGTCGGATATCCTTCTTGCCTCGGCTTCGGACGCGATGGTCATCGGCTTCGGGGTCTCGCCGGATCCGGCGGCGCGGCGCAAGATCGCATCGGACGACGTCGAGTTCCGCCAGTACAATATCATCTACAAGCTAACCGAAGACATTGAAGCCTTGATCGCCGGGGCGGTGGAGCCGGTGTACCAGGAGGTCATCTATGGCCATGCCGAGGTACGCCAAGTCTTCACCGCCGGCCGCACGTCGATCGCCGGCAGTTACGTCACGGATGGAAGGATTACTCGCAACTCCACCATCAGAGTCATTCGTGCAGGTGACGTGATGTGGACCGGCGGCGTCGCATCGCTCAAACGATTCAAAGACGACGTTCGCGAAGTGCTTAACGGATTCGAGTTCGGTCTTGTACCTGGATGGCTTCAACGACTTCCAAGAGGGAGACGTCCTCGAGGCATTCGGGCAGGAACGGGCGGCCTAGCACGAACGGATAGACGCCTCTCACTGCCGTTCGGTTCCCCCAACGATGGGAACGTACTACTTGATCGAAGACTTCCTCATACAGGGGCACATCGTGGACGCAAAACGACAGGGCCGCATGGCGGAAGAGACCAAACGCATTCTCAGCGAGCTTATCGCGCGGGAGATCAAGGATCCCAGGCTGGGCTTCCTGACGATCACCCGCGTGATCCTGAGCAGCGATCTCCAATTCGCCACCGTCTACGTGAGCGTCCTCGGTGACGAGGAATCACAACGGCAGACAATGCACATCTTGGATCGAACAAAGGGCTTTCTGCGGCGAGAGGTGGGCCACGCCCTTGGCGTACGCATCACCCCCGAGCTGAATTTCAAGCTCGATCACTCGATTGAGGAAGGAACGCGCGTGCTCCAGATCATGCAAGATCTGAAGGCCGCCAATGAGTGACTCCGGAATCCTTCACGGCGGGGAGCTGGAGGCGGCCGCCGATCTTATTCGAAGATCCAACCGAATCGCGATCTTCTCGCACGTCAATCCTGACGGCGACTCTATCGGCGTCGGCCTTGGCCTGAGGCGCGGACTCATGTCATGTGGTCACGAGGTCGACTTCGTCATCTCGGATCCTGTCCCCGAAGTATTCCAATACCTGCCCGATGTCGAGGACATCAAGTTCCATCTGCCGAGTGCACGGTACGACCTCATGCTGGTGGCGGATTGCGGCGACATCCATCGCGTGGGCCGCATCTATCACGACAACGAGGAGCGCTTCCTCGCCACGCCAATCCTGAATCTCGACCATCATGACAGCAATACCTGCTTCGGTTATGTGAATTACGTCGACGTCGACGCAGCCTCATCCAGCGAGCTGGCCTTCCGGCTTCTTGGATGGTTGGGGCGGAGATCGACGGCAAGACGGCAACCAATCTCCTGACCGGAATCATCAACGACACGGGATCCTTTCAACACTCCAACACCGACGCCAATGTGCTCCAGATCGCCTCCGAGCTTCGCAACCGCGGAGCCGATCTCGAGCTGGCGGCATTCGAAATGTTCCGTGCCAAGCCGCTCAGCACGGCCAAGCTCTGGGGCCTCATTCTCAGCACGCTTCATCTCGATGCCGAGCGGCAGATCGCCTGGGCATACATGACTCCGGAGATGGCGCAAAAGGCAGGCGCCACGACGGATGAGAGCGAGGGCCTGGTCGACTATATGTCCGGCATCCGGGAGGCTAAGCTGGCGGCATTCCTCAAGGAGAAGGAGCCGGGAAATGTCCGTGTCAGCCTTCGCTCCCATGGCATTGACTGCTCACGCATCTGCTCTGCCTTCGGCGGCGGCGGGCATATTCGAGCAGCCGGCGCGACCATCAACGCGACCATCGCGGAGGCGGAGGCGATGATAACCCAAGTCTTCGACGAGCTGTGCGAGACGGGATTACTGGAGTCCTGAATCTGGTCAAGCCGGTCGGCATGACCTCACACGACGTCGTCGCTCGCATCCGCTACCTCTCGAAGCAGAAAGCCGTGGGACACGCGGGCACGCTAGACCCGCTGGCGGAGGGCGTTCTGGTGGTATTGCTGGGTCCGGGCAACGCGCTCTCCGCCTACGCCATGGCGTTCGACAAAAGTGTATGCGGCCGAGGTCGTCCTCGGCGTTGCAACAGACACCGACGATGCCGAAGGCAACATCTGTCAGGAAAGGCGGGTTCCGGAGCTCACTCAGACGGAGATAGGCGAAGCGCTCACTCCTCTTTGGGGCGATATTCTGCAAACTCCACCACAATTTTCGGCGGTGAAGAAGGACGGTAAGACTGCTTATACCGAAGCCCGCAAGGGCCGAGAAGTTGACCTTGCACCGCGTCCTGTACGTGTCGACTCGCTGCAAATCCTGTCTTGGCAAAAGCCTCGGCTACGGCTGCTAATCAAGACGGGGCCGGGCACCTACGTCAGATCGCTTGCCCGAGACGCGGGCCGCCTATTGGGTACGGTAGCGTACCTGCATTCCCTGACACGTCTCGCATCCGGCCACTTCACGGTCGAAAGCGGCATGTCCCTTGCGGGAGGTGATACGGACGTACGAGACCATCTCCTTCCTGCTGACTCCGTCGTACTTCATTTGGCCGCCGCCTTCCTATCAAGGAAAGAGTCCGAGAGTGTGCGACATGGTGCCGCCGTACGTCTGGGCGAACAAGGGCACGACGAGGGAGAAGTCGTTCGTCTGTACAGCTCCGAGGGCAATTTCCTGGCCTTGGCGCGCAACTCGTGCGGCCATCTTCGGCCGTTCCAGCGTCTTGGAGCCGGCCGCGTGATCGTAGATTGGGCTCCGTCAGTCGGCAAAGATTCTGTGCTTGCCCGGTCACCGTTAAGCGATAGTGCTACTCCCTACGCCATGACGATCGGGAGTTTTGACGGCGTGCACCGCGGACATCAGAGTCTGCTTCGAGCCATGGTGAGGAATGCGCACGAATCTGGACTCAAGACCGTTCTGGTCACGTTTGACCCGCTTCCACGCGAGGTATTTACACCCGCGGGTCCACCTTCGAGACTAACGGACATTAACACGCGCCTCAGTCTATTTGAGGCATTAGGTATCGATTGCGTTCGGGTCATACCGTTCTCACAGCAGATATCGCTCCTATCAGCAAGCGATTTCTTATCCGAGTTGATGAGCCATTACCGAGTGAAAAAAGTGTGGGCCGGAGAGGACTTCGCCTTCGGGCACCAGCGCCAGGGCACCATTTCCTTTCTCGAACAATTTGCGGCCAGCCATAGCTTTGAGGTGTATGTGGTTCCCCGCTCGCCCCTTTCACAGAAAACAGCCCATGATGACACGACCGCACTATCGAGCAGCCGGGTGCGAGACCTGATCCGGGAAGGTAACATGCTGAAAGCGCGACACCTGTTACGCCGGAGCCCGGGTATAACCGGTATCGTCGTTCACGGCGCGGGCCGTGGAAAACAGCTTGGCTACCCCACCGCCAACCTCAGAACCGAGAGAAGCATCCTTATCGCCGGGCCTGGCATTTACGCAGCCTGGGCGTGCGTGAACGGTGAGACGCACGCCTGTGCCCTCAGCATCGGCAACGATCCCACCTTCGGTACCAATCCCCTCTCGATCGAAGCTCACTTACTTGACTTTGACTATGACATCTATGGGCGAAGACTGTCCCTATTTTTCATCGACCGCTTGCGTGATGAGCGCCGCTTTGAATCAGTCGAAGCTTTGATCAGCCAGATGGGAAGCGATGTGGAGAGAGTGAGAACTATGCTGTCTTGTAAAGACAACCGATTCGCGCTATGACCAGACAGTTCTCAGCCATGACCGCAGCCGCAATGACCTCCGCAACAGCCTCCGCCGGAAGACTCCGCCTTTGCCATGGGAAGGTCCGAACCGGGCGACATAAAAGCGACGCGCGAGATCAGCCGGCGAACGTTCTCGCTCGCGCAGGAGCGGCATTCGACCGGATCCGCTTCACTCCAGGTGCTGACGCGCGTGTCAAATCTGGCGCTGCACTCTTCACAAACGTACTCATAAACAGGCATCGATGACTCTCCGATTACGATTTCTGAAGCTGAGAAAAGGCCCAAAGACGGCGGAAGACCCTCTAATGCTCTCAAACTCGAAGTTTGTACCGCGGCCTTTTAAACCTCACTTTAGCGTATCGAAGCTGGCTCGTGTACGTCGACGAATTCACCTGCCGAGGTATCGTCGAGCAGTTCAATCGCTGCCTCCCCTCCCGCCACCATTAACCAGCCTTACCGATGAACAGCGGATGAGAAACGTTGAGGCGACCGTGGGATGGCAATTTCACGATCAGCAGCTTCTGCGTGATGCCCTGACGCATCGCTCCTTCCTCAATGAAACCTACGAGGAGCGCCCCTCGAACGAGCGCCTGGAGTTCCTTGGGGATTCCGTGCTTGGCCTAATCGTGACCCACTTCCTGTATGAGCAATTCCCCCGTTTAAGTGAAGGTGAGCTCACCAATATTCGCTCAGCGCTGGTGCGAACTGAAGCGCTGGCAGGCTTCGCACGAGAGATCAATTTGGGAAATAACTTGTTCGTGGGCCGCGGTGAGGAGTTGAATCGAGGCCGCTTCCGGCCCAGCGGCCTGGCCTGCGCGTACGAGGCTCTCCTAGGAGCCGTATACCTTGATCACGGCTACGACGCCGCTCGCGACTTCGCCTTGCGTTTCGTACAACCGGCCCTGGAGGATGTTTTCCACCTACGACTGCACAAGAACGGAAAATCTACCCTTCAGGAAGTGGTTCAGTCACGCCAACAGGCAACGCCGACCTATCATGTCGTTCAAGAAGCGGGGCCTGACCACGACAAGTCCTTCACAGTAGAAGTGCGGGTAGGCGGCGACGTACTTGGCCGTGGCATCGCCACCAGCAAGCGCGCCGCCGAGCAGCTCGCTGCCCAAGATGCGCTCGAAGCCCTCAACGTCGAGGCGTAGTCCATGTCATGCGTCAACCTTGATAGCAGACTAGAAAGACTGAACGTTTACCGACGATGGATATTAGACGTTAGACAAGAGACTCTTGATATCCTTCCGACTGCCCAAGCGATGCGCTAAAGGATATTGTAGTGAACCAGGAGAAGGATCCCGACAACCAGGAGCACGAGGATGACAATCGACCAGACGATGGTTTGGATGAGCGTGCTGGCCGCGACAACGACATTGTACGAATCGTCGTCTGATGAGTAGATGCGTCTGGGCATGAAATGTCCTTCGGAAACGTGTGAACGTGAAATGGGTAAGGTTGCTTGAGGAGCTTTTCCGAGGTATGAAGCTTTCCCTATCGTATAAGGCAGGCTTTCAGGTTCGTTTCAGTCAGCTAGGAAGGGAAGTAAATGGTGTCGTGGAAAGAGTTCGCCCAGGTCCGGCCTGATCTTGCCGAGCAAGGCCGTTCCATCTTTTATCAGTTCGGGGTTGGACTCGCCTATCTGGCCACTGTCCGGAAGGACGGCGGACCTCGACTTCATCCTATGTGTCCCATCATCAACGACCAAGGGCTCTACGCCCTTATTGTGCCCTCATCGAAGCGCGAGGACCTGATCCGGACCGGAACGTACGCGATGCACTCCTTCCCGACAGACGATAACGAGGATGCTTTCTACGTGACGGGCCGAGCGGCGCTGATTGAGGATGCGGCGCTCCGTGCCCGGCTGGTTGAGCAGTTCTGTCAGGAGCGTGGAGGAATGGACCCGGAACGAGTAAGCCACGAGCTGCCCTTCAGCTTCGACGTAGAATCATGCCTCCTGACACGAACAACCGGACATGGTGATTGGAATCCGAAACATACCGTCTGGAGGGACCAAGACGGCTCGTGACTTCAACGTCAGTTTCCGAGGCACGCGTCCGTAAGAGGGATGGCGGAGCTGCGGAGACGGCTGGCGGAACACGGGTCTAGTAGCTAACATCCAACGTCTAATTCTGGGCAGTGAACCTGAATTGCCGTCGGGTGTTAGCTATTGGCCGTTCGGTGTTGGTATTCGGGTGCAACGATAACTCTGGAAACCTTATGAGCTACGTCGCACAACGATAACCTGACCGTTATCAAGAATGACGTGCAAACTGATGAGTCCTCGGCCATTCCAAGGCACTCGTACACTGTAATTTCGACTCGCGTGGACTTTGATCAATTTGGCTGTCCAGCCGGCGCGACCCGGAATACAGGGCATATCCCGCCACGCCTCGAGAAATGACCGCATGCCAGCGGGCGACGACTGTTCCCAAATGCCTTTGGAACGAGAACGCCCTCACGTACGACGCGCTCGACTGGAGGCTTCCAAATGCCATACCATCGTGAACTGTCGTTCCCGACGCAACACCATCCCATTCGAAAGCCGCTCCGTTATCCAGGCATCCGTTGCGCATTTTCTCCACCGGTCGTGTTGATCGTATCGGGAAGGGTTCCGCCGTTGTGAATAGCGCTGTCAATATCGCCCCAAACCGAATCGAAGTAATCCTCGACATAGTGGTTGGCACTCGCATCCGGCACGAAAAACTCGTGATAATTTCCAGGGGCGATGGGGTCACCGCCGGCATCACAATCTTGAACAGGCTGCTCCCGTCGTCTGGTCCACGGCGTTAATGCCTCCTACCTGGAAGTTGACGCCGTTGGAGTTGCTGTTGCCGGTCTTGGGCACAAAGTACCCAAATCCTTGGTCCGACTCCGCCAGGTAAATATCGGCCCCGTGGAAGATATTGGCGGTCACGCTTGGGCCGCTGCCGACAAGCTGAAAGGTTTCATTGATCTGTTGGGAACCTACCGCATAAGTCACGACTTGCACCAGGTTCAGCGTGGAGGTCAGTGAGACAGTCGTTGTGATCGTGTAGGGGTCGGCCGTCGTTCCACTTCCGCCGGTGGTTTGCGAAACCGGCGTATAGGTCACATCCGGGCTGCAGTGAATCGGCAGCGGTTCCACTGCAGTGAACCGTGTTATTGTCGCCATGTCCGGACCGTACTCGGTCGTCCCGTACGCCACCCACGTACCGTCGTCTCCGGGCAGCTGCTGGTCAGCGACTCTGATGGAAACACTTCACCACAATTGATGTCGCTCTCGCAAGTGGAGGTGGGTGAGTATTGGTCGTCCTGCATTTGAAGCGTCCCGTCCACCCCAACGATGATTTCGTTGAGGGGCCCACTCTCCGTCAGGATCGTGCCAACCCCAGCGTTTGTGCAGAATGGCGCGGCGTGGACAGGCCGGAAGTGCCTGGCTTCTCACCTGCGCTCGCGCACCGGCGACCTGGGGAACGGCGAGCAATGCGAGTCCCAAAACAAATACGGAGACGAAAGCGGCGCGATGGATATTCCTCATTCCGAACCTCCCAATTCATCAACGACAAAGAATCTACGACTATTATATTCCTAATCAAATACAAATTCAATCCAACGAGAGAGTTCGTAGGGGCTGAATTCTCTTGGGCGTTTGATTGGCTAGTCAAACAGCTTAGGCGTATGCTATGCCGCCGACCCTAGATATGGCAATCGAAAGTGTTCTTTATAGGAAATGGCTCACTACTAATGTTCCAAGGTTAAGGACTGGAAGTGATCCATCAGCCGGCTCTGAGGGGTTGCGCCGCAGATATAGGGGTGGACGTGCCATGCCGGTCCGGGTAGTCCACCGTCATGCCGGCGCCGCATCTCCGCCGCTCGGGCCTTCCAGGGACCATCAATAAGATCTTTCGCGGCTCGAGTCCGATAGTTCTGTCGGCCGGCATTCCCAGATGTTCAGACCACAGCTCGAGGCGCAGTCTTCGAACCTCTTCGGGGTCCTGCGCCTGTACCGCGATCTCGGAGTCGGTGGCGAGCCCGCGACGGTTGAGGTTCGCTGAGCCCACGACCATCCAGTCGTCGTCGATAATGGTGGTCTTGGAGTGGACGTAGATGGGTGAGTATCGATAACCCGTCTTCGATTGACCGGGTCCCCATGAGTACAGGGTGTAGGCGGCGAAGATCCCACGACCGGCATCGTGCTTCTCGAGGCTCCGCACGTGATCGTCGTTGTCGTACCGTCCGTCATAGGCATGGGCCGGAAGCACCACGATGATGCGAAAGACGGCGGGGTCCCGTTGGGTCATAGCTTCGTGCAATGCATCGACGATTTCAGGCGCCCAGAGGTATTGGTTTTCGAGATAGATGAATTCCTTCGCGGCAGCGATGGTTTCAAGTAGCGCGTGCCGTATCCCGTACTGCCCATCGGGCATAGCTTTCCTATAGAAGGTGCGGGGAATAGTACGGAGGAGCTGACTCGGAGTGTTCCAGCCCGCCTCGCTGCGAGATGGAAGAGGCGTCGATCTCATCGCCTGTTGCGAGCTTCCATCGCTGACAAAAGTTGGCTTCTACGTCCGCAACGATCTCGCCTTGCAGCCGCACCTGGACATCATGCCACCCCACTCCCGGCCGAAGCGGATGATCGGCACTGTCCCAGCGGTCCCCTTGGAACGTGCTGAGATCTATACCACCTACATAGGCCACATGGCCGTCGACTGTGACTGCCTTTTGGTGATGGTCGTGGCTGAAGACGGCTGTCGTGTCCAGCTCATAGTGGACTTTGGGAGCGATATCAAGCAGCTGCCTCCGAGCTCCTTCAGCGGTTTTGGTATCAGGCTGAAACAACGCCTTTGCGCCAGACCAGATCAAAATGTACACGTCGACCTGCTCCGAAATGTCCCGGAGCAGCTCCGCCAATATGGTGACACTACCTCGGAGGGGCACGCTCAATCTCCATCAGTGGCGTGAGCGACCAACCCGCGATAGTCACCCGGCGCTCCGCTCTCCTCAGCTCTCGACAAAGATCCGTGAAGTATTGGTCGCCATGAGGAAGGACATGAAGGGCATTGCCGGGCCGCGGCGGAAAATCCTTTCCATACCAGCGGCTCTCTGAATCCCATGGCGGAGGAAGTGCCTCCTGCCGATCCTCGCGCTCCTTGTCCGCGTCCGACAACGAACGCCGCCGGTGGTGAAACGGACCCAAATATGAGCCGCACGACCCGGAATGCTTCCGGCCGAGGCTCGCCACGATCCCACTCCTCAATGTCACCTACAATCGCACACTAAATCGGAATAGCTTGCTCATAGTGAGTGATGTCCTCACGGTGACCGCCCTGGCCGCCCCGAATTCCGCGGAAGTCCTCCACGACTTTGATTGAGCATAGCGGTTTCACCATCCTGAACCCAACCTGAGTTTCTGCCCGCAGCCTTAGAGGAGGGCCAGGGCGCTCCGGTAATGGCTTCCAGTTCATCTCATATGCCAACGTTAACTGAGGCTTTTTGCCTACGCAGACAAAAACCGTCTCATAGTACCGGTTCGTATGAAGAAGCCTATGAACAAGACGTTGATCCAGTGTGTACGGCACGGATGCATAGTGGGAAGTCCAGCCGAGATGGCGCACCACGTCTTACTCGCCTCTCACATCCAATTAGGACTGTCAGCCCGGACTGGACTGCAAGCTCCATGCCGCTCTCTGTCGATTCGGCGTTCGCGAGTGACCAAGAATCCGCACCAATCAGCAGAATAGTCGATAATGACGAGCGCGACCTTTTACTTTTTGATGTTTCGGCTCCGCTATCAGGCGTGAAAAATGGCGTGAGTAGCTGTCGAGAGGTCATTCTCTCCAGGCCAGAGCAGACGAATCAAGCTGCAAAGGTGGGAAGTTTGACCCAAACGGTAGATAGGAATGTTCGATCTGCCGGCAAGTCCATGTATCTAGAAGCGCTTGCGCTCTTTATTCACGATCGGCGCTCGGTTCTGGGTCTAAGCCAGTCAGAGGTGGCCAAACGAGTCGGCTGGACTCCAGAACGGATCGCCAATCTCGAGGATGCCAAGTGCGGGCTGCCGACCGTCCTGGCTCTCTCGAAGCTGGCAACTGCACTGGAGTCCTCACTTTTTGAGCTGCTGCACGCAATTGGCTTGCACCAGGAGTCGACAGTCCAATCAACCGTCGAAGCCGCTGACAGAGACAGGGGAATGGCCCTACTGTATGCACTTCAGCGCATCATGGCCGTTCAAGCCACAGCTCTCAAGGAAACACTCGAGGAAGTCTCGGACATCGTAGCGGACGTGGTGAGTGCCGACAAGTTGGATGCCATGATGTACCAAGCTGAAACGAAGAGCCTTGTGGCTCTGGGAACGAGTAATACACCGATGGGGAGACTTCAGCACCAAACGGGCTTGAGCTGTCTTCCCCTCGCCAACGGAGGAAGAGAAGTCGAGGTTTTCGAGACGGGAAGGTCCTATGCGTCGGGTGAAGCCGACGACGACCCGCTAATGCTACCGGGCATGACGGAAGAACTGGGAGTGCGCTCGTTTATGGCTGTTCCGCTGGAGGTCACCGATGTACGGAAGGGTGTTCTAGTCGCGGCGAGCTCTCGCCCCGATCAATTTGGGGCGGAGGACCTTCCGTTCTTCGAGACAGTGGCGCGATGGGTGGCATTAGTAGCGCATCGAGCAGAGCTCACGGAGCAGCTTACCGCGGAAGCGGTTCAGGCAGCGCGGCACGTTACCGCTGAGGAGCTGACGACCGTCCTGGCCCACGACTTAGGCAATCACCTCACGCCTCTGAAGGGGCATCTCGAAGTGATCCGCCGGAAAGCGCAGCGGGATGGACAGGGTGACTATGTTCCTCCCCTAGATCATGCTCTTGCGGCAGTAACACGAATGGGCCAGTTGGCCGGAAATTTGCTGGATGCGGCGCGACTGGAGCACGGATTGTTCGCGCTCTCACTTGCCGAGGTGGATGTGGTGTCAATCGTCAAGGATGTAGGCTCGCGACACGAGAGCCTGGGCACGCCGATTCGGCTTAGGCTACCCGACCAATGTGTAGCGGTAGCCGACTCCACCAGACTCGGGCAGGCAGTCGAAAACCTAATTACTAATGCAATACAGCACTCACCTGCTGATGGGTCGGTAAAAATCGAAGTGAGGCGAGAATCTCGTCAGGAGGGTGAATGGCTGGTCATCGAAGTGGAAGACCAGGGCCCAGGAATTGCGAGTGAAATCGCGCCAGCCATCTTCAGCCGCTTCTCGAAGGGTTCTGGGTCGAACGGACTGGGCTTGGGCCTGTACCTAGCTCGAGGCATCGCCGAGGCACACGGTGGCAGCCTGACGGTGGAATCGACAGTCGGTCAAGGTTCCGCCTTCCGGCTAGCAATCCCTGCCTCGGTCTCAAGCTAGCCGCAATCAGAGCTCTCTAACAAGAGCAGTTGGAGGGGGCAGTTGCCCCTCCAACTCATTCCGTGAGGAGTACTTATCTCAGGCCACTAAGCGGCTGAACGTTCGCTGTGTCACAGGTGTTGGCCAGACACCCCAAGTGAAAGTTCTGTTCTATCGCGGCCAGCATCGAGAAGTGGTTGGCGGGTTGGAACAAAACTCGCTGCCCATTGCGCGATTCGTTGTTCTTGGTGATAATTAGCGTCAACACGTGTCCGCCTCCCTGACCGCTGGGCGAATCGCAGCACCCGCTGTCGTCGCCGAATCCCTGGAACCCGCTGCCGGTGTAATCCGCCTCGTCCCAGGTGATGAAGATGGCTGTGTTGTCCTTCCATACCGACGAACTCATGATCTGATGAACGGTATCCTTCAAGAAGGTATCGCCCATCGAAATAAGGCTCTGGATCTGACTGAAGTCGCACGGATCGGACGTCGTAGGCGCCGAGAGGCCATGCATGTCGTGGCATTGATCCGGACTGATCCAGGCGTAGTTGGGAAAGTCATCACCTAATTTGAGATCTGCCGTAAGATGCGCTAAGTCATATATATTTGTCATTCGCTGTGGATTCGTAGCGATATCCTGATACGTCACGAAGGGATCGTGCTTCCGCTCATAGAGCTGAGCGCCGTAGTAGGAATTTCCGCAGGCATGAGCAAATTTGTAATCGCTTTCCCCGGCGATTGTTGTCGGGCTCGAAACACCCGTGGCGCACTCTGTCAGACCCTGCATGTAAGCATGCCAGGTCAGGTTCTTCTGAGCGAGCTGGTCCACGACGTTCCGGACGTTCAGCGAAGTATCGTTGTCCGAGTTGACGCCGTTGAGAGACCCTGACGTTGAAGCAATGTAGTTCGGTTGGCTGGGATGCGTGACGCCGTAATAATCGGCCTCAACCAAGTACTTCTTGACGGCACTATTGATCCACGGAGCATTCTTGTTACCGATCAGGGTTCCGAATCCTGTGTTTTCCATCATGATCATAATGATGTGGTTGAAATGAGTCGATGAGCCCTGACGGTTCGGTTGCGCCGAAGCCGAAGCGAAAGTTCCCAGCGAAACCGTCAGCCCCAAAACAACAGCGGCGCGAAACATACGTAGCCTTTTCCGATCCATGCGTCCCCACCTCGGTTTATTTGTTGCGCTATCCACCACACAACCAAGTACCCTGACTGTGATCCGCAAGACCTCCTTTCCATTGAATGAACTCGTCCTGAGTGTGGCTTAAGACAGCTACAACTTTATCTTGCACCTAGAACGATGAATGTACGAGAGAAGATAGAAGCTGAATGCATCCTTAACTTTTGTCTTAACACCATAGTCAGGTGACGCGACCATGATTGCGCTACGTTGAGAAATCTTAACGCCGGTCACAGACCCATCAATCGGTTCTTCACTTCTACCTAAACGTCTCCTTGAGCCTCACGAGCCACACTACCTCAGTCGTTTTTGTTGCTGAGCATTGACACGGAATGGATTCACCCTATGGCGACAGCTGTTGAACTGATGGACGAGAGGCCGGTTTCACCCACGTCCATTGAGCGGCAGAAGCAAGTGAACGCCTACTTCGACGTCGAGTCTCTTTATTGGAAGGATCTGTATAGCGGAGAATCCGGGCTCCTGGGCGAAATCATTCGAGATCGTCAACGGTCGGCCATCGATTGCATCCTCAACTTGGGGCTCCCCCTGACGGCTCACATCCTGGAGATAGGCTGCGGGGCCGGCTATATGTCCATCGAGCTCGCCAACCGGGGCTTCTCGACCACGGCCATTGATGCCAGCCATGACATGGTCGAGACCGCCAAGGGGAACGTCTTGGACAGGGGCTTCGCCGGACAGGTGACGGTTGAACAGGGCGATGTGCACAACCTGAGGTACGCGGACGGCTCTTGCGACCTGGTCATAGCTATCGGCGTACTGCCCTGGGTCCCGCAGCCGGAGCTCGCCGTAACCGAAGTCGCTCGGGTGACAAAGCGCGGTGGCTATGCCCTTTTCACCACCGCCAATCTTCTTGAGCTGCGCAATATACTCGACCCCTGGCGCTACCCATTCTTACGACCGCTCAAGCTGAGAATGAAAGAGGCCCTCATTCGCTCTCGCGTCCTTCGCTCGACTCCCTCCATGCGAATGATGCGACCGTCCATGGTTGACCGGCAGCTTATGCATGCAGGCCTCCGGCCGGTTGAAAGTCGAACGGTCGGCTTTGGCCCCTTCTCGCTCTTCGGTGCATCCTATCCTGCCCGAGAAGGTAGGGATTCCACTTCACAAACGCCTACAACGCTTCGCTGACGCGCGAGCGATTCCGTTCAAGGACACCGGTATGTCATACCTTGTCGTAACTCGGAGGGACTAGATGCTTGAAATCGAGACAAAACAACAGCTCAGCACTGAAAACTTTCTAGACGCCATAGGAGTCCGTCGCCTTCCACCCCTCATCTGCCCATTCGATCCCGGATATGATCCCGCGACTCTCGAGAGTCATCTCCGGCAGAGTGGTCATCTCATGGCAACCCTTAAGATATCTATGGCCTGCTGGCTGGTTGCGGAGGAAGACGCCACTCGCGAGAAGTTCGCGGCGGCACGGTTACATGGAGTTCCCGCGGTTACGGGTGGCGGACCCTTCGAGATCGCAACCGCCCAGGGACATTTGGAAGAATATCTTGACTTATGCGCCGACGTCGGTGTGACGCGAATCGAGTGTGGTGAGGGCTTTACCACCCTTACTGCTCGCCCACAAGCCGTGGTCGAGATGGCCGCGCGACGGGGCTTGGAGGTGCAGTACGAGCTCGGTAAGAAGCACGAAGGAAGCTTCACCCAGGAATCGTTGAATGAAGCCGTTCGCCGAGGTTGGCAATGGCTCGACGCGGGGGCCCGAGAGATCGTCGTCGAAGCACGCGAGAGCGCCGAGGGCGTGGGCCTTTTCGATGCAAACGGTAAGCTCAACCATTCCTACGCGGACCGTTTTGCCGGCGAGTTTGGGCTGGAAAGAACGGTCTTTGAGGCTCCCAACAAGCCGAGCCAATTCGCCTTACTCGATCACTTTGGGCCGTATGTCAAGCTAGGAAACGTGCGCTTGGAGGAGGTGCTGCGAGTCGAAATCTACCGCCGAGGTCTCCATTCTGACGCCTTTTCCCGGCCCAATCTCCGACCACTGCAATTGCCGAAGCAATAAAACGTAGGAAGTTGGCATGGCTAGCCGTAAGAGTGTAAAGATTGGCTTCTTCGCTCAGGGACGCCCAGGCGATTTCCCCGGCCACGCCGTGGTCGCCGTCGATGTGATCAGAGCCACGACGACTGCGGTGACAGCAGCCTCTCAGGGTAGGCGCTGCTTCCCAACCCCGTCTATTGAAGCCGCCGTACCACTCGCCGCTAGTCTCCATGATCCCCTGTTGGTGGGAGAGCTGGGGGGCAACAAGCCGTATGGCTTCCATCTCAACAACAGCCCCCATGATATTGCCTTACGAACTGACACCTACCGGCCGATGATTCTGCTATCGACCTCGGGCACGCGCTTGATCTGTGATGGCATTGATGGTCAGGCAATGTATGTCGCCTCTCTTCGAAACTGGCGAGCCCAGGTTGAGCACCTTGCGGAGAATCATCACAAGGTCGCGGTCATTGGGGCAGGGTCTCGGGGCGAGTTTCGCGAGGAAGATCAACTATGCTGCGCTTGGATCACGGAGGGCCTCATGAAAGCCGGATTCGAGGCTGACGACAAGGAGACCGGCCGGCTGGTGGAGACTTGGCACGCGGCGTCAGTTGATTCAATCACCTCCGGCAAGAGTACGAAGTACCTTGTGGATTCGGGCCAGGAACGTGATCTCGAATTTGTGCTGGAACATGTCGACGACCTGCGCGAGGCGTACCTTTACGATGGCCTCGAGCTCATCAGAGCAGACAGCTATAGCAGTGACGTGCGGACTGGGAAGGTACCGATTTGATGTCCATCCTGTCCCAGTCGCCACCGGACTCAAAGCGCATCCTTCCGCCGGTAATGTATCTCTTAGCGATTTGGTCTAGGGACTGATCGCCACTCCTTGAATACCTCCAAATCCGTTGTTCTGCTTACACCAGGCTTCCACGGACATGGCGTGGCAGAAGCCTCGGCCGGCTCGGAGTCGCGGTTTACGCGGTGCATGCCGACGCCCGTTCACCGGTTGCTTTGTCTAAATATATTCGCGGAAACTATGTCATGGATTTTGAGCCTCGGGCGTCCAGGGACAGAGTCGACTGGCTGCTGGAGCTGGGAGTCAGGTTGGGAAACCGGCCGCTGATCATCCCCACGGATGACAAGAGCTGCTTGTTTGTCGCCGACGAGGCAAAGGCTCTGTCCCACGTGTTCAGCTTCCCCAGGCAGCCGTCCGGATTGGCTCGCGAACTCTCTGATAAGGAGTCTATGTACCGACTCTGCCACGAGTACTCAATCCCGACACCCGAAACAGTATTCAGGCCATCTCGTGCCGATGTTGAGGCTCTCGCGGAGAGTGCTACTTTTCCCATCATGCTCAAGGGCATTAACACCGTCGCTCTGTTCGAGCGAACCGGCTTGAAGATGAAGCTCACTCATAACGCGGACCAGCTCATCCAATCCTATGATTGGTTCGAGTCCATCACTTGTGATCAGGGTCGGAATCTGATGCTTCAGGAGTATATACCGGGCGGGTCCGACGCCGTATGGATGTTCGATGGCTACTTCGATGCGGATTCCCAGTGCCTCTTTGGACTGACAGGTCAGAAATTGCGACAGTATCCGCCTCACATGGGCGTGACGAGCCTCGGGGTCTGCAGGTGGAATAATGCCGTGTTCGACCGAACAAAATCTGTCTTGAAACACTTGGGCTACCGCGGAATCATCGATCTTGGATACAAGTACGATGCGAGGACGGAAGAGTACAAGCTCCTTGATGTCAATCCCCGCATCGGCTCTACCTTCCGCCTATTTGTCGACACCGAAGGGATTGATGTGGCCCGAGCCTTTTATTTGGACATGACGGACCAGCCGGTTCCCGTGGGCCGCCCGGTTGAGGGACGTAAGTGGATGGTCGAAAATTTCGATCTCATCTCCTCTATTCGATACTGTCGAGACGGCTACTTAAGCCCCGGCGAGTGGCTCAAGTCATATCACGGCCTTCAGGAGGCGTCTTGGTTCGCGGCCGATGATCCTAAACCGTTCTTAGGCATGTGGTGGAGATCGTTACAACGTGTCCAAGGCAGGGCCTTCTTCTACTCACTCTCGACCGGCTCAACGAACAGTGCCCTCACCGCTTGCCGGTCCAGCGCATCCTGACGCCTCTGACAAGCTTCGCCTTGAGCGCGATCCGATTGGTGATCGAACGGCTACCGGCCTCGGGATGGAGACGGGCGGGCAAATTTGATTCCGCTCCGGCTTCGTCCGCCATCGCGGAAGACTTTCGGGGGACAAGGTCTGCATGTTTAGGGCGAAGCTGAACGTCACGAACGAGGAATGCTCACCTTTAGAACGATCCCCAGCATTCGACTGCGTCATCGGACTTCCGTAGGCCACATATCGCCGAGGTACCTGCGTAAATATGGCGGAAGGCCGTGCCGGGTCCATCGAGAACATTGTCCGGGTTGTCACCCCAGCATGACGCTTCCCCAGCCGGGTGAAGAGCGCAGAATAGGCCGGAGGGATCATCGCCGGATGAGAGCTGTGAATACATTCCATCCTTCGTTACGACTCCGTTGGCACCGTCATCCGTAGGATTGAACCAGCAGTCCACCCTGTCGTTCGTGAGAAGGCCGCAGACTCCCGACTCGTTGACGCCAATTTCATTGAATTTCATTCCGGGAACCGTGATCTCATGTCGAGAAATAGTCCTGGTTTGGGGGTGGGGTTACGTAACCACCATAGCCAACATCTGGTCCCCAGCATACCGCATCGTGGTTCGCCGTATTCGTAGGCATCGTTGTTTTCGAATAGTTCGGAGGAGCACGATCAACGCCCACGCTTACCTGCACAAATCGCCCTGGAATAGCACGGGGGGCGGAAGGCCCCCAGCATCTCACGGTTCCGTCGATCGATAGAGCGCATGCTGCCGTATGATCGACGCCTAGACTTAACTTTCTGTAGCGTCCTGAAGGCGGAGCCAAAGCCCCGTGCGGATCTCTCCCCCAGCAAGCGATGGCACCTGTTAGCCGAATCGCGCAGGCGTAAGCGTCACTCGCGAACAGCGCACTGAAACGTCCTGCTTGGCGGCCGCGTAAGGTGGTAGCCTCCAAATCCCCAGCAGGCGAGGTGCTTGCTGGGTACCCTGATCCCGCAGGCGAAGTCTTGTAAGCAACTACCATCTTCGCAGTCCCACACCTGGTTCCCGTCAGCCACTGCCAGAGACGAGAAGCGTCCTGTGGCGGGTGGGGCCGTCATCGCACGATTTTCCACAGTACGAACGCTTGGCGCAACAGATCTGGGCGCCCCCAGCTGCCGGGTGCCCGAGGGCGCCGTTACCCGAGCTGGAAGCCAAGGCCATTGCTGTGGTCAGCATTGTCAGGATCACTAGGATGCCAACGACATGCATGGACCGCCGCTTCATGTTCACGCCTCCATCTAATCTAGTACTTGAATATACGCCGTGAAAGCCGGCTCGGTCCAGCGCCGCCGGACGTTAACGGGAAGCGGGTACCTGCTCGAAGGGCAACCGTCCGGTTCTGAGGAGGTATGCCATCGCTTCCGGCAAACCATGCTTCCGGCCGAGGCGGCTTCTCGCTCGGCATCGTATTCGACCGCGCGGAAGTCAACCTCTACCGTTTCGTTGATGATCTGCAAAACCGCATATTCGGCCACTCCCGGCTGAGCGGATCGACCTACGCTGCCCACGCCGACAAATGTCACCCCAGGCGGTGAAGGAGGTGATCGCCGCTCGTCCGCCTTCGATGAATTCTTGTTCGGCCTGAAGTGTAAATCGGGAACAAAGGATCGCGATGGCTGGTGAGTATGGCCGTGCACGATGATATCGGCATCGGCTTTGTCGGCGATCGCTCTCAGAATCGACAAGGCTGTCGCAGGATAGAGATATTCCACGACATCGCGGGGGCTCCCATGGACAAACAATACTTGCTTCGGCAAAAAGGACTTTGGCTGCTTGGCCATTCCCAGAACCGCTCCCCCGACCAACATGGCCGCCATGGCGCCTCGTCTCTGCTGCTTTGTCGGATCTTCCGATTCCTTCAAGGCAGTCGCTTGCCGGCCGATTGTGTCACCGACAGTCTTAAGTCCCTGGGCCACGACTGTATGGCTGCCCTATTTTCCGGGGTCAGCGCTCCCTCGTCCAGCTCACGGCCGCAAGTCACGTTCTCCGCCTCTACGTTCGCGTAATCCGCGCCTGAGTACTGTCGGAGCCCGACAGTTGCCTGATCATAGTTGCCCCGAATCGCCGGCACCTTTCTCTCTGAAGTCAGGGCAATAACCTCATTCGGATGGGGAAAGTGTCCGATCGTGTCGCCGGTTGACACGACCGACTCAACAGCCGGATCCAAGCGATCGATGTCCGCCATCACCGCCTCCGTGGCGGCTAGATTGCCATGAATATCCGAAATGACAGCGACTCTCATTGCCCTATTCTTTCAGTTGAGCCTTCCATCCGTCCGCTCCGTGTAGAAAGCGCCAATGGAGGTATGCGAATCATATCGGCACCCGACTGCGTCCTCACTCTCCCGAATTATCATCGTCCTCGTGACCGGCAGCCGAATGCCAAAGAGCCAACGCAGACAGCCATGCTTCAACGTAAGACTGTCTAACTGTGGGTAGCATTGAATAGAAAACAAACCTCGGAGGACATAATGTCTCAAGATCAATCTCAAGCTCGACAAGCTCGCCTCTCAGCATTGTTGTCGGCGGGGCCGGCATAGGTCTCCTCGCCGCAGCGCCGGCGTGGCCTTATCGATTGCGAAAACAGGCCAGTGGACCTCTGGATTCCACTCCCCGCAACAAAAGCAGAAACGTCTTGGAGATCAACCTCAAAGGCAAGTGGGCCATCAACACTGCCATCAAGATGATCGAACATGATTCCTCTCGAAAGGTGCTTCTTGCCGCCTTGAAGGCCATGGCCAAGACGGCGTAGCAACTCTACGGCGGGCGGCGAATGCGTTCCAAAAGGGTCGGCAGCGGCAGGGTATTTCGAACCGTGCCGGCTTCGGCCCAGCCTCGTCTCGCTACCGCAACGCCGAAGCCGATTTGCTCAAGTTCGGCGACGGAGTGGGCATCTGTGTCGATGACGATTCGCATTTTCCTTTCTACCGCCCTCCGGACATAGCTGTCCTTGAGGTCTAGTCGCTTCGGCGAGGCATTGATTTCGAGAGCAGTAGCGGTTTCGGCGGCCGCTTCAAGCAGGGCTTCCACATCCAGCTCATAGGGCGGCCGCCCGCCGAGAATACGACCGGTTGGGTGACCGATGGCGTCGACGTACGGATTACGGATGGCCTTCAGCACTTGTTCCGTCATACGCGCCATCGACATGCTGAAGGTCGAGTGGATGGATGCCACCAGCCAATCGAGGCCGAGCCAGCACCTCGATCTGGGAAATCGAGCGTCCCATCGTTCTTGATGTCCACCTCGGTGCCGTGAAGAATCTCAATCTGCGGATACCGCTCACGAGCCAACTTCAGGGCTTCGCTCTGCTCGCTCAGCCTCTCTATACTCAAACCGGGGGTTGCCTCCCCGTGACGGAGAGTGATCGGTGATGGCAATGTATCCATATCCCCAGCCAGCCCCCCTGAAATCATTTCGTCAATGGTCGCCGTCCCGTCACTCCAATTCGTGTGGACGTGCAGATCACCACGTATCTCGGATTCATTCACCAAGTTGGGCAAATAGCCTGTACGGCCGCGTCCAGCTCGCCCGTTCCTTCACGGATCTCGGGCGAGATCCAGGGCAAATTGAGGGCGGCGTAAAACTGTTCTTCCGTGGCAAAGGGAATGCGCTCCTTGCTCTCCAGGTCGACAATGCCGTATTCACTTCAGACTCTGTCTGCGTTTGAGCGCATACTCACGAAGCTGGACGTTGTGGGGCCTTGCTGCCGGTAAAGTGCTGAAGCAACTAGCCGTAGGCTTCATTGGGGACAATGCGAAAGTCGATCTGTAAACTCTCGCTCGGTTATGACACTGAGCTTCGTGGGCCCGAGCGATGACCTCCTTGATGCCGGGCAAACGTCAGAAAGACTTCAAAGGCTTCATTCGGATCGAGCGAAGTGGCAATGATGTCAACATCCTTTATCGTTTCCGAAAACCTTCGGAGGCTGCCCGCCACCGTGAGATTTCGAATGAAATCGTGTCCCTGCAGCCTGTTGCATGACCATGTTGACGTAGGGCAGCACATCGCCAATGGGAGTCCGTTGGGTTTCTTGGGCCTTGAATCGTTCGATGGCCCTGAGCAGGTTCGCGGCCGTTTCTCTCCCAGCCTGGACAGCTCGGCGATCCTTCCGTCCCGCGCGGCACTCTCAGATCGTCAACAGTGTCGACGACAGTTTTTGCCCCCCGGAGCACCCACTCCTCTGGATTTTCAAAATTGCCGGCTCGTTCGGAGATTTCATTGAGATCGGTATGGGTGATGCGGCGATGGCGGCGTAGGAAATCGATCGCGGTGTTGCTCGCAATCCGGGAGAGCCAGTGGGCGGCGCGATCGAGATCCTTCAACTGAGTCTGCCGCTGCAATGCCTTGATAAATGTTTCCTGGGTCAGGTCCTGCGCGTCTTCCACGTTGCCGACGATGCGATAAATCAAGAGGAAAATCCGCCGGAGATGCTGCTGGACGAAGCGTGTTTGTGCATCCGATTCGGCATGGACGGACGAGTCGGAGATAGGCGGCAGAGGGTCGCTCACACACACCTCCGACGCATCATTCCCGGCCCGATCAACGGCCGCCGCGCCTTCGTTCTGCACCATTCCCAGAAGAAATGACGTTCAACCTGCGGAAACGTGCAAACACACTGCCGCATGGACGCTATCTTAAATCTATATGCGGCCAGTTGCGGTAATCGGTCTCGGAAAGACCGCATTCGGCGCTTTTCCGGACAAGGACCTGCGGGCGTTAGCGGTTGAGGCAATCGGGCATGCTCTGACCGACGCCAATATGCAGGCGCGTGAAGTGGAGGCGTTCTTTCTCGGAAACTTCGCCGGACCGTCATTTGTCGGGCAAAACCATCTGGCGCCGTATGTTGCCGGCTCCGCCGGATTTATCGGCGTTCCCTGCACCCGTATAGAAGATGCTTGTGCGTCCAGCGGTTCAGCATTCTTTCATGGTTGGCAGGCAGTTGCCACAGGTTTGTACGACACCGTCGTGGTCGCCGGTGTGGAAAAGATGACGACCCAACCGACGCCGATCGTGAGCGAGATCCTGGCCGGCGCCGGAGACATGTCGGGCGAAGGACTGGCCGGAGCGACTTTTCCGGCGTTGTTCGCGATGATCGCCCGCCGCCACATGTATCAGTACGGAACAACGCGTGAGCACCTGGCGGCTGTTTCGGTGAAAAATCACGCAAATGGAGCGTTGAATCCGCTAGCGCACATGCGCAAGGTAATCACGCTGGAGCAGGCGCTTGCAGGCAAACCGGTGGCGGATCCATTGACCGTGTACGATTGCTCCCTGATTAGCGATGGCGCGGCCGCGGTGGTGCTTGTGCCTTCCTATCGCGCTCACCGCCACACCTCGCGTTACGCAAAGATTTTGAGTGTGGCGCAGACCTCTGATTTTGTGCCCCTCGACCGAAAGGAAGATATCACGGAGTTCCCGGCGGTTCGGCGCGCCGCCCTGCAGGCCTACGAAGCGGCCAGTTGTGAGCCGCGCGACATTGATTTTGCGGAAGTACACGATTGTTTTACGATTGCGGAAATCATTGCAACCGAGGATTTGGGCTTTGTCGAGAAGGGCGGCGGCGGCCCGTTCGCCGCGTCCGGCGCGACGTCTCTCAACGGGAAACTACCCGTCAACACAAGTGGCGGCCTGAAGGCTAAGGGACATCCTGTGGGAGCGACAGGAGTAGGACAAATTTGTGACGTCGTCATGCAGTTGAGAGGCGATGCCGGGGAACGGCAACTCGCGAAGGCATCTCTAGGGCTCGCCCAAAACCTGGGCGGGTCAGGCGGAACGTGTGTCATCAGCATTCTCGGAGCGGTCTCGTGACGGGAACTATATACACCGAGACCGTGGTGCATTCTGCCCCAGCGCGACTAGCGGACCAGGCTCCGTATCAAATCGCGATCGTTGCGCTCGAAACCGGTGAGCGCGTGACAGGCAGGATCGAGGGTCGGCCGGTGCGAATCGGGGATACGGTGCGGGCTCTCGAAATCCGCGCCGGCGTGTTTTGGTTCACGGCCGCCGATACCGGTTCGGATACTGCGCCGGAGTAGTATTCACTGCAAAAACAAGAAAATTCGTCCCCAATAGGTCCCATAAGACTTTTGATCCCTACCTTCTGCAACAAATCTAGTAGTCATTTCGTCATGTAATATGAGAGCCCCCAGGAATTGGCAACGCTTGAGTAAATCGCCCACCATCCGTCTCTTGTTCGGATTGCTCGTCACGTTGCTGACGGTCGCCTGCTTTTCCGCATATTCGTTGCACGAACTTGCGCGCTTGCGGCAGTTGCAGAACGAAACGGTGGATCGGGGCCGCCACGACTCCCTGGAACTGTTGCGTATTCAAAATGACGTCAACACGCTTGGGATGAAGCTCCAGAACATCGAACAACGCCGGGATCTGGACATCCTCGACTACGAAGACGAGTTTGCGCTCGCCAAACAGGAACTCACCTCGGCCATTAAGGCGGACGAGCAGTTCGCTCCGAGTCCTGACAAATCCGTCTCGCGCGGCGAGCTTCAGAAAGCAGTCACCCGCTTCTGGATCGTGACGGACCGTATGTTCGTGCTGGCGCATGCCGGCAGGATAAAAGAGGCGCGAACTCTCGCTTCCGGTCTTATACCCGACCAGCAGCTCGTCCTGGAACGGGATATATCCGGACTGCTGGCCGCAAACAATCAAGCGGAGGAGTGGGCAGATTCGAAGATTGCGTCGATCTATGCAGGGGCCGAACAAGATATCTATGTGTTCGTGATCGCCGCAATGATCGCGATCGTACTGACAAGCGGCTACCTGATCTACTCGAACCGGCGCATTTTCGATCGCATGGAGATGCTGGCGCGGCAGCGGCGCGTGCTGGCGGCGCGGCTGATCTCGGTGCAGGAAGAGGTACTGCGGTCTGTTTCACGAGAATTGCACGACGAGTTCGGCCAAATCCTGACCGCGGTAGGAGCGATGTTAAGTCGCGCCGAGAGAAAGGGCCTTCCACCGGATTCACCATTCCGGACAGAGCTCAGCGAAGTACGCGAGATTACACAACAGACGCTCGAGAAGATGCGCAGCCTCTCTCAGATGCTCCATCCGGCAATCCTGGACGACTACGGTCTCGCCAAAGGCGTGGAATGGTATGCAGGCGTGTTCCAGAAACAGACCGGGGTTCAAACGGACGTGCGCGTCAGCGGGGATGTCATCGAGGTTACAGGAGCGCGCGCGACACACTGTTTCCGAATCCTGCAGGAAGCGCTCACGAACGTGGCCAAGCACTCAGGAAGTAATTCGGCGGAAGTTGAGCTATTTTTTGGTGACGAAGACCTGACGTTAACCGTCAGAGATCATGGGTCCGGCTTGCCCGCTACGCGCAAGAGGCAACGTCCCGGGCTAGGCTTGACTGCCATGCATGAGCGGGCCGAGCTGGTGAATGGCGAACTAACGATCCAATCGCGCCCGGGCGAAGGCACAACGGTCCGTCTGCACGTACCGCTACATCAGGAGCGGGCCCAGATGGACGAGATGGAGGGTGCAGAGACAAATGAGGTGCTTTTTCGAGAATCATGACTGAAGCAATAACTGTTCTTCTGGCGGACGATCACAGCCTGGTACGGCGAGGATTTCGGCGCATCCTCGAAGACGACGAACGAATGCAGGTGATCGGAGAGGCAAGCAATGGTGTGGAAGCCATCCGCATGACCAACGAACTGAAGCCCAAGGTGGTGGTCATGGATCTTTCTATGCCCGAACTGGATGGCGTCCAGGCAACCAAGGAAATCGTCAAGCATCAGCCTGATACACAGGTACTGATTCTCAGCATGCACGCGGAAGATAATTACGTACGCAATGCTTTAGACGCGGGCGCGAAAGGCTATTTGCTCAAGAGCGCAATCGATGTGGATCTTGTTGGAGCGGTCACAACGGTAGCCGAAGGCAAGCGATTCATCGGCTCCGGCCTGCGTTATGTTTCGTCCGACGCAGACGACGAATTGAAGCGGCTCACCGCGCGCGAGAAGCAGGTTTTGCAGTTGATTGCGCAGGGAAAGAGCAACAAAGAAATTGCCGCGCTGCTCGACTTAAGCGTGAACACCGTATCGGTACACCGAGCCAATCTGATGGAAAAAATGAATATTCACCGTACTGCCGAGTTGGTGTTATTCGCCATCCGCAAGGGGTTGGTCGCGCCTCAATAACACGTCACCTGCCGCGCGCGGCATGCATCACCCAGATGAAATCGCGATAGAAACAGTACACTGTTAGCGCGACAGCGAAACCGGCAGCGGTCTTCCAAAAATTCTCCCTCGGGCTGCCGGGAAGAGTGGGAAGCCCCGCCACCAGTCCGACGAAGAAACCGCCCAGAAAGCCACCGATGTGCGCGGCCCAATCGGTGCTTCCCCAAAAACTCAGAGCGAGTCCGAACACCAGCCACTGTGTGTATTGGGCTCGCACCAGATGCGCCAGGGGGTGTACCCGCTTGCCAACCGTCATGGCAAGCATCAGGCCCATCAACCCGAAAGCTGCGGCCGACGCACCCAGGGACGCGGCTTGCGGGTGTAGGAGGCAGCTCAGCAGGAAGCCGGTGAGAGTTGAAAATACATAGGCGACGATGAATCGGCTGGTTCCGTAGAATTGGTCGGCCTCGGTGACCAGGATCAGCAGCGCGTAAGAGTTCATCGCGATGTGCAGCAATCCCTCATGCAGGAACCCTGCTGTGATCAGTCGCCACCACTGACCGCCGAAGTTATATGGTCCGAAGCTGAAGCCGAGATCGATTCGAATGTGCAGCAGGTTGACACCGCCGCCGACCGCGGCCTGCACGCCAATCTCGAGCAGAAAGAAAGCGAGATTGAGGAATAAAATAACCAGCGTCGCCGTGGTCAGCCTCGGCAAAAACGAGGAAGCCACTTCCGACCGCCGTACGTCCACCACCCGCGGCCCGAGTTGCACGCCACAATAAGGACAGACTCTATCGGAGATGTTGATGAATGCCCGACAGTTCGGGCACATACGCCGGTTTTCCAAGCTTTCATTGTAGCGGCGGTGACGAACCGGCCCTGCTTCGCCGACTCAGGTCTATGATGAAATCGCACATCGGAGGATATCGCTATTCTTCGCGGCTGTTGGCTCGTTTGCGTTTTGTGCTTTGTTGACGTTTGGGCAGCAGCCTGCGAATGTTCCCGAACAGACCGTCGTTCGCCCCTCTGAGGACAAGAGCGCGGTGTTTTCTGTAACGTCCACCCTGATCCAGGTTCATGCCGAAGTGACAGATCGGCACGGACGCCATGTCACTGACCTCAAGCCTTCGGACTTTGAAGTCTTACTCGACGGGAGCCCGCAAGCGCCATCACCAAGTTCTCCTGCATCAATTTGGCTGGCCCGTCGGTGAATGGCAGCGCTTTGGCCCTGATTGCCGACGTCGTAAAACCCGCTGAGGTGCGCCGCTGCATGGTCCTCCTTGTGGACGATCTCACCCTGACGTTTGACCAGATCCACCTGCTCAAGCGAGACTTGCACAAGTGGGTCAATGAAGAAATGCGACCCGGAGATCTCGTTGCCATCTGGGACACGCTTCATTTCAACAGCGTGTTTCAGGAGTTCACCTCCGACAAACGCGTCCTGAATGCCGCTATCGATTCGATCCATTGGAGCGTTTCGCGGGACATCTTTGCGCGTGGCGTATACGGCCGTTTTGGCGCGACGGAGATGATATTGAATAGCCTGGAGGAATTGATCGCTGAGCTTCGTCCTGTGGGGGGCCGTAAGGCGATCGCGATATTCAGCCCGGGTATTTTCTTCGGAGGAGCCTCCACGCTACCGAATGGAAACGGCACGGCTCAGATGAGCTTTGCTAATGCCTATGACCCCGACCTGATCCGCGCTTATCGAGATCTCATCGACTCAGCGAACCGCACTGGCACGGTTCTGTACGGAATCGATATGCAGGGACTGGATCCGTTTATGAATTCCGTCTACACGGGTGAGACGTATAAGGGCGAAGCAGGGATGCAGTGGGTTACCGAGCCTACGGGTGGCTTTGCCGTTGTGAACTCAAACGGATTTGCGCACGCACTGACGGAGATCGAAGTGGATCAGGACGGGTATTATCTGATCGGATTTTCGGCGCCTGAAGATATCAGGGTGACGAAGTCCGGCGCGGTCGATTTTAAGCGTTTAGCGGTCCGAGTGAAATCGCATGGTTTGACGGTGCGCTCGCGCAAGGGTTTTTGGGCAGAAACCGATCAGGCAGCCGAACCGAAGCTTAACGCGGACACGCAACTGCGCCTCGCGCTTCGATCGCTTTTCCGCGAAGCCGATATCCTGGTCCGGCTCTCTCCCTTCTACACCAAGACCACCGATGGCAAATCGACCGTCCGCAATCTGATCTATGTCGATGCCAAGAATCTGAAGTTTGTGCCTCGACCGAACGGCACCGAGGAGGCGAACTTGGAACTGATGGTCACGGCAGTCGGGTACTCAACCAAACCGCTCGCGCTGATCAGCAAGAAACTGGTGTTCGATGTTAAAGATCAGCAACTGCCGCAGACCCGGCGTGACGGGTTGCTGTTCGAAATGGATGTGCCGGCGCCTCCGCCTGGCGCTTACCAGGTCCGCGCGGCGGTGCGGGATGACAACTCGAATGCGTTGGGATCGGCCGGTGAATTCATACCGATTCCCAATCTCAAGAAGCAGGAACTCGCACTCACCACACCTTTTCTCGATAAAGCGTCTCTGCCATCCGGAGAGCGTTACACGGGCCATTCTGCCGCGTTGCGCCAGTTCGCACCGAGGCAGTGTTCTTGAGTTTGTTTCGCTTCTGGAAACAGCCGGAAACATCAAGCAAGGCGCTGTGAAGGGCTCGCTCGAACTCATTCGCGACGGGCAGTCGATTGTGAGGCAGCCAGTGGAACTCGCTCCCGTGCAAGGACAAGACGTCCATGCAATCTCCGGGTCCATCAGACTCGCGGAGCAAATGCCGCCCGGACATTACTATTTGCAGTTGACCGCCACGGCGCCCGCTGGACATCGCTCAGTTACGGCAAGTTCCTATATCGGCTTCGATGTCCTATCGAAATCGCCCGAGGTAAATTGACTAGCACTTACGCTCGTTCTCGCGTGAACAGCCAATACACCGGCAAGCCGCAGATAACGATAATCAGACCGGGCCAGGTGGTTGCCGGGCGGTATACGAAGAGAGACAGCAACACGATTGTTCCCGCGACGATGTAGACGAGCGGAATCACGGGATATCCGGGCGCGCGATACGGGCGCGGTGAAGTCCGGCTGTTTGAAGCGCAGACGGATTACGCCCGCGATCGTCAGCACGTAGAAAATCAGTGCCGCCGAGATCACATAGTCGAGCAGGTTGCTGTACAGATTTCCGTAAGTGTTGGTGGCAGGATTGTACGTGCGCGGAATAATCAGCAGCGCGCACCAAATACATTGCGCGATCAACGACCAACCCGGAACGTGCGCGCGATTGAGACGCCCGGCGGGCTTGGGAAACAGACCGTCGTTCGCCATCGAGTAATACACGCGGGGCCCGGCGAGTATCAGTCCGTTGATGCAGCCGAAGGTCGAAATCATGATCGCTATCGCCATAAGACCCGCCCCCAGACCGGGCCAGATCGCATTCAACATTGCTGTGGCCACGCGGTCTGAAGGTGCATGCTGAATGCTCGTCAGCGGAAGGACCAGCAGATACGCTACGTTCGCGAGCACATACAGACCGGTTACACAGATCGTGCCGAGGACCAGCGCGCGCGGCATCACACGGCCTGGATCTTTCACCTCTCCCGCGGCGAACGTGATGTCGTGCCAGGCGTCGGCTGCGAAAAGAGATCCCGATTGCGATACGCAGATAGCAGCAAACAGACCGTAAGCAGTCAGCGCTGTCAGCCCGGGAACGATCGGCGTGACATCCCGCACATTCCAGAGGTGCCCGAAGTTCGCCGCGACAGCATCGTGCTTCCAGAATAGGAAGCCTGCCAAAATCAATGCGACCAACGCCACGATCTTGGCCGACGTAAAAACGTTCTGCACGATCTTGCCGTAATGGACCCCGCGCGTGTTGGTCCAGGTCAGCAGGATGATGATTAAGATTGCAGTCAGTTGCGCGGTGGACAACGACACCGCATACCCGCTCGACAAGTGTATGGGGCGGATCAGATATCGATCTTCCGCAATGGCCGGAACAAGCACTCCGGTGAAGCGCCCGAACGCGACCGCTACTGCCGCGATTGTGCCCGTTTGAATCACTGTAAACAAAGTCCAGCCGTAAAGAAACCCGAGCAGAGGGGAGAACGCTTCTCTCAGATAGACGTACATGCCGCCCGCGCGCGGCATCATGGCTGCCAGTTCGCCATACGAGAGAGCGGCAGCTACCGTGGCTGCGGCCGCATACAGCCACGCAATCAGCAGCCAACCAGGACTGCCAATATTGCGCGACATATCGGCGCTGACTAGAAATACGCCCGACCCAATCATCGATCCGATGACGATCATCGTGGAGTCGAACAACCCCAGTTCGCGAACGAAGCCCGTTCCACGGTCGACCGCCGGCTCGATACTGTTCATTGCGTCAAGCCTAGCAGTTGGCGCCCGGCAATTTACAGGCTAGTAGCGTCGCGAAATTTCTGGGCTTGGCGGCGGGAGACTTCAACCGTTCGGCCGTCTTTCAGCATCAGCTCGAGGCCGCCCGATATGGACGCGTCGATCGATTTCACCCATTGCAGATTTACGATGTGCTGGCGGCTGGTGCGGAAGAACAACTCCGGATCGAGTCTCGCTTCGAGTTGATTCAGTGTCTTGGGAATCAGCGCTTTCTGTTCTCCGAAATACAGCCGCGTATAGCTTCCCTCAACCTCCAACAAGCGCACGTCAGCCAAGCGAATGAACCAACAGTTCTCTCCGTCCTTAACGAACACGCGATCCGTTGCCGTGAGAGTCTGTTTACCCGCGCGGGCGGCATTCTGGGCGAACAAGGCGCGCGCCCGCTCGAGCGACTTACCGAGCCGCTCCGGTTGCACCGGTTTCACCAGGTAATCCAAGGCATTGCGTTCGAAGGCATCTACGGCGAACTCGCCATAAGCGGTGCAGAAGATCACCATAGGCGCGCGATCGAGGGATGCCAGCCAATCGAGGCCGCTCCTGCCGGGCATTTCGATGTCCAGGAAAATGAGATCGGGCTCGCGGGCGCGAAACACTGCATCGGCTTCGTCGGTATCGGACGCTTCGGCGATTACGGTGATGTCGGGATGACTTGCGAGCAGCCGTTTCATCTCTGCTCGCGCGAGCCGCGAATCGTCCACAATCAGCGCCGTCATTGCGCCTCCAACGGTAATAGAACGCGCGCCCTCACCGTATCTGAAGAGACTTGTTCCAGGTCAAGCCGCGCATTCTTCCCACCCAGGAACTCGAGCCGTTCGCGAGCATTGCGCAGACCAACCCCATTAGCGGATTGCGCCGCGAGAGCGCCTGTATTCTCGACCCGCAACTCCAAATCCCGGCCGGTCGTAATCTGTGCGGAAACGTAGATCTTACCGCCGCCCTGAAGCTTGCTGATGCCGTGCTTTACCGCGTTCTCGACTAGTTGCTGCAGCAGCATCGGCGGAACCTGCCGTCCGATGCTTTCTTCGCTGGCTTCTACGTGCCAGTGCAGGCGACTCTCAAATTGCAGCTTCTGCAAATCCAGATACGCTTCGACGACATGCAGTTCAGCCTCGAGCGGAATGCGATCCCTCTGCGCGACGTCCAGCGAGTGTCTCAGCAACTCAGATAGTTTCAGCAGCATCGTGCGCGCCGCTTCGGGGTCTTCGGCAATCAATGATCGAACGTTGTTCAAACAGTTGAATAGGAAATGGGGATTGACCTGCGAACGCAACGCTGCGAGTTCCGCCTGCTGCAGGGAGGTTTGCAGCCGCAGTTCGCGCATCTGTGCATTCCGGTATAACCAGCCATATTCAAACGCGAAGTAGATACCGGACCAGATGGAATAGAGAACGACTGCCGTAATCAAATAGAACGGCGCAAGAAGAGCGTACTCGCGCACCGTAACTACGCCCAACAAGAGTGCCACCGCGAGGCACACGGCCTGTACGCCGAGATCGATCGTCACCATCGACAGGAGCAGCGGCAACGCGATCTTGCGTATGGAGACGCCGATCCAACCGCGTCCCTTGATCACCGCGTGCAGAGCGTGCGAGCCGAACATATGTGACAGCACGACGATCGGCCACTGGACGAACTTCAGACGCGGATTATCGGTTCCACGAATGAAGAACTCAACGTACCCGCCGTACGCCCCCCAGCCCAATATCTGGAGGGCCCAATAGTAAATGCGCCTGCCCGGCGTGATGCGCCAGCTCAGCACGTTAGTCCTTCAGAAAAGCGTCCACGTGTGCGTAGAACCAGGCGGGATCGTCAAGCTGGATGAAGTGTTTCGACGTATCGCACATCGCGACAGAAATGTGGGCATTGCCATTAAATTGACTCTCGTACAGTTTAGCGGCACCGTCGTGCGTCGCACCGTACTGCTTGTAGGCAATCCATGACCCAAGCACTTCCACCGGACATTTAATCTTGCTCATATCCGGGCGGATGTCAGTGCTGAGAAGCTCGCCCATTGCCTGCGCGACGGTGGCGCGGTCGGATGACAAGTCGACCTTCAGCTCGCGCTCGAAACTGGCATCGGAGGTAATCATGGAGTGCAGCGACATTTTCGCCTGCTCCTCATATTGTGCCGGGCCCGCCTGCGCCATCCCGTTGCGGATTTGGGCGGCCATCTGCTTTGCCTGCTCGTCCGTGGTTCCCGGCTGCATCACGCCCGCCAGGAACGGCAGTCCGTCTACGCTGATCACCTTGCCGGGCACATCCGGGTTCGTCGCCGCGAGCCATAGCGCGAGAAATCCTCCCAAGCTGTGACCAATAATCACAGGCTTCTCAAGATGCTGTTCTTGAATGTAAGCAACCAGATCCTTACGCACTGTTGGTAAATATTCATCGGCGTGGATGGGAGTTGTACCGCCGAAGCCCGCCAGCGTCAGCGTGTAGGTTTGGTACCCTTCCGCGTTCAGGTGTTGCACTG
Source organism: uncultured Acidobacteriaceae bacterium (assembly GCA_963795905.1). Taxonomy (GTDB): domain Bacteria; phylum Acidobacteriota; class Terriglobia; order Bryobacterales; family Bryobacteraceae; genus Bog-105. The sequence goes on along the minus strand of CAWCJG010000007.1, from coordinate 438,508 downwards.
TCTCGGTCCAGACTTCTCCTGAACAGGCGAGCCCGGGAATAAGAACGACAGGCTTGCCATGGCCTGAAATTTGAACGTCGAACGCGCGAGCGCTTTGCCCTTTTGCCGGGATCAGGGCTGCTGCCAGCAACATTGTGAAGATCGGAACAGTTCGTTTCATGGAACGATCATGCAGCCGAACTGAGAACAACAGCGGGAAATTCGAACGAGCGGTCGAAACGCATGGGCGAACGGTCAGCGCGCAATTGATTTGGGCTCTGGCGGCGGCCGGAGTCGGCCCGTACTACCATCAAGAACGGCACATAAATGGCGACGATTCACATCCACAAACGATTCGTGCTTTCGTCTGTGATGATTGTTCTCCTCGGTGCTGCGCCTGCTGAGAGGCTCCTCTACGACGGCGTCCGCCTCGACGATTCTGGCCAATTGCATATAAAGGTTTTAAACGGCAAAGAAGTGTTGGCGCCGCGGCTGCCGCATCAAACTCAATTTGGGGCGCCCGCCATTTCGCCAGATCACGTATCCGTCGGCTGGCTTGCCGAGTTTGAAGATACTTCCTCTCCGTCACCCATCGACCCAGATGCGTTCACGCTCGTGCTCTATCGGAATGCCCACATCGTTCGGCGCATCTCTGGCGACCCCATTGTTTGGGACTGGAAATTTGAGCGCGGCGGTAAGGCGGTAGCGTATTCAACGGGCTCTCGTGATGGTGGTGCAAACGAGTGCCTACTTGTCGACGTTGATTCCGGGAACGTTCTCGGAGATTGGCTCACATCCTCAAGCAGTGACTCACCTTCGTGGGCTGAACAACTCCGCCGCTGAAAGACCGGGTCCATCTTTCAATGGAACAAGCGGTCCATTTGTTGACGTATTGCGGAGAAGTACCGAACAGGTTGACATCTAGTCAGTAGGATTGATTTGAATGATTCCCTTCGACTTGCACCGGCGCGCGTTCAACGGCGACGTACCGGTGTGCAGAAGCTTTTGGAGCAGGCAGTAGATGTAAACGGAGTGGATCCGCACGACCATACCCCGCTAATGTATGTGGCTTTGAGTCCAAACGCTTCGGTCGATATGCTGCATTTGCTGGTCGAGCATGGGGCAGACGTTCATTTTGAAGTTCGAACAGGAACCGTTACCGCAAACGCGTTGCGAGCTGCGATCGACTGCGGGGACTTATCTAAGCTGTCCTTTTTGATCGAGCACGGTACAGATGTCCGTTTCTGTACAGATCAGGGGTATGACGCTCTGATTCGTGCCGCATATAGCAACGCGTCTGGTGGAGTGGCTCCTGTCCATCGGTATACCTGTCGAACAAACCAGCGAAGTGGGGACATCGGCTCTCATCGCCGCGGTTGAAGAGAGTGATGTTCATTCAGCACGTATCCTCGTGGCGGCGGGCGCGGATGTCAACCGGCGACAGTACGGGCAGGGCGTTTTAGGCCGTGCAGAAGACGGCCAAATTGTGCGCTTGCTCCTCGACGCCGAGGCCGATCCAGCGGACCTGTCATTCTCTGGAGCGCGTTCCCTGCTTGGTTATCCGCCCCAGTCTCATTACTTTCTACTGGACGTTGACAGCACGCAGGTTCAGCGCGCGCCCACGCGACGGTTCGGCGCCGCGAACCCGGAATCGATGGATGAGCCGTTCTGGAAAGCGATGATCGCTTCCGGGCTTTCGGCTGCTGACGTAGCTCAGCTATTCGGATTCCGTCCCGAGGGCGCGCCGATCTGGTGCGCTCAGCGCTTCGGCCAGTCCGTTTCTGCTCTGGAGGACGGTCGGATCGTTCTAATCGGAGGTGAGCACGAAGACCGGTACGACGAAGACCTCTGTATTTATAACGACGTGTTCATTTGCGAGCCAGGCTTTTCCGCTCGAATATTGGGCTACCCGGAAGCAGTGTTCGCGCCCACTGATTTCCATACCGCAACGCTCATCGGGAACCTTATTTACGTTGTCGGCGGACTAGGTTACCCAGAAGCTCGCCGTCTTGGAGAGACTCCGGTTTATGCGCTGGATTTGCGCGATTTCAGCATGTCTCGCCTGATGACGACCGGTGATGCTCCAGGCTGGATTTACAAGCATCGCGCCGAAGCCGAAGGGGCGGAGATTACAGTTACGGGCGGGACCATCGTACGCCGCAATGACGGGATTGGCGCGGAGGCGCCGAACAACGATTCGTTCACACTCGAGTTGGGCCGATTAACCTAGCGCAGGGCCTGAGGCTTGTTTGCCTGTCGAGGGGAAACCGAAACGGCCAGAAGTTCCCCTGATCGGCGGTAGCAAGGTGCGCGAAGGTGAATAACGATTCAGTGATGAAACAGGCGCAGACCGGTTTCGATGTGAGTAATCCCAAGTTCTTGAGCGGCAGCACGAACGTCGGGAGTTCGAACGGATCCGCCAGGTTCAATGATCGTCTTAACACCAATTTCGGCGGCGTAATCGACATTGTCCCGGAACGGGAGAAATCCGTCAGAACCCATGGTCACGTCCCCAAGCGTATTCACCCAAGAACCACGCCAGGATGTGTCGGTAAACTCGTTGGCTGCAGCGTCGCCGAACAGAGATGCGAATTCGCGAAGCTGCATCGACGTCATTGCTCCTTCCGCAAAGCGAATCTGCCAATTGAGTCGATCCTGCCGGGTTATCTTTTGCGTCGTTTGTAGCGCCCGGACTCTGGGATGACGTCGCAGCCACCAGACGCGCGCTTTCGCGGCGGCAAGCCGAACACAATCTACACGATTTTGTTGCCCTGCTGCAATTCCTATTGATAGTCCGTCCTTGAACAAAGCAACCGAATTCGACTGCGTATAACGAAGGCAGATGAGTGAGAGCGTTGCATCGTGAGCTGCAGCTGTCCCTAGATCTGCAGAATTCCAAACTGCTGGGCTGATGGGAGCAATGTTGCGCTGTTGCTCAAATCGCATGCCGAAGACTTCGCGAATCTCCCATTCTGGCGGAGCATAAGCTAGATCTGCCTGCAATACCAGAAAGCGGCCGTCTTTCTTCGAGCTGAGCTTATCGATTGCGCCTGGTTCGAAGGCAGGAGCGATAATACCGTCGGCTACAATCCGGCCTACAAAATCTGCGAAAGGTTGATCGACTGGCTCTGATACCGCGATCATGTCGCCAAAGGACGACTTCGGATCGGCATCCCGAGCCGTAATGTAGGCGGAGAGAAGCGAATCACTGGCGACATCAGATACGCCCCAACTCTCTTGCATGCACGCATCGATCACTCCGGCCGTGGCGACACCTGCCGGGGATACGTGTTTGAAAGATGCAGCGATGGGGCGTCCAATAGCTTCGCGCGCTTCTCGCACGAGTTGCCAGGCGTTGAGCGCGTCAAGGTAGTTGATTAAGGAGGGCTCGCCGTTAACAACGGCAACCGGCAGTTTTCCTTCTACTGCTCTAGCCGCCTGATGCGGATTCATCCCGTAACGCATAAATTCTCCAGCTCTGGTATTTGATCTGGAGCACCCAGGCGGTCGATGCGTCAGCGGAAAAGCGCTTCTTGATGGTTACACCCACCTTCGCCAGTCGCGCACCTCCATTCTAAAAAACGATCGGCATGCCTGACACTTCGCCCGCGTAAATCCTATCTGGACTGTGATCAATCGGTAAACTGCAGGCTCGCTAGAGCTTGGGGAGGCTGCCAGCCGCCGGACTGTTCTTCAATTTGCCTGCACAGCGACAGTGCCGTGAGATCGCGCCATGGGTTTGTTACGACCTGGACATTGATCGGCAACTCGCCCACACTGCTCCAACGAACAGTTGCGGCAGGGTACCCTGCCAAACTCCACGCCATTGTATAGCTGAACCCGCGAAAGGGCTCGTCCTGCATAGACTCGCCGTGCCGCAGCGCAGGTTGCGAATACACAGGACAAAGCACCGCATCGAAGCGCGAGAAGAACCGTCGCATCCCGACGCGATAACTGTCCCATTGCTGCCAGCGTTGGCCGAACGTGACAGCATCCGCCCGAAACACACGCATACGATCGACAAAGTTGGTAAGTAAAGGATGCACGCGATCGCTGCCGACGTCCTTAAGATACGAATCGACGCTATCCCCGCCATCAGCTCCGAGGATGGCTAATTCCAGTTCGTAGCAATGCTCGAGGCCGGGCGGCCGGGCCTCCTCTACCGATATGCCGGCGCTTTCAAGAAACAACGCACAGTCCTGGACAGCCTGCCGAACCTGTGCCGTACAAGGAGCGAAGCCGTTGTCAGTGAAGAACGCAACCCGGCGCACCGGTTCTGCCGGAAGCAGGGGAACAGGCGGGCAGTCCAGTCCTCCCCATCTTCGCCGCTCAGCAACTCCATCGCAAGTTCGAGATCCTCAACATGCCGCGCCATCGGTCCTATTTGCCAAAGAGACTCGAACCATAATCCAGCCGCGGGCACATGTCCCGTTCGAGGCAAACGCCCACTGGTCGGCTTTATGCTCGCGATCCCGCAAAACGCCGCGGGCACGCGTACGCTGCCCAAACAGTCACTGCCCAGCCCAAGCGGCGACCCACACGCGGCGATCAATGCCGATTCGCCTCCGCTGCTGCCACCTGGCGTCCGCGTCAGATCATAGGGATTGTTCGTACGCCCAAAGATCAGATTGTCCGTCTCGAAAGAGAAAAGAAGGTCCGGCAGATTCGTCTTGGCGATCGGGATTCCGCCGGCATTTCGCAAACGGCCTACCAAGCGTCGCATCCGATGTCGCCGGTTCCGCCTCGCGGCGGCCCCAAGTGCCTCCCGTCGTGCGAACCCCGGCAACGTCGATCGAATCCTTGATCGAAAACGGAACACCGTGCAGTGGACCGCGCACTCGTCCGTGCGCTAAATCCGATCCGCGCTCTCGGCCTCCCGCAGCGCTTCGATCCGAGAATCTCAACTGCTGCATTCAATGACGGGTTAATCCGCGGATGCGATCCAGATGGGCTGCCACCAGTTCGCGGGACGATATCTCCTTTTGTAGCACCCGCTTGGCCATTTCGGTCGCGCTCAGTTCAAGCACGTACCCAATCTAGCGTGTCCGGCTCATCCAAAACTTCAATAAGCGAGGGAGGACGACCTGCTTGCCCTGCAACGGTAGGTCGGGTACAGTGGAAGTTATCGCAGATTTCTGATTTCGGCCTGTTCCCCGTTGAATGGCCCTGAATTAGGGAGACAACGATGGCAGCAAGGGCGCAATCCACTTTCAATCCTGCCGACCAGTTCTCCGAGTATCCACTCGGAGCCGCCTTCGATGAAATGTTCGACGGCGATGGCCTTCCGCGGCCACACTACCGCGAACTCGCCTCTCACCTGCTCGGCTTTTCCGGTGAAGATCTGCAGCGCACCAAACACGATGCCGATCTATCCTTCTTCAATCAGGGCATCACGTTCACGGTCTACGGCCGGAAAGACGGCACCGAACGCATCTTCCCTCATGACCTGCTTGCCCCGCATCGTCAGCCACGAGGAGTGGAGCCGCATCGAGCGTGGCCTTACCCAGCGCATCACGGCACTGAACCTCTTTCTCAAGGACATCTATCACGAGCGCCGCATCCTGAAAGACGGCATCATCCCGGGCGAAATCATCTACACGTGCAAACATTTCCGCCGCCAGATGCGCGGCGTACGTGTGTCGCGCGATGTGTATGTCAGCGTCTGCGGTACCGATCTGATCCGCACTCCCGATGGCGGCTTTGTTGTTCTGGAAGACAACCTCCGCGTGCCCAGCGGCGTTTCGTACATGCTCACCAGCCGGAAGGTGATGAAGCAAACCTTTCCCGCTCTCTTCCGCAAATACGGCGTGCGTCCAATCGAACACTACAGCCAGGCGCTTCTATCGACCCTGCGTTCCCTCGCGCCAGACGGGCGGGCCAATCCCGACCATCATCGTGCTGACGCCCGGGCGTCTACAACTCCGCCTACTTTGAACATTCCTATCTGGCCCGTCAGATGGGACTCCAACTTGTCGAAGGCCGCGACCTCATCGTCCATGACAACGTCGTGTATATCCGCACGACATCCGGTCTGAAGCGCGTCGACGTGATTTACCGCCGGGTAGACGACGACTTTCTGGATCCGCTTGCGTTTCGTCCCGATTCGGCGCTTGGCGCGGCCGGGCGTGCTCAACGCCTACCGCTGCCGGCAACGTCGTGCTGGCCAATGCGCTCGGTACCGGGGTTGCCGATGATAAAGCCATTTACGCCTACGTGCCGCGAATCATCAAATACTATCTCGGCGAAGACCCGATCCTGAACAACGTCGAAACTCTGCTGTTGACGGATGACAAAGCGCGCGATCATGTGTGCGCCAATCTTGATAAGTATGTCGTCAAAGCAGTCGGCGAGTCCGGCGGCTACGGCATGCTCATCGGACCGCACGCCACGCTGGAACAGCGCGACAAGTTCCGCGAACTATATTCTGGCGGATCCGCGCAACTACATTGCTCAGCCCACGCTCGCTCTTTCGACCGCCCCCTGCTTTATGGATGACGGCCGCATCGAGCCGCGCCACGTCGATCTACGCCCCTACGTTCTCTTCGGCGAAAAGGTCACCATCGTTCCCGGTGGTCTGACCCGCGTTGCGCTCCAGAAGGGATCCCTCGTCGTCAACTCTTCGCAAGGCGGAGGTTCGAAAGACACATGGGTGCTACAAAACTAAAGCCGCAACCATGCTATCTCGCGTCGCCGACAATCTGTACTGGATGAGTCGCTATCTGGAACGTGTCGATCATTGCGCTCGCGTCCTCGAAGCGAATCACACGCTTACTCTTGAATCCCGTCACACATGAGCGCGGAGCAGCGCTGGCGTAGCATCGCCAATTCACTTGGTGTCGCTTTGCCCGGCCCCATCGTCGAATCTGCGGACCTGTTCAAGCAGATGATTACCGATGTCTCCGACAGGGCATCTATGTCGGCTCGTGCCTGACCTTCGCTCGCGAGAACGCGAGTCAAGTGCGCGAACAGATCACGTCGGAGATGTGGGAGCGCCTGAATCAGCTCTACCATGAAGTCACCCAATCCGGGCCCAGCCTGCAGGTCCGACTCCGACCTCCTTCGGCTGCTGAACACGATTCGCGAAGGCGCCTATCGCTTCTACGGCGTGACCGACCAAACCATGACTCATGACGAGGGCTGGCACTTCATCCAGCTGGGCAAGTTCATGGAGCGTGCTTGCGCGGTCTCGCCCCTTCTCGACGCGCACTTCCTCAACAGCGAAAACGATTGACGACCTCGACTGGAGCGGCCTGCTCACCAGTTGTTCCGCCTTCGAGGCCTACTGCAAGGTCTACACAGCCGACCTAAGCGCCCAGCGTGTCGCCGAGTTCCTCCTGCTGCATCCCACACTTCCCTTATTCAGTTCGCCACTCGGCCGAACGCATGCATGACGCTCTCGAGGCGATTGCGCGAATCGAGCGGCGTCCGCAAAACAGCCCACGTCGACCGCATTGTCGGCCAGCTGAGTTCCTCGCTCGCCTACGCTGCAGATCGACGAAATCATGTCGCGCGATCTGCACGATTTTCTGCGCGGCGTCATTCAGCACTGCTGCGAACCTGCATCGCGCCGTGTATCAGATCTACATCGAATATCCGATCGAGTCCGCGTTCGAGGCCTGATGTTTTACGCTATTCGCCACTTCACCCGTTACCGCTACAGCAAGCCCGTCTGGCAGAGCGTCATGGAGGTGCGCATGCACCCGCGCAGCGAGAACACGCAGCGCTGCTTCACGTTTCAGCTCTCGGTCAGCCCGCGCGCCCGCATCTTCTCTTATGCCGGGCACCTGGGCAATGTGGTCCATCACTTCGATATACCCGAGCCGCATCAGCCAATTGACCATCATTGCCGACGCTCTGGTTGAAGTCGATCCGCCGCTGGACCTGCCGTCGTCACTCGGCTGCAGTCCTGGAAGCGAACTCGACGACCTGATCGATCCGACGATTATTGGGACATGCTGATGCCGAGCCCCTACGCGCGCCCGTCTGCCGATGTCGAGCAGTTTGCGCGTGAGTTCGGCGTCGACAAGTCGCCGCGATGATCCCCTGACCATGGTCCGCGAGATCAACACACGCCTGTATCAGACGCTTTGCGTACGAGAGGGCCAGCACCACCGTTGACTCGCCCATCGAGCACGTTCTGACGTCCACGCCGCGGCGTCTGTCAGGATTTTGCTCACGTCATGATCACGCTCCTGCGCAATCTTGCGGATCCCGTGCCGGTACGTGAGCGGGTATCTGTGCCATGACGAGGACGAAGACCACTCCGCCGAGGCCGCGCACGCACGCGTGGGTCGACGCTCTGCTGCCCGGCCTCGGATGGGTTGGCTTCGATCCCACCAACAATCTCACGGCCACCGGCACGGCACATCCGCACGGCGATCGGCCGCGATTACTCCGATGTCCCGCCCGCGCTCGGAACCATGAAAGGCGACGCGCGCCGACCGAACTTCAGGTACGCGTACGAGTGACGCCGTCAGAGGCCGTGCTGCCGCCGGACGAGGAATTAGCCTCCGATGAAGAGTGGTCGCGATTTCTCGAACAGGACCGGGAAGCGCAAATCCAACTCGCCCAACAGCAACAGCAGCAACAGTAAAACCGCGAATCGCCTCGGGTAATCGGATTCTTCTTTATCAAGCTTCGAGCGAAACTGCCGATTTTCTTAGTGCATGGATACTCTGGATCTGCACATTTCCGAAGAGGACCTGGAGGCGTACGCCCTCCGCCGAACCGACGAATACCTGACCGACGCGATTGAGGACCACCTACTGGTTTGTCCCTTCTGCCGGCTGGCTTTGGATGAATTGGAAGACGATATCGATCTGATGCGCTCGGCGCTCCGGTAAAGCACTCTCAACCAAGCCCTTCAAACAAATCCGCCGAAGGCGCCTTTTCTGGACGCGGCCCCCACGCCAGCCGGAAGACCTCCTGATTCAGCGTCATCTCCGTATTCCCGGCGAGCATGTACAGATGCTCCAATCCCGGAAGCTGCGTCTTGTGCTCCAGAATGGCCGCGCGCTTTACATGCGCGAATCGCCGGACATCCACCAGAAAGTCTGTCCCAAAACACTTGCGGAGGTCCGCGCCTTTGGGCAGCCGCCAGGGTAGATCGGGTGGTTGCCACAGCAGCCGCTGTACTGCCCACGGCGCGCCAGCATCGGGACAGCAACGTTCATCCGCCGCAGCGGGCAAGGCATCGGAAACGAAGCGGCTCATGGCGACGTGATCCGTATGCCCGTTCGCCCCATGGACATCGAAACTGACGGCAACTTGAGGGCGGACGCTCCGGATGATCCGAACGATGTGGTCGCGCGCCTCGTGAATCGGCGCCAAATGCAATTTCTGATCCTCGTACGGCAGAAAGAAAACATCTTCGTCCCGCAACCCGAGGACCCGCATGGATCTTCTCAGTTCCGCTTCACGCCACTTTGGCAGCTCCGAAATCGAGCAAAGGTCTGCCGTATTGCCACGTTCTCCTCTCGTGCCGCACAGTACACATACACGCGCGCCCTCGCTCACGTATTTCGCCATCGTACCGGCAAAGAACGTCTCGTCATCGGGATGAGCTCCACAAACCAACAAACACCGCATCACTATTAGCAGCTTAAGACGGTCGCGATTCGCTCACCCGGCTCAAAGCGTCTTTCGATAGTGAATGCAGCGGTCGACCACCTCGAAACCGAGCGCTTCGTGCGCCAATTGAGATGCCACATTATCTATCCACGTGTCCGATGCCATTTCGGTGCATCCTTGGGACCGCGCCCAATCTTCTGCAATCGCGAGCAAGCGCGCTCCGACCCTCTGACCGCGATGAGCAGGCGCTACATACCACCCTTCGATGAACCCGACGGGATGAGCGGGGTCGCAGCCATCGGCATGGGATCGCAAGCCAACCTCAACAAACCCAATTGGTTGTCCGTCCGGTGTAAGCGCCAAAAAAATAGCAGCAGCAAGCGTGCCTGACGTTTGCAACGTAACGACCGGGATCAGGGATCGGGCATGCTCCGCGGCACTCGCGTCCGGCCATAAGCATTGGCACATCTCAGCGATTTGCGGTACGTCTTCCCGGACAGCGCGCCGCACAACGAGGTCCATAAGGGACTTCCCGTTGTCTACTTTAGTACGGCCGCCATACAGAGCATCGGCGTCGCCGTGATCCCCGGCCTGACTGGGTTGTTTGCTGAGTGTAGTTGTGACTCTTGCATGGGTCACTTCTACCTGACGCCGACTCTACGTCAAACTGGATCAGTTCCGATAGCCGACAATCCTGACAGTGTAGCGTAAGCGGTGAGACATGATTGCTGACCCGCTACGGCCTCGCGTACCTCCGAAGTTCTTCGACCGCGGCACGCCAGCTAATGCATTCATTCCAACTAGGAAGAATAACTCCTCTTCCCACCGGATTCCCGCGACTGCCTACGTGAAGTTGGCAGCAGGACAAGGAAACGAAAGCCGCTGCGGACCAAATCCTCTCCCTCAGTCAGATCGTCTTCATGTGCATCGTCAGGGCAAATGCTAGTGCGACTCCGTAGCCTGAAATGAGCAGTGTCCGAATCCAGTTTGTCCGATTCAATAGTTGAAAACCTGGCGAGTCAGCGGTCTTCAGCTTTGCCTGCTGGGGGCCATACCACATCGCCGTGAGCTTTCTCCCGTCATTTCCCAAGAGTAAAGTACAACGCCTACTACACATTGAGACCTCGTACGACCCCGGGTGTACCAGAATCCCTCCGCCACGCTTCTGCCAGATAGTTCAACCTGGTTACTGACGTATCTACGGGCGCAGTAACACTAGCACCCATCCCGATTGGGGCGGAGCAAGACCCCTTCGAGCTTGCCTTCTCGGCATCGCTTGTAAACCAGTCGTTTCGCAATCCTTCACCGTAGATCACCAATACGACAATCTAACGTTCGATTTGGGACCGCGACAGCGCCCGAGCCCTCCGCCATTGGCTTCTTGACCTGGGCTTAGTCGAAGCTGGCGCTTCGGATCAGAAACGACCTGCCGTAATAGGCCAGCATGTAAATCGCCAAGGCGGTTCTGGCGAACCCTTGCATCGCCATGGGCATCATGGATTCCACGCTGCTCATGGCGTATTCTTGACGCTGGTTCACACACGCGAATGGCGACCAGTCGCTAAAACTCAGCAGCTTTCCCAGGCTTGCCCCACGCACGATATAGTTGTGCGATCCATTCGCGAGCGCGCTCCAGATGGTACCAATCGGGCACGTCAATCCGGTCTTTTCGCGCTAGCATTCCCTGATAACCCTCCCGCAACAGCGGTTCAGCTTCTGCGTATTTCTTTTGCCCAGCCTCACTTGCTCCAAGCAGGCTTTCTGCACGAAATCGCTGCCAGTTATCAGGCTGATTTTTGCTGTTGAACTCGAAAGCCTCGCGCGCGGGACGCTCACCGTCGCTGAATTTCGCCTGCGAAACAAGGGCCAGAGCCAAGTCTGCGGCTGACGTCATGCTATCCAGGTTGTCCGAACCCAATGCGCTACGACGTCCCTTCAAGGTTTGTGCGGCATAAGTCTCGGCCGAAGCATATTCCCCCTTCCGTTGGCACATCCACGCAAACTCCGAAAGAGTGTCAAGCGTATAGGGGTGCTTGGGGCCCAACAAGCGACTCTCGATTTCTAGGGTCTGGGCGAGCAGCGCCTCCGCCTCCTTATACTTGCCCTCATCGATATAGATGTCAGCGAGATTGCTGATGGAAAGTAGCGTCTCCGGGTGTTCACGACCGAGTACGCCACGGCTGATCGCCAACTTTTGGTTCGCAAGCGTCTCCGCCTGCAGATACTTGCCCTCGCTCTCGTAGACGATCGCCAGATTACCCATCGATCTAGCGTTTCAGAATGCGTGGGACCCGATATGCGCCGCTTGATATCTGTTGCCTGATTGTAGAGCGGTTCGGCCTGCTGGTACTTTCCCTCGGCCGAATAGGCGTTCGCTAGGTTGTCCATGGCACGTAGGGTGTCTGGATGCTGGGGACCCAATACGCGACGGCTAATATCCAGGATCTGGCTGAACAAGGCTTCCACTTGGAGGTAGTTTCCTTCCTCGGCATAAGTGACTGCCAAATCGTTCATTGAAACGAGCGTGTCGCGATGCTCAGGCCCAAGCACTCGACGGCGAAGCTCCAGGGTTTGCCGGAAGAGCGGCTCAGCTTGATCGTATTTACCTTCCTTTTCGTATACGAAGGCCAAACTGTTCATGCAAGCCAGCCTGGCGGGATCGTCAGGCCCTAATACATGTTGCTGAACCTGGAGGGTTCTTGTTAACATTTCCTCGGCCTCGGGATATTTGCCTTGAACAATTGCGATATCCCCGAGGCGGCTCATGGTTTTAAGGGTCTTCGGATTTTCTGACCCGAGCACCCGGCGGTGCAACTTCTCCGCCCGCTCTAATTGCGTGCGTGCTTCCGGGTACAGACCAAGATCCGTGTACGCCTGTCCGATCGTGTCTCGAATGGCCGCTTCCACCTCCGATTGCCGCGCGAATTTCCCTGTAATCCGCGCGGCTGCCCGATCCAAGGCCGTTCGGACTTTGAGGTCGGGATCGGGTTTCCTTGTCGGACCCGATTGCGTCGCAGCGCTGGCTTGCGCCAGTAAGTCATTCTGCAAAAAGTCATTAACAGCTTGCGCTATCGCCGTTTCTGTGTCGCCCCGATCACGCTCCCGGGTGATACGCCGCAATTGAATCCCCTCACCGACTGCGGCAGCTACGAGCAACGATAGAAGCACGCCACCGAATGCCACTCCCACCTTATGGCGCCACACATACTTACGCGCGCGATAAGTTAGGCTCCGCGGGTGCGCTATCACCGGCTCATGACGTAGATACCGTCCGAGTCGCCTGCCAAATCGGCGGCCGAACCATAGCGCTGGCCGCGATCTTTCTCCAATGCCTTCAGCACAATCAAATCGAGATCGCCACGTAGTTCGTGGATTAGCGTCGGCGGATCGGTACCCCGATTCACTGCGGTCGTCGACTTCGCCCTTACGCGTTGAATCTCGTGCTAGGCTTGGGCGCGTCCTCCTCTCGCAAGCATTGCAGCACCTCGTCAAACGCCATCTTGCTGAACTCAAATGGGCGCGCTCCCACCAGCAGCTCGTAAAGCACGATGCCCAGCGAATACACGTCCGTCCGAGTATCAATATTTCCACCCCTTGAACTGGCTTGCTCCGGGCTCATGTAGTCCGGAGTGCCGAGCACCGCTCCCATGCGCGTGTGAAGTGTCTCCTCCGTCAGTTTTTCTGACATAGCTTTGGCTATGCCGAAATCGATAATCCTGGGCAGTGGCTTGCTACCCGCTTCGGTCACTAGAATGTTCGAAGGCTTCAGATCCCGATGAATAATTGCTTTCTGATGCGCGTGCTGTACGCCCTCGCAGACCAGAATGAATAGTTCCAGCCGACCGCGCGTGGTCAGCTTGTGCTTATCACAGTAATCGGTAATGAGAATGCCCGGCACGTACTCCATCACAAAGTACGGCCGACCCTGTTGAGTGGACCCGCCATCGAACACTTTTGCGATAGCCGGATGATCCATCAACGCAAGCGCTTGCCGCTCGGATTCGAAGCGAGCAACCACCTCGCGCGTGTCCATGCCGGTCTTAATCAACTTAATGGCCACACGTCGCCGAACGGGCTGCTTCTGCTCGGCCAGCCAGACCTCCCCCATGCCGCCCCTGCCAATGACCTCCAGCAGCCGATAAGGCCCGATCTGGACAGCAGGACCACCTCCGGATTCTATGGTTTGATCGAGCGCGGAGTCAGGTTGGAGCGAGCCCTTGGTATCTGGGCCTTTCGGATCGATTGCCGCGGACGAAAGTGGCGAACCTTCCAGGAAGGAATCAACATCCTGATTCAGGAGAGACTGCACCTCGCAGCGGAGTTGGAGATCATCGGGACAGGCTTCACCAGAAACTCATCTCGCCGCTCGATCGGTTGCGCAAGAGCGGCCCGGTAAAGCGCTTCGATCTTTTTCCACAATTCACTTTCCATCTCCATCCTTCGGGCAAAGTTCGCGCTTGAGCCATGCCTTGGCCAAGCCCCAATCTTCCACCACCGTTGTTCGAGTTACAAAAAGGGCCTCCGCGGTCTCATCTACTGTCAAGCCGCCAAAATAGCGAAGCTCAACGATCTCGGCCTTACGTACATCGAAGCGAGCCAAATCCTGGAGCGCATCGTCCAGAGCAACAAGCGCCGCTGATTTTATCGGGGAAAAGAGTAAGCCCTCGTCGATCGGAAGTAGCGCTGCTCCGCTGCCCCTTTTCTTGCTGGTGAATTTACGCGCACGGTCCACTAGAATTTGCCGCATTAGCTTAGCAGCGATGCCCAAGAATTGGGCCCGGCTCTTGAAATCCACCTGGGGCTGGTGCACCAGTCTCAAATAGGCTTCGTTGACGAGTGCGGTGGTTTGCAGGGTGTGACCGCGGCGCTCCTTCCTCATATAGCTGTGGGCGATGCGCCGCAATTCGTCATTAACCAGCGGAATCAATTGGTCAAGCTTCACGATCTCCACCTCTCCAACGGACGAGTAGTTCTGTTACTCGCTCCTGTCTCGACAGCATTCGGTAATCCCCCGGTCACTGAGTCTTTCGAGGGATTATAGCGCTAATAAGCAAGCCGACAGGACGCTGACAAGACAGGAGAGGCTTCGGCTGCTCGTGGGAGCGCAGCTTCTTTCGCCACAGACATTTAACGCCAAGTCTACTGCCTTGCATTGCGAGGCGAGAGCGGCAAGCTCTTCGAACTATGGCATACTTACGTTCGATCCGGCGCGGACGCTTCGTCTCCGCGTGCGAAAACAGGCCGAATTCCCTAATTTCCTGGGCTTAAGTTCACTCTTACTGATGCTTCGCCCCTTACAATCCAGAACCCAGTCGCGTAGCCTGTAGTTTATGAGCGCAATTCCGCAAGAACAGCAGCAGAGCCTAGTCGATCGGCTGACTTCCGCGTGTGGCGGGAGTTATTCGCCGGAAGTTCGGCGAAAACATTACATCACCGGTCCGCAGTGGGCAGCGGCCTATGAAGGACACGCCCTTTTCCATGCCCCCACCCGGCAGCCCATTGGTTTCGACAAGATCATCGAAGAGTACAGCAAGATCGGATTGAATTATTGGTGTAGCCACGACACCGATGTCATACCGACCGAGGCTCTCTTTACTCCGAAGCAGGACGAGATCGTCGCCGCTATCAAGGCCTCGCTCCAAAAGCACGGTCTCAAATGCTCGATGGTCACGACCGAGACCTTCCACCACGCCGTATGGGCCGCCAGCGCAGCCGCCGAATCACCGGATGTGCGCGACTATGCCGCCCGGCGCGTATCGAACACCGTGGCCATCGGACACGAACTCGGAGCGCAGTACGCCGTCTACTGGCCGGGATCGCTCGGCTATTACGTGCAGGGGGCAATCGATGAGACGCAAACCCTTCGCTGGTTCGCAGATGGCATCAATGCTGCTTGCGAAGCCGACATTCAGATTGCCAAGAAATACAACAGGCCGACCCTCAAACACGCGCTCGAGGCGAAACCATTTGAACCGCAGGCCGAAATTCTGCTGCCGACCTCCGATGCCATGTTGGCGCTGATCTTCTCTGGATTGATCAAGTATCCCGACATGGTCGGCCTCAATCCGGAGTATCTGCACGAATTGATGTGGGGTGGCGCTCCCCGTGCCTCGCTCGCGCGCGCTCTGCTCTGCGGCAAGCTGTTCCATTTCGATATCAACGACGGCTATCGTCTGAAGCACGACGTCGATATCGCGGTCGGTCTGGTGAATCCGCTCGACTGGCTGAACGTTCTGGTGTTACTGCGCAGCCACGGCTACAACGGACCGTTCAATCTGGATTACAAGCCGCCACGCACGACCAGCAACCACGGCGTGTTCTCGATCAGCTTCCCGACCGCGATCGATCGCTTCATCACGCTCTGGGAGATGGCGGGCGAGGTGCTCGAGGACTCCATCATCAAGCAAGCTACCGACGCGTTGAAAGCGGGCGGCGCCGTCAGCAATCCGAAAGATGTGAACTCGATTGTGGCCGCGCAACAAGGAACTGCTCTCGCTGCACGAGCTCATTGCGCACCGCCTCTTCCAGATACTGATCGGACAGCATCGCGGGCGTACGTTCAGCGTTTAGCTGTAAACCTCTAAGCGGAGCGTAGCGCCTGCTGCGCTCCATCCATCCCGAGCGCGCGTCTCAGGTCGGCCTCAATCGCCTGCCTGAGATCGGCGCGCTCGACCAGGTTCTGGCGCGACGTATCCCGCCCTTGCCCGATCCGCTCGCCTTTGTAGCTGAACCAGGAACCACTCTTTTCGAGCACTCCGTGCTGCACGCCGAGATCGAGGATATCCCCTTCTCGCGAAATCCCTTTCCCGTACAGGATGTCCACCTCAACTTCGCGGAACGGCGCAGCGATCTTGTTCTTCACGATCTTGATCTTCGTCCGGTTGCCGATTACCAATTCCGCATCTTTGATCGCGGTGCTCTTGCGAACCTCTACGCGAATAGACGCAAAGAACTTTAACGCGCGGCCGCCCGTCGTGGTCTCCGGGTTACCGAACATCACGCCAATCTTCTCTCGAATCTGGTTGATGAAGATCAAGCAGCAGTTCGCTTTCGAAACGGATGCGGTCAGCTTCCGTAGCGCCTGCGACATCATGCGCGCCTGCAGACCCATATGGGAGTCGCCCATTTCTCCCTCGATCTCCGCCTTTGGCGTGAGCGCAGCAACGGAATCGACCACGATCACGTCGACGGCCTGCGACTGCACAAGCGCATGCGCGATTTCAAGGGCTTGCTCGCCGTAATCCGGCTGGGAGACGACCAGGTTTTCGCAATCGCACTCCGAGTTTTGCCGCATACGTCGGATCCAACGCGTGTTCGGCGTCGATGAAGGCCGCCGCGCCTCCGGCACGCTGCGCCTCGGCAATCACGTGCAACGCAAGCGTCGTCTTGCCCGATGACTCAGGACCGAATACCTCGACCACCCGTCCGCGAGGAAAGCCCCCCGCGCCAATCGCATGATCGACGGCTATGGAACCCGTCGAAATCACCTCAACCGGCAGCGCCGCCTTTGATCCCAACATCAACACAGAACCCTTGCCGAACTGCTTGTCCATCTGAGCCAGTGTGTTGAGAATCTGGCGTTTGCGCTCGTCCATCCGATCTCCTTTGTGCAAAAACAGAGTTCGGCGGCCCACGGATGGCTCTCCGACGTGGCGCGGCAGGAAAAAGCCTACCCCTTACCCCTTCACTCTTCCCTCAGCGTCCAAAAGATGCCTTTACATCCGTACCCTGAGTGGTGGCCGCATTCGCTCTCATGGCATTGCAGAGCATAAGCGTGGCTTGCAGAAGCGCTTGGAGCATGAGCGTGCCTCGTCCTAAGCGCGCCCCGAAGCAGATGCTTCCACGACGACTGTTCCCGTCATCATAGGGTGAATCTTGCAGAAGTATGGATATGTACCTGGCTCTTGAAACTTAAAGCTAAAAGTTTGGTCGGTGTCGAGAACGGGCGATGAAAACTTCTTTTCCGTACTCACGACATTGTGCGGGATATCGTCTCGATTCGTCCAGGTAACAGCAGTTCCAACTTTGACCGTCGCCAATTTCGGCACAAAGGAGAAGTTATCGATTTTGATTTCGGTCGTGCCGGCAGCGTCTTGAAAGTTTGCACCCGAAACAGAAGGCATGGCAAGTGTGGAATCTACAACCGCGAGCGTATTGTTGCCCGGTATGAAATCAACGTTCGTGATGCCCAGAACGCTGGCCAACTGTTCGGCCGGCACCTTCATCGGCCCCGGCGACGGCGCGCTCCCCGGTTTGGGCTGCGGGAAAGCTGTCGACATGGCAGTGTGGTAAAAAACATTGCCTTCGATCTTCTGCATCGTCTGATGAATGTGCCCATTCAGCACGGTTACGGAGCCAAACCGTTTCATGTACGACAAGGCCGTCATTCCGTCGTCAGTGCCCCATCCCCAGTCGGGATAAACGGTCCACAAAGGAATATGTGCGAAAACGACGACCGGGGTACTGCCCGAGCGGCCAGCAAGATCCCTTTGAAGCCAATTAAGTTGTTCGGCGCCAAGCGTCCCGAGACCGCCGGCCTTCAGATCGACGACATTAACGAGACCAACGAAATGGACGCCTTTATGATCGAAGCTAAACCAGCCCGCTCCCTTTGTTCCTTTACCGTAACGTTCGAGATACTGCTGGCCATTATCCGCAAGCATGTCGTGCTCTCCTGGCACGAAGAAGGTCTTCCCGGACTTAGCAGACCTTAGCACCTGGTCGAGCGTGTCAAATTCAGTTGGCTTAGAGAGATGACTCAAGTCGCCGGTATGAATCAGAAAGTCTGGCGTACGCTTAAGAGCGTTGATCTTGTTGATCGCCTGCTGCAAGGTTGCCGTAACGTCAGGGTTAGCTGCCTTATTGAAGCCGATATGGCTGTCACTTATTTGAACGAAGCTGAATGTTGCGCCTGAGTCCATCTGATGGTCCGGAATTTGGCCGAAGGCTTTTGAAGAGAGCACTCCTCCGGTTATCGTCCAAATCATGCCGGTGCCAGCCCAAGCCATGCATTCTAGAAATCCGCGGCGGTCCACGCCGTCTTTGTTCAAGTTGTGTTTTATCCGGGTAGCCATTTGTCTTCACTGAGCAGTACCGGTCAACCCCATCAAATATTCCCGCTCTAAGAAGATTTTTTGGATGATGGCGCGGAGATGCTTCGCCGTTTCCCCATAGGCCCACATTTGGCAGGCTTGCAGCGCTGAGATGCCCCCTCGCGCGGTAACATGCAGAAGAAATCTGGAATAGGCCGACTGTGAAACAGGTACGGAAAGACAAACACGAGCTGTTTGAAAGTACCGTCTTGCCTTACCTCAGTTCCGCGTACAATTTGGCGCGATGGCTTACCCGTAATGAACACGATGCTGAGGATATAGTTCAGGAAGCTTTCCTGCGGGCGTTACGCTCATTCGACACGTTCACAGTCGGTCGCGATCCGCGAGCCTGGCTGTTAACCATCGTTCGAAATTGCTGTCGTACGTGGCATCGCAAGAATCGGCCGCACGAGACAAGCATGGAATGGGATATCGATTCGCAGCCCGCGGCCACGACGTGGTCGGATCCGGAGGCAACACTCATCAAGAATGCGAATTCCCAACTGATTCGCCAGGCAATGGAAGAATTACCGTTCGAATATCGAGAGATTTTGATATTGCGAGAATTGGAAGAACTGTCCTACAAGGAGATCGCGGTCATCGTAGAGATTCCTTTGGGAACTGTAATGTCACGGCTTTCGCGGGCGCGAAAGGAACTGTACGTACGGCTAGGCCGGCCACAAAGTGAGATGGCGATATGAGCTGCAAAGAAGTGTGCGAGTTCATCGACTCTTACGTGGATAAAGAGTTAGACGTAATCAGCAGTTCGCACTTTGAGCAGCACTTGCGAGAATGCGCTGCATGCCGCACAAAATTCGAACAGTATGCAGAGATGCATAATGCCGTGCGGGTGCACATGGAGTACTTCCAGCCTCCGGAAGGGCTTGAGCAGAGACTTCGTGCAATGGTCTATCCGCTGAACCGGGCGGAGAATCGGCCCGCTCCTCGCGCATGGCTTCCTCATTGGCGAGCGTGGGCTCTGGCTGCGGCCATCATTGCCGTTGTGGTCTCTTCGGTTGTGTTTGTGCAAACGGCGCAACGCCGCTCGGCATCGGAGATGGTGGCGCACGAGGTCGTTTCGAGTCATATCCGATCCTTGCTGGCCAACCATTTGAGCGACGTCGTCTCGACGGACCAACACACCGTCAAGCCGTGGTTCACGGGCAAATTGGACTTTGCGCCGGTCGTTAAGGATTTATCTTCGAATGGCTTTCCCTTGATTGGAGGGCGGCTGGACTACATAGATGGCCAGGAGGTCGCCGCGCTCGTCTACAAGCGGCGCCAGCACACAATCAATTTATTCCTGTGGCCTTCCCAGGCTTCGGATTCGCATCCTCGTTCGCTCACGATCAGAGGCTACAATCTCGTGCACTGGACGCAGGCGCACATGACGTACTGGGCTGTCTCGGACGTCAATATCGGCGATCTGAGCGAGTTCGCAAAAGACCTGGGAAGCTGACTGTCAAGGTAGTTCGGTAGCCCGCCTACTAAAGGCTTCAGCCTTAGCCCGGACAAGACATAATAAGTGAGCATGGCCGAAACGCTTCCACAAACTTACGCCAATCACGCGCGGTTTCATCCGCCGTTTCATTTTGTTCTTGCGCCCGGCGCGCTGGTGCTCATCATTCTAGCCGCCGTTAACACCTTTCGGCATTTTTCCCAGTTGGATGCCTGGATCTTGCTGCTCATGGCCATTCTATTCTTCGTGGCGCTATTCCTGGTACGCTCGTATCCGCTTAAAGCGCAGGACCGTATTATCCGGCTGGAGGAGCAGCTACGCCTCCGGAACATACTCCCCGAGCCCTTGGCACGACGAATTCCCGAGTTGACCGCCGCGCAGTTGGTAGCCCTCCGGTTCGCGTCCGACAGCGAAGTCCCCGCACTTGTGGAGAAGGCGCTTGCATCAAATTTGCCGGCACGGGAAATCAAGAAGAACATCGTGGCATGGCGCGCCGACACATTTCGCGTCTAAGCGACCACGTTGCCCTCTCGTACTGAGGGGGAACCCCCACGATGTATTCCGCAGTACTAGCCAGTGCCTCAGACTCATCAGACACCCGAAACAAGAGCTTACTGCTCGCGTCTCCAAATCGCGTTTGGAAGTTAATGCCTTCGTATTAAGGACAGGGGGACAAGATGAGTGACATCAAGACCGACGGAACGCTGAATCGTCGCCGCATCCTCGGGGCGGGCGCGATGCTCGCAGGCGGCCTGTTTGCAGGCCGCAAGCTGCAGGCCCGGCCGGAAGCCGACGAGAACTGCGATCACGACAGTGACGATCAACCGACACCCCATCAAAAGAGTGTGTCGGAGGAGATTTCAGATATTATCCAAGCGGATGGCATGTGGTCCAATGGAGTATTTTCGATCGAAATCGACCGCAATGATATCGATGATGTGGAAGTTCACGGCGTTCCCATCAAACCGTCCTTCGAAATCAACGGAACGGCGTATTTTCAGTTCGACTGCGCCGGCAGGATCATGATGAACGGCGACATGGCCCTGAAGCCCAATGAAATTGATCCTTGGATCGATGCCCTCATCGCTAACAACATCGTCTTCCAGGCATTTCATATGCACCTCTACGATTTCGATCCAATGGTTTGGTTCATTCACTATCGCGCTTTCGGCGATCCCATCCAGATTGCACACGGACTCAAGAACGCATTGAATACGACTTCAACCCCGTTCCCACAGACTATGCCGAGTAATCCTACGACGCCACTGCCGGCGGAAGAGATCGGGAAAATACTCGGCGCTTCGCCACAGATCAGTTCCGATGGCGTCGTCAATTATGACGTACCGCGCAGGAACCCGATGTGGCTCGGTGGGGTGCGCATCAATCCGTTTCTGAACGTGCAAACACCCATTTCCTTCGAGCCCCTCGACAACACGGGCAAAATGGCGGCAGCCGTCCCGGACTTCGGAATGCTTCAAGAAGAAGTGATGCCCGTCATGCGTGTCATGCGGAGCCAGGGTTGGGACGTTGGATGTCTTTACAATCAAGAGACGGACGAGCGTCCTCAGCTCTTCTTTTCCCACCAGTTCAAGACCGGCGATCCGATCGAACTCGCTAAGGAGATTCGCAACGGTTTGAACAAGATGGATCTGAAGTTCGACTGAGTGCCAATCACTCGGTCCCTTACGGCTAAGGGTGGACTTTCCCGAGCGTTCTGACTGCAGGCGCCGCCGCCGGCAGGATGTATTTCGGCAGGAGTTCCAGTTCCCATGGGTACCACTGATCGAACTCGCCGTAGCTGCCGCCCGTGATTCCGACAACCAGATCGAGTTCGGGCACAACAATGACGAACTGCCCTCCGTTCCCTTCGGCTGCAAAGACACGGTAGGTATTCTCGCCGCTCTTGAGTTCGTGAATGTGCCAACCATAGCCGTACTCGTGCTTCTGGCCAAGGCTGCGCGATTCGGCAAAGTGCGAGTGAACAGAAATGGAATCAGCCACCCAAGCCGCACTCACAATTCGCTTGCCGTTCCAAGTACCGCCGTTCAGATATAGCTGCCCCAATTTGAGTTGATCGCGAGGGCGAAGGTACGCTCCGCCACCGAAATAAGCCTCTCCGTTGGGTATCAGATTTAGGTAATAACGCCCGAATTGCAGCGGCCGTGCCAGATACGTGTCGAAGAACTCGGGAAGCCATCGACGCGTTGCGGCCGCCACAACACCTCCAACCAGGTTCAAGTCCCCCGAGCAATAGATCGCATTTTCACTGCCGGGGTCCCGCACCATTGGAAGATCGAGCGTGTACTTGTACCAATCTCGTTGCCCCGCATCACCCTGCATGCGGTCTTCGTTTCCTAGGGAGTCGTTGCTGCTGTCATCGCAATCGTTCCCGGCTGTCATTGTCATCACATCCCGGAGCGTCACCCTGCCTTTCCGGGGATCCGGATTAGCAAAGGAACCGTACTGGGTGAACAGGGAATAGATGGGCGTGGCAGGTGTTAGGTGGGCCCCGTGCTCGTTTGCGATTCCCACCAGAACCGGAGCGAATGTCTTTCCAGCTGAGCGCATGTCGTGAACCCTATATTGGTCAAAGCCGTAGAAATACTCTTCAAGCACGAGTTGGCCATGCCGAGCGATCAACAAACTCTGGATTTTGAGGGACGTGGTTTCGGGATCAGCCGATAGGATGCCATGGAGTAATTGGGTCAGCGGCTCCTCATTTAGTCCAACTGCTTTCAGCGAAGCCGTCTTCCATCCGTCCTCGTTCGCCACGGGTGCCCGATAGCTCCAGGCAGTTCCGTTGAACGGCGTCCTGGGATAAAAACCCACCGCATCGTTCTTGCTGCGGCGGGTGAGTTGAAACTGCGGCAGCCAATCTACTATCGATATCGAAAGAACTCCCGTTTTCTCGTCGAATGTCCCCTTCATCTGTTTTCCGTTCGCCTCCAGGAACACCTGGCTGCCATTCGTTGTGACGCTATATACTCGCCTGCGGAAAAAGTTCGCCTCGGGATTGCTGACCGTTGCAGTCCTTTTACCGTCGTGAGCGGTGATAACGAGATAAACGCCCAACCGCTGTTCCAGCGGTACAACAGTCCCGCGCCACACATTGGGTGCAATTGAATGTAGGGTGACCGGGGTTGCATATTGCGGGTCCAAAACTACCCCGCCGGGCTGTATCCATTGCCCTCGAATGCTCGCTTGTGCCAGACTCCCGCGCGCCGCGGAATTCGGCGCCGTCCTCACTCAATTTGAAATCGATCTCACGGCCGTTCGCCTCTACCGGGACTTCATATCCGTCTATGCTCGCGAGCCACGCGCCATTCCGGCCATCCACCGTGAGCTGTCCTTGCACGGGCACTCCGATGCGCACTTCGGCTCCCCATACACCCTCGAGAGTATCCGCAGCGATTGTTTGAGCTTGGCCGCCTAGGAAAGGAAATACTGAGACCAAAGTACAGATCAGGGCAGTGCGCCGAAACGAAAACGACAGCGCCATTCAGTTGTGACCTCCCGTTCTAAGTCTTTCTCGATCACAACGAAATCTCTTGTATCAAATAAACTTCGCAGAGATTAAACAACTACGGTGCAACTGTCTCCGATAAGCCAGCGGTGCGATTCCGAAATGCCCCCGAAACGCAGTGCTGAAATGACTTTGGTCGTAAAAACCGGACCGGAGCGCGATTTCTGCAAGCGGAAGATTCTTGCTTGGCATAAGCGCCATTGCTTCACACAGGCGGCAGCGCATACGGTACTCGTTCGGTGTGCAGCGGAATGCCCGTCGAAACGCGCGCGGGAAGTATACCGGGTGCACGCCAAGCAGTTCGGCTATTTCCGCAATGCGCAAAGAATCACTGCACCTCTCATGTAGAAGTTCGCGAGCCTTTCGCACCCAAGGCGGAACAGGGCGGCGATCCCTTTCTTCTCTGCCACCGACCGTCGCCAGCAAATCCCAGCAAAGCTCCTCAATGCCGCCGCTCTCAATAACGCGGGTGTTACACTGCAGCGCTAAGCACTGCGCCTTGAGAACTGCGGCACGAGAAGAATACGCCGTTGCCGCCGTCGGCAAAGCGGTAGCGTCCAGCGCGATCCTATGACAATGGGCGGAAACCGATATGGCGAGAAAGCGGCCTTGGGGCATCACAAAAGAATCTCTATGTGTTGTGCCGGCAGGATTAAAGATGAGCATCTGCTCCGAGGTCGCGCCATCAGCACTCGAACGGTAAGCACCCGCAACAACGAAAACGAACGACGCGTTCTCATGCGTATGCAGCGGTACATCTTCAGCGCGCAAGCTGGGCGTGATGAGCGAAACAGAAAATCCGGGTACGTCTCTACGCACTTCGTCTGTTCCGAAGTAGCTCCCGTAAGGAAGCCTCCTTACATCAGGCAGCATCTGGCAGCTTATCCCCTTCAAGAGTAACCGACGAGTTTGCTGTCCTCCAGAGGCAAGGCACTCATTCTTGCGCGAGCGCGCGAACTGGCGAAACGGCCGCCGCCCTTTGTGCAGGCAATATACAGGCCACCAACGTCGCCAGCGCTATCAAACCGGTAGCTTCGGCCAGCACCACCGCGCTATGGCCTGAAACGTGAAACAGAACCGCCTCCATTGCCCGCCCGGTCATCCACGCTCCGCCCAGTCCGATCACGATCCCAGTAACCAGCAGCCGTAAACCGAGTGACAGAAACTGCCGCCCTATCTCTATTGGCCGCGCGCCAACCGCTATCCGGATGCCGATTTCCCGCTGCCTCTGCGTTACCGCATAACTCAACACGCCGTAAATCCCAATCGCAATCAGCAGCATCGCAATCCCCGAAAATATCGCGCCTAGTAACGCCGGCGAGCGCCTGAGCAGCAAGCTCTCCGCAATCCGGTCATCCATCGATTCTGTTCCATTTACCGCGATCGCCGAATCAACCTGCCGCACCGCGCTCTGCAAATCCACTTTCAGCCGCGCCACGGCCACGCTCCCACGGACCACCACAAAAATGTTGTTCGCCTCTTGATAGATGTATGGATAATAAACTGCCCCTTGCGCCGTATCGTCAGTCAACCCCGCTTGTTTTACGCTCCCGACCACTCCGACGACGGTAAAGGCCTCGGCATCACCCTGTGTCTGCGAGCCTTGAAATAATTTCTGCCCCAAAGCGTTTCCGTTCGGCCAGTGATAGCGCGCGAAATCCTCATCCACAACGCAAGTTCGTTCTTTTCGCCGCGAATCCGCCGCAGTCAGAAACCGGCCCGCTCGCAGGGGCAATCCCATCGCCCGGAAATAGTCGCCGCTTACTGCATACGAGTAAGATGCACGCGGCGATTCGCCCGGCCGCAAGACTTCACCTTTTACCGTCGCCGCACTCTTTCCGTTGTGGCCACTAAACGGAATGTTGTTCGCAATGCCCGCCGATAACACGCCCGGGTATCGTTCCAACGCGTCCACCAACCTTTCGGTAAATGCCAGTGCCGCTTCGGCTGACGGATACCGATTCCCCGCCACCGAAACCTGCCCTGCAACGGCATGATCCGCCCGAAATCCCGGAGACACCGCCATCGCCCGCTTCAAACTCAATCCCAGCAATCCCGACCCGGCCAGCAACACCAACCCAAGCGCGATCTGCGCCACGATGAATGCGTGCCGCGGTGCTTGCGCCGCGCGCCCGGTCGTTGTTCCTCTCGATTCCGCCTGCAGCCCACGCGCCGGAAGGGATCGCAAGTTGAACCATGCCACGGGCGCGGCCAGCGCTACAGCTAACCCAAGCGCCGCCACCAAGCCGGCCAGTGCCAGCCGCGCGTCAAAAACAATATAGGCGCCCAGGGGCAATCGTTCTGCGCCCAACGCATTCACCAACCGCACTCCCGCCGCTCCTACCGCCATTGCCAGCAGTCCGCCCGCGAGCGTCAACACGAATGTCTCGGCCAAAATCTCCATCACAAGCCGCCGTCCAGTCGCCCCCAGCGCTTGCCGCATCGCGAGCTCCTTCAATCGCCCGCTAGCCCGAATCAACAGCAAATTCAGCAGATTCACTGCGCCGATCAGCAGCAACGCCAACACGCCGGCCTGCAGCAGCAACAAAATCGGCCGCACCGCCGCCACCTGATCCCCATGTAGCGAAACCACCAGTGATCGAAATCCCGCGTCCGCCATCATCTTCGCTTGCGGATCGTCTCGCTCGATGACCGCGTTCTGCGCATCGATCTCCGCCTGCGCTTGCTCAATCGTTGCGCCCGGCTTTAACCGCGCAATCATCTGCGTCACATTTCCCCCCGAATGCCGCTCTTGCGGGCATCCTCTGTTCCAAGCTTGAGGAAAGCGGCAGATACACCGCGCCTTCGACGAAAGAAAGTGAAACCCGCGCGGCAGGACGCCAACAACCGTCCGCGGAGATCCGTCCACCCACACCTCGCGCCCAATCACGCCCGCATCGCCTGCAAAATGGTTGCGCCAATACGCATCGCTCAAGATCGCCACTTGATCCGTTTGATAGTTCATCTCCGTTTCGGTGAACTCGCGTCCCAGCGCTGGACCTGTGCCGAGCGTCGCAAAGAACTTCGGCGCTATTCGCGTTATCTCCTCGTGCCACGGTCGATCCGGGTTCACCCACAACGGCGGTTCCGAATGCCATACATCGATACCGAGCTAAACGCCGCAATCTTGCCTTGCCGCTCGTAATAGTTGGCGATCGATGAGCCATCCCGCTCTACGCCCGCCTTGGGATAAGTGTTGAAAATCGTCACCAACCGCCCAGCCTCGCGGAAATGGCAGCGGCCGCACCAGTATCGCGTCAATCACCGCGAAAATCGTCAAATTTGCGCCCAGGCAAAGCGCCAGTGTCAGTAACGCTGTCGTCGTGAACGCCGGCGATTTCCGCAGCAGCCGCGCCGCAAACCGCGCATCCCGCCCAATCTCATCGATCAACAGCAGCCCGCGAGCCTCCCGGCACTTTTCTTTTACGCTATTCACCCCGCCCAGCTCTATTCGCGCGCGCCGGTACGCCTCTTCCTTCGTCGCGCCTGCTCGCATCAGGTCTTCTGCGTATTGCTCAATATGAAACCGCAGCTCCGCGGACATACTGCTCTCGAATTCGCGCCGCCCCGTTGTCGCCCGCCACCAGGAACGCACTCGTGCAAACATCGCCTTTAGCTCTCCTCTACGGAGGTTGTATTCAGCGCCGCATCGATTGCCGATGTCAACCGCTTCCACCCGGCCGTCTCATCGCGCAAGCGGCGCCTGCCCGCGGCTGTCAGCGTGTAATACTTCGCTTTCCGGTTGTTCTCGCTCTGTCCCCATTCCGCCGCAATCAGCCCCTGATGTTCCAACCGGTAAAGCGCCGGATATAACGATCCCTGCGGAATTTCAATCGCCTCTCCGGGAAATCTGCCGTATGCGCAGCAGTACTCCATACCCATGCAACGGATTCAGGGACACTGCTTTCAAAATCAACATATCCAGCGTGCCCGGTAAAATTTCGGCTGCCTTGGCCATGACTTCTTCTCCTAGCCTAACTAGGATACTAGCGTTCCTCTCCTAGTTTCGCAAGTGGGAAAGGCT
Source organism: uncultured Acidobacteriaceae bacterium (assembly GCA_963795905.1). Taxonomy (GTDB): domain Bacteria; phylum Acidobacteriota; class Terriglobia; order Bryobacterales; family Bryobacteraceae; genus Bog-105. The sequence goes on along the minus strand of CAWCJG010000007.1, from coordinate 410,861 downwards.
CCGTCCGCGTGCGTCCGTAATCAGCCCCCAGGCTGGATGGAAGGGAGGGCCCAATCCGCGCCCGACCACCTCGTAAATCTAAGGACCTATGAGTTTGTCGATAAACTCCGGCCTATTCGAAGGGCGTGTTCCTAAGTTATTGAATTCACGTCAGCGGCTACCCCTCACCGCCCGTTTTGCCGGCCGCCTTGTAGTCCCCGAGTATGTGGTCGATAAGAGGCGAGTGGGACAATCTTAGGGAAGTCCGCACGTTTTGCCCACGTCAGGTTATGGCTGATTTCATATCCGCGAGACGCGTTCTCATCTATCGGCTGGGGAGTTTGGGTGACACTGTGGTGGCCTTGCCCTCGCTGCATCTAATCGCCCGTGCATTCCCGCAAGCCAGGCGCGTCATGCTCACGAATTTTCCGGTGCACGCGAAGGCGCCCGCATCCGCTTCGGTCATTGGGGACTCCGGTCTGATCCACGGTTATATGCGGTATGGCGCGCGCACGCGCAATCCTCTCGAACTGAGCGCCGTCTGGTGGCAGATTCGGCGATTCAATCCCGACGTCCTGGTGTACCTCATGCCCGTGCGGTCCGTTTCCGCGGTACGCCGGGATGCGATCTTTTTCCGATTGGCCGGCCTCCGATCCATCATCGGCCTTCCCTCCGAGGAGGAACTCCAGCACCGGTTCGATGAGAAAACGGAGCGCTTCGAATCGGAAGCCAACCGGCTGGCCCGATCCATCCGCGTTCTCGGAGACGCGCGCGTCGAGGATCTGAGGAACTGGGATCTTGGGCTCGGTGAAAGCGAACATCGCACAGCCGATCTCGCGTTGTCTGCTCTGTCTACGCGGCCATTTCTCGTGTGCGGCCCTGGCACCAAGATGCAGTCCAAGGATTGGGGCGTCGAGAACTGGGCTGCGCTGATGCAGCGGCTCTCGCCGCAATTTCCCGATCACGGCCTCGTATTAGTCGGAGCCAAAGAAGAACGTGCGATTTGTGAAAAGGTTGCCAGAGGATGGGGAGATCATGCCCTGAATCTGTGCGGCGACTTGCAGCCCCGCGAAACGGCCGCCGTCCTGGCGAGGGCGACTTTATTCCTCGGACCCGATAGTGGGCCCATGCATTTGGCTCATGCCGTCGGCACGCCGTGCGCAATCGCCTTCTCGGCGCGCGGCAAACCAGGCGTCTGGTTCCCGCGGGGAAAACACGACCAGGTTGTGTATCGCCCCGTGAATTGCCGGGGATGCAATTTGGTGACCTGCGTGGACGAACGGAAAAAATGCCTGACGTCGATCACAGTCGATGACATGTTCCATGCAGCGCTGTCTGCCTCCCAAGTGACCGACCACGCCGTACGCGCTTAGAACGCGTCAGCGAAACGCCAGAAGAATCTCGAGAATTGGCGCGCCCGATAGTGCGAGCCTGCTCCGCTGGGTCGAATCGGTCGCGCGCTTTTGGTCGGAGCAGGGCGGTCTGCCCCCGATCACCGGCCGCATCGTCGGCTGGCCAATGATCTCGGATTCCGTGGAACAATCAGCCGGAGAAATCGCCACAGCCATGGGAGCCAGCCGGGCGTCGCTGACCTCGAGCTTGCGACTGTTGGTCGCGATGGGTCTCGTGCGGTCCGGGAGACGGCCCGGTGAGCGCATCGTGTACTACCGCATCGATGACGACGCGTGGGAGAAGTTGGTGCGGCGACGGATCGTCAGCCTGGCCTCGTTCCGGGGAATCACGGCCGAAGGTCTCGCTCTCCTGGGAAGCCGAAATCCCCGCGCCCAGCGAATACGCTCCGCCGACCAGGTTTATGAATGGGCCGAAAAGATCTTCGCCGCTGCGCCCCCATGTCCTTCAACCACACGATCGAACCGCGCAGCGGCGGCGGTTAAAGAAAGGAAGCGTATATGAACTCACTCACGCTTAAGGTCTTGTTGACCGTATATATCCTCTACGCTTTGCTGAAGTTCTTCGAGTTCTTCTTTCGGGATGAGGAGGCCAAGCGGAAGGGGCTCCACGCGGTTTATGTCCGGGGCGGCGGTTCTGTGATCAAGATTTTTGATAATGCAATTCTCGTTCTCATGCTGATTTTTCTCGCCCTTTTATTCACGTCTGGGGTCGAGTACGTCAGTTTCACAACAGGCCTCCTCGTTGGCATGACCATCATCCAGGTGTACTTTCATCGCTTCTCCGATCCGTTGCCGCCGGAAAAGTCCCCTGAGCCGCCGTTCACTGCCCTCAAGATGTTGTCGTACTCCATACAAGCGAATCCAGGTAAGGCCTCCAGACGATATCGTCATCGCAGGAGAATGCGAGTTCTCCTTGCGTTAGCAGCAGCCAGCGGTTCCGATTTGCACCGCCTGCCCACCCGATTTGTTCATCATCGAGCAGAGCGAACGACACAACAGCCGGGTCCAGGCCGGTATCGATGAGACTGTCTACCAGAGAACGGTCCTCTGCGGCGAGCGTGCGCACCGCCGTTTGTCTTCCCGTGCGGTCGAGATAGGTTCTAATTGATTGCAGCGTGTTGGCGGCTTGCGATTCCGAGGCCGTGATAACGGAAATGCTGGCAATCGAATCGGCTGAATCTTCGCCGCTAATTTTCTGTAAGCTGTCGAGGAACTCGGCTTCCGATATGAGCATGCCACGCTCTCGAAATTCGTGAAACAACTGTGTGATTTGAGGGGCGTCGGCCTCAACAATGCCAAGAGTATGCACGGCCGCCCGGGCATGATCCGCGAGTGTGCGAAACGCACAGGCCGTTTCGAATACACGCTTTATGTGTGGCGGAAGCGAGTAAGTGCCGGGGTGAGCGCGATATCGCGACGCTAACTTCGCCTCAGTGTGCGGAATGAGCACTTCCGTCTGTATGCTCGCGAACATACCCTAAGTCACTGCCGTGTTCCACATATCCCAAAGCCCGTAGGTGCCTTCTTTTGTCCAAGAAATCGCTGGTAGTTAGATTCGCATTTCGCATGTTCTACTTCTGGTAATCTCCTCGATCCGCAGCTGCATTGTTTTGGAATTAAGGTGTGACCGTCCATAATCTTACCGACTATGCTTAGGCTAACTTCCCTATAACGGAGCGTACCTCCAGAGACTTTTGCCTAAACAACCCCAGAATACCTGTCCCTTTTGATCACCCGAATCTAGGCGGACCAGTATCCAAAAACCGTCCGTCCCCCTGGCGTCGGGTGCACATCGAGCATCACTGGACCCGAGTACAGTAACGTCTGTGTCCTCGCGCAGGGGCGCGGATTGTGGAAACGACTTGAGACTGACGTAAGGTGCATCTCTCGCGTCGTCTGTCGGCCTCGCGAGCAGTTTGCCACTTCGGAGCCCGAGCGCGTTCCGAATGGCCGGCGAGTCTCGGTAGAGTCGGTCAGACGCCACGTAAGACCGGGACGCGTAGAATTCATGGCATGACTGGCAACACCAGCACAGCGTCAGCAATACGAGCAAATTACGGCAACACACTTAGGATTCTATAACCGACGTACTTGGCATCGCGATGCGAGCGATAGCCTTCGTCGCGACCGCCGCCGAGCTATTACTTCCCCCGGTCTGTACCGGCATCAGATTTGGATTGGCAGCATGGCGTCACTGTTTGCCAGTAGCTATTCCTAAACAGGCTATGAGAGCCGGTGCGCAAGACTTCCGATGCATGGATATATGCAGTCTGTCTCTTCGGATTCATTAGCAGTCCAAGCCGCCGCATCCCCAGTTGTCTTCGGAATACGAGTCGCCACCGCCACTCCAATCCGAATAGCCGCCCGACACTAATGAGTCAGAAGCCGGCGGGCTGTAATCGTTCAGATTGTTACCCCAGCCCGGAGTCCAACCTGGAGGGTTGACATTCGTTATGCCATTGTCCTGCAAGATCGTATAGGTCAAGCTGTTCGAATTGAAATACTCACCAACCGGGGACCATCCGGTATATGGCACGGTGAGGTTCCAATTGCTCGCTTCACTGATCATGTTGTCTGCGGTCGAACAACTGACGTCAGCTGAGTAGAACCGGCCAGCGTTCAAGGCTTCCTGATACTCTCCTGTCGCGTAATAACCTTGTTGGCTCGCTGGAAGATTGAGGTTTGGCGAATTCTCCCAGACTTGTATGTTGCCGTTATTGAGACCATAATACTGGGGCCCGGCGTCAATTACGGTCCCGTAGCCATTCGATCCTTGAACATAAAGGGACGTGTGCTGGGGCGTAGCGGAACCAACATAAGTCGAGCCGACCCAAAGGCCCTGCATCCACGCAAATTGCCCAGGGGGCTGTGTTCCAACAGATACAAAACAATAGTTCCCATCCAACCCGCTCGCATCTGCTTTATTCAAGGGATCATTGCAAACGAACGAATAGCGATTCCAGCTATCCGGTTCAGCTAACTTCGCGCTGCCGTCGTATGGATCGGGTGTCAGGAAGCGGCCGAGGGAATCCGAGTAATACCGGTTGTGCGCATAATCAACACCCGAACCGGAATCGCGCACATACGCGCCAAACTTCTCGCGATCCTGGGCAGTTGTGGTCAACTCTTCGCCAAACGGCAGGTAATCAGTTGAACTGGCACCCGTTTGCTGGCAGGCCCACGCTTTCACGTGGTTCAGGCGCGTTTGAATCGTGGAAATGCCGCGCGAGCGGATCAAGCGTCCGCCGAAATGCACGTTCAAATCCTTCACGGTCAACGTCAGCGTCCCATTCACCACAGTAACGGTAAACGTGGCCAGCCGCTTGCCATCGCATCCATAGACGTACAACTCTTCGGTTCCGTTGGCGTACTTCTTCCACACGCGCCGGTTCTGCCAATCGTAGGCGTACATCTCGGTACCCGAGCCGGTCACGATCTGCGAGACCATGTTGTTCACCAGATAGCTGACCTGTGTGCCGGAGAACGAGGCAATGTTGCCGTTTGCGTCGTAGCTGGCGCCGACCATCTGGTTGCTTGCGGCGTTGAAGGAAGCCGAAAACGTGGGCGCGCTGCCCTTGGTCAGATTCTGCGCGTTGCGGTTGCCGAACCCGTCAAAGCCTTCCGAAATGCCCCAACTGGTTCCTCCGGTTGAGCCTGCGGTGGAGACACGCCCGCGCGAATCGTACGTATAGCTCGCACCTGAACCGTCAATCTGATTGCTTTGACTGCTCAAGCGTGCATCCGAGCCATAGGAATACTGCATGTTCAGGTTCGGCACCAGGCTCGGGTCGCTGGCGCCCGAGTTCGGGGCGACGGCCAGGCTCGCCACCTGGTTCCAGGGTGTAAACGATCGCGTTTCGTTGACGTACGTGTTGGTTGTCCCAACCTGATGCTCAATGCTCAGAACGCGGTCGGACGGGCTGTAGCTCACGTTCTGCACCATGGGAGTGCCGCTTTGCGTGGCTCCGGAAGGCCGGCCCAAGCTGTCGTAAGTGTAACTCAGAACGGTTGATCTGGAGAGAGCTGGTTCTCATGACTCTCCTTTTCGCCTGGTCTCTATACATGCTTGCAACTCGGGGATTTGGATTGTTTACCCGCCATTAGCAACACGGGGCTTTGAAAAAATCAGAGGATCGGCTTGGTCAGCGAGTTCGCAAGGGTTTAGGGCCCGGAGCGGTCGTGTGAGGTCGGGCGAATCGAATCCCGCGGCGGGCGGGAATGAGTCTGTGCATGTGCTGCGCATGCGCGCTTGTGCGCATACGCGCTGGACGCTTAGTCCACGATCATTGCTTTGCTCGTTTACCGGCCGACTGCCAGAGACTGAAGTTGTAAGCCACAACGATGAGCAGTGCCTCGGCTGTGGCCTTGAGTCTTCCGCGGACCGAGAACCTGCGGAATGCCCAGTCTGATTTAATACGCATGTTGGGAAACTCAGCCACTTTGCTGCGGCATTTATAGATCAGTTTGGCCGCTTGTGTTTCCATTCGAGCCGCATGCGCCAGCACCGCCTCGGACTCCAGCACTTGGTGAATCAGGCGGGCCGGCATACGTGGACAACACTGTTGTTTATGCGGGCAGCGGCCACATTCGGCTGCATCGGCTTGAAAGATTCGCGTGCGGTGTCCATGGTGTTTTTTCTCTCCAATTTGAAGCAAGACCTGACCGGCGGGGCAACGCAAGTGGTTGCCCTCACGCGTGAACTCTGATTTGTCAAACTCAGGCGCAACGCCATGTCGCGCGCGCGTAGCCGCATGCTGACGCGAGGCCTCCTTTACTGGTGCTATGAGTTCAACCCCGCTGGCCGTTACTGCCTCAATATTGTTCCTCGTCACATAACCGCCATCCACCACAATGCGCTCCGGCTTCTTGCCTGTGAAGTGTTGCACCGTCTGCAGCGCTGGCTCCAGTTGCTTGAGATCGTTGTGATCTTGACTTACCGATACGCCCACAATAAAGTTGCCTTGGGCTTCCGTCGTCAATTGCACGTTGTAGCTGTACAGGGTACCGCCGTGTTGCGTGTGCCGCATGCGCCTGGCTTCGGGTTCGGTAATGCTCACGCGCTTGGTGTCCGTCTCCGTTTCGCCGTCCACCTGGTTGAAAGCTTCGTAGGCCTGCTGCAAACGTTCGATCCGTTCCCGTGCCGCGCGCTGTTGCGCAGCTTGCTTTTTGGCGCTGCCCTCGTCTGTCCGTTCGTCCAGTTCCTGCATATAGGCTCGCGCGGCATCCAATTTCTGCTGAATGCGGTTCCGGCGATACCCTGAACCTTGCCCTGCGCGAGCTTGTATTTTCGTGCCGTCGTGCATCACAGTTCGCAGGTCAACCAGTCCTTCCTCGGAAAGCAGTGCTAGCAACTGTTGCAGCAACGCATCGAGTTCCGCCCCATGAGCCGTCCGGAAATCACACAGCGTGTGGACGTTGATCACGTGCTGCCCGGTTAGCACCATCAACCCGGGATGCCATTCCATCATCTGGCTCAACCGGTTCGCTGACGCGATGCCTTGCTGGTAGGCATACAACCACACGCTAAGAAGTAAGCGCGGTGGCCAGGCTGGACTGCCCGCCTGGCCTTCTAGTGTCCTCACCCTGGCCTCGAACGCCGATAAATCCAACTTGCCTGTGAGTTCCCAAATCACGCGTGCCGGGTCATCGGCGGGCACCAGCTTCTGCAGATCCAATGTGCCCCAAACCATCTGCTGCCGCTCGATATGCTTGTACTTCCGCTCATTCCCTTGCTGCATGCTTCCAGCCTAAAACCTACTTGAAACATTCTCAATCAGAAATGTTTGATAAAAGGGCCGACCCCGTGGATTTTTTCAAAGCCCCAACACGAATTCGGCCGTCACAGCGCCCTATCAAGTGCCCTGCCCCCGGCACAGTCCATGCCATGCGCACGCTTACGACGTTCACGCGAACGCAACTTTCAAGGCAGCCCCATAGACGACCGCGATGTATAGCCACAAAACGCTAAATGCCGCATGCATGAACGTGTAGAAGCGATGTCCTCGCCAGATTGCCGCGTCGTACACGAACAATTGACAAACCAGCCGGGCCAGCCAAAATACAACTAAACCCGCCAGCACCACGCGGCTCAACGCACCCGAGCGGAGCAGGGCCGGTGTAAAAAGCAAACTGCACCCGCCAATCAGCACGAGTGACAGTGAAACGAAGAAGCAGTGGACGAAGAAGATCTGCTGTGTCAGTAGCGATACCTGCGCCAGCTCCTCTTTCCATCTGAAGTAGCGGCCAAACAGACTATGCGCCAGACCAAGAGCGATCAACACCGCTCCCACCACTTTCAAATGCGCTTCGATGCTCATCACTGCTTTTGCAATAGAAATACGTGAACGAAAGCTGTCACCTTCGCCTGACGAACCGTTGTAAGAGCGGCTGCATGCGCGGCTCTCTCCCAGACGCGCCGGGAAAAGAAGTGCAGGAAGCCGGGACCGAACGCGAAGAAATTCGCCCAATCGCGCAGGTGTTCCACCAAAACCACATGACCTCCCGGTTCTAAGACACGCGCGACCTCGCGAAAAAAGCGAGCACGATCGCCAGGGTCCCGAAATTCGTGAGCCGTAAACACCAGGAAAATAGTGTCGAACTGCGCATCCGGAACAGGCAATGGTTCATGCGGCTGCCCAACGGCCGGCAATCCCGCTAAGTCTCTTGCGCGGCGGATAGATGGCTCGCTCATCTTGCACGGATCGTAGACGTCGATGAACTGTCCTTCTGATTCGGGGAACAGGCAGCGAATCCCAGTGGCAGCTTCGTTTAGCCCGTTGTGCAAGTAGAGCCACCGCTGCGGCGCTTTCGGCAGGCATCCAGGAAGCCACGCCATGCTGTATAAACCGGACCGGTCGTAAACGTAGTGCGAGACCAGCAGCGACGAGCAGATCCAGAATCCCGCGCTCCAAGCTCCGACGTATATCGCGAATCTGGCGGGCTCCGGCACGTATGCAGAGGCGATAATGGCGAGGATCGCCGCTGCCGCACTCCGCAGATAAAACGGCCGGTTATACAGGAAGATCTGCGCCAGCCCTTAATAACGCCCGCGCGCTTGCATCTGTTCCGTCACCTGGTCCCCATGCAAGTACGTTCCCCGCGTCTCCACTCGTACGGCACATCGTGCACATAAAAGGCGTTGGCCAAAACGGGTTGAGCGCCCAGAAACGGAGCGCCGTCAAGAAATCTGTTTTCGATAACCTTCGCGCTCACCGGGTGCGGAGCCCAGTGCTGCCGGACTCCCTGCACACGAATCATCGAATGAGTCTGGCATTCGTAATCAAACGTGTACGGCAGCGGCCCTGCGAACCTTCTGGCAGTTTTGTGGTCCGGAAACGGCGAACCCACCGGGAGCGCTGCCGGTTCCCCTGTCACCGTGATTCGAACCTCCAGATCTGCCTCCTTTCCCGGTGTCCGGATGGTCCACTCCAGTTCATTGCCAACTTCGCTCACATGCGCGTGGCACAGCCGGTATTTGTAATGTGTGAACAGATTTCCCAGCACGAGCATGCTTCTCCGATCCGTATCGCTGCGCAAAATTTGCATGCCTCTCAAGGCGCTGGCATTCGCGCCGAAACGGACAAAAATGCGGTACCCGCTCAGGAAAAACTCCCTGCCCCATCGAGCAGGCATCCATGCTGGACGCAGTTCCGTGGTCTCGACCATCCCGATCCCAACGAGTCCGTATGGCCCATACGCATCCAAAACAAGTCCTGGCGCAACCAGCGGCCGCAAAACTTCAGACGGCAGCGCATACGTGAGAACCAAAGCTCGCCTCAGTAACGCCTTTACTGGGAACGGATGCCGCTTCAAAACGTAGAACATAGGTCTTGAACCCTCAAAATATTCACCACGCCCCAAATCATGGAGCGATCGTTCGCCGCGATATTGATGGAACTCTCCGTTCGCGGCTCGGTGAAACTTCGCATAACGACGATCGCGTGCGAGGTTGCGGCGGATTGGACCGCTCGCAGCAGTCGCCGAACATAGTGGGGCGGGGCGCTATCCGTGATGTTGGACAACGAGAAGCCATCGAAGCTGCCGCGCGGGCATTTTTCAAGATGGCTCGCGGCATCCTCACAGAGAAAGCGAACCATCGCTCCTGGCGGTTGATGATTCGGGCGCTCTCTGCCCAGCAATAAGCGCCAGGCGTAAGGATTCGAACGATTCGAGTGAGTTCGCCATCCCCGTTCCAATCGCACGCGGAGAATGGATCCGAAGCGCGGCGGCACAGCCCCCACGAATGGGCGGCGATACACGGCGCTCAGCGCGACTTCCGAGAGAAACATATTCACGGCTACGCGCCAGCGCTGTGTGTCGAAGCGGGATCGCCAGTATTCCACCTGCGCGGAAGCGTCATCCATTTCGAGGAATTGGCGCAGGTACGCCGCCCTCCATCCAATTACCGGAAATAGGGCGCGCCGCCCCGCCAAAAGCAGATGCTCAACAGCACCATCCTCCGTGGGCGCGCCGTTGCTGCGCGCACGCGCGTAACGAATCTGTTGCGGATTTACGTCCACGGCCGTAACCTCGTGCCCCGCAGCTGATAGCGCAAGGGCTGTACATCCGGCGGAACAGATGCAGAACACGCGGCTGTGCGGCGCAAATTGACCGACTTCGATTTCGACGTCCTCGTACATCGCTCCGAACATCAGCCCGGAACTTCGGCTCCGTAGCGGCGCGTTCTGCCACGGGCTCGCGCATTCATCTGGTTCTCCCATCACAGGCGCACCTGCCCCGCGGCGATCCAGGCGAGCATCAGAAACGCGCAGTTTTGCAGCAGCATGCCGGCGACATCGGGAATCAGATGGCGCGCCCGCCAAAGCGCCGCGGCATTCATCGAGGAAAGAAGACCCGTCTGCACGGCCGCGCAGGCGCGGCCTCCCGTTCCAGCGATCACCCACACCGCGAGACCACACTCCACTGCCCCGACCGTGATCAGCAGCTTGCCTGCCCACGAAGAACTGGCTTGCGCCGTTGTCTCTAGAATGCTGCGATGCTGAGGCGCCCGGCCTAGTAGCTTGCACCAAAGTCCCTGATGCGCCCAGACGGCGGCGACTGCCAATCGTGCCAGAATTAGACCGCTCATTCGCCTCCCCTTGAACGTGTTCAAGAACAGTATAGAGTGGTGGTTGAACAGGGTCAAGGAATTTCTGAACGCGTTCAGTTGGGACAAGCACTGGCCCCGCGGCCGGCGTGTACAGCAATTGTCGGGCAGAACCGACCCTCTTCGCCCCAATCACCGGGGCCGCCAGGGGTCATCCAGCACCGCGCCATCCGCGCCCGTTTTCATCCCTCATGGCGGCCGATCTGTATAGCTGCTCAGGGGGTCACAAAAGTCCGAAAAACTTTTTACTCACCTATCCTCAATAACTTAGCCCCAAACAAGCCCATCCGAAACCCCGTCCGTTTTGTTCCGGCATGCTACGCTCCTCGCGAGGCCACTTGACCGCCACCGCGCGGTTCCAAGTGGCCATTTCTTTTTAAAGGAGATCCCCCCTTGTCGTCGCAAGCCCAACTCGCCGCCAATCAAACGAATGCGCAGAAATCTACCGGTCCGGTCAGCGCTGAAGGGAAAAGCATCGTCTCGAAGAACGCTGTCAAAACGGGGTTGACTGGCCGCACCGTCCTATTGCCGGACGAAGACGCCGAACGCTACGCGCGGCACATTGAAGGTTTCCGGGAACACTATAGTCCCGTTGGCCTCGTCGAGATGGAAATCGTGCAGCGCATTGTCGATAGCACCTGGCGCCTGGGCCGCATCCCCAGCCTCGAAGCCAGCCTCTACGCAATCGGCCGCATGAAGATGAAGGACCTGCACAAGGATGTCGATCCCGAACTCCGCGCCGGCCTGCTCGAAACCGAAATCCTTCTCGCCTACGAGAAGCAGTTCCGCAACTTGCAGCTCCAGGAATCGCGCCTGCGCCGCATGCTGGAAAAGGACATGGCCGAGCTGAAAGCGACACAAGCCGAGCGCCAGCGCCAGACTTCCATCCGCCTCCACAAAGCTGCCGCCGCCTACAGTCTCGCGCTCAAACAAGGCACAGGCGATCGCTTCAACCCATCCGAATTTGGCTTTGAATTTTCAATCAAGGAACTCAAGCGTACCCTCGACACGATGTCGCCCGGCGTACTCGCCAATTACCAGTCCCAAGTCAACGCCGAAGCCGCCTGACGGTCCGTCTCGATCTGACCACTTGGACTGCGGGGGCAAATTGAGACAGTGGGTTTAGGGGACACTTTCAGCGAAGGGAGCGAAAGTGGAGCAAAGCCAGGATCGGAAATGGTTTAAGTACAGCCCGGAGTTTAAGCAGCAGGCGGTGGATCGAATGATGGCGGGCGAGTGTGTGTCGGTTTTGGCGCGGGAGCTAGGATTCAGGCGCAGGCTGGTATACGTCTGGCGGGAGGCCGGGTATGGCTCGGCGGGCCCGCAAGCGCCGTTGGGACGGGGGAAGCGCGGGGAGCCGGCCGGGGAGAGGGAACGCCAGGCAGTCGCCCTGCAGAGCCGGATCTCGGAATTAGAGAGGCTGGTGGGCCGGCAGGCGGCGGAACTAGATTTTTTCGCCGCAGCCTTGCGCAATATCGAGGAATCACGCCCGACGAGCGGCGTCGATTCCGGCAACGAATCTACGCCACGATCGAAGCCAGCGCGCAAGGCCCGGTAAGTGTGGAGAGGATGTGTCAGGCAGCCGGTGTGAGTCGTGCCGGATTCTATCGCGATTGGCAGGAGCGCAAGCCGCAGGACGCGGCCGTAGCCATTCGCGACGCAGTGCAGAAAGCGGCCTTGTACTATCGCCGCTATGGCTACCGCCGGATCACGCAAGTGGTGCGGCGCAGCGGGATCGTGGTGGGCGAGTGGGTGGTGCGGCGCATCCTGCAAAGCGACAACTTACTGGCCGTACGCAAACGCAAGTTCGTGCTGACGACGGATGCCAAACATCGTTTTGCCGTGTATCCGAATCTGGCGCGCTAGGTGCGCCTGAGCGCGATCAATCAACTGTGGGTGTCCGACATCACGTATGTGCGGCTGGGGCGTGAGTTTGTCTATCTGGCGGTGGTGCTCGACGTCTATTCGCGCCGCGTGGTGGGCTGGTCGCTAGGCCGGAGCTTGCACACCAGCTTGGCATTAGCTGCTTTGAATCGCGCCATCACGCAGCGACAGCCGGGTCCCGGTCTGGTGCACCATTCCGATCGCGGAACCCAGTATGCCAGTGACGATTACGTGCAACGTTTGGAGCAAGCGCACATGTGGATCAGTATGAGTCGGCCAGCGCGGCCGTGGGAGAACGCCTAGTGCGAGAGCTTCCTGCGCACGCTGAAAAACGAGGAGATTTACTGCCGTGGTTACTCCACCTTGGAGGAGCTCGAGCAAAATATCGAGGACTTCATCGAGCGCTTTTATAATCGGGAGCGGCTCCATTCGTCGCTGGGCTATTGTTCGCCGGAAGAGTTTGAAAAGACCGCTGCGCTACCGCCTTCGTCGTTACCAGCAGCCTTGAGTTTTCCAAGGCATCAGGAAATCTATCCCGATGCCGAGGACCTGTTTCCACAGGAGAACGGGGGCGCCGCTCTCCCGTGACTCATCGGAATGAGTTTCCGGCAGCCCATTCCTTGGCAGGTTGCTCTCCAGCAGAGCCTACCTCCGCTTCGTCTGCCGTTGTCATTCTGAACCAGAAACCAACCCGTTCGCCAGCATTTTCCAGCGAACGGCAACTGTCCCCTCTACCCGCTGTCTCATTTCACCGCGCAGTCCAAACTCACCGCTGACCACTCACCCCTGACCACTGGGGCGTAGGCCCGGGCGCAGCCCCTCACCCCTCGGCTACGTGGTGGTAGGAAAAATCTGTTTGCTCAGGAGTACGTTTCGTACGCACGTACATCAGCGAGGGTGGAGTTTTTCCTTTACCGTGCCGATAAGACTTGCAGGTACACATATGCGTTTCCATGCAAATACCGCTTCAACAGGAGTAAAGACATTTCGTGCGTTTCTTGGTCTCTGTGCCGCCTTCGCAGTAACGGCTGGACTGGCATTAGCTGATCCCATCCAGGTTTCGGAGGTCGTGGCCAAGCAGAACGCAATGAAGAAGGAGACACCCGTCCTGCCCCCCATCGCCAAGCAGGCGCACCTCTCGGGTCGGGTCGTGGTTGAACTCTCGATTGCTGAAGACGGAAGCGTGTCTGAAGCGAAAGTTGTCTCTGGCAACCCGATTCTCGGGCATGGCGGCCAGCAAAGCAGGAAAGAATTGGGCGTTCAAACCCTTTAACGGCGCGGATGGTAAGCCAACTCAGGCTCTCGGTGAAGCTCACGTTCGAATTCGAAGGCAGATAGTCACATAACAAAGGGATAGTCGGGCAATTATGACAATCGGGAAAAAGTTGATGGCCGGAAGTGTCAGCTTCCTTGTGCTCAGCGCGGTGTTGGGCATCTCTTCCCTCTACACGACACAGTCACTAGGGAGCGAGTTGTCGCAGACGGCGTCCGTCGCCTCGCGCAGTATGGAACTTGCCGGGGCTGCCGCCACCGACGCAGCAAATATGCTTAGCGCGGAACGCGGTTTGTTGCTCCGATTGGCGTTAGGGGACCAGGCGAACGCCGTCACATTGCACGACAGCTTCGCCAAATCCGCCAAAACGATGCGCGAACATCTTGCACAATTGCAGTTGCTCACAACCACGCCGGAGGGCAAGGCGGCTAACCAGCGCATTGAATCCGCCATGGCGAGCTGGATTCCTGCCGATGACGAAATGTGGCAGCTTTGCAGCAAGCAGGATTATCAGAGCGCGTTCAAAGTCTTCGATGACAAGGTCAGCCCGCAGGCCGGACCACGTTCGGAGCGCCGCACAGCCATTCTCGACATCGAGCATCAATACATCGAGACTGCTAAGGTCCGGGCGGTTGAGCTTCCCAGTCGCAGCCGTTTCGTCGCAATCGGGCTGCTCGCCGTAAGTCTCGTCGTCGGCGGGTCTGGTGGTCTGGGTTTCGCGAGGCGTTACCGCCACCTTACGTGTAATGTCGCTTCGCATGTCCGAAACCGCAGACCAGGTCATTCAGGCATCCGAACAGATCTCGTCGCTCAGCCAACAGCTTGCGAGCGGCGCGGGCGAGCAGGCGGCATCTCTCGAAGAAACCTCCGCGTCCAGCACCGAAATCAGTTCCATGACGCAGCGCAACGCCGAGAATGCTCAGGCCGCCGCCGCAGTCGTCACTAAAGTAGATCAGCAGGTCCAGCAAGCCAACCTCGCGCTCGAACAAATGATCTCGAGCATGGACAACATCACTAAATCCAGCAAGAAAGTCGCGCAGATCATTACGGTCATCGAACAGATTGCTTCACAGACGAACCTTCTCGCTCTCAACGCCGCCGTCGAAGCGGCACGCGCCGGAGAGGCCGGCTTGGGATTTGCAGTGGTTGCTGACGAGGTGAGAACGCTCGCGCAGCGTTGCTCGGAAGCCGCCCGCAACACCGGCGAGATGATTGCCGCCGCCGTATCCAGTTCAAATGAGGGCGGAACCAAGCTCAACGAAGTGGTCGCCGTAATCTACGCCATCACGGAAAGCGCCGCGCAGGTTCGCCAGATGGTCGGCAGCGTGAACGCCGCCAGCCAGGAACAGGCGCGTGGCATCGCTCAAATCTCCGAAGGACTGTCGCGCATGGAGAAAGTCACCCAGCGCACCGCTGCGAGCGCCCACGAGGGCAGCACCGCCAGTCGCCAGATGGATTCACAAGCGCGCGAACTTCAGCAGATTGTTGACCAACTCAAGACAATGGTCGATGACTCCACTTCGAGCGACCTCGCCTACGCCGCTTAGGAATAGGCGTACAGCAACGGGTAGCGCGGACGATCTTGTCGTCTGCGCTCTGCCCGCAGTTTCCTAAGCCGCGAGCATCCGCTCCAGCTTCGACCCGCGTACAAACATCGTTTCGTCCCGCTCCGGCCCGATCGACACAGACCCGATCTCAACTCCCGGTGCGCTCCGCCAGAAAATCCAGATAAGCCCGCGCCTGCTTTCGGCAGCGCTTCAATCGAAGTCGCCGAGCGTGTACTTTGTTTCCATCCCGGCAGCTTCTGATAGACGGCTTGGATCGCCTCCATCCCGCGAGTGTGCGCCGGCATGTGCCCGATGCGCTCTCCCTCCACCTCGTACTCGACACAAACCGGAATCTCGTCCAGTTCATCGAGGACGTCCAGTTTCGTAATGATGAGGCTGTCGAATCCGTTCACCTCGGCCGTATACCGTAGCAGCGGAACATCAAACCATCCACAGCGGCGCGGACGCCCCGTTACCGATCCAAACTCGAATCCCGCTTGCCGGATCTTCTCCCCGAGTGGTCCATGCTCCTCCGATGGGAAAGGGCCTGCGCCCACACGCGTGATGTACGCCTTCGAGACCCCAATAATGCCGTCGATCCGCGTGGGCGGAACACCCGTTCCCGTGCACGCTCCGCCAGCCGCCGCGCTCGAGCTCGTGACAAACGGGTATGTTCCGAAGTCGATATCCAGCATGGTGCCTTGCGCGCCTTCGAACAACACGCTCTTGCCGCGCCGGATCATGTCGTTCAAGAATAGCGATGTGTCGCACGCCATCGGCCGGATCTGTTCTGCGTATTGTTTGTACTGTTCCAGGATCTCGTCGAAATGAACCCGCTCCGTCAAGTGGAACGCTTCGGCGATCACTTGCTTGTCTTCCGCCAGCGCGCGGTACTTCGCCTCGAATCCGGGATCGATCAGATCGGCCAGCCGTATACCGCGCCGGGCGATCTTGTCCTCATAACAAGGTCCAATCCCGCGCGAAGTAGTTCCAATCGCCGTCCGGTCTTCGCGCCCTTCGGAGATCTTTTCGATCGTCCGATGGAACGGAAAGATGACATGTGCGCGCAGGCTCACCCGCAACTGCGACCGCACATCCACGCCCGCCGCTTCGAGACCCTGCTATCTCGTCGAGCAGCGCCGCTGGATCCACCACCACGCCGTTGCCGATCACCGCCAGCACGCCCGGCCGCAACACACCGCTCGGAATCAGCTTCAGAACGAACTTCTGGCTGCCGATATATACGGTGTGCCCGGCATTGTGCCCGCCCTGATACCGCGCAACAGCGTCAAACTTATCGGAGAGTAAGTCGACGATCTTGCCTTTTCCTTCGTCGCCCCACTGCGCTCCTAACACAATCAGATTGCTCATTGAATAAAGTCGGACAAAAGCCCAAACTCACTGATTTTATCGCAGCGTGCCCGTAAGTTTGGCGGTATTCGCTGTGTTACCCTTGCGATGATGCAGTTGTGCGGCGTTTTTCAGGCGCTGGGTGAAGAGAATTTCAAACATCTGGTGCGCGGCATCTCACTCGGAAAGCTCAAAACATTTCAGATCTATGAGCGCTTCAAAGTGCGAGCGCGCCTGACTAAGTTAAATTCCGAAACTCTGCGCAAATCCGAACCGAAGCTCTGGTCGCGTATCGAGGGTGGTGAAGAAGACTTCGCGACCGATCTCGCGCAGGTCTTTTTGTTGTCGCATCTGCCCATGATTGTCGATGTCTTAAACGCGCTGAACATTCCCAACGACGGCGGCTTCTTCGACAAGGACCTTAAGCCCGAGCAGTATCTCACTGAAGGCTGGCAAGAGCGCGTGTTCGATCAGTTCTCGGACAAGTACGATCGCGAGTTCTTGCTGTTCTACATCAACCATCTCGATTGGGAGTTGACCAAGACCGAGAAGATCTTCGCTCCCGCCCCGCAACATGCCTAGCCTCGAGAGCTTCCACGAGAGCGTCAAAAACGGTAACCTCGCTGCAGCGCGCGCAGCGTTGGAGGAGCAGCCCGATTTACTCAATGCCCGCAATGAAGCCGGCCAGAGTGCATTTGTCTTCGCCAGCTACTACGGTCAGCAGGACGTCGCGGCATATCTGCTGTCGCTGCAATCCGGATCTCGACGTCTTTAGCGCTTGCATCGCAGGATTGGAAGATCGCGTGCTCGCCGCAGTCGATGCCGATGCCACGCTCCTTTCTTCGCACAATAGCGATGGATGGACTCCGCTGCATCTTGCGGCCTTCTTCGGACGAGCCAATCTTGCGGCCAGCCTTCTTGAACGCGGAGCCGACGTCAACGCTCGCTCTACCAATCGCATGCAGAATGTACCTTTGCACGCCGCTGTAGCCGGACGCAAACTGCAGCTTGTCAAGCTACTGCTCGCGCAAGGCGCAAACGTAAACGCAACTCAGACGGGCGGCTGGACTGCTCTTCATGGAGCGGCGCAGAACGGCGATCTCGATATCGTCGAAGCGCTGATCGCCAAGGGAGCGCACGTCCACGCGCGCGCCGAAAATAACCAGTTGCCGCTTGATCTCGCGCTTACCAAAGGGCACGCCCACGTGGCCGCCGTGCTTCAGGAGTCGGGCGAAACGGCCCAGGCGTAAATGATCGATTCGGAACTCGAAGAACTCCGCCGCGCCACTCTCGCCGGTTTTGCGTCCGCGAGTTCCCTGGAACAGCTTGAAGAGGCGCGCGTTGAGTCGTTAGGCCGCAAAGGCGCGCTTGCTCTCATCACCAAGGAATTCGGCAAACTTCCACCTCCTGAGCGCGCCAAACTCGGCAAGCTCCTCAACTCCGTTAAACAGGATCTCGAAACCGCCTACGAAGACAAAAAGCGCCGCTTCGAGAGAGCCGAACTCGGCGAGCGTCTCTCGAGCGAGTGGATCGATGTCACACTTCCCGCGCCCGGTGTCCGGCCCGGCAGCCTCCACCCGGTCACGCAGCTTCAGAACCGAAATTGAGGACCTGTTCACCTCAATGGGATTCGCCATTCTCGACGGTCCCGAAGTTGAAACGGAAGAGAATAATTTCGACGCCCTGAACATCCCGCCCACGCACCCGGCGCGCGACATGCAGGACACATTCTGGCTGTCCGCGGGCCATCTTTTGCGCACTCACACCTCGCCCGTACAGGTGCGCGGTATGCGTCAACTCGGGCCGCCGCTGCGGATGATCGCTCCCGGCCGCGTGTTTCGGAACGAGGAAGTGGATGCCTCGCACGAGCACACCTTTTATCAGCTCGAAGGCATGATGATTGATCGCGAAGTTTCCGTAGCGAATCTCATCTACTTCATGAAGACGCTGCTCAGCGCCATCTTCAAACGGGACGTGACGGTGCGCCTGCGCCCGGGATACTTTCCCTTCGTGGAGCCGGGATTCGAGCTCGATATTCACTGCCTCATTTGCGATGGCATTGGCTGCCCGGTATGCAAGCAAAGCGGCTGGGTGGAGTTGTTGCCCTGCGGCCTCGTTCATCCGAACGTGTTGCGCATGAGCGGTATCGATCCCGAGGAATGGGGCGGTTTCGCTTTCGGTTTGGGCCTCACGCGTCTCGCTATGATGCGCTACGGAATCGACGATATCCGCCAGCTTCAGGGCGGCGATCTCCGGTTCCTCACCCAATTTTGAAGACCTGACATGAAGTTCTCCTATCGCTGGCTGCGCGACCTGGTGCCCGGCCTACAGATTGAACCCACTGAGCTCGAACGCGTCATCACGATGAAGACCGCCGAGTGCGAAGGCACGGAGGTGTACGGTGCTCATCTGGCGCAAGTGCGCGCCGTGCGCGTCGAATCGGTAGAGCCGCTTCCGAAAGGGAAGAACAAGGTCGTAAGCATCGAAACCGGCAACGGACATGTGCACGTCGTGTGCGGAGCTCCGAACGTCCGCCCCGGCATGCTGGCCGCTTGGGTGCCTCCCGGCACTGCCCTTGCCGGAAAGCTCATTGGACGCGCCGTGATCGAAGGCGTCGAAAGCGAAGGTATGCTGGCGAGCGGCGCCGAGCTCGCTCTCAACCGCGACGCCGCCGGACTCCTCGAACTCGAGAACGTCCAACCTGGCGACTCGTTGCTCTCGCTCTCTCCCGATGTCATTATCGAGATCGACAACAAGAGCCTGACGCATCGTCCCGACCTATGGGGCCACATCGGCATGGCGCGCGAAGTCGCTGCGATTACTCACCAGACCTTACAAGATCCGGTAAATCTTGCGGTGCTCCCGACAGGGGACCCGGCTGTTCGGGTTCACATCGAGGATCTCTCGCTTTGTCCGCGTTACTCTGCTCTGCGTATCGAAAATGTTCAGGTCGATGCCTCCCCGCTCTGGTTGCAGGCGCGCCTCGAAAGCATCGGGCTGAACCCGATTAACAATCTGGTCGATGTAACTAATTACATCCTCGCCGAGCTGCCGCAGCCCATGCACGCCTTCGATGCCGATAAGATCAAGGGCGCGATTCGGGTCCGGCGCGCGCAAGCCGGCGAAAAGATTGCGGCGCTCAACGGCCAGACCTACGATTTGTCCCCCACTGATCTCGTCATTGCTGACGACTCAGGACCCGTCGCCATTGCTGGCGTAATCGGCGGAGCCGCTACTGCCATCTCCTCGTCCACGACCCGCGTGATTCTTGAGAGCGCCAACTTCCAGGCCGCCAGCGTTCGCCTGACTTCCTCGCGCCTAAAGCTCAGGACCGATGCCTCTGTTCGCTTCGAGAAATCTCTCGATCCAGAAAACACACTGCGCGGTATCGCGCGCGCTGTCGAGTTGATCTCGCGACTCTGCCCCGCCATGCAAGTGGTTGGTGGCGCCACTGACGTGTGTGCGGAAATCGCTCCACTTGCTCCGGTTGAACTCCCGGTGACTTTCGTTCAGCGGAAACTCGGGAAGGATGTCCCCGAGCAACAAATCATCGCTATCCTGCGCGCGCTCGGATTTGGAGTGGCAAATGCGGCGCCAGGTCTCCTGGCCGTCACCATCCCAACCTGGCGCGCGACCAAAGACATATCGACGAAGCAGGATCTGGTCGAAGAGATCGGACGTATTGTCGGGTACGGTGAGATCACTCCCACCGCTCCACTCGCCGCTTGCGTTCCGCCTCCATCGAATCCCTTCCGTCTTTACCTCCGGCAGATTCGATCCGGATTGTCCGCCCAGGGCTTCACGGAAGTGAGTAATTACTCCTTTCTCAACGAAGCAGATCTGGAACGCTTCTCTATGGATCCGGCTGCCCACATCGCCGTCCGGAATCCGATCGCCTCGGAGTTGACGCACCTGCGCCGCAGCTTGCTGCCGGGGTTATTCAAGAATGTGGTCGCAAATGTCCGCCATCTCCAGGAGTTCCGCTTGTTCGAAATCGGCCGAGAAATTCACCCGTCCGAGGGTGGCTCGCTTCCGCATGAGATAAATCACTGTGGCGGCGTGCTTCATAGCGCGCATGCCGACGAGCAGGACTTCTTCGAAGGCAAACGCGTCGTCGAAGCCCTCTTCCCCCGCGTGAAGCTGGCCGCCTCCGAGGCCAAGCCCTATGAGCACCCCGCTCGCGCCGCTACCATCGATTGGGCTGGTGTGGAAATCGGACGACTATTCGAAATCCATCCTTCCTTGATGCAAGCCGAGGGGATCGAAGGACGGTCCATCTTCTTCGACATCGATCTGGACGCGGCGTACCGGATTGCTAGCAGCCGGACGATTCGATATTCTCCACTGCGCAAATACCCCTCCAGCGGATTCGATCTGTCGGTCATCGCCGAACTCCGCGAGCCCGTAGCCAACATTGAGACATCGTTAACCGAGTTCGCCGGCGATCAACTTGTTCTGCTCGACTTCGTGCGTCAATACGCGGGCCCTCCATTGCCCGAAGGCAGCAAGAGCGTCTCGTATCATCTTGAAATCGGCGCTCTCGACCGCACTTTGACGGCCGACGAGGTGACTTTCGTGCGCAACCGCATAATTGACGGCATGCGCGCCCGCGGTTACGATCTCCGCGTGTAAACAGCCCGTCAGCTACCCTCAATTAGATGCTGTGGTTCCGCAACATCGTCCGCAGAATTGGCAAGGCCGGGGTCGCCTTCGTGATCTCACTGGCGCTGTGGATCCTGTTCTTCTGGACCGGGCAAACGCTGCTGCTGATCCTCGATTCGCTGGTGCTGTTTCCTTGCGGCGTCTTGTTTGCAGTTCGCGGCGCGCGCGTCGTTTACCGCGAGTCTCTTTGGAGCGTCCGCAACCGCCTGCTCATTGTCTACACGCTCTTCGGCGTGCTCCCCGTTCTGCTGCTGTTCGTCCTTTTCGCCATTACCGGCTGGGCGCTTGTCAGCGAACTCGCGGTCTATCTCGCAGATTCAGCTCTTGAGCGGCGCGTCGAAGCGATTCGTTCCGCAATCCCCGCCATTCAACACATTCCGCCCGAATACCGCCGGGAAGCGCTCCGGGAAATTGAAGCTTCCTTCAGGCGCTTCTTCCCCGATTTCTACGTTTACGTCAAAGACAAGAACGGCGACTACAAGTCGCCCGCGTCCGCTCCCTCAATCACCGTCGCTCCCAAATGGGGCGACACCGGCGGGCTGCTCGTAATGGATGGGCATTTCTACGCGTGGGCACATCAGCTCGACCCCCAAGAAGAGATCACGGTTCTCGCGCCATTGACGAACCAGTTGATTGCGAACCTTGTCCCTAACCTCGGGGTAATCGCCCTCTTCGAGGAGAAGCGCAACGACCACGTACCTTCGACCAATCCCAACTTCGAGTTCTCGAAGAACGCCGAGGAACCGGACTCGAGTTTTGAGGCTGGGCATTTGCCTCCGCCCGTGAGCCGTCTGGATATCCCGATCGCGCTGCCCTCCACGGTCGCGCATTACCACTTGGATTCGCCCGGCAAGGTGCACCAAGCTGTTCTCCTCGTCTACTCTCGCCCGTCCGCGGTCATGCGCGCCTTCTTCTCGGACTCAGATCTGTTCCGCGGCGCCGTCACCGACCTTGTAATCGGGATCGCGGTTTTATTCCTATTCGTGGAACTCGGCGCAGTGGTTCTCGGTATTTCCCTTTCCGCGCGTATCACGCGCGCCGTCAGCCAGATTTACGAAGGCACCCGGAGAGTCATTCGCGGCGACTTTTCCCATCGCATCCCTGTTGCCAGCCACGACCAACTCGGCGAACTCGCGGCCTCGTTCAATCAAATGACAGGCAATCTCGAACGACTTCTAGTGGTCGAAAAGGAACGTGAGCGCCTGCAGGCAGAAATCGAGATCGCGCGCGAAGTGCAGCGCCAGTTGTATCCACAAGGCGATCCGCCGCGGTGCCGTCTGCATCTCACCGCCCGCTGCGATCCTGCGCGCATGGTTTCGGGTGATTACTACGATTACCAGCTAATCGGGCGATCGCGGCTCGCATTTGCGATCGGCGATGTCGCGGGGAAGGGAATCTCTGCCGCTCTGTTGATGGCCACCATTCAAGCGGCTCTGCGCGCGCAGGTAGGTCCGAGCGTTCCGCTGCTTGACACGCCATGCAGCGAAATTCCGGAACTCGATTCCGCCGTTCTAGTTTCGAAGCTGAACCGCCAAGTCTGGGAACACACCTCACCGGAAAAGTACGCGACCTTCTTCTTCGCGGCATACGATGAGCCCAGTTGCACTTTGACTTACACCAACGCAGGCCATTTGCCGCCTTTGCTGTTTCGTGATGGCAAAGTTGTCCCCCTCGACACGAACGGCACAGTGGTTGGCGCATTCCCCGAGGCTCTTTATGATGCAAGCTGTATCACGCTCGAGACCGACGATCTCCTCGTCTGCTACACAGACGGTATTACCGAACCCGAGAACGCGTACGGAGAAATGTTCGGCGAAGAGCGGCTCATTGAGCTGATCCATCGGCACGCTCATGCCGACAGCAACGAGATCATCCGCCTGGTGTTTGAAGCAGTGCGCGCCTGGACAGGAGCCCCGGAACTACATGACGATATGACCCTGCTCCTGGCGCGCCATCTCAGCAATTAAAGGGCAGGTTTCCTGCGCCGCCGCCAGAACAAGACCGGCAAAACGCCGACGCCGATCAACACATCGTATGCTGGCTCGGGCGTGATGGTGACGCTTGCGGGCAGCGATATCGTTGCGTCGGCAATCACCGTGGCCGTATCGGGGTCAAACGATGGGCTGTTCGGATCTTCCGAAAACACGCTGTAGTGTACGACGATATCGCCGTTCACTGAAGCCCCGCCCGCAGCCGTAGAACTGATATCGAACTCACCCAGTCCCAACTGCTGCGCCATGTTCCACGATTGCGAAACGGTCGCGCTCTCCGGCGATGGCCCCGCCACATACAGCGGCGCCGTCCCAAGGCTGAGATAGTCGATATAGTTGCCGTATACAGCCGGACCGGTAAACTCGCTGCCGGTCAGAACAACCCAGTCCGCAGGTCCGCTATAGCTCAGATCGAAGCCCCATCCGACCGTGCTGCCTGGTGCGCCGGCAAGTTGTCCTGAGGGCGTCAAGGAAATGACAGGCACTGGAGCACCCTGCGCTCCCGCTGCGATCGCAACGGAAATGAAAAGCGAAAGAATGATTTGTCTCATAGAAATCAGCCGCTCCCGTTTACCGGAATTGGTTCCCCAAAGCGAAAGTTCCCGTGTGATACACGGCCGAACTCCACGGCGCTTTCAATGTGAAACGGGCCAGCGCTGAGCAACCCGTAAAGTCGATTGTAAACGTCGCATGCGCCGAGGACCCGGAGGCAAGGTCGCCCATTGAAACCGGATAACTCGAAGGCGGCGTGATGACGGGAGTGCACGCAGCTCCGGATACCTGGGTCAGCGTGAATCCGCTGATCTGTACGCCGTAGGCTATTCCCGGACCGTCGTTCATTGCCGTCACATTCCAGACACGCGCGTTTTGCGCTCCGCTCTTGCCGGACAGCGTAAACTCCAAACCATAACCCGGCAATTGAGTTGGATCGACAATGCCCCAGTAGGCTGGCTTCGCTTGCAGATGGGTATCAAATGGCAATGGCAGATCGACTCGCGTGATCGGGAATGTATCCAGCCACGTATTGTCATCCGCAAGGCCCCACAATGTCACCGCATCCAGCTTCCCCTTCAATTGCCGGAACGCGACGAAATAGTCGTAGTACAACCAACCCTGCTCCGCGATCAGCGACGGCGGAACATCCGAACCGTAATTCGAGGTATTGTCGCCAGCCGGGTAAATGCTCAGATCGAGTTCCGTCACTTGCTGGTGAAGCCCCGGGAACTTCGCCGCAACCGTATTGACCGTGTTCAACATTGCTGACGTCGACGGATAATTGATCGCATTGTGCGTCTCGTGACCGACGCCGTCGATCGGAATCCCGCGGCTCTTCAGATCGCCCACCACACTGATCAGGCATGCCAGCCGATTCGCATCGTATGTGCTGTAGTCGTTAATGAAAAGCTGTGTACCCGCTGGCGCGTATTGACGCGCGGCCTCAAGCGCGATGTCGATGTAGCTCTTGCCGAGCACCTGATAGAACGGACCGTGCTGCAAACAATCGCCCTGACTCGGATCGAGCGGCTCGTTAACCACATCCCAGACATACACATTGGTCCCAAAGTGCTGTACTTCCGCTTTGATGTGGTTCTGAATTCGTTTTGTCAGTAGCAGCACGTCCGCCGGATTGCTTGCCGACAACGGCGTCTTCCCGTCACTTTCAAGAAACACCCAAGAGGGCGTTTCCGAGCCGTTTGCCCAGACCAGGTTATGGCCGCGCACCAGCATGTGATGCGACACCGCGAAAGCAACTTCCGCATCCGCAGTGGTGAACGTGAACTGCCCTTCCTGCGGCTCGGTAAACTGCCATTTCATGTCGTTGGCGGAAACGATGCTGTTGTAGTGCTTGGCCAACAACTCTGCGTGCGGACCCGTCAGGTCTGTGGAATCAATGGCGGCCCCGACCGGGAAATAGCTCGCCAGCGTTTCGAAAATCGATGGGATATCGGTCTGAATGTGCGGTGGAGCGAGGTAGGTCAACTGGAAGTCGTCGATATAAAAGCTCTGCGTTCCGCTTGCCGATTCGACATACAAAAACGCCGTGCCCGGATCGTAGGCGAACGCCATCGCGTAGGATGGAATGCTCAGATTGACCCAGGTATTCAGTGGAACCGAAGTGTTTCCGATCACAGTGTTATACGAAGTGGTTCCCGATAGTGTGGTCTGCAGACTGACGCGAATCGTATCGGCCTGCGTCGCGGTAGGAGCGAGTCTTACCCAAACGCTGATCGAATAGTTCGACCCGTTGTACATTTTGTCGCTGACGTTGATCTGCGGGCCATCGTAAGCGGCCGTACGGCCTGTCACTAGAAGGCTGTGCGTCCCGCCGTGCGCAGCCGCAGTTGAGTTGGCGACGGTACAGCCCGCGCGCGAACTCCAACCATCCGTGCCACCGTCTTCAAACGTGGTCGTGATGCCGCTGTTGTCCTGTGGGCCACCCGGAGGTCCGGCGATTTCGGTCACGATGACATCGTCCAGATAAAACGTTTGCGCGCTGGTCGCGCCCACCAGTTGCGCGTAGAGGGTCAGGGCGGTCTCAGTCGTACTGGCCGTGTAGGTTCCACCGATCTGTGCCCATCCAGAGGCATTGAAGGCAACCTGATACGCACCGACCGTTGTGTAGCAGTTCCCGCCGCTACACGCGGAATCCGAACTCTTCATCGTGAAGTTTCCCGTCTGCGGCGATTCCCCTGCGGCAAGCCTCACATATCCCGTAATCGTGTACGTGGCTCCGGGAATGAGCAGCGAACTTAGATCGATACTGGGACCGCCAGTACCGGAACTGCTGGTCGATGTTGCAAGGCTATGCGTGCCTGTGTAGGCCGCAGCCGTTGTGCTCATCGGGGTGCTCGCGCCGAAGAACGAGGTCCAGCCCTGCGCTGTTCCGTTCTCAAAATCGTAAGTCGCAACGACGGGGTTGGCGCCGAACGCCGACGCGACCGGCAGCATGCAAATCGCGCATAACAATCTGGTTCTCCAATTGTTCACGCGTCAAACGTTATAGCTGGCATCGCCCTGCTGTCAAGTGAAAAGCGTTCTGGTACTCTGTCCCTGGGATTTCTGCGGAGACGATGCGCTACCCTGTCTGATCATGCTTGGTCGCATTCGCATTGCGTGCGCAGTTGCCGTGTGCACGCTCGGCACCTCCACGCGCAGACCTTTCAGCTTCTGAAAGTCCAGCGGCCGGCCCGCGTTCATCTCACCCGACGTAAAAATTCAAAACGATGTCGCACAGATGAATGCGTATTGGACCTTTCAGATCATTCCCAATTCTCCCCGTGGGTTCTGGTCCTGGGAGATCAAGATTGACGGGCAACCTTCGGGATCGATCGCATTCGAGCTAGTCATGCCACCGCCCGCACCGGTCACGCCGAACCCCGGTCACCTGGAGCGTCGAAGGAAGCGATTCTCGTCTGTTAGGGGTAGCGAATATCACAGGCACGCAATCCGGCGCTCGGCCCATCTGCGGCTAGGCGCCGAAACAGATCCCGTGCAAACCGCCTTTGAGTTTGACGGTTGACTTGCCCCTTAAGATCCATCCGTCCAGGTGCGCGCCATGAAACGGCCCGCCTGGCCGGAGAGCACGTCCACGGCCTTCGCAAGATTGCGTGCGCGGGCTTCCGCAGACTTCAGTCCTGCGAAGTAGCGAAGGATCTCCTTCTTCCGGCTCGGTATGAGAGCGTCCCAGTTTTCCCGGGCCCTTGGATTTTCGTTTAGTGCTTTCTTGAACCAGGACGGCAGCGGATGCTGTGGGCCATTGCGATAGCCCGTGTCAAATTGCATCTCCACACGGACCAGGTCTCCAACGCATACCGCGGCTTCCGTGCGCACAATCCCGTTCAGGTACAAATAAAAACTTCCGTCCCCAACGGGCATCAAGTTCGTCTTGCACGCATCGGCGGGCTTGCCGTTCACGCGCAGCAAAACCGGAAGGGGCTTACGCCAACCAGGTTTCAGGCTCGCGACGTGTGCAGCGCTAACCAGAACAAATGGGTTGATGCCGCGAATCTCTACGACCGCTTCAAACGATAGGCCCGCCATGGTCGTTGGTCACCCAGCGAAACTGTTACGCGCCCGGAGTCTCTGGGCTGCTCCTGTATGTGGATCTGTGGACTTACGCTCGCCCGAGGGATTTGGTTGCGGGGGCAAGATTTGAACTTGCGACCTTTGGGTTATGAGCCCAACGAGCTACCTGACTGCTCCACCCCGCACTTTGATCCTAACAATGCCGCCTGTCGAAACGCAACCGCTCTTAGCAAAAATCGCCCTCTCTAGACGCGTGCTACAATTCCCGGACTGCGGGGGTTTTACAGTAGAGAAAGCGGGTTGAGTTCCTCCCGAGTCATGGCCACACCCAGAGCGGCGAGCCGCCGCAAACGCATCCAGCACAAAACCGTCCCGATCCACACCCGGCTGGATGCCCCAGACCTGTACGTGAATCCTCATCTGAGCCTGCTCGCATTCCAGCGCCGTGTGCTCCTCGAAGCTCAATCTGCCCACACGCCACTGCTCGAACGCGTGAAATTCATCTCGATTCTCGGTTCGAATATGGACGAATTTTTCATGGTGCGGGTGGCGGGATTGTGGCAGCAGATCGAAACGCGCACTACCGAAATCAGCATGGACGGCAAATCGCCGGGGGAGCAGCTCGAGGCGATTCGCATTGAAGTCACGAGTCTCATGGCGGACGTGTATCGAACGTGGACGGATCTGGTCGCCCCCGGGCTCAACTCCGCGGGCATTTTTATCCGTTCACTCGATCAGCTCACCCGCGATCAGCGCGCCGCTATCGACGACTACTTTCGCCGCATCGTTTATCCCACATTGACGCCCCTCGCGTTCGATCAGGGCCGGCCGTTCCCGCACATCTCGAACCTAAGCCTCAATGTCGCTGCTATCGTCAGCAACGGCGACGGTGTGGAGCGTTTTGCCCGCATCAAGGTGCCGGATTCGCTGCCTCAACTGGTTCCCGTGCCGTCGGCCCCGGGCGAACTCGCGTTCGTCTGGCTCGAAGATGTCATTGTCGCCAACCTTGGCTTTCTCTTTCCGGAGATGCAGATCGAGAGCGCCTACATGTTCCACGTCACGCGCGATGCGGAGCTTGCGATTCAGGAACTAGAAACAGACGATTTGCTCGAGAGTGTGCAGGAAGCTGTCTGGCGGCGCCGATTCCGTGATGCGGTTCGCCTGCAGGTCAGCCCGTCGATGCCGCAGAAGCTAGTGGATACGCTCACGACGCAGCTCGAACTCGATCAGAATGACGTGTACCGCAACGAAGGCCCGCTCGATCTGAGCCGCGTACGTGCATTGCTCACAATCGAACGGCCCGCGTTGAAGGACAAGCCGTTCACCCCGTACACTCCGGCGAGCTTTCTCAAGACAGCTTCGTCGGACTTTTTCACGGCAGTTCACCAAGGGGACGTGCTGCTGCATCATCCGTTCGATTCCTTCCAGCCAGTGGTGGACTTCCTGCGTATCGCGGCGGAAGATCCTGACGTGCTGGCAATCAAAATGACGTTGTATCGCGTAGGCCGGAATTCTCCGATCGTCGAAGCGCTGCTGGACGCCGGACAGCAAGGCACGCAGGTCGCCGTTCTGGTCGAACTGAAAGCCCGTTTCGATGAGGAAAGCAACATTGAATGGGCGCAGAAGCTGGAACGCGAGGGCGTGCACGTGGTCTACGGCCTGCCCGGCGTGAAAGTCCACGCAAAAATGGCCATGGTGGTGCGGCGCGAAGGCGATGTCATCAAGCGTTATGTCCATCTCGGCACCGGTAACTATAACCCGGGCACGGCCCGCCAATACACCGATCTGTGCCTGTTTACGGCCGACGAGAAAATCGGCGAGGATGTCAGCGACCTCTTTAATCATCTGACCGGGTACTCGGCGAAGAAGCACTATCGCAAATTGCTGGTCGCGCCGAACAGCCTTCGATCGGAACTCGAACGTCTCATCCGCGTCGAAATTGAGCGGCACAAAACGCATGGCGATGGACATCTCATTTTCAAAATGAATGCCCTAGAGGATGCGGGCATGATCCGTCTCTTGTATGAGGCATCGCAGGCGGGCGTGAAGGTCGATCTCATCGTTCGCGGCGTCTGCGCCTTAAGGCCTGGCATTCCTAACGTTAGCGAAACCATTCAGGTCCGGAGCATCATCGGCCGCTTCCTCGAACACAGCCGCGTGTATTATTTCCACAACGGAGGCGAAGAGTGCACTTACGTGGGCAGCGCCGATTTGATGCCGCGTAACCTGAATCGCCGTGTCGAAGTGTTATTTCCAATAGAGGACAAGCGCCTCATTCGGAAGATTCGAGATCGCATTCTTGCGAAGTATCTAGAGGACACGGCGGGCGCTTACATCATGCAAACGGACGGTACGTATGTTCGCGCGCACCATGCCCCCGGCGCGCGGCCGTTCAGCGCACAAAGCTGGCTTCTCAAAAGGCATGAGAGCTAAGCAGCCGCAGGGACGCCCGTGAAACATCTCGACTATCGGGCGCGTTCTGCTCGAAGTTGCGTTTGCCCTCTGCGCGCTCCTATTTGGCTCCTGGTGGCTGAGTTCCAATGTGGCGCCGGGACAAACTGTGGAGCTCGTGCTGAAGCTGCTGGTTCTGCTCGCGCTCTTCCTGCTGGTAAGTGTCGGCATCCAGGCGGCGCGGCTGTCGTTTTGGGCGCGCGGTATACGCGCCCTCGAGACGTTCGTTTCCGCTATGCCAGACAGCGAACCCGTGCTGCCTGAAAACGAACCGGCTGAGATCGAAGCGCTCGCGGCGCGACTCAAACGCACCTCACATCAGGTGCGCCGTATTCTCGATCACGCGAACCTGGAAGCGTCGCGCCGGGAAGCGATTCTTGCGTGTATGGCAGAAGGCGTTCTCGCGGTGGATGCCGGTTTGAAGGTTACGTTTTGCAACGAAGCGTTCGCCCAGGCATTTGCCGCTCGTGCAGGAAATGTTGAGGGCAGGCCGCTTTTCGAAGTGGTTCGCGAACCCGTATTGCGCGACGTGCTTAAGCAGGCCATCAGCAGGGGGCGCTCGGAGAAAGAGCGCCTCCGCTTTCCGACGGCCGGCAGCCGCATTTTCGAAGTGCGCGCTCTCCCACTCGGGCAAGAACCCAACCGCGGCGCGGTCATCGTACTGCACGACATTACCGATGTTGAACATCAGGAGCAAGTGCGTAAAGACTTCGTCGCCGACGTATCGCATGAACTGCGCACTCCTTTGGCCGCCATTCGAGGGTTTGCGGAAACACTGCTCGATGGCGCGCTGGAGGATCCCGAGCACAGCCGCAATTTCGTCGAAATCATTCAGTCGCACGCCACCCGGCTGGGCAATATCGCGTCGGATCTCCTGGTTCTCTCGGATCTCGATGCCAATAAAGGTCCGCTCGAGATGCAGCGCGTCTCTGTTTTCGAGGTGGTGGAATCGGCGGCGCACACGGTCGCGAATGCAGCCGAAGAAAAGAGCGTTCGTCTGCAGCTTGAAAACTGCGAAAACTGCTTCGTGCTGGGTCTTCACTTTCGTCTGGAACAGGCACTGATCAACTTGCTCGACAACGCGATCAAGTTCAACCGGGAGAACGGCGAAGTACTTGTCCGCTGGGAGAATGCGGGCGACGGCTTTGTGAAGATCACTGTCTCGGACAACGGAATCGGCATCCCGATGGGAGAACTCAAACGCATCTTCGAACGCTTCTACCGCGTCGATAAAGCGCGTTCGCGGCCGGTTGGCGGCACGGGCCTTGGCTTGCCGATCGTGAAAGAAGTGATCGAGCGCATGGGCGGGACGGTCTCGGTGGAAAGCATGCTGGGCCGCGGATCGAAATTCACGATTCTCCTGAACCAGGCGTAACACAGATTGGGAATCCGAGTATCCTGGGAGGACTCATGAAATCCCTAATCGTGGTAGGGCTACTGGCGGCCGTGTCAGCCGGTGCGCAGACTTACGTGTTGAAAGCCGCACGGATGTTCGATGGCAGGTCCGATAAGGTGGTCTCGCCTGGCATGGTCGTCGTCACCGGAGACAAGATCAGCGCGATCGGCGGATCCGTACCTGCGAACGCCACAGTCATTGATTTGGGAGATGCTACGCTCCTGCCCGGGTTTATTGACGCGCACACGCACCTGACGTTCGAATTCAACCCCGATTACAACGCGCAGCGGTTGGAAGACCTGGAGCGCAGCATACCAGAGCAGGCGATCCGTTCGACGGCAAATGCACGTAAGACGCTCATGGCGGGCTTCACGACAGTGCGCGATGTCGGCTCAAGCGATTTCCTGGATGTTGGCTTGCGCAACGCGATCAATGCAGGTGTAGTGCCGGGTCCGCGCATGCTGGTTGCTGTTCACGCGCTCGGGTCGACCGGCGGCCATTGCGACGATGGCGCCGGCTTTCGTTATGGTTTGTTCAAACGGGAGGCCGGTCCTGAAGACGGCGTTATCAATAGCCCCGATGAGGGCCGTTATGCCGTTCGATTCAATATCAAGTACGGCGCGGACGTGATCAAGACCTGCCCGACGGGAGGCGTGCTTTCGCCGACCGATGCCGTGGACGCTCCGCAACTCACGCAAGCTGAGATGGACGCTATTGTGGCGGCGGCGCACGATCTGGGCCGCAAGACTGCTGCCCATGCGCACGGGCCGGAAGGAGCGAAGCGCGCCATCCGGGCAGGTATCGATTCGATTGAGCACGGGACCTTCCTGGACGATGAAGGGCTGCGCATGATGCGTGAGCGCGGTACCTACCTTGTGCCGACCTTATCCGTCCGCGAAGGCATTGCCGAATCGAAGTTCCCGCCGGCGGTCCAGAAGAAGGCCGACATGGCTCTTAAAGCGCAGGACTCCATGGTGCGTCGCGCGCTTTCTTACGGCGTCAAAATTGCATTGGGTACAGATGCCGCCGTTTACCCGCACGGCGATAACGCTCTCGAATTCGTACTGCTAGTGAACGACGGTATGACGCCGGCGCAGGCCTTGCGCGCAGGCACATCAGTAGACGCGGATCTCCTTGGGTTGCCCAATCTGATCGGTACGTTGGAAACCGGCAAACAAGCCGATGTCGTGGCCGTCCCCGGTAATCCGCTGGATGACATTCGCGCTACGCAAGGCGTGTTTTTCGTGATGCGCTCTGGCCACATCTATCGTAATGACCGCGCTAAACACGGCGACGATTCTCTTTAGGGGCCGCAGGGTACTGGAACCGGAAATGCCTACGGCGTCGGCATTCATACTGTTGTAACTTTCCTGTCACATGATGTTAGTGACAGCGCGTGAATACTGGCAGTGGTACTCAATCTCGTAAGCCGGCGAGCGCGACCACTCTGCGCCTCTGCCGGGCTGACAGGAAATTCCATCATGCTAACGAACACCTTTACCGGCCGTCTTGTGGGCGCGCTGGCCCTGGCCGCTATCGCTGCCGCGCCGAGTGTGGCGCAGACTTCGCTCACTGGTGCGGGTGCAACCTTCCCTGCGCCGATTTACCAGAAATGGTTTGCCGATTATCAGTCCGTCGATGCCAATGTGCAGATTAACTACCAGCCAAACGGTTCGGGCGGTGGTATCAAAGCCGTGACGGACGGGACCACCGATTTTGGGGCGAGCGATATGCCGCTTACAGACGAGCAACTCGCAAACTACAAACAGAAGCATGGGTTTCCTGTGCTGCTGTTTCCTACGGTCGCGGGCGCTGCGGTCCCCGTTTACAATATTCCGGGCATCAGTCAATCGCTGAACTTCACGCCGGAAGCGCTGGCGGGTATTTTCCTTGGCAAGATCACAACGTGGAACGATCCGGCGATCGGGAAGGCAAATCCCGGAGTGAAGCTGCCCAATCTCGATATCATTGTGGCGCACCGCTCGGACGGAAGCGGGACAACGTTCTGCTGGACAGATTACCTTGCGAAGGTCAGCGCGGCGTGGAAGCAAAAAGTGGGCGCCGCAAATACCGCAGTGCAATGGCCGACTGGCGTTGGTGGCAAAGGGAACGATGGTGTCGCAGGTGTGGTGAAGCAACAGGAAGGCGCGATCGGCTACGTCGAACTGATCTACGCGATCAAAAATCACATTCCTTACGGAAAGGTAAAGAACAAAGCCGGGAATTTTGTCCAGGCGGATCTGAATTCGGTAACGGCTGCGGCTGCAGGTGTGGCCAATGCGATGCCGGCGGACTTCCGCGTGTCGATCACCGACGCTCCAGGCGCAACGGCTTATCCGATCTCTACGTTTACGTGGCTGCTGATTCCGCAGAAGTCGTCCGATGCGAGCAAAGCGAAAGCGTTGAAGGGCTTCCTGAAGTGGGCGCTGACGACGGGGCAAGGCGAAGTTTCGAATCTCGATTACGCTCCACTGCCCAAAGCGGTGCAGCAGAAGGAATTGTCCGCGCTCGCAAAGATTCAATAGTGATGCGGTGCTGCCGGGCGGCCGGCATCCGTCCGCAACACGCACTAAGCTCTATGGCAAGTTCACTTCTTGCAGTTGAAGCACCTCCCAAGAAGGGCATCGCCGCATTTTGGTATCGCCTCAAGGGCGGCGATGAGATTGCGTATCTCATCACGCTGGCTTCGTGCATGGCAATTCTGCTCGTCGTGGCGGTGCTTGTGGCGGAACTGTGGATGAATTCCAGGCCGACCATCGCGAAGTTCGGCTGGCATTTCCTCACTTCATCCGAGTGGGATCCGAACTCGGGTCACTTTGGTGCTTTGCCGTTTATTTACGGGACTTGCGTTACTTCGTTACTAGCTCTGCTGATCGCCGTTCCGTTGGGTGTCGCGGCGGCGGTGTTCTTGTCTGAGATGGCGCCTCCGCGTCTCTCCAATCCTCTAACGTTTCTGATCGAACTCCTGGCCGCGGTGCCGTCGGTGATCTATGGCCTTCTTGGAATCTTTGTTCTGGTTCCGCTGATCAGGAACTATCTTGTGCCGCCTCTGAAGGGCACGTTTGGATATCTGCCGATCTTCGACGGTCCGTTTTTCGGCGTCAGCATGCTCTCGGCGTGCCTGGTGCTTTCGATTATGGTGGTGCCGTTCATCGTCTCGATTTCGCGCGAAGTGCTATTGGCAGTGCCGACAGAGCAACGCGAAGCCGCTTTGGCCCTCGGCGCCACGAAATGGGAAACCACCTGGGATGTCGTGATTCCGAATGCGGCGACGGGCATTCTGGGATCGGTCTTCCTCGCGCTCGCTCGCGCGTTGGGTGAAACGATGGCCGTTACTATGGTGATCGGCAACACGCCTCAGATCAAGGCATCGCTGTTCGCGCCGGGGTACTCGATTGCGGCTGTCATTGCAAACGAATTCGCTGAAGCGAGTGGCGATCTGTATGTGTCCTCGTTGATTTTTCTCGGACTCGTACTGTTTGGATTGACGATCGTGATCAACGCCGTCGCCCGCATCATGATCCTAGCAACGCAACAGAGGGCCAGTTAAATGGAACGCACGATTTCCACGCGGCGGCGCGTCGTGAACGCGGTCATGCTGGCGGGATCGGGCGTTTGCACTGTCTTGGTGATCTTGGTCCTGTTTTACATACTTGGATATTTGTTCATTCACGGGTTGCGCTCTCTGACTCCGGCGTTCTTCCTGAAGCTGCCGAAACCGGTCGGCGAACCTGGCGGCGGTATGGCGAACGCGATCGTCGGAAGCGGCAAAGTCCTGCTGCTCGCGACCTGTATCGGCGCACCGATCGGATTCCTGGCAGGCGTTTTCCTGGCCGAGTACAGCGGCAAAACGTTTGCTTTCGTCGTTCGCTATACGGTCGATCTGTTGAACGGCGTCCCATCCATCGTGATCGGCATTTTCGCTTACGCCATCATCGTTCGCCCGATGCACCACTATTCGACTCTTGCGGGCGGCGCCGCATTGGGGATTATGATGATCCCGATTGCGGTGCGGACGACGGAAGAGTTTCTTCGCTCCGTCCCGAATGCGCTACGGGAAGGGGCGATGGCGCTGGGCGCGACCAAGGCGCGAACGATTTTCACGGTCGTTGTACCCGCTGCGATTGCCGGATTGACATCGGGAATGATGCTGAATCTGGCTCGCGTCGCGGGCGAGACGGCGCCGCTGCTGTTTACCGCTTTGGGCAATATGTTTTGGAGCCGCGGCTGGCTTGAGCCCGTGGCTACGCTGCCCGTCATGATTTACAACTATGCGATCTCCCCCGAAGAAGAACTGCATCAGCAGGCTTGGGCGGCGGGATTCGTACTCTTGAGCTTGATTTTCATCGTCAATATAACGGCGCGGCTGGTGATCGGCCGGCGCGCAGCATCCGCGAAGAGGTAGCGCCAGGATGGCAACCGAACCACACGCACGAACATCCGCCAGGACCATGGCCACACAGGACACACCGCGCACCGGCGTCGAGAGCAAGCTCGCCAAGCTTGAATCGAAGAATCTAAGTTTTTACTATGGCCCGTTCCAGGCGCTGCACAACATCAGCATGCAGATTCCCGCGCACCAGATTACGGCGTTCATCGGTCCGTCCGGCTGCGGCAAGTCCACCTACCTACGGACGATGAACCGCATGAACGAGACCCTTCGCAACACCCGGGTACAGGGGGACCTGCTGCTCGATGGGGAGGATCTGCTCGGGATGGACGTGACCTATCTGCGGCGCCGCGTTGGGATGGTGTTTCAGAAGTCGAATCCATTTCCGAAGAGCATTTTCGAGAATGTCGCCTATGGTCTGCGGATAAATGGCGTCTCCAAGAAATCCGTGGTTGAAGCGGCGGTGGAGCGCAGTCTGCAGCATGCGGCGCTCTGGAGCGAGGTGAAGGATAAGCTCAATAAACCAGCCACGGCATTATCGGGCGGCCAGCAGCAACGGCTTTGTATTGCGCGCGCCCTTGCCGTTGAGCCGGAAGTTCTTCTTCTCGATGAGCCTTGTTCCGCGCTCGATCCGATCGCAACACTGAAGATCGAAGAACTGCTGTTCGAGCTGAAGCAACTGACGACGATCGTGATCGTCACGCACAACATGCAGCAGGCGGCGCGCTTGGCGGATTTCACCGGGTTCTTTTTCATGGGAAAGCTGGTCGAATTTGATTCGACGAAGGTGATGTTTCAAAATCCGTCGAAGAAAGAAACGGAAGACTACATCACGGGGCGCTTCGGCTGAGCCGTTCGCGCAGGAGGATTGAGAATTGCGTCATTTCCAATTCGAATTAGAGCAGCTCAAGGCGAAGCTCCTCGAGATGAGCGCGCTGGTAGAGAGCGCTATTTACCGAAGCGTGCAGGGCGTCGTCGAAAAGAACGAGGATCTTGCGCAGCTCGTTATCAGGAACGAGGCGCGCGTCAATGAACTGCAGATCGAAATCGATGAAATGGCGATCGGCCTGCTGGCGTTGCAGGCGCCCATGGCGACAGACCTGCGGCTCATCACAGCCGCACTCAAGATCAACAACGATCTCGAACGAATGGGCGACCTGGCGGTGAGCATGGCCGAAGCTGCACTCGCGCTGATCGGCGAACCGGCAATCCGGCCGCTCATCGACATCCCGTATATCGCCGGCCTCGCGCAAGGCATGGTACGGAAGGCGCTGGATGCGTTCGTCACGCGCGATGAAGAGCTGGCACGGAGCGTGCTCGCTTCCGACGATGCCGTGGACAATCTCCGAACCGCCAGCTTTCATGAATTAACCAGCTTCATGGCGAACAATCCGGAGCACATTCCGCAAGCGCTGCGCCTCCTGAACGTCGTGAGGAATCTCGAAAGAATTGCGGATCACGCCACCAACATTGCCGAAGACGTGCTGTTCCTGGTGAAGGGAATCGACGTTCGTCATCATAACGAGGAGCGCCGTCACACTCAGCCGAGCACGTCAAGCTCATAGATCGGATTCTGCAAGTCTCACGGGATATCCTTTCCCTGGGAATGAAAATTGACGAGACACTCGAACCTGCCGCACTGAACTCCGAGCTCCGGCGAGTATTTGAAGTGGCAGCACGGAAGGTCCGCTCTATCGACGCGGCTTGGGATCCGGCGAAAGGCTCTCCCGTCTTCACCATTGGCGGGAAGTACACGAGCCGGGGCTGGACCGAATGGACGCAGGGGTTTCAGTTCGGCGCCGCGATCCTGCTTTTCGATGCGACGGGCGAGCGCGAATTCCTGGACATCGGCCGTAACCGCACGGTTGGCAGCATGGCGCCGCACTTGACGCATCTCGGCGTGCACGATCACGGCTTCAACAACGTCAGCACCTATGGCAACCTGCTGCGGCTGATGCACGAAGGCCGCATTGCGGAAAACCGTTGGGAACAGAACTTCTACGAACTGGCGCTGAAAGTTTCAGGAGCCGTACAGGCCTCGCGCTGGTCCAACATTTCAGGTGGCGGCGGATTCATTCATTCTTTCAACGGACCGCACTCGCTGTTCGTCGACACCGTTCGCACGTTGCGCGCGCTCGCCTGGTCGCATCTGCTCGGACATGTGCTGCTCGAAGAGAACGATCGGCGCGTGTCGCTGCTGGAACGTCTGATTCTGCACGCGCAGGCGACTGCTCGCTACTCGATTTACTACGGCGAAGGCCGCGACATTTATGACGTGCGCGGCCGTGTAGCTCACGAAAGCGTCTTTAACCCCGCAGATGGAAACTATCGCTGCCCGAGCACACAGCAAGGATACTCGCCTTTTAGCACCTGGACTCGCGGGCTGGCGTGGGCGATGTGCGGCTTCGCGGAGCAGCTCGAGTTTCTGAAAAGCTGCGGCAAGGACGCGAGCGCGGCCATTTCGGAAATCGGGAATGCCGCCGAAGCGACGTGTGATTTCTACATTGAGAATTCAGCGCTCGACGGCATTCCATATTGGGACACGGGCGCGCCGGGTCTGGTGAATCTGGCCGATTGGCGCATGCGAAACAGTGAACCGGAGAACCCGTGGGAGCCGGTCGACAGCTCGGCCGCCGCGATCGCCGCGCAGGGGTTGCTTCGTCTCGGCCGTTTCCTCAATGTCGAACGGTATGTTCGCGCTGGCCTCACAATCGCGCGGACTCTCTTCGACGAACCATACCTAAGCACGGACGCCGAGCATCAGGGATTGATTCTTCACAGCGTGTATCATCGTCCCAACGGCTGGGACGCCACTCCCGCGCGTTCGTCCGTGCCCCGTGGCGAGTCGAGTATGTGGGGGGACTACCATGCGCTCGAACTCGCCGTGTATTTACAGCGGTTGAACGAAGACAGATTCTATCTAACGTTCTGGAGCAATCCACAGTGATTATTGCCGACTTACAAGAGATAGCCGGGCGTAAGTACCCGGCCCGCCGCCGTACGCAAAACCTGGTGGGTGGCGCCAGCCCCATACAAGCGCAAGCCTTTTGCATGGGAAACGTCACACTCGAACCGAACGGGGGGCAAGTCCCCTGGCATAACCAGGAGCAGGAAGAAATTTACTTCATCGTGGAAGGTACAGCAGAGATGTGCCTGGGCGAAGAACGCCAGGTGATTCAAACAGGCCAGGCCGTTCATATTCCACCAACAATGTTTCATCAACTTACTAACATCGCCGATACTCCTTGCCGCATGATTTACTGCTACGGTCCAGCAGGGGATGTGGCACATTGGCGGCAGGAACTCGAGGGTACGCTGCCGCGGGCCGGCGTCGACGCCCCGCCACTGCCGGAAGGCGCGCACCCGCAGTGTACGGAGAAACCATGACGATTGGCATCATCATGAACGGCGTCACCGGGCGCATGGGACTCAATCAGCACCTGCGGCGTTCCATTTGCACCATCATCGAGCAAGGCGGAGTGAAAGCGGGGGCTGATGTGATCCTGCCGCGGCCTATTCTGGTCGGACGCAATGCGGCAAAGTTAGAAGGCATCGCGCAAGAGTGCGGCGGGTTACCGTGGACGACGGATTTGGACGCCGTGCTTGCGGACCCGCAATACACAATATACTTCGATGCGCAAACGACGGATCGCCGCGGAGACGCGCTGAAGAAGGCTATCGCGGCGGGCAAGCACATCTACTGCGAGAAGCCGACTTCCGACAATCTTTCGACCGCGCTGGAACTGTATCACCTCGCGACAGCAAAGGGCATCAGGAACGGTGTGGTTCAGGACAAACTGTGGCTGCCCGGGATGTTGAAGCTGAAGACATTGCGAGATACCGGTTTCTTTGGCCAGATTCTTTCCGTGCGCGGCGAGTTCGGGTATTGGGTGTTTGAAGGCGACCATGTTCCACCACAGCGGCCATCGTGGAATTACCGCAAAGAAGAGGGAGGCGGCATCATCCTGGACATGCTTTGCCACTGGCGCTATGTGCTCGACAACATATTCGGCGAGGTAACGGCTGTTTCCTGTCTCGGCGCAACGCACGTCCCCGCCCGCTGGGATGAATCAGGCAGGCCGTATCGCTGCACGGCGGACGATTCCGCCTATGCGACGTTTCAACTCGAAGGCGGCATTGTGGCGCACTTCAACTCGTCATGGGCTGTACGCGTGCGGCGTGACGATCTGCTGACGATCCAGGTCGATGGCACGCAAGGCAGTGCAGTTGCGGGCCTGCGACACTGCTGGATTCAGCATTATGGCGCGACGCCGCGCCCGGTCTGGAACCCCGACGTGGAGAATCCGTTGAACTTTTACGATGGCTGGCAGAAGGTTCCGGAGCAAACCACATTCGACAACGCGTTTAAGCGGCAATGGGAACTGTTTCTGCTGCACGTCGTTCGCGGCGAGCCTTTTCCCTGGACGCTGCTGGCGGGCGCCAAGGGAGTTCAACTTGCCGAGCGCGGTATTGAGTCATGGCAGAAACGCTGCTGGGTGGACATCGAGCCGCTCGAAGGCTCGCGGTCGTGAAGCCCATCGCTCTGGTTACGGGAGCGAGCCGCGGCATCGGACGCGCTATTGCGCTCGATCTCGCAAAGACGCATGTGGTCGTTGGCACGTACAGAGGCCGTCGTGATGCCGCCGAGTCTCTTCGCGATGAATGCGGCGCCGAGATTGCGCAATGCGACGTTTCCTCGAGCACCGATCGCGCTTCGCTCATTCAATTTGTCAAAGATCGCTTTGGGCGGATCGATCTACTGGTCAACAATGCCGGCATGGCCCCGCGCGTGCGGGCCGATCTGCTCGACGCAGCAGAAGAGAGTTTCGACGAACTCATTGCCGCGAATCTCAAAGGCCCGCATTTCCTGACTCAACTTGCCGCGCGGCTCATGCTCGAACAGGAAAGCGGGCGCATCGTATTCATCACTTCCATTTCCGCTTACACCGTTTCGACCAATCGTGGCGAGTACTGTATTTCGAAGGCGGGACTCAGCATGTCGGTTGCGCTCTGGGCGCAGCGACTGGCGGCTTCGGGTATCACCGTTTTTGAAATTCGTCCGGGGATCGTTCGAACGGATATGATCTCAGCGGTCGAAGCCTTGTACGAACAGAAAATCGCCGCCGGACTACTGCCGCAGAAGCGTATGGGAGAGCCGTCCGATGTCGCTCGCGCCGTGCGCGCTATCGCAGACGGGCAACTCGATTACGCAACAGGGCAGATTCTCAATGTAGATGGCGGATTCCATTTGCGGAGCCTTTAAGTGAAGATTTTCTACGGTTGGCTTGTCAGTGCAGCCGCGGCCGTCACGCTCGGGTTGACGGTCGGACTGCCCTATTACAACCTGCCGTTCTTCTACGATTACTTCGCGCGCACGTTTCACTGGACCGCATCGCAGATCACGCTGGGCTTTCCACTCGCGGCGTTCCCGACGGTTTTGATTGCACCGCTGTTGATTCACCGGTTCAGCCCTCGTAAGTTGATCCTTGCGGGCAGTCTACTCAGTTGTCTGGCGCTCGTCTCGTTCGGGCTTATGGGGCCGGATATCCAAATCTACTGGTGCATCTGGGCGTTTTTCGCGATCGGCTATATTCTGTCGGGCCCGATTCCGCACCAGCTCATCGTTGCGCAGTGGTTCCGGCGCCATCGGGGGAAAGCGATGGGCGTTATCTATGTCGGGCTCGGACTGGGGGGCTTCGTCGGTTCCTATCTGGTAAAACCGCTGACCGAACGCTTTGGCTTTCATGCGGCATTGATTGTACTCGGGCTCCTGGTTCTGTTAGTTTGGCCGCCCGCGCTGTTCCTCCTGCGTGACAATCCGGCCCAGCGCGGCCTTTATCCCGATGGCAGCGCTTTGGCACCCGCTGAAATCTCCGCCCCTCCTCTGTCGTATCGAGATCTGATCCGTTACCGCGCCTTTTGGTTGATCGTGCTCGGCAGTACGTGCTCGATCGGCGCGATTGGTTCGGTCAACGCCTTGATGAAGCTGGTGTTCGAATCGA
Source organism: uncultured Acidobacteriaceae bacterium (assembly GCA_963795905.1). GTDB lineage: Bacteria > Acidobacteriota > Terriglobia > Bryobacterales > Bryobacteraceae > Bog-105. The sequence goes on along the minus strand of CAWCJG010000007.1, from coordinate 369,392 downwards.
ATGCGACAATCCCGAGAACGGACCCGGCGTTCCAGCCGATGCTGAATTCGACATGGCAGGCCGCGTCAATGATCATCCTGGCCACCAGCATCGCGAGCCGGCTTACAATCGGCGCACTCAGTGACCGCTTCTCCAAGAAGTGGGTGATGGCGGGCAGCTACTTTGTCTCCGCTGCTACCATTCCCATTCTGCTTTCGGTGCGGCCACCGGCGGTGCCGTGGGTTTTCGCAACGGTATTCGGAGTCGCCATGGGCGCCGACTACATGCTCATCCCGCTTATGGCCGCTGAACAGTTCGGAGTAACATCGCTATCTCGCGCGATGGCTATCATCCTTCCGGCTAATACGATTGGTCAGACCTGGTTTCCGTATTTCACCGCGGTACTGAAGCAACATTTTGGAAGTTACACAATACCGCTGATCATCGTTCTGGCAGTTGCGCTGATCAGCGCACTCGCGATAGCCTTTCTTCCGCCGCCGGAGCGCATTGCCGAAAGCCGGTTGCAGCCGGGGGAGTTCGATGCGCGCAGGTGAATTCAGATGCGCGCTGGTATTGGTTCGGAATCAGCGTCCCACGCCGGGGATAGATTCCGGAGCGCGCTCGAAAATCCGCGAACGATGGAGGGTGTGTGCATTGTCGGCGCGTTCGGCATCGGTGCCGTACCGGATCATGCGCCCCAAAACCATCCCCAAGGTTCCGCTTACGACGAGGTAAACGCCAACTAAGATCAACATGGACTACAGCCTCGCTTCTGAAATGCTCGCGCTTATTACATAGTTACAAAAATATTTACAATCCGCGACATTATTACTGCTTTCTTGTGAGCCCCTCCGGAGTAACCGGTTTCCTTTCGGTTCTAGTACCAAGAAACGGCGCAATGGGCCACAATAACGGAATTGCAAATGCCAGCGTCCCCAGCGCACTTCGTCCCAGCCAAGTAGATTCCGGCGTCCTTACGTACCACGTTCCAGCGTTCTCTTTTACGAAATGTATGTTTCGGAAAATATCCAACGCACGCAAGAGATCGATCCAGCGACGAACTCTGAAATCGGCCGCGTTGTAAACGAGTTCCAATCTGGACGCCTCGGGCCGACGCAACCGATCCGTCGCTCTTACCCAAACTCGTTCCAGGTCTGCTGGCCTGACGAACAGTACGAAGGTACTCATCATGATCCATTGGAATAGCGGGACGTTCATGGTGTATTCCAGCGTGAGGTGAAGTACCACCCCGGCCGCCAGCACCCAATATCTCGCTTCCACGATCCATATCAAGGTCCCTAACGCAAACTCTTCAATGAGGCCGATCCAAGTCAGTAGTCTTATCACGGTGGGATCGAGCGACCAGGCTGGAATCGGGAAACGCTTAAACTGCTCGAGGTGATGAACGTAATAAAGGGCAGTTCCGTTGATCCACGTTGCGCCCGTTGATTTCCACCATGCGGTGATGAAGTAGACCAGCGAAGTCTGGAATTGCAGCATGCGCTGCGCCCAGACGATCTGGGGTTTGTGTTGGGGCGTTTCTTTTCCGCGCCAGATAGCGAGCAGCCGATCGAGAGAGAAGGCCGCTTCCGACGGTGCGAATATCATCCAGAACGCCGCGACACGGAGAAAGGTGTCGCCCGAATTCATCATGTACAACTCGCGTTCGTCCATGGAGACCAACGCAAAGAACACGAGGACGCTGGTCAGACGGGTAAACAGGCCGAGGGTAAGCGATGCCGCGCACGCGAGCGCAATCCAGAAAAATGCCCAGATCCAGACGTTGCTTTGCGGCAGCAGGTCGAAGACGTTGATGCGAAGACCGCTTTCCATCTTGCGCATGGTGTCGAGCGTGACCCAGGAATGAACGCCGAACCACGCCAGCCAGTCCGGATAGAGCAAGACTAGCTTTGCCATGACGAGAAGTCCGAATAGAATCCGGTAAAGTCCCAGCGGCGCGGGCGATTGCGGCTCAAAGAAGCACTTGTTCCAGGCAGAGGCAATGACGCGCCAGCTCATTCGAGGTCCTCCGGCGCGACGTCGTATCGGAAGAAGACATAGTGATTCCAGGAGCCGGCGCGGTATTCACCTTGGGGGCCGGGAGGCAGAATGTCCTGCCAGTAGCGAACCAGCCGGACGCCCATTGGCGGATTCGCTTTGTCGGTGTCGTAAAGGCGCGCGATGTAGCGGGCCGCATCCGGCCAAAGGGTTGACTGGTCGTCCATCCGCAGGTGCTCATTCATGTATTTGCGGTAGCGCTCTTTGAAGTACTTGTCAACGAGACCGAGTTTCTCCATGCGCGGTTCGCGCCAGATACGGATCTCCCCGTTCGCGAGACGCACTTCGGCCTCGAGATAGCTATTCAGCCGCAAAGGGTCCGGTGCAAACATGTTCCAAGCCTGAAATAGGCCGGTCCATAGCATGTAAGGACGGATGGCCGCCCTAAAATCGTCCAGCAGCACGAAATTCATCGGCACGGTCCACGCGGTGAACGCGACCAGATGAAACAAGATCACAAGAGTCAGGACGAAACGACCCATCCTTGCCGCGCGGGACGACATTTGCACCTATCAAAGCACGTTCGGGTTGGGAGAGGCGGTCGAACTCGTTGGAGCAGATCGAGCGGCCTATGGGACAGGCTTCGCCGGGAGGAATACAAACCGGTTCACGTTATAACCGGGTTCGGCGATCTGCGCAGTCGCCTGGTTCGTCGCTGGACTCACGACCTGTATGCCATCGGTCTGGCCTAACCAGTAATATTGCCGCGATATCGGTGACATACGAATCCATCGGGATTGTCGTATTCTTTTGCAAAGTCTTCCAGTTATAAACGGTGACTTGGCCGTGGGATCCGTTCTTGCCCTCCGCCGCGTACGCGTACGGTGAAGGCGCCGCAATGGCAGGTACGACCCCGCCCGGCCTCACTGGCGAGAGTAGTCTATCGCAGAAATGAAAATATCGTGTGACCGGGACATCCAGCGGGGCTTAGAACCCTTCCCGCCATTGGCTTCCTTTCCTATAGAGAAACGGGACAATCCGTGGTACGCTGCGTAACAGGTGAGTAACTTGACGCACCTCCGCCAACTGGAGGCGGAGAGCATTCACATTATGCGGGAGGTTGTCGCCGAGTTCCAGCGTCCTGTGCTGCTGTACTCGATCGGCAAAGACTCGTCGGTGCTGCTGCGCCTGGCGCAAAAAGCGTTCCACCCGGGACCGTTTCCGTTTCCTTTGCTGCACGTCGATACGACCTATAAGTTCAAGGAAATGATTGAGTTCCGCGACCGCCAAACAGCCGCTCTTGGCGCTAAACTGCTGGTTTCCACTAACCGGAAAGCTCTCGACGACGGAGCCACCCCTTTTGCGTGGGGTACCCAGCGCTGCTGTGGGGCGTTAAAAACGCAGGCGCTTCTGGACGGTCTGCGCGAAGGCGGTTTTGACGCCGCCATTGGGGGAGCTCGCCGCGACGAGGAACGTTCCCGGGCCAAAGAGCGCGTCTTTTCTTTCCGTGACACGCGGGGGCAATGGGATCCGCGCAACCAGCGGCCCGAACTCTGGAACATCTACAATTCGCGAATTCACTCTGGCGAGAGCCTGCGCGTTTTCCCACTCTCCAACTGGACGGAGATGGACGTCTGGCAGTACATCCTGGTCGAGAACATCCCGATTGTTCCGCTGTATTTCGCAAAAGAACGCCCTATGCTTGTGCGCGGCGACAGTCTGCTGCCGGTGGAGCTCCCATTCATACCGCGATTACCGGGCGAAGAGCCAAGGATGGTGAAGTGCCGGATGCGTTCGCTCGGCTGTAGCCCGTGCACCGGGGCGATCCGTTCCGAGGCCGACACGTTGCCGAAGATCATTGAGGAACTCGTCGGAATGCGCCGTTCGGAGCGCCAGAACCGTGTGATTGACCACGATCAGGACGGCTCGATGGAGATCAAGAAGCAGGAGGGCTACTTCTAATGCCGGCCCCCCTGTCGCTGCTGGAAGCTGAGGAACTCTCGCCCTTTTTGCAGCGTGAAAAGCAGAAAGACCTGCTGCGATTTGCGACGGCTGGCAGCGTTGACGATGGGAAGTCAACCCTGATTGGACGACTGCTGTACGATTCGCGCAACGTGTATGAAGACCAGCTTGAATCCGTCACCAAAGCATCGATTGGGCGCAACGCGGGCGCGATCGATTTTTCACTGCTGACGGATGGTCTGCGCGCCGAACGCGAGCAGGGCATCACGATCGATGTTGCGTATCGCTATTTCGCGACGAACAAACGCAAGTTCATCATTGCCGATACGCCAGGTCACGAGCAGTACACGCGCAACATGGTCACTGGCGCGTCCACCGCGGAACTGGCGATCGTGCTGGTGGACGCGCGCAAAGGGCTACTGCCGCAATCGCGCCGCCATGCGTACATTTCGGCGCTGCTCGGTATCACGCATCTGGTGATCGCGGTGAACAAGATGGATCTGGTCGATTACGATCAGAACACCTTTAATCACATCGAAACGGATTTCCGGCGTTTTCTGGCGCGTTTCCAGGATGTCGAGAGCTACTTCATTCCGATCAGCGCGCTGGTTGGCGATAACGTGGTCGCGTCCAGCGAGAACATGCCGTGGTTTGAAGGCCCAAGCCTGCTCGAGTATCTCGAAACGGTTCAGACGGGCCGGGATACCAGCAACGCTCCGTTCCGTTTCGCCGTGCAGAGGGTGGTGCGTCCGAATCTTGATTTTCGCGGCTACGCCGGTACCATCGCATCGGGATCCGTAAAGCCCGGCGATGCCATGACCATTCTGCCCTCTGGCAGGGAAGCGCATATCGCACGGATCGTCACCTTCGATGGCGATCTGGATGCGGCTCACGGCGGGCAGGCAGTTACGCTTACGCTCGATCGCGAAATCGATGTTATTCGCGGCGACATGATCGCGACTTCCATGGGTTTACCGGAAACGGGTACCGACATCGAAGCGACGCTTGTCTGGCTGAACGAAGTTCCGGGTGAAGTGAACAAACGCTACCGCCTGAAACACACAACTTCGCTGCAGACGGCTGATCTCAAATCCATTCAGTATCGGGTGAACGTGAATACACTGGACCGGGAAGCAACGGACACGCTGGAGATGAATTCGATCTCGGTCGTGCGGCTTGAAACCGCTCGTCCATTCGCGTTCGATCCTTACCAGAGGAACCGAGCGACGGGCAGCTTCATTCTGATCGACATCGCGACCAACGCGACTGTTGCAGCGGGCATGATTACGGGCCGCTCGGCGCGTCCGGAGGTTCGCGATGTACAGCGGGCGTTGCCTGAGCCAAAACCGGTCAGTCCGAAGGAGCGCATTGCAAAGCAGGGTCACATCGGCGCTGTGATCACGTAAATGGCGATGCAGAAATGGCGTGGCGGTTGGAACGGCTGCTGTTCGGGCGCGGCTGCACGGTCTTCGCGTTCCTTCGCTCCGTTCCGAAGCGCTTGACGCTTTGATGGGATTGGGCGCGCTGGTGATTGTGACGGGAACTTCCGGCGAGCCGGTTTGTATTCGAACTGCATCAGGTGTGCTTAATCTCGCACCCGAAGGCACTGCCCCAGCATCTCCGAAACAGGCTGCGCAGTGGATCGAGGCGGTGTTGGAGCACAAGCAAATCTTGTTGCCGACTTCGGCCTGGAGCGAAAGCGGAGGGATCTAAGCCCGAAAGCGGCGGTATTTAAGCCCGAGAGTGGGGGGATTTAAGCCTGAGAGCGGCGATCGCGAGAATTATGGACGAGAAACTCAAAGAAGCAAGACATGCCGTATCGGATGCGCTTTCACAGCCCGGCATTGCCTGCGTCACTTGCAGCTTTCAAGCTGAGGACATGGCGGTGCTGCATCTCGTCCGCGAGCATCGGCCTGACATTCCGGTACTGTTTCTCGAAACCGGTTATCACTTCAAAGAAGTCTACGAGTACCGCGATGAGATGACAGCCCGCTACGGGCTGAAGCTCGTGAATGTGATGCCGCTCGAGACGGTTGCCCAGCAGGAAGAGAAGTTCGGGAAGCTGTATCAAAGCCAACCCGATCAATGCTGCAAGCTGCGCAAAGTGGGGCCGCTGTTCCGGTCGCTCGAAGACTACGACATCTGGTTCACCGGGCTACGCCGGGTGCAATCGCCCACGCGGGCCAATCTGCAGATTCACGATGAATTCCCGCTGCCATCGGGCAAGCGGTCTGAACAAAGTTTCGCCGCTCGCATCATGGACCGACAAAGACGTGTGGACGTTCTGCCGCGAGCAGGATATTCCGTTACTGTCGCTCTACGATCAGGGATATACGAGCATCGGCTGCCAGCCTTGCACGCTATTGCCGATCGACCCCGAGAATGCGCGTTCGGGACGTTGGGCGGGGCGCAAAATTGAGTGCGGCATCCATATCGCTGAGGCACATTGATGGAATTCGCACTGGGGTTCGTGATTGCACTCGCCATCGCGTTGACTGGCGTGGGAGCCGGCAGCATGACGACGCCCCTGCTGATTCTGTTCTTGCGCGTTCCTCCGGCCATTGCGGTGGGCACAGCGCTCACATTCGGCTGGATCGTCAAGATTGCAACCGTTCCGTTTTATGCGGCCCGACGTCAGGTCAATTGGCGTACTTTAGCGCTGCTGCTCTCAACCGGCATTCCTGGTGTTGTGCTCGGCGGCCTGGCATTGAATCATCTCAAGCGGGGACCGTATGAAGGTACGCTCTACGCCGTTCTGGGAGCGATCATCGTAGCGACGGCGGCGTTTCACTTATACCGGCAGTTCCGGCCCAATCCGCGGCCGTCCAACAACAATCGAGCGAAGCTGCTGCCCTGGTTTGCGTTCCCGATCGGAGCGGAGGTTGGTTTCTCTTCCGCCGGCGCGGGTGCGCTGGGAAGTTTGATGCTGCTCAGCTTGACGCCGCTGACGGCCGCTGAAGTCGTCGGCACCGATTTGTGTTTCGGCTTGGGCGTGAGCTTCGTCGGGAGCATGATGCAGGTCAGCACGGGCAATTACGACCTGGCGTTGCTCATCAAGTTGGTCGCGGGCGGTTTGTGCGGAGCGTTTATCGGTTCCTTCCTGGCGGGCCGCATCCCGCAGCGTCCGCTTCGGTTTGCGCTCTTGAGCATGCTGATTATGTTGGGTCTGCAACTTGCGTTGCATGGTCAGCCCCCTATGCATCACGACCACGTCAGCGCCTTGCTGCGCGCACCCCGCTAGAGATTCATTTTTTCCCGCTGAGGACAAAAGTGAAACACGGCGGTTGCGCTGGAATCAGCACGGTATGGGCACAATCAACGCAAATGCAAGCGGCACGTTTACGCTCGGCCGCGATCTGACCATCAACCGCCTCGGATTCGGGGCCATGCGGATTACCGGCGCGGGCATCTGGGGCGAACCGAAAAATCCCGAGGAGGCTCGGCGCGTTCTCAAACGGGCGGTCGAGCTGGGCGTCAATTTCATCGATACCGCCGATTCGTATGGTCCCGAGGTGAGTGAACGGCTCATCGGGGAGGCGCTGCATCCTTATCCGAAGGATCTCGTGATCGCAACGAAAGGCGGGCTGACGCGGCAGGGTCCGAACAAATGGCTGCCGGTCGGACGGCCGGAGTACCTGACGCAGCAAGTCGAGATGAGCTTACGGCGGCTGAAGCTGGAGCGAATCGATTTGTACCAACTTCACCGGATCGACGCGAAGGTTCCCGTGGAGGAATCGCTCGGGGCACTGCAAAACCTGCAGAAGGCGGGCAAGATCCGGCACGTCGGCTTGTCCGAGGTCTCGCCGGAGGAAATCGAACGCGCGCGTAAGACCGTGGAGATTGTTTCGGTCCAGAACCGGTACAACATCAGTGACCACGAACATGAGAAGACGCTCAAATATTGCGAGCAGCACGATCTGGGCTTCATTCCGTGGTTTCCGATCGCGGCGGGTAAGCTGACTGAACCGGGCGGCAAATTGGACGGGGCCGCCAAGCTGCATAAAGCGACAGTGTCACAGTTGTCGATCGCGTGGCTACTGCACCGCTCGCGCGTGATGCTGCCGATTCCGGGCACGTCGTCGGTGGCGCACCTTGAAGAGAACGTCGCCGCAGCGCAAATTCGGCTCTCCGGCGACGAGTGGGCGGAGATTGAAAACCAAGCCCAATCCGCCGTCGCCTAAATAGGCGTACAATAACTGCACGGAATACGGACTCGGGAACCTTACCGGTTTCCGAGCATCCAATGTACTGGAGTAACAAAATTATGAAACGCGCAGGACGGGTAGCGGCGAGAGTAGTAGCCGGTCTGCTCGTGTCCGCCATGTACGCGCTGCCGCAATCCTACACGGTCTCGGCCCGGCCGGGCGCGGTCAATTATGTCGAGGGTGAAGCGTCGATTAACGGCAAGGTCATCCAGAGTAAAGCGGTCAGCGGAAAGACCTTTCTGAGCGCCAACGACACATTGAGCACGGAAAACGGCAAAGCGGAAGTTCTGCTGACGCCGGGCGTGTTCGTGCGCGTGGGCGAGAATAGCGAGATCCGGATGGTATCGCCGGATTTGACGCAGACGCAAGTCGAACTGACGAAAGGCTCCGCCATCGTCGAGGTCGACCAGTTGGTCAAGGAAAACGATATTCAGGTGCTCGATAGTGGGGCGACGATCCGGCTGCAGAAGACCGGGCTATACCGGTTCACAGCCGGTAACGGTGCAGTCGCGCAAACACTGGACGGCAAAGCCGACGTTTCCGAGGACGGCCATAGCGCGGAACTCGGGAAAAATCATCAAATCGCGCTGAACGGCGATTTGAGGCGCGAGAAGATCGAAGGCGATCCGAAAGATACGTCTCTGTACGCGTGGAGCAAAGTACGGGATGAGTACGACGCCGCGACCAGCTATGCGGAGGCGAAGACGATGTCTCCGGCGTACAATCCGTGGGGCTTGGGCTTCGGATGGAGCGGGTACTACGGGGGCGCCTTTGCTCCCGGTTGGGCGTGGAATCCATTCTGGAATAGTTACGCATGGCTGCCGGGAGATGGCGCGTTCTTCAGTCCATTCGGGTTTGGGTATTACGCTCCCGCATACGTAGGGTATGCGCCAGTGGTCGTCACTGCGGTGGGCGGCAGGCCGGTTACGGTCCCAGTCACAACGGGCAAACCTACAGGGGGGACGGGAGCCTACAAGGCCGGCTACTTTGATGGACAGCCAATTCACTACACAAATGCGGCGGCTGCGGCGCGAGGGGGTGTCGCAGGCCGGCAAGCGTTTGTGGGCGGCAGCGCAAGCGCGCCGGGTGTGACTCGCGGGTACAGTTCAGCTCCGGCACCACGAACGTCAGGACCCAGCGCGGGCGGCCCCCATGGCGGAGGCGGCGGGCACCGCTAAACGAGCGGACAATTCGCGTAAACTTCGGCCGGCTGGCTACACTGAAAAGTGCATGCCAGTCGGCTTTTGTTTGCGACCCGCGACGGAATTTAGCGGCGCGAGCGTTCGATGATGCGAAGGGAGTTGCATGGATCGTTATGTAGTTACGGGCGGAGCGGGTTTCATCGGATCGATGCTGGTGCGCACATTGCTTCAGCGCGGGCATCGCGTGGAGGTGATCGATAACCTCGCAACCGGATACGCGCACAATCTGGAGGAAGTAGCGGCCGACATTGCATTTCACAATGCGGATATCCGCGATTACGACGCGATTGCGCGGACCATTGCTGGCGCTCGCTGCGTGTTCCATCTGGGGGCGTTGCCTTCCGTTCCGAAGTCGATTATCGATCCGATTCCTAGCCATGACGTGAACATTAACGGCACCTTCAACGTGCTGCGTGCCGCCGCGGAGGGCAAGGTGGGGCGATATGTGTTCGCGGCGTCGTCCTCGGCGTACGGCGATACAGAGGTTCTGCCGAAAGTGGAAACCATGCTGCCCAATCCTCTTTCGCCGTATGCGGCGCAAAAGGTCACAGGCGAACAATATGCAGCGGTGTTTTCGCGATGCTTCGGGCTCGAGACGGTTTCGCTACGTTTCTTCAATGTGTTTGGGCCGCGGCAGGATCCGACGAGTGCGTATTCGGGCGTGCTGTCGATTTTTCTCAACGCTCTGATCGAGCGGAGCAGCCCGACGATCTTCGGCGACGGAGAACAATCGCGCGATTTCACCTATGTGGAGGACGTGACGGACCTGATCGTGAAGGCAGCTTCGGCGCCAAACGTGTCGGGGAAGATTTATAACGCGGGGAACGGCGGGCGCTACACGTTGAATGAGACCTGGGCGCTGCTGCAGAAGATCGAGGGCGTGTCGATTCCGGCGAACTACGGGCCGCCGAGGGCGGGCGACGTGCGGCACAGCCAGGCCGACATCACGCTCGCGACGCGTGACCTGGGGCATGCGCCGCGGTTTACTTTCGAAGAGGGCCTGCGCCTCACGCTCGAGTGGTATCGGGCAAACCGCGAACGTAAGGCGAAAGCGCTCCGGAGCGCTACACTGGTTTCATAGACTTCGCGAGGAGTCTGTGGCCCGCCCTCGATGTCATTTCTGGAAAATCGCTTCGAACGCAACTTTCTGACGACGTCCGTCGATTATGTGTTCAACTGGGCACGCAAGAGTTCGCTGTGGCCGTTGACCTTCGGATTGGCGTGCTGCGCGATAGAGATGATTGCGTCGACTACGTCGCGGTTCGACATCGCACGTTTCGGAGCCGAGGTGTTTCGCCCCAGTCCGAGGCAATCCGATCTGATGATTGTTGCCGGAACGGTGACATTGAAGATGGCTCCCGTGCTGAAGCGGATCTACGATCAAATGCCGGATCCGAAATGGGTGATTTCGATGGGCGCGTGCTCCAGCGTAGGAGGGCCGTTCAACACGTATTCCGTGCTGCAAGGCGTCGACAAGATTGTACCGGTGGACGTGTATGTTACTGGGTGTCCGCCGCGTCCGGAGAACCTGTTCTATGCGCTGTTGAAGCTGCAGGAGAAGATTGACAGCACGCCGAACCTGGTGCGAAAACCCACTTACGTGCGTCTGACAGAAGCGATGCTGGAAGATTTCAAGAAGCGCGTGATGGTGGCGCAGACGGCCGAACCAGCGCAGGAACTGGTGACACTGTTGTGATGGCTTCGTTTCGGCTGTGCCCGGACGGACTGTACCGGTGCGACGCCCTGCAAGAGTTTCTTTGGCAGGAGCATGGTTTCGGCACCCGCACGGCATCGCTGGAGGACGCGATTACGCTGAAACAGATTCACTCGGACAAAATAGTACAGGCGACGCACTCCTTGCAGAACCGTTCGGAAGAAGGCGATGCGCTGATCAGCGGCGACATCGGCATCCTGATTGGCGTACGGACGGCCGATTGCGTGCCGATGCTGCTGGTTGACTCGGGGAAGCGAGCGGTTGCGGCGGTGCATGCAGGCTGGCGCGGATCGGCGGCAAATATCGCGACGAAGTCGATCGAGCGGATGAGGGAAGCGTTCGGAACAAAGGCGGGCGACGTGTACGCGGCTATTGGACCCTGCATACGATCCTGCTGCTACGAAGTAGGCAAGGAAGTAGCGGACCATTTCGCGGCATTGTTTCCGGAGTGGGGTGAAGAGGACCGGGCGACGCGCTGCATCGATCTGCCAGAAGCGAACCGACGGCAGTTGGTGGGGGCGGGCGTGCGAGAAGACCGGATTTTCGACTCAGGGCTTTGCACGACCTGTCAGCCGCAGCAATTCTTTTCCTATCGGCGGGAACCGGAGAATCCGGGAAGAATGGTGTCGGCGATCAAACGGCTCGCATAGCGCGCGCAATTTTTCCTGCGGCATCTTGCGGTGGTTCTGCATCACACTGCGGGTATGCAAAGAACTGCGAACGCACAATGGTCCGGCGATCTTAAGTCCGGTAAAGGAAGCCTGTCGGCACAGAGCGGGGTGTTATCGAAAACACCTTACTCGTTCCGGGATCGCTTCGAAGATGGTCCGAACACGAACCCGGAAGAGTTGCTGGCCGCGGCACACGCGGGCTGTTTCACGATGGCGTTGTCGCTGATGCTCCAGAATGAGGGGCTGAAGGCGGAGAGCCTTGAAACCAAGTGCACCATCACGCTGGATAAGGAAGGCGATGGATTCGCGATCACGCAGAGTCATCTCGAACTGACGGCGCGCATTCCGGGCGCCACACAAGAGCAGTTTCAACGCGCGACCCAGAATGCGAAAGAGGGCTGCCCGGTGTCGAAATTGTATGACACCGAGATTACATTAGACGTGAAGCTCGAAAGCTAGCAGTAACTAAGCCGCGCGCCTCAGTGGAGGGGCGGAACCGGCGGCGTCGTAGCGGTGTCCTGGTACGTATGGCCAGATTGTGCGCGGGCTTGCCGATGCTGCTGCTTTTGTCGAGTATGGCAGGGGCGCAGACCGCGCGCGTTACCACATCGCAGTACAACGCGCGGCGCACCGGCGCGAATGAAAATGAGACAGTCCTGACGCCCGAGAATGTGAATGCGAAGACCTTTGGAAAGGTCATGACCTTCGCAGTGGACGGCGCTGTGTTTGCCCAGCCGTTATACCTGCCGGATGTGGCGGTCCCAGGAAAAGGCACTCACAATCTGCTGTTTGTCGAGACAGAGCGGGATACGGTTTACGCGTTCGATGCCGATGCCAAGTCGACCCAACCCATCTGGCAGGTGAGTCTTTTGCCCAAGGGGGAGGCCTCGTTTCCGGTCTCCGCGAGCGCCGTTCAGTGCCCATTCATCAGCCCCGTGGTCGGTATTACTTCAACGCCGGTGATTGATGTCGAGAGCGGAATGCTGTATGTGTTGGCCAGGAGCGGTTCGCGTGCGAATTTCGTCGCGGACACCCGGTATGCGCAGCACTTGCATGCGCTCGCGATCACGACGGGACACGAGAAGTTTGCAGGGCCGGTCGAGATTCGAGCGTCCGTGCCGGGAACGGGCGAGGGTAGTTCCGGGGGCGCGGTGGAGTTCGATCCTCTACGGGAAAATCCTCGAGCCTCGCTGTTACTGGTGAATGGAGTCGTGTACTTGACGTGGGGTTCGTCGTGTGACGTTTCGCCGTATCACGGATGGGTGATGGCGTATGACGCTCGCACGTTGAAGCAGCTCGCCGCGTTCAACACTTCGCCAAATGCCGGAGAGAGCGGCGTTTGGCAAAGCGATACGGGACCGGCAGCGGACGAACAAGGCAATGTGTACGTGGCGACGGGTAACGGGCTGTTTGATGCGGGATCTGGGCACGGCCAGGATTACGGCGATAGCATCTTGAAGCTGAAACTGCAGGGCAATCGCTTGGCGCTCGCGGACTATTTCACGCCAACCAATCAAGACCAACTGAATGCAACGGATGGCGATTTGGGTTCGGGTGGACCCGTCCTGCTGCCGAACGCGGGCGGGAACGGTTCGGCTGGGCTCGTGTTTGGCGGCAAGCAAGGAGTGCTCTACGATGTGGATCCGGCCCATCTGGGCGGACTGCAAACACCTGCCAGCAGCGGGGCGGCGCATGGGATGAAGATCTCAACCGGCATTTATGCAGCCGCGGCGTATTGGAACGGCAATTTGTATACGTTTGCGTCTGAGGATGCGCTGAAACAGTTCGCCGTGGCCCGTGGCAGGCTGGCGAAAGACTACTCGGCTCGCAGTCGGGAAAAATCGGCGTATTCCGGAGGAACTCCAACGGTCTCTGCGAATGGTAAGCGGAACGGGATTGTCTGGGTTGTGGAGAGCCGTGCATGGAACGAGGGCGGATCGCGAGCCGTGTTGCGCGCTTACGATGCACGGAATGTTGCCAGGCTGCTCTATTCGAGCGAGGAGAACCCAAAGAGAGACGATGGTGGCGAGGCGGTGCGCTTTGCCATGGCAACGATAGCTAACGGACGCGTATACGTCGGTGGGGTAAACACGGTTTCGGTTTATGGATTATTAAGTAAGTAGACGCGATTGTGTTTATTCGTGACGCAGCGTGACTGCCGGATCCACGATGGCGGCTCGGCGAGCGGGGACATAGGCCGAGACGAGCATGAGCGCGCCGATGGCCAGCACGCACGTAAAGAGCGTCTCTGGATCCCACACCTTCAACCCGAAGAGTTGCGATTGGAACAAGCGACCAGCCGCGAGCGTGGCTGGTAAACCGAGAGCTATGGCGACCGCAAGCATGCTCAGGGATTCGCGAAGCACCATGCCGAGAATGCTCGCGCGATCTGCGCCGAGCGCGAGCCGTATACCTATTTCGCCAGACCGCCGTAGGACATCGTAACTAACCACTCCGTAAATGCCGATGCAGGCGAGAGCGAGCGCGAGAAGGGCGAAGACGGTGGAGAGCCGGGAGATCAGGATTTCGTTCGCGAGTTGCAGATCGGTTTGTTCGGCCATGGATTTGATATCGGTGACCGGGAGGTTGGGGTCAACCTTGGCTAAGGCGCGCCGAATGCCACTGGGGTCGGGTCGCCCTTTCAGTTCCAGAACATACGCGTATGCATCATCCCCGCTTAGCTGTGCGACGGGTAAGTAGGTCATTCGTTGCTGCTTATCACGCGGGCTTCCGTAGGTTGAGTTACGAACTATGCCGATAATCTGGAACTCTCCTTTGACAGACGGATCGGCGACCGTGAACACGCGGCCAATCGCATCGTCGTGGGGGAAAAAGTAATCCGCTGCGGCCTGGTTCACAACCGCGGCTTTCAAGGAAGCCGCATTGTCTTCAGGCCCGATCGCCCGGCCGCGTATAAGGGGTATCCCGACTGTGGAGAAATAGCCGGGACCGACGCGATCGAGAAGAGTCGAAGTATCGCCCTGAACGGATTCACGGGCTTTGAAGTAAATGGGAGAGATCCAGTTTCCCTCGTGGATCGGCGGGACCCCCGATACGCTGGCAGATTCAACTCCGGGCAGCGCGGTGACGGCATTGGTCATTCGCGCGTACAAGGAATTTAGCTGTTCCGGCCGATAGCCAGCTAACTTGGCGTTGAACGAGGCGATTACGACACGTTTGCGAGAGAAGCCGAAGTCCTCATTCTCAAGATTGTGGAGGGTTCGCACAAATAACCCAGCGGTGACCAGCAGCAGAAGAGAGAGCGCGACCTGCGAGACAACGAGGCAGCGCGCGAACCAGCGTGTTCCCGGCCCGGCTGCGGTGACCGCGGAGCGCACGTTGGATTGCACGATGGGCGCGAGATCGAGATTCCGAACGCGCACGATAGGAGCAAGTCCGAAGGCAACTCCCGTGAGTAGGGACACGAGCAATGTGAAGAAAAGAACGCGGGTGTCGGGAGCGGGCGAAAGGGCGAGATGAGTGGATCCAGCGCCGATGAAGCGGATGAGAGCGGCAGTGGCTGCGTATGAGATGCCCAAGCCGGCTGCTCCTCCAGTGAGAGCAAGCACCATAGCTTCACAAAGCAACTGTTGGACGACTCGGGCGCGTCCGGAGCCGAGCGCCAGGCGAGTCGAGAGTTCGCGCTCACGGGAAGCGGCGCGCGCCAGTAGATAGTTGGCTAAGTTAGCGCAGGCAATTAGTAGAACAAGAACGACCAACCCCATCAATACGGAAAGCGGCTCAGTGTATCGAGCGCGTAGCACCGAAATGCCGTGATCCCCCGGAAGGACGTTCACGAAAATACGCTGGATTTCTTTGAGACGCGTATTGCTTAAGATCGGACCTTCACGCGCGACCATATAGTGCTGAAGCCGAGGCGTGATCCATGCCTGCACTTGAGCGGGCGTCACGCCAGATTGCGCTCTGCCCATTAAGTGCAGCCAGAACAGCCCCCGCGGTGCGAGCAGCGACGGCTGAAGTGTGATCTCCCGCTGCATGGTAAGAGGCGCCCAGAAGTCCGGATCGTCATCGGCGGGGCTCACCCCTGTGAAGCGCGATGGCATCACGCCGATGATGGCGAAGCTGCTGTTATTGATCCGGATCACTCGCCCGATTACGTCGGGATCGCCCAATAACGCGTCTTGCCAGAACCGGTAACTGGCGACGACCACGGGACGGCGGAGGAACTCATCTTTGACGCTGAGGGCACGACCCAGAATCGGTGTGGCGCCGAGAACCTGAAAGAAATTGCCGGAAACGAGGTGCGTCAATCCCTGGCGGGCTGGTTGCGAAGAACTATCCGAAATGCGCAGGCTTACCTGAGGCGTGAAGCTCGAATACGCGCATACATCTTTTAAGAGGTTTGCGGGAGATTCCAACTGTTGAAAGAAATCGTAGGGAAACAGGTCGAGCGGGCCTGGCGGGATACCATCGATTTCGCCTCCGCCCACTTGTTTTCCAAAGGCCACCAACGCTGCCGGGTCGTGCACTGGTAACGAGACGAGGAGCAGGCGGTCGATAAGAGTGAAGATGGCAGTGTTCGCGCCGATACCTAAGCTGAGAGAGATGACTGCGACAGCGGCGAAGAGAGGGTTCTTCCAGAGAGATCGAAAGGCGGACCGGATATCGCGCAAGAGGCCGTCGGCCAAAGTCTCCCAGCGAACGTCGCGAACACGTTCCTTTATCGATTCGTGGCTGCCCATGTCGAGGTGAATCTGGCGCAGGGCTTCGGCCCGATCGTATCCGCTGCGCATTTTGTCTTCGAGCGCCGCTTCGATAAAACTATCCAACTCTTCATCCAGTTCCGCAGCAACGCGGTTAGCGGAAAAGAGATTGTGAACTCCGGTCAGAAACGTCTTGATCCAGCGCATCAGATGCCTTCTAAGCCTCGAGAATGGCGACAATCCCGGTGAGTTGGCGTTTCCACTGTGCGGTTTCGGATTTAAACGCCTTTTGACCGGCTGGAGTCAGTGCGTAGTATTTTGCGCGGCGGTTACTCTCAGTGGCTCGCCATTCGGTCTTGACGTGTCCCGCGCGTTCCATTCTGTTGAGGGCGGGAAGGAGGGAGCCGGCATTGACGCGAAAGACTCCGCGACTGAGTTGCTCAATGCGGATGGCGATGCCATAGCCGTGCATCGGTTCGAGCGCGAGGGTTTTCAAGATAAGCATTTCGAGCGTGCCTTGGAGGAGTTCGGATTGTTGTTCGGGCATGGGTCAGTCCAATGCTGGCAGGCCACAGACAACGACGGCCTGCGCGCCGCTTCATCTAGATCGTCTAGAGTTTGCCATGCTGTACTCTAGATTGTCAAGAGGAGAGTTGCTGTGACCGCTGCGGTAGAGTGCATAGCATGCTGAAGTCGATCCGTTTCGCTGGGTTTTGTACGCTGCTATTCCCCGCCTCCCTGGCATGCGCCCAAACCGATGCGAAGCAAGAGCTCGAGTACACGCGCGCGCATTACACCAAATACGAATTCCGGATTTCGATGCGGGACGGGGTCAAGCTGTTTACGGCTGTATACGTTCCGAAGGATCAAGCGCATTCGTATCCGATCCTGCTCGAAAGGACGCCCTATTCGGTTGGCCCTTACGGCGCCGACAATTATCGCGCTGTGGTCGGGCCGTCCGAGGCAGCGGAAAAGGAGGGCTTCATCATTGCGTATCAGGACGTGCGGGGCCGGTATATGTCGGAAGGAACGTTTGCCGACATCGAACCGCACAAGCCTAAGCTCGCGGGGCCAGCCGATACCGACGCCACGACCGATACCTATGACACGATCGACTGGCTAGTAAAGAATGTGCCAAATAATAACGGTCGCGTTGGAATGTGGGGCATTTCCTACAACGGCTACTACGCTGCGTTTGGATTGATGAATGCACATCCGGCGTTGAAGGCTGTTTCCCCGCAAGCGCCGATGGGCGACGTCGGTAATGGAGACGATGCGTACCACAATGGAGCTTTTCACCTTGCGGCAAACTTCGGCTTTTACACGTTTTTCGCACCACGTGGCGATAAGCCGGAGGTTCCGCCGCGGCATTTCAATGGGTTCGACTACGGCACCAAAGACGAGTATGACTTCTACCTGCGCATGGGGCCCGTTTCGAACGCAAACGAGTTATATCTGCACCATAAGAATCCGTACTGGGATGAGAACCTGGAGCATCCCGCCTATGACGAATTCTGGCAAGCGCGGGCGCAAGCGCAGTATATGAAGAATGTTACGCCGGCGACGCTGTTTGTCGGTGGCTGGTTTGATGCGGAAGATATAACTGGTCCATTGAAGCTGTTCCGCGCGATTGAGAAGGATGGCCCCAAAGCGGCCAACACCCTCGTGATGGGACCGTGGTGTCATGGGTGCTGGGCACACTTTCCCGGCGACGGTCTTACGTTGGGCGATCTGAATTTCGGATCTAAGACAGCAGAATTCTTTCGCGAACAGATTGAGCTGCCGTTCTTCGTGCAGAACTTAAAAGGCCAGGGCGATGGCTTGAAAGCGCCGCCGGATAATGAGATTCCGAAGGCTTGGGTGTTTGAGACGGGGACGAACCAGTGGCTGCGCTTTCCCGCATGGCCTCCGAAGAGTGCGGCCGGGAAAACGCTCTATCTCGGGCCGGGCGGAACGCTGTCGTTCACCGCTCCAACGTCGGCCGGATCGGATGAGTATGTCAGCGATCCGGCGAAGCCCGTGCCGGTGCTCGCAGGCATCGGCCAGGGAATGCCGCGCGACTACATGACGTACGACCAGCGATTTGCATCGCGGCGCCCCGACGTGCTGGTGTACGAGACGCCAGTGCTCGAAAACGATGTGACGCTAGTGGGGCCGGTCAGTCCGGTGCTCAAGGCTTCAACGTCAGGAACCGATTCAGATTTTGTGGTCAAGCTGATCGATGTCTATCCCAACGATTATCCGAATCCAAACCCGAACCCGGCGGGAGTCGAGATGGGCGGCTATCAACAGTTGGTGCGCGCGGATCCATTTCGCGGTAAATATCGAAACAGTTTGTCAAAACCAGAGCCGTTCGTGCCGGGCAAGCCGGCGAAGATCGAGTACGTGATGCCGGATGTTTGTCACGCGTTCCGGACAGGACATCGCATCATGGTGCAGATACAAAGCACGTGGTTTCCGCTGGTGGATCGTAATCCGCAGCAATTCGAAAATATCTGGACCGCGAAGGCCGCCGACTTTGTGAAAGCCACGGAGCGCGTGTATTACGGAGGAGAGGATGGATCGAGGCTGCAGGTCCTGGTGATGAGTGGGGCAGTCGATTAGGCTGACGGGGCCCGAGTATATCGCCGGCATTTTGCACGGCGACCGCGCCGTTCTGGCCCGCGCAGTGACGCTCATTGAGAGCGATCTCACGGCGGACGTCGAACTCGCTTCGGAAGTGCTCGGCGCGATTCTGCCGCACACCGGGAAGGCCCGGCGCATTGGGATCACGGGTGTGCCTGGAGCGGGCAAGAGCACGTTGATCGACCGGCTCGGCGTACACGTGATCCGTACCTACGGGGAAAAAGTGGCGGTGCTCACGGTAGATCCGTCAAGTCCCGTTTCGCGTGGAAGTATTCTGGGCGACAAGACGCGCATGGAAAACCTGGCGGCGGAGCCGAAAGCGTTCATTCGTCCGTCGCCTGCACGCGGGCATTTGGGCGGGGTGGCGCGTCGCACGCGAGAAGCCATGCTGCTGTGTGAGGCAGCAGGTTATGAAAACGTGCTGATTGAAACCGTAGGCGTTGGGCAGTCAGAGACTGCGGTCCGCTCGATGACGGATTTCTTTCTGCTGACGTTGATTGCGGGTGCTGGCGACGAACTGCAGGGAATCAAGCGCGGCATTCTCGAAATGGCAGATGTGATCGCCGTGAATAAAGCGGACGGCGATAACGTGGCGAGGGCCGAGAGGACGCGAATCGAATATAAGAATGCGCTCCATTTATTCGCGCCGACCGAGGACGGCTGGGTTCCGCGCGTGGTTACGACGTCATGTCTGACGGGAAGCGGAATCGCCGAGCTTTGGAACCTCATTCTGGAGCACCAGGCGCAACTTGAGGCGAGCGGAAACGTGGGGCGGCGGCGTGAGCGCCAATTACTCGCTTGGCTGCATGAAGGGATCGCTTCCGGGTTCGAGGATTTTCTATGCGGTGATCCCGCGATGTCCAGGCTGGTAAGCGAGGCAGAGCATTCCGTCAAAACCGGGACAATGGTGCCGTCGGCGGCTGCTCGGCGAATCGCATTGGCGTTGCAGGCAAAAGAAGAATAACTACTGATCAGTTTTTCTTCGTTAATACGATAGTCTCGGCTGCCTCTGCGGGGTCTACGTGCTCGACATCGATGAGAAGGTTCTTATCGGGAGTGAGCTTCATGTGCCACTCGGTAACGGCATCGCCGGAGGGGCCTTCGGTCTTGCAAGCTGTCACAGTACCAGCCGCTGACCAGACAGACATTTTCGATTTATGAGTTCCCTCCATAAAATCGCAATTGCTGCCATCGGCTTTGCAGTCGAAATGAATGTCTGTTTTTGCCCCGGTCTTGTCGACGACAAAACCTTCGACCTTGATGTTGTCGGTCTTATGCACGATAGACAAGGTCATGATTCGTCCATCGGCAACGTGGCTTTTCGCGGAGTCCATCTGCCAGGAGCCTGTGAGGTTGGGGTTGGATCCCTCAGCCAACGCAATGCCGGTGGTCAGGAGTGCTCCGCAAATCAGAGTAACCGTTGAAAGTATTGTGCGGGACATAGCCGTCCACTCCTTCAGTACTTATGGAGCATTCGGTAAGTGATGTCAAGGATTTATTAAGTCAGGCCTGACTGCTTGGTTATTGGACCAATGCGATAAGCGAGCGCCAGAAGGCGGCTTTCTGCGCGTCCGGGTCGAGAACGGTGACTTGGCAGTCGTATCGGCCGGGTGGGAGCGCGACGGGGTTGATTTCAAGGTTTACGGGAACCGTGTTTAGCTCCGGATTGATCACATGACGAACCTGGATGGGTGCGCTCTCCCACACTCGTTGCGCGCCGTTGTAGAGCGTCACGAAGGCAATGAGCGGCTGCGCTGCGGGAGTACCTTGCTGATACGTTTGGAGATACAGCCAGACAGGCCGGGTCTTTGCAAAGACGCGCGTAACACTGGGCACCAGCTTTTGGCCGTCTTGCAGGAGCGGGCTGGCGTTTTCGATGGCTGATTTCTGCTTAACGTTATAAAGCGCGTTCGAGAGCGTCAGGCGCTGCGAGGTGAGGATGACGGAACTGATAGCGATCTGCTGCTCTTGTTTATTCAGGTTGGGGACGACGAATGTGCTTTGAAACGTGCCGATACGGCCGGTTTCATCATCGCGCGCGAGGAATTTGATGCTGTATTTGCCGGGCAAGAGGGTAAAACCCGTGTCGTACTCGATGGGCCGCTTGGCGAGTTGGGTGGCGCTTTCCTGCGTGAGCTTGATGTTGACCTTGTCCCGTACATTAGTGACGGTGATACCGTCGGAGTCTTTGATTTCCCCGATGAAGTCGATCAGGGTGTGTTCGGCGCCGCGGCGTTTGGCAAGGGCGAGCTCGCGGCCAGGAATCTTGACGGTCAGGGGAACGAAATATTCGGCGTGATTGAGCTGGAAATAGTCGACTTCCATCGCAATGGTGAGTTCGGTGATGGGATCAGGAAGCCGCAATGCGTCTTCCAGCTGGCGTTCGCGGTCCGCGGCGGTGAATTTTTTGAACTCCTTTTCGGCGAAGTAGCCCTGGCGGTAATCGAGCTTAGCGGATAGGTCTCGATTCAGTTTGATGCGAACGCGGCGGAAGTGGCCGTCACGCTCGGCGTGGGTCGTGTAATAGCCAAGGATGTAATAGCTGGAAATGGCCTTCTGGGCGTTGACAATTCCTCTGCTGAGATCGTTGGAATCGAGCATGGCTTTGCCGCCGGTGTCGGAAGCGAGAGCGTACAGAGTGTCCTGCGATTGCTGGAAATTGGCCGAAATGGTCTGGCCGGATTCGCCGGTGTACATGGCTGTGCCGCCGGGTGAAGCGGTGGTGGCGTTGCCCATAGGCGCGATGGCGACCAGACCGCGGGCATCGATGGGCCAGAAAGAGACACCTGAGCGGATGGCTCCGTTGATGGTGGCGTGCAGTTGGGCTTGGTTGTTGAGCCCGTTCAGACGGAGGCCGCTTGAAAAATATAGAAGCACTTTCTTTTCGTGCAGCGGGGCGAGCATGGAGGCGGCGGTCTGGAGCGCGGCGAGCTGGCGGTCGGTGTTGAAAATGTTGAATTCGGCGTCGTCCTGACCGAAAGCCGCGCCGGCGGCGGCCGTGGTGGCGTCGTTGCCACTGGCATCGAAGCCTTGACCTTCGGGCACCGTCATGCTTTGCAGGATGCTGAGCAGGCGGTCGCGATTGTCGGTGAAGTCCTGCAGGACTTCGACCGCGCCGCCGCCATAACGCAGGATTGCGATGAGATCCGCGCGGGCCATCTGGGTGCGGATGAAATGCTCGGCGGCTCCGATCGCGCGGGTCTGATCGCCAGGCGGCATAGCAGTCACATCGAAGTAGAGGGCCAGCAGACGACGCCCACTGTACTGATTCTGGCCAGGAGTCTCGGAACTGATTTGAGTTGGGGTGAGGCGATCGTAGATGTGGATGTGCTCGGGACCGGTACGCGGAATGGGCGTATCGGTGTTTTGCAGATTCTGCTCTTCGAAAAATCGGATCTCTTGGGCCGCGCCGCTTTCGCTAACGATGAAGTCCTTGGCGGTCAGGCCATGTACCGGGTTGCCGCCTGAATCGGTTACGGAGACGGTTTCGATAACGAGCTGCGTGGTTGAAGTGAAGACAGGTGTCTGGATTTGAGCGGCCAGAGGTATGGTGAGCGCGACAAAAGCGAGAAAATATCGCATGTCAGAATCTCAGGCGCAGCGTGGTCTGAACCGTGCGCATGGCATTAGCGGAGACCGGAAGGCCAAACTGGGAGTTGTTGATGACGGTGTTCCAGCTTGTGTAAGTGACGTGATTGAGCGCGTTGGTCGCGTCGAAGCGGAGATCGAGGTTTAGACGGTCTTTGGGGCGGAACGTGCGGCCAAGCGTGGCGTCGAGAGTGAAGACCATTGGGCCGGTGATGCTGTTGCGGCCAGCGTTGCCCCACTCGCCAGCAAGCGGCGCAGAGAACGCTCCGGGATTGAGTGAAAGGCCCGAAGGCGCATTGTAGACCGGTGCTCCCGTGTAGTTAGGGCGAACAGTTCCGGTGATACCGGTGCCGGGAACGGGTACGAAGTAGACGGGATTCAGCGGCAATCCGGAACCGGCGGTGATCTGGGTGGCGACGGTCCATTCTTTGAGGAGCGCTCCTCGCCAGCCATTCAAAAGAGTGCCTCCTTTCATGCCCATACCGCTGGTGTATTGGAGCTGCGCGGTCAGTAGGTGCCGTTCATCGAAGCTAGACGGGCCGCGATCTGCGGCGAGATTGTTCCAGTTCTGTGAAACGACCGCTTGCGTCGAGGAGGGCTGCGGGGCTTGGAGGGTCTCGGGCGTTTGCGGCGCGGCTCCCTCCGCCGGTGTGATGCCGTTTCCGGAACCGCCCAAGAACGCATCGTCGTCGAGCGATTTCGCATACGTGTAACGCAGTTGTGCAGTGATGCCGTTGTGAAGGCGGCGGCGTAGCTCGATCTCGAGGGCTTCGCGCGAGGAGTTGCCGTTCGACGTGAGGTAGACAAAGCCGCTGGGACAGAGCGGGCAGGATGCAAAGCTGCCCGGCGGGACCGTGTTGGGCAGGAACTCCTGCGTGCCGCGAGTGCCTTTCAGCCCGTTGTAAGTGAGAAGCAGGATCAGAGATTTTGGAAGGTCGCGCTGCACTGACACTTGCCAGTTCTGGACGTAACCGACCCGGAAGTTGGGATCAATCGCGTAGGTGTTGGTGAACCCGGTTGCCGGTTCGATGAATGGGTCGGTTAGCGTGAGCGGATTGGCCGCGGAATTCTGAATCGTGAATGTTTTTGAAAATGGCGGCTGCTGTGCGAGTTGGGTGGCGATGGTTTCGTAGACCGAGGTGTTGTAGTAGACGCCGTAACCGGCGCGCACGACAAGGGATGTCGTGGTGGGAGCGCGCCAGGCGACTCCGATGCGAGGCTGCCAGCCGTCTCTATCCGGCCGCATCAGTGCGTTCGAGAAATGCTGGGCAGTGAGAGGTCCGACAGGATTGCCGGCCAGTACCGGAGCAGCGGCTCCGAAATTGCCAGCGATGTCGAGATTGGCGAGCCGATTGTACAGCTCGGTCATGGGCGCGGCGTAATCCCAGCGAATGCCGGCGTTGAGTGTGAGCGAGGCGTTGACGCGCCAATCATCGGCAACATAGCCGTCATAGCCGGAATCGCGAAGATATTTGTCGGCGGTGCCGAAGGCGATGGAACTAGTGTCGGGAATACCTTTAAGGAAATCGGTGAAGTCAGAACCGGTGACCGCGCCTGTGAAGGATAGAGTGCCGCGCGGGTTCTGTTGGGTCAGGAAGTTGAGCTGTTCGCGGCGGTAATCCGTTCCGAAGGTGGTGGAATGCGAGCGATGCGTCCAGACGATCGACGTGGATTCGGTATCGGTTTGCACGTGATTGGATGCGGGGTTGGCGTCAGTCAGAGAGGCGATCCCGCTTGCGAAAACGAGCGTGGGCGGTCCCCAATCGATGGGCGACTGGTCGTTGCCAGAAATACCGGCATTTCCCGAGATGTTGGCGCGATTGGCAAAGTACGGCCGCACATCTTCGGAAAAACGGCTGAACTGATAACTGAGGTTCCAGAGCAGGCCGTGGTGCAGCGTCCGGGAAAAATTGGCGCGCGCGTTCAAGCCCAAAGTGTCAGAGGAGTCGGCGAAACCGAGAATGTTCGGCGTATCCTTGCGCGTGCTCTGAAAGCCGAGCAGGCCGGAGAATTCATTACGGCCCAGTGTTTTGTCGATGCGGGATTGCAGGGCATCTTCATGCGTTGCGCTGACCGCCGGCATCTGGAAGTTGTATCGCGAACTGCCGGGAAAGTTGGGAAGTGGATAGAGGCCGAGCAAGCTTTCCGCTTGCGGACTGGTGAGCGCTGCGGGCAAAGACGCGCGCTGGGCGGGCGTGGGCAGAAGCGCCGTTTCGGTGACGGCGTTCCGGTCGCGTGTCCACTGATAGCCGACGAAGAACACAGGGCCGTTCGTAACGAGATGAGGAATCCGAAAGGGTCCGCCGAACGTGAGAACGCCGGTGAGGTCGTTGTAAGAAGGCTTAGGCGTGTTCTGACCGGTGAGCGAGAAGGGCGCGGCGTCGAGGGCGGAGTTCTCGACGATCATGCCGATGCCACCGTTGTAGAGCGCGCCGAGGCGTTTGCGATGATTTCCGAAAGCGGCGTCCTGACGAAATACGGACGCGGCGCCGTTGTTTTCGCTGCCGTTGATGAGCAGTCCTTCCGTGGCCTGTTCGGCGAGTTCGGGCTCAGGCGGCGGGATGGCTTGGGCTTGTTGGGTGGCGGGCTTGGCGGAGAGGATGCGATCGGCGGGGAGCATGGTCAGTTCCCATTTGCCGGAGGGCGTGCCGGGAGCGATCGTGATTTTTTGTTCGAGGCTGCCGAAACCCGTCATGTCGATGTTCAATGTCCAGGTTCCATCCGGCAGGTCAGGGAACGAGTAGATGCCCCGTTCGTCGCTGACGGCGGAGTATTTGCTGCCGTCGCGCGTGGCGGTGAGCAGCGCGCCGGGAAGAGGCTGGTTTTTGAACAGGACGATCCCGTGATATTCGGACGCGCAGGCCAGCCGGACGACAGCCAGCGCGAAAATTGCGGCGTTGCGCAGGCTTACTCCGGACATGCGATTAATTGGCAGTGGGCTGCTGGACGTGATCGATGACGAACACGTTCACAGGCGCGCGCGTGCTATCGAGTTTGAGGCCGAGTTGCTGCTGCACGGCGCCGAAAAGATCGGGCGGGGCATCGGGTGCGTTGGTGGGAGCGGGCGGTTTCATGCCGAGTCCGGCGAACTGTGTAGGATCAGGAGTCCACTTCAGTTGGAAGTCGTACTTACCGGGCAGGTTCGTCTGATTGACTACCGGGCGGTCGAGCACAGCTTCCTGGAGCAGACCGGCGAAGTGGTCCATATCGGCATTGGCGGCCACGAGGTCGCCCAGACCGCGGAACTGCAGCATTGGTAGCCCGTTAGGGTCGTCTTTGTCGACGGTCATCTTGGGACCTATTTTCGCAAGGGTGAGGGCGTAAACCGAGAGCTCCTTCTTCTCCTCGTGATAGCTGAGTTTGAAGCGATCGGCCAGGAGTTTCTGGATCATCTTCAGCCACTGCTCATTGCTTGGCTGGCCTTCAGCGGCGGGTTGCGCTTCGAGATCAAACTTTTGCGAAGTGGCCCACTCGGGCATACCGACGACTTGATGCACGTTAACGTGATAGGCAAAGGTGAACAGATCGTCGAGGGTTGTGTTGAGGGTTGAAAATCGGCGGCCGCGCACTATGAAACCTTTGCCGGGAGCATCCGGTTTACTGGGCTTGATCGTAGCTACCTCAAATTCGAGCTTTGCGTCGGGAGCCATGGGCTTTGGCGGAGCCGGCGCCTCGGCGATGGGCCAGGCGGCGTCCGGGTCAACACGCTTCAGGACGAGATCGAGCGGCTTTGGGCCTTGCGACCAAGTTCCGTTAATTGTGCTGCCGTCGGCGCTCATCTTGCCATCGAACGTGCCGCCAATGCGCTGAATGTCGAACTTCACTTGACCACCCTGCAGAGTCAGGGTATTGACGGGAAACGGCTGCGGGCTCTGGTCAATGCTGTACATCTTGCCTGTCCAGCCGTCGCCTGACTTATCGACCTTCAACTCGAGTCGCAGATCATGACCGTTAAAGCTCAGCGTCCCCTGCCATGTTCCGGCGAGATTGGTTGGGGAATTCGCCGTGGCCGTTTGCGCCTGTGCTTGGGAGACATGGAGCAGGCCAAACGTGACGGGTGCTGCGACGGCGAACACGCCGGTAGCCGTCAGCAGGAGTTTGCGGCCCAGATCGAGACGACGCGAAACTTGGTTTGTGACAATGCGAACTACGCGACGCTTCAGGTCCGCGCCGGTGATACCGGATACGCATACGAGGGGCGATTCGAGATAAGACTTGCAGACATTCAGAATGCCTTGCGCATAGTCTTCGGGTTCGGCTCCGGCTTGAACCACGGCCTCGTCGCAGGCAAGTTCGCGCTCTTCGATGAGCCGATTGCCGATCCACCAGACTAGCGGGTGAAACCAGAAGACCGCCTGCACAAACATATGGCATGCCGCCGTGAGGTTGTCGCGCCAGCGAATGTGTACCAGTTCGTGCGTGAAGATCGCGTTGAGCTGCGATTCGGAGAGTCGATTCCGGATGCCTTCGGGCAAGAGCAGTTTGGGGCTGAGGATGCCGAACACGCCGGGTTCGAACAGCGATTTGGAGGAAAAGACTCGGATCTCACCAATGCGATCGACCGGCACGGCCGTATTCACCGTAGCTCGCACTCGACGCCATTTTGCGAACCACGAAACAGAGATGGCAAGGAAGCCACAGGCCCAGATTGCGAAGAGTGTTGCCGGCAACCAGGCGGGGCGATGCCCATCGGAGGGGCGGGTAGGCGAAGACGTTTCTGTCGTGGGCGTGAACTGGGCGGAGGTGTTCGAGCCTGTGGAGAAGGGCTCAGTAATCTGCGCTAATACAAGGTTGACTGCGGGCGCCGGCTGCACGTTCGGGAGCGGCGGGCCTGACGGATGCGCCGAGACCGATCAGGAGCGACAAGGGAACGAGAAACTTAGCCGACGCAGCGAACCAAAGGCAGTGCCGCAGGCGCGCCGAGTTTTTGCGCAGCGCGAGTGTGAGCAGCCAGATGCAAGCGGCGAGAGCAGTCGAT
Organism: uncultured Acidobacteriaceae bacterium; assembly: GCA_963795905.1. Taxonomy (GTDB): domain Bacteria; phylum Acidobacteriota; class Terriglobia; order Bryobacterales; family Bryobacteraceae; genus Bog-105. The sequence continues at coordinate 341,806 of CAWCJG010000007.1, read as the reverse complement.
TGCCAGATGTGGTCGGCCAGCGCCGAGAGCACAGATACCGGGGTCATTGCGCTTTATCCTCCTTGGAGAGTTTTCGTATGGCTCGTTCCGCTTCCTTCACGTCCTCGAGCGTGAGTTTTCCCGACTCGACCAGATGCGCCATGACAGGTTGAGTGCGTCCGCCGAACAGACTGAGCAGGTCGTCGATGAGCCGGCGCTGGGCGGCGTGGCGCGACACAACCGCCTCGAAAATGTGGGCATTGCCTATCTTCTTAACGCGGCGAACGGCGTTTTTGTTCTCCAGGCGATAGACGGTGGTCTGGATCGTCGTGTAGGAGGGGCGGTCCGGCTCCGGGAAAGCTTCCTGAATCTCCCGGATCGAAGTCGGGCCGTGATCCCAGAGGCTTTGCATGATCTGAAGCTCCAGCTTGCTAAGTTTGCGAGGCAGCATTATCAACTACCGATGTCTTAGATCCTACTACAAGCGTTTGTGGAGGGCAATAGGAAATGTGCCGATGACTCCAATGACCCAAAATCGAGCTGCTCGAAGTCGCGGAAATTCCTGACGTGATGTCGATTTCGACTGGCAACATTCGATTCAGTGATAGAGTTGTGCGGCAGACGCCGGAGCTACTGAATCAAGAGAGGATAAGAGGCAAGAGAGTATGACATCGGAATCAACGGCGAATCAAACCTCGACGGTTTCGAAAGGACAGGTCCGAACGGGGTGGGTCATCAGCGGTCTCGTCGCGGCTTTTGCCTTGCTCGATGCTGCAATGAAATTCGCCAAGCCGCCAGCAGTGGCTGAGGCGTTTACGCGGACCGGTTGGCCGCTCGAGCTGTCCGTTCCCATTGGCGCAATTCTGTTGGTGTGCACGGTGTTGTATCTGATCCCGCGCGTTTCCGTGCTTGGGGCGATTTTGTTAACGGGTTACCTGGGCGGCGCGGTTGCGACCAATATGCGGTTAGAAAACCCGCTCTTCGGCAATACCCTGTTCCCGGTCTATGTCGGCGTGCTGGTCTGGATCGGGCTGTGGCTGCGGGAGTGGCGGATGCGGGCCGTCTTTCCAGTTCTTAAATAAGCATGCCGTGCAAAGCGTGCAGACGTTTCAAAACCAGCCTGAGTTCCTGCTTGGCCTCACCTTTTGAGTAGATAGTCCCTATTCTTCAAATCTTTAGGGGATAATTAAGGCATTCGGCACTCCCATTGAACGCCGGGCAGCGTTGAGCGAGTAGTGTCCGCTAAAGAAGGTACGTTTCTCGATGTTTCTGCGAGCGCTGTTTAGGCCTCTGTTCCTTTCCGCTTCGCTGGCTGTTGTTGCAACAGCAGGCGATGTAAATCAATTGACTCCGCCGAAGGCGGGCGCGGTCGAGTTCTTTCCCGAGAGCGCGTTGAAGCCCGGGATGAAAGCTGATCGCTTGGACAGTATTTCAGGGCGCGAAGCCCGAACCGGTGCCGATTGAGATCGTCGGTATTTGGCAGAACGCGTGGGGTCCTAAAGAGGACATCATCATCGGCAAAATGGGCGGGCCGGCGCAACGCACGAATGTCGCGGGAGGAATGAGCGGCAGCCCCGTCTATATCGACGGCAAGCTCGTCGGGGCGGTGTCGCTACGGCTGAGCACGTTTTCGCCGGATGCGATCTGTGGGATAACGCCGATTTCGCTGATGCTCGAAGTGAAGGACTACGACAAGTCCAAACCGGCCGATGCGCGCACGCCAGATAAAGTGCACGTAGCGGAATCGGACATGGCGCTCCCCGGTGATCTGTTGAAGCGGGTAATGGCTTCTTCGGCGATGGGAAGTGAAGACGCGCTGCGGATGATGCCGATTGCGACGCCAGTCACCATTTCCGGTTTCACCGATCAAAGCATCCAGTACTTCGCCCCGGTGTTCAACCAGCTTGGGATGCAAGTGGCGCAGGGCGGCGCAGCGGGCGATGTGGATTCGACGAAGCTGGCGAAGGATTGGCGGACGTCCTTGCAGCCGGGCGAGAGTGTGGCGGCCGTGCTGGTTTCAGGCGACGTGACGATGACCGGTGCGGGAACAGTGACGTATAACGATGGCAAACGCGTGCTCGCATTCGGGCATCCGATGTTCAATCTAGGACCAGTCGATATGCCGCTAGCCAAGGAAGAGATCATTACGACCCTTGCGTCTTCCTATCAGCCGACAAAAATGGGGAACGCTTCGGAAGTGGTGGGCGCAGTCCACCAGGACCGGCATAGCGCGATCGAAGGACAGTTGGGCGTGATGTCGGACATGATTCCGGTCGAGATGCACGTAAAGATCTATAACGAAGATGATTCGGTTCGGAAGACGCGGGACTTTCATTTCAACGTGTTCGTCAATCAGAAGTGGACGCCGTACCTGATGATGGCGACGCTTGTTCAATTCGCTTGTCGCAGTTGAACGACTTTTCAGAAGAGGCTACGTATCGGCTGCACGGCGAACTGAAAGTGGAAGGGCAACCGCGCATTGAGCTGTCGACGATGCAGGCTCCGGCGGGAGCTCCCATTCCGACGCCGATGATTCTGGCGGGCTGGTGGGGCGACAAATTCAATCGGCTGTTCGTGAATTCGGACAAGCTGCCGAAACTCGACGCCGTGGACGTGAATGTGGATCTGTTGCCGGACCGCCGCATTGCGCAGATTGAATCGGCGTGGATCGCGGACAACAAAGTGACGCCGGGCACGGATGTTCCTGTGAAGGTTTTTCTGCGGCCCTATCACGGGGAGCGCATCGAGAAGACGATTGGTCTGCATATCCCGGCCGGTTTGCCGAAAGGCGAACACGAGATTCTGTTTAGTGATGCCGATACTCTCAGCCACTATCAGAATATTGCGAGTTCGCTGAACCGCATCGAAGACATTCCGCAGACCGTGGCGCTATTGAACCACGAGCTCAGCAACAATCGGGTTTACGTTTCGCTGATCGAAGCGCAGCCGACGGTTTACTCCGACGAGAAGGTGCTGCCGAGTCTGCCGGCTTCGGAACTGAATGTCATGCAGAGCGGGCGGGCGACGAACCACGAGTTTGTGAGTGCTCCGGAAAGCGCGCACGAGGAGACCTCGGTTGCGCTTCGATCGCGTCATCACCGGCAGCTACTCGCTGAAGATCGAAGTCAATTAACCATCGAAAACAATTCATGCAGAAATCAACGGCGTTTCGCCGATCCGCTCTCGTTTTGCTGATTGCCGTAGCCGCGAGTTCGATTGCCTTTGCGGTGGATACTCGCATTTGGGACCAGTCGGACGAATCCGACTTCAGCCACGGGACAACGAAGCAGTTGTCCATCCGCAGTGACGGTCATTTATCTTTAGCGCCTGAGTTCAAGGAGCTTGACAGCACGACGGTTCCCTATCTTGTGGACCATTGTGCAGGATTCGAAGGGCACTCTCTATTACGCAGGGGGAGCGCCGACGGCGGCAACAGCGCGCATTCTGTCGTTGGTTCCGGGTGCAGAAGAGCAAGACGTTTGCCGAGATCAGCGGGCTGGAAATCCACGCGCTGGCGGTGGATTAAAGACGACCGCGTGTATGCGGCGGTGCAGCCGGATGCGAAGGTGTATCGGATTGGCAAAGACGGCAAGCCCAGCGTGTTCTTTGATCCGAAGCAGAAATATATCTGGGCGATGGCGTTCGACAAGGCAGGCAACCTGTTCGTTGCGACCGGAGATAACGGGCTGATCTACAAAGTCACGCCGGACGGGAAGGGTGTTCAGTTTGCGAATACGTATGAGACGCATGCGCGTTCGATGATCGTGGATCCGGACGGCAACCTGATTGTCGGTACGGAACCGGGTGGTCTGGTGATGCGGATTGATCCGAGCGGCGCGCAGTTTGTGCTGTACCAGACTGGCAAACGCGAGGTAACGGCAGTCGCCGAGCATGATGGCGTTGTTTATGCAGCGAGCGTAGGTAGCCGGTCGACTGCGCCTCAAGTGTCGGGGCCTCCACCGGTTCTGCCGACGACTCCGCCCGCCGTGTCTGGTACCGGGCAAGCACATGTGACGACGGCTCCGCCGGCCGCGCCGCCTGCGTTGGCGTACGTGAACGTGGCGGTGAGCGGCGGGTCGGAGATCGACCGCATCCAGAAGGATGGCTTTGCAGAACGGATCTGGCAATCGTCGAGCGACCTTGTGTATGCGATTGCCTTCGATGAGAGCGGTCGTCCATTGTTGGGGACCGGCAACAAAGGAACCATCTACCGTGTCGATTCGGACCATTTATTCACGCGTCTGCTGGACGCTCCCCCCACTCAGGTAACCGCGTTCTTGACTGGCGCGCACCACGAGATCTATGCAGCTACGGGGAACGTCGGCAACGTGTATCAGATCGGGCCTGGAATCGCAGGTTCGGGAACCCTCGATAGCGACGTTCTGGATGCGGGAGAGTTTTCGTATTGGGGCAAGGCGCACGTCACTTCGGAAGCGAATGGAGGGGCGGTTAACTTGCAGGTGCGGAGTGGTAACTTGAACGATCCGCAGCATGACTGGTCCCCCTGGAGCGACGTCGAAGTGGTGAAGACCGGAGGAGACGTGCATGCGCCCGCCGCTCGCTTCCTGGAATACCGGTTGACGTTGAAGCGTTCGGGTTCGGGCGAATCGCCCACGGTGACTGCCGTTGATATTCCGTTCGTTGCGAAGAATGTTGCGCCCACAATTCACGAGATCGAGGTGGAACCGGTGAATTATCGCGAGAGTCCGTCGGGAGGCGGTTTGGAGCGTACGGTCATGGCCTCGGGCTCTCCCATCACGATGAGCGTGCGGCGCAGTAGGGCAGAAGCGGTCGCAGACCTCCGGCAGCGAATCGCCGAGCGGTGCGGCGCCGGCGGCTACTCTGCAATACAGCAAAGGATTCGAAACGCTCCGCTGGAGTGCGTCCGATCCGAACTCGGATCCACTGGAGTTTCGGGTCGAAGTGAAGCCGCGCAAAGGCGGTTCGTGGACGCTATTGAAAGACAATCTGACGGATCGGTTCTATTCCATCGATACCGCAGCGCTGCCGGATGGAGAATACATCGCGCGCATCACTGCTTCCGATGCGCCGGGCAATGTGCCGGGCGCGGCGCTGACTTCCTCGCTCGAGAGCGATCCGTTTACAGTGGACAACACCCCGCCAGAGATTGTGGAGGTGCACAAAACGGCTGAGGGGTACGCGTTCACGGCCAAGGATGACTTGAACTGGATTTCCAAGGCCGAGTACTCGGTTGACGGAGAGACGTGGAAGCTGCTCGAGCCCGTGCACAAGGTGGACGATTCGCAGGTGTTGTCGTTTGACGTCAAGGCAGGGGCTGCTAAGAGCGTCACCGTAAGAGTGTTTGACGACGCGGATAATGTTGCCGTAAAGCAGCTCTCCCAGTGAAAATCGCTCACCTTGTATCCGTTCTAGGTATGCCGGCTTTGTGCGGCGCGTTGGCTTTCGCACAGGCCGGGGTCGGACGGATGCCGGATGTTGGTGCGGACGGGCCTGCATACGGAACGCCCATCACGATTCACCTGGTGCTGGAAGATGGATCGCCGTTACCCGCGCCGCCGATGATTCGGGTAGAGCCAATTGATCGGGAATATTGCCGGATCGCGGACTCGTTTCGGAGCGGTACCGTGCAATTCTTCGTGGTTGCCGGATTGAGTGCGCAGCGCGAACCGGCCTGCCTCATTTCGGTATCGCTGCCCGGTTATCGCGGATTCCGCGGCTGGGTCGCCGACCGCGAACGCCTCGTGTTGAAGCGGATTGGTGTAAACGAGGGCTCTTCGGTTTCGCTCGCGAGCTTGAACGCGCCGGAGCCCGCGCACAAGGCTTACTATGCGGGCGAAAAGGCGCTGGCAAAACACAAGCTCAAGGAAGCGGAGAAGCAGTTCGACGAAGCGGTCCGCGTGTATCCGCAATATGCGCTGGCGTGGAGCGAGTTGGGTAGCGCCCTCGAGCAGGACGGCCGGTTGGATGAAGCAGTCGCCGCGCTGAAGCATGCGCGAGAAGCGGATCCCAAATACATCAAGCCGTTAGTGCAATTGACCGAACTGGCCATTCGCCAGCAGCGTTGGGCCGAAGCGAAGGACTTGGCCGATCAGGCGATGACGCTCCAACCGGCCGAGTTCCCGGCCGCGTACTTCTATCGCGCGAAGATTGCGTATGAGTTGCACGATCCGAATGCGGAGCGATTTGCGCGCGAGGCCATTCATGCAGATCCGGGTGGAGAGAATCCGGACTCGCTGTTTTTGCTCGGCTCGATAATGGCGGAACGAGGCGACCCGATCGACGCGATTGTCGAGCTCAAGAGTTACTTGAGCGCAGCCCCAAAGGGGGAGCATGCACAAGCGGCCAAGAATGAGATTGCGCGATTGAAGGCTGGTGGCCCCGATAAGCCGAGGAATGAGTGAGCGCCTGAGCCCCAGGGTTGTTTTTTAGCCTGACTGTGCCGTACGACTACGTTCGGCGCGCGCCAGGAACTCCGCCATGTGCACGTCCTTGGTAGCGTGGAGCGCCCAGCCCTCTGCCGTCGCGTTCCAACGATAATCGCGAATACTCATATCGATGCCGCGAGTGATAACGAACTCTGCTGTTTCGTAGCTTGCCCGGATAGCGCACTCGTGCAGAATACTGGCTGGTTCGTGGGTGCTCCAGTTCGTGTTGATGTCGGCTCCGTACTCCAGAAGAAAATCGGCGATTTCAAAGTGCCTGTTCACGCACGCCCACGCCAATGCGACGTCCAGAATATGCTGCGCGTTCGGGGGCGCCCAATGAAGGTTTCATAGCCAGGAAGGGTGGTTGATCGGGTGATGCCGATTGAGGCTGCCCGGCCTTGGACGGCCAGCCTCATCAAACCAGGTACTGACTCGCGGAAAGTCCCCAGCACCAGCGGCGTGCGGCAGATCGTCGGGCACCGGCCAGATCTGACTCAAGACAGGAGTGAGATGGGCGTTCCCATACTCGAATGCATACTCTCCAGGGCGGATGATTCTGGGCGGGTCACCTTTAGGACGGGATTGAACTCCATCAACAAGGTTATGAAGTCCGGGCGGTCCTTGTACGCCGCGTCCTCCAATAACTTCACGACTTCGGATTCGGTTAACCCCTTTTGCTCCTGCTGTAGCCAACGGCGGAAACTCTTCAAGGTCGCTTGCACTCATCGCCGCTTGTAATTCATTCATAACCCCGTGTGTCAGAAGCTGCCGTACGGTTCTGGATCTTCGGCCAAGTAGTCGATGAGCCCGCCACGTCCACGCCATTTGTCGATTCGCTCACCGAGCGTCGGGTTGAGCTCAATACAACGGTTCAGAAGGAGCGCGGCGACTGGTCTCTGCTGACACCGGCAGGCACACAGGAATGAGCGCGTGATTGCGTTGTCATCGGCGCCTTCCTGTGTTGGGTGAGCGGGGCGGATCCGTGCCGATTCCAGCCAATCGCGCACGCCGCTTTCGTCTCCGAGTGCCGCGAGGATAGTCAGCGTGTGCGGCAGAACACCATGGCGCGAAACAAGCTGCAACATTCCCTTAGCACAAGCCCTCATCGCTCCTTCCCATATGGCGGGCTCCACTGAAGCGCCTGCCGTCAGGAGAAACTCGGCGCACTCGAGGCGTGTGAACATCTGTTCGCGATACGTACTGCCGCTATCGCCAAAGGACGCCGTGGAGAACTGAAGCAAGGATTTCCCGGAATCATCGCGCCAGGACGTAAGCGATAAACGGGTAATAAACACGCTTACAGCGTAGATTTGCCGCCTTCACTAATATAGTTGCGATTCCAGCCTGGGATTTCGACGACCACATCGCCTTTGACCACTGCCTGGCAGCCGAGGCGCGAACGGAGTGTAAGTCCGGCGGCCATGTCGAGACGGTCCAGTTCGTCGTCTTCGGCGGGAGTGAGGTTGTTGTCTCCGTCTTTGACGATGACGTGGCAAGTGGTGCAGGCGCAGCTTCCGCCGCAAGCGTGCTCAAGGTGAACGTTGAAGTTCAGGGCAACGTCGAGGATGGACTCGGGTTTGCCGTGGTCCGCGAAAGGAAGCTTCCCAGACTCGAATTCAACGATCTTGTTTTCCGGCAGGAAGGTGACTTTCGGCACAGAGCCATTGTAACTACCGCGATGATTCGCTCTGGACGACCTCGATAGCGTTGACCTCGGCGTAGTTCTTAACGGGTACGAACTCGAGGAGCAGAACGCCCTGCGCGTTGGGTTCGAGACCGTCAAAGCTTCTTTGAAGGATCTGGTCGGGGCCGCCGGCCTCTTTGCCGACTTCAAAGTTCCGGAGCAGGGCGAGCCCGTTTGCGTAAACATCGAAAATGCGGCTGTCCATCGGCTCAAACTGGGAGCTGGCTGTGCCGAACCAGGTCTCGACAAAATGCAGAGTCAGCTTGTACTTACCGGGAGCGAGCGGGATCCGATAGGAGAAATTACCGTAGCGTTCGCCCTGGAAGAGTGGGTGCTCAGGCCGGTCGAGGAGGACGTCTTTGCGGAATACCAGAGTTCCGCCGTAATAGTATTCGTCGCCTGCCCAGACTCGGCCGTCTGAGTCGGTGACCGGTTCAGCCTGCGTGACGATCCGAATGGGCTGCACCCGGCCGGGTGTGCTGCTCAAGACTTCGATGGCGTTCAGGAATGCGGGCGCAGTTCCAGACTGGAAGCCCAGGTGAATCTTGCCATCCGAAGTGGGGCGGACATCTTTCATGACGCGCTCATAGAGGCGGTTCGGGCGCCCCTGCCTGAGCCAAAGGATCGAGTAGATGGGCTTCGATCTGACCGTTGACGGTGAGATCGAACGTCCGGCTTCCTTCGGCGCCGCCCTGAGGATTGCCGCGGCCATAGTCGGTCTCGGCGAAATAGAGCCGGACTTCGTGCGTGCCGCCGGCGACCGGGATGTCGTAATGGAAAGTTCCGCTGCGCTCTGCTTTGATAAGACGGGGATCGGGAAGGCCTTCGAGGAAGCGGTCGGGTGCGATCGGAATCGAGAAACCGCCAGTGTAGTAGGCGTCGGGCGACCATTTGTGGCCCTGACGGTCAACGAACGGCGGCCCGTGATAGCCGGTGAGCATGCGGAATTCGGCGGGAACCGGGTCGGTGACGGCGCCCGACCACACCTCTGCGGGCTTCGCGGTCGGTTTGGGCGAACGCCAAAGGAAGGCCCACACACCCGCGCCGAGTGCTACAACAACGAATGCAGTGAGGATGATCCAGGAACGGGAGGAACGTGGCGCGGGCTCAATGATCGCTGTCAGTTCTGCGGCGCTGGATTCGGGCGCACGGGACAGCAGCGACGCGGGACTGGCAGCCGCGAGGGCATCGTGATCCCTGGAAACGAAGTGGGGCCGGTACTGCCCGTTAGGTATCAGGATATGGACCGGGTGATCCGCGCCGGAACCTTTATAGTATTCATCCAGCCGCTTGCGGAGGCGGTGCGCCTCGACGCGAACGATGGAGTCGCGCTTCGAATCGAAATTTTCGGAACGGCCAAGCGCTTCGACGGCGATGCTGTATTCCTTGATCTGATCGGCATTTCCTTCGAAATATCGATCGCAGATATAGAGGAAGAATTTGCCCAAACGCGGCGCTTTGTCGAACAAGCCTGACTGGAACACGGCCTGCACTTCGGCCCGCTCATGCTGTGAGGACGTGATTGCTTCCATACAGTAGTCGGCTCACCGGGGAGTATACCAGAAACACGCCGGTCGGCCGCGAGGCGCAAGCGCACCCGACTGTACAGGTGTAACAGGACTGAAAATGAAGGGCTTACCGGTGTAACTAACGGGTAGCCAATCGGTAACTCCCCGAACCTTGTAGGTACACGTAAGTCTCCGTATAGTAGCGTGAGATTCACAAACCTAGTGGATGCCTACCACAGGCTTGTGCAGACTTCAGGAAGGGATTCCATGTTGAAACGTTTAGACAAACTTCTGTTTGGTCTCGCGGTTCTGTGTCTGGCGGCCACAACTTCGCTGTGGGGCCAGGCGCTATTTGCGACGCTGACTGGCGTCGTAACCGATTCCACGGGTGCGGTTGTTCCGAACGCGAAGGTCACGCTGACCAACGCCGAGTCCGGCAGCACGCGTGATACCGTTACGGACGGTTCGGGCTACTACACGTTCGCTTCGGTTGCGGTGGGGTCGTACAACGTTACGATTGAAGCGCCAAGGGTTTCAGACGTACAAAGCGGACGGCGTGGCCCTCGGCGGCGGCGAGAAGCGTAACGTAAACGCAAGCCTGCAGGTGGGCAGCACGAACCAGACGGTCGAAGTGACCGGGGCGGCGGATATCGTCACCCCCGAGGACTCGGGCGAAAAAGCCGATGTGCTCACGACCGACCAACTCCAAAATTACGTTCAGACCGGCAGCAACGCCGCTGAATACCTTAAAATTTTGCCGGGGTTTAGCAACTTCAACGGCACAAACAACAAGGCCAATTACAGCGGCCAGGTAATCGGGATCAATGCGAACGGCGACGGCGGAAGCCAGAGCCCGCTGAACAATGCATTTTCGTATAACGGGCTCCCGGGCAATACGTTGGACATTGTTTCTGACGGCGCGCACGTTTCCGACCCAGGATGCAACTGCGACACCCCGGTAAACCCAAACTCGGACTTCTTATCGGAGTTCCGTGTATTGACATCAAATTTCAGCGCAGAAGAACAGAAGGGTCCGATGGTTATCACGACGATCACCAAGGCGGGCGGTTCGCAGTTTCATGGGGAAGGGTTCTTCCAGGCGCGCAACTACGTGTTGAACTCTAACGATGCGTTCGCTAATGCGACAGGTGTGAAGCAACCGCAAGATAAGTTTTATTATCCGGGCGGCGAGATTGGCGGTCCCGTTCTGATTCCGTTCACCAATTTCAACAAGAATCATGACAAGCTGTTCTTCTTCACCGGGTATGAATACTTCTACCAGACGATCGACTCGGGCGTATTGACGGCAACCGTGCCGAGCGCGAACGAGCGGCAGGGCAACTTCTGTAATGCGCCGACGGAGGAAGGAGTTACTCCGAAAGGCAGCGTGGCCAAAGTGCCGAATCTCTCTCAGTTCGGTACCAGTGGCTGTGTGATGCCGGCGAGTGCAATCAACAGCAACATGCAGGCCCTGATGAACCTTTATCCACAGCCCAACACAACAGGTAGCGGCTTCAACTACGCGAGCGCCGTTGTCTTCAGCCAGCCGAACCAACAGTGGGACTCCCGTGTGGACTGGAACGTCAGCGACAACACCAAAGTGTTTGTACGCTACAATTTGCAGCGCGAAACGCAGCCATTCCCGGTGGGCCTTTGGTGGCGCAATGGCGACCAGGTTCCTTATCCGAGCCCTATTAATGGGCAGAACCGATCAGACTCAGTGACGGGCACAATTACTCACGTGTTCAGCCCGACGATGACGAACGAAGCGGTGTTCGCCTATAGCTTTATCGGATTCCCGAATGTGTTCGCCGATCCGTCTAAGGTGAATCCTTCAAAGGTGGGCTTCAACGCTCCGTTGCTGACATCGAATAAGGCCACGTCGTCTCAGATTCCGTCTTTCGGTCAGTTTGGCCCAAGCGAAGCCGCTCTGATGTTCAATCCGGGAGGATTCGAAGCGGGCGGCCCGAGCGCCGGATTGTACGCAAATAAGTACATGCCCAGCGTCAGCGACACGGTGACAAAAGTAGTGGGTACTCACACCGTGAAGGCTGGATTTTTCTACGAATGGATCCGGAATGCACAGCCGGCGAACAACAACTCGAACGGCGAACTCATTTTCGACCCGACCGATACGAGTAACGGAGTTTCGGCGTTCACCACGGGGAACGCGTACGCCGACATGCTGGCCGGCGTCATCGACACATTCAATCAGGCGAACTTCAACCGTATTAACGATATTTCGTACAACACCTTTGAAGGATTCCTGCAGGATGACTGGAAGGTCACGCCCCGTTTGACTTTGAACTTCGGTCTCAGATTCACTCACTTTCAACCGTGGGTTGACGACGAAGGTGACGGTTACTCTATCTGGGCTCCCTCGCAATATCAGAATGCCGCTTGCACCAGCGCACCGACGTTCTGCGGGTTCAACTGGCATGCGCGCGACAAAGCTGTACCGCTCGGTGGATTCCCGGATCGGGCTATCTTCTATCAGCCGCGATTCGGCTTGGCGTACGATTTGCGCGGCAACGGCAGCACGGTTCTCCGCGGCGGTTGGGGGCGGTTCTACTATCATTCGGGGCAGTTTACGAGCGGTCTGGACACCTCGGCCGGTTCATCGAACGTCACAGTTTCCCCGAACAGCCTCGGGAACAAGGAACTGCTGCTCGGAAGCTGCGCCGCAACCAGCAATCCGAACTGCGTAAGCCTGAACTCGATCGGGTTTAACGGACAGCCCAGCGCTCCCGGTGCGGTCATCGCGACAGACAACAAACAACCGTACACGGATAGCTACAGCTTCACGGTGGACCAAAAGACTCCCTGGAGAGGTTTGCTTGAAATCGGGTATGTGGGCAACCAAAGCCATGATTTGCAAAACACCGCCGGGGCAGGGAGCAATGTAAACCTCGTTCCTTTCGGCGCCATGCTCGGGCTCGCCCAGCCGCAGCAGGGCAACGCAAACAACTTCAGACCTTATCTTGGATATGGCGATATCAACCTCGCGGCTAATAACCTGTATTCGAACTTCAACGCCCTACAGGCCACTTGGGCGCACCAAGGGGCGCGGACGACCTTGCAGTTGAACTACACCTTCGGCAAATCGCTCGGTATCTGCTGTGGCACAACGCTTGGTGGAGGTTCAGCGAGCTTCGATCCGTACAGTGTGGGGCAGAATTACGGCGCACTTCCTGGCGACCGCCGGCATATCTTCAATGCCGCCTATTCGTTCGATCTTGGCAGCCCGATCAAGGGCAACAAGTTCGCGGCTGGCGCTGTGAACGGATGGCAGCTCTCTGGCACCACCGAGTGGCAGAGCGGATCCAACTTGAGCGCGAATACGAATGAAGCGTTCAACGTCAGCTTCAATGCTGCCTCGAATGCCGGCGGAAACGTCTACATTCCTGGAACGGGCACCATTTACGGCAACCAATCGCTATTCGGGACCAACGCGATTCCGATCCATCCGATCATCACGTGCAATCCGATGTCGGGTCTGGGTAGCCATCAATTCGTTAACGCGAGCTGCTTCGCCGCGCCAACCGGCTTTGAAAATGGACCGGCGATGCTGCCCGAGATCTTCGGGCCGGCATTCTTCAACTCCGACCTGGGGCTCTTCAAGAACTTCCAGATTAAGGAGAACATGAAACTGCAATTCCGTATTCAGGCGAGCAACTTCCTGAACCATCCGCTGTGGTCGATGTCACAGGGCAATGCGCTGAACCTTCAGTTCACACAGAACTTTGCCAATGGTGTCGGCGGTCCCTTAACACTGAGCAGTCCGAATTTCGGAACGGCCCAGTACAAGACCGGACAGCGGATTGTACTACTCGAAGCGAAGTTCTACTTCTGACCGATACTCACCAACGACGACGGGCTCGGGACTGGTCCCGAGCCCGTCGTTTTTCTAGTCTTATAATTGGGATTCCGCCGATGTTCCGCGCTGTAGTTCTGCTGTCCGTGTGCTCCCTCCTCTGTGCTGCCGCCGTTTCAGATCCACGGGCGCTGCTCAAAGAGGCCGTGACGGCGCAGCAGAATGGCGATCTGGACAAGGCCGTCGCGGATTACCGGACCTTGCTGGCTCAATATCCGTCGATTCCGGAGATTCATTCGAACCTGGGCGCTGCGTTGGCGGCGCAAGGAAAGTACACTGACGCGATCTCCGAATACAAAACTTCCCTCAAGCTGAAAGCGAACCCGCAGACACGTTTAAACCTGGCGCTTGCGTATTACAAATTAGGCGAGATGTCCGGTGCGATTACAGAGTTGCAGCACGCGCGGAATGAAGAGCCGGCGAATATGCAAGTCGTAACGTTGTTGGGCGATTCGTATCTGCGGCTGGGCAGGAACAAAGACGTCATCGATCTGTTGGGCCCGATTCAGCGCGCCAATCCGAACGACCACGCATTCGATTACATGCTCGGGATGGCCATGCTGCGCAGCGGCCGTGTTGCGGAAGGGCAAACCATTATCGATCCGATTTTGCGCAACGGAGACACGGCGGAAGCGCGGCTCCTGCTCGGGACGAGTAAGTACATCACGTCCGATTTTTCAGGGGCGCGCGACGATTTTGCCAGGGCGGTTCAGCTCAACCCGAATCTGCCGGATGTCTATTCGTATTACGGGCTGGCCTTGCTCTCGACGGGAGACCAGGATGGTGCGAAGGCGGCGTTCCTGAAAGCGTTAGTGAGCGATCCGAACGATTTCGAGTCGAACCTGCACATGGGCGTGCTGCTGCGCCATGACGAGAATTATGACGAGGCGCTGAAGTATCTGAACCATGCTCTGGAGATACGGCCTGACGATCCCGGTGCGCGGTATCAGATCGCGACAATCGAGATCGCACGAGATCAACTGGATGAGGCGTGTCGCGACCTGGAATCGCTCACGAAAGACAATCCGAATTTCATCGAAGCGCATGTATCGTTGGCGACCGTTTACTTCAGGCAGAAACGTAAGACCGATGGAGATCGCGAGCGCGCCATCTACGCCACACTGAATGCAGCACGGAACGCGAAGAACGAGGTGGCAGCAAAGCCCGGCTCGGCGCAATGAGGTGGATGGCGATGCTACTGCTCGCTGCGAGTGGGGTCGCCCAGACGCCGCCCTTCCGCGCCGTTCGTGAGTGCGCGAAATGCCATCCAGCCGAGGCGAAGCAGCAGCCGTCCACTTCGATGGCGCATGCCCTGGAACTGCCATCCGAATGCACGATTCTGAGGGCGCATCCGTTGTTGACATTTGCGGCAGGCGCGTACTCGTATCGGATCGAACGGCAAGGCGACCGCAGTATGTATACGGTGAGTGACGGGAAACAGAGCATGACAGCCGAGATTCAATGGGCTGTGGGACTCGGTTCGGCGGGGCAGACGTACGTGTATTCGAAAGATGGTCAGTTCTACCAGTCGCGCGTGAGTTTTTATAAAGCGGTGAATGGGCTGGATTTGACGCTGGGGGCGCCGAATGAGCAGCCCAAGGATTTGCTGCACGCTGCCGGTCAGCCAATGGACCGCTCCGAGCAGGAGGCGTGTTTCGGCTGCCACAGTACGAATGCGGTGGAGCATCATCAGGTGCACCTCGATCGAATGATTCCGGGCGTGCAATGCGAACATTGTCACGGTGACACGCAGGATCATCTGGCGAAGCTCGCTCCGATGAAGTCGCTACGGAACATGGGCGGGGAGGATGCAGCTAATTTCTGCGGCCAATGCCATCGCACATGGGAGCAGATTGCCACGTCGGGCGTTCATGGCGTGGTGGACGTGCGGTTCCAACCATACCGGCTGACGAACAGCAAGTGCTTCGATGCTGAGGATCACCGCATCGCGTGTACGGCCTGCCACAATCCGCATGAAGAGGTGGATACGAAGCTGGCGGATTACGACGGCAAGTGCATGGCGTGCCACGCGACCGGAAAGAAGTGCAAAATCGCGGCGAGCAATTGCGCTTCCTGCCATATGCGGAAAATTGAGATTCCGGGATCCCACAATCTATTCACCGATCACCAGATCCGCATTGTGAGGGCGAGTGACCCGTATCCTAATTAGCGCGCTTCTGATCTCCTGCGGTTGCTGGGCGCAGGACGCAGCGACGCTGGCCAAGCAAGCGGTGACTCAGCAGCAAGCGGGGAATTATGCGGATGCGGCGCGCAGCTATGCCGAACTTGAAAAGCTAATTCCTAATGATGTAGTTACCCGAGTCAACTATGGCGTCGTGCTGGTCCACTTGAATCGTTTTGCGGAGGCGATCGAGCAATACCAGGTGGCGGAGAAACTGTTGCCGGACGATCCGAGAATTGAGTTGAATCTGGCGCTCGTGTATGCGAAGAGCGGAAACGCAAGCGCGGCGCGGAAGCGGTTTGAGTCGCTACACGGGGCCGATCCCGAGAACGCGCAGGTGACGATGCTACTGGCGGACGCATGTTTGCAAAACCAGGAGTATTCGCGCGTAATCGACCTGCTGCAGCCATTAAAGGATTCATCCGATCTGGGTGTCGCGTATATGCTTGGGACCGCGCTGCTGAGGACACAGCATGCAGCGGAAGCGCAGGCGTATGTCGATCGAGTGGCGGGAAACGGAGATACTCCCGAAGCGCGTTTTCTTCTCGGTATTGAGGCTTATGAGTCGCGCAATTTTCCAGAGGCGGTGAAGCAATTATCGGCCGCGGCGGAGAAGAATTCGCAATTGCCTGGAGTGGAATCGATGTTGGGGCGTTCGCTGCTATATACGGGCGATCCGGACAGCGCAGGAAAGGCGTTCGATGCTGCGCTGGCGACGAATCCCAAGGATGCGGGCGCGCTGCTCGCAAAGGCGGAGATTCTGACCGCCCGCAAGCAGGATAAACAAGCGCTGCCGATGGCCCGGGAAGCTCTGCGGCTTGAGCCGGAAGATCCCGAGACTGAAATCACGCTGGCGGAACTGCTGCTGCGGGGCGGCGCAGCCCGGGAGGCCCAGCCACTCGCGGAGAAGAGCGTGCTGGCCATGAGCGGGGATGAACATGCTCATCGCGTGCTTGCATCGATTTACCGGGCAGAGCATCTTGGGCGTAAGGCGGATCGCGAAGAGGCCATCGCGGATGCGGTGCAGGCCAAAGCGGATCCAGGGCCGGCGATCAATGCCGACGCGCCGGATTTCTCGTTGCCTGATGCAAAGACGGGGAAGCCGGTACGTCTGGCGGAGTATCGAGGCAAGCGGCCCGTAGCGCTGATCTTCGGTAGCTACAGTTGCCCCAACTTCCGGGACTCGGCAGAGACGTTGAAAGCATTGGAACGACGATACGGGACGCGGGTGCCGTTCCTTTTGGTGTATATCCGGGAAGCGCATGCGGATGGCCAGTGGGAAAGCGCGCGCAATACACGAGCCGATATCGCGATCGCGCCTGCCGCTACAATGACGGAAAAAGAGGCGCATGCCTCCATGTGCAGCCGCAAGCTCCATCTGCCCTTTCCAGCGCTTGTCGACGGCGTAGATGGAAAGGTGGAAGCAGCGTACAATGCGTGGCCAAGCCGCGCGTACATTATCGACAAAGAGGGACGCGTGGCGTACAGCAGCCGTTTAAGCGAGCTGGATTTTCAACCCGACCGCATGGAAGCCGTTTTGCGAAAGTTGTCCCAACCATGAAGTTATCGAGACGAGAGATGCTGCGTTTGGCCGCCGCTTCGGCTGCAGTCCCGCTGATTGGACGCGCGAGCGACACAAGCAACTGTTTGTTTGCGGAGGTCCCGCCTGCGAAGAGCGGCATCACCTGGGTGCATGACAATGCGATGTCGCCCGAGCACTATCTCCCCGAGACGCTGGGGCCTGGGTGCGCTTTCCTCGATTATGACAACGACGGCTGGATGGATATCTATCTGGTCAACAGTGGTCCGTGTGACTTCTGGACACCGAAGAAGCCGATCCGCAATGCGTTGTACAAGAATAATCGCGACGGTACGTTCACCGATGTGACAGAGAAGGCGGGCGTGCAGGGCGGCACATTTGGCATGGGGGTGGCGGTCGGCGATTTCGACAACGATGGCTGGCCCGACATGCTGCGTCACGGCGTACGGAAAATGCATCTTGTACAAAAACAACCACGACGGTACGTTCACGGATGTGACTGCAAAGGCGGGCCTGGCGACGCCGGGATGGACGACAAGCGCAGTTTGGTTTGATTACAACAACGACGGCTTGCTCGATCTGTTCCTGTGCAGCTTTGTCGATTACTCCGGATCGCACAAGTTTGAGTGCGGCGATAACAAAATCGGGAAACACTACTATTGCATTCCGCGCGTATTTCGTGGAACGCACAGCTTTCTGTACCGGAACAATGGCGACGGGACCTTCACGGACGTGACGAAGGGCACGGATATTGAGAAGTCAATCGGTAAAGGTTTAGGGGTCGTGGCGACGGACATCAACAACGACGGCTATATGGATTTGTTTGTCGCGAACGATACCGTGCAGAACTTCTTGTACATCAACCGGGGACCGGAAAAGACGGGTGGCTGGAAATGGGAGGAGAGCGCGCTGCCCGCGGGCGTTGCTTTCAGCGAGAATGGACAACCGCGCTCGGGTATGGGCGTGGACGCCGCGGATCTGAACGGCGACGGGTATCAGGATCTGTTCGTCGCCAATGTCGATCAGGAGATGTTCTCGCTCTATCAGAACAACAAGGACGAGAGCTTTCGCGACGTCGCGCATGGGCAGAATGTGGCGCAAGCAACTCGGCTGCTCAGTGGCTGGGGGTTGAAGTACTTCGATTACGACAATGATGGGCTGATCGATCTGATTCTCGCGAACGGGCATCCAGACGACATGATCGATCTCTATTCGCTCAGCGTGAAGTACAAGGAGCAGATGCTGCTGTTCCATCAAGGCGCGGATGGAAAGCTGACCAATGTGAGCGAACAAGCGGGGCCGGCGTTTCACACTCCGTTTTCGGCGCGCGGCTTGGCTGTCGGGGATTTCAATAACGACGGCGCAATTGACGTGCTGGTGGCGAATAACGGTGGCGCTCCCGCGCTGCTGCAGAACAACGCGGCCGCCGGAAACAACTGGATTGGCGTGAAACTGGAAGGCGCGACCTGCAATCGGGATGCGATCGGAGCGAAGATCTACTGGATCGCAGGCGGCAAGCGGCGATATCGATTGAAGAACAACGGTGGGAGCTACCTGTCATCACATGATCCCCGCGAGGTGCTCGGCATCGGCCCAGCGGCTAGTATCGATTCAATCGAGATTCACTGGCCGGCGCCTAGCAAGCAGGTGGACCGTATCAAAAATCCTCCGGTGAACCGCTACATTCACGTCGTAGAAGGCAAGGGCATAATTGCGTAACGCGTGATGTACACGCGTGCCGTCACCCTTGCTGCCGTATTTGCGTTTGCCGGATTGTTGAACGGCGCGGAGAATATAGCGCCTGCCAACGCGAGCCCTGAAGTGCGCTACGTCGGTTCGAAGATCTGCGCCGCCTGCCACATGCCGATCTACCGCTCGTTCATCAAGACAGCGATGGGGCGATCCGCGGCTGCGATGCCGGTCGATCAAAGTCTGGTCCCACCGGGCGGACAGACCGTATTCGATCGCGATCTGGGGCGTTATTTTCAGGTCTTTACGAGGGCCGGCGATGTGTACCAGAGCGAATATGCGCTGGACGCGAATGGATCCCAGATCTTTCGCACGACACAGAAGCTGATCTATGTGTTCGGAGCGCTCGAGAACGGCAACACGTACGTGGTTCAGCGGGGCGATCGGCTTTACGAAGCCCCACTCACTTACTATGTGCGATTGAAAAAGTGGGCTCCTTCGCCCGGGTATGAACAGCGTGATTCTGGGTTCAGCAGGGCGATTCCGATGGCATGCACGTCCTGCCATACCGGGCGCGCGAACCCAGCGCCAGGGGCGGCGGACGGGACATATCAGGATCCGCCATTTTCTGAGATTGCGATCGGCTGTGAACGCTGTCACGGCCCGGGTGAACTGCACGTGCGCGCGAAGTCAACCGGACAGCGCGGATCCGATCCGATGATCGTGAACCCCGCCAAGCTCCCTAGGTGGTTGTCGGACAACATCTGCATGAATTGCCACGAGAACGGCGCGGCGCGGATAGTGCATCCGGGGAAATCGCCGAATGATTTCCGTCCGGGCACCCCGCTCGACGAGACGGTCTCTTTATTTGCGGACTTGCGGCAAAGCGCTGGCGTCGGCAAGATGCAGGTCTTGAGCCACTACGAAGGCATGATAGCGAGCGAATGTTACCGGAGAAGCGGAAAGATGAATTGCACGACTTGTCATGATCCGCATACTGAGCCCGCGAGCGCATTCGATTACAGGTCCAAGTGTCTGACGTGTCACAACGTTTCTTCTTGCACTGCGATCGCAGCGTCACGGCGGGCCACGACTCCGGCCGACAACTGTATGCACTGCCACATGCCGAAAGAGCCCATCACGACCATTGCGCATTCGGCGTTGACGGACCATCGAATCATTCGGAAACCCGGAGAGCCGATGCCGGACCTGGCCGATGCGTTTGCGAACCAAACGGGATTGTTGCACCTGAATGCAGTTCCCGGTCAGGATCGCGTCGCACCTGGGATTTTATTCCGGGGGTTAACCGAGGCGCTGCCCGGCGATCCGTCATTGCAGCAGAAATGGGGAGAACTGCTGCGTTCGATGCTGATGGATAATTCGAATGACCCCTACGTTCTGGCGCAGGCTGGCAGTTACCTGGTGCAGAAGCGTCTGTCGGAAGAGCAGATGCAGGCGGGCGTGAAGATGCTGCAAACCGCGGTGAATGCCAAGGTGGAACTGCCGGGTGTGTACGTGTTGCTTGCGCAAACGCTTGCCAAGTCCGGCAATACGCCAGGCGCGGTAAGCACTCTTCAAACCGGAATTGGGGTGGATCCTTCGAACCCGGACGCGTACCGGGCGCTGATCCAAATTTATGCGGAAAGCGGGCAGTTCGACAAAGTGGCCGACCTCGGGAAGAGGTACCTGGAAGAGTTCCCGCAGGATGTTGCAATGCGAGACTCGCTTCGGCGCGTAATGAAGTGATCAGTTCGGCATCCGACGAGGGTCTTACAGACATGTTGCGCAGATGTCCAGCTTGTGGAACTACCGATCGGATACCAGCGAAACATTTGGCCGATGCGGGCCGGTGCGGATCGTGCGGAGCGACGCTACCCCCGATCGCGGCGCCGATCGAGGCGGATGCGAATACGTTTCGGGAGGTGGTCCAAAATGCCCGAGTCCCCGTTTTAGTGGACTTCTGGGCTTCCTGGTGCGGGCCGTGTCGCATGGCGGCTCCCGAAGTGGAGGCATTAGCGCGTGATATGGCAGGCCGGGTGATCGTGCTGAAGGTGGACACAGAGCGCGAGCAGCAACTGGCCGCGCACTTCCGAATCCAGAGCATCCCGAATTTTATGCTCTTCCAGCAGGGCCAGCCGGTAATGCAGCGGGCCGGCGTCGCTCCGAAGGCGGAGATGCGGCGCTGGGTGGAAGGAGTTGCTGCGCATGTCTGAGTGCGTGCAGTGCGGACAACCACTGCCGGGTGCATCTAAGCTGACTGCGCAAAGCATCCCGGCCCACGAAGCGCGTGAACGAAACTGGCAGGGGACAGAGAATGCGGATGGTTCCGTTACGGTGCGTATATGTCTACGCTGCCAGATCGACCGGTCGGAGCGGTTGAAAGGGCATCTCAAATAGCATCAGCCGCGCGGCCAAGTCAGTTCATTCTCTCGGCCAGGACCACAACAACCGCTCGATGCTTTAGCAAGTCGGGTTCGGTGTCGAGGTCGTTCTTCCATATTCGAACCATCAGCTCGAGTTGGAAGCACCGCCCTTCGCTGGCAGTGAAACGATAGATGGCGAACGTTTGTGTCAGACGCGATGCAAAATCGGATGTTGGCATGAAGTTTGGCGGGCTGATTCACCCGGAAGAGTGGCCCTGTAATTGTGCCCATGTGATAGATCCGAGTAGGGGCGTAACAGCTACGAAAACCTTCGCTTCAACGGTACCAGGACCGGCCACTTTTTGCAGCGTGCGAAGCAGAAACATTAGCCCCCATCAGGTGGTCAGAATAACAGAAGCCCAGTAGGGCTTGTGTGGGAGAGATGGCCACAGCTGTCAATACAACACCCGCTCCGCTAGCGCCGGAAGTGGAGTCGCCCCGGCCAAGAGCACGATGGCGGCTGTGGGCCGCGGTGATCGTCGGAGCGTTGCCTCTGATTTGGATCTTGGTGATTGTGTGCAATTGGCCGATCCATCGCCAAGCTCTCATTGACGCATTGCAGGAACGATCTCTCCGCACCGTAACAATTGGGAACTTCTCTAGAACCTACTTTCCGCCGGGCTGTGTTGCGGAAAATATTTCCTTTCTGCACAAAATTCACAAAGAGAAGGCTCCCCTGATCACGGTGCGCAAGCTGGTCCTGGTGACCAGCTATTGGAGAATCTTGACTTTGCAGGAACGGCTCTCCCTTGTACGCGTTAGCGACATGCACGTGACGGTGCCACCGGGCGAGCCGGGCAAGCCCAATCCGGTGATGCCGCTGACCTACAGTAAGTCCGCCGCGTCGATCAAGATTGACGCGATTGTCGCGGACGGCGCGATCCTCGACTTCTTGCGGAAGGACGGAAAAGAGAAATACCGGCTCGTCATCGACAAGCTGAGGTTGGATGGCGTCGGCAATAATGAGCCGATCACGTATTACACGGTGATTTCGAACCAGATGCCGCCCGGGAAGATACGCTCGAGAGGCGTCTTCGGAGTGTGGAATCCGAAGGATCCCGGCAGCACCCCGGTGCGCGGAACGTTTTCTTTTGATAATGCAAACCTCGCGGCATTTCATTCCATCTCGGGAACGCTGAATTCTTCCGGTCAGTTCAACGGGAAGTTGGGCGGCATGCTCGTGAATGGCACGGCGGATGTGCCGAATTTCAAGGTGTACGAAACGAGTCACCAACGGCAGTTGCTGGTCGCCTATCGGGCTTCCGTGGATGCGACCAACGGCGATACAACGCTCCAGCAGGTGAGCGCCCGCTTCGATGACACGAACGCGAACTTTCGCGGCGAAATCGCGGGTTCGCCGGACGGAAGCGGCAAATCTGTGTCGATTGATATGTGGACGAACAGCGGGCGGGTGCAGGACGTGATGCGGCTATTTACCTCATCGCCTCTTTCACCGATAACGGGTACGTTCACGTTCTCGGGACACGTAACTGTGCCGCCGGGACCTGAGCCGTTTCTGCGGCGCATGCGTTTGAGCGGAGATTTTGGCGTTGGCCATGGCGCGTTCACTAACAAGGAAACCGAGCGCGATTTAACGCGGCTCAGCGACAGTTCTCATAAGCGCAAGGCGCGCCGATCCGACCTTACGACCAACGTACTGTCAGATTTGAAAGGTCACGGGGAGACGCGGGATGGAGTCGCTGATTTGACGAATGTCTCGTTTGCCTTTCCCGGCGCGAAAGCCTGGATCCACGGAACATACGGTCTGATCGATTATAAGATCGACTTGCATGGACGGCTGCTGACAACAGGTAATCCATCAGACGCCACGACCGGATTCAAGTCGTTCATGGTGAAAGTGATCGTGCCGTTCTTGAAGCACACGCACAAAGCGAAAATCGTTCCGTTCAAGATTACCGGCACATATTCAAACGTGAATACGTCGCTTGATTTCTAGAACGGATACGACGGCCCAGGGAATCGCTACCCGCCTTGAGTGCTATTGGTATTCATGGCGGAGCACTTCGAGCAGGCTTCTGTCCGACCGTGCGTGCGCTGGCGAGCCAGCCGGCGGCATTTGCAAGGACAGCGCACAAAACCATCCCGAGACCAACGACCAGCCAGCTAAAGGAGATCTCCGTTTGCAGAAAACGATGGGCGATCGCGCTGGTGAATACATTTGCAAGCAAGGCTCCAATCAGTCCTGATACAGCGCCGAGGATGGTGAACTCGGCCGAATAGATCGCTGTGATTCTGGCGCGTGTGGCTCCGAGCGTTTTCAGAATGGCCACTTCGCGCACACGGCGATAGCGAGTGGCGGCGATGCTGGAAGCGAGAATGATGGCTCCGGCTGCGATTGCGAAAGCGGCGACGAACCGGATGGCCAGCGCGAATTCATTTACGGCCTCCTCTATGCGAGCCAACACGTCCGCGAGATCCATTGCGGTCACGGTGGGAAAAGCGTCGAACAGTGCCGCTTCGATTTCGGGGATGCTGCCTGGCTTGGCATGCACCGCGGCGAAGTACGTGACCGGCATGCCGCGTAACGCGTGCTGCGGAAACACAAGGTCATAGCGTACGGGCGAGCGATCCTCGCGGCGGAAGACGGCAACCAGCGGCGCTTCTACCATGTGGCCTGCAATCTGGAAGACGAGACGATCGCCCAAACGCAGCTTGAAATCTTTCTGCGCCTCTTCAGAGACTGCAAGTTGCGGCTCGGAACTATCGGTTGTCCACCAGTGGCCTTGTTTTACCGACAGACCGTCGGGGACGGAAGCGGCAGTCGTGATGCGGACGGCTCCCGTTTGATTGCGCCGTTCGGGAGTTAAGCCCATGCGCTCTGGTCCAGCGCCGTTGCGCGAAACCATGCGGGCGACAATATACCCTGCAACCTCCATCTTTCCCTCAACGCCGGGCTGCCGGTCGAGCAGCCGTTGCACGCCATTTACGTCGTGGATGTCGAGCAGAAACAGGTTGCCTTCACGGCCGGGTCCGTCCACTTCGATTTCGTGCAGAACGCTTCGTTCGAGAAGGTAAGTGGTTGCCGTGAACATGACCCCGATCCCGAGGGCCACCAGGACGGCGCGTGCCTGATTGCCTGGCCGATACACGTTGGCGAGTCCGTGACGCAATACAATCGGGATGCGAGGTCCACCGTGCCGCAGCAGCCGGCGGAGAATCCACAAGAGCAGAGTCGCGATTGCCGCCAGAACGGCTAAGGCGATCAAAAGGCCGACCACAAAGTAAGCGGCCGCTATCCAGGTTCCACTAAGCCAGCGAGCGATGCAGGTAATTGCGGCGGCGATTGCGACAATCGCGGGGAATCCTTTCAGCCGGCGGCGCAGGGTCGGCGATTCTTCCGACATCTCACGCCGGAAGATCAGAGCTGGTTTTACTTGGCGCAAGCTGAGTAACGGCGGCAGCGCGAATAGCAAAGTCGCGAGGATGCCAACGGCCAATCCCTGCACGGTAAAGGACGCGGACCACTCCAGGGGAGGCAATTGCGAAGCGTATTTCCGGATAAGGATAGGAAAGACGCGTTGGATGAGGGCTCCGGCCACGGTTCCGAGGCATGCACCGGCAATGCCGAGCGACAAAGTCTGAATCAAATAGATCGTGATGACCTGCTGTGACCTGGCCCCAACTGCTTTCATGATTGCGATGGAATCCATGCGCTGCCGCAAATGGGAGTACATGGCCATTCCGACTCCGAGCGAACCGACGATCAGCGAGATGAGGCTAATCAAGCTGAGGAAGCCGGTCGTGATATCGATGGCTCGGCCGATAGCGGGGCTGCCTTGCTGATAATCCGTAATGTAGGAGTGCGGGAGGGTGGCTTTCAACTCTGACCGCAGCGCATTCATATCCACGCCAGGGTTCAGCTTGAATAGGAAACGCTGCGCGGCACGGCTGCCGAATTGAATGAGACCGCTGCGTTCGAGGCCCTCGCGGCTCATGATGACGCGCATTCCCGGTCCGAAGCCGGATGCCAAACGGTCGGGCTCACTGACGATTGTGCCCGTGATGTTGTAATCGTGGCCGCCGATACGCAGGAGATCGCCCGGCTTGACCTTCAGACGGATCTCGAGCTCGCGGGTAACGACGACGGAATGATCGTTCGCGATTAACTTCCGCAGCCTCTCGGGAGGTTCGAGGTGGAAGTCCCCGTAATAGGGATAGTGCGCGGGATCCACCGCCTTCACCGAGACCATCTGGGGGAAGCGCTGCTTGTAGGATCCTGCCATGGAGACGGCTTCGGTGACGCGCGTCATCTGTCCGTACTGCTGACCGAGGGCTTGCGCGCGGCTGATCTGCTGGGGGCTAGGCAGGGCCCAGACTTGAGCCTGTAGATCGGCTGCTATCAGTTGGCGTGTGTTGCGCAACAGGAGACTCTTCAGTGATGCGCCTGCCGATTGCACACCTGTCAGGATGGCGATGCCGATAGCGACAGCGAGAATGACAAAGCTGAATTTAGCGGGCGCGGATCGCATTTCCCGAAAAGCGATCTTTGCGGCAGTACCGGCGAACATATTCAGACCTCCAACTCGCGTGCTGCCATGTGATCGCTCACGAGCCGGCCATCGCGAAGCGTCAGAATGCGATCTGCGTGCGTGGCCAATTCAGGATCGTGCGTCACCAGGACGAGCGTGGTGCGTTCCTGACGGTTCAGTTGAAGCATCAGTTCCAACACGTGTTGGCCGTTGACGCTGTCAAGATTGCCCGTGGGCTCGTCCGCCATGAGGATTGGCGGCGAGGTGACGAAGGCGCGCGCTAAAGCGACCCGCTGCTGTTCGCCCCCCGAAAGCTGTACGGGGTAGTGGCGGCGGCGTTCGGCAAGCCCAACGCGGTCGAGCAGGTCCAGGGCGCGCTGCCGGATATTGCCGCGCATGCCAATCAACTCGGCCGGTAGAAGTACGTTCTCTTCGGCCGTGAGCGTCGGCACAAGCTGATAAGACTGGAAAACAAATCCGATGCGCTGACCACGGAAACGAGCCAGTGCGTCTTCTCGCAATCCTGTGATATCTGTCCCATCGACCAGGATGCGTCCAGCGGTAACGGAATCGAGGCCTGCCAGCAACCCGAGCAAAGTGCTTTTGCCGCTGCCGGATGCTCCCATGATGGCGAGGAACTGACTCCTCGGTACTTGGAACGAAATGTCGCGCAGAATCTCGACGCGGCTGGCCGGGTTCTCGATGGTTTTCGAAACATCGACGACTTCGATGACGTTCGACTCAGGCGATAATTCCATGTATTAACTTGATGATGTGAAGAAGCTTGCTCACGGCGCGATTTTTGCAGTTTGTTTTGCGGCTGCTTTGATGACAAGCTGCTCTTCCAGCCAGCAGGCGGGCACGTCTACTGAGAATCGACGAGAAACGGAGCAGACGAGTTCCGCAACAGCCGAGAAATCGACAGATAACCGGCCGCTCATCGTGGCGTTCGGTGACAGCTTGACGGCCGGAGTAGTAGAAACAACATATCCAGACGTTCTGCAACAGCTTCTCGATCAGCACGGATATAAGTACCGGGTCGAGAATCAGGGCGTAGCCGGTGATACGACAGCCGATGGCTTGGCCCGGATCGATAACGTGATCGCGGAACATCCGGTCATGGTCTTGCTCGAGTTCGGGGGCAACGACGGTCTGCGCGGCGTGCCGGTTGATTCAACGCGCCAGAACCTCGAGCAGATGATTCAAAAGCTGAAAGCCTCGGGTACGCAGGTGATGCTACTCGGCATTACCCTACCGCCGAATTGGGGCCCCGATTACATAAAGCCGTTCACGGCGATCTTTCCCGAGCTTGCGAAGAAATATCACATCCCGGTGATCCCGTTCCTGCTCGCGAATGTGTATCAAAGCAAGAACCTGATGCAGCCGGACGGCATACACCCGAATGGGCAAGGTAATCGGATTGTCGCTGAAGACGCATTCCGGTTCATTCAACCGTATTTGAAAAAGTGACTTACCCAGATTCGGTTCGTTACCTATACGCGCTGGGCAACGAACTCAAAGCAGGCGCGAAGTTTGGACTGGAGCGCATGCAGGCCCTTGTGGCGGAACTGGACTCGCCCGAGCGCTGCGCAACAACCGTGCACGTGGCTGGCACGAACGGTAAAGGATCGACCTGCGCCATGATCGAGAGCATCGCGCGCGAAGCGGGCATTTCCACTGGGCTCAATACGTCGCCGCATCTGATTGATCCGACGGAACGGATCCGGATCAATGGCAATGAGGTGAGTGAAGCGGAGTTTGCGCGCGCCTTCAAT
The DNA here is from genome assembly GCA_963795905.1 of uncultured Acidobacteriaceae bacterium. Lineage (GTDB taxonomy): Bacteria > Acidobacteriota > Terriglobia > Bryobacterales > Bryobacteraceae > Bog-105. Next base: position 314,255 of record CAWCJG010000007.1, on the reverse strand, counting down.
GTCGTGCATGCCGCGGCGGAACGGCTCATGGCGAGGAACGAAATGGACGCGCATCCCTCGTACTTTGAAACCGTGACGGCGATGGGCTTTGTTCTGTTTCGCGAAGCTCGCTGCGAGCTGAATATCATCGAAGTTGGATTAGGCGGCCGGCTGGATGCGACCAATGTAGTGCAGCCGGAGCTGACCGTCATCACGCCAGTGTCGTTTGATCACGAGAGCTTTCTTGGCAACACTCTGGCCTCGATCGCGTGGGAAAAGGCCGGGATCGTCAAAGTGGGCGCGCCGTTGGTGATGGGGAGGCAATTGCCTGAGGCGGAGGACGTAATTGTAGGACGCGCCCGTGAACTCGGGTGCCGAGTGGTGCGGGTGGCGGATCACACCGATCTCCGAGTTGAACCTGGTCTCGCGGGCGAACATCAGATCGATAATGCGATCGCGGCGCATCTTGCCGCAAGAGAACTGGGTATTGCGCAGGACGCTATTCACCGCGGGCTCAAGAATGTTCGCTGGCCGGGGCGCCTCGAATGGATGAGCCGCGCGCCAGATTTGGTTCTGGATGGTGCGCATAATCCGGCCGGAGCTGCCGCGCTGGCTTCGTTCATACGAGTTCATTGCGCGGGGCGCCCGGTTTGGATCGTTTACGGCGCGATGCGAGATAAGGCGATTGAGGAAGTTACGACCACGTTGTTCCCGCTCGCGGACCGCCTGATTCTAACGGCTCCGGATTTTCCGCGCGCTCTCCGGCCGGAAGCGATTCGCGATAGCGTCGAGCATCCGAATGCGACGATCGCCCCGACTGTTTCGGAGGCGATTCAGCAGGCGCGCAAAGCCCCCCATGATGCAATCGTTTTCCTCACCGGGTCGTTGTATCTGGTCGGCCAGGCGCGCAAACTACTTCTGGAAATGGAAGAAAACTGAGGGTTCGGCTTATTCCCCGAGCGAAACAGGAGCCCATTTGCGGACGATGGAGATTAACTGGTCGGCCTGGAAGGGCTTTGAGAGATAGTCGTTCATCCCGGCCTGAAGGCAACGCTCGCGTTCGCCGACAAGGGCGTTCGCGGTCACGGCGATGATGGCGGGCTGAATCTGGTTCATCTCCCGGATCCGGCGGCTCGCTTCAAAACCGTCCATCGATGGCATCTGGCAATCCATCAGGATGATGTGATACGGATGCCGTTCATGTGCTTCAACAGCTTGGCTGCCGTCAGAGACGATTTCGACTGCGTATCCGGCCTTTTGGAGAATCAGCTTGCCCACGCGCTGATTGATCGGATTGTCCTCCGCCATGAGGATGCGGACGGGCTGCTCAGGGCCGGGAACAGGCATTGGATATTTGATTTTACTTGGAAACGGCTTCGTCGCGTTCGACTTTTCCGTCGCGGATATGTATGATGCGGTGGGCGTGGGATGCGATATCGGACTCGTGTGTGACGAGCACGATGGTATTGCCCTGATCGTGCAGACGTTGAAAGAGCGCCATGATTTCGTTGCCGGTGGCAGTATCGAGAGCGCCGGTTGGCTCGTCGGCAAGCAGGATCGAAGGTCGGTTCACCAGTGCGCGCGCGATCGCGACCCGCTGCCTCTGGCCGCCGGACAACTCGTTCGGTTTGTGGAACATGCGCTGCTCGAGGTCTACCGCTCGCAGAGCTTCGCGGGCCCGTTCAGCCCGTTCGCTTGAGGACGTGCCGGCGTAAATCAAGGGCAGCTCTACGTTTTGTAGGGCGCTCGCACGCGCCAGCAGGTTGAACGTTTGGAACACGAAGCCGATTTCCTTGTTCCGGATTCGAGCCAGTTCATCGTCCTCCATGTCGCTGGCCAGCTTACCGTTTAAGTAATAGAGGCCCTGGGTGGGTGTATCGAGACAGCCGATCAAGTTCATCAACGTCGACTTGCCCGATCCCGACGGGCCCATGATCGCGACGTACTCGCCGCGTTTTATTTCGATGTCCACACCCGACACGGCGTGAATCTCCTGATCGCCCATGACGTAGGTTTTCCAGAGATCATAGGTGCGGATAACGATGCCGTCCCGCTTAAGCGCCTGGCCGCGTTCCTCACGCTCCTGCTGGCTGAGGTTATCCGTCGATGATTCGAGTGCCGGCGGCATGATTCGTCTCCTAAGCGTTCGCCTGAGTTTGCGGCGGCTTGTTGTCGATCTTAACGCGAGCTTCGTTCTTGATCGTCCGCAGCACCTGGTAGGAGCCGGTGATGATTTGGTCTCCCTGCTGAAGGCCGCTAAGTACTTCGATATTGGTCGTGCCCGTAATGCCGGTCTTCACTTCCCGGAACTGAGCCTTGCCGTTGTTGATCACGAACACACCCTGCAGTTCCGGCTGCGGCGTGTTGTCGGAGACAGGCGTGAGTTGCGGCTGGCCCGGCTTGGCCGGGGCAAGCTGATTCTTGTCGCGCACCGTAAGCGCCTGAATCGGAATCGCAAGCGCGTCCTTACGGACAGCGGTCGTGATCTTTGCCGTGCAAGACAGGCCCGGGCGAACGATGTTTTCGGGAACGTCCAATCCGATGGTTACTTTGAAATCCTTCGCTTCCTGGCTGGAAGTTTGCACCTGGGACGCAGCCAGACCGGTGGAGCGGACAATGGCAGTGTCCCCGATCTCGATCACCTTGCCATGGAAGACGCCGTTCGGCAGAGCATCAATGGTTACTTCCGCGGGTTGGCCGACTTGAACACTCACGATATCGGCTTCATCGACGTCAACCTCCGCCGTGATGATCGACATATCGGCGATCGTCATGATGGTGGACGAAGCAGAATTCTGAATACCGGGCACCACCGTTTCCCCTACGCGCACGGGCAGGTTGGTCACCACGCCGTTAATCGGAGAAACTGCCTCGTATTGCGAGAGGATGTCTTGGGAGCGCGCGACCATCGCCTTTTCTTGGGTGATCTTCGTTTCCGATGAATTGTATTGCGCAACTGCCTGCGCCTCCATGGCCTGGGCCTGCGCCACCTTGCGGACGGATTCGTCGAGAGTTGTCTGCGCCATCTGAAGGGCGGCTTGCTTCGTTTCGAAATCGGAGCCGGCGATCAGTTTTTCGTTAAAGAGTTCCTGAGAACGCTTGAAGTCGATTTGCTTCTGTTCGAGATCGGCCTTGTCGTGCTCCACCTGGGCCTGCGCTACCGCAATGCTGTCCTGGTCGGCTTTGATGGCAGCCTTCAATGCGGTGGCGTCGGCACCGGCGGAATTCAACATGGCGGCTTGCGCGTCAACGTCCGCGGTCGGTTGGCCGTGCGCCAGAACCGCCAGGACCTGCCCCTTTTTCACGTGATCGCCTTCCTTAACCAGGATGGCGGTGATCGGGGCCGGGCTGGCGGCATTCGTACCGATGTTGATGTAATTCTTAGGCTTAACCTCGCCGGACGCGGTGACGACCGATTCGAGATTCGTCCGGATTACCTTTCCGGTCTGGACGGTCACGATCCCCCGCTTGCTGTAGGAGATGGCGCCCATGATGACAAACAGAACGACTATAAGCGCAACTACACCGAGCGCTATTTTCCACTTTTTCTTCACGATGACTGGCTATTCCCGCTGGAAAGAAAGACGAAACCGGGCGGCCGAATGTTCCTTACGCGGGCTATGTCTAGAAGAATATCACGAAATCGAACGTAAATAGCTTATTCAGAATGACTTAGTCGTAACGCTCGTACAAGACCTGCTTGCGGTCGAAGCCGCGCTGTTTCAACTCGCGCCGGACGTCATCGACCATCTCCTTCAGTCCACAAATGTAGACGTCGAGCGTTGCCTGATCATCGATTTGGAGCAGTTCGTCGAGGTGTACCTGCACCCGCCCGGTCCGGCCGGTCCAAGTGGCGGTCGGGCGCGTGAGGGTTGGCTCGAAGTCGAAACTGCGGGTAAGTTCTGGCGAGTTCTTCCAACTCAGTTCGATAAAGTAGCCCGCGTTCGTGACGGACCCCGAACAGCAGAGTAACGTTTGGCTGTGTCCGTGGAACGTGATCGAGCAGCATGGAACGAAACGGCGCGATTCCGGTTCCGGTCGCAATCAAGACGGCACGATGGCCAGGATGACGCATGGTGAAGTAACCGAGCGGCTCCTGGATTTCGATCTCGTCACCCGGATTGAGGCCGAAGAGAAAAGGCGAAAGCAGGCCGTTCTCCACCAGATTCAGGCAAAGCGAGAACCGATTCTCCGAACGCGGAGATGCGATGGAGTAAGCACGCGTGATCGGCTTGTCCTCAATCGTTTTTACGATCGATATGAATTGGCCAGGCTCAAATTTGAAGGTCTCGATGCCCGGGACTTCGAAGTCGAAGTGGCGGACATCGGGCGACAGTTCGCGAAAACCAATCAGTTTTGCTTTCAACATCCCGAATCCTCAAGCGAGAATCACTGGTCCCGCTTCCTGTTCCAGCGGCATATCGGGGGTCATGTGCCGCAATAAATCGATAAACATGCGCCCCCGCGGCCGGCCGTTGTTGTTCTGCAATCCAAGCCGGTGAAGGAACAGAAGAGTTTTGATCACGTCTGAATTGCGCACGGGGGCGAGGGGCTCGCGTTCCTCTTTCATCCGGCTGTAATCGGCGAGCGATGCGCTAAAAGAGCGTTGCACGGCTGCAGCAATGCTGTTATCGGGATAGGATTCGTAGACCAAACCCGATTCCTTCGTCCGTTGAGTACGGACCAGCGAGCCGACGGCTTCCGACACGTCGGAATCCACAGCGCCCGCTCGTACGCAGGGCGGCCTGGAGCAGCGCGTAAATGCAAAACAGAAGCAGTTCTTCGTGCTCAGTCAGAAACTCTTCGGTGATCTCGATCTCCGGCTCGAGGATTTCGCTCCGGCTGTACATCCAGAGGTTCCTCCAGCTTGTGCGCTTGTTCAAGGTATTCGCATTCGAGCGGGCAGGTGAGCGTCGTCTCGCGCTCGGTAGCCGCAACAGATGGGACAGATGTCGCCCTGAACGGCCGGACAGTGACGTTTTGCGCGCCGTTTGCCGCAGATCTTACAGAGAATTGTTTCAGGCATCGGTTAGTTATGAAGGCCCGCTATTATTGGATCAGATGCAGCGAGTGGATCTTTATATCCGGGTAGAAGTGGAACTCGATGACGACGATAGAGATCGAAAAAGTCGCTGCCGAGATCTGCCGCCAAATCAAGAAAAATAACGTTGTCCGCACAGCGGAGTTCTCGAATGCGGTCTCGCGAGATTAGTTTTCGCCCACCAGATCGTCAAAGCGCCGTTCAAAATACGAGTCGGTCATGCCGGCTATGTAGTCGCAGACGACGCGATGCCGCGGCTCGTGTTCGAGCATTTCACGATAAGCCGCCGGTATCGATTCCGGGATTCTGAATCAGGTAATCGAAAAGGCGGCCCACGCGCGTAACCGCTACCGCGCGGACGCGTTTCAGGTCGGCGTTTTGATACACGTTCTCGACCAGGACATTCTTGAGCTGTCGACCGACTTGGTGCACGGCGGGCGTCATCTTCGCTGCGCGCTGAGGGCAATTTCGCAGCTCGTTCAAATCACCGATACGTAGCTCGCGAATTGTCTCCACTGTGCCCTCAAGCAAACCGCCTATCAGGTAGTTCATCAACTGACGCTGGATTTCCCAGAAGCGGATTCGTGGCGTCAGACCGGGGTACGACGTGTCCACTTGCTCGGCAAACGCTTGGAAAACCGGGACCGCTTCGGCGATCTGATCCGCGCCCACCATGCCTGCCGAGAAAGCGTCATCGAGGTCGGCAGTTGTGTATGCAATCTCGTCCGCGGCATCGAGCAGTTGGGCTTCGAGCACAGGCCGCAACCCAGGCAGCAGGTCGGGATGTTCCGAGTCGCCGGCGGGGATGTCGCGTGAGTGCTTGATGATCCCTTCGCGCACCTCGGAGGTCAGATTCAAGCCGGGGAAGCGGGCGTAGCGCGACTCAAGCACATCGACGATGCGGAGAGAGTGCGCATTATGCTCGAAGGACAGCGCCGAACTCCCGCATCTTACGGTCGAGTTCCTCTTCGCCGCTGTGTCCAAAGGGAGGATGCCCGAGGTCATGCGCAAGGGCGAGGCACTCGGTGTAGTCATCGTTCAGACCAAGCCGGTGGGCCACTGTGCGTGCCACTTGCGCCACTTCGATGGTGTGCGTCAGGCGATTGCGGAAGTGGTCGTCGAATCCAACGGCAAAGACTTGAGTTTTGCCTTCCAGCCGACGGAAGGCGCGGGCGTGCACCACCCGATCGCGGTCCCGCTGAAACTCGGTTCTGTAGGGATGAGCGGGCTCGGGATATCGCCGCCCCGCTGCGCTTTGATCGGCAGCCGGAGCCGTTCCAGCATCAAAATTAGTGGGCCAACTGTCCCAAAAGTTGCTCTGCGCTGCGGGCGATGACGGGATCCTGATTTCCTTTTAGCTGCTGCAGAATGCCCTTCGCTTCCTGCGGATTGGCGGTCTTGTCCAACTGGGCCAGCATAATCTGAGCCTGCGCCTTCGAGACCAGCGGAGTCGGATGGTCAATCACGCTTCGAAGTAGGGTCTGCGCTTCGGGCACGCGATTACTGCCCGAGTAGAGCTGAGCCAAAGCGACCTTCGCGAGGGAACTCATTTCGCCGCCATCGATCGGACACAGCTTTGAGGTCCGACTCTGCCAGTTTTGGATCCTGTTGAACGTTCAACGTACCGCGGTAGTATTGCGCAATGCGGCCTTCGCGGGAGCCGCCATCCTTCTTGATGACGTCATTCAGCGCCGTCAGCGAGGCGGTGCGCTTGGCATCCTCCGTTGGATAAGTCTTCATGCCCGGAATGGTCTGCCCTACTGGTGCACTCAAAACCTGAAATGCGGCTTCGAGATCGGCTTGTCTTTGCGCCCGTGCGGAAGAGTTGTACCAGAGCACTCCCGCGACGATCAGCGCCGCAACCACTGCGATCACAGCCCATTTGATGACGAGCGAACGGTGGGTGGTAGTGTAGTCGACTACCTTGGCAACAGACTCGGCAAAAGCATCGTGCTGAACCTGCTCCTTAAGTTCGTGACGGGTCAAACGGGGAACTGCCTTTCTAACTGGGTGAGCAACCGCTAGATTAGCACAATTTCCACAATTTCGAGTACTTTAGGCGTGTCCGAGAGCCTTCCGGATGGTCCGGCGTACGCCCCGCATTACCCGCTCCTCAAAACTGCCGAACGGCTGGTCGGTAGTCAGGTAAGTCCACGTCGCTCCTCGCTCCAGATTGACGCTGGCGGGGAAGACGATTCTGCCGTCTTGGACAGTCGCTTGGTCTAGCGCCTGCGCGATCTCTCGGTCCGAGTTGGTCCTGTAGGTCTGCATAGATGGCCCGCGCACCTGTTAGAAATTCGTGCAGAGGATCGCGCCCTCCCCAGGAGACCCAATGAATGCCGCTCTTAAATTCGGCTACGCTAGCGAGGTAATCGGCCCACAGGTCGTCTATGACGGCGAGGAGCAAACGGCGCACTGCCGCTTGTGCTTCGTTCTCCCCTACCGAGGCCGCGAGTTCCGCAACGCGATCCGGAGGCAAGAATTTCAGTCGTCATCGCCGGCGAGGATGCTGCCCCGCAGTTCACGCATTTCCCGGCGCTGGTGTTCGAGAACGGATTCGTATTTCCAGAGCAGCTCCCGCGCTTCCAGGCCCTCGCTTTCGGCTGTGCGCTGGACGCTGTCGATATCGGGATTTTCCGCGATTCCATATCGGACCAGAAGGTCGTCTTCAAGGCTGAGGAAAAAGCGGGAACTTCCTGGATCACCCTGACGCCCCGCCCGGCCGCGCAGTTGATTGTCAATGCGGCGCGCCTCGTGCCGCGTGGTTCCAAGCACGTAGAGACCGCCCAGCGCGACGACGCGTTCCCGGTTCAGCGGCGGATTGCCGCCCAGCAGGATGTCAGTACCGCGGCCCGCCATGTTGGTCGAAATGGTAACGGCTCCCATGTCCCCCGCCTGCGCGATGATCTGGGCTTCGGCTTCGTCGCGAAATGCGTTCAAAACGGAGTGCGGAATGCCCGTACGGCGGAGAGCCAGGCTGAGGCGTTCCGAGTCGGCCACGCTGGCGGTACCGACCAAAATGGGCCGGCCGGTCGCGTGCATGTTTTGGATCTCCTGAACGACCGCGGCATCACGCTCGCCTGCCGTTCGAAAGATCACGTCCGGCAAATCCTCGCGGATAACAGGTTTGTTTGACGGGATAACGGTCACCGGAAGACGATACATCTTCCAGAAGTCGTCGGCTTGTGTCGCCGCGGTACCGGTCATGCCAGCCACCTGTTTGTACAAACCGAGGAGGTTCTGGACCGTAATCGAGCCAAGAATACGGCCCTGCGCGTTCATCGCGAGCCCCTCTTTCACTTCAAGAGCACTCTGGAGTCCAGCGGGCCACCGGCGGTCAATCGCGACCCTGCCTTTGAATTCATCGACTAATTCCAGGCGATCGTTTTTTACAACATAGTCGACATCGCGATGAAGCAGTGCGTGCGCATGCAACGCGTCCTGGATAGCGGTGAGAATTGCGAGATTGCGCTCCTCAAAAATGTTTCCGCAGGCGAAGAAGTGCTCGGCTGTGGCGATGCCGGGGTCAGTAAGGCGGACGTTGTGCGCGCGTTCATCCACCAGGAAGTGCAGGTGCGGTTTCAGCCAGCGGACCAAGTGATCCGCCATAGCCGGAAACTGTGAGGCGTCCGATGTGCCGCCTGCAATCACCAGCGGAATGCGCGCTTCGTCCAGCAGGATCGAATCAGCCTCATCGACGAGAGCGTGTTCAAAGCGTTGGCCGGATAAATCGCTCAGATGCGTGGCAAGCCCGTCCCGCAGGTAATCGAACCCAACCTCGTTGGCGGTTGCGTAAGTGATATCGCAGGCGTAGGCGGTTCGTCGCTGCTCGCGCGAATGTGTTTGCGCAATGAATCCAAAGCTGAGGTCGAACCATTCATATACGGCACCCATCCATGCTGCGTCGCGTTTGGCGAGGTAGTCGTTAGCCGTGAGCACATGAACACCTTTGCGCTGGAGCGCAAAAGAGACCACGGCGGGAACGGCCGCTAATGTTTTGCCTTCGCCAGTCTGCATCTCCGCGATTTCGCCGCGCTGCATGGCGAGCGCTCCTTCGATCTGCACGGGAAACATGCGCAAGCCGAGCACCCGGCGCGCGACTTCTACGACTGCCGCGAACGTCTCGGCGATATCCGGCACATTTTGTTGCAGGCCCCGGGTTCGTTCTTTGAGCTGAGTGTCGGAGAGCCTTTGCAACGCTTCAGCCCGTCGAAGGATATCGGCCTCGGGCGCTTTACGATGCGATTTGCGGCCAACGAAGCGGAGTAGGTCGGCGAGGGACACTGGTCCTCTTATCGTAGATTGCCGCCGCGGATCACGAATAGTGCTGGAACGGGTACAGAAGCTTCAAGGCGACCGAAAACACCGGGTTGTAAATGAACCCCGAGAACTGCCAGGCGATCAGGAGGCCGACTACGCTGAACACGGCCATGCTCTGGCAAGTCTCGGCCCAGGCGCCCGCGCGGGCGTTCACTTACCAGAAGGCCGATCGCGCTCGCGCCATCCAGAGGAGGGATCGGTAGAAGGTTGAACACCCCGAGCAGTAGGTTCAACGAGAAAAAAAGCTCAGCAATTTCGCAATGGCATCCCAGATTCCAGGCGCAGCCGGATCGACCATTTGCGCGAAGCGTGCCGTTTCTGGAGCGGCGAAGACGTGCAACACGATGCCTGTATGAATCGCCAGGGCAGCCGCCGCGGCAATGAGGAAGTTTGCGATCGGCCCGGCGAGCGCCATCTTCGCTGCGCGATGCGGATATCGGCGCGACCATTCGGGATCGTACGGTGCGCTCGCCCAGCCCATCATCCAACCGTTAGTGACAAATGTGACGAGCGGGCAGATGATCATGCCGAAGATTTCGCGCCTCACATGCGGGACAGGATTGAGGCTCACCTGCCCGCCTTGCGCCGCCGTCAAATCGCCGCCCCATTTTGCGGCTAGCGCATGCGCGGCTTCGTGACAGGTTGTAGAGAAGACAAAGACGACGTACCACAGCAAACCGAGCGCTATCTCGTCAGCAATCATTTTTAAATGAGCTTAGCAGGCCAGTATTTGCCCCAGCATGACGTGTGCTACTCGGACCGGACGGGTTCGATTTGCAGCAGTGGGGAGCGCGTGGATGTGCCGTTTGCAACCGAGGCCACGAAGAAATCCTTCAAGCGACGCGCCGCCGCTTTGCCGACCGCTGCCGCGAGTTCGTCTTCGGAGGCTTCGCGCACGTGTTCGAGACTGCCGAACGAACGCAGAAGCTTCTGCACGGTTTTTTCACCGACGCCAGCGACCTCGTGGAGTTCTGAAGTCAGCCGGTTCGCATTGCGCCGCGTGCGATGAAAAGTGACGGCGAAGCGATGCGCCTCGTCGCGAATCTGTTGCACAATGTGGAGCACCGGCGAGAATTTATCGAGCATGATCGGTTCGTCTTCCTGGCCATAGACGTAGATCCATTCCTCGCGTTTGGCAATCGAAGCCAGAGGCTGATCCGTCACCCCGATCGCTTCCAGTGCATCCGCTGCGGCGTGAAGCTGTCCGATGCCGCCGTCGATCAAGACCAGACTGGGAAACGGAGCTTTCTCAGCGAGCAGCTTGGAGTAGCGCCGGGTGACGACCTCGCGCATCGAGGCGAAATCATCATTGCCCTCGACCGTGCGGATGACGAACTTGCGGTAATCCGATTTCTTCATGCCGCCGTTCTCCCAAACGACCATGCTGGCCACTTTGTCGGTGCCCTGGATGTGAGAGATATCGAAACACTCGATGCGTATTGGCAATTCCGGGAGATCGAGCGCGTCCTGCAGCGCTTGACGGGCCGCGTCGGAAGAGGGCTTCATTACCCGAAAACGCTGATCAAAACTGTGTTTCGCATTGGTTTCGACAAGCGTGAGCATGACCTTCTTTGTGCCGCGCTGCGGAGTCGCGATCTCAACCTTACGCGCGCGACGCTCGCTCAACAGCTCTTCGAGTTCTTCGCGATCCTCGAAGTCGACCGGAACATGGATCAGGTGCGGGATGTAACGGCTTTCGACGTACACCTGCTTCAAGAGAGCCGAAAAAAATTCAGACGGATCGAATTCTAGCTGATCCTCCCAGAAGAATTCGCGGCGATCCACGATTTTGCCTTTTCGAAGGTGGAACAGATTGACCGCAATGAGCGGTGCTTCCACGTAGTAGGCGAAGATGTCGATGTCGTCCCCCTCGACCGCATCCATGGTCTGCTTCTGTTCCATTTCGCGCACCGTGGAGATCAGGTTGCGCAATGTGGCGGCTTCCTCGAAGCGCATATTATCGGCCGCGGCCTGCATTCGCGCTTCGAGTTCGCGCGCGAGATCGCGGTGACGCCCTTCAAGAAAGAGGCGGACATTGCGAACAGCGTCCGCGTAAATCTCCGGCGTGGTCAGGCCTTCCACGCAGGGGCCCAGGCAGCGATGAATGTGGTACTGCAGGCAGGGCTGTGTGTGCTTCCGGCTGAAATCGATCTTGCAGGACGGAATAAGGAAGTGGCGCTTGATGAAGTGAACCAGACGATGCGCTAAATTGCCCGGGAAAAAAGGTCCGTAGTAGGCCGCACCGTCTTTTAGAATGCGCCGCGTTACGAAAACGCGAGGCCACTTCTCGTTGGTAACTTTGACGTACGGGTATGTTTTGTCATCGCGCAGCAGAACGTTAAAGCGCGGCTTGTATTGCTTGATGAGATTGTTCTCAAGCGCTAACGCTTCTTTGTTGTTGTGAACTTCGATGAACGCAATGTCGCGTGCTTCGGCGATCAGACTGCCCGTCTTTGCTTCCGCCAGCCGGTCTTCGTTGAAATAGCTCCGGACGCGTGAACGCAGGTTCTTGGCCTTGCCCACGTAGAGGACCTTGCCTGCTCCGTCCTTGTAGAGATAAACGCCAGGTTGGGTGGGAAGCTGCGCGACTTTCTCTTTTAACTCCATACGCAGCTATATTTGAAACTTCGCCTCGCCGACAAAAGCGAGCTCGTCCTATACTTTGATTGTGGCACGCAATTTCGTTAGCGCCTGCATTTTAGGCGCATTTTTCGCAATTTGCGCGATCTCGCAGACCTCCACGGCGCCCGCGCAGCAAAACAGTTCGAAGCCGTCGGCGACCGCGACGCAGCAGCAACCGCCGGATGAAACAGCGCCGCCCGAGGAAGACGAAACCGTCAAGCCGCGAGTGTACACGTACGACCCGCTCGAAGCCGAACGGAACGTTAAAGTCGGGAAGTTCTACATGCATCAGGGCAGCGATCGAGGTTATCGTGCCGCTGCGGGCCGGTTTGAGGATGCGACGAAGTATGACCCGAAGAACGTGGAAGCTTTTTTCCGGCTGGGAGAAGCGGAAGAAAAGCTAAAGCATAAAGATAAGGCGGAATCCGCGTTCCACAAAGTCATTCAACTGTCGCCCGATTCGAAGCTGGCCAAAGAGGCGCAGAAGAAGCTCGGGCACGGCTGAACCGCGCCCTCACTCGTTATCTCGGGTTCAGGCGCATCATGAGCACCGAACGGGAAAACATGCGATTCGGATCGTGGATATCCAGGTCGCCAGGTACATGCCATAGCTCAAACGGAACAGCCTTTTTTGCTTCCGTCGTGCGGATCTGCATCAGCAACCGGTAAATCTCGCCCGTGTAGCTGTGGCCGCGAAGATCGCGCACCATCGCGACGGCGGCGGCTTTGCCGACTTCGTCGTGCGTGGTGATCGTAAGCTGCATTTCCGTACGCTTCAGACTGAGCAGGGTCGATACTTCATTGAACAATTGCTTACTTTCGGAGCACGCCAAAGCCTTGCGATAGACCGGCTCGTACACCCCGAGCGCCTTGATGCCCGCCTGATACTGGTCCAGAAAAAGGGGGTTGTCTGTGAGCAGGTACCCCCGCTCGCCGCTTTCGGCATCGAGCAGGCCGATCACAAGCAGCCGCTCAATTTCGTTCAGCCGCTTCTCATGCGTCATCTGGCTGAGAGAAATGTACGTGAATGCGATCGCGTACAGGCCGAGCAACGTGCAAACAAATTGGGTAGCCCGCAATAGCAGGGCGCTGCAGATCAGACGCCGCAACGTGCGTCTGCCGTGCCGAATGGGAAGAGGCATGGTCATTGAATGAAGATTACTTGCGATCGAGCCGGTCGCTAAGCTTGGCAACCTCTATCTCGAGTTCACGCATCTGCTTTGTCAGATCAGATACGTCTTCGCGCAGGGCCATCTGCTGCCGCATCTGCGAAACGTCGTTTTGCAGCTTGCCCACGTCGACCGCCGTGCGATCGCTGGCCGCCAGACGTCCGGAAAGCGCGAAAACCATGCTGACGATCATTCCGACTACCGAGATCCATTGAAACAGTGGTACGCGCGCATTTGATAGGTTGAAGCTGTCTGAATTGTGTTCCGGCATGTCAGGCTCGTTTTCCCGCTAGAGGCCGTTCGATCCGCACGGCGAGGAGAGCTGCTCGCGCTTTCGAACATCGCCAGTAAACATTGATCACGCCTAAAAAATAGAAGATCCATGTGTGGAACAGCATGTGCACGCGCTTCCGACGGCTCGTGTTTGAAGGGCTAACCCGTTGACAGTGAGTGGCTTGCCCGATCTTCGGATTTTCTTTCAAATGTTGTGATCGGGCTTGACGCACCCGCATTCATGGGCCGTAGACGCGCTGAAACCGTGGTCGGATTGTGAAGGTCCAACGCCACAGATGCAGGAATTGCCATGGATGCACCGCAGCTTCTGGGTAGCGCCGCTCATTATCGCCGCGATTTTGGGCATCATCGCCCTGGTGTTTTCGCGCGGGCGGCTGTACCGGATCTATCGTTCGCAGTTTCCGGAGACGCGGCGAGAGCGGCTGTTCCTCGCTTCGTTAGGGTTTTTCGTGAGCGTGCTGGTTGTGCGCGGGATTACAATTGCGATCCATTACGACTTCGGCCCATTTCACAACGTGTCCATGCGAGGACGGCACATTCACCACATGGTCTGGGGGATCCTCCTGCTCTTATTGATCGGCTATTGCTGGCTGATGGAGGTTGGTACGGGCGCGCAGGGGGGATCGCGCATCACCGGCGCACTGACGTCGATGCTCTACGGAGTCGGCGCGGCGCTCACGCTCGATGAGTTCGCCCTCTGGCTGAATTTGAAGGACGTTTACTGGCAGCGGGAAGGCCGCGAAAGCGTCGAGGCAATGGCCCTATTTGGCAGTCTGCTCGCGCTGGGTTTGTTCGGTGCGCCGCTGATACGCGGTCTGGCGCATGAAGTGTTTGGACGCCGCAAGCAGCATACGGCGCCTTAAAGCGGCTGCTCGACTTCGGACAAGAGCGTCTCTTCCGGCAAATCCGTCGGGCTAGCGAAGTGGATCGAGTACCCGTCCGGGTCGTTGAAGGAAACTTCCCATAAACTGTTGCCGACTTGCGGCTCACGAGCGGCCTGAAGGCCGCGCTCCAGGGCGGCACGATACACCGCGAGCGCATCCTCGCACTGGAAATTCAGTCCCACCCCATTCCCAAGTTTGCCGGCCGCGAGTATTCGCTCACGCGACGCTCCCACCGCTTCCTGCAGCATGAGGCTGGCGCCTTCGAGCGACATCCAGCACCAGCGCAGTTGCCCGTCCGGGAGCCAGCGGTTCTCGATTCTAAAACCGAGTCCGTCCACGTAGAATGCCAGCGCCCGTTCCATGCTGGTGACCATTAATAATGGAACGACGCCGCTTACGTTCAAAACGCCAGAACCCTTTCCGCTGCGTGAACCAGATCATCGACCTGCGGCAGGATGGCGTCTTCTAGCCTCGGGCTGTAAGCGACCCAGGTGTCTTTGGCGGCCACTCGCGTTACCGGCGCATCTAGCTCGGTGAACAGTTCTTCGGCAATGCGGGCCGCGATCTCACCGCCGTAGCCCCAACTCAGCATGTCCTCGTAGGCAATGATCACACGATGAGTCTTCTTGACGGACGCGGCAATGGTCGGCCAATCGTAGGGCGACAGCGATCGCAGATCGATCACCTCGATCGACGGCCCGTGACGCCGTTGTTCGACCTGATTCGCCGCCAGAACGGATTTATGGACCAGTGCGCCGTACGTGATGACGGTCAAGCTGCTTCCCGCTTTCGCGATGCAGGCCTTGCCGAACGGAATTGTGAAGTTTTCGCCCGGATGCGGATAGCGATTGTACGGTTCGCGGTACAGCTTCTTATGTTCAAGGAACAGCACTGGATCATCGCAGCGGATAGCGGTCCGCAATAAGCCGCAGGCGTCGAGCGCATTCGACGGGAAGACGACGCGGAAGCCCGGGATGTGTGTGAACGTTACCTCCCCGCACTGGCTGTGATAGACGCTGCCGCCCGTCAGATATCCGCCGATCGGGCAGCGGATCACAACCGGGCAAGAAAATCCGTTGTTCGAGCGCCAGCGAATGTTCGCAAGCTCGTCGCGGATTTGCATCATGGCAGGCCAGATGTAATCGAAGAACTGGATTTCGGGAATCGGTTTGAGGCCTCGCGCCGCCATACCGATGGCGCGGCCGATGATCCCGGCTTCGGCGATGGACGTGTTGAAACAACGTAACGAACCGAATTCGCGCTGTAGGCCGGCGGTTGCTTTGAAGACACCGCCTTTGCCCTTCACTTCGGCCAGGCTGTCCTCGCGGCTGCAATCCGCGACGTCTTCCCCGAAAACGATCACATTGCGGTCCCGGCGCATCTCTTCCGCGAGAGTTTGATTAATCGCGTCGATCATAGTGCGCGGCTCACCGCGATACGCTGGCTGCGCATCGAAGCTGGGCGCAGTGGGATCGATCTCGTCGGAATAGAGATGCTGATAAATCGTGTCCGGACGTGGAGCGGGCTCCGGCAATAAGCGGTCTGTGGTTTGCGCGACCTCGCGATCGATCTGGCGCCGAATCGATTCGACCTCAGCCGGCGTGCAGATGCCTTCCTCAGTCAACCAGCGTGGATAGGTGTGCACGGGATCGCGCGCGGCTTCACTTTCGCGTTCCGCCGCGGACTTGTATAATCGCTCGTCGTCCGATAGCGAATGCGAATAAGGGCGAATACAAGTTGCATGCACAAGCGCGGGCCCATGACCTTGCCGGCAATAATCCACGGCTTGCCGCATACCTGCATAGGACTGCAGAAAGTCGGTCCCGTCCACCTCAATGCGCAGCAATCCCGGAAAACCTTCGAGCAGGCGGGACACATTGCCGCCGGGTGTCTGGCGGTCCACCGGCACGGATATGGCATAACCGTTGTCCTCGATCAGGATCAGCAGCGGCAGTCTCTCGAGGCAAGCCGCGTTGATGCATTCCCAGAACTCGCCTTCGCTGGTGGAACCTTCACCGCCCGTGACAAGCGTGATTTCATCCGACTGTGGGTTGAGATAGCGCTTGCTTTGCGCGCATCCGGCGGCCTGAACAAACTGCGTTCCGGTGGGCGAAGAACCAGTAAAGATATGTAGGTCCGGAGACGACCAGTGGGATGGCATCTGCCGGCCCCCGGAAGCGGAATCGCGGGCCGCCCCAAGCGCCTGCAACAGCATGTCTTCACAGGTCACCCCGAGCGTCAGGGCTAAGGCGCGGTCGCGGTAATAAGGGAACGTCCAATCGTATCCAGGCCGAATGGCCATGCCCGCGGCAATCTGAATGGCTTCGTGACCGGCGCCGCTTACCTGGAAAAAGATCTTGCTTTGCCGCTTCAGCATGATCTCCCGGTCGTCGATGCTACGGGAGAGATACATGAGGCGGAACGCCCGGATCAGCGTCTCGCGATCGAGTTCGCCCGGCAAGCCCGAAACCGAGGCTGCCGCAAGCTTGGCAAGTGAGCTCACCGTCGTCACCAACTCGACATTATCTCGCGTCACCCCGAGAGCGCAAAATTTCTTCGCTCTGCCCCTTCAGTAGTATTCAATGTGGCGCTGCAGTTCTTCGATTTCCCCAGCCTCCGGTTCAGAAAGGTGCCGTACGGAAATCCGTTTTCGGGTCCAGTTGCCCTGCGCGTCGCGTTCCTCGATGCTCTCGACCTTCGTGAGCGCGGGCTGATCTAAACCGGGGAGAAAAAGGGAACCTTCGCGGCGATTCTCCGTAATGGTCGTTTTAAACTGTACGATCTGGTCACCGGCAGCAGAGTAGACCGTAATCTCCTGGACACTCTCCGACTCACGCACCTCAATTCGGTAAGGGCAGTCGGGAACAGCTTTGGATTCATCCGCCGTCTGCTCCTTCGTTTGAATAGGCTCGCCGCTTTCGTCAAAAAGCGAATGGCTGGAAACAGTGCCATCGTCCCGGAAGACGGTTCGCTCAGACAGCTTTCCCGGTCGGATGAAACTCGTCGATCCATTGAAGACGAAGCTCGCCGTCGCTCGCGCAGATCCCGGCGCTCCAGCCGTATGCGTCGAGGTTCGCCTTTGATGGGTTCCTCCGACACGTCGAAGTTAACTCCGAATTGTTCACACATGCTCGCTTCCTACCAGTTCGTGATCGAGCCGTCCGGCCGGAAGTAAAGCTGAGCGCGATTATTGTTCGGCTCCGTGATTTCGGCCAGCAGCTTGAGAGGTTTTAGATCGAGCGTAACTCCGAGACCTGGCCGCTGATTCGGGTACAGCTTGCCATTTTTGAAGTCGAGGCACTCAGGCAGGTAATCAAAGCTTTTGCCTTGGAAGTTGTACTCCATGAGAACAGGCCCGGAAAAAGTGCCAAGGCAATGGAGCAATGCCGCAGTCGCGATCGGACCCGTGAAGTGGGGGACAATGCCGATGAAGTGGGTCTCGCAGAGCGCGGCAATCTTTTTCATCTCCGTGATGCCCCCGACGTTAGGCAGAGTGGCGCGGACATAATCGAGCGAATGAGTTTCGACCAGCCGGTTGAAATCCCAACGGTTGCCCCACTCTTCGCCCGCCGCAATCGGTAACGGTGTTTTCGTGCGCAGAATCGGCAGATCCTGGTCGAAGGCTTCCGCACGCACCGGATCCTCCACAAAAAAGGGCGCCAGCGGTTGAATCAAATCACACGCCCGGATTGCATCCGAAAGATCGAATCGCTGGTGAAAATCGACCACCCAGTCGCCGTTCTTGCCGACCCCCTCACGTGCTTCGGCGCAATCGGCCTGAAGCTGATTGACGCGCTCCCGTGTGTTGTAGATCGTGTTGATCGGCTCGCCCGCGGCATCCATGCGAAACGCACGGTATCCGGCTTCCATCGTGAGCTGGGCGCGTTCCCTGATAGTGCTGCCCGGATGAACGCCCGGGATAATGCCGGCCGTGTTGTAGCACTCACAGTGATTGCGGGCCATACCTCCTAAGAGCGAATGCACAGGTACGCCAAGCGCCTTGCCTTTGATGTCCCACAGTGCCAGATCGAGCGCGCCAATCGCATCCTCTTTCTCCCGGCCCGGCGGATAGAAAAACGAGCGTGACATATCCTGCCAGAGCATTTCTATATGTTGCGGATCTTTCCCGATCAGGCGGCCGGCCGTTTGCGTAAGCGTGTCCGGTGAGCCTCCTTCACCTATGCCCGTGATGCCCCCATCGGTTTCGACCGTAACAACCAGATCACTCTGATTGAACAGCGGATTCGGGTGCGGCGGAGAATACACGCGCACCCGAGTGATCTTCATGGGGCCGGCTGCGGCGCTGACCACTGCCGGCAGGGCAACAACCGAGCCGGCCGCAAGGTGCTGCAACAAGGAACGGCGATGCATGTCCAAGACTGTATCGTGGCTCAATTTTCGAGCCACGCTTCTACGCCGCCGACGCGAGTGTCCCTACTTGCCCAGCACCACCACTACTGATTCATCCGGTCCGCTCCACGCGGATGCACCCTCATGTTTCAATCGATGCGCAGCATTGTCCCACGTCAGATTCGTGACCGAGCCGCCGCCGTTCTCATACGCATAGGTGTTTCCGTCGTCTTGAAAAAGCGTGAACGTTCCATCTGCTCCCGCGTATACGCGAACGGATGCGATCGTCTGCTTCTGCTGTGCACTCTGCACCTCTGACCCGAGCGGCACAATGCTTCCCGCCCTTACAAATAGGGGCAGCGTCTCGATAGGAGCTTCCACTTCAATCGTCTGTCCGCCATGCAGCCGTTCGTTGGTCCAATAGTTATACCAATCACAACCCGCCGGCAGATACACCGTCCGATGCGTTGCGCCTTGCTCCGTTACGGGTGCGACCAGAAAAGCCGGTCCGTACATATATTCGTCCGCAATATCAGCGGCGTTCGGATCCTTCGGGAAATCCATGAAGAGCGCTCGCATGTACGGAGCGCCCGTTTCGTAGCTGTGGTAGGCGGCAGAATACGTGTACGGCAGAAGCTGGTAACGCAGCTTTAGATACTTCGCCAGAATCGGCTCGGCCTGCTTCCCGTAAGACCACACCTCGTTGTGATTTCTTTCTCCGTGCGCACGCATGACCGGTTGAAACGAGCCCCACTCAAACCACCGCACGAAGAGCTCCGGGTAGTCCTCATAATTCCCAATCGTGCCGCGCACATCGGATCCGTCGATCAGCGGCTTATGTGCTGCGTGATAGTCCGCCGGTATCGCCGGCGAGAAGAATCCCGCGATATCCGTATCCCAGTAGGGCAGCCCCGTCGCGGCAAAATTCAACCCCGCTGGAATGGAGCGCCTGAGCATGTCCCACGTCGAAACGATATCGCTCGACCAGAAAACCGTTCCGTTGCGCTGTGCTCCGAGGTAGGCCGCGCGCGCCAGAATCATCACCCTCCGGCTGTCGCCAAAATCCCGTCGGAAACCCTCATACACCGAAGCCGTGTGAAACAGCGGGTAGACATTGTAGAAGCGCGTTCCCGAACCGATCGAGAATACGTCGTTGGCCGGGTCGATATCCGGCTCCGTTTCATCCAGCCATATGTAATCGAACCCATACGGTTTCACGTAGCGGTCTCGAATTTCTTCCCAGAACCACTTCGCTGCCTCCGGATTCGTCGTGTCAAGATTCGGACCGATTGCCTTGCTGAAGAATCCTCCATCGGGCTTGCCAGCGGGCGTGTGTATCAGCCAGCCTTTGCTCAGCAGCATGTCGTAGAACTGCGTTCCTTCCGCAAAGTGCGGCCACACACTCAGCAGGGTCCTTATATCCATCGAGTGCAGTTCACGATTCATTCCCGCTGGATCAGGCCAGCGCTTCGGGTCGAGGTCGAGTTCGCCCTGCGCCGTCATGTTTAGAAAATCCACCACGACTACATCCAGCGGCACGTTCCTCTCGCGATAACCCTTGGCGACGGCGAGCGCCTGTTCCTGCGTCGCATAGATTGCCTTGCTCTGGATGTATCCGTAAATCGCTCTCGGCAGCATGTGCGTCACGCCGGTCAGCAGGCGATAGCCCTCATAAATCTCATCGCTGGTCGTCCCGGCGATCACGAAATACGATACACGATTACCCACCTCAGAAGACCAGACATTCTGATTGTTGAAGCCCAGGTCCACGGTGGTTTTCGACGGATTATCCCAGACCAGACCGTAGCCATGACTGGAAACCATGAACGGGACACAGACATCCTCGCCGCCAATTGCCGAATAATCATGCCAGCAGCGGATCTGGTGATCGCGCAGATCCATCCAGCCCTTCTGTTGTTGCCCGAGCCCGTAGTAATGTTCGCCTGCCGGCGAGTCGAATGTGGCGGCTACTCGATACCCTTTGGCGCCCGCATCTGCTTGGGCAACCTCCGGGGATTCGGGACCCATCACCCAGCCCCGCATTCGCAACAGCATTTTGCCTTCCGCCGTTGTTATCTGCAGCGCATCGTTATGTCGAGGCCCATGACCCGTGCTCCCGGCTTGATTGCCGAAGTATTCATCCCGGAGCTGAAGGTTCAAAGAGTCGAGCGGCATTGGCTGAGGTCTCGGAGCATTCTCCGGAGCCACCTTCACGACCATCCGCGTCGATCGGAACACGTCCTCGCCTTCCCCATCGCGCTCGTGCGTCCACCCGTCTGTTGACGGCTTGGCCACAAATCCATAGCCCGGGGCATCCGTGGCCGCCGATTTCTCCACGCTAATCGTCACGCGCAAAATGTTGGGCGCGTACGGCTCAAGCGATATCACTCGCCCCTCGCGCTCCAGCACTAGCGGAGCGCTCTGCGCCGTGGAAGCATTAGCAATCAGGATTGTAAGAGCCGCGAGCGCGGCGACCGGAGCGCCCCTCATCAAAAACTCACCCGCAAATGGAGTTGTAGACTTCGTGCGGGTAACTGACTAGTGGCGCGGCCGAAAAGCGGAGACGAAAGATCAGAGGATACGCTCGTCAAATTCGGATGGTTAAACAAGTTGTACACCTCTGCCTGCGCCTGAATGTGCAATGCTTCGCCGAAGAACCATTTGGTAGCGAAGTTTCGGGTGAGTGTCGCATCGACATTCGTCAAGCCTGGTTCGTTGTACACGTTGCGTCCAAGGTTCCCTTCCGTTCCTAGCGGCGGAGCGGTAAAAGCGGACGCCGGGAATAGCCCGCTCAGGTAAGTGGCGACAGAACGTCCGCCGGTGTTGATCGGAACAGCCGGCGCGTTTGGAACGTCGTAATTGTAGCCGTCCGCATTGTAATCGCCTCCGCCGTCGCCCACGATTCGGCCCTGAGCGTTATAGACGGGTATAAACGGAGCGCTGGTATAAACGGTGAAAGGCAAGCCCGTCTGCCAGACAATTACGCCGCCAAATTCCCAGCCTCCCAAAACATACCGCTCGAGCCGGTTGCTGTAGTCGGTAGGCGCAGTCCAGGCGCCGACGAAAGTGAACTGGTGGCGAATATCGAAATCCGCCCGGCCTCGCTGGGCTGCCAGATTTCCGTTCTGAATGACGTTGGTGCTTGTGGTGATGGAGCCGCTGTCCAAGCTATTTGCCGTGCTTACGGTGTCCAGGGCCTTGCCAAATGTATAGACGCCTTGCAGGGAGAGACCCTTCGACGACAGGTACTTCAATTCGGCAGAGCCGTAGTTACCGATCGAGTTTCCATCCGACGTGCCGTAATTGATAGCGCCGAAGTTCGGGTTCAGCCGGGTAAGAACATTGTTCGTAGCAATTAAGTTACCCGCGAAGCGGTTGAGGTCAGCGTTATAGACGGGAAGGTAGTGCGCCCCTGTCGCCGAGTAATTTACTTCCAGGATTAAATCGCGCTGCAGTTGCTGTTGCACGCTAACCGACCAGGCTTCCACTTCCGTAAAGTGATAGTTCTCAGAATACCCGCCGAGGTTCGCCCTTTGGCCCACAATCCCGCCACTTGAATTCAGTACCAGGTTGCTCGTGTTCACCACCGGGCAAGCTTCGGAGAATCCAGTCGGGGGAGAGCATAGCTGGAACACCGGAGTTGTTCCTTGATAGACGCTGACGGACGGGCTATATATGTTCGGCAGGTTGTTAGCCAGGATGTCGGTGATGTGAAGATAGGGTGGCTCACTGGCATACATACCGAAGCCGCCGCGCAGCGCGGTTTTACCGTTTCCAAAAACGTCCCATGCGAAACCAAGTCGAGGCGTGGCCTGGAAGAGGTTGTGATTGAGTACATTGTTATTCGGTTGCAGCGCTGTATGGCCGTTTGCGATCCTCTGGTTATAATCGCTCCCGCTGCCGAAAAAGAAGTTC
Organism: uncultured Acidobacteriaceae bacterium; assembly: GCA_963795905.1. Taxonomy (GTDB): domain Bacteria; phylum Acidobacteriota; class Terriglobia; order Bryobacterales; family Bryobacteraceae; genus Bog-105. The sequence continues at coordinate 291,681 of CAWCJG010000007.1, read as the reverse complement.
GTCAACTTAGGCGAGAGGATGTCAAAGAAGTTCGGCATGATATCGAAGCGGACGCCTGCATTCAGCGTCAATCGGCGCGTCACCTTCCAGTCGTCTTGCACGAAGTAGCCCATGTACATTGCGCGGTACGCGCGGTAATACGGCTGCTGTTGATGCGTGAGCAGGTTCACCGGAGTGCCCGTCTCCGACGTAGGTGCGTCCTGAATGAAGTCCAGCAAATTATTAAAGTTGAAGGTCGGGCGGTCGTCCCCTCCCGTCTGCTGATCGAACTCCGAAATCCGGTTAATGTTGAATCCCACCTTGATGGTGTGGCTTTTCACCGTATCGGCAAGAATGTCGCGCCAGCCGAGAGTCGTTTGCGTGAAGTTTCCCGGCCCCCAACTGGAGCCGACATTGAGGCCGACGACATTGACATACGGGATGGCCATCGTGTTGATGGGAAGGCTGGCGCCATAAGGACGCACCATGCTCGCGCCGAAATCATTCAGCACGTTCGGCGAGAGCGTGTGCGTCCAATCGAGGTTTGCAAAATCGGAACTGTTGGCATCGCCGTTATTCAGCGCGGGGCGCGCGTTCGAGCTCGAGGTTGTGTCATACGTGCGCATGAACTCGCCGTAGATGCGGTCCTTGTTATTTGGATATGCATCGCCTCGAACGCTGTATTGATAGCCATTCTTTGGCACTGAGTAGCTGACGTTCGCCGTGCCGACCGCGGGCAGGTTTCCAGGAATGCCCACCGGTGGAGCGAAATATCCGGGACTCGAGGCTTCGAGTTGAGCCACGGTGAGAATGCCGGACGTCGGATAGTGGAGGGGCGGCGCTGTTTTCAGAATGCTGGTCGCAATGTTGTTCGGCAGGTTGCCCTCGGCCCAATTTAAAAAGTCCTGCGTCTCGACAGTTGTTTGGCTCGCGTTGGTCGTGCTGGAACGCAGCACGTCAATCCCGCCGTAGTAGAACAGCTTGTCCTTGATGATCGGGCCGCCAATCGTCGCGCCGGTCTCGTTTCTCATGAAGCTCGGAACGGAGCTCGCAAATTCAGTTCTGGCGCTCAGGGTATTGTTCAGAAAGTAATAGTCGATCGTGCCGTGTTCCTGGTTCGTGCCGGCCTTGCTGAACACCTCGACGGTCGCTCCGGCATTCCGCCCCTTCTGAGCCTCAAAGTCGTTCGCTCGAATGTCTATCGACTCGACGATTTCAGGGTTGGGAGAAATAGACGTGCCGCCTCCGCGCGAGGGCGTATCCGTGTATGCGCCATCAATCTGATACCCGTTTTCCTCCTGGCGAAGGCCCGCAGCATTGATGTTGATCGCGTATTCGTTTGTATAGTTGTCTCCAGCGGTTACCGCGTTGCCGCTGATCCCTGGGGCGAGCGCCGCCAAGGAGTAGACGTTTTGGCCCGGCAGTGGCGTATGCATGACCTCGGTTTCGGATACCACCGAGCCGGTCGTGGCGGTCGCCAGATCGAGCGCCAACGGGCTGGCCGAAACCTCTACACTGGTCGTGACAGTGCCGACCTGCAAAACAGGCGTAATGGTTCGCGTTTCCGCGACTTGCAACCGGAGGTCTTTCTGTTCCCACGTAGTGAAGCCCTGCATTTGGACCTCGATGGTGTAAGTGGAAGCCGCAAGGCTGGGGACCGTGAAAAACCCGCTTGTGTTCGTCGTAACCGTTTTTCCCACACCCAGGGCTACATCCGTGACAGTCACCTTGGCTCCGGCGACCGCCACCCCAGTCGAGTCGGTCACCGTGCCTTCAATGCCGCTCGAAAATTGAGCCCAGGCCGGGAAGCTAACCAGGCTGAGAAGAATTGCAGCTAACGATGGAAGGGCTCTGGCTTTTTTCATGCGCAGCAACAGGTTGTCACTCTCTAAAAGAAAGAGTCAAGTAACATCCTGGTGAAGTCAGAGTTGTCACGCGTTACATCACTCGCTTTTGCTTGCGGTTCGGAAGGCGATGTCGCGGGTCACGCGAGGCCCGGGAGAGCGAATCGACCTGGCGCCCTGACAATGTGGCCAGAACGCCAACTACTGCTTCTGCGGATCGGCCGGACTTACTTCCACAAGCGCGTATTTGCGCTGGGAAGCTTGCTGGTCTCGCGCTTCCTGCAACAGGTCCGCTAATTTTTTCCTGAGCGTTGGAATCTCGCTGCTATCGCCGCTGCGCTGGAGAGCTTGAATCAGGTGATACAGCGCCGTGGCTGCAATTTCGCCGGATGGCGCCTGTTGCAGGGCAAGACGGCTTTGCGAAATAGCATCCACAAATTTACCCTGTTCCAGATAAAGACGCCCCAACAGGTTATGCGCCATTGGAAAATCCGGCTGCAGCGTGATGGCGCGCTCAGAGGATGACAAGGCCTCTTGAAAGTTGGCCGTTCCGGCGCTCGCACCCTCTCGAACAAGGGTTTCACTCAGTAGATACCACAAGAATGCATCGCCGGGAGCGCTGCGGAGCCGGCTTCGTACGTCCGCTTCGGCTTGCGGCAGATCGTTCCTCTGTAGATCGGCCAGACCTTGTATACCGTGCCCATACTCCATTTTCGGGTCTAGCTGCTCGGCGCGGTCGAAATCTTTTCGCGAGTTTTCGTAATCGTCCACCTGAACGTAGAAGATGCCGCGCGCCAAGTACAGGGGTGCCGCATTGGGCAGTCGCCTCAATCCCGCGCTTAGCATGTCAATGCCGACCTGGTAGGCCGTATGCGTCATGCAGATCTCCGCGAAATCGAGATAGTATCGGGGAACATCTGGATTGCTGACAATCGCCTGCCGCAGATAGGTCACAGCGTCCTGCGTATCCGCCATATCTTCATAGGCTTCGGCAAGCAGATCGAGGGACTCGCCGTCGTTCGGCTTTTCTGTCACGAGCGGTTTCAGAGTGTTCACAGCATCCTGATACCTTTTGGCCGAGAGCTGCACCACCGCCAGATTGTATTGCGCCTGTTTTCTTTGAGGCTCCAAATCCACCACGCGCTGGAACACCTGGAGGGCTGCATCCGTCTGTTTCAGCTCCAGTAGGCACGTGCCGAACTGTTCGAGCGAGTCCGGCTTCGAGTCAATCAAACTGCGACTGAGGCGAAATTCGGCCGCTGCCGTGGGGCAGTCCCGCCGTTTGAAAGCGAGCGTGGCCAGCATAGCGTGGCTTGTTTCATCCGTGGGGTTTTGCCCGACTATTTTCGCCAAAAGAGCAACCGCACTCTGATCCGAAACCGCGAATTTGATCTGCGCCGCTCCTTCGAGCGCTGGCAGGTAGTCCGGCGAGAGCTTCAAGGCTCGCTCGTACGAGGCCAGCGCCTCGTGTTTCTGACCAAGGTGCGACAGTGCAAAGCCATCTAACGTCCAAAGTGCGGCACTGTCAGGTGAATCCTTTGCTGCGCGCTCAATCATCTCCTTCGCATCCGCGTAATGGCCGGACCGGAGCTGGGCGACAATGGTGCTCGTATCTGGAGTTGGCGGCTGCGCAGCGAAAATGGCTGCGGTGAGCACTATCGCCAAGGCAATCATTCTGCTACTCATCGCTTGTCGAAAAGGGCTCGGGGGACGAAACGCCTACCAATATATACCGGGGAGCGCGCTGGGCGGCAACAAAAGGGGTGTAACACCCCGCGATGTCACAGTTACATCGCTGCTTTTAACGGGTACGGTCTCTTGTATACTCTGTACGACCGTCGAGAATTCCACTAGGGTGCCCATGTCTGTCAGCTCTGAATCCCTGGACCCCATCGCGCGGACGCAGATGCTGCGGGAAGAGCTGCACCGCGTCATGGGAAGCGCGACATTGCGTAGCAGCGAAGTGCTGCGCAAATTGCTGTCCTATCTCGCCGCGTCGGCCTTGGAAGATCAGGCGGAGCTGGTCAAAGCGAAAGATATCGCGACCGCTGTTTTCAACCGGTCGGAAGACTTCGATTCCCAAAGCGATTCGGTAGTGCGCGTGCAAATAGGCCGGCTTCGGGCAAAGCTGGCCGAACATTATATAGACGAAGCTCCGGAGACCGAGTGGGTGCTTACGATTCCCAAGGGATCGTATCAGCTTTGTTGCCATCCGCGCCGGCACGTGGGCTTGGCCCTCGAACGCAAGGAAGAGCTGAAAACAATCAGCCCGTTGTTTGCCCCGGCCGACCTGAGTCCTGCTGAGGCGCCGTCGCAAGCTGGGAAGAAGTATCCAAAACTGATCGTACCCGCGCTGGCCGCGGCCGCGCTTTGCGTTGGCGCTTTTTGGGCCGGACGGATGATGCCCACACAGGAAAGCCGTTCGTCGGGCGGGCCGGCCGTAACAAAATTCTGGCGTCCATTCGGGGCTGGCGCTGACGTGCCGCTGATCGTCTTCTCGAATCAAAAATTGGTGGGATCAGTGAACGGCCTGCACGCATATCGTGGCACCGAGGCCGACCGGAACGTTCCGCTGATCGAATCCTGGAGCACGGTGGGCGAGGTGATCGGCGTCTTCGACGTTACGAAAACACTCGCTCTGTTCCGCAAGACCCCGGTTGTGAAGCCGGCTCACCTGCTGACTTGGGATGATGCCAAGAATGGCGACCTGATCGTGGTGGGCGGTCCGCTTTCCGAAACCGCCGACGTGAATCTCTTTCCGAATTTTCAATTCGCAACGAACAATAAGAATCCCGCCATTCCCACCGAAACCGGTGCGATCGTTAATCTGCGGCCTGGAAAGGGCGAGGCTCCGATATATCTTGGTCCCGCAGCGCGTCCGTTCGATTTCGATTACGCCCTGATTTCTCTGCGGCCGTCTTTGAGCGACGGACACCAAATGTTGGCGATGGCCGGCATCACCGAGTACGGGACAGAAGCCGCGGCCGACTTCCTGACTCAGGAAAGCACGCTTGAGAAGCTGATCGACAAGCTCGGAGCGACGCGGAGCCGTCGTCTTCCCTGGTTTGAAGCGCTGCTGCGGGTCCAGGTACAAGACGGCGTCCCGCTTCAGTCCACGATCATAATCCTCCGCCGCGAACCTAATTAAGGTCCCGCTGGTTCTGACCACTCACCACTGACCACTCACCACTGCTCGACCCTGACCACTGGCTTGCCCTGTCCGGGTGATACTTTGCTGAAGTGCGATTTGTTGCAGAACTACTTGGTCTCCTCGCCGTAACCGTGCCTCGCTCTCAGCCCAGGCGATTCCACCCACTCACGTGGACGACTTCAAGGGACATCCTCGTGTCGTTGTCATCAGCGACATCGGGAATGAACCCGATGACCAGATGTCGCTCACGCGGCTGTTGCTCTATTCGAACGAACTCGACATTGAAGCGCTGATCGCTGCGACATCGACTTGGCAGAAGAATGTAACGCATCCGGAAACGATGCGTGCACTGATCAAAGCGTATGGGCAAGTGCGGCCGAATCTGTTGCTGCATGCGCAAGGCTGGCCGGCGGCCGAGGACCTCGATCGCATTGTCTACGCAGGGCAGCCGGGCTACGGAATGGCAGCGACCGGACCGGATCGCATGTCAGAGGGAGCGCAGGCAATCATTAAAGCCGCGGACCGGGATGACCCGCGCCCCTTGTGGATCACCGTGTGGGGCGGTACGAATACACTGGCTCAGGCGCTCTCGCGAGTGCGGGAGACCAGATCCAAGCAAGATCTCGACAGGTTCATTTCGCGGCTGCGCGTGTATTCGATTTCGGATCAGGACGATGCCGGACCGTGGATACGCCGCGAGTTTCCCAATTTGTTTTACATCGTCCAGCCATCTACGCCGACCGGCGGCGAATACTATTACGCAACCTGGACCGGCATCAGCGGTGATGCCTATTACCGAAATTGCGCTGGGGCGGACTTCAGTGAGGTGACGAACGAATGGCTAGAGACAAATATTCGCGCTAAGGGGCCGCTGGGACATCTGTACCCGAAGTTCCTCTTCATTATGGAAGGCGATACGCCGTCGTTCTTAGGGCTGATCGATAACGGGCTCAACGCCTTTCGGCGCCCGGATTGGGGAGGATGGGGCGGCCGCTACATCTACCGGCAGCCTTATGGAGAGTCGCACCCAATCTGGACCCAGGGCGGGGATCTGTTCTCGCGCGTGACTTCCCAGGACGAGGTAACGGGCGCGGACGGCAAAACCTATATGTCGGACCAGGCGACCATCTGGCGCTGGCGCGATGCTTTTCAAAACGATTTCGCGGCCCGGATGAGTTGGACCGTGAAAGACTACGCGCACGCGAATCACAACCCGGTGGTAGTCGTCAACGGGCATGCAGGTACGGATCCTATTTACCTCGATGTGAAGGTGGGTGAGCAGACCGTGCTCGATGCAGCCGGAACAAAGGATCCAGACGGGCAAGGGCTGCGCTTTCATTGGTTTCACTACCAGGAAGCGGGCGCGGCGGACGGGAGCCTGGCGGCATTGAGCATTGCGGGCGCGGACTCGGCGAAGGCGACCGTGACCGCAGCCGCAACTTGCCGCCCCGCATGGCTGAAGATTGGGCCGGGATGCCCCGCGACCGGAACCGCGCACGTGATTGTGGCCGTAACGGACGAGGGGTCTCCGGCGCTCACGGCATATAGAAGGGTAATCCTGACCGTACACAGCCGGACGGACTAAGTTGCGGGTTGTTTGGGGTTCCTGCAACGCACTGCCGTTTTTCCGTTATACTTGGTGCAGGGCAAAAGCCCCTGGAGTCTACATGTTTGACGGCCTGTTCCAACCGAGCCACCTACTGGTTATCCTGATCATCTGCCTGTTCATCTTCGGCCCGAAGAAATTGCCGGAACTGGGGCAGGGCTTGGGCAAAGGCATTCGTTCTTTCCGCGATAGTATGAAGCAGGCCACGACGGATGAAACCGAGAAGCCTGCCAGCACGAACGCCAACACCGAAACGACCGCCCGTCAGTAACTTGGATTTGCCGGCTAGATAGTGCGGGCGTGTTACCGTTGGGGCAAGCGCAAAGGGTCTGCAGGCCCGTTTTGCGCAGTCTTTGCACATGCCCAAACGACCTTACGCCGCCGTACTGGCTGCCTTTCTCTGCTTTCCTGTAGTCGCTCAACCCGCTGGCTACCCTTTACCTCCAGCCGATCCTAACCTTGTCCCGCTCGACCTGGACAGCGGCGTTGCCGGCCTAAGCCGCGCCCTCGCTCAATTGCGCACCCGCGCCAGTTTCCTCATGGTGACGGCCCACCCCGACGATGAGGATGGCGGCATGCTCGCCTACGAAACCCGGCAACTGGGCGCGCGGGGCGCTCTGCTCAGTCTCACCCGTGGCGAAGGCGGCCAGGATGCCGTTGCGCCGGATCTCTACGATGCCTTAGGACTTATCCGTACGCAGGAGTTGCTGCAGGCAACCCGGTACTACGGAGCGGATCTGTATTGGGGCAGCGTCATCGACTACGGCTTCTCGAAGACGCGCGAAGAGGCGATCGCGAAATGGGGCCATGAACGCGTTCTGGGCGATGTGGTCCGGGTCATCCGCATGACAAGGCCGCTGGTTGTGACGTCTGTGTGGGCGGGCGCGCCGACCGACGGCCACGGCAATCACCAGGTAGCCGGGCAGATGGCCCAGGAAGCGTTCGTTGCGGCGGGCGATCCGAATCGTTTCCCGGAACAGCTCCGGGAAGGATTGCGGCCATGGACGCCTCTCAAGATGTACGCGCGCGTGCCGTTCTTTCAGCCCACTCCGCAAGGCATCTACGATTACGCCACCGACAAATATGTCCCGGTGCGGTTCCGGAATTACATCGACAACACCTGGATCGAGGGCCGGCCATCGGCGGATCTCGAAATTCCGGAAGGGCAGGTGCAGCCCGCGTCCGGATGGACCAGTGCGCAAATCGGCCGCACAGGATTAGGACACGAAAAAAGTCAGAATGGTGGGTTCACTACGCCGCCCGCGGGTCGCGTGAGTGTTGAATACCACCGCTATGCTTCGCGAGTACAATCCCCACGGAATGCGGCTTCGCTCTATGACGGGATCGATACGTCACTACCGGGCATAGCATCGCTTGCCACGGGAGACACGCAGTTTTTAAAGCAGGGACTTGTCCGACATCGCTGAGCTCGGTCGACAAGTGTGCGGCGTCCCTCAAGCCCGAGCAGCCGGAAGCCATCGCGCCGGATCTCGCGGCAGGATTGCGCGAGTTGCGGGAGTTGATCGCGAAGACCGAAGCGAGCAATCTGGCCGATCCGGGCAAGCAGGATGTGCTTTTCGAATTGAAGCAGAAGGACGTTCAGTTTCAAAACGCGCTGGCGTTGGCTTTGAATACCACCTTTGAAGCGTTCGTCGCCCCGCCGAAGCCGCCGACCGGTCCATTTGCCGCCTTTTCGGGTCCGCAGCCGGTCTTTGAGGTTGCCATTCCCGGGCAGTCGTTCTTCGTTCAGGCGCACCTCTACAACCCCAGTTCCGAGGCAGTTAAGATCACAGGGCTCGATTTGACGGCAACCGACGGAACGGATTGGAAAATACAGCGGGAAGGGACGCTGCAGCCGCAACTTGAGGCAGCACATGACCTGTCGCTTCGCTTCAACCTGCATGTGCCGGACAGATGCTCACTACTACGCAGCCGTACTTCACGCGACCCGATGAAGAGCAGCCGTATTACGACATGCTGGAATCGCAGTATCGGAGTCTGCCCGCCGCGCCCTATCCTTTACTTGCCACAGTGCGAGCCGAATACCACGGCGTCGCGTTCGCGATCAGCCGTTATGTGCAGTCAATGCAGCGAGTAGAGGCATTGGGGTTGCGTGCGTATCCGCTACAAGTCGCGCCGGCGATATCGGTGCAGGTTTCCCCGGCTGCGGGCGCGCTGCCGCTGACATCGAAAGAGTTTTCATTCGCGGTGACGCTGCGCAGCAACGTCAAAAAACCGGCCGAAGGAACGCTCAAGCTGGATCTGCCCGCTGGCTGGAAGTCAGAACCCGCCGAGTACCACTTCATCACGCAGCGCGAAGGCGACACGAAGACCGTAACTTTTGAAGTCGAGCCGCGAAATATAAAGGCAGAGGCATACACCATCAAAGCAACGGCACAATACGGCGGGCGTACTTACGAGGAGGGGTATCAGATCGTCGGTTATCCTGGTCTGCGGCCCACCGATTTCTTTCGTCCGGCAACTTACCGGGCTGTGGGAGTCGACGTGAAAACCGCGCCGAATCTGACGGTGGCGTATATTCCCGGTACCGGGGATGACGTCGCTCGCGGGCTCGAAGATCTCGGAATCAATGTGCATGTGCTTCCCGCGGACGAAGCGGCGCAAACGAATCTTGCCGAGCTACGGAGCCGTTGTTCTTGGGTGTCCGCGCCTATAGCGAGCCCGAAGTAAGGGCGCTCCTGCCGGAGTTGTTCGATTATGTGCAGAACGGCGGGACAGTCGTTGTGCAGTACAACACGCAGGATTACGATGTGGACTTTGGACCGTACTCGATCACGCTTGACGGCAATCCAGCGAAAGTAGTGGACGAAGGCTCCCAAATCGAGTTCCTGAAACCCGAGAATCCGATATTCGAGTGGCCGAACAAAATCACGGCCGCGGATTTCGAAGGATGGCAGGAAGAGCGCGGCCATGGCTTTGCCAAGAAATGGGATCCGCATTACACTGCGCTGGTTGAAACGCACGATCCGGATCAATCGCCGCAATCGGGCGGCCTGCTAGTTACTCGCTACGGCAAAGGCGTATTTATCTATGATGCCTTTGCGCTGTATCGACAGTTACCCGCCGGAGTTCCCGGCGCATACCGGATTCTCGCCAACTTAGTAAGTGCAGGACAGAATCCAGATTGGGGACAGAAATGAAGAAAGTGTTTGTTCTGCTGTTAGCTGCCGCGGCGATATCTGTAGCGGAAACGTTTCCTGCTCCAGCCGTTGACGACACTCCTGCAAGTCAACCAGGAAAGGCAACGGCGATCTTTGCAGGCGGATGTTTCTGGGGCGTGCAGGGCGTATTTGAACGCGTCAAAGGCGTTCTCAGCACTACGGCGTCGGCTTCGCGGGCGGGCATACGCGAAACCCCAGTTATGAAGACGTCAGTGGAGGAGATACGGGGCACGCAGAATCGGTAAAGGTTGTGTACGATCCGTCTAAGATCACTTACGGCCAGTTACTCGTTGTCTTCTTTGAAGTCGCCCACGATCCGACGGAACTGAACCGGCAGGGACCAGACACCGGGACACAATACCGCTCCGCCATTTTTTACACGGACGACAATCAAAAAAAGATTGCGGAGGCCTACATTACGCAACTCGATGAGGCGCACATCTACCGAAGGAAGATCGTCACCCAAGTAACCGCGGCGGGCCAGTTCTATCCGGCCGAGTCCCGTCATCAACAGTTCCTGGACCGGAATCCCGACAACCCGTACATCGTCTACAACGATTTGCCAAAGATTGCCGCCTTGAAGAAGCAGTTACCGCAGTTGTGCCGTTAATGCTTGTCGGCTGCCTTCGTTGGTTCGACCTCGAGCATGCGGACGGCCTGCGGCGCGTTGTCGTACTGACTTAGCTTCTTGGTCTCGCTCTTCATGTCGGCGAACTGCGCGGACACTTCGTAGTCGATATGGAACGGCAGGTCGTCGAAATGATAGCGCCCGTCAGACTTTGTGATGAACGTGACCTTCTCGCCCTTGCTGACGTTCGTTAACGTCACCAACGCGCCAGCCAGTGGTTTGCCGCTATCATCGCTCACCGTCCCCTTAAGCGTCCGGGAGGTTGGGGTTTTCTCTTTCTTGTATTTGGGGCCGCCGAGGAATACATCCCCGTTCGGATCATGCACCTGCTGAGCCTGGGCCGCGGGCAGGAATAACACAACTGCCGCGAGCGACAGAAAACAACGTCTCACCACCATGGTTTTTTCCAGTGTAGCGGGGTAGACGTTCGCCGGACTCACGCGGTTACTTCTATCGCCTCCCCAACCCCTCGTTGCAAATCGGTATCGGCCAGCAGGGCTTTCAAATCGCTCTCGTTCAGCGTTTCCTTTCGCATCAGCTCTCCGGCAATGCGGTCCATCAACGGGCGCCGGGCCCTAATGATGGTTTTGACGTTCTCATAGGAGCCATCGACCATGCGACGAATCTCCTGATCAATGGCTTGCGCCGTGCTTTCGCTGTAATTGCGTTCTTCCGCGCCCAGGCCCTGGAGGAAACGGGATTCAAGCGGACGGCCGTACGTCAGGTTCCCGAGCCGCTCGCTCATGCCAAACCGCGTGACCATTTGGCGGGCCATGGCGGTAGAGCGCTGCAGATCGTCGCTCGCGCCGGTCGAAATCACGCCGTTATAGATGATTTCTTCCGCGGCTCGTCCGCCCAGCAGAACGCAAAGCTGATCTTCGAGCTGCGGCCGCGTCATGAGATAGCGCTCTTCGAGCGGCAACTGCAGCGTATGTCCCAGCGCCCCGAGTGTTCGCGGAATGATGGAGATGCGGTGTACGGGATCGGTGTGCGGCAGTGAGAGCGCCACCAGCGCGTGACCTGTCTCATGAAACGCGACTCGCTCTTTCTCGTCGGGCGTCATCACCCGGCTCTTTTTCTCGAGGCCCAGCATGACGCGATCGATCGCTGCTTCGAGATCGGACTGTTCGACATCCGCTGCGCCGCGGCGCGCACCCAGAAGAGCCGCTTCATTGATTACGTTCGCCAGATCGGCGCCGACCATCCCAGGCGTTCTGGCCGCTATCGTGCGCAGATCGACGTTCGGGCCAAGGCGAACCTTCTTGCCGTGCACCTGCAGAATCGCAAGGCGTCCTTCGAGATCGGGACGGTCGACCACAACCTGGCGATCGAAGCGGCCCGGGCGTAGCAGCGCCGGGTCGAGCACATCGGGCGTGTTGGTCGCCGCCATGATGATGACGTTGTTCGAAGTATCGAACCCGTCCATCTCGACCAGGAGCTGATTCAGTGTTTGCTCGTGCTCGTCGTGGCCCCCCGCGATCATGCCTCGACCGGAACTGCGCGACTTGCCGATAGCATCGAGCTCGTCAATGTAAACGATGCAGGGCGCTTTCTTCTTGGCCTCTTCAAACATGTCGCGCACACGAGCCGCTCCGACCCCCACAAACATTTCGACGAACTCAGAACCGGAGATGAAAAAGAACGGCGTCTGTGCTTCTCCGGCGACCGCCCGCGCGAGCAGCGTTTTGCCGGTTCCCGGCGGTCCGATCAGCAGGACACCGCGTGGAATCCTCCCGCCCAGGCGGCGGTACCGCTCCGGATGGATCAGGAAATCCACAATCTCCTGCAGCTCTGCTTTGGCCTCGTCGATACCAGCCACATCGGCGAACGTGGTCGGTTGCTGCTGGGACCGGTCGTAAATCTTGGCGCGATTCTTCCCGACCTGCAACGGCCCGACTGCCTTCTTGGTTCGCCACGCGCCGTAGAAGCTGAGACCGATAAGAAACAGGAATGGGAGCCAGAGAATCATGTCGGGCCAGATTGAGTTCGACGTTTCGAAGTGACCGACTACCGTGAGATGGCGCTGTTCGAACTGTTGCAAAAGCGCCGTATCGTCCATCCCGGGCAAGCGCGTGGCTGTGTAGATGTCGGTCGGTTTGCCCTTCGCTGTGGGATTGCTCTGGCCAATTAATTGCGTTGGCGTGACCTCGACTTTGTTCAGATGGCCCGCCTGGAGCTCGGAAACGAACTGGCTGTACGGGACGACTTTCGATATCACGCGCGGCCGGCCCGTTTGGAAAAAGTAGGGAACACAGGACAGCGCCACCGCGACGGCGATATAGACAAGGCTGAAAAGCCACGGATAACGCCGCAGCGTGCGCGTCACTTTCCGTTTGACCGGCGGTGTGGGTGGTGTACGGTTGGGCTCGGGCATAGTTCAGGAGGCGGCCTGGCCGGGCCATACCCCGCCTCCCGTTTGACGCTAAATACTACTTTTTCTGTGCCTGGTTTTGCGAGTGACCGCTTCCGCTCGAACTCTCGATCGGAATAGACCGCCTATTTGTTTTCTGGGGCGGTAACGGCAGGGAAATTTGCAGGACTCCATCGCGGAATTGCGCTTTCGCCTGCTCCGGATCGGTGCCCTCCGGCAGCGGGATCTCGCGGTAGAACTGGCCGTAGTGCCGCTCGGAGCGGTACACGCCACCCTGGTTCTGCTCATTTTCGGTTTTTCGCTCGCCTTGGATGATCAGGGAATTCTGCGCCACCTCTACTTTGACGTCCTCGGGCTTGATACCCGGGAGATCCGCGTGAATCTGCAACTGCCCGTCGCGTTCTGCGACTTCTAGCGCGGGACTCCACAGAGTACTTTCTGTGCTGCCGCCCCGGGTCAGAAAACGTCCGAATGTGCGATCCATCTCGTCCTGCATCCGGCGCATCGCGGTGAACGGGTCGGAATTCAGCAATTCGAAGGGGCTGAACGAGAACTCGAACGGATCGCGTGAGGATCGTCGAGAAACTTCGCGGGTATTGCTCGTGGGATTTTCACTCTGTTTTTTTACTGCGACATCTGCCATGGATAGTGAACCTCCACTTGTCCGATGCAGATGCCGCGGACCCTGTTGCCTGCCTGCGCTACGATGACGAAAAACGTATGTCATTTCGAGGCGCACGGGTACTCGCGTTTGAGAGCCGGCGGGCAAACGAAATCGCGCAACTCATTCGCATCGCCGATGGAGAACCGTTTGTTGCCCCAGCGCTGGTCGAAATCCCGTTAGAGCACAATCGGCAGGTTTTTGAGTTTGCCGATCGTCTGTACGCGCGCGAATTGGATATGGTGATTCTGTTGACCGGAGTGGGTACTCGCCTGCTCGCAAGAACGCTCACGGCACGGGAGCCGGAGGAACAATTTCGCGAGGCTCTGCGCAGCGTTACAGTCGTGGCGCGCGGCCCGAAGCCTTCTGCAGTGCTGCGGGAGTGGAATGTTCCGGTTACCGTTGCCGTTCCCGAGCCGAATACATGGCGCGAAGTTCTGGAAGCCGTCAAAGACCGCGCCGAAAAACGCGTGGCCGTTCAAGAGTATGGCCGATCAAATCCCGAACTGGTGAACGGGCTCGAGTCGCAAGGCCGGCAGGTCATGAGTGTTCCTGTCTACCAGTGGCGGCTGCCAGACGATACCCAACCGCTCGAAGAGGCGCTGCGCGGCTTGATGGCAAATCGCTATCGCGCTGTATTGTTCACTACCGGCGTGCAAGTCGACCACCTCATTCAGTTCGCCGACCGGACGGCCGATAGCGAAGCCGTTAAGAATGCGCTGCGCCATACGTTTGTCGCGTCGATCGGACCGGACACAAGCGAGGCGCTGCGGTCCCACGGCATCGAACCCGCGTTCACGCCGACCCACCCCAAAATGGGGTTGTTAGTCCAGGAAGCCGCACAAGCATTTGCAGATCGGCAATGACGAACTTACACGCACCCTACTCCGCCTTATTCTTCCATTTGCTTCAAAAATAAGGCGGTTGTTATACTGAGAGGGATTACTATGCCGTCTACCGAACTCGTGTTTGAGACCGCGCATCCCGACCAAACCGCGAGAAAACAAGGCTCGGCTAGGAAGATTCTACTACTGAAGCCGCGCGGTTTCTGTGCCGGAGTGGTTCGCGCAATCGATGTAGTCAAAATCGCGTTGGACTTATACGGCGCGCCCATCTACGTGCGCAAAGAAATCGTGCACAACCGGCACGTAGTGGACGAACTTCGTCAGGCGGGAGCCATCTTCGTAGAAGAATTGAGCGAGGTTCCCGAAGGCGCGCGCGTCATCTTCAGTGCGCACGGCGTCTCCCCGGCCGTTGTCGAAGAGGCGAAGGTTCGCAAGCTGCAGGTCATCGACGCAACTTGCCCGCTGGTGACCAAAGTGCACGTTGAAGCGAAGAAGTTCGCGAAGCTCGGCTACACGATTATCCTGATCGGGCACCGCGACCACGACGAGGTGATTGGCACGCTCGGTGAGGCGCCGCAAAGCACCATCCTGGTTTCAGACGTCGAAGATGTGAACCGGCTGGACATCAAAGATCCGGAGCGCATGGTTTACCTCACACAGACGACGCTTTCCCTGGATGAGACAAAGGACATCGTGAATCGCCTTCTGGAGCGGTTCCCGAAGATCGTCGGGCCGAAGACACAGGATATTTGCTACGCAACTGAAAACCGTCAGTTAGCCGTCAAAGCAGTAGCTCCGTTATGCGAGGCGCTGCTGGTGGTCGGGTCCCAAAACAGTTCCAATTCGCGGCGGCTGGTCGAGGTCTGCGAGAAGGCGGGCGTTCCGGCTTACTTGTTAGACGATCGCAGCGAAGTTCAGCCGGACATGCTGGCCGGTGTTTCCACGGTGGCCGTAACAGCGGGTGCATCCGCTCCCGAGCATCTGGTGCAGGAGTTGATTCAGCATCTGCAGGCGCGAGGATTTACCGATCTCGAAGAAGCGGAGATCAAGGAAGAGGACGTTCGCTTCACTCTGCCTTCGGATCTGGAGAACTTCACGCCCCGCCTGTATACGGTTCGCACTTAGCGCATCGATGAGGTACAGCGTTCAAACATCCGGCTCCTTGGATTCGGCGGTGAGCGCCGCTATCCAACGTGGCGCTGCATCGTTATTGCGGCGGCAGCATTCGGAAGGATTCTGGTGGGCGGATCTCACTGCGGATTCGACACTTGAATCTGATTACATCCTCGGTGAACTCTGGCTGCATCCTCCGGTCGATGGAGTCTGGAACCCGCCCACGCGCGGCAAAATCGATCGGGCCGTCGCATCGTTCCTCGCGCGGCAACTCGAGGACGGCGGATTCAATATCTACCACAAGGGTCCATCCGAGATTAGCGCGTCGGTAAAGGCGTACTTCGCGCTGAAGGTTGCGGGCGTCTCGACCCGAGGATCCGCGCATGCAGAAGTTGCGCGGCCGCATTCTCGAGATGGGTGGCGTGCAGGGCGCGAACAGCTACGTACGCATCAATCTAAGCTTGTTTGGGTTGTATCCTCGCGAAGCAACCGCCGTCGATTCCACCCGAAATCATTCTGCTCCCGTTCAACTTCATCTATCAGATGTCGTCCTGGACGCGCGCGATCGTGATTCCGCTGTCCATCATTCACGCCGCCAGTCAGAGCCGTCCCGTTCCGGCCGGATTCAACATCGCGGAATTGTTCCTCGAAGGCGCGCCCGCCCGGCCCGTCTCCGATATCCACTACTTCAGCTGGCGAAACTTCTTCCTCTGGCTCGATCGCGCGTTGAAAGTCTACGAACGCTTTGCGCCGAAATTCATTCGCCAATACGCGATCAAGCAAGTGTGCCGACTGGATGCTGGAGCACATGGAAGGTTCAGACGGCCTGGGCGCTATCTATCCATCCATGCAGTACTCGATCATGGCCCTCGATCTTCTCGGATATGCGCCGGACCATCCGGTGCGCGCCACCGCTCAACGCGAGTTCGATCGCCTCATGGTCGATAACGACAGACCGCTTCTACGTCCAGCCTTGCTTCTCCCCGGTTTGGGATACCGCGATTGCCGCGTATGCGCTTGGCGAGAGCGGTTTCGATGCTAGCCAGTCGCTAAGGAACACGGCCGATTGGCTGCTGAAGAAGGAAGTCCGGCGCAAGGGGGATTGGGCTCGCAAGCGGCCCAAGGTGGAACCATCCGGCTGGGCGTTCGAATTCAATAACGAGTTCTATCCCGATGTGGACGACACAGCCATGGTGCTGCTGGCGTTCAAACATGCGTGTGCGAGCGACAAAGGTGCGCAGAAGGCCTGCATCCAGCGCGCCATCGACTGGCTATTCGCGATGCAGGGGCGAGATGGCGGTTGGGCTGCCTTCGATGTCAACAACAACTGGAAGGTCTTGAGCCACGTTCCCTTCGCGGATCATAATGCGATGCTCGACCCCTCCTGCCCCGATATTACGGGTCGCGTGCTGGAAGGACTTGTTGCCGTGGGCGTGCCGCGCGAGCATCCAGCGGTGCAGCGCGCCGTTGAGTATTTGTTGCGCAACCAGGAAGCGGACGGTAGTTGGTACGGCCGCTGGGGCGTTGATTACATCTATGGAACGTTCCTCGCGCTCCGAGGTCTGCGCGCCGCCGGCATGAGCGAGAACGAGCCTTTTATCCAGCGAGCCCTCGAATTCATCCGTGCCTATCAGAACGTCGACGGCGGCTGGGGCGAAAGCTGCGCGAGCTACGACGAGAGCCGCTTCGTTGCAGGCGAGAGCACGCCTTCGCAAACAGCTTGGGCGATCCTCGCTCTCCTCGCTGGCGACGATATGCGCAGCGAAAGCCTGTACAACGGGCTGGATTACCTGATGCGCACCCAGTTGCCCGACGGTACCTGGCAGGAAGAACTCTCTACCGGGACCGGATTCCCGCGAGTGTTCTATCTCTGCTACACCGAGTACCGCAACATGTTCCCGCTGCTCGCTTTGAGCACCTACCGCAAGCAAGCCGACGAATCGCAGGAAGAGAGCGCGCAGGCGGCCCGTTTTAGCTGCGCTGGCAACTGATCCCCCTTGCCCACTGCCCTCGTTACCGGAGCCACGGGTTTCCTTGGCTGGCACGTCGCAACGGCATTGCTTCAGCGCGGCTATCGTGTGCGTGCCCTGTGCCGTTCCGGCAGCCAGCTGCGGGAGCTTGATGCCGAACGCGTAAACGGCGATCTGCGCGATCCCTCATCTGTGCGCCAGGCCATGCAAGGAGCCGATATCGTGTTCCATGTAGCGGCCGATTACCGCTTATGGTCGAGGAACCCGCGCGAACTGTATGACTCGAATGTGCAGGGAACGCGCAACGTGCTCGCAGCGGCGCAGCAGGCGGGCGTGGCGCGAATTGTCTATACGAGTACGGTCGGGTGCATCGGCATGCCGGAGAATCAACTTGGCGACGAGAACACGCCCGTGTCGATTTCCGACATGACCGGGCACTACAAACGCTCGAAGTGGCTGGCCGAGCAGGTCGGCCCTCGAAAACGCAAACGCGGGTGTCCCGGTGGTGATCGTTAATCCGACAGCGCCAATCGGTGATCATGATTGGAAGCCGACGCCCACGGGAAAAATCGTGCTTGACTTTCTGAAAGGGCAGATGCCTGGCTTCGTAGATACGGGCTGAATGTAGTAGATGCCGCATGATGCCGCCGCGGGGCACTTACTCGCGGCAGAGCGCGGCAGAGTCGGACGAGCGCTATATGATCGGCAGCGAAAATCTCACGCTGCAGCAGATTCTGAGTAAGTTGGCCGCTATCACGGGAAAGCCCGCTCCATCCTTCGAGGTGCCTTATGCGCTCGCGTATGCGGCGGGCGTGGTATCCACGGGCATGGCCTCTGTAACTGGAAGGACCCCGGGCGCCGCTCGAGGGTGTCAAGATGGCTCGCAAAAAGATGTTTGTTGTCCATGACGAAAGCGACACGCGAGCTAGGGTTCTCTCCAGTCGCCGGCCGATATCGCATTGCGCAAAGCCGCCGAGTGGTTTCAGGCGAACGGATACTGCTAAATGGCCATCCTTTTTGTCGCTGCCGAAGCGATGGAATTGAAACCGTTCGCGAACTCCCTAACGGCGCTGCGCAAGCTGAAATGGCCGATCGACTACGCCTATGAAGGCATCCTCGAGGGCAAGCGCATCATGCTCGCGGCAAATGGAGCAGGTCCGAAACTTGCAGCGCAGGCGGTAGAGGTGGCGCTGCGTGCAGTCGACGGGAGCGGAGCTTTCTGTCCTCGAAGTTAGAAGCTGTGGTGAGCACCGGCTTCTGCGGTGCGCTCGACCCGAATCTGCACGAATCGCAAATTGTTTTGGGCTCGTCAGTCATTATTGAGCCTGAAAACGAAGCGATCGAGTGTGCGATGGTTCACGCTTGCCCGAAGGATTTACGACCGGGACGCTTGTGTCGCTGGACAGAATCGTCGGAACAGCGGCGGAGAAACAAACTCTTTTCGAACGCAGCGGTGCCATTGCGGTGGATATGGAGGCTGCCGGAGTCATGCAGCGAACTCTTCGCGCAGAACTTCCGTTTTATTGCGTGAAGGTGGTTACAGACCGTGCCGACGAATCGTTTGCATTTGATCTGAATAAGATGAGAACCAGCGACGGGCGTATCGATCGTGGGAAAATTATGATGTATACACTTGGGCATCCCTAATGCTTCCCCGCGTGATGCAACTCAAGCGTCGCGCCGAAGATGCAGCCAAGGCTTTAGGAGACTTTCTTGTCAGTTGTCGAATCCTGCCCGAATCGGGCAGTGTTGTCGCAGCAGAATAACGTGCCAGATACCATGCTGGCGGCAGTCTATCGCGGCAATCGCCAAATTGTCGTCGAGAGCGTGCCGACTCCTGGCGTAGGCCCGGGCGAAATTTTGGTGCGCGTCGAAAGCTGCGGCGTCTGTCATACCGACCTGAAAAAGATTGAGTACGATTTGCTTCCGGCCCCTCGCATCTTCGGTCATGAAACTGCTGGCGTCGTTGCGGCGATAGGCGAGAACGTTACTCGGTTCGCCCCGGGCGATCGTGTCGTTGCGTTTCATCACGTTCCCTGCCGCTCCTGCTTTTACTGCGCGCGCCGCCTCTATGCGCAATGTCCGGTGTATAAAAAAGTCGGAATTACGGCTGCGTTTGAACCGGCTGGTGGGGGATTTGCCCAGTATGTCCGTGTGATGGACTGGATCGTCGATAGCGGTGTGGAGCGGATACCGGACGGCGTGTCGTTCGATCAAGCTTGCTGGGTGGAACCCGTCAACACCTGCGTGAAAGGCGTAGAGATGTTGAACCTCCGCCCCACGGATGTCGTAGCTGTTCTGGGGCAGGGCCCGATTGGGCTGATCTTCACCATGCTGGTGCGCCACAAGGGCGCTGCCGCGATCACCAGTGACACCATCGGCTATCGGCGGGAATTGTCGGCACTGTATGGTGCGTACGCATTTGACCCGCGCGGGCCGGAGTTTGAGCGAGCGATACGGGAACGCACGGCGGAGCGCGGAGCGGATTGCGTCATCGTTGCTACAAATGCTCCCGGTTTAGTCGATCAGGCGCTTAGTCTTTCACGCCCGGGCGCGAAAATTCTGCTATTCGCGCAGACTTCTTCAAAAGAAAGAATCGAAATTTCGGGGGCCGATGTCTGCGTGGGGGAACGGATCCTTCTTGGCTCTTACAGCGCCGATATCGATCTGCAGAAGGAATCCGCGAGACTTGTGTTCAGCGGCGAACTACCGCTCGAAGACCTGATCTCTCACCGCGTATCGCTATCGAATATTGTGAATGGGATCGAAACCGCGCTGCATCCAACAGAGCGATCACTAAAAGTGGTAGTTCATCCACAGGAGCAGCCGGCAGTGAGTGCCGCGACCATGCAGGCGGCCGTGTTGTACGGCAAGGAAGATGTGCGCCTTGAGAACGTTCCCGTACCGGAAATTGGGCCGGGGGAAATCCTGGTGCGCGTTCGCACTGCTCTGACGTGCGGCACGGACGTGAAAGTGTTCCGGCGAGGCTATCACGCGAAGATGATCCAACCGCCCGCGCTCTTCGGGCATGAAATGGCCGGCGACATCGTCGCCGTGGGCGCTGCCGTAAAAGGGTTTAGAGTGGGACAACGCATTGTGGCGGCCAATTCCGCTCCCTGCGACGAGTGTTTTTTCTGCCAGCGTGGACAGCACAACCTGTGTGAGGATTTGCTGTTTAACAACGGCGCTTACGCCGAGTTCATCCGCATTCCGGCGCGCATCGTAGCTAAGAATACCTATCTGCTTGCTGACGATCTGGCCTACAAAGATGCGGCGCTTGTAGAACCACTTGCTTGTGCGCTGCGCGGCTTGCAGGAAAGCGGCGTTCGGCCGGGCGACACGGTTGCCGTCATGGGTTTGGGTCCGATCGGACTTATGTTCGTACGCCTTGCCAGATACGCTGTGGGTGCGCGAGTCATCGCGATGGCGCGGCGCCTTGAACAGGTAGATCGCGCGATCGGTTTGGGAGCGCACGAAGGTATTGTGATGGGCGCAGATCGGAACGCGATTGCGGAAGAGGTGCGTGCCCGCACTTCGGGCCGCGGTGCGGATGTTGTCTTCGAGGCGATCGGGCAGGCGGAAGCCTGGGAAACGGCGACTCATATCGTTCGCAAAGGCGGCAGCATCAACTTTTTTGGTGGCTGTCCCTCCGGCACCCGCGTGGCGCTCGATACCGGCCTGCTCCACTACTCGGAGATCACTTGCCGCGCCAGTTTTCACCACACTCCTGGACATATTCGCGAAGCGCTCAA
Organism: uncultured Acidobacteriaceae bacterium; assembly: GCA_963795905.1. Lineage (GTDB taxonomy): Bacteria > Acidobacteriota > Terriglobia > Bryobacterales > Bryobacteraceae > Bog-105. The sequence goes on along the minus strand of CAWCJG010000007.1, from coordinate 270,579 downwards.
GCTGATAGGCGAAGGCGTGATCACGGCCGGGCATCTGGTGAACCATGAAGAGCCTCTCACGCAGTTGCCGCAGGTGCTCGCCGATATGGCTCATCGCCGCAACGGCCAGATCAAGACTGCTATCATTCCGTAGAATCCGTGGCCGTAGCGCAACTACAACCGAAAGAATTTGTACGCACATTCCCGACTCCGTCAACACCGCGTGTACGGAGACCGAGAGCTCTTGCCTACACGCGCTGGTTGGCTACGCACCACTACGAAAACTTTCACGTGGTCAGCCTGTTGCTGCCGAAAGAACTGCATCAGGATTTCTACAACATCTATGCGTATTGCCGCTGGGCCGACGATCTCGGAGATGAGATTGGCGATCCCGCCGAAAGTCTCCGTCTGCTCGCCTGGTGGCGACGGGAACTTCGGGGCATGTACGCCGGCGAGATGGGCCATCCGGTTTTCGTGGCCTTGCGCCAGACCGTCGAAAAGCACGAGATCCCGATCGAGCCGTTTGACCGTCTGATCCGGGCTTTTGAGCAGGACCAGACGACCACGCGGTACCGCACCATGGACGGCGTTTTCGACTATTGCGTGAACTCGGCGAATCCCGTCGGCCATCTGGTTCTCTATTTGTGCGGCTATCGTGATGCGGAGCGGCAGCGGCTCTCCGATTTCACCTGCACTGCGCTGCAGCTTGCAAATCATTGGCAGGACATCAGCGTGGATCTGCAGAAGGACCGCATTTATCTGCCCCTCGACTTGTTCGATAAATATGGCTACACCGTTCCCGACTTGCAGGCCCTGGTCTACGATCAGCGATTTGCGAACGTCATGCGGGAAGCGGTGGATGTTGCCCAGGATCTGTTTGAGAAGGGATTGCCTCTCATCCGTACCGTGAACCGTAGGCTTGCGCTCGACCTCGAACTGTTCAGCCGTGGTGGAATGAAGATTCTCGACAAAATTCGTGCCCAGCGCTACAACGTGCTCTCGCGACGGCCGCACATCGGCAAAGCGGAACGCGTTACAATCATGCTCCGATGTCTGCCGCGACTGCTCCCGTTCTCGTGAGTCGCTCCGCCTCCGCGGTGGAAGCGTCTTACCGCCACTGCCGCAAAATCGCGCGCGAACGCGCCAAGAACTTCTATTACTCCTTCCTGCTGCTCGATAAGCAACAATCGGATGCGATGTGCGCCATCTACGCCTTCATGCGCCAGTGCGACGATCTGAGCGATGAAGATGCAGGAGGCGACAAGGAGAAGGTGCGCGGAGCCATTGCCCACTGGCGAGTCGAAATGGATCGGACACTGCGCGGCCAGCCTGCCGAAGATCCCATCTGGCCTGCCTTCGCCGATACCGTCGCACGCTATAAAATCCCGCACCGTTTCTTTCACGAGATGATCGACGGGGTCAGCTCCGATATCGACCCGCGCGACGTGCAGACATGGGACGATCTGTATCGCTACTGCTACCTTGTCGCGTCGGTCGTCGGGCTCACCATCATACACATTTGGGGCTTCAGTTCGGCACGCGCGTTGTTGCTCGCTGAGAAATGTGGCATCGCGTTTCAATTGACGAACATCTTGCGCGACGTGCGTGAAGATGCGCTGCTCGGACGCGTGTACCTCCCTGCGGAAGATCTGAAGCGTTTTGGAGTGACGGAAGAACAGCTCAAATCGGGCGTCGAGAATGATGCATTCCGGTCGCTCATGAGCTTTGAAGCCGGGCGCGCAAAGAGTTACTATGACGAGTCCGCCGCGCTGCTGCCGCTGATCGAGAAGAAGAGCCGTCGCTCATTGTGGGCGTTGAGGAAGATCTACATCGACCTGCTCGCACGACTGCAGGCTGCGAATTTCAATGTTCTGAGCCGGAGGATTAACGTCCCGACCGCGGCGAAGATCGCGATTCTCCTGCGCGCGTTTTTTGAACGGCCATGACAGGCGCTTCTTAGAGCCCCCGCGCCGATTTATTGCATCCCGGAAACCCGGTCACAAGCTATATTCATCCTGGGATCAACGACTTCCAAGGAATCGTTTGGAAGGCCGTGCTAGAGTGTTTCCGAAAGCGCAAAGGGCGATTGGTGCCCGTTTTGCGCGTATCTATTTACGAAACGGGCCGGAGCGCTGTTATGCGCCATCCGGCCCTTTTCCATTTCCTGAAGGAGTTCCAAACCCATATGTCCACCGCGGCACAGATGAAAGCCAATCAGGCCAACGCTCAGAAGTCCACCGGCCCCATTACCCTAGACGGCAAAGCCATCGCCAGCAAGAACGCTCTGAAAACAGGATTGACTGGCCGCACCGTCCTGATGCCGAACGAAGATGCCGAACTCTACGCGCCAGCACATTGAAAACTATCGCTCCCGCTTCAAACCCGTCGGACCCGCCGAACTGGAACTGGTCCAGCGCATCGCCGATACCAACTGGCGCCTGAATCGCATTCCCGCGCTCGAAGCCGGCCTGTACGCCATCGGCCGCGCCAAACTGGGTGATCTTTATAAGGACGTGGACGCCGAGATGCGCTCCATGATGCTCGAGACGGAAGTGTTCCTCGCCTACGATCGCCAGTTCCGCAACTTGCAGCTCCAGGAATCGCGACTGCGCAGTGCGCTCGCAAAGGATCTGCTGGTATTGACAACTCTCCAGGCGGATCGCCAGCGCGAGACGCGGCTTCGTCTGAGCAAGACAGCCGCCGCCTACGCCGCCGCAGTCTCTGCTGGCAAAGCCGATCAGTTCGTACCGCCCGCATTTGGGTCCGAATTTTCACTCAACCAAATCAAGCGAACGCTGGACGAAATGGAACCCCGCTTCGTCGCCAAATACCAGGCCGAACTCCTCGACGAAGCCGCCTGAATGCGGGTTTAGTGCTCTAAATCCGTACTCTTGCGAGGGCGGATCCTGCGCCGCGTAAAGGCCCGCTGTCACGCGAGTGATCTCGCCGGGGTCTAACGCGTTCGAGGCAGCATGAACGATTGCAAAAACGACCCGGGTGCGGGGGCCACTAGGCGGGAGTTTGTCTCGCTCACCATCGCCGCGACCGCGGCGGCCGCTCTTCCGCTGACGGCGCTGGCCGCCGGGCAGAATACCTATCCGGTAAAGCTGAAAATCAACGGCCGCGAGCATACCCTCGATCTCGATCCACGCACGACGGTGTTGGATCTGCTGCGAGAGCAGCTTGCACTCACCGGTACAAAGAAGGGCTGCGATCACGGCCAATGCGGAGCTTGCACCGTGCTGGTCAACGGCGAACGCAAAAATTCTTGCCTTATGCTCGCGATAATGCAGGACGGCAAGGATATTACAACGATCGAGGGGATCGCAAAGGGAGAGGAACTGCACCCGATCCAGCAGTGCTTCATCAAGCACGACGGATTTCAGTGCGGCTACTGCACTCCGGGACAGATCTGCTCGGCTGTCGCGTTGCTGCAAGAAGTACGTTCCGGCGCACCCAGTTTCGTAACGGAGACGATCGCTGACCCGTCTGCGCCCATCCAACTCACCGATGACGAGATCCGGGAACGCATGAGCGGCAACATCTGCCGTTGCGGTGCATATCCCGGCATTGTCGCGGCTATCAAAGAGGCTCACGGAGCGAAGCGCGTATGACTCCGTTCACCTACGTTCGTCCCACTACCATCGACGACGCAATTCATGCGTTCTCCGGCAGTCCTCATTCCGCATACATCGCTGGCGGAACGAACCTTGTCGACTACATGAAAATGGGCTCGGTAGCGGCCGACCGGCTCGTGGATCTGAACGCTTTGCCGCTAACCGGAATTCACGAACACAATGGAGGCGTTCGCATCGGCGCGCTGGTCAGTAACACCGAACTTGCTAATAATCCGAATATCCGCGCGAATTACCCGGTGCTGAGCCAAGCTACACTCGCCGGAGCATCACAGCAACTGCGAAACATGGCGTCTGTTGGCGGCAACGTCCTCCAGCGTACCCGCTGCTACTACTTCTACGATCCGACTTACACCGAGTGCAACAAACGTGTTCCCGGCAGCGGTTGCGCGGCGCTCAAAGGCGAGAACCGCATTCATGCCATTCTCGGACAATCGGAATCTTGCATTGCTGTGAACCCCAGCGACATGTGCGTCGCGCTCGCCGCGTTAGATGCTGTCGTTCAAGTGCGCGGGCCGGAAGGGTCGCGATCCATCCCGTTCACCGATTTCCACAAACTGCCCGGTCCAACGCCGCACATCGAGACTGCGCTTCGTCCCGGCGAACTGATCACGTCAATCGATCTGCCCGCCATTCCGTATGCAAAGCGTTCGCGCTATGTGAAGGCGCGCGATCGCCACTCGTATGCGTTCGCGTTGGTGTCGGTGGCGGCCGTGCTCAACTGCGAACCGGATGGCACGGTTACGGAAGCGCGTTTGGCCCTCGGCGGAGTGGCGATGAAGCCTTGGCGTGCCCGCAAAGCGGAGGCGTCGCTTCAGGGTAAGAAGGCAGATCCCGAAACTGTGCTTGCCGCGGCTAACGCCGAATTGGCGGATGCGCATGGCTACAAAGACAACGCGTTCAAAGTAGAACTGGCCAGGCGCTGCATCAAGCGTGCAGTGCGGCTTGCCATGGAGGCCAAAGTTTAGCAATGGAACAAACCGCATCCCGTCTCGGCGAGCCGCTGGACCGTGTAGACGGACCGCTCAAAGTCACAGGTCGCGCAACCTACGCCTACGAGCAGCAAGTACCCGGAGCAGTTGTTGCCGTTCTGGTCGTGAGTCCCATCGCCAAAGGACGGATCACTTCCATCGACACGGCGAACGCGGCGCGCCAGCCGGGTGTTCTGCATGTGATGACGCACGAGAACGCTCCCAAGCTTCCTGCCCCCGAAGAGAAGCGGGACCAACCTCCGGGGCCCGGCGAAGCATGGCAGGCGCTGCAGAGCGATCGGATCTACTACGCCTATCAGCCGGTTGCCGTCGTGATCGCGCATTCCTCTGTCGAGGCGCAGGCCGCGGCAAAACTGGTTGAGGTCCGCTACGCGATCGAAACGCCGGAAAACGATCTGGACAGCCGGTTATCGGAAGCCTACACGCCGAAGAAGGCCGGCGGCGGAGGAGATCCTGCTTCTAGCGCTCGTGGCGACTTCGATACGGCTCTGCAAAGCGCGCCCAGCAAGATCGACCAGGTCTACCGGACTCCGTTTCAGTTTCACAATCCGATGGAGCCTCACGCCACCGTCGCGCAATGGACCGCGCCCGATGCACTGACTGTGTACGATGCCACGCAAGGCGTATTTGGCACTGCGGGCCGGATCGCAAAGGCGCTCGCATTGAAACCGGAGAACGTGCGAGTGATCTCGCCTTATCTGGGCGGTGGATTCGGCAGCAAAGGTCCTACCTGGTCTCACGTGATCATCGCGGCCCTCGCGGCGAAACAGGTCCGTCGGCCGGTGCGGTTGGAAGTAGCGCGCCCGCAAATGTTCAACATGGTCGGACTGCGCTCAGAGACTCGCCAGCACATCAGAATCGCCGCGGACGAATGGGACGATTCGCGGCATCGGCAATGATTGCGTTTCTCACACGTCCACATTCGGTGAGTTTGTGGAGGCTGCAGCATTGCCCTCGCGCATGCTCTACGCTGCGCCCGCCAGCAAAACGTCGCATCGGTTGCTGCGGTCCAACATCGGGCAGACCTCGTACATGCGTGCCCCGGGCGAAGCAACGGGCGTGTTGGCCCTCGAGTTGGCGATGGATGAAATGGCGTACGAAGCCGGAATGGACCCCATCGAGTTCCGGCTCAAAAACTACGCCGAAACGGATCCGGACGAAGACAAGCCGTGGTCGAGCAAGTCTCTTCGCGAGTGCTATCGCCAAGGGGCGGAGCGTTTCGGTTGGAACAAGCGCGACGCGAAACCGCGCAGTATGAGGGCCGGCGACAAACTCGTCGGATATGGCATGGCGACGGCCGTCTATCCGACCAGGCGCTCGGACGCGAACGCCGCAGCAACACTGCGCGCCGATGGCTCTCTGCACGTGTTTGCCGGATCACAGGACATCGGCACCGGAACTTACACGATCATGACGCAAATCGCGGCTGACACATTCGGCGTCGACGCGGACCGGGTCGTGTTTAAACTGGGCGACACCAAGATGCCCAAAACGCCAGTGTCCGGTGGCTCGCAAACCGCGGCCAGCACCGGTTCCGCCGTGTTCCTCGCGGCGGAAGCTCTGAAACAGAAGGTGCTCCAATTCGCCGCTACGAATCCGGAGAGTTCGCTTGCCGGAACGGACGTACGCAACCTGTCGCTGCAAAATGGTCAGGTTGTCTCGACTGACGGCAAGCGAGAGTCGGTGCGCGATCTGATGAGACGCAGCGGCCAATCGGAGATGCAGGCCGCCGCGGAAGCGAAGCCCGGCCCGGAAAAACAGGAGTACTCGATGTATGCCTTCGGCGCGCAATTCGCCGAAGTGCATGTCGATGAAGAGATCGGTCAGATCACAGTTGCCCGAATGCTAGGCTGTTTCGGTGCGGGCCGTATCCTGAATGCGAAAACGGCGCGCAGTCAATTCATAGGCGGTATGGTGTGGGGCGTCAGCATGGCGCTCTACGAAAAGGCCGATCTCGACAAGCGGCTCGGGCGTTGGGTCAACAACAATCTTGCGGAGTACCACGTTCCCACAAACCTCGATATCCGCGAGGTGGACGCGATCTGGGTCGACGAAGTAGACCCGCACATCAATCCGATTGGCGCCAAGGGTATCGGCGAGATCGGAATTACGGGAGCTGCGGCAGCCGTGGTCAACGCCGTGTTCCACGCAACCGGCAAACGATTCCGGGAAGTTCCCGTCACGCTCGACGGCTTGCTCGCCGAAGCGTAGCCGTTCAGTTTACGGAAATACCGGCGGCGGGCCCTGGCGCCGAGTAGGTCAGGATCCATTCCGACTCGTGTGTGCCGATCGACACATCATTCCCGTTTGCCGGGATCAGCATCGCCTTTCCCGCGTGCGAGCCTTTGACGCCGACCAGAATCGCGTAGTGAGGCAAACCAGCCGCGATGTGAATAGCGGCTTTCGCGGTGAGCTTCTCAATTCGGAAGTAAGGACAGGAGACCAGTTCCTGACGTCCTGAAGCCAAGTGCACGCCCTTGGCTTCTGCAGTATGAGGCCCCAGCAGGGATACCGCCGCCCCGTGCTCCAGGTGGAGTTCACGCGGTCGCCCATAGTCGTACAGCCTGTACGTGATATCCGAGTTCTCCTGCACTTCGCAGATCGTCAGCCCGGCCCCGATCGCATGTACCGTTCCAGCCGGAGTGAAGATCGTCTCGCCCGGCGAAACTTTGCGCCAGTCAAGCAGATCTTCGATCTCGCCATTCTTCGCCGATTCGACCAGTTGCTCCGGCGAAATCGTCTCCTTGAAGCCAACCGCGACCTCGCCTGGAGGCACCGCATCGATGACGTACCAGGCCTCCGTTTTTCCCAGGCTGCCGTGGTGCTTCGCGGCGTAGTCGTCCTCGGGATGGACCTGCACCGATAAGCGCTCGGAAGTAAACAGGATTTTCAGCAAGATCGGGCAGATGCCGGGGTGTTCCTCGTCCGCTCCGGTACCTAGTATTCCCGGGTATTCCCGAAGGAGTTCCCCGAGGGTTTTTTGCGCAGAAGTGAAATTTTCCTCAAATGTATACCAAACTTCGCCGATACGTTCTTTGTGAGCGTGGTTGGGAAAAAGCGGGACGAGCGATTCCCGCCCCCAGACGCGTTCGCGGAAAATCGGAGTGAGTTCGATCGGATCCTTCGGTTGGGCCATTGCGATTGAGAGTTTTGTTGTGGCCGAGCCACAACGATTACGGTCGCACACTCGTGCCTGTAACGGAAGGGGCGACCTTACTGGGAGGGTATTGTGCTTTTCGCAGCGGCGGGTTTGTTGTTCATCGCGTTTATCGCATTGGCGTTCGTCGGTATTACCGAAGCCAAGGTCGGGGTAAGCAGGTTGGAGCGGCAGATTGACGAGCGTGCGACGGCCATGCACGAAGCTGAGGCCGTTCACGAGATGTTTGAAGCTGAAACCATTTCCGACACGCGCTTCAGTTCATCTCTTCTCGCCCTAAGTAAAGCTCATTTACATGCGCGGCATAATTCTCCAGAACCCGCGCGCGCCGAATCTTCATCGTCGGTGTCAGTTCCCCTGCCTCAATCGAAAACTCCCGCTCCAGTATCTTAAAGCGGCGAATTCGCTCGAAGTCCGCCAGATGGCGGTTCACGCGCGTCATCACATCTTTCACGGCCTGATGAACTGGTTCGGCCACGGCCAGTTCTTCAGGAGCCATTTTCTCGGCGTTTTCGAGACCTTTCAAAGTCTTGAGCTGTGCGGCATTGATGGTCAGTAAGGCCGTCAAATACGGCTTCTTGTCGCCGACCAGCAGAATTTGGTTGACGATCGGTTCCGTTTTGAAGAAGCTCTCAATGCGCGCCGGATAGATCTTCTTGCCGTTTGACGAAACGATGAGTTCCTTCTTCCGGCCGGTGATATACCAGTAGCCGTCCGTCATCCACTTCGGCGATGTCGCCCGTCGAAAACCAGCCATCTTCGCTCAGGACGGACCTGGTAGCCTCGGGGTCTTTGTAATAGCCGAGGAACATGCAGGGTGTACGTACCTCCAGCTCGCCATCCGCCGCAACTCTTGCTTCTACGCCCGGTAGTAGCTTGCCCACCGATCCCGCACGTGGGGCGTGGAGCGGATTCAGGCTGAGAACGCCCGCTTCGGTCAGGCCGAATCCCTCGATCAGATGGCAGTCCGATGGCCGCGTAAAAATCCGCCAAGTCGCGCGCGAGCGGCGCCGCCCCTGATGCTGCGATCCGGATTCGGCCTCCCAACTTCTCCCTCACTTTCGAGAAGAACAGCTTGTCGGCTAGCTTGAGCGTCCCCGTTGCCCACGCCGGAACTGGTTCTTTACGCTGCCGCTTCTTCTCCATGCTCAATGCCAGCCCTAGCGCGCTGTACAACAATCGCTTCACCGCCGCGGGGCGCTTCTTCAGTTCGGTCTGGATATTGGCGTACATGCGCTCCCAGACGCGCGGAGGGGCCAGGAAGAGGGTCGGCCGAACGGTACGCAGCTCGTGCGGCAGGCGGGCCAGGCTCTCGGAGAACCACACGGGAGTCCCCATGCGCATCGGCACAAACTCCAGCACAATCCTCTGTGCGATGTGGGCCGATGGCAGGAATACGAGAGTTGCATCATCGGGTCCGATCGGCAGCACGATCGGCGCCATGTCGGCATTCGCGATCGCGGCCGCGTGCGAAGTGAGGCCCATCTTCGGCTCACCCGTTGCGCCGGACGTCAGGTACAGAATCGCGGGGTCGGCTGGCGACACCTGGTCGTGAACTCGATCGAATAGTCCCGGATCGTGTTCCATGGCGGCGCGAGCCTGCGCGCGAAGCTCGTCTAAGCTAGTCGTTCCCGCTGCTTCGCCCGTGATCAGCATCGTATGTTCCGGGAGCGAAGCATTCTTGTCCTGCAGCGCCTTCTGAAGCGCCGCGAGTGACTTAGGATCTTCAATAAATAGGAATCTCGCGCCTGAACGAATCACGTCGCGCGCCAACTCCGGGAAAGGATACGCAGTGTACAGCGCGGCCGCCACTCCGCCGCCCGCCATGATGCCCAGGTCGACCAGATAGAACTCAGCTCGGGTTTCGCAGAGAACGCAAACGATCTCGCCCTTCTGCATTCCGAGCAGGTGCAATCCCACGGCAGTCTCGCGAGCAGCCGTCACCCATTCGTTCCAACTGTACGAGCGGTAGCCGCCCCCCTGCCGCGCGCCGCTGGGTTGATGCAACGCGGCTTTGTCCTTCTCCTTGCTTGCCGTTTCTTCGAGAACAGTGAACAGGGTCCGGCCAGGCACGTCCGAATTTTAGCAATCTGTGCAGTTTTGCGTACAATCGGGGGGTTGGAAGACCACGAACCCATTCGTAGGCCGCTGGCCTATCGCGAAGAGGCGTTTCTGCAGAGCCCCGAATCGCGGCCGCTGCGGATTCTTTCTGAGTATCTGTGGCCGTTGGCGCACTTCCAGGAAGAAAAAATCCAAGACACGATCGTGTTTTTCGGATCCGCCCGCATCACGGAGGAAGGCCCGATGGCCAAATACTACCGCGATGCGCGTGAACTCGCGCGTCTCGTTACCGAATGGACGGCCGCCATGCCGGAATCGCGGCGGCGTTTTGTGGTCTGCTCAGGCGGAGGCCCCGGCATTATGGAAGCGGCCAATCGCGGAGCCAGCGAGGCAGGCGGTAAGACGATCGGCCTCAATATCGGTTTACCGTTCGAGCAGCGCCCCAACCCATACATCACACCCGAACTGTGCTTTGAATTCCATTACTTCTTCATGCGTAAGTTCTGGTTCGCCTATCTTGCCAAGGCGCTGGTCGTCTTCCCGGGCGGGTTCGGAACGCTCGATGAACTATGTGAGATCCTTACACTCGCGCAAACCAAGAAACTCGAGAACAAAATCGTTACCGTTCTGTATGGAGCCGAATATTGGAACGAGATTCTTAATTTCAAAGCTCTTGTCGAGCACGGTATGATCTCGCCTTCAGATCTCGACCTGTTTCAATTCGCGAGGACCCCGGAAGAAGCGCTGAAGCTGCTACAGGAGGGACTGAACAAGTTCTACCTGGAGCCCGAGAGCGTCCTCCCTTCCGCGCTCGAAGAGGCCCCCGAAATCTCGCGTTCCCGGACCTCGTGAGAAGCCCGGGTCCGTCTCAGAAGAAGAATTTCACCGCGGCTTCGAGATCCCGGTTATCTGTTTCCGTACTCGTAATGGCAATGTTCGAAGCCGCCGGATTGGCGCCATTGATCCCCACGGTCCCCGTGTATCCCAGGTTCGGATGATTGAACGCATTGAATGCCTCCAGCCGGAATTGCAGGCTGAAGCGTTCGGTAATCGCAAAGTTGCGCTGCGCAAACAAGTCAAAGTCGTATAGATTCGGATTCCGCAAGATGCCGCGCCCCACATCGCCGTAACGCAGAGCGGGTGAAGAACACGTTCCACCTGGAACTTCTGGCGTGTTGCAAGGTTCCATGAACGCCGTCGGGTTGAACCAGTGGTTGTAATCCTGATGCGCAGGCGCTGCCGATCCGATCACGTCAGGCCAGCAGGAAGTGGCGCCGTTCGGACAGGTGCCGGTCAGCGTAACGCTGAACGGCAGACCTGTTTCGAGCGTCCCGATGCCGCCGAGTTCCCATCCGCCTAAGATGTAGGAACCAAATCCGCTCTTCAAAAACGCACCCTTCGGTCCGAACGGCAGGTTCCACGTCCAGTTCGCAACAAACCGATTCGTCGCATCGAAGCCCGATGGGCCATACCCCGCTTTCAGATCCGTGATGGTTTGCGGATTGCCGACTGCGCCGCCGCCGCTTGCAGCCGACCCTCCATAGTCGAGCGACTTCGACCACGTGTAACTTAATAGAAATTGCAGTCCGTTCGAGAGCCGCTTATTCAACGAAACCTGCAAACCGTGATAGTTCGACATATTGCGCGGATCACACTCGAGTATGTTTCGGAAGCTTGCAATCGCGGGCAGTGTAACGCGGTTGCTTGCCGCGCCGGTTCCAGGCTCCACCTCCTGCGGGTTGTAGCAATACATCAGGTGGACTCCGCGGCTGCCTGCATATGCCAATTCGAGCAGCATGTTATTACTCACTTGCCGTTCGACATCGAAATTCCACGTCTCGTAATAGGGCGTCTGATTCTGCATCGATTGGCCAATGACCGTAGGATTGCCTCGCGTGACCGATGCGAGTAAGTCAGCCGTTGTGATGGGCTGAAGCGGCGTGGGCGGAAGGAACGGCTGGTTGATCAACGGGTAACTTGCAGCCTGAGTTGCACTGGTCGGAATATTTGCACTCGGCGGCGCCGTGTTCTGCACGATCGCATACGGCACCTGCTGCCCAAGGAAATCCGATGCGGATACTTGTTCTGGAAAATAAGACATGTTGAAACCGCCGCGCAGTACGGTCTTGCCGCTGCCATCGACGTCGTAAGCGAATCCGATGTGCGGTCCGAAGTCGTGATACTGACTCTGGACGCCAACTGTACTCGAGCCGTTCAGCCCCGCGTAGACCATCGACAACGTGCCCAGGTCGAAGTTCGCCAGGTGATTGTACTTCTCCGTGTAGGGAGTGAACAGATCCCATCGCACGCCGAGATTGAGCGTGAACTTACGCGTAACTTTGTAATCGTCCTGTACGAACGCGGCATGCTCCCAGACCGTCAAATAGTACGGACTCTGGAGGAACCCACGGCTTCCACCCGCACTCGTGCCGTTCGACAAATAGCCGAGCAGGAGCGTTGCCAGGCCATTCCCCGCATTCGGGTCTGTCCCCGCGGCCGCGGTAAACCCATTATTGAAGTTCAGCGCGCCGCGCGTGTTTGAGTTTGTGAAGGGCGAAACCTGGTCCTGCACGATTCGGTAGCCCATTTTCAAGTTGTGCTTGCCGATATTCCAGGAAATGCTGTCCTGTAGCTGATAGGTGGTCTGCCGTGGGTTCGCAGGCAGAAACGCCGGCCCATCATTGATGGACGTGAAAGATCCGTATCCGGAATTGCTGACATTGATAGTCGGCAGGCCGCTGGTGTAGGAACTGAGGTTGACACCCATGATCCCGAGCGACGTGGCCGCATTGTGGCCGAAATCGGATTGCAGCGTCAGCGGGTTCGTACGCGCATAGCCGCCGATAAACTCGTTGACGATCGATGGCGAGAAGATGTGCGTCTCGTTCAGCGCAAGACCCGACGCTTTCAACGTAGTATTCTGACCGCCCGCGATGAACGGTCCGAGGTTGTATTTCGACTGCTCGGCAGGCGGAGTCGGAATGCAGCATCCGCCTTGTCCCTTCGTGTCGAAGAGGTCGAATTCTTCATAGCTCCACCGCACGAAGAACGCATCCTTTTCGCTGAAGTGATGATCGATGCGGAAATTTCCTCCCTTGTCATTCAGGTTACGGTTCAGGGTTGCGACATAGTTGTTCGCGAGTCCACCGTTCGTCCCAGCCAGATTCGGCAGTGGGTAAAGATTCGCAATTGCAAGTCCTACTGGATTGATAAGCGACGCGGGTATCACGTTCGGCTGACCGTTCGTGACGAACGGAGCGCCGGTCCCGGGGTTGTAAATGTTGACCGGTTTGCAACTGCTCGGGCTGCCGGCAGGACAGAGGAGATCGCTGAAATCACCCGTCCTCTCCTTGGCGGTCGGAACGGTGCTGATGAAGGTCTGCCCCTTGATCTCGCGCCATCCATAAAAGTCTGCGAAGAAAAACGTCTTGTCGCGGATGATCGGTCCGCCTGCAGAAGCGCCGTACTGATTGCGCTTGTAGGGGGGCTGGGCCGAAGGTGACGCATTAAAGTAACTGCGTGCATCCATGTAACTGTTCCGCAGAAACTCGAACGCGTCGCCGTGGAATTGATTGCTGCCGGATCGCGTCGATGTCGTCACCACGCCCGCCCCGCGCCCGAATTCTGCCGAGTAGCTGCCCGTCAGAACCTTGAACTCCTGCACAGATTCGACCGACGGCTGAACCATCACCGTGTTGAATGTGTACTCGTTGTCTACAATTCCATCCACCAGCCAGGCGTTTGCATTGGCTTGACTGCCGAGTGCGTTGAAATCGGAGGCAGCGCGTGGATTGAACGTGCTCGCGCCGGAAAGGTTCTCTCCTGCCTGTCCTTGCGTAACACCTGGAACGAGGTACACCAGTTGCGCAAAGTTGCGGCCGTTCAGCGGCAACTCTTCCACTGAGCGTTGGTTGATCACCTGACCAAGTTCCGCGCTGTCCGTTCGCACCAGCGGCGCCGCGGCGGTAACCTCGAGTACCTGGCTCACATGCCCGACCTGTAGCGTGATATCCACCCGCTGCTTCTGATCGACGTCCAACGGTATTTGCTGCGAGACAACCCGGTCGAAGCCGTCTTTTTCGATGGCAACCGTGTAGGCTCCAGGGATCAGAAACGGGGCAACGTAATCGCCCGCGGAGTCGGTTTGCGTTGCTATCGTCGTACCCTTGCCCACGTCTGTGACAACAACCTTCGCCGCGGCCACTGCGGCGCCGCTGGGATCTTTCACAGTGCCGAGAATCGTGCCCGTCGTGGTTTGGCCGATCAGTACCGCCGGAAGAATGCAGAGAACGGCCAGAGCGTAACAACTGTTTTGCAGGACTGTTTTATGCATATGGCTGGTGAGACTCCTTTGCAATGCGAGAGACTGCGTGCAGCGATTTTATTGAGGTTCTCCCTCCAATGCTAGAGCGTTTCCGTTACTTGGAGGTAACGTACGAAGCGTGAATTGGAGGGGTAGCGTAGCCTAGAAAAAGTAACCCTCATGGCGCAATCTCCTATTACGCCTCGCAGCCAAGACTTCGCTGCCTGGTATCAAGACGTTGTCATTCAGGGTGACCTTGCCGAACCCGCTGAGATCGTTCGCGGGTGCATGGTCATCAAGCCCAACGGCTATGCCGTTTGGGAGCACCTGCAACGTGCGCTGGATGACCGATTCAAACAAACCGGGCATCAGAACATCTACTTGCCGCTTCTCATTCCTCAATCCTTTCTGCAGAAAGAAGCGGAGCATGTCGAAGGTTTCTCGCCGGAGCTGGCGGTGGTTACAGTGGCTGGGGGCAAGCAGCTCGAGGAGCCCTACGTCATCCGGCCGACATCGGAAACCATCGTCGGACATTTCTTCTCTAAGTGGATCCAAAGCTGGCGCGATCTTCCCGTTCTCATCAACCAATGGGCGAACATTATTCGTTGGGAACTGCGGACGCGCCTGTTCCTGCGCACCACCGAATTCCTCTGGCAAGAGGGCCATACCGCACATGCTAATCACGAAGAGGCGATCGAGGAAGTTCTCCGCATGCTGGACGTCTATGCCGATGTCGCCGAAAACGTGATGGCGATGCCCGTAATCAAAGGACGCAAGACGCAATCGGAGAAGTTTGCTGGCGCGGTGAACAGTTTCGCGATCGAGGCCATGATGCAAAGCGGACTGGCTCTGCAGGCCGGCACGAGCCACGACCTCGGACAGAACTTCGGGAAGGCGTTCGATATTAAATTCCAGACCAGCGCCGGACAACTCGACTACGTCTGGCAGACCAGTTGGGGTGTCAGCACGCGTCTGATCGGTGGCTTAGTTATGTGCCACTCAGACGACAAAGGACTCGTGTTGCCGCCGAAGGTCGCTCCGACAAAATCCGTGATCGTGCCTATTTACCGCAAAGATGAGGAGAAAGCCCAGGTCCTCGAGCACGCGCACCGCATTGGGAAAGAGCTCGGCTCAAAGGTGGACGACCGCGAAGGGCAGACGCCTGGTGCGAAGTTCTTTCATTGGGAAAGAATGGGCGTCCCTGTCGTGCTCGAATTAGGTCCTCGCGATGTAGCATCGGGCAATATCGTCGTCAAGCGGCGCGATACCGGCGTTAAAGAAGTCGTCGCTCAGAGTGGCGTCTCCGCCAAGCTTCCGGAGTTACTGGAGGATATTCAGGCTTCGCTCTACCGTGCGGCGAAGGACCGCATGAAACAACGAACCGTTCTCGCCAACTCGATAGAGGAGATCGAATCGATCCTTAACGAGGTGACGGCCGAGAAAGGGAACGGCAAATTCGTGATGGCGCACCTGAAAGACGACCCGGCGTGCGATGCACGTGTGAAGGAGTTCAAGTCGACCATTCGCTGCCTGCCGCTGGTCGACGAGTTCGACGGCCCCGGAAAGTGTGTGGTCACCGGTGAGACCGTTGACCGGCGGGTTGTTGTCGCAAAAGCGTACTAGCGTTTTGGGTTGTAGGCGTTCGGATCTAAGCCCTCTGGCGACCACGCGCTGACGATCGCCTTTGCTATCTTCGCGATCGTCAATTCCGCTTCGTTGTCGGGCCGCCAACTTTGATCTTTGTTGTCATACGTGAACATCGAAATCACCATCGGTCCGCTCTTGCCGGATACCAGGGCCACGTCGTTCCGCACTTCGTCCAGCGATCCGGTCTTGTTACCAATGGCTGTCCCGTCGCCCGTGCCGGGCGCATTCCACCCGTCGAGATAGCGCGGGATCGTGTCGCGATAAAACTGATTGCCCAACATAGTCAGAGCGGTGTGACAGAGTTCATGATCAACCGTCTGCGCTGGGCTGCCGAGATCGCAAGCGTAAAACCGCTTCATGACGGAGGCCATCTCTCTCGCCGTTGTGCTGCCGAGCCCAAACTTCTTATGCTCGGCCTCACGTTCTGGGGACAGCGAAGGCCGGGTGTGGGAAAACACTTTGTTATAAAGATACGTCTTGCGCAGACCCATGCCTTCGATACGCTCGTCTATCGCGGCCATACCGAGGTGCTCGATCACAAGATTCGTGGCAGTGTTGTCGCTCATGACGACCATCAGCGTGAGCGCATCCTTAAGCGTGAGGCTTTGCGGCACATCAAAAAAGAGAAGCAGCCCTGAGCCTGGGACTTGATCTTCCTTCTTCAATGTCAATGGATCTTCCAGCTTCACCTTGCCAGAGCGGATCTGCTCCAGAGCTTCGTACAAAATGGTCAGCTTGATCACGCTCGCGGTTTGCACTTGTTCATCCGGCTGAATGCTAACGGTTTCGCCGGTCTTGATGTCTTCGGCGTAGAGCGTCAACTTGCCCTGATGGGTCGCAGCGATCGCTTCGACTGCTTTTTGGAGGTCTTGATCGCGGTGCACATCTGTTTGCCCCATCAGAGCGAAGGGCAGCAACAACCAAAGGCCTGCAATCAGGGATACTGCGTTTAACCGGATCAGTTTGTATGCCAGCACGGATACTTACATATCCTATAACTCCCCGAAATGTTCAGAACGAGCTTGTTCGGGAATTTCAACGACGGTGTAGCTTCCCGGCCGCGCCTCCATAATCGCCTCCTCCACGTCGCCGAGAACCATACGGATCAGCTTCCAGCGGCTGTGTGTTAGGACGATCACGGAAAGCTTTTGGCTGCTCAGGTCGTGGTGTTCCTGAAGATGCGTATCGGACGTGATCACAACGTCAATTCCGTCGCGCTCCGCGGCTTGCAGCAGTTCGTAATCGGACAAAAGGGCCCAATTCTTTTCGTGAACCGTATGGATGCTGTGTCCTGCTATCGAGTAGCGCAAGCGGCAGCGGTGTGCCCTGATCGAGCAGTATGCGCATCGTTATCCGATGCGATAATGTGCGCGCGGTGAACACCAGCAATTCTTGGATCTGCTCAACCGAAACGCCGTCAAACAGATGCGCGACATCCTCAATGCGCAGACCGTCCTGCAAGTTTTCAAAAACGACCGAAACGGGCATGCGAGTTCCGCGAAATACCCACGCGCCGCTCAATTTCCCCGGAGTCTGTTCCAACAGCCGAGCATTCAGACCAGTCCAGCTTCATGCGGACGGCTCCCATTTGAGATACAACCCGCTCAGTGGCGGAAGGTCCAGCGTAATCGAGTAAGGTCTGCCGTGCAAGCCAATGGGCACTGTCTCGACTCCTCCGAGATTGCCATGCCCAGTTCCGCCGAAGAGCTTTGCATCGGTATTCAGCATCTCTCTCCAAATTCCCTTTGCGCGGCGACGCCTAAGCGATAGCTGCTGCGACGGAACCGGGCTGAAATTGTAAATCGCCATAATCTGTTCGGTGTCCGACCGTTTCCGCAGAAATGCCATGACGTTCCGCTCTCCATCTTCGGACTGGATCCACTCGAATCCGGACGGTTCGAAATCGGTCGTATGCAGACAAGCTTCCGAGCGGTAGACGATGATTCAAGTCACCGACCAGCAACCGCAATGCGGCATGTTCCGGATCTTCGAGAGCAACTCCCATTGCAGGCTGCCGTCATGCGCCCATTCGGACCATTGTCCGAACTCGCCTCCCATGAAGAGCAGCTTCTTGCCGGGTTGCGCGTACATGTACGCAAACAATGTGCGTAGGCTCGCAAACTTCTGCCAGTTGTCGCCCGGCATCTTGCTCGGATGAGCGATCCTTTGCCGTACACGACCTCGTCATGCGAGAGCGGTAAGTACGAAATTCTCACTGAACGCATAGACGGCGCGAAACGTCAACTCACCATGCCTGATACTTGCGATAGACGGGATCCTGCGACATGTAATCAAGAGTGTCGTGCATCCATCCCATGTCCCACTTCAACCCGAATCCGAGGCCGTTTGAGTAAATGGGCCGCGAGACCCTGGGCCATGCTGTCGATTCTTCCGCGATCGTCTGAACGTCCGGGCATTGCTTATAGACGTCCTCGTTCAGAACGCGCAGGAACGCGATTGCATCCAGATTTTCGCGGCCGCCGTACTGATTCGGCGTCCATTCGCCCGGCTGCGTGAGTAATCCAGGTAGAGCATCGAAGCGACCGCATCCACTCGCAGGCCATCCGCATGATACTGCTGCAGCCAGAACATGGCGCTGCTCAGCAGAAAGCTGCGCACTTCAGGGCGTGAATAGTCGAATGATAAAGCTGTTCCAATCCGGCTGAATACGGCGGCGAGGATCGGCAGGCTCATACTCCTGCGTGCCGTCGAAATAACCCAAGCCGTATGCATCGTTCGGGAAATGCGACGGCACCCAATCGAGAATCACGCCGATTCCGTTTTGATGACAGCGGTCGATGAGCCGCATGAACTCCTGCGGCGTGCCGTATCGCGAAGTGGGGCAAAGTAACCGGTCGTCTGATAGCCCCATGAGCCATAGAACGGATGCTCCATGACAGGCATGAACTCCACATGCGTAAAGCCCATCTCCTTGACGTACGGAATTAGTTGATCGGCAAGCTCGCTATAGGCGAGGGGGCCGATTGTTTTCCTTCCTGCGCCAGGACCCGATGTGCACTTCGTAGATGGACATGGGCGCCGAAGCCTGTTCGCATTCGGCGCGTTGACTCATCCAGTTCTGGTCGCCCCATTGGTATTCCAGATCCCAGAGAATCGAGGCGGTCTTCGGAGGAGTATCGTGAAAAATCCCGAATGGATCGGCTTTTCGAACGCTGTAGTTGCTCGTTCGCCGATTCAATAAAGAACTGATACTTTGCGCCGATATCTTGCCGTGCCCACGAAGCCTTGCCAGATGCCGGCGCGTCCCGTCGGCGCGAGCGGATTCGCATCGCTCGTTCCAGTGGTTAAAGTCGCCGATGACGCTTACGCGTTTCGCATTGGGCGCCCAGACGGCAAAGTGAGTTCCATTTGGCGTGGTGTGCGCGCCCAGAACGCTTGCAAGCTGCGTGTGCGTCCCTTCCTGAAAGTAGTAGTAATCGTTGTCGCTAAGCAAAGTGTGTCCTTCGGCCTCGATCCGTCATCAGGTTCAGGATGCCACGAAGGGGAATGCGAACCCAGTCAGGCCGATTGTTTAGTTCGTAAGCCACTTCGTAGAGCGCCTTCTGCAGCACGAAAGCATCGAACAACAGTCTCTGCTCGTCTCGATCGCGTCCCACAAACGGCGCACCGTCCGCTGTTGCGAAATAGGCCTTTAGATATTCAGCACTCACCACCGCTCCCCAATAATCGGCCCACGCTTCGAACTGGGTGCTGCCAGCCTGCTCCTTCGGAATCGCTGCGTAGCCTGCGTACGAAAAGGACCGCACCATGCCGGCGACATCGCGCATCGCGAATGTTTTCATCCTGCGGTCAGCCAGCGGTCGCGCCGGTTCGCCTTCGAAATCAATGATCATGAAGTCGCTGCCGGTCCACAGTACCTGCCCCAGATGGTAGTCGCCGTGATGTCGGATCCTTGCTGTGTGTATCTGTGCCGTTCTTAAGGCACTGAGCCGCTCGCGAATTTCGCCTTCGAGTTCGAGCAGTTTCGCGCCGTCTTCGGCCGCCTGGCCCGGCAGCATGCGTTGTTTGTCGCGCAGCAGACTCGAAAGTGATATCCGCCTGGTTCAGAAGCTCGTGATTCAGCCGTTCCGCCGAGTCCGGCGTGAATGGTTCGGGAGCGAAATCGCAGTCCGCCCGTTTTGTCGCTCAGCGCGCGATGCATCTCCGCCGTGCGCTTGCCTAACAACCGCGCAGACTCCATGTACGGCCCGATCCTTGCTGCTTCGCCCCGGGTATCGAGCATCCATCGGGTGGCGCGTCGCGCAACTCTGGCGCATCCCCAGCGGCCGCTTTCATGAACGGGGTCGAGCGACTTCAAGCGTGTAGCTTCCAGGCGTCTCCTTCGTTCACGCACAAACTGCATGAGGATGCCGGCCTGCATCGGTTCTGAATCGCGGGCGCGGTATTCCAGAGTTCCCAGAACCGCAGGCGTATTCGCGAAGCCGCGTTCCGTAAGAAAAACGCCGATCTCCGTGTCCGGGTTGATCCCTGGCTCCACCTTGCGAAACAACTTCAGAATGTACTTCTGTTCAAAGATGATGGAGCTGTTGCTCTGTTCGGCACGCGAAACTTTGCTCCCAAGCTGCTGAACTGCGCCGCACTTCGCGTCAAACGCCCGCGTTCGTTTTCCACCGAACGAACTGCCGTCCCCTGTGAAGGTGCGCTCGCATGCGATGAGCATCCAGCAGTTCGCGATGAAATCGGGCCATCCTGCAACGCGTCATGCAAGCCTGCGATGGCCTCCGGCCCGCTCGCTCGCGACGTGAGCGGCAACAAATAATGGGCGCTGTCGCCGTCCTGATATCGGATGTGGGCCACAACCAGCCACGTTTCCGGCTGCATAGGTATCGCGTGTGCCACCTGTAACTGAACAATGTTCTTGGCCTTTGCACGGTACCAACGCTGACGCATTAGAAATTCAGGCAGAGCTGCTTCAAGATCGGACGTTGGGACCGGAAACATACCCGTGTGACGATTCGCCGGATCGGACGCTTTCAAGCGAAGTAATCGAAGTCGGATTCCGACCGGACCCGTTTGCCGGATCGCAAAAATGTGGGCCGGAACACTCTGCGGATCCAGCTCAACGTAGTTGCGCGGACCTGACCAGATGTAACGTGCGCCAGTCAACAGGTCATGCGCCTGATACGGCCGATCGGCCGCAAGCCCGAGTGATCCGAGTGCCAGATCGACAAAGCCCGACTGAACGTGATGCGGATCGAGATTGATGACCACCAGAATCAGGTTTGCGCCATCATCCGATTGCTTCGTGAACGCAAGCAATTGATCGTTTGCGATCGCATGAAACCGGATCGACCAGTCATTTTGTAACGCGGGATTCTCGTTTTCGTATTCGGTTGACCAGACGCGATCAATTCGCGCAAACTGTCCGCTCGATTCAGATCCCATGAGCGGATCTGGTACTTCTCAGAATCGAGATATTCTTCGCTGCCCGGTCGAAGCGGCCGATGCTCCATCAGTTCGAACGCCGGACCGTAAATGCCGTAGTTCGCGCCCATCGTTGCCGCGAGCAGAAATCGAATCATGAACGCCGAGCGCAAACCGGATTGTAGAAATTCGGTCAGAATATCCGGCGTGTTGGGCCACTGATTCGGCCGGAAGAACTCGCGTACATTCGTCTTTGTCAATTCGGTCAAATAGGCCTGTAACTCCGCTTTGCCATTCCGCCAGGGAAAGTACGTGTATGACTGGCTGAACCCCAACTTGGCCAGCCGGTACATGATTTTCGGCCGGGTAAATGCCTCGGACAGAAACAGCGCATCCGGATACTGCTGCTTAATCTCGGTGATGCACCATTCCCAGAACGGGAACGCCTTGGTGTGGGGATTATCGACACGGAAGATCCGAACGCCCTGCTCGGCCCAGAACACGAACACGGACTTCAGCTCCTGCCACAGCTCCCACCACTTCGGCGTTTCGAACTCGAACGGATAAATGTCCTGATATTTCTTGGGCGGGTTCTCCGCGTACTGAATGGTTCCGTCCGGGCGCTTCTTGAACCACTCCTCGTGTTCCGTACATACGGGTGATCCGGCGAGACCTGAAACGCAATATCAAGTGCGACTTGAATCCCGAAGCCCTCGGCGCGCTTCACGAACCGGCGGAAGTCATCCAGTGTTCCCAGATCCTTCAAAATCGCTTTGTGTCCGCCATCGGGAGCACCAATGGCCCAGGGACTGCCGGTGTCGTCTGGTTCGGCAATCACTGTGTTGTTCTTGCCTTTGCGGAACTTGAATCCGATTGGATGAATTGGCGGCGTGTAGAGCACGTCAAACCCGAGTTCCGCGATATACGGCAGGCGGCGTTCGCAATCGGCGAACGTGCCATGCTGGCCGGGAATTGCGGACGTGGACCGCGGAAATAATTCGTACCAGGAGCTGAAGCGAGCTCGCACCGGATCGACCACGATCGGAAGTTCCCGCTCGCTCTCGGTAGCGAATTGCCGATCGGGATGACGCAACATCGCTTCGTCGAGTGTGGCTGCCGTCGCGCGACTTCCCATCTCCTCGCGATCGGCATTGGAGCGCAGAAACAAAGCTTCGGCCGACAGTAGAGATCGCGTCCTCATGTTTCGCCCGCGCGGCCGCAGCCTGAATCAAGTCCGCGCCGATCTGGAAGTCCACGGTTGTGTCGCTGTCGGCGGCGATCCGTTTCAGAAGATCTTTGCGCCACGTTTCCCAGTGATCCACCCACGCGATCACTTTGAAGTAATAACGTCCCAGTGCGATCCACAGGAAACGTGGCCCACCATCGGTCGTTATTGATGGCTTGGAAAGGCGTCTCTGTCCACGCAGAATCGCCGCCGAAACGATATTGCAGTACGCCCGCTACGGAGTCGTGACCGTCGGTGAAAATATCCGCTTCCACTCGCACCATGTCGCCGATGCAACGCTTGGCGGCAAATCGGCCGCCGTCTATCTCCGGACGAGATTCCCTCGATGATGACTCGTTGCCGGCCATCTTTACTCGGACGTTCTGGCATAACAGTTTTCTGAGGCTAGTTGCGATTCCGATGGTTTCATTCAGCGCTTGTTCGCTTCGATCAATGTGCGGTACAGGTCAATGGTTTGCGACGCGATGGCCGCCCAACTGAAATGCTTTTCCACTCGCTTGCGTCCCGCTTCCCCAAATTGTCGGCATCGATTCTGGTCCTGTAACAATTCCGTGATCTTCTTCGGCCAAGTCTCGCGCGAACGCGTCGCCATTCACCGGGAAGCCGGTCTTTGGATCAGCCTCGAAGGGGACGAGGTAACCCGTCTCTCCATCCACCACCACTTCCTTGATGCCTCCCGTAGCAGTCGCTACCACGGGCGCTTCGCACGCCATCGCTTCCAGATTGATAATCCCGAATGGTTCGTACACGGAGGGGCAACAAAATACGCGGCAATTGCTGTAAAGCTGGATAACCTCCGGTTTCGAGACCATCTTCTCAATCCAGACAACGCGCGGATTCACACGGCGGGCTTCTTCCACTTTGGACCGCATTTCCGCGGCGATCTCCGGCGTGTCCGGCGCGCCCGCGCAAAGGACTACTTGCGTTCCCTGCGGCAAATACCGAATCGCATCGACCAGGTGCGTCACGCCCTTTTGCCGTGTAATGCGCCCGACAAAAAGAACGTAGGGAATCGACGGATCGACTCCGTTCGCCTCCAGCGCGCTCGTTTGTGTAGTCTTGCTGATACTCGTCCAGATCGATGCCGTTGTAAATAACGTGAACGCGATCCGGATCGACCGGGTACACGCTGCAGATATCGGCCTTCGTCCCTTTTGAAACTGCAATGACCGCGTCGGCATCGAGAATCGCGGTTCGCTCCACCCAGGAACTGATGTCATAGCCGCGTCCCAATTGCTCGGCCTTCCACGCACGGAACGGCTCCAGGCTGTGCGTTGTGAGCACGAACGGAATCCGGTACAGTTTCTTTGCGAGAAACCCAGCAAGCGATACGTACCATGTGTGCGTATGGACGATATCTACGCCCGTGAGAGCTTTGATCTGAGTCAGATTCAGGCTTAAGGTTTCCAGCGCCGCGCGAAACTTTCCGTCCGTTCCCTGTGTGATCTCAGCCCATGGCTGTTCACCACGCACATGCAGGTTGCCTTCATCGACGTGCTGGTCGCCCCAACAATGGACCTCGACCTCGATGTTCTTCGCCAATTCCCGGCTGAGATAGTCGACGTGCACTCCCGCGCCGCCATAGACATTCGGCGGATACTCCCGCGTAAACAACCCGACTCGCATCGATTTCGGCCTCCGCTACAGAGATATCACTATCGCCTATGGCGGTATCAATCTTTCGCTCACCCTAAAACAGCTGTGGCGTGTGCGGCGCATTGCTGCATACCAGCTCCGTCCGCAGATACTTTTCACGGTGATGGGAGATGTTGCAAAGCCGACGGATTTCTGAAGTTACCGTCAGTCGTTCGGGAGTACTTGCAGACGCTATGCTTCCATACGTGTCATAGGCGCATGCGCGAATCGGGTCACTTTAGCTTGTTCCGATCATGCGTTTCAGTGTTGAGCAACGATGAAATCACTGTGGGAAAATCGAGAGGATCGGCGTTTGATTGCCTGGTTGCGTTTCGGGCGCGAGTTGGAGGATTCAATGACCGGTCATGTCGCAAGTGGGTTCAGGTTACTTCTTATTGCCACCGCAATCGTACGCGGCATCGGCGCCGGCGTCATTCTCGATGTCGCTGTGGTGGGCATCGACACGCGCCATGAAATCGGCGACATCGCTTATGCGCAATTTGCTCGCGCCTTGTTCGCGAGACGGGGCAAACTCGTCTTTGTCCCTATCGCGATTGGCGGTGCACTACTGACCCTGCTGTCTACCTGGATGTCCTTTACGCTGCCTCTTTCGCCAGCCCCGCGCTGGTGTTTAAGCTGTTCACTCGCTTCGACCGCTATAGCATTCCTCGGAACCAGCAAAGCGTTGCCCGCGATAACTGCAGTACGTCGCGCCGACGGTGACAACGATCAAATTGGAATGGGGTTAGACCTGTTTGCACGCTGGCACTCATTTAGTGCGGTGTGGCAGCTGCTTGCTTTTTCGGCGCACATATGCGCCATGGTCTTGATTTGACTTTCTTCGCGTGAACCGCGGACAATTGAACTCTTCCGGCAAGGACAAGCCGAGAGCCTTTCGAACCGTCAGTACTGGCGAAGTGCCGCTATGGACTCTGTTGCAAATAGCAGGTTGGCCAGAATCAGGAATGCTAACGGTCACAATCGTAAAAAGCCCTGCGCACTATCCAGCGGTGGCGTGCCGCACCTTTACTTGCGCTGTCGGACGCTTTGCTCTAGACCCGTGCAGGACCGAAAAGGCTCGAGTAATTTCGGCTCCAAGAAAGAAGATCTGCGCGGAGTAATAAACCCAGGCGATTAGCACAACGATGGATGCAGCCGCTCCATAAGTGGAGGTGAAGCTGGCCCGCCCGAGATAAATCGCGAGAACAAATTTTCCGATGCTAAATAACGCTGAAGTAATTACTCCGCCTAGCGCCACATCACGCCATTGTATGTAGACGTCGGGCATAACTTTGTAAATAGCCGCGAAGAGAATCGCGATGATCACGAAGCCAACGCCGAATGTGAGCACGTGCATAAAGACCGTCTGTACCGGACCGAGGACCCGCGCGACGCCGCCTAAGGCGGTCACCCACGCGCTAACTACCAGAGAGACGACCAGCAGGAAGCCGATTGCGACCACAAAGGCGAACGACAACAAGCGATCTTTAACGAATGCCTTTATCTTGCCTAGACCGGTGGTTGTGACGGTCGGCGTCCCCCAGATCAGGTTCAGAGCGTCCCGCAGTTCGATCACGACTCCCGACGCGCTGAACAGTAACGTAAGTAGGCCGAAGATGGTCGCGATGATTCCGCCGGACATGCTCTTTGATCCTTCGATGAAGGCACCCACCGCTTTGCCTGCGGCCGGCCCAACCAATTGCTGGATCTGGGTCGCTGTCTGGCGCTGGGCGGCATCGTGGCCGAACACGAGGCCGACAATTGAAACAGTCAATAGCAGCAGCGGCGCCAGAGAGAGCAGGGAATAGAATGCGAGCGAAGCACCTAGCCGCGGCGCGTTGTGATCGCTCCAGCAGTTGATGCTTTCTGTAAGTAGATGCTTCAGCACAGGCCAAGGCAGTGCGAACCCTGCGCGGTGAGCCGCTTTCGTGACCGTGCTCGCATCGGGAGGCGGTGTGGTACTGGGGTGGGCGGTGGGTCCGGTGGTGGCCATAGCCGTTTGACCACGGCGCGAAATAGTCAGTTACTCTGGGTCGGCAGCAACATTGGGGGCACCCGTATTAGTGCCGGAAGTGACGTACCCCGGTAAATACCATTGCGATATCCAAACGGTCCGCGGCCGCGAGGACTTCCGCATCGCGGACGGAACCGCCGGGTTGAATGACCGCGGTGATGCCCCGTTCCGCCGCCAGTTCGACCCCATCAGGGAAGGGGAAAAACGCGTCGGATGCCAACACAGCTCCTTCGATAGGAAGCACTGCCTTCATGGCGCCTACTTTCACGCTGTCGACGCGGCTCATTTGGCCCGCGCCCGCGCTGATCAACTGCCCGCTCTTCGCGTACACGATCGCGTTCGATTTGACGTGCTTACAGACCTTCCAGGCAAAGAGAAGCGCTTCGAGTTGCTCCTTGGTGGGCTGGCGCTTCGTTTTAATCTGCAAAGATGCGGGATCGAGTGCCGCTGAGTCCGCGGTTTGGGCCAGCAGTCCGCCCGAAATCGATTTGATGACCAGTTCCGGTTTGCCAACGGGCCGGACCCGGACCAGCCGAAGATTCCTCTTTGATTGCAAGTGAGCCAACGCCTCGGCGGAGAACTCCGGAGCGGCAATCGCCTCGACGAAGAGCTTTGCTACTTCGGCGGCGGCCGTTCCGTCCAGCTCTCGATTGAAGGCGACGATGCCGCCAAATGCAGATACCGGATCGGCTTCGAGCGCCTTCAGATATGCGTCCTGCAAGCTCTCTTGTTCCGCGCACCCGCAAGGATTCGTATGTTTGATGATGGCGCAAGCAGGCCTTTCGAATTCTTGTATCAGTTGCCATGCGGCATCCAGGTCGACCAGGTTGTTGTACGAGAGTTCCTTCCCATGCAACTGCTCAGCGCCGGCAATGCCGCCCTCGTGAACTCGATAGAGCGCGGCCTGCTGATGAGGGTTTTCGCCGTAACGAAGAGGCATCGAACGCGCCGCGATGATCGACAGCTTCGGCGGCAGCGCCTCCTCCACTGTGTTGCCCTCGGAATCGATTTGAGCAAGTCTTGCCGAGACGGCCCTGTCATACGCCGCGGTATGCGCAAATGCTTCCTGAGCAAGCTTCCAGTTCGTCCCAACACTGACATGACCCGTAGTTTCGATTTCGGACAACACGGCTCCGTACTGCGATGGAGAAACGATTATGGACACATCTTGAAAGTTCTTTGCTGCTGCCCGGATCATAGTGGGACCGCCGATGTCGATGTTCTCGATCAGCTCCTCTCGGCTCACGCCCTTTTTCTCCGCGTACTTTGAGAACTCGTACAGATTCACAACGACTAAGTCGATTTTCGGGATATCGTGTTCCGCTAACGCTGTCATGTGTTCGCGATTACCGCGGATCGCAAGCACGCCGCCCGCAATGCGAGGATGAATGGTCTTTACGCGCCCGTCCAGCATCTCGGGGAAGCCGGTTACGTCCGCAACTTCACGAACGGGAACTCCGTTTGAGGACAGAAGCTTCGCGGTCCCGCCGGTCGATATCAACTCGACTCCAAGCTCACTCAAGCGTCTGGCGAAATCGACAACGCCAGCCTTGTCCGTCACGCTCAACAGAGCGCGTTCCACTTTCGGCATGCTACTTCATTGTGGCAAAGCAACCAATCCGTCCCTCGCCGTTAGAATCGAATTGTGCCTCATCACTGTACGTTGATTCCAGGAGACGGGATTGGCCCCGAAGTCGCTCAGGCCGCGGTTCGCGCCGTAGAGGCAACGGGCGTTGATATTGTGTGGCGGCGCGCGGAATTAAACGAAGCCATCATTCTGGAATCGGGCAAAACTCTTCCTCAATACGTGCTCGACTCCCTGAATGAGACGCGCGTGGGACTCAAGGGGCCAGTGACGACGCCGGTCGCGGGGGGCTTCCAAAGTGTGAACGTGGCGCTTCGCAAGACGCTCGATCTATTTGCGAATGTGCGCCCGGTGCGCACGCTGCCTGGCATCAAGACCCGTTTCCAGGATGTCCGGATCGACATGGTCATTTTCCGCGAGAATACAGAAGACCTTTATTCCGGACTTGAACACGAAGTCGTTAAAGACGTCGTCACCAGCCTGAAGGTGATCACGCGCACAGCTTCGGAGCGCATCGCTCGCTACGCGTTTGAATACGCGAAGAGGAATGATCGCAAGCAGGTAACCGCGATACATAAAGCCAACATTATGAAGCTCGCCGACGGTCTGTTTCTCCGCTGTTGCCGCGAAGTCGCGGCCGGTTACCCGGGCGTGCAATACAAAGAACTGATCGTCGATAACGCGTCCATGCAGCTTGTCATGCGGCCGGAAACGTTCGATCTCTTGTTGCTGCCGAATTTGTATGGCGATATCGTTTCCGACCTGGCCGCGGGTTTGGTTGGCGGGCTCGGGATCGTGCCGGGCGCCAACATGGGCGAATCTCACGCCGTGTTCGAAGCGGTACACGGGAGCGCGCCGGATATCGCAGGCAAAGGAAAAGCAAATCCGACGGCATTGATGCTGTCGTCCGTGATGCTGCTCATTCACCTCGGCGAGACCGCGCGCGCCAATACGCTCCAGAACGCAATCGAATCGGTGTACCGCGAAGGTAAGTACCTGACTGGCGACGTCGGCGGCACGGCGAGCACGGAGGAATTTACGGAAGCGGTGATTCGGACAATTAAGTCGTAAACACCTGCAATTCCCAGTAATTCCGCGGCTGTATCAATTACGGTCCCGCCTAAAGGTATTGTTTTCCAGCGCACAGGCGTCTCGCCTTCAGTGCCGTCGATCCATATTTCCAAACGCCTGCTGTTAACCGGGCGCGGCAGGATCCCTGGCATCTGAGGAAACCATGTACCACCACATTAAAAAGCTAATGTATACGGTTCGCGTCGATGCGCCCGACCCGCGCTTCGGCAGGATGCTACTTGAACAATTTGGCGGAGCTAACGGCGAGCTCGCGGCCGCCATGCAGTACTCCATTCAGGGCATAAATTGCGACGACCCCGCGCGCAAGGATCTGTTGATGGACATAGGAACGGAGGAACTGAGCCATCTCGAAGTCATCGGTACGCTCGCTCGTATGCATCTGAAGCCCAGCGGCTCGGATCGGAATGCCGCGCACGCCGATCCGCTCATTGCGATTTGCGGCGGCGGTGGCGTCGATCTGCGTAACTCGGCCGGCAATGCCTGGACGGCGGACTATCTGAAGATCACCGGCGAGCTCGATGTCGATCTGCGGAGCAATATTGCCGCTGAAGCTCGCGCCAAAATCGTCTACGAGCGGTTGATGAATTTCACCGAGGATCAGGGCACGCTTGATGCTCTGCAATTTCTGATGACGCGCGAGATTACCCACATGAAGGCGTTTTCGCTGGCGCTCGAGAGCATGGGTAAACCGCCATTCTCGATAGGACAGAGGCCCCCGACGCAAGATCTGGTGAATCAGTTCTTCAACGATTCCACCGGTTATGGCGAATCGGCCGAGAAAGACATACGCGGTCCATGGAACCAAGGCGGCGATTGGGAACTCGTCTACGCGCCTGCGTTTCAGGAGATGGAATCGGAACTGGCCGGAACGCGCAAACCTGGCGGCGATGGCCACGCAATGACGAGAAAGAGAGGAGATCAATAGTCATGGCGAATCTGGAGAAACTTCTTATCAATCAGCTGCAGCACCTCCTGGATGCGGAAACGCAGCTCACCACGGCGCTGCCTAGGCTGGCCTCGGCGGCTCACAACCCGATGCTAAAAGAGGCGTTCCAGCAGCATCTTCACGAGACGCAAAGGCATGTGGAACACGTGCAGCAAGCGCTCAAGCTTCTCGGCGCAAAAGCAGACCAGCAAGAATGCGTCGGCATGAAGGGCCTGGTCGCCGAGGGCGAAGAAGTGATAGCGGAAGGACGGAAAATGCCGGCGGAGTTAGCGGATCTCGCTCTGGGCGCGGCTGCACAGCGCGTCGAACACTTCGAGATTGCAAGCTACGGCACTGTTCGGACCATTGCCCGGCTGATCGGACAAACACAGGTTGCGAGATTGCTGGAGACGATTCTCAGCGACGAGGAGGCAGCAGACTATTTGCTTACCGCAGTCTCGAAGCCATTGTTGCAGCAGTCTGCAACCGAATACTATGCGCCGCACGCGAAACGGCATGAAGCCATCGCGAGCCGCTAGGCGCAGTCGAGCATCGGTAATGGCCCGGTTGTTAGAAACTTCTGAGCCGGTGTGAGTGGAGCCGGGGACGCGCAGACCGCACATGGTGACGGTCCGCGCGATCCCAAGCTCATGCGTGGCAATGGCGGCTTTACGGGACCCGGGTGGCGGCTCGGGAGAGGGGCTTATCGGAGTTGGCGAAGTCCGCGCGGGCTTCCGATGCCGACGCGATGTCCTCGCCGCCACTCAGAGTCAGCGACTGTTTCGCTTTCGCAATCCAGTCCCCGTTATCGCAGTGTGCTGATAACAGCACGCCGCCTTCCTTGATGCGGCCTTCATAGCGCTTCGCTTCGTACTCGGGGATACCCATTCCCACAAGCGCTCCTACTAGTCCGCCTACCACGCCTCCGGAACCGATGCCCGTCAGCGCCGCAATGACCGGACCTGCGGCGAGCAGCGGTCCCACACCGGGAATCGCAAGCACGCCGATTCCGATGAGAGCGCCGATCGTGCCACCAATCACACCGCCCGCTACCACACCCGCGGCGGCTCCTTCTGGAGCTTTGGTGTGCTTCTCGTGCGCGAAATCTTTTGTCCCGACATTGTCCTGCAACAGCACCGAAATATCTTCATTCCGGAATCCATCCGCCAGCAAACGGTCAACAGCCTCTTCGGCCGCCGTACGGTTCGGGAAGATTGCATAAACGGCCGTGTTTTTTCCTGCCACAATTGCCTCCGTTTGTGAGACATTCCAGGGACTGTGATGTTTCCTGGTCTGAGGTCGAAACTCGGCCTACCTCGTTGGAAGGCGCACAATGGACAGCCAGAAGTCCTCGATCGAGCGGATTTTGTTGATGAATTCGTCCACGTCGATCGGTTTCGTCAAATAACAGTTGGCGTGCAATTTGTAAGCCTTGAAGATGTCCTGCTCGGCTTGCGAGGTCGTCAACACGATGACTGGTATTTCCCGCAGAGAAGGGTCCTCCTTCATTTCAGCAAGGATCTCTCGCCCGTCCTTCTTCGGCAGATTCAGATCCAGTAGAACCACATCCGGACGCGGCACGTCGGCGAAATTGCCCTGATGCCGCAGGAACTGGATTGCTTCTTCGCCGTCCGGGACGCACCAGAGATGGTGGCGTATTTTGCTTTCGGCGAACGCCTCTTGCGTGAGGAGCACGTCGGCGGGGTTGTCCTCGACCAAAAGGATCTCGAACTGGGTCGCCATGACAGCCATCGAAACGCAGTCACCCGCACTGACGCGAGGATGGAAAGCTACCTAACTGCTAGATGCGATTGCGCGGCGGGTTCACCACAAAGAAAAACGACAGGCTTCATTCCGCGCGAAGAATGTCGGCAAGCTGGAGGCGCGCGATCCGGCTCGTCGCGACCCATAGGCTTAGACCGGCGACACCGCAAATCGACAAGACGGCCCCAA
Source organism: uncultured Acidobacteriaceae bacterium (assembly GCA_963795905.1). Taxonomy (GTDB): domain Bacteria; phylum Acidobacteriota; class Terriglobia; order Bryobacterales; family Bryobacteraceae; genus Bog-105. Next base: position 238,970 of record CAWCJG010000007.1, on the reverse strand, counting down.
GGCAGAGTATGGAATCGGGCGGCATCGCCCCGTCGATGAGCGATGCGAGCAAGCGTCCGGCACTCATAGCGCCGGCGACTCCGCACGTTGCTCCAAGAACTACGGGAACCAACCCCTGCACCAGGAACGAGGCGCGCAGCCGTCGCGCGGTGCTACCCAATGCTAACCGGATGCCCATCTCATGTGTCCTCTGTGTAACTGCATACGACACCACCGAATGCACTCCGATGATCGCCAGCACGAACGCGAACGCGGCAAAGAATACCAATGCAGTTTGATAGAGCCGCGGGCGCGCAAACACCCTGTCCAACCGTTGCTGCATCGTTTGCGCGTCGTAGACAGGCACGCCCCGGTCGATCGATTGGATGTTGTCTCGAATTGCGGTTACGTGCTGCTCGGGATTGCCCGTCACGCGAACCACGACGATCGACGGAAAGCCCGAAGGATCATGTTCGGGAACAAAGACCTCCGGAGGATCGACGTCGAACGCATCTGAAATCCACTGACCCATGAAGTCGACTCTCTTCACAACGCCGATGATCTTGCGAACTCGCCTGTCGGGATCGGTGACCAGATGTCCTACCGCATCGGTTGTTCCGAGCGTCAGGCGCGCGAAGGTGTCGTTAACCACTGCCACGGCCGCGTCCGATTGGAGTTCTGCGGGACTGATGTCGCGCCCGGAAATCAGTTTGCCCCCGGTTGCAGCAAAGTAATCCGCCATGACAGGGATGATGTCGGTTGCCGTTCCGGGCTTTGAGGGATGGCCATCAACGGCATATGGACCGCCGAGGAAGGCCTTCGCGTCGAGCGGCAGGAACTGAGTTGCACTAGCGAACTGCACGAACGGAATTCTGCGCACCCGGTCCAGCATTTCCCGGAAATACTCGGATTGCTCTGCAGGGGACTGGCGCCGGGTTCCGGCGAGCGAGACGGTCACAGTCACCAACCCATGAGCACTGAATCCGCGATCAACTTGTAACACGTGCGAGAAGGCTCGCGTGATCGATCCGGCCGCAGCGAGCAGAATCAGGCACAGTCCGACTTGCGCAGCAACCAAAGTGTGCCGGACGAAGCGGGAACGGCGAAGCTCGGTCGAACCACGCGCTTCAAAAGAGTGACTGTGTCCCACGATCAAAGCCGGCACCAGCCCGAACAGGATCGTGCTGAAGAGGGAAAGCCCGATCATGAAGGCAATGACGCGAAGATCGAAAACGGAGTAGGTTTGCGAAGCCAATGCCGCCGGTTGCGCTTTCGCGGTGATCCAGGCCGCCCAGCAGGCGACGACAAGGCCCAGGGCAGCCGCCGTCAACGCAAGTAGAAGACATTCCGTAACGAGCTGTTGGATGATTCTGGCGCGACTTGCTCCGATCGCGGAGCGAATCGAGAGTTCATGTCGCCGATCGATGGTGCGCGCCATCATGAGATTCGCAAGGTTGGCGGAGGCTATCAGAAGGATCAGGAGGACGCCGGCGAGCAGTAGGAGCGATGCTCGTTTGACCCGGCCCGCCAGTCGATCGCGTAAGGGCAGCAGACGGGGTACCCAGGTGGCCCGGAAGGCTCGATGCGGCTCAAGACGATGGACATCCGCGACAAAAGCGGATTGCGCCTGGTCCCAGTTGAGTCCTGTTTTCAAGCGAGCGATCGTTCCCCACCCGTTATTACCCGCTGAGTAATGAGCCGAGAGCCAAACCCGGGTGTCCGCCGGAAAATCGAAATCCGGAGGCATTACGCCGACGATAGTCACCGCCTTGCCCGCAAATTTCACGCTCGAACCGACGACCTTTTCGCTTCCCGCAAACAAAGCCTGCCAAAGACTGTAACTCAGGATTGCGGCGTTGTCATCCGTTTTACTGAAGGTGCGCCCCGCGAATGCCTGGACGCCCAGAAGGGAGAAGAAATTCCAGGATGTCTGCGCAGCATGAGCGTGCAAAACACGATCGCTATTGCCAATGTTGAAATCCCCTTCTTCGAATAGGGCCGCGTCGTCTAAGTAAGTGGAATTAGTGCGCCAGTTCTCGAATTGGCTCGCGCTGCTGTGCGGAGGAATAAAGTGAACCAATGCAGCGAGCCGGTCTGCATCCCGGAATGGAAGCGATCGCAAAAGTGTGGCGTTGACCACGCTGAACACACCGGCGCAGACCCCGATTGCAACCGCCAACACTGTGATCGCAAATCCCGCTTGCCACGGATGTTTCGCCCACACGCGGATGGCGTGCTTGCTGTCACGCAAAGCTTCGATGGCAACCTGCCGCGGAATGGATACTGCCAGATCGAACAGCAGCCTCATCCAGAGCCAGACGATTCGTGGGAAGCTTGGCGATTCTGCCAATTCGTCGCGAAATTCCTGTTCCATCGCGCTCGCATACTCTTCGCGGAAACCTGCGGGGAAGAGCTTCAGAAGAGTTCGGTAGAGCCTAAGCATGTTTGGTCCTCCCGAAAGTGGTCGCGGCGATTTCGGCGAGTTCGCGCATGCGGGCCGCTTCCGCACGTGCTACTTGCTTGCCGAAGGTCGTAATGCGGTAATAACGCCGCCGCTGATCATCGAGATGCGGGTCCGGGCGTTCGTCGGATTCCTCGATCAACCCGAGTTCCAGCATCCTATTGATGGAGCCATACAGCACGCCGGGGCCGAGCTTCAGTTTGCCGTTGGTGCGTTCCGCGATTTCTCGCTTCAGGGCGTAGCCGTGGCGCTCGCCTTCGCCAAGCGAGAGCAGAATGTGGAAATACGCGGGCGATAGGGGTAAGAGATCCGCAGCCGACATACTAGTACGTTATCAGATATAGTGCGTCTTTGGATGGAGTAGACGGGCGTCGGGCATGGCAGATGTCCGCTCCTCATTGTCTGCGCTCATACACAACGCTCAACTGCGTGCGGAAGATCTCCTTATAGCCGTGCAGCCAATCGCGAACTTCGGGATACGTTTCAGGCGACAGGCGGGGGTTCAGCAGGCCAAGACCGTCCACGATAAAGGTTGGGCGAGTGAGTACAAGTTGCGCTGCGGTTCCGTGCGGCCTCCGGTCCGTAGACGGGCGCAGAAGCTGTGAGATGACGATCAGCCGGTACTCCAGTTAACGGCTGGGAGTCCCAGAAGAGGCCCGGTGGGGTCAGCCGCACGTACACGTAAATGTCAGGACGATAGCCCCAAACGAAAAGAGTGTCGCCGGAATGTCTGCGTTGAGCCAGCCCTTCCGCAACCGCCCAACTGTCTTCGTCCAGCTGCACATCGGCCCAATGCGGGCGGGGATCGATCGCGAGTTGAACGTAGCGCGGCCCGAAGCGAACGGCAGGAATCAGGAGCAAAATGCCCCAGGCGAGGGCGGCAGTGCGTGCGTTCTTTCGCCACACCATCACGAACCCGCGAGAGCCGATGACGCACAGGGCCGGGAGCAGTTGCAGGAAGTAGCGCGGCATGAAACGTCCGCCCAGGCAGACCGCGGCGAAGGAGATCGCCAGCCACATCCACAATCGCCAATTCCGGATACGGCTGGCTGCCGCGCCCACAATCAGGGGGGCGTGAAAGCCTGTCCAATCCAAAACACGGCGAGCGCCATTTGTTACGACGTCGACGGCGGGCGAGCTGCGTGTGTAGACAAGGCCCCACTGCCAGATTTGCGTGACGTAGCCAGACCACGCACCGAGCGCGACCAACACACTGCATTGCACAATGACGGGAACCGCGAATCCGAACACGACCCAGCCCGCGTCCGTTGCGGCCCACGCGGCACAGGTGGCGAGAACGAATAAGCTCTTGGCGTTTACAAGAAAGCCGACACCACCCCATACTCCCGACCACACAAAACAGCGCCGTTGCACGCACAAAATCGCGGCAAGCTGGGGCACAATCAATAGCGCGTCCGCCGCGAACGGGATGACCGCTGCCGGAAGATAGAAGGCGAGGAAAAACGCCAGCAACACGGCCGCGACAAAGCCTTCGATTTCGCTCCAGAGATCCCGCGCAAGACGGAAGGCCAGCCAGCAAGCGAGGCACACATACACGGCGTCGAGAACGCGAAGCGCCCAGCCCCAATGCGCTCCGATGAGGAGGTAATAGAAAGCATCGAGAGGCGGTTTGTCGTACCAGAAATCGCGATAGGGAATCTTGCCGTGCAGAATGTTCAGCGCGGCGGCAAGATGATAGTCCTCATCCGACCAGAGCAGGTCCCGATGAGCCAATCTGAGCAGGGCGAATGCGACAACAGCCAGGCAAGCGGTCCACTCCTTCCAGCGAAAACGATTCATGTGCGCGTATCATAGAGGATAAGCGTGTCCACTGGGCTCAGAACTCTTCAAACCGTCGAAATTTCGAAGTCCTATAGCGGCCGCAAAGTAGTCGACAACGTTTCCATTCGGGTGCAGCAGGGCGAAGTTGTGGGATTACTCGGCCCGAACGGCGCGGGCAAGACGACCTCGTTTTACATCACCGTCGGGCTGATCAGTCCGGAAAACGGCGAGGTGCTGCTCGACAACGAACCGATCACGCATCTTCCGATGTATCAGCGGGCCCGGCGGAAGCTCAGCTATCTGCCGCAAGAAGCTTCGGTGTTCCGCAAGCTGAGCGTCGAGGATAACCTTATGGCGATCCTGCAGACGCTGCCGCTCAACAGCCGGGAGCGCCGGGAACGCATGAATCAGTTGATCGAGGACCTGGGCCTCGAGACGGTGCGGCACAGCAAGGGCTACATGCTATCGGGGGGCGAGAGGCGGCGCTGTGAGATCGCGCGCTCGCTGGTGCTCGAGCCGGATTTCATTCTGCTGGATGAACCGTTTTCCGGGATCGATCCGATTCAGGTACTCGAACTGCAGCGCATCATTGGAGACCTGAAGGCGCGCGGCATTGGCATCCTGGTCACGGATCATAACGTGCGCGAGACGCTGGCTGTGACCGATCGCGCATACATCATCAACGCGGGCCGGATTTTCCGGGCCGGTTCACCCGAATCGCTCGGCAACGATCCGGAAGTGCGCCGCATCTACCTCGGTGAAAACTTCTACATGCCACCGGTGCTCGCCAGTTAAGTGTCTCGACGTGCCTTTCGGCTGGCGGCTACTGACCGCCTGCATCAGCCGTAACCGCGATCTGGAATCGCGCTGCGGCTGCCCCCGCCCACAAGCTGACGTATCGCGTGGTTCACGCCTATCCGCACGACGCGAATAACTTCACGGAAGGTCTCGAGTACCGCAACGGCGTTCTGTACGAGAGTAGCGGTTTGTACGGTCATTCCGAAGTGCTCAAAGAGAATCTGAAGACCGGCCAGGTAATCCAGAAAATCGACCTGCCCTCTTCGGTGTTTGGCGAAGGGATCACGCTGATTCGGTGGACGCCTGGTGCAACTCACCTGGGAATCGCAGCTCGGTTTCATTTACAATCCGGTGACCTTGAAGAGAATTGGGAGCTTTCAGTACTCGGGCGAAGGCTGGGGACTTACAAACGACGGGCACACCATTTACATGAGTGACGGCACGCCGGTGATCCGGTGCCTGAATCCGAAGACCTTTGCGGTGACGCGCACCATCACGGTGCACGATGGTTCGGAACAGATCCGGAAAGTGAACGAACTCGAATGGGTGAAGGGCGTCCTGTACGCGAATGTCTGGCACGAAGACCGGATCGCACGCATCGATCCGGCGACGGGCGAAGTGACGGCATGGATCGATATCAGCGGATTGCAGCCGAAGGAAGCGACTAGCCCCGAAGCTGTCCCGAACGGAATTGCCTACGATCCCGCGACCGGCCATTTGCTTGTGACCGGGAAACTCTGGCCGAAACTTTTCGAAATTTCTATCGAGCCTGAACGTTAGAGCGGTATCACGGTCTTGAGGACCGTCAGGCGCGCCGTGTCCCTGGCGCAGTTACACGCACCCAGTTCACTGGACCGGATGGGCAGCGGCAATGACTGCTATAAACGGAAGCAGCCATGACCAGGCGAGAGTTCAACGCAGGCGTTCTTCTAGCAAGCGGCGGGTTCGCAAGCGGTTCCGCCGAGGCGCTCCGAAAACCCTATTGGTACGAGCGCATCCGGCGTCTTGGGCAGCCGAATCTCAACGAGAAGGATGCATCAACAGTCAATGTCGCCGAGTGGGTGCAGTTTTGGGCCAGATGCAAAGCTGACGGTCTGATTGTCAGCGCGGGCGGAATCGTGGCCTTCTATCCGACGCAGGTTCCTTACCAACGAAGGTCGAAATATCTGGGCGAGCGCGATGTTTTTGGAGAATTTGCGGAAGCAATGCGCCGCGTCCGCATGCGCGTGGTGGCTCGACTTGATCCGAACTGGGGATTCGATGACGCCTTAGAAGCCCAGCCACTCTGGTTTGCGCGCGACCGCGATAACAACCCGGTTCCGCACCATACCAGTCCTGAGCTCTATCGCACGTGCATGTTTGGCGAGTATTTCGAGCGACCACATGACCGCCATCATTACGGAGTTGCGCGACCGGTACGATTGCGACGGCTTCTACACGAATGGGTGGCCCAGCACAGGTCTCGGGGAGATCTGTTATTGCGCGGTGTGCCGCGGGAAGTATAGGGATGCGTTCGCGGCCGATCTCCCGATGCGCGTCGATCGTGCCGACCCGAATTATCGGCGATGGGTCGAGTGGCGGGTCGATCGCGTGCTGGCTATTTGGAAACTCTGGCAGGCTACAGCAGAGCAGGGAAGGTCGGATCGCGTGTACGTGGGGAACCTGGGCGGCAGCATTCGCGCGGAAACCGACCTCGCGCGTATCGCGCAAGAGTGTCGCTGGATGAACGCGGATCACCAGGACCGGACTGGCGAGACACCGTTATGGGATTGTGCGCAGCAGGGACGCGTATGTTACAGCCTGATGCGCGGCCGCACGGCGACGAATGTCACCAGCGCTTATAACCTCAGCGATGCCGTTTGGCGGCATGCCAGCAAAGCGCCGGCGGAGATGCGTTCATGGCTGGCGCAGACGGCGGCGAGCGGCATGACGCCTTGGGAAACCTGGCTTGGCGGGAGTCCAAAGGATACCCGATGGGAAGAGCCCACGACTCGGTTCTTCGATTGGCTGGCGGCGAACGAGAAGCATTATTTCAATCGCCGCTCACTGGCGGATGTGGCTTTGGTCTGGCCGCAAAGGACGCAGGTGTGGCATCCCAAACTTGCAGGCAACACCGATGCGCTGCAAGGCTTCTATTATGCGCTGCTGGAAGCGCGGATTCCGTTTGACCTCGTGCATGACGAAGACCTGTCGTCGGAACGCCTGGCTGACTACAGGGTGGTGGTATTGCCCGATGCCGCGCTGTTATCCGAGCGCGCCTGCGCCGGCCTGCGCGACTACAACCATTTGGGCGGAGCGATCTGCGCGACCTTTGAGAGCTCCGCTTTATGACGAATGGGGCCAGGCGCGGAACGACTTCGGCTTGGCCGATGTATTCGGAGTTCGGAAGAAAGCCGAGGCGGAAGGGCCGCTTGAAAATTCGTATCTCCAGATCGAGCGCTCCCATCCTTTGCTCAACGGCTTTCGCGAAACGACAATCCTCCCGGGCCCAATCCATCGAGTTCCGATTGCGGACGTGCCGGATCCGATTCTGACCAGAATACCGCCAATACCCGCATATCCGGTAGAGTTCGTCTTCCCGCAGTCCGATCGGACCGCGGGGTCTGAAGTCATCGTACGTGAGCAAGCCGGCCGCGGCCGCGTGGTTTACTTCTGCAGCGACATCGACCGGACGTTCTGGCGGACATGGAATCCGGATCTGGGGCGCCTGATGCAGAACGCTGTGCGCTGGGCCGCGCGCAATCCATTCAGTGCGGAGGTCGTCGGCCCCGGGTTATTCGACATTTTCTACTGGCAAACGGAGCCGGGCCTGGCATTGCATATCGTGAACTACACGACACCGGCTCTGATGAAAGGTCCCACCACCGCGATCTGTCCTGTGGGGGCCCAGAGAATTCGCCTGACGCTTCCGAAAGGTGTTCGGCCTAGTCAGGTTACGACGCTGAGTAATGGAAAACGAGCTCCATTTGAGGTGCGCGAGACCGAGCTATATCTCACCTTGGGGGCAATCGACGAGTATGAGGTGATTGCGTTCGAGTAGATTCACGGCCGTTGCTGCGCGCCGGTCTTCGCTCGTTCGATCTGGCCAAGGCAGGCTAAAGCTGGCTTAGAACCGATGCCGCGCAGGTTATCGTGAATGCGATGCGCGACGATGGGGTCCATTCCACCTCCGTCACCGTCGCCCGCTAGCGAGCAGATCCGCGCCCTCTGCACCGCCGTGAGCCCGCGCATTGCTTGCAGAAAGTCGCCGGAGTGCCTCGCAAGCACGTCTTCATAGACCCCCCCAAGAAGTTCGGCACTCGCGCCATCACTCGATGGACCTAAGCCGAACAATGAACGGCAGGACGTCTCTATGCGCCAAGGCGTATAAGTCCGTCAGGAACCCTATTTCGTCCTCATCACAGTCTCTCAATCCCGTATGGGGAGTGAGACATGCAATCAGAATGTCACGATTGTGAACGTAGTCCGCGTCGAGAGCTGCAAGCAAAAAAGCGACCTGATAACTGCGCTTGCCGGAGGCAGCCTGTCGGGCCTGCAGCAGTCGGGTGATCGCGTCCCTTCGTGTGAGTCTACCCAAACGCACCGGCTGCCCGGGTTCGCGGGGCATGATCTGGTCCACAATATCGCTGCCTTCTGCCGCTACGGCCGTGAGACCCAGGGCCACGCATAAGCTGAGCGCGCGCAGAAACACTCCGAGCACTGTATCAGAGCCCGCGCCTAGGGGCTTCCGCCATCTACCGTTCGCGCATGGGATAAAGTGATGCTTGTTGAAGAGGAGATATGAACGCTAAGGAACTTCTGGAATACGCCAAGAAGAACGACGCCCGGCAGGTGGATCTACGTTTTACCGACCTTCCCGGGCTGAATCAGCACATTTCCTATCCGATCAACATGCTCGATGAGGGCTCGTTCGAGGACGGCTTTGGCATTGACGGTTCGAGTATCCGTGGATGGGCGGCCATCAACGAAAGCGATATGCTCATCATTCCGGATCCTGCAACCGCTTTCATGGATCCCTTCGCCGAAACCCGCACGGTGGTGATGCTGGGGGACATCATCGATCCAATTACCCGCCAGCATTACGACCGCGATCCGCGTTGGATTGCTAAAAAAGCCGAGATGTATTTGAACAACAGCGGTATCGCCGATACTGCTTATTTCGGGGCAGAGGCGGAGTTCTTTGTCTTCGACAATATTCGCTTTGACCAGAACCAGCACAGCTCGTATTACTTCATTGACGCGGAAGAGGGCCGCTGGAATTCGGGGCGGGAGCACAACAATCTCGGCTATCGGCCCCGCTACAAAGAAGGCTATTTCCCGGTCCCACCCACTGACCATTACCAGGATTTACGCAGCGAAATGGTGGCAACCATGGTCGAGTGTGGGCTCACCATCGAATGTCATCACCACGAGGTCGCGACTGGTGGCCAATGCGAGATCGATCAACGTTTCGACACCCTCGTGAAGTCGGCCGATAACATGATGCTGTACAAGTACATCGTCCGGAATGTGGCGTATCAGTACGGCAAGACGGTGACTTTCATGCCGAAGCCGCTTTTTGGCGATAACGGCAGCGGGATGCACACGCACCAGAGCCTCTGGCAAGGCGGCAAGCCCTTGTTTGCGGGCGATAACTACGCCGGCCTCAGCCAGACGGCGCTATGGTACATCGGCGGGCTTCTGAAGCACGCGCGCGCATTGTCCGCCATCATTGCGCCGACCACCAATAGCTACAAACGGCTGGTGCCCGGGTATGAAGCCCCTGTAAATCTTGCCTATTCCCGCCGGAATCGGTCGGCTGCGGTCCGAATTCCCATGTACTCCAGCAGTCCCAAGGCGAAGCGCATCGAATTCCGGCCCCCCGACCCCTCAAGCAACCCATACCTCGGGTTCGCCGCCATGATGATGGCGGGCCTGGACGGAATTTTAAATCGTGTAGATCCGGGCGAACCGCTCGATAAGGATATTTATGACCTTTCGAGCGAGGAATTGCGGAAAGTGCCGTCCATGCCGGGGTCGCTCGATGAAGCCCTTACGTGTCTCGAAGAGGATCACACTTTTTTGACGAAAGGAGACGTATTTTCAGAAGAACTGATCGAAACTTTCGTGTCTTATAAAAGGAAAGCCGAAGCCGAAGCGGTACGCTTACGGCCTCACCCGTATGAGTTTGCGCTCTACTATGACATTTAAGTTACTATGCGGTAGGCTGGTAGGATCCTAATATCTTCAGAAAGTCGGTCAGCTCTGCTAGATTAGCCAGGGCATTCCGAACCGGCCCGTCGTTCGCCGAGCCGAGTAGGTCCACATAGAAAAGGTATTCCCATGGTTTTCCGCGAAGCGGACGCGACTCGATTTTAGTCAGGTTGAGATCTCGCAGAGCGAAGCAGGCCATGGCTCGAAACAGCGAACCCGGGCTGTTTTGCAGAGTGAACACCAACGACGTCTTCCACGGCTTCACGGGGTCGGCGTCTTTCCGTGTGCGTTTCGATAGCAGAAAAAATCTGGTAAAGTTCTGACGATCGTCTTCGATGTCGCGCTGCAGAACCTTACCCGCGTAGATGGAAGCGGCTGAAGCCGAGGCAATGGCGGCCGATGCCGCGGGCCTCTCATTCGCCAGCATCTTAACGCTGCCCGCAGTGTCATAAAACGGAACCGCTTCCATTTCGGGATGCTGCCGGAAGAACTCGCGGCACTGGTTCAGAGCAACGGGGTGGGAGAAAACACGCCGAACATCCTTTAAGCGCGTCCCGGGCATGCCGATCAGCTGATGCGAAATCCGCAGGCTGGTCTCGCCCGTCACCTGAAAATTGAACTCCAGGAGATAGTCGTAGTTCTCGTGAACGCTGCCATGTAGCGTGTTTTCCATGGGAAGTACGGCGGCGGCGCACGCCCCGCTCTGTAGGGCCTCGAACACATCCTTGAACGAAGGCCGAGGCGCTGGCCCAAGGGATTCGCCTAGCATCTTCTCCCCTGCAGCCTGGCTGAATGCGCCAAGTTCCCCTTGAAAAGCAAACGTTTTGCGGCCTCGCGGCTGTTTTGGTCTCACGGCAATCCTGCCAATCAGAGTACCGCTGTCGTTCTTTTCTTCGCGCTCGCAACCGGATATAGTGGGGTTGGTTGTTCCGGAATCAGAACAATCCGGAAGGGGGAAAATGCAAGCGCGTGACGAGGTCATGCCCGATCCCGGGCGGCGGCTCCGGGAAATCCGAGAACGGCTGGGTTTGAAGTACCGCGATGTTCAGGAAGCATCGCACTTGATTGCGCGTGCACGTGGCAATCAGGAGTTCGCGATGGGGCTCAGCCGGCTGGCCGACATCGAGAACCAGGGTACCGTGCCTTCGATCTTCAGAATGTATTCGCTTTCTGCCGTTTACGGTTTGGGCTTTCACACGGTGTTGGCCTGGTACGGAGTGAACCTTGCAAAGTTGCCAGCGGATACGGCGCGGATCGATCACATACGCACGCGGATCGTCGAATTGGACGCGGCCGAAAGCTGCGCCTCCTCCAAACCGGCTGCAGCCAGCGATCCGGCGCTCCGAAAAACGCTCTTCATCGGAAGGGAATCAGCGCAATCGCCCTTCCCCGGCATCCTCGCAAAGCTCCATCCGGGACGTCGCTACGCGCTGATTGGCACAGACGATTGGAGCATGTATCCATTGATTCACCCCGGCGCTTTTGCGCAGATCGATGAGAAACGGCGCCGGCCGGAAAACGGCCCCTGGACAAGCGACGCGGACCGGCCCATTTATCTGGTCGAGAGGCGGCAGGGTTATTCCTGCGCGTGGTGTTCGCTACGCCACAACAAGCTATTTCTGCAATATCATCCCGCTTCCGGTTTGGATCCGGAATTATTAAGTACGCCAGATGACGGTGAAATTGTTGGTCAGGTAATTGGGGTTGCTATGCGTTTGGATTCGGCGAAGCGACACCGTATACGTTTTTGAGCAAACCCAAAATGGCTTCAAAGTCCGAGACGTGCTTCTGCCGTTCTGGGCCCTGAATTGAGGCGGGTACCAGGTACTTATATGGCGTGAGTCTCAGCCAGGCATCGATTAATTCGGATCGATTCACCCCGGCAAGGCTCCGAATATACAACTCGACATCCGCCATTTTTCGCTCAAGAGGCATTTCAATCCAATCGCGAAAAACGGTCTCGTGCTGACGCCGCCACAACACACTCGATTCGGGATCAGGCGCGGCGGAAACGCCGAAGTGATTATAGCGTCCAGTGTTCGGGTCTAGCAGTCCGGCCAGGTAAACGAGTTGCCCATACGCAGTCGTTATGAAATTGAGCTCGCGGCGAATAATTTCGCTGGTGGCCTGGGCCTCTAGTGACTTTGAGCTATTTACCACCATTCACCTTGCGCCTCTATCATACAACTGCGCCCTTTCGGCAAAACAGTACTAAAGTACCGCTCCACCTCGCGTTCCGCCTACAGAAAACCTTTAGCACTACCCCTACGTGCCAGTACTAACACACGCTAACTTAGCTCCAGAGCGTTGTTGCTGCGTTTCCAGCAACCGTATCACGAAAGGGCAAAAAGATGAAGACACGTTTTTACAATGGCATTTTTACCGCATCGGCAATCGTTGCATTGTCAGCCAGCTTGAGCAGCGCCGCTGTTTTGCAGCACGGCAGCGACGCCACCGCAGCCGAACTTACCACTTCCAGCAGCACGCCGGTGCCCGATGTCAACATCCCCGAACCCGATCCGAATAGCCCCAAGTGGCCGGTGGCCCATATCAATGTTCCTGAGCCAGACCCGAACAGTCCGAAATGGCCGGTACTCCACATAAACGTTCCCGAGCCGGATCCGAATAGCCCGAAATGGCCCGTGTCGCACATCAACGTTCCCGAACCCGATCCGAATAGCCCCAAGTGGCCGGTCGCTCGCATCAATGTGCCCGAGCCCGACCCGAATAGCCCCAAATGGCCGGTCGCTCGCATCAATGTGCCCGAGCCCGACCCGAATAGCCCCAAATGGCCGGTCATTAACTAAACCGTTAGCGAATTTACAATCATCTTACGTTGCCCGGGGTAACATCTTGACCTATATTCAATTAGCTACCCCCACTGCATGATTTCGACACGCATACTGCTATCGATCGGAATTGTCCTCGGCCTATGTGTGATTGTTCGGCTGTTGAGTCTGCGTTTACACCAGGTCTACCGGCTCTTCTCTGCCTTCCTCGCCTTTGAAGTGGCGAGTACCACGGCGGTGATGCTGGGCGGAGTTCTCCACCTGCGTTTTGATTACCGAGTGGTTTGGCTTGCGCTTGCGGTTCCCGGGTGGGTGCTGACCCTGTGGATGGTGTACGCGCTGCTGGATGCGATTCTGGCCAACCTTCCTGGTGTGCTTTCGTTTTCTCAGTTCTTACTTCGTATCGGATTTGTGATCGCCAGTGCGATTGCGGTCGTCCTGGTCATCGATCTGTCGCGTTCGGCGCCTCCGGTACACGGAGAAATGGGAAGGATTGCCCTATATGGGCTGCTGATTGAGCGGACCGTCAGCGTGGTGGCCCTGCTCGTCCTGCTCGGGATTTCCCTGTTCGTGTTGTGGTTCCCCGTCCAGATGCCGCGCAATATCTTGCTGTTCAGCATTGGACTGACGATCTATTTTCTGTTCCGCACGGCTTCGATCCTCGGCGCCGCTTTCCTGCCCGCACTCGCGGAACGGGACCTGCGCGAGATCACCCTCGTCGTGCTTCCGGCGTGTTGCGCCTACTGGATGCTCGCCATTAGCGCCAAGGGCGAACGCTCAAAAATCCGAGTGGGCCGGAGTTGGGCGAGCCCAGCGAACCGGCAGGACGTCATTCGCGAGCTCGAACGCATGAATGCGGCCCTGTTACGGGGAGGAAAAAACTGAGGGTGAGAGATTTTTACGCGATAGCCTTCAATTTCTGTCCTAAGTCCTATTGATTTAGAACCAGACTTCTAGTACTGTATTGATTACGGAGAACGGTTTGACACCAGTTCTAGCAGTTATATCGGTACTTCTATTAGTAGCCAGCGCAGGTCTGATTCTTCCTGCTCTGTTGCGGCTTGTCAAAGGCTGCAATGTCGAAGAGTTATCCCCCGATTGGCTCGAGCGGTTTTCGTCGAGATCTTATCATCCGATGGAGAACCTCCTCACCGACCAGGATTTCTCTTTTCTGTCACGCCAGCCCGGCTTTGACTGGCGCCTTTACCGGAAGTTCCGCCGGGACCGGCTTCGGATCTATAAACAATACTTGAACCGCATGATTGCGGATTTCAATCGGCTGCATTTGCTCGCCAGGATTCTCGTGTCCCAATCGGAAACCGATCAGTCGGCCTTCCTCTCCAAGCTGGTCTGGGTGAAGGTCCGGTTTTCCATTAGCGTCATCGGTGCCGAACTGCGCTATGGTCTCTGCTGGTTGGGCCTGCGGGCGCTTTCTGCCCACCAGCTGATCGCGGAGCTCGAAAATCTGTCCGCTATCGTCCGCAGCGTTTCCCCTGCTGCTGCCTAAGTAGCGTCCTTACGTCCCGGAAGCTTGTAGAAATTCGTGCAGTCGCTTCCGGGCGTCCTCGTACCCTGAAAACTCCCTCTCCGCTGCCTTGAATTCCGGTGTGTGCACACAGCGGCGCGCACCCCGATGTTCCGTCGGATATTTCAGATGAAGCATTTCGTGGAACATGACGAACTCGACGGCTGAGCGAGGCGCCAGCTCGGAATCGAGGAATCTGCTCAGCACAATCACGTGGTGGCACGGATCATAGTGTCCGAGCGTAGTGCGCGAAGCGCGGATGCTCCAGCCTAGCTCAGGGCGCGACATCAGCCCATGAAAATACTGGAAATTCAGCCGATCGAACATTTCGAGCAAGTTGTAATGGCGGCCGTTTGGCGGCGCGAAGCATTTGCGCCCCCGCGCGCGCTTAACGTGCTGGATCGTGCGCCGGACGTCGGTGCGGTTTAAGTAGTGACGGTAGCGCGCGAGCAGCTTCGGATCGACCGGTTTGCGATATAGCTTTGCAATCAGTATGTAGGCCAGCGCTTCGTGCACTGTGGGCGGCGCCGATTGAAGTGTGTCGCTGATGTCAACTTCCATTTGGCCGCTGGCGAGCCGTATCCGGCTATTGGCGTTCGCGTATTTGCGAAAGCGAATCCGAACTTCCGGCATCTGAGTGCGCGGACGGAGATCGCGGAACGCGCGCTGATATAGTTCGCGCAGGCCGTGTATCTGTTCTAACGATTCGAAGGGCGCGGCTTCAGGAGGCATGGTCAGCTCCGGTCCGGCAATGCAACATTCCCTTTAATGCGCGACCCCCGCGGCCGCGTGCGCTTCGGCTGCGGTCAACTGTGCATACACCTTTAAGACCCGGCGCACGTAAGCCTGGGTCTCCGGAAATGGTGGCACTCCACCATACTTTTGAACCGCTCCAAGGCCGGCGTTGTAGGCTGCCAGCGCTCGTACCGAATCGAAATGGAAGAACTCGAGCAATTGCGCCAGAAGATGCGCTCCTCCGGTGGCATTTTGCGCCGGATCTTGCGGTTTTACGCCCAGGCTCCTTGCCGTAGCGGGCATCAACTGCATCAATCCGATAGCCCCTTTGCGCGAGATTGCCTCCGGGTTCAGCCCCGATTCTACGATGGCCACGCTGCGCACGAGGCGCGCGAATTCAGGCGCGTTACCCTGCGCCGATGCCGCCGCGCTGAGTTGTTCCAGCGGGGAGCGTACGACCGGGACTTCGGGATGAGTGATGGCCGGAGGATCGGGAAAAGTTTCGATACTGGCGATCTGGCTACGCGCGATCTGGATCGTGCCGCTCGCAGTCGAGAGTGTAACCGTTTCACCTTCGCCGGCGTGCGAAGCCGCGCGAATGTCGAACCCATTCACGAGATGAACCACTTCGGAGGCAGGGCAGTTGACCCCAGCCAGACCGGCGAGCAACATGGTCGCGGTGAAGCGAGTCCTCATCAAAAGAAAGTGTACAAAAAGCGGGCGAAGAACTACAGTACGGAACTGGAAAGTTCTTCCGCTGCACCGGGCGGACGAAGCGGATCCGGCGGTGCTTCCAGCAACATGAGTTCATGTTCCAGCAGGGTGGCTGAGACGAGTGTCTTCACAGCGATCTCAGCGATGCTGCTGTCTTTTCCATACCGGCTGGCGAACAAGTCTGAGGCGTCCTGAATCTGTTTGCGAACGTGCGCCAAGCAGCGCGACATCGCCGCGTGCTCGTCGGGACTGAGCGGATAGTGCACGTATGCTCCTTCTGGCCGCTACATGGCGACCGTTAGAATCATTTTTACACAAGGTGAGAATTTTTACCACTGTTCATTACGGGTTCCCGCCCGCTTGTTTTTGCGCCCGTAACTCGCGTAACCGCTTGCATCTGCTCTACTTAATTGAGAGTAAATAAGTTAGATTATGAGTAGGATGAGAACCGAACGTGCAATACATACCGTTACTGGTACGAAGGTTTGCCAGCAAACGGGTATGTCACCGTTTTCAACCCGTACGGCACCTCTAGTACTCGCGGCTTCGCAGGGTAGTATTGGCTGCCGCGTCAAGCTCGAGTCGACGAGCAGCACAGGGTCCTGGGGAGATCGTCTCGCCCGACGCCTAGTAGATGAGCTGGCGGGCACGAATGATACGACAATTGTCGTGGCCGCGCAGCCCTGGCTCGCTTTGCCATTGGCCGCCGCTGCCGCGATCGCAAACGTACCCATCGAACTCCAATTGGAAGGCTACGCGCCCGACACCCTCGTCGGCGAGCTTTTGATCTACGGTGCCAAGGTCCGGTACGGATCGGCGCCCCGGATCGAAGCCGGGTTGCTACGCGAAGCCGCAGTAAGCGCCGCTTCCGCACTGGTTCAGGAAATCGCGGCTCCATCACCGGATTTTCTGGTGCTCCCCGAAGACGAGCTGCTGTCCGTCGATGCCTTCAGACAAGCCTTTTCTAGCGGCGAGAGTCCCCAAATTGCCGTAGTGGATTGGAAAAAGCGCCGACCCTCAGCTTTCGCTTTTGCTCGCGAGGTCGCGGCCACTTGCGGCCTCCTGCTCGGGTTGCCCGGAGCAGCAGCGCTCGATGAGGCGAGATCCCTCGCTCAGAACGGCGAATTTTCCAGCGGACAGAATGTTCTGGTGCTGGACCCCTACGCGCCCAAGTTCTTCCCGGAATATTCGCACATCTCACCGCCCGATCGGGAGGAGAACAAATTGGGCGGCCTGATCACGCCACGATAGCCCGCCCGAAGCTTTCCCGGGTTTGTGGCCCCGGCAACATATCCTTATGAATCCTATGGGACTATAAAGGGGTAGCTTCGTTTGGAGCTGGCAGTTTTCCTCTTGGCAGTGACTTCGTTCTCGTCCATCCATGCAGATCCCTGCGGTTCCGAACATTTAGTAACAAGGAGGGTGACAGTGACCAAGCTTTTCGTGGGGAACCTTCCCTACAAGGCCACCGATTCAGATCTACAGGCATTTTTTGCCGAAGCGGGAGTGCAGGTCCAGAGCGTGAATATCCTCAAGGACCGCTTCAGCGGCGAGGCCCGGGGATTCGGTTTTGTCGAAGTGGACGACTCAGTGGCTAATCAGGCTGTCCAGGCCTGCAACGGACGCGCATTGCTGGGCCGTGCCCTGGTCGTGAACGAAGCACGGCCGATGGAACAGCGCAGTGATCGCGGTGGTGCCGGAGCCGGCGGCGGTGGACGCCAGCGCGATTTCGGCGGAAGCAAGAACCGCTGGTAGACCGCCCCTTTTACAGTTGATCCAACAATCGAATCACCTCCCCGGCATTGGTTGATACGGTCCGGGGTGCATTGCCGAAGGTGGAGTGAATCTCCGCTCCACCGGGCGTTTTCAAATTGCCGGTGTGATACCGGTAAATGTAATCCGAATCCTTCATCAGATTGCCGGTCAACACGGCAACCACTTTCTCTTCAGCGCCTATCGTTCCCGCCGCCACAAGCTTTCGAATCCCGGCCAGCGTAGCCGCCGATGCAGGCTCGCATCCGATACCGGAACGGCCAATGATTGCCTTCGAGTCCGCGATCTCCTGTTCGGTCGCGGTTTCGACCACACCCTGGGTGGCGTGAAGTATCGACTGCGCTTTAGGCCATGAAACCGGATTGCCGATTCGAATGGCCGTTGCGAGCGTCTCCGGGTTTGCCACTGCCTTGAACTCCCCGCCAGGTCCAGCCTGAAAGAAATCAAAGAAGGGCGCGGCGCCTTCCGCCTGCACCACCGCGATACGCGGCAGCCGCGATATGAAGTTGAGCTTCCGCAGTTCGAGAAATCCTTTGCCGAGCGCCGACACATTCCCGAGATTGCCTCCCGGCATCACCACCCAATCCGGAACCTGCCAATCGAGCTGGTCCATCATCTCGATCGCGATCGCCTTCTGGCCTTCAATGCGGAACGGGTTGATGGAGTTGAGCAGGTACACTCCCGCCTCCTCCGCGATCTGCCGCACCAGCGCCAGGATCTGATCGAAGTTGGCTTCCACCTGCAACGTGATCGCGCCGTATTCGAGCGCCTGCGCCAGCTTGCCGAAAGCAATGTTGCCCGCCGGCAGGAAGATGACCGGCTTCAATCCGGCCGCACTCGCATAAGCGGCCATGGATGCCGATGTGTTGCCAGTCGAGACGCATGCCACAACCCGGCGGCCCAAGCGGACGGCCTGCGATACCCCGCACGTCATGCCGTTGTCCTTAAACGAACCGGTCGGATTGAATCCCTGATGTTTGAAGATGATCGATGACAGGCCTGCATACCGCGCCGCGACAGGGGCGCTTAGTAGCGGAGTGCACCCTTCGCGCAGCGTTACAATCGTCTCGCGTTCATCGAAGGGCAGCAGTTCGCGATAGCGCCACACGCCGCTCTGGTTTACCGGCGCATTATCCAGCCTGCGTTCGCGCCAAAGCTCTTTCCAGCCTGCCGTGGCCGCGCTGTCCCAGTCGTAATCTACTTCGAGCAGCCCGCCGCACTTGGGGCATTGATAGATAACGTCGGAGAGCGCATACTTCGCGCGGCACGTCGGCGAGAAGCACACCAGAGAAGCCTGCATGAGCTTTCATTATCCGGTACGGCCAGATAAATCTACCGGAAAGTGCAATTCGCATTCCATTCTCACTGGACGTTCGAACAAAAACAAGTTTATATAGATATGTAAGGGCTCTTACCGGTGCGTTATTCACTTCTTCGTTCGGTTGCGGGGTTGGCCGCACTCGCCGCTGTTGGCGCGTATGGCACGATTATGCTTCGCGGACCGCAGGGGTTGAATGCACTACGCGAGAAGCATCGCGAGATCCGGCTTCTCGAAGAGCAGAACGCGGATCTGCAGCGCGAGATCGAGGCCAAGCGTGATCGCATCCGCCGCCTCAAAAGCGATCCGACCACGCAGGAGCTCGAGATCCGCAAGCGGATGAAGATGCAGCACGAAGGCGACACTCAGTTCGTGCTTCCAGACGCAGGCCAAACCACCCCAAAGTGATATCAGCGGTTATGCCTTAGATGACCGATACCGTCGTGCTCCTTTCGATGTGTCCGGATGCCGCGGATGCCGAGCGTATCGCCTCAGCCCTCGTTAACGAGCGTTTGGCCGCTTGCGTTAACATCCTGGGCGGCGTGCTGAGCATCTATCATTGGCGCGGTAAAATCGAGCACGCGAACGAAGTGCTGCTGCTCATCAAAACAACGTCTGAGCGTGCCTCCGCCGTCCGCGAACGGCTCGGAGAACTGCATTCGTACGATACACCCGAGGTGCTGCAAATCCCCGTCATCGCCGGCGCCGAGAAGTATCTCGCATGGGTGCGCGCCGAAGTCTCGTCCGCCAATTGACACAATCGAACCCTAATGCGCTTCTTCCTCGTCACGTGTTTCCTCACTGTCTGCACTCTCCTGCGAGCTCAGGACAAGCCTCTTACCGCCATCCCTTACACGCCGAGCCTCGACGTCAGCTTTATCGACAAGACCGCCGATCCGTGCGTCGATTTCTATCGCTACGCTTGTGGCAACTGGAGCAAGCTCAATCCCATCCCGCCGGATGAAGATCGCTGGGACGTGTATCGAAAGCTGGGTGACCAAAACGGGCGGTTGCTATGGGGCATCCTGCTCGAGGCCGGCAAGGGCGGGGCAGCGCGCACTCCGAACGAGCAGAAGATCGGCGACTATTTCGCAGCCTGCATGAACACGCAAGCCGTGGAGCAGGCCGGCGCTGAACCTTTGGCGGCCGCCCTGAAGCGCATCGCCGCCCTCAATCGCAAGATTGACATTGCCGGGTATGTCGCCTGGCAGCAGTCCCTAGCCATCGATGACAATGTCCTTTTCAATTTCAGCTCAGGGCAGGACTATAAGGACGCGTCGCGTGTCATCGCCTTCGTGAACGCCGGCGGCCTTGGCCTGCCGGATCGCGATTACTACACTGACCCAAGCCCGCATTTTGCAGAAACACGGAAGCGTTATCAGGAGCACGTTGCGCGCATGCTGCAGCTGCTCGGCGAGTCGAGCACGGATGCTGCGACCGACGCTCAGACGGTGATGGACATCGAAACCGACATGGCCAAAGCTTCTCTGACCGAAACGGAAAAGCGGGATCCCTATAATCTCGATCACGTCGTCGATCAAACACAGTTGCGCGGCATGACGCCACAATTCGATTGGGACGCCTATCTCCGCGGCGCGGGAGTGCCCGACGTGAAATCGCTCGACGTCAGCGAACCGAAATTCCTTGCGGAACTAGATTCGTTGCTCGACTCGCGGCCGCTGGGAGACTGGAAGGCCTATCTTCGTTGGCATTTGGTGGACGCCTACGCGCCTTATCTGGCGCACTCGTTTGAGAGCGAAAACTTCGATTTCTTCGACAAGTATCTGCGCGGTGTCACAGAAGAGCCGGCTCGCTGGAAACGGTGTACCCGCATAGTGGACCGCCAACTGGGCGAGGCGCTCGGTCAGGTGTACGTCGCAAGGACGTTCTCTGCTTCGACCAAGGCCGACGTGCAGCGCATGACCGACCAGGTGGAGCAGCAGATGGGGAAAGACATTCAGAACCTGGACTGGATCAGCGAGCCGACGAAGCAGCAGGCGCTCGCAAAACTGCACGCCATCATTAATAAGATTGGCTACCCGGACAAATGGCGCGACTATAGCGCTGTCCACATCGTCCCCGACAACTTCGTGGCCGACGTCGAACAGGCAAGCACGTTTGAGTTCCATCGCGAACTCGGGAAAATCGGCAAACCGGTCGATCGCGAGGAGTGGTTCATGAGTCCGCCTACGGTGAACGCCTACTATGACGGGCAAATGAACACCATGAACTTCCCGGCAGGCGTGCTACAGCCGCCGTTATACGATCCGAAGTCCGATGCCGCCCCCAATTACGGCAATACCGGCGCGACGATCGGGCATGAGCTTACACACGGTTTTGACGACGAGGGCAGTAAGTTCGATGCCAACGGCAATCTGCGCGACTGGTGGGCTCCGGCGGATGCCAAGGCGTTCCAGGATCGCGTCGCCTGCGTGCAAAATCAATACGCGCAATACACGATCATCGACGACATGAAGATCAGAAGCAAGCTGACCTCCGGAGAAGATGTAGCGGACCTCGGCGGCACCCTATTGGCGTATCTGGCGTGGAAAGAAGATATCCAGGGAAAGCCCTTGCAACCCATCGAAGGCTTCACGCCTGACCAGCGCTTCTTCATCGGGATGGCGCAATGGGCGTGTGGAGAGCAGCGGCCAGAGAGCAAACGCATGCACGCGGTGACGGACCCGCATTCGCCGGATGAGTTCCGCATCAACGGTGTCGTGACCGACTTGCCCGAATTTGGCCGTGCGTTCTCGTGCAAACCGGGGCAGCCGATGATGAGCAGCCACCCCTGCCGGGTGTGGTGAGCCAGAATCGTTGAGCTTCTTATTCCGCCGTCAGACCGAACAACTTCGCCTGTCTCGTACCCGTATCGTACATGGCGAAGCTTGGTTCGACCTCTTGCCAGCCGGCCGTGAACTTCGCGCCTAAAATCGGGCCGGGATTGATCAACGTGGTCTTTCCCTCCTGCGATACTTCGCGAACGTGATTGTGTCCGAAACATACGACATCGAAGCGTCCCGAAGCGGCTATGTTGCGTGCCAGGTAGTCGAAGTGATTCATGCCGAATCGCTGGCCATCGAATTCGCCCTCGAACCATTCGCCGTGAAGTTGCACGTTCGGATGTTTGGCCGCATTCAGCGTGATGCGGTACAGGTCGGCGTCGTTGTTGCCGAACACGATATGGACATCGCCATGAAAGGTCGCAAGCTGCGGAATCACAAAGGGCGAACACAGGTCGCCGCAGCACAGCAGCACATCCGCCTCGCTGAGCGGCTTCAGCGCCGCAGTCAGATTCCAGAGATGGTCGTGAATATCGGAGACGACACCAATCTTCATTGATAGAAGTTCCGGTCCCAGGCGTGCTTCCTCAGGATCGCAAGCGTTTTTGCATCCAGTTTGCCGGCACTGGCGGCGCGGCAACTGCTCTCGACAGTGGCGACGCGGCGCATGCCCGGAATGACGGTCGTCACGGCCGGATGAGAAAGACAGAACCGTAGCGCGATCTCGGGCAGCGTGCCAGGGAGCTCCTTCAGATCGGCTTTCAGCGCTTCGACTCGCTCGACCACCTGCTGTTTGCGATCTCCGCGAAAGTAGGATTCGCGAAACTCGCCCGGCTCAAAAACAGTGTCTTCGCGGATGCTGCCCGTCAGGCCGCCTTCATCGAGCGGTACGCGCGCCAGCACGCCGATGCGCTTTTGCATGCACAGCGGAAAAAGGTTCTTCTCCGCCTTTTGGTCGAAGACGTTGTAGATGACCTGCACCGCGGAAATCGCTCCCGTCTTGATCGCCTCCAGCGCCGTATCGGGTTCGTGCTCGGTAATCGAAATTCCGAAAAAGCGCACCTTGCCGCTGCTGCGCAAATCCTCAATGGCGCGCCGCCACTCTTCCGTATTCACCCAGGCGTCGGTCCAGACATGGAACTGCTGCAAATAGATCTGCTCGACGCCCAAGTTGCGCAGGCTCTCTTCCGTGCTTTCGATCATATGGTTGTACGGAAATACGTCCGAGATCGGCGTACTGGGACTCGCCGGCCACACCCGGTTCTTGGGCGGAATCTTCGTCGCAACGTAAATGCGCCGGTACGAGTTTCGAACCACTTCACCGACCAGTCGCTCGCTGTGACCTTCGCCATACGCGAGCGCCGTATCAATGAAATTCACGCCCAATTCAAAGGAGCGTTTCAACGCGCGTATGGATTCGTCGTCCTTCCCGCCCTGCCACTGATTGCCTCCTATGCCCCAAGCGCCGTATCCGATTTCGCTGACTTCCGCTTCCGTTGTGCCCAGTTTGCGGTAATGCATTTTGTGTTCGCCAGTATCCACTTATACACGATGGAAGAAAGTGGTCTTTGAAAACACGAAGGCCGCCGAAAGCTTTCACCCTCGGCGGCCTGAAATGTGCGCTGGTTGTTTTCTTACGGTCGAGCTACGTTCTCTGCCTGGAGTCCCTTTGGCCCCCGCTTCACCTCGAATTCAACTTCAGCCCCTTCTTCCAGCGTCCGGTAACCACCCATTTGGATCGCGGAGAAGTGGACGAATACATCATCGCCGTTCGAGCGTTGGATAAATCCATAACCCTTAGCGGCGTTAAACCATTTCACTACACCTTTTTCTCTCACTACTATCTCCTGTTTTGGATGCGAGATGAATGCCTGTTTGACGAGAAGAGAGGAAGAGGGCTGGAGCCCCCAACACTAGCTTCAGGGCTCGCAGGAATACAACCAGCTTGCATCGGAAAATCTCCATTTACTGTAGCAGACGATTGCTATTAGATCAATAGAGAAATATTTTGAAAATCAACACGTTACAAGATGGTTGCGAGAGCGTGTAGCGACAACACGCTTTCGCGCGAATGCGGCGGAATAGCAGGATGTAACGATCGCTTAAGCAGTAGCGCCCACGCTGATCGCGGGCTTGGCGCCGTTAGGCGTCCCGAACTTCGCGGTGGCGGCGGCTAGCAAATTAGAAGGCGAAGGTATGGTCAAAAGACGGCGCGACAAACGCACCAATCCTCGCCGTTCAAGTTGGTTCAGCGTCGTCGATGTGGTTTCGCGCGTGGCGCCGATCAAGTCGGCTAACTCGAGCTGTGTGATGGGTAGTTGATAACCATCGGCATCCGAAGTCGGCCTTACCAAGTTAGATAGCTCGGCCAGATAGAACAGAATGCGATATTCCACATCGTGCAGACATAACATCTCGATCTTCTGCGCCAACGCAATCTTCTGCTCGATAATGGCGCCCGTGATGGCTGCCGATAGCTGAGGATTGGATGCCATCGCATTTGCGAGGACATCGCTCGGCACGCGTAGTACAACGCTTTCCGATAAGACCTCCGCTTCCGCGTAGTAGGCCGGAGCTTCGCCGTAGAGTACTTCCTCGCCAACAATGTGGCCTGGACCACAGATTGCAACGATAATCCTGTTACCTGAACGGCTAGTCCGGGTAAGTTTGATCAAGCCGTCTTCTATCAGAAAAAGGGAATCAGGGCGCTGTCCCTGGGAGAAGAGGACTGTGGATCGCCGGAGAGATGCCATCCGCGATACCTCGGGTAATGGCGCCAGTGCAGTTCGCGCAATAGCAGGGAGAGCTGTCACAATTGTCGATCCTCGTCTGTTGATTATATTCGGTTTGGATGTACAAACCCAAGCAAAAGTTCGGGGGTTAACAGAACTTCATGCAAATACAAGAGAATTAATTGCTGGACTCGCGGCGGATCGCCCTCGCGAACGCGCGTCCCTTCTCGAACACGTCCGCAACCGCCGGGGTGTCGAGGTCCTTTCTCAAGCTGCGGAGCATACCTTCAAATTGTGACAGCGCTTGCTCTATCGCCGCGCCGTTCGTTCTGAGCACGCTCAGCCAGATTTCCGGCGCGCTAAGTGCCAGCCGCGTCATGTCGAGCAGCCCGGGACCGAACACCGAAGTGAGTTCGGGCGATCCATCCTGTGCCAGCGTAGCCGCCAACGCCGTCGAAAGTAACTGCGGCAAATGAGATGTAAGCGCAACCGTACGGTCGTGCTCCTCGGGCGTCATTTCCACAATTCGCGCGCCCATGGCAGTCAAGTATTCGCGAAAAGCCGCTACGTTTACATTTGTCAATTCGCGCGCTCCAGTAAGAATGTATGGCCGCCCGCGAAACAAATCCGGGTCTGCGGCTTCAGCGCCACGCTGCTCCTTGCCCGCCATCGGGTGCCCTCCCAGAAATAGATTTGGGGGCAGATGCCGGTGCGCTCGCGCGACAATTTCCGTTTTCGTGCTGCCGGCATCCGTCACCAGACAGTCTCTTTTCAGCAGCGGCCCCAGGCGTTCCAGCGTAGTCAGCAGAACCTCGATAGGCTGAGCAAGATAGATCAGGTCGGACGTGGCCCCTGCGTCTTCCAGCGATACGCCGCGATCGATTGCGCCCGTGCGAATCCCGCTTTCGATGGAGTTCGATGAGCTGACTCCCAGGATTGCGCCTCCAAATCCGGCCTTCCTCACCGCCAACGCAAACGAGGCGCCGATCAGTCCGACGCCGACAATAGAAATCGTTCGCATGCGAGCGCGTCAGGCGCTTCGGCCGATAGCTGCCGCGATCGCTTTGGTCTGACGCATCAGTTCGGAAAACTGGTCGGGACGCAGCGTCTGGGCGCCATCGCTCAAAGCGTGATCGGGGTCGTGGTGCACCTCTACCAGCAGCCCGTCAGCGCCCGCGGCCACGGCGGCTCGCGCCATTGGGATCACGTACTCGCGCTTGCCCGTGCCATGCGATGGATCCGCCACGATCGGGAGGTGCGTCAGACGCTTCAACACTGGAACGGCCGCAATGTCCATTGTGTTGCGCGTGCTGGTCTCAAACGTACGAATGCCGCGTTCGCAAAGAATCACTTCGTAGTTGCCGCCCGACATGATGTACTCGGCCGAGAGCAGCAGTTCTTCAATCGTCGCCGCAATCCCTCGCTTAAGCAGAACGGGTTTGCGCACAGTACCCAATTCTCGCAACAAGTTGAAATTCTGCATGTTGCGCGCGCCTACCTGAAGGATGTCGGCATATTGCGAAAGCAGAGGAATCTGGCTGCGGTCCATCACCTCGCTGATCACGAGTAGTCCGTTGCGATCCGCCGCCGCTCGCATCAGGCGCAATCCTTCTTCGCCGAGGCCTTGGAAACTGTAAGGCGAGCTGCGGGGCTTAAACGCGCCGCCGCGGATGACCTGTGCGCCGGCTTGCGCCACAATCGCGGCCGCGCGCTCGATCTGATCCTCATTCTCGATGCTGCACGGCCCGGCCATCGAGATGACCTGGTCGCCGCCGATCTCGACGTTCCCGATCTTCACAACCGTGCCGCCCGGCTTGAACGACCGGCTCGCGAGCTTGTAGGCCGACACGATGCGATGGCATTCCTTTACGCCTTCCATCACTTCGAATTCAGCCGGATCGAAGTCATCGCGCGGCCCCACGCCTCCGAGAACAGTGTGGCGCACCCCCGTGGACCGATGCACAGTGAATCCCATTTCGACCAGCCGCCCGATAGCCGCTTCGATCTGTGCCTCGCTGGCCCCTTCCTGCATCACAACTAGCATTTCTGTCCTGTCTTGTTCTGCAGCATTTTCACTTTTTGAATGTTTCTCATCTCGTCGATGATCCGTTCGAATATGCGCTGCAGCGAATCGGGCGGTAGCGGGCCTTGATTGTGTTGCCGAATGTTTTCAAATACCTGCTCTTCGCGCTTCGGCTCATAAATGCCGAGCGTCAGATTTTGCTTGATGCGTCCGATTTCTTCGACGATCGTCGTCCGCTCATTCAAGAGTTCGACCAGGCGCAAATCGATCGCGTCGATCCGTTCGCGGCAGCGGACGAGATCGTCCAGGCAAGGCGCCTTCATGAACGTTCCGCACCTCGCAGCGGGGCTGTCAGATGGCGCGTGAATTCCAAAAGCTGGCTCGCCAGATCGGAATCGGCCGCATGTTGTTCGATGCACCGGACAATAGCGCTTCCCACGACCACACCATCCGCGATCCGGGCCACTTCTGCCACCTGGGCCGGCGTGCTGATGCCGAAGCCAACGGCGAGCGGCAGATTTGTAATTTCCCGCATCCGCTGCGTCAAAGGAGCGGCGGCTTCCGATAACGACTGCTGCTCTCCCGTAACGCCTGCGCGTGACACCAGGTACACGAAACCCGATGAATGTTCGGCCACCAGGCGCAGTCTTCGTTCCGTGCTGGTAGGCGCAGCGAGAAAGACCGTATCAAGGCCGTGCGCCCGCAGGCGCCGCACTGGTTCTTCGGCTTCTTCGACGCATAGATCGGTCATCAGCACCCCGTCGATTCCGGCAGCGCTGGCATCTTGCGCGAGCTTCTCAAAGCCATATCGGAGCAGCGGATTCATGTAGCTGAATAGCAGCAACGGAATCTCCGAAGAGCGCCGGATCTCCTTTACGCTATCGAGTATTCCCGCCAGAGTCGTCTTGGCTTGCAGCGCCCGTTCAGAAGCCCGCTGGATCACGGGCCCGTCCGCGATTGGATCGGAAAACGGAACACCCAGCTCAATCAGATCCGCGCCGCCTTGTTCAAGCGCCAGTCACCAGAGAAGCCGTTTTGGAAAGATCGGGATCGCCGGCTGTCAAATAGGCGATGAACGGCTTCCGGTTCCGTTCGCGGGCCGTTTCAAAAAGCCGCGCAATGCGAGTCATTGTCTCTACCGGCATTACGCGTCGAGCTCCGGCATGTTCTCGCGATAGATATCCACGTCTTTGTCGCCGCGACCCGAGATGTTCACGATATAGATCAGACCCTTGTCCTTGGGTGCGCGCCGCACAGCTTCCGCGACTCCATGGGAGGATTCAAGCGCTGGGATGATGCCTTCCGTTCGCGCGAGCAGTTTCGCCGCCGCCAGCGCTTCCGCGTCGCTGACCGGAACATACTCCGCTCGCTTCTGATCGTGTAGCCACGCGTGTTCAGGACCGATCAACGCATAATCGAGCCCGGCTGAAACCGAGTGTGTCAATCCAACTTGGCCCTGCTTCATCTTGCAGTAGATAGCTCATCGCGCCCTGCAGCACTCCGGGAGAGCCGCCGCTCAAGCGAGCCGCATGCTGGCCGAGTTCGAGACTGCGCCCGCCTGCTTCGGCGCCGATCAGGCCTACTTGCGTGTCTTCCAGAAACGGATAGAAAATGCCGATCGCATTACTGCCGCCTCCCACACAGGCGAAGATCTTATCCGGTAGACGGCCGATCTTTTCGAGCGATTGCGCGCGCGCTTCATCCCCAATCACGCGCTGGAAGTCACGCACCATCATGGGATACGGATGCGCGCCCAAAGCCGAACCGAGCAAATAGTGCGTGTTCGCGATGTTAGTCACCCAGTCGCGCATGGCTTCGCTCACGGCATCCTTCAGCGTCCGGCTGCCTGCGTCCACTCCCACTACCTGCGCCCCGAGCAGGCGCATCCGGAAGACATTCAGGCGCTGCCGCCGCATGTCTTCGGTACCCATGTAGACGATGCACTCCATCCCGAACAGCGCGCATACGGTGGCGGTAGCGACTCCGTGCTGACCCGCGCCGGTCTCGGCGATAATGCGCGTCTTGCCCATACGCCGCGCCACCAGAATCTGACCAAGGCAGTTATTCACCTTGTGCGCTCCGGTGTGCAGCAGGTCCTCGCGTTTCAGCCAGATATCGGCCCCGCCGAGCGTCTCGCTCAAGCGCCTGGCGAAATAAAGCGGAGTGGGCCGCCCTGCGTAGTCGGCCAGAAGCGCGCTCAACTCAGCCTGGAATTGTGGGTCGTTGCGCGCGGCAACATACGCCTGTTCCAGTTCCTCGAGCGGAGACATCAGAATCTCCGGAACATAGCGGCCGCCGTATGGTCCGAAATGCCCCAGTGTGTCCGGTCCGGTCGTCACGGTCATAAACTTACTTCCTGTCTCAGTACTCGTTCACTCGCGCGCAGCGCATTCGCCACAAACGCTCGCACCCGAGCGGCATCTTTACGGCCCGGAGCGCGTTCGAGACGCGAGCATGCGTCTACACCCCAGGGCCGCAGAGTCTCAATCGCGAGGCCACGTTATCGGCATCGAGTCCGCCCGCAACGATCACGCGAAACGGAGAAGTGCGGGCCAGCGACCAGTCGAATGTTCGTCCCGAGCCGCCGTACTGCGGCGTGGGCGCGTCGAGCAGATACGCCTCAATTCGTTCATCCGGCGCCGGCGTATCTGTGCCCGCTGCAATACTTCGCCACACGCGCACGTTGTCCGGCACAGAGTCAACTCTTCCGTGCAATTGAATTACGTCTAAGCGCGCTACCTCAATGGTTTCTTCCAACTGAGCGCGCGTGGCGTTTACAAAGACACCCGACGCGCAGGCAGCTCTCCGCTATTGCCAGTGTTCCCGCGGCCTTCCGCATCCAGATAGCGCGGGCTCTTGGGATAAAAGTTGAACCCGACGGCATTGGCGCCGGCTTCTACCGCAACCGAGAGGTCCTCCTGGCTGGTGATCCCGCATACCTTCACTACGAATGCGGGCTCAGGCGTGTACATGATGGGCTCCAACCAGTGACTGAAGCGCGGCAGCGGGATCGCCCGACTTCATGAGCGATTCGCCTATCAGGAACGCGTGATATCCCGCGTCTTGCAGGAGATCGATATCAGCCCGTGTAAAAATCCCGCTCTCGGCGACGCGAATCGCGTTGGATGGAATTTTGAACGCGAGTCGCACTGACGTGTCAAGCGTCACTTCGAACGTCTGCAGATTGCGGTTATTCACACCGATGATGTTCGCGCCCGAATCGACGGCCCGTTCCAGTTCCTCGCTGTCATGCACTTCGACCAACGCGGCAAGCCCAAGCGATTCGGCGAGTTCCCGGAAGCTGGTGAGTTCGGGAGTGTTCAGCACGGCCGCTATAAGGAGCACCGCGTCTGCGCTGTACGCCGCGGCTTCAAAGATCTGCATGCGATCGATCGTGAAGTCTTTTCGCAATACAGGAAGCGACACCGCGGCTCTCGCCGCAGCGAGATCATGCAGCGAGCCTTGAAAATATTTCGCATCCGTCAAAACGGAGAGACACGCTGCGCCGCCCTGCTCATAGGCGTGTGCGATGAAAGCGGGATGGAAGTCTTTGACCAGCACGCCCCTGCTCGGCGAGGCTTTTTTGATCTCCGCGATGATGGCTGTTTTCTGCTTCCGCAGAGCGGCCGCAAACGGCCTCACATGAGGCTTGTGTTCGTATGCCCGGCGCTCCAATTCAGCCGTAACTTCGCGCAGCGCCGCCACTTCGGCTTTCTTGTGCTCGACAATTTCGGCCAGAATGCCGGAGGTGGTACGAAGCGTCATCGCTGCAACAACTTAGAATCCTTATCGTAACAGGCGCGAGTACCTTGTAGCTCGCGTTATGATCGACATGCATGGCCCAAACGCCCTGGGGAAACCTGCCCGTTAACGATGCGCACGTCCATTTCTTCTCGCACGCGTTTTTCAGCAGTCTCGCGCGCCAGAAAAAAGTGGAGAATGCCGAAGCGCTCGCGATGTTGACCGATTGGCAGATCCCTCCCGCTGATCCGCAGTTTCTGACAAGCAGTTGGGTGCAGGAAATTGACCATCATGGCGTGCTGCGTGCCGCGCTGATTGCCAGCGTGCCCGGCGATGAGAGTAGTGTCGCTACTGCTGTGGGTCTATATCCGGATCGCTTCTACGGCTTCTTCATGGTCGATCCCAATCAGAGCGATGCACTCGATCGGGTAAAGTACGCAGCGTCGAATCCGGCTCTGCACGCGCTCTGTTTGTTCCCGGCCATGCACACCTACGCCATTACGGATCGCCGTCTGGTGCCGATTTTCGAAACAGCGTCGGACTCCGGTATGGCGGTGTTCGTTCATTGCGGCGCGCTCAGCGTTGGCTTCCGCAAGAAACTCGGGTTGCCAAGCCAATTCGATATGCGGTATTCGAATCCGCTGGATCTGCATCCGGTGGCCATGCACTTCCCGCGCATCCGCTTCATCGTCCCGCACTTCGGAGCGGGCCTGTTGCGCGAAGCGCTGATGCTAGCCGATCTGTGCCCGAACGTGTACCTCGATACCTCCAGCAGCAATCGCTGGTTGGCGTACGAAGGATTAGATCTGCGGACGGTGTTTCGCCGCGCAATGGATCTGCTCGGGCCCGAACGCCTGCTCTTCGGGACCGACTCGAGTTTCTTCCCGCGTGGCTGGCAGAAAGACATCTTCGACCAGCAGACGAAGGCCTTGTATGAGCTTGGTCTTGATGCCGCCCAGGCGCAGTTGATTCTGAGTTCTAACCTCGAGCGAGTGCTGGAACCAAGAACCGCCAACGCGCAGCCGCCCAGCATGCGATGACCCACCGCTCTGTGAGGCAGGTGCGAGCCGGGCGCGGTTGACGCATTAGTCGGCCATAACTTCACCGCAATTTTTGCCAAGACGCGTGCTCCCATCCGCCTTTATAAAGGACTGTAGCGGACACGCATCATACGGCCGCGGTGAATATATGACACAGACCGACAAAGATATGGATGTCCTCAAGGGGACTCTGACCGAGACATGGCAGGGGGCTGCCAAAAAGCTGATAGACCTTGCCGAAGCGATTCCCGAAGACAAGTTCGACGTACAACTCGTTGCCGGGGCGCGTAACTGCGGCGAAGTTTTACGGCATGTTGCTTTCTGGAACCGATTCGTTGCCGCATCCCTCAAAGGCGAGCACCCGGACGGGAGCGCAAACGAACTGCCGCAGCGCGAGTATCCGCACCGAGGACAAGTGCTGTCTGCGCTGAGAGCGAGTTGCAGCGAGGTCACGGCCGCGCTCGGCGCACACAACGTGATCGTCGCTAGCACTCTGTTGCAGACAATCGGCATGGCCATCGAACATGCATGCGAACATTACGGCCAATTGGCAGTGTATGCGCGCATTGCCGGCGTTATACCGCCCGCATCCCGCGCCTGACGAACCCGTGGCTACGCTAACTCGGTCAGGCTTCCAATCACAAACTCGGGATTCCAGCGCAATAGCTCTTCCAGCCGGCCGTATCCATACGTAACCGCGCACGCGGCCATTCCGGCGCGGCACGCGGCTTCCATGTCAGCGGGCGAGTCGCCGACGAACAGACAATCGGTGACTCGCAGTTGCAAACCCTCGGCTGCCTTATAGAGCACGTCGGGATTGGGTTTGGCGGCGAATCCGTCCGTGCCCTGCACGTGATCGAAGTATTCGACAAGGCCGAAGAGTTCCAGCACCGACCGAGTGGTCTGCGTGCTCTTTGTCGTCGCTGTCGTTTTGCGTCCACGCAGCATCGCTAGGCCTTCGCGCACACCGGCAAACACTTTCGTTCCAGCGTGTTTGCGGGCAAGATAAATGACTCGATAGTCCTGAAGCAACTGCTCGGCGCGGTCTGCCGGGCAGCCCGGAAAGACTTCATCCCACAGGTCGAAAAGATGCCGTCCGATGAAGCGGCGCAGATATTCATCAGTCATATCCGTTTTACCGGCGGATTGCAGCACGGATTGAATAGCGCCGCATATGTCCACCGCCGAATCGACCAACGTACCGTCCACGTCGAAGATGTATCCTGCAAACTGTTTTCCGATTGCCAAGTACAAAGATCGCATCCTGCGAAAGGACTGAATGCCGGAAATTCCCCATCATGAACGAATCGCCGACCCCCTCTTCCGCCGCGCTGTGGATCTGCTCGATGCCGGGGATGCCAGAAATCTGCGCTCGTATCTGAACGATCACCCCCAGCTCGTTCATCACCGCGTCAGCTTCGGAGGAGGAAACTACTTCGGTAATCCGCCTCTGCTTGCATTCGTAGCCGAAAACCCGATCCGTCGTGAAACGCTGCCGGCGAACATCGTCGAGGTCGCCCAGGTGATACTCGATGCCGGCGCCAAGGACGATAAGGCCGCTTTGGACGAGACGCTGGGGCTGGTTGCCTCAGGACAGATGCCGCGCGAATGCGGCGTGCAAGTTGCCCTCATCGATCTGCTCTGCCGGTATGGTGCTGACCCCGGCAGCGCCATGGTAACAGCGCTCGTTCATCGCGAGTTCGAGGCAGTGGACGCACTGATTCGGAACGGCGCACAGGTGGATTTAGCTGCCGCCGCGGGTCTGGGACGCACGGAAGACATTCGGCTCTGCTTGCGTCGGCCGATTCCTCGAAGCTGCAACTTGCGCTCGCGCTGGCGGCGCAGTTTGGACACACGGATGCCGCGAAGCTCCTGCTGGATGCAGGCGCCAATCCGTCCTCTATATAACCCAAGCGGGGCGCACGGCCATTCGACGCCCCTGCACCAAGCCGCCGTCGGGGGACATCTTGCCGTGGTCCGGTTGTTAGTCGAACGCGGGGCCCCGCTCGATACGAAAGACACGCTCTGGCACGGAACACCCGCAGGTTGGGCGGCGCACGCCCACAAAGCGGAAGTCGAGCATTACCTTCGGGACCAGGAACAAGCACGGAAAAAGAAAATACCCTGAACGCCAGATGACGTTCAGGGCATTTTGCACGCGCAAGGAGGACGCGTGGGTAATTCGGAAGCGTTAAGCGGGTTGCGGACTCTCTCCGCCAAGCAAACCAGGGACCGGGTTCGGATGGGGAGCGATCACCGTACCGCCGGTGTTGTCGTTGTTCGTATTCGGCTTGCTCGCCACAAGGCGGGGCCGCCTTCAACGGCCGGCCGTTGATCAGATCGATCACTTCAGCGCCGTCCAGAACCTCACGCTCGAGTAGCGCTTCCGCGATGCGCACCATCGCTTCGCGACGCTCCTCGATGATCTCTTTGGCGACGTCTGTATCCGTCTTCGACCAGCTTTCGAACCTGTTCGTCGATGCGAATGCGCAGTCTCTTCGCTGTAGTCGCGATGCTGGTTGATCTCACGGCCGAGGAAGATCTGCTCGTCCTTCTTGCCGAAGCTCAGAGGCCCAAGGTCGCTCATGCCCCATTCGCAGACCATCTTGTGCGCCATTTCGGTAGCGCGCTCGATGTCGTTGCCGGCGCCGGTGGTCATCTGGTCGAGGAAAATCTCTTCCGCAATTCGACCCGCCATCAGAATCGCGAGCCGCGCTTCCAGATAGCGCTTATCGTGTGACAGCTTGTCATCGAGCGGCAGCTGCATGGTCAAGCCGAGCGCCATGCCGCGCGGAATGATAGTCACTTTGTGAAGCGGGTCGGCATGTTCAATCAGAGCCGCGACCAATGCGTGACCGCCTTCGTGATAAGCCGTCATGCGCTTTTCCTTGTCGCTGATGATGAGGCTCTTGCGCTCGACGCCCATCAGGACTTTATCCTTCGCCAGCTCGAAATCCATCTGGGTGACGACTTTGCGATTCTGCCGGGCGGCGATCAGCGCAGCCTCGTTGACCAGGTTCTGCAGATCGGCTCCGGCAAAGCCAGGCGTGCCGCGCGCGATGACCATCAGGTCGACGTCATCGCCGAGCGGCGTCTTCTTCGTGTGAACTTTGAGAATGCTCTCGCGGCCGCGCACGTCCGGCCGATCGACGACCACGCGGCGGTCGAAGCGGCCAGGACGGAGAAGGGCAGGGTCGAGCACGTCGGGGCGGTTCGTCGCCGCAACCAGGATGACGCCTTCATTCGATTCGAAGCCATCCATCTCGACCAGCAACTGATTGAGGGTCTGTTCGCGCTCATCGTGGCCGCCGCCAAGTCCGGCGCCGCGGTGCCGTCCAACCGCGTCGATTTCATCGATGAAGATGATGCAAGGCGCGTTCTTCTTGCCTTGCTCAAACAGGTCGCGCACGCGGCTCGCGCCGACGCCGACAAACATTTCCACGAAATCTGAGCCGGAGATCGAGAAGAACGGAACGTTCGCTTCGCCTGCGATCGCACGGGCCAGCAACGTTTTACCGGTACCGGGAGGTCCGATCAGCAGGACGCCTTTCGGAATGCGTCCGCCGAGCTTCTGAAATTTCTGCGGCTCGCGCAGGAATTCGATAATCTCCTGGAGTTCCTCTTTGGCTTCGTCAACTCCGGCGACGTCCTTGAACGTTACTTTCTTTTGCTGCGAAGAGTGCAGGCGTGCGCGGCTCTTGCCGAAGCTGAGTGCTTTGTTGCCTCCGCTCTGCATCTGGCGCATCATGAAAATCCACAGCCCGAGGATCACCAGAATCGGCACGAACTGGACCATCAGACCGACCCAGCTATTCCCGTTGCTGTCCTTCGCGGCCCACTTAACCCCTTTTCGGTGAGCTGAGTCGAAAATATGCGGATAGTTGGCCGGGATAGTTGTTCGGAACTGTGTGCTGCCGTCTGTCAGCGTTCCGGAGACATCGGTGCCGTTGATGGTGACATCTTTGACCTTGCCTTCCTGGATGTAGGTAACGAACTCGGAGGCGGTCAGATTTTTCGGCGAATTGCCGCGCCCCGACTTCATGGCCATATAGACCAGCACCACCGCACAGATAATAACGACCCAGAAAACCGCGGTCTTTACATTTGAACTCATGAACTTAACCTTCCGCCGGCCTCCTGCGCCGGCCCGCGCCGCTGCCGCATTCTAGAAAACGGCAACACCGCCCCACTACTTAATACAGACGTCAACCACCCGTCTTTCGATTCAATCCCAAGGCGATTCAATCCCAAGGAGTTAACCCGAATACCGGAGCCAGATTATCCGGCGCGCCGTGTCTCCGGCCGTTGCATCCGCCGAAGGCCCGAAACGCCTTGTCCAGACCACCTCGTCCCCACAAATCAGAACCGGCCAGTGCCGGCGTTCCCACAGCAAAATTCGATGTTCCTGGAAGAGCGTTTTCAGCTTTTCAAAGCTGCCGTGCCCGGGACGCCGAAGCCCATCGCCGGGCTCCCAGTTCCGTACGTAGAACAGGACCCCGCAGGGCATCACTATCCAAGTACGCAATTTCAGTGGAGGGAGTTTGATCAATTCCGACGTTAGCACAATTTTGTAACTTGTTGGCGGTAGGAAAAAGCTCGATTTTCCCCAGTCCGAACGGAAGCTCGATGGCCGAACCAAGCGCTATTTCCAAACGGAAATGCCGTTTGGCTTCGTTCAGTTTTCCAGGGACGGCCAGCAGCAGAGTTCGAATACGAACGGAGCGCGTCGATTCCGGGGATGATCACGCGGTCATGCCCGTCCGTACCCGCCGCCACGGCCATTACCGCTTCGATATGTTGCACATCGATGCCGCGCAGGTCGCCCCGGATTTCCGCGATGGCGCGCCGCAGCACGCGGCGGCGCAGCGCGGGATGCAGTTCATTGAGCCTTCGACCTGAAAAAACGAACCCAAGTGGCTTCGTTCCCTCAATTGCGCGTAGGTGGCGGCCACGAGACCTTCCCAATAGTCTTCTTCCGCCTGGGCGACCAGGGCTGTCCCCGCCAGGACACCTTCGAGATTCGGGTTGAAGTTCCGCGCCAGGGCCGGAATGGCTTCGTTCCTCAAGACGTTCCGGGCGAAGCGCGGGTCCTGGTTAGAGGAATCCTCGCGCCACGAGATTCCTTGCGATTGCGCCCAAGCCCGGACCTCCTCGCGGCTGACGGCGAGCAGTGGCCGGATCAAACCGTCCCGGCTGACGGGACGCATAGCCGCCAAGCCCGCGCTGCCCGAGCCGCGGAGGAATCGGTACAGGACGGTTTCGGCCTGGTCGCTTCGCGTATGTCCGAGAGCGATGCGGTCGAGTTTGGCTTCGTTCCGCACGCGCGCGAAAGAAGGCGCGCCGGGCATCCCGAGCG
Organism: uncultured Acidobacteriaceae bacterium; assembly: GCA_963795905.1. Classification (GTDB taxonomy): domain Bacteria; phylum Acidobacteriota; class Terriglobia; order Bryobacterales; family Bryobacteraceae; genus Bog-105. The sequence continues at coordinate 202,228 of CAWCJG010000007.1, read as the reverse complement.
GCCTGCTCCAGATTGCCCTCGCCCGGCGGGGCGGGTTCGGCCCAGGCACTCGTACCCGAGCGAGCGGGCGAGATCGCGAACAAAGGCTTCATCGCCGTCCGACTCCGGCCCGCGCAGGCCGTGATTGGCGTGCAGGACGAGGAGTTGGCAGGCAAAGCGGTCCCGAAGTCGGTGCAGCAGATGCAGTAAAACGACGGAATCGGCGCCCCCCGATACGGCCACGCCCACCCTTGCCGAAGGGGGCGCCATGCTATAACGATGGAGGATTTCCGCCACCCTCTCAACAAATTGGTCGGCCAATGATCCTCGATTCCCTGTCCCTCCATGCAAGTTAACGCACCTCTCACCGAAGCAGAACTTCAGCAAAGAGCCGCCGGCATCCAGGTCCTGATTATGGACGTGGACGGCGTTATGACCGATGGCAAGCTTTACCTGCTTCCCGGGCCCGGACGGGCAGATGGTGGAAACGAAAGGATTCGATGCCCAGGACGGGATCGCGCTGCAGTGGGCGCGTTGGAATAACATCCGCACGGGTGTCATTAGCGGACGCGACTCCCCAGCCACCCGTGAGCGCGCGCGGCAAGTTGGGATGACCTGGGTCTTCCAGGGGCACATCGAGAAGATTCCGTTGTTCGAACAGATCCTGGCGGAGGCGGGCGTCACCAAAGAGCAGGCCGCATTCGTGGGGGACGATTTGACGGACGTAGTGATTTTCCGGCGGGTGGGCTTATCGTTTGCGACGGCAAATGCCCGGCCGGAGGTGAAGGCGAGCGCGAATGTGGTGCTCGATGCCGCGGGTGGAGATGGGGCGGTGCGCCAGGTCATCGAGATCTTGTTGAAAGCACGGGGTGCCTGGGACGGACTCCTGCGCAAGTACGAGGTGATTTCGTAAATGGCGGAGGACGAACGTGTCGGGCTGGTCATCGTCGCCGACAACCAACCGGGTGTGCTGCACCAGATCACGGGCGTGTTGGCGCGGCACCGCGCGGACATCCGTTCGATTTCGATCATTGAAGACCTGAAAGAAGAAGCGCGCACCTATTTTGAACTGGACCTGCCGGGCAATCCCGAAGCATTGAGCGCTGATTTGCGCGCGGCGCCGGTGGTACGCAGTGTCGCCTTTGTCCAGACCATGCAAAAGATCTATGGAAAGCGGATCATCATCATGGGCGGCGGCGCCCAAGTAGGGCAGGTAGCGCTCGGCGCGATCTCGGAGGCCGACCGGCATAATATCCGGGGCGAACACATCTCGGTGGACACGATTCCGCTGGTGGGCGAACAGACGCTCGCGGCGGCGGTGCGGGCGGTCCGCAGACTACCGCGGGTCCGGGCTCTGGTGCTGGCAGGAGCGCTGATGGGTGGAGAGATCGAACAGGCAGTGAGGGAAGTGCGGAGCGAGGGACTGCTGGTGATCAGCTTGAATATGGCCGGAAGCGTCCCTGACGCTTCCGACCTGGTAGTCACAGATCCGGTGCAAGCCGGGGTGATGGCAGTCATGGCGGTGGCCGATACCGCGAAGTTCACCATCGACCGGCTACGCCGGCGAGTTTTTTAGCAAAGTCCGGCTACGCCGGCGAGTTTTCTTAACGAACGTTAAACGCAAACTCGCGGAGTTCGCTTGTCGATCCGGGCAAGTAGAGGCGGAAGAAGTAGGCGCCCGACGCCGTGAGCGCGGGTACTTTCACTTCCAGCTTTCCATCCCGCACCGCGGCGGAGCCCTGCCAGATCGCATTTCCGGTTTCGGAAACCAGCTGCACCTGCAGATCCGACTGGCTGATTCCTTCGGCGTTCATAACCACATCAAGCGGATGGTCCTTCGTAACGGCCGCCGTGTCCTGTCCCCGGTAATCGGAGAGACTTACCTGTTCATACGACCGGTTGTGCAGGCCGGGAACCGCGATACCGACAGTGAGAGCGAGTGCGAGCGCCGCTCCGGCGAGTGAGAGCCGCGGCAACGTAGCCCATTTTCGCCAGGAAGCCTTCTGTTCCTGCTGGTAGGCCTTCGCCACTTGCTCGTTGTGGAGTTCTTGCAGAGCCAGTTTGGTGGCCGCTATTTGGATTTCGAGAGCTTCGAGCCGGGTAACGCACGATTCGCAGGCGAGTGTGTGGGTTTCCACCAACTCGACTTCTTGCTCATCGCTATGATGCATCAGGTACCGCTCCAATACATCTTCGGCCGGGTGTTCGAGATATGTATTCGTCATGGTTTACGGATCAGGTTCGATCCGCCTCTCCTATCTGAGGAGTAAGTGACGTCAGTGCGACCGAGTTCTCACAAAAACCGAGAGAATTCCGCTACTCGTCAGCTTTTTCCGACCTATTTCACCAAACTTCGCTTTCGCTCTAGACTTTAGCAGCCGGAATTGGGTTTCCGTCAGAGACATCTCCCGGCAAATCTGCTCCTGCGACTGCTCTTTCAAATAGAACCTCACCAGGATATCGCGATCCCGAGCCCCGAGGTCTGCGAGGGCGCTCTTCATGAGCTCCGCCTTTTCGCGGATCATGGCTTCCTGTTCGGGATTTTGTTTGCGATCGGCGACGGAGATGCCCGTCTCAAGATCGGTCTGTTCACGGCGTGTGTGAACGGCGGTTTCGATGTAAGCGGCTACCTGGCGGCGCACCACAGTCCGGACAAAGCCCATCAGCCTCTCAGGTTCGCGAAGATCGCCGCGTTTTATGGCATTCACGACAATCAAAAATGTGTCGTGAACCTTGTCTTCGAGCTCCTGAGGACCTAGCTGCCGGCACAGGTAATAGCGGATACCACGGCTGAACAGCTTGTAGAGCTGCTCCATTCCGCTGTCGTCGCCGGCCTGAATCAGTGCGACGAGGCCGGCCCAATCGACGGTAGACGGTCCGGTCTTGTTGTCCGGTTCGGGTGCAGAGTTGTTGTCAAGCTTGGGTTGGGCGGCGAGCATAAGCGGTTACTCCTTAGTAATTAACGAGTAGGCAGCCCAGAAAGAGGGTTGATTGGTATACCCGGAGCTGCGCTGCATATCGATCTGTGTGCCCTGGAGCGCCAAGGCGGCGCGCCGGGCGATATCCATTGTTTTGGGTTGTGATTGTAGTCGGTTGTAGAAATTTCCGAAGAACTGGCCGGAGTCGTCCGGAGTGGGCCAGGCAGTGACGAGCACGGCGGCGGCTCCGGCGAGAAGCCAGGCGCGGCTGAGGCCGATCATTCCGGCGCTCGGCAGCGGCTTTCCCTGTTGGGACGCGCAACCGCTCATGACCACCAGGGCGCCAGGTACGCGTAGCGTTGAGATGAATTCCTTCGTAAGCAGTTCCGGCAGCCCATCGGTTCCCAAGCTGAGCGCCAGGCCGGCATCTTCGCCCAGCACACCGGTGCCGGTTTCGGGGCTGATAACGTGCACCGCGAAATGCAGTACTTCCGGCGCACTGTTGAGCTCCTGCCGGAGGCGCTGGCCGGTAGCCGACGCTCCAGTAAGAACGGCGACATTTTCAAAACCTGTGCCTGCGGTCGCGGTACGCACTTCTTGCTCGCTCGCGATCAAACGGGCTAGCGTGATACCGGCATGCGGGTGATTCGAGCGCGCCTTGCGCGGCAAGGAAATCCGGTTATCGGCAAGATTATAAACGGGATCGGCGACGCCAACGAATCTAGTATTTGTGGGCCGGCTTGGCTCCTGGGTCAGCAGCAATTCGCTCGGAGTGAACCGCAGGGAGTGGGCGACCGTGAGCGGCTCGGAGGGACCATCCTTCTCAGGCAGGGCGGAGAACGGGATACCGTCGAGCAGCGCGCCATCGGCTGCGAGGATCCATTCGGGGCGGTTCCGGAACTCAGGCTCGAGCCTGGCGATCAGGTCCTGGCGCAGCTTCTGCGCGGAGGCGGCGTACGAGCCAGCACGCGCCGCTTGCGAGAACGCTCTCGCGTCGGCCGAGATTGCATCCTCGGAAGGCAGCTCGTACACACCTACCTTATCGTTCGTAATTGCCCAGAGATATGACTTTTCTTTGCCCAGGAAAAAGCTGAGCAGCAATTCCTGCCGGAGCAGTTTGCGTTGGACGCGCGCGACCTCATCAATGCCCGTTGCCGAAGCACTCGATGGATTCGGGTCGGTGAGGCCGATATTGTTTTCGACCTCAATCAATCGGGTTTTCAGGCGCTGCAACTGGACGCGCTTTGCATCCAGGTCTTTAGCGGCCCCGAGGGTCACGGCGGCTTGCGCTTCCTGAATCTGGGACAGTAATTCAAAATAGAGCGGCGGCAGGTTCATTTGCCGGTCTAAGGTGGCGATCATCTGTTCGCGCAGGCTGGATGCCCGGTGAACCATCAGCACCGAAAGAGCGTGTCTCGACAGTGCCGGCGTGTGATGGCGGACGGCCAGTCCCGCCGCGAGTTCGATGTAGTTCGAGTAAACCTCATGCAGACGGGCCAGCGTGAGAGAACTACTGGCGTCTGACGGCAGACTGGAGCGGCGCCATTTCCCCGCGAGAAGGACGCCCTTTTCAAATTGCGCGAGCGCCTCTTGTTCATGCCCCAGTCCCAGTAAGCATTGGCCGCGGAGCATGGGCTCGAAATACGGGGCCAAGCCTCCCACTACAAAGGCGCGGGTGGTATCTGCCCGGTCGAGAATTGCGAGTGCATGGCGGTAATTGCCGCTCATTTTGGCATCTACCGCGAGATCGTAGACCATGGCTTCGGCGGTCTTACGATCGCCGGTCGACTCCTCCAACTTATATGCGCGGTCGAGCGGTCCAGCGGCGGCGGCAAAATCGCCCGCTTCCATAAGCGCTTCCCCCATACGGTCCTGCGCTGTTGCCTCTGCATCTGGCATGCCGTTTGCGTTGGCGATGGCGATTGCCTGACGGAAGGCGAGCGTGGCGGCCTCACTCTTATGCGAGAGCGACAGAATATCGCCGTAATTGGTCACGGCGTAGGCGTAATAGCGTTTATTCCGTGAAACGGCAAAGTGATCTACCGATTTCTTTGCCGCATCTTCGGCAAGGTCGAAGTCGCCGAGCTGTTCATAGATGGTGGCGCGATTGTTTTCGCTGACGCCAATAATTTCGTCATCGTGGAGCGACGAGCCGAGATCGGCGGCGGCATTGATGACGGCGAGCGCCTGGCGGTATTGAAAAAGGAAGATGAAGCAGCCCGCCTCGCGATTCATGGCGAGCGCCTCTTCGCGCATGTCATGGGCGTCCGAAGCCAAGCGGACCGCCGCGTCAAAGTCGTGCAGGGCGTTCTGATAAGCGCCACGGGCGCGTGCCGCATTGCCACGCTCCATCGCGAGGCCATAGCCGGATGCTGTGTCCGAACCAGCTTTCGTAGATGGGGAAGCAAGTGCAGCGCTGGCGGCAACGAGGAACGCGCAGAGTAGCGCTGTGCACGTTGCCGGGAGTGCTGCCACGGCGGGCAGTTTGCCATCCGGACGACTAAGTGGCAGATAAAGTCCTAAAACGAGGCGTCGTTCTAGTCAGTACTCTAGCATTTTGAGGGGCGTATTACTAGGTATTTTTTACCCGGTTTCTTCCTATTGAGAATATTTTTTTCCCAGAGAGGTGATTTTCCGCCCATTTTCAACGAGTGGCCCGGAAAACAGCGCGCGAGCAGCCAGTGTGCCCAGAACCCGGGTTCAGGTGACCCGGGGAATTCGGAATTTTCAACTGAGCTTCGGATATTCTCTCGGGCACTCCATTTGATGGAAATCGGTAAACCTCTACCTCCTTACATCCGGCGCTTCTGGTGGTTGCCACTCTGCGTGATCCTAATCTACGCGCGGTGTAATTTTGTGTGGCGCGGAGTTGCTCATAAGCTGCCCGACAACGGGGCGTGCCGGGTGCTCCCAATGACACGCGCCTGGACCATTCCAGGGGATCCGTTCCCACCGTCGCCCTATCTTGAGTTTCGGAAAGCAGAAAGGGGTTTTCTCGCCGTGGCATTGCGCGACGGGTTCGAGCGTAGCACTACTTCTCTCTATAGTCGAGAGAAACCCGTGTTTAATCCGCTTACCGGGAAGGTAGTCCGTTCGTTCTCAGATAGCGAATGGCAGAACGCAAGCTTTGTGTCCTGCTCCAATCATGACGTTTCCGGTTTCGATGTTTCCGACGCCGACCGGGGCCGGACGCGTTTCGATGCACGGGCGTACGGGTACTCCGGAGAACACCTGCAGGACTCGCCCTACTCAGTGCTTCTGTCGCCGGACGGTAGGTGGATATCGGTCCAAAGCTTTGATGGAGCCCTCCCAGACAATTCCCCCCTTCATCAGCACATTGATCACGGAACCGTCTATTTCGACATTTATCGGACCACAACTCGGAAGAAGAATTTCCAGCTTCGGGGACGTTACCTAGGCGAGAGCGACGGCATTGCACAGCTAACCTGCTGGCTACCGCCTGAGACCCTGGTTGCCCCGGTAAACGAGGAGCAAACCGCGATCGTACTCTGCACGCCGAGGAACTAACCGACGGCATGCACAATGGATGTGCCGAATTCGCATGGCGTGGAGCCTAAAGACGTAACAAGAGACTTCTCGGCCATCGGGACTCGCCCATGCCCCCTTTGAAGGCGAAACCCGCATCATTCAACCCAAACAGACAATGTCTGCCAGAGAAGCAAGAGCATGAACAGAACGCAGTTTCCGGTTAGCGCCTACTTCCCCAGCAACAGTTTTTTACTATCGACCGTATCTTTTTTGTTCCGCTGTTGAATAGCGTATAGAGCTTCAATGGACGAGCACGATGAGACAGCGCTTCTGGCGCGAGCGGCTGAAGGCCACACGGAGGCGTTTCGCAAGCTCTACGAAGTCCATCATGCCGCGCTTTTCCGATTTGCGTACCGGCTTACAAGCGCGGTCGATGTTGCCGAGGACCTCACACAAGAATGTTTCGTTCGACTGATGGGAAGTACAAGATTCGACGAACAGCGCGGGTCGCTGCGGCAGTACCTGTACGGCATTATGAGAAATTTGGTGCGGCAGCGAGAGCAGGGCGGCGGCCGTGAAATCGGATGGGACGCCGAGAGTGATCCCAAGCTAACCGTAGCGCCACTTACAGACTCCTTGAGTTCCCAGGACTTGACCGACGCTGTCCAAGCAGCGATCTCTGCCTTGCCACCTCTTCAGCGCGAGGTCATTGTGCTCTGTGAATTTGAAGAGCTTTCGTTAGGCGACGCTGCCGCGGTGATTGGCGTCGATATCGGCGTTATCAAGTCCCGCCTTCATCGAGCCCGGGAAGGCTTGCGTCACCACCTCGCGCCCTACCGGGCTCATGTCCGAATGCCAGTGCCAAAAGGAAGCCCTGTATGACTCCACTGAACGATGATGAGTTGACGTCTTTGCTTAAACAGGCCAGCAGAGAATCGCCGCAGCCATCCCGGCAAATGGCATTACGTACCCTTCACGCGTACAGGTCCGCTCTTGTGAGACGCCCATCGTGGCGGGAGTACTTGCGACGGCGGCTTTCGATTCCATGGCCAATAGGAGCTTTGGGTGCGCTTGTGTTTCTGTTGATCGGCGCATGGGCCGGCCACAATCTTAGTCGGCCCCCAAAATCGGACCCCAATCCCCTGAGCGGCGTCCAATCGAGCCGGCCAACTGCCGTTCTTAGCTTCAAAGACTTTCAACCAGTGAGCGAGCTCAGGCCGCGCGTAATAGGGAGAGTCCGAGATGATCAATAACAGAGTACTGGCCGTATTGCTGTTCGCTGTGTTCAGCGGTACGGCGAGCTATGGCCAGCGCGGTATTTTGGGGGGCTCTGGCACAGCTTGCACTGACGGGTGGAAATTCAGTGCTACTTACGTCCTGGAGCCATGGTCGCCCGCCCACCAGCACGTCAGCATTGAAGGATTGAGCGAGGTGATGCACACCGATGCAAAAGATGGCACTCCGGACACATTTCATCGCGTGTTTGTAGACCCGGTGACGGAAAGCTACTGGGGCTACGATCTGGAAGTCTCGCCGCTCGGCGAGACTGGGACGGCTCAACTACGGTTCCGGCCACTCAGCCTGACGGCCGAACAATTGCCGACGGACTACCATCCCCGGCATGTTACGAACGTGGCGACATTTCACGCTCTTCCATCGCCGCAACTTCCTTCCGGGACGTTCCAATCAGGACAGATAATCGGGGTCGATGTGATGAAGAATCCGGCGACGGGTCAAAAGGTCGTCGACTACATCGAGGTTGAATTCGAACCGGTTTATACACTCGTCAAAACTGAACCACGCGATTACAAGGTGTCGGATGTGCTTCTGCACGTGACCGCGCCTTCTCTGCGCGTCAACGGGGCAGATGTTCCGGCGGCCTTGACAATAGCCGATCGCGACCTCAGAAGCCCCCTGATATGGCTGTCCATTCCTGGTCACGGAAGATTTCTCCTCTCTCTTTGTGCGCATCCTGGTTCCCGCTTTCAGAGGGCCGGTGTGGTGAGTGGCTTTGGACTCTCTTTTTCGTCGAATGGCAATCGTTTCGATTTGCTGAGTAGAGGCCAGATCACGGAGCCTGCCGGGAAATGGAATCTGTATGTTCTATCTGCGCCGCCACCTTCATCCGATGTAGGGCAGGGCTTCGCGTACGGGGAACTAAATTCTGTGAACGAGTTCGAATCCCGAGCGCAATGACCTCTGCGGCAGCGCGGAAATGGTTCTTTCTAACGCCGGAGTTCCGGAGTTGGTGATTGTAACGACAGCCATGGCAACTCTCGCCAGAACTCGCTGACAATCTCGAAGACGCTCAGAGGCAACCCTCGAGTTGTAGTCTCCTGATTTTAGATGTAGGTGAAACAGTGCGACTTCCGTCACAAAACTTGAACCTCGGACGTTAAAGGGAAGTGGAACAGATTGAACTGGTGGACAGCGTGCTGGTTTCAGACCAGATATACCCGTTTGAAAAACTGTTCAGAGACGAATATCCGAGCGTCTATCGAGCCGTCCTTAGACTCCTTGGTGATAACGGCCGGGCGGAAGAGATTGCGGCAGAGGTTTTTGTAAAGCTGCTTGCGCGTCCGGCTCTGTTGCGCTCGCAAAACCTCGCGGGTTGGTTACACCGTTCAGCTCTAAATGCCGCGTTCGATGATCTGCGCAAGCGGCGTACTCGTAGGGTGCTCCAGATTCCGGTTCAGAATCAAACGGATTCGAACCCACACGAGGTTCTGGAGCGTTCAGAGCGAGCTACACAGGTTCGGGCTGTCCTATCGACCATGCCACGCCGAGACGTTCGGCTTCTGATCGCAAAGAGTATGGGCTTCAGTTACGAGAGGATTGCCGCAATCACAGGCGTTAAGAAAAGTTCCGTTGGCACTCTCCTTGCGCGCGCGCAATCTGTGTTCGAACAAAGATACAGGAGAGAGTATGCGAGTCATTGACGCGCTCGAAACTTTGGACGACATCCATATAGAGCCAGACATCGAGGCCGCCCTGAAACAGGTGTTGTTTGCCGGAAAGCGAAGACGTGAGAAGCAATTCCGACGGGCCTCGATTTCGCTCATGTCATTGACGGCTGTGGCCTTGACGATTGCGATACCAGCTGTTCGCGTTGCAGCACAGGACGTGTACGCGGACCTGACGATCCGGACAATCGGCGTTACACCGCACTTTGCTCCCGATTTGCCCCGGGATCTGCTTCTCCCGAATGTATTTCCCATCGGGCCTGTCGCCCCAACCCGAGAAGTCTCCTTAGCTGAAGCGAAGGCATTCGTCCCCTTCCGAATCCAATTGCCTCAGACGAGCCTCTTGCCTTACGAGGTAAAGCTTTTTGCTCATGAGGAGCGCAAGGTAAGTCAACGAATCGAGAAGGCTAGGATACATGTGGCACTCGATCATTTGGGCCGACAACACATCGACTTGCCGGCTGGACTAGATAACGGGACCATTTCGATCACGTTTCATAAGAGCATCTCAGCCCGATTTGGCGACTGTCCTCAGATTGTCGGACCTTGGCGGTCATGTGCCGTCCTGACACAGGGTTTGGCCCCGACGCTTACCCTTCCCAGTGAGCTACAGCCTGAAAAGCTGGCAACCTTCTCGTTCCAATTACTCGGAATGTCTGCACCGGATGCCAACGCACTTGCCCGGATTGGCATTGTCTTCTTCCCGCCCGAAGATTACGCATGGCACAAAGTCGTTCACGTGAACGGCCGAGATGCGGTCCTGGTTGCGTACAAACCCGCATCGACAGGCTCGGTTGCATACAACCTGTCCTGGAGTGATAACGGTATCTCCTATTCACTTTTTGGGCGAGATCCAAGTACCGCCGTCAGTGTGGCTGAGTCATTGCGGTGAGGGTCGGAGGTTCGACATGCGTCATCCCCGCCGTGCCGCCTGAAGAGTGTGCCCGTCGCCACTCTTGCCATACCGTCAAGTTCGCAGCCGCGGGCGCACCCGTCCCCTGCTCATTTACGCTACTGGCGACGGGCTGACATAGATCGTTCGTCGTTGAATCACGCGACATGATTCAGGCCCTCATCCTTCCATGGGCATGGACGTATCTCGAATTCGAAGGACCGGTATCCACCCCGCGGGTTCATTGTCACCCAATCTGCCGGGCCAAAACCCGGCCGCGCGGCACTGCGGCAGGTTACGGCCGCCGGATTGAAAATTCCGGCGTAATCGGTGGCAAGTGGACCATGTCGGGGCATGGATGCTTCCGCATGACCGCCATCAGGTGGGTCGGTTTAATCGTTCCCGCTTCGATCTCGGCCTGGTCTCGCTCATGCACCCGGTCGATGAATGCGCGATCCCACTCCGCATCGGCATTATAGTTGTGGCCGAAGGAGCGATCAATGAAGGCGTCGATTATGTTTGCGAACGCCGAGAACGCTTCGAAGTGAAAGCGCTCGACCAGAAGCGGAAGGATATCCTGCGATCGAATCCCTTCGAAACCCTCCTGGGAGCAATCCCAATTCCCGAAGGTTTCTTCGTAACGCCGGAGTTGGTGATTGTAGCGATACTCATGGGGCAACTCTTGCCAGAACTCGTTGACAATCTCCAAGGCTTCCGGCCATCGCATATGACCGTTGCGGCCGATCATGTCTGATACCAGGAAGCAGCCGTCCGGCTTTAGAGAACTTTTTACGGCGTCGAGCAGGCCCTCGAGATTGAGAACGTGGTGCAGCGCCTGGCTCGCGATCACTATGTCATATTCACGCGCCGGCTGCCATGCATTGAAATCGCCTTCTGTTACTTGGATGTGTGGCGAAACCCCTGAGCTCTCGGCGAGCGCCACGCCGCGCTTCAGCATGTCTGGATTCAGATCCAGGCATTCGAGATGAAAATTCGCCACTCCCCGGCTCTTCAGAAAGGTCGCGAGCTGCACTTCCAGATCGCAATTACCAGATCCTATGCTGAGGATCGATTGCGTTCCCGGGTTGGCCGTGCAGCGCTTCAGGCTCTCCACTTCGAAGATTCCGCCCGGGTGGGTTACCCCGAAATGTTGGAGCTGCGGCAGCAGATGCTTGCCGTGCCAGTACCCCGCGATTTTGGGCAATTCGTGGACGTTCAGGCACTCGCGGTAGGTTTCCTTTTCGTGAGCGATTCTGTCCTCGTATGCCGGGCCGTTTGATGAGGGTGCAACGGGTTCAGAAGAAGGCGCCGGAGCTGCGGGTCGCGCGGGCCGAAGTCGTCTGGCGGCGCGCAGAATCCGATTCAACATATATTGGCTATCGTCTCACTGGGTGGCGGAAATTTCCGGCAACACCGAACATCTTTGCAACCGTCCAGAAGCACGGTCTCGTCTCGACCATAGCGAGGTAATGCGCGATGAAAGTTCGAAATTTCTCACGTCTACTCTTGATCGTTGCCACCGTGGCCTCTTTCGGTAATCTGCTTTCCGCTCAGGGGACCGTCTATTTCTCTGAGCCTGTCACGGTCAGCACGGAGGGAAATCACGCGTTGCCAGACATGCTGAGACACGTCCAACATCTTTACAGCACGGCAGTGGACTTCGAACAGGCTCGGGTTGAATATTCGGCTGACATGCGGGTAAGCCCGGTATTCATGAAATCCGGTCAGCATCCGGTCGCGGTGAGAGGAGGGAAGCTTACTGTTCAGCTTGATCAGAACGACCGAACCGCCTATGAGGCCGTTCAGACCGTGCTTGCCGCATATATAAGCAGCGGTCTCCCCGGTCTCTATGAGGCGATTGATAACGGCCAGCGGATCGACGTCATTCCCGTCGAAACACGTAGCGCGACCGGGGCGATGCGCAGAGTTAATCCGATTATGGATCTACCCATCACCCTGGATTCCAAGCCACGCGGGACCTACCAACTGCTGCAGGATATTGCGGCCGCTATGTCCAAGGCGAGCGGATACACCGTTTACATACGCGCGCCCGTGAACGAAAGTATGGGGTCCGTCGATGTAAATACGGTGGGATTCTCGGGTGAGAAGGCCAGGGATGTGCTGGCCAAAGTCGTGAGTTTCGCCTACCAAGTGTTGTTTGATCCGGGGACAAAGGAATACGACGTTAACCTTGAACCCGTCATACTCCCCGAGCCGCCTGGGGCCCCCGCCGCTCCGAATCCAAGCCCTGCGGGGCACCCAAAAACGAGCCCGTTCTGGGTGAAGAAGTAGCGCGAACACGCGGGATCGAAAGCAACCGGAGAGGGCATAGGGCAAACCCGCCGTCCGCCCCGCCCCGCTGCCTCAGCGGAACGGTTTGAACACCGCGAAATCGGCGCCTTGCGGATCGAAAATCAGCGCAAATCGCCCTGCGCCCGGAGCATCTGTCGGCGGTATCCGTACGTTCCCGCCCAGGCTCTGCGCCTTGGCGGCCGCGGCATCTGCGTCGGCGACCTGGAAATACGTCAGCCAGTGGGGCGGTATGCGTTTGGTCTTCTCATTCGGGGTCTGCAATCCGCCGATGTACTGTTCGCCATTTTGGATGTGGCGGTATTCGCCTTTATCTCCGCTGAACTGCCAGCCAAACACCGCCTTGTAGAACTTCTCTGCGGCGTCCGGGTCCGGAGTTACCAAGTCCTGCCAGCACGCCGTTCCGTTCTCGCCGTCAATGCCCGTTCCAGCGTGGTCCTTTGCCTGCCAGATGCTGAAATGCGCTCCCGCCGGATCCTTCGCGACCGCCATGCGTCCGAACGTCATCACCTCGAAGGGCGGCGCTTCGATCACTCCGCCGTTCGCCCGGATTCTTTCGACCGTTTCGTCCGCGCTCTTCACCGCAATGTACGGCATCCAGTGCGCTGGTACACCGCGATCCCGGACTTCCTGGCTTAGCGTGTAGGTCGCAGCCACGTCCCGGTCATTCAGGCGGAACATGGTGTAGATCATGTCCTGCCCCATCGGCGAATCTTCACTCATCCAGCCGAACAGCCCCCTGTAAAAGGCCTTTGCTCCGGCCTGATCCGTGGTGCCAAGCTCAAACCAACAGAACGACCCGGGAGAGTGAGAATCGATGGGCGGCATCGTGCGTATTCTACTGCAAAGCTTATATTTCCGAAGGGTTATTCGCGGCGGGATTTACGACTGTCTTGTTACGATTGAGGGGAATCCTCCCTGAATGGCTCTCCGTTTCTATAACACTCTGACGCAAGAGTTGCAGGCCTTTTGCGCCGCAGGACGGCAAAACCGTCAGGATGTACACTTGCGGCCCGACTGTCTACAATTTCGTCCACATCGGGAATTTCCGGACGTTCACCTTTCAGGATGTTCTGCGGCGCTGGCTGAAGCACCGCGGCTATCAACTGAATCACGTCATGAACATCACTGACGTGGACGACAAGATCATCATCAATGCAGCCAAGATGAATCGCTCGATCGGCGAGTACACGGCCGAATACACGAACGCCTTCTTCGAAGACAGCGCCGCCCTTCGCCTGCAGCGCGCCGAAAGAGTCGCCAAAGCCACCGAGCACATTCCCATGATGGTCGGCGCCATCGAGAAGCCTCGACGAAGAACGGCTGCACCTACACAAGCGACGGTTCGACCTACTTCCGCATCGCCGCTTTCCCCGAATACGGCAAGCTGTCGCATAACGACTTCGGCGGCATCCGCGCGGGAGCCCGCGTCGATGTGGATGAATACGACAAGGCTGATGCGCGCGATTTCGTGCTCTGGAAAGCCAAGAAGGGCAACGAACCCTCCTGGAAGCACCCCATTTGGCGAAGGGCGGCCCGGCTGGCACATCGAGTGCTCCGCCATGGCCCAACACTATCTTGGGGACACGCTCGATATCCACGCAGGCGGTATCGATCTCGTGTTTCCGCATCACGAAAATGAAATCGCGCAGGCCGAAGCAGTAACGCACAAGACCTTCTGCGCGATTCTGGCTGCACTCGGAGCACCTGCATGTCGAATCGCAGAAGATGTCGAAGTCGCTCGGCAACTTCTACACGGTTCGCGACCTGCTGAAGGAAGGCTACGCGCCCGAGACGATCCGGTACTCTGCTCTGCGTCGGTGCCGTATCGCAAAAAGCTCAACTTCACCTTTGAAGGGTTGAAGATGGCCGCCGCGAAATCCATCGAACGGCTGCGAAATTTCCGAGACCGCATGCGTTCACGTCGCTGCACGAAGGCCGCAACGAAGCAGCTGACCGCCCGCGCCGATCAGGCCATCGCTGATTTGAAGCCGCCATGGATGATGACCTCAATACGGCCGAAGCGCTGGCCGCGGTCTACGAGTACGTTCGCGCAGCCAATACCGCAATCGACAGCGGGCAGTTCCTCGAAGGCAACCGCGCCGATGCCGAACGCGTCCTGCAACTATTCGACGAAATCTTCGACGTCCTCACGCCCTCTCCGGCCGCGGCCCGGCTCGGCCTTGCAGATGACGGAAATCGAAGCGCTGTTCGAACAGCGGAATGCCGCCAAGAAGGCGCGCAATTTCAAACGCTCGGATGAGATTCGGGCGCAGTTACTCGAATAGCGGCATCGTTCTCGAAGACACCAAGGACGGAGTGCGCTGGAAAAGGAAATGAAGTTCGAATCGCAAGTTGTCCACGCGGGCGACCGCAAGCCGTGAACCGGCCCGAAATACATCCCGTCCACCACGCCGATCCATCTCGGCACCAGCTACTTCTACGATTCCGCCGAACATCTCGACCGCGTCTTCGGGAACGAAGAACCGGGCGTCCAGCTATTCGCGCTACGGCAATCCGACCAACAACGCACTGGAAGAACTAGTCGCTACGCTCGAAGGCGGAGCGGGCGCTCTCGCGACCGCATCGGGCATGGCCGCCATCCAGCTTGCGGTGCAGGCGGCGCTGCTCGACCGCGCCACACTCGATCGTTTCGTCGAACGCCCTCTATGGCGCGACGATCAAAATGTTCGATCAGCTTTTCGGCGGTTTCGGTGTGGATGTAACCTATGTGGACTGCTGCGATCTTGCGGCGGTTGAGAAAGCCATCGCCGCCAAGAAGCCGGGCGTCGTTTTCACCGAGAGCGTTTCGAACCCGCTACTGCGGGTACCGCGTCTGGACCGAATTGGCCGAATTGTCGCGCGCGGCCGGAGCGGCGCTGATTGTCGATCATACGTTCGCCACCCCGATGATCATGCGGCCGCTCGAACTCGGCGCCAACATCGTCGTGCATAGTGCGACCAAGTACTTCTCGGGTCATGGCGACGTGCTCGGAGGGGTCATCATCAGCGACGCAGGAGCATGAGCCGATTGTCCACAGTTTTCGCGCGTATCCGGACCGGTGCTCGGCCCGTTTGAAAGTTATCTCACGATGCGCGGCATCAAGACGCTCGCGCTTCGGTTCGAACGACAGTGCAAGTAATGCGCAGCGCGTCACAGAATGGCTCATGCAAGATAACCGCGTCGAATAGGTTACTCGCCTGCTCCGACCCGGACCACCCTGATGCCGAAACCATTCGGCATCTCTTCGCCCCGGGCTCTACGGTGCAATTGTCAGCTTCGAGATCGAAGGGCGCAGATCGCGCGGGCGTGATGTCGTTCATGGATCGACTGCGCATGGTTGTTCCCGGCACGACTCTGGGCGACGTGCACAGCCTGCTACTCTATCCGGCAATGGCATCCCATCGCGACATTGCTCGCCGCAGCAGCGCGAACGCATGGGCATTCGCGATAATTTAGTTCGGCTCGCGCTCGGTATCGAAGCCGTCGACGACATCATCGCGGACCTGGATCAGGCCTTGCACACCCAATAACCGGTATGTTTGCGCATCAGAGGAATCGCGTCCGGCTGCTTTTCGCGATTGCGGACACGCTGCTGACTTTGCTGGCGTTCGAAGGCGCCTACCGTCACGCGTACTCGTCTGCCGCTCGAGCGTGTGTTCTTCCTCGATCCGCGGATGTACGCCTGCTCGCGGGCAGCGGCCACGGTCATCTGGGTAGCGCTCGGGTCATGGCAGCGGATTTATGAGCACCTCGACTCGGCTCGTTTCAGCCGGGCAATCGTGCGCCAAACGCTGCGGCAATGCGTGCTGGGCGGCTGTCTGCTGGTCCTGTATCAGTATGGTGTTCGACTTGACCTCAGCCGCGCTTTCCTGTTTCTGTTTCTGCCGTACGAATTCGTGCTGCTCCTTCTGTTTCCGCTGGCAAGTCGCCACAGCTTATCGGGCTCTTTCAGCGCGGCTTCGGGACGCCCTACCATCTGGTGCTGGTAGGCGACGAAACAAGCCTCAGCAAACTGCGCGCCCGCTCGCCAATTCGCCTTTCCGCATCCGCATCACGGCGCGCTGACTGAGACCGAAGCGCGCCATCGTATTCCTGAGCTGCTTGCGGCGCACATTGTCGACGAAGTGATCTTCAGCGTTCCGAGCAACTCGCTCTCTATTCTCGAACCAGTTTTTCTGCAATGCGACGAGCAGGGCGTGCGTACCCGTGTCGCGCTCGATTTTTTCCCGCACGTGAACAGCAAAATCAGTCTCGACCGTGTAGGCGAAGCGACGCTGCTGACTTTCTCCGCTGCCCCTGCTGATCAGCTAAGCCTAGTGGCGAAGAGAGCGTTCGATCTTGCGGTCTCCGTGCTCGCGCTCATCGTGTTATCGCCGGTGATGCTGCTGATCGCCCTCGCGATCAAATTGACCTCGCCGGGTCCTGTGATCTACCGGCACACTCGCTGCGGTCTGAATGGACGCCGCTTCACCCTTTTGAAGTTCCGCTCTATGGTGGAAGATGCCGAGATCCAGCGAGCGGAACTTGAACATCTGAATGAGCGCGAGATTGCATTCAAGGTCGCTCGGGATCCCCGCGTCACGCCGGTCGGACGGCTGCTGCGCAAGTATTCCATCGATGAATGGCCGCAGTTCTGGAATGTGCTGCGGGGCGATATGTCGCTGGTCGGACCGCGCCCGCCTGTGCCCGAAGAAGTCGAACCGCTATGAGCGCTGGCAGAAGCGCCGGCTGCGCATGCGTCCCGGGTTGACTTGCCTGTGGGTCCTCGCTCGGCCGCGACCGGCTCGATTTCAACGCCTGGATGCGAGCGGATATCTCTTATATCGATAACTGGTCGTTCTCGCTCGACTGCTCCATCCTGCTTAAGAGCATTCCTTACGTGCTCACCGGGAAAGGCGCGCACTAGCCCGTATAATCGAGATCGGGATGAATTATCGAGAGATCATCACCATTGAGTCCGACAAGATGGGTGGCAAGCCCTGCATTCGAGGTCTTCGCATCACGGTATACGACGTTCTCGACTACCTCGCGTCAGGCATGTCGGAAGCGGAGATTCTCGCCGACTTTCCTGACCTGACTCACGATGACCTGCACGCATGCCTCTCCTTCGCCGCCGATCGTGAGCGGCGTCTTCTTTCGATACCTGCGTGAAGCTTTTGCTGGACGAGAACTTGTCGCCAACATTGGCTGGCATCCTCGCCGAAATCTATCCGGGTACAGCTCACGTTCGCGAACTCGGATTGAAGTCTGCCCCCGACTCCACCGTTTGGGCATACGCTGCCAGCCACGGCTATATCATCGTGACGAAAGACGCAGATTTTCACCATCGGAGCTTTCTGCAAGGCTATCCGCCAAAGGTAATATGGGTTCGCCTCGGGAACTGCTCGACCCGCGATATAGCAGAGCTCTTGATCACCAGGCGGGAGCAAGTCGAAAGCTTTCTTGGATCTACCCAGCACTCTTTTTTGATGCTCGCCTGATTGCTCGCAACTGCGAGCGCGTTCCATCTGGTCGCCGCGACCCTAGCGGACCGAGTGATTGCTGAACGCGAAAACGAGCGGCCGTTCGCTGCGCCCTTAGATCAATGTGACATTCGCCGGATCAACCTCGTAGCCTTCATCACTCGCAGTCTTGATGGCCGATGCGCGCAACACGTCTGTGCCGGCGTTCCCCGGTTCAGCGCAGTGACGCCGAATCACTTCGTCGCCGACCCAGATCCGCACAAGCCAGTCTCCGTGCTGCGCGTCTTTGCTCACCTCGACCCGGTCTGCAACCAATTTGGCCACTCGGCACCTCTGGATACCGATTCTATCCCGTAACCACGGCCGCCGGACACACGTTCTTAGTGCCCGCTCTTCTTGAGCAGATTTCCCAAAACACTTGCGGTTGACGTGCTCTTCGTGTTTGTATTCTTTCCGGCCTGCGCCGTCGGCAAGGCCGCGCAATTGCACGCAATCGCATTGAAGCGCAGTTGATCCTGCCGCGCCACCCTTGGCTGACCCGTCGATAGGTCCACTTCGCTGACTGGCAAGGTCACCGAAAATGCTATACCCACCGCGCTCATCGCGCCGCTATGTGACAAAGGGAAAGACTCGATTCGTGACTGCCCGGCTGGAATCGTGAGCGTTGCCTGTGCAGAACCGGTTGTCGCAGCCGAGAAGCGATTTCCCACGTTATCCGCCAACGTCAGCGAGCCAGGCGCATAGACAAGCGTCACTGGCGTCGCGGACACATTCCGGAACAGGATCTGCAAACGGACCGCGTATTGATTCGCGCCCGACGAACTGCCGGCCGCCCGCGTGACCGTCGCCGCGAATGAGCCGGCATTGAAGCATGCGGGTTGCCCGTTGCAGATATTTCCACTCGCGACTGGGCTCATCGGCGCTGTCGCGGTAATACCGCCGCTGGCGGCTGGTGTGGCGCCAGACAAGCCCGGGATCAACGTCGATGCCTGGGAAAGCATGCCCGCAGCTCCTCCGTTGTCGCTGGCCGTCCCGCTCGGAGCTGCTGTGCTGCCGGAGAAGCCCGGAATCAATGTCTGCACCTGCGTCACCACCGTTCCTGTTTTTCCGCCGGAACCACCCGCGCCCCCCGGGATCATCCCCGCCGCTTGCGACAACCCACCGAGCAATCCGGCGCGCCGCGAACCCTGTCCGGAGGCAACAGCACCCGCCGGGACAGGACCACTGTTGGCCTGTGCCGCACCAGAACCGCCGCTACCTGCAAAACTCTGCCCAGCCGGCGCGCTTGTCGCCGCGGCAGCCTGCACTGTGGAAACCACCGTTTGCCCCAAGCCCTGGAACACGAGCGGATACTCCGCGCCTAACTTATACTGACCGCCGCCTGCCGCGTCCAGAATGCGCAGCGTCAAATCCACTTCGAATGACGTGCCCACCGGTTGATCCTGCCCGTTGTAAAACTGGAACTCAAATCGCGAGTCCCGGCTCTCGCCGGGCTGCAAAACGAACTTAGCCTCCACGCCAAGCGCAGAACTGACCACCCCGATGCCACGAATCCCGTTCCGATCCATGCTCCACCGGATGCCCTGATCATCGATTACGCCTCCCGAACCGTCCAAATAGCCGAGGGCCAGCGCAGCAGTTGTCTTATTCAGAAAGCGGATTCCCACGTCCAAAACCTTCATCCTTCCCGTACTGCTCATGCGGAAGTCCACAATCGTCGCGGCAAACTCGCTCACCTCGGTACACGCGGGCTTCCCGCTGCAAATACTCGGCCCAGTTGTCGTCCCCGGCGCTACCGCATTCATCGCCGGAGTCGCATCGGGGGCGGCGCCAGAGCCCCGTCTCAGAGCGTTGGGAAGCGCCCATCCCGACATCCCATTTTCGAGCGCAACCTGATATTTGCCGGCGGCTGCATCATAGGCCTGCACGGTGCCACTGATCCACGTGCCGTCCGCAGCCTGTATTTGAATTGCCTCGCCCGGTTTGAACGCCTGTTGCCCAGCGGCCGCGTCATTTGCCGCAACCGGGCTGCCTCTGTGACGGGTGTTTGCTTGTGGTGACGCCACCGCAGTACAAAGCAGCGTCAACACCGTCGCGATGACCACCCGTCCTATGTGCGGTACCATACCTGCGCCGCGACCATTCTCCAAATTTCTGTCCATAACGCTCCTTCATCCGCTCCCCGCGAGGGGGCCATGCCAGTTCAGCCCGAAGACTGCGGCTCACCATTAGCAATTGCGTAAACTATCGAAAAAACTGTCATGAACGCGGAAAATCTGCCCCCGTCTGGACAACGCGACCATCCCGCTCCAGACTCCACTCCCGAGCAGGCCCGCGCGCTCAACCAATTTTTCAGTGCCGCCTACGAAGACCTCCGCCGGCTGGCGCTCAGCGTAAAGGCGGGTGATCCCAGCGCCACGCTCAATCCCACCGCCCTCGTCAACGAGGCCTGGATCAAGCTCGCCAAATCTCCCGAGTTCTCCGCTGAGTCTCCCTTGCACTTCAAACGGATTGCGGCCCGCGCCATGCGTCAGCTCTTAGTCGATGCGGCGCGGCGCCGCCACGCCGGAAAACGGGATTTTGGAATACTCATCACACTTTCAGCCGTTGAGGGCGGAGCGGCGCCGGAGTCCTTATCTGATGGCGAGCAACTCCTGATGCTCGAAAACGCACTTGAAGAACTGGCTCGCATGAGCCCGCGTCAGGCCACGGTGGTTGAACTGCGCTTCTTCGGCGGCCTGGATGTGGCTGAAACCGCCGCCGCGCTCGCAGTCTCCCAGCCGACCATCCTTCGGGAATGGCGCGCCGCCCGAGCCTGGTTAGGGCGGCAATTGCGAAATCTTCCCTGATCCCTTAAACTCTGACTCACTGAGGCGAAAGTGGACGCGGCCCGTTGGCAACAAATCCAGACCCTTTTTCATCGCGTGGTCGTCCTGCCCACGCCCGACGGATACGCCTTCCTTGCCCGCGAATGCCGCGACGATCCCTCTCTGATTTCAGAAGTCCTCAATCTAATTGAGGAAGATAGCCGCACGGGCAATTTGCTCGACCGCGGGCCAGCCCACGCAGCCCACGACGTCCTGAGCTCCCTGCCAGAGAGTTTCCCCGAAGAACCGACCTTCGGCGCCTATCGCATTTCACGCCTTCTCGGAGAGGGCGGTATGGGCGTCGTCTATCTGGCACACCGGCAGGATCTTGGCAATCCCGTGGCCATCAAGTTCCTCCGCGACGCCTTCCTCTCTCCTGCCCGCCGCCAATTCTTTGAAAGCGAACAACGCGCGCTGGCGCAACTGAATCATCCCCATATCGCGCACCTTTACGACGCCGGTACGCTGAGCGATGGCACGCCCTGGTTTGTTATGGAGTACATCGATGGCCTGCCGCTCACCGAGTATTGCCGCGTCCACGGCTGCTCCATTGCGCAGCGCCTCGAGCTCTTTCGTTCGGTTTGCGAAGCGGTTCGCTATGCGCACACTCAAGCGCTGATCCATCGCGACCTGAAACCGCCGAACATTCTCGTCACCGCGGAGGGCGCCGTCAAACTCCTCGACTTCGGCATCGCCAGGCGTCTACTCGAAACCGCCTCCCCGAGCCAAACGAAAACGGTTTGGAATCCTCTCACGCCCGCGTACGCCGCCCCCGAACAAATTCGCTCGGAACCAGCCACCGTCTCGAGCGATGTTTATTCGCTCGGTGTCATTTTGTACGAACTGCTCACGAGCCATCTTCCATTCGAGACCGCTGGCCGCAGCCCCGCCCAGATCGAGCAGACCATTATGCACGAAGAAGCACCCAAGCCCTCTTCGCGCACCGTCTCGATGGGACGTCTACCCAAGAGCGTATGGGCCGATCTCGATGTGCTCTGCCTTACCGCTTTGCACAAAGAACCCGCGCGGCGCTATGCGTCGGTCGAAGCCCTCATCCGCGACATCGGTCATTTCTCAAAACACGAACCGCTAGAAGCCCGGCTCGACAGCCTTTCTTACCGCACCGCGAAATTTCTGCGCCGCAATCGTAGGCCAGTACTCGCCGTTGCCACGGTGTGCGCGCTGATCGTGACACTCGTCGCTTTCTATACCGTCCGTCTCACGGCGGCTCGAAATGCCGCTCTGGCGCAAGCTGCCCGTGCACAGCGTCTGCAGCGCTTCACTCTGAATCTGTTCCAAGCTGGCGACAATGCCGTTGCGCCTGCCGGCGATCTCAAGGTGCGCACGCTGCTCGATCGCGGCATCAAAGAAGCCGCTTTACTCAACAGTGAACCGCTCGAGCAAGCGGATCTGTACCAGACGCTGGCGGTTATCTATACGGACCTGGGAGAGTTCTCCCAAGCCGACCCTCTTTTCCGCTTGGCTCTATCGTTGCGCCGCGCGCATGTTCCCGCGAATGACCCTGTTATCGGCAACACGCTCGTCGCCTTCGGCCGTTCTCAAACCAAACAGGGCCACATGCAGTACGCTGAGCAACTCATCCGATCGGGCACTGCCATCGCGGAACGCCAATCCCCGCCCGATGTGCAAACGCTCGCGGCTGATTTGTCGGCGGAAGGCTCCTTGCTCGATTCTGAAGGCAAACACAAGGAAGCGGTTCCCATTCTGCAGCGCGCGGTGCAGTTGGCCTCGCAGGGGGGCGGGCAAACTCCGGAGCTTGCTGCTGCACTAGTCTCGCTTGCGAGCTCAGAGTTTTATCTCGGTCACTACGACGAGTCCGACGCGCTGAACCGCCGGGCTCTCCGCGTTTACCAAAACAATTATGGCGATGGATACCCGCTCACGGCCGAGATTTACATCAACCTCGCTGCGAGCGAATACAATCGCGGCCGCTACCTGGCAGCGGAGCGCCTGGATCGCCGCGCCCACGACATCTATGAGCGCTGGTACGGCAATACCCACCCCGAAGTCGCCTCGTCCCTTACCTACATCGCCCAGGCGCTCGTAGGCGAGAACCGTCTTGATGATGCCCGCGCGACGTTGCTGGAAGCACTCGCCATTCTGCAACAGGTCTACGGACCTGTGCATTATCGCGTCGCGATTGCGCTCAATGAACTCGGGTCTCTCGACTACCAGGCCGATCGCTACGACCAGGCCGAAGGCAATCTCACCCACGCCGCGCAAATGTTCAGGCAGGTGTACGGCAACAAACACGAATTCCTGGCGATTGCGTTATCCAATCTGGGGAATGTATATATCGCGAAAAAACAATATGTTTCCGCCGAGCGCGTCCTGCGCGAAGCCATCCAGATTGAGTCCGGCAATCTGCCCCCCGATCATATGCAGATCGGCATCACCGAAATAAAACTCGGCCGGGCGCTGCTAAAAGAAAACCACTTTGCCGAAGCCCAGGTGCACACTGGCCACGGCTATCAGATCCTCAAGCAAAAGAATTCAGCCCCAGCCTATCTGCACAATGCCTGCAAAGATCTTGTTGCGGAATATAACGGTCTCGGAAAATCTGCCGAAGCGGCGCCCTACCAAAGAGAACTAGCAAGCTTAACCTCCCATCAGTAGTGAATCAATTGTCAGCCGATCAGCCTGAGAACGCGAAGGGTTGATTAAAGAGTACTGCCTTGGCTTGCCGTCCAGTGCCTCAGTACAAGCCCCCTCACCACGAATCCGTTACTATCGAATCGGAGCCGCGCCCCGCCTCGATACTCAAACCTATGCACCTCGTCCCCACGAATGACGAAGTCATCCAGATGCTTCGTGAATCCGGCGCTATCCGGAAGGGTCATTTCGAATACAAGAACGGCATGCACGCGGATGAGTACGTGCAGGTGGCGCTCGCGTTCCGCTTCTATCAGGACGCCAAGATTTTGAGCGTCGGCCTCAGCCGCAAGCTGCGTGCGGATCCGGAGATCCGGGCGCGCATCAAGCAGCTTTCCATCGTGTGCCCGACTACTGGCGTGCCCATCGCGTATGGCGTCTGCGAAGCATTGCGAGCGCATCAGGTTTACTGGGCCGACCGCGAGTCGGAACAAAGTCCACTCAAGTTCCAGCAATTCGTCACACCCGCAAAGGGCGAAAAGGTTCTGCTGGTAGATGACATTCTCCGCTCCGGGCAGCGCCTGACGGAACTGCGGACGCTCATTGAAAGCTATGGAGCCGAAGTGGTCGGACTCGCCGTCGCCGTGTACCAGCCCAACCCGACCGTCGCCGATTTCGGCAATCTGCCGTTTTTCTTTCTCACCGAGTTGGAAGGACTGTTTTATAAGGACTCCGCGTCCTGCAATCTGTGCCGGGACGGCATGCCGGTAGAGAAAATCGCGACCTAATGCCCACTCAGGTTCTGAGACGGGTCCATGCGCGCATTGCTGATTGTCCTCACTTCGCTCCTGATCTGCACTCCGGCGATGTATGCAGGTAATGGCAGCCGGGTCGAATACTTAGGCGGCACACGGCCCGACATCCCCGCCGATAAATCCGGCGAACTTCGCCTGACTGACAACACGTATTTCGTCTTTCTCACCAAGAAGACCGTGGTCAAGATTCCCTATGAGCGCATCAACCTGGTCGAATACGGGCAGCAGGTGGACCGGCGGTATATGGCGGCCTTGATTTCGCCTGCGTTCGCACTCATGAAGAAGCGGCAGCATTTCTTGACGCTCGGATTCCAGGACGACGATGGCCATCAGCAGGCAATGCTGTTCAAGATCAACAAAGAAGATGTGCGCCTGACGCTCATTTCGCTCGAAGCACGCACGGGGCAAAGCGTGCAGTATCAGGATGAGGACGCGAGGATCGCAGGCAAATGAAACTTCTGTTCGCACTCGCGCTCGCTTCGATCGCCGCAGCCCAGCAGCCCACAGCCTCTAACCTCCTCCAGGTGAAACGCATTTACGTGGAGCCGCTCGACGGAGGCGCGACGGCGATTGGCTTTCGCGACCTGGTCATCGCGGAACTGAACTCCACAAAGCTCTTCGTGTTAACCGATAACCCGGAGCGCGCCGACGCGATTCTGAAGGGCGCTGCCACCGATCGCGAGTTCATTGACACGCTCGATAGCAGCGATAACGTCAGCACACATGAAGGTGCGGGCAAATCTTCCTCCAGTAAAGCGGCCTTGACGCTTGGTGGCGCACTCAGCGCAAGCGCAGGCGCATCCGGCAGCGAATCGCACCATATCACGGCTCACAAACACGAAGCCTATATCACGCTCCGGCTCTGTAACCGAGATGGAGATGTCATCTGGTCCACCACGCAGGAAAGCGATGGCGCGAAGTTTCGCAGCGCGCGTACGGACGTGGCCACGAAAGTAGCCCGGCAAATCGAGCTCGATGTCGAGCGCGAACAATCCGCTGGGGAATCTAAAGCTTTGAAGTAATCTGGTCGAGTGCGTCCGAGACTCGCTACCGTAACAGCCGTCGTGTGCTTTGTCATGGCGGCGCTGTCACTGCTTGAATTATTTCCGCACTTTCAGTTCTATCCTTTGTGCCTGATTCCCTTGGCTGCCGGAATTGGAATCTTGCGGCGGCGCGTCTGGCCAGCTTACGGATATGCGTTGATCCTGATCGCGCAAACAATCGCTGTTCCGTCGTCGTTTGCAAGCGCAAGTGCGACGCAAAAAGCCGCGCTGATCGGCGCGGTCCTGTTCCAATTTGGCATCGCAACATTATTGTTCTCCGCCGGCCGGGCGCTCAGCAAGAACGGCGCTCCGCGCGGAGTTGCCTGGCCGTGGATTGTCCTCGCTTGCGCACTCTCGTTTCCCTTTTTGTTCTGGCGCCCCTATAAAGTGACCGCGGGCAGCATGGAGAACACGCTTCTCGCGGGGGACGACCTCCTGGTCCGCACCTTTCCGAAGCCGTCGCTGCAGCGGGACGATCTCGTCGTGTTCCGCTATCCCGCCGATGAAACTCAAATCTACGTCAAGCGGATCGCCGGCATAGGCGGTGATCGCCTGCATATTGCAAACGGCATTCTCTATCGGAACGGCCAGCCAGTGAACGAACCTTACGTCATCCACAACTATGATTTCGGAAGAGGTTTGCAAGAGTTCCCAAGTCCGGCCTATATTCGAAGCGATGATATTCCGGGAGTCGGCCTTGAACCCCTGCGGCGCAATCGCCTGCAGCGCGATATGTTGCAAAACCATCTCAGCAACGGAGAAATCGTCGTACCTGCCGGGATGTACTTCGTTTTGGGAGATAGTCGCGACAACTCGCTCGACAGCCGCTACCACGGATTCGTCAGCGAGAACGAAATCATCGGCAAACCATTCTTCATCTACGATTCAACCGTTACACCCAGACGCATCCGCTGGAACCGCGTATTCAAGCCGATCTGACAGCGCGCCGCGGAATGCTGAGAGTCTGCCACCGGCCGCCGGCGAAGTGTTTCGCCAGCAGGATGATTTGCCCCACATGCTGCGCGTAATGGGCAATCTGGCGCGTGATCGCCTGCATCGCCGAGTGTTCCTGGCGTCGTATGGTCACTGTTCGCGCGAGGTCCGCATCACTGAGTGATTCCAGCGCGCTGAAGACGCAGGTCCAGCCGTCTTCCCAGATGCGCATGACCTCTTCGCGAGTGGCAGGCGCCTCCTCGAATTCGCTATCGCGGTTGCGATTCGGTTTTTCTCCATCGCTCGTCAGAAAATCCGTCCAGCGCGATCGCATATTTCCCGCCAGATGCTTCACGATGGTCGCGATCGAATTCCCTTCGGCATCGAGCGCCTGCCGCAGTTGTTCCTCGTTAACCTGCTCCATCGCGCGTTCCGCCATTTGCTTGTATTGCGCAAATACCGTACGCGCATCTTCGATGTACGACGCTGTGAACTGATGAGCCATGCTTTCGTTATCGCAGATCGCCGGCCGATTCCTGGCTAACGAAATAAACTGATACTCCTTGTAGAGGGGACTTCTATGGCGCGCCTCACCGTTCTGCTTTTGGCCGTCGTGTGTGCTCTCTACGCCGGCCCGATCGCCTCGACTTCCTGCGCTGTCGGACCGTTCTTCCAAGCGGGTTCCAGCCTGACCGCATCCGGCGTGCGCTATCCCGGCGGGCACCCCGGACGTTGACGCCTCCGCCCGCGTCACCGAATCGTTCACGCTTTTTTCCGGCGATCTGGTCACTTACGCAGATGCGAGCGCGGATACGGCAACGTTTCCACCTTCGACCGAGTACCAGGTGAGTTCCAACGCAACTACGCAGAACGTTCCCATTGAGACGCCGGGGCCGCCGAGAGACGGATTCGTTCGCTTCGATATCGAACTCGGCAACTTACATTCCGGATCCGCTTTCGGTTTGATTTCAGACGGAATCCACCAATACAGTCTGCAGAGCACCGCCGGGGGCTGTCGAGTTACACCCCTGTTCCGATTCCGGCCTGGAGCCCATTATGCTGGGTTCGCTTCTCTACGTGTCCTCAGATGCGAGCACGTTCCTCAGAGGAACGTTCGCGTTTGAGAACGCCGCCTCCGCTACGGGCTCAGCCGAAGTGAAGTTCTCGTTGTTTGAGGCCGATGGCGTCACGCCGGTTGAACTGTTCGCGACCCCCGAACCCGCGACTCTTCTGCTGTTGTTGACAGGCGCTTCAGTCATTGCCGCGCGCCGGAAGAAACCGCGGGTTGTAAAAAACAACAGCCAGTATGTACGCTGGCCGATGTTGCTACGATGGGTTCTCCGGACGGCCCATCCACGTTGTCACTGTTTAGCAAGCACAACATCCACGTTTGCGGAACGGGCGCGAAAACAATCGTATTCGCCCACGGGTACGGCTGTGACCAGACGATGTGGCGCTTCGTGGCCCCGGCGTTTCAGGACGGGTACCGGGTTGTACTGTTCGATTATGTGGGGGCGGGCGGATCGGACCACTCACAATATAGCCGGAAAAAATACGGAACGCTCTCCGGATACGCTGAGGACGTCTTGCAGATCATCGATGCCGTGGGCGGCGCGCCCGTGACGTTCGTAGGCCACTCGGTGAGTTCTATGATTGGCATACTCGCCGCCATTCAACGGCCAGACTCCTTCGAGTCCCTTGTGCTTGTCGGACCTTCACCGCGCTATCTCAACGACGGCAATTACACAGGCGGATTCTCCAAGCGGGACATCGAAGAGCTTCTCAAAACGCTGGACGACAATCACATCGGGTGGTCGCAAGCGATGGCGCCCGTCATTATGAAAAACCTGGACCGGCCTGAACTGGCCCAGGAACTCGCGGATAGTTTCTGCAGCACGGATCCCCTGATTGCAAAGCATTTCGCCCGCGTTACTTTTCTTTCCGATAACCGCGATGACTTGCCCAAGCTGAGTGTCCCCGCGCTTGTGATGCAATGCTCGGACGATGACATTGCGTCCGACGTGGTCGGGAACTACGTTCATCAAAGCATTCCGGGAAGCCGGTTCGTTAAGATGCAGGCGACGGGACACTGTCCGCACATGAGCGCTCCCGCCGAGACGATTCAGGTCATTAGAGAGTACCTTGAGCGATCGAGAGCACGATCCGCTACTGCCTGAAGACGCGTCCTTTCTTGACGCGGCGGATAAGTTGTACGGCGCTGCGCCGTTCGGCCATTTGACCACTGCTCTATCGGGCAGGATCCTCAGCATCAACGGAACGCTACTGGGCTGGCTCGGCTATACTCGCGCGGAAATCGAGTCGGCAGCGCGGATTTTCGATCTGCTCACGCCGGGCGGGCGTCTCTTCTACGAAACTCACCTGGCTCTTATGCTCGCGGCCGAACATGCTGCCGATGAAATCGCCCTCGATTTCGTGTGCAAAGACGGCAGCCTGCTGCCTGCTCTTGTGAACGCCAGGCAGAAGCGCGATTCCGACGGCTCGGTGCGGAATCGCTGGATGATCTTCAAAGCGGCCGATCGCCGGCTGTACGAACGCGAGTTGGTTTCCGCGCGTAATCTGCTGCAAACAACGCTCTCGAGTATCGCCGACGGCGTGGTTGCGACCGACAACAATGGCGCGATCACTTTCCTCAACCCGGTTGCGGCCGAGTTGACAGGCTGGGACGCGGACCTCGCAGCCGGCAGGCCGATCGAAGATGTGCTCCTTCTCACCCGTGAAGACACCGGCGAAGCGGTCGAGCCGCCCATTTGCTACGTCCTCCGAACGAAAGCGAAGATCGGACTGGGAAACCACACCGTCCTGCACTCAGCCGACGGCCGAACGTTCGTAATCGATGACAGTGCGGCGCCCATTCTCGATGAGGATGGCGCTGTCTTGGGAGCGGTGATGGTCTTTCGCGATGTCACGCAGCGCAGCGAAGCCGAGCGAGCCTTACAGGATGCACACGAGCAGCTGGAAGCGAGCGCGGCGGAACTACGGCGCTCGAATGAAGACCTGTCCCAATTTGCTTACGTCGCATCGCACGACCTGAAGTCGCCGTTGAAGACCGTCATTCTGTATAGCCAGTGGCTGCAGAGAAACTACCGCGATAGCCTCGATGAGGAGGGCAAGCAACTGCTCTCGCAGATTGAGGTCGCGACGAAGCGAATGGGCGCGCTGATCGAAGACTTACTCGAATTCTCGACTGTTTCGGCCAAGCGAGAGTATTCGATCAAACCCATTGACGCCGAAGCTGCCCTTCAGATCGTGATCGACAATCTGCGCGGCGCGATTACGGAATCGGGCGCAATCATCGAATCGGGCCCGCTTCCGAAGATTGGGATTGATCAGATGAGTCTTATTCAGATCTTCCAGAACTTGCTTGCGAATGCGATTCGCTATCGTTCGTCGGCAACCCCGCACATTGGCATCACTGCGGAACAGGATGGCGGCGTGTGGCATTTCCGATGCCGGGACAACGGAGCCGGCATTCCCGCCGAGCATCACGAGCGGATCTTCGAGCCGTTCAAACGTCTGCACGGTCAGGAAATCCCCGGCAGCGGCATCGGCTTGGCGCTGTGTAAGAAAATTGTCGAGCGTTACGGCGGCAGAATCTGGGTCGAATCGCAGCTCGATCAAGGCTCTACCTTCCACTTCACGCTTCCGATCGCCGCGCGCACCACGCCCATGAGCGCTTCGGCGTAGCTGGAGCACGGAACCCGGATCGTTGAGTTTCAACCTCCGGGCAACAGGCGCGCAAGGGAATCTGAGTCGGCTGCGAATTTACACTCAAGTATTGACAGCGGCACTCCCGAACATTAGGAGATAGTGCCGAGGGTTCCAATGACTTTCAAGCACTACTCAAATCTTCTTAACCAAGTGGAGCTTCAAGCATGAATAGGATCGAACAACATACCCCTCACAATCCCGTGCTGCAGTTTCCAACTGACTTCGACGAGCGCGGGGCTTGGGAAACAGAAAATAAGGGAGGGTTCGAGGGCGCGAGTCTGGCCTTTCCGAATGGCGTCAACATTCAGCTTTCTTTCTGGGGCCCCGTTCGGTTGAACCAGGATCTTGAAACGGCAATTGAGAATGGCGGAACCTGTTTCGCGGAACCGTTCCTGATCATTGTTCCCACAGTGACACGCTCAGCTATGGAGAAGGCCGTGACAGCCCTTCTGTCGCAGGGTATTTCGACACGATCTTCGGTATCGCAAAAGCTCTGGTGAGTGGCTCGAGTCGAGACGATTCCGAGGCGAATCCGCGACTTTGACAAAGTTTGTCTCATTCAGACCGGTTGTGACGGCGGTCTGCCTGTGTGCCGCACGCACGCCGGATGCCGCACGTTTCCATGCCTCCGACCTTCGGTGCATAGCTCTTCATACCTAGAGCCTCAGCTATTTGCTTACCTGCTTGTGTAGATGCGGTCCTTTACGGTATAGCCGATGAGTGTAAAGCGATTTTCAATCGACATTGGGGTGGTTCGTTTGGCCAGGTCGAAGCTGAACCGGGCCCAAACGGCCTAGTCCACGCAGCAAGAGCAACGCTCAATGCATCTCGTCCGCCGACGGGCCATAGATTGCCGGGACCTTCACATCATTCAATCGCAAATAGACCGTAAGTTGCCCGCGGTGGTGTGCGAGGTGGCAAAAGAGCGATTCACTCAACGCCTGATACCGGGGTCCCTCAAATCCGACATGCCCTCCCATGACAAAGCGCCACGCCTTTGTGAGGTGTTCGTCACTGGTATTGTTCAGTGCGTTGCGGGAGCGCGCCAATCCGGCCTCGAATTTGGTCAACAACTCGCTCTTACTCGCGCACTCCTTCGTTTTGAACTCCTCACTCGACGCATCGTTCAGGTCCAGTTCATCCCGTTCGATCATGAAACTCGCCCAGCCCGGCATTGTGGCCACCAGAGCCGCCAGATACCCTAAGCGCATTGACTTCTCGTGCGGTTTCCAGTCATTCTGTCCCTCCGGAACGCGCTCGATCACGCGCCGCGCGGCTTCGGCTTCCCGCTCTAGCTGTCCGAGGAACATCTGCTTCAACTGCATGTCCGTTCCCCTCTCGAAGTGAGCGGCCCTTCGCGGCCAAGCTCACGATTGCATAGTACACAAGCGGTTCACGGAAGCACGGCCACGACCTGATCGATGTCCTCGGAGCTCAAATAGAAATGCGGCGCGGCGCGGATCCAGCCTTGCCGGGCGGCCGCCAGGATATGGTTCTCCTTCAACCGGCTGACCAGCACCCGGGCATCCAACGCGGGATGCCGGAAGCTGACGATTCCCGGATCCGGTTGCCGGCGTTCGGGGAATCAGAGACCTCGTACCCTTTCGCGCGCACGCCGTCCTCAATCTGCTGGGCCAGCGCGTCCACCGCGGGAGTGATCTTCGTCCAGCCCCACTTCGAGCAAGAATTCGATGCGATGCGCGCAGCCCGAAGCAGCCGACCGTATTCAGAGTTCCGCACTCATACCGGCCAGCATCGGGCCGCAGAGTCATGTCGCGCGAGGCATAATCCAAGTACTTGGCGGTATTGGTCCAGCCGAATTCGGCCGGCTCAATACGGTCCTGCCATTCGCGCCGTACATATAGGATGCCGTTGCCTTCCGGCCCGAGCAGCCATTTATGTCCGTCGGCAGCGAGCGCGTCTATATGACAGCGTTTCCACGTCGAGCGGCCATGCGCCCAAGCCCCTGGATCGCATCTACGAAGAAAAAGCAGCCGTGTTCCCGGCATAAGCCGGCCGATGGCGTCGAGGTCCACTCGGTAGCCGCTGAGGTAATTGACGAAGCTGATGGCGAGCAGTCGGGCTCCGGGCAATGCCGCTGCGATCTTTTCGATCGGGTCATAGATCGAAAGCCAGCTGATCTCAACGCCTTGGGATTCAAGTCGGGCCCAGGGGAAGTAGTTGGCAGGGAACTCCTCCCGGAAAGCGACGATCCGGTCGCCCGGCTTCCAGTCGAGACCCAGAGCAATCGTGGCGATCCCCTCCGAGGTGTTCTTGACGATTGCGATCTCCTCCGGCGTGGCGCCGATCAGGGTTGCCGCAGCCTGCGCAGTCCGGTATAACAGGCCATCCAGTCGCTGTAGTGCAGGACCCGAAACTCAGTCGCGTCGTCGATCAGTTCCCGCATGGCTCGGCGGCGCGCCGGCGGCAAAGGGCGCCACGGCGGCATGGTTGAGGTAAATGAGGTTGCGGCACACGGGGAACTCCTCCCGCGCTTTCTTGTAACCCATCTCTCCGAGAATACGTTAAGTGACTAGATCTCCTGTGTGGGCAAGGTGTGCGTGCGCGGCGGTCATTTTCGAATATACTGGATGAGACGAACTCTGCTTCGCGCTCACGCCTTGCTGCCTGAAGTTCGTACGCAGTCCGAGGAGTTAACATGCGCCTGAACCTCCGCCCCGCAGCCAGCCTCACGCTGACTGCCTTGCTCACTGTTTCCATCCGCCTTGCCGGCAACAACAAAGAGAAAAGATCCCGATTCGATCGGCGACCGCAACGTGTCTCGGGAAGGTCAATTTCTATTCGCTTGAAAAAGAGATCGCTCTCGGCAAACAGCTTGGCCCAGCAGGTCGAACGGTCAGTCCAAGATCATTGACGATCCCGTCGTGTGCGGAGTATGTCAACCGGATCGGACAGAACCTGGTGCGGAATTCCGACGCGAAGGTGCCATTCACCATTAAGGTGATAGAAGACCCGACGGTGAACGCGTTTGCTCTGCCTGGCGGGTTCTTTTTTGTGGATTCCGGGTTGATTCTGAAGGCGGATACAGAAGCGGAACTGGCGGGCGTCATGGCGCACGAGATCGCGCACGTGGCGGCACGGCATGGTACGCGGCAGGCCACGCGCGGCGAAATCGCGCAGCTCTCCATGATTCCGCTGTACATCATGGGTGGCCCGCTCGCGTACGGTCTGTACGAAGGATCCAGCATCCTGATCCCGGTAACCTTCCTGAAGTTCTCGCGCAACTTCGAAGCAGAAGCCGACTACCTGGGCGTGCAGTATATGTACAAGACCGGCTACGATCCGCGGCGTTCGTGGACTTCTTCGAAAAGATCCAGACGCTTGAGAAGCGCAAGCCCGGCACAATGGCCAAGGTCTTCTCCACCCACCCGCCTACCGACGACCGCATCGAGAAGGCCCAAAAGGAAATTGCGAGTGTTCTGAAAGCCCGCCCTGAATACGTTGTGACGACTTCGGAGTTCGACGATGTGAAGTCGACGGCTGGCGATGCTCGAAAATCAGCACCGTCCGGACAAGACGGCCGGACGATCCCAATAAGCCGACGCTGCGCCGCAACCCGAATTCGAATACGCCGATCGAGGATGAGACAGATCCGTCCAAGAAGAGCAAGGGCGATGACGAGGATCGTCCGACTCTGAAGCGCCGTCCGGATCACTCGGATACACCACATTCGGATCCTCAATTCAGGGGAATTAATCTTCCAGGTCAGGGAACATTCAGTGTTCCCTGACCGAAGAATACAGGCGGGGTTAGCTGACGAGAGAATGCTTATACTGCGCCATGATCTCGTTCATCTGATCCTTGATGCGCAGTTTTAACTTCTTGATCCGCTGTTCTTCGATCTCATCGGCCTCAGTAACATGAGGCTTGCTTTCAATCTCCTGTAACTGCCTCTTGTAAAGCGCATGCTGCTCAGCGAGTGACCGGAATTCGTCATTCGTGTGGAGCAGATGCGCTTTCAACTCTTCGTCTTGCGTGTTTTTCTCCATCAGGGATCTCCTTATCGAGTGACCACGCCGAGTCTGGTTCTGTTTGTTAGAAGAATCTGGCCCGGTGGGTGAGTGCATTGGATTTTCACTCCGGCCAGTCGCCAGGGGCTGGCCCGTATCCAAACGTTAACACTATTTCCTAGCCATGACAATAGCCGTTTCCGGTGGGTTGTCATAATATTCCGGCCTGCTTCCGATTTCGAATAAACCCTAGTCTTTTGTATAAGTTACGGCCGGCAATTGGATTCGCGTACCTCCAGGAAGTACCGGGTACCCGGTCGGAATAGGTGGTTCAGCAGGGCGGTTGCGATGCCCAAGCGGCGCGCCACAGGCACCACCGCCAGGTTGAGTATTTCACATTCTTCGGGCTCATTGGCCGTCTCCGTAGAAAAACGGAGTGGGTGACCAGGAATCCGACTATCCGGCCTTCGAGCTTCGGCAACCAGACAGGGATACTGTGCAGGAAGTCGCGCGCACTCCAGCTCGGGTCGGGAAAGCATTCGTGCTCGATTTCGACGAGAATCGGTCAGCGTCCTCGGGCCGCGCTGGTCGAATGATCAGATTCAATTATCTCATTTGAGATCGAGGCTATAGATCACCCCGTCGGCAGTAGGTCAGGCGACGCGGCGGGGCGGAGTCTGTTGCCCGCACGACAGGCCGGCCTTTCGGACGATCGGGCAGCGTAGTTCGGTGACGTGACCAGAGCGGTCTCTCACGGTGAGACGGTGCCGACCCGGTAGGCATTCCACGCGAACCAGCGTCCCGGTTAAAGTGTGCTTGGGCAATCGCTGTCCTGCCAGGGCACTGTCGCCTGATCTGGCTTGCTGTCGCCGGCTGCGGCATCGAGGTTAGCGTTGGCCTTCTGCTCGGCGGCGTGAATGCGCGCCATTTCGTCGTCCTGCGCTTTCTGGTCGGCTAGCCGGGCCTGGTCCCGTTCATTCTTGCTCGCGAGCGGCTTCGGCCTGCAGCCGCTCCTGTTCTTTCTCCGCATGCAGTTGCTCGATGCGGTCTCTTTCGGCGGGGGTCGCGGCAGCGTCCTCGGCACGCGAACCAGCTTCCGTTGGCGTATTCGACATGGCCGTCGGTGTACTGCACTTCGGCGAGTTCGATCCAATAGTCCGGTTGCCGCTGGTCGAGGTCGATCGCTTTCCTGAGCAGCTCTCCTTTCGCTGCGGATTCGCCGCCGCTTTGGCTTGTGCGTGGACAGGCGCGGCCCAGCGCGGATTCAGGGAAGCCGCTGTTTTGAGATCGCCTAGCGCGAAATAAACCGGGGCAGATTGGCTTCCCGCGTGGACGGCCTCTTCGAGCAGCGGCTTGGCATCCTGTCTTGTCGCGAACCGCCAGTCGCGGCCAAACCCTCATATCCAAGGGCCTTCGCCGTCCCCTCCGGCTTCGATGCCGTCTCTGAACGCCTGCTCGTTCAGAGAACTGCCGCCAGATAGGCATTTACCGACGGCTTCTGGAATGGCAGTGCTCCCCCAAGTCGCGCTTGGGGTCAAGTGGGCGGCCGGAGACTGCTGACCGCTTCCAGTGGCCAGATTGCAAGTTTGCGGCGGCCTCTTTTTCGAGATGATCCGGATCGCGGTTGAAGGCGTTGCGCTCGGCTACCCGGAGAGAGCTGCCGTTGCGGAGCGAGCTGACGAACACGTGGAAGCTGGCGCTGTACTCGAACTTGGTCGCGAACAGTTGCATGCGGGCCCAGGCGAGGTCGGGGTGCGGACACGGGACCGCCCCAGGTGACGTGGCTGCCATGTGCCTGAATCGATCCGAGCAGTTGGCGTCAGCCGGATTCCGCATCCGCGGGAAGACGCGGCGTATTGGCATCGAGAAGAATGCCTGGCGATGTCCTCGCAGCGGCAGCGGCTCGGCCGGATTTCCAAACGAACCCAATCTGACCGAACAGAGGACCCGATTTCCAAACGGACTCGGGCGGTGGGTTCGTTTCCTCAGATTTGCGTAAGAACGATGCGGATGGGCCAGGGCGAGGGCAGGTCCTGGCTGTCCAGCAGGCCGCCCAAAACCCATCTAAGTTGTTCCAGCTGAGTCAGTTTGTCTCGCGCATCCGCGATATCTTCGCGCGTGTAGACGTAAAACGGACCGATGTTGAGTTCGGTCCATTTCCCACGGCTCACCACCGGAAAGGACTGGCGTTGGGGACGAAGCCAAGCAGGAAAAGACATAGCGCCGCGCCGATTCGGGCCCTCCGGTAGGAGCTCCGCAACCACTGACTGACCCCGGGCATTTCGTGCCCAGTTTACCGAAGGCCCGTAGAGCCGAAATGCAACTTGTTACGATCAGTCCAGCATTCATGGACCTGTCAGCTCTTCCTCACCTACTCGACAAGAAAACCTGCGAGTGCCGCGCCATCGTGGAAACCCCGAAAGGCCGCCGTAACAAGTTTGACTACGACCCGCAGATCCAGTCATTCACCCTCGGGGGCTTACTCGCGGAAGGTCTGGCCTTCCCATTTGACTTTGGGTTCGTTCCGTCGACTGTGGCCGACGACGGCGATCCAGTCGACGTCCTGATCCTGATGGATGAGCCGGCGCACGTCGGGTGCGTGTTGAACGTACGCATCGTCGGAGTGATGGAGGCGGAGCAAACGCAAGATGGCAAGACTACTCCGAACCATCGCCTGCTCGCGGTCGCAGTTCACTCCTACAACCATGAGAACATTCGGACTGTTGCCGAGGTAAATAAGTCCGTTCTTCAGCAGCTTCAGGAATTCTTTATTACGTACAACAAGAGCCGGGGCAAGAAGTTTCGGGTGCTCGGTATTCACGGACCCAAGCGGGCTGTCAAGTTATTGCAAGAAGGCATAAAGCGTACGAGAAAAAGAAGTAGAACAGCCGCATGCAGAGTGTAGAACGATGACCGAAACGGACTGGTCTTATCTGCCTGCAGCCGGCGCCTCTTGGGCGCTGCCGCTCTACGATCCGTTTGTGAAGTTGATGGGTATCGAGCGGGCAAAGAAGTCACTGCTGCAGCAAGCTGGTTTTAGATCGTCGCAACGTGTTCTCGATATTGGCTGCGGAACGGGAACGATGGCCGTCCTGATCAAGCGGAATTGGCCTGGCGTCGAGGTTACCGGATTAGATCCAGATCCGAGTGCCCTCGCCCTTGCGGGCCAGCAAAGCAGCGCGAGCAGCGGTGAATGTTCACTTCGAACAGGGGTTCGCGGACCGCATGCCGCTATGCCGATGAGTCGTTCGATCGCGTGCTTTCGTTTTTCATGTATCATCACCTTCGCGCTGCGGATCGGCACAACATGCTTCGTGAAGTCCGTCGCGTTCTGAAGCCCGGCGGTTCGTTTCATCTGCTCGACTTTAAGAGCGGGAACGACGGCAAGCAGGGCTGGCTGATGCACCTCTTTCATGGAAACGAGCAACTGAAGGACAACTCTGAAGCGAGAGTCATCGAGTTGTTGCGCCAGGCAGGTTTTACGGACGCGCGAAAAGTCGTCGAGAAAGCGATCGCGTTCGGTGCGCTCCGTGTGAATTATTTCCATGCATCCGCACCGCTGCCGGCGTGATGGCGCGTTCGCTCGGGTGTTATTCGCTGTGCAGCGTCGTCACCCCGCCTCAACGCGTCGTTGAAACAACTCTTCTGCACTCGGATCTGTCCAATTCATTCCGCGTGTCAATGGCGTGCTCCGGTATTGCCCGATGTGCCTTTCCGAAGATGCGGCCTTCAAAGTACCAGTGTTAAAGAGGTTGTATGCGCCTTGAATACGATCGACTCATATTGGTTGATGTTGGCTGCTTTGTGTTCGGGGCTAATTTCGATAGTGATTTATAGAGAAGCTGCCTGCAATCGGCGTTGACGGCGTCGTCTTTGGTCTATCGATTTCGCTCGTCTTGGCCCTTCGCAGCCAGTCACCGTTCTCACTTTTCAAAGTTCTGGCATTCGTGTTGGTCTCGGCCGTAGCACACGCTGTTTCTTTTGTTTTGGCCTTTGCTATAGAGATCGCCATCGCCAACGCTGCGAGGAACAACGGGACTGAGAGCGCCCCCAAGCCAGTTTCATCGTTGGCAGTCTTTGTTGCTGGTTCCGTTGGGGCGATCATACTCGTCGCGTCGGCTCAGCGGATCTTTCGGACCAGGAGCGCACCCCCGAACCAATGGGCGATGTGTCTTTTAGTTGGGCTGATTGCCGGTGGCACGGGACTGCTGGGGTGGGCCGTGGGAGACAGATTAGCTGCCCTATTCAAGGTCGACGTGGCAGACTTGACATCACTTTTTCTGTGGCAACTGGTAACAGCGCTCGGCATTGGCATGAGCGTTTCGAGTACATCATTTCGATCTGCTTATGTCGGTGTGAGCCGTTCGGGATTCTCGTAGGGCAGCGGACGCCGTGGACGCCAATTTGAGCTACCCGGAAGGTGGAAGGCAGCCCGACCACGTAAACTAGTCTGAACTAATCCCGCAGGAGGACCGATGAAGTTTGGGTGGTCGCTTTCGCTTGCCTTTGCATTTCTGATTGGCACGGCTCAATGCCCGGCACAGAACACCAGTACCGATGTGCCGCCGGTGATCGATGTGCATGTTCATGCGATGGACGACTTCGGGTCGTTCGCGACGCCAATGTGCCCGAATACGCCGAAGTTTACTGCCTCCGATCCTGACACGAAGGAGGCGCCGTTTGGGTGGGTGCAGGAAGAGTGCACACCGAAACTATATCCGTCGGCGAAGGGCCAGTACATGAAAGACGTTTTGGCGGAGATGGATCGGCTGAACGTGACGGCGGTGGTCTATGGCGATCCTGCCTCCGTGCAGAAGTGGAAGGACGCCGCGCCGAAGCGCGTGATTCCGGGGACGCCGTTTACGACAAGGAATGGCGCCGGGCGGCCGTGTTCCGCTGGAGGAACTGCAAAAAGACTTCACCGAAGGTGGATTCAAGGTCATGGGCGAGATCGGATTGCAATACGAAAACCTGTCGCCGAGCGATCCGAGCGTCGATCAGTATTTCGCCCTCGCGGAAAAACTGGATATTCCAGTGGCCCTTCACATGGGAACCGGCGGGTCCGGACGCGCGAACATCACGATGCCGAACTTCCGCGGGTCCAAAGGGGATCCACTGCTGCTTGAGGATCTGCTGGCCCGGCATCCTAAGCTGCGCGTACAGGTGATGCATGCGGGCTATCCGATGATCGACAACATGCTGACGCTGCTGCAAGCTAATTCGCACGTGTATGTGGATGTGGCAGGGCTTGATCTGGAGTTATCCCATCAAAGAAGTGAATCGCTACATCCAGCGGCTAGTGGAAGCGGGATTTGAAGATCGCGTGATGTTCGGCACGGACCAGTTGATTTGGCCGAAGCTGATGGCGTATTCGATCAGCATCATTCAGAACGCGGAGTATCTGACGCCCGAAGAGAAGCGGGACATTCTTTACAACAATGCTGCCCGTTTCTTGAGGCTCGATACGACGCAGACAAAATAAGCCGGCTAACGCGACTAACGTTCCGCGCGGAAGGTTTTCCCCAACTCCCGATCGGCGAGCCGGAAGTAATGGCGGAAGTTGTAAATCAAAGGCGACCATTTAGTGGGATCGATGTAGCGGTCTTCCAGCACGAAATCGGAGGCGATATGGACGCGCACGACCTCGATCTCGGCCGCGATGCCGCCACCGATCTCGGCCAAACGCGATCCCGATAGACTGTGCAGCTTTGTCACGCGCGCTTCGAGATGAGCGGGGCATTCCTGGACGCGCGCTGGCTGCACTGCAACGCTCGGGCAATGCGTCAGGCCGGCGGCTTCGAATTTACACCGTTCGTAGCGGAATTGCTTCTGCTTTTGCTCCGGGACTGGATGTTTGGCCGTGAGCGGGGCCAAGCGCTCCACCGCCTGCCACTGATCCGGCGACGGAATATTGACGACGCACTCGCGATGACGATCCAGATTATCCGCAGTTTGGGTCCCGTGCGAAATGCCGAGCAGCATGGTCCAGCCAAGGGCCCAAAACGAAGACATTGGCGCGAGATTGGTCGTGCCGTCTTCATTCAGTGAACTGATCAGCGCCACGGGGGTACCGAAGTAAAGGATTTTAGGTTCGATGGTCACGAAATCCATAGTTTTGCTTCCAGTCTAGGTTCGCGTGACTCGGCGAAAGTTCAATTTCTATCGAAGTATCCGGAGCAATTCGTCCCGTAAAATGCGGGTATGGAAACATCTCTTTCCGAGATGGGCAAGGCAGTGGGAGATCCGGTGCGGGCAGCCATGCTGGCGGCGCTCATGGATGGCGAGACAAGGCCGGCGGGTGAACTCGCTTATATCGGCAATGTTTCGGCGCAGACCGCCAGCTTCCATATCGCCAAGCTGCTCTCGGCCGGACTGATTGCGGTGCATCGGCAAGGGCGGCGCCATTATTATCGCCTTTCCAGTGAGGATGTGGCGCATGTACTGGAGGCAATGGCGTCTGTAAGTGGGGAGACGCGCAAACTAAAGCAGGTGGATGCAGCGCTTGTCTTTGCTCGGAGCTGTTACAAGCATCTGGCTGGCAAAGTAGCGGTGGAGATTTACCGCGCTTTGACTCTGCGGGGCTTTGTTGCGGAGAGCGGATCGCGAGATGCACAACTCACTCACGACGGCGCATCCTGGTTGGCGTCCGTGGCAGGACAAGAGGTGAAACCACCGGCGGGTAGGCAGTGCCTGGATTGGACGGAACGGCGCGCTCATTTGGGAGGACCGCTCGGGGTCCTGCTGTTCTCCACGCTGAAACAGGCGCGATGGGTTGCCCAATCACCGGGAACGCGCTGCGTGCGAGTGACGCACCTGGGCATGGAGAAGCTGGAGCGGGAACTGGGCGTGAACTCAGCAGCCGTGTTGAGCGCGATGAGACGCCAGACTCGTTCAGATGCTGCTGCAACCCAGCGCTGACAACTTCGTGTGTGGCCGAACCGAGGCCAGCGTTCCGCAACGCCTTGATCCCGCCTGAGATGCGAACTCCAGTCCCACCTAAGCTGTCCGTCTTTGGGACGGATTGTTCCGCATTCGAATGAGGAGCGCACTGTTCGGAGCATTCCCGATCCGAATGAAGTCATTGGGAGCTAAAGGGTTTTCGAGTCCCACGCTACCGCGGAAGCCGAATTGCAAAGCTAGCGAAAGAGATGCGGGAACCCACTATGACGAGCGCTTCGATGATACCGTTTGAAGGTTTTATGCAGGATCTGCGTTTCGGAGTGCGCACGTTGGCTCGAAACCCGGGCTTCACTGCGGTCGCGGTTGCGACCCTGGCGCTCGGTATCGGGGCCAACACGGCCATCTTCGGCATCGTGAGTGGAGTTCTCCTTCGGCCGCTACCGTTTGCCCAGCCGGAAAAGCTCGTTGCCACGTCGCAATACTACCCGAAAGGGCCGCTCGCCGTCATGCAGAGCCGTAGCCGGACGATGGATCTGGTCGGCTATACCGATAGTGAAGAGTTCAATTTGACCGGCTTCGGGCATCCGGTGCGGCTGATCGGGAACGAGGTGTCGGCTAATTTCTTTTCACTTCTTGGCCGCAAAGCCGCGCTGGGAAGAACGTTCCATCAGGATGAGAACCGCCCGGGTCAGGATCGGGAAGTAATACTGAGTCACGCGCTATGGGAGCAAAGATTCTCGTCCAATCCAAATATCATCGGACGCTTGATCGCTCTGGAAGGCGAGGACCGCGAGGTGGTCGGCGTTATGCCCGCCAGCTTCGACTTTCCGTCCACGAAGACTCAACTTTGGGTTCCGTTACGCATGGATCCAACACAGATTGGCGATTATTGGGGCTCCACTTACATGGCGCTACTCGGGCGACTACGCCCCGGCGCAACACTCGAGCAGGCCCGGGGCGAACTGGCCAGCATGCGTACCGCCATACTCTCCGCCTATCCGTGGCGAATGCCCGATGATTCCTGGGCTCAGGCAACCGTCATCACGCTAGACGAAGATCTCGTGGGCAATTCCAGGGGAAAGCTGTTGATGTTGCTCGGAGCGGTTGTTTTCCTGCTGTTGATCGCGTGCGCCAATGTGGCCAACCTATTGTTAGCGCGGTCGGTTACCCGGCGCAAGGAAGTTGCCGCGCGAGTAGCGCTCGGAGCTTCGCGTTGGCGCGTCGTTCGGCAGTTACTCACCGAGAGCATTCTGCTTTCAGTTGCGGGCGGTTCCCTGGGGCTGGTGATTGCGGCCTATGGTCTTCGCATTTTGAAGTTCACGCTGCTGTCAGACACACCGCGCATAGAGGGCGCCAGCCTTGACCCCACGACGTTAGCGTTTACCGCGTTGCTTACAATGCTCACGAGCATCCTGTTCGGATTGATCCCCGCCCGCGATATCGCGAATTTACAATTGACGGCCGTAATGCGATCGAGTGGAGAGCGCGGCGGCACAATGGCCAACACGAGTACACGCTCGATGCTGGTCATCGGCGAGATCGCGGTTTCGGTGATGTTGGTGATTTCCGCGGGGCTGTGCGTCAGAAGCCTTTGGGCGTTATCGCATGTGAACCCGGGATTCAGTTCACAGCACATCGTTACCGCGCGCTTTACACCCAACGAATCCTTTTGCGACGTTCCTGAACGGTGTTTCGCGTTCTATGACAATCTGGTCAGCCGTACTCGCGCTCTGCCGGGAGTGAAAGACGTGGCCGCGGTGAGTAGTCTTCCTCTGGGCGGCGGAGACGGAGGCGAAGTGCTGAGTGTCGCCATTCAAGGACATCCGGTGGCTCCAGGTGCGCACATTCCTCTCATCGAGGAAAAAATCATTACACCGGACTACCTGAAGGTGATGCGAATCCCGTTATTACGCGGCAGGAGCTTCAGTGAAGCGGATGCGGGCCCAGCAGCGGAGGACACGGTGTTAGTCGCCAAGTCAGCAGCTGCCAAGCTTTGGCCGGGAGAGAACCCAATCGGGCAGCACATCCGGACGCTCTGGGAACAAAAGTGGCGTACGGTTATCGGAGTGGTGGCTGATGTTCACGAATACACGATGTCGAAGGAGACTGCCGAGTGGGTGGACGGCGTGATCTACACGCCGTACGGGCCACATGCCATCCGGAGCAGCGGCGTCAACAAGCCGCGAGCGGACATGACGCTGGTGATTCGAACCGCAGGAGATCGTTTGGACCTAAAGGGTTCGTTGCAGAGCGTGTTAGCGCAAATCAATCCGGATGTGGCGGTCAGTGATGTCAAACCCCTGGCGAGTTGGGTGTCTAGCGCAGTGGAAGAGCCTCGCTCGACGGCATCGCTGTTTTCGTTATTTGCGGCGCTCGCCCTGGTGTTGGGGGCAATCGGCGTTTACGGCGTGATGTCCTATTCGGTGGCGCAGCGGACGCGGGAGATGGGGATTCGAGTCGCACTGGGCTCGGCGCAGCGGCAAGTTCTTTACCTGGTTCTTGGCGAGGGGGCGAAGCTGGCGCTTATCGGAGTCGCCGGCGGTTTGGCCGGCGCGCTGTTGTTAACCAGGTTCATCGCCAGCCTGCTGTACGGGGTGACCGTTGTCGATCCACTTACTTTCGCGGGAGTTGCGATTTTCTCGCTCCTAGTGGGGCTCGCAGCCTGCGTCATACCCGCATGGCGCGCTACCAAGGTAGACCCGATCGTGGCTCTTCGCTACGAATGAGCCGGTTCGCACCTGAGGCGTATCCCAGAGTTCCTGAGTTACTCGGGTTTATTCTTTAGGATCGACACACCAGCTTAGTCGTTTCTTGCATCGTGCCTCGGAAGGTTGATGCCCCGGTCCCAGGCACGCATGTAGTACCAACTAATCCCGAAGGCGCCGTGCCGAAGAACCACGTTTAGAGTGTCACCAGGCCGGATGTACTTGTACGTCGCAAATGGAATACGGAGGCGA
This sequence comes from uncultured Acidobacteriaceae bacterium, assembly GCA_963795905.1. Lineage (GTDB taxonomy): Bacteria > Acidobacteriota > Terriglobia > Bryobacterales > Bryobacteraceae > Bog-105. The sequence continues at coordinate 158,383 of CAWCJG010000007.1, read as the reverse complement.
TTCGGTTTCGGCCTTGGCCCCCACGGCTCCAGCTGGACTTCGTAAGTGGTCGTTTTCCCGTGAATGATCCGCCTCTCCTGCACCTGCACTCTGTAGGAAAGTTCTTGCGAGTGGTCCAGCAGCACGTTGGCCTCAATACTAACGCCGTAGCCGTAGATCAATGCGATAAGGGCGAAGGCCGCTACTGCTCCCGGCAATCGGCGCAAATTTGAATCGACGAGGATTGCTGACAGGCACAGCAAAACCGCAACCACTAGCGACGTCCACAAAACTGCCCATGAATGCACGACATTGAAATCGTTCGCCCGCAGAGCCAGCGCAAACGCAGGGATCATTATCGGCGCGCTAAGATTTGGCCGGAAATCATTGTGAGTGGGATCCAACCGAAACAATCCCCGCGACGCTTTGAGAATTGCCAGCCCAATCCACGGTAGTAGCGCTAGCGCGAGAATTGCGGGGCCATAGGGGACTGGGTAAACACACCCCCAGACACATAACGCAAGCGCCCCCACACCAATGGTTCTTGCTTGCTTACGTTTCTTCCCAAGTAACTGCATTCGTGCGCCCGGCGTGGCGCCGAAAGCGGGATCGTTCCGGATCTGGGCCTTCGCAGCCCGCGTGTCCTGCGCGTCCAAACATGGGATTGCGCTGAACCACCGGGCGAACTCGGCATCAAACGGGAAGATCCGCCAGATCTTCACTTTTCGTTGCGCGGTATCACGCGGGACCAGAATACGAGTCTCCGGCGCTGTAGGCGCTGACCTCCAGCCTAGGATGTCTTGCCTGCCCATCCGTCTAGCGCGAGCGACTCCCATCACCTCTATGCGATCGGCAAACAGAATGACCTTCGATCGAAAGCTTGAGAGAAAGCTATACACACCTAAGCTGGCTAGAGCCAAACTGACGGTTATCAGCCATAAAACCGTGCCGGCGCTTTTGGTTGGGCTTTGAGCTAAGAAATAGGCGACACTAACTCCGCAGCCAAACAACAGGAAGCCGCACACCACGAGAAAGACGGTCCATCCTTTGGATACGCGATATGTCCGCGGATAAACGGCATCACCGCTTTCTACTTTCCGAGACTTCGTCGTCCCTTCATTTCGCCGTATCAGACCGGTTCACCCCTGGAGCAACGACATCAAAGCTTCGGCAGCCGCTTGGCTGGCGGCTTTCTTCGAGCTTCCGCTCGCCCGTGTCGAGCTTTCTCCAACCTTTGCTTCCACCGTGAACACCTTCGCATGTTCCGGTCCGCTCATATCAAGGACCGCATACTTGGGCAGCGGCAGGCCATGGATCTGCGCATAGGTCTGTAGCGCGCTCTTATAGTTCAGCGCGTCGGCTTTATCCGGATCGAATGCGATGGCGTCCGTCAAAACGTGGCGCCGGATGAACCGCTGGGCTTCTGCCAAACCGCCGTCCAGGTGAATCGCCGCAATCAGCGCCTCCATGGCATTTGCCAGAATGCGTCTGCGTTCGCGGCCGCCGTTGCGCTCCTCGCCCAAGCCGAGCAACAGAAATCGGCCCAGGGACAATTCGCGCGCGCAGTTGTACAGATGCTTCGAATTGATAGCCTGCGCTTTCATTTGTGAGAGCTGCCCTTCACTCGCTTCGGGATGGCGATGAAACAGCTCTTCACTCACGACAAAGCCCAGGACAGAATCACCTAGGAACTCTAGTGATTCATTGTCGGTATTCTCGGGGCGTGCCGTTCGCTCTGCTGCCAGCGAACGGTGCGTCAGCGCTCTTATGAGGAGTTCGCCGCGGCGGAACCGGTAGCCGATGCGCTGTTCGAGTTCGTCCGTTACGGCCATTCTCCGGAAATGGGCTACTTGGTCGCCGGTGGAGGCGTGGTGGTGGACGGAGCCGGTGTCGTCGCGCTCGGCGCCGGGGTCGCGGCCGGGGCAGGCAGACCCTTCAACTTCGTCGCGAAGTTCTTCTGCGCGGTGATGTACGCCTTCACGCGAGAATCGAGGCACGGCGAATTGTCGGCGGCCGGGCAATCCTTCATCGCCAGCGCCTTGTCCGCCGTCGCAATCGCATCATCGTACTTCTTGGTGTCGTTGTACGTTTTGGTCAGCCGCGCCAGCACCAGCGGGTCGTTCGGATCCGCTTCGAGCGCCGCCTGATACTCTTTCACCGCATCGTCGTACTTCTTATCGATCGCGTTGGCCTGCCCGAGAGCGTCATGCGCTTCCGCCGTGAAGTGAGCTTTCATGATGGGCCAGCGGTCCGCCGGGATGCCCTGCGTCGGCGTGTTGGCGTTCTTCAGCAAATCGAGCGCCTGGTTCGCGTAAGTACGGACTTTCTCGACGCTCTTGTCCTTGTCGAGGTCAGTCGAGTGCGTATTTCCCGCAATGGTTTCGGCCAGCATGACGCGCGCTGGAATGTCATTCGGCAGCGCCTGCAGGGCTCGCTCGCCCCAAACCACCGTCTCGCCATAATCCCCCTCCTGCTGCGCTGCTTGTACCGCCAGGTTCAGGAGCATGGGTTTATATTCGGTGTCGGTGAAGTTTTCGAGCACATTGCTGATGGCTGCTAAAACGGCCTTCGGGTCGTTCGATTGCGCCGCCTGCTGTACCTTCATGAGCGCATCCTGCTCGCCCTTCGATTTCGGCTTCGGTCCCTGCTGCTGTGAGGGCTGTTGTTGCGGCGGTTGCTGTTGGGCTTGCGGCGCCGCATAGACGGTTCCCGCGATCAAAACTGCGCCGGCAAGCGCAAGCATCCGATTACTCATTGCTCTTTTCTCCTGAAGATGAACTCTGTAATGCTTTCTGTGCGGCGTCACGCGCGGTAGGCGATGCGCCGTCTATGCTCAACGCCAGCTTGAATTGCGCCGTAGCCTTATCTTGTGCCCCGGCCGCCAGCGCCAGACGCCCCAGCCAGACGTGCGCCCACGCTGTCGTAACCGGGTCGGGATTATCATTCACCGTCCGTTCGAACATTTCTTCCGCTTCGTCTTTGCGCTTCTGACGAATAGCGATCTGCCCAAGGCGATAATACGAACGGCCGTGCAGTTGCTTGTCTGCCGTCTCCTCGAAGACTTTCTTATAGAGCCGCTGCGCGTCGTCAAACTGTTCCCGCTCGTATAGACCCTCCGCAGCCTCAAAGGTTTGCTCGCCCGGTGGCAGTTGTTCGCTCGAAGCCGTTTCGGTGACGCGCGGTGCAGCCGTTTTCGCGAACTCGATGTTTTTGAGGCTGCGCTCCACCTTCCGGTTTTCGATGGCAGCCACCATGTCCGGGTAATACGATGCCAAAGATTCCTGCTGCTTCTCGTAAGCCGGCAGCAGATCCGCGAAGGCTTGCGTGAGGATAAAACCCTCGCGCATCGACTGGTTGATGAAGGCGGCCCGCCGGTCCGCATCGTGCATCAAACGTGCGTCGATTGCCTTGATGAGCGATTTTGTGACCAGGAGCGAGAAATCCCGTTTGAACGCAGGATCGAGCGCGGGTGCGTCCTCGGCGTACTTCGCCAAACCTTTGTGTTCATCGATGACGGACTTGTACCGGAACGAGAGGGGATCGAGCAGGTAGGCCAGATAGGCGTCGCGGATCTCGTCCACCGCGAGCGAATCGCTAGGCGTCAGCACAACGTAATAGTTGTCCCGGTAATTGCGTACCTGTACCTGGTTCGGTTCGGCCTCGAGCGCGAGGTAGATCTGGAACCGCCGGCCCTTAAAGCCCGAAGGATTGCGGACGTATCCATTTGCCTCAAAGATCGAGTTAATGACCGCATCCTGATAATGCGCTACTGCCGCGGCGTACGCCCGCTGCGACCGGCGCCAGAGAGCATCGATGTCAGCTTCCTTATAAAACCGGACCAGCGAGCGGCGCGAAATCCCGCAGCGGCTGCACATCGGGCGGAACGTCGCCCATCGGCAACTCGAAGAGCGGCGGACCGGCCGCCAGCATGGCATAAGAGATGTATTGTCCAAGATCGGCAGCGCCGGACGTTTTTCGGTGCTTCTGGTAGATAGGCGCGCAACTCCGGAAGGCACGGGAGGTTGCGCTTGGCCAGCTCGTCCCGAATCTGCTGACGAATGGGGAATTCCTTCTCTACCGGCGCGTTGAGGCCATCGTCATACCCGGCCGCGTTAATTGCGGCCAACGTGGTGAACAGCGTTTCGCTGACCGCGAACTGGTCACCCCCTGTCTCGGTCGGGGGCGGTGGCTGCTGCTGCTGGACGGCTGCCCCGGCAAAGAAGGGAACCGGTGCTAGTAGAAGGCAGGGAAGAAGAAGGGCGGCGGGACGAAGGATCAAAGACAACCTTGGTTTCTGCGGGTGAATTGGCGTGACGCGTCTCTGCAACTCAGTTTAGCCCAGGGCTTCTATCGTGACCCTGCTAAATCCCCGGGTTCCGGCCCAGGGCTCAAGGCCAGGGTAGCTCCTTACCTGAATCCATTTTAAGATCTCCCTCATCTCTTTAAGGGAGACAGACTATGGCAGGCAGCAACACGCTTACCTTCAATGATGCAGATTTCGATAAAGACGTCCTGAATTCGGACGTGCCCGTCCTGGTGGATTTTTGGGCGGAATGGTGCGGCCCTTGCCGCATGATGGGTCCCACGGTGGACCAGGTTGCAGCCGATTACATCGGCAAGGTGAAAGTGGGGAAACTGGACGTCGATTCCAACCAGCAGACTGCCGCCCGGTACGGTATCCGGGGAATTCCGACCCTGCTCCTGTTTAAGGGAGGTAAGGTGGTTGACCAGAAGGTGGGCGCGATCGGCAAGCCCGATTTTAAGAAGATGCTGGACGCCCACGTTTCCTGACGCACCACTGATCTGAGTTCCTGAAAAAGCGCCGCGACGTACGAATCGCGGCGCTTTTTTACGTTCGGCAGTGGAAAAACTCTAACGCTCCCCGCAAACCATCCGATAAGAACGGTGAAGAAGGTATTGTCCATTGGCTCGCGGGAAACGAATCGATCACCTCATTCTGGCCGATACGCATCAGCTATTTCGGCGAGGGCTGCGCAGTGTGTTGTCCGGGGAAGAGGACGTCCGTCCGGCTGGCGAGGTCGACACGTTCGAGGCTCTGATGACGGCGATTGAGCCGCCGACGGACTTCGTTGTCCTCGACATGTCGATGCTGGACGGGGTATCGGAAGAGCAGCTTCTTCAATTGCGACAGAGATTCGCGACCACGCCGGCCTTGTTCTTAGCCAAGGAAGATCGCCCCGAATCGCTGGATTTGGCAATGCGAGCGGGCGGCCGCGCCTACATGCTCAAGAGCACGCCGCCAGTGGCCCTGGTTGCGGCGATCCGGAAAATCGCGGCAGGGCAGGATGTGCGGGAACTCGAGACCACCGCCGACCTGCAGGCGTTGGCCGAGTCGGGCCGTAAAGTTTCGAGACAGGAAATCCTGACCGGACGTGAGCAGGAGATCCTCCGCCTTCTCGCGGAAGGACGTACCGTCCGCGAAACGGCAGGCGAACTGGCTTTGAGCGTGAAGACGGTCGAAGCGCACAAGCTGAATCTGATGCGCAAGCTGAATATCCATAACCGGGCTTCCCTCATCGAATACGCGATGCAGAACGGTTACATCCCAGTGGCCGTCCCCGCGTAAACCGGTCCGCTTCTGCAAGTCAGGTTCGAGAAGCACTCTCCTCGCTCTACGGGGCAACCAACTGTCCGGCCCGCAGCGTCGCGGTGGCTGGTATTTCCCGGCGCATACGCCAACTGCCACCGTTCCAGCGATAAACGTAAGCAACCCGCTCACTAGGAACTGCGCTTTCGGCCGCCGGCCCAAAGCCGCCAGCATTGAATTCGACAATAAAGCCGAATGTGTTCAAATCCGGACTAACCGCAACCGCACCGTCCAGGTCACAGTTGAATGAGGAGGGGTCGCAAATGGAATCGGTCTCTATGCACCACTGTCGCGGAGGCATGTGAGACCTAAGCCGGCCCACATATTCCGAGTGCATGCGGTCGCGTTCCGGGGGATAAATCTTAGTGATTTTCCGGTGCGCCAAGTCCGCAATCTTTAGACTGAGCGCGTGTTGGGACGCGAAGTGAACCTCGTTCTCGTGCAGCAGGAACTGATCGGAACGCAAATTCGCGATCAGCCAGCCAGTTAAACTTGCCTGCAATTCGAACTGTTCTGAAAACACGAGTTCGCAACCAGCCGACGGATTGATGTGAGTGCTCACCAATACGTGACCCGCCACGTGGCGAATCGCCAACACGGAACCGGCACAAAGATCCGGTAATTGCGAAGGCGTGTCGCCGAAAGGCGCCGAGAGGCCTTGAATCGCGGCTTGCGTTATCGCGTTCGAAGCACGCTCATACCGCAGCAGGCGTAATGGGAGGTGTAACAGACCGTCCCCCTGGTCATCATAGAAGCCCAGAAGATAAGTTTCAGCCCCCTTGCTTTCCGAGTAACTTGTGATGTTTCGTGTTAGTTCAGATTTGGGAAGAGAATCAACTCGTACATCGGCGGCTCGCAACACCTCCTCTAGCGTCTGCGCTCGACAGATGCAGAAACAAAGCCCAATGAAAAGGACAAGCCGCAAGCCCACCTTGAGAGCATGGTACCGCTCAACTTGGCTCGCGCTTAGAACCTGTCTGCACACGATATGCTGGCCGGGAGGATTCGGGAATGGCAACTCTTTCTCGCATTGCGCCAGAAATCGCAGTCTCTGATTTGGAGTCTGCGATCGACTATTATTCGCAGAAGCTTGGCTTCGACCTTGCGACGCTACTTCCGGATGCGCGGTACGCGATCGTCGAGCGTGACGGGATTGCAATTCATTTATTCGAAGAGCAATCGAATGCGCGTGTACCGTCCAGTGTTCATATCTTTACTTTCGAACTGGAGGAATTGCACAGTGAGCTTCAGGATCGACGGGCCACGATCTGTCAGCCAATCGCACGGAAGCCGTGGGGCAACCGGGATTTCCGGGTGAAAGATTCAGCAGGCAACATTCTGAAGTTTACGGAACCGGCCTGAGATGGACGCAACGGGCGGCGCTTCCGGGCGGTCAAAGTGGCTATAGTGGTTGGCGTAGATCTGGCTATTGAAGGAAACCGGTTCCGCTGGCACTCTGGTGGATAAGAGTAGTTGCTTCAGGGCTCTGCTCCGCAAGTCGCCAGGGAGGCCTCGAGCGTGTCGCAGCAGTATTTAGGAAGGCGTGCAAACAACGCAAGACACCTGGGCGGCTGGTTCGGTCTGATCTGTCTGGTCTGCTCTCCCGTACTAGCTTCGTCGGCGGTACAAGTCGCCGACGCTCAAGAATCGGGGCTTCGCACGCCTGTGGATCTCAGGTCCGCCCGGCCGGAGTCACCCTATCTCAGCCCCGAAACGCGCGGCGATATCTGCATGGCTCGCAAAATGTATCGGGACGCCATCGACGACTATCGCCGCGCGCCTCTTACGCCCGGCATCTACAACAAAATCGGTATCGCGTTCCAGCAACTCTCGCGTCCGGACATGGCGGAAAAGAGCTATGCGGAGGCGCTAAAGCTCAATCCGCGTTTCGCCGACGTTCTCAATAACCTGGGCACTGTCTACTACGGCCGGCACATGTACCGGAGGGCCATTGGCAAGTACAAGCGATCTTTGAAATTCTCCGGTCCGGCTCCCTCCATTTATGTCAACCTGGGTGCCGCTTATTTTGCGCGCCGGGACTATAAAGCGGCTTCCGAATATTATGAGCGTGCGCTCGCCCTGGATCCCGACGTACTGGAGCGGCGGGATACCTTTGGCGTTCGCGTGCAAGAGCAGACGGCCGCGGATCTCGCGACTTTTCATTTGTATCTGGCCAAAACGTATGCCAAGCGAGGCGCCAATCAGCGAGCCCTGCTCTACCTGCGAAAAGCACTGGAAGAGGGCGTAAAGGACCGCAAGAAGCTGCCGGACGCCCCCGAATTCAATTCACTCAAGAAAGACCATGAGTTCTGGGACCTTCTGGCCGAGAACCCTCGCCCGCTCTGATTGGGATGCCGTAGTCAACCAACGATAAAACGCGGTCTCCGGCTATTTTGGCGTCCATACATGCGTGACGGTCGACCCAGAACGCGTGGCAAAGCGGAACGCCGCGCCGGAGCATCCGAACCGCCGCTACGTCCTCTACTGGATGCAGATGAACCGGCGGGTGGACAGCAACCACGCTCTCCTGTTTGCGATTGAACGCGCCAACGAACTCAACTTACCGGTTCTCGTCTATGAACCGCTCACCTATACGGGCCCATACGCGAACGATCGTCTGTACTCGTTTGTCTTGCAGGCCGTTCCGGAGACCGGCCGGCGGCTGGAGCGTCTCGGCATCGGCTACGTTTTCTACCTGCGAAAGACTCGTGGAGGGGATAACGCGCTGCTGGAATTGGCCAAAGAAGCTGCTGCGGTGGTCACGGATGAGTACCCGGTCTTCCAGGCCCGTCTGCACAATGAAGCCTTTTCGAAGCAGCTCGACAGCGCGTTCTACGCCGTGGATTCCAGTTGTGTTGTTCCGATGGGCTGCATCGCGACACGCCAGTTCGGCGCCTACACGATCCGTCCACGCATTCACAAATTACTGCCGCGTTTTTTAAGACCGGCGCCGAAACCCCGCGTGAAGAGGCCGTTCTCGTTTCCCGTGCCTCATTTCCATACCACCGTCGAGAAGGCAAACATGCCGGATCTGATCGCCTCCTGCGAGATCAACCACAGCATCGCCCCGTCGGTCACCTTTACCGGGGGCAGGAAGCAGGCAGAGAGGCTGCTCCGCCACTTCCTCCATTACAATCTCCGCCGCTTCGACGCTTCCCGAAATGAACCATCCGAACACGCCACCTCCCATATGAGCCCTTATCTGCACTTCGGGCAGATCTCGCCGCTTGAAATCGCTCTCGCGGTGAAAGACTACGCGGATCAACACAAGCTGCTTCCGGCGGGATATCTCGAAGAACTGATTGTTCGCCGCGAGTTGGCCTTCAATTACTGCCGCTTCGTCGAGGATCCCGCCAGCCTTGCGAATCTTCCGGCGTGGTGCCAGGAAACCATGCGTGCGCATGCAGGCGATAAAAGAGATCCGTCCTACACTCCGGAGCAGTTCACTGCCGCGGCAACGCACGACGAATTGTGGAACGCCACGCAGCGGGAGATGCTGCTGCGCGGCAAAATCCATGGCTACTATCGAATGTATTGGGGCAAGAAAATCATTGAATGGTCGCCTACGTATGAAGAGGCGGCGCGCACGATGATAGATATCCACGGACATTATGCGCTGGATGGCCGCGATCCCAATACGTTCACGAATGTGCTCTGGTGCTTCGGTCTGCATGACCGGGCTTGGGCGGAGCGGCCGGTGTTCGGGAAAATACGGTATATGTCGCTCGAAGGCATGCGTCGCAAAACCGAAACGCAGGCCTATATCGACGAGATAAACCGGTTGTGGGAGGCGTCTCTTACACAGTGAATTGCTTGATCACGGGAGCAAGTGGGTTCATCGGAAAACCGCTGCTCCAGCTCCTTTTGACACAGGGCCATACCGTCAATTACACGGCGCGTAAGCGGGCGCCGAACTTGGATTCGCGCGCTGCCTTCTTTCCCTGGGACGGCGGTGGTGAACCGGCCCTCGAATGCATGGGACGGTTGGACGCCATCGTTCACCTCGCGGGCGAGCCCGTCGCGCAGCGTTGGACCCCGGAGGTAAAGCAACGAATTCGAGACAGCCGCCTTCTCGGAACGCGTCATCTGGTTTCGGCGGTAGGGCGACTGAAGCATAAGCCGGCAGTCCTTGTTTCGGCATCCGCGATCGGCTATTACGGTGATCAAGGCGATCGTGTCTTAACCGAGGAAGCCGAGCCGGGCCGCGGATTTCTCGCGGACGTCTGCGTGCACTGGGAGCGGGAAACTCAACGTGCGCGCGACTTCGGCCTGCGTGTTGTCACCCCGCGCATCTCGATCGTCCTTGGCCCGGACGGCGGCGCTCTTCCCAAAATGGTTCGACCGTTCCGTTTCGGCCTCGGCGGACAACTCGGCAATGGCCGGCAGTGGATGCCGTGGATTCACATCGAGGATATGGTTCGCCTGCTACGTTTCGCGATGGACGCGGTCGAACTTTCTGGACCTGTGAACGCCGCCAGCCCCCATCCGGTCACAAACGCTGAGTTCACACGCGAGCTCGCCGCACTCCTGCATCGGCCGGCCCTCTTTCGCGTGCCGCGGTTTGCGCTGCGTCTCGCGATGGGAGAGATTGCACAAAACATCACGGACAGTGTACGTGTGGAGCCTGCCGTCGCGCAAAAGCATGGCTTCGAGTTCCGGTTTCCCCGCCTGCGCGACTGCCTCCAGGATTGCCTGAATCGCGCGCACAGCAGCGGCAATCAGGCCCCGCAGGCGGTGACCGGTTAGCAAGGAACTCCCTTGCCTCCTCGAACAAAGCCCAGGCTGTGGACCTTCGTCCGAGACACTTTTGTTACCTTGGTATCGTATGGCCTTCCTCAGCACGGCGACGCAACGGCTTGGCATCGTGGGCGAAGTCCTGTCGTTTTTCGCCCGTAACAAGCGCTGGTGGGTGCTGCCGGTCATCCTGATTGTGCTGCTGGCGGGCGTTCTCATCATTGTGGCTCAGAGTTCCGCACTCGCGCCTTTTATTTACACGTTGTTCTAATCGGCGCAGTGAATGAGTAACTCCCCTTTGAGCGCCTTAGTCGCACTCTGGCAGGCCTGGAAACGCTTAGCGCATAAGATCGGGAACTTTCAGGCGCGCGTTCTGCTGACCCTTATTTACGCGATCCTGCTATTTCCATTCGGGATAGCCGTGCGGCTCTTCTCCGACTCTCTGGCCATCAAAAAACGCCCTGCCCGCTGGAACGACTCCCCTTCTGAAGCGCAGGACATGGCCTGGGCCCGACGACAGTAGCGAATGAAGATACTAGGTGTTTCGTGTTACTACCACGACGCTGCAGCCGCCCTTCTTAGTGACGGCCAGTTAGTCGCAGCGGCTGAAGAAGAGCGCTTCTCGCGCATCAAACACGATTTCGGTTTCCCCGCAAACGCGATCCAGTTCTGCCTCGAGCAGGCCGGCATCGAAGCACGCGAGTTAGATTACGTCGTCTTCTTTGAAAAGCCGTTTCGCAAGTTAGACCGCATCCTGACCAGCGTTCTGCAGACGTATCCGCAATCGTGGAAAGTCTTTCGCGAATCGATGATCGGCTGGATCCTCGATAAGCTCTGGGTCGCGAGCACATTGCAATCGCAGCTCGGTATCGGCCGCGACAAGATTCTATTCTCCGAACATCACCTGTCGCACGCCGCGAGCACGTTCTTCTGTTCGCCCTTCGAAGAAGCAGCCATTCTTACAGTGGACGGTGTCGGCGAATGGCTCACGGCGGCCTCTGGCATCGGGCGCGGCACGCAGATCCGGCTCACCAAGCAACTCGAATTTCCCCACTCGATCGGCCTGCTCTACAGCGCCTTCACGGCGTTCCTCGGCTTTGAAGTAAACGAAGGCGAGTACAAAGTCATGGGCATGGCGCCGTACGGGACGCCGCGCTACGTGGATAAAGTCTGGAAAGTCGTGTGCCAGAATTCCGACGGTTCGTTTTCGCTCGACATGGACTACTTCACGTTCCATCACTCGACGGACCGCATGTTCAGCCGTAAGTTCGTCGAGTTGTTCGGCGAGCCCCGCACACCGAACCAGGCCTTCTTCACCGAGGGGACCGGTTTCCCCAAGTACTTCGGCACGCCGCCTTCGGACTACATCGCGCAGTGCCGGCAGAACGAACACTACGCCGATATCGCCGCCAGTATCCAGCGCGTCACGGAGGATCTGCTCGTTAACATGGCGAGGAGCCTGCGCGCCGAGACGGGGCTTTCCAAACTGTGCATCGCCGGAGGCGTCGGTCTGAACAGTGTCGCGAATGCCCGCATTCTCCGCGAGTCCGGCTTCGAAGAGCTCTATATTCAGCCCGCGCCCGGCGATTCGGGAGCTGCTTTGGGCGCGGCGCTCTGGGCTTATCACACAGTTCTCGGCAACCCACGCTCCTTCCGAATGGATCACGCGTACTGGGGCAAAGAGTTCAAGAACGGCGCCGTGAGTTCATTCCTCAAGAGCGAGAACATCGCATACCGGGAAATCTCGAACGACGATCATCTCTTCGACTTAGTTACTGACAAGCTGATCAATGGCCAGGTCATCGGCTGGTATCAGGGGCGTTTCGAGTGGGGGCCGCGCGCGCTCGGCAATCGCAGTATTCTCGCGGATCCGCGCAATCCGGACATGAAGGATATCGTGAACTCGAAGATCAAGTTCCGCGAGCCATACCGTCCGTTTGCCCCGTCGGTACTGGCTGAAAACGTGGCTGACTATTTCGATCTTGGCGGTGCACAGCAGCAATATCCACTCCGCTATATGCTGTATGTCACACCGGTGAAGCCAGAAGCTCGCGCAATCCTGCCTGCCATTACTCATGTGGATAACACAGCGCGCGTGCAGTCCGTCCATAAGGAAACCAATCCGCGCTATTACGATCTGATTCAGCGCTTCGGATCGGCTACCGGTGTTCCCGTTCTGCTCAACACGTCGTTCAACTTGCGGGGCGAACCGGTTGTCACGACACCTGCCAACGCGTTCAGCACCTTCTCGCGCAGCGAAATGGATTGCCTGGTGATGGGTAACTACATCGTCGAAAAGAAGAGCTGAGCGGCGCCGGAAAGCCGGCGCCGCTCGCAATTCAGAACGACAACTTCAAACTAAGCTGCAGCGTTCTCGGCTGGTTTTGTGTTCCATACGCCTGCCCGAACGGTGAGCAGTTCGATTGCGATAGATCCAGGCAGAAGTTGTTATATTGCGCGTAATTGAATACATTCAGCGCCTCGCCTCTGAGCCAGAGCTGGTAGCGTTCTCCGCCGAAATTCTTCGCAACCGAGACATCCACGTTCCGTTCCGCGCGGTCTCTCAACTGCGTGAACCGTTGCGGCGCATTTCCCAGCACATAATTTCGACGGCGGCGTCGAAAACGCAGCCGGATTGATCCAGTTCGTCGGACTCTGATTACTCGGCGTTACGTTGAAGCTCACCATGTCGGGCAATTCCGGACCAGGGAATCCATAATCGTTGAGATGGTTGCTCGAGCTTGCCATCAACCCGTACAGAGGCAGGCCGCTCTGTAGCGTGATCACGCTCGAAAGCTGCCAATTACCGAGCGCTTCCTTCACGACCGCAGGCGCCGAATTGCCCCAGTGTTTGCCGCGGCCGTACGGAAGGTCGTACACCACCGCAGTCGCGAAACTCTGCGGCACATCATGCGTGCTGATGTTGTAATCGAGCATCGTGTTGTAGGCATCACGCCACTGATTGTTCGTCGACCACCCGAAGTTATCTTCCGGAGCATTGTCCAATGCCTTGGACCACTGATACGTAACCAACAGGTTTAAGCCCGAGTTCAGGCGGTAATTGTACTTCGCGTTCAACGCATTGTAGAAGGAGCGTGCGCCAGGCAATGACCGTGTCCACTGCAGATACGTGTACTGAGGGAAGGGCCGCAGCATTTCGTTGTAGGCGATCGTCGGTACCGATCCCAGGGATGTGCTCGGATCGACAATACCGTAGAACGGATTCGGGACTTGTGAGTCCAATTGCGATCCCAGACTCAAATACGCCGGATTCAATTGGTCCGCATCGAGGTTCGGGTTGCCATACAACAGCTTACGGCCTTTATTGCCTGTGTAGCCGAGGTCGAATACAGAATGTGAACTCACTTCATATTGGAAATCGAAACTCCACTGCTCGGTGTAAGGCGTTGGATGCGGCGCCCACGGCCAGATCTGCCCCAGACCGTTTCCCACGAGCGTGAGAGGCCCTTGAGCGGACCCCTGGGGTTGGCTGATGCCGAGCGGATACGGGTTGTCGATCAAGTTCAGGGGTGAAAATCCGTTATTCGTCAGTGCGTTGTAGTTCGTCGACGGAACTGTACCCATAGAATTGCCCCGGGTTGTCGAAGCTGATCATCGCCGATGCTGGCAGATAGAAGATGCCGGCGCCCATACGCGCGACCAGACGTTGCGTAATCTGATAAGCAATACCGAGGCGAGGCGCGAAATTGCCCTGCGTGGCGGGCCAGGCGAAGCGGCTTGGCGAGTTGTCCGCGTATTGGAAAAGGCCGGTTAACGGAGAGCCGAAATACTTGATTCAGCGTTTCGCCATACGCAGGCGAAATCACATTTCCGAGCGGATTCAGAACATTCTCGTTGAAGTACATGAGCCGGTCATGGCGCTCCGTCGCAGGCCGTTGATTCTCGTAACGCAAGCCCATAGACACGGTGAGCTTCCGCGTCGCATGCCAGCGGTCCTGGAAGTACAATCCGAAACTGTACAGAGACATCGCGGGATCGATGTTGATTCCGCTCTGCCCGCCGCTGGCGGTTCCTAACAGCATAGATGCGATCGCGTTTCCGCTGACCTTCGATGTGTTGTTCAGCGCCATGCAGGTCCGCCGCCGGATTCGGATCGCACGATGTTAGAGCGGTGCTGAAGCTGAAATAGCTCTGAAATTCAGAAATACTGTTGATTGTCTGGTCATCGAAGTTGCCGCCGAACTTAAACGTGTGCGAACCAAAAATCGCGCGAGATATTCACCTGCGCTGTATCACTGCCGCGAGTGTACGTTCGAAAACTGCTGTTCCCGAGAGAGTTGTAGCCTAAATCCGGGTAGATGGCGGGCAGGAGCGGCGCCTGGAACAGTTGGTTCGAGAGGCCGATAGTACTTGCACTCGCGACGCCGTAACCTTGCGCAATGTGTTGCTCTTTCCAGCGGCTGTAACTCAAGTACGTATCTACGACCCAATTAGGATTTGGCGTGACGGTGTCGTCCACTACAACCTGAAAACCGTTGTTGTACTGGTTCACTCCTGTATCCGCGCCGTTGCATAAGAAACAGGAGTACACCTGATCCTGCCGCACGCGGTCCGAAAAGCGCACAAACATTCGATGAACCGAGTTCTGTTCCCAATCAACGCGCGTGTCCAGCTTGTCGTTTACCCAGTCACCACTTCCACTCGCGGAATAATTGTCCAGATCGTTCGGGTCCAGTGCCGGTGCGATTCGGCATCGGGTATAGGTTGACGATCTTCTGGCCTACCGGACTGAACAGGTTGGACGGAATCACGTTGCCAGCAAATTGCGCCCGCGTGAAATCAGCGCCTGTGTTGTCGAGGGCCGTGGTTGTGAACGGATTGTAGATCAGATCTGGCGTACCATCCCCGTTGAGAGCCGCAGAAAAATCACCCTTCCGTTCGGCGGCGGTAGGCACGCTCATCAGTGTTGTTTGCGTGTTTGGCTGCCGCAAGCCTTCGTAACCGCCGAAGAAGAACAGATTCCAGCGCTTCAGCAGCGGTCCGCTGAAATTGCCGCCAAACTGATTCTGTTTGAATTGCTGCGCGCGGGAAACCGTACTCGTTGTTGTACCAGCTGTTCGCATTGAAGAACGAGTTCTGCAAATAGTCGTAGGCTTCGCCGTGGAATTTGTTCGTTCCGCCTTTAGTGATCAGCGTCACGATGCCAGCCCCCCCGCGCTCGTACTGCGCGTCATACGTGTTCACGACAATCTGCTGCTCGGCCACCGAGTCCTGTACCGGCGCGACCATCAATCCGCCCCAATCCACCGCCTGCGAAGGTGCGCCGTCAATCAGGATCTGCTCATCGCCCGTGCGGCCGCCGTTCAGCCCGAAGTTGCTCGACATCTGATCGAGAGTTCCGAATGTCTGCGTCTGCCCGCCCGGAGCCTGCGTCGTACCCGCGATCGCAAACACGAAATTCAGCGGATTGCGTGTATTGTTGGGGAGCGATTCGATCATCTGCTCGTCCAGCGTGATTGCATTGTTTGCTGTCTGTGTGTCCACGAGAACGGCGCTGCCCGTCACTTCTACGCTCTGCTGCGTTTCGCCGAGCTGCAGATCTGCATTCACCTGCCCCGCCACCTGAGCTTGCAGCACCAGGCCGGACTTTACGTATGTTTTGAAGCCCGGAGCCGTTACCGTCAGTTCATACGTCCCGGGCAAGAGGTTGCTGATGTCATAGGTACCGTCGCCGTGCGAGACAGCCTGGTGGACGTCGTTATTGCCCGTGTTCTTCAACTGAATCTGCGCGTTCGCGACCGCCGAGCCCGACGGATCGCGCACTATACCCGCGATGGACGATGTAAATGCCTGCCCAAACATCAGTTGGCAAGCCAACAATGTGAGGGTAATGAAAAATAAAGCACGCGAGAGCGGGACTACCCGGCGCGGCGCGTTTCCGGTTGGAAGCAAGCGCACAGTTTCCTCCTTAGGAAAGACCTCAAAGTTTCTGCTGCTGAAGATACAACATTCGTGATGAACGTTTCCAGAGATTTTCATGAGCGGCTGCGAAGCTGCGGGTTTTTCGTACGAAAAAGCCACGTTTTAGCGCGTCCTCTTGGCCGATAGCGCGAGGTCCGACGGCTTCAGCCCCGCCGTATAAACCTCGGACATAAACGAATGCGGCCGGTAGACATCGACCAGCGCCACGTTCGCCTTCTCGGGAATCTTCGATTCGAGTCCGACGGCCCAATACGTGGCGTTCACAAGTAGCCGCCGCAAGGCTTCATTCTCCAGGTCGTCGGCCGACCCCATGGTCGAAGTAAATACACGCGCAGTCTTGCCGTTCGGGGCTGTGTATGCGTTCGTCCAGGCGACCGGCATCATCGGATCGTTCACACTGCCTTTTACCGGATCGCTATCCGAACCGATCCACGACAAAACTTGCCCGAGTAACAGCGTGTGGCACGTCTCTGGCAGCGGCAGGCGCACTTCATACGTGTCTGTACCCGCCCAAATCTGCCCGCTCTGTATGCCGCGCAGAATCGGACTGTCCTCTGCGCCGGGAGCGAACAGCCCGCGTGTACTCTGCTCCCCGTGCTTCCCGTGATGCGCCACCCACGTCTCGCCCAATACGTGCCGTCCAAAACCGCCTTCCCAACCTGGAATCGTGCTATTCCATGACCACTTCTCGTACGTTTTGCTGGTCTGAAACGCGAACGGATGCGTGCCCGTTCGAATCGCAATGATCGGCTTTCCGGATTGCACGTAGTCGACGATGTACTTCATCTGTTCGTCCGGCAAATCCTTCCAGCGAATGAACAGGATCATCAGGTCCGCGTTTTGCAACGCCTCAAGTCCGGGAATGTTGCGCTTCTCGCGGGGATCGATTGTGCCGTCGTCCGGGTTGATGGAGAACAACACGGTACAGGTAAAGCCGTGCCGGATCGCCAGAATTTTCGCGAGCTCCGGCAGCGCTTCCTCTGAGTGGTACTCAGCATCATCGCCCGCGATCAGAACAATGTGCTTCCCCAGTCCCGGGCCCGCCACACCCGTGTAAGTAACACCCGCCGCGCCGCTCACGGGCGGCAATGAAAGCGTGAAAGCAAGGATCAGAAGGTAGCGCAACAAAATCTCTCCATCTACAAAATCATGTGGTCTTCCGGACGAAGCGGGCGACACGTACTTCGTTTCATGAGCACGGTACGGCACGACGATCTCCGCCGCTTCCCGGCGCTCGCCTTCAATCTCGGCAATAGCGGCTTCCGCGAGTTGCCGTCCTACTTCGACCATGTCCACCGAAACGCTGGTCAGATTGGAACTGCGTCCGCGGCCCGGCTCATGTTCGAAGCCAATCAGACTCACATCCTTTGGGACTTCGCGCCGGTGTTGCCGCAAACCCTCCCGTGCCCCGAAAGCAATCTCATCGGATCCCGCCAGAATCGCCGTCATGGGCCGCCCCTGTTCGAGCATGTAGGACACCGCGTGATGGCCGTGCTCGAACTCGTCATCCGAGAGGCTGACCATGTGCGAACGCGTCGACAAATTCAGTTCGGCCATGGCGCGGCTGTATCCTCGGAACCGGTTCCGATGCCAGGGCCGCGAATCGTCGCCGATGTACCAGATGTTCTGATGCCCGAGCTGCGCCAAATACTGCGTCGCCTGGTACGATCCGCCTTCATCGTCGTACGCGACCACGCTGCCTGGGGCGGCGGATAGCCGTTCGTCCATGAAGTGATTTCTCAGTAGAACGTAATGCAGTCCGTAATCCTGCAGGCTCTCCAGGAAATGCGAGTGAACCGATCCCGCAATGATGACGCAATCGGCCAGCCCCGGGGTTTGCACGACTGCGGGAGCCTCTAACTTCGCCGGATCCGCGCCGGGTGGGTATTGATGCCGCGCGAACAACAAGTAGTAACCCGCTTTGGAACAGTACTCTTCAACGCCGAGCAACAGCAGCGATTGCGCCGCGTTCAAACCGAAATCGTTGACCAAAATCAGGCCGACGATCTTCGACTTCGCATGCACCACGCCCCGCGTGCGATCGCTTAAGCGATACCCGAGTTTGCGCGCCACTCCCTCCACGCGATCTCGCAACTCCGAGTCCACATCCTCATGCCGGTTGAGAACCCGCGAAACCGTTCCTATCGATACCTTCGCGCGCTTCGCAATATCGCGCATCGTCGGTGAGGAAGATCGGCGCGGCATGTGGTTATCCGTTCTTCCCCGCAAGCACGCGCTCCTTCACTTCGGAGATCTGTACCGCGCGCCGCTCTTTGATCGACAGATAGCCGGCTTCCACAATCGCCATCGTGTTCAGGTTGTCGCGCACGCTGGTCGGAGGTTCCGTGCCGTTTGCGATCGCGTCCATCAATTCGCCCATCGGACCCGCGAAGGCGTCCGGGAACCATACTTCGCTCCATCGCGGCGTCAACCACACGTTCGGTTCGGCGGTCGAAGTGAATGTCAGCGTGCTCGGAACGCGATTGGGATACGCCGGCCAACCGATGGTGCCTTGCGCGACGCCTTCCGTCCCTTCCACGCGCCACTTGATATACGGATCCAGGTCGTCCCGTGCGCTGCGCGGCCCCGTCCAGACGTCGTCCCACCCCGTCGCCCGCAGTCCGTTCTCGTACTCGAGAATGTATAAACAAATCCCGTCTTCGTGCGCAAACTTGGTGCGCGGATCCTTCCGCGCACTGACAAAAATCGACTCCGGTTCGCCCAACAGGAACCGAAAACTGTCGATGTGGTGGATGCTCATGTTCAGCAGCGTCAGCCGGCTGTAATCGCGCAGCCAGACCTGCCAATGAGGCACCGCGCGCATCTCGATCGTTGCCAGCACCGGCGTTCCCAGATATCCGCGATCGAGAATCGTCTTCAGCGCGCGGATCGACTGGTCGTAGCGCATATTCTGATTCACCACGACCGGTATGCCGCGCTGCTCACAAAGAGCCGCCGTGGCGCAGGCGTCCGCGTACGTCACCGCCAGCGGCTTCTGCAGCAGCAGCCCTTTCAGATACTGCCCCTTCTCGACGGCCTGCCGCACTGCCGCCAATTGCCGGTCGGGGGGAATCGCGATGTCCAGAATCTCGATCTCGGCATCTTTCAGCATGTCGTCCAGCGAGTCGTACACCTTGGGCAGCGCGTGGACATCAGCCACTTCGCGCGCAATCTCCGGGGTGCGCGACGTAATACCGACGACTCGGAATCCGGCCGCTGCGTACGCCTTGAGTTGCACCTCGCGCACGATGAAACCAGCGCCCACGGCCCCGATCCCGAAATCGGAACGTCCGGGTTTCGGCGGCAGATGATTCAGCTTGAGGTCCAATTGCAATCGGTAGCTCCTGATACAAACCCTTCGCGCAAAACGGCCGCGCCTTTGCGCTCCTCTATGAACGTTACACTAAACGTTCATCAATCGGTGAACCGTCTATGATACTATCGCGTTCGGACAATCCGGCATGAACCTCGGGCTGATTAACTCCGCGTGGCTGGGCTCCCCTGTCGATACCGTTCGCGGCATTCAATTGACCAAAGACATCGGATTCGACACCATTGATATCTTCGGCGATCCCCTCGAGATGACTCCGCAGGAGGTCCGCGGTATCCGCGAGACCTGCGCTTCCACCGGATTGCCGGTCGTTTCTGTCGTTTGCTGCGCGTTGGGCATCGCGGATTTTAATAGCCCCGTGCGGCGTTTTCATGTCGATCGGGCGAAACGTTATCTCGATCTCGGGTACGACCTGCGCGCGAGAAACCTGCTGCTGGTAGTGGGTGAATACATTTGGAACCGGGAAGTGATCGCTCCCGAAGACCAGTGGCGATGGGCTGTCGAGGGCGTCACGGAACTTGGCGCGCACGCCCGTCAGCTTGGTCTTGAAATCGCCGTCGAAATCGAGCCCTTTGAGCTTTCGATCGTCAACAACATCGCAAAGATGAGCCGCTTTCTTTCCGAGGTCGGGGCGCCCACCGTCAAAGCGAATATCGACGTGTCTCATCTCGCGCTGGCGCACGACAGCGCCGATCGCATCTCGGAATTGAAGGGCCGCATCGGCCACGTGCATTTATCCGATTGCGACGGCAAAAAACATGGCGATTTACCGCCCGGGCGCGGCGTCGTGGATTTCCCGCCGTACCTGAAGGCGCTGGCCGATAGCGGGTTCGATGGAACGGTGAGCATCGAGCTGGAATACTCGCCTGAACCAGCCAAAATTGTCGACTGGGTCCGCGAAGCCTACGCCTCGACCAGCCGCATGATGGACTCGCTCGGCATTCGAACGCTCGCTCTTACGACTTCCTAACCCCTCACGAAAGGAGCTGATATTTATGGCTATGGGTCCGCTTGAAAAAAGACGTCCTTGCACAGTACGAACGGGACGGCTTCGTCGTCGCCAAACGTATGTTCGACCCCGAGGAGATCGATTTGCTGCGCCGTGCCGCTAAGGACGATCGCCAACTCGATCAACATTCATTCGGCAAAGGCGACGGCGAAGGCGGTACGGTCCGGCTTTCGTTGTGGAACCATCCGGGCGACACGATTTACGGAATGTTCGCTCGCTGCGAGACAGTTGTGAACTCCGCCGAGATGCTGCTCGAAGGCGAGGTCTATCACTACCATTCGAAGATGATCATGAAGGATGCGAAGGTGGGCGGCGCCTGGGCTTGGCATCAGGACTACGGCTACTGGTATCAGAACGGCGTTCTGTTCCCGTGGCTGACCAGCGCCTTCATCGCAGTAGATCCCGCCACGCGAGAAAACGGCTGCATGCAAGTGCTGCGCGGCTCGCATCATTTAGGCCGCATCGACCACATACTCACGGGCGATCAGGCGGGCGCCGATCTCGAACGCGTGCATGAAGTCGAGAAGCGCCTCGAACTGGTCTATGTCGAAATGGACCCCGGCGATGTGCTCTTCTTCCACGCCAACCTGCTCCACCGCTCCGATCAGAACCGTTCGGATAACCCGCGCTGGGCCATGATCTGCTGCTACAACGCCGCTCGCAACGATCCCTATAAGGAAGCGCATCATCCGCGCTACACGCCTCTGCACAAGGTGCCGGATTCCGCGATTCGTGAAGCCGGGCTGCGTCGCTTTGGCGACTCGAATGCGGATGTCGCCTGGCTCGAAGCAGAAAAGGACGAGAGCGCGAAGAGTCTCGCCAAAGCTGGTTCTACCGCCTCCGAATGAGTACTTCCCGGCAGCTTCGCTGCTACATGAACTGGATGGCGCTGGCATCGTTTCCGCAATCTTCGTCGGGTTGGCGCGCCACCTTCGACGAGAAACTCGCGCTGCTTTGCGAATCCGGGTTTGCGGGCGTGCAGTTCGCGGAACCGGCCACGCGCGAAGAACTTGCTGCCTGCCGCAAACTGGCGCTGGGTGTTGCCGGCAGCGGACGCGTGAATGCGCCTGCTGAAGCCAATGCGCTCGCAGACAGCGCTGCGGCGGACGGCTACGAATCTCTGACGCTGCATGTTGGCTGGGGTCTCGAGGACGATCGCGAAGCCGCGGCCCTCATCGAGAGCATTCTCACAGCGTCACAACGTCACCACATCCCGCTCTATATCGAAACCCACCGCGCCACCATCTCCCAGGATATGTGGCGCACCGTCCAGTTCGTGAAGCAATTTCCCGAAATGCGATTCAACGGAGATTTCTCGCACTGGTACGCAGGACAGGAAATGGTGTACGGCGGATTCGATCGCAAGATGGACTTCATTGCGCCCGTTCTCGAACGCGTCCGTTTTCTCCACGGCCGCATTGCGAATCCAGGCTGCATTCAGGTCCCGGTCGTGGAAGACAGCAGTTACATCGATCACTTTCGGCGGCTCTGGACAGAATCGTTCCGTGGCTTCCTGCAATCTTCCGATCGGCAGCAATCCATTTGCTTCACTCCCGAACTGCTCGCCCCTGATATTTTCTACGCGCGCACATTCGACGGACAGGAAGAAAGCGACCGATGGGAGCAGTCACTCGCGTTAAAAGGAATCGCTCAGGCATGTTTCGCAAACGCACAATCCTGCTGATCTGCCTGCCCGGATTTCTGCTCGCGCAGGAACCCGACGACGTAGCGCGCCAACAACAAGAGAACGCTGCCGTCGCGGCCGGCAAGGCCCAGTTTTCGCAAACCTGCGGATTTTGTCACGGGCTCGATGGACGCGGTGCAAGCGGGCCGGACCTGATTCGCTCCACGCTGGTCAGTCACGATGTGAATGGAAATCTGATCGGTCCGGTTGTTCACAACGGCCGCCCGGATAAAGGCATGCCCGCGTTCCCGCTCTCTGATGCGCAGATTCGCGACATCGCCGCCTTCCTGCACTCGCAGGCAAAGAGTGCCGCGTCGGTTGCGCAGCGCATTCCCTCCGAGTATCCGCTATCGAAACTGCTGGTCGGCAATGCCGCCGCGGGAAAGGCTTACTTCGAAGGCCCGGGGCGCTGCGCCTCGTGTCACTCCGTCACCGGTGACCTCGAGCATATCGCCACGAAGTACAAGCCATTCGATCTGCAGACGCGCATCGCCTTCCCGTCCGGCGCAAAGCCGAATGCTACGGTGACCGACGCAGCCGGCCGAGACCTACACGGGCGAGCAGGTCTACGCGGATGAGTTCTCGATCACCTTGCGCGACAAGAACGGCTGGCGGCATACCTGGAATCGCGATGCAGTGAAACTCGAAATACACGATCCCTTAGCCGCGCACGAGAAACTACTCGAAACCTACACCGATTCAGATCTACACAACGTCTTCGCGTATCTGGAGACGCTGAAGTGAGGACGGCTGTTCTGCTGCTTGTCGCCGGGCTCTGTGCGCGTGGGCAGGGACTCGATCCGAATTTGTTGGCGCATCCCTCGAGTGACGCTTGGCCAACCTTCAACGGCGACTATTCGGGCAAACGCTTTAGCCCTTTGCACCAGATCGATCGAAGCAATGCCGGACTGCTCTCCATGGTATGGGCGTTTCAAACGGATGTGAGCGGGGGCCCTGGACTGAAAGCGACTCCGCTGCTCGTAAACGGAACGCTTTACTTCACGGAACCGGACGACGTGTGGGCGATCGATGCGCGCACGGGCCAGCAGAATTGGCATTATCACTATCACGCCAACGAAGGGCTCCACATCGGCCAGCGCGGCCTCGGTATGTATCAGGACCGTCTCTTCTTCGAAACGCCCGATGCGCATCTACTCTGCCTCGACGCGCGCAGCGGCGAAGTGGAATGGGACGTTGTGCTGGCCGACGTGAAGCTGGGCTACTGGGCCACTATGGCGCCGCTGGTCGTCGGCAATCATGTGCTCGCCGGTGTGTCGGGCGACTTCAACGACTTGCACGGCTTCATCGATTCCTTCGATCCGTTAACCGGAAAGCTGCAGTGGCAATGGGACAGCATGCCGAAGCCCGGCCAACTCGGCTCGAATACGTGGCCCGCCAACAGCGATGCCAGCCAACACGGCGGCGGAATGACCTGGATGACGGGAACGTACGATCCGGAATTAAACCTGGTGTACTGGGGTACCGCAAATCCCAATCCGGTCCTCGACGGATCGACGCGGCCCGGCGAGAATCTTTTCACCTGCTCTATCGTCGCCCTGAACCCCGATACCGGAAAGCTGGTCTGGTACTTTCAACCCTCGCCCCACGATGTACACGATTGGGACGCTGTGCAAACGCCCATTCTCTACGACGGCGAATTCCGCGGCAAACGCGAAAAGTTGCTGATGCAAGCTTCTCGTAACGGCTATCTGTTCGTCCTCGACCGAACGAATGGGAAACCGCTTCTGACCGCGCCGTACGCCGACATGAACTGGAGCACTGGAATTGATTCGACCGGTCATCCCATTTCAAAACGCGAGAAGAATCCATCGCCCGCCGGCACGCTGGTAGAACCCGATGCCATCGGAGCAACCAACTGGATGTCGCCCAGCTTCGATCCCGATACAGGCTTACTCTACGTCGACACGCATAAGTCGTACAGCTTGTACTACGCCTTTGAGAACGGAAAGCCGGAAGGCTTTGGCGGCCGCGATCTGACCGTATGGTCGCAATGCTATCTGGAAGCCATCGATTACCAGACCGGAAAGCCCCGCTGGCGCCACGAACTCGGTCCCGGTTGGGATTGGGCCGGCGTCCTCAGCACGGCCGGCGGTCTCGTCTTCACGGGCGATGTCTATGGCAACATCCTGGGTCTCGACGCACAAACCGGCAAGACACTCTGGCACGCGGCCGCCGGCGGGCAAGCGGAAAGCCCGCCTATCACGTATGAATTGGATGGCCGCCAATACCTCGTCGCCGGAGCTCGCGGCGTCCTATACGCCTTCGCGCTCCCCGAGCAGGTGCTGCAGAAAACAAGGCATTAGGAAGCGCACAGGCGTTTGGTGCCCGTTGTGCGCGTTGGGCATTAGGAAGCGCACAGGCGTTTGGTGCCCGTTGTGCGCGTTGGGCATTAGAAAGCGCACAGGGCGTTTGGTGCCCGTTGTGCGCGGTTAACTCAACTCAGAACTTCCAGTTCATCCCGAGCGACGCGCCCGTCAACTGGCCGCCAGTCCAGCAGTGCGGATCCGAACCAACCAGACCACCCGTCGCATCCGAGGCGTCATGACAGTCGGTCGCAACCGAACGTCCGCCCGCGCCCAGATCGTAGTGCGAATATTGGCCGTTCGCTGTGTAGCCCCACCCCAGGTAGAAGCCCATCGTATTCGAAGCCTTGTATCGAAGAGCGGCACTGAACAGGTTCGCTTGGTTATTCACGTGGGATCCGCCGACGGAATCTGTCCCCGGAATACCGCCGAGAGGTGTGTTGAACGAGTCGTTGTGCTGGCCAGGATCTCCAGGCGTTCTGAACGCGTGCGCCCACCCGACGCTCAAGCTGGTGCTTCGACTAAGTGCCTGATCCATTCCGAACCAGCTTCCGTCTCTCTGCCGCTCATTCTGGAACTCCAGATCCTGCGGTACATAACGATGCATGGATTCAAAAATCCCGTTTAGCGAAGTCCAGCGCGTCAGGCGGATTCGGGCGCCCAACTTAGCGGCGTCTTCGTCGGCAACGTCCTGCGCTTCCAGCATCTGGCAAGTGGTTCCGCAGTTTGCGTAGTAGCCGGTGATGTCGCTCTCCCGGTTTACCTTCATGTGCCGTTCGTAGCCGGCAGCCACATAAACAGGGCCCTTCGTGAAGGTCAAACTGGTACTGACGGCGTTGCTGAACGATCCGTCGCTACAGTTGACGGGGTAGATTCCGCCGCTTCCCGGGATGTTGCCGCCCGTGCAGTCCGATTCCCCGGCTGCCAGATTGTCGCTGTTCGAAGCTCGGTTCTGTCCCGGAGAGAACAGGGCATTTAAAGCGACTCCGCCCCAATTCGGGGATTCGTACCAGATCGAGTGATCAAGCCGCGTCCCAAACTCCACGCGATTGTCGCCGCCCGTATTTCCCATAATTGCCTGATAATCGCCGATCATTCCATAGAAGGCGTCCATTCTCATCGTGGACATCTTGTAGGGCGTATCGGTCTTACCAAACTTGATCGAACCCCAGACCGGTGAAGAAATTCCGATGAATGTATTTCGCGACGTGAGCGCTCCCTTCACCGCATTGCTTTCGCTGCTATTCGTTTCTGCAACACCCGAAGTGGAGGCGATGTCCACCTGCGTCTCAAATTGATAAACCAGGTTGAGCGAGGAGGTCCCGAGAGGCTGGAACCCGCGCACGCCTACGTAGGAGATGTTTGTAGAAATATCCGGCAGCCATCCCATGTTGCCCACCGGCGGCATACCGTCCGGCCCAACCGCGCCGCCCAGGCCCTTTGAAACGTAATCGAACGAGAGATCGAAAGTGCCGTACATCGTCAGCTCTCCCGGGCCGTTCTCGGACTCCGCTCCGGTGTAGAAGGTCAAGGATTTGCCGGGCTTGCGCTGGAAGAAGTGTGCCGTCTCCGCGCCGCGAGGATTTCCTGTGTAGACGGCCGAACCGCCTCCGCTCGCAGGCGTTCCGGGAGCCGGCTGAGCCCCTGCCACCGCCGTATCTGCCCGAGGCGCGGCATTCGCCGCTGGTTTTGCAGCCGGAGCGGGTGGTTGCTGCTGGGTTAACTTGTCCAGTTGATCCTGCACGGATCTCAACTGCTCTTGCAGAAGTCTCACCTCAGCCTTCAAGTCCTCCACGTCGTCCGCGCGAAGCGTGATTGCCGATAAAGCGCAGATTGCCGTAGCTGCCAAAAGCCGTTTACGAATGCTCATAGTTACTGACCGAACTCGCCAATGACACTTGCCGGGTAAGTGCGATTTCATGCACCCGGGGCGAGTCTGGCTTCCTTTGTTGGTTTCTTTGGATGTGCTTCCGTACGACACACGTTCTCAAAAGGACACGAATTCATTCGAGTAGGAAAAGGCCGACTCGGTGCTCTCTTACCCCCTGAACATCGGCATTGTCCGAGGTCCGTCAGACAGCTCTGTTTAGAAAAAACTCCGGCCGTTCGTACACAGCTTAAGAAGCAATCCGTCTTCTCGGGCAAGAAAAAGTGAATATCTATACGTGGTCTGTTAAGAAACTGATTGTGGCGCTGTGTGCCGTCCTCATGTGCTTGACCGTGGGCACTGGTGCTGTAGGCGTTCGCAGTGTCGCCACTCTATCGCGGAATGTGACGCAACTCGGTTCGGGCACGCTGCCTGGAATAGTGAAGCTCGGCGCCATCCAAAGCCTTGGGTTGGAGTATCGCGGAACAAGCCTTCTTATGGGCACGCCCGGACTGGCCGAGGACTATCACACGAAGCAACTCGCCCATTTGAAGGAATTGCGTGCGCAGATACAGCAGGATTTAGATGGCTACGGCGCCTCCGTTCCCGATTCCGAAAGAGACGCTTACAACAGCACTAAAGACGCTACCCAGACCTTTCTCGCAACCGTAGACCACTTCCTCGCACTGAGCAACAGCGGACACGCGCAGGAGGCCGGCGCGTTCTGGTCCGAAAAGGGCGGCACTGTTTCCAAACGCTTCCGCAAGATGCTCGACGACGAAGTGAAACTCAACAACGAAATCGCAAAGAAAACCGTCGATGAAGGCGAGCGCGCCGCGACCACGAGCAAAATGCTTTGTGGAATACTGCTGGCTCTGGCGCTTGGCCTCGGCATCGGCTTGGGCGTCGTCTTCACGAGGCACATTGCTGGCATTCTTGTGAGAGCGACCACCGAATTGAACGGGATGTCGGAGCAGGTTACCGAGGCATCGAACCAACTCGCTTCTGCAAGCACCCACCTGGCGCAGACCTCGAATGTGCAGGCGGAGAGCCTTGAACACTCCTCTGCCTGGAGCAACGAAGTCGCTGAAGCAAGCAAACGGAATGTGCAAAGTTGTGGTTCCGCCAAAGCGCTGATGGTCGAGAACGAGAAGTCCATCGCGGAGGCGACCCGCCGCCTGGATCGCGCTTTGGAGAGCATGGCTCACATCGCGACATCCAGTACGAATATTGCGAAGATCATCCGTCTGGTGGATGAGATCGCGTTCCAAACGAACATCCTGGCTCTGAACGCGGCTGTAGAAGCGGCGCGAGCGGGAGAAGCGGGCGCCGGATTCGCGGTCGTCGCCGATGAAGTCCGGCGGCTCGCCATACGCTCGGCTGAAGCGGCGAAGGACATCACCACCTCCGTGGAAGAATCGGTTACCAGTACCCAATCTGGTAAGGAACGCCTGGAGAAGGTGGTCGCCTCGGTTCGCCAGTCAGCCGAAGGCGCAGCCAAGATACTTGAGTTCATCAACGACGTCGACCGCGAGGCAGTCTCGCAAAGCGCCGGTATCGAGAAGATCGCGCACGCGCTGTCGAAACTAAGTGGCGCCACCCAGCGCACCGCGGCCGTTGCGGAAGAAAACGCGTCGGCCGGAACCGAACTGCAATCGCAAGCCGAGATGATGCGGCAGGTCGTGCTCTCCTTGGAGGCCCTCGCGTAAGGGCCTCAAATCCGCCGCCGCTTCCATGTCCCGCGCGCAAACACGGCCAAGCTGATGATCGTCATTACGGTGTTCGCCACCGGAATTGCCGTGAATGCTCCATTCACCTTCAGCGAGGTGTGATTCGCCAGGAACCACCCAAGCGGTATCTCACACAGCCAGAAACTAACGACGTTGATCATCGTCGGCGTAACGGTATCGCCCGCGCCGTTGAACGCTTGTATCATCACGGTTCCGAAGGCGTAAGCCAGATTCCCGTAGCCAATGATGCGCAGGCAATCGGCGGCCATCTTCGATACCACCGGATCGGTAGTAAACGGAGACACTACGAGCTGCGGCAAAAAAATCGTCACGAGTGCGATGGCGCCCAGGTAGATAGCGTTAAAACCGCAGGTTATGTAGACCGCCCGCTCTGCGCGCTCCGGCTCGCCGGCGCCCAGATTCTGCCCCACCATCGTTGCAGCGGCCCCACTCAAACCCCACGACGGCAGAATGACAAACATGAAGATACGGATACCGATCGTATAACCTGCAATCGCCAGACTGCCAAAGGAACTGATGATCCGAACCAGTATGATCCAGCTCGTATGCGCAATCAGAAATTGCAAGACTCCGGTCGCAGAAATACGCACGAGTGACACGATGACGCCTGGCACAATTCGCAAATGGCGCACCGTCAAACGCACCCGCGCAGAGCCTTTGGTCAATATCCAAAACTGATACCCCACCCCGCAAGATCGCCCGATCAGAGTTGCTACCGCCGCCCCGGTTACGCCAAGTTTGGGGAAGGGTCCGACTCCAAAAATGAAACACGGGTCCAGGATCAGATTGATCAGATTTGATACCCAAAGCACGCGCATCGCGATGGATGCGTCTCCCGCACCGCGAAAAATTGCGTTATTTAAGAAGAGCAGCATCACGATGCTCGTCCCGCCAAAGACGATTTCGGTATATCGGTGGCCGCTCGCTATCAGCACCGGATCCGCGCCCATCAGACTCAACAACTGATGCGCGTAGAACATCGCCGGTATGCCCATCGCCGCGGCAACAGCAATCCCCAGGAAAATCGACTGCATCGCCGCCACCGACGCTCCCTCCGCGTCTTTCTCCCCGGTGCGCCGCGCCACCATCGCGGTAGTCGAGAAGCTCACGCCTAAAGCGACCGAGAACACGAGCGCAAGCATGGATTCCGTGAGCCCGACAGTTGCTACTGCATTCGCTCCCAGGCGCGTAACCCAGAAAACGTCGACCAGAGCAAACAGCGACTCCATCAACATCTCCAGGACCATCGGGACCGCCAGCAGAAACACCGCGCGGCTGATCGGGCCCTTGGTAAAGTCCTGATGCGTTCCCCTAATCGCTTCGATAATGATTTGCCAAAAAGTCATTCTTGGCTGAACGGACAGCTCTGCTTGCATAAACACTCCAAAACGGACGAACCGCGGACGAAGGAAAGGAAGGGAAGCAGGATGCTACGCGATAATCGCGACCGCAGCATCCAATGTAAGACGCGTGGCGCTAATCCGCGAGTCTCCGGCTGTGGTCATGAAATAACGCATAGGGGCAGTTCGAGATTTTCTCGATTACAAATTACTATACCTGCGCTTTCCCGCAAGCGCAAGCGTGTAGTGCCGGCGTCCACCGGCGAGCCGGTCTCCCGACCGGCTTTGGGGCTTGGGCATTTTCTGGGCCGATCAACTGCCCTGAACACGGCCTCCATACGGAGCGGCGAGCGTCAGCGAGCTAGATGGGCCGGGCGAGCCTAGTGTGCAGCGCCAGATCCATGGAAGCCCCCCTTTCCATCCGACCCAGGCCGCAAGGCTTATTGGCAAGCTCATTTGAAGGAAAGCCCCTGGGTTCTGACGTGGAAGCGAGATGCATTACCCGCCAAGGCGGGAAGATGGCTTGTTATGCGGACCAACCGATCTAGCTCGCTAACACTCGCCGCTCCGTTTCCATCTTCACGGGTTTTGCAACAGACGATTGGGCCAATGTCCAAAATCCAGTGGCACAGGCCTTCGGCCTGTGATGAGCCGATCTCCCCGACCGGCTTAAATCCTCGTCGCGTGAACGCCCGGATCGTTGCTGGAGAATCTAGATCGGCGCTACACTCGGAGTAGCGATGCATCCGGACAGCGACGAGAAATCTTCACACGTCACCTTCGATGGCCACACCATCGTAGATGCCAACGCACTGCTGCGTATGCCGAAGGTGCAGCAGGTGCTGGCTCGCCTCGCGGCCAACCGGCATCTGTTTGAAAACCAGCGCGGGTTGGGCATGGCGGTCGTTCGTCGAGTGAACACCGGCAGCTAAATCTTCTGAATGCCCTATAACCTGCTGCTGCTGCCGCTGCTCGGCGGGTTTCTGTTTCTGCACATTTCCCACCTGTTCCGCTTCGAAGCGCAGCGTCTTGACGGCTATCGGTTGCTCTTCTATTCGGCGCTTGCGGGTTTGATGCTGGTTCTGCCGGCGCGCATCATCGTAGTCTGCCTCTCCTCGACGGCGCTCTCGCACTGGTCCGGGACGCTGCTTTGGGATCAGATAGCCCCTTTCTCTTACTCCGGCACCAGCGTTTTATCGCTGATTCTGGCCCCTCCGCTGGCTGGCGTGCTGAACCTTTTCATTAATGCCGAGCGCGCGAAGGACATCGAAATCCGGCGGCATGCGAACTACCTCACGAAATTGTTACACCGCGCGGAACGCGAGACCCTCCCCCTTTCGATTACGCTGGCGAATCTGAAATGGTACGTAGGGTACGTAACAGTCTCACCAAATCTGTCGCCCAGCGAGACATACTTCCGGATTTTGCCTTTGCTCAGCGGGTATCGTGACCGCGAAACGCTCAAGACCATTCGGACCGTGTTCTACCAGGACGTTCTCCAGGATCCCCAGGTCGACAAAAACGATCTGGTTGTGACGCTCCCCTTGGCGGACGTCAAGATTGCGGGCCTGTTCGACGAGGACGTGTACGACGAGTACTTCGCAGAAGCGCCTGAAGCTGCGTCTGCGGAACCCTAAGTCGGATCGGTGGCGTCTAAAGAGGTAGAACGGGAGGGAGGGGAATTCTGAAGAGAGTTTTACAGATTGAAAACACGCATCAGCCGCCCGCCTGTTCTAATCTAGGTAGTTGAAGGCCCTTTCTTAAGGTGTTGGATGAGGGAGCGATCCGGGCGGAGTTTCTCGGGAAAACATACCGTTCAGGAGGCGGGGAGGTTCTTGTGTTCGATAATCTCTCGCTGCGGGTGCCCACCGGTGAGCGCCTCGCAATCATCGGAGAATCCGGCGCCGGCAAGTCTACGCTGCTGCATTTGTTAGGCGGCTTGGATCGTCCGACCAGCGGAGAGATCTTCTTCGGCGCGCGCTGCATCAACTCCCTTTCTGAGAAGAATCTGGCGGATTTCCGGAACCGCGAGATCGGGTTTGTGTGGCAGAAACCGTCGCTGCTGCCGGAATTCACGGCGCTTGAGAATGTCGCGATGCCGCTTATCATTCGCGGCGTACCCCCGGCGAGCGCTTTCCAAACAGCCCGCGAACGGCTCGCCGAAGTTGGGCTGGCGGCGCGCGAGTCCCACTTAGCCGGAGAATTATCCGGTGGTGAGCAGCAAAGAGTTTCCCTAGCCCGCGCGCTGGTTGCGAAACCAAACGTTTTATTGGCCGATGAGCCTACTGGAAGCCTAGATTTCCGGACAGGAGAAGCAATCATCGGCTTGCTTACAGATATGCATCGCGCGCACGGCTTGACCTCCGTGTTCGTGACCCACAATCTCTCGTTCGCCCGTCGCTGCGATCGAGTCTTAGAGTTGAAGAATGGCCGTCTGCAAACTCCCGTGGTCCGGGACGTGCAGGAGGCCGGAGTAGTACAAGACGCAACCCGTCTTGACGGTGGCACTTATGTTTGAACGTTATACCGAGAAAGCCCGCCGAGTCATCTTCTTCGCAAGGTACGAAGCGAGCCAGTTCGGAAGTCCTTACATCGAAACCGAGCACCTTCTGCTCGGCTTGTTGCGCGAGGACAAAGCGCTTGCGAATCGGTTCCTGCGCTCGCACGCAGCCATTGAATCCATCCGCAAGCAGATTGAGGCCCACACGACCGTGCGGGAAAAGGTCTCGACGTCGGTAGACCTGCCGCTCAGCCACGAATGCAAGCGTGTGCTGGCCTACGGAGCAGAAGAGGCCGAGCGCCTCAGCCACAAGCACATTGGGACGGAGCACCTCCTATTAGGCTTGCTGCGCGAAGAAAAAAGTTTTGCAGCCGAGATTCTGCACGAACGCGGGCTGCGCCTCTCGGCAGTTCGTGAAGAAATCGCCCGTTCGGCATCGGAGAAGACCAGCGCCAGCCGCCCTAAGGAAAGCTCGCTGCTGGCCGAGTTCAGCCGCGACCTTACACAGGCCGCCATGGACGGCATGCTCGATCCGCTGATCGGGCGCGATAACGAAGTAGACCGGGTGGTGCAGATCCTGTGCCGCCGCACCAAGAACAACCCGGTCCTGATCGGCGAACCGGGCGTTGGCAAGACAGCCATTGTGGAAGGTCTGGCGCAGCGCATCGCCGATGGAGACGTTCCGTCGTTCTTATCCGATAAGCGAATCCTCGCGCTCGATTTATCCCTGATCGTCGCCGGAACCAAGTATCGCGGCCAGTTTGAAGAGCGGCTGAAAACCATCATGAAGGAATTGATGGAGAATCAGAACGCCATCATCTTCATCGATGAGCTGCATACCTTGGTGGGCGCCGGCTCGGCCGAAGGCTCGCTGGATGCCGCCAACATTCTGAAACCGGCCCTGTCGCGCGGTGAGATTCAGTGCATCGGCGCTACGACGCCTGCCGAGTACCGCAAATCGATTGAAAAGGACCGTTCCCTCGAACGCCGTTTCCAGGCCGTCAAGGTCCCGCCGCCGACAGAAACCGACGCCGTACGAATCTTGTTCGGTATCAAGGAACGCTACGAAAAATTCCATGCGGTTGCCTACACCGATGAGGCGATCGAATCGGCTGTGTACACGTCCACTCGATTCATTCCCGATCGCTTCTTACCGGATAAGGCGATCGACTTGATCGATGAAGCGGGCGCTCGCGTGAAACTTCGCCAAACCACTTTGCCGTCCGAAGTGGCCGATATTCAGAAGCGGATCAAGTTCATCGTCCACCGGATGGAGAACGCCATCGCGAACCACGAGTTCGAGAAAGCGCGCTTCTATTCGGACGAAGAGCGGAAGGAGCGCGAGAACCTGCGCCTTCTGCGCGAAAAGTACAACCTCGACGATACATCGACGGGAGTTGTCGGCAAAGATGACATCGAAGACGTTGTGGCGCGCTGGACCGGCGTGCCGATGACCTCGATTAAGGAAGAGGAGATCAACAAGCTCCTCCGGATCGAAGAAGAACTGCACAGACGCGTGGTCAGTCAGGAGAAAGCGATCTCCGCGCTGGCGAGAGCGATTCGCCGCTCGCGCGCCGGCCTCAAATCGCCCAAGCGGCCTTCCGGGTCGTTCCTGTTCTTAGGGCCAACAGGTGTCGGTAAGACGGAAGTCGCGCGCGCCTTGGCCGACTTTCTGTTCGGGAGTGAGAAATCGCTGATCCGCTTCGACATGTCGGAGTTTATGGAGAAGCATTCCATCTCCAAGTTGATCGGCTCGCCTCCCGGATACGTGGGCTACGAAGAGGGTGGACAACTCACCGAGCGCGTGAAGCGCGCCCCATACTCGATCATCCTGCTGGATGAAATCGAGAAGGCTCACCCGGACATCTACAACATCCTGCTGCAAGTGTTTGAGGACGGCCAGTTGACCGATGGTCTCGGCAACACGGTCGATTTCAAGAACACGATCATCATCATGACCTCGAACCTGGGCGCGCGTTTCCTCGATAAGCGCGGTCAGATCGGCTTCTCGGTGCATGCCGACACGGGCATTCCGCAGAAGATTGAAGAGCAGGTGATGGGCGAGGTCAAGCGGGCATTCAACCCCGAGTTCCTGAACCGCCTCGATGAGGTGATTCTGTTCACTTCGCTCACCGATGAAGACCTGATCAAGATCATCGACATGCTGGTCAGCCAGGTGAATACGAATCTGGTCGCAAAGCAGATCAAGATCAAGTTGGAGCCCGAAGCCGCGAAGTACATTCTCGACAAAACGCTTACGGATCGCAGCTACGGAGCGCGGCCGCTTCGCCGTGCGCTGCAAAAGTACATAGAGGATCCGCTTTCGGAAGCGCTCATCCAAGGCAGTCTGCCCCGGCCCGCCGAGCTGAATATCTATCTCGGCGACAACGGAATCTACTGCCGGCCCGTGGGCGAACTCGAAGGCGAACCGGTGCCGGCGGGCGCTCCGGAAGAAAGCCCCGCAGCGGGAACTCCGTTATATCTGTTCAGCTAAACGCAACTCCACCGTGAGTCAAGGAAAGGGCGAAGCCTCCACTGGCTTCGCCCTTTTTGGCTTTCAGCTCCTATAGCCTTTAAGCAGTTACCGCCGTCGATCTTCGGGCTAAAGCTTGTGATACTTCGGGAAAGCCACGTCGCTCCACTCGGCGACGCGTTCAATTACCACTTCGTCGGATAAACGTTCGCGCATCCGTAGGACTCGCCAGCCGCCAAATCTCCGCTCGTATTCTCGCA
The DNA here is from genome assembly GCA_963795905.1 of uncultured Acidobacteriaceae bacterium. Classification (GTDB taxonomy): domain Bacteria; phylum Acidobacteriota; class Terriglobia; order Bryobacterales; family Bryobacteraceae; genus Bog-105. The sequence goes on along the minus strand of CAWCJG010000007.1, from coordinate 123,580 downwards.
GCTTCTCCGAGTGCCGCGGTAAGCCCGGCGGTGGCGGAGGCGGGAGCCGATCGTCGTCTGGCTGTCCGGTGAGAACCCGTACTTTACGGAAGAACTCGGCTGGCGCCGTTCCAGAGCACTGCGCCTCACGCCCCAACGCGCCCAACTCTACGTAAATCTCAGCGGCAGCTATGGTCTCCTCCCAACTTCCAAGTTGGTTTGGTCCAGCAAATCCGCCATCTTCGAAGAAGACGCCATCCAGGGTCAACTTCACAGGTTCTCTCCCCTCACGCTCGGCTAGGCCATCGCTGTAAAAGAAACCGCCGTGCCGCAACTCATCCGGCTCTGGTGGGCGCGTGTCCGTGTTGTCTCCCAGCGTCGATCCATCGAACCGAAGAAGGCGCTTCGACCCAGGAAAAATGGTTGCCAATAGTAGTTGAATTTCTTACGGGTCTGGTTTAGTTCGAAAGGTAGGAGGACCGATGCGTTTGTCCCTGGGGAGTAGGCTTGAGCGCCCACGTGGCCATTCGTGAGGCGGACGTGCCAAATGTAAGCAATGGATGCGATTGCTCGGTCGGCTCGATTTAGCAGAACGGCAGAAGCGTCGTCATCATCGTGCTTGGAGGTGAACGCTAACGACTCGTCGCCAACCGGCGGCCCACCTTTCGGCCGCGAGTGCAATCGATTCACGATGTCAGCAATGAGCGACTGGTATTCGGGAGCTGAGGGCGCGACAAGACATACGCCATACCGGGCCAGATCCTCGCAAAGAATGGGCATACTGCAATTCGAGCACGGCGAGCCGCCCGCGCGCTCCCTCACTTGCTTCAGTGGCCATAACGTCTTATGGTCGCTTCGGGAAACGGCTTGTCCAGCAGGAGAGTTTTTTCTCGCTTGAGATTCGTATTCAGAAATGCCCGGACAAAGGTCTCAATCAATTCCAGATTGTGCAGCACCACGCTGGTCTCAGGGAACCCCTCCCTCCCCGCGAAAAGCAGTGGAATGTCGCTGAAGCTTGGATGCGCTATCCCGGGGGATTTCAGCACCACATCATAGGTTCCCGCAGGACAGCTCTGGAGTTGCTCCTCTTTTTTCTTGAAGTACAGTTCGTGCTCCGCGTGCGTCCCACCCATTTGGGACTCAGGATGGTCGGCCTCAAGAAAGAGCAGAGGCGGCTTCATGGTGGCTCCATCGGGGTCGGCGGGAAGAGCACCGATGGGAACCATTCCCCCGTCCAGATCGACGCACGCTCTCAAACGAACGTCGAGCTGGCAGGCACGCGCCGCGAACTCCGCCCCAGCCGAGTGGCCCATCGCTCCGAAACGGTTCAAATCGAGTCTTCCGGCGAGCGGGAAGTGCTGCGCATCTCCCGCGTTTAGCTCCGTCAGGCGATCGAGTATGAAACGAACATCGGCAGCGCCTTCATTGATCCCGACGCCGATCGATGCTGCCATCCGCTGGAATCGCTCTGCGGGAGTAAGCCCATCGGGCAAAGAGTCTTGATGGAATGGGATGATTCTTCCGTCCGGAAACCAAACCGCCATCGCAGACTCGGTATGTTCGATGGCAGCAACCACGTATCCGTGGCTCACCAGATCTTCAATCAGCGAGGTGTAGTTAAAGCCTGTGCTGCCAAGCCCGTGCGAAAAAACGATCACCGGAAATCGCGCGGGGTTCTCCGCCACCGGGGCGCGTTCCTCTGCGTGGGAGAAAATCGCACCTGAAACGATCAGCGGCCAGTTAGCTCCGAATTGTTCGCTCATTCGACGCTGAATTTCAGGCACAGCATCCATCTGTTTTGCGCCAGGCAAGTATTCGCCCCTGACGTCTGCATGCTTCTGTGACGCCGGGTACCATAGATAAACCATCAACTCACGATGTGCCTGCGGATCGGTAGAGAACCGGTCGGGGCGCATTGGGTCTATCCAGTCGTAACCGATCCGCCCAACGCCAAACGGGCCTGAGGGCGGTGGCAGTTTCGGAGTGGCCGGCGGATGCTGCGACGTTCTCTGAACGTCTCCTTGGAACGTTCTCTGAACGTCTCCGGCTGCGCTGGTCAAAAGGTGAGCCGCGAACGGGAAGGCGATACAACCCATGAGGAAGATCCCCGGAATAGCGAGAACAAGTTTCATTGCTGCTCCGGCCCCATCATAGTCTTGCATTATGACGCGTGTTCCACCATTAACTAATTTTGCGGCGCGCGTTCCTCCGGCTCCGCTTCAGGGAAAGATAACCCGATAGCGTTTGATGAGTGGGTTCACGTTGATGACATTCCGCCAACCGGGAGGCGCTTCGATGCACGAATCAGTGCCGCGCGTTAACCGTCGAAATGGGCATACACCGCCACATAGACGCGAGGACCCCACGTTCGCTCTGCGGCCCGCAGATGTGTCACACTGTGGGCGTGAAGGTCATCAGGTACATCGAACTTAAGAGCGGCCATTCCGATAATGGCCCCGCTTGGATCGCGTACGTCGTATTCTCGAAGTCGGGCCGGACTTTGTACTTCAATGGCAGAGGATTGATGAAGCTCAAAGGCCAACGGCGCGGCGATTCTGGTGGCAACTACATCGACATGGAAACCGGTGAGTCCTTTTGGGTTTCTGGCGTAAAGAAGAACGGGAAAGATCGTCATTGGGCCGGAGCAGGTAAGGTTTTGATTGAAGCGGCTGCCGTCTCAGATTACTTGAAGATAATTAACGCAAACACGGTTGACACATCGCGTTGCCAGATCACTGACTCCATCATTCCAACCGATATCGAAAGACTTTCAAAATTGGCAAATATTTCGGGTAAGGGTTGGCGCAACGACGAAGCCGCCGGGCCATATTCGTTCGTGCGCAACGTGAGCTTTCCGCCAGAGGGGCAAGAACCCGCTCCAGTTTGTCACATAACTCGCCATCGCGCCAATTGAATACTGCGGGCCCGCACATCCGGGACGAGCGCCTTACTTGACCGAAACCGGAAATTAACATAGAGACTCAACTCCTCAGGTCCGTGCAACTCCGCTCCACTCGGCCTGAAATCGCGACCCCACGCTCAGAGCAGGTAAGGCAGTAAAGCTGCGGTCTGGTGTGCATAGGTGGCGTATGTCTTCCCAAACTGGGAGCGCATCCATTGCTCCTGCATCCGGACCTTGCGCCAGTTCCCGCCGAGGTGCTCTCGCGCCCAGACGGCGAACGGGCCTACGGCACTTCCAGTGCGAGCGAGCTTTTTCGCCACGAACCGCGCATGACGGGAATCGCTTTCGAGCGGGAGGTTACCCTAAGCTCTAAGATTGTGAAGATGGCGGCGCGCTGGCGACAGAATCCTGAGTACGCAACACGGCTGCCTGCACTCTCTTCCGCGCGATTTCTAGGCGCTGTGTTCTGCCTGACTGCCTCGTTCAGTTTCATTTGGGGCACAGTTTTTGCCGCCAGTTTGATTTCCAACATCTGTTTCGCCCTCGTCAACGGCTTGGCAGGTACTCTCTGGGTCGTCACTGGTGCACGGCGCATGTTCAAGGCGATGGGGATCGTCGGTTGCCTGCAAGCTGCCGCAAATGTCTGGCTTGTCATGGTCTTCAGCAAAGGCCAAAGCATTCACGCATTCCATGTCACCACTTTCGGGCGCCACGCGGTCTTCAATGCCGCAATCACCACCGTTTTAATCAGCGCTGGATACTTGCTCTTCCTCTACGCTTTCATCACCGAGGGGAAACGCTATTACGACACAGTAGCTGAAATCCGTCTTGCAGGCGCAATCCATCGAAGTCTGGTGCCCGAAATCAAGACAGCGGTGCATCCGTTCGAATTCTACGGGTGCTCTTGGCCCAGCGGCGAAGTAAGTGGAGATTTGGTTGACTTTGTCCAGCATGACCGTGGTTGGTTCGCTTACGTTGCGGACGTCTCGGGCCATGGCGTACCTGCGGGAGTACTGATGACCATGGTGAAGAGCGCTGCTCGAACCTGGCTAGCCGCCGTTGGACCCCGCGGTTTTCTTCCGGCGCTGAATCAAGTCTTGCTGCCGCTCAGCGCTCCCAACATGTATTTGACGCTCGCCTTCTTGAGTTACACCCAGGGCAAGATGGAACTCGCGACCGCCGGCCATGTGCCTGTTCTGCATTTCGAGCCCCTCACAGGCACGGTAAGCGAGCGGTCGGTCTCGAATCTCCCAATCGCAATGCTCAGCGATGTGCAGTTCGAGGTTTCGGAGACATCCAGTGGATCTGGCGACGTGTTCGTGTTCCTTACTGACGGAATCACTGAGGTCGTCGATGATCATGATCGTGACCTGGGTCTGGAGCCGCTGAAATCTATATTGATCGAGCATGCGTGTGCTCCCTTGCCCGAGATTGCTAGGCGGCTTAGAGATCGCGCGTTTCAGCATGGCAAGCAGATTGACGATCAAACGCTGTTACTAATTCGACATTCTTGAGTTATTTAGAGTTAGAATCGACGAACACCAAAGTGGGTTTTCAGCCTTCGGGGATGTGCGCGCTAAATGAGGCTGCTTCCACCAGCCGTCGAGGCAACTCGCGCAGGCAGGGAAACAAGCTGACTGAGAAGACGGTCGATGCCGAGGCCATCACGGCGGAGATGACTCCTGACGAAGCCCTGCAAACGGAAGCAGGCTCGATCGTCGGCACGGTCGCCTACATGTCACCCGAACAGATCGAAGGCGGCAGGGTGGATGGGCGTTCCGACATTTTTTCCTTTGGCTCGGTTCTCTACGAAATGGTCACCGGTCGCCGCCCATTCGAAGGTGTTACCAGGATTTCGACGCTTTCGGCAATTCTGCATGAGGAACCGCGGCCGCTCGGCGACCAGGTACCGGATGTGCCGGCGGAGCTGGAGAAAATCATCTCACGCTGCCTGCGCAAGGACCTCGAGCGCCGCGCGCAGCACGCCGCTGATATCAGAGTGGCGCTGGAGGAAGTAAGGGCGGATTCCGCATCGCACAAGCTATCGCCGGCCTGGGACGTCGGCGGGCCGGGGATCGCAACACCGGGAGAACAGCGCTCCCTCATGCGCAAGCTTTTCGGATCGGCGGCCGCCAAACCATGTTGTTTTATGAGCACGATTCATCATATGTCTTCTCTTTGCGGGCGATATGAGACTGCTTCAGGCAGCCGTCGAGGCACTCGCGCAGGCGGGGAAACAGGCAACGAGGATGCATTCCACGAGTGTCGTAGAATACTGCGGACTCGAATGGAATCATTGGTTGAGAGGATGCGTTTATGAATCGTCGCCATTTTCTGCGATCCGCAGGCGCCGCGTCGGCTACCTTCGTGTTCTGGAAGGCAAGATGCCCGCTTGCACAGGCGGCTCCGTCCGAGGGCTGGCGCACGTTCGAAGTGGAAACGCGCGTCGAAATCCTGAGGCCTTCCGGGACAACGCGCGTGTGGTTGCCAGCCGCGCTCCTCAGTAAGACGCCCTTCCAGAGGACGCTCTCAAACGAGTTCACCGCCGCAGGAGGGACCGCGAGGATCGTGGAAGCCAGTACCGACGGGCTCGGAATCATTGCCGCGGAATTTCCAGCCGGCGTGCAGCCAGTACTAACGTTAACCAGCCGGGTGGCGACTAGAAACTATGTGGTCGACCTCTCCGCATCCGGCCGGACCCCGAAAGCAAATCGAGCGGAGTTGGAGCATTTCTTGCGCCCTACGAAACTCCTGCCGACCAACGGCATTGTGAAAGCGACGGCAACCGAAATCACGAGCGGCGCGAAGACCGACCTCGATAAGGCGCACGCGATCTATGAGTGGATCGTCGACAACACGTTTCGGAACCCGAAAACGCGCGGCTGCGGCACCGGCGACATCCGCTTCATGCTGGAGTCGAAGGATCTGGGCGGGAAATGCGCCGATCTCAACGCGCTCTACGTAGGCTTGGCCCGTGCCGCGGGCCTCCCGGCTCGCGACGTGTATGGCATACGCGTCGCCGAATCGGAACTCGGGTATAAAGCTCTCGGCGTTGCGTCCAAAAACATCACCAAAGCGCAGCACTGCCGGGCCGAAGTGCACATCGGCGGCTGCGGCTGGGTTCCGGTTGATCCTGCGGACGTGCGGAAAGTTGTGCTCGAGGAACCGCCTGGAAATCGGACGCTGCACGACAAGTTAGTCGAGAAGGCGCGAACGCGGCTCTTTGGGTCCTGGGAAATGAATTGGATAGTGTACAACTTCGCACACGACGTCGCGCTGCCTGGATCGATTGGGGCGCCGCTCGGTTTCCTTATGTATCCTCAGGCTGAAACGAACGAAGGTCGGCTCGACAGCCTCGATCCGGACAACTTCAAGTACGAAATTACATCGAGAGAGATTCCGTCTGCGACCACATAGAGCAGCGCCGGCACTTGGCTGGTTTGTCCGCATGCTTGCTTGTGGCCTTCAGCGCGGATGCCGCTGCTCAAAGTGATGCACAATGCCCGTTTCTCGTCAAATTGGATGAAGCGACGTCGCTCAACGGAACCAGCCATTAGTATCCCTAGCGCAGTTAGCTTGCGGACGATGAATTCTGAGTCTTAACCGTTTGTCTCAAATTTGGGGGCAAGTCCAACTTGATATTGAGTTACTGATGCGATTCCCTCGAAGTCCGTTTTAGGGCCACTCTCATCGCATGCGCCGCTACGGACTGGTTAATTCACAGAACACGAGTGACGGGGAGCGACTGTAAGAGCGGAGCTATTTCCTGGCTTGCGGACTTCCGCTCTCCTGGTCTCAGAACAGGGACGGTCCAGCGGCTTTCTTGATCGTGCTGATCCAAACCCGGTAGTCTCCATCCGATCCCAAGGTTTCACCTAGATCCTTCCGCACGTTGGCAAACATGATTGCGAACAGGCTGTTGGCATCCAGGTTCAGGTCTTTGCTTGCACCCTGGGGATTCGTCTTTGCCTCCATATCGAGAGTTGCGCGATCGTTGGGTAGCAGCTTGTCGGGGGGTTGCGGGCCATCGGTACGGTTGACGCCCGTGGTCTGGCCGTAGTCGGCCCTGGTTGGAGCGAGACTGTATAGGTACGTCGGCTGAAGCTCGCTCATGAACATGTCGTTCTCGATGCACCAGTCGAACTCGTCCGTCGTCTTCGAGCGGGTCGCATCCAGCCAGACCACCGCTTTCAGCTTGAAGCAGGAATGCATCAGCTTATTGCTATTATTCTTCCGCACAATCACCCGGTAATCATCCGTCCATCCCATCGGCGCGTAAAGAACCGTGATGGCGATGTGAGGGTACTGCGCGTTTAGCATCTGGTTCGAATCCCATTGCGGCAAGATGTTTCGCATGCTTAGCCGATCAATAACAGATCTTCCATTCGCCGCGTCCGAGACGCCATGCCCAATGCTCGCCATGAATCCTTCTTTTTTTAGCTTGCCCATCTTCGGGTTTTCGGCCACGGGATTCGGAGCCATCGCGGCCGATGGCGCAGCAGCGGCACTCGGGCCTTCGGCAGGACCGACGGGAGCGGTTACCGGAGCAGGCGCGGCGCTCATCATAGCCTTCATTACTGCCTCGCTGGCCCCTGCTTTCTTCAGGCGAACCATGTCATCGGTGCTCAGGTCAAAGGTCTGGCCGCTCTTCTGGATTTTGGCAATAATCAGGTCGTCAGAGATTTTTGCGTCAATCAGTGAGATCACCCCGTCAACCGTGAGACTGCTGGCGGCATTCGGCGCAGCGGATTGGCTGGCTGTGGACGAGGGAACTGCGGATGCAGTCGCCGGAGGCGTACCCGGCGGCACGATTCCGTTGGCGGACTCATACGCTTTCAGGGCACCCTTTGCGCCTTCAATTAAATTACTATCCAACCCGGGATAACCTACGACCACTCCGTTGCTGATCAACAACAGGATCTGATTGTTTAACTTCACCTGCATCGGTTGGCCGTTTAGCACTACGACTTGATAGCTCTGGCCGTTGTAGGTAAAGTTATCGACTTTCATGGGAGTCCTTCCTGCGCGGGACCGTCCTAACTGGGCGGAGGCACATACCGTGCACAGGAGAAAGGCCAAGGCCACACAAAGAATTCGTTTTCCAAAAGAGGGGTCGGCAGTTGTCATGCAAATCAGTCCGGACGGTTCACATAAATGTAGTCGGGATTTCCATTTTGGTCCCGGGCGCCTGTCAGTATACATCTCGCCGCCATCTTTGGTCCTGAGACTCGCAGCCTTTCTTCCTGGAGCCGTTTTCGCCCGCGCAAGACGCAGATGGCGCCCTGCCGGAAAAGCGCGACTCAGCCTCGTCATCTTTGCGGTTTGCCTGCGTTGTTTGAAAAGACGTCCTGCGTGAATTTTCTCGTGATTGCCGAACGCCCCAAAACATTGGCTGATTTCGTGATGGACGCGGCACGTGCGAAAGAAACCGTCCAGGGGCCGTGGTAAAAACAAGTGGCGACTAGGCTTCCGGGGATACGGCGGTATCCGAGCCGCCTCCACCAAAAACGCGCTCGTACCTTTTTCGTACTTTCTCGGAGATCACGACGACGGTGTCATATTGACGTAAAGTCCGCATCGAGCTAATTGAATACTGCAGGCCCGCACATCCGCGACTAGCGCGTTACTTGACCGGAACCGAGGAATTAACATTGAGATTCAACTCCTCGGTTCGTTCAACTCCGCTCTTACCGGCCCTGAAATCGCCACTCCGCGCTCAGAGCAGGTAAGGCACTAAAGCCGCGGTCTGGCGGGCATAGGTGACGTATGTGTTCCCAAACTGGGAGCGCATCCATTGCTCCTCCATGCGGAGCTTGCGCCAGATCACGAGGGCGACCAGGACGAAAGCGATAAATCCGCGCACCTGAGAGAGGGCGATCGCGGTACCAAGTAACCCGGCCAGAATACCGGTATAGATGGGGTGACGGACCACTGCATACGGACCGCTGGTGATCAGCTCATGGCCCTGCTTGATGGTGACGGAACTGCTCCAGTTGCCGCCCAGGTGCTCTCGCGCCCAGACGGCGAAGAGAAGGCCGGCGACCATGACGGTAGCTCCCACCCAGAACGCCCAAAGCCCAGCCGGCCAGGGCTGAAGATAAAGCCAGTGCAGCGGAATGCCAGTTGTCGAGAACAGAATGATCGCAAGCAGGAACGTGAGGACGCGCAGGATGCGCGAGGCGATGGGCTCGAGACGCTGCGTGGTCTTCGTCCCGATGGCTTTGATCGGCCAATAAATCAAAAAGGCGATCCAGAGAACGGGAAAGAATGATTCGTAGAACAACAGCACGCAGGACCTCCCGACGCCAAAACATGTTACGCAGCCGGGCCTGCGACAGTTCCAGCTAACCGCGACATTGCCTTGCCGAGGAGAGGCAACCGGCACAGCTCAGCTCCGGCAATGGGTCGGAACTGAGTTGATGGCCGGTCATCCTGCTTCACTCTCGCGCAAACTGCAGCACGTCTTGGTTGAGCCGGTCCATGTGAGTGATGAAGAGACCGTGCGGAGCGCCCTCATAAACCTTGAACAGCGCACCCGGAATCATCGCGGCGGTTTTGCGGCCTGTGCGATCGATTCCGTTGACGTCCTTATCCCCTTGGATCACAAGAGTCGGCAAGTTAATCTTGGTCAATTCGCTTCGAAAGTCAGTGCTGGAACTCGCTGCGCTGCATTGCAACAAAGCTTGAAGCGAGGACCGCTCCATCATCCCCATCACCCAGTCGATCATGCTCCGTGACGTCTCTTCCACTACGAACGGCCGGGCATTGTCAGCCATCCACTGAGGAAAGTCGCGCATCTGCTTACGCCGGAACTCTGCAAAAATGGCTGGGTCGAGGCCATCCGGATTGTCAGGCGATTTCTGCGGGTATGGAGTCGCCGTCGGCGCAAGCAGGAGTACACGGGCAACGCGCTCAGAACCATGCCGGGTCAGGTAGCGAACGACTTCGCCCGAACCAATCGAGTAACCCACGAGCGTAACTTCTCGCAGATCGAGCGATTCCATAACACCCGCCAGATCATCCGCCAGCGTGTCGTAATCGTAGCCGCGGCCGGGATCACTCGATCGGCCATGCCCTCTCCGATCGTAGGCTATGCATCGCAGACCTTGCTCTGAGAGCGGCGCCATCTGGTAGCTCCACATGTCTGATGGCAGCGCCCAGCCGGCGACAAAGACAACCGGCTTGCCCGAGCCCCAGTCACGGTAAAAAAGCGTCGCGCCACCCGCCGTTATGATCGTCGACGATTCCTTTTGTAACACCGCCATGGCTCTCTTCGGACTTGCGGACGCGGCCTCGCTTGAGAACACGCTAAGTCCAGCGGCGCTGGCGGCTTTGAGAAGATTGCGTCTCTGCATCGGAAACTCCTCAAGCCTTCTTCGGGTACGGCGAGTAGTCAACGAATCCCACGATGGTTCGCAGTAATCCTTCCTCGCTGATTGTGCCGAAATCCACTCCGCCAGCAACGGCCGGCCCACTCTCTGGGCCTAGCTCCCAGCCGAACCGAACGCAACGATTATGCGCATCCACCTCCGTAACGCGGCGGAACTGAAGCCCTGCGAACTGCTGCTGCACGCCCGCAATCATCGCGCTAATGCCATCGCGCCCTTGCGCTTGCATCAGCGGATCCACGTAGCTGGAATCCGTTGTCCAGGTCTCGCTCACGAGTTGGCGCCGGCTCACTTCGTTGGTCTCGTTCCAGGCTGCGATGTAACGATCGATCAGACCGGCCTGGTTTGTTTCTGGGATTTGCTGGGTTGCTGTGTTGCTCATGATTAGCTCCTTCCATCAGCAGAATTCCACGTCACGCCCTGCGAGTCCATTACCTCGGAAGTAATGGCGATGAACCGCGCAGCGCAGTATCGTCGAGGAATGGGAGCTGCTTCAGCATCAGTCGGTGATCTGCTCAGGGATTGGCGCCAAAGACGGCGTCTAAGCCAACTCGACTTGGCTTGCGAGTGCGACATATCTACGCGGCATCTGAGCTTCGTAGAGACTGGCCGAGCCGCGCCCAGCCGGGAGATGGTGTTGCTGCTGGCCGAGCGGCTTCAAGTTCCATTGCGGGAGCGAAACACATTGTTGCTCGCGGCAGGCTACGCGCCCGCTTACCCCGCGAGGACGCTCGATGATCCGAAACTCGATGCCGTGCGGAAAGCCGTTGCAATGGTGCTGGCGGGCCACGAACCGTTTCCGGCGCTATCGATCGATCGTCACTGGCACTTATTGGCCCACAACCGTGCCGTTCCCCTTTTGCTCCAAGGAGTGTCGGAATCCCTACTGCAACCGCCAGTGAACGTTCTTAGGCTCAGCCTGCATCCGGACGGACTCGCGCCGCGCATTTCCAATTTCCTGGAGTGGAGGGACCATGTTCTTGAACGGCTTCGGCATCAGGTAGAGGCCACTGCTGACCCGTTCTTGCTAGAACTGTTGGAGGAATTGGCCGGCTATCCGGTCGGGGGCGGACCGGGCAGACGCCACAACGATAGCGGGAGCTCCGGTCCCGTCGTTGTCCCCTTCTCGCTGGTTACGCCCCAGGGGGTGCTTCACTTCCTCAGCACCACGACCGTCTTCGGGACTCCGCTGGATGTGACGATTGCCGAACTTGCGATTGAATCGTTTTTTCCGGCGGACGCGAACACAGGCGAGGTGATGCGCCGCTGGATTGGCACAGAGAACGGCGCGACCGCAGGATGAACACTGCGCCGGATGAAACACATGCCTGCCTGCAGAAAGCTCGACGATACTGAGATAGATTGCCCGACAAAATAACGCGCTTGCCTATCCGCTCAACGCTTCGGCTCTTCGGGCTGAGCCTCGTCGCGTGGACTTTAATCGGCTTGTTCTTCTTCAGCCAGGATGCAGCGCGCATCATCTTGTGGCGTCAGAGCACTTCGTTCAGCGACGAGTTTCTCGCCCGGATGGCAGGGGCATGCATTTCGGCGCTGCTGACTCCGGCTGTGCTTTGGGCGGGCGACCGGTTCCGCCTCGAACGCCGGAACTGGCTGCAAATGGTGATTCTGCATTTCCTGTTCGCCGTCGTTTTCGCGACGGTTCAGCTGGCCTCGGAAACGGCGATCTACCTGCAAGCCTCGATTCTGTCGCACTTCCTGAAAACATCTTTCTCGCAGGCTTTTGTTCAGATGCTCGCGGTGGGGTTTCACGAGAATGTAGTGATCTACTGGCTGCTCATTGGCGCGCAAACCAGCGCGCGATATTACAGGGGCTATCGCGAGCAAGAGAAGGCAGCGCTTCTCCTTCGCGTCGAGGCGGCCGAGCTCGAAACACAGCTCACAGCGTCGAGGCTGGGTGCGCTCAAAATCCAATTGCAGCCTCACTTTCTGTTCAATACCCTGAATGCCATTGTTGTGCTCGTGAGGCAAGGTAAAAGCCAAGCCGCCGAAGAGATGTTGACACGGTTAAGTGATCTTTTGCGGGCAATCCTGGATGATGCGGAGGCTCAGGAGGTTCCTCTGCGAAGAGAACTGGAGTGCCTGAAACTTTATCTCGGGATCGAGAAAGTACGCTTTGGAGACCGTCTGGAGACGGTCTTCCGGGTAGAACCTGCAACCCTCGACGCAGCTGTGCCTCACATGAGCCTTCAGCCGCTGGTTGAGAATGCAGTTCGCCACGGCGTTAGCAGGCGAGCCGCCGCCGGATGCATCCAGCTCAGCGCCCAGCGCGTGAATGGGCATCTTGAGATCTGCATCGTGGACAACGGTCCGGGGCCAGGCGCGGAGTCCGGCGCAGCAAAACAGGGGGGCGTCGGACTGAAGAATACGCGTACGCGCCTGACACAGCTATATGGTGAAGCGGGGATACTGAAATTCGAGCCTGGCAGCCCGTGCGGTGCGATCGTGACCGTGCAGATACCATTCCGGACGATAAGAGAAGCTAAACCACAGAGGATGGAACTGAATGAGCTTTAGGGCGCTAATTGTCGACGACGAGCCGCTCGCGCTTGAGGGACTGCGCCTCTTGCTCAGGCAGGATCCCGATATCGCTGCCATCGACGAGGCGTCCGGAGGGGCGCAAGCGGTGGCGGCCATACGATCGGCAAGTCCCGACATAGTTTTCCTCGACGTACAGATGCCTGAGATGGATGGATTCGATGTGGTGAACACGGTCGGCGTGGAGAACATGCCGACTGTGGTGTTCGCGACCGCGCACGATCACCATGCTCTCCGGGCATTCGAGGCCAATGCTGTCGATTATCTGCTGAAGCCAATTCATCGGGACCGTTTCTTCGCGGCCCTGAAACGCGCCAAGACCCGAGTCAGAGCGGATCGAGACGACAGCGAACGACGATTTGTATCTCTGCTCGAGTCGATGCAAAGGGCGAAGCGGCGCCTACGGCGAATCGCCGTGAAGTCGGCGGGCAGAACAACTTTCGTAAGCGTGGATGATATCGACTGGATTGGCGCCGCCGACAATTACGTGGAATTGCATTGCGGAGGCGACAGTAATCTGGTTCGCTGCTCAATGGCGGAAATTGAGTCGGCACTCGATCCGGACGATTTCGTACGCATCCACCGGTCGGCCATAGTCAACGTGAATCGCGTCAAAGAGGTGCGAGCCGAAGCTGCCGGCGAATACACGATTGTGATGCACAGGGGCGAGCGTCTGGAGTCAAGCCGCGGCTTCGCAGACAACGTAAGAACGCTGATTCGAAATTCTTTCTGAGAACTCGACGTGCGCTCTACTGGCCAACTGACGCGATTCCCGGCAAATCTAGGGCGCTTCACCCCTGAAGCGCTCACCCCGCCCGCCGCGTCGCCACATAATTCCAGTAAACGTTTATGCGAATCAAATGGAATCGACCGATACTGATGGTTGCCACTGTTATCGCCGCATGCACGATGCTGGCACAGAACGAAGGATCCGTGCCGTTTCCCGACGGCTATCGTCAATGGGTTCACATTGCTAGCGTCTTCCGGGGGGCTCAGAACCCCGTCTTCCAGAAGGAGCCCTGCACAAAACCGTGCACAGGCGGCGTTTTCCAATACTTCGCGAACTCCAAAGCGCTGGAGGGCTACCGGACGGGCAAGTTTCCGGACGGCGCAATCATTGCCGATGAATTTATGGAGTTGCGGGAAGCTCCGCAGCAGCCCGTCACCAGCTACGAAGGCCCACGTCGCGGCGTAGGCGTCATGGTGAAAGACAGCTCCCGATACGCGGCAACGGGCGGCTGGGGGTTTGAAAGCTATAAGGGCGACAGCCGGCAGCCGGATCATTCATCGGCGTCGTGTTACGCGTGTCATAACGCTCTTCGTAAAGACCACGATCTCACGTTCCTCACTTACAAGGAGTAATGCCAATCCGCAACCTACAAGGGGACTTGAACGAAGCCGAAGCGGCAGACGCTACGCGTGGGCGTTTTCAAGCGGCGATGTGGAAATTGGGATAGTTTGGGTCACAAAGGAGGTCCCTTGTGACCCAGTTACGAAAAATGATGCTCGAAGAACTCGAGCGTCGCAATTACTCTCAGAGTACTGTACGCACCTACGTCAAAACGATCGCAGACCTGGCGCGCTATTTCAAACGACCGCCGGATCAACTCGGACCGGACCAGCTTCGTGAATATCAAGCGTATCTGTTCCGTGAACGAAACTGGCTGCCAACACAGTCAACCAGCGAACCGCTGCGCTTCGATTCTTCTTCGTGGCGCTGCTAAGGAAACCATGGACCATGGCTGAGACACCGTATCCGCGGAAGACGTTTCGGCTTCCCAAAGTGCTCAGCGTGGAACAAGTATCGAAACTGATCGATGCCGCTCCCACTCTTTTCTACCGCGTTCTCCTGATGGCACTGTATGCCACCGGATTGCGCCGTGCTGAATTGGCGCACTTGAAAATGACAGACATCGATAGTGAACGAATGGTCATACACGTCAAAGGTGGGAAAGGCCGTAAAGATCGCGATGTCATGCTCAGTCCAATCCTGCTCGAGGAGCTTCGGAGTTACGTGCGCGGACTTCGCAAGAAACCAGAAGTCTGGCTGTTTCCTGGCAACCGCTGGCACACCGGTAACAAGCCGATCACCGAAAAGGTGATCTGGGCGGCGTGCCGCCATGCGGCGACACGCGCCGGACTCGGCGATGAGATCCATCCGCACACGTTGCGGCACTGCTTCGCAACTCATTTGCTTGAGTCAGGCGCCGACCTGCGTACCATTCAACTACTGCTCGGTCATCGTGATCTGGAAGAGACCACACTCTACTTACATCTTTCCAACGCTCGAATGAGTGCGACTGCCAGTCCTCTGGACAAACTGAAGCTAGCCGCCTTTCTCGCTCAAGACGACGAATAGATGAACCGGCCATCGCTCGAGATGGCCGATATCATCCGCAGTGCCGGCCGGAGCTTCATTGAACGAAATCGCTCCTGGTTGAACCGGCTCCACTTGAAAGTGTTGACTGCCATCGAGCGCTGCCGCACGGCCGCGCTCGGCGGTCATCTGGACGAGTGTATGCGCTGTGGAAATCGCGCCATCTCCTTCAACTCGTGCAGAAACAGGCACTGCCCCAAGTGTCAGGCGAACGCTCGCGACCGTTGGCTCGAAGCGCGTCAATGCGAGCTTCTGCCCACACGCTACGTCCATGTCGTCTTCACTCTGCCGCACGAACTGGCACCCCTGGCATTACAGAACAAACGGATCATTTACGATTTGCTCTTTCGGCTGAGCGCGGAAACGCTATTGGAGGTTGCACGCGATCCGAAGCGCCTGGGAGCGGAGATCGGCTTCTTTAGTGTCCTGCATACGTGGAATCAGAAGCTGCAACATCATCCACATATCCATTGTGTGGTGCCGGCCGGCGGACTTTCGCCCGATCACAGGCGCTGGATCCCCTCGCATCCCAAGTTCTTTCTTCCCGTCGATGTGCTGGCTGAGGTGTTCCGAGGTAAGTTCACAGAGGCGCTGAAGGAGCTCTTTGTGCAACGACAGATCGGCTTTCATGGCTCTCTAAAACCTCTGGCGCAGCCAAAGATTTTTGCACAACTGATACAGCAAACGTTTCGTAAGAAATGGGTGGTCTATTGCAAGCGGCCCTTCGGCGGGGCCGGGCATGCACTCCAGTATCTCGGCCGTTACACGCACCGAGTCGCTATCTCGAATCACAGGCTCATTGCTTTTGAAAATGATCAGGTGACCTTCCGTTGGCGTGATTCCGCCCACAAAAACAAGCAGTGCCTGATGAGCTTGCATGTGACTGAGTTCCTGAGGCGGTTTCTGTTCCATGTGCTGCCGCCACGTTTTGTGCGCATTCGATACTTCGGTTTCCTCAGCACGCGCAATCGCTCCACGCTTCTGCCGCTGTGCTTCCATCTGCTGGGAGAACCCGCCGCCCCGTCTATACCGAAAGCCAACCAGGATTGTCAGCAACACGCACGAACCTCTTGGACGTGTCCTCAATGCAATGGGCCGATGCTTACCGTGGAACGGATGAGCGCTTTACAGCTCCGCCTGCGTGCCCCTCCGAATACTCACTCACAAGCGGCCTGATCCAGCATGATCTTCAGCGAACGACATCTCGATTCCTTTCCGCACTCTCGTGCAATCAGCTGGGGTGTGTTTCCGAACCACAGCCCTAATCAATGCGGTCGCTGCCCCGTCGAACCTCTGCGCCCATTCCCCCGTCCCACTTCAATTTTTCGTCTCTTCCGCGTCCTCCCGCTCTTTGAAAACCCATAAGGTGTAACATCCATCGCGGCTTCCTTCAACTCCCAGTATCAAAAGCGATTCGGCATAACGGCGCTATCCAGCTTCCTCAGGTGTATCGTGCCGAATCACTTCTGATACTGACCTAAGACTTCTCGGTCCGTATCTGGCTTAGTTCGAATGGATCGCAGTGGTCGAGGTCCGGCCGCTCGACCCTGGAAGTTACCGAGCAGCCGGTGCATTCACGAGGATCGTCACGTGGGCCTCGACTAATATTGAGTTCCGAGCCAAGTGCGAGATATAGCCGACAAGCTACGGACGTTTGTTGCTGGGATTGCAGCAGCGGAACCGCTGACGCGAACAAGCCGCTTAAACGCATGTCTCATCGTCTTTGACTGAGGAGAGTATCTGAAGTATATTGATTGGGGCATGGAGGCCCGCGCAGATGTCCAGATACTTCGCTGAATTTGTCGGCACCTTCGTTCTCGTCTTTGGCGGCTGCGGCGCGGCGGTTTTGGCAGGAGACAAGATTGGATTTGTTGGTGTCGCCCTCGCTTTTGGGCTTTCGCTGCTTGCCATGGTGTATACCATCGGCCATATTTCGGGGTGCCACATCAACCCGGCGGTCACACTTGGCTTGTTCATCACGAGGAAGATGGAGCGCAGACATCTGCTCGGGTATTGGATCGCGCAGATCTTAGGTGCTGTCGTCGCAGCGGCCTGCCTGCTCGCGATCGCGAAAGGAATCCCAAATGGCTACGATCCAGCATTGCTCGGGTTTGCAGCCAATGGGTTTGGAGAGCATTCACCAGGGCATTACGGGTTACTCGCTGCGGCCCTCACAGAGGTAATACTCACTTTCTTCTTGGTTCTGACCGTGATTGGTGCGACAGATCTCAAAGCGCCGGTCGGGTTCGCTGGCATTCCCATTGGACTTGTACTGACCCTAATCCATTTGGTGGGCATTCCTGTTACGAATACATCTGTTAACCCGGCCCGCAGCATTGGACCGGCACTTTTCGTGGGCGGCTGGGCGTTGCAACAACTATGGTTGTTCATCGTCGCGCCACTTGTCGGCTCAGTTCTGGCCGCGGCAGTGTATAGCGCGTTTCGAGTGCCGAGTCTGAGCGCGAGAGAGGCGGAACAGGCCCTACCTGCTGAGCAGGAAGAGCGAATCCGCGGTAAGAGTGGTAGCGTCTAGCTCTATCAAGCTGAAATGTCTTTTAATGATCTCCGAGCAGTCGATATAGATTGCCAGTCAGTTGGTCCACTCACGCATAGGTCTGTCTGTAGAGGGTCTCTGCCCCTCGCCACCGGTTAGCTGACTATCTTCGTTTTGATCAAATGCCGAAGGTCGGGCTTGAATTCGTTCCAGAGATTCCCTGCGGCGATACGCGGCCGACTGTAGTGCTCCAGGATGTGCAACGTCCTCTCGCCCGTGCTGGAAGGTATCAATGACGATGCCACTGCTTACGGCGGCAGCGTGCTGGAGCAACTCTACTTAGTTTTAGTCGTCGCCGCGCTGCAATTGAAGCGGATTGCGCGGAAGTGCATCACCCGCCATCACGTTCATCAGCGCCTCGGCTTTGAGTCACGCAATGGCGCCGGTTGGAAAAGGAGAGCCCACCGCGCATCAAGCCTCTTCTCTATGTCCACCGCGTCCTGCTGACCGGAATCCATCTAATGCAAACCGGCGAAGCCGTCCCAACTTAGTCACTCTAAACGAAAGCAGAATCTGCCATTCGCACCCGAGTTGATTTCACGAAAGGAGGCAGGGTGTGAACACCAACTGCGATGGCGAGCGGAACTCGAGCCGGCGGCACGGAATCAACGCTGCCGGACGCACCGACCGGTCAGCCCAAGCTAAACGATCTGCTTATTAACTTCGTCTCAACCGTCCGATTGTCGCGGGCTGAGGTCCCAACTGATCGTGCAACGCGGAAACGCAGTGGATGACCGGACGGAACGGGACCTCGCAATACTGATCTCGTTCGAAGTTCATTGGCGGTTTGCTCAATTGTCGCGCAGGTATCAAGGCCCAGGGGTTAGGAACCGAAGACTGAAATCGAAAAAATTACTATTGACATTCAGCTTCAGATCCACAACCATATGGTTGTGGATAGATTGAGTACGACATTCGCGGCTTTATCTGATCCAACCCGGCGAGCGATGATCGAACGTCTTTCGCATGGGTCTGTCTCTGTGCATGGATTGACAGAGCCGTTTGCACTCTCGCAGCAGATGATTTCAAAACATATCGCCTACCTGGTGCGGGCGCGGATTGTGATCAAGACCAAGCGGGGACGAGAGAGTATTTGCACGCTTAGGCCAGAGGCGATAAAGACGGTCAGCGACTGGGCGATTAGCTACCGCCAGTTCTGGGAAGAAAGTTTCGACAAGTTGGACGTGGTTGTAAAGCAAATGAAAAAAGCGGAGGTCAGAGATGACAAACAGCACGGTGAATGAGACAGAGCGGATGGTCATCACCAGAGTTTTTGATGCTCCACGCGAATTGGTTTGGAAGGCGTGGACAGACCCCAAATATGTCACGCAGTGGTGGGGGCCGAAGGGTTTTACCACGCCTTTTTGCGAGATGGATTTTCGCGTAGGGGGGAAGTTTCTGTACTGCATGAGAGCGCCGGATGGGCAGGAGTTCTGGAATGGTGGTGAATACCATGAGATTGTTCCCCACGAAAAGATTGTTTCCTCCATGTACTTTTCCGACTCGAAGGGAAACCGGGTTGAGGCTGCGCGGTACGGAATAGAACATGACGCCGTGGACGGTGTGCACGACGTGGTTCTTTTTGAGGATATTGGCAACGGCCAAACGAAACTCACCTTCATTGGAAACGAGACAATGCAGAACGCAATCGAGAGCGGTCAGTTGGAGGGCACGAAGCAGATACTCGATAAGCTTGCTGCAGTTGTTGAAGGGCTAGCGCAGGCTAAATAAGAAACTGAGGCTTTGCTGATCGGCACAGGCCATGATTCGCAGATGCGCACGGCTTCGGTTGGCGGCCCATCCAATCGCACGCTGAGAGACGCACCCGGCGCGTGACAAGCCGGATTCGCTCATCTAAAAACCGTGTGGGCCGCGAACTTTGTTTAAAACGGCCGGATTGATCACATTAATTGGCTCGCCTGCGCAGAATGCGACGATCTGGTCGAATACGTCCCGGAATTGAATCTCGTACTCTTCGCGAGTGACGTAGCCAATGTGAGGGGTACAGATAACGTTATCCATGGACAGCAGTGCATGATCGGCATGTAGAACCGGTTCCTGCTCGAACACGGCGACTGCGGCCATCCCCGGTCGCCCGCTTTCCAGGGCACGGACCAGGGCGCCCGGCTCAATAAGGGCTGCTCTGCTCGTATTCACGAGCAGAGCCGTCTTCTTCATCCGTGACAAATCCTTTGCGGCCACGATCGCGAGTTGCCTCTACGAGTCGGAGGTGCAGCATCGGGCGCAAGCAGCACCCTTACTCGTTCCGCAGTGCCTGCATCGGATCGATGCGCGAGGCACGCCAAGCGGGAGCATAGCCGGCCAAAATCGCGCAGACCATTGGGATCACCGCCGCCAGGCTGAAGACAATAACGTCATTCGGGCGGACACCAAACAAGAAAGAGGCCACGAATCGCGCTATTTCCCACGCTACGGTTAGCCCAATCGCAACGCCTATCGAGGAAAGCGTGAGGACTTCGCGCTGTACGATCCAAATCACGGTCCGTCGTTTCGCGCCGAGCGCGATGCGCACCCCAATCTCGTTCGTACGACGCGCGACCGAGTACGCCATAGTGCCGTATAACCCAACGCACGCAATGATGAGCGCCAGCATCCCAAACCCGGTAGATAGGTCCGCAAAGGTGCGCTCGGGGGCAATCGTCGAGTCGATGTACCGCACCTGAGTTGAGACGTCTGCCACAGGCACAAGAGGACTCGCTCGATGAACCACTTCCCGCACACTATTTGCCAACGCGAGAGGGTTGCCGAATGTTCGGAGTTCATAACACATACCTGGGGGAAGCCACCCGGGTGGTATCTGAGACCACGGAACATAAGCAACAGGAGGGATCTCGCTCTTCAAGGAGGCGTAGACGCTATTTTTCGCTACTCCTACGATCTGAACATCCGTTGGACTCCTAAAATTGAAGTGCTGGCCGACAGGGTTGCGACCGGGAAAGAACTTCTGGGCAAAGACTTCGTTTACTACCGCCACGTGCAACGCGTCGGCCGTATCGCCTTCATCGATCGGGCGCCCCAGCAGAATAGGAATCTGCATTGTGCTGAAAAACGAAGGCCCCACGAGCGCGTCATTTGTGGAGAGTGGGTGGTCGGAGTATGCTGTCATGCCGGGAATGACGATGCCATCCGAATTCGTTCCTCCTCCGCCCAGAGGCATGTCGCTCATCGAGGCGGCACTCACGCTAGGCAGACTCGCGAAGCGTTGACGCAAACGCTCATAGAAAAGTGCGCTACGGCGGCCGTCATATCCAGCAAGCTTCGCGTCCAAGCTGAACATCAGCAGCTTTTCCGTGTTGAAGCCGGTCGAGATCGAATGCAGTTTGATGAGCGTCCCCACGAATAAGCCCGCTGCAACTAACAGCAACGTGGATAACGCAATCTGTCCGACGACGAGTGTCTGACTTAATCCGAAAGGCAATCCGAAACGGCGCGCACGCAACGCAGCCGCCCGCGACTCCTTCAGAGCAGGCGCGACATCCACGCTCGTCGCCTGTATGGCTGGAGCGAGGCCAAACGCAACGCCGGCTAAAACCGACAATAGCAACGCAAACAGTAGAATTCCGCCATCGATTCCGGCATGCAAAGTGAAGTTCTCCTGGCCATTGGCAAGCAACCACGTCAGGAACCGAATGCCAAGTGCGGCCACAAAGAGCCCCATTAGTCCGCCTAGAGTTGCCAGCAATAAGTTCTCGGTCAGCAGTTGGCGCACAATGCGCCACCGTCCCGCGCCTAGGCTTAGCCGGACTGCGATTTCGCGGCGCCGCGTTGTCGCTCGGGACAGAAGTAGATTTGCGAGATTGGAGCAGGCGATAGCGAGGATGAGGCTGGTCATTGCGAACAGCATTTGAAGTGGTTTGGAGTATTGACGCCTGAGTGCGTCCAATCCCGAGCCGCCCTCCTGCAGAAAAAGTTCCGGAAGAGTGGCGCGTTCCTCGACAGTCGCCGCGGTTCCGGCAACAAATACGTGAAATCGTGTCGCCATCGCAATCTCCGCGTGCTGCAATGTGACGCCCCGGCGGAGGCGACCCATCATTTCGATCCAGTAGTTGTGAGGGTCATGAAACCAGGCATTATCCCGGACTTCTCGGATCAACGTAAGCTAACGAATGCAGCGGCAGAAACACCTCAGGTGAGTCGCGCGGATTAACCCCGAAAAATTGCGGTGCGGTCACTCCGGCCACCGTGAATGGCTTGCGGTTGATGAGAATGGTTTGGCCAACTGCACTTGCGGCGCCCACAAAACGTTGCTGCCATAGGCGATAGCTGATCACCGCAACAGCGTTCGCACCCGCACGGTCATCATCCCCGTCGATCAGTCGGCCGCCGCTGGCGACGCGCCGAGGGTGCCAAAGTAGTTGCCCGAAACGTATTTCCCCGAGACTAGAGAAGCTTGATTCCCGGCCACGAAATTCAGTCGTTCGGCATCGGCGAACGCGAAGATCGAAGACACTAGATCGTTGTGCTCGCTGGCAGACTCGAAGAACGGGTAAGGGAACGCGTCTGATACGTACATGCCCCCCCGGATCGTGATGCCCATTCGTGTCTCCGTGCTGCTGCTGAACTACCTTAGGTTCACTTTTCGCGCCCAGTTTAGAATTACCAGGCTCTCCGGATCGGGAACCGGCAGCGCGCGCATCATAATCGCTTCCATGAAGCTGCAGATCGCGGTGTTGGCTCCGATCCCGAGTGCAAGTGATAAGAGTGCCGCTATAGAGAAAACCCGCGACTTCGTCAGTCCTCGAATCGCGAACACAACATCCCGCATCAGATCGTCGATAAAGCTCGTCCGGCGCATATCGCGGCATTGTTCCTCGGTCAGGGAAACAGAACCAAACTCCCGCTTAGCGGCGGCGAGCGCTTCAGACCGGCTCATGCCCTCCGCCACCCGTTCTTTGGTCAATTGCTCTACGTGAAGGTCGACTTCACGCCGAAGATCCGAATCGACTTCCGAGCGGCGAAACAAAGAGCGAAGCCGCTGCTTCATGACGCGAGCGATACGCATAAGTTTTCTCCCTAGGCGTTCTCGATGAGCAGTTGAACAGCGGAAGAGAGCCGGTCCCAACCCTTCAGTTCGCGTTCTAGTTGTTTGCGGCCTTCGCGCGTAAGCGAGTAGACCTTTGCCGCTCTCCCGAGATCAGAATCCTTCCATTCCGCTGCAATCCAACCTTGCTGTTCAAGGCGATGCAGTGCCGGATAAAGCGAGCCTTGGCCGACTGAAAGAACATCGCCGGAAAGCAACCGCATTCGTTTGGCGATACCCCAGCCGTGAAGCGGCTCCCGTGAGATGGTTTTCAGGATCACTAAATCTAGGGTGCCTTGAAGGAGATCCGAAGGCTTGGGCATGTCAATTGCCTCGACTATCGACAATATACCTCGATCGTCGACAATCGGCAACTCCCCGCTATACAAGCCAGTCACCATCGCAGCTTGCGCATCGGTTAAAACGGCCAGATGTTTGTATCACTGGCCACCCGGAAAGAATTCACCTCAGGTCGATAGATCGTTCTAGTCCGGATGTGTTGCTCTACCGACTTTTCGCCTGGCTTGCAGCCCAAAGGGAATTGCTATACACTGTTGTCAGTTACTGAGGGGACAGATTGAGTAAACCGACCGACCTGGTTCAAGGCACGCTAGACCTTTTGATTCTGAAAGTGGTCGCTCTGGAACCGATGCATGGCTGGGCGATCGCACAGCGCATCCATCAAATATCGGGCGAGGTGCTTCAGGTTGGGCAGGGAGCGCTCTATCCTTCGCTACATAAACTCGAACAGAACGGCTGGATTCGGTCCGAATGGGCAACCAGTGAGAACAACCGCCGTGCGAAATATTACACGCTGACCAGAGCGGGACGAAAGGCGATGGAGGACGAAGCCGCCCAATGGGAGCGTCTCTCGGCGGCGATATCGCTGATTGTGCGAAAGGCCTGAAGGAGAAATCGCGATGCGTTTCATGACGATCTTTCGGCTTCGGCTTCGCTCCCTCTTTTCCAGGGAGCAAGTCGACCAGGAACTCGACGAAGAATTGCAGTATCACTTGGATCGGGAGCTTGAAAGGGGTATCGCGGCAGGCATGACCGCGGAGAACGCCCGTTACGCCGCACTGCAGTCGATGAAGGATATCCAGCAACGGAAGGAGGAGTGCCGCGACACGCGCGGCTTGAATGTTCTCGACGACATCGCCCGGGATCTCCGATACGCTGTGCGTCAGCTCCGAAAAAATCCCGCCTTTGCGGGCAGCGCGATATTCGTGTTAGCTCTGGGCATTGCCGCCGCCGTTTCAATCTTCGCCTTCGTGCAGAGCGCGCTGATTGAGCCGCTGCCCTACCGGGATCAATCCCGGCTTGTGGCTGTGTTCGAATCCTCGCCGGGCACTCCGCACGGCTGGGTATCGTACCTCAACTTCGAAGACTGGAAGAAGCTCAACAAGGTGTTCCGGTCCATCGACGCCTATGCGCTGAACGGCGGTTTCAGTCTCAGCACGCGGACCGGGGCGGAACAAGTTCCCGGTACAAGGGTGAGCGCAGGCTTTTTCCGGACACTCGGCGTAACACCGGTAATTGGCCGCGACTTTCGACCGGACGAAGATTCTCCGGCCGCGGCGAAGACGGTCATACTCAGTTACTCGGCTTGGCAGAAACGCTTTGGCGGGAAACGGGATGTGCTCGGACGCTCGCTCATTCTGAACGGCGATCCGACCGTGGTCATTGGCGTACTGCCGAAGCGGTTCCAATTCGGTCCGTACGGAAGCGCCGAGTTCTGGGCGACTCTTCGCTCCACCGGCGGATGTGAGCAATATCGGCACTGCCACAATCTCATCACCATTGCGCGCCTAAAGGACGGAGTGTCGATTGAGACTGCCTCCGCAAACATGCGGTCGGTCGCGCAATATCTTCAGCGCGAATATCCGGACACCAACCGGTATGTTGGCTCAGCGGATCTGATGCCTTTGCGCGACTTCATTGTTGGCAACGTTCGTCCGATACTTCTGGTATTGCTCAGTGGAGCCGGCGTTCTTCTGCTGATCGCGTCTGCGAATATCACCACGCTGCTGCTGGCCCGTTCCGACAAACGGCGGCGCGAGATCGCCGTACGGGGAGCTCTCGGCGCATCAGCTTCCCGGCTATATCATCAATTCGCAGCCGAGGGGCTCGTGTTGGCAGCGGCGGGCTGCACAGTGGGATTGACCTTCGCCGGATGGGGCATTCGATTGCTGGCGAGCCTGATTCCGGCGGAGAAGATGGAAAGCATGCCTTACTTGCGCGACGCCAGCCTGAACGCTACGACGATCGCTTTCGCTTGTTCCATTTCGCTTGTGGCGGCCGTGGTATTCGCCGTCATTCCGATTGCGCGCGCCTCGCTGGCAGAAATGATGGAGGGATTAAAAGAGGGGATGCGCGGCAGCACAGGTTCGTCCTGGCGACGGTTCGGCTCGAGTCTGGTGGTTGCAGAGGTTGCGTTAGCGATGGTGCTGATGGTAAGCGCCGGGTTACTGGCCAAAAGTCTGTATCAACTGCTGCACGTGGATGTCGGCTTCAATGCAGATCACCTGGTGTATTTTCAGACTTCGTGGGCGCCTGGCAAGTACGACAGCGACCAACAACTGGCGTCGCTGGATCAGCGGATGATTGACGATATTCGCAGCGTGCCGGGCGTTGTATCCGTTGGCGCCTCAACCGCGCCGCCGATCGACTCCGCCTGGGGTACCGCCTCCTTCCACGTTGTGGGCCGGCCCAATCACAAAGAGGATAACGAGATCCTTAACCGGCAGGTAAGCCCCGGTTATTTCGCGACGCTGGAGGCACGGCTATGGAAAGGCCGCTTTTTCACGCCGGCTGACAATGCGTCAAAACACTTGGTTGTGATTGTGAATCGCACGCTGGCAAAACGATATTTCCACAGCGAGGACCCGCTTGGGAAGCAGATCTATTACGACGATGCGCCTCAATCGCCGATGGAAATCATCGGGGTTGTCGAGGACGTTAAGGAAGGGAATCTGGAAGACGTCAATTGGGCGGCAATTTACGTTCCGAACGGCCAAAATCCGAACGCGTGGCCTTCGATTCTGGTCCGCACATCGGCGTCCGGCCCGTCACTGTTCCGGGAGGTTCCCACGGTCATTCATCGGATCGATCCCTTCATTACTGTTTCTCAGGGGCTGACGATGGCCGAAAGGATTAGCAACTCGCCATCCGCGTACCTTCACAACTCCGCTGCGTGGTTGGTGGGAAGCTTCGCGGGCGCCGCTTTGACGCTGGGCATAGTCGGATTTTACGGCGTTATCGCCTATTCGGTGGGCCAAAGGACTCGCGAAATTGGCATTCGCATGGCCATAGGCGCGCGGCGCAGGACGGTATATCAGATGATCCTCGGCGAAGCGGGGCGCTTAACAGTGGCTGGCGTGGCGTTGGGTTTGCTAGGTGCAGTTGGAGCAGCGACGCTGTTACGTTCCATGCTGTTTGGCGTCCGCTCATGGGACCCACCGACATTGATCCTCGCAGCTCTCGTTCTTGCAATATGTGCAGTGCTGGCGAGTTTCACAGCGGCCCGCCGCGCGGCGTCGATTAATCCTGTGGAAGCCTTACGAGCCGAGTAGGTTCCACGCCGGTGTGAACGCGATCGCAGGCGGGCTCCCGCTCGCCGATACTTCGCGTGCTTCGCCCTTTTGTCCTTTCCCTTTCACGAAAAACATAGATAATGAGTCCTTATGAAGTGGCTCGCTTCCTTGGCGCTCATTCCTCTCTCCACGGTCACTCCGGCACACGCGGCCGGAGGTGAACAACTCGGCACGGTCCACTTCTCAACCTCCTGCGCGGCAGCGCAGCAGAGTGCATTAAACCGCGGCGTCGCCCTTCTGCATGACTTCTGGTACGAAGAAGCGCAGCGCCAGTTTCAGCAAATAGCGCAAGCGGACCCATCCTGCGCAATGGCGCACTGGGGCATTGCGATGAGCCTGTATCACCAGATCTGGGACCGCCCTTCTCCAGATCGGATGACCCGAGGTTGGAGCGAACTCGAGAAGGCGAAATCGGCTCCCGCAAAAACAGCGCGGGAGCGCGAGTACATCGACGCACTCAGCGCCTTCTACAAGCCGGGTAAGGACGACTATGAAGCACGCGCGACAGCCTATTCGGGCGCCATGCAGAAGCTCTTTCGCGACTATCCCGACGATACGGACGCGGGCGCTTTCTATGCGCTCTCACTGCTCGCGTCGGAGAACCCGGGCGACACCAGCCTGGATCACGAACGCCGGGCGCTGGCGGTATTGACTCCCCTCTTCACGAAATATCCAGACCACCCGGGACTGGCGCATTACATCATTCATGCCTGTGATAACCCGACCCTCGCTCCGCAGGCGCTAAATGCGGCACAGCGTTACGGAACGATTGCCCCCGGAGCGGCGCATTCGGCTCACATGCCGGGGCATATCTTTGCTCGATTGGGCATGTGGCAGCCGGACATTGAAGCGAATCTGGCATCCGTCAGCGCGGGCCAGAAGGCCTTCAAAGATCATCCGAGCGCCCTGTTCGATCAACTCCACGCGTACGATTTTCTTCTCTATGCGTACCTGCAAAGCGCCCAGGATGAGAACGCCAAAGGCGTCGTCGACAGCACGGCAACGCTTTTGAAAAGCGCTGCGTCGATGGGAAACATGCCCGGCATGGATATGAGCGACATGATCCCGGAGTATAGGGAAGAGTTCCCCACCATCTACGCTCTGGAGATGCGTGACTGGAAAACCGCCGCTTCGCTGACCCCCGCTTCCGGCGCAACACCGGAAGCACAGATGTTTACCTACTGGGCTCGCATCCTTGCTGAGGGACATCTGCATCAGGCGGACGCGGCGCGCGCCGACCTTTCTCATTACCAGCAGCTGATCGAAGCCATTAAGAAAGGCGAGCATGCTTATTTTGTCGATTCGACCGGCATGAAGGTCGCGATCGACGAAGTTGTTGCGTGGGCCGCCTTTGCGCAGAATGATGTGGAGAAGGCGGAACTACATATGCGTGCCGCAGCCGACCTGCAGGACAAAGTTGGCCAGGGTGAAGTCGATATTCCGGCGCGCGAGATGCTCGGAGACGTGCTGTTCGAGTCGCAGCAGCCCCAGAAAGCTTTAGCCGAGTACCAGGTTGCGTTGAAGGAGAGCCCGAATCGCTTCAATGGATTGTTCCATGCGGGTCAGGCTGCCGAGGCGGCCGGCAATAAGGAGTTGGCCTCCAGGTATTTCAGTGCGCTTCTGCAGAACACCGGAAATGGCGCTCAATCGAGCCGGTCTGAGTTCGCTCATGTGCGAGCGTTCCTCAGTGGGGAGCAAGTGGCGGCCCGCTGAGACCTCGGCCAATCACGGCTGACCCCAAAAACTTTTTCCCTCACGTTTTCAATTCCTTAGCCCGTCCGCCCGGCCTGACCGCGAACAGCCGCTGCCACACTCAGCGGCTGAAATCGCATGAACCAAGATCGTATTGCGGACGGCGCACCGCCGCGTTGCCCGCTCCGCCGAATCCAGTTCCACGATCACGAAAATCCAGCCGACTACGAGCGTTCCGGCAACGTCTGGTTAGACCAGTATCAGCCTGGCGGTGATGGCGAGGTCCGCCTGGTCCAGCGCGTCATCGACTCCGAGTGGCGGCTGATGCGCAGCGACCGCCAGCTCGAAAACTACGAATACAAACTGAACAGCGAATCGCCGGACCCGTCCACCTGGACGAAGGAACAATGGGCCACGCTCGCGCGCCTGCGCCGTCTGCAGGAACAGGATGAGCGCGCCTTCCACTGTTCCTGCCGGGCCATGGAACGTCTGCAGGCCGTCCGCTACCGCGAGGAAAAGCGGATCGAATTCTGGGCCGAAGTCATGTTGCGCGATGCCGGCCTGTCGGAAATTGACTACGACATCAAGCGCGATGCCCGCCACCGCTGGTTGAAACGGCCATCCATGGCCACTGGGCAGGACGAGCACGGCTGCCCTTGCCCCGTCTGCGTCTGGCAATGGCGAGTCAATAACTACCAACCCGAAAAGGAACCCGAAGAATAAACGTGGTACAGGCCTTTTGGCCTGTGGGTTCGTTCCCCAAAAACTCTGCAGAGGCCATCTCAAGGCGAAAGACAGCACACGATGATTGGAAAACAAGACGACTACGCCCGCACCCTCGCACGCGACCGCAAGCGGGCAGCACGCAAAAGCAAGCAAAAGGAGAAGCAAAAAGCGGCAACTCCGAACACGCCCTCTGGCCGCATGTTCCAGGGCCAACGCCACCCGAAGAACCGCAAGAAGTACATTCGCCTCGAACAGTGGGCCGAAATCCGCATCGTCGACGGCAAAACCGTCACCACGCTCTACCCAACCAATGAGGACTTGATCCGCAAAGGCCAAGCCCTGCTGCCGCCCCCGGACCGTCTGATTCGCCGCCTCAACTTTCCCGACGGCATCCCGCCCGAATACGACTGGACCGGCGTGGAGAACGACGACCATCGCCGCTTTGGAGGTCTCGCCCTGCAGCGCATGACAATCGACATGTGGCTCGACGCCATCAAACGCGAAGCGGAAACAGGCGACGGCCACGTAGGACCGGTGTTCAATCTGCCGCCCTTCAAACGGGAATGCGATTGCCCGACTTGCCGCGCCAACGAGGCCTTACTCGAAGAGCTTGAAAACAAAGCGCGTGAAGCCAACAAACCCTTCGACATGGACGCGCTGGTCCGCTACGCCACCGGCCAGGAACAAATCTAATCCCGCAACGGCCCGCGGTTAGCGGTGGGTTCGTTCCCACAAAACCTGCGCACGCCGGCTCTGTGCTGACCACTGAAATTCACCACTGGCCACTGGCTTCGACCGATAAGCCGGGATTGCTGTTTGACAATCGAATATTTTCCTAGCCGGCGTGTATCTTTCACGCCAAAAACACGTCCCGGGGGTAAGCGCCGGAACACCATCCCGATGCTTCCATGGGTTCGTTCCCTCAAATCTGCGCACGCCGGACTGTGTGGCATAGGGCTTCGGCGGGCTTCGGCCTATGGGTTCGTTCTGACCGCTGCCGGCGCGGTGGCTTCGTTCCGTCGAAAAGCATTGCTGATGCGAATGGTTCGTTCTGACCACTCACCACTGGTTAGACAATGGCTTCATTCCCCCAAAACAGCCCGCCCGAGCCACGGACCGGGCGGTTAGCGAATGGGTTCGTTCTGATCTGTGACTTCGGGCCAAAGGCCTTAACTGCGGTCGGACTCCCTAGCAATTTACGGCAACTCTTGGCAAAAGTCACACCCTATTTAATCCGGCTCCGCCGGCGGCGCACTAACCACTGACCACTGGCTTCGCTCTTAACGGGCCACAACGAGGCAATGACATAGACCCAAAGATTCAAGGAATTGGTGCGCCCAGAGTGATTCGAACACCCGACCTTCTGGTTCGTAGCCAGACGCTCTATCCAGCTGAGCTATGGGCGCAAGGTTGACGCCACGCAAATACTCGGGGTGTTTGCGCGACTTCCTCAGTATAACAGCGCCATCGGGGTTCTCTAGGTCGCCGCCAGCGCCGATTCCTGCAAGGTCAGGCTCTTGACGCAGTTGCGGCCGTCGCCCTTAGCTTGGTACAGCGCCTCATCGGCTACCCGGACATACAGGTCGGGTGCCCGTTCGGCTCCATCGGAAATTGTGACGCCGAAACTCGCCGACACGCGCAGTTCCGTGCCGTCTACCATCATTGGAGTCGCATGCAGGCGCGCCCGGAGGCGCTCCGCTTGCAAGGTGGCCTGTTCCAGGTCGCAATTGGGCAAAACCACCAGAAACTCTTCTCCGCCATAACGGCCGACCTGATCGTAGGGCCGCACGTTGTGCCGCAGCCGGTTCGCAGTTTCTTTCAAAACGGCGTCGCCGGCGAAGTGGCCGTAGGTGTCGTTCACCTTCTTGAAATGATCGATATCGAGCAGGATCACGCCGACATGCCGTCGGTCGCGGTGGCAGCGGACCAGTTCGACCTCAAGCGTACCGAAGATTGCCGCCCGGTTCGGAAGCATCGTCAGAAGATCTTTGTTCGCGCGCTCCCGCAGTTCTTCCCGCGCGCGCAGCAGATCGAGCTGCAGATCGATAATGCGCTTTCCGGCGCGCAGCCGAACCTGCAATTCGTGCTCGTCGAACGGCTTCACAATGTAGTCGTCGGCACCCGCATCCAAGCCCTCTACGGTCTCGTGCTTGGTGTTCTTTGAGGTGAGTAGGAGGATATAGGTGTAGGGTTCGCGATGCGTGGCGCGGATCCGTTTACAGACTTCCGGACCCGTCAAATGCGGCATTACCCAATCGAGAATCGCCATGGACGGGGCATCCGGCTGAGACAGAATGTCCAGAGCTTCGGCACCGTTTTCAGCGACAACGACCTGGTACCCCCAACGTTGCAGGGCTCGGCCCAACAAAATCCGGGATGTAGCACTGTCGTCGGCAATCAGGACTTTCATCTTTGGCGAAGGCTCCGAACTCCTACTAGACTAATCGTCCGAAATCCCGGAAAGATTAGCCCTTTAACGAAGAAATTTCGCATGCCCGCTGAAATCAGTCTACTTCTAACTACCGGTATGCGGATAGTTTACCCCTTCCCTCGGTCTCCCGGCGCAAAGGCGTGTGAATCCAGAGGTTTTATGGACGCAGGCACACCGGGAACGCGCGCCGATTTTGTAAAAACAAGCCCGTCCGGCAGCCTTACGCGGCAGCTTGATCCTATATGATGGGGTTGCCGCCCTTGCGTCAGAAATTTGCCGCAGGCCGTGTTTGAAGGAGTTTCGAATGAATAATTCTGTGCTCGTGCCCATGGTGGTCGAGCAGACGTCGCGTGGCGAGCGGGCCTACGACATCTACTCCCGCTTGCTGAAGGAAAATATCATCTTCCTCGGCACGCCGATCGATGACGCCGTCGCCAATCTCATCATTGCCCAGATGCTATTTCTGGCAGCCGAGGATCCCGAGCGCGATATCTCCATCTACATCAATTCGCCGGGTGGATCGATCACCGCCGGCCTCGCGATTCTCGACACCATGCGCTTGGTCGAGCCCGATATCGTGACCTACTGCATCGGCCAGGCAGCCTCCATGGCAGCGGTTCTGCTTGCCTGCGGAACCAGAGGCAAGCGGTTCAGCCTGCCCCACTCGCGCATCCTGATTCACCAGCCGTCGATGAGCGGCCTCGGCGGACAGGCGGCCGATATCGACATCTATGCCCGGGAAATTCTGAGAATGCGGCAGAATTTGAACGAAATCCTGGCCGATGCGACTAACCAGCCGGTGGATCGAATTGCGCGCGACGTCGATCGCGACTACATCCTCGAACCGCCAGCCGCGCTCGAGTACGGCATGATCGACCGCATCATCGAAAGCCGCGCCCTACAGCCGGTTCCGACGCGATAGCGGTAGTCTTCGAGACAAAACGGGGGTAGAATGCCACACAGGTTGTATGCTGTGTGGCGTCCTCGTTTATAGCTCGATAGGTGTTTGTAATCTGTCCGGCGTAAGAACGTTGA
The DNA here is from genome assembly GCA_963795905.1 of uncultured Acidobacteriaceae bacterium. Lineage (GTDB taxonomy): Bacteria > Acidobacteriota > Terriglobia > Bryobacterales > Bryobacteraceae > Bog-105. The sequence goes on along the minus strand of CAWCJG010000007.1, from coordinate 91,306 downwards.
TACTATAAAGCGCGGGTCGAGTCTATGGAGTTTGGAAGTTAGTACCGTATTTGGAAGAATTACCGGATCTTTTTCCTTGACCAGCTCTCTTGGTTCGGGTTACAGTAATGATTCCGTTACAAAGACCCTAGCTTATAAGGACCGCTTATCGAATGATTACTTCAGCGTGCTCTCTGCTAACGGGATGTCTTCTGATTTCAGGGGCTTTCACTCTGAATGCGCAGAACGGACTGACTAGTCTCCCGGTACACGGAACACAATTCGAAGCCAGCGCTGAAGCGAATGCCGTGCTTTCGGGCCAGAGTGCGCCAGGTTCGCAGGAGGACGCGCAAATGGTGCACACTCCGGAGGCGGATGCGCGGATCGCCAAAGCAGACCAGCATTTCGACGAAGGAAGGCGGTTGTACTTCCAAGGCGATCTGGCGGGTGCTCGAAAAGAATTCGATGCCGCAATTGATGTGCTGCTCGAAGCGCCCGAAAATTTATCGGATCACCGCCGAATCGAGCGCCGTATTGAAGAAATCTCAGATCTTATTTACCGCTTTGACGTAGAAAAACTCGGATCAGGCAGCGACCAGGAACAAGCGGTGGTCTTCGACAAAGCGCCCATCGACGAAGTCAGTCATATGACGTTTCCGGTCGATGCGGACACGGTCAACCGGCTCAAATCTGAGCTCAACCAGACATCGTCCGGCATTCCGCTGGATTTAACCGAACCGGTCATGAGCTTTGTTCGGTACTTCTCGTCCGATCGCGGGCGCGGCATTTTGCTGGCTGGCTTCCAACGCGCCGGCCGGTATCGTGAAATGATCCGTCGTGTACTGCGCGAAGAAGGCGTTCCCGACGATCTCATTTACCTGGCGCAGGCCGAATCGGGATTTTTGCCGCGCGCCGTTTCTAACAAGAGCGCCGTTGGCATGTGGCAGTTCATGAGCTATACGGGCAGCGATTATCAGTTGGCGCGCACCTCGGTTTACGACGAACGCTTCGACCCCGAGAAGGCGACGCGGGCGGCGGCGCGATTGCTTCGTGACCTGCATGCGCGCTACGGAGACTGGTATCTCGCAATCGCAGCCTATAATTGCGGCGCTGGCGCGGTCGATCGCGCTATTGAGCGGACCGGGTATGCGGACTATTGGGAATTGCTGAAGCGGCACGCTTTGCCGAAGGAGACGGCCAACTATGTGCCGATCATCCTGGCGATGACCATCATCGGAAAGAACCCGCAGGATTACGGCCTGACCAACATTCAGCTGGATGAACCGATGGAGTATGACAGCATTCAGCTCACGGCTCCGACCAACCTGAATCTGATCGCAGATGCCACGATGCAGCCGATCTCGGTAGTACGGGATCTGAACCCGGCGCTGCTCAAAACGGTGGCCCCGGTGGGCTTCGAAGTGCACGTTCCTAAAGGCAGCGCGGACGTGGTACAGGCCGCCCTCGAGAGTGTCCCTGCACCGAACCGCCAGGCGTGGCGTTTGCACCACGTACTTGCCGGCGATACCCTGGCGACCATCGCAAAGAACTATCACGTGACCGCCGACAGCATCGCTTCGGTGAATCCTTCAGCCGATTCGATCGCGCAAGGCGATGTGCTGCTCATCCCGGCGGTTTACCACGAGGACGCGCCCATCCGGCATCGCTCGGTTCGAAATGTACGCACCAGCAGCAGGCGCACTGTGCTGCTTGCGGCAAGCCGTGGCCGTGCTCATACCACCTCCGTCAGCCACGCAACCCACGTGACTGCTTCCCGCAGAATGCCGTCCCAGGTGCTGCATCGAAAAGCCGCCGTACACACCGCCGCGCTTCAACGTTAAGAACAGTTTCCTCCGAACAAAATAAGCTCGATCGTTCGCACGCGATCGAGCTTTTTTGTTTTTAGCCCTTGCGATTATGAACAGGTTGTGAAATCATTTTGCTTCGCGCATCATCTCGATGCGTAGGTGCGAAAGGAGCAGTCGTGAGTTCTTTACACTTGCTGGCGCCCGAAGACGACGACGACTTTGATTACGAAGACGAGCACGTCGAACTCGAATCGGACAAGGACGAATACAACGCTGACGAAGACGACGAAGAGGACGAAGACGAAAGCGAAGGCGGGAAAGTAGCTAAGCCCGCGTCATCAGCCCGCGACGCGCGTGGCGGCGGTGGACCGGGAGCGGACGAAGAAGTCGAATCCGGAGCGGAAACACATCGCAAGGCGGAACAGCAAGCGAGTGCAGATGCGGAAGAGTTGCAGCGTTCGGCCCCGGCTAAGAAGCGCGCTCCGCGCAAGGCCGCGGCTAAAAATCCCGTAAAAACGGCTGCTGCTGCGAAGAGCGCCCCTGCGCCGGCCGAGAGCGCTGCACCGGCTAAGAAAGCTGTTGCGAAGAAGGCCGCGCCGGCAAAGAAGGCGGCTGCTAAGAAAGCTGCACCGGTCAAGAAGGCGGCGCCTCCCGCAAAGAAAGCCGTGAAGAAAGCAGCGGCCAAGAAAACGGCCACAAAGAAGACGGCAGCAAAGAAGGCTGCGCCGAAAAAGGCAGCAACGAAGAAGACCGCATCCAAAAAGAGCGCGGTGAAGAAGGCGGCTCCCAAAAAGGCAGCGTCGAAGAAGACGGCCAAAAGCACTGGCGGGCGCCACACTGCGTCGAAGTCGGCTTCGAAAAAGACCGGAAAGAGCAAGGGCAAGAGGCGATAACAACGCACGAGGCGGGTACGACAGCGCGCATCCGCCTCGTCAACTCTTATTTCGGCTCTTTGCGGACCACCGACCGGCAGCGATCGAACAGTTCGAGCAGAGCATCGGCGTACTCCTCACTCGAACGCGCACCTTTGTTGCCGAACCCCGGTCCGGAGTTTCCCCGGCCATATCCTGTCGTTACGGCTACGAACTTCATCAGTTCCAAGGCCACTTCATCGGGGTTCGAACCCGGCTTTTTTTCCTGCTCTTCTGATGTTTCTGCCATGGGCGTGTTACTTTCCCTCCTTTGCGGATCTTCCTCAACTGATTCTCCCATTCCGCCTGTTCCATGCCGTTACAAGCACGCACGCTGATCCGCAAAATGCGCGGCGGAGCGCAGGCCCATCTGGTCGAAGGCGAAGACGGCGGTTATTATGTCGTCAAGTTCACTAATAATCCGCAGCACCGGCGGATCCTGATTAACGAATGGCTGGCGAGCGCCTTTCTGCGTCATCTGCAGATACACGTTCCCGAGACGGTGGCGATCGAGTTGACTCCCGGATTCATCGCGGCAAGCCCGGAACTCTATCTTGCGATCGGCCCCAACCGGGAGCCCGTACCGCCCGGCATTCATTTTGGCTCGCGGATGGCGGTTCATCCGGACCGTGTGGCGATCTTCGACTTCTTGCCCGATAAGCTGCTTCAAAAAATTGAGAACCGGGATGACTTCCTGGGCGTGCTGGTGTTCGATAAATGGGCCTCTAACGCCGATTCCCGGCAGGCCGTGTTCTTCCGCGCGCGGGCGAAGGCGTGGACGCCCCTGAAAGGGGAAGCCCCCGCGCGCATAGGTTTCTTTGCGCAGATGATCGATCACGGCTTTGCGTTCAACGGCCCACACTGGGAATTTCAGGATTCCCCGCTGCAAGGCTTGTACTTTCGAACGTCCGTGTACGAGCAAGTGCGATCGCTCGATTCGTTTCAGCCCTGGCTCGACATGGTGGAAGGGTTTCCGCCGGAAGTGATCGATGCGGCCTGGAAGCAGATCCCGCGCCACTGGGTAGAAGAGGACGAAGAGGCGCTCGAGGCGGTGCTGGAGAATCTGTACAAGCGAAGAAAACGCGTCCGCTTGCTGATCGAGGACATCAAGCGGGAACGCCCGGCGGCGTTTCCCAACTGGCGTTAGCGCCGCGGACTCTTCGCGCGAATTAACGCCGCCAGTTCAGGTGCATCCGGCAAACGGCCGGTCTCCGATTTAGAGTAGATCCGCTCCCCATCAACGAAGACGTTGAATGAGCCAGGGGCGCCAGCTCGCACACGGACCGGAATGCCAAATTCCTGCTGGAGTTGCTCCTTGAGGCGCACGGCCTCAATTTTAATGTCTTGTCAAAAAAAGCAGCGTTTGATCTCGACTGTCATACTTCCATACGTAGCATGTCTGAGACACTGATTGCGCCCGCGACGGAGCAGGAAATTCCGGTGCTTCTCGACTTTATCCGGGCGCTCGCCGACTACGAGAAGATGAGCGACTGCGTCAGTGCAACCGAGGAGAAGTTGCGGCAAACGCTTTTCAGCGAACGGCCCGGGGCAGAAGCCATCCTGGCACGCTGGCACGGCGAGTACGCGGGCTTCGCCGTGTTCTTCTCGACCTACTCGACCTTCTGGGCCGAACCGGGCATATACCTCGAAGACGTGTTCGTGAAGCCGCACCTACGCGGCAAAGGCGTCGGACTCGCGCTCCTGCGATATGTAGCGCGCCTTGCCACACAGCGGGGCTGCCGGCGCGTCGAGTGGTCGGTACTGAACTGGAACGAACCCTCGATCGCGTTTTACAGCAAGCTCGGCGCGGTTCCGCTGTCCGAGTGGGCCATGTACCGGCTTACCGGTGACGCGCTCATTCAACTAGCGCAAGGTTAGCCACGCGACAGTAAGTCGCCGCTGCGCTGTCTTTACAGAACATTGACAGAACGCAGACGACTTACACTCACATTTCCTCGACTATAGCCACAGCGGAGAAATAAGAGCCGGGCAACACCGGGTGATTTCTCCCGAATTCATGGACGAGGTGCATGCGTGAATGACAAGAGCAAGCTGATGAGGTTACCCGACCGCCGTTCCTTCTTTGCGACGGCCGCCGGTGCAGCAACGCTTACCGGCGCGTTAGTGGGAGGAGCGTTACAAGCGTCGGCCGATGATGATGATGCGGGAGGCTCGCTGACCCGCGGTGATGCGGCCATCCTCCGATTCTTAGGCGCCCTCGAGATTCTGGAAGCCGATCTGTGGATCCAGTATGCGGAACTGGGCGGCACCCAGCCAGCCTTTGGCAAGCAGGACACCGAGGTGCCGGGTCTGAGCGGAGGCAATCCACTCTACACGGATGCGCTGACGATTCTCGACGGCGACATGGCGCAGTACATACACGACAACACCGACGATGAGATTACGCACGCGGCGTTTTTGCGCGCCTATCTTGGGGCGAAACATGCCAGCATCGCGGAACTCGAACTGCTGAACGGGCCGCACTTCCGGGTGTTGCCTGGGAGCCTCGCGGAAGGATCTTCGGGCGCGGGGCGCCTCACGAATCTGACGCAACTGACCATTGATACAAGTTTCTGGACGCGCTATCGTAGCGATTCGAAGAACCCCGATTTCGGCGACACTTTTGCGCAAGCAGTGAAAGGCCTGAATGTGGGCGAGCATACGGCAATCCCGCGCACGGACGCTGATACCGCCGGGAGCATAATCGGGAACGCGACCGATCATCTGAAAGCGATCGCATTCACTGCCGGGTTCCATTTCGCTTTTATCGAGCAGGGCGGAACGAGCGTTTATCCGTCGCTTGCGCAGAGGGTTTCGAACCGGCAGGTGCTGCGCATTCTACTGAGCATTGGGCCGACCGAGGCGATGCACTTCCAGACCTGGCATGACAAAGCTGGAAATGCGACGCCACTCACCGATACCGATCCGGTTACCGGCGCAACCGTCACCTTCGCGGATCTGACTACGGGCCAACCGGAGACGCTGCAAGCGAACCTGATCATGCCCGAACCGTGTCCGTTCTTGAGCCGCAAGTTCCCCATCTGCTCGATTGTGCGGCCAACGGACACCGTAGGCGCAGCTATGGGCGCCGTCGCCGCGCTGACCGCCGATGGACTATTCCGAGGTCAGTCGCGCGAATTTTTCGACCTGTTACGTGATCTCGCGGCGGACGCCGATCGAGCCGAGCGCGAATTCTTTTAACGTGCCAGCCGGGACGGGTCTCTTGTCCGGCTCTCCTCCCAAGCCGCCAAGCTTACGTACCCTCGCTTGGCGGCCCTTTTTCCACGCTCAGCGGGGTTCTCTCACCTTCAATAGCTGGTCGCCCTCGACGTTGTGCAGAGTCTGCTTGGCGCCGGACGGCCATTGAATCTCGATCGTATCCACTCGTTTGTCAGGTCCCAAGCCAAAGTGCACCGGGCCCAGGCTCGAGGACGCATAGCCCACGCTGCTGGTCATGTGATTGTATTGCGCGCCAATCGATTTGGTCACAACCTTGATCCGCGCCCCGATACCGTCGCGATTGCTGCGTGTCCCTTCGAGCGAGATATCCAGCCAGTGCGCATGAACCGGACTGCGATTCATCCAGATCTCCGCGGGGGCCGACATCGCGGTCGCGACCACGTCGATCTTGCCATCGCCGTCGAAATCGCCGAAGGCGCAGCCGCGGTGGCGCGCAGGGGGCGTTGCATCCAGGCCAGCCGCTTCGGTAAGAGCCTCCCATTTACCGGACGAACCCAAATTGCGAAAAACCGTGTTGTGCTGATTTACGGCCTGTCCCGGCTGCGCTAATGCGGAGACATGCCCCCGGGTAACGAACAGGTCCTTCCAGCCGTCATTGTCGAAGTCATACAGCCCCGCCCCGAAACCGGCCATGTGCAATGTTTCCTGGCGTAGCCCCGAGGGCGTGGTCGCTTCATCGAACAGCCCCTTGCCTCGATTGAGAAACAGCGGAAACGTCTGGTTGTTCAGCGCCACGAAGACTATGTCGGGAAGGCCGTCGTTATTCACATCGCGAAAGTCCAGTCCCATTCCGGAAACAAAGTTGCCATCCTCAGGCAGCGATACGCCAGCCTCCATCGCGACTTCTTCAAACTTATCGCCCAAGTTATGGAACAGCGAGTTGTAATAACTGTCGCTAGTTACAAACAGGTCGCTTCGGCCATCGCCGTCGTAATCCGCCACGCCCACGCCCATTCCCTTTCCTGGATGCTGACGGATGCCCCACTGCGCCGACACATCCCGGAATGTGCCGTCCCCATTATTGAGGTACAGCGAATTGGGAAGCGCTTTGAAGTAACGCGGATGGCAATAGTCGGCTTGCCCCTGAAATGTACAGACAGGCTTATCAGTGCGTTTCCACTGCAGATAGTTCACGACGAAAAGGTCGAGCAGTCCGTCGTTGTTGACATCGACCCACGCGGCAGCGACTGCCCACAACGGCCCGAATTCGGGATCGTTCGTATGATTCAATCCCGCCTTGACAGTCACGTCGGTGAATGTGCCGTTTCCGTTGTTGTGATAGAGCGTGTTTTTATAGACGCCGGCTACGAAGATATCGGGACTTCCGTCATTGTCGTAGTCACCGGCAGCAACGCCGATATCGAATCCGGTCCCCGCCAGGCCCGCCTGCGCTGTGACATCCGTGAATGTGCCGTCGCCGTTATTCCGAAACAGCCGATTGCCGTACTTCGGCGAATCCTTTTCGAGGGTGTCGATGTTTGCGCCGTTTGTGAAGAAGATGTCGGGGTGGCCGTCGTGATTGTAGTCAAACACCGCAACGCCGCCGGCCATGGTCTCGGGGATATTGCGGACCGGCGTCTCGTCGCTATCGAGCCGGAAGTCGATCGGCTGATATTTGAACTCAATCGGTGAAGGCGCGGCATTCGACTGGGCTAGAGCAAACGAACCCAGTCCGGCCGCAAAGCTAATAAACGCGAGAGCAACCAGCGCGCCCTTTATCTCGTATGAAGCCATAGACAACAAAAGGGGGTGGCCGGAGCCACCCCCGAGTCTAGCATCCGTGATAAGTCCTTAGAAGTAGAACTTAGCGGCGAATTCGATCTGGCGGAATCCAGTCGTGTATTGCGGAGCACCGTTGGTGGTGAGATTCGTGTTCTGGCCCGCGCTGTTGAACACCAAGCGTTCATCTGCCGAGGATCCGGTCACGTTGAACATCTCATTCGGGTGATTCAGGAAGTTAAATGCGTCCACACGGAACTGCACCTTTCGGACTTCACCCAACGCGAAGTTCTTGAAGATGGATAGGTCGCTGTTGAAGCTCCAGGGAGTGGTGATATTTGGCCACACAATGGCGCCTTCAGTCCCTGGCGCCGGGGTCGTGAAGCAGCTCGGGTTGAACCGCTGGTTACCGTGCAGATTCTTGGTCGGATCGCAGGTAAGGGCTGGGGTGAGGATAATATCGCTGGTGCCCAGCCAGGCGCTGTTGCTGATGCCGCCCGGGAACTGTACGTTGAGGTTTCCGCCTGCATTCGGCTGCAGCGGAACGCCCGATTGGATATTCGTAATGCCGGACAGGGTCCAGCCGTTGATCAGCACCTTACCGACCACGTTCGAATGGAACGGGCTTGGCATGTTCCACACGTACGCAAAGTTTAAGATATGGCGATGATCGTATCCCAGAGTGCCGTAGTTACACGAAATGCAGAGCGAATCGACCATTGTGCCAGCGCCCGCACCGTCACCGCTGAAGCCATCCCGAATCCCGAGCGTCTTGCTGAACGTGTAGTTCGTGAAAAACAGCACGGGGCCGGTTTGCTTCTGCCACGTGACTTGTAAGCCGTTATAGTTCGAGTAACTGCCGTAGTTAGCCAATTCAATATTCTGATAGTTACGCAAGGGCAGATAGTCGTTAGAGTTGAATCCGGTCGGACACCCGTTTAGAGTGGGTGTGCAGTTCGGGTTTGCCGAATTGACGGGGTCGGGTTTCCAGAACGTGCCAAATGGAATGGCGTTCGGGTTTTCCAGGCCGTTGCCACTGCCGTACAACAGACCGTCATAATTGTAGGTTCCGACGTAGGCCACCTCCAGAAGTGAATGTCCGGGGAGCGATTGATCGATGGTCACGTTGTAATCCCGGGTACTCGGAATTCTTCCAACGTTCATCGGGAACGCGGTGAAACTGCTTCCGTTATACGACGTGCCGCTCGGCGCGCTGATAGATGAAAGGTTACCGATTCCAGTAAAGACCGAAGGCGTCGTGAAGCTGAACGCGCCGGTATCATCCGAGTTCGATGACACGTTGGTTCCCATCTGGTATTTAAATTCAGCAAAACCGCCGCGAAGAACCGTTTTGCCATTGCCGAAGATGTCCCATGCCACACCGAACCTTGGCAGCACGTAGAACCAGGGCGACACTAGACCAGACCGCGGAACACCCGAGTACATGGAGTGATTAATGAGTCCGGTGTTGGCCGGAGCGTTGGGGCTGTTGTTGTAGACAGTGGGATCCCAGACCCACATTCCCGGGCTGTTGGGATCGTAGTACTGCCCGATATGATCAAAGCGAACGCCGTAATTCAAAGTGACCTTCCGGCCGATTTTCCATGAATCCTGAGCGTACGCAGAGGCTTGGCGGAACTGGTCGGTGGCAAACTTGCTTGTGCTGGCTTGGGTGTAGTTGAAAACGTGGCCCGTCAGTTCATCCGCGAGAACGTTACCCGTGGAGTTTCCTCCGTAGGTTTCAAATTCGTAGAGTCCTTGCACACCGGCGTTGCCCAAAGGCCCGATGTTCTGGTAGTTCGAATTGAGATCCCAATAGGCGCCGAACTTCATCGTGTGGCTGCCCTTGACGACGCTGACGTTGTCGTACACAGCAGGGTCAGACTTAGTCGCGCCGAAGACGTTGTTACCTCCGCCGTAAAAATCGGCTTGCGGCATGAACTCCGGTAAAGAGCCGCTCCAACTGAGTGTGTTCGGAATCTGTTTCTCAGTTTGGCCGAATAGCCCCTGCGTGTTCAGTCCGAGCTTGCTCGGATCGACGGCGGACGGGTTACTCAACGTGAGGTCATTTACGTACCGTGCATAGGTGACGACCAACTCATTCACAACGGAAGGACCAAAAACGTGCGTGTAGTTCCCCATGATGACGGAAGACGGCGTGACCGCCGGCATGCTGGATGGATACGGAACGGCTGAGCTCGGAGCCCACCACGTCGCGATCGGGTGCAGGTCCTGTTCTTTCTGGTATACGTACGAGACCGTCAGCTTATCTTTGTCGCTGGGAGAGAAGTCCACTTTTTCGGTCTGTTCCCAACGGTTGGTGGGAACCAGGAAGCTAGTCCCGGGGTTTGTGAACTCGTAGTTGTATCCGTTGTGCGTTGCTGGATCAACGTTGGGCTTCGGGAGAAGATTCAGCATCGCAAGTCCCCGCGGGTCGATCATCGAAGTCGGAATGAGACCGTTTGTAATCCCCGCGCCCTTAGGGACACCCAGAGCAGAGGACCAGGATCCGCAGGCTGTCGAAACGCAGCTCGTCGATGATCCTGCCATTGCCGCCAAATTCGCAGCGGAAAAATTGCCGTTCAACATGGAGGCGTTCGGGACCACATAGTAATTGATCTGCCCGACCGGAACCTGATCCATATACTCATAGCCGAACCAGAAGAACAGCTTATTGCGGTCGCGGTTGAAGTGGGTAAACGGCAATAGCACGGGGCCGCCGATGTTGCCGCCGGTGTAGTAGTAATGGTCATCCGGAAGGGACAGCTTGTTCGTTCCAGCCAATGCTTTTTGAGACGATTCGAGCGAATCCAGATTGCCGTTACGGAGGTATTCGTAAACTTCGCCGTGGAAATCGCGCCCGCCCGATTTGCTATACGCCTGAAACACAACGGGGCCTTTAGCGTATTCGGCGTTATACGCGTTCGTTAGCATTTTCACTTCGGCCGTCATGTCCGGATTGACGTTCGCGATCTGAGTACCAGCGTTACCCGGGTCGACGAGATTCGCGCCGTCTAACATGTAGGCAGTAGAGCCGTATGGATACGCCCCGTTGAACGAGAAGTTTCCGACAGGGCCCTGATTGCTGCTAACGCTGTGGTCATTGAAACCAACGCCGCCAGCGCCGTTGTTATTGTTATTTGCGGCACCCGGGAAAATGCGCATGAGTTCGCCCGCATTGCGCCCAAGATACGACATGTTGTCGACCATCTTTTCGTCGAGCGTGTGACTCACCTCGCCGGTATCAACAGGCGCTATTGTGGCGGCTGACGTACTGACTTCGACCGTTTGACTCGCCTGCCCGACACTCAAATTGATGTTTGGAATGGTGCGGCTGGCGCCTTGACTGATACCGATGCCTTTTGTCTGCCAGGCCTCGAAGCCGCTGGCGTTAACGTTTACGGTATACGTTCCGGGCGGAACCGCGGGAAACGAGAAATACCCAGTGCCGTTAGTTGTCGTTTGGCGGGTATCGCCGCTCGCCTGGTTCGTGAGCGTTACATTCGCTCCGGGAACGACGGCGCCTGCCGGATCGTAAACGGTGCCGCTGAGATTACCGGTCAACTGCTGCGCGAATGTGGACTGGCTGCAGAGCAGCGCTATCGCCATCAGCATCAAGACCGGCACGGTAAAAACGTGCTGGACCAACCTCTGTAGGTTCAGCACAGATACTGCCTTGGATCTGTGCATCTTTTGTTTTCTCCTAATACGTGGCAACGATGTGCCCCTGAATGACCCCGAATTACGTGGCCTGTTAATGCGCGGAATGTTAGTTAGCTTCCTCGCACTTTTGCAGCCAGTATAGCGGTCGAGAAGGGCTCCGTCAATTTGTTTGAGGCCCGTATAAATCAGCATTCCGGGTGCGAGAGAAATGCCCTAAGGCATTCTAAGGACAACTACTTAGCGGCACAAGGGAGCAACCGTGTGCCTCTCGCGGATGTTGCAGGATTACGGGTGTGTCGCCGTTAGTTTGCAGTTACACGGGACGTGTTCAAAAGGGAATACATCAGTAACACACGTGTGGGCATCCACCAGTAATTCCAAAAGCTGTAGACAACCCGGAAGAAATCGCGGCTTCCATTTTCCAAAAACAGTAGTTCGCGGCCACGTGCGATGCACTTACGGCCCCTGCTGTCTTTGCTCGTTTGCGAGCTGGTCCACAATCTCGCGCTCGCGTTTTCCATCTTGCGGCCGATGTAACCGGAAGTAGAGCGCGGCGAGTTCGGCGTGGGCCGGCATAAATTTCGGCTGCGCCTTGACCACGGCCTCGAGATCGGATATGGCCGGAGCGATCTGCCCTTCCGATTTTTCAATCAGGGCCAACGTGTAGCGGGCATCCACTAGCCCGGAATCGATCCGCAGTGCTCTTTTGATTGCCTCGCGCGCGTTGGGAAGATCGCGCTGCGCGTACAGAGTAGCGCCGAGACCTACCCACGCGGCCACGTCTTTCTCGTTTTGTTCCGTCCCCGCTTTGTATGCGGCGGCGGCCTCCCCGTAGCGCGAGTTCTTCTCGAGCGCCTGACCCAGCTTTGTGTACACGCCTGGCAAATTCGGCGCGATGCGGACGGCAGCCTGGAGGTCGGCAAGCGCCCGCTCGGATAAGTTCGCACGCAGCAGTGCATCTCCCGCCATCAAGTACGCAGCGGGAGCGCTATTTGCTTTCGCATAAGATTCGAGGAGGTCCGCTCCTTGTTGCAGTTGGTCGTTGGCCACCAGCGCCGAGCCATAAATCAGGGAGAAGTCGCTGTCCGCCGGAGCACCCGCTGCTAAAGGCGTCAGAAGCTTCAGCGCGTCCTGAGCTTTGCCGAGATGCAGATCGCAGTCAGCTAATAAAGAAACAGTATGTAAGTCACCAGGGTTCGCCCTTGCCAACGGCTCGAGTTGACGTGCGGCATTCAGGAAATCGCCCTTTTTGTAGACCGCCAGTGCGAGCGCGAATTGTACCTGCCGGTTCGAAGGGTCGAGAGCCAGCGCCTTCTGAAATGCCTCCACCGCTTCGTCGTAGTGCCCCAGGTTCAGCAGCGCGGCACCGAGGTTAATCCAGCCCGCGGGAACCTGGGGACTCATTTTCACCAGTTGACGATAGAGAGCGGCGGCCCGGGCGTAGTCGCCATGCTGCTGAGCGGAAACGGCTTGGTCGAAAAGGGCCTGCGGGTTATCAGGCGGCGCGCCAGCCAGAATTGAGACGCTTAACACGAAGAAGCAGCAGATGATCCTCAAGCCAAATTGTAATTCGCTAGAATGACGGCGAGTATACGCAGGTTGTCTCTGAGATTGGCTGGTAGCGGACAACGATACAACATGGCCGTGCGCTGGTTATGTCTTCTGCTGCTGGCCAGTTTGTCTGCCGCTCAGCCGGATTTTACGCGGCTTTCAAAACAGGCGCTCTCTAACGTGGATAGCAATCCGGCTGAGGCGGTAAAGCTATTCAAAGAAGGCCTGGCCACGCACCCGAATTGGGCAGAAGGCTGGCTCTACATGGGTTCGTGCTTATTTAAGATGGGTCGTTTTGCCGAGGCGCGCGAGGCATTGAAGCGAGGCTCACAGCTAGAACCGAATAAGGGAACTCCCCTGGCGTTTCTGGGGATGGCGGAATACGAGCTCGGCGATTTTCAGCCTGCGTTGGCGGACATTCTGAAAGGGGAATCCATTGGACTGGCGAATAATCCCCAATTTGTCGCAGCCGTTCACTATCGGGCGGCATTGATTGAACTCAACCGTTCTGCGTTTGTCATGGCGATGAAGCAGCTAACACCACTCGCGGCGGCCGGCAACGATTCGCCAGACGTGATCGAGGCTCTTGGGCTCACGGTCTTGAAGATAAAAGGGCAGCCGGGAAAACTGGAGGAGTCGCAACGCGCACTGGTCGATGCTGCGGGAAAAGCTGCCTGGGCGTACGAAGCGCAACGCTCCGAGGAAGCGGACAAACTCTTCCCACAGCTTGCACAGCAATTCCCATACTCGCCGGGTGTTCACTATTTATATGGTGTGTATCTCATCGAGAAGGATCGGGCGGGAGCGGAGAAGGAATTTCGGCAGGAGCTCGCTCTATCTCCCGGGAACGCCGACGCACACGGTCAGTTAGCGCTGCTCCTGTTGAAGGATGGCGAGGTTGCGGAAGGACTAAAGCAAGCGGAGGAAGCGGCGAAACTGGAACCATCCGATGCCTGGTGCCAGGCAACGCTCGGGCGAGCGCTGCTGCAATCGGGAGATTTGAAGGGATCGATCGCGGCGCTCGAGGAATCCACCAAGCTTGCGCCTGACAGTTCGCTCGGCCATTTCTATCTGGTGAGAGCCTACGAGCGCGCAGGGAATCTTCCGGCAGCAAAAAGAGAAGCAGCCGAGTGGAAACGGCTGCACGCGAAAGAAGAACCGGACCCCATTACTTCACAGTGATGCCGCTGAACGTGAGCTATGCTGCATATTGCAACCCCATGCGGAAGCAGTTCGTCCGGGCGATGTTAGTCATGGGGGCGTCGCTCGCCCTCGTGATGCCGCTTCAGGCGGAAGACTTCCGGGATATTGCTGCACAGGCAGCAGCGGCGCGAAATGCAAACAAAATACCGGAAGCCATTACCCTCTACAAGAGAGCCTTGGAGATTCGGCCGGAATGGGAGGAGGGCTGGTGGTTTTCGGGAACACTGCTTTATGATTCGGGCCACTTCGCGGAAGCGCGCGACGCTTTTCAAAAGCTGTTGAACCTAAATAGTCAAGCGGCACCCGCTGCCGCCATGCTCGGCGTGTGCGAATTTGAAACCGGGGATTATGAGCGAGCATTGGTTCATATCGATATTGGTCTAGCATCCCCTGACATACACAATCAGCAGAACATCGAACAGGTTCTGCGCTATGACAAGGCTGCGCTGCTGACCCGAATCGGACAATTCGATAAGGCAATGGCGCAGTACGCTTGGTTCGCGGCAAACAATATCAAGAGTGACCCGGTGTTTGCAGGCATCGGGCTGGCCGCCTTGCGCAATCCGATCATTCCAAAAGACATTCGGCAAGGCGATCTGGCGCTCTATATGACTACCGGCAAGGTCCGGTACGCGATGCTTGCTGGAGACGCTCCGGATGCGGATGAAGGCATGCGCTGGTTGCTGCATCAGTTTCCGCAGGCGGACAATTTGCACTATCTCTATGGTTCGTTTCTGATGGGCAGCGATCCCCAAAAGGCGATTGACCAATTTCGACAGGAGTTACAACTCGATCCGGATAATGGGGCGGCCAACGCGCTGCTCGCATGGACATTGCTGAACTGGAGTGAATCGCAGCAAGCATTGCAGTATGCCGAGAAAGCAGTGCAACTGGAACCGAAAGACGAAGTCGCGCAGTACGTTCTCGGCGACGCGTTAGTGAGCCAGAACCGGATCGACGCAGGGCTCGAGCATTTGAAGTTAGCGGCGCAAGCGGAGCCCGATGATGCACGGCCGCATATCTCGTTATGCACCGCGTTTTGGAAAGCAGGCAAACCGCAGGATGCAAAACGGGAACGCGCCGTAGCTATACAACTGGCAAAGCAAAGCGCTGCGGCGACAGGTACGGGAAGCAGCATTGTGCAATAGGATCACTTTGCTTGCGCTAGTTGCCTGCGGGCTGGCCGCTGCACAACGGCCGAATCAGAAGCTGGCGTGCGGTAGCTGCCATCTAGATCAAGCACGGACGCAGCCGTTCACGCCGATGGGCCAGGCCTTCCATTTTCCGTCAGTTGACGCAACGCTGGCATCGCACCCCAAAATGGCCGTCGAGAAGAACGGGTATGAGTACACCATCGAGCGGCAAGGAAACCAGAGTATCTACACGGTGTCGAACGGCAAAGATACCTTCTCTACGCCGATTTTATGGGACTTCGGCCAACGCACCGAAACGTACCTCTATCAGCGCAACGGCACGTACTATGAGGCCTTAGTGACTTACTTCGACCGCCTAGATGGTCTCGACACTACGCCGGGAGATCAGGCGATTCATCCCACGACTCTGGAGCAAGCGGCGGGCCGGCCGCTGGCCCCGCTCGAAGTGCAGCGCTGCCTTGGGTGCCACACCACTGGCGCCGTTGCAGAACACAAGCTGAACCTCGATACGATGCAGCCGGGTATCACCTGCGCCCATTGCCACAGGGGCGCTGTCGAACATCAGGAATCCATTTTGGAGGGGAACGCCAACCGCATTCCGACCAACCTGAAAAAGCTTTCCACCGAACAGACTACCGAGTTCTGTGGGCAATGCCATCGCACGTGGGGCGATGTTGTATCGGAACATCTTTTTGGCGTGATCAATGTGCGCTTTCAGCCTTATCGCCTGGCGACCAGTAAGTGCTACGACGGCCGCGATCCGCGCATTAGCTGCGTTGCCTGTCATGATCCGCATAAGAACTTGGTGCGGGAAGATATGACTTACGATAAGAACTGTCTCGCGTGCCATAGCGTAGGCGCTAAGCTCAGTTTGGGAATGGTTTCGGCCCACCCGGGCGCGAAGACGATGCCGATCTGTCCTGTCGCGAAGGACAGATGCGTTAGCTGTCACATGCCCAAGACAGAAATTCCAGGCACGCACGCCAGCTTTGCCGACCATGACATTCGCATCGTACGAGCGGGTGAAAGTTATCCCAACTGATCCGCAGGGGGCGGACAGCGAGCATCAGGGCAGCGATTCTTTACGGCCGTTCGACCAGTTGCTTCACTCGGTCGGCAGTGATCGGCGCCAGCAGAATGCCGTTGCGAAAATGCCCGTACGCAAGAATGAGACGGTCTGAATGCCAGCGCCTGAGGTGTAACGTTTCGGCTGCGGGGCGGAAGCCAATCCAGGCCGACGATGGAGTCGTTTCGGCAAGATGAGGAAGCACCTGCCCGGCCCATCCGGCGAGTTCACGCGTGACGTCATCTGACAGCGACCGATCAAACCCGGCCCGCTGCATGGACGAACCGACAATGAGCAAGCCGTTCGAGCGCTGCAGCATGTAATGATGCCCTTGCCGCACAATCGTGCTGCATGTTTGTGCGGGCTGTTGATACGCGATTAGTTGCCCTTTTACGGGCTCGGCGCTAGGTAGAGCCGGCGCGCCGGTCACTTCGATAGAACTGCTCCAGGCTCCCGCGGCAATCACCGCGAAATCATAGGATTGCTCGCCGAACCGTATGTGGCGAGACATCACTTCGAGGCGATCGACTGCGCAATGCTCGCGTAACAGAACACCTGTTCGCTGACAGACGACCTGCAGAGCCCGCGTGAGGCCGCGCGGATCGACCACTCCATCGTGTGGATAAAAGCGCGCGCCCGCTAGTCGATTTGCATCCAAGCGCGGCCAGAACGTACCGGCATGTTTCGGCGATACCGGCTTGCTCTCAATTCCAACGCCGCGTTGCCGCTCAGCTTTTGCCTGAAGCGCCGCATTCTCACCTTCCGAGTAGGCCAGTTCGAGAGCGCCGTTTTCCTGATAATCAACCACCTCGCCGCTTGTCTCTTCCAGTTCGCGTGCGAACTCGCGATAGAGTGCGCGCGAGGCAAACGCCAACTCTGCTTCGGGACTGGGCGACTCGAATTCGCCTCCGGGTGCGAGCATGCCCGCGGCAGCCCAACTGGCCTCACCACCAATCGCCCCGCGTTCGCACAATTCGACCCGGCAGCCTGTCTGCGCCAATCTCCACGCGATGGATAATCCGATGATTCCGCCGCCGGCCACCAGAACCCTGGCAGCCGCAGGGTCAGGATTCAAGTGCCGCTCCGCGCCGCGTCGGCGTCTCCGCTCGACTTTTTCACCAGCTCGAGAAACGCTCGCGCTGCATGGCTCAACGCGCGACGCGCCGGATACACCAGGCGAATCTTGCGCTCCAGAGATAGCTCCTTCACGCGAATTTCGCGCAGCAGTCCGGCCTGAATCTCTTGCTCGACACACATGCGCGGTACAAACGCAACGCCCTCGTTATGTTGCACCAGCCTACGAATCGTCTCGATGGTCGGCATCTCCACATCCATATTCAATGGAATTTTCTGCCGCTGGAATTCCTTCAACACAGCTTCGCGATAAGGAGACAGCACATTATGGGCAATGAAGGTCTCCATGCCAAGCTCGGTGATCGAGACTTCCTCCCGGTTCGAAAAGCGATGATCGGGCGAAACGATGAAGGCCAGCCGGTCTGTGTAGATCACCTGATTCTGCAGATGCTCATCATTGGGGTCATAACTGATGACACCAAGCTCGAGCTCTCCATCGAGCAACTGCGAAGGAACTTTGCTCGACTCGGAACGGCGCACCTGAATCTTCACCTTTGGAAAGATACGCCGATACTGCTCGATGTGTTGGATTAGATACAGCGAAGTCGATTCGTTGGCGCCAATCGCCAATCGCCCCGCATAATTATCTCGTAACTCTCGCAGTGCATTGTCGAGATCAGCCTCGAGGTTCTGGAAACGCCTCGCATATTCGAGCACAACCCGGCCCGCATCGGTCAGGAGCAATTCACGCCCCGACCGGTCAATCAGCTTTTCCTTGAGATCGCTCTCAAGCCGTTGAATGGCAATGGAAATCGCAGGCTGCGTCCGCAGCAACTTCTCGCCAGCACGGGAAAAACTGCGTTCCGTCGCGACCGTCAGGAAAACTTTTAAAGGATACAGTTCCATAACGCCCACCCACCTAGGCGCTTATGTCATCATTATAGCTAATACAAAGTGCGAAAAGTATAAATTTGCATAATCGATCGCGTTGCCGGTAGTATGAGGGTAAAGCAAGATGACTAGAACGGGTATGCCGACCAGCGGCCTGTTCGATTTTCATAGGAGAAGCCCACGTTGAGCCGAGTTTACATCTTCGATACGACGTTGCGCGATGGCGAGCAGTCCCCGGGCTGCAGCATGACGAAGGCCGAGAAACTGAAGCTGGCCGCCCAGCTTGTGGACCTTGGGGTCGACATTCTGGAGGCAGGCTTCCCAATCGCATCCGAAGGAGATTTCGAAGCCGTGGATGCGATCAGCCGCGAGTTCGGCTGGGCCCAGGTAGCGGGGTTGGCGCGCTGCTGCACGCTGGACATCCAGCGCGCCGCGAAAGCGCTCGAAAAGGCAAAACGGCCTCGCATACATACCTTCATCGCCACAAGCGATATTCATCTGCAATACAAACTGAAGAAAACACGCGAGCAAGTCTTGAACGACGCGATCGCAGCGGTCACGCTGGCACGCAACTATACGGATGATGTTGAATTCTCCGCGGAAGATGCAACTCGTACCGACCCTGAGTACCTGGACCAGGTTTGCCAGGCGGTAGTCGAAGCAGGCGCGCGCACCGTGAACCTTCCGGACACGGTTGGCTATTCGGTGCCCGAGGAGTACGCGGATCTGATCGGGCGCATGGCGCGTCTGCTAGGCGATCGTGCCGTGATCAGCGTACATTGTCATGACGATCTGGGTCTGGCGGTGGCGAACTCTCTGGCGGCTGTGCGAGCGGGCGCGCGTCAGGTCGAGTGCACCATTAACGGCATCGGCGAACGTGCCGGCAATGCGGCGCTTGAAGAAGTAGTCATGGCGTTCAAGACACGCCCCGATCGGCTGCCCTTCCAAACCAAGATCAATTCGGAAAAGCTGTTCCCCACCAGCCAGATGTTGACCCAGTTCATTTCATTCGGCCCGCAACCGAACAAAGCGATCGTCGGCGAGAACGCGTTCGCCCACGAGGCTGGTATTCACCAAGATGGATACCTAAAGGAGAAGTCCACCTACGAGATCATCAGTCCGCAATCGGTGGGTGTGCCGGAAGGACGGCTGGTACTCGGTAAGCACAGCGGCCGGCATGCGCTGAAGAGCCGCATCGAAGACCTCGGGTATCAACTGTCAGCCGAAGAACTCGAGGAGCTGTATCGCCGCTTCACCACGCTCGCAGACAACAAGAAGGGCGTGCGTAACGAAGAGATCCTGTCGCTGCTGCGCGACGTCAGCGCTCACGCAACGGCGGTCTGAACAATCACATTCCACGATGAACTTAAAAGTCCTCACACTGCCGGGCGATGGCATCGGCATCGAAGTCACGCAAGAAGCGATTAAGGTTTTGCAGCAGGTAGCCGATCTGTACGGACATCGGCTTTCGCTCACGCAAGGTCTCCTTGGCGGTATCGCGATTCACAAAACGGGCAATCCGTTTCCGGATGAGACACGAGCGTTGGCGCTCGATGCGGATGCAACGCTCATGGGCGCGGTCGGTCTGCCGGAGTTCGATAATGCGCCGCCTGATAAGCGGCCGGAGCGCGGCTTGCTCGGGATTCGAAAGGCGCTTGAAGTTTATGCGAACCTGCGTCCGGTGCGGTCGTACACGGCCTTGCTCGATTCTTCCCCACTGAAGAATCACCTGGTGGATGGCGTGGACATGATCATCGTCCGCGAACTCACGGGCGGTCTCTACTACGGAACCCCGCGCGGCATCTCGGGCCAAGGCGCGGAGGAGCGCGCAGTTAACACGATGCTGTATACGCGCGCTGAAATCGAGCGCGTGACGCACACGGCGTTCCAGCTTGCCCGCAAACGGCGCAAGAAGGTCACGAGCGTAGACAAATCGAATGTGCTTGAGAATTCGCAGCTGTGGCGGCGCGTGGTAATTGAGGTCGCAAAACAATATCCGGACGTCGAACTCGATCATCTGCTGGTCGACAACTGCGCCATGCAGCTCGTATTGATTCCAAAGCGCTTCGATGTGGTGCTCACGGAGAACCTGTTTGGCGATATTTTGAGTGATGAGGGCGCTGTGTTGGCCGGTTCGATCGGCATGTTGCCCTCCGCCTCAATCGGCGGCCAGCGCCCTTCGGGAGCATGGGTCGGATTGTATGAGCCGGTGCACGGATCGGCGCCCGACATCGCGGGTCAGAACAAGGCGAACCCGCTAGGCGCCATCGGATCAGTGGCTGCGTTGCTCGAGTATAGCTTCGGACTGGTGGAAGAAGCGGCAGCGGTCAATCGGGCTATGGAAGAAGTGTTGAACAGCGGGCGCGTTACGGCCGATTTGAGACCAGCCGGGAAACCCGCAACTACCGGCGAAGTGGGCGACGCGATTTGCGCGAGCCTCACAAAACGCCCCGTTACAGCGTAAGAGAACCAAGGAACTGTTCGTATGTCAGAAGCAAGCAAAGCGGCGCGGCCGCGCACGATCATAGAGAAGGTGTGGGACGACCACATCGTTGCGGAACGGGAAGGGGCGCCGACGCTCATTTACATCGATCTGCACCTGGTCCACGAAGTCACGTCGCCGCAGGCCTTTGCCGGTCTGCGCGAGCGCGGTCTGAAGGTGCGCCGACCCGATCTGACGTTAGGCACCTGCGATCACAGCATTCCGACGTATGACCGCTCGCTCCCGGTGCTTGACAAAGTAGCGGAAACGCAGATCATCCAGTTCGAGAAGAATTGCACCGAGTTCGGCATTCCGTTCTATGGGGCGCGCAGCAACAAGCAAGGCATCGTGCACGTCATCGGACCGGAGCAGGGATTGACTCAACCCGGCATGACGGTCGTCTGCGGCGATAGTCACACCGCCACGCACGGTGCGTTCGGAGCGCTCGCGTTTGGAATCGGAACCAGCCAGGTGGAGCACGTGCTCGCGAGCCAATGCCTGCTGCAGTCGCGCTCGAAAACCTATGAAGTGCGCGTAGACGGCACGCTGCGGCCCGGCGTGGGCGCGAAGGACATCATTCTCAACCTCATCTCGCGCATTGGCATCGGCGGCGGCACCGGCTGCGTGTTCGAATACCGGGGCTCGGCCATCAGTTCGCTTTCCATGGAAGAACGCATGACCATCTGCAACATGTCCATCGAAGGCGGAGCGCGCGCCGGACTGATTGCGCCCGACGATACAACTTACAACTATCTCGCGGGACGCCCCGCCGCACCGACCGGCGCCGGGTGGGAGAAAGCGCTGAAGCTTTGGCGCCAACTGCCGACAGACGAAGGCGCGACGTATGACAAGACGATCCACATCGACGCCAGTGCGCTCGAACCGATGATCACGTTCGGAACCAATCCCGGCATGGGGATTCCGATCTCCGCTCCGGTGCCCGATCCGTCCAGCGTGAGCGATCCGCTGGAGCGTGAGACGTTAGCCAAGGCGCTCCGGTACATGGACCTGCCCTCGGGCAAGCCGCTGCTGGGACATCCCGTGAACGTCGTATTCATCGGAAGCTGCACTAACTCGCGCATCTCTGATTTGCGCGCCGCCGCTCAGATCTTCAAAGGGCGCAAGGTGAACCCGAAGGTGCGGGTGATGGTTGTGCCGGGCTCGCAACAAGTAAAGGAACAAGCGCAGGCAGAAGGCCTGGATCGCATCTTCACGGAAGCGGGAGCCGAGTGGCGTGAAGCGGGCTGCTCTATGTGCATCGCAATGAACGGTGACCAACTCGCACCGGGGCAGTACAGCGTTTCCACCAGCAACCGCAACTTCGAAGGACGCCAAGGAAAAGGCGGCCGCACGTTCCTCGCCAGCCCACTGACCGCCGCCGCAACCGCCATCAACGGCGTGGTGACGGATATCCGCACGATGATGAGTTAGGAGACGCGCACCCATGGAAAAGTTCACTACGTTCACAAGCCGCCTGGCGCCCCTGGCGATCGATAACATCGATACCGACCAGATCATTCCCGCGCGTTTCCTCAAGACGATCTCGAAAGCCGGTCTCGATAAGAACCTGTTTTGCGATTGGCGCTATACGCCGGAGGGATCGCCGAATCCAGATTTCATCCTGAACAAACCGGAAGGCCAGGCCGCGCACGTTCTGCTTGCAGGCGATAATTTCGGCTGCGGCAGTTCGCGGGAGCACGCGCCCTGGGCGCTGACACAGTACGGATTCAGAGCCGTCATCAGTACCTCCTTCGCCGACATCTTCAAGGGCAACTCACTCAAGAACTCGCTGTTGCCGATCGTGGTGCCGCCGGACGCGCATAAGAAGCTGTTTGCAACAGTTCAGGCCAACCCTGCGGCCACGGTAACCGTCGATCTCGAAACACAGACGCTCACACTGCCCGATGGATCGAAAGTCACGTTCCCGGTGGATGCATTCGCTAAATACTGCATGCTGGAAGGCGTCGACGAGCTCGGCTATATACTGCAACAGGAAGAGGCGATCGCAGCCTATGAGGCGCGGCGGCCACTTACGATAGATACTCGAGTAGTCGCATAGTCCAAGCGAGGTAAATTACATGGCCCTGACGCGAAGGGGGTTCGCCGGCAGCGCGCTGACTGCGGCGGCCTTTGGAAGCACGCTCGCGCGCGCGCAGGAATACAAGATCGGACGCGCCGATATCAAGCTCGGAGTCGCGTCTTACTCCTTCCGTAAGTTCGATCGCGCGCAGGCGATCGCGATGACGAAGCAGCTCGGCACCCCTTACATCAACGTTAAAGATTTCCACTTACCGCTGAACAGCACACCCGAGCAAATTGACGCGGCGCGCAAGGAGATCACCGACGCCGGCCTGATCATCGACGGTATAGGAAACGTCAGCTTTCAAAAAGACGATCCTGCCCAGATGCGTCCCAAGTTCGAATACGCGCGGCGGCTCGGCGCTCCGGTCATTGTGTGCGCACCGAAACCGGAGCAACTGCGCGACCTCGAAAAGCTGGTCAAAGAATTCGATATAAAGATCGCGATTCATAACCACGGCCCGGAAGATCCGTACTTCCCAAGCCCGCAATCGGTACTGCAGGCCGTGAAGGATCTCGACCCGCGCTGTGGCTGGTGTATGGACGTGGGCCACTCGGTGCGAACCGGCGCCGATCCCATTGCATCGGTCCGTCAGGCAGGTCCGCGTCTGCTCGCGATGCACATGAAGGACCTGGCAGATCTGATGAAGAAAGACAGTCAGGTCCCGGTCGGACGCGGCAAGATCCCCATAGCAGGCATCTTCAACGAACTGGTTCGTCTAGGCTACCGCGACTCGGTGGATCTTGAATACGAGATAGACGAAAACAATCCGATGCCAGGGATGGTGGAAAGCTTCGCGTACATGCGAGGCGCGCTCGCGGGGCTAGAGGCCGCGCACAGCTAGCCCCAACGCCTCAATTACAATGCCGCCGGCATCTTGATATTCGACTTCGCAAGCGACTTCGCGATTAAGCCAATCGCATCCGCCTCGGTGAGGCTCTTTGCTGCCGCAGTCTCCAGAATGATCATGCTGCGTGCGCGCTCCAACATCTTCTTTTCCCGGAACGAAAGTGGCTTCGACGACTGAATCGCCGCCAGCGCTTTGAACACCTCCGCGATCTCCGTCAGGCTTCCGCCTTTCATCTTCTCCGAGTTCTCTTTGAACCGATCCTTCCAGTCATGCGAACACGTGATGGGTCCGCACGCAAGATAAGTCAGAACTCGGTTGATATCAATCGTCTTGGTGACTTTCCGCAGCCCCACGTCGCCGACATGGGAAAACGGAACCATCACAGTCATGCTATTCGGAATCAGCCGCAGAAGGTAAAAACGCTCCTGTTGGGCGCCGAAGGTGCGGGAACTGATATTCTCGATCGTCCCAACACCGTGATTCGGATAGACTACCTTTTCGCCGACCTGGAAGGTCATTCAAGGACCTCTTTCGTGTGGATTCTGAAGTCGATTTCGGGTACAGCCTGTGGAGAATATTAAACCGGGGTTAAGGAGTAGTCAAGGGGAAAGTGTAGACCCACATACCGGAGAGTGGTGTACGGGAAACATCAGTGTTTTGAATAACGTACACGAGATTAACACCTGAGGCAGGTGTCATAGGAAACGGTTACGAGCCTAGTATTTGGGCGAGGCCCTGAATCGCCTCGCCCGGCAGGTGGTGTAAATACTTACAGGACGCTCGCCGACCAGTTCTCGAGGATCGACTTCACCTTTTGACAGAACTGATCCGCCAGTGCTCCATCGATCAAACGGTGGTCGAACGTGAGCGCCAGATGCGCTTGCGAACGGATCGCAATTGAGTCCTCGCCGACCACGACCGGAACTTTTTCCACAGCCCCGACGCCCAGAATCGCCACTTGCGGCTGATTGATCACCGGCGTCGCGAAGATGCTTCCGAAGCTCCCGAAGTTTGTAATCGAAAAGGTTCCGCCCTGCACTTCATCCGGCTTTAACTGACGCGAACGCGCTCGCGCCGCCAGATCCACAATCGATCGCTGCAAGCCGGCTACGTTCTTTTCATCCGCATTCCGAATCACCGGAACGATGAGCCCGCCTTCCAGCGCCACAGCAATGCCAAGATTGATATCGCGGTAGTACACGATATTCTTTCCGTCAATCGATGCGTTGAAGATCGGGAACGCACGCAGCGCTTCGGCGGTCGCCGCCACCACGAACGGCAGGAACGTGAGTGAAAATCCGTTACGCTCCTGAAACTGCGCTTTCACCTTATTACGCAGCTTCGCGATCGCAGTCATGTCCACTTTGTGAACCGTCGTGACATGCGCCGAGGTGCGCTTGCTCATTACCATGTGCTCGGCGATCTTCTGCCGCATGGTGCTCATGGGTTCTGTACGCACCTTCGCGGATTCGGCAAGCGGCAGTGGCTCGGGAGCCTTCGCCGGCGCCGAGGGGCGTTCCGCTTCGAGCGGCTTCCCGGCCCGCGCAACCTGCGGCGTAGGAGCGCTGTACGTCCGCGCGGCCTGCGACGACATGTACGCTTCCACGTCCTCCTTCGTGATTCGTCCGCCTGCTCCGGTCCCTCGAATCTGGCTCAAATCGATGTTGTACTCGCGCGCCATTTTGCGCACCAAGGGCGACAGGGGGCCCAAGTCATCGCCTGCGCCATCGCCTTGCGGTTCGGCTGCCGGCGGAGCAGAGCGGCGGTTCAACGGGATACGGTCCCGCCGAAGTCGCTTGCGGTTGCGGCGGCGCGGATGTCTGCGGAGCCGTGCGTACCTCTGGCGCTGCTGCCGACGGTCCAACGCCCACAGTCGGCGGAACCGACACCTCCGGTTGTTTCGCCTGCTGCGCGGGAGCCGCGGCGGGAGCGACCGGGGCAGCGGGAGCAGCCGCATCACCAATGCGCGCAACGATCGTTTTGATCGCCACCGTCGTTCCCTCCGGAACCAGCACTTCGCTCAGCACACCGGCGGCGGGCGATGGAATTTCCGTATCAACCTTGTCGGTCGAGATTTCAAACAGCGGCTCGTCCCGCTCTACCCGCTCGCCTGGCTTCTTCAGCCAGCGCGTCAGCGTGCCTTCTACAATGCTTTCGCCCATCTGGGGCATTTCGACGTCAATCATCGGATCTCCTGCAACGAGTGTTTGTCTTCGCGCGCACCGGGCACGCAACGTCCGTCTTCCGGCGCACTCAATTCGTAATCGAAAATTTTCGCAAAGGATGCGGCAATCGCGTGCTGCACGTCATCGCGTGTCGCCCTGCTGCCAAGCGATCGCATCGAACACACCGGCTTGGTCAGCCCGCACGGAACAATGTATTGGAAGTAAGTGAGATTGGTGTCGAGGTTCAACGCAAATCCATGCGATGTAATCCAACGGCTGATGTGCACGCCGATGGCAGCGATCTTCGCATCTCCCACCCAGACGCCTTCATATCCCGGCTCGGGTTTTCGCGACGCCCCAATTCCGAACTCCGCGAGAGCGTCAATCAGCGCCTGTTCCACACCCCGAAAATAGGCGCGAACATCGCGCTTCCATTCTCGCAAATCAAGGATCGGATAGCCGATAATCTGCCCCGGCCCGTGATACGTCACATCGCCGCCGCGATTGGTCTCATGAAAATCGATTCCCGATCGCGCCAGGATCTCGGGACTCGCCAGCACGTTATGCTCTTTCGCATTCCGTCCCAGTGTGACCACATGCGGATGCTCCAGAAACAGCAGCGTGTCCGCGCCTTCACCCCGCTTGCGCTCTTCAGTGAAACGAGCCTGCATCTCGAGCGCGTCCGCGTATCGGACGAGCCCGGCATCCAGCACTCGCAGAGGTCGCATGGTTTTTAGATGTTGATGGCGAGTCCGTACACGTTCTGAAACGCTTCTCCGATCGCTTCGTAGATGGTAGGATGCGCGTGGATGGTGCTCATCATGCTCTCCACCGTCGCTTCCGAGGCCATCGCCGTGACTGCTTCCGAAATCAATTCGAACGCTTCCGGCCCGATGATGTGTACGCCGAGGATCTCGCCGAATCGCTCGTCCGCAATAACCTTTACGAAGCCCTCGTGCTTGTCGAGAATGGTCGCCTTACTGTTGCCCACAAACGGGAATTTCCCGACTTTCACTTTGAAGCCCTGCGCCTTGGCCTGGGCTTCCGTCAAACCCACACTGCCGATCCCCGGATCCGTGTACGTCGCGCCTGGAATCTGATTCCGATTGATCGGCGTCACCGGCTTGCCGGCAATGTGCCCGACCGCAATCATTCCTTCCGCGGTAGCCACGTGCGCAAGCTGCGGCGTACCCGCTACAATGTCACCGATCGCGTACACGCCCGGTTCGCCCGTGCGCTGATACGCGTCTACCTTCACAAAGCCCCGGTCGAGTTGCACCGCGGTATTCTGCAAACCAACGTTCTCCGTGTTCGGCTTGCGCCCCACCGCGACCAGGAGTTTGTCAAACTGCATCTCTTCCCGATTGCCATTGGCGAGCGTCGCCGTAAGGGTCACGTTGTTCGCGTTGCGCCGGATGTTCTCCGCCTTCGCGCCGGTCTCACACCGAATGCCGCTCTTTTTGAAATGCTTCTCGAGTTCTTTCGAGATCTCTTCGTCTTCCACCGGCACCAAACGCGGCAGCATTTCAAGGATAGTGACACGGCTGCCAAATCGGTTGAAGATACTGGCGAATTCGACGCCCACTGCGCCCGCGCCAATGATGCCTATGGAGCCGGCACATTCGCAAGATCAAGAATTTCGATGTTCGTGAGAATCAGGTTCGGATCCGGCTGCAAGCCCGGCAGCATGCGCGCTTCGGAACCGGTCGCGAGAATGATGTTCTTCGCCTCGATCGTCTGTGGAGCGCCATCGCCCTGCACTTGAATCCGGCCGCCCCCCTGCAAAGTCGCATGACCTTTGATCACGTCGACCTTGTTCTTGCGCATCAGAAACTCGATGCCTTTGGAATGTTTGCTGACGATCTTGTTCTTGCGTTCGAGCACGGCCGGATAGTTGAGCCGCGGATCGTTGCAGGAGATCCCCTGCGCGCCTGGATTCTTGAAGTAGTCCCAGACATCTGCCGTGTGCAGCAGGGACTTGGTAGGAATGCACCCGACCAGCAGGCATGTTCCGCCGAGCCTGGGTTGCTTCTCAATGAGAGCGGTTTTGAGACCGTACTGACCCGCTCGAACGGCGGCGGAATACCCGCCCGGACCGCTGCCGATGACTACTACGTCGTATGCCATTTGCAACTCCAAGCTTAGCATCGGAGCCTTATTTTTCAGGCGCTTCGGAGCCGCTCCCAACCCGGTGTTATCCTGAAGGAAGCCTCTCCTCTTGGCGCTATCGTCTAACGGTTAGGACGGAGCCCTCTCAAGGCTTAAATAGGGGTTCGATTCCC
This sequence comes from uncultured Acidobacteriaceae bacterium, assembly GCA_963795905.1. Lineage (GTDB taxonomy): Bacteria > Acidobacteriota > Terriglobia > Bryobacterales > Bryobacteraceae > Bog-105. The sequence goes on along the minus strand of CAWCJG010000007.1, from coordinate 63,188 downwards.
CTTAGCGCTACCAAGCAAATCATTCGAGTTCAGCAGCCCCCTCCGATTGTGGCGTTTTCAGATCGTATTTTGGGAGAGGGCTAATCGGCCTGATTTAAGCTGAACTTCTCGATGACATTTCGAACAACTCCCGCAGTGTTATTGCTGGGCTTTGCCCTGGTAGTCCCGTGCATGCCGCAGTGCACCGAAACTCCCGAATCCCTCTTGCCCGAAGTCCAGAGCTTGCACGGCTTCACGGGAGTCTCATTAAAGGTCGAAGAGGTGGAAAATGCGCCGCCCGGTGTCACGACGAGCAGCATACAACGCCAAATCGAGAAGCAACTGAGTGATGCCCGGATCACGGTCGACGACCGCGTCTCGCCTATGCTTTATGTTCGGTTTACTTCCCTCAAAGCTCAAGTCTCGGGCCAGAACCTTTATCCCTACGGTATCGAGATCTTGTTGTATCAATCCGTACGACTAGAACAATCGACCGGACCTGGAATGCTCGCCGCAACATGGAACACTGCCTCCATTGGGATGGCTGCAAGCGCGCCAAAAGTCGAAGCAAAACTCGCGAAGAAGGTACAAGAGTTTATCGACGCGTATCGTCTGGCGAATCAAGCCGAGTGAGTTCATGCAAGCCGGACAATTTCAAAGGCCGGTCGGATACGAACGCTTCGCCATGCCGGGCGCCAATTAAAGAGCCGAAAAAACGATCCCGCGATTCGAGGCCAAAGAGGTAATCGCCGAGACCCAGCGGAACCAGCCCGGACTCCTCGGCCGTCTTCGCAAACTGCGATTTATGTAAGCGCAGCAGTTCCAGCTTTTGTTTGTAGACCGCCGAGATATCCACCACTATCGAAGGCCGATCGTAGTTGTGCAGTAAATAGAAAAGAAACAGCGCCGGCTTGAAAGGCGGATTTGCATCGCCCGAATTCTTCAACGCGCAAAACAGCATTGAGTTGCGCACCATGGCACCCGCTGCTCCATGATCCGGGTGCCGGTCTTCCCAATACGGCGCGAGCACAATGCGCGGCCGGTGCTTTCGAATGACGGACGCGATCGCCCGGCGTGTTTCCGGTGAATCGACGAGACCGCCGTCGGGCATTCCGAGGTTCTCCCGAAACTCAGCGCCTGCAAAGGCCGCCGCCGCTTCTGCCTCTTTCGCTCGTTGCTCGGGTGTGCCGCGCGATCCGAGCTCGCCCGCCGTTACGTCGATCATTCCAAACCGTAACCCGCGATCGCGCAGCAAGAGCAAGGTTCCGCCGGCGCCCCACTCGACGTCGTCCGGATGCGCGCCAATCAGTAAGATGTCAATCACTTTGCCGTCAAGGTTATTTCATCTTGAAGTCTATGCGAGTGACGCTGGCGTGCCGAAACACAAACTCCAGCATTGAGCTGTTCATTGTTACGTCGGAATGCCGGGGAGCGATCGCCGTCGGATGGACCTCATCATTCTCAGCATAGAGGCTGGCACCGAGCAACTCCGCCACCGCGACCGCGTCATCAGGTGTTGCACCATTGATTGAAATCTCCGCTTTCAAATCTTCATTAAGATTTCGATTGACGCAGAACAGGGAAATGCCGTGGCCAGTACGAACCGCGACTGTATCGAGATAGGGCACAGCGGGAATGTCGGGCAGGCGGGTTACGCCGCCATGCACGTCGTAATTCGGCGAGTTACTCTCGACAGGAATCTCTGCTTTGGGATCCGAACTGGAGTACATACGAAATGCATAGTACGAGGGCGTGCCAAAGACTTGGGAACGCCTCTTCCAGATACCGGCGAATTCGATGATACCGGTCATATCGGATACGGGCACAATGTTGGTGTTACGCAGGATCATGTTGAGGAATCCTGCGGCGGTGATAGCGCCTCCAAAATTGGAGAACGACGGGGTCGATTCTCCGTTGCCACTTGCGCCATGGAACAGCCACTCCGTAAACGCGATGTGCGTCTGCGGGTCTCCAGCGCTGTCGATTTGCCTTTGCATGTCGCGCAGCTTGCGTTCAAGTCCAATGGGCAGAGCAAATGCGTCACGCGCAATCGTATCCGGTGAGTGATCGCTCCCGGCAAGCCGATCGGTGTTGACGACGAAATGGGTAGACAGGAAATTGAACGTACCCGCGGGATCCTTCAACTCCGCAGCGTTCCATTCCTGAAAGTGGTCGGGATCCTGACCAGTCGCAATCAGCCGTGCACGCGGATCCACTTGCCTCACCGCTTTGCTGAATTCTAAGGTTCGATGCGCCAGTTCGTTCAATGTCGGATACCCGTTATTCCAATCGCCCCACAGCTCGTTCCCTAGTTCCCAAAGAAGGCCGCTGTGAGCGCGCCAGTGCTCGTCGACATAGCGGACCCAGGCGGCGGCCTCTGTGCTTGTGCCGCTCCCCAGGTTCAATGCGATCTGCGGCTGTGCGCCGATCAACTCGCAGAAATGAAGAAACTCATCCGTCCCAAACTGGTTCGTTTCCGGAATGCCCCAGGCAACATTGCGCATGCTCACGCGTTTGTCCTCGGGACCGACCCCATCCCGCCAATGATAGGAAGACGTGAAGTTCCCGCCAAAGCGCACTAGAGGCGTGTGCATCTCCTTGGCCATACGCACCATGTCCGGATCCAGTCCGCCGATCGCATCGGCGGGAAACAAATTCACCTGATCGATGAGCGTCCGTTCGTCGCCATCTACAGTGATGACGAAATCGGCTGGTTCTAGTGTGGCTAGCTGGCCGGATTTCAAGGACAATTCAAACTCATACTTGTGCCACTCGGTGCTCGAGGCACGCACCTCGGTCAAAACGAGCCTTTGTTCCGGAGCGTTCCGCTTCCGCAAAGAAATCCGCAGAACAGTGCTTCCGCTCACATGCTTGGCAAATAGCGAGCCGCGATAGTTCAGCTCGCGATGTACGGGAAGATAGATCTCCTGCCGGACGCCCACCTCCCGTTCCGGTAAGCCGAAGATCGCAAGAGATTCGAATGAGTTTGCGGCATCCCCTCGCTGCGGTTCGTAACGGTTCCCTTCGTCGGCATAGAGCGGCTCCCACGGAAGCGGCAACGCTAACTGCGAAGCGTGAGCCAATTGTGGATCGGCAGTCATCATGGAGCGCATGTTACCCGCGCTCCAAAGTCCGCTCTCAAACGAGGGGTTCTGTATCAGGTCGGCCCACAAGCCGTTATAAGTGGAGTTGCCGATCGGTTCAAGAAAGGTACCGAACACGCTTGGAGGAATCGGTTTCCCCGGATCCTGAGCGTGAATCGTGATCTGAATAGCGCTCTGGGCATAAATCGACGCGGTGAATAGTAGGGTGGCGAAAATGAAGCGCAGCATATGTGTCGATGTCTTCAGGTTCCTCGACGAATTGCCTGGACGGAGTTCTTCGAAGCTTCTTCCGCACTACGAGTCGTGCGAAACTCCTGAAACTCGTGCTCAGCCTGCTGTTCCTGGCCCTTCGATCTGAGCAGCAGCGCCAGGCGATAATGTGCCTCGGGAATTGTGGAGTCCATTGACAGGGCGCGTCTGAGCACAGATTCGGCTCTGTCGGGTTCAGTTGGAGCCAGCAGTTGTCCTTCTTCGGCCAGCGCGTGCGCTTCCGGGCACAGCCGTTCTGCCTCTTCCAGCAGATGAAGCGCATCGGCATCGCGGCCTTGTTCATGCAGATGCTTAGCGTGCGCGAGATAAGCCCACGAGTATGGCTTACCTTGGCGCTTGCTTTCTTCAATCGCGGCATCGTACAAATTGATCGCGGTGTCGGCGAAATTCAGATGATCCGCCGCCATGCCTAAGTAAGTCATCACAGCGTAGTCATGCGGAGCCAGTTCATATGCTTGCCGCAACCAGGCCGCTGATTCCTCCCAAAACTCGGCTTCAAAAAACAACCGCCCGATGTAATAATCGACGCGCGCGTCTTTAGTGTCGAGCTTGTGTGCTTTCAGCCACGCTTCATACGCGGCTTGGTTCTGATGCAATTCCAGATCGGCTTCGCCCAGGCTTCGATAGGCCTCAACGGAAGAAGGATTCAGATTGACCGCTTTCGTAGCGTCCGCTTGCGCTGCTGTGAACCGCTTCGCATGCAACTCGGCGCGGCTCAACATCAACCAGCCTTTGAAATCGTTCGGCTGGTTCGAAGTGTAAGCGCGAAACTCAGCTGCGGCGGCTTCGTATTGGCCCGATTCGACGAGGCAAGCTCCCCGATCGTACGCCGTGTTCGCCGGTTGTTGATCGCAGATCGTAGAGGCAATCAGCAGAACCGGCGTGACGGGCCCAAAAAGCAAGAGTTTCGCACCGCGCTTCATTGCCCACCCGCCAACCGATGAGGGGCCCAGTGAGCAGTTGTCCATCGGGCTCTGCCAAAACCAGCACAGTCCTGCTCCCTTTGTTCGCTTGGGCATTGAGTTTGGCGCCTAACTCGCGTTCGCGATACGCTGCTGCAGCATCGTGCTGCCTGATCAGGATCGTAGATAGCTTGTAGTGTGCGGGGCCCGAATCGGGATCCGAATGAATTGCAACCTCGTAGCGCGCTTTTGCTCCGGTCAAGTCGCCACTTCGTAGGAGCAAATCTCCCATCGCGATGTTTGCTTTTGCATGCCCCGGCTGCTGGGCAAGAACCTTTTCTAACTCGCGCCGCGCGTCGGCCGTCCGGTCCTGGTCCAGATCAAGCTGGCCGAGTTGATAACGGGCATCTACGAGCGATGGATCGAGCGCCAGACTCTTATCCAGGTGCGTACGCGCTTCATCGAGACGGTCCATTTTTATATCCAGCCAGCCGAGCGCGAACTGAGCAGGGGCATAGCGAGGCACGCGACGATCAAACAGCGTGAATAGATCGTGCGCCTCCTGCCAATGTTGAATGCTGATGTTTACTCGCGCATACAGGAACAGCGCCAGGTTGTTTTGTGGCGCCAGCGTGTAGGCACGCTTCAGTGCGTCCATCGCATCCACCGTCAGATCGCGCCGCAAGCAAATGGAAGCAAGATGCAAGAGCGTCGTCAAGTCATCTGGTGAAGCCTTTCGGGCAGTCAAAAGCAAGCTCAGTGCTCTGTCGTAATTGTTATCGGCTTCCGCAATCGAGGCTGCTCCATTTAGCGCGCGAACATCGTTCGGGTCTAAGCTAAGCGCGCGATCGAAGCTGGTCGCCGCCCCCGGCTGCTTCAGGTCCCATTCCACCCATCCGCGTTCAGTCCAATAGGCCGCCTGGTTCGACAAAGCCGGTTCGAGTTTGATCAGATCCGCTAAACCATCGTGCGGCTGCCCCGTTCGTATTTCTGACGCCGCGAGACTGAAGGCGACACCCGGCTTAGAACTCCCGAAAGACACGGCGCGCGCTAACTGGTTTTTCGCCGTGGGGAAATCGCCCTTGCGGAAGTAGAGCAGTCCGCTGTTTTCAAGCAGAGAAACGGACTTCGGAGCGAGTTTCAAACCCCGCTCGAATGCCCGTTCTGCAATTGCCGTTCTACCCAGTTCCGATTCGCAAATCCCCAGCATGTTCCAGATGTTCGGATCATTCGGAAACTGCGCGCTGGCGGGTTGCAGAATATCGCATGCTGCCTTATAGTTGGCATGTTCGAGTGCGTGCGCCGAGCTCGATAGCACGTCATCGACGTTCGTCGCGCCATAGAGGCAAGCCGCAATCGCCGCAAGAAGAATCGCCTGCGAGAACTTGCCTGGGCTGCAGAAACGGAAGATACTACCGTAACAATTAGATCCTTGCATGCGGCAACTCTCTATTTTGCGACGGTGGTTCAGGCGCTATGCTCCCGCACTTCTTGCTACGTGTTCGCTGCAGTCCGGCTTGGCCCAGGATATTGGACACCAGATCGCGGACGATTTGCGGTCCGGCAAGAATGCCGAGGCGCTGCAACTTATAGGTGACGCGCTTAGAGCCTCTCCTCGCGATCCCCGGCTGTGGACATTGGATGGCATTGCGCACGCGCAAGCAGGCGAGAGGGGGGCGGCGTTGCAGTCGTTCCGGCAGGCGCTTCAGTACGCGCCGGATTACGTTCCAGCGCTTGAGAGCGCGGCGCGTATGGAGTACGAAGCACGCGACCCGGCCGCGTCCGTTCACTTGAAGAAACTCGAGCAGTTGCGGCCCGAAGAACCAGAGGTTCACCGCATGCTGGCCGGCATCGATTTTGAGCACGGGGACTGCGCGGCCGCACGGGATGAACTCGCGTCCGATGCCGCCACCGCGCAGCGCGAATTCGGCGCATGTCTGGTGAATCAGAAACGCTTTGCCGAAGCGGCCCCGGTGTTCAAGCGCATTGCAAAGGAGGATCCGGGCAATGCGAAAGCCACGTATGATGCCGCCGTAGCTGAATTCCTGGCGCGCCGTTATGAAGATGTGATCGCGCGTTTGGGTCCGCAAGCTGTCTCTTTGAATGCGGATGCGTTGGAATTGCTGGGAGAGAGTTATGCGGCGTCGGGCCGTCCTGATGCTGCCGTAAAGGTATTTGCCCGCGCGATTGTGCTTGATCCTTCGAACGCAATGCACTACGTCCGATTCGCGAATGCATGTCTGCCCATCAAACAGTTCACCGCGGCTTTGGAGGCGCTGAACGCGGGTATCAAGGCGCATCCATCCTTCGCTCCTCTGTTTGTATCGAGGGGCATTACGTACGCGGAACTCGGACGGTACGATGACGCTGCAACGGACCTTCAGACGGCGCAATCTCTCGATCCCGCGGAAGCGGCCGGCGCAATTGGCTTGACTGAATTGCAGCGCGGCGACCCTGCCAGAACCGAAGCTGATGCGAGGGAAAGCTTGCGACAACATCCGAACGATCCCATGCTGCACTACGTGCTTGCAGAGACTATTGTAAGGAACGGAGCACCGCCCGGCTCGCGAGAATTTGACGAGGCAGTGAGCGCGGCGCGAATGGCTGTCCAGGAAAACCCGAACCTGTCCGTTGCCCATGATGTGCTGGGCAGACTTTATCTGCAAGAAGGCAGAACGGAAGACGCAATAACGGAGAGCCGGACAGCGTTGCGTGGAAATCCGCGAGATGCAACTGCGCTCTACCACATGATTCTGACGCTGCGGCGGACGGGCCAGACGGCTGAAGTTCCCGGTCTTTTGCGCCGTCTCGCGCAGATTCGGGCACAATCCCCAAGTAATGGGGATCAGGGTAGGATGCTCGTGGATAAAGCCCCGGCCGTGCGAGCCCGGTGAATAAAGAAAGCGGGCTGCGAAGTATTTCATGGCAGCCCGCTGGGTCATTTCTACGGTTAGAAGGTGATTCGTCCTGTAAACTGCACGATTCTAGGCGAATCTAGTGTATTCGTCACAAGCCCGAAGTTCGGATCGTATGGCGCCGCATCAATTGCGTCCGCCACCGCCCAAATGTGGCGATTGAATGCATTGAGTAACTCGCCTTTCAACTGCAACTGCAGGTTCTCGAATATCTTGAAGTTTCTCAGGATACTGATGTCCTCGTTATAGTAATTGGGCCCAAAGGCGTCGGGGTTGTTTCTCGGCATGTTACCAAGGGCATACGCTCCGCCGCGGGCTTGTTGGATAGTTGTGGAACTGCCCGCCGCGATGAGTTGTGTATTCGGGTCGGCGAAGCCGCAGCCGCTCTCGCCCGCGTAAGTGCAAACCGGACTGAAATAACGATCCGTAAGCGGGTTAAAGGTGCCGTTGCGCACGCTTTGGCTGAATAGCGGCGCACCGCCCCGATTGAAGCGCACGCAGTTATCCCAACCCGGAATGCCGTTTGCGCAACCGAAGCTGATCGGTGTGCCGGATTGATAACGTAGCACCGCGCCGACCTGCCAGTTGCCCAGCACGGCCGACCCGATCCCGCTGCGTAGGAACGGCTTGCCCTTACCGAACGGCAATTGATACAGGATCGCTGCGGTGAACGTCAGCGGCACGTCCTGACTGCTGAGCGCCTTCTCCTGATTTAGATCATCGGGATTTTGGATCTGGCCGATGCCTCCGTTGATGCCCGGCAAAATGCTGTCGGCATCGGTCAGAATCTTCTCCCACGTAAACGATCCCTGCAGGCTGATGCCCGCCGACAAACGATGTTCGATAGTGGCCTGCAACGATTCATATGAGGACTGCCCAATGTTTTGCAGCACGTCCGTGTAGATGTAACTGTACTGCGGGAACGGGCGGAGCGCTTGTTGCAGGCTGACGCCGCTGCCCCAATCCGACAGGAACGACGGATACGGTGCGTTGACGCCTAGCGTGTTACCTACGAAAGGCTGGCCGAGCACCGGACCGAGAGCGAGATCGCCGATCGGAATGTTATTCACGTTCATAATCGCCGAGCGAAGGTTTTGCGCCCGCTGGCCGACATATCCGACGGTGGCAATGGTGTCTTTCTGAACCTGTGCCTGTACCTGGAAACTCCAGCTCTGGATAATGCCGGGCTGCCCAAAACGCGGTTGAATGTAGTTCGGGTTACCGACGTTGACTACAGACGGATTCGTGAAGGGCGGCGGCGCGAATGCCGGGAATCCGGCGTCCCAATTGAAGGCGGGATCGAAACCGTTGGAACTGTTGAACGTGGGAGTAGCCGAGTAGCCCTGAACCTGGCTGCCCCCGAAGTCTGTGTACTGTAGCGGCGAGTAGAGGATTCCGTAACCGCCGCGGAAAACGAAGCGGCCGCCATTCGGATTCCACGCCCATCCGAGTCGCGGGCCGAAGTCGTGGTACTTCGTGTCAGCCCATTTCGGATTGCAACCGCTGCAGGTATTGCCAAAAACCATTGCTCCCGGCAGGTTGCCGGCCGCTGGGTTCGGTGCTGTCGGAGAGAAGTCGGACGTATCGTTGTGCGATTCCTTACGGGGCACATCGACATCCCAACGAAGTCCCAGGTTCAGCGTAAGATGGGGTCTTATCTTCCAGTCGTCCTGGATGAACGCCGCATAGTATTGGAACGTCCAACGCGGCACGTGCCCCTGCAGAAAGGCGTTCGCATTCGTGAGATCGCCGAGCAGGAAGCTGGCGACTCCGTTTCCGCTGGTTCCTGTGAAGTTGACAACCCCGATGCCTCCGGCTGTTTGCGCGCGAGCGAAGTTATACACGCCGGTGTCGGTGTCATTGGCATACGTTGCATATAGCTGATTGCGGAAATCGAATCCCATCGTAAGGTTGTGGTTGCCCTTTGACCCAGGTGATGGTGTCGTTCAGGCGCTCGCCGTTATCGACGTTGTCGTCGTTGTTGGCGCGCCCGATCGCCGGAACACCTTCACCCATGTTCACGATCGGGAACTCCGTTCCGCTGATCCCTGCGATGCCGAGCTTGGCGGCCCAATTGAAATTGCCGCTAAGCGCCTCAACTGCGCCGGTAGTGTAGTTCTGACTGTTGGTGCGGTTGTATCCCAGATGGAGATCGTTCAACATGGTCGGACTAAAGACGTAGCTCCACCCGAAGCGGCCGTAGTGGGTGACGAAGTTCTGATTCCACCCGTTCGAGTCGGCGGGCCCTGGGAAGGTCTGACTGCCGCTGGTATAGCGCGCGTTCTCACGCGTATCATAGGTGGCGAAAAACTTGCTCTTTTCAGTTAGGTTTTCGTCGATGCGGAGCGTGTAAGTCGTATTCTGCAGCGGGGAAGAACTGGTCAACTGGTAGTTATCGCCGTTTGCCAGGGAAGTATTCGGAGCCGGCAAGTAGCCTAAGAAATTCTTCGCGACCGCCGAGATCATGCTCGGAGGAATCACGTTATTAGGAAAGGGCTTGCGGCATACATCGCCATTTGCAGCTTTATAAGTCGTAGTCGGATCGAAAATTTCACCCGAGAATATCGGCTGTCCGCCCGGGCCGCCGCACGTGCCGAGCAAGTTGCTGGTGAGCAATGCCGAAAAGTCACCGCCCCGCTCCGCCGCGGTCGGGACGATGCTGTCGATGGTTCCGCCGATGTGCTGGTTGTACTGCTCCCAATTGAAGAAGAAGAACGTCTTGTCCTTGCCGTTGTAAAACTTCGGAATGATTACCGGGCCGCCCAAATTGCCGCCGTAGTCGTTCTTCTTGTCCAACTGCCGCGAGGCCCCGAAAGCGTTATTGAACCAGCTATTCGCATTCAGGTCATCGTTCTGCAGAATGTCGTAAGCGGTGCCGTGGAACTCGTTCGTCCCCGACTTTATTCCGAACACCTCGATACCGCCCGTGGTGCGGCCATACTGGGCCGGGAATGTCGACGTGATCACGCGAAACTCGGAGATAGCTTCGACGGAAGGCGCCGCTTCATCGAAAGACGAGCCATTCTCCGTCCTGAGTATGCTGGTGCCGTCCAGCAGCACGTCGTTGCCAAAGCTCTGGCCGCCGCCGATTTTCGAGATGAAGATCCCGTTGTTGCTATTCGCCGTTCCCGGCCCTGAGGTGCCAGGCGCAAGGAAGACGAAGGCTTCCGGCGAACGCAGCGCGCCGACTCCACCCAGCGCCAGCGGAAGCTCAACTTCCTGCTTTGAGGTGATGACGGTTCCTACGTCTGAGCTCTCCGTCTCAATGTGCGTTGGACTCGCCTGAACCGTCACTTCCGTACCCGTCGCGCCGACCTGCAGGGTCAGTTTGACGGTCGCAGTCGAAGCGATCTGCACGTTTACGCCGGCTTGCGTTTGAGTCGTGAAACCCGTTTGCGATGCCGTGACATCATATGTACCAATACCAAGTGCGGGGAAGCGGAATCCGCCGTCCGGTCCCGTGTTGGTTGTGAATTGAACTCCCGTGGATTCGTTCTTCGCAACCACCGTAGCGCCTTGAATGGCGGCGCCGCTTTGATCGAGAACTATTCCGGCGAGCGCGCCTCCGCTGGTCTGCGCCATTACTGGCGACGCAAGCAGCAAAGACAGCAATAAAAGTAAGTAGCGAGACGAGATGTTTCGCCGTAAAGTAGGCAAGATAACCTCCGAAAAGTCGACAGTGTCGTCGTGAGTCCGCACATCCCGCGGCATTTATGCCGTCCGTGTCCGGATCTTCTACAAAAACCCCCGTGTGCCGGAGACACGTCCCCGGCGGAAAAGTGCTGAATACACTTCTCGTGAAGTAATCTAAGGCAAGTAGCCGATTGCGGCAATGGGAAATATTCACTAGTACCGCTCGGGAGCTGCCTGACTAGAAAGGATTACAGTGTCTTCGAACAGTTCGATTTATGCGCGTCTGACCCGGCGCGAAGTTGGGTCGGCACTTGTATCCGGGCTCGTTGTGATAGCTGGAGCGTGCTCATCCCGCCGAACACGGAAAGTGGCTGTGCTACCTAAGACGACGGCTATTGACTATTGGGAAAACTTACACGCAGGCGCTCTCGCCGCCGCATCGCACAACGGTTTACAGATCATCTGGAACGCTCCACAGTCTGAAACCAATTACGCGCAGCAGGCTCTAATGCTGGAAGACTTCATACGCCAGGGCGTGGACGGGATTGTGCTCGCGCCCTCACATGGGTCTGTCTTGGCTTCGGCAGTCCGGCACGCGAAAGCGGAAGGCATTCCGTTGGTCGTAGTGGAGTCGCCCGTAATGGTGGACCGCAGCGCCTACGAAGCGTTCATCGGCAGCGACCCACAAGAGATCGGCCGGATAGCGGCCATGCGCATGGGCGACGTTCTCGCCGGGCGGGGAGATGTTGCTGTTATCGGCGTGAGCCCGACCGTCGAAGCCGCCGTGAATCGGGAACGGGCATTCATTTCCACGATCGAATCACATTTTCCGTCTATCCGAATCGTAGTCGTGCGATACGGTCTTTCCGACGCCGTGCGGTCCAGGGAGGTGGTCAGTGACGTTCTCACCCAGACCCCCTCGATCAGCGCTTTCTTTGCATCAGATACTTTCGCGGTCCGCGGAACTGTGATCGCGCTGCGGGCCCACACGCACCACGGACCGAAGCTAGTCGGCGTTGCGCAGGAAATCGATTTGCTGCCGTTGATCGAACATGGCCTCATCGATTCTCTCGTCGTACAGGATTCTTACTCGATGGGCAATGCCGCCATTCGTATTCTGGGCGATGTTTTCCACGGCGGTTACAACGGGCCGCGTGTTCTGCAGACACAGGTCGCGCTGGCCACTAAGACGAACCTGAACACCGCGCAAATTCGCGATATGACCAGCCGACGAGATACGTCTCAACTGGCTAAGTCATGAGTCCGGACGCCGCACCACGAAGTCCCGCCAGCAAGCCGGCATGCCGAAGGATCGGATCCCGACGGCTCCCGCTTGCTTTGTGCAGTCAGCATCAAAGTAAGTCAGCCGTGATTGCGTTCCAGTCAGCAGGTCGCGTGCACTGGCCTCAAAGTAACAGCCTTTGACAAGCACTTTGAGGTGAAACCACGACCCTTTACGCGCAGGCACGCCGAGGGGTGCGGATCCCAAGCGCACCCAGGTGTAATTGGCCCGCCCAAGTAAGAGCACGCTGCCTTCCGATCCAATCCCCGCGTAGTATCCATCGTAGGAATCTACGCCAATGGAAGGATCGGACACCCGCAGAAGGACTCCGGCGTCTCCCCACATCGAATCAGCCGGATCGGCATCAAGCCTGAGATCCGTTTCAACGATGTAATCTCGCCATCGCTCGCTGCCTGTGATGGCTTTATCACCGCGAGCGCTGCTCAGGTTTTCGAGCATGCCGTCGTTCACAGCCCAAGAGCCACCGTAAAAGCGCCAATCGGACACGTCCGGATCTCTGGAAGGAATCCTGGTACCGCTGCAACAGCTCGGCGTGTACCAACCAGCGGTAAGCTGCCGTACCGCCCGTTGCGACGGCTGCTAACGCCAGTCCTCCGCAGATGACTGCTAACCAGTGTTTCATGGCCGATCTACGAGAAATCAACAGCCTATTCTACTGAAAGCAGACCGCGGAGAAGCGCGACATGGGTTGCCTGTGTACGGTCCTTCGCGCCCAGCTTCGCCATCAGGTTATTCACATGGTTCTTGACGGTGTTTTCGGCAACTTGCAATTCGTACGCGATCTCTTTATTACTCAGGCCACGGAATACCCAGCGAAGAATTTCGAGTTCACGATTTGTAAGCTGCGGTTGCTCCAGCCGGTGATGATATCGCTCTGCGACGTGCGGTGGAATCCAGGCGCGGCCCGCATGAACGGTGCGGATCGCCTTCAGCAACTCCTCGCTGCCCGTATCCTTCAATATGTATCCACTCGCGCCGGCATGCAGCGCTTGATAGATATCCTCTTCACTTCCGAAACTGCTTAGCATCAAAACCCGAACCGCGGAATGGCTTGCCCGAATGCGCTGTAATGTCTCGATGCCGGGACACTGGGGCATGCGCAAATCGAGCAGTACGACATCCGCCCGGCATTCCGGCAGAAGCGCGAGCGCGCCGAGGCCATTCGCGGCATCGCCTGCCACCTCCATATCCGTCTGGCTTTGGATCAGCGTGCGCAAACCGAGGCGCACAACGATGTGGTCGTCTACGATGAGGACCCGAATCTTATTCATGAGCTTTGTCTTCCATTGGCTCGGCGGAGCGCGATAAAACCACGAACCTTCTGGAGTGTGCCCTCCGCTCCTGAACCGAGCAGCGTTGTCGTAATCGAAACCGTGGTCCCGCTCCCCAACTCCGAATGAATCGCCAGCTCGCCATCGATGTGCTTTGCCCGTTCCCGCATGCCTATGAGTCCGAAATGACCCAGACTGCTGGTGAGCGGAGAATTCAAATCAAACCCGCTACCGTCGTCCTTGATGCTTAATTCGCAGGCGCCGTCATGAAACTTCAGCATCACCGAAATGTGAGTGGCAGAGGAGTGGCGGAGCGCATTCGTGATGGCCTCTTGGCCGATCCGCAGCAGATGGTTGAGCGTCTGTTCGGGAATGGGAGCCGTCCGCCCTTCGCGCGATGTAACCAGGCGCACACCTTTCGCTTCTTTCAAGTTTTGGCACGATGCGTCGAGCAGCTCGAGTAAGTCCGGGTTCGCTTGCGTAAGTGAGCGCAGCGCGAAGATCGACCGGTGCGCCTCCTCCCGGCAGTGGCGAACTAATTGCAACGCGAGACTCAGATGGCGCTCGACGGAGGTCTTTTCGGCCGACGTGCTGAGCTCCTGTTCGAGCCCTTCCAATTGATACGTCAGACCGGAGAAACCTTGCGCGAGCGTGTCGTGCATTTCGCGCGCGATGCGAGACCGCTCTTCCACAATCGCCTGGAAACGCAGGTTCAGCGCCCGATGACGCAGCCAAAATAGAAACGAGACTAGGGCAAGCGAAAGGCAGCCAAGCCAGATGGCATGTTGCAGATTCCACCACGGAGCGGCGCTGATGACGCGAATGTCATCCGTCGAGCGCATCAGAACCACGAACGCGCTGCCCACCGAATCTTTCAGATTTGGTGCGCCAGTACACACGCCGACGATGCGCAACAGGCTCCCTTCTTCGAGCTTTTTCGCAAATTGGGTGCTGCCCTGAAGCGGAGAAGACAAGGTGAGACTTGCGCCGAAGATTTGCCCGTTGCCTTCCAACGTCAGACGAAGCAAGCCATCGCCCACGTTTTTCTTCAAGAGCCGGCCCTCGGTGTCAATGAGCCAGTTGTTGAAGCTGCCTTCGGCCCCCTGATCCGGCGTGAGCGAAACCGGCACGGGCGCCGATCCGGACCACAATTTGCGAACTGTCGCGCTCGTCAGATAGGCAGACGAAACCTCGCGGCGCACTTCGCCTTGCAGTTCGACTTCATCGCCGATCGACAACTCGGTCACGGCATTTGTAAATACGGGCAGCGCTCCCGTCTGATCCTGCACAAACATTTCCCGTTTGCGTGCAAGCGTGACAACACCACGCAATGTGACCTGCCGTCCGGATGTTGTGTCGATCGGACTCAACAGCGAACCAATAGACTGTAGTGTCGGAGCCGTGGCGTCCAGCGAATCCGCGCCGCAAAGGGCAACAGACATACAGGCGTGCAGGAGCACGAGCCCAAAAACTCGATGCCGTCCAGCAAGACTAGCCGTGCGCCCCATTCCCTCTTCTCGGAGATTACGATAGCAGCACCACGCCAGTGCGGATCTCTGCGGAATCGCTTAATGGACTTCTCCGGAAGGACGTTTTAGAGCCTGATCGAGCGGTACGGGCCGACCAAAGTCAGGTGTTCCATCGGGATTCCATTTGAAGGGTTGCGCTCTGGGAGAACGATGTCCTCCGCAGCCTTGCCCGGGCTCGGGATTGGCGTGGTAAATGATCCAGTCCTCTTTGTGGTCCGGCGATTGGAAGAAGCCGTTGTGACCGGTACCGAACGCTTGGGCTTCCGGCGATTCCCAGAAGACCGGCAATTCGCTCTTCGACCAGGACGTGGGATCAAGCAGGTTCGCGTTTACCGAGGCGCTGAGCATCCCGAGCTCGTAGTAGTCCGTCCAGCACGCGCTAGCCGAGTAAATCAGGAAGATCTTGGTTCCGTGCAGCAGAATCTCCGGACCTTCGTTGACGTCGATGTGAATCGGATCTTTTCGGAACATTCCGGGATTCTCATCGAGGTTTCGTTTTGCGTCGAGGTCTCCGGCCTTCTCCCAGGGAAACTCAGGCGTCGAGAGGAGTACTCGGTTCCCCTTCATCGTCCATGGATTCTTTAGCGCGGCGATGTAGATCCGTTGCGTGCCATTGGCGCGGCCCTGCCCACCCTGACCAAATGAAATAGAGTTGCCCTTTCACTTCGAACGCGGAACCGTCGATCTCCCAGTGATCTCCCGCATCGCTGATTTTTCCCTTCATGTACCAGTTGGCGCTCATCGGATCGGCTGTGCTGTTTTCGAGCACCCAGACGCGATGGTTCATGTTGTCTCCGTTATCCGCGGAGAAGTAGATGTACCAGCGTCCGTTGAACCTGTGCAGTTCCGGTGCCCAGATCTCGTGCGAGTAAGGACCTGTTGCGGGCGGCGTCCACACGATTTTCTTCTCGCCAGTGCGCAGATCGGCAATGCTCCGCGCTTTCCAAATTGTCAGGTTGACCCCCGTCGAACACATGAAGTAATAGAACCCATCATGAAAAACGACCCACGGATCCGGACCCGAAGGCAAAACCGGATTGTGAAATGTGTCTGCATCCTGCTCACCGGAAAACGGAGCGGCACACAGCAGGCGCGCAAGGAGCGTCAAGGTAAGGACGATTCGTCCGAGGTACATAGGCTTTCTCGGTTCTATCGCGGACCAGCCGTCTGCACAATGGGAAAGTCTTACTACTTCCCCGGCGCTTGATCGGGTTCCTTGACATGAAGGAACTGATCGGCGGCAATGTTTTCAAGTCGTTGCTGGATCCCGCTCGGCCATGAAATTTCGAGCACTTTTATCTGTTTCTCCTCGCCGAGTCCGAAGTGAACGCGCTTGTCGCTCGCGGAAAGGTAGCTCCCGGCCGTATCGACCATCGCGTACTGATGTTTGCCGGACGGTGTCACCACATGGATCTTTGCGCCGATGCCGTCCCGATTGCTCACAGTCCCGGTTGTGTCGATGCTGACCCAGTGGTTCCCATTTCCGTGATTACGGAGGATCATAGGTGGGCCATCCAGGCAATTGACGACGCAATCGAGGAACCCGTCGTTGTCGATATCGCCAAAGGCCGCGCCGCGCGCCACGACAGCCCGACGAAATGGGTCGCCCGAAACCGCGGACACATCCTGAAACCGGCCGTCGACGTTACGCATTAACAGCAGAGGCTCGCGGTAGTGAACCGACGGCTGTGTCTGCTCGATGTTATCCATCACGTGACTCTGGGCGACCAGTAGATCCTTAAGACCGTCGTTGTCGTAATCAAAAAATTTAGTGCCCCACGCGGAATGGAGCATGCTAATTCCACCCACTCCGCTGGTATTCGTGACGTACTCAAACGTCTTGCCGTCCCCGAATGCCTTATAAAGCGCGTACTTCTGGTCGGCTAGATCGCCGATGAACACGTCGGGCCAACCATCGTTGTTGTAGTCCTCAAACGATACTCCCATGCCGGAAAACGTTCGGCCGTCTTCATCGAAAGCGAGTCCGCTGCGTTCTCCAACTTCGGTGAACGTACCATCGTGATTGTTTCGGAAGAGCTGCTGAGGCAACGTGTCGTTCGCAACCAATATGTCCGGCCAGCCATCGTGATCGAAATCGTTGATATCCACGCCCAGGCCGTTACCGGGATGCGCAGCGAAACCGGAAGCTACAGTCACGTCAGTAAACGTCCCGTCGCCATTGTTGTGATACAGGATGTACGTTGCCGGTTTGAAGACGCTGGGATGGCAGTATGCGCGGAAGTTGCGGGACGCATCGCCGCACCATGGGTTCTTCTGTAAATCCCAATCGAGATAGCGCACCACCATCAGATCCAATTTGCCGTCGCGGTCGTAATCGACGAAACACGCGCCCACCGACCAGCCGCCCCCCGCTACGCCCGCCTTGTCCGTCACGTCGGTGAACGTCCCATCGCCGTTGTTGTGGTACAGGATGTTGCGCCCGTAGTTGGTGACGAACAGATCCGGGCGGCCGTCGTTGTCGTAGTCGCCCACTGCAACGCCCTGGCCATAAGAATGTCCCTTCACACCCGCGCGTCCCGTTACGTCTGTGAATGTCCCATCGCCGTTGTTGTGATACAGCCTGTTCCAGAATTTCGGGTCTGACTTGTCCGGCATCTCGGTCGCCGTCATATGCGGCTTAAGTGCCGCTCCGTTGACGAAGAAGATGTCTAGCCGGCCATCGCCGTCGTAATCGAACAATGCGACCCCGCCGCCCATGGTCTCAATGAGGTACTTCTCCGGCGTGCGCGAAGTATTGCAAACAAAGCCAATGCGGGTTTTGTCCCGCACATCGGAGAAGACCGGCAGTTGCGGCCGCCCTTGCGCAGCCAGATATTTTGACGAGAGAAACGCCGCAGCCGAAAGCCTGCGCACGAAACCGCGACGGGTCACTTGCGTCATCGTAGCAGTCCGGCTACGAACTGCGAACCGTGAGATCGACGCGTTGTCCGGACTTGATTTCCGCTGCTTCCAGAACGACGTACTGATGTTCGACCCGGCCGCCTGACGTGAATCTCAGAGCGGCATTGTCTGGCGGGTGAATGTGTATGCGCAGTTGTGCGGCGAAGCCGCTCGGAGCAGTAACGCTCACTTGCCATTCGGAGTTACTCTTAGCGACTGTACTCCAGTTCAATAGCCCGAAACGGGTTGGACATTGCTCAACATTGATCTTTTCGCCTGAGGCAAACCAGTGCTTCGGTGCGGCCTTCTGTAGATGGCACACGTCATGATCTGATTCCTCGTAACAGAGCAGCCAGCGCAACCCCATGGTAGGTTGAAGCACGCTGTTGACAACCGCCGACCATCCATACTTATTGCCTTCGCCCGCGTAACTTCCCGGAAGGTACGCGTCTTCGGGCGAATAACGGTTCCCGCAATCCGCCGCATAGCAGCACAATGCGTACAAGGTTAGCAGAAATGGCCGGTAATCATCCTGACGAATGCGAACCGCCAGCGTTCCATGCGCCATGAAGTTCGATGTCCGCGGCCAATCACCATCGGTGTGCAGACCCAGATCTGTTGGCCGGCAAGTTCGCGATGTTTCAAATGTCCGAGGTCCAGAGCCGGATCACCCCAATCCGCCGTGAACCAGTCCATCATGAATCGGTGGTTCTCATAACTCGACAAATGAGAGGGACTCGCGGTTAATATCGTCCGGCGTGAACGGCGTGATCCCGGCCGCTCGCATGCGCTACGTTTCCCGCTTTCACTGTTCCAGCAAGAGAACGCTCAATACAGGACCGCATTTGAGCGGCTATCGAGTGCGATGCGCTCGGCTTCGCTTTCAAGCTCCGGCAGAGCATGTTCATGCGCGGCGTTCCGCAAGCACCGGGCGTGCTCCTTCAACCCGCGCCAAGTCCAGGCTGCGTTCTGAAAATAGTATGGATGCGAGTTCGGATAGTCGTTGTGTGGATCTCCCAGATCCGCTTCTGGCGATCCCCAGATCAGGCCATAGCGACGATCGTCCGCGGGATAAGTACGCTGGCTGTATTCATAGCGCGAGAGAACGTAACCGATCATGCTGCGCAGCACGGGTAGGCGGTGCTGCAATGCGACGATGTCTTTCGTGTAGTCGTACGCTCGGGCAGAGTTCCACAGGAACACGCCCACATTCAGGGGCGCCTCGACCTGGTCCTGCGTGTTGTACAGAAAATTTCCGTCCGGAAGAACGTACTTGTCCAGGTAAAACTGAAAATACGGCTCAACCTCGGCTGTCAGATTCCATAACTGATGCGCCCACACAAATTCGTAATGGGCGACAGGAAAGAGCGCATGACTCGTTCGGGAATCTTGGTGTAAGCTCCTTCGCCGATCTGGTAAGACGGATGTAATCCTCTGTAGCTGCATCTCGCCAGCGTTAGTCCCGCGCGCGCGGCATCGAGCAGCCATCGATCGGGAATGTCGACGCGCATGCGGTCTTTGTACAGATGCTCCCAGCGATTCGCGATGCCAGCCAGCTCCGACCAGAACTGATCCCCAGCTCCCGCCCCAGTAGCGGGTCACGTAAAACTGACCGCCGCTTCGCTCACCGCGTTCATCTTCCGCCAACTCGGCTGGCATTATGCCGCGCACCATCGCCATCGGCTTGGCATCGACGCCGGGAGGCAGTAATACCGTCACTTCATAACCCGATCGCATATCCGGATTCCAAACGCCGGTGTGCGCAACCGGCAAGTATCCGCCGAGCAGTGTTCGCTTGCTGAAGCCCGGCTTGTAGCGCATAAAAGCTCCGGATAAGTATCCGGCAAGATTTGTAGAGGGTCGAAGAGGGCACTCTCGAGATCGGGCGCCCATGCTTCCTCTGCGTTGCTAGCTTCCGGGTATTTACGGGATACGCCGTCTGCTTGCAGAAACAAGGAGCCTCGCGGGCCAGACTCTTCGTTAGCAACGAGTGTCCATCCTATGTATTCGGGCCCAAGTGCCGCAACGTTCTCGTAGCAGGGATCCTCATTTGAATTGAGGATGTACGCCGCCAGGCGATCCGGTCCGGGACGATAGGGCGATTCACGCTTGAATTGGACAGCCGGCGCATGGATGGGGCGCGGCCGGATCTTGGAAAGCTGTCCGATTCCAACGCGGATGCGAAGGATTTCTCCACCTGCTTCGGTGACATAGACGATCGCACCTTGATGTGAAACCCGCTTTTCGAAAACGGCCGTATCGGAGCCGTTCATCGATGTCACAGCGAGCAAGCGCCAGCCGTCGATGTCCTCT
Organism: uncultured Acidobacteriaceae bacterium; assembly: GCA_963795905.1. Taxonomy (GTDB): domain Bacteria; phylum Acidobacteriota; class Terriglobia; order Bryobacterales; family Bryobacteraceae; genus Bog-105. The sequence goes on along the minus strand of CAWCJG010000007.1, from coordinate 43,068 downwards.
CCGGGTCGAAGCGCTTTGGTGCTTCCGTCCAAGTACACGGACCCGCCTGAAATCGTTCGCAGTTTCGGCGGTCGCGCCAGAGTCTCACTTTCCCCAGGAAGGAACAACGAGTATTCATTCGGTATTCGCCCCGGTTCATAGCCGGATGGCGGCCCGCAAATGAGGCGCCGCACAGATGCCGCGCTAACGGCCGCATAGATACCCGTTCTCGCCAGAAAATCGCGCCGATTCACTTACCCTCCTCGACCAGAGAGAACCTGCGTTCCTCACCTTCCCGCTTCATGGCGGACGTTCGTAACTCAGCAAGCCGGCGCGTGAGCGCGGGAAGGTCCGCAGTATCTCCAGAGCGGCGGAGCGCGAGAATCAGGTGATACACGGCGCTCTGATCTTCGGGATTCTCTTTCACGGCCAGCCTGCTCTGTTCGATGGCTTTCGCGATATCCCCGCTTTCGAGATATAACCTGCCGAGTAAGTCGCGTGCCGTGGCAAGACGAGGGTTAATCGACAGCGCCTTGTTCGTGACCCGCAACGCTTCTGCGAAACCAGCCGATCCGGGCGCCGCCCCGCGCCGAAGCAGCGTCTCCCCGAGCAGATCGTACAGCGCCGCGTTTCCAGGCTGCCGCGCGATGCGCGCTCGCAGTTCCGTCTCCGCTTTCGCTAAGTTGCTGGTCTGCAGCGATTCCATGCCGAGCGCGACCGATGCTTCGCCTCCGGACGGATCCAATTTCTCGGCTGTTTCGAAGTCCCGGGCGCCATTGTCGTATTGCCCCAACTCGACATAAAGAATGCCTCGTGCGAGATATAACGGGGCCGCAGCCGGAAGCCGTTTTATGCCAATAGAAACCACGTCGATACCCACATTCGCGGAACGGTGAATCAGCGACAACGTAGCAAAATCGAGATAATTGCCGACCACATCGGGATTTGCCAGAATCGCTTGACGTAATACCTGAACGGCATTGGTTGTGTCGCCTTGCACTTCATACGTCTGCGCGGTCAGATTCAGCGCTTGCGAATTCGGCTTCCCGCCGTTTGTCAGCGGCGCCAGTGTGGTGCGCGCTTGTTCCGGATGATTCGCCGCGAGTTGCGCGATCGCGAGCTCATAACGCGATTTCGGGTCTGCCGGCACGAGTTGCAGCAGCTTCTCGAAAACCTGTACGGCGCTCTCCGGCTCTTTCAGTCTCAAATAGCAGGCGCCTTGCTGGCGAAGAGCGGCCGGCTCTGACGCAATCAGCGCCTCGGCCTGTGAAAAGTCAGTTATCGCTGCTGCACAATCGTTGCGCTTATAAGCCAGTGCGGCGAGCATCGCATGACTCGTGAGATCGTTCGGACGCTGATTCACAATGTGCTTCAAAAGTGGCGCCGCGTCCTGACTCCCTTGCGCGTAGAGTACCTGTGCTGCACCTTCTAGAGCCGGCAAGTAGTTGGAATCGAGCTTGAGGGCACTACGAAAGGATGCGAGAGCTGCCTCACTTTCATGCAACTGCAAATGCGCCATCCCGTTCAGCGCCCATATCACCGCGCTGGGTGCGGTCTCTAACTCTGCTGCAGACAACTGCTCGGCCTCTCGCGGATTGCCATTTCGAAGCGCCTGAATGATCTGCTGCCGATTCGACTCGGCAGCGAAGAGGCAGCAGCAAACGAGCAGGCCCGCGAACAACCTGTACATGCCGCTTCCAGGTTAATCCCCACCGGCGGCCGCTTCTGTGCGCGATCCTTGGCAGCTTGCGCGCTGATCAAGATATGGAAACTCCGTTATGCGCAACTTGGCTGACCCGTATGGCGCCAGCCTGAGCGTTCGAACGGGCTCCGTCGAAGCGACAGGACTGGCTGGAACGGGTCCCGCGGAGTTCTCCGATTCGTGCCAGCTTGGAACCTGTTTGGCCTCGACCAGGAGTTCCACCCCCGGGGATTTGTAATCAAACGGAACGTTGCTGCCCAACTCAGTTTCTTTCACCCGCACCGCGCAGTTGCCCAGTTCGACCGCGAAGTTCCATGGCCGCCGCGGGGTGATTTCCCAGTCCGCCGATTTTTCCGCATGCGTCTTCAGTGCCGTCCACTCGCCATCCAGCGGAAGCGAAAAGACCAGCGGCCCGCGCTCAAACACCGATGCATTGTGGAACCAGTGCGTCACACGCGGTTGTACAACAAACGAAATCCGGACAGTATCGCCGCTCTTCCAATTACGATGGAGGCGCACGAAGCCGGACGGCTCCCGATCAGGAGTCAACGACGTGCTCCATTCACAGTAACGACTGCGCCCTGAGACCATGCCGGAACCCGCAGCAGCAAGGAAAACGCCGTCGGCTCGGCAACATTCACGTGAAAGGTGACATCACCGCGAAACGGATACAGCGTATCTTCTTCAATCGTGACGTGCTGGCCATTAATGGCGGTGGTAGCATCGCTGGGCGCATACGCTGTCGTCACCAGCCCGCCTTCGGGAACAGACATCCAGAGTGCGCTCACAAACTTCGGCCAGCCCTGATGCAGGTTCGCCGTGCAGCAGCCGAAGTTCGGCTCCAGTCCGAAAAGATTGGAATCGGGGCCGTTCGTGGACCATTGCCGGTGAGCGCGCGTGCACGCGATCTGGTTCGGCTGCTGATCGTACTGATGCGACCACATGTCGTCAGAAAGTGTGGCGGGCAGGGCGTTGTACGCGACGCGCTCCAGGCGATCGGCCAGCGTTGCATCGCCCAGAATCGCAAACGCCTCTTCGTACGAAAACATCGCCTCGACTACGGCGCAGAGTTCCATTCCCTGCGAGGGATCGGGGCCGGCGAAGTGCTCATCCGCGCTGAACATCCCGTTTGGCAGTCCGTGATACTTGTCCAGCATCTGCAGTTGGCGATACAGCGCGGTTCTATCGGCCGCGTCGCGGGACATCAGCCACCAAATCGGCGCCGCTTTCAGCGCCATGGCGTTGTTCACGCCGTGTGTCTGCATCGCGATGTCCGGCGGCGCGCCTTTGCCAAGCCCGAGTTCCTGCGCATTCCTCTTGTAGGTGTAGCGGAAATGATCGAAATCCGCTTCCCAGTCGTAGCCCTGCTGGTGCAGTAGCTTCGCCAGGAGAGCAGGTCGGCTTCGCCCGTGCGGTTGTACAGCCACAGCACGGAGTACGCGTTGTCCTGCCAGCGATATTTGCCCCAATCGCGCAGAGGCCGGCCTGGCAGCTCTTGTAACTCGTAACGGAAGTACTTCGTCAGGAACGGAATCACGCGGGTATCGCCGGAGACCTCCTGCATACTGCGTCAGCACTTTCAGCATCACCATGCGCGGCCACCAGTCGTCATTCTTTGCGGGACCAAACTGACCATCCTGCGCTGCGAACTGCAGGCTCCATTCGACCCATCGCTTCGCTTTCGCGATCAGTGTGGCATCGTTCAGTTGATAGGCGAGCGGCAGCAGCCCTCCAGATAGTACGGCCCGCGCTCCCAGGATTCGCCGGTACCGCCCAGCCAGCCGCTGTTCGGTCCGACATCGTTCCAGAATTCGTCCAGGTGACCGGTCAGGCCGGCAGCCTGATCTGCTCCTGTTTCAGCAGCCAGCCTCGCGGACGCACCGCTCCGAGAGGCAGCGGAGTTGAACGCATTCGGCTCAAGCGGCGCGCGGTTCATCACAGGCGCGTTCGCTGCCTGTTGCGCACTTGCCACCGCTGGCAGAAGACAACCGACCATGCAGGGGCAATACGACGCCTCCATTGAGATTTTGCGAATTCGCATGTTCGTGCTTAGTCAGAAGGTCAGGCGCGCTCCGAGCTGCATCCATCGCGGGATTCGCCTGCGAGGTGGACTTTACCGAACGTTCCGTCCGCCAGATTCGCATCGATTCCGTTCAGGTTGGCGTAATTGAAGATGTTGTAGAACTCGAAGCGAAGCTGAAGGCTAAGGCGCTCGGCGATCCGGGTGTCTTTCAACAGGCTTGCGTCCGTTTCAAAGAACGGTGGATTGCGATACTGATTCGCCTTTTCGTTGCCCTCCTGGCCAGGCGTCGGAGTAGTCACAAATCCTGCGGGAATCAGGCCGTTCAGATACGCCTGCCGGGTATTCGGAAGTTGTAACTGGCGACGTTCGGATAGTCCAGATTGAAGCCGTCCGCGTTGTAGTCGCCGCCCAGGTTCAATACGCCATTGACCAGGCTGGGTCCCTGCGTTGTGTAGATCGTGAATGGATTGCCGTTTTGCGCGACCGACGTTCCCGTCATCCTCCATCCGCTCAGCACGCGTCCAATAAAGCCGCGCCCACCATTCCACGAAGGCAGGGGCACGTTGAATGCAAGCGAGAAGCGGTCCGGAGCATCCCACGCGGAAGGGCCATAGTACTGGCCGAAGTTGACGAAAGTGGGATAGACCTGCGTGTCGTCCATGGACCGCGAATGCGTGTAGGAAGCTTCGAAATACACGCCATGTGGCAAGATGGCCCCGGATATCCGTGACCAGCGCGTTGTAATTCGCTCTCGCGGCGTTTTCTGCGAAGTTGATTGAGCCAAAACTCGGGATTCAAGCGGGTCGGCGTACGTCGAGTTGTGGATCAGCAAGTCGCCCGCAAACCGGTTGATGTCGATGCCATATGAGGTATTACCCGTCTGCCCATAGCCGGTGATGAGATTGTAACTATGTGAGCCTGTATACCCCATATCCGCGACGATATTGCCGAATAGCTTATGTTCGACGGTGAAGGTGTAGTTGAAGGTAGTCGGTGCGGTAAGATTGACGTCCACTCCGCCCACGCTCGCTTGCGATCCTGTCACTCCGCCCTGTGCATTCAGAGGGCTGCCCTGAAACGCCGGATATGGAAAGCCGAACGGAATCTTATTGCTGGTCCCGAGCGCGAAGATCGGTGTGGCCGTGGTCCCGCCCGAAAAGAAACGTCGGAACGATGTAGCCGGGCGGATTGGAATTCAAACCGTTTTCCATGTTGCCCAAGGTGGGCATATCGTGATACATTCCGAATCCGGTCCGTGATCACCCAGTTGCCCTTCTTTGTCGGATCCCAGGCTATGCCCACGCGAGGCGACCAGACGTTCCAGATCGGCTGATTCAAAACGTTCTTCTGCTGCTTCATGATAGCCGTTCGCGACCTGATCTTCGAATGTGCTGCCCGATGCCCAGATGGAAATTGGCCAGCACGGTTCCCTTCAACGCGGCGTAGGGATTGCCGAAATCATCCCACCGCAGTCCGTACACCACGGTCAGGTTTGAGAGCGGCTTCCAGGTATCTTCGACAAAGGCGCCCCCAATCGTGCTCTGATAACCATAATTACCTTGCGCGGGTTGACCGGTAACGGGGTTGTAGGCGAGCCCGGACTCGCTGTAAGGCTGGTCCTCCACCAATTGCAGTAGATTGTTGAATTGGAAGCTTGGTTGATCGTGCGTTCCCGCAAAGTACGCCAGATCGTCGCCATGCCAGCCGTCGTAGCCAAAGCGGAGCGTGTGCGAACCCGCAATGTGCGTTAGCATGTCGCGCCAGTGATAGCTGTGCTGCACGAAATCACCCAGTGCAAAACCATCTCCAAATCCGGCGATCCCGTTTACGTTGATGGTGGGCACGCTGAACAAGCCGGTTTGCGGAGAAATTCCTTCGACGCGCAGGAAAGCAAACTGCGCTTCGTTCAACGTCGTCGGGCTGAAGTGTGTGTGTCTCGTTCACCTCCATAGATTTCGTGATGTAGTGGCTCGTCGTATCGAATGCTGTACGAATATTCGGCCCGCCGGTATCGAGCGTGGTTTGGAAGTAATTCCCGTAGAGGCGGTCCGAATGCCAGTATTTGTCGATCCGGAGGTTCCATTGCAGTCCGTTGCGGTAATTAGTCAGGCTCTGTACGGCGTTGTCGATCACAGGAGTCGAACAGGACAAAGTTGTCAGAGCAGCAACGCTCGAACCTGGGCCGCATAGACCCGCTCCGAAGTATTGGGCCGCTGTCTGCGCCACGCCTGTTCGAGTTCCTCCGGTTGGACTGTACGTCGTCAGTAGCTTGATGCCGAGCGTATTGGGGAAAGCGCCCTGCGCCCACGAAACGAATGCAGGATCCTCTACGGTTGTGGTGTTTACAGCGGCGGACGAGGCGCGTAGAGGCTCAATCGCGAAGAAAAAGAAGAACTGATGATGCGGAATAATCGGGCCGCCGAGCGCGCCAGAGAAGTTGTTGCTGTGGAACGGAAGATAGCTGTGGGTGAATTCGGTTCCTGCCCAGAAATTCTGGTACGTGAAATAGTCGCTCGCCACGCCGTGGAATTGGTCCGAGCCCGACTTGGTCGTCATCGTGTAAACCAGCGAACTGCCGCGTCCATACTCCACGGAAAACGTGTTCACGGCGGTGGTCGCTTCCTGGATCGCATCCGGGTTCGGCGTCAGGTTGAGAACGCCAGGCCGGATATTGCTGGTTACGTCCAATCCGTCGACGATAAACATGTTCGCGTTGCTGCTGCGCCCGTTCGCGCTGGCGTCAACCTGCTGCTCGGTTGCAAAATTGTCCGCCGCCGAGCCGGGACTTCCGTAACCCGCAAGGCCTCTACCGGATACACCCGGGGCGAGCGTCACCAGGTTGACCATGTTCCTTCCGGAGAGCGGTAACGCCGCCACTTCCGCGCTTTCAATCGTCTGTTGATTGCGTGTATCCGCAGTATCGATTACAGGCGGGGCCGCTAGGACCTCAACCGTAGTGCTCTCGGCAGCCACTTGCAGCGTCACGGGCACATTCAACACCTGGCCCGTGGTGATGGTCACCGGTACTTCCGATTTCGCGAACCCCGGGCTGCTGATGGTCATCGTGTATTTGCCGGGGGCAAGGCTGACAAACCGGAACGCTCCACTGGCGTCACACTTTGCCGTCTCGTGTACGTTGGTCGCACTGTTTACGATCTCAACGGTTGCTCCAGAAACGGAGCCACCCGATGGATCCTGCACATTTCCTTCGACCGATGCGTTGAATTGCGCGAAACATAGTTGCGTGGACAGGGCTGCGATGAGGAAGGCAAACCGAAGTACGAACCGTGACATGAACTCTCCTGAGGACTGAGAAACAACTCCCGGCGGGGCGCCAGATACACGGCGACCCCGCAACGTACTTCAGATCCTAAATCAGCGAAGCAGCCTCGCGACATCCTCCGAAGGAACTGCCCGCGTATAGTTCATCTGAACTATTTGCAACCGGATCGCGATAAGCTCATCTGGTTGGAGCAGCCAATTCCCAAAGGAAAACGCGCCATAAAAATCATCTTGCTGGTGAGCGCCGTGGCAGCTATCGGCGCCCTCATTGTCGCCGCTCAACATCGCGGGTCAGCCACTCGCATTGCATTCATTCCTCGCACCACTGGCTCGACCTTGTGGGAGGCCGAACATGCAGGAGCGACCGCTGCCGCATTGACTCGCCGCTGCGAAATCTACTGGAACGGTCCAACTCACGAAGACGATGTGGAAGACCAGATCGCATTAGTCGATCGTGTTCGCCGCGGCAGGTTCGACGGGTTGGTGCTTGCGCCCGACCATTCGCTCGCATTGCTCACGCCCGTGCAGCGCGCCGTTTCCGCCGGCATTCCCGTCGTGATCGTCTCCTCCGATCTGGCGCTTGCTCCGGGGCCGAATCTCTCTTACATCGTGAACGATGACCAAGAGGCAGGCCGCATGGCTGCGCGCCGGATCGCGGCGGTGCTCAATGGCTCGGGACGGTTGGCGATTCTCGGTCTCGATCCGAATGTAACTGGGGTACTTACCAGGCTGCGAGCATTCGAATCGTACTTACAGCGGTCTTATCCGCGAATGGAAATTGTTTCTCGCGGGCCGGGCGCATTCAACGCCGCGGAAGCACAGCAGGCCACCTTAACGGCACTGTCGTCGCGCCCGCAGTTGGACGCTCTGGTGGGGTTGACGTCGGTCTCGACGCGCGCGGCCTATTTCACACTGCGGGATACCGGTCTGTCCAACAAGATAAAGTTGATCGGCTTCGAGCAGGACAGTGATATGACCGATTGCGTGAAGCAAGGCCGCATCGACTCCATCGTTGCCGAAGATACTTACAACATGGGTTTTGCCGCTGTCCGTGAACTTACGGACCGCAAGCTCGGAAAACAATTACCGGCCAGGGTTGTTTTGGCCCCGGTGCTTGTGACCAAGGACAATGCGGATTCTCCTCAAGTCAAACGGCTGATCGACATGGTCTGGTTTCATGAGCATTAAACTGGGCGCGACACTTGCCGGCATAACAGGTGTGTGCCTGCTCACCCTGGCCTTCTGGTGGCAGCGGAATCCAACCCGCGGCCTGCCTTTCCGCCCCGATTTCAGTCAGGACGCAACGGAGCATTGGACCGCATACGCCGGAGCGTGGGAGACCGTCGGGAGATCGATGAGAAACGACTCCGACGATCGCGGTGCGAAGCTCATCACGGGCTCGCCTTACTGGCGAGACTACACCGTCGATGCCGATGTACAGTTACTCGGTCCTGGTGATGCCGGCCTGATCGCGCGGGTTCGCGACGCCGAGACGGGCGTGGATGCCTACAGCGGATTCTACGCGGGATTGCGAACCGCGGATGGCCTGCTTGTGCTCGGTCGAGCCGAGCACGGCTGGTATGAATTCCCTCATACGGCGATGCCGGGCGGTGTCCATCCCTTCCGTTGGTATCACCTTCAATTGCGAGTTACTGGATGTGACGTCTCGGCAAGCGCAACCGCCTACGACACTGGGCAGCATGCTACGTCCACGCGCCGCATGCATACTTGCCCGGTCTCAGGAGCCATTGGGCTGCGGTCTTACTATTCGGGCGGTATCTGGCGCAATCTATCCGTCCGCAAAACCAATGCCGAAAGACCGGAACCGGAGTTGCTGGCCAGGGCCTTGCCGCCTCCTGAAGCGCCGCTCAGCCGTCATAGCTTGATGGCGGATTATATTCCGAGTAGCGGCGAGCTGCCGGCGCCGAATGCGCTGGATCCGGAGCGTGTGCAGTCGATTGCAAGCCTTCGCTACGAGTCACAGCTAAGTCCAGCGCGTCATCGGGTTCGCGGGCTGGTTGTCATTTCGACCCCGCTGATGTGCGTCCAGGATTCGACTGCGGGAATCTGCTTCGATCCGGCGCAAAGTCAAGGACTCAAGATCGGGGATGAAGTAGAGGTTGCGGGATTCGTGCGCACACACCAGTTTGAAACTGTCCTGGAGAATCCAGCAGTGCGCCTGCTCTGGCAAGCGAATGCCGCGCCGCCGCTCTCCGTGACCCCCAATCAAGCCGCCAGTGGAGCGTTCGCCGGCATGTTCGTTCAAGTCGAAGGCGTGCTAACCGCCACATCACCAAATCCGTCCAGAACGGCAATTCTCTTGCTTGACAGCGGTTCGCAGTCGTTTCGCGCGGTGTTTGCTCCTGGACGCGTCACGTCGCGGCTCGCCAAGCTTCGCCCCGGAACGAGAGTTCGACTGCGCGGAGTCTGTTCTATCGCGTCGGAATTTACGGGAAATCAAACGCCCTTCGCGCTGCTCGTTCGATCGGCTGACGATCTACAAGTTGTAGCCGGGCCGCCTTGGTGGACGTTGAGCCGGTTGGTGCCCTATGCCATCGGCGGCGTGATTCTGCTGGCGATCGCAGGCCAGGTGTATGCCTTTGCGAAACATTGGAGACTGCGTGCGGTACTCGAAGAGAGAGCGCGTCTTGCGCATGAAATTCACGACACGCTCGCGCAGAGCTTCGCCGGTATCGGCTATCAGTTGCGAGCCGTTCGTAGGAGCCTGCCGCCAGACAATCCGCACCTGCAAGCTCAGCTTGATCTCGCCTGCGACATGGTTCGTCACAGCCATCAGGAAGCACGAAGAAGCATCGCGAGCCTCCGCCCCGAAACACTCGAGGGCATCACACTCGAACACGCATTGAAAGACGCGGCGCGCCGGATGATCCAAGGTGGACCGGCAGCGATCCATTGTGCGACAGCGGGATCAGCGGCTTCTATGCCACTGCGAATCAAAGACACATTGTTTCGGATCGGACAGGAGGCGATTGCCAACGCGCTCCGCCACTCCGATGCAAAGTGCATCGATATCGCCATTCAATACAGCCCGGGATCCGTGACCTTAGCCGTGCGGGACGATGGAAAAGGCTTCGACGTAAATGTGCCTCGGCCGGGCTTTGGGCTGGTCGGTATCGGTAAGCGGGCCGCCAGCATATCCGGCAACTTGACGCTCGACAGTTCACTTGGAGCAGGCACGACCGTAATCGTATCCGCTCCATTACCCGCGCCTGTTCGTTTCATCGGATGGCCCAAGTACGTGCGCGCGCTTTCGAAGACAAGCAATGACAGCCTGCAAACCCATCCAGCTACTGATCGTCGATGACCATCCCGTCGTGCGCGCTGGTCTCTCCAGCATGTTGCAAGCGCATCCGTCGTTGAGCGTCGTCGGTAGTGCCGCCAGTGCCGAAGAAGCAATTCGGATGGTGGATCGCTTCCTACCCGACGTCATGCTGGTCGATCTCCGCATGCCCGGCATGAATGGTCTCGACCTGATTAAAGCATTGAAAGGCCGCCCATCCGCCTCCCAGACACGAGTTATCGTGTTGACCAGCTATGAGACGGATGAAGATGTCTATCGCGCGGTCGAGGCCGGTGTGCACGGCTACCTCATTAAAGATGCATCGGAGCAGGAAATGGTCGACGCGATCCGTAGCGTGCACTTCGGGCGGCGCTACTTCCCGCCTCATATTGCAGCCCGTTTGGCTGAGCGTCTGAATCGTACCAGTCTCACCCCGCGCGAACATCAGATCCTGGCTATGCTGGCCAAGGGGCTGACCAACAAGGAAGTCGGCCGGGTGCTCGGCATCAGTGAGAACACGGCACGCAATCACGTAAACAGCATCATCGAAAAGCTAGAAGTTTCGGACCGAACAGAAGCAGTCGCGACGGCGATCCAGCAAGGGATTCTTTCTGTTCTCGACTAATAATGGCCAAGGGAAAATGAAAGAGAGGGAAATGTTTTCAGAACTATACCCGGCGGGTGTTTCGAAGCGAGATTTTCTAAAATCCATCCTCGCCGGATGCTTTGCCGTGGCGGCAAAACCAATTTATGGGCAGAATGAACCTGCGCGCCTTCGTCCGCCAGCAGTGCCTCTCATCGTGACCGATCCGTATTTCAGCATCTGGTCGATGGGCGATAACTTGAATGATTCGGCGACACAGCACTGGACCCGCCGGCCCCATCGCCTCACGAGCTTCATAAAGATGGATGGCGAAATCTACCGCCTTATGGGCGACGATCCGAAGGGCACGCCGGCACTGAAGCAGACTGCGGTGGCCGTTTATCCCACGCGTTCCGTCTATCAATTCGAAAATGCGGCTGTTTCGGTCACCCTGACGTTCATGACCGCCGCCTTGCCGTTCGATCTGGCCGTGTTCTCGCGGCCGCTCGGGTATGTGACCTGGAGTGTTCGCGCACTGGATGCAAAGTCGCATCAGATTTCGCTATATCTCGACGCATCGCCGGAAATTGCGGTGAACGAGACATCTCAAAGAGTGCGCTGGTCCGATGAGTCCACAAACGATCTCATTGCAGTGCGCGTGGGCTGCGCCGAGCAACTCACTCTCAACCCCAAAGGGGACGATGTCCGAATCGATTGGGGTTACCTGTATCTGTCCGCGAAGAAAGAATCCGGCGTCAGCTATGGGATCGCGCATCGTTGGGATTTATGGCGCCAGTTCGAGCGCGGTGGGTTGAACGGGCAGTCTCGTCTACAGGGCCCGCTCGCGGTGGATGACGATGCACCGTCTCTCGGAATTTCATTTGCGGTCGGTTCTGTGGGTACGGAGGCGGTCTCTCGCACCGCCATGCTGGCCTATGACGAAGTCTTTGCGATTCAGTACTTCGAGCAAAATCTTCGGCCCTATTGGCGTCGCAACGGCACGACACCAATGGATCTCCTGCGCAAGGCCGGCGACGAATATGAATCCCTAGCGCGGCAGTGCGAAGCGTTCGACAACGAGTTGATCGCGGACGCCACGAAACTCGGCGGCCAGAAATATGCCGACATTTGCTCGCTTGCCTATCGACAGTGTGTCGCGGCAAACAAAGTCGCTGCCGATACGAACGGCCAGCCTCTGCTGTTCCCGAAAGAAAACACGAGCAATGGCTGCATCGGCACCGTGGATGTCATCTACCCGATGTCGCCGCAATTTTTCCTTTTTGGTCCATCGCTCTCAAAGGCGATGCTGATCTCCAATCTTCAATACGCCTCGTCGCCTCGTTGGAAATTTCCGTTTGCGCCGCACGATCTTGGCACCTTCCCGCAGGCAGACGGTCAGGTGTACGGCGGCGGTGAAAAGACGGAAGACGATCAAATGCCTGTCGAAGAGACCGGCAATATGCTGATCATGCTGACCGCGCTCGCGCAGATGGAAGGGAATGCCGAGTCCGTCAAAGACTACTGGCCGACCATTCAAAAGTGGGCAGAGTATCTGAAAGTCGAAGGGTACAACCCGAAGAACCAGCTATCTACGGATGATTTCGCGGGACATCTTGCGCATAACGTGAATCTGTCCGGCAAAGCAATCGTGGCGCTCGGCGCATACTCGCTTCTCTGCGATATGAGAAACGAGCATCGCGTTGCGGCCGAGTACCTTCAACTTGCCAAATCCTACGCGGCGAAATGGGTGCAGCAGGCCGACGGCGGGGATCATTTTGGCCTCACCTTCGATGAAGCGTCATCCACCTGGAGCCAGAAGTACAACCTGGTCTGGGACCGTATTCTCGGGCTCAATCTATTTCCCGACACTGTCCTCGGAAAAGAAATGGACTTCTATAAGCGCCATTTGCAAAGCTATGGATTGCCGTTAGACAACCGAAAGCTGTGGACCAAGCTCGACTGGACCATGTGGAGCGCGACGCTCACGCTGAATCGCGACGATTTCGACAGTTTGGCGAACGTTGTCTGGCGATTCCTGAACGAGACGCCGGATCGTGTCCCCATGAGTGACTTCTATTGGACAGACGACGGATACGATGCTGGCATGCATGCGCGTTCTGTCGTTGGTGGCGTCTTTCTTCGCTTCCTCTATGACAAGGAAATCTGGAAAAAATGGGCCGCGAAGGACGTTACAAAGTCCACCGGATGGGCCGCGTTTCCGGCAACAGCGCTGACGGTCTCATGAGGCGGCTGCCGGCCGGATGATAATGTGCGGCGTGACGCGCACCGGGAACTTCACCGATCGCGCAATAAAGCATTTGTGATGCGCTTCTTCGTGCAGCGCCGTGGCGAGATTCGGGTCACTGCCGCCCGAGATCGTCACGCGCGGGCGTAAATCCACATTTACGAAGTGACCGCCGCCATCCGCATCTTCGTGCATCACACCGGCCGGCTCATCTTCATACTCGAGCACCACCACCGATCGGATCGCGCACAGGTGCAGGTACCAAAGCATGTGACAACTGGAGAGGCTCGCCACCAGTAACTCTTCCGGGTTATAAAATGCAGGATTGCCGCGAAAGGCAGGATCGCTCGATGCATCGATCGCGGCTTTACCACTGGCCTGAATCACGTGATCGCGGCGATAACTGGAGTACGAAGTCGTGCCTTGACCGTTATTGCCGGTCCAGCGCACTTGCAGCGTGTAGGTGTGCTGTTTCATCGTGTAGCAGAAGAATTTTATTTTAGCCTTACCGCCCGCCTGCGCTTCGAAGATTGGCGGAGTCATACACCAGCCAATGCGAATCGCCGAAGACCGGCGTTACGCCAGGGATGGCGTGCTCAGGCGCAAGCACGATGTAGTCAATGGGAAGCCGCAGGAATCCGCGTAGTCTGTTTGGCGAATAGGGCCCTGCCATCGTGATTTGCCATCGCTGTTGCCAGTCCAGCGCAAACGCATCCGACGAATCGCAAAGTGAACCCGTTTCCCAATCGACCCACACAGGCCGTAGCGACCGCGCCCGGAAAGCACCCGGCGCAAGGCCCCGGCCTGCATCGGGAAACAGGAACATCGACGCTCCCCACGTGCTTTGGCGCGCCCACGTCGCGAGCGATTCAATGTGTAAGTCCGTGCGCGCCGCCCGGATCGGCGTCCATGAAGCGACCAACAGAAGAACGGGCCCAGCCAGGAATAACCAGCGATCCTTCGTTCCCGATTTTCGTGCCGCAACGACACATGCCACTGCCCCGGGCAGTGCGGTGAACAGCAGGGTTGTCGCCGGATCTAGCAGCGGAATGAATCGAAGATGCAGCCCGCCCAACAAGATGATCGACAGCGGCACGCTGACCACGCCCGCGACCGGCAAACCGAGCAGTAACCAACGCAGGGCTGACGGTAGGGTGCGCCATTGGTAAATCAGTGCCCATAGAACCAGCAGTGACAGAGCCGTGTAAAACAGCAGGTCGCGCCCCTCCCATGCCGTGATCCACAGGCCCGGAGTACGCAATCGCTGGATCGCCTCGACCACGGGCGGCAATCTGGTGAATACAGAGTGCGTTTCGTCTGTGGTGGGCTGCAGTTGCGCAAAATTCGCCAGCAACAGCGCGAATACCGCAAGCAGTGGCAGCATGGCGCGTACAAGACGGCGCAACGAGCGATCAAAGATCAACATGAGCAGCGCTATGACCCAGAACGGGGCTGCGATACGCGGGTCATAAACGAGCGCAAGACCGCCAAGGCACCCGGCGAGCAACGGCTTTTCCGTCGCGAGCAGACCTGCCGCCAAAAGAACGAAACCGAACGCAATCGAGTAGGGCGTAGGCTCGAGCCCAAACGGAGATGCTCCGATCGCAGGAAGTTCACCAACAAAGCCGGCGCCTGCAGCCACCAGCAAGGGCCACCAACCCGATAGTCCGGCGGCTCCGGCCAGTAGGATGATGCCGGAAAGTCCCGCGGCTCTCGACGCGATCTGCTGGGCTGCCAGCACAGACTCCCACGGCATGTGCGCTGTGCGATGCAGCAAGAGGGACGTTTCATCAAACACTGTGAACGTCAGATTGGTGTGTGTCGCAACCAGGTCGCGGGTCAGAAAGCCCGGGCTGTCGAGGTGCTCGAACTGCGGGACGAAGATTTGGCTGGCGCCCTGAACATAAGAGTGCCCTGGGTAAACCGCAAACTGAAACCAGACGATCGCCGCGAACGCAGCCAGCCTCAGCAGAGCGGCGCGCATCTACTCTGCCGGCAACTTGGCGAGCTCCTGCCGTGCCCAAACACGGTCGGGGTCCAGCTTCAGAGCGGTTTCAAACGCTCGCCGCGCATCGGGGAAGCGTTTTGCTTTCGCCATCATGATCCCTTCCCACAAATAGGCTTCGGACAGTTTCGGATCAAGCGCAATGGCCTTATCTATGTCCTTCAGCGCGGGGTCGATGCCGCCTCCAAAACTGGCGGGCAGATAGAAGACGCCTACGCCGCGGCTCACATAGGCGAGCGCCAACTTGGGATCGAGCGCGATGGCTTTGTCGATCTCCGCCTTAGCGCACGGCCCGTATTTCATGGTTCCTAGCAGCGGGCTGGCCGGTATCACTTGCCCACAGATCTCACCCAGCAGCCGGTGGTCTTCCGCGTTCCTGGGATTCTGATCCACGAGTTTCTCCGCGACCGGGAAACCCTTTTCCGCGTAATCTTCGGCTTTAGCTTTCTGGTGTAGTTCCATCGCGACCTCAGAGGCGTACGAATAAGCGGTCGCGAGGGCATATAGAGTCGCAGGTTGCGGCTGATCGCCCGTTTCCAGCGCCGCGATGGAACGATCTAACGCCGGCAGATCCTGACGGTCACGGGCGGTTTTCAAATCCGGCAGACTGACGGCCGCCATTGCAGCCGCTGCTAGCAAAAGAAGCGCAACGGGCGCCGATGTGCGCTTCCAGACGACAAAGGAACTCGCGAGCTCATGGGTTGGCGCGCTCGATACGGTGACCTTTTTGCGCGCGTTCGTCGATCGCATGCTGATCTTCATTCTAAGAGTGCAGACGGCACGCAACGCCTCAGGGATCAAGGATTGGTTGATTTTAATGCTGCCGCGCTACTGCTTCTTAATTATCGTGATCGCCCCGTTGCGCTCGACCACGGCATACTTGATTTGGTCGAGCGCCCGCAAGCCTTTCTCGCGCGCTGCCGCCATCACGTCCGCGTCGTCAACGCGCAGGCCGACCATCGATTCAACTTGCCATTGGCCATTCTGCAGCACGATGACCGGAGCACCGTCAATCCACGCGCCCAGCCGCGGATAGCGCTGCTTCAAGTGAGAAAGGATTCGGTGGGTGAGGCAGATTACAACGACCGCGCCAAAGCAGTTCGTGATGGATGGATCGTTATCAACGGTCGTCAGAATAATTATGCCGCCCATCAGGAAGATCAGGACGAATTCAAAGGGCGTCATCTGCGCTCCCGGCCGCCGCGCCAGCACACGCACGATCAGCAGCAGGAAGAAGTAGCCCAGCACTGCGTGGATCAGAGTAGTCATAATCGCCTCACGGCATCACAAAGACGTGCAGCTTGGTTGTACCGAGGCCCGGGATACGCATGGTCACTTGCGTCGAACCCATCGAAGCGGGCTGCGTTTGAAACTCGACCGCGGCGGGGACGGACGTAGCCGGAAACGCGTACAGCACACCCCCGTTTTCAACAGTAGATCGGAGCGGCTGCGGGATTACGCGCTGGTTCCCAAGGGGTTTCAGCAGAGAGTCACTGACCCATAATTGGACCTCGCCGTTCTGGATAGCAACCGCTTGAAAGTTGACAGTCACAACCGACGGAGATGCATATCGCTCGACCCATTCATACTTCACATCAAAGGATCCGTCATTCGCGACTGCAACCGTATGCGCCAGCGGCCCGCGACCCAGGACCCCGGAAAACGCCGCTGCTAGAAACAGGCAGAGAATCACCCAAACAACGCGCTGGAATTTTAGGAAGCGACGCTGGAATGCGAGATCCGACCCGACCGCCAGTTCATCGTTGACTTTCGGAACTGAATCGACAACAGGGGCAGTTTTCATGAGGGATTCGACTCCTTGGGAATGATGCTGATCAGGCCGTTGCGCTCAAGTACCGCATAATCGATCTCTTGCAGGCTTTTGAGACCCTGGTCGCGCGCCAGGGCCATCACGTCGTCATCTGTGATCCGCTGGCTCAACAACATGTCTTGATGCCAGCATCCCTTTTCGAGGAGCACCAACGGTGTTCCATCGATCACTCTAGAGATCCACCCGAAATGGGAGCGTAGCAGCGTGAGGAAGTAATGGGCCGCCGCCACCGCCGTGATCTGCGAAAGCGCATTCACGAACGAGTGATCGTCTGCTACCACGGCCGTCAACGTAAGGCCGCCTGAGAAGAAGACCAGGATGAACTCCATCGGCGTAAGTTGCTTGCCTGGCCGCCTACCCGCGATGCGCATCATAAATACCAGGAAGTAATAACCCACAACAGCGCGAATAACGGCGTACAAATGGCGCTCCCTTCTCCGGTTAGATCCTTCTGAAGCGCCGCTTGCTAACGGTACGTTTACCGGGTCTCACGATCGCTTTGCGCGGGTCTACTGTTGCGAGTAGCTCGCATGGAAGAACGCCAGATTGAAACCAACGTTCCCGCCCGCTTGGACCGCCTGCCGTGGAGCAACTGGCACGTGAAGATCCTTTTCGCTCTGGGAACTTCGTGGACCTTGGACGGCTTGCAGGTAACCCTTGTAGGATCGCTGGCCGGCATCTTGCAGGACAAGAATGGGCTCGCGCTGAATGACGCTCAGGTGGCCGGAGCCGGAACCGCCTATCTTGCCGGCGCGGTTGTAGGCGCCCTGCTCTTCGGGTATCTCAGCGACCGTCTCGGAAGACGCCGCTTGTTCCTGGTTACGGTGTCGACTTACTCGGTGGCAACGGCACTAACAGCGGTGTCGTGGGGCTTTCTGAGCTTCGCTTTGTTTCGGTTCCTCTGTGGTCTCGGCATCGGCGGTGAGTACGCTGCCATCAACTCCGCTGTGGATGAACTCATACCCGGCAGAGTACGAGGAACGGTCGACCTGGTTGTGAATGCGACCTTCTGGGTCGGAGCGATCATCGGAAGCGTTGCCTCGTATGTGCTCCTGCAAGGCATCGTGAGCCCCGGTCTCGGATGGCGGATCGCCTTCGGAATCGCCGCTGTATTGGGAGCCGGCGTGTTCGTCTTGCGCTTGTCAGTCCCGGAAAGCCCTCGCTGGCTGATGCTGCGGGGGAGGGAAGACGAGGCGCAAAACGTAGTCTCAGCCATCGAGAAAGCGGTCTCAGCGAAGAAAGGCGAACTCCCTGAACCGGAGGACAACAAGCTGAAGCTTCAGGTACGCAGCCACACGCCTCTAAATGAGATCTTTCGCAGTATGTTCCGCGATAATCGCCAACGTGCATTTCTTGCTCTAGCCCTGATGGTTGGTCAATCCTTCTTCTTCAACGCTGTGTTCTTCACCTACGGCCTGGTGGTGAAGAAGTTCTTTCACATCGGTGCGAAAGGCTTGCCCATGCACCTGCTGCCATTCGCCGTCGCGAGTTTCTTCGGGCCCATTGCCCTCGGGAAGCTCTTCGACTCGAAAGGCCGCAAGCCGATGATCAGTCTTACCTATGGCGTGTCCTCACTGATGCTCATCGCCACCGTCGTGCCCTTCGGGATGGGCATGCTTTCCCCGTTAACCCTGGGGATTTCCTTCTCGGTGATCTTCTTTATAGCGTCATCTGCCGCCAGTGCGTCCTATCTCACGGTTAGCGAAATCTTTCCACTGGAGATCCGCGCACTCGCAATTGCGGTGTTCTACGCGACCGGTACCTTAATCGGCGGCGTGGGTGCTCCCTATCTTTTCGGTGTGCTGGTATCGAGCGGTTCTCGATGGCAGGTGGCGATCGGATATCTGATCGGAGCGGTGTTGATGCTCGGCGGCGCAGTCACGGAACACTTCATTGGCGTGGAAGCGGCGGGTAAGTCGCTCGAATCGATTTCGCAGCCTCTTCAGGCGAAGGCAGCCGGACAATGATCCCGCGCAAGAGGTTTTGGTAGAACCAACAGATCATGCCGGCGACAAGCGTTCCCGCCCGGCTTGGCGCATGCCATGAAGCAACCAGCGCCCCAAAATCCGCTAGCGGCCCGATGTGAGCGTCGAACGCTGCCTACCCCAATAGGTGTCCCCACCATTCAGGCGGCATATTTCATAAGCCGGAAACAACTGGGTGAGTACCCACTGTTCGGCTGCGATTGGCACACAACGAGGATCCGTTTGCCAGGGAGAATGCCGATGTACCGGTATCACTTTGACAAGCGGTTGCCCAAGCCAAGCGCCCGGCCTGAAAAAAGAAATCCTGCGGAGCCTCTCACCTCTTGGGTACAAGGTAGAACCCTTAGAGACGCACTCACTAGAACGCGGCTCGCATATGAGAGCTACAATCCGACAACCGTCGTCTAAGAATCCGTAAGGGAAACCAATACGACCCTCAATCTCACGGGTTGTTAACCCAAAAATATTCCGTTCTACAGTGAAATGACCTTTCACGAATTCCATTACAAAATGACCCTTCACGGCTGAAATGCATTGATTTCCGGCGTAGGTGCATGGTACTACGATTGCTGCCCGTTGGGTTGTGCGGCCTCACTCGAATTTTGCTTAACGATACACGTCAACGAGTGCCAATCGTGAACAGTAAGGCTCGAGTAAAGAATCGCAAACACCGCGTGATTGAAGGTCGCTATTTCGGCGGAGCCGCAGCGAAATCGTGCCCGGACACCCGGCGTGCTGCTACGAGTTCCGTTTGTGCCGATGCGCCGCCGTAAGTCTTCGTCCGCAGCAGAGCTTCAAAGTAGATGTGCCCGACGTCCGATGGCTTCAGGTTCAACTTCTCCCGCAGCACGGCCCGCCCGTGCGGATCCGTAATAAAGGAACCAGCCGCTTCGGTCCCTTCTTCTTTCGTCCCTTGCACGATCATCACGAGACCGCGCTTCTCGTTCGGAATCAGCGCAACGGCTGCGTAATCGTCGCCAAAACTCCCGGTCCGACCCTGGGAGAGGTACGCGGTCAGCTCGCCTGCCGCAGGGTGGCGGTTCAAGATCGCGAGCGGTGTGGTCGTGGTCAAAATGTAATTCAGTCTGGGTTCGTACAATTCGACCCACGGATTCGCCCAGGAACTCCCAAAGAAGATGTAGTTACCCTCTTGCACTTCGCGCAGCTTGACATCGCGCGCCGGTCGCGTTACCCAGGAGCCCGGCAGATTCAATCGCTCAATCCGCGCCGCTGCTGCGGAGTCGGCATAAGAGGTGATCTGCTTACGCCCAAGCTGGTCGAGCAGCCCCTCAATCCCCGCATCGTGAACCCCCGAAGCGACTTGTACGTTGCGTGGATACTCCGGCTTCAGGTAGTCGCTCAGCGAGTAGTGATGATTCCCCGCCGCAACTTCGAACATCGCGAAACTGTTGTCGCACAGCACAATCTGCGTTTGGCGGTCCGGCGCCGCGAACTCGGATAAGGGCCACGCCTCGAATGCGTCATACGGGGTCGCGCGCGCCGGCGTCTTCGGCCAGGAAATTGCCATCGCCGCGACGGTAACCGCCAGAACACCGGCAATGAGCCACGGCACATACTGCCGCCGCGAACCCGTGTGCCCGGCGGGTTTTGCGGTTGTGCCGTCTTCCGATCTCTCCATGACGGCGATTTCGGGAGCGCTCTCAACCGGATGCGCCTGCCGGAAAATCGGAACGTAAGAGCCTTTCGGTATCTCGATGATGTACGGCTCGTCCCGGCCATAGGAATCGAAGTACTCGAGCAGGCGCAAACGCAGTTGCCGCGCGTGGATGCGCACCGTGTTGTCCTCGGACGTATCCTGCGCCGTCTTCCCAAACACCGCGTGCCCGATCTGATGTCCGGTAAGGCGTTCGGGGTGGCCCGCCAGATATTGCGCCGCGACGTGTTTCAGAAGGGCCTTCAGGCGTTCCGATCGTTGGAAGCAGGCGCTGCTGACAATCCGTTCGACAACCTGCCACCTCGGATCGTCCTGTGCGACGGCGCTATCGTCGTATTGAAGCTCGTCGGAGAGCGGCATAGCGGAAACCCCGTTCCTTACATAGTCGCAAAAGCGCCGCCAGTCACGCAGGTACATCTTCCGTGCCGCGAGATTACCCAGGTAAGTAGCGCCGTTGTGCAAAAAGGTGGTTTAATAGAGGTACGCGTCGAAGATGAGAGTGGGCGAACAGCCCACTTTTTTATTTTCCGCGTGAGTCAGAACGGAATAAATGCCCACGTCCGAGCAAAATTCGACCACCGAGCGCGTCCAGCAATTAGCCGACCGCGCAGCCGAGGGCACCGGAATCGAAATCGTGGAAGTGCAGCTCAAAGGCGGCGGTAAAGCCCGGCTGCTGCGTGTCTACATAGATAAGGCCGGTGGCGTGACGCATGGCGACTGCGAGCTGATCTCCGAGCGTTTTGGAGCATTGCTCGATCAGGAAGATGTAATTCCGGGCGACAGCTACACGCTGGAAGTAAGTTCACCGGGCGTCGAGCGCAGACTAGTAAAACCGCGCGATTTTGAGCGCGTCCTGGGCCAGAAGGTGCGGCTCGTGCTCCGGGAGCCTTTGGAAGGCGCTAAAAGCCTCGAAGGCAAAGTGCTTTCGGTGGCGGACGAAACGGTTGCAATCGAAACACCATCGGGCGATACGGTACGGGCGCCGTTGAGCCGGATCGCCAAAGCGAACGTGAAGTTCGACTGGTAACCAACCAAGCCTTCTTCGAGACGTTTCCCATCAGTGAGGTGTTAAGTGGCTTCTATTTATCAATCCATTGAGATTTTGAGCAAAGAAAAGGGTATCGATCCGCGCATCGTTCTGGATGCCGTGAAAGACGCCATGCTGGCGGCTGCCCGCAAGCAGTTCAAGTCTCAGGAAGAACTTGTAGCCGACCTCGACGATAAGACCGGCAACATCCAGATCTACACGGTCCGCAAAGTAGTGGAAGCGGTGGAAGATCCCGTGCGCGAAATCAGCCTGAGCGCTGCCAAGCGCATCAACCCCGACGCGGAGATCGGAGTGGAAATCCGCGAGCCGAAACCAACCGAAACCCTGGGCCGCATCTCGGCGCAAACCGCCAAGCAGGTGATTCTGCAAAAGGTGCGCGAAGCCGAGCGCGACAGCGTCTTCTCCGAATTCCAGGGCCGTTACGGCGAGCTGGTGACCTGCATCATCAAACGCACCGAGGGACCCGACTACGTAGTCGACATGGGGAAAACAGAAGCGCGGTTGCCAAAGAAAGAACAGTCGCGTATCGAAGGATTCAGCATCGGCGACCGTGTTCGTTGTGTCATCAAAGGCGTGGAGCGCGGCGGTAAATTCTCGGGAGTCCTTGTCTCGCGCGCCGCTCCGGAACTGGTGATGCGCCTCTTCGAGCAGGAAGTCCCCGAAATCTACGACGGCACCGTGACCATCAAAGCCTGTGCGCGTGAAGCCGGCGAGCGCACCAAGATCGCCGTGGCCAGCCGCGATCGCGATGTCGACAGCGTCGGCGCCTGCGTTGGCATGAAAGGCATGCGCGTCCAGTCGATCATTCGCGAACTTCGCGGCGAGAAGATCGACATCATCGAATTTTCCGACGATCCGGTGCAATATGTCACCAAGGCGCTGAGCCCCGCGAAAATCTCGCGCGTCAGCGTGGTGGATCCGCAGGAGAAACACATGGAGGTAGTCGTTGACGACCTCCAGCTTTCGCTCGCCATCGGCAAGCGCGGGCAGAACGTGCGCCTCGCAGCTAAGCTGATCGGCTGGAAAATCGATATCAAGAGCGAGGAAGAGAAGCGGCGCGAGCTCGAGGCGCGCATGGAAGATCTGGTGATTTCGGGTGCTCCGGTTTCGGTGCTGATCGATCACGGCCTCGATGAGCAAGTGGTCGAAACGGTGGTTGCGGCCGGTATCGGCACCGTCGAGAGACTCGGCTCGATGACTCCCGAGGAACTCGAGGCGCTACCGCAGATCAGTGAGGATGTCGTGCGCCAGATTCAGTCGGCCGTAATGTCTTTCTACGGTCAGTACGACGAAGCGCAGGCCGAGGCGGTTCCGGCGGACGAAGCGACTCTCGAAACGGCGCTCGATGCAAGCGGAACGGAAACTTCGGGTATATCCGGCGAGGGCGACGGCGAAACAATCCCGGCGTTCGACAATATCGAAACCGGTGTGCTCGAACACGATCTCGCGACACATGAAGCAGCCTCTTTAGAGGCGACAGACGATGGGGAAATGTTGGACCTCGGAACCGTGGAAGGTCTCTCCGGAGCCCCGTCAACATTGCATAATCTGACAGCTACCGGCGGCGATGGCGAAAGTGTCAAATCTGATACCATTGAAAATGCCGACTAGCCAGCCGAAAACCGTGGTGGTCTTTTAAGGAGTAAGTTTTTAGCAGTCCTATCTATGAAGAAAATCAGGATTAACGAGCTGGCGCGGGAACTTGAAGTCAAGCCGGGCGTCATCCTCGATCTCCTGCCTGAATATGGCGTCGAAGGCAAGATGACGCACTCCAACTCGATAGACGAGGATGTGGCACTTGCACTTCGTAGCCGGTTGGTTGGCGCGGATGGCCCTCGCAATGGGTCGCCGGATACTTCCGATCACGACGGACACGGGGCGACCGAGGAGACTGCCAACAGCAGCGCCGTCCCCAAGCTCGGAGCAGAGTTTGTCAGAACATGATGAGGCGGAGCGCGTCCCGTCCAAAGCCGCGGAATCGATAAAGCCGGTCAGGCCGCCGCTCGCGCATCCCGTACGCCCTCCCGCTCGGATGCACAATTCGGCGGCCGTCAGGCCGTCGGCGGGCCAGCGATTCCGCCGGCCATCGGCATCCCACCGTCGCCGCCGCGCGACCTGCATACGGTGCCCCGTGCCGCTTCGGAGGCCGAACCGGCTCCCGGAGCGCGCCGACCGGTCCAATCGCCCCCAGTGGTTCGACCCGTCTCCAGGAACTCCCGCGAGCGTGGTCGGCTCAGGCCCCGGGGCAAGCTTCTCCGGAAGCACCGTCCGGAGTGTCTCCATCCTCGCCGGAAGCAGAATCGAAAGCGCGTTTTCAACCGTTGCGGCCTCCCGTGAGCGTGGGTTTCCGTGCCCCGCTGGCGCGTCCCGCTGGGCCAGGCTCGCCCGCTCAGTCGGCCACCCCAGGTGCTCCAACGCGCCCTGTTATTCCTGCTCGCCCCCTCACCCCCGCGCCGCCCCGGCCAGCCGTGACTACGCCCGGTGCTCCCGCCGTAGGCCCGCGCCAGCCCTGCCGCCGGAAACGCCGCGGCCGAGCATCGGAATTCCCTCGGGTGAGCGTCCCCAGGTGCGAATTTATCCGCCGCCGGAGCGTTCGCGGCCCACACAGCAGCCGCCGACGCACATCATCGCTCCGGGCGCCAATCAAGCGCAGCAGCCTCCCGCATCGCCGTCTTCCTCTGCTGTACCGGGAGCCCCGATCCCGCCGCGCGCCTGCCGCTCCGCCGCGAGTCAGCCGGCCCCGGCCTCACTCCAGGCGCCCCGATCGCGCCGCGCCCGCCGGCTCAGCCCGGGCAGCGTCCTCAATTGGCCGGACAGCCCGCCGCGCGGCCTGTCGTGCCGCCGCGTCCAGGATCGTGCTCAGGCGTATTAATGCAGCTGCAGCAGCCGCCCGCGCGTCCAGGAGCTCCCGCCCCCGGCGCGCCGCGTCCACCCGCTCAGATGCTACGCCTGGTCGTCCCGCCACGCCCGGTCGCCCCAATTTCCCCGGCGGCCCCCTTCGCCCAGGTCACCGCAAATGCGCGGTCCCGGTGGGCCCGGCTTTCCCGGTGCCAGGCCAATCGGCGGCCCGGCGCGCGGCCGATGCATCCGACCAGCCCGCTTCGCGTCGGAACCGGCCGTTCCGCCGCCCACGGACACGCGCCGCGCCCATGCCAGACCTGTGGCCGGCCCGTTAAACGCCGTGAGGACGTCGAAGAAGGAAATCTCCGCGAACGCGGCACGACGCCGCTCTATAGCCGCCGCACCGCCGCCGATCGATCGCGAAATTACCGTTTCCGAAGGCATCACGGTTAAGGAGCTCTCCGAAAAGCTCGGCGTCAAAGCCAATCTGGTGATCAAGAAGCTGGTGGATACGAAGAAGGTTTTCGCCACCATCAACCAGACGCTCGACGTAAAGCTGGCCGAAGAGTTGGCGCGCGAGTTCGGCGCCTCGACGAATCAGGTCAGCTACGAGCAGGAGAGCACGCAGGATATTGAACAGGCCGAAGCTCGAGGGCGACATGGTTCGCCGCGCGCCCGTCGTTACCATCATGGGCCACGTCGATCACGGAAAAACCTCGCTGCTCGACGCCATCCGCGAAGCCAATGTAGCTGCCCGAGAGGCTGGCGGCATCACCCAGCACATCGGCGCCTATCATGTCGAGAAGAACGGCCGCAAGATCGTCTTCATCGATACGCCCGGTCACCAGGCGTTCACACGCATGCGGGCCCGCGGCGCCAAAGTTACCGATATCGTCGATTCTGGTCGTCTCGGCGGATGACGGCGTCATGCCGCAGACGCTCGAAGCCATCGATCACGCACGCGCCGCTAAGCGTTCCCATCCTTGTCGCGATCAACAAGATCGACAAGCCGGACGCGCAGCCCGAACGCGTGAAACAACAGTTGGCCGATCGCGGTTTGCTTGCTGAAGACTGGGGCGGCGACGTCGTCATGGTCCCGGTTTCCGCCAAGGCAGCGCACCAATCTCGACTTGCTGCTGGAGATGGTTCTGCTGGTCGCCGACATACAGGATCTGAAGGCGAACCCGGCCCGTCCCGCTATCGGGACCGTGCTCGAAGCCAAGCTCGACAAAGGCCGTGGCCCTGTCGCTACCGTGCTGGTCCGCAACGGCACTCTCAAGTCGGGCGACTTCTTCATCTGCGGCGCGTTGTTCGGCAAAGTGCGCGCCATGTTCGACGACCGCGGTAATCCGGCCAAGGAAGCCGAGCCTTCCATGCCAGTCGAAGTCATCGGCTTCGAGAGCCTGCCCGACGTGGGCGACTCGTTCCAGGGTGTTTCCGATACTTCCAAGGCAAAGCAGATCGTTATCTATCGCGAAGCCAAGGCGCGTGAAGCCGCGATGGCGAAGGGCGCCCGTGTCGCGACGCTCGCTTCCCTGAACGAGCAGTTCAAGGAAGGCGATCTCAAAGATCTCAACCTGATCATCAAGGCCGATGTGGGCGGCACCGCCGAAGTGCTTTCCGATACTCTGCAGGCGCTCTCGAACGAGAAGATCCGCGTCCGCGTGCTGCGTAGTGGTGTCGGCGCAGTTACCGAAGACGACGTCCTACTCGCCTCCGCTTCAGAAGCCCTTATCATCGGCTTCAACGTGCGCATCGAGCGGAATGCGCAGGCAACGGCCGAACAGCAGAAGGTCGAAATTCGCACGCATTCGATCATTTACGAACTGATCGACGAAGTGAAGCTCGCCATGACGGGCCTGCTCGAACCGGTCTACCGCGAAGCCATTCAGGGGCACGCGGAAGTGCGCGACACATTCAAGATCAGCAAGATTGGCACCATCGCCGGCTGCTATATCTCAGATGGTCTGATACGCCGCGACAGTCAGGTGCGCCTCGTGCGCAACCGCGAGACCATTCACACCGGTCGTATTGAATCGCTCAAGCGCTTCAAGAACGATGCCAGTGAAGTCAAAGCCGGCTACGAGTGCGGTATTTCACTTGCCGGTTTCAACGACATCCACGTCGGCGACGTCATCGAGGCATTTACGATGGAACGTGTCGCTGCCGAAATGCCGCTCGCCGTACAGTAACTCCTTAGTAAGTGCCCGCGATTGGAGTCCTCACGCTTGAGATACACGTGGAGGACTCCCATTCGCTCAAAGACAAGCGTCACGTCATCAAGAGCCTCAAGGACCGCCTGCGCGGCCGCTTCAATGTATCGGTCGCCGAGATCGCCCATCTCCATTCCTGGCAGGCATCCGTCGTTGCAGTAGCCACCGTCTCCGCCGACCGCGTCCGCGCCGAACAGGTCCTCACCGCCGCCGAAAACCTCGCCGCTGACCTACTGGGCGGCATGCTCGTTTCAAGCGGCGTTGAGTGGCTGTAGAGCAGGCGGGCGGCTCCCAAGAGCGCTTATGATCTGGATTCCGGGTCCAGAGTCATGGCCGCAGTCTGAAATTTGTCGATCGCGGCCCAGACGCCCAAGCCAATCCCCCTACTCATCTGCGCTAGATCGACCATGTTTTGCGCCAAGAAAACGAGAACCGATCTCGCTTTCGGATCTGCCTCCCACCAGCCTCCGTAGGCGCCCGGCCAGCCCACCGTTCCCACGCTACCTCTCCGCGCCAGATCCGTTTTGTCAGTCTCCAGGACCACTGAGACGCCCAAACCAAATCCCCGCCCCGCGGCGAATGGCTTTCGGCCCAGCCATCCCGAACTAGCGCGTTGTGCGTCGGTCAATTGGTTCGTCATCATCATTTCCAGAGTTTCCGGACGCAGCAGCCGCACACCGTCCACTTCACCATCGTCCAAGAACAGCCGCGCAAACTTCAAATAATCGTTGATCGTGGACCACAGTCCGGAACCGCCCGATTCATACGCCATATCCTGTGGCCGCTCCGGCACAACCACGCCACCCCAGGTCATGCGTTTCGTCAACCGGCCCAGGTCATCAAAACCGTATGCGGCTGCCCGCCGGCCGCGCTTCTCTTCAGGGACGAAGAAGCCGGTGTCCTTCATGCCGAGCGGCCCAAAGATACGCTGCTCAAGAAGCGCTCCAAGCGAGCTGCCTTTGACTCTGGCGATAAGCAACCCAAGCAAGTCCGTCGATCTGCCGTAGTGCATCGCGCTTCCCGGCTGGCTGATCAACGGCAGCTGTGCGAGTCTTCGAATCCACTCGTCGAGAGCAACGTCGCTGTCGATATCCCCGCCAAGTGCTTCGTGATACGCGCGCGCGATGGGCCCGCAATGAAAGTCTCCGTAGGTCAATCCGGAACGGTGGGTCAGCAGGTCTTCGAACGTGATCGGACGCGTGCTTTCATCGGTTTCTTCCAAGGAGCCATCGGGTGACCTCAGCACGCGCATATGTGAAAACTCCGGCGCGTATTCAGAAATGGGATCGTTTAGCGCAATCGTGCCTTCATCGACCAGCATGAGGGCTGCCACCGAAGTGATTGGCTTCGTCATCGAGGCGATCCGGAACATCGTGTCGCGCTCAATGGGGAGGTTGAATTCGATATCGCGGAAGCCCGCGTACGCCGCTTCAATAACGCCATCGCGCGCAACCAGTCCGGCCGCACCCGCCAGTTGTCCCTTATCGACTGCATTCTGGAGTATCTGCTGCATCTGTCGTTCTCGATTCATATTTGGCGGATCTCCTTGGCGGCGTTTTGTAGCTTTACTATAAAATAGGCGTGTTATAAAATCAACGGGTATATGCCGGAATCGTCTACCGCATCCACGCGATCAGGGCCCAAGGGTGACAAGCGCGAACGCACTCGAGCCAAACTGCTTGAAGCCGCTCGCGCTCTTATTCGCGAGAAGGGCTACGAGCGCACGACATTAGAGGACATTGCTGAGCGCGCGGGTATGACTACCGGCGCCATTTACGGTAACTTCAAGAACCGTGATGACTTGTTTATCGCCCTTGGACAGACCTATTGGGCTCCCATCAAGCCACGCGTCAAACCAGGGGCGAGCTTTTCGCAAGTGATGCGGGCAATGGCGGAAGCAACGATCGCTGCTATTCCGGACCGAGCCGCCGCCGCGGTGGGCCGCCTGACTGGCCTGGCCTACACGTTGCGTCATGAAGACGTGCGCGAGCGCGTAGCGTCGATCACAGCGGAAAGTTACGAGATCGGCGAGCAATGGCTTCATGAGGTAGTGAAGAACGGTGATCTGCCCATGCCCGCTGGTCAACTAGTGCGCGTTCTTCACGCCCTCACGGAAGGACTCGTGTTTCAAAAACTGTTGACGCCGGAACTGTTGCCGGACCAAGTAATCCGGGCGGCCTTCCTGGCCCTGGCAACAAAGCGGCCCTGAGGAAGCGAACGTGCTGCTGTCGACCAAATAGTGCTCGTACCACGGGCAATCCGACAGTTGTTTCCGGGTTGCCGACGATCCACTCGGTAGCTGAAAGGGGCGGTCTCTCCCATGAACGATGTTTTCCGCTTGTCCACCGGTCTGTCAGCCAGGGCTGCCGGCCGGTCAACGATGACAAATTGAGGGCGTCCTTTCGCAACAGACATTTGCGATTTCGCTCAGTACTGTGCCGAGCCAGCAAACGGGCCTGTGAATGGTTTGCGGAGTTCGCCCGAAGCTTAAACCGTCACGATCAATTTCCAACTGACATCTGCGACATCCGAACCGCTGATTTCATTGAGCTCCCGTGCCGATGCAAAACTTACCCGTTATGAAACAATCCTCCGCAACTGCGACGGAAAGGTTGGGCGAAGAGCGCACATAATCATAACGACTCCGATCAGGATGGATAGGCTCCGCATGTAAACGATCTGCCATGACTTCGTGACAATCTTGCCTCGCCATGCGCCTTTCCACGTTCGGCTGTCTCTCATCCGCATGTTTTTACTGAACAGGCTCTGCGCCATTAAACCGTGCCCATTGCCATCAGGCCCCAACGCCACAGGTCGCGGGTCGTCAACGCAATCGAAGGCAAGCAGGCCATTGAGCCCCATGTTAATGCGCGGAGCGCTGCAATCCATCCCCCGAGGAAACATTACATGGTCTGTTTGTCGCGTTGCACAAAGGACCATTTCTGAGACGTTCTTTGGCCTTGCTAGCTTCGTCTTAGAGTGCGATGCCCTTTCTGCGGCCATCGGACAAAAGGAGTAATCTGCACCCGAAAGGTGCCCCAGCACCCCAAACATCCCGCTCATGTTGGAGAACGGCGAAGTGGAATAGCACCTTTCCCACTTCGCTCCTTTACTTGGCGTTCGGAGGATCAAGGCGTCGTAGAAGGGCGCAGGACTGGCGACGGTTGCGTCAGCCCGGATCACTTCCCGCATCTCCCTGATGTGTCTCTTGTTGT
The DNA here is from genome assembly GCA_963795905.1 of uncultured Acidobacteriaceae bacterium. GTDB lineage: Bacteria > Acidobacteriota > Terriglobia > Bryobacterales > Bryobacteraceae > Bog-105. The sequence continues at coordinate 13,140 of CAWCJG010000007.1, read as the reverse complement.
GCATTCTCCTGGTCTGCTTGTTCATTGACATCGCGGGCGGCGCCGCCGGCAAGCAAGCCGAGAGCCGCCCCGACGACGGCGCCGGGGGCGAGAGCAAGAAGTCCCCCGATGAGTGCACCTAGAAAGGCTCCATATAACACGATCCCGCCTGAATCGGGGTGGTCGGGGACGTCAGAAAACACATTAGGGCGAGTACCCTTTGGATCGCCCACATTATCAAACGGATGTTCCCCGAAGGGAACATATTGACCCGCGTCAATCATAGCTTTTGCGATCGCCGCCGCAATAGGATCAGGGTCTTTCTTCAGTAAACGGTGGGCGCTCTCAGTGACCCTCTTGATCGCTTTGGTGTCACTTTCACCTTCAGTAACGACAGCCTCGAGAATCCCAATAAGACTCGCAGATTCACCTGCTGTAATCAAGTTCCTCTTTTCCAGCTCCTGAATGATGCCGCTCGCCACCTCCCGGCGATCAGGCAGCATCTTCTCCATCGAACGAAGCATTCGACGGGCTTTGGCTTGCCATTCTTCATTGTTGGTTGTCTTGTTTTGTGGCTTGCGGACACGCCGCAATTCCTCCGCAGAACTTAAATCCTTAAGCGCGAAGGGGCGGGGTTGGTTGCCCGGATGGACGATAACTTTTCCATCGATTATTTCGATCCATGCTGCATCCAAATCTGGGAATCCAATTACGATATGTTGCGCCATAACAGTTTCTCCTCTCAAATGGGTCTGCCACATTTTCAGGTGATGCGCTCAAGAGACGCAAGAACCCTAAGCGTGAATCCGGCCAGAACAGCGTTTGTGATGGCGGCATTCATGGCTCGCAATAATATCACGGCAAAACGGGGGTTCGGGGCTCCGACAGCTCCGACACTCCCACGCACGACCCGTGGTGGAATTTACGGGCATCCTGTGAATGATGCAAAACGTACCGGTTTTGCATCGTCACAACGCCGACATTCGTCAAATACACCGGCGCAATTCTTGTTAGACTGACGGCAGATGTTGTCGATCAACAACCCCGAACCGCCGTACGACCCGAAAGTTCGGCGACAGTTGGTTCATTTGATTTGGCTCAGCGTAGCTATCATGCTCGCGCTGCTTTGCTCGATGGTGACATCTTTCTCAGGATTGCTGCCGACTTGGCTACCAGCAGCCAGTTGTGCCGCAACAGGGCTTGTTTCCTGGCTCCTGATCGGGCGTGCTGAGTCACTCCGAAAACGACTGAGGTCAACCTACCAGGGGCTCTGATAATTCGGTCCTAGCCTTTTTGACGTGTTGGAAAAACCCGTTTTGCCAAAGACTATCTCTGGTTCTATCAAGGCCCTGAGATACTCGAATGGACTCCGTTACAATACACTACCGCGGACCCAATAACATTACTGGATCGCGATAAAGTATCACCATTAACTCCCGGAGGGACTGAATAGCCATGAACTTTTCACAGGATTCCACCAGCCGTCGTGAATTCATCAAGACCAGCGGTAAGTCGGCTGCATTTTCGGCTTTGGCCAATGTTGCGATTCCCCTGGTCCACGCCGCGGGCAGCTGACCTCATCCAGATAGCCCTCGTCGGCTGTGGCGGGCGCGGCGGCGGCGCGGCGGCCAACGCACTAAGCGTCAAGCGCGGTCCCGTCAAGCTGGTCGCTATGGCGGACCTCTTTCCGGAACGCCTTTCCGGCGACCTGAATCAGCTCCAGCAGCAATTCCCCAGTCAGGTCGATGTACCGGCGGATCGCCAGTTTCTCGGCTTCGATGCTTATCGGAAGGCGATGGATTGCTTTAAGCCCGGCGATATCGTCATCTTCGCAACGCCTCCGGCGTTTCGCTGGGTGCACTTCACCTACGCCATCCAGAAGGGCCTCAATGTCTTCATGGAAAAGCCGCTCACAGCGGACGGCCCAACCAGCAAGCGCATGTTCGCACTTGGCCAGGAGGCCTCAGCCAAGCACCTCAAGGTGGGAGTGGGGCTTATGTCCCGTCACAGCCGGGCGCTGCAGGAACTGGCTGACCGTGTCCATAACGGGCAGATCGGCGAGATCATTCTGCAGCGCGGTTACCGCATGCATGGGCCCGGTGGATACTTCCTTTCCTTGCCCAAACCGGCTGGTATCACCGACTTGCTCTACCAGGTGAAGCGCTTCCACAGCTTCATCTGGGCGAGCGGAGGCTGTTACAACGATTTCTATATCCACCTCATCGATCAACTGGGATGGATGAAGAACGAATGGCCGGTCAAGGCGCAGGCGTTGGGCGGCCGGCATTACAAGCTCAGTCCCGAAGGAGTCCCCTACGTCGATCAGAATTTCGACGTCTATTCGGTGGAATACACGTATGCAGATGGCACCAAGTTCTTCTTCGACGGGCGCTGCATGAACGGATGCGAGCAGATCTACACGAGCTGTCTGCAGGGGACCAAAGGCATGGCGATCGCTTCCAAAAGCGGCGATTGCGGGCTGCCATCCAGCCTCTACAAGGGTCAGACAGCCAGCGCTGCAAACCTGATTTGGGAATCCAAGGTGAGCCCGGACGAGCAGGATCCTTATCAAAACGAGTGGAACGATCTGATGGACGCCATTCGAGACGACAAACCTTACAACGAGGTCAAACGCGGCGTGGAGGCGAGCTTGGTTTCCAGCATGGGTCGCATGGCCGCTAACACTGGCCAGGAAATTACATTTGACGAGATGCTCCAATGCGAGCACGATATGGCGCCGGACATTGAAAAATTCACGATGGACTCCCCGGCGCCTCTCCTTGCAGACGCCAGCGGCAGATATCCCGTGCCGCAGCCTGGCATTGTAACTAAAAGGGAATATTAATCAGCGGCGCCCAACGAGCTAAAGCAGTACGGCCGCTTGTTATCGCAGTAACGTCCTTACTCCTGCCGCAACGCGGTCAGCGGATTCAAACTTGCGGCTCTCCGCGCAGGGGCCAGACATGCCAGCGCCGCTACTCCTGTCAGTAAGGCGCATGTAAGTGAGTAAGTCAGCGGGTCCAGCGGCCGCACGTCGAATAAAATCTGTTGCAGCAAACGTTCCGCCGATGTCGCGACGCCAAGTCCCACCGCCATTCCCGCAATGACGGGGGTCAGGCCGCTGCGCAGGCTCATCCCGAGAATCTGCGCTGGTCGGGCGCCCATCGCCATGCGGATGCCGATCTCGGACGTACGCCGGCCGGTTGCAAACGCAAGCACGCCATAAATGCCAAGGCTCGCCAGCAGCAGGGCGGCGCTAGCAAAACTTGCCAGAACGACAAGCTGGAATTTCTGCTGCGCCATCGACGCGTCAACAATCTCGCGCATGCTGCGGATCGATGATACGGCTGCGCCCGGCTCGCTCTCAAGAACTGCGCGGCGCAGCGCCCGCGAGAGACTCTCCGGGTCGATCGAAGTCCGCACGACCAAAACTTCGGAATCGTTACGGCTCCAGTCGGGGAAATACACCGTGAAGGCAGGCGCGTCGGTCAGGCTCGCAGCGTGTACAGCCCCGACGACCCCGATCACAATGCGTGGTTTCGCATCCCCGTAGAGTCGCAGCGGATGCCCGATCGGGTTCTGGCCCGGCCATAGCCGGGTGGCCAGGTTTTGACTGATCACCACTTCCCGTTTATCGCCGTCGCTTTTTCGGAAAATGCGGCCCGCCTGCAATGGAATCCCGGCAGTCTGAAAGTAGTCGAAACTGGCCGAGCGGTAGTTCGTCATTGGCCACGTGGCGACCGGAGGAGCCGGACGGTCCGCAGCCGTGGTGGGATTGTTGTCGTGTTCTCCGGTGATCGGCAAATCGGAAACGAAGCCGGCTGACTGCACTCCAGGCATATCCATAATCCGCTGTCGGAGCCGATCATAAAAAGCAAGCTGATGCGCATGATCCGGATAAGACGCAGGCGGCAGATCGATCTGCGCCGTCAACACGTGCGCGACATCGATTCCCGGATTGACGCCCATAATGTTCACGAAACTGCGCAGCAGCAGTCCGGCCGACAGTAGCAGTACGGTGCTGAGAGCGACCTCTGCGGCGACAAGCAGTTGCCCGGCCCACCGCGCCCGCCTGCCCTCAGTGGACCCGCGCGCGATACTGTGTAGCGCTTCCTGCGGATCGACTCTCGTGGCCCGCCACGCCGGCCACAAGCCGAAGAGAACCGCGCTGAACGCGGCCAGCGCGATTGCGAACAACAGCACCGGCGCATCAATGGCCAGCCTCTCGATACGCGGCAGATCGAAAGGAGCGTGCGTGCGCACCAATTGCAGCAGCCATGCCGAAAGCAGCGTTCCGAGCACCGCGCCTGCCGCCGACAACAGGGCGGCCTCCGACAGCGCCCCGGTTAGCAGGTGCTTCAGGCCGGCGCCCACGGCCAGCCGGATCGCCCATTCTCGCCTCTGCGCCAGGGCTCGCACCGTCATCAGGTTCATGAGATTGATGCAGACAATCAGCATCACCAGGCAGACAGCGATCATCAGCATCACGAGCGGCAATCGTACGTCTCGCGCCATGGCCTGCTGCAGCGGGCGCACCACCGGCTCGAATCGAACCGGCTCCGGATAGCTTCGCGAGATCACCCGCTCCAACGCTTCCATATCAGTTGTCGCTTGACTGATGCTCACCGACGGCTTGAGACGCGCGATTGCGATGTAGTTCTCATCCCCCATCGGGCTCGTGAGCTCGTCTTTACTGAACACCAACGGCCGCCAGTAAGAGGGCTCGGCCGCCAAATTCACGAAGCCGGTAAGCTGGTGGCCGCGCGGCATGTGGAAACTCGACGGCATCACTCCGATGACGCGCATCGGTTCGTCATCCAGCCGCACGGTTTGTCCAAGGATGTCCTTTCGCCCGCCGAATCGTTGTTGCCAGAGCGCCTCGCTGATCACCACAACGCGGCCTGAACCCGTCTGATTTTCGTCATCCCGAAATCCGCGGCCTAGCATCGGGCCTACCCCAAGCACGCGAAAGAATTCCGGCGAGACCGCTAGCCCGTTGAGGTGCTCCGGCCTGCCTGCGCCGCTTAGGACTCCGGCATCTCCGACCAGCACCGTCATGCCCTCGAGAGTCCGCGAATGATCCCGCCACAAGAGATAATGCGCCGCATTCACCGGGATCGTCGCGATCTCTTTCGACAACTGCGGTACCCGGAACGAGATGTTCACTAGCCGGCCCGGGTCGCGGTAGTCGAGCGGTTTCAGCAGAACGGTTCGCGTAATGCTGAACATTGCGGTCGTTGCGCCGATGCCAACCGTCAAGATCGCGATTGCGAGCAGACAGAAACCTGGCGAGTTGCGGAGGCGGCGCGCCGCGATTTGAAGGGTTTTGAAAATATCCGGCATTGCGAAATCCCAATCTGAATGGCAACTAAACGCCCAATGATCGAAGTCGTGGAATTCTGCTAATTTCGGCGCTGCGGGATTCGGACGCGTTGTGCGCTTCTGGGATTCCAGTGTGCACCCACGGACAACGAACCAATGTTAAAGCCTCCGGGCGACAACCACGTCCTGGAAGATCTCCGCCTGTGGTGTTACACCCGACCAGGTGCCATAGCGAACCTCCACCGCGAATCCGGCGTCTGCAAACGTCCGTTCCATCCAGTCGCGCTGGAACGCAACGGCTTGCTCCGGTGCATGTAGACTGGCGAAACCTCCGTGGTCTGTGCGATGCGCGAACCTGGACTCGGCTACTCCGCCTGCCTCAGTCGATGCATCGAGCACGAACCAGCTTGAAACAAACCGCCCACCTGGCCGCAGGACACGCGCTGCTTCGGAGATGTAGTTGGCCGCGGCGGGCGGTGGCAAATGAGTAAACAACGAGTTGGCCAGAGCAAAGTGAAATTGTCCGCCTTCAGCGGGGAAACGGTACTCCTCCGGCATCACCCTGCCTCGCGGGTTATAGACCCAGTTGTGTACATTCGAATGCACGAAACGAAAGTTCGGATGACGCCTGCCAATGCGCCGGGAGCACCACTCCACGGCAAAGCGGATGACGTCGAAGCCAAGGTAAGGAGTGGACGGCAACAGAAAATCGGCCAAGGCCAGCGCCGTGCGCCCGATCCCGCAGCCGAGATCGATGAACGAATCGTCGGGTTTCAACTCCGCCAGGTTCCTGCAGACATCCACGGTGTTTTGACCATACAGCCGGAACGGTCCCTCGCCCGAAGTATTCAACCTGTGCGGCGGTGTCTCGGGATCGACTTGGCGCATGAGGTATTCGCGGACGTCCAATACGCAGTTTCTGAAGTAGGAACGTCCTTGCACTCGGACCGGCGTGGGGAGTGCAGCAAACAGACGGCGTTTGATTCCGGTGTAGGACACCATCTTCAATCATCAGGTATCGGCAAATCGCCGTCGATTCTTCGACGGCCGGTGAACAAGCCGTTGAAAACAAATGCCGTTAAACGCAGCGCTTAACTGGCACGCGGATTGCATCGAAGTGTACCGAGAGAAAATGACCGACTCCTGCACAATCTCTGCATTGCTTCGCGCGGCCACGCTGCCCAAGTGTCCGGAAAGCATTGCCAGCGATGTCGACGCGATTCTGTCGCGTTTCGACGACTGGGACGCGAGAGAGAAACTGGCCGCGTATGAAGCCAGCCTGAGTTCGGAACAAGAGCGCACGTGGGCTCGCGGCTACATCAATGACCGGCTGTGCGCCGACATTGGCCGTTTGACGCGTGCGTTGGGCCGGACCCTCCGCTCTCGCATGACCGGCCGTTAATGCTGCGCGCGGTATTTTCCTTGAGCGAAGTCGGTCGCCAAGCCGCCACTTATTTCGATGGAGGGCGATAAGGCCCGCCTTTTCATGACCATACTCCTCATCGAAGACAGTCCTGAGTACGTCGAGCTGGTACAGGCATGGCTGGCGCTCGATAAACAAAATCAGTGCCAGCTTCAATGGACCGACACCCTTGCGGCGGGGTTGAAGAGACTCGAAGCCGGCGGGGTGGATGTGGTTCTGCTCGACCTGGGATTGCCTGACTCGGACGGAGCGGCCACCTTCCACCGCATTCGGGAACGGGCCGCGAGCATCCCAATCATTATTCTGAGCGCGGCAGATAGTGAATCGCTCGCGCTCGACATGATTCGCCAGGGCGCGGAAGATTATCTGGTCAAGAGCAATTGCAACGCAGCCACCCTGGCACGGTCGCTGCGATACGCGCTAGTCCGGCATGGTTCGAAGAAGAGTACGCCGAAATCGGATGGAAGCGGGCGAACGATTGCGCTGATCGGAGCCAAAGGTGGCGTCGGCACAACCACGATCGGCTGCTTGTTTGCGTCCGAACTGCGAGGCCAAACGTCGCAGCCTGTTGTGCTGGCCGATTTCGACCCGGATCTCGGGTTGGCCAGCTTTCTGTGCGGGGTGGACCCGGCCTATTCTGCCAAGGATGCCGTCGAAAATTTGCGGCGGCTGGATCGCAGCGTCTGGGACCGCTTGGTTTCGACATCGCCGGAAGGTCTCCCGGTTCTCGCGTCGCCAGGTTTCTTGGGTGCAGGCGCCTTGGATCCCGTCGCACTTGTCTCCGTGTTGACGCGTATCCAGCCGTTCTACCGGTACATTGTGGCCGATCTGGGCCGGCTGACTCCGACCTCAGCCGCAACGGCCGCGGCTGTGGACGAAGTGCTGGTCGTAACGACGACCGGCATCGCGGCCCTGTACTCGGCAAAGCGCTCCATCGCAGCCTTGGTCAAAAACGGAGTGCCACAGGAATCGATCCGGCTGGTCGTCAACAACATCGCAGGTTCCGAGAGTCTGTCCCGCCAGGATTTGAGCAGCGCTTTCGGAATTCCGGTTTTGGGCATTGTGCCCTACGACCACGAACAATTGCATCAAGCCGCCGTAGACCGGCGTTTGCCGAACGAGTCGAGCGCCTGCCGTCGCGAAGTAGTGGATATGGTTCGCCAGTGGGCTGGCCTCGAACCGCTGAAACGAAAAAGCGGCAGACTGCTGCCTTTGTTCTCGCGGGACCGTACAGGTACCGGACGGTAAAGCTGATGAGCGCCGATTCTGTCTATTTGCTCGTATCGCGAGATGTTCAACGCGCCGAACTCATTGCCCGGACTCTGCCGCCCGCCTCACGGCTGCAGCGGATTGAAAATCCGGCGATGGCGCCGGCCCGGCTAGGCGGGGGCGGCCTCGCTGCGGTGATTCTCGATGCCGAATCGGTAGAGGATGCGCTTGGCTTCGTTTCGCAGTATCGTCCGCTTGCGCCTTCGGTTCGTTTCCTCGTCTTGACTGGCCCAGAATATTTCCCGCCCTCGAACGGCGTCGACTGTATTGCTATGACCGGAGATTGGGTCGTGCAACTCGCGGCGGTTTTGAACAGTGAACCGCGCCGCGCGAAAATCATCGGCTTTATCGGAGCAAAGGGCGGCTGCGGCACGACGACCGTGGCGCTTTCGGTGGCACATCAATTGGCCGAATCGAACGAAGCCATTCTCGCCGAGGCGAATGATGATCGGGGTGGTTTGCGATGTTTTCTGAATCCACCCAAAGCGCTGCCGGCCGGCTCCCTATGGCAGACGCGGTCGGCGCCCAAACTGCGGGCGGCATTTGGCGTAAGCCCACATGCAGACCTGCGGAAATGGTGGAACGAACCCAATTACCTGGTGGTCGACGGCCACTCAGGCGCAGCGGGGCCGCTGGACGCCGCTGTGCTGGTCGTCGAGCGGGAACGCGTCTGCTGCGAAGCAGCCGCGATCGCCGCGGAACACCTGTCCCGAGCGACGACAGTCCGGCAGAGTGGGTTCGTTCTTGTTAATAAGTTCCCGTTTGCCGCGCCGATCCCGATCGAGGATTTCGAGCAGCGGCTCGGCCTGGACCTGCTGGCCGTTATTCCGCCAGCCGCCGATCTTTGCGCTGCAGCCGTCAAACAGCACGTTCCGGTAGCCGCCTACGATCCATCGAGCGCGGCGGCTCGCTCTCTGATCGCCTTGGCGAAAGCGCTCGCTTAACCGGCAAACTGCGGTTTCAGATTGGCCAGGCAGTCCTCGAGCTGCCGCAGACACGCCGTGGTCGCGCTGAGGTTGGCGCTCTCAGCGGCGGATTCCAGTTCGCGCCCGATACGGCTCAGTTCAGGGAATCCATATCCAGCCCCCGACCCTTTCATCTGGTGCGCCAGAACCCGAATATCACCGAAGGAGGATTCAGCGAGCAGGCTCCTCATCTTCGCCAGTTCGGTCGCACGCCGGGACAGGTAGGCCGGGACCCGCGCCAGCACCTCACGGGGAATCTCGGCTTCGTTCCCCACGTTTTGGGTCTTCTTTTCGAGTGTCGACTGGATCGTATCGAGCAGGGTTCGTTTGGAAATGGGCTTCGAGAGGTACCCCGAGCACCCGGCTGCTTGGCTTCGTTCCGCTTCTCCCGCCAGGGCATGGGCCGTCAGCGCAAAAATCGGCACCGGTTCTAAGCCCAACGTCTTCTCCCAGCTGCGGATTTCCTGCGTAGCCGTATAGCCGTCCATGACCGGCATCTGCACATCCATCAACACCAGGCCGTACTGCCGGCGTTTCACTTTAGAAAGCGCGATGTTGCCGTTCTCCGCAAAATCCAGCTTGAACCCCTCCGGTTCAAGATAGGCCTTGATCAAAAAACGATTATCTTCCGAGTCGTCCACCACCAGAATGGCTTTGGTCAGTTCCTTTCCCCCTGGGTCCGGCCTCAACTCGGATTCCGCTAACTCTTCATCGGGCGTGGCTGCGTTCGAACTGATGCGGCGAAGGGTCGAAATCAGCTTAGGCGCCTTTACCGGCTTCATCAGGGTCGAGCGGATACCGAGTTCACGGGCTCGGGCCAGGTCCCCCATTTGCGTATCGGAACACAGCATCATTACGATGGGCCGGCCCTTGCCCCATTGACGAACGATATGCTCCGCGGTCTCAAACCCGTCCATGACGGGCATGCGGCGATCGAGAATGACCACCTCGTAGCTGGATCGGGCGAGCATTTCCAGCGCCTGGGCCCCGCTAGACGCCTCACTGACCTCAATGCCCATGTCTTGCAACATGCGCCGCAGCATCAGGCGGTTCGTCGCATTATCATCCACCACGAGAATGCGCTGGAACTGCAGGGTCGAGAACCCACCTTCGAGCTTTTCGGTTTCCTGACAGGCTTCGAGCGGTACGGCAAAGGAAAACTCAGAACCGCGGCCCACCCAACTCTTCACAGCGAGCGTCCCGCCCATTGCCTCGACCAAACGTTTCGTGATGGTCAACCCTAAGCCTGTCCCGCCCGCTTTCCGCGTCACCGAGGTGTCGGCCTGTACGAACGGATCGAAAATCGAATCAAGCTGCGAATCCGGTATACCCGAACCGGTATCGGCGACAGAGAAGTAGATGCTCGGCGCGGCGTCTGCCTGCTCCACCGTGAGGACAATCTCGCCCGCTTCGGTGAACTTAATGGCGTTCCCAATCAGATTCACCAGCACCTGCTGCAGCCGGTCGGCATCGCCCTTCACTTGGGCCGGTACGCCAGGCCGACAATCGCAGATCAGCTCCAATCCCTTGCGGTGGGCAAGTGGCCCCAGGAGATCCATCGTGGTGTCGAGCAGTTCATCGAGCGCCAAGGGCGCCACTGCAAGTTCAAGCCGCCCGGATTCGACCTTCGAAAGATCGAGGATGTCATTGATCAAACCGAGCAGCCGCTCGGAGTTGTTGCGGAACACGCGAACGTACTCGCGTTGTTCACCGCTGAGACTCGTCTCCCAAAGAAGGTCCGCCATGCCACAGATCGCGTTCATCGGCGTGCGGATTTCGTGACTCATGCGTGCGAGAAAGTCGCTTTTGGCATAGTTTGCGTCCATGGCCCGCCGGCTTTCCTCGATTACGCGAGCGTTGGTCTCCGCCAGCGCGCGTTCACGAGCAATCAGCAGATCGCTGGTGCGCTTCAAACCAGCCGCGAGCATCCCAATTTCGTCCATGCCGGAGTCTTCGCAACCTACCGGCTGCCCTTTTGCGAGCGCTTCCACTTCGCATACGAGATCCTTGGTTCGCCCAACGACAGACGACAAAAGGAGCAGCATTCCGGCCACACATCCGGCGATGCCGACCAGCAGAGTCGCCGGCATGGCGATTTCGGCCCAGCGCGTCACCCGGTCGACGGTCTGTTCGCGTTGCCGCAGTAGATCCTGTTCCGCCATATCCATGGCGCCGATTACGCCTAAGGCGGCCGCGGAAGTGTCCGGCGATCGGAGCAGCCGTTTGAGGATGGGAATACGCGCCTGCTGAGCCGGGTTGTCAACAGTAAGCCCAGCGATCGCTTCGACTTCGGGTATCAAGGGGCGCCGGCTGTCCCGGCACGCGTCCACCGTTGAGGCGCAATTCATCTGACTTCGAAGCAGGTCAAATGACAGCTTCTGCAGCTCGACACGGACGTCGAGCGTGTGCTTTACCCACGCATGGGCTGTATTCTGTTCGTGATCGACGGCATACGATACAGCATTATTAAGGAGGAAAGCTGCGACCGGGACCAGCAGGACCAGGCATGCCTTCGTCCGCAGCGGCAGATTGCGCCAGAACTGGGAACCCCGGCCGGGTGACGGATTGCCGCTCATGATTACCGTATCGGTATCGGCGGCGTCTCTTTTAGGGTTGAAGCGTTATAGTAACCGTCAGTTGTTTCTGAGGCTTAGCAGCGAAGAATGAAGATCACACGCCGGATCGCCGGTTTCGTTGTCCTGGCGTTGGCCGTCCTTTACGCAGGCGACTACGTTTTGCTCAAGTTCCAGGTTCCTGCCCGGCCCCAGTTTGGTTCCGATCCATATGCAACCGTATGTGGCAGTGCCGCGGAAGGATGGCAAAACTGATTTCATGCTGGACCCGCCGGTGGACCAGAGTTGCGTGCATTCCTTGTTTCCACACTTCGGCGACCCGCCGTGCTGGTACTTACAGCGCCAGGCAAACAAGCGGATAAACCTGTGAAGCGCGACCAAACGCGGGGGTGTGCGTCCAATCTTGTGGTGGCAACGCGAGCTCAAATTGTCGAAGATGTAGGCGTGTCGGCTGCTTCCTCCCGGTCCGACGAGTTCGGGTTGATCCGAGCAGCTCAGAATGGCGATCAAAACGCCTTCGAGCAGCTAGTACGGAGCTATGACCAGAACGTCCTCCGAATGGCGTACAACGTGCTCCATTCGGAGGAGGACGCCCGTGACATTTACCAGGAGGCGTTCCTCCGGGTCTATCGCAACCTGCCGAAATTCCGTTTCGATTGCAGCTTCAGCACCTGGTTGTACCGAATTGTGGCGAACTTGTACCTGGATCAGCTCCGGCGGCGTAAGGTCCGCAAAGAAGATGCGGCTTCCATCGAGACGGAAGAGGGCTTTTTCGACCGGTTCCAATTCGTCGCGGAAGACGTGCCGAGGTGGATCCGCAGCGCCGCGTCATGAGCAATCAGGTGAGCGACCGGATCGATGAAGTGTTAGAGCAGCTTACGCCCCGGGAGCGCGTAGTATTCGAGATGCGTCACTACCAGGGCATGCGGCTGAAGGCAATGGGGAGGCTCTGGGGTTACCGAAGAAGCGGCAAAGAACTGCCTGTTTCGAGCCACGCAAAAAATGCGCGCGGCGCTGGGCGATTTTGTATGAAGTGCCACGAAGTCCAGAGCAATCTTTCGCTGTATCTGTATGGAGAGCTCCCGTTTGCCGCAGAAGAGGCGCTGGAGGAGCATCTTGCCGGGTGCGCTTTTTGCCAGCAGGCGGTAGCCCGAGAGAAGACCTGGCACGGAATGCTCCGAGCCGGGGATGCGGGAGCTTCACTGGAACTGTTATCCCAGTGCCGGTCTGAGTTGCGCAAGAATGTCAGCGTACTTCCTAAAGAGGCCCCTGCGATTGTGCCCTTCTGGCGCAAAGTGAAGGCCTGGGTGGATGTTCCCGTATTGCAATGGAGTTCGCGGGCAGCCCTGGCGGGTTTCCTCGTGCTGATCGGGTTTGGACTGGGCCGACTCGCAATCAAACGGAGCAGCCTATCGGAGAGGAATCGCTTCGAGCTTCGGACCGATACTCCCTGCCGGTATGCGGGTACGCGAAGTACGGGTCGCGGATCCCGGCCAGGTCAGAGTGATTGTCGAGCATGTACATGACGATGAATTGCTCGGACCCCTCAATGACGAACGGATCCGGAAGATGATTCTGATTGCCGTGCAACATGCTAGTGACCCGGCGG
>CAWCJG010000006.1:0-449345 GCA_963795905.1 uncultured Acidobacteriaceae bacterium | reverse complement strand
AAAACATGGAGCCACCCGCCGGGATCGAACCGGCGACCTGCTGATTACGAATCAGCCGCTCTACCAACTGAGCTAGGGTGGCTTTCTTTTCGGGCGCTTCCCTGAGTCTAACGCACACAGTATCGTAGTTCATATGCCGCTTTTGAAAGTTGGGCCGGTTGGATCGGTTCCTCCCGGAACAGTGACCGAGGTCGAAGGACAGGATGCGCGTTATGCAGTCGGTAACGTCGAAGGCTCGCTGTTCTGCCTCGACGGCACTTGTCCGCATGCCGGTGGCCCGCTGGGCCAGGGCAATCTGAACGGGTACTCAACTCGTTTGTCCCTGGCACGGATGGGAGTTCGATTGCCATAGCGGAGCCAACGATTTTGATCCGGACTCTAAAGCAGCAGACATTTCCCGTTGTGGTTAATAACGGTGACGTTTTTATCGACGTCCCCTGAGACACTTTGCCGGAATTACCTGAAGTCGAAACTGTTGTCCGATCCATCCGCGCCCCACATCGAAGGGAAGACGATTCTGCGCGTCGAACTGCACTCACGACGCGTCACTCGGGGGGATTTCGCAGCAGCGCAAAAAGCGCTTACGGGGGCGCGTATTGTTCGCGTTCATCGCCACGGCAAGCAGATTCTCTGCGAGCTGCAAACCGCGCCGACTACATCTCGCAAAGTTCCGCATGCGCTGCTGTATATCCATCTCGGCATGACGGGCAAACTGTTGTGGAACGCCGAGCCTGACAAAATACACGCGCGCCCTGCTCGAGTTTGATTCCGGCGCGCTACTGTTCGATGATGTCCGCCAATTTGGGCGTTTCGAGTATCTGCCGGACGGCCTCGAGCATCGAGAAAGGGCCGGATGCACTCACGGTAGACTTCGAAATGTTCTACGATCGCCTCAAGAAGCACCGCGGCAGCTATCAAAGGCGTACTGCTTCGGCAGGAATTTATAGCCGGAGTCGGCAACATCTACGCGGACGAAGCTCTGTTTGCAGCCGCGCATTCACCCGCAAGACCGCAGCGGGACGTCTTTCAAAGAAAGCGCGCGGCCGAACTGCACCGTCGCGTTCGCGAGATCCTGGAAGCCGCTGTTCAGCATCGCGGCTCGTCCATTTCCGATTACGTCGATGCGGCGGGCCGTGCCGGGAGTTTTCAGCTTATGCATCAGGTTTACGGCCGAACGGGCGAGGCGTGCCCGCGTGTGCGGGGGCCCGATCCGCCGCGTCGTGGTGGCGCAACGGGGAACGCATTACTGCCCGCATTGTCAGCGCGCCTAGGCAGGGGCTTTCGGGCAGGTTTGGGCTCCTCGTCTTCCACCCTAGAAGCCTCGCGAATAGCGTCCACCACTTCGACTGTCGCCTTCATTGCCCGGACATTGTGAACGCGCACGATATGCGCTCCATTCAGGACGCTGGCCGTCACGGCAGCGGCTGTAGCGAACTCGGTCAAGTCCTGCTCCTCCTTCTTAAGGAAGCTCTTCCGCGAAGGGCCGACTAGAATCGGCAAATCGAATGCGCGCAGAAATCCGAGCCGGCCGATCAGTCTCCGAGTTTTGTTCTCTGCGCTTTCCAAAGCCGAGTCCCGGATCAATCACCAGTTGGTGTTTCTGAACGCCGCCTTGCCGCGCCCGGTTCAGAGCAGCCTCCAGATCGATCGCAACACTACGGATCAGTTCCTTGATTGGCGGCAGTTTCGCCCATGTTTCGGGAGTTCCGCGCATATGGTTGATAATCAGGCCCGCATCCCATTTAGTCACCACACGCGGGAGGTGCAGATCCCATAGAGACGCCGCTCGGATCGTTGATGATCTCCGCCCCGTGCTCGAGCGCCTTCTCGGCAACGCCGGCCTTATAGGTATCCACGGAGATGGGAACCGACATGTTGCCGCGCAGCCGCTTCAGCACCGGAATGAGCCGGCGCAGTTCCTCCGCCTCGGAGATTCGTTGGGAGCCAGGCCGGGTGGATTCGGCGCCGACATCGAGAATGTCCGCTCCCTGGTCTTCAAGCTCAATTCGCCCGGCCAGCGCGCGATCGGGATCGGTGAGTTCGCCGCCATCGGAAAACGAATCCGGGGTGACGTTCAGAACGCCCATGATCAGCGTTCGATCCCCTAGCACGAGTTCACGCTGCTTTAGCTTCCAGTGGTATCGCTTACTCATCTCCTTCGAGTTTTGCAGATTCGTTCAAAAACTCCGGTAACGGAGTCACTTCCAGCTTGCTGCCGCACCAACTTCGCCAAATCCGGATGCCGGCGCGTTAAAGCGCCCAGATGCTGCTTGGCAACGCTCGGCGGACACTGGCGCAGCGGCGACCTGGCCGAGTGCGATGAATGGGCAGCGTCGAGCAGCATTCGCTGCTCCATACCTTCAAGCAAAGCCCGGAGTTGGCGGCCGGACAGTCCTCCGGTCCTGAGCGCTTGCTCGGCACGCCCAAGCAGGGCAAGCGGTAAGATGCCAGCCAACAGTTCCGCGGCGAACAATAGTTCTTTATGTCCTTCCTTCAGCGCCACGGCCCGATCTGTGCCGGTATCGAGCAGACTCTTGAGTGATCGTACGGCGCCGAGCATGTCCTTCGAGCACGAACCAATGCGCCCTGCGCGGTCCCGATCGAGATGCAAGTGGCGACGGCAGCACCCTTGTCGCTCAGAGGCACGCAGGCTCTCACGTCGAGCACCAGCTCTCACATAAGACGAACTGCTTCGCCGCATGCGTGATGGGAGCGCGCGCGAGCTCGTCTATTTCGTGCATCCGCACAATGCGCGGGGACATGAATCAGGATGACTTGAACGTCTTCGAAGGCTTCGTAGCTATCCGTCGGGATACCCGCGCGCAGGAAGTTCGTGGCGCGGCGGGCGACTCGCTGGGATTTTGCCTTCACCGGTCCCAAGTGCGAAAGAATCCCAGGCGAGCGCAGAAAAGCCGAGCTGGTGAGTCTGCCCTCAACCAACAACCCGAGTCGCGGCGGCTTCTTCATGAATCACGCTCGCTTTCAGTGCTTTCATTCGATCACGAAACTGCGCAGCTTTTTCGAACTCAAACATTTTGGCGGCTTCGCGCATTTTCGTTTCTAGTTCGGCGATGAGCGCCTCGCGCTGCTCGGGCGTCAGTTCCACGTCGGGATCGACGCTCGGGTTCGAGCGGACACTGTCACATAATCTCCTTCCGCAACCGCGACCAGACTCATATCGATCGGCTTCAGAATCGTTTGCGGCGTGATGTGGTGCGCCTCGTTGTAGGCCGCTTGGATGGCGCGCCGGCGATCCGTCTCATCAATGGCGCGCTTCATACTCTGCGTGATGACGTTGGCGTACAGGATCGCTCGGCCCTCCACGTTACGAGCAGCCCGGCCAATCGTCTGGATCAGGGATCCGCTCGAACGCAGAAAGCCCTCCTTGTCCGCATCGAGTATGGCTACGAGCGAAACCTCCGGTAAATCGAGACCCTCGCGCAGTAAGTTCACTCCGATCAGTACATCGTACGTGCCGCGCCGTAGATCTCTGAGTATCTTTATCCGATCTAGCGTACTTACTTCTGAGTGTAAGTAGGCGCAGCGAACTCCGACTTCCGCGTAGTATTCAGCCAGATCCTCGGACATGCGCTTGGTGAGAGTGGTCACGAGTACACGTTCATTTGCTTCCACGCGGCGGCGAATCTCGTGCAGAAGGTCGTCCACCTGGCCTTTGATTGGCCGGATCTCGACCACAGGATCAAGCAAGCCCGTTGGCCGGATGATCTGTTCTACAACCACGCCTGCCGATTTTGTTAGTTCGTAAGGCCCGGGCGTAGCGGAAACATACATCAATTGATTGACCCGGTTCTCGAATTCCTCGAATGTCAGCGGCCGGTTATCGCGCGCGCTCGGAAGCCGGAAGCCGTAATTGACCAAAATATCCTTACGCGATTTGTCGCCGTGATACATCGCCTGCAATTGGGGAACCGTCTGATGGCTCTCGTCAATGAAGATCAGAGCATCGGTTGGCAAGTAGTCGAGCAACGTTGGCGGCGCCTCTCCGGGCAGCCGGCCCGAGAAGTGCCGGGAATAATTCTCAATGCCGTGGCAGTAGCCGATCTGCTTGATCATTTCGAGGTCGAACATCGTGCGCTGGTGCAGCCGCTGCGCTTCAATCAATTTCCCTTGCGCGAGAAGCTCCGCATGCCACCACTGCAGCTCGTTTTCGATACTCCGCATCGCCTGTTCACGCGTTGGGGCGTCCATGACGTAGTGGGTTTTCGGATAGATAGGCAGCCGGACATACGTCTGCTTGACTTGGCCCAGCACCGGATCGATCTGGCTGAGCGTCTCAATCTCATCGCCCCACATTTCGATACGGAACGCGTTGTCATCGTACGTCGGGTATAACTCGATGACATCACCCCGAACACGGAATGTGCCGCGTCGGAAATCGTGGTCGTTGCGTTCGTAAAGAATCTCGACCAGACGCTGCAGCAGTTCCTTGCGTGTGATGTGCTGTCCCTTTTCGAGCATCAGCAGCATCCCGTAATACGCCTCCGGCGAACCTAGGCCGTAGATGCAGCTCACGCTCGCCACGATGACGCAATCGCGCCGCTCAAAGAGCGATCGCGTCGCTGACAGCCGCAGCTTGTCGAGTTCGTCGTTGATTGTGGCCTCTTTTTCGATGTAGATATCGCCCGAGGGAATGTAAGCCTCCGGTTGATAGTAATCGTAATAACTGACGAAGTATTCGACTGCATTTTGCGGAAAGAACGTCTTAAATTCGTGATAGAGCTGGGCTGCCAGCGTCTTGTTGTGAGCTAAGACTAAAGCTGGCCGGTCGCAGGTCTGAATGACCTTCGCCATGGTGAAGGTCTTGCCTGAACCTGTGACGCCCAGAAGGACCTGATGTTTCTCGCCATCGAATACACCCCGCGTGAGTTGATCGATGGCGACTGCCTGGTCGCCCTTTGGCTTGTAGTCAATTCCTAGCGTGAACGGCACGACATCAGTTTAGACCTGCGCCGTCTTGCCAGTTTGACCGAATGCCGTTGCCAATTCCAACCGCTCCCGTTCGGCATTGAACTCACATCCAATCAAGGCGATGATCGCGATGAGGTAGAGCCAGATGATCAGCACGACAACGGCGCCGATACTGCCGTAAAAGACGTTGTAGTTCGAGATCCGGTGGCCGACGTACCAGGCAAACCCCGCCGTGGCGACGAACCATAACGCCGTGGCGAGAAAGGCGCCGGGCCAGACACCCCAGAATCGCCGCGCGTAAGAATCGAGCGGTGTTAGCCGGGGCCGATGATTGGGGCCGAAGTAGTAGAGCAGGCCGGTGACAAAAGTAGTCGTGCAATACGCGAAGAGATATCGCGCAACCCGCCACAACCATTCGACAGGTCTTCGAATCTCTTCACCTTCGGAGGACACGCCCAAAGGAGTGAATCAGCGCCCGTTCAAGACTGTCGCCCGAGATAATCAGCACGGACGCTAAGACGACCGGAAGCGCCGAGATCAAGACCAGCGAAATGGCAACGAGGCGCTGTTTCAGAATCGGACGGCCGGTGGGGATCCGATAAGCCGCCTGAAAACCTTCCATCAGGCTGAGCATTGCGCCTGAACCCGCCCACAGAGAAATCACAATGGCGATGATCGGCAGGGAGATCGGTTTCGCGCCGGTGTCGCGTAATCGCGAGAGGATCAGATCCTGTGTTCCGGGAGGAGCAACCTGACTGACGAAGCCGGCGAGCACCTTCACGACTGCATCGGCTTGCACCTGTACCAGCACCGATGTGAGCACTGTTAAAACCGGAAACACGGCTAGCAGAAGCGAATAGGCGGCGCCCTTCCCGATGCTGAAGCAGTTATCGTCGAATGCCGCAATGCAAGCGCGCTGCAGAAGGCGCCAGAAACGCACCAGCGGCGATGGTTCGAAAACGACCACAGACAATGGTGTGAGGTCGAGACGCCGCATGCTCCCCGTCATCGCTTAAGTAGTGTATGCGCGCAAAATGAAGAACACAAGCACGCCGGTGATCGAGACGTATAGCCAGATCGGAAATGTCCAGCGGGAAACCCGGCGATGAATGCGGAATTGAGCGCTCGCCGCAAACCAAAGGGTCAGAAGGATGAAAGGCAGCGCCACCATGGATAGCACGATATGCGTGATCAGGATGAAGTAGTAACAATATGCGATCGCGCCATGTCCCGGAAAAGAGGTGTCGCCGTGAAAGGAATGGTAGATCACGTAGGACGCCAGGAACAAAGTGGAAAAGATCGTTGCCGAGAGCATAAAGCGCATATGCGTGATCCGGTTTCCACGGCGAATGTTCAGGTATCCAAAGATGAGGCAGATGGCGCTGAGTGAATTGAACGCCGCATCGGCCACGGGCAAGTGTCCCACCCAAGCGGGTTCGACCAGCTTCCGTTTGAAATAGATCAACCAGATCAGAAACGCTGCAATCATGCCGCTGAGTCCGATCACAATCGGCAAAACGCGCCGTGTCCGGTCCATGAGCACAGGTTCAGAAGTGGAGTTGAAGCTCGCTCGCATACATCCCGATCATCCTAAGCTTGCCAGATCGCAAGTGAGGAGATGGCGATGGGGGAGGGGCTCCTGCGGGATGCCGGAATTCACCCGGCCGAGCAAGAATTTCTCGCAGCTTCGCTTGCATTCAAGCACTTCTCGTGGGATTATCAAAAAGTCGCCCAAACGTGGCTGAAGCGAAGGCGGGCCAAGCAGATTGAGGCGACGAGCTCTGTGATACGATCACAGATGTGGTCAGGAGGTAACGATCCTGAAACACGAACAAGTAGCCGCCAGCCGGGATTAATGCCGGACGGCGTTCAAGAAGATTGAAATAGAAGTAGTCCCAAGAGGCGTCGCTAGTGTGGCGCGGATTGGATTAATCCTTCTGCTCGCCGAGCGTTCGCTCCCGGCGAGAGCAAAGCAAAGGCCAGAATTCAGAAGTGGCGGCTCCGGATCGTTCGGAGAAGCACGCTCCTGAGGTTTGGCAAAAGCCGAAGGAAGAGATCTTTGACAAGTGAATAGCGAGTAGACGGGCAACAAGCAAGTTGCAAGGGCTGCTGTGCGAGAGATATACAGCAGTTCTGAAAAAGCGTTGAAGAATGACTCAGCGGGGAGGTTGGGTGAGACCTGAAAGGGGATTACCTGATTTTCCTGGGGAAGTCAGAGAGTAGAGTTGATTTTATGGTCAAGCTACTAAGAGCATGCGTGTGGATGCCTTGGCGCAAGTAGGCGACGAAGGACGCAGCTAGCTGCGAAAAGCCTCGGGGAGATGCAAGCAATCGGAGAACCGGGGATATCCGAATGGGGAAACCCAAGCCAAGCAATTGGCTTATCGGCCACTGAATCCATAGGTGGTCGAGGCGAACGGGGGGAAGTGAACCATCTCAGTACCCCTAGGAGAAGAAAACAACAGTGATTCCGCTAGTAGTGGCGAGCGAACGCGGAGGAGCCTAAACCGTGCGATTCGAAAGGAGAGCGCGGGGTTGCAGGGCCACAATCCAAGCCCGTTAGCTTCGTGCATTGGGTGTGAAGACACCGAGTGTATGGAAGCTAATGGGCCTGGACAAAGAGGTTATAAGAAGGTGTTAGAAGAACGGTGTGGGAAAGCCGGCCGGAGAGGGTGATAGCCCCGTATTCAAAAATGCCATCTTAGCTTCGAGTGGTTCCTAAGTACCGCGGGGCACGAGGAACCCTGTGGGAATCTGCCGGGACCATCCGGCAAGGCTAAATACTCACTTGCGACCGATAGTGAACTAGTACCGTGAGGGAAAGGTGAAAAGAACCCCTGTGAGGGGAGTGAAATAGTACCTGAAACCGCATGCTTACAAGCAGTGGGAGGACGAATTGCCGCAAGGCTATGTCTGACCTCGTGCCTATTGAATAATGAGCTGGCTAGTTAGTCTCAGTGGCAAGGTTAAGCGAAAGCGAGCCGAAGCGAAAGCGAGTCTGAAGAGGGCGTACAGTCGCTGGGATTAGACGCGAAGCGGGATGATCTACCCTTGGCCAGGATGAAATCCGTGTAACAGCGGATGGAGGTCCGAACCAGTGTTGGTTGAAAACAGCTTGGATGAGCTGAGGGTAGGGGTGAAAGGCTAATCAAATTCCGTGATAGCTCGTTCTCTCCGAAATAGCTTTAGGGCTAGCCTCGTATGGTCCGTCTTGGTGGTAGAGAACTGATTGAACTAGGGGCCTTTCCAGGTTACCGAATTCAGCCAAACTGCGAATGCCAAGAACGAGTAATACGGGAGTCAGACGGTCCGGGCTAAGCTGGATCGTCAAAAGGGGAAGAGCCCAGACCATCAACTAAGGTCCCCAAGTACGTGCTAAGTGGGAAAGGAAGTCGAGTTCCTCAGACAGCCAGGAGGTTGGCTTAGAAGCAGCCATCCTTTAAAGAAAGCGTAATAGCTCACTGGTCGAGGGATTCGGTGCCGACAATCCAACGGGGCTCAAGCATGTCACCGAAGTTATGGACTCAATTGGAGTGGTAGGAGAGCGTTCTTACAGCAAAGAAGGCGTACCGAGAGGAGCGCTGGAGCGGTAGGAAGTGACTCTGCCAGCATAAGTAGCGAAAAGCCAGGTGAGAACCCTGGCCGCCGAAAGTCTAAGGATTCCTGAGAAAGGTTAATCCGCTCAGGGTTAGTCGGGGCCTAAGGTGAGGCCGAGAGGCGTAACTGATGGACACACGGTTAATATTCCGTGACTACAACTGTTCGATAAAGACCGATGGGGGGACGCACCGCGCAAGCGAGTTCCGGAGTGGCAAATCCGCCGGGACGTGTGCCAGGAAAAGCCTCTAAGGAGAGCAGGGGTACCCGTACCACAAACCGACACAGGTGGACGAGATGAGTATTCTAAGGCGCTCGGGTGATGGAGTTGCGAAGGAACTAGGCAAATTAACCCCGTAACTTCGGGAGAAGGGGTGCCTGCTTTCGCAAGAAAGCAGGCCGCAGTGAAACGCGTCAGGCGACTGTTTAACAAAAACACAGGTCTCTGCGAAGTCGAAAACGACGTATAGGGGCTGACGCCTGCCCGGTGCCGGAAGGTTAAAAGGAGAGGTTAGCCGCAAGGCGAAGCTTTGAATTGAAGCCCCGGTGAACGGCGGCCGTAACTATAACGGTCCTAAGGTAGCGAAATTCCTTGTCGGGTAAGTTCCGACCTGCACGAATGGCGTAACGATCTGACGACTGTCGGCGCGCTCCGCCCGGCGAACTTGTGGTTCCGGTGAAGACGCCGGATGCCCGCCACTAGACGGAAAGACCCCGTGCACCTTTACTATACCTTTGCCATGAACTATGGTGCGGTCTGCGCAGCATAGGTGGGAGGCTTGGAACCGAGGCTTTTGGGCTTCGGGGAGCCAACGGTGAGATACCACCCTGATCGTACTGTGGTTCTAACTTACCTCCGTAATCCGGAGGAAGGACATGGCAAGGCGGGTAGTTTGACTGGGGCGGTCGCCTCCTAAATTGTAACGGAGGCGCTCGAAGCTTGGTTCACTCTGTTTGGAAATCAGAGGACGAGTGCAAAGGCATAAACCAGGTTGACTGCGAGACCAACAAGTCAAGCAGGTGGGAAACCAGGACTTAGTGATCCGGTGGTTCTGTATGGAAGGGCCATCGCTCAACGGATAAAAGGTACGCCGGGGATAACAGGCTGATCGGAGTCAAGAGTTCATATCGACGCTCCGGTTTGGCACCTCGATGTCGGTTCATCGCATCCTGGGGGTGTAGAAGCTCCCAAGGGT
Source organism: uncultured Acidobacteriaceae bacterium (assembly GCA_963795905.1). GTDB lineage: Bacteria > Acidobacteriota > Terriglobia > Bryobacterales > Bryobacteraceae > Bog-105. Next base: position 439,623 of record CAWCJG010000006.1, on the reverse strand, counting down.
TAGGCTGTTCGCCTATTAAAGCGGTACGTGAACTGGGTTCAGAACGTCGCGAGACAGTTCGGTCCCTATCTGTGGTGGGCGCAGGAGATTTGAGGGGGCTTGTCCCTAGTACGAGAGGACCGGGATGAACAGACCTCTTGTGATTCAGTTGTCTCAAAGGCACAGCTGAGTAGCGAAGTCTGGTCAGGATAAGTGCTGAAGGCATATAAGTACGAAACCTTCCCCAAGATGAGATCTCCCTGAAGAGCCGTGAAAGACGATCACGTTGATAGGACGGATGTGTAAGCGCAGTAATGCGTTGAGCTGACCGTTACTAATAGCTCGTTCGGCTTGACCATAAAATTCAACCCTACGCTTTGACTTCTGCTTCTTGCTTCCCGTCTGCTCGCTATTCGAATCCCGGTCGCTACGCTCCCGCTCTGAATTTGCTTCAGTCGCCCAGGAGCCCACGCGATCGGTAGCACAACCTAAGAAAGTTTTAAGCCCTCGGAACAATCCATTCCCCGTTCCCAGGCACACTTTCGGGTGATCACAGCGAGAGGGTCCCACCCGTTCCCATCCCGAACACGGCAGTTAAGCCTCTCAGCCCCGATGGTACTGCACGCGCAAGTGTGTGGGAGAGTAGGCCGTCGCCCGATTAATCTGCACAAAACCCCAGTCGTTACAATCGGCTGGGGTTTTGTGTCTATGGAGACAGCGCGTGGGCGCAAATCGTATTGGGGTAAATCGATGGACCTCAAAAAAATGATCGCTGAACTCGAGGCCGAACGGGACCGTCTCGACCATGCCATACTGGCGCTGGAACGCCTCGCCCGAGGTCCGCATTCCAAGCGCGGTCGCCCGCCCAAGTGGCTTCGTGAACTCGGTCCGGCCGACAGCGATCCTAATCCCTCTGGCGATGTTGCCAAGTCCCACGCCAATGGCAAAAAATAGCAATCGCCCCTAGTCCCGCGAGCACTCCCAACCCGTCGTCCCGAATATCTGCCCACTCCAACCACCCCAGGTAAACGATTCGCTCCAGGTACTCCGTGAGGCAGCCTACAAAGAAACTCAGGCCCGCGGCCAGCCACCATCGGCGCGTGCCGATAAACACGATGAAGGTGGTCGTGGCAAATGTCGCAAAGTGTAAAAGCCGGTGAAAGTCCAGCACAAACGCGCTGTGGCTATGCGCGAACGTGTGAAAATATGCTTTCGCCGACCAGGGAAGCAGCGATCCGCCAAGCAGCGCCGCGAACCAGAACGTACTGAAGATCACGAGCAGCTTCCGTGCGCCCGGAGCACCCCCGAGGTGTGCTGTCGCGGCGCGACCGGGTTCGGGTTCCATGGAATCGGCAGCAGAGAGCATCCTGCAACCTTATCGGCCGAACCCACGCTTCTCGCGGCTTGTCAGGGTGCCTGCGCTCAGCAGAGGGTCGCGTACGAGATGCCGGCCTTCTGGATCTTCTCGCCATCCAATACGTGCCGGCCGTCGAGAATGTACGGATGGCGCATCCTCCGGGCGATATCTTCCCACTCGAGGTCGCGATACTCCACCCATTCCGTGACCAGCACCAGCGCGTCGCATCCCTCCGCCGTCTCAGGCGCAGTCTTGCAAGTTTGCACCGCCATGTTCGGATGCTCGCGATGAAACCGCTCGGCTGCGATCGGGTCGTGCGCTTTCACTCGAACGCCCCGGTCGATCAGCTTTTGGGCAATCTCAACCGCAGGCGCCTCCCGCAAATCGTCCGTATTCGGCTTGAACGCCAGTCCGAGCAGCCCAATCGTCCGCCCCTTCAGGATCTTTAGTTCGCCCAACAGCCGCTCTACGACGCGATCGCGTTGCCTTGAGTTGACCTTTCTTGCCGCTTCCACAATTGGCATGGTCAACCCATACTCGCTGGCAGTCGCCACCAGTGCCGCGGTATCCTTGCCGAAGCACGAACCGCCCCATCCGATACCCGCGCTCAGGAACCGCGAACCGATTCGCGAATCAAGGCCAATTCCGCGCGCAACTTCGGTGATGTTCGCCCCAACCCGGTCCGCCAGCAAGCCGACCTCATTGATGAAGCTGATCTTCAAAGCCAAAAACGCGTTGGCGGCGTACTTGATCAGTTCGGCCGATGCGAGATCGGTCGAAAGCAAGGGAATCGCCGCCACGGTCTCTGGACGCGGAAGAAACGTCGGCGCCGGGAAAGTCTGGTCAAGGATCGGCCGGTACAACGTGTACAGCACCTCGAGGGCACGCTGCTCGTCCGCTCCAATGACAATTCGGTCCGGATAAAGGCTGTCGTGCAGCGCCGAACCTTCGCGCAAGAATTCCGGATTCGAGGCCACCCCGAACTCCGGGCACGTCCCATCACCGGGCGAGCGCTGCTCGCATGCTTCTCGCAGCAGCGATCCCACCCAGTTACCACTCCCGATCGGTACGGTCGATTTGTTCACCACCACCGTAAATCCGGTGATGTGCTGTCCAATCGACCGCGCAGCCTGCGACAGAAACTCCAGATTCGGTGCGCCCGACGGTGTAGGCGGCGTCCCGACAGCGATGAACACAACGTCCGCGTCAGGAATGGCTTCCGAATAGCTGCTCGTGAAATGCAAATTGTCTTGCGCCGATTCCAACAGTTCCTCCAGGAACGGTTCGTAAATCGGAATCTTTCCCGCCTTCAAATCGCGAATCTTATTTTCATCCGTGTCCAGACACCAAACGTCGTGACCGATAAAACTCAAGCAAACGCCGGTCGTCAGACCCACGTATCCTGTGCCGATAATCGCTACATGCATATTTGAAAATGGAAGCTTCGCCAGCCGGTGGCGCGTAGAATTATGATACCGTGCGAACACCTGTATCTCTCTGCATGTCAGAACACTCCTAGGGTTACTCCCGGCAGTAGGGAAAACTACTTAGAGACATTCTGCTGTCGCCTGCGTCGTAGAGGGGCGGAGTAATAAGCTTTTGGAAATTCAATCGACAGCCGTGAACAACCACTCTATGCCGAAGCTTCTCCTCGGCGACGATCACCAACTGATCCTGGATGCGCTCGGCGCGATGATGAAGGACGAGTTTGACGTCTTAGCAGTAGACAACAGCCAGGCCTTCCTCGATGCGATCGAGCGATTTAAACCCGATGTCGCAATTCTCGACGTGAGCATGCCCGGCGGGGATGGTTTTCTGACCGCCCGCAAAGTGCTCGACCGCCAACCCGACCTTCCGATCGTCTTCCTTTCGATGTACTCCGATCCGAGCTACGTCGATCAGGCCGCGCAGGTCGGGGCAAAAGCCTACCTGTCCAAGAAACTGCCCGCCCAGGAATTGGTTGCCGCCATCCGGACGGTTCTGGACGGAGGCACACTGCTTCCCGGCGCCACCCGCGATTCCCAACCGCGCGCCGCGAAGGGAGAACTAACGGTACGGCAACGCGAAGTCCTCCGGCTGATTGCTCTCGGCTGCAGTGCCAAGGACATAGCCAACCAGCTGAACATTTCGGTCCGTACCGCCGAGTTTCATCGCGCCGCCATTATGCAGCGGCTCGGCCTGCACTCAACCGCTCAAATGACGCGGTACGCCATCGCGAATAATATCGCTTAGTTTATGTAAGCCGGTCTGGTTGCCGCGGTTGGAACCTCCTGCCGCGGCAACTGGCGGTATAACACCGCGCGTGCAACCTCGTAGTCGCTGCTCAAGGCGGCAAAGGAAGCCAGCGCTTCCTGACGGGTGGGGAAACAACAATGCTCCCACTCGCCATTCAATTCAATCCCTAAAACCCATTCCTGCAAGAAAGAACGATCCCCTTTTTGTGCGGATTCTTTATTGTGAGTTCAATCAGCGTCTTCCCCGGAAGTTGGGAAATGTTCCAGATGGCGTCGTGGTTCCACTAGAGTAACCGTGCCAAACCGCTGAAATCAAACAATGATAAGGATTTAAAATCCCGTGCTACTCAGAAAAAACCTGGTCGTCGCCGGAATGGCCGGACTCGTGCTTTCGTTCTGCCTGGCCGCCCAGGACACCGAGCCACACATCGACGCCGGCACCCAAAGGATGCTGAAGTCCGCCGACATCAAATTCGCCAGCGACGCCGCTCAGGGCGGGAAGGCCGAAGTCGCACTGGGGCAACTGGCGCTTCAGAAGGCCGGCGACCCCGAAGTGAAGGCCTTCGCCCAAAAAATGGTCGACGATCATACAAAGGCAAACGACCAACTGCAGCACATCGCGACCGAGCGAGGCATCACGCTGCCCTCTACGCTGGACGAGAAAGCGCTCATACTGAAAACGAAGCTTCAGAATTTGTCCGGTGCGAAATTCGACAAAAAATACATGAAGGCCCAAGTCAAAGACCATCAGAAAGACGTGAAGAAATTCAAGAAGGAATCCACGCACGGAGCCGACCCGGCATTGAAGAATTTCGCCTCAGAGACTCTGCCGGTATTACAAAATCATCTCGAGATGGCCAAAAGCACTGACGCAAAGGTGAAATAAAACGCATGACTTACCGCATTGTGTTTCGTGAACGATCAAATGAATCCGGCGATAAAGCCGATAACCCGCCCAGCTTCCTCGATAGCGAGTTACAGGACGGCGTCATCCTCGACGCGCGTTTTGTGGGACGCATCGAGCCCAACTCGCTTCACAACTCCGACAAACTGGAAGAGGACGACGCATTCCTCGCGCGCAGCACGGCTGAAATTTGGGAGTACGATATCGCCGATGAGCAATGGAAGGTATTTGAAGACGCCATTCGCAACTCTGGAATGGTGATGGAATTCGAGCGGCTGGATTCACCCACCGAAATGCGCGTGGGAGCGTAGTCGCGCGTGGCTCAAAATGTAATCTGAGCGCACGTTCTCATAGAACGAAAAAGGGGACCTGCTGGGTCCCCTTTTCCTGTCGCATTTCCGAGTCGTCTAAAGTGCCCGTCCGCGGCCGAGGTGCATGAACAATCCGACCAGGAACAGCACAATGAAGACAAAGAACAGAATCTTCGCGATCCCCGCGGCGGCAAAAGCGATCCCCCCAAAACCAAGAATCCCTGCCACGATGGCGATCAGAAGAAAGAGCAGAGCGTAGTAAAGCATGTAACCTCCAAACGTCGAATATGGGATGATTTCTAGGCTGTTTCGTTTCGGATGTGCGACAGCTTGAAAACCGTTTGATTGAATGACTGACAGCCGGACACTCGCATTGGATGTCGGAGGCACCAAGTTTTCCCTTGGGGGCTTTCGTTGGCAGAAAGCTTGAACTGGTCGAGACCATCGCCACACATCGCGAAGGCGGACCCGCGTGGATGTTCAGCGAAATCGAAAAGATCTGGAGTCGATGGACCAGTCTCGGATTTTCCGCGGATCGCTGCGGAGTCGGGTTCGGCGGACCAGTCGATTTCCCAAGCCAGACAGTCACCCTCTCGACTCACGTCGCGGGTTGGGCCCAATACCCGCTGCTCGATAATCTACGGCACTCTCACTGGAGCTCCTGGAGTAATCGATAACGATGCCAACGTCGGCGCGCTCGGCGAAGCTCACTATGGCGCGGCACAAGGGTTTCCCTACGTTCTCTACGTAACCGTCTCGACCGGTGTTGGCGGCGGTATCATCCTGGACGGAAAGGTCTACCGGGGCGCAGACTCTTATGCGGGCGAGCTTGGGCACGTGATGATCGATCCGGCAGGTCCGGAGTGCCTCTGCGGATCCAACGGCTGTTTCGAGCGCATGTGCTGCGGACTGTGGCTCGAACGCGACTATGGCAAGCCCGCCAAAGAACTGCTCCGCAGCCCCGAGTTCGTGCGACGCTACGTGGTGCTTATGGCGCGAGGCCTGAAAGCCGCTATCATGGTCTTGAATCCTTCCCGCGTCGTCATCGGAGGAGGAATCAGCAAAGCCGGGGACCGCCTTTTCGGCCCGCTGCGCGCCGAACTCGACCGGCAAATCACGCCCTGGTCCCGCGCCAGAAAAGATGTCGTTCCGGCGCAACTCGCGGACCAGAGCATACTGTACGGTGCTCTCGCGCTTGCGGAAAACTATTTATGACCTTCCCGGAGACATACCGATCCCAACTGCTCGCCGCCATTGAATCAGTCGATCTGAAGGGCGTCGATCAAGCTATCCAGTGGTTCGCGGAAGCTCGCGACAACGACCGCCAGATCTTTCTCTGTGGTAACGGAGGCAGCGCCTCCACGGCATCGCACATTTCGGCAGACATGCTCAAAAGCGCCAGCTTGGGCAAAGAACGCCGGTTTCGCATTCTGGCGTTAACGGACTCTCTGCCCGCCATTACCGCGTATTCGAATGACGTCTGCTACGACTGTGTGTTCGAAGAACAGTTGAAGAACTTCGCGCGCCCTGACGATCTCGTCCTGGCGATCAGCGGGTCGGGCAATTCGCGTAATGTAGTGCGCGCCATCGAGTATGCCAATTCCCTGGGCTGCCGGACAATCGCCCTTACGGGCCGCGATGGCGGCGATCTCAGCCGCGCCGCCCAGTTGAACATTCACGTTCCGTCTCCGCACATGGGGCGCATCGAGGATGTCCATCTGATGATCTGCCATATGATCTGCTATCACTTTGTGGAAAATTAATCTCCCCTGGTGCAAATGCACCAGCAACATTCATCGCCCCAAATGCCGTCCAATAGGCAGGACTACGAGGAGAACCACACATGAGACGATTCAAAGCACAAATCCTGGCAGTCGCGTTAGGCGCTGCTCTGGCGATCGCAGCCGGCGCGGCGCCGCAGTGGCACGATTGGGACCATGGCAACCTGCGCGGGCTAGTGCAGAAGACGCAAAATGATCTGGCGCAAGCCTCCGGACTCGAACATGGCAGAGGCCAGGCGGAACGCGTCCAGCACGCAGAAGATGAACTTTCGAGCTTCGACCGCGGCCTGTCCAAGGGCCACTTCAGCAAGGATCATCTGGACCGGGCCATCGAGAAGGTGCAGAGCGTTCTGGATCACAACACGCTCGAACCGGGCGCCCGCGAAGCCCTGCGCCACGACTTGGATGATTTACGCATGGTGCGTGAGCACCGCGAGCACTAATTCGCCGCTTGCGTCGCAGCCGCCGTTCCAGCTAAACCGAGTTCAGGAGCGCGTTCCCGCATTGCTTCTATACAGAACGCAATGTGTTCCTCGAGCGGGATTCCGAGTTCCTGAGCTCCGCGGGTGATGTCTTCGCGATTAACGGCTCGCGCGAATGCTTTGTCTTTCAACTTTCTTTTGACCGAAGAGACATCGACTTCGGCGATGCTTTTCCCCGGTTTCACGAACGCGCACGCGGACAGAAACCCGGAGAGTTCATCACACGCATAGAGAGTCTTTTCGAGCAGACTTTCTCGCGCAATTCCAGTGAAGTCTGCATGCGACAGGATGGCGCGGCGTATCTTCGGACTGACGCCGCGCCCCTCCAGAATCGGTTCACCCTTTGTGGGGTGGTCCGGCAGGTTCGGATGGATCTCCCAGTCGAAATCGTGCAGCAGCCCGGTGACAGCCCAGTCGCTTCGCATCCTCTCCGAATTTGCGTGCATACGCCGCCATGCAGGCTTCGACGGCCAGCATGTGTCGTCGTAGTCCCTCGTTCTGCACAAACTCGCAGACGATCTTCCAGGCTTCGTCGCGGGTCATAGTCCGGTCAGGCTTCGTCGATCTTCACGGAATTCAGCTTGTCGCCCTGCTGGACCGCGTCAACTACATCCTGGCCCTGGCGCACCTTCCCAAACACCGTGTGCTTGCCGTCCAGCCAGTCGGTCTTCACATGAGTGATGAAGAACTGGCTGCCGTTGGTGTTCGGTCCCGCATTCGCCATGGACAAAGAGCCTGCCTGGTGCCGCTGCGGATTATTCCTTACTTCGTCTTCAAACCGGTAGCCCGGACCGCCGCGCCCAGTGCCCGTCGGGTCTCCGCCCTGAATCATGAAATCCGCAATCACGCGGTGAAACACGGTGCCGTCATAGAAACCTTCCTTCGCGAGAAACACGAAGTTGTTTACTGTTTTCGGGGCGTCTTTCGGAAACAGGTCCACTACGATGTCTCCGCGTGACGTGGAGAACGTCGCTGTGTACTTCTTCGACGGATCGATCGTCATCGCGGGCGGGGCCGAATACTCTTTCGCCATGTGCCCAGTGTACAGGCACTGTTGTTGTGTACTTGGACCAAATTGACAGTACTTTCGAAACCGAGCCGGAAGCGTAAGCGCCCTCGTCTTCCTTTCGAAACTGAGCCGGAAGCGTAAGCGCCCTCGTCTTCCTTTCGAAACTGAGCCGGAAGCGTAAGCGACCTCGTATTCCGGAAACTCAGGGCGCACAAGCCATTCTCTCGCCTTGACCGCTCCGGACAAAATCGATGGCGCGCTGAAGACTTTCTTCGTTCCACAGGTAACGCGTGCTGCCGTGGTGCGCCCAATACCGGCGGCGCTGATCGTTTCCTAAGCCAGCAGAGGCACGCTAAATCAGTACCGCCGCCACCTTGCAATTCTCGGCAGTCCACGTCAGGGGCGCTTACGCTTCCGGCTTAGCACACGAACTAGTGGGTTCGCCGAAGCTCCCCCACCCTCACACCGCATCCCTCACACACCGAAACCCAACCGTCCCCGACCTGTCATACCCAGGCGCCATCAGCAGTAACTTCCCGTGTTGATCGTTCCGATACGCTTGCGGGAAATACCACATCGAGCCCTGTGGCTGGTAGTAACTCCCGCCGCGCAGAATGCCCGCCCGAGTGTGCTCGTCTAGATACTCGTCCGTCCACTGCCATACGTTCCCCACCATGTCCATCACGCCAAATGCGCTGGACCCGGCGGGATGTGCCGTCACATCGTCCGGACCCCGTAAACTGCGCCCCGTATCCGGCGCCGGCACGACGGACGCGGCCCATTCGTTGCCCCATGGATATTTGCGACCATCCGCGCCCTGCGCCGCGAACTGCCACTCCCATTCGTGCGGCAGCCGTTTGCCCGCCCATTTGGCGTATGCACGCGCGTCTTCGATCGATACCCAGGTGACCGGCTTATTCGCCCAACCTGCCGGATACGTGCCATCCCGCCAATCGCGTAAGAAGTGCAGAGCATCAGCGGGCCGGTAATGGGTAGCATCGAGAAACTTCTTGAACTGCACATTAGTGACCGGGTACTTATCGATGTAAAACGGCTTGATCTCCATCTTGTGCTCGTGGAACCGGCGCGGCGCATCCTCCCACGGATACTGCACGTCCACTCCCACATCATCAAAGCCCTCAATCTCGATCCCGTCCACGTGGAATGCATACGTGCCGCCCGGAATCCGAACCATGCCTCCCGGCGCCTCGTTCGACAAAGCCGTCGGCGAGATCTCCACTAACTTTTGCTGTAGTGGCTCCCACTGCGCGGAAAAGCTTGCCAGCGGCGTCGCCGAAACCGCGAGCATAACCTTCATCAACGTCGAGATGCTCTCGCTTGGCTCGCCGCGCGTTGCTAGGATCGCTCCGTAACCGTGCGCCTCGAGAGCGAAATGACAGCGTGGCTTGTCCGTTCTCGACCGTCGGCTTCAATGCAACCCCGTGATACAGGTCAAAGAACCGCATTCCCTCTTCCACGCGAATCGGCATCTCGCCCCCGTCCACGTTGTATTCGTTTCGATTGACGATCGTCCACAGCGTCTGCGTGCCCAATGTCCAAGCGACTTGCATACACGCCGTAGCGGCTCATCGGATAAAACGGCTCCCAATCTCTGCTGACCAGGAACGGAGCTACCGCGCGCTCGATCGTTGCAACACGGCGTGTCGCTTCGGCATCTCGCGGCGTGATTCCGTTCCAGATGCCCCAGATGTTCTCCCAACTCTCCCATCCTTCGCCGTTGAAGAACGCGTATTGCAAGTCGTCAGTCTTGCTGCGTGCCCAGCGGTCCGAGATGTTGACCATGTGCCGCGTCTCCAGCCAGCGGAATCGATCCACATCCGGCACAAAATGGAATTGACCTTTGTATTGGCCCCATGTCAAAACATTCCACGCGAGCGCTTCATCCGACGGACTGCCCTCCGGCTCGAACGCGAGAGGATGGCCGATTTTTTCCGCGGCTTCTGAGAACACGCGAGGCACGCCATCCTGCGTATCGCCATTAATGCCATCCGCGTCGATCTCCTTCATCAGCTCCGCAATGGCTTCCGGCCACGGCTTGTTGGGATCGCGCGTGCCCTGGTCCCACATCATCATCGGAAACAGCACTCGCACGCCATGCCGGTGAAAATCCGCCACCATCTGCTTCACGCCTTCGATCCCGCCCGGCATACTGGCCACCATGTCTAACTGGTTGCGGTCGTCGATGCCCATGTTCGGATACGTGGACCAGATCAGCACCGCATCAATCCCGCCGTAGCGCGTCTTCAGATCCTGCACGTACCGATCGACGGTATATCTGCCTGCCACCGGATCATAGAAGTAACGATCGTGGACCATCATCTGCGGCTGGATAAAGCTGCTTCGCGTCCACCGAAGCGCGGGCTCATCGTAGCGCCACGAGTCCTGCGTCAATCCCGTCCGGATGGCCCGCTCGGCCCTCCAATGGCGGATGTCCTTCAGCCACTCGGCATGTGTCTCGCTGGAGCACCCGCTATATCCGCCCTGCCAGGCGCCTTTTAGCGTCAGGCATTCCGGGGCGGGGATGAGTTGGTTTTCCGGCGGATAGTGCGTGTCTTGGGCAGGGCAATAGCACCGGGCACACAGGAGTAGCAGAAGAAACAGCGAATTCGCACGCGGGAGCCGGACCACCTTTAAACCCGCACGAAACATATCACGAGCGCCGCTGATACCGGATCGCTTTTGTGGAAAACTGCCGGTACCGCCCCAACTGTGACCCCTCCGCGCGGCAGAGAAAAAACTACTGTCCGGCTGGTCCGGTTCGGTACACTAGGGAGTTTAAGTTTGCCTTGGGCGCGTCTTCCGTTACGGCAGTTCCTTCGCCTCTTGAAACGTGGGTCGGATCCGGAACGTCAGGGAGCTTTGCGCCGCTCGGAAAGGATTCGGATTCAAGAATGATCTGTCACAGGCTTCACTGCCTGCGCATACCGGTGTGGATGGCGGCTGCTGCCATTCTGTGTTTCGGTAGTTTCGAGAGCGCGGCCGGGCAAGCCGCTTCCCAGCAAACCGCTCCGCCTGCCGATCAGCAGACACAAAATCCCGGGAACAGCAATCAGAAGCCGCAAAATCAGCAGCACAATCCCTTCGAGAACGTTCCCGAGGCGCCCCAGAAGGCGCAGCCGAACACGCCCCCTACTGCCCAACAGCAGCAGCCTCTTCTGAATGAGAACGTGGTCGAGGAGATCGAGTTCCGCGGCAGCCGCCGTGTTCCCCAGGACACGCTGCGCGCCCTCATATTTAGCAAGAAGGGCGATATCTACGATCCCGAATCGATCCATCGCGACTTCATGGCCCTCTGGAATTCAGGCCGATTCGACGATCTGCGTGTCGAAAAAGATCGCGGACCCCACGGAGGCGTGCTGCTTCGCTTCATCGTGACCGAACGCCGGGTCGTGCATACGATCGACTACACAGGCGCCAAATCAATCAGCAAATCGGAAATCCTCGATCGCTTCAAGGACCGAAAGCTGGCGCTCTCCCCGGAATCTCAATTCGACCCGGGCAAGGTCCAGCGTGCCAAAAATATCCTGCTCGAATACGAAGCCGAGCGCGGTCACCAATACGCGACCGTAACGCCTCAGATCCGCCAGGTGCCCCCGGGCGGCGTCGATGTGAACTTCATCATCAATGAAGGCCCGAAGGTCAAGGTCGGCCACATCAATATTGAAGGCAATAGCGTCTTCTCCGACCGAGAGGTCATCCGTGCGATGAAGAACCTCAAACCGATCGGGATCCCGCATTCCTGGCTGTTTGAGGACCTGTTCGCCCGCACCTACGACTCGACCAAACTGGATGAGGATTCAGAACGCATTCGCCAGTCGTATCAATCGAAAGGCTACTTCATGGCGCGCGTGGTGGACCACACCGAGCGAGTCTACGATAAGCCGCCAGGCTGGCTTCACTTCCCCTTCACTCATCCCGGGCCAGGCAAGCGCGTGGACATCACCATGAAGGTGAACGAGGGAAACAAGTACTATCTGCGCAACTTCCAGTTCTCCGGTATGAAGCTCTTCCGCACGCCCGATCTGATTGCGCGCCAGGTCTTCGGAATGGGCTCGGGCGATGTCTTCTCCACTGAGAAGTTACAGAAGGGTCTCGATAATCTGCGCAAGCTGTATGGCGACTTCGGTTATCTCGATATGGTGCCGTCGCCTGATCCGGAACCCGTCGCCGACAAACCGCAGATCGATCTCACCATCGATGTCGATGAAGGTCATCAGTTCTTTGTCCGCCGCATCGATTTCCAAGGCAATACCAGTACGCGAGACCGCGTCATCCGTCGTGAATTGTTCATCGACGAGGGCGACCTCTATAGCCAGCGTTTGTGGGAGACCAGCATCCTGAAGCTGAACCAGCTCGGCTACTTCGATCCTCTCAAGGCGGAAGATGCGACCACCATCACTCGCGATACGAAGACCAATACGGTGGACCTGCTCCTCAAAGTGAAGGAACGCGGCAAGAACGCGATCCAATTGAACGGCGGCGTATCCGGAATTTCCGGCAGCTTTATTGGATTCACTTACTCAACCAACAACTTCCTGGGCCTGGGCGAAACGCTCAGCCTCAATTCGCAGATCGGAACCCTGATCAGCAGCGTCAGTTTCGGCTTTACGGAACCATACCTGTTCAATAAACCGATCCAGGCCGGTTTCACTATCTTCTATCAGGAATATCGCTACAACCAGGGCCAGCAGGAATCGTTGCTGTATGGCAGCAATCTGCTCAGCTACTTCAATTCGATCGGCTCGTATGGTTGCGCTGCCAGTAACCCAGGTTGTAACCTGCTGAATTACACCCAGAATGGACGCGGCTTTACCACCTTCGCGAGTTATCAGCTCCGCCGCAGCTTCGCCCGTCTCGGCATCAGCTATTCATTCAGCACCACGTCCATCAAGCCGTTGACCTCGGCTGCAAAAAACTATTTCCAATACATCAATTTCCTTGGACTGAACGGCAACGGGGCCAATCAATTGACCGGCATTGATACAAGCATGATTACGCCCACGCTGTCGTACAACACGGTGAACCATCCGATCATTCCGACGAAAGGTCTTCGTGCCAGTCTGTCGTTCGGATTTGCCGGCAGTGTGCTGGGCGGAAATGTGAACACGATGCAGCCGGCACTCGATGTCGCCTATTTCCGGCGCGGTATTTTCAAGGGCAATGTCATGGGCTTCCATTTCGCCGGCCGCATGATCGCTGGTTACGGCGGCAAAGGCATTCCCCCGTACAGCCGGTTCTATATGGGCGGCGAGGATGACGTGCGTGGGTTCGACATCTATTCGATCAGCCCGTTCGGGTTCAGCCCCAGTAGCTCTCAGGTGCAGCAATACTACAATCTGGCGCCCGGCCAGCCTCTGTCCAACGCTGTCCAAATTCCAGAACCAACTGGCAAACGTACCCGCATACCAGATTCAGTTCCCTGGCGGCGATACGTATGGCGTGTTCAATTACGAATACCGCATTCCGATCTTTGGCCCTGTAACCCTGGCGCCCTTCGTGGATGCGGGTGTCGACCGGATCAGCTTCCCGAATCAGCTCGCAGTTGAATCCCGGCGAGGTAAACACATTAAACAGCAGTTTTGGATATCTCACCAACTTCAACGGGCACATCATCATTGCGCCTGAAACCGAGAAGCCCCGTGTTTCGACGGGCTTGGAGTTGCAAGTGCTGATGCCGGTTGTGAATGCTCCGTTCCGGCTCTACTACGCATACAACCTGAGTTACGTGAACACGAATCTGCAAGTGCCGGCCGCCTTCAGCATCTACGATCCGTTCTTTGCGATCAACAATACGACGTTGCGTATCGCCGCGCAGACGCTCGGCCAGCCGGTTCCGTTCGATGAACGCCATAGCCTCTTCCGCTTTTCGGTAGGCCGCACATTCTGACGCGCCGGTTCCCGCGTAATGTGTGACGATAATGGAGAATCCCCAAATGAGAGCGCATAAGTGGTTTCTGCTGTTGTGCGCGGCTCAAGAATGTGAAAGCAGGTAGTTTTTTGATGATGAGACGTATGTTCATTTCGGCCGCGGCGCTCATGTCCCTAGCCGTGGCCTCGTTCGCGCAGACCTCGCAAAAGGTGGGTGTGATCAATTTCCAGGGCGCGATCATGGGCACCCACGACGGCCAGAAAGCGGCGCAACAGCTTGAACAGCAGTTCGCCCCCAAGCAGAAGGACTTCCAGGGACGCCAGGCTGAGATCACCCAGTTGGAAGATCAGTTGAACAAGGGCGGGAACTTAATGAGCGATGACAAACGTGCCCAGATGACGCGTGACATCGACGAGAAAAAACGACGCCTGCAGCGCGACGCCCAGGATGCCGAGCAGGAACTCCAGCAGGCTCAGCAAAAAGCGCTGAACGACATCTACCAGCGCATGATTGCCGTGCTGACGAAGTATGCCAAGGACAATGGGTTCTCCCTCATCCTGGACGACGGCAACCAGCAGACCTCGCCGATCCTCTTCGCCTCCAGCGCGATTGACGTTACGCAGGACATCATCGGCCTGTACGACAAATCTTCTGTGAACGGCGGCCCGGCTGCGGTTCCAGGTGCATCAGCGGCTCCGGTTGCACCCGGTACGAGAACTCCCGCTCCTGGCGTGAAGTAAGCCTTCCAAGAGACCGGGTGACCCACACCCGGTCTCTTCCCACCTTCGGGAACCGCGCAGCAGGCTGGCACGTAATGCATTGTGATGCGCACCCGCCTCTGCTGCGTCCTTTGGCTGTTCATTTCCTCGCTCGCTTATGGCGCCCAATCGGCCGAGGAGATCATGCAGCAAGTCGCACAGAACCAGGACCGGCTGCAGCATGAGCGTACGTCATTCGTCTACGACCAGCATGTGCGTGTGACCAGCCGTCGCGGAAGCAAGATAGTCGCCGACCAGGAAACCAACTACACCATCGCTCCTCTTGCGAGGAACGAGCAGCGGACCCTTGTCTCTATCAAGCTGAAGTACTTGCAGAAGGGACACCTGGTCGAAGTCAACAAAGATTTGTCCGCTGACGGCGAATCCTTGGACACCGGCATGGTCAAGAGTTTTCGGGACGACCTGGTCGAAGGCAATTCAAAAGACGGCATCCAGCAGGACCTGTTTCCGCTCACGAGCGATGAGCAGAAGGACCTCGAATTTGAGCTGAGGGGCGAACGAGTCGTAAACGGCAGGGCCGCCTACATCATCGAATTCCGCCCGAAGGACCACCACGATTTCGGCTGGGCCGGAGAGGCGCTCATCGACAAAGAAGAATTCGAACCGGTGACCGTCTACACCCGCATGTCGCGGAAGCTGCCATTTTTCGTGCGAACCATGCTGGGGACAGATGTGCCAGGCTTAGGCTTTACCACCCAATACACGCGTGTCGATAAGAACGTTTGGTTTCCCGCGAGCTTTGGGACCGAGTTCAAAGTGCACGTGCTGTACTTCTTCCATCGCACGGTCTCAATGTCTCTCCAGAACGACCATTTCCGCCACACTGCCGTGGATTCGGATATTCAGTACGATGCCGCGCACCTGAACGCAAAGTAGCGCCGCCACGGTCAGCGAACGTGTCAAATTAGTGAGCAGTGAAACTTCTTTTGCTTCTTACGCTGGCGGGTAGCGCTCTTGCCGTTCCGGTTCCGGCGTCATTTCCTCCCCTTGACGCTTGGAAACAGGCCATCCTCGCTGGGAACAAAGTGCAGTTGTTATCTCTCTACTCGAACGACCCGCGGGAAAAAATCATCGCCCAGGGCGCGACGATCACTCCAGACGAGGACGCCGCGTTCTGGAGCGGTCTTCATTCCGCGGGCCTCGTCCGCTTGGACCCGAAGGTCCTGTCGCTAGAAGACAAGGACGGCGCGACGCAACTGGTGCTGCATGTCGCCGGTCAGATGAAGGATGGTCGGCGCTGGGTCGTTTCGATGGCGCAGATCTGGGTCAATGCGGGCGGCGGCTCGCAGATTGTCATGGAGCAGAGATCGGGGCTCGCTGCTGATTCCGGGCGCAGTCTCCCGGAGCCCGTTAAGACAAACCCCAACCTGTATCCGTCGCCTGCGGAGGCGCAGCAGGAACTCACGCAAGCAAAGCAGCGCGCCGCGCTCCAACATAAGCGCGTGCTGGTCGTTTTCGGTGCAAACTGGTGCTACGATTGCCACGTCCTTGACGCGACGCTCCGCGCGCCCAACTTTGCCCCGCTTGTGAACGCGAACTACATCGTAGTGCACATCAACACGGGTGACGATGGCAAGGCGAACAACGATCTCGCCGACAGCATGGGCGTCGTGCTGTCAAAGGGCATACCGGCCGTCGCTGTACTCGACGCGAGCGGAAATGTCATCGAAGCACAGAAAAACGGCGAGTTCGAATCGACCACCAGGATCGGGCCCGCCGACGTTCGAAGTTTCCTTGAGAAGTACAAGCCGCACTAAGCGGAAGCGGCAGCGAACCGGAAGATCGCAGCCGTCGGCGCTCCGTTCGGCATTTTGCGATGGGGCGCGACGAGCACGTTGCCGGCGTGGAGAATCGTCTGCACCGCAGCATCGTTGACCAGGTCCTCATCTTCGGCGCGTCCCGTCTCCCGGCCGATCATACGATGGCTGGATTCGTCGAACAAGCCAGTCAGTTCAAGGCTGTCGGAGATAAGGAGGGTCAGCACTCTTCCCTCGTGCGCGGCTTTGATGACTTCGCTCGGCCGGCTCGATGCGCCGGCGCCCACGCGATGATCCCACAATGTGAGGGCTTCAGTAACGCGCCGCTCATAGTCGCGCTGCAATGCTTCGAGGGCCCGCGTGTGCATTTCGCCTGACTTCAAGCTGTTAGGTGCTCCCAGAACCGCTTCCTGGAGCAAATGCGGATAGCTGTTGACCTGCCGGTAAATGGGCTGCTCATATTCGACGGCGGCCACAATCAGTGGCTGTTTCTGATCCTTCAAAACCTCACTCACTTTGGAGTTCACGAATTTGAAGAAGTGGGCCAGGAATTCGTCCTTCGCTTCCGCGTCCCCGCCCATTGGGGCGATCACGCCCGCCTTGTTGTGGCCCGAAGAGGGGCCGACGGCGCCTCTGTCCCGATCGTTGTGATCGGGTTTCGCGGAATTCATCCATTGATCGAAGCTCAGGCGTTCAAAACCATTGAAGGGAATCTCTTCAGACGTGGTCTGTGTGCACCTTAGCAGGCGTGTATCCTTCTGACTGAGCGCCAGAATGTAAAACGCGTTAGGCTGCGCCAAATCCGCCAGTAGCGGCCGCACATAGAACCGTGGTCCCATGCGGACCCGCGCCGGTACCGCTTCACGCAACCAGGTGACCGCGAACACATCCGCCGAACGGAACACCCCGACTGCGCGCGCCTCCGGGGTCTGATCCGTCGCGATTTTTTGCCACGTGCTGAGAGATTCGACTAGTTCCCGGCCTTTCTCGCCCAGCCGGTCTACCTCCTGCCGCGCGGTCTGGATCAAGTCCTTCCAGCTCAGTTCGTTCTGTTTCGCATTGGGATTGATTCCGGCCGTGCTCGCATTGCTCAACGGCATGTACACGGTGACGCACGGACCTTCGGTGGCCAGTATGTCCTTCAGGTCACGAAGGTTGTCGAACCGGACCAGATCACTCTTGGGGGCGTTCATACGATTAGGAGACCCCGCCCGAAAACGGAACGTAACATACGGTTCTGGGCCGCGATCTTCCATTCGAGAAGGGTTATGAACAAAACAGATTTGCCTCCTTCCGACGAAACAGCGCGTTCCAAGCATGCGGACGCGGCGAGCGACAATCCGGCGGATGTCGACACGTCGTATACGCCCCAGACTTCAAACAAGTCCGGCAAGCACTCGTCGGTCGAGAAACTTGCCGCGTCCCGGCCCGAATTCGGCGCAGGGCGCGGCGCGCAGCCCGTATCTGGCGCATTTGGCGATGATCCCGATCACGTGAAGACCGGGCGCAATGCCGGCCCGGGCACGAACCAGTTCCGGTGCGAGTCGTGCGGACGCTACCTCAACACGCAAGAAGAGTTATCAGAGCACGAGACCGAGTGCCGGCTGGCAAAGGCCGCCACTACGCATCACTGATAGTGATTAGGTCGAAGTGACGGTCGGTATCGCCGGTTTGCGAGATGCGGATTTCCAAACGAGCCGACGGCAACAGTTCCGGGAAGCGCTCCGCCCATTCGAGGACAACGGGCGCGGCCGCATCGAACAGTTCCTCCAAGCCTAAACGGCGCACCTCTTCAGCCCTGTCAAGCCGATAGAGATCGACATGATAGAGCCGGACCGGTTCGCCGTATTCGTGAATGAGGGTGTAGGTAGGACTTGCAACCTCGTCCGCCGAAGCCGCGCCGAGTCCTTCCGCCAAACCCTTGGTGAACGTCGTTTTGCCGGCGCCCAGATTTCCAATGAGCAGGATCGTTTTGGCGGATGCCAACTCTCCGGCGAGCGACCGGGCCAGCGCTCGCGTCTCTTCGTCGGAATGGGTGTCAAACGACCGGGCGGAGTTCACGGATGGCCTCGGGAAGGGAATCGAGCAGATCGGTCGCGAGGGTAGCCTCCTGGCCGAGGCGGCGTTCGGCGAGTTCACCGCAGCGGCCGTGCAGCCAAACCGCAGCCACGACAGCCCGCTTCCAGTCTTTCGGATGCTGTGCCACTAACCCGGCGACCATGCCGGTCAGAATGTCTCCGGTACCGCCGGTCGCCATGGCGGGCGACCCGGTCGGGTTAATCCAAGTCTCGCCATCCGGGAAGGAGATGACCGTGCGGTCCCCTTTCAGGACCAGGCAGCAGCCGTATTTCCGAACGAACTCCTCGGCGATGCCGACGCGGTCGGCCTGGATTTCTTTGACGGGTTTGCCGGTCAAACGCGACATTTCGCCGGGGTGAGGAGTCAGAATTCGTATCTTTTCGGTTTTCGGAAGGCGTCCCGCCAGGCAGTTGAGGGCATCGGCATCGGCGACCAGGGGCGCTTCGATTTCTTCGTAGAGGCGCATTACCAAACGAGCCGTCTCCTCCGCCGTGCCCAGGCCGGGGCCCAGCGCGATCGCGGTCATCTTCCTGGAAGCATTGAGGATCTGCTCGGCTGACTCCAGCGGGACAGTCATCAATTCGGGACGGAAGGCAGCCACGATCGGCAGAATTTCGACTGGAATTGCAATCGTAACGAGGCCCGCTCCCGTGCGAAACGAACCCAAGCCGGCCATGCAAGGGGCCCCGCTTTTTCCAAACGAACCCGCTACCACCAGCACGTGCCCATACATCCCTTTATTCGAATCGGCCGGGCGGCAGGCGAATAAATGGCGAATATCGTCGGGTGCGGTCAGGCCCAGCCGATAGCTTGGGTTCGTTTCGCACAACCGCTCGGGGGTGCCGATGGGTTCGATCCTGAGGATTCCGTTGTGTTCGTAGCCGGGAGAGAAAGCTTGGGTTTGTTTCAGCGCCGTGAAGGTGACCGTGTAATCCGCGCGGACGAGTTCGCCGGTTGGGTTCGTTCCACAATCGGACGGCAGTCCGGACGGGATGTCCACAGCCACTTTTTTTGCAATCGGATAGAGGGTGTTGATGGTCCGGATCGCGTCTAAGGCCGGACCTCGCGCCGGACCCGATACACCGGTTCCGAGCACGGCGTCGACGACAATCGAAGCGGGATTGGGTTCGTTCGGTAATTTTCTGCTGACCGGACAGCCGCAGGCGCCGAGCATTTTGCGAGCAGTGGCCGCGTCCCCGCTGAGCTCCGCCGGGTCGAACAGCTCGATCACTTCCAATTGGCAGAGCTTCCTGGTGAACAACTGCCGAGCGATGACGAAGCCGTCGCCGCCGTTATTCCCTTTGCCGCAGATGACGACGACCCGGCGGTTCGAGAGAGGCGCGAAATTTTCCCGGAGAAAATCCACTACGCGGGAGCCGGCATTTTCCATCAGGACGATACCCGGAATGCCGGCTTCGATGGTGGCGCGGTCGACTTCGCGCATCTGGCCCGCGGTCAGGATCTTCATCATTCCTGAGCGTAGCGCCCCGGCCTCATTGCGGCCGTACTGGATTCTGAAGCGTGAACAAGAGAAGCGACCGGGCGGTCACGGCGTACACCGAGCCGGGGTGGAGCGCCGCGCCGCTGGCTTCGTCCGGCAGATTGGTGTCGATCAGGCGGTACCAACAATCTCCATTCACAACATGCGGCAACGTGAAGTTCACGACGTCGAAATGTGAGTTAAACACAATCAGCATGGTGGCCTCACTGCCGCGCTGCCGAATGCCGGTCGGCTGTGCCCGGCCGTCAATGATCATGCCGAAGCACCGGGCGGAAGCGTCCTCCCAGTGCTCGGCCTGCATCTCTTCGCCGGACGGATTGATCCACGTAACGTCCTTTGACCCAACCTCTTCGATCTCCTCGCCCGTGAGAAAGCGGCTGCGCCGCAGGATGGGATAGCGGTGCCGAAGTTGGGTCAATTTTTGTACGAACCGAATGAGTGACTTGGAGCGGTCCGTGAGGTTCCAATTGAACCAACTGATGTCATTGTCCTGACAGTAAGCATTGTTGTTGCCCTGCTGGGTGCGGGCGAACTCGTCACCGCCCAGCAGCATGGGAGTTCCCTGGGAAAGCAGCAGCGTCGCGAGGAGATTACGCATCTGCCGCTCACGCAGCCGATTGATCTCGAAATCATCCGTCGGGCCTTCCGCTCCGCAATTCCAGGACGCGTTATCACCGCTCCCGTCGCCGTTGCTTTCCTGGTTGGCTTCGTTGTGTTTTTCGTTGTAGCTCACCAGGTCATTCAGCGTGAAGCCGTCGTGCGCTGTGATGAAATTCACGGATGCCCATGGGCGCCGGCCGTCGTGGTTGAAGAGATCGCCAGATGCGGAAAGGCGGGGAGCGAGTTCGGATACCGGCATCTCGCCTTTCCAGTAGCGGCGCACGGAATCCCGGAATTTGCCATTCCACTCGGCCCACCCAGGAGGGAAGCCGCCGACCTGATAACCGCCGGGACCGCAGTCCCAAGGTTCGGCGATCATTTTGACTCCATTGAGCAGCGGGTCCTGAAGACAAGCTTTGAGGAAGCCGCTCTGATTATCAAAGCCTTGCGGTTCCCGCGCGAGAATGGTGGCGAGATCGAAACGGAAGCCGTCGACGTTAGTCTGCTCGACCCAGTAGCGGAGGCTGTCCGTCACGAGTTGAATCACGCGGGGCTTACTGAGGTTGAAAGTATTTCCAGTGCCGGTGTCATTGATGTAGTAGCGAGGGTTGTCCGGCAGCAGGCGGTAATAGCTTGCGTTATCGATTCCTTTGAACGAGAGCGTCGGTCCCTTTTCGTTGCCTTCTGCCGTGTGATTGTAGACGACATCCAGAATGACTTCGAGGCCGGCCTCATGAATCCGCGCGACCATGCGCTTGAACTCACGAAGTGTATCGTCCGGATTAGCGGCATAGCGCGGATCGGGCGCAAAGAAGCCGATCGTGTTGTAGCCCCAGTAATTGGTGAGCCCCCGATCGAGTAAGTGGCTGTCATTGACAAACGTGTGAATCGGCAACAGCTCGATGGAAGTTACGCCGAGCGACCTGATATATTCGAGAACCTTCCTATTTGCGAGGCCCGCGTACGTTCCGCGCAGCTTCTCGGGAACCCCAGGGTGCTTCCTAGTTAGTCCGCGTACGTGTACTTCGTAAAGAATAGTGTCGTCCCATGGCACGCCTTTCCGGCGGGTATTAGTGCGCCACTCAAATCCGGGATCGACTACCCTGGCCTTCGGCATAAACGGCGCGCTGTCACGCTCATCAAAGGTCAGGTCGTCTCCAGATTCCATGACATACCCGAATACGGCGGGATCCCATTTCAGTTCGCCGCGATAGGAACCCGCATAAGGGTCGATGAGAAGTTTATTCGGATTAAAACGGTGTCCGGCGTCCGGTTCGTATGGACCATGCACGCGATATCCGTAGATGGTGCCGGGAGTGACGTCAGGCAGATACCCGTGCCAGATCTGATGGCTGTGCTCGGGAAGCACAATGCGTTCACGTTCCTGACTGCCCGATTCGTCGAAGATGCACACTTCAACTTTGGTTGCGTGGGCTGAATACAGAGCGAAATTCGTTCCTTGGCCGTC
This sequence comes from uncultured Acidobacteriaceae bacterium, assembly GCA_963795905.1. GTDB lineage: Bacteria > Acidobacteriota > Terriglobia > Bryobacterales > Bryobacteraceae > Bog-105. The sequence goes on along the minus strand of CAWCJG010000006.1, from coordinate 417,492 downwards.
CCAGGTGGCGCCACGCGGATGTGGCGAACCTTCGCGAATTCTAATCATCGAAACTGTAGATGCAAGAAAGCGCGTGCATTGGTCGATTTAGGTTTGTACCTGCACGGAAAACTTACGTAGATATGCAAGAAAACAGAAGCATCTCGACTAAGTTGTTCCGTGTAGCTAATGCTGTAGCGGAGAACCTAAATGTGCATCGAGCGAAGCTGGATCGGGGCTGGTCCACTGTGCTGCATCCAGGGTTTTGATGAGGCGGGCCGGATTACCGCCAATCACGGAATAATTTGGAAACGACTTTGTGACTACTGAACCTGCCGCGACAACGCAGTTCCGTCCCAGAGTAACTCCGGAGAGAATGATGGCGCGATAGCCGACCCAGGTCCCTTCGCCGATTTCGATAGGCCCCTTAGTAGTCAGCGGCATCCGGAGCACGCTGCCTGCATTTGGGTTTATGTCGCGGTTGTGGTCGTTCAGGTAAACACAATCGCTCAACACGCAGCCGCTTCCGATTCGGATGGAGAAAGCGCATTCGGCGTGGAAGTCACTTCCGATGTAGACCTCGTTGCCCATTTCGAGCGAAGGAGTGTAGCTCCACTCTTCGTGCTTTTCGATGACGTAAAGAATTGCGCCCGGCTGGATGTGGCACGAGCTGCCTACAGAGATGCGGTGGGGCGAGAGGAGCAGCCTGGGCTTGACGATCCGGCTGTTCTTTCCCATCGATATGCCACGCGGCCGATAGAGCAGATCGTAGGCCAAGTTTCGCAGTTCCTCCGGAAGAAGACTCGATAGAGTGCGGCGGAGGCTCACAGTGTGATTTTAGCTGTGTGGCGCGTGAAGGGCAACAATTCGCAGGGTGAAGGAAGGTGCGCGATCGAAACGCCATAGTACCTGAACGTATGGAGCGAAACGGGATCGCCACATCCCTCATCCATCCCGAGACAAGCAGTGTTGTCGCCGTTATATTCTGAAGGTCCATGGCTGAAACCATCCCGGTTGCGGTGGCCGGATTGGGCCGAATGGGCTCGATCCACGCGCTGCACGTTTACGAACTTGCCCGCGATACGCAAACCTGCGAACTTGTAGCGCTTGCAGAACCAAACAGGGCTCGAGCCGAACAATTCCTGTCAGAAACCGGCTTGCGCGCACCCGTTTTCGCGTCGGTGGAGGAGCTCGCTAAATCACAGATCTGCCAAGCGGCCGTGGTAGTCACACCGACCGAGAATCATCGCGATCATGCGGCGGCGCTCATCGGCGCCGGTTTCCGCGTTTTGCTGGAGAAGCCTCTTACGGGGACGCTCGAGGCCGACCGCGATTTTGCCGAAGAACTGGATCGCGATCATCCCGACGCGCTGATGCTGGCATTCCAGCGGCGTTTCGATGAACCACTGCAATATGCAAAGCACCTGATGGACAGTGGCGCGATCGGCCGCGTGTTCAAGATTTTTTCGGCACTCGAAGATTCAAATCCGGCGCCGAACGGGTATAAGAGCGGCGGGATCTTGCCTGACATGTCGGTTCATAATGTCGACGAAGTGTTGTGGCTAAGCGGACGAACACCGACGCACGCGCTCGCGATCGGGTCGCGCGTGTACAGTCATGCGCTCACCACGTGTGAGGAGGACTTCGACGACGCCTTGCTGTGTTTATGGTTCGGCAGCGATCTTCTGGCGCAGATCCAGGTCAGCCGCAACCACGTGTCGGGCTATCGCGTGGAGACCATCCTCTTCGGCGAGGAAGGGCAGATTCACGTTGGCCATTTCGATCAGAAACTGACGGAGATTACGGTGGAAGCGTATGGGCGGCGGGGACGCACGGCGCCGCTGGCGATGAAGTCTTTCCGTATGCGAGATTATGCACGCCCACTGCCCGAGTTCGTGGATCGTTTCGGAGCGGCATATAAGGCGGAATTGGCGGCATTCCTCGAATGCTGCCGCACGGGCAAACCGTTTCCCACATCACATCGGGATGGGGTGCGCGCGCAGGAGGCGATCTCAGCCGCAATGACAGGCGTGTTGGGTCAGGACAAAGCTGTAAGGATCAGCTAAATTTCGTTACGCGCCATAACGCGAACACACCAGCGGCCAGCACCGCAAAAAGGATGAAAGCAAAGAGAGCGAGCCAAGCCGGCTCGAGCGGCAAATTGGGTACGCGCGTTAACGTGGCGAGCCAAATGAAAATCAGAGTCGCGACACCGATGATGGCGGCGTCGACCCAGGACCGGCGAGGCCTTGCGCTTTCCGGTTCATGGCCTTGCATGCTGGCGCTGACATAGTTCGGATCCAACGCGTAGAGGTCGACTTCCCGTTGAGCGGCCGCTTCCCAGCTTCGATATTCGTTCTCGGACGCGGAACTGGAAGAGATTGCGACTGCTCCGAGGGCCATCAGTAAAGAGCCGGCGATTACTTCGGCGTAAGTCCCCGAAGTAAGGCCGCGTAGTTCGTGAAAGACAAGTACGCCGAGCAGAAGACCCCAGAGTTGATTTGTATTCGACAGCGGGATACCACGGCTGATGCCTACATACTTGGCGGCGTAGTTCTGAAAGAGATCGCCGACTACCCACATGAAGCCTCCGAGCATGGGCCAGAGCAGAATGGCACGATTGGCGGCGAGCGCGCTCCAGAAGGCAGAAACTCCTCCGGAAAAGACCACCGCCACAATGGTCATCATCGTGATTTCGCCGAAGGTGAAAAACGTGAGGAAGGTGAGCGGGTTCATGCCGGTGATGTACGCCTTGCGATAAGAGACGTACATGGTGCCGAACATCAAGCCGGCGCCCACGGCAGCGGCGATACCGTGGGCAGCGCTGCCGTGCGAAGATTCCGAAGCCGAGGCGGCCGAGATAAGAATTGCTCCGACAAAGATGATCGTTGCTCCGCCGACCACACCGAGTTTGCGTTTCCAGTTCGCGTTGTGAAGTTCCTTAAACAGAACCGTGCCCCAGAGAATACCGATCAGGCTGTTCGAGTTCCACAGAGGGAACGCGAGGCTGAGACCGATATCGCGCACCGCGAAGATCGTGAGCGTATTGCCAACGGCCCAGAGACATCCGGCAAGAACGCCCCAGAGGACGAGATGCGGCGCATTGCGCGCATCGCGGAAGGTGTCGCCCGTGCCCCGCACGAGCGCTGGAACGCTCCAGCGGGAAATGAAAGCGCCGAGCACCATCATGAAGGAGATCACGACGGGAGAAACGGCGATGGTGACCAATTTCGTGGGCGCTTCCGCTCCCGCAAGCCAAATCGCAGCGGCCAATCCGCAGAAGACCCCGAGTCGCTGCAGCGTGCGCTGGCGCGTTTCCGTTTGCGCGGTGAGCATCATTGAATCATCCGCAACAGAGACAGCCCGATGAGCAGGACGGCAAAGGGAATCCAAAACTGCACGTCCCGGAGTATGGCCGACCATCGGACACGCTGAGGGCCGGTATCGGTGCTGCGGCGCATGGAGGTGATTATATGCTGACAGCCGGTATCCAGTGGTGAGTGGTCAGGGCTGCTCCAGTGATCCGTGGTGAGTGGTGAGTGGTCAGAACGGACCCAGTGGTTCGTAGAATGGTGAATCTTCAGGATTATTCGTATAATCTAACGGGTAGGCGATATGCGCTACGACCCTGAACACAAGAAGCAAACGCGCGACCGTATCGTGCGGAATGCCGCTCGCAAGGTCCGCGCTGAGGGACTGGGCGGTTCTGGCGTCGCAAGCGTGATGAAGGCATCCGGCCTGACGGTGGGCGGCTTTTATAAGCACTTTCGGAGCAAGGACGAACTGCTCGCCGAGGCCATCGCGCAGGGATTCTCGGAATTCAGTGAAAAAGCTTTTGGCTCCTTGCAGAACCTGCCGCATGGGGACCGCTGGAAAGAGGTCGTCCGGTGGTATCTCTCACCGGAGCACTGTAATCACGCCGACACGGGCTGCCCGGTTGTGACCTTGGCGCCTGAGATCGCCCGCGCCAAACTGGGTGTTAGAAAGCGAATTGCGGGCCAGATGAAGGAACTCACCGCCAAATGGGCCGAGTTCATGCCCGGACGGACCGCAGGAGAGCGGGAGCGCAACTTCTTCGTCATTTTTGGTGCGATGGCGGGCGCCGTCACGGTGGCGCGACTCTTTACCGAGCCGGCCGATAGGGAGAGAGTATTGGCCAGCACCCGAGACTATCTGTTGGCCAGCTTCTAAATTTTTTTGCGACTATTGGATTACCTCTATAATCTCATAGAGCACGCGAGCACAAAAGAACTCGCGAGGGAACAAAGCCTTCCCGCAAAGAACAAACGAATCTTATGAATCTCACTGGTCGTACCATCCTCATCACCGGAGGCTCCGCCGGGATCGGCCTAGCTTTCGCGCTCAAGTTCGTCGAACTCGGAAACGAGGTCATCGTGACTGGCCGGCGCCAGGCGGTGCTCGACGAGGTGAAGGCGAAATACGCGAAGCTCCACACCATCCAGAGCGACGTCGCGGACGCCGCGCAAATCGCCGCGTTGGCAAGACGCGTGAAATCAGATTTTCCAAAGCTCGACGTGCTAATGAACAACGCCGGCATCATGCTCCACAAGAATCTCAAGGCCCCGACGGCCGATCTCGCTGGGCTAATGACGGAGATGAACATCAATGTGGGCGGCGTAATCGGGATGACCTCCGCATTCATCGACATCCTCAAAGCCAACCGGGGCACGCTGATCAACGTTTCCTCCGCCCTGGCGTTCGTGCCGTTACCGTCCGCGCCCATCTACAGCGCAAGTAAAGCGGCGATCCACTCCTACACCCAGTCTCTGCGGTTCCAATTAGAGGATGCCGGCGTAGAGGTCATCGAGCTCATGCCACCGGCGGTCAAGACGGACCTGACGGCAGAGATCGCCGAAGGCGACGGCTTCACTCTGATAACTACGGACGAACTGGTGAAGCAATCCTTTGCGGCCCTTAAGGCGGGTGCTCTGGAGATCCGGCCCGGACAATCCAAGCAGCTCGCATTCATGCGTCGGCTCGCTCCCGATTTCATCAACGCGCAACTTTGGAAGGCTTCCAGGAAGCTGGTGCCGATTGGCGTGGCATAAAGCAAGCCGGGCAACGGCTGCTCACGCGGGAGGCGGAGACGTTACGGCAGACTTTGTTGCACGTTCCTGGAGTCAGGAAAGTGAACATCTTCGGCGAACGGTCATCCAATGCACCGTCGAGCCGAATGTAAACCTGCTGATCTTTCCTATCAATAGAGCCGGATGGAGTCACGACATGTTGCCGCACAAGAGCACGAATATATCGCGCGCTCCGATTCCCAAAGTGGCGATGCGGTCATAGGAGAACTGGACGAAGATTCTCTCGGGACGTTCGGGATACACCCATTACGGCTGCTGGGAGGACGCTGAGTTGGTCGCTATGTGAGTTACTGCGGCGGTAAGTCATCTGGGCGGGCCCCTTTAGCACTGGACGAAAGGCAGCGAATGTTGCAAGGAGAGCTTTATCTATTTACAATCTGCTACGGCTACGTAGAGTCCGAGCCCGATCATTCCGAAACCCGAAGCGGCACGCTGCTTTGCGTTAAAACGTTCGCTGGATCGTAGCCGCTCCGCTAAAGCTGCTGCAAAGAATACAACAAGAAGATCAACTGCAGTGTTCAGCGCAACTGAAATACTTCCAAGCAACAAAAACTGCAAGGCAGCATGACCCTTGCTTGGAACGACAAATTGCGGAATGAATGAAAGGAAAAACAGCGCTGTTTTCGGATTGAGGATTTCGGTGCTCATCCCCTGAAGGACGGATCGGCGGTTTGTGGGCGGCACATTGTTCTGCGTGATCGGAAGATGCCGATTTCGGATCATCATGCCGCCAAGGTAAATCAGATACGCTGCCCCGGCATATCGAACTACTTGAAAGGCGGTTGCCGACGCTACCAATAGGGCAGAGAGGCCCACTGCGGCTGCAGCAGCATGGACTAGCCCACCTAGAAATGTGCCGAAGGCAGATTCGACGCCGTCGCGCCTACCTCCATTTAAGGTGCGTCCCAGAACGTAGAGAATAATGACGGAGTCTCCTAAATATCGGGGTTTCGATCAACTCGATCATGCACGCTACCGAGGATTGATGCGATTACCTGACTGGCGATTGATTGCTGGGTTTCCGGGCGGGTACACTGTCGTCGAATGGGCGAGACCGTCATTTCTGTCGGCGAGATGGTGAAAGACTGGCGTGAACTGCGCCGCCTCAGCCAGCTTGATCTCGCCGTTGATGCGGAAATTTCGCAGAAACACCTCAGCTTCATCGAAAGCGGCCGGTCCGCGCCTTCCCGGGAAATGCTGCTACACCTGGCAGAGCACCTCGACGTGCCGTTGAGAGAGCGAAACGCCATGCTGCTTGCGGCAGGCTCCGCTCCGGTCTTTCCCAGTTGTTCGCTCCATGACCCTTCTCTCGCACCCGCGAAAGCCTCTGTGGAGCGCGTACTCAAAGCGCATGAGTTGAATGCGTACCCGTTACCCCCTTCCGATGAATCGAATGAGACGCAGAGTATCGCGGCGACTGTGTTCGGCACAGCGCTTGAGGTCACGCTTTCCGAACTCACCGTGGAGGCGTTTTACCCGGCGCGATGAATTTACCAGGGAGGCGCTGTCTGGATCGAGATAAGACCGCATCTCTTCGAATCAGAGGCACGGCAATTGTTCTTCTGGTCATCGGACTCACAAATAGCTGCAGCCAATCTCGAAGGGAGAACACAATGCTAGACGAGCAGCAAAGAGAGTGGGCAACTAACGAGCTTCGCAAAGCCTACGCTGCTTTCAATCGGGGCGATATCGACGCAGCCGTCCAACTGCTCGACGCGGACGTCGAATGGACGGAACCGGCCGAGTTCCCGGGCGGCGGCGCGTATCATGGCGTCGAAAGCGTGAAACGCTACCTGATGCAGTCACGCGCGGGCGCCACCCAAGTCATCAGCGAGCCTGAGCGATTTATCACCGCGGGGAACCGCATTGTGGTCTTTGTTCACGCAAGAGTACTGCCAAAGAACAGCAATACCTGGCAGGAGATCCGGCTTGCGGATGTTTATAGATTTGACCGCGGACGCGTAACGCAAATGCGGGCGTTTGCGGACAGAGCGGATGCTCTTCGTTGGGTTGGCCTTCAGCCGGAGTAGGTTGGCCAAAGCTGAGCGCCGCCCCCGTTGGCGCTCAGGAACGTTTGCCGTCGATGTGGAATCTGCGATTTCCTAAGAAGCGGCCGATGAGTGCCCCTAGGATGACTGTGGCGATGATTGCTGCGCCATGCGCTCCGAGCGTATGCCACAGGGTCGAAACCGGGCAAGCAATCCGCCAACCAGCATTAATCGCGAGACCCGCGCCTGCGCCGTAGAGGGCACCGGTCGTTGTGGGCCGGGTCGCGAGCGAATTCCGAAACATCCGACTGAAGAACAGGACCAGGATTCCGCCAGCAACCGTGCTGCCGATGGCACAGCCGAAGCCCATGATCCATGGCGACGAGCGCAGCACTTCATTCACTACCGGTGGGACACGCAGTACAGGTGCGCTGGCAGGACTTGTTGAGAATGTTATGAGACTGATAAATACAACCACCAGAGACGCCAGCAACAAGGTCAAATAGACGATGTGTCTCGGCAGCCTGCCAACGGGTATGCTTTCGTGCGCGCCCATCCAGACAAGCACGATAGCCAGCACGAACTGTACGGCAGACGCGCCCCACGCCAGGAGCGGCCCCAATACCTTCAAGTCCTGGCGCGGTCCGATAGCCAGTAGGATCAGCGATGAAATAAGGAGAGCGAGAGGGACCATTCGCAAGGCCAGGCGGAACGGTTCAGGACTTGGTCTGACGGGCTTCAGATCCTGGGTAATCGCCCGCATCAGCGCTTCCGGTGGTTTTGGTGAAACATCCATCATGCACGAGCCTTCTTTAGCAACTTGTGCAAAACAGATTCGCGCGGCTCGGCTGGTGCGCCCTGAAGACTCTTCAGCGCGATCCGTAGCTCCGCCATTCCCCGACTGGCGCGTGCGCGAGCCGCCGCAGCGCTAATTCCCAGCATCCCCGCGATCTCCTCGAAACTGAATCCCCACTCATGGTGCAGCAGCAGCGCTTCGGCCCGATCGGGCGGTAAATCCGCAATAGATCTGCGGATCTCGTCCTGCGAGCCGAGCCTGGCAGCTTCCGGAAGCACAGGGAATTCAGGCAAATCCTCGCGCGATTCATGAACGCTTGCCCATCGCCGAACCGCACGTCGATTCATCAGAAAGACGTTTCGCGCCAAGCCGAACACCCAAGGCCGAACTGGATATTTCGGGCTGTACGCGGCTCTCGAGCGGTGCATCTGAAGAAAAGTCTCTTGGAGCAGATCATCGGCGGTTTCGGAGCCGCCCGCCAAATGTAATAGATACCGGCGTACTGCGGGTGCGAGTTGGGCGTAGATCTCCTGAAATGCCTCGAGTGATCCGCCCTGGTAACGAATCATTTGGGCGCAAAGTTCCTGATCTCCTTCGCTCACTAATAACTCTCTTTGCCGCGGCGAGCATTGTTTGTGACTGGTTTCGGAAAAAAATCGGCCCCTCGCAATCGTGTCACAACCCGGGCGCTCGCGGCAAATATCAGGCAAGGTGAGCGAAAGCCGCCAGCAAGCAAAAACAAAACTGAATGGAGCTTAGTCGATGAAACTTCTGTTGCCTCTTCTCGTTGCAGCGCTTCCGGTAGCATCCGTTGCGCAATCACAGCCCGTTGCCACAGGCGTGCCCGCGGTGGCTATTCCTAAAACCACTGAAGTGCTGGTCATTGAGACCGCCAAACAGGGCATCAACGCGCAACAAATCATGGCAGTGATGCCGGAAGAGATTCGGGCGACTGTGAAGCTCTATTTTGACGGCAAAATCCGCCAGTGGTATTCGCGCGGCGATGGCAAAGGGGTCGTCTTCCTGGTCGACGCGAAAACCGAGGACCAGGCACGAGCCATTATGGAAACGCTCCCGCTTGCAAAGGAACAGTTGATGGACCACGAATACATTCCCGTAGGGCCCTTGATGCCGTTGCGGGCACTGATGGGCGACTGACCGGCTCCGCAATAACGATGAATGTGCGGTATCAGAAAGGATCAATCATGCCATTTCCACTTTTGTTCGGAATCAGCGCAGCGTTCGGCTTGACAGTTTGGGGAATAGCCAGCTGGCTCTACATTTGGCCAGCGCTAAGAGAACGTCCCAGCCCCGAGAACCTAAAGCCCATTCTGCTGCTGCATGGCTTCCGGTTTCTCGGCTTAACATTTATGGTGCCGGGTATTGTCTCTCCAGAGTTGCCTGCCGCATTTGCCCGGCCAGTAGCTTACGGCGATTTCATAACCGCCATTCTGGCTTTGCTCACTCTGGCTGCTCTGGCAACCCGCGCCGGAACAGCGATGACATGGGTCTTCAATATATTCGGAACGGCGGACCTGCTTTTCGCTTTTTACCAGGGAAGCCGCATATCGCTCCCAGATACGCCAGGCTTGTTAGGCGCTGATTACTTTATCCTGGCCGCCTATGTGCCTCTTCTTTTGATAACGCATGGTTTGGCGTTTCGAATACTGCTGCGAACGAGAGTCGTAGCCCCGTCCTGCACAAAACTGAGTGCCGCTTGATCCGTGCTGATTGAATCAAAACCTGCTCAAAAGAAATTTTCGTGCGCTTGCGAGCACCTTTTCCTGGGCGGCGCGATCGGGCAACATGCGTGCAATCTCAACCGCTCCGACCATCGTTGAAAAGATCACAAAGAAAGCGTGCTCTTTATCGCTGGTTCGCCGCCCTGGCATAAAGGGAAGCATTCGATCTTTGTACTTCACAAGTTCCGTAAACACCTGGCTCCTCATCCCCGTGCCGGACCGGGCCAGTTCCGCGGAGAGTGCTGTCAGAGGGCAGCCCCGCTCAGGGTGCTCGCAATATTCCTGACTCAGATAAGTCTTGACGATCCCCTTCCAGGCTGCCCGAGGCTGCGACTTCGCGGCAACGCCAACCAGGGTGTCAGCGAATTCCCGGAAGGCTTCCCGTAGCGATTCCAGCAGTAGCTCATCCTTGCTCCCAAAGTGCTTGTAAAAGCCTCCATGCGTCAAACCGGTATCGCGCATAACAACTGCCACGGCTGCGCCGCCGAGACCTTCAGCGCGCACGCGGCGCGACGCGTCGTTGACAATCTTCTGACGGATTTCAGCTTTGTGCTCGGGCCGATAACGCATGACTGATCATAGGATGCGCCAGATCATCCCAGTTTTTTAAAGAATGTGGAATCCGTAGGATGATTTAGATCATCCTATGACCGAAAGGATGGTTCCCCAATGTCTCACCCGATTCTGATCACAGGCGCTGCCGGCGGTTCACAAGGATCAACTGGACGCCTCGTCGCGAATATTCTCCTCAAGCAGGGCATTCCCGTTCGTGCGTTCGTCCACAAACTGGATGCGCGGTCCGATGAACTCCGCCTCCAAGGCGCGGAGGTCATCGAGGGCGATCTCCTCGATCCTGCTTCAGTCCTGACCGCTATGAAGGACGTGAAACGCGCCTTCTTTACCTATCCGGTCGCCGATGGGCTGCTTGAAGCAGCCACCATCTTCGCCGCAGCGGCTCGTGACGCGGGCCTGGAATTGGTGGTGAACAATTCGCAGTTTCAGGGTACGCCCGAAGATCCCGCATTTCGTGATCTCCAACACGCTCCCTCGTCCCGAAATTTGCAGCATCGGTTGGCCGATCGTATTTTCGATTGGGCGAAGATTGGGGCTGTTCATCTTCAGGCGCCGCCTTACTACGAAAACGTGCGCGCTCTCGTCAGCCGAAGCGTAGCGGAACAGAATACTGCTTTCCTGCCATGGGGCGACGAGACGACTGTCATTCCACTCGCCGGTGCCGAGGATGTTTCTCGCGTAGCGGCAACCCTCTTGGCTGATCCCATTGTGCCGTCCCAAAACGTATACCCCATCGTGAGTGAAACGCCGACGGTGCGGGAAATTGTCGAAATGCTTGGCAAAGCCATAGGGCGGCCAATCCGCTATGTACCGATCACGGACGAGCAGTGGACCGAGCGAGTGAAGGAGCGAATCAATCCTCACGCGCTCGATCATCTAACCCATCTTTGGCAGCATTACCGGAAAACTGAGGAAGGCTACCGGACGACCGATACGGTTCGTGTGATCACTGGCCGGAATCCCCAAACTCTGGAAGAGTTTTTCCGGGCGAATGCCGAATCTTTCAGCGCTGTGGCGTCCCAGGCGCAACCGCAGCCCGGTATCGCCTCAGGAGGGCCCAGCCCGGCTGTTCCTACAACCACCGGAGTGTTGGTCATCCAGACTGCCAAACAGGGCGTAAACGCTCAACAAATCAGGGCGCTGATGCCGTCCGAGATGCGGGCCACTGTGCAGCTTTATCTCGACGGAAAAATCCGCGAGTGGTATTCGCGCGGCGATGGTAAAGGCGTCGTTTTCCTGGTCGACGCGAAGACTGTTGACGAGGCGCGAGCCCTTATGGATACGTTACCGCTCGCGAAGGAACACTTGCTGAATGACGAGTACGTTCCCGTCGGACCGTTGATGCCGCTGAGGACATTGATGGGCCCAGGAGCGCCGAACCAATAGAAGGGAGCGAATCATGATCAAGCCAAGAATCATCGTGACCGGCGCGACCGGGAAGACGGGCAGCGTCGTCGTTACCGAACTGCGGAAAGCCGGCTTTCCCGTCCGCGCCATCGTCCGGCGAGAAGATGGCCGAAGTGTGCGGCTCAAGGCGCAGGGGGCGGAGGTCGTGGTCACCGACATGAGCGATGTCGAGCGCATCGCTGACGCGCTAAGGGAGGTCCAGGGCGCCTATTATTGTCCGCCTTTCGATCCTTACATGATTCAGGGCGCCGTCGCCTTCGCGGCCGCGGCCAAGGAGGCACGCCTCGAACACATCGTCGGTCTGACCCAATGGCTGGCGAGTCCTTCGCATCCCTCGCTCATGACCCGGCAGCACTGGCTCGTCGATCGATTGTTCTCGATGACTCCCGGAGTCGCGCATACCGTCGTGAACCCGGGCTTCTTTGCTGATGCCTACCTGGTCACGATGGGCACCGCTGCACATTTGGGGCTGTTTCCCTGGATCTTTGGCAATAGCCGGAACGCGCCGCCTTCGAATGAAGATATCGCGCGTGTTGCCGCCGCAGTCTTGATGAATCCCGCGCGGCACGCCGGAAAGAGCTATCGCCCCACTGGACCAGAGTTGCTCGGGGCCGAGGACATGGCCCATGCGATCGGTCGGGCGGTTGGACGATCCGTAAGGGTTGTGCCTACGCCGATCTGGATGTTCATGAAAGGCGCCCGAATGCTCGGTATGCCAGTCGATCTGATGAGGAACGTTCTCTATTATGTGGATGATCACAAGCGCGGCGCCTTCGAACTGGGCGCGCCGACCACCGACGTGCTTGATGTCACGGGGCGCCCCGCCGAAGACTTCGAAACGATTGCTCGGCGCTATGCCGCGCAGCCTCGCAACAAGCGGACCCTCGGCAACAGGCTTCGCAAGTTCGGGGAGTTCCTGATCGGCCCATTCAGCCCTGGTTACAATTTCGACCGCTACGACAGCGAGCTCCGCCGTCCGTTTCCGTCGGACCCGCAGTTTGCGCCCGAATCCGAAATTTGGGGGCGCGAGCATGGTGTCGTCACTACACTGAGCCGGGCTCGCCATACCCATACGAGACTCGTTCCGCCTCAAGCCGTGTAAAGGCTGCGATTGGTTTTCAAAAGGCTTCTGCCGTTGATCAAAATGGCGCTCGCATGAAGCGGAAAATCCTGATAGTGGTCAAGTCCGGCGATCAGAGTAATGTCCAGCTTGCGACGGCTAAAGAGCCAACTCAGATGGGGCCAGCAGAAGCCGTCCCGTTAAAGAAGGAACAAGCAGCGGTCTGATTCGTATAGAATGTCTGTATGAAGTCACAGCCGTCTACTGCCCTCCTCCAGGGGACGCTCGACGTTCTGATCTTGAATGCGCTGTCGATCGACCCAATGCACGGACTGGGAATTTCACGTCGGATAGCGCAAGTGACACAGGGCACGTTCCAGGTAAAGCCCGGTTCCCTATTTCCAGCGCTGCATCGCATGCAGGAGGCGGGCTGGCTGACGTCGGAGTGGGGCGAATCAGAAAACAACCGACGCGCTAAGTTCTACCGGTTGACGAAGGCCGGACGGCAGGAGTTGAAGAAACAAACCGAGCAGTGGGGGTTGATTTCGGCGGCCATGACCAGCGCCTTAGGTTTGGCCTAACAGGAGAAAGAAAATGCGTGTGAAGGCTCTTTGGCAGAACCTGTTTCGGAGACGCGAGGTGGAACAGGACCTCAGCGACGAGATGGAATCGTTCGAGCAACTTTTGGTGGACGAGAACACGCGCCGGGGACTTTCGGCCGGCGAGGCGCGAAGGGAAGCACGGCTGGAAATAGGAGGCGCCGAACAGGTGAAAGAAGCGGTGCGAGATGTGCGGATTGGATCCCTGTTGAACAATCTGGGGGCGGAGATGCGGCAAACACTGCGCGCTCTGGGACGGAACCCGGGGCTCACCTGGCTCAGTATCGGCATGCTTGCCTTGGGCATTGCCGGCAGCGTCTCCGTGTTCAGTATTTTCTACTCCGCGTTGCTGCGTCCGCTACCGTTCGCAGAACCCGACCGGCTTGTCGAACTGCATGAGACGCGTCTTCGAAGGGGCGTGGACCAAGCTAGTTTCGCGGAAGCGAATTTCTGGGATGTGCGCGCAGAGAACCACGTGTTCGCGGATGTGGCCGCTTACCACGACGATCAAGGCAATCTGACCGGCTCGGGACCGGCTGAGAAAGTCACGATTGCGGATGTGAGTGGCACGTTCTTTCATCTGCTGGGCGTGGCGCCTGTGATTGGCCGGGATTTTTCGGCGGAGGACGTTCGTGGCGGCTGGGATAACAGCGCGGTAATGCTGGGCAGCGAGTTTTGGCGAACCCATTTTGCGGCCAATCCGAAGGTGATTGGACGGACGCTGCGGTTGAACGGCAAAGCGTACTCGGTCATCGGCGTACTGCCAGCGGGTGAACCATTTCTACGTGCGCAAGTGTATGTGCCTTTCGGATACCGGCCGAACAGTAATCGCGGAAGTTGGGAATTTACCGTGGTGGGCCGGCTGAAGGCGGGCGTATCTATGAACGCGGCGACCGCAGACCTGGAGCGGCTGGGCAGTGTGCTGGCGCGCGAGTATCCGAGAGATGACGAAGGCATTGGATTTTCGTTGTGGCCGTCACGTCGATGGATCGCACCGGAGGAGACACGCAAGGCGTTGTGGCTGATGCTCGGCGCAGTCTGCCTGCTGCTCGCGATTGCGTGTGTGAATGTGGCGAACCTGCTGCTAGCCCGCGGCATATCACGGCAACGTGAACTGGCCATACGCACAGCGTTGGGAGCCGGGCGGCGCAGGCTGATTCGTTCGGTGATGCTGGAATCGTTTTCGTTGAGCGTGGCGGGAGGCTTGGCTGGCGTTTTGCTGGCCTGGTTTGTGCTGCGCTCGGTGCAAGTACTGGACACTTTGAACATTCCGCGATTGGCCGACGCAAACCTGAATCCCTGGGTGTTGGGCTTTGCAGTCATGATAACGCTGATGGTGGGCATTTTTTCGGGACTGGCGCCGGCACTCCAAGCGCCTTCGAGCGGCATTTCCGAAGCCTTGCGCGATGGAGAGCGCCAGACAGGCAGCCGCAGCCAGAACCGGATGCGGTCTTCGCTGGTGACCGTGGAGGTAGCGTTATCGGTGCTGCTGCTGGTAGGAGCCGGGCTGCTGATACGCAGCTTCGAACGACTCACGCACGTTAATCCGGGTTTTGAGACGGCGCATCGGCTGCTTTTTTCTATCAACTTTCCGGGATCGTACTGGGAGAACGGAGCGGGGCAACAATTCCTGAACCGGTTCAACGAACGTCTTTCGGCGTTACCAGGCGTGGTGGCGGCAGGCTCGGTGAACTCGCGGCCGATTGTGGGATGGGATCCGGGGATGAGCATTGATTCGCGGTTTCGCGAGGCGAAGCAGGGCGGAAATGATGTGCCCTGGGCCGGCTGGCGCATTGTGTCGCCGGGCTATTTAAAAGCAGCGGGTTTAAAGCTCATCCGGGGACGTGATTTCAATGGCCATGACCAGCCTGTCTGGGCGGAGAAGGGACAGCCGGAACCAGAGCGTCGTGTGATGATCAGCGAGCGCTTGTCGCAGTTATTATTTGCCGATACGGATCCGGTTGGAAGGCATGTGACCCTCTGGAAGGGCCAGAGCAATCATGACGCGGAGGTGGTTGGGGTAGTGTCGGACAGTCGGGAGCGCGGCCTGGACGCGGGGCCGGCACTCACCGTTTATATTCCGAACGGGGTGAACGCTCTGACGAGCGAATTTGTGGTCCACACGCAGGGTAATCCGTTGGCACTGGCGCCCGAAATCCGCGCCATTGCGGCGCAGATTGATCCGAACCTGCCCGTAGCGGACGTGCGCTCGTTCGATGAACTGGTGGAGCGTTCGGTAAGACCGCAGCTTTTTAACACAGTGTTGCTGTGCGTGTTTGGAGGGCTGGCGCTGCTGCTTGCCGTCAGCGGGATTTACGGTGTGCTTTCTTATGCCATCAGCCGGCGGACTTCGGAGATTGGATTGCGGGTGGTGCTTGGCGCGACGGCGGCGAGTATTCTCCGGATGACGGTGGGTCTGGGAATGCGGCCGGTACTGATCGGAGTGGTTTTCGGTATTGGTGCATCCCTCGGAGTGTCCCAATACTTTGCGTCGCTGTTGTTCGGGATTAAGCCGTTTGACATCGCGACGTATGCGGCGGTGGTAGTCGTCCTTCTTGCGACGGCGCTGCTGGCGTGCTACTTTCCGGGCCGCCGCGCAGTGCAGACCGATCCGGCGGTTGCTTTGCGAATCGAGTAAGCGCTGGCCTATTGCCAGCGCCTCTTCCACTCACGCCACCAAGCCGTGTTGCCCAGATCCAGCGCGTCCCAGACGGACTCGATGGAACGCTGATCGCCGCGCAGGACGGCGGCTCGACTCACGTCTGGCGGCACGGTAACGAGTTCGGCAAGGCGGTCGAAGACATCACCGCGCTCGGCGGAGGGCACTCGCTGCAGCAGATGCCAGAGGGTGAGGGCATCGCGTTTACGGGCCGACGCCAAAGCAGCAGCTAGCGCTTGTCTGCTGCCGTCAAGGTCGAACTCGGCGGTCGCTTTCTTAAACTCTGGAGAGGCGTCCAGAAACCACGGAGTGCCCGGACCGTGGCCGGGGCGCGTGCGGCAGGCAGCTCCGGCGGGGATGAACGTTTCCGTGCCGCGCCAATCGAATGCCACCCAACCCATCTCGACCGACAAGAATCCCACTCCGTTTTTTTCGACCCGCAGAGTGTACCGGCACCCGAGATCAACGGCTTTTGCGGCTGGCGTGTCGACGACGAATTGGGCGGGGGGCGCCCAAATGAATGCATGGATGGTTCCGTGGTCGAGGGCCAAGCGCTGCCGGTCGGCCGTGGCCGCAAGCAGCCGCAGCCGCGAATCGGGATCAATCTCGACGCTGCCGACAAATTCCGATCTGATGGCCCCGCCTGCTCCATCGGCCGTTTCGATGACTTGGCCGACATGCATCGCCTTTGCCGGATGGCCCGCCAACGACAACATCCAGGAGGTCGACGGGCCTGGCGTAAGAGTTTTGTACGCGATCAGGCCCGCTGCGATAACCAGCATGAAGGCGGCTACCGTTGCGAGCCATCGAGCCATACGAGGGGCGGGCGCGCGGCCTGAACAGACCGGCGCTCGCGATGACGGTGACCAGCGCAGGCCTTTCAAGACCCTTTCGAGATCTGCCAATTCGGCATCGGGTTCGCCGGTCCGATCCCAGAGATAATCGTCGTTCCTCATCAAGCCTCTTCGCGCCTTTTCAGACGATCTCGAAGGATCTTCATGCCACGGCAAAGATTCACGCGCACCGAATCAGGCGTGAGGCCGGTTTGGGCGGCAATTTCGGGGCCCGTCAGGCCTTCGACCAGTCTCAGGATCAGAGTCTCGCGATAGGTTTCGGGCAAGCGTTGAATCGTTGCCAAGATCGCCAAAGGCTCCGGATCACATTTCCGTACACGTTCTGGCGCCATACCCAGCCATCGCTTCAAATTTGTCTTGCGGCAATGATCTGTCGCTATGCGGCGCGCCATCGTTATCAACCAACTCGAAAACGCGTGAGGGTCGCGCAATGCTCGAATCTGCAGCATCGCCTTAATGAATACGTCCTGCATCAGATCCTCGGCTTCGTCGTAGGGAACACGGGCAATCAGAATGCCGTGGACCAGTGTGCCGTATCGCTCATAGAGCCGGCCGAAAGCGGCGCGATCTCCGCCTTGCGCGGCTCGAATCAGCGACACTTCGGCTTGCGGCTCGATGGCTACCGGCACTACAGCCCCACGACTACTTTAGTGAACTACCGCGTGATTTAGGTAAGCATCCGCCGCTGCACCGGATTCCAGGTCCAGGATTGCAGCCACTTCTTGGGCCGTTGGCTCGTGAAAGTAGTGTTTCACCGAGGCCCATTCGACTGATGTGGCGTTGACGGGGGCGATTGCTCCGGTCGCGTAGTTCTGATAATCCGGATTCCTCGCCACAATTTTGATTGCCCACGCGCCTGAGGAAGGCCATTCATTAACAACAGCAAAGGTGCCGGGAGATGAGAGTGGAATCAATGTCAACGGGATACTGCGCCGCTGTCCCTCAATGACGCCCTCGGCCGTTGCCGTGAGCGATGTCTTCTCAGGGGAACGACAGGCGGTAGTTCTCGCTACGAGCACTGCATGTTTGGACAAGGCCTCGGGGTTAGCCGCGGGATTCCCGATTTCTACCGTCAATGCTCCCGCGAAGAGCGGAAGACCGGCGGTAAGGATGGCTGCAAAGAAAGTAATAACGGTTCGCATCTGAAAAATCTCCTTCGGAACGCGAGGTTCCGGTGGGAAGACGGGGCCGCCTGTTCAGGTGTTAACAGAGCGGAAAGCGATTCCTGACAGAAAGCGGTTGGACAACAAAGATGCGGCAGGCAGGCGACACTGGGAGGTGATGCACACGAACGCACTCGCACAGGAGAAGAGCCCGTATTTGCGGCAGCACGCACATAACCCAGTGAATTGGCTGCCCTGGGGAGAAGCGGCGTTCGCGAAAGCTCGCGCAGAGGATAAGCCGATTTTCCTGTCGGTGGGGTACTCGACGTGCCACTGGTGTCATGTGATGGCGCACGAGTCGTTCGAGAACGAGCGAGTGGCCGAGATTCTGAACTCCGAGTTTGTGCCGGTGAAGGTGGACCGTGAAGAGCGCCCCGATGTCGATCGCGTGTATATGCTTTTTGTGCAGGCATCCACCGGCAGCGGAGGCTGGCCGATGTCGGTGTTTCTTACGCCGGATCTGAAGCCGTTCTTCGGCGGAACTTACTTCCCGCCTGACAATCGATATGGACGGCCCGGCTTTATCGATCTCTTGCGCCATTTACTGAATGCATGGAAGAACGAGCGCGAGCGTATTTTGTCGAGTAGTGAATCGGTAATCGACCAGTTGCGAGCGTACACGGGCACATCGCGTGTCCGGGGTGAACTTGACCGCGAGTTGTTTGATGCCGGCTTTGCGCCATTCCGGAGAACGTTCGATTCGCAATGGGGCGGATTCGGGTCGGCTCCGAAATTTCCGCGGCCGTCCGTGTTGAATTACCTGTTCCGGTTCCATGCGCTTTCGGGAAATGAAGAGGCGCTCGAAATGGGCGAAAGCACGCTGCAACATATGGGGCTTGGCGGAATGCACGATCAATTGGGCGGCGGATTCCATCGCTATTCGGTCGACGAACAATGGTTTGTGCCGCACTTCGAAAAGATGCTGTACGACCAGGCGCAGCTCGCGATCAGCTACCTCGAAGCGTTCCAACTAACTCGCAACGAGGCGTATGCTCTGGTGGCGCGCGACATCTTCGCAGTATCGTGCTGCGCGACCTGACGAATCCGGAAGGCGCTTTCTATTCCGCGGAAGACGCCGACAGCGCGCGGCCCGAGAATCCGCAGGAGCACGGGGAAGGCGCGTTCTACGTGTGGACGGCAGACGAGATCGAGAGTGTGCTCGGCGGAGGATGCGGGTCGAGTGGTCGATGCTGCGCTACGGCGTCGGGCTGCATGGCAACGTCGACAACGATCCACATGCCGAGTTCACCGGGCGCAACATTCTGTATCAGGCCCGGACGCTGGAGGAGGTCGCTGCAGCAGACTGGCATCGAAGCCCGACGATGTCGCGCGGGTGGTTGCGGAAATCGGGCAGGGCGCTGTTTCAGGTGCGCGAGAAGAGGCCGCGCCGCATCTGGATAACAAGGTGCTGGCGGCGTGGAACGGTCTGATGATCTCGGCGTTCGTTAAAGGTTATGTGGTGCTGGGCGATGACAGTGGCTTGCGGCGGCGGAACGGGCGATGGCGTTCGTTTATCGACAGCATGTATGACGGGCGGAGTTTTGCTGCGGCGGTACTGCGATGGCGAAGCCGGCATTCCCGCGTTTCTGGATGATTATGCGTTTATCGCGCAGGCTGCTCTCGATTTGTTCGAAGCGAGCGGCAATCCGAGAGTATTTGAAGCAAGCAATGCAATGGCGCGCGCGTTCGGCGCGCTTTGAAGATAGCGAGCTACGGCGGATTTTTCAGCACGGAAGCAGGCGCGGCGGATCTGGTGCTGCGAGTCAAAGACGACTACGACGGCGCGGAGCCCTCGGGGAACTCAGTTGCGACGGACGTTCTGCTACGACTGGCCCATCTGACGGATGAAGCGCACTTGCGAGATCGGCGGAGCGTTCGCTAGCTTCGTTTGCGCCGAAGCTGCAAGGCGCAACCGGCGATGGCACCTCAGATGATGTGCACTTTGGGCCGATATCTAAGCGAACCCGAACAGATCGTGCTGCGCTGTGAACGTCTGGAGGACGCGAGCGAACTGATCGAACGGGAACGGCGCGCGTTTCGGCCGTACGCTTCAGTGCTGGCGCTGACAGACGAAGCAGTGTCGCAGATGACAGCAGATGCGGGATTTCTGGCGAGTCTGGAGCGGCAGGGAAGGGCCACGATTTACGGGTGCCGCAATTTTGTTTGCGAGTTGCCAGAGGTCGTGGCGGCTGGTGAATAAGCTGGGAGCACACATTCTGCCCCCAGCGGATCTCTGTGCTAACGCTTGCGCTGGCCCTTAGCGGCGTGCCTGATCTTCTTTTTGGCGGAGCCGCGCGCGACACCGCTGGCTCGCTTGCCTTTCGGGGCGGCTTTTTTACGAGCGGTGCGCTTCAGCTTCTTACGTTCTTCCTTGTCCTCTACGTGCTTGGTATTCATTCGTTAACTTTGATTCCTGCGTACTTTTCTACGATTTTTTTCAACCCGTACCGGGGAAACTTATTGTTAGTTTCGCATCCTCGCCATCGCCTTCGCGACGGAGGACGGTTCCGCGTCCGTATTTGGGGTGATTGACGACAGCTCCGGCTCGGACACCAACCGCGGTCTTGGGCAGCGGCCGTTAGCGGGCAGGCGGCCTTTGGGAGACGGAGTTGGGGGACACGGAGGGTGGCGTGGCCGCGGGCGGAGGCGTTTCGGGAGGCCGGCGCGTGAACCCAGACGGCAGCGGCATGCCGCGTTCGGAGAAGAATTGTGCGATGTTTTCGACCGAATTGTAGGTGCGGCCGTTATACAGATTCTTGTTTGACCGATTCGCGGACGTCGTACTGCTCCGAGTAGAGGTCCACTTCTTCGTGACGGGGACCGTAGCCGGTCGAAAGTTTTTCGCGGAGGCTCGGCGGAACTTCGCTGAGGAAGCGAGAAGGCAGGCAGACTTCCGGTTGGCCACCGCCGAACCGCCGCCGATAGCGCGCCCAGGAAAGATACAGACCGTTTCTCCGCGCGAGTCATGCCCACGTAGCAGAGACGGCGTTCCTCTTCCATGGCTGCTTCGGATGCGAAAGAACGGCTGTGCGGGAAGATGCCCTCCTCCAGGCCGGCGAGAAACACGGTGGAGAACTCGAGTCCTTTCGCGTTGTGGATGGTGAGAAGCGAAACGGCGGCTTTGTCATCCACAGAATCGGCATCCGCGACGAGGGCAGCATGATCGAGAAACTCGGCGGCAGTCTCGCCACGCTCGGCTGCTTCCGCTGCCGCATTTACCAGTTCGGTCGAAGTTGCCCAGGCGTGATTCCGATTCGGGCGAGATGTCCTGCTGCAACATCGCCTCGTAGCCGGTCTTGTTGAGGATGTCCTGCAAGACCAGTGCACCGGCTTCGAGGCAGCAGATTCCTGCAATTCCGCTGATGAGGCGCAGGAAATTCTTTGACCGCCGACTCAGCGCGGGCAGGGAAGACTTTTTCTTCGACCATGCGCGGCAGGGCATTCCAGATGCTCAAGTCGTGTTGCAGCGCGTACTGCTCGATCTGATCGATGGTGCCTTTACCGATGCCGCGAGCGGGCGTATTGATGACGCGCAGGACGGATAGGGAATCCTGCGGCGATAGCTAGGACCTTGAGGTAGGACAGGATGTCCTTCACCTCAGCGCGTTGATAAAAGCTGAAACCGCCGACGACGAGATACTTGCGGCCATAGCGGCGAAGAGCTTCTTCGATCTGCCGCGATTGGAAGTTGGTGCGGTAGAGAACGGCGACGCGCTGTAGTGGATTGCGAGCGAGCATTTTCTCGATAGTGTCGGCAATGAAGAGCGCTTCGTTCTCTCCGTCGGGCGCCTCATAGAAACCGATTTTTGCGCCGGCATCGGAGTCCGTCCAGAGCCACTTGCCCTTGCGCTCTTTGTTATTGGCGACCACTGCACTGGCGGCTTCGAGAATGTTCTTAGTGGAACGGTAGTTCTGTTCGAGGCGAATGACGACTGCGTTCGGATAATCGCGCTCGAAGTCGAGAATGTTGCGGATATCGGCGCCGCGCCAGCCGTAAATCGACTGATCTTCATCGCCCACCACGCAGACGTTGCGGCGCATGCTCGGTCAGTAGGCGCATCAGTTCGTACTGGCTGCGATTCGTGTCCTGATACTCGTCAATCATGACGAACTCATAGCGCCGGTTGTACATATTGCGCAGACGCTTCGTCGTGCTTCAAGAGGCGGACCGATTCGAGCAAGCAGGTCGTCGAAGTCGAGCGCGTTTGCCTGACGGAGGCGCTCCTCGTACTGTTCGTAGATTTTCGCGAGGCGCGTCAGCTTGGGATCGGTCGCGTGCCTTGTACCAGTCGTGCGGGGTTTCGTGATGGCTTTTGGCGTGGCTGATGCGGGAAAGCGCCGCGCGATACGGCATGAACTTGTCGTCCAGCCCCAGACGCTTGATAGATGCTCTTCAGGAGAGCGAGTTGGTCGTCGTCGTCGTAGATCGTGAACTGGCGTGTGAAATTCTCGCGGATCTCGTGCG
This sequence comes from uncultured Acidobacteriaceae bacterium, assembly GCA_963795905.1. Taxonomy (GTDB): domain Bacteria; phylum Acidobacteriota; class Terriglobia; order Bryobacterales; family Bryobacteraceae; genus Bog-105. The sequence continues at coordinate 395,099 of CAWCJG010000006.1, read as the reverse complement.
AGCGAACCGCCATCGCGCCGGAGCAGGCGCACGCAAAACGAGTGGAACGTGGACACGTGCGGCGTTTTGCTCGTGGTGGGATCGCCGAGCAGCTTCCGACGCGCTGGCGCATTTCATCGGCGGCTTTGTTCGTGAATGTGACGGCGAGAACCGCGGGGCCGGGGATGTGATGCGCTTCGATCAGATGCGCGATGCGATGCGTAATGACGCGCGTTTTGCCGCTTCCTGCTCCGGCGAGCAGCAATAACGGGCCTTCGACGTGCGCGACGGCTTCGCGTTGTTGCGGATTCAGACCTGCGAGGAAATCCATGAAGATACGGAGAGAAGCGAACGAGGGGGAGACCTTCAGGATAACATCCGGCGCGTGTATCTTTATTCGAAGCGGAGAGCTTCGATGGCTTGTAGCCGCGAGGCGCGCAAAGCCGGAAAAAGCCCGAGATTAAGCCGACGATCTCGAGCATCACGGTGGAAACGATGACGGAGAAGCTGGATATGCCGAGGTGAATGTCGCCTTGGCCGCTGGTGTCCTTGAACAGCGGGCCGAGAAGCGGCAGGGACCCGATCGGCTGCGTGAGGCAGTCCAGCCAAGAGCAACCCCGAGCAATGCCGCCGGTCGTCACGATCACCATCGCCTCCAGCAGGAACTGAAACAGAATCCAGCGGCGTGTCGCTCCGAGAGACTTTGATGATGCCGATTTCACGCGTACGCTGCGTGACCGAGACCAGCATGATGTTCGCGAGTCCGATGCCGCCAATCGCAAGCGTCAGCGTGCCGATCAAACCCAGTAAGATACGCAATGCCGCCGACATCATGTCGATCTGCTTCATGAACTCGTTGAAAACGATCATCTCGATGGCGCGATCATCTTCGGGCGAAAAATTATGAATGCGCGCGAGCGTTGCGCGCACCTGCTTCACGGCTTCCTGCGCGGAACTGCGGATTGGCGGGGCTCCAGACGATGATCTTCGGGATACTTGGTATCCTTGAGCAGCGACGCGGTTCCGTAGGGATGAAGACGCACTCGTTGTCGGGCGTGTTGTAGTTCGAGATCTGAACCTTCGTTTTCAGAACGCCCGACGACTTCGAACTGCATACCGTTGATGGTGATCTTTTCGCCTTCGGGCGGCGCTTCTCCAAACAGTTTCTTGGCCGCTTTCGCGCCGAGCACGGCGACGCGCTCTTTTCGCAGGATGTCTTCGTCTGAAAGCCATCGGCCCGATCCATCGTCATGTTGCGGACCTTCTGATAATCGGACGGAAGGACGGCGCGAATGGTCATGTTCTTGGTGCGATACTCGTGCGTAACCGGCGTGCCGTACAGCAGGACCTCGGGCGAGATGGCTGCAACCATCGGGACCGCATCGCGGATGGCGTCGACATCGTCGACGTCGAGCCGAATCTTGCGGCCCGATCGTTCGCCGCCGGCCTGAGTCGATGTTTGACCGCCGAACATCAGAATCAGATCCTAACCGACGGCTTTGAAGCGACGTCGACAGCGCGTACATCGAAACCTTCGCCGTAGGAGTAGAGAATGACGAAGCACGTGACGCCCCAGGCGAGGCTGACGATCGTCAACAGGGTTCGCTGGCGATTGAACCGCAAGGCGGCAAAGGCTTCGCGCGCAGATGGATTTCAAGCGCATGCATTACCGTTCGTCCCGGAGCGCTTCGACGGGTGTTAGAGAGGCCGCGCGCGAGGCGGGAATCAGCGATGCTGCGATGGCGACCAACAGAAGAGCGGTGAATGCGACAAGCGTGGTGGTCATGCTCACGGGCAGGCCGGGAAACATGTCGGGCATCGGGACCAGCGTCAGCAGTGCCGAGAGGCCGAACGCGACAGACCAGCCGATCAGCGCCGCTGACCAACGCAAGGAGCACGCCTTCCAGGAAGAAGTCGAGCAGCATGCGCCGCTTGGTCGCTCCCAGGGCTTTGCGGATACCGACTTCGCGGGTGCGTTCGGTCACGGTCACGAGCATGATGTTCATGACCCCGATGCCGCCCAGGCTGAGAGTGACGACCGCAATCGTGCTGAGAAACACGTCATCGATTGGAAGATGGCATCGACTTGCTTCGCATTCTCGACCGTATCCCAGATGCCGATACGGCGCCCTTGTCCGCCGGATCGAAGTCGTGGCGGCGCCGAGCACTCGCATCACCTGTCGACGTGCCGCTTCGAATGCATCGAGAGAACGCGGGTCGATAGATGATGTCGTCCACATTGCCGGAAGTGAAGTACTCGTTCGGGTGGGAGGCGTGTCGCGAACGGCCGTCTTGTACGGAATGAAGATCTTCTTGTCGTCGAAGCCGCCGTAGCTCGAATTCTGGTTCTTATCCGCCATCAGGCCGATGACCTGGAACGGCAGGGAATTGATCACGATGCTCTGCGCCAACGACGTTCTGGCGCTTGCCGAAAAGCTGCTCTTTTACTTTCGGGCCGAGAATGGCGACGCGGCGAGCTTCACGCTTCGTCGCTGTCGGAGATGAAACGGCCCTTCGCGATGGGAATGTTGCGCAGCTTGTTGAAGTCGGGTTCGACCGCGTTCGTGTCGAAAGAGCCGCTGTTGTAGGGGCTGGTGGCACGAGTGGTGACTCGACATCTCCGCCACGGCGTATTCGACCAGGTAGCATTCGCTGGCGGATGGCTTCGACGTCGTTGTAGCGCAGGTGGATCCAGCGTCCGGCGCGTTGCCCACCGGCCTGCATCTCCGTCTGTCCGCCGAAGAGAATCACGATGTTCTCTCCCAGGCCTTTCATGTTGTTGCGCTGGCCTTCTTTGAAGCCGTCGCCCATGGCGACGATGAGCACGATGGATGCGATGCCCCAGGCGATGCCCGCCATAGTCAGCAGGGTTCGCAGTTTATTGCGCAAGAGGCTGGCGAAAACCTGGCCGCAGAGCTCGCGCAAGTACAGCATCACTGCAAGATGACTTGCTGGCCTGAGTTCAGGCCGGCAAGGATTTCCGTGCGCGCGCCGTTGCTGATTCCCGTCTTGATTGAAATGCGGCGTTTGCCCGTTTTTGAGTTGGTATCGGGAACTTCCACTGCGGTGGATTTGTCCTTCGCATAGACGATGGCGCCTTCCGGAACGCTTAGGACGCCCTTATGCTCTTCAAGAATGATCTCGGCGTTGGCAGTCATCAGGGCGCGCAGTTTGCGGGACTCGTTCGAGATGGAAACGCGCACTTCGAAAGTCGTGACGTTGTCTTTCTCGGTGCCGAGCGGCGAGATTTTGGTCACGTGTCCCGTGAACTTCTGGTCTTTGAAAGACTCGACGGTGATGCGGGCGGGTTGCCCCAGTAGACTTTGCCGATATCGCTTTCGTCGACTTTGCCTTTGACGTAGACCTCGCTGAGATCGCCGAGCGTCATGATCAGCGTTGCCCCGGAGCCCATGGTGAGAATGGAACTTACCGCCCCGCCCACTTCGCTGTCCCGCGAGAGCACGACGCCGTCGATGGGGGAAACGATGGTCGCGTTGCGCAGGTCTTCCTCAGCTAAGGCAACGGCCGCGGCCTGTTCATTGTATTCGGCCCTGGCTTTGGCAATGGCTGCTTCGGCGCTGGCGAGGGCGGTTGCGGCAGAGCGTTGTTTGTTTAGTGCCAGGGCATAGGTGCGTTCCGCTTCATCGCGTTTCTCGCTTGCGATCAGGCCTTGCTGGAACAGGTCGCGGGCGCGGTCGCGGTCGTTCTTGAGGTAGGGCAGATCGGGGCCCTGCGCGTCGACTTTTAGTTTTTCGTAGTCGGCCTGAGCGCTATCGATCTGAGCCTTATAGACGTTAAGGGCGGCCCTGGCCTGATTTAGTTTGGGCAGCAGATCGTTCTTGTCGAGCTCGCAGATGACCTGCCCTTTTTGGACGACATCACCGAAATTGACGGGCAGACTCTGGATGATTCCGCTGGCTTTCGATTTGATTTCTACCTGGCGAACGGGTTCGATTTTACCCGTGGCGACGACGGAACGCGTCAAATCGGCCTTTTCTGCTTTGACAATGCGATCGGGGTCGATTTGCGCCGGCTTGCTGTCCAGCGCCTTCAAGGAAGCGAAACCGATGAGTCCGAGGATGGCTACAAGGGCCAACAGCCACCAACGCCGCCGTTTCGAACGATTTGCCATCTAAAGACATTACGTACGAGGGCGAACTTGGGTTCACGCTATTGCCGTTTTTACGACCGGTGTTCGTGGACCACGGCTTCGAGTGTGGACTCGACGGCTGCTCTGTCCTCATCGCTCACATGCAGTTTGGGGGCCAGGCGGTTCAGTATCTGGTGCGCCATGTGACGGCGGACGTCGGGAGCGAGATCGTAGCGGCGTACCAGAAAGGTCTCGATCAGAGCGATGTCGTCCGGAGAGAGACGGTTGCCTCCGACGGGGGCGGACGTGACGGAGGCAGAGGCTTGATGCCAGGTCGCCTGGATTTCGCGCATGGATCTTTCATGCACAACGATAGAGCCCGCGACGAAGTCGCCCAGCCGTTTGCCCTGCTTGCTGAGAGCGGCGCTAATCACGCCGACAGCGTAGAAAGATGGGAGCTGGTCGACTATGCGCATCAGGTTGCGGCCGATCGTTTCAACCGGGGTTAACGATCTGCCGGTTTCCTTGATGACGCGGATGCCCGCTGTGCGCTTACCCGGGGTCTGACCGTTCCACAAAATTTCAAAGATCGCGAAGTATCCCCAATACAGAACGAAAAACAGAACGATCATCACGGCCGCCATCCATTGCGGACCGATGAGATGCAAAGGAACCGCGAACAGAAAATAAGTGAACGCCAGGATGATGCCGACCAGGCCCTGCCACAGCGTATCGACGACTATCGCAAGAAAGCGGCTGCCAATGCCCGCCAGACGGAACTGTAACTCAATCTGCTCCGGCGTTGCGATTTCAAAGCTATCGTCGAGCCTGTTCGGTAACGGCACGTTAGGCTGGAAGGACATGATTTCAAACCGCTGGATTTCCACGAGGCAACCACATTGGGACCGCCTCGAATCGCTGCTAGCACGGGCCAGCGGGGGATTAGCTCATCTTAGCGGAAATGAATTGCAAGAACTAGGCCTTTTGTACCGGCAAACGGCGGCAGACCTGTCGGCCGTCGCGCAGGACCGCTCTTGCGCGCAACTTGCGGCGTATCTTAACCATCTTCTCGGCAAGAGCCACAACGTTCTTTACAGCGGTGAGCGAACCAGCGGGAAGGGCATTGTTGGCTTTTATCGCGATGTGTATCCAAGGGTGTTTCGCGAAACGCTGCCGCTGACTGCCGTGGCGACTGCGATTTTCTTTATTGCGGCGATTATTGGGTGGGTAGTGACGGTGCGCGATCCCGGGCTAGCGTATCGGATGCTTGGGCCGAAGATGATCGACACGATCGAGCAGCACAAGATGTGGACGGACTCGGTGGTGGCGATCAAGCCGGTCGCGTCGTCGTTCATCGCGACGAACAATTTATCCGTTGCGTTCACTACGTTTGCGCTTGGGATTACAGGCGTTGGAACGATCTGGATGATGACGTTCAACGGATTGCTGATGGGCGTAGTCGGCGCGGCCACTTGGCGTGCGGGGATGGCGCTATCGCTGTGGAGCTTTGTGGCTCCGCACGGCGTGCTGGAATTGCCGGCGATCTTTATTGCGGGTGGGGCTGGGCTCGAACTGGCGCGCGGGCTGCTGTTCCCTGGCCGGCTGCCGCGCAAAGAGTCGCTGGCGCGTGCAGGAGCTCGCGCGATGAAGCTAGTGCTGGGAACGATACCCCTGTTGCTGATTGCGGGAACGATCGAAGGCTTCTTTTCTCCGACGAAGGCGCCGGTAGTCATGAAGTTTACGCTGGCGGCGGTCTTGCTGACGGCGCTGGTTTTCTACTTGTTTCTGAGCGCGGGCGGTACGCGGCCGCAATCGGCACGGAGCTAAATCAAAGCGCGGTCTTTGATCTCAAGGTATTGGTTGACGAGGGAACTCGTGAACTGGGCGGGGCTGAGGTCCATGGCAAGCACGCCCCGCTGGCGCAGTTGCCGCAGCAGTAGTTGCCGGCGATCCACGATCTCGAGCGCGGCGGCTTGACGGAACATTTCGGATTCCGACTCCGGCATGGCGTATGCGACACGAGCGAGATCGGGCTGGCTGATGGCGGCAAACAAAACCAAATGACGGCGGCCTACGTGTGAGGCGTACTCGATCACATCCGGCAAGGCGGGAGTTTCGGCGAAATCGGTGATCCAGATGATCAGGGCGCGCCGGCTCTGGCGGTGCAGTAGGGTCGTTGCTGCGCGCGCGTGATCGGCTTCCAGTCCCTCGTTCTGGACATTTGCCAGCGCATCGATGAACAGGCGCAGTTGATTGCGGCCATGCGCGGGAGGTATGGATTTCTGGATGGAACGGCCATACGCGAGCAGTCCCACACGGTCACCGCTTTGTTCGGCAATCTGTGCCACGGCGAGCGCGGCGTTCACGGCGTAGTCGAGCTTCGTGAAGCGAGTACCGGCGTGTTGAATGTGAGCTCGCATCAGGCGGCCCGCATCGACAACAATCCAGATCGTCTGGCTTCGTTCGACCGTATACATGCGAGTGATGAGCGCATGACGGCGGGCAGTGGCCGACCAGGAGACATCGCGCAGTTCGTCTCCTTGCCGGTATTCGCGCAGGCTTTCGAACTCGCGGCCGACACCGCGCAATCGGTGCTGGCGTTTTTCGATCTGCTGCTGGCGGCTCCGGATCAGGTAAAGGCTTTGTTCGCGGGCCTGGACGAGATCGGGATAGACAGAGACGTGCTCGTGAAGATCGGCGTACGCCCAGCGCTCGGCGAACGCGAGCGGGCTGCGGTAGCGCAAGAAGACGCGGCCGAATCCCACGGCACCGCGCTCTTTCGGATTTACTTCGTACTGCAAAGGAAGAGGCTGTGTCTGGAGTGCTCCGGAAAGAATCGGCGCGGGATCGCAGAGTGCGGCCGGGGCTTCGTCCTGAGCTGCGATCCACAGGGCCTCACTAGATGTCGAGCTGATTTGGATGAGGACCGGAGCGGGCCGCCCCAGAGCTAGCGGACTGCCAAAGGAGCGGGAGACCGTCAGTGAACGCGGTCCCGGCAGACGCATCAAGTCGAAGAGCCAGGCGAGTAACAGGAGAGCGTCCCAAATGAACATTGCGCCGATGAGACGAGGCTGCCACCACGCGGGTATGAGCCAGACGAACCCAATTCCGAACATCAGGAAGAAACGGAATGCGAATCCGAAAGGCAGCCATTTGCGCGATTGCGCCGCCGCCTCAACGACGGGTGGAGTCAGTTGGGAGCTCATTCCCGGGCCGTCTGCATGATGCGTGGAACTTCTACGCTCGCGAGTACCTGCTGAATGACGTCGTCCGTGCTGAGTCCTTCGAGTTCGGCTTCGGGCTTCAGGACGACGCGATGTCGCAGCACGGCGGGCGCGGCGGCTTTCACATCGTCCGGGAGCAAATAGTCGCGGCCGTCCATGGCGGCCATGGTGCGCGCGACAAAGAGCAATCCGACGGCGGCGCGCGGGCTTGCGCCCATGGAGATGGCCGGCCAGTCGCGGGTTCTGCGGATGATGGCGACGATGTAGGGGTAAAGAGAGGGCTCGACCTTCACGTGCTCGATTTCAGCGCGGGCGGCCTCGAGCAAGCCTGGCGGAAGCGGAAGCAGGCCAATCGCATCGAGACGGCGCGGATCGAATCCGGTTTCGTAGCGCGAAAGAATCTCGGTCTCCGCTTCCGCTGAGGGATAGCCGATTTTGATCTTGAGCAGGAAACGATCGAGCTGCGCTTCCGGCAGAGGATACGTGCCTTCGAACTCAATCGGATTCTGGGTGGCGAGCACGGTGAAGTTGGGCGACAACTCGTGACGGACGCCATCGATGGTTACCTGGCGCTCCTCCATCGCTTCGAGCAGGGCCGATTGCGTGCGCGGCGGGGTACGGTTGATTTCATCTACGAGCAGCAGGTCGGTGAAGACCGGCCCCCGGTGCAGATGAAATGAACTGTCTTGCAAGTTGAAGACATTCGTTCCCGTGATATCGGCGGGCATCAGATCCGGAGTGCATTGCACGCGGTGGTAATTCAAGCCGCACACGCGAGCGAGACTCTTCACGAGCAGTGTCTTGGCGAGCCCGGGAACGCCTTCAATGACGGCGTGTCCGTTGCATGCCAGCACGATCAGCAGTTGATCGACGGCTTCGTGCTGTCCCACGATGATCTTTGCAAGTTCGCCGCGTACGTGTGACGCAAGCGCCGGGAAGTGTTCCAAGGTTATGTGTTCTCCGATTTTGGCTTGTCTGCTGATGATGAGCCGGTTGCTGTGACGGGTGAGTTCGCGCGCGAGTTTAAGTACGTGCTTTGGAGGCAATCGCACGTGTTGCGCCTCGGATGCGTTCGACAGGGAAGCGGCGACTCGTTCGCGATTCCAGCCGAGGCGTTGGCTGGCTGCTTCCGCGAGTGTGTCATCCGGTGTGTCCGCAGGCAAGCCGAGTTTGCGAGCGAGTTCGAGCCGGAGGTGCCGGTAGGCGACACTGGCTGGCACCTGTGTCGCTTTGGCGTGGCGATAGAGGCTTCCGAGCGTATCGACGAACTCGAGGGGCGACTGCCGGCTGTCGGGCCGCGGCGGGAGGATGGGGCCCCAACGGCGGCTGAACGTAAAGAGCACGGCGGCGAAGATCAGTACACCCTGGAGCAGACCCCATTTGACTGGGGTGCGTTCGATGTAGCTCCAGAGCGAGCCGCCTCCGTTGTGGAAGTACTCATCCCAGTAGACCCGGCGCGGATCTTCGCCCGGAATCGGTGATACCGCGTTCAGGAACAGCACGAGATTGTCCTGCTGCTTCAAGCCTTGGTTGGTGAGAGGAGCGGCAGCGGCCCACCATAATATCTGCCCCTTGCCGATCTTCCACAGCAGCACCACGGGAGTATCGTCGCCGTACAGAGCCGCCTGTCGCGGCCCGATTTTCTTCCAAGACACAAAGGTGCGCATTTGGATGCGCCACGCTCCTCGGGTGAATGGCGAGGGCAGGTCGGGTGAGAAGTCGTGCTTGGGCAACGGCTTTACAGAGACGCCGGCATGCTCGAAGAAAAGTTCCGGCGCCGGGCCGCAGAAGAGGATCCGACCACCTTTGCGAACGAAATCGAGGAGGGCCGCGCGTTCGGGTCGTAAGGGGGAATTTAACGGTTCCGCGAGAATCAGTACGGCGTGCGGGTCCACGTTGGCGAGCTCGGCCGGTGACCTTTCCCAACGCGATACCTCGTAATGCAGGCTTTGCAGCAGCAAATAGGCGGCGCGTGCGCCATCGGGCGCGGACGAGTAGGTACTCGGTATGCCGGTCGATTGCTGTTGAGCCGCCGGGCCGAACGCAATCGTGCCGGCGATCATGAGCAGAGCCACAGCTCCGGCCGCGACGAGCAGATTTCGATCGGCGCGGCTCAATCCACCCGGCAACCGAGCGCCTCCAGAGAACGCAGACACGCTGTGAAATCGGCTTCCGTTGCAGGAACGTAAGCATACCAGCAGCGTTCGAGCGCGTTTGCGAGTGTCACGAAAGGCCGAGCCCCGTCGCGATTTGCGAGCGAGCGAACGTACTCGCGCGGTGTTTGCGGGCGATCCTTGGGCAGCGATCCGTTTGCCTGCAGGCGGGTGACCCCGGCCCAATAGGCACATTGAATGGCCGCGCGCAGGTCGCCGGATTGGGCAGCCGAACGAGCGGCTGCGATCCACTCGTCCCAGTTGCGGATGGGGACGGGAGCGGGTGATCCGGACAATCGCAACGCCGTTTCGCGCCCTGCGCGCCGCAGGAAAGCAAGAACGATGATCGACAACGCGGCAACTAATCCGACCCAAAAGATGAGGTCGACAGAAACATTAGACGCGAGTTTTCCAAACGCCCGGGCCAGGAGCCTACCGATCCAATTGGCGATTCTTGCGGCGCAACAGCTCCATGACGCCGGGCGGCTTTTCGGGCGCGAACTCGGGGCGTGAAAGGATCTCCTGCATGGAAGTGCGCGCCCGGTCGATGTTCACGGGGGTTGCCGAGTCGAACTGCTCCAACTGCTCTGCCCGCAACTCGAGCCATTGGCGAGCGCCATTCACGTCAGGGTTGGGCTTTTTGTCCAGCAAAGCCGTGAGGCCATCAGAAGAGATGTCGAAAGGGCCATCCGGCGTCTGAACCTGCCACCCGTCGGGGACGACCGGTTTGTGCCCGGCAGCGAGGGACGTTGAGAGCTGCCGGAAGTTCGCAGCAAGCGCAGCGGCGCTGTTGAACTTGACTGCCTCAGGCGGCGGCGTGTCCTGCGCCACAGCGTGAACGGCCAGCAGAACACCAAGCAACAAGAGGATCTTCATCCGCGCGATCAGGACAGGATGGAGGGAACCGAGTCGCCGCCTCTGGCAAGACGCTCGCTGCCAGGATCCATCATGAACTGAAGGTCAAACGCTTCCTTGCGGACCCGGAGGTCGAAATAGAATACGGACGAAGCAATGAGCAAAACCGGTTCTATCAGCACGGTTATTGCTGTATTGAGGACCTGCAACAGCATTGAGTAATCGCGCACGAGTTCGACGTTGTATTTGGCCGCGTTGATCGCAACGCCAAGAGGGATATCGACAAGCGCTTCAATGCTGATTGCAATCACAAAGTACAACAGATAGATCACGAAGGCGCGGCCAGCGAATCCCTTGGTGAGATTCCAGCTTCGGGACAGAGAGTCGCCCGGGCCACGGCCCTCGATCAGGGCGGCGGGAACACAGACGAGCAGCCGGCAAGCGACATAAAAACCGGGAATGATGAGCGCGATGAACGAAACGGAAATCGCAATGCCGTTGAGAACGACTACTCCGAACAGCGAAAGGGCCTCGCTCCAGGCACGGCGGAGGGCGGCGTCTATGGAGGTGCTGCGTCCCAGGTAAATCTCGCTGACCGCCACAACGGTGCCGCCTTGCGACAGCAGGTACACAATTATGCCGACGACGATACCGACCAAGACTAAAATGATTCCGAGCGGGCTGAAGAAATTACTGCGACCCTGCCGGCTCCGCGGTTCGACACGGCATTCGCGCCAGTCCATAGCCGTGCCAACCCGACCGCGAGGCTGAGGAGTTGGGGGATTCCGCAGATCGCTAAAAACAAAAGGAAGTGCTGGCGGTAAAGGCTGAACGTGCGGTCGAGGATTTCACCAAGCCGCAACGGTCGCAGATCGAAGGTACTCATGGACTCTCCTGGCGTGCGTTACATCATACCAGCCGATTTACGGGTCTGCTATACCCTTTTCAACGCAAACGGTGGTAAACCAACCTGCACCGGTTCCTTTCGTGATCGCCGCCCTTCGGCTAGAGGAACGGCAACGCTGGTTAGTCAGCCGGTGCAGGCCCGACAGCTTGGGCAACAACTCAGACCTACGATATGGGTAACGGCCCGGTTCCTTCGAACGGGGGAATGCGTCCATGCCTTGAAAAGCGAGCCAACCTCAGATGAGCGTCTGGAGTTCATTGGACAAGTGCTGTCCAGAGATTCAACGATGACTGATCTCTGCCGGCATTTCGATATTTGGCGCAAGACGGGATACAAGTGAAAGAAACGATATTAGGTTGACGGTCCTGCAGCGCGCGATTACGGATGCTCACGCTTCGAGGAGGATGAACTCACGGCATCTTCGCCCTAAACTGCTGTACAACCGCCAAGCGTTCTTTGTCTAATTCATAGAGCTTTATTTCGAGCTCGCTCAGCATAGCGATCGTTGCTCTTGGATACCCCGAGAATGCTTCAGAGAGTGTATTGGCAGTCACCTCGCGACGTCTCAGCGCATCCAGTATAGATCCGTGTAATTCATCGGCCATTTCTGCCTGATGCTCGATAGGAATGGTCCGCGCATAAACTCCGGCGTCGTACCAGTGCGAAGACCCTGCGGCGCATCTCACCCACATAAAGAGATAACCGGATCCTCCAAGGATGGACACGATGGTCACATCGGTCTCTGGTCGCTCATTGCCAGCCTGACCACATCGGTTATGGTTTCCACCGAAGAGTTTGTAGCCGCCCGAATGTCAGCCAGCATCTTGTGGTTATTTCTTCCTGCTTTGTCACTAAGCTGGAGCCGTGTTGCTGTGCCAGAGCAACATCCCCATCTGATGCCTCTCGGCATACCTCGGGGACCTCGACGAGCTTGGAGGAGTAATGGGCCCGGTTTGGATTGGAGCGGATTGCGCATGAGATTTATTCCGGCCGCGGCGTATGACATGGCTACAAGCCGCGAGCAGAATTGTCGGTCGACTGCTTTTGATTCGCCATGTACGAACCAGTAACAGTTCGAGCGTGCCGGGAACCGAATACCGCTTACCAATCTCTGACCGCCCGAAGTCGCAGATTGTGTTCAACACTTCTTTGGAAAGCGGCTCTTTATAGCGCTTTACCGCAACATCCTTAACACTCGGAAACAACAATTTGTATTGCGGATTGTTGGCGTGAACCCCCTGTCTATCGGAATCGATATACGGATACGCCTCCACGTAAAGGGCGGCGTGAGAGCAGCGTGAAAAAGAGGCCGTTCTGATGCCAATACTCGTAGGATCCCATTTTTCGCGTGTAAAGATGATGTCGCCCGGCAGCAGGCGCTTGGGGTCCAGAATGTACATTCGTTCGTGCGACACAACTGCTGGAGCACTCTCGCGATAGCGCACCGAAAGCGAGATCATCACTTAGCAGAGTGCCACGCACGGATTCACCTGATGGCCGCGTGAGGAATGTCCAGTGGTCTTGGGCCGTCCCCAATGTCCACGTGGTCCGGAATCTATTCTGCTCTACGGGCCAGTCTTTCAGAAATGCGAACGGGATCTCCCATAGCGCCGCCGAGTCGAAGCGATACGTTGGATTGGGGTGGAGCGCTCCACAGACGTAGCTTCTGTCAACTCCACCGCAACGAGCAGAACGGCTGAAATGTCGCGATTCTTTATCACGATATGGCCGTCCTCTCTTCGAAGGAAGAGCGAATATTTTAAGTCCGTGAACATGTCGTCACCCGCCCCTACCCAAAACGGTTGCGAGATAAGCGCGTTCATAGCGGCCAGCGCATCCATGAGGATCGTAGAGCCGAAGTGGCTGGACGCGATGGCGAGAATTCCCGGCTTGGTGATTCCCTTGAACTGAGGAACCTTCTTTGTGGCTGTCTGGTCAATCTGGGCGGTGAGAAGGCCGAAGGATCGGCCTTTCATATGTTGAGGAGTGCGATTGGGAATGTTGGATTTTTCAGTGACACGCTCGGGTAGCAGCGATGTTACCTCAACCATGAATTCCTGCGGTTTGGTCTGCAAGCACAGGAACTCCGGCCCTCGAGTGCCGGGCGCGTCGGCTACGATGGATCGACCTTGCAAGCTTGCAGAACGCGGAAGGACGTGGCCTCGGCCAGTGCTGATTCCGGCGCTTTCCGTTCGGGTCGCCTGAAAACGCCGCCAAAACCTCTGACCGTTGCCACGCAGGTAATCTGCGTAGGATTCCACAACGTACTCGACACTGTCCCCCATATGGCCAGATTCTAGCGCGCAAAGTTCGCAGTCGTCTCGGGATGATGGAGACTGTCGAACCATTCAGGCGCCTCGGTTTTGGGTTGTATCTAGTCCAGGAGCTCAAACGCTGTGCGTACGCGCTGGGTAGTATCCCTGTGCCCGCTGCAGTTCCGGCAAAGTCGCATCGCGCGAGACTCTTAAGAAGGCGGGTCTCGTTCCGATCGCGCACATTCTCAACGCATCGATCCGCGACAATTCACGAGCGATTCGGAACCTGCGCGCACGGCGGCTTCATAGATCCCGAACGCCTCGTGTTTACTTTTGCGAGTTGGTCCTGGGAATCGTCCGCCGTCCTACACAACGGAGGCAGTATCGGTGCGCCTCCGGTTCCGCAACACCACTTCCCATGTTCTGGGACCGAAGTGTCACCCAAGTTCCGGACCATACAGTTGCAGGTCCCGCCCACTAATCCTCGTCGTGCTGCGAGGCGAGTTTGGTGACGTACGCTCAGATCTTCCAGCGTGGTCACGTCGCCCGTGACGGCGTTGTTGGTCACGATTTCGCGAAGCAGCCGGCGCATGATTTTGCCGCTTCGCGTCTTCGGAAGGAGTCGGTGAAGCGGATCTCTTCCGGGCCGCGCGAAGCCGCCGATCTCGTTGCGCCATCCATTGCCGTAGTTCCGTTGCCAAGTGCGTCGACGGTCCCAATCGCCGTTCTTCAAAGTGACGAAGGCGCAGACCGCCTGCCCGGTGATCTCGTGCGGTTTGCCGACCACGGCGGCTTCCGCTACGGCCGGATGGTGCACCAGCGCGGACTCGACTTCCATCGTGCTCAAGCGATGCCCGCTGACGTTCATCACGTCATCCACCCGCCCCAGCACCCAGAAATACCCGTCTTCATCGCGCCGCGCGGCATCGCCTGTGAAGTAAGCGCCGGGAAAGCGCGACCAGTACTGCTCCTCGAAACGCTTCGGATCGCCCCAGATCGTGCGCACCATGCTCGGCCACGGCCGCCGGATGATCGAGATATCCTTCGCGATTGCCGGGCACGGTCTGCCCTTTGGCGTCCACGATGTCAGCGACGATGCCAGGCAGGGGCAGGGTTGCCGAACCCGGCTTCAGCGGCACGGCGCCGGGAAGGGGCGAGATCATGATGGCCCCGGTTTCGGTCTGCCACCAGGTATCGACGATGGGGCAGCGTTCCTTGCCGATGACGCGGTAATACCAGTCCCAGGCCGCCGGATTGATCGGCTCGCCCACCGAACCCAGCACCCGCAGACTGCGACAGATCGTGCTTGTTCGGCCACTGCATCGCCTTGCCGGATCAGCGCACGGATGGCGGTCGGCGACGTATAGAAAATGGAGACTTTGTAGCGCTCGACGATCTCCCAGAAGCGGTCGAAGGCGGGATAGTCCGGCGCGCCTTCATAGAGAACGGCAGTCGCTCCCGCCGCCAGCGGGCCATAGACCACGTACCGTGTCCGGTGACCCAGCCGCAGTCGGCCGTACACCAGTACACGTCATCCTCCTGCAGATCGAACACCCACTGCATCGTCATCAGGCGCCTGCAGCAGATATCCGGCTGTGGTGTGCAGAATGCCCTTGGGCTTGCCGGTCGTGCCGGAGGTGTACAGGACGAATAGCGGATGTTCCGAATCGAGCGGCTGGGCGGGCCAGGTGCGCGCCGTGCTCGGTGAACTTGTTCTCGTCGACCAGCGCTTCCGCTTCGTGCCACCAGATGTCGCGGCCGTCTTCATCGCCGTTTCCGAACCCGTTCGCTGATAGACAATCACGTGCCGCACGCCCGGCATTCCTCCAGCGCCTCATCGACCGCCGGCTTCAGCTTCACTTCTTTGCCGCGCCGCCAGCCGCCATCGGCTGTGATCACCAGGCTGGCATTGAGATCCTGCATGCGCGCCTTCAGCGCTTCGGCCGAGAAGCCGCCGAATACCACGCTGTGTACGATCCGAGCCGGGCACACGCGAGCATCGCGATAGGCAACTCGGGGATCATCGGCATGTAGATGATAGCGCGGTCGGCCTGCCCGAAATCCGAGCTCGCTTCAGCGCGGCCGCGAAGCGGCACACCAGCGCGGTGGAGTTCCTCATAGGTGATAGACGCGGCGGTCGCCCGGTTCGCCTTCCAAGATCAAGCGCGGGCTTGTGGCGGCGGTGCGTCGTGAGATGCCGGTCAAGACAGTTGTAGGAGGCATTGAGGCGTGCCGCCGGCGAACCATTTCGCATTCGGCGGATTCCATTCGAGCGTCCTTGAACGGCTCGAACCAGGACAGATGCTCTTCGGCGAGCTCGCCCCAGAACCGCTCCGGATTCTCGGCGGGCACGCTGGTACAGCGCCCGATACTCTTCCATGCTTTTGACGTTGGCGCGGGCGCTGAACTCGGCGCTCGGGGGATAGAGTTTGGCTTCGCTCATGTTTGTTTTTCGGAGGCGATTCACGGCAAGTGTACCGCAGCCTCCAGGGTACGAAAATGGAAGCATGAGCTTGAGCCGGCTGCTCGTGATTGCCGGGCTGGTGCTGCTGGTTGCGGGCGTTCTGGTCGGTCTGCTGCAGCGGGCGCACGTCCCCTTTGGCCGGTTGCCCGGCGACATCGTGTGGCGCGGCCGGAACACGACCGTCTACTTCCCTTGGGTGAGTTGCCTCGTTCTGAGTCTTCTCGGGACGCTCGTGCTTTGGCTGATCGGACGCGGCCGTTAAAGCTTACGCGTGAGACCGGCGCAGTTCGATCACGGCGATTTCGGGCGGACAGTTAAACCGAATGGGCAACATCGAGGAGCCCACACCCGCGCTGGTGTAGCCGTGCATATGGCCATGTCGCCAGTACCCGAGCGTGCAGCTGCGGGGAGCTTCCGAGTTCGAAATGATAGCGCCCATGCCAGGCAGACGGATCTGGCCTCCGTGTGTATGGCCGCACAGGTAAAGATGCACGCCGGATGCGGCCGCACGATCATATAAATCGGGTGTGTGCGAGAGCAGGATCTTGAACTCGTCGCGAGGAATTTCTTCGAGCGCGCGGTCCAGGTCATCACAGCGGTAATCGAAAGAATCGTCTACCCCGGCGAGCCAGATGGATTGTCCGGCGCGGGTCAATTCCATCGCTTCGTTGATCAGCATCGTGACGCCCATCTGTTCGAGAGCGAGCGCCATATCGCAGGGATCGTGATTCCCGAGGATGCCATAAACGGGATACGGGAGATTTACAAGAACTCTGCGCATTCCACGCCACGCTTCCGCGCTGGGGCCTCCCGTATCAAACCGGTAATCGCCGGTCATCAAACAAACATCCGCTTTGATATCGCTTAGCGCCCGATTCACGACTCCAGGCAAGTCTTTCAACCCGTCAATGTGAAGGTCGGATAAATGGACGATGCGGTAACCGTCAAATGCGGACGGAAGGTTCCGGAATTCGAGCCGGAGCTTGCGGACAACTGGGCGCAGCGCATTTCGCACGCCGAGAGCGTACAATCCGGTGGGCATTAAGACGGCTTTCAACGCCGGTTTAATGAACAAACGTTCCAAGAGTTGACGCGTGGGACTGCGGCGAAAACTCTTGCCGGATTTGACGGCGTCTTGCTCGACATGCAATCTGCGGCCTAGGCGAGCCGCCAGCGGCTCTCGTTCGACAAGGCAGGGCATGTCTGATTTTACCTATGAATTTCATTTATTCAAAGTCCGGAAAGATCCTGTTTTACCAATACATCCCCGGGTTAATACCGGGCAAAATGCCGAATCACAGATCAGAAAAATCTATAGGTATTACGGGGCGGCCGTGAGGACTGAATGTGCCCGGCACAAGTACGTGACAAACCCGAATTCGGTTTTCGTATATGGGACTTTAATGGGAGACGGTTCGCATCACCAGCTTTGCGGGGGTGCCGGCCGGGAATTACTATGTGTGATCGTGTTTACGAATTACGAGGCATTTTAGTTTTTGAGTGCTCACCGCAAGGGCAGCCACCGGAAACAGCACGTGACGCCACGGACATCATCGGGGCCGCTCGGGGTGCGGGAGCGAACTTTGTAATCGTTCCGGCAATACGGCTCTCGGACGCGTTTTTTCAATTGAGAACGGGAATAGCGGGAGAGATCCTGCAGAAATTTGCGCTTTACGGAGTGCGGCTCGCCATCGTCGGCGACATCTCTAAATACGAGCGCGAAAGCTCAGCGTTTCGAGACCTCGTGTACGAATGCAATCACGGGAAGGATGTCTGGTTCCTGCCCGACGTTGCGTCACTCGCGGACCGAACAGGCCCCTCAGTCTGAGCTAAGAACTTATCTGCCGCCCCGCGGGCTGCGCCTGCGCACCAACCGCAAGAACTCCGCGCCGGCGATCCACATATCCACCGCGCCAAGAGCACTGACTGCGGCGCGAAGCGAATAGGACATCCAAACGTCCACCAGCCCGCCCACCCGCACGGGCAAGAAGTTGAGTGCCCAGCCGCGCGTCCAAGGATAAACCACCAGGAACAGCCCGATTTCCAGCGCGAACGTAACCAGGCAAATCCCAAGCACACGCCTGTGCAATTGCTCAAACCGTCCACTCGACGGCGGAGGCCCGGCTTGCTCCGTCTCCGGTCCCGATGGAGTCTGGTGACTCGACGGCATGCTGCTCATACCGCCGCCGCCTCCATTCCCGGTAAGAGCAGTTGCTCCGCGGGTTGGCCGGTCCCATCGAGGTAGCCGTTCCAGAGAATCCGTAACGATGCCGTGCGGACCGGTTCGAAGCTGTGGCGGTGCATCATGGTCGCGCCGTGCTGCCGTAAGGCGCGCCGATGGTCGGGGGTCGAGTAGCCCTTGTTTGAAACGAGATTATATTCGGGAAACAGTTCGTGCCAGCGCGCCAGGCATTCATCGCGATGGACTTTGGCGACGATCGAAGCCGCTGCGATTGCACGGCACCGCGCATCACCGCCGATGAGCGGCTCTTGTTCCATCGGGAGATCCAGTTTCAGGGCGTCGATGAGCAGATAATCCGGCTGAATGGGGAGAGCCAAAACAGCGCGCCGCATGGCTAGCCGAGAGGCCTGGTAGATATTGATTTGATCGATTTCGAAGACGTCCGCGGCGCCCACGGCCCAACACACCGCGCGTGCCTTGATCTGGAGAGCTAACGCGCCTCGCGTTTCGGCATCCAGGATCTTGCTGTCGTGCAGGCCTTTGATCGATCGCTCGGGGTCGAGGATGACCGCAGCGGCAAAAACCGGACCGAACAAACATCCGCGTCCGACCTCGTCAATGCCCGCAATGTGCAGAAAGCCGCGTTCGCGGGCCAGCCGTTCGAAGGTGCTGACGCAACGGGTAGGCTTCGCCTGTTCGGTCTTGGACCTTGCCCGAGGCCGACTTTGGCCGGACGCTTTTGGCGCAGCTTGAGCCACAAAGGCCTAAGCCGAGCCTATTCGCGCTCCCGCAGGCGTGCCGCTTTGCCCTTCAGGCCGCGCAAGTAGTAAAGCTTCGCGCGGCGCACGCGACCCGTTCGCACGAGGTCAATGTGATCGATCACGGGTGCATGGACGGGGAAAATGCGTTCGACGCCCTGGCCGAAGCTTACCTTCCGCACGGTGATGGTCTCACCCATGCCGGTGTTCTTGCGGGCAATCACTGTGCCCTCGAAGGCCTGCAAACGCTCCTTGTCGCCTTCCCTGATCCTTACGTGCACGCGAATCGTATCGCCCGGGCGGAACTCCGGGTGCGCCGTCTGGCGTGCGTGCTTGCTGATGAACTTACTGACAATTGCGTTTTGCATAGTTCCTGATTTCTGTTACGCCCGCGTTGCCTACGCTCGCGGCTCACTTCCGGCCGGCGCGGTCCTCAATAGGTCCGGGCGCAGCCGCTCTGTCTTCTCGCGCGAAGCGGCCCGCCGCCAGCGTCTGATCTCCTCATGATTTCCGCCCATCAGTACGTCGGGCACCGTCCAGCCGCGAAACTCCGCCGGCCTGGTGTACTGCGGGCAATCCAGCAAACCTTCGTTTTCCTCCCCAAAACTCTCGTTTCGGGTAGAATCCTCATTGCCGAGAACTCCCGGCAACAAACGGGCAACCGTATCTACGATCACCGCCGCGGCTAATTCACCGCCACTCAATATAAAGTCGCCGACCGAGATCTCCTCGTCAGCCAAATGCGCGGCGACGCGTTCGTCCACGCCTTCATACCGGCCACAGATCAGCAACAGATCCTCTAAGCGCGCCAACTCGCGCGCCACGGATTGATCGAATCGCCGCCCTTGCGCCGAAAGCAAAATCACTTTCCGGCCCGCTCTCCGCTCCGGAAAAACCGTCTCCACTGCCTCAAAAATCGGCTCGGGTTTCAGCAGCATCCCTTCGCCGCCCCCGAAAGGCCGATCATCCACCGTTCGATGACGATCGTATGTCCAGTTTCGCAAATCATGCACCTGGATTTCCAATCGTCCGGCCGCTGCCGCCCTCCGGATCACGCCATGGTCGAATGGTCCGGCGAAAAACTCCGGAAAAATCGTCAGAACGTGAAATTTCACAGATCCAATAAACCTTCCGGCGGATCAAGTACAATTCGGCGGCCGTCCAGGTCCACCTCTCGGCAGATTGGCTCCACAAAAGGAATCAGCAACTGCCGGTTTGGCTTCCCCGGTTGCTCTAATTCCATCAGCGGAGGGCCGCCATATTGCTGCCATCCGGCAACCCGGCCAATTTGCGTGCCAGAGTCGGCCAAAACCACATCGAACCCAATCAGGTCCGTTCGAAAATGCTCTCCCGGCCCTAACTCGCCGCGTTCGCCACGAGGTACCCACAGATCGAGTCCGGCAAACTCTTCCGCGTCGCCGATCGAATCGACGCCCGCGAATTTCAAAACCCAGAATTCCTTGTGCCGCCAAGCGCTTTCTATCTCCACCGGCCGCACCCGCCCCGTCCGGTCCTGAATCCATGCCCTCTTCAGCGTTTCCAGCCTTCCGGGCACGTCGGTCTGAGACACTGCCAGCAGTTCGCCTTTGTTTCCGCGTGGGCGCACCAACTCCGCGAGCACAACCCGATCCTGCGGCGGGGAGCCGCTATTCAAGAATTTCGAGCGAGAAACGACGGTCCAGCTTGGTTCCTACCGCCCCCAAAAGCGTGCGGATGGAGCGAGCCGTACGGCCCTGCTTCCCAATCACTTTCCCGAGATCGGACTCGGCCACGCGCAATTCGAAAACCGTCGCATGCTCTCCTGCGATCTCCTTCACCACCACACCCTCGGGAGCATCTACCAGGGCCTTGGCGATATCCTCGACCAGTGTCTTCACGCCATTCTCGTGATTCATTGCTACCTTCCCGAAAAACCCGCCCATGCGGGGCGGCGAAACCCCTCGCCAAGCACCGGTTAAGCGTTCGCAGGCGCCGTTTCCGTCGTCGCCGGATGAGATTTCAGGAGCCAGGCCACTCGTTCAGAGGGCTGCGCGCCATTCTTGATCCAAAACTGAATTCGGTCGTGCTTCAATTCGACCTGCGCGGGCTGAGCAACCGGGTTGTAATGCCCCACCACTTCCACCGAGCGGCTGTTGCGTGCCCGCTCCCGCTCGATCACCACCACGCGATAGGTCGGTTTCTTCTTGGCGCCAAACCGCGCCAGGCGAATTGCTAACATCGTTCGTCTTTTCTTTTCCTAACGTTACAGAGTTATTAAACTGGACGAGAGCGGCAGCCGCCAGCGGTCGCCCTAGAATCCCGGAAGTCCTGGAAAACCCGGCAGCTTCATCTTTGCGAGCTTCTTGCCCATAAAGCCCATCTGCCCGGTCAGGCTCCTCATCATTTTACGCGCTTGTGCGTATTCTTTCAGCAGATTATTCACATCCTGCACGGTGGTACCGCTCCCTTTGGCGATACGGCGGCGCCGCGCACCATTGATAATCATGTGGTTCCGCCGCTCTTTCGGTGTCATCGAGTCGATGATCGACACTACCCGGTCGATCCGTTTCTCGTCCAGATCCCCCTCTTTGAGGTTCCCTAACTCCTTCAGGGGCCCCACCTGCGGCATCATCTTCAGCAGGCTGCCGAGCGAACCCAGTTTGCGGACCTGCTTAATCTGGTCGCGGAAATCCTCCAGTGTGAAGTCGTCCGTGAGCAGCTTTTCCTGCATCTTCTCGGCCGTCTTCTGGTCGATCGTCTCCTGAACCTTGTCGATCAGGGAGAGCACATCGCCCATGCCGAGAATCCGGGAGGCAACGCGGTCCGGATGGAACTGTTCCAGCGCGTCTGACTTTTCGCCCACGCCCACAAATTTCAGCGGTTGCCCCGTGATGGACCGGATCGACAAAGCCGCGCCCCCGCGCGCATCGCCGTCCATCTTGGTCAGGACCACGCCTGTGATGCCTAGCCTTTTATGGAACTCGTCGGCCGACTTGACCGCATCCTGACCGGTCATCGCGTCGGCGACGAACAGAATTTCCGTGGGATTCAGGGCCGTTTTCAGCTCCTGGAGCTCCTGCATGAGCTGATCGTCGATATGCTGCCGGCCCGCAGTATCCACCAATAAGATGTCGCGTCCGGTCTGCATAGCCTCTCGCCGCGCCGACCGCGCCAATTCGAGCGGCTTCGTCTCTTCGGCCGTGCCCTCATAGATCGGGCTGCCTACCTGTTTGGCAAG
The DNA here is from genome assembly GCA_963795905.1 of uncultured Acidobacteriaceae bacterium. Lineage (GTDB taxonomy): Bacteria > Acidobacteriota > Terriglobia > Bryobacterales > Bryobacteraceae > Bog-105. The sequence goes on along the minus strand of CAWCJG010000006.1, from coordinate 373,015 downwards.
AATGCTCAGTTGATGACGAGCGGCCGGACGGTAAACGTCGACCGACACCAGAATTGGTTTCTGCCCCTCTTTTGTCAGGAAGCGGGCTAATTTCGCAGAGCTGGTCGTCTTACCGGAACCCTGCAGACCCACAATCAGCACGACAGTGGGGGGCTCATTGGCGAAACGAAGCCGTGAAGCATGGGTCCCGAGCATCTTGATGAGCTCGTCGCGAACGATTTTGATGACCTGCTGCGATGGCGAGAGCGCCGTCAAGACATCTTCGCCCATCGCCTTCACTTTCACTTCTTCAATGAACTGCTTGACGACCTTGAAGTGAACGTCGGCCTCGAGCAGCGCTACGCGGATTTCCCGTAACGCCTCCTCCATATTGGCGACGGTCAACTTGCCTTCGCCACGCAGGTTTTTGAATACCCGCTGCAGCTTGTCTGATAGGTTGTCGAACATTTTCGCGTTCTGAGTACTTCCGGTAGGCGCGGACTGGCGCAAGCGCACCAATCCTGAGGCAGGAAGCAGGCTTCGCTCCAAGTATAGCCGAAACAGCCTGCCCTCCGGTTGCCCAGAAGGACCGTTTCAAAGCGGAACAAGCGTACTGTTTTGGGTTCTTTTTCGGGACCGAAAATGCGGTCACAAAAATACCCAAAATTATATTTGCCCTGTTTTCATATACTTACGAGCGATTTTTTCGGTCGTTCGAGGGGTCTCAAAGGCTACCTTCGTGTGCGGAAAGGGTTTCCAAACACATGCATATCATCAACATCTTCACCTCCTCGATGCACTTCCTGGCCGATAGCGGCGGTCATCCTCCGATCGTGCTCGGAACCATCCTGCAGGTGATCAAGACCGTCCTCGGTCTTTAGTCCTGGAATTCGGCCCGGGCTACCTAGCCGGGCCAGAGAGGCCGCCGATCGCATGATCGGCTGGCACGAGAATTCTGGCTGTTGATCGTAGCGAATGGCTGGCGTTGATGTCTTGCCTGTCCGGAAATACCAATCAACCTGCCTATAAGGGCAGCCCCCCAAACTCGTCACGGTTTGGGGGGCTTGGTTCTTTCGAGTAGTAGAACCTCCGCTATGCCCTCGCCCGGTTAGAAATCCGCAAGGATTCTCGTCCGCTTCCCTCCTTAGTTGTCCATTCATCCCCTGGCCCGGCTCCCCAGAAAACGCGCTTCGGTTTAACGACGTCCCCCATCCGAATTCCACGCCAGTAGATTTCCCTGCAAGTACTTGCTACGTTAACCTGGGTCAACTCACCACGACGTCCCTCATGCTGCCCGACTTCGTCCTGCCACCCACAACAATCAAATTCAACTCAAATTACAGTGCGTGGGAGGTGTCTCTCCTCGGCAAGTACAGATTGCCCGTACCGGTTCTGAAGCCGTACGTCTCGGTTGATCCGAGTTTCCGAGCCATTTCGAATGTGGATTTCGCCGATAAAGGCTTGACCGCGGCGCTAGGAGCCGAGTTGAAACTCTGGAAACTTCACGCAGGGTCCGAGGTGCGGTTCACACACTGGGGCAACGACCCGTTCTTGACGCCCGTAAGCGTTACAACAGTACTGATTGGCGATTTCTCCAGTTCGCGAATTGGGGGGCCAATTGCCAGTCCCATTCACACCGGGAGAAACCAGGTGGAATTGTTGTTCGGCCTGGCGTTCTGACACCAAACGGTCTTGCTAAGGTGGGCCTCTTTGTGGCGTGCGCACTCTTGCGCGCCGCGTCCACGCCCGTGGGAGTGGTGTCAGGGGCGGCTAAGAACGGAGCCATTATCGGCGTTTTAAGGCGGAGCCAATGGATCCAGGCTTGAGGGGGCTATGGGCGGGGATGCAGTAGAGACTCTACATCAGCTTCTAAATCTGTTTTGATAAATCACTTCTGGTCTCCATGAGCGGTCGATTCGAGACCCCGGAGGAGATCCCTCGCCGCCCCGTTGCTGCCGATACTGCCAGCAATCCTTTCAAGCTTCGAAGTACCGTCCCGATCAGAGTGTTTGCAGTTCGGCGGAGTGCCAGCGCCGGACCGATCACTACAGCCAAAAGCTGAAGGCCGACTCCGAGTACGCGGAAGTCGTTCGCGACAGCCAGCGAAATGGCGCGAGGCGCATCCCGAATATCAGAAGCAGTATCGCGAAACCCATCCGGAAGGAAACAGCTTGCCTTCCAATGGCTGGAAGGCCCGTTCCAAAGCGGAACGAGCGTCCCGTTTTGGGTCCTTTTTCGGGATCCAAAATCTGGTCACAAAAATACCATAAATTATATTTCCCTTGTTTTCATTGACTTACGAGAGATTTTTTCGGCCGTTCGAGGGGTCTCAAAGGCTACCTTCGTGTGCGGAAAGGGTTTCCAAACACATGCATATCATCAACATCTTCACCTCCTCGATGCACTTCCTGGCCGATAGCGGCGGTCATCCTCCGATCGTGCTCGGAACCATCCTGCAGGTGATCAAGACCGTCCTGGGTCTTTAGTCCTGGAATTCGGCCCGGGCTACCTAGCCGGGCCAGAGAGGCCGCCGATCGCATGATTGGCTGGCACGAGAATTCTGGCTGTTGATCGTAGCGAATGGCTGGCGTTGATGTCTTGCCTGTCCGGAAATACCAATCAACCTGCCTATAAGGGGCAGCCCCCCAAACCCGTCACGGTTTGGTGAGCTTGGTTCTTTCGCACGACAACATAAATAATAGAAGACAATCCCCCCTCCACCTCCCGATTCCCTCGGGGCTGCCAGGACCGGCGAATTACTGATTTGGCCTCAACCGGTTACGGCATAATGGCGGGAACAGCCCTCTGGCATGCTCGCAAAAACAGGTAAACCATCCAGCCCCACAGCGTTGGAAATCTGGAAAGCCGCTTCGCTCATCGGAGTGGGCCTCCTTGCTATCGGGATTGCAGCAGGTTGTGTCGACATCGCTACTGACTTCGCGTTCCCGTTCATCAGCAATCGCCTCGAAATCTTCCTTCTTAGCATGGCCATCGGCTTGGTCGCCTTCATTTCTCTAATTGGTTGGGGAACGCACCCACCCAGAGCGGGTAGGGTACGACTAGCGGCAGTGGTGTTCGTTTCACCATGGCTGGCTGTTGCAGTAGGTATCCAATTGCAGGAACGAACATTTACGGACCCGCGGCATTGTTGATGTACATTACGGGCCCGCATCGATTGCGCTTGCGCTAGTGCTTCTGATTATGGCTGGAGCGGGAAGAGCGTTGGACTGAGCTTTCCGTCTATTTGGGATCGTAGCCAACGGAATCTCGACGTACGTGGGCTGGATACGCTTCAGCGACAAGGAAAATCATTTGGAGGAGCATAGCCCTGCTCGCCGCACCACAACGGGAAGCGGGGTGACTCCTTCCGATTATTGTCTCCCGGTGATTACTACGAAGATGGCGAGCCGATCATTTGGTCAACCGGGAGGCGATCTCAGGTCCGTTGAGTGAAACTGTCGAGGGTGGCTTCGAGGATCACCGACCGGCTGAATCCACCTCTAGCCTGCTCCATGAGCAGATCTCGACAGATCGGGCGCGCCGAAGGATAAAGAACACGTGCGCACCACAACTGTGCCGGGCATGGCCGTTGATAGAGAACGTTCAAACGTGCTATCGTGACAGTCTCGTTTGCGTATTACTCCTGCCGCAGCACGCGCATCGGGTCGATCCGCGACGCTCGGACGGAAGGTAACCAACACGCAATCGCGGCAACCGTCAACAATAGCAGCGCAGACGAAGCAAACGCCATCGGGTCGCCAGGCGCAACCTCGTAAAGCAATTTCGAGACTAATCGCGTCAGCAGCAGAGCTAGCGCCAAACCGAACAAGGTTCCGATTCCGGCCAGCGCCAGACCTTCACGAAGGACGAAGGCTTGTACTGCATGCGGCCGCGCGCCCAGCGCCATGCGAATCGCTATCTCGCTGGTTCGCTGCGCGACGAGTTGGTGCAACAGTCCATAGATACCGACTGCAGAAAGAAATAACGCGGCGAAGGCGAAACTGCCGATCAGGAACGTGTCAAACTTACGCTCACTTGTTTGTTCCGCGAGGTCCTGGTTAGCCGTGGAGACTCCAAATTTCGCCACGCTCTTGTCTATTCCTTGAATTTCACTACGGACCAGGCCTGCCACTTTCGCAGGGTCGCCGCTCGTTCGAACGATCACGTCCATCATGTTTTCCTGGCCTTGCCGGTGCGGAAGAAAGACCTGCGGCGCCGTAGGCCGTTCAATTCCCTGACGGCGTATGTTGCCCGCCACCCCAACGACCGTTAGCCATGGATCCGAAGGCCGAAAGCGAAATCGTTTTCCAATTGGATCTTCATTGGGCCAATAGGTTCGGACCATTGCTTCATTGACTATGGCGACCGGCAGAGATCCACGGCGGTCCTGGGTCGAGAATGCGCGGCCTCTCAGTAGCGGCACCTCAGCGGTTTTGAAGAATGGCCCGGTGATCAGGTCTTCGCAAGGGCCAGGATGTTGCACCGGGCGGCCTTCGATTTCAACCGCGTCCTCAGGGTCAGTCCGCAAGAACCCCGAAACCGCCGCCGCGGAGCGTACGCCGGGAATAGAATCAGCACGCTCGATTGCCTGTTCGAAGTAACTTGCCTGCTGTTCTATGGTTTTCCCCACATGGAGGTCAATACGCATGATGAGTAAGTGATCGGGGCGGAAACCCACTTCTGTAGCGCGAACGCGCAGGAAGCTATGAATCAAGAGGCCAGCCGCAGCCATCAGGATTACGGCAAGCGCGAATTGACCGCCGATCAAGGCATTTTGCATGCGGTGCATAGAAAGGGTCGTGAAGTTACGCGTATTCGACTGTGCCTGTGTGCTATTCAACACGGGCCAGAGGCTTGCAAAGAGCGCCGTGCAGATCGTGATCGCAGTGGTGAACAGAAGCACCTGCCAGTCGATGTGCGTCTCGGAAAGCCGTGGAATATCGGCCGGGCCGTATGCCTTTATGGCTTGCGTAATCGCGGCAGCGAATAGAAGTCCGAGCAGACCGCCGCACACCGCAAGCACCAGGGTTTCGGTGACAAGCTGAACGGCGAGTCTGACTCGCTTGGCTCCGAGCGCCTGACGAAGGCTGAACTCGTGTTCCCGCACCGTACCGCGCGCGAGCAGCAGACCCGCAACGTTGACGGACGCAATCAGCAGCATCACAAGCACGGATGCGAAGAGTAGCCATAGGGAGAGCTGATACTGTCGTGTCGATACGAGCTTCAGCGGGACCACGAAGGCGCGGCCCGGCAATTCGCTATCTGGATATGCCGCTTTCAGGCGCTTGGCGATAGCGTTCATGTCCTGCTGCGCGTCCCGCCACGTCACGGCCGGTTTCAATCTTGCCAGGACAAGCCAGATCGCATCCGAGCGCGGCGCTTTTTCGTTCGCTGCCCAATACGGATGCGCGGTGATTGGCTGCCAAAGGCTCGTGTCCGGGAAGGGGAAGCGAAATTCGGGGGGCATGACGCCAATGACCCGATAACTTCTGCCGTCCGTGACCAAGCTTGCGCCAAGCGCTTCCTTCGATCCGGCGAACTCTCGCTGCCAGAATCCGTAACTAAGGACGACCACTCTCTCGGCCCGTTTCTCTTCGTCCGAAGTAAACACGCGGCCCAGTAGAGGTTGCACTCCGAGAACCGACCAGAAATTCGCGGGAACGCGCGCCAAGCGCATTCGCTCCGGCGCCCCATTCGTCCCGAGCAGAAAGGTCTGCGGCGTGAAGAGCGTCATGTCTTTGAAACTGCGGTTCTGATTTTTCCAATCGCCAAAGTTGAGCCAGGACGTGCGGCCTTCGTGTAGTTCACGCGCCGGATCATCGCCGAAGACCATCGCGAGGCGGTCTGGATTTTTGTACGGAAGAGGGCGCAGTAGTACCGCTTGAATGACGCTGAAAATCGCGGAGTTCGCGCCAATGCCGAGAGCCAATGTTAAAACAACCATGGCGCTAAAGCCGGGCCTTCTTTTTGATTGACGAAAGGACTGCCGAAGATCGCGTTTCAGGTGATCGAACCACATCCAATGCTGATGTTCGTAGCTGGCTTCCTCGACAGCCGTGACGTTCCCGAAGACGCGTCTCGCTGCTGATTCGGGATCGGCGCATCCACCAAAATCGCGGAGATCGTCGGCCTGATGAGCAAGATGCGACGCTATTTCCTCTCTTAAATCCTCCGGACAGCGCCGCTTCTTACGGAACATGTCACGCCTCCCATTCTTCCGGGCCGAGAATGCGCGCCATGGCGCGCGTGATCTTTCTCCACTGGCTTGTCTTGCTCGTTAGTTGAGACCGGCCTTTGGCGGTTAGCGTATAAAAGCGCGCTTTCCGATTGTTTTCGGAGATGCCCCACTTAGCATTCACCCATCCGTTTTCTTCCAGGCGCTGCAATGCCAGATAAAGAGAGCCGTGGTCCACCAGGAAAACATCTTCCGATTGCTGTTGAATCAGCCGGGCAATACCTTGCCCGTGTTGGGATCCCAACACAAGCGTCCGCAGAATCAGCAGGTCCAGAGTTCCTTGGAGCAGGTTTGTCCGGCCGTCGTCCATTTGGGAAGGCATCCGACATGAGCATATTGCAGCTCGGGTCGGATGTCAACAGGAAAGTTGTCCGGAACGGGTACATGAGCGGGGTCTGTATTCCCGCATTAGGTTCTCGCTGATATAGCCTGACAACATGGCAAAACTTGGGCTGCTCGTGGGCAGCCTTGCATTCGCCGCTGGGTCTTTCGGACAACAGTTGTCTCTAAATCCTCAGGTCACGTCGATCGTGTCGCAGGTTTCGGCGGATCACATCGCGGATACCCAAAGAAAGCTCGCGAGCTTTGGGACGCGCAATATCTATTCGTCGACTACGGAGCCGGTACAAGGTATTGGCGCCGCGCGGGAGTGGATAGCAGCAGAGTTACGCAGCTACAGCCCAAAATTGCAGGTGTCCTTCGATAAGCACCGGCTGAAGGGTGATCCTTCGCAGCGGCTCGACCGGGACGTGGAAATTTGGAACGTCATCGCCGTGTTGCCGGGCACAACCGAGCCCGAGCGGCAGGTGATCATGAGTGCGCACTATGACAGCCTGAACTTCACTCGCGCGCCAGGAAGCGCCAGAATATTGAATCCCGAAACGGCTCCGGCGCCAGGCGTCACCGACGATGGCAGCGGAGCAGCGGGCCTGATGGAACTCGCTCGTGTGATGAGCCAGTTCCAGTTCCGGAAAACGATTGTGTTCATCGCCTTTGCTTCGGAAGAATACGGCCTGCAAGGCAGCTATGTCTACGCGGAAGCGGCCCTCGCTAAACAGCAGCTCATCGAAGCGGTATTCAATAACGACATCATTGGCAGCGATGTGACCGGGAATGGTGAAACCACCAACCGTTATGTGAATGTGTTTTCCGAGGATCCCAACGACTCACCGTCGCGGCAGATCGCCCGCTATCTCGAAGAGATCAACGGGCGCTACCAGCCCGGCTTTGATGTGCACCTTGTTTTCCGGGAAGACCGGTTCGGCCGAGGTGGGGATCACAGCTCATTCAACGCGTTCGGCTTCCCCGCGGTGAGAGTCACGACCCCGATGGAAAACTTTGCGAATCAGCACACTCCCACGGACACGTTCGCGAACACCGCCCCTGCTTATACGGCACTCGTTGCGAAAGCGAATGCAGCGGCAATTGCCACGCTAGCGCTTGCACCCAAAGCGCCAGAAATTCCAAGTCGGGCCCTGACCCGAGGAACCGGGTACGATGCCGTCATGACGTGGCGCGCCGATAACCCCGAGCCTGACTTGCTTGGCTACGCCGTCGTTATCCGGAAGACGACCTCGCCCACTTGGCAGCGACAGATCTTCGTCGGAAATGTAACTACGTACACACTCCCTAATCTCAACATCGACGAAGTTGTTCTAGGCGTGAAAGCCGTCGATAAACAGGGTGACGAGAGCCTGGTTTCGGCATTCACAGCTCAACCGTATCGCCCCAAGAAAGTAGAGCAATATTAGCCCGATTGCTGGCGCAATTGTCGAAGACACGATGATCTTCTCAGAAGTGGTCAAAGCCGTGCTCCTGGTTTTCAGCGCGCTGTTTCCGATTGTGAACCCGCTCGGTGGAAGCCCGATCTTTTTATCGCTCACTGGTGATTACGAGCCGGCGGAACGGCAAGCGCTCTCGAGAGCGATCAGCATCAATAGTTTTCTTCTTCTCGTCGGATCGTACTTGATCGGCACGCACATCCTCGCTTTCTTTGGCATTTCGTTGCCGGTGGTGCAGGTGGGCGGCGGCCTGGTCGTCATCTCGACGGGCTGGGCCATGTTGCAACATGGTACGGACAATGAACCCAATCAGGCGCACCGGCGCGTAGGCGCAGGCAATCAATCGCGCGATGCGTTTTATCCTTTGACACTGCCGCTGACGGTCGGCCCAGGTTCGATTTCGGTTGCGATCACCCTAGGCGCGAATGCACCCCATGCATATCCGTCGAATCTTGCCGCCATCACCGGGGCTCTCACCGGATCGGCGCTGATTGGACTCACGGTATACCTGTGCTATCGCTTTTCGGACCGTCTGGCGCGTGTGTTGGGGCCGACCGCGATGAGCGTTATTGTTCGCCTCTCATCGTTCCTGTTGGTCTGCATCGGCGTGCAGATCCTTTGGAACGGAGTGCGTGCACTCGTGACATCGCTGCCTGCACTCGCGCGTTAAGGACGGAGCGCCGCTGGAACAAGTTTGCCGATTCGCCCCTTTGGACCGACGACGAACGGCAGTGACAGAGCGTTCCAGTTTCTGTCCGCATCCGGCGCATCCTTCGCACCGGGTTTCAAAGCGTGCCAGTTCCGCCCGTCATCGAATGAGATATCCGTGCCGTTCGGTCCCACGGCGATCCATGCATGCCGCCCCGGGTCATAGGCCACCGAGGATCGATAGCCGTGCGGCGGATTCTCGGGTGTCATAATCCGCTGGCCCATGATGAAAGTCGCCGTGCCTGTCTGCTGATCCGGCTTCTTGTAATCCCCGCCGACGACGATGCCGCGAAGCGGCTGGTAACGTGCCGAGTTCTGCGGGGCAAATGCAAACGCGCCGAAACTTGAGCTTCCACCCGCCAACGGAAGGCGAACCGGCGAGAAGCGGCTTACGCAAGCGTGCGTTTCCGACGTCCATAACAGAACCTCATTCGCCGCATTGCTGATGAAAGCGAAATGCGATCCCGGCCATACGAATGCTGCTTGATTACTCGCCGCGAACAGTCCCGCATCCTGCGAAGCGGCGGGTTTCTCTTCTGCGCAGTTGCCGCTACGGCCCCAGGCACGCCAGTGATCGCCGCCATCGTCACTGATGAAAATCGGGAAAACGCCCGAGACCGGATCGCCGATGAGAAGACCTACTCGCTTTCCTTGTTTCAAGAAGCGCAGCGCATCCCAGAATCCGTCGGGATCCGAATTGGCCAGCACGAGTTTCGAGGTCGCGCAGGCGTCCGTGGTCTTGTATACGCGGGAGAGTCCGCCCTTGCCCGCGGACATGACAATCGCGTCCTGTCCATCAAATGCCTGTACCGCGCGAAAATCCAGCTTGTCCCCGGGCGCAGGATCCGCACAGCGCGACCAGTGCATGCCGCCGTCCACCGTGCGCAAAACGGTTCCACTGCTGCCGCTGGCCCATGCGGTGGAGTTACTTACTGCGTCGATGCCGCGCAGATCGGCCGTGGTGTTCGATGGCTGAACCAGCCATTGCGTTTCTGCGCTGAGTGCGCCTGCGAGAAGACTACCAATCAGAAGTAGACATCGCAGGCTAGTCGAGTTCAACGAATGGATACTCCTCGACGTACTGCTCGCCGCTGAATCCATAGTAGGCAACAGTGCGGGCCGTAAGATCTATTTCGTACCGGACGACGCCGGCCCGCCATGAGGTTTCGAGGAACTCCCGAAACGTGCTTTGCCCCGCCTGATCGGTTCGCAGCGCTTGGATGAGCGCATCCCGGTCGAAGGGCGGAACCTCGGCTGCGCCCACGACTAATGGCGCCTGCTGCATCACCACTGGCCCGTCCGCAGTCAGATACAAACTTTGACAAGCCGGAAGAAGCCAGACATTTCTCGTCACACCCGCGCTCCGCAGCGTCTCGGCAAGATAGGGAAAGCCTTTCACTTCCGGCGGGATCTCGCTCGCTTTCTTCAGCGCAGCCTGTAACTTCTCGATCGCGCTGCTCATGTGGCACTCATATCAGAGTCAGATATTTGCTATTCGCCTCTAATCTCTTTGTCGATTCCTTCGCGAGTGATTCCGGCCGCTTTTAAACTCTCGGCCACATCGCCCTGATCGTCGTCGAGCATAGCCCATAGCAGATGCAGCGGTGTCACGATCTTATCCTCAGCATAGGCGGCAGCGGTAACGAGCACGCTCCTCGCGCCGCTGCTTAGGGGCATGTCGCCGTGCGTGGGAAGGGCTTCGCTGCGAGGTCCGGGCTGGGAGAACTTGCGCTCCAATTCCTGCGCATTGCCGGCCGTCAAGATACTCGGTAGCGCGCCGCCCGTGACTGCAGGCGCACGCTGGCTCTCTATCTCGTCGTGGGAAAGCACCCGCCGGATGATTGACTCACCTTCACCCGTGAATTCCCGTAGAAGGCCAAGTAGAAGGTGGGCTGTTTCGATCTGCTCAAACCCAAGCCGGCCAGCTTCGAATCTGGCGAAGAAAATCGACCTTCGAGTGCTTTCAGAAAACCGTTCAAACATGCCGCGAACCTCCTCCGCGAGGCCGGCAACGAGTGTATCTCAGCGCGCTTCCGGCCTAGCGGCCTGAATTGAAAGATTCCGCTTGACTGTTCCATTACACTAGTTCACTATATAAACAGTTGAATAGCACTGCTCCAAACCGCATCATTTTCTGGCTGGATCTTCGCAGCGGGGTTCCGGTTTACCGGCAGATTATCGACCGGATAACGGAGGGCATCGCGGCGGGCACGCTGCACATCGGCGATCAGTTGCCGACTGTGCGGCAGCTTGCGGTGGATCTCGCGGTCAACCCGAATACGGTGATCCGTGCGTATCGGGAACTCGAATTGCGCGGCATTACGGAGAGCCATCAGGGATCGGGCACGTTCATTCGGGCGCAATTGCTCCGCGAAGCGGGAGAAGAACGGATCCGGCGGCTGGAAGGATTGTGCGGAGACATCGCCGCACGGGCGGGTGCGCAGGGCTTTTCACTGTCTGAGGTGGTTGAGCGGCTGCAGCGTATGCGAAAAGCCGCGGAAGAAGGAAGGAAATAGATATGGAATGGGGTGACGGAAGGAATCAAGTCAGCGGCGTTGCGACAGTGCTGCTGCTGATCTGCGCGGGAGCTGGATTGGCCGTAACGCTCATCCTGCATAACCCGGCGCCATTGGTGGCGGGCGTACTGGTCGGCCTGTATCTGCTGTTTTCGATTCGGGTGGCGGATCAATGGGAAAAGGTGGCGGTTTTGCGGCTGGGGCGGTACATCGGGCTGCGCGGTCCCGGGCCGTTCTTTGTGGTTCCCATCATTGACCGGCTCAGCCGATCCGTGGACCAGCGCGTGCGCGTGGCGAGCGTGTCGGCGGAGTCGACGCTTACACGGGATACGGTGCCGGTCAGCGTGGACGCCATCGTGTTCTGGCTGGTTTGGAATGCGGAGAAGTCGATTCTCGAAGTAGCGGATTTTGTGCAGGCGATCACGCTGAGCGCGCAGACGGCGCTGCGGGAATCGATCGGACGGCACCAACTGGCGCAGATGATCACCGAGCGCGAATCGCTGGGGCGCGAGCTGCAACGCATTCTGGACGAGAAGACGAATCCGTGGGGGATCACGGTGCAGTCGGTCGAGATTCGGGATGTGCGGATACCGCAGGCGCTCGAGGACGCGATGTCGCGCCAGGCACAGGCGGAACGGGAGCGGCAGGCGCGTATCATTCTTGGTCAGGCCGAAACGGAGATATCGGAGAAGTTTCTGGAAGCGTCGCGGGCGTATGAGAATAACCCGATTGCGCTGCACCTACGCGCCATGAACATGTTGTATGAGGCCATCAAGGAACGCGGGTCGACGGTGATTGTGCCTTCGTCGGCAGTCGAGACCATGGGATTGGGTGGAAATATAGCGATGGCGTCGCTCGCAGGCGCGAAGCCGACGACGTGAGGCGCGATCATCAAATGCTAATGCCAAGCTGCCAGAGTACGAACGCGATGGACTGCCGGAAGTAGAGCCACGCGCGGGCAATGGCCCCTGGCGGGTTGTCCGATGGGCGAGGCGAGCCGTACACCTTGATGTCGCGGGCTTGGAGCAGGCGCTTGACGCGATAAATGTGGTAGCCGTCGCTGACCACGATGCAGGAATGCAAATCCATGCTGTCCATCAACTCGGCGGCGGCGTTGAGGCTCTGTGCGGTCGTTTCGCCCCGCACGAGCAGAATGTTTTCGGACGGGATGCCGCGGTTGATCAGGTAGTCCCGTCCAACTTCCCCCTCCGTGAAGCGTGGATCGCCGCCAGCCCCTCCAGTCGTCATAATATAAGGCGCGTACCCTCTCAAATAAAGCAGCAGAGCGTGATTTAAGCGGGCGCGCAAGACGGGCGAAGGGCGGCCATGGTACTCGGCGGCTCCGAGGACGACGATGACGTCGGCGCGTCTCGTTTCGTCGCGTACCGACTGCCCGGCTATCTGACGCGCGACATAGAGAAGGTAGCCTAAGAACAGGGCACACGACAATCCCACAATGGCGAGCACTGCACGTTTGGATGCTCTGGTGTTCAGCAACGTGATAAGCCTTGCAGAAACTTCAGTTTAAGCCGTGGTCCGTTCCGGCACAGATGGCCATTACCAGCTCTAAAAATCCGCTTTTGCAGGAAATACGGCGGGCCGCGCACGCGGGGCGGCCGATCGAGAACGGGTGCGTCGTGCTGGAAGGCCCGATTCTGCTCGAAGAAGCGCGCCGGAGCGGCTGGCCGGTCGAGCAGGTGTTCGTAACCGCGGATGCGCGGCGGCGCTGGGCGCACTTGCTGGACGGAAATGGACGTGAGACGGAGGTCGGCGAGAAGGCATTGCAAGCGATCGCCTCGACCGAAACGGCGCAGGGTTTGTTGGCGCTGGTGCGCCCTCGTGCGTGGCAGATTTCAGATCTTGCCGGCGCGATTCCGCTGATTATGGTGCTCGACGGCATTCAGGATCCGGGCAATGCTGGTACACTGCTGCGGTCGGCCGAGGCGTTTGGCGCTTCCGGAGTGATTGCCTGTGCGGGTTCGGTTCGGCTCGCAAACGGGAAGTTTCTGCGGGCGACGGCCGGCTCGGTGTTTCGCATGCCTTTTCTGGAGAATTTATCGACGGGTGAAGCGGTGAAGCTTCTGGATCGGTTAGGAGCGGTGGTCTATGCGCTGGATGCCCACGCCCAATTGAGAATTGACGACGCGGACCTGACGCTGCCGTGTGCATTAGCGGTGGGCAACGAGGCGCATGGGATTTCGGAAGCGCTGCGGACCAAAGCGATTCGAGTGAGTATTCCGATGGCGAAGGTGGAGTCCCTGAATGCGGGGGTAGCGGGTTCGATTGCGCTATTTGCGGCAGCCCGGCAGCGAGAATCCCGATGAGCCTCTTCGATCAATTTCCGATGCCGAAGGAGCCGGATCAGGCGCTAGACCCGGTACACGATCCGACCCGGCCGTTAGCCGATCGAATCCGGCCAAGAACACTCGACGAGTACGTCGGTCAGGAACACATTCTTGGTCCGGGGAAGCCGCTGCGAACCCAGATCGAGAGCGGCCACATGACGTCGATGATTCTGTGGGGGCCGCCGGGGGTAGGCAAGACCACGCTCGCGTCGATCATTGCGCAGCGCTCGTCGGCGGATTTCGTTCCGTTTAGCGCGGTGCTGAGCGGCATCAAGGAAATCAAGGCCGTCATGGCGGATGCGGAAAAGGCCCGCAGGATGGGCCGCCGCACGGTCCTGTTCATTGACGAGATTCACCGCTTTAACAAAGCGCAGCAGGACGCTTTTCTGCCGTACGTCGAGCGCGGCGATGTGGTGCTGATTGGGGCGACGACGGAGAATCCATCCTTCGAAGTGATCTCGGCGTTGCTTTCGCGCAGCAAAGTATATACGCTGCGCGCGCTCGAGCCGGATGAAGTCATCGCGGTGCTCAGACGGGCGCTGACCGACGAGGTGCGGGGGCTTGGGAAGCAACACCTGGAGATAGAACCGGACCTGCTGGAGCAGATTGCCGCCGGCTCAGACGGGGATGCGCGGGCGGCGCTGAACACGCTGGAGATTGCGGCGGCAAGCGCGGCGGGAGGACGCATTACGCCACAGAACGTCCTCGATGCCTTGCAGCGCAAGGTGCTGCTGTATGACAAGTCGGGTGAAGAGCACTATAACCTCATTTCGGCCCTGCACAAATCGGTTCGTTCGAGCGATGCGGACGCAGCGCTGTATTGGCTGGGTCGCATGATGCACGCCGGGGAAGACCGGATGTACCTGGCACGCCGGCTGGTGCGGATGGCGATCGAAGATATCGGGATGGCGGATCCCAGGGCGGTGGAGCAGGCGATTGCGTGTATGCAGACGGTGCACTTCCTGGGCATACCGGAGGGCGATCAGGCGTTGGCGCAATTGACGATTTATCTTGCGATTGCGCCGAAGTCGGATGCGGCGTACCGGGCGTTGAACATGGTGATGGAGACAATTGAGAGCGCTCCGGCCGAACCCGTTCCGATGCAGCTGCGGAATGCCGTGACGGGCCTGATGAAGCAGATCGGCTACGGCCACGGATACAAGCATGCACACCGTGAACCCGAAGCAATGACGGATATGCAGTGCCTGCCGGACCGGCTTGCGGCGATGCAGTTTTATGAGCCCACCAACAGAGGTTGGGAGATCAAGGTTGGGGAGCGGCTAGAGGCCTTGCGAAATCAGCGGAACAAAACGGCGGAAACGGCCGATGAGAGCAAAGAGTGATTTCGCCTGTTAATCTGAATGGAACGGAGCCTGTTGTGACAGAGAACAGAATGCCTTACGGCCGGTCGGACGGACCGGACGCAGAGCGCCGGCGCTCCAGCCGCTTTCCGATTGAACGAGAACTGCGTTATAAGACGCTCAATCAGCGTTCGGAAATCCTGAGCGGGAGCGGCAAAACATTGAATATCAGCAGTTCGGGCGTGTTGTTTACGTCCGATCATGAGCTGCCGGTTGGCACGCGGCTCGAGGTTTCCATCAGTTGGCCCGCGCAATTGAACGAACGCGTGATGTTGAACCTGGTCGCGCGCGGACGCATCACTCGCCACAATAAGGGGCAGATGGCGCTGCAGATCCAGCAGTACGAGTTCCGTACGCAGAGCCGGCCCGAGAAACGTTAAACTCCTCGTGCGAAGCCCGAATGTGGGCTATACACGTTAACATCGGTGTGTGCGCCGACGTTTGGCCGCCGTCGCGGCTGCGCTCAGTTTCGTCGTTTTACTTGTCCTGCTGATCTGGCAGGGCTCATTCCGCATTGAATACAGCCCGTCGGGGGCACTCGAAACGGTCGTTGTCTGGGCTGTTTCTACCTTTATCTTCCTGCTCACAGTTACGGTCGCGTTCATGTTGTTCCGCGCGATCGTCAAAGCGTACATCGACCGGCAGCGGGACCGCGAAGGCTCGCGAATACGCTCGAAGCTGTTGGCGGGGGCACTCGTTCTAACGCTCGCACCCGCGCTGTTTTACGTCATCTTCAGTTTCTATGTGCTGAACCGGCATCTGGACGCGTGGTTCGGCAGGCCCGCGCGCAATGTGATGGCCGACTTGCAGGAACTGGATACAGCGTACCGGCGCGAGGCGCAGCAGCGGGTGCAGGCGCAAGCCAACTGGATCGCGCTGCTGCCCGCGACGGTGGAGGCAGCAAAGACAGGAAAGATCGATGCGCAGCAGTTCCGGAACGTGGCGGAACGGCTGGGTTTGCGAAGGGTCGTGTTGGCGCGCCCGGGTGAACCGCCGATGTTGCTGCACCAGAGCTTTGTACCAGTCGAACCAGCGCTGCTAACCTCATCGGCGCCTGTGACAGACAAGGGTGCGCATCTGGCGGATGTCACGATTGTCGCGCCGTTCAGCGTGGACCCGATGGCGAAGGACACGGTGGCGACGGCCGAGCGAGTCCGAAAGTCGATTGAGGCTGAGAGCGGACGCAGCCGTTTGTATCACCTCCCATATTTTTGGCTCATCGTTCTGATTACGTTGTTTGTGTTTTTTATAGCAGCGTGGGCGGCGCAGATCCTTTCGCGGCAGATTAGCATCCCCATTTCGGCGCTGCTGGGCGCGGCGGGAGAAGTCAGGCGGGGCAATCTGGCGTACCGGGTGCGCGTACATGCGATCGATGAACTGGCGACGCTGGTACGCGCGTTCAACGAAATGACAAGTGAACTGGAGAATAACGCGCGCGAACTGGAAGCTCGGCGGCAGTTCACGGAAGCGATTCTCGAAAGTATTCCGACGGGTGTGATTTCGGTGACGCCAGAGGAGCGGATCGAGCGCGTGAACCGGGCGCTGCGGGGGATTTTTTCTTCGGACGTGCTGGACGGCGCCACGCGATTATCGGATCTGTTTGAAGCGGAAGATCTGGCCGAGATCCGCTATCTGCTGAAGCGCGCGCGACGGATCGGATCGGCGGCGAGTCAGTTCGCTGTGCAGCGCAATGGCGCGGTGATTCATTTGGCCGTAACTGTGGCTTCGCTTGAACAGCGGCGCGGATTTGTAATTGTGCTGGAAGACACGAGCGATCTGCTGCGCGCGCAAAAGGCGATGGCCTGGCAGGAAGTGGCGCGGCGCATTGCGCATGAGATCAAGAATCCGCTCACTCCGATTTCGCTCAGCGCGGACCGCATTGCAAGACAGATGGGAAGACTCAATCTGCCCCCTGAGACGCGCGACATTCTCGATGAGTGCACGGCGACGATTCAACAGGAAGTGATGAGCGTGAAGGCGCTGGCGGACGAATTTGCGCAGTTTTCGCGCTTTCCGGCGGCGAAACCCACGCCATCAAACCTCAATGAGATTGTCGAGAGCGCGCTGGCGGTGTTTGCAGGACGTCTGGAGAATGTGGAACTCAGCGTCGTGCTCGATCCGAAGCTGCCGTTAGTGCTGGCGGATCGCGAGCAGATGAAGCGCGTGATCGTGAATCTGGTCGACAATGCAGCGGAAGCCATGTTGAATGCGCCGGTCAAGAAGTTGCGGATTGCGACAGGGCAGGTTTCGCCCGACGTCGTGGAGATCTCGGTCGGAGACACGGGACCGGGGATTTCGGCGGAGGACAAAGAGAAATTGTTTGTGCCGTACTTTTCGACGAAGGAGCGCGGCACGGGATTGGGGCTGGCGATCGTGAGCAAGGCTGTCACGGAGCATCATGGACGCGTACGCGTGGAGGATGTGGAGCCGACGGGCGTTTGTTTCGTGATCGAATTGAACACTGCGGCAAGCGTCGAATTCAATGCGCCGGAAGGTGTGGACGCTACTCTGAAGGCGTAGATATGGCCACGCGGGGACCGGCAATTCTGATCGTCGACGACGAAGCCAATATACGGCAGTCTCTCAGCGGCGTTCTGAAAGATGAAGGCTACGAATGTGCAACGGCGCCCTCGGGTGCGACGGCGCTGGATGTACTGGCGCGTGAAAGTTACGAAGCGGTACTACTGGACATCTGGATGCCGGGAATCGATGGGCTCGCGGTGTTGGCCGAGATTCAGCACATTCCGGACGACGTGCGCCCGGCAGTGATTATGATTTCGGGGCACGGGAACATCGAGACTGCTGTGCGCGCGACCAAATTGGGCGCATTCGATTTTATTGAGAAGCCGCTCACGATCGAGAAGGTCAGTCTGGTGCTGAAGAACGCGATTCAGCAGCGACGGGATCAACTGGAATTGCGACGGTTGCGCGGAGGCTTGGCCGAGCCCGAGTTGATTGGCAATAGCGTCGCGATGAAGGCGTTGCGGCAGCAACTCAGCCTGACTGCGGGTACGAATGGCCGCGTGCTGATATACGGCGAGAGCGGAACAGGTAAGGAGTTGGTCGCGCGCCTGATTCACCGTTCGAGCGCGCGCGCCGATGGCCCGTTTGTGGAAGTGAACTGCGCGGCGCTGCCGGAAGATCTGATCGAGAGCGAATTGTTCGGGCATCGGCTGCGCAGGCCGGACGGCTCGCTAGACCATAAGCGCGGCAAACTCGAGCAGGCGCATGCCGGGACCTTTTTTTTGGACGAAGTCGGCGACATGAGTTTAAAGGTGCAGGCGAAGGTTCTTCGGGCGCTGGATGAGCATCGATTTGAGCCGGTGGGCGCTGCGAGTTGGGTGCAGGTGGATGCGCGGGTGATCGCGGCGACGAACAAGAACCTGGAGAAAGAAATCGAGCGGGGCAATTTCCGCGAGGATCTCTTTTACCGGCTGAACGTGATTCCGTTCACGGTACCTCCGCTGCGAGAGCGGCGTGAAGATATTCCACTGCTCGCGAATCACTTTCTGAACAAATTCGCGCGGGATTATGTTCGCACTCCGAAGCAACTCCGGGAGGATGCGATTGCCGTGCTGCTCGAGTATGCATGGCCCGGGAACGTGCGTGAGTTACGCAACTTGATGGAGCGGCTGGTCATTTTATATCCACAGGCGCAGATTGAAGCGCGTCATCTGCCGCTGGACGGCGCAAAGAAAGCGCAAGTGCGCGACTGGAACGGATTTGCCAGCTTGCACGAAGTACGCGAGGCGGCGGAGCGCGATTACATTTTGCGGAAGCTCGAAGAAACCGGCGGCAATGTGACGCGCGCGTCGGAGTTGCTCGGGTTAGAGCGCAGTAATTTATATCGGAAGATGCGGGCTCTCGGAATCGCTCCGAAAGAGTAGCTTACTCCTCAAGAGTAGTAATGGCAGTTCGGGAAACTGCCGGCTGAAAAGGTCTTCGAGTCATGACCGTACTTGTGACCCCTTATGACGGGCGGAACAATTCTCACGGACTGGGCTTTCCCGTTACTCTCGGTTCATGCAAAGGACCCGGACTTTACAGTTCGAAATCAAACGGATCTGGTGCAAGTGGTTTCACGATGAACCCATGTGGCCGGTTTGCGGCGAATATGAATGCCGCCGCTGCCTGATGCGGCATCCCGTGCGTTGGACAGAAACAGAGAGTCCCAAACCAGTGGCGTCAGATCACGGTCGCCGGCCGCAAGCAGCGCGAGCTATTTCACGATAAGCTTTCCCGCGCCCGGCCGGCGATAAGCGCCTCTGAAACATCGGCGTTTATCGGCTCGGCGGCGGCTCTACACTTCTCCGCGATGTGAGTTTCTGTGATATTGTGCGGCCGATGTTCGTGCGCATGCTTGATCAAGGACAACGGCCGGGTTCGCATCCTGGTATAAAGACGCGTCAAGAATGATCAGCGCTGTATGGCCACTCATCCAGGCGATCCGTACGAGCACGACGCAGACCGGCTGGCGGGGCAAGCTATGCAAAAGGGATCCGCAGGAAAGTTTGCGTACGAAACCGCCACAACCGGGCGGACAGCCGCTCGATCGCGATGTGCGCTCCTTTATGGAGACGCGCTTCGGCTACGACTTCAAGAACGTGCGCGTGCATCGGGATGAAGCGGCGGCCCGATCGGCGGAGGCGGTGAACGCCCGCGCCTATTGCGTTGCTCAAAACATTGTGTTCGGCCGGAATGAATACGCTCCGGGCACTGCGCAGGGCAGGTCGTTGCTGGCGCATGAACTGGCGCACGTCGTGCAGTACCAGACTTCGCCCAATTCCGGGCCGCTCTTGCGGCGCGCGGCAAGCAGCGCTAAGACCTCAGCGGGCGAGTTTGTGGCGGATAATTATGACCCGACGATCGTGCCTGGAGCCGATGGCGCAATCGTGGGTTTCGGCGCCGATATCAAGATCACATTCAAAGCGAATAACAACGTGGATGCAACAAAGATCGCGTTTGTTCAAACTGCTGCGAGCATACGGGACGGAACGATTCCAGGGCCCTCGGACGAGAAGGAAAAGAAGGTCGCCGAGAGCCGCATGATTCCGGCCGGAAAGCCGGGCGCGGGGACTCACATTGATGCGCTGCCGAAGAGCAGGACGCCACTCACTGGGATGTCCGATGCCGCAGGCGGCGATTTGGCAAAACCAGTCCCATCTGTCCGCACTCCGCATCTGGCCGACTTTGGATGGCACTACAAGGATGCGAGCGGAAACCCGCAGAACAATGATGCAACAATGCACGACACGCCGTTCCTCAGTACGGGAGACATGGACACGGATGTAAGCACGGTGTTGAAAAAAGAATGGAGCCAGCACTTAGAAACGTCGGCGCTTGCGATCGAGGGTAACCAGGCGGGCACGTTCTACGGTTCGGTCGAATGGGGCTGGAGCGTGAAAGCGGGCGAGAAGACACCAACGCTTGTGCCCTTCAAGGCAAAGTCGCAGGACGTGCCCACTCCGATTTTCACGGAAGCGGCCAAGCTTTGGAATGCCTCAAAAAGCAGCGAGGGTCAGGAATCGGTGCACGTTCCACTTGATATCCAAATCGTGTCTGAACGAGCGGATTTGTGGGACAGCCCGGCACAACACAAGAAGGTTGCCACGTTGCCGAGGGGCACCCAGTTGCAACAGATTCCCAAAGTGGATCCGAAGGCGGGGAATGAGTGGACCAGCGTTAGGGTTACGGATGGTCCGAACGCGGGTAAAACCGGTTGGGTCCGGAATATCGATTACAACGTAATTTTGGCGACAGCCGCCGCCCTGGGATCGGCCGCAACGTCATTGGGGAATGCCTTGTCGGGTCCGAAAAGCGCAGGCAAGAAACCAAGCGGCCCACCGAAACCGTAGTTCTTCCGGGTCCTCCTCTTGCGCGCTCTAAACGATTCATGACAGTGTAAAAGAAGAGCCGACCAGATGATTGCCGAAACGACCCAGTCCGTCGAGTTGGAGGTGAATCCGTGGGAATCCGCGGCGCACCGGTTCGATGAAGCAGCGGAACTGCTGAAACTCGAAGACGGAATGCGCAAAGTATTGCGTACGCCCGCGATGGAGTTGACGGTGAACTTCCCGGTCGCGCTGGACGATGGGCGGATCGAAGTATTCACAGGCTATCGCGTACAGCATTCCATTGCGCGCGGGCCGGCCAAGGGCGGAATTCGCTTCGCTCCCGACGTTTCACCGGATGAAGTGCGGGCGCTGGCGGCTTGGATGACATGGAAGTGCGCGGTCGTGAACATCCCGTTCGGCGGGGGCAAGGGCGGCGTGATTTGCGAGCCCCATCTGCTGAGCGAGGGAGAACTCGAACGGATTACGCGCCGCTACACGGCCGAGATTTGTGAAGTGATCGGGCCGGAGCGGGACGTCCCGGCGCCGGACGTGAACACCAACGAACAGACGATGGCGTGGATTATGGACACTTACTCCATGCACAAACGCCACACGGTGACGGCGGTGGTGACGGGCAAGCCGTTAGAGTTGGGCGGATCGAGGGGCCGTACCGAGGCGACCGGCCGCGGCTGCATGCTGGTCACGCTAGAAGCGCTGAAGCAGCTCGGGCTGCGGACGGAAGAAACCCGCGTGATCATTCAGGGCTTCGGCAATGTCGGCGGTATGGCGGCGAAGCTGATGCGCCGCGCCGGATTCAGGATCATCGGCATCATCGAGTACGACGGGGCGGTCTTCAACAAGCATGGTCTCGATGTAGAGGCGCTGGCGCAGCATCGACGGGAAACGGGAAGCATTCTTGGTTTTCCGGATGGCGAGGACGTCGACAAAGACGGTGCTCTTCTGATGGACTGCGATGTGCTCCTTCCGGCGGCGCGCGAGAACGTGATCACGTCGCACAATGCGGATCGCATCAAAGCGAAGATTTTGTGCGAAGGGGCCAACGGACCGACCACGTTTGCCGCCGATTCGATTCTGCGCGAGAAGCGCGTGTTTGTGATTCCCGACATTCTGGCGAATGCGGGTGGCGTGACCGTCTCGTACTTTGAGTGGGTGCAGGACCGGCAGGGCTACTTCTGGTCCGAACGCGAAGTGAATCAGCGCCTGGAAGAGATCATGGTGA
Organism: uncultured Acidobacteriaceae bacterium; assembly: GCA_963795905.1. GTDB lineage: Bacteria > Acidobacteriota > Terriglobia > Bryobacterales > Bryobacteraceae > Bog-105. Next base: position 351,016 of record CAWCJG010000006.1, on the reverse strand, counting down.
ACAGCTTCGAAGACGTGACGCGCTATGCGGCGAAACACACCGTGAATAACCGCACAGCGGCCTATATGCTCGCGCTCGATCGCGTCGCAAATGCCATTCGGCGCCGGGGCTTGTACGCATAAGCGCACAGGCTTTCAACGTTAGTGCATGTATTCGCTAAAGCTATGCCGCTGATATCATCACGACAGGAACCACTCCCATGGGCGCACTAGCACAACCGGATCCGGGCTACGCTCCTGCCCCAGGCTATCGGTATCACGTCGAACTGGTCAACGGTCGAGAAATCGAAAAGCCGATGCCGAAAAAGCTTCACATCTTGATCCAACGCTATCTGACGTTGGCTCTGACGAGCCTGTTGCCATCTGGTTTCGGACCGATGCCGGAATTGGATATCATCACCGGAGGCCAGACTAAGGACGGCCGCCGCGAATACATCATTCCGGATCTGGTAGTCGTGCGCGACGATGCGCCCTATATCGAAGGCATGCTGGCCGTACCTCCCCTTCTGGGCGTCGAGATCCTATCACCTGGGCAGACAATCACAGAATTGTTTGGACGTGCGGATCGGCTCGTGAAAATCGGTGCGCAGAACGTGTGGATAATCTGGCCCGAGAAGCGGCGCGCCTGGGAGGTCGGCGCGGATCGAATCGACGAGAGGCGCGACAAGCTGATGCTATCGCTGCCCGCCGGAACGGAACCCGAGTGCGTCGACATCCGGCTCGCCGAAATGTGGAAAGTGCTTGATCAGGAATAGATCTCACAGGTGGTAGAAGCATCGACTCCGCTGATGCGGCAATATCAGGCTGCCAAGCAGCAGGTATCTAATGCGCTTCTGCTTTTCCGGCTGGGCGATTTCTACGAGCTGTTCTATGAAGACGCGATCACTGCGGCGCGCGAACTCGAGATCACGCTCACTTCGCGCAGCAAGGAAAAGGGTGAGCCGATTCCGATGTGTGGCGTGCCGTACCATGCGGCGGACGGCTACATAGCCAGGCTGATTCAACGCGGGTACAGGGTCGCTCTTTGCGAACAGATGGAAGAGCCTGGACCCGGCAAGAAGCTGGTGCGGCGTGAAGTGACGCGCGTAGTCACTCCGGGGACGGCGACCGATTCGAACCTGCTGCGCTCGCACGAAAACAATTTCTTGGCCGCGGTGTTCGCAAAGGGCGCCCGCTGTGGATTGGCCTACGCCGATCTCTCGACGGGCGAATTCCGTGCCACTGAGATGGACGTTGCTGAGCTGATTCCGCAACTCGAGACGCTGAGTGTACGCGAAGCTGTTGCATTCGGAAGGCCAGCCGCCTGGTGCACCGTGCTTAGAAACCGCAATCGAGCCGTGGGTGTTCGGCGGCGATTATGCAGGGCGGCAGATCCTTGAGAACTTCCGGCTGCTATCGCTGGACGGATGCGGGTTGACGGACAAACCGCTGGCGGTCGCGGCTGCGGGCGCGGTCCTGCACTATTTGCGCGACACCCAAAAAACGGCGCTGGAACATCTGAACCGGCCGAGTTATTACGAGCGCAACGATCACATGGTTCTGGATGCGACGACGGTACGCAACCTGGAACTCGTCGAACCGCTGTTTGCGGGCGAGACGCGGGAATCCACTTTGATTCACGTCATCGATAAGACGGGCACGGGAATGGGAGGGCGGCTGTTGCGCCGTAGGCTGCTGAATCCGTCTTACGATCTCAATGAGATCGAGCGGCGTCTCGACGCAGTGGCGGAATTATCCGGTAAAACGATTCTGCGAGCCGACCTCCGAAAGCGCGATCGGCGGTGTACACGATCTGGAACGCTTGCTTGCAAAGGTCACGCTGAATACGGCGAGTCCGCGCGATCTGCTGTCGCTCGGGAAGTCGCTCGACCAGTTGCGGGCGGTGGCGAAAGCGGCAGGTCAACTGCAGCATCCAGACTTGCGCGCCGAGATCGACTTGCTGGAAGACGTGCGGGACCGTATTCTCAGCGTCCATTTCGGATGAGCCGCCGGTGAATCTCAATGATGGCGGCACGATTCGCGTCGGGCTTCGATAACGAACTGGACGAATTGCGCGATCTCAGCCGGAACAGCCGCCAGTACATCGCGGCAATTGAAGCACGGGAGCGGGCCGCCACTGGAATCGCATCTCTGAAGATCCGCTTCAACAACGTCTTCGGGTACTACATTGAGATTTCAAAGACGAACCTTTCACTTGCTCCAGCTTCGTATGAGACGCAAACAAACGCTCGCGAATGCGGAACGCTTTACGACGCCGGAATTGAAGGAACTCGAGAGCAAGGTTTTGGATGCCGAAGACAAAATCCTGACGCTCGAGCGCGAGATTTTTCAGAGCGTGCGAGCGTATGCGGGTTCTCATGCGGAGCGCATCAAATCAGCTGCCACGCGAGTGGCGGAACTGGACGTGGCGGCCACGCTGGCGCAGGGCGCGGTGGAGAACCGTTATAAAAGACCGCAGTTCTCCGATTCAGGCGAAATGCGCATCGACGCCGGGCGCCACCCCGTGATCGAAAAATTGACTGAAAGGGACGCGCTCCGTTTTGTTCCAAACGACGTGTACCTGAACTCGTCAAAGGAATACATCGGAGTTATCACGGGTCCCAATATGGGCGGCAAATCCACCTATCTGAGGCAGGCGGCATTGATTTTGATTCTGGCTCAGATGGGTTCGTTCGTTCCGGCGGAGGCCGCGCTGCTTCCCATTGTGGACCGGGTATTTACCAGGGTGGGCGCGGCGGACAACCTCAGCCGGGGGCGCTCCACCTTTATGGTCGAGATGACGGAGACGGCAGCAATCCTCAATTCGGCGACTCCTAATAGCTTTGTGGTATTGGACGAAATCGGCCGGGGCACGTCCACCTATGACGGCTTGGCGCTAGCGTGGGCGGTGGTCGAGTATATCCACGAGAAGATACGGGCTAAAACGCTATTTGCAACGCACTATCACGAGCTGACGGAGCTTGCTGATCAACTTTCGGGTGTAAGAAATTTGCGCGTCGCGGTAAAAGAATCGGGTGATTCTATCTTATTCATTAGAAAGGTAGAACCGGGTGCAGCCGACCGCAGTTACGGTATTGAGGTAGCCCGTTTAGCTGGTTTACCCCTTCAAGTAATCGAGCGAGCGAGGTCAGTTTTATTGCATCATGAAGTAAGGGAGCACTCGGTTACCAAAGAGCTTGGACCGAGCGACGCAGAGCAACCACTACAGATCAAGCTGTTCGAGCCGATGGACCAGGGGCTCGCTGATCGAATTAGGGCGCTCAATATCGATGAGCTCCGGCCAGTCGAGGCTTTGCAGATTCTGCACCAGTTGCAGCAAGAGTTGCTAAAGAGATGAGAATAGCAGGTATCATGAGCGGGACTTCGCTCGACGGGATAGATGTTGCGATTGTCGACATCACCGGTTCGGGCTATAAGGCGAAGATCAATGTGCTGACCAGCCATTCGGTGCCTTATCCGAAGAATGTGCGGGAAGCGCTGGTATCGGTGTCGAATGCGAACACGCATACCGGGGATATTTCGCGGTTAAACTTCGTGCTCGGCGAACTGTACGCCGAAGCACTCGAAGAGACCGCCGAGCGAGCCGATATTCCGTTGAACACGGTCAAACTGATCGGGTGCCACGGTCAAACCATCTTCCATGAAGGGCAACCGGGTAATTATCTCGGTAAGAAGGTTGCCAGCACGTTTCAGATCGGCGAATCCAGCGTGATCACGGAGCGAACCGGGATTGATGTCATCTCGAACTTCCGGGAGCGGGATGTCGCTGCTGGCGGCAAGGGCGCGCCCCTGGTTCCGTATCTCGACTACATGTTGATGCGGCATCGCGGGCGGGGACGCGTCGCGGTGAACATCGGCGGCATTGCGAACCTGACGGCCATTCCGCCGAATTCAAACACGGACCGCCTCATCGCCTTCGATACGGGCCCGGGCAACATGGTCATCGATCAATTGGTCACTCGGATTACACAGGGTCGGCAGTGCTATGACCGGGACGGTGTGGTTGCGGCGGCCGGAATAATCGACCCGAAGCTGCTGGCAAAGCTGTTGCGCGACAAATATTTTCGCGCCAAGCCGCCGAAGACGGCCGGCCGCGAGCAGTATGGCTCCGAATACGTTTCGAAGTTACTCGATACGGAGTTGAGTAGCGAGGACCTGATCGCAACGGCGACGGCGCTTACGGCCGAGAGCATTGCGCTCGGTTTGCGGAACTTCGTTTTGCCGGAGATGCGGGTGGACGAGATCTTCGTATCCGGCGGCGGGTGCCACAACCCGACATTAATGCGAATGCTGCGCAAAGCCGTGGATCCCATTCCGGTGAGCGATACCTCCGAGGTCGGCCTCGACGTGGACGCCAAGGAAGCGATCGCGTTTGCCGTGCTCGCATACGAGACGGCGAACTCACGGCCTTCGAATGTTCCAGCGGCGACCGGCGCTAAGCGGTCTGTGGTGTTGGGCAAAGTCACGCCGAACGGCAATAACCCGCGGCCGATCGCGGTGGACGGAAACGGCGCGTCCGCTGGCCTGCGTAACGGAAGCGTGGCGCACAAGGCGAAGAATACGCGGGCTGCCAACGTGCCGCGCACTCCAGTTAATTCAAAAGTGAAGGCTGCCGTTCGATAACGGCGGCCTTTCAAACCTAATCCTCCGATCATCCTGAGTAGTGTAAAGAAATCCGACCGTTGAACCGATAAGCAAAGGTAGCGCGTCCCCGCTTTGCCCGAGTGGAGACGTTTGCCCGCCGATCATGGCTGTGTTGACGCTTCAGTGATTCGTCTCGCCGACGTAAGCCGACGCCTTGTTGATATCGGCGAGGTCACCCGACCTGCCATCACCATTGATATCCGCGAACGTATCGTAGGGCTGCGTGCCCGCGTTAAGGAGTCCCGTGATGTCGGCGGCATTGACAGCGCCGTCGTCGTTGAAGTCACCAGCGAGGACCTTCAGGCTATGCTGATAGCCCGCACCGCCTGCAAGCGGATCATCGCTCGCGCCACGAATTCCCGTGGGTCCAGTCGCGAGTAGTTGGATGTATGTTGTGCCGTTGCTGATTGGTGTGATGTTCCAGGTCAGCGTGGTCGTGCCGAGGCCGCTGAAGCTGGTCACGGTCGCTCCCTGGAGGCTGCCCGCGCTGGCGCTTGCGATCGGCTCAGAGAAGACGGCTCGGATGCCCGTGATCTGCCATGGCAGGCGCGTACGGTGCGAGCCGATCACGTTATACGCTTCAGTCCCGTAGAGAACATTCAGGGACATTACTTCGGGGCCGGTTTTGGCAATCGCGGGGTGAGGTGTGGTGAGACCAGTAATAAATTCATACTGACCAAGATATTCAGGAAGACTGGCCAACACGTCGCCGGTTGTCGGAGAGACCTCCCAAATATGGACGTGGTCGGTGACGAGCAGGATTGAACCGTCCGGGATAATCGCCATCGATGAACCGCCAAAGTACCCCACGGGTATCTTGGTTAGTAATCCCATGTGCCGGGTGGCTGTGTTGAACACAATGATCGGCTCGTAATTGTCACCAGTATTGCTGTAATCGTAAGAACCCAGGCTATATAGATTCTTCCCGTCCGGCGAGACAACAGTCTTGAGGACCTCGGTGCCAAACGCGGCCGGTATAGGTATGTTTTCGACCACACTGTTCGATTCCGTCGAGAAGATGGCGAGCGATGCGCTACGCCCCGTAGAGTCAAAATACGGGGCGTAAATGAAGCGCCCATCCGGGCTTAGAGCGAAACTTAGTCCGAACGACCCGTTTGCGAGTGGTAGTGGTGATAGTGGCACCTTCGCAACGATCTTCATGGGTGAAGTGCTGATGACTAAGATCCTCGGGCCGTTGACGGTATTGTCGAGGGCATAAATGTATGCGCCATCGGAACTCATCACCATGTCCTGAACATTTGCGCCGTTCAGACCGAGACCTCCAAGGACCCTATAAGTGATCCCGCAAATGGTCTCAAGCACGCCCTCGAAGTCGACAATGTAAATCAAGGGAGCGGTCGGAGAGAAAACTGCCGGTCCGGTCGGGAAAAAGGTGGCTGAACCCGAACCGGTAGGATCCGAGCCGACCAGATGAGCAGTGGCAGCAAACGTGTCTGGGTCGATTGAGTAAAGGTTAGGCGTGAGAGTCGGAACGAGGAGCGTTCGATTATCCCAGGAGAACACAGGCTCCCAGGGTTGTGGTATATCGGCGGAATTTACCAGCACACCAGTTACCCAATCGAACGAATATGCGCCGCCGTATGCATCTACGAAGTATGCGATCGTGGACGGAGCGGCCCATGCGGTTAGTGAGCCGGACAACAATGCAAGAAGGACCAGTTTGTTCATCTCTAACCCCTTTACCTCGCGGAAGCGGATTGGGTGTACGACTTACGCCCCCAAGCGCGGGTCCCTATTCTATCGTTAAAACGCCACTGCGAACGGCCTGGCGCACAAGGCGAAGAATACGCGGGCTGCCAACGTGCCGCGCAGTCCAGTTAATTCAAAAGTGAAGGCTGCCGTTCGATAACGGCGGCCTTTCAAACCTAATCCTCCGATCATCCTGAGTAGTGTAAAGAAATCCGACCGTTGAACCGATAAGCAAAGGTAGCGCGTCCCCGCTTTGCCCGAGTGGAGACGTCTGGCGCCCCATGCTCTCGGAAACTCTATCTACAGAACTGGACACCCCCGAAGAAGCCGCCGAACGCGAAGAACATTTTCGCAGCATCCTCAGCATGCTGTTGCAAAGTATTCTGCCCGCAGTGCCGCCCGCCTCTCCAGGGGCAGTGAGGCTGCAGGAAATCCTGGGCGATCTGAACCAGCCGTTGAGCACGCCCAGGCTGGCGGAACATCGCACAGCTTTTGAAAGCTGCCAGACCTCATTCCAAATGGATCTGGCTCGTTTGAAGCAGGCCGTTCAGCAGGGCGCCGCCGGTCCTCCTCCCGATTCCGCAACGGGACTCCCGGGGCCAGCAGCCGCCCAACAACTCATGACATATCGCCTGAAAGAATCGCAGCAAACCTTTGCCGCGATTCTGGTGCTCGATCAATTGCGAGCGCTCAACGCGCGCTTCGGACGGATGGTGGGCGACGACGTGCTGAAACTCGCGGCACAAGGTCTGGGGACGGCCCTCGACGGCTCGGGTATTTTGCATCGCTGGCGCGGGCCTGCCTTTCTTGTAGTGTGTACGAAGGGGCAGGCGCAAGCGGACGACCTCGAAGCGCGTATCCGTAAGCTCATCGCGAAGCGTTTGGAATCGACCATTACAGTCGAGAGCCGTTCCATCCACGTTAAAATAACCTTCACCTGGAAGCTGGAGCACGTGGCGGTCAGCGCAGTGGCGGCGGCCCGCGAATTCGACGACTTCGTCACCGCGCACGGTTCAGGAACCGGCAAAGCCGGTCGTTAGTCAGACAGAACGCCGCAAATCGGGTCGATGCAGGCTGGTTTAATAGAAGTTTCTATGAACCTCCAAAGCTACACGATCACGCAGGGGAAAGACCGCGCTCCGGCGCGTTCCTACCTCAAGGCCATTGGCTTTACCGATGAGGATCTGAAGAAACCGATTATCGGAATCGCAAACACGTGGATTGGCACCATGCCCTGCAATTACAATCTCCGTGAACTGGCGCAGGATCTGGCGAAGGGCATTCGCGAAGCGGGCGGGACTCCGATGGAGTTCAACACGATCGCAATCAGCGACGGTATCACCATGGGCACCGAGGGCATGAAGACATCGCTGGTGAGCCGCGAGGTGATTGCCGACTCTATCGAACTGGTCGCACGCGGGCACATGTTCGACGGCATCGTGGCTTTGGTCGCCTGCGACAAGACGATTCCCGCAGCCGCGATGGCGCTGCTGCGGTTGAACGTGCCGGGAATGATTATCTATGGCGGCACGATTCTTCCCGGCAGGTATAAGGGGCGCGACATCGTCATTCAGGATGTCTTTGAAGCGGTGGGCGCGAATGCGGCCGGGAAGATGAGCGACGAGGAACTCTTCGAGATAGAGAACGCCGCTTGTCCAGGGCCGGGCGCGTGCGGCGGCCAATACACCGCAAACACGATGGCGACGGTGATGGAGATCATCGGGTTATCGCCGCGTGACGTCAACTCGATTCCGCAGGTGGACGCGCGAAAGCACGACGCATCGCGGCGCTGCGGCGAGATCATCATGAAGGCGGTACGGCAGAATATCCGGCCGCGCGAGATTGTGACTCGCGGCGCAATCGACAACGCGATCGCGAGCATTGCGGCATCGGGCGGCTCGACCAACGGCGTACTGCATCTTCTGGCGATGGCGCGAGAGGCCGGGATCCCGCTAACGATCGACGATTTTCAGGATTTGAACAATCGCACCCCGCTGCTTGCCGATTTGAAGCCGGCGGGGCGGTATACCGCGGCGGACGTGGACAAGGCGGGCGGTATTGCCGTGATTGCAAAACGGTTGCTCGATGGTGGATACGCGCATGCCGATGCCCTTACGGTAACCGGCAGGACGTTCGGCGAGGAGTTCGCGGACGTGCCCGAGACGCCCGGGCAAGATGTCATCCGGCCGCTGGATAATCCGATTAAGAAATCGGGTGGTCTCGTCATTTTGAAGGGCTCGCTTGCACCCGATGGGGCGGTCATCAAGGTGACTGGGCTGGAACGCACAAAGCAGACCGGCCCGGCGCGCGTTTTCGATACCGAGGAGGCGGCCAAAGCGGCCGTGCTCGAAGGGGCTATCAAGCCGGGCGATATCGTCGTCATCCGGTATGAAGGGCCGCGCGGTGGGCCTGGCATGCGTGAAATGCTGGGCGTCACGAGCGCGATTGTGGGCGAGGGACTGGGCGACTCCGTAGCGCTGTTGACAGATGGGCGCTTCAGCGGGGCTACGCGCGGATTCATGGTGGGACACGTCGCGCCGGAAGCCGCCGTCGGCGGTCCAATCGCTGCTGTCCGGGAAGGCGATACGATTACTATCGATATCGATCAACGCCGCATCGACATAGAGCTTCCGGTGGAAGAACTACACGCGCGGTTGGCCTCCTGGGTGCGGCCGGATCCCAAGTATACGAGCGGTGTTATGGCGAAGTACATGGCGCTGGTTGGCTCGGCTTCCGATGGCGCAGTCACGTCGCCTCCAGCAGCGTAGGATGGCAGAGCTGGATCAGTTTCTGTCCGATGCTTCCGGGTACACGGGAACGGCCGAGCGGGTCATCACGCCCGCGAGCGTCGGCGAAATCGAAGCAGCGGTTCGTGCCTGCGCGGCGGGAAATATCCCTTTGACGATCTCCGGCGCGGGCACCGGATTAACCGGTGCGAGGAGTCCGCAGGGCGGCTGGATTCTATCGCTCGAACGTTTCCGCAGCTTGGAAATTCGCGAAGGCAGTGCTCGCTGCGGCGCGGCGGTTTCATTGGCTGAGCTGCACACCGAGGCAGCGCGGACCGGGCAGTTTTTCGGCCCGAATCCTACCGAGATTTCGGCATCAATTGGAGGCGTCATCGCGACCAACGCGGGCGGTGCGCGCAGCTTCCATTACGGCGCCGTGCGGCGGCACGTGTTATCGCTGCAGGTCACGTTTATGGACGGGCGTACAGTGTGGCTGAAGCGCGGCGAAACGGTGAATTTCCCGTTCCGGCCGGTGCGGGTGCCGAACGTGACCAAGAATGCGGCGGGCTATTTTGTCAAGCCGGATTTGCAATGGGTTGACCTGCTGGCGGGGAGCGAGGGGACGCTCGGGATCGTAACAGAAGCAGAAGTGCAACTGTTAGCCGAACCAGCGGCCATTCTGAGCGGTGTTGTCTTCTTTCCCGATGAGGAGAGCGCGCTCGATGCCGTGGATGCCTGGCGCGGCACGTCCGAGCTGCGGCTTCTCGAATTCATGGACCGGATGGCGCTGCGCTTATTGAGTGGCGCATATCCGGACATTCCCTCCGCGGCCGGAGCAGCGCTGCTCATCGAACAGAACCTCACGGGCGAAGACGACCCGGAAGTGGAGCGGTGGGTCGATCGGCTAAGCGAACGGGGCGCGTTGTCGGATGATTCCTGGTTTGGGTTTCGCGCTGCAGACCGGGAGCGCTTCCGGCAGTTCCGGCACACGCTGCCGTCGATGGTCGTAGAGCGTGTGCGCCGCAACGGGTTCCCGAAATTCGGCACTGATTTTGCGGTACCGATCGCAAGGCACCGCGAGCTGCACCGGTACTACAAAGAGCGCTGCGACGCTGTGTTGCCCGATCGATACACGATTTTCGGGCATGTGGGAGATGCGAACAATCATGTGAATCTGTTGCCCGAGACGGCGGCACAAGCGCATCTCGGTGAAAAGTTGATCGACGAGTTCGCGGAGTTTGTTGTCAAGCTCGGTGGAACGGTTGCCGCCGAACACGGAATCGGAAAAGCGAAGACGAATCTGCTGCAACTAATGTACGCACAGGAGGAGATCGAGGCAATGCGAGACGTGAAGCGCCGGCTCGATCCCCAGTTTCTGCTCGGCCGGGGAAATATCTTTAGCCCGGGTTAGGGTAAATTTCCCGGGCATTGTGGGCCGCGCTGGATCCAATTGTTCATGGCAGGACGGCAATACGACTGCCCCCATCTGCGCCCGGAACATCCACGCTTCGCAACTTAACGAACGTTAACGCGCACACCTGAGTAACTTGATTTTCTCCGGCCACGAAGACCGACTTACCGTCCGGAGCTAGCACCATTGCACCCGTGGACGAAGTGGGCAACGGAACCGTTCGCTCTTCCGACAACGTGACCGGGTTGACGATCAGCAGGTACAATCCATCCTCTTCGATCAGGTGCTTTCCATCGGCGGAGACAACTAACTTTCCAACTTGGGTCGCGGGAGCGTATGGATTATGCAAAAGAAACGGATGAGTTGAGAACTCATACATCGACGTGATTTCCTGGCCCGAATCGTAGTTGTAGTAATCCGCCGGCATGTAGAGTGTGTTCCCGTCGGGCGTAAGCGCAATATCGAGAACGCCAAGTTGGTAAAACTCATCAGATAGCATATAAGTCCGGACGTCAATCTGTTTTACGCTCGACTCCCGATAGATGTCATTCCTGTAATCATCTTCTGCATACACGTAATTTCCATCTTTCGATACAACGAGCTTGCTCAGACCGCCGACGACAAAAACGGAATTGACTACGTGAACCAACTTAAGAGTGGGCAGGGCGAAAACAAAAACGGCCGATTCACCAGCACCATAATCCGTGTCAACTCCCGCCCACAAATACTTTCCGTCCGGAGTGACTGCCAGCGAGTGTGGATTGGCGAGGTTCGACGGCCCATTGGGCGATAGATCTAGCGTCTGTACGACTTCGTTTTTCTCAGTCGAGATGATCGAAATCGAGTCACTTCCATAGTTGGCCACATAAACATACTGGCCGTCGGCTGATGCCACGATGCTAATTGCGCCGATACCCACCTCAATTGTTTTAGTAACCGAGCCTGTCGCCCAACTCACGACTTCGACCTTTGCGTTTGGACCTGAAACAAACGGCGATCCCGTACGGTCGGCGCCCCCCGTTGTGACATAAACATTATGCGAGCCAGCCGCACTACATAGAACTGCTGGGACGATCACCGAGAACAGCAGCTTGGCGGGAGATACTACACTCATGCGCCATAGACGACCGGAGACGAGCTTCGTTACGATCATTTGTACGACCGGCGGGTAAGTCTAACGCCGCATCACAGGCGCATCACACACGCCGGAGCCGGATGCGCTGCACGGCGTGATCGGAATCCTTCTCCAGGATCAAATGCGCGCGCTCGCGAGTGGGCAGGATGTTCTCGTGCAGATTCAGAAGGTTGATGTCGTGCCAGATGCGCCGGGCTGTTTGCACTGCCTCGTCCTCAGTTAAAGCGGCGAAGCGGTGGAAGTAGGAATCGGGGTTCTGGAAGACGGTTTCGCGCAGTTTGAGGAAGCGCGATACATACCAGCTTTCAATAACATCGTCTCCGGCGTCGATGTAGATTGAAAAATCGAAAAAGTCAGAGACGAACACGCGCGAAGTGCCGCGCGCGCCCGGAGGGGACTGTAGGACATTCAGTCCCTCGATAATCAGAATGTCAGGCTGCTCGATGACCTGGGTCCGTCCGGCGACGATGTCGTAGTGCAGATGCGAGTAGACCGGCGCCTCGACCTGGTGGGCGCCCGATTTGATCTCGGCCAGGAAGAGCAGCAAGCGGCGCTGATCATAGCTCTCGGGAAAACCTTTACGCTGCATGAGCCCGCGTTCGGCGAGGATGCGATTCGGAAAGAGAAATCCGTCCGTGGTGACAAGGTCCACCTTGGGGTGATCATGCCAGCGGGCAAGCGAAGCCCGGAGCACACGCGAGAAGGTGCTCTTGCCTACGGCAACACTGCCCCCGAGACCGATGATGTACGGCACGCGAGTAGGCTGTGTCTCTCCGAGAAACTGTCTGCGCGCGTTGTGAAGATGCTGGACGGCCGCGACGTGAAGGTTCAGAAAACGCGATAGCGGCACGAAGATGTCTTCCACTTCGCGCAGCGAGACCTGCTCGTTGATGCCGCGCAGCGAGGCCAATTCAGCTTCATCGAGAAGCAGCGGTGTGTTGGCGCGCAGGAACGCCCAGCGGGCTCGGTCAAAATCGATATAGCGGCTAATCAACGCCGAAGAGATCGGAACTGTATGGCTCATCGTGGACGGATATGTGCGCTGACGTTCTTGTTATCGCAAATATGTTTTGGAGCAAATCCCGCCAGTTCGCTCGCCATTGTGGACGCGGGCATTCAGCAGGCTGAAGATGCTCCGTTTGTGAACACAGATTACCAGTTCCTGCCGGGTGAATTCGTGTATGTCGAGTTTCATGTGGCCGGGTACTCTTTCAAGGTGAACCCGGATACGGAGGTACGCAGCATGAGCTTGACGTATAGCCTGGTTCCGGAAGATGCCAAGGATGTGCCGCTCACAAAACCGATCACGGGCGAAATCGACGAGCACCTGGGCACGGAGGATAAGAACTGGTTGCCCGTGAAGCGGGCCTCATTTCTGCTGCCCTCATTTGTGATCGGCGGAACGTATTATCTCCACGTTACGGTGCAGGATGTGCTGGGAAAAACAGAGGTAACGAAATCACTGCCGTTCACGATCGGAGGTCCGCATTTTGAGGCGTCGGACGGCCTCAGTATCCAGCATTTACGGTTTTTGCGGCGCGAAGGCGATCCGCAGGGAATGGAAGTTCCGGCGTACTCTCCGGGAGATACGGTTTACACGGACTTCGATTTTGTGGGCTTCGCATTGAAGCCTGGCAATGAGTATCACCTCTCGTACGGCGTGACAGTTCTGCGGCCGGACGGGAAGACATTTCTTGATCAGCCCAATGCAGCCGAATTGCGCGATCACAGTTTCTATCCCGCCCAATACTTACCCGCAACCCTCGAGGTGTTGACGAAGAAGGATAGTCCCAAGGGAGACTATGTAGTCATTCTGACGGCGCGCGATTTTATTTCGGGAAAGACGGCAGTCACACGGCGCGGCTTCAGTATCGAGTAGAACCCGAACACCCCTCATGCGACAACACGCGCGAAAGGCAGGTATTCTCACTGTCTCTATCGCGCAAAGAACGGTGGAGCAGGGCCTTCGGCCTCTGGGTTCGTTCCTTCAAAGAACGCGCCGCCGAACAGCAAACGTCCGTCTGAACGGTATCGGATGGGCCTCTTGCAGACCGAAGGCGATGAAAAACGCCCGGCATAGTCGCCTCGAACGGGAATTTGATGATCTTGAAACTGAGCCGGAAGCGTCAGCGACCTAAAATGAACTGGGGTCTTGCCGGCAAACCGGGCATCCTTGCCGGCTTCAGCCAAGCGGCCATTACTCAGCGGCCCGGCGCTTGCGATACCTGGCCGTGCTGGGATTTGATTCATTCCAGTGCGGCGGCTGCGCGGCGTTGGCGGCGCTGAACACGGCTTGTGCAATCGTGCAATCCACATGCGCCATATTGCTGAAGTCGATCTTCTGCCACTCGTCTCCGACGCGGTGATAATCGGGATACTCGAGCGCGGCGGCGACGGTTGTAGAAGGCACGCCTGCCCGGGCGAACGAGGCATTGTCGCTTTCCAAAAAGTAGCGATCGCTGCGCCCCGCGTCATCATCCACTGTCACCCCCGTCGGACGGCCCGCATCCGCGAGTAGCCGCGCCAGGTTCGTGTAATCGAAGCCGGTAAGCGTGAGCCAGTGTGGGCGATCGATGACTTGCCCATCCTGAAGGTTGTCGACGCGACCGAGTTGTTCCAGATTGAAATCGGCTACCGTGCTGCTCAACGGAAACAGAGGATGTGCAACGTAGAACTGCGATCCGATCAGCCCGCGCTCTTCGCCGAAGAAAGCGAGAAAAATAAGGCTGCGCTTCAAATGCTCGTGCGCGAGTGTTTGCGCGATGCCGATCAGGGAAACAATTCCGCTGGCATCATCGTTCGCGCCGTTGTAGATCGTGTCGTTTGCCGTGGGCGGCCCAGCTGCGAAGGGGGTCGCCGTGCGGGCTGTGCCGATGTGATCGTAATGAGCGCTGACGACAACCGCCTGGTCCTTGAGGGAGGGATCCGATCCGAGGAGAAATCCAGCAACGTTGGCGAGTGTGACGGGTGTGTCTCGCGGGCCGGGAAGATGGACGTCCCAGTGCCAGTCTGAGGCGTCCGGGTGATCGATCAGCTCGGATGCCAATTCGTCGCTCCGCACGTTGATGACGGGCGCTGGACGTTGTGAGCGAGGTGCAGCTTCAAAGAGCAGAGGCATGGTGGGCCAAAGAGCCTCGCGCGTAATCACGATCACGAGAGCTGCTCGGCTGGCCTCGGCGGCTTCCACGGCGGTTTCGGATGGTTGCCTGAGCAGAACCAGTTTGCCCGCAATGTCTGGTGCGGCGAACCTGCTTGGCTCCGGCGCGTCCAAACACAGAGCGGAAACGGCAGCCCTCAAATTAAACGGAGCGGCAACGTTGACAATGGTGTAATCCTTGGGCTCGATCACATGCGTGACATCGTGCAAAGTTACTGAGATGGGCGAGCTGGGCTTCGGAAGCGTGCGGTCGATCATGCTCGCCTTCTGCAGATACGATGCCTTGCCAAGCGGTGTCAGTCCGGCGGAACGGAATCTCGCCGCGATAAATGCTGCCGCCGTCTGCAGGCCGGGAGACGGCGTGTAGCGGCCCCGAAGAGCATCTGAGGCGAGGAAGGATAAGTCACGTCTCAGGCGTGTCGCGCTGACTGTGCACGGCGGTTGCGCCGACGCGATCAGACACAACAAAGCGAGGAGGAGTCGTCTATTGGCCCGCATGTCTGACGAGTTTTGTGACACCCTCCCGAAAGAGGCCCGGCTCGGTAATCAGGCTGATGACGATGTACGGCTCACTGGCCATGTCGAAGAAATAGCCCGGTTGGACGATCACCGATTCGTCAAGCAAGAGCCCGCGTACCCATTCTTCTTCTGTACGCACCGCGGGCAATTGCAGAATGACCGTCCAGCCGCCCTCCACAGTTAGGATATGGACCGGAGAGCCCGCGATCGCCTGCGCGAGAAAACTTCGATTTGTCTCGATAGTCTCAAGAAGACTGCGGCGGATTCGGGCTCCGATTGAGAGTAACTTGGGTAGCGCCTGCTGCACGGGCCAACTGACCGAAAGATACGTATCGAGCAGCAGTTCCAGGCGGGGCCGCAACTCGCGAATGTATTCGTCGCTGCCATTAATCGCCATCCAGGCGAGCTTCATCTGCGGCATGCCGGCGGATTTGGACAGGCCGTTGAGCGAGAAGCTTACCGTGCCGGGGAATTCGCAGAACGTCTCGAAGATAGCTGAAGAATCCGAGTGCCGGTATTCCATGAAGACTTCGTCGGAAAGAATCGGCAGATTGCGCGAGCGTGCCCAATCGGCGAGGCGGACGGCTTCATCGCGCTTGAGGAAAGAGCCGGTCGGGTTGTTCGGATTGACGACGATGATAGCCCGCGTGCGATCCGAAAGGAGCGCGTCGAGCGAGGAGAAGTCAATGTGCCAGACCCCGTCGTACTGGAGCGTGTACGGGCGCACGCGCACGGATTCGAACTGGGCGAGGTATTCAAATAGCGGGTAAGACGGAACGGGCGCGAGAACTTCTTCGCCCGGATCGCAGAGCAGCTTGAACAGGATCGAATAAGCTTCGCTGGTGCTCGCCGTGAGTGCGATCCGGTCGGGTGTGACGGTCAGACCGCGGGCGGCATACAGGGTGGCGATTTCCTCCCGGGCCGCCACGGTCCCGAACGGGTCGGGTATATACCCGAAATCGCGTATGTCGCCCAGGGCGGCCGCGATTTCCGCATGGGGATATTGGGGCGACGTCTGTGTAGGGTTTGAGACGGTGAGGTCGAGCAGAGGCGACTGCGCCTTTCGGAGTTGTCCCAGGAGGTTTGCATAGTGAGTTGCTTCGACTTTTGCTGGTAGACGCCAGGAGAAACGGGTCAAGCGATCACCCGTTGCAACAGTTGATTGTGCATTTCGCCTTTAACCAGCGTAGGAGAAGTTGGGTCGGGGCACGGGGGCAGCTACTGTCGTGGACACTACCCCTGGGGATTTGGTACACTCAAGTGTTTCGAGTTTTCGAAGCGGAGAATTAGTCTGTCCATGGGTACCCCAGTTCCGTCCAAGCACGAAATACAGCGCGCTTGGCACGTGATCGATGCGCAGGAGGCTGTGCTTGGGCGAGTTGCGAGCCGCGCCGCCATGCTCTTGATGGGCAAGCACAAGCCGACCTATACACCGTATCTTGATACGGGCGATCACGTCGTCATTGTCAATGCTGCCAAGGTCAAGTTGACCGGTAGCAAGGAAAACCAGAAATTGTATCGCCGCCACACCGGTTATCCGGGCGGCCTGATTGAGACGGGCGCGCGCCGGATGCGCGAGACCCGGCCGGAGCGCATGCTGGAGCTTGCGATTTCCGGTATGCTGCCGAAGACGAAGCTCGGTAAGCAGATGTATCGCAAGCTAAAGGTTTATGCGGGCGAGAATCATCCTCATCAGGCCCAAAAGCCCGCTGCGCTGCAGGTGGAAGCGTAATTCAGAGGATATAGAGGAATAGTGCCAGCGAAGTTAGTGCAAAACTTGGGAACGGGCCGCCGCAAGACGGCAACCGCCCGTGTTTTCTTGCGTCCCGGAAAAGGCCAAATCACAGTAAATCACCGGCCTTTCGAAAATTATTTCCCGAATGAATCGGCCCGCGCCTATGTACGCCAGCCTTTGCTGGCGACGGAAACGGCGGAGCGATTTGACATTCTGATTCTGGCCGATGGTGGCGGAGTCAGCGGGCAGGCTGGGGCGGCTCGCCTCGGTATCGCCCGGGCGTTGATTGAATTCAACTCCGAACTGCGTGGCAAGTTGAAGCAGCTCGGGGTGTTGACGCGCGATGCTCGCAAGCATGAGCGGAAGAAGTACGGTCAGAAGGGCGCCCGCAAGCGCTTCCAGTTCTCCAAGCGCTAGTTTCACTGTGGGGACCCGATCCGGGGTCCTCCGAGCGCTTGTTGCTGCACTCCTCTCTCGTCTTTCCTTCGTTTCATACCCGTAATGCATGCAGGCGGGGTTGGGTCTTTGTGCCTGTCCCTTCCCGCGAAATCCGGACTCAACCGGTGCCCCGTAAATCTCGCTTTGGACCGCGGGGTTCAGCCGGTTGAGGGTCCCTGAACAGGAAACCTGACGCGGTTTCCTCAACTGTTCTATTTAGGAGGCTTTTTGCCATCGATTTCGATGAAAGAATTGCTCGAAGCTGGCGTTCACTTCGGGCACCAGACCAAGCGCTGGAATCCAAAGATGAAGGAATACATCTTTGGCGAACGTAACGGGATCTACATCGTCGACCTGCAGAAGACGCTGAAGCTCTTCAAGGACGCGATGCGATACGTCGGCGAGATGGCCGCGCAGGGCAAAACGGTGTTGTTTGTCGGCACCAAGCGCCAGGCGCAGGAGGCCATTGCCGAAGAGGCGACGCGTTGCAGCCAGTTTTATGTGAACCAGCGGTGGTTGGGTGGCTTGCTCACCAACATCAGCACGGTTCAGCGCTCGATCAAGCGCCTGAAAGAACTGGAGGCGATGGCGGCGGAGAACGTCTACGAGGGCCGCGCCAAGAAGGAAATCGGGCGGCTGGAGCGCGAGCGCAAGCACCTGAACCAGAACCTCGCCGGCATCAAGGACATGAACGGGTTGCCGGATCTGCTGTTCGTGATCGATTCGAACAAAGAGGCGATCGCGGTGAAGGAAGCTCGTAAGCTTGGAATCCCGGTAGTCGCCGTGGTCGATACCAATTGCGATCCCGATGAAGTGGATTACGTGATTCCTGGCAACGACGACGCGCTGCGGGCCATTCGCCTGTTCACGACGAAGATCGCCGATGCCGTGGTGGAGGGCCGTACGCTCGCCACCGAACACGAATTCGCTGCCGACAAACTGGTGAGCGAAGACGAGAGCGCGGCCGAGCACACGACTCCGGACGAATACACACAGTATTTGGATCCGAAGTATGCCGAACAACTCATGTCGGAAAGCCTCGCGACCAGCGCCGAGCCCGAAGCCTTGCCGCGCAAGGGACCGGGCAGTGAAGCGCCCGTCGAAGAGCCTGTCGGCAGTAACGTCGGCGAGCTGTAGTTTTAAACTGGTTTCTTAGCGCAAAGCTACGGCATGCGCCCGAACGCGAACCGCTTGTCCGGTGATCGCGTGCGGTTGAATCGTGGCTGCCCCGCACCAATTCCCGAGGCGACCGTCCCGAAAGAGCCGGTCGCTCTCCGTGTGTTTGGGGCAGGCAAAAAGGATTTTGTAAAGGATTTGAAATGGCTGAGATTAGCGCGCAATTGGTAAAACGGCTCCGCGAAATGACCGGGGCTGGCATGATGGAGTGCAAGAAAGCACTCGTGGAAGCAAACGGTGAATTGGAGGAGGCGATCCGCATCCTCCGAACCAAGGGAATCGCTTCCGCCACCAAGAAGGAGTCGCGGTCTACGAAGCAGGGAATGATTGCGGCGCATATCGGCGGGAACGGCAAACTCGGTGTTCTGGTCGAAGTGAATTGCGAGTCGGATTTTGTGGCGCGCACAGAGGAGTTCCAGTCGCTGGCCGCCGATATCGCAGCGCACATCGCGGAGACCAAGCCCAAGGCCGTGCGCCTCGAGGACGTCACGGAAGCCGAGCGCGCCAACTTCAAGCAGCACGAAGCGCTATACGACCAGAAGTTCATCAAAGACCAGAACTCCACAGTCGGCGAACTGGTGAAAAGCAAGATCGCGAAGCTGGGCGAAAACATCAATGTCTCGCGGTTCGTTCTGTACGAAGTTGCGGGAACCGGCATGGTCGGCAACTACGTTCACACGGGCAGCCAGATCGGTGTGCTGCTGGAAGTGAGCGCGGGCAAGCCGGAGACGTTGGCCAACGCGGACGTGAAAAAGCTGGTGCACGACATCGCAATGCAGATTGCGGCGGCGAATCCGCAGTGCGTCGGACGGGAGAACGTGCCGGCGGCGCTGCTTGAGAAAGAGCGCGACATCCAAAAGGAGCGTGCGCGGACCGAAGGCAAGCCGGAAAAGATGCTGGACAAGATTGTGGAAGGCCGGCTGAGCAAATTCTATGAAGAGGCGTGCCTGCTCGAACAGCCCTTCATTCGCGAAAACACGGTGACGGTCTCCGAGTTGATCAAGACAACGGCAGCCAAGGCCGGAGATACGGTAAACGTGACTCGTTTCGTCCGCTTCAAAGTGGGCGATTCGGGCGATGCGCCGGGCGTGCAGGAAACGCCGCAAGTGAATGCGTGATTTTTGAGGGCGAAGGCAAACAGCTTTCGCCCTTTTTTTGTGCTCTCCTTAGGAACGAATGCCCCAATACAAACGGATTTTGCTGAAGCTGAGCGGTGAAGCTCTCGCGGGCGCGCAGAGTTTCGGACTGGACCCGGATCGCGTGAAGTCACTTGCATCGGAAGTGGCGGAAGTGGCGAAGACCGGCGTGCAGATTGGTCTGGTGTTGGGCGGCGGCAATTTCTTCCGCGGCGTGGCGGCGGCCGCGCGACAGATGGACCGCGTCACGGCGGATCACATGGGCATGCTGGCGACCGTGATCAACGGACTGGCGTTTCAGGATGCGCTTGAGTCGCTGGGCGTGCCCACGCGCGTGATGACCGCAATCGAGATGCACGAAGTCGCGGAACCGTACATTCGGCGGCGCGCGATCCGGCACCTCGAGAAAGGACGCGTGGTCATCTTCTCGGCCGGTACATCGAATCCATATTTCTCGACCGATACCGCCGCGGCATTGCGCGGCCTCGAGATTCACGCCGAGGTGATTGCGAAAGCAACCAGCGTGGATGGTGTTTACGACAAGGACCCGAAGAAGTTTCCGGATGCGGTTCGCTATGCCGAAGTTGGCTACACTGAGGTGCTGTCGAAGGCGCTGGCGGTCATGGATGCGTCGGCCGTGGCGATGTGCCGCGACAATCGTATGCCGGTGACGGTTTTCAATTTGCGCGTGCGGGGCAATATAATGCGTATGGCGCAAGGTGAAACTATCGGGACGATGATCCGCTAGCGGCGCTGGGACATTATGAAACAAGATGAAAAGGCGGCTTCGGGCAGTACCCTTCCGTTCAAAAACGTGAAGGAGATCGAAGCGAATGCAAAGACGCGCATGGAAAAAGTGCTGACGGAGCTGCAGCACGAATTGACCACCGTTCGCACGGGACGCGCCTCTATCGGGCTGCTGGATAGCGTTCGTGTCGATTACTATGGCAGTCCTACGCCGCTCAATCAGGTTGCGCAGTTGCACGTACCGGAGCCGGCCATGATTACGGTTCAGCCGTTTGATCCCTCGTTGATTCGCCCCATTGAGAAAGCCATTCGGGATTCCGATCTAGGCGTGAATCCTTCGAATGACGGCAAGCTGATCCGCATTCCGATCCCTCCGCTGACCGAAGAGCGCCGGCGCGATCTCGCTAAGAAAGTGAGCCATATCGCCGAGGAACGGCGCGTCTCCCTGCGGAACGTCCGGCGCGATTCCAACGAGCATTTGAAGAAACTGCTCAAGGAGAAGCTGATCAGCGAAGACGAGGAGCGTCAGGCGTTGGAGACGATGCAGAAGCTGACCGATGCGCAGATCGGCAAAGTGGACTCGGCTGCGAAAATAAAAGAAAAAGAGATCCTCGAGTTTAGGTAGCTTCGACCGGCTGCGCAGAATGTTCGGCGCCTGTCTGGCACCGCTGTTCGAACTCGGCGAAACGAGTTGAGAAGTTCGCAATCAGGTTGCGCCGGCGCGCAAGCTCTATTTCTGTCTGCCGCACTAGTGCGATGTCGAGTGCATTCACCTTCTGCAAGGTCCGATAGAGCTTGTAGCCAAGCAGGTCCTTGAGTTCGCGCTGCCTGCTTTCCAATGAACGGCACGGATCGCTGCCGGCGTTCACGGCCGGACCATGAAGCCGGATCCCGGGGAAGATCGGATTCACGAAGTATTCTGCGATGGCCAGGCTTTCGTTTGTCCGGTGGACAACTCCGGGCATGGAACACTCTTGCATGATTCGGATCGCGCGCTGCAAATCGTCGCTACCGGCAGGTCTCAGGAAGAATCCACTGCATGCCAGGTAGATGGTTTGCGCGTTGCACGCGTAATTGGGGAAATGCTCGATCAATTGCCAAAAGAAGTCGCGTACATCGAGCCGCTGAGCCATCATGCCCACGGGGTTTGTATCGCCGGAGTTTCTGAAGAACGTGTAGAGCGAGTAGAGGCGATCGAGCGGTTCGCGTAGAAAACAACAGTACGTCCAGTGAAGCCGCTCCTCATGAGGAACCGGAAACCGGATGTGGTGGCTGGATATGACGCGGATCTCCGGATGCGTTCGTATGAACCCGAGCAATTCGCCCGGCATGATCATAGAACCCGCGTCAGGACCGTGTACTTCGGCGTACGCTGGGCCGAGCTCGCGCTTAAGAATCTCTGAAATCGTGCTTCCCGCATTTTTCATGACGTGGTAATGCACCAGCACGTTGTATGTTGTTGGTTCAGCGAGGACGAAGGATTGTGGCATCGCCTGCCGAATAATAACAAAGCAGGGCTCGCCGCACGGGACGCAAATTTTGGCGTGCCAGTCCTCTCCTTAAAGGCATCTTATGGATGCCTATGTCGAAAGTAAGAACTGAAACTCCCTCTCTTGACGCAACACCGCTGACCCATCAACACGGCAGACCAGCACAGCAGTTCGGAACCGTGGTGAAAATGCCAATCGGGTTGGATGAACAGGCACGCGTAGACAGCGTGCGTAATCTCAATCAGGTACTCGCCGACACGTTAATGCTCCGTGATTTATACAAGAAGTGTCATTGGCAGGTATCCGGTCCGACTTTCTATCAACTGCACCTGCTCTTCGATAAGCACGCTGGCGAACAGTCGGAATTGGCGGACTTGGTCGCTGAGCGCATTCAGGCGTTGGGTGGAGTATCGGTTGCATGCGCTCCCGACGTCGCGGAACACACGCGTCTGGAACGGCCGCCGATTCATCGCGAAGAAGTTCCTGAGCAGGTTTCGCGTTTGCTTGAGGCGCACGAGTTGATTCTGAAGGAGTCCCGTGAATTTGCAAAAGCGGCGGACAAGGCTGGCGACGACGGTACTAACGATCTATTAGTCAGCGACGTGGTCCGGACGAATGAGGCACAAGCCTGGTTTGTTTCCGAGCACGTTGTAGACATGCCGCTCGTACGGGCTGTGAAATAGCGAAAAACCTGTAACCTACTTCATACGAAAAGCCGTCAGCTTCCTAATGGTGGTGAGGTGGGCGGCTTTTTGCGTACTACTGCCGTTCTTGGCTTGGTGCGCATCCGATGATTTCGATTCCCTTCGGCAACAGGCGGAACAAGCTCTGCAAGCGCACGACGTCGCGAAGGCCTGCGATTACTACGGGCGTGCGTTGTCGCTAAAGCCGGACTGGCCCGACGGCTGGTGGGCCTTCGGAGACTTATTGTTCGTTTCAGGGCAATATGCGAAGGCCGAAGATGCGCTGCACCGTTTCACGGATTTACGCCCCGATGCCGCCGAAGGGTGGGCCATGCGCGGCATGGCGGCGCTGCAAAACCACTCGTATGCCGATGCCCTACATTTCGTCGAAGAAAGCCTCTCGCGCAAGTTCGACATGATCCCTACGCTGAAGTCATTGATGCTCACGAATCATGCATTCCTGTTAGCGAAGGCAGGGCGTTTCGAGGACTCATTAGAGGCGCTCGGACCGTTTATTCATCCAAATCCGCAGCCGGAGTTGCTGAACGCGCTTGGCGTCGTCGGACTTCGCCGGGCAGCGGTGCCAACAGAGGTTCCGGCTTCGGATCGGCCGCTGATGGAGGCGGCGGGGCAGGTGGAATATGAGTTGATCTCTAACGATCCGCAAGCTACTAAGTCCGCGGAAGAACTTACCCGCGACTATCCGCAAAAACCGGGTGTGCATTATCTGGCCGGAATGGTTTACTTTGCGCAACAACCGGAGCGAGCTAAGCCTGAATTCGAGCGCGAGCTCCAGATCAGCCCCAAGAATGCCGCCGCGCAGTCGATGCTCGCGTACTGCGACTTCGCACTGCACCGGACGTCGCAACAAGATGTGGAACAAGCGCGGGCAGCCGTCGCAGACGATCCGAACAACGCAGGATTTCAGTACGTGTTGGGCATGGTTTGCGATGCCGAGGGCGATAAGGTGGATGCGCTCGCAGCGTTAAAACGGGCCAGCGAATCGAAGCCGGACAACGTCGAATATCACGTTGCGCTGGCGATCGCGTATAGCAAAGCGGATCAGTTTACTCAGGCCACTGCGGAACGCGAGCGAGCGCTATCGCTGAAGTTTGGGCATGGTTCGTAGGTCAGTCGTGACTAAAATCCTGCTCTTCGTTATGGGAGCAGCCGTCGTGCGGGGCGCCGAGCTGAAGTGCAGTGTCTGTCATACGACTGAAGCTCGCAGTCAACAACACAGCGCGATGGCGCACGCAATTGCAGAACCGGGCAGCAATCCGGTGTTCCGCACGCATCCTTTGCTTCAGGTCCAGAAAGGACGATTCACTTACAGGATTGAGACAAAAGGGACCGAGACTTCGTATTCCGTAACCGATGGCACGAGCACCCTCTCAGTGCCGGTTCACTGGTCGTTCGGAGTGGACAATCAGACATTCTTATTTGAATACGAGGGGCATTGGTACGAGGGTCTGGTCAGTTATTTCAGTGCGATCAACGGTCTGGACACGACTCTGGGGGACGAAGCGCTTCACCCGGCGACCCTTGCCGAAGCGCTCGGTCGCCCTGTCAGCGAGAACGAGCGCGAGCAGTGCTTTGGTTGTCACTCGTCGAAATTGTCGAAGACCGTGGAGATCAGGCCGGGAGTCACGTGCGATCACTGTCACGTGGACGCATTGCAGCATCAGGCAGCCATTCTGAAAGGCAGCCTGGCGAATCTCCCTCCAAAGCTCGGAGCCATGACTGCCTTTGGCACGGCGCAGTTCTGCGGTCAATGTCACCGGACCTGGGAAACGGTGATGCGCATGCCGCCGGTCGGAGTCCGCGATGTGCGTTTTCAACCGTTCCGTCTGGCGAACAGTAAGTGCTTCAATGGCGGCGATGCGAGAATCGCCTGCACTGCCTGCCACGATCCGCACAGTGCAAGCCTTCCTTCTCCGGCGACCGTCACACAGAAGTGCGTCGCTTGTCACAACACATCTGCGCAAGCAAAAGTGTGCCCGGTGTCCAAGACGGATTGCGCGAGCTGCCACATGCCGAAATTTGAGTTGCCGGGCGGCCACAAACAATTTACGGATCATGATATTCGCGTCGTGAAAGCCGGCGAGCCGTATCCGTACTAAGCGTTTGATCAGCCGCAGGTTAAGCGGGCAATTTCTCCACGTCGGGATAACCGTGCTGTTCGCGGCCGGTTGCGCCATCGTATTTCACGGTTGTCTTGAATAATTCGAGGTGACCGTCGGCCGCATCGGCAGCACAGCGTTTGCGCAACTCGGCCATTTCCGGCTCGCTCATTGGCTTAAAATTCCGGAGAATCTCCAGATTCTGCTTCAGGACATCGATCGAATCCATGCCGCTGATGGTTACTGTGACGGGTAGGCTCATCGCATAGCGGAGACCCTCCTCGACGGTGATGCCTCCCCATCGAACCATTTCGCCGCTGCCGCCCAGGCTTTTCATTCCGAATACCGCCAGGGCTTGCCGGTTCGCTTCCGGCAGAACGTGCTGCCCGAAGCTGCGGAAGGTGCCATCGAATGGATTCAGCGGCATCTGGATCGTATCGAATGGAAATCCGTGCTGTAGCATGCGCAGATGAATTGCAGGATCCTTGTGCCCTGTAAAACCGATCAGCCGCACCTTGCCCTGCTTCTTCGCATCGAGTAGAGCCTCCGCCGCGCCGCCGGGAGCAAAGATGAGATCGGGATCGGTCTCGTAGATGACTTCGTGAATCTGCCAGACGTCCAGGTAATCAGTGCGGAGCCGGCGCAAAGACTCTTCGAGCATCTGCATTGCGACTTTCTTCGTGCGGCCGTGAGTGCATACCTTCGTCATCACGATGGCCTCGTGGCGACGGCCTTCCAGCGCTGCCCCGACCCACTCCTCGCTCTTGCCTTCGTGATACTCCCAAGCGTTGTCGAAGAAGTTGATCCCGGCGTCGAGTGCGCCGTTGACGATTTTCTTCGCGGCATCGAAAGACTCGGCAGATCCGATGTGGAATCCCCCGGCTCCGAGGATGGAAACCTCCACATCCGTCTTGCCCAGCTTTCGCCGCGGAACACTGCCTGAAGTTGCCGCCACCGAATTGCCCTCCGCTTCCATGGAATTCCCTAGACTTGCCGCAAGTAAAGCAGCCTGCAGAAAGGTTCGCCGGTTTTCGCTCATTTATCTGATGGCCACGGCTTGCCGGTATTGTCGGTCATCCTGACCATCTCCTTCACTTCCTTCGATTGCACGTCTAGTGGAAAGCTGTGCGCCAGACGCGCCTCTGGATTGTCGTACTTCAGCGAGACTTTGTAGAGTTCGTACCGGCCGTCTGCGTACTGTCGGCCGCGCTCTCGTAACTCGTTCATCTGCTGCTCATTCAGCGGCCGGAAGCCCTGCGCAACGGAGAGATTTTGCTGTAGAACGTCGAGTTTCTCCATGCCCGTTATAGTGGTCGCAACAGGAAGGCTCATGGCATAGCGAAGCGATTCTTCGGCCGTCACCACACCGGCTTTGATCGCGGGAGCAAAGCCGCCCAATGGCTTCATGCCAAGCGGCGCGATTCCGCGTTTGTGCAATTCCGGCAGCACGAGTTTCTCAAAGCTACGAAACCCTGCATCAAACGGGTTCAAAGGCATCTGGACGGCATCGAAGGGGAACCCAGTGTCGAGCATCTTCAAGTGAATGTGCGGATCCTTGTGCCCCGTGAAACCGGTGAACCGGACTTTGCCGGCCTTCTTTGCCTCATGTAGCGCTTCGGCTGCCCCGTTCGGGCGAATAAACAAATTGGGATCGTTCTCAAAGCTGACTCCGTGTATTTGCCACAGGTCCAGGTGATCGGTTTGCAGTCGTTTTAAAGACTCGTGCAGCATCTTCAGCGCGAGGTCTTTGTCGCGCCCGTGTGAGCAAACCTTGGTCATCAGGAACACCTGGTCGCGCTTGCCTTTCAGGCACTGCCCCATCCAGACTTCCGATTTGCCGCGATGGTACTCCCAACAGTTATCGAAGAAAGTCACACCGGCTTCGAGGGCGCCGTTCACGATCTGGCGAGCGGTGTCTAGGTCCTCGGCTTCACCGAGATGGTGGCCGCCGAGCGCCAGTGCCGAAACCTGGACGTCCGCCCTGCCAAACTGTCTACGAGGGATTTGTTCTGCGGCCATAGCTGGCTAATTTTCGAGCGCGGCAAACAGCGCCAAACGCGAGCCCCCGCTCTCGTACAACACAGACGACAATTTGCGAGGATTCATGACAAACTTCGATGCAATCATCCTGGGATCCGGTCAAGCAGGAAATCCGCTGGCGTACAAGCTCGCGCAGGATGGGAAGCGCGTGGCGGTTATTGAACGCGGCCCGTTGGGCGGCACGTGCATCAATACGGGCTGCACGCCTACTAAAGCGATGATCGGGAGCGCCCAGGTTGCGCACTACGCAAGGAATTCCGCGCGTTGGGGCGTACATGCTGGCGATGTGTCCGTCAACATGGCCGAAATTCTCGAGCGCAAAGAGAAGATCGTCGCAGGCTCTCGCTCCTCCTGGGAAAAAAAGTTCGAAGGCGCGGAAAACCCGAAGCTGTATCGCGGGTCCGCGGTATTCACGGGCAAGCGGCAATTACTAGTGAATGGCAAAGAAATTTGTGCCGAGCATGTCTTCATCGATGTGGGAACCCGTCCCGGTGTTCCTGACATTCCGGGGTTGACCGAGGTTCCATACCTCAGCAGCGACGACATGATCCAGTTGCGCGAAGTGCCGCGGCATCTGATCGTGATCGGTGGGGGCTATGTCGGGCTGGAGTTTGCGCAGATGTTTCGCCGCTTCGGCAGTAACGTCAGTGTTGTCCAACGAGGCGCACAGGTCCTGCCGAGGGAAGACGCGGATATCGTTGCGGAACTCACGCGCGCGCTGGAGTCGGAAGGCATCCGGTTCTATTTGAATGCGAAGACCCGGCACATCCGGCAGGCGGGCAATGAAGTTGAAATCGAACTCGCAGGCGAAGATGTCCTGCGTGGCTCGCATTTGCTTGTGGCAACGGGACGTGTCCCGAATACCGCGGACATCGGGCTCGAAAAGGCAGGGGTCGACACCGACAAGAAAGGGTTCATTCAAGTCGATGATCGGCTGAAGACCAGCGCAGAGGGGGTCTGGGCTCTGGGTGATGTGACCGGAGGCCCGCAGTTCACCCACATTTCCTATAACGATTTTCAAATCGTGTATGCGAACGTCTACCAGGGACACAGTTTGAGCACACGGGACCGCTGGTTCCGTATGCCGTCTATACCGATCCGACGCTTGGACGAGTTGGACTGACTGAAAAGGAAGCGCGGCAGCAGAGGAGGAACATCAAAGTCGGAAAGGTTCCGATGACCTGGGTAGCGCGCGCGATCGAGCGCGGCGAGACGGCGGGCCTCATGAAATTGATTGTGGATGCGGACACCAACCTGATCCTGGGCGCGGCCATCCTCTCGACCGAGGGAGGGGAACTCGTACAGATACTCTCAACGCTGATGCTCGCGAAGCAGCCGTACACGCTTCTGAAAGGTGCGATCTATATTCATCCGACTCTGGCCGAGGGGTTCTTCAGCTTAATGGACAGTGTGAAATGACGGCAATTCCTGTGCTCAGGGAAGTTCAGGTAACCCGCTATGTCACGCCGTTGCGCGAAGGCGGTTCCCTGCCGGCGATCGTCGAGGCCGATGACGACGGGTTATATGTCTTGAAATTCCGAGGCGCCGGCCAAGGTCCGTTGGCTCTGGTAGCGGAACTGATCTCAGGTGAGATCGGGCGCGCTCTCGGTTTAAATGTACCGGAGTTAGTTTTTATGCAACTCGATGAAGCGATCGGGCGCAATGAGGCCGATCCGGAGATACACGATCTACTGTTGGCAAGTACCGGTTTGAATCTTGGTCTGGATTTCCTTCCCGGCGCCAGCATGTTCGATCCGGCCGCCCGCGACGTTGCCGATGCGGAGACGGCGTCGAAGGCGGTCTGGTTCGACGCCTTCGTGACGAATATCGATCGCACTCCAAAGAACGCCAACCTGCTTTGGTGGCACAAGCAGATGTACTTCATCGATCATGGCGCGAGTCTGTTCTTTCACCACAACTGGCGTTTGATCGACCAGATGGCAATTAAGCCTTTCTACGCTATTAAGGATCACGTCCTGCTGCCGTGGGCTTCTCGCATCCGTGAGATCGACGCCGATATGCGGGCGCGCTTAAGCTCGGAGCGGTTGGAAAGCATTATTCGCTTGGCGCCACAGGAGTGGCTGGGAGGTAACGGGCCGAGCCATGAAGGATACCTGCTGTACTTTCAGGAGCGATTGGCCAAATCCCAATTTGTTGAGGAGGCGCTGCATGCATTCGCCGAACTCATTTGATTACGCAGTTATTCGTGTAGTGCCATTTACGGAGCGCGAGGAGTTCTTTAATGCAGGTATTGTCCTATTTTGTCCGCAACGAGCGTATTTGGATGCTCGAATTTACCTCGAGATTAGTAAGTTGAATGCGCTGGCTCCAGAATTAGAGGCCGGCGAAGTACAGCGGCGGCTGGACGCGATTCCGAAGATATGTTGCGGCGATGAAACGGCAGGTCCGATTGCTCGTCTGAGTCAGCGAGCAAGGTTCCACTGGCTCGTAGCCCCACGTAGCACGCTCATTCAGGTGTCGCCCGTACACTCGGGCGTGTGCGATGAGCCGGCGCCGATTCTCGAAAAGCTGTTCCGCGAACAAGTGCTGAGGGCTTAATCGACGCGATTATAGAGTCGTTCCAGCTCCTCAACGGACGGTGTGCCTTCGAGTGCGGGACGCATTTCCCGCTCGAACTCTCGCATCACGGAGAGCAGATCGATTTCACGTCCGAGCGAGACATATAGGGAGACGCCCTCCAGCAGGACACTCAACGACTCATCTCCGCGCGTGCGGGCTGAGGAGATCAGCTTACGGAGGTCCCGGATGGACTCCTGGCTAACAGTTCCGTACTCCATGCCAATAAACCCTCTACCGAATTAGACGCGTACCTAGAGTGGGAGGCTTCCGAAAGGCACCGTAGCTTGAGGAATTGTAATGAATGGGAGTGGGCGTCACCGGGAAATCCCTGCTGACGGATACTGGAAGTAGTCCCGACCGCTCGCCGTACTCAGTTCTGCGCGGCGTCTCGTCTCTAAACAGAGGATCTCTTGGCCGCGCTAGCTGTTCCAACCCCCGGTTCCCCAAGCAACCCGGTTAGCGCCAGTAAGTCGAAGCGCATGCCCGAGCTGGACGCTTTGCGTGGGCTGATGCTGGTCTGGATGACGTTGACGCACCTGCCGACGCGAGCCAGCATTTATTCGAATCAGACGCTCGGTTTCGTTTCCGCGGCCGAAGGATTCATTTTCCTCTCCGCTTTTCTGACGGGACGCATCTTCAGCCGCAGACTGGTTCAAAACGGGTTGGCGGAAGTGTCGCGCCGGCTCGTAGGTCGAGCGGTGCGCCTGTACGGATATCATCTGGCACTGCTGGCGATAGCGTTCACAGTTGTCGCGAAGGCGGCGATACACACGAATCAGCCGAGCCTGACGGGATTGCTCGACTTCTATCTGGCCCACCCGTGGCGGGGCGTATTGACCTCGATTTTCCTGATTTACCGGCCGCCGCTGCTCGACATTCTGCCGATGTACATCATCTTTCTTGCCCTAACGCCATTTGCGCTGGCCTTGGGATTGCGGCGAGGCTGGTTGTCGGTCCTGGGGCCGAGTTTCGCATTGTGGGTCGCAGCACAGTTCGGGTTGCGGAGCGCCTTCTACAACCTTACCTTTCACGTGCTGCACTTGAACGTTCCGTTCTCTGCGCTGGGTGCTTTTGACCTGTTTGGCTGGCAGTTCCTCTGGGCGAGCGCGCTGGCGGTGGGGAGCGGGGCTGTTCTGAGCGCGAATACCGTGAAAAAAGCATGGCCGGTGGCTGCCGTGATCGCGGTTTTCTTCCTGATCGTCCGCCATACCAGCTTCTGGGATGTACTGAACGGAGCACCCTGGGCGCCGTTCTTCGATAAATGGCACCTGGGCGTGTTGCGGATGCTGAATTTTGCGGCCATGGCTTGTTTGTTTACGACATTCCGGCCGGCCATTGCGCGCTATCTCACAATTCCGCCGCTTCTGACTATGGGGCGCGCTTCGCTCGAAGTGTTCTGCGCTCACCTGCTGATCTGCTTCGAAGCGCTGGCCCTGGTGGGCGACGGGACAGGGCTAGGCGCCGCTCCACAAATCGCAATCGTCTTGTCCTGCCTGCTCGCGCTTTATGTGGTCGGGCGAGCTTTCGGCCCACACACCGCGGGCTGAGGCGCGGCGAGCCTACTTTACTGGCGTGTAATCCCAGAAGGTGTCGTCTTCGTGTTCGCGGTGGTTGAACAGGATGAGGACCTTTGCTTCGGCCCGTTCGACAAAGTGAGATGCCGCCCAATAACCCGGCCCGGCGGGCATCTGATCGAGTTCAAAATGGGTTCCAGGTTCAACGGTCGCCAGGAAGCCTTCGATGGAAACAGGGTGGATTACCGACGCGGTGACGCGTACCCACTGATACGTTGTCTGATCGATCCACAGTTCGCCTTGCATGCCGGGCAACACTTCCGAGTCGCGATTAGGTGGCTTATAGCCGGGCCGCGGCGTGGCTTTCAGAGCCCAAACCGTACGGCCCCGGACTGAGCGCTGGCCTAACAGTTGGAAATTGAAGGCGATCGTGAGCTGCTGCATCATGGTTTTATTGCGCTGGCGGTCGCGCTCGTACTTTTGAATCGCTTGTTGGCGCTCGCTAGCGGACATCGAAGCACGGTGCTGGCGTTCGGCGTGTTCCTTCTGCGCCTGCACTTTCTCCTGATCAGGTGGCAGCGGCTTTCCGTTCAACCCAATCAACCGGTTATACGGCCAGCCGTCAATCATGATCACATCGAAACTTTTGTCTCCGTTCTGATTGCGGTCGCGTTCTTTGTGGTTGTACTTCGGGTCCTGCTCGAAGTCGTATTGATTGGCTGCAATCGATCTCTGGATGATGTCTTTCACCTCAGGCTGGGCGGCTCGCAGCGCGGGCAGCCACACCGCAACGGCGAATGCCAGCAGAACGCTCGTGCTGATCCGCATGATAAGTGGTTCAGGGCCTTTCGGGAGGTAAGTGAAGCTCCGCAGTCACGGACGTGACACAACGATTAGACGATTCAGAGGGGGAAAAGTGTTGAAATTACTAGGAACGAAGGAGCGGCTGAATTGTCTGCCCGCCGGTTCCCGCCGGATTGCGGCGGCACTACCTCAAGCGTAGCGCCGTAGAATGGTCGGCAAATTCTGCGAGAATGCCGACCGCGCGATGACCATATCGCAGCCGCGTTGCTGTGCCGCTTGTTTCAGATCGGCTTGCACATGCGAAACGTACCCAAGCAGACTGATCTTGCTGGTTTCCGCGTTCTGCTTTAGCTGCTCGATCATCTGAAGCGCATCCAGGCCGGTCGCGTTCAGGTCGACGATCATGACCGCGGGACTGTCTTTGGCTTGTTCTAGCGCGTCTTCCTGAGAACGGACAAAAACCACATCGAGGCCAGCGCGTTTAGCCGCCTCCTGGATTTTCACGATAAACATCAAGTCGCTGAGTACAGCGACAATCTTCTTTTTTCCATTTGTCATGCGGACGTAATTTGCCGGCCGGGATGGCCGCCCCTTTTCTAGCTGCGAGAAAGCTAGGATCCGTTCGGCAGGAGACGAGATCGCCGAATCATTAGACCCAAAATGCCGATAGGTGCTTTCCTCCATTTTATCCGCACCTTCCAAAGCGCTCACAGTGTCAAACTGGGGAAATATGGTCGCCTTTGCACAGCCTGTCGCCGAGTTGAATCCGTTACAGGACTCGCTACGCTTTGATCGCCGGGTACCGCCCTGCGCCATGGTCATCTTCGGAGCGAGCGGCGACCTCTCAAAACGGAAGCTGCTGCCTTCGCTCTATCGGCTGTTCTACGAACGGCGAATCTCGCCTAGTTTTGCCGTTATCGGTACATCGCGCACGAAAATGACGGACGACCAGTTCCGCGAGCGCATGAAGGAATCGGTATCGAAGTTCCTTGAAGACGCTCCGTTCGACGCAGACGTTTGGACCTCCTTTGCCCAGTGCCTGTTCTATGTTCCAGGCGACATAAACAATCCCGACGATTACGCGGCTATCAAGCGCAAACTGGACGAGGTCGAAAAGACCCACGAGACAGCTGGCAACGCGCTCTTTTATTTATCGACCCAGCCGAGCTTCTATGCCGAGGTCGTCGGTTTTCTCGGCAGCCAGGGACTGCACCAGGGAAATGGCTGGCGCCGCGTCATTATCGAGAAGCCGTTCGGCCACGATCTGGCGAGCGCGCGCAAACTGAACGAAGAAATCCACAAGGTTTTCGACGAATCGGCCATCTACCGCATCGATCATTACCTCGGCAAAGAAACCGTCCAGAATATCCTGGCTTTCCGCTTTGGCAACGGCATCTTCGAGCCGCTCTGGAACCGCCGCTATGTCGATCACGTGCAGATTACGGCGGCCGAAGCGATTGGCGTCGAAGGCCGCGGCGGTTATTACCAGGAAGCAGGCGCACTGCGCGACATGATCCAGAACCACCTCAGTCAGGTGATGGCGACGGTCGCGATGGAGCCGCCCAACGTCTTCGATGCCAACAACGTGCGCGATGAACGCGCAAAACTGTTGCGTTCCGTGCGCGTCATGAAGCCGGAGGAAGTGCAGAAGTACGCGGTTGCCGGGCAATATGGAGCCGCTAAAGTCGGCGGCCAGGATCTACCCGGTTTCCGGCAGGAGCCTAGCGTCGACTCGGATGCGCAAACAGATACCTACGCAGCGGTCACGTTCTTCATCGACAATTGGCGGTGGGCGGGCGTGCCTTTCTATATCCGAAGCGGCAAACGCATGCCCAAGCGGGTTACGGATATCGCAATTCAATTTCATGCGCCGCCACTCGGATTATTCAAGCAGCAGACGCGGAGCGGGGAAGTCGCTAATCCCAGGCCCAATCTGCTGATCCTCCGCATTCAGCCGGAAGAAGGTATTTCCCTGCGATTCTTGTCCAAAGCGCCGGGCAGTGGCATGCGCGTGCGCCCCGTTTCGATGGACTTCAACTATGGATCAAGCTTCGGCGAACGCTCGCCGACTGCCTACGAAACCCTCCTTGTTGATGCAATGGCGGGCGATCCGACACTCTACACGCGCCAGGATATGGTGGACGCGAGCTGGCAAATTGTTCAGCCGATCCTCGATGTCTGGGCGAATACCAAGTTCGATTTCCCGAATTACGCGGCCGGTACCTGGGGGCCGAAAGCGTCCGACGACATGCTAGCCCGGCAGGGTCACGCCTGGAGAAACGCATGAGCAGTACCGTTGTGTTTCCCGCCCAACCGGAGAACATTCTCAAAGCGCTTGGCAAGGTCTGGACATCGCTCGGGGCGGAAGAGAAGCAGCACGGAGCTCCAACCGTGTTGCGTGCTTGCGCGATGACGCTCATCGTCGCAACGGACGAGGCAGACGGCGGTTTTGCGGCTTCGCAAACCATTTCGGAGCTGATGCACGAGCATCCGAGCCGCGGCATCGTGCTGGCCATCTCGGACGCTGCCGAGCACGGCATCGAAGCGCGCGTCCTCGCCCAATGTTGGAAGCCGTTTGGCAAAGCGCAGCAGATCTGCTGTGAACAGATCGAAATCCGCGTGCAGCCGGATAGCTGGCCCAACGTCGGACCGACGCTGGTCGGATTGACCGCGCCGGATCTGCCCGCGGTCTTCTGGTGCCGGCACAGCGCTGCTCTCAGTCCGTCCGCAACCCGCAAGCAGATAGCGGGACTCGATGCGGTCATGCGCCTCTCGTCCAAAATCATCGTAGACACGCAAGGGCAGGATCTCGAAACCGCATTCGATCTGATTGCGCAATGGCGGACGCGCGGCCGAGTGATTGCCGACCTCGAATGGGCTCGCATCACAGCGTGGCGGCAGCCCATTGCGCAGGTCTTCGACAACGCTTCGCGGGAAACACCATTCGCCGCTTTCGATACATTCGAAGTGGAGCATACCGACGAACAGATTTCGGCGCAGGCTTGTTATATGGGCGCCTGGCTGTCCGCTCATAAACGCGGCAAAGTCCGCTTCGTCAAAGTACAATGGCTACGGGCCAGGTATCCACAAAGTCACTCTGAAATCGGAAGCCGAGACCATCACGTTCGAAAGAACCGGTCCGGATTGTATGGCCTTGCGCAGCACGAACGGTCGCGAGCGCCGCTACAGCTACATCGACCCCCAAATTTATACGCTGTTGAATGAAGAGCTGAGTATCGTCGGCCCGGATCCGGCGTTTGATATCGCCTTTGAACGGGCAAGGGAACTAGCCAATGGCTGACTACGACGTTCGGGTTGGCGCCAGCCCGCAACAGACGGCGCAAGAATGCGCGGACCATATTGCGGGCCTGCTGCGGGATGGCCGCGGGATGCTGGCATCTCGGGAGGCAACACTCCCAAAGCGATGTTCGGCATTCTTGCGAAAAGCGGTCTCGATTGGAGTCGTGTTCACGTCTTCTTCGTGGACGAACGCTGCGTTCCTCCTGATAACGAGGCCAGCAATTACCGCATGGCGAAGGCGGCACTGTTCGACCCCTCCGGCATTCCCGCGAGCAACGTACATCGCATCAAAGGCGAACTCGATCCGGCCGAAGCGGCGCGGCAATATGTCGACGAGATCCGCCGCCTCTTCGAACTGAAAGCTGACGAATTGCCGGTTTTCGATGTGCTGCATCGGGGCATGGGGCCGGATGCGCATACTGCCAGCCTTTTCCCGGGCGAACCGTTATTCCGCGATCGGACCGGAATCGCCGCGAATGTCTGGGTTGAGAAGCTGCACATGGCACGTGTGACGTTGCTGCCCGGCGTTTTGCTGGCGGCGAAGAACACAGTCCTTCAGGTCGCCGGGCGCGGATAAAGCGGAGCCTATGCACAACGTGCTGTACGGGCCGGAAGATCCTTTCGAGTATCCTTGTCAGATCGGAACACGTGAGAACAATCGCGCTGTTTGGTTCGTTGACGAAGCGGCGGCGGCTCGCGTACGCCGCATTAGTTTGCTGCTAGCCGCTTGCGGCCATCCGGGCGTACCTTGGCCGAGACACGGAGCCGTACTGCAGCCTTACAACTCGCCTGATTTTCGCGGGCGACGTGATGTTTTCGCGGGCGGTGCGCCGCGAGATTCTGGCCGCCAGCGATCCGCGCTGCCGTTTCGCAAAATCGCACCATTGATGGCGGGCAGCGACATCACTTTCGTCAATCTGGAGTCGCCTTTCTCCGATCAGGGACCCTATTATCCGGGTGGTCTGATCTTCCATGCCGCCCCGGATATGATCGCGCGGCCTTTTGCTGGCCGGGTGTCGACATCGCGTCGACCGCGAACAATCACTCCCGCGACTGCGGAGCCGCATGGGGTCGCGTTACACGATCAACTGGCTTCACGCGAACGGTATCGCTCCGGTGGGAAGCGGCGAGAATGCCGCCATTGCGCATGATGGCGTAGTCCTGTAGCGCAACGGCGTGCGGTTCGGTTTTCTTGGCTACACGTACGACCAGAAAAACGGAAACTGGCGCGACATCGACGACGGGTCGCGCTGGCTGACGTCGACACGATGCAGCGCGACGTTCGAGCGTTGAGAGCCGGGCGGACGTCGTGATCGTTTCGATGCATCACGGTATCGAATACATGCTGAATCCGTCACAGCGCAGGTCGAGTTCGCACATGCCGCGATCGACGCCGGCGCGAAACTCTGGTGATCGGGCATCATCCGCACGTCATCGAGCCGCAGGAGTGGTATCGCGGCGGATTCATTGTTTACTCGCTGGGCAACTTTGTGTTCGATCAGTATCAGCGGGAACAAACCCAACACGGCGAAATCGTGCAGGTCAGCTTCCTCGGGCGGCGAATTCTCGCAGTGCATACCGAGCCGGTGCGAATCACTCCCACCGGCCCGGAACTTGAAGGCAAAGACGCGTTAGTGAACAATGGGCGGCTGCTCGACGTGCCCGCCGAATTTGGAGCGCATCGCCGAAAGGACCTTCTCGGCGAACGTATGCTCGCGCCGTGAACGGAAACGAGTGAACAAAGCCGAAGCCAGCACTTCCACGGACACGGCTTCTTCAAGAGCAGCTTCGATCGTCCAGCGCCCTTCTCCGGAATCCTGAACGAACCCGCTGAAGTTCGAAAGTGTTGGGTTCTCCACCAGCGCCATCGCGGTGAGGTCAAGCAACCACGAATCCGATCACGCTGCCGCGCCGCCAGAGTTCGGCGATATCCGGCAGGTTCAGGTCGAAGCGTTCGCCTTCGGGCAGTGCCTCGTCGTTGCGATGGATCATCAGATCGAAGCCTTCGGCGTACGCTTGCATCACGCCGTACTCGATGCCGTTGTGAATCATCTTTACGAAGTGGCCGGCCCCGGGAGGGCCGCAGTGCAGATAGCCTTCTTCAGCGGTTCCGCCGGTCTTTTCGCGGCCGGGTGTGCGGGTGATGTCGCCCGTCCGGGCGCCAGTGTTTTGATGACCGGTTCGATGTGGTGGAATGCTTCGTCACTGGCGCCCACCATCAGGCAGTAGCCGCGTTCCAGTCCCCACACGCCGCCGCTGGTTCCGGCATCCACGTAATGAATACCTTTTTCCTTCAGTGTTTTGGGAGCGCCGGACGTCGTCTTTCCAGTTGAGTTGCCGCCATCGATGATGATGTCGCCCGATTCGAGGTGCTTGGCGAGGCTCTCGACGGTGTCTTCGGTAGGTTTACCAGCAGGCACCATGATCCAGATAGCCCGCGGCTTAGAAAGTTTGCCACCAGATCCTCGTGCGAAGTGGCGCCCTGCGCGCCTTCCTTCACGAGTTCCGCACATTCTCCTGGCTGAGATCGAACACCGCGCATTGGTGGCCCGCCCGCATCAAGCGTTTGACCATGTTCGCGCCCATCCGGCCCAGACCTATGAAACCGAGTTGCATGCTGCTCCTTTTGCCTATTCATAGAATGCCTCGGAGGACGAAGCGTTTCGACGGGAGCCAAATCGAGAGGAAGTGAGGGAAGATTGCGGGGCGAGATCATGCTGCTCGCCCCGGCAACCCGGATCGACTCTGCGAAGGAGATTACAAATGGACTCAGTGGCGATAGGAAGCCGTCAGAGAGTCTCCGCTCTGCGGAATGACCGCGTTATTGAACGTGATCGCCGATCCGGAGAGCGCGTAATCGGAACCCTGGCCGAGAAGAACGCCATTCTTGAACAACTCCAGGCTCTTCGCCGGGTTCGGCGCGTACGACAACGTGAATGCCGCGTTCGAACCATTGATGGACCCACCCGGCGTTTCGCCGTCAGCGAACGAAGGAGCCGCGCTTGTTCCGGCAACTCGATAGAACGCCTCCAATGTGTCAGTCGTTTTGGGAATCGACACGGAAGTGAACGTAACCGCCGCACCAGAGAGCGTGAAATCGATGCCGGGCCTCTCTAACAGGCCGTTTCGATACAAGGCCAAACTGGTCGCAGGAGACGGTGTTTGCGACAGAGTGAACGCCGTATTCGATCCGTTCAGAGTTCCCGCCGGAATATCTCCATCCACAAACGCAAACGAAACATTCGCGGAAAGCCCGTTGACCGTGGTTGTCAGTGTGTTCAAGCTGCTCTGCAGTCCCGTAACCGTCCCACTCAGCGAGCCGAATGAACTCTGAAGGGTGCTCACATTGTTGTTCAACGTCGAGACCGAAGTCTGTACGCCGCTAATATTAGTCGTTAGCGTACTGAGCGCGCTTGTCAGGCCCGTGACCTGGCTCATTGCGATCGGAAGGGTTGCATATTGCGTGCTTCCCGTTCCAGTGCCCCCCGTTGTTCCGGTGGAACCGGTGCTGCCGCCGCTTCCCGCGGTCGAGGAAGTACGGACTCCCGAAACACTAAGCGCGTTCGAACTCGGCGGTACCTGCCAGGTCTCAGTCCATTGCGTCGTGCCATCGCTGCTGGAATAAACAACCTGATAATAAGAGCTACCGCCCGCCGTTGTTGTCGGGACGAGCAGAACCGAGAGTGCGCCATTGTAAATGCGTGCCGAAGTGCTCAGAGGGGATACGGTGCCTGACAGCGTCGACGCGCTTCCGTTCCAGGTGATGACGATCGTTCCATTGAACGGCGTGCCGTTGGAGTTATAGATCGTGTCTCGAATTTGAGTCAGGTTGGTTTGCGCGAGTGCGCATTGGATAAAGAGTGTCGCAATGAGAATGACAGTCGATACCAGGTGCCGAAGTTTTTGCATTTTGCCTCACGTCAGAGTCATGACCGTAGTCGATACGGGCGACTTCAGTGCAACATGGGGCTCAGCAACCTGAGGCGTCGCGGCGCTGCGTCGATGTGCTATTTTTCGGCCGTAAGGCTATGAAAGTGAGTGGCTTTTTGGAATTTGCGAATTTTTGTCAAGCGCTGTGACTGACGGTCGGATGCCCAATCCGTTGCTTGAACCTGTCTGCTCCAGACCCTCGGCGCGTACCGAAGTTTTAAGCTGTTGACCATGGAATCTTCTGAGGAATTGACAAACACTTTCCTGGCTTTTTCGCGGCGCACGCTGATCCAGGAGATGTGGCCCCGCCTCAATACCTGTCTCGATGGCCTCACGGAGGACCAGGTTTGGTGGCGTCCAAACGAAGCCAGCAACAGCATCGGGAACTTATTGTTGCACCTGAACGGAAACATCCGCCAATGGATATTGCAGAGCCTCGGAGGTCTGGCCAATCAGCGCGACCGCGATTCTGAATTTGCTCAGAGGGATCGCATTCCGCTGGCGCAAGTGCGTTCCCAGCTCGATTCCACCTTGCGCCAGGTCGACGAACTGCTGCAACGCCTGTCGACCGAAGATCTGCTGCGGAGACATAATATTCAGGTCTCGCCGGACGTCCCCGCCATCGAGGCGATCTACCACGTAATTGAGCACTTTGCCATGCACTACGGACAGATACTATACGTCGCCAAATTGCTTACCGGTTCCGGCTTCGACTTCTACGCGTATTTGAATAAGCCGCAAGAATCTACATCCTATTGAGCAGCAAGAGTCTCGCTGAAGAACTTCATCACGTGGTTCTGAAAACGATCCGCCACCCTGCTTGTATGGGTGCCTGAGTACACCTCAAAGCTATTCTTGATCCCGTATTTATCCATCGCTTCGTGCAGTTTGGTCGTATCGCCTCGTAACCCGTCCTGGTCGCCGACGTCGATCGAAATGGCTCGGTACTGCCGAAGATTGTCCACATACTGGTCCAGGAAAGCGAGAGGAGAGTTTGCCGTCCATTTTGCAAGGACATCGGGCTGGGGTACCCCGTTCTTAGTTGGCAAGTCGAGATACAGCGGTGGATTGGCCGGGTCCGGAGACCAGGCGGCTGCGGTCGCCAACTGCGCGCGCAAAAAGAATGGCAGTTTGGCGGAGTCCTCTTCGCTCTTCACTGCTGCGAGCTTCTTTTCAATATCCGGATCGGCGGGCCCGGCGGGACGCGGCGCCAAACAGCACGGACTCATGATGTACAGGCTGCCGAACACATCCGAGTGCTTCATGCCAATGCGCGTCGCACCATAGCCTCCCATCGAATGACCAACCAGGCCGCGGCTCGCCCGGTTCGGAATCGTGCGGTAATGCGCGTCGATATACGACACAAGGTCATGCGCGATAAACTTCTCGAAATTGCCCGTTGTCACCGAACTCGAGTACATAGATCCGTTATGGATTGTTTTCGAATCGGGTAGCACCACGATCATTTCCTGCGCGCCTTCCGCAAAAGCGCCCTCGATCGTTTGCGGCACGTGAATCTCATGCGTCCACTGCTCGGCGCCGATCGAGTAGCCGTGCAAAGCATAAACCGTTGGGTAACGTCGCGAGGGCTCGCCAGAATAACTCGGGGGCAGGAAAACGAACACGTCGCGATCGACTGCATCGCCTTCCAGGTTGCCTTCGAGAGACGCCCCGTGTACCTTGATGTGCTCGACTGTAACTGGCTTTGCGCCTTTTACCGGCGCCGGCACCTCCGTCTGGACCTGACCGGTCATTTGCAGACCGGCGGCGAGACCGAGCGCCAAAGAGAGAAGAACTGGAGTTTTCATCGTTTCACTAGAGAGGAACTTGTTGGTGAAAGAGTAACCGTGAGTCCGCCCATCGGTTTGTCTTCCGAGTCGAGGAAACGTGCGCAGAAGTCAGTCGCACCCCCGCCGTTCACTATCGCTGCACGCACCACGTTTGAGCCCTGCTTCAGCGTAAGGCGTTTCGATACCCCGTCGTCGATCACCGTTTGTCGATCACCGTAGATGCCAATGACTTCCTGCCCGTTCAACCACCAAACCGATGCAGCGTTGGATCCGATGGCAAGCCGGACGTTCCGCATCTCCCGCGGCGATTGGATTACGGTGACCGCCCAAAATAGGACATCCGAGGTCTTCTTGTTGAGTGCACGTGCGAAATGGAATAGGTTTACGTTGTAGTTCGCCGTATCCACCGCGTGCCAGGTCAGCGGCGTACCGTTGACCATCACCTGTTCGCCGTCGCGAGGAATGATCGTGAACTGGTTGGGGAAGTAGTCCTTATGGACGGCTGCCTGTACCGCACTATCTGTGAGACCGTTGGCGTCGATCGGCTCTAGCAGAAGCCAGCGCTTGATGAAGCCGTCCTCACCCGTTTTGGTCGTCGCCGTTTTGGGAGCGCTCAGCGTGGTCGGCGGCGCCTGAGCACACAGCAGCAGGGTGAAAAGGGGAATGGACGTTAGCAGCCCGATGGATCGTGTCATGGCGTCGCCAGCATCCAGCGCTGTTTATCGCTCTGCGGATTGAATTTGGCGAGGGTTGCGGAACTGCTCCCCACAGCCGAGAGCGCCAGCGTTTCTTTGGAATTCGGAACCACCTTGGGCATGATGCGCCAAGTTCCATCCGCCAATTGATCGAAACGCCAGAGCTGTTCAGGCGCTCCGGTGAAAGTGCTGCTCGTAACCAGTTCGGCATCAGGCGTCGCAGCCAGCACTCGCTCGGTGCCGGCGATGCTGATCTTGAAATACGGTGAGCCGGGATAACCGCCGGAATCGGCGACCGGAGTGATGGTCCACTTCTGCTGGGCCTGGCACATATAGTTGGCGAGGCGGACCTGTATGTCACCCGTGGGCCAGCGGCGCGACACTTCCGCTACGTCTTG
Organism: uncultured Acidobacteriaceae bacterium; assembly: GCA_963795905.1. Taxonomy (GTDB): domain Bacteria; phylum Acidobacteriota; class Terriglobia; order Bryobacterales; family Bryobacteraceae; genus Bog-105. Next base: position 309,139 of record CAWCJG010000006.1, on the reverse strand, counting down.
GTCGGGGATGGGCGTGCCGCGGCCAGCGAAAAAGCCTGCTCCGGGGCCGCCGCTTCCAGGACGGCGCCGGACGGGCGGTCCGCCAACCGGATAGCCTTCCACAGCCAATTCGAGCGATGTGCCTGTGCGGATGGATTGGATCTGGTACGTGCCTTGCCGGGCATTTTCGCCGGCCACAGGCCATCCATCTTTCCAGAGCAATGGGCGAATGTCGAGCACACTGGCGCCGCCCCGGTCGAGGTCAGCCTCATAGTGGAGCGAAAATTTCTGTACGCCGTCTCCAAGATTGAGAAGCCCGAAGTGGCCAGGACCAATCACGCGCCCCGACGAGCCCACAAACAGCTTGCCGCCACCCTGGATCATGTCGATCCCCATGTTGTCGACGAATGGGCCCGCGACACTCTTTGCGCGTCCAACGCGAATGTTATACCCCGAGTCAGCGCCGCGGCAGCAACTGCCATGCGTGACGAACAGGTAATACCATCCATCGTGAGAGATCATGTCCGACGCCTCTCCGTTGATCGCGATGTTGCGCGGCTTGTCGCCTGGATGAAGGCGCTTGCCGGTCTTTGGATCAAGCTCTACAAGCCGGATATAGCCGAAGTAGGAACCGTACGTAAGCCACAAACGCTTGGTGTTGGGATCAAGAAAAACGCCCGGGTCAATGGCATTCGAGTCTTCCACTCCGTCGGAGGAGGCGACCACTCCGCCCTCTTCCCATTTGTAGTCGGGAGCGCTCGGGATCGAGCGTCTTGTTCGAGAGCAGGTTGACGGCCGCCTTCGTCGGGCCACTATTTGCTGCGATGTACAGGAAATAGCGATCGCCAAGATGGATCACGTCGGGCGCAAGTCCGCGGCGCGGCAGGGCAGTGCCGCGGCGCCATGTCCAGCCGTCATCGGATACCAGAGAAGTGCCGCCCGTGCCGTAGGTGTAATACTTGCCGTCGCATATCACAACTGTGGAGGGATCATGAATCCCGATCTGCCCGTCCAACGCCTGCGTCGGAGAAGCAAGCGCCAGCAGCAGCCCGATGACGCATATTTCCTTGCACCCTGGAGCGGTTTGCACGTTCTTATTGAAACAGCCTGGGCGCGAAGTCTTTCAGGTCTCGCCGCCACGTTTGCCACTCATGCGAAGTGCCCGGCGACTCGTAAAACACGTGCTTGATGTGGTCTTCCTCAAGCGCTTGATGGAAGTTCATAAGGCCTGTATGGATCCGCTCCGGCTCCGCGGTTCCCACTCCGATCCAGAGCAGGTGCACGCGCTTGGCGAATGCATCCGGATCCGCAAGTGCCCCGTGGTAGGCCGTCTTGCTGTCGAATTTCTGGCCACCAAGAATGAACAGACCGCCGGCCCCGCTGAATCCGCCGATGTACGAGAACATGTCCAGATGATCCAGCGTAATCTGGAACGTCTGCATGCCGCCCATCGATAAACCCGCCATGGCGCGATGATCGCGATCGCGCAATGTCCGATACTGCGCGTCGATGAACGGGACAAGAACTTGCGTCAGGTCGTCCTCAAAGGCGCTCGCCATCTCCTGCATGGCCTTCATTGCTTCAGGAGAACCAAATGGCTTGTTCATGTCCGGCATCGGATGGCCGGCATACCGTGCATAACCATATGCCATCACTATGATCATCGGTTTGCAGTTCCCCGACGCGAGCAAGTTGTCGAGTATGAAATTCGCGTGCCCCTGCTTGGTCCATCCCGTTTCATCCTCTCCGGCTCCGTGCTGCAGATAGAGCACGGGATATCGAGTTTTGGTGTCTTTGTCATAGCCGGGCGGGGTGTAAACGAGTGCATGGCGCCAGGTCCCCGTCACCTTCGAGTCGTACCAGATTTCGCGCACTTGCCCGTGCGGCACGTTCTGCGGCAGGTAATATGTCGAACCTTTCTCGGGAACCTCGATCCCGCTGGCATCCTTGCCGCCTCCGAAAAACGTGTGGCTTGACGGGTCGCTCACCTCAGCGCCATCGATCAGAAGCGTGTAGTAGTGGAATCCGGGAACCAGCGGAGCCGTCGTCACAGTCCAAAACCCATCCGCTTGCTTCTCTAGGTCGATCTTCGGATTGCCCCAAAAGTTCAACTGCACCTTCGTCGCGTTCGGAGCTTTCACGCGGAATTGTGCCCGGTTGTCGCTCGCCACACGGGGGTACTCGGCGCCCCATACGTTCGTCGAGGCCGGTTGGAAGTCCTCACTGCTCTGTCCCCAGCAAACCGCTGCCGTGGCCAGCAATGCCGACGTGATCACTGTAAAGGCAATTCCTTCGTGTAAACGCACAATTGTCATCCTATGCGAGCGGCTGTAGTCACGAAAGTCGTATTTTTGAAAGGCGATTGATCGAATTTTTCGATATATTCACCTGAGGATGAAAACGACACTGGACGAATGGGAGATTTTGCAGGCCGTGGTGAATATGGGCAGCTTCCGGGCCGCTTCCGAGAAACTCCATCGCTCCCAATCGACAATCAGCTATGCCGTCGAGCAACTCGAAAAGCAGCTGAACGTGTCGCTTTTTGAGTTGCGTGGAAGGAAGGCTTGCCTGACGGAGGCTGGACGCGCTTTACTCGCCGAAGCAGAACCGTTCCTCTCGGGATTCCGGCAGATCGAACACTCGGCCGAATCGCTCGCGTTGGGTGAAGGAGTGGAGGTCCGTTTATCGGTGGACAGCCTTTTCCCTAATGAGCATCTGTTTGCTGCATTGTCAGAACTGATGCGCCGTTTCCCTTCTGTGCGGCCTCACCTCCGGCAGAGCACGTTCCTGTCGGCAGATGAGGAGTTTTCGGTGCACAATGCACATCTCTGTATTTCGGGCTTCAGGACCACAGAATACTTCGTGCGCCCTTTGATCCAGATACGCATGCAAGCGGTCGCTCGCCCGGATCATCCTCTCGCGCAGAGGGATCGCAAGCCGACGCGGCTTGATTTGATACAGCATACGCTGATCATTATTGAAGGCGGCAGTCCGGGGAGAAAGGTTCATCAGCCGCGCGGTCCATTGCAACGGTGCCTGGCCGTGGGCACGGTGGATGCGGCCGTGGCGGCGATTCGCGCCGGAATCGGTTTCGGCTGGCTTCCGATTTATCGCATAGAACAAGAGCTGAAAAGCGGAGAACTGGCGCGTTTGCAACTGCCAGATCGTGGTCTGCGTGACGTTACGCTGAGTCTGGTTTGGAGGGACACAGGTCCCAGTCATCGGGAACTAAGCACGCTTGCCGCCTTGCTCGGGCGCGACCGGGAACCTACTTCGATTTGATATCTACAAACCGCGAGCGACTCATACGGTTGGGGACGAGATCCTTGCGGACGCCGAAGCGATCGGTACATACTGTGGTGCAGGCTCATTTGACGGGGTCTTCGACACGCCGAGGGCGCCTGTGTTTTACGAGGGCCATATCTTGGCATCCGAGCTACATGGAACCGGGCAGCCGATATGACCAGCGCGCCCGGCCGCATAACTGCCGCGTTTCTGCTCGCGGTTGTTACGCTCCTCTCCGCGCCGCGCCAAAGCCCGCCAAGCGTCACCATCGTGAAACTGCCGCTAATCGATGGGAAAGACATCCGGTTCACTCATCTATCCACCGAAGAAGGGCTTTCCCAGAGCCGTGTCGACCATATCCTGCAAGACTCGCAAGGGTTCCTGTGGATCAGCACGTACAACGGGTTGAACCGGTACGACGGCTATCGTTTCCTGACCTTCAAACCCGAGGCCAATAGCCCCAACAGCATCGGTGGAGTCTTCGTCTACGCGATGTTTCAGGACCGCTCCGGCGCGCTGTGGATCGCTGTCGATCAGGGCCTGGACCGTTTTGATCTCGTCACCCGGACATTCATCCACTTCCGCTCCAATCCCGCCGATCCTCGGAGCCTGGCTGGACACGTCGAGGACATCACGCAGGATCGGGACGGGATGTTGTGGCTGGCTACACGCAACGGCCTTGATCGGCTGGATCCGCGCTCTTGGCGATTTACTCACTTCCGCCACAATCCAGACGATGCTCACAGCCTCAGCAGCGACGATGCCCGGTTCGTGCTCCAAGGCAGGGACGGTATTCTCTGGGTTGCCACAGCCGCCGGACCCGACGCCTTCGACCCTCGGACCGGCCGCGTCCTTCGCCATTATCCGAGCCCCTATCAGCCCCCTCTGGACCGCATTTTCGAAGATCGTTCCGGGACGCTCTGGTTCTCCGCGACGCGCGGCGGCGGCCTGACCTCGCTCGACCGGAAGACCGGCGTCTTTACCACATATACATTCTTTGACCAGTGGCCTGGTACGCCAGGGATGCGCGGCTGCTCCGCAATCCTCGAAGACCAGCACGGGATGCTGTGGCTCGCGACGAAGCCCGACGGCGTCGTCAAGTTTGATCGACAGCGCCGCATGTTCACACGCTATCGCAACGATCCGGGCAATCCTGCGAGCCTGGACAGCAACGATGCGCTGTCCCTGATCGAGGATCGGGAAGGTGGCATCTGGGTCGGCACGGATGGGGGCGGAGTGAACCGCTTCCCGAGCGAACCATCCCCATTCACCACCTATCGGAGCGAACCGGGCAATCCGAACAGCCTGAATCGCGATTATGTGCTCTCGGTATTTGAGGACAGCCAGGGGATTCTTTGGGTGGGCACAAACCAACTGAATCGGCTGGACAGAAAGACGGGGCGGTACACATTCTACCGGCACGATCCAGCGAACCCCGCAAGCATCGCCGCGAATAACATCTCCGCGACCGTCGAAGACCGCGCGGGATTCCTGTGGTTCGGCACCTGGGCAGGGGGCTTGAATCGGTTCGATCGCAAGACGGGACGATTCGAAGCATACCGGCATGACCCGGCCAATCCGGCGAGCCTGAGCAATGACTACATAAGGTCGCTACTGCTCGATCACGAAGGCAATGTCTGGGCCGGAACCGAGGATGGTCTCAATCGCATGGATATGCGCACCGGGCAGTTCACCGTCTTCCGGTTCGATGGACCGGTCGAGAGCAGGATCTACCGGGTTCTGGCCGAAGACCAGGATGGATCGATCTGGATGGGTACGTATGAGTGGGGCTTAGAGCGGCTGGATGTAGGAACGGGCAAACTCGTCGCCTACAAGAACGATCCCAACCTCCGGGGCAGCCTCAGCAACAATCGCGTGAACGCGTTATGCGTCGACCACTCCGGCAACCTGTGGGTTGGCACTCAGAACGGGCTCAACCGCTTCGATCGTCTCACCGGCGGCTTCACCGTTTTTGACGAGCGGGACGGGCTGCCGAATAACGCCATAGAGGGCATTCTGGAAGACAGCGCAGGAAATCTCTGGATATCGACCGGAAACGGTTTATCCAAGTTCGATCCGCATGCCCGAACGTTTCGAGAACTACTACGCCGAAGATGGATTGGCAGGCGACGAGTTCAGCGATTTCAGCGTTTATTTCAAAGACCTGCATGGCGAGATGTTCTTTGGCGGAATTAAAGGCGTGACGGCTTTCTTTCCAGACCATGTGATCGACCGCCCGTTTGTTCCGCCGGTCAGGTTGACGGAATTTCGCTTATTCGGCGAAACGATACAGGCCGGCAGCGCTTCTCCGCTCAAAAAATCGATTTCATACGCGGATTCGTTGTCGCTTTCGTACCGGCAGAATAAGTTTTCGCTGGAGTTCGCCGCCCTGAGCTATGCCAATCCCCTTCGAAACCGCTACCGCTACAAACTGGAGCCCCTCGACAACCAGTGGATCGAAGGCGCCAGCGACCACCGGCTGGTCACATTTCCCATCCTGCCGCCCGGGCATTACGAATTCCGTGTGCAGGGTTCCAGCAACCGCGGTGTGTGGAACGAAACGGGAGCTACCCTCCGTATTCGCGTTCTACCGCCCTGGTGGGGAACGTGGTGGTTTCGATTTGCAGCCGCTAGTGTTCTTCTTTCCTTGGTCTGGTCAGGATACAGGTTCCGCATACGGGCCATGGAAAGCCGGACCCGCGAACTGGTTAGGCACAACCTGGAGATGCAGCAGGCCCAGCTTGCTCTTCAGCAGAGCGAGGAAACGCAGCGCCGCCTGAATCGCGAATTGCGCGCCATCAGCAATTGCAATGAGGCTCTCATACGAGCCGTGGACGAACGAACTCTGCTCAATGAAATCTGCCGCATCGTTTGCGACGACGCGGGCTACCGCATGGCCTGGGTGGGGTATGTGGAACACGATGAAGCGAAGACAATCCGGCCTGTCGCGTGGGGCGGCGTTGAGGAAGGGTATCTAGCGCGCGCGGGACTTACGTGGGCTGAAGGCGAACTCGGTTCCGGACCGGCCGCCGTCGCAATCCGCACTGGGGAAACTGCCTACACCCAGGACCTCTCTACGAATCCCGCGTTCGTTCCGTGGCGTGCTAGCGCACTCGAGCGCGGCTATCGCTCTGTGATTGCCTTTCCCCTTGAAGGACGAGGACGGAAGGGTCTTCGGTGTAATCGCAATTTACTCAACCGAGGCCAGCTCGTTCACGCCGGAAGAGATTCGGCTGTTGGAGGAACTGGCTGATGATCTCGCGTTTGGCCTCATCGTCCTGCGCGCTCGTATCGAGCACGACCAAACCGAAGAGGCCCTCCGCCAAGCCCAGAAAATGGAGGCCATTGGGAGATTGTCCGGCGGTGTTGCTCATGATTTCAACAATGTTCTCGGTGTCGTCAACGGCTACAGCGAAAATCTTCTGAAGACGCCGTGCGCTCGATGAAGCCAGTCGTCATGACGTGCGGGAAATCCTCCACGCCGGACAGCACGCGGCCCTGCTCACCCGCCAGCTCCTGGCCTTTAGCCGCAAACAAGTCTTGCAACCGAAAGTGATTGACCTGAACCAAATCGTCGCCGGGCTCAGGAAAATGTTGCAGCGGCTGCTCGGAGAAGAGATTGAAATCGCACCCGTACTCGAGCCCGATCTCGACCTGATTGAGGCAGATCCCGGCCAGATGGAGCAGGTTATCTTGAACCTCTGCATCAATGCGCGCGATGCGATGCCAGAGGGTGGCCGCGTCACGGTTGAAACCAGGAATGTGGAGGTTGGTAGCATCGAAGCTGTTCGGGGCGTTGATCTGAAAGCGGGGCATTATGTTTGCTTGACCGTCACGGATACCGGTACGGGAATGGATCAGGAAACGTTAGCCCGGATATTCGAGCCGTTTTTCACCACCAAGGAACCCGAAAAGGGAACCGGCCTGGGGCTGGCAACCGTATACGGCATTGCTAAGCAGAGTGGCGGCAATGTTTGTGCGCGCAGCGAGCCCGGTCGGGGCTCCACGTTTTCCGTCTATCTGCCCAGTACGGTTCAGCTGCGCAAGCTTGAAGTTCCTGCGCATATTGAGCCGGAATTCACGCCGTCCGGGCAGACCATTCTGCTCGTCGAAGATGCTGATTCGCTGCGCGAGATACTGCGAACTTCCCTGCAGGCGAGCGGTTACGCCGTGCTCGCGGCAGAGGACGCCGAGCGCGCCGTTCAGATTTCACAAAGTGATCAGCGCAAAATTGATTTACTGCTCACCGACATATCCTTGCCAAAGGTCAAAGGACCCCTTATGGCCAAGATCATCACGATGCAAAGGCCAGAACTTAAGGTGCTTTACATGTCGGGTTACGCCAGCACGAGTGTCCCCGAAATCCTGAATGCAGGTGCAGGTTTTCTGCAGAAGCCCTTCTCCGCGGAAGAACTGATTCTAAAAGTGCGGGAAATGCTCACCGCGCCGCAGCGAGTGTGACCACGGACCCATCGCTGGCCCAGATATAACTCCGGCTAGATGAATCGACGCGATCACCGGGTGCTAATCGGATGTAACTGGACCTCTTGACTTGTATACGGGCCGAGGCTGAGTTGCCTGGCTTGCGACGTGAACTGACGGATGATGGACGGGTCTTCAGCTTGGTCTGGCGGCAATCCAGACAAGGCGACTATGCTGTAACTTCCAGGTGCGAGATTGTCAAAGGAAAACCTGCCTGTCTGATCAACGTGAGCGGTTCGAACTGGCCCGATAGACGACGAGTCGTCGATAAGCGCAACCGTAGTCACTGGAGTTAAGTCGCTTCCATCTTCGTTAGTCACGGTTCCGGCTAGGGACGGGGCATCCGATCTAACGGTAATGACCAGGTCGCCTTCATCAATATCGATCGGCTCGCGAAGGCCGTCATGTCTGCCTGTCGAAATGCTACTGACGTAGTATCCCGGTGAGATGCTGGTGATGTTCACCCAATATCTCCCTAAATAGAGCCTGTGAAATACAAAATGACCGCTGTTTCCGAACGTTGGAGTCGTATCCTCATCCGCAAAAGGCAGCCGGTCAACAGGCTCCAACCGCACACCAACCTCGGGAGGGCGTTGGGCAATCAGTTGTCCCTTGTCAACCAGGATGTGGCCACGCAATTCTCGCGCTTGTTCGAAGGACAGAGGTTCAGCAGTTACATTCCCCTTATCAACGGTGATTGCTTCCGAGGCCACCCAGCTAGTTTTACGCTCGCTAGGAGAAAGCACCGCACTGAGGACATAATCGCCGGAGGGAACACCGCAAAAGTGAAACCGTCTTGTCGCCTTGATGCGTCCTGTCCCAATCCACAGTTCGGTACTCGAACCGCTCTCCGACAACGTCACGGTCACCGCCCCTCCGCCCACGAGCCATGTGGGAAGCGAACCCGTTATGCAATACCCATTTACCGTACGCATAGCGATATCGATTCCGGTCACCTGTTGCCCTTCTTCGACGGGGATCTTACTTGCGCCATCGAGAGTTGGAGATGCCGAATAGAACGCCCGAGCGCTTGTGGGCCGAGATTGCATTTCAGCCTGCGACGGGTTGCCCTGTTTGGGGATAAGCAGAGGCGGCAACACACCAACAAAATAGGTTCCCCGCCGCAGTTGGCCTACTTGGTAGGTACCAGTCCGATCGGTAATCGCATGTCCGGACTGCATGACCACTGGGCGACCATGCTGATAAGCCACAGTCCACGCTCCGACGAGCAGTCCGGGAATGCCGTGATGCTCCTCATCTAAGACACGGCCCGTGATGCTAGCTGGTGCCTGAAGAAGGATCTCAGTCGTGATATCGCGAGATGATGATACCGTTATGCGGCAACTCCCGAAGACATAACCGTCCTTATCAGCGCTCACGATATATGTGCCGAAAGGGATCTGCGTCAGAACGAAGGACCCGTCGGCTCGAGAATCGGTCGAATGGTAATCTGGCTTGTCATCCGGGTGAAGGGCCAGGCGACTAGCCACAACTTGGGCTCCTTCGACTGGCACACGAAGCCTTCCGTCCAGTACTTTACCGGAGATTGTTCCTACTTGCGCCCTCCCTTGTTGAGCCGACGTTTCCGACTGTCGCTCAACCCCTGCCAACTGGCCGCCAAAGGAAGCAAATGCAACAACCAGAAAACTGATTGCAGAGAAATGAATCAGCAAGCGAAGTGCGTAGAGCACGTACCGCCTCGTCACACGTCGGAAGTTATCACACGACAATCAGTGAACCCGTTGTCCACGGATAGCGGCAGGTCCCGAAAACGTTGATAATTGAAAGGACAAGAGGGTCGCACCAAAGAAAATGTGCGTATCTGAGCGCCTCCGTTGTTCGCTGCCCGCTCATCAGGAGATGTCTTGCAACAATTGCGGCAATGGTTCAGAGTCTTTCGAAACCGGCCGGGGCTTACCGCCACCGCTCTGCTCACATTAGCTCTCGGTGTTGGGACGACCGCGGCGATGTTCTCAATCGTCTACTCAGTTTTCCTGGCTCCTCTACCCTATCGCCAGCCAGATCAGCTTGTGCTGGTCTCTTCTACGTTGAACGGAGAGCGGCAAGGATCGTCGATTGAGGACTATCTGTCCTGGAAGCACAACGGTGGTGCGTTTAGCGAGTTGGCAGCATTCGGGGACGACAATTTCAACGTTGAGGGCGATCACTACCGCACTTATGTGAATGGGCTTCGGGTCACACCTGGATATTTCCCATTGCTGGGGATCCCACTTTTTCTCGGACGCGGGTTTGCTTTTGAAAAAGATCAGCCGAATGAGAACGTCGTCATCTTGTCCCATAGATTGTGGCAGAATCTTGGCGGAAATCGGTCGATTGTCGGACGGCAGATCCTATTAACGGGACACTCACGACCGTGGTCGGCGTCCTGCCGCCTGGTGTGTACGACAGGAGGGACGAGCAACTCGCGGTGCCGTTAGTTCCAGTGCCGACCGAGGCTGATCGTGGCAACAGGTATTGGGCCGTCGTTGGCAGATTGAAACAAGGCGTCCCGCTATCCCAGGCGCGATCGACGTTGGACGTGGTCGCGGCGAATCTCGCCAGAGAATTTCCTGCCACCAATGCGGGTTGGGGCACTGACATTCGGCCCTTTCGAAACTGGTCCACACCGGCACGCCGGGCAGAGACGATTTGGATGCTCTTAGGTGCCTCTGGCTGTCTGCTCCTGATCGCCTGCATCAATTTGGGCAGTCTGTTTCTCGCGAACGGAATCGCACGCCAGAAAGAAATCGCTATCCGCCGTGCCATTGGCGCTCGACCCGGCGCGATCTTCCGTCAGTTCCTGGCAGAGAGCCTCGCCCTCTCTGTTGCGGGAGGACTCAGCGGCATTGCCTTTGCATTTGCGATCGTGCGCATCGTGGTAGCTTTGATGTCGGCAAACGAGTTGCCGCCTGAAGCAGATGTGTCCATTTCCTTGCCCGTCCTGCTATTTGCACTTGCCACTGCGGTGTTGCTGGGCTGGCATTTGGGTGTGCCCCCGCTTGGTATGCCGAACGAGTGCAGCCGCTACACGCCCTCAAGGATGGATCCGGATCGAGCATGGGCCGCGGCAGGCAACGCTTACAAAAGCTGTCCCTGTGCGGGCAATTCGCCCTATCGCTCAGCTTGCTCTCGGGAACGGGCTTGTTCATTCACAGCCTGTGGCAGTTGAATCACGTTCAACTCGGGTTTCGCACCGACCATCTGCTCACGTTTTATCTGAATCCTAATTCGCTTGCGGGCGACCCGCAACAAGCTGAAATCCGTGCTTATTACCGCCGAATGGTGGAGCGCCTCAACAGCGTCCATGGCGTACTTTCAACGGCTGTAATGGCATGGCGTCCCTTGGACAGTTTGGGGCTGCAGGTTACCTTTGCGCTGGCGGATCAGCCGAACGGCCGAAATTTATCGCAGCAGCCGAAAGCGGATTTCCAGATGCTAACCCCGAGTTCCATCCGCACGTTGGGCATTCAACTGCTCGCCGGTCGCAGCTTCGACGGTAGCGACACTGCATCGAGTGTGCGAGTCGCCATGGTGAACGACCGATTTGTGAAGCGCTTTTTTCCCCATCTAAACCCGCTCGGTCAGCGCTTGCTGATGGAGGATCAGACGTCAAACGCCCGACCCGGTAAGCTGATTGCCTGGCAGATAGTGGGAGTCTTCCAAACGGTTAGGACCCGCAGTGTGCGCGAGGCTAATCCCGAGATCGACGTCGACTTTTGGCAGAGTGGCTTCCCTGTCGCAGCAATCGCGGTCCGCACACTGGGAAATCCGAACGCCATGGTGAAGCAAATTCATAATGCTGTAAACGAAGTCGACCCCGACGTTCCACTCGCAATGACGAAAACCATGTCCGAGTTGCGCAATGCTTCCCTGGTGAGCGACCATTTCGCCACAACGCTGTTCTCCAGTTTTGCCTCCTTGGCGCTGTTTCTTTCAACGATCGGGATGTTCGGAGTTGTAGCATTCTCTGCCGGGCAGCGCTCGCGCGAGATTGCCTTGCGGCTTGCGGTCGGTGCAACCAGAACCGACGTGATCGCGATGATGTGTCGGGAGTCTGCAGCAATTGCCGGGACGGGTATGTTGTTTGGCTGTGCCGGAGCGTTTCTGGTCGGCAGCGCTATACGCGCCACAGTCTTTGAGACCTCTCCCGTCGAGTGGCCTGTATCTATAACTGCGGCCGTCCTATTGCTGTTCTGTAGCATGGTGGCGAGTTTCTTGCCTGCTTGGCGCGCATCGCGCTTAGCACAGTGGTCTGTTTTGACCAGCGCGTAGCCGACCGTCCAGGCCGGCACGTCAATCCCGGAAAATGAGAACCAGGTTCTTCCGCCAGCATATTCTCATAACGTGGATTCCCCTTACCCAAAGGGCTGCTTTTTGAGGTTCCTCCTTCTTTCGGTGCTCCTAATTCCCCTCGCTTTCGCGCAGTCCGGGATCGAGACGACTTGGACGAAAGGCACCGGCCGCTGGACCGATGCTGCGCATTGGTCGAACGGTATCCCGACAGTATTTCAGGAAGCCACAATCGGCGGCAACGCTTCAGTCATTATTCCGCGGGGCTCTTTTTCAGTCGCTCGTCTCATGTGGGCTTGCATCGTGGTGATCGCTCGCGTGTCACCGTGGATGGCGGCGATCTACTTATCCGCCAGGACTCGCTGGTTATCGGCGAATACACCGGCGGCGATGGCACGTTCACCCTCAACAGCGGCTCCCTTGAAGATGCAATGGACATCTTCATAGGCGGCGCGACCGGATCCACGGGTCGCATGAATCACAGCATGCTATCTATCCGGGGCGGCACGTTCGTCGGCCTCACACTCACTGTGGGAGAAGGGCTTGGCTCCGACGCTACTCTCTCAATTGAGGGTTCGAATGCAACCGCGATTAGCGCGCTGGAATTTGTTCAACTCTCCAGTGCCGCCGACCCTGGTGGTACTCCCGGATCAGCCACGCTTGCCTTCACGCTCGACGAGCACGGAGTGACTCCGATCGTCATCTCATCGCGCTACTTCGGGTTGCGCCTAGCGCACGATGCCACCAGCCACTGCCGACTTACCATCCGGCTCAGCGCAGTGCCTCCCCGCGACGAAGTCACACTCGTTGCCAGCCGTGTCGCGACTCGCGGTACCTTCGACGACCTGCCGGAGGGAAGCGAGATCACCGCAGCTGGTCCACTAACAAGATTCTCTCCACAACCAAGTTCGCGGACCGCATCACCATCCAGTGGTGCATTCTCAGCGAGGCCCTGAACCTCGATGGCCATGGATACGCGTCCATCGCCAGCGGCATTCGCGTGAGCTGGCACCACAATCTTTTTGTGCACAACAATGGCCGAAATCCGCGCTTCCAGGCAGCAGTGGACGCTGACTTCCGTAACAACGTTGTCTACGACTGTCGCATAGCAGCAGGGTATGGCGAGTTTGACCGGCTGAACTATGTCGCCAACTACCTTAAGCCCGGTCCTTCCACCATGCAAAAGCGGCAACTGTTTCTCGAAGGCGAACAATCCGTGGCGCCTGGTTCGCTTTATTTGACTGGCAATGTTCTCGAAGGCAACGATCGCGCAACCAACGACAACTGGCGTGCCACCGGTTTCTATTACGAGCGTGCGGTCCTCGCCGCGACCGCTCCATTCCCCGCTCCGCCGATAACAACAGAATCGGCCAATGCCGCCTACAGCAATGTCCTGCAAAACACCGGCGCTAGCTCCCCTGCGCGCGATGCCATTGACACCCGCGTCGTGCGCGAAGTGCGCACCGGAACTGGCCACATTGTCGATTCCGTCGATGCAGCGGGCGGCTGGCTTCCTAGTGCCCGAATTGCCGACAGTTGGAGACGATACTCTCGCTCTGGCCATACGCACCCCGACAATCCCCCGAATCAGGCAGTTGCCCAAAACCCAGTCACAACCTAAATCAACAGCATAATCAATAACTTCCAAGGAATCGCTTGGAACGGTATGCTAGACTCCTCTAACGAAAGCGCAAACGGGCGCGCCGAGTGCAGACGCCGATTTGCAGGCCGTTGCGCGATCGAATCAATACTTCGCCCGTTTTGCCACAATTTCCCAAAAGGGCCGGAGCGCTGCTATGCGCCATCCGGCCCTTTTCCATTTCATCAAGGAGTTTCGAACCAATATGTCGTCGCAAGCCCAACTCGCCGCCAATCAAACGAATGCGCAGAAATCTACCGGTCCGGTCAGCGCTGAAGGGAAAAGCATCGTCTCGAAGAACGCTGTCAAAACGGGGTTGACTGGCCGCACCGTCCTATTGCCGGACGAAGACGCCGAACGCTACGCGCGGCACATTGAAGGTTTCCGCGAACACTATACGCCGGTCGGCCTGGTTGAGATGGAAATCGTGCAGCGCATTGCCGACACGACCTGGCGCCTGGGTCGCATCCCCAGCCTCGAAGCCAGCCTCTACGCAATGGGCCGCATGAAGATGAAGGACCTGCACAAGGATGTCGATCCGGAACTCCGCGCCGGCCTGCTCGAAACCGAAATCTTTCTCGCCTACGAAAAGCAGTTCCGCAACTTGCAGCTCCAGGAATCGCGCCTCCGCCGCATGCTGGAAAAGGACATGGCCGAGCTGAAAGCGACACAAGCCGAGCGCCAGCGCCAGACCTCCATCCGCCGCCACAAAGCTGCCGCCGCCTACAGTCTCGCGCTCGAAGAAGGCAAAAGCGATCGCTTCAACCCATCCGAATTTGGGTTTGAATTTTCAATCAAGGAACTAAAGCGCACCCTCGATACAATGTCGCCCGCTGTCCTCGCCAATTACCAGTCCCAAGTCACCGCGGAAGCCGCCTGAAAGTCCGTCTCGATCTGACCACTCACCACTGACTACTCACCACTGGGGCGCAGCCCCATCACGAACCAGCTTCCGTTATGCCGTTTCGCACGCGAGGCCTTGGTTTGTTGTACAGCAGGACCCGGCTGCCGCCGCGCTCGAGGCCAAGGTCAAACCTCCGCAGCCCAAGTGCTTGTTCAATGGCGTCGTGTTTCTCGGGTGGCGCGAAAAACGTCAGAAACCCGCCACCTCCGGCGCCCAGCAGTTTACCGCCGGTCGCACCGGCTTGTCTGTGCCGCCGCGTACCATTCGTCAATTGCGGGATCGCTGATGTTCGGATGCATTTCGCGCTTGAGCTCCCATCCTTCATCCAGAATCGGGCCGAGCGAATCGATGTAGCCCGAATTCAGTTCTCGCCGCAGTACATACGCAAGCTCCGTCATGCGCCGAAGCTGGTTTTGCGTATTTGCATCCGTCTCGCTGCGGTCGCTCTGCTCAATCAGAATGGAAGATGCCGCGCGCGTCTTGCCGGTATAGAAGGTGACGAGCGAAGACTCGAGCCGGTGCAGGTCTTCGCCCGTGCACAGAATGGGCTCCACAATCACGCTGTCATCCGGTTCAAAACGAATGAAGTTCAAGCCGCCGAACGCCGCCGCATATTGATCCTGTTTGCCGATCTTCTCGCCGCATAATTCGAGTTCCACACGGCACGCTTCCGCCGCTAGATCTCCCGGCGATACGTAGCGCGAGATGAACGCATTCAAGCCCAAGAGAAGGCCCACCGTAAACGCGCTCGAAGAGCCTAAACCGGTTCCGGTCGAAGGCACATCCGCAATGGACGTGATCTCGACGCCGCCCTGCAACTCCATGCTGGTTAGCGCCGCGCGCACGATCCGGTGTTGAATCTGATCGACCGAATCGACCTCTTCGGTTTTCGAGTAACTGACCCGGATCCGCTCATCAAACTTGCGGTTGACGTTGATGTAGACGAACTTGTCGATGGCCGTACTCACGACGGCCCCGCCGAACCGGCGATAGAACGCCGGCAGATCCGTCCCGCCTCCCGCAAAGCTGATGCGCAATGGAGTTTGCGTAATGATCATGCAATGCCGGCCTGGAACTCGCGATGGATTTCCGCAACCGCTCGACGAACTGCCTCACGTGATGTTTTCTCAGGAGCCCATCCAAGCTGCCGCAGCTTTTCAATCGAGTACCGGAATTTCGGCACATCGCCGATCCAGCCCTTCTTGCCGCCCGTGAAGCGAATCGGAACCTGGGGCGCCGCCTGCCGGATCACCTCTTCGGCGATCTCCCGGACCGTGACCCCTTCGTCAGTCGGGCCGATATTGAATACGTTGATCGGCTCCTTCGCGCGCTCCGCAATGAATAGCATCGCGTCTACTAGTTCCGCCACGTGCAGATACGGCTTCTGCTGCGTGCCATCTCCGAGCACCTCCAGGTCCTTCGGCTGCTTCTCGAGCTTGCGCAAGAGGTCGAAGAGGATGCCGTGCGTCGCGCGCGGTCCAATCACATTCGGAAATCGAAAGATCCAAGCCCGCTCCAGAAAGCGTTCCACCGCTGCGCTAATGGCTCCTTCCGCCGCCAGCTTCATCGCCCCGTAATTCGAGATCGGAAGCACGGGACCAGTCGCTTCCGTGATGACATCCTCGTGGACGCCATAGATTGCCGAACTCGACGCGAATGCCAGGCGTTTCACACCGGCGCCGCACATCGCATTCAACAGATGGAACGTTGTCAGAAACGTGTCCCGCAGGTCGATGGAGGGATCCGCTACTCCAGCCGGAATGTCGGAGTTGGCCACCATGTGCCAGACCGTATCGACTTCGGTCCCGGAAAGAACCTTCTGGCTGGCCGCAGGATCGGACAGATCGGCCTCGATGAAATGAAACCGCTCGTTCCCCCGCGCATCGCACAAATTAGGCAGCGTGCCTCGCGACAGATTATCGATTCCGATTACCCGGTGCCCGGCGCTCAGCAAACGGTCCGTCAGGTGGCTCCCTATAAACCCGGCGCAACCGGTCACCAACATCACAGGCATGTTCGATAGATCACAACCATACTGAGGTTTTGTAAGCGCTACCCGATGCTAACATTAGGATTGATTTTCAGCTTTGCATGGGCGTTGGTTGTTCTTGCCGCCATCGGCACAGCGTCCTCGTGTGTGTTCCTGTGCCTAGCCATCGCGGGCGCAATCAAGTTCAAGCTCGATTCCAAGAAGCAAGAAGATGAGGAGCACACCCAGGATACCCGGAATTTACCCGGCGTTTCCGTCCTCAAGCCGCTGCATGGCTTGGAACCCAAGCTGGCGGAGAACATCCGGAGCTTCTTCGAACAGGAGTATCCGGTATTTGAAGTAATCATGGCGGTGGATCACGCTGATGATTCTGCGCTGTCGGTCGCTCGGCGTGTGCGCGAAGAGTATCCGCGGGTGCCGTGCCGGATCCTCATCACGGGCGAACCTGAATGGCCGAATCCGCAGATCTATTCGATTGCCAAGATGGCCGAGGTTGCCTCCTACGACATCCTCGTCTCGAATGATAGTGACGTGATGGTCGATCCCGAGTACTTGCGCGCTGTAACCAGCCCGCTCCTCGATGCCCGAAACGGCATGGTCACGTGCATCTATCGCGGTTTGAATCGCGGCGGTCTCTGGTCTTTCTTCGACAGCATCGGGATGAGTGTCGAAATGACGGCCGGCGTGCTGACTGCCAACTTGCTGGAAGGCATGAAGTTCGGCCTCGGTCCGACCATCGCGCTCCGGCGTGATTCTCTCGAAGCCATCGGCGGTTGTGACGCCCTCAGCCACTACTTCTCGCATGACTTTATGACGGGCAACCTGGTTGCGCAGGCCGGATACAACGTGGTCCTGTCACGCTACGTCATCGCGCACGTGGTCGCCCCGATGAGTTTGAAACGGCTCTGGAATAAGGAGCTGCGCTGGGCCGTCGGCACGCGTTACTCCCGCCCGAAAGGACACTTCGGCGAGGGTCTCATCTACGCCATGCCGTTCGGCATTCTGGGTCTCGTCGGCGGCTTACTGCTGCATTCGCCCTTGATCGGGTTCAGCTTTCTCGGCTGCGCGCTTCTGAACCGCATTCTCGAATCGCTGATTTTTGGATGGGGCATTACGCGCGACCCTGACGCCCTTCGCTACGCCTGGCTCTATCCGATGCGCGACCTGCTCGGCTTCGTCATTTGGGCCGCCAGCTATATGCAAGGCAAGCTGCAATGGCGCGCAGGCCAGTTTGAGCTTGTCGAAGGCGGCAAAATCGCCGTCAAAGCCCGCGGCTAGAAGAAGCGCCCAGTATCCGCAGCGCTGCGTTCGCAAACGCGTCCCGTAGCTTCGATTTCCTAACGAACAGGTACTCAAGCGCCTTCACCGCAACCGGCGGCCGCCAGTTCGGATCGCGCTCCCTGGCTCGATCCAGAATGCCCGCCAGCGTCTCCTTCGGCCGTGTCCGGAAATCGTCCAACATCGCCGTCTGATGTACGCAGGAGATCGTACAGAACGGAGCGCATCCCTTCGGCTTTGTTCCCTCGCGGATCAGGTCTTCCCGAGTGTAGTCGGCCAGCGGTATTCCCGGATGCCCGCGCTGCTGGGAGCAGTAGTGCACCAACCCGTCTTCGCAGATATAGAGGAAGCGCCCGCCCGCCGGGCAATGCCACTGATTCGGCAGTCCCCGCACGATATTCTTCTGAAACGCGTCGAAGTGCGAGAACGAGAACAGCCCTTTCTTTAAACCGAAGATGCGCTCATATGCGCTGGTCTGTTCCTCGCGCAATGGCTGTAACTGCCCGCCGCCGTCGTGAATCACGCCCACCGTACTGTTGAACCCAAGCTCGCGTGCCCGCGTCGCGATCGTGTATGCGTCTTCCGGATGCGCGATGGAACTGCCCAGAACAGAGTTGATCGTCACATCGAACTCAGCATATTCGGCCAACGCCTGCAGTTTCCGGTCGAGGACCTTCAGGCTCTTCTTCGAGACCTCATCCGGCATCACATTGTCGATGCTGATCTGCAAATAGTCGAGGCCTGCCCGATTCAAAGCCCGGATTCGCTTCGCTGTGAGCAGATAACCGTTCGTGATGAGTGTCGCCATCGCGCCGCGTTCCCGGACCCGCCGGATCAACGCGTCGAGGTCGGGGTGGAGCGTTGGTTCGCCGCCGCTAAACGTGATAATGCTGGTGCCCAAATCCGCCAGCTTGTCGATCCGGCGCAGCATCTCCTCTGTCGGCACGGGAGCTGAGTGTTTATCGAATTCGTTGCAGTACGTACACGCGAGATTACAGCGCCGGATCGGTATGATCTGCGCCAGTATCGGGTGGTGCGGATCCGCCATGGCTCGCGCAAACAGGCGAGCTTCGCGCCAGCGCCGCTCCAATTTGACCAGCACATTTATCCGATGCAGCCCGCTAGCGTCCGGTTATTCGGGGCGCAAAAAAAATTGGCGGGAGGCCATTGGTGGGCCGCCCGCCGCATCAGGAGGAAAGGGTTGGGGATTTACTTGCGCGGTTTGGCTGCGGCAGCCCGAAGCTGGTCGGCTTGGGCTGCGGCCGCGACCGCAGGAGACACGCGGAAATTCTCACCCACCATGTTGGCCATCGTCTGGGCTTCCAGGTTCTCGGCCTCCTTGGTGAAAACAAGGCAGTTACGATCCATGTCGAGGTCGGCCTGCACCCAGTCGCCGGCGTTGACCTGATCGGTCGCAATCAGATTCGAAATCGGGTGGACCAGCAGGCGCTCGATGGCTCGCTTCAGGTGACGCGCGCCGTACTTCACGTCCGTGCCTTCCCGCAGTAGCAGTTCCTTGCCCTTATCGGAAACGGTGAAGACAAAGGACCGTTCCATGGGAGACGAGAAGATCCGCTGCTGCACCTGACCGAGCTCGAGGTCGAGAATGCGGCGCAGTTCCGTCTGGCCCAGGCTCTTGAACACCACCACCTTATCGATGCGGTTCATGAACTCCGGCGTAAACTTGCGTCGTGCCGCTTCAATGCCGCTTTTGGTCAGCTTGGCGTTCATCTCCTCGCTGATCTCCTGCATCGGGCCCTCTTCTCGCATATGCGGGAACCCGAGTTTGGGAGAGACCAGATTGCTCATTTCGGCCGCGCCCAGGTTGCTGGTCATGAAGATCATCGCTCGCGAGAAATCAACCTTGCGGTTATCCCCCAGCGTCAGCGTCGCCTTGTCCAGAATGCCGAGCAGCAGGTTCCACAACGCGTCGCTCGCCTTCTCGATCTCGTCGAACAGGATGAAGCTGATCTTCATGGCGTCCGTGTGATGCGCGTTGATCACTTCTTGGCTGAGCAGCGGATGCGTTTCGCGATGACCCAGATAGCCGGGAGGCGATCCGATCAGCTTTGCAATCTCATGGCTGTGCTGAAACTCGGCGCAGTCAATCTTGATCACCGCTCGCGGATTGTTCACCAGCGCTTCGGCCGTCGCTTCGACCGTACGCGTCTTGCCCGATCCCGTAGGACCGAGGAAGAGGAAATTACCCACCGGACGACCCGGGGCGGTGAGCCCCGTTAAGTGCATCTGGTATATGTTGACGATTTGATCGACGGCTTCATCCTGGCCGACAACCAGACGCGTCAACGTCTTTTCAAGAGATTCGGCGTCTCGTCCTGTGCGAGTAGGATCAAGTACCTTCCTGAGCCGGCTCATGTGAATTTCCCCTCTGCGCTGCATCCCGCGGTCCGCACGGGGCGAACTCGCATGCCCGGCCTAGATTGCTCATCGGACTCGGGTCATGCTGATTAGTTCTTTTGCGGGCGGGAAGGTCTCACCTCAACTCGACTGATCAATGTGCGTTCTGGCATGCGGAGAATTCCGAGGACGATCTCGGCAATATCCGCAGAGGCGATTTTCCAGGACGAATGCTCGCCCGCCGTGTGACCGCCGAACTCGGTATCGACGCTCCCCGGCATGATGTAGCTGATCCGGATCTTGTCGTTGCGGTGGTCCAGCATGGCGGCCTCGCTAAACCCGTTCAGACCGAATTTGGAGGCATTGTAGGCTGCGCCGCCGGCGAATGGGTTCTTACCCGCCAGGCTGCTGATATTCAGAATCGAGCCGCCGCTATGCTGCTGCATCCGTTGAATCGCCTGCCGGCTGCAATAGAAGGCGCCCGACAGGTTCACTCCGATGACCCGGTTCCACTCCTCGACCGAGAGTTCGCCCGCGGCCCGGAAGACTCCTACCCCGGCGTTGTTCACCAGAATGTCCAACCCGCCGAGCTGCTCGTCCACAGCCGCGAAGAGCTGCTCTACGGCTTCGGAGTCGCTCACATCCGCCGCATGAGTGCCTATGCGGCCTTTCCCGCCCAGTTCCTTCGAGGCGGCATCGAGCGATTTCTCGTCCCGGCCGCAAATGAGCACGTCCGCCCCTTCGGCGAGCAATGCGCTTGCGACCGCCAGTCCAATTCCGCGTGATCCGCCTGTGACCAACGCCTTCTTTCCGTTCAGAAAACCATCCATACGGAAGAATGCTATCGCGGCGGGCTGGCTACTGCACGGCGGTCAGAATAGTTCCCAGGAGATCGGGTGTTCCCTCAACGCGCTCCAGTTTCGGATATCGCAGTCCACCGTGGTAGTCGAGGTTGATCGTCTCGAAGGTCTCGCCGCGTTTCATCAGAAACTGCAGCGGCTTTGAGTCCTTCTCCGCATGTACAATCGCGTCTTTCAGGTCCTCGATCTTGTACGCCTTCCCGTTCACCGCCTGAATCTTCATGTCGGCCGTAATTCCGGCTTTGAACGCCGGGCTGTCCCACCACACCTCTTTTATGGTTGCATCTTTATCTATGCTGAAGCCGACTGACGTGCTGAGGTTCGTACCGAACACATCGGCGTCCTCCTTCTTTAGCCATTCCGGTTCTGTGTCCGTGTATGCGATGCGGTACCCGCCGCGCGCGAGACCCTCTTCCGGAACCTGCGCATGGACTTCATACACACGCGTCTTCAGGAAGCTGTCCCAATCGTATGGCTGAACCGCATTCAGGGCCGCCACGATATCGCTGAACTTATACGGGTCCGTCACGAAGCTGCCGTTTTCCACGCCATAGAAGCCCTTTGCGAAATCGTCGAGGGATTTCTTGCCGCCGCTCAGCTCCCGGATCTTGGTGTCCGCATCCAGCCAGATCAGCAGGCCTTCCTGGTAGTAGTCTTCGAGCCGTAGCAAAGCTTGTCCAAGGCACCGGGCGCCGCTGCGAAATGGTCGGCTGATTTGTCGTGTCCACCAGAGGCCGCCAGTCCCTTCCCGGACTGATCTCGAAATACGCGGCGATCCGGGCGATAAGATCGCGCGTTTCTTCCGCGGTACGCATACCCGCCCGCGCCGTCAATACATAGCCCCAATACTGCGTGAGCCCTTCATACACCCAGAGCAGATCGTCCTGCATGGGAACGCTGAAGTTCGGGGTCCACAGGTCTGCCGGCCGCCGAAACTTCCCGTTCCAGGAATGCGTGTATTCGTGAGCCAGCAGGTCGCGGTCTGCCATCCATTTGTCCCACTTCGTCAGATAGTCGGCGCGCAACCCGTCTTCGCTCGACTGATGATGTTCGAGCCCAATGGTCCCGACCGTATCGCTCAACGAAAACAGAAAATCGTAATGTCCATAGTGATGCGAAGCGAAGAGCTTCTGGGCCTGTACGGCCAGGTTCTTGTGCAGTTGAAGCAATTGCGGGCTCATCTGCACGCTCTCCGGAGTGTCGCCAAAAATATCCAGGTGGACTATGTTGTCCGGGCCTGTCGTCAGGTCGACGCGATTCAAGTTCGCGCCAGCATACAAGGGCGAATCGACGAGTGTGTTCAATGGAACCCGTTTAAACTTCACCCGATTGGCTTCTTGCGAATCCGTCTCGAGAGCGGTTGCGAACTTCCATCCTTCGGGAATCACCACTGCCGGGTCGAACTCAATTCTTCGCGAGAAGTAGCCGGCCGGGTAGAGAACCGTATTCGACCACTCGAGGTCCAGCAACTCCTTGGCCGTGGAAATCCGGCCCTCTGAAGTTTTCAACGGGGCTGAGATATTGGAAGTCGACATCGAGCGAATTCACGCCCGCTGGGATCTGAATGTGAAAGGCGTAGACCTCCACTCGGTCGCGCACCCACGGAATCGTTTTGCCGTTCGCCTTCACCACCAGGCCTGCGAAATCTTCGATCGGTCCCGTCGGCGAGTGGTCGCCAGGGATCCATTCGGGGTACAGCAGCGTCAGCTCGCTTCCGTGGACCGGAACCGTCTCATGAACTTTCACGATGCGCCGCTGCACGTCCGTGACGTCCACCGTCAATTGAATCGGTCCGGCGTAGGCCTGGTCGCGGGGAGCCGCGATTGGCGGGGGAAGCGGGGCAGGCTCGGGCTGCTTCACTTCTGCAACCAGAGGCGATACGATCGCCGCGAGGAAGATAAAGGTTCTGATCATTGTCGAATTACCAAATATAGTCCTTTGCCTCGGCCCGGCGCGCGTATGAATCGAGCACGTGAACGACGCGCACTTTCTTGACCTTCACCGGGGAAAGCTGGCCCAACGGAACGTACACGATCTTCCGGTTCAGCCGTGCGGCTAATTGACGGAACTTGCTACGTGGTGGTTTCGCCGCGACGTACAAAACATGCCGTTCCACGGAATAGTCAAGCGCTGCCATGAGAAGCCGCTCGGCCTTCGATTCGGCCAGATCGTAATCCGGATCGCTCCAGACATCCATCATGCGGCGCGGCGGCAGCGTCATCAGTAACCCGCCGTACTCGGCTCGCCCGATACCCGGGCCGACGATGTTCGAGAACGGATCGGTTGAGTAAAACGCCATGTCCGATTCATTCTGATGCTCGCCGAGCCACGTCGTCAGATAGTTATAGCGGTTGTCGCGATCTTCATCGAAGATGATTACGAGCGCGCCCATGTCGCCGGCGAACTTGCCTTCTTCGCGCACGTAGATCTGCCCTTGGGTCCAGTTACGAACCGTCTCGCGCAGATCGATGCCATCCAGCATGGATGTCCGAAAAGGTTCTACGCGCGCCCGCTCTTCCGAAACAACGCTCTTGGCATATCGCTTGAGAAAGCGGCCATAATTTTCAATAACCAGGTCCTCCGGCGGATAGGAACAGATCGAGTTCCCCGTCGTCTGGGAGGCCCACTCACCCTTTCGGCCTTCCTTTTTCCGTTTCTGCAACCGGGAGGGCCGCAGCATCTGTTTCATGCGAGGCAAGCGCCGCCGGATGCGCAATCTTCGGGTACGCAACCAGACATCCTCGCCCGACAGGTTCAGCGTTTCCAGCGGCGGATCTTCCGTTTGCTGCGAGCTGAAGCGGTTCGCCATCTCCCACAATTCGTAGGCGTAATTGTCGTCGACGATGGAACGCGCGCCGAGCGTCAGATCGAAAAGCCCAGGCGACAGATTGCCCTCGAGCATCGCCAGGTTCCGCGTAAACTTAGCCAGACTGCGGCGTTGCCAGGACTGGATCTTGTCGCCCGTGTTGATCTCATACTCTTTCTCCGCGTCGCGTGTCAGAGAAAGTTGCCAGCGCGGACGGTCCACCCCGCTTATCTCGCCTGCCCGGACCTTTTCATACAGCTCCTGATAATAGGGTGGCTCGCTGGTCACCTCCGCCAGGCAATTGGGATGCAGGTTGAACAACTCAGGTCTGACGAAGCGGGTACGAGGCGGTTCTTCCTGCGGGATCTCCATCGCGTCGAGCACGGGATCGAGCATGTTCAGCGAGACCACGACCAGAGTGGAGGCCAATGGGTCCGCTCCTTGCAGCTTCCAAGCCACTCCTTCCGCATGCCGCAGCAGTTCGTCCGTCCGGCCGTGCGGATGCAAGCGGTAGAGTTCGATGTATCGCTCCAGACCGATGACTTGAACCGTGAAGGGGTCCGGATAGGGAAAGTCGACGTGCGGCTTATGGGCTCGCGCAGGCTCAAGGAATAACGTGCGGGCATCGATCTCGCGCGCGCTGCGCAGTGCCTCGACAAATGGATCGCCCGGCTCGACCGGTATATAGGTCGCGGATTCTTCGTCTTGCTCATCCGGCAAAACGATCACGGACATCCGCGGCATCCGCGCGAGCGCTGTCCGATAGAGTGACTCCAGCGACCCGGGAAGCTCGACCGCGACTACTTGCGGCCGGTGCTCAACAATGTAATTACGGACTGCCTCGGCAAACTCGATTCGGCCGGGAACGACCGGCAGATAGGTCAGGTTCCCGCGTTGCAGCACAGCGGACCCGCGGCCGTCCATCTTCTTACCGCTGGCCCAAATACCGCAGTGCCTCGTCGCCCAGAATCGCGCGCACCGAACCGGGTAGCAGCACACGCCCCGAATGTCCGGTTTCGCGGTGCAGCTTCAGCGCATAGCGCGCGACATTCACGCCGTCGCGAACCGTATAGCTCTCGTCCGCTGCGTGCGCCTGCTGCAGAAAGTCGGTGACATATTGAAGAACGTCCTCCGGAGAAAACGGAAGATTTTCGCGGAGGATCGCCAGTTCTTCTTCACGTTCGGGAAAATCGATCAGGATCTGCGGTTGCAGACGCGAATGGATGTACTCGGGCAAATCGAATGTCGAAGAATCTTCGTTCATCGTCGCCACGAGCCGGAAGTCGGCATGCGCTTTGATTTTGATGCCGGCCACAATGGATTCGACATAGCGCCGGTTGTCGAGCAGCGGCGCGAGGCTGGCCCAGCTCTTTTCGCTCATGCGATTACCCTCGTCGAGAATGGCGACTCCGCCGCGCAGCATAGCCGTTACCAGCGGCGAAGCGACGTACTTCAATTGATTTGCGCCTTCAATCACGGGAGTGATCAGCAAATCTTCCGGCCGCGTGTCCACGGTGGCTTGCAGGATATAGACTTCGCGGCCCAGCCGTTTGCCCGCCGCATACGCCATGGTGGTCTTACCTACACCCGGTTTGCCGAGCAGGCGCGGATTCATCGGAACATCACGGTCGTCGATCACCATCCACGCGGCCATTAACTGGCGCATGGCCTCCTCCTGGCCTACCCAGGTGACATGCAGTTCGTCTGGGTGGGCGAGATGGAGCTCAACTCCGTCGATTGTGGTACGCATCTTTCCCCTTCATCGTAGAATGAAGGTGCTTTTGAATGAACGATAAGCTGTTGCGCGTGGCGTACGCGCTCGAGTTTCTAGTCGCGCTTGTGGCGATTTTCACCGCATGGTCCGAGATTGGCGGTCAAGCTGCATTGGACCTGATGCATTGGGGCTTCAAATTCGGGTTCAGCATTCTGCTCGCGTTTGCGATCTCGGCTTACACTGCTGCGGTAGTGGCTGGTGCTTCCTGGTGGACCTTGCGCTCAGCCCGCTGGCTTACGGGCATTTTGCTCTTGATTGCGGCGATGGCGGTGGTCACCTACTTCTACTCCTTGCAGGCGGACGCCGGCGAGTCTGACGAGACAACGAACAGCACCTTGCTGTTTAAACAGAAGGTTGTGCATCCGGCATGAGCGAGCGCGCGACCTGGACTTCTCCCGATGGAAGTTTTCGGGTCTCGTATCCGCTGCCGCTGTTTCACGAGATCGAATTCGATGTTACCGAGGGATATCGCCGCATTCCTCGCGGCGGTATCGAAGTGGGCGGAGTGCTGCTCGGGCGGATACGCGGCAGCGACATCGAGATTGAAGCGAAGCGGCCCATCGAATGCGAGCATCTCCTCGGCCCGTCATTCAAGCTGTCGGACAAAGATGTAAGCGTGCTGCGCACGCAAATACAATCGATGCCGCAGGACCCCGAATTACTAGGCCTGCAGCCCGTTGGGTGGTTCATCGCGCATACCCGTAGCGAACTCGTGTTGACGGACTTGGAACTCAAACAGTTCAATGAACTGTTTCCCGGGCCCGGGCGGTTCACGATGCTGGTCAAACCCGAGCGGTTCAAACCCACTCGCTTTGCGCTCTTTGTACGCGACGAGAACGGCGAAACTTCGGTGGACGGAACGGCTGACGCATTTATTCTTCCGCTTCCTGGCCGCGCCGCTCCGGTCGAACGCACGGCTCCGCCTCCGCCATCAGGACCCGAGCCTCGCCCAGTTGAGCCAATCCCAGCCCAGCCGCCGGTGCTTCCGGAACCACCCGCACCTGAGCCGGAGCCTGAACCTGAGCCGCCGGTCGCGCGAGTCGTCGAGCCTCCCGTCGTTCCGGTTCCGCCCTCGCCACCGCCAGTCTCGCCTGAAGCGGTGCAGGCGACGCCCCCACGAGTGCCGCAGCAGGATCAAAGTCATCCAGTGTTTCAAACAGCTCCCATCGAACGTCTCGAAGCGCGACGGAACGCTTCTCCTGTGTTGCGTGACCGAACATCTCGGAGTGGACGTCGAGCGCTAACACTACTCATTGCCGCCGTGCTCGGCTGTGCATTGGGCTATTTCCTTTATCTCCAGATGCCGCCGCGCATCATTGATGTAAAGATCGCACCAGCGAATCCCGGATACGTGGTCACGTGGCCGAACGATCAGACGCGCAGCGCAGAGTCTCTCTTGATCCGCATCAATGACAGCGAACCCACGCCGGTCTCGAGCGCCGATGCCACGGCAGGTCAGACGCGAATTCCCGCAAATGACGCCGCAGTACTAAAGGTGGAATTAATCGCGAGACACAAAATGGGCGACTCGCGTGGAATCGCAGAATTAGTCAAGTAAAGTCAACCTTGATGCGACAGGATGCCGCGGATAACCGGGGCCATGGCTTCGCCAAGCTTGAAGTGCGCTTCGGCGTCCAGGTGGATTCCATCTACGGGGCTGGTCGAGCATACGGTTTCAGCATCAAAGAAATCGCAACCTTGCTCGATTGCGACCGCGTGATAGGCCTCGCCCAATCCACCGACGCGCTGCTCCGAGCCACGGAACTTCGGAAGAAACAGCGTGCCATTGGGTGTCGTGATCCGCGGCGGGCACACAATTAGAATCGGCGGCGACGGCATGCCCGGTTCGATCGGGGCTTTCCGGATTTCGTTCACAAGGGTTGCGATGCCCTGCGAAGCCGCCCAGGCGTCGTTGAACGGATGGCAGAACTGGAAATCGTTACATCCAAGCATGAGAACAACCAGCGAGAGCGGCGAATTGATTTCGATGCGCTGAGCAAGACCTTCGAGGCCGTTGCGTCCAGGCTTGAACGGATCCTGCCAAATAGTACGGCGTCCATTCAGGCAATCGTCGACAATCCGCACTCGCAGGCCCGACGCGTTCAGGCGGGCTTCGGCGATCATCGGCCACCGCTGCTCGAATGGCAGCCGCTGCCGCGTATCGGGGATGATGCCCCACGTCATCGAATCTCCGTACACCAGGATTTGCTTCATCTTTGGGTCGAGTGTAACGCGGGCCGCTAAAGCAAAGGGCGCCGCTGCATGCCACGAAGGAGACTGGAACCAGCGAAACGGCCAGGTGGCGTACCCAATCCCGCGACCGTTTTGCGCATTGCTGGTACATTGTAGCCGTTGGGCAGCAATGATTCAGGTGCAACTCGCCGCACCTTCTTTTATACGGCAGCGGGCATGGGCGGGGCTGCCGCGCTGAGCGGTGCAATGCCATCAGAGGATCCATTTGCTACGGCTGCGGAACTTCTTGAGGCATTACCCGCATATGTCTTCATCCAGCAGGACGATGCATCCGGATTTCAAAAAGCAGATCGGCAGGGCTCCCGGTTCAGCGTCAAGGGAGTTGCCGTTCAACTCGAGCAGAGCGGTTCAAGCCAGGCTATTCGTGTTGCTGCCGGCGGACAATCTTTGAGTAGAGTCATTCTGCGCTGGACGTTGCGGCTGCCCGCCGATACGCTTTACCTCGGTGATGCCTGGGAGCGCAGTTACGGAGATCTGCAATGGCGCTTCCTGCAGCCCGAACGAGTTATGCCGTGGTATTTCGCGGCACACCAGCGGGACGGAAACACATTCCTAGCGGGAGTGAAGACTCGACCCTCTGCTCTCGCCTGCTGGTTGGTGGATGGTGAAGGCGTCAGCCTGTGGCTGGATTTTCGAAATGGTGGCAGCCCCGCGGCGCCCGGCGATCGGGAAATTCCCGCGGCCACGATCCTCACCTTAAATGCACAAGCGCCAGAAACACCACTGGCCGCGCTGCGCCGATTTTGCGCCGCGATGTGCCCCTCGCCTCGTCTGCTGAAAGGGCCCGTTTGCGGTAACAACAACTGGTACTACGCGTACGGCCGCAATTTCGATGCGGCAGCGATGTTGCGAGACGCCCGCTTTCTTGCCGAAGTGTCGGAGGGCGAGGAAAACCGCCCCTTCTGCGTGGTCGATGCGGGGTGGACTCCCGGTTCGTCGGCTCCTGGAGGCCCGTGGCGCGCAGGCGATGCCCAGCGCTTTCCCGACATGCCTGGTTTAGCCGCCTCGATGAAGCGCGCCGGTGTACGGCCAGGGATCTGGATACGGCCTACCGCCCTTACGAAAGTCGATAATCCGGCGCGGCTGCGCGCGGGGCCGTCGCACTGGGAAGAGAAGCCGCTCGACCTGACCATCGCGGACAATCTCTCCCTCATCCGGGATGATGTGGCCCGCATTCGGTCCTGGGGATACGAGTTGATCAAACATGATTTCTCCACCTTCGACATCTTCGGGCGGTGGGGCTTTGACATGGGTGTCGAGATGACGGAAAGCGGCTGGCACTTTCAGGATCGGACCCTGACGAATGCTGAAATCATCCTGCGTCTGTACGACACGCTGCGTTCAGCCGCGGGAGAGGGCGTACTTCTGGGCTGCAACACGATGGGGCACCTCGGCGCAGGTTCTTTCGAAGTGCAGCGCACCGGCGATGATACGTCTGGCCGGGAATGGGAGCGCACGCGCAGGATGGGAATCAATACTCTCGCATACCGGCTTTGCCAGAACGGAACCTTTTTCGCTTGCGATCCCGACTGCGCCGCCCACACGCAGCATACGCCGTGGGAACTGGACGAGCAGTATCTCGAACTCGTTGCAAAGTCCGGGACGGCGCTATTCATTTCCGTAAACCCGGAGACGGTCACAGCAGATCAGCGAACACTTCTCAAACGGGCGATGAAAACAGCTCTTGCGGGTCCATCGAGTCAAGCCTGCGCGCCCGTTGACTGGCTATACAGCACTACTCCGCAGACGTGGAAATTTGGAGGCGAGGAGAAGCGCTTCCACTGGGAACCCGCTAGCGGCGCGAACCCGATGCGGGTGTGACCGTTCGATGAGATCTCACCTGGGCAAGCCGCGCTTTGGCGAGCTGGACAATGAGAGATGCCGGTAGTTCCTGGTCGGACCGGAATCGGATAGTGCCCTTTCCAGAGAGTTCATAGCCGGCCAGTTGATCGGCAAGAGCTTGCCGTGTCTCCTCGTTGACCGGATACAGACTGACGTGCTTTTTCCAGGCTGCGTACCAGATAAACGGCTTTCCCTCAATTGCAAACGCCGGCATCCCGTAGCCGAAGGTTTCGGTGGCCTCGGGGACGGCCGAATGGATGGTGTCCCGCATCCGCAGCATTTGCTGGCGCACATCGGCCGGCAGGTCCGATAAATAGCCTTCCAGGCTTGGCGACGCAGCGGGTTGCTTCTTCGAAGAGGATCGCGGAGTCCTGGCCGTATGCTTCGGCATAATTTCTCCTGACATGTTCAGTTCACAAGCGCCGCCAGGACCGTGGCATCGTCGGTTTGTTCATCGCGCGAAAACTCATCCAGCGCCGCAAAGACCGCGTTCACGATACCGTCGGGCTGGCCCATATGGTGGCGCGTGATGGCCGAGAGCAGACCCTTCACGCCCCACTCTTCGCCTTCCCTATTCGTCGCTTCCACAATTCCATCCGTGTAAGCCAGCAACAGATCCGCCGGCTCCAACTGAACAGCGCACGCCTTGTACACAGTATCGGGGAAAAAGCCCACCGGTGACGCGCCAGATTCAAGGCAAGTGATGGAGTCTCGGCGAAGAATCATCGGCGCATTGTGGCCTGCGTTGACATAGTGCAGCATCCGCGTATTCTCGTCGAAAACTCCGTAGAAGAGCGTGGCGTAACGATCCGCGGGGGACGACGCATACAGTTGCCGGTTCACGGCCGTGACCACAGCAGCTACATCGTTCGGCGCGAACATGGCGGCAGTTCGCAGGGACGACAAAACATTAGCGATGATGAGCGCGGCGGGCAGCCCCTTACCGGATGCATCCGCGACCGTGAGCGCGACGCGCCCGTCGGCAAGGGGAAGAACGTCGAAGCAGTCCCCGCCGAGAGAGCGCATTTGCCGGCAACGCGCGCTATACGTGAGTGTTCGCGACCAAGCGCAAGGAATGTCCATGAATCGCTCCTGCAACTCGGAGGCGATCGCCCAATCATGACTGACATCGAGTACCAGCGTGTCCGTTGTCATCTCGCACCTTCTACACGTAGGTCGGTTCGCCTGGTCGCGAATCGACATTGCTCGTGGATTTAACGAGACTGAACTCAGAAAAGTACTTTACAGCGCAAAGCAACACTGATAATCTGTGTTCGGAGGTTCTTACACACCCTTGTTTCAACGGATCTGCGCGATCGGGCTTATCTTTATTTGCACGAGCTTTGCCTGGATGCTCCTGTCAGCTGATGTTTCGGCTCGCACGAGCGAGTCGGATGCGAAACTTCGCTCGAACGTGAGTTCGACCTGGGGCTCGCCGCAGGAGCAGTCGCAACCGACGGCTTCTCTCGATCGGGTAACTGTGATCGATGGCAATCAGAGTCTTAGCACTGCAACCCTGCCGGCGCAAAGCAGCCGTGTCGACGTGAATCTTTCCCTGGAGCATCGGAAGAAGGGTTTGCTTTGGTACAGCACTTACGCAGTGCGGTACTTCGGCGAATACACGTTTGAGAACCCGGATCCGGCGCCGCGCTCGATTACGTTCCGGCTGCTCTTTCCCGCAAAGCAGGCGATTTACGACGGTCTCAATGTGAAGGTCAACGGCGAGCCTGCGGCGCTCACCGCAAGCAAGGATGGGGTCTTCACGAGTGTTCAGGCGCAGCCGGGAGAGACGGTGACCTTCGCGGCGGCGTATCGCTCATTTGGACTTTCGAGCTGGCGGTACAAACTAGGCGAGGACATAACGCAGACGCGGAATTTCCAGCTCACGATGCACACCAACTTCGATGCGATTGACTTTCCCGCGGATACGCTTTCGCCAAAGCAGAAACATCGAAAGGAAGGCGGTTGGGATTTGGTGTGGAACTATTCGGATTTAATTTCCGGATTTGCGATCGGCATGATCATGCCAGAGAAGGTGCAACCAGGGCCGCTCGCGGGAGATGTTTGCCGTTTTGCGCCGGTATCTCTGTTGCTGTTCTTTTTTGTGATGTTTATTTTAACGACGCTGCGCAAAATCGACCTGCATCCGATGAACTATTTCTTCTTGGCGGCGGCGTTCTTTGCCTTTCATTTGTTGCTGTCGTATTTGGTGGATCGCATCGACATCGGATTTGCGTTTGCGATCTGCTCGCTGGTATCCGTGGGACTGGTCGTCAGCTACCTGCGGCTAGTCGTAGGACCTCGCTTTGCGATCCTTGAAGCCGGCGGGGCGCAGTTGCTCTATCTGGTTCTGTTCTCGTATACGTTCTTCATTCAGGGCTTAACCGGATTGGCTATTACGATCGGGTGCATTCTCACACTGTTTGTGAGCATGCAGGTTACCGCTCGTGTGCGCTGGACGGAGTTGTTTGGGCAAGCGGCCAAACACCTCGCGACGGTGCGGCAGTGAACTGTCTTTACACACATCGGCCGCCGCCCTATTACCACCGCCTCTAATCTCAATGAAGTAGAATCGCCAAGCGATGACAGAACAGGAGATGCTTGCGAAGATCACGGAAATCGGGATCATCCCCGCCGTGCGCGTGCCATCGGCCGCTGATGCTCTGTTTGCCTCTCAAGCGGTTTTTGGCGGCGGTATTCCCGTCGTGGAAATCACCATGACGACCCCTGATGCCATCAACGTAATTCGCGAGCTTCTGCGAGGCAATTCCGATGCAATTGTAGGGGCCGGAACCGTTCTGGATCTGGATGCGGCTCGCGCCTGTGTGGATGCCGGATGCCTCTTTCCTCACCACCACCGGGCTTGATCGGGAGATAGTCGAATTCGCACAACGGGAAAACATGTTGATCATTCCCGGGGCTCCTCACACCCACGGAAGTCATGCTGGCGAGGAAAGCCGGAGCCCCTTTCGTCAAAATTTTCCCGTGCTCGAGCGTCGGCGGGCCCTGCCCATATTCGTGCGCTTCGGGACCCCTTTCCCGACATGGCGCTTGATCGCCTCGGGTGGGGTGACTCAACAGAGCGCTGCGGACTACATCCGCGCCGGAGCCGACGTGCTCGGCATCGGGCACGAATTGCTGCCCAGTGACGCTGTCCGCGCCAGGAATTCGGATTGGATTCAAGAGCTTGCGCGCCGTTTTCTCGAGATGGTCAAGCGAGGGCGGAACGGCAAATCCACCAATCTCGCAGCATCACTGAGCCGATTTCACGCTTCATCGCAGAGACAATGGTAGGGTGAAAATTCCCTCTGCATGATTCGAGCTCTGGTCGATTTTGCCCTCAATAATCGATTTCTGATTGTCCTGGCCGCCGCCCTTCTCCTGGTTTGGGGAGCCATCTCCTTCCACAATCTGCCCGTGGAGGCGTATCCCGATGTGGCGAACAACTACGTGCAGGTGATCACGCAATGGCCGGGCCGCGCTGCCGAAGAAATCGAGCAGCAAGTGACAATCCCGCTGGAAATTGCGATGAACGGCATCCCTCATCTGGTTCATCTGCGCTCGGTTTCGATCTTCGGATTGTCCAGTCTCAGCCTGATCTTCGACGATCAGTCGGTGAACGATTGGAATCGGCAGAAAGTGCTCGAACGGCTCTCCCAGGTCAACCTTCCTGCCGGCTTGCAGCCGCAGATCGGGTCCGACTACAGTCCGGTTGGCCAGATCTATTGGTACACGCTGCAAAGCACTAATCCCCGGTACGACGTCATGGCGCTGAAGTCTCTGGAGGACTGGACGCTCGAAAAGCAGTTTAAGTCCGTTCCCAATGTCGTGGACGTCAGCAGCTTTGGAGGCATCACGCGCGAATACCAGGTGCGCGTAGACCCGAACAAGCTGGTCTCTTATGGGCTCAGTATCAGCCAGGTCGAGCAGCAATTGGCGAACAATAATGTGAACGCCGGCGGCAGCTTTCTCGAGGCCGGGATGCAGCAAATCAACGTACGCGCGATCGGTCTTGTGGACAATGTCAGCGACATTGAGCAGACCGTCATCAAGACGCAGAACGGTACGCCCATCCGCGTTGCAGATATCGCCACTGTTTCCCAGGGACCTCGTATCCGCCTCGGCAGAATCGCCAAGGCCATTCATCGCGCCGATGGGGAAATCGTCGACAACCCGGATGTGGTGGAAGGCATCGTGCTCTTACGCAAAGGCGCCGATTCCCAATCCACGCTTGTCGGCATTCACGAAAAAGTGAACGAGCTGAATGACCATCTGCTCCCGCCTGGAGTGAAGATCGTTCCCCACCTCGACCGCAGCGACCTGCTCGCCTACACCACCCACACGGTCCTTCACAACCTGATCGACGGAATGGTGTTGGTCGCACTCATTCTCTTCCTGTTTCTGGGTAATACCCGGGGCGCCCTCATCGTGGCGCTCACCATTCCTTTCTCTCTTCTGTTTGCGGCCATCTGTCTCGACCTGAACAAAATCCCCGCGAACCTGCTATCGCTCGGTGCGCTCGATTTCGGGATGGTAGTCGAAGGCGCGGTGGTGATGGTGGAGAACATCATCCGTTACTTGGGGCATCACAACGGTGGCGAAAGCAAATCCGTCATCGCATCGATTCGCCAAGCCGCGCATGAGGTGCAACGGCCGGTGTTCTATTCCATCGGCATCATCATCACGGCCTACCTGCCGATCTTCACGCTGCAGGCCGTCGAAGGCCGCCTGTTCAAGCCCATGGCCTGGACCGTCTCGTTTGCTTTGCTGGGCGCTCTGATCTTCTCGATGCTGGTCGCGCCCGTGCTTTGCAGTTTGTTATTCGGCAAACACGTACGCGAGTGGCGCAATCCCATCATGACTGCGCTGTCCAACGGCTATCTCTGGCTATTGCGTCGCGCCATTCGATTCCGCTGGATCACGGTAGCCGTTGCCGCATTTGCTTTCGGCACATCAGCTTGGATGATGATGAGCGGAATCATCGGCTCCGAATTTCTTCCGCACTTGGATGAAGGCGCCATCTGGGCCCGCGCCACACTCGCGCCCAGCATCGGTCCAACGGCCGCCACCGCTGTCATGGATCGCGCCCGCATTATCATGGCCTCCTTCCCGGAGGTCACTCAGGTGGTCTCGCAGGTTGGCCGGCCGGATGACGGTACGGATACCACCGGTTTTTTCAACACCGAATACTTCATCGATCTCAAGCCCAAAGACAAATGGCGACCCGTTTTCCGCCAGGACAAAGAAGAGCTGATTACCGCGATGGATCGCGAACTCGAGAAGATCCCCGGCGCCCTTTGGAACTTCTCGCAGCCCATTGCCGACAACATGGAAGAGGCTGTCAGCGGCGTAAAGGGCCAGCTCTCCATCAAGATCTATGGCGATGATTTGAAGACTCTGGAAAGCAAGGGGCAGGAAATCGTCAACATCATGCGCGGTATCCGCGGCATCGCCGACGTCGGCCTGTTCCGCGTGATCGGCCAGCCCAACCTGCAGTTAAAGGTCGATCGCAAGAAGGCCGCGCGGTATGGGATCAACGTTTCCGATGTGCAAGACGCCATCGAGACTGCGGTCGGAGGAAAAGCCGTCGGACAGGTCCTCCAGGGAGAGCAGCGATACGACATGGTAGTGCGTTATGAGGCTCCGTTTCGCAGCACCGTGGATGAGGTCGCAAATATCCGCCTTCTCGCCCCCTCCGGTGAGCGCGTCGCGCTGTCACAGCTATCGAACGTAGTCGTGCTCGATGGAGCTTCGGAAATCTATCGTGAAGCTAACTCACGCTACGTTGCTTTGAAGTACAGCGTTGTCGGGCGCGACCTCGGTAGTGCTGTCGAAGAGGCGATCTCCAAAGTAACCAAGCAGGTCAAATTGCCCACCGGTTACAAGATCGACTGGGCCGGCGAATACGAAAGCGCCAAGCGTTCCCAAAAGCGCCTGTCGATCGTTGTGCCCATTACGCTGCTCGTGATCTGCCTGATCCTCTACACGATGTTCAATTCGGTGAAGTGGGTGCTGCTGATCATGGCCAACGTGGCTATGGCTCCCATCGGCGGGCTGCTCGCGCTTCTCGTAACAGGTACGCACCTGAGCGTGTCCTCGGGTGTGGGCTTTCTCGCGCTATTCGGCGTGTCCGTGCAGACCGGTGTCATCATGCTCGAGTACATCAATCAGTTGCGTGCCCGTGGAGAAACCATCCTGGATGCGGCAATCGAAGGCTCGGTCCGCCGGCTTCGTCCCATCATGATGACGATGTTGGTGGCGAGCGTAGGCCTCTTGCCGGCGGCGCTTTCCCGCGGTATCGGCTCTGATTCTCAGCGTCCGTTTGCGATCGTTATCGTCGGTGGATTGGTAGCCGCCCTCTTACTCGGCATATTTCTCCTGCCCACGCTTTATGTATGGGTAGCGCGCAACGACGACGTGCTCCCCAAGCTTGAGGGCGAAGCTGAAGTTTAGGGAGAGCACTGGGATGCAAGGCGAAAGCGCCCACTCCCCTTGACTACTCGCGCCGAATCCATTCCTCAACCCGCTCTGAACTGATGTCCCAGCTAGTCCCTGCCATTAAAGCCCAGCAGAATCCCCGCCGGGTGCGAGCCGGTTTGTATTCAATGAGCGAGACTCCACGCCTCCCTGATGCATCTATCGAATCGGATCGGATATGAAAAAGCGCTTACTTGGCCGAAGCGGACTCGAAGTGTCCGCAATTGGATTTGGTTGCATGAGCATCGGGATAGACGACGTCTACACGAGCAGCGCTCAAAGCGAAACGGATGCCGTCGCCCTTGTCCACCGTGCCCTCGATTTGGGCATCAATTTCCTTGATACTGCAAATATCTACGGCGATTCCGAGGTAAAGGTCGGTAAGGCTCTCCGCAACAGGCGTGATGGCGTTGCCCTTGCCACGAAATTCGGGATTGTGCCCGGTTCCCTTGCTTCTCCAGAACGGGGCGTCGACGGCAGCCCCGAGAACGCCTACCGCTGCTGCGACCTCTCGCTGCAGCGACTGGGAGTCGATGCGATCGACCTATATTACCTGCATCGCGTCGACCCTCGCATCCCGATCGAAGATACGGTCGGTGCAATGGCGGACCTCGTCCGGGCCGGGAAAGTCCGCTTTATCGGATTGTCGGAGGCGTCCGCCGCCACTGTCCGCCGCGCCCACAAAGTACATCCGATTACGGCAGTGCAAACCGAATACTCGCTGTTTACACGCGATCCCGAAGATGAGTTGCTCCCCACACTGCGCGAGCTCGGAATCTCGCTTGTGGCCTACAGCCCTCTCGGCCGCGGCTTCCTCGGCGCGCGATTTCGCAGTATTGATGAGCTCGCCCCGAACGACTGGCGAAGAACAAACCCGCGCTTTCAGGGCGAACAATTTGAGCGCAATCTCGCGATTGCGGACCGAATCGCGGACATCGCTCGGGAAAAAGGAATCACCCCGGCGCAGTTCGCTCTTGCGTGGGTACTGGCGCAAGGTAGCGACATTATTCCCATTCCCGGGACGAGCAACCCACAGCGCCTCGAAGAAAACGTTCGCGCGGTGGACGTCGTCCTGACACCGGAGGACCTGAAACGGCTCGACGAGGTTGCCCCGAAGGGCGCCGTCGCGGGTGACCGCTATTCTCCTGGGATGATGCAGCTTATCAACGCCTGATTGCCGCCGGTGCTGAAGGCTTATTCGACTTCTGACGCCAGCGGTCTGTGGATGGCACGCCGGGAAGATTCACCGAACATCGCCCTCTGTTTTGCGTATCGTTTCCAGAGGTGAATTTTGCTTCGAACCCTTCAGTACGCCATCCGCAGCCTCGGCCGGACACCAAGCTTTACCATCGCCGCGCTTCTGTGCCTGGCTCTGGGTATCGGCGCCACCTCGGCCATTTTTAGCATCGTCAACGCAGTGGTGCTGCGCCCTTTACCGTATCCGAATTCGAACCGCTTGGTCCGCATCTATACGGAATTTCCAAACTTCCCCAACGGCGGCCTACATAAATTCTGGGTTTCAGATTCGGAAGTGTTCGACCTTCAGAAATCAGCGAAGTCTTTCGACCTGATTGGTGCTTCGGCCACTATGGGCGTCAATTTGGCCGGACGCAATAAACCGACGCGGGTCACCGCAACCTTCGTCAGCGCCGAGATCCCCAAGATGCTAGAGGTTCAACCGCTCATGGGTCGTCTGATCAGCAAGCAGGACGATTCGCCGGGAGCGCCCGCGGTGCTGATGATCTCGTATGGACTGTGGCAGCGCGTATTCGGTGGGGACCCGCACATCATCGGGAAAGAGACCACTCTGAACAACGATAAGGCCATTATTATCGCTGTGATGCCGTCGGGCTTCGGTTTTCCTCCCGGTCAGACGGACGCCACTGAAGCCTGGAGTGCGCTACAACTGGACCCCAATCATGTCAACCCCTCCGGCCACAACTACGACGTGCTCGGACGTCTGAAGCCCGGAACTACTCTTGCGCAAGCGCGCGCGGAAATGGGCATGTTGGTGCGGCGCTGGGGTGAATCTGCTTCGCCGAACCATCACGCTTTTGCACCGAAGCAGCACTATCCGAGTCTCTATTTCTTCTATGACGAAGTGGTGGGAGGCGTGAGAAAGGCGCTTCTTTTTCTGCTGGGCGGCGTTGTTTTGGTATTGCTGATCGCTTGCGCGAACGTAGCGAATCTCTTGCTCGCGCGCTCCGAATCCCGGCAGCGTGAGGTTGCGATCCGCCGTGCTATCGGCGCATCCACCATTGATCTAGCCAAGCAATTCACGGTGGAGGGCCTGGTGCTCGCTGTTACGGGCGCGGCGCTGGGAGTAGCGGTCGCTTTCGGAAACCTTCGTCTGATTCAGTTGACGAACGCAGGGAGTATTCCACGAGCCTCGGAGATTTCGTTGAGCTTTCCTGTTTTGATGTTTACCCTGGCCGTTTCCTTGCTGGTCGGTGTCCTCTTCGGGTTCGCCCCTTTCATTCACGTATCAGCCATTCGAGTATTTGAAACTCTCAAGAGCTTCAGCGGGCGGTCGTCGTCAGGTGCAGCGTCGAAGCGTTTCCGAAGTGGATTGGTTGTCGCGCAGATGTCGATGGCTTTTATACTGCTGGCCGGCGCTGGCCTGATGATCCAAAGCTTCTGGAAATTACAGCAAGTGAATTGCGGGTTCAATCCAAAAGGTTTACTGACGTTCAATCTGTCGCTCTCGGCCGACGCTTACAAGGCGCAAAGCCAGCGAGTGTTGTTTTGGTCGGATCTGGAACGACGACTCCAGGCGATACCTGGCGTCGATTCTGTGACCCTAGCCAGTGACCTCCCGCCTCTCCGTCGTGAGGTGGACAACGACACAGAGATCGAGGGTTTCGTGCCAGTGCCGAACGGACCGATTCAAAACGTGGCGTACTATCAGGCGATAGGAGATCAGTTTTTCCAGACCTTAGGTGTTCGCCTCATTGACGGCCGTTTCCCGGATTCAAGCGATGAAAATGAAAATTCACCGGGCATCGTCATAAACTCTACGATGGCACGCACATTCTGGCCGCATAGATCGGCAATCGGCCAGCGCATTCGCCCAGGGACAAAAGTGTGGTGTCGAGTGGTGGGAGTCATCGCAGATGTCAAGAATGCCGGCGTAGATAAACCTGTCGGAACTGAGCTCTTCTACTCGTACAAATTGGACCCCCCGCAAACTCTCAATGTCCTGATCAAAACGAAGGGAAATCCGCTGAGTCTTACCGGTGCGGCCCGCAACGTAGTCGCGTCTCTGGATTCGACGCTGCCCTTGGCGAAGGTCCGCACTATGGAGGACGTGGTTGCAGCTTCTACTACTCGACCTCGGTTCCTCACATTGATTCTTGGAATGTTCTCGACGCTTGCGTTAGGGCTGGCAGCCGTCGGAATCTACGGTGTGATCTCCTATTCGGTTGAGCAGCGCACTACGGAGTTTGGCATCAAGATGGCTCTTGGTGCGCAACGCCAGCGAGTGATCGGGCAAGTCATGGGACAAGGTCTCGCGCTGTCGTTCCTTGGGATTGTCATCGGCGTGATTGGCGCGCTTCTTTTGAGCCGCTCCCTGGAAGGAATGCTGTTTGGAACTTCGAAAACAGATCCTTACGCCTTATTCTTCACAGCCTTCATATTGATGCTGGTTTCGGCATTGGCTGCTCTTCTTCCGGCTTTACGGGCGATGCGAGTGGAACCCGTAAAGGCGCTTCGCTATGAGTAGCAGCTAAAAGATTCTTCCCGAAGCTCCATCCACAAGCGACAATTTGGATGGATGCAAGTGATACAAATCTTCGGGGTAAAGGGCTCGGCTGCGACGCGTGCCGCCGAGCGCTTCTTCAAAGAGCGCGGCGCAAAATTGCAGATCGTCGATTTGAAGCAGAAGCCCATGGCGCCGGGTGAAATTCGCCGCTTTATTGAAAAGTTTGGTCTGACGGCGCTCCTCGATACGGACAGCAACGAATACGCGAACGCTGGACTGAAATACCTGAAGCTCAGCGAGAAGGAATTACTGCAGAAGATCGAAGCCGAACCCAAGTTGGTGAAGCTGCCGCTGGTGCGCTCGGGAAAGCTGGTGGCAATGGGTCACGATGAAGAAAGCTGGAAGGCGATTCATGCCGCCGCTAAGATTTAGTCATGAGCCAATCTTCTTCGCAAGCGTCCGGACGTCTGGAACTCCGGCGACTCGGTAACAGCGATCTGCAGATTACGCCGCTCGGCGTCGGCGCTTGGGCCATCGGCGGGTCCGGTTGGGAATTTGCCTGGGGCGATCAGGACGACCGCGACTCGATTGCAGCCATCCGGGCTGCCATTGACGCGGGCTTCAACTGGATCGACACTGCGGCGGTATATGGGTTGGGACACTCGGAAGAGGTGGTTGCGAAGGCGCTCGAAGGCGTGCCGAATAAACCGTACGTCTTTACCAAGTGCGAACGTCGCTGGGGCGCGGACCGCAAGATCTTCCCTTCGCTCAAAGCGGACTCGATACGGCAGGAGTGTGAAGACAGCCTGCGCCGGCTGAAGGTGGACGTTATCGACCTGTACCAGGTTCACTGGCCCCAGCCGGAGGAAGATATCGAGGAAGGCTGGACCGAGATGGCGCGTTTGCAGCAGGAAGGAAAAGTCCGTTGGATCGGCGTTTCGAATTTCAATGTGGATCAGATGAAGCGCGCAATGAAGATTGCCCCGATTACTTCCCTGCAGCCGCCCTACTCGCTGCTGGTGCGAGACGTCGAGAACGAGATCCTGCCGTTTGCGCGAGCGAACAATATCGGCGTGATCGTGTATTCGCCGATGCGGGCCGGTTTGTTGACGGGGAAGATGACGCGCGAACGGGCCCTGAATCTGACAAAAGACGATTGGCGCAGCCGCAATCCCGATTTTCAGGAACCAAAGTTGAGCCACAATCTGGAACTCGTAGAGCTGCTGCGAAAGATCGGCGACCGCCACGGCCGCACGCCGGGCGAAGTCGCACTGGCATGGACGCTGCACAATCCCGCCGTCACGGGCGCAATCACCGGGTTACGACGGGCTGATCAGGTGGCCGGCGTAGCGGGCGCGCTCACATTCCGTTTGAGCGACGCGGAGGCAAACGATATTGCGGCTTTCGAAGCAGGGCGCCTGCAACAGCATGCGTAACGTATCGCTTCTTCTTTTGTTGGCAGTGTGCGCGCGGGCGGCAGACACGGCGCCCCCGCCGTTAGACAAGACCAAGCTCGAGCAATACATCCGTTACGCCGAGGGCTTCACGTCGGGGGTGAAGCTCACCATCGGCGACCCGGGCAAAACAGCTTCGCCCGAATTGTGGGTCATTCCGGTTCACATGATGCTAGGCGACCAGTCGCTCGACCGTACCTATTACATGACGGCTGACGGGAAAGAGATTACGGGCGGCAAAATGTGGTACATGGGTGAGAGCCCGTTTGCCGATGTCTTGGCGCAGTTGCCTTCGAAGGGCCCATCGTTCGGCCCGGCGGACGCGAAAATCACGATTGTCGAATTCAGCGATTTCGAGTGCCCATATTGCCGGCAACTCGCGCACACCATTCGCGAGAACATACCGAAGTACTATCCCAAGGACGTTCGGGTGCTTTACGTTGATTTCCCGCTACAGACGATTCACCCGTGGGCGTTCGCGATGGCCGAAGCGGCTCGTTGCGTATGGGACGGCGACAACACCAGGTTCTGGACGCTGCACGACTGGATCTTCGATCACCAGCAGGAGATCACCAAGGAAAATCTGCGGGATAAGATACTCGCCTACTCGAAGGAGCACAATCTGGATACGGCGCGCATCGGGTCCTGTATCGACAGTCACTCGAGCCAAGCCGCGGTCGAGCAGACCATTGCGGTAGGCAAACGGTTAGGTGTCGACCAGACGCCGGTTCTGTTCGTCAACGGCCGCATGTTGGGT
This sequence comes from uncultured Acidobacteriaceae bacterium, assembly GCA_963795905.1. Taxonomy (GTDB): domain Bacteria; phylum Acidobacteriota; class Terriglobia; order Bryobacterales; family Bryobacteraceae; genus Bog-105. Next base: position 267,008 of record CAWCJG010000006.1, on the reverse strand, counting down.
GGGGCACAAAAATGGGATACCCTGGACGCAGTAATCAAACTGGACATCCAGCGGAACCAGGAATTATCCGATGCCGGGGCAGGGAAAAACCACTAACGGTATAAGCGCAAGAACTCGTCTGTCACCCTAATGTTTTGGGGCGTTTCAGCCGATAGGTAGATATGAAGGGCGTTGTATGCCCGAAGGTCAAATAAAGGCGAGGCTAGGAATCTAGAGTGCTGACGGACACTGCCAAGAAGAAAAAACAGGTGAAGGTATTCCGCCTTCCCCCATTGATCCTGCATCCTTTCTCGACGGCCGAGGATACGTCCGTTTTAATGGACAGCTCCCGCGCGAGCCTCGCTCTGCAGGGCTTCCTTCCGGGCGAGCAGGAAGATACCGATGAACTGGACAAACAACTGCTGCGCGGGCGCTACGCCGAACTGCGCATGTTGTTCTACATCGGCAAAGATCTGACGCGCTGGACCGAGCAGTGCACCGAGACCGTCCAATTATCGGGCGAATTTGCCGAGCGCAGGATCCGGCCCGAGACGTTTGCGGTTCTGCTGGTCCACTGCATTCCGGCCTTAGTGCGCACCAAACTGGAAGGCTGGGGCGTGCTGGATTTCTCCGCCTTGTTTCGTCGCGCCATTGGCCTTCATTCGGTGTTCTCGGAATTGCCAGCCGCAAACGGCTTGAATCTCGATTTTCTACGGCGCTATCACCGTCACCTCGATCACTGGTACGAGCATCGCTTACGGGAAGCCTTGTTCGATCGGCCAGAGCCGGAAGACTTTGACTTTGAGCTGTACGCTTCCGGCGAATATACGATGATGCTTGAGCAGAGCTGGAATACTCCCAACAGTCCTAAGGTGTAAGGCGGTGCCGGCGCCTCGGCCGGCTCCCTGCTAATCTGACCTTTCGGGAGAAGTCGTAACGTTGTTGGGGAGACAAGCCGGGATCTTTTGTTTGTTACTCTTCGCCGCAGCAAGCGTTGCGGCTGCGGATTCCATTGAACAAGCGAAAGCATTGCAAGCTCGGGGCGATGTTGCGGGTGCGGCTGCGGCATGGAAGTCCGTGCTGGCGGACCACCCTTCCGATGTAGAAGCGCTGGTCAATCTCGGGATTCTTTCGTCGCGCGAACAGCATTACGCGGAAGCCGAATCGTACTACAACAAAGCGTTGCAGTATGCGCCCGGCAATATGCAGATCTTGCTCAATCTCGGCATTGCGCATTTCAAATCGGCGGATCTGTCGGGCGCGATTCCGATACTCGAAAAAGTCATCAAGGCCGATCCGGGGAATACACAAGCGAGCTCGCTGCTTGGATTCAGCTACTACGGGACGCGCCAGTTTACCAAGGCCATCCCGCTACTGGAGCAATTGCCGGAGGCAAGCAGCAGCGCCGAACTGCGGCAGATGCTGGCGGAGGCGTACATCTGGACGGGGCAGCACGATAAAGCGGCGACCGTGTTAGGGGCCTTGCTGCGGGATACGCCGAATTCGGCGGTTGCGCACATCTTCATGGCCCAGGTGTACGACAGCGAGAACAAGACCGATGACGCCATCCGTGAGTTCCAGGAAGCGTTAAAGGTGAATCCGTCGGAATCGAGCGCACACTTCGGATTGGGCTATCTGTACTGGAAAGAAAACGATATGGCCGATGCCGAGCGCGAGTTCAGGCAGGAGTTACAACTCGATCCGAAGCATGCATTGGCGCTGGCGTATTTGGCGGACGTGAAAATCAAGGCGAACCAAGTTGCGGACGCCGAACCGTTGTTGAAAAGGGCCACCGCGGTGCAGAGCAACGTGCGCATCGCACACTACGACCTCGGTGTAGTGCTACAGCAGCAGGGTGAAACCCAAGCCGCGATTCGCGAGTTCAAGCAGGCGGTCACGCTCGATCCCGACCGGCCCGATGCGCACTACCGGCTCGCAGCCTGCTATCGCGCGGCGGGGCAGAAAGACGGCGCTGAGCAGGAACTGGCGTTAGTGCGCAAACTGCATGAAAAGAAGACGGAGGATTCGGTCCTGAAAATCACTGGACCGGCGGAAACGCATCCGTGACCGTCACCAGGTGTAAACGGCCAGCACTTCAGGCCTCCCGCTGGCTCCATGGATTACCGGCACTTGCAGAACGATTTGCAAGTTTTTCTTCGGCCAATCGCGCGGCAGCTGCCTCTCGGCAAGAGAGAAGTATTCCGGGTTCGTCAGGAATTCAGAGGCCGCTACCGTGCCGTACTGCGTGATTCCGGCAACCGAAACGAGCATGCGATCGGTGCTCGGGTCCAATAGGCGGCTGATGATGGCGTAGTCGCGCGACACATTCCAGTCGGGCCAGGGATCGACCAACTGCCACTGAGACTGGTTCGGGCGTTGCCGATCATGCACAGATTCGGTGGCTCCGCCGGTCGGGTTAAATCGGCGTTCGAACGAGAAGCGCAGTGGACTGTTGAAGCGCAAAGTCCAGTCGTTGTCGAAAGCCCCCACCAGAATCGCTGGATGGTCTCGCAGGTCGTCGAAGCTGACCAAGTTACTGTTTCGAATGAAGTATGTGGTTTTGCGCGACTCAAAGAACGACGCCAGATGGACCATCGATACGGCGTCGCCAACGGCGAAATAGCGGTCCGGCATCGGTACCAGATCCCGCGGAGAGATAGCTTCCTGTGACGGCGGAGGCCAAGCGTCGGGCGACTTCAAAATCTTTTCCCAGATGTCCCATTGCTTGGCATCGGAGCGGAGGTTGAATACGGCAGGCTGACCGACGCAGAACAGAACGCCGTTCGAGCTGATCATACGGCCCCAAAACTGGTCCAAGGGCGAGCGGGGCAGCTTGGCATAGGCAATCGCCATCGCTGCCGCGACCAGCGCCGTCGCTGCGGCGATTACCCGCCAGCGCCGTTTCCGGACGGGCGGAGCGTCCGGAAGAATGATGGTTTGCAACTGCGGAACCGCAGTTTCCGCAAAATGAAAACTCGGTACATAGGAACCGGGCAGAAGAGAAATCCGGACCTCGTTCGTGTGCGCCGGGTCTTGATAATACTGCGCCAGCTTCTTACGAATCTCGGCCGCCGTCGCCCGCACGACGGGGTCCTGGTTTGTATCGTAATTCGGCTCCCGCCCGAATACGGCGATGCCGAGCGTGCGCTCCTTGAATTGGCTTGTCTCACCACAGAGAGTGCGCTCCGTGATGTACTGAAGCAGGAGTTGGCAGCGGCGGCTACTCCGGAATTGCCCGCTTGCGAGCAATAGGTCGAGCTGCGCCCGGACGCGCGCTGAGTCTTCATCCGTGAACGGACTCGGTTCAGCGGCTACCGGCGCGGGAATCCTGGACATAGATTAGGAACCCCCGGTTTCCCTCAAAGCAATTACTTACTGTTACCGTATTATACGTCAAACTGCACGTGTGTTTAACGGTCAGCTAAGTCCAAGAAAGCGCTATGGTTCTCACGTAAGTCGCCGTATGGGGCTAGTACGAACACAGAACTCTTCTATCCTTGAAATTTATGCAATTTGGCGGTTGGGCTTGCGCCTGCGCGGTGCTGGCGGGAGCGGGCCTGGTGTGGGCGGCTGTCTCCGCGCCCTATACCTTCTCGGATGTCACACGGCGGGCCGGGATCGAATTCACTCATTACAAGGGTTACCAGGGTGTTGCAACGATTCTTGAAGAAGCGGGCCCAGGTGTGTGCGTAGCGGATTTCGACGGCGACGGAAATCCGGACGTTTATCTGGTGACCGGCCGCGATCTGCATGGCCGGAACGTAAAGGCGCGGAATGCGCTGTATCGAAATAACGGTAACGGAACGTTCACGGATGTAACCGAGCGCGCCGGCGTGCCGGGCGACAGTTACGGTTTGGGGTGCATCTGGGGCGATTACAACAATGATGGACATCCCGACCTGTACGTCAGTCAATACGGCCGCAACATTCTTTATCGAAATAACGGGGACGGCACTTTCACGGATGTGACGGCGCAAGCGCATGTCGGTGGGCTCGACTTCGGATCCAAAGTGCACACGGGCGCGGCCTTCTTCGATTACGACAAAGACGGGTATCTCGACCTGTACGCCGGAACCTATGTAGACTTCGGTCCCGATTCGCAGCAGACGTGCGACATCTACGGTGTCCAGTCGAGTTGCCCGCCCCAGACCTACCGGGGCTCGCACCCGGTGCTTTATCACAACAACGGCGACGGCACGTTTACGAACGTGACCAGGCAGGCCGGCGTGTATCAGGAGGGCGGTAAGAATTTGTCCGTGCTGGCTGGCGATTACGATGGCGACGGCTGGCAGGATCTGTTCGTTGCCAATGACGGTGAAGAACTGTACCTCTATCACAACGAACGAAACGGTACGTTCAAGGAGGTAGCGCTGCCGGCAGGCGTTGCGGTGAATGAAGATGGCGGGACCATGGCGGCGATGTGTTTATCGCTCGGCGATTACAACAACGACGGGTTGCTGGATTTGTATGTGTCCGATTTTCAGGAAAAGGGCGATCACCTGTGGCGCAACACTGGGCACGGCGCATTTGAGGAAGTGACGAGGCAGCTCGGTCTAACCGAGGCGACCGTTCACTACCTAGGTTTCGGTGGCGGCCTGGTCGACTACGACAATGACGGTTGGCAAGACCTCTTCATCGCGAACGGTCACGTATATCAGGGCATTGAGCAGTCGAATAAAGGCGGGCATTACAAGCAGCTCAACTTGCTCTTTCATAACGATGCGCGCGGCGGATTTGCGAATGTGGCGGGAGCGTTTACGGTTCCGCACCTCGGGCGCGGCGTGGCGTTCCTCGATTACAACAACGATGGCGCGATGGACATTCTGGTCGGCAACAGCGACGATCCGCCGTCGCTATATAAGAACAGCGGTGGCGTGAATCATTATTTGAATATCAAGCTGACCGGGACGAAGAGCAACCGAGATGCAGTGGGCGCGCGTATTGCGATTCGCGCGGGTGGGGTCAATCAGCTTCGGGAGATCGTGGGCGGTGGGAGCTATCTTTCGCAGAGTGATGAGCGATTGCATTTCGGTCTGGGCAGCGCGCGGCGCGTCGATTCGGTAACGGTGGTCTGGCCGAGTGGATTGAAGCAGCACTTCGACGGCGTTGCGGCCGACACGTTTTATAGCTTGCAAGAAGGCGGGCAATTGGTTCGGAGGACGCACTAGTCGGCGATATCCTGGGAAGGATATGAAACTGCCGCGCTTTGTGCTGGTCGAGCAAAACTATCCGGATCGCCGGATCGTGGATATTCGCGCTCGCATTTTCCGCGAGTTATCAGGTTCCGACGTAGCGAGCCGCGTACCGAAAGGCGGCCGAGTCGCCATTGGCGTGGGGAGCCGCGGGATTGCCAACATCAACACGATTGCGCGCGCAGTGGTGGATTGGTGGAAAGAGCAGGGTTTTCAGCCGTTCATCATTCCGGTGATGGGCAGCCACGGAGCAGCGACGGCCGAAGGACAGGCGGACGTGCTGGCCCACTATGGCATTCACGAAGCGACGATGGGCGTCCCGGTGGTCAGCTCCCTCGACGTGGTGGAGCTTGGGCAAACCGCGGAAGGGATCAAAGTCTTTCTCGACAGGAACGGTTACGACGCCGACGGTATTTTTCTGATTGGCCGCGTCAAGTGGCATACGGACTTCGCCGGTTCGCTCGAAAGCGGGCTTTTCAAAATGATGGCGATCGGGCTGGGCAAGTTTGCCGGAGCGCAGCAGTATCACACGTTCGCATATCGCATTGGTCTGGAGGCGATGATCCGGTCGGTGGGCGCGAAAGTGTTCGCGAGCGGCAAGGTGCTGGGCGGCTTGGCCGTGCAAGAAGGCGCGCATCACGAGACAGCGGGTTTGACGGTCTTGAGCGCCGCCGGGGGAGCCGAAGCGATGATCCAGCGCGAAGAGCAACTCCTCGCAGAAGTCAAAGGATGGGCGGCGCGCTTGCCGGCTCCGGAGATAGACGTGCTGATTGTGGACGAGATCGGCAAGAACATTAGCGGCGCGGGTATGGATACGAAGGTTATCAACCGCGGCGTGAATGGCCACTACAACCCGTGGCCGGGCGTTCCGACGGTTCACCGCTTGTATGCGCGCCGCCTGAGTGAGTTGACGTATCACAGCGGTGTCGGCCTCGGGATGGCGGATGTGGTGCATGACCGGTTGGTGAACAACGTCGACTGGAAACCCACATACATCAATTCGCTGACGGCGGGAACGCCGGCCGCGATACGCACCCCGATCCATTTTCCGTCCGATCGGGAGGCGCTCGAGGCAATTGCTCCGACGGTGGGCAAGACCGATCTTTCGCAAGTGACGTATTGCCGTATTCGAAACACGATGGAGCTGGTGCATGTCGCCGTGAGTGAGAATCTGGCCGGTTCGTTGTGGCCGGAGGCGCGCGTCGTTTCTGGGCCGTTTGCAGTTGAATTCGATCGCAGCGGCGATCTGCCGGACTTCCTCGAGGCGCACGATTTTACTGAAGTAGCGAGTCTGACGACCTCGGACGATTAGCCGCCGGTCACCGAGATGGCGAGGACAGAAAAGCCGTCCGCGGCGCCCTGGGTGCCGGATTCGAAGGACTTGCGGCTGCTGCGCTCGGCCGCGCCTGATTGCCGGGGTTGTGAGCTGTATGCGAGGGCGACACAAGTTGTGTTCGGCGAGGGACCGCCGCACGCGAAGGTGGTCATGGTCGGCGAACAACCGGGCGACGAAGAAGATCAGCGGGGGCATCCGTTCATCGGACCGGCGGGACGTTTGTTGAATAAGGCCATGAACGAGGCCGGGCTCGATCGCGAGCAGGTATACGTGACCAACGCGGTCAAGCATTTCAAATGGATCGAGCGCGGCAAGCGCCGCATTCACGCCAAGCCGACCGGAATTGAAATCTCAGCGTGCCGTCCGTGGCTCGAAGCGGAGTTGGCCACGATTGAACCCGAGTTGGTCGTGTGCCTCGGCGCAACCGCCGCGCAATCGCTGATGGGGCGCGATTTTCGGATTACGAGCGAGCGCGGCCGATTTTTTCCGTATCCACGCGCTAAAGAACTGATGGCGACGATTCATCCATCGGCGATTTTGCGAATGCCGGATCGCTACGACGAGGAGTACGCGCTGTTTGTGCAGGATTTGCGGCTGGCGGCGAAACGAGTCGGCGCGCTCAGTTGAGGCCGGCCTGCCAGCGCTCGATGAGCAGCAATTGTTTTTCGACCTGCTCGCGTTCGGGAGCGGCGGGCTCCAGACGCAAATAGTTTTCAAGATCGGCCTTGGCCGCGCGGTGATTCAGCAGGCGGAGATGGACCAATCCGCGATGCCGGTACTCTTCTGCGTACTCGGGAGCCGCCTCGATGAGTAGATCGAGTACCTGGCGGGCTTTGTCGAATGCTTGGCCGCGCAAGTAAATCGCCTTCAGGTTGCTGAGCATGCGAACAAGGATCTGTCGCTTCGTCACTGGCGCGAGCACAGCGGGATTCGTTCTGAGGTCGACGTTGGCGGTCTGCTTGGCAAGTGCGGCGCAGTCGGCAAAGCTGAGCACGCGTCCGCTGTGGAAGGGATCAATCCAGTAACGCTCGACGCCGTTGTCGTAAGAGACGATGAAATGGCCGGGCAGTCCGACGCCGTAAATGGGCAGGCCAAGCCGGCGTCCGACCTCGATGTAGACCACAGAGAGAGAGATCGGGATGCCGGTGCGGCGATTGATCACCGAGTTCAGGCAGCTATTCCGCGGATCGTAGTAGTCTTCGCTGTTGCCGCGGAATTGCAAAACGCCGAATAGGAGTTCGTTCACGGCGTGGATAACTTCGGGGGCGGAGGACTTTTCGGTAACACGCCGGCTGATGTCGTGAGCGATGGCGTCCAGCCGTGCGACGTAAGCGGCGGCATCGAGGCCGGGGAATTCGATGCTGGCAAGTTCGAGAGCGGCGGAATCGAGCGATACTTCGGAACGATCGTCCCGCAGCGCATCCAATAGGCCTTGCACCGCCCTTAGCTTAGCATCCGATGGCACGCCAGCTCCTACCTCAAAATGTCGGCGGGCAGGATGGGATCGGCGGCCGAAAGTCGATTCAAAATCACTGCGATTTCCTGTGGGCGCACGGGTTTGGCGACGTAGTCATCCATGCCGGCTTCGAGGCACATCTCGCGATGTCCTTTCATGGCATGCGCGGTCATGGCCACGATAAATTGGTGCCGTCCGGTTGCTTGCTCCCGCTTACGGATTTCAGCCGTGGCTTCAAAGCCGTCCATTTCGGGCATCTGCACATCCATGAAGACGACATCGAAGGATTGCTTTTCGAGTGCTTCGAGGGCGAGCCGTCCGTTCGAGACGATTGCCACCTCGCAGCCGTGCCGCTCCACGGTCCGTCGAATGAAGGTCTGGTTGACGGGATTATCTTCCGCCACAAGGATGCGCAGAATCTTGGAGCCTGTCTCTTCGCGCAGGGAGTGTTTAGTGATGGGCTTGCTGCTCACGCCGGCAGCTTCAAAAGCGAGGACCGACATGACCGCGTTGCGCAGTTCGGATTGGCGGATCGGCTTTGTGAGATAGCTGGCTATGCCCAACTCGCGGCAACGGGCACTGTCTCCGCGCCGGCCTCCCGACGTGAGCAGGATGATGCGGCTGTCCTTGAGCAGCGGATCGCCGACGATTCGGCTGCACAGGTCGAAGCCGTCCATCTCCGGCATGTGGACGTCGCATAAGATGAGCGGCACGGGTGATCCGGCGTTGGCGGCCCATCGCAGCAACTCCAACGCGTCCTGGCCTGAGTTGGCAATCGACGGCTGCATGCCCCATTGGGTGACGATGTCGCCGAGCACGCGGCGATTTGTCGCGTTATCGTCGACGATCAACACGGGTACGCCTTCTACTGGAACGGCCCCAATTTCCGAGGATTGCTGTTCGTCTCTGAGTCCGAGTCCGAATCGCGCTGTGAAGTGAAATTTACTACCTGTACCTGGTTCGCTCTCGACCCACATATTGCCGCCCATCATCTCAACCAGGCGCGAGGAAATGGTTAGACCGAGCCCCGTTCCGCCGTACTTACGCGTAGTGGACGCATCGGCTTGCGTGAAGGCGGAGAAGATACTCTTCTGCTTTTCGGGCGGGATGCCGACGCCAGTGTCGCGAACCGTGAAGTGCAGGAGTACGTCTTTGCCGGTGCGCTCCGCCGTCTCCACGCGCACGGTCACTTCGCCGCGCTCTGTGAACTTGATTGCGTTTCCGAGAAGATTGGTTGCGATCTGCCGAAGGCGCGTGGGATCGCCGACGATGTACTTCGGCACATCGGAACAGACATCGCAGATAACCTCCAGCCGCTTCTCGTGTGCTTTGACGCACAGAACCCGCAAAGTTTCCTCGACGCTGTCACGCAGATCGAATTCGATCGGATCGAGCTCGAGTTTGCCGGCCTCAATCTTCGAGAAATCGAGGATGTCGTTGATGACGGTGAGCAGCGAATCGGCGGAAGATTTGACGATCAGAAGATTGTCCCGCACTTCGGGCGTCAGGTCGCAGTCGAGCGAGAGGTCGGTCATGCCGATGATGCCGTTCATGGGCGTGCGGATCTCGTGACTCATATTGGCCAGAAATTCACTCTTCGCCCGGTTTGCGGTCTCGGCGGATTCCTTGAGTGTCTCGACCTCGGCGAGTTTCTGGGCGATGACCTGTGTCTGTATGCGAACGCGGCGCCGTAAGACGGCGACCCAAACGAGGACGATAAGAGTGGCTGAGACCGCGATGCCGAGGAAACGGACGGTGCGTTCAGGAGTGAACCACGGGGCGGGTCTGAGGACGGTAATATCGGCCGGAGAACGCAGGAAGAGTTCGAAGCTGCTCGGGATGGCGGACCCGTTATTATGGACGATCTGAACGGAACAGATACCGGTGAGCTTCAAGACAGCCCCGCGATCGTAGTCCGGGATTGCCATGCTGCCGTGAGCGCTGAAACTGGTTTTACCAGTCTTGAGCAGGAGAACTCGTTCTTTGCCATTGCCGTACTGTTCAACGAGCCGTCCAACGATTTCGATCAACTGGGCATCGCGCACGCCGGAGAGAGCGGTCTCGGGTGTCAGCGGTACGGCGCTGACAATCGCCTTGGTCCCGGCCGGCTTCAGGATGGCGTTATCGATCTCGGCGGAAGATGGTCCTGGAACTGCGAATCCGACGGCATCCACGGAGTCTCCAGGCTGTAGTGCGACATCGGCGTGGCTACGAATGAGGACGCCTCCGGAGGCATCACGAATCCAGGTTGGTCCCTTGCGATTCGAAGCCAGAACTACGCCGCGAAGATGAACGGCATGGCCGGGTGAGGCGCCAGGAGAAAACTGTAGCAGCGTGCTGACGGGTGTGAGAGGCTCCTGGAACGGATTGGGTACGGACGGTTCGACCTCGGTTACCTGACTCTCGTCAGGCACAAACATTTGGATACCGAGGATCTGACGTTTGTAGTTAAAGAGGGTGCCGCACACACCCCGGACGCGCACGCGGGCGTCGATCCAGGATGCGGGCAATGGGCGACTGTGCGGGAAGTGGATCCAGAATTCGTGCGGTCCCCAGGCGAGCAGCGCGTTGGCTTGCGAGCCGACGCCGACGGCGCGCACGATGCCTTCCAGTTCAACCCACTGGCTATCGGACTTGCCGAGGAAGATATCTTCAGCGGGAATCTGCGCGGGCCTGGGATAAGCGCCGTGGCCAATGACGCGGATACTGCCGATCCTGACGATAGGCGCGAAATCGCCAGGCCCGGTGACTCCGGTGAGCTCAATCACGTCACCATTGCGGGCGTGAGCGACGTGCATGCCCGCGGTGCTCCCAAATATGCCCGCTGTCTTGTCCTGCAGGAACAGCATGCCCCATTCGAGGTGCGAATAGGTCACCGTAGCGGTTAGATGAACAGGTTTGCCCATCGACGCTTGCTCCGGGGAGAGCGAACGGACAGCGGCGGCAGTGGTTAGGACCGCAGGCGCACCGCTCGACTCGGGTGCGTCCTGCACCTTCCGCTCGGGGTGGTCGATCAGGATTGCGTCGTCGAGCAGAAGCGTGCCCCGATCGTTTTGGACGAACGCAGCGACATCCAGCGAAGGATTGGAAAAATCGAACCCAGGAGCGGTGCGGATCGGAATGGAGCCGCTGCTATCGGAAAACGTGAGATCGGTAGGATCGGAGCCAACGTGGATTGCGCCCTGCAGGCGAATGCGGTGCGCAGGATAGGAAGGCGGCAGCTTTCTGAGATCGGCGATGGTGCTCTTCGGTTGTGAGGCGAGGGCCGGGGCCGGTCGAGTGACAATGAGGTCTCCGTCATGTAAGCTGCGCACCTTGTTAATGAATCGCAGAAGCATGTTGAAGCCGGTAATGTGCCCATCGACATCGGTTGTGGTGCTGCCGATGCCGGTCAGGGAGACCTCTGCATTATCCAGATCGGAGAGCTTCGTATGCATATCACCATAGGTGCGGAAGGTGAGGACACCCTGCGGGGTTCTGATGGTGAACACACATTCGCTCGAGGCGTCTTCGTGACCGGTCCCCAGGATGCCGTGAACCGTGACGACGACATCGTCCAATTTGGACGTAATCCCGTCGCGAGGCGAGAGTACGATCGGGGCCGGTTCCTGGCCGGGTCCGAGGTCACGCACTTCGGCGTCGACAATTTCGTCATCGCCTGCGCCTACAGGGGTGGTTCCGACTACCTCGACGCGATGCGCGATCAGATCGTAGGGGGTATCGCCGGCCAAATGAGCTTTGAGGCCAATGCTGCCGTCCTGGACCACCACGTAGCGGAACAGGCCATCGACTGCGGTCATGACGCCCCGGAAGCGCACGTGCTGGGCGGTCTGCGCATTCAAACAGAGCTGTTTGACTTGCGCCAGGCTGAGGACGTTATTCGGAGCCGGCGGTTCCTCCCTCCGGCAGGAGGAGTCAGCGAGCGCAAGGAACGCCGCTGCGACCGCGAAACAAGTTTTGGAACCTTTGCTCATGCCGCCCCTCGCAGCAAAACGACGCGACCGTTTACCGCCTCTCAGAAACTCATCGACCCATTGCAGGCGTACGTGCAGTAGGAAATTTCTGGAGTTTAGGCCCAAGTACGCTGGTAACGGAGCATTTATGCCCAGCAACGAAACGAAGCCAAGCATTCCAGAGAGCTTAGTGAACGCGATTCAAAACGAGCGGGCGATTCTCTTTGCGGGCGCTGGGCTGTCGAGCAGTCTCGGGCTGCCCCTTTTCGACAAATTGACGGAGCATCTGGCGAGCGAACTAGGGATGCCGGACAGCGGGGACGTGGATTTCTCGATTTTGGCGGAGTACTTCTGTCTGAGTACCTCGAGGCGGCACGACTTGTTTGAGTGGATGAAGAAGACATGGCATCCTGCGAGCATCGAAATCCAGGACTCGACGGCGCACCGCGCGATTTTGGAGCTCGATTTTCCGGTGATCTACACGAGTAACTACGATTCGTGGATCGAGCGCGCGTTCGAGGCAGCGGGGCGGCCGTTCCGCAAGGTGATGAATGTTTCGGATTTGGCCGAGGCGCAGCCTGGCGAGACGGAGATCATTAAATTCCACGGCGATTTTGCCGATCCGGAGTCGATCATTCTGCGCGAGTCCGATTTCTTGCGACGCATGAGTTTGGAGGCGCCGCTTGACATTCGTTTGCGCGCGGACAGCCTTGCGCGGCCGATCCTGTTTGTCGGCTACAGCCTGAGCGATCCGAATATCCGCTACCTGCTTTACCGGCTCGGGCAATTGTGGCAGGAGCACACGCCGGAGAAGACGCGACCTAAGTCGTACATTCTGATGGTTGAGCGCAATGCAATTCAGGAGCGGCTGCTCCGGGAGCGCGGCGTCGAGCCGATCGTCTGGTGCGCGGATGATCCCAGCGAGGCGCTGCGGCAGTTTTTCTCTGCTCTGTGTGAAGCGATCCGGAAGCGGCGTGAACGGGCGACGTCCGGGGGGTGGAACTAACAAGCCAGTGATCAGGGGTGAGTGGTCAGTGATCAGTAACGAACGAACCCGTTCGTCTCGGCAAGCTCTGTTGTAGGAACGAACCTAACACAGTGGTGAGGGTCAGTGGTGAGTGGTCAGAACGAACCGTTCGTCTCGGCAACCGCTATTGTAGGAACGAACCCATTCCCCCTGCCAGCAGGGTTTGAGGGAACGAACCCACCGCCGCTGGCGCGACGTTTCGTATTCAAATTTCAAATAGCTGAGCTGCTCGCGCAGCGGACCCCATCACCTTTTTTGGCGGAACGAAGCCACCGCTAACCGCGGGGCTGGAGCAAACGAACCCGAACCCACAGGCCGAAGGCCTATGCCACAGAGTCCGGCGTGCGCAGATTTGAGGGAACGAACCCACACCAAAAGGCCTGTGCCACGTTTATTCTTCGGGTTCCTTTTCGGGTTGGTAGTTATTGAGTCGCCATTGCCAAACGCATAACGGGCAAGGGCAGCCGTGCTCGTCCTGCCCAGTGGCCATCGATGGCCGTTTCAACCAGCGGTGGCGGGCATCTCGCTTGATGTCGTAGTCTTCTTCCGACAGGCAGGCATCGCGCAACATGACTTCGGCCCAGAATTCGATACGCTTCTCCTCGCTGTAGCGGACGGCCTGCAGGCGTTCGATGGCGCGGCAGGAGCGGTGGAAGGTGCGCTCGTCCTGTTCCTGAAGACGGCGCAGGCGTGTGAGCGTGGCCCACTGTTCCTTGGTCCAGGTGGACGGATCCGGCGATTCACTGTTTAGTTTGTATTCATAGTTTTCGAGCAGGCGGTCGCTGCGCAGGGCCCGCCACTCGGAGTCGATGACGCGCTGGACCAGGCGGACCTCGCCATCACCGCCAGGCTGATACTGGTCTAACCAGACGTTGCCGGAATGCTCGTAGTCGGCTGGATTTTCGTGCTGGAGGAACTGGATGCGGCGGAGCGGGCAACGCGGCGGTGCGCCGTCCGCAATACGATCTTGGTTCATGCGATTTCAGCCGCTGAGTGTGGCAGCGGCTGTTCGCGGGCAGGCCACGGAGACGGGTTAAGGAATTGATAGCGTGAGGGAAAAAGTTTTTGGGGTCAGGCGTGACCCGCGAGTACAGTGGGGTCATGCTGCTCAGTGAGGTCGTTGAAACCTCGAACCGCATTGCCTCGACTACGCGGCGGCTTGAGAAGACGGATTATCTCGCTGCGCTGCTTCGGAGGTTGACTCCGGACGAGGTGGAAATTGTCGTTCCGTTTCTGTCGGGCAGCGTGCGGCAGGGCAGGATCGGTATTGGGTATGCGCGGATGCGCGAGGCCGTGGCGACGCCAGCGGGCGAGGCTACGTTGCAGATTGCGGATGTCGATCGTGCATTGGACGAGTTTGCCTCGGTCAAGGGGGCGGGGTCCGAGCAGCGGCGGCAGGAGATTTTGCGCTCTTTGTTTGCGCGCGCGACTGAGCCGGAACAGCGTTTCCTGATGGGACTCCTCGGCGGGGAAATCCGGCAGGGTGCGCTGGAGGGCATCATGCTGGACGCGATCGCGAAGGCGGCTGGTTTGCCGGCTGAACGGGTACGGCGTGCGGCGATGCTGTCGGGCAGCATCACGGCAACGGCCCGGGCGGCGCTTGAACAGGGCGAAACGGGATTGGACGCCTTCGATGTCAAGTTGTTCCGTCCCGTGCAACCCATGCTGGCGCAGTCCGCGGAGGACCCTTCTGAGGCGATGGCGGAGTTGGGAGAGGCGTCGCTCGAATGGAAATTGGATGGCGCGCGCATTCAGGCGCACAAATCCGGCGAGGACGTGGTGATTTACTCGCGCGCCATGAACGACGTGACGGCCGCGATTCCCGAGGTGGTGGCGGCCATTCGCGCACTGCCTGCGCAGGAACTGATCCTGGACGGCGAGGTGCTGAGCCTGGACGCGGCGGGCCGCCCCAACCTTTCCAGGTCTCCATGCGCCGATTCGGGCGCAAACAAGATGTGGCGAGCCTGGTGGACCAATTGCCGATGACGCCGTTCTGGTTCGATCTGCTGTATCTGGACGGGCGTCCGATTCTGGATGAGGAGCAGGCGCGCCGTTTTGCGGAGTTGCAACGGCTCGCGCCGTCGGGCAACGTGATCCCGCACGCGATTGCGGCTTCACCCGGCGAGGCGGAAGCTTTTTTCGAGCGGGCGCTCGAGAGCGGGCATGAAGGGATTATGGCGAAGGCGCGGAACGCTCCTTACGCGGCCGGGGCGCGTGGTCAAAGCTGGCTGAAGGTGAAAAAAGCGCGGACGCTGGACCTGGTGATTCTGGCGGCGGAGTGGGGCAACGGGCGCCGCAAAGGCTGGCTGAGCAATCTACACCTGGGTGCCCGGGATACGGAAAAGGGAGGTTATGCCATGCTCGGCAAGACCTTTAAAGGGCTGACTGACGAGATGCTGCGCTGGCAAACGGAGCAGTTTCTCAAAATCGAGATTGCTCGCGACCACAATACGGTTTACCTGGAGCCGAAGATCGTGGCTGAAATCGCCTTCAACGAAATCCAGATCAGCCCGCGTTATCCAAGTGGCCTGGCGCTGCGCTTTGCGCGTGTGAAACGATATCGGCCGGACAAGACGCCCGCGGAGGCAGACACCTTTTCGACCGTCAAACAGTTGGCGGAGCGTTTTCCTGAAACCGGAATTTGTCAATAAACTCCTAGGCGGCGACGGGCGCTGAAATGCCTGCCGCGCCTTCGAAATATTCTTCCGGAGGAGTACAAACCAGCATCAGGCTCTGTTCCGGCTTGGCGCTGTGCTCAAAGGCGTGGTAAATCGTCACGACTTCGGCCAGAGCATGTTTCAACCCGATCACGACGGAGGCCCCGGTCTGCCAGGGACAGAGAGCACGCGAGTTCGCGCTTCAGGTCACCGAACGTCATCGGCGGCAGTCCCCCGGACGACGTGGCAGTCTAAGGTGAGTAGTACTGTACCATCTTCCGCCCACGCATATCGAACGGCGCGAACGGAATGAACTTCTTCCATAAACACAGCTTGTGCCGCCATGTTGAGCTCGGCCCCGGAACGGCGGCAGAGATCAGTGATAAGGTGTTTGTAAGTGATACTCCCAATATACTCAGAATTGGCCGAGAGTAAAGTAAATTTTGCGTCTTCGGCTAGGACTTTTTTACCAAGCTGTCTGAAGTACGAGTCAGTACTTTTCTGCCTGGCTCCTTTGTCTCGGCGGCTCGCGGCAGTACTTTCGCCGGTGTTCGCTGCGGACGGATCTCTGAGAGTACCCGGCCTTTCGCATCCACCCTTTGGACCTCCGCAACTTCTTTGTTTACCGTCACTTGTTCGGTCACAGGACGGGTTTCCTCGACTTGCGTGAGGTGAATTTCCTCGGTCAGAACCCATTGCTTTTCGATCTTCAGGACCTCGGAAACAACCGGAATGATGAGAGTGTTTCCCTCTTTGCGGGGCTGTAGAGGGCCGGCGACCGGTTCATTTTTCGGAACACGTGTGACTTCGACGCGGCCACGCCGGACCTCCTGTTGAATGACCTCATCGTGGGTCTCGACGCGTTTGACGACGCGGACGCCGCCGGTCTCGACCGGCACGGCGTCCGCCTGAACCTGCTTCGCTGACTACCGGGAATCAGGTAGTCATTTGGTTCGTCGTTTGGCATGGGAGTTCCTAGGCCCGGCCCCGCAGGCGATCCCAACCGTAGCGGATCGAATCTTTCATGCGCTCCCAGGTGCTGTTCGGGTAGTGGCGGCCGTAATCGGTTCTCAGATCCTGCTCGACGTCTTCGAAATTGCGTCCGCGATAACGTGGGTCGTTCGCTACGGTATAGCCGTATTCGTAGGCTGGCGCATAGGTGTCAAACGACTCGCCGGAACTGGCGTAGCGCTGATCGAAGTTACGCCGGAAGTCCGCGCGGTAATCGTCCGAGGCAGCGCCTGCCGCCCGATCGGACACCGCACCTGCCGGCCGATCGGTGGCCTCGCGGCCCAAATCTTCTACTCTGACTTCCGTCTGGCGGACGGTGTCGCGTACGGTTTGCTGGCGCTCGGTCGCATCCTTGTGAACCTGCACTTCTTCCACGACGCGGGCGGTCTTTGAAATAACCGGTTCCTCGGCGAACTCCTTCACCTCGATAACCTGTTCGCCCCTGGAGCGGAGATCGGCATCGGTGACCTCGCGGTTGACGGGGGTGCGGTCGACGCGAACGTGCTCTTCGCGGAGGCCGATGGTCTCTTCGACGGGCTGCTCCACCACTCGTGAGTAGACACGGACGCCACCGCGCAGGATGGCGCGCTTACCAACCTTCAATTCTTCGTGGACGACCGGAATTGCCTGCTGGTTTGTGCTTCTGCCAGGGGCCTGGGTTGTCGGTGTGGCGGCGGCCGCAGCGCGAGTGGTGGTCACCTCATCGGCGTTTTTGTCGCGGTGCATGTTGATAGGGGAGTGACCATTGAGAATGTCGGCGGCCCTATCGAGATTTTGGTCCGTCGCTTCGACGCTCAGCAACACGTTGCCGGTGTTGATGGCGTTCTCGTATTCAGATGCGGCCTGATCGGTTTCCTCCTGGTTTTCGCCGAATAGAGAATGGAACCATCCTTTGATGCCGCCCTCATGGCGACGGTATTCGTGAGCCACGCTCTCGTTCGTGCTGGTAGTGTTCTCGGCCGTGATGAAGATGTCTCCGGAATCAAAGCCGTTCGCCCGCAAGTCATCGGCCGCGGCGCGTGCATCTGCATCGCTTCGAAAAACCGCTACCAAGGTGGAAAGTGTTCTGGTCTGCATGGATCGTTACCTTGCCTTTCACACTTCTGGACGACGCCCGCCGATGGAATGGTGGCGCGCAAATTAGGGTGCGGCCTGATGGAAAATTTTCAGGGGAATGTACGTCCGACTTCGGCTCAGTCGGGCTGTTGATTGGCGACGGCGGTCATGCGTCTGAGTTGAATGATGGAGCGCCCTAACGCACGGCGTTTTCCGAGCAGCGGTTTCTCAGGTTCGGCCGCATCGGTCGCTGCGTTTGCAACAGGTTTGGCCGTTTTCGGTTTCGCTTTGGAGGATGCGGCTTTGCTCTTGCCGGCTTTCTTTTTCTTTTTCGGGCCTGCCGATTTGCGCGCGGACGAGGGATGGGCGACCAGGGACGCAAGTTCGTTGTTGCGTGAACGCAGTTCGACGATGCCGGTTTCGAGCTGATCCAACATTTCGAGAATGGTCAACTGCTTCGTCCCTCTTAGAAAGCTTATCCAGTCGGAGTTTTCGCAGGTCGCGCGGAGCGAGAGTGCAACGAATCACGCGATCCGTACGCCAATACCTTAGCTAACTCGTCACGATGAGACTTTCTTTATGCATTTTCTTGGCAATCTTTCCTGCCCTGGCCTGGGCGCAAAAGCCGGATGCTGTAAACACACCGGCGGCCCTCAGCGATTTCAGTAACGCGGTACAAGCGCTCACGGCGCGCATATCGCCGAGCGTGGTCCGGATCCTGACGACGCGCTACAGCGCGCTGGAGGGAAGCGGCCGGAATGACGTGGTGATCGGAAAGCAGCAGAGCATCGGTTCGGGAGTGATTATCGACCCCGACGGCTACATCGTGACAAATGCGCATGTGGTGGAGAACGCCGAAACGATCAAAGTGGATCTGGTTCCGGCTGGAGAGGAGACCGTTTCGGGGGTGCTGGAGCGTTCCCGGACGGCCCCGATCGACGCGTCACTGATCGGCGTGTTCAAAGAAGGGGACATCGCGTTAATCAAGGTGGCGAAGACGGGCCTGCCGGCGCTCGAGTTTGCCGATTACCGGAAACTCCATCAGGGGCAAGTGGTGTTCGCGTTTGGAAGCCCGGAGGGACTACAGAATTCGGTGAGCATGGGGGTGGTGAGCGCGATCGCGCGCCAGCCGGATCCGGACAGCCCATTTCTATACATCCAGACCGACACGGCCATTAATCCCGGTAACAGCGGCGGCCCACTGGTCAATGCGGAGGGAGAAGTTGTCGGATTGAACACGTTTATCATCACGCAGTCGGGCGGGAACGAAGGAGTGGGGTTCGCCATTCCAAGCAACATTTTAAGCTTGGCGGCGCGTAACATTCGCAAGTACGGCCACGTGCATCGTTCATCGGTTGGTCTGGGGCTGCAGGCGATCACGCCGACCCTGGCGAAGGCGCTTGCGCTGCCGCGGAGCTATGGCGTGATCGTGAGCGATGTCGCCCCTGGCGGACCTGCGGAAGCTGCCGGCGTAAAGCTGAATGACATCCTGCTTTCGGTGGAAGGACGGACCGTAGATAGTCTTCCCTCGATGCTTGGTTTCTATCTGCAGCATGGAGGCGGCGAGCGGATTTCGTTCGAATTCTTGCGCGGCGATCAGAAGGTACAGGTCGAGATGGTTACGCTCGAGCAGCATGATCAGGCGGACCGGTTGGCGGATCTGCTCGACCCGTCAAAGGACCTGATCACTCCTTTGGGCATACTCGGGGCGACGGTCGATCGCAAGATGGAGCAGATTGTGGGCGAGCTTCGGTTGCCGACCGGCGTGATCGTGGCGGCGCGCACGCAAGACAGCGCTTCGATGGCGTCGAGTTTGCAGGTCGGCGACGTCATTCACGCGGTGAACGGGGATTTCGTTTACACCATCGATGACCTGAAATCCGCTCTGGGGCGCTTTAAGCCAGGGGATGCGCTGGCGTTGCTGGTGGAACGCAACGGGCGGCTGCAGTACGTTACGCCTGCGATTTAGCGGATTGCCGTTCGCTATCGAGCATGCGCATCTGCGCCTCGCCGTAACGGGTACCGGCGACACTTTCAGCGGGAATGGCGCGCTCTAGTTCGGCCAGGTCCTGCCGGGTGAGCGAAACATCGGCCGCGGTGACGGCCTCATCGATCTGGCTGATCCTCTTCGCTCCGATCAGCGGGACGATGTCGTTCGATTGCGCAAGAACCCATGCAAACGCAAGCTGTGTGCCCGTGATGCCTTTCTGACTGGCGACCTGCTGGAGCGTTTCGACGAGTTGGCGATTCTTTTCGTAATTTTCGCCGGTGAAGCGCGGCAGGTGGGCTCTGAAATCGGTTCCCGAAGCCGGTTTCGATCCGCTCAGCAGGCCGCGCGAGAGGACGCCATAGGCGGTAACGGCGATACCTAACTCGCGCAGCGTGGGAAAGATGGATTGCTCGGGGGAGCGGGTGACGATCGAGTATTCAATTTGCAGATCCGAGATAGGGTGCACGCTGTGAGCGCGGCGGATGGTTTCGGCGCCGACCTCCGATAATCCGATGTAGCGAACGAAGCCGGCTTTGATCAGGTCTGCAATCGCGCCGATGGTGTCTTCGATGGGGACTTGCGGATCGAGTCGGCAGGGACGATAAATATCGATGTAGTCGACCTTCAGGCGTTTCAACGTGTACGAGAGGAAATTTCGTACGGCAGCGGGACGCGAATCGATGCCCAGCCAGGAACCATCGGGGCCGATCATGGCTCCGAATTTGACGGACAGAATGGCTTGCTGCCGCCGTTCGGCGATGGCCCGGCCGATCAGCATCTCGTTGTGGCCGCTGCCGTAGAAATCGCCCGTATCGATGAGGGTGACGCCGCGATCGAGAGCGTGCCGGATGGCGGCGATGCTTTCGGTCTCGTCCGTTTTGCCGTACCAGCCGGACATCGCCATGCAGCCTAGCCCGAGTGAGGAAACTTGGGGTCCGTGGTTTCCGAGTTGACGGGCGGGAAGTGTGAGGCCGGGCATCGGTTCCATTGTAGGTCCGGAAGAAAATTGGCCGGGCGGGGGCGCCGGGCCGTTCTACCCGCCGATTTCACGGTACAATACGGGTGTCCGGCACACGTGTGTCCGGCACCTCCGGAACACCTGAGTGGCAGTCCTCGATAGTGAGCACAGACGGGACGAGGAGCTTTCCTCTGAACATCTGCTGCGTGACGACCCAAAATCCGCGATCAGCAAGTTAGCGGTTTTTCAATACCTGACTGTTGCCGTTTTCATTTTTCTGGTCGCCGGGTTCTGGAAGCTGCAGGTGCAGGAGCCGGACGTTTACAGCGAGGCGGCGGAACATAACCGGATCAAGAGCACTCCGATCCTGGCTCCGCGAGGCAAGATCCTCGACCGCGAAGGCCGGGTGATCGTGGATAACAAAGCCTCGTACTCGCTGTTATTGAACCGGGACCAGATCAAGCCGGAGCACCTGCCGGAGATCGCGGATGCGATGCATCTGGATTACGACGAGCTGGCGCGCAAGATCCGGCGCATGGGCAATACACCGCAGATCATCATTAAAGACCTGCTCTCGCGCGACGAAATCGCCTGGGTGGAGAGCCATCGGGATGACAGCGCTTATCCGGAGATGGATCTGATCAAGGCGTGGCGGCGGCAGTATCCGCAGGACGGGTTTGCCGCGCACGTGATCGGGTATGTGGGCGAAATCAGCGAATCCGAACTCGATCAGCCGGCGTTTATCGATTACCAGCAGGGCGACCTGATTGGGAAAGAGGGCCTGGAGCGCGAATACGACCGGCGCTTGCGCGGCGTGGACGGCCAGGAACGCGTACTGGTGGACAACATGGGCCGCGAACGGCAAATGGAAGAGACCAAGGATGCGGTGCCGGGCAAGGACCTGGAGACCTCGATCGATCTGGATCTGCAGGCGGTGGCAGAGCTTTCCATGGAAGACAAACGTGGCGCCGTGGTGGCGATTAACCCACAAAACGGGGAGATTCTGGCCATGGTGAGCCGGCCTACCTTCGATCCAAACAAGTTCACCGGCCGTATCAGCCGTACCGATTGGAGCGAGATCACGGGGGATAAGTACAAACCCTTGTTGAACCGGGCGATTCAGGCCCAGCTTGCTCCGGGATCGACGTTTAAACCGATCATGGCGCTGGCGGGATTGGAAAGCGGCGTAGTCGATCAGGACACCGAGTTCCATTGCGCGGGCGGTGCTTCGTTCTACGGGCACTACTTCGCGTGCCATCTGAAGGGCGGTCACGGAGCGATTTCGCTTCACCGGGCGATTGCGCAATCCTGCGACGTGTACTTCTATAACGTCGGCAACCGGCTTGGGATTGACCGCATTGCAGAGTACGCGGACACGGTGGGTATCGGGCGCAAGACGGGCATTGACCTGCCGAATGAGACACAAGGGACCATGCCGTCCACTAAGTGGAAAATGCGCCTTTCGCGGCAGAAATGGTACGCGGGTGAGACGATTTCGGTGGCAATCGGACAGGGCGCCGTTACGGTGTCGCCGCTGCAGATCGTGTCGGCCCTGGGCGGTTTGGGCGCAGGCGGGGTGTGGTACAAGCCGCATCTGGTGCGATCCGATAAACCGGAAGTGCTCCGGCGCGGCAACTTCAAACCGGACAATCTGGCGGCTGTCATTTCGGGCATGTGCGCAGTCGTGAATGAGGGCGGAACCGGACGTGCCGCCGTGCTGCCGGGCATAACGATCTGCGGAAAAACGGGTACCGCGCAGATCGCGGCCGGCGACCAAAAGAACCGCGGACTGGCGAGCGACCTGGCGAACAATGCCTGGTTCGTAGCGTTTGGGCCGCAGGAAAACCCGGAGATCGCGGTGGTGGCGCTGTTTGAGAACGGAAAAGAGAGTTACAACGCGGTGCCTATCGTGCGCGACATCCTGAAGGCCTACTTCGATAAGAAGGCGCGGCAACAGAACACGCTGGCCGCCTGGACGCCGCGCGAGTTACTAAGTCCACTGGCCGTGCTCGCGGCGCCGAAAGGATTGTTGCAGTAGTGTTCACCCGGCGCTTGCGTGATCTCGACTGGCCGCTGCTGATTGTGACGCTGATTCTCTGTACGCTTGGCGTGTTGCAGATTTATAGCGCCACTTTAGGAACTAAGTGGTCCGACGCCTGGTCGAAGCAGATCATTTGGGTAATGACCGGATTGGTGCTGATGTGGATCATGTCGCACCTGGATTATCATGCGCTGCTGCGTAAAGTGATTTATTTTTACGCAGGCGGAGTGGTTGCGCTGCTGGCGACTTTGGTGATCGGGAACAACGTCTTCGGTTCGACGCGATGGATTGGCTACGGGCCGCTGAAATTGCAGACATCCGAATTCATGAAGATTGTGCTGGTCCTTCTGGTGGCAAAGCTTTTGACCGACTGGAAACTAGACCGGCTGGACTGGAAGTACCTGGGTAAGTTAGCTGCGTTTATCGGGGTTCCGATGCTTTTGGTGATGAAGGAACCCGATTTAGGCACTTCGCTAACCTATATTCCCATTTTGGCTGCGGGCGTTTTCATGGCCGGGTTGCCATGGAAGCACACGCTGATTGTGGCTAGTATTTTAGTGGTGAGTCTTCCGATTGGATATCATTTTCTTAAGCCGTACCAGAAGGATAGGCTGGTCAGTTTCATCTATCCGGAAAGGGATCCGAAAGGGACCGGCTTTCAAGTTATTCAGTCGAAGATTGCAGTGGGCAACGGAGGTATGTGGGGCCGGGGAGCGAAGGAGAGTTCCCAAACTCACTTGGGATTTCTTCCCGTTCCGCAGGCGGACTTCATCTTTTCGGCGTTCGCCGAGGAACATGGCTTCGTAGGCGTAGTGATCGCGCTGGTGCTGTACTTCCTGCTGATCATGCAGGTGGTGCAGAATGCGCAGACGGCGACGGACAAGGCAGGTCTGTACATCTGCATGGGAGTCGCGGCGCTGGTGTTGTTCCACGTGTTGGTCAATGTGGGGATGGTGGTCGGGCGAATGCCGGTCACCGGGATCCCGCTGCCGCTGATGAGTTCGGGCGGCTCCAATACGTGGTCGATTTTTATGATGCTGGGACTTGTGAACAGCGTCAGGTTGAGACGGTTTGTGAACTGAGGCGCGCGATCGGAAACCGAAAGCGCGTCGATCAGGTAGAAGGATGGCGGTACCGAGCCGGTGTGGCGAAATTCGGAACGCTGACTAAGATTGTGGGGGCCTTGGCAAGAGGCTGCGCAGAAGTAAGACTCATCCGCCGGAACGGGATGCGGGCAAATCCGAGTTTCCCGGTTCCGGCGCGATTGGGTTTGGTTTTTGCCGCTGGCCGTTTGCGAGAGCCCATGGAAAGCGCGGGTGTTGAACGAACCGATGCGGCTTGGGCCGCTCCACCCGTTTGCGTCGAAAACAGTTTTGCGGACACCGCGAAGTTATGCGGTGAATGCTTGAAGTACAGCCGGAGCACGATCGACGGGCGTTGTTGTCCGTTTCCGGCAAGCGTATTCGAAGTGTAGTTGCGAAGAGCCGGTTGCCGCAGAAACGCCGCGCATGAAGCGGGCGGAGGACGGTGATCGATGAGCAAGGAATTAGTGATCGCATCCAATCGTCACGAGACGAAGGTAGCGATTCTTGAAGACGACCAGTTGGTGGAGGTTTACTTCCAACGGTCGAATGAATATTCGCTGGCTGGCAGCATTCATAAGGGCCGCGTCACGCGAGTTTTGCCAGGAATGCAGTCGGCATTCGTGGATTTGGGACTCGAGAGGGACACGTTCCTGTATGTCTCAGACTTTTTCGAAGAACACGAAGACCTGGATACAGTGCAGGAGGAGAAGGGCAACCGGCGCGAGCGGGGACCAAACGATGGCCGGCGCGAGCGCGCTGAACGGCCACAGATTGTCTCCCGCCCGATCGAGGTAGGAAGTGTAGCCGAGCCCGTAGTCGCGCCAGCGGCTTTGGAAGAGGCTGTTCGAAGCGAGCCCGTTGCCACGCCGGAAGTAGCCGTACCGGCGGACGGCACGCCATTGCGGCAGCCGGAAGCGCGGCAGGAAAACCGGCAGGAAAACGGAACGACCGCGGGCGGCGTGGACGTCGTTCCCGGCGTAGGCGGCCTCGTAGCGGTGGTTTCCCGGACAATAAATACGCTCAACCTTCGACGGTAGCGGCCGAATCCGCTCCCGAGGCGGATCTAGAACCGGACGACGAAGCGGAGGAAACGACTCCGATCATTCTTCCGGGCGAGTCGCTCGCCAAATACCGGCAGGCAGGGTCTTCAGCCGGTGCATCGGAGGAGCATGAGAGCCTACCGCTACGCGCAGTACCCGACGACGCGGTGATCCTCGATTCGGCGGAATCGGAGGCGATTGAAGAGCGCGCGGACGAACTCGAAACAGCCGAACGCGTCCTGTCGCACCACCCCGAGCCTCCCTTCGAGACGGAAGAGAGAATCGAGGAGGTCCGGAACGATCAGCCGGTCTCCGCTTTCGTTGTGGAAGATCTGGATGAAGAAGAGCACGAGGAGGAAGGCGTACAGTCCGCCGAGATCCGGGAATCGGCTCCGATCGAAGCGCTGCGGGTGAATTTGGAAGAGCCGCCCTATCCTGGGTTTGAACAGTCGCTCGAAGACGAAGGTGTCTCGGCGGCTGAATTGGCCGAGGACGAAGTGGCTGAAGATGCGCAACTCGACGACGAGGACGGTATCGATGCCGTGCCGTTTGATGGATCGGATCTGGAAGATGCAGCCGCTGTCGAGGAGGCGGAGGCCGCGGTCGATGCGCTGACCGGCGCGTCGGGAACAGAGGAAAACAGGGCGCCGAACCAGGAGCAGGGTGAGCGGCCCGGGCATCGGGGGGCACGCCGTATGCGTCGCCGCCGTGGTGGAAACCGCTTTGGCAACGGGCGCAGTGAACAACAGCCCCAGCGCGAAGCGGGCCAGCCGTTCCAGGCAGCAGCGGCGGGGACTGCCGTTCAAACCGAAGTACGCCGTGAGCCGGAGGCACGAGGTGAAAGGCCGGAACGGGTGATGCCCTCGATTTCCGACCTGCTTAAGCCCGGGCAGGAAGTCATTGTTCAGATCGCAAAAGAACCACTCGGACAGAAGGGTGCGCGCATCACATCGCACGTTGCGCTGCCTGGCCGGTTTGTGGTTTTCATGCCGAGTGTGAACCATCTGGGCGTATCGCGCAAGGTGGAGAGCGAGGAAGAACGGCAGAGGCTGAAGCGCATCCTGCAGGCGCATCGGCCCGGCCCCACGGGCGGGTTCATCGTACGCACGGCCGGCGAAGGCGTTCCGGAAGATGAGATCGCCGCGGACATGGATTTTCTTTACAAGCTTTGGCTCGACATCAAGACCAAGGCCGAGAAGAAGCCGGCTCCGCTGCTGCTCCACTGCGATCTCGATATTGTGCAGCGCATACTGCGCGACCACGTTACCGAGGAATACAAGGCCATCTGGGTTGATAACGAAGACATGTACGAAAGCATTCTCACGTTCGTACAGCGCTTCCAGCCCACGCTAGTCGGACGCGTGAAGATGTACACGCGGGAAGCCCCGATCTTCGACGCCTTCAATATCACGCAGGAACTCGAGAAGGCGCTGCGTCCGAAAGTCTGGCTGAAGTCGGGCGGCTACATCGTTATCAATCAGACGGAAGCTCTGGTAGCGATCGACATCAACACCGGCAAGTACGTCGGGAAATCTAATCGGCTGGAAGATACGATCGTCAAAACGAATCTGGAAGCGGTCAAGGAAATCGTGCGGCAGATCCGGCTGCGTGACCTTGGCGGCATCATCGTGGTTGATTTCATCGACATGGATGAGCGGAAGAACCGGCAGAAGGTGATGCAGGCGCTCGAGGAAGTGATGCAGGCCGACAAGGCTCCTTACAAGATTCTGCAGTTCAACGATTTCGGGTTGGTGGCAATC
Organism: uncultured Acidobacteriaceae bacterium; assembly: GCA_963795905.1. Taxonomy (GTDB): domain Bacteria; phylum Acidobacteriota; class Terriglobia; order Bryobacterales; family Bryobacteraceae; genus Bog-105. The sequence goes on along the minus strand of CAWCJG010000006.1, from coordinate 240,467 downwards.
ACGCGGAAGCGAGTGAAGCAGAGTCTGGAACGCACGATGTGCTCACCGTGTCCGTACTGCGAAGGCGCAGGCTATGTGAAGAGCGTCACGACGATCATTGGCGAGATCCTGGTAGAAGCGCAAAAGATCCGAAAAGCGATAGATCGGAACGACGTGCTACTGCGAGTGCATCCAGAAGTCGCCAAGGTTCTGAAGGCGAGCGACAACCGTTATCTCGAAGAGTTAGAAGAGATCCTCGGCCGGCCTGTGCTGGTGAAAGGGGATCCCACGCTGCACCACGAGAAATTCGATCTGGGCTGATCCGTTTTCGGCCCAAAAGCAAACCGGCCGCTCAGATGAGCGGCCGGTTTGTAGTTTACGGGGGAACTTATTGCGGCTGCTGTCCTTCGCTGGCGGCGGAGGCCTCTTCAGGTTTGGACTTCTTACATAACGGACCGCGTTCGGCGATCCGCTTCTCGAGAGCAGTGAGCAAACGCTGTTCAATGTCGGCCGGCACTGCTTTCGGCTCCATACCTTTGAAAACCTTCAGCGTCTTTTCTGTCGTATCGCATACTACCCAGCAGTTCGGGCATTCGTTGATGTGTCTGACCAACTCCTGACGCTGCTCGGGGTCGATCGTGTCATCCAGGTAATCTGTTAACTCCTGGAGGAACTGCTTACAGGTAAGCAAATGCGTCGCCCCCCTTTTTCTTGAACAAGCGGGTAAGCTTCTCACGAAGCTGGAGTCGGGCGCGCAGCAGCCGGCTCTTCACGGCTGAGATGGATAACTTCAAAACTTCAGATGTCTCCTCGATCGACAGCTCTTCGATGTCTCTCAGAATGAAAACGGTTCGATAAGCTGGCTTCAAACTTTGAATTGCTTCGTCGAGGATAGCGCCCAGTTCCTCGCGCGAGTATTGCTGCTCGGGATTTTCGTCCCAGACGGCGATCTCTCGTACGACCTCGTCTTCGCCGGTGTCGATTGGCTCGTCCAGCGGGACGGTCCGGTCGGATCGCCGCTTGCGCAACTTCATCAACGCTTCGTTCACCGCAATGCGCACGAGCCAGGTGTAGAACTTTGAGTTTCCCTGGAAGTCGTCCAAGTGCGAGTACGCCTTCAGAAACGTTTCCTGCAGCACGTCTTCCGCGTCGTCGTCGTTCTGGGTGATCTGTTTGGCCATCCGGAAGATCCGGCGGTCGTAGTGGTGGATCAGCTCGCCGAACGCGTCCATGTCGCCGTCCTTTGCGCGGGACACCAGGGCCGATTCGTCGAAAGTAGAGGCTGGTGTGGCGGTCGAGGTGCTCACTGGAGGGTTCCACTTTCAGTTTAACAATTGGGTCAAATAGAGTGCTTCGTACGGAGTTTTGCTTACGATATCCCGGGAATTATACGGATGTAGGGGATTTCCGGGGCTAAAGCGTCCGCGGATTCGACCGATTAGAGAAGCAGAACCGTGCGATTTTCTGCAAAGCTACCGGTCGGAGGGACGGAAGGGAAGACGCTCTTGTCTTGCCTTTCGGTCATTCTCGCATGTTCCGCCGGCGCGGTATGGCTAGCCGGTTCCTGCCGCTACCCGTGGATCGCGCGAGGGATGGCGGGGTTACCGGGGGCGTGCGGTCTGGCGGGCCTGTTTTGGGCTGCCAACTTGCTGAAACAAAAAGAAGACCTCGTTTCGACCCGGGAACGCGAGCGGGATTGGCACAGGCACCTGTTTGAGACACTATTTAACCGCCTGCCACTCGGCGCATACCTGAAGGACCCCGAAGGGAAATTCACGCGAGTAAACGAAGCCATGGCGGATCGCCTCGGGCTGATGGAGCCGTCGGAAGCAGAGGGAAAGGGTCATCGCGAGTTCTTTCAGTCCGAGTATGCCGACGCAGTGCGGGAAATCGAGTCGCAGGTCTATCACTCCCGTGAACCGGCCGTTCACAAAGAGGAACTCGAGGCATCGGAAGAACTCGGTGATGCCTGGATCAGCGTTTCGCGGTTCCCCCTGTGCGATCTCGATCAGAACGCCATCGGCCTGCTGTGTATCTCGCAAGATATGACGGCTCGCAAGTTCACGGAACAGGCGCTCGAAGGGGCGAACACGCAATTAACGGGCTGGGTCACTGAACTTGAACAGCAAAGCGACCAGACGGTGCAGCTCAGTGAAATGGGCGAGATGCTGCAGACTTGCGTTGACGAAGAGGAAGCGACGACCATCATCAACCGCTATGCGCAGACCCTGTTCAGCCGGGGTTCGGGTGTGCTGGCCGTGATGAAAGCGTCACGCAATTACGTCGAGACGGTCGCGGCCTGGGGAACGGCGGTCACGTCCGAGTACATCTTCCCGCCTGAACAGTGCTGGGCGCTGCGGCGTGGGCGTATCCACGCGATGGAACAGGGCGATCACAACGTGCGCTGCAATCACCTGCTTGCCGGGTTCCATGGCAGCGCGCTTTGTGTTCCCATGATGGCGCAAGGCGAAGCATTGGGCGTGCTCCATATCTCATTGCCAGAGGGCACGCGTGCGTTTACGACGGCTCAGCAACGCCTCGCGACAACGTTTGCGGAACGCGTGGGCCTGGCGCTCGCCAACCTGAAACTGCGTGAGCAACTGCGCGCTCAGTCGGTTCGGGACGCGCTCACGGGGCTTTTCAACCGGCGGTACATGGAGGAATCGCTCGAACGCGAGATCCGGCGCGCTTCGCGAAGCGAGAAACCAGTGGCGGCCATTATGGTCGATCTGGATCACTTCAAACAATTCAACGATACGTTTGGCCATGAGGCGGGCGACATGCTGCTGCGTGAATTCGGCAACATTGCACGCAGCCATACGCGCAAGGAAGACATCGCGTGCCGGTATGGGGGCGAAGAGTTTCTGATTATCCTGCCGGACGCGCCGCTGGACGTGGCGGTCACTCGGGCCGAGCAGATTCGCGAATCCATCAAACGCCTGGACTTGAAATCCTCCGGGCGCCCGATAGGGATGGTCACGGCATCGATCGGCGTTGCGATGTTCCCGGAGCATGCGCAGACTGTGGAAACGCTGGTCAAAGCGGCCGACACGGCTTTATACGAAGCTAAACACGGCGGAAGAGACCGCGTCGTGCTGGCGATCGAGACGTACGCCTGAGTTCTTATGCCGGAACGAGAAACATATCGAATATTCCGGGCGCCCATCTTTGTGGGGGCAGTCGCTTGTGCAGGGCTGATGCTATGCGCGGGGATCGCAATCAAGAACCGGCGGGAGGCCGAGGGCAGCGGACAGACAATACGAATGCTGCTGGCGCGCGGCAGCGGTCGAGGATTCTCTCTGGTGGCAACAGTCACCTACAGCGATCCCGGCACGGGTATCTTGTTCGTCAAAGACGATTCCGGATACATGGCGATCCAGGGAGCGTCGCATTCTGATTTTCCGCGGGGCGAAATCCTCCGGATTAGCAGTAGCCGCCCGGGCGTGCAGTTCGCGGACGCGATCATCCACGCATCGCGCGAGCTTGAAATCGTCGATACAGGACACGATCAGCCGGTGCAGCCGATCGCGGTTCGCTACGGCAGTTTGTGGCAGTTGGGAAGTTTTCAGAAGACGGACGTTGAGGAAGGCGCGTTTGTCTCGGTACAGGCGCGTGTGCGGGACGTTGTCAGCAGAGCAGGCGGCGGTTGCATGTTCAGTCTGTATCCCGATTCCAATACATATGAGCTGAGCGCCGAAACGGCATTCGTGCGGGACTGCAGGGGCGTAACGCCCGCCCGTTTGATCGACGCGTGGATACGCATCGCCGCGGTGATCGGAGTGGTGCAGGAAGACGGCTCGGATCATGCTCGTTTGTATGCGATGAATTTGGGAGACGTTCGAGTTCTCCAGGATCCGCCGGCTTCGGTGGAACTCGTGTCTTCGGTCCGAACGCTGATCTCAGAACCCCGGTTCTCGCGCCCAGGGCCGCGCGTTCGCATCCGCGGTTGGGTCACCGAAATTGCGCCAGCACTCTGGAGCGCCGGCACCGTCGCGATGATCTACGATGGCTCGGCTTACATGCCAGTGGAGACCAAAACCCCTGGTTCCGTGCAGAAGGGTGAGTTCATCGAAGCGATGGGCTGGCCGACTGTAAGCGGCAGGATGACGGCGTTGCGAATGGCCGAGATTGTCCGAATGCCGTCTCCGTCGCAAATCCCGGTGGATAACCCGCCATCGATGCGTATCGCCGACATCCGCCGATTGAGCATGGACGTGCTGAAGCGGCACGTGCCCCTACAGATTCGCGGCGTGGTCACGAATTTCGATCCGCTTTGGAACAGCCTGTTTGTGCAGGACGCAAGCGGCGGAATTTACGTGTGTGCATTCGATCTGGTTCCGGCGCCCCACGTGGGGGATTTGGTCAGTGTCAGCGGAGTTTCCGATCCAGGTGATTTTGCGCCGGTTCTAAGCCAGCCGCACCTTCGCATTCTGGGAAAGGCTGCGTTACCCAAGCCGCTCGAAGTCGATGCCGAGACGGTCGGGTCCGGCTTCGCCGATTCGCAGTGGGTGCAATTGGACGGCACGGTGCGCTCCATTCAACGGACTCTTGGCCACGTTCAGTACGGAATATCCACCAAGCTTGGCCGCGTTCGCGTGGATCAGACGATCGAATCGGTGGCGATGAATCCCGATGATTTGACGGGAGCGCGTATTCGCGTCAAGGGGCCGTTCGCGTCGGAGTTCAACCGTGCACGGCAACTCGCCGGGTTCCGTGTGGTGGTCAGCTCACCGGAACAGATCGAAATCCTGCACAAAGCCCCGCGAGGCATGTTCGATTATCCACGCGTCGACATAGCCTCCCTGATGCAGTTCTCCCAGCAGATGGACCGGTATGCGTATCCGACGCATACGTCGGGTATTGTCACACTTACGCGGGGCAGGAGCCTTTTCATACAGGATGAAAGCGGCGGCTTAGAAGTGTCCGCTCCGGCCGGCGACTTTCCCATCGGTTCGACGGTTGAAGTGGTTGGGTACGCTGAACCGGGGGATTTCTCGCCTCATCTCGGTGAACCAGTGCTGCGCCTCGCGACGACTCCTCAGCCGCGGCCGCGACCTTCTCTTGTCACGTCGATGCAGGCGTTGTCGGGTCAATTCAACGATCGTCTCGTGCAAATCGATGGTACGCTTCTCAGCGCCACGCGAGTTCCCGATGGCATGTCGCTGGTGCTCCATTCGGGCGATCAGATGTTCACGGCACGCCTGACGGGTCAGCAGGGACTGCTTCCCGCGCCGATGGGACTCGATGCGGGCAGTGTAGTGAAATTGACCGGTGTCTGCATTGTCATCGTTGATTCGACACGGTTCGAGGCGGGGTTGCGGCGGCCCGTATCGTTTTCCATCAATCTGCGCTCGTGGGACGACGTGACGGTCGAACGCCGCGCCTCATGGTGGACCGTGGGCCATTTGATGGCGGCCCTTTCCGCGATGGCTCTGCTGATCGCTGTTGCGATGGTTTGGGTCCGCTCTCTACGGCTGCAGGTCCGGCGGCAAACAGAGGCGCTACGCGCGCAAGCGACGGAACTGCGCTCCGCGAAGGAAACGGCCGAGCAGGCAAGCCGGGCCAAGAGTGGATTCCTCGCTAACATGAGCCACGAAATCCGGACGCCGATGAATGGCATTCTGGGTATGACGGAACTGGCGCTGGCGACGGAATTAACGGGCGAGCAGCGGGAATACCTGGGGACCGCCCATTCCTCGGCGCGATTGCTACTGAACGTGGTGAACGACATCCTTGACTACTCAAAGATCGAGGCGGGCAAGATTGAGCTGGATCCGAGAGCGTTCGACCTGCCGGAACTGATCGCCTCGTGTGTGCGCAGCGTTGCCGTGACGGCCCACCGGAAGGGTCTCGAACTGAACTTCCGTGTGGCTCCAGTCATTCCACAATGCCTGATCGGAGATTCCGTCCGTCTGCGGCAAGTGCTGCTCAATTTGTTGGGGAACGCGATCAAGTTCACGCACGCTGGCGAGATCAAGGTGAATATTGAAGGTGAGCAAACCGGGGCGGGATTCTGGTCCCTGCATTTCTCCGTCTCCGATACGGGCATCGGAATTTCAGAAGAACAGAAGCTTCGGCTGTTCCAGCCATTCGAGCAAGCCGACTCGACGACCACCCGCAACTACGGAGGAACTGGCTTAGGTTTGGCGATCTCCTGCCGTATTGTGGAACTGATGGGCGGATCGATGTTGCTCGAGAGCGTGCCGGGAGAGGGCTCTGCGTTTCACTTCTCGATTGTGCTTCCGGCTGGCGAGTCGCCGGGATCGGAGCAGGTTGAGCACACGCAGGATCTGAAAAGAGCCTTCATCGTCGATGCGTGCCCGACTACGCGGGAATACGTTTCCGAAATCGTTCTGAGCTGTGGTATGCAACCTGCTTCCGCATCGGATATCAGTGCCGCGATGGATGGCCGTTTAGAAGGACAAATTCCCGATATTGCGATCATCGGGCGCGGGGCTCGCGAGCAGGATGCGACGGCGTTCATGCAACAGGTCCGGCGCGCGTTCCCAGGCCCGTGCCGGGTCATCGTGCTGGAAACGGTCGACCACCGAAGCGAGGCGGGACTGCTCGAGCAGTTGGGCGCGGATGGCTGTCTGACGAAACCGGTGGCGCCCGGCGACTTGAGAGCGATGTTGATGCGCAGACAACCTCGCCCGGAAATTGCGCCGAATGCTGCGAACCAGCAGAGCGCGGGCCCGCCGGCGAGCGGCTTCAATATTCTGCTCGTCGAAGACAATGCCGTCAACCAGAAGCTTGCGATCGCGCTGCTAAAGCGCCTGGGCCATCGGGTGACGTTAGCGGCGAACGGCGCTGAGGCGGTGGCGAAGAGCGCGGCGGAACAATTCGATGTCATTCTGATGGACATCCAGATGCCGGAGATGGACGGCGTTGAAGCGACGACGCTGATCCGCGAACGCGAGTCGGCCCTGAACCGCCGCACGCCCATTATCGCGATGACTGCGCACGCAATGAGCGGCGACCGCGAGAAGTATCTGGAGTGCGGCATGGACGATTACGTGTCGAAGCCGATCAGCCGCGATTCGTTGCAGCAGGCGATAGAACGCTGCGCCACAGCGGTCATTTAGAAAGTGTCGTGCAAACCGGCTGACCGCAAACTTACGTGCTACACTCAAGCGTGCGGCCGAGGATTTTAGGCGTTATCCCCGCCCGGTTTGCCTCCTCCAGATTTCCCGGTAAAGCTCTCACCCTCATTGACGGAAAACCGATGGTGCAGCACGTCTACGAGCGCGCCACAATGTCGACATTTCTGTCCGATGTGGTCGTAGCGACGGACGACGACCGGATCAGCGCGGCAATGAGGCGGTTTGGCGGGAAAGTGCGGATGACCAGCCCTGACCATGTGAGCGGCACCGACCGTTTAGCGGAAGTGGCTTCGGCCGAAAGCGCACATCTTTACGTAAACATCCAGGGCGACGAGCCACTCATTGATCCTGCCGCGATCGATACCGCCATCCAGGGTTTGATAGAAGACGAGAAGGCGTTGATGGGCACGTTGAAGAAGGCGATCATCAACCCGTCCGACGTGAACAATCCCAATGTGGTGAAAGTCGTGACGGACTTGAACGGGAACGCCATTTACTTCTCACGCCTGCCTATTCCATTTGAGCGCGATGCCGCTTCGCTGACGGGTCCACGCTATAAACACGTGGGCTTGTATGTGTACCGGCGCGATTTTCTTTTGCAGTACCCGCTACTTCCAGTCGGAGTGCTCGAACGGGCGGAGCGTCTTGAGCAGTTGCGCGCGCTCGAGAACGGGTTTCGCATTCGTGTAGTCGAGACCGACTACGAGTCGATAGGGGTAGATACGCCCGAGGATCTGGACCGGGTGAACGAGTTGTTCTCAATGGCTTCGAAAGGCGTTAGCGGACGGAGCAAAGCAAGGGGGTGCATGCCTAAATACATCTTCGTGACGGGCGGAGTGGTGTCGTCGTTGGGGAAGGGAATTGCGGCCGCGTCGATCGGCTGTCTTCTCGAGAGCCGCGGGTTGCGCGTGACCCTGCAGAAATTCGATCCGTATCTCAATGTGGATCCGGGCACGATGAGCCCTTTCCAGCACGGAGAGGTTTTCGTGACCGATGATGGAGCCGAGACGGATCTCGATCTCGGACACTATGAGCGGTTCACTCACGCACCGCTGACGCAGAGTAACAATCTCACGTCAGGCCGGATTTACGAAAACATCATTGCGCGTGAGCGGCGCGGCGACTATCTGGGGAAAACCGTGCAGGTGATCCCGCATGTTACGAACGAGATCAAGGCAGCGTGCCGGAAGGTCGCGGCGGATGCCGACGTCGTGATTGTCGAGATTGGCGGAACGGTGGGCGACATCGAGTCCTTGCCGTTCATCGAGGCAATCCGCCAGATGCGACATGAAGAAGGGCGCGAGAATACGCTTTTCATTCACTTGACGTTTGTTCCCTGGATCGCCGCGGCCCAGGAACTTAAGACAAAGCCGACGCAGCATAGCGTGCGCGACCTGCGCGCCATTGGTATTCAGCCGGACATCTTATTGTGCCGGTCCGAGCGTCATCTGCCGGATGAAGTCAAGGAAAAGATCGGGCTGTTCTGCGACGTCGCCACGAGCGCGGTGGTGACAGCGCGTGACGTGCAATCGGTTTACGAGATTCCGTTGATCTTTGCGGACCAGGGCGTCGACGATATCATTCTCAATCTGCTGCATCTGCCTGCCGGGCCGCGCGACATGACGCGGTGGAGTGAGATGCTGCAGCGCATGAAAAATCCGCTGCGGGAAGTCCGCATCGGACTGGTCGGGAAGTATGTGGAGTACGAAGATTCCTACAAGAGCCTGAAGGAAGCGTTGTTGCACGCCGGGATCGCATTACAGTCGAAAGTCAAGATTGAATGGATCGAGTCGGAGCAGATGGAGTGGCCGGCCTGCCGCGAGTATTTGCGCCAGTTCGACGGCATCCTGGTTCCGGGTGGATTCGGCAAACGCGGCGTGGCAGGAATGTTGAACGCGATCCGGAGCGCCCGCGAAGATAAGATTCCATATTTCGGCATCTGTCTTGGTATGCAGACGATGGTGATTGAATTCGCGCGCAATGTATGCGGCCTCGCCGACGCCGATACAACCGAGTGCAATCCGGCGACTCCTCACCGAGTGATTTATAAACTGCGCGAACTGAAGGGCGTGGACGAACTGGGCGGCACGATGCGCCTGGGCGCCTATCCGTGCCAGCTCGCGGAGGGCAGTTTTGCGCGGCAAGCGTACGGGCAGCCTGAAATCAGTGAGCGCCATCGCCACCGCTACGAGTTCAACCGCGAGTTCGAACCGACGTTAACCGGCCACGGGCTGCGCATTACGGGACACACGCCGGACGGCACTTATGTCGAAATTTGCGAGTTGGCGGATCATCCCTGGTATTTGGGCTGCCAGTTCCATCCTGAATTCAAATCGAAGCCGCTCGAGCCGCATCCGCTGTTCACCGCGTTTTTGGGCGCGGCGCTAGAATATCGGGAGCAGCGCAATGCGGCGCAGCGCAAACGAGCCGAGCCACGTTCCGGAGCTATCGCACGCTCAATGAGCACAGCCGTTCGGGTCGGCTCCGGGCCCGGCGCAATCGCGTTTGATGCCGATGGTCCGCTTGCGTTCATAGCCGGCCCCTGCGTCATCGAGTGCGAGGAGCACGTGCTCAGAATGGCGCAGCGCTATTCGCGAGATCCTCGGACCGTTCGTCTTCAAGGCCTCGTTTGACAAGGCGAATCGCAGCAGCGTGCCATTCTTACCGCGGACCCGGACTGCACGAAGGACTGCGCATTCTCGGGGAAGTGAGAAAGCTGGGCATTCCGGTGCTGACCGATATCCACGAACCAGCACAAGCGGCGGCCGCTGCCGAGCACACCGATATTCTGCAGATTCCGGCATTTTTGTGCCGTCAGACGGATTTGCTGATTGAAGCGGGCCGGACGGGGCGGGCGGTGAACATCAAGAAAGGCCAGTTTGTCTCGCCGTCGGAGTTCCTGAACGCCGCCGAGAAAGTCGCGAGCACGGGAAACAGCGATATCATCCTGACGGAACGCGGCTCCAGCTTCGGCTATAACAACCTGGTGGTCGATATGCGCGGGCTTGCCGATCATGGGGGAGAGCGGGTTTCCGGTGTTTTCGATGCCACTCACAGTGTCCAGTTGCCGGGCGCGGCGGGCACGGCGTCGGGCGGTCAACCCCAATTTATTGAGCCGCTTGCGAGGGCCGCGACGGGCGTTGGAATCGCCGGTGTTTTCGTGGAAGTGCATGATTACCCCGAAAAGGCCCTTTCCGACGGGGCCAATGCACTGAAACTGGATCTTCTGGCGGGCTTTGCCGCCCGGCTGAGGGCCATCGATCGTCTCGTCAAGGGGTTCCCGGCAGAAAAATCTGGCCGAGAATGAGACAACGCTCCCGCTAGAGTACACGTCGTATTATGTTGAGTCTTGGAGATAGCTAATGTTGTCGGTTGAATTGAAGGCACGGCGCGCGCGCCAGCGAGGATTCTCGCTGATCGAATTGCTGATCGTTATCGCGATCATCCTGATCATCCTGACGTTCGCGCTGCCACAGATGGGCAAGGCACGCGAGCAGGCGCAGGAAGTGGGCGCGATCCAGGCGCTGAAAACGATCAACCAAATGGAAATTCAGTACCAGTCACAGTTTGGGAACTACGCAACGACGCTTGCGCAGCTTGGGCCGCCGACCGGTTCTGGGACCGCGGAAGGACCCGATGCAGCGGGTTTGATCCCCGCAAGCCTGGCCGCCGGATCGACTGGCGGCTACAATTTCACGTTGACGGCGACTCCGACCGGCTATTCCGCAACGGCTGTCCCGAAGGTCTTCAACAGCACCGGCCGGCGCACGTTCTACACCGACCAAACCGGCGTTCTGCGCGAGAATTGGGGGCAGGAAGCGCCTACGCCGACCAGCCCCGAACTCGGCAAAATAAGCTCGCTCACTTGAGTGTGCGGATAATACAGAGGTGCGGCTTCGTCCCGCCCACCTTTTCCTATTCGCCTTAGCAGCCGGCTCCATTGCGCCGGCGCAAACCGTTGCGGATCTAGAGCGGCAGCTCGGTCAACTCACGGTCGATCCGGGTCAGACGTACCACGTGCGTGATGTCCGTTTGCGCAAGGGCGACGTCAGCATCTATTTGAACGAAGGTGTTATCGCCTTCGCGAGTCCGGTGGGCGGGCACGTTGTCGCCGCGCTGTTTACGACGGAGGGGGTCGATGCGGGCGACGCGGAGATCCTGATCATGCCTCCCCAGCCGGCCGAGCGGGCATCCTTGGCGTCCTTTGCCAAAACTCCGAATCTGGATGAACACTTCGCGTCGGCAGTTTTCTTCTTCACCGATCAAACACGCGAGGAGATTCTGAGCCAGATCGCCGACCCGGAGCACAAGCGTACTCCCGATGTGGCAAGCAGTCTCGCGGGGGCGATCAATCCGGTCCTGCGGGCGAACGCGCAAGAGGTGAACACGCGTCTTCTGCGCTCGTTGTTATCCGGCCCTGGGGCGTCCGACGAGTTCTTCTTCTCGATTGTGTTGGGGCGCGATACGGGCCCGTTCAGTTTTCTTTACGACCCTTCCGACATCGAACCGGTGATCGTGGGCGCCACACGACATGGGCCTCCGGCGCAGTTCCAGCTTTGGACGGCGTACCGGCCGCGCCGCATGCCGCCGGATCAACCGCAACCGCTGAGGATTGCGAAATACGTAATTGACGGGGACATCAGGCCCGATCTGTCGCTGCACGCCTCGGCGAGCTTCGATTGGACGGCCAGCGCCGACGATGGGCGCGCCTTGCGGCTGTTTCTCTCACGCAAGCTGAAAGTGGAATCGGCGACACTCGACGGCAGTCCGGTCGAGTTCGTTCATCCCTACTCGCCTGACTTCGAGGGGAGAGAATCCGACACCGATTTGCTGATTGCGCCGGCAACTCCGGTCATCGCCGGGCCGCGTATATCGGATTACGGTTCGTTACAGCGGGCTCGTGATTCGCCAGGTTGGCGCGGCGTCTTATTTTGTGGATGAGCGCAACGTCTGGTATCCCCATGTCGTGCCGATGTCAACCACCTTCGATCTCACGCTGCGATGTCCGGCGCAGTTCAACATGGTCGCGACGGGGGATCTGATCAGCGACCACGTAGCGAATGGAATCCGGACCGTACACCGCATTACTGCGCGCCCGGAACAGCTCGCCGGATTCAACTTCGGCGAATATCGTTCGCGATCGATCGAGGCGGACGGATACCGGATTGAGTGCTACTCGGCGGAATCGATCGATTTGGAAAACAGCGCGATTCCCGAGGAGAGCGCTGGAATCCTCGAACAATACACGCGCGCAATGGGGCAGGCTGCCTCTACAAACGCTGGCAATCACGCCCATCCCGGGATATTTCGGGCAAGGGTTTCCGGGACTGATTTATCTCTCGGAGACCGCCTATGTCTCAGCGCGCGAGCGCCCGGCCGACGTGCGAAATGCACGCGGAGAAACTTTCTTTGGGGATGTCCTGCTACCACATGAGTTGGCGCACCAATGGTGGGGCAACCTGGTCAGTGCGGCTTCGTATCGATCCGACTGGTTGATGGAATCGATGGCGAACTACTCGGCGCTGCAGCTGATGGAATCGCACAAAGGGGAACCAGCTCTGAACGCGCTGCTCGATGAATATAAGCGCGATCTCGGGGCGAAGATGCAAAACGGCGCCACGCTCGAATCGGCGGGGCCGGTTGACTTTGGAGCGCGGCTCCTGGACAGTTACGGACAGCAGGCCTGGCTTGCGGTCGAGTATGAAAAAGGAACCTGGATTCTGCACATGCTGCGGGAGCGCCTGGGAACTGCCCGGTTTCATGATATGCAGACGGCGCTACTGAAGCGATATGCGGGCAAGGCGATCGACAACGAAGAATTTCGGGAAGCGGTGAGCGAATTCATTCCCGCGGGGCAGCCGGATCCGAAACTCACCTCGTTCTTTGAAACCTGGGTTTATGGGACGGGAGTCCCTGCTGTGGAAAAAAAGCGGACCAGCATTCGAGTGAGTCAGGTGGCCGATGATTTTACGTTTGACATGCCGCTTACTTGCGAATCCGGCAGCGGCACGGCGCAGACCCGCTGGGTGCATCTCACACAAGGCGACAATCAAATTTCGTCCGCTATGGGAAACTGTCAGTTACCCGACCCGAGCCAGTTTCTCTACACGCCGCATGAATCGAAGCCTTAGGAGCAGTTCCACGCCGGCAGTGCGCGAAGTATTCGGGATGCTTGCGCGGCATCCCGTGCGTATGCTGCTGCTTCGTTGGAATTGGAAAGCGGCCCTGTTTGGAGCGCTCATTCGCGGGACGATTTACTTCACGACGAGCCTGAAAGCGGGCTGGCGCGCCGGACTGGCCGCGATGTTTGTCGAAGCGAGCTGGCGTCTTCCTGTGACCGGCTTTTGCGGCGCGTTCACTCAGGCATTCCGCAATGCACGGCCGAAGTGGGCGGCAACGGTGACGGTCGCGGTCGCGCTGCCCGCGGCGATGCACTGTATCGAGTTCCTGGTGCATTGGTCGCACCGGCCGCCGAAGTTGTGGCTCAGCTTCTCAGTGTCAGTTTCTGTGACGATTTTAGGCGCACTGTTCAACCTTTACGCGATGCGCCGTGGGGCTTATGTCGTGGGGGCGGAAGGCCGCTCCTTCGCAACCGATCTGCGCAGAACACCTGCGATGCTAGCTGGCTTTGTGGCTTCCGGGCCGATGGCTCTGTACCGGGCCGTACGTTCTGTGGTGATTGGGATTCCCGCTTGATGCTTAGTACCCTACTCTGCGCGCAGAAGGGACAAAATCAAGCAAACCTGTTATCTTACGCGTGGAGGGGGGATGGAAGCGCGATCGCTAATCATGATCATAGAAGACAATCCAGCCGACGTGCGCCTGATGCAGGAGGCCCTGCGTGAGCTGCAGCCGCAGGTGGCGTGGTTGAGTTTTCCGGAAGCCGATTCCGCACTGGAATATCTGTCCCAGCCGGAGAATCGCATGCCGAACCTCATTCTGCTGGATTTCAATCTTCCGAAAACCGGCTCGCGCGAAATGCTACGCATGCTGAAAAGCGATCCGCGTTTGCGCCTGATCCCGGTCGCTGTGTTGACCACCTCCGATGCGGATCGCGACATTCGTGACGCATACGGGTTGCATGCGAATTGCTACTTGCGTAAGCCGGTGGACCTTGACGGATTCTTTGCGATTATTCGCGGCGCCGCACATTTTTGGCTGGATGTGGCGTGCACGGTTCCGCTTCCCACCGGCGGCGTGGAAAAGTAGACGGATTGAGTGAGCGACCAAGGCGAACGGCTTGAGAGCATCGTTCTGTTCTTAAGTGCTCCCAAAGAACTGGATGCGAAGCGGCTGGCCGAGGTATTGAGCGATGTGATCGGGCGGCCCGTGCCTGCGATCGACCCCGACACTCCGTCGCCGAACACTGAGCGCAACAAGCCGGTTGGGCCCGCCTACGTAGCTGCGGCATTGCCAAATCACTTTTTCGTGTGCGTTGATGAAGTCGCATATTTCGTTCACAACGTCGCTGCGCCATACATGGAGGATCCGAAGCAGGCCGGGGCGAAGATTCATGAGATGCGAATCCGCAAGGCGATTCTAGATCACAAAGCCTGGCTCTCAATGGACGTGCTGAACTCGGAGCAGGCCAGCCCGGATGCTTATCGGATTATCCTCGGCGTTCTGGCACGCTTGTCGGACCCCGGATGTCTGGCTGTATATCATCCTGCGACGAATCGGTTTGCGTTCAGCTTAAGTGATAAAGAAGCGGCGCGCGGAGCCCCGGATCCGATTGCAGCACTCTTCGAAATGGAGAAGATGCTGCCCGTGACCGCTGTCGGCGAGGACCGTAGGCTCAAAGCCGCGGAAGACGAAGCCCGTCGGCGATTCCCGGAATTTGAGCTCGCGTTCCGAACGAAAGCGGGTGGCTCGTTCAGTGTAAAGACGCTTCTCAGCGGTAATGGGAATTCCGAGCACATCTGGGTGATGGTGCAGGACATCGCCGGCGGGAGAATCAAGGGCACGTTGGGCAACGATCCGGTTGGCTTGGGCGACTGGAAATTTGGGGTGCCCGTCGAGATCGCGGTTTCTGACGTCGAAGATTGGGTGTTTGTGGAACGCAGGTTTTTGCGCAAGCCGCGAACTGTAGGATGCTTCACGTTGCCTGTGCTGGCGGAGATCGAACGCGAGCGGTTGGCTGCGGGCTGATCGGTTCTTGCCAATATGCAACCGCTAAATCCGTTTCAACATCGAAGGAAACTGTGGACACCGTGATAAAACACCCATGTGCCTCGGTTGCTGTTCGGTTTCTTCCTGGTTCCCGTCCTCGCGTTATCCCAATCGGTAACGATTCGCGTCGATGCAACAAGAACATTAGGACCGTTGCCATCCTCGTGGGCTTATTTCGGGTATGACGAGCCGAACTACACATACGCGCCGAATGGCGGTAAACTCATTCGGGAACTCGCGGAGCTGAGCAAGTCGCGCGTCCACATCCGCACGCATTTCCTGCTGGTTACTGGCGACGGTAAAGGCGGCTTGAAGTTCGGTTCCACAAACGCCTATACGGAGGATGCCGCGGGGCGCCCGATTTATAACTGGGCGGTTGTCGATAAGATCCTGGATACATATCTCGAATCGGGCGTTACTCCGTTCGTTGAGATCGGCTTCATGCCGGAAGCGCTATCGACGCATCCCGACCCTTATAGGCCGACCTGGACGCCGGGCGCGAAGAACGATCATTATTTCATCGGCTGGACTTATCCACCAAACAATTACGAGAAGTGGGCGGCGCTGACCTATGAATGGGTCCGGCACTCCGTCGAGAAATACGGAAAAGCCGAGGTCGAGAAGTGGAATTGGGAAGTCTGGAATGAGCCGGACATCGCGTACTGGCATGGCACACCCGAGGAGTACGACAAGCTTTACGACTTCACGGTAACGGCGGTGAAACGGGCGCTACCCACCGCGCGTGTGGGCGGTCCTGCATCGACTGGACCAGCGAGTCCGCGTGCGGCCGATTTTCTCCGGCAGTTTCTGCAGCATTGTGCGACGGGCAAAAACTACGCTACCGGGGGTGAGGGGTCGCCGCTCGACTTCATCAGCTTTCACGTGAAGGGAAGGCCGCACGTTGTAAACGCAAACAGTGTAATGGGTATTTCCTACGAAATGAAGGACGCGGCCAGCGGTTTCGAAATTGTGCACTCATTTCCGCAGTTCGCCAAGCTTCCGATTGTGCTCAGCGAAGCGGACCCGGAAGGCTGCGCGGCCTGTTCCGCTCGCGTGTATCCGCAGAACGCGTATCGAAACGGCACGCTTTATCCTGCTTATGAAGCTGCCGCTTACAAGACGCTGCTGACCCTCGCCGAGGAACATCAGGCGAATCTGCAAGGAGTGCTCACCTGGGCGTTCGAATTCGAAGGTCAGCCCTATTTCGAAGGGTTCCGCGATTTAGCGACAAACGGCATCGACAAACCGGTTCTGAACTTCTTCCGCATGGCCGGATTGATGTCGGGCGCGCGCATCGAGGCCGAGAGCAGCGGCGCCATCCAGGCGGATTCCATCGCCGACAACGGAGTGCCCGGCCCGACTGATATCGACGCGCTCGCTGCCAGATCGGATCATGGCATTACCGTGTTGGTGTGGAACTATAGCGATCGCGAGGAAGCAATTCCGCCGGCGGAGATTCAACTTGATATCTCCGGCATTCCGGAGCACGCACAGCGCGTTCTGGTGCGCCATTACCGAATTGACCAGCAGCACAGCAACGCATATGCATTCTGGCAACAATTGGGGTCGCCTCAGCAACCGAGCGAGCAGCAGTACAAGCAACTTGAAAGGGCTGGACAATTACAGACGCTTTCCTCACCCGCCTGGATGGACCACAAGGCTGCTGAATCTTTGCGCTTCTCTTTGCCGCATCAAGCGTTGTCTCTGATCCAGATCAGTTGGTAACCGGCACGCGTTTTGCCGCGCCTGATCTGCATCGAGGAACGGCTTCGCGGTCTGCTATCATTCTGCCGAGTGAGCCCCTATTCCATTGGCGTGGACCTCGGAGGCACGAACCTTCGCGTCGCCGCAATCAGCGCTGTTGGTGAACTGCTGGATCGGGTCTCCATCTCAACCAGCATTGATAACGGCGCGGCGGGCATTGTGAATGACATCGTATCGGTAACCGAACGCATAGTACGCAGTTTAGGGTCGGATGGATTCAGCGGTCTGGGTATTGGCGTCCCCGGGTTCATCGATATGGATGAAGGCGTGATCATCGGCTCCGCCAATCTCGCCCGGCTTTCAAGATTTTCCCGTCCGCGGGGAAATCGAGAAGCGCCTCTGACGCACATCATCCTCGAGAACGATGCCAACGCAGCCGCCTTGGGCGAGCA
This sequence comes from uncultured Acidobacteriaceae bacterium, assembly GCA_963795905.1. Classification (GTDB taxonomy): domain Bacteria; phylum Acidobacteriota; class Terriglobia; order Bryobacterales; family Bryobacteraceae; genus Bog-105. The sequence continues at coordinate 223,060 of CAWCJG010000006.1, read as the reverse complement.
GTGGATGGGCGCGGGCCGCGATGTGAAAGATCTCATTCTGATCACGCTGGGTACGGGCATCGGCGGAGGCATCGTCATCGATGGCAAGATTCTGCACGGCTTCCGCGGTATGGCGGGTGAGATCGGCCATATGACGGTGTTCCCGGATGGCAATCCATGTGGATGCGGCAATTACGGCTGTCTCGAAAAACACGCATCGGCGAGCGCGATTGCCGCGATGGCGAGCATGATGGGCATCGGGTCGAAACGATTCAGTTCGAATGAAGTGTACGATCTCGCAGTCGCCGGCAATGCGCGTGCGAAGCTTGTGTTCGAATCGATGGGCCGCTCACTCGGCATTGCGATCGCAAATCTTGTGAATCTCTTTAACTTTCCTTTGTATCTGTTGAGCGGCGGACCGCTTCCGGCTTGGGATTTCTTTGCTCCCAGTATGTTCGCGGAGATCAATAAACGCTCGTTTACGTTTTCGCGTTCAGGCGCTCGCGTCGAGAAGGCTCTGCTAGGCGCGGACGCGGGTCTGTTCGGCGCAGCGTATCTGCCGCTGCAGGCTGCCAGGGCGGCGGCAACCGCATGAGTCGCTTATTGGTTAGGTCTCGACATCGGCACGGGCGGTTCACGCGCGCTGCTAGTGAATGAGAAAGGCGTATGCCTACATGCATTCACGGCGCCTCACGCCGAAATGACGATGCAGAAGCCGCTCTGGGCGGAGCAGGATCCGAACGACTGGTGGCGCGCTTCCGCAGAAGCGATCCGGGGTGTGTTGGCGCAGGCAGAGGTAAACGGGGCCTCCGTCAAAGGCATTGGCTTGACCGGCCAGATGCACGGACTCGTGATGCTCGACGCAGCGGGGAAACGTCATCCGTCCCGCATTGATTTGGTGCGATCAACGCAGTCAGACGCAGGTCGACAACATCAACGCGGAACTTGGCGCCGGCACCGTGTTGAAGCACACCGCGAATCCGATGCTGACCGGTTTCACTCTGCCGAAGCTGCTGTGGGTGCGCGACCACGATGCCGTCCAGTTATGCGCAGATCCGGCACATCCTGCTGCCCAAGGACTACGCTGCGTTACAAACTGACGGGTGAACTCGCGACCGATGTCTCGGACGCGAGCGGCACCGGGCTCTTCGACGTCGTCAACCGGCGCTGGTCGCAAGCAATCATCGATGGTCTTCGACCTCGATGCGGGCATTCTGCCGCGATGCTACGAATCGCAGGAGATCACTGGTACGGTATCGGCGCAGGCCGCCGCGGAAACCGGGCTCGCAGAAGGAACGCCGGTGGTTGCGGGCGCGGGCGATCAGGCTGCCAGCGCGATCGGCAACGGCATCGTGCAACCCGGCACGGTTTCCTGCACCATCGGCACGTCTGGCGTTGTCTTCGCGTATCTGGAAAAGCCGGCTTACGATCCGCAGGGGCGCGTCCACACGTTCTGCCACGCCATCCCGAATACCTGGCACGTGATGGGCGTGACTCAGGGCGCTGGCCTGAGCCTGCAATGGTTCCGCAACCGCTTCGCGCCGTGAACTCTGCCTACGACGACTTGACCGCGGAAGCTTCCACTGCGCCCGCCGGTTCCCACGGCCTGTTCTGGCTGCCGTATCTGATGGGTGAGCGTACGCCGCATCTCGATGCGAACGCGCGCGGTGCCTGGATCGGGTTGACCGCGAAGCACGGGCGCGCCGGAACTGGTCCGATCCCTCCTCGAAGGCGTTTCGTACAGCCAGAAGGATGGCCTGGAAATCATCGCCTCGTTAGGCGCGCATCCTTCGCTAGTGCGGCTGTCCGGCGGCGGCGCAAAGAGCGTCTTCTGGACCCAGTTGTTTGCAGATATCTTCGAACGCGCGTGGCGACGCTCGCGACGCAGGAGGGATCCGCCTACGGCGCGGCACTGCTGGCGCTAGTAGGAACGGGCGCTTACGCGAGCGCCGTCGAGGTGTGCCGGGCTGCGATTCACGAAGTCAGTGCAAAAGAGCCGGAACCGGCTGGCGCGTCCGCCTATCAGAAGCGTTATGCGATTTACCAGTCCATCTATCGCGGCATTGAAGCAAACGTTCGGAGAGATCAGCCGGCTGGATGTCTGAGCCGCATCTTCTGCGACGTAGCGCTTCCCGTACCGGTCGATCGGCTATTTACTTACTCACTGCCTGAAACGCTGCAGCACCGCGTGAAGCCGGGCTGCCGGCTGCAAGTGCCATTTGCGGGGCGTACGCTGACGGGCGTAGTGGCGCGTGCGCATTCGTCCCATCCGGGCTCGGAAACGCGTGAAGCCCTCAAGCTGCTCGATGAAGAACCAGTGCTGGATGCTGAACTGCTTCGGCTGGGTCACTGGATCGCGGAATACTATTGCGCTCCGATCGGGGAAGTGTTGAAGAGCATGCTGCCGCTTTCGGGTGAAGTGCGGCGCACCGAAATGTATTCACTGACGCCGCTTGGGGTCGATATGGCGCGACAGTTCACAATCGGCGAGAGCGAGTCCGCGGCGACCAAACTCTTGCGCTTGCTCGAGAACCGGCCGCGATCGGCATCGTACTTGAACGGGAAGGTTCCCGGCGCGAAGCGCGAGCTGCGCACCCTGACCAAACGTGGGTGGGTGGAAGTTGATACAAATGAAACCAGCCGCGATCCGCTGCGTGCGTCTGCCGAGCGTTTGAGTGTTGAATTCCTGCGGCGGCCCGCGCCGGAAATCAAGCTGCGCAAAGCCGAACGGGAAGTCCTGGCCTTTCTCGAACTGCATCCGGGAGCGCATAATCTTGCCAAGCTCAACGAAACTCTTTCGAATGCGAGCGAGACGGCACGCGCCCTGGCGCGCCGCGAACTGGTTCGTTTACAAATCGAACAGTTGCGTTCCACCGTTCTGGAACGGCCCGTCCCTGTCCTGAATGCGCACCAATCGGCTGCATTCGAGGCGATCCAATCGGCGCTAGCCGCAAGAACCTTTCAGACGTTTCTATTGCAAGGCGTAACTGGTTCAGGCAAGACAGAGGTCTATTTGCGCTGCATCGAGGCTTGTTTAGGCGGGGGCAGGAATGCATTGCTGCTGGTTCCCGAAATAGCGCTGACTCCGGCGGTTGCTGGCCAGTTCTTCCATCGATTCGGCGATCAGGTCGCGATTCTTCACTCCGCATTCGGCGATTCCGAGCGTGCGGAACAATGGCGGCGCATTCGCCGGGGACAAGCGCGGGTGGTCGTCGGAACCCGCTCAGGAATATTTGCACCGGTTCAGGATCTTGGACTGGTGATTATCGACGAAGAACACGACGGCAGTTATAAGCAAGCGGAAACGCCGCGCTATCACGGCAGAGACGTGGCTTTGGTACGCGCGAAAGAAGCGGGCGCGGTGGCGGTGCTCGGTTCCGCCACACCAAGCATTGAGAGCCGCTACAACGCCGATTCGGGAAAGTACAGTTTGCTCAGGTTGCCGGAGCGAATTGCGCGGCGACCGCTTCCGAAAGTCGACCTGATCGACATGCGCTGCGAGTTTCTCGAAACGAAGAAACAGGCGACGTTTTCGCGCCAGCTCATCGCAGAAATGCGGCAGCGTGTCGCCGTGGGCGAGCAGACTATGCTGCTGCTGAACCGCCGCGGCTTTTCGAGCTTCATGCTTTGCCGTGAGTGCGGCGAGCGGCTCCAGTGCGCAAACTGCTCCGTCGTGCTGACGTTTCATAAGCGAGATCGCCGCATGCTGTGCCATTACTGCGGGTACGCCGAGAAGGTTCCTCACCTCTGCCCTAAGTGCGGCAGCGATTATATTCAGTTTCTCGGCACAGGATCGGAACGTGTCGAAGAGGAACTGCACGAACACCTTCCGGGAGCGCGCATTGCACGGCTAGACCGCGATACCGCAACAGCCGAAAGGAGCTTTCGAAACAATCCTGCAAGCGTTTCGCGACGGGGACATAGACATCCTGGTCGGAACACAGATGATCGCGAAGGGACATGATATCGCCAACGTCACGCTGGTGGGAGTCGTATTGGCGGACATTGGGCTCAGCATGCCGGATTTTCGTTCCGCCGAGCGCAGCTTTCAACTCCTGACGCAGGCGGCCGGCCGCGCAGGAAGAGGCGATCTACCCGGTCGGGTGCTGGTGCAGACGCTGAATCCGGATCATTATGCCATTCAGTTCGCCGCCAGCCAGGATTACGAAGCGTTTTACAAGAAAGAGCTGGAGTTCCGTAAGTGGCTCCGATACCCGCCGTTTGCCGCGTTTGCGAACGTAATTGTGCGCGATCCGAAACAGGAAGAAGCGCTCCGCAAAGCGACTCAACTGGGATATGTGCTCACTCCGCCGCCGGAAGGCACACGAATCATGGGACCAGCCGAAGCAGCCATGCCGCGCCTTGAAAACGAGTACCGCTATCAGATATTGATCAAGGCAGTGAAGCGGTCGACGATTCGCGAAGTTATTAAGACGCTTCGCGCGCTGGCCGAACGCGAGAAATGGCGCGCCACGTCGCTGGTCATCGATGTCGACCCGATCAATCTCGTATAGCTAACGCAACGGACTCGGCGGGCAGTTCGATAAAGCCCGGCCGCAAACTGAAGCCGGACTCGGAGCAAATAATTTCAGTGTCCTGAGCGTCCAACGGAATTGCCTGCCGGTCCTGACTGAGGTTGCAGACCACCTGAACCGGGCCGCGATGCAGCACGAACCAACCATCCTGTTCGTCATAGTCGGTGTCAACCAGTTCGAGCCGTCCATCGCTCAGCCAGCGGTTTGATCGCCGCAGCGCGATGAGGTTCTTATACCATTCCAGAACGCTGCGATGCGGCTCTTGGGTGCATTCCGCCCAGCGCAGCTTCGAGCGTTGAAACGTTTCTGGATCCTGCGGGTCCGGGACCTGCTCCGGTTTCCAGCCGAATGCTCCGAACTCATTGCCTGCGGCCTTCCGAGACGTTCCGGCCAAGTTCCTGGTCCTCATGGTGCGTGAAGTATTGGAACGGAGTGGAGGCCCCAAATTCCTCGCCCATGAACAGCATCGGAACGAAGGGCGAAGCGAGCACAAGCGCAGCGGCAATCTTCTGTTTGCCGGTACTCACGAGTGCACTCAGACGCTCGCCTTGCGCGCGATTGCCTACCTGATCGTGATTCTGCGAGTAGCCGAGGAACTTATGCGCGCTCAAACCTTCTACTTTCCGTCCGTGCACGTATCCGCGATGCGCCGAGAGCCAGCCGTCGTAAACGAACACTTCATGCAGCGCCTTGCCCAAGTGCCAATAGTTACCGAAGTCTTCGTAATAGCCATTCGTCTCGCCGGTGATGACACTGTGCAGCGCGTGATGAAAATCGTCGCTCCATTGCGCGGTCAAGCCAAATCCGCCTCGCTCGCGGCACGTGACCACTCGCGGGTCGTTCAGATCGCTCTCGGCAATTAGGACCAGATGCCGGCCCAACTCCGAAGACAGCGCCTCTACTTCGCTCGAAAGAAACTCCAGAAAGTGTGTCGCCGATTTATCGAAGAAGGCGTGAATGGCGTCGAGCCGCAGTCCGTCGAAGTGGTAATCTCGCAGCCACATGAGCGCATTGTCGGCAAAGAATCGCCTTACTTCGTGACTGCCCTTATGATCGAGATTCACGGCCGGTCCCCAGGGCGTCTTATAAGCATTCGTGAAGTACGGGCCGTAGCTGATCGAGGTAATTTCCGGCGGGTCCGAAATGGTTGTACACGACGTCCAGCACAACAGCGAGTCCCTTATTGTGACAAGTGTTCACGAGCGCTTTCAGATCGTCGGGCGTGCCGTACGAATGATGAGGCGCATACAGGTCCACGCCGTCGTAGCCCCAGCCCCAATCGCCCGAAAACTCATTCACCGGCATGAACTGTACATGCGTGATCCCGATGCCGGCGAGATAATCCAGCCTGTCGATGGCCGCGCGAAATGTCCCCGCGGGTGTAAAAGTTCCGATATGCAGTTCGTAAACGATGGCGCTTGCAAACGGGCGCGCCTGCCAGTGGCGATCGGTCCACGAAAATGCATCGTCATCGACTAGCTGCGACGGCCCATGGACGCCTTCGGGCTGGTAGCGCGAGCGTGGATCCGGCCTTGCGTCTCCGCCGTTGATCTTGAACATGTATTTCGTTCCCGGGCCCGCGCCGGCAACTTCGGCCGACCACCAGCCTTCCATATCCCGTTCCAGAGCGAACGAGTTGCCGGCGATCGCCACTTCGACCTGTTCGGCATCGGGAGCCCAGACTCGAAAGGTGTGCATATTTATTGTCTAACCAACAGAGCAACAGGAAACCGGCTGAGCAATTCCGACAAGCGGACAGAACCTCCGTTCACGCTTCCGCCGTCGAGGGAGTTGCGCCATTCACCGGGCGGCACCTCAACGCTCGTACCTTCCCACTGGCCCCCCAGTTGTAACGGTAACCGAGGAACGATCGTGATCACTTCATTGCCGCGCGTGAATGCGATGACATGCCGGCTTTTCGCACCTTGTGCAGCAATTGCCCGGTACGCTCCTTCGATGCCGAAAGCACGGGGCCGCTCACGCCGAACGCGTAGTGCGTGTTCAATGACCCACATCTTCGGCAACCCCTCGTCTATCCGGCGCCACACCTGGTCGACGCTCATTGACCTCATCTCCCCTAGAAGACGCTGCCGCAAAGCAAAGTTGACGGGCCGGCGATTGTCCGGGTCGACCAGACTCAGATCCCACAATTCCGTTCCTTGATAGGTGTCGGGCACACCCGGAGCCGTGAATTTCAACAAGGTTTGAGAGAGCGAGTTGATGCGGCCTGGCAGAATGAGGCGGTCCAGAAATTTGTGAAAGCTGTCGAGGAACTCGCGATCCCGCAGAATCGCTTCCGTGAATTCTTTCGCGGCGTGTTCGAAGTCTTCGTTCGGCGCCAGCCAGTTGGTGTGTTCCTTCGCTTCGCGGCATGCCTTTTGAAGATACGGCCACAGACGATCGATGCCGATCGGCCACGCGCCCAGCAATGTTTGATAAACAAAGTATTCGGTCTTTCGGTCGGGACAGGTCTTCTCTTTGTACTTGTCGTTAATGGCAGCCCATTGGTTGACAGCATTGCTCCAATCGTCCGGGATCTCGCTCAGCACGTCCAGCCTTGTGCGGACATCTTCGCTGCGCTTAGTATCGTGGGTTGAAGAACACAACATCGTGTGCGGATGCGATCGCTGCGTTTCCACACAGCATTGATGAAATTGTTCGACGCTGATCCCGAATACACCCGGGTCACCTCCCACCTCATTCAGACTCACCATCCGATCGAAGCTGTAGAAGACCGTATCTTCGACACCCTTGGCCATAGCGGGTCCAGTGAACTGCTGGAAGCGCATCACAAACTCGCTCTCGAGGCGCCCGCGCGCCCGAAGCAACAGCACATCCCGGATGAAGTCGAACAGGTCGGGATCAAGATCCGGCTGGCTCTGCTTGGCCGCGGCCACAGCATATTCGACATACCGGACATCGTCGTCTGTGATCTCATCGCGCTCCGGCACCACATACGTCCGGTACACGGGAAAGCTGGCGACGAGTTCACGAATGCCCTGGATCAGATCCTCGCGCGTATAGTCCCGCCGATCCCGATTGCATTCACAGATCTCGCCGAACAGTTTCGCGAGGCGGTTTACATCGCTGCCTAACAGGTCGCGCAGCACGCGATGCTTCTTGTCGCGGCAGATTGCCGGATAGTCTGTCGGCGCGCCGGAAAAGTCCCGGTAAACCGCGGTCATCTGATCGGCCTTATCGCGATCGACGAAAAGACCGCCCGCCAGATTCAGGTAATCATAACCGGTCGTGCCGTCGATGGGCCATTCCGGGCGCAGCGTCTCGCCTGGTTCTAGAATCTTCTCCGCGACGATCCACACATCGGGCGCCTCGGCCCGCAGCCGCTCGAAGTATTCACGCGGATCCCGCAAGCCATCCGGGTGATCAATACGGATACCGTCCAGCACGCCTTCGCGCAGCCACCGCAAAATCAACGCGTGCGTGTCGGCAAATACTTTCGGGTCTTCCTGGCGCAATCCAACCAGAGTGTTGACGTCGAAAAAGCGCCGATACCCGAGATCTTCCCGGGAGGTCCGCCAGTGCGCCAGCCGATAATTCTGCTGTTCCAGAATTTCATCGAGCTGGGCCGGAGAGCGGTTCAGTTCGTTCAACACGGTATCGACAGATTGCGCAATATGCGGCACTTCTGCAAACAAGCGCTCCAGCAGTCCCGAAATGACATCCTTGTCCCGATTTCGTTGCATCATTTCGCGGCTATCGGTAGATGCCGCGGCGGGCAGATTGCGGAGCGCGTCCGCCAGGAATTCGAGATACTCGGAACCCGATCGCCTGGCTGCTTCATGCAGGACAATGGGCAGCGAGCGGGGCGCCGCGGGCAGTTCTTTATCGAAATACTTGACGATAAATTTGCCACCCTGCCGCTCGAACTTGATTTCGCCTCGCTGCAAGACGCGCCCGTAATGGTCTCCCAGGATCGGCACCAGCAGCTTATTGCGCAGCTTCTCTTCGTGCGGCGCCCAATTGATGTCGAAATAGGTTGCATAGCGACTCGAAGGGCCGTTTTCGAGCACGTCCCACCAATAGCGATTTCGCGGACCGCTGATGGCCATGTGGTTCGGCACGATGTCCAGCACCTGTCCGAGATGACACGCCCCCAGGCGGAGCGAGAAACGGTCGTGTGCTTCAGCGCCACCTAATTCTTCGTTTACTTTGTGCTGATCGACGACATCGTAGCCGTGCTGGCTGCCCGGCGCTGCCTGCAGATAAGGGGAGCTGTAGACGTGGGAGATCCCCAAATTGTGCAAGTATTCTGCAATCGCGGCCGCATCGTCAAAACCGAATTCAGAATGCAGTTGTAAGCGATACGTCCCAATCGGTATTCTCGGCATTCGATGTTAAGAGCGTCTCAAGCCTTACATGGTTTCTCGGGTGCGACATCGAAGGAAGTCGTACATTGTAATTGTCGCCCCATGTTGTACGAAATCGAGAAACCGGCCTCCGCCCAGACCTCCGCGATCCTGCTGCATGCTAATGACAACGTTGCGGTTGCTCGCGTGCCGCTGGTGGAGGGACAACAGGTGGACGTGGCAGGCGCTTCGGTGACTGCGGGCCGGGCTATCCCCGCGGGGCACAAGATTGCGCTTCGACAGATCCGCCCCGGAGACGCCGTTTACCGTTACGGGAATGTAATCGGCTTCGCTACGGAACCGATTGCGCCGGGTGACCACGTGCATACGCACAACCTCGGTTACAAGGAGTTGAATCCGTCGGAGGTGGTACCCGCCGAGGCGCCGCCGCGCCGTGACGTGCACGCCGGAAGGCACACATTCCTCGGTTACCGGCGAGCGGATGGCCGGGTGGGCACCCGCAACTATATCGGGGTTGTGGCAGCGAGCAACTGCGCCGCGTATACGGCCGAGCTCATTGCGCAAAGTTTCGCAAATCAAGATCTGCCCGCGAACGTGGACGGAGTTGTGGCCTTTCCGCATGGCGAAGGCTGTGCCATGGCGATCGGTCCCGATAGTGAGCAGTTGCAGCGAACACTGAAAGGGGTACTCGATCATCCGAACGTTTCGGCCGCTTTGATCCTGGGTTTGGGCTGCGAAACGAATCAGATCAGCCATTACCTGGGAGCGGGCGTCGCGACGCCAGCGACTCTGTACGGACTCACCTTGCAGGAATCGGGCGGGACGATGGGGGCGGTTGCCGCGGCACGCAAGCAAATCTTCGAGTACATCGAGCGCGCGGCGGCTGAGGAACGCTTGGAGGTCCCGGCTTCCGCGCTCAATCTCGGCCTGAACTGCGGCGGGTCGGATTCGTTTTCCGGCATTACGGCCAACCCGGCGCTCGGTTTTTGCTGTGACTTGCTCGTCGATGCCGGCGGAACGGTCGTGCTCGCCGAGACTACCGAGATTTTCGGCGCGGAGCATCTGCTGATTCGCCGGGCGCGATCGCCTGAGGTCGCCCGGAAACTACTCGACCAAATTGAGAACTACAAGCGCTACCTGCGCCAGTTCGGCGGGAGTTTCAACGATAACCCTTCGCATGGCAACAAAGAAGGCGGCTTGAGCAACATTCTCGAAAAATCGCTTGGCGCGGTGGCGAAAGCGGGCACGACGATACTCGAAGAAGTGGTCGATTATGCCGAAGCCGTGAAGGGCCCCGGCTTCGTATTCATGAATACGCCCGGGTACGATCCCGTTTCGATCACGGGGCTTGCGGCCGGGGGTGTCAATTTGATTGCGTTCACAACAGGGCGGGGAAGCGCTATCGGATTTCCCAGCATCCCGGTTCTGAAGATCGCGAGCAATTCGAATACATACCGGCGCATGCCCGGCAACATGGATATCAACGCAGGCCGCATCGCCGATGGTGACGCAACGGTGGAAGATGTGGGTCTCGAGATTTTCGAAACCCTATTGCGTGTCGCGTCGGGAGAGCGGACGAAGGCCGAGCGCCTCGGGCATCACGAATTTGCGCCCTGGCGCATCGGCCCTGTCATGTAATTGCCGTTAATGTGCGGCGGCCCATGCCAAGCCGTCGCTGTCCTTGCCCGCGTCGATCAGTTGCTTGACTTCCCAGGTGGAGGTATCGATGGCGGCAACCTTGTTCTCCTTATCGCAGGACACAAACGCCATTCCCCCATCAGGCCGGATCAGCACTTCTTGCGGCGAAGCGGGAACGTCAATATTGTGAACGACGTTCAGCTCGTGCAGGTCGATGACGGACACTTTGTTTACCGTCGGCACCGCGACGACCAGCCATCGGCCATCCGGTGTGGCGGCTGTCCCATAACCGAGGCCAGGCAGGTCGATCCAGCGAATCACCTTGTTGGTTGCCGTATCGATCACGGCAAGTCTCGGCGCAGTCTGGTCGGCGGTAAACACGAGGTGATCATCCGGAGTGATCGAAATGCGCTGCGTAGTCTTCGAGATCGGAATGACGGTGATGGTTTTGTTGTTCTCGAGGTCGAGTACGGAGACCGTGCCCGGACCGACGTTGGCGGTGTAGCCTCGCTTGCCGTCATGGGAGATCGCGAGCATGTGCGATTCTGGTTGGCCGGTCGGAACGCTTCCGACGATCTTTAACGTCCGCGGATCGATGATCGTCACGCTCTTTTCGAGTTCGGTCGTCACATATAACATTCCATTGCTCGGCCCGAACACGGGACAGTGTGGGCGCACGCCCTTGCCGAAATCCACGGTGCCCGTTATTTTGCGGGAAGCGATGTCGATGACGACCATCTTGCGGCCATCGGTCCCCGGTTTTCCTACGCCCGAGTTGCCGTAGATCGGAACATACGCTGTTTTGCCGTCCGGCGATGCCGCGACCTCGTGGCCGGTGATGCCGTTTTCAGGTACCTTCGCAATCTCCTTACCTTCCGCGGGATCGACGATTCCAAGTGCCCGATCGCCTTTGCAGGCTACCAGCAGATACGGTGAATCCTCAGCTCCCATGCAATATACACTTCCCGCTAGCAGCGCGGCCGCTAGCCAGGTTCGCGATCGTAACAAGTGAATCCTCCATTGACAATCGTGCCGAGCTACAACCTATCACAAGCCGGTGTCTAACCAAAGTATGATGCTGCGCGTGTTGAGCGCCGCCTTGCTTTGCGCTGCCGCCTTTGCTCAGGAGACTCCGCCCGCTTCTCCTTGCCGGTTCGACGGGTTCTCAGGGCAATTCAGGCTTGCCGAAGCGCGCGGGCAAAACGTCAAGGTGCACGAGGCCTGCGCACCGGGACGAATCTGCGCCAGTTATCCGATGCGTCCGAGCCATCCGATGGAAGTGTACAAAGATGAGGGCGCATGGGTATGCGGTTACTACAGCGCGCCGGATATCGGGGGGGGCCCGGTATGGGTGCGGGCAGACGACGTTCAGCTTGTACCGATTGATAACAACCCGCCGTTAAGCGCCTGGTCGGGGATTTGGCGCAGCGGCACGATCCGCGTCGTCATCTCCGATGCGGGCGACGGGAGGCTGGCGGTCAAAGGGACCGCGTACTGGCAGGGACAGGGCGATAACCGCCATTACGGCAGCGTGGCCGGAACGGCGGCCCCGGATCGCAATCACCTTCGCATCGAGAGCCCGCCAGGCGAAACCGGCGGATGCGTAGTTGACCTTACTCTCTACGGCCCGTACATCCTCGCGAATGACAATGATCGTTGCGGCGGCATGAACGTTCGCTTCTGGGGCATCTGGCGACGCGCGCAAGAGTGAGCCGGGTACAATTCGGAAGGTGATTGGGCAGTCTCGTTGTCCCTATTGCGATCACGGAGGGAACGGTCGCTGCCGGGCCTGTTTCGGGACAGGCAAAAATGTCCACCTGAACGCAATCCGATACGTGTGAACTCTGCAACGGGACCGGCGTCTGTCCGGAGTGTCGAGGGGACAGGCGTTTCCCCGGTGAAGGCAAGCGACTTCGTACCCGACTTTCTGCGCCGCTTGTTCAGAAGCTAATCCAGGCCAAAAGCCGAGCCAGCTTGGACCGGCTCGGCTTCAAGTAAAACGTCCTTACCGCGCCAGCCCTCGGCGTCCCGCGATGAGCCCCAGTCCGATAAGGCCCAATCCCGCGATCAACAACGAACTTGGTTCCGGCACCGCCGTCAATGAACCGAACAAGCCATGGTCTTCGACTTGGCCATTGCCCGGGATGCCCGCATTGAAGTAAAGCTCGTCGGTTTGCTGGCCATCGGCTCCGTTGCCGAAGTCGATTCCCCACAACCCGGGAATGCTGATTGGCTTCCCGTCGGGCCCGGTCAGCGCGCCCATGTAGGTTCCGGTTGTCGGATTGTACGCGTTCAATGTGCCATCGCCGAAGTTGCCGACGATCAGATCCCCACTGAATGCCCCAAAGCCGGCTGGAGCAATCGCAACACCCCAGGGTGCATTCAACGCGCCCTGCGAAGCCGCGCGTTTCACGAAGTTGCCGTTCATGTCGAATACGTCCACATAGCCGAGGTGCGCTCCGTCTGCTTGATTGCCGCCGCCGCTCGTCTTGGCGAATGTCACGTACAACGCGCCGTTCAGGTTCTGAATGTTGAAAGGCGCATAGCCGGCCGGCAGAGAAGGATCTTTAAAGCTGCCCGACACTGTTGTTGAATGGAACCCGCTATCATAAACATCTACCCGGCCGAGGCCGAAATTGGCCGCGTACAGCACATTTCCGGCTGCGCTCATACCGATCGCCAGACCCTTGTAAATCGATCCGCTCGCGCCATTCGCAACCACGGGCGCCACGCTTCCCCCGCTGGGCGACCAACCGTTGACGGTGCCTGACTCGGTTGCATAAATAAACGGGTCTCCCTTGAAAGCAGTGGTTGCGTTTCCTACGATGCCCGTCGGATCATTCGCGCCTTGCAGCGCGACGGTAAGCGGGATCTTGCCGCCGGACCCGTTGTACAGGGTTGACAAGCCCGAACCATTGTCAGCCGTCCAGAATGGCCCTGTCAGAGCGGTCAATCCCCACGGATTCACCAGATCCTTATCCTGACTGGCTGCTACGCCCGGCAGATCGGACGTTAGATTCGACTGCGCGTAATCGTTGGCCGCGGCTCCGTTCATGCCGGCGGCGAGCAGCAGCATCAGCGCGCTGCCGGCGAAGTAAGTTTTCATTCTCGATCTCCTCAGAGGGTTGCTATGCGGCGGGAATTCCGCCAGATTGCAGTTTGAGGGTCACGCCCGGCCAGAGAGGTTTTTGTGTTGTGAAAGGTTTGTAAAGCGTCCGCGTCGTCCAAATCCTGTAAAAAATCTGCAAATTCAGTCGGATAGCCGAGCACGCGCCGTGGATTTACGTGCAAAATAGTGGGTTGCCGCCCACACGCAAAATTCTGATCGTCGACGACGACCCTGAACTGCGCGAGACCGTGAGTATCATGCTCGAACGCGAAGGCTTTGCTCCGCTCGAAGCATCGGAGGGGCGTTCGGGTCTTGAGAAAGCGGTTACGGGTAAACCGGACCTGATTTTGGTCGATTTGCGCCTGCCGCTCATGAATGGGGTCGAATTATGCAAGCAGATTCGCGCGAATCGCCTGACCACGCCCATTATTGTGCTGAGCGCCGTGGGCGATGAGATTGATAAGGTACTCCTGCTCGAGATCGGGGCCGACGATTATGTCGTTAAGCCCTTTGGCGCCCGCGAGCTTCTCGCTCGCGTGCGTGCGGTTCTGCGCAGAGCGTCCGGTTCCTCCGGGCGTATCCTCAGCTTTGACCAGGTCGAAGTGGACCTGGAACGGCACATCGTCACACGCGAAGGCAAGGAAGTGAAAACGACGCCCGCGGAGTACAACCTGCTGTCGTTTTTTCTACAGAATGCCGGCCGCGTTCTGACGCGCGACTTGATACTGAATTCCGTTTGGGGCTACGAATTCTACCCGAATACCAGAACCGTTGATGCGCACGTAGTCAAGCTGCGGCAAAAATTTGAACCCGAGCCGACCATCCCAAAACATTTCATCACAGTTCACGGAGTCGGCTACAGATTCCTCCCGTGAGTGCGCGAGCACTTTTTCAAATATGAGTGCGGAGCACCTGGTAGCCATCGTCGAGGACAACGAAGATGTCGCCGCTTCCCTCGCTCTGGTGATTCAAGTGCTACCTGGAGTTCGCGCGGTCGTAGCGCACCATCCCGAATCTGCGCTACGCTTGTTCACCGGTTCGGAAAGATTCTCTGCCTTGCTGACTGACTTCGGGCTACCCGGCATCAATGGCTTGGAACTGATAGCGAGCATTCGCGCGCTGCCCCACTATGCCGAACTGCCCGTCCTTATGATTACCGCGGGCAAGTTGCCGGATGCAACCCCGGCCCGGTCGACTCCTAACGTCATCTTGTCCAAGCCGTTCTCACCGAGGGAGGTGTGTCGTGTTCTGGCTTCGCTGCTTCCGTAACGCCGTTTTGTTCATTGCTACTTGCACCGCCGTTTTTGCCCAGGACTCCTCCAAACTGCAAGCCATTCTCGATAGGCTCGACGTTCTCGAAAAGCAGAATGCCGCCTTGCTCCAGGAAATCGAATCCCTGAAGGAAACGATCCGGGATCAGCAGACGAAAGAGAACGCCGAAGCCGAACACGCCAAAGAACGTTCCGATATTGCGAACCAACGCATCGCAGATCACGAGCAGACCAAAATCAGCGCGTCACAGCGCCTGCCTATTTCGCTCACGGGGATGTTTCTGTTTGATGCCGATGCCATCACGGGTGGCAAAAACCCTCAGTTTCAGTCCCGGTTTTCGGACTACAGCGAGGGCACGCCGGGCGGCGGAGCTAGTTTGAGGCAGTCCATCATCGGGTTCAATTTCCACGGGCCTGAAGCGTTCGGGGCGAAGATAGAAGGCTCGCTTTCGATGGATTTCTATTCCGTCAATGGAGACGATTCGGTCTTTCGTATCCGGCGCGGCGACGTCTCATTCGATTGGACGGATCAAAGTCTTTTGGTCGGTCAGGAAAAACCGCTTATCTCGCCTTACGAACCGACATCGTATGCGCGTGTAGGGGTTCCCGCTTTGGCGGGAGCGGGAAACCTGTGGCTGTGGACGCCCCAGATCCGATACATACGCCGCCTTGCTTTGTCGCCAGCGACACAGATCTCACTACAAGGCGCTCTGCTCTCGACTTATGAAAATTATGGAGCCGCAATTATTCCCTCGGGTATCAGTTACAGCCCAACGCGGCCAGCAGGCGAGGTGCGGTTCGAGCTGTCGCACAAGCTCGGCGACAATACCCTCTTCGCCATTGGCGCGGGTGCACACGCGAGCGAAAGCCATGTCCTCGGAGTAAGTGTTCCATCCCGTGTGGTAAGTGCGGACTTCAAAGTTGCACCCGCACGGTGGATTGAACTTACTGGCACAATCTTACATGGGTGTAATTTCGCGATTCTAGGCGGTTTGCCGTCCGGAGTTGACGTACAGGGGCAGAATGTTCGCGCGATACGAGGGAGTGCGGGATGGCTGCAGCTCGCGTTTCCTGTAACGAGCCGGTTAACTTTCGACCTGTACGGAGGACTGCAATCCAATGTCGCTCGCGACCTCTCGGATTTCCAATTGAAAGGTGATAGCGTGTACGCTGGCAACATACTTTACCGCGTTGCGCCGAACGTGGTCCTGGGGTTCGAAGGGTCACATCAGAATATCGATTATCTTTATCCGATCAAGGTTGCTGAAAACCGCTATGATGCGACGGTTGCTTATCTGTTTTAGCGCGGCAGTCGTCGCCTCAATATCCCCTTGTTTTGCCGCAACGGTGGGCGGCAACATCCTGATCGATGGCGCGTCAGCGGCGAGGTCTTCGCAAGAAGTAGTCGTTTGGCTGGAGCCTGAGCACGTGCTCGGAGACTTGCCTCCCACTCCTGCCCGCGCGAAGCTTCTTCAGAAGAACAAGACGTTCCAGCCGCACCTGCTTGCCGTCGGAGTGAACACGTTGGTGGACTTTCCGAATGCAGATCCGATTTTCCATAACGCTTTTTCAAACTACGATGGGCAGATCTTCGATATAGGGCTGTATGCGCCCGGCACTTCGCGCGCCGTGCGCTTTCGCCGGCCTGGAATTGTTCGTATCTTCTGCAACATCCATCCGTCCATGTCCGCGGTTATCGTGGTTCTAGATACGCCGTATTTTGCAACCGTTAAGCCAGGCAGCTACAGCATTACGAATGTCGAGCCAGGTACATACAAGGTTCACGTCTTCGACGAGCGGGCGACCAGCGATTCGGATCCCGCGGCGCCGGTTACCGTGACTGGCGACGCTGACGAGCATGTTCCGGATATTCATCTTTCGGAGTCCGGTTATGTCCACTTGCCGCATAAGAACAAGTACGGCCTGGATTATCCGCCCGACGCGGATACTTACGGTAGCGATGGGCCGCCGAAATGAAGCATTCTCTCTGGGATCGCGTGCCGCTTCGATGGCGCCTGTTCATCGCTACTTCGACGACCATCACCGCCCTGTTCGCGTTAGCAGCCTGGGTGAGCGTGCACTACACGCTGGCGGTTGCGGACCAAAGTATTCGTTCGGAACTACGCGCCGGCATCAGCGCCTATGAAGGCGTCTGGAAGTCGCGCACCCAGCTCCTTTCGGCAACTACTTCGCTAATGGCCGCCATGTCGGATGTCCGGGCTGCTTTCATGACCCGCGATCCACGAACTATCCGCGACTCCACGCAGGAACTGTGGTCTCGCGTATCGGGGGCAACGGCAGGGTTCTTTGTCCTCGATGCCGAAGGGCGGTTGATTTCGTCGCTCAATGGCAATGCGGCTGGGCTGGACACGCAAGCCTTGCCGATCCGCATTGTCTCGCGCCGGTTTCCTTCGCAAGTCAGCGGTTTCGTTCGTCAGGGAACACAGCTCTTCTACACGGTGTTTACTCCGGTTTACGTGCAATCGAGCGCCGAGCCCCTCTTACTCAACGTGTTGTGCGCGGCGTTCCGAGTGGACGATCGCCTCACGCGGGAACTGAAACAACTGACGCCTGACACCGACTTCGTTTTTGCCGCCGGTCCGGCGATCTTCGCGAGTACTGCGTCGCCCCAACTCGCCGATGCTGCGGCCGCACGCAGATCGCTGCCGGGGTACATCGTTGCGAACCAGATCCTGCGCGATGTCAACGGGGCTCCCATTGCCAATCTGCTGGTTGTGCACTCCTATGCTCACGTGCAGAGGTCGCTGCGGAACCTGCAGACTGCGATCACCCTGGCGTGGCTGCTCACAATGGCTCTGGGTTTGTTCGTGAGTTCGTTTCTCACCAGACGCCTCCTGTTCCCGGTGAAGCTGCTCGATTTCGCAGCCACTCGTTTCGCCGCCCGTGATTACGGCTACCGGGTTCCTGTCAGAGGTTCGGGTGAATTGCCTCGCTTGGCGCGTACGTTCAACGCAATGTGCGACTCCATTCAACAGGCGCAGGCGGAGCTTGTGCGGCAGGAGCAAATGGCGGCGATCGCGCGGCTCGGCTCATCGCTTGTACACGACCTGCGTAACCCCCTGGCCGCAATCTATGGCGGCGCGGAAATGCTGATCGATTGCGACCTGGCGCCCGATCAATCGAAGCGCATCGCGCGCAATATCCATCGCGCCTCACAACGGATGCAGGATCTCCTGCGCGACCTGCTGAACTTGTCTAAGCAGCAATCCCGTCCCGCCGAATTCTGCGATTTGCGCGACATCATCGACGCGGCAATCGAAAGCGTGAGCCTGCGCCCCGATATTCACATCCAAATTGATATTCCGCAAGGCGCGGAAGTCTTGTGTGACCGCATTCGCGTAGAACGAGTATTCACGAACCTGTTCGCTAACGCGATCGATGCCATGCCAAATGGTGGTCGCATCGTCCTGCATGCCGAGAAATCAGGAACCGGGCTGAAAGTGGTGGTCGAGGACGACGGCCCGGGCGTTCCCGAACGGATTCGTCCGAGCCTGTTCAAACCATTCGTTACCGGAAAGCCCGCCGGTCTGGGATTGGGACTCGCGCTGTCCAAACAAAGCATGCTGGAAGCCGGAGGCGACCTCGTTCTTGCGGATGCTAAAGAGCGGGCGGCCGGAGCTCGTTTCCGCGTCGAGTTTTCGCAATTCCGCTCCGGCACTCGAAGTGACCCGCGCGTGAGGGAAGGCGAAAAAGTCGAAGGCGATCCGAAAATCGCAGGCGAAAACGCCTAAGCTGTTAGGCCAGTTCGAGCTCGATAAACCGTTTTTCCGGATCTAACGCCGTAATTCGGAAACTGCGGACTTGTCCGGCGCGAACTGCGTCTTTTCCGGCCTCTGTACTGCTGCCTTGTTTCCATTTGGCAGCTAGCATGGCGGTCATCGATGAGACGTCCGTGCTTTGAGAGCTGGCCGAAGACTTGCCTGCTTCCTCAGCTTTATGGATGCGGCAGCTTGCAACCACGCCTTCGCCGAGTTCCACTTTGGCTCGATCGCCGTGCACTTCGAGCAGGCGGCCGCTGACGGTCTCGCCGACTTTGTTTTCGGAGATGTAGTGGTCTAACGCAGTCGGCTCCAGTTGCTTCATGCCGAGCCGGATGCGCCTGCGCGCTTTATCCACTTCCAGCACCTGTGCGCGCACCACCGCGCCCTTGCTCAGGCGATCCTTTGCGTGCTCCAGCCGCTTTTCATTCGTGATGTCGGAGATGTGAACCATCCCTTCAATCCCGTCGCCGAGATCGACCCAGGCTCCGAACTGCGCCAGGTTCGTGACGGGACCTTCCACCACCGTTCCAGGCTTCAACCGTTCGGCCGCAGCTTCCCAGGGGTCGCCTAGAAGCTGCTTATAACCAAGGCCGATGCGCTTCGCCGCCGGATCCACCTGCAGAATGACGGCTTCCACCCGATCGCCAGGTTTGAACACGTCGCTCGGCTTGCGGGCGCGCTTGTCCCAGGAAAGCTCCGAAAGGTGGATGAGCCCGTCAACGCCCGGCATCAGTTCGATAAACGCGCCGAAGTCGGTCAGACGCGATACCGTACCGCTGACACGCTCACCCTGCTTGAACGTCCGTGCCGCGGCCGACCAGGGATCTTCTTGTAGTTGCTTCAGACCGAGAGCAATTTTCTTGGTGCTCGGGTCGATTTTCAAAATCTTTACAGTGAGTTCGTCGCCGGCCTTAACCAGATCGCTCGCCTTGCCGACGCGCGTCCATGCCATGTCCACGACGTGCAGCAGACCATCGACTCCGCCCAAGTCCACAAACGCGCCAAAATCCATCAACGTGCGGACGCGCCCGCTGACCACGTCGCCTTCTTTTAGTTCGCTGAATCGCTGCTGTTTGCGCTCCGCCTGCTCTTCTTCGAGGACGACGCGGCGGTCAACCACGACGTCTTCCTTCTCAATGTCTAGCTTCGTGATCCGGCACTGAATTTCCTGCCCGACGAGCTTCGGCATCTCATCAGCATCACGAACGCCGCTGCGGGAGGCCGGCATGAACGCGCGCACTCCGATATCGACCCGGAATCCGCCTTTCGTCTGTTCGGCGACGACGCCCGCGATATTCCGCTTCTCGTTAAATGCTGCCTGCAGCCCCGACCAGTCTCTCGGCCGCTCAACTTTGATGGTCGAAAGCTGGTAAAACCCCTCTTCGTTCCGCGGACCTATGCTGACGGTGACCTTCGCGCCTGGTTGCGGATCGGTTGTTTGCGTTTCGCGCCAGCGCTCCAGCGTCAGCACACCCTCGGTCTTTCTGCCGACATTGACGACCACGTTCTCCGCGTCGACGGAGACGATCTCGCCTTCTACGGTTTCGCCCGGTTTCTCAGCATGCTGCTGCTCGAAATCGGACAGAATCTGCGCGAAGCTGTTGTCGTCAGGCTGCGGGAGTACATCGTCAGCCAAGAGGGTGTTCGAGGTTGATGTTGCTCATCACTACTGGAGGGGAGGACAACATCATTCTCCCATAGGGCGCGCCAGGCCGGGCTTGTTTAAAGCCGAACCAGTTTGTCGGATTTGGTACCCTTCAACGCGTTTCTCGTATCCACTACCAGCTTGCTGTGTTCTAGTACCGCTCGGTAGTCGATATTGCGGTGATCGGTGACAATGACCACGCAATCGGAATGCGCAGCCGCCTCGAGCGGGTCCGTGGATTGAAGCGTCTCTCCATCCACGGTGAGTGACGGTACATAAGAATCCGAGTACGTGATACGGGCGCCCCGCCGCCGCAGCAAGACCATGATGTCGAGGGCCGGGGACTCGCGCACATCATCGATGTCGCGCTTATAAGCCGTCCCGAGGATGTGGATGTGCGAGCCCCGAATCGGTTTCGCGTGGTCGTTCAGTGCGTTCTGGATCTTCTCAACCACGAACTCCGGCATGCGGCCGTTGATATATCCGGCCAGTTCGATGAAGCGCGCCTCAATGCCCGCTTCCTTGCTCTTCCACGACAAATAGAATGGATCGATCGGAATACAGTGGCCGCCGAGTCCCGGGCCGGGGTAAAACGGCATGAATCCGAAGGGCTTCGTGGCTGCCGCATCGATCACTTCCCAAACATCGATGTCCATGCGTTCGCACATGATCGCGATCTCGTTCACGAGGCCGATATTGATCATCCGAAACGTGTTCTCGAGTAGCTTTACCATTTCGGCCACGCGCGTGGAACTGACTGGCACAACTTTATCGAGCGCCTGCTGATAGAACAGCGCCCCCACTTCGGTGCACGCTGGCGTTATCCCGCCCACGACCTTGGGAATGTTCTTTGTTTGATAACTCGCGTTCCCTGGATCGACTCGTTCCGGAGAGAAGCATAGGAAGAAGTCCTCTCCGACTGTCAAACCGGACTGCTTCAGACGAGGTAGAACCAGTTCATCCGTCGTGCCCGGATAAGTGGTGGATTCCAGCATGACCAGCATCCCCGGATGGAGGTGTTGAGCAATTGCCTTCCGTGGCAGAGACCACAAAGCTCATGTCCGGATCTTTTGTCTTTCGTAGCGGGGTGGGTACGCAGATATCGATGGTGTCGAGACTCTCGATCACGGACAGATCGCTGGTGGCGCGCAGCTTGCCGCTCTTTACCAGCGGGGCAAACACGTCGTCCGGCACGTCCTTGATATACGATTCGCCGCGGTTGAACCGATCGACTTTGGTCTGCTGAACGTCGATGCCAACGACTTCGAAGCCCGCATGCGCGAATTCGACTGCGAGCGGTAGCCCGACATATCCCAGCCCAAGCACCCCGACCCGGGCCGTCTTATTCCGGATCCGGTCCTTAAGCCGCTCGGCGCTTGCGGCGGACTGACCCCCTGCTTCGGTGAGTTGCTCTAACATTACGATGAACCTAGATGAAACATCCCCTCGGCGACCCGTTCAGCGGGGCCTGTGAGAAAAACCGAGCTTTCCCAGCGCAGTGACATCGAGCCTGCGGGCGTGCGGATTTCCACGGGACTTGGCCGCTAACCCCCTGAGAATAGCACTCGCCGCCGCCCCGGTTGAGCCGGTTCCAGAGCTTCGCGTTTCCCCCGCGCCGCGTTCGAAAAAGAGGGCTTCAATCGTGTGGCGGTCGATGCTGCGCACCAGCGATACGTTTGAACGGTTCGGAAATCGGGGGTGAGCTTCGGCTTCCGCTGCAACAACGCGCCAGTCCTCCGGGAATGCATCGACAAAAATCGCGCACTGCGGGTTCCCCACGTTGAGCAGCGTGGCATCGAAATTCCGCCCGGCCAAGCACAGTTGGGCGTGCAATTCCTGTACTTGCGGTTCGCCCATATCCATCTCGAATAAAAAACATTCTTCTTGGTGCGACAATAGCGCCAGCCGTTTTGGACCCGCCGCGGTGGTAATCGTGACAACTGGCGGGTCCGCGACCCCGTTCAGTACGGCAAAGGCGGCCGCGCAACGCGTTCCATTCCCGGAGATCTCCGGTTCGCTGCCGTCGGAATTGAATAGCCGTGTCCGCAATCCGCCCTCCGCCCGCCACACCAGCATCCATCCGTCGGCCCCGACGCCAGTGGTCCGCGCGCAGATCCGCCGCGCGATCTGGGGCAAATTTTCGGTGGGAGCATCCTCTCCCCACGTCAGCAGAAAGTCGTTTTCGTCTCCGTGAAGCTTAGTGAACGGGATTTTCAGCATAAGTGCGGTAGAAGACGTCAAGCGGAGGAGCGCCCGGCGTCTCGATCGACTCATATCGAGTGTACGCAGTGGCCCCATGCAGAGCTTTATCGCTCCGCGTATTCCGTTGCGCTATGCCCCATGCCGCGGCATGCAGCAGATCCGGTCGCGTGATGCTGATATCCCAGATTGGGCCCGATCCTTCGTGAATTACTTCGTGCAGTGGAATGCGGGCCTGGCAGAAAATGCCCGTCAGGTCTCCGAAACCGGCCAGAATGCCCGAACCCGGTTGATAATTACTCTCAAGAAGTCGCGCCGCCCCATCGGTCCAGGCGCGCCGGGCGACGGAGTTGACCTGCGACTCCTTCCAACACACGACGCGATCAAGCGTCGGATGCACCAGCCACGGCAGCAATGCTATGACCGGCATACACACGCGAACACCCGCCGCCGCGCGGGCAAAAAGAGAACGGTTCCACCCGCCGCAAATGCCGCCAACGCTATCAGCGCCACGCCATATCGGGTGTTGTACAAACCGTAGGGCCAAAGTTCACGCACAAACACCGGCGTGCTGGAGGAATGCAAGCTCCAGACGTAGAAAGCCGGCGTTAAGAGTAGAAATCCAAGCACGCTGTACTTCTCGCGGGCCAGTGCGCATGCAGCTCCCAACGCGCCGAGAAGAACCAGCGGCCAACCGGCGCAATCGCGGCCCGCAGCGCCGTAATAGGTGATGGCGGCCGCCCAGTCGTGCAGTCCCGGATACGGTTTGCCGGCTTGAATCGCTTTGGCGGAATAGGGCCCATTGATGAAATCGAGCGGATTTCCCGTTTCCCACCAGCAATGCGCGGTCCAATACAGCGGCGCCAGGCTCGCGAGTGCCGCAAAAGTAATGAAGATCCGCAGCCTGTCGTCCGCGAGACGATGCCGCCGCGAACCACAGCGCTTCGAACGGAATGAGAAACCAGCCGTCATAGCGGGTCAGACTCATCGCCCAACTCGCGACAAGGCCGAGAACGAACCAGCGTCCCGTGAACGCAAGCAGAAACAGAAATAGACCCGCGAGAAAAACAATCTCCGTCATCGGAGTCGAACCCAGATACAGGATGTTCGGATTCAGAAACAGACACGCAGTGGAAATCGCGGCGGCCAGCGTGTCTCCAAATACACGCCGCCCCAGAAGGAAACAGCACGTTCCGGCGATCACAAAACAGATTGCGACCGGTATCGCCCCGGCCAGTCCGTTCGACCATAGGTCCATTCTGCCGACCAGAGGCAGACAGATCACGTGCAGCAGCGGGAGCCATACCGTGCCGATCTGGTCGTAGCCAGGCTTGCGCGAGTCGAAAAGGGAACGGCTGATGTCGAGATGCGCTTGTGCATCTCCGTAGTAGAGAATGTAGCCGTGCGCGAAACAGAACCAGACCGACGCGCTCACAACCGCGGCCAAAGTCCCGGCCGCGATCAGCGTCGAGCTAGCGGCGCGCAGAAATCGCCTAGAACTTGGTGAATCGTCTGAATTCGTCAAAGCGTGCGTCGATTTCCTGACGAGTTAACGTTCGGAAGCGTT
The DNA here is from genome assembly GCA_963795905.1 of uncultured Acidobacteriaceae bacterium. GTDB lineage: Bacteria > Acidobacteriota > Terriglobia > Bryobacterales > Bryobacteraceae > Bog-105. The sequence goes on along the minus strand of CAWCJG010000006.1, from coordinate 199,007 downwards.
CGGTTCCGAAGCGTTCGCAGCAGAAGCTACCCATCACTGAGCCGTAAATGACTGCGCGATGCAATTCATGCAGATCGAAGCCGCCCGCGCGCAGATCGAACCCCTGCTGCGCCAAATAGCCAACGAATCCGCCCGCGAAACAATCTCCCGCCCCTGTCGGATCGAAGACGTCTTCGAGCAAGTAGCCGGGCGCAATAAACAGACTGTCTTTGCGGAACAACATCGCCCCGTACTCGCCTCGCTTGATGATCAGGGTGTTCGGACCCATGGCGAGAATCTTTTCCGCCGCGCGCCGCAAGTTCGAAACGCCCGCCAGCATGCGCGCTTCCGAATCGTTGATCAGCAGGAAATCCCAGCCCGCAATCGTTTCCAGCAATTCGTCCCGATAATCCGAAATCCAATAATTCATCGTGTCGCCGCCCACGAAACGGGCGTGCGGCATCTGTTCGCGCACCCCGCGCTGCAGGGCCGGTTGAATGTTGCCCAGAAACAGATACGGCTGCTTGCGATAGCTGGCGGGCAGTTTCGGGTCGAAACCGGCGAAGACGTTCAGATCCGTCACTAGCGTTTGCCGGTCGTTCATATCCTGCGAGTAGACGCCCGACCAAAAGAAACACTTGCCGGGAACCCGCTCCAGGCCTTCCAGGTCGATGTTCTTTTATGCCAGAAAAGCCTCATCGTTCGGGGCAAAATCATCGCCAACTACGCCCACAATAGCGGTCCTGGTGAAGAAACTCGCGCTTAGTGCGATATAAGTACACGCGCCGCCCAGCGTGCGCTCTGTTTTTCCATGGGGCGTTTCGATGGCATCGTACGCCACCGAGCCCACCACGACAATTGACATTGACTTGCATTGTAGCGACAGGCCGAAAGAACGCTTGACTACGCCGATACAATTGGTTGTGGGGCTTCACGGACCAAGCTGGTTTCCCGATCCGATAAGCACGGCCATTTGCGTCGTCAGCGTCTTTGCACAGTATTTTGTGCTACGCAGGCTGGGCGTTTCAAAGCGCGTGAGCCTCTGGTTGTCCATCGCGGTTCTGTTGCTGTCGTTTGGGCTCGGAAGCGAAGCTCGCGGGCCTGCTCCAAAATCACCCGCCCGTAAGTGGATCGAGGACTCTCTCGGCGCATCGCTGCTGACGCTTAACTTGTTATGTCTCTGCACCGCCCCGCTGGTCTTCCTTTCCGGCCGGATCCCCGCTTTTGATAGCCGCCGCCGCAAATTTCTCAAGTCCGCATCCATCGCCGCCTGCGCCGTTCCGGCAGCCGTTTTTACCACCGGGATCATCACGCGGAAAGACTTCCATATCAATGAAGTAAACATCGGATTCGCCGGTTTACCGCACCGATCTGGACGGTTTGCGCCTGGTGCAAATCAGCGATATCCACATGGGCACATTCTTCACGAGGACCGATTTGGAGCGCGTCGTCGATGCCACCAATGGACTCCGAGGCGACCTGCTCTTCATCACAGGCGATCTGATTACCGATGAGTACGATCCCCTCGATGCCTGCCTGCGTGAACTGGGACGACTGCGCTCGGCGAGTGGCATTTGGGGCTGCATGGGAAATCACGAACTGTACGCCCGCTGTCAGACCTACACGAAGCGGCAGGCGCGCCGGCTCGGCATGGATTTTCTTCGGTATGAAAATCGCCCGCTCCGCTTCGGTAACAGTTCATTGAATTTGATGGGCGTCGATTACCAGAGGCCCGGCATGCGGCTGCCCGCCATCGATGAACTCATCCGGCCTGGATCGTTTAACGTTCTGCTATCTCATACGCCGGCGATCTTCCCGATCGCCGCCAACAAAGGGATCGATCTGACGCTTTCCGGACACACCCACGGCGGCCAGATCAACCTCGGCATCGGAAACGTGAATTTAAATATTGTCGATTTTGCGACTCCGTTCACTAAGGGACTATATCGTGAGGGGCATTCCGCTGTATATGTAAACTCAGGGCTGGGCACGATTGGCGTCCCTATACGAATCGGAGCGCCGCCCGAGATATCTGTGATCCGCTTGTGCAATTCCTGATCGTAAGCGACATTCACGCGAACTGGCAGGCGCTCGAAGCCGTGTTGCGGGACGCCGAAGGCGAATACCAGAGCACGGTCTGCTGCGGAGACCTGGTTGGCTATAACCCCGATCCAGCGCGCGTCGTTCGCTGGGTGCGCGATGCGGGAATCCCCGTCATTCGCGGAAATCACGACAAAGTGGTCGCGGGCCTCGAAGGGCTCGAATGGTTCAACGAAGTGGCCCAGATTGCGGCACGCTGGACCCAGGCGCAGCTCGACGAACAGGAAATGCAATTCCTGCGCGAGTTGCCGCAGGGCCCCTCACGTGTCAACGGCTTTGAGATTTGGCACGGTTCTCCGGCCGATGAAGATGAGTATCTGACCGCCCCCGGGGAGGCCAGCCCGCGCTTCGAGTTCATGCAGGGTTGGCTCGGTTTCTTCGGCCACACCCATCTGCAGGGAGGATTCTTTTCGCGCTATGGCCGAGTCGGCGGTATTGCGCAGGTTCCCCGCGGGCAGCACGAGAAGGTGTTGGAACTCGAGCCCGATACGATTTACATGATCAATCCGGGCTCCGTAGGCCAACCGCGCGACCGTGACGCCCGCGCCGCGTATGCGCTCTATGATGACAGCGCGCAGACCATCACATATCGCCGGGTGGAATACCCTGTCCGAGAAACGGCCAGGGAAATACAAGAAGCCGGATTGCCCGATGTGCTCGGGTTCCGGCTTATGGTCGGATTTTGAACTTTACTAGGCGCCTGTGGTGGCTAATTCGCGCCGGATCGCATACTTCACCAGACCGGCAACGTCATGAATGTCCAGTTTGCGCATCAAGCTCGAGCGGTAGGTATCGACCGTTTTAGGGCTCAGGCAAAGCCGCGCCGCAATTTCCTTGGCGCGCACACCTTCCACCAGCAGCGAAAATACTTGATACTCCCGCGTGCTCAAGCTCTCGATCGGATCATCTCCGTTTGAGCGCGACGTGTTCTCGCCGAAAAGCGACATGACTTCGATCTGCGGTGAAACGTAGATGCCGCCCTGCGTAAACTGACTAAGCGCCTCGCTCATTTGGGCGGCCGTCGATGTTTTCAGCACGAAGCCGCACGCGCCCGAGCGCAGCACATCCAATACGGTCTTACGATCCTTACGCACCGAGAACACCGCGCAGCGGGTCGGAATTCCGCGCTCGCGCACCGTACGGATGACTTCCGTAGCCGCGAGGTCGGAGAGCGATAGGTCGAGCAATGCTAAATCCGGTTCGAGCCGGGTGATCTCATCCAGCGCACCGCTCGCGGAGCCGACCTGCGCTACCACCCGAAAACCCGGTACGGAACCACAGAGGGCAGCCAATCCTTCCCGAACTAGCGTGAGTTCGTCGGCGATCAGGACCTCGACGGGCCGGTTCGAGAATGGCGATCTGACTACGCCGCTGTAGGCGGTTACGGACATGGCGTTCCCTGCTTTCGCACAAGGAGTGCAGATGCTCCCGGAGAAATCTCAGGTGACCGCAGATTTCTCGGACCAGCCCACCAGTACTTGCGGTACCGGGACTGCGGGCGCTTATCGCTAGACTGGAAAAGTCACTCCAAAGTGGGGGCGTAGCTCAGTTGGATAGAGCATCAGCCTTCTAAGCTGAGGGTCACAGGTTCGATCCCTGTCGCCCCTACCACTGACAAATGTCGACTCGGCTCTAGTGACTCAGTTTCAGGGTCCGGGCTCAGATGCAGATCAGCAGGATGGACTCCCGTGCAGTTGGTGTCTTATACTCCCGTTCTGTGAACTCTGCTGACTTTGTTTCGAAGATACTGATCCCGCTAGCGGTATCCATTCTGAGTGTTATGGGGGCTTGGCTGGTTGCGCGGTTAGGCAAATGGCAGAAGCAAGTCCAAACTGTGGAACTGGCGACCAAACGCATCGCGTTCTGGGACACCTACCTGAGAATCGCGCTCTCAACCACCGCTTCCGATCCCGACGCACAGGCGGCTTTCGAACGAGAGGTCAGATCTGCAATTCAAAGAGTCCGCAATGAAGCTGCGCAGGAATTCAGCCGGATCTCGTGGTCGCAACTCGTTGCCAAGAAGCGCCTTCCCGCTGCCGAATTAAGGGGCTCCCGAAGATTTCAGTGGATTGGCTGCTGGCGTGGACATTCGCTGCTTTTTTCCTTTTGTATCTATTCAGCATTGCCTGGATCTCCGCTTCTACGCACAATGACTTTGGATTCCATAACACGTTAGTGGCAGAGGTTGGCATCCTTGTTTTTGTCGCTCCCGCAGCAATGTTCCGATTAGCGGCCGACAGCATCAAGTATCCAAAGCCTCAATCACTTGCTGAGGACATTTGAGACGAGTGAACAGCGGGCGTGAGGGATCGGCAGGCCACGAGTTCGGAATAGGCGAATAGCTAAGGTCCGGACACTCGATAACTTCACTCCACAAAAAACCCACAACGTGCTCAGACCCGCAGAATCCGTTATGTTTGAGCAAGCGTGAGTCATTCGGTTCAATGATTTGGCGCAGTTCTAGCGGCCTTCTAAGCTGAGGGTCACAGGTCCGATCCCTGTCGCCCCTACCACAACGCCCAAACCCGGGCTGGCCGGTTCTTAACCTACAGAACTTCCGCAAGTAGCCGGATTCCCTCCCGGATCTCGCGCCGCGTCAAGCGCGCGTACCCCAGCAAGAATCCAGGCCGCGATGGCCGCGAATAGAAACAGTGCGCCACGCCGTGTATCCCCACGCCCTTTCTCGCGGCCGCGGCAATTACCTCTTGCTCGCTGACGCGCTTTTGCGGCCACAGCACGATGTGGGCTCCCGCTCCCTGGCCGGTCACCTCCACGCGATTGCCGAGATATTTCTCCACGGCATCGAGCAGCTCTGCCCTTCGCGCGGTATTCCTACGCCGCACACGCCGGAGGTGCCGCTCGTACATGCCGCCCGCGATAAACTCTGCGAGCGTCTGCTGCTCCAAAGTTGGCGAGTGCAGATCGCTCAACCACTTGGTCGCGCTAAAGGCGGGTACGAGTGAGGCCGGAGCGATCAAATATCCAATCCGCAGCGCCGGAAAAATGGTTCGCGAAAAGGTTCCGATGTACATGATCCGCCCCTCCCGATCGAGACCCTGCAGCGATTCGAGCGGCCGCCCACCGTAATGGAATTCCCCATCGTAGTCGTCCTCAACGATCACCGCATTGCGTTGCCGCGCCCACTCGAGCAGAGCCAGCCTCCGCTCGAGCGGCAGAATCGCTCCTGTGGGGAACTGGTGCGATGGCGTCACGAACACCATTCCCGCATCGCCCGGCAGCCTCGCGGGATCCAGACCGTCGCGATCCACCGGCACCGGACACAGCCGCGCGCCCGCCGCCCGCAAAGCCTCTCGAATACCGTCGTAATGTGGATCCTCGATCGCGACAGGATCGCCGGGATCGACCAAGACCCGCATCACCAGATCGAGCGCCTGCTGCGACCCATTCACTACGATTACCTGCGACGGCTCGCACACAACCGCTCGCGAGCGGCGCACATGCGCGCATATGGCGCTTCGCAGTTCGGCATCCCCCAGCGCTGAACCATAATCGAATCGCCGTGCCGAAGCCTTACGCGCCTGACGCGCCAACAGCCGGCGCCACAGCGCAAACGGAAATGTCTCCAGATCACTGCGCCCGTAAATAAAGTTGTAGGGAGGAGTCGCGGATGGCGGAGCCGGCGTATCTACGGTCGCTATGGATTCCGTTACCGCGCGTCCCAATCTCGACAGCCGCAGTTTTGCATCGCGCCGCTTGCCCAAACCGGTTTTAACGGCCAGCTCTTCCGGTACGTATGTGCCCGAGCCGCCACGTCCCGACGCGAATCCCTCTGCTAGCAACTGCTCGTACGCACGCAGCACGACCGTGCGCGAAATTCCCAGCTGCTCGGCGAGATCGCGCGTCGATGGTAACCGCGCCCCTGCACTAAGCGTGCCGCTGAGGATGGCTTGCCGCATCCCTCGATACACCTGCTGGAACAGGGGTTCTCCCTCTCGCGAAAGTGGTATCGTCAATTGCACAAGAAGTGGCCCTATCAAAATACCAACCCGGGAATTAGTCTGGATACTACATGGACTTTCCACGGTCTTTCCGCGTGTTGCCTCACCTGCTCGCCACCTGCTTGATTGCCGCCGCAGCCGCTCCGCACGCCGATGAGCCCGCACTTCAGCCGTTGCTGCACGACGGTGCGCATGATTTCGATCCGCTCTTCGGCAATTTCACATATCACCTGCGGCGCTTGGTGCATCCACTCAGCGGGTCGACCACTTGGACCGATCTCACTGGGACTGGCGCGGATTACAAGGTTTGGGACGGCCGCGCACAGCTCGACACCATCGAGGTGGATGGGTCCAGCGGGCACATTGAAGGCCTGACGTTGCGCCTGTACGATCCTGCTTCGCGTCAATGGCGTCTGTATTGGGCGAACAGCCGCATTGGAACCGTCGATCCGCCGCAGATCGGAGCCTTCCGCGAGGGCCGGGGCGATTTCTACACGACCGACAACATCGATGGGCAATCGATTCTGATCCGGTACGACTGGTCTCGCCTGAACTCGGGGTCGCCCCATTTTGAGCAGGCCTTCTCGCCCGATGGCGGGCGCACTTGGGAGGCGAACTGGATCACCGACCAGAAACGCACAGGCGATGCCGTCTGGGGTCAACCGCAGCCTGGCCGGGTCAGTACGCCGCCAACCAGCTCAGGTCCTGCGCCGGCGGTGGCAGGGCGCGATGGCCAACACGATTTCGATTTTGACTTTGGCTCCTGGAAGATGCACTTCCGGCGTCTTGTGCATCCGCTCACCGGTTCCAGCGAGTGGACGGAGATGGACGGGACCACTGCCATCCAGAAAATCTGGGGCGGACGCGCCAATCTGGCGACCGTTGAAGCGGATGGCGCGGCCGGCCATCTGGAACTGCTCGCGTTACGCCTCTATGACCCGCAGGCGCACCAGTGGAGCATCCATTTCGCGAGGAGCGACAGCGGGATCCTGAGCGTTCCCGCGATCGGCTCGTTCCACAACGGGCACGGTGAGTTCTACGACACTGAGCTGTATCGTGGACGCAACATTCTCGTTCGATTCACCATTGGGCCGGTTTCGCCCAATTCAGCTCGTTCCGAGCAGGCCTTCTCCGCAGATGGCGGCGCTACGTGGGAGACGAACTGGATCACTACCTACACGCGCATCAGCGCGAGTCGGGGCGATTAACGGCATCCGCGCGATTTGAGCGCAAATCCCGTGCTTGCTTGCCTACTTCCGTGTGACGCGTGACCCCATAGCAATCCGAAGCAGTGATCATTCCGAGCAGTGCCTGAGGCCAAAGACTTGGACGGGAAGTAACGGAACTTATGCTCCGCCCCCGGAGTCTAAATTTCCTGTTCTGGCGTATGCGAAACGCGCCGGAACTCGTTCGCAGGATTACTCGGAAGGATCAGTATTATCGTCGTCGGCAATCACATGGACCCGGTCGATTCCCGCCCAGCCGGTGCTGAACTCAATCGGTCAACCCTGCCAAAGGCCCGCCGAACTCGCCTTACACGCGGGCTGTGGGCCATCGTGGTCATCGTCTTCCTGTTCTACCTAGTTGCCGGTTATTTGGGTTGCTCAGATATGTTCGGAGACCACCCTCGCTGGCGTGGCATGAACCGCGGCCCCGCGGACTTTGGATTGCACAGCGAAACAGTTTCATTCCAGTCGATGGATGGCATTCCGCTCAAGGCGTGGTGGCTGCCGGCGTCGGGTGGGTCACGAGGCGCCATTATCATCGCGCATGGGATCGATCACACACGACAAGTCATGTTGCCCCGCGCAGCTTTTCTGGTTCCTGGCGGCTATGACACTCTGCTGGTTGATCTTCGAGGCCATGGTGAGAGTGGAGGAACTGTCAGCTCGCCCGGGCTCCTTGAAGCGCGCGATGTGCTCGGTGCACTGCGTTTCATCCGGTCGCGTGGCTACGCCGAACCCGTAGCCGTACTGGGCGTTTCTTATGGCGCTGTTGCGTCTCTGATTGCCGCGTCGGAGTCTTCCGACATTACGGCGGTGATTAGCGACGGCGCTTTCCCGACCGGAAAGGACGTTTCAGACGATATAAGCCGCCATTTTCTGCAGAATCCCAAAACGAACTTTTGGGTGCGCTCCTTGTTCTGGCTTTCGTCTTTCCCAGGAGTGGCTCGCGCAACTGCGCTGATGTACTATGCCCGCACGGGCATCTATCTCGGACCAGAACTGTTATCCGTGATTCCGTGGGCCAGCCGAATTAGAGTTCCCGTACTGCTGATATCAGGTGAGCGGGACTGGATAGTCCCGACGAGTAAGGCAAGACAGATCATCTCGGCAATTCCCGACGCTCGGAAGGAGCTTGTCGTGATCCCCAATGCCGTTCACGACACGACGTACAGCTCGGACCCTGCCCTTTATGCCAGTGCGGTGCTGAAGTTCCTCGGAACATACGTCAGTGCTGACAATCCACTTCGCGGTCGCGCGCCTCGCTCGAAATAAAATTGAGGCGCTATTTTCCGACTCCGCATCAAACCCGACTCCATAAAGTGTGGGCCGGTCCACAACCTGAAGCGGCAGATAACGTTTCTGAACCAACCCAAAAGATCCGATTCTAGCGACGGCCTGAAAGGTAAATCCGGGAGCGGCAACTCGGCGAAATTGAGAGCATCGCTGGTTTGCGCAACCATCAGGGCTCACAAACGCGGCTATTCCTCGCACTCCACACACGAGATTGACGCGCGCAGTTCGATTCGATACGCTACGTAGCGTATCGAAGATCATGGACGCTAAACCAGCCAAGGCGGAACCATCGCGTCGAAAAGGAATTCGAGATTGCGTGCTTTCGGCAGCCGCCCAGATTCTCTCTGAAGAAGGTTATGCGGGTCTGACGATGGAGCGGGTTGCCGACGCCAGCGCTATCGCCAAAACCACGCTTTACCGCCGCTGGCCCACCAAAGCGGCCCTCTGCATGGCCTTGTATCTCGATGCCGCCGGCCGCGAGTTGCGCGACCCGGACACGGGCAATCTAGCGGATGACCTAAGACACATCGTGCGCGCCGTGGTGCGCCTGCAAACGCGCACGGTCGCCGGAGCAGCTTTCATCGGACTCATCACGGAGGCGCACGCCAATCCGGAGACTCACAAGGCTTTCCTGGATTTCGCCGAGCGGCGCCGGGAGATTACGAAAAGGGTACTCACCAGGGCCATGTTGCGCGGCGAATTGCACAAGGGTTCGGATATCGATCTGGTGATCGACGCGCTCGGCGGCGCGGTTACTTTCCGGCTGCTGCAAGGACATGCGCCCCTCAATGACAAATTTGCCGCAGCTTTGGTGAAGCTGGTCCTTTCGGGATGCTCTTACGTGGCCTCCCCTCGCGAATAGGGAGTCGGGCATGGGCGAGACGGTGGAGTTACGAACAATAACGTCGCTCAGCGAATACCCGCCAGGGTTGATCGGCACAATTGCGGCTCTCTTCGGCCGTTGTATTGCCGCAACTCACCAGGTCGATTGGACACTGGACGCGATGATTGCAGAACAACAATGCGAGTTCTTCCGCCGCTTCGACCCGCAGTGTGACCGGGTTTGGGTGGCGATGGAGGGACGAATTCCCTACGGCGCTCTCACGATTGATGGACCACGGCCGCGGTTGGGAAGGGATGCGGCGCGACTGCGGTTCTTCATCCTGGACGAGCGTCTGCGAGGGCAAGGCTTGGGCCGCAGAATGATGGCGGACGCGATGCGGTTTTGTGAAGCTCAGCAATACCGCCAGGTGTATCTCACGACTCGGCCAGGGCTCGACGCTGCGGGCCGCCTCTATCGCGAATATGGCTTTACCTGGGTCTCAGAGAGCGAAGAGACTTTTCACGGCAGCTGCCACCGGGAGCAAACCTTCAAATGGACAAACGAATAACCTGCCACGCCGGAGCGAACAACAGGTCCGCTCCGGCATTGCGCTGCTTCTTACGAGTGGCCGGAGTGAGCAGGCGTCGGCGCCACGTTGGTCGTGTCGCTGCCATACTCCTTCGCGGCATCTTCGTTTCGGCCGAGGAGACGAAGCGCGGCAGCGGTGACATGCTCGGAAGTGAATCCGAAGTGCTTCATGATTTCCGCTCCGGGCGCCGACGCCCCAAAGTGGTCGATTGCGATGACCGTGCCATCGGAGGTCGCCCATTTGTGCCAGCCAAAGCTGGACGCCGCTTCCACGCAGACGCGCTTGCGGAGCGCTTTCGGTAACACGCTCTCGCGATAGGCCTCGTCCTGCCCTTCAAACAGGTTCCAACTCGGCATACTGACGACGCGAGCCTTTACACCGTAGCCCTTCAGCTTCTCCTGCGCTTTCGTGCAAAGCGAGACTTCCGAACCCGTGCCGATCAGGATCACGTCCGGTTGACCGCCTTCCGCATCAGAGAGGATGTACGCGCCTTTACTGACGTCGCCCTTCTTCTTGCTGCGATCGAGATGCGGCACGTTCTGCCGCGTAAACGCGAAGAGTGTAGGCCCGTTGCGCTCGATCGCGACCGCCCATGCTTCCGCCGTTTCATTGGCGTCGGCGGGACGCATCACGTTGAGATTGGGAATGGCGCGAAGGCCCGCGATCTGTTCGACCGGCTCATGGGTTGGCCCGTCTTCTCCCACGCCCACGCTGTCGTGTGTGAACACGTAGAACGCTTTCAGATTGCTCAGCGCGCCGAGGCGGATCGACGGCTTCATGTAGTCCGAGAAGACCAGGAACGTTGCGCTGAAAGGCAGGATGCCGCCGTGCGCCGCCAGTCCGTTCACAGCCGCTCCCATGGCGTGCTCACGGACGCCGAACGCGACGTTATTGCCCGCGAAACCCCAGCCTCCACCCACTGCGCCTTGCTCCTTGCCGTCGCCTGTACCCGGATGTTGGAAATCTCCCAACCCGGCGAGCGCCGTATTGGTCGAGGGGTTCAGGTCGGCTGATCCGCCCACCAGGTTGTGAATGTGCTTGGCGAGCGAGTTCATTACTTTGCCGCCGGCGGCGCGGGTTGCGATCGGCTTATCGTCCGTCTTCCAGGTCGGCAAGTCGGCCTTCCAGTTCTCGGGTAGCTTGCCGGCAACGATGGCTTCAAACTCGGCGGCTTCGTTCGCGAATGCCTTCTTATAGGCCTCGAAGCGCTGCTTCCATTCACCTTGCGTCTTCGCCGCCCTTTTCGCCCACTTGGCGGAAGAACTTCACGGCGTCTTCCGGCAGATAGAACTTGTCCATGGAAGCCCATCCGAGCTTCTCCTTGGCGGCCTTGAGTTCGTCTTCCCCAAGCGGGTTGCCGTGTGCTTCGAAGGTGTCCTGTTTCTTGGGGCTGCCGAAGCCGATATGCGTGTGGACCAGGATCAGTGACGGCCGATCCTTCTCGGCTTGCGCCTCCTGGATGGCGCGTGCAACGTCTTCGACGTCGTTGCCGTTTTCGACGTGGCGCGTGTGCCAGGCATATGCGTCAAAGCGCTTGCCCACGTCTTCGGTGAACGTCAGGTTGGTTTCACCGGCGAGCGAAATATGGTTTTGGTCATACAGGAAGATCAGTTTGCCAAGACCAAGATGTCCGGCGAGTGACGCTGCTTCCTGGCTGACGCCTTCCATCAGGTCGCCATCGCCGCAGATGCCGTACGTGTAGTGATCGATCAGCGTGTGGCCGGGCTTGTTGTAGTGCGCCGCGAGCCACGCCTCCGCAATAGCAAGACCGACCGCATTGCCGAAACCCTGGCCCAGCGGACCCGTCGCAACTTCGACGCCGGGGGTATGGCCGCGCTCGGGATGTCCCGGGGTCTTGCTGCCCCATTGACGGAAACGTTTCAGTTCATCCAGCGGAAGATCATAGCCCGTCAGATGCAGCAGGCTGTAGAGCAGCATGGAGCCGTGGCCGGCTGACAAAACGAAGCGATCGCGGTCGATCCATTGCGGGTCTTTCGGGTTGAATTTCAGAAACTTCGTCCAAAGCGTGTAGGCCATAGCCGCGGCGCCCATCGGCATGCCGGGGTGGCCGGAATTGGCGTTCTGCACAGCGTCCGCCGAGAGAAACCGGATCGTGTTTATGCAGAGTTCCTCTAACGTCTGCGTCTCTGTACTTGGCAAGTTGTTCGTATCTCCTGAGTGCTTGGTAATCTCTGGCGCTTCACCGGACGAGGCGGCGCGTCTTTTCTATTGTCCGCTACCGGGGGCTCATCCACTTTGAGGGTCCGGTGCGGATTGTGGAAAACAGCCATTTCGGTAGTGCGTCATCGGGCACAGTAGGATGGCGGTGTGACCACAAAGGAAAGCGGCCGCAAACCCGCTTACGTGCTGGTGCTGACGTGGCCAGTGACCACCACGGGCGGAGTGAACGAAGTGGTGTTTGCGTTCGCCGAGCAGCTTCGGAACTTCGGCTGGCGTCCAATCGTCGCTGTCGCAACCTGGTCGAATGCTGCGCAACCTCCCGAATGGCGCGGTGTTGAGGTCGTCAACCTGCGATTGCGTGATCCGAGCGCATGCAGGACAGCGAAGTCATTGGCGGCTTTTGCGATTACCTCGCTGCGCGATGCGGCTGCGTTGAGGGCGTTCGTTCGCCGAGAGAACGTGGCGGTGATCGACTTTCATTTTCCGTCGCTGGCCGCTTTCGTACCTGCAGTGCTGTGGATGTATAAGCAACTCGGCGCGCGGCTCGTGCTCTCGTTCCACGGGAACGATTTTGTGGACATGGCAAAAGCGCGCGGATGGGTCCGCAGCGCCTGGCGATTCGTTTTGAGGCATTGCGATGCCATTACGGCAGTTTCGGGGTCCCTGAGAGATTCCGTCGCTGGATGGTTACCGGGAATTCGTGTCACGACCGTTCACAACGGCGTGGATCACGAGCTGTTCTCGGTTCGCCGCACGGTCGGGCGCGTCAGGCCGCTACTGCTGCAAATCGCCAAGTTTGAGCACAAGAAGGCGCAGGATGTGCTGTTGAAAGCCCTCCGCTCCCTGCTAGACGAAGGCATTGACGTGGACCTATTATTGGTCGGTTCAAGCGGCCCGCAGCTTGAGAAAACGCGCGCGTTGGTTCGCGAATTGCAGCTTGAGAATCGGGTGCGAATGGAAGTCGATCTGCCGCATGACCGGATTCCGGCCATCATGGCGAACGCGGACTTGTTTGTGCTGCCGTCGCGCCTGGAACCCTTTGGAATTGTGCTGCTCGAAGCCGGTGTGGTGGGCTTGCCGGTCATTGCCACCCGCGTTGGCGGTATACCGGAACTGCTGGTGGACGGCGAAACCGGTCTGCTGGTGAAACCCGACGCTACCGATGAATTGGCGCACGCGATTCGGCGGCTCCTGAAGGATCCGGAATTGGCGGACAGGCTGGCTGCGGCGTGGCACGCGCAGGTAATGGCACATTGGACCTGGGAAGAATGTGCTCGCGAGCGATTGGCGGTCACAACCTAAATTCAGCCTGGAATCAATAACTTCCAAGGAATCGCTTGGAACGGCGTGCTAGACTTGTTTCCAAAGCGCAAAGGGCGATTGGTGCCCGTTTTGCGCGGTTCTTAAACGAAACGGGCCGGAGCGCTGTTATGCGCCATCCGGCCCTTTTCTATTTCCCGAAGGAGTTCCAAACCCATATGTCTACCGCGGCTCAGATGAAAGCCAACCAGGCCAACGCTCAGAAGTCCACCGGCCCCATTACGCTAGACGGCAAAGCCATCGCGAGCAAGAACGCTCTCAAAACAGGATTGACTGGCCGCACCGTCCTGATGCCGAACGAAGACGCCGAACTCTACGGCCAGCACATTGAAAACTATCGCTCGCGCTTCAAACCGGTCGGTCCCGCCGAAATGGAACTGGTCCAGCGCATCGCCGATACCAATTGGCGGCTGAATCGCATTCCCGTGCTCGAAGCCGGCCTGTACGCCATCGGCCGCGCCAAACTGGGTGATCTCTATAAAGATGTGGACGCCGAGATGCGCTCCATGATGCTCGAAACGGAAGTGTTCCTCGCCTACGACCGCCAGTTTCGCAACCTGCAGCTTCAGGAATCGCGACTGCGCCGCGCCCTTGAAAAGGACCTGCTCGCATTGACAACTCTGCAGGCCGAACGCCAGCGCGAGACGCGGCTTCGTCTGAGCAAGACAGCCGCCGCCTACGCCGCCGCGGTATCAGCCGGCAACGCCGATCAGTTCGTAGCGCCCGCATTTGGGTCCGATTTTTCACTCAACCAAATCAAGCGAGCACTCGCCGAAATGGAACCCCGCTTCGTCGCCAAGTACCAGGCGGAACTCCTCGACGAAGCCGCCTGACGAAACTGATTCTCAATCCTGAGCGTACGAAGCGCGCCATCGTTGCACCAGATCCCGGGCCGCCTCCGGCCAGTGCGGATAAGTGAACATAAAGCCGGCATCGGTGAGTCTGCCGGGAACGACGCGGCGGCTTTTGAGCACCAGTTCGGATTCGGTGCGCAGCAGCAACGCGCCCACTTCAATCATCCACTTCGACGGGGAGATCCCGATTCGTGTGCCCCAAGCGCGTTGTAGAACAGACATAAATTCGCAATTGGGAACGGGATTCGGAGAAGCGACATTCACTACGCCCGAAAAGTCGTTGCGCTCGATCAGGAACTGGATAGCTCGCGCGAAGTCGCAATCGTGAACCCAGGAGACGTATTGATTCCCGCTTCCTTGTGCCCCGCCGAGTCCACGCCGGACCAGGCCGAGCAGCACATCGAACGCGCCACCGCGGTCAGGGCTGAATGTGATTGCGCTGCGAGTGGCAATCTTTCTGACCCCCGGGATCTCCGTTTCAAAGAACGCCTGCTCCCAGGCTTTGGCGACTCGGATGGAGAAATTCCAGGTGTCCGGTGCGCCGGGCTCGTTGCCGCCCAGTTCACCGCTCAACTCATCCATCGGGCGATCGAGCGCATGACGATAAATGGTTGCCGTGCTCGCGTTGATCCACAATTGCGGCGGGCGATGCAAAGTACCAATGACTTTATTCAGCAGTCGTGTAGAGTCGACACGCGAATCGAAAATCTCTCCACGGTTCTTTGTGTCATAGCGGCAATTCACGCTGCGGCCAGCCAAATTGATGCAAACGTCTCCGTTCGCGAGCTCGTCAGCCCATCGACCGGGCGTGCTTCCGTCCCATTCGATGACTCGCCAAGGAGCAGCAAACGGAGCGCGGCTGAGGACCACTACGTCGTGACCACCCGTCTGAAAGTGCCGCGCCAGCACACGTCCGACCTGCCCAGAACCGCCCGGCATCACGATCTTCATACCAGGTATTTGCGCCATTCGTCGCAGTCGGCGACTTGCTGAATGACCTGGTTGCGCTCGTGTAGAAGTTTGCTCATGTATTTCCGCAGAAACAGCAGCTCGGCGGCGCGGCCGAGTAGTGGGAGCGGCGCTTCAAAAGCGAAGACATCTTTCATTTCGGTGCGATTGCCGGGCAGCATGCGGAAGAGGTGGTCGTGCACCATCGAGCGGAAGATACCGCGTACCTGGGCATCCTGAAAATACGCGGGACGTTGCATCTTCGTAATCCTGCTGGTCAGCGTGTGCCACGTCCAAAAATGGCGCGCGCGCCACGTGACCTGATCTCCCAGGTCAATTAATCCAGAGGTGCGGCCGCCCACGGCGACAGCGGATTCGTTCCAATGCGTGTTGCCGAGCAAGTGGACTTCGACGCTGCGCGCGAGGTCGAAGCATCGCTCAATCGGTGCGCGGATGACAGTTATCTCGTGGATGACAATCATCGCGGCGGCACCGGCTCGACGATGATCTCGACAAGCTGCAATACGGGCTTTCGAAGGGATCGCGTGAGAGGCAACGACGCCAGGCGGATCAGGCCCGCCACGATCTTTGTCGATAAATCGAGCAGTTTTGCCGTGCGCGTCTGCTCGGGAGAATTGTCCACCACCCAGAAGAAGATGACGCCCATCTGAAAGAACCAGAGCAGCGTGGGCAAGATGGGCAGGAGGTCACCCGGAATGCGAATGCCGCAACCGTCTAAAATGCGCTCAAACCAGGCGATGTCAATGTCCCGAATCTCTTTCGTCTGCGGGCTGAAGGGAGAAAGCGGATGCGCCGGGTCCGCCCCATTGCGCAGCAGAGCCCGCAGCACATTGCGGTCGGGCGCGAAGTGGTCCAATTTGACTCGAATCAGTTCCCGCAGACGGCTTTCGAGGCCGCGCCGATTGTGCAGCGCTTCTTCGATCTTGGGCTGCATTTCGGCCGAAGCACGCCGGTAGAAGTCCATCACGATGGCTTCTTTGGACGGGTAATAGTAATACGCCGCTCCCGTAGCGACGTCTGCCGATCGAGCGACGTCCCGCATCGTGGCGGTTTCGAAGCCTTCCGTGCGGAAGAGAGTGAGAGCGGCGGAGAAAATCTTCTCGCCGGTTTCTTTTGTGCCGGGCATACTTTGAACGTGTTCAATACAAGTATGCAGCGGAGGCGACGGCACTGTCAATCGAATTATTGAACGTGTTCAGCCGCTTGCCGCTCGCGATGGAACTCGTGGAATTTCTGGACTGGCGGTTCGGCTTGTCAGGCGACATCTCTCCCGCACAATTCCGTAACGGATAGGAACGGTGAATAGAGAAACAGTCCGCCAGTGTGAATAGTCCTTTATTCGCATCGCCGGTTTCATGCCCCAGTACTTCTCGCGAAGTGCCAATACGTTTGCGCGCCTGACACTGCTCGCCATTTTCTCGGCTGTGGTGTTGACTGCGGCGCTGTCCTATCTGATCGTGCGCTCACCGTACGAAACGATGCAGAATGTACCTCGGGAACAGCCGGTCCCATTCAGTCACGAACACCACGTTGGCGGCTTAGGTATTGACTGCCGGTACTGCCACACAACCGTTGAGACCTCTTCCTTCGCCAACATCCCACCCACGAAAACCTGCATGAACTGCCATTCGGAGATGTGGGCGACCAGCCCGGCGCTCGAACCCGTCCGGGAAAGTTACCGGACCGGGCGCTCGATCGAATGGACGCGCGTAAACGACCTGCCCGACTACGTGTACTTCAACCACAGCATCCATATTCATTCCGGGATTGGCTGCACGGAATGTCACGGCCGGGTGGACAAGATGCCGCTGACGTGGCAAGCGCAGCCCCTGACGATGGAGTGGTGTCTGGGCTGCCATCGCCATGTGGAGCGGTACATTCGGCCGCGCGATCGGGTCTTCGCGATGGACTACGAACATCCGGCCGACCAGGTGGCGGAAGGAAAGAAGCTGATGCAGGCGTATCACATCAAGCCGGTGCGGGACATCACTAGTTGCTCGATATGTCACAGGTGAAGAACGATTCGCAATTCGTGCCGCTTGAGGCATTGACCGGGCCGACCATCGCCATATCGGAGGCGAGCCGGCGCCGGTTCTTATCGCTGATGGCGGGATCGCTGGCGCTGGCGGGATTGACGGGTTGTACCAGGCAGCCCCCAGAGTCGATCCTGCCCTACGTCGAGCAACCCGAAGACGTGATTCCAGGACGACCGAAATATTACGCAACAGCGGTGCCGCTGCCGGGCGGGGCGCAAGGGGTGATCGTCGAGAGCCATTTAGGACGACCGACCAAGGTCGAGGGAAATCCGGATCATCCTGCGAGTTTAGGCGCAAGCAGCGTGCATGCGCAGGCCTGCCTGATGGACCTGTATGATCCGGACCGCGCCAAGGAGATCACGAATCTCGGAATCGAGCGAACTTGGGAGGAGTTCCTGTCGGTCCTGCAGGGAATGCGCGGCAAGCGTTTGCGTATTTTGACGGAGACGGTGATCTCGCCAACACTGGGTGCACAGATTCAAGCGGTGCTGGCAGCCTATCCGGGCGCGAAGTGGCATCAGTGGGAGCCGGCTCCTGCTGCCGCGCCTCAACTCTTCGAACGCCCAGTGAACGTGGCTTACAACTTCGCGCAGGCGGACGTGGTGCTCTCGCTCGATTGCGATTTCCTCGCGAGCGGCGCACTCTCCACGCGGCATGCACACGATTTCGCGGAGCGCCGGAGGCGCGGAAACCGGTTAGACATGAACCGGTTGTATGTAATCGAGAGCACGATGACGCCAACTGGAGGCAAGGCGGATCACCGCCTCGCGGCGCGCTACGCGGAGGTAGAGGCGATTGCGATGGGCTTGCAAACCGGGTCTGTCGGCGGCCCGCACGCGGAGTGGGTGGCGCAAGCGGCCGCGGATCTGAAGGCGCACCCGGGCGCATCCATCGTGATTCCGGGGCATCATCAGCCCGCGAGTGTTCACGCAGCGGCCCATGCCCTCAATACAGCGTTAGGCAATGTCGGCAGAACCGTTCTGTACACCGACCCGATTGCCGTTCAAGCTGTCGATCCTTTGGCTTCACTGCGCGAATTGGTCGGCGACCTGAATTCCGGGAACGTGGACGTCGTGCTGATACTCGGCGGCAATCCGGTGTACAACGCGCCTGTCGATTTGGATTTCGTACACGCGCTGGAGAAGGCCAAAACTTCCGTCCACGTGGCGATGCACTTCAATGAAACCTCGCGCCACACGACGTGGCATCTGCCCGATTCTCATTCGCTGGAGGAATGGGGCGATACCCGAGCTTTTGACGGCACAGTGAGCATCATGCAGCCGCTGATTCTGCCGCTATATAACTCGCGATGCTTGTTTGACGGTGCTCGATGCGATGTTGCAGTTTCCGGGCCGGTCTTCGTATGAGGTTGTCCGCGCCTACTGGGGGCAGCATAGCGGTGCGGCTGATTTTGAGGCCTGGTGGCGGAAGTCGGTGCATGACGGTTTCGTCGCGAATAGTGCGCTGCCGGCGGTGAATCCGGGTGCGTTACGGGCGATACCTGCCGGCATTGGTCGCGGCCGGAGGTCTCGAGCTGGTGTTCCGGCCGAACGTGTACATGCACGACGGCCGGTTTGCGAACAACGTGTGGCTGCAGGAATTGCCGCAGCCCATGACGAAACTCACCTGGGACAACGCTGTGTATCTGAGCCCAGCGACGGCGAAGCGATTGGACATCGATAATCAGCAGCCGGTGGAACTCGAATTGAACGGGCGCAAAGTCGAGGGATCGGTATGGATCCTGCCGGGGCATCCGGACGAGACCGTGACCATCGACCTGGGATACGGACGCACACAGGCGGGGCGGGCCGGTAATGGCGCCGGGTTCAATGCGTATACGCTGCGCGCGACGGATGCGATGTGGAGCGCGACCGGGCTTACCCTGCGAAAGCTCGATAAGAAATATCCACTGGCTACTACGCAACCCGAGCAGTCGATGGAGCACCGCGATGTCGTGATCTATAACACGCTGGACGGGTACCGGAGCAATCCGGATTTCGCGCAATTGAAAGAGCATGAGCCGCCGGAGAACCTGACGCTGTACCCGCATTGGAACTACCGAGGGTATGCCTGGTCGATGTCAATCGATCTGACCGCGTGTGTGAATTGCCAGGCGTGCGTGGTGGCGTGTCAGGCGGAAAACAACATCCCTGTTGTCGGCAAAGAGCAGGTGCTGGCCCGGCGCGCCATGCACTGGCTGCGCATCGATGTGTACTACGAAGACGGGTATCGGGCTCCCGCAGCACGCTATGCGCCGATTCCGTGCATGCAGTGTGAGAACGCTCCCTGTGAACTGGTGTGCCCGGTGCAGGCGACCAACCACAGCGCTGAGGGGTTGAATGACATGGTCTATAACCGCTGTGTCGGGACGCGCTACTGCTCTAATAACTGTCCGTGGAAAGTGAGGCGGTTCAATTTTCTGCTGTATCAGGACTGGGTGACGGAAACCTACAAGATGCAGCGCAATCCGGACGTGAGCATACGCAGCCGCGGCGTGATGGAGAAATGTACGTACTGCGTTCAGCGGATCCGCGAAGCCGAGATTCAGGCGCAAAACGAAAACCGGCCTGTTCGCGATGGTGAGATTCAGACGGCCTGCCAGCAGGCTTGCCCGACGGAAGCGATAGTGTTTGGCGACAAGAACAATCCGAACAACCGGGTGGCGAAGCTGAAGGCAGAGAAGTTGAATTACGCAATGTACTCGGAGCTGAACACGCGGCCGAGGACGACCTATCTGGCGGAGCTGCGCAACCCCAATCCGGCTCTGAAAGAAGGAACTACCGCATGACGGTGGAAGAGCGGCAGCGGCACATTGCGCGCGAACCCGATCCGGGCAATCCGCCTTCCGTGTTGGGGCCGAACCAGACTTTCGAAACGGTCAGCGAGCAGATCAGCAGCATTGTGTTGACCCGCCCGACTCCCTTGTTCTGGTGGTGCGCGTTCGGCATCGGAGTGGCGCTGCTGCTTGTGTTCGTGATCGCGGTCACCTACTTGGTGTCCAAGGGCGTTGGCATCTGGGGCATTCAGATTCCCGTTGCGTGGGGATTTGCCATCACCAATTTCGTGTGGTGGATCGGAATCGGACACGCTGGCACGTTGATCTCGGCCATCTTGCTGCTGCTGAATCAGAGCTGGCGGAATTCGATTAATCGCTTCGCCGAAGCCATGACGATTTTCGCGGTGATGTGTGCCGGCATGTTCCCATTGCTGCACTTGGGGCGGCCGTGGATTTTCTATTGGCTGCTGCCATATCCGAATACGCTGACCGCGCAGCCGCAATTTCGGAGCCCGCTGGTGTGGGACGTCTTCGCGGTTTCGACTTATGCGACCGTCTCAGTCTTGTTCTGGTACTTGGGCATGATTCCCGACTTGGCGACACTGCGGGATCGCGCCGATAAGGGCTGGAAGTACGGTGTGTACGGTGTTTTATCGCTCGGATGGCGCGGCTCGTCAAAGCAGTGGGAATGGCACAAGACCGCATCGTTAATGCTAGCGGGACTCGCGACGCCGCTCGTCCTTTCGGTGCATACCGTAGTGAGCTTCGATTTCACGATTGCGATTCTGCCAGGCTGGCACTCGACGATTTTTCCGCCCTACTTCGTTGCCGGCGCAATCTATTCTGGATTCGCCATGGTGCTGGTCTTGTGTATTCCGCTGCGCGCGGTATATGGTCTTCACAACCTGATCACCGATCGTCATTTGAACAACTGCGCGAAGTTGATGCTCGCGACTGGATTGGTGCTGGCGTACACCTATGTGATCGAGCCGTTCACTTCCTGGTATGGGGGTAACCAGTTTGAGATGTATACGGTGCATAACCGCGCGGTGGGTCCGCAGTCATGGACGTTCTGGCTAGTGATTCTGATGAACGTGATCATTCCCCAGGCGCTCTGGTTTTACAAGGTGCGCATCAACCCAAAGGCGCTGTTCTTTATTTCGATGGTGGTCCTGGTCGGCATGTGGGTGGAGCGCTACATGATCATCATCACGAGCCTCGACCGGGATTTTCTGCCATCTTCGTGGAATAACTTTGTGGCGACGTTTTGGGACAACGCGACTTTGTATGGGTCCGTTGGATTGTTTGTCACGGCGTTCCTGTTGTTCGTCAGATTTCTACCGATGATCTCGATGGCCGAAGTCCGCGAGCTTCTACCGTTTTCGAAGCCGGGCGGAGGTACCGAAAAATGAGCGCTTCCGAAAACGTGTACGGCGTAGTAGCGGAGTTCGACGATTCCGCCGCGCTGGTGGAAGCGGCCAAGAAGGTGAAAGAGCACCACTATAAAGAGTTCGAAGTATACGCTCCGTATGCGATCGAGGAGTTGAAGAAGACGGTTCCGGCATTGAACCCGGTGCCGCTCTTCACGTTGGTTGGCGGGCTGATCGGCGCGGCCATCGCCTGGATCATGCAGTATTGGATTGCAGCGAAGGATTATCCGATCAACGTTGGTGGACGGCCGCTGTACAGTTGGCCGGCGTTCATTCCGATTCTGTTTGAGTTAACGGTGTTATGCGCCTCGCTCGCCTGCTTTTTCGGAACGCTGGCGATTTGCGGTTTTCCGCGGCCGCATCACCCACTGTTCAACGTTCCGGAGTTCTTACGCTCCACCAGCAATCGGTTTTTTCTCTGTATTCGCAGTACCGATCCGCTCTATGAAGAGGAGTTTACGGAGGAGTTCTTGCAAACGCTGGGAGCAATCGGTGTGTGGGAGGTGGACGATTCGTAGCGTGGTCTTCACAGCCGCGATTGCTTCGGCGCTGCTACTTGCTGGATGCCGGCAGGACATGCAGGACCAGCCGAAGTATAAGCCGCTTGGCCAGAACCGGTTCTTTGCCGACGGGCGCGATTCACGCCCGATCCCGCCGAACACGATTGCGGTGGATCAGTTGGACAACGACGATCCGCTGCACACCGGCGAGGACCACGGGAAATTTCTGACGACAATTCCGATACCGGTGAACACTGACACGCTGCACCGCGGGCAAGACCGGTTCAACATTTACTGTTCACCGTGTCATGGGCGTTTGGGCGACGGAGACGGCATGGTGCATAGACGCGGGTTCTGGATCCCGCCGACACTCCACACGGACCGGCTGCGCGCGGTCGCTCCCGGCTACTTGTACCAGGTGATTGCAAACGGGTATGGCGCCATGCCGGATTACCGGGAGCAGGTCGATGTGGAAGACCGCTGGGCGATCGTCGAGTATATCCGCGCGTTGCAGTACAGCCGGCACGCCGCAGTGGGCGATGTCCCGGATGCAGCGAGGTCCATGTTGGATCAAACAGGGGGTAAGCAATGAGCGCGGCGGCTTATCTGCCTTCGTCTGAATTAACCAGCGACTTGAATAAATGGTTCGTGCGGGCCTTGGGAATCGGCGTGCTACTGTCCGTTGCGGCGGTCATCGGCGCGTTTCTCGATCCAGGCGACTTTTTCCGCTCGTACCTGATGGGGTACCTGTTCTGGTTTAACCTGACGATCGGCGCTATGGCCGTCGTGATGATGCAGTATCTGACGGGTGGCGCCTGGGGCGTAGTGACGCGGCGGACGCTCGAATCGGCTATGCGAACCATGCCGCTGGTAGCCGTCCTATTTATTCCGGTGCTGATCGGGATTCCGCGCATTTACGATTGGGCGCATCCGGAGCTGGTGGCCAAAGAATATGCGCTGCACCATCGGGCGTCGTATCTGAATCCCGCCATGTTCACCGCCCGCGCCATCGTGTTTTTTGCCATTTGGTGGCTGTTTGCGTTTCTGCTGAGCAAGTGGTCGCGGCAGCAGGACGAGCACGGCGGCGGTTTTCAAAAGCGGTTGGCTGCGTTGAGCGCGCCGGGGTTGATTGTGTACGTGTTCACCGTGACGTTTGCAACGGTGGACTGGGCGGAGTCGCTTAATAACGATTGGTACTCGACGATGTGGGGATTCCTGTTTGTGGCGCGGCAGGGACTCGCCGCATTTGGATTCATCATCATCGCCATGGCGCTGTTATCGAGGTACGAGCCGCTGTCCGGTGTGTTCCGGGCGAAGCATCTGCACGATTTGGGCAAACTGCTGCTCACCTTTGTGATGCTATGGGCGTACTTCGCGGTATCCCAGTTGCTGATCGTTTGGTCGGGAAATTTGACGGATGAGATCCCATGGTATCTGCGGCGGCTTGCAACGTCATGGGGCTGGCTGGGCGTGCTGCTGATTGTGTTGCAGTTCATCGTGCCGTTCCTGCTGTTGCTGTCGCGGCCGCTGAAGCGCAATGCGATTGCGTTGTGTTGCGTAGTCGGAATTATTCTGTTCATGCGCATGGTGGACATGATGTGGATCGTCATGCCGAGTTACTATCAGGCGGGCTTCCGGATCACGTGGTTGAATATTTGCGTGCCGCTTGCGATCGGCGGATTATGGCTTGCAATGTTCCTGCGGGGACTGCGGGACCGGCCGCTGTTGCCGCTAGGCGACCCTGGGCTGGAACGGGCGATCGAACACGGGCGGGAGGAGGAAGGCTGAGATGCCGGATGTAGAAACATCTCCTCCTCCGCGGCACGAGGATACCGCGTTCGAGCGCTCTGATGTCAACTGGAAGGGCGTGCTGCTGACGGGCGCCGGTGTGTTCGCGGTTTTGTGGATCGCGACTGGCGTGTTGTTCTTTGTCTTCACGGGACTGAAAGCGTACCGCGCTTCGGTGAGCCCGCCTCCACTGCCGTATGAAGCACACGGAGATGTGCAGCCGCCCGAGCCGCGACTACAGCGATCGCCGCGGGAGGATTTTAAGCAGTACACCGAGCGCCTGAATTGGGAGCAGCAGCACTACCGCTGGCTCGACAAGCAGCACGGCGTCGTCTCGATTCCGATCGAGCAGGCGATCGAGACGCTAGCTAAGCGCGGCATCCCGGCGGCAACGGGCGCTCCGAATCCCACCAACACGCCGCCCGCCGAGGGTACGCGAGAAACAGGGTTTTCCGGGAAAGTGGAGCCAGAGCCGCGATGAGGTACCGAGTTGTTTTCTTGATGGCGGCATTCTGTCTGTGCGCGGAGGCGCAGTTGGGACCGTTTGACGCCGCCCGATACCAAAGGTGTCGGAATTGAACAGCGGCTGGATGCGCAAATTCCCTTGCAAACCATGTTTCGCGATGAGACGGGCGCGACGGTGCCGCTTGGAACTTATTTTCATTCGAAGCCCGTGCTGCTCGCGCCCGTATATTACACGTGCCCGATGCTATGCAGCCAGATTCTCCAGGGCGTCGTGCATGGGCTGCGGCCGCTGCGGTTGAAGCCTGGACGGGATTTTGAAGTGGTTGCGATCAGCTTCGATCCAAACGACACGCCGGCTTCGGCGAAAGAAAAACGCGATCATTACGCGCGCAGTTACTCCAGCCGAGCGGGTGTCGCAGGCTGGCACTTCCTCACCGGGACGCCTGAATCGATTGCCGCGGTGATGAACGCGATCGGCTTCCACTATCGCTGGGATGCGCAGCACAAAATGTTCATCCATGCGAGTGGCGTGCTGGTGGTGACGCCCGACGGGCGTGTGTCTCGCTATCTGTTCGGCGTCGAGTATGAGCCGAAGGATTTAAAGCTTGCTTTAGTTGAGTCATCGAACGGACGAATTGGTTCGGTTATCGATGAGGTTCTGCTGCTCTGCTACCATTACGACCCCAAAGCCGGGAAATATGGCGCGACGGTTATCAATCTGCTACGCGGCGCGGCGGTGTTGACGTTACTGCTGCTGGCCACCGGCATGTTCATTTACTGGCGGCTGGACCTTCGGACATATCGCGCGCGCGAGGCGAACCACTTATGAGGACGGCGCTTCGCTTTTGGCCGGATTCGGCATCGTCCGTAGCGGGGGAAGTGGACGCGTTTTATATCGCGATGCTCATTGTTTGCATCACGGTGGCGACGGGCATCGCGGCAGTGTTGATCTATTCGGCGATTCGATACCGCCGGCGTCATGAGAATGAAATGGGCAATCAGCGGCGCTACTACAGGGCTGCCGAAGTGACGTGGATCACGCTGCCCTTTCTGGCATTCATGGGAATGTTCGGCTATGGCGCCAAGATGTACTTCGATATTGAGCGTCCTCCTGACAACTCGATAACGATGTATGTCGTCGCGAAGCAATGGATGTGGAAGGTGCAGCACCCGGAAGGGCAGCGGGAGATTAACGAACTGCACATTCCGGTAGGCCGTCCGGTCAAGTTGGTCATGACATCGCAGGATGTGATTCACAGCTTTTTCGTGCCGGCATTTCGGACGAAACAGGACGTGCTGCCCGGTAGATACACAACGACGTGGTTTGAGCCGACCTCGCCGGGCAAGTACCACTTATTCTGTGCCGAGTATTGTGGAACCAAACACTCAGGGATGATCGGGTGGATTTACGTCATGCAGCAGCACGACTACCAGCGCTGGCTCACCGATGGCGCGGCGGAAGGATCCCTGGCATCCCAAGGGGAAAAGTTCTTTCACCAGTTTGGCTGTTCCAACTGCCATCATTTCTCGCAACAGGGGCGGTGCCCGATTCTCAAAGGTCTCTATGGAATGCGAGTGCAGCTTGCGAGCGGGCAGACGGTCGTTGCGGACGAGTCTTATATTCGCGAGTCGATTTTGAATCCGAACGCCAAGATCGTTTACGGATTTGAGCCGAACATCATGCCAAACTTCACGGGCCAGTTAACTGAGGATCAGGTGGTGGCGCTAGTGGCGTACATCAAAGCCATCGGCCCGCAAACGGGGATAGAGGAGCCGTCGAGTTCGGGCACGGCGCCGAAAAACTATGCAACGCAGCCGGGCATTGCCGGGCCGGGCGCCAGTTCGATTTCCGGCTCACAACAGGAGCAGCGCTAATGATTGAGGAAGCCGTTCAGACCCGGGTGGAAAAGAATTATCTGACCGAAAAGCAGGGGCTCCTTTCGTGGCTGCTGACGACCGACCATAAGCGGATCGGGATTCTATACACGATTACGATTACGGCCTTGTTCTTCTTGGGCGGTTTCTTCGCGCTCATGATGCGCCTGGAGTTACTCGAGCCGCGTAACTGGCTGGTGAGCGCCGAGACTTACAACAAATTGTTCTCGATGCACGGAATCATTATGGTGTGGTTCTTCCTGATTCCGTCGATTCCGAATACCCTCGGCAACTTTTTCATTCCGATGACGATCGGGGCGAAAGACGTAGCATTCCCTAAATTGAATCTGGCGAGCTGGTATGTGTTTCTGTTCGGCGCGGGTGTGACGGTCTACTCGCTGTTTCGCGGCGGCGTGGACACGGGCTGGACGTTTTATGTACCGTTCAGCAGCACTTATTCGACAACGTATGTAGTGGGCGCAGCGGTCGGCATCTTGATCAGCGGATTCTCGTCCATCATGACTGGCTTGAATTTTATGGCCACCATTCACCGGATGCGCGCCCCGGGACTGACCTGGTTTCGCTTGCCCATCTTCATTTGGTCGATGTATGCGACGAGCATCATTCTGGTACTGGCGACGCCAGTGCTCGCGATCACGCTGCTCATGATAGCGGTAGAACGGATTTTCCAGGTCGGAATTTTCACGCCGGCATTAGGTGGCGACCCGGTGCTGTTCCAGCATATGTTCTGGTTCTATTCGCACCCGGCGGTCTACATCATGGTCCTGCCGGGTATGGCAGTGGTCAGCGAAATTATTCCCGCGTTTGCACGAAAGCCGCTGTGTGGGTACAAGGCAGTCGCGTTTTCCAGTATGGGCATCGCGGTGATCGGGTTCCTGGTGTGGGGACATCATATGTTTGTGGCTGGCACGTCCGTATACTCGGCAATGGTGTTTTCACTGCTCAGTTACTTTGTCGCAGTGCCCTCCGCAATCAAGGTCTTTAACTGGACGGCGACCGTCTATAAGGGGTCGGTCAGTTGGGACACGCCGATGCTATACGCGATCGGATTTGTCGGACTGTTCACGATCGGCGGCATGACCGGTCTATTTCTGGCGGCGCTTGGGTTCGACGTGCATGTGACGGACACCTATTTTGTCATTGCGCACTTCCACTACATTATGGTCGGGGGAACCGTGATGGCGTTTCTCGGCGGCGTCCATTATTGGTGGCCGAAGATCAGCGGCAAAATGTATCCCGAAGGAATTGCGAAGTTATCCGCGCTGACGATTTTTCTGGGCTTTAATCTGACGTTCTTCCCGCAATTTGTGCTTGGGTATCTTGGCATGCCGCGCAGGTATGCTGCGTATCCGGAGGAGTTTCAGATGCTGAATGTGTTGTCCACGGCGGGCGCGTCGATTTTAGGTGTCGGGTATTTGCTGCCCCTGGCCTATCTGCTGTGGTCGTGGCACTACGGGAAAGACGCGCCGCCGAATCCCTGGCGGGCAACTGGCCTCGAATGGAAGACGCCATCGCCGCCGCCGAAACACAACTTCCACGAAACCCCGGTAGTGACGTGGAGGCCGTACGATTATGAAGCGCAACAGGAGGAGTTGAACCTTGCCCAGGTCCGCCGTTGAGCCCTCCACGATATTAGAACTGCGCGAGCAGTTCGCGACACCGGAGCAGCAGAAGGAGACTGCCAGCATCGGGATGTGGATCTTCCTGATGACGGAGGTCATGCTGTTCGGGGCCCTTTTTACCGCGTATACGGTTTATCACGTGAGTCACCCCCATGCCTTCGACGTGGGGAGCTCGCATATGGAATCGATGCTGGGCGCGATCAACACGGGTGTCCTGATTTGCAGCAGCTTCACAATGGCATTGGCCGTCTACAGCGCGGAACTGGGGAAACAGAAGCTCCTGATCCTGTTCCTGATTCTGACGATGTTGATCGGAGCGGCTTTCCTCGGCATCAAATTTACCGAGTACTACTTGCACTGGCAGGAGCACAAGGTGCCTGGATTCTGGTTTGAATTCAAAGGCCCGGACGCCGCCGACGTGCAGATGTTTTTCGTCTTCTACTTCATCATGACGGGCCTGCATGCGTTGCACATGACGATCGGCCTGGGAATTCTTTCCGTACTGGTGTTTCGCGCGTTTCTCGGAAGCTTCACGGAGAAGTATCACACGGCGGTGGATCTCGGCGGCCTGTATTGGCATTTCATCGATATCGTGTGGGTGTTTCTGTATGCGATTTTTTACATTCCGGGGTTGCACTTGAAATGAGTCAGCCGGCGATTTCACGCAAAACGTATCTGCTGGTTTGGATTGCCCTCCTGATTCTGGCCGCGGCGACGACGCTGATTGGCTATTTGGATCTGGGCGCGTTCAACATGCCGATTGCGATTGCGATCGCGACGACAAAGGCGGCATTGATCGTGGCGTTCTTTATGCAGGCGAAGGTCGAATCGCGGGTGGTGCAGGTCATCATCGCGGCGGGCGTGCTCTGGATGGGAATCATGCTGTCCAACACGCTGGGCGACTATGTTACTCGGGGCTGGCTCGGCTTTCCCGGGAAGTGAGTCAGCGCGGTGCTGCCGGTCATCCGATTCCTAGCGTTTGAATGCTTGTATCCGAGCCGCCCGGTGCTGCGGGTTCAGCCGGTGACGCGTGGATGCGCCTGATGAGCCCACACCATAGCAGTAACAGCACCGGAAGGCTCGCGAACAGCCAGCCGTTTCGCAGCATGGCGGATTCAAGCTTCGCCGCGAGAGCCGAAAAGACGAACAGGGCGAGCAGATTCACTGCAACCAGCAGAACGGTGTTGTCGCGCAAGTTCGGAAACGCTGACATAAACGGAATGCGCCTGACATTGATTAGGAAACAGTCCGTGAGTAATGTGCCGATGAACAGCAGATAACAGCCATGCAGAACGCCGACGGGTTTAGATATGGCAAATCCGGCGATGAGTGCGGCAGGCACAACCACGACGATTGACGCGGCGGTGATGAAGACCTTGCGCAGCACCGGTCTTACATCGCCGCCCATCGTGCACAGAGAATAGATCCAGCTGGACCGTTGCCCGGCGGGGATCGCGAGACTAACGCGCAAGCCCGCAACAGCGGAATACTCGACCATCAGGCAGAGACGTAGGAAGGGCTCAATGTTCGCCGGCGAGATCGCAGTTGATATGGATGTCATACCAATGACCATGCCGATCGTAATGAAGCAGCCTATGGTCAGGAAGTGTGCTTCACTCCTGAGAAGCACCCGAATGGCAAACCAATAGATTGCCCTATCGAAGCCGCCCCGTCCCGCGAACAAATTGACGAAGTGTCTGGCGTGTTTGGAGATTGCTTCCCATGCCCTACCGGTCGACAGGGGAGGTGCGCTTGACGATTCGGGAACGCGTACAAAGCTGCGGTGATAGCTGAGCACGAACGTAACGGCCGCAAGGCAGACGGCCGCGAGAAGTGCAATCAATCCCGAACGAGCAAGCGCGCTCATTAGCGGACTTCCGCGACCCTGTAGGCATTGGTACAGCGAAACGAACCAGGCGGGTGGCAGAAAACGGAGCAGCAAGGTATCTGCCGGGTGCTGCAAAAGCGTAGGTATCATCGCGGCCGTGGCGAGAAGTAAGCACGCGAAAAAGAAAATCCCAAGCTGTACGCCAGGAGAAGCGCGCTTGAAGACCGCTGGTGGCAACAGAAGCATCATTAGCGCGAGAAGGCCGAGACATGCGCTGAACGCGAACACGCTGGCGAGTGCCACACAGATGACGTGGACAAGAACGAATTGAAGATTCGCCATCAGTCCGGCGTTTTCGTCCGACAGCACAATAAACGGGAAAAGCACGGTTGAGACGGTATTCAGAGCGAGCACAAAAAGCGAGACGAGAAATCCGAGTGCGCAGGCGTTTGCCGCGAAAATCGTCCAAACCCCAACTGGCATCGGCGCCAAAATTGCGTAGTCCTGCGGACCCGGCAAGATGCGGTCCCATTTAATCGCCACAACCATGGCTGTCAAAGCCATTGACGATGTGATCAGTAGATATTTCTCCGGTAACGATTCCGTGTACACATCCATGTGCAACGGACCACCTCGAAGAAAGCGGAGAAAGGTCGAATACTTTTCGAAAAGAAACAGGCTATAGAAGATGCCGGGGGTGGCCAGGATAGCGAGCAACCCAATCACGCCAATTTCAGGCTCCTCACCCTCGCTACCAAAGGACAAAATCTGCTTTGCGAAATGACGGGCGAGAGTCGTGAATTGAGACGTTGGAAGTGCCCGGACGCTGCGTTCAGGCGGCGCTTCGGACAGCCGCAACGATACTCGCTGCGATACGTTGTGCATCGACATCCTCCGCGAGGCTGAGGAACGCTCCCTCTAAGTTTTCGGTCACGGAACTCTTTGTGATCTCATCGAGTGCCCCATATGCGACGGATCGGCCTCCTCTGAGGAGCAGGACATGCGTACACACCTTCTCGAACGTCTCAACAACGGGGGAAGAGAAGAAGATCGCTTTACCGGCTTGCGCAAGCAGCTTCAAAAGATCCCGCACCACGAGGGAGGTCGTTACATCGAGGCCGGAGAACGGCTCGTCGAGGATCAGCACTTCGGGATCGTGCAGGATCGCACCGATGAGCGCGACCCGCTGCCGCATGCCTTTCGAGTACGCGGATAGTCTCGTAAACCGGTGCGAATACAATCCAAATGCTTCCAATAACAACCGGCATCGCTGTTCGAATATTCGGGGCGCAATCTGCCGCAACGAGGCGGCGAGTTCAAGGTACTCCCAACTGGTCAAAAATCCGTACAGGCTTGGCTCTTCGGGCACGTACCCAAGTTGCGATTTGTAGCGGAGTGGATCCTCCCGGATGCTTTGCCCCCGGTACAGCACCGCGCCCGTTGTCGGTTCCAGCAATCCCGCCAGCATTTTCACGGTGGTGCTCTTGCCGGAACCATTTGGTCCCAGGTAACCGAGCACCTGTCCTGCGGCGATCGAAAAACTCACATCGGCAACTGCGGGGGCGCGGCGATATACCTTCGTTAGCCTGTCGGCTGTGAGTATTGCCGGAGCTTCGGAAGAACCGGTTGACAGTGACGTCATCGCGGAGCCATACTTCCCATAGATCGTCATAGGAACGGTATCACAGATTGGGAAAGAGCAACAACCTGCTGCAGGGGACTCTCGACTTGCTGATCCTTCACGCGCTGCGGCGCGAAGTCTTGCACGGCTACGCCATCGCGCAGACCATTCACCTGTTATCAGATAACGTCCTGACCGTTGAGGAAGGATCTTTGTATCCGGCCCTGTACCGGCTCGAACTCGATGGTTGCATTTCATCCACCTGGGGTGTATCGGAGAACAGCCGCAAGGCAAAGTACTACAAGATCACCGCCCATGGGCGAAAAGTCTTGGCTTCCCAGGAACAGAGTTGGTCGCGCCTCTCGGCCGCGGTGAAACAGGTACTGGCGCGATGACATGGCTCGAGCGGGTTTTTCTCAGACTCATGCGACGGCGCCGCCTAGCGGCGGATCTCGAGGCGGAAATGGCGTTTCACCGCGAGATGGCAGCGCGGAACGGCAACCACATCCCGTTTGGAAATCAGAGCGTAGTGAAGGAAGAAGCGCTCGACCTTTGGCGATTCACCTTCGTAGAGAACCTTTGGCTCGATACGCGGTTTGCGCTACGGCGGCTCCGTGCGAATTCCGGGTATAGTGCGACAGCCGTTATCTCGCTGGCTTTGGGGATCGGTATCAGCACGGCCGTGTTTGCCGTCTTGAACGTAGTGGCTTTCCGGCCATTGCCGTACCCGGACGAGAAGTCACTCGTCTGGGGCACCGAAATACTGAAGGCCAATAGCACGGACCCGATCACGCTCACGCCTGATTTCTTAGATTGGCGGCGGATGAATCACACCTTCGATAGCCTCGGAGCGTATAGGGGATTCACAGGTGTTGTTACCGGACTGCGGGAACCGCTCGAAATCCACATTGCGAGCGCTTCGGCCTCACTGTTATCCGCACTGCGGGTGGCGCCAGCCTACGGAAGATTGTTCGGGCGCGAGGAAGACCGGGCGGGCGCGCCACACGTTGCGCTGGTTAGTCACGCCTTCTGGCGGGAGCACCTGGGCAGTAGCAATAAGGCGCTCGGCAAACCAGTTCTTATTGACGGTAGCGCGTATTCAATCGTAGGTGTATTGCCCGCCGGTTTTGTTTTTCCCGGGGATCAGCCGTTCGACATCATCACACCGCTCGCAACGAACGAGGCAGGCGAACTGGCCAGAGATGAACGGTTCATTACCACGCTAAGCAACGTGATTGGACGGTTAAAACCGGGAGTGACGATTGAGCAAGCGCACGCCGACCTTTCTCGCATTCAGGCGCATCTTCCGGTTCCGCCATTCCATCCGACCATTACGATCGAGCTGATTCCGCTGCGAACGTTCTTGTTTGGCGATCAGAAGACCACGGCGGCTGTGCTGGTGACAGGCGCGCTACTATTTCTACTCCTGGCGAGTGCAAATCTAGGCAACCTGGCGCTTTCTCAGATTGTGCAACGCGATCGCGAACTTGCGATCCGGAGAGCTCTCGGCGCCGCGCGCGGACGAGTCATTGCGCAACTACTGATTGAGAACGCGCTTCTGGTCGGAGTCGCCGGCTTACTTGGGATCTGTATTGCCGCCGCGATTCGCAATGCAATGTCAGCCATGCCGCAATATGGGCCCAGGTTCTACGCGAATTTGCCTCTGGATCGTACTGTGTTGTTGTTTGCGGCCGGATTACTGTGCGGCGTGTTATTGGTGTTCGGCCTTATCCCCGCACTGCGCATCGGCGAGACGCGCCTTCAAACCGCAATCGCCGCGGGCCAGAATAGCGTTGCGGGCCGACGGTCTCAGCTTCGTTATGTCTCATTCGTTACGGCCGCGCAAATCGCGGTGGTGGTGGCATTGGGGAGCAGCGCAGCGTTGACACTACAGAGCTTCTGGAACATGCGCTATCGGGCGCTGGGCTTCCAGCCGGAGCACACGATAGACGCAAGTCTGAGCTTGACGTCCGCTCGATACAAGGATCCAGGCGGGCAGATCGCCTTTATCCGTGAACTGCTCGCACGGGCGTCGGCGATCCCGGGCGTCCAGCAGGCGGCGGCATCGATTGAGTGGGAAGTCCCTCCAGGCCGCGGGCATGCCATGAATGTCGCGCATATTGAAGGCAGACCGTTGCCGATGACGAGCCGTCAAAAAGCCATCATGCGCAACCAGGATGTCAGCTGCGCATACTTCAGAATTCTTCATATCCCGCTAGTCGAAGGTCGTTTCCTCTCCGATTCCGACGAACGGAACAGCACTCCTGTGGTCGTCGTAAGCCACGAATTTGCTAAACGCTACTTTCCCGGCGAGAGCGCAATTGGACACCGCCTCCAGGCCGGGGAGCGCGAGAACGTCTGGTACACGATCGTAGGCGTCGTCGGTGACGTCCGGTCCGGCGGATTGGAGTCGGTAGCGGAACCGATGGTCTATACGCCGTACGCGCAAAGCGAATCCGGAAGACTTTGGGACCTCGCCATCATCCTGGATTCGTCATTACCCATCAAATCGGTCGCACCGGAATTCAGGACCATCGTGGCCTCGATTGACCCGGAAGAACCGGTGAGCCGGATCGAGACCATCGACGCTCGACTGGACCAGTCTGCGGCACAGCCGCGGTTTACCGCGAGATTGCTGACGATCCTGTCGCTGCTTGGCGCGGCGCTCGCGATGGCGGGTGTATACGGATTGACGGCCTGCCGCGCGAAGGCGCAGATGCGGGAGATCGCTGTCCGGCAAGCGCTCGGTGCGCCCCTGTGCTCGATCCTGTCGTCCATGCTGAAGAACGCTGCGTTGGTAGCTGGAACCGGTTTGCTTTGCGGTGTTGCGCTGGCCTTAGCATCCAGGCAATTAATTTCTGCAATGCTCTTTCAGGTGGACTTGCGCAATCCGCGCCCGATTCTTGCAGTATGCGTTTGCATCGTCCTAGCTGTGCTGGCGGCGTGCATTGGACCAGCCTGGAAGGCGAGCCACGCCAGTCCCATCGTTATACTGCGCGAAAGTTAGCGCCCGGCTCAGTGAGTTTTCACGCCCGCGTCAGTCGGCGTAACTCCGAACTTGAAGGGCGCTTGCCAGATGGTTTTGCCCGCTCCGTCGTAGAGGCGGATCTCGCCGCCACGCTCGCCCATTTCGATCCGGCCGTAAGCCTTGCCTTTCTCGGTGACCAGCAACAGCCGGTGCGCGGTCAGTTCCTCCGGCACGGTTTGCGCATGCACCGCTGTCCACGGCACAACGAGCTGGGACGCAAGCCCTCCGGCGAAACCCATGAGAGTCGCCGCCGCGATAGTCAGTAAAGAGTTTTTCCGCACTGTTCCTCCTCGCCGCTTTTGGACGCAGCGGAGCGGAAAACGTCTTGTTAGCGGAAGGTACGAATTTCTACCTTGTCTCCGTCAGTGCGAAACTGTATCAGCCCACGCTGGTCCGTTCGAAAAACGGCCGTGTGGTGATCGGCAAGATGCGCCAGAGTCGCCGGGCTTGGATGATGAAACTGGTTGTGATAACCGTCCGAGATGATGGCGTACTGCGGCTGAATCAGCGAGAGGAAGTCGTCGCCCGAGGATGTCTTGCTGCCATGATGTCCTACCTTGAGTAGCGTTACTGGCGTCAGTTCTCCGCTCGCCATCATGGCGGCTTCCGATGGAAACTCGGCATCCCCTTCCAGCAGGACGGAACGCTTGCCATATCTCATTTCGAGAACCAGTGAGTCGTCGTTCGTGGCTTTGTCGCCGGGCGTGTAATCGGGTTCAGGAGCCAGCGCGCGCATCTGCACATTGCCAATCGAGGGGACATCCGAGCCGCGATGAAATGACCGTATGCGGACATGATCGAGTTGCGCATGCCGCACGACCTCACGCCATTCGGCGCTGTCGGGCTCGGGTCCAATCCACAACTCCGAAGGGTGGAAGTTATCGAGTACAGCGGGTAATCCAGCCATGTGATCCGAGTGGCCATGACTCAGGGCGATGTAGTCGAGGTGGCGAATGCGGCGACTCCAGAGATACGGCGAGACGACATCTTCACCCATATCGATTTGCGGTTTGTGCGCCATGCGCTCGAGTCCGGGAAAACCGCCCGCATCCACCAGCATGGTTTGCCCGTTGGGAAATGCGATCAGAATTGAGTCGCCTTGACTGACGTCCACCGCGGTTACTTCAAGCCAGCCAGGGCTGAGTAGCGGCTTCCACGGTTGGTAGCAAATGCAAACGAACAATCCGAGCGCTAATGCGAGTGATAGGACAATTGCCGATCGGTATTGACGGCGGATGGCAAACCCGAACAGGCACAAGCTGAGAACAAACGCCAAAGCGATGGAGAAGGGCAGCGCTCCCATACGCCAGGACGGTTCGAAATGTGCATGCCAGGCGGCCAGCGCTTCCGACCAGACGAGCAGCAGTTTCGTGAGATACGCCAGCGGTGCAAGTCCGGTGAGAATGGCGGCGAAGCCGAGTGGGATCAAAGCGAGCAGCAATGGCACCACAATAATGTTGGCCGTAAGTCCGGTCAGCGAAAGCCGGTGGAAGTAGGCCACCATCGGCAATGCCAGGGCAAACTGGATGCACGCGGAAATTAGAATCACGTCGCCCAAGAAGGCAGCCGCGCGGGTCAACTGCGCTATTGCCGATTGCACGCGCGGCAGTGGAATGCTGGTCCATTGATGAACCGTTTCGGCAAGCAAGCGCAGTTCGACGCGCCACTCGGCCGCCCGGACTTCGACGTTGGGATCATATTTCACCTGATCAAACCGTTTCACCGCGGCCCGCAGAGGAGTTGTCCAGCGCTCCATCGCGGGAATTGCGAACGCGCCGATGGCGGCGGCAGATAGGAACGAGAGCTGAAAACTGGCATCGAACAGCGCATCAGGAGCGATCGCAAGATACACCAGACCCACCGCGGCGAGGACGTTGAGGATGCGCGTGCGGCGAAAGAAGATGCTGGCGATCAGGAAGAGCGTAAAGCCTCCGGCCGAGCGCAAAGCGGGCGCGCTTAACCCGGTGATCAGCGCATACAGCCAAGTCGTTGCGGTGGCAATAGTCAGCGCCGGCAATCGCCGTACACGCAGCAGCATGAGGCAAAAGAGGACGGCTCCCGCGACGATGGAAATGTGCTGGCCGGAGATGACTAGCGCGTGATAGGTGCCGGTTACGCGGAAATCCTGCGTCCAGCGGCGATCCACCCCGGCGGTTTCCCCGAGCAGTGTGGCTTGGAGCAGACCTGCGCTGTGGGGATCATCCGGATATAGGGCGCTGATGCGAGCAAGCGCCCAACTACGCAGGTTGTACACCGGAGCGAGCAGTCGTGACCCGCAGCTTCCCGGCAACACATGCACTTCCGCGGGCGAAGCCGCTGAAGCTGTCCAATAGATATGCTGTTGCGCCAAATACCCTTCGTAGTCGAACGCCCCTGGATTTCCGAAGTTGCGCGGGGAGCGAACACGGGCGGTGATTTCCGCATTGCGCCCGTAGGGGATCGCCAGCGACTGGTCATCCTTGAGCATGACGGAAACGCGAACGGAGGCATGCGGCGCAATCTGAAGCGTAAAGTGGGCGCGGCCGGGAGAGAGGACCGGCGGATCCGCGACGCACCCGTCGAGAACGGCCGTCTCGTCATCCGCGACGTCGAGGCGGGGGCGCGGACCTTCGCGATGCGCGATCTGAAGCGAGGCGCCCACCGCCAGGAGCAGCAGGCACGTTCCCGGAAAAACCAGGCGTCGCAGCCGCGGCGTCGCATAACCGAGCACGATTACAACGGCTGCCGCGAAGGCCGGCGCAAATACAGATTTCAGCGGGGCATTCGAAACATAAGCCAGGACCACTCCCAGCGCGACAACGCAGAACGGGACAAGAAGGGGTTCGCGACGCATTAAGAAGCTAGTTTTGCGCGGCGGATACTCCTCTCGTTCGAGCAGGGTAGTTTTCTGTTGACAACCGGGTAAGTTGAGGTTGATACTGAAACAAATTTAATCTTTTAAGAGTTTTTTGGCTGATCTTCAGCTTCCCGCGGCTTGAGCCTGCGGCGTAACAAGTACTTCTCCTCCAACCCAGACTACGGCTGACCGGCGAGACAACCCCGGTCAGCCGATTTTTTTTGCATGGTAAAGTGATTCACGCACGTACTTGTAGCAGTGCGGTTGCGCGTGTAAGGAGGAGTGAGAGTTTGCGGAGAATACGCACTCGAGTCCGAGTTTTACGCGTTCCGGCTTGGCAATCTCCACCGGACGGTAAGTATCTTTACGCAGGCAGTGACGTTGCGGGTGAAAACCCACACGAACTACTCGTTTTCAACTGCCACAGGTGAGCGTAGGCCAAGCTTCCGTCCGGAGCGAAAGCAATCGAGCCGGGTATATTTGGCGGACAGAGCCGTAGGCGGTCCCACTTCCACATTTGTGTCCGTCGAAAACACCCCAAGCGGCGAAGCCGCCCCGGGAATGGATGTTGTACCCACGCTCCACAATTGCTTCCCGTCGGGTGTAATCTTCATTAGGTCGTCCCGGAACCGGTTGTAAATTGATTTTCAATCAGAAGTTTGTTAGTGCTGATCAGCGAAAAACCGGGGTCCTCCAGATGATAAAGCGACTTGCCATCGGGTGTAAGCGGCAACCTTCTCGCAACGTCTGTGGGTGGCAACACAGTATGGTAATCCTATCCGGGAAGACCGGGGAAGCGGTCGGCCAGATTGTCGACCCGGAGGGGTAGGACATTCTGAACCTGTTGATTCCGCCGAAGTGACCCTGGATTGAGCACCGGAATCGTGATTTGGCCATCATTGCGCTATTGTAGTGAAGGACCCGGGCGCAGGTGGTGCTGACCGCAAGTTGACATCCAAACGCGTCTAGGCCTACACTGATAACGTTTGGCGAGTTGATCTTCGGCCTCCGAGCTACCGTGCTCACCTGAAAAGGATTGGGCATCCGGCCGGAAGTCGGGCCCCGCTGCTGCCTCGATAAGCCACAGAGTTTGTTCTGTGAGTGACATCGGTGGTTGGTAAGGGCCGTATACCCGAAGCAGTAACCCTCGCGTGAAAAGGCTGGTGAATTACGCTATATCGGCCTTCTGCAAGCGGAGCGTAACGACGGCTGGAAGCCGTTGGACGTTTCTTGAAGTAATCGAGCAGCACGGTCATGTCAGGTGATCGTGCCTGTCTAAGGGAACCCGGATAAAGGGACCACAGATTTAAGTCAACGGCGTAGCTTTGCGCCGCTCGAAAGGGCGGTGCGGGCGTGCGCGGATGTTTTGTTTTGAGAGAGGACACGGAGTGCGCGGCTCCGCGGGACTGAGAAGGTTCCCAGGTAGCAAGCGCGTGAAGAAAGCATGCCTACGTTCAATCAACTTGTGCGGAAGGGGCGGAAGCCAACGCGGTACAAGACAGCGAGTCCCGCGCTGCAGGCCTGCCCGCAGCGGCGCGGAGTCTGCACGCGCGTGTACACGACGACCCCGAAGAAGCCGAACTCGGCTCTCCGGAAGGTAGCCCGTGTGCGCCTGACGAACGGAATCGAAGTGACCACCTACATTCCTGGCGTGGGTCACAATTTGCAGGAACACTCGATTGTGCTCATTCGCGGCGGCCGTGTGAAGGATCTGCCGGGCGTTCGCTATCACATTGTGCGCGGAACCCTCGACACCGCGGGCGTGGCCAATCGTAAGCAAGGCCGTTCCAAGTACGGCGCCAAGCGTCCCAAGGGCGGCGCTGCCCCTGCTCCGGCCAAGGGCAAGAAGTAAGGAAGACTGAATGCCACGACGTAGACGACCAGAGACTCGAGAAGTTGTTGCCGATCCGATCTACAACTCCACGCTAGTCGAGAAGTTCGTGAACTCGATGATGTGGGATGGCAAGAAGACCACCGCACAACGGATCTTCTACAGCGCCATGAGCATGCTCGGAGAGCGCGCGGGTGACGAGCCATTGAAGATATTCAAGAAGGCGGTGGAGAATGTGAAACCGCTGCTTGAAGTGAAGACCCGCCGCGTGGGCGGCGCCAATTATCAGGTGCCGATCGAAGTGCCGCAGAACCGCCGGACCAGTCTGGCGCTGCGCTGGCTTATTACGAACGCCCGTGGCCGGCCGGACAAGAGCATGGCCGAGAAACTGGCGAATGAGTTGAACGATGCCGCCAATCTGCGTGGCGGCGCTGTGAAGAAGAAGGATGATGTGCATCGAATGGCCGAAGCAAACCGCGCCTTCGCGCACTATCGCTGGTAGTTGTTTTTAGTTTTACCTTTATGCCTCGCACCGTACCGTTAGAAAAAATGCGCAACATCGGCATCATGGCGCATATTGATGCCGGTAAGACCACGACGACCGAACGAATTCTGTACTACACCGGCCGTACGCACAAGATCGGCGAGGTGCATGAAGGAACTGCGACCATGGACTGGATGGCGCAGGAGCAGGAGCGTGGCATCACGATCACCTCCGCCGCGACGACCTGTCAATGGCGCGACATCACGATCAACATCATCGACACGCCGGGCCACGTCGACTTCACGGCTGAGGTCGAGCGTTCGCTGCGCGTGCTCGATGGCGCTTGCGCGGTCTTTGATGCCGTGGCGGGCGTGCAGCCGCAATCGGAGACGGTATGGCGGCAGGCCGATAAATACGGCGTTCCGCGCATCTGCTTCATCAACAAGATGGACCGCGTCGGTGCAGATTTCTATCGCTCGGTGCAGACCATTGTGGATCGCCTGAGCGCGCGCCCGGTGCCGATTCAGATTCCGGTCGGTGCGGAAGACCAGTTCAAGGGTATTGTCGATCTGGTCAGGATGAAGGCGCGTATCTGGCGCGATGAGACGCTGGGGGCTCAGTACGATGACGTCGATATTCCGGCGGACCTGGTCGAGAAGGCGCAAGAATATCGCGGCCACCTGATTGAGGCGGTTTCCGAGACCGACGATGTGCTGATGGAAAAGTACATCGAAGGACAGGCGATCACCGAACAGGAACTGATGCAGGGCATCCGCAAGGCGACCATTACACAGAAGA
The DNA here is from genome assembly GCA_963795905.1 of uncultured Acidobacteriaceae bacterium. Taxonomy (GTDB): domain Bacteria; phylum Acidobacteriota; class Terriglobia; order Bryobacterales; family Bryobacteraceae; genus Bog-105. The sequence continues at coordinate 158,775 of CAWCJG010000006.1, read as the reverse complement.
TTTTCCCCGTGGTCTGCGGTTCGTCTTTCAAAAACAAGGGCGTGCAGAATCTGCTCGATGCGGTGGCCGACTATCTGCCTTCGCCGATTGACATTCCTCCGGTGAAGGGTACGTCGGTGGACGACCCGAACGTCCACATGGAGCGCAAGGCGGACGACAGCGAGCCGTTTTCGGCGCTGGTGTTCAAGATCATGACGGACCCGTTTGTCGGTCAGTTGTGCTTTATCCGCGTGTACTCGGGCAAGCTGAATTCGGGCGACAGCGTTTTCAACATCGCCAAGGGCAGAAAAGAACGCGTGGGACGCCTGGTGAAGATGCACGCCAACAAGCGTGAAGAGATCCAGGAGGTGCTCGCGGGCGATATCTGCGCGGCCGTCGGGTTGAAGCAGGTGGTCACGGGCGACACGATCTGCGATGACAGGCATCCGATCGTGCTCGAATCGATCGACTTCCCCGCCCCTGTGATTCAGTTGGCGATCGAGCCGAAGACCAAAGCCGACCAGGAAAAGCTAGGCGTTGCCATTAACAAGCTGGTGTCGGAAGACCCCACGCTGCGCGTCAGCACGGATCCCGAGACCGGCCAGACGATCCTGGCGGGTATGGGGGAATTGCATCTCGAAATCATCGTGGACCGCATGAAGCGCGAGTTCAACGTTGAGGCGAACGTCGGCAAGCCGCAGGTGGCCTATCGCGAGACCATTCGTCAGCGCTCCGAATACGATTACACGCACAAGAAACAGACGGGCGGCAGCGGTCAGTATGCGCGCGTGAAGCTGCGGGTCGAACCGAACCTGGAGAAGGATTTCGAGTTCACAAACGCTGTCACCGGCGGCAACATTCCGAAGGAGTTCATCCCGGCCGTGCAGAAGGGCGTTGAAGAGGCGCTCGAAGGCGGAATCCTCGCTGGCTATCCGCTGAACAACATTAAGGTGACGGTGTTCGACGGTGCGTACCACGAAGTCGACTCTTCGGAAATGGCCTTCAAGATCTGCGCGTCGATCTGCTTCAAGGAAGCGGCGGGTAAGGCGAAGCCGGTTCTGCTCGAGCCCGTGATGCGGGTCGAAGTGACGGTTCCGGAAGAGTACATGGGGCCGGTCAACGGCGACCTGATCTCGCGGCGCGGACGGCTCGAAGGCACGGAGATTGCAGGCGGGACGCACATCATCAAGGCGATGGTGCCGCTGTCGGAGATGTTTGGTTACGCGACCGAACTGAGATCGCGCACACAGGGCCGCGGCAGTTTCACGATGCACTTTGGTCAGTACGAAGAAGTGCCGCGCAACTTGGCGGAAGAAATCATTAATCGCAACAAGGGGGGGGTAGTCGCTAGCCGCTAGGCTAGCCGCCCCAGTAAGAATCAGGAGATCCAATGGCGAAAGAGAAATTTGATCGCAGTAAGCCGCACGTAAACATCGGGACGATAGGTCACATTGACCACGGCAAGACGACCTTGACGGCGGCGATCACCAAGACGCTGTCAAAGCACAATCCGAAGAACAAGTTCCGGAGCTTTGACTCGATCGATAACGCGCCGGAAGAGAAGGCGCGCGGCATCACGATTGCGGTGGCGCACGTCGAGTATGAGACGGCGAACCGCCACTATGCGCACGTGGACTGCCCGGGACACGCCGACTACATCAAGAACATGATTACGGGCGCGGCGCAGATGGATGGCGCGATTCTGGTGGTCGCGGCGACGGATGGACCGATGCCGCAGACGCGCGAGCACATTCTGCTGGCGCGCCAGGTGGGTGTGCCGTACATTGTGGTCGCTCTGAACAAGGTCGACATGGTGGACGATCCGGAGCTGCTCGAATTGGTGGAGCTCGAAGTACGCGAGCTGCTGTCGAGCTATCAGTTTCCGGGCGACGATCTGCCGGTGGTGCGTGTGAGTGCGCTCGGTGCGTTGAACGGCGAAGCCAAGTGGGAAGCGACGATCGACGAATTGATGGCGAAGGTGGACGCGTACATTCCGATTCCGGAGCGTGCCATCGACAAGCCGTTCATTATGCCGATTGAAGACATCTTCTCGATTCAGGGCCGCGGCACGGTGGTGACGGGGCGTATTGAGAAGGGTATCTGCAAGGTGGGCGAGGAAATGGAAATCGTCGGCTTCAGCGATACGCGCAAGACGGTGGTGACGGGCGTCGAAATGTTCAAGAAGCTGCTCGATGAGGGCAGGGCGGGGGACAACGTCGGGTTGCTGCTGCGCGGCATTGAAAAGAAGGACGTGGAGCGCGGCCAGGTGATTGCGAAGCCGGGTTCGATCAAGCCGTTCAAGAAGTTCAAAGGCGAAGTATACGTGCTGTCGAAGGAAGAAGGCGGGCGGCATACGCCGTTCTTTAACGGCTACCGGCCGCAGTTCTACTTCCGGACGACGGATGTGACGGGAGTGGCGAAGCTGCCGGAAGGCATGGAGATGGTGATGCCAGGCGACAACGTGCAAATCGAAGTGGATCTGATCACGCCGATCGCTATGGACAAGGGCCTGCGCTTTGCCATTCGCGAAGGCGGCCGTACGGTCGGCGCCGGTACTGTGTCGGAGATTGTGGGATAAGACGACTCATGTGAAGCCATGACGCATCGGTAGCCACTGGCGCAACAGATTGCGCCGGTGGCTCCGATGAGTGTGTGAGCTCGACTTTTAGAGAGAACAGAAAAAAAATGAAAGAACGAATCCGCATCAGGCTGAAGGCTTACGACCACCGCATTCTGGACCAGTCGACGGGCGACATTGTTGACACGGCGAAGCGGACGGGAGCCACAGTTGCGGGCCCAATTCCGTTGCCGACGCTGAAGAACCGCTACACGGTTCTGCGCTCGCCGCACGTGGATAAGAAATCGCGGGAGCAGTTTGAGATCCGCACGCATAAACGCCTGCTCGACATTCTCGAGCCCACTCAGGAAACCGTGGACGCTTTGATGAAGCTGGATCTGCCGGCGGGCGTCGACGTCGAGATCAAGGCATTTGGGAAGAAGTAGTGGAGCGCGTGGGCCGGGTTTTTGGCCGTTGTGCGCGTGTTTGATGTGACTTCGCGGAAGGTAGACGAAATGAGTCCAGGAATTCTCGGGAAAAAGATCGGCATGACGCAGGTGTTCACGGCCGAGGGACAGGTCGTTCCGGTGACGCTGGTGAAAGCCGGGCCGTGCGTGGTGACGCAGCGCAAGACGCCGACCGTGGACGGATACGACGCGGTGCAGATTGGGCCTGGTCGAGTACGCCAAGAAGCAGAACAAACCGGCGGCGGGCCATCTGAAGAAGTCGGGAGCTGAGGGTGTGCGGTTTCAGCGCGAGTTCCGCCTGGCGCACGGCAGCGGCGATCTGAAGCAGGGCGACCGCGTGTTGGCTGAAGAATTCAAGCCGAAAGACCGGGTCGACGTGATCGGTACGAGCAAGGGACGCGGCTTTGCCGGCTTGGTGAAGCGTCATCATTTCCGCGGCGGTCCAGCCTCGCACGGTTCGATGTTCCATCGCGCCGCGGGTTCGATTGGCGCGTCGAGCTTCCCGTCGCGCGTGTTCCCCGGGCATGAAAATGGCCGGCCGCATGGGCGACGCGCAGGTGACGGTGCGGAATCTTGAAATCGTCAGCGTGGATACGGAAGACAGCGTGATTGCGGTGAAGGGCGCGATTCCGGGACCGAATGGCGGTTACGTAATGGTTCGGCGGGTGAAGCGCTAGGCGCGCGGGATAAGATAACGAAATGCCAAGTATTGATGTTGTCGATTTGAGCAACGCGACCGTGGGTTCGGTGGAGCTGGCGGATGCGGTGTTTGGTGCGGAAGTGAATGAAGCGCTGCTGTATGAAGCGGTGCGGCAGTACACGGCTTCGCAGCGCCCGGGCACGGCGTCCACCAAGACGCGCCACGAAGTATCGGGTTCCGGCAAGAAGCTGTGGAAGCAGAAGGGTACCGGCCGCGCGCGCATGGGTTCGATCCGGTCGCCGCTGTGGCGTCATGGCGGCACGGTGCACGGACCGCAACCGCGTAGCTATGATTACAAGCTGCCGCGCAAGATGCTGCTCGGCGCGCTGCGTTCCGCGCTCTCGGCAAAGCTGCGAGACGGGGAAATCAAAGTGGTTCGTGAGTTCAATCTGCAGAACCACAAGACCAAGCATTTCGTGAATATGCTGGCCACAGCTCGAAGCAAAGAAGACGGTGCTGCTGGTCGAGACGGACGAAAATCAGAAGCTCGGCCGCGCGTCAGGCAACTTGCAGGGCGTGAAGCTGGTGGCGACGCGCGATGTGAATGTGTACGACTGCTGCGGTATCAGCAAGTACTGCTGACCGAGGCGGCGGCAAAGAAGTTATCGGAGGCGCTGGCGTAATGAACGTATTTGATGTGATCCGCCGGCCGCTCATTACTGAGAAGGGCCATGCGAAACGGGAAGAAGAGAACACGCTGTGTTTTGAAGTACACCCGGACGCAAACAAAATCCAGATCAAGCAAGCTGTCGAGACCGTATTCAAGGTGAAGGTGGCCCAAGTCCGGACGGCCAACTTTGAAGGCAAGCTCGCGCGGCGCGGCAAGTTCAGCGGATACAAGTCGGACTGGAAGAAAGCGTATGTGCGGCTGCAGCCGGGACAGAAGGCGCCCGAGTACGCCGACATCGCGTAAGGAAAAGGAAGCGCTAAGAACAGATGCCGATCAAGAGTTTTCGTCCAGTAACGCCAACGCGGCGCTTCCAGACCTATCTCACGCGGGAAGACATCACCAAGGACACGCCCGAGAAGTCGCTCACGGTGGGGAAGAAGCGATCGGGCGGCCGCAACTCGGAAGGTTTGATCTCGAGCCGGTTCCGCGGGGGCGGCTCGAAGAAGTCGTACCGCATCATCGATTTCAAGCGCGACAAGTTTGGCGTCGAAGCGAAGGTCGCGGCGATTGAATACGATCCGAACCGCTCGGCGCGCATCGCCCTGCTGCACTACGTCGATGGCGAGAAGCGCTACATCATCTCACCGGTCGGTCTCGAAGTGGGACGCACGGTAGAGTCGGGTCCCGATGCCGACATTCTGGTTGGTAATGCGCTGCCGCTTAAGAACATACCCGGCCGGTACCGTGGTGCACAACATTGAGCTGCGGCCGGGCAAGGGCGGCCAGATGGCTCGCTCGGCCGGCGCGCAAGCGCAGTTGGTGTCGAAGGAAGGCGGCATTGCGCTGCTGAAACTGCCTTCGGGCGAAGTACGCAGGGTGCAGCTCGAATGCATGGCGACGGTCGGCCAGGTCGGCAATGTCGAGCATGAGAACGTCTCGCTCGGTAAAGCAGGCCGCAGCCGCTGGCTGGGCCGCCGGCCACATAACCGCGGTGTATCGATGAACCCGGTGGATCACCCGCACGGCGGTGGTGAAGGCAAAACTTCTGGCGGACGGCACCCGGTCACTCCATGGGGCCAGCCGACACGTGGCTTCAAGACGCGTAACAACAAGCGCACGGACAAATTCATCGTGACGCGCAAAGCGAAGAAGCGGTAAGGGAATAAGGCAATGAGTCGATCCTTAAAAAAGGGACCGTTTACGGACGATCACCTGTCTCTCAAAGGTGGAAGCCCTGAATACGAAGAATCAGAAGCAGGTGGTGAAGACGTGGTCACGCCGCTCGACGATTCTGCCGGAGTTCATCGGGCACACGTTTGGCGTGCACAACGGCAAGAAGTTCATTCCGGTATATGTGACCGAGAACATGGTGGGCCACAAGCTGGGCGAGTTTTCGCCGACGCGCACCTTCAAAGGACACGCGGCGAAGGCGACCGAGAAAGGGAGCAAGTAAGTGGCCGACAATGCTCTGAACATTTCGAAGGCGGAGGCGCGGCACGTCCGTGTGTCTCGCGCAGAAAGTGCGGCTGGTGATCGATCTGATCCGCGGACGGCAGGTGGGCGAAGCGCGCGATATCCTGCGCTCGACCAACAAGTCGATTGCGCCGGTCATCGAGAAGGTGCTGCAGTCGGCCATCGCGAACGCCGAGAACAAGTCGGACAACGTCGATGTCGATAAGCTGTTCGTCTCGGAAGCGTATGTGAACGAAGGCCCGCGCATGAAGCGGATCCGGCCGGCTCCGATGGGCCGCGCGTACCGGTATCAGCGGCGGATGGCGCATATTGTCGTGAAGCTGGGCGAGCGTGAGCCCGAGGAAGAGGAATAGGTCGATGAGGCTGCGTTTCTCAGTAAGGCGAAGAGGTCAATAAGCACATGGGTCAGAAGGTTCACCCTTACGGGTTCCGGTTGGGCGTCACGAAGACGTGGCGCTCGCGTTGGTTCGCCAAGCAGGATTATTCGAAGCTCCTGCATGAAGACCTGCAGTTGCGCAAATCGTTGCAGAGCCGATTGAAGGCGGCCGGCATCAGTTCGATCGAAGTCGATCGGCCTGGCAACAAGCTCCGCATCACGATCCGGACCTCGCGTCCCGGTATCATCATCGGCCGCAAGGGCGCCGAGATCGAGAAGCTGAAGAGCGATCTCGCGAAGAAGACCGGCCGCGAAGTGTTCATCGATATTCAGGAAGTGCATCGGCCGGAGCTCGATGCGCAACTGGTATCGGAGTCGATTGCGCTGCAGCTTGAAAAGCGCGTGGCGTTCCGCCGCGCGATGCGGAAAGCGGTCGATTCGGCGCTGCGTTTCGGCTGCAAGGGAATCAAGGTTCGCGTGTCGGGGCGTCTGAACGGCGCGGAAATCGCGCGCAGCGAATGGTATCTGCAGGGACAGCTTCCGCTGCACACGTTGCGAGCCGATATCGACTACGGGTTCACCGAAGCCAACACGACGTATGGCGTGATTGGCGTCAAAACGTGGGTTTACAAAGGCGAAGTGCTCGAGGGCGGACGCCGCCGCGATTCGCTGCGGAATGAAGGCGAGCCGCGCCGCCGCCGCCGCGACGAGCGCGAGCGTGGAGACCGCGGCGAGCGCCGTGGGCCGTTCGGTGGTGGACCAGCCACAGCCGGCTTGGCATCGGCCGCGCAACCACGAAGGTCCGGTGGTGCAGGCGCCTCCGGCCGATATGCCGAAGCCTGCGTCGTCCCCGATTATTCCGCCGATGAGCGCGCCGCCGCGCCGTCCTGGAAGCAGGAAGCACGGCCTGCGCGGGCAGCGAGCCCAGAAAGCAACGAGATAGGACAAGAGGAGAACACCGCTATGTTGATGCCAAAGAAAGTAAAGTTCCGGAAGCAGCAGCGCGGCCGCATGACCGGGAAGGCCTGGCGCGGCTCGTCGCTTTCGTTCGGGGACTTTGGTTTGAAAGCGCTCGATTGCGGCTGGGTGACGAACCGGCAGATCGAAGCGGCGCGTATTGCGATGACGCGCTTCATCAAGCGTGGCGGCAAAGTTTGGATCCGCGTATTCCCCGACAAGCCGATTACGAAGAAGCCGCCAGAGACTCGTATGGGAAAGGGCAAGGGCGCGCCGGAAGCCTGGGTAGTGGTCATCAAGCCGGGCAAGGTGCTGTTTGAGATGGAAGGCGTGACGCCGCAGATCGCGGAAGAAGCAATGCGACTGGCAGCGCAGAAGCTTTCCGTCCCGACGAAATTTGTGGCCCGCGAGCAGGCGGGAAGCGAAGCGAAGGTAGGATAGCGAGCAATGAAGGCAGAAAAAGCCACGCGGCGATGAACATCACCGAGCTCGAGCAGCAAGTGCAGGATGCGCAGGAGCAACTGTTCCGGTTACGCTTCCAGATGGGCATGGGCGCAATGGAAGGGCTGAAGAAGTACCGCAATTTGAAAAAGGATCGCGCCCGCATGCTGACGGTTCTGACCGAGAAACGCGCCGCGGGTGAGCAGGCGCCGGTGGCCGCTCAGGCGAGCGCCAAACAGACGGGCAAGAAGAGGAAGTAGTGCGACAAATGGCTGCGCAGGAAATACAAGAGCCGGTAGGGCACAAGAACGAGAAAGTGGGCGAGGTGGTCTCGACCAAAATGGCGAAGACCATCGTGGTCCAGGTGACCCGGCGCGTGGCGCATCCGGTGTACAAACGAATCGTCACCAAGCGCAAGAAGTTCTATGCGCACGACGAGCAGGGCTCGGCGAAGGTGGGCGACGTGGTCCGCATCATCGAATGCCGCCCGTTGAGCAAGTTGAAGCGCTGGCAGTTGGGCGAAGTGATCCGCAAAGCCGTGCAGGTGGGCGTCGAGCACCCTGACTTTGGCCAAGAGCGCCGATACGCGCGTGAAGAAGACGCTCAAAAAGAAATAACCGAGCCCGGAGCGTAAGCGACGGGTTGGGGGTTGGCAAGGGATTCCTAGGAGAACAAAGTCATGATTGGAATGCGAACGATGCTCGAGGTCGCCGACAATAGCGGCGCGCGCAAGTTGCAATGTATCTTGCCGCGCGGCGGCGACATGGGACTTCGCGCGGGTCTGGGCGATGTGATCACTGCGGCGGTCAAAGAAGCAGCGCCCGATTCCAACATCAAAAAGGGTAAAGTGGTGCGCTGCGTCGTGGTGCGCATGCGCAAGGAGACGCGCCGCAAGGATGGAACCTACATCCGGTTCGATTCGAACGCGGCCGTGCTCATCAACGAAGTCGGCGAGCCGATCGGGACGCGCGTCTTCGGACCGGTAGCGCGTGAACTGCGCGATAAGCGGTTCATGAAGATCGTGTCGCTTGCGCCGGAGGTGATCTAAATGCCGAAGATAGCCTATCAGCGCCGGCAGGAGAAAGGCGAACTGAAACCGTTCGCATGAAGATCAAGAAGGACGACCTGGTGAAGAGTCATCGCCGGCAAGGACAAAGGGAAGACCGGGAAGGTGCTCGAAGTTGACCGGTTCAAGCGCAAGGTGACGGTCGAAGGCGTCGGGATCGTGAAGCGTCACACCCGTCCGAATCCGTCGAAGCAGATCAAGGGCGGTATCGCGGACAAGCCGATGCCGATCGACGTCTCGAACGTGATGATGCTGACTCCGGGCGGCGTTCCGACGCGCGTCGGTTACAAGCTCGATACAACGAGCGGCGTGACCCGGCGGGTTCGCATTGCGCGCAAGGGCGGCGAAACCCTGGACAAGAAGTAAGAAACGACAAGAAGTAGGAAAAGACAAGAAGCGAGAGGGCCGCGACCATATGGAAGCGGTGGTTTTCGAGGCCGTTTGGGATCGGCCAAAGGATTGAAGTAGGCGATGGCAAAGGAACAGGACAAAAAGCCGGCGGCAAAGCCGGCCGCCAAGGAAGCGAAGCCGGCCGCCAAGGAAACAAAGGGCGGCGGCGGAAAAGGTGGCGGTAAGGAGAAGGCGGGCGGCCGCAGTGGCGCGGATATCACGATTTCGGAAGAGCGCCCGCATTCGATCGAGCGGCGGTAAGTCGCGCCTGCGCGAGCACTATCAGAAGAACGTGATCGCGGCGCTGAAGAAGGATTTCAATTACCAGAACCCGATGGCGGTTCCGAAGGTCGAAAAGATCTCGATCAACATCGGTTTGGGCGAAGCGACCGGCAACAGCAAGCTGATGGACGGCGCAGTAGCGGAACTGGCGGCCATAGCGGGTCAGAAGCCTGTGGTCACGAAGGCGAAGAAGTCGATCGCGGCGTTCAAATTGCGCGAAGGCATGTCGATCGGCTGCATGGTGACGCTGCGCGGCGACCGCATGTTCGAGTTTCTGGATCGTCTGATGAACGTGGCTCTGCCGCGCGTGCGCGATTTCCGCGGCGTGTCGCCGAAATCGTTCGACGGGCGCGGAAATTATACGCTCGGGCTGAAGGATCAGTTGATTTTCCCTGAGATCGACTACAACAAGGTGGAAAAGACGAAAGGCATGAACATTTCGATCACCACCACGGCACGGACGGACGCTGAAGGACTGGCGCTGCTGCGGCATATGGGAATGCCGTTCCGTCAGTAAGGAACCTATTCGTAAATGGCAACAACTGCAAAGATCGCAAAAGAAGAAAAGCAGGCCGCCGAGATGACTAAGGCGCATGCGCAGGGAAAAACTGCGAAGTTCGCCGTGCGGCATCGGAATCGCTGCAAGAGCTGTGGACGTCCGCGCGGCTTCCTGCGTAAGTTTTCGCTGTGCCGCATCTGTTTCCGCAAGTTCGCGCTGGAAGGTCAGATTCCCGGCGTAACGAAAGCGAGTTGGTGAGCGGCCTTCCACACCGTTGTTGCAGCGAGTGAAAGAGGTAAGCGCAAAGGCGGTTTTCAGCCGTTTTGCGCGATTGAAGGAATGAAAGGTGCTGAGAGGTAAATGACAGCAGACCCCATTGCCGATATGCTGACGCGTGTGCGCAACGCTTTGATTGCGCGTCACCCGAAGGTCGACGTACCCGCGTCGCGGCTGAAGAACGAGATTGCCCGCATCCTCAAGGATGAAGGCTATATTCTCAACTACAAATTGACGGAGGAAGGCGCCAAGAAGTTCATCCGCCTTTACCTCAAGTACACGCCGTCGAATCTTCCCGTAATCTCCCGGATTGAGCGCGTTTCGCGCCCCGGTTGCCGCGTCTACGTGGGCAGCAAAGAGATTCCGCGCATTCTGGGCGGACTTGGGATCAACATCCTGACGACTCCGAAGGGCGTCATGACGGGCAACGGCGCTCGCAAAGAAGGGGTTGGCGGAGAAGTCCTCTGCCAGATCTGGTAGCAACATGTCGCGAGTAGGAAAGAAACCCATTCCGCTGCCCAAGGCGTACAAATCACCATTGGCGGCGAACAGCTTGAAGTACAAGGCCCGAAAGGTACGCTGAACGTTGCCGATTCCCGAGGGCGTGCGCATCCAGCAGAACAGACGGAAATCTCGAGCTAGTGCGCGACGGCGACAAATACGCCGGACTGCACGGGTTGACGCGAGCGCTCGCGGCAAACGCAGTGCAGGGCGTCTCGACCGGGTTCACGCGTGAACTCGACATCGTCGGTACCGGTTACCGCGCCGACGTCAAAGGCAAAGTGGCGACGTTCAACCTCGGCTATTCGCATTCGATCGAGGTGATCTTGCCGGCGAGTGTCGACATGAAGATCGACAAGCAGACACACGTCGTTCTGACCGGGCACGATCGCCAGGAACTGGGGCAAATTGCGGCGCAGATTCGCGCGCTGCGTCCGCCGGATCCATACAAGAACAAGGGTGTCCGCTACACCGGTGAAGTGCTGCGCAAGAAGGCCGGCAAGACCGGAGCGGGAGGTAAGTAATGGCGCAATCGACTCGACAGGAAATCCGCAAAAGAATTCATGTGCGCATTCGGCGCAAGCTATCCGGTACGCCGGAGCGGCCGCGTCTGGCGATCTTCCGCAGCTTGCAGCCACATCTATGCGCAGGTGATCGACGACGCGCAGGGCCACACCCTGGTGGCGGCGGCTTCGACCGAGAAGGATCTGCGCAAGAACGGCAGCAATGTGAGCGGCGCGAAAGAGATCGGCAAACTGGTTGCCGAGCGCGCCAAAGAAAAGGGCATTACGAAAGTAGTCTTCGATCGTGGTGGCTACCAGTATCACGGCCGGGTGAAAGCGCTGGCTGATGCGGCGCGCGAAGCGGGATTGGAGTTTTAACGGATGCCAGTAATCGGAACACATAAACGCGTCGACGCGAGCGCGCTGAACCTCAAAGAGCAGGTGGTCAGCATCAATCGCGTCACCAAGGTCGTCAAGGGCGGCAAGAACATGAGCTTTTCGGCTCTGGTTGTCGTCGGCGATCCCGACGCGAAGGTGGTCGGCTTCGGAACGGGCAAGGCGAAGGAAGTGCCTTCAGCGATCAAGAAGGGCATCGAATCCGCCAAGAAGAATCTGCGCAAGATCAACGTGCTCGAGACGACAATCCGGCATCCCGTATTGGGACGGTTCGGCAGCGGCCTGGTACTGTTGAAACCGGCTCCGGCAGGAACGGGCGTGATCGCGGGCGGACCGGTTCGCGCGGTCATTCAATCCGTGGGCATTCCGAACGTGCTGACCAAGTCGCTTGGTTCACACAATGCGCACAACGTAGTGAAGGCAACGATCGCGGCGCTCGAGCAGCTCTGCGACAAAACCGCGGTGGCCGACATGCGCGGACTGCCGATCGAGAAGCTCTAGGAGAAGAATCGTGGCTGAAGGCAAAATCAAAATTAAGCTGGTGCGCAGCCCGATCTGCACGCCGGAGAAGCATAAGAAAATCGTGAGGTCGCTTGGGCTTCACACCTTGAATCGCACGGTGGAGCGCCCGGATACGCCGGCGTTTCGGGGCATGGTGGAGAAGGTGCCGCACCTGCTCGTGAATCGAGTGAACGGGACTAGGGCGAATGAATCTCAGTAATCTGCGGCCCCCGAAGGGGCAAAAGCACAAAAAGCAGCGTATCGGGCAGGGCATGGGCAGCGGGCGCGGCAAGTACTCCGGGCGCGGCGCAAAGGGCGCGAAGTCGATCTCCGGCTACAGCAAGATGCGCGGTTTTGAAGGCGGCCAGATGCCGCTACACCGCCGCCTGCCGAAGCGCGGGCTTCACCAACATCTTCCACAAGGAATACGCCATTCTCAATGTGAATGCGCTCGAAGCACTAGATGGCGATACTTTCAGTCCCGAATCGCTTGCTGGAACGTGGCATTATAAAGAAGCTCAACGCGGGATTGAAGATTTTGGGGCACGGCGATCTGACCAAGAAGGTGACGGTGCGGGCGCATGTGTTTTCGAAGTCGGCTCTCGAGAAGATCCAGAAGGCCGGTGGCACGGCTGAGGTGATCGAGAAACCCGAGACGCCACTCCCGCGGCGTAAACTCATAAACTGGAATCCCGGACGCATCTGGTAAACGCCCATGAATAAGTTCTTCGAAGCTCTCGTGAACATCTTCCGCGTGGAAGACCTGCGCAAACGGCTTGGCTACACCCTGTGGATGTTGGCCGTCTACCGTATCGGCGCGTTCATCCCGACGCCGGGCATTAACCATGCGCGCTTCCTGGACTTCTTTAGCCGCACGGCGTCGGCGGCGGATTCCTCGGCTACTTCGATTTGTTCAGCGGCGGAATGTTGCGCAGCATGACGATCTTCGCGCTTGGCATTACGCCGTACATTACGTCGTCGATCATTCTGCAGTTGCTGACCGTCGTCATTCCCGCGCTCGAGAAGATGCAAAAGGAAGGCGAACTCGGACGCCGCAAAATCACCCAGTGGACCCGCTACTTAACAGTGGCTCTGGCGGTTGATGCAGTCAATCGGCATTGCCTGGAGCCTGGAGCACGCGGGCGGCGGGTTTGTGCTGCATCCCGGGTTTAGGTTCGTCGCCATGACGACACTGACGTTCACCGCGGGATCGGCCTTCATTATGTGGGTCGGCGAACAGATTACCGAACGCGGTATCGGCAACGGCATGTCGCTGATCATCTTTGTCGGGTATCGTGGTGGGCCTGCCGCACGCCATCGTCAGCATCTACCACGAACACCTTCGTTACGCATCAATGGCCGTTCGTCCAGATGATCATCATTCTGGCCGTCATGGTCGCGGTGGTCGCGTTTGTGGTGCTCGTCGAGCGCGGCGAACGCCGGATTCCGGTGCAGTACGCCAAGCGCGTCGTGGGACGGCGGATGATGGGCGGTCAATCGACCCACCTGCCGCTCAAAGTGAACGCGGGCGGCGTGATCCCGATCATCTTTGCGTCCTCGCTGCTGGCTCTGCCGCAGAGCGCGTTGCAATTCCCGGTTGTGAAGAACAGCCGCTGGCTGAGCCAAACGATGGGCTGGTTCAGCGGCAATGAACCGCTATACTACCTGGCATTCATTGTTCTGATCGTCTTCTTCTGCTTCTTCTACGTTTCGATCATTTTCAATCCGAGTGAAGCGGCCGACAACATGCGCAAGTACGGCGGCTTCATCCCGGGTATCCGGCCCGGCAAGAACACTGCCGAGTACATGGATAAAATCCTGACCAAAATCACGGTTGTCGGCGGCTTGTATCTTTCGGTGCTGGCTTTGATCCCGCAAATGATGTGGTCGGGCATTAAGCTGCAGCATCTGCCGCTCGTCGGAAACTTTATCGATGCGCACTTCCCGCGCTTCATTCTGGATGGCGTCGGCGTGCAATTCTGGTTCGGCGGGACCTCGCTGCTGATTGTGGTGGGCGTTGCCATGGACACGGTGAACCAGATCGAAGCGCAGCTCATCATGCGCCATTACGAAGGCTTCACCCCCCGTGCAAACCGGATTCGCGGCCGGCGCAGCAGTTCGAGTTAATGGCTTGGCGGAGACAGACGAACAATGCGGGGTGTCCGGTGATCGTCCTGTTCGGGCCTCCCGGTTCCGGAAAAGGCACGCAGGCGAAGCTGCTACACGACCGATTCGCGTGGCCGCACATATCGACAGGCGACATGCTGCGCTCTCACATTGCGGCGCAGGACACGATCGGAACGGCGTGGAATCGCTGATGCGGTCGGGCCGGCTTGGTTCCGGACGAACTGGTAGACGGCATAGTAGCGCAGCGGCTGATGGAGCCCGACTGCCAGAACGGCGTGGTTCTGGACGGTTTCCCGCGCACGGTGCCGCAGGCGAAGGTTCTCTGGCGAACTTGCAGGGCGTTTTGGGTTCCGTCCGGCGGTGGTACACTTGGTGGTTGACCAAGGTCGACTGGTCGCCCGCCTGACTGGCCGCCGGCAGTGTCCCGTTTGCGGGACCCTCTACAGTAACAAGACCCATCCACCGAAAGTGCCTGGAATCTGTGACCTGGACGGCGCCGCGCTGGTGACGCGTGAGGATGACCGGGAAGAAGTGATCCGCGAGCGATTGAACGAGTACGACCGGCAGACCCGGCCCGTGCTTGACTATTTTCGTGGCGCGGGTCTGCCGATGATTGAAACGCAAGGGGCAAGCCGAATGCCGGAGCAGATCATCCAGTCGATCTGCGAATCGCTGCATCAGGTTGGCCTCGATTTCGGGTTGTAACGGCGCGGGCGGAGTGGTGTGATTTTGCGAAGAAGCCCTGCGGAACTCGAAAAGCTGAGGCGAAGTGGCCTGCTGGTCCATCAGATTCTTCATTCGCTGAAGGATATGGTCGGCGACGGGATCACGACCCAGGACCTTGAAGTCGCGGCCGAGAAGATGATTGCGGACGCGGGCGCAAAGCCGGCGTTCAAAGGATATTATTCGCAGGCTGCCGGGACGCGCTTCCCGTATGTACTGTGCGTTTCGGTGAATGAGGAAGTCGTGCACGGCATGCCGTCGCCGAAGCGGAAATTGAAGAAGGGCGATATCGTTTCGCTCGATACCGGCGTGCAGCTCGATGGCTACTATGGCGATTCGGCTGTGACGGTGCCGGTCGGCGAAGTGAGCGATTCGGTGAAGCGGCTCTTGAAGGTCACCGAGGAGAGTCTGGAACTGGCGATCGACAAGGTGCGCGCCGGCAACAGGCTGTTTGATATTTCGGGCACCGTGGAATCCCACGTGAAAGCGAATGGGTTCTCGGTGGTGCGTGAGTTTGTTGGACATGGGATCGGGACGTCTTTGCATGAGGAGCCGCAGATCCCAAACTATGTGGATCGGCGCAGCGAGAATCCGCGGTTGAAGCCCGGTATGGTGCTGGCGATCGAGCCGATGGTGAACGCAGGCAAGGCGGAGACGGAAGTTCTGTCCGACCGCTGGACTGCCGTGGCGAGTGATGGATCCTACTCGGCTCACTTCGAACACATGGTAGCGGTGACGGATAACGGCCCCTGGGTTTTGTCCCGGCCGTGAGTGAGGGAACCGAGCGTCAGGCGGAAGCTTTGGTTACGGAGTTGCTGCCGAGCGCGTTAGTGCGTTTGCGTTTGGTCGACGGGGAGCACGAGTTGATTGCTCATCTGCCAAGTGCGGCGAAAGCGAATTTTGTGCGTTTGCGGGTAGGAGACCGGGTGCGAGTGGCGCTCTCGGTAGCCGACCGGACGCGAGGCCGGGTTTTAGAATTATTGAGCCGCGGCACCGAGCCGCGAGCATAGTGAAACGGAGCCGTGCGCGTAAGCAAGCGGAAGATACAGAGCCGCGACCGTGAGGGAGTGGCTTTCCTGAGAGGGTTTTCGAAATGAAGGTCAGAGCATCAGTTAAGAAACTCTGCGACAAATGCAAGGTGATCCATCGCCACGGCGTTGTCCGGATTATCTGCACGAATCCGAAGCACAAGCAGAGGCAAGGTTAGAGAACTTATGGCGCGTATTGCAGGTGTTGACTTACCCGCTCGGAAGCGGGCAGCCATCGGGCTGACGTACATTTATGGCATCGGGCGGACGCGGGCATTGTCGCTGCTGCACCGGGCCGAGGTGGATCCGGAGAAGAAGATCGGCGATCTCTCGGAAGAAGAGGTCAACCATCTGCGTAACCTCATCGAGAGTGAAGGCGCAATCGAAGGCGACCTGCGCAAAGAAGTCTCGATGAATATCAAGCGCCTGATGGAAATGGGATCCTATCGCGGGTTGCGGCATCGGCGCGGACTGCCTGCACGCGGCCAGCGCACGCATACGAACGCTCGTACGCGCAAAGGTCCGCGCCGGGGCACGATTGCCGGCAAGAAGAAAGCGACCAAGACATAGTCCGGGGAACAAAGTAGATGGCGAAGGCTCCTGCAAAAACAACCAAGAAGAAAAGCTTCAAGAAGAAGGAAAAGAAGAACGTTCCCTTCGGGACCGTGCACATCCAGGCGTCGTTCAACAACACGATCGTGACCTTCACGGATCCGCTTGGGAATGTGCTCGCCTGGTCGAGTTCGGGCGCGCTCGGCTTCCGCGGATCGCGCAAGGGAACCCCGTTCGCCGCCCAGCAGGCGTCTCTGACGGCTGCCAACAAGGCAAAAGATTCGGGTCTGCGTTCGGTAGAAGTTCGGGTCGCCGGTCCCGGTTCGGGCCGCGAATCTGCCATTCGCGCACTCTCCACCGCCGGCATCGAAGTGAAGTCCATCAAGGACGTCACGCCGATTCCGCACAACGGTTGCCGGCCGCCGAAAAAGCGCCGCGTCTGATATTTAAACCGAGCCCGGAGCGTAAGCGACGCGGTGGGCTGACAGCTGAAAGCTAACAGCGCTTTATAAGCGGGAAGAAGGCCGAGCCAGGCCGTAAACCGCACCTTGAAAACGGAGCCCGCAGCGTAAGCGACGGGTTGCCTAGATACCTTGGAGGTTATTTAGATTGGCACGTTATAACGGCCCGGTGTGCCGCCTTTGCCGGCGCGAGGGCATGAAGTTGTTTTTGAAAGGCGAGCGCTGCCACAGCGAAAAATGCGCCATTGAGAAGCGCAACTTCGCTCCCGGCCAGCATGGCAAGGACAAGAAGGCCGAAAATCGTCGGCTATGGCCTGCAACTGCGCGAAAAGCAGAAGGCGCGCCGCTATTACCGGGTGCTCGAAGGGCAGTTCCGGAATCTTTATGAGAAGGCCGTGAATCAAAAAGGCATCACCGGCGAATTGTTGCTCGCGATGCTCGAAAAGCGGCTCGATAATGTGCTGTACCGCATGGGGCTCGCAACCAGCCGCGCCCAGGCCCGCCAAGTAGTTCGCCACGGTCACGTGAATGTCAACGGCCGCAAGGTCAACATCCCTTCCTATATGGTCAAGCCCGGAGATTCTGTTGAGATCCGGGAAAGCAGCCGCAACAATACTTCCATCTTGTCGGCGCGCGACGCCACGGCCCACTCACCGAGCCCGGCGTGGCTCGAAGTCGACCGCGAAGCGCTGCGGGCGAGAGTGCTCCAGCAGCCCAAGCGCGAAGAACTGGTGCAGATCCAACTTAACGAACAGCTCATCGTCGAGCTTTACTCGAAGTAACCGCTTCGGCAATCGACGAACAGGATAGGAAACGACACTATGTTCAAAGGATTCCAAAAGCCCAAGCGCCTAGTCGCCAACACGGAATCGCTCACCGAGCGCTACGGCCAGTTCAGCGCTCAGCCATTCGAGCGTGGATTCGGATCCACCATCGGCAACGGCCTGCGCCGTGTGCTGTTAAGCTCCATCGAGGGCGCCGCCATCACCGGCGTCCGCATCGAAGGAGTTGCGCACGAGTTCAGCCCGATTCCGGGCGTCGTCGAAGACGCGACGGACATCATCCTCAACCTCAAGCAGGTCCCCTTCAAGATGATGGGCGAAGGCACGCACGTCGCCCGCATCAACATTGATGGACGCGTCGGAGGTCATGAGCAGCAACATCGAAACCGACGCGGACGTCGAAGTGCTGGATCGCAACATGCACATCGCGACCGTTGGCGAAGGTGGCAAGCTCAACATCGAAATGCGCATCAAGAGCGGCCGCGGCTATGTCTCCGCCGACCGCAACTACGATGAGGACCTGCCGATCGGCTACATTCCGATCGACTCGGTGCACTCACCCGTGCGCAAGGTCAACTATGTGGTCGAAGGCGCCCGCCTCGGCCAGAACACGGAATTCGACAAGCTCGCGATTGAAGTCTGGACCAACGGCGCAATTTCCCCGCAGGACGCGATTGGCCAGGCCGCCAAGCTGCTCAAAGACCACATGACGATCTTCATCAACTTTGAAGAGACGCCAGAGGTCGCCGAGGAGCCGGCCGAGCGCGCAGCCAATCAGATGAACGAAGTGCTGAACCGTTCGGTCGAAGAACTCGAACTCAGCGTCCGTTCCTACAACTGCCTCAAGAACGCCAACATTCAGACCATCGGCGATCTGGTCCAGAAGAGCGAGTCCGAGATGCTGCGGACCAAGAACTTCGGCCGCAAGTCGCTCAACGAGATCAAGGAAATTCTGTCCGGCCTCGGCCTGTCGTTCGGCATGAAGTTCGATGCCCAGGGCCGTCTGGTCGGTGGCGCGCCGCCACCTCCGTCCAACGGTGATTATGGCGACAATTACGCGGGAGCAGAGGAATAGCCCATGCGCCACCGTAAAGCGGGAGTCAAACTCAAACGCAACATCGGCGCTCGCCGGGCTTTGCTGCGCGGCCTGGTAACTAGCGCCATCCTCGACGAGCGCATCACGACCACCGTGCCAAAGGCGAAAGCCGCCCGGCCGCTGGTCGAAAAGATGATCACGCTCGCCAAGGAAGACAATCCGCATCGCCGCGCTCAAGCAGCCGCCTACTTGCTCACTAAGGAAGCGGTCGATAAGCTGTTCGACAAAATCGGACCGCGCTTCAATCAGCGGAACGGCGGGTACACGCGTATCGTCAAGCTTTCCTGGCGCAAAGGCGACGGAGCCGAGACGGCCAAGCTTGAACTGGTCGGTTCGGAACTCGTCAAGCGCGCCGCCGAACGTGCTGCCCGCCGCGAAGAGCGGCTAAAGCAAATACGCACCGGTGAACAGAACGAAGAGTAAGTCCGTTTCAATTTAGACACACAGAGCCCGGTGGCGAAATCGCTGCCGGGCTTTTTTGCTGTTGCTGGGCATGCACCGACGGCGCGAGTTGACTGGTTTTCGTCTGGATGGCTTGTCGTGGGCTAATCTGTTACCGTTTCGCCGCCTTCTCGATCGCTTCCGTGGTAACTGCGAGCCACCGGTCAAGAGTGGGATCGTCGCCGGTAAGCATCTGTGTTTTGCCTGGCGTGATCAGCCAGTTGGCCGGAATAGCCATCGTCGGCAGCATGCTATACGCGAAGTCACGCGCCGCCACTGCGGGCACCGACACCTTCAGTTCGGTGAGCGCTTTTCCCATCAAGGCGGGCTCGTCGTCCACGTTGAGTGCCAGGATCGCCACGTCATCGCGATCCTGAAAATGGCGATAGAGCTTCTCAACGTAGGGCAACTCGGCCCGGCACGGAGGGCACCAACTGGCCCAGAGCGTGACGAACGTGCTCTTCTTTGCGAGATCGTTCGGCTTCCAAGTATGGCCGAGCGAATCTGTCAGCACGAGCGTTGGCGAGGACGCAGCCAGCTTCATCCACGCGTTCTCAGCTCCTGAGCCCGCATCGAAGTTCGCCAGCGAGTTGTGCGCGGCCCAGTCGTTCCAGCCCTGGGCGGTCCCGCCGAGTTCCTTCCACAAGCGCTGCGCTGCGGCCATCACTTCATCCCGGCGGTCGGGTGCCGGCCCCCGCGGCGGATACTGGGAGATCGAGTTGCGGTAATCCACCAACGCATCCATCTTGCGGCCGGCTTTTTCCGCATACAACCCATGTACAAACCAGGATTGGGCCTCCACGTCCGCATACTCTGACTTCTGCCAACCGATTGCATCGTCTTTCGGTCGTATCTTGGCCAGTTTTTCGTTGATATCGAACAGACTATCCTTCGCGCTGTCCAGCCGGCCCAGGCGAACGTAAGCCTCCACGAGCGGCAAGTAGCCGTACACGTAAAATGTGTTGCGGACCCGATCGAAACCTTCGAGATTGCCCCGGAGGTCGGTATACGCAGTGTGTCCCCATTGGCGTTCGGTGGCGGCAAATCCGGCAAAAACCAGGTCCGGGATGTCTTCGTAGTGAGTCCCGCGCGTTGCGAGAAAGCGTGCAACCTCAAGCGGCCAGGGAGGCATCGTGTTGAGTCCATCAGGATCGTTGGCAAGCGCGTTGCGATACAGAGCCAAAACCTCCCGGACCTGATCCGGCGTTGACGAGGTGTCCAGAATTACACCCCACGCGGCATCCCCGGCCACCTCCTGGCTCCCCGGGAACTGGCGTGCCAGCGGCAGAGCGGCTTGCCAATAGCGATGCCAGAGGGCGGTGTTCTTCGGCCAAGGATTGTCTCCGAGCGCCTTAGCGAAGGCGTCCTCGATGGCAGCATTCGAATGCGGATAAGCCGCCGCAACTTCATGCTGCGCCTTCTTGGCGGCGTTCCCTACCCCTTCCTGGATGAACGAAGCCTCGTGAAGCGTCGACAACCAAGCCTGGTTACGCGTGAACTCCGGAGCGAACAGCCGATCGATATCCGCCCGCATGCGCTTCACGTTCTCCGCCTCATCGGAGGGCTGGAGAGCCGCTTCCAATCTCCATAGCGTGGGATACGCACCGACCGCCTCCGAATCCGTCCGATCTGCCAGATTCTTCCGGATCCGCGCCGCCGTCCGCGCGATCAGGTCGTGATCCTTGCTCGCGGCCAACATCTTAAATGACCGGACGCTCGCGGGGCAGACCTCAGCGAACCGGTCCGTGTGCCGCGCCACCTGGGCTTCATCCCTATAAGCTTTGGCAGAGTAGATCTCGGCAAGTAACAGGTGGGGCAGCCCGAACGAAGGTGCCAGTTCAATGGCGCGCTCCAGGTTCGCGATCGCGTCCCTGGTCTTGTGGCCTACCTGCGCGTTCGCAGCGAGATAAAGAAAGACCGAATCTCGTGGACTTTTTGCCAGGAGGCTTTCGTACTCCGTGATCACGGATTCGCGATTGCTTTCCACCCCGTTGATCCGGACGCGCTGGTACGCTTCGTGCAGAAAGACGTCCTTTGGCGACGTCGTGAGTGCTCGCCGCAAAACTGCGATTTTCTGGTTCTGCCGGTCCGCCGCCGGCAGCCGCATATCGGCGGGAACCTCGATTTGCTCCAAGACTTTTCGGGTGGATGGCGCGGGATCGCAAACTTGCGGCCAGGCCGGTAGAACGGCAAGCAAGAGTACCCAAGCCAACGATGTCGAGAGACGCATAACACCTCCGTCATTCTTCCAAGCTTGACGGCGCAGCGGACAATTCTGTGCAAACCGAACACACCTTGGCTCTTATCAGCGAACTTTATCCGCTCTCTTGCAGACTCGCCGAAAACTCACATTTCACCCGGCGGGTCCCGGTCGCTCTTGCTTCCGCCGTCTTTCTGCCATCGCGCGTTATCGCCCTGGAGTGATCTGATCGGACACTAAAAGCGGAGTGATGCGATTTCGCGTATCCGCAAGGCGACCATCTATGTTTTACTGATATCGAAATTGCGGCTTTCATCGTACTTCGTCTTGCTCCTTCCATTCTTGGCCATACCTGCGTTTTCAGGAGACAATTGCGCACAGAACTTGCCCCGTCCCGCGGAGGTCCGCAGCCTGGACGAGCAGTTGCTAGCAAGCAAGCTCTCACGCTTGGGACCACGATTTATCGATCCGCAAACTCGGGCCATGATCGCTCGATTTAAGGAGGCGCTTGCGGAGGCGATCGATGGGTATATGGAGTGCGCGCCGGAACGGATTAATGCACTTCATCTTCAGCAGGATCTCGTGTCAGCGTTGGGCCTGAAACAGCGGATGCCTATCAATTCCGATAATCCGGAACGAGTCGATCAAATCTTTGGCGGCGATTTCACGTTATCAGTCAAACGAATTCCAATTGGATCGGGAGTTCTGGCGATCGAAGCGCGTTTTGATATTACCTGTGGATTTGACACCGTGCTCCTCACGTACGAGCGGGACCGTTCCATTTGGAAATGTGTCATCCGATGGCAGAGCGGTGACTATGACGATCCCAGCGGAGCGTTCGGGGACTTCTTCAGTTACGCAGCGTTACGTCCTGCCGAGATGACGAACTGGGTGCTTGCGATTGCGCATGGCAGACCGTGGTGCAGTTCCAACCTGAGCGCATTCGATGTCGATTTCATTGCGTCGGCTCGCCGCGAGAATCAGCAAGCGGTTCTCTTCCATCACGAATACGCATATCGGAGGTGGTCGGGGCCTAAGGTGAGTGCCAATGCGAACTCAATCGAATTTCGGTTTGAAACGGAGAGCCTCGATCCGAGCATTTTGGTTCGGCCGGGGATTGTGAAGCTGAAGCTTACAGAAGCTGCGGTCGTGCGCGCACAACCGATTGCGTTGAATGCAAGAGACTTTGTCGACGAGTGGCTCTCATCGGACTGGAACGACGCTTTGCAATGGAGTGATCCGCAGCATGCGAACATCCTGCGCACGCTACACACAGCCGTGATTGCGCAACGAACCCAACGCGAGCCGGTGATGTCGTTCCAGTATGGGTCGGCGCGGGCCTGCGGAGAGGACCACAAGCATTTTCAGATCGAATTGGACCGAGACCCCGGCGAGCCAATCTACTTCCAGATCGCAGAGATCGCAAGCGGCTACGAGATGGTCTCGGCGTCGGGCTCTCCCGACCGTAACTGCCGTGGCGCCGTCACGGGAGTTCCATAAACGACTGCGCCGGCTTCCCCGCGTCATACCGCACCGTCACACCCGTATCCTTGAGGCTTCGTTCCAGCTTGCGGGGCTCTTCCGGATCGAGAAAGAAGCGGCGTTCCGTGTTGCCGTACGTTTCGCCGTCCACCTCGTAAGCGTAGGCGACCTGCAGGGCATACCGCGTGTCACGCGTCGGAATCATGGAAGTGAAGACGCTCTCGACCCTGCCTTTCGTAGTCGGCCAGTTGCGCGACCGCCGCTCCATGCGCCGCAAACCGAAATACTCCAGCCAGAACCCAATCTCCATCTCCGCAAGGTATCACCGGCGCGTCACACAAAAGGACGGCAGCTGTGTGGTAAGACTAAATTCGGACGAACCGGAGAAATATGAAAAGAGCTCTTTTGCGCCTTTGCGCTCTATCGGCGCTGACACTTCTGGCGGCGGCCTTATGGGCGCAGCAGGACCATTCGGCAGTGGTGGGTACCTGGAACATGACCTCGGAGACCTCGGACGGCGACCTCAACTGGGTCCTTGTCGTTAAAGAAGCCGACGGGAAAATGACCGGAACGATCAAGGCGCCAGACGCCACGGAAGAAGAGTTGAAAGACTTCTCCTTTTCCGATGGCAACGTTCACTTCCAGGCGCCATATCAGGGCGCCTATTACGACATTGATCTCAAACTGACCGGCAAGAAACTGGATGGAAAGTGGAGCGGAGACGGCAACTCGGGCCGGACTTACGGCACCAAGGCGCCCTGATCCAATTCGGCCGTTTCGACCGGCAACTCCGCTTGCAGCCAGGCTTCAAATCCGCCCGCCAGCGGCCGTACTTTGCTCACTCCAATACGCTTCAATTGCAGCGCCACCCGGGCGCTCGTTGCTTCGTTCGGTCAAGTGCAGTAAAGAATGATTTCGTGCTCCGCCGGAATTTCTCCTGAGCGTGCCCGCAGTTCCTCCGGCCGGAGCAGCAATGCGCCTGCGATCTTCAGCCCGCTTCGCGCCACTTCTGCCGGATGGCGAAGATCGACCACCATCGCCGGACTTCCTGAGTTGATCAGCGCGAATGCGTCTTCGGGCGCGATCCGGTTGATGCGCAGTTGCCTCAGGAACAACACTCGCTGTAGATACCGGAACCCAATGTACGCTGCAATCAGCACCAGCGCGATCAGACCGGCGCGCCTTCCGAACAAGCCCAATGCGCTGACAATCGCGTCCACCTGGCGATGAAACAGAGTCCCGATCGTTAGGTACGCGCCGCACCACAGAAAACATCCAGCCGCATCCGCAAGCAAGAAGCGGTAGCGCGGCATGCGGATCGCTCCCGCCACCGGCATCGACACGAGACTCATGCCCGGTATGAACTTCGCGAACACCAGCGTCCAAGCGCCGCGTTTCGCAAACCCCGACTCGGTTTTGCGTATGCAACTGTCCGGCTCGAGCGACAACTTACACAGGATCCCGAGCACCACCGAGCCCCGCCTCCGGCCCAGTTCATACCAGATCGCATCGCCGGCCATTGCCGACAGCGCCGCTCCGACAAGCGACATCCAGATCGAATAATGCCCGTCTCCTCCCAGCGCGCCCATGATGAGCAGCAGCGGATCGGCCGGGATAGGCACGCCTGCTTGCACGGCAAACACATAGCCGAACAGAAACGCGTAGCCGTGCTTCAGCAGGAGCGAGCGAAGCGACATCTAGGCGCTGTCCTCCCCTTTACTGAACGGAATGCGGACAATGAAACGGGTTTCGCCAGGACGCGACTCAAAGGTGACATCCCCTCGGTGTGTCCGCGCAATGCGCTGCACTACGTCCAGCCCGAGTCCGCTGCCTTCGCCCAAACGGCTTGGTGGTGAAGAAAGGCTCAAAAATGTGCGATTGAATCTCTTGCGGGAATGCCGGAACCGTTATCGACGATCTCCACGCGGGCGCAATTGTGATCGCGCATTGTGCGCACAATCAGCTTGCCTTTGCCCTTCATCGCATCCACCGCATTCATGATCAAGTTGGTCCAGATCTGGTTCAACTCGCCTCCCCGTGCGACCACTTTGGGCAGCGAGCGATCGTAGTCGCGTACAACTTCGATACCCTGCTTCAGATCGTGATGCAGCATGATCAGCGTATTGTCGATGCCGTCATGAATGTCGAGGCACTGCTCTGGCGCCCGATCCATGTAAGAGTACTCTTTGATCGCCCGCACCATATCGGAAATCCGGCTCGTGGCGCTCACAATCTGTTCAGCCAGCCGCCCAATCGTAAATGCGCCGGTCGTGCGGGTCAACACGTCCTTCAGAAACTCGTGCGGCACATGCTCCGCGATGTCATCCAGGATTGTTGTTGTGCAACCCAGATCTACCAGCACCGGAGCGAGTTCCCATGCGGCATCGATTCCACGGGCCTCCAGCCAGCTCGACAACGCTTCTTCGCGGTCGCTGCGTTCCAGTGAATCGAGCGCCGTCGGCGGGCCGACTACCTTTTTCCAGTCTCGTTCGAGTTCCGCCAGATAGATGCGCGCGGCCTGAGGTAGCCCGTTCTTGTCCAGCTTCAATGCCGCCGTGCGCACCGACGGAATGGCCTGCCGAAGATTTTCGGCCGCGCGTTGAGCCGCTGAAGCAGGATTGTTCAACTCATGCGCGAGCCCGGCGGCTAGTTTCCCGAGCGCTGTCAGCTTGTCACGCTGTTCCACTGCCCGCGTCGCCTCACGCACGCGATCGTTCAGGATTGCCACCAGCCGCGGCTGCAGCAGCGGAATCCGTTCGAGCATCTCCGGAAATTCATTCTTCGACAGCAGCGCCAGGCGGGTGGGCTGCGTCGCGCGAGCGTTGCCGGGATACTCTGTCAACCGCGAGAACGGCAGCATGCCCGTTACCAGCCCGGCATGCGCCGTATAGTTTCG
The DNA here is from genome assembly GCA_963795905.1 of uncultured Acidobacteriaceae bacterium. Lineage (GTDB taxonomy): Bacteria > Acidobacteriota > Terriglobia > Bryobacterales > Bryobacteraceae > Bog-105. The sequence continues at coordinate 133,013 of CAWCJG010000006.1, read as the reverse complement.
CCCGTCGTCGAGTTCGGATCGAAACTCCCCGGAGAGCACGACCACCATGTAGTCTGCCCGATCTCCTTTGCGAATCACGATCTCGCCCGAATCAAGCCGCACCTCTTTCATGTGCGCCGCCAGCCACTTGAACTCGTCTGGAGACAAGCCGTCAAACGCTTTGATCCGCGTCAAGTCCTCGGTTGACGGCGCGTGGCCCTCTTCGAAACGTTGTGCGAGCGTTGACATATCAGAGATTGCTCAGGTACTGGTGTACAAACTGAATCGCGATCGAGCCTTCGCCGACACTCGAAGCAACGCGCTTGATGGAACCGTGACGCACATCACCCACTGCGAACACGCCCGGCACACTGGTTTCGAGCAGCCCTGGGTCGCGGTCAAGTCCCCATCCCTTCGGACGCTTGCCGTCGTGTATCAGGTCAGGCCCGGTCAGAATGAAGCCCTTCGGATCGCGCGTGATGCTCCCGTTCAACCACGCCGTGTTAGGCTCAGCGCCGATAAAGATGTACAGCGAACTCGCCGGAACGTCCTCTGTCGTACCACCCTGATCGCAGGCGATGGTGATTCGCTCCAGATGTCCCTCGCCATGCACGGCGACCACTCTCGTCTGGCATTCCACTTGGATATTGCCGGTCTGGGCGATTTGGTCGATCAGATATTGCGACATGCTGGCCGAAAGCGATGCTCCGCGCACCAGCATCACGACCCTGCGCGCATATTTCGAGAAGTACACGGCGGCTTGGCCCGCTGAATTCGCTCCGCCAACGATGTACACTTCTTCGTTCTGGCACGAGAAAGCCTCCGTGATGCTACCGCCGTAATAGACGCCCGCGCCCTGTAGTTTCTCTTCGCCGGGCACTCCGAGTTTCCGCCACTGCACACCCAGAGCCAGCACCAGCGCGTGGCACGAAATTTTCGATCCGTTTCCCAATGTGATCTGCCGGTACGGTCCTTCCAACTGAATGGCCGTCGCCGCTTGTGGCGAAACAATCTCCACTCCGAAGCGGCGAGCCTGGGTTACCGCGCGCTGCGCCAATTGCCAGCCCGCCACTCCCGTGGGAAAGCCGAGATAATTTTCGATCCTCGAACTCTGGCCCGCTTGCCCGCCTGGCGCCTCGCGTTCGACCAAAACTGTCTTGAGCCCTTCCGATGAGCCATAGACCGATGCCGCCAGCCCAGCCGGTCCCGCGCCGATCACCGCGACATCGTAGTATTCGGCACAGGCCCGCGTCCGCAGTCCAAGCTTGCCCGCCACTTCATCGGTGGTGGGGCGCTCCATAACGCTGCCGTTCTCAAAGAAAAGCACTGGAATCTGCGGCGTGTGCCCCAATGTCTCAAGGTGCCGCCGCACATCGGGCCGCCGGTCCGCTTCTTCCACGTCGAGGAAATCGTAGGGCACCATGTTGCGCGCCAGAAAATCGCGCATCTCGTAAGACGGCGGCGACCAGCGCGTGCCGAGCAATCGCACGCGATCATAATGCGGCTTGTAGCAGGAGTACCAGTCATCCAGCAGATCGTCCAGAATCGGATACAGATTCTGCTCCGGCGGATGCCACGGCTTCAGCAGATAGTGATCCAGGTGTACCTGGTTGATCGCCCGAATCGCCGCATCGGTATCCGCATACGCCGTCAGCAGCACGCGTTTCGCATCCGGGTATAGCTTGACCGCTTGGCTCAGCGTGTCCAGGCCATCCATCTGCGGCATGCGATAGTCCACCAGCAACAGCGCCACTGCATCATCCCGCTGAATTAATTTCTTCAGCAGATCGAGCGCCGCGGTTCCCGAAGGCGCGTCCAGAATCCGGTATTTTTCGTTATATCGCCGTCTCAGATCGTGCCGGATCGAGGCCAGAACGTCCGTGTCGTCGTCCACCGTCAGGATGGCGGGTTTCGAAGCCATACTTCTATCCGATCACGGTCGCCTTCGCGACGCCATCGGAAAGATCATAGGTAATCTCATCCACAAAGCACCAGCCCCACTCCTCGCCCCGTTCGATGGAGCGCATAATCGGGTGCCCCGTTGCGTGGAAGTGCTTGCTGGCGTGACGGTTCGGCGATGAATCACAGCATCCGACGTGCCCGCAAGTCAGGCACAACCGGAGATGCACCCAGGAACTGCCGGTCTTCACGCATTCGTCACAAACGTGATGCGCCGGTTCGAGATCGCGCGCTTGGCTCAGATGTTCACAAGACCGCATAACATGTCGATGCTACAGAACCGCGCCGGGGCGCAATTGGTCGCTAATTCTTGACGAGACAGGGCGGATAGTGTTTTCTTCGCGGGTCTTGCCGAGTTGGTCCTTATCGGGACGGGGCTGTGGAGATGGCGGCGGGCAGTGTCACACCCGCGTTGGGTGAACTCGCGGCCGCTTTCACGAAAGCCGTGACAATTGGGACTTCCTCACCGTCTAGAGCCGCGCGCTCCGGCTGAAAGAGAGTACCCACAAAGAACGGATGCGGCTCCAGCTCGAACGCGCGTGCTTGGCCGCCTTCATCCCGTGCGGTAATGCGCAATCCCGCTGCTTCGAGGTCATGCTCGAACACAGGATTCAGACCGTAATTGCAGCGGTACCCGAAGCGCACAGGCCCTGGACCATACAACGCAGCCAGGCGTGAGCCGGGCCGAACCGTTACGGTGTCCTCGACTTCTACAAGTGAACAGGCAAGCGGTGCGATGACGAGGCAGTTGGAATCAGTTGCCGTTTCGGCGTGATCGGCGCCGGTCAGTCCGACAACGTTACGCGCGAATTCGATGACAGCGTGTTGGAAGCCTCCGCACGTGCCCAGAAACGGGATATGATTCTGGCGCGCCCATCGAATCGCCTCAAATGCGGCATTCTCGTTTGCGTACGGTGAGCCTGGGACGCACCAAACTCCGTCGTAGTCTTCAATGCAGCGAAGCGAGGCAGTGTGCAGCCACTCGAATTCCAGCGCAATGGAGGAGTCTTGCGCCGCTGCTCGCTGCAGCGCCATGGGAATAGCGCGGTGAGCGGGTACTGAGAAGTTGTAATCGCCAATAAGCGCTACGCGGACGCGCATCCACCGAAGGTAACACGTGTCCGTGCAACGGTTGCGGTGAGGCCCGTGGCTAAGGGCGTGGCGGTCTTCTCACTGCCCGTTTTTTGAACCTGGCTTGGGTTTCGAGGCGATCCCGCTCCGCATTGAAAGCAGCAAAATCCGCGATGCCCAACATATAAGGGCGGAATCTATCAAGACCGGTTTCCCCTCGGGTAATCTCGGATTCTAGAATCTTCAAGCAGAATAAGGGAGCCGCCTGGATGGAAAGCTTATTTCCCGAAAGCAGCGCCAGCTCCGCTTCTATCGTGAAAACGGACGCCGGGCCGATCGCGTTGATCCGCCTGAAGTGAAACAATCGTTTGTTGCCCTCGTGAGTGAAACCATCGTAGGCAAAATTCATCATTTAGCTCGCTCGAGTACCGGCGGTTGCCGGTGTGCCTTGACGGCAAAAAACCGTTCGCTCATTAAGATGACCTGGGCGGCTTCGTGTCACGCTCAGATATTGCGACAGGCTCTGTTGGAACGGCTCTGGCGCGGCGAGCTTCCGGAAAGAGTTCACGTAGTTTGACCAACGCTTCCGCACGGGATTTCATCGGCGGCTGCGGAGCCATTGAATAACCCGCGTCTGCCTTGCGCTTCAAGAGACGGACGATTCCTTCCGGCCCCGCCTGCCATATAACTGGACTTCCATTTCTTTCAACTATGTAAAAGTCTGACATTGCCATTCTCCTTAGGACTCAACGCGACACGTGAGGCATCATCGTTCAGACGACGGAATCAGGGTTCCGTCTTGCTGCAACGCGCCGGCCCTTATGAATGCACTTGGCATGGGCAACCAGAGAGGTGTAGGGCATGCCAAACAATGAGCGATGCTTAACATCGGTAAGTTGCAGGCAGTTACACGGACCCAATGCCGCCGATTCTAATAGGCGTTGCAGCGAACGTTGCGCCCGGAGCTCATCATCAGGACCGGGACACGTGCTGCGGATTTCTCCCGCAAGATAGAAAAACGCCCAACCCGCCGTTTGAGCATCACGCCCGAGTTCGCCGCCGCTACGATCGCTGACGCAACTCCAGCCCGGAGCGGAAGTCAATTTTTCAACTTGGGAAAAGGACGTCTTGGCCGTGAGATCGGAAACAAACACTAACCCGCTCACGATTCTTGTTTTCATCATCCCTCGTAATGTGAGCGCGCGCTGTGCAGGAGTTTACTGGGCGCAAGGCGAGAAGCGATTCCGGGAAGCTGGCCTATTTCAGCAGGCTGGAACTTGGAGCTAGATATTTCTCCTTCACTAATATAAGTAAATTTGGGTGCTTTGTCAAGCTGCACACCTTGCGTCCCGCCTTGGAACGGACTTAGGAACACAAATAACTTCTCGCTGCATAACCGTAGCGGAAAGTGGTCTCCTGCTGCGACCTGATCGCACTGGGAGTTTGTTGACAAACTCCGGTTTCAGAAAAACGCGCAACCTAAGTCGCTAATTCCGCGAAGTGGGATGTGATGAATCGCGCGTTTTTCAAAAAGTCCCTAAGGTTAATAAGATCGCCAACTTTCTCCGTGGCGCTTCCGTCACGCAAATGATCTAAGTGGCTGCGCCGCCGAAGCGCCGAGCAATCGGCTAGTCAGGAAGAAGCTTCCCTTCGCGCAATCGCCAGCGTAACGTCGTCAAATTGGCGCCGCTCACTGAATTCCAGCACAGCCTCCACCACGGCTGCTACCAAACTCTGCGCCGGAAGATGAGCGTTGCGACGAAGCAGATCAACTAATCGCTCTTGGCCAAACTCCTCGCCGCGACTGTCCGTTGATTCTGTGATTCCGTCAGTGTAGAGGGCCATCAGGTCGCCCGGCGCGAGTTCTGTGCCCGAAATGCAAGCTTGCCACTTTTCGAACAGGCCTACGACGGTACAGTTCGATGCGAGTTCTTCGACGGCTCCGTTGGCGCGCAGAATCAACCCGGGGACATGACCGCAGTTCGCATACAGCAGTCTGCCCGTGGCGGAATCGTAATCGGCAAAGAAGAGGGTCGCATATGCGCTGGGAGGCGTGTTCGCGAAGAGTAATTCATTCACCGATGAGAGGAAATTCCGCGGGTTATTAACGGCCGTTACGAACTGGGTGCGCAGGTTCGCCTGCAGATTTGCCATCAGCAAAGCTGCCGCGATTCCTTTGCCGGCTATATCGCCCACGATGAGGGCAAGGCGCCCCTCGCCAAGTTCAAGGAAGTCGTAATAGTCGCCTCCGACCGAGCGCGCTTGTACGCACGCTCCCGCATAGTCGAGCGCAGGAACGGCAGGTAGGCGCTGCGGGAACAGGCGCGCCTGCACTTGTGTTGCGATCTCGAGTTCTTGCGCGACCCGGCGTTCGGCTTCGAGCTTTCGAGCGTAGGCGCGGCGGCGTTCCTCAATATCCTGCGTGATGCGGCTAAATCCCGCCAAAGCAAACGGGTTTCCGTCAGGATCGACGAAGCGGCAGAATGTGCCGCCCCACGCGGGTTTATGCGGCGGAGCGGTGAACTCAACCCCGCGATCAGACCACTCGCAATACGTGCGCTCCACATCTTCACAAAGAAACGTACACAGTCCCGAGTTCCCGACCATATGTTGTTCGCCCGCCCCGGTCGTAGGCAACACGAGAGCCAGCACAGCAGTGCCGTCGGGCGGGGACACTTCTATCCAGCGATTACCTGAGGCGAAGCGCACATCCGTGACGACGGTGAAGCGAAGCTTATCCGCAAAAAATCGCAAGCTCCGTTCCTGATCGCTTACATAGACGCTCACAAAATGCAGCCGCAGGTATGGAGTCGTCTCATCCAGCCGGAACGCCGAGTATTCCGCGCGCTGCTGAAGGAAATCCGATTGCTGTGAAACCTCGATCACGTGATCGCCGGGAGAGTTTACGAAAGCATTTGCGTCTGCCACCAGGTGCCCTGTCCAGCCATACTAATGCACGAAGGGCGGCGCGAACCCAATTCAGGCCCGCCTTCCCCCGTGGTCGCTAAACTGGGGATCAATCGAAATGAGACAGATACTGATCGTGACCGGCGATGGAGGTGAATCGTACGAGGCGTTATATGCGGTTCACCGGTTTCAGGAGGCGGGCTGGAAAGCGGCGGTTGCCGCGCCCTCCGCGCGCCGTTTGCACCTTGTGATGCACGATTTCGAGCCTGGATGGGACACGTATGTCGAACGGCAAGGTTATGGCCTCGACGCGGACGTGAGTTTCGGTGACGTGAATCCTGACGATTACGACGCAGTTCTCCTTTTGGGCGGCCGCGCTCCCGAGTATCTGCGAAACGATAAACGTCTCCTCGCGTTAATTCAGGCGTTCGACAAAAGCGGGAAGTGGATTTTTGCAATCTGCCACGGTATTCAAGTTCTCGCGGCAGCGGGGCTTACCCATGGAAAACGCCTCACCTGCTATGAGCACGTTCGCTGCGAAATGGAGCAGGCGGGCGGCACATTCGTAAGCGAGCAGGTGGCTCGCGACGGCCGCATCGTGACCGGGCAGACGTGGCAGTCCCATCCGGAGTTCTATCGCGAAATTTTCGCTTGCTTGACCGATCTCAGGTGAGGTGCAGCGTGATCATCGATTCTTCGGCCTCGAGTTGACCGTACCTTCGGCGATACAGGCGCGTAGCCGCATAGAACAGTCCTGCCGTCAAGCCCAAGGCTGAGACGCCGATGCTGGCGTAAATGATGTTGATCAACAACTGGTAAAGCGGTTTGATCGGCGACGGAGGCGGAATATCGTTCCAGGTGATTTTGGCTTCGTATTGGACCCGGCTCAGCAGAGTGTCCGCCTGACGGTCGGTTGCGTTGCCGAAAACCACCGCGACCAGAACGGTGGAGCGATTGGCCCGCAGCGCGGGGTCGAGCTTGAATTTCATGTACTGCTGGCGAGCCATTTCAGGCGTCGGGTAATAGAAGATCGCCAAATGAACGGGCGCTCCTGAATCGACCCGATATTGCGCTACCTGGGCCTCGGCTCCTTCGCCGAAACCCGGGTTCGATCCGGCCAGTTCGGGGGCAAACGCGGCCAGCGAGGCTTTGCCCAAAACGTATCTGGCACTGTCGGGCACCAAGCCTTGCCTTGGCAGAAAGGTGAGGATCGCAGGCAGGGCGGTATCGGTCTGTTTAGGCAGTGCGGCCAGGACGGACTCGACATCCGTTTTGCGTGGATTCGCCTTATCGAATGCAACCAGATAGTTGTTGTGAAAGACGATCGTCTTTGCCCCGTCCTGGGTACAGTACGGCGCCTGATCGCACGGCTTGCCGTCAGGCGAGCGCTGCCACTCCCAGGCCGCCAGCGCGCCGGTCAGGTCCTTGAATCGATAGGCCGTGTAAGCGAGGCGGCCGTGCCGGGCCGTTTCTGTATGGACCAGACCGTATTCGTTCCATAGCGTCTCATTCGCCGGCGCAGCGAGCGATACCAGCGCGATCAGAGCGATTGTAAATCGGGGCGCGGCATTCAGGCCGCTGCGCCATGACATTTCTTGTACTTCTTTCCGCTTCCGCAAGGACAGAGCTCGTTCCGTCCGATTTTCGGAGCCGTCTTAGGCGGTTCCGGCGTATTGCCGTTGCTTCCGCCAGCGAACTGAAGATCGGCTAACTCGCGGTCTTTCTTTCGTTGGATGTTGCGAGTAAGGTCCAGGACACTTTGCTGTGCTTCGCGCTGCTGTTCCTCGAGTCGTTTCTGCTCTTCCAACTGCTTCTGCTCGGCAGCAGCTTCCGCTTGCTCGGCCGCGTCTTCCTCATCCTCCTCGTCCGGGACTTCGGGATAGGGAACAGGGGCGGTGCCGAATTCGATGCGCATGAAGTACAGGAACTTGATGGTCTCGTCTTCGATGCGGTCCATCATCTCCTGGAACATCTCGAAGGATTCGCGCTTGTATTCGACGAGAGGATCCTTCTGGCCGTAGCCGCGCAGCCCGATGCCCTCGCGGAGATGGTCCATCGAGAGCAGGTGATCCTTCCAGAGGTTGTCGACCACGTTGAGCATAATGATGCGCTCGGCGTGGCGCATGTGCTCAGGGCCGATCATACGTTCCTTTTCTTCGTACCGCTCGGCGAGCTGATCGTAGATGAAGCGCTCGGCTTCATCCCGCGACCGGCTCAGGATATCTTCGGCTTCGATTTTCGCGCCGAACTGATTCAGCACAGCGGTTTGCAGGCCCTGCGTGTCCCATTGATCGGGACGTGTATTGTGCGGGCAGAACTGGTCGATGTAGCTCGCGACCACGCCGGCCACGATGTCGAGAATGCGCTCCTTCTGCGTCGCGCCTTCGAGCAGTGCGCGTCTCATGCTGTAGACTGCCTGCCGCTGCTTGTTCATCACGTCGTCGTATTCGAGAACGTGCTTACGGGAGGCGAAGTGTTGCGCTTCGACGGCCTCCTGCGCCGACCGGATACGACGGGTGATCAGGCGCGATTCGATGGGAACGTCTTCTTCCATGCCAAGGCGCAGCATGAGCCCCTGCATACGCTCACCGCCAAAGATGCGCAGCAGGTCATCTTGCAAGGAGAGATAGAAACGGGAACTGCCGGGATCGCCCTGCCGTCCCGCGCGGCCGCGAAGCTGATTGTCGATACGGCGCGATTCGTGGCGCTCAGTGCCGAGCACGTGTAAACCGCCGGCCGCGACCACCTCGTCGTGCTCCTTCTCTATTTGTGCTTTGATTTCCGCCTTGAAACGGTCGAGCTCCCCGGGTGGCAGCATTTCGGCCGTTTTGCCCATTTTGGCCAGCCGGTCCTCAAGAAGAAAGTCCGCGTTCCCGCCCAGCAGGATATCGGTACCGCGGCCCGCCATATTGGTGGACACGGTCACGGCGCCTTTGCGTCCGGCCTGCGCGATGATGTGCGCTTCCCGTTCGTGATTCTTCGCATTGAGCACCTCGTGCTTGACGCCCATTTTGCGAAGTATGGTGGCGAGCCTTTCGGATTTCTCGACAGAGATCGTGCCGACAAGGACAGGCCGTCCTTTTTCCTGCAGCACTTTGATCTCGTTGGCGGCGTTGCGGAACTTTTCGGCCTCGGTCCGATAGACAATGTCCGGGTTTTCGATGCGGATCATCGGCCGGTTGGTTGGGATGATAGTGACTTCGAGGTTGTAGATCTTGCCGAGCTCCGCTGCTTCCGTATCTGCCGTACCCGTCATGCCGGACAGCTTCTTGTACATGCGGAAGAAGTTCTGGAAGGTGACGCTCGCGAGCGTTTGGGTTTCGCGCTCGATTTTGACCCCTTCTTTCGCTTCCACGGCCTGGTGAAGCCCATCGCTCCAGCGGCGGCCTGGCATCAGGCGTCCGGTGAACTCGTCAACAATGATCACCTGACCTTCCTGGACCACGTAATCGCGGTCGCCCTGATACAGGATGTGGGCGCGCAGTGCCTGCTGGACGTGATGGTTCAGCTCGATGTTTGCCGGATCGTACAGGTTCGAACTGTCAAGGAGCTTCTCCACTTTCAGCACGCCTTGCTCGGTCAATGCGACGCTGCGATGTTTCTCGTCGACTGTGAAGTCGCCCGTCGTGTAGGACTGGCCGGGTTCCTTGCCTTGGATGACCTCGCCGCGCTCCAGGTACGGAATGATGCGGTTGACCTTGTAATACTTGTCCGTTGACTCTTCGCTGGGACCGGCGATGATCAGGGGCGTACGCGCTTCGTCAATGAGAATCGAATCGACTTCATCCACGATGGCGAAGTTGAAGCCGCGTTGCACGCAGTCTTCGAGCCGAAACTTCATGTTGTCGCGCAGATAGTCGAAGCCGAACTCGTTATTGGTGCCGTACGTGATATCGCTGTGATAGGCGTCGTAGCGCTGGCGTTCATCGAGGTCGTGCACGATCGTGCCGACAGTCAGACCGAGGAAGCGATGGATACGGCCCATCCATTCCGAGTCGCGGCGCGCCAGGTAATCGTTCACCGTAACGACGTGCACACCTTGACGGGCCAGGCCGTTCAGATAGCTGGGTAGCGTCGCAACCAGCGTTTTGCCTTCGCCGGTCTTCATTTCGGCCACGCGGCCGCGATGCAGCACGACGCCGCCGATCAACTGCACATCAAAGTGGCGCATGTTGAGGATGCGCCAGCCAGCTTCCCGGCAGACGGCAAAGGCTTCGATCAACAGATCGTCCAATTCCGCGCCGTTGTCTAACTTCTGTCTGAATTCAACCGTTTTGGCAGCCAGTTCCGTGTCCGAGAGGCTCTGGATATGAGGCTCCAGATCGTTGATTGCCGCCACGATTGGACGGATCGCCTTGATCTCACGGTCGTGCTTGGTGCCAAAGACCTTGGCGAGCATTCCATCGAGCATAATTCGAGCGTTTAATTCCAGTGTAACTGGAGTGAGGGGGACAGGCATCCAGCCGAGAGGAGATTCGAAATGAAGATTGGGATTATCGGCTCCGGCAATATTGGCGGAACCCTGACAAAACGATTACGTAAGCTCGGGCACGAAGTGTTCGTGGCGAATTCGCGAGGGCCGGCGTCACTCGCCGGTCTGGCAAGAGAGACAGGCGCAAAGGCGGTGACTGCGGCGGAAGCGGCAAGATCGGCTGAGGTGGTGATCGTCACAATTCCGGAAAAGAACATTCCGGATCTCCCGAAAGATCTATTCGCCGAAGTACCTGAGACGGTGACCGTGGTGGATACCGGCAACTACTATCCGCAGCAGCGCGACGGGCGCATCGACGAAATTGAGCGAGGACTTCCCGAGAGCCGCTGGGTGGAACGCCAACTGGGCAGACCGGTGATCAAGGCATTCAACAACATTCACGCCGAGCATCTGATGGAACTGGGCCGTCCAGCCGGAGCGCCGGGGCGCATCGCCCTCCCCATTTCAGGCGACGACGCGCGGGCTAAACAGGTCGTCATGAGTCTGGTGGATCAACTAGGCTTCGATCCCGTGGATGCAGGAGGGCTCGACGAATCGTGGCGGCAGCAGCCAGCCACCCCGGTTTATGGTACGAACTTCGACGCGGCAGGCGTTCGGCGCGCGTTGAGCGAGGCCCAGCGCGAACGGCCGAAGCAGTTCCGCGCCTCGGCCTAGTGGAGTTCGGCTGAAATACTGCGGGGTAACATACGCCTCAACCATACCTGGGGTCTGGACGCCTTCCGAAATTTTGACACTGAGCCGGAAGCGTAAGCGCCCACAAACTGGGTTCGCTTTCGCTCACGGCTCGGTTTCAGCACTCTGAATGCCGCACTACACCAGGAGTTTTGTTGACCCTGATCGGAGCCAAGCGCAGCGATTGGTAGCGGAAATTTTCGCTACGGGTCGCTTTCGCCGCTCGGAAACACCTCCATGGATGAATCGTGCCCTTTTCAACAAGCTCCTAGCCAAAACCCCGCACAAACGCTAGAACAAAATCGGATCTGTTAACGTCTTTTTTAAGTGGAAGCAGATTAATGCCGTACTGCACGACCTGTGGGAAAGAGATCAGCGATGTGGCGGTGTTTTGCCCTCAGTGCGGAACTCGGCAGCTCAAGTCGGCCTCGACTCCGTGCCAGCGGCTTGGCGCCGGCATGACCGACCGTAATGTTGCGATCCTTTGCTACTTGCCGGTCTTCGGCGTGATTCCGTCGATTCTGGTGCTACTAAGCGAGCGCTACCGGGGGAACCTGCGGTTGCGGTTCGATGCCTTCCAATCGCTTTACCTCTTTCTTGCGCGCTTAGTGTTGGACGCGCTCGGCCCGACGATGCTGTTTGGGGGAGGTGTGGGACACGGGCTCAGCGAGGCCCTGAAAATGGTGCTGGTGGTCGCCTGGATCTATCTATTAGTGAAGGCGGCAAAGGGCCAGCAGGTACGATTGCCGATCATCGGAGATTTGGCGGCACGGTCCACGTACGAGCAGTTGTAACGCTACCGGGACAAGACGCCCTCACGCTGGTGTTGTCCGCACGCTGTTCATGACTTCGTTTAACCGCTCCTTCACTGAGGGCCATTCATCCGCCACGATGGAATAACGATAAGAATCGCGAGGCGTGAAGTCGGCCGCCATTCGGTGCGCCCGAAGAATTCCCTCAAATCTTGCCCCGATCCTCTCGAGTGCCGCTCTGGATCGCTCGTTTCGGCGGTCCGTGTGAAAACAGACGCGCAGCACATGCCACTGCTCGAACGCATGCTCGAGCATGAGGAACTTGGCCTCCGTGTTGGCCGCACTTCGAATGGCAAAGCTCGCCAGCCAGGTATAGCCGATCTCACACGCATCCGGCGCCACGCGCCCATGCCTGTCGTGATTCGACGGCCAGGGCCATTTCTCGATGTTCCAATACCGAGTGGAGCCGATCACGACGCCGTCGTTCAGGCGGATCATTGCAAACGGCACCGCGGTACCGGCCTCTCGCCACGAGAGGGCAGTATTCACATACGAGGTAACCTCGTCAACCCCGTTTGGCACTGGACTCCATCGATACAAACTTCGATCGATCGAAGCAGCCCTCTCCAAGCCGGAGATATGCGCTGGGCTGAGTGGCTCGAGACGTATATGTCGGCCCACGAGAACGGGTCCAATTATGGCCACGACTGCGCTCTCATCAGGCTTTCGCACGCGTCGCGAGATCGGCCGCCCTCATTTCATTGAATCGGTCGTAAAATTCTTGATAGTTGCCGCTGGCTTCGGCAAAACGCTGTGCCTTCACGCGCTCGACCAGTACCTCCCTCACATCCGGTGTCGCCTTTAGAATCTGCATTACTTCCGAAACGAACTCGCTTAACGGCATTGCGTGTGGATCGCTCGCTTGGCTTGGACTGAACAATTCGGTCTGCACATAGGGTGGTGCTATTTCGATGACCTGCACCGATGTGCCTCGCAACTGAAATCGCAGGGATTGCGTCCACGAGTGGACCGCAGCCTTTGTCGCCGAGTAAGTTGGGGTCAGAAACAGCGGCACGAAAGCCAATCCGGAAGTTACGGTCAGAATGGCCGCATTCGCCTGTTTCAGTAAGTGCGGCGCAAATTCGGCTACTAGCCGGATCGGCCCGAGCAAGTTCGTCGCGATGGTTTCCTCGGCCACGCTCACATCGCCCGTCTTCAGGTCTTCTGCTTTCATCATGCCGGCGTTCGGGATGACTACATTGAGTGCCGGATATCGCTGGACGATCTTGCTTGCGAAGCGCCGGACGTCGGCGGGATCCTGAACATCCAGAAGCTCGTGCCGCATTCCGGGATTGGCGGCGGCGGTCTGCGCTAGCGGTTCTTTTCGTCGCCCCGCAATAATCACTTCGTTGCCGAGATTATGAAACGCTTCCGCAAGACCCCGGCCAATGCCGGTTCCGCCACCCGTGATGAGAATGGTGTTATTCGTTAGCCGCATCATTCGTTTGGATAGAGTTGCGCGCCGAAAATATTCAGGATCTTCAAAAACGTTCACAAATCTCGGAAATTCTAAAAGCCGATAGACCATATACATACAGACCGCCCCGAGCCGAACCCGAACGCCCCTCGTGCGAAAACACGCGCGGAGGATCATCCAAATTTATGAAGTTCACTTCCGACGCCCGCCTCGAAGCAAATCGTGCGAATGCCCAACTCAGCAGCGGGCCGAAAACGGAACAAGGTAAGGCGATTTCCAGCCAGAACAGCTTCAAGCACGGCCTCTACTCGAGCCGCCTCGTCATCCCAAGCGAGGATCCGGCGCAGCTCGATGCGCTCAAAGCCACCCTCTTCGCCGAGCACCAACCTGCCAATGAGACCGAAGCGCTGTTCGTTCAGGAAATGGCCGAACACTACTGGCTGATGAAGCGCTACCGCCGTCTCGAAACCATGTTCCTGAGCCTGGATCGCCCGCAGCCCAGCGAAGCCGAAGCCGCCCAGCGTATGCACGGCCGCGCCGAACGCAGCTTCTATAAGGCGTTCAAAACTCTACGCGAACTAAAGAAGGAGCGCAAACTCCAGGAAAGGGCTGCCTCACAAAAGGCCCCGGCGGTGAGCGGTGGGTTCGTTCCTTCAAAACAGACTGCGGCCGCCACCAGCGTTGGGTTCGTTCCCTCAAACTCGCCGACATCACAGCCCCAAATGACTGTTCTTGACGCCGAAGCCACTCGGGAGGAGCACACGAAAGCCGCCTGAACCGTGTGGTTCCTTTTTGAATCGGCGTTTATCAGCGTTTAGCAGCGGTTAAGGCCCCGGCGGTTAGCCGTGGGTTCGTTCCTTCAAAGACCGTTGTCGCGGCTAATGGGTTCGTTTTTTCAAAGATCCCACCGCTGACCACTAGCCCTTTGTCGCTTGTCCGTGGCGCGGACGGTCGCCTTCTGGGGTGGGCTTTGCAACCGGACTGTTGATATATCGGACGCGCCGATGTATAAGTTACTTAGGCATGGGAATTGTAAATAACTTGGGCGTGCATGCATGAGCCGTCCTTCCGATCTGATTCAAGGCACGCTGGACCTGCTGATCCTTAAAACGATCTCCGTTGAACCGAAGCACGGCTGGGCGATCGCAAAGCGTATCGAGCAGGTCAGCGAGGATGTATTGCAGGTTACCCAAGGCGCGCTGTATCCTGCGCTCCACCGCCTGGAGCAACAGGGCTGGATCTCCTCGAAATGGACCAAGACCGAGACCGGCCGCGAAGCCAAGTTCTACCAATTGACCAAAGCCGGCCGGCAGCAACTCGAAAAGGAGTTGGCCGATTGGCAGCGGCTGTCCCATGCGATCGGCTTAGTGATTCAGATGGCCTGAGAAGCATATGCACCGGCGGCGATGGGACATTTTGCGACTCCGGCTGCGTTCGCTATTCAATCGCAGCGCAGTCGAACGCGAACTTGCGAAAGAGTTGCTGTTTCATCTCGATGCGGAGATCGCAGCCCATCGAGTCGAAGGCGTTTCTGTTGAAGAGGCCCGCTCGGCGGCCCTGAAAAAGCTGGGCGGACTCGCCCAAATACAGGAGGAGTGCCGCGATATGCGGCGGACTGCCATGTTCGAGACGATTCTGCAGGACTTGAAGTACGCATTTCGCACGCTGCTCAGAACGCCCAGCTTCACCTCGATTCTGATTTTGACCCTGGCGCTCAGCATAGGCGCAACCACCGCAATCGTTAGCGTTGTGGAAGGCGTGCTGGTCCGGCCATTGCCGTTCAAGGACCCGGCGCGCCTGGTGCGCGCATACACACGTACTGAAGATCATCCGAAATTTCCCATCAATCCAAACGATTTCCGGGACGTACGCTCGCGTATGCGCTCGTTTGAATCCTTTGCGGCCTACGTGCACAGCGATTTGCAACTTTCCGGGACCGGGGAGCCGGTGCGGCTATCCGGGTTTGCCGTCACGGCGGGGTATTTTCACGTGTTGGGGCTAAAGCCCGCCCTCGGGCGCGAATTTAACCAGCGAGACGAATTGCCGGGCCGCGGCAACGTAGTCGTAATCAGCGACAGAATCTGGCGAAATACTCTGCATCGCGCGCCCAACATATTGGGCAGAACCATCCGGCTCAATGAGATCCCGTATACGATCGTGGGCGTGATGCCACCCGGAGTGCAGCACCCCGGCAACGTGTACCACGCAGTTCTTTACGGCGAAACAGTGGATGCGTGGATTCCGTTTACCTTCGATTCACCGAAAGACCGCGGCTCGCACTATCTTGACGCCATCGCTCGTCTGCGCCCTGGGGTGACCTTGGGGCAGGCGCAGGGTGAGTTTCTGGCGACGATGCAGGCGATCGCGCGAGAGCATTTTGGGAGCAGCGAAGGCGTCGCCATCCTGCTCAGCCCGCTCGAGACGGAGATTGTCGGTCAGACCAAGCCGCTGCTCCTGGCTTTGCTCGGCGCGGTTGCCTTGGTTTTGATCCTCGCGTGCGTGAATGCCGCCAACTTGCTCTTGGCCAGGGCTACCGCACGAAACCGCGAAATGGGCATACGGGCTGCCGTCGGCGCGGGGCGGGTTCGCCTGATCCGGCAGATGCTTACAGAAAGTCTCGTCCTGGCGCTCGCAGGCGGCGTTCTGGGCGGCGCCATTGCTGTGCCGGGCACGAAACTCCTCGTGACCTTGCTGCCGGCGGATTTTCCACGCGCTTCCGATATCCGCGTGGATGGACCCGTATTCCTGTTTACGTTCGCGGCCACCGTGGTGACGGGATTTCTCTTCGGACTCGCGCCGGCGCTCAATGCGTCCTGGACGGATCTCCGCGAATCCTTGCACGAGAGTGGACGTAGCGCCACGAGCAGCCGCATGACGTTGCGGTTACGCAGCGCACTCGTCATTAGTGAAATTACGCTCGCATGCGCGTTGCTGATTGGGGCCGGTTTGATGTTGCGCAGTTTCGTGAACCTGCTCCGTACCGACCCTGGATTCCGTGGAGATAACGTGCTGACAGCTACCATTTCGTTGCCGGATGCCGGTTACAAGGACACTGCGGCAATCACGAACTTTACGAACAATCTGCTCGCTGAACTCCGAAGTGTCCCGGGCGTGGTGCAAGCCGGAGTCGGCTCCGATTTGCCCTGGACCGGCTGGGACGATAACGCGGGGGGATTTGTGATTCGGGGTGAGACACCGCCGCCGCACGACTCTTTTAGCGCCCGCTATCACATGGCGACGAGCGGATACTTCAGCGCGCTCGGCGTTCGCGTGACGCGCGGACGCGAGGTCAATGAACACGATTCGGCTGCCTCTCCCAAGATCTTGATCATCAATCAGGCCATGGCCAGATTCTGGCGGAATCACGACGCGCTGGGAGGTCAGGTCACTTTCAGCGATAACCCTAAAGAGAGCGACTGGATGACGGTGGTAGGTATTGTCCGCGATATCAAAGACACGCCATCCAGCAGCGCGGCCCGTCCCGCCTTCTGGTGGCCGCAAACCCAGCAGCCCTTTCCGATGCGCGAGTTCTCCCTCGCCATTCGCTCCAATATCGATCCCCCATTCCTCGCGCAGCGCCTGCGCGCGGCAGTGCGGCAGCTCGACAGCACTCTGCCAGTGGCCGACATTCGCGCGATGGACCGCATCGCGGATCGATCTTATTCGACCTCGCGCTTCACACTCGCACTCATCGGCCTGTTTGCCGGACTGGCTTTGCTGTTATCGGCCATGGGCGTCTATGGCGTTATCGCGTACTCGGTAGGACAGCGCATGCTTGAGTTTGGTATTCGGATGGCGCTCGGGGCGAAACGACGGGATGTGATCGGCGGCGTTGTGCGCGGTGGCATGAAACTCGCACTCTGGGGGGCGCTGTCGGGACTCGTACTTGGTCTCGCGTTCTCCCGATTTCTGGGGAGCTTGCTCTACCAAGTAAGCGCTGCCGATCCGCTGACGTTCACCTTGGCGGCGCTGGTGGGAATCGTCGCTGCGGCGCTTGCCTGTGTTGTGCCCGCCCTGCGAGCCACGCGCGTCAGCCCAATGACAGCGCTTCGGGCGGATTAGGGACATGATCCCTGGCCGTCCCTGCAGGTTATAATTATTCGTAGACGTGAATAATTATTCAACGCGGCACAATGTTGGTGTCGTTGGGTTCCGCGGGTACGCTGGCGCGGAATTGCTGCGGCTTTTGGCGAGGCACGACGGAGTGGAAGCGGTACTGCTGGAGCACCGGTCCGATGCAGAGGCACGGCCCCAACCGCTCGGCCTGCGCCCTCCCAAGACGCTCCCTGCCACCGCAGATGCGATCCGGCAGGAAAAGCTGGACCTCGTTTTCCTGTGCACGCCGGCAGAAGCTTCCGTTGAATTAGCGGTTCCGCTCGTCGCCGCAGGCATCAAAGTGATTGATCTCAGTGGAGCGTTCCGGTTGCGCGATGCGGAAACGTTTTCGCGCTGGTACAAGGAGCGGCACGGCGCTCCACAGTTGTTTGCCCAAGCGGTATATGGCCTGCCCGAGTTCTACCGCGAACAGATTGTAGGGCGGCAGCTCGTTTCGAATCCCGGATGCTATCCGACAGCCGCGAACTTAGCGCTGCGGCCCCTGCTGCAGGCCGGTATCGTAGATCGCGCGCGCGGGATCATTTGCGACGCGAAATCCGGCGTGAGCGGTGCCGGCAGGAAACCATCGCTGAAAACGAGCTTTTGCGAGGTGAGCGACAACTTCTTGGCTTATGCAGTAATGGAGCACAGGCACGTGCCGGAAGTGCTGCAGAACTCGGGTTTGGGCGAGCGCGAGTTTACCTTCACTGCTCAGTTAATCCCGATCGATCGCGGCATTCTCGAGGTGATGTACGTGCGAACGCAGCGCGTCGAGAAGGCGGTCGATATTTTGTCGATTTACGAAGACGCATATGGCGACGAACCGTTCGTCCGGCTATACAGTCCCGGGAAGTTCCCCGATGTGCGGTCGGTAGCGCGGACGAATTTCTGCGATATCGGGTTCGTGTTTGATGCCGAAAGCCAGCGGCTAGTGATCGTTTCCGCGATCGATAACCTGACGAAGGGCGCGGCTGGCCAGGCGGTGCAGAACATGAATCTGGTGCTGGGGTATCCGGAAACAGAGGCCCTGCTTTGAAGAAGGTCCTGATTAAGCTCGGCGGCACACTGCTGGACGATGCCGAGAGCTTGGGCGCGATTGCGCGGCAACTCGCAGGGGTGGCCCGCGAGCATCAACTCGTCGTCGTGCATGGCGGGGGAAAACAGGTCACTCGCTACCTTCAAGAGCGAGGCGTAGAGAGCCGGTTTGTGGGCGGGCTGCGAGTGTCCGATGCGCCCGTCATTGACGCGGTGGTGAAAGTAATTGCCGGCAGCGTAAACAAACAGCTCGCGGGCGCGCTGATTGCAGCGGGTCGCGCGGCCATCGGAATTTCGGGTGTAGATGGGCCGCTGACCGTTGCAGAGCAACTGAGTCCGGAATTGGGGTTTGTCGGGAAGCCGGTAAAAAGTAACGGCGCGCTGCTCGAGGGGCTCATACGAGAGGGGTTTACGCCGGTCGTCGCCTGCATCGCGGGCGATCATTCCGGTCAGGTGTACAACGTGAATGCCGATGCAATGGCCGTGTCGTGTGCGACGGGATGGGGCGCGCGTCAATTGTTGTTTCTGACCGACGTGCCGGGTGTGAAGGACGAAAAGGGCGCACTGATTCCGAGCTTGACGCCGGAGGTGCTGCGGGGGCTGATCGAATCAGGGATAGCGCACGGGGGGATGCAGGCCAAGCTGGAATCGGCCCTCGTCGCCCTGGCCGGTGGTCTGCGTGAGGTCACGATTGCGCTCGGCCGGGAGCATGACGTGTGCGCGCGTGTATTGCGCGGAGATGCGGTCGGGACGCGTATTGTGCATGAGGGCCAAGCCGCATGAGTACGCTCGCGGCGATCGCCGTTCGCAAAGCGTCCATGCGGGACATTCCGGCAATCCTCAAGCTGATAAACTCCTATGCGGCTAACGGAATCATGCTGCCGCGCACGGAATTCGAAATGTCGGAGAACATTCGCGATTTCCACGTTTCTTACGAGGGCGAAAACCTACTCGGCTGCGGTGCGCTGCATTTCTATTCCCCCACAGCGGCTGAGGTGAGGTCGCTGGCGGTGCAGCCACATTTGAAGCGATCCGGTGTCGGTCGGGCTATTGTCGAAGGGCTGGAACGGGAAGCGCGGGAAAATGATCTCGATAATATATTCGCTTTCACCTACTCGCCCGGCTTTTTCGCCAAATTAGGTTTTGTTGAAGTAGAACGAGGCGAACTGCCGCTCAAAGTGTGGAAGGATTGTTTGCGTTGTCCGAAGTTTAACTGCTGCGATGAAATCGCGGTCATTAAGCGCCTGAAGCCCGCCAACCCCTCTGCTGTGCTGCTCCATTTCCGGAGTACGCAGGACTTGGGTTTGGTCCAGCTACCAAATCCTGCAAAACTTACAAACCATTGATTTAGCTGGGAAAAGCCCCCCGGATCGCGACGTATTTACGTTTGACCCGCCGGTGTGTAGAAAATTTTGCCTACTCTCATCAAAATTTTCTAGCTTTTTCCCGGTAAGTACTGGTATAGTCAGTACCGAGCTGCTTAGTACTGAATTAAATTGCAGGAGGGGAACACAAATGCGGGCTCAAACGGTAGATATTCAGGCATCTTCAGGCCGTATTCTTTGCTGCACGATTTTTCGGCCGGGTGGGCGAAAATTACTGGCCAAAGGCCACGTCCTCAGCGATGAAGACGTCCGCCTTTTGCAGACCGAAGGAATGCAACAGGTCTGGGTCACTGAATTAGAGGACGGCGAAGTCTCCGAAGATGACGCAGTGGTTGCCGTGGCCGGCGCCATGTGCTGCGGCGCGATTGAAATTCGCATGGCAGCGGGCGGCCGGGCCAACTTGGTCACAACCGAAGACGCTTGTATCCTGGTCGACGATGAGTTGCTCAAACAGCTCAATTGCACCGCCAGCGTCGTGATTGCGACGGTAAACAACTACAAGTACGTGAAGGCTGGCGAACGCGTCGCCACTGTGAAGAGCGCCCCCTTCGCGGTCTCGCAGGCGCAGCTTGAAGCCGTGCTGTCCATTCTGAACGAGCGCGGGCCGATTCTGCAGGCACGGCCGGTTCGCGAACCGAACGTGGCGGTCCTTTATACCGATCCGGTGCATGGCGATCGTGCGCGCACCTTGTTTGAAGGCGTGGTGAGGACCAGGCTCGAGCGTTTCGGCGCGACCGTGCGCTATGCGCTGACGGCCGTGGAGGATGAGGAGCAGGTCACTCGTTCCTTGCAGCACCTCTTGCGCACTCGCCCGGGAGCCATCTTAGTTGCATCCACGACAGCACCCGCCGGCCCTGAAGACGTGATCGGCCGTTCGTTCGCGCGCATGGGAGCGCACCTCGAACGATTCCTCGCACCGGTCGAGCCAGGCAATTTGATGTTGCTCAGCTACAAGGATGACATTCCGATGATTTCCGCGCCGTGCTGTTTCCGTTCGGCCAAACCGAATGTGTTGGATCTGCTGCTTCCGCCCATGCTGGCGAAGTACCGCATCACGGGGTGGGAGATTGCCTCGCTCGGTCATGGTGGGCTACTTTCTTAAGTAAGCTTTCTTCGCTTTTGGATATCGGGGCCGGGCGCATCCTTTGCGCGCGGCCTCTCGCTTTTGGAGTCCTCGTCCCGCTGAACCTATCCCCCGTAGGCATACGTAGAAAAAAGGATCAACTACCAGCAAGATTACTGGTTACCTTCGCCCACTACTTGGGCGTATGCGTTTTCCGAATCGCTTGACGCTGTGTGCGGTTCTGGTTGTCGGGATCGGCAGATTCGCCATCGCGCAATCTGCGGCGGAGCCTGTCAATTCTCAACCCGTCGATCAGCAAACCGTTAATAAGTTGCTGGAACGCCTCGCGGCCGACGAGCAGAGGATCCAAGAACTAGAGCACAAACTGGACTCCCAGACTGCGGCGGCTGCGCCCGTTGTGGCGAAGAGTGAGGCTGCATCGCCTTCAACTCCCGCAGTCGCGCAGGTAACAACGGCTCCCCAGCCGGCGGTCGCACCGCCAACGGAGCAAACCGCCAGTGCTTCTGGAGACAACGGAGGCCTGGGCGTTGATACCAGTGCTCACGAACATTCCGGGATTGGCGTTGGCCAACTGCTCAACATCAACGGTTACTTTGATTTCAATTTCGGAATCGGTTCCGATTCGAATCCGCTGATCTTCCCGCTGGGCGCGACGCCGCACACCACATTCCAGGCTGGCGAACTCGCGCTCATGACGCATTCGCATTTATCGGACAGCCTCAGCTTCATGTCGGAGATCGTCATCGGCTCCGATGCCACGAATACGTTCGGGCTGGACGTTGAACGGTATATGCTGACTTACCACAAGAGTAAGTACTTCGAAATCAGCGGCGGCCGGTTCCACACGGCGATCGGCTATTACAACACCGCCTTCCATCACGGCACGTGGTTTCAGACCGCGACCGGGCGTCCTTTCATGTACTTCTTCGAAGATAGCGGCGGGCTTTTGCCGGTGCATACAGTCGGGGCGACTGTCACCGGTCTTGTGCCGGGCACGGACAAGCTAGGGTTGCACTGGATCGCGGAGGTCGGCAATGGCCGCCCATCCGATAAGAACGCCCCGGGCGCAGTCCAGAACTTCTATTCGGATCGCAATGCCAAGGCCTTCAACGTGGCCGCATACATCAATCCGGAGGCTATGCCGAGTCTGCAGGTGGGAGGCTCCTTGTACAAGGACCGGTTACTACCGCCCGGCCTGACCGGGGTAGACCAAACGATCAGCAGCGTCTATGCCGTCTACATCAATCCCACTTGGGAGTTCATGAATGAAGGCGTCCTACTGACGAATCACATGGAAAGCGGGCGTACTTTCAATACTCCGCTCGCATATACACAGCTTTCGCGTAAGTTCGGCGTTGTGCGTCCTTACGTCCGCTACCAATTCGTCAATTCGCCGATGGGCGATCCCGTGAACGTATACAACGGGCTATACATGGGACCGTCGCTGGGCATGCGGTGGGAAGCCGCGGAATTTGCCGCGTTCAAGCTGCAGTACAACCTGCTCGAACAGCGGAACCAGCAATTCAGCAATGGCTTAGATGCGCAGATTGCGTTCACTTTCTAGGAGCACACGCACATGAAAATCCGAACAGTTCTTCTGATTTTGTCAGCGGCAGTTGCTTCATTTGCCTTGGCGGGCGGTCCTGCCGACAGCGATTTGGCGGTTATCGTCAACAAGAAGACGGCGGTCCTCTCAACCACCTCGAACGAGCTGAAAGGGATACTGCTCGGCACAAAAGACAAGTGGCCGAACGGTACCAAGCTCGTCACAGTTACTCTTTCCCTCGAGCATCCTGAAACGCATACGCTCTTAAAGGAAGTCTGCGGTATGACGGAGCAGGAGTACAAGAAGTACTTCATGCAGATGAACTTTCAAGGGAAGACGGTAAACACGCCGCATCTGATGGCCTCCGCGGCGCAGGTGAAAGCCAGCGTTGCGGCGACACCGGGCGCGATCGGAGTTGTGTCGATGCGGGATGTTGATGACAGCGTCAACGTAGTCCCGGTCGATGGAAGTGCTCCCGGTAGCGCGGGCTATAAGCTTGCATTGAAGTAAGCGCGAGATAGCTCCGGCGTGATGCCGAAGGGAATCGCTTTACCGCGATCGAATCTGACGATTTGGTGCGGGCTTGTCTCCGAGCTTCAGGCGAGAAATGCGCGTTGAGGACGCTATTATAGGGTACTGAATAATGCCCGAAACACCTGGAACGGATGACCTAGGCGCGCATGTCATTCGAGTCATCGCTCAGACGCAACGGATACCTGTGGAGTCCATTACTCTGGACAGCACGTTCGAGGAATTGAAAATCGATTCACTCGATGGCATCAACATCGTGTTTGCGGTCGAGAACGAATTTGGGATCAACATTCCAGATGATGCCGTGCAGAACCTGAAATCCGTACGCGACACGGTTCAGGGCGTGCGGCAGTTGCTGGCTGAGAAATCGCAAGCCCCCACGCCATGAACCGCGTCGCTGTTACGGGGCTCGGCTTAATCTGTGCCCTCGGCAACAACACAGAGGAATGCTGGCCGCGGATCGTTGCAGGAAAAGCAGGCATTCGGCCGCTGAGCGATCCGGGTAGTCCGCCTTACCGCTTCCAAACCGGAGCGCAGGCACTGTCATTCGATCCGCTGCAGTATTTTTCCGAAAAAGATCTGCTGATGCTGGAGCGGTTTGCGCAGTTCGCCGACGGTGGCCGCACGGGAAGCAATCGTTCAGAGTGGGTTGGCGTTTGACGGCGAACTCGGCGAGACCACCGCGGTGATCACGGGCAGCAGTGTGGGCGGCCAGTTCTCTGAAGAAGATGGTTATCGCAGGCTGTATCGAGACAACAATCCGCGAGTCGCTCCCCTCACCATCCCGCGCACGATGTCGAATGCCGGGGCGAGCCGGATCTCGCTCGAATGGGGAATTCACGGCCCGGCGTATACAGTTTCGACGGCGTGCTCATCGTCCAACCACGCGATCGGGCAAGCCTTCTGGATGGTGCGAAGCGGGCAGGCCACCGTGGCGATTGCGGGTGGGAGCGAAGCGGTGTTTGCGGAAGGATTACTGCGCGCGTGGGAAGCTATGCGCGTGGTGGCTCCGGATACATGCCGGCCGTTTTCGGCGGACCGGCGCGGGCTTTCCCTCGGCGAAGGCGCGGGCATCCTGGTGCTCGAAAACTGGGAACATGCCAAGCGCAGGGGCGCCGTGATATTGGGTGAGATCGCAGGCTTCGGAATGAGTTCCGATGCGCATCACATTACGCAGCCGACCAGTCAGGGACCGGCGCGCGCGATGCGGTGGGCTTTGCAGGATGGGTGCCTCCATGCTTCGCACATTGGCTACATCAATGCACACGGTACCGGAACCCAGGCGAACGATGCCACGGAGAGCGAAGCGATTCGTGAGGTATTTGGGTTGCGTGACAATCTGCTGGTCAGTTCTAGTAAATCCATGCATGGCCACACGCTTGGGGCCGCCGGCGCAGTAGAGGCGATCGTCACGCTGCGATCCTTGCGGGAGGGGATCATTCCTCCGACAATTAACTTCAATGCGCCCGATCCGGCATGCTCTGGATTCAGCCTGGTGACGAACACGGCTCGGGAGGGCCGAGTCGATTTTGCCATTTCCAACACCTTCGCGTTCGGTGGACTGAACGCCACGCTGGTGTTGCGGCGGTAAAGCCGAACGTTCGCGGCGTTAAGCTAGCGGATGGACCAATGAAAGTCTCAATTGGGGCGGATCACGCCGGTTTCGAAATGAAGAAGCAACTGATCGAGTTCATCCAGAAGCTCGGTCATA
Organism: uncultured Acidobacteriaceae bacterium; assembly: GCA_963795905.1. GTDB lineage: Bacteria > Acidobacteriota > Terriglobia > Bryobacterales > Bryobacteraceae > Bog-105. The sequence continues at coordinate 108,317 of CAWCJG010000006.1, read as the reverse complement.
CAGTTCACGATGTCGGCACATTCGAGCCGGGCAAGCCGGACGACTATCCAGACTACGCGATTCTGGTCGCGGAAGATTTGCGTTCCGGAACCGCAGAGCGCGGGATTCTGGTATGCGGAAGCGGCGTGGGAGTTTCGGTAGCGGCGAATAAATTTCGCGGAATCCGGGCGGGGCTTTGTCACGATCACTACTCGGCGCATCAAGGCGTGGAGCATGACGATATGAACGTGCTTGTGCTCGGTGCGCGGATCATAGGGCAGATGCTGGCGCAGGACGCCGCGGAAGCCTTTCTATCAGCCAAGTTCTCGAATGAGGAGCGCCACGTGCGGCGGCTTCAGAAAGTAAAGAGGATCGAGCAGGATGAGTTCAGCGGACGCTAAAGCAGTCGAGATGAACGAAATGTTTTCCTACGTACTTCCGGGCGATTTGGGCGAAGCGGCAACGAGAGCCCACAAGCAGTGGAAGGAGGCGGGCAACACAGCGAAGTTGTGGCAGAAAGACGCCTCGCTGTGGACCAATGCCGATGAGAGCAAGTGGCTTGGCTGGCTGGATATTGTCGGGCAGCAGCTTGCCGCGGTGGACAAATTCAAAGCGCTGGCGGCGGAAGTGGCGGAAGATGGCTTCAAACACATTCTTTTGCTGGGCATGGGCGGATCGAGCTTGGCGCCGGAAGTGTTCAGCCTGACCTTCGGGAAGCGCGATGGATGGCCGCAGTTATTGGTGCTCGATTCGACGGACCCTGAGCAAATTCGAAGCGTCCGCGCGAAGATCGACCCGGCTCGTACGCTGTTCTGCGTTTCGAGCAAATCGGGCACGACGCTCGAGCCCAATATTTACATGCAGTACTTCTACGAAGAGGCTCGGAAGAGCGTCGGCGAGAGGGCAGGGCATCACTTTATTGCGGTGACGGATCCGGGTTCGAAGCTCGAAGGTGTTGCGGATAAACTCGGGTTCCGGCGCGTGTATCACGGGCTGACGAGCATCGGAGGGCGCTATTCGGCGCTGTCGGATTTCGGATTAGTGCCGCATGCGGCGGCGGGTTACGATACCGAAACGCTTCTAAAGCGCACCAGCGTGATGCTGAAGGCGTGCCAGCAAGCGGATGCTTACAAAAACCCGGGTGTGTCGCTCGGTTTAATTCTTGGCACGGCGGCTGCAAAGTTTAGCCGCGACAAGGTGACGCTGTTGTGTTCCAAGTCCATTCACGATTTGGGTGCTTGGCTTGAACAATTGCTGGCGGAATCCACCGGAAAACATGGGCATGGTCTCATTCCGGTCGATCGTGAACCGCTTGTCGAACCGGCGGCATACGGGTCTGATCGGGTGTTTGCGTATATCAAATACTCGCGCGATGGCGAGAGCGAACTCGATGAAGCATTGGACGAGATCGAGCAGGCCGGCCAACCTGTGATCAGAATCGTCATTAACGATCTGCAGGACCTGGGGCAGGTGATGTTCCAGTGGGAAATTGCGACCGCGGTGGCGGGGCACGCGATCGGGATCAACCCATTTGATCAACCGGATGTCGAGGCGAGTAAGGTGGTGACGCGCGAATTAACAACTGAGTTCGAGAAGACGGGTTCACTACCGACGGAACAGCCGCTACTGGAACAGGACGGCATCAAGCTGTTTACGGATGCGGCGAACGCGAAGGCATTGATTAACGGCAGCAATACACTCGGCGCGTCGATCCGCCGGCACCTCGACCGCCTGAAACCGGGTGATTACTTCGGCCTGCTTGCCTACATCCCGATGTTTCCTCAATACGAACACATTCTGCAGGATATGCGGCGGGCAGTCATCGAGTCAAAGCAAGTGGCGACCGTCCTCGGGTTCGGTCCCAGATTCCTGCACAGTACGGGGCAGGCCTATAAGGGCGGGCCCAATTCCGGGGTCTTTCTGCAAATTACCTGCGATGAGAAGAACGATTTGCCGGTGCCACAGCAGAAGTATACGTTCGGCATCGTCAAAGCGGCGCAGGCACGCGGGGACTTTCAGGTTTTGGCGGACCGGCACAGGAGAGCGCTGCGCGTACACCTGAGCGAAGATGTCGAAAAAGATTTGAAGCATCTCCGGGATTTGGTCTGCGCGGCTATGGCGCACTGAGCGTTTTGAAGGAAGCACTAAAACAAGATTGTCGAGAGAACTGTTCGGAACGGACGGAATTCGTGGAGTAGCGGGTGAGCCGCCTCTGGATAAGCGTACGGCGTACGCGCTTGGCTTTGCGTTGGGAACGTGGGCCTGCCGTGGACACGAGACCGATCACCCGGAAGTGCTGATCGGTATGGACACTCGGGAGAGTGGCCCGTGGCTCGCCGAGCAGGTAGCCGGGGGTTTGGCGCGGGCCGGCGTGCACGCTCGATTTTGCGGGATCATATCGACGCCCGGCTTGGCATATCTAACGAAAACGGGGCCGTTTGTAGCCGGCGTGATGATTTCGGCCTCGCACAATCCTTATTACGACAACGGCCTCAAGGTGATCGGGCATTCCGGTTACAAACTGGCCGACGAGCGTTGAACTCGAACTGGAATCGCTCATGAAGGAGTGGCTGGCGCGCAACGAAGAGGCGCCCAGCATTCCGTTAACGGCAGATCCGGCGCTGGACAATTTATATACCGAGTCGCTGGCCGGCACAGTGAGCGGCGTGTTTCCGATGCATGTGGTCGCGATTGCGCGAACGGGTCGGCGGCTGGGATTGCGCCGGAGCTGCTGGGCGGCTGGGGGCGAAGTTGAAGCAATCGGAGTGTCCCGGACGGGCGAAATATCAATTTGAACTGCGGGTCGCTGCACCTGGAAGGCTTGCGGGAAAGGTGGTTGCCTCAGGAGCCGATCTGGGCGTGGCGTTCGATGGAGATGCGGATCGTGCGTTGTTTGTAACGGGTTCGGGGCGGATGGTTGATGGCGATGCGGTTCTGTTCCTGGGCGGCGTGGCGCTGAAGAAGGCAGGGCGGCTGCGGGGCGATGTGGTGGTTGCGACGATCATGTCGAACCTGGGGTTGCAGAATGCACTGGAGCGGTACGGGATTGCGATGTGCCGCACGCCGGTGGGCGACAAATACGTGCTCGAAGAGATGCTGCGCCGAGAGGCGGTACTCGGCGGCGAACAGTCTGGACACGTCATCTTCGCGGAGTATGCGACGACGGGCGATGGAATTCTGACGGCGCTGCGGTGCTGGAGATTGTGCGCGATTCGCGGGCGCACACTCGATGAGCTGATACGGGAAATTGAGAGCTTCCCGCAGAAACTGGTCAATGTTCGCGTGAAGACGAAACGGCCCTTGTCGAATTCGACGAGCGTGCAGGCGGAGATCTCGGCCGCTGAGCAAGAATTCAATGGGCTTTAGGCCGAGTGGTGGTGAGGTTCTCCGGGACCGAGCCGCTGGCGCGCGTGATGGTCGAGGCGGCGTCGGATGAACAGGTCGAGCGCTGGACCCGACGGATTGCGGATGCGATCCGGGCGGAGTTGGGCGCGGCGGGCTAGCGGACGCTCTTGAAGCGGTTCGTCCGATCGTCCCAGCGGTAAACGCGCTTCCCATGTTCGACAATCTCCGGCGGATGCTTCAGCCCAGAGTTCATTAGTACACAAACCGGGAACGAATTGCTCAGAAAGTAGACGCCGTCTTTTTTCGCGGGCAAGTCGAGAACGGAGACGGGTTCTTCGCTAGCGCCGTCCGTGAGCAGGACGCTGGCGAAGTTCCGGCAAGCCTGACGCCCGAGGTCGGCCACATCTCGCCAGACGATCAGATTGTGTTCGAGCGTGACGCCATAGAATGTGATGACCGCGACGCCGGCTAGCCAGCGGATGCGCATGGTTGGCAGCCCGCCGATCGCAGCTCCCCAGAAGAGAACGAAGCCAACGCTGGGCAGGTATTCGACGCGAGCGCCGTTCAGGTCCGAAGCGAGGAGAAGCAAATGCTGCGCCGGCAGCGCTGCGGCTACGGTCATGGCCAAACAAATCCAGAGCAAGCGACGGTCAGCGGAAGTTCTGCAAATGACGATTGCCAGGAGTGCGCCAACTGCCAGAAGCGCCGCCGCCCAAAAGAACGGGTTGGGTGATCTCGACCAATTCAGCGGGACGGTCAGGCTGCCCCACATCCGGAACGCAAGGGCTTCGAATGTTCGCATTGGGGAGAACTGAAGGATGTCAGGATGGCCGGACGCAGCACCGTATCCGCCGATCGTGCCGAGCACCCAGCGGCGATAGACGAAAACCAGCGCGGTCAACACTGTGACAAACGCTGTGATCGCGGTGGCGCGGCGGGTCCACCTGTTGCGCGCGAGAATGACGGCGACTAATAACGGCAAACAAAACGCCGACTCCTTCGATAAGAGCGCAAGGATCACGGCTGTACCGAATAAAGCGTAATAGACGCGGCGACCAGTGCCTGCAATGGCGAAAGCGCACAGCAACGCGAGTAAGGTAAGCAGGTTGCGAAGAGGTCAACGCGCGCCGCGACCCACGTGACTGCTTCCACGCGAGACCCGGCGATTGCGAAGAGCATGGCTGCGATGAACGCTCCATTGCAGGGAAGGGCGAGCCGCCTGCCAACCAAGAACACCAGACAAGCGTTGCAGGTGTGAACGGCGATGCAAAACAGGTGCCAGCGCACTGGGCTGAGGCCGCCGATTTTGGCGTAGATCCAGAATGCCGTGTAGGAAAACGGGCGAAAGAAAAAGTCGCCGGTAACAGGATGTGCGTAGAACAAGCGCAGGACATCACGGGCGGTCTGGCGCGATGCGAGATCGACCAAGCCGTAGGAATCGTGGAGAAATGGCACCTGAAAACCAGGCGAGAAAAGAATGAAGACCAGGAAAACGATGAGAAGGATCTGCCAAACGGCAAAGCGTCCAGGCTGCGGGCTGCGAAACGGAGAAGCACGCAGCAGAACTGCAGCGAGCGCGATGAGTGAAACAACGCTCGTCATGTTGACAATGGCATGTCCCAAGATCCCAGTGTAAGCAGGCTCGACTTCTTACAATTGAGTTGCATGCGATGGTTGCGAGGGGTTTTACTGGCCGATCCGGCGGTAATTGTGGCAACGATTTTCTTTGGCAGCGTCAGCCTGCTGGTTTCATTCTTCGATGAGACCGGGCGAGCGCAGATGCGGGTGGCACGAGCATGGGCGCGCACATTGCTCGCCTTTGGAGGCGTGAAGGTTCGCATCGAAGGGCTGGAGCACATCGACCCGCAGGCAGTTACGTTTTTATTGCAAACCATCTCAGCTATTTCGACACTCCGGTGATGCTGGGGCATATTCCGGTGCAGTTCCGGTTTTTGGCAAAGAAGGGTCTTTTCGATATTCCGTTCCTGGGAGGCATTTAGCGCGCGCGGGCCATGTGCCGGTTCCGCGCGAAGATCCACGCGCAGCAGTGAAAACGATGCAGCTCGCGGCGGACGTCATCCAGGAGAAGAGAGTCTCGCTGCTGGTGTTTCCAGAAGGCGGGCGATCGCATGACGGAGTGCTCCGGCCGTTCAAGGAAGGCGGAGCGTATATTGCCATTCGAGCGGCGTGCCGCTTGTGCCTGCCGTGCTGCTCGGAACACGCGCTGTGCTGCCATATGGAGCAGGAATCATACGAAGCGGTGAGGTTACGGTTCGCATACTCACACCAGTCGAGACAACAGGCTTGTCATTGAAGGACCGGACACGCGTTACGGCCGAATTGCGCGAATTGATCAGTGCAGAAAACGGCTTCGCTAGTGCTGATGGTCGTGCGCATGATCGTGCGCATGTGCATTGACGGGGCAGCCGGTATCCCGAATAACGCATGGCGCGTGCTCGAACTGGATCGTGGAGTGGTGAATCCCGAAGCCGCACAGCACGGCATTGATGCGCTTGAGAATGTTGTCACTAGACGACGGCGGCATATCTTCGATCAGAACGTGCGAACTGAGAGCGTGCGTGCTGCTGCCAAGGCTCCAGATGTGCAGATCGTGGACATCCAGGACGCCATCCACTTCGCTCATAGCGCAGGTTACCCGGCTGAGATCTACTCCGCGGGGCGTGCCTTCAAGAAGAATGTTCAGCGACTCGTGAATGATGTCCCAAGCCGAATAGATGATCAGGGCTGCCAAAGCAATCGATAACGCCGGATCTATGAAGTGCCAACCGGTGTAACGGATTGCGATCGCGCCAATGATAATGGCGACGGCGCCGACGGCATCGCCCAGCATATGAATGAACGCAGCGCGGACATTGATGTCGCCCCTCTGACCTTTGTGCAAGGCCAGCATGATGCCCGCCGTTCATCACGAGTGCGATGGCCGCGACCCAGATCATCACCCGGTCGTTCACGGGTTGCGGATGCATGAAGCGCGTGATGGCCTCCCAAAGATGAGAAGCGAAATCAAGACCAAAGTCGCGGCGTTGAGAAAAGCCGCAATTACGCCGGCGCGCTGATATCCGTATGTCTTTCGAGCATCGGCGGGTTTGCCCTGCAGGTACAGGCCAACGGCGGCCAGCAGAAGCGCAATTGCGTCGGTGAAGTTATGTCCGGCATCGGACAGCAGAGCCAGACTGTGCGACGTAAGCCCTGCGACGCCTCGAGTAGCAGTGAACGCCAGCGTCACCGCGAGTGAAACGCGAAGCACCCAGCCGGTGCCGTGATGATGGTGATGGTGGCCCAATGCCGATTAGCCCTTCTGTCTCTCAGATTACGTTACTGGTCGTCGGGCTTCTTTTCCCCAGGCTTGAAAAGTGAGGGTACTTTTTTCTTTTCCTTTGTCGTCGGCGTCGGCGCCCTTCTTACGGTCTGCCACCTCTGACTGCGACATCACAGCCTCGCGCTTCGGCTTTCTCCTTAGCATCTTCCGCAGAAAGCTCAGCGCCGCGACTGCTTGGAGTCCTCCATCGAAAGCTCTCGGCTGTCGCTTGTCGTGTCGATGGCTTGAGTCAGCACGAATTTGTAGCGGTCGAGATCCGGGGGATTGCCGTCCTGGATCTTGCTCAGCGCCGCGAGGAAGTCCTTCTCGGCATTCAATACGGCGATCGTGCCCTTGTCGATGTTGACCTTGCGCAGCAACGCATCATCCGAAACGGTATCGATCGCTTCGATGATTTTGCTGTAATCTTCGAGCGTGTTGTGGATGAAAAGGCTGCGGCCGGGCTTCGGATTTGCGATGTACTGTTGAAGAAGGTCGATGCGGGTCTTCGCGAACTGGACGTACAGGAACAGCCGCTCATTGGGTTCCTGCGCCAGTCGGACCTGGTCTATCTCATTAGGAGTCAAGAAATCCCGGTCCTGCGCGCATAAAACGGAACAGCCAAGCAGCAGGATAGCGGAAAACCGCAAACCTCACTTGCCGCATGACTCCTTCCAGCAGTTTGTCATGGATTTCGTCGATTTTTCGGGTGGTGTAAACGGCCCAGCCTCGATCCTCGACGCTGATGTCATTCACCAGGTCGCCCAGCGACGTTCTGCAGCTCGGCGACGTTCATCTCGGCTTTCTTGTAGAACCGGGCTTTATGGGACTGCTGGAGGGCATCCACGCATTCCCGCAGAGCGGACGTCATGTACTCGAGATGCTCGTCGCCCTTCTTGATAATGCCTTTGTTGTAGTAGTCGTGGGCGGTCTGGAAGGACTGGTCGGCGTATTCCAGAGCCATCTGCATGCGCTTGCCCGGATCGTGTTCCGCTTTCAGTTCCGCCATAAACGATTGGCCGCAGGCTGATCCACCCATCACGAAAGTCAGGCACGCCAGCAACAGCGGCCGAAACGACAAAATTCGGTTCGACAAGGTGATTACCTCGCTGCCCAGTATTGTATACGTATTTAGCCGAATTGGATCAGCTAGTACGTACTTTAGCCGCTGCGGTGGCCTGTTTATGCAGGTGGGTCATGCTGATGCCGGTAATAGCAAGAGCAACGGCTCCGATGACGATCAGGGGCAAGGTGACGGCCGCCCAGAGGATCAGCGAAAAGCGCTTCGCCAGCGCGGCGTCAGGCTGAATAGCATCAGGGACTCGCGCTGCAACCAATTGGAAGGAGCCGAGATTTCCTGGCGCTTGCGGGACAATGCTAACCAGCCGCAGCAGCACCATCATGGTGAATGAGGCGGCCCACGGCACATGGAGATGAGCGGCTCGCACCATGGCATAAATAGGAATCATTTGCGCCAGCAGATATACCCCGCTTACCAGGAACGAATAGTACAGAGTACCGCGAATGACCGATGAGCTGCAGATCCTGAATGAGCGTGTTGAACCAATGAGGCCAGGACCAGCCGAGAAACTGATCGAGAGCCGTCTGCTTGGCATACATTGCAAGACCGATGATCGCCGCGCAAAAGATGATGAGGCCGCCTAACAGGTAGCCTCCGTTCTTCATGACGGGAGGCATATGGTGCTGCATGTGCAAGGAGAGGAAGAAGCATGCCATCAGCCAGATACCGTCGAATATGCGCTCGATCAGCGCGGAGGCGAAGGTTACGGATAGAGGAATATCTGTGGACTTGGAGAGCAGGAAACAACGGATGATCTCGCCCGCGCGAAGGGGAACGACTTCATTTGCGAACAAACCGACGTAGATGGCTTCGACGCAATGCCAGAACCGCACTCGCTCGATTGGGGCGAGCATCAGTTTCCAGCGCCATCCATGAAGCAGATAGACGCAGGCGTCAGAGGCGAGAGCGATGGCGACCCAACGCCAGTTGATGTGGCGAACGTCTCCCCAAATCTGCCCGAGATCGGCGCCACTCAATGCCCACACGAGGCAGATGAGCGAAACGAGATTCGTGACGAGGATGATCGTCCAATTTCTGAACTTCCGAGTCCGTTCGGGGGAGCGTGACCGAGCGAGTTCGGGGTTCAACACAACATCATATCTGTAAGTGCGATTTCGACGATGTTGCCGTACGCGGGTCAGTCATCGGTGCTGCGGCGGGCGGGGTTTTCATGGACGCGCTCGCGGATGCGCGTTTTGAGGGTTTTGGCAAGTCCGATGCTGGTTTCTCCGAATTTGCCGCGGATCTCGTCCACGGAGCGAAGGGCGTCTCGCAGTTTGGCAGTCTGCGGTTCGTCGAGAAGGCTCATTTGCCCCTCGACCCTGCGCAGCGATCCGGCATACACCCCGAGCAACCGGACCGGAGTGCGGCCGTCCCATTCACGGCGGAACAATTCGACGGCATACGACGCGATTTCACGATCGAGGTTAGTCGCGTGATCGAGCGAGTTGGCGCGGGTAAGAGTGGTGAAATCGGTGTACCGAAGTTTGATGTGTAGCGTACGAGCGTGCAACGCGTGGTCCCGGAGGCGACGAGCGACCATCTCGGAGAGTTTGTACAGGGTACGCTCGAGTTCGCCGCGATCGTTTGTGTCAATGCCGAATGTGTGCTCGTGACTGATGGACTTCGGATCTTCGCGCTGGCCGATCTCGGAATCGAACCAGCCGCCGGCGTCCTCGCCGCGCGCCTTGCCGATCAGCGCCAGACCGAGGCGGCCGAAGCGCTGAGCGACGAAAGATTCTTCGAGTTGTGCGAGATCACCGACGTGGTGAATGCCGAGCTGGTTCAGGGCAGCTTCCGTCTGCTTACCGATACCTGGAATGCGGCGGATGTCCAGCGGGGCGAGCACGCGCGCTTCGTGCCCGTGCAAAACGTAGAGAACCCCGTTCGGCTTGGCGGCATCGGAGCACACTTTTGCAACGAGGCGCGAGGAAGCGAGACCGAGGGAGCATTTCAAACCCGTTTCGCGCAGGACCGCTTCGTGGAGGAGATGCGCGGTGTGCAAAGGTGTCCCAAACAGCCGGCTCGTTCCCGTGAGATCGAGATACGCCTCGTCAATGGAGGCCATTTCCACAGCGGGCGAAAAGGTAGAAAGGACCGCGCGAACTTTCTGAGAGCACTCACGATAGCGTTCAGGATGTCCTTCGACGAAAATGCCCTGGGGGCACAACCGTGCCGCTGTGCGTAACGGCATCGCTGAGTGCACGCCGAATTTGCGAGCGGCATAGGAGGCCGCGGAGACAACGCCTCGCTGATCTGCTTTGCCACCCACAATGACGGCCTTGCCTTTGAGAGAGGGATCGAAGAGCTCTTCGACGGACACGAAAAACGCGTCCATATCGACGTGGCAAATGAGCCTTTGGAGAGCCACAATTCATCGTAACCGCACTCGGAAGTTTGCAGGCAGGCGGCGCGTGCGATGTAAGATCGGACTTAATGAATCGCCTTCTGGCAGCACTCTTTCTCATCGTTTCCGCACGCGCGGCGACGCTGGATCCGGCAGACCAACAACTATCTAGCGATATCCTGCGGCAGCTTATCGAAATCAACACCACCGAAGCGAACGGCACTACGCCGGCGGCTGTAGCCATGCAGAAGCGTTTGCTGGACGCCGGGTTCGCGCCAGAGGACGCGCTTGTTCTGGGGCCGAATGAAAAGAATAAGAACCTCGTGGCCCGGCTGCACGGTTCGGGCGCGAAGAAGCCGATTGTGCTGATTTGTCACCTTGACGTGGTCGAAGCGAGGCGGGAGGACTGGACAACGGATCCTTTTCAATTGGTTGAGAAAGATGGGTATTACTACGGCCGTGGCACTCAGGACGTAAAGGAAAACGATGCGGCTCTGGTCGACGCTTTTCTTCGCTTCAAGAAAGAAGGATACAAGCCGGATCGGGATATCATCCTGGCGCTGACCGCCGGCGAGGAGAGCGGTATCGATAACGGAGTGGATTGGCTACTGAAGAACCATCGGGACCTGATCAACGGCGAGTTTGTATTGAATCCGGATGCGGGCGGCGTCAACACTAAGGACGGGAAGGCGATCGATATCGATATTGAAGCGACGGAAAAACTCTACGCCGATTTTCAGTTGACGTCTTTGAGCCCGGGCGGCCACAGTTCTTTGCCTAAGCCGGACAACACCATTTACAACGTCGCGGATTCGCTGGAGCACTTACAGCATTCTCCCTTCCCGTTTGAGCTGAACGAAGTCACGCGAGCGTATTTCGCAAAGCTGGCGACGATTGAGAAAGGAAAGACCGCCGAGGATATCCGCGGGATCCTGGAGAACCCACCCGACAAAGCGGCCATTCAGCGGTTATCGGAGAACCCGCGCTATAACTCGACGATGCGCACCACCTGCGTCGCCACCCGATTCAATGCCGGTGTTGCGAATAATGCGCTACCGCAGCGGGCCGAGGCGATCGTGAATTGCCGCATTCTGCCGGGACATTCGGCGGAAGAGGTGCGGCAGGATCTGATTCGGATTTTTGACAATCCTCAGGTATCGGTCGCTTATGTCGATGCAGCGACGGATAAAGCAGTCGGTGCGGCGCCAGAGAAGAAATCGTTCATGCCGCCGCCGTTGAATCCCGAGGTGATGCACGCCTTGACGACGATTTCGGATGAGTTGTGGCCAGGCGCTCCGGTGATCCCCGAAATGGAGACGGGCGCATCGGACAGCGTGTACACGATGGCGGCGGGAATTCCCAGCTACGGAGTGTCTGGAATTGCGATTGACGAGGGCGACATGCGCGCACACGGCAAAGACGAGCGGGTTCGGGTGTCCTCTTTCTACGACGGAGTGCTGTTCTACTACCGTTTCCTGAAGGCTTTGACGCAATAGACCGTCATGCCTCAGTTCGCGATCAACGGCATTCATCTCGTTTCCTGGAAACGCGGTGAATACTCGAGCGACGAGGGGGCGGCCGCGATCGATGCACTGGCCGATACGGGAGCGACCTGGGCGGGGGTGCTGACGACGTGGTATCAGGCGAATGCCGCGGCCACCGTGATGCTTCCGGATGCAGAGCGTAGTCCTTCCGACGACGATATGCGGTCCGCGGTGGAGCGGTTGCATGCGCGCGGGGTGAAGGTGATGCTAAAGCCGCACGTGGATGCGCTGGATGGTTCGTGGCGGGGCACGTTTCGGCCGCGGAACGCAGATGAGTGGTTTGGCAACTACGGCCGCATGCTGGCGCATTATGCGGAGCTCGCTGAGTCGTGGGGAGTGGAAGGACTGGCGATCGGGACCGAGTTTGTGCAAATGACCGAAGCGTCGTTCCGGCGGCGTTGGGCCGAGTTGGCTTCGGATGTGAGATCGCGGTTCGGGGGCTGGCTTACCTATGCGGCAAACGCGGCTCACAAAGGGGATGAGTTCTCCAAGATTCCATTCTGGGATGAGATGGACCTGATCGGATTAGATGCTTACTTTCCCGTCAACGAGGGCTGGCAGATGTATGTCTCACAAATACGCCGTCTAGCGGAGCAGTTTGACCGTCCCGTGGTTTTCACTGAGATCGGATACCGGAGTATCCGGTCCGCGGCCGCTGAACCGTGGAACTATCTGTCCAAGGGGGAAGCGGATGCAAGCGCGCAGGCTGCCTGTTACCGATCCTTCTTTGAGCATTGGACGCCGCATGCCAACTGGATGCAGGGCGCGTTCTGGTGGAATTGGCCGGCACGACAAATGGATCCGAGTAACAACGACTACACACCGCGTGACAAACCAGCGGGTGCTGTGCTGGCGCAAGCATTCGGGGAGTCTCCAGACGCAGCGCGGGCGCGCCGATTGGAACAAATCCGTCAGAAGGTGCAAAGCGGCACATACGCGATCGATGCTGCTGAACTGGGCCGGACCATTGTGCGGAAGCATTTGCGGTCTGAGGGACAGGGCAACTGAATCCGGTTTCCGTTTGACATCATGGAGCAGCGGTGAAGCTCTCACTTCTCGTCTTAATCGCGATATCGATCGCGCTATTCTGGCTCCGGTTCCGGCTGGTGTTGAGGCGGACCCTAGCGGCAAAACGCGATCCTGATTTTCACCTCAAAGAAATCGGCTGGCGATCTTGGCGATTTTTTTCCGAGGTGCTTTGCCAATCCAAGGTCATTCGGGAGCGACCCCTTCCCGGGATTGCGCATGCGTTTGTATTTTGGGCGTTCTGCGCTTTTGCGCTAGTGACCGTGAATCATTTCGCGGAGGGCTTCGGGGCTGGCTTTCTGGATTATCGTCACGGCTTTGCCGGTGTTTACTTCTGGTTGGCATTCGCCTTTGCCGCAGCGTGCGCGGTGTCGATTGCGGGCCTCGCATTTCGACGGTTTGTGATCCGGCCGCGCTGGTTGGAGCCGTTATCGCCAGAATCGGGGCTCATCGCGGCGCTCATTTTCGTGCTGATGGTGACCTACATGCCGCAGTGGTGGATGAGCGAAAACACCGTGGCAGGGCGTGCGCTTTGGTGGATTCACAGCTTGTCCATTCTGGCGTTTCTGCCACTGATACCGCATACCAAGCACTTGCACCTCGTGCTCAGTCCGTTAACAATCTTCCTAAAACGTGAGCGGTTTAGTCAGATTCCGCCGCTTGCGGGAGACGAGGATTTCGGGATCGTCAGCGGGAAGGACATCACCCAGATCACAGCGCTCCAGGCATATTCGTGCGTGGAGTGCGGGCGTTGCACCGAACATTGCCCGGCGAACAACACGGGCAAAGAACTGAATCCGAAACTGATCGCGCTTGGCATGCGGACCTATTTGAGTGAGTACGGGAACGCGAACGAGACGCCAATTCTTAGCGCCACTGTGTCGCAAGCTGCGATCTTTCAGTGCACGACGTGCGGAGCATGTGAGTATCAGTGTCCAGTGGGCGTGCAGCATCTCCCGATGATTATCGGATTGCGGCGAGGCTCGGTGAATACCGGGGAATGGGACGACGAATATGGGGGCAAACTGTTCCAGAACCTGGAGCGTGCGGGCAACGCGATGGGATTCTCGCAAAGTGAGCGGGATAAGTTTATCGCGAAGCAGCAGCTTCCCATTTTTGACGGCTCTCAGGAGTACTGTTTATGGCTGGGCTGCATGGGTGCGTACGACCCGCGTGGCCATGAGATCATCACCGCTTTTGCCACTGTGATGCAGTACCTGGGAACAACTTTCGGCGTATTGAAAAAGGAACGTTGTTCCGGAGATCCCGTGCGGCGTTTAGGAAACGATCTGGTGTTCGGACAGCTTGCAGAGACCAACTCACAATATTTGAATCAGGCGAAGGTCAAAAAGCTTGTTTCGATTTGCCCCCATTGTGTCCGAACGATCGCAGAAGACTGGCGTGAGTTCGGGATCGAAGTAGAAATTGAGCACCACAGCGAATTCCTTGCGCGGCATGCCGCCCAGATTCCTGCGAGCAATGGACAAAAGATCGTGTTCCATGACCCCTGCTATTTAGGCCGCTATCGTGGGAGCTATGAACAGCCGCGCGCGATTGCAGCGCGAGCGGGCGAGGTGATCGATCCGCCTCGATCGCATCAGCGCTCGTTCTGCTGCGGGGCTGGCGGCGGGTTAGTGTTTTTGGGAGAAGAAACGGGCGAGCGGGTCAGCAGCGCGCGGGCGAAGGAGCTGATCGCGACCGGCGCCCAGGTGATTGGCGCGGCTTGCCCGTTCTGCAATACGATGCTGCGGGATGCAGTTGCCGCTGAAGGATCGGACGGTCCGGAACTATTGGATATCGTGCAGTTGGCGGCGCGGCAGTTGGGTCATGAACGAAGCGCGCCAAGCGCGTGATCCCGTCAAGGCTCCCAGAGTTCGATCTTGTTGCCGTCGGGATCGTAGATCCAGGCGAAACGGCCGTAGTCGTGGGATTCGCGCTTAGGATCGATGGAGACGCCCTCGGCCGAGAGCCGTTCGAGCAATGCATCGAGGTCTTCCACGATGTAGTTGATCATCATGGGTGCGGGGCTTGGGTCGAAGTACTTGCTCTGGCGATCGAAAACGCACCACGCCGTCACGTGCTCGCGCGAGTCCCCCGTGGTAGACCGCCACGGGAACACGGTGCCGTGCTCGCTCTTCACAATGCCCAGCCTGTCGTGATACCAGGACCGCAAGGACTCTGGATTGCTGGACTTGAAGAAAACCCCGCCTATTCCGATAATGCGACCGCGACGTTCTTCCGGTGTGGTTGGTGCATTTTCCATTCCATATCAATGTCTCACGACGGGTTGAAGACACTACGATTCTCCAGAACACGCGTGATTTTCAATTTTGTTAAAGAGACGCGCGCAGCCGGCTGAGGCGCTCCGCGGCGGCAGAAAGCGTTTCGGGCCTTTTGGCGAAACAGAAGCGGATCAGCTGACTTCCGGCGTAGGGATCAGAAAAAAAGCTCGATCCCGGCACGGCGGCAACGCCGATGTGTTCGACTAAATGGCGGGCGAGGTCGACGTCGTCCTTGAAGCCGAACGGAGACGCGTCACACATGACGTAGTAAGCACCGTAGGGCGTGAACGGCGTGAAGCCTGCCTGCCGCAACATTTCAACGATCGCGTTCCGCTTCTGTTCGTACGAGGAAGCGAGTTCACGGTAGTAACTCGCCGGCATCTGCAATGCAGTTATCCCGGCGTGCTGCAGTGGAGCGGCGGCCCCAACGGTTAAGAAATCGTGAACCTTCCGTATGGAAGCGGTCAGTTCGCGTGGTGCAATCACCCAGCCAACTCGCCATCCAGTTACAGAGAACGTTTTGCTGAGACTGTTCACGGCGACACAGCGGTCGCGCAGGCCGGGTAGCGTCAGTGGCGGTGTGTGCGTCTTACCGTCGAAAACGATGTGTTCATAGATCTCGTCCGTGATGAACAGACAATCGAACTCGCAGCATAGCTCGCCGATGAAGGCCAGTTCGTCCCGGCTGAAGACACGACCGGTGGGATTATTCGGCGTGTTTACGATGATGGCGCGGGTTCGGGAATTGAATGCGCGGCGCAATTCCTCGCGCTCGAACGACCAGTCCGGCTGGCGGAGTGGGACGTAGCGGCAAGTCGCTCCACACAACTGCGAATCCGGCCAATAGTTCTCATAGAAAGGTTCGAAGATGATGACCTCATCGCCCTGGTTCAGCAGTGCGAGCAGGCTGGCGATCATTCCCTCGGTAGAGCCGCAACAGACAGTAATTTCCGTTTCCGGGTCTAAAGTAATTGCGTAGTGTTGCCGATAGTACTCACAGATGGCATCGCGGAAAGGCTTCGTACCCCATGTTATGGAGTATTGATTTAAGTCTTCCGCGATGGCCCTTTGAGCCGCCTCTTTGATCTCGCGTGGGGCCGGGAAATCCGGGAATCCCTGGGCAAGATTCACGGCTCCATGGCGCAAAGCCAGCCGCGTCATCTCGCGGATAACGGACTCTTTGAACTCAGAAATCCGGGCGCTCTGAAAGCGAGGAAGGGAAGCCGCCAGCATATTGAAATTGTAAGCGGCTCGCCGGGCTCGGTCCATGTCGAAGCCCGGCGGTTGACTATCAGAACGTGAGATGCAGGTCAGCTTGCAGGAATCGGGGACTGCCGATCGTGTGCTGGATCATGCCGAGACTGCCCGCTGGCGGGAAAGACGGCGGCGGCCCATAGTTCGGGAAGAACACCACATTGCTGTTCGGAGCGTCAAAGCTGGCATGATTCAACAGGTTAAACGCATCGAAGTTGAAGCGCAGCTTAAAGCGTTCCGTCAGCGAGAAGGTCTTGCCGACTGACAGATCGAGCCGGCTCTGGAAGGGGCCTCGGAACATGTTGCGCCCGTTGTTGCTGTATCCGGATTCATATGTGTCGCAACCACCGGTAGATTGAGCGAACGTGTCGCAAGGAGGAGTGCCGTCCTGACCCGGTGTGAGGAACTGCGGTGCGAAATCGTTCGCGTTCAGAACGGGGCGCCCGGCGTTCACTCCCGTTGTTCCTTGGAGTTGAGCTTGTCCGGCGGTGACCCCGGATTTCAGGGACAGGATGGGGTTGGTTATGTAGTCGTAGGTCGAATAGTAAATGCTCCCAACGGAACCTGAGTAATCGTAAACGGTGTATGGCTGCCCGCTCTCGGCAACGATTTGCCCGCTGAGACTCCAGCCGTCGATGACGCCGCTGACCGTGCGATTGTGTGATATTTTCGGAATCTGGTAGAGAAAATTGAGCAGTGCAACCTGCGGCTGGTCAAAATCCGCCGAAGCGTAGCCGGACTTGGGATTAAGCGGGTCGTTGCCGGTGTAGAACAGGCCCAGGCCGCTCTGCTCATCGAGTGCGTGGGACCAGGTGTAGGTCGCGGTGAACTGGAGCCCCCAGGACATCCGCTTTCGAACTTCAAGTTGTAAAGCGTGATACCACGAGATGCCCTCCGCCTCGTAATAAACAGAGTTCGGGTTGTAGCCGAGATAAGGGACACGCACATCCACGTTGCCGCCGCTGAACGTAGAAAGCGGTTCGTAGCCGTTCATATTAAAGCCGTACGAGTAAGTCTGCCCATGGAACGGATTTTGCGGAGTGGCGACGACGGGCTGGTTGAAGGGAATGGGCAGCACTTCGTGCACCCCATGATTTCCTACATAAGCAATACTGAGCAACCAGTTGTTAGCGGGCTGCACCTGGATATCCAATGTCCAGTTTTCCGAGTAAGGCAGCTTGTTATTCGGATCGTAGCCGCCAAAAAGGAACGGCCCGAAGCGGTTGCCGGATGGGTAGTTCTGTGTTGCAGTTTCACTGAAGTTCGGTAGCAGCGCCTGGAAAGCCGCCAGGTTGTTCGGTGGAGCGGGTGGCGGCGTCGTTCCGAAGGGAGCGGCGAAGGTTGCTGAACTGTTCGCATAAATCGGTGTCACGAAGGGCGGCGCGAGGGTTACGCCGAAGGGACCATTGAAGCCGCTTCCCGCACTCGGTGAGAGTTCGCTGAAATACTCACCGCGATCAGCGTACATTCCGAAGCCGGTTCGCAGGGTTACTTTCGGCGTTGGAGTGTAGGCGACGCCGACACGGGGTTCGAGAAGCCATTGGCGCGCATTCATCAAAGAATTGTTGGCGCCCTTCGTTCCGAACTGCTTGTTGTCGCCGGCGACAATCAGGCCGGAGTTCGTGATGGTATCGGTTGCGGCATCGTACTGATAGGCGTTCGCATCGAAGGCGGTCAAGCGGCCATATTTCTCGCTGAGCGGCCCGTCGTAATCCCACCGGGCGCCGAGGGTCAGGACGAGGTTGCTGCGCAGCTTCCAGTTGTCGTTAGCGAACGTGCCAACCGTATCGGAGCGGTAATAGCGATTACTGGATCCGGCAAAGGCGACAGACTCGTTTCCGGTTCGCACTCTGCCGAGCAGGAAATTTGAGAACGTTCGGAAATCAATGTCATCGGTCTCGTCATCGTTGTTCAGGATGTTGAGCTGGGCGTGCTCCCAATTGGCGCCGAAGGAGAGCGTGTGCCCACCCTTGACGAGGCTGACAGTCGTTCCGTACTCCCATTGATTTTGGAACATGCCGGCATTTCCGAAGCTGGTAGGAGTGCCGAATTTGAAGCCACTGCCGAGCGTATCGTCAGCGGTGTCCATGCTAATGGTGGGGAAATTCTTCGCTCCTAGCAGATTGATGCCGAAATCCGCGGCAGTGAAGGGCTGCGCCGTGATTGCGTAGGCCTGAAGGCGTGTGAATCCGGCGCGCTGTTGCCAAGTCAGGCTGGGTGAAAGAACCGTCGTGTTGTCAATCGACGCCACCTGGCTTCCAGCCTGAAGTTGAGTAGGAAAGCCGAGGGCGTTATTGCCATAGCCGAACGGATTCGTAGTGGGATCGTTTTGCACGTAGTACTTGAGGGCAAGCCGATCCTTCTCGCTCGCGACATAATCCACGTTGGCGATGCCCTGATCGACGTTCATCGTGGCGTTGGGGCCACGGGTCGTCGCATCATAGCCGAGCTGAGTGGCCAGGGTTGGATCGGTGATTTGCGCACTCGGGATGAGGTACGAACCATTCTTGAGTTTGGCGTTCATGATTGCGAGCGCCTGCGGCGAGACCTGAGAGGCTGTGATGCTGGTGCCGAAACCGGCATTAGCGACAGCGGCGAGGGCGGCCGCTGATCTGTCGTTCGTCAGTCCGAGTGGGACGGTGACGTTCTGCGTAGAGAGGCTGCCATCGGAAAGACGAGTCCCGCCATACGCCAGGAAATAGAAGAGCTTGTTCTTGATGATCGGACCGCCGATGGTGGCGCCGAAGGTGTTTCGGTTCAGGTAGGGGACTTTCGCATTCGATGGGATGGATGGATCCGAGTTGTAGAAAAACGGCGCCGCGTTCCAAAAGCTGTTCTGGAAATGTTCGTAAAGCTGACCGTGGATGTCATTGCCGCCCGCCTGTGTGATGACGGAAATGTGGGCGCCGCTGTGCGCACCCTGTGATGCGTCATACATCGCGGCGTTAACGCTGATCTCCTGGATTGCCTCCGGGGCGGGCGTAGGCAGCGCCTGACCGATGGCGCCGTAGACCGAAGTGCTAGTGTTAATGCTGCCGCCCGCGCCAAAGCTTTCGCCTGTGTTCAGTACAAAACGGTTTTCGCCGACTTGGCTAGTCGAGTTCCCGTTGAACAGGTTGTTCGTGCCAATGCCGTTCAGTTCGAAACTGTTGCTTGTGTCGCGCTGACCGTTGGCGAAGATGGCCTGATTGCCGAGCCCGGTATTGGCTCCGGATCCACCCAGAAAATCGGCGTGGACGCCAGGCGCGAGAATCGCAAGCTGTGTAAAGCTGCCGGTCCCGAGAGGGGTCTCCTGGATTGTCAGCTTGTCGACCACGTATCCGTTCGTTGTATCGACCTGGTTCATGAGGGGAGTGCCGACGACCTCAACCGTGGTGCTTTGCATGCCGACCTGCAGCACGCCATCGACCGTGGTCGTGCGGTCGGCCTGCACCAGAATCTCGGTATGTGTTTCGGTTTCGAAACCCGTTTTCGCGAACGATACCTGGTAGGAGCCGATTGGCAGATTAGAGATCAGATAGGAGCCGTTGTTCTTGGTATTGACGGCGACGACCAAGTCCGTTGACAGATTCTTTGCGGTTACCGTGGAGTCCGGCAAAGCGGCGCCGCTTGGATCTTTGAGTGTTCCCGTAATAGCGCCGAGAATCGCCTGCGCATGAAGGAGCCGCGGGACGGTGAGGATCGTGAGAGCAAAGACCAAAGCTCGAAAAATAAGTTTCAAGTACATTCACTCCTTTCAGGAATTCCTATTCGAATTGCAAAAGGCGATCAGGGCGACTTGCGTATGCAAGTGCGCAGAGTATCAGTACCGCAAGACGACTGCCCTCTCGTGTCCCTCTCTCGTGCCAAAGAGTGCCCTGAAACCGATTCCGCACCGAAGAACAATCGTAATGCGGATTCTATTACGAATTCACTACGTGTGGATTACAGATCCGAAATCAATTAACCCGAAACTGGTTGCATGATCCTTCGTAGCGCGTATTGGCCCTCCAGGGGGGAACGCGAACACACGGGGTCCGCCGGGCGGCAACTGGGTTCTCCTCGCGATCTGGGCGATGGGAACTTACCAGTTTAGCGGATCGGGCAAGCTAAACTAGAGGGGAAATGAACATCCGTAAGCGAGGCTCATGCGGGAACTAGTCCGCGATAGCTGGCAATATCGCGAATTGATTTGGACGCTCGCCATGAAGGATCTGACCGTCCGGTACAAGCGGTCGGTCTTAGGTTTTCTTTGGGCTCTGCTGAACCCGGCGCTCTCGATGCTGGTGATGGCGGTGATCTTCTCGACCATCCTGGCGCAAACGATTCCGCATTATGCCGTATTTCTGCTGAGCACGCTGGTGCCTTGGATTTTCTTTACGCAAGCGGCGACGTATGCGCTGGAGTCGATTGTCGGAAACGCGGACCTCCTTAAGAAGGTTTGTGTTCCGAAAGTTGTATTCCCCCTGGCAGCCGTAGCATCGAATCTGATTAATCTTGGGCTCTCGTTCGTTCCACTCGCCGCGATTGTCCTTGCGATGGGGCACAAGTTTTACTGGACATGGATATTGCTGCCCATTTCTACTTTGGCGCTGACAATTTTTTCCGTTGGATTTGGGATGTTTGTCGCTTGCGCGAACGTGTTCTATCGGGACGTGGCGCATATCGTTCAGATCGTCCTGAACTTGTGGTTTTACATGACGCCGATCATATACACCGCGGATGCGTTCCCACATCGGCTTCGTTGGATTTTCAAACTGAACCCAATGGTCTACGTGCTGAACGAATACCGGATGATGGTTTATTACGGTATGGTTCCCACGCTCTGGTCCTTTGTTGGTTCTTTCGGTTGCGCAGCAATTGCGTTAGGGATCGGGTATTCGCTTTTTCGCAGGTACCAATCGGCTTTCGTCTTTTACGTATAGGGGACCAGCATGAGCGATCGCGAACCGGTTATCCGTGTTAAGAACGTAACGCAACGCTTCCGGCTGATTCACGAACGGCCCGATACTCTCCGTGAGCTTTTTTCAAAGTATTTTCGCAAGCGAACGGATGTACAGGATTTCGAGGCGGTCAGCAAGGTGTCCTTTGATGTGTATCCCGGCGATATGGTGGCGATTGTCGGCGCCAACGGATCCGGCAAGAGCACTTTGCTGAAGGCGATTGCGGGTGTGTATCAGCCGTCCGAAGGCTCGGTTGAGATCCGCGGTAGGCTTGCGCCAATGATCGAACTCGGGGCGGGATTCCATCCAGAACTGACTGGTCGCGAGAACGTCATGCTAAACGGTCTGCTTTTGGGCTATTCCAAGCGGCAGATGAGAGAACGCGAGGCGCAGATTCTTGAGTTCGCGGATATCGGGCATTTCATCGATGTGCCCGTGAAACAATATTCGTCCGGTATGCAAGCGCGGCTTGCATTTGCGGTCGCGGCGGAAGTAGATCCGGACATTCTGGTGGTTGACGAGGTTCTCTCTGTCGGTGATTCGGCATTTCAGGCAAAGTGCGCTGAACGCTTGGAGCGGCACCGGCGTTCCGGCAGGACGATGCTGTTTGTCTCCCATGCTATGCCGCAGGTCAGGGAACTGTGTACGCGAGCGATCCTGATCGAGTCGGGACGGCTGGTTATGGACGGCGATCCGAGCGAAGTGATTGACCGTTATCTACCGCGTGGTTTGCCGGTTCCGGAACCCGTCTTGCCTTGACCGTTTGTTCAATACGAGTTCGCGGAGGCGAGAGCTCCTCTTGTGAATAACAGATCTGTACGGCCGGCCAACACAGAATCCGTTGACGACTATTTGAAGGCGATTTTAGAGCTGAGCGGCCCGGACGAAGGCGCCGTCAGCAGCAACGCGCTAGCGCAAAGCCTCGGCGTGCGTGCGGCCTCGGTTACTGGGATGTTGCAAAAGTTGGCGGTGCACTGTCCTCCGATGGTCCACTACGAGAAGCACCACGGCGTCCGGTTGACCGTGCAAGGCAAGCTGCGCGCTCTGGAGGTAATCCGGCATCACCGCCTCATCGAGCGATTCCTCCATGATGTGCTCGGCTACGGGTGGGATGAAGTGCACGAAGAGGCTGAGCGCCTGGAGCACTTCATTTCGGAGAAGTTGGAAGACCGTATTGCTGCGAAACTGGGCGACCCAGAGGTGGATCCGCACGGGCATCTCATTCCGGAACGAAGCGGGCATATGTCGGAGCGGCGCGAGGTGAACCTTCTGAAATGGGCGTGCGGCGCGCCGGCTGTGATCAGCAGCGTGTCGGACCGGGATCCTTCAGAATTGCGCGAATTGGAGCGGTTAGGGTTGAAGCCGGGCGTGGCGATCTGCGTGGAACCGGGTGCGCGGAACGCTTCGCTCCAGGTTATTGTTGCCGGTTTAGCGCAGCCAGCCAGACTTACTCAGGAAATGGCGGCACGCATTTTCGTCACTGCGCCCTAAACGGCGAGGCGGCAGGTCACGGAAGGGCCGACGCAGTTATCGCGCGATCAAGCGTAGGCGCCGCACGCAGCAGCTTCGTCAGCGTACAGTTTGGTGTATTTCGTGATGCCGACCATTGTGAAGACCTTCTGGAAGTGGGCCGTCAGTCCGCACGTTTGAATCGTCTGGCCGGCCTTACCAGCCTGCATAAGCATCTGGATGACTAACGCAATGCCGCTTGAATTCAGATAATCCACTTTCGACATGTCCAGCAGGATCCGCCGGGTGCTTTGCGGCAGCGATTGATACGTGCCAAGCAGCGCTTCTTTCGAATTGCTGGTGATGTCACCGGAGAAACGCAAGACGGTCATCGGCTCGCCATCGGCGCATTTAATCTCGGAAATCTTAACTGTTGTCGTCTTGTCCTGCATCAATCCTTTAATCCTGGGTGAGTCCTAATATCCTGTATCAGTCCGTTTTGGGCGTGTGAAGATGGATCACGAGACGGGCGCAACTGCCATTCTGTTCCGAACTGGTCCACTCAACTTCATCCACGAGCGCCTGAATGAGGAACATCCCCATTCCACGAGGTGATTCATCGCCCTCCATTTTTGCTTCGATATCGGGTTTGGGAACGTCACCCTGCGGTCCTGGACCCTGATCGCGGACCTTTACTTCGAGAGCATCGCCCGTCATGGAGAGGATAACGCCGACCTTCAACGTCTCATCGAGCTTGTTGCCGTGCTCCATGGAATTTATGCACGCTTCCGCGACGGCGGTTTTCAGATCTTCGATCCGGTCCTCGCTGAAGCCCATGAGTCGAGCCACGCTCGCGGCAGTGTTCATGGCGACCTTCTCGTAGCCCAATTTTGAAGGCAAACAGAGTTCGATAGCGCCGGGCTCGCTCCAGTTCATGGCGGGGTTCTCTTTCATTGGCGCGATAGGAAGAGCGCGGTCATGTCATCACGCTGCTCCGGTTCCGAAGTAAATGCCTCAAGTGTATTCCAAATGTGCTCCAACGTTGCGTCGCAGTCGCGGTTGCGGCACTCGGAAACGGTTTCGATGAGGCGATCTGTACCAAACTCCTCCTCGCCGCGAAAGACTTCGGTCATCCCATCGGTGTACGCGAGCAAACGCGCGCCCGGCTTCAGCTCATAGTTCTCGGAGGCATAGGACGAGAAAGGTAGCATCCCAACGGGAGTGCCGCTCGCCTCGAGCAAAAGGTGAGACTTGCCACGATCCGGCCACAGGACACCCGGGTTGTGGCCCGCGTTTACCACCTCGATCACGTGCGCTCCCGGATCGAGTTTCATCAACATCACGGTGACATAGCGCCTGCGCGCTTCCGCACCCTCGGCATAGTGCAGCGCATTCAACTGCGTCGCGATCTGGACGAGCGGCAACCGGGAGAGCGCCATAGCGCGGAAGGCCGACCGGAAGGAAGAGCCGACCAAGGCCGAGGCGAGTCCCTTACCTGCGACATCGGCAACGATCATGACTTGGGAGCCGTCATCGTGCGAGACGACGTCGACATAATCGCCCGCCACTTCATAGCAGGAAACGGAGCGAAGCGCCATCTTATATCCCGGTACTTCCTTGAGGGCCTGGGGAATCAAACTGCGCTGGATGGCGCGGGCGCTTGCCAGGTCCTGCTCGACACGCTGCAGATGTACCGTCCTTTCGTGGTGGCGCGCATTTTCGATGGCTACTGCGGTCTGGACGGCCAGGCTTTCGATGAAGTCCGACTCTTCCAGCGTGAGCTGCATGCCTTCCCGGGGAATCACCACCAGATCGGTCATGACAAGGCCGCCTTTATCCACCAGCGGAAAGCGTACGCTGCCGCGAGCGATGTCCGCGTGATTCTGGCCGAGCAAGAATCGGGGCGGTATGCGGCCTTCAGAGAACGGGAAGGCGGTGAAAAAGGCGCCTTCCATCTCCAATTCACGAACGACGATATCGAGGCTGACCCGCAGAACCTCGTCGAGTTGGATGGTGGCGTGAATGCGCCGGCTTGCTTCGAGCAGCGCCTGAAGCCGGGCGACCTGCTGCTGTAGTTCTAGCGTCTCGTCCAGATCCATGCGAGAGAGTAGGAAACACTACGTTATCATCCGCGATATGCGTTCCGCCATCCTGATCGTGATTCTAATGATCGGGCGCACGATTTGCAGCGCGCAAACTGTGGACGGGAACTTGTTGGGCGGATCGATCAATCTCGGCTCCAAATGGCTCTACCACGAGGGCGATAACGACCGGTGGTCGCGCCCGGACCTTCGCGATGAAGGTTGGAAGCCAGTCTCGACGGAGGTCGGCCCCTATGCACGATCCAACACGCCGGACGGCTTTTTCTGGTACCGGCTGCACGTCCGGATACCTGCCGCGCATCTCCCGTTGCGAATGCTGGTCGATGAAACCGGCAATCCGTACGAAGTATTCGTAAACGGGATAAAGATCGGCGCGTTAGGGGAATTCCCGCCGAATGCGCTGCGGTTGCGGAACCTGGTTCAGAAGTTCGACATTCCCGACGTCGCCGCGAGCGGAGATTCGCTAGTGATTGCCTTTCGCTTTTGGAATCGAAGCAATGACTGGGGCGGCCTGCGCGGTCTGGGACGGGTTCGCGTGGGGTCGCACGACGACATAAAGAGCGCATTCGCCGCGGAGCGAGGGCACATCATGGCGTCCTGGATACCCGATATATGCGTCCGCTTCCTTTCGCTTGCGCTGGCGGCAGGATTGCTGGTTCTGTATCGCTGGAATCCGCAGCTGAAAGAATATCCGTGGATCGCAGCCTACTTCTTTGCCATGACGGCGTGGACGCTACTGCTCGATTACCGCAGCGTCGCGCCCATCGATTTGCGATTGAGCATGTTTCTCGATCTCGAATTCGTGGCGATTGGGTATGCCGCCCTGCTGCAATTCGCTTTTGCATTCCTGCGCCGGCCGATGCCCATTTGGTTGCGGATCTATCAACTCTCGCTGATCTTCCAGCCCCTGGTGATGTTCGCCGCGTTCCGGGGATGGGCTGACGGCTCGGCCGCCGATTTGACGATCTTGATCTGGAATGTGCCTTACGCATTTCTCTTGCCCGGGATCGTCTTCTGGCGTTATTTGAAAGGGCAGGCGGAAGCGGGTCTGCTTGCCATCCCGCTGCTACTGATCAACCTTGAATGACATAATGCGATCCGCCGCCTGGCTGCTCTACGAAACCGGATTGCGCCGAACCCCTGGAGACTTCATCGAGCCGTTCTTCATAGGGCCGGTGCGGTTTTCCGCCGGCCAGATTGAAGCGCTGCTCTTCGTGCTGAGCATCGCCGCATTGCTGTTGCATCGTTTCCATCGAACGAGCCAGGAGGCGGTGCGCGCTGAGTCGGAACTCGAGGCGGCGCGGAGCATGCAGGAGGTCATGGTTCCGAAGCGGCTGCACCAAGTCGCTGGATTTGCCGTTGAGAGCGCTTATATCCCTGCCCAGGAAGTCGGCGGTGATTTCTTCCAACTCCATCCGTGCGAGGACGGATCCCTGTTGATTGTTATTGGGGACGTGAGCGGGAAAGGGCTGAAAGCTGCGATGCTGGTCAGCATGATTTTGGGGATCTTGCAGCGAAGCATCGAAGTCACAGCCTCGCCGGGGCAAGTGCTGGCTGATCTGAATCGCTGCCTGATGGGCCAGACAGACGGCAAATTCGCGACCTGCTGTTGCGCGCTGATATCAGAGGATGGCTCCGTTCGCGCGGCCAACGCGGGACACCTGTCGCCTTATTGCGACGGAGTTGAGATTGAATTGCCGGGAGGCTTGCCGCTCGGAATGTGCGCGGATTCGACTTACGAGGAAGTGGGATTGCACCTGCCACCTGGGAAGCGCTGGCTGTTCATCTCGGATGGGGTAGTCGAGGCGCGCAGCAAATCGGGAGAGTTGTACGGGTTCGAACGGACACGCAGTATCAGCGTATTGGCCGTGAATCAGATCGCTCAGACGGTGCAGGAATTCGGGCAGGAGGACGACATCACGGTTCTGGGGATTCAGCGGCAGGCTGCGTATGCATAAATTCGCGCTGGCCTTGCTCCTTTTGCAAGTCGCCTGGGGACAAGCAACCGATGCGACGAAGATGGGCGAACCGGTCGATCTGGCGGGAAACTGGCTCTATCATTCCGGCGATGCCCAAGCGTGGAGCCAGCCGGATCTGCCGGATTCCGATTGGCGCGTCGTGTCCACGAACGTGGACTGGTACGAGCACGGCCAGTTGTGGACGGGTTACTACTGGTATCGGTTGCACGTTCGGATATCGCGAGATCACGGCCCGCTCAGTCTGCTCTTTGGCTATATCGGCAATCCTTACGAGGTATTCGTCAATGGCGTCGAGGGTCGGTTCATTCGGGCAATTCCCGCCCGAATGGAAGGCGATGCGGCCGTTGATGCGCCGCTTCGCTATTCCGGAGCCTGCCGCGAGCGGCGATTCGCTGGTGATCGCAATACGGTTCTGGACGCCGCAGACGACGAATGGCAGTTGGGGCGGACTGCGCACATCGCGCCCGGTAGTGCTCGGACCGTCGGATGCAATTGCCAGCCAATATGCGGCGGACAGGAGCGAAGTGTTTTATCAATGGCTGCCGGACATCTGCGTGGGCTTCGTCTCAATTCTGCTCGGCTGCGCGGTTTTGGTGTTTTTTCTATGGCAGCGGCGCTCGCACGAATATGCCTGGATCGGCAGCTATCTCTTAGTTATCACCGCTTGGGTGCTTTTCGATGACTTCCAGACGGGGTTCCCGATCCGCCGGAGTTTTGACAGCTTCCTCGACACGGCGCTGCTGAGCGCGGGAGAGGCTCTGCTGTTGCAGTTTGTGTTCGCGTTCCTGGAACGCCGAATGCCCGTATGGTTGAAGATCTACCAACTCTCGCTTCCCTTGCAGGTCGTGCTGCCCATTATTTCCGCACTCGTTCCTCACCCGGACGTGAACGCACGAGTGGATTTGATCAGCATTATCTGGACAGCCCCTTACGCGTTCATACTGCCGGGGATTGTGCTATGGCGGTACTGGCAGGGGCACAAGGAGGCGGGGTTGCTCGCGATTCCCCTGCTGCTGGTTACGTTCCATTCCATGCTGAGCGATATCGGCGATGTTCTGTTCGAACTGCAAATGCGCGAAAATCAGGGCGATCTGATTGCTCCCATCGATCTTGGTCCGATCTCGATCGATGCCGGACAGATCGGGGCGCTCCTGTTCGACCTTGGCATCGGGGCCCTCTTGCTATACCGCTTTCACCGCACCAGTCAGGAGCAAACGCGCGCACAAGGAGAACTTGAAGCGGCGCGCAGCATGCAGGAGGTGATGGTGCCTCGACTGGTACAGCAAGCGGCAGGGTTCGCGATTGAGAGCGTGTATATTCCAGCGCAGGAAGTTGGTGGGGACTTTTTTCAGCTATTTCCGCGCGAAGACGGATCGCTGCTGGTGATCATTGGCGACGTGAGTGGGAAGGGCATGAAGGCCGCCATGCTGGTCAGCATGATTCTGGGAATGCTGCAGCGAACGGTGGAGACGACGCGATCGCCCGCTCAGGTCTTACGCGATTTGAATCGATGTCTGATGGGTCAGACGGACGGGAAATTTGCAACCTGCTGTTGCGCTCTGATGCGCGCCGATGGGGGAGTTATCGCGGCGAATGCCGGGCATCTGCCGCCCTATTGTGATGGAGAGGAAATCGATTTACCAGGCGGATTTCCTTTGGGCGTTTCGAGCGAAGCTGAGTACGACGAAGTAGAACTAGATACGGGCACGGCAAAGCGCTGGCTGTTCATCTCGGATGGCGTGGTAGAGGCGCGCAGCAAGAGCGGTGAACTGTACGGATTTGAGCGGACGCGCGTTTTGAGCGTACGGCCGGTCGATCAGATTGCCCACACGGTTCAAGCGCTTCGGGCAGGAGGACGATATTACAGTCTTAGGAATTGAACGCCAGGCGGTGGCCGTTGTTTAGGACTTTGCTGCTGGTGCTGATCGGAGCGACGGGTCTGGTCGGACAAGCGATCGACGCGACGCAGATTGGCGAAGCTGTGGAATTGCGCGGCAACTGGCGCATGCAAGCAGGGGACGATCTCCGTTGGGCCGACCCAAAGTTCGATGATTCAAGTTGGCGTGTTGTCACGAACGAGAAGAGCTGGGATGACCTTGGGCTGCAAGGAATTCGCGGCTTTGTCTGGTATCGCGCCAGAGTAAAGCTGCCCGAAAAGCATGGGCCTTTGTCCCTGATGCGCTCCGAGTATGGGCCCACACAAATCTATATCGATGGTCGAGAGTTCGCTACGCTCGGCCGCTTCCCGCCTAATGTGCAAATGGTAAACGAGTTCCCGGCAGTCAGTCCGCTCCCGGCTGTCGGGAGCGAGATGCTGATGGCCATTCGGTATTACCTGCCGAGCCGCATCTTTGATCACGTGGGTAGTGTTGCGACGGGTTTCGTGATTGGCAAACCGGACACCCTGAAGCGGTATTACGAGGCGGCCATCGATGAGAATCTCATTGGAAGGCTCCCATCGTTGGTGGTGCAGATTCTCGAGATAAGCGTTATAGCGGGGCTGGCAATCCTCTTCTACTTGCAACGCGATCACCGTGAATACTTCTTTCTTGCGCTGGCTCTCGCCGGAGCGTGCATTCAGGGCACAAGCCAAGACGTTCGAGCGCTGATACAAACCCCCATGGCTGCGCAGAGCCTGCTGAGTGCGGCTGGACTGGTGCTGACCGCAATGGCGATGCTCGAATTCGTGTTTCGGTTTATCAAAGAGCCGATGCCGAAATGGCTGCGGGCCTACCAATTATCATTCCCTCTGCTGCTGCTCTTTGTATCCATGTTTTGGATAGATAAGGTAGATAACACGACGCTGAATCTGGTTTACGCGCTCTTTATGATGCCTTACTGGTTCTGCACGCCCGGAGTGATCGTCTGGCGTTTTATGCGCGGAAATAAGGAAGCCGGACTGCTCGCGATCCCTCTTACGCTGCTCATGTTTGAGGATATGGTGGATACGTTTGGGTGGGTCGCTTGGCAGTTCCATCTGCGCAAAACGTACGGGCAAGTTTTGGGCGATCTGCATCTTGGGCACGTGACGGTGAAGCCGGATATCATCTGTCAGTTTCTGTTCATTCTGGGGATCGCGGGGCTGGTACTTTACCGTTTCCAGAACACTCGATTGGAAGAGGCGCGGAGCCGTGCCGAACTCGAGGCGGCGCGCAATATGCAAGAAGTAATGGTGCCCAAATCAATCGATGCGAATGGGTTCCAGATCGAGTCGGCATACATTCCGGCGCGCGAAGTTGGCGGCGATTTCTTCCAGCTCTTCCCAGGAGAAGACGGTTCCCTGCTGGTGATTATCGGTGATGTCAGCGGAAAGGGCCTGAAAGCGGCGATGCTGGTCAGTATGATCGTTGGCCTGCTGCGCAAGACCGTTGACGAAACACGCTCGCCCGGCCGGATCCTGAGCGAAGTCAACCGGCTGCTGATCGGTCACGCGGACGACAAGTTTGCAACCTGCTGCTGTGCTTTGCTCTCGCAAGATGGTTCCATGATCGCCGCGAACGCCGGGCATCTTTCTCCGTACTGCGATGGCGAGGAGATTGAGTTGCCCGGCGGCATTCCACTCGGAATATCCATTGAATCCGAATATCGGGAACTGCGTGTCCCCAAATTGGCGGGGCGGCGAATCGTCTTTTTGTCGGACGGTGTTGTCGAGGCGCGAAATAACGCAGGCGAATTGTATGGCTTCGACAGGACACGCAGCATCAGCATTCAAGCTGCGGCGGAGATCGCGGAATCGGCGCAGAGGTTTGGCCAGGAGGACGACATCACGGTTTTGGGGATCATGGCGTTTGCATAGATTGTTGCTTGCGGGCTTACTTGCGGCTGCGAGTCTCGGCGCTCAGGTATTCGATGCGTCGCATGCAGGGGACTTGGTGCGGTTGCAAGGCGAATGGCGATTTCATTTGGGGGACGATCCGGTTTGGGCTCGGCCCGAGTTCGACGATTCGCAATGGCGGAGAATATCGAGCGCCGAGAGTTGGGACGAGCAGGGATTGCAGTCAGTGCGCGGCTTCATGTGGCTGCGAACCAGCGTGCGTTTGCCTGATAGCAGCGACAGTCTCGGCGTATTCGCTATCGAGCCCGGACCGTATGAGCTGTTCATCAACGGCAAGAACGTGGGGACGTACGGACGCTTTCCTCCACGGGATATGATTCTCACTCCGTTCCCGCGTGTCTACGCGATACCGAGCGGCAGTAAGGTCATCTCGATCGTTCTCCGGTATTGGATTACACCGATTTACAACCGCCTGGGTTCGCTGGCATCGAGTCTTGCCATCGGCCCTCTCAGCGTCCTGAAGCGGGCGCAGGATGAGGAACTGAATGAGCGGCTGGTTCAGCTTTCGCCGGACTTCGTACTGTTGTCACTTCAAACAATTCTCGGGCTCACGCTGTTGCTGCTTTTCTGGCTTCAGCGCGACCGCCTGGAATATGTGTTCCTGGCGCTTGGGATTCTCGCGCTCGTTGCGAATGGGATTGGTGACGCAGCCATGCAGATGCTTCCGTTTTCTCCCGTAGGACACGAGTACATAGATAGCGTCACGTCGTGCCTGGCGGCCATCTGCATTATCGAGTTCGTTTTCCGCTTCCTACAGCGCGCGACACCAGTGTGGTTTCGTATTTATCAAGGCCTGCTAGCGGTGCAATGGATAGGGCTGATGGCGGTGTGGGGAGGTTTGCTCCCTCCTGCAGTGATCAACACAGTCTTTCTAGCGCTCTACATTCCATATTGGTTTGTCATTCCCGGCCTATTGCTGTGGCGGTTCGCTCGCGGAAACAAAGAAGCCGGTCTGCTTGCGATTCCCCTGTTCCTACTACAGTTCAGCGACATGGTCGCGGTGTTGAGCTGGCTCCTGTTTCAATTGCATCTGAGATCGACGACGGCTCCAATCCTGCCGAGCTTGTATGTCGGGAATGTCGCGGTGACGCCCTTCGATTTGGGATTATTTTCGTTTGACCTCGGGGTAGCCGCGTTAATCCTGGCGCGTTTTCAAAAAACCAGGGTGGAACAAGCGCGCGCGCAAGCTGAGCTGGAAGCGGCCCGCAGCATGCAAGAGGTGATGGTACCCTCCTCCATTACGGCTCCCGGGTTTCGCATCGAATCGGTGTATCTCCCGGCGCAAGAGGTCGGCGGTGATTTCTTTCAGCTCCTTCCTGGCCATGATGGGTCGGTGCTGGTGGTAATAGGGGACGTAAGCGGCAAAGGTCTGAAAGCGGCCATGCTGGTGAGTATGATCATCGGGCTGCTCCGGTCGACGGTTGAGCAGACTCGCTCGCCCAGCCGGATTCTTACGGACCTGAATCGCTTACTGGCCGGTCAGACGGACGAGAAATTCGCGACTTGCTGCTGCGCCTTGCTCCATGCGGATGGCTCTTTGACAGGCGCCAATGCGGGGCACCTCTCGCCTTATTGCGATGGCGAAGAAGTTGAACTCCCCAATGGACTCCCGCTGGGCCTGATACCCGATGCCGAGTATCAGGAAATTACGATTTCGTCGCGACCTGGCCAACGGTGGGTGTTTCTATCAGACGGTGTGATCGAGGCTCGCAACAAAGCCGGCGAACTGTACGGCTTCGACCGTACGCGGACCATCAGCATTCAGGCTGTTGAACAGATTGCTCATGCGGCGCGAGACTTTGGCCAGGAGGACGACATCACGGTTCTGGGGATTGTGGGCTTTGCGTAAACTCCTTTTTCTTGCGGCGTTATTCGTGACGGCAGCTACGGCGCAGACGTTTGATGCCAGCCGCATCGGCGAGCCGGTGAAGCTGAAAGGGAACTGGCGATTTCATGCTGGCGATAATCCTGCATGGGCCCAGCCGGACTTTGACGACTCTGGCTGGCGCTCACTTGACACTGATACCGATTGGGATCGTCAAGGTCTGCCGAAAGTTCGCGGCTATGTGTGGCTCCGAGCAAAAGTCAAATTGCCGTCTGATTCCGGAAAGCTCGAGCTTTTGGTCACAGACTTCGGCCCGCTGGAGGTATACGTCGACGGAAGACGTGCAGGAAGTTTTGGCCGCTTCCCGCCTAACGCGTCTATCGTTCAGCCAAACCCACAGATATTCCCTCTTCGCGCCCACGGTTCCGAGGTGTCGCTTGCCGTGCGGTATTGGCTCTCTCCCGTCCTTTTCAGCTTTGGGAAACTGGGGGGCGACATTGTTGTTGGAACGAATGGGGAGATTGACCGCCGCCGTCAGGCTTGGGTGAACTCGGCCGTCGCGCAGGAGTCGCCGGATTATGTGATCGCTGCTTTGATAGGGGTCCTCTTTCCGGGGCTTCTGGTCTTGTTTTGGTTGCAGCGTGAACGAACTGAGTATCTTTTTCTTTCACTGGCCCTGGTCGCTACTGTGGTTCGGACTCTCCTGCAGGATATTGGCTCCCTGATTCCGATCCGGCTTGATCTCACCGACTACATCGCGGACACGAGCCAGGCAGCAGCGGCGATCTGCATGATCGAGTTTGTATTCCGATTCTTGAACCAGCGCGTTCCGAAGTGGCTGCGAGTTTACCAGGTTTCGATGGCATTCATCTGGGTACCGATTTGGATGGGTTGGAGTGGCATGGCGTCTGTTCCGTTTCTGAATGTTTTTTTCCTGCTGTACTTCACTCCGTACTGGTTTCTATTGCCGGGCATTCTCTTCTTTCAACTGGCGCGCGGGAACAGGGAAGCCGGTTTGCTGGCGATTCCGCTCTCCCTATTAACCGTTGATGCAATCATTAGCACCTTGGCTTGGGTGCTATTTCAGTTGCACCTGCGGTCCAGTTTCAAGCCGTTCATACAGGATCTGCATTTGGGGATCGTCACGGTTGGGCCCGGCACGATCTTTTTCCTGCTCTTCCTGCTTTGCATCGCCGCCCTTATCCTGATTCGTTTTCAGAAGACCCGGGTAGCAGAAGCGCGCGCGAATGCCGAGCTGGAAGCGGCCCGCCACATGCAAGAGGTGATGGTACCGAAGGCAGTTGCGGCGAGTGGTTTTGAGATCGAGACCGCCTATATTCCGGCGCAGGAGGTCGGCGGCGATTTCTTTCAGCTGTTTCCCGGCGACGATGGATCCCTGTTGGTCGTGATAGGCGATGTCAGCGGGAAGGGGCTGAAAGCGGCCATGCTGGTCAGCATGATCGTCGGGTTATTGCGGCGGGCTGTAACGTCCTCGCGGTCGCCAGCGCAGATTTTACGAGAACTCAATGCGTTGCTGATAGGACACACGGACGAGAAGTTTGCAACCTGCTGCTGTGCGCTTCTGAACCCGGACGGGTCCATGCTGGCGGCAAATGCGGGACACCTGTCGCCGTATTGTGACGGAAAGGAGCTTGAGCTTCCAGGCGGACTGCCGTTGGGAGTTGCGGCAGACGCGGCGTACGAAGAGGTTTACATGCAGACGGGCGCACGCAGCCGGCTGGTATTTCTGTCGGACGGCGTGATAGAAGCGCGCGCAAAATCAGGGGAGTTGTACGGTTTTGAGCGGACGAGGATTATCAGCATCCAAGCCGTGAGAGACATCGCCGAGAGCGCGCAGAGATTTGGGCAGGAGGACGATATAACGGTGCTCGGCATTGCGCCACTTGCGCCGGCAAGGGGATAAGCTGCAAGCGGGCGGTTCGGATTAAGCGCGGCGGGAACTCTGGTAGTCTTCCGCAGCCAGGGGTATGCCGTTTTGCGTTCCGGAGGGCCGCCAGATGTTGTAACGCTCCCGGGCGGCAAAGAGCTTTTCTACCTCGACCCGCGGAAGGGCGTTCGCTCCGCCTAGCGTTTCGGCAACGAAAGTTACACGCGCCAGATGCTCGACAATTTCCATCCGGAAAAAGGCTTGCCACACCTCTTCGCCAAAGGTCGTACAGCCGTGATTTTCCAGCAGAATGGCGTCGTAGGAAGGAACGTAGGGCCGCATGCCTTCCGATAAAGCGGGAGTGCCGGGCAGACCATAGCGAGCGAGGGGGACGGCTCCGAGTTGCACAATAGCTTCTGGGAGCAGGGCCTTGTCCAATGCGCGGCCAGCAGCGGCAAAACCGGTGGCGACCGGCGGATGTGCGTGTACAACCGCCTTGACGTCCGAGCGCATGCGATAGGCGGTCAGATGCATGTCGATCTCGCTGGTGCATTCGCGGCTGCCGTGCAGTTTTCGGCCATTCAGGTCACAAACGATGAGATCCGCCGCTTCGACCAGGCTCTTACTCATCCCCGTCGGTGTGCACAGCACCTCGGCGTCATTCAATCGAATGCTGATGTTCCCATCGTTCGCCGCTACCCAGCCCTTTTCGTACACTCGCCGGCAGACGCGGACGATTTCCTCGCTCAATTCCTTCAGCTTGGTGTCCATTCTCGGGTACCTGATTTTATCAGGTGATTGTTAGCTCTTTAACCCTGCTTGTACGAATTCGTCATGCAGGCGTTGCTGCATGTCAGCGGCCAGCTTGCCGCCGCTTCGCGTGACGTAAAACACGTCGAGGGCGCGATGCGCTTCGGTGTCGATCAACACCACTTCGATATCACAACCGTGCCGGCTGAGGGCGGATGCAAGATCATACAAAAGGCCTGGCCGATCCTCGGCGACAAAGTCGATGAGGGTTGAGTGATCCGAGGCGTCGTTGGTAAAGCGAACGCGGGGAACGATCTTTAGCGCCACTGCCAGGCACCGGGGTGCGGCGGCGCCGCTTCAGCAAGTCGTCCACCTGCAGCGTGCCGCGCAGAACGCATTGAATGGTCCACTGTAGGCGATCCGATTCGCCCGGATTGAGTTCGAGCGTCCGCAGACGGATCGGAGAAGCGGAACACGTCGACGGCGTAACCTACCTTGTTCGAGAAGGCTTCGGCCTTGACAATACTCATGCCGAAGCTGGCAAGTCCGCCACACAGTGCAGCAAAAAGGCCCGGTTCGTCTTTGGCAACCACCGAAAGCACATAGGCGCCGGCCTCGCGAGCGATATGCACCGCGACACCTTCGGTTACGGCTGTCCGGTGAAGCTCAAAATGACGTTGGATCTCGGCACGCGAATGAGTGCGAAAGTAACGGCTGGGCAGACCCTCGAGGAAGCCAGACATGTGGGGCGCCGAAGCTGACGATGGCGCTCAACTCCGGACCGGGCTGGATGCGATCGGTAACCAGTTCGCGCGTCAATTGTTCCTGCCCCATGACGTACACGCGCCAGAGTTGCTCCAGCCGCCAGGGAGTCATGGCGGTTGGATTGACTGCACTGATGTCGGCGTACGTCAAGAGCGTCAAACGGCGCAGCCGTTCCTGGGTGCCGACGCGCGAAGTCAAATAGCGCGCCGTGGCCGGATCTTCAAGGTCGCGGCTCGTCATGATCAATGACAGGTCGAGATGATGCTCAATGAGGAAAATAACCTCGGCCTGCTTGTCCTCCGGGACGCCGAGGCGGTCGCATGATCTCCAGCGCGGATCGAACAGAGCCAAGCACGTGATCGCCGGGCAGAGTGCCTTTGCCGATATCGTGCAGCAGAATGGAGAACCGCAGGACTGCGATCTCTTCTTCTTCACTCGCGAGGTCGTGGAAGCGGCCGGTCGATCCGGCTTTGTGCTGCAGGAGTTTGTCGATCGTCTCGACCGCTACAAAGGTGTGCTC
Source organism: uncultured Acidobacteriaceae bacterium (assembly GCA_963795905.1). Taxonomy (GTDB): domain Bacteria; phylum Acidobacteriota; class Terriglobia; order Bryobacterales; family Bryobacteraceae; genus Bog-105. The sequence goes on along the minus strand of CAWCJG010000006.1, from coordinate 72,105 downwards.
GTCAACGGTATAGCGGTGATAAAAATCCCGCACGACCAGGCTGTCCACCTCGCGCCATTCGGGTAAGGCGGCCGTGAGAACGCCCGTTTCCTGCATTTCCCTGAGCGCCAACGCGACGTGGGGTTGCGAAAAAAGTTCGCGCCAATGTTCGCGCTTTAGCTGCTGGCGCGCCAGCAGCTCCGGGATCGCTTCGGCATTCGAGCGGAGCCGCCGTTGGGCATCCCAGGACAGCTCCGACGCCATGCCTGGCAACAAAGGTGAAGAGCGCGAAAAGCGAATCTGGAGAGGCGAGGGTCTCGGCAGGGTTGCGCAGAAAAACGCGATTTTTGGAAACGGTGAACTCAGAAGTGGATAAGCGGCTGCGAGCGTCTCGAATCTGACCCAGCAGCGAAGTATCGCTGCTTTCAACCAAGTCGAGGGCGCGCAAAGCGGGCTGGAATATAGCGCGCGCACATGCGTAGTATCGTCGTATCCAGTGCTCGGGGACCTCCGGTTCGCGGGGCAGCCTGCGCTGCGATTCTGTCCTGCAACTCGAAGCCGAGCAGATTGTTGTCCCGTCCGGATTCTGCGTGCAGGAAGCTGCGCACAGCAAATAGAAATTCTCGCGGTTCGGCGAGTTCGGAGAGACACTCCTGGATCGTCTGCTGACGCGGATTCAATTGAGATAGCCAACGCAACAAATGCAAGTCGCGGATTCCGCCGGGAGCTTCTTTGATATTCGGCTCAAGGTGGTAGACCGTATCGTTGAACTTGGTGTGACGTTCGCGAGCAAGTTCGCCCAGCCGCTTGGTCAACTTACTTGCGTAACGATCGAAGAAATCGCGCAGTTTCGGCGGAAAGCTCATCAAACAGACCCCCGATCGCCGCTGAGGAACCGGACATCCAGCAGACTGACGTGCAGTTCAGTGTTCTGCTCGTTCAAACGAACGCATTCGGCGATGGGGCGCGCCGAGTGGCTGACTCGCAGGCCTGCATCCCAAAGCAGACGCCAGCACTCGGCACAGCGCCGTTTTGGCGCCATCGAGGTCCTGTTCGTCACGAAAAGCGACCAGCAGATCCACATCGGAGTACGGGAATAACTCGCGGCGGCCATAGCCACCGACCGCGGCGATGGCGAATGGAGATTTCAGATGGCGGCCCAGGGTGGCTTCGACTACCTGCGTAACAATCGCGTCCACCCCGTCAGTACGCGCCGCGATCAGACGAGCAGCGTCCCGATCCTCTCTGAACTGAGTCAGCAGGGAGGCAAACTGTTCACGCACTGTCCGGGGATCGAAAATTCCCGGTGTCTGTTCCCCGCTTGTTTTGTTCAACTAGAGCGCAGCCTCTCCTCTATCGTCGTTCCGAATGCGAATTGCTTCAAGTACGTCGAATACGAAGATTTTACCGTCGCCGATTTTTCCGGTGCGCGCGGCCGTGGAAATCGTGTGAGTGACTTCCTCTAACCGGTCATCCGCAACAACAATTTCCAACTTGACCTTCGGGAGCAAGTCCACTTCGTATTCCATGCCGCGGTAGACCTCCTTATGGCCTTTTTGCCGGCCATGCCCGCGGACTTCGGAAATCGTAATTCCGTCAATGCTGATGCTCTTCAGCGCTTCCTTCACTTCTTCCAGTTTGTGCGGCTGAATGACCGCTTCCACTTTCTTCATACCAGCGCTCCCTACGCGTCCAGGTTGTATCCTTCTTCGCCGTGCATGCTTAGATCGAGGCCTTCGATCTCCTCATCGCGCGAGGCTCGCACACCAACGAGCATATCTACAAGCTTCAGAATCACAAACGTGCCGATCGCAGCAAGGGCAATTGAAATCCCGACCCCGATTGCCTGGTTGAGGATTTGCGCGGGGTTGCCATCAATCAAGCCAAGCGGTAATGTTTTGCCAGCGGAATCCTTGAAGCTGTTGTTAATAGCGCTGGTTGCGAATACCCCCGTCAGAATTGCGCCGAGCATCCCACCGGCTCCGTGAACGCCAAACGCGTCCAGAGTGTCGTCATAGCCGAATTTGCCTTTGATGATGGTGACCATAAAGAAGCAGAAGAGGCCAGCCAGAAAGCCGATCAGCAGCGCCGGGAACGGCTGTACGAAGCCCGATGCCGGCGTAATAGCGACGAGTCCGGCAACGCACCCGGAGATTCCACCGAGGATGCTCGGTTTCCCGTGACGAAACCACTCCGCGAACATCCAGCCCAGCGCCGCAGCAGCAGCGGCGAAATGGGTCGCAACGAAAGCGCTCGTGGCCAGGCTGGATGCGGCAACAGCGCTTCCTGCATTAAAGCCGAACCACCCCACCCACAGTAAACAGGCTCCAATGACGCTTAGTACCAGGTTGTGCGGCTTCATTGGTTCCTCGAGGAAATCCGATGCGCTTGCCTAGATACAGAGCGCAGATCAGAGCGCTGACGCCCGAAGTGATGTGCACGACCGTGCCCCCCGCAAAATCGAGACAGCCGAATTTTCCGCCGAGAGCGGCGTTTAAGAACCCCCCTTGCCCCACACCATGTGTGCCATCGGGACATAAACAATCGTGAGCCACAGTGTCGTGAATAAAAGCATGGCCGAGAATTTCATACGCTCGGCGAAGGCTCCCGAGATGAGGGCGGGCGTGATGATGGCAAACATAAGCTGGTAGACCATGTACGTCTCGTGCGGCACCGTTGCTCCGTAATCGGCATTGGGAGCGGCACCCACCCCGTGCAGGAAAAGGTAATGGAACCCGCCGATGAACGGTGTCCCTTCACTGAACGCCAGACTATAGGCGTAGATCGCCCAGAGCACAGTGACGACCGCCATCAACGAAAAGCTGTGCATCATCGTGCTCAAAACGTTCTTGCTGCGAACAAGACCGCCGTAGAACAGCGCCAAGCCAGGACCGGTCATCAGTAGCACCAACGCAGCGCTGGTCAACATCCACGCGTTATCGCCCGCCGATTGTGCGCTCTTTGTTGCCGCGTCGAGCGCAGCGACTTTCTGTTCCAATGTTTGTGCGCTAGCGAGCGGGCTTGTTAGCGCGAGGATCGGTAGTAAGCTCCAGAAGAAGCGCGACTTCATCAGTACGTTTTCCTATTTAAGGGGTATAAGAAAGATGGTAATCTACCGGTCCAAGAGCACGCGCTGCTACACGCGTCGGTATTGGATGTTAGCCTGAACACGTGCGTATCGCGGCAGCTTTCTTCATTCCGGCGGTCTTGTTAGCCCAGACGTCGTCGACACCATCGGGCAGCAAGCCAGTAAGAACCGCTGCGCGGCCGGCAGCCAAGGCCGCATCCGCGTCGAAACCGGAGAACCTACCGTTGAACACAGAAGAAGAGAAGATCCTGTATGCTCTCGGGCTGTCCATCTATCACTCACTAGGGCCATTCAATCTGAGTGCGAGCGAGCTGAAGATCGTGGAACATGCCATGACCGATGCAGCCGCGGGCAAGCCGGCCGTTGACATCAACGAATACGGGCCGAAGATCCAAGGACTAGCGGAGGCTCGCGCCAGCAAGTTAGCCGAAGAGCAGAAAGCCGCTGGCGACGCTTTCCTGGCGAAGGCAGCTACGGAACCTGGCGCTGAGAAATTGCCGTCCGGAATGATTTTCAGAAGCATTACTCCGGGTAGTGGGGAATTGCCGAAGCCCTCGGACACGGTAAGTGTGAACTACCGGGGAACTTTTGTCGATGGCAAGGAATTTGACAGTTCGCACGGGACTCCTGTTCAGTTTCAGTTGGATCACGTCATCCCGTGCTGGACGGAGGGTTTGCAGCACATGAAGGTGGGAGGCAAGGCGCAACTGGTTTGTCCGGCGAATCTAGCGTATGGCGAGCATGGCACGCACGGTATACCCGGCAACTCGACGCTCGTCTTCGAAGTGGAGTTGCTGAGTACCACCCAGGGAACCGGCTCTCCAGCTCCTGCCACGCAGCCGCCATCTCAGCAGTAGCATGAGAGCAACTACCTCAGCGTTGCCCGCGCGCACGGACGTGCGCGCTTCAGGCTTCAGCGGGTAGCGTGAAATGGAAGGTTGAGCCAAGGCTCTCCTCCGATTCCACCCAGATACGGCCGCCGTAGCGCTCTACAATTCTCTGACAAATGGCCAGTCCTATGCCGGTTCCCGGATATTTGTCGCCGGGATGAAGGCGTTTGAACAGGCCAAAGACCTGCTTCTGATACTGCGCTGGAATTCCGATGCCATTGTCAGTTACACGGAACTCGATCATGTCGTCGGGGAGGCGAATGTGTTCAACGGCGATGCGCGGCTGCTCCCCGGCCCGGCGGTACTTGATCGCATTTCCAACGAGATTCTGAAGCAGTTGCAGTAAGTGGACTTCTTGTATGCGAACCCGTGGCAGATCGCCGGCCGTAACGCTGGCGTTGTTTTCTTCGATCGTGTTTTGCAGATGCTGCAGGGCCTGTCTCAGCACTGCGTTTGCGTCGATTGACTCGATCTCACCGCCGCTTGCCGAGCCTGCCTGAGTGTACGCGAGAAGATCCTTCACCAGCATTTCCATTCGCTGGGCTCCCTGGAGCGTGAAGCGCAGATACTCGCGCCCTTTTTCGTCGAACGACGTTTCATAGCGGCGGCCCAGCATCTGGCTGTAGATCGCCACCATCCGAAGAGGTTCCTGCAGATCGTGACTAGCCGAGTATGCGAACTGATTGAGGTCTTCATTGGCGCGGCGGAGTTCCTCATTGGACTTACGGAGAGCTTCCTGAGCAACCCGAGCGCCTTCAAACAGCCAGGCATTTTCGAGCGCGATGGACGCTTGGGCGGCTATGCCTGCGAGGATATCTTCGTGTGACCAGGTGAACATTCCCGGCTGGGCCTGCCCGAAGATCAGCGCGCCGAGTATGTCCCCTGCGCGAGAGCGAACCGGGGCCGCTATCAGAGAGCGTACCGGGAGGCCGGCGATTCCGGAGAAGGGCGAATCGTCGCCTGCAAAATCAGCCGTCCGGGTTGCGTGGCTGTAAGTTGCCCAAATTGTCTTCAGGCGCTCCCTATCTGGACCGGATAAGGCTTTAAACGCGGCCTCGTCTACACCGAACAAGCTGTACAGAGAAGCGGGCTCACCTTCATTCCAGCGATAGTGCAATATGCCGAACTGCGCGCCAACCAATTGGGACGCCGCTGCCACCACGCGATGCGCAAGCTGCCAGGGATCGAGTTCGCTGAGCAGCACGGGTCCCAATCCGTTCAGAAGTTCGGCGGTTCGGCGCGCCTCCTGCTCACGCTGCAGCAAAGTGCGATTTTCCGTGACGTCCATCGTGACGCCAACAGTCCCCAAAACCTCGCCTTCCGCGGAAAAAATCGGCTGGCCGTACGCCAGCACCCATTTCTCCGAGTGGTCCGGCAGTATAACGCGGAATTCGACTTCGAACGGCGTCCGTTTGGCAATGGCTTCCTCGACTTCCTCTCGCCAGCGTGTGCGATCGTCCGGGTGGACACGCTCCCGAAGAAGCTCGTACGTGAGATCCTCTTCGGGCGAGAAGCCATGATGCCGTTTGCACTGATCCGAGCACGTTAGTACGCTCGTCGTATGGTCGTTTTCCCAAACGCCCAGCTTGGCTGCCGTGATTGCGAGCCGCAGGCGCTCCTCGCTTTCGCGCACGTGCGCATAAAGTCGCGCATGCGAGATCGCCGTGGCCGCGCGGCGAGCCAGTTCCTCGGCCGTTTCGAGATCTCGTTCGTCGTACCGTCTGTCGCACCGAGACGAGACGAATGTGATAGCGCCAAGCGATTCCGATCCGGCGAGCATCGGGGCGATGATAAGCGACCGGAGTTGCAATTTGCGGAGCATCTCCAGATGTTCCTCGCTGCGCGCGCCTTTCTCGATCATTTCGTCCGTAATGGAAGGCAATAGAAAGGATTTGCCGGTACGGATGACGGTGCGCGGGACGTCTTCTTCCCGGGGCGGGAATTTTGTACGGTACTCTTCGGCGACGGCAATCATTGCGGGATCGCCATGAAACACAGCGACGCGTTCGATTTCTCCGCGTTCGTTCACGACATCCGCGCTGCACCAGTCGGCAAAATCGGGAACGGCCAGCTTTGCGACGTTATTGAGCGTGGCGTTGAAATCAAGCGACGACGAGAGGACGGCCCCGGCGCGCGCCAGGAACTTGGATCGGCGCTCCGACGTCTCAGCCCGCAGCCGTGACCGCGTCTCCTCTTCATACAAGTCGGCAGTCCCTAAAGCAGAAGCGGCAAGGTTTCCGAGGGCGCTAGCAATGCGGATATCGGCCGCAGACGATGCGCGTTTCTGGCGCCAATAGAACACGACAGTGCCCGAGAATGCGCCCTCAATCCAGAGCGGCACGATCATCATGGATCGGATCCCTTCGGATTGGTAGGCACGCAAACGGTTCGATAAGGGGCGACTGGTGAAAACATCCTCGAATACGACCGTTTCGTAGATGGGGTTTGCCATGCCACCGCGGATGGTGTCCATCGTGAACGGTTGCGACAGTCCCTCGGATGCCACCAGCGACCAGTCTTCTCCATCCCTGCGCCAAACGCCATATGCATCGGCGGAAACGAACCGGAGCGCAAGGTTGAGGAGAGTGCGCAGTACTTCGCCGGAACGCGGGGATGCGATTAGGGCGCTCGATGCCTCAACCAGCAGCATCAGCTCACGTTCAACCGACAGTTGCGCCTGTTCAGCCTGCTTTTGCTCCGTGATATCGCGGCTAATCATCAATACCCCAATGATTTCGCCCGCCAGCCGGTCGGGCAGACAAATGGTCAGATAATGGCGTATCCGACCGTGACGATTTGGAAGATCGAACTCGATCGTTTGTTGTTCGCCACTGGACAAAACGTGATTCAGCGTCCGCGTCAGCGGATCCACCAGGTCGAAGGGAAAGCCTGCCTCAACGATTGTCTTGGCCATATAGCGCTCCGGTGGAAAGCCCTCCAGTTTGCGCACGGCCTGGCTGACGAACCTGATGCGAAGATCCCGGTCAACCCGTGTGATCACATCGGGCAGGTTAGCGAGCAGATTGGCGTATTCGAACTCACGGGCGGCGAGCTCTCCGCGTAGGCGATTACTTTCCGTGATGTCGCGCGCGATCTTGGAAGCCCCAACGACCTCCCCGGAAGCATCCCGCAGAGGCGATACCGTCAATGAGACGGCTATGATTCGACCGTCTTTCGTGCGGCGCTCGGTTTCGTAGTGATGGATCAGCTCGCCGCGTTTTAGCCGGGCCAGTATCTCCGGCATCTCGTCCGGACGGTGCGGCGGAGCCAAAATCGAGACGGGTTTGCCGAGGACTTCTTCGGCCGTATAGCCAAAGATATTTTCCGCTCCGCGGTTCCAACTCGTTATGATGCCGTTGAGATCTTTGGTGATGATCGCGTCGTCGGACGATTCCACGATCGAAGCCAGGTGATGGAGCTCAACTTCAGGACTGAGCTCGGATTGTAGGCACACCCATGATCTCCCTCGATCGAGATCGAGGGCGGAGATGCGCGTCGTGCTGCGAAAGATCGCGCCATTTTTGCGCCGATTCGTCCATTCGCCTGTCCAGGTTCCGTCCTTCCGGAGCTGATCGAGGGCTTCCGGTGGATACGCCGCTTGAACCGTGATATGCCGTCCGAGCAGTTCGCCGGGCCCGTAACCAAACAAGCGCTCGGCAGCGGGGTTCGTGTACAGAATGATTCCTGCGTCATCGAAGACCGTGACGCTTTCGAGCATGCCGTCGAGGATGCTGGACTGTAACAGATTCCTGTCGTGATCGGAGTCAATCAACCCGAACCTACCCTCAAATCCTTGAGTCCCTTCAGCAGGATCGAGCGGGCCGGGCGCCTCACTGGTTTTCATGCTTCGCGCTTACGTACCTAATTGTATGTTCGCCAACGCCAGATTTGCGTTAAAATAGGGGTTCACCCGGATCCCCGGCGCCATTCCTGCTTCACAACGGAAACAAAGTCCTCTTGAAAATCGGTTTTGTAAGTCTCGGCTGTCCAAAAAACCTCGTCGACAGCGAAGTCATGATGGGGCAACTTGCTGCCGACGGGCACGAGTTGACGGCTCAGCCGGAAGAAGCCGACGTCATTGTCGTAAATACCTGCAGCTTCATCGATCCGGCCAAACAAGAATCCATCGATACGATCCTCGAGATGGCGGAATACAAGAAGACCGGAAAAGCGCAGCGTTTGGTTGTTGCCGGCTGCCTGGTTGAGCGGTATCGAAACGACATCCGGCAGAATCTGCCGGAAGTGGATGCCGTCCTCGGGACGAACGAACTAGGCCAAATCACGGCGTTCTGCGAAGGACTGGAGCCAAAAACGGCGGTAGCCGAACCGTACCTTTACCACGATCTGACGCATCGCGTGTTTACCACACCGCGTCATTCCAGCTACATCAAGATTGCGGAAGGGTGCGATCATCCCTGCTCGTTCTGCATCATCCCGCAGTTTCGCGGAGCATTCCGAAGCCGGCGTTTTGAGAGCGTGGTGAATGAGGCTACCCGGATGTTCGCATCCGGCGTTCGGGAGATCAATCTCATTGGCCAGGACACGACGTGCTACGGCGAAGACCTCGGGCTGAAGGATGGGCTGGCGCAACTACTGGCGAGACTGGCGCTCATTCCGACCGATCTGCCACGCTGGATTCGGTTTTTATACGCGTACCCGAACAAGGTCACGCAGAAGCTGCTGGACACGATCGCGGCCCATGACGCATTAGTCAAATACATCGATATGCCTTTGCAGCACGCGAGCGCAGCAGTTCTGAAGCGCATGAAGCGTGGCGCAAACGCGGATATTTTCCTGAAGCTTCTCGAGCGGATACGGGCGACCGTTCCCGGCATTGCGATTCGCACGAGCATGATCGTTGGCTTTCCGGGAGAAACCGAGGCAGAATTTGAAACGCTGTGCCAGTTTGTCGAGGCGGCCAAATTCGACCGTCTAGGGGTGTTTTCGTACAGTGACGATGAGACGAGCGGCAGCTTTCACCTGGATGGGAAAGTGTCGCAAACCACCATCTACAACCGGAAACGAAAGTTGATGGCGGTACAGCGGCGCATTTCGAAGGCGCGCAATCGAAAGCTAATTGGGCAGGAGTTCCCAGTCCTGATCGAGGGCCCGTCGAAAGAAACAGAATCTGCTGTGGGAATGCCGTTTGACGAGTCAAGCACCTGAAATCGATGGTGCCTGTTACATCAACGATTTTGGTCCGGCGACGCCGCGGCCCGGGCGAAATGCGACGCTTGCGCGTCACGGAAGCGCATGATTATGATCTCGTCGGTGAACTGATTGATGGCAGTGAAACGGGCTTTGAGCGAGCCGCCCAGGCGCATTCGGCGTTCCCTATTTTGGGCCAAACGAACCGCCCGCACGCGTCAGGCCCGCTGCCCTAAGATTGCCGTCCGATAATAGAGATATGGCCGCCACCGCGCGATGCCCCATTTGCAAAAAAGAAGTTCCATTCGATTCGCCTGAAATGCCTTTCTGCAGCGAACGCTGCCGGTTCATCGACCTTGGGAACTGGGCCTCCGAAAAATACGTGATTTCCCGCCCACTGCTGCCCGAGGAACTGCTGGATTCAGCCGACCTGCCGGAAGATTTCCGCCTGGAATGACGGAAGGTCGCTTGCGTGCGTCTGGTTCGGACCGGTCCGTGTTTCCTATTGTGCTTGCGACTTGGTTCGGGTGCGGGTTCTTTCCATGGGGCCCAGGCACGGTCGGTTCGCTTGCGGGCGTTCTGATCGCCTACGGTCTGAGTGCATTCTGTGGCGCGGCGAGGCCCACGTACCTTGTCTTGACGCTTGTTCTACTCTGGCCTGCCATATGGGCCGCCACACGAACCGCGCGTGCTTACAACAAGACGGATCCAGGGCTTGTCGTGATCGACGAGGTGCTGGGTGTGTGGGTCACCCTATTGGGCGCGCAGGCGAGAAGCTGGAAGGTTTTTCTGGCCGCGCTTCGTTTTGTTTCGGGTATTCGACATATGGAAACCGTGGCCGGTGCGTAAACTGGAGAAGTTGCCCGAGGGCGTCGGAATCGTTGCAGACGATTTGGCAGCGGGGCTTTATGGAGCACTTTTCCTGTATTTGGGAAGTCGGATGAATCTCTATTAAATATGGCGAGCAAACAACAGGCGCAGTCCGCGACGAGGCCGGTAATCACGAGCGTTCAGCCTGTCTGCCGCTATTCCCGGTGGCGAGTTGCACATTCGCGGACGCAACTTCGCCGCCAGTGGCCGGCCTATCGTCAAGGTGGGTTCGCAGGCAGCGCACCTTGTAGTGGCCGGCGATTCGTACATGATCGCTCGTGTGCCTGAGAACGCGCTGATAGGAGATCTGTTGATCGCAAGCGGCTCGGTCGAAAGCGAGTTGCAGCACGCTCACGTCGGCATCCAGATTGCGGATAGCCTGCACCCGGTTGCGAGTCCGGCGGTGGACTCAGACGGGAACATTTATACGACGTTTAGCGGGTCGAGGGGGCAAAAATCCCCTGTCTCGATTTACAAGATCGACACGAACTACAACATGCGCCCGTTCGTGACGGATCTTATGAATCCGACCGGCCTGGCGATCGATAAAGACGGCCTGATTTACGCATCGAGCCGCTATGACGGGATTGTTTACCAGATCACGCCAGGCGGCCAAATGTCGGTCTATGTCGAAGGCATGGGCGTTGCAACCGGCATTGCGTTCGACGGTGAGGAGAATTTGTACGTTGGAGACCGTAGCGGGACGATTTTCAAGATCAGCCGCTCGCGTCAGATCTACGTCTTCGCGACGTTAGAGCCTTCTATTGCTGCGTATCACCTCGCGTTCGGCCCGGATGGAGCGCTCTATGTCACTGGACCTACGACGTCCAGTTTCGACGCAGTGTACCGGGTTTCACAGAACGGCGAAGTGAGCGTATTCTACCGGGGACTCGGGCGGCCGCAGGGCATCACGTTCGATGCGGAAGGCGGATTGTATGTTGCTGCTTCCCTGAAAGGCAGGCGTGGTGTCGTTCGTTTTGGGACGGACGGTCGGGCAGAGCCGTTCCTGTCGGGGCCGAGCATCGTTGGGGTGGCGTTCAGCCCATCGAAATCGCTGATCGTGGCGACGCAAAGCGCACTGTATCGAGTTGACGTCGATATCAGGGGCTGGCCGGGATTCTGAGGGGTCTTTCCTTCGGAGCGCGATCCTCAACCTCACCTGACATAATGTCGCGGTGGACATCACCGCAGAGATCATCGCATCTGGTAGCGAATTGTTGACGCCGGAGCGGGTGGATACCAATTCGCTGACGATTACGCAGGAATTGAATAACCTCGGTGTGGAGGTCGTAGCCAAACACGTCATCGGCGACGACCGGCAGCGGCTTGCGGACGCAATACGTGGTTCGCTGCAACGCGCTCAGATCGTAATCCTCTGCGGAGGGTTAGGCCCTACTGAAGACGATCTCACGCGCGATGCCGCCGCCGCAGCCCTGGGGCGGAGATTGTTGCACGATCCGACACTCGAGGACGAATTGCGTGCACGGTTTCGGCAGTTTGGTCGAACGATGGCGGAAAATAACCTGCGGCAGAGCTATCGGATTGAAGGGGCGGAGATTCTGGCAAACCCGAATGGCAGCGCTCCTGGGCAATTCCTCCACGATGGCGAAAAGAGGATCGCTTTGCTGCCGGGCCCCCCGCGCGAGATGAGGCCGATGCTGGAGAACGAATTGCTCCCCAGGCTACGGACTTTGCTTCCCAAGCGCGTGATAAAGGTTCGGACATTCCGGATCACCGGTATGGGCGAATCGGATTTAGATGCGCTGATCGCACCGATTTACACCAAGTACACAAATCCCGCCACTACGATCTTGTTCTCTCCGGGTGACTTGGCCGTTCACCTCCGAGCGCACGGGGACACCGAAGATGACGTAGATCGCGTTCTGCGCGAGGTGGGTGATCCAATCCGAAAGCGAATAGGCGATCGGATTTTCACCGAGGATCCGAACGAAAGCCTCGATCTGGTAGTCGGGCGTCTGTTGCGTGGGCAGCGTGCCACCGTCGTCACAGCAGAGAGTTGCACTGGCGGGCTGCTGGCATCACGGCTGACGGAACAACCGGGTAGTTCGGATTACTTTCTCGGCGGGTATGTGACTTACTCCGAAGGCGAAAAGCAGAGCGTCCTCGGAGTTAGCCGTCAGTTACTTCTCGAGCACGGCGCCGTAAGTGAGCCCGTTGCGGCCGCAATGGCGGAAGGAGCGCGAGCACGAACCGACGCGACCTATGCTTTGTCGATCACCGGGTACGCGGGACCTTCGGGTGGAACGGGAGAGTGTCCAGTCGGCACTGTGTTTATCGGCTTAGCGACAGCCGAAAGAACGACGGTGCGGCGGATGCGCTACGGATTGGATCGATCACGGATTCGCATGCTGGCGACACAATCGGCCCTCGACATCCTACGCTTGCATGTGATGACAAACCAGGAGACGCGAACGACCGCGGCCGCTCCGTTTCAAGTGTAGAGACGGTGATCCCCCTAATTTACGCGAGCCGCCTCCGCGATCTCCTCTGACGGTTGGACACCGAGCCGGGCCGCCCAAGCAGCCAGAGCGAGCAGCGGAAAGTAGTGCGGATAGAGCTGATAAGAGAGGTAGAAGACATTCGGGAAACCGGTTGCTGTCATCAACGGTTCGTCCCAATTACCTTCCGGTTTGCGATGTGAGAGCAGCCAGTCGAGTCCACGCTTGACAGATGCCGTAGAACTGGAACCCGCGGCTTCTAGCGCCAGCAATGCCCAGGCCGTCTGGGAAGGCGTACTTGGGGCAGGAACAAAGTCGTGGACGGAATAACTCAAACAGTCCTCGCCCCAACCGCCGTCGGGATTCTGCACCGAAAGCAGCCAGCCGGCAGACTTGCGCAGCGCAGCCTCGGAGTGAGATAGGCCGGCGGCGCGGAGTCCGCGAAGTGCGAGAAACGTCCCATAGGTATAATTCACGCCCCATCGGCCGTACCAACTGCCATTCTCACGTTGATGGGCGAGGAGATAGTCAACTGCCTTTGCAATCGGTGTATCGGCTCCTGTGAAGCCTCGGCGGCAAAGGGCTTCGAGTACTCGACCCGTAATATCAGGGCAGGTTGGATCGAGCATCGCGTTATGGTCGGCGAACGGAACCTTGCTCAGGACCTGCCAGTTATTGTCCACATCAAATGCGGCCCATCCACCGTCGGAAGATTGCATTCCGAGTATCCAATTCACGGCACGCCGTTCGGTGTTCCGTTGCTTTGCCGGATCAGAGGCAGTAGCGTGTTCCAGAGCGAGCAACACCATCGCCGTATCATCGATGTCCGGATAGTACTCATTCGCAAATTCGAATGCCCATCCACCGGGCTGGAGGTTCGGGCGCTTGACCGCCCAATCGCCCTTTCTGCGGATTTCCTTTTCGAGGAGCCAATCGGCGGCGCTCCGCATCGCGAATGGGTCCGCGGCACCCGCCTGACCCAACGCAAACATCGAAATGGCGGTATCCCAGACGGGCGAAACGGCGGGTTGGAACTCGAGGTGGGAATCGCTCTCAAGAATGAGAGCTTCGAATTGACGCCGCGTTTCGATGAAGTCAGGATGGTCGTGCTCGTATCCTAAGGCATCCATGGCCATCAATGCATACATGATGGATGGGAAGATAGCTCCGATCCCATCTGAATGCCTCATGTGGTCGAGCATCCACTTCTCGGCCTCGCGGAGTGCCCGGGCGCGCACCTCTTTCAAACCGCGGCGTTCCCATAGCTTCAAAATGCGGTCTACCTGATTGAACACCTGAGAGACCTTATCGCGCTTTGGCAGGGAGAGCTTGCGATTCGGGACGTACAGTTCGTCAATGCAGATGTTGGCCGGACGGCGGACTCCGCTGGCTTGCACAATCGACAGCGGGACGACGATGGTGCGCGTCCAAGAGGACATCTCATATAGGAGTCCACCGGGGACGATGACGATTTCGGGAGGGACGGAAGGTGTGAATTGAGACGGAAACAAGTCGAGCAGACTGAGATTGATCTTTGTGTAACTGTTCGCTGCTTGTAGGCCTCCGAGTTCGAGGATCTTGTCGCGCGTGCGATTGAGTCCGTCTGAACTGCCAGCCATCTTTAGTGCGACGTAGGCGCGGATGGTCGCGTTGATTTCCGAGGGCCCTCCGGGATAAATATTCCAGCCCCCATCGGGCAAGCGGCGGTCAAGAATGGTTCGCGTGATTTTGCTCAGCCGGGTGACGTCGGATGCGCCGAGCCAATGCAAAAGGAAAATGTAGTCGGATTCGAGCGTTGTATCTGCTTTCAGCTCGCCCTGCCAATAGCCGGCGGCTTTTTGAATAGAAAGAAGGCTGGCGGCTGAGGAAGTGATCGCCGCGCGGATGGGTCCGGATAGTTCTGATAAGGCGGCCGTTGTGTGCTCAAGGGTTAACGGGGCGGAGGGAACTGGGACCGATCCCGCCGAGTTGGATTCGTCTCGCATGTCTTTGCCTTTCTTTGTGAGTGAACGGAGTTGTTGCAGGAGTGACTGCCTTTCCTCAGGGGCGGGATAGCCCAAATCAAGCGCTTCGCGGAGCCACAGACCTTCCCGTGCTAGATGGCTGGCCGTGGCAGGGCGGTTTCGAAACTCCAACCGGAGCGGATCGAGAAGTTTGGGATTCGACGCCATCGCCGCGATAAGAATCGAGCCGGTTTCTTGATCGCTCAGGCGAGGCTTCACCGATTGCTCACCGGTTAGATCTTGTATGACCCAATCAACCAGGGCCTCAATAAGAGGCTCCTTTCCGGGGAAATGGTAAAGCAATCCGCCCTTGCTGACGGAGGCTTCCGCGGCGACCTGTTCCAAGGTCAGGCCCTGAGGCCCGGTTCGGACCAGGACGGACACGGCAGCCCGCAGGAGGACATCGCGAGTTGCGGACATGGAAAGAGTATACCGGACGGACGGTTCAGAAATCAGTGGTGAGTGGTCGATGGTCAGTGGTCAGAACGAACCATCGCCAACCGTCCGGTCCGTGGCTCGAGCAGGCTGTTTTGAGGAAACGAACACAGAAGCATTGCGATGGGCTTGCGCGCATCTCTGGCGTCCCGGCGCTTACGCCCCGGTGCTAAGTTTTGACGGAAAAGATACACGCACGCTAGGCAGGTATTCGAAGCAAAGAACGAACCCACAGGCCGAAGGCGCCTTCGGCCTATGCCACAGAATCCGGCGTGCGCAGATTTGAAGGAACGAAGCCATTCGCTAACCGGTGCCGCTGTCTTGTAGCAGGCTGTTTGAGGGAACGAAGCCGTGGAAGCACTGCGGTGGCCCTGCGCGCATGTGTGGCGTCCCGGCGCTTACGCCCCGGGGCTCAGTTTTGACGGAAAAGATACACGCACGCG
Source organism: uncultured Acidobacteriaceae bacterium (assembly GCA_963795905.1). Taxonomy (GTDB): domain Bacteria; phylum Acidobacteriota; class Terriglobia; order Bryobacterales; family Bryobacteraceae; genus Bog-105. Next base: position 56,790 of record CAWCJG010000006.1, on the reverse strand, counting down.
AGGCAGATATTCGATTTTCAAACAGCAATCCCGAGTTACCGGTCAAAGCCAAGGCACAAGTTCCGAAGGCCTATGCCACAGAGTCCGGTTTGCGCAGATTTGAGGGAACGAACCCATCGCTGATTGCGGTGCATTCTTCCGGGGGAACGAACCCATTAGCGGCAGAAGCCTTTTTTGTTGGAACAAACCCAGTGCTAACCGTGGGCACCTTTTGTGAGGCGGTGAGTTCCTGGAGCTTGCGCTCTTTCTGAATTTCGCGGAGAGTTTTGAATGCCTTATAGAAGCTGCGCTCGGCGCGGCCGTGCATGCGCTGGGCGGCTTCGGCTTCGCTGGGTTGCGGGCGATCGAGGCTCAGGAACATCGTTTCCAAGCGGCGGTAGCGCTTCATCAGCCAGTAGTGTTCGGCCATCTCCTGCACGAGTAGAGCTTCCGTCTCGTTCGCGGGCCGGTGTTCCGCAAACAGAGTAGCCTTGAGGGCATCGAGCTGCGCCGGGTCCTCGCTTGGAATGACGAGGCGGCTGGAGTAAAGGCCGTGCTTGAAACTGTTCTGGCTGGAGATCGCCTTACCTGATTCCGTTTTCGGGCCGCTGCTGAGTTGGGCATTGGCGCGATTGGCTTCGAGGCGAGCTTGGGAGAGGCCGGCTGCATCGAAGGGCCGGCTCGTTTCGTGGTGCTGATTCTTGCTGGCGGCGCGCTCAGCAGCGCGGCGCTGTTCTCGAGTTAATGACACGTCAGGATAATCCTTTCGCGCTGGTTATCGCATGAGGGCCGTTCGGAAAGTTGTCCGTGATTTGTACCTTGGTGAATCGACGATAGTTAGAATTTTAGAAATTTGTGACCGCGCCCGGACACCCTCGCAGCATGGCGAAGAGTCGTAGAAGCAACCCACCGCCCGTTTGCGACACACCCTCACTCAGGAAAATCATTCAACTCAGGCCTCTCCGGGCCGAGCTTAGCAAGTGGTCACAAATATCGAAAAAAAGATAAGTGCCACGCTTTGTTAGAGGTAGGGTCATTTTTTGCGGTCCGCCGAAACGGCTCGCAGCTAGGCTCATCTCGGGTGCGACGTTCTTCGACAGACCATACTAATGCGACGCCGATCGCATCACAGCCCTGCTGGGTGCAGCGGCCGCTTCGCTCGCAAGCGGAGTTCACGGCACTGCACAACAGGTTTAAAGGATTTTCGGGGCCCGTTGGTTCCGGCAAGAGCGCCGCGCTGTGCTTCGAGTGCATCCGGCAGGCATTTATCAATGTTGGGCGCCAGGGCGTGTTGGCGGCTCCGACGTATGGAATGCTGCGAGACGCGACGCTGGTCTCTCTACTCGCGATGCTGCACGACCATGAGGTTGAGTTTGAGTTTCGCAAATCCGACGGAGAGCTGGAGATTAGTGCGCCGGAGGCAACGGTACTGCTGCGGTCCTTGGATGACCCGGACCGGCTGAGAGGCACAAACCTGGCGTGGTTTGCGGTAGATGAGTTGTCCTACGCTAGCGAGGATAGCTGGCTGCGACTAGAGGCCCGGTTGCGTGATCCCGAGGCCAATAAGTTATGCGGCTTTGGCGTGTGGACGCCACAGGGCCATAACTGGCTGTTCAAGCGATTTCTGCAGAACCCGGTAGAAGGATACGGATGCGTACAGGCTCGGCCTTTTGAAAACCGGTACTTACTAGACAGTACGCCGGATTATTATTCGCGGCTGGAAAGCAGCTACGATCCTAAGTTTTACAAGCAAGAGGTACTTGGCGAGTACATCAACAGCGCGGGCGACCGCGTTTATCACTGCTTCAGCCAAGCCGTGCATGTTACGAAGTGCAGTTATGATCCGGCGCAACCGCTCTTATGGGGCATGGACTTCAACGTGGCGCCCATGAGTTCGGTGCTGGTGCAGCGAAGGGGCGAGAGGTTGGTCGTAATTGATGAGATTGTCCTGCATCGAGCTACTACCGAGGAAGCTTGTCAGGAGTTTGAAAACCGGTATAGGGGGCACACGTCTGGGATCGAGATCTTCGGTGACGTAAGCGGGAACAATGACCATACCGTAAGCAATACAGACTACGGGGTCGTTCGGACGTACCTGGCGCGGACTGGATTCCGAAATGTACAGTTCAAGATTCCGGGGCGAAACCCGGCTGTCTTGAGCCGTGTTCAGAAAGTAAACGCGCTGCTTACAAACACGTTGGGCGAGATCCGGCTGGAAGTCAGCCCTAGATGCAAGGAACTGATCAAAGACATGGAGCAAGTGCTATTCAAGCCCGAAAGCGGTGTGATCGACAAGTTCCGCGATTTGAAAAGGACGCATACATCGGATGCCCTCGGGTATCTGATCTGGGGCGTTTTTGGCGATCGGCAGCGCGCGGGAGAGATGGACAGACCGCTTTTTTAATTGCGTGAGAGTCGCGAGGTGACGAATGAACGAAATCGATTTTGAGCACAAACATTACAGGAGCCACCAGCGGACGTGGCAGATGTATCGCGATCTGTACGCGGGCGGACAGCACCTGAAAAATCGGGCCGACCATTACCTGCTGCGCCGTCAGAAAGAGCCGCTGGACGTTTACGCGGAGCGATTGCACCGAGCGTTTTATCAGAACTACATCGGTTCGATTATCGACTGGTACTCGGCTACCCTGTTTCGGCGTCTGCCGAGCTTTCAGTTTACAAACGGCCTGGCATCTGGACAAGCGTTTTTGTCTGCGTTTGCGGAAGACTGCGATGCTCGCGGAACAAAGTTAGCCAACTTCTTCCAGGATGTCCTCACGGACGCGCTGATTGCGGGGCACAGTCACCTTCTCATCGATTTTCCAAAGGCCGAGCGCCCGGCCGTCAACCGGGCCGAGGAAGACGAGACGGGAACGTCGCGGGCGTATCTAGTGCATTACCGGGCGGAAGACCTGATCAACTGGAGCACGGATTCGCGGGGCGAATATGACTGGATTGTGCTGCGGCAAAAGACTGTTCGGCAGCCGAGCTTCGATTCGACGGAGTTGACGGAAGAGACCACCTGGTTCTATTTCGACAGAGAGCGTTTCCGCACCTATCGCCGCGCCACCAGGGAAGGGCAGGGCGGTGGGCTGATCGAACTCATCGACGAGGGCTTCCATAGCATGGCCAGATTGCGGCGCGTGCCGCTGATCACTTTGAGCCTACCCGAAGGGCTCTGGCTGATGAACAAGTCGGCGCATCTGCAACTCGAGCACTTTAATAAGTCGAATGCTTTGGGATGGGCCATCACGATGGGCCTATTCGCGATGCCGGTCATCTACTCCGATCGCGAATGGAACCAAATCGTCGGCGAGAGCTATTACGTGCAACTCGGCCCGCAGGACAAGTTTGGCTGGACTGAACCAGAGGGCAAGGTCTACCAGATAGCGGCCTCAAATTTAGAAACGCTGAAAGAGGAGATTTATCGAGTCTGTTACCTTTCTCAAGCGTCGGGCGAGGTGACGGGCGGGCATGCTCAATCAGCGGTCAGTAAGCAACTGGACTTCACAATTACTAATGAAGTCCTACGGAGATACGGCAGCTTACTAAAGGACTGCATGAGACGCGTCTTAACCGCCGTGAGCGATGCACGTCAGGACGGCGTCACTGTTTCCGTGACCGGCCTTGACGAAGTGGACATTACGGACCTCGGAACGGAATTGCGCGATGCGGCGACTCTGCTGCAAATCGGCGTGCCGTCCGAATCCCTGCGGCAACAAATTTATGAGCGGCTCGCCTTCAAGTATTTGAATGACGCGAGGCAGGATTTGAAGGATCAGATTGCACGCGAAATCGCTAGCCAGCTTGGCTCGCGATAGGCGTTTTGGAGAGGCAAATAAACATGGATCAGGAAAGCAGTAATCAAGCTGTCGATGTTCGCGGGCTGGTGCGGCAGGCGGTTGAAGAATTTGTTCGCGCCGAGCAGCAGAAAGACGAGCCGGCATACAAGGCTGAACTTCAGGAGGAACGCCGCCGTCGAGAGAGCCTCGAAGCACGATTGAATCAGCTTGCCGAGGAGAACCGGCGCGCGCGGGCCGCGGCTGAAGAGGCGGAGAAGCAGTCGCAGATTCGAACGGAGTTGCAGCGTCTGGGCGTTGCGAAAGTCGACCTGGCCTTCAAGGCCGTGAAGGACGACATCGTTCGCGGCGAAGATGGCAGGCTGCAGGCGCGTGGTGCGGACGGGAAGACGATGCAGGATTTTCTCGCTGCATTCGTGCAGGAAAACCCGGAGTTGCTGCCTGCCCGGATCGCGGGCGGCAGCGGAGCGCAAGGAAATACGCGCACTCCCGTGCAGGGCGCGGGTGCGGGCATTGACCTCGACAAGATCAGGCCCGGAATGAGCAAGGACGAGATGGAACGGGTGCGCCAGGAGATTTCCAAACTGGCAACCCAAGCGCTACGCGGTAACTAAACCTACTTCGTAGCAGTATGGCGCCGATGCGCCAATGAGTAGCGCGCGTGGCTAGTTAAGTCGCGCGCGTATTTGTTTTCAGGAGAAATATGTCAATTATCACATCAGCCAATCTGGCGAACGCGATCGTGAAGCTGGTTGCAGCCGACGCGTTACCCGCGCTTGTGGGTAATCTCGTGATGGGCAATTTAGTCAATCGCGATTACGAGCCGATTCTGGCTCACTCCGGCGACACGGTGAACGTTCCGATTCCGCCGTCGCTTGTCGCGAATAACATCGCGGAAGGCGGCACGGTGACTCCGCAGAGCCCGAGCCTCGGGAATGCGCAGATCGTTCTAAACAACCATTCGGAAGCTACCTTCCAGATTCCCGATGTCACCAAGGCACTGGCGTTTCCCGAGTTGCTGAAAGCATACATGCAGCCCGCGGTGATCGCAATTGCCGAGAGCATCGAAACCAATCTTTTGAACCTGTACGGGCAATTTACAGCAAACACGCCCGTCGGTACCGCCAACACGGCGATTACGGAAGCGACGATTGATGCGGCCGAAACGGCGCTATTTGCCGCTAAGGTTCCACAGAGCGCTCCGAAGTTCATGGTTGTAAACTCGGGCACCTACTCGCAGATTCGGCAGATTCCGCGCTTCAGTGAGTACTACTCTTCGGGCGAAGCGGGATTGAAGGCGCTGGTCGAAGGCAACGTCGGAAAGATCAAGGACTTCTACATCTTCCGTTCGCAATATGTCAGTACGACAGGCGGCGCCAATCCGAACACGCACAACGTGGCGTTTGCAAAGGATGCGCTGGGTCTCGTGATCCGTCGTCTGCCTCAGCCACTGCCGGGTACCGGCGCGGTTGCCGAGTACGCGGAAATGGGCAACTTCGGCATTCGAGTGGTTATGAGCTATCAGCCGAATACGCTGGCTCAGCAATTCACTGTCGACGTGCTCTATGGCTGCGGCGTGTTGCGCAACAGCTTCGGCGTCCAGGTGAACACTTAGTGAGTTTGCGATTCGGGAGCCAGGCGATCTGGCTCCCTTTTCTTGAAGTCGAGGAGAAGCATATGGATTTGAAAGTGTATTTCCGCAAGATGCGGGAAATTGAAGCCTCGCTGATGGAACCTTTCCCAGTGCTGGTGAGCCTGGAGACTCCGGATGGCGGGAAGCCTGGGATGTACTGCGAGGCATCGCGCACGAACGCGGCGCGGATGATCGCGGAAGGCCGGTCTGCCCTCGCATCGCCAGAGCAGGTCGCGGAGTACCGATTGCAGCAGGCAGCCGCGAGGGAAGCATTCGACCGCGCCGAGATGGCGAAGCGGATTCAGGTGGCGATCGTTACTGATTCGAACCTGACGGGCGATGTCACTGATCGGCGCGGCGGCTCGACGCCAAACAGAAAGTAGCGCGCAATGGCTCTGTTCACTGATGCGGATGTAGTTACGCTCGACGACCTGCAGGTCTATGAGAACTCGCTGACAAGCGTCGCCTCGTCGCATGGAATTAACGTCCTGAGCAAGATTTCGCTTTCGTTGAGCGCCATTGGCGATCAGATCATGCAATGGCTGTTTGGCGTGGGTGCGTCGGATCCTCAATGGATGGTTCGGCGCCAGATCGGGCTGTCGACGGTTGTAGTGACGCCGGCACTGCGCCGATGGATCAGCTTCGATGCTTTAGCGCGCGTCTACGCCGAAGCATTCAACGCTCAGCTCAATACGCGGTTTCAGGGGAAGTGGACAGAGTACCAGAATCAGGCGGCCGAGGCAGGCCGGTTCATGTTTTCGGCAGGGTTGGGGATTGTTTATGACCCGCTGCCGCAGCCTGCTCTTCCGCTCGTATCGGTGCAAGATGGCATCCTGCAGGCGCAGTCAATTTTCATTCAAACGGCATGGGTGGATGCGGCAGGGAATGAAAGCGCGTTGAGCCCGGTAAATGGGCAGGTGCTGAGCGGCGCGGCTTCGATAGCAGTTTCGATGGCGGAGGGTGCGTTGAATGCTCCGCCGCCAGCCGTGGGTTGGAACGTGTATGCCAGTGCCGGTCAAACCGGGGCAACACGGCAGAATTCGTCACCTTTGCCCGTGGGCGCTGCGTGGGAGCTGCCCACAAGCGGATTTGTCCAAGGCGCACTACCGCAAGACGGACAATTGCCCGGTTATTACATCACGCTTTCACATCAGATTCTGAGAGGGTAACGCTGTGCCAGTTTCGCTGTTAGTACTCCAAAAAGTTGCGACGTTGCTGCAGAACGGTTCCGCCCTGCAGGCGCGGCTGGCGATGGCTGCACAGGATGCCGGTTTGCTGCTTCCATGGATCGCGCCAGCCCAGGTGGTGCTTAGTTCAGCAGCTCCGGAACTGGGCGACAACAATCTTGAACTAACGTACCCGCGAGTTTGCTTGTACGCCTCCAACGTGAAGAACTCACTTCTGGAGCGATTCCGCTCATTTTCGGGTACGGTGACGGTCGTCGCCGAGATCTGGGCAAGCGCTGATTTAGCTAGTCAATGCGACCAGTGGATTCATTTCTATCTTGACGCTGTGACGGGTGTTCTTGAGAGTAACCGCGGCGACTTGGGCGATGGAGTTTATTTCTCCGGTATGTACGAAGCACAGATACAGCCGCCAAAGACAGGTGGAATGGGCTTTGTGCAATCCGCCAAGTTGTTCTGCACTATCAACGTGAGCCTGGATTAAGGAGAGGCAATGGGCAGCTACATTTCGTCATTCAGTAATCGCTTGTACCTTGCGCTCGAACCGCAATATGGCCAGGCGGCATCGGTAACCGCCGCGAACCGCATATCGTCAGTTCAGTTCGCAGCGCACCAAGCGCCGATTCCGGTGCGCCGCCGCGATAAGACGGGCAGCCGCACTTTCCTTGGATTGCCCAGTGGGCTGCGTACGGAAACTGCCTTTCAGTTGAAGACGTATCTGACGTCCTGGTCAGGAACGGGCACGCCTGGTTACAGCCCTTTGTTTCAGTGCGCCCTGGGGGCGGCTCCCCAGCTTTCATCGGGGCTCACCGTAACCGCAGCGAATGGGACCCAGATACAGACGTCCGCTGCGCATGGATTCGCGGCCGGATCTGGGGTCTCGTTCGCCGGAGAGATCCGATTCGTCACCAGTGTTGTCGATCCGTTGACTTTCCAAACGAACGTTTCTTTCACGACGCCACCCGCGGCAGGTGCGCAACTAGCCAGTTGCGTGACTTACAAATTATCGGATGGGCTGCCATCGTTGAGTATTTACGATTACTGGGACCCTGCCGATGCGATCGACAGAGTGTTGGTCGGAGCCGCGGTCAACCAATTCCAGTTCGCGTTAAACGGCGACTTTCACGAATTTACGTTTGCTGGTCCTGCAAGCGACCTGATCGATTCGAAGACGATTTCGTCGGGAACTGCGGGCTTAGCAAGTTTCCCGCCCGAACCTCCGCTCGGCGGCTTTGATTATTCGATCGTGCCGGGTCATCTTGGGCAGATTTGGCTTGGGTCTGTTCCAACTCAGTTCTTTTCGTGTACGGGCGCGATGGTTTCCGTGACCAATCACTTGCAATTGCGAGCAGAAGAATACGGGGCTAGCAAGCCTCTGGCAGTGGTCCCGGGACCGCGGCAGGTTGAAATGGGTTTCTCCGTCCTCGCTTACGACGATTCGGCGACTGAAGGGCTTTACGCGGCCGCTAAATTGCGCGATCCTGTCTCGGCGATGCTGCAACTCGGTCAACAGCAAGGGCGGCTAATGGCCGTGTACATGCCGAATGTCACACCGGAAATCCCAGTCTTCGATGATAGCCAAGTCAGATTGCAGTGGCACTTTCAGAAGTGTCTGGCAAATGGAGTCGCGAATGATGAATTTTACCTGGCCTTCGCTTAAATCAACGAACTGGGACACGACGCTTTGGATCCAGAGCAAGGCTATGCCTGGCGTGACATTTGCGATCAGACGCGTTTCTCTCGGTGAGCGAATCGCGCTTACGACGAACATTCGGGAGATGCTGAGAAAGCAGGAGTTTCTGCGATCGGGCAATGAGGATGAGCAGTTAGAGGCTGCCTTGGGCGACCTACTGCTTAAGGCCGCTTACCTCGATTGGGGATTACTCCAAGTCCGTGGCCTGGCTATCGATCACAGTCGCGCTTCGGCGCAAGACGTGATTCGGAACGGACCGGAACCTCTGATAGACGAGATCCTGGCAGCTATTAAAGGAGAGCTGGGGCTCAGCGAGGAAGAAAGAAAAAACTCCTAATCGCATTCCATTTCCAGTTTTCACGCCAGGCCGCGTGGGAATGCGAGCCCTGTCGTGCGAGCGGCCTGGTCACACTGCGGAACTGCGCCTGGCAACCAGACAGTGATGCTGAACGGAGAACGCGGCCCGTCTGGGCGCGCAAAGACATATTTTCGGTGCACTGCCCCAAATCGATCATCACGGCGCAGAGCATGCGCTGGCTGGACGAATTCCAGGCCTGGAAGACGTTCGGGGGTGCAGATCCATTCAGCGTGAATGCCAAAAGCGCGGACGCGATCGCGGTTTTAGAGCTTGAACTTCGGAAGGAATCGGAACGTGAAGAAGAACAGTAAGAGCGGCGGTCTACTGAAAGCGTTGCAAGGAGGCGGACAGCCATCCCCGTCAACTGCGAGCGTCAAAAGTTTCAATTCAGGAGATACACGCTCGAGTTCACTACAGGGCAGCACGGAACCGAAATCGATCAATTTCGGAAGGGAGCCGAAAGCTGCCGCAGGCCAAACCTCGTCGAAGTCGAGTGAGTTGACGGGGTTCATTCAAAACACGCTCACGCATGGACTGACAGGCTCGGGTTCGAGCCTATTCAGCGGCTCGGGGCTGCTGAATCTGTCAGGAATCGGCTCGCTTGGATCTCTCGCGTCCAGCCTTGCAGGGTTATTCGGGGGCGGTAGCAGCACGCCGGCGCCGCTGCCCGCTTTCAGTTTGCCGGGGTCACAGATTCAAACGTTAACCGTCCGAAGCTCCGAAGCGGCGGAGGTCACAACCGTTTCGCAGCCCAGTTCTTCCTATGGGCAACTGCCGGATTCCTCGTCCGCGGCAACGTCGTTAGTCGATCAACACCAGCAGATCGCCCAAGCGGTGAAGACCGCACTTTTGCAGTCGCATTCGCTTAGCGACGTTATCAGCGAGTTGTGATATGGCCAATTTCCCTTTGTTGCAAACCGGCGCGGTTACGCAGTATCCGGCAGCCGTTACTTATTCGGAGTCGGTCGCTATAGTTCGATTTCTTGATGCGACGGACCAACGCTGGCGATCTCAGGGCAAGCCGCTGCGCGCCTGGCGGATTGATCTCGCACTGCTCGGCGAGGTCGAGATACGTTCGATCGACGCATTCTTTGAATCACAGTCGGGCGGATACTCGACATTCGTTTTTCAGGATCCGTTCTCGGGGCATGCCGTTCCCAATTGCCGGATGAGCAGTTCCAGTCTGACTACTGAATACGACGCGACGAACAGCGGATCGACATCTTTATGGATCGTGGAAACTAATGGCTAACCTGTTTTTCCCGCAGCTTCTAACGGGCGCTCTAGTACAGTATCCGCTGCGCAAAGTAAAGCAGATTCGCACGGTGGCGAACGTATACGGAGACGGCAGCATGACCGTATACCCGGACACCGGCGCTTCGCGCATTCTTTGGGCAATGCAGTACAGCGGCATTTCGAGCGTTGAACTCGCCGCGTTGCAGAACCTGTACGCTTCGTGCTCCGGACCTTTAGTGCCGTTCACGTTTATTGATCCCGTCGATAACATGCTGATCTCGAGCGCGAATGTAACAGCATCGCAGTGGAATTTGGGGCCTGGTTGCACGTGTCGGGGAGGCGCGGCAGATCCGCAGGGAGGGGCGACCGCGTTCAATCTGACGAATGCGTCGCAGGCAGGTGCGGGAATTAGCCAAACACTGCAAGTACCAGCCAATTACGTTTATTGCTTTTCGGTTTACGCCAAGAGTAGTGCAAGCGCCGCTTTGACGCTTCAGCTTTCGGGAGCCTCTACATCGCAGAGCCAGAGCTTCGTTTTGCCCAGTGAGTGGACTCGAGTGAATTGGAGTGCGCGACTGAACGATCCAGGCGACAGCATAACTGCGTCTCTGACCGTTCCGCCAGGTACGAGCGTGGAGGTGTTCGGGCCGCAATTGGAGCCGCAACCAGCGGCTAGCAGCTATAAGCCGACCCTGAGCCGCGGCGGCGTATACGCCAATTGTCACTGGACGAATTCGACGCTACCGGTGACGGCTTTGGGGCCGAATGTCTATGCGATCGAGATCGGAATAGAAACCAGTTTCTAAGGGAGCAGAATGTCAACCATCAACTTAGTCAAGCAGCAGGGGCAATCGGATTCCCCTATTTTGCTGTTCGATTGCGTTCTGCCGTCGGGCGACGTCCAGAACTGGTGTACACATGCCGTTACCTTTAACGGCACGCGGTACTCGGCGAGAATTCTGAAGCACAACTTATTCGATCTGCAACTCTCGTCCGATGACGCGATGGACGGGATATCGAACGTTTCGATCACGCTGGGAAATGCGGACTCAACACTGTCGCAGATTGAGCAGGCGATTGGGTTCAAGGGCACTGTCCTCACGGTTCAGTTCGCGTTCTTCGATCTGACGACGGGGGCTCCTACCACTGAAAGCATCGTTCTGTTTCGGGGCGTGGGTGGCGACCCGGACGAAATTACCGAGAGCACATTGCGTCTTACGTTCACCAATAAGCTGAGTCTGCAGCGGATTCCTATTCCCGACGCACGCATTCAGCGTAATTGTCCCTGGACGTTTCCTTCAAACGCGGCCCAGACACAGGAAGCTATTTCGGGGAGCGCGAACGGCCGCTTTTCGCGTTTCTACCGCTGTGGATACTCGGCCGGGTTGCCGGGCGGCGTCGGCAATCTCACATCCGGCGGCACTCCATTCACCTCATGCGACGGCAGTCGCGCCCAATGCGTCCAGCGGGGCATGTTTTCGCAGGACGCATCCGGAAACGCGACCGCCAGATTTGGAGGAGTGGAGTTTGTGCCATCCTCGATCCTCGTGCGCACGCACGGCGATAAAACATCTCACCTCTCCGCCGTTTTGGACAACACGGCTAAATATAACGATCCCGCTCCGTTGATTTATGGAACCGGATGGCTGAGAAGTCCCCTGATTCTGTCGCGGAATGACGGCAATCTGACGCACATGGAAGTGATGCTCGGATTGGGAGTAGTGCAAGGCATTCTCAAAGTTGTCGTGAACGACGTCGAGATCCCGGCGGGAACGGCTGGAAGTAATGTGACGTCAACTGGCTGGTATCAGTTAGTGACCACCGGAGCCCGTAATGGCTCATTCAATCTTGACTTTACGGATGCGAACGGGAATCCGCTCGGTGATCCATACGGCAGCTTATCGGTGCTATCTGTCGTGGTTCCAAATCGGATCAGTACAGGTACCACTGCTCCGGTAATCGAAGTCCTGCTGCAGGGGATTGCGGTTGACACGTATAACGCGGACGGATCCTTCAATAGCACGGTCTTCTCAAACAATCCGGCGTGGGTCATTCTAGATCTGTTGAAGCGCTCTGGGTGGGCGACCTCTGACATTAATCTGTCGACGTTCTGCCAGGCTGCGGCCTTTTGTCAGGAAACAATCGCTGCTACCGATTTGAACGGCAACGCCATTTCGATTCCCCGTTATCAATGCAATCTCGTTATCAGCAAGCGGCAGAGTGCGGCTCAAATCATTCGTGGGATTCGCACCGCGTCTAGCCTGATGCTCCGATACGGGACCAACGGCCTTTTGGAACTGCTGCCGGAGACTACGCTGGTCCGGCAACAACCAGCTTCGATGGACGGTTCAAATAGCGTGCAGCCGCTGAATGGCGGATGGCCGGCCTATGAATTCAGCGACGCGTCAGGACCGTTTTCAGGCATTGCGCGCAGATCTGATGGTTCCTCCTCGGTACGGCTCATTTCACGGACTACAGCGGAGACCTCGAACCGGCTTAGTGTTGAGTTCCAGGATGAATGGAACGAATATCAACAGGACAGCTTATCTGTTTCCGACGCCGAAGACGTGGCACTAATCGGGTACGAGATCAGCAGCACGTCGACTGCGTTAGGTCTGGCCAACATGAGCCAGGCCACCCGCGTGTTGTTGCGGCAGTTAGACAAAGGCATTGGCGGTAATCAGTTCATTGAACTGCAAACGACTTTTCGCGGCTTGAAGATTCGGCCTGGCGACATTATCGCGGTTACCTATGAAAAGGAAGGCCTGGTTCGCACGCCGTTTCGTGTAGTCAAGCTATCGCCGGCGATGAACTATCAATTGGTCACGATTCTTGCACAGGCCCACGACGATGACTGGTATAGCGACGACATCTCGGTGCTCAGCGGCGCGGGCCGGCAACCAGGGCGGTCCGATGTCCCCCGGCCTCTTATCGGTTTGGTGGCGCACGATGACACCGGGGGCGTGTTCACAGGTTTTGACTTTGCCATTAGCGACAACCCGCAATCGAATCCGGACGGAACCGCGGTTGACACGATCACGATTGGCTTTGCTCAACCTTCTAAGTTACAGACGGGTACGCCTGCGCTGCCTCTTCTCAGCTTGTCGCCCACTATTTCATCCAGTCGGGGGCACTCTGACTGGCGGCGCAACGCTCTACTATGCTGTGACCGCTGTTGACGCCCAGAACAACGAAGGTCAGCTTTCGTTTACGGTCGCCGCGGCTATTCCGGCGACAGGTAATTCGAATTCAGTCACGATCAACGGGCTGAGCTTCCCGTCCAATGCTGCAGCATTTAACGTGTATAGAGGAACATCACCGCAGTTGCTTTATCGCATCGCATCGAATGTACCGCTGAGCTCTTCATTCTCAGATACAGGATTTGCCCCTGCGCCGCTGGGGCCGCCCGATCCTGCATTTGACCACGCAAACTTCTACTATCGGTATGAGTTCGGCGGCCCCTGGCTGGTTTCATCTGCAAGCTCTGCGACGATAGCCTGCCAGGATATGGGTGCGGTTCCGCTTGCGTACGCGGGGATGGTGGTGCGAATTATCGATGGCACCGGCATCGGTCAGGAGCGTACGATTTCTACGAATGATGCGGCGACCCTGACAATATCGTCCGCATGGACAACCACGCCGGACACAACTAGCACATTCGTTGTCGTAGAGCCGTCGTGGCACTTCGCTGCAGTGGGCTCGACCAGCCCGATGCAGTTCCAACTTCCGTACCGATCGGGCGCCGTTATCGAGATTTCCGGGCACGGAGCAAACGCTCAGAATGCGGAGGGATCGGGGGATCTCTGCCCAGTGACGCGGTTCGCGCTCGGCGGGGGCAAGGCGGATGCGGGAACGCCCGTGGCGCCGAGCTTCACATTGACCGCCGCCGGCGACGGAACGATTACTGTTTCCCAGATAGGCTTCACCGATTTGACCAACACGGCGTCTGTTTCGAGCGGCACCCTTCAATTGTTTGGCTGGAACGAGCTGCCGCCGGTGACTATCGGCGCCTTGGCCACGGCCATTGACGCGAATGACGACTCTCTCGGTTCAGTCGCTGAGCTCACCTTACATAGGACAGCTCATACAGCTTGATAGGAAATCATGACCATTCTGAACGTGAACCAAGCGCAGGGACCTACACCGTCCAGCGGGGAGCTATGGCGTCAGCGGCCGCTCACATGCAGTCGGAGGTAATCCTGAACTGGCAACGACCACGATCGTCATTCCTTTCGCAAGAGGCATGTTTGCGAACCGATCTTCAATCAACTTTCAGCAGATCACGAATATGCCGGACATGCGGATATCTGGCGCCCAATTCTTTGTGACGAACGCTTTCGGGGACAGTCAAGCGACGCTGCAGTATTACACAACAGCCCCGGGAGGCGGGTTACGAACGCTTTCCGGAGGACAGTATGCCATTCAGGTATGCGGGCCCATTGCGGTCCAGACAAGCGCCGCGCCACCATTACTCGTCCAGAACTCCCACGCTGTAAGAGACATCCGGGCGACAGTTTCACAAGCTCCCGCAGGCTACTCAATTCAGCTTGTGTGTATGTGACGGGCCAGATGTATACGACGCTGTCGATTGCTGATGGGCAGACAGTGTCGCCCGTGATTGATGGATCTTCGCTCGCGTATCTCGCTGAGGGATCTTCCCTGACGCTTTCGGTCGGCCTGACACCTACCGCAAACTATCAGGGCGTTAGTAGCCCCGGACGAGATCTGACTGTAACCATTCGGCTATAAGTATGGCGGAACAACTTCAAAAGCTAAGCCCCGATCGGGACCTACAATGCTATTTCTTTATGCCGTCGGCGATTGCTGCGCTGAGTGGCGCAGCGTCAACTGGATTTACTCTTTCCGGTAAGTGGCGGCAGCAATTCGATTGGGCGGTCGTTGAATGGAATCGTGATAATGTCTTTGAGCATCCGTCTATTCGGTATCTGCCTGATGGGGATCTGAGCGGCCTGGTGCTCACTTACCAGGAACAGCGGCAAGGCTGCATTCCCATCGAATCCAATCTCGATCCTACCGTTAGTTGGGATACGCTGCGCATCTGGACCGACAACAGTTCGACCCCCTACGAAGTGAGCTGGCCTCGCTCGCGACACCTGTGGGAACCTATGTGCCGCGTCCGGGACCATGACGTTAAAGGCATCTCCGGGTGCGGGAAGCGGGTCGGATTGGCTTGGCTTGAGCGCCACTACTACTACACTGTGCAACGCAGGCGACACGCTGGCCGACATCGCCGCGCGGGATCGCGAAAAACGTGCAGGACGCAGATTTTGTTGCAACGCCGTACATGGTGCTGCGGTTCACGTTGACGTGGATGAACGGCCCGGACTATCCAGCCTTGATGGGATGCGAACGGCAACCGTATCACTGTCTATGGATTCGCGCAGAACGGCGCGGATTGCTGGGCGACTCCGAGTGCGGCTTTTGCAGGAGGGCAATTCCCATCGACGTATCAGATCAAGATTGACTTCGGCGCGCTAAAACCAGCAGATCATTCCGACCGACCGCGTTAGAAAACTTCGTTGGACATGGGCGGCAGATCTTCAGGCGGGCTCTTTTCAGCAGACCGAATTTCAAGTGGTTGTGTCTGATTGGACCGTGACGGGCTCAGCGGGATCTTACACAGTCGCCGGCCCGGGAAGCTTCCGAGTCGAGGACACCGACGCATCAGTCACATATTCGGCCCTTGGTCGATCGACGCCGGAAACTATTCCGACAGCCGCATTCACTACAGCACTACTCCAGGCGCGATCCACGTCCCGTACTCGGCAGGAACGCAGCACGACGCTTTATCTCGGGACGCGGCTGCTTACAAGCGGGGCCGACTGCAAGTGTCAATTGATGGCGACGCTCCGATTACAGTCAACACGCAATTAACCGGCGAAGATGTCCTGGTGCGATGGCCGCTTGGCTCCGTCGGTCCGGGCAGCATCAAGTCACCGTGCAACATACCGGAGCAGCGGGACAGGCAGCTTACTTCGATTTTCTCGAGGTTGCGGTACCTTCCGCCAGTCTGCCCGATTTTTCCCCACAGCCCCAGTTAGCCCTAGCGACGGACTGGGACACCTACCATTCCCAATCCTTGCCCGCCGAGCGTACTGCTTGGATGATCAACAAGCTGGGTTTTCACGGGCGGGTGAACCATTACACG
The DNA here is from genome assembly GCA_963795905.1 of uncultured Acidobacteriaceae bacterium. Lineage (GTDB taxonomy): Bacteria > Acidobacteriota > Terriglobia > Bryobacterales > Bryobacteraceae > Bog-105. The sequence continues at coordinate 40,738 of CAWCJG010000006.1, read as the reverse complement.
GGAGCTCTGTGGTTTTATGAGCTGACAAGACCGGGCAGTGTTTATGCAAGCCTCACCCTGAACGTCGTTTCAGCCCCGGGTGTTGGATCGGTAGCGATCGATATTGCCGCGGCGGCGGGCGATGCAGTTACCACTGTTAGCCATTTGGTGCTTCCTGACGACACAGCGCAGACCGTCGCACAAGCCCTAGCGGCTCTCATCAACACCGGCACAAACCTGCTTTGGGCCGCGGCATCCGGCTCACAGTTGATCCTCACGGCGCGTGCTATGGGGACGCAAGGCAATGGAATTTCGGTTCGGGCGAATGCAACTGATCAGCAGTTCACACTGTCCGCGAGTTCAAATCTTCTTTCGGGCGGCGTTGACGGCACGCCATACACGCTTGATCCCTCCGATACGCTGAGCGCGACTCTGATGGCGACCGCCGTGTTCTGGAAAACGGATCTCAATGCCAGTCCCCGATTGAACCGAGCGGCCCGCGATTGGCATTCGGCGTACTTCAAAGCATTGAGGGGTTACGGCCTCGATTGCGTTGCCGCATTTAGCACCGAGCTAATGAATGGAGATCCCACACCGTCCGCGGGACTGGTGCAGCTTTACCCTGACGGGACGCCTGTTGTCTTAAATACGCCCTCGATTCAAACGAACTTCTCGCCGGTTGCGTTGAATTATTGGAAGCAGGCTTATCTGGATATGGCCGGGCTACAAGCGACCGCAGGTCTGACGCCATATTTGCAATCGGGAGAAGTCCAATGGTGGTATTTCCCGAAGCAGGGCGTCGGCATGACCTTCTACGATACTTACACGCAGCAGCAATATCAGGCGCAGTTCAACGCATCCCTACCTGTTTTTGTGGATAACCTGCAGGACCCCACTCAGCATCCCCAAGCGTGCGCATTCCTGGCGAACTTGATCGGCAGCTATACAGCTTCCATCCGCAGCGCCTTACAACAACAATATCCAGGATGCAGGTACGAAGTACTGTACCCGACGGACACAAACAATTTCCCACTTACAAAGGTTGTAAATTATCCAAGCGGACTGGTCGCCTCAGAATCTCACATGCCTCAAGACCGAGAGCTTCGGATTCACGGGGTCTTCAAATCTGGACCTGACCGATTACTCGATGGGCGTCAGCGCCGCGAAAGGCTTCTCGCCGAGCGCCCGCAGTCACCTGGTTGGCGTGGGAGCGTCCTACACACCGTGGATGAAGGAGGTCCGGAATGCGCAGGCGCTCGGGCTTGAATCGGTCGTATTGTTCGCTTTGGACCAATACTGCTTGGTTGGGTATCCACCTCCGCCATTTGACTCAACGGCAAAATCATCCCGGCAAGGTTGAAAGTGTGAGGCTTACAATCGGCTGAGATGGAGATCTCGGCGATTCAGGACTCGTTGCAGCGAGCAGGCCTCGATGGATGGCTCTTCTTTGATCACCACCAGCGTGATCTATTGGCATATCGTATTCTCGGGCTGTCGCCTGAGTTGCACGCCAGCCGGCGATGGTACTACTTCATCCCGGCGACCGGAGAGCCACGGAAGCTACTCGAGCCGCATTGAACCTCACGTCCTCGAAACTCTTCCCGGCGCCGATTTCAGATATTCGGGCTGGCAGGAACAGGTCGAGGTTCTCGAACAAATTTTGCGCGGATCACGCAGCGTGGCGATGCAATATTCGCCCAAGTGTGCTGTTCCATACGTATCAATGGTCGATGCAGGCACCATAGAGCTCGTTCGCAGTTGTGGCGTCGACGTTTCGACTTCCGCCGATCTCGTTGCCGAGTTTGAAGCCGTGTGGTCCCAGGAACAGTTCCGCATGCATATCGACGCAGTCGAGAGGGTGCAATCCGTCCGGCGAGAAGCGTTCGATTTGATAGGCCAGCGCCTTCGCTCGAATGAATGTATTTCCGAGTGCGAGGTTCAGCAGTTCATCCTGCTTACGTTTCGCACAGTCGCGACCTGTTCACCGATCATGGCCCGATCGTCGCCGTAAACGAGAACGCGTCCGATCCCCACTTTGAGCCGAGTAGGGAACGCGATCGCGTTATCAAGCAAAATGACTTCGTTCTGATCGACATGTGGGCGAAATTAAACCAGCCGCATGCCGTCTACGCCGACATAACCTGGGCGGGTTTTTGCGGGGAAACTGTTCCCGCGGCCATCCATAACGTTTTCGAAACCGTCAGGAACGCCCGAAAAGCGGCGTGTGATTTCGTCATCGATGCTGTACGCTCGGGCCGCCGGATTGCCGGGTTCCAGGTCGACGACGCTGCTCGCGACGTTATCTCCGGCAAGTGGTTTCGCTGAGTCCTTCATCCACCGGACGGGGCACAGCATCGGAACCGAAGTGCACGGTACGGGCGCCAATATGGACAATTTTGAATCGCACGATGAGCGTACAATTTTGCCCAACACCTGTTTCTCCGTTGAGCCTGGCATCTACTTGAAAGAGTTCGGCATCCGTTCCGAAGTCGATGTCTTTGTCGGAAGCGGCAATGCCGAGGTGACCACGGAAGAACAGGACCAGATTCTCCGGATCTGATCTCCCCCACTGGATGGGCCTTATTTCGTAATTCCTATAAGACAATGGCCTGGATCAAATATTTTGATTTGAAGTCCCTGCGCGGCCGTTCTAACGTGGATTATGGTGACCGTGAGTTTGGCAGATCCTCCTACTTCCCAACTGGCCCTGTTGCATCGAATTAGCAGCATCGTGAGTTCCGAACTTTCGCTTGATGAAATGTTGGGCGAAATCGTCGGGTTAACCGTTCAGGTCACTCTCTGCGATGCCTGTCTGGTGTACCTGCTGGAGCGCGAGACCGATGAGATCGTTCTCCGCGCATCGCAGATGCCACATCATGTGGATCTCGACAATATCCGTCTGAAAATCGGCGAAGGCATCACGGGATGGGTGGTGGAGCATCAATCGGTCGTAGCGCTGTCGCACAATGCCTCTTCCGATCGTCGTTTCAAGAAGTTCCAAGCCCTGGTGGAAGACACGTATGAGGCATTTCTGTCGGTGCCCCTGGTCAGCAGCGGCGACGTGATCGGCGTCATCAACGTTCATCACCGTGAACCGCACGATCACACTTCGGATGAAATCGCTCTCCTGACGTTCGTCGGTGAACAAATGGGCAATGCGATCGCGAAATCTTTGCTCGCTGAAGAGAATGCCCGCCTGATGGAGGAGACCCTCGAGATGCGGCGGCAGCTTGAAACGCGCAAGGTGGTTGAGCGCGCCAAGGGCATTCTGCAGCATCGCCACGGCCTGACGGAAGAAGAAGCTTATCTGCGACTGCGCAATGAGAGCCGCCGGTTGCGACGCCCCATGCGCGAATTGGCAGAAGCCATCATCCTTTCCGAAGATCTAAGCCGCAAAACCGAACTCGGCTAGTTCCGATGAACGGCCGCCGGTACAATCAAGATTGCCGCGGCCGTTCCATCCGATCGTTTTCAACCCGCATCTGCTGACCATCGCGGGCAACTTCTGGCCCCGCCGCATCGACGAGACCCGCTTCCCATCACACCGGCAAATCTACGAATCCGAGAAGGGTAACCGCGTTGCTGTACTCGAACACCAGCCGGCCGCAACGCCTCGTGGACAAATCATCTTCCTGCATGGTTTAGAAGGTTCCGCCGATGCCGGATATATCCAAAGTTTCGCGCAAGCGGCGCTGGAGCGCGGTTTCGGTGTACACCGCAAAAACATGCGGACCTGCGGTGGCACCGAAGACTTGTGCCAAACGATGTACCATTCGGGCCTTACATCCGACACTCGCTACATTGCTGAGCAAATCCGGAATCGAAACCTTGGCCCGGTCTTCCTGGCCGGCTTTTCGCTCGGAGGAAATGTCGCGCTCAAACTTGCAGGTGAGTTGGAAAGTTCCGATCTGGTGGCCGGAGTTTGCGCGATTTCAACTCCCATCGACTTGGCGGCATGTGTTCGCGTTCTCGATAAGACATCCAATCGAATCTATGCCAGGCGGTTCCTCAGCAGGTTGCGAGACCGCGTCCGGCGTAAGAGCCGTACTCATCCAGAGTTCTACACAGTCGAGGGGCTCGACTCAGTGGACAGTATCTGGAGCTTCGACGATCGCTTCACGGCGCCGCTGTTCGGCTTTGGCACAGCGGAAAGGTACTACGACACGCAATCGGCCGCCCGTTTCCTCGATCGCATTCGGATTCCAACGCTGGTGATCACGGCAAAGGACGATCCGCTAGTGCCTTTTGAAATGTACCAGCGCCAGGAGGCATTCCGTTCGAATCCCGCAATAGAATTGCTTGCGGTCGAGCACGGTGGGCACTTAGGCTTTATAGCTCGCCACAGGCCTCGCTTCTGGCTCGACGGCGTCGCGTTGGACTGGATAGAGAAGGTGTTTAACTCGCAGGCTCAGCGACTAGAACGACCTCATACGCTAACAGGCCAGGCGCAATCCGCGTCGCGATCCTTAACAGTTGAGTAAGGAAGCGCATCAGCTTGTTTTCCTGCCGGAGCGGTATTAAGCGTTCGATAGGGACCACTGTGTAGTGCCGGTCGAGAATACGGTATCCGCAGGCGCTGACCAGTTCCGTAATTGTGTTGCGAGTAAAAAAGCGGAGATGCGACCAGTCCATAATGCCGCGGTCGCTATAGCGGAATGTTCCGAACATCATCGCCAGCCGCACAGTGACATTCGCTACATTCGGTACAGCAATAATCAGAGTTCCTCGTTCCGCTAAAGTTGCCTTCAGATCGTTCAATAGCGGACGAGCATCCCGCAAATGCTCAACGGTTTCGAGCAGCAAAACACGACTGAATTTCTCATCCGTACGGAGAGGCAGCCCGTTTTCCAGATTGGCCGCCACCACACGCTCATAGCCGACCCAAGCCGGGACTGTCGGGTTTGTGTCTACTCCTATGACCCGATTGCTGGTGGCAACCAGCTCGGCGCCGAAGCCTCCGTTTCCGCACGCCAACTCGAGGACCCGCTGATCTTTTCCGACCAGACGCGCCGCGTAGAAATGACTTGAGTATGGACTGCGCTTGATCGCATATGGAACGAAGTATTCCGCATATTCGGGATAAGAACGTACGGCGCGGGCCGTCGAATTATAACGGTAAACCGCACGGATCACGTCCGCAGCATAACGCATGCCATTGACATTGCAGACTTCATCCCCGTAGAAAGTAGGAATCGGTACTTCAGCGATCCGGAAATTCTGGTGGTGTAACTTGATGATGATTTCCGTATCGAAATGGAAATCATCTGTCATGTTATCCAGACGGATCTGTTCTAGCGCATGCAGATTGTAAGCTCGATAGCCGCTGTGGAACTCCGTGAGATTCAGGCCCAGAGCTTTGTTCTCGATGATCGTCAAGACGCGGTTGCCGATGTATTTATAAAGCGGCATGCCGCCTTTTAACGGCCCCCCAAAGTCCTTCATCATCCGCGAACCGAAGACTGCGTCAGCTTGGCCGCGCACGAGAGGTGCGTATAAATGCGACAACAACTCCGGCGCGTACTGTGCATCGCCGTGCAACATGACGGCAATATCGAATCCCTTTTCGATGAAGTACCTGTACCCAGCCTTCTGGTTGCCTCCATAGCCGAGGTTTTTCGGATTCCGCAGCACCTGCAGTTTGGGTAGGTTCAACCGCGTCTGAATGCCCAGCGCGAGTTCGTATGTGTCATCCCGGCTGGCATCATCGAAAACCACAACCTCTTCAACGTTCTTCCAAACCTCGGGTGTGATGCGCTTCAGCACCTTGCTCAAGGTGGTCAAAGCATTGTAGGTGACGATGAGAATGCCAATGCGCTTGCCGCGGTTGTCCGCGCGTTCGGCTGATTCCTCAAGCGGGTTTTGCCGGAACTGGGGAAGCGGTTCGAATGGAAGCGGAGGAGCCTCCGGCATTATTGCTGTCCCGTTCACTTACGACAACGATGTTAGCAAAAAACGCCCCGCCTGGCTCCTTTTGTGGCCAGTACGTTTCAATTAAGCCGGAATTAAAGTCCCGATCGCAACGCGCCTGCTGCGCTGCGACACCGTCCCTGTGTAGATAAACTCTTCGATTTTCGACTCGCTCGGAATAATGAACGTGCGTCCTTCGCAGATGACCAATCCTAATTTGGACAGTTTACTCAAAGCTCGGGAAACAACCTCGCGTACCGCGCCGACCATCGCGCCCACCTGCTGGTTCGACAACGCGAGATCGACCCGCAACTCCGTGCAGAACCGGTTCCTGCTGCGCCGCGCTTCTTCGAGCAGAAACTGTGCGACCCGCTGATCGACACTGAGCAGCGAGAGCGAGTCGACCAGGTCCAGCGCATCTGTGCAAGCGGCTGCTGAGAAGCTCTAGCGCCTCCTGGCTGGCGGGCGGGCTGCAATGTATGCGGTGGCGGCACTCGGACAGCGGCAGGATCAGAACGGCGGCATCATCGGCGGCGCAAATGGATGCCGGATGCGGCCTCGTATCGAACAACTGGGCTTCGTTCAAGGTAGCTACCGCCCGCTCATTCCGGATCACCTGCTCACGTCCGTCAGAGCCCTCGCGAAAAACCCGCACGGCCCCTTCAATCAGAACCAGTAAGCCCTGCACGGGTTCGCCTTCGACGACAATCAGGTCGTTCCGGCGCAATCTGCGCATCGCGGATTGCCGGATCAACTCGGTTAACTCACTGTCCCTGAAGTGGCGGAAAATCGCCGCCCGCCGGAGAGCACCGACGCGGTCGAAGAGGACGGCTCCCATGAACTCTCTTACGAGAATACTTCATGCACTCGCAGCGGAAGTTTACGGGCTCAGCGGCGCAAGTGAAACGCAGCGCTCCCAGCAGGATCTCAACCAAGGGAGCCCAAAAGTAAAGGCACCGTTATGGCGGAAAGCACTAGCGACGTAATCAAGCGCTATCTACAAGACGCAATCGCAGCCGAGAAGAGCTTTGAGACTCAACTCAACGCGTTCGGCGAAGGAAGGCGATGATCGCCACGTTCAGGCCTTATTCCAACAGCATGCGACGGAAACTCGCACCCAATACGAGCGCCTCACTCGATCGTCTTGAAGCTCTAGGCGGCAGCGCATCCCCAGCCAAGAGTCTGCTTGCTCACATCTTCAGCATGACTCCCAAAACAGCCTCCATCGGCCACGAGGCCGAGGAGCGCACCACCCAGAATCTGTTGATCGCCTATGCTGTCGAGAATAGCGAGGTGGCCATGTACGAATCACTCGCAGCCACGGCGGAAGCGGCCGGAGATACGGAAACCGCAAGCCTGGCCCGCTCCATCCAGGTCGAGGAAAAGGCAACGGCCGAGAAGATTTGGGCACTCATCCCCGCGGCCGCTTCGGCTGCTTTGGCCCGGATCACCGGACAATCCACGCGAGCCGCCACGTCATAGCAAGTTGACCCGCTGACTCCGCTGTTCTCTCGGGCTATATCCTGACAAGGTATGACCCGCCGGGAATTCAGCGCCTTTTCCCTTACTCCATTGCTCGCTCGGTCGGCACAAAGCAGCTCGCCCCAGAACGTCAAGCTCGGCATCGATCTCTTCAGTCTTCGCTCCCAGAACTGGACGCCCTTCGAGTACCTCGACTACTGCGCAAGGCAGCATGTGCAAGTTGTGCACTTCTCGGAGATTCGCTTCATTGGCAATCTGGAGCCTTCGCATCTGCGCGAGGTGCGCGCTCATGCAGACTCGCTCGGACTCGCGCTCGAGATCGGAATGAAATCCATCTGCCCGTCTTCGAAAATGTTCGATCCCGCGCAAGGCACCGCCGAAGAGCAGTTGGGCCGCATGATCGATTCAGCCACCATTGTCGGCTCTAAGATAGTCCGCTGCGTGTTGGGCAGCGCCGATGATCGCAAGCCCGGGCCAATCAGCATGCATATGGACAACATGGTCAAGGTGCTGCACAATGTTCGGTCCAAGGCAATCGATCACGGCGTGAAGATCGCAATCGAGAATCACGCCGGCGACATGCAGAGTTGGGAGCTGCGCAAGCTTATCGAGGCCGCCGGGCCGGACTTTGTCGGAGTTTGCCTCGATTCCGGTAACCCGTTATGGACACTCGAAAGCCCTCATGTCGCGCTCGATACCTTGCATCCCTACGTGTTAACCAGTCACATGCGCGATAGCGCTGTATGGCGCGATGCAAAAGGCGTCGAGGTGACCTGGGTGGTGATGGGGCAGGGCAACGTAGATATCGCGAACTACGTTCGCAAGTTCGTTCACTTATGTCCGGGTAAGGCTCTCTCGATGGAAACCATTCTGCTAGGTCCGCGCCTTTTCCCTGTCAATGATCCTGCGTTTTGGGAAGCGTATCGTGACATTCCGGCCTGGGATTACGAGCAGTATCTCGAAATTGCCGCTACCGGCAGACCATATCCGAAGCAGGAATGGGAAGCCACGGATGAAGCGGCAAGGCAGCGGACCGCCCTCGAAGCCAGTCTCGCGGCAACACGCAAGATGCTCGAACTCTGATTTATCCTTCGTTCACCGGATCGGGCAGCTGCACTTCCAACTTCTCCACCAGAACCTTCGCGATCCGGTTGCGATCCATCTGCGTGACTGTGAATCGCCGGCCTCCATAATCGAGCGTTGCGCCCGTCTTTGGAATGTATCCAAACTGGAACAATAGAAAGCCCGCTAACGTCTCGAAACCGGACTCCGATGGCAGGACCATGTGGTAGTGCGTCTCGAGTTCCCGAATGGAAGTCGTCCCTTCAAGCTGCACCACTTTGTCCGAAGCCGGCGCTGGACGCACCACGTCGTGTTCATCGCCGATATCCCCGAATACCTGCTCCAGCAGATCGCCCAGAGTGATCAGTCCGGTAACTGTCCCGAACTCATCCACAACCAGCGCCATATGTGAGTGCGCCTGCTTGAACTCATCGATGATCTGATTCAGTGGTTTGGTCTCAGGAACGACCAGCGGCTTGCGCAGGAATCGCCGCAGCCGGAATGGCTTGGCCGTGCGCCTGCGGTCGTGGGCAAAACGCCGTTCATCCCAAACCCGGATCAGGTCCTTGTAATGCACGTACCCGATAATCTGTTCGGGACGATCTTCATACACCGGCACGCGCGTGTATTTGTGCTCTGCGAACGTACTCAGCACGAGTTCCAGATCGGCGTCCACTGAGACGGATACGATGTTGTGCCGCGGCGTCATGATTTCGCGCGCCAGCAAATCGGATAGCTCAATGACGTGTTGAATGGCCGATTCCTGCGATGGATCGAGGTGCCCCTCGTGCCGGCTCGATTCCACGATGTACTTCAGTTCTTCGGGTGTGTGACCGCCGCGTTGATGCTGTCCTGGCGTGATGCCAAGCCACTTCAGAATCAGTGCCGAGGAGCGCTCAATCACCACCACGAACGGTTGCGACGCTCGGTAAAACACCAATAATGCAGGAGCCGAAACGCTGGCGATCCGGTCCGCTTTGCTGATCGCCAGATTCTTCGGCACAACTTCGCCGATAATGACGTGGCAGTAACTGATAACGAGGAAGGCGATCGCAAAGGCTACGCCATGCAGCAGGACAGGCTTCACCTGCGCGTGCATCGAACTCAGCGCTCGCAGCAGAATGTCATACAGAAAACCTTCGCCAGCCCAGCCTAAGCCGAGGCTTGCGAGCGTTACCCCGACCTGCGTCACCGAAAGCAGCCGCCCTGGATTCGCCAGCAGTGTCAACGCAACCTGCGCTCCCGCCTGACCTTCACCCGCAAGTTCCCGCAAGCGCGATTGGCGCACCGAAACCAGCGCAACCTCGGCCGCCGCGAAGAATCCGTTCATGCCGAGAATGAAGATCAAAATCGCGAGTCGTAAGACCATGTTCGGCGCGCGCAGTAAAATCGGTCAGTGCTGACAACCCTGGTGCGCTATATCAATGTGAGCATAGCCATACTCGTGTTGCTGGGCGCGGGTGTTGTCTATTGGTTCGCCATCCGTCCGCTCCCGAAGTTCTCTGGCGAAATCGCCGCTCCTATTCGGCACGAAGCGATTATTCGGCGCGATGCTCGCGGCGTACCCCACATAGAGGCCGGATCTATCGAAGATGCATTCTTTCTGCAGGGCTTCGCGACCGCGCAGGACCGCCTTTGGCAGATGGACAGCCTGCGCCGCTACGCCAAAGGACAATTGTCGGAGATTTTCGGCCCAGGCACGCTGCGCACCGATGAGCGCTCGCGTCGCATGCGCATCGGCGCAATTGCCCAAGCCGCAGAGCGCTCTTTGCAAGGAGAGGACCGCCTGGCGTTTGCCGCCTATGCGCGCGGTGTGAACTACTTCATCGACCAACAGCGCGGCAACTATCAGCTCGAGTTCAATATTCCCGGCCACTCCTATGCGCCGGCTCCCTGGACCATTTCGGATTCCATCGCAGTCGGCCTCGTCATGTTTCGCAACATGACGGATAATCTCTCGACCATCGTCGATCGCGCCGCGCTGCAATCCATGACCATCGATACAGGGAAGCTCAACATCCTGTTACCGCCAGTGCAGGGTGGCCCGTTACCCGCCGGCTCAAACAATTGGGCCGTTTCTGGCGCGCATACGATCGACGGCAAACCGATTCTCGAAAACGACACACACCTCGACTACAGCATTCCATCCCCCTGGCACATGATTCACTTGGAAACGCCGGGACTGAACGTGACTGGTTGTACCCTGCCTGGTGTGCCCGGAGTGATCATCGGGCATAACGAACAAATCGCCTGGGGTGTTACGAACTTCGGAGCGGACGTGATGGATCTGTACTCGGAGCAGCTTGATCCGCGCACCGGCCAGTACCTGTTTAAGGGACACGTCGAACAGGCGCAGCTCGATACCGAATACATCGGCGTGCGTGGCGGCAAACCGGAGATCCAGAATATCTGGATCACTCGTCACGGGCCAATTGTTTTAAGCGACCCTAATCACAACCTCGCGATGCGCTGGTCGGCCGCCGACGGATTCGGCTATCCCTTCCTCACCATGGCGAAAGCGAAATCGTGGCAGGAATTTCGCACCGCGCTCTCAGGCTTCTGGGGACCCGCCCAAAACTTCGTCTATGCCGACAAGTCCGGAAACATCGGTTATCAAGCGGCCGGCCGCATTCCCATTCGCAATGGCTTTCATGGAAATCTTCCGCTCGACGGAGCCTCCGGCAATTTCGAATGGAGCGGCTACATCCCTTTCGATCAGATGCCATCCACATACAATCCGCCGTCCGGCATCATCGCTACCGCCAACCAGAATCTATTTCCGCCGGATGCGCAAGTGGACGGCGCCTACGCGGATCCTTACAGAGTCCGGCAGATTCGTGCCCTCCTCTCCGCGAAGCCGAAGCTCTCCGGCGGCGACATGCTCGCGATCGCAAGGGACGTCTACTCGGCTTATGACACCTTCCTTTCGCATCAAATACTCGACGCACTCAACCAGAAGCACTCAACCGAGCCCGCTCTGCGCGAAGCCGTCGATGTGCTGCATGGCTGGAACGGCCAGATGGATAAAGATCACGCCGCGCCAGTCATCACTCAGCTTGTCAGCAGACGCATGGGGAACTGGTTATTGCGATCCGTCCTGCCTGCCGCAAAGCAAAACACTTTGGTCCCCCCTCTGTTACCGCGCCCCAGTGTCATCGAGAAGCTACTGCGTACGCGGCCGGCCGGCTGGGTGCCAGGGAATGATTGGAATGCCTGGGTCCTTGCACGCTCGAAGGAAGCGTTGGCGGAAGGTAAACGGGAGCAGGGGAGTCCCGTGCGCAAATGGCGATGGGGCAAGCTGCTCATCTGGAACATCCAGCATCCCATCGGGAAACAGCTTCCAATCGTAAGCGGCATGTTCGACATCGGCCCGGTTCCTATGAGCGGATCCGAAACCACGGTGAAGCAAACGACGCTGCTCAAAGGACCCTCGGAGCGGATTGTGGTACAGTTTGGCGATCTCGAAAAATCGCAAGCGGAGCTTGCGACCGGCGAGTCCGGCCATGTAGCCTCACCCAACTACAAAGATGAATGGCCGGCCTATTACGTAGGAAACAGCTTTCCAATGCAGTTCCAGTACGTCGATGCGAAGGAAATCTTGCATGTTAAGCCCGAACTCCCGGCAAAATAGTACAAATTAGATAAGAGAGGACGTCGTTCCCAGTCGCATGGCGATATCATCAGGTCCCAAAGCAGCTCCCTTGACGACCGGTCCGGAGCCCGCGCAAACAAATGTCGCGGCCATGTCCGTAGTGACAGCCCTGTTCTTCATGTGGGGCTTTGTTACTTGTCTCAACGACATTCTGATCCCGCATCTCGCGAATATCTTCGATCTGAACTACAAGCAGCAGATGCTTGTGCAGTTGTTCTTTTTCCTCGGGTACTTCGTGTTTGCGCTTCCGGCGGGCCGCATCGTCGAGGGAATCGGCTACAAACGCACGATGGTGGTCGGACTTTGCACGATGACGGTCGGCGCTCTTTTGTTTCTGCCGGCAGCTTCCGCCGTGTCCTATGCATACTTTCTAGCGGCGCTCACCGTTATCGCCGCGGGAATGACAGCCCTTCAGGTCTCGGCAAACGCGTATGTCTCCGTGCTCGGTCCGCAACGCACCGCTTCCAGCCGCTTGAATCTCAGCCAGGCGTTTAATTCGCTCGGCACGACGGTAGCGCCCTGGTTCGGAAGCATCTTGATTCTCGGCGCAGCGACTGTAGGAATCGATCAGGTTCGCGCGATGGCTCCCGCGGCGCGTCACGTCTACGAAGTGCAGCAAGCGTCCACCGTCAAAATGCCTTATCTGCTGATTGCGGGTGTCTTGATTGCTTTGACGCTGGTCATTGCGCTCTTCAAATTACCCGCCATTTCCACCCACCTCGAGCCTGCTGCAAAAAGGAGCGCGGAAGGGAAGGTCTGGCACTATCGCCACCTGACGCTCGGCGTCATTGCCATCTTTGTTTATGTCGGCGCGGAGGTCGCTATCGGCAGCTTCCTCGTCAAGTATCTGAGCCGCCCGGAAATCGGCAACCTGACGGAGAAAGTCGCGGGAACATACATCTCCATCTACTGGGGATGCGCCATGGTCGGACGCTTCATCGGCTCCGCGCTTCTGCAAAAACTGCGCCCGGCCTTCGTGCTCGGTGTAGCAGCTCTGGTCGCGCTTGCACTCGTCGCCACAACGATGCTGACCTTCGGTCCTGTTGCGATGTGGAGCGTCCTGATCATCGGGCTTTTCAACTCGATCATGTTCCCGACCATCTTCACCCTAGGGATCGCCGACCTCGGACCGCTTACCGGAGAGGCCTCGGGACTGCTCGTCATGGGCATCGTCGGCGGCGCGATTATTCCGATTGTTCAGGGAGCCATCGCCGACAAGATCGGTATTCATCACGCGTTCCTGCTGCCGCTCATCTGCTATCTCTACATTGCTTTCTACGGCTTCATCGGCTCGAAACCGAAGCTGATTGGCGCGAGGGCCTAGATTCCTTCCGGCGATCACAAGAGCAGGTATCAGGGGAGAAATCTCCTGTACCTGCTTCTCGCTTTCGGCGTGCCAATCTTCTTGCTCTATCTCTCGCTCGCAGCATCGCTCGGCGCATCGCAACCCGGTCTCGATCGACAGGCTGCGACGACGCTGGCCGTCCTCTCTCGCGTCTTTGACACACTCTTTTTTGCGGCACAGCTTCTCGCGGCCTGGTATTTGACTCGCGTGTTCTTCAGTCGTTCCACATCGCCCGTAGTCGCCGCCTTAAAGTACGTCGGTGTGCTCGCCGGAGCGCTGTTTTGTTCTCTCTGCGGCGCAGTCGCCTGCGAATCTTTTGGTTACGTGCTGCTGCTGCGTTTCATGCGGAGAGGCATGTGACCGCGGCCCTTACGTTTCAGAACGTCAGCTACCGTGTCGATGGGCGAGCCATCCTGGACGACATCTCGCTTGAAGTCCACGATGGCGAGACGATGGTCCTGCTCGGGCGCAGCGGCTCCGGTAAAACCACCGCGCTACGGCTCGTGAACCGCATGCTACAGCCTTCTGCGGGCACGGTGTTGCTCGACGGCAAGGACGTACAAGAGTCAAATCCGGTCGAACTGCGCCGCCGCATTGGCTACGTCATCCAGGAGTTCGGGCTTCTGCCGCACTGGACCGTCGCGCAAAACGTCGCGCTTGTCCCGAAACTCCTCGGCTGGGATGCATCGAGTCAACACCGCCGCGCAGAGGAATTGCTCGAAACGGTAGGCATGGAGCCGCGGATCTTTGCCGATCGATATCCGCACCAGCTCTCTGGGGGGCAGCGGCAGCGTGTGGGTGTTGCGCGCGCACTCGCCGCCGAACCCCGAGTGCTGCTCTTCGATGAACCGTTCGGCGCGCTGGACCCGATCACGCGCCACGAAATGCAGCAGTTGTTCCTATCCATTCGCCAGCGCTACGGCGGGGCAGCCGTATTTGTCACACACGATCTGCTGGAGGCTCTCGCGCTCGCGCAGCCGCATCGCCGTTGTGGAGCAGGGAAGACTCGAAGGCGTTTTCACTCCATCTGAGTTCCGAACTGCGCAAACGCCCTATGCGCGCGCCCTCATCGCGGCTCTGCCCGAGGGAGTGAGCCTGCGCTGATGGACAGTTACGTTCTGCGCACGCTCGCGGGCGATGTCGCGACGCTCACCCTGGAGCACATCGAACTCGTCGCGATCTCAGCGGGCCTGGCCATCCTCATTGGGATCGGCCTTGGCATTCTCGGGTACGCGCCACGCTGCTGTGCGGCGCGTTTCACTCACGTTCGCCAACATATGCCAGACCATTCCCAGCGTTGCCCTGTTCGGCTTTTTGTTGCCGATTCCGATCATTGGAGGAATCGGCAAGCGGACCGCGATCATCAGCTTGGTGCTCTATTCCCTGCTACCCGTCCTGCGGAACACCATCACCGGCATCGCAGGCGCAGATGAGACCGTGCGCCAGGCAGCCATCGCCATGGGTATGACGGGTCGCCAAGTGCTCACCATGGTCGAACTCCCTCTGGCTGCCCCCACGATTCTGGCCGGTATCCGTATCGCCGTGGTCACAAATATCGGAACCGCTGTGATCGCGGCCATCATCGGCGGCGGCGGTTTGGGCGTCCTGATCTTCCGCGGCGTCGCTTCTGTCGATACGGTCGAGATCCTCGCGGGCGCCATTCCCGCCGCTCTCATGGCGCTCATCGCGGATGCCGCGCTTGGCTGGTTCGAAAAACGGATGGCCAGGCCATGAGACTTCTTGCGCTGATGACGGCCTGTCTCCTTGCGCTGTCCTGCTCGCGCTCGCACCCGGTCACTGTGGGTTCGAAGAACTTCACCGAACAATGGATTCTCGCCGAAATGGCTGCGCAGCAGCTTGAACGTAAGCTGCACATCACTGTGGAACGGAAGCTGAACTTGGGCGGCACCATGCTCACGCACGAAGCGCTGCTGGCGGGCCAGGTGGACCTCTATCCCGAGTACACCGGAACCGCGCTCGAAAGCATACTGAAGCAGGCGGCAGAAGGGGATCGCGCGACCGTTTACATGCGCGTCAAGGAAGAATACCTGGCCCGGTTTCACCTCGTCTGGCTGCCTCCGCTCGGCTTCAATGATACGTTTGCAATGGTGGTCCGCGTGCGCGATGGCCAGGCCCTTACGGCCGGAACGCTGTCGGCTGCGGCCGCCCGAAGCTGGCGGCTCGGCGTTGGCTATGAATTCCTGACGCGCCCTGATGGGCTCCAGAGAATCGATAGAGTGTACCGGCTTGCCTGGACAGGTACGCCGATGACAATGGATTTGGGTTTGTTATATCAGGCGCTCAAACAAAATCAGATAGACATGGCAGCCGGAAATTCGACCGACGCTCAATTGACACAACCGGACTACACGATGCTCGCTGACGACCGGCATGCGTTCCCTCCGTACGACGCCTGTTTCGTGGTGCGGCAGTCTTTTCTAAACGATCAACCAGGCGCGCGCGAAGCACTGACCATGCTGTCCGGACAGATCACCGAAGAGGATATGCGCCAACTCAACCGCCAGGTCGATGTGGACCACCGGCCTGTAGTCGAGGTCGTTCGCGATTTCCTGAGGACACGGCCGTGATCAGCCGTTACGTCCTCGCCAATCTTCAGCACCGCTGGGTCCGCACTCTTCTGAGCGCGATCGTAGTCGGCGTGCAGGTCATGATGATCCTGACCCTGATCGGCCTCAGCCGCGGCATGCTGAACAATGCCGCGGAACGTGCCAAAGGGACGGGAGCCGACATCTTCCTTAAGCCCGGCGTTGGCGCTACCGTCGCCTTTTCAAGCGGGCAGGTCCCGGAGCAGTACGTTCAATTATCTCGAAAAACAGCCACACGTAAAGCTGGCCGTTGGTGTGTTGTCGGCCCAGGTTGAGACCGTGCTTGCCCTCAACGGCGTCGATATCCCGCAGTTCCAAAGGATCGCGGGCCCCGGGTTTCGCTTCCTGAAAGGCGGCCCGCCAACGGATCCGGATGGCTTAGTAGCGGACGAGTATTACGCCCGCCAGCATCACCTCCGTATTGGACAGACCGTCAAGTTCTTCAATCATCCCTGGCACGTGACCGGCATCGTACAAGGTGGCGTACTCGCCCGTCTGATCGTCAGCTTGCCGCGGCTCCAGGAGATTACGGGCAACGGCGGCCGCATCTCGGAGGTCCTGGTTAAGTTAGACAATCCCGCTCTCACGAATCAGATGGTCGCGTATTTCAATGACCGGTTGCAGCGGCCATCTCACTGCTATCTCGGTCGCCGATTTCGCCTCTCAGTTCAGCGTCGAGCAATCTGCCGCCATTGCAGGCGTTCATCTGGGTCATCATCGTGCTGGCCATCTTCGTTGGATTTCTTGTCGTCTTCCTTTCGATGTACACCGCGGTGGTGGAACGCACACGCGAAATCGGCATTCTGAAAGCGCTCGGCGCCGGGCCCGGCACGATCGTCGGCATCCTCATTCGCGAGGCGCTGGTGCTCGCCATCATCGGAGCGCTCATTGGCATTCTGTTCTCCTTTGGAGCGAAGGCCCTCATCATGCAGCTTGTTCCCGCCTCGCTTCAGGTCGAGACTGTTCCCATATGGTGGCCGATCGCAGGAGCCATTGCGATCGTCGGAGCCATCCTGGGCGCTATCTATCCGGGCATGAAAGCAGCCAAACAAGATGCAATCGAGGCACTCGCGTATGACTGACTCCATCATTCAAGTGCGCGCATTGCGCAAGGTCTATCACACGGGGGAGGTTGATGTGGAGGCGCTGCGCGGCGTAGACCTGGATGTCGCGCGCGGCGAGTTCCTGGCGGTCATCGGCCCGTCCGGATCCGGTAAATCGACGCTATTCCATGTCTTGGGCGGTCTTGCTGCGCCCACATCCGGCAGTGTTATGATTGATGGAGCGGATCTCAGCAGTATCGGCGACAGAGAGCGCACCAAGCTGCGCCAGCGGAAGATCGGGTTCATTTTCCAGAAGTACAATCTGCTTCCCACGCTCAGCGCGGCCGACAACATCGCGATGGCGCGCGCTCTGGCCGGATTCCCTCCAGAGCCCGCGAACTTCGCCGAGATCCTGCAGCATGCTCAATATCGGCCATCGCCTTTCACACAAACCCCGCGCCCTCTCCGGCGGCGAGCAGCAGCGCGTCGCCATTGCTCGCGCGCTGGTGAACAAACCGGCCATCCTGCTCGCCGATGAGCCAACCGGCAATCTCGATTCGAGCAACTCGCAAGCCGTGCTCGATATTCTGCGGTCCCTCAACAAGCAGACCGGGCAGACCATCATGATGATCACGCACAACCCGGAAGCCGCTACCTTCGCGGACCGTACGGTGGCAATTCGCGACGGCCTCATGCACGCTGTCGAGTAAGTATACTCGCCCTGAACGGAAATTCGATCATCTTGATACTGAGCCGGAAGCGTAAGCGACCTAACGCCAGAATGCTGATTCTCGCAACCTGTTCGGCGTACTCGCCCTAACGGTCGATCAGCGCCGCCCTGACTGAAACGGTGCACGCTGCGCCCCACTCTCCCGCTCCATGAAGAGTTTTGCAAGTCATTCCCGCCGAACGCAAAAACTTTATCTCCCCACGCCCCAGCAACTTACACCCAAACGTAAAGCCCGCCCGAACGGCCCTCATGCGACAACGCGCGCGAAAGGACTATTCGGAAATGTCTCTATCCCGTCAACAACGTCGCGCCGCTGAGCGCGCATCACGGAAAGCCGAGCGCCGCCAGTTGGCCGCCGCCGCTCCCGCCATTGGGTTCGTTTCTCACGAGGACACGCGCTCCCGCACCGCGCCCCGTCTCGGAAGCGCGCCTCGAAGCCAATCGCGCTAATGCCCACCTCAGCACCGGGCCCCGCACTGTCGAAGGTAAGGCGAAATCCCGCGAGAACAGTTTCAAGCACGGCCTGTACAGTAAACAACTGGTTCTGAAAGGAGAAGATCCGTCGGATCTCGCGGCCCTGAAGACAACCCTCTTCAACGAACATCAACCCGCCACGGAAACGGAAGCACTTCTCGTGCAGGAACTCGCCGAGCACTACTGGCTCATGAAGCGCTACCGCCGCTTCGAAACCCACTTTCTGAACCTCGATCGGCCGCAGCCCCGCGAGGCCGAAGCCGCCCAGCGCATGCACGGCCGCTCCGAGCGCAGCTTCTATAAAGCTCTGAAAACTCTGCGCGAACTGCAAAAGGAACGCTCCACCCGTGAAATAGGCCGTGGCACAGGTCTTCAGCCTGTGGCTTCGTTTGATCAGAAACGGTTGCTGCCCGGTAACGCCCCGCAGTTACCATGGCCCCGCGGTTAGCGGTGGGTTCGTTCCCTCAGAAGACGTTGCTGCGGGCAACGGCCCCGCGGTTACCGGCAAATCCCCGGACATTAATTCCGAGCTCTTGCGTTTCTTCTCGACCCTAGGCCAATACTGAAACTCGTCGGCGTATAACTCGCTGTTTAGGTCGGAGACTCGGCGCAGCATTTGGGATTGTGCCGCGGCAATCGCCTGGTTGTAGACGAGCGCCCCGATCTCTTCGAGGAAGAAGTCGAGCAGCAAGCCGCCCGCCAGATCGCCTATGGGCTCGGGCATGTTTTCGCGGAAATAACGCTGCAGTGATGCGATAGCTTGGGTTCGTTCCTGTTTTGGGATTTCAACGGTCACAATCTTCTATAGCATCTGTAAAACCATCCGCCATGAGCGCAGCGATTGGTAGCGAAGCAATCGTTCTGTACGGTTGCCGTGAATCTGAACGGTTCAAAGAAAGAACGTCACACGTTCTCCCCGGGGCGCAGTATCCAAGCGGAGGGATGCTGTTCAAAGCCGATATGCGGATAGTAGTCGACGGCTTTGGGCGCCGCGAGGAGAATGAGCGATGCATCGGGCGCGGCCGATTGCACTCGCCGGATCAGTTCTTTGCCTATACCCGAGCGTTGGTGCGACAGGCGAACGGCGATATCCGATAAGTATGTGCAGTAATTGAAGTCGGAGACTGCCCGCGCGATACCGACCAGTAAGTCCTGCTCCCATGCAGTAACGACGAGGTTAGAATGCTGTAACATGCGCTGCATACGCGGCTCGTCAGCAATCGGACGGCGCTCGCCAAGGGTAGACGCGCGGTACAGGTCGATGACCACAGCCAGGTCTAGCGCATTGCCTTCTCGATATTCGATCACAGGAAAATCATAGCTGCTGCCCAATTAGCGGGCGATACTATGAATCTGGTTTACAATACAGAAACTCAGGTTTCGCAATTTGCTTCTTCGATTAGTCGCGCTTATATTCCCCTTCGTTTTTGTTGCATATACGGCTCCGGCGCTCCCCGGTCCGGCTCTGGCCGATGCGCCTGCATTCTCGCTTTCCGGTAAGGATTTGCTGAGCGAAGCGAACGCGGCGGCCGGTTCTGTCGCGAGTCCGGCTGTGGTATTGCTCGACGACGAGCATTGGACGATTCAGGACGCAAACCATATCGAGCACCGGAGGCATTACATCGTCAAGGTGCTCGATTCGAGCGCGATTCAGCTTTTCAGCGGGGTCCAGGAGCGGTGGGAGTCATGGCATGAGCAGCGGCCGACCGTGCGAGCTCGTGTCGTGACGGGCGACGGGACGGTACACGAACTCGATCCGAAATCTCTGGTGGATGCGCCGGCCGGAACCAATTTGCCGCAGGCGTATTCGGATGTTCGCGTGATTCAGGGGCCTCTGCCGGCCGTGGAGGTCGGGTCCGTGGTCGAGGTGGAAACAACGCAGACGTCCCAGCCCGCGCTCGGAAGCCTTGTCTTTCGCGGTTATGCCGCCGGGGCGGTACCGGTCCGCTTATCGCGGTTAGTTCTCGATTATCCGGAGAGCATTCCTCTGCGGTATCGTACCGACCTCTGCCCCGATGCGAAGGAATCGAAGACGACTGAAAACGGCAGAGTTCATTTGTCACTGACGCTGGGTTCGTTTGAAAGCGTCGCGCAGATAGACGAACTGCTCCCATTCGACGCGCCGCGAGTTCCCAGCGTCACTTTCTCGACCGGGACCTCCTGGAACGAACTTGCACGGACTTACAACGACGTCGTAGATAAGCAAATTGCCGGGGCCCCCGTGACCGGCTTAGTAAGTGGCGCGATCGGAAAGGAAACGGACCGGCGCACCATTATCGACAAGTTGATGCACGCGCTTCACAATGAAGTGCGATATACCGGCGTAGAGTTTGGGGATGCGGCGGTTGTGCCGGCGAAACCAGCCGATACGCTTTCGCGCAAGTACGGCGATTGTAAGGATAAGGCTTCGCTCCTGGTGGCGATGCTGCGGCAGGCAGGCATTCCTGCCTATGTGGCGATTCTAAATGCAGGACTGGACCAAGATGTCTCGCCGGATTATCCGGGCATGGGCATGTTCAACCACGCCATTGTGTATGTGCCCGGCTCGCCCGCTTTATGGATCGATGCGACGGCGGCACATACGGCACTCGGAACGCTGCCTCCCGCCGATGAAGGGCGATTGGCACTGATTATCCGCAACGATACGACTGCACTTACCAAGATTCCGGAAAGCCGTTCCTCGGCCAATGTGTCCAACACGCTGCGGTCCTTCGAGTTGCCCGATTTTGGGCCGGCGCATGTATCGCAAACCGTGTCCGGAACGGGCATCTACGACAGTACGTTCCGGGAGTTCTTTGCCGCGGAGGAGAACGACGAGTTTCGGAAGAATTTGCAGCAGCAGACCCAGGCTGAGTGGGAGACGAAGAGCCCGGTTGAGATCACGCATCCTCCGGTAGACGACTTCACAAAACCGTTCGCGCTGAATGTGGACATCCGCGACGCCAAGAGCGTGACGATTTCGGAAACGGGTGGAAGCATTCCATTTCAGCCCGGTTCCGTTCTGTCGGGCTTGCCGCGATACTTCTTCACTCCAGAGGACAAGAACGACCAATCGAAGAAGGTGCGGACCGCTGGATTTGTACTGCCGGCCGCGTTTATAGAAAAGGCCACTTACCGGGTGCAGTTACCGGCCGGGTTTGTCGTCAGGCAAATGCCGCAAAATCAAACCGTACCGCTTGGCCCGGGAAATTACTCCGCGCGCTACGAATTGAATGGCCAGGTGTTGACGGCAGAACTGTCGTTTGATTCGGGTAAGCGCACATACTCGCTGGAGGAAGGCAACCAACTACGCAAGGCCGTGCTGGAGTTTATGAAGCAGCCGCCTCCGGTGTTGGCGGTCGAGCCGAAGGGTCAGGCGCTCCTCGATGACGGCAAACTGCGCGGTGGCTTGGACGCATTTCGCGAGTTGGCATCGCATCACCCGAACCAGGCCGAGGCGGACGCGATCAACCATGTGCGGCTCGCCCGTGCTTATCTGAGTGTCGGGTGCGGGCAGCAGGCGCGCGAAGAAGCGCAATTGGCGGCGAAAACCGCTCCGGCGCTTGCTGTGACGTGGCGGGCTGTGGCATTTGTCCACGAGCACGATTTGATTGGACGCAAGTTCAAGCCCGGATGGGATCCCGCGATTGCGGAGTCGGCTCTGCGCAAAGCGATATCGCTCGATAAGGATGACGCGGCAATACAGGCCGAACTTGCTGAGACGTTTGAATACACCGCGGCCGGGGTTCGCTACGGTTCGATGGCGCGGGTCCGGCAAGCCGCAGACCTGTTTGAGGCGATGGGCGACGACAAACTGGAGCAGCAAGGGCGATCAGGATCTTCTCCTTTGGGATCTGGCCTATCTGGGTAATTTCGATACGCTGACCACCAAACTTCAGCGATTCGGCGTGACAGGATCGCGCGTTGGAGTCTCGGTGTTTCTGGACGCGGTGAAACAAGGGGGAGCGAAGGCGGCGGGAAACCTGAAGACATCGTATGCGCCGGATCAGGTGAAGACGGCTGTGCAGACCGCGCGTTATTTACTTACCGCGACCGGGCGTTATGCGGAAGCAGCAGATTTGTTGAGTGGTGTCGATGCCGACACGCAGGCGCATGCGGCCGCGGATGCCTTGCGGCAAGTCCATCGGATGGATCCGGCGAGTCTAAAGCCCGACACGCCGGAACATCTAGTCGAAGCGTTTGACGCGGCGGAATATGATCCCGATGAAAGCATGGAACAACTGCGCGGCTACTGGTCCAAGCTGATTCCGGAGAAGGATCTCGACCGCGTGTTCACTCTTTGGAGGCGCTTCGTCTGGATGGGGGCGACGGCGCAGGACATTCCGCCCTGGGTAGAGCGCGACACGAATCTATCCATGGTCAAGAAGACCGTTGAGCAGAATGGGGACGATTATCGAGTCCGCCAGTTCGCCGGGAGCAGACGGGAATGGCTCGGGGTGATCTCCGAAGACGGCCACTTGCGGATACTCGGCAACGCGGCAATTCCCGACGGCATCGGGCGGCGTGCGATCGCGCTTGCGAAAGCGGGCAAACTGGATCGAGGCGCGTAAGTGGCTCGATTGGGTACGCGAAGATTTGAAGATCGCGTCGGAGGACGATGCGCTTGGTGGTCCGGTGTTTCCGCGCGTATGGACGAGGGGACAAACGGCCACCGCGGAGCAGATTCGCTTCGCTGCCGCATTGTTGCTGAACAACGGGGATGAAGCGTTGCCGGCATTGCAGGCCGCTATGGCCTCGGCAAACAGTCCGATTACGAAGAGTTACTTCCAGCTTGCAACCGCGCAACTTTGTGTACGCGAGGAGAAATGGGCGGATGGACTGGATTCGGCAAAGGCGCTGTATGCCGCGTATCCAAATTCCCAGGTGGCGATAACGACCCTTGAGAATATTCTCTCCGGACTGAAGCGTTTCGATGAAGCCGAGAAGGTTCTGCGTACGGCGATGGCGAACAATAGCGATGACCTGAATGCAAAGCGTCTGCTGGTGTTTGAACTTGCGGAGGCGCACCGAATGCAGCAGGCCGCCACGGTGGCAAAGGAGATCGCCGAATCGCCCGATGCGACCGGGATGGATTGGAATCAGTACGGCTGGATAACATTGTTCGTGGGACAAGTGGATGAGCAGAAGATCCACGCCGTGGAGCGCGCCTGGCCGCAGCCGAATCCGGCAGTCGAGCAGACGATCGCCTCGATGTACGCCGAGATCGGCCGGTTGAACGAAGCCCGGCAATTATCTCTGCAATCGCTTGACCAGTTCGGACTACGAACACCTGATTCATCGTGGTGGTACGTCTTCGCGCGAATCGCGGAACAACTAAATGTTCCGGCGGCCGCGAAATCGTACTACGCCAAAGTTGAGAACGACGCGGATGGTCAGGACGCGACGTCAGTCTACAAATTGGCCCAAACACGAGTTGCGGCGATGAGGTAAATTCAAGCGGCCTACTTTTCTGTCCACACGGCTACGCCCGCGGGCGGCAAGTCGCGGTGTCCAATGAGTAACTGCGCGTCGGTGGCCGCCGGAATGGTCTGGGTCTTGCTTGTGAAGTTGGTCGCGACCCAGAAGCCATCGCGCCAGTCCACAAGGAACCCTGGATCTAAGTTTGCCGGCGCTGCCCCGGCCGCTTCGAAGACGCCGCGAACGAGGGTTCGCTCGAGTTCACCATCGAGCGTATCGACGCCGATGTACGTTACTGTTCCCTTGCCAAGCGCGTGAGTTACAGCGGCGGGTTTGCCCGCATAGAACTGATCTGCATAGCGGGCGAGTACCTCTGTTCCTTCGTCGGGTTCGAGTATCTCGCCCCAGGAACCCCAAGCGTAGGTTTTGCCGCCGGCGGATACATGCGCGTCAACGCCCTGCGGCATATCGTCGTAGTACGGAATTTTCGCTCCGATCAACGGCAGGATCGGCATAGCCCAAGGCCCTTCCCATAGGTGGCCTTGCTTATTCTTCTCGCCCGTGCGGCAGGTGAGGATCAGATGTCCTCCCGCCATGGCGTAGTCGGACAAGCGCTGGGCAAGTCTCTGGTCCATCAATTGAAACGCGGGAGCGACAACAAACGGATAGCGCGAGAAATCGCGATCGGGCGTGAGCACATCGACCGGGGCTTCAACGCTTTTTAGGGCGCGATAGTAGCGCATCCAATGCGCGACCGTGTCCCAACGAATTGTTTGTTTGTGGTTTGAGATGTCCCACCGATTGTCATAAGAGATGAGGAAGGCAGTATGACGTTTCGCATAGCTCTCGGGCTCATGGGCACTGGAGTCGTAGTGCTGTCTCAGCAGTACAATGTCGCGCATGGCTTCGGCGTACTCGCGCCCGCCGGGCGAGGGCGTCACTCCGTCGGTTTCGGCTAGCCCTTTGTGATAAAGCTCCGAGCCGTAGAGAGGTTGGCGGTAGCGATACGTACACACAATCCGGCCGCCCGCACCGAATGCGCGCAGCAGCCACATGTGAATGGCTCCCGGGAGCGGCCACGGATTGGTTTCGCCCCAATTGACTTCACCGGGTTGGAGTTCCATCGGTCCGGAAATGCCAGTGAAGGGCCGCATAAAGTCATACATAAAGGACATGGTTGCGGCATCGCCTAAGCGAAAGCCGAGCGGACCCTCCGACTGGATGAGGTCGCCGTGTACCGGATACATGGTCCACGTAAATGCGTCGAGTGTGCCTTGTGAGAGCGTTGGATCGACATCCTCATGTAACTGCATGAAGTTGGTTGTGATCCATTGATTCGCCGAATATTGGCGCAGTGCGGTGGCCTGCATTTTGATGTAGTCGGCGGCTTCGATGGCAAACCAGCGTTCAAAATCTAACTCGGCATGCGGGCTGGGATCCGCAACCAGAACTTCGCGATTGGGTATTTGGATTTGTTCAAAGTTCTGGTACTCGATGGACCAGAACGCGCCGCCCCAGGCTTCGTTCAGTTTGTCGATCGTGACATACTTTTGGCGCAACCACTTCCGGAATTTCTCCGTGGCCGCTTTGGAGTAGGAGAAGCGGCGGCCGTAATGACTCAGTTCATTGTCGATCTGCCAGCCCCAGACACGTGGATCGTGCCCGTAATGTTTGGCCAACTCGGTATCAATCTTTCGGACGTACTCGCGATAGACATCGGAGCTCCAATCCGCCTGTTCGCGGCTGCCGTGCTGCATGGTGCGACCCTCTGCATCGACCATCAGAACTTCGGGATGGCTTTGCGTGAGCCAGATGGGAGGTGTTGCGCTAGGCGTGCAGAGAACTACTTTTAACCCGTTCTGGTGGGCCAGTTCGACATTCTTATCGAGCCAGGAGAAGTCGTAATGTCCTTCGGACGGTTCCATGAAGTACCAGGCGAACTCGCCCATGTGCACGTACTCCATGCCGAGTTTCCGGATGTTCTGCATGTCGCGGGGCCACTGGGATTGCGGCCACGCCTCGGGGTAGTAGTAGACGCCGATGGTCAACAAGTCCTTTTTGGGAAACCAATCGGGATTTGTCGCCGCGTGCGCAGAAGATAACGCCAGAAGGGCAATGATCCAGGTAGAAACAGCAGTTTTGAAAGCCGCCATGTCAGGAGTATTAGATCACGGACCGGCTTTGACAGTCCTTTGCCGGGACATTTACGGGCATTCGTTTATACAATGGAAACACTAGAAGTACACGCGGCGTCGGATTTCGGAATGTGCTCCAGTGAACTCTGCTGGCCGCAGTAACTGGCAATTTTAAGGAGTTTGTAGTGAAGACTCTCCGTCGAGGTATGCGGTTTTTTGTTTGGATTGCAGCTCTCTCAACGGGCTGTTTCGCACAAGTCAGCGTGTTGACGTTTCACAACGACGTAGCACGCACTGGTCAAAACCTTTCAGAGAGAATCTTGAGTCCGGCCACGGTGAACGCGAGCCGGTTTGGGCAAGCTGTTCACGGTGGCGATGGACGGCAAAGTCGATGCAGAGCCCCTGTACGTGGACCGAATCTACTTGAACAAAGCGTACCGCGACGTTGTTTATACGGCCACCGAGCACGACAGCGTCTACGCCATCGATGCGGCGAATGGTCGGGTCTTATGGCATGTCTCCCTGCTGCCGTCGGGAGAAACGCCGTCGGACGATCGTAGCTGCGATCAAGTAACTCCCGAGATCGGCATCACTTCCACGCCGGTAATTGATTTGTCGGCCGGAAGCCACGGAACTATCTATCTCGTCGCAATGAGCAAGGACGGAAACGGACACTATTATCAGCGCCTGCACGCTTTGGACATTACGACTGGAGCTGAGGAGTTTGGCGGGCCTGAAGTCGTACAGGCAACTTACCCTGGCACGGGAGCGAACAGCAGTAAGGGGCAGGTGGTGTTCGATCCAGGGCAGTATAAGAGCCGGCCGGGGTTGTTATTGCTGAATGGCGTGATCTATACAAGCTGGGGATCGCACTGCGACATCAATCCCTACACGGGTTGGATCATCGGCTACGATCAGCATACGTTAAAGCAGACGAGCGTCTTTAACTTTGCTCCGAATGGCAGCGAGGCCGCACTGTGGAACAGCGGCGGCGGCCCGGCGGTCGATTCGAACGGATACATTTACGCTTCGGTCGCAAACGGGACCTTTGACACGACTCTAACGGCTCAGGGCTTTCCGGTTCACGGGGATTACGGAAACGCGTTTGTGAAACTCGCGCTGGAAAACGGCAAGCTAACCCCGGTCGATTACTGGACTATGTACGATTCCGATAGCGAATCGCGCAGCGACACGGATCTGGGTTCCGGCGGAATTATGGTTTTGCCGGACCTTAAAGACTCAAGCGGTACGGTGCATCATCTGGCGGTCGGCGGTGGAAAAGACGGCAATCTTTATCTTGTAAACCGGGACAACATGGGTAAATACGACTCATCGTCAGATGGGACGATTTATCAGCAGCTTTCAGGCGCGCTGCCCGGCGGAATCTGGGGCAACCCGGCGTACTTCAACAACGCGGTTTATTTCGGATCGGTGAGCGCCCCTATTTCGGCATTTACGATCACTAATGCGCGTCTCGCGCTATCTTCACAAACTTCGCATTCATTTGGATACCCGGGTACGACGCCGAGCATTTCGGCGAATGGTTCTGCGAATGCGATCTTATGGGCGGTGGAGAACGCAAGCACGGCCGTGCTGCATGCCTACGATCCAGAGAACCTCGCGATCGAATACTACGACAGCAGCCAGGCAGCTTCGGGCCGCGACCATTTTGGGGTTGGCAACAAATATGTAGTTCCGACGATCGCGAATGGACAAGTATTTGTGGGCACGACCAATAGCGTAGTGGCCTTTGGGCTGCTGCCCCATTTGCCGCTTGCGAATGGTACGTACACGATTGCGTCCCAGCTCACAACCCTGGTTCTGGAAGATCCGAATGCCAGTACGACAGCCGGTACACAGATCGAGCAAGGGACGTCCATCGGCACGACTGACCAGAAATGGGTATTTACCGCAGCGGGGAGCGGGTATTACACCATCAAGAATGCCGCTAGTGGCTTGTATCTTGCGGACCCGGGCGGTTCCAAGACGCAAGGGACGAAACTGGAGCAACTCACCGGGGATGGTTCGGCGGCGCAGTTATGGTCGCTAACAGCTTCTGGTTCCGGTTATGTTATCTGGAACAAGGCTAGCGGGCTTGTCATCGATGAGACCGATTACAGCCTCGGACAGGGGAAAGTGATGCAAGTGTGGGGCGCAAGCGGAAACAGCAACCAGACTTGGCTGATCTATTGAGCCGCCTCCCCCGGTTGCCATTCTTGTGATAGCGTGGTCGCATGTCATCGCGACGCGAGTTTCTCAAAGCCGGTCTTGCGGTAACTGCCTTGCCGGCGCTTGCAACGGCAACGGCGACAAAGGCGTCGGCCACGGACTGGGTGACTCTCGGTAAATCGGACGTTCGGGTGACACGACTGGCGCTCGGGACGGGGACTCACTCGGGAGCGCAGCAGCGTCATCTGGGGCAGGAAGAATTCACACGCCTGGTTCGTTACGCCTATGACAACGGAATTCGTTTCTTTGAAACTGCGGATGCGTATCAGGGCATGCCCGAAATGCTGGCGGTTGCGCTGAAGGGAATTCCGCGCGACTCGTACCGTTTGATGACGAAATACGACGTGCATCACACGGAAGATCCGCACGCCGCGGTGCTCCGGTTGAATCGGGCTCTTGGAACGGACTACGTGGACATTATGCTGCTGCATTGCGTGCGCAGCCCCAACTGGCCGGACGAAACCAAGCACATTCAAGATGCCTTCCAGGAAGCGAAGGAAAAGAAGTTAGTCCTGGCCCACGGAGCTTCAGTGCATGGGAAACCAGCGCTGGCCGCGTTCCCCGGCAATCCGTTTCTGGATGTCGCTATGATTCGCATGAATCACAACGGAACGCGCATGGATACGCCGTCTACGCAGGATGTGGATGACAGGGGCGACGTGCCCTTTGTGGTCGACCACATGCAGCGGACCAAAGCGGCAGGCGCGGGAATTATCAGCATGAAGCTGGTGGGCGAGGGACGCTTTAAGAATCCCGACGACCGGCAGGCGGCAGTGAACTACGCATTCCGCACTGCCGGTGTAGATTGCGTCACCATCGGGTTCGGCAGTCCGGCGGAGATCGATGAAGCGATCGCGCGCATTGGGACCGCTCTGAACGCGTAGGCTCGCAGAGCGTTTTCGAAAACGACTTTCTTAACGTTCCCAAAACGGCGGCGGTTCAATACCCAACGCTCGCAGGTACACGTATCCTTGCCCGCGATGGTGGATCTCGTTGTCGATCCCGTACAGGATGGTGTTGATACCGGAATTCTCCCATTGCCCAAACACCTTTTCGACGGCAGCGAAACGATGCGCAGGAATGGTCGGCCAGATTGCATTGAGCTGCTCGGTCGATTCGTCCCATAGCCGAAGTAGTTCAGCCTTCGTGTCAATGGAAGCCACCTCACTGTCCTTGCCGGGTGAGCCCCATTCGCCCGTGGCCACGCCGCGCGCGATCGGAACCGCCATCCTAAGAAACTCTTTCACCATGTCCGAGAACGGGCGCATGGAGCCGATGCTGAAGCTGAACAGTTTGTCTTCGGGAAATGCTTCGATGACGCGGCGGGTGAGCCGCCGGTGGCCCTGCCAATCGTCGAGCAGAGCGTTGGAGCTGACTACGTTTTCGGTTGCTGTCATAGGACCAGTTTGCAGCCTATTCCCGACAATACCTGTCGTGAATTCATGGCAACATGAAAATTCATGTATGACCCGATCATGCGCGTGTTGACTGTTCTCGAGATCCTGCAGGCGCGGGAACATGTGAGCGGCGCGGAATTGGCGAAGCGGCTCGAGGTCAACACACGCACGGTGCAGCGGTACATCGCTCGGCTGCAGGATCTTTGCATTCCCGTGGAATCGACGCGCGGGGTTGGCGGCGCATACCGGTTGAAACCCGGATTCCGCTTGCCGCCGATGATGTTCACGGATGAAGAGGCGTTCGCACTCGCACTGGGGTTGCGAGCCTTACGTCATCTCGGGTTGGCGGCGTTTGCGCCGGCTACCGAAGGCGCGGCGGCGAAACTCGGGCGGGTGCTGCCGCATTCCTTGCGGGACAGCGCTGGCGCCGTGGAGGAAGTGATTGCCATCGAGCCTGGGCCGTGGGTGATCTCGACTCCGGCCGAATCGCTGATTCGCATTTGTATGGCGATCCGCACACGCCATTGCGTGACGTTCAGCTATCAGTCGCATGCAGGAATCGCCTCACAACGGGAATTCGAGCCGTATGGGATCGTGCATCTGGATGGGCGATGGTATATGGTGGGCCGCTGCCGCATACGCGAGGCGATCCGGACTTTTCGCGTCGATCGCGTCTGCGATCTGGAACTGACCGGTGGCGCTTTTGAGCGTCCGACCGATTTCGACGCGAAAACGTATTTACAGGGCTCGATGCCATTCGTCCTACCCGGGTTTTCGATTGAGGTGTGGCTGGACATGCCGCTTGAAAAAGCGCGGACTCAGTTTGCGCTGCATCGCGCCATGCTGGAGCCGGAAGGCGGCGGAACAAAGCTGCGCTGCACGCGTGAGGATCTGGAGCCCTTCGCGGCGATGCTCTTGAGTCTTGGCTGTCCGATGCTGGTTCGGGAACCGCAGGAGTTGCGGAATACATTTGCACGCCTGGCTGAACGCGCTGCGGACGCCAGCGCTTCAGGCCTGCCGGTCCTCACTGAGCCTTAACCGGTACTTCCTCTCTCCCGAACCAGGCTAAGTGATCCATTACGCGTATGCGAGCTCGTGTCCCCGGGACAATTTACAGCCGTGCCCATTCATGCCATAATTCCGCCATTGGGCATTCCCTCTCATGCAAGCTGAGCAGACAATTGTCAACAACACATTTTCGGAAGACCTCCCTGGCGATTTCGCGCACAAGTTCAATAAAGCGAGCTATCAGTTCCAGCATCGGCTGGTGGATCACCCGCTCTTCACGCTGCCCGCTCTGATCGACCTCGCCCGCCGTAGCGATCCCAAACAGTTCTACTACAACGCCGGCGATGCGAAACCCGACCAGCGATGGGATCAGATGGGCGTACTCGGGGTCCCCGTCGATGAAGTTTTGCATCGTATTGAGTCCGCCAACGCGTGGTTCTTCGTGCGCTGCTCCGATGACGACCCCGAATATGGCCCCATTGTCGATCAGTGCCTAACGGAAGCCGAAGACCTCGCCGGCTATAAATTCCGCGCTGGCATGAAGCAGCAGGAAATGATCATCTTCGTGACCTCGCCGAAGCGTGTCACGACTTACCACATTGACCGCGAGTGCAGCTTTCTGATGCAAGTGCGCGGTTCGAAGACCATTCACATCTTTGATGCCGCCGACCGCGATGTCCTGCCCGAGCAGGAAATCGAACAGTTCTGGACTGTCGACAATAATGCGCCCAAGTACCGCAAGGAATTGCAGCACCGCGCGACCAGTTACGTCCTTCGTCCCGGTTCTGCCGTCCACATCCCAGTGAACTTCCCGCACTGGCTGGAGAACCACGACAACGTCTCAATTTCAGTCAACATCAATATCCAATTCGCCGAAAGCAAGCTGGGTAACATCTATCGGGCGAACTATTTCCTGCGCCGTATGGGGTTGAATCCGACTCCCCCACGCCGGTCGCCCCTACTCGATGCCTGTAAATCGATGGCCATGGGCCCTGTTCTGGCAGCGCGCCGATCGGTTCTGAAGAACGTCAAAGTGAAATAGTAGAGCCGAACCTCGCCGCTCCCCGGTATTGTCGTTTGGCCGCAGTTCAAAATAGAAACTATGCGGCTGGCGCGGCGGATGGATCGGATTGGTGTGGAGTCGGCATTTGATGTGCTCGTCAAGGCGCGGGCGCATCGAGGCAAAGGGCCGCAGCGTAGTCCACCTGGAGATCGGCGAGCCGGATTTCGATAGTCCGGCCGGCGTGATTGCAGCGGCGAAACAAGCGCTCGATGAGGGCTGGACCCATTACGGACCCACGCAGGGATTGCCGGAACTGCGTGACACGATCGCTGCCTACATTTCGCGAACCCGCTCGATTCAAGTAGGCCCTGAGCACGTGTGCGTCGTGCCCGGCGGTAAACCGATCATGTTCTTTGTCATGCTGGCGCTGCTCGAGCCCGGTGACGAGGTGATCTATCCCGATCCTGGCTTCCCCATTTACCGTTCCATGATTCAGTTCTTGGATGCGAAGCCGGTTGCGATTCCGCTGGTCGAGGAGCGCGGATTTTCAGTAGATGTCGAGCTACTGAAGAGCCGCATCAATGAGCGCACGAAACTGATCATTCTCAACTCGCCGCAGAATCCGACCGGCGGGATCATTCCCGAACGGGATGTGCGCACAATCGCGGAGAGTGTCGCCAACTTCGAGACCATGGTGCTATCCGACGAGATCTACTCGCGCATTACTTACGATGGTGCGGCGCCATTCTCGATTGCGAGCGTTCCCGGGTTGCTCGACAAGACCGTCATACTGGATGGATTTTCGAAAACCTACGCGATGACCGGATGGCGTATCGGCTATGGCGTCATGCCTGCGTGGTTGGCAGATGCAGTCAATAAGCTGATGGTCAACTCGAATTCCTGCACGGCGAGTTTTACGCAACGTGCCGCCATTGCGGCGTCTGCAAGGACCGCAGACCGAAGTGGATCAGATGGTGGCGGAGTTCAAGCGGCCGCCGCGATGTGTTCTGCGCCGAATTGAACGAGATTCCGGGCTTTCGTTGCAGCCATGCCGGGCGGGGCCTTTTACGCATTTCCAAATATCGGCGGCACTGGCATGAGTTCGAGCAGGTTGGCCGATCTGCTGCTCGAGGAAGCAGGAGTTGCTTGCTTGAGCGGCACGGCATTCGGCGAACTTGGGGAAGGGTATTTGCGATTCAGCTACGCAAACTCGCTCGAGAATCTGCGCGAAGCCACACGCCGGATACGCGCATTATCGGTGAAGTGGGCACGCTGATCCTTTGTGAAGGTCCTTGTCCTCGACAACTACGACTCGTTCACTTACAACTTGTGCCATCTGGTCGCGCGCGTCGCTGGACGATTTCCTGAGGTCCGGCGCAATGACGAAATCGATCTGGCAGGCGTGTGCGCGATGGCGCCGGACGCCGTGATTTTATCCCCTGGGCCAGGACATCCGGCGAGAGAACGCGACTTCGGCGTTTGTTCCAAGATTTTGCTGCAGTGCGACATTCCCGTTCTGGGCGTGTGCCTGGGACATCAGGGCATTGCGTATTGCAGTGGCGCCGCAGTGAACATGGCGCAACGCCCGATGCACGGCTTGAAGAGTCATATCCGGCATGTTGGGTGCGGGCTGTTCGAGAACATACCGCAGGATTTTGAGGCGGTCCGCTATCACTCGTTCGTCGTGACAGGTCCGTTGCCCGATGAGCTAGAACCACTCGCGTGGACTGTGGACGGCGAAATCATGGCCTTGCGGCATCGCGAAAAGCCGTTCTGGGGAGTGCAGTTCCATCCTGAGTCGATCGAGACGGAGTACGGCGTGCAGTTGATGGAAAACTTTTTCGCCCTCATCGGCGTGCCACCGAAGGTTCACGTGGAGGAACTGGATGCGCCCTTCGATCCGGAGCGAGCCTACGTGCAACTGTTCGCGCGCGATGAGTACAGTTTCTGGTTGGACAGTTCGCGCGGCGGCCGGTACAGCTTTGTCGGTGGATCTTCAGCGCCGGGCAGCTATCTCTTGCGTTATCGAACCGATGGAACGCTTTTGCCTCCGTACGCGAGAAACTGCGCAGCCTTCGCCGGCGCTATTGCGCGGAAGGATTTCACGGCGGGTTCGTGGGCTACTTTGGATTCGAAATGAAACGCGATTGCGGGTTCATAAGTGCGCATGAGTCGCGTTTTCCCGATGCTCAGCTACTCTTTGCGCCGGGGCTGCTGCGCTTCGACCACGAACAACGGTCTGTGCAGGTCGTAACGATCGAGCAATCGCCGGAACTTGGTACGTGGGCGGGTGAACTGGGCGTACGACTCCGGAACACTGCGCAGCTTCGCGAGCCGTCGAGCGCACCCCTGCCTCGCTGCCGTCCACGTTTGACCGCAGCACAGCATCGTGACCGCGTGCAGGCGGCAAAACAGGAAATCTACAACGGCGAAAGCTATGAAATCTGCTTGACGGATATCCTCGCAGGCGAGCCGATTGCTGATCCGCTCGAATACTATCGCGGGCTGCGGAGGAGGAATCCGACGGCCTATTCGGCGTTTCTGAAACTGGATGGGGCGGCGATTGCCTGTTCCTCTCCGGAGCGATTCTTGCGCATCGACGGGGACCGAACGGTGACCTCGAAACCGATCAAGGGCACAGCGCCCAGCTCGACCGACGCGAGAGAGTTGCTGGCGAGTGGGAAGGAAAACGCCGAGCATCTCATGATTGTGGATCTCGTGCGGAACGATCTAGGCCAGGTCTGTGATCCATGTTCAGTGTCCGTTCCGGTGTTTCGCGATATCGAGACATACGCGCGCGTACACCAAATGGTGAGCACGGTTTCAGGCAAACTGCGCGACGGATTGCGACGCGCTAGACGCGATTCGCGCCGCGTTTCCACCTGGTTCGATGACAGGTGCGCCGAAGGCGCGGACTTTGGAAATTCTCGATGGGCTGGAAGCGGGGCCCCGGGGAATTTATTCGGGCTCCATTGGATGGATCGGGCTGGATGGAACGTGCGATCTGAACGTAGTGATCCGAACCGCAGTGATTACTCCTGAAAAGACGGAAATCGGTTCTGGTGGCGCGATCGTCGCAATGTCTGAACCGGACCGGGAATTGGCAGAGCTGCAACTCAAAGTGTCGCTACTGACGGAAGCCGAATAGCGCGCGCTTGCATGGTACAACGAAAACACATGCCCACGTTCCAGGTCGAAACAGCGCGCGATCAGTACGCGGCCATAGTGGAGCGGGGCGTCGTTGCGGCGTGTCGCGGAGTTCATTCCCGCAAAGGCCGGCAAAGTTTTCGTACTCACTACGTCGGATGTATGGGACCTTGCACGGCGCAGCTATAAGGGCCGCTTTGCCGCATGCGGAGGTTCTTTTCTTCCCGGGC
Source organism: uncultured Acidobacteriaceae bacterium (assembly GCA_963795905.1). Lineage (GTDB taxonomy): Bacteria > Acidobacteriota > Terriglobia > Bryobacterales > Bryobacteraceae > Bog-105. The sequence goes on along the minus strand of CAWCJG010000006.1, from coordinate 5,912 downwards.
GGAGAAGCGAATAAGCGGCTCTCGGTGCTCGAGACGCTCGCCGAACAAATGGTCGAGCGCGGCGCGGATCGCACGAGCGTTGTGATTGGATTTGGCGGCGGCATTGTTACGGATGTCGGCGGGTTCCTGGCGGCGGTTTTCATGCGCGGCGTTCCCGTCATTCAAATTCCAACGACGTTGCTGGCGCAGGTGGATGCGGCCGTGGGCGGCAAGACCGGCGTCAACCTCGTGAATGGTAAGAACCTGATCGGCGCTTTCATCAGCCGCTGGCCGTGCTGGTCGATCCATCGGTGCTCGATCGCTTCCGGAACGTGAGTACCGCGCGGGGCTGTTGGAAGTGGTGAAGACGGGCGTGATTCGCGACGCCGCTCTGTTCGAGCTGATGGAACGTCAAGCCGAAGGCGTGCTGCGCATGCAACCCGAACTGGTGGACGATCTGATCGCGCGCATCGGTGCGAGTGAAGGCGGAAGTGGTTTCCGCCGATGAGAAAGAAGGCGATCTGCGGCGCATTCTGAACTTCGGCCACACGATCGGGCATGCGATTGAGGCCGAGACGGAGTACGTGCAATTCCTGCACGGCGAGGCCGTCGCGTGGGGCATGCTGGCGGCGACCCGCCTTGGCCGAGTTGCTGGAGCTGTTGCCTGAAGCGGACGCGCGCCGAATCGCGCAGACCATCTGCCGTTATGGTCCTTTGCCGCCGGCGCGGCATCTGGATCCCGATCGGCTGATTGCGCGGCTGGCGAGCGACAAAAAAACGTTACAAGGTAAAGTGCATTTTGTGCTGCCGACTGACGATCGGTTCGGTGAAAATCGTTTCCGGGAATTGAACCTGCGACTGATCCGCCAGGCCATTGTGGACAGCCTGCGGTGAGCAGCGAGCGGTACAACGCCGCCAGGCGCGCGAGTCGGAAGAACAAGCAGCGGCTTGGGTGCGCAACATGTTTGCGGGCGTGGCGCCGCAGTACGATCTGCTGAACCATCTGCTGTCCTTCAATATCGACCGGGGATGGCGCAAGGCGCTGACGGACGCGCTAGCGGCCAGATCTTGCGCAGCGGGACGCAAACATTCTGGACTTGTGCTGTGGAACCGGCGATGTGTTGCTCGAGCTGCAGCGCAAGGCGGCCGGCAAGGTCTACGGCGCGGATTTCTGCCATCCGATGCTGATGGGCGCGAAAACGAAAGCGGCCGGCAATCCGCTGTTTGAGGCAGATGCGCTGCGCCTGCCGCTTGGCGGACGGCTGCGCTGGATGCCATCACGATCGCGTTCGGGTTTCGCAATCTTGGCGAATTATCGCGTCGGGCTTATCGAACTGCGACGCGTCTTGAAGCCTGGCGGGACGCTTGCGATTTTGGAGTTTTCCCATCCACCAGGAACGTTGATGAAGGTCGGGTACGGTTTCTATTTGTACGTTGCGCTGCCGGTCGTCGGTGGGCTGGTGTCGGGTTCGTGCCAGGGTTACTCGTATTTGCCGGAATCGATTCGCAAATTCCCCAAAGCCGCGGCGCTGAAAGTCATGATGACGGAGGCCGGATTTCGGAAGGTCCGATTTTCACTTACTGACTGGCGGCATTGCGGCTTTGCATTTGGGTACGGCGTAGGTCACGCCGATGCACCGTTGGCTTGGCCGCGGATGTCGTCGCGCAAATTCAGGTTGCGCACCAGGCGAAGCAGATAATTCGGGATGCAGGCCGAGGATTTTGGCCGCTTGTTTGTAGTCGCCGTTGCCTTGGCGGTAGGCGTCCAAGATCGCCTCGCGCTTGGCTTGGCCGACGGACGAATGGTAGCGTGTCCCAGCCGAGGGCGGAGTCGATTCAAACAGCGTTTCCGGCAGATCTTCTGGCAGAAGCTGATCCGATAACGCCGAGCACCACCGCGCGTTCGATCGCATTTTCCAGTTCACGCACATTGCCGGGCCAAGCATACTGCACCATCAAATCTTCGGCTTCAGGAGCAATGGCTCTCACCAGGCGGTTGCAGCGCCGTGAGGAACGGTCCAGGAAGAAACGCGCGAGCAAGCGGAATATCTTCTTTACGGTCGCGCAGAGGCGGCGAGCAGAGCCGCACGACGTTCAGACGATGATAGAGGTCCTCACGAAATGCCCCTTCGCGTACATCTTCCGCAAGGTTGCGATTGGTGGCGGCAATGACGCGGATATCCAGGCTGTGGACTTGCGTGCCTCCGACGCGCTCAAACTCGCGCTGCTGAAGCACTCGAAGCAGCTTGGCTTGCAGAGAGTGGCGCGAGTTCGCCCACTTCATCGAGGAAGATGGTCCCGCCCTGAGCGAGTTCGAAGCGGCCGCGCTTGAGGGAAATGGCTCCCGTGAACGCCCCTTTTTCGTGGCCGAAGAGTTCGCTTTCAAACAGGGTCTCGCTGAGAGCGGCGCAGTTAACGGCGATGAAGGGGCGGTCGCGCCGCGGACTCTTTTGATGGAGGGCGCGCGCGATTAATTCTTTCCCGGTGCCGCTCTCGCCGACGATGAGCACCGTGGTGTCTCGAGGCGCTACGCGATCGATCAATTGGAGCAGATTGAGAATTGCCTGGCTGCGGCCGACGATGCCGGCATCGATTGGGATCTCTTCTTCGAGGATCGCTTTCTCGGCCTTGAGGATCGCAACTTCATGGCTGGCCTCGATCCCGGCGGAGGCGAGAGACGCGATGGCCGTCAAAGTGTCCAGGTGAGTCGCGAGCCGTACGGATTCGTCTTCCGGGATCTGCACAATGAGCGCGCCCGCCAGATTCGCCAGCGCGATACAGCGGAACGCCAATCACCAGATTTTTATCGTCTACGCTGGCGCCTTCTTCGCAGACGCGGCGCAGGAAATCCACGAAATCCGGCTGCGGGGCTGCTTCGTCCGCGCGCGCCGATTGCACGATTTCTGAGGTATTGGCGCCGAGCAGTAGCAGCCCTTCGGACATCGGGATGAGGTCTGAAACAAGCCGTAGGATCTGCCGCCGAAGGCGCTGGAATTGTGCATCCTCGGCGTTGTCAGGCAACGCGCGAAACAAAAACACGAGCGAGCAGGCAGCCAGCAGGACGGGCTTCGTGTCGGCGCGAGTGGCGGCGGAAGACTCCGCCTTTTGCGATAGCCGGAACATCAGAACCGTCTTGCCGATCCCGATCTGGTCGCGATCTTCCAGCCACCGTTCCGCCGAACGGACGCCGTTGATATAGGTGCCCGCCGCGGTTTTCAGGTCCAGGATGAGGAAGCGGGTGCCCCGGCGCTGGATCTGGCAGTGCCGCCAACCCACGTCCGATTCGCTCAGAACAATGTTCGCATTGGGGGCCCGGCCGATCAGGACCTCATCGGATAGACACGAATGGCGTGTTCCCACTTGCGGTCCATTCACAACAATCAGCTCGGCATCCATGAAGTTCTGTTGGTTTCCCTACTTTATCCCATTTCAAAAAAGCTCGAAACTGACGCGTCTCGCACCCCAATGCCTTCGGCGGGGTCTTGAACAAGGGGCAGATGTTTGCAATTCCTCGCTACGCGCTTTGGGCGAAAATCGGGGTAAAGGAGAGAAGATGGCAAACGGCAAAGCCATTCCGGACGGTTACCACAGCTTACAACCGTATTTGATTCTGAAGGATTGCGCGAAGGCGATCGCCTTTTATGAGGCTGCGTTCGGCGCAAAAGAGAGGATGCAGGCGAAGCGGCCCGATGGAAGAGTGCAGCACGCAGAAATGCAAGTGGGCGACTGCGTGGTGATGATGGCCGATGAGGCTCCGGAGATGAATGCGCTGAGCATTCAGCATTTTGGCGGCTCGCCGGTGAACTTTTATTTGTATGTGGACGATTGCGATAAGGTGTATGCGCAGGCGATCGCCGCGGGCGCCACAAGCATTTCCGAACCGAAAGACCAGCACTATGGGGATCGCAACGCGGGCGTGAAGGATCCGTTCGGATTCCAGTGGTGGATCGGAACGCACATCAAGGACATGGGTAGTAGCGAATCCCAAGGTCTTCCACGGTACGATACCGTTCCATGAGAGTTTCGAGATCCGCCAGATCCTGCGGTTTGCAGTTTTGCAGGGGTGGGCGGACCGGCCCGGCGGGCTTGCCGAGTATCTCCATCGCTGCTTTCATCGCGGCGACCTCGTAACCTCTGGCGCGTTCGCGCAAAGCGTAAAGGGGATGAACATACCGTCGCATCAGTTCGTTCAATCGGACGAAATCGCGGCGAAGTCCGGCGTCGGCAATCGCCAGCGAGAGCTGAGGAGAAATGTTCGAAATGCTGGAGGTGTAAGCCTGCACGCCGATCGAAAAGTATCCCACCGCGCAATCGTCTCCTAAGCCGCCGAACCAGGCCAGGCGGTCGCCGTTGAAGTTCATGATCCGCTGCAGCCGGCGAATATCACCTTGCCCGTCTTTCCATGCGGCAAGCGAGGGCACGACATCGCATAAGCGCGCGACCATCTCGGGGGTAAACACGGCCCAGTCGCGGCTGTAGATCATCACCGGAAGCGGCGTCGCTTCGGCGATAGTTTTGTAATACGCAAAGAGTCCTTGCTCAGGGCTGAGCACGTAATAAGGCGGCAGGATAAGAAGGAAGTCGGCGCGTGCGCGTTCGGCGCGGCGTGCGATATCGGCTCCGAGAGCGGTGTTGAATCCAGTGCCGGCAACCACCGGCATGCGGCCGTTAACGGCTTGGACAGTGGTGTGGACCACCGCTTCTATTTCATCAGGAGTGAGCGAGTACAATTCGCCGGTACCGCCCGCAGCGACCAGAGCACAGAACGGAAACGAAGCCATTTCGTCGACATTGCGGGCGAGAGAACGAAGGTCAAGCGAGAGGTCGGCATGGAAGGGCGTGATTGGAAACCCGAATACTCCCTTCAAATTCGTGGCGAGTTCGCGGTGCGACACAGCGACCAGTATCTACTATCGGCGGTGTTGCACCTGTACATGAATGTCTGCTCCCGGAGGAAGGGGAAATTCGACCGTTTGGCCGTTCGCGAGGTAGGGCTTGATCGCAGCGGGATGTGCGTATTCGAGGTCTGTGCCGTCGTCGATGGCAACCAGCGTATAACGTCCGGGCGCGGCAGCAAGGAGGGTGAACGTGCCGTCGCTGTCGCTTTGGTCACGCGGGATAAAACCCCCGTGGCTGAAGTCGCGCGAGATCAGCAGGATCATCGCTCCAGCAAAGGGTTTGCCGTTGCTAAGAGCTGTGCCATTCACATTCGTCAGGCCGCGCGCTGCTTCGATATGAATATCGACACGTGCGCCTTGGTGAATGTCGAGAACACCGTTTGCATAGACCGCTCCAGCGATAGCGATTTGGCGCATGTAGAAAACGGGCGTATTCGCGAGCAGGACTTCATAGCGGCCCGGCGGAACGTTTTCAATGCTGAAAGAACCATCCTCACTCAGGAAGCCGGCCGTTGCGATCCATTCTGGGTATCGAGCAGGAGCATCGCAAGACCAGACGGCAAAGGTTCCTTACACTGCACCTTTCCGCTGACAGTCGTCCTCGCCCCATCGCCTAAGTGCAGAGCAGTCTCGCCTTGTAAGTCGACGGACTGTGTTCCAAGCCCTATGCCCTGTTTCTGCCCAACGAGCGAGGCAGAAAGAACGTACTGTCCGGGTGGCAGGCCGACTAACTTGTCGCCGACACGCTGCGCCGGTATGTCGATTAGAACGCCGCCTGGTCCCACCTGTGAAAGATTTGCTGCGATCGCCTGGTTATCTGCCTTCTGGACGCCATCGAAGGCTAACTCCGCAGCGTGCACCGGTTGAAGATTGATTTCGATCTGAGTCGGCTCCGGATGCCAGCTTGAAAGGCGTCGCACCCTGAGGGTTGGTCGTATTTGCGTAATAGGTCAGCGGGTACACAACGTTCAGATCTGAGTTTGTCTCGTCGACGGGTCCTGCCCACCGGCCATTTGAAACGCTGCTTGCGCGTAC
>CAWCJG010000005.1:0-175089 GCA_963795905.1 uncultured Acidobacteriaceae bacterium | reverse complement strand
TTGAAACTCGGGGAAGCTGAACGGCAAAAATTCAGGACTGTGCGGAGTGGGCGAGCAAACTCGCTCTAACCCTGCATGCTGCGCGCGATACTCGCAGCCAACTGCCTTGGTGCGAAGCGCGTCAGAAACGCGAACGCCGCATTCATTCCGCCCGCCACGACCACCGGTTTGCGCCGCTTCATCGCCGCATACCCGATGCGCGCCACTTCCTCGGCACTCATCGGTTTCACCTGTTTGAATAGCTTCGCCTCCGTCATCCCGGCACGGTGCGCAAATTCGCTGACCGTCGGCCCGGGACACAGCACCGTCACTCCCACACCAAAGTCCTTCGCTTCATTGAACAGCGCTTCCGAGAACGACAGGACATATGCCTTTGACGCGTAGTAGACCGCCATCAGCGGGCCGGGTTGAAATGCCGCGGTTGACGCAACGTTCAACACGAATCCACGCCGCGCCGCGATCATGGCGGGCAGGAAGCGCCGGCTCGATGAGTCAAGGCCGCAACGTTCACTTGCACCATGCGCATCTGTTCTTCTTCCGGCGTTTCCCAAAATAGACCTAGCGTTCCGAAGCCGGCATTATTGATCAATACGTCAATTGCAATTCCGTGCGCATGGATGGCCTCGTGCAACGCCGCAGCCGAGCCGGGCTCCGACAGATCCTGCGCGATCGTTACAGCCTTCCGCCCCATGGACCGGATCACTTGCGCCACGCGCTCCAACGCTGCCTGATTGCGGCCGGTGAGCACGACATCCAAACCATCGCGCGCGCATTCCACAGCGAGCGCCACACCAATCCCAGCCGACGCACCAGTCACCAGGGCAAAAGCCATGCTGTGATTCTGACACTCGGGTACGTCGCCATGCTATTTTGAAAATTACCTGCGAGACGGGCCCTTAGCTCAGTTGGTTAGAGCGCTACCTTGACACGGTAGAGGTCAGAGATTCGAGTTCTCTAGGGCCCACCATCACTTTCCTTCATTGACCCTGGTTCTGATTAGCGTTGCGCGGACGCCAACCACTTCTGCGCTTCGGCGGACTTGAGCCACTCGCCCGCGACCTGGCGCGTCGCGACGTTCAAGCGATTCCAGACGTTGATCAGAGCGATCCCCAACAGAAGCGAAGACAAACCTCTTTCGTCATAGTGGCGGCTCACTTCGTTCCAGACGTCATCTGGAACCGCATCGGGCCGGTCGCTGATTCGCGTGACGCTCTCTGCGAGCGCCAGGGCGGCACGCTCGGCATCCGTGAAGTAGGGAGCGTCCCTCCACGCGGCTACCGCGAACAAGCGTTCGTCACTCTCTCCGATGTTCTTCAACTCGCGGGCATGCATGTCCACACATACGCTGCAACCATTGATCTGGCTCGCGCGCAATTCGACCAGCTTGATTGTTTTCTCAGGCACGGCGCCATTGTTCGCCGACGCACCCAGTGCGAACAGCGCCTTCATGGCCTCCGGTACGATCATGACGGGGCTCTTCATTCGTGCTTGCATACTTGTTGTTCTCCTCAGTTGTATTCACTCGCTTGCGCTTGTCATCAGGCTGACGAATGAGGATGATGAAGTGTGACGAGATGGCGGAAGAAACATCGTTAGCGGAACGATTTGAATCGCAACGCGGACACCTGCGCGCGGTCGCCTATCGCATGCTGGGCTCGGTTGCAGAGGCAGAAGATGCCGTACAGGAGTGCTGGCTGCGCCTCGCCAAATCGGACTCCGGTGACGTAGAAAATCTTCCAGCATGGCTGACCACCGTGGTCTCGCGCGTTTGTCTCGACATGCTGCGCAGCCGTAAGTCCAGGCGCGAAGAACCGGCGCCGCCTGATTTTCATGCGGTGCGAGATCACCGCATCGATCCTGAGACGGAAGCCGCAATGGCGCAATCGGCCGGTGTCGCCCTGCTGGTCGTTCTTGAAAGACTCACTCCTCCTGAGCGGCTCGCTTTCGTTTTGCATGACCTGTTCGATGTTCCGTTTGAACAGATCGCCAGTATTGTCGAACGCACTCCGGAAGCCGCGCGACAACTCGCCAGCCGGGCCCGCAAGCGCGTGCATGGCGCGCCCACAGGAAGCGCAGACCAAGTGAAAGAACATCGGCATTTGGTCGCCTCGTTTTTGAGCGCGTTGCAGCACGGCGACGTTGCCGGTTTAATCTCCCTGCTCGCGCCAGATATTGTCTTCCGGGCAGATTCGCACTCGGCGTTCGGCGGCCAAGCCGTCGAAGTACATGGGGCCGCGAATTGGGCTCCGCAGGCGGTACGCTTCTCACAGTTGGCCCGCGACATCTATTTTGTGCTTGTCGAGGGCAACATTGGCCTGATCCTCGCGCCACGAGGCCACCTGCAGCGCATCGTTCAGATAAGCATCGCGGACGGTAAGGTCAGCGGCGTCGACGTGGTGGGTGATCCCGAGCGGCTTCGACAGGTAGAACTGTCCGTCTTGGACGATTGAAAGAGCGTCCGAGCGCCGCAGCCGGCCAGCACAATCGACCGCCGGCCCCAGAACAGGCCGCTATACTGATTCAGACTTCCCCCCTACGATGCAATCCGCAGCTACCTCTGCCCGTGCACAAACGCGTTATCTCCTGAGCAAGTTTCTTTTTTCTCCTCGCTTCGTTTCAGTGGTGGGTCTCACAGCCATCCTCCTGTATTTCACGTATTGGGCGAGGCTCGGTTTCGCTTCGTGGTTCAGTGAGGACGATTTTCTGAACCTTTACTACGTCTGGTGGCACCCGTTTTCGGAGCTTGTGCGCGGGTTGTTCCTCCTCAAGCCCGGATATCCGCGTCCCCTCGGCGGGCTGTTCCTGATTAGCATGTACCACTTTGGGGGACTGAATCCGGCGCCGTTCAACACTGCCCGTTTCGTACTCTGCGCTGCCGACATATTACTTACCTACTGGTTTGCGGCTACTCTATCCAAACGCCGCAGTGTGGGCGTAATGGCGGCATTTCTTCTTTCCTTTGATCCGACTCGCTACTCGTTGTACTTCGATAACGGGATGATCTACGACGTGCTCACATTCCTGTTCTATTTCGCCGCCCTCACGTGGTATGTATCGATCCGTCAGCGAGACAAGTTCCCCACGGCATTGCAGTTATGCGCTCTGACCGGTCTGTTTCTAGCCGCGCTCGATTCCAAAGAGATCGCCATCACTTTACCCATTGCCATTCTTCTGTATGAGCTCGTCTTTCATGGCCAGAGTGTTATTCATCCTGAACGGCCGATCCTACGCAGCCTAGTGAGGCAGTTTGCCCTGGTCCTGCTGACCGGTATTATCAGCCTGATCTTCGCCGTTGAAATCACGACCGGGCCTAACGCCATTACCAAAGCAGGCGGCTACGGCCTGACGGTATCGCTGCACACCTATTTGCAAGCATGGGCCCACTACATCGCCGACGACATTTACCGGCCGGACGCTGTTGTCGGCCGGTATGCGGCAGCACTGCTGCTCGGATCTGTCGCCCTCGCGGCTTTGCTGCGCAGCCGGGTTCTCCTCTGGGCTGCTCTGATGAACCTCTTTGCCGTGTTGCCGATCGCCTTCATTCCGGCGCGCAATGGTTACGCGTTCTATCTACCCGCAGCCATTTGCGTGTTGTATGTATGCGTGCTCGCCGTCGTACTTCTCGACTACACGCGCCGCGTTCACCCGCTTGCGCCGAAACTGCTTCTCGCGCTGTTGATCGTCAAGTATGTCCCCGTGAAAATTCACGCCGACAATCACGGCATGTTCTATCGCCTAAGCGGAATCCACTCCGTCCAGGACCGCAATTACTCTGCTTACGTCCAATTGCGTTCTCTGCTCGGTCCGAACCTGAAGAACCGCCGGATTCTCTTCCTGCATCACCCATTCCAATTGAGCTGGGTTTCCCAATTTCTAATCAGCTTGGGTTGGCACGATCGGTCCGTCCAGGTCTGGACTGCGTCCCTGTTTGAAGAGCGAAACGAAAAAATTAACCTTCACAGTTTCGATTACGTCATCGACTACGCGAATGGCAAGTTCTCATTAGTGCAAAAGCCCGGTGGCCAGGGGAGGGGCTCCGCCCCATAAGCGTTAACTTAAGGATTGCGGGTTGATTCGATTTCTCAGAGTTTCTTGAACCGCCACTTCGTGTAGGCGGCGTATGGGAATGACAACAGGAGGTTAGACCCTATAGTGGACAAAGGCACATGCGCTTTTACACCGAGAAAGATTGTGAGCAGTGGCTTGGGGTACGACAACGGACGAAGCCAAATCGTTCGAGTGCCCGTCATACCGAAACGGTCAAATATCCGAACGAGCCCTATAGATTTTTCTCGATAGCCCATTGGATGGCGTCGTCGTTGACCCATCGAATGCCGACACTGCTTTGGATCTCTGAGTGGGGGATATGGCCTAGCAGCGAGAACTGGCACATATATTACAAGCTTCGCCAGTCGTATGACGACCAGCAGTTGCTTGCAGAAGCACCTGGGCATCTGTTCCTTGGGCATGAAACAGAAGATCTCGCCTCTTTCCTGCAGCTTGCAATGTTGAACGGCTGGGGTGGCTATGTGTTGACGCAAGCGGATTATGTGAACGTTTTCTTCAGCCATGACGAGTACCTCGACTTCTTTGAAAGTGACGATGGCAATTTGGTGGAAATTCGCGATGCGCTCAAAGCAGCAAGCAAACAACCGGGACGTGAACAATGAAGGTTCGCTTAAGACAGGATCGGGGAAAAATAACTCTTCCCTGCGACAGTGAACCTATCCCGCCAAATTCGTTAAATATAAGCCCTGCAGCTTTCGCTTCCTGATTGATTCGGCCAGATTGCGTTCGATCTCCGGCCAGCGAGCTAAAGGCTCTCGGAGGGTGAGAAAGGGTTCTATGGCTCGCTGGATTTGGTGAAGAGCGAAAAGAAATTCACGCCAAGGACTAGCCTGCGGGCTCCGGGAGTGAGTATCCCCAGGGGGAAATATCACGCCCAATGCGGATTAGTTTTTGTGTGAGTAGCGCAATGAGGAGCTTCCCATATAGCCAAGCTCGCGAACTTCGTTCGTCGTACTTGGGTAAATGGCCCAAACGAAGCAGGGATTTCAGCCGTTTGAAAACAACCTCGATTTGCCACCGCATTCGATACCCCTGGAGAACCTGCGCCGCCGATCCTTGCTCGTAGGTGGTGAACACCATGACGTAACGGGCAAATTCAAATGTCTCCGGTTTCAACGTCGTTCGCTTCTTGGACTCTTTACCTCGCAACCGCCGCTGCGCCTTTCTGATGGCTTCCTCGCTCTTTCGAATGACGCACAGCCGTCCCGCGATCTCTGCGCCACCGACATCGCGCATCCAGACTCTCCACTCTCGAACCTTGCCAGCTTTCGTTACTTGATTGATTCGCTGGAGCAGCGGGAATCGCCGTTTGCCCGGACCATAAGCGGAAAAGGTGACCGGGTTGACACGAATTAAAACGTCGGCTCCCTTTTCTTTCATTGCGAGCAGGCCCGGCAATCCACCGTAGATCGCATCCCCCAGAATTAACTCTCCGCGCTTCGCCGGGATTCGCGTCAGAGACTCTCCATTGCCGGTGCCCTCGGCGGCAGTGACCTCGAAGAAATCACATTCCAACTTGGGCAGCCCGATTGTATAGAGAATCCGCCACTGGCTCCCCGTCTTTCCCGGTTCCTTTACGATCGTTCCGTCCACAATCCTAATTCGAGGAGCATTTCCGGGAAGGCCCGAAAACCCAGGGTCCGCCAAATCCATCAAGTCTCCGATATGCGCGTTCTACGGACAATTGAAGTCGCCTTCAGGTTCACGTACAAAAGCGCACGGCTTTTTACGCCGTGAGCGCTCAGCTACTTTGACTGCCGTGCGGCAAGACATGCAGCACCGGCACTCTCGTTATTTGGCCTTTTTGAACTGAGGACGACCCAGCCAATCTTGGACAGCCTGGCTCTGGCTGAGATTGCCGAACTCGGTGGAAGGCGGCGTCGGTGCTGCTCCGGCTGATGCTGCCTTGTTTGCAAAGCCTTGTAGCGCGCAGGGCAGACCGGAAACCGTCCCAGGACTCGGCAGGTCAGGCACAGTCGTATCGGGAGATGAGAAATTGAATTTCGCGACCGGGTTACCGATCGCTGGGGACGCATCACGGAGCGTCAGTGGTGACAATCCCCAACGCCACTCAATCAGCTTCAGGATGGCTGTATGATCGTAGACCGTCGAATCGACTTGGTTGTTGGCGCGTGTAAATGGCGAAGCGATCAGGGCCGGTACCCGGAAGCCGAGCAGCGCGGCGCCATCGACCAGGTTGGTGTCCAAGCTATTGGGCGCGACTACGCGGGGCGGAGGAACGTGATCGAAGAAGCCGCCCCATTCGTCGAACGTGACAATCATCACCGTGCTGGACCACTTCGGACCCCGCGTGACGGCGTGGAACACTTGCGACAGAAACGCTTCGCCGTTGCGAATGTCGGAATGCGGGTGGTCATCATTTCCGAGACCGTCATCGAGCACGGTAAATTTCGGATCGAGGAACGAAACTGCCGGTAACTGGCCGGCAGCAACGTCAGAGAGGAAGTCGTCGAAGTCTGCCGAAACGTTGACGTATTTCAGACCCCAGAGTGACAGAAAAGGGATGTTCCCGAAGTAGTAGCGATGTGAGATTCCGGCTTTTGAGAGCGAGTCGAAGATGGTCGGCAGTTCACTCGTTGAGAGCGTGTTTGAGAGCCGATCGGTTTGTGCCGCCCAGAGGAACATGCGGTTCGGGAAGGTCTCCGCGAGTATAGGGGCAAACCAATGGTCACACGTGGTGTAAGCCTGGCGAGGCTCGACAGAAACGGAAGCTCCGCCGCGTTGTAATAGCCGATGCTGTAGATGTCATTCCCCGGGACTCGCAAGAACCCATCCATGCGTCCGTTGTTATAGGCCGTGACGTTCTGGTTGCCATAGGAGTTGTTTGGTATCTTATGACCGCATCCGGTGTAATCGCTGTCGAGCGAATACACACGGTGGGACGCTCCCGATGTGTCCGGGTAGCTGAGCCCAGCGGGTATTCCGTCCGCGCGGGGCAACCACCCGAGAAAGTGATCGAAGCTTCGGTTTTCCATCACGATGACGACTACATGCTCGATGCCGGACTTCGAGGGACTCACATTCGTGGGATTTGGGAGGGGACCAGGCGGAGGCGCCGGATGTGGAGGGACACGCGTAACGCATCCAGCTGTGATGCCTACGGCCCCGATGCCGGTGGTCGTCAAAAGTGTTTGTGTGAAACGGCGGCGATTCATCGGATGCTGGAATCCCTTTTCAGCGAATCGAGTATACACTTCCCGGCCGAAGACGTCAGGGTGCCGATCACGTCCATCGAAGTCAACCTGACGTATAGTCGGCATTGCGGACATTGAAGCCGAACGGGATGCACGTCCAAAGACCCCTAGTGTGTGCTCGGCAGGAGGGTGGTGCGTCGCCTTTTGAATTTAGGATGGACGCGCTCGAGTCTCTTGACGACCTCGTCAAAGTGAGATCTGATTGGGGTGAATGAACGCGACTACCTCGGAGACTCATATGACGCCGTGAAACGTCTATGGCAACAGGTACTCGCGGAATGGGCGCCTCTCCATGCGAACCCTCGTTTCGTTCCCGTTAGCCGGCTAAAGTCGCCCCGGAGATCTTCGTCTAGAAACATACGTATAAAAAGCGCGCGAAGCGAGGCCGTGCTACATCTGGACGTCTAGTCGCTCGTCTCGTAGAAGTGGCCCGTGGAAGAGTCACAACTACACTCAACACCCACCCGATCAGGCCGGGGATCACGGCGATCGCCGATGCCTTAAGTTAGCGTTCATAGGGCTTCGCCCCAGTGGTCAGGGGTGAGTCACACATCTCGAAAATTGTAATTCCCCTGAATCGATCGACTTACACATCTCGCCCAACTTGCCGGGACGCACTCCATGCGACAACACACGCGAAAGGCAGGGTATTGGAATGTCTCTATCGCGCAAAGAACGTCGCGCCGCTGAGCGCGCATCGAGGAAAGTCGAGCGCCGCCAGTTGGCCGCCGCCGTGCCCGCCGTTGGGTTCGTTCCTCACAAGGAAAACTTCAAGCACGGCCTCTATACGAAACAGTTGATTCTGAAAGGCGAGGACCCGTCGGATCTCGCCGCTTTAAAGGCAGCCCTCTTCAACGAACATAAACCCGCCACCGAAACGGAAGCGCTTCTGGTGCAGGAACTAGCCGAGCATTACTGGCTCATGAAGCGCTACCGTCGCTATGAAACCGAGCTGCTGAGTATGGAGCCTCCGCAGGCCCGGGAAGCCGAAACCGCGCAGCGCATGCACGGCCGCTGCGAGCGCAGCTTCTATAAAGCATTGAAAACTCTACGCGAACTCCAAAAGGAACGCAGACGCGAGGAACGGAGGGCTGGCTTCGTTCCCGCAGGAGAATACGTCCCAAGCGTCAATGGGTCCGTTTGTTCTGATCACTCACCACTCACCCCTGACCACTGGGTTGGGTTCGTTCCTGCAACAGAGGTTGCGGCAACAAATGGCTTCGTTCCTCCAGAAGAATGCGCCCCAACCACCGATGGGTTCGTTCTTCGTTTCGAAATCTGCTCTGAGCCGATACTGCCCTAATCGAAAATTGTGCCTTGGCTTCGACCGGTAACTCGGGATTGCTGTTTGAAAATCGAATATTTGCCTAGCCTGCGTGCATCTTTCACGTGAAAACTGAGCCCCGGGGCGTAAGCGCCGGGACGCCACACATGCGCGCAGGGCCATCGCAATGCTTCCATGGCTTCGTTCTTCAAATCTGCGCCCGCGGGGCTATGTGGCATAGGCCTTCGGCCGCCTTCGGCCTGTGGGCTTCGTTCCGACCACTGCTGCCGCCGTGGGTTCGTTCCCACTGATCACTCAGCACTGGGTTCGTTTTTTCTGACCACTGCTGGACTGCGGGGGCAAATTGAGACAGTGGGTTTAGGGGACACTTTCAGCGAAGGGAGCGAAAGTGGAGCAAAGCCAGGATCGGAAATGGTTTAAGTACAGCCCGGAGTTTAAGCAGCAGGCGGTGGATCGAATGATGGCGGGCGAGTGTGTGTCGGTTTTGGCGCGGGAGCTAGGATTCAGGCGCAGGCTGGTATACGTCTGGCGGGAGGCCGGGTATGGCTCGGCGGGCCGGCAAGCGCCGTTGGGACGGGGGAAGCGCGGGGAGCCGGCCGGGGAGAGGGAACGCCAGGCAGTCGCCCTGCAGAGCCGGATCTCGGAATTAGAGAGGCTGGTGGGCCGGCAGGCGGCGGAACTAGATTTTTTCGCCGCAGCCTTGCGCAATATCGAGGAATCACGCCCGACGAGCGGCGTCGATTCCGGCAACGAATCTACGCCACGATCGAAGCCAGCGCGCAAGGCCCGGTAAGTGTGGAGAGGATGTGTCAGGCAGCCGGTGTGAGTCGTGCCGGATTCTATCGCGATTGGCAGGAGCGCAAGCCGCAGGACGCGGCCGTAGCCATTCGCGACGCAGTGCAGAAAGCGGCCTTGTACTATCGCCGCTATGGCTACCGCCGGATCACGCAAGTGGTGCGGCGCAGCGGGATCGTGGTGGGCGAGTGGGTGGTGCGGCGCATCCTGCAAAGCGACAACTTACTGGCCGTACGCAAACGCAAGTTCGTGCTGACGACGGATGCCAAACATCGTTTTGCCGTGTATCCGAATCTGGCGCGCTATGTGCGCCTGAGCGCGATCAATCAACTGTGGGTATCCGACATCACGTATGTGCGGCTGGGGCGTGAGTTTGTCTATCTGGCGGTGGTGCTCGACGTCTATTCGCGCCGCGTGGTGGGCTGGTCGCTAGGCCGGAGCTTGCACACCAGCTTGGCATTAGCTGCTTTGAATCGCGCCATCACGCAGCGACAGCCGGGTCCCGGTCTGGTGCACCATTCCGATCGCGGAACCCAGTATGCCAGTGACGATTACGTGCAACGTTTGGAGCAAGCGCACATGTGGATCAGTATGAGTCGGCCAGCGCGGCCGTGGGAGAACGCCTACTGCGAGAGCTTCCTGCGCACGCTGAAAAACGAGGAGATTTACTGCCGTGGTTACTCCACCTTGGAGGAGCTCGAGCAAAATATCGAGGACTTCATCGAGCGCTTTTATAATCGGGAGCGGCTCCATTCGTCGCTGGGCTATTGTTCGCCGGAAGAGTTTGAAAAGACCGCTGCGCTACCGCCTTCGTCGTTACCAGCAGCCTTGAGTTTTCCAAGGCATCAGGAAATCTATCCCGATGCCGAGGACCTGTTTCCACAGGAGAACGGGGGCGCCGCTCTCCCGTGACTCATCGGAATGAGTTTCCGGCAGCCTATTCCTTGGCAGGTTGCTCTCCAGCAGAGCCTACCTCCGCTTCGTCTGCCGCTGTCATTCTGAACCAGAAACCAACCCGTTCGCCAGCATTTTCCAGCGAATGGCAACTGTCCACTCTACTCGCTGTCTCATTTCACCGCGCAGTCCATCCCTCGCCCCTGACCACTGGGGCGGCACGCCGGGCTCTGTGGCATAGGCCTTCGGCCTGTGGGCTTCGTTCCGACCACTGCTGCCGCCGTGGGTTCGTTCCTACTGATCACTCAGCACTGGGTTCGTTTTTCTGATCACTGATCCCTCGCCCCTGACCACTGGGGCGGCACGCCGGGCTCTGTGGCATAGGCCTTCGGCCTGTGGGTTTCGTTCCGACCACTGCGGCCGCCGTGGGTTCGTTCCTACTGATCACTCAGCACTGGGTTCGTTTTTCTGATCACTGATCCCTCGCCCCTGACCACTGGGGCGGCACGCCGGGCTCCGTGGCATAGGCCTTCGGCCTGTGGGTTTCGTTCCGACCACTGCTGCCGCCGTGGGTTCGTTCCTACTGACGACTCAGCACTGGGTTGGGTTCGTTTTTTCTGACCACTGACCACTCGCCCCTGACCACTGGGGCGGCTTGGGCCAAGGGCCTTAACTGCGGTCGGACTTCCTAGCAATTTACGGCAACTCTTGGCAAAAGTGACACCCTATTTAATCCGGCCCCGCGCCCGGCGCAGCTGATCACTGACCTACTTCTTCGCCGATCCCGGGGCGGACATGCCCGCGTGCGCTTTGGCGACCATCGGATCCGGCAGAGTGTATCCCGCGGCGGCCTGAAACTTGTTCTTCAGCGATCCGGCGACCACATGATCTTTACCCGCCATCAGCGCTTCGAATCCTTCCTTCGCTACCTCGGCGGGATCGTCTTTTTCGCTTGCACCCAGCTTGGTATCCTCGGCGTGCGCCCGATGGAAGAAGTTCGTCTCGGTAGCGCCGGGCATCAGGACCGTGACCGTCACGCCGGTGTCTTTGAGTTCCTCGCGAATACTCTGCCCGAGCGCGCGGTCGAACGCTTTTGTCGCTCCGTAGACGGCTTCGTAGGGTGTTGGCATGGTGCCCGCAATGGACGAAGTGATCAGAATGCGTCCGCTGCCGCGTGTGACCATGTGCTGCGCCATCCACTTCGTTAAGTGCAGGGTGGAGAGAACATTCAGCCGAACCATGTTCATCTCCTCGTGGAGCGAGGTTTCTACGAAACGGCCGCTCACGCCGACACCTGCATTGATGGCGACGGCGTCGACGGGCCGGCCGGCGGCCTCAATGGCGGTTATCAGTTCATGCGTACCCTCATGCTCGGCCAGATCGACCTGCACCGGTGTAACCCGGGCTCCCAATCCTCCCAGTTCCAGGGCTGCCCGTTCGACCAGGTCGCTATCGGCCGCAATCAGCAGATCGAACCCGTTCTGTGCAAACTGCTTCGCGAGTTCGAAGCCAATGCCGCGGGACGCGCCGGTTACCACAGCAAACGGCTTTGTTCCAGTCGTGCTTGTCGCCATAAATACTCCTCGCTCCAAAGACGACAGTCACGGCACAATTCCGGCAGTCGGAGTTTTTCGAGCTTTCGCCCGGAGCCTAAGCGTCCCTGATTGATTGGGCTCTTGATCCTCCTCTTGCTTACCGAGGGGAACTGCGGTATATTGGCCTCGGTAACCGAGAGGCCCATGAGTAAGCCATCCGATTTCGTCCAAGGCACCCTGGACGTACTCCTTCTAAAGATTCTTGCCCTTGAACCTTTGCACGGCTGGGCAATTAGCCAGAGGCTCACCGCAGTTTCAGGCAATGTCCTCCAGGTGAGCGAGGGCTCGCTCTATCCGGCACTGCACAAGCTCGAGGTAGAGGGCTGGATCGCATCGGAGTGGAAGCCGTCGGAGAACAACAGGCGCGCGAAATTCTACTCACTCACGCGCAGTGGACGCAAGGTGCTGGAACAGGAAACAGCGAACTGGAATCGGCTGTCTGTCGCAATCTCTCAGGTGTTGCGTCTGAAGGAGGCGAAGGGATGAAGATCATGCGCTGGATCTCGACACTTCCTCTAAGGGCGCGAACGCTCTTTCTGAAGAAGCGTCTGGAGCAGGAACTCGACGAGGAACTCCAATTCCATCTTGATCGCCGCGTCGAGCAACTGCTGGCGCAGGGGTTTTCTCCTCAAGATGCGCACCGGCTAGTAACCAAAGCCCTGGGCGGCGTGGAGCGGCAGAAGGAGCGCTGCCGTGATGTGCGCGCAGGACAGGGTCTGGAAGCATTGGCAGCAGATTGGGTCTTTGGGTGGCGGCAACTCAGGAAGAACAAGGTCACTTCAGGTGCTGCAATTCTGTCATTGGCACTGGCGATCGGGGCATGCACCTCGGCGTTCCGTTTGATCGATGCACTTCTGCTGCGCCCCCTGCCGATCAGCGATCCGCACCGGCTGTACGCGGTCCAGCTTCGACGGGCTCACGTTTCAAGGCAAGCCGATGTTGTGGGACACCGTATCCTATCCTTCCTTCCAAAGGATGCGCGAAGCGTTGAGCGGGCAAGCGGAACTGATTGCCATCGAACCTGCGCAGCGTGCCGATTTGACCTATGGATCGGACGATCAAATGGAGAAGTCGCAGTTCCAGCACGTCTCCGGCAACATGTTCTCGTCGTTCGGACTGCGCCCTGCGCTGGGAAGGCTCCTCAACGAAGACGACGATCGCGTGCCGGGTGCAAAACCGTATGCGGTGATCTCTTACGCCTATTGGAGCGCTCGCTTTGGCCGCGACCCGCAGGTGCTTGGACGAACTTTCCGGATGGGAACCGACACCTATCAGATCGTGGGTGTCTCGGAAGAGAAGTTCACGGGCACGGAGCCGGGAACGATTGCGGATATCTTCGTTCCAACCATGATGAATCGTCTATGGCATTCGCGAGCCCGGGAATGGATGGCTGCGCGTGTTCGTACGCCCGAGGCCTGGGGTTGCGATTGAGCCCGTGCGGCGAAAAGATGTACGCCGTCTACCGCGCGTTCGAGCAGGAGCGCGCAAAGAGCTGGACGAATATTCCCAAAGAATTGCTGGTGGGATATCCACGAGAGAAGTTACTGCTGCATCCGGCGTCCTCCGGCGTCTCGATGACTCAGCAGGACTATCGTGTGGCGCTCATGGCTTTGGGTGTTCTGGTCGCTCTGGTGCTGCTGATTGCGTGCGCCAATGTTGCCAACCTGATGACCGCGCAGGCGGCTTCGCGAGCGAGGGAGATGGCGCTGCGAGTGTCGATTGGCGCCGGACGGTCACGGCTGGTCCAGATGGTCATGGTGGAAAGCGCGATGCTGGCATTGTTCGCGTCTGGTCTGGGCGCGGTGTTTGCCTGGTGGGCGGCGCCGTTTGTGGTGAACAGCATCAGCACTCCCGGCAACCCCGTACGCCTGATTTTGCCCGCTGATTGGCGAGTGGCTCGGATTTGGATTGCTTCTGACCCTGGTGGTTACACTGCTGTTCGGGCTGATGCCGGCCCTACGCGCGTCGTGGGTCAAGCCCGTGAGCGCACTGAAGGGCGGAGACGATCCACATGCGCGTCGTCGCCGCATGCATGGGTTGATTGCGGCGCAGGTCGCATTTTGTTTTGTTGTGCTCTTCCTTGCATCGCTGTTTACCGCAACCTTAAAGCATCTTTCCGATCGACCGCTGGGCTTTTCTCCAGATCGGCTCTTGCTTTTGGATACTGTTACGCAACATCCGCAGCCGGCGGCTCGTTGGGACGAGATGGTCGAGAATCTGAAATCGGCGCCGGGGGTGGAAGCAGTTGCTTTAGCCAGTTGGCCGCTGTTGAGCGGGAATAACGACAACGAACTTGTCTCCATCAACGGTGCGCCCCCATCCAATGTTGTGGCGAATTTCCTAAGCGTCTCGCCGCAATGGATTGGGACGATGAAGATCCCTCTTGCGGACGGCAGGGATCTGCGCCCGGCCGATGCGAGCCCGCACACCGCGATCGTCAGCAAGGAATTTGCGAGGCAATTTTTCGGCGGACAAGATCCTGTCGGAAAATCTTTTGCAACGATGGGCGCAGGCGGTAAGCCGGACAAATACGAGATTGTCGGATCTGGTCGAATGACGCGGCCTACAAGGATGTGCGCGATCCATGGGCCCACGTTGCGTATGTTCCTCTTCACTCCCTTGACGCAAAGGGAGTATTGCAGCCAATCGATTCCGCGACAGTCATCGTTCGAACGGCGAGCAACGATCCGGCGGCACTGGCGTCGACGGTGCGCCAGCATTTGCAGCGGGCCGATCCGGCTTTTCGCGTGAGCAACATCCGTACCCAAACAGAACTGATTTACGCGCAGACGATTCGCGAACGGCTGCTGGCGATGTTGGGGGCGTTCTTTGGTGGCGTTGCGCTACTTTTGGCAGGGATTGGGCTTTATGGAGTGCTCACGTATTCCGTGCTGCAGCGGGAGCGCGAGTTTGGGATTCGGATTGCCATCGGCGCACGCATTGGCAGTATTGCCCGACGGTTGACGACGGAAGTCTTCGCGATGGTCCTGGTTGGGGCGATCGTTGGTTTGGGGCTTGGTGTGGCATCGGTGCGCTATGTGGAGACGCTGCTCTTCGGTGTGAAAGGCAGCGATCCGACGATGCTCATCTTACCGGCATACGGTGTTGTTTGCTTCAGCTTTGCTGGCGGCGCTGCCGGCGGTAATGCGAGCCGCCAAAATTGACCCGGCGATCATGCTGCGCGCTGAGTAGCCATGCAGGTCTCCGGACCGGCTTTGGGGCTTGGACATTTTCTGGGCCGATCAACTGCCCTGAGCACACGGCTCTCCAAACGGAGCGGCTCGCCGCTCCGTTTCAACCTTCACGGGTTTTGCAGCAGTTGACTGGCCAATGTCCAAAGTCAATTCACAGGCCAAAAGGCCTGTGCCACAGGTCACTTCAGTAAGAGCGCCGCTTGCAGCATGGCGCGAGCATAGCCCACGTCGTAGACCATGCCCGTATAGCCGCCGCCGCCCGGATATTGATTATGGATCCCGATACGGCGGTCGTAGTCGAGCGCTCTCTCATGCTCCGGGTAGATGAGGCGGCGGTAGCCCACATTCACGAGTTCCCGCATGACCGCGAGCATGTTATTCTCGCCCTCGTCGATAAATACTTCCGTGTACTCGTCGTACGGCTTGCGCACCTTTACGTTCCGGTAATGCACGTGATTGATCCGGTCTCGGGTCCCGAAGTAGCGCGCCACGTCAACCGGATCGTGGCCCATTTCGCGCGTCACTCCGCAATCGAACGTGATTCCGTTCGCCGGACTATCGACGATCGCGATCAGGTGTTTCCAGCCTACGACCGTGCCCATGATCTGCCCCGACCCGCGACTGTTCGACACGGGAGGATCGTTTGGATGCAAGGCCATGCGCACGTTCGCGCGCTCGGCTACGGGAATTACCGCCTTCAGAAAGTACGCGATGTTGTTCCACATCTCGTCCAGCGTATGCGCACCCTCGTTTGGTAACGGAGGCAGGCCTCTGACGCGCTGCTCGGAAAACGCCGTAAGTCCGGCGCCGCCGCGCCCAGTCTCTTCGTAATAGCCTTCGATCGCCCGATGCGCGTAGAAGTTGTACTCGACTACAGGCAGCCCGACTTTCCCTGCGGCTTCGATCGATTGCCGGACTTTGTCAATCTCTTCATCGCGACCCGGCTTACCGTAAAGCGTGTTTGGAAATCCGCCGATCATCAGATTCCCTAACTTCAAACCGGCGGTAGCCAGTTTGTCGACGATCGCTCGTAGTTGCTCTTCGTTCCAGGGAATCGGCGGCCCACCACTCAGCACCCAAGTGACCCCGATTTGTTTCACCTGACGCATGGCTTCGTCCGTGAGGTGATTTACCGGGACTGGCGCGCCGATCTTCGGCGTATGGGGGCCTTCCTGCGGCATTCCCGGCCCGTGGACGAACTGTGCATCTTCGCCCCGCAACACCGCGGGTGCGATTCCCGCAGCCGTCAAAAGACTAAGAAACTCTCGTCGGTTCGCCTTCACATCAGACCTCCGGGTGAACCCAGGGCCCGCGATACGGACGCGCTAACAACTTGTTCGCCTCTTCGTCGCCGCTGACACGGCCCTGCGCCGCATCCCATGTGAGCCCACGGCCCACCTGCATGGAGAGGTTTGCCAGGATGCATGAGGCCGTCGAGATATGTCCCTGCTCGATATCGGCGATGGGTCTCGTCCGGTTATCGACCGCATGCAGCCAATTCAGCAGGTGATATCGCACGGCTGGAGCCACATGCCGCTCTAGGTCCTTCTCGGTCCGGTCCTCGGGATACTGCTCGAATTCATACGTCACGTCGCGGTGCACGGTCGCTCCGCCGAGCGGGGTGTAGTCATATCCGAACACATCCGCTTTGAGAGTCCCTTTCTCGCCATAGAACGTTGCGCCCCAAGGATGTTTCGGATCGTTGGCTTCGCCCCACGTCCGGTGTGTCCAGACAACGCGCAGATCCGGAAATTCAAAAGTCGCCGTCTGGGTGTCGCTGATGTTCGCCTTGCTTGCCGTGTCGACGAAAATGCCTCCCGTCGAGGTGATACCGCGTCGGCCAGCCCAGATTCAAGATACCAGCGCGTCATGTCCAGCATGTGAACGCACATGTCGCCCACAATGCCGTTCGCGTACTCGTAGAAATTGCGCCACCCTCGCGGATGCACGAGCGAGTTGTATGGACGCATGGGCGCCGGACCCGTCCAGAAATCGTAATCGAGGTTCGCGGGCGGGGCTGTGTCGGGCGGATTCGAATTGGCTCGCATGTGGTAGTAGCAATAGATTTCGACCAGCCCGATCTTGCCGAGGCGCGCCGGACTGGATGTAGCGTTCGCGCGCCTCGACCAGATGCGGCGTGCTGCGCCGCTGCGTGCCCACCTGCACGACGCGTTGATACTTTCGCGCCGCCGCCAGCATCGCCTCCCCTTCCACAACGTCCGCGCTGATCGGCTTCTGCTGGTAGACATCCACGCCCGATTTCACGGCTTCGAGAAACGTCAGCGCGTGCCAGTGATCGGGTGTCGCAATCAGCACCAGGTCCAGATCGCGCTCCTTCAACATGTCGCGAAAGTCGTGGTAGGTGCGCGGCTTTTTCCTCGATTGCTGCCGTGCTCGCCACAATATCGGCCGCGTTCGCCAGCATGTCGCGATCCACATCGCATAGGGATACGACTTCGACGGGCGCAATCTGGATGAGCCGAAGCAAATCGATTTTGCCGTACCATCCGCAGCCAATCAGTCCCACTCGCCGCGGCTTCGAATCGAGCAACGCCGCTGCGTACGCGCCCAATCCGCTCATTGCGGCCGCCGTCAAAAATTTTCTTCTATTCATCGTTTAACTCCGCCCCATCGCACGATCCAAACTCAGCGCGCCGCCGCCGGCAAACACGAAATACAGGAACACGAAACAGTAGAGAACTGCCCGCTCGCCCTCATTCGTGAGCGGATTCGGGCCGTGCGGATAATGCACTTTGAAGTAAGCCACCGCCATCTCTCCGCATAGAACGAATGCAGCGATGCGAGTGTACAGGCCGACCAGCAGAAAACTCCCGCCGATCAGCATAATGAGCCCGCCGATGCCCGCAAACGAAGTCAGCCGCATTGCGTGGCCGCCAAACATACCGAACACCAGTTGCAGCCCATGCTCGAGGTAAATAGCCGCAACGACTACTCGCAGAAGCGACAGTACGATTGCCGTTGCCGTGCCTGTATTCGCTTTCGCCACTCTCCGAAGACTGTATCATCGGCAGCGAGGACACATGTTGCAGACGATAGTCGGATTTCACCTGGATGAAGAGAATCACTGGGTAGCCGACCTTTCGTGCGGACACACGCGCCACGTCCGCCATGATCCGCCGTGGCAGGATCGCCCATGGACCCAAAGCGAAGAAGGGCGGGCGCGTTTTCTCGGAACGCAGTTCGACTGCCGTAAATGCGAGGAGGAGCCACCCCGCATACCATCGAAGTAGGTGACTCTTCCCGACGAACTCCTCGCCGCTCCGCCCGAACGTTCTCTGGAACGCCAGTTGCGGCAGCATATCGCCGTCGAGCAATACTTCGAGCAATCCGGGCGCACGTTCCGCAAGAGCCGGCGCCGCCTCTGGTTCAACCGCGAGGTCAAGCCGCGCATTCTTCGCGCGCTGTTCACGCTTGCGGGGATCTATTCACGCGGAAAACGCAATGCACTGAGCCCGATTGTCAATCGTGTCACGCTCACGTTTCCGGACCTGCCGGCTTGGCTGGACGGCTTCGAGATCCTGCAGATCTCCGACTTGCACATCGACGAAATGGATGGTCTCG
Source organism: uncultured Acidobacteriaceae bacterium (assembly GCA_963795905.1). Classification (GTDB taxonomy): domain Bacteria; phylum Acidobacteriota; class Terriglobia; order Bryobacterales; family Bryobacteraceae; genus Bog-105. The sequence continues at coordinate 156,461 of CAWCJG010000005.1, read as the reverse complement.
CCGAATCGCTTGCCCGCATTATCGAACCGCTTCGGCCGGACCTTTGTGTCCTTAACGGCGACTACCGGTGGGAAATCGTTGGCCCGTGCGACCGCGTGTATCCGCGGCTTGACAAAGTCGTCTCTAGGGTCCAGGCGCGTTATGGCTGCATCGGCATTCTCGGAAATCACGACGCATCCGAGATTGCGCTGCACCTTGAAGAGCGCGGTGTGCGCATGCTGGTCAATGAATCGGTCGCTATCCGGCACAACGGAGCTAGCCTGTGGGTCGCCGGAACCGACGATCCCTTCGACTATCGGGCCGCCGATCTCACGGCTGCGCTGGCCGACATACCCAGAGGGGGGTTCACGGTGCTGCTCACGCACACGCCTCAGCTTTATCGAGAAGCTGCGCAGCGCGGGGTTCGACTTTATCTGTGCGGTCACACTCACGCGGGCCAGATTCGCCTACCCGGACTGGGCGCTGTAAAGAAAAACGCGCCGGTTCCGCGCGCGCTCGTGCAAGGTCATTGGCGTCACGAAGCCATGCAGGGCTATACAAGCTGGGGCGCAGGCTGTTCCACGCTGCCCGTGCGTTTTGGCTGCCCGCCGGAAGTTGCTTTGTTACGGCTAGTCCGTTCGGCGTAAAGGGGCCGGGAAGAATCCATTCACAGGCCAAAAGGCCTGTGCAACACGGCATAAAAGGGCTGGGAAAGGGTCGATTCACAGGCCAAAAGGCCTGTGCCACACGTCGCGCCTTACAATGGCATTGGCTGTTTCTCATGTATCGCTTCCCGGGAGTTGATTACCTTCTGTTCGATTCCGTGTTGACGGAAGGACGAATTGCTTGTGCGGCGCACCGCGCGGCAGTTCGTGGATGAACGCGTTCTCCCGGTCATCCGCGAGGCATATAACAACGGAACATTCCCGCAACACCTGATTCGCGAAATGGGTGAGCTGGGGTTTCTTCGGCGCAAATCTGGAAGGCTACGGCTGCGCCGGCATGAACAACATCGAGTACGGCCTGATCATGCAGGAGCTCGAGCGCGGCGATTCCGGGTCTTCGCAGCTTCGCCAGCGTGCAGGGCTCGCTTGTGATGTATCCGATCCTGACTTATGGCTCGGAGGAGCAGAAGCAACGCTGGCTGCCGCAGCTGCAATCCGGGCGAGGCGATCGGCTGCTTCGGCCTGACTGAGCCGGACTTCGGCTCGAACCCCGCGCGGCATGCGCACCACCGCCGAACAGCGCGGCGAACCTGGGTCCTGAATGGCGAGAAGACGTGGATCACTAACGGATCGGTGGCCGGATGTCGCTGTGGTCTGGGCGCGCACGCGACGATGGCGTGCGCGGATTCCTGGTCGAGCGTGGAACACCCGGCTACACCACGCGCGACATTCACGGCAAGTTGTCCATGCGCGCTTCCGTGACTTCCAGCCTGCACTTTCACGATTGCCGTCTGCCGGAAGATTGCCTGCTTGCCCGCCGCGAAAGGCTTGCAAGCGCGCCTGAGTTGTCTGTCGCAGGCGCGCTACGGCATCGGCTGGGGCGTGCTGGGAGCCGCGATGGACTGCTACGAAACCGCGCGCAGCTATTCGCTTTCGCGGAAACAGTTCGACGATCGGCCCATCGCCTCGCACCAACTGGTGCAGGAGAAGCTGGCCTGGATGATCACCGAAATCAGCAAGGGGCAACTGCTGGCGCTACCATGTCGGCAAGCTGAAGGACACGGGCAAAGTCGAGCCGGCCCACATCTCGATGCTGAAGCGCAACAACGTCGCCATCGCGCTGGAATGCGCGCGCCTGAGCCGCGATCTGCTCGGCGCCAACGGCATCATGGACGAATACCCGATCATGCGGCACATGTGCAACCTGGAGACCGTGAAGACGTACGAGGGACCGACCACGTTCACGCGCTGGTTATCGGAGAGCGCGTTACCGGCATCCCGGCCTATCGATGAGTCATGAGCTTGCTGCCAGTTCGTTTTACACTTGCCGGTGCAACACCGCGACCGCGGGATCCCTTTGCACGACGAGCCAGTAGCGGCGCCAGAACGAATCCTGGTCGCTCGATTCGGAAAGCAATGCGCGCGTGTCGCCGAGCAGTTGCGCAAATGTCTGTTCGCTTGCGGGCGGCCGTTTAGCAGCTAGCGCTTCATCAATCTGCACGATCAACGTCGTCAACGGCTGCAGCCACGCAAACGCCGGGTCGTGGATTAACAGGTTCAAGAACGCCGCCGGCGTGGCAATGGGGCCGTGCGTGATCTCGTAGGCGGTCCGCTCCGATTCGAGCAAGGATTTATGTAGCGCGAGAACAGTCTCTCGCGCCTGTTGCAGGCGCTCTCGAACGGATACGCCGGATTGGGGCAACTCCATGTCAGGTCTGATTACTATTGTGCCGCTTGCGGAGCCGAGGGGGGAGGTGTAGCCGACGCTTGCTCGACTTTTCCAGCCACTTCCGCATCTGCTCGGCATCCGGCGCTTTCGGAGCGACCGTCAGGTACGTCTTGATGTGCGTAGCCGCATCCGCTACATCGCCTTTTTCGAGCAGGAGCTCGCCCATCATCTTTTCCCCTTCAGGATAGTGATGTTGCGTATCGAGCTTCAGCAGCGCCGTCACGCTCTTCTCAGCATCGGCGTGCCGCTTCAAGTTATAGTTGGCGAGGGCATTGCACCAGAACAAGCCGGGATATTCGACGGGATCCAATGAAATTCCTCGCTGGCTGGTATCGGCCGCCTCCTGCCATTTCTGCTGATGCGCAAAAACATACCCCAGCTTCTCGTAGGGATTCACGTAATGCGAATCGGCTTTGATGGCAGATTCAAAATCTGTCCGGGCCTGATCAAACTGGCCTTGTTTCGATGCGATTTCACCCTCAGCTTCCCACGCGACGGCGTACTGCGGATCGAGCGAAGTGGCTTGACTGAAATGCTTCGCAGCTTCATCCAGATCGCCGCGGCGAACCAGCTGCATGCCCTTCTCGTATAGTTTTTTCGCCTGCTTCGGAGCATTCAGGGTGGTGACGCTGGTCGTGGTGCCATCGATCTTGCCGATGTGATGCAACACGATCGTGCCTACGTCGGGATTGTCCATCGTCTTGCGCATCGAGAGTTCGATCACATCCGAGTGATATCCCGGAACTGTGACGCGCAATTCGCATCCCATGAGCCCGTTCTGATCCAATCCGGAGGTCTCGGCGGATGCCGGAGTAAGGCCCGATCCGAGCGCAGACGAGCGCGCGTTTGGTCCCACTGCGGAGTACCCGGTGGATGCATCGACATCGACCAAGCCCTCATTGCCGATCTCGAACCCGAAGTGGCCCTTGCTGTCGAGATGTCCTTCGAGATGTACAGTGGCGCCGCAGATCCGCTCAACGCGCGCGTTTGTGTCAATGGGCGATCCATCGTCGGTAACCACCCGGCCGCTTAGGAAAATCGGACGCAGCGGGCCATTCGGTTGGCGATTGCTGGTGCTCGGCAGGGGACTGATGGGATTTGTCGGCGCGGTGGTTGTGGTGTTTGTTGGGCTAGTGCCGGTACCTGCAGAGGGCGTGGATGCCGGCGCTCCGCCACCTCCGCCTTTCTGCGCGAATACCGCGCCAGACCCGCTCAAAAGAATGGCCAAAGTGAACGGAAGAACTCGGCTGGCTCCCAATAACCGCATGTACAGCCCCCTTGGTTTTTCAGTATTTCACATTCCACTCAGATCGGGGACAAGCCTGCTGAGCGATGCGCAGGCAATCGGACGAACGTCAGCCAGAAGTCCTCGATGGAGCGAACCTTGCGTATGAAATCATCGAAATCAACCGGCTTGGTGAGATAACAATTGGCGTGCAACCCGTACGCGCGATGCACATCCGCCTCATCATCCGAAGTGGTCAGGACAATTACGGGAATCTCGCGCAACAGGGGATCCGTTTTCACTTCGGCCAGCACTTCGCGGCCATCTTTCTTGGGTAAATTCAGATCCAGCAGCACGAGATCGGGCGCGGGATGAGTGCCTGTCAGCCCGGCGCGCAACTTTTCGAGCGCTGCAACTCCATCGGATGCAACGTCCAGATCGTAGTGTAGTTTCCCGTCGAGGAATGCCTCTTCGACTAACCCAACATCGGCCGGATTGTCTTCTACAAGCAAGATTCTCACTGACTCCGCCAACGTTTAACCTTTCTGAGTTGAAGTGTTTTCGTCATCTTGCGACTGCGACGCAGCAAGCAATGCGGGCGCGAACTCAGCGGATGGGGCGGGTTTTTGCGGATGGACCGGGATAGAAAACGAGAACTTCGATCCTTCGCCGGGAACCGACTCGGCCCAGATCCGCCCACCATGTCCTTCGATCACGCGACGGCAGATCGCCAGCCCAATGCCAGTTCCAGCATACTCGCCGACTCTGTGCAGGCGCTGGAAAATGACGAAAATACGCTCGGCATACTGCGCATCGAAGCCAATGCCGTTATCGCGTACGGAGAACACCCATTCCGAGCCTGAGCGGCCGGCAGTTATCTCGATCACCGGAGGACGTTCCGGATGCCGAAACTTGATCGCATTGCTGACGAGGTTTTGCAGCACCATGGCTAACTTGCCTTCGTCCGCTTCAATGGTGGGCAAGTTGTCGCACACGAGGCGCGCCCGTGTTTCAGCGATAGCTACCCGCAGGTTCTGCTCAGCGATGTGGACCACCTGCTTCATTTCCACGCTCTGAAAAGTAAGTTGCTGGGTACCGGTGCGCGCATACGCGAGCAGGTCCTGTACCATGTTCTGCATCCGCTTGGCGCCGGAGACGATGAAGCCGATGTACTTGTCCGCTTGCGCGTCGAGTTTCCCTTCGTAGCGCCGCGCCAGGAGCCCCGCGTAGCTACCAACCGTACGCAGCGGTTCCTGCAGATCGTGACTGGCCACGTAGGCAAAGCGCGCCAGATCCTCGTTGCTGCGCAACAGGTTTTCGTTGGCCGCTTCCAGTTCCGACGTTCTGTCGGCGACTCGTTTTTCTAGTTCTGCATTGACGAGACGAATCTCGAATTCTGCCCTATCGCGGGCCAGCCCGTAGTTGCGAATGAGGCGGTAGGCCCAATACAACAGCAACAGGTTGATGACGAACTCGACGGCAAACAGCCAGCGAAGCGCAACCGCAGTGGCATGCTGCCTGATCGATCTGGCCTTCAAGAGGCCGTACTCCTCGGACGCCATGTCGGCGGCGATTCCGCTCATCTGATCCATCAGCACGCTTCCCTGGCGGAATAAGTCCGTCATTTTGGGCGTGAACGGCTCCTGCTTCCGCATGTCGAGCACCGCCTGCATGGCGTTGGCGCGTTTCGTCCATAGAGTGAGCAATTGGCTTGCATACGCTTGTTGGATCGGGTTGTCCGCCGTGAGATGGCCGAATCGCCGCAACTCGGCCCATTCCTGACTGGTGTAGCTTCGATAACGATCGAGTAAAGATGGTTCGCCCGTGAGCAGGAACCCCCGCTGGTTGCTTTCAGCCTGATAGGCGTGCGCGACGAGGCGATTCAGGGAGCGCAGCACGTCCTGACTGTGCAAGACCCAGCGCAGATCCTGTTCATTCTTGTCGACAAGCCCCAGCGTCAACACGCCGAAAATCGCGGGAACCAGCAGGACCAGAATGAAAGCGTCCCGTGTTCGACGCTGGACGGTTTTGACCATCTACCCGGGACCCGCTACGGGGCGAATCCACTGCGATCATAGCGCAAACGAAGGATTGGGGCCGTTGGGCTATTTATCGCTATTTGTCGCCGGACAACTGCTCAACGCTGACACGAGCCGACCATTCGGCGCCCGCCAGGACGATCATTGTCGCGATAAACGACCACAGAATGATACTGGCAGACTGCACAAACGGCGGGATTTCTCCAGCGAGCTTGGCATGCAGCCACGGCCAGGTAACGATGTTGAGGTAGTTCGACAACTGCAGGAGCAGGCCGACTGCCACGGATGCCGGGATGAGCCGCTTGATGCTGATGCGCGCATTGGGCAAACCCCAATAGATGAGAAAGATGATCAAGGTACCGACGGGAAGGGCAACCACTTTCATCGCAACGTTCTGCAGGATGGCGCCTAGCCAATTCTGGCCGAACGTGTTGCGCAGGAATTCGACATTCAGCGTCGTCAGGCTCGCCGAGAGGAGGACCAGCACTCCACAAGCAAAGATCAATCCCAGGCTGATCAATTGATTCCGCAGATAACTCCGGTTTCCCTTCACCTGCCAAATGCGATTGAACGCCACTTCCAGCGGCACAAAAATTCCATTGGCGGTGAAGAGCAACAGGAAGACGGAAACCCAACTAAATTTGCGATGTAAAGTCGCTGCGCGAAGGGCGTCGCCGATATCTACTCCGAATCCGTTAGGGAAATAGCTGTCGACCATGTGCAGGATCACGCTGACGGCCGCGCTCCAGTGCAGGACATAGCGGCATAACAGGATCATCGCGACGAGGAACGGGAAAAAAGAGAGCAGCACGTTCACGGCGACGGCGAACGAATAGACATGGACTTCGGTCTGGATGAGGAAACGCAAGGACGGCCGGACACTGGCCCACAAGCCGCTCCAGGAGCGCACGCGGATTCTTGGGCCCTGATGGAAAGCGTCCCGACGCGGAACTGTCACGGGCGATTCGGGGACGGGGAGCGCCGTAAGGACGACGGCTTTCACCTCCGGAACGCCGGAAGAAGATTGCTGCACAAGAGAGGTAATTACCAGGGTACGATTACGGCCGGAAAAAGCTCAATCTTTTCCGGTGCTGAGGAATGAGGGAGGGGATTTAAGAAGGCCGTGAAGGACAGGCGTCCTCCACGGCGGGAGGTTACGTCGATCTACTTACCGGCAGTCTTTTTCGGTGGGACGATCGCGTCTTTGACAGATTTGGCGAGCCGGAATTTCACGACTTTCTTGGCGGGAATTTTGATCGCTTCGCCTGTGGCAGGGTTGCGTCCCGTGCGTGCTTTGCGCTCGGCGCGCACCAGTCGTCCGATACCCGGCACGATGAAAACGCCGTTCTTCTTGGTCTCGCGGACGGCCATCTGCGCCAGCGATTCGATAAATTGTTTCGCGACCTTGTTGTTCACACCCGACTGTTCTGCCAGTTCACGGATGATCGCGGTCTGGGTCATTTTTTTAACTTCAGCCATTTGGTTTCCTACTCCTTAGGTGGTCGAGAACTCTGCACGAGCCAGCTCTGTGTAGTTTTGTTTTAAACAGCACTGCCTGAAAATGTTTGAGTTGCCCGGTCAACACGATAATACGGGCATTCTGGTGGGCTTGTAAAGAGAAAATCGCATTTTCCGGGCGGTTTTCTGGAGTTTTCTGAGGCGGAGTAGTATTTTCAGGCGGAAAACAGGCCCGGATCGCTCTATTGGCCGCTTCCGTAGTTCTTCCTCAGGATACCCGCCATTGCGCAATTCACGCTCTTTTTTTGATGCCTATTCTAAGTAATGGCGGGAGGAAGGATTGGTCTCGGTATTTGTGGGCGTGAGCGTGGACGGCTTTCTGGCACGACGAAACCATGAATTGGATTTCCTGCCGCCGGACGGTGGGGCTGAGCACGGGTACGCGGACCTTCTCGCCGGCATCGATGTAATCGTGATCGGACGCAATACGTTCGAAGTCGTGCAGAAGTCCTCGCCGCCGTGGCCGTATGGGAACAAGCGCGTCGTGGTACTCAGCAGCCGTGCGATTGCGCTCGGTAGTGAGCCTGGCGTTGAGCAGATGTCCGGAGAACCTGCCGCAATCGTCGAGAAGCTCGCCGCGACGGGGGCGCACAACCTCTACGTGGACGGCGGCATCACCATTCAGCGGTTTCTCCGAGCTGGCTTCGTAGACCGGATAACTGTCACGCGAGTCCCGGTGTTGATCGGGGATGGCATCCCGCTGTTTGGAACTCTGCCGCATGACATCGGATTGCGGCACATATCGACTTCGGGCTATCCGGGCGGCCTCGTCAAATCAGAATACGAGGTGGTGCGGTGATTCCCTTCGCGGAGTCGCGAATTTATGCTTTTGGCACGAACAGGAAGGACACCGGGGAATCCTGCTGGATGACAGTGCCCGTAGCGGTGAGCTTGCCGCTGCTGGAATCGATGCTGTACAAAGCGAAGTTGTTTGTGTTCTGATTCCCGACCAGGATGAACTTGCCGCCGGGAGCGATCACAAGGCCTCGCGGCATGTGTCCCTGCGCGGGAACGGTCTGGATTAAATGCAGCGTTCCCTTGCCGTGATCGACTGAGAAGACGGCGATGGTGTCGGCTCCGCGATTGGTCGCGTAAACGTGCTTGCCGGAAGCGTCAACGAGAATCTCGGCCGGGCCGTTTGTGCCTTGGAAATCGGACGGAACTGACGAGACGTCCTGGATCTTCGTGAGATTTCCGGTTGTCTTGTCATGGCGATAGACGCTGACGACGGACTTCAACTCGTTCATGAGGTAGGCGAAGGAGCCATCGGGCGAGAACGTCAGATGCCGCGGACCGTAACCCGGCGATTGTTTGATAAATGGCGGGTTGTGCGGCCCGAGCGTTCCCTTTTCCGGATCGAGTTGGAACATGCGAATCTCATCCAGACCCAAATCGGGAACATACACGATGCTGTTGTCCGGACTGAGCACGACGTCATGAGCATGCGGACCTTCCTGCCGCTCCGTATTCGGCCCATGGCCGACGGCACTCATTAACGAAGTCATATCGCCCAGGCTGCCGTCCTCCTTAACCGGATATGCGGAGACGCCGCCCGTCATGTAATTGGCCGCCATGACCATTTTGCCGGTGCGGTCCGTGGTGATGAAGCAGGGCGCCCCGCCGCCGGACGGAAGCTGATTCAACTTCTGCAGCATGCCGGTTTCGCGATTAATGGCGAACGCCCCCACGCCGCCCGGCCGCCCATCGAGCTCACTTACGGCGTAAAGATACTTGAACGACGGGTCGGCGGTGATCCAGGATGGCGAATCGATCTGCCCGGCGGGCCCATTCAGTTTGAGTTCCCCGGTGGCAGCGTCAAAATCGTACACGAGAATGTCGTGCGCGTAAGATCCTACGTACAGGAAGTATTTCTGGTCGGAGTTAGCAGCAAAAGAGGACATAGCAGCAAAAGCAAAAAGAGCGGCGAGCGCGGGAAGTCGCATGAGTGGTCGCATCGGATACGATATCAGGCCTTATGTTCCACCGCGCACAACAGAGTGTGCACTCCGCGTGTTCAGCATCGGCCGTAGCTGCGCATCTGGTGAGCAAACATTCCGGCATAGGGCTGCCACTCAGGCGAGCGCAGATCTTCGAGCAGCAACTTCATCTTACGCTGCCAATTCGGATACTCAGCCGTGCTGCCGGGCAGATTCTGCTGGTCGGTTTCCTTGGTCAGGTCCTCCTGGTTGAGCAGCAAGAGCAGTGAAGGTACGCGCGCCAGGAAGGCGACGGTCGCGTTGTGAAGTTCACCATCGACTGCGTGGACCTCGCCGGCATCGCGTGTGTACCAATCGGGCAATAGCTTTTCGATGTGCAGCACGTCCAGCATGCGCTGCTTTTCGCGCCGGCGGTCCGCCATCTGGGTCCGATAGCTGTTGTCATCCGCCAAGCCAGCGGCGCGGCGGGCCTCAATGTCGCGGCCGAGCCAAAAGCCATTCATGGTTGCCAGGTCATGCGTACTGGAGGACACCAGAGCCTGTTGCGGATACTCGCTACTCTGCCTGAACCGGCCGTCGCGGTGTTTCTCAAAGTAGAAGAGCCGGTAGCTGAGAATGCCGAAGCGCGAAAGCATGTCCCGCATCTCGTCGGTAACGGTGCCAAGGTCTTCTCCGACAATGATGTTGCCGCTGCGCGCGCTCTCGAGAGCGAGGATGCGCATGAGGTCTTCGGCAAAATCATAGACGTATGTGCCATGCGCGGCTGAGCGCCCGTCGGGTATCCAGAACAACCGGATCAGACGCATGACGTGGTCAATGCGCAATGCCCCGCCATTCGATACGATTTTGCGAATGCTTTCGCGGTAGAGGCGATAGCCCGAGCGGCGATGCGCCTCCGCGCTGGGCGGCGGAAACGCCCAGTCTTGCCCATTCGGAGAGAAATCGTCCGGAGGCGCTCCGACACGGCATCCCTTCACGTAGTAGTCGCCATACGCCCACAGATCCGCGCCGCAGGAGTCAGTTGCCAGGGCGAGGTCGTGATAAAGACCGATCGGCAAACGCCGCTCTTTCGCATAGCGCTGCGCAGCGGACAATTGCTCTTCGATCAGGAACTGGATGAACTTATAGAACTCGACCAGCCGCCAATGTTCGTGCGCGAACCGGTGAGCGGCCTCGCTATCCGGACTCTGAAACTCGACCGGCCAATGATGCCAGGTCCAGCGGTTGTGGTCCTGTTTGTGGAGCACTTCGTCCAAGGCACAGTAGAGGGCAAATTTGTGCAGAAGATCGCCTTCGCGCTCGCAATAATCGGAGAAGGCGCGGCGGCGCGACTCGTCCGCATAGCGGCGAAATTGGCGATAGAGCACTTTGAGAAATCGCCGCTTCACACGATCGACTTCGCTATAGGCGAGGAATTCGGAACCACGCAGCTGGTGGAGTTTTGACTGGACGCGCTCGGATCGTATGAGGCGCTGTGCGAATGCCGAGGCTGCAAATTCAGGCGCCGCTTCGATATCGAGATAGATCAGGTTTTTGTAATAGAGCGATAGCGGCAGGTAGGGGCTGGTGTTGTACGGCACTCGATTGTGCAGCGCGTGCAACGGATTCACGCCAATGAAGCTGAAGCCCACATCGGCGGCCCAGTCGAAGAGAAGGCGCAGGTCGGTGAAGTCGCCGCAGCCCCAGTTTCGGCGCGAACGCAGCCCGTAAAGTGCAACGTTGAACCCGGCCATTTTCCGTTCGGGCACGTAGGCGCGTTCGGGGCAGACGATAAGATGCCCGACGCTCAGTTCATTGCCGTCGCGGGTGATGCGGAGCCGATGATACCCGATCGGTATCTCACGGGGCAAATCTAGCCGGTAGGTTCTCCAGCGCTCTCCGTCGGCGGAAACTTCGCGAATCGGAGTGAGCTGCTCGACGGCCACGGACCCACTCAATTGACCACCCTGCTCAGGGAACAGATCGAAGCACACGGATCCGCCCCAGTGATCCGGCAATGTAAGCGGCACGGCCTTATCGGATTCGGCGATGACGCTGGTGGCCGGGATGACCCAGGTGTACTCGTCGCGAAACCATCGGCGCCGCTGCTCATCGATGGCGGTTAGGCTGGAGACATCCCAGCCCAAGGCGCGCAGAATCCTCGCGCGCGCATCGAGATCGGCCTCGTGCCGTTTCCCGAAGATGTCGAAGTACTCGTAGCTGATCCGGTTTTCGGCGGCAGCTCGTCCGATTGCGTCATCGTAGTCGTACGAGCGCTGGAACTCGACTCGCGGCACGGACACGTAAGCCATAGACACGTAACCATTAGATAGCAGGCGACTGCGTGGGATAATCGAAGCGTGGCCGATCTTGCCGACAAGTTTGAAAAAAGCCAGCCGCCAGAGCTGTTTGCGCGCATCGATGAAGACTGGAACGAGAGCTTAGAGAACACAGTCTTCACGACCACGCTCGACCGCGCTTTGAATTGGGCTCGCAAGAATTCGATTTGGCCGATGAGCTTCGGGTTGGCCTGCTGCGCCATTGAAATGATGGCGATGATGGCGTCGCGGTATGACATTTCGCGCTTCGGGGCGGAGGTCATGCGGGGTTCTCCACGGCAGTCGGACCTGATGTTCATCGCCGGCCGCGTGTCGAACAAGATGGCACCGGTCATCCGGCAGCTCTATCGGCAAATGCCTGAACCGAAGTGGGTGATTTCGATCGGCGCGTGCGCCACGTCGACCGGCGTATTCAATAACTACGCGCTAGTGCCGGTCAATCAAGTCATTCCCGTCGATGTGTATGTTCCCGGCTGTCCGCCGCGTCCTGAGCAGTTTATCTACGCGATCATGCTGCTGCAGGAAAAGATCCAGAACGAAGTTGGATCAGTGCGCCGGACGCTGAACCTCGACTAGGCGCATCCCGCTCGACTCGCGTACAACCAACTCACCCGCCAGCAGGATCTCGCGCGAGGGCAGGGTAGGCTGCCGAACGCGCTCGAGCATCGCTCCCAGAGCCGTCTGTCCAATTTCGGCACCGGGTTGGCGGATCGTTGTCAGCGGAACCGGTAAATGGGCGGCGAGGCGAGCGTCGTCGATGCCGACCAAACGGACGTCCTCGGGGATGCGTGTTCCTTTCATCAGGAACGCGCGCATCAATTGACTCGCGACCAGATCATTGACGCACACGAAGCCCTCCGCCTGCGCGCTGTGCATACTCTCCAGCAACAGTTCGCCGAGTCCCGCATCGTGAAGAGCATCGCGATAACCAGCCAGTCTCGCTTTGATGGTAGACGGCGCTCCCTGGTATCCGATAAATGCGATCCGTTTCAGGCCGAGACTGATGAGGTGCTCGGTGGCGAGATAGCCAGCGCTGTGGTTATTGATGCCAACCAAATCAGCTTTCATGCGCAGGGGCGCACCTGATGCATGACGATCCAACAGGACGACTGGAATGGCTGCTTCCTCCAGAGCACGAAGGATGCGCTTATTCAGTTTGACTGCGCCGCGTTCAAACTCGAGCGGCGCGAAAAAGACTCCCGAGACTTGCCTCTCTATGAACTGCCGGCAAAGCGCCCAACACTGATCTTCTTTACTGCTTTCGCCCGCCCTGAGATGTCCCCAGAGGAGCGCATAGTCGGTTGTGGTCGAGGTAGTGGCGATGCCGCGGCAGATGGGGTCGAAGATTTCCGTCTCGCCGAGGTCGGGGATCAGCAGCCCGAACGATAGCGGAAGAGAGGCCTCATCCTGTTGTGCGACGTAACTGCCGGATCCAACGCGACGCTCGATCAGGCCGGCCGTTTGCATTTCGCGGAGCGCGCGGCCGACTGTGATGCGCGAAGTTCGGAACTTCTTCAAAAGCGCGGCTTCGCTCGGCAGTTTTTGCCCTGGTTTGAACCGGCCGGTCCGAATGTCTGCGGTAAGGGAGTCGATAATGCGGCGATAGAGCGGCGGCTCCATGTCATCTGATATTGCAGGTTTGCGGGCACACTAAGCAACCCAGTCGGCACCAAAGCCATCCAACGAGTAGATAGGGCATACCAAGTTGATATGTCAACTCTAAACAACAGGAGATGACACAAATGAAGACACGAATGGTTGGTTGGTTCTTGACTGTGCTTGAGCGGATGGCAATGAGCCATGGGATCAGGACGCTGGCCGCGCCGCATCTCAGTCGCGCAACTTCCCGAGAGGGGGCGGGCGAATGAGAAACTTTCCCCTGCAATTTCTGGATGAGGCGACGATCGAGCATGTCGATCGCGTATATCGGCGGCTGCCGAGCAAACCGCGAGCAGCTACCTGGTGGGCGAGAGTAGGGAAGGCGCTTATCGAAAACCGTCGATAAGCATCTTACTGGGGCTTGTTCTCTCCTGAACGGTATTGCTGATCGCTGACATGCTCCAGCCATTCAACGACTTTTCCGTCAAGTTTCTCCTGAACAGCGAGGTGTGTCATGCCGGTCGTCGAAGTGGCGCCGTGCCAATGCTTTTCACAGGGTGAGAACCAGACGACATCACCGGGCCGAATCTCCTCCACGGGACCGCCTTCGCGCTGCGCCCAGCCACAGCCGGCAGTGACAACCAGGGTCTGTCCAAGCGGATGCGTGTGCCATGCGGTGCGCGCACCCGGTTCGAAGGTCACGCTGGCGGCTGATACCAGTGCCGGATCGGGCGTCTGGAATAAAGGGTCAATCCGCACGGAACCAGTGAACCAATCCGAAGATCCCTTTGCGGAAGACTGCGAGCCAACTCGTTTGATTTCCATGTTTGTCCCTTGATTTACGTGAGCAGCAGTGTCTTAATGGCCCGGCGTTCGTCCATTGCGCGATACCCTTCGGCAACTTCATTGAGCGGCAGCACTAAATCGAACACTTTCCCAGGATTGATCTTCTCGTTCAGTACAAGGTCGATCAGATCAGGGAGGTACCGGCGCACCGGGGCTGGACCGCCGTGAAGATGGACCTCACCAAAGAACAACTCTGTCCCATCGAGTTTGACCTCGTGCGGAACGCCCACGTAGCTGACGTAGCCGCCAGGACGAGTGGAACGGATGGCCTGCAGCATGGATTCCTGCGTGCCAACACATTCCAGCACGGAGTCGGCGCCGAGTCCTTTTGTCATTTCCTTGATTCGCGCAATGCCTTCCTCACCACGCTCGGTCACGATGTCGGTTGCGCCGAACTCTCTTGCGAGTTTCTGCCGCGACGGGTGACGACTCATCGCGATGATGCGCTCAGCACCCATCTGCTTGGCTGAAAGCACACCAAGCAAACCGACTGCGCCATCGCCGACAACCACCGCTGTGTTTCCGGGCTTCACATTTGCTGCATCCGCAGCAAACCAACCCGTCCCCAACACATCGGAAGTCGCCAGCAGACTGGGGATCAGTTCTTTGGGAGGAACATCACGCGTGGGTACCAATGTCCCGTCCGCAAGCGACACGCGCAAGAGCGGCGCTTGTGCGGCCAGCATAAACTCGCGCTGTACGCAGGAGGACGGATAGCCGTCGTTGCAAATGACGCAAGTGTTATCCGAGGTCACAAATGAGCCGACCACGAATTGGCCGGGCTTAATGTTTCTAACCTCCTTACCGACCTCTTCGACGATGCCGCAGTACTCGTGCCCCATGGGGGTCGGCAGTTCTGCGAAATTGGCGATGCCTCGATAGGGCCATAGGTCCGATCCGCAGATACATGTTGCCGAGAGGCGGAGGATCGCATCTGTCGGCTTGGTGATTGTAGGGTCCGGCCGATCTTCGAAACGAACATCGCGCGGGCCGTAGAGCATAGTTCCTTGCATTTGTAGTCTCCTTGTTTACCGTCAGAGCGCGTGATGCGACCGCACTTGCACCATGAGGGCCGGCTCACCACTCAATCAATCTTCGATCCCGATAAAATCCTCCCGTGGGACCATCGTCCGGTAGAGTAGCCAGCCAAATCGCCGTGTCGGCCGCTTCTTCCGGTGTGCGGGGCGCCGCTTCGCCTCCCATACGGGTGCGTACCCATCCGGGGCACATGCTGTTGACCTTCACGTTCTTCGGGAGGTCCTTCGAAAGTGACAAGGTCAATGCGTTCAGCGCGGCTTTACTGATGGAGTAGGCAGCAGGACCGGAGAGTCCCTCGGCGAAGGACCCCCAGCCGGAAGAGACGTTCACGATCCGCCCATAGCCCCTTCGTTCATGCCTGGCACGAGTTCCCGGATGAGCTCAAGAGGCGCCAGGAAGTTTACCTGTAAAGAGTAGTTGAGCTTATTACTTTCGATTTCCAGTATGTTTCCGGGCTCAAGTACGCCGGCATTGTTCACGAGAATATCGATGCCGCCATGTACATCGACGATGTTCTTAACCTGCGATCGGATATCCTCCGATTTCGAGAGGTCCAATTGCACGGCAACGGCATTTCCACCGAGTGCCCTGGCGGCGTTCTCACCGTCTTCCGCCCGACGGCTGCCGACCAGTACCTTGATTTCACCTGGTCTGTTTAGCCCTGCGGCGATAGCGAGTCCGATGCCGCGATTCGCCCCTGTCACCAACGCTGTTCTCATTTCCGTCTCCTACACATACTGAACGCGTTCTGGAAGATAAGCGCCTGCGCCGGATGCATCACAAGCGGGATGCGATGCCGCAATTTGCGCGAACGGACTACTGGATTCTGTGCGAGTGCGTAGATCTCCACTCGCCTGGGGAGGTCCCTTCCCACTTGTGAAAGGCTCGGATAAAGGAGTTGGGATCCTCATATCCAAGTAGGTATGCTGTTTCGTTTAGTTCGAGCGAGGGCTGCCGCAGATACTGCTGCGCCATTTCGTGGCGCGCCTCTTCCATCAAGCCGTGAAACGTAGTCCCCTCCTCAAGCAGCTTCCGCTGCAACGTGCGGGCGCCCATGCGCAACTCCATCGCCACGTCTTCCAGTCGCGGCCGCTGCCCTGCGAGTGACCGCTTCAAGATCCCTTTCGCCTGCTCTTGAAGAGACCTGCTCGCCAGATATTGCTTCAGTTCGGATTCCAGTTGGGGGGCGATTACTTCGAGTAGATCCGGGTTATACGTTATGAACGGCTGATCAAGGTCTTCTACTCGGAAGAAAAGGCGATTGTGGCGCGCACCGAACTTCACCGGACACGAAAAAAAAATCTCATAAGCCTGCTTGTTTGTAATCGGGCGGCGCAATTCCACGCGCGAGGGGTGGATGTTGCGACCAATTCCACGCCGGCCGATCGTGACCGTCCATGCAAAGCAAGCATCAATCCAAATGGGGGACTCTGCAACCTCCGCCAGCAGCCACACAAACTCAACCGCACACTCTTTGCCGCGCTCCAACAGCCGGATTTCTTGCGGTGAGGTCAGTCGTTTGTATCGAGCGACGCGGTTCAGGGCGTCGCGGAACGACCGAGTAAATAGCGCCGCAATAGCAATAGGGCTGTAGTTCTCCGGTCGTTCCTCAGAGCCCAGCCTGAGGCCGATTGCCTGATCGCCGCTGAGCTCGGCGATTGCATCATACAGGGCGCGCATCTCCTCGGTCGTGAGCCAAATACGCGTTTGCCGGAACAACTCGAGATGGCAATCCCGCCAGCCTCAACACGGCATCCGCTGAGATGCCCATACTCTCCAGTTGCCGTCCCATGACCGTGAGAACTCGGAAACGATCTGCCATTTGTACAACCAGAATCGAGGACCATCCGTGCTCTCTTTCCGTCCTCTGAACCCAGTCTATCGGCCGTCAGGAGCATCCGTCACTCGCAGAAGCTGCCGAAGAGCTAGCAAAACACGCCAACAGGCAGTGGCAGCGTTCACGGGGAAACGCAATCCGTGTCACCAACCGGTTTCTGTGACAATCACGGAGCCGCATGCTTCCACAAGGAATTGTTCGCGATGACTGGGGCTTGCTGTTTTGCGGCGCGGTATAGATCTTCGATCTTCTGCAGGCGTTTTGCGGTCATCGGATCGCCGGGACGAGGCCAAAAAGCGGCTGAAGCGCGATGAGGAACTTGCCAGCGCACGGCATCCTTTTGGAGCCGAAACGCATGGATAAACCGAAAGGGTTGGCGGAGAGTGGCACGGAATGGCTGTGAGGCGTGCCCGCCAGGGGATCGAAGACCAGAGCCAGTGAGCCGTACCCCAGTGCTATCTGGCTGCCGTCGAGCCCTGGAGGGCGGCAACCCGTGCAGCATTCACTCGCTGCTTCGTAGACGCCTCAGCCTTGATGTGATTACCGGAACGACAAACGTTTTTGACGCGTAACGATCACGGCCAGGGCTGTTGTAAGGTCATGCTATGGATCGCCGCGATTTTCTGAACTCTACGCTTCTCGCGAGCGGAGCGACGCTGCTTGGCGGAATGTCGCCTTTGGATCTGCTCGCCGAAACGGATTGGACCGGATACAGCGGCATCGGCGATTACGCCTCATCGAATGGCAATACATACGATGTCATGTCTTCAGGCCACGCCATCCGCGATCACAAATACACCAGCAGTGCGCGAGAGATCGCAGATACCGGAGAACTCTTCGACTGTGTAGTGATCGGCGCCGGTATCAGTGGCCTCGCTTCCGCGCTGTTCTTCGCGCGAACTAGACCGGGACGGGCTTGTCTGGTGCTGGACAATCACGCCCTGTTCGGCGGTGAAGCAAAGCGGAACGAATTCGAGGTCGATGGGCACCGGCTGATGGTTCACCAAGGTTCGGCCGCCTGCTTCCCTCCCTTAGACAGTGATCCACTTTCGAACTTTTACACCTCGATAGGTGTTGACTGGTCCCAGTTCCCATATCAGGAACAGACAGGACCCGCCCGTTCCCTGACGATCGAAACGGCTCCTTACGGGGTCGGTGGTCCGACGTCTGGTTTCTATTTTGGGCGGAAGTTCAACTGTCCGGAGGGCCTTTGGATTCGTGATCCTTGGGGCACGCGATTGCAGGGAGCCCCAATTAGCGAGCAGATGAAACGCGAACTGCTTGGCATGCGTGAAGCGGACCGCAAGCCGTTTTCCACGCATCGGGCCCAGCCGAAAGTGCATGGCGATGCTGCCTCAAGACACTTGGACAGCGTTACGCTGGAGCAGCACTTAATCGAGACGTACGGCCTGACTCAACAGACCGTGCGAACCTTTCTCTCCCCGATCGCAGGGGGCGGCTCAGGATTGGGGGCTGACGCTCTCTCGGCATATTGCGAGTACGCTGCAGATGTCTTGTTGCCGTGGAAGTATGAGGAAGGGGCACAGATGTTCCCTGGAGGAAACACAGGGATTGCACGGCACATTCTCAAACAACTGATCCCGGGAGCGCTCACGGGCAGTACCTCAATGACTGACATTTGCCGTGGTTCGATACGCTTTGAAGCTCTCGATCAGGCGCAGAATGCTAATCGGATCCGGTTGAGTTGCACTGTTACATCGCTGAAACATGTTGGCGACCCGCAACGGGCAGATGCTGTCGAATTCGTGTACGAACGCGGGGGAAAGTTGTACCGCGGGCGCGCTCGAACGGCCGTGGTTGCGGGTGGAGTTGGACCGCCAAACACATCGTGCAAGACATGCCATCGGTGTGCCGCGACGCCTACAGTCAGTTTCATCGCGCGCCGTGCCTCATGGCGAACGTAGCGGTCAGGAACTGGCGTTTCCTCAACCGCTTGGGCCTGACGGAGTGTCGCTGGTTTGAGGGAATCGGCAACTCAATGACACTGAGAAAAGTCGCTAAGTTTGGCACGGACCCAGAGCAGATCAATCCGGACCTCCCGACCGTCTTCACGCTCAAGATTTTGTTCTCGCAACCGGGATTGACGCTGCAGGAACAGGTCACGCGAGGGCGGATGCAATTGCTGAGTACGCCGTTCCGAGAGTATGAGCGCATGATTCGAGATCAGTTTACAGACATGTTCGGGAAGGTGGGCTTTGATGCCACGCGAGATATCGCGGGCATAATCTTGAATCGCTGGGGACATGCCTATCTGAGTCCTCAGCCTGGGTTCTTTTTCGGATTCGAAGGGAAGCCTGCTCCCGGCGAGACGCTGCGGCATACTCCATACGGGCGGATTGCGTTTGCCAATTCCGATTTATCCGGAATCATGGACCACAGAATGTCAATTCGGGAAGCTCAACGTGCCGTTAGTCAAGTCGCAGCAGTGTTGGCTTGAGCCACCATCACTCGCAGCTGTGATCGGACGCCGATCTTTCCGGTGGTACTCTCTTCCGTCCGCTCTTCAATGAAGTACTGCAGGAAAGTAAAGGCAAGGTCCAACTCCAGATCTACAAAGTCGATCAGGACGCCTGGACTTCCTGTGTAACTCGCTACTTCTGGTGCTATCCGCGTCCGCCCTACTTACGATGACCCACAACTCCGGCCGCACAGGGGTGAACCCCAGCCATGTTCGGTTTTCGCGGCTTACGTCGTATTCTCAACCTGAAAGAGCTGTCACACTTAAGACCTAGTTCAGACTTCATCACCAGATACTGAGGTACATAGGTGTTCTTTGACGCCTGCTCGGTGTATCGATCTGCAATTACAGTCGATCGCCGCGCGCCTGGGTCTGTTCATGGGAGGGTTCGACATGAATGTTCACGAGCATTCCGGAGCGCAGGAAGCGATAAGCGAGAAAATGCCTCAGCCTCAGCATTCCGACACTAATACTCGCAGCGCTGAACTCGAAGCTCTAACGCTTCAACTCGAAAGGGCCAGCGCAATCGAAGCTGAATTCCGGGCCTTTGCCGATAGCGTGCGCGATTACGCCTAAGAACGTCATCGGTTGGAATAGAGGCGCGGAACTGCTGCTTGGCTACTCCTCCAAAGAAATGCTGGGCCAACCAGGAGCACTACTCTTCACTGCTGAGGATATCGCACGAGACGAGCCGAATAATGAGATATCGACTGCACTCCGGGACGGCCGCGCGGAAGACGAACGCTGGCACGTCCGCAAGGACGGCACCAGGTTCTGGGGAAGCGGCGTAGTTACGCCCCTACGGAATGCGTTTGGGGAGCTTCGTGGCTATGTGAAGGTGATGCGAGACCGCACGGAAGCGCGAGAATTCGAACGAGCGATGCCCATCCGCGAAGAGCGTCTTCGTCTCCCTCTCGAGAACATTCGCGACTGCGCTGTTTTCGATTTAGGCTACAACCGAGAAATCTGCACCTGGAACGCCGGAGCGGTGCAAATATTCGGCTACACTGCCGAAGAAGTCATAGGCGTCGACGGCAGTGAATTCTTTAGCGCCGCCGGCTACTCCGCTGGCTTGTTCGAGCGGGAGTTGCAAACAGCACTCGAGGCCGGTGGTAGCGAGGGCGAGTCGTGGCTCGTTCGCAAGTGCGGAACGCGATTCTTTGCCCGATGGATCACGAATACGATCTACTCGGCCGAAAAGCAGGCGATCGGTTACATTAAGGTGCTGCGCGATGAGACCATGCGCGGGAAATCCGAAGACGAGGAGGTGCGACGAAAACAATTCGCCTGGGACCTCATTGAACAGCAGGCCCGGGCTGCGGGTTCGGCTCTTGGTCAAACCCAGACTGAACTGGTTGAGATTGGGCGTCGACTTCTCAACGTCCAAGAGGAAGAGCGGCGCCGCATTGCTCGCGATTTGCATGACCATCTTGCGCAACGCCTGGCTTTGCTGGATATGGGCCTTCATCGCCTCCGGGAAGGACTACAGGGCGATTTAGAGGAGCTCCAGTCCCAAGTTGCGGCCCTGCAAAATCAAACGGCGGCATTGGCTCAAGACGTCCGGGAAATCTCGCACCGTCTGCATCCGGCGATCATCCGAGCATCTTGGCCTCATTGCGGGTCTGAGAAGCCTGTGTGAGGAGTATCAGCACAGCCGAATCGCGCGCCTGACTTTTGAACCGGTCCATGATGGCTCCCCGATTCCTCTCGAAGTCGGCACGGCGTTCTACCGGATTTGTGAAGAGGCTCTTCGCAACATCCAAAAGCATGCAGGGGACGTTCCCGTTTTGGTTGAAATGGCGAGCCGAGGGATCAGAACTGCTGCTGCGCATCCATGATGAGGGTGTGGGATTTGATCCAGACGGCGTCAACAGCGCAGAACATCTGGGGCTGCTGAGTATGCGCGAACGGGCCGCCCTGACAGGTGCGGTTTGCCGTGCATATCCTAGCCGGGCAAAGGCACCACCGTCGAGGTTCGGCTGATCAGGTCAACCTAAATCACTGGCTGGGGGCAACGCACGGTCAACCGCGGAGAAAGCTTCCGGATCGGGCGCGCTACCCCGAAACCATTCGGTTTGGTCGATTTGGGCGCGTTTTGCCGGTGCTGTCAATGTGGCGGTCATCGTGCCGTCGCCAGGAGCTGGGAAGCGAGCCGGCTGCACCAATGCGGTCACTCCTGAGGGCAAGCCCGCGGCCACAAAGCTTACTGCCGAATTGAAGGTCCCACTGTGTCGACCCGTGATGGTCAGTAATCAGGCTCTGACCTTGCGTGAGGCTTACGCTCTGCGCTGATGAAGTAAGGATCAGGTCGTTCCGCCCCGTGATGGTGAACGGTAATGAAATGGTCTGATTGAAGCCATTTGGTATCGGGGCATTCACTCGATGGTGTAGTTGCCGGGGGCAACGGTGTTTGTAGCTCTGGATGGAGAACGTTGCTTGGCCGGACGCGTTACCCGGGCCGATGTTCGCGCGTAGTTGTTGGATGACGTCCCATCTGGTTGTTATTGCCCTGCCCTGCCAATGCTGCCCCGGATTGCCGCCTTCGCTAAATTCAGTGCCTCCAACGCGAGGCGGAAGCCTATTCGCACGCGTCGATGCTCTACCTGGCCGCCAAGGAAGACCACCTCCGTCCGATCCTGCCGACTCTGGGTTCGAATTTTCAGTTGGCGCAATCGAAGACTACCTGTACGCCAGCCTTGCCCGCGGCATCGCCGAAGCAGCCGCCGCCTGAGCATGCGGCAGGTGTTTCCGAGCGGCGAGCGGAAGCGACCCGTGGCGCAATGCAAGGAGGATGTCTAACCCAAAAAAAGGGTGGACCTGGCGGCCCACCCTTTCTGTGAAGCGAGACTATTCGTGTTTAGAAGTTGAAGGTGCCCTTGATCTCGAGCAGACGGGGCGAAGAACCCGCTCCGACGAAAGAACCAAGGATGCTGGTCGGTGGTCCGACCGTGGCGATATTGGTTCCGAACAAGTGGATTCGAGATGTCATCCGACCGGCTGATCGAAATTCGTGTGGTTGAACAGGTTATAAGCCTGCGCCCCGAAGGAGAACTTGATTCGTTCAGTGATGTTAATCGATTTCATCAACGACATATCGACGTCGAAGAATTTGGGTCCGCGCACGCTGTTGCGGCCAACGGCGCCAAAGCCCAGCAGCGAACCGGAAGCAGCGAACTGAGCCGGAGTCATACAAGCGGTGGTGACGTTGTTGCCGCAGCTCTCCGGAAGATTTCCGAGCGGACTGGCGAAAATATTACCGGCGTAGTTGAGCCCCAGGAGTGCGCCGGTATCGCCGTTATCGATAGGAGTAAACGGTAGGCCGCTGCGCCAGAACCAATTGCTCGTAAGCTGCCATCCACCCAGGATACGCGGTTCGGGCCCCATTTGAGTCCAGCGCGTCGGAACATGTCGTCGACTACGAAGCTGGCGCTGACATAGTGACGAACGTCGTAATCCGAGCTTCCATAATTGGCTCGGATATTGAAGGGGTTCTGCGGAAATTGAAGACTCTCATTAGTCGCGAGAATGCCGAAGGGAATATTGCCGATTCCACCGTTAGAAACGTCATCCAGCGAATGGCTCCACATGTAATTCAAATTGAACGTGAGGCCTTGCGACAAGCGCCGCTCGAGAGAGAGGGTCAGACCATTGAAGTTTGCGATGCCGGCCGAGAGGTATTGCTGGACGGTACCGAGAGCAGCATTGGGCGCCGCCGCGGGCAGACCGGCGAAACCGGCTGGGGCAGACAGAGACGGGCAGTACGCATTCAAACCGCCGTCATCGACGGGGACGTGCTCACCGTGCATCCCCGAATAGTCCATCGTCAGCATGGTTTTGCTGCCGAAAGCCTGCTCCACTTCAAAGTTCCATTTGAAATATTTCGGCTGGTAGAACATGTGCGGGAAGTTGTAGAAAGTCGGAGCGGTAAAGGCGGGCACCGCCGAGGAAATCGAGTTAAAGCTGCCGCCGGAATGGAACTGGCTCAGGAGCGCTTGGTTTGCCTGTGAAGCGGCTGTGAAGAGGCTTCCAGGAGCTCCCGGCGCAATTGTGCCATTTGCCGAACGTTGAAAGACTTAAATCCAGGCGGATTGAAGGCCGCGCTTTCGGCGAGTCCTCCGGGGATTTCGTCCGCGAACACGCCGCCACCCGTGCGGATGACCGTGCTGTTGTTTGGTCTCCATGCGATGCCGATTCTTGGCTCCCAAACAACAGTTTGGGTGTTCGGATACGCGTGTGATTGGCCGGACACGATCATCTGGTTGTACGGTGTCGAGGCAGCGTTTGCATCCGGAATTCCGGCGAAGTCGGAAGTCAGGCGGGAGAAGCAGTTGTCCTGGCAGGTTGGATTCGAGTAGTTTTCAAGGCGCAGGTTAAGCGAGAGGGTTAGCCGGTCCGTAATTTTCCATTCGTCCGCGACATAGCCGCCGTAGGTGTTAAACGCGAGCCCTTGTTCAAGTGAGGACGGAAACGCTTGGTTCAGCGAAGTATCGGGGCCACCGCCATTGAAGAAGTCGGCCAGAGTGGTGGTGATACCGCCGTAGACAGGACCGCCGATCGACTGGAAGTCGAGATCGGTAATGGTCCAGTGCAGCCAACTGAAGCCGACCCGGAAGGTATGTTTCCCGTGGACGTGCGAGAGGTCATCCATGATTTGGTACTGAAATACGCGACGACCATTGGGAAGGTAAAATCCCGGTCCCGGAGCTCCGGCCGCACCGATTGAAGTGAAGGCGCCGCCCGAGAAGTTGAGTTCAGTCGGAAGCGCCGCTAGTTCTCCTGCCAGGTTCGAAGGTACGAACACTGCGGAATAGTACAGAGCTCCACCTTTGAACTCGTTCACGGTGTTCGCTCCGAAGGTGTGGGTCTCGGAAATACTGCCGTTCATCTGCGGCTGATTGCTCTGCCCGTTGAATGTCGGGCCGAACGGGCTTGTGAACGTGGGTTGGAAGCCGTTGTCGCGCAGGACGCGGACTGTGAAGCGATCGTTCTGGCTTAGGACGTGATCGACGCGTGCAGACCACTGATACTCTTTGTTGCGATTCGGCGGCGTGCTGCGAAACTCATCAGCGCAGACAAAACCGGCAGGCAGTCCAAAGGCAGTTGGATTGAACGAACCGCAGCCGCCTCCGGGGACGGCAGTAAGACTCGCACCAGGAGCGTTGTTATAGATGGCAAACGCCTTCTGGTAGAAGGGAATTTCGGCCGAGTTGCCGATTGCAGTGAGATTGGCGAGCGTAGCAGATTGAAACGCAGCGCTCGGAACCAGATATTCGTTCGCGGCGCCTGGGAGAACAATACGCAGACCTTCGTAATCGAAATCAAAGAAGGTGTGGTCCTTCCAGATCGGACCTTGCGCGCCGACTGCCCACTGATTGAAGTTGTCAAATGCGCGTCCCAGGCCGGCCGAATTGGCGAAGAACTGATTGGCGTTGAGGGCCCGGCCGTTCCAGTTGTAAACTGCATTGCCGTGAAACTCGTTTGTTCCGGACTTGGTGATGTAGGTTATTTGCGAACCGGCATACTGTCCGTACTGACCGGAGTACGGATGGCTAATCACATTCGCTTCGGCGATATCGTTTTGGCCCGAGCAACAGGTTGGAAGCGCCGCTGTTGTTGATTCCGAAAAACGGATCGTTGTAATTGATTCCATTCACAGTGAACAGGTTAGAGATAGCAGGCATTCCGTCCTGGACAAAGTTGCCGTAGCCGGACTGGGTATTCATCACTACGCCCGGAGCTGTTTGAGCAATGTAGGTGAGATCCCCGCCGGGGTTCGGGAGGCTCTCTACCATTTCGCGGCTGAAGGACGTCGCAGTATCGGCATTTTCCGTTTGCAGGACGCCAGCGGATTCTGTGACGGTCACGGTCTGCTGGCCCGTCGCGACTTTCAACGTAAAGTTTGCGGTCGAAGGCTGGCCTGCAACCACCGATATGTTCTCAACAGCCTGTGGTGCAAACCCGGGTGCGCTGACAGAGACTCGGTAGCGCCCTGGGGGGATGAACGAAAAGCGGTAATCGCCCTGCTGTCCCGTTGTCGCCTGATTGACTAGGGACGTATCCATGTTCGTCAGCGACACCGGAGTATTGGCGATGGCGGCACCGCTGGGATCTGTGACGATTCCGGTAATGGTCCCAGACGTGATGGACTGCGCCGGCGCTCCCGTTACGAACACGAGCGCCACGACGCACGCAAGAAGAATCTTGACGGCCCCGATGAGGGGACTAGCGCTCCTGATATTGTTTTTCATGCGACTCTCCTGATGTAAGTCATTTACACTTTCCTGATAAATTCCTGATAACATCCAACCCCTGTTTATTTAATCCCGGCGCAACTTGGTTTGGACCAACTTATGCGGGTCGTCAACACAGCGGGAATTGTAGTGCTTTTTAAGCAAGTTATTCTTCGGGCAAAGCCGTCGTCACGCCTGTCACGGCGGGGACGGCTCCGTTTCGAGAGGCAATTAGGCGGCCATTTCTGGATCTATAAGCGAGGGAATAACTTACGAAATCCGCGACACGACACACTCTGGATTTCAGAACCATTTATTCAAAATGTCGTATCCGACTAGCGAAGTAACTAATCGGGAAGGATTAGTCGCCGCGGAAATTAGCGGGTCGAGTATCGTCGGGCGCGCCCGTTCAGAATGGTCGCCGCGTTCAGAAGTCAACAGGCAAAGCTTTAGCGTCCGATGAACTTTGCAGGACTGCGCGTTTGCACAGACGGCGTCTCTCGCCCTATTGGTTGATTGTTCGATATAACAGCGGGGTAGCGAAACCACCAGGTTGGTGGAGGCGGCGGGAATTGAACCCGCGTCCGAGAAAGTCCGACGTGCAAAGCCTACGTGTGTATCCAGTTCAGTTTGTTCGGAGACAACCTAATGAAACCGGCGAAGAGCGGCGGCCCCCTAGCCCGATTGATCTCGGCCAACGGCTCCGGACAGAAGCCAAGCGCCTATCCTGCAAAATGACGCTCGCTAGTGAACGCGCAGGCTCGTCCACCGGAGCGCACTACCTAACGGTTAGATTAGGCAGCGTAAGCAAACTGCTGATTGTTGGCAGTTATGGTTTTCCGATCGTTTTACGGGAGCTCGGAACCCGACACGCCTTCACACAACGATCCAATCCCGTCGAAACCGGTGCGCCCCCTTCGTCGCAGCCGCCACGCCTCTGAGGCGAGCGGCCATGGAACGTTATGATTCTAGCAGTTGATTAGATGCAGCGGAGAACAGCTAGGGTTCCGGTCAGGGCCGATCACTGAGCGGCGGTTGCGGGAAACCGGCCGGCAGTGCTCCAATAGGAAGCAGAAAACACAAGCGCACGATGGAGAATACGGCAGTCGCCCCGGTAGTCACCCCGTCGAGCCGCGACATTGAACACGACATTCGCGATCCCCTTTTTCATGTCGTCCTGCTGGATGACGACGAGCACACGTACGATTACGTGATCGAAATGCTACAAAAGCTCTTCATGCTGCCGGTCGAGCCTCGCGTTTCAGCATGCGGTGGAAGTGGACACGACCGGGCGGACCGTCGTGATCACATGCGAGCGGCCGCAAGCAGAGTTTGCGCGGGATCAGATTCAAGCGTATGGCGCCGATCCACGCATGCCGAACTCGAAGGGCTCGATGTCGGCGGTACTGGTCCCGGTGGGCGACACGGACGTCGCCTAGTCAACAGTCGGGAAGGTACTCGAGATGTGGTCCTGCCAGCTCAGCTTGTCTTCGTCGACAAAGGCCCAGAAGCAGTCCCATACCGCCGGCAAGGACGCTGAGAATGCTTCCGAACGCACGATAGTAGCGGCGTTCGCGCGAGGGCGGATTGCCATCGAAATCGATGAGGCGGAGCCCGGTCTTCTGCATACCGGGGGTATCGCTTCCGGCGAGGGTCCACAGCAGCTTATAGAAAAGCGGCACGGTGGCCAAGCGCGAGCACATAAAAGACGAGTCAGTTTGCTGGTCGGCCGGCACTCGCTCCGCCAACGTAGGCGAGCGCGGCCGAAATGAAAATGCAACCGGCGAGCATGGCGATTCCGTCCCATAACGCAGCTTGCAAACGCAACGAAATGGGCGCGACTGGCGCATCACAAATGATCGCGGGATCGGGCGGGCGCACCTCCTGCTGGCTGAGGAAATCGAACTGGCCCTGCTGTTCGGTCGAGCGGCGCCGGGAGCGGGCGCGCGGCAGTTCGACCTTTTCCGATTTCACGGGAGCGGGATGGTCGGCGGCGCGCGCACGGATCGAGTCGCGCTCCGTGCGAGTCGTCAAGCGATTCGAATGGGATGACGCGCTTATCGACCAGCGGTTGAGAGAACAACGCCTGCTGCGGAGATTCGATGGCGGCGGGAACAGGAGCGGGCGTCTCCGGAACTTCCTCCGGCATTACGCTAAAATCGTAAGCTCTGGCAGTCGCGCCGGAAACAGAGAGGCCAGCAGCGGGCAGATCGCTGGGGCATGGTGCGCACACGCCGGCCGCAACGCGGACAGCGATGTTCTTCTTCCGGGACCCAGGTATCGCAATGCTGGCAGGTCATACGAGTTCTTGGCTAATCAAATCCGCTTTCACTTTATTGCGGCCCGGCGGCCGACATGCTACGGTTTTCGATTGATCTCCTTTTTTCGCGCTTGCTCGAGGGTGCAGCAGAGCCCTTTGCCCACTGCTTGGCCTACTTCCCCAGTTCAAGTATCTATCAGAAACGGCGGATTTTGTCTAGAACATTCTTTACTGAGATTGTCGTTTGCGCTGTTGCTTGTTCTCACGCCCGTGATCTCCTGGGCACAAACAGGTTTCACCGGGCCGGCTTCCAAGGATCAAACCGAGTTCCACGCCGACACACAAGTATCGGAAGGCTCGGTCCGCCATCTGCACGGACACGCGGAAATCCGGACCGCCGTGATGCTGATCACGGCGGATGAGATGGACTACGACGAAGACACAGGGTGGGTGAACGCTCGCGGGCACGTTACCTTAGAACACTTCCTCACCCAAGACCACCTGAAAGCGGATCACGCCAAATACAACATCAAGACACACAACGGGCAGTTCTATGACGTAAGCGGCACGTCACCCGCAAAAGCAGTCGCCGCCTTAGGGATCCTGACAACCACGAATCCGTTCTACTTTGAGGCGAAGTCAGCGGACCGAATTGATGACCGCTACGTTTTGCATGACGGATTCATGACCGACTGCAAAGTTCCGAACGCGTGGTGGACCTTTCATGCACCCACGTTCGACATTATTCCGAATGATCGCGCCGTGGGGCGGAACGCGATCTTCCGATTGAAGGGCATACCTGTTTTTTACCTGCCATATTTTTATCGCCCGCTCGGCAAAAATCCGCGCAGCAGCGGGTTCCTGACCCCACAGATCGGAAACAGCTCGTTATTCGGATTCATGATTGGCGCCGGTTATTACTGGGCGATGAGTCCGAGCTACGACATGACGATTCGCGGAAACTACTTCACCTCGCGCGGGCCAGCGCTTTTGTACGATTTTCGGGGCAAACCGAATGAGGTCACCGATTTTGATTTCAGTTTGTACGGAGTGGACGATCGAGGCGTCCGCTCAGGAAAAACGACGCTGAAAGAGGGCGGAGTGGATTTCCAGCTTCGGGCAACGACGGAGTTGGCGAGCTTCACCGGGCATGTGGATTACAGCTATTTGAGTTCGCTCGTGTTCCGAGAAGTATTCGCGTACTCGTTCACGACGGCGCTGCTGAACGAAGTGGATTCCGTGGGCTTCCTGCAGAGGCGCTATGACTCGGATCAATACACGCTGACCTTCGCGGCACAGCGGAACCAGACATTCGAGGCGCTGACGTTCAACGGAACGAAATCCAACCAGGTGCTTCTGGATAAGCTCCCGTCGGTTGAATTTAATGGAAGGGAGCGCCAGATTTCAGATGGTCCGCTGCCTGCATGGTTTGCTTTCGACACGAGTGCATCGGCTTTGTCGCGAGAAGATCAGGCTGGACAAGAGACCGCAGCGGGACCTCCCGCCGATGTATTCCAGACGGGCATGTACGGGCGTATGGATATGCGGCCTCACGTCATGACGAATTTCAGTTTCGCGGGATTCTCTCTGACGCCCGGGTTGACGGCTGAGCTAACGGACTACACGAACTCCTACTTGGCGAACACGACGACGTATCAGGCGTTCAATTGTGCTGGCATCGAATACTGCCCCGTCGTGACCGAAGCCATGTCCGGCACCAATCTGTTCCGCAAAGATGCCGATTTCACGATGGATCTCCGGACGCCCGCGCTCGAAAGAATCTACTCGCCTCCGAAATGGCTTCACCTGGGCACGAAGTTGAAGCACGTCATCGAGGCGGAAGCGCAATATGAGTACGTCACCGGTGTTAACCAGTTCCAGCACGTCATTCATTACGACGAGACGGACATTCTGTCGAACACGAATCAGCTCACGCTTCGCCTGACGAACCGGGTCTATCGAAAGGAGAAGTCGGGCAATGCTACGGAAGTCTTCAGTTGGGAGATCGCGCAAGCGCGTTATTTCGACCCGACATTTGGAGGCGCCGTTATAGCAGGTACGGCGAACTCGGCCATTCCTGGATATCGGAACGTCGTGTACTGGTCCGCCGACCTCACGCCAATTCCATTTCTGAACGGACCGCGCACGTACTCTCCGATCGTGTCGTCGATGCAACTATTCCCATACAACTTCTTTTCGGTGGACTGGCATACCGATTACGATCCGCTACGGCACGCATTCGTGGACCAAACCTATTCCACCAGTTTCCGCTATAAGACTTATTTTGCAAGTCTTGGGGAGATGGCCATCACCACAGATCCGCTGCTGGTGCCACAGGCCAACCAGGTCATTCTGGGCGGCGGGTACGGAAGCAGTACGCGGAAAGGCTGGAACTTCACGGGCAATCTGATGCGCGATGTCCGGCTTTCCCGAGACACGTTGGAAGGGGTTCAGGCGGTCTACAACACGGACTGTTGCGGCTTCAGTTTCCGGTATCAACGCATCAACTTCGGGGCCCGCCAAGACGAAAACCAGGTTCTGTTCTCTTTTTCGCTGGCCAACATCGGAACATTCGGCAGTCTACAGCGCGGGCAGACCCGTTTTTAGGGACGTCGGCGAAAATAGTAGCAATGCTGCAATTGAGCGGGGCGGGCAAGCGCTTCGGACATAAGCTGCTGTTTGAAGACCTGAACTGGCTAATAACGCCCAAGGAACGCGCGGGACTGATCGGCGGAAACGGGGCCGGGCAAATCGACTCTGCTGAAGATCATCGGCGGCTTGGAGACGCTGGACTACGGATCGCTTTCGATGACGAGAGGGCATTCGCATCGGCTATCTGCCACAGGACGGATTGCAGGTCACGCGGCCGCTCGTTGTTTGCCGAATGCTTGAGCGTTTTCGCTGGAATCAAGGATCTCGAGGACGAGCTGGAAGGTCTGACCGGGCGGATGAGCGAACTCGATCCGGTTGGCGGCGAGTACCGGGCCGTCGCCGAACGATTCGAGCAGGTCCAGAGTGAATTGCATGCGCGCGATGCGTACGCGATTGAGGCGCAGACCGGCGCCGTGCTGGCCGGCCTCGGGTTTCGCAAAGAAGACTGGACGCGCCAGACGGAAGAGTTCTCGGGCGGATGGCAGATGCGCATTGCCCTGGCAAAGCTGCTGCTTGAAAAGCCCAACCTGCTGCTGCTCGACGAGCCGACGAACCACCTCGATATCGAGGCCCGGACCTGGCTGGAACAGTACCTGACCAATTACGAGTTTGCCTATATCCTGATCTCGCACGATCGATATTTCCTCGATGTCACGGTCCACAAGATTGTGGAGATCTGGAACAAGAGGGTCCACTTCTACACAGGCGGGTACGAGAAGTATCGAATGCAGAAGGCCGAGAGGCTTGCGACCCTCGAGGCTGCGTATCGAAATCAGCAGGAAAAGATCCAGCAGCTTGAGGCGTTCATCAGCCGGTTCCGGTATCAAGCGACTAAAGCCAAGCAGGTGCAGAGCCGGATCAAAGAACTCGAAAAAATCGAGCGCATTGAACTGCCGCCCGAAGAGAAGGACGATTCACTTCACTTTTCCGCAACCGAAGCCGAGCGGCCGTGTCGTGGCCGAATGCAAGAATGTCTCAAAGAGCTACGGGGCGAAGCACGTTTTCAGCAACGCCAGTTTCATTATCGAGCGCGGGGAACGAATTGCCCTGACAGGCGTGAATGGCGCGGGCAAATCGACGCTGATCAAGCTGCTTGCGGGAACGGAGCCGTTGACGTCAGGTGAGTACACCCTGGGACATAACGCCGAGGTCGACTACTTCGCGCAGGACCAGTACAAACAGCTCGATGTGAACGCGCGGCTGTTCGACGACATTCGCGACGCTGCTCCGCGAGCGACAGAAACGGAGCTGCGCAACCTGCTCGGTTGTTTTCTGTTCAGCGAAGACGACGTGTTCAAACGCATTGGAGTGCTTTCGGGCGGCGAGCGCAACCGGTACGCGCTGGCGCGCATGCTGCTGCGGCCGTCCAATTTTCTACTGCTCGATGAGCCGACGAACCACCTGGACATCCGTGCCAAAGACGTCTTGCTCGAAGCGCTGAAAAGCTTCACTGGAACATTGGTCTTCGTTTCGCACGATCGCTATTTTCTGGAGCATCTGGCGACCCGCGTGTTTGAGATCGGGGAGGGCGAAGTCCGCGTGTTCCCCGGCAACTACGCAGACTATCTGTGGCGAAAGGAGGGAGGTCCCGCCCAAACGCCGGCGCCGCTGCAGCGACGTTTTGATCGGAGTCCCTCCTGCCGAACCGATCGCAATGCCGAAGGCGGAACCCGCCAAGCGAGTAAACCCCATCAAGCTGAAACAGATGCAGGCCGAGGCGGATGGACTGGAGGCGCGCATCGCACTGCTGGAGGCGGATATTCAGAACTCGGAACTGGCGCTATCGGATTTTGTCAGTGCTCAGGAAGCAACGCGGTTATCGAATCTGATCGAATCCCGGCGCGCGGAGTTAGAGAAGGCGATGCAGGATTGGGAAGCAGTGACCGCGCAGATCGAAGCTACAGCATAGCGGAGCGCAGCCCGTCAACGGTTACGATAAGTAGCTTGCGACGGATACTCTCTTTTCTCGCCTGCATGAGCCTCGTCTGCTGCTGGGTGCGGGCTGCGAACAAAACCCAGAACGTAATCTTTGTGATGACCGACGGCCTGCGCTGGCAGGAAGTCTTCAGCGGCGCCGATGCCTCGCTGATCGACAAAGATGCGGGCGGTGTCGAGGATGTCGCCGCTACGAAGTCGAAGTACTGGCGGGGCTCAGCGAGTGAGCGCCGGACAGCACTGATGCCGTTCGTCTGGTCTCACATTGCGGTAAAAGGACAGATCTATGGCGATCCGGACCTGGGCTCTCCGATGTCGGTGACGAATGGGCTGAACTTCTCATATCCGGGCTACAGCGAAGCTCTGACCGGCGTCGCGGATCCCCGAGTAAACAGTAACGATAAGGTTCCGAATCCGAATGTTTCCGTCCTCGAATGGCTGAATGACCGGCCAGCTTACCACGACAAAATGGCGGCATTCGCGGCTTGGGACGCGTTTCCCTGGATCCTGAATGTCAAACGCAGTCATCTGCTGGTGAGCGCGGGATGGGAGCCGTTCGACCTGCTTCCCGGAAACATTCGTGTCGGCCTGTTAAACACACTCAAGCACGATGGACCGAGATATTGGGATGATGAGCCGTTCGATTCCATCCCGTTCTACACAGCGATCGAGTATTTGAAGGCCGAGCATCCACGCGTTCTTTTTGTCAGCTTGGGCGAGACTGACGACTGGGCCCACGGCAAACGCTACGATCTGTACCTGGATGCGGCACATCGGGCGGATCAGTATGTGCGGGAGCTGTGGGAGGCGGTTCAGGGCATGCCGGAGTACCGCGATAAAACCACGCTAGTGTTCGCGACCGATCATGGGCGGGGAATGGGCTCGGAGTGGACCACACACGGCGAGAAAGCACCGGCGTCCAAGAATGTCTGGTTGATGATTATGGGGCCGGACACGCCGCGTAAAGGTGAACTGCGACATACGCCCGTTTATCAAAACCAGATCGCATCGACAGTAGCGGCTACGCTCGGCGAAGATTACGCGGGGCAGGTGCCAGGGGTGGGGAAACCGATCGAGCCAGCGTTGAAGGAACCGGCGCAGAAATGAAAAAAGCGCCCGGGTTGCCCCGGGCGCTCGGGAGGTTGCGAACTAGTCACCCATGGCGCCGACTTCTTCCTGCTTTTCGGCAGGCTTGGCCGGGGCCTTGGTGGTGTTGAGGAGACCATCGATCGGTACGAAGCCCTCGACGCTTCTTCTCGCCGAGAATGTGCTCGCGATAAAGACGCATCATCTTCTCGTCTTCGAGCCGCTTGGCGAGTTCCGCGTCCCGCTTGCGCTTCTTTTCTTCGCGAGCGGTTTTCGCAATACCGAGATCGTCGAGGTCATGCTGGCGATCCGCTTCCACATGCTCCTTCTTGAGCACCAGGCTGTGCTTGACTTCGCCCAGCGGCACCGCTTTGTTACCGGCGAAGATTTCGTGACGCCCACGCTCGTCGTACCACTTAGTGAGAGTAGCGGACATGTGCATCTTCTCGATGATGTTGCGCCAGCCAACGCCTGTATTGTAAGCGCAGAAGGAGATTTCGCCTTCCTGCGTGGCGTACGGAATGATGCACTGTTCGGTGCGCCGGAAATCGTAGTTGAACAGATCCTGAAACCACATACCGGCGATGAACAGGAAGTTCCAACGATCGTTGCGGCGCTTGGTGATGTCCTGCATCGTGCGATCGCCGCTGACCTTGCCGTACCCGCCGGTTTGCGCCTTCTTCGACATGCCGAAGCACTTGTCGAACTTAGCGACGAGATCGCCCAGTTTGAAGTACGTAGGCGCCTTGAACGGATCGTAGTTGCGCAAGAGTGCGAGCGTCACGCCTACAACTGACAGGAAGCGGCCGCGAGCGGCATCGTTGATGCGCGCGATGTCTTTGGCCAACTGGTCGGCGTGGAGGAATGCGGTAACCGGAACGTATTCCTTGGTTTCCTTGTCGCACATGACGGCCATACCGATACCGCAGTTCGGATGGCAGCCGCAGCTCAACTGGCCCCAATCGGCATTCGGTCCATGCACCAGATCGGCGAAGTCCGAGAAGGTGCTCATGAAGCTGATGGGAAACCAGTCGCGGACGGGCTCGCCGATACCGGTCTGATTCTTTACGTCATGCGCCAGGTGCGAGAGGGTGTAACGCTGGGCCGTGCGGCGCTCATCGGTTACCGCCTCATCACGTCCCGTGAACGAAACCGGCTGGAATGAGAGGAAGGGGATCTTCTTGGGGTTATCCAGTGCAAACTGGACGACGCGGCCGACCTGCTCATTGTTGATACCGTTGATGATCGTGATGACCGGGACAATATCGACGCCATGGCACCACAGGTTTTCAATGGCCTGGAGCTTCACGTCGAAGAGATTTCCGACAGCGCGATGGGAGTTGGCGGCGTTGCCGATGCCATCGAACTGAAGATAGGCGTAACGCAGACCCGCTTCGGCGGCTTCCTTGCAGAAATCAGGGCGCTTGGCGAATTCGATACCGTTCGTGGCGGCCTGCACGCTGTTGTAGCCGACCTTGCGCGAGTAGCGAACTGCGTCCAGGAAGTACGGGCTGAGCGTGGGCTCGCCACCGGAGAACTGCACCGACATCTGGCGGCGCGGTTTGATCGAGATGGCGTTGTCGAGCAGGGTCTTGATGTCTTCCCAGCTCAACTCGTGCACGAAGCCAACCTGATTGGCATCCATGAAGCACGGGTCGCACATCATATTGCAGCGGTTGGTGAGATCGATGGTCAAAACCGAGCCGCGGCCATGTGTGATGGTGCTGGTGCCGTGGTTGTGCAGTTTCTCGTCATTGTGGGCGCGGATATCGCGGCCCGGGAAAACTTCTTCGAGGTGGGTCGAAAACGCGGGGTCGATCGACATCAGGTCTTCGAAGTGGCCATGCTTCGGGCAGTCCTTCACCATCAGGATCTTGCCATCGCGTTCAATAATCTTGGCCTTGATTTCGCCGACGGGTTCGTTCAGGAGAATCTTGTAATCGATCTCGCCGTCAACGATCTTTTTACGAATCTCGGGAATGCAGCGCGGGCAGAGAGAGTCGGTTTCGCGCGGCCATCCGAGCGGGGGCTTTACTTTCTGGTAGCTCTTCAGGAGCGGTTTGTCAGACCACTTCGGAATAAACGACGGGTTCTGATTGATCTGATTCAAACGGTCGAAAACATGCCACGCGGCATTGGCGGTTACTGCGATCGCCTTCTCGAAATATTTTATTGTTTTTGGCATTCGTGTTTGTCTTACTCCTCCTGATGAGGGACGTTGTCCGGTTTACCCGCGCAATTTCCCTGCCCCTATCGCACACAGTTAAGCGCGTCGGAGCAGACCACTTCCTACTGGCCCCAGTATAGGGCCGGTATAGGAGATGCAGAAGCACGCTCAAGCGAACTGCTGCCATGGGGCATTGTATGGTTCCTACGCGCAGCGAACAGAAATGGCAGAAATCGATACATCCTCTTAAATATCAGACACTTGCGGGTGAAGAATGTTACCACGCGTGGTAATACCCGGACCGCTCCGATACTTGTACCTCGACTCCGAACATGGACGACAGCTTCGCGGAAGTGAGGACCTCCGCCTTGGGTCCATCGTCGAAGATCCGGCCATTCCGCAGCAGAACCACGCGGTCGATTTCGGGGATTATGTCATCGAGATGATGGGTTACGAGCAGCAGTCCCACACCGTCCTGCGCCAAAGTACGGAGGCTCTGTCGCACGTCGTGCAGCGCGGTGAGATCCAGACTAGTAGTAGGCTCGTCGAGCAGGAGCGTTTCGGGCTGGTGGATGAGCGCACGAGCGACCAAGAGGCGCCTGGCTTCCCCGCTCGATAGTTCGTCCAGCCAGCGGTTTGCGAGATGCGCGACGCCCAGACGCTGCATGGCGCTACGCGCCGTATCTTCCATATACGGTTCGACGTGATGATTCGGCCAGAGACCGATCGAGCCAAAGAACCCGGATACGACCAATTCGCGGCCAGTGATGTCACGCGTGCAGCGCGCCATAAGATCGTTACTGACCAGGCCGATATGGGCGCGGAGCTCGAAGATATCCCACCGGGTCTGCCCCATGATCTCCAACCGTGTATCGGGGCGCAATAAGGGATAACACTCACGCGTGATGGTTTTGATGAGAGTCGATTTGCCGCTTCCATTCGGCCCCAGGATGGCGACGTGTTCGCCGCAGCGGACATGCAGCGTGACCGAATCGAGGGCGATGCGTTCCCCACGCTGCACGGAAACATTTTCAAAGTGGAGTAGAGAAGAGGAAGATGCAGGCAAAACGAATCCGGAAGTTTTATGGTAGCGTTACGCGCCGCCCCAGCCGAGCTTGGCTGCCCGGCTAGAATGGCAATCAGGGAAGCATCACGCCGCTTACTTCGCAACAGGTAAAGGACATCGCGCAAGAATGTGGCTTCGAGCTGGCCGGCATCACGCCTGCGCCCCCGCATTCAGATTTCCCACGATTTGAAGATTGGAAGCGGCAGGGCAAGGCCGGCGAGATGGCGTACCTCACCGATCATCGCGGCGACGTACGATCGGATCCGCGTGCGCTGCTTCCGGAAGCCCGTTCCATCTTGTGCGTGGGCAAACTGTACAACGCGCCGCACCCGCACACAGATCCCGATCCCGCAAAAGGATGGATTTCGCGGTACGCCTGGGGCGAGGATTATCACGCTCTGATGCGCGAGGCGCTCGAGAGGGTGGCCGAGAAATTGACCGAACACAGCGGCGGGCGCTTCGCGTATCGAATTTGCGTCGACACGGCGCCACTACTGGAACGTTCTTACGCGCGATCGGCGGGACTTGGCTGGATCGGAAGGAACACCTGCGTGATCAATCAGGAGCAGGGGTCGTGGTTTTTTCTCGGCGAGATCCTGCTAGCGCTCGATTTGGCTCCCGATAGCGCGCCGCCCGACCGCTGCGGCACTTGCACCCGTTGCATAGATGCATGTCCAACGGCAGCCATCGTGCCCGGTCCAGAGAACTGGACCGTAGATGCACGGCGATGCATCTCATATCTGACGATTGAGAAGCGCGGCGACTTCAATGATGAGGAACGGGCGATGCTGGGTAATCACATTTTTGGGTGTGACATTTGCCAGGACGTCTGTCCTTGGAACCAGAGAGCCCCGGTGACATTCGATGAGCGTTTTTGGCCGCGTCCTATCAATCGGGAACTGACCGTGCTTTCGCAGACCGCTCCGGAGGAGTTTCAGAGCTTGTTCCGTAAATCGCCCGTGAAGCGGGCCAAGTACGCAGGATTCATGAGGAATGTCGGCGCCGCGCTTGGTTGTCTGTTGCTGGCCTCCGGATTATTCGGCGCGGCGGATCCGGTGCTGAACCCAGGGTTTACGGCCTATTACAACCTGGACTATGACGGGGCGCTGCGTTATTTCGAGGCGCAACTGAAGGCAAATCCGAACGACCTGCCCGGCTACAACGACGTAGCGGAGACGATTCTTTATCGTCAGATGTACCGCCAGGGGGAGTTGACGACGAGTCTGGTGGATGCATCGAATTCATTTCTGAAACGGCCGCGGCTGAATTTCACGCAGGCCGATCGGAATGAATTCAACCGGTGCGTGAATCACGTACTGTCTTATGCCGATAACGCGAAAGATGCGAACACGCTGTATGCGGTAGGCGTAGCGTACGGCTTGCAGGCTACTTTCTTTTTCGGGGACAAAGAATATATTTCGGCGCTGAAATCGGCGACGGCGGCGAATCGGGTGGAAGAAGAAGCGCTGGCGAAAGATCCAGGTTTAGCGGATGCGCATCTCATACCCGGCGTCTACAAATACGTAGCTGGTTCGCTGCCGTTTTATCTGCGGATGTTGAGTTTTCTGGGCGGTTTTCAGGGCAGCGTGCCGGACGGCATTCAGGAACTGGAGCAGGTGCGGCAGCACGGCACCGCGACGCGCTACGATGCGGAGGTTCTGCTGGCGGCGATTTACCGGCGCGAACACCAGCCAGGCAAATCGATTGCACTGCTAAAAGCCGCACTGGCGCGCTTTCCGCACAATCCCCTGCTTAAGTCAGAACTGGCCGCCGTACAGCGTGAAAGTGAAACGCAGGAAGCACAACTGCAACACTGAGTTGACGAAAGCGATACACTATTCGGCGAAGCATGCAACCGTTCACACCAGTAGACACGGCCAAGCCGAAGGCGGAACTGTACGCCACTCTTTGCGAGCAACTGCAGAACTTGCTCGGGGAGGAAACGGACCTGATTGCGAACGCGGCGAATACGGCCGCGCTGTTGTACCATTCGTTGCCCGATGTGAGTTGGGCTGGCTTTTATCTGGCGGGGGATAACGAAGAGGAACTGATGCTCGGTCCGTTCCAGGGCAAGCCCGCGTGCGCCCGCATTCCATTTGGGAAGGGGGTCTGCGGGACGGCTGCATCGACGGGAGAGAGCGTCGTGGTGGCCGACGTGAACGACTTCGAAGGCCACATCGCGTGCGATGCGGAATCGGCTGCCGAGATTGTGGTTCCGCTGCTCAACTGGGGCAGGGTGCTGGGCGTGCTCGACCTAGATAGCAAGAAAAAAGGCCGATTTGACGAAGACGATCAGGAAGGTCTTGAAATGATCGTCTCCGTGCTTGTTTCTTCTCTCGAGGGCGAAGATCTGCCGGAACTCAGCGACGAAGCCGCTGAGTAGCGAGGCAGGTCGGGCCACCAATTAATGCTGGCTGGAGGGCGGCGTTAGGCCCTTGATGCGCATATACGTGACAAGATTTCCGTAATGCTCGTCAGTGTGCGCGCTGTTAAAGTCGAGTACAGTCAACTTCGGGAGATCACGGCCGAAGAACTTCACCGTCTGTATCGCCTGCGCGTCAGTCAGGCCATCGTAGGTCTTCGTGCAGTAGTCGACTGCTTCTTTGAGCGCCTGAACAATGTCGGCCTTCGACGTCTTGTTCTTCTCGACGTCCGGTGATTTGCTGCTATCACCCGAAACAACGCTGCAGAAATGGTGCTGCGCATCGGCGACGTGAGCGACGATTTGGCCGAAGGTCCGCACGTCCGGCGCCGGTTTGAATGAGTAGTTTTCTTCCGGCATTTCCTCGGCTGCCTTGACCACATTGCCGGTCACGATGGTGTACATCATTTTCGTTCCCGCGCTGAGCGGGTTAGACGACGGCGCCTGAGCAAGTAAAGCGGCAGGCACGAGAAGGAGCGAGAGGAACAATTTGTTCATGTCCAAGCATTTTTTCACATTCACCCATGGCGCGCCGAGTAGCCTGTAAACATGCACGTCGCGGAGCTGCAATTCGCCGGTACGGGACTGAACGAATATGCGAGGCGGCTGAAACGGGTGCGAATCTGGCTTGCGCTCTTCATGCTTGGACTGATAGCAAGCGGGCTCACCGCCTTTCCGCTGCAACGGGAAGTGACGCAGTTGTTCAGGTTCGTACAGTGGGCGGGATACGGCGATGCCGCGTTGGGTTTATGGGTTGGGCGTGTTCAAGCAGGCCTGACGACTACCTATACGCATTACCCGTTTGTTGCCTATGGTACGGACTGGCTGGCGTTCGCGCACTTGGTCATTGCGATCGCCTTTGTCGGACCGTGGCTGGACCCAGTGAAGAACAAGTGGGTACTGCAGTTTGGAGTGATCGCGTGCTCTGGAGTAATTCCGTTGGCGATGATTGCCGGCGCCGTACGCGGGATTCCGGTCTTCTGGCGTGCAATCGACTGTAGTTTCGGTCTGGCCGGCGTCATCCCGCTGGTATTCTGTCTGCGGCTGGTACGTGAAATGGAATCGTAGGGCAGTTCAGGCGGCCTTGGGGCGGTCCGCCGCGCGCAGTTTGGTAAAGCAATCCGTGCGGTCGAGCACGTCTCTGCCGTAGTTCTTGCCAGCGGTGGTGCTGTCCACATCGCGATGCCGCGCATAGGATTGGCACACGT
Organism: uncultured Acidobacteriaceae bacterium; assembly: GCA_963795905.1. GTDB lineage: Bacteria > Acidobacteriota > Terriglobia > Bryobacterales > Bryobacteraceae > Bog-105. Next base: position 116,226 of record CAWCJG010000005.1, on the reverse strand, counting down.
TACCTGCGCCGGTATTGTAGGACGCCGCAATCGATCTGAGATCGAGGATGTGACGGCGGGCGAGGAAGTCGCGGTTGGCCGCAAGCACGCGCGCTCCGAAGTCGATCGATGGGGCGACCTGATCGGGAGTCCAGGATTTGCAGAAATCCGGGAAGCTGTTGACGTCTACCTGCATGATGCCGAAGCCATGAAAAACGCCGTCGCGTTCGTCGCCCTTGATGTTCTGCATGTTTGTCTCGCGGCTGGCGATCCCCATGAGAAATTCGGGGGCGAAGCCATGTGCGGTCGCGGAACTCTCGAAGAACGCAACCCAACCATTTGCACCGGCGCGCTCATATTGCTGTTGGAGATCCGCCTCAGTCCAGTTACCCATTTAGTCCCTTTCACGCGCGAGTGTGACCGGAAGGCGTGCAGCCCGATTGCGAGGCAACCAGCTAAGCGATTGGGATTAAATGAGATATTTACCGGGCGACTTTTGTCATGGCGGTCAGCCCCAGAATGTCACGAAGTAGTAGCCGAGCTTTAACCACTCGTCGGCCACTGCCTGCCGGCAAGAGGGCGTTTCACGCCAGTTCTCCGGATTACAGTCGCCCGGCGCGGCGATCATTCGTAACTGGTGACCGCCAGTAATGGCGCGTCCGAGCGCCAGGCGGGCACGGCGTGTATGAAACGGGCTGGTCACTACGAGGATGGTATGTGCGGGATAGGTCCTCAGGTACAAAGCCAACGCGCGCGCTTCGTCGGCAGTGCTGCGGACACCATTAGAAGGATAGATCTGCACGATACGGTCGCGCGGGACGCCCCGGTCCAAGAGGATGCGGACGGTCGTATCGGTGAAATTCTTCTGGCTGCCGCCAGGGCTCCCGGGTTCGCGCGCGAGGAGGATCCTGGGCGCCAGATGCAGGTTGAAGAGCCTGGCAGCTTCCGGGCCGCGTACGTCGTAATTGCCGCCCAGGAGGTAAATGAGGTCGGCATGCACCGGATCATCGCGGTCCACGAGAAAGTCCGCGCCTGACTGGGTGCGCGGCAGGACCAGGATTACAGCGCCGGCGGCAAGCCCAGCCACGCAGAGCGTCGCAATCACAGCGATCCAAAACCGCCGCTTTGCCAAGTGACGCTGCAGTCGAGGTTTGGGCGTGACAGCCGGCATCGTTAGCGGCCGCGCAACTTCCGGACGGCCGAGACGGCAGCCTTCCGGGCGGGGATAACACCAGCCATAACTTCCGACTTGAACTGGTCTATGCCGGGTTTTGATCCAAGCGGTGCGGGTTTGAGACCGGCGCGGCGCATGTAGTGATTGAAGGCTCGTGTGCGGCCCTCGGCGCGGGTGTGTTCGGTCTCAAAGACAAACGTGTAGGAGACGGAACGCGAATTGCGGGTTTCTACCCAGTGAGGCGCGCACTTGGGCTGATGGAAGCCTTTGCCAGCCTTCAAATGGTACACATATTCGCAACTGGGATCGCGCCCGTTCAACTCGAGCGGGGCCAGTATGGAGCCGCCGTAGATGGAAAACCGGTCGAGTTCCTCTTCCTGAACAACCGTGGGCGAATATACGTGGTAGATTTTATCGCCTTCGATTTGCGAGAAGAAGCCGATCTCCTCGTCGTAGTGAAAGGGCGTGATAGTGGCGGCGGACGTAACGAGAAGTCCGGATTCGAGACGCAGAATCTTCTCTCGACGCAGGCCGGGGACGGCTTCCTTTACCTGCTCGAAAAGCGTGTGGATCAGGTCGCGGAAATCGGCGTCGTGATTCTCGGCGCGCTTGATCAGAATGCGGCACGGCGTCGTGTCCAGGTTCTCCAGCGCTTCGACGGCGTTCTTCGGCACCATCGGAACCGAAAAGAACTGAGTTCCAGCGGCGGACGCTCCCGCGGCGACGAGGTAATCCTTGGGCGCATTCGACATCTTCTCAGCGAGACGATGCAGCGCGGGCGTGCGGAACAGATCGAGTTGGCTGAGAGTATGCGTGAACCCGAACGGCTCCCGATCGAAGCAGCGGGCGAGTTGCTCCTGATCAAATTCGATAGCGGCGTGTAGTGGCGATTCGAGAGCCGAGCTGGTTACTGGGGCATTCATGAGTACAAGTTACCTTTCTAAGTGAAATTGAGCACGGCCGATCAGCCGTGCTTGAGAGCGACCCTCGCGAGTTTCGCCACGGCCTTCTTTGCAGTGTCGGCGAGCGGAGACTCCCCGGCGCGTCGCGGGTTGAGGCCTAATCTTCTGAGGCGGTGATTGATCTGATAAATGTCGGGAATGCTTGAATCCGTGAAGCAGAAATTGATGCTCGCCGAAATGGAGATGTTGTCGTCGTTTTGAACCCAGTGGGGGAACGTAACGGGGATGTGAACGCCAGTACCCGGGGTAAGCGGAAACGCCAGCGCTTTCTGTTGCAGGATTTCGCGATACGTCGCAGCATTGATATCCCCTGAATAGAAGCGTTCCAATTCCTGATTGGTCACGACGCCTGGGTCACGCCCGTCGAAGACATAGGTCATTTTTGATCCCCGGATCTGGAGCAGGTAGTTGCAATCGCGATCCATATGGTAGTGGGTCTTGCGGCGAGGAGAAGTAACAATCACGCTGATATTGCGCTGGTATGTGCAGTCCTCGTACTCGCGTTCGCTCGCAGCGTGGATGTCATCGAGAATCGCTTTGAGGACATCGGCATACTCGGGCAGAACCTGCACGCTCTTGAGGATGATCCAGGCTCCCGCGGTTTGGATGCGTTCGAGAACGTGGCTGCCGCGAAAGGAATGATCGCCCGTATAGTCCCAGCCTCGCCCGATGGCCAGGTCACCCATGTTGTAGTACACCCTGTCAGGCATTTTGGCTGTGAGGCGTTCTGCCGCCTTCACGATGTACGACAGTTCGAAAAGCGGATGGTTGTGGAGGTGATGTTCCAGCAGGAACGGTATCCGATTGTAGTTGGCTTTGAAGGCTCCCGAAGTCTCTGGTCGGAGGGCTATCAGCGAGTCTCCGGAAATGTCAGCGTGACGCGTTAACATTTCATTCTCCTGTCTATTCAGTTCTGGGGCCCTAGCGAGGAGCCAGAGTCCCGCATTCAGCTTCTATAAAACGGTCATTTTGCTGTATTGTTTTGGGGAAAAGATCGTTCGAGCGGCCGAGCTCATCGTCAAGAAACGCTCCCACAAGCTCATTGACGATGTGATGGCCAAGCTGCGCATCCAGTCCGTCATTGTGTCTCCACGGGTAAGGACGAACGTATAATGCCATGTCGGAGAAACTGCCGTGGTTGGCGTTCATAAGCCGGATCAGGCATCCGCCCGAGTGGGCAACGCTATTCTGTGCCGCCTTGAAAAACTGAGCGTCTCCTTCGCGCCCGAGCCCCGGCTCATCATCCGTGAACGGCCCCTCATCCGGATGGTCCAGTGGTTGACCCTCCACAAGAAAAAGGAACGGCTTGCCAACGCCGGCTGTGTTTACCTCCCCGAACATCCAGCCGTCCATGTTGACACCAGTGCGGAAGCGCGGATCGAGACGGCACGCCTCGGCCGCGGCAGCGCCTCCAAAACTATGACCGACGGCGGCGACTCGCGAGAAGTCGATGTAGCGTGAAACGGCGTACAAGGAATCGCTGGGGCCGCTTCGTTCTAATTGATCGAGCGTGAAGCGCATATCCGCCACATTGGTCTCGAGGATGTCGGTCGTCTTGACCTCAGAACGGCGCATGTTCGCGTGCGAAGTCAAATCGAGCCACACGTCGGGGAGACTGTGCATGACGCTTTTGTCGGGGAAAACAACTCGCGATGAGGTATCGGGATGATCAAAAGCAACGAAGATGTACCCGCGGCTGACCAGATACTCCGCCATAAAGGTGTTCTGGCTGCGGAATCCCCCCGAAGATGGGCTGAAGAACACAACCGGCCACTTGGTCTGCCCGGGAGCAAAGGGAGCGTCGATGCAGGCATGGGTGCGGACATGCCGCAAATGGGCCGACTTCCAGATGAGCGCAGCACGATCGCGATAGGTCGCGCGCGGCCCTCCGCAGTCCGCTGCCGGATACCAAATCTGAATAGCAAAGCGTCTCTTGCCGTCAGGAGTCGACCCATACTTCTCGATGCGCGAGGGGTCATGCAAATAAAAGACTCGTGTGCCAATCGCGTACGGTCCCCCCGGCCCGGGGAAGCGGATAACCGGGTAGACATAGCAGGCGAGCGCTCCCAACCAGCAAGAGCCAATGCATATCAGGCCGCCGAAACCGCGGCCCCAAAATGACTGCGGATTCCAGGCAGCACAGAGACACAGCAGAAGAAACCCGCCGTAAATGGGTACGGCCTGCAACCGATACCCCTCAATCAAGAGATGGAGTATCAGGACGATGGCGCAAACAGCCAGCGCGAATCCCACGACCGTACGACCGCGGGCGAAGCCAAAGAGCAGGCTCGCCGTGGTCATGCAAATAGCGAGCAGGATTTCAAAAAGGCGCATCGATAGGCCCCAGCAAAAGAACTTCAGTTCTTCAGATAACGGTTCTTGATCATAGCGCGACGGAACGGCGTCAGGTAACAGTACTCTCTCAGTGAGAGGCAAGGTCGAGTTGTTCGCGCAGTTTCTCGCCGAGTTCCTTCACGTTGGGTTCTTTGAAGATTGAACTATGATCGCCCGACACTTCGACGACCCGGATAGGCTTGCGGCTGGAGTGCTTCCAGCCGAGATCCGGCTCTTCGAGCATTCCCACGAATGGCCGGACCACGGCTAATGGAAAGGAAACGGTTGTATCGGCGGCCGATGGCCGCTGGAAGCTTGCAAGACGTTTGCTGGCACGGCCGATCGCAATGCCAATCGCGCCCACCAGGTTCTTGGTCGCGGTAAGAATGCCCTGCTCCGCATTACCCTGCATGATGGCGCGAAGGCTGTGCAGTGTACGGCCAGCCGAATGCATCAGACCGCGCGCATCACGATAGTAGTCCGGGTTCATGGCATCGAAGAGAACGACGAGAGCGACCGCGCCGCCTTGCCGCTCGATGGCGCGGCCTACTTCAAAGGCCGTTAATCCGTCAGCGCACCAGCCGCCGAGAAGGAATGGTGCATCCTGCTGCTGATGCATAAGAAGCTTCGCGAGTTCCTCGGCTACGCTCGAGCGCGCGGCACTGAGATCCAGGTGGCGGTACTTGAGAAGCGGAACTCCGACAAAGGGCCGCTGTTTTCCGACGTAGTTGGCGAGCGGCCGGAACCAGTGGTCACCTCCAATCATGTAAAACGGAGCACGCGTTCCTTCGCCCTGAATGGGTATCAGATCCCGCGCGTCGGAGTAGTCTGCTTTTCCGGTGATGATCTGCGCCATTGCGGCGGGCGTCGGATCCAGGAACAGTTCGGGAATCTTGATATCGTGCCCATAGCGTTTGCGGAGCTGTTCGAGCATGTTCACGGCTAACAGTGAATGGCCGCCGAGATCGAAAAAGTTGCTGTAAGCGCCTACCACCTTCGCCTTCAGAACGCTCTTCCAGATGGAAATGATCTCTTCTTCGCATTCATTGCGAGGCGGAACGAAGTTATTGAAGGAAACGTCGTTGATGGCGGTCGTAGCGGACGAGCCAGCGCTCCGTTTCTGCTTTAAAGCGATTTCCGAAACTCTGATGGACGGATTCTGGACGACAGTTTCGAGGATGCTGCGGAAATTATCAAGGAACCGCATTCCCGTTTCCGGCAGAAACACATCCTTATTCACATCGACCGAAAGACGCCAACCGTCTTCGCGCTCGACCAGGAAGAAGTTCAAGTCCACGAACGTTCCGGCGGCTTTCGACGGAATCGGAATGAAGCGCATGCCGCCGCGGTCCCAGGGCCGGACAAAGTCGCGCTGGAAGATGAAGTTGACCTGGAACGGAAGCTGCCGAGTCGAGGAATATTTGGGTTCGATCGCGTTCATCAGCATTTCGAAGGGAACAGATTGATGAGACAACGAGTCGAGCACAACATCCCGGTTGCGCGTCACGTACTCGGCGAACGTGGGGTTACCCGAGAGGTCCGTACGCAGCACGATCGAGTTGACGAACCAGCCAATCAAGGTCTCGAGTTCGACGCGGTCGCGTCCGGAAGTCTGGGTCCGGATGGTCACATCGGATTGCGAGGTCTCGAGGCTCATCAGGGCGGCGAAGGCCGAGAACATGGTCACAAACAGCGTGCAGCCGTTCCGATCGCTAAGCTGTTTGAGACTATCTGTAAGCGCACGGGGCAGCAGGACGGAGCGGATGTCACCGAGTCCGGCCGGAGTGGACGGCCGCTCCTTGTCGGTGGGAATATAGATTGGCTGGAAGCCATCGAGTTTCGCCTTGAGATGGTCCAGTTCGGCGGAGAGCTGTCCGCTGGCGATCCAGTCGCGCTGCCAGCAGGCGTAATCGCCGTATTGAATCTCGAGCGGCGGCAGAGCGGGCGTCTGATCGTAGACTAAAGCCTCGTACAACGCGCCCAGTTCATTCGTGACCACGCCGATAGACCAACCATCGGAAATGATGTGATGCATGGTCATCAGCAACATCGCCGAGGTGGATCCGGTCTTCAGCAGAGTGGCTCGCAGCAGCGGGCCGGTCGTGATATCAAAGCCGACGTGAGCCTCAGCGGTGGCGATGCGATCGCTCTCGGCGGCAATGGAGCCGGCTGGAAGGTCCGTCAAATCGACAACGCTGAGGTGAAAGGACGCTTCGGGCTGCACAAAAGCAGCAGGTTCGCCGTCCTGAACGACGAAACGGGTCCGGAGCACTTCGTGGCGACGCACAATCTCGAGAAATGCCTGTTCGAGTTTGGCGGTATCGATACGTCCTTCCAGTTGAAATCGCACTGCGATGTTCATCGCGGCAGTACCGGGCGACAGCCGGTCCAAGAACCAGCAGGTACGCTGCACAACGCTGCATGGAAAGAGATACGCGTCTTCCTGCGCGGCGTTTTCGAGGTTGGTCAATTCTGCATTCATAGCAGGAGTGGTTAGCTAATTCGAACTGAACTTGTTGCGATCAATCCGGAAATTCTGACGGGAAACACGCACAATCGATTCCGGCCCTTTTCTGGCAACTTCCGCGGGAGCACGTCCGGCCATTGTAGCTTCCGTAAGAATATTTTCTACCGTCCGGTGCCGCAGCACATCACCGGCCGTTAAGGTCATCCCCGCCCTATTCGCGCGCGAGACAATCCTGAACACCTGAATCGAATCGGCGCCGAGTTCAAACAAGTCATCGTCGATGCCGACCTGATCGCTCGCCAAAACTTCATTGCAGATGGCGACGAGTTGGGCCTGCATCGGATTGGCCGCCGGCGTGGGCTCCCGCCGTTCGCCCGCGGGTGCGGCCGAGACGGGCAGCCGCGATAGCGCGCGGCGGTCGAGCTTGCCATTCGGCGTGCGCGGCAGGGTTTCGACAAAGGTGAAGAAACTCGGCATCATGTAGGCGGGAAGCGCCGAGGTGACGCGGGCACGGAGCGTGCCGATCTCGGGAGGATTGCCTGCGGCCACACAGAATGCAACTAGTTGCTTAGCGCCCCGTTCTTCCCGGACCGCCACGGCAACCTCCTTTATGCCAGGGCAATTCGCCAACACCGACTCGATTTCGCCCAATTCGATGCGGAAGCCGCGAATCTTGACCTGATCGTCCAGGCGGCCCAGAAATTCGAACTGCCCTCCCGGCAGAGCCCGCACGAGGTCGCCCGTCCGGTACATGCGATTGCCGTGGCGGAACGGATCCGCGAGGAAGCGCTCCGCGGTCAGCTCGGGCCGGTTGAAATAGCCCGCTGCCACGCCATCACCTGCGATATACAACTCGCCGGGCACGCCCGATGGCTGCATTCGACGGCTCTCGCTCAGAACATAGAACTGGGTGTTGGCGATCGGGCTGCCGATCCGTACCGGCGCGCCCGCGCCAATAAGCGAGACCGCCGACCACACGGTCGTTTCGGTCGGGCCGTACATATTCCAGAGTTGCGCGTCAGGGCGCGCTAGTTTCTCGGCCAGGGATGCAGTCAGCGCCTCTCCGCCGCAGAGCATTTTCAACGAAGCGTTGGGTTCCCATCCGGCTTCGAGCAGCAGCAGCCAACTTGAAGGTGTGGCTTGCAAAACCGTGATGCCGTGCTCGGAGACTAATGCGTGAAGGCGTGATCCATCTGTCGTGTCCTCGCGTGAAGCGACGAACACGGTAGCTCCGGTGACCAGCGGGAGAAAAATCTCAAGGGCTGCGATATCGAACGAAATCGTGGTCACGGCTAACAGGCGGTCCGATCGCTGCAAACCGGGTTCGCGCTGCATGGAATACAGGAAATTGACCAACGCACGATGCGGAATCTGGACGCCCTTGGGTTTTCCGGTGGAACCCGAAGTGTAGATCACGTAAGCAAGGTCCTCCGCTGTACCCGTCGCGTGCACGGGAGCGGCGGGCCGCTGCGCCCAATCTCCGTCCAGCAATACAATGTGGCTTGCTGGTGCGTTCAGATCGGCAGCGAGCGCGGTCTCGGTCAGGACAACGGCAGGGCGTGCCTCCTCGAGGATAAAATCCAGCCGTGATTTCGGATAGGCGGGATCAAGCGGCAGATAAGCCGCGCCCGTCTTAAGAATCGCGAGAAGAGCCGTGACCATGTCGGCAGACCGTTCGGCGAGGAGTGCGACGAGAGTTCCCCGTCCCGCGCCAGCTTGGGCCAGAACGGATGCCAATTTGTCCGCCCTCTGGTTCAGTTCCGCGTAAGAAAAGGACGCACCCCGGCCGCTAACAGCCGTCTGGGATGGGAATTCCGCCGCCTTGCGCTCGAACAGCTCATGCACCCGGAGGTGCTTCGGATATTCGGCCGCGCTCTGATTAGATCCGAAAACTAAATCATTCAGTTCGGAGGCGGGCAACAGAGGAACGTCGCCTATGAATAAGGATGGATCCGCCGCTGCCGACAGCAGAAACTGTTCGTAGTAGCTCAACCACGCAAGTACAGTTGCTTCGTCAAATAATGCTTTGTTGTAGTCACAGTCGAGCACTAATCCTTGCGAGCTTTCGACTATGTTCAGGAACAGATCGAAGTTGACGAAACGCTTCGGGCAGGAATCGACCTCGACCTCAAGCCCATCGAAAGGCAACTTCGACCCGACGCGTTCGAGGTTGAACTGCACCTCGACGAGTGGCAGCCGGCTGGGATCGCGAATGATGCCGAGTTTCCGGATCAATGTGCCGAACGTGTAACTCTGATTTTCATAAGCATCGAAGAGAGCTTTCTGGCTACTCCGGAGCAGATCCCGAAACGGTTCGCCGCCCGGAACACGCGCGCGAATCGGCAGGAAGTTGACGCAGTGGCCAACCAGGGTCTGACCTGCCAAGAGCGATTGCGCGGCCGAGGGAATGCCGACGACCACGTCGCTCTGCGAGGTCAGCCGCGACAACAGCGCCTCAAATCCTGAGAGCAAAGTCACAAACAACGTGCTGCCTTGGGCAGCGCCAGCCTTGCGTATCTTCTGCGTCGCTTCAGGGCCGATGGTGCGCCGCACCGTTCCACCAGCAAAGTCCTTCACTGCCGGGCGAGGCCGATCGGTCGGAAGGTCAAGCGGCGGAGGAAGTTCTTTAAACTGATTGATCCAGTACTGCTCGGTTTGGGCCGACCCCGCTTCCGCCGTCTTGGCTGCCTCGTCGACAGCAAAACGGGCAAACGACATCGGCTCGCTCATCCGCGCTTCGGAACGAGTCTTTCGGGCAGTGTACAGCTTTCCGAGTTCCTCGACCAAAACGTTGGTCGACCAACCGTCACACACAATGTGGTGCGACGTGAACAGCAGGATGTGACGATCCGGTCCTAGCCGGGCAAGACGTACCCGAACCAGCGGCCCGTGCTCGAGATCAAAGGCCGTTGCCGCATCCTGGTGGATTAGCTCATCCAGTTTGGCCTGCGCCGCGTGTTCGGTCGAGAAGTCGAGGGATTCGATCCGGATGTCGTGCCGGGGGGCAAAACGAATCCGTTGCTGTTCGAGATCGAAGGTGGCGCGCAAACCGTCGTGACGCGCGAGCAACTGATCGATAGCTGACGCGAGAGCCGGTTCATCGAGTTGTCCTCGCAAGGACAAGGTGAAGGCCTCGTTATAGCTGCAATTGGCTTCGTCGGACAGCTTCGCCGAGAGCAGGATTTCAAGTTGGGGTTGGGTGATCGGCGCTTCCGTAATTGCCGGCTCGGAGTCGCCAGCCGGCATACTCTGCGGCGATTCGGGGAGCAAACCCGCGGCGCACATCTCATCCAGGCTGTCCGAGAACGCACGGACGACATGCGCCAGATCCGCGTCTGTGTGGGCGCTGGTGAGGAAGCAGGGGAATCCTTCCTGGATGTGGACTCCCTTTTCCCGCAGATGATAGTAGAGCAAACTCCCAAAGCGGACCGAATGCGGAAAGCTGAAGTAGAAAATGCTGCCGCAGTGCTCAACGCGTACTGGGAGCCCGTGGCGATCGAAGGCCGTCTGAATTTCGGCAACAGTAGAAGTCGTGCGGTGGGCGAGCCCTTCCTGCAGCCCCGGGCCGGCCTCCTTCATATAAGTCAGGACAGCTTTAGCAGCCGCCAAAGCCAGCGGATGACGCACAAACGTACCGGCAAAGAATGTGACTCCAACTTCGGGGAACGATTCGTCGCCAAAGGACCAGAAACCTCCGTCGAGCGCATCCATGAAGCGGCGCGACCCTCCGACCGCGCCAATCGGGAATCCGCCGCCAAGCACCTTGCCATAGGTCGCCAGATCGGCTCGAATGCCGTAGAAGGCCTGGGCTCCGCCTAAATGGACGCGGAAACCGGTTACGATCTCATCGAAAATCAGTGCTGCACCGCTCTCAGAAGTAAGCTTTCTGAGTTCGTGCAGGAAGTCGCGGGGCTGCAAGTTGGGATGGCGGCTCTGCACCGGTTCAACCAGAACGCCAGCAATTTCGTTCGCATTCGTTTTGATGTAGTCGAGCGCGGTCTGTGAACCGAACTCAAGGATGACCACGTTCTGCACCGATTCCGCCGGGATGCCCGGCGCGATCGGCATGGATTTAACCTTCCCGCCCGAACCGACGTTTTTTGCTAGAACCTCATCGAAGTTGCCATGATAATCGCCCGCGAAAAACACAATCTTCTTGCGGCCGGTAACGGTTCTTGCGAGCCGCATGGCAGCCATAACCGCCTCGGATCCCGTGTTGCAGAAAGTGACGCGTTCGCAACCGGTAACTTCGCTGAGCAATTCGGCAACCTCGCCGGCGAGCGGGGTCTGCGGCCCAATCTCGATTCCGCGATCAAGCTGCTTGTGGGCAGCTTCGACCACGAACTCCGGAAGATGCCCAAGTGCGATTGGTCCGAATCCGTTCAGCAGATCAATGTATTCGTTGCCATCCACGTCCCAAAGCCGCGAACCACGCGAGCGTTCGACCACAAGTGGATAGACAATCTCTTTCCATTCCGCGCGGAATCCGGAGACGACGCGAGGATCGGCCAGTACGGCTCGATGCTTCTGTGTGTACGATTTTGAGCCGGCAGTCTTTGCGGTATATCGGGCGATGAGCGCGTCAATACCGCGGCGCTGTTCGTTCGACAGGGTGGTCGCGGTCTGCTGGATCGGCTTGTAGGGCCCGAAAGCCTTGAATTCCTTCTTGCCGTCCGCCGGTTCTTTGTTTTGGCTGGCCGCGGCGACGGGAACAAGCACGGGCGCGGATACGGCCGTCAGAGGAGCAGCCGCTTTGGGCGTGTCCCCACGCAGGAAATCCATTTGCTGCTGGATGAGTTGCTGCATCGCCTGCAATTGGTCACGGAAGACCTGCTCAACTCCGCTAGCAGAGGGAGTAACGCTTCGTAGCGGGGCCGCTGGCGGAGGCACGACCTGAGCGGCATGCTGTGCTTGCGCCGGGACTTCAACAGGCTCGGCGAAAGCCAGGGCAGGCAGGTTTACATCGAGGAAATCGGCCACCTGTTCGACGGACGTCAGCTCGGCAAGGAGCTGCCGGAACGTGATCTGGACAGAAAAACGGCTTTGTACGGCCTGCGCCACTTGGGTCAGGAACAAGGAATCGAAGCCGATCTCTAGAAATGTTGCGGCCGGATCAATGTCCGTAGGTTCCATGCCGGAGAGTTCAACCAAAATTTGCACCAATGCCGCTACGAGTCGAACCCGCCGGCCAGAGGCGGCCGCATTGGTTTCGACGGGCGTGCATTGGGCTCCTTGGGAAACTTCCATCGGGTCTACACTCCTTTGTAATTCGACTGGTTGTATTCCGGTATCCACAGTGGCTGCCGACGCTGCCTTCTCTGCGGGAGGATCCACCCAGTAGCGTTTGCGCTCGAAGGGATATGTCGGTAAAGGGGTCCGGCGCCGTTTTTCATCACCATAAAAGGACGACCAGTCGAGCTTTGCTCCGCCGCTCCAAAGCGCTCCCAGGGCCCCCAGCAGAGCGTGGCATTCGGCATGTTCGCGCGCCCCTTCGACGAGCGTTGAGATGGCAATGTGCTGCTTGGAGAATCCCGGGTTTTGGCGCACCAGGCTCTGCAGGGCGTTGCCCGGCCCGACCTCGAGCAAAAGATTGGACGGATCGGAAATGAGCCTGGCTGCGGCATCGCCGAAACGAACCGGCTGCCGGAGATGCTTTGCCCAGTACATCGGGTCGGTCGCCTGCTCATCGGTGATCCAATCGCCTGTGACGCTCGAAACGTAGCGCATGCGGGGCGGACTGAGCCGAACCTTTTTGACTGTGGCGCTGAACTCGTCGACGACCGGATCCATCATCGACGAATGGAAAGCGTGTGAGGCCTGCAGCCGCCTGCACGCGACGCGCATGGCAGCCAGTTGACGTTCGAGTTCACCGATGTGCTCGAGCGGCCCCGACACAACGGTCATCGTCGCCGCATTTACTGCCGCAAGCGACAGCTTTCCGTTCAGCAGGGGCAAGATCTCGGCTTCGGGCATGCGCACGGAAAGCATCGACCCACCGGGCAACGCCTGCATCAGAATTCCGCGTTGCGCAACCAGCGTCAAGGCATCGTTGAGGGAGAAAACGCCGGCCAGCGTCGCTGCGACAAATTCGCCCACGCTGTGGCCGATCATGCCGGACGGCTGAACGCCCCAGTGAAGCAGCAGGCGCGCCAAAGCATATTCGATACTGAACAGGGCCGGCTGTGCAAACTTCGTTTGGTGCAGCCTCTGGGCAGAAGTTGCGCTGGCGTCCGGGGCAGCATAGATTGCCTCCCGGAGATCCTCGCCGATGACGGGCGACGCAATCCGGGCACACTCGTCGATAGCGGAACGGAACACCGCTTCAGTGCGATACAGTGACAGCCCCATATTGAGGTACTGCGCCCCTTGGCCAGGGAACAGGAAGTGCACCGGAGCAGCCTCAGTCGCTTTGCGGACCGGCCGCTTTTCCGTCGCACGCAGAGCTTCAATCGCCTCAACGTGGTTAGCAGCAGTAACCGCGAGCCGGTAATCGAAGGCCCGCCTGCCCGTCTGCAGCGTGTAGGCGGTATCGGCGAGACCGGTATCCGGATGCGCCTCCAAATGGCCCGCCAGCTGCTGCACGGCCGAGCGGAGCGCCGCCTCCGAACGAGCTGAAACGGGAAGCAGGTAAACCGGCCGAACCGCGGGCGTCACCTCGACAGCAGGGGCTTCCTCGATTACGACGTGGGCGTTCGTGCCTCCCACGCCGAATGCGCTCACCCCGGCGCGCCGCGGTGCATCGGAGTTCTCCCACTGGGCCAGCCGATCGTTCACGTAAAACGGGCTTGCTTCCAGATTGAGCTTGGGGTTTGGCTTGCTGAAATGCAGCACCGGGGGAAGCTGGCGATGGCTTAGCGACAAGGCCGTCTTAATAAGGCCCGTAACCCCGGCTGCAACGTCGAGATGACCGACATTGGGCTTGGCGGTGCCAATCGCGCAGAATCGTTTGCGCGTCGTATGTGCTTGAAATGCTTGAGTTAATGCGGCAATCTCAATGGGATCGCCCAGCGGCGTAGCGGTGCCATGGGCCTCGATATAGCTGATTGTCGAGGCGTCAATGCCGGCCATGGCCTGCGCCATTGCGATCACGCTCGCCTGTCCTTCGACACTCGGCGCGGTGAAGCCGACCTTGGAAGCTCCATCGTTATTAGTAGCGAAACCGCGGACGATGCCGTAGATGTGGTCGCCATCGCGAACTGCCTCGGCGCAACGTTTCAATAGGACCACTCCCGCGCCCGATCCGAAGACCGTCCCGTTGGCCTGCTCATCGAATGTCCGGCAGTGGCCGTCCGGGGAAACCATGCCACCAGCCTGGTAGAGGTAACCGCGTTTTTGCGGGAGAGTGATCGAAACCCCGCCCGCGAGCGCTACATCGCACTGGTAAGTCAGCAGGCTCGAACATGCCTGGCAGACAGCGACCAGGGACGTCGAACAGGCGCTTAGCACGGTCATCGCCGGTCCGCGAAGGTTCAGCTTGTAGGCAACGCGCGTCGCTAGCGTGTCCGCGATCGCGCCGAGCATGGCCGTGTAATTGCCCACCTGATACGTGGAGGCGAAATCAAGCACGAACTCCCGATCCCGGCAAACCTCAGTCAGGAAATAACTGTTCGGACTACAGCCGGCAAACACACCCGCCGCATCGCGGATCGCCGCCACATCGTATCCCGCATCTTCGAAGGCTTCCCAGCAGCACTCCAGAAAAATCCGGTGCTGCGGATCCATAACCTTGGCTTCCTGCGGATAGATACCAAAGAATTCCGGATCAAACAGATCGATGCGCTCCAGGATCGCTCGCGCGCGGACATAGGTCTCCTGGCGGGCTTTCCCGATTCCATCCGGGACCTCGAGTTCTTCCGGCGTGAAGCGCGCGATCGACTCTACGCCATCGCGCAGATTCTGCCAGAACTGAGCAGGAGTGCTCGCTCCGGGGAAGCGGCCGGCAATACCGATAATTGCAATCCCGTCCAGAACGGGGTCTGAGTTCGATTCCATGGCGGAGGATGATTTACAAACTATACGTTGGTTTCGGGGCCGCGTGCTGTCCTAAAAGGAGCTTTGGAGCGGAAGGCTTGCCGCTGCTGCCGTGCGCGTTCTTGCGCGCTCTGAACAAGTGCATTCTCATGACCGTTACCGGTTTCCCCAAAGAACCCAGCTAGCGTTCTTATCGTCGAAAACCGAAACAAATCCGTAATGGTGAACGGTTTAGTTGTGACGGATTGCAACTTATGCTCGACCAGACTAAGGGTCAGCGAAGTTCCGCCAAGGTCGAAAAAGTTGTCATCGAGACCGACCGAGGACAGGGACAGGGTTTCTTTCCAGATCTCCAGGATTCGTTTCTGTAGCCCGGTCGCCCCGCTTATTTCGGGCGCTTGGGCCAGGAGTAGGCGGGGGTCGGGTAGCGCGCCGCGGTCCACTTTCCCAACTCCATTGAGCGGCAGTTGCTGGAGCACCACGACATGCGAAGGGACCATATATATGGGCAACTGCTCCTTCAAGAACTGGCGCACCGCAGCCTCGGGAAGCTCAGTCGGGTCCGCCGTAGAGACATATCCCACGAGCCGGTCGTCGCTCGGCGGCTCGCGGAGGAGTTTCACGACCGCATCAATTATGAGTGGATGTTTCTTCAGAGATGTCTCAATTTCTCCGAGTTCGATGCGAAACCCGTGAAATTTCACCTGATGATCGAGGCGCCCGAGAAATTCGATGGCGCCGTCCTTGAGATACCGCGCCCGGTCTCCTGTCTTATATAAGCGAGCACCGGATTCGGTAGCAAAGGGATGGGAGACAAATCTTTCAACATTCAGGTCCGGCCGATTCAGATATCCCCGCGCGAGCCCATCACCGCCAAGGTACAAGTCGCCCGCTTCGCCCGGCGCGACCATCTGGAGCTTGTCGTCGAGGATATAGGCCTCGGAATTTGCTATCGGCCGGCCAATCGGTACCGAACGCGCATCCTCCGGAACGCTTTGGATCCAGTGACAAACGCTGAAGGTCGTACACTCGGTAGGCCCGTACCCATTGACCAGCCGTCCGGGCGGGGCGGTGGCCAGCACTTTGCGCGCGGCATCGGGGTTGACAGCGTCTCCCCCCACCACCAGCGTTCGCATGCCCGCGAACGCGCCGGGTGTCGTGGCCGCCATCACCCCGAACAACGACGCCGTGAGAAACATAATCGTGACCCCATGCTTTTGTAGGGCTTGCGCAAACAGACGGGGCGAGAGCACGGTATCGGAATCGAGAATCACCAGCCGGGCGCCGTTCAGCAGTGCGCCCCAGACCTCAAACGTAATCGCGTCGAAGGCAGGATTCGCTACCTGCGCGACCACATCGGAAGGGCCGAATTCCACGTAATTCGTGTTCCTCACGAGGCGCACAATACCGCGGTGTAACACTTCAACACCTTTGGGAATTCCGGTAGAACCCGACGTGTACATAATGTACGCCCGAGTAAGCGGACCGCCGATTTGATTTACATAATTCGCCGCGGTAAATTCGCATTTAGCTGCATCCACCTCATAAATTGGCAAGTCTATGTCTCCCAGACGGCGCCGGTTCGCCTCATCAGTGAGCACCACCTGCGCGCGGGTGTCCCGGAGGATCCAACCCAAGCGCTCAGGAGGACAGTGCTCGTCAATCGGCACATAGGTCCCACCAGTTTTTAGTACTCCCAGGGTAGCTACGACCAGGCCGGTGGAACGGCGCATGACGACCGCGACGGCATCTTCTTCGCCAATTCCTCGCCCTCTGAGGAACTCAGCTAAATGGTTGGATTGGCGGTCCAAAGTTGCGTAGCTGAGTTGTTCTGTGTTGTCGCACACCGCTATCGCTTCTGGACGCGCCAGCACCTGCTCGGCGAAGAGCTGGTGGACGGTGGCGGTGCGCGGATAGGGCGACCTCTGCACGGTCCACTCGGGATGTATTACGTCATTTACCTGCATTTGGATACACAAAGCCGCTTATGGTCCTATAACCTTCTACCCTCCCCTGACGAGGAGGTGCATGCTACACTACGCTTGCTGGAAAAGCACCTGTCGTACCTTTCATTCCTCTCCTAATTCCAGCGATTTTGGTGCGATTTTTACATAAAGGTAATCACTCATTGGGTGTTGAAGACTATATTCAGAATACTTATATTCTTTCTACTCGCCGCAGAAATCTATGCAGCTACGACGCTAACTGCAAGCTCTCAATCGGTAAACGCAGGAGGCACAGTGAAGCTGGCACTACAAGTGGACAGCTCCCTGACTCCGAGCACGGCTCAAATCACCTGGTCGGTCTGGCCCTCCGTGGGATCGGTATCGAACTCCGGGACATACATCGCGCCGAGCACCGTCAGCTCTGCGCAAAAGGTCAACCTTGTCGTACTTGTTGTGCCCGCCAACGTGAATCTTGCTCCGGTCGTCGCCTATTCGACGGTACAGGTACTCCCACCCGTGTCGGTGGCCGTATCTCCCGGCACGAAAACGTTGGGAGCGGGTGGAACCACGCAATTCGGCGCCACGGTCAATAACTCGCCCGGCAGCACCGGTGTAACCTGGTCGATCTCGCCAGCAGTTGGGAATATCTCTTCGTCCGGGCTTTACACAGCGCCTACCTCTATATCGGCGCAGCAGAGCGTAACCATCACTGCCACGAGTACGGCGGTGACATCGGCCAAGGCATCTGCTACCCTGACACTCCTTGCGCCGGGAACGCTTAACATCAGTCCGGCAACGGCAAGCCTCTCCTCGGGGCAGACAGAGCAGTTTGGAGCATCGTTCTCGAACGGCGCACCTTCCTCTGTCAACTGGAGTATTTCGCCGGCGGTCGGCTCGATTTCTTCGAGCGGCCTCTACACCGCGCCGAGTTCGATTTCGGCCCAACAAACAATTACTGTCAGCGCATCCAGCATCGGCGCGCCCAACACGGCGTCGGCGCATATTACGCTGCTTCCGCAGTCGACCGTCGTATTGCCCATTGAAGTCATGGGCGCCAACGGCACAACCGCATCCGCGCAACTCAATGTTCCGTCCGGAACAAACGTGAGCGGCAACGTGACTCTTGCGTTGCAAATTCACGGCCTTGAATACCAGACACAGGCGAGCGTGAAAGTCAACAACTCGTCGTGGATTCCGATCAACAGCACCAACGCGCAAATCCAGGGATTGGCTGCGAGCTATGGGGGCATCGGTGGAGGCTTCAATACCCTTTCGATGTTGATTCCATTGCCCGCTGGCACGGTCCAGACAGGCGCGAATACGGTTACTTTCCAGTTCGTCGGGACGGACGGGAACTCGAGTGGATACCGCGTACTGAGCGTCAATTTTCAGTTGGCGAACGGAACGCAAGCAGTCCCCGCGAGTCAGTTCTCCCAAGACGATCCTTCGAATTGGACCGCGCCATCGACGGCAGCCTCCGATATTGCCGCAGGCAAGAGCTTGTATCAATCGGCAGCGATCTTCCAGCCTCAACTAGGCGGGAGTCCCAAAGCACTCAAAGCTCATTGCGGCGATTGCCATACAGTCGACGGTCGCGATCTCAAATACTTCAACTATTCGAACAACTCTATTTATCAGCGGGCAGTCTGGCACGGTCTGAACAGCACAGAAGCGCAGCAGATCGTCAGCTACATCCGCTCGTTGAACACGCCGGCGCCCTCGAATGCGCGGCCTTGGAATCCGCCTTACCAGCCGGGACCTGGCCTCGATTCGGCCCCGGTCGAGAACTGGTCGGCCGGAGCAGGCTTATCCACGGTTCTCTCATCGGACCAAGCCATGCAGGCGACAGTTGCTCCCACCCTCACCTCATCGGACTTCAACCAAACCGGCTACCTGAATACCAGGGAAATGCAAATTGCGCTCCAGCTTCCTGACTGGAATCACTGGCTGCCGCGCATTCACCCGCTGGACGCTTGGGGTAACAACTTTGCGCAGAGCGCCTATTACGCCGATTACAACAAAGTTCGGGCCGACATGTCGCCGGGCAACGCGACGGCATACTACAACGCCCGGTATGACATACAGCAGTGGGGAGCCGACCGTGCAGATTTCCTGACCATGTGGCAATCGTATGGAAGCTCGCCCTGGACACTCTCGCAAACCACAGCCGTTTACTCGACCGCGTTGTGGCAACTCACCAAAGAGTGGGAGATCATGCATGAGTTCGACCTAGAAGGATTCGGCCAAACCTATGCGAACCTTTCGGCAGCGGACGCTCGGGCGTGGCCTGATGCCACACCGTTCATGACCTCTCCCAACATGCTGCACATTCCTCCCGGCTCGCCCGGCGTCGGGAATGGACAAATGGTGACCGACTATTATCACAGCTACATGTGGTATCACCTTCAGCTCATTCTGAACAACGGAAATGGAGCTCAGGATGGCCCGTATCCAATCGATTGGGGTTATGTGTATGGGTTCTTGAAGAACCTCGACCACGGTTCCAGTCAGGTTCCGGACGGGATGCTGCAACTGGCATGGCTCGAGAAGGCTCTACAGCTCTCTTATAAATATCCTGGATCTCCCTCCAACAACCAAACTGGCTGGAATCCGGGAGTCAATGACCTTTCCCGGTTAGTGCACCCCGATTGGCAACCAATGTGGGCCGCCACCTCGGCAAGCACAGAATCAAAACTCCTGGAATCGTACCTCCTTAACTGGCTGCAAGCGGCCAAGGCCTATCCGGCATCGGCATACTATGCGGGCGGTTGGGCATCAGCGTCCGAAGTTCCAAATTCCAGCATGGACGGGGATTTCGGCAGCAAGCTCTGGTATTCGATCCCCCGATTCAAATACTACGGCGTCAGCCAAAGCACGATCAATACGTTGGCGGCATGGGCCCAAACCGTGTGGCCCAATGCCAACTGGAACGTGCTCACGTCAGAGACGTGCACAGCCGGGAGTCCCGGCAATGTCAACTGCCCGTATTAACTAATAAGTTACGCTCACGAATCCAGCCTGATCGCACAATCCTTCGATCGGGCTGGATTCTTCGTTTCTAAGCCCGTATCGGTTCATCTACTAAGAATGGCGGATCCCACATGGGGTGCCAGCCGCTCATAGTCGAAATTCTCTCCTGCAATATTTCTCACCTGTTCCGAGGCGTCACGCCATGCTCCGGTTTCGACCAATTCGCGAATTTTGGCGGCCAAGCGGACCGGGTAACTATCGTCTTTTGTCCCCTCGTACTCGAGTAACATCGCGTGTGGCAATACACGCGCCGCTTCCCCCACCCGGGTAGACAGCACATACCGACCGGAAGCTAAATACAGCGGCAACTTACCGGTGGTCCTGACTTGTCCAGCCAAATCGTTGCTCTGGGTGGAAAGGCAAACATCGATGCCGGCGAGATACTCGGGCAAATCAGCGTAGGGCACGCGGCCGGCAAAGATCATTCGATCGGCAACGCCCTGAGCGACTGCCATTTGCTTCAACTTTTCCAGACCATTTCCATCGCCGATGACCACGCCTTTAACGGGCAGATCTCGCAGGTGCGCCAGCGCCTCGACAAGCTCCCATCCATAGCAAATTTGCCAACGATGATTCCAGGTGATCGAACCGACGAAACCGACGGTGACGCAATCACCAAACCCGAGCCGCCGCCGAAGATCCGCTGTATTCACCGGTGCAAACTCATCGACATCGACACCGTCTGGAACAGCCCAAACTGTACGGGCTTTTCTGCCGAGATGTTCTCTATGGAAATGACTGCGGACGACCAGTGCGTCGGCGCAGCGGGTGGATACTTCTTCGAGCAGGTGTGTTAATCGCCGTCCAAGCCAACCCCGTTCGCCAGTAGAATCCGCCAAGAATCCAATTGCGTCTCCAGTGTCGATCACCAATCGCGCGCCGCTCATTAAGGCGTAAAGCATCCCCGCGATCACGCCGGAGTAGGACATGTCTAAGACATAGACGGTTGCTGGATGGTGACGCAGCAAGTGAGTCAAAAAATTGCCGATCGCCGCAACTTTGTTTGGCTTGCGATAAGTGATCTGAATATCGAATTCATTCAGCAGTCTTGCGAAGCTTCTCGCGCGGATCCCCATGGCGCCTTCGTGGGTCCCATTCACCAGGAATGCAACCTGTTTGCGGACCTTGGGGTCCGACCGGCTAGCTTCCGAAACCTGCGGCACGCAAATGCTGTGCTCTCATCACGAGAGCATCTCCTGAGCCGGTGCGGTCTCGCCTATTCTCTCCGTAGCGAGCTGGCGTTCGTACACACGCATTGTTTCCGCCGCAACGTGATCCCAGGTCTGCTGCTCCTGGCTTAGGCGGGCTTGCTGGCCTAATTCTTTCGCAAATACCGGATCAGCGCACAGCCGTTTCATGTGCCGCGTGAGTTCTTCCACGTCGCGGGGGTTTTCGAGCACAAGGCCGTTCTTCCCATGCTGGATCAACTCAGCCGCGCCGGCGGCCGCGCTTACCACAACCGGAAGTCCCGAGCACATTGCTTCCGAAACCACCAACGCGAACGGATCATAAGGAGTTGGACACAAGAACGCGTCGGCTCCCGCATACGCGTGCTGAACATTCTCGGTGGGCCCCGCAAAGACCACGCGATCAACGACCTGCTCGGTTTTCGCCAGTTCCTGCCACTCCGCCACCGGGGAGCGCGATACGAATACGAGCTTCCGGTCCGGGAACTCACGCATCGCCAAAATGCATTGACGAGCTCCTTTCCGCAGGTCTCCGACGAACAGGAAAACTGTCTTGCCGCCTTCGATTCCCCAGGTCTGGCGAATGAACCGACGGTCCTCGGCCCGGCCAGGACGGAATGTATTTGTGTCGGTTCCGTGGTGGATCAAATCGATCGGCGCCTGACATCGGTAGTGCCGCTTCAGATCTTCCGCAATGCGTTTAGAAATCGCAATCACACGCCCACGCCGGAACGTGCGGTATCCAACGTGCTCAAGTGTGCTGACCACGTTTCCAAAAACGTGCTCCTTGAGCGCCAGCCGTTTCTCCTGCCGTTTGCGTGACTGAAACCATTCCCAATTGCATTGGTGGGCCGTAACCACGTTGGCTGTCATGCCGCAGAGTCCCTGACTGTGCACGATGTCAAAGCCACGGCCGGATTCGAAAGAGGCGGTCACGAGAAAGCTCAGAATCGTCGTGAACGCGTTCAGCCGCCAGGCCGGTATGCGATGAAGCACGACCCTTTTCAGCCGATCATCGACAGCAAACGTGTTTGCGAACACGTGCACGTCGTGCTGCGCCGAAAAGCGTTCAGCCAACTCGGCGACATAGCGGCTGTGACCCCATGAGCGGTTCAGGTCATGCACGACAAATGCGATTCGCAACCTATGCTCCTGCAAGCTCAAGGGTTCTCGTCTCGGCGGGTATGCCGCACACTGAACGGTAAAGGTTCACCACCCGATGTCCCATCGCGCTCGATCCGAACTCTTCGAGGGCCCGCTTCCGGGCAGCCCTTCCATACGCAGTTCGCTGCTCCGGCCGCTCGAGCAAGTGCTGGATTCCGAGGGCAAGCGCCAACGGATCGCGTGGTGGAACCGTCAGCCCTGTGACTCCATGCAGCGATACGAACGGAACTCCGGAATCGATCTGCGTGTTGATGACAGGGAGCCCCGCCGCCATGGCTTCCACCTGCACAATGCCGAACGCCTCGCTTCGCGAAACCGCCGGCAGAACGAACAGGTCCGCCGCGCCATAGTGCTCGTGCAGTTCGTCGTCGGAGAGCGCACCGAGCAAAGTCACATTCCGCCGTAGATCATAGGCGTCGATCTTGCGTTCCAACTGCTCGCGCAAGGGTCCGCCACCGATCAATACAAGATGCGCATCCACGTAACGCATCGCCTCGATTAAATACTCGAACCCTTTGTAGTAAACGAGCCGGCCGACCGCCAACACGACCCGAGGACCGTATTTCCGGCGAAGCCACTCTCGTCTTTCGGAAGTAATCGTGTTCTCGCGCAGATGAATCCCGAGCGGAATAACGTGACAGCGATCGAGATGAGGCTTAAGCGAAGGCGAACTTTTCAGGTAATCGGGCGATGCAACGATGATCGCATCGGCACGGCGCAGCAGCATTTGCTGCAGCGGTTCGAACATCTTGCCGAGTATCTTCTGCCGGACCAAGTCACTGTGATACGTGACTACCAGACGCCCTTTGTGCCCACTTCCAAGATAGGCGGCGACAGCCGGCGGATTCGGTACATGCAAATGAACAACATCGACGTTCGCGGCTTGCCGGAGTTGGAACGGCAGACTGGGGCACAGGGAAGCGCCTGCCATCACACCGAGGCTGCTGAGCCGCGTGACGGGAACGCCATTCATCTCTTCACGAACAGTGGCAGCTTTGACGTGCGCCACAAGTACGGAGACGTCTACGTCCGCGTGTATTTCTTCACACAGCGTTTGCAGATGGCTCTCCATTCCGCCGCGCTCGGGGGGATAGAATTTGCTGACGTGTAGCACCGAGAGGCGTCTCTCGCCGGGTATTTCGCGACGGCTCACGGGGCGCATTTGTAGCGCGACAGGAGCGTCTGGCGACGGATTAGTTGCGTACATGTTTCGATGTCGGTTCACTGAGGACCTGCCGGTAAATTTCCGCCATTTTTCGGGCGTTCTCGGCCCAGGTAAACGTGCTCGCAGCCTGCAGACTGGCGCGCCGTTTCTCCCCGCGGACCTCCGGGGACGCTGCAAATTCACTCAAAAGGCGTTTAATGGTTGCCGTCCACGCAGCTACGTCTGCGACGCGACAAAAATCAGCCGTATCCCCGCATACCTCGCGCGCAATGGGCAAATCGCTCGCGACCACGGGGCAGCCGCACGCCATCGCCTCAACGAGCGGAAGGCCGAAGCCTTCGCCCTCGGAGGTCAACAACAGCACATCTGCTCTTCGGTAAAGGGCTGCCAGTTCCTCTCGCTCGAGGTACGGCATCTGACGAATTGAATCCTCGATGCCTAGGCGGCGCATCTGATTCTGCTGTTCATCGGTAAACGCACCACCGACTCGAACCAGCACCGCATCGGCGCGCTCGCGTCGAATCGCGGCGAACACGTCGAGAAGAACGTCGATCCGCTTTCTACGAATGGTGCTGCCAACGTGCAAGATCATTACGTTGCGTTCTGAGATGCGTGCCCGCCGGGCCATTCTTTCGTCCAGTGGCGTGTCGCGCTCGGGCCGGCAGGAAGGATGAACACCGTTGTGTACGACTTCGATTCGCGCCGGATCTATCTGTCCTGTCGCGAGCAATTCGTCGCGAACGGTTCGGCTGACGCAGACCACCCGGTCGGCCCGTTTTAACCCCGAAAGGATGCGCGCCGAGAGAGCGCGAAACCAGTTTGGTCTCGGCTCTACAGCAGGCGCGACCAGACATCGAAAAGCGTCCAGATCATGGCAGGTTACGACAGTAGGCGACGACGCCACCGTGTGCACCAGATGCGCATACGTGTGATCCGTAATGTGAAACAGGGCAAAATCGCGGCGGAGTTTTCGAAGATAACCCGGATACGTAAGGAACCGATTCAGTAGACGATCGGCGTTCCACGACGCCTTTCCCAGGGAGGCAATCGGAAGTGCCGATAAAGCGCGTCGCATGCGCGGACGGAGCAACTCGGGCCGCCATTCGCCGCATCCCACATCGGGCAGATTCGCCGCGAGCATGTCGGCAACGAGATCCATGCTCAGCCATCCCTCCTCGGAGAAATCGCTGACGATCGCCACTCGGCGCCGTGGATTCACACTCATTGGAGCGGCTCCGAAGCGAGCATTCGCCAGGTTTGCTCGAGTACGGCGGTATGCTCCGCAAAGTTCTGGTTGAGCGCAAAACGCCAGGCGCCCTCACGCAGATTCTGGTGATGCGCCGGATCGCCAAGCGCGCGAACCATCGCCCATGCCAAGCTATCCGGAGTCAGACCGCCTGAAGCAGCTTCGCCGGTAACGCCGGTTTTGAGCCACTCGGGAATTCCGCCAACCGGGAAAGCAACTGCTGGCGTCCCCACCGCTCCGGCTTCGCAGCCGCTCAATCCATACGGTTCCGGCCATACGCTCGGCATGGCCAGCAGATCCGCATCACGCAACAAGCGGTTTCGCTCTTCCGTGCCGATCCAGCCAAGAAAACGGGCGCCCACCCCAAGGCGTTGCGCCAAATCTTCCAGCGCGGAACGGTCCGGTCCATCACCTGCGACGAGCAGTTCGAGCTTCCGCCCCAGCCTCACCTCAGCTGGCCGCATGGCCTGCAGCAGAATATCCGCTCCCTTCACACCCTGGAGCCGGCCGATAAAAACGATACGATTTGTGAACGGCCGGGCGGCGGGTGCACATCCGAGCGGCTCTACGCCCGGACTAGGCGGCGCGGCAATTACGATCCGTTCCCGATCGACTCCTTGCTGTACCAGGTCGTCCGCCATCCTGTGGCTGGCAGTAAACACTCCGCTGTACCGGATCGCCAGATCGCGCATCTTTTGCCAACGTGTGAAATCGTTCCATGCAGTCATGGGGCTTAATCCGCCGCACCGGCGAGGATAGTGCGTCGCAAGACAGCCCAACCCCGCGGTGCGAGCACAGGGAGCAAGCACCGGAAACGAGAAAGTCTTCGCGCCTGCCGGACACGTCCGGCAATGATCATGCGCGAACAAGTAGGACCGATACTCATTCAGAAGCTGATTTTCGAGCGGAGTGTTGCGGAGCGCATGCACAAATACGATTTGCGGGCCCCAAAGCCCCACTGCTTCGAGTACAGACCTGCTTTTTTCGTCCGTGAATTGCCAGCAATTTGCAGGCGTGATGGCTGCATCCACTCTGCCTTCCTGCGACCCCGCATCGTGCTGATACAGGAACGACACCTCGTGCCCGCGTTGGGCAAGGGCCGGCAATAGCCCTTCAAGATAGCGCTCCGTACCGCCCACGATCGAGCGGTGCGAGTTGACGATGAGAATCCTCATGGACCTAAGAAGCTATATCGGACGAAGTAGCGCTTCTACGGTGTGCTTCAGATCAAACCGAGTTTTATAGAGTTCAAACCCGCGCTCGGCCAACTCGGCTCGAGCGGCTCGATCGTCTAGGAGAGCGCTGATCTGGCGCGTTAGCGAATCTGGATCGCTCCAGTTCCCAAGCAGCACCGCATCACGTCCACGCCAAACCGGCTCCGTAGCTCGTCCGGCGGTCGTGACGACCGGCTTCCGATGGGCAAGCGCTGCCATAACTGAACCGCGGCGCCCGTTGACCCCATCGGGATAAGGCTGCAACATCAGATCACACGCACTTAAGTGCAAAGACAATTCACGCGGCGCCAGCGCTCCAGTCGCATGCAATTGGCTTCTCTGTCCGGGATACCTGGTCAGCAACACTTCCCGAAATTCGCTGCTACCTGGCCCGACCAAAAGGATGTGCGTATCAGGAACCAGTAAGAGGCATGGCAGCAACGATTCGAGCATCTGCCGTACGCCGGCTCCAAAGGTTCCGAAATGGCCGATAATGGACTGTCCCGGCGAACCGATGGCGGCTCGAACCGCTTGTACTTCGTCCGGGCTATCGCAAACAGGAATGTTGTTCGGTACCGGCAGCCAGCCGAATCCGAGATTCCTCCCAAATGCCCAGGGTCTTAGTTCCGCTACCCAGTCGAGCGTAGATACCCAAACGCGGCTCGCGGCACGCAAAACAAGACAAATCATGATGCGATGGACCGCCGCCGCGACATCCTGCCGCCAGGAACCCTCCCGAAATCGCAAGAACGGTTCATGCACCATGACTTCGACGATGTCTCCCTGCAGCGCGCGTTGCAGCAGCCACCAGCAGAAAGGCACGTTCATCGATTGATATCCATACCCGTGCGGTACCCATTGCACCAGGATGCGTTTTCTTCCCGGTATTTCATCAAGCTGGTTCGATACGCGCCGCAGACTGGCCGGGCGTATTTCGTCGCCCAGAGAATGAACTTGCACTGCTGGGCTGGTTCCGAGCGCCTCGCCTCGAGCCCATACATGCACCGGGCAACCGCTCGCGTGTCTTAACGCTTCGGCAAGCTGGCAGGCATAGTCGGCCACACCGCCCAGGCGCGGAGGAAATTCCGGCGTGATAATGTGCCAGGATGTCGATTTGTGACAACCGCCGCCGCTGACGCGGACCTCCGCGCCGCTCTCACCTTCTACAGGCTGGCTGGTTGTTGACTGAACCGGCATTCCCCAACCCGTTCGAGAACGTCTTCGCGCGCGTGCTGCCCCATTTCGCACAGTTCCGCGCGGCGCGCATGCGCCTCATTGATAGCGGCCGCAAGCGCCTGTTCGTTCCGTGCCGGCACGATCCACCCGTTGCGGCCCGGCGTCACCCAATCCTTTGCGCCGCAAGTATCGGTAACAATCACGGGCAAGCCGCAAGCCATCGCTTCGGCCACTACAAAAGCGAACCCGTCTTCGAGCGTTGGAGCAACGAACACTTCGGCCTGCTGGTAGGCCGGCCGCGGATCTCCCGGCGCATCCGTCACGTGCAGCCCTTTTCGCTCTGTGCGGAACAATTTGGCAGAATGTCGCCCTCCAGTCGCCCCGACAATATTCAATGAGGTGGCCTGCGGCCCAAGCAAACGCATCGCGCGCAGCAGATAATAAAAGCCCTTCCGCATATCCAGGCTACCCACGAAACACAACCTCAGCGGACCGGAAGGAGCTGGGCGAACCGGCGCGGGAACAAAGCTCGACAGGTCGATTGCGTGCGGAAGTACCCAGATCTTCTCAGCAGGTACGCCGAACGCGACCAGACTCTCGCGGGCCCAGGTGGAATAGACACGGATCCTGTCAGCTACTCTGTACTCCTCCTCGACGCGTTCCACCGCCTGCAAATGCGGATGACCCGAGTAGCGAGTACCGAAAAAGCGCTCGCATTCTTCGTTGTAGACCCGGCTAAAGTTTCTGAGGTGTCCGTTCGGGTTCTCGAGAATCGAGAACATGCCGTGCTTGCGTGCAAAACGCAGCGGCTCGAATCCGACCTGTGTAAATGCGTACAGCGCGTCACAGCCCGTGCCTGGAAGGCGCGATTCAATCCAACGTCCCAGCCGGCGATCCTGAAGCAGAACAAGCTTTCCGACGTTATGCCGCCACAGGACACTACGTGCGAAGCGCGACGGTGTCATCTCTGGGGCGTCCACCCACTCGATGGGCGGCACTCCACCGGGCAGAGACCAAGGTTGACTGTAGCCGGGGCCAAGTGCGGTCAGGTTGTGAGTGATCTCAGTCAGACCGGTGATTGCTCCCGCGACAGCATGCCCCAGGCCGCCACGGCAGGCGCGCGCTCCATATGCGAACGCTATACGTTTACGGCCGGAGAGGGCTTCGATCAGGGAAGAGGCTGCAGTTCGCATCGTCTAAACCGATAGAACCGGGGTCGTTCTTTCCAGAGCTGCCTCGCTAAGATGCTGCGTAACCGCCGGCGGCAAACCGAGCTGCAACGCGCAGTAGTAACTCTTCACGGTCTCGACGGCCATTCTGCCGATGGAAAACTGTTGCGCCCGCTCGCGTGCGGCATTCCGAAGCCGCTGCTCCAGAGGCGTGTCCCGCAACACTCGCGCCATTCCTTCCGCAAAGGCCTCCGCATCCGTCGTGTCTACCAACACACCGGCTCGTTGCACAATCTCGGCCATGGCCGAAGCGTTGCGCGCAACGACGCACGCGCCGCTCGCCATCGCCTCAAGCAACGGGAGGCCAAACCCCTCATACAACGAAGGAAACACAAACAGCCGGCAACTGCGGTACAACCCCTTAAGCTTCTCATCGTCCACAAAGCCGATTCTTTCGACGCCGGGCCGCAAGCCTTCCTCGCTGAGCCAGCCTTCGAAAGCCTGCTCGCGTTCAGCCGTCCAGGCAGCTTTCCCGAACAGCATCAATTTCAGGTCAGGGAACTGTTTCCTGAGCTTTGAAAAAGCCTTCAGGAGCATGCGAATGTTTTTCCGCGGCTCTAAGTTATAGGGCGACAGGAGACAGGCGCCGTATTTCTCGCTGCTGTGGTCCGGAGCTTCGGCGGTAGTGTCGCAAAACGCGCTCCCATGGTAGACAACATCAATCCGGCTCCGTTCGAGTCCATGCAGGCGAACAAGATCGTCCGCGGTTGTGCGCGAGATCGCAATAATGCGGTTCGCCTTCCGCACTGCTCTTCGGTAAAGCTTGTACTCGCGGCATTTCCGGTGATCGGCATACTCATCGAAGATGTCGAACATCAAGTCATGCTCGGTTACGACAAC
Organism: uncultured Acidobacteriaceae bacterium; assembly: GCA_963795905.1. GTDB lineage: Bacteria > Acidobacteriota > Terriglobia > Bryobacterales > Bryobacteraceae > Bog-105. The sequence continues at coordinate 87,142 of CAWCJG010000005.1, read as the reverse complement.
GCGGCAAGGCGCCAGCGCCGGAATGAACATGTGGAGGGCGTGTAGCACATCGACTCGCAACCCGGCGAGAACTGCCGAATATCGCACGTGATCTACGAGGTCACCGCCGCGTATCCGCGTGTGGGAAAGTTGAACGTACCGCCATCGCCGGTCGCGGGCGAGATCGTCCCGGAGTTCCTCGACCGGAGCGGCCCGCGAACCAAGCAGGGTAAACCGGGCGTCGAGTGAAATACGCATTAACCCGTGCACCAGGTCAACGACGTAGCGGTACTGACCGTTAGAAATCTTCAGATTGTCGAGGCTTGTGAAGTCAAGCGCAATGTGTGGTGGCCTCACGCCTCGGCCCCCTCGGGAATTTCGGCGACTGGCCGCAACCACCACGAACGCAAGAAGGGCACGTGCGCCTGGATGTAATTACCCAGCGGGGGCCGGCGGGCATACTGCAAGGTCACGGCCAAATAGGCGACTGTGGCAACTATGCCGGTTAGCGCGAGCCACAAGGGACCGCGCGGAATCCAAAATGTAGAGAAGATATAAGCGAAGGCGATCAAAACAGAGCTGCGCAGCACCACCGGGACAAATGGCGAGAGAATCGCCCACGCCGAGACCCGTAGCTCTTTCATGAGACCGTGCAGTGCAAAGGGAAGCGAGATCAGGAGAGATGCTATGAGCGTGGCGACTGGCACGCCCGGCAATCCCCAGAACTTTGTCAAGACGTATGCCAGTACCAAGTTCACGAGTCCCTCGACTAAAGCCGACATGCTGGTCAGCCGCTCGTACCCGAAACAGAACAATGTGTAACCGAGCGTATGAGTGAAGTGCCGCGTGAGCATCGTTACGACGAACGCCAGGCTCAACAGATTTCCCGCATATTGCGCATCGCCTACCCACCAGCGCGTGAAGCCACCGTTTACACAAAGGATGACTGTCGAAAGCCATCCGCTCAACAGCAGCATCGAGGTGTTCAAAGCTGTCGACGCGGATCGAATCCGGTTGCGCGACTCGCTGGACTTCATCTCACTGAGTCCCGGCAGTGCCGCCTGCACGATGATGTGCGGCTGATTTTGCAAGACCAGAATCAACTTCGAGGTGCAAGCGTAGGGCACAACGGCCGCAGGCCCCAGAACCTTACCGATCACGACCATGTCGACGCCACCGAGCAGCATCTGCGCGACTTGGCCGACACTTACCCAGGCGCCACGCAAAAAGTCTCGCCAGTCGAACGTATCGCTCTGGAAGAATCCGTAGAACAGTCCCGGTGTTATCCACTTGAGGCGTACCGCCGCAACTCCGGAGAACAGAACCTGATTCACCACCATACCGGCCGCGAGCGAGTGCAGGCCGAAGCCTAATTCAATCATCCAGACGGTAGTTCCCGTGGAAGCGGCCCAGGCGATCAAGCGCGCCCGGTTCATGAACCCGAGGTCCTGCAGACCCTCGAGTAAGGCGGGAAACAACTTTAGCGGATAGATGAAGGTGGTGGCAACCAGCATCCAGGCAAGCGGCGCTCGCAATTGCGACCAGCTTTGCGGGACCGTCAGCCAAAGTATGTACGACCCGGCTCCGACAAGCAGCGTCTGCATGCAAACGATCTTGGCCGTCTTACGCACGAAGTGCGACAACTCCGTGCGATCCTGGCCACGCCCGGTGATGCGTGCAATTTCACGCGGAAAGATCGCCAGGATACCGAAATCGACCAGAGCCACATAGTTGAGCATCTGCATGCCTACCAGCCACAGCCCATAGTCGTGTTGGCCGAGATGATGCAGCAGGAACGGCGTCAGCCAGATCCCGGTGAACATCACGATCAACTGGAACGCGTATCCGAACGCCAGCCCGTCCAAGAATTTCGCGGTACGGCTCATCCTAAGCTAAGCCCCCAACGCGCATACTGGCCCGCGTCCACCCAGTCTGTCCGGTCCTCGCCATCCATTTCGCCGGCATCGTCGAGATGAATTTCATCGTCTTCTTCTATATCGGCCGGAGGCGCAACTAATATCCTGCCCGCATACAACATCAGGAAAACGCTTTGTGGGATCGAGGTCATCATTCCAGTCCCAATCGCCGCGGACCCGAACGCGATACAGCAGTACAGCCAATAGACAATCCGCCCGGGCCTCCACGTGCTCCGTTCAAATGCGCGTGAACCCAGGATGATCGAACCGACGAAGGCGATCCACAAAGCCAATCCCGGGAGCCCCTGTTCGAGTAGGATACGGGCGTAATCACTCTCCATAGCAATCGGTTTGCGGATCTGATCTTGCAAGAAGTAAGGTACGCTTGTACCTCCTCCACCCATCCCGTTACCCAGCGGATAGTCTTCCAGAATTTCCCAGAACGTGCGATTGACGCTTCCATCGACGCGTTCCATGACTGCGCCCTCGTTCGTAAGAGACTTGAACCGCGAGAAACGATCGTTTGTTGCCGCGACGAACCCGATTACGCCGATCAGGACCAACAGCACCAGCCTGCTTCGGCCGCGCACACCGCCCCCGAACAAGACTCCACAAATCAGGATGGCTGCAAAGACGAAATTCACGCGCGTGGATGACATCAATACACCGAGCAGCGCGCTCACAATGCCCGAGATGCACAGCAGAGTTGCCCAGAAAGACTGGCGCGCCGAACGCCAATAGGCGAACAGCAGCGGAAGACTCGCGGCCATGGTCCCGCCGAACGCGTGCGCAGTCACGAACGTCGCCGGGATACGGAGGTATTTGTATCCGGCTACGTCGTTGCTGTTGTAAATAATCTGGGTTACAGCGTTATCCGGGAAAAACCTCTGCACAGTGAGGAAGTATTCGGCACCCGCGAATCCGAGCGCCAACAAGTTCAGTCCCGCTATCCAGTAAGCAAGAACGCGTGCTTCCTTGGTGCTGAGCCGCGCAGCGACTAGCAATAACGGCAAAAAGAATATGTTGCCGCGCAGCCCTACAATCTCGATCATGGGCGTCTGCAACGGCACGAGCGAAATCAGAATCGCCCAGCCGATCAGGATTTTCAGCCACTTCGTAATGCGCGCCACGTGAGGGCGCTCGTCCGTCTGCAGTTTCCAGTGGTAGCCAAAATAGAACGCCACTACTGACGCATCGAAGATAAAGTGCGCCAGCGGAGCCAGAAAGTTCGCGCGCGCAATTCCGTAGATGTAACCCCAGCCAAACATCACGCCTAAGGCGGTCGCCACCGAGCGGCGAATGGCGTATCGCGTCGACCACCAGGCGAGAATGCACAGAATTAGCGCAATCATGCGTCAGTTCATCCGCGCGAGACTTGATTCAGGCGCCTGATTGGCTGCACGGTTCCGAGGCAAACTCTGTGCCAGGATGTCATCCAGGTTTGGCATCTGAATCGCTGGGTCGCTGATTCCCCAGGCGCGCGCGGGACCATTTTGCCCGAGCTCTTTGCACAGCGACTCGGACGCGAGCAGAGTACAAAGGTGGTGCGCGATCTCCTCAATGTTCCCGGGTTCCGCAAGCAGTCCACAACTTGCGTCAACGATTTCGCCGGGGCCTCCCATCGCAAACGTCACCACAGGCAAGGCCATGGACAGGGCTTCGATAAAGCTGATCCCAAAAGGTTCAGGCGCCGCATTCGGCTGGCAGTAAATGTCGGCCGCGGCCAGCAGTTCCATTACGTCCGTTCTCTGCCCGAGAAAGCGTACCCGGGCTTCGATCCCAAGAGCGCGCGCGGAGGATTTCAGGGTTTCAAAATACTCCTGCTCAGCCGGCCGTTGCGCTCCGCCCACAATCCAGCACACCCAATCTTCGCGATTCGCTATGAGGCGGAGCGATTTGAGAAGGAGGTGCTGGCCCTTCCAGGCTTCCATTCGGCTTACCTGAAGAATGACTTTTTGCGAATTATTCACGCCGAGAGCGCCCCGCACTTCTACCCTCGCCAGGTCCAGCTCACGCCGTTTTGTTTCGACTGGTGGATATACCGTCGCCCGCGGCACGCCGGGCAGAAAAGGATCCAGCGCCTTGCCGGTCGCTCCACTATTCACGATGCACACGTCAGGACGGGTGAGAAAACCCCATCGCTCGATCGGATGCTTGCCATGGTGGATGTCGTGCACCCAAAAAACAAGGCCGGCTCCGGCTCGCTGACAGGCTGGCCCGAAGATAGCGAGCGACCACGGCATGTGGCAGAGTACGGCGTCGACGCGCTCTCGCGCGATTAGGTCCTTCACTTGTTTCCGCGCGCGCCAGACTGTCAATGGGCGGCTGATTCGCGTTTCCGGCAATTTGAAGACGTGCGCGCCCGTTTCGCGCAGCATGCGGCTGTATTTGCCCTCGAAGCAAACAGCGAATACATGCTCATTTCGTGATACGGCTCGGTGTTTCGCCATCGCAAGCAAGGATGTTTCCACACCCCCGTACAGGTTGCCTGCATTGATGTGAAGAACCCTCAAGACTTGCACTCCGGGGCGCATATCGGTTTGTCCGACTCGAAGATCTGTCGCGGCAAAGCGTCCACGAGGCCGGCGAGATCCTGATAAAAGGCAACCATTTCAGTCCCGAGGCGCGCAATCGAGAAGCGCTCACAGACACTGTTCCGCGCGCGCCGTCCCAATTCGGAGCGAAAACCTGCATCTGCGGCAAGCCGGCCGATTTGGCGCGCCAACTGCTCGTGGTCACCTGGCTGGTGGGTCAGACTGTCGTATTCCTCGCGGACAACCTCACACGCGCCCCCGGCAAAGCTCGCGACTACTGGCTTGCCACACGCCATAGCTTCCGCCAGCACCATACCGAACGGCTCCGGTTTACTGCTGGCATGTATAACGACATCCAACGAGCGCATCGCCGCGGGAACATCCTCGACGAAGCCTGTAAACCCAACCCGCCCGTCCAGCCCGAGTTCGGTCGCGTAGCGGCGTAGTTCCTCGATTGAGTACTGACTGTCGCGGGTCTGATAAATGGGTCCACCCACGACGTAACCGCGCACCGGAAGCGTCTCCGCCGCACGTCGAAGCGCTTGGAGGAAAATCTTGTGCCCCTTCCATTTAGCGAACGTGGCGATGAGGCCAACGCGGACAACCCCTTGAGGGGCGTGCCCAAGTCCGCTCAACGAGTCGAGGTCCAGGCCCGGACCTGTTGGAGAGAACCGTGCGGTGTCTACCGCGTTATAAATCGTCTGGGAGCGCAAACGCGGGCAAATGGATCGCAGATCCTCCTCGACGCTTCTCGAGTTGGCGATGGCCGAGGCAGCGCGCGAAGCACTTGCGCGCAGCAATTTGCTCGTGGTAGCGCGGGCGCCTACGTAATCGTGAATATGCCAAACCAAGGGAATACGGCGCCGGTTCGCCCAGGCCGCGAGTAAGTGCATTTTGATGCCGTTCGAATGCACCAGATCGGGCTGCAAGCTCGCCAGCAGCCGCCGCAGGCGATTCGCGTAACGTAATGCTTCAATACCGGAAGAAGCCTGGGACCAAAGGCGTGACCGGCCGCCTCCCTGCGTCTCACCTGTGCTGGCAAGACCGGACGGGAACGGCAGCACGTGGCCGGTTACGCCACAACCCTCAAGGCGCCGCAACAGCGGCCCATCTTCGGCTGCGATAACGTGCAGTTCATCCAGCGGGCGTGTCTGCCGCATCCCCTGCAGCAGACCGAGCAGAGCCGTTTCCGCGCCGCCAAGCGCGCCCGAGGCGCTAAGATAAACGATTTTCATCCGAAAGGCCCGCAGCCTACATGTAGTAGGAGTATTGGTTCCGCAATTCTGCCCGGCTTGGGCTCCAGCCATTCAGAATCGTGCCCAATACCGGGATTCCATCCTCGGCCAAAGAGAGATGCACAGCTTGCAGCGTCGATTTGTCGGTGCTTCCCGCCCGAACAATCAAGACCACGCCATCTACGAACTGAGCGATTAGCCGTGAATCGGCGAGCGGCAACAGCGGCGGCGCGTCATACAGCACAAAATCAAACGACGAACCTAAGCGCTGGACGATGGCGCGTAAACGCGGCGAATAGCACAGTTTCGAAATGTTGCCCGATGGTTTGCCGCAGGGCAAAAGGTATAGGTTCGGGATCCCGGTGGGCTTCGCGAGTTCCTCGGCGCGGAACGATTCCACAGACTGCGTCGATTCGATCAGTTCCGAGAGGCCCTTTACCTCCTCCATAACAAACGCGGCGCCGAGCCGGTATCGCCGGAAATCCGCATCGACCAACGCTACCCGGGCGCCCGTCTCGGCTAGTGCGATGCCAAGATTCGTAACCATGGTTGTTTTGCCGTCTCCGGACTGCGCACTCGTCACCAGAATCGATTTCGCCCCGGATGTGCGCGCGGCTTCCCGTTTCAGCGAGGTGAGCGTCTTACGAAACGATTCCGCAAGAATGGGAGCTGAGTTACTCCAGGCCGCTTGAGCAACTGCATTGCCCTCCATGGGAGGGAGCAACAGCGGTTCGATCCCAGTATGCAAGGACAGCGGATTGGAGCGGTTCTTCGGCATTGCCGCGTGGACCGCATCCATCGACGGGATCACACCTAGTTCGGGCACGCTCAAAATCGTCCGCACAATGCCAGGCGCCTTCACGCTACCGTCTTTCTTCTCCTTGAGGAATGCCAGGCCAATACCCGCACCCATGCCGCCCATAATTCCCAAAGCGAGCATCGAGCCGAGTTTCGGTTTATACGGCATTGACGGAGTTTCACACGGCTGAACGAGTTGCACCAGAGTGGTCGGGAGCGACTCGCCAATCTGACTCTGATTCACTTGCTTCAGCAAAGAATCGTAAATCGAGCGGTAGTTATCCACGTCCCGGCTGAGCGTTACATAGTCGGCCGCCACGCCCGCGCGTGCGGCCACTTCACTGCCCTGCGCGAGATAGGCTTGCCGCAGCAGATCCTCTTGCCGGACAGCGGAGTTGTACTCGTCCCGAAGCTGCTCCACAATTAACTGGACGCGATCGTCAAGCGCCTTGCGGAGTTCTACCTCGCTCTCCTCGACATGTTTCAGCTTGGGATAGTTCGAAGTGAAACTGCTGAGCGACGATTTCTGCTCCTCCGTGTCCTGCAGTTTGGCGCGCAAAGACTGGACGGCAGGGTCCTGATTGATCTCCGGCACCGCGCCCGCTTTACTTTTCACCGCGGTTTCATAGCGAGCCTGCGCCCGGATCCGCTCTGCCTGTGCAGTCGCGAGCGAAGATTGCAACTGTTTCAGTTTGGGATCATCCATGGTCGATTCCGGACTGCCATAGAACTCCCCGGAGTGCTGCAGAAAGGACCGCAGCCGCTCTTCGGCCGCCTTCAGTTTGTCCTTCTCGGCGTTGAGTCGGCCGATGAGCCACTCCGTAGTCTGTTGTGCTGCCTCAGCGCGCGAACGTGCGGTTTCGCCTATAAATTCATCCGCAATGCTATTCAGAAATGCGGCTGCAATTGCTGGGTTTGTCGACTCACAGCTAATCTCCATCAGTCGCGTTCCATTCACCGGCCGCGCCTTGAACGTTCCGGCCGCAATTCCGATACTTGTCTGAAGCGACCGCCGCGGATTCTCCGATCCCCGGAGTTTCGCCCGCAACCCGCTGAGTGCATCGGGCGGCGGCGCAGGCCAGCGCGTCAGATCCTCGCTCATTTTTCCGACCACGCGTTTTATCACCGGGCCGTCCACCAGTAAACGGGATTCGGTCATCATGTCGGATCCATCGCTGGCGGATCCACGATCCACCGGTTCCACGCTGCTGTTGCGATAGCTGGCGCTGAGTGAATCGATCTCAAGCAAAGCACTAGCCTGGTACACCGGTTTCTGCCAAAGCAGAGCGGCCAGAGACAGGACCGCTCCCACAACCGTAAGAAACAGGGTCGGCGCCCAATGCCGCCGAATGAGACGAAGATAGTCGAACGGCGCCTCCTCCGGCTCCGCTGTCTTCTTCGTCGGTACTATTTGTTGTGATCTCATTTTATTCGCGATCCCGAGCGCTCTTCAAAACGCCCCCAGCATCCAGGGAATCGTCAAAGGCACTGCCATACTCGCGGCATGCGTCCAGAAAACTCGCTTCCCATCACGAGGCACGTAAAGCTCGTCATTCGGAAGCAGTTCGACGTCGGGGGCTTTGCCCCGGAAGATCTTCTCGAGATCCACATCGATCTCCTCCCGGACGAGCGTATTTTCTTTTGGCCGCAGGATTCGTACATGGGCCGACGCCTCAGGCCGAAGTCCACCCGCTTCGGCAAGCAAATGACTGATCGGGATCCGGTCGTCTCCGTGTAACGACTGTGAGCCAGATTTCGCGACCTCCCCGTTGACGTAAACGACCGATGCTGGATCGGCCCAGATCACGTCGTAGGGTTTGATCACGATGTCCTGTTCAGGCCCGAGCAAACTTAGGTTCTTACCTACTCTTAGTTCCGCGGTATACGTGGTGCCGGTAGGATCCGGATGGGCGTGCGGTAACGGCAGCGTTCCCACTTCGACCCTTCGTGTCAACCGAATGCGATCGCCCGCGTCAGCCGACAACCCGCCCGCTTGGGCGATCAACTGGAGGAGCGAGAGCTGTCCCTTCATCTGAAATACGCCGGGAGCCTTGAAATTACCCGTCAAAAAGACGGGAGACGAACGGAATGCGGCCAGCGATACGGCCACTTCCGGATCTTTCATGAAATGCTTCAACTTGGCGGTCAGATTCTCTTTCAGATCGTCCATGCTCATTCCAGTGACATGGATGGTGCCGAGCAGCGGCAGCAGCATGTTTCCATCCTGATCGAGCGTGTACGTCTTGCCATCAAAATCTTCCATATCGGTCACGTGGATCGTTAGCTGATCCCCAGTTTCGAGCCGGTAGCCGGTCGAGACGATCAATTTCTTATCGGACGAATCCGCCCCAAATGCCGGCCGTCCGCACAACGCCGCCACGAATACCACGCAAAACAGACCCCACACGGCACTACCCCTTCTCAAATACATAGGTCGACCTCTCAATTTCCTCGCGCCTTGCCTTGCTCGCTGATGCTTCTTGCAGACGCGCCCTCGGCTGCCGCCGCGGCATGTTCTCGGCCGTCGGTCAGAGCAGGTGAGCCATTCCCCTGCGCCTCGTTCAGCCCATTCATTCGGCCGAGCGCGTTATGCAGCCGATCAACAAGGCGCTCAATCATTTCCATACAGCGCCGCACCGAGACCGCTTCGTCCTGCTCGTTGACAGAGGCGAGGCGCTTGGCGGCGATGCGAGCGAATTCCGAGATGCTGCGCGCGCCAACGACACTGCACGCCTGCTCCATGCCCCGGAACTCTTCCTCCGAAACTCGAAAAAACACAATCCTGTTACGTGGATTAACAACAGCCACTTAGCTCTCCCCAACTTGCCCGGCCAATACCGTTTAACTTAGTCAGCGCCGTCACTAACTCGCGGAGCAATATCTTATGCGGAGAGCAGGAGCCGGCAATGCGGCTTCGCTCTCCAGTTTGGACTTGATTATTTACGTTTGTCAATTTAGCGTGCGCCTGCTTTACTTCGTCTGAAAGGCAGATTGGTTAAAACTTATAAATAACTTCGTGCATCACGCGAGCGCGAAGTTATTTCCGTGACCTGGAGTGGGGATACTCCGCTGAGGCATGCCGAGACGGTGAGGTCGCTGCTGCTACGGAAATACTCCGTGAGCAACTCCTGCAACTGAGTAATGGCGACGGGCCGGTCTTTCTTCGGCATGCCGTCCAATACCAGGAAACGCCCCGGCTCCATCGCCAGGGTAACGCAAGGCCGGAGCGGCTGATTGTCCCAACCCGCTTCCACGACGTTTACTTCACGGAAGCCGAGTTGGTGGCAGGCAGCCCGCACCATCCTATGTGCCTCTTCCGGGGTTTTGGCAAGTTGCAGCGACTCTTTCAGGGTGTTCAGGTGCATCTGATCGTCGATCAGGGAGAATACGACGCCGCCGGTAAATAAGCGGCGCGCGAATTCAAATTCACGGTATTCGAGGTAACGGATTGCGGCGGCGGCAACAATGATGAAGATCACCACGACGAGCCAAGCCATTTCCCGCAGCACCGCCACTTCAAGAAGCGCGAGAATCGCGGTCAGCCCGGCCGCCGCATAGAGCAGGAGGGCGGCTTGTCGAGGAGTCTTCCCTCGGTCCAGCAGACGGTGATGGATGTGTTCGCGGTCCGGCGAAAAAATGGGCCGACGCCGCAGATATCGTCTGACAATCGACAGCCCGGTTTCGAGGAGTGGCAGCGACATCGCCATCGCTGGCGCGAGGAGGCTAAGGAGCGTATGTGTTTTCTCTCCCCACATTACGCCAAAGCAACCCAGGAGAAAGCCGATGCTTAAGCTTCCCGAGTCGCCCAGAAAAATCGTTGCCGGGTTGAAATTGAAGCGCAAGAACCCGAGCAGGGCGCCGACAAGTGGCGTGATCATCAGGATCAGGAAGGTGTTCTTGTCGAGCATCGCCGCCGCCAGCATGGCGATGGTCGATACCAGCGAACTACCGGCAGCGAGCCCATCCAACCCATCGATCAGGTTGAAAGCGTTCATACACAGCAGCAGCCAGGAGACGGTGATGGGAAGGCTCAGCCATCCGTTCAGGTGGACGTCCTGGAGCATGTGAACCTGGACGCCACCCGACCAAACGAGCACCGCCGCCGCAAACTGCCCCGCCAGTTTCTGAAGCGGGGTTAGCGTGGTCAGGTCGTCTATCAGTCCCGTCCCGAACACAACCGCCAGTCCCGCGAGCAGCCAATATGTCTTCGCGTGGTGCGTTAAACCGAGCAATCCGCTTCCGGCAAATACCGGGATCACCAACAGCGAGATGGCATAGGAGCAGATAATTGCCACGCCGCCCAGTCGTGGAATTGGCTTCTTGTGTACTTTGCGGTTGTGGTCCGGATGATCGACCAGCCCGAACTTGAGCGCCCCATCCCGCACGAGCCGGGTAAAGAACATCCCGAGCAGGAGCGCACAGATGCCTATCAACAGAAACGACATGGGATACATAAGATTCCGGTGACCTATCCCGAGGAATAAGTCGTATAAGTGCATGGAGGGTAAACGGTCAGTATGATCGGGCAGATATTCTTAACTTTTTGTAAGACAGACGTAGCTACCGCTATACGACTCCCATTTCCGGGGTCGTTCAATTGTTGCTTTTGTTCGGGGTGTATGGTCAGTGTCAAATATGCACTGACAAATGTCAATCAAAGTGGCGGGATAATCGCCTAGGAAAGTACCGTCCCTCTATATATGCGTTCCGGTACATTCAGGCCTACGGATTGACAGAGAATTCACCGGCCTGATCCAGTTTGCGTTCACTTCTGCGGCAATTGACCGCTGTAAGAGTGAAACCGAAACTATTACTCGATGCTTGCCGCGGAATTCAGAAAGAATTCCTTCTACACCGGCAAGCGGCCCGTGCTCAAGCAGCACCCGTTGGCCGGCATGCAAGAACGCGCAAGGGGCGATTGGCAAGTCGCTCGATACGAAGCGGCGTACGGCCTCAATCTCCTCTTCCGGGATTGTCGCCGGAATTCCAGAGAACCCTATGATCTCCTTGACGGCTGGAATAGTGAGAATCGGCAACCGCTGTAGTTTGTTAGTTCGGCAGAACAAGTAGCCGGGAAACAATGGCACCGAAAGGGTTTTCTTGCGATCCGACCAATGCCGCTCTTGCGCGTATGTCGGCAGAAACGAATCTAGCCCCTTGCCTTGCAGCGCGCGCAATACGGCCTGTTCGAAATTGGGCCTGACGCGGACCGCCATCCAGCTACGCAACTCATTTGCTGTTTCCAATTCAGATTCCTGAAGCTTGGTCATGATTTTGGCCTTTTCTTTTGGCGCGGTCAATACAACCGCGTACCTCCAGTACCCGTTAAACCAACTTTTGATTGACTGAGAACAGAATCAGCATATCCGCCGCACAACCGATTCCCGCTACCCTAATATTTAGGAATAAGTAGCTGGGCGATAGAACTAGGGGCTAAATAACCCATATACGAAAGGAGGAATAAGAGATCCTATCCGCAAGTCAATTTATCCGCACAGAAGATAAGTGTCTTTTATGTGCGAAGCTGCTCACACATCTCGACCTCTCAATATGCATATCTTTAGTGAGGGAAACTGACTAATGAGACGATTCCATTCATGACGGATCGAGCCCATGCCGAAGACCATTCCGCAGCGCATTGCCAGGTTTTTCCGCTGCAACGCAACGGTGAAGCCGAATACGCGGCCATTTCGGCGATTTCTACCGAGGAGCGGAGAGTCCCGGAGCCGACACAGGTGCTCAGTTCGACCGAACTCGCCCGATATCACGCGTTTCCCGCATCGAAGCGCCGCGGTAGCTATCTGGCCGGTCGATGGTTGGCGAAACTAGCTATCGCGCGCTTGGCAGTGGGCCCCACGTCTGTGTCGATCCAGCCGGGCGTCTTCGGCCAGCCGGTCGTTCATGGACCTTGTCAGCCTGCGCTGGGCGTCTCGATTTCACACTGTTCGCTGCTGGCGGGCGCGATTGCGTTTCCAGTAGGGCATCCGCTGGGCCTTGACATGGAAAGCAACGCCGACTCGATGGATTGCGATTTGGCGAATTATTTCACACGCGAGGAGTATGGGCTGCTCGATGGGGCTGGCGTGTCCGCCGGCGCTCACAATGCAGCACTGTGGACGGCCAAGGAGGCGCTCGGAAAGGTCTTGGGCTGCGGGCTCGCCGTTCCCATGGAGGTGCTGGCGATAAGTGCCGTTGAAAAAACCGGAGATGCCGGCTATGTCCTCACGTTCCGTAACTTCATCCAATACCGCGCGCTCTGTTGGACCGAACCGAACGTAACCATCTCATTAGCGCTTCCCGGGAAAACACGAATTCCTCCGCTCAGTGAGTTCTGGGCCACAGTTTGCAACCCTGGCAAGGATGCCGGATAAACGCCTCCCCGCAGGTTCCCCGGCGCGCGTCACACGCGCGTCGTGACCTTAGAGGATCGGAACTAAATCGCTCGAAACGCGTTTCAGTTGGCCGCAGGCAGCGTAAATGTCGCGGCCGCGAGGTTTGCGGATGAATGCCGGGAACGCTCGCCGTAAGATGTTCTGGAACGAAGCCACTCTCTCGGGGTCCGGCGTCTCAAACGGAATTCCGGGGCCAGGATTCAACGCAATCAGGTTCACCTTGCAATTCAGATTCGCCAATAACCGAACTACTCGCCGCGCATCCGCGTCCGTATCATTAATACCTCGCAGGAGGACGTATTCGAATGTCAGCTTTTCCCACGGTCGCAAAGGATACGCCCGGCACGCTTCCATCAAGTCCTTCAGATGATATTTGCGCGTGATCGGCATAAGCCGCTGCCGCTGCTCCTCGTGCGAGGCGTTGAGTGAAATCGCAAGCTTTGGCCGCACTTCGGCGCGGCCCAGTTCTTCCATCTTCGGCACGATCCCAGAGGTCGATAGCGTTATTCTCTTCGGCGAAATTCCCATGCCATGGGGATCCGTGAGGATGCGCGTCGCCTTGAGCACGCTGTCTAGGTTCAGCAAAGGTTCTCCCATGCCCATCATCACAACGTTGAGCCGCGCGTCCGTTGCACCCACTCCGTTTTCGCGCGCAACGTACAGCACCTGCCCGACAATTTCACCGGCCGTGAGATTCCGCTCGAGGCCCATCAACGCGGTCAGACAGAACTTGCAATCGACCGGGCACCCGACCTGACTCGAGATGCAAACGGTGTCGCGGCCTTCTTCGGGCATCAAAACTGCTTCGACGGTTCGGTTATCCTCTAATCGTAGAAGGTAGCGCCGGGTCCCATCGGTCGAGTCATAACGGTGCTCGGCTTGTGGCAATCCCACTTGTTTCGCCGCAAGTAGCTGATTCAGCACGGCTTTCGGGAGGACTGATATATCCGATAAATCCGCCACCTGTTTGCGATACAGCGCGTCAAATAGTTGTTGGGCGCGGTAGGTGGGCTGCTCCGGACCTAGAAGATTCCTCAGGTCCGACAACTCCATTCCGACAAGCGAACTTCCCGCGACTGGTTGCAACATCCAGATTTCAGTGTATCGCCGTAAACGGCGGAAAGGCTTATTTTCATAAACTTATGGTCGTTCTCGCTGCCCCGCAGCTCCGTCAGATCGAGCGCACAGTGCTCCCCAACGGCATCCGTATTGTCACCGAATACATGCCACACGTCCGCTCGATTTCCTTAGGAGTCTGGGTGGCCAGCGGTTCGCGAGTGGAGCACGGACCCGAGAATGGCATCTCGCATTTCATTGAACACATGGTCTTCAAGGGCACGGAGACGCGTTCGGCCGAAGACATCGCCCGCTCGGTGGATTCGGTTGGCGGAGGCCTCGATGCCTTCACCAGTAAGGAATTGGTCAGTTTCAACACCAAAGTCCTCGATGAGCATATGCCCCTCGCGCTCGACATCCTGGCCGACCTGGTCCTGCATCCGGTCTTCCGCAGCGAGGACATCGAAAAGGAAAAGGGCGTCATTCTCGAAGAGATCAAGATGGAGGCAGATACGCCCGAGTTCGTCCTCCACGAAGCCTTTCTGAGCAATTTCTGGAAAGGCAACGGCCTCGGCAAGCCCATCCTGGGAACACGCGAAACAGTCAAGAAGTTCGAACGCGGCATGCTGCTCGACTTCTACCATCGCGTTTACACTCCGCGCAATGTGCTCATCACCGCAGCCGGCAATGTGGATCACGCGGTTCTCTGCCGCATGGTCGAAGAGAAGTTTGCCTTCCTGCCGGACACTGGGACGGCGCCCACGGCCACCGTTCCCAAAGCGCACGCACCCATCATTCTCAAAAAGAAAGATTCGCTGGAGCAGGTGCACATCGCCCTCGGCGTCCCGTCGTATCCCATGGCGCATGAGCGCCGGTACCCGCTTGTACCTCCTGAATACCGTCCTCGGCGGAGGCATGAGTTCCCGGTTGTTCCAGAATATTCGGGAACGCCAGGCCCTCGCTTACGCCGTTTACTCCGAGCTCAACCTCTTCAGCGACACCGGCTGCTTCACGGTATATGCGGGCACCGGTGTCGAAACCGCCAAGCAGGTCGTGCTGTCTGTGATCCACGAAATGCGCCAACTCCGGGAGGAACTGATCGCCGTCGATGAGCTGCGCCGCTCCAAGGATCACCTCAAAGGCTCGCTGGTCCTCAGCCTCGAATCGAGTTCCAGCCGCATGTCGAATCTCGCGCGCCAGGAACTCTACTTCGATCGTTTCATCTCGCCGGAGGAGATGATCGAATCTATCGAGCAGGTGACGCGGGAGCAGGTGCAGGATATTGCGCAGGAGTTCTTCCGCCCCGAAGACGTCGCCGTTGCCATGCTTGGCCGCGTGGGAGGCATGGAGATTACTCGCGACGATTTGGCCTGTTAAGCCAGCGCACCGGCCTTTTCCTGTTGGGCAAGCCGTTTGATCGCGCCTAGATCCAGTTTCCCGGTACCGAGCAGGGGAAGTTTCTCGATCACTCGGATATCGTCCTGCTTCGGAATCCAGAGCTTCGGTAGCCCTGAGTCCATCAGCTTCGACCAAACGTTCTTACCGCTCGTCTCGATCTCTGAAACAAAGGCGACCAGGCGTTCTCCCGGCGTTCATCGGCTACCGAGGTCACAGCGCAGCGCGACCCGGGTAGCAGCCCATAGAGGGCTTCCTCCACCGTTCCATGCGGGACCATTTCGCCCGCGATCTTGCTGAAGCGGGACTGCCGGTCGACGATTTTGATGAACCCAAGCGCATCCATGCTCACGATGTCGCCGGTCACGTACCACCCATCCCGCAAAACCGCCGCGCTTTCGGCGGGCCGATTCAGATATCCCATCATCCGGTTCGGTCCCTTGACCAGCAGTAATCCCTCCTCGCCAGGTTTCCGATCTTCACCCGTTTCCGGATCGACCACTTTCGCTGTGACGTTCGGAATGGGTCTGCCGACTGTACCCGAGCGAAAACCGACACGCTTCATGCCAGCGCGTTCCGCGTCCGGCACATTCACCGAAATCACCGGCGACATCTCCGTCGCTCCATAGCCTTCGAGCAATGGAACCCCGAACTTCTCTGCAAAGGACTGCGCCAGCGTGGAGCTCAATCGTTCCGCTCCGACCAGCACATATCGCAACGACGCAAATTGCTCGGCGGAACAGCCCCGGACGTATGCCTGGCAAAATGTCGGAGGCGCCGGCAACACAGTCGCGCCCGTTTTTCGGACCAACTCGCCCACGCCTTTCGCATCGAGCGGCTGCGCGTGATATGCAGCCGTCGCGCCATTTAATAGCGGGAACCAGAGTGTGTACGTAAACCCAAAAGCGTGAAAGAACGGCAGGACACCCGCGATCGCCTGGCCCTTGCCCAACGGGAACAGTTGCCCTACGGACTCGACATTCGAAACCAGATTCCGATGCGACAGCATGACGCCCTTTGGCGTCCCGGTACTGCCACTCGAGAAGAGAATGGCCGCCAGGTCGCCCGCTTTTACGCGGCGCGGGGACAAGATACCGACCGGCAGCAGACGTGCTCTGCCGTACGCGAAAGCTTTCGCCACTCGCCCAAACTGAAGCAAGTCTTCAAGGAAAACCATATTCGGCTTTGTTTCTAGCTTCGCCTTCGCCAGGAACTGCTTCGAGGTGATGATCGTCCGCAGCCCAGATTGCTCGATGGCCGAATCTAACGCCGCCGGACCGCTTGTAAAGTTCAAATTCACTACCGTACGACCCGACAGCACTGTCGCGAGATTCGCCAGCGCAGCTCCCGTGCAGGCGGGCAGCATGACCCCGATCATCCGCTCGTTTTCGCATTTCCTATCGAGCGCGCCGGCGAACAACAGTCCGCCCGTCAGCGCCTCTCCGTACGTGAGCGTGCGCCCGGACAACTCGGTCATTGCAGGCTGGCTCCAGTACTTCTTTGCACTCGCAAAGAACTCGCGGGCCACCGTTCTCTTCTCGTCAGCGCTGAGCGCGGCATCCGCCCCCAATTCTGCAACCGCCTGCCGCACCTCGAAAGCGCCCGGTTCGCGCATGGCCTTCCCGAAAGAAACGGAAATCGGAAATGGCAGCTTCCGCAGTGAGCGCCAAAGTGAGGCGCCCCGGTCGAGACTGAACACGCTCCCCCAAACTCCGCCCAGATGAACCGGAATGACTGGGATTTCGAGTCCGTCCACGATCCGCTCCAGCCCGCGGTGAAACTCGCCGAGGTTCCCGTCCACAGTCAGCGTGCCCTCGGCAAAAATACACACGATGTCACCCTGTTCCAGCGCCTCACGTGCGCTCTCGATGCTTTTCAGCACGGCGCGTCGATTGCCCGAGGGCACCGGGATCGCATCGAACAGTTCAAAGATGGCCCGGAACCGGCTGAACCAGACATGATCAACCAGGAAACGCACGATGGAATGGATGCACGCGCCGATCAGGAATCCGTCCACATAAGATACGTGGTTCGCAACCAGTAGAGCCGGGCCCTTTTGCGGAATGTTCTCTTGGCCGGCCACCCGAATCCTGTAGATGCAGCGCGTGATCACGAACAGCACAAACCGAACCGTAATCTTGGGAACCAACGCCAGCGCAATCACTCCCGCACCGAACGTTAACAGTGCCGATAGCGCAATCACGCGAGCCGCAGACAACTGCAGCGCTTCGTGCAGCAGCCAGACCAGTCCCGATGCCGCCATGATGCCGATCGTGTTGACCAGGTTGGCCGTCGCCAAAATCCGCCCCTTCTCGTTCTGTTCCGGCCGGTGTTGCAGGATGGCATTTAAAGGAACGATAAAGAGCCCGCCCGCAAAGCCCAGCGCCGCGAGTGCAATCGAGGCCCAAAGAACGGTATGGGCACAGGAAACACACAGCGCGGCCGCCGCCATTCCAAACGCGCCGACAGGCACTAATCCCGCCTCGACGTGATCACCCGACAAGCGCCCCGCGGCCATACTTCCCACACCAATGCCAATCGCCAAACTCGCCAACAAAACACCTATCTGCGTTTCAGGGCAATGCAGCGCTTCCTTCCCGAACAACAGCAGAAGCATCTGGAACAGCGCCCCGAGAAACCAGAAATACGTGGTTCCGAAAACAGCTTGGGCCAGCGCGTGATCGCGCGAAATCCGTTTCATCCCCACCAGCGCGTCTCCGAACGGATTCCAGGAAAAGGGCCCGTGTGCAATCGGAGCAGGCGTTCTCCTGATGCGCAAACTCGCCCATGTCCCCGCAATCGCAACCGCAATCAGCGTTAATCCGATATAGGCCGGCTCATTCCCCCACATGGCAACCAACCGCGTTCCCGCCACCGTCCCCAGAATGATCGCCACGAACGTGCTCATCTCGAGCAGTCCGTTCGCACGCGCCAGATGCTGCTCGGGAACCAGTTCCGGAACGATGCCGTACTTCGCCGGACTGAAAAACGCGGCTTGCGTCGCCGTGAAAAACAACACAAGCAGCATCCACGGAATGCTCCCGCTCACGAGTGCAAACAACGCCATTGCCATCGCCGCAATCTCAATCGCCTTCGTCGCGATCACCACAGTCCGCTTTTCGTGCATGTCCGCCAACTGTCCCGCATAGGCCGAGAACAATAAGTACGGCGCGACAAAGATGAAACCCGCCAGGGACAGGTAGGTTCCGCTCGAATGGCTGTGACTCGCCGCCAGTACCGCTAATAGCGAAACGACCAGCTTGTATACGTTGTCGTTGAATGCATTTAGAAACTGCATCCACAAGAAAGCTGGAAAACCTTGATTTGTTAGAACTGCGCGGTAGCTGCTCGATTGGCTTGTCTGCATCGGGTCCTCACGTTTCTATCGGCAAGTCACGCACCGGGTTTCACGATATCTGAAATCAACAACATAGCTGCACACGTACCGCTGCGTACGTGCACCTCTATACATTCCATGTATGCTCACGTACAATCAATGAACAATGCCCTTCCTGAGCGCCGCCGATCGCCGTTTTCTCGCCGCAGTTTCAAAACTTGTATACGCAAACCCGTTCCTGCCCGAAGTCCTCGCCTACGAACGCGAAGCGCTCGGCCCGGAAAGCGTCGAAGAGGAGCCCGTTTGGAGCTTCACCGTCGCCGATCCGGATCGCGTGCGCGCCAACACCTGGCGCATTGTCGAACGGCTCGGCACGCTTGTGAGCAAGCTGCGCAGTTCGATCGACTCAGTCCGTCCGAGTTCGGCCGACCTGGTCCTGTACGAAGACGGATTGTTGTATTACCTCTATCACCACTACTTCGAACGCATCGTCACAGCCACATTTCGTCCCGGCAAGTCGCCTTGGCTCTTCTACCGCGAATTCAAAGCCGACTGGCATCACTTCTTCGAGATGCCGCATGTCGCGCTCCCGAGCGGGCACCAGACGGCGCACACGTTCGCCTGTTACCACCAACTTGTGCGCGCGTTCCACAACATCTTCGAGCAGATCATCGGCGGCTCGCAACCGGCAGCGCGCCTGCGTGCTGCTATTTGGCAATCCATATTCACCCACGACATCCGCCGTTACCGCGTAGCCATGTTCTCGCGCATGAACGAGTTCGCAACCTTAATCACGGGGCCGTCGGGCACAGGCAAAGAACTTGTCGCCCGATCGATCGCGCTTTCCCGCTACATTCCATTCGATGAAAACCGCCTCGCCTTCGAGCAAGATGCGGCCGATCTCTTCTTCCCGATCAACATCGCTGCCCTTCCTGGCACATTGATCGAATCGGAATTGTTCGGTCACAAACGCGGCGCGTTCACCGGCGCGGTGCAGGATCGTCGGGGCTGGCTCGCCGCCTGCCCTGCGCTGGGCGCTGTGTTCCTCGATGAAATCGGCGACCTCGGAGCCGATATCCAAGTCAAGCTGTTGCGCGTCATCGAAACGAGAACGTTCCAGGCCCTGGGCGACGGCACTGCGCAGACGCAGCGTTTTCAGGGAAAACTCATCGCCGCTACGAATCGCGACCTCGCCCGGGCCCTGCGCAAACGCGAGTTCCGCGAGGACCTCTACTATCGGTTGTGCTCGGATCAGATCCACACCCCGTCTCTTCGCCAGCAGATCGACGAATCTCCTGGCGTACTCGCGGATCTGATCCTCTTTATGTCGCGCCGCGTGGCCGGTCCCTACGCTGAACCGTTAGCGAAAGAAGTGCAGCACTGGGTCGACCATCACCTCGACCCGCGCTATCCCTGGCCGGGCAATTACCGCGAACTCGAACAGTGCGTTCGCAACATCCTGATCCGCAAAGAATATCAAGCGCCGGTCGTCGAATCCTCCGTCAAGACGCGCGATCTGTTTGCCGAAGCCCGCCAGGGCACACTCACCGCGAATGAGCTTCTGACCCGCTATTGCTCGCTCGTTTACTCGCAAACCGGAAGCTATGAGGAAACCGCCCGGCGCCTCGAACTCGATCGCCGTACCGTCAAATCGAAGGTGAGGCCCGAACTGCTCCGCCAGCTCAGCGCCAGGGAGGCATCTCGGACGCATTCAAAGTGAAGCAGGTTTGTCCCTTGCCGTGTTGCCAAAACTCGGACCGCGACGCATCGCTTTCCGAAGGCGCTGTTTCAAAATCCGCACACAGTTCATACGTCGAGCCAATCTTGACTCTGTACTGATACGGTTGGCCGGTCTGCCGGTCCGTCGTCTTCGCGCCAGGTAGTCCGTACAGGGACACAGGCATGCCGGCTGTTTCGCCTCCGCGGCTGTGCTGCTGCCACCAGAAATGTATTCCTCTGGCGGTCTCCTGCAGATCCTGAATTCTGCGCGCATCCGCTTCTATCAGGCGTTGCATGCCCGGTGTCCCCGCCTGCGACATGCCGACGCAAAACGACGCGATGACCCCAACTGCCGCCGTCGCACCGAAAACAAGGCTGCGGCGCGTGGCTTGACGGACATCCGTATGCCGATCCCACCGCAGCGAGCGCAGATAGTAAAGGAAGATGGCCCCGCATATCACTAAGATTGTTGCCGCCTTCAGCACGAAGCGCACAGTCAACTCTCCTTGCAGGAAATAGTTGAGGAACCAGATCAGGTCGCAAATGACTCCACCCGCCGTGAGCAGCAGTGCGATATAGGTCAGCCACTTCCGCACACCGGATTCCAGCCGCTGCGGGTTATCGAGCGCCTCTCGCAGAATGAAGCGCATGGCAAGCAGGAAGATCGGAAACGCAACCGCGACACTCGCCATCTGACCAGTCACATGCAGGCGCGGATCATATAAATGGGCGCCCGCCACGGGATCGGCAAACCGATGATCGATGAACGCAAAGAGGATCGACCCCAGCGCGCTGCTCCACGTCGCCAGAGTCGAAAACGCGAGGAGGTAGAAAAAGGCATCCCGCGACGACTCACCTCCCCGGCTGCGATCCGGCAGCCCAAGACCAGTCTGCCGTTCCCAGTAATCGCCAAGCGCGGCGTACACGTCATCCGCCGGCCATCCCCGCCGCACCAGCATCGCAGCTAAAAATTCGTCGCTCGCGCCCTTCTGCTTCGCCGCATCGAGAAAGCGCCCCAGTTGCTCGTCTTGCATGTTGTTCCTCCGGGCACATTCGAATGCACTCGGGCAGCCACCCGCAACCGCAACAAAAGACACGAAGCGAGCGCAACACCGCTAGACGCGTATGTACAGGAAATGAACACGGCCTGGCAACGCATGCCGGGGGCCTACTCGTGTCGAAGAGCCCGCATCGGATCGATTCGAGTGGCGCGCCGGGCAGGCAGGTATCCCGCGATCAATGCCGCACAGGCGATCACCAGCAGCGCCACGCCCACCGATATGGGATCGAACGTCGTTACCTCGAACAGGAACCTTTGAACCAGCCGGCTCGCCACAAGCGCGCACGGTACGCCGGCCAGCAATCCGAGTCCTGCGACAAGAAGCGTTTCGCTCAGCACAGTCCAAAGCACGTCTCCACGGCGCGCGCCCAGCGTCATGCGGATTCCCATCTCCGCCGTTCGCCGCGTCACCAGGTACGCGCCCGAGCCATACATCCCGACAGCGGCGAGCAGCAACGCAAGCACGCCGAAGAGGCTGCATAATTCAGTGACAAGTGTCTGTTGCCGGTAGGAGTGTTTGATCTCCTCATCCAGCGTCCAGACTTGCTGGATCGTCAAACGGCTATCGATGCCCTGCAACGCCTTCCGAACCGCCGCGAGAACGTTGTGCGGATCGCCCGCGACGTCGAACAGCAGCGCGCCCGAATACCGGCTCACCGCTTTCCCTTGCCAAGCAGAAAAGAACGCGATGGGCTCGGGCTTTTTACGTACATCGAAATAACGTGTATCGCCGGCTACTCCAACGATCTCGTAGCCCGGTGGTCCGAACGGAGCGCCCAGGCTGATTCGTTGCCCGATCGGATTACGATTCGGGAAAAACTCTTTCGCGAGCGTCTCATTCACCACGACGACATCTGGAGTATTCGGAAGATCCGTCTCGCGAATTCCCCGCCCTCGCAACACGGGAATGTGCAAAGTCTCAAAGAAGCGCGGCCCAACTTCGAGATCATTTAGAGTCCAAGGCTCGCCGCTTTTCGGAACCCGCCCAGCGATCGAAAAATTATCGGTTGAGGTGCTGCCGTCCTCCGGCGTGTAGCGCGCCAAAGAGGCCGAAACCACTCCCGGAATTGCATTCATCGTCCGATCGAGTTGCTGGTATAACCCGAGCAACTGTTCGCCCTTGTACCCGGCGATACGCGGATCGGTTCTGACGATCAGAATGTGATCGCGCTGGAAACCGAGATATTCCGTCTGCAAGCCGGCTAAACTGTGCGCGAGCAGCGCCGCGCCAAAGAGCAATGCCAGTGAGATCGCCACTTGCGCTGCTATCAACGTGCGCGTCGCTCCAAATCGGCCGGTACCGAACTCCATCGTGCGCACCGCAGCCGCAGCTCTCGGCTCCATCCGGCTGCAACGCACCGCTGGAATGACTCCGAACAGAATACCGGTGACTCCGGCAAGTACCGCCGTGAATGCGAGCACCACCAGATCCGGTTTAATCTTCACGACTGGCTGAATCCGCATCAACGCAACCAGACCCTTTACACCGTCCCAGGCAACCGCAATTCCCGCCACTCCGGAGATCGCCGACAGTAGAACCGTTTCGGCAAGCACCTGCCGGATGACGCGCGATCGAGATGCACCCAAAGCAATCCGTGCCAGAAACTCTTGCGTGCGCGCGGTCGCACGCGCCATGAACAGCACCGCGACATTCGCGGAGGCGATCAGCAGCACGAGCGCAACCGCGCCCATCAGCATGTGCAGAGGCTCCGAATAGAGAAACCGCAGGCCCGAAATTCCCGATCCGCCTGGTTTCAGATGAACGTGAGCCGCCGCGATCTCACGCGCTTTCTCAGCGGGCGGATGCTCCCCGAACTCTCCTCTAAAAAACTCATGCAGCCGCGCATCGGCTTCTTTCTGCGCCTGTTCCCGGCTCACACCTGGCTTCAACCGGCCCATCATGTTCAGCCAGTCCACATTGCGCGCCTCCAGCCAGGACTCGTTCAGCAGCATCTGCGGCTGCCATGAGAGCGGAACAAAAAAGTTCGGAGGCGACTGCACCCGCTCGCCGAAAAACTCTCGCGCGCTGACGCCCACAATCGTGAACGCGGTCCCGTTCAAGAGAGCCGTTTTTCCGATGATGGTGGGATCCGACGCGAACCGGTTCCGCCAGTAATCGTGGCTGATCACAGCCACCGGAGCGGCATTCAACCGCTCATCGCCAAGTTGCAACATCCGGCCAAGGGCAGGCGGCACACCAAGCACGTCGAAGTAATTACCGGAAACCAGGTGGAACGTCGCCTGTTCGGGCGCACCCGTCTCGCGCGAACCCGCCATGTAGAGCGCCGCGCGGTCAATGCTTTGCCGGAAAGCGCACAATCCATTGAAGGCTTCGACCTTACCTTGTATGGATTGCCAGAACGGATACGAAAAGTAATCACCGCGTGGCTCGTCCCCGCTGTAAACGCCGGTCTGGATCCCGTCATAGAACAGCACCAATCGCCCCGGATCCCGCACCGGCAGCGATTGCAGCAGGATCGCGTTAATAACGGTGAAGATGGCCGTGTTGGCTCCGATGCCCAGCGAGAGCGAAAGGCCCGCCACCGCTACCAGCGTCGGCCTCTTCCGCAACTGCCGCGCCGCAAACCGGATATCGAGCACCAGTGTGTCCAGCCAGGTCCAGACCCACACCTCCCGCGTCGTTTCGGCAATTTGTGTTTGATTGCCCATCCGGCGCCGCGCAGCATCCTCGCCCATCTCTTCGCCGAGCATGGCCCGGTGATAGATCAGCTCTTCTTCAATCTCCCGATCGCGCTTCCTCCAGAACCAATTCATGCCTCACCCATGACGCGTGTAATGGCGGCGCTCATCCGGCGCCACTTCGAGCGTTGCTCGGTCAGTTGTTTACGGCCTGCCTTGGTCAGCGAATAAAACTTCGCTCGCCGGTTCGTCTCTGAATCTCTCCATTCCGCCGCCAGCCAGCCTTTCTTCTCCAACCGGTGCAGCGCCGGATAGAGCGAACTGTGATCGACTTGGAATACCTCTTCCGACATCCGTTCAATCGCTTTTGCGATCTGATATCCGTTCTCCGGTCCATAGAGGACCGTACGGAGAATCATCATTTCAAGCGTGCCCTGTAACAGCTCCAGCCTGCCGGAATCGTCTGCCATCAGGTGCAGTATAGGTCGAATTAACACCCTTTGCAAGTCGACCTATCGACCGAGTTTGATACAGGTTGAAGGCGGAACGCATGCATGGCCTTAAGGAGTTCCTTGACCATCTCGAGAGCGACCCTTCTCTCCGGGAACCGCGTCACCTGCGCAAACGCATCGAGGCATTGGATACGCTCGATGTGTTCAATCTCGACATCGCGGCTCCCGATGGCGCCCAAGCGGCTTTATACGCCCGTGCCGGCAGAATGCAAGCGAACTTGGAGGCCGTCAACTCCGCCGTCTATGAGTCAATCCTCCACGAAATCCGCGCTGGCCGCGGCGCAAGCACGATCCGTGATTGGTTGACCCATCTGCGCAGTAACCAATTAAGCGCTCCCGAAGGTGAAGGATACGACTACCTCGACGAGTTCGTCGCCGGCATCTTGCAATTCGGCGATCCGGGCAGCCCCACCATTGAGCCAAGCGCGGAAATGGTTTTCTATCAGCCCACTCCGGCCCGCCACATCTTCGATTTGCTGGATCGGGCTGCTCTCACGGCAAATGACGTACTCATCGATCTAGGATCCGGCCTGGGCCATGTGCCCCTGTTAACAAGCATTTGCACAGACGCCCACGCCATCGGAGTAGAACTGGAACCCGCGTACGTCGAAACCGCTCGAGAATGCGCAAAAGCGCTCAATCTGCCCAGGACGGAGTTCGTTCAGCAGGATGCTCGAATCGCCAACTTGAGCCACGGGACGCTGTTCTACCTGTACACGCCGTTCCGAGGCATAATGCTCCAGACCATGCTCGATTTGCTTCGCGGCCAAGCAATCAGACGCGAAATCCGCGTCTCCACCTTCGGGCCGTGCACAGCGGCGATCGCATCCGAAGGATGGCTGGAAGCGCTTGGCCCATGGCAAATGGATCGAGTTTCCATGTTCCGATCCAAGCGTTTCTGAATACCTTGACCTTCGACACGATCAGGTGTATTGTGAGCTGTAGAAGGTTGAGGCATTGACTTCGTCATCCCGTTTCCCCATCCCACAAGGCACACTCGACATGCTGGTCCTGCAAATCCTGTCGCTTGAGCCGGCCCACGGCTACGGTGTTGCGCAGCGACTGGAACAAATCTCGCAATCCGTAGTCCAGGTGAACCAGGGTTCGCTCTATCCGGCGCTCCACCGCCTCGAACAGAAAGGTTGGCTGCGCGCCGCCTGGAAAGAGTCGGAAACGGGCCGCGAAGCGAAGTTCTACTCCTTAACAGCAGCCGGACGTAAGCAGCTCGCGTCTGAAAAGGACGATTGGGACCGCCTGACTGGCGCCGTGCGTTTGATCTTCGACGAAGGCAAACGGATATGAGGCAAGTGTTGAACTGGTTCCGGCGGCGAAATCTCGAGAATGATCTTGATCGCGAATTACGTTATCACCTCGACCGCCGTGCCGATGATCTACGGCGTACCGGTCTGACCGAGGCCGAGGCTCGCCGCCGGGCAAGTTCGGAAATCGGAGGAGTAGCGCAAATTCAGGAGGAAGTCCGTGACGTGTGGCTGACCCGCTGGTTGCGTGACTTCATTTACGATCTGCGCTTCTCCGTCCGTTCCTTCCTGCGGACACCCTCCTTCGCGGTGACGGCGGTGGTTTCGCTTATGCTGGGCATCGGAGCCACCACCGCGATTTATTCCCTGGTGGACCAAATCCTCCTGCACGCGCTTCCGGTGCGCCAACCGGATCGCCTCGTCCTCTTCGATTGGCGCGGCGAGGCGGCGACTAGCGGCTTCGGAACTTGGAATCTGATGTCCTACCCGATCTGTCGCGACCTGGACCAGCAAAATCAGTTCTTCGAAGGAGTATTCTGCCGGGCGCTCACCGCGGTGAATCTATCTAGCGGCGGCGATCGGGTTTCGGAGACCGAGGCAGAAGTCGTTTCGGGAAATTACTTTCAGGTCCTCGGCGTGCCGCCGGCGCTGGGGCGTGTGTTCTCCAAATCCGATGATGGTGCGCCAAACTCGAATCCGCTTGTCGTGCTTTCATACGGTTTTTGGAAAAAGCAAATGGCCGGGGACCCCGACGTCGTTGGCCGCAAGCTACTCATCAATCAGCGCCCGATGACCATCATCGGAGTAGCGGCTCGCGAGTTTCAAGGTATCGATGTCGGCATGGTGCCGTCACTCTGGATTCCCGCATCGATGTCGTCCCAGGTGTACCCCGGCTTCACCGATTATCTGAATCGTCGCACCATTTGGATGCAGGTTCTGGGCCGTTTGAAGTCAGGCGTCACAGTGCGGCAGGCCCGCATTGGCCTGCAGCCCTGGTTCAAATCGATGCTCATAGAAGATACCCGCCGTCCCGGGTTCCCGCTACTCACGCCGCAACAGAGAAAAGAGTATTTCGAATCGGCGCTCACCATTACTCCGGCTCCACTGGGCCACTCAAGCCTTCACAGAACCCTCCCGCAGCCCCTCTGGATTCTCTTCAGTGTGACCGCCGTCTTGTTGGGCTTGGCGTGTTTGAACGTGGCCGGCTTGTTCCTTGCCCGCGGCTCCGCCCGGGAACGCGAAATCAGCACTCGTGTCGCGCTGGGTGCGTCACGCGGTCGAATCAGCCGGCAGCTCATCGCGGACAGCTTGCTCATTGCGATGGTAGGTGGAATATTCGGCACCGCTCTGGCGCCTTTAGCCGTGCGGGCTCTGATCGCCTTTCTGCCCAGAAGCCCGGCGGGTACTGCTCTGCACGCAAGCCTCGATTCGCGGCTCCTTCTTTTTGCGGTGCTCACGAGTATCGCCGCTGGTGTCTTGAGCGGCTTCGCTCCGGCCTGGCAAGCTGGCCGTCGCTCGTTCGTCTCTTCTCTACGCGAGCGCTTTGCAACCGGAGCGGCTAACGCTCGCCTGCGGAAGATCATTGTGACCGCTCAAATCGCCCTCACGCTCCTTCTGGTCGTCGGCGCCGCATTGTTCATCCGGACTCTGGATGCGCTGATGACGCGAGGGCCCGGCTTTCCCACAACGAGCCTGGTCTCGTTTGGTCTTGATCCCATGCGCAATGGTTATTCAAGTGAACGGGCCCACCGTTTGTTGGCCCAGCTCGATGAAGCCATTCGCAGATCGCCCATAACGGAAACCTCCGGATTGGCGAGCTTTGCCCTCCTCACTGGCGGAAGTTGGAACAATCCAATGACGATTCAAGGACGCGAACGGGTCACGTCCGACCGCGACGTCAATCTCAACTCGATCACACCCGGCTTCTTCCAGACGCTCAACATCAAAGTCCTGAGGGGTCGCGGTTTCGATCAGCGCGACAGCAACGCGTTGACTCAAAAGCAACCGCGGTCGGCCATCGTCAACCAAGCGTTCGTAAAACGATACCTACATGGACAGGACCCGCTTGGCGTCTTGATCTGTCAGGGCACCGGACCGGATGCAAAACCAGACATCGCGATCGTCGGCGTCGTTCCGGACTTCGCCTATCGCGATATCCGAGAGGACTCCGAGCAGGCGTTTTTCCCCTTCCTCGAAGATCAAGCCGCAAGCGCGACTTTCTACGTCAAGGTCCGGGGAACATCGGAAGAAGCATTTCGAACCCTGCGAAATATCGTTCATCGTGCCGATCCGGCGTTGCCCTTGACCGAACTAACGACGTTGAACGAACAGGTGGACCGGTCCTTGCAAACCGAGCATCTCCTGGCCACGCTCTCGGGCAGTTTTGGCGCGCTCGCGCTTTTGCTTTCGTTAGTAGGTCTCTACGGTGTGATTGCCTTCGTCGTCACGCAGCGCACACGCGAGATTGGCATCCGCATGGCCCTGGGAGCGAAACGATCATCGACCGTCTGGCTCGTGTTGCGTGATGCAGCCCTTATGATTCTTTCCGGAATAGCCATCGGGCTTCCCTTTGTCTGGGGACTTGGGCGGTTCATTACATCGCAACTGTTCGATATCAAACCATGGGACCCCGGCACGCTTGCGACCGCCATACTAATCCTTGGTCTGGCAGCCTTCGGCGCCGCCTTTATCCCCGCGCGCCGGGCCGCCGGCGTAAACCCGACAAACGCCCTGCGCGCCGAGTGAACAAAAAGTAAGTGTACAGCGTATACTCACTGGTATACACGGTACACATGCAGCCCACGACCACTCAGAAGATCGCCGTCGCCGCTCGCGGCCTGCTCGACAAAGAAGGGGCGGAAGGCGTCACCATGCGTCGTGTCGCCTCGGCTATCGACATCACGCCAATGGCCTTGTACCGCCACTACGCCAATCGGGACGATCTTCTAAGTGTCATTGCGGATTCGGGCTTTGATGAATTGTCCGACCTGTTATCCAATCTGCGCCTGACAGGCAGCGTCGAGCGGCAGCTTACGAAGATCCTTGACGCCTTCGTCGATTACGCATTAGAGAATCCGCGGCTGTTCGAGTTGATGTTTCTCACCAGGCGCGAGGGGGCGCGGCGGTACCCGGAAGACTTCCGCGCGAGGCGGTCTCCGACTGCGAATGTCTCGGCCGACGTAATCGCGCACGCGATGGAAACGGGAACGTTCAAGAAAGACGATGTCTGGGAAATCGTCTTTGAAACCGGTGCTTTGATGCAAGGCTTGGTGATGCTGTTCGTGGGCGGGCGCACCAATCTGAGCCCTTCCGAATTTCGTGCCCTTTGTCATCGCTCATTCAGGAGATATACCAATGGAATTCGCGCTTAATCGCCCTCGCCTCGCCGCCGCAACAGCCGCGACTCTTGCAACGGCTGGCTTGTTTTATGTAGGGAACGGGCTCGAGCCATGGTGGCCGCTGATGTGGTTTGCACCGGTACCTGTCATGGTATTGGCGTTGCGCGTCAGGTGGTGGATGGCGGCGCTAGCGTCGTTTCTCGCCCTCGTCCTCAGCGGGCTGAATATGTGGCGTTATCTCGTCAGCGGATTCCATTTGCCTATTCCTGCCTGGTTTGCCATCTACTCAATTGTTGGCGTGACGTTCTCGCTCGGGATACTGCTGTTTCGGTTACTCGTGCTTCGTGGCTTCGTATGGACCGGGCTGCTGGCTGTTCCCTCCGTTTTCGTGACGCTCGAGTTTCTCCGCAATGTAGTGACTCCGCATGGCTCAGCCGGCAGCCTGGCGTACTCACAATTGAAATTCCTTCCGTTCGTCCAATTGGCCTCTGTGACTGGCCCGTGGGGGATGACCTTTGTACTCTTATGGTTTGCTTCGGCGCTCGCCGCGGGATTGCATTTCATGCGAACCTCCTCTCGGCGCGCGTTTCAGATCATCGGAACCGCAGTGGCATTGACAGCGGTCGTCCTGGTCTTCGGCGCTATACGCCTTGCTACACCTGCCGCCCCAACCGTGAGAGTAGGACTGATCGCATCGGACCAACCGGCATATGCCAACGTCACAGGCCCGGGCCCTGATACGGAGAGATTATTTCGCGATTATGTACGCACTGCCCGGAAACTCACAGCCGCGGGGGCACAGGCGATTGTCATGCCCGAAAAGCTTGGCGTGACGCTTGCCGGTAAATCAACCGGAACTGACGATGAGTTGCAATCGTTGGCCGATACCACGGGCGCGACGGTGGTCGCCGGGGTCGTGGAAGTGGATGCGCCAGTCAAATATAACGAAGCGCGCATTTACGTCCCAAGCTCAGCCATCCAGCACTATGACAAGGAGCACATGCTGCCTCCGTTTGAGTCCAACCTGAAGCCTGGGACAGCACTCACCGTGCTCGAACACACATCCGCAAAGTGGGGCGTTGCCATCTGCAAGGATATGGATTTCGCATCCCCGGCGCGCCGATACGGCGAGGTAGGCG
This sequence comes from uncultured Acidobacteriaceae bacterium, assembly GCA_963795905.1. GTDB lineage: Bacteria > Acidobacteriota > Terriglobia > Bryobacterales > Bryobacteraceae > Bog-105. The sequence goes on along the minus strand of CAWCJG010000005.1, from coordinate 56,833 downwards.
CGGCGCTTCTGCTGGTCCCAGCGTGGGACTTCAACATCGACCGGAGCTGGCATGGACACATCGCGATCATGCGCGGCGTAGAAGATGGCTTCAGCATTGCACGAGCGGCCAAGAACGGTTTCCTGACCGTAAGCGACAACCGAGGCCGCATCATCGGCGAAGTGTCGAGCAGTTCCGCTCCCTTTGCCACGCTGCTCGTGGATGTGCCTGCGGCCCATAGTTGGACCGTCTATCAGCATCTCGGCGACTGGTTTGCCTGGCTGAGCATAGCCCTGCTGGTGTTCGTGGTGGCGCAAGCCATCCGCGCCTTTGAAGGCGGGAACGGCCTCGGCCGTCTTCACCCGGCGGGTTCAGAACTGAATCGCACTTTCGTTTGAGATCGCGGCGGGATAGATCGTCCGTTACCCGACTCCACTTCCGGGACCGTACGTATCATCGGGCGAGCTATAAAGTGTGAAGCATGTTGCGGAGTTTATCTCGTCTCTGGCTTGCGGCCGCTCTCGTGTTGCCGTGCATGCCTCAGGGTCTCTCCGTCGGCTCTCAGCACGCGCGCCCAGAGCCATCCTGGATGAGCAAGATCACCATCTATGAAGTTTGGCTGAATGCGTTCAGCCCCGAAGGCACGCTAAAAGGCGCGATCCCCGGCCTCAACCGCATCGCGGATCTGGGGGCATCCGTCGTTTACCTCGGCCCCATCGCAAAACGGTCGGGTATCCCGCACGCATCTCCGTACAACATTGCCGACTACAACGAAATCGATCCGCAATATGGAACAGAAGCCGATCTGCGGACCTTCATCGGCCGGGCCCACCAACTCGATTTAAAAGTGTTGTTGGATCTGGTGTACTATCACACCGCTCCCGACGGCGAAATGATGAAGCATCCCGACTGGATGCAACACACAGTAGACGGACGGATCGCGCGCGGATTCTGGCCCCAGCCGTTGCCCGACTTCGCGAATCCTAAAGTGCGCGAGTACCTCATCAACAGCATGGTGCATTGGGTCAGGGACTTCAAAGCCGATGGCTTCCGCTGCGATGTCGGAGCCGGAGTCCCGATCGCCTTCTGGGAGCAGGCCAGGCAGGCGCTCGACAAGGTCAATCGGGACGTCATCCTCCTATCTGAGTCCGACCGCCCCGACGATCAACTTCGCGCTTTCGACGTCAACTACAACTTCCAGGGCTTCCTGACGCTCCGCTCTGTGATCCGAGATGGAGCCCCGGCAATCGATATCCGAAACGAATGGGAACGAACGAAAGGCGAGTATCCCGAGGGAGCCCGGCTACTCCGCTTTGACGATAATCACGATTGGCACCGCGCTGTTCTTGAGTTTGGCGATCGCGGAGCGTACGCCGCCGCCGTCTTGAACTTCACTCTCGACGGCGTGCCGTTCATATACAACGGCCAGGAGATCGGCGATTGCACCCCTACCCATTGGCTCACGAATGCTCCCATTCAATGGCCGCAACCGGGCGATCGCAATGACAGGAAACTCCAGGAAGAGACGCTTGCTAAGTTCAAGCGTCTGTTTGCGCTTCGCAATCAATACGCTGCTCTCCAATCCGGCGATCTCGTCTGGATCAATAACACGCAGCCGGATAGCGTGTTGAGCTTTGAACGTACGAAGGGCGATCAGCAAATCGTTGTAGTAGTAAACCTTTCGAATAGGAACACGCACGTGACCGTCGATTTGCCGGTGATGGATTACCCTTCGATGGACGACTTACTTACGGAAAGCAAAAGGTACTTTCCTCTGTACTCCGGCCGCGTATCCATGGACCTCACCGCATACGAGCCGCTCGTCGCCAAACGCATCCCCCTCTCGCCGCTCACAGTGGCAAAGTAGTCGGGCCAAGGAAGCAGCAGTTGTGGACGCCGTGCGGTGGGTTCTTTGTGTGGCGGTAACCCGTTTCCGGAGGTGATCTACCGATAGTGCTGCACGCCCGGATCGGATAAGTGACATCACAATGAATTCTTTTTTGGGGCAGGAAGAAGTAAATCTCTGGGGCGGCGCCGATCTGCTATTGCCCGGGGCAATGTGGATGCCAGCGCCCAGACTATGCAGGCCACCGTCGCGAGGATCTGAAGGCTAGAACAGCAATATCCGAAAATACACACCATGAGGTGGTATGCGATCCTGGTCCGCTGCGCCGTTCGAGGCTCCCAAGTTGGGACTCTGGCAGCTGTTTTCATATTGTCGTTCTTCGCGCCTCAACTCCGCGGCCAGGAGCACGCTCAGCAGGATTTGAGCGTTTCAGATCACTTTCAAAAAGGGCAGCAGGCTGCGGCGCGTCTCGACTATGATCGCGCTATCGAGGAGTTTCGGGCTGTTCTCAAAATAGATGCCACGATAGTTCAGGCGCGGGCCAACCTGGGTCTAATGTATTATGCAATCGGCGAATACAGCAGCGCCGCCAATGAGCTCTCAAAGGCCGCTCGGTCGCAACCTGATCTTTTACCTGCCCAACTCTTTTTCGGATTATCTGAGCTGAAGCTGGGAAGGCCAGCGGACGCGATCTCTGCACTTCGGCACGCAACGCAACTGGACCCAAATAACGCAGAAGCTGCACGCGGGCTACTGTCCTCTTACATCAGCCTCGAAAAGTACACACTGGCGCTGCGAGAGATCCAATTTTTTAAGAGTCGAAGCGATCAGGAATCGCTGTTCGTGACGGGCCAGGCTTATCTCGATATGGGTAAGAGGCTGACCGAGCGTCTTGCGTTAAAGTACCGCGGCTCAGCGTGGGCGCATCAATTGGCCGGGGATCTTGCCGCAGACCGGAATGACGCGAAGACTGCTTCAGATGAGTATGCAAAAGCGCGAGCTGTAGACCCTTCCCTTCCTGATCCAAATTCTTTGGCATCTTCGCCTACATCGCCCACCGAACTCGCTGTTCAACTGACGGGGCACGAAAGCGCCGAACTGCTGTACCGATTGATCCGCATGGATACGCGATTAGGCGAGCAGTACTTCGAAGCCCTGCAGAACAAGTTTCCGGATTCGGCCTTGGCGCATCAGTTGCGAGGCGACGTGTACCGTCTTCGGCAGGACTTTCCCTCAGCGCTCGTCGAATTTCAGGCGGCCGCGCAGGAGCGCGGCGACGATGCGGAACTACACCAATCGATTGGTGAAATGTGCATTCAACTTCACCGGTTGGATGAAGCAAAGGCAGAATTGGAACAGGCAGCAAAGTTGAATCACCGCAGTGCGCAAACCAACTATCTGCTGGGCCAGGTATTTACGAAAGAAAATGAGCTTGAAACAGCCGCCAGCTATCTGCGCGAATCGGTGCAGTTGGATCCGGATCTCCTGGCAGCTCACGCACTGTTGGGCACTGTCTATATGCATATGGGGAAATCGGCACAAGCGGCTCCTGAATTAGAAAAAGCGCTATCGCTCGACTATTACGGCGATCTTCACTTCCAACTGTACAGAGCGTATAGGGCACTGGGGCAAACCGCCCTCGCTGAAAAGGCCTTGGCCAGTTCTAAGAAATTGCGCCAGAAGTCGCTTAACCGCGCGGAGGCTAAAATCAGCGATCCCGAGGGTTTCCAACAGGCTCCCAACTTCTGATCTGATAGCGCTGTCCGGATCCCGTGCCCTCCCGGACCACCGAACCAGATCGCCGCTCCGCATCCCAATGCAGCAACACGCGTGTGATCTGTGGATTCGGCCTTCCATCGTCCTCGTGCAATACGCCGCCATGAGCGCCGCTTCCATATACGCGAACCGTAACGTTGAAGCTGCGCGGATCCGCCGTGTGAAGCGTACCCTCGGCGAGCGGCAATAGCGTGCCATCTTTCACGAACACCGGAATTTCTTCCATTCGTGGGGCCACTGTGATGAACCGTTTTCCTGGGAGGCGCTGACCGTTCCAGAAATCGAACCAGTCACCTTCCGGCAGATAAATCTTCTTCCCTTTCTGTCCGGCAACCCACGGGGCGACAAGTAGAGACTCACCGAGCAAGTATTGATCGTCGATCGTCCACGTTTGTGCATCGTCCGGATATTCCAAAACGAGTGCGCGGACGGGAGGCACGCCTTCCGCTTGATAACGAACGAAGGCCGAATACAGATATGGGACAAGTTGCATCCGAACACCGATGAGTGTGCGGCAGGCAGACTCTAGCACCTCCCAATCCGGCGGAAAATCCCCAGCATTGTTTTTGTCTGCGACTACCTGTTTCCAGGGCGGATTCTTTATGTACCAGGCGTTCACCATCGTGAGTGGTGAAAAGACCGCAGTTTGTAGCCTGCGCAGCAGGTCTTCCGCGTTGGTCGCGTCGCGAACCTCCGGGCACCAGAGCAATCCCGAAAAGCCGGAGTTCACCAGCGCGCGGATGAACTGAGTGTGATCGTAGAGATCGCTGTAGAGCACGAACGGGTGGGGCGACGCCAGCGCGTGAGAGGATCTGACAAGACCAAACGTTCGTTCACCCCGCCGGTCAAAAATGCCGCATATTGTGTCCTGGTACCGCAATCCGAAGCACGAGTGCATCTGCTCGCCATCCACGCCGGACGGAAATCGGGACAGCTCCGGGAAGGACCAGTTGCCTGTGAAGTCCGAGTTATCGCATTCGTCCAGTTTGTAACCGGACACGCCGAGCGACACATGTTCCTTCTCATGGAACGTCGAAAATATCTCGCACGCCCGCGGGTCAAGAAAGTCGGGGACGAGACCGTCCCAGACTTGGTAGTCGCCAGAAACCGGGAGCAGCGAATCGTGAATAGGCGAGGACGGATGAGTAAAAGCGTGTTCCCACAGATTGAGTCGGTAATTGGTGTCGCTCAGCTTGGAGAGCATCTGCCGAGGGGATGGAAATTTTTCGCTCCAGACATAAGAGCACGAATATGAGTGAGTTTGCCAACCCGGTTCGAGGCCAAGAACATCGCACGGGATTTGCCGTTTCCGGAACTCATCTGCCAAAGCCAGCACTTGCTGCTGGTCGAAATTCAGATCGCAGCGATACCAAAAGCCCAAGCCCCAGCGCGGCGGTAAGGCACCGCCTCCGGCGAACAGGTTATACCGCTGCACAGCCGACCGCATTGTGGGACCAGCGAAAATATACAGATCCACCCCACGGACTTCCGGAATTTCGATCAGCGCCTCACTTTGTTCATCCGGATGGTAGCGCGCGTATTCAGCCGGGAGGGCACCGGCAGGCGACTGCCCCTGTGTCTTCGGAGTTGATCGCCGTGTTCCTTTTGGATCTTTGTTGCCGCAGTAGAACGTTGCGTATCGCAGCGTATCCACAAACACCCCGTAGCCGCGCGAGGTCACATAGAAAGGTACTGGAGCGTGAGAATCGCCGGTGTCTAGTTTCGGGTCGGCGTTGACGCGAATGGTCTTCTTCAGCCCGCGCTGCAGGAACGAATGAAACTGTAGGCCGAAGCCGTAGACCAGCTCGCCCGGTGCTAACGGAAGTTTGATCTCATAGCCACGCTCCGATGCGCGACCGCTGATCTGCCTTGGGTCAATCGGACATGCCGCGACAGGTGGCAGTCTGGAAAGCCCGCTTTCTGACGGCGAATAACGGCGCGTACTGACTGGCGTTTTCTCTTCCGCGGTTGCGTAGCGAATGCGCCAGATGCCCGGACCGATCTCGTGGGCATCGGCCTGTGTCGGTTGCTGCTCAGCATGTGCTTTCGACAGGAAAAGACTGCCAAAGGCCGAACTGAGGGTGAACTGGCGGCGATTCACTGAGCCTCCATTCCACCGCACGATTGCCGCACGATGATCCGGAAATCAAGCAGGATATCCCGCCCCGTGAGATCCGGCTTTTCGAGTCGCTGCAACATCGCTGCAACCGCTGCAGCGCCGATTTCCGTACATGGTTGATGCACTGTAGTGAGGGGAACTGGCAGCAGACTCGCATACTTCACGTCGTCGAAGCCGACGATGCGCAAATCGTCGGGTATGCGCAGCCCTGCCGTGATAGCACTGTGCATGAGCTGGCCGGCCGTAAAATCGTTCGCGCAAACCACGCCGTCGGGACGCGCAGCATACATGAATGCTTTGAAATCGTTCGTATTTGCCGGATCGAATTCCGCGATCAAGACCGGATCCACAGGCAAGTTATTTCGCCACAGAGCTTCGCGGTATCCCGCAGTTCGCATTTGAATGGTGGGGGCGGAGCCGGGCCGCGAGACAAATGCGACGCGCTTGCATCCGGCTTGCAGAACACGCTCTGTGATCGAATATCCCGCCCGAACGTTGTCGATACCAACCAGGTCGAAGTGACTGCGCCGCGGAAACGGATAAATGCACCGGTCTAACAGCACCACCGGGATCTTCGCATCCTCCAGTTCTTTGGCAATTCGGATATTTAGTTGATCCTTGTGCTCGGTCAGTTCCACCGGAGCAAAAAAGACCCCGGAGACTTTCCGGGAAATGAAATAACGGCACAGCTCTTCCGCTTGCTGTTCTTTCGTCTTTGCTGATGCCGAGACGTTCCCCCAAAGCAAGGCCTGTCGCGACGACTTCCCGGAGCGCGCCATCCCGCGACAGATTGGTTCGAAGATTTCCCCATCGCCGAGATCCGGGATCAACAGCCCGAACTCGTGCGGTTCCAATTGGACCGGGATCGAAACGAACGTGCCCGCACCGGCTCGGCGCTTGACCAGTCCTTCCATTTCCAGGTCCCGCAGCGCGCGAATGATCGTCAGACGGGAAGCGTCGAACTGGGCGGCGAGTTCGAAATCGGCCGGAAGGCGTTCGCCAGGGCCATAGCGCTGCGTCTCGATCGATTCACGAATCTGCTCCCGGATGAACCGATACTTGGGACTCTTGTTTGTCACCGAAACTGATGTGCCGTCCACATCGGAGACATCTTCCATCACCTTGTCAGTGTACTCTCAGTTGTCCGAAATATATACAGGTAGACCGCGATTTGATTCAGGCTGTGTATATAGGTTTAGCTATCTTCATTGACAGGTTGACCGCCTCCGTGATATATCTCTCCTCAATACAAACCGACGCTAGCTCCTCCGCCGGAGTCATCAACGTCGGCTCCAGGGTCCGTAAGAAAAGGAGAGGTTCTGATGAAATTGAGCGGCTACGTACTCGCGACGCTCTTGTTTGCCTGCGCAACGTGGGCCCAGACAGGTGGGATTTCAGGCAAGGTAGAGGATGCGACTCAGGCACCGGTTCCGAACGCAACGGTGACGCTTGCTTCGCCGAGCACTGGGTTTACCCGCACGGCAAGCACCAACGCGGCTGGTCTATACACCTTTACGTACCTGCAACCAGGCACGTACAACCTGACGGCTGCGGCGAAAGGTCTGGCTTCGAAGTCGGACGAAGGTGTCCGGCTGGAAGTGGGACAAACGGTGGAATTGAATTTCACCCTGCAGGTGGGCTCGACCCAGGAACATATCACCGTCAGCGCAAGCTCGGATCTGATTCAGCCCGAGACCTCCGACATCGGCCAAGTGATCAGTCAACGGTCCGTCAACGATCTACCTCTAAACGGCCGTAATCCTCTTGCCCTGGTGGCCTTGGTCCCCGGGGTGGTTCCGCAAGGCAGCTCCCAGCAGAACGCTGCGGGAACGAATAATTCTGCTTACGGCAATTTCCAGATCGGCGGCGGCGTCGCCAATCAAAGCGGGTGGATTCTGGATGGCGTTTCTATGGTCGTTCCCTTCGGACACGCGGTGGAGTTGCTGCCGTCGCAGGAATTGATTCAGGAATTCAAAGTCCAGACGAACGACCTTCCCCCGGAGTTCGGCCAATTTTCGGGCGGCGTAGTAAATATGGACACGAAATCCGGCACCAACGACTTCCATGGAGAAGTCTACGAGTTCCTGCGAAACAAAGACCTCAATGCAAATAACTTCTTCAACAACGAAAACGGAATTCCGACGGGTGCCTTCACGCAAAACCAATTTGGTGGCACGCTGGGCGGTCCCGTTGTAAAGGACAACACCTTTTTCTTCCTCAACTACGAAGGCTTCCGGCTGCGGCAAGGGCAACCACTCTTACTCTCAGTGCCGACGCAGGCCGAAAGAAGCGGCGACTTCACGGCTCTAGGCGCTCCTATCTACAATCCGTTTACTTCAACCCCCGATCCTGCGAATCCAGGGCAATATACGCGTCAGCAGGCGCAATGTAATGGGGTGTTGAACGTGATCTGCGCCAGCCAGATCAATCCAACTTCGGCCAAACTGCTCTCATTATGGGGGCTCCCCAATGTTCCCGGAGCGGCTGGGTCGGATGTGAATAACTGGGCGGGAAATGCCAGTTCCGGGGGCAATACCGATCAAGGTACCGCCCGCATCGATCACTACTTTAGCGACAAGCAGCGCTTCTTCGTGCGCTACACGTACTGGAAAGACAACGATCTCGCGGTTGATCCATTCCACAACGGAACCTACGCGGGCGGCATCGGAACACCCGAATGGTACGCGACCCACAACGCCGTGATTGATGATACCTATACACTTTCACCGAATACGATCATCGATCTGCGCGGGGGATTCATGCGATTCTCCTACATGCGCAGTCCTGAGACGGCCGGCATAGATCTAACGACGATTGGCTGGCCATCTTTCATGAACGCGGACGTTCCAACGGCAGTACGAACCCTGCCAAATCTTTGCGTGTCCGAGTTTAACGAGTTTTGTGGCGGCAATACGGGCAGCGTTCTGGATACATGGGATACGAACTATGAAGCCGAGCCTAGTGTCACGTCCATTCATGGCAAGCACACCATAAAATTCGGCGCCGAGTTTCGTGTTCAAAGACAAAACTACATTCAAACCAATAACGGGACAGGCGGGTTTAATTTCGATCCGACCTTCACGAATTCCGATCCGCTGAGCAGTATTCCTCTTGGCGGCAACGGATTCGCTTCGTTCCTATATGGTACGCCTACCGCCGGTTCCGTTCAGGAGCCGGCGGCGACCGCGAGCCAACTAATTTATCGCGCCTTCTATATCGGCGACACATACAAGGTGTTTCCGCGCCTGACCTTGAATCTAGGATTGCGATACGAAATCACGGGACCTTGGTCCGAACGGTACAACCGGATCAGCTTCTGGGATCAGGCGCACGCGGATCCACTGTCTCAAAGCACAGGATTGCCGCTGAATGCGATGCTTGGATTGGTTGCATCTCCAGAGCGCGGTAGCCGAAACGCCGTGAACACGAATTATCGCGAATTCTCGCCTCGGATCGGCCTTGCGTTCCAGCTAACACCCAAGACTGTGATCCGTTCCGGCTACGGAATTGTCTATCTACCGATCGATGTGAACCTGGATTCAGCCCCTGATCACGACGTCATCAACGCGATCACCGAACCTATGATTACGTCGTTAAATGGCGACGTAACTCCATATAATCTGATTTCCAATCCGTTTCCAAACGGGATCACTCCGGCCCCGCAGCGCAGTCGCAAGTTATCTGAGCGACGTATACGGGCAGACCGTGTTGACGCAGATTCCAAACAATCCTCTGGGCTATACCCAGCAATGGAACTTCGACATTCAACGGCAGTTGAGCGGCAGTACTTTGCTGGATGTTGCTTATGTCGGAGCGAAAGGCACGCACTTGCCGCTCCAGGATTATGACCTCGATTATTTGTCAGCACAGCAGCTTGCGACTTATAACACCTCATTGGAAACTCAGGTTGCTAATCCGTTCTATAACAAGGTGCCGAGCACGAGTCCGCTGGACACACCTACAATCTCGGAAGGGACGTTGTTGCATCCGTATCCCCAGTACGGCAATGTGCAGTTGGCCAACCAGGGTATGGCCGACTCAAGTTACAATGCGCTGCAGGCCAAGTTTGAAGCGCGCTTCGGAGGCGGAGGAACGCTGCTGGCCTCCTACACGTTCTCGAAGCTGATCACCGATGCCGAAAGCCTCACGCCCTGGCTGGAGTCCAATTGGAATGCTGGATTCCAAAATTGGGGCAATCTGCGGGAGAACGTTCGCTCGCCACGTTCGATGTTCCCCAACGGCTGGTGGTCAGCTACGTCCTGGATCTTCCTGTAGGCAAAGGCAAAAAATATCTTTCAGGCACGCACGGCGTCACCAGTGCACTTGTCTCCGGATGGGGCATCAATGGCATCCTGACGGAACAAACCGGGACTCCCTTGTTCCTGGGCACATCGCAGAACTTGACCGGGGACCCGAATAGCGCCGGCTCCCGTCCAAACTTCGATGCTGCCGTCTGCCCGCATGGAGCCGGATACGGCGGTTCCGCTGTGAGTCGCCTCAATCAGTGGTTCAACACTTCCTGCTTCACGCAACCCGCGCCCTTTACCTTCGGCAATGTCGGACGAACCATCAACATCTTCAATGATGGGTTGCACAATCTGGATTTTGCTCTATTCAAGAACACAGATTTTGGTCCGGAGGGTAAATTAAGATTCCAGATCAGAGCGGAGGCATTCAACTTACTAAATACTCCGCAGTTCGGGGCGCCCGGCATGACGCAAGGCACGCCACAATTTGGTGTTGTGAGTTCGCAACCGAATAACCCGAGGCTTGTTCAATTCGGGGCTAAGTTAATGTTCTGAACTGGACTCGAGTGACGCAACAACTCCGACGTACCCACAGCGGGCCGCGCCTCGCAATCGCGGCTCTGCTCGCTTCCACTCTGCTGGTAGGCCAGAACCCCGAGGATTCATGGCCACCAGATGCCGCCACATACCGGGTCGACATGGTCGGCCAAGCTCATATAGATGCGGTATGGCTTTGGCCTTGGCCTGAAGGATTGTCCGTTGTACAAAGCACGTTTCGTTCTGCCCTCCAGCGGATGAACGAAACGCCAGGTTTCATGTTCACTGCAAGTTCGGCCCAGTTTTACGAATGGGTCGCACAGAACGATCCGGCGCTGCTTGCTGAAATCCGGAGGCGAGTTGAAGAAGGGCGATGGGATGCAGTTGGCGGCTGGTGGGTCGAGCCGGATGTCAATCTTCCGAGCGGGGAGTCACTTATCCGGCAAGGGCTGTACGGACAACTCACGTACCGCAGGTTGTTGGGACATACCGCCACGACGGGCTACAACCCCGATTCATTCGGACATCCGGGCTCGCTGCCACAAATTCTCCGTCTTCTCGGATTGGAGAACTATGTGTTCCAACGGCCAGGCCCTCAAGAAAAGACTCTACCCCAGAGCCTGTTCTGGTGGGAGTCAGCGGATGGAACACGTGTTTTGGCGTATCGCATTCCGGTCAGCTACAACGACGACAAATCTGTGCGGACCCGAGTGCTCACGATTGTTCACACCAAAGAGGGAGGTGTCCGCGATCTGATGGCCTTTTATGGCGCGGGCGACCATGGCGGCGGTGCGACAAGAGAGAACATTCAATCGATCCACGCGCTCCAGGAAGAGAAGGGCGCTCCTGTCATCCGATTTAGCAGTCCCGATAAATACTTCGCCGACTTGCGCAGAGGCAACCTCGGTAGTCTTCCCATCGTGAAAGACGACCTCCAGCATCATTCGGTCGGCTGCTATACCGCCGAGTCCGAGATGAAAAAAGCGAATCGCGCGTCGGAGACAGCGCTGGTAGCTGCGGAAAAGCTGACTGCGATCGGATCCTTCGCCTGGAACGCGAGCTATCCCAAAACAGAGTTCGATTCCGCCTGGAAAGAGGTGCTTTTCCTTCAGTTCCACGACAGCTTGGCGGGAACAGCTCTTCCCGAACACTATGTGACGACTGCGCGCGAAGGGCATGGTTATGCTCTTTCTGTAGCGCGCACCGCCTTGTATGAAGCCGCGGAAAAGCTTGCCTGGCAGATTCCCGCGAAAGATCCTGATACCAAGTACCTGGTCGCCTTCAACCTGCAGCCATGGCCGGTAACCGCGAATCTTGAATACGATCTGGAATGGCCCACCGAATCTCTAGGAAAGGTTGAGGACGAAACAGGCAAGCCGGTGTTATACCAGTGGACTCATGCCACCACCGAAGTGCGGGAGCGAAAGCGCCTCATCGTCCAGGCTGGAATCCCTGCCTTCGGTTATCGACAGTTCCGCGTCGAGAAGGGCGAGAATGTTTCTCCTTCGAATGTTCATGCGGACAAGGATGGTATGGAGAATGCACATCTGCGTGTCCGCTTCACGGCGGACGGCAGAGTCGGCATATTCGACAAAGACGCCAACCAGGAAGTATTTGCGGGAGGACAGACTGGCGCGGCGGCTCTGGTGATGAAGGATGAAAGCGATACCTGGAGTCACGGAGTGCGTGCTTATGATCAGCAAATTGGAGCTTTCGCCAACTCCCAAATTAGAGTTATGGAAGATGGTCCCTTACGCGCTCGCGTCCGTGTAAGTAGCAATTACTTAAGCTCAACATTGACAACAGACTGGCTACTCTATGCCGGGGAAACAACCCTTGAGGCACGCGTTCAACTTGATTGGCATGAGCATCAGAAGATGATCAAGCTTTCCCTCCCGGTGAATGTAACGACGCCACGCGCGACATATGAAATTGCGTATGGAAACATCGTTCGCGAAACGAACGGCGATGAGAATCCCGGCCAAAGATGGGTTGATGTCAGCGGCACGGGCCCAGGCGGCGCCCATGGCCTTGCCGTCATCAACGACGCTAAGTACGGCTACAGTGTGAACGGAAGCGATCTTCGCATCTCGGTGGTGCGCGGGGCAGCGTACGCGAATCATACTCCACAGGTGCTGGATCCAGATTTGCCTCATCTGTGGCAGGATCAGGGCGTGCAGACGTTCCGGATGCTGTTTGTACCGCACCGGGGAGACTGGCGTGATGCTGAGGTGCCTCGGCTTGCGGAAGAATTCACGTCAACGTCACCGATCATCTATCAGGGAATTCATGATGGTACGCGCCCCGAGTCGGCTTCCTTTTTGTCACTCGACGCCCGCAACGTCAGTATTGGGGCTGTGAAGAAGTCTGAGGTTGGAAACGACCTCATCATCCGGCTCATCGAAACGGAGGGTAGGGCCACGTCACCCACGCTCAACATGTCGTTCGCTCGGCGCCGCTGGTCAGGTCACTTGAACCCTTATCAGATCAAAACGTTGCGCATCAATCCCCAAAGAGGCGACGTGAAGGAGGTCAACGCGCTCGAAGAGTAATGCAAACTAGAGTTCCCGGAATCCCGGGCTGCGGATTTCGACCAGGGCTTCGGCGATTTGTCCAAGATAGCGCCCATCCGCCAGAACGTCGGCTGCGATGGCAATTCGCCGTTGATCTGAACGGTAATCGTGAGGGATCTTGATTTCGACGCTAGTGCGGGCTTCACCGCGGCCTTTCACAATGATTTTGGCAACGGCCGGTTCGCATATCCAAGTACCGGGAAGCACCAGCGCGATTGTCAAGGTCACATCTGTGCTCCTATGATTTCTGGCCCGCAATTCATAGTTGCAGCTTTCGCCCGGAGCTGCTGATGATTGATAAGGATAGATTTCAATCGGAGAAGGATCCATTCCAACATCCGTGTCGGAATCAGCAATCAAGGAACGGCAGAACTCATCCTGCTGCATGAGTTTCTTCCTGAAATCCGCAACCATGTCCATGTCCAGCAAAAAGGGTTCGCCATGACCGGGAGCTATGATTTCCGGTTTGAATTCGAGTAGGTTGTCGACGGATTTCAGATGGTCTCCGACATTCACTCTGTTTCGATAAATCAAGTTATGCCGAATCTCGAAGGGGCGATCAGAATCGTGGAAAAATGCATCGCCTGTAAATCCGATCTTGACGCCATCGATGGTGCTGAACAGCGCCATCTGGTAGTCAGTGTGCCCGGGAGAATGAACAGCTGTGAATTCGAATTCTTCCCACCGAAATGTCTCACGGTTTCGAATGATTCGATCGGCGAGAACGGCTTCGCCCAGCGTGCAGCCAAGATTCCTGCCTCGCGGATTGCTCACTATCTCCGCAAAATTCTCGAAGATCCAGAGCTTCGTTCCGTAATGGCGAGACAGATAAGGGAAACCCGTAATATGGTCATCGTGCATGTGGCTCGCGATCGCAACGTCCACCGACTTCAGACCATGGTGCAGGCGCATATCCTCGATGCTGTGCTCCAAAAAGCGCAGCCGGTCATACGTGCCTGTCGAGTCGCGAAACGTATAGAAAGCGTTCCAGCCCGGCGAACCGTAATCAATCAGCAGGGCTCGCCCACTATCACTGATGATCGTGTAGAACGACGACATCGTCTGATAATGTGCGATTACGTGAGGCGTCAACTGACGCCCTTTGTTGCCCAGACTGCCGCTCCAGGATTTCCAATATCCGAACCAGCCCGAGAGCTTATCAGCCAATTGCTGCATTCCGGCTGCGGGATTGTTCATCCGGTCACCGTGCGACGGGCACAACAGGTCAATTCCCTGCTTCTTCAGTTCCGTCAGCGAATAGGCGCTGAGATCAGCGCCTTCATGTTCGCCATAGAAGTACTGCAGATCGTAAAGCGTTTTCACTTTGCCCGGAGACTCGATCAGGTCTCCCGAGAAGGCCGTCTTGCGTCCGTCAATCGTGGCGATCAGCGTTATGGATCCCGGTGTATGTCCTGGCGTTGGCTGAATGAAAAACTCGTATCCTTTCCAAGGAAATGTCTCGTAATCGCGAAGTACTGCTGCGACGGGAACACTTCTTGTCAGCGAGAAGAAATCGTTGCGGACGTAATAGAGCTCGAAAATACGCCGGTTCTGCCAGAACCTTTCTACATCTTCGAAATACTCTCGTTCATGCGCGGGAACGGCAATGGGGATCCGGCGCTCCACTGCCAACCCGTCACCTTGCGCCTGATCGCGATGGTGATGCGTGTGAAGAATCCATTCGAGCGACGTAACTCCGAGCTGTGGCAGGTGATTCAGAATCGCTCCCGACCCGAAGTCAATCAGCAAACCACTGGTTCCACTTCGAATCAGGTAAACATTGCAAGTATCTTCGAACAGGAACAGGTTCTCCGATATTCTGCGCGGCTCCGTTGCGGGAGAGAGCGGCGAAGGCTCGCCCGTTCGCGCATCCGACGGAGTAGCGGCGCTACCCACGGCGCCGAGCGCCGCGCCGGCCTGCAAAAATCCTCGACGCGAAAAACTGTTCGGACCTTGCGCCATTACTCCCATTTTCGTTCATCACCCATCGATACTCAGGAATTGCATGCAAACGGCAGGTATGCAGCGTAATGGGCGAGCTTTGGGTGGGTGTCGATATCGGTGGAACAAAAACGGCTGTGGTTGTTTCCGCCGAACCTCCTTGTGTACTGGCTCGATCCGAGTTTCCAACCGAACCGGAGAATGGGCCCGAGCCCGCGATTGCTCACGTCATTTCCGCGGTGCGATCGCTCTCGCAGGCTCATGGGAGCGGAGGGATCCATGCTATCGGCGTCAGTTGCGGAAGCCCTTTGGATCGCGCAACCGGCGTCATCCAGACTCCGCCAAACCTTCCCACGTGGAAGAACGTGCCGATCACCGCGATTCTCGAACGGGAGTTTCGCGTCACTTGCCGATTGGAGAACGACGCCAATGCTGGAGCGGTTGCCGAACATCGATTTGGCGCTGGGCGCGGAGCACGGAACATGATTTTCATCACGATGGGAACAGGGTTCGGAGCGGGCGTCATCACAGACGGACGGCTTTATCATGGCTCAACTGATTCGGCGGGAGAGATCGGACATGTCCGCCTCACGCCTACGGGTCCGATCGGCTACAACAAGGCTGGATCGGCAGAAGGATGGGCAAGCGGTGGCGGGATCGCGCAAGTCGCGAATCGAGTCGTAACCGCGGCCAGGAACCGGGGCGCCAAGTCGGAGCTGATTCGTGCGCTGGACCAGGGAACGGCGCTGACTGCCAAGACCGTCGCAGACGCAGCTCGGGGCGGCGACAAGATCGCACAGCGAATTTTGCGGACGAGCGCCGCTAAGCTAGGTCAGGCGCTAGCGATACTTGTCGACTTATTTAATCCGGACCGGATCGTCATCGGCGGAATCGCAATGCGGTTGGGCGATCTGATTCTTGAACCAGCTCGCAAAATAATTTCCATGGAAGCACTGCCGCATGCCGCGGCCGCATGCCAGATCACAACCGCGGAGCTAGGAGAACAGATCGGAGATGTCGCGGCGATTTGCGTCGCAATGGGATTGGATCATGCCTGAATTTCTCGATACAGTACGCGCGGCCATCGATGTATTCGAAGGCCTGAAAGAACATGAAGAGGCTTTGCAATTGGCTGCCGGTTGGTGCACGGAAGCGCTACAGGCATCCGGGAAACTGCTGCTTTGTGGAAACGGCGGAAGCGCGTCCGAGGCGCAACACCTTGCCGGCGAGCTGATGGGCCGCTACAAGCACAACCGCCCAGCGTTAGCCGCGGTCGCGCTTGCGTCCGATATCGCAGTCCTGACCTGCATCGGAAATGATTACTGCTTCGACGACATATTCTCACGACAGGTACGCGCGTTGGGCCACCCCGCCGACGTGCTGATTGTCTTCACAAGCAGCGGAAACTCACCTAACGTTCTTGTCGCCTTGCAAACGGCTCGCGAGATTGGAATCCGGTCGGTCGCGTTTCTCGGAAACGACGGAGGACAAGCTCGGGCGCTGTCGGACAATCCGATCGTGGTCCGGCACGGTGACACAGCGCGCGTACAGGAGGCGCATCAATTCCTGATGCATTGCCTGATGGATCAAATTGAAGCCCGTATTTCGGCGTGAACGGTCGTCTTCGCTTTGCGAACAACTATGACACTTAACTCATACCTGCTGCGTAGCGCCGGTGTGGCTGCGCTCGGTGGACTCCTATTTGGATTCGACACTGCCGTCATCGCCGGAACCACCGCCGCGCTGACTAAGACATACGCGCTCTCTCCCGTGATGTTGGGCTTCACCGTATCCAGCGCCCTGTGGGGCACCATCCTTGGCGCAATGTTCGCGGGTATGCCAGGCGATCGATTCGGCAGGCGCGACAGCCTACGAATGATGGCGATCTTCTATGTCCTCTCCGCTGCTGGGTGCGCGGTCGCCTGGAACTGGTACGCCTTGCTGGTATTCCGATTTATCGGCGGGCTCGGGATCGGAGGATCTTCAGTGCTTGGGCCTATGTACATCGCGGAAGTCGCACCCGCAAAATGGCGCGGCCGCCTTGTCGGACTCTTTCAGTTCAACGTTGTTGCCGGCATCCTTGTCGCTTATCTGTCGAATTATCTCATTGGTTTGGCTTCGTTCGGTCCAGCGGAATGGCGCTGGAAATTGGGCGTTTCAGGCATACCTGCCGCACTCTTCCTACTCATGCTTTTCTCTATCCCACGCAGCCCACGCTGGCTAGCTGCGAAGCGAAGAACCGCAGAGGCGCGGGACGTTCTCTGTTCGATCGGAGAAGTCGATGTCGATCGCGAACTGGAAGATATCGTCCGGTCCATTGATGTGGAACATGGGCGCGGTCAGGACGCGCTGTTCACCCGCAAATACGCTCTGCCCGTTTTCCTTGCCATCGCCATCGGTTTTTTCAATCAGATGCTCGGGGTAAACGCCATTCTGTACTATCTCAACGACATATTTGCGCGGGCTGGATTCAGTAAAGTTTCCGGGGATCTGCAAGCTGTCGCGATCGGGGTGACTAACCTGATCGCGACCATAATCGCGATGACGCTGATCGACCGTGCCGGACGCAAGAAGTTGCTGCTCATCGGGTCCGTCGGTTGCGCCATTTGCCTGGCGGGAGTCACTTGGGTGTTCGCTACAAACACGCATCCATCCCTGTTGCTGTGGTTGCTCGTCGGGTTCATTGCATTCTTCTCTTTTTCGCAGGGCGCCGTCATTTGGGTCTATATCAGTGAAGTCTTCCCAAACCGGGTGCGCGCAAAGGGGCAAAGCCTTGGCAGCTTTACCCATTGGGCGATGAACGCTGTCGTTTCCGGTCTGTTTCCGGTAGTCGCAAGTTACTCCCACGCTGCGCCCTTTGCGTTCTTTGCGTGCATGGCGGTTGCGCAGTTCTTCGTTGTACTCTCATTCTTCCCAGAAACGAAGGGAATTTCGCTGGAAGAGATGCAACGGCGGCTGAAGATCGCGTAACCCGCAGCGATCACCGATATGCGCGAGAAGCGAACAAGAGTGGCGTTCTTCGCATCGATGCGCATGATCTCGAGGGCGGACGTGTTCACATTGGATCGCCGGGCGCAGGTAATTCAGGCTCGCTCCGGGAAAACCGGCCCAACCATCGAGAGGGATTTTCCCACCCACCCGTTCAGCCGCCCCACGACGGGCATGCTGGTGATAAACGGAAGCGCAGTTGCTTTCACTCGCAAATCCGGGCGGAATACGAGGCCGCATCTACGTAGAGATGGGCATTTGTGTGTTGCCGGAGTACTGTAGCTGGGCAGGCAGTCGAGATGGGATCGTTCAACGTTCGCTGAACGATGCGGCGCTTGCGCTCTCCGGGAACGGAGACGATCAACTCGGGAATGCGTAGGAGCGCGGGTACGGTGAGAGTAATCGCGCGCGGAGGTACTTCGTCGACGGACGCAAACCACCCCTCCGCGACCTGTTGCTCACGGCACGCTGTATCGAGCAGAGTGATCTTGACATCCGCCGGATCGTTGAAATCGGCCACAGGCGGATCGTTGAAGGCCAGGTGTCCATTCTCTCCAATCCCGAGTAAACACAACTGCGGCGGATATTTCTGCAACAAACTCGCGTAGTAAACGCAAAACTCTTCCGGGTCTGCCGCTTCGCCGTTCACTTCGTGAAACTCGCGGATTCGCACGCGGCTCGCCAGTTCCTCACGCATATATTGCCGGAATGAGGCCCGGTGGTCCTTGGATATTCCGATGTACTCGTCCATGTGGAAACCGACGACGCGGTCCCACGGAACATCAGGCATGGCAACCAGAGACCGCAACGTCCGAAGCTGTGAAGCGCCAGTAGCGAAGACGACCGGCGCCAACTCCATTTGCGACGTAAGACGCCGGATAGCGCGGGCAGCGTGTTCAGCAGCAGCGCAGCCCAACTCTTCAGATGTGTTGAAGGCGTGTATAACCATGAGAGCAATGCAAAATATTTGAACTCGCTATTTGTACTGCCGCGGGTTCAACGTAACATAGGGAAAAGACTGTGTAAGCTGCACGCGAAAGCGGGAAGGCGTCATTCGAAGATCCCGCGCCTTTTGGGTGAAGAGCGTCGTGGCAAGATTCTCCAGAGGCTTGCACGGCATTCTGGTATGACCTCGGCGCGCGCCAGCCTGGTGAGATGATGCGACATACCCTGGTCCGGCAGTAATAATGCGCGCCGAAAATCGGCTTTTGCTTTGTCTCGATCACCCAGGACATTCTCGAGCAGCCCGCGATTGTACATCGATGGTGAACTGTACCAGGCTGCGTCAGTACTTTCGTTCGCTGCATCCAACGCCGACCTGAGCTTCCCGCGCCATTCCGCTTCTTGCCCGGCGCTTAGTTTGCGCACTGCCGCGTACGCCCAAACCATCTGCCCTCCGCTGCTGTCATCCCGCGCGTTCTCGAAGTGCCTTGTTGCTTCCGCAGTGCGGCCGCACCGGCTGTCGATCAAACCGAGTAAGTATTGCGCGCGAGCACCGCGGAGCAGTGAGAACAATCCATCGTTCGTGAAGGTGAACCCCGGAGCAGATCGGCCCGCGTTGGCTGATATTTCCGATGCAACCGTACATTGGCCTGATCGCGCGTCCGCAAGCGCGTGCTGCAGCTGTACCTCCACCCACACCTGCTGCACATTTGTTCCACCTTCTTCGCGGGGGAAAAACCGGTTGCGAAACAAATCGTCTGCGCCTGCGAAATCTCCCGATTCGGCGCGGCTCAGGATCAGCTCATACAGCAGCCTGGTAGGCATGTGAGCGAGGTCCGGATACATGCTCAGTGCGTCGGTGCGCTCGCTGGGCGGCCGATTGAGAATGCTTAGTGCTTCGTCGACTCCGCTGTAAAGTTCCGCATTCTCCGGGTCGACGCTCAAGCCTCGCCGGAATGCCTCGAGCGCGCCTTGCGGGTCGCTCTTTAGATGTAGCCGAGCCCTTCCGATATCCGCATCCAACACACGCATATCCGGAGCCAAGCCCTTCGCGCGTTGCCATTCCGCAATCGCCCGATCCGCGTCGCCTTGCGACAGCAGCAGGGTCCCAAGCAAATAATGTGCAGTCGCATCCGCCTCATTGTTACGAATCGCGGCGTTCAGAACCGCGTACGCTTCCTCCCCCGAGGGAAACACAAAAGAAGTCGATAAGTTCGATGCTGCTCGATATGCATCTGCGGCGGCTTTTCCGACCTTCTCCAAGCAGTACGCGTTGAAGTAGGCGATCATGACGTGTTGCTGCGGCAGCACCGACCCCGGTTCGCTCTCTTGTGGAGGTGACACAGGATACTCGCGCGATAACACGCGATGCGCCCCCTCGAACAAACCAAGCCGCGCATACTCGGCGGCAACCTCCAAGACGCGATTCGGATCCGCGCCCAAATGATGCAAATCCGGTTGGCCTGCTTGTTCCCGGAGAAAGTTATCAAAGGGTGCTCGCGCAAGCCACTCGTCCAAGATACGCTTTGCTTCTTCCTTTCGCCCAAGGGCTCCCTCAACGGCGATGAGTTCCTCTGCCGCCCTCAAATCGTCGGGCTCCGCATCTAACGCCATCCTGAGGAACTCCTCGGCCTTCGACAGCCGGCCGGCGCGAGCTTCGAGTTCCGCCAATCTTACCGAAGCCGCGGCGCGAAAGGCAGGGAGACGATGAGCGCGCTCATACATCGCACGAGCGTTTGTTTCGTCGCCCGTGTTGTCGTACGCTACCGCCAAATAGTACGCCACCTCGGGTTCAGTAGTTTCTCTCTCCGCAAGCGGGGCCAGATAGTCAATCGCCCGTTCATACTGTCCCACCGACGCCGCCAAGCGACCGGCAGCCTTGCGCAATTCGAAACTCTGCGGATAGCTTCGGAGAGCTTGCTCGTATAGCAACAGCGGCGCAAGTCCTTCGCCGTTCAGCTCCTGCTCTTTTGTCAATTCGAGCCAGGCGCCTTCGGTTCTGCGCTCTGGTGGCGGAATGGCATACCACGACTGCCGTCCAGGGTGAATATCCTTCTCTGGGGTCCAATCGTATTCGCCCTCGGTGTGTCGCAATAAACGATGTCCGCTCGCATCCGCCAGCTCAAACGTGTAGTGATCGCCGGCGTTCGCGATTGCAATCTTCCGGCTGAAAGTTTCTGCCGGCGTGAGATGCACGCGTTCGTCCAGCAAAATCTGCTCCCCATCGAGCACACGCGCGCGAGCTCCCCGAATCTCCTCATTCGCGTTGAACGTCGCGACGAGGTTGCCGTTCCTGCGCGCCAGGTTCAATACGCCTGCGAGATTCGCACGTGCCACGCCACCCAAACCTCGCGCCGGCATCCAATACTCTGAAAACCGGATGGTCTGGCGTGGTTGCAAGAACGCATACGTCTCCTGGTTCCGAAACAACCCACCCTGCACTTCGACGTACGCGCTATTGTCATCCGACAATGCTTTGCGCCAATTCAGGCCCTCGGCATCCACGCCCCACGACCAGATTTTCTTGCCCGGTAACTCGGCATAGTCCGCGAAATGAACCACGCCCGTATCGCTGTCCGGATGCCAGATCGCCATGTACGGCTCGCGGGTGCCATGCGCGAAGTAAGAGACCGGGCCATCGGTTTGGTTCTTTATGACACTCAGATCCTTGCCCGAGGAGTCTACGGGCCATGGCTGAACTTCCGTGAACCCGTGGCTTGCGACAAATCGCATGGGATACTCAATCCGCGAGTCGTCCCAGACCTTTACGCCGGCGTTGTTCCACCAATAGAACCGGTGGCGCACATCGCTCCGGTTACTCAATGTGACGCGCTCTTCGAGGATCGTGGAACCCGGCCGGAGCACTAGCTCGACAGTCCACTGCATCCCATACACGCGATCGATGTTGCTTACCGTTACCGAGGCGCTGCCATCGGCGTGCGCCGAGTAGGCGAAATCCACCGGCGACAATGACACCCAGTTATGCGAGACCGGGAAGTTGAATTCAATTCCGAAAGCGGCCCAAGCCCCGCGATAGCCAATCTCCGCCTTCTTTATCGAAGGGTTCGCGTAGAACATCGGTTGCCCGCTCAGCTTGTCAACGCACGTGTAGAGGTGCCCGCCGAGATCCGGCAGCACAGAACATTTCAGATATTCATTCTCAAGGTAAATCGCACGCCATCTCTGATCCACGCGCCGGTCGGTAAGATTGTCCCGAATTGTATACGGGTAATTGAACCGTAGCGTTTGCAGCAGATCGAACGGGGGGTTCCGGTCCGGCTCGCCCTCCTGGTACGTGGGCAAGTTCATTACGCCCTGCCACACTCGCACGGCGCCGAGAGCCGGCTTGAGAAGCACCGGCGCCAGGAGCAGCAATATGCAAAATCGACGCATCAAGCAGCGATCCCAATCAGCCGCACGGCTTTCAAAATACAGTTTACGCAGGATTCCATCCGGTAATCGGTGGCCGCTTTGCCGGAGCATAATGATTCGTCCTCCGTTTCCAGGAAACATGGATGACGACGGAACCGGCAACTGCGGCATGAGAGTTGGGGCCGGCGCGCGACGGCGCGAGCGCCTTTCGATCGCCACCTTTTTGTTCGGAAGGAGCTGCAACCAGAAGCGCTGTTAAGGTAATGTGTTCTTAAGACTCAGGTGCGTAGAGCCCAGAGCCGATATGTGTTATTTGGTGGACGGCATGGGATTCGAATACCTGCCTAAGGCCAAGAATCAATAGTTTCCATAACTTATGAGTTGCTAGAAACGGCTAAAACCGTACAACCGGCACCGGTTTGGCAAGATTTTGGCAAGACGGTTTCGGTGGACCCTTCAAAACACTGAAGGCACCGTTCGAGCGGTGCCTCAGCAAGAAAGGTTTTGGTGAAGCGGTGCGGGTGAACACGGTCACTGCCCCAAGTGTATCTGAAAACATTGATAGCCGCCAAGAAAGAACTGCCGTTCTCGTCGGTTCCCGCCAAGAGCGGCGATCCAGCCTGGGGCTTTGCGTGGGTGATGTCTTCAATCCGTTTAGTCTTTTTGATGGCGCGCTCGTGCCATCAGAGATCCTGAGAAGCCCGGATCTAACTCCATCGGAAAAGTTAGTGTTCGCCAGGCTGATGCAATTTGCCGGTGGAAAAGGGAAAGCGTGGCCGTCGATCGAGCGCATTGCGGAAGAGGTAGCGTTGTCTGTTGCACAGGCCCGGCGCTGCGTAGCGGCCCTGGAAGGCAATCGTCTGATCCGGCGAGTGGCGCGCTCTGGGCGGTCCAACGAATTCGAGTTCCTCTGGCATGCGATTTACCAACAAGGACCCCACTCACCGGTGATCGCCGTACCCCGATCATCTATGAGTGCCCAGCCCCAATCATCCGTGAGTGGATCGGGGCAATCGTCTATGAGCGTCGGGGGGCAATCACCGACGATTGGACCGGGGCGATCACCGATGCGTGCCAGAAGAGAATCAATTGAATCATCATCAATCGAAGAGATTCAGATTGAAAAGAATCAATCTTCAAATGAAGCCGAACCGTCGAAAATTCTGGGCCTGACTGATGATGACTTTTTGCACACGAGGGAGGCACTCGATGACCCGGAGCAAGAGTTCCTACTTCGCCTACAGGCGCGCCACGGCAGTTCAGTTGACCGGCACGCGATACTCCAGTGCGTAATTTGCGACCTGAAAAGCTACTCGGACCTGAAGCCCTTTCTGGACTTCGACCGGAACCAAACGACCGCGCCGCATAAGCTGACCAACCCGCCCGGCCACTACCGGCGCGCTGTGCAGAAGTTCTATGAGACGCGCGCCAAGAAGCGCGACTGGGATATGCGCGAGCAGATGCGCGCTCTCGAGGCGAAGATTGGGAGCCTTCGCGATCGCCCTGAGCGGCCCGAGTGTTCGCTTTCACGTTGCAACGGCACAGGAGAGGTCTACGATTCGGCAGGATTGGTTTCAGCGTGCGATTGTCCAGTCGGCCAACGGCTATCGCCCAAGGTGCTGGCGTTCTTCGAGCAAATGAATGCGCGACGCAAGTCAGCCGAGGGCACGGAGGCGTGATGTCGGAGCAGTTACCAGCGGACGGCCATTCGTTTCGATGGCTTCGGATGCTTGCGAATACTTCGAATAGCCGCTACAATGAAGCAATAGGCAGATCCATGAATCACCCTGCATTGACCGCCACTCTTCCTTCAGAAGCAGAGGCGGGGATCGCGAAAGAAACAAGCCGCCTGCTTGCGTCACGGCTAAAGAAGGGCGACCCGATGCAGTTCCGAATCGTCGACGATGAGGCGCAGACGACAGTAAAGTTGCCCGCGGCGGCGGTTGGCCTCCTGCTACGCATTCTGGAAGAAATGGCCCGCGGCAATGCCGTCACGATCATTCCAGTCCACGCAGAACTCACCACTCAGGAAGCCGCCGACATTCTGAATATCTCGCGGCCATCCCTGATCCAGTTGCTCGATGAGGGAAAGGTCGAATACCGCCGCGTGGGTACTCATCGCCGGGTACGATTTGATGCGCTAATGAAGTACAAACGCCAATCTGACCAGCAGCGGCGCGCCGCGCTCGAGGAATTGGCCGCTTTCGACCAAGAACTCGGGATTTGATGGCATCCAGCTTTACGGCCTTCTTCGATGCCAACGTGATGTACGGATCAGGGCTTAGAAACCTCCTTATGCATTTGGCGTTGACAGGACTCTTTCGCGCCAAGTGGTCGGCTAGTGTCCATGAGGAGTGGATTGCGGCGCTGCTGCGAAACCGTCCTGACCTCTCCCGCGAAAAGCTCGAGCGAACCCGTATGCTGATGGATCTGCACGCTGCAGATGCGCTGGTAACCGGCTACGAAGATTTGATTGAGGGTCTTGAACTCCCCGATCCAAATGACCGCCACGTGCTCGCCGCCGCAATCCGAGGGCGAGCCGACGTTATTGTTACCCGCAACACGCGCGACTTTCCAATTGAAGCTCTCAAGCCGTTCGGTATTGAGTCTCGACACCCAGATGAATTTCTCGCGAACCTTCTCGAATTGGCTCCCGGACTCGCGATCACTGCAGCACGGCGTCATCAAGAAAGCCTGAAAAATCCGCCGAAAACGCCGGAGGAATACCTCGATCTGCTTGAAAAGGAAGGCCTGCCAGAAACCGTGTCAGTTCTTCGGGACTATATGGTAGGCGAATAGCTCGCGTCAAACGGGCTTGGGATACTGCCCTCGGCTG
Source organism: uncultured Acidobacteriaceae bacterium (assembly GCA_963795905.1). Taxonomy (GTDB): domain Bacteria; phylum Acidobacteriota; class Terriglobia; order Bryobacterales; family Bryobacteraceae; genus Bog-105. The sequence goes on along the minus strand of CAWCJG010000005.1, from coordinate 31,677 downwards.
GGCTCTACAACGAATTTTCTCTACATGTAGAGACAATGCGCAGCGGCCATCAGCGTTGATGAAACCGCTGCTAAGCGGCGAATGTCAAAAATCTCAGACCTAACATCATCGTCGCCGAATGCACCGGCAGAGGGCTCGCGGCCTCAATCTTCTAAAAAAGGCGGGGCACGCTTTGGCTCAGGGGATTTCAGAGCCGAAGCTAACACGCCAGAAGTCGGCGCCCGCCTCCTTGCCAATGAAACCGTCATGGCCGACGATTTCAGTTAAAGGGCCAGATGCGCGTTTACCGGGAGTAATCGCGCACGCGTCAACGACAACCCGCCTCAGCCAAAATCTCACTTAATCGGCTAAAGCCAAAATCTGATCAGGCGAAGCTTTTCGCCGTTATAATCTGCTCTTTCGCGGGTGAGATACGCACTGATCTCGCGTTTCTTTTGATCGGTTTGTTCAGGGGACATCTCAGAGATCTCGGAGTCTTTCGTCACTCCGAGTGAATTCAAAGAGGTCCCGAGCCTTAGTCCCGATCCGTCCGTGAGTATCCATCGATCGTGCAGCGGAGATTTCTTCGTTTTTTCGCCGCCGATGACCGCGATTTCCGCTTTCGGCGGGGCTTGGTCGTATTTTCGTTGCCAAGCTGCCGCATAGAGATCCTCCAGTTCCTCGCCCGAGCCTGGAGTTGGCTGATTGACTCTCGCTGTTACCACTGTAATCGCACAATCGCGTTTCGCTGTTCGTATTCTTTGAATCCACTCAAGGTCTTCCGGTTGGAAGTATGGGTCTTGAATGATCACTTCGGACCCTAATTGACGCTCGAACCACGCCGTCATCGCCCGGATCGCATCTTCGCGAGTGCCTGGCCTCACGAATAGCGACTTAGCGCCAGAAAGCTCAGTGGATTGCTCCTTGAGTGCCCTCAGTCTGATAAGTGTCCGTCCCGCAATCTGTCCAGCAAGCTGAGCGCCTACAACGCATGCATCAAACATGGGCCGGAGGAAGGATGCGGCCTGCTCCGTCTTTGAATACCGGGTAACTGCGTTGTCTATATACCAGACTATCAGTGAGTAGGAGCGTTCTAATGGTTGTGCGGCGGCCAACTCAAGGTAATGCCGGACGTCGCTGGGATGGAAGGTCTGCACGCGGCCGGCATTCAGGGCGCGCACAAGCATCAGTCCCAATCGCGAGACATCTCTAGATTCAATCTGCTTCAGTGAACGGTCCTGGTCTTGTGCGCCCTGTTCATCGATTATCGTTTTTCTTACTTCCAGAAGTCGCATTTGCCTCTGGGCGCTTCGCTTTGCCTCATCATCATCAAACCCGTTGACAAGCTTCTTCGCGAGCGCCTCGTCTACTCTGTATGCAACGTCAACGAGACGACGCCGCTGTTCACGAACGTCTTCCGAAGAACTTGCCATAGCCAGGGCTGCGCGACTCACGAGATCACGGCAAGCGACCGTGTCTACCCCCTGCAGCTCCTCCGCCATGCCCAGGTACCGCTCAATCTGGTCCATGTGCCAGGGAATCGCTGCAATTTGTTCTCGAGCAGCATCGAGCAGCTTCTGAGATTGTGGCAGCATGCCCTTCGGTAGGCACAAGGCCAAGATCTGCATCACATACACCCGATCGGCCACGTTCTCAAGCTTTTCTGCTTCTTGTATCAGGTCCGTCCATTCCTGCGGCTTAGTCTGCCGCATTCTGAGCGCCTGCGCTACAGTTGCAATGCGGAATCCAATATGAGTGATGTGACGATTCATCGGCAGCTTGGACCTTGCAGTCTCGATGAATCGCCGGGCAAGATCCTCCTTTTGCGGAACTGTGATGGTTTGCTTGTTCTTGAGTGATGTTACGGAATCAGCGACGTCCTCGGTCGCGGCGTAGACCATCCAGTCCGTCCCAAGTTGCGCAACCAACTCGTGCACCTGCCGCAGGGTCTCGAAGCTAGTCTCTACGGCGAGATCAGCGGTTCTGTCGATCGGATCTGACGGCACGCGATGCGTGAGCAAAAACCTTATGACTTCCCGGAGTGCGTAATCACGGTAATTGGGGTCGAGGCCCTCGATTTCAGTTTGCGTGCGGGTGGGCTGAACTCTGTGCACCGCAGGGCCGATCTGTATGAGCACACGAGCCCTGTACGCCTTATCCTCCATCGATATCGCTTCGAAGCACGGCAGTACTCGTTCGTTGACTAGTCTCTCTGCCAGGTCTAACCGGTCAAGTAACATGGCTCTCATGCAAAGGTCGGCCCACAGGACTGCTCGTTCTCCGTAGCTGGGCACTACCTCAATGAGTGTTGCGAGGGCGCTGAGGTCGGATGCTGTTTCAAGCCGGCGAGGCAGCAGGCCGCATGCGACGCGAAGTGCCAGGCGCACACAGGCAACGTATGTGGATGCAGAGCGGTGTGCGGGGATTTGAGACTCTGCTTTCATCGCCTCAGTCTCATTGAGGATCCTATTCGCTTCATCAGGATTAACTCCGGCCAAATCGCGAGCGATTCCGAAACCCGCATCAATTCGTGCCCACCCGATATCAATGCAACTCCATCTGCGCTGCACCGATGATCTAATCTGAACGGTCAGCGGCTCGAGTTCCTTCAACGACGCCTTCTCGAGAATGCTCAGGGCAGAAACTAAGGCACGGCATGCTTCCATCGAGTCGGATATTTCCGGGAGCATCGACATAGGCTTTGCCAAAGCACGAACGGCGGAATGAGGTAGGGAGGTCTCGTTTGCAAAGCGCTGAAGGATTAGCCCTAGCGCGTCATCCCGCTTATCTTTGGCAGTGATCTTTCCAACGACGAAAAGCAGAGCACTCGGATCAATATCTGTGATGGGGCGATCCAGTAGAGGGCCTAGGGCGTCAACCAGCACTGCATCGCGCCGTGCTTCGGTATTTAACACTTTCACGTAGTCGAGCGCCTTGTCCAGATCGCCAAGTGCCAGGCCCTCAATAATCCCCCCCATTGCAAAGTGTTGGTCCGCCGTAGATGCCGACAGAAGCAAAACTACGCTCTCCAATTCACTCGCGCATTGGCCCTCTAACATTTCACCGGATGCGAGTTTAAGGCGAGACGAGAGCAATTTGATCGCGCTCAGGAACCGTGCATAGGCCTCTCCTTTAGCGGGCAGGTCACCAATCCTTGCTACGTAGTCCAGAAGTTCAATGAGCCTTCCCTCAGCGGCCTGTCCGTCGAAATCAGCCTCCGCAAGCGCAATTGTGAGCTGCAGCTTAACGTAATCGACCGACGGCCCAAGCCGCTCAGCAGTGCCGCGCAGGCCGTCGAGTTCGGCTATAAGAGATTTGCGTCGCTCGATTTCAACGGCCCCGGGCAGAGCTGAGGCGATGTCAGCCAAAAGATCGGCGTCGAGAGTAATGGTCGGTGTCGCAAGCGACAGCCGAAGCGCATGTGCGGCGACAAGGTCCGCTCCAGGGGTGCTACCGTTCAAGAGACACCAGTATCGGAGAACGGAAACCCTCGCTTCTGGGTCTTGAATATGAACCGATCTGTCGCAGACGTCGCCCGGCGTTAATCTGCCGGCAAGCACCCGGGCTCCTTCTAGTAGCCCTCGCGCTCGCGGATCCTCCCGTGATTTCGCTGCGGACTCGATCGCTTTATCTCTTCGACGGTGGTCCTTTAGATCCCGCAGCGCCGAGACCGTCAGACGTGCAAACGTGCGATCTAGGCTCTCGTCGTCGGCCCAGCGTGCCTTCTTGAGGACTAGGCCAGCGAGTTCCGGGTCGACGCAGGTTAGCTTGGCCGCCACTTCTTCTGCACGCCGGCCAAGAGAGAGAAAGTCTAGGTTGTCGACTAGCAATCTGATTTGCTCAAGCACTTCGCTGGGTACGTCGTCGCCTCTGACCCAAACGTGATGAGTCAGGGTTGCGAGCATAAGCAGCCTGTCTTCGCGCAAAACGGCGTTGTTTGCTAGAGCCAGCGCTTCAGGATCGCGATGGAGGGCGGCCAGAGCCGCAACCTCAGATTCCCAGACGTTGGCCGATGCGAGTTCGGCGATTATTGATTCCTGAAGCCCAAAGCGCAGGACGTCCGCGTCTCGGCCCAGCTTCGTTGCGCTCCTGCGGCCGCGTTTTACTGTGCTGTCGAGACGCGAAAGTGTCTGGCTCCGCTGTAATATCTGAAGGATGTGATCGGGCGTAAGCAAATTGAGTAGGTCGGAATATTCTGCCGCCTCCTCCAAATATTCTGGGAGTGCTACGATGGCCTCTGTTTCATCGGGCGCACGCATAAGCCTCTTGATCAAGAGCTTCTGTACTTGGAGTTTGCGGTCCTGCAGACGATTGGCCACAAATTTCTGCAATGCGGTGTTAGCGAAGCGAACCTGCGCGGTCTGCGGTTCGATGGACACAAAGTTCACCGTTGATAGGCGATTTACTACTTCGCTTTCGTCGATATCGAATGTCGCCGCTACGTCTTTCACTGTGTGCGGCCTCAGGTCCTGGGACACCAAGGCAAGTATCCGGTTTAGGGTGTTGTCCTGCGGGTTGACCTGCCGCCAGTCGATCTCAAAAAACTCCGGCCATCTCGTAGCAGGATCCTGTATGAAGTCCAGTGATATTACATTGCTCTCAAGGCCGCGAAGGACCTCAGAGAGGCGACCTGGCAGTCCCCGACAGATGCCATTGAGTTCACTCGCGGTTTCGGGTGTGAGCGCGTACGACGCGAAAAGGGTTCGCGTTTCGTCGACACTGAACTCGGGTAACGGAAACGATTTGAACGTAAGCCTCGGGTTGAACAGCGGTCTGTAAAGGCTCTCGTCACCGGAGAACAAGAACCTGAACTGCGGAGTTCCAATCGGCAGAACATCCGATAGCGCCTGGAGCAAATTGTTGCGGTCGCGACCGTCTAGTTCTTCTACCCCGTCGATCACAAAGTAGAAGTTGCCTTTGCGCTGCTTAGCCACACGCTGCAGGTCAGCGTAATAGGACTTCAGGAGTGCCGGATCAGATCTGCTGCGGTCGAGTACCTCGTCCGTGAGTATCCAGTGCACTTGTACGTTGATGTCGGCTCTGATTAGCTCCGGGTCATAACTCAGGCGGTTCGCCGCAGTCACAAAGATTGAGATCGCCACCGTGTTGTGTCGGCGTACGAACTGCGACAAAATTGTCGTTTTTCCTATTCCTTCAACCCCTTCGATCGCGGCAGCGTGCACGCTTTGTGACGCCAGGTTAGTCAGCGTGTTTACGATATTCTCGCGGAGAACCTCGCCAGCGGGTGACGGCAGGGGAAAGTTCGCACTTAAGAACGGCAGGTCGACAATGGCGGGGGCTGGATCGCTGAACTTCATGGTTGTGGGAGTCATTCGCATTGTATGTTTCGCGTTGCAGGGGAACGTCACAGCTTCCGGCGAGAACGTTGCCACGATTACTTTGGATGTATGCATTCTATAAGCACCGCGCAAATGGGCGAGCTTCAGCTGTAATTCCACGTTCGGGCAAACGCAACCGTTGGAGCAGCTGAACCTTAAGATGGTGGTTGAATCATCAAGTTAGCGTTTCAAGGTATTGGCTGACCAGATCAAAGAGCTGCTGATCTGCGCCGGGCGGACGTGGATTAGTCCCCTGAAGTCCCCTTGTCTACGCCAACTCCTTCGCCGCCATATCTGACCGCCTTCGATTCTCAGCCTGAGCGGAGCTGTCAGGCCGAAGCAACTGAGGTAACGCGGTCCAAGACGAGCGCCTGCGCTCTTTCGAGCTGAACATCACGCTTATTGCAGACGATTTCGTCGTATGACCAATGGGCCGGGACGTCTGGACTGATACCCTTGCCGTCTAACCGCGTTCCCATCCAGCTAACGTACGCCCCGGTTGGGATGACGAGTGTGAAGCCGTGGTCGATGTTGAAACCGCGATGCGAGACCAGGCGGCCGGGCGTGGGCATACCGACGATTGTCGCCAAGCCCCGCTCCTGTGCAAACAACGCGACCATCTCGGCAGCGCAGGTTGTGTGCTCGTTCACGATGATGGCGACGCGCCCGTGAAAAGATTGTGGTCCCAGGCCCTCGCTCTCAAGCACGATGGACTTCTTGCGGACGTAGCGAAGCGCGAGCAGCGGGACCTCCCATTTGCTCTTCGGAATCCGATTGAACCGGGGAAGCGCTTCTTTGTCGTAACTGGATTCGGCGAGCTTGCGATCAAGGCTGTAGCCGATCGGCAGCCTGTCTGGCGTCAGAAAGCTCATAAGCCGTAGGCCGGCAGCGCCGCCGCCGGGGTTGCCGCGAAGATCAATTACGAGCGCTTCGACACCCTTCAATTCGGTTTCGATTGCACGCGATATGTCGCGTGCAAAATCGATACCGAGCTTGCCGGGAAAGAGGCTTACCTTCAAAATGCCGATCCCGTCCTTCACGGAAGCCACAACGGCGCGCGGCTCTGCCGTTGGGTTGTCACGATGCTTAGGTTTGGGCGTGCTGATCGTAAGCTCTTTTGTTTCACCGCTCACGCCTGGCCGAATCACCACTCTCGCCTCGCTGTCCATTGCGAAAGCCGGCCTCTTTGGTGGCGCGGTTTCTTCCGGTCCGATTCGCAGAAGTGTGTCACCCGGCCGGATGCCCGCGCGATCCGCAGGGCCGCCAGGCGCCACGTCTTGGAATACCCAGCGCGGGCCGTCTTGAGGCGTCTCGACCGCCCTGAAGCTTGCGGCGATCGCGTTTCGGGAACTGATCTTACTCGTCTGTCGCAAAATGCCAAGAGCGCCGGAACCCAGTTCTTTCAGCATTGAGTTCGCAGCAGTCTCGAATTCATCTTCGCTCTCCGCCGAAAGCATAGTGTTCCGATGCTGATCAACGACTTCGGCCCAGTTCTTTCCGCCGAAATTCGGGTCGTAGTATTTGTCTGCAACAAGCTGCTGGATGCGACTCAAGCAGCGTTCACGTTCAGTTTTTATCATCGTGATTCTTTCGAGTCCCGGCAGCCGTATTGATCGCCGCGAGGTTGCGGCGGGGATATAACGGTTCCATTGCATCGCCGACCGTCTGAAAATTCGCCCAGTAATACGGCGGCTCACCTGAGTTGACAAATTCCAACTCAGCCTGTCTCAACGCTTCGGCCCGGCCATCCCCGGCTGCCAGGTGTCGATAAAAAGAGTCCATCAACTTGCGACCGGGTCTATCATCAACTTCCCACAGGGTCGAGACGACGGTCTGCGCACCTGCCTCGATAAACGCGTTTACGATCGCGTCCACACCCGTTTGGTCCACCGGCCCGACGCCGGTTTTACAAGCACTCAGGGTAACCAGGCGCGCATTCAGGCGCAGCTGCCGAATGTCACGTGCGCGCAGAAAGCCGGAATCGTTATCCTTCGGTGCCGGTAAGAACATGAGCGCCGAGCGATCCGGAAATTCCATGTCGGCGTAACCATGCAGCGAAAGGTGGAGCACATCGTACTCTGCCAGAGGTTGGCGCAGGAAATTCGTGCGCGTGGCTTCAGGTGCGATCAGAAGCTTATCCGGCGGCGGAAGCAGACGCGCGGCGTCCGCGATCTCCTGTTTGCTTTCTGGCAGTGGAACCAACTCCGAACGCTCCGGTCCGGTTACCGCGCGCGCTACCCACCAGCGGTTGTCCTGCGTTTGAGTCCACGCCGCAACGCCGAGGTACGGGAGTCTCTTTCCGTTTGCCTGGCGCGTACGCAGGAGATTGAGAACGGTTGCGCTTGGCGTGTTGATTATCGTCTTTGTTGCTATCAGGTACTTCCCTTCAGGGTCGAGCAGAGCCGCAAAGGGAATCGTGTTCAGCATGCCGTCAGGAACGACCACGATGGTGCGTGCGGTTTCGAGCTCGTGAGCGGCCGGGAAAAGCTCGGTATACAAGCGTTTTGCCAACGGCGGGTCTGTCTGCTTCTTCGCAATCTTCCGAAGGTACTGTTTGCAATCATCGTCGATTCTTTCCCGGGATGGGAGCACGTACCTGTGCACACTTGTGTTGTTGATCGCGAGCACCGAGGATGCGGGCTGCGATAGGACGTATTCGAGGAGCACCTCGTCAGGTGAGAGCTGCTTCTGGATCTCTCGAAGAGAAACGGGTTCCCTAAACGGTCCCGGAGAATACGATGGCAACTTCTGCTCGGCGTCGTAAATCTTGGCAAGGACGACGGCTCGCTGATTCCTGTCAGTAGTGTCCAGCAACTGCAAATCCAGTGCATCCACGGCGCGTTCTGCAGCGCTCTGGGCGACTGGCGGGCGTAACTTGTCGTACCAGAGGGACTGCGCCTCAACGCGACCGTGCAGAGTTTCCACTTTGGCAAATGCTTCCGGGAGCCGGTTGTCTTCGGCGAGCAGGTTGAAGTATCCGGAATACAGCTCGGAGAGTTCACTCAACAGCTCCCGTTCAATTGTCGGGGTTGGGACCCGCCGCAGAAGAACTTCCAACATCTCTGAGCCGTTTTGGAACAGGGATTCAGCTTGACTGCGGCGACCACTCTTGGCCAGGATTTCGGCTTTAATCGCCATATTACGGGGAACGAAATAAATTTCATCGGGAGCTTTCCGGTTTGCGGCAATCGCCGCATCAATTGCTTTCAGCGCGGGATCGAACTGGCCCTCGTGTTCATATGCCTTTGCAAGCGAACCATTGATCTCATTTAGACTGCGCCAGTGGCTCACGGACCGGGCTTCGGCGATTCCATCGATGTAAGAGCGGATAGCCCCGTTCCAGTCGCCTTCCGATTCGAGTACCGAGCCCTTTGCAGCCAGCCCTTCGGCCAGATTTTCTTTGACGTGGTGCGTACGACTCAGCTCAATCACATGATCGGCCAGCTGCAGCGCTTCGTTATGCCTCTTGAGGCCAATCAACGCGTGCACTTTGGCTTCGTACGCGACCATTGGCCGCGCGATTTCCGGATGCGACTCCGTTATAGAGATTGCTTCATTCAAATATTTGAGCGACTCCTGATAGCGCCCAAACTCGACGATTCCGCGGCCGATCATCGATGCGTACCTGACCCGGGCAGGACGATCGAACAGGAGAATTGAGGCGAAATATGCATTCTTAACTCTGCTCGTGGCCTCCGCAACATCTCCCAGAAGAAAGGCCAAAATGCCTTGTTCCCCGCTCGCACGGGAAGCTAGCCGATACTCTCGCATTGAGCGAGCCTCACGCTCCACTTGCGACCAGGTAGTCTTCGCGAGCGCCGCATCATACTCGAGCTCCAGCATCCCCTTTATGGTCAGAATCCTAATATGAACGCGGGGATCATTTGCGCCGGGACGGCGTAACATAGCACCAGTGCGGTCAATCAAAGTTGCGAGCGGTTCCGACTGCATGACGGCCGGAATCTGGCTCGACTTCGGCATACAACGCGCCCCTCACATCGCCACGCGCTGCGAAGCCGCTTTGCGCCGTTTTGTAGACTGGGGCGGCTCCGATCCAATTGTTGTTGAAGGCCATTTCGTCTGCCCTCGCGAGGTAGAATTCCGGGGTGCCGGGAACCGGACGCGAGAGATAATAAAAACCTGTGATCGCGCCGACAACGCCTCCGATTGCGACCACAGACAACACGAATAACCTTGATTTTCGAAAAATCATGATTCAGTTCAAATGATTTGGAATAATGGGGGATGCGCATTTGATGATTCTGGTTACCGTCGATGATGCGCTCGTAATTTTGCAGAAACTCAGGAACGGATGAGGATCTAGTCGCCGATGGCGTGGGAAGCTGTTGAATTTCGAGATCGGCACGGTAATCTCGTAGGCGAGAAGACGCGCGAGGTGCTGCTCAGATTCATCGAAAAGGCACTCGACACGGTGCCGGACGCGGACCCGTCTGTTCTGATGAGCGCAGCGTCGAGTGTGTGCTCAAAGATCGATGGGGTCCGAAATTTCTATGCCTATGCGAATCGCACAATTTTCAGAATGGCGCGACGAGGCTATGTGGAGGAACGTAAGGTCCAGGCGAGTATACAGCCGTTACCGGCGAAAGATCATCAATTGGACTCGCTAACGGTGCCTAGTGACCCAATAGAGCGGCAGGTCCTTCTCGGGGAGCTTCTAGAGATTTTGGGATCCCTCGATAAAGAAATCTATACCCGCCACATCAACGGCCAGACCTTTCCACAGATCGATGAAGCGCTAAGCTTAAAGCCTAGAACCAGTGAATATCGATTCCGCGAAGCGCAGTTGCGCATCAGAAGAGCCCTGTCTGCTCGTCCTCCACAATAGCCGGGGAATAGATGCGTGTTGATCCGTCGCACGAAGAAGATCCAATCGAGCAACTGCTTCTCACGGCTTACCCAAATCCGGAGCGGAAGGGGTGCCCCGGCCGATCCGTCCTCGAGAGTCTAGCGAATCAAGAGCGGGATCAGAGCGATCCCAATTGGTACCACATCTGGCATTGTTCGCCCTGTTTCGCCGAATTTAAGGAGCTGCGGGATGCTCGGTGGGAGCGGGAGGCTTCGCAAGCTCAACGGCGGCGGCGGGTGACCTGGGGAACCATTGCTGCGGTTGCATGCCTTGCCGCCATCCTTGTCTTTTGGAGATTACGGGTATTTCGGGAACGTGTACCTGTTCAGACCGCGCAGATACTGATAAATCTCTACAACTATGAAGTGCAACGAGGAGCCGGTCAGCAGATGAACATTCAGCTACCGCCGCTCCCACGGGCACTCGACGACTTGCAGATTGTGCTGCCGCGATTCAGCGAGCCGGGCACTTACACTGTGGCAGTGTTTCCTTTGAAGAACTCCGAGGCGGCGCTCGTATCGGCAACGGGCCATACCGTTGCCGACGGAGAAAAATTGGAACTGCGCGTTCGGCTCAATCTCAGCGACGAGTTATCGGGCGATTATAAGCTCGGAACACGGCTCGAAGGCGAAGGCTTGGTTTACTACTATCCACTGACGATCCGGTAACGCTGGCCGAAGCCTTGGACACGAGTGCGATCGGTCAGAAATTCATTCTGCCCTGTCCTCGGCGATAGATGAACTTGTGCGGTTGCGTCTTAAACCAGTTTTCGTTCCATTCGATGAGACTGATGGACCTGGAGCGATTCTTTAGATATCGCCATACCTCGTTTTCTGGCCAATAAAGCTGATCCACATAATTCGGGAACGATCTCCCGTTTTCCTGGGCCAGGTCACTCCGCGCTTTTGATGCCCTCCAATGCTCATCACCTTCGAGCTTCGGCTTAAGCAGAACGGAAAGGTCAATGTCGCTGACGCGCTGCTTATCGGACAACATGCTGCCTAACAAAACAACTTCTTCGATCCAGTAGACGAATTCGCAACCCTCGGAATTCACGTGATCAACGCGATCCAAGAACTGCTTCAGTTTCAGCTCCGCAGATTCCCGATGAAGTGGTGTGGCCGCACTCGCACTGGCCAAGGCGTTCCCTTTTGATGTGTTTCGCCACAGGCCTTTTGGATCGACGGTCGGTTCGACATATCCTTCAGCTTCCAGATCGCTCAGCGCCGTTTTGGCGCGCCTTGGCGAGAGGGAAAGACTTTCCTGAAAGAAGCCAACGTCCCAATGAGAAGAATGCTTGGTTTCACGCAAGAAGGCCCGGAGGTCCAGTGCTGGGAGGCCTGCAATCTCAGATTTGGAATCGATTTGCATGGATTCAACTTCACTTTTCGCATGAGCGCGGGCATCCGGGCAATACCGCTGTTTACGGGTGAACGATTTTATTAAGGCCTCCATTCTGCACGTTCATTAGCAAAATGGAACGATCAATTCGGCTGATTGCCCCCTTCGATACCGGAGCCGTTACACACCGGGCAATCGCACGGCCCCGAATACGGTGGGCAATCGCCGTATCCGTAAGCGCAGCCTGTGTACTTGCCGGGTTCGATCTGGATACCTCGGCAGCGTGGCGGTGGTGGTACCGGCCGAATGTCAGACCCTTCCCGGTCGTCGTCATCTTCTTCCCGCTCGCCAGAGTCAGTCCTAACCAAGAATGGCTTTGGTTGTTCGATCGCCTTTGAAGGTTCTATTGGCTTATCGTCGGGTACGATTTGCACAGTCGCGATGATTGAATAACACGTGCCGCAAGTAATGTCGTACCAGGGATACGGATTCAAGTCGTCCTTTTGGGGTTCATGTTCGATCATGGGCTGGTTGCTGCCGCATGTTTCGCAGTAAACCTCCTTCCGGGGCATGCCTTCATTATCGGCGTGAAATTGCGCCGCGTTTTCGCCAAGGCCATATGTCAGAGAATTGATGTGAGATCTGAATCGGCTATGCCCATGCGCACACAATCCGCTACCCGCCTAGCTTTGACTGTGCTTTTCACGATTGAGTCGGTGCTGGCCGGCGAGTCAACCCGCATCTACGTCTATGCAGACCCGCATGCAGCAGCATCGTCTTGGAAGCCTGTTAGCTGCGACGGGGGCGTTGTGGCAAAGATCAAGGATGGCTACTTTTTTGCGTTAAAGGTTAGTTCGGGACGGCATACGTTTGCAATCGCAGACGGCACTCCGACCTTTGTCAACCTTAACGCGAATCAGGATCTCTTTCTCCGCGTTGATGAGCACATCATCATCGGCGAGCCAAAAATATTGATACTCACGTCCGTTGCGCCTGATTTGGCTCGTCAGAGATTCGATGGCTGCCATACATTCCAGCGAAGAAGGTTCTGGCGGCTACGGTAAACGTTACCGATCCAAGGCCTCGTGAAGAACCGAAGTTCAAAAGTCGACAGAAAGACCAGTAGGGTCCGTCAGATCCGGGCAAGGAGTTTCGTTTGGATAACGGCGCGCGATTCAGCCCTGACAGCCACGCGCGATCGGGGCTTGGCCGGCTTCTGGCCGCCGTCGCAATCTCCGGTTGATGTGCTTACGAAGGCTTGTTCTCGCCTCGATTCGCCAGCATGTCTTGCAGTGCGTCCATTTGCTTTACAACCTTACCCTGCCGGCTAGCAATGGAACGCAAGTAGAGCATGTGTATCAACCAAGCCGCCCCAAACGCGCCGAATAACCATTGAAGATTGTCGCCCATAAATATCAAATCCTTGCCGTGGCCTCTCTTTCCAATTCGAGTGATTGCATATGCAGGTTGTGCGCGATCATACGCAACTTTTCAAGTCGTTGCCGAAGGCGGACCAAACAAACAAGCAGCAAACCGAAGGCAACCATACTGAACAGGAGGACCCAGAGCATTTTGGGATCGAGTCCCGAATCTTTCCCGCCCAAGATAACAGGCGCCGGATGCTGCGTCCTAAAAATTCGATTCGCGGAGTAGACGATCGGCATGTCGACCATTCCGAAGATCGAGAAGACGGCGCACAGCACCGCTCGTTGCGTGGGGTCCTCGATACTTTGGCGAACTAGCAAATATCCTACGTAGATCAGCAGCAATAGCGCCTGGAATGTCAGCCGTGCGTCCCAAGTCCACCAAATCCCCCAGACCGGTCTCGCCCACATCGAACCCATGACGATGTTTACGATCTCGAAGATGAGGCCAGCCTCCGTGAACGATACGGATAACGCATCCAGATTCCAGGTCCGCCACTTCAAATAAGCTACTGCAGCGAAGCCCCCTAGGAATAAAGCGACATCGCCGAGTATGGCCGATGGCACATGGAAATAAAATATCCGTTGGACGTTCCCCATCGTCGCCTCAGTCGGAGCCCAGAGAAAGATCAGATACAGATTGGCCAGCATAGAGCTGAAGGTAGTGAGGGCCAACCAAACTGGCACTGCCCCGTGCTGAGGTCTGAGCGTGTTCATTTTGCGGCGAAACCCATTCTACGATGTGCTTGCAGTGATCGCCGCAATTCCCTACAAGTGACGGCGACCCACATAGGAACGAGCGGCCCCTGAAAAGCGCATCATAAGACAGTTCCTCCAGGGGCATTCGCCCCGGCGCGCGCAAGGGAGCAGCCGTCCCGGTTTCGGGTGGTACCCCCTTCCGTCACTACGTTCCTCCCTCCCCCGAAAAAGCGCAAGCGCTTCTGCAACCCTTGACGCTTGCCGCCCCAGTCTCGCCAGCGACGCCTCGGGGGTGTTAGCCAACGCGCTAACAACCCTAAATCGATTTTGAAAACGAGGAACACTGACATGAACACCCAGAACCAGAACCGAAGCTCCGAATTGGCGGCGGATGCCTTGAAGACGCTTATCAAGGAATTGGAGGCCGGAAACAGCGAGGCGCTTACGAGCTACCTGACCGTAATGGCCCGCTTCCGCAAATATTCCTGGAATAACTGCCTTCTCATCGCGCTTCAGCGCCCGAACGCAACCCATGTGGCTGGGTTCAATGCCTGGCAGAAGTTCGGCCGCCACGTACGCAAAGGTGAGAAGGGTATCGCGATTCTCGCGCCGGTTCTCGTAAAGAGCGAAGCTGTGGACGAACAGAACGCAGGTAGGCGCAACGTTTTCCAACAGCTAGTCGGTTTTCACACGACATACGTTTTTGATGTTTTGCAAACGGAAGGCCAGGAGCTGGCATCGTTCGCGACAGTCCGCGGAGACGCGAAGAATTATTCCGAGTTGCTGAAGGGGTTCGCAGCATCGCGCGGCATCGAAATCCGCTACGACGTAAGCATAGCGCCAGCTCGCGGGGTGTCGTATGGCGGGCGGATCGCGCTGTTGCCGGGAATGGCACCGGCCGAAGAAGTTTCGACGCTCGCGCATGAAATCGGTCATGAATTACTGCACCGCGATGAGCGCCGGAAAGAGACAACCCGCACCGTCCGCGAGACCGAAGCCGAAGCCGTCGCATTCGTCGTTTGCAAAGCTATCGGGCTGGATACAAACACGGCCGCCTGCGACTACATAAAGCTATATAACGGAGATTCCGCGACGCTGACCGCGTCCCTGCATTTCGTTCAGTCCACGGCGGCGGAGATCCTGAACGCGCTCGAAATTTCGGAGGAAATGGCAGCTTAGTCCCCGGAAACCGGGTGTCGGCGTTGCTCTATATACCGGGCGCGCTGACGCCCGGGTGGAGCGACCAATGAGGATGACTTCAGTGTTCTGTGCAGAGTGTGTTTGCGGCTCACATTTCGAAACTCCCGAACGGCAGTTTACATGCCTCAAATGCGGCCGCGTGATTGTCTTGGAATGGGGTTTCCCCGGCCCTGCCACTCATTCCGAGTCTTCCGATGAAGCGGTCGAAACGGAGGCGGCAGCATGATCCGGGTCCCGCAGGAGATGACCGAATACAAGCAATGGGTTTTATGGCGCCGGATTGAGGCAAATGGGCGGATGGCGAAGATGCCGATATCGCCATGGAGCGGCAAGGCGGCAGGTTGTGACAAGCCGCAGACGTGGAGCACATTTCGGCATGTGAGCGTCGCCATGAAACGCTTCCGAGTGGACGGCATCGGTTTCGTGTTCACGCCAGCCGATCCGTTCTGTGGAATCGATCTGGACAAGTGTCGTGCCAAGGATGGCAGTATAAACGAAGACTGCCGGACGCTCATTCACCGCATTAGCAGCTACGCTGAGATCTCACCATCTGGCAATGGCGTTCACATCATCGTCAAGGCGGACCTGGGCAGTGCCGGACGGCGGACCGCCGGGCTGGAGGTATACAGTTCAGGGCGCTACTTCACGATGTCCGGGAAACATATTGCCGGCACACCCTTCCATATTGAAGAGCGTCAAGGGCAGCTGAACGCGTTGTTGAGCGAGCGTTTTTCGTTTGAGCAGCAGACAGTGTCTCCGGAAGTGAGGCGCTACGCGGAGGTGTCCGACGCGGTCCTGATCGATCGAGCTTTGCGCGCAAAGAGTGGCCCTCGATTTCGGAAGCTTTGGAGTGGCGATACATCCGACTACGATGGTGATCATAGCCGGGCTGATGCCGCTCTCTGCCGCATGCTGTCATTCTGGACCGGCGGCGATTACGAGCGTATCGACAGACTGTTCAGGTTGTCCGGATTGATGCGTGAAAAATGGGACCGGCGAACGGGAGAAGAGAGTTATGGAGCGCGCACGATTCGAATCAGCAGCGGTCAAGCCCGGTTAACTGCATAATGCACCGTGCATTGATTTGGCGCCATTTACGAAGTGCTAGTCGGGACCGTTTTCGGGTCAAGCGACCACACGCAACACAACCAGCGTCATATCGTCATGTTGTGGAGCGCCTGCTGCGAATGCGATGGCCGCACTCATTAACTGATCGAGGACCTCGCGAGCGCTAAGACCGCAACAGGTTTTCGCACAGGCGATCAAGGCCTCTTCGCCCCATTCTTCCTCCTGCGTATTCATAGACTCGCTTACCCCATCGGTGTAAAGCAGAATCAGATCTCCTGGCAGCAGTTCAAAGCAGCCCTGCTGATAACGTGCTTCTGGCAACAGACCGACCACTGGTCCGCCGACGTCCCAACGGAAGACATCACAATCCGCGCCGGACGGCCTCACTACAAACGGGGCGTTGTGACCTGCGTTGACGTATCGTATCGCCCGCGTCTGCGTATCGTATTCGGCATAAAAAAAAGTAGCGTAGCGGTTGGCTGAAGACGCTTCATAGACCAAATTGTTTACGCGGCTGATCAACTCAGGCAGGCTGCGGGTGGAAGGGGCCTGGCCGCGCAGGCATGCTTCGAGGTTCGCCATCATTAATGCGGCTCCGATGCCCTTACCGGAGATATCGCCTACGGCGAATCCCAGCCTGCCTCCCGGAAGCTCGAGGAAATCGTAGTAGTCGCCGCCCACCTCACGCGCGGGGCGGCACTCGGCGCAATAGTCGAGACCGGGCATGGCGGGCAGGCGCTGCGGAAAGAGCCTTTCCTGTACTTCGCGCGCGATCTCGAGTTCGCGGTTCAGGCGTTCGCGCTGCGCTACTTGCGCGGTAATGGCCTCAGTAAGCCGCGAAACCTCCAGGGCGAGGCTGGTCTGTGTAGCGACCGAGTTCAGTAGGCGCAGATCTGAGCCTGAGTACGGCGCTTCCGACCGCTTTTGACCCAAGGCCATGAAGCCGATCAGCTCGTCTTTTACAGCCAGGGGCAGCAGAAGTTCCGCGCCGAGCGCTTGCAGCCTTCGCCGCTCGTCGGTGCCGATCTCCGGATCGTAGAGCCAGCCGTCGAGATCGTCGAAGTAAACACGCAAGGCCTGCTGTTCTCGTTTCAAGCGTTGCACCGTTCCTGCGCTTTTGGGGAAGGCCAGATCGGAGGCCGCATCCACGCCTAAGGCGTAAGCAGGCCGATACGGTCCGTCGCCGTTCAGGAGCACTGCGACCGGTTGGACATGGAGCGCATCGGAGATTTGCCGGGTGACCCGGGCCAGAGATCGTGTCTTCAAAGTTCGCGGGTGACGCGATGTGCTTCCTTGTCGTCGCGCAGGCCAACGAAACGGCTGTGCCGCAAGTGATTGTCCGGCGTCCATTCAACAAATTCGAACTGGCCCACTAGCACGGGCTTGAGCCAACGACATTCCGCCATCTTCGCCGCCGTAAGCCCTGGCCCCAGCGCCCGCTTCTAGCTTCAGGGAGGTTTGCGAAAGCGCATTCAGTGGTCTCAGCGGCCACGGAATTTCTTGAACAGATCAGCTCGCGATGACGGCGTAAACCCATTTCGTGTGCGTGCCACATACATCAGCTTGCTTCCCTCGTAGTAGCCGAAAATCAGCGCGTCGAAGTTCTTCGGACTTGGAGTATAGCCACCGATTACAAACTCCTGCCCGGCATTCACGCGCATTTTCTGCCAGGCGCCGGAGCGCTCACCGGACTCATAACGGCTGTCTAGGCGCTTCGCTACGAGGCCTTCCAAGCCTTGAGTCTTCACAGAAGCGATCAGATCCTTAAGGCTCCCGTTCAATACCGGCGAATAGCGGATCGGCTCGGTTAGTTTCGACAGAACCCTCTTTTCCAGCAACTCTCTTCTGCGTAGATAACGTTTCGCTCATCACCTCTTTGCCAGCGAGCACCAATACGTCGAACACGTAGTACAAAAGCGGCGCGTGGGCAGAACCGTAGTTCTGAAGAGCGTTGAACGAGGGCCGCCCATCCTGATCGAGGGCAACCACTTCTCCGTCAATGACCGTGTCATCTGGCAGTTTCGTCAGGGCTTTAATGATGGTCGGGTATCTTCCGGCGAAATCGTTATCGTTGCGCGAGCGGAGATAGACTTTTCCGCCCGTCTTGAATGCAACCGCACGGAAGCCATCGAGCTTCAATTCATGTAGCCACCCCGGACCATCGGCGAGCTCTGTCGTGCGCAGAAGCAGCATTGGTTTGATGAATGACGCTTTCAACTTGTATCCAGTTCAAGCCCCAAACTGGTGCGTACGCTCCTTTACTCCAGAATTACGGAAATACCTGAATCGGATTGCGCCAATACTGCTTTTCCCTATGAACGACAACGACAAAATTCTCAATCTTCTTACTAACAAACCTCTCCCACAGGTATTCCCAGTTTTCGACAAGGTATTCACCAGCCGTGGCAGTCGTATTTTCCGTAAAGCCGGCCGCCATGAATCGAACCTGTTTGCTTCCAGTCCCCGCTCTGTAACGAATGACGACAGCATAATCGTTGGGAGCTTTCTTGGCAGTCTCGAGCTCCTCTCGCCACTTATCAATGTTCCATTGTCTTGGGAATAGCCAGTACCAAGTGCCGCTCACATCAGGAGGACGCAAATTGTCGTCGATGGTGCGGATCTCAAACAATCGCGGATCGAAACCAAACCCCTCTGGCACTGCCAGCGCGTCTCCCTTTACTGAATTTTCGACGATGACGAAATGCTCATTCGCCGGATCGCATTGTTTTGCGAGGAAGATGGAAGTCTCCGTGAAGGCAAGCCCCATCGATATCACGTAGGGTGCCGCCTGGTAATCCTCAAATGGATCTTCTTGTGGCTGCCCCTGCGGGTGTTCGATGATTTCGAGGTCTGGTGTTGGGAACCCAAAGGATCGTATCTTGTCCCGTATGGTCCTCGCGCTGATCGCGTCACGAGTATTGAGCCAGTGCCTCGCTTTGAATAAGCGATTGTTTTCTGGCTTGTCTAGGGCATCTTTCACGCTGGCGAACGTTGTGGAGTTTTCTCCAAGGAGCGTCTTCATGAGCGTGTTTATGCTGTCGGATTGGAGAAGGATTTTGCCGCGAACCTCTCGCGTCAGGGAACCTTTTCCAAAGAATTCCTCGAATCGTTGATCAATGATCTTACGAAGCCATCCCGTGAACGAATTTGTCAGTACCTGGATCACCATGGTGGCGCCTGCCGACGTCCCCAAGCCCAGAAGGATTGCACCGTACGGAGCTTTTGTTGGCCAAGGGATCCATACTGCAAAGGCGATCAGACCGGCTGATACGAGAACTATACAGGCTAAGGTAATTGATGTTTTGTTACGACTTAGATAACCGATAAAGCGCAACGGTACATGCATCAGCTTCGCTCCGTGCTCGATGGATTATACCCCAGCACAGCAGTTTACTTTATCTAAGAAGCCGAGTACTTCGGTTCCGTGCCAAGACACTTCTCATGTGATAACAACCCAAACGGGCGGCCCGCGTTTCTCTCGAGACCAACGACAACGCATAGTCCTCGTCCCGCGGGGGACCTTCAACGTTCAAAAATATTTGCGATCAGCCCCGGTTTTCACCTTCGAAAGTTGCTCTATATGAGCGACGTTAGATGCGCGACATCGACAACCATCCGGCACGATGATCGCCTGGTGAACTGAATCAATCCGCGCGCCTAAACGTTCGAATTCGAACCGGGAGGTAATTGCCGCTGAGTACTCTATTCCGGCGTTGCAAACCAAATAAACAGGCGCTGGCAACGCTTAAATCAAACATCCGCAGCGTGGTTCCCATGCTGCTTTCTTTAACCTTCGTGGCCGCTGCACGCGCGCAGGGGACGATTGACTTCTCCGGGGCCAATACGGTCATGGGAAGCTTCAAAACCTTCGCGATCTTTGCAGGGGCCGTTATCGCTTTCGGGTGCCTTATCTGGGCAGGAATCCGAATGATGGGCGGGCGTTTTACGGACGCCATACCCCAGCTATTCGGAGCTCTGTTCGGTGCCGGTGTTCTCGGGTGGGGCGCCGGATGGATCGGGTCTCTAACCGGCCAATCGCTTCCGTGAGGTGACCCGATGCTGACAACCAAACGAGGAGAACCATTGCGCATCAACCTGGCTTTGAATAAGCCCCGGACGAAATTGGGTCTGGATCTGCCGACCTGGATGTCCATTGTGTTTGTATCGGCAACAGTTTTCCTCGTTGGTTTGAGGCTTGTCGCGATACTCACGTTCGCAGCGTTGAGCATCGCGGCCTGGCTCATTGTCCGCAAACACCCGAAGATGTTTCAACTCTGGTTCCTGCAGATGGCAGCAAAAGGCGTACTATGATCCGCGCAAGTAGAACTGAAACGCAACATACGCCGTGGTTCGCGCAGGCGGGAGCCGCTTGCAGCATTATTCCGATTTCCCGTTTTATCGGTCCCAACATCTTTGCGCTCAAGCGCGGCGGGTACGGTTGCTTGTTTACGCTGACGGGGATCGACGAGGAAGGCCGGACGAATGAAGAACTCGAGGCCAGAGTCCGATCGATTGAAGGCGCATTGCGGGGTTTGCCCGAAGGCGCATGCCTGTATCAGTACACGCGGATTGTGACGGGCTTCGATCTTCCACGCCAGCCGAAGTACGACAACCCGGTAACCGAACGGTTCATCAATGACCGGCTCGCTTTTCTGAATCAGACCGCGAAGTTCAGGCGAGTCTCTCTGTTCTGGTGCCTGACAATAGAACCGCCAGTCACCAATGTTTTCCGCAAGACGCCAGCCGATAAAGCGAATGACAATGCCAGGCGTCTCGCGGAGCTGCAAAAGACTGCAACACTCCTCGAAGCTCACCTCGAAAGCTCGATAGGGCTGAAACTGCTCGGCAAAGAAGACGCGTTTCGGTTCTTCCGTTACTTATTCAACCTCGAAGAATGGGCGGAGAGAGCCGGACTGCGCAGCGATGACGGCGTGGACCGCCAACTTGTCGGGAGCGCCGTGTCATGGCATGACGATCACTTGCGGGTCGGAAAGCGCTACGTGCAGTTGTTCTCTCTGGCGAATGCGCCCCACTCCTCCCGGCCCTGCCTCTTCTCAGGTGTCTTGACGCTCGACTGCGACGCGGTCCTGTGCACAACGTGGAGACCAAAATCGGCTGCCGCCGTCAGAAGCGAAGTCAGTGCGCAAGAAAAGTTCACGGAGTTCTTTAAGGCGAACGTCTTTCAACGGCTCCTGGCAAAGAACAACCCGGCAGAGTTAGAGAAGACGGCAGGAGCAAAAGCCGCGACCGAAAGAGTTGACGAACTAAGCGAAGTCGTGAAATCGCTCGACCACAAGGCGCAGGGCGAGTTTTCATTGCGGCTGCTTCTCGCCGGTAAGAGCATGACCGAGTTAAACGAGAACATTCCGGCCGCACACCGAATATTTGTTGATGCGCAAGCCCCCGTCATCGAGGAAACCATCGGCAACCTGTCGGCCTTCTATGCAATGTTTCCTGGAAATCAACAGTTCTCGGTTTATCCGCTTTGGCTGCGAGAGGATCATCATGCAAGGCTATCGTCGATCTTCGCGCCGCACTTAGGCCACCCGTATTCGGACGATCTCGACCACGAGTACTTGAATATTCTCGAGACCAGAACGCGGACGCCGTTCTTTCAAGACGTCTACGTAGACGGTGTGCGGGTTACGCTCATCATCGGACCAACTGGCACTGGGAAGAGCGTTCACGCGAATCAGATGCTTGCGCTGGAGCAGAAGTACAACGGTTTCAGCTTCGTGTTCGATGTCGGCGGAAGCTATGAAAGCCAAATCGAGCTATATGGTGGCCGGGTAGACCGAATCGGAGTGGACGGGCCGTGCGTTAATCCGTTCTCGCTGGAGCCGACCGAAGCAAACCTCAAGTTTCTCTACTCATTTCTGAAGCTCCTGCTTACGAACGGCGGAGCCGAACTGGATCCAGAAGACGATGACGTCATCCACAAGGCGGTTGAATCGATGTATTACCTGGATGCTGAAAACCGCCGGCTGTCCGCGCTGTTTCTTCCGAAGCACCTCGACCGGTATCTTTCGAAATGGATTGGCCGAGGCGTCTATGGACGGATCTTTGACAACGTCGAAGACACGCTAACGCTATCCCGCATTCAATGCTTCGATTTCGCGCGCGTAAACAACAAGCAAAATGGTGATCTCATCGAGCCGTTGATGGTGTGGCTGCTGCGGCGCGTTGATGATGTTGTTTACGACTCCGCTCATCTTGGCGTCCCCAAGCACATCCTCATCGAAGAGCTTTTCTCAAATATGAAAAACAAAGATCTGCTCGAGGCGGCTCTCGCCTCCATCAAAACCGTTCGCAAGAACCTCGGCGGCGTGACGCTGATTGCACAATCAGCCGATGATCTCGGAGCCCATGCGGATTCGATTGTGAACTCCTGTACTTCGTTCCTGTTCCTTCCCGACGTGACATACAACCGGGGATACTACGCCGACCTGTTCAATTTGAACAGCCAACAGTTGAACCTGTTCGAGAGCCTGCGAAAACGCGAAGCGCTATACATCCGCCGGGATGGTGTGACAAAGGTTGTGACGCTCAACCTGGACCCAAACAGTTACGCAAAGTTCTCTACGAAGCCGAAAGACCGCACACGCAGGTCAAAGTTGATTGAACTCTACGGGCTATCCGAAGGGCTCGCCCGATTCGCGAATGGAGAGGTCGCATGATCGAGTTACCTCAATTCAGGAGGCCCGTTTTGAAATCGACCGTCCTGTTTGTATTCGCCGCCGCGGGCCTTCTGAGAGGGGCGGATGTCGTTCCCCAGCAGCCGCCCCTCATCCCAAATCCTCCGCGCACAATCGTCGTCGCCGAAACGCAAGCACCGCCTGTTATTCGAGCCGCGCTGCTGCAATCGACGCTCATCGTGTTACCGGATCAGGAGAAGGTTGCAACGGTTTTCGGCGGCGATACCGCAGGCTGGATTTTCGACGGCGGCCACGTGCCCAGCCGCTTCATCAGTATCAAGCCAAGGGTTGCGGATGGCACCACAAATCTACACATCGTGTCCGATCACGGCAATGAGTACACCCTCCAGATGAAAGAGATCACAGGTGACCCGGATCCACACTTCGATGCGAAGGTTTTTCTGGAACCTGGGGACAAGCAGGCGAAAGAAAAACTGATTCAGCTTCCAGTTTTCGTGCCCGCATCCGACGTACAGGAAAAGATTGGTCGGATGCAAAAGGAGCTCGATACTGCGAACGCCGCGGCGGCCGAACAGCAGAAAAGATCGCAAACCGACGCCCAGCAATTCCGCAGCTCGTATCCGGGAAGGCTCCACTTTGATTACACCTGGGAGCAAAAGAAAGCGGCCAGACTCGGGCTTCAGGAGATTTGGCGCGACGACAAATTCACATATCTGCGCGGGCATTTTCAGGAACCTCCGGCTTTGTACGAGCTCAAGGACGGAAAGGGCAGCCTGATCAACTTTGATTTTTCCAATGGGCTCTACACAGTTCCGAAGACGGTCGACAGCGGCTATCTCGCCATCGGCAAGGAGCGCATGGAGTTCAAGCGGACGGGGGACGATTAGCGTGCCGGAAGAGAGCACTAGCGCACAGCCCATAAATGACGGGGCGGCAACGGTACCGCAGCAGCCGGAGATCAATGCTCCGCTTCGAAAGAAGTTCCCATTAATAGTCGGGCTTGCGGGAATCATCTTGTTATTTGGCCTAGTTAATCTGGTCAGTTTGCTCACTGGGAAGAAATCCGAGCCCGTCCGAAGCGCTATGCCAGTTCGACCATCGACTGCGAACCCGCAGCAAGTTTCGAGCTTCGAAACGCAGCAAGCGCTCGAGGCGGAACGGGACGCACAGCAGAAGGCACGGCAGCAGCAAATAGCTGAGCAGATGCGGGAACTTGGTGCTGAGCAACAGGCGATGATGCCTGGACCAGAGGGCGAGAACGCCGCGCCGATGACCGCCGCTCAAAGCGCCACGATTTACGGCAACAACAATCCGAACGCCCCCAAACGGACGTCCGGTGTCTCTGAAGCGCAGGCAGAAGCAAAACAGCGTGCTTTGGCTCGCGAGAAGCAGCATCAGGACGCAATCAACAGCGATACAGTTGCCATCGATTTTTCGCACGCAACGACTACGGCTGTAACCCAAACCGCCAGTGAGCAGCATCCGCTCGGTACGGACTCGGGATCGCCGGAGCTGGCGACGATCGCAGCCGGCGATTCCCCCGTATCCGGAGTCAGCAAAGATGAAGCTCAACAGCGGCAAGCGGCGGGGAGATCAGCCGGGCCAACCACTGAACCCGTTTCCGATCCGGCGGCGGGGAATCGCTTGCAGTCCAGAGATGCCGCGATCAGACGCTATGACTTTGACGAATTCGCGGGTAAGCTGTACCGCATGTTCGAGGGCACGGTCCTCGAAGGTGTTGTAACGAACCGAATTGACGGCGAGTTCAAAGGCCCGATTATCGTCATGATGACTACCGACTACTACTCGCATGATCACCAGCAGCTTCTGCTGCCGCAAGGGACCAGGCTAATTGGAGAGGTCCAAAACGTCAGCAGCGGACAGCAAAGAAAGCTATTCGCGGCCTTCCATCGAGCCGTGTGCCCCGATGGGTTCTCGGTGGACCTCGATAACTTCGCCGGCCTCGACCCGCTCGGGACAACCGGGTTGGCAAGCAAAGTGAACAATCATTACTTTTCGACATTTGCCGCAGCGGCGGCGATCGGCGGATTAGGCGGACTTGCCCAGATTGGAAATGGCGGAGTTGGGATTATCGGCGGCGATCCGGGCGTGATGATCCGCGACGGGATCAGCGAGCAAACGGGACAGGAGGCAGAACAAATTCTGAACCGGTTCCTCAACCGTTTGCCGGTGATCACGTTGAAAGAGGGTTCTCGCGCACGAGTCTACATCGGAAGGGACATTCTGATTCCAGCCTACGTAGATCACAGGGTCAGTCCCAATCTTTGACTAACGCAAATTTTGGAGGAGAGATCTTTTGAGTATTCTTTCGAGACTTAGGGCGCATCGTAAAGCAGCGGTACTCGGTGGCGTGTTTTTGATCGCGAGTCCCGCATTTGCCTTGCTTGGGTTCGACGTCGTATACGATCCCAGTGAAGTTGCCCAGACCATCAACAATCTGAGGCAAGCAATTCAGATCGCTCTGAACACAAAGCAGACGCTTGCAACCATGCAGGCGAACCTGAAGAACTTCAGTTTGAAGACCATGTGGCAGACGGCCAAAATGACTGTTATGGCGGATGCTGTACAAAACACATACGGCGAAACAGGGGGATGGAATACCGCCCTGAACACAAATGCGCCAGCCGCCGCGAAGACGGCATGGAACATGGCAAATCATTCAGGTCAGTCCTGGAACGTACATGAGCGGACAAACGCCCGGAACGAGCGCAGATCTGACCTCTCTCGCGATGGTGGAGGCATTCGATTCGAGCTCCCCCAATTGCATGAACGCTCTCGGGCAATACCGGACTCTTCAGGCGACCAATGCCGCAGCCGAGAACTCGCTCGAGGCCGACCAACTCGACGGTTCCGCCGGGACGAACAGCGAGATCGAACAGCTCAACCTCTTGAATGCTTCCGATGCACAACGCATGCACGAAGTACAGGCGCAAGGGCAACTGCAGTCGTGCCTGGTCGAGCAGACAACAATCGCGAATATGGCCCAGCGCAACGCGGCCGCTGCCGCCATCAACGATAACGCCACCGCGGCGCAGGAACGCGCGCTCAACAACACCGATTACGGAAACGCCTCGAACACTTGGCAGACTTATCTTCCTTGAGAGAACGAACCCATGCTACAAGCCATAAACACCAAACTGTTGATTGCAATTGTGGCGGCGCTTGCCGCGATTAGCGCCTATCTGGTCCATGAGCATAATGCGTCCGAAAAGGCCGCAGCTGAAGCTGCGAAGGCGACGGCGATTCTGCGGAAGCAAGAAGCGGAACGCAAGGCGGAAGCCGACGCCCATCGGAGGCAAGAACAGGCCGAGCTGCAGAAGGCTGACGAGGAGAAGCGGAAGCACAGTTCCAATAACAAAGCCACCCACAAGACCTGGCAAACATACATCCCCTAACGTGAGTGCTCTGGCGAAATGAAGCGAGTTCTAATTATGTGCATTTTTCTTGCGCTTGGGGCGACTCTGAACGCCGCGCCCGTCCTTCCGATCGCAGCCGTTACCGGTTACGATTGGCTGTACGAGTTCTCGAACAACTTGACGAATCTGGTGACTGCAAACGGGGGTGCGCTCACAAGCGTCGGGCTACTCGAACTCAGCTTCGTTTCCTTCATCGTCCTCGTAAGCATGGTCATTCGCTGGAGCGTTCAGGGGATGACCATTTCGTTCCATCACCACCCGCTTCGCATGGGCGATTTGACCATTTTTCTGTTGCGGCTAGTCGTCTGCTGCCTGCTCGAGAACTACTGGGTAAATCCGTTACCAGGGATGACGTTTGGCTTCAATCATTTCTTCTCATGGATTGCGCAATTGATTGTTTCGGCCATCGACCAGAACTCTCTGAACCAACTCAACCAACTGTTCTCGAGTATGAGCGATGGGACTGCCGCGCCGCAGCCATGGGAACTCTACAAGTGGTTTCTTTACGTGTTGATTGAAATTCTGATGGCCCTGTGTTCGGGAATCATTTTCCTGATCAACGCGAGCTCGTTCGTGTTCTATGGCGTAGCTGCGTTGTTCGGTCCAGTATTCATCCCGTTTTATATGGCGGCTCCGCTCCGTCAGAAATTCATGCACTTTGTCGATGTACTGCTGAGTCTCGCAATGATCCGGGCCGTTGCATCCGCATTCATTTTTGTCTGGGCGGGCTTCCTAACGACGTTCATAACGAAGACATTTCATGGTGACTATAGCTGGGGGATGTGGCTGGGTCACTTGTTCTCGGTGGGCGCCGTTTGCGTTGCATTCATCTTGAACATGTTTTATGTGCCGGCGATGACAAGTATGTTGTTCGGGCCTGCAGCTGGGGCAACAGCACGCATCAGTCAGCTCGCCGAAACTGCGGCGCTGGCCGCATTAATGGGTTAGGAGACGAGCATGCGAAATGACGCATTCCTTTGGTATTTGATCGGACGCCGGCGAGGTCGGCGCGAAGCACTTCAGGGGCTCGGGTATCAGCCGAAAAGAAAGGCGCTACGGGCGCTGCTGCTGTTCCTTCTCGGCATTCTGCTTATCAGCGCGGTTGTCTACACGTGGGCGTTCGTTTCCGCCGCGTTGGGGAGGGCTCACTGATTCATGCCCGCTGCTAAGGCCGTGACAGAAGTGCCGTGGACGCCGCAAGAGGCGGTCCTGATTGATCACGTCGGAAATGAGGTCTACGCCTCGCATTATGCGGAACGAAAGGTGTACCGATTCGTCGTTGTGACCCTCGCGATCCTGCTGGCCGTCTCGCTATTCGGCGACATCTCACTTGCGAAGCGGAAAATCGTGTACCGGTATATCCGGATCGACGAAATGGGTCGCGCGCAGGCGATCCAGTATAACGACCTGAACTACAGTCCGCGCGAAGGTGAAATCCGCACGTACTTAACCGATTGGGCGAACTATCGCTACACAATCAACCGCGAGACTATTTCGAAGAAGTATCCGCTGAACTACTACTTCCTCGCGCAGCCACTCGTGAGCCAGTTGATGAGCGAAGATAACCAGAATCACCTCGTTTCACAGGTCATGGGCGGGCAGGTGGAACAGAGTGATGTCGAGATCAGGGACGTAGCGATTACGTCGATGTCAGAGGAATCTGTTTCCGGCACAAAGCTCGCCAAGGGAACCGCGCTCGTGAGTATCGATAAGCTCTACTCTCCGCGGTACTCGCGGCAGCCGAGAACGGAACATTGGGTCGTCAGCGTGACGTATTACCTGAATCCCGCGATCGTTAACGACGAAGCCCGGACGCTACCCCAGTTTGAGACTTTGAACCCTCTCGGTCTGGTAATCACTGAGTTCCATGAAAACCGTGTTTCAGTGGGTCCATATACGGGAGCAGGAGCTAACGCCTTCCGTTCGCCAAACGGCCCCGCAAATGGAGGCGTAACCCAGTGAGTTTCGATCTGATTCTCCCGTTCTTTCCGGAAGAGCTGCGGGCGCTATTGCTTGACGATTCCATTTCCGACCTGATGATCAACGGGACGAGCGGCGTGTACGCAGACCGCAACGGGGTTGTCGAGTATGTTCCGTTATCAAAGCCGTTCACGAACGAGCGGCTTCAGGCAGCAGTAGAACGGGTCGCCCGAGATTCTCGGCCAAGATTTGACGACTCAGAACCCGATTCTGAATACCCGGTTACCGGATGGTTCACGCGTCGCTGTTGTCGGCCCACCGGCCGCGATCAAGGGCGTGACGCTCACCATTCGAAAGTTCAATCGCTGGTACACCACGGACGAGCTGATCGATAGCGGGACGCTCCCAAGAGCGTTCGCGATCAGGTTGTGAAATTCATTCACGAGAAGCGCAACGGAATGATCAGCGGCGGCACCGGTAGCGGCAAGACAACGCTGATGAAAGCCTTCCTGGATCATCTTCCATTGGATGACCGGCTTCTGATCATTGAGCAGCCGGCGGAGACTGCAAGTACGCCAGCCGCACGCGATCCGTTGGGAAGCCGTCGAGGCGATCCCCGGCCAAGCGGCTGTTACACCCAGCGAACTTCTGGCCGCCGCGCTTCGGCACCGGCCCGACCGGATCATCATCGGCGAAGTACGGAACGAATGCGCCTATGACTTGTTGCAGGCCATGAACACGGGACACGGCGGAACGCTTTCAACCATCCACGCGAAATCCGCGCTGGATGCGCTGAACCGGTTGGCAAACCTTGGCCCTCAGCGCGCGCCCTAACCTGAACCATGCCTTTATGCGGCCGAAACAGCCGCCGCTATCGACTTCGTTCTGTACTGCGAGCGCGATCACTCCGGAATGCGGCGAGTCCGGGAGCTGATCGCGGTTAAAGGCTACTCGCAAGCCGAGCAATGTTTTGAAGCCGAGACGCTTTACCACGTCCCGGCAACACTCGAGCCCGGGCTTTCCGCCGTAGCCCGAGCCTAAACGATCACTCATAAAGAGAGGAGCTCTTCCTATGCCAAGAACAAGTATGTTTTCGATTTCGCCTGAGGACAAACGGAGCATCGCCGTGACCCTCAAGCTGACCGAGCGCGAGAACGACCTGCTAACCAGGTACGCAGCTCAGCTTGACAGCGACAAGAGCTACGTAGCGGGCAAGATTTTCGAGGTGTTCGTTCCCCAAGCCCTTACCCCAAAAAGCGCTCCGGCTGACGCTTCAAACAAAGCCCCGAGCAGTGGAAAAAAGCAGCTCGAAAAACCGTCCCCCACAGCAGCATGAAGCATACGCGACCGCAACCGCCGCGAGCCACGACAGTGAGGAATGGCGTCGCTTCGCGACGATTTTACACAGTTTTCGATAGGACACCCCTTGCAGGGTGTCACTTGGCAACTCGTTGTGAATGCAGCGGTTTATTCGTTCCCGTTTCCACTTGGCAACTTGCTGATTCTGAATAAATGCCAAAGTTGGTAAATACTCGCGCGAAGCGTTCCTTCAGCGTCACTGCGAAGCTCAATGCGCCCGAGCACGCGGCGTTGATCCGGGCGGCAGAACGAATGAATTTGACACCTTCAGAATTTGCCCGTGAAGCGCTTTTGGCGTCCACGAACGCAACGACAACGCACCGGCTATTGCTGGCGAAAACATGCAAGATTGAGGCGTTGTTGCAGCTTCTATTCGGCGGGTTATTCGCCCAGCTTAACCAGCAAGAAACGTTTGAAGAAGAGGACTTTCGACGAGTATTGGACATGGCTGAAGCTGCCCAGTTCCGGAAAGCGGAAGAGCACATGGAGAAGTACGCAATCACTCGAAAGGAGAGCGTCAATGCGTGAGCGTTTGCCTCGCATCAAGTGGCCCCACACATACCCGATATGTGTGCTGCTTGGGATTGCTGTGGCTCTGTTTGTGACCATCGCGACTGCGTACGTTCAGATCAGACTATTGCAGCCATTGCAGCGATACTATCCGGATCACTTATCAAGTCTTGTGTCCTTCCGATCAGGCAGGACTTATCGGTTGTGGAAGTCTGGAACGGCAATCACTATGTGATCGCGGTTGATCCGTGGGTTGAGGTGCAAAGACTTCCGAATGCAACTCGCTTGCAGGTCACAGCACAAGGGGCAGTATTGGGCTTTTCCCGCCCTCGATTGGTCGTAATGCGGAACGCGAACCCTCAGGCCATTCGGCCATTCTTCGAGCGCACGCTCTATCGAGGCACCATTGCTACGGTATTCCGCCCAACCCTTTGCATTTGCGCGCTCACATTCGCAGTTGGAATCGTGACCGGCGCCTGGTTTGATCGCAAACATCAGGAAGCCGCAAGGAACGGTGTGCAACTTCGAGGCCCGCGCATGTTGACGGCAAGGCAAGCACGGAAATATCTCAAAGGTGACGGGATCGCACTGCTGCTGCAGCCGAAGGCGAAGTAAGACAGAGACAAAGTTTTCTATGGGGCAAACCAGTTCATTGGGATTCGATAAGCGCCGAGTATTCCCGCTCGCAATTAAGCGCAAGCATGAAGTTCAGAACGCACTTATTCTGGGCGATATCGGCGCAGGGAAGAGCACATTTCAGCGCGGTGTCCTGCATCAGGTGCAGGCCCGCGGTGAGATTGCAATCGTTCACGATCCGCACCGGGAATTCGTTCAAGAGTTCTACCGGCCGGACCGCGGCGATGTGATCCTGAACCCGCTGGATGCCCGATGTCCGTTCTGGGCTCCGGGTCTCGAAGTAGAGCAAGGCGACGAGGCGCAGGCCCTCATGTTGGGCGAAAGCCTCTACCCTGTGCAGCCCGGAGATCAGCCGTTTTTCAAGAAGCAAGCCGCTGGCTTGTTCGCATTCCTGGTTGCGTATCACCGGCCAACCGGACGCGAGCTGGGCGATTGGCTCGCTAATGACGATTTGCTGGATGAGAAGGTCCGAGGCACCGAGTTTGAGCGGACGTTAACGAAGGATTCTGCCGGGCAGCGCGCCGGCATTATCGGCACCGCGAATGCCGCCGGGCCAGCTTTGCGGCTGCTCCCGGAACAAGGCTCCAAGAGATCGTTCAGCACCAAGCAGTGGGCTCAGACCAGGCGGGGCTGGATCTTTGTCACGAATACTCAGGAAACGAGGCTCGCCCTGCGCCCGCTGCAGAGCATGTGGCTCGATTTGCTCATCGCCCGGTTGCTCTCGATGGGAGAACAGCCGAAGCTGCCGAACGTGTGGATGGTCCTCGACGAATTAGCTGCACTGCAGAACCTGCCGCAGCTCAAAGTGGCGATCACTGAGAACCGGAAAGCCGGGCTCAGCATTATCGTCGGCTTCCATGGTCGTAGCCAACTCGAGGGAATCTACGGCAGAGATGCGGACACGATCTTCTCGATGCCAAAGACGAAATCCTGCTCCGTACCTCGGAGTCGGACGGGGCGGATTGGGCCAGCCGGCTGATCGGTACTGTCGAGGTGGAACGTGTGCGAGAAACCAGGCCCGCCCATGAATTCTTTAACCATGGGCGAGGTCACAGCTACTCGGTAGAACGTCGGGAGGAACGGCTGGTTTTGTACTCGCAAATTAGTCCCTTCCTGACCTGCACGGCTATCTGCGTTACGAGGACATCGTCGTTCCGGTTCATTTCGCAATCCTGCCGAAGACGGTGATTGCCGAAGGTTACGTTCCCGCCCCGATACCCGCTCCGTTGGGCTGCTTCTCAG
>CAWCJG010000004.1:0-192164 GCA_963795905.1 uncultured Acidobacteriaceae bacterium | reverse complement strand
GGCAGGACCTGACGAAAGAAGACCGGAAGGTTGCCGGGGCATATCACGTCGATGATGTGATTAAGTTCCATAAGAACAACAAGACAGTCGGGGTCGAAAAGGGTGAGTATCTGACCGTTGTCGCCGTGGATCAGGCAAAGAACCTCATTACTGTAAAGCACGGGGACCAGCTGAAAACATACGACCCCGCCCGTGCCTATGGAGTTCAGGTCTATGGGCGTTCCGAGCGCTCGTTTGCCGAGGGCGAACGCGTCCAGCTCACCGCGCCATGGCGATCCAAAGGCATAGCGAACAGGGAGACAGGAACACTCGAGGGCGTTGATCAGAGAGGGAATATGACGCTGAGGCTCGATAAAGACGAGCGCCGTGTTCGATTCAACCTAGCGGAAATGAAGCACCTCGACTACGGGTACGCCGTCACAAGCTTTTCATCCCAGGGCGCGACCGTTCAGAAGGTCCTTGTGAACGTGAGCACGCAGGACTCCCGCGTGCAGAAGTTGATTGACCAGCGGTTTGGGTATGTTGCCATCTCCCGCGCCGAAATGGATGCTCAAGTTTTCACAGATAACGCGGACAAGTTGGCACAGGCGCTGTCGCGCAGGCAGGACAAGCATCAGGCGCTTCATCCGGAAAGAGTGGAGGCGTACCGATCCATCCCGGTGCAAAGCGGCGGTCTACGCGAGTTGCAACGCATGAGTGTGGATAGGGCGCACAAAGAGAAGCAGGAGGCGCTCGGTCTCATACCGTAGTGTCGCTCTTATCGGCCATCGAGTTGCTGCGTGGGCGAGCCCCCAACGATGTTGGCCGCTGGACTGTCAAACGAGCCGACTGCTCGAAGCCTGGGTTGCCGTCGGCAAGCAGTTAATTAACTCAATACGGCCGCCGCAGAATTTCGAAAATTGAACGGTAAGTGAATTGTTGAATGCCGGCTGCTTGAGCTTGAGTATGGGCAGCAGCGAGGGGCGCGTAGAAGTTCGCCGCGGCTGTATTCCAGTTCCAGAGTGGATGAATTATCATCTCGACGGAAGTGCCGCGCCGACCGGCCGGAACACCGGCGTATGTGACGGACTGAAATTGCGGTTGCGACGCAAAATACGCCTGCGCCGCAGCACTGGCTAGCTTCTGCCAATACCCAACGCCGAAGTCAACCGGAGCGTTCGCATCCAGCGCCAGACGCGCCAAGTCGAGCCCGAGGCGCCAATCGAGAATGTTGTGGAAGCCGAGATTGCTATAGTCGCGCAGGCAGTCAGGGCAGGACGTCTGGCAAGTGCCGGAGTGCCCGGTGGCGACCAGCGGCGCATAGAAACTCGGATTTCCTTGGCCGACGACAAACCGTAGAAGGTCTTCCGCCTCGGTCGGCACGCCGAGATGAGAGCTGTAGCCCGCGCCGTTTTCGAGACTGTCGGACATGAAGACCTGCCCCTTGACCTGCCCGTTTTCCCGGATAACGCGCAAGCCCACCTTCAGCTCCCGCTCGTCAATATCCAAACGGACCGCCGCGGCGCGGCGCATCATGAACCCCAGAGAGTAAAGGGCCGCGCGGCCATTCACATCGAGCGGTGAAAAGACGATTCCGGGCGGAGCGCTCTGAATGCCGAGAACCAGAACATCAGTGGGCTTGATTGAAGCCAGCGCCCGCGGGTCCACACCGGCGGCGGCGTTGATGTTCGGATTATTCACGTTAATCTGCGCCAGTGCCTCGCGGGTAACCCAAGTTTCCTGCTGATTGATCTTCTCGAAATCGAAACACCTGCCTGAATTGTCGTTGACAACGAACACGGTCTCTTGGCCGGACCAGATCCCAAAGTTCGCCCTTTGGGCGAGCGGACGGAACGTGGCCCCCATTTTGGGCCGGGTTGCCCGCGCTGACCACTCGAACACGCCATCGAAATCCCGGCTCCTGTTGAACCATGTTCTGAAACCCAGCGGCTGCGACAACTGGATGACCTCGTATCCCGGCTGCTGCTGCGGTGTTGCCTGACAGACCGGGCATGCGGCTCCGGGCTGCACATCCACAGCCTGGCAATTCCGGCAAAAGCCGATCGGCTGCGCCGGACCGAGCGGATTCGGCTCCTGTATGATGCCGTTTCTTTGCGGCCGGAAATTCACGACGCCAACTGCCGTGTGAATCACACCGTCTTTCACCGTTTCGGCGCCGGGCGCAAACTGGCTTATCGCCAAGTCCAGGTCCCGGTCAACAATTCCTTCGTCCGGCGGCCAATCATACCCGCCGCGTGGATATTTATGGAACAGGTAACGCACCCGTGTCGGGAATCCGAACATGGGAAGGATGCCCGCATTTGCGAGACGCTCGCTGAGCGCGTCCTGAGGCATCGCCGCATTGTTGGCAGTGGCGGTTATAAGCCCGATGAGCGTATTATTCACGAAATCAATCAAATCCTGGCGTCGGGCCGGCAAGGTTTGGACGGGTATAAGCCAGAAGTACATCTGCAACGTCTGCGATGGCAGGCTGGTTGTTCTGAATCCAACCCAAAACCAGTTGTTCCACCGTTGGTCCTGGCGGGCCGGCAGCCTGAGTCGGCGGCGTCGGCTGGCTCCATAGGACAGCATCGCCGAATTCACCGTGGACGCTGTCGCCGCCTTGGTTGCCAAACAGGTTCAACGCCTGGAATGCTTGCCTTAAAACCTCTTTTGCGAGCACGCGCTTGATGATTTCGAACCGATCCACATCCACGTAGGGTTGAGGCGGCGGGTCCGCCGTTATGCGTTGCGGCCGCTGAAAGTAGTAATCGTCATGACTGCGGCCACGGCAGAGCGTGAGGGCAATGGACAACCCCGCCCCACGGCGTCCCGCCCGGCCGACGCGCTGTTGATAGTTAAACCGCATCGGAGGCATGTTGGCCATCATCACGGCGAGCAAGCCGCCGATATCGACACCGGCTTCCATTGTGGTCGTGACGCTGAGGAGGTCGATCGGATCGGTGCGCTCATTTTCCTCGCCGGGCAGGATGACATTCTGAAACAGCCTCTGGCGTGTCTGTCCATCCGCCTTGTTCGTCTGCCCCGTCAGTTCTTCGCAGTTCAGGCGGAACAGCTCATCGGGTTCAGTCGCGAGATAACTGTAGTAGTCGGATAAACGCTGCGCCGCGGTCAGGGGTTGAGGCGGGTTCAACCGGGCAAGGCAGTCCGTACAGACGCCACCGGCAGGATGCAAGTGGACGCGACGGCACTGAGGACATTCGTAATACTGCTCTCCAGCCGACGCGAGGCACAATGCCTGAACCTGAACCACATATTCGTTCTGATTCAGGCACGCCGCCCCATTGAGGTAATTCATGACGTTCGTCTCAAAACCGGCAACGTTCAACCCCCGAAGACTCGCGACTTCGCGGATATAGTTCCGGACGTATGCCGGAAGGTTCTGAGGGGAAGTGCGGTCATGCGAAGACAACAATTTGCGCGAGCCCAAGATACGGATGATGCCGTCGGCCACTTCCTGAACGTCCTTACTAGCCGCAGGGAAGCGCACCCGGTCCGTTGTGGCGTACGCTATTCGCAATGACTCAAGGCTCCGGCGCCCGGAGGCGAAGATAATGTCCATCAACTCCATTTCTGACGCCTCGGTTATACGGACGATGTGTCCTTGCTGTTCAGCAGTACGTTGGGCGTTGGGAATCAACGAGGGTGGCAGGCCCTGGGGCCAGTTGTACAAGTCGTGCCAGTGCCCAGTATGGTTGACGGGGTCCGTCCATAAGGCATCTTGCGTGTAACCGCCGGGACTAATTCCCTGTTGCAGCAATTCAGCGGAAACCTCGATAACGAGTTGCGCCACGGGATGCGGTCCCCGCAGCGCCCGCAGCTCGATCCGCTGGGCCGCCTGAAGATGGGTCAGCGGCGGAAACGCCAACGACGGCTGGTTCGCGAGCGGACCCCGCGCCATTGATAGTGTCATCGCCTCAGTCGGATAACCGGCCAGGTAAGTTTGAGCGCGGCTCTGCTCCTCCGGAGTGAGCACCTGCACGTTGAGCAGTGCTACAAAAGCGCGCACGCCCGCGCCCTGATTTTCCAAAGCGCCTGCGAGAGCCTGGCGGAGTGTGTCCCGGTAATGCGCAAACCTTATCCCGGCTGACAACTTCGCCGCGTCTTGCCGGCTGTCCGAGAACACAACAAGCTTTCGCCCGCTTGGATTTTCGGAACCGACTTCACGCAGTAGAACGTCGGATAAGACCTGCGCTAGTTTTTGGAAACCGGTCCGCTGCGTCCTTACCGGCGAACCGATGTCGCGCCGCGCCCAATTTGTATCGCATCGCGGACAGCGCGAGGGATACGCGTTTCCGGCGCTCGTCGCAAGGCCTTGGGGCACGGCGTCGAAAATATTCCCAGCCGCGTCGTGCATTCGCGGCACGCGGTACAGATAACCCCGGCGCGCCTGGGGATTTCCTCCCAGTGCGACGCGCCCTTCCGCAAGCACTAAGTGAGCCTGCTGCCATTGCCGCGGCACATTGTCCTGGATCCACTGCTGCGTTACCGGTTGAAGCGCACCGTCCGCAGGCCAGAAAACCGCGTATGTTGCGTAATCGCGGTCGAGCGCCGCCAAGTCCGGCGATGCTTCCAAATCCGGATGGTCGGGACTTAGATACCATTCATTCGGATTGAGGCCCGTCGGCCGCCGGTAACCGCCGATGAATACCTCACCGCAGGCTTCGCAATAGAGCAGCTCCACCACACGCGAACCGCATTGACACGTGAAGGCGGGAGTGTAATGCAACCGTCCGACGGGACAAGGTCCTGTCCTGGCTGCCGCAGCTCCGCACTGAGGGTTCGAGCACACCCACAATCCTTGGAGATTTCTAAAAAACAAATGGGCGCGCACCTGCAGCAATGCCGAGTTCTGCGGCGAAAGAGCGTCGCAAATCCCGCCGAGAAGTCCTTCGGCTGCAAGTTGCTTTTCCGCCGGCTGCAAAGCCGGAAACAGGTCGTTTCCGATGTCGGATGCAGACCGGGGCTGAGGAGCGGTTCCCGGTCCTCGGGTCATGCAGACAAGCCGCAGTGCATCCGCCGCCTGAATGTGTTCCATGCCGGAGTGAATGATCCGCTCCGGTGAGCTGCCGTCCGGAACGCCGGGCGCGCCGACAGCCGCATGAAAAGCCTGCGCGCTTAGCGGCGTCAGCGCCGCATTCCGGAGGCTTTGTCCCAGATCGCGCAGTGCGGCCGCGTGCGTTCTCGCGGTTTGGATAGCGGCTGCATCCGGAGTGACGGTGTTGCCTGCAATTACCCTGAAGCGATTCCGGTCCCGGCCAAAAAATGCTTCAAGGTATTCAAGCCCGGACACGTCGTTGTTTAGCGAAGCGCTCGACGCGATGATCCGCAGTTGGTCCGAATCCGGCGAGAGCCCGAGACGGTCAAGCAGCACCCGGATCAAATAGGCTACTTCCGTTCCCGGAGTTCCGCGATACGTGTGAAGCTCGTCGACCACGAGGTGAAACAGGCGCGTCTGGTCGCCCTGAAGCCACTGGCGCGTCTGGTCGAATACTGGCATTTCGATGCTGCGCATCAGCATGATATTCAGCATCGAGTAGTTCGTAATCAGAATGTCCGGCGGGTACTCCTGCATATCCCACCGCGACCACAACTCGCCGCCTTCCATGCGCGGGAAAAACCGTGCGGCGTCCGAGCCCGCCACGCGCTGTTCTGCCATTTCCATCCGGCGCAGTTCCTGCCGCAATTTTCCTTCTTTCGACGGGTTTCGGACGCCTGCAACCGGTGTTCTGCCGGTGTAGCGGCCAAAATAGAATCTGTTCCCGCTCCGTCTGTTTTGGAGCCAGTTTCGCGCGGCATCGCTGTCCAGTGCCGACCGCATTCTCCCCAACTGGTCTTCGACGAGCGCATTCAGCGGGTACAGGATCATCGTACGCATCGCCGGCGGACGGACAACGGGGTCCTCGTGGCTGCGTTGCGGGATGCGCGGCAGCCAGCGATTCGTGTTCGCGTTCAAGCGGTAATTCCACCACCGCCATCTCGGGTCCTGCGGCCCAGGCGCGCCCCACCCGCCGGATTCCCGTATCAGAGCCGCAATCACAGGCAAGAGAAAGCACTCCGTCTTTCCCGAACCCGTGCCCGTGGTCACGACGACATCGTTCCCGTTAACGACCGATTCGGTAAATACCTGCTCCTGATGGACCCACGGGGATCTCGCCGCCGGAAATAACTCCAGCGAGACAAAATCAGCAAGGTCCGCAATATCGGCAGGCGTCCATGTACCCCCGAGGCGCGCCTGCGCAACGGCCTGGAATGTCTGCCCCGTGGATTCGTACTCGGGCAGCGGCTCAGCCAGCGGCTCCCGAAAAATCCGCCCATCTACACCGAGCAGGGCGCGCCGTTCGGTGACGAGGTCGGGATACCGGAGATCAAAGGGGCTATCCAGGTAGCGCAGATACATCTCACGCAGATCGTTAAAAAGGCTGATCGGGTTGCTCATGCAAAATCCTGCCCTAAAACCTCTGCCACCATTCCTGCGACTTCCTCGGGAACATCCCGATATGTCAGCAACGGCCGCTTGCCAGCAGCCGTCAACGACGGCGGAAAGCCAGAACACAATATCAGCGCGCGCTCCGTGAGTAGCGGCGGCCTGAAAATAGCCGGAACAGTGAGCCGCCGGCCGACGCGGTCATATTTCAGGAACCGGCGTTTCCATCCCAAAGCGACGTGGTACTTTCCGACAGCGCCTGGAACTGTAACCGTCGTCCGGCCCTCGCGCAAAAAATACGTTGGCCGCTGGTAGAGGGTAAAACGGAACAAACCTTGCGCTCCGGGCGCATTCGCCTCGTCGATTGTTACAGGATGCCATTTCACAACCTTCCTCTCGATGACGAAGTGCTCCACCTTCCAGTCCTTGCCACCCGACGGCAGAGCTTCTCGCCTCCAACCGCTGAAGGAATCAATATGGGGAACGTGTGACAGCAGGGCAGAAGGCGAATCCTGCTCAACACGCAGCTTTTTGCTTTCGGCGAATACGGCAAGCGGTTCTGGAGCAGACGCGCGGATACGGACAATATCGGGGCAGTCAGTATACTCGGTGCTCTCGAAGCCAAGCCCGTTTGCGCTACTTTC
Source organism: uncultured Acidobacteriaceae bacterium (assembly GCA_963795905.1). GTDB lineage: Bacteria > Acidobacteriota > Terriglobia > Bryobacterales > Bryobacteraceae > Bog-105. Next base: position 185,093 of record CAWCJG010000004.1, on the reverse strand, counting down.
GATGTTCTTCAGCAGGCGAGCTGTGCGCGCGCCGCACAGCACTGCCGTCACAACGCCGGGCGGCCCATGCTGGCAGAGCGCAAGGGAAGGAGGAACGACGCGCCATCCTTCCTCGCATTCCCCGGCATCGAATTCAACGTGGCCAAGCCGTTCCAGATTCTGGCGTACGCGTTGATGGATGGCCAGTGATGCTTCCTCCGGCTCCCCGGCACTGCCTTCAAGATCGAGCGACTGAACGGCTCCCCGAAACTGTTGCCACGACCCGCTCCGCCGCGCGGATAGCCATAACAAGAGCTCGTTCGGCGTCATCGCGCCGCCTTCCGAATTGCACGCGCGGCCTTTTTGTAATCACGCCATAGGACGCCGCCTTCAGCACTGCCACCATCGAGTTGCAGACCTTTGCGCGAAGCATTCAAAATCGCGTTACTCCACGAGAGGGCCGTCCTCGATCGCGATGCCGCGGTCCCCACGGGCGCGCGTCCGAGCTGGATGATGCGCGATGTTTTCTTATTGCAGGTCAACGGCTGCGCCGGTAACGCCCAGACCACGTCAAACGGCAAGTAGCCCTTCCACCGGCCGGAATTCCGCGCCGAACAGCGAAAAATCTGGCCCTCGGCGCCGATCAGTAACGGGTTCGTCATCGGCACGATGATAGGCTTCGTCGCGTTACCGGTTATGCGCACCAACGGGCCGCATATTTCGGCATCGCGGAAATGGTATGCCGGCCACTCTGTCCAGTCCTCAGCAGGCTCTACGATGGAGTACGTGCGCGAATGCGGCAGACCCTCGCAATACACGGTATGCGCACCAGGCAGATCGTAGCCTTCAGCATACAGCCGGCCATCCCGGACTTCGGCTTCCTTATCGTCGATGAGCAGCTTTATTTGATCGGCGGGGCCAAGAACCCTGATTTCCGGTGGATACCCGGCCAGCCACTCCTGGTTTCTCAGGCAGACGCCGCCTTCGAAGTGAATGTCTATATTCGGCGTGGGCTTGACCGCGTTTAAGAGATTATCGCCCAGATCATCCAAAACCGCCTGTTTGGGTGTTACATCGCGCAACGCGACCCACCCCTCCGGAACGCCTTCGTCCAGCTGCGAAAATCCTTCGCAACCGGCCCGGCACAGCATCTGCTTCACGGCCGCAAAGCTGTCCGCAGTGCAGAGAATGACGTGCGGACGGCCAATCATTAGCCGGTTCGTTGAAACATATGCGCTTGTGCGCGGATGCGTGGCAAGAACGTATAGAGTGCGCCCGCTGAGGAGCCAGCGAATAGGACGCCCGTCAACTGCCGTTCCTCGCAATTCAATTCCACCAAGCAAATATCTACCCGTGTCTTCTAAATGAAGGTCCTGATACCAATCTTCCTGGGCAACGAGCGTCAGGTCTTCGACTGCCGACCTCACGCGAATTTCACTGTCCTCGATCTGAGAGCTGCGAACGGGGAGGAAGGTAATATCGCGAATGCCAAACCGGCTCAATGTGACGTGCACGCGTATATCCAGCGCAAGCTCTCGCGCAGGCGAGCGTTCGCCGTTCTCCGGCTTTCCCGTCACCGAACGGCCGACGCGCGGCGGCCGTGGTGAAATGGGGCGGTAAAGCGGAACCGCAGTTCCTCCGGTGGCCTGGGCCTCCACCTCGTTCTTTTTCGGGTGTTCTTCCAACGCCATTTCGATAAGAGGCAAAACTTGCTCCGGGGCAACTCTCAAATCCCCTGCGTCATTCGCAAGCGCGACCGGGCTCTGAACGTTTTCCCCAGCACTCAGAGGTGAAGTCACGACAGGCCGTTCTTCCACACCGGTGATAACGGATGGGCTCGCTTCGCCTTGAGGAGCCGGGAATTCGGTAAGTTCGTTAGTAGCGGCAGCTTCCTCCTGTTGCGTTCCCTTTAACCGGTACCCGGTGGCGTCCTGCCTTTCTTCCGCGACAAATTGGCCGATATCTATATCGTCACTGGCAGCCGACAGGCTGACCAATGCCGATCCGCGTGAATTGATGGCTGACGCGGCCTCGCTCTGCTGTTCTGCGAGGGCTTCGGTGGCATCCACTCCCGGCATGTCACGACGCGGCGAACTGGATTTGGGCTCAGGAGCGGCGCCGGTTGAAATCTGCTGAACGGCGTCTTCTTCGCCTTCACAAACCCGAAGGGCCAGTTCGCTCGTAATTGATTCTCCTGCTGACCGCGTGAGCGCAGCGTCACGGGCAGAGATATTCGGCTCCGGACTCTCGAGAGTATTGGGTATGTCAGTTCGCGGTGTGACCGGCTCCGGGGCCGTAGCTCCCGGCTCAGATGCGACACTTATGGAAACCTGCCAGCCTGCTTCTACTTTGTTTTGGTAATCCAGCGCAGCGCTTTCCCTCTCAACAGGTTTTTCTCGCACGCGCTCGACCAGAGATTCAAATGCGGTGATTCCCAGCAGCCAAATCGGGTGGGCTTCACTGGGTTGACGCTCGATGTGCGCTGTTGAGCTATCAGGCACTACGGTTCCCGCTGAAGTTGAATCGGCCACCGCCTGCGGCCCTGATTCTGGATGTTCAAAATGATGGTCACCTCCTGGAATCACAGGCCCGGAGAACTGTTTGGGTTTAGCTGGATGTCTACGCCGATCCCTGATTAACCAGAAGACCAGTGCGGCCGACACTGCTGCGAAAGCAATGGCCGCTGCATTCATTCGAGGGACAATCCTCATAATCCAGGAGTTTTAACTCCGAAAAAACTCACCCTGCCGGCGTGTATTACAAATACACCCGCTCCAAGGAGCTGCCCTTTCACGTCTCAGCCCTTTTTTCCTCCAACGCCGGAGGCAGGCAGCCCCAAAGGGTACTCCAACTTGTCCGTATTCCGGAAATCGCAATGATAGCGCTGTGCGGATCGCCGCGCCCGTCTGCTCGCCGAAAAGCGCTTCAATCGTTTTGCTGGACTCTCGAAAAAACCCCGAAGCCGCGGCCGAGCTCTCAATGGCTTGAGATTCTGCGCCTGGTGATCTTTGCCACGCGGAAGCAACTACTTTATTATGAGGTGAATAGAAGATTCGATGCGATCTAAGCCTTTGATGAAGCGATGGAGAGAGGATTCAGACGGGCTACTGTTCCCCGAACTGACTGAAAATCCTTGGCGCACGTCGCGGCGCAAGGCAGTTGATTCGAATGTGTCAAGCACGTGTAAAGGCGCTTTGACCTCGCTTGAACTGTGCGCCGGCGCTGGCGGTGAGGCCCTAGGATTGGAACAGGCCGGAATTGGGCACGCAGCCCTCGTCGAGGTCGACAAAAACGCATGTGGCACGCTTCGGATGAACCGGCCGCAATGGAATGTCATCGAACAAGATCTCAATGAATTTGATGGATCGGCCTTTCAGGGCGTGGATATCATTTCCGGCGGCTTGCCATGTCCGCCGTTTTCGATTGCGGGCAAACAACTCGGTAAGCATGATGAGCGGAATTTGTTTCCGGCCATGATTCGGCTCGTTGACCAAATTCGGCCACGAGCTGTGATGATCGAGAACGTTCGCGGCATCTTGGAAGCGATCTTCCATGATTACCGCCAGTACATAGCCGCCGAGCTGAAGAAGCTCGGATACCAGACCGGATGGAAACTGCTGAATGCTTCGGACTTCGGCGTTCCTCAACTGCGCCCTCGGGTTGTCTTTGTGGCCCTGCGGAAGGAGTATTCTGAACACTTTTTGTGGCCAGAGAGATCCCCCGACCCTTCCCGAACCGTCGGGGAAGTTTTGTACGATCTCATGAAAGCGGGAGGCTGGGCCGGTGCGAAGGCTTGGAAAAACCAAGCTAATGAGATTGCGCCAACCATCGTTGGGGGTTCGCACAAGCACGGCGGTCCTGATCTGGGGCCAACTAGGGCACGCCGCGCATGGGCGGCGCTTGGAGTGGACGGCCTCGGAATCGCTGATGAACCGCCCGGACGTGAGTTTGTCGGGATCCCTAAACTCACGGTTCGCATGGTTGCACGAATCCAGGGTTTCCCGGATGATTGGCAATTCTTCGGGAGAAAAACCGCCGCTTACCGGCAAGTAGGTAACGCATTTCCACCTCCTGTTGCGAAGGCAGTTGGGGAAAGCCTGAAAGCCTGCCTTTTGGCTCCGCGCCTTGTAAGGGTTGCCGGTTGAAAGAAGCTCCCTTATTACAGGTAGCAAGAAAAGCTTTTATGCCGCGCTTTTAGAGAGCGGCGTCTTATGCATGGCTGCGCGGAGGACCCGCAAGAAAGGCCTTCCGAACGAATTTCCATCGAATGCAGATGGGGACAGTACCACTAGCATCGCTATCGCTCAGGGAATTTTCGATCAGATTCAGTCAGAAGCTACAGTTGGCACCCGGTTGGCGGGCCAGATTTCTGGTGGCAAATTTGAGCAGATCACGCGGTCCTTTGTTGAAACGACATTTTCAAGTCTAGGAAATCTCCGTCCGGGTAAGTGGGATTTTAATCCGGAGAAGAGAGCGATTTTCAGGTTTGAGCAGTACCACCACTTGGCCGAACTGACGCAGGTCGCGGAGAAGAACCCCGAAATTGCAGTGTTGTTAGGCAGCGATTATGTCATCGCTCCAGATGTACTGGTTGTGCGTGAGCCTGAACCCGATAAGGTCATCAATCGGAAACAAATGCTGGTTGACGAAACGGTTGGACTACGCTCAGGAATTCGGGAGCGCAATAGTAAACTACCGATCCTTCATGCGAGTATCTCTTGTAAATGGACTCTACGAAGTGATAGAGCGCAAAATGCCCGGTCCGAGGCGCTGAACTTGATTCGGAATAGAAAAGGTAGAGTGCCACATATCGCCGTGGTTACGGGCGAACCGTTGCCCAGTCGCTTGGCGTCGCTGGCACTGGGGACAGGTGATATCGATTGTGTCTATCATTTCGCATTACCTGAATTAATCAGCAGCGTGGAAAAACTTCAAATCGAAGATTCGATTCATTTGGTGAAGATCATGGTGGAAGGGAAACGGCTAAAGGACATAACAGACCTTCCGCTTGATTTGGCGGTGTGACGGACAAACTTACTCCAGAACGGCGCTCACTAAACATGAGCAAAATCCGGGCGAAGAATACAAGTCCGGAAATGATGGTACGCCGAATAGTTCACAGTATGGGCTTTCGTTATCGGCTGCACGTTCGCGAACTGCCTGGCAAGCCTGACTTAGTGTTACCACGGCTGAAGAAGATTATCGAGATACGTGGCTGCTTCTGGCATCAACACGAAGGATGCGTCGAATCTCATTTCCCGAAGTCGCAAATCGAATATTGGCGGCCGAAGCTGACAAAAAATGTCGAGAGAGACCGGCTCAATGAATCGAAGCTGACGTCCAATGGGTGGACAATATTGACGATCTGGGAATGCGAACTACGCAACTCGGCACAGACCAGAAACCGGCTGCAGCGTTTTTTGAATGGCTGCGCAAAGGCGGCCGGAGCTTAACCGATCCTGCCCGATTCGATCAGCACTTGTGCCCCCGCGCCAAGGCACGCGCGAGTGTCATCATGCCGCATGTGCATCTAGGGGCGCCAGAGCGCGGACGACCACCGGAGCGGCCCCCTGCTTTGGTTTTGCGCATTGATGCACTCACGACAGCATTCAACTTACGCACGTGCAATGCACAATCAGGAGAATTCCGAAAGTGTTCAGCGGTCGCCTCTGCTGTGCAAAGCGGGCACCTCATTTAGCTGAAACGGATGGCTCACCTGGCCCCGTCAGGATTGATCGAGCCGCGAACTGATCGACTAAATTCCAGGTTGCAAGCCACCGGTCTGCTTGGGCACGCGCAATCGGCCATGGGAGCCTCTCAATTTCCGACCAGCAATTCGCTTCGAAATTATATTCGTGCAACTCACAATGGCTGTCCCTAACCACAACCTTCATGCCTTCCAGCGAGGCGACGACTTGATTCGGCAAATGGCTCATAGACCGACATTAACCAGCTAGTTTGTTTGTGTCAAGACTTTTCTTTCATCCAAATTGTCCTCTCCGGATCAGTAAAACTCCCAGCCTAATAATTTCCCGGTTTTTGCCCGTTTCAACTGCTCTATATACCCGAGCGCCGATGCGACTGCGCGAGTAAGCGGAATGAGCTCGCGGCGCTCCCCAAACTGAATACACGAGATGGAGCAAAGCTTGACACACGTATCACGATCAGAAAGATCGGGTCCCCTAGATCGAATCCCCAGCGCAAGTGCGGTCCGGGCTAATGATCCGGCCGACCTCTCCGCGCTGGAGCCCCACTTCTCAGTTCAAGTATTGGCAGAGATGTGGCGGCTAGACGAATCGACGATCAGACGAATCTTCGAAGATGCGCCCGGCGTTCTGCGGCTCGCCAACGAGAGGCGTCGCAACGGTAAACGAGAGTACGTTACCCTCAGAATTCCCGCGTCCGTGGCGCAACGCGAGTATCAGCGGCGTATTGTTGCTGCCGCACAGAAAAGAGGGGCGTAGCTCTTGGCCGATCTATTTCTTGTTCGGAACCACTCCGACAAGTGTTCCCATGCGTCGAAGGGTCCCCGATTCCTCAATTGCAAATGCCCGATCGGCGTCGATGGCGAGATCAAAGGTAGACGGTACCGTCGTTCGCTCTTTACCCGCAATCTCGACAAGGCATATCGGAAATTGGCCGAACTTGAAAAGCCGGATTATAAAGAGCCGAAGCCTCTGAAAGAAGCCGTTGAAGCCTTCAAGGCGTCGAAGGCAGACGTTGGGCATGGAACGAAGCGTAACCATCGCAGGTGCCTGGACAACTTCGTTGCGATCTGCAAAGACGCCGAAATCAGTCGGCTTGATGATGTCGAAATCGAAACTATCGATCTCTTCCGGGCAAAACGGCCGATCTCCGCCTTGACCTGGACGAAAGAGCTCGCCATCCTGCGTAACTTCTTCGGATTTTGCGTGAGTCGGCGGTGGATGTCGTACAACCCGGCAAAAGAGGTGAAAGCGGCGAAGCCAAAACCAACACCCAAGGAACCTTACACGGAAGACGAAGTGAAGCAGATCCTCTTCGCTTGCGACCGGATCGGCAAACGCGAGTACGAACGTGACAGAGCCAGAGCAATGGTCCTACTGCTCCGATACACGGGACTGCGGATCAGCGATGTCGCAACGCTTGCTCGCGATCGCGTTCGCGAGGATCGGATCTATCTCTACACAATGAAGAACGGCAAGCCCGTGTTCTTGCCGATTCCTACCGTGCTCCAAGACGCGATTCACTCGCCTCCCGTTCCCAACGGAACGAGCGGCACGTCGAAGTATTTCTTTTGGAGCGGCAATGGAACAACGCGAGCCTTTATTAGGGGTGTAACTCGAACGCTAGCGCGCGTGTTTGAGCTTTCTGAAGTGAAGGGCGCTCATGCACACCGCTTTCGGCATACCTTAGCAACCGCGCTGCTGGAAAAGGGGTGGACTACCGAGGATGTTGCTATTGTCCTCGCAAGCACACCGGAAGTCATCCGGCGGCATTATGCACAATGGACAACTGAGCGTCAGGAGCGTATCTGGAGCCTGGCGCAGGACGTATGGTCTGGCAAGTTTTTGGCAACCTCAAAAAAATCGTCTGTAACTGTTGATTCTAAAGAGGATAACTTGGTGGACGGCATGGGATTCGAACCCACGACCCCCACGTTGCGAACGTGGTGCTCTCCCAGCTGAGCTAGCCGCCCACAATTAAGGTAGGACTTCCCTCAGGATATCATTGGCTCAACGATGGTTCTATCCGATATCGACATCCGGCGCTACATCGAACTCGGCAAGATTCGCATCTCCCCGGAGCTGCCGCCCGAGCAGTTCGGCAGTTGCTCCATCGACTTCCGTCTTGGCTCCGAGTTCAGTATTTTTGAGCACAGCCGTCACCCCTACATAGACGTCCGCGAAAAAGGGGCCATTCAGGATCTGATGCGAACCATCCACGTGAAACGGGACGAACCCTTCGTCCTGCAGCCGCGCGAATTCGCTCTAGCCATCACAGAAGAGTCTCTCGAACTCGACGACGACATCCTGGGCCGGCTTGAGGGACGCTCCAGCCTCGGCCGCATCGGCATTATTGTGCATGGAACGGCCGGACTCTTCGATCCCGGCTGGCGCGGTAAAGCCACCCTCGAACTCTCGAATCTCGGCATCATGCCGGTCGCGCTCTATCCAGGGATGCGCATCTGCTCGTTCACGTTTGAACAGCTCTCGTCACCGGTCTCCATCCCCTATTACAAGAAAGCGGGCAACAAGTACGCCGGCCAGACGCAGCCGCTCGCGAGCAAACTGACCAGCGAAGTCTCCAGTTAGCGTCCCGACGAGCCAAACCCGCCCGCGCCACGGGTGGACTCCGCCAAGCTTCCCTCTTCCCACTCGACCGCTTCATAGCGGGCTACCACGATCTGTGCAATTTTGTCGCCGGCATGGATCTGGTAAGGCGAGGTCCCCGCATTCAGCAGAATCACTTTCAATTCGCCCCGATAGCCAGGATCGATCGTGCCCGGCGAATTCGGGATCGTGATCGCATGTTTTACCGCAAGCCCGCTGCGTGGCCGCACTTGCATTTCGTAGCCTGACGGTATTTCAAACGACAACCCGGTCGCCACCGCGTGCGGCCTGCCCGGCTCCAGCACAACACTCTCGATCGAGCGCACATCCATGCCCGCATCTTCCGCAGGTCCGTGCGCATATTCGGGCACGTACGCGGCACTGTCTAGCTTTTTGATCTTTATCTTCATCGAACCGATATGATAGCGGGGTTGCCTGCCAAGACATCCAAACGGGTCCTGACCGTCGCGCCAACGCCCCCGGAAAAGCTCGCCTATGCGCTCGCTCGTTACAGCCGATCGCCCGATTCCATCACCGATTCGATGGAATGGGTGCGCACACACGATTCCGCGAAATTCCTCGAAAGTTTTTACTTCCAGTACGGTCACGCCTCGATCGCCGACCTCGGCCATTTAGCGGTCTGCTTCGAAGGCGTTTCCGAACTCGTTGCGACAGAAATTGAAGACGAGCAACTCTGGGACGGCCAGGCTCGCAGCTCGCGTTACCAGGACTTCTCCGTCACAGAACCAGTCGCACCGCCCGAACTCTCCGTCGAGGAATCGGACGTTTACGCATCCACCGCGTCCGCTCTTCTGAGCGCCTATCGAGCCGTGCATGAGCGTGCACTCAGCCACCTCCAGCAGCAGTTACCAATGCCGGCTGATATGAAGCCCGACGCGTATCGCCGCAACCTCGCCGCGCGCGCATTCGATATCGCGCGATATTTGTTGCCGTTTGGCATTCCGACCGGGGTCGGCCAGGTCACCAGTATTCGCACGCTCGAAAAGCAGATTCGCCGTTTTCGCGCATCCGAGTTTCAGGAGCTCCGCGAAATTGGCGACGAACTCGCACACGCCTGCGCGGCGCCCGCCGACTGTGGGTGGTCGGTCGATGGCCGCAACGAGCCGCTGGTGCCGACGCTTGCACGCCACGCCGAGCCAGATCTCTATCCGGCGCAGCTCCGCGCAGATGTCGCCGAATGGGCAAAGGATCATCTGCCAGCACATCCCGATTCGCAGGACCAACCGGCCGTCCACGTTTCCGCGCCCGCGGACCACGTCGCGGACATCTGCGCCACGCTGCTTTTTCCTTTCACTAATTGGTCTTACCGCCACCTCTACGAACTCGCTCAGGGTTGGCCTGCCTCGCGCCGCAACGATCTCATCGCTCTGGCTATCGGCCGCAAGGCACGACGTGAGGAATTACCACGCCATTTCAGAAGCGCGCCATATGTGTTCGAATTTGTGATTGACATAGGCGCATATCGCGACCTGCATCGCCATCGCCGCTGTCAGCAGTTCCGCCAGCAATACACAAACCAGCTTGGATACGACACGCCAGACGCGGTGACTGCCTGCGGCGCAGCCGACATCTATCGCGACGCCCTCGCAAAAGTGGATCAGGCGATTGCGACGTTACCTCAGCCTGCCGCGCAGTATCTTCTACCGTTTGCAGCCCGTTCGAGATTCCTGTTCAAAATGGATTTCGCCGAGCTCGAGTACATCTCCCGTCTGCGCAGCGGTGTGAAGGGGCATTTCTCGTATCGTCGCGTCGCTTGGGAGATGAAGCAGGCCCTCGATAAACTGGACCCGGTCTTGGGATCTCTTGTCGAAGCGACGCCGCCTTGGATAGAAGATCCTCTGAAGCGATGAAGAGGCCACTCACCTCCGGGTATCGCTAACCACGTTCTGGCCAATCCTGGGCGTGCCCGATTCGGTTCACACGGCCAGAACGCAGGAACTGCCGAGCGCGTGCGCCATGCTCATACATGCGCCAGGCTCCGAACAATACTGCCCCAAGCACTACGATCCCGACGCTCGCTGGTTCCGGCGCGGTGGATGTTCCCGCAGAACCCGTTGTAACAGAGGAGACCAACGTCAGCGCCACCTGCTGCTGCGTCTCGCTTCCAACCGCCGCGTAGCCGAAATCCGATCCATTCGGTGCCTCGCATGCAAGCGGGGCCGCCGCTCCCTCGCAGAGCAGACCGGCGTGTTGATTGGTTGTGACAAAGTCAAGCGAGCTCGCGCCGCCGTTTACGTCATAGGAAAAAAAGGGAGCCCCACCTGACGGCGGCGGGGATACGCCGTCATAGGAGAAGGACAGACCGTCTGCGAACACAAGCTGCGCCGAGAAACTGGTTAGATCCGGCGCTTCTATGAATCCGCTGCTTTCTACTGTCCCGGTGAAACTCCCGGTCAAAGTTCCAAGCCCAGTCGCCGGCTGTGAGCCCAATACCGCAGACCAATTGGGCTGCGTGAAGGTGAACGTGTCAACGGTGTCAGCCATCGTGCATGCGCACGCAAGCAGCAACAGGGCAATCGTTTGCAGGGATGTGACTCTTCTCATGTAGCTCTCTCCACTGAAAGAGCGACATCCCGTGCCGAAACCCTTAATACTTTCGTGACTCCCTAGTTGCGAACGCGGCTGACGCCCTTCGGCAGCGCGAATTCGTAGAGCATACCGTTCGCGGACGACGCCAGGGCCTCGACCGTTGGGGTTCCGTTAACGTCAATAATTTTCACATAGCTCTCGGTATTCGTAGTATCTTGCGAAGAACTTACTACGGAAACGGTCACTCGTTTCCCATTCCCGGACACTACTGCGAATGGATTATTGGCTTTTACGGTCAATTTATAATCTCCCGCCGGTAGGATTTGTTTGCCCCACTTCGCCGTAACGGGAACATGCATGTTGATCTCGGTCGCGCTCGCAACGCAAGTCAATGCCGACAGCCCTAAGGCGAGGCACGCCGACTTCACGCTGACTGCAGAAATGAACCTCATTTTGATCTCCTTCGTTTTCCTGCCATCGAACTTCTAGCAGCGGTTCACTAAGCAATACGCATCAACGCCGGTTCCGGCAGATCAGCAAATTGTCAGCATTTTTTGGAGGAACAAATGCACTGAGTTAATCGTTATTGCAGCTATGGGTGGAGCTTCTACGTTGCAGGTCCGATTCATCTATTTCGGTGAATTCAAAGTCGATCTCGCGGGCTGGGTGCTTTTCAAGAATGGCAGCCCTGTCCCCTTGCAGAAGAAACCGTTTCAAATATTGCGAATGCTGATCACTCGTCCCGGTGAGTTGGTGACACGCGCGGAGCTCGCAGCGGAACTGTGGCCGGACCTGCACGTCGACTACAACCGCTGTCTAAACACAGCCGTCAATGCGCTTCGCACCGCACTCGACGATCGCAAGCGCGATTCACGGTGGATCGAAACCAGGTCTGGGGTTGGCTACCGCTTCATCGGCGAGGTATCCACACTTTTGAGAACTAATCCAGTCACGCACTTCTACCAGTCCGCGAACGCGTAACTGATCCCAAAAAATTCGCCAAACTCTTAAGCCCTTTCCTTGATCTTGCCGCTTATGCAGGTGAGAAAGGAAATTCAATATGATCCCGAGGACATTGCCGGCGTTGTTGCTGGCAGGTCTCTTATCCACCGCCGCGGCACACGCCACAGCGGTCTTCAATTTCGACGGCGACAGTCTCGGAACTGCAACCGGTTTCACAGATACCGATAACGCCAGCGGGCTCTCCGCAACCTTTTCGAGCAACAACGATCCAGGCGGATTCGTTGTCTACCAGAGCCCTTTTCAGACTCTTACCGGCAATGTGCTGGGCGATCCGGGTCCCTCCGGACAGGACGGCCTAACCCTGAACGTCGCCTTTAATCAGGTGTTGAATGCGGTGACGCTCGATTTCGCCACCAGCGATTTCAATACCGCGTCTCCGTTCACTCTCGATGCGTTTTATAACGGCACGCTTGTCGGAACGGCGACGCAAACCGGTCAGTTCCTCAGCGGGTCCAGTTTCCCTGAGGGCGAGATTGCGTTTGACTCCAGTAACTTTAACCAGATTACCCTTTCCTCCCCAGCGGCCGACTTCACGGTAGACAACATCACAGTCGCCGCCGCACCGGCGCCGGAACCGGCCTCCCTCGCGCTCATCGCCCTTGCTTTCACCGCCTTCGGTGTTCCGTGCCTGCGGCGCAAGCGTGCTTCCGGCCGATAAGCCACTCAACTTTCACAAATAACTTACAAGGAACTGCAAAATGAAATACTCGTTTCACTTAGTGCGCCCGCTCGCAACCGCTTTACTTACTTTCGTAGCCGCAACCTTCGTCTGCGCCCAGGACACGCACACCATCTTCCCGCTCATGCCAGACTCGGTCTCAACGGTCCCGTCGAATGGAGATGTCAATCCCTATGGCGTCGCATTCGCACCGAAGAATCTCCGAGCCGGCTGGACTCTGCAGCCAGGGGATATACTCGTTTCGAACTTCAACGACAACAACAACCTCCAGGGACTCGGGACAACCATTGTCCGCATAGACAAGACGGGCCACCCGTCCACCTTCTATCAAAGTTCCAAACACGGCTTAACGGCCGCCCTTGGAATTCTCTCGGACGGCCTGGTTCTCGTCGGCAATACTCCCACGGTCGACGGAACACCCGCGACGATCCAGAGCGGCGCCCTTTCCGTGGTGGATGGTAACGGGAACTTTCTCGGAACGTTTGGCACCATCGACAGCGTGAACGGCCCCTGGGGTATGGCTGTTTACGATACCGGCAACGGAACGTCCGGAACAGCACATGTCTTTCTATCGAACGTTCTGAGCGGCACGGTTTCTCGCTTTGACATCACCTATGCTCCAACTAATGTGGGCGCAACGGTTATCACATTGGCAGCCGGATTTTCTCATCGCGTCGACCCTGCGGCCCTCGCGCTCGGTCCTGCCGGGTTGGCTTACGACGCGGTGCACGATCTGCTATTCGTCGCCAATTCGAGCGACAACAGCGTGTACACGATCGCGAACCCAGCCAAATCCACCAGCACCCAAAGCGCGACTCAGTTGTTCCAGGACTTCTCGCATCTGCACGGACCCCTGGATATCGCGATCCTTCCCAACGGTCACCTGCTCATCGCCAACAGCGATGGATCAAATGCCGATCCGAATCAGCCGAGTGAGTTGGTCGAATATACGCCCACGGGCCAGTTTCTCGGTCAAATGCCGGTCGATGCCCAAAATGGAGGCGCTTTCGGACTTGCGACGTACAACCTCGGATGGGGAACGTTTCGATTAGCCGCCGTAGACGACGACACGAACTCCCTGCGCAACTGGACAGTGGTCGCGCAGTAGCTTACTTCATCTAGAAACTTTCGGAGAAGCGCTGGCGGAATTGCTGCCAGCGCTCCTTTGTTTTTTCAAGCACCTGTTCAAAACGCGACTCTCCATGCAGAGAGACAAGCAGCGGATCGCGCGAAATATAGGGATAGCAGAAGAAACCGCCGCGCACGCTCTCCTCGAGCAGTCGGATCGCATCGTCCGGATCCCCCAATTGTGCGTACGCCTGGGCAAGCTTGTAAAGACCCTCAGGATCGGTAACGCCCGCCGCGGTCACGTCCCGCTCCGTTTCGTGCAGCCGACTCAAGCCAGCCGAGCTCCGATGTTTCAGGCCCTCGCTCAACCCTTTGCCGATCTGGGCGGGAAACAATCCCGGAGCCAGATCGAAGGCCCGGTCGAAATCAGCCCTTGCATTCGCATAATCGTGTTTGTAGTATTCACCAAGACCGTGATAGAAAACCAGGTACGCTGAATCGTTGGGCGGCAGACTGCGCAAGAACTTGTCGTAGTCGCCCAGATACAAATACGTATTGAGGGCCGAGCTGTTGATCTTGACCTCGGGATCCAGCCGTCGTGCCAGTTCACATTCAGCAACAGACTGCTCCAACATCCCGCCGAACCGGTACGCATAACCCAATTCCCAATGCGCTTCGGCATTGTTCGGACTGCTTTGCAGCGCAACCCTCAACAGGTTCACTGCCTGCTCCACTCGCCCCGTGTCCGTTAAGAGATTTGCCATGTAGACGCGCGGCTCAGGAAGGGTCGGATTCAACGACATCGCATTATCGTAGGCCTGTTCCGCCAATCTGTATTCACGCCTTCCGCCAAATTGAAGAGACGCGTTCGTGGTATATGCGCGGCCCAAATGCGCCCACGTTGGTGCATATTTCGGATCGATGGAGGCCGACTTCTCGAGCATCCTAATCGCTCCCCCGAAATCCGAAACCGCGTACAGGTCCACCCCTCGCAGATAGTATTCGTACGCAAGGCTATTGACAGGGCTTTCCGGCTTTAATAACTCCTTCTCGTCTGGATCAAGCTTGAGCGAAAGTCCACCGATGATCATGTCGGCCACTCGATCCTGAACCGAAAGCAAATTGCCGTAGGGCACCGTCATCGAGTTCTGCCAGATCACGACGTCGGGCGAGAACGAAAGAAGGCGTGCCGTGATCTGCAACTGTTGACCGTCTTTCACATAGGTTCCGGTCAGCAGTAACTGCGCTTTCAATCGCGCCGCAACCTTTCGCAAGTCTTCGCTGTCCGCTCCACCCTCGCGATACTGGACTACCGACGAAGCTGGTCGAATGATCAACGCCTTGACGTAGCCGAGTTTCCCGATGACTTGATCCGCCAGCGCGAATGACAGGAAATCGGTCTCCGCGCTGGGCCTCAGGTTGCGAAACGGCAGTACGGCGAGAGAGCGTGGAGCCGGCCGAGCCACCGGGCGATGGAGATGGTGTGCAGTCAGCGCGATGATCAGTACGATCGCAAGCACTAACGCAAACTGGAGCACCCGGACCTGCCGAGTATGCGTCGACGGACGCGGTGCGTGCCGAAGTCGATCGAGGTCCGCAATTAATGACTCAGCCGACTCGTACCGCTTCGCCGGATCCTTGGCGAGACATCGATCCAGAATGGGCTGCAGCGCGCGCTTCCGCGCCCGCTTCGGAAAGTCGATTGGCGCAGGCTCTCCCCGCAGAATGTCCGCGATCAGATCGCCATAGCTATTGCCGGCAAAGGCGGGCTTGCCAGTGATCATTTCATAGAACACCGCGCCTAAACTGAAGAGGTCGCCCCGCGCATCCGGCGACAGACCGCGCGCTTGCTCCGGCGACATATAACGCGGCGTCCCAAGCAGAGCGCCGGGTTCCGTTCTGCTCGCGGTGATCGTCAGATATCCGTCGGCCTTCAGCGCATCGTCCAGCTTGGCGATTCCGAAATCGAGCACCTTGACGCACCCATCGCCGCGCACCATGATGTTCTCGGGTTTGATATCACGATGGATGACGCCGGCCGAATGCGCCGCTCTCAGCGCGCTCGCAATCTGCCATGCGATATCGATAGCGGTCTCCACAGGCAGCCCGCCACCCCGGAGTTTGTCGCGCAGGCTCTCGCCTTCCACCAGTTCCGTGACCAGGAACGAATAATTGTCAACCGTACAGAAATCGAAAATCGTAAGCAGATTCGGATGGTTCAGCGACGATAGAATTCGCGCTTCCTGTTCGAACCGCCGCAGCAGGGTTGTGTTCTCGCGGGCGTACCCAGGGAGCAATTTCAGGGCGACGTTCCGCTTCAGACGAGTGTCGCTGGCAAGATAGATCTGGCCCATGCCGCCCGACCCGAGCAACCGCACAATCCGGTATTGCGCCAACATGGATCCACTGCTAAGCTCCGGCTGCGCGCCCGTCTTCAGGTACACCGACGCGGCATCTTCGATAGCAGATTCTATGAAGGGTGCACTCTGCTCCAGGCTCGCCAGGAGCGATTCCACTTCCCGGCGCAGCTCATTGTCGGTGCCACACGCCCGCTCTAGGAAAGCCGAGCGATTGGCGGGATCGTAATCGAGCGCCTCGTTGAAAACCTGCTCGATCTGTTCCCAGCGCTTCGGGTCGCGTACGGGCGGGTTCGCCAATGATGTTTCACTTCCTGGAACACGATTTTAGCCGATCGCTACCGAGTCCGCAGCCCGCTGCGTGTCACTCAGAGCTCGGTACAGCCAGGCCTTGGCCAAGCGCAAATCGCGCTGTACCGTTCCTTCCGAAACCCCAAGCGCCGCAGCCGCTTCTGGCTGGGTCATTCCACCGAAGTAGATCAGCTCAATCAGATCTGCCTTGCGCTGATCGACTTGCGCAAGATTCTGCAACGCCTCATCGAGATCGATAAGCCTCTGTTCCGGCTCGGGCGAGATCGCGACGGCTTCTTCCAATGACACCTTTGGCGCCGCGCTGCCCCGCTTTTGCCTTTGATTTGTCCGGGCGTGATCGACCAGAATCCGGCGCATAATGCGTGCGCAAACGGCAAAGAAATGCACGCGATCCTGCCAAGGAACATCCGCCCCCAGCATCTTTAAATAGGCTTCGTGCACCAGTCCCGTCGCGTTCAGAGTGTGTCCGGACGACTCGCCGCCCATGTAGCGCGCCGCCAGCGCCCGTAGCTGCGGATACACGCACTCCATCAGTTCCTCACGTGCTCGCGACCGGCCATCGCGCCACGCGTGCAGCAGGACGGTAACCGCTTTCGCATCCTGCGAAGAAAACTCCATCAACGCGAGTGTATCTCAGCTTAACGGTCACATACACTGAAGTTTCGGGTCAATTCGCTCCGACGATATTTGACGTCTCAAGAGTCAAAAAACACCTCGACGGCTTTTCGCCTGGAACCATCGCAGCCCTTATCGATCTCTTCTTGAGAGAAATAGAGATAATGCATCGTCGCCGGCTCGTCGCGATATTCTTCTTCGCCGTACTTGCAGTTGCCGTCCTATGGTTTTGGAGGCGGCGCTCGCAACCGCCGAATGCGGCGCCTGCTGCGGTGGAAAACACAACCGAACAGTCTGCTTCAGCCCAGCGCCCCAGCACATCCGATACCAGCATTCACGCCCACAACCTACTTCTACGCAAGGGGCCGAACCTTCACATTTACGTTCAATGGCTGGATGGCCGACTCACACGCGCCCGCCGCGATCTGAATCCGTCATTCGACAATCCGGATTCTTTCGACCTCAACATTGATAATGGCGTCATCCGGATCAACATCGGCGACATAGGACACTACATCGACAGCTCCGTCTCCGGCTCGCCGCTGTCCAACGTGACCCTTCTCGCCGATGGCCCAAATCTGAAATTAACGGGCACCCTTCACAAGCTGGTCTCCGTGCCGGTGCAGGTCATTGCCTCTTTGTCGGTCCTGCCGGACGATCGCGTACGCGTTCACATCACGAAGATCGACGTCCTAAAACTTCCACTGAAAGGTCTGCTCGGGCTATTTCATGTGACTGCGGCCGACTTGGTCAAAACGAACATCGCGGGCGTAGAGGTCCAGGGAAACGATCTGCTGCTGGACACTCACACATTGCTTCCGCCGCCACACATCCGCGGCCGTCTCATGCAACTCTCCGTCGTGAGTCCCGACGTACAAGCGGTCTACGGCAACGGCGTGGAGAAGGTCCAAAATGTGGAGCTCTGGCGTAATTTCTTCAGCATGAATGGCGGCACAATCGACTTCGGCAGTCTCAGCATGCACCCTGTCAAAATCATGATGATCGACATTTCGAGCAATCCGTGGTTCGATCTGGACCTGGTCAACTATCGCCAGCAATTCGCCAGCGGCTACACCCGGATGACCGACGATGGAGGGCTCCAGATGTTCATCCCAGACATGCGCGACGTGCCCGCCAAGCCAGTGCCACAAAACGACAGCATCCAGTGGTTCAAAGATCGCAACATTCCTCCGCCCTCCCAAATCACTGCCTCCGTCAGCCACTAAGGCGTCATTTGCACGGGCGGCCCTCCTTGCTCTTAACACTCCTTGCTCTTACGAAACCGGCGGCAATGGGAACGCCGCGTGCGGCAATCCCCACTTGAATCGCAGCCGGTCATACTCGACCAATGGCCGGAAACAGTCCGGCTCCGACAGCGGCCACAGCGTCGCCCGCGGCGCACTCGATTGCGCCTGATCTAACAACGCATTCACCGCCCGGCGCGCCGCCTCATTCGCCGCTTCCATGCAGGCCACATCCGTATAGGTCTTCACATAATCGGACGCCAGAAACAAATTGCGAATCTCCGTGCTCGCATCTGGCCGGTATTGCAGCGAACCTGACGTGTTAGTCATCAGCGGCTCCAGATTCGTGACCGCCGTGGGATTGGGAAACTGAATATCCGGATCGAGGAACCACCGCAACAGGTTCTGATCCTGCAATGTTTCCGTGCCGCTCACATTCAGGTGCAGCTTGATTTGCTCCCAAACCTCTTTTTCAATTTCCGACGCCGAGCACTGCATGGCCGGCTTCCCATACACGACGCCCGGCACCTCCCAATCTGAGATGTCAACCGACAGAATTCCTGCCGACGCTCCCATCGCCAAACTGCGCCAGCAGGCCGGGTTTCCAGAACTGTTTCTGCGAGATCGAGGTCAGCGCCCAGGGCGAATCGGCGTACAACGAATGCCCAAATTCGAGCGGCACATCCTGTGCCAGGTAATACTGGATCCCATTCATCCACGCCGTCTGAACCTTATTGAGATTCCCGAGCGACGGCGCGAGCGCTTTCAACCGATCATCGATCAGCGGCGTCATGGCTTCTACCGGCAGCGCCGAAACGTAATAATCCGCGGTAATCGTCAGCGGCTGTCCATTGCTTTCCGCGCCGACCGACTCAATTCCCGCCTCCGATGCCGCAAACGACTTCAGGAGGGTCCTATTGCAAAACTTCACACCCTTACCGCGCAAGTACGTCAGCCACGGATCCAGCCAGACGTCGTTGGTCGGCCCGTTCAGCAAGCGGTCAAAGCCTCCATACGTCATCAGCCCGTACAGGAGTTGCAGGAAGGTATAACCAACCGTACGCGTGCTGCCGTCCTGCGCCCGGACCGCCACTAAGGACCGGGTCAGCCCTTTCCCCAACAGGGTCTGGTAGGCGGCCGACCGGTTCGCCGCGTCGATGAACGTCCACCACGGAATGTTTTCGTACTCGGCGATCCGCCTCTCGGGGCAACTGGTCAATAAGGTCAATATGCGGTCCGTGAAGAACAACACCTCATTGTCCGGGACCCCGATTCCGCCGAAGATCTCGTGGAAAACGAGCACCCAATCTTCCAGATTCTGCGGAATGCGCGCACTCAGCACAAGCGGCGGCTTGCCGGCCCGCGCCACCTCAATCCGGGTCGCCCGCACCAGATTGTTGAATACGCTGACGTTACTCGGGTCCGGTATCCGCGCCATGGTGTCCGGAAGATGTTTATAGAACGCAGGGAAGAAGCGGAACCCATGTTCCCCCGGTAAATCCCTTCGTCCACCAGTTCCTGTATTTGCGACGGAGAGGCTCCGAGCCTTCCCGCCAAACACGTCATTCCGCTCGTAGACGGTGACGTCAAATCCGCGCTCGACCAATTCGTGGGCCGCACTGAGCCCTCCCACACCACCACCGAGCACTGCGACACGAGCAGACATGCTGAACAATGTATCGCTTTCCTAACGGCCGCAGGGTCTGCCAGTGGTCAGGGGTGAGTGGTCAGTGGTCAGGACGGCCGTTCGCCTCCGCGACGTGGACTGCGCGGTGAAATGAGACAGCGGGTAGAGGGGACAGTTGCCGTTCGCTGGAAAATGCTGGCGAACGGGTTGGTTTCTGGTTGAGAATGACAAGGGCAGACGAAGCGGAGGTAGGCTCTGCTGGAGAGCAACCTGCCAAGGAATAGGCTGCCGGAAACTCATTCCGATGAGTCACGGGAGAGCGGCGCCCCCGTTCTCCTGTGGAAACAGGTCCTCGGCATCGGGATAGATTTCCTGATGCCTTGGAAAACTCAAGGCTGCTGGTAACGACGAAGGCGGTTGCGCAGCGGTCTTTTCAAACTCTTCCGGCGAACAATAGCCCAGCGACGAATGGAGCCGCTCCCGATTATAAAAGCGCTCCATGAAGTCCTCGATATTTTGCTCGAGCTCCTCCAAGGTGGAGTAACCACGGCAGTAAATCTCCTCGTTTTTCAGCGTGCGCAGGAAGCTCTCGCAGTAGGCGTTCTCCCACGGCCGCGCTGGCCGACTCATACTGATCCACATGTGCGCTTGCTCCAAACGTTGCACGTAATCGTCACTGGCATACTGGGTTCCGCGATCGGAATGGTGCACCAGACCGGGACCCGGCTGTCGCTGCGTGATGGCGCGATTCAAAGCAGCTAATGCCAAGCTGGTGTGCAAGCTCCGGCCTAGCGACCAGCCCACCACGCGGCGCGAATAGACGTCGAGCACCACCGCCAGATAGACAAACTCACGCCCCAGCCGCACATACGTGATGTCGGACACCCACAGTTGATTGATCGCGCTCAGGCGCACATAGCGCGCCAGATTCGGATACACGGCAAAACGATGTTTGGCATCCGTCGTCAGCACGAACTTGCGTTTGCGTACGGCCAGTAAGTTGTCGCTTTGCAGGATGCGCCGCACCACCCACTCGCCCACCACGATCCCGCTGCGCCGCACCACTTGCGTGATCCGGCGGTAGCCATAGCGGCGATAGTACAAGGCCGCTTTCTGCACTGCGTCGCGAATGGCTACGGCCGCGTCCTGCGGCTTGCGCTCCTGCCAATCGCGATAGAATCCGGCACGACTCACACCGGCTGCCTGACACATCCTCTCCACACTTACCGGGCCTTGCGCGCTGGCTTCGATCGTGGCGTAGATTCGTTGCCGGAATCGACGCCGCTCGTCGGGCGTGATTCCTCGATATTGCGCAAGGCTGCGGCGAAAAAATCTAGTTCCGCCGCCTGCCGGCCCACCAGCCTCTCTAATTCCGAGATCCGGCTCTGCAGGGCGACTGCCTGGCGTTCCCTCTCCCCGGCCGGCTCCCCGCGCTTCCCCCGTCCCAACGGCGCTTGCCGGCCCGCCGAGCCATACCCGGCCTCCCGCCAGACGTATACCAGCCTGCGCCTGAATCCTAGCTCCCGCGCCAAAACCGACACACACTCGCCCGCCATCACTCGATCCACCGCCTGCTGCTTAAACTCCGGACTGTACTTAAACCATTTCCGATCCTGGCTTTGCTCCACTTTCGCTCCCTTCGCTGAAAGTGTCCCCTAAACCCACTGTCTCAATTTGCCCCCGCAGTCCAACGAACCCGCGCCGGCAGCAGTGGTCGGAACGAAACCCACAGGCCGTCGGAACGAAGCCAGTTACAGTCTGGCGCGCCTTTTGTATTCGGATATCAAGAACGAACCCACAGGCCGAAGGCTGCCTCCGGCCTATGCCACAGAGTCCAGCGTGCGCAGATTTGAGGGAACGAACCCATTCGCCTCAGCAATGCTTTTTGATGGAACGAACCCAGCGGTGGTCAGAACGAACCCACAGGCCGAAAGGCCTATGCCACAGAGTCCGGCGTGCAGATTTGAAGGAACGAAGCCATTCGGTAACCGGTGCCGCTGGCTAGTAGGAGGCTGTTTTAAGGGAACGAAGCCATGGAAGCATTGCGGTGGTCCTGCGCGCATGTGTGGCGTCCCGGCGCTTAAGCCCCGGGCTCAGTTTTGACGGAAAAGATACGCGCACGCTAGGCAAATATTCGATTATCAAGGAACGAACCCACAGGCCAAAGGCCTATGCCACGAGTCCGGGTGGCATTCCTTCACGCGTTGTCGCATGGAGGGCGTCTGGGCGGCGTGGGAGTGATCTGTATGTAGCTGAATCGCGGCAGCTTAGAATTCCAAAGATCTGTCACTTTGTCTAGATCGATCGCGCGTGGTTGCCCAGAAGCGAGAGTAACTCCGCGCGCGTTTCCTTGTTCTCGCGAAATGCCCCCAGCATTGCGCTGGTCGTCGTGCCTGAGTGCTGCTTCTCCACTCCGCGCATCATCATGCAGAAGTGCCGCGCCTCCAGGATCACCGCGACGCCTTGCGGATTAACCATCTCCTGGATCGTTTCGGCGATCTGGCGCGTCATTCGTTCCTGAATCTGGAAGCGGCGGGCAAATACATCCACAATGCGCGGGAATCTTGCTCAGACCGATGACCTTTTTGTCCGGCAGATAGGCCACGTGCGCCTTGCCGAAGAAGGGCAGCAGATGATGCTCGCACATGCTGAAGAACTCGATGTCCCGCACCATCACAATCTCGTCGTACTCCACGTCGAATAACGCGCCGTTCACGATCTGCTCCAGATCGGCTGAGTATCCGCTGGTCAAAAACCGCAGCGCCTTCTCCGATCGATCCGGAGTCCGCAGCAGCCCTTCCCGTTCCGGATCTTCGCCCAACTGGCGCAACACTTCCCGCATGTGCGCCGCGATCGACTCTCCCGGTGCGGGAGGCGGAAACTGCAGGACCGGTGATTTTCGTTGGAGCGGCCGCTTTGGCCGATCCCTTTGTCTTAGGCATGGACGATGATGCTTTCCTGTGTATCTTTTCCAAATCTTGCGCGGACGGACGGGCAGCAGAATTTCGAAGCCGTTTCGGTCAGTCTCCTGTACGTGTACCCGCGCTAAGCGGCCCGACCCCTTGATATAAGCTGCCCAGTTCTCTCGATCAAAGCTCGCGATCACGGCCGCAACGTTTTCCGTGGTGGGAACCAGTTCCGCAAACTGCGGCACATCCACGTTCAGATATTTATGCCGGAACACGGGCAGCACTCTCTCTTCGACCAGCGCATCCAGTTCCTGCCGGTTCACAATCAGGCCGCTCTCTGCTTCGACCGGTCCCGTCGCCGTCACACTCACGACATAGTTATGGCCGTGTCCGAACGGGTTATTGCATTTGCCGTAAAGCCGCGCATTTTCGTCGTCGCTAAATTGCGCTGATATGCAGCCGGTGCGAGGCCGAAAACGCGTATCGCCGGGTCACGCTTGCTGTCATGCGCCCGCCACCTCGACGTACAGATCAGGAGTCTCGTACAACCGCACCTTGGCCAACCGCGCCGACGCTGAATCGATGTGCGGAGCCAAACGCTTCCAGATCTCCGCTGCGATATTCTCCGGAGTCGGCACGACCTCGTGAAACGGCGGCACCTCGAAATTCAGAAACCGGTGGTCCATCGGCTCGATGACTTCCCGCTCGATCAGGTCCTTCAGATCCTTCAAATCCAGCACCATTCCGGTCACCGGATCGGGTTCGCCGGAAACCGTGACTTCCACCACGTAATTGTGCCCGTGCCCGTTTGGGTTCGCTTCGTCGCCGAACAAGTCTGCGATTCTGCTGGTCGCTCAAACCCGGCACCCGGCAAACGTGAGAAGCCGAAAATTCCGCCTTTCGGGTGATGAACATGCCTCATCGGTTGGATGCCTCGCGTGAATCGTTGGATACTGTAATTTAAGACCCATTTTAGGCGTACTTCGTGAAAACCACCAATGTTCTGCGAGCTCTGCTGCTCGTCCTCGTCCTTTGTTTTCTCGGCGTCCTCGGGCTATAGCCTGGAGGACCGCTCCGCCAAAGAAGGCGGAGCCGCGCCTCGTCTTCACCATCACCACCGATGACGGCAGAACCATGAGTCCCACGTCATTCGGCGGTAAGGTGCTGGTACTCAATTTCTGGGCAAGCTGGTGCGAACCCTGCATCCAGGAAATCCCCTCGCTGAACGAGTTCACGCGTGAGTTCGCTCCGCAGGGCGTCGTCGTGCTCGCCGTCAATATCGATAAAAGCGAGAAGTACAAGAACTTCCTCCAGCGCGTCCCGGTCTCCTTCGAAGTCGCGCACGACCCAAAGGCCGACCTCAGCACCGAGTACGGCACTTTCCTCGTGCCCGAGACCTACATCATCAAAGACGGCCGCGTCCTGCGCAAATACGCCGAAGCGGTCG
This sequence comes from uncultured Acidobacteriaceae bacterium, assembly GCA_963795905.1. Classification (GTDB taxonomy): domain Bacteria; phylum Acidobacteriota; class Terriglobia; order Bryobacterales; family Bryobacteraceae; genus Bog-105. Next base: position 160,971 of record CAWCJG010000004.1, on the reverse strand, counting down.
ACTGGACGAATCCCGACGTCCAGCAGTTCGTCAAAGGTCTACTCTAAAAGCCGATGGCCATCGCCGACGCGCTCGCAGCCGCGCGCCGTCTCCTCGGCGACTACCGGCGTGCTCTGGCGTCCCACCGACCTGAAGCTGTATGAGTACGATGGCGGCGTTGATAAAGTCCGTCCCGTGCTTTAGTCGCCTTCCCGCCGAACGACAGCTGATGTCGTCGCCCTGGTCCATCTCGCGCGCGAATACGACATCCCTCCATCGTCGGACGCGGCGCCGGCACCGGCCTGAGCGGCGGAGCCATCGCCCGCGACGGCGGCCTCATGATCGCCTTTGCGCGCATGAACCGCATCCTCGAGATCGACATCCCGAATGAGCGCGCGGTCGTTCAACCCGGCGTGGTCAACCTGGATCTCACGCTGGCCGTTCAACCGTTCGGCTACTTCTACGCGCCCGATCCGTCGAGCCAGCGCGCCTGCACGCTCGGCGGCAATGTCGCCGAGAATGCGGGCGGTCCCCACACGCTCGCCTATGGCGTGACGACCAACCATGTGCTCGGTCTCGAAGCCGTGCTCGCCGGACGGAACCGTGATTGAGACCGGCGGCAAGGAACTCGATCCGCCCGGGTACGACCTCACCGGCTTGCTGACTGGCTCCGAAGGGACGATGGCGCTTGTCACTAAAATCATCGTGCGTCTGATGCGCCAGCCTGAGGCCGTAAAGACGCTGCTTGCGATCTACGATTCGACCGCCGAGGCCGGCAACACCGTGGCCGCGCTCACGGCGCGCGGCATCACGCCGGTCGCTCTCGAGATGCTCGACGGCCCTATGCTCCGCATGGTCGAAGAAGCTACGCACGCCGGCTATCCGCTGGATGCCGCTGCGGTGCTGCTGATCGAACTCGAAGGGCTCACGAAGCAGTGTCGAGGAGCAGGCCGAACTAATCGCTGCCGTGTGCACCGGTTGCTGGCGCTCGCGAAGTCCGCGTCGCCAGCTCCCAGGCCGAACGCGACCTGCTCTGGAAAGGCCGCAAGAATGCCTTCGGCGCAATCGGCCGTGTCAGCCCGACCTATTATGTGCAGGACGGCGTGGTTCCGCGCACCCAAATCGCGCCGACGCTCGAAGCCATCGACCGCAATCGGCCGCAAGTACGAACTCGCCATCAGTAATGTCTTTCATGCGGGCGACGGCAACATGCACCCGATCATCCCGTTCGATCCGCGCAAGCCTGGCGACTTGCAGCGCGCGCAGCAAGCGGGCGAAGAGATTCTCCGCTTCTGTCTCTCCGTGGGCGGCTCCATCACGGGCGAACACGGCGTCGGCATGGAGAAGATGGAGCTGATGGGCGAAGCCTATCTCGGACGATACTTTGCAGCTCGTGAAGGAACTCAAAAACCTGTTCGATCCGCACGTGCCGCCTCAATCCCGGGAAAGTCCTGCCGGCGCGCAAACAGTGCCGCGAAATCCGCCAGCCGCCCGGTATGACCCTCTAGCTATAGCTAGCTAGCCTCCGAGAACTTGTTCCGCTGCTCTTCTGCCGGACCGGATCGCGCCATGCACCGTTGCGGCATGGCCCGAAAACTCCGCCGCTTCCCCTGCGAAGAACAACGTGTGTTCCACCGGCTCTGCCAATTGTTCCCGCGCATCGGCAGCGCCCGCCGGCACGTAACTGTAAGCGCCGCGCGCAAACGGATCGGTCGCCCAATCGTGGAAATACGCCTGTTCGAGTTCCGCTTTCAGCCGATGCTCCGGCACACTGGAGATATTTGCGAGCTGCTGCAACGCATGTGCGATCACGTCAGCGCGGTCATAAGGCGCCAGCGCATCGGCTTTCGGCCCTGAACTCCACGCGGTGATCACGGGCACACGCATCGGCAGCGAGCTCCAGAACGTCGGGAAAACGGGCGCGCGCGATAGCATGAATCCCGCTTCGGCTAACTCTTTGTTTTCGGCCCACACTGGCTCGCGGAATCGCAGGACGACTCGCAGCACCTGCCCGAAACATAATTGCCGCGCGGCTCGCAGGGTCGCGGCGGGCTCAGGATCGAAACGCACTCCGCGCGTCTGCAGGATGCCGAGTGGGACCGTAATCACAGCCTGCCTGGCCCGAACCACATTCAGCTCGCCCGTAATCGCCGAGCGCACATGCACGCTTACCGATCCGTGGTTCCAGCCGACGCCTTCGACAATCGAATTCAGCCGGATGGCGTTCGTGCCGCAAGCGAGTGCATTCGCAACCGCATCGTAGCCATCCAGAATCCGGAATGCCCGATCTCCGTCGATCTCATCCGCCGCTTCCGATTCCTTGGCCAGGGCCATGATGCTGATGGTGTCCGCATGCGCCGCGTTGAAGCCTTCGACGAAATTGCGCGCCCACCCCTTCGCTTCATCGGGTTGCTCAGCTCCGGCGAGGAATTGCTCGAAGGTTTCATCCGAGCCCGCCGCGGCTCGCCGCTTCATCTGATCCAGGACATCGTCTACCATCAGCCAGGCGTTGCTGCGCTGCTCGACCTTGCCGTCCGCGATGTGCAGCGTATTCTCATGGCAGTCATACGCCCGCAAACGGTGTTCACGCACAATGTTCCAGATCTCTGGAGGCCTTCCGTGGATGAACTCCGCCCCAAGTTCGACGGGCACCGCGCACAGCGGATCGTGCAGCGTGAAGATGCGCCCACCGATGCGGTCCCGCGCTTCCAGACAGACAACGCTCTTTCCAGCTCGCAGCAAGTCCGCCAGCGCGGCGAGTCCAGCAGCGCCAGCGCCGATGACGATAACATCGAGATCAGCACCCACGATCTCAGTGTCGCAAGCAGCTTCTTCCATCACGGCGTCCGAATTTCGCAGCGCCTGTGCCCTTTTTCCGACCGGAGTGACCGTCGTCACGCGCTCGCTCCCGGACGGCCGCCCGTATGGCATGACCGTCAGCTCTTTCACTTCGGTGTCGCTGGAACCGCCATTGATCCTGGTGTGTATCGATAAGCGGGCCGGATTGCTTCACCACGTGCCGGAACCAAAGCTGTTTGCCGTTAACGTGCTCCACGAAGAACAGCAGCCTCTCGCGATCCGCTTTTCGCGAGCTGTCGAAGAGCATCGGTTCCTGGATCTCCCGTGGGATTCCGGGTCGGAGGGCGTCCCGTTGATTCCTGGCGCGGTAGCCTGTTTCATTTGCACTCTCGAACAGAACATAGAAGCCGGCGATCACCACGTTCTCATCGGACGCGTACAGGAGATCCGCCGCTCGCCCGGGTACCCGCTGATCTGGTGCGCCAGCGCGTATCATTGCCTGCCGCGGCCGCCTATAGCCGATTAGATAATCGTGATTTGAGAACCGCCCACACTATCCTCAAGGTCGCGACCCACGGCAAGGGTCTGTACCCGTTCACCCGTATGGCCGCCGAATGGTTGTCGAAACAGGACATGCGCGACGGCCTCCTTACGGTCTTTGTCCAGCACACTTCCTGCTCGCTGGTGGTCCAGGAGAACGCCGACCCCGATGTTGTCCTCGATATGCGCGACTTCTTCGAGCGCCTCGTTCCTGAATCCGCGCAAGGCTACCGGCACACCGCGGAAGGGCCGGACGATATGACCTCGCACATCCGTTCCGCTTTAACCACGACCAGCCTCTCGATACCGCTTATCCAAGGAGAAATGGCGCTCGGGACATGGCAGGGCCTATACGTTTTCGAGCACCGCACGCATCCGCATCAGCGCAAGGTCGTGCTGCAAGTCCTCGGCGTATGACAGGCAATCGCCTCGATCACCGCGTCTTGCGCTTGCTTTGACAGTTCCGGGTAAATCGGGAGCGACAGCACTTCGCCGCGCGGCCCGCTCTGCTTCCGGAAACTCACCCTCGCGATACGCCAGATGCCGGTATGCGGTGTGCAAATGCAGCGGCAGCGGATAGTAGATCTCGCTTGGTATGCCCCGATCTGCCAGGAACGCTCGCAACTCGTCTCGCCGCGCACTGCGGATCGTGTACTGATAGAACACATGGGTCCGTCCTGGAGGCGTCACCGGCACGCTGACAAACTCGGCCAGCGGTGCATATTGCTCGGCAATTCGCTGCCGCGCTGCCGACCATGCATCGAGATGCCGCAATTTCACGCGCAGTACGGCGGCCTGTAAACTGTCGAGCCGGCTGTTGATCCCGAGCACATCGTAGTAGTAGCGCTTGCGGCTGCCGTGATTCGCCAACACTCGGACCTTGTCGGCCAGAGTTTCATCGTCCGTCGTGACTAGCCCGGCATCGCCCGCCGCGCCCAGGTTCTTCGCAGGATAGAAGCTGAAGCAGTTGATAAGCCCTAAACTCCCGGCCTTGCGACCTTTATAAGTCGCTCCAATTGACTGCGCCGCATCTTCTATGACGGGCACGCCGTAGCTCAGTATCGGATCAAGGTCGGCCGCGAGTCCGAATAAGTGGACCGGGATGATTGCTTTGGTTCGCGGCGTAATCGCTGCCTCGATAGCGCCAGGATCGATATTGAACGTCGCCGGATCGATGTCGACGAATACGGGCTTTGCGCCCACGCGCAATATCGCGGTCAGCGTGGCCACGAACGTGAATGGGGTCGTGATGACCTCATCGCCCGGCCCAATCTCGAGCGCCATCAAAGCGAGCAGCAAGGCATCCGATCCGGAAGCACACCCAATTGCAAAGCGGCTGCCGTTCCACTCGGCAATCTCTTCCTCAAAGGCGGCGACGTCCGGCCCGAGAATGTACTTCTGACTCGCCAAGGTCCGCAGGACGGCCTCGTTCAACTCCTCGCGAATGCTTTCGTACTGCGCCTCGAGATCGACAAACGGAAACCGCATCCCTTTATTGTTGCCCGTCCTGTGTAACTGATAATGAAGTCTTGAAAAAGCAGGAAGGCCCGCACACCTGGTTCGGCAAGTACCTTTCGCTTGCACTGATGCTGCCTGCGGCGGTGGCAGGCGGTTATCTCGCCGGACGCTGGCTGGACGACGCCTTTCAGCGACACTTCTTCACCGCTCTCTTCATGGTTGCCGCCATGGTGGGCGGAATTGTGCAGGTCATACGCGAACTGATGCGAGATATGGATTGATGACTTCCGTTCGCCGGCTGTATGTTCTCACCGGGGTGTTTGCACTCCTTGGCATTCTTGCAAGCTGGGCGCTGGCCGGAGGTCACAACGCAATTGGATTCTTTATCGGGGCGCTGGGGGCATTCGGAAATCTGTGGACCTTCGACCTGTTATCCGCTTCTATCGAGCCGGGCGAGCGCAAGGCTAAAGCGTGGCCGGCAACTATGTTTGTGGGCCGTTATATCGTGTTAATTGCGGCGGGGTATGCTACAGTAAAAACGCTAGATGTCAGCCCGTTAGCGGTACTGCTCGGCTTGCTTGCGAGCACCGCCGCCGCGCTCGCTTCGGCGCTTTTTGATCTGGTCCACAGCCTTTTTGGAAAACGTTCCCAGTAGCACGAAATGCACGAGCTCAGACTCACCCACCTGTTCAACCACTTGTTCGCGGGTCCGACCAGCGGATTCCTGAACGCGATCCACTATCCGGCTAGCGATCCCAAACAGCCCTGGACCGACTGGATGGCGTGCGAGGTGGTCGTTTTTATCCTGATGCTGGTTTTTTTCGGCATCATGAGCCGGCGCTACTCGGTCGACAAGCCCGGGAAAGTCCAGCACATCCTGGAAGTTTTTTACAGCTTCTTCTACAGCTCGGCGGAAGAGATCGTTGGTCACGATGGTCCGAAGTATTTGTCGTTCTTCGGTACGATTTTCCTGGCCGTTCTCTGCCTGAATCTGATCGGTCTGATTCCCGGTTTTGCCTCGCCGACGCAGTGGTCGCAGGTGCCGCTCGGGTTTGCGGCGTCGGTTTTTGTCTTTTACAATGTCGCGGGCCTCAAAGCAAACGGGCCCGGGTACGTAAAGCAGTTTCATGGGGCCGATTTGGTGGCTGGTGCCGCTGATGATTCCAATCGAGATCTTCAGCCATTTGGCCCGCCCGCTTTCTCTGACCCTCCGTTTGTATGCCAACATGTACGCCGGTGAGCAGGTGTATCTCACGTTCGTCGCGTTGACGAAATTAATCGTCCCGGTGGTCTTTATCGGCCTTCACACGTTTGTGTCGTTCCTGCAGGCGTACATCTTTATGTTGCTTGCCATGGTGTACGTCGGGGAAGCGATTTCGCACGAGCATTAGACGTTTTTGAAGCGCCTCCAGCGTGAGCGCCCGGCGTCCCAACGCACGGTGTCGAACCACCTCCTGGCGGCATATTATAGGAGCAAACAAATGAAGAGCAAGATGGTATTTCTCGCCTTTACCCTGATGGCATTGGCGAGCCCGATTTTCGCGCAGGGCACAGCAGACGCCGGCGCTGGCGGCGGTGACGGACTTCGTCGAGGTCTGGCGTACATCGCAATGGGTATCGCATCGGGTCTTTGCGGACTCGGGCAGGGCCGGGCGGTTGCGTCGGCATCTGAGGCGCATGGCGCGCAATCCTGCCGCGGTGGCGGCGATCCGGTTCGCGATGATTCTCGGTCTCGTGCTGATCGAGTCTCTCGCGCTGTACACCCTGGTTATCAGCCTGCTCGTCGGCAAATAAGGCATAATCATCGTTAAGCGAGGCCTGCGGCAGCATCACTGCCCGCAGGCCTTTTTCATTTCTATGAAGCTGCAAGGTATTTTCCCCGCCCTGATCACGCCCTTCAATGATGGCGGCGAAATTTTTGAGGAAAAGATTCAGTTCAACCTCGACAAGCTGAATCAGATCGCATTGAGCGGTTACGTCGTCTGCGGTTCGACGGGCGAATCGCCGCTGCTCAACGTTGACGAGAAACTCGCGTTGCTCGAACAGGTGCGGGAGTTGTCGCCGGAAGGCAAGCTTCTCATCGCCGGTATCGGCTACGAAAGCGTGCGCCACACGGTGCAGATGGCGAAGAAAGCAGCCGGTCTCGGATATCACGCGGGACTGGTGCTCACGCCGCATTACTACAAAGTCATTCTGCAGCGCCCCGAAACGCAAAAAGTCTACTTCCGCACCATTGCGGACGCCTCGCCGATTCCGATCCTGATCTACAACATGCCCGCCGTGACCGGGTACGACATGCCGGTCGAAGTGATCGCCGAATTATCGCATCACCCGAACATCATCGGAATGAAAGACAGTTCCGGCAATGTGCCCAAGATTGAAGGAGACCGTGGCTGCAGTGAAACCCGACTTCCAAGTCCTGTCGGGTTCGGGTATGACTTTCTGTGACGCCCTCTATGCCGGGGCGAGCGGAGCGATTCTCGCCATTGCCAACGCGGTACCGTATGCGTGCGTGACAGTCTGGGAAGCCTTCCGCATGCGCCAGGAAGAGGCGGCACGCGATTGGCAGCAACGTTTATTTGCCGGAGCCAAGCTTGTTCCAGGTACGTATGGCATCTCCGGGCTGAAACATTTGATGGACATGAGGGGTTACTTCGGCGGCCTGCCCCGGTTGCCGTTACTCCCGGCGGCTGCGGATGCTTGCAAGCAGATCGAAGACGCTTTCTACGGGCTCAACAGTTAGCCGACTAAGTTCGACCCTCGTCCGTATTAGATACGCCACTGTGCTATAACTTAATGACTTCTGTCGTTGAGCCATGTTTCTGCTACCCCCAGCGCTACTCCTGCAAGCTAAGCCATCCCCGAAACTGCTTTCCCTGAGCACGATAGACATCATCATCATCGCGATTTACTTCGTGATGGTGTTGGGAATTGGCTTCTACTTGAAGCGCTTCACCAAAACCGGAGAAGACTTCTTCCTCGCCGGGCGTGACATGAGCGCCTGGATCGCCGGACTGAGCTTCGTCGCGGCCAATCTTGGCTCGCTCGAACTGATGGGCTGGGCAGGATCGGCATATCAGTACGGCATCCTGGCGACGCACTGGTATTGGATCGGCGCCATTCCCGCGATGCTGTTCCTGGGCATCGTGATGATGCCGTTCTACTACATTTCAAGGACCCACTCGGTTCCCGGGCTACCTGCAGTTCGCTACGGCGAATCGGCGCGCGCATTCTGGCGGCCATCAGCTTTGGTCTGATGACCGTTTTCATGAGCGGCATCAATATGTACTCGATGGCGCTGGTGCTCGAAATTATCCTTGGCTGGGATATCAGCTTCAGCATCTGGGTATCGTCGATCACTGTCGCGGCGTACGTGTTCCTGGGCGGATTGCTCTCAGCCATTTTCAACGAGGTTCTGCAGTTCTTCCTGATCTGGCTGGGGGCGATTGTGATATCCGTTCTCGGCCTGATGGAAGTTGGCGGATGGGATGGTCTGGTGCGCCGCATCCATCACAACTGGCCCGGCCAAGACTATACGCACATGTGGAGCGGCCTCGGTCATTTCAGTTCGAATCCGATGGGCGTGAACTGGTTCGGCATCGTGTTCGGGCTTGGGATTCGTCATTTCGTTCGGATATTGGACCACGGACTTCCTGGTGGTGCAGCGCGTGCTGGCGGCGAAGGATCTGCGCAGCGCCAAGATGGCGCCGATCATCGGGTCGGCCTTCAAGATGGCGGTTCCGTTCATCGTCATCCTTCCCGGTTTGCTCGGTCTCGCTGTTCTGCCGGAGCACCTGGTTGGCGAAGCGCGGCGCGGCTGCCGGGGCGCATACCTACAACGAAGTGCTGCCGCTGATGCTGGCGCGCTACTGCGGACCCGGACTGCTCGGCCTGGGCATTACGGCGCTGGTGGCAGGTTTCATGTCAGGCATGGCAGGCAACGTCAGCGCGTTCGCTACAGTCTGGACCTACGACATCTACCGCCCGTTCCTCAAGAAGGCCGGCCACTGACGCGCACTACGTCGCGGTGGGCCGCTGGTGCACGCTGGTGGGCGTGCTGGTGAGCATCGGAACGGCGTACTTGGTCATGCAATTTGCCGGAATTATGGACTATGTGCAGGCGCTGTTCAGCTTCTTCATCGCGCCGCTGTTCGGCACCGTCATTTTCGGCATGATGTGGAAGCGCGCCACTCCCGCAGCGGGATTCTGGGGGCTGGCGGTCGGCACTCTGAGTTCGATCGGAATGTGGTGGTGGGTACACATTGACGCGAGCGCGTTGCAATACATTGCTCTCTCGCCGGATGCGAAGCCGATGGCGGAGAACGTGTTCCGCGCACTGTGGTCCTTCCTGATCTGTTCGGGAGTGACGGTGGTGGTCAGTCTGGTGACCAAGCCGAAGCCGGTATCAGAATTAGTCGGATTGGTCTACGGCGCTACTCCGATACCATCGGAACGCGATTTGCCATTGCTGAAGCGTCCCTTGTTCTGGGCGGTTGTGGTAGCCATTGTTTTCATTATTTTGAACGTCATTTTCTGGTAGGCACATGCACGGACACGGATCACTCTCGATTTGGTTTTTCATCGGTATCCTGCTCACGATCTATGGGGTTCTGATTCTTGGGACCGGGATCGCAGAGTGGAGTTCGCCCCCACCGCTGGCAATGACATCCATGCATGCGCCGGTCTGGTGGGGCGCATTTCTGCTCATCATCGGACTGTTCTATCTGATCAAGTTCATGCCGCGCAAGAACGCGTAAGCGCGCGGTCAGCGATGGGCGGCCCAAACTCCGCCACCGACCCCGGCCGCGATGCCGGCGCCGATGAGCAGCATCCACATCTCTTTCCGGCTCGGTCCCGAATGCGGGGTGACTGCATCACCATTGACGGTTCCCACGTGCTCATTGCTTTGGGGAATCTTGGCGCTGGCAATTTCGTCGAGGTACATGACCGTGACCTCGTACTCGAAACTGCCCTTCTCGACGGGTTTGGGATCTGTGGGTGAAGCTTTGCCCTGCGCGTCCGTAAGCACCCGGTCTGTCCGCAGTCCATTGGCGAAGACGATGCTTGGGCCGTCGAGGGGTGCGCTGAACTGAACCAGAGCGCCTTTGATCGGTTTGCCCGCTCCGTCGTCCACTTCAATGACGGGCTTGGTGGCGAACTGTGCCTGCATGCTATTGATGGCGTTCGCACCCGAGAGCACGACGACGCGTAACCCTTCAGCGGGCAATGTACCCGGTTGCGGCGGTGTCTGCGCCAGCAAGAGCGGCGAAACGGCAAGGGAGGAGATCAGGCAGAGAACGGCCGGACGCAACGGGTACAACATGGCGGGTCACCTTCAGTATCCGCTATTCCCGATCATTGCAGGCCGAACAGCGAGAGAGGAAAGTCGTTCGCCATGGCGGCGTAACCGGCGGGTGAGGGATGCAAATGGTCGCCGGAATCGTACTGAGGCAGCAAGCGGTCGGGGTGGGCGGGGTCGCGCGTAAGTTGATCCAAGTCGACGAGTGCATCGAAATGACCCGGCATGCGAATCCAGGCGTTCACGGCTTGGCGATCGGCTTCGCTGGCAGCGTCGGGATGATAGTAGTCGGATCCGGTATAGGGAAGAATGGTGCACCCAACGACTTTCAAGCCGTGGGCATGCGCGCGGGCCACCATCTGTTCGTATGCGCCGATGATGCGGCGGACTAAATCGGCGTGTTCCGCGGGACTGGCTTCCATCGTGCGCGCGAGGCCGCCGAGATCGTTGACCGCTTCCAGGATGACAACGTAACGCGCGGCGGTCTGAGCGAGTACGTCGCGATCAAACCGCGCCAGAACGTTCGGGCCGAGTCCGTCCGTGAGTAAGTGGTTGCCGCCAACGCCCTCATTCAGCACGCCGACATTCGCGTGCCCACTATCGCGCAGGCGGTGCGCCAGAACATCGGGCCAGCGATCGTTGCCGTTCGTAGTCGCGCCATGCCCGTCCGTGATGGAGTCGCCTAGTGCTACGACGGAAAACCCGCTGTCAGCCGTGAGCACATCTACGCCCGAAAGCTGATACCAGTGGTCGAACTTCTTGGCACGAGGGAGATCAGGCGCGGAGACCATGTCGCCTCTTACCAGATAAGAGGTCGCGCGAGATCCCGGATGGCCGGTCTGCTGCTGTGGCGCGTCGTCGTAATGAAGGCTGATTGTCAGGTCGGCTCCAGGCGCGACCCTGAAATTTAGCGGATCTGAAATATATTCGGCAGCCGGAGGGATGGTCACGTCGTCGCGCCCATCAAACTTCACCGTGGTGTCTGTGGACGGATCGATCGCTGCGGATGAGACGGATACCGGGCGCGCAACGTGCACGGCAGTCAAATGCAGCGGAGACACCCCGAATGCGTTTGAAAGGCGTATCCGGATCGCGCTGCCGCCCGCGGAAAGGTGGATGACCTGACGGAGAGTCGCGTTGCGAAGATCGTCGGGCGCTTGCGCATTAGCGGGCTCGGGGATCTGCTGTGAGCAGGCCCAAGAGCCAACCCACGATTGTGCGAAGACCGCCGCCTGTATCAGGAAAAATGAAAAAACCAGCCGCATGAATATTGTTCGAGACGAAAACGAATGTATCATGAGAGCATTCTTGCCATGTCTGCCGCCAAGATGTGTCGCTTCCTGATCGTGATTGCCTGCGCGCGTCCGGTTCTTTCGCAATCCGGACAGTATCCACCGCCGGTCCACTTTACCGCCGAACAGGATCACCAGAACATGATGGACCAGCTCGGAATCAAAGCGCTACGCCCGGGCGCGAGCGGGGACGAGAAAGCCCCTAACCACGCGAACTATGACGAATCGCTGGCGAATCCGTATCCCGATCTTCCGGATCCGCTGACACTGAAGGATGGCCAAAAGGTAACCACACCCGAGATGTGGTGGAAGCAGCGGCGTCCCGAGATAGTGGAAGATTTCGAACGCGAGATGTACGGCCGCATACCGCCCAATGTTCCAAAGGTGACATGGACGGTGGCGGTAAGCGAGCGGGAGTTCGTGGGCTGGAACCCGGTAATCTCCAAGCACGTGATTGGGCACGTTGATAACTCGTCGTATCCGCTGATCGACGTGAACATCTCGATGGTGGTGGTCACGCCGGCGAATGCGAAAGGGCCGGTCCCTCTCCTTATGATGTTCGGGCCGAGCAGGTTGCCTGCTCCGGCGCAACCTCCGCAACAGGATCTGGATAAGATCAATGCCGCGTTGAAGGCATTGCTGATAAAGCAGGACCCATCTCTGCAGGCGGTGTTCGACAAATATCCGGCATATAACGTGAACGCCGAACTTGCTCTGCCGATGTTCGGCGTGCGGCCTCCGCCGGGCGATCCGCCGACGACACAGCAACTGATTGCGGATGGTTGGGGATATGCGCTGATTGACCCGGCGACGATTCAGGCGGACAACGCAGAAGGGCTCACACGCGGAATTATCGGTTTGGTCAACAAGGGCCAGCCGCGAAAGCCGGATCAATGGGGTGCGCTGCGGGCGTGGTCGTGGGGCGCGGCGCGCGGGCTCGATTACCTGGAGACCGATGCTGCTGTCGACGCCAAGCATGTCGGGATTGAAGGTGTTTCGCGCTATGGAAAGGCTGCGCTGGTAACGCTCGCGTTCGAGCAGCGCTTTGCGATGGGGCTGATCGGCTCGTCGGGAGAGGGCGGCGCCAAACTGAGCCGGCGCAATTTTGGTGAAGCGCTCGAGAACCTGACGGGCGGTGAGTACTACTGGATGGCGGGCAACTTTCTAAAATACGGCGCGTCCGATGCAGTTTTCGGAAGCAAGACGGCGAAAGACCTACCGGTGGATTCGCACGAGCTCATCGCTTTGTGCGCACCGCGGCTTACGTTTATCAGCTACGGGGTTCCGGAACAAGGAGATGCGAAATGGCTCGACCAGCGCGGCAGTTTCATGGCGACCGTCGCAGCGCAACCGGTGTTCCGGCTTCTCGGAGCAAAGGATCTGGGTGTGCCTGATGACTACAAGAACGCGCAATTGCCGCCTGTGAATAAAGGTCTGCTCAACGGCCAACTGGCTTGGCGGCAGCACGATGGCGGTCACACCGACGCTCCTAACGTGAAGTATTTCATTCAGTGGGCAGACGGATTTATCGGACACGCAAAGCCCTGATCTGCGTGGCGCCTTTGGTCTGTTTTCGCCGTTGAAGTACGCGGGATTGCGCATCTCACTCTTTACCGGGTTCCACCCTGCGTCTATTCATCAGAAGGAAAAAGATGGGCACCAGAATTAAGACATGGATCGTCGACGTGATCATTCCGCCCACAATCGGCGCGGCGATCGGCTTCATCACATCAGAGCCGATGCCTGATTCCCACAGTATGGGCGCAAGGCTCGCCAGCACAGCCGCCACGGTCATGAGCTTTGGCCGGAGGCGTTTCACCGCTCCGTCAATGACTGCCTCCTGCAAGGCGGCTTCTGTAAGTGGCCCTTGCGGCCCTCGCTTGATCCAGGGCTTCATGCAGGTAGATCACCATCACGACGCCAGTCTCAACCGCGATCCCGAACAGCGCAATGTACCCGATCCAGACCGCAACACTGAATTCGTAGCCCAACCACCACTGCAGCAGCAATCCACCGGACATTGCGTAGATCGTCGGAATGATCAGCACCACGGTTTCAGCAACGGAATGGAAAACCGTATAGAGCAGAAGAAAGATAACGAAGAACACAAGCGGAACGATCAGTTTTAACCGCTGTTTGGCCCTCTGCTCAAACTCGTATTCGCCGGCCCACTGATAGCCGTAGTTGGCAGGCACCCGCAAGCTGCGTTGCAAGCGCTGCGAAGCGGCCTCAACGAAACCGCCATAGTTCGCAGTATTCAGGTCGACATAGACGTACCCGGTCAGTGCCCCGTCTTCATCTCGAATCATCGATGGACCTGTTTGAGATCGACGTATGCGCGATTTGCCGCAAAGAAATCTGAGCACCCGATGGTGTGCCAACCAGCACTTGACCCAGCCGTTCAGGAGTATCCCGAAAGCTCCGCTCATAGCGAACACTGACGGGGTAGCGCTCGCGGCCTTCCACGTTTTCCGCTATGTTTTGTCCGCCGATACCAGACGCCACAGCTCGCTGTACATCCTCGACCGACAGACCATATCGAGCTGCCTGGAGCCGGTCTGGTTGGACGTTGATGTAGAACCCCTGAGCAACGTGTTCGGCGAACACGGACCGGACCTCCGACATGCCGGAGAGGATCTTTTCAATGTCCGCCGCCACGCGCTCGATTCCGTCTACTGAAGGACCTTGCACCTTCAGCCCCACGGGTGTTTTGATTCCGGTCAACTCCATGTCCAGGCGATTCTCAACCGGCATGGTCCAACTATTCGACAATCCGGGGAACTGGAGCTTGCTGTTCATTTGCTGTATAAGAGCGTCATAGGTGACGCCGGCACGCCAGAGTTCCCGAGGTTTCAGCATGACCGTGGTGTCGAACATATCGAGCGGCGCGTTATCTGTGGCACTGTCGGAGCGGCCAACCGAACCGAAAACGCTCAGGACCTCCGGAAACGTGGCGAGAATCCGGTCCTGTTCATTCAACAGTTGAGTGGCCTTCTCGATGCCAAGGCCCGGCAACGCTGTTGGCATGTACAGGGAAGAGCCCTCGAAGAGAGGCGGCATAAACTGGCTGCCTAGATGCAGTGCCAGCGGAAACGTAACAGCGAGGAAGGCGATATTCAGCAGGATCGTAAGCACGCGGTTGCGCAAGCAAAAACGCAGTACGGGCAAATACAGCGCCTGAGTAAAACGCGAGATCGGATTACGATGCTCCGGGCGAAGACGGCCCCGGATGAGCAACGTCATCAGCACCGGCACTAGAGTTACAGCTAACAATGATGAAGCCGCAACGGTTAGCGTCTTCGTCCACGCGAGCGGCCGGAACATGCGGCCCTCCTGTGCTTCCAACAGGAACACAGGCAGGAATGAAACCACAATGATAAGCAAGGACGTGAAGATGGCCGGTCCAACTTGCTTTGCTGCGGCGACCAGCAAATTTGTCCGTGTGGCGAGCGGTATCGGCTCCGGGTTTCGCTCCTGATACTCGGATACGACGCGGTATCCGTTTTCAACCATTACGATAGCGGCGTCCACAAGAACACCGATCGCCAACGCCAGGCCGCCCAGCGACATGATGTTCGAGGTGACATCGAGGAGGTACATCGGAAGAAAAGAAACCAGGACAGCAATCGGAAGCGTGACGATCGCTATCAGCGCAGACCGGAAGTGAAGCAGGAACACGATCACCACGATGCTGACGATCACTGCCTCTTCCAGCAGGTCGCGCTGCAGCGTACCGATTGAGTCTTGAATCAGGCCGGAGCGGTCGTATGCAGGCATCACCTCAACACCGGCGGGCAGAGAAGGCGCAATCTCACGCAACTTCCGCTTTACGCCATCAATGACGTTCAGCGCGTTCTGGCCTTGCCGCATGACGACAATACCGCCAACCGTTTCGCCTTCCCCATTCCAGTCGGCGGCTCCCTCTCGAATGTCCGGCCCGAGCGTCACGATTCCCAAGTCGCGCAGCAAAACAGGAGTGCCGTTCTGTGAACCGACAGCCACCTCTGCGAGGTCGTTCGTGGACTTGAGATAGCCAAGACCGCGGATCATGTAGCGCGCCCCGCTCAGTTCGAGCACGCGTCCGCCCACCTCGTTCGTGCTGGCCTTTACGCGTTCGATCACAGTCGATAGCGGGATTCCATAGGCAAGCAACTCTCTGCGGGTCGACCTGCACCTGATACTGCTTCACGAAACCGCCGATGCTTGCCACCTCTGCAACCCCCGGCACGGTCTCCAGCGCGTACCGTAGGTGCCAGTCTTGTAAGCTGCGCAGATCAGCGAGGCTGTGTGTGTGGCTGCGATCAACGAATGCGTACTCGAACACCCAACCCGCGCCCGTTGCGTCCGGGCCAATCGCAGGATGCACATCGCTGGGCAAACGGCCGCCGATCTGCTGAAGGTACTCAATCACTCGGGAGCGCGCCCAGTAGACATCCGTGCCGTCCTTGAATATCACGTAGACGTAGGAATCGCCGAACATCGTCTGCGCGCGGACTGCTTTCACGCTGCGGCGCCGCGAGCAGGCTAGTGACAATGGGATAAGTTACCTGGTCTTCAATCACATCGGGCGGTTCGCCGTTCCATGGCGTGTGGATGATGACTTGCACATCGGAGATGTCCGGCAAAGCGTCCAAGGGAATTCGTCGCAGCGAATAGATACCGCCTAAGGTCAGAAGCAAGACTCCCGTAAAGACCAGGAACCGGTTACGAACGCAAGCGTCGATGACGCGTGAAAGCATCACATCCCTCCCGTTGCGTTCAGCTCGAGTTGCTTTGTGCCGATCACGGACCCGCCACGTCGAACGGTAACGGTGACCTGCCAAGTTCCGCCCGACTGCAACACACCAGAGCCTTCGTAAACTCCGGGACCGCTTGGCTGAAGGTCGCTTTTGGTCGTCATTGCCGCCATTCCCATCGCGGGCATCGCGGCCATATAAAAGATGACCGTTACGCCGGCATCGGTGACGGGCTTGCCCTGCGAGTCCGTCAGCCGAACGCGAATGCGATTACTTCCCTTTCGAGGAGGCGCTGGTGCAGTCGTGAAATCGATGTTCACTTGTTGTGGCGCGCGTTGCGCGGTCGCGCTCACCCCGGGCGGCGGCGGTGCGAACGCGCCGGCTGCCGCCTGTAACTGGCTTTCGGAATCGACCAGAAAATTGGCGGAGCTCACGACCCGCTGGCCCGCAGAAAGACCCTTCAAGATGATTAGCTTGTCCCCGACTGCCTGGCCTGGCTCTACGTCGGTTGGTATCAGTTGTCCGTCGTCCTTGTAAAGGAATGCGACGGATCGTGTCCCGGTCATCAAAATGGCATTTGCGGGAACAACTGTTTGTTGCCCTAATCCGGCCCTGAGATCAACATTCACATACATGCCCGGCCTGAACCGCACACCGGGATTGGGAAGATCGATGCGCACGCGCCCGGTCCGCGTCGCGATATCAACCTGGGGCAGAACCGCTTCGATGTGGCCACGCACCTTTCGACCCGGATAGGCATCCATGGTGATATCGGCAGCGTCGCCGGGTTTCACTCTGTCCATGTCTTCAGGAAAGAGTTGGGCTTCTACCCAGATTTCGGAGAGGTCCGCCAAAGTATAGAGCCGCGTCGCGGGCTCAACGTACAGATTCGGTAAAGCGTTCCGTTCCGTTATGTAGCCTGAACTCGGAGCAGTGACCAGCATTTCGGGAACCGGAGATCCGGTTTCCCCTACTTGCCGGATGACACTCTCTGGAACGTCCCATTGCCGGAGCCGCGCCTCCGCTCCTTTCACGAGATCGATTGCGCTGGATGATACGCCTTCGATCGTGCTGGCCTGCAATCGCTTCCGATTCTGTAGTGCGACGACGTACTCGTTTTCCGCCGCAACGAGTTCCGGACTGTACATCGTAAACAGCGGGTCTCCCTGCCGAACGAACTGCAGTGGTGCGTTCGCAAAGACCTTTACGTATGAAACCGCTGAAACGAACCTGCACGTAAGAGAGAAGGCGTTCATTGATGGCGACGGTTCCAGTCGCGCGGATGTCATCAGCTATTTTCGTCCGCTCGACCACGGCGGTTTCAATCCCGATGCTCTGCATCCGCTCGGCAGAGACCTGAATCGGAGCAAGCACGGGAGCGGAATTGCTTGCCTGAATAGGTTGCTCATTAGGCCGGTCAGCCGGAGCAACGGCAATCGGTTCCAGTTTTGCGCTCGAGCGCTGAGCCGGGCGCTGGGCTCTGGTTCGAGCAAAAAAGATCACCACAATCGCCGCGATGATCGAGAATCCAAACCAGTGAGGTCCGAACAACATACTTGTTCATCGGAGTGTCTCCCCGGTTAGCGCTTCCAGGTGTATGAGCGCCATCTCATGGTCCAGCACAGCTTGCGCATAGTCTCGCTTCAGCTTTAGAACTTCGCTGATCGAGGTGAGTACGGTATCGAGTGTCTGCTTGTTCGACCGAAGCCCCGCAAGCGCCGACTGATACACACCGTCAGCTTGGGGCAAGCATGCCGTCTTCATATTCCTTCAACTCTTCTTCGGTGCTCACAACAGATGCGTACTGCTTTCGGGTTTCGGCTAATTGCGCCTGCAATGGGCATCGCGTCTGAAAGTAGCTGCGGCCTCGCGATCGGCCGCTTCAGCGGCTTCTGCCGCGACGAGCTTCCTTCTCGGCAGCACCACGTTAAAAGTGGCCATGTAATAGGCCGGGAAATCGACTCCCGTGCGTTGGTACATGTAGCCGATGCTGAAGTCAGGTTTGCCCGCGAGGCGCGCCGACTCCACTTCAGAGTGCTGTTTAGCAATCTCGCGCACATCCATCGCTAACACCGGATTACCGCGTTGCGCTGCAAGCAACATCTCCGAGACGGACCGGCTGAAAGGCGAAATTCTGAGACAGTCCGCAATCAAATCGGGCGAGTCCTGGCTTCGGTGTAACGCACTTTTCAGGTCGGCTTGCAGTTCGGCCACTTCTTCGTGATGCATGGTGATTTCACGAATCAGCTGAGTGCGGTCGAGTTGTGCCTTCAGAATTTCCGCCTGGCTGCCCTGTCCGGCGCTGTAGCGAGCTAACTCCGTCTCGATCACTTCCGTCAGCGTTGAACGGCTCGCAGTCAGCAACGCGAGCGTTTCCTGCAGATACGCCAGGCGAACATAATCCGTCTTGATCTGCTCGTCCACCTTGGCACGTACGACTTCGACTTGGGCGAGTTCTTCATCGGCCGCACGATCCGCTGCAAGACCTTTCAGACGCAGCTTGCCCGGGTAGGGAAACTGCTGCGAAGCTCCGATTCCGATGTAAGCGAAGTTGCTATTGCTCAACCCGGCGCCAGGCCGAGGGCTTCCGACGCTGAAGCTTTGCAATGTAAATTCCGTGGGCGGCAGCGAACTGACCTGCGGCCGGATATGAGTCGACGCCTTCCATTCTCCTTGCGCCGCCAGAATCTCGGAGTTATTCTTATCAGCTTCGGCGAGCAAGTCGCGCAAAGTGCTTGGCTGCTGTGCGACGGCATGTACGCATGCAGCGGCTAGCACAACAGACCGCAGGACACCTGTCCTCATCTGTTCTCTCCCTTTCGGTTCAAACCTGATAACCGCAGGGCGCAAAGTGCAGACGCACCCGGCCCTGCGCTTCAACTAGCGAAGCGAAAAGGTCAATCAAACTCTGAGGATTTGTATTGTGCCGGGATGCGAGACGATGGGTGGGGATGATCCAGTAGGAAAAGAGCTTCTCGATTCGGAGTCTGGTGTCAGGAATGGACGCACTGGAATCGAAATACAAGGGGCGGTGAAATCTGAGTGAATCCACCGTTCCACAGGATGCTGCAACTGCGAAGTGCCCTTGTCGAAGGTGGAGCGGCAGCAATTGTGCTGCATGTGCGTAGTTCCACAGGCGCCGCCCATTTGTTTGCAGCAGGCTCGCTCAGCCGCGTTCATTTGGGCGGACGGCATGGCGCACGCCATTGTAGGCGCGAGCAGACACAGCACCAGCAAGATGCTACTGATCCTACGTCTCGGCCGTTCCATCAAGATTCAGCATATCGAACACAGGTCACTTGGGCAGCGGCACGCGCCCGGCATGGATGGCGTTCTGGAATTGCTCGAAATCGGCTTGCGTTTGCGTAGCGTATGCTAAGCCAAATTTGACAATCGCTGTGGCTGCGCGCCCGGAAACGCCCAAGTAGCCTTGAATGGCCACCGGATCTCCGGAGCGGGCGTGACCTCGCGCTAAGATTTCGCCCGCAATTTCGGCAAGGCTACATAGGCCGTCGCCGCGCAGGTTGTCGATGTCGATGCTGCCTTTGTGGTCATTCAGCTGGCGCACCAGGTAGTCGTGCTCGCCGATGCGCGTCCAGCCAAGCAGGGGATCGGAAAGCGGCTGGATGTGATGCTGTCCGTGGACAACTCGGGCGCCTTGATTCTCGAACCCACCATCGTCGACTGACTGAGCATAGACCGAGTGGACTTCCTGTTTGATCTGCAGAAACAGCGGATCTTTAGAACCGTTTCCACGCATGAGCACCACGTAATCGCGCAGACCGACGCTCCCGGTACCGACGATTTTGAATGCGACATCGATCGGCTCAAAGTAAGAAAAGAGGCGGCGGCGATCCGGTGATAGGGATTCGACGTAAGTCGGGAGAGCGCGCCAGGACCCATTGCGCTCGCGCCCGGTTACCGGCCAGAGTTGACTTGGTTCATGGATTTGAAGGGGGACGCTTGCCTTCTTCGGTGACCGTGTACTTGGCCAGCAAATCGAGGGGCGATGCGCGTTGCGCCTGTTTGAGCGCGACGGAAATCGCCTGGACTGCCGTGCTCGGTGAATCTGATGGCGGGCGGCCACCAGTATTGGCTGGAAGGCCAGCTCACCGATCAACGCGGTGTAGGACGATGCAAACTTCCGACGGCCGCTCGCGCAGCTTCAGCGCGCGTGACCGCATCGTATCCTGCGAGAACGATGCTGGCCGCCATCCGCTTCACGTCCCATTCCCAAGGACCGCAATTGTCTCATCGAAGTCGTTGATGTCGAACACGAGCCGTCCGTCCGGACCTTCGAAGCAGCCCATGTTTTGCACGTGTGCGTCGCCGCAGAATTGGACCTGATGCCGTGTAGGCCGAGCCGCGAGATCCGCCGCCATGATCCCGACCGAGCCTCGAAAGAAGGCGAACGGAGAGACCCGCATACGGTCATATTTCACAGGGAAGCAAATCCGGCGGCGTCCTTCAGTGGAACTCATCAGGAGCTCGATTGGGTCGAACTTGCGATGCTTCGAAAGTTTCCCGAGTTCCTTCGGCTGAGTGTGTCTCGCTGCTACGCCCGAACTCGAGACGGTCGCGACGGGAACTTTTCGCAGGCTGGAGACACGTTCGAGTGTAATGCACGGCTAGAACATTCGACCGTTTCCGCGCGTCCTATTCTGGAGGATTGGTAGCCTTGCTTGCCGTTCGACCACTTTCAGAAGCACGGTTTATGTCACGGTTACGCTTGCTATGGCCTTGACGGTGGCGGGCTTTGCGGCGACCAGTTATCGGACTGAGCGCACCCAACTCGGGTACGCCGGACTTTCAAAGCGGGCAGTCGTCGCTCAATGGAGGCGATCTGGGGGGCGCCATTGACCAGTTCAGAAAGGCGCTGCTCTTTTCCCCCGATGACGAGCAGTACCGCTTGGCCCTCGCAGAGTCCCTCGTGCGTGCGAACCACCTGGACGAGGCCGAAACGCACCTCGAACAGTTAGTGCAGGAAGACCCGGGCAATGGTCGTGTCAACTACTTGCTCGCGCAGATTGCGGAGAAGCGCGGGCAAACTGATGTTGCCATCGAACGCTACCAGACGCGCTGTCTACGAATATTGGCCTCCCGACATGATTCCCGGAGCGCCGAAGTGCCCGTTGGGATCTGGTCAGATTACTGGAAAAGTGAATCGGACCAACGAAGCGGTCGGTGAGTTGATCCAGCTGAATGCGTCGGCCACCAACCCGGCCGAACGTACAGAATCGCTTTCGATCTGCTGCACTATGGCGCACTGTCAGAAGCGGGAGAATCTTCCGCGAGCTTGAAAGGCGTCAACCTTCACAGGACGCTCCCCGGCGCGGCATTGGAATGATCGACTTCAATTCGGGCGAGTTCGTCGCCGCCCGTCACGAATTCCAGGCGGCCCATCGGCTGGATCCCAAGGACCAGACAGTGCGCAATGGCTGGAGATTACGAATCAGGTCATTGAACTCGATCCGCTGCTGCCCGGCATCAGCTCGGCTGAACGTCTGCGGCGGAGTCAAAATCTGTTGTCTCAGTTGTTCATATCCTGAGCAGCTGCAAACCCGGAATTGCCACAAACGCCGAAGCTGCCTCCGAACTCAGTGCTGCCAATGACCTGCTCACCGCAAACAAGAAAGTAGATGGCGCCGCCGATATGATGCAGCAATCTGCCGCCCAGCTTTGGCGAGACCGCCGCCTGTTTTGCACGGATACAGTTTCAAACAGTGAAAGTGCCGTCGATGTCGCCATTGCCCGGGTGACCGGTGAGTAAACCTGACTGGAAGTCGCTCTTCCGCAACGTGCGTCTCAGTGAAGCCCAGCGTTTTCTGCTACTCTCCCTTCTCATTGGAATTTTTTCCGGTGTTCTGGTCGTCCTGTTTCACATCACAATCGAAGTGGTTAGTTGGGGTTCACTCGGAGCCCTCGCGGGACGCTTCCGGAACGCTCGGCTGTTCAGTCCCGCGTTAGGTGCGATTGTCGCTGTTCTCCTGGTGCGCTTCGTTTTCCCTTTGGCACGAGGCAGCGGTGTCAACCAAACCAAGATTGCGATCTACGCCTCTGATGGAATCGTTTCCTCAACCACTATCTTGGGCAAGTTCCTCGCCTGCGCTATCTCGATTGGGACGGGTAACTCGTTGGGGCCGGAAGACCCGTCGCTTCAGATGGGTGCGGGAGTAGCCTCGCGTCTCGGTCGGCTCTTTCAACTGCCGCGCAGCAGCATGCGTCTTATCGCGCCCGTGGGTGCTGCGGCGGGCATCGCCGCGGCGTTCAACACTCCCATCTCCGGCGTTCTGTTCGTCATGGAAGAGGTCCTGGCCGATTGGAGCGCTACCGCGGTCGGCTCAATCGTCCTTGCCGCAGTGTCGTCCGTTGTCACTATGCGAGCCTTTCTCGGGAACGAGCCTTTGTTCCGTATCCCGGCTTTCGAGCTAACGGACGCATCCGAGCTCCTGATCTATGCACTCATCGGAGTGATTGGCGGCGTGCTCTCCGCCGGCTTTATTCATGTGATTGAAATTTTGAAGCACCGCATCGAGCGGCTTGGACGCTGGCGCGCTTTTGTTCTCCCAATCGCCGCCGGATGCCTTACCGGAGTGGTGGGTTTGTGGTTCCCCGAAGTTATGGGCGCGGGCTACGACGGTATCAATAGCGCTCTGCACGGGCAGTTCACCTGGCAGGTCTTGTTCTACCTTGCTCTGGCGAAGGTGTTGGTGACGTTGATGTGTTTCAGTGCCGATACGCCCGGCGGTATGTTTGCTCCGTCCTTGTTCATCGGCGCCATGATCGGCGGTGCCTTAGGCGGTGTCGCACACCATGTTTGGCGGCTTCCAGCGGCACCCGCCGAAGCCTACATGTTGGTCGGCATGGGTGCCTTCTTCGCAGGCGTATTCCGCGCACCCATCACATCGATCTTTATGATCTTCGAGACCAGCGCAAGCTACGTCATCATTCTCCCGGTCATGATTGCGAACATGACGGCTTATTTTGTATCGCGCCGCCTGCATTCCACTGCGTTCTTCAAAATGCTTGCTGAACTTGAAGGCGTCAATCTGCCGAGTGCCGAGGAAAAGCGCACGTTGCAACCCTTACGCGTTGAGAATGCCATGCGCCCGAACGCGGATCCGGCTTTGGCCGGTCCGGGTATGCGCCTTTACCCAGACGACACCCTCGATGCTGCTCTGCGTATGCTATCGCTACAGGATCGTATTCAGGTCGTAAGCCGCATTTACCCGGACAGAGTACTCGGCGAAGTCACTCTGGCGGACGTGCAAAAGGCTTACGGGATTCAAGCCGTAGCGGCTACTGTCCAGGAGCGATGAAGCCGTGCAGAAACAAACTGGCAATCTGCCTCGCTGTGGATGCGCGCTTTCGCTCATTCAGGAATGTCGGCTCGTCCAGCTCCTCGCGGAATCGTTCAAGACTGATGAGATGAAACAGGGAAGAGATGATCATCTTCGCCAGCAAGAGAGATATCCAGATCCTTCCGGATCAGATCAGCTTTTTGCGCTGCTTTTAAAAACCGGAGTAATTGCAAATGCAGCAAATGAACGTGCTGTCTGAACAGTTGCTTGACAACCTGCGTGTGCAAATCGCGCTGCAGAATGACGCAGATGTCCTGTTCCCGCAGATGCACCTCGATGAACCGCTCGACGAAGAGCTCAAAGCGTGTGATCAGGTCCTGCCGGCCCTTGGGCGGTCGTAGGGCAAATCCGGATTCGCTCGTCTCCGAACCAAAGAGCGGCATCACGCACTCCCGGAAAAGTCCCTCCTTACTCTCAAAGTAATAGTTGACCAACGCCGCATTGTGCCCTGTTGCCTTCGCGAGTTCTTTCAGGCTTGTGCCATCGAAGCCCTTGGCGGCGAACAGTCGGCGCGCGGAGTGCAAAAGTTCTTCGCGGACTGTCTCCGGCTCGATATGTTTGGCGCGTCGGGGCATATTCTTAATGATCCGTTGAATCCTATTAAACGTGCATTTAATCTCCTAGGATAGCCATGAGAACCGTTCCGGTCACAATTCTGCTCTGCGCCCTGGCGTTTCTGACTGCAAGCTGTGAGAAACAACAGGCCGCGCAAGGGCCTCCGCCCAATGCTGTCGTAAGCGTCATCACCGTGGAGCAGCACGACGTGCCTATTTACGGCGATTGGGTCGCGACGCTGCAGGGGTACCAGAACGCACAGATACAGCCGCAAGTATCGGGGTACCTGATCCGCCAGGACTATCGCGAGGGCGTCAACAGTTCACAAAGGGCGAGGTGCTCTTCGAGATCGATCCACGCCCGTTTCAGGCGGCGCTCGATCAGGCAAAAGGGCAACTCGCGCAGGCGCAGGGCCAATTAGCGCAGGCACAGGCGGCGCTTGCAGCTCGCCGAAATCAACGTGAAGCGTGACTACCCCGCTCGCCGACGCGCACGCGATTGCTCAAAGCCAACTGGATAACGATCTGCAGACGCGCGCAGAGCAGAAGGCAGGAGTGGCTTCCGCGCAAGCAGCAATTGCAGCGGCACAGGCGGCCGTCGAAAAGGCGGAACTCGACCTCGGATTCACGCAGGTCCGGTCTCTGCTGGACGGAATAGCCGGCGTCGCGACATACGCAGATCGGAAATCTGGTCAGCACGATCTACCGTGCTGACCACCGTTTCGCAAGTCAGCCCGATCAAGGCATATTTCTCCGTCACTGATCGCGAGTATATGCAGTTCACCGGACCAGGGGCGCAGTGCGGATTGGGTCAGCAAGGCCAATCAATCCGCTTTGCAACTTACTCTCACCACCGGACAGGCGTACGACCATCCGGGGCACATCCTTTTCGCTGATCGGCGAGGTTAACAGCCAAACCGGAACCATTCTCCTCGTCGGCGAGTTTCCCAATCCCGGCGGTCTGCTTCGGCCCGGTCAGTTCGGACGCATCCGCGCCAAGACCAGCATCCAGCACGACGCGTTGCTGATTCCGCAGCAGGCCGTTTCCGAGTTGCAGGGCCGCTATCAGGTCGATGTCGTAGATGCGGACAACAAAGTAGCATGTCCAGCCCGTGCACGGTGGGCGATCGTGTCGGCCAGTCTTGGATAGTCACGAGCGGACTGAAGCCGGGCGAACAAGTGATCACTGACGGTATGAAGGTGCGCGAAGGCGTGACGGTGAACCCCCAACCTGATCAGACCCTGCAGCACCAACCGGCCGCGGAGGGCCTCTAAGAGTGTCTAAGTTCTTTATTCGGCCGGCCCATCGTCGCGATGGTGATCGCGATCATCACGGTCATTGTCGGAGTCGTCGCCTCGTCGAGCTGCCCACCGCTCAGTTCCCCGAAATCGCTCCGCCGCAGATCGTGGTTCAGGCAACCTACCCTGGCGCGGATGCGCAAACACTGATGCAATCGGTTACAACCCCGCTCGAACAACAGATCAGCGGCGTCGACAAGATGCAGTACATGTACGTCGAGCAGCGCGAACAATGGTGCTGCGCAGATCACGGTCGAACTTTGATGTGGCAACCGATCCGAACATCGATCAGGTGCTGACGCAGCTACGCACATCGCAAGCGCAGTCGCAGCTGCCCGCCATTGTCAACACTGCCGGGCTGGTTGTGCAGAAAGTCGCTCTACTGCGCCGCTGATGCTGGTCTCGCTGTACTCGCCCACAGGGCACCTACGACAACATCTTCCTCGCCAACTACGGCTACATCAATCTCGTCGACGAACTGACGCGCGTGCTGGGTGTGGCGCGCGTGCAAGTCTTCGGCGCGGGACAGTATGCGATGCGAGTGTGGGTAAACCCGGCGAAGCTCGCGCAAATGCAAGTCACCGTGCCGCAGATCATCGCGCGCGATGCAGAGCGCAGAATACCGTCAACCCGGCCGGCCAGATCGGCGGCGAACCGGTTCCGAACGGGCAGCAATTTACCTATACGGTGCGGGCGCAGGGCCGCCTGACCACCGCCGAAGAGTTCGGCAACATCATCCTGCGCGCAAATCCGACGGATCGATCTCTCTGCGTCTGAAAGATGTCGCGCCGCGTCGAGCTCGGCGCGCAGACGTATAACCTGGAAGGCCGCTACAACGGGAAGCCGTCGGCCATTCTTGCGATTTATCAGCTGCCGGGATCGAACGCGGTCGCAGCTGCCGAGCCGTGCGGGCCAACGCATGGCGCAATTGAGCAACCGCTTCCCGCAGGACCTCGCTTACGAGGTCAGCCTGGACACAACGCAGGCCGTCACCGCGGGCATGCAGGAGATCGAGTATACGCTGCTCGAAGCGCTCGGCTTGGTCGTGCTGGTCGTGTACATCTTCCTGCAAGGCTGGCGCGCAACGCTCATTCCGCTGCTGGCCGTGCCGGTTTCGCTTGATCGGCACGTTCGTGCTCTTTCCGGTGCTCGGATTTTCCATCAACACGCTCTCGCTCTTCGGACTGTGCTCGCCATCGGCCTGGTGGTCGATGACGCCATCGTTGTGGTGGAGGCGGTGGAGCGGCACATCGAGGAAGGCATGGCGCCGCGCGATGCCGCATTCAAGGCGATGGAGGAGGTTTCCGGGCCGGTCGTGGCGATTGCGCTTGATCCTGGCGGCGGTCTTCATTCCCACCGTTTTCATTCCTGGCATCACGGGACGTCTGTATCAGCAGTTTGCGGTCACCATTGCGATCTCGGTTGTCATCTCGGCGTTCAATGCGCTGTCGCTGAGCCCGGCTCTGGCGGCGTTGTTGCTGAAGCCGCGCAAGAAGACGCGTGGACCGCTGGCGGCGTTCTTCGGCTGGTTCAACCGCGTGTTCGGCACGGTGACCGATGGCTATGTCGGCTTCTCGGCGGTGCTGATGCGGAAGGCGGGCTTCGGCGTTAGTGTTCCTTGTGCTGATGGCGTTGGCGCGTGGTTCTTCGGCCGCAAGCTGCCGACCAGCTTTCTTGCCGACCGAAGACAACGGCTATCTGTTTGTCGCCTTGCAGTTGCCCGATGCCGCTTCGCTTGCAGCGCACGAGCGAAGCGGCCCGCGACGTCGAAAAGAAGCTGTCTGAACACGCCCGGCATCGCAGGCGTCACCTCCGTCGTCGGCTTCAGCTTGTTGAGCCTCACGCAGCAGACCTACAGCGCCTTCTTCTTCGTCACCCTGAAGCCATGGGACGAACGAAAGAGCGCCAATGAACAGTACGACAGCCATCTTGCAAAACGTCGGCGGCGCGCTTTCGCAGGTCAAGTCGGGTCTGGCGTTCTCGTTTCCGCCGCCCGCCATTCCCGGCGTCGGTACCTCCGGCGGCGTGACATTCATGCTTGAAGACCGCTCAGCGGCGAGACCAGGAGTTCCTGACGGGCAACCTGTTCAAGTTCATGCAGGCGGCGCGAAAGCGGCCTGAGATCGCGGCATCATCCCCAGCTATCTGCCTGCGGTGCCGCAACTCTACGCCGACGTGGATCGGGCGAAGGTGATGAGCCAAGGCGTCAACGTCGCCGATGTCTACAAGACGATGCAGACGTTCATGGGCGGCTATCTGGTGAACTACTTCAACCGCTTCGGACGTCAGTGGCAAACGTATGTCGAAGCCGAAGGCGACTTCCGCACCAACGCCGAACGACATCGGACAGTTCTATGTGCAGAACGCGCACGGCGGCATGGTTCCCCTCAGCGCCGTGACCAACATCAAGAACATTGAAGGGCCGGAGTTCGTGATGCGCTTCAACGAATACAACGCGGCTCAGTTGAACGTCTCGGCGGCGCCCGGCTACAGCTCGGGCCAGGTCATGAAGGCGCTTGAAGAGGTTTTCGCGCAAACGATGCCGCCACGAGATGGGCTTCGACTACTCGGGCATGTCGTACCAGGAGCAGCAGGCGAGCAAGGGCGTTTCGGCATCGACCGTTTTTGGTCTGTCGCTGCTGTTTGTCTTCCTGATTCTGGCGGCGCTTGTATGAGAGTTGGTCGCTGCCCTTCAGCGTGCTGCTCGGTACGCCGATCGCAGTGTTCGGCGCGTTTTTCACGCTTGTATCTGCGGCATTTCGACAATGATGTTTATACGCAGATCGGACTTGTCATGTTGATTGGTCTTTCGGCAAAGAACGCCATTCTGATCGTCGAGTTCGCAAAGGACGAATACGAAAAAGGCGCGAGCATTGTGGACGCGGCGCTGACGGCGGCCCGCATTCGTTTCCGTCCGATTCTGATGACGGCCTTCGCCTTCATCCTCGGCTGCGTGCCGCTCTGGATTGCGACCGGTTCGGGCGCTTCGGCGCGGCGAATTCTGGGAACCGCCGTTATCGGCGGAATGTTGGCGGCAACCCTGCTCGCCATCTTCCTGATCCCGGTGACTTTCGATGTGGTCGAGTCGCTTTCGAAGCGGTTCTCGCGCAAGGAAAAGCACGCCGTCGCAAGCCGAGACCTGGTCGAAGGAGGGCACGTTTAATGAGGCGTGTCTCTTCTGGCGGGCTCTTCGCTCTGGCTGACTGCTCCTGGCGGGCTGCACCGTGGGCCGAATTACCAGCGTCCCGCGGTTCCGATTCCGCCGACTTATCGTGGGCCGGACAATACGCCAGCTCCGTCAACGACCGCTCCTTGGGCGACGAGAAGTGGTGGACGGTGTTCAACGATCCGGCTTTACAGCACCTGATTCGGACGGCCTTGAAGCAGAACTACGAATCGTGCAGATTGCGGCTTCGCGCGTGCTGCAGGCGCAGCAGCAGGTGACGATCACGCGCTCGAACCAATTCCCAAACGTTGGTCTTGGACCCTGGCGTGACGCGGCGTGCGTCAGCCCGGGCATTCCCGGCGTTTTTCCTGCGTATTCGTATCTGGCGGACGCGTTGACCGCTTCGGCTCCTGGAACGTCGACTTCTGGGGCCGATACCGCCGCGCGACCGAAGCGGCGCGCGCGAATATGCGAGCCAGCGAGTGGGGACGGCGGGCTGTCGTTGCGTCTCTGGTCGAGAATGTCGCCACCGCGTACTTCCAACTGCGCGAGTATGACCTGGAACTCGACATTTCCAAGCGGACCTTGCATCGCGGCAGCAGTCCCTGCAACTGACGCAGACGCTGGAGCAGGGCGGCGCAACGGGCTTGCCGGATGTACGGCAGGCGCAGCAATTGGTAGAGGAAGCTGCCGCGGCAATTCCGCAAACTGGAACAGGCGATTCAGCAGCAGGAGAACCAGATCCGCCTGCTGCTGGGCGAAAATCCCGGGCCGATCCAGCGGGGCCTCGCGATCACCGAACAGCCGCTCCCGGACACCATTCCCGCCGGGCTGCCTTCGCAGTTACTCGAGCGCCGGCCGGATATTCAGGAAGTCGGAACAAACCTTAGTCGCGGCGAATGCGGATATCGGGGTCGCGCGCGCGCAGTTGTTTCCGCAACTGTCGCTGACCGGCGATGCGGGCGTCGAAAGCATCGGACTTCACAACATTTTCAAGTGGGGCGCGCGAACTTGGAACTGGACCGCGGGCGTATCGCAGCCGATCTTCAATGCGGGCTCTTTGCGGGCCAATGTCCGGCTGAGCGAAGCGCAGCAGCAGGAGGCGGTTCTGACCTATAAGCAGACTATTCAGACCGCTTTCGGAGAAGTATCAAACTCCCTGATCGCGTTCGATAAGCTGCGCGATTTACCGGCAGCACGAGGAAGCCCTGACGGCGGCGGCACAGGACGCATCACGCCTCGCCGAGATGCGCTACAAGGGCGGCGTAACCAGCTACCTGGAAGTGCTGACGAATGAGACGAATTACTTCTCGGCGCAACTGAATCTGGCGCGTGCGCGGCTGGGCGAGCGGCTGTCGGTGGTTCAGGTCTACAATGCCTTGGGCGGCGGATGGCAGCAGTAGGTTAGCTTCGTGCGGCTGCATCGACCGTGTCGGTCGGATCGGCCCCGGACCACGTAATGTCGGCAGAAGGGCCGTACGTTGCGGGTACGGGGCGATCGAGAAACCGAAGGTACATCGTGAGCTGGGTCCGGTGATGCGCAGTATGTAGCACTCGGCGCCAGAAAATCCAGATCCGCTGGCGAGTTGAATCGAAGAACGAACGTTCCTCCATCCACCAGGATGCTGCTTGCCCGGCGAGGAATGCCAGACGAGGTTCGGCCAGTTCTTGCATTCGGCGGCAATAGGCCGCAATCGAAGTTTCTGGCGGTAACACCTCGGATACAGGCGCTTCTGGGATTCCGATAAACTCGCCGAAGAAGCGGCGCTCGGAAAGCAACTGGTGTTTCAAGATCTCCAGCACAGTTCGCGATTTCAGGTCGGGCCGGTAGGCTAAATCTGTGTCGTGAAACTCGCGCCACGTCGAAATTACCTTGTTGGTCTCACTCGCGTAAGTATCGACGAGGTGCTGAAACAGAGGGTCGGCGGCTTGGGGAACACGGCCCTGGGGAATGGCGGGCGAGAGATAATCCATGGCGCTCATTCTAAGATGGCAAGGTGCGCATAGTTACGGTTGAGATCGATGGCGCGGCTCGTCCGGGAGCCGTTGCTGCAAACGAAGTAGTCGACCTTTCGGAGGCGGGCTTCAGCTCCGTGCTCGATGTGATCGAGGCGGGGGCCGAGGGGCTTTCAAAAGCACAGGGCTTTTTGGCGAGCGCAACGGCCGCTTCACGCCGGCCGCTCAGCAGTGTGAAATTGCTGGCTCCAATCCCGAAACCGAGAAAGCTTCTGTGCGTCGGTTTGAACTATTTGGACCATGCCAAGGAGAGCAACGCCGAAATCCCCAACGTGCCGACAATTTTCAACAAGTTTGCCACGGCCGTGATCGCAAGCGGCGAGAACATCGTTTTGCCGAAAGTTTCGACGTCTCCCGATTACGAGGGAGAGTTTGCATTCGTCATTATTAAGGGCGGTCGTCATATTCAGCCCGACGACTGGAAGCAGCATGTGTTCGGCTACACGATCGTGAACGACGTTAGCGCGCGCGATTACCAGCGGGCCACGACGCAGTGGCTTATGGGTAAGACGTTCGACACGTTTGCTCCAATGGGTCCATGGATCGTAACAGCGGACGAGGTCCCAGATCCGCACACGCTCCAGATCAAGACGGAGATCAATGGAGAAGTCCTGCAGAACTCAAATACCCGGGAGCTGATCTTCAAAATTCCGGCCCTCATTGCTCATCTCTCGAGCGTGTTTACGTTGGAGCCCGGAGACATCGTTTCGACGGGAACTCCCGCGGGAGTTGGATTTGCGCGGAACCCGCCACGCTGGTTGCGGCCTGGCGATGATGTGGTGATCAGCATAGAGGGCCTTGGAGAATTACGAAACCCGGTTGTTGCCGAGACGTAAATTAAATCAGAGCGCAGTTATGGCGAAGTACACGGTCGGCCGGTTGGCTGAGCTGCTCGGCTGCAAAGTCGAAGGCAATTGCGAATACGAGATTGCTGGCGTATCGACGATCGAACGAGCCGGCCCGAAGGAGCTTACGTTTCTGGCCAATCTGAAGTACAGTCCGAAGGCCAAGGAGACGAAAGCCGCCGCGATCCTGGCGACTGAACCGGTACCCGGCGTGGTGACGCTCCTCTCAGCGAATCCTTACTTCGATTTTTCACGCGCCCTGGCGCTGTTCTATCAGCCTCCGAAACCTCGCGCGGCCATTCATCCGACTGCCTGCATCGCGGAGAGTGCGCGCATCGGAAGCAATGCGTCTATCGGCGCTTACGTAGTCATTGGTGAGAATTGCGCGATCGGCGATAACGCGGTTCTCTATCCGCAGGTCGTAATTTACGACGGCTGCTCCATCGGGAATGACTTTACAGCGCACTCACACGCATCGGTGCGTGAGTTTTGCCGGATTGGAAACCGCGTGACGCTGCACAATGGCGTTGTCGTCGGTGGCGATGGGTTCGGATTCGCAAAAGGACCGGATGGCCGGCAGCACAAGATTGTGCAATCCGGCATGACCGTTCTTGAAGATGACGTAGAAATTCAGTCGCTTACGTCGGTCGATCGCGCCACGATGGGTGAGACACGCGTCAAGCGGGGTGCGAAGATCGACAGTCTTTGCCAAATCGGCCACGCCTGCGTCGTTGGCGAGGACAATATCATTTGCGCTCAGACGGGTCTTGCGGGCAGTACTGTGCTTGAGGAGAACGTCGTAATGGCGGGACAGACGGGCTCAGCGGGACATATCACGATTCACAGGAATGCGATTGTTTGGGCGCAATCGGGTGTGGGGCACGATGTTCCCGAGGGGGGAATCGTGTCGGGTTCGCCTGCATTCGATTCGCGCGAGTGGCTGCGCGCTTCGGCATCATTTTCGCGGCTGCCGGAGATGCTGCGTATGTTGCGGTCGTTAGAGAAACGGGTTAAAGAACTCGAGGCGGCTCAGAAATCGTCGTCAGGGGCGGCTTAACCATTCGATACTCTGCGGTTCGGTCTGGCCGCAGTTTATGGTTTCAGTTACGCCGGATACCAGATCCGCGCACGCGTTTTCAACGCCGCTCTTAACCGCGGCCTCCTCACTTTTAGCTGAAACGTTACGGCAAGCGGTCCTGCTATTGAAGTTCATGCACACCTGCACGCGATAGCGTGGGCCGCGGAACGTCGACCAGCCGATCAGAGCTGCGAGCACGATAACGAACAGCACAGTGACCAGAGTGGTCTTGTTCATGCGAAGAAGCTGCCCATTTCGCGGAACTTGCGATAACGCTCGTCAATCAGGAGCTTGGGGCGATACGGGAAGCAACTCGGCTAGCCCGGACTTTAAGGCATCGCTGTACACCCTTGATCGCGACTTCAGGAGCAAGATGCGCTCCGCCCGCCGGCTCCGGCACGATCTTGTCGATTACCTTTAAGCCGAGCAGATCGTCCGCCGTCATGCGCAGAGCCGCGGCTGCTTCCGGCGCCTTGCCCGAATCACGATAAATGATCGCAGCGCAACTTTCGGGAGAAATCACGCTGTAATAAGCGTTCTCAAGCATGTACACGCGATTCGCTACGCCAATTCCCAACGCGCCTCCACTACCGCCCTCGCCGATGACTACGGTGAAGATGGGAACCGGCAGCCGCGCCATCTCGCGCAAATTACAGGCGATCGCCTCGGCCTGACCTCGTTCTTCCGCGTCGATGCCTGGATACGCGCCCGGAGTGTCGATAAAGGTGATGATGGGACGTCTGAACCGCGCCGCCATATGCATCAGGCGCAAGTGCTTTGCGATAGCCCTCCGGTTTCGGCATGCCGAAGTTCCGCATCAGTTTCTCTTTCGTGTCGCGGCCCTTCTGCTGGGCCACCAGCATGACGGGCTGCCCTTCGAACAGACCCATTCCGCCGACAATCGACTTGTCGTCTCCATAAGCGCGGTCACCGTGGAGTTCCTGAAAACTGGTAATACATCCATGGATGTAATCGAGTGATTGCGGACGCTTCGGATGTCGCGCCAGTTGCACGCGCTCCCAACTCGGGTTTGTGGGCGCTCGGCGCGGTCCGGTTTGCCGGGTGCGGGTCGGTTTGCTCTTCAGCCATTGTCAGTGTGCGAGTATCTCCATAGATTCCGGACCGCAGATCCTCTCAAGTTCAGCGCGAAATTCCCGGTCGGGGCGCACCTTCTGTTCCACGTCCATGATGACTGAGAAGTCGCGCGGCTTCTCCAGCCGGAACCGTACCTCCGTGGAGCCCGTCTTCCTGAACAAACAAATCATTCAAGCCTGGGCTTTCTCCGTCGAGCCGTCCTTCAACCAAATGCGAATGGATATCAATGAAGGCAAATTCACTCGGGCGTCTTCCAGAAGAATCATTTCCTGGATGGAAAGTTTCGGAGGACCGCCTTCTTCCGGCAAAACGTTGGCGCGGAGGAACACAGGCGCGTCTTCTTTCAGCACCGCCAGCGAGTCTTCATAGCGGCTTGCGAATACCATTCCGTCTACCGTAGCCGCGCCCATCGTCCACTTTCAAAGCGGCCCAATACTTTCCTTCTCTGTTCGTTTTGCGGACGATGCTATTGATAATGGCACACGAGCGTGACCGGAGTATTCTTTTCGAGGTCGTCCAGCTTATCCGTGAAATGAGTGGCAAGATCCGCAATCTTGTCCTTAAAGCGATCAAGCGGGTGTCCCGAGACATAGATCCCCAGCACTTCCTTTTCGCCCGAGCCAGCTTCTGCTCCATGGTCCAGTCGGGCAGTTTGGCGAGCTGATGTTCGCTTTGTGGTCGTCTTCGAAGCCGCCGAATAACCCGTGCTGACCCAAGTCGCGGTCGCGACGACGCGCGCGCGCCGGACTCGATTGCGCGGTCGAGCGCTTCCATCAATTGGGCCCGGTTCGCGCCAGTCGAATCGAACGCGCCCGCTTTTACCAGGCTTTCCATTACGCGGCGGTTGACGGCGCCCATGTTGACGCGCTCGCAAAAATCGTAGATGTCTTTGAACGGCCCGCTCTCCTGCCGCGCAGCGACGATCGCTTCCACCGCCCCTTGTCCCGACGTTTTTCACTGCGCCCAGCCCGAACCGAATGGCCTCCTTTGGCGGGGGTGAAGTCGCAATCGCTCTGGTTTACATCGGGCGGCAAGACGCCGATGCCCATGTCCTTACATTCGTTGATGTACTTGACGACCTTGTCGGTGTTGCCCGATTCCGAGGTCAGCAAGCGCCGACATGAACTCAACCGAATAGTGGGCCTTTAGATAGGCAGTGACGTACGCCAGATACGCATAGGCGGCAGAGTGAGACTTGTTAAAGCCGTATCCCGCAAACTGCTCCATCAGGTCGAAGATCTTGGCGATCTTCTTGGGCGGATGGCCGTTCGCTGTTGCGCCGCTGATGAAGCGCTCGCGCTGCTTCGCCATTTCCTCGGCCTTCTTCTTACCCATGGCGCGGCGCAGCAGATCGGCGTCGCCCAGCGAATAGCCCGCCAGCTTGTTCGAGATCTGCATCACCTGCTCCTGATACAGAATCACGCCGTAGGTCTCGGCCAGAATCTCTTCGAGTTCCGGCACGTCGTAGACGATCGGCTTGCGGCCATGCTTGCGGTCGATGAAGTCCGGAATCATGCCGCCCTGGATTGGGCCCGGACGATACAGCGCGTTCAACGCGCAGAGATCCTCGACGCGATCGGGCTGATAGCGGCGCAGAATGTCCTGCATCCCCGACGATTCAAACTGGAACACGCCGCTCGTCAGAGCCTGATGGAAGATCTTGACGTAGGTCTCCCTGTCGTCAAGCGGAATGTCTTCAATGACGACGTTCTCGCCGCGATGCTTGTTGAATAGCTTCAAAGCATCGTCAATGATGGTCAGCGTCGTCAGACCCAGAAAGTCCATCTTCAGCAGGCCGAGCTTCTCAATCCCGCCCATGTCGTATTGCGTCACGATTTCCTGCTTGTTCGTGACGTACAGCGGAACCAGTTCCTTCAGGGGAACCGACGAAATCACGACTCCGGCCGCGTGAACGCCCGAATTCCGCGCCATGCCCTCCAGCTTCATCGAGACGTCGAGCACTTCCTTGACCCGCGCATCCTTTGCCGCAAGCGTCCTTCAGTTCGGGATCCTCAATCGCCTGCTTCAGCGTGATGTTGAGTTGCTTCGGAACCGCCTTTGAAATGCGGTCCACATCCGCAAAGGTCATATCCAGCACGCGGCCAACATCTTTAATAGCGGCTTTGGCCGCCAGAGTGCCGAATGTGATGATCTGGGACACTTGCTCGCGCCCGTACTTCTCGGTCACGTACTGAATGACTTCGCCGCGGCGGTTCGTGCAGAAATCGATATCGATATCCGGCATGCTGATGCGTTCCGGGTTCAGGAAGCGCTCAAACAGCAGTCCGTATTGGAGCGGATCGACATCGGTGATTTCCATTGCCCAGCCGACCAGACTTCCGGCGGCGGAACCGCGCCCCGGGCCTACCGGGATTCCCTTCTGCTTGGCGTAGCGGATGAAGTCCCACACGATCAGGAAGTATCCGGGGAACTTCATCTGCTGGATGATGCGGATTTCTGTTTCCAGCCGCTCGATGTATTCCGGAAGATCGTGCTTCAGACGGCCCTGCGCCCGCAGCGCTTCCAGTCGCGGCCGCCGCTTCTCGAAACCCTCGCGGGCGACATACGCAAAATAAGTGTCGAGATCGAAGCCCTTGCGGCACATCGAAGCGCGGGAACGGATCTTTTACTTTCTCGAGCTTGACGTGGCAGCGCTGGGCGATATCCCACGTCCGGTCCAGCGCGTGCTCGACCTCGCCGAAAAGCGCCATCATCTCGGCCCGCGTCTTTATGTAAAACTCCGGGGTCGAGAAGCGCATCCGGTTCGGATCCGACATCGTCTTGCCGGTCTGGATGCAGAGCAGAATCTCGTGCGCGCGCACGTCGTCGTGGGTCAGATAATGGGCGTCGTTCGTGACGACCAGCGGAATGCCGCTGTCTCCGCAGACATGCGGCGGATGGCGGGCATCGCGATCTTGTCCTGATCCAGGCCGTGCTCCTGCATCTCGAGAAAGAAGTTGCCCTTTCCGAAAATGTCGACGTATTCGTTCGCGAGCTGCTTGGCATGGGCGTATTTGTCGGTCAGAATCGCTTCGTTCACGTCACCGCGCAGGCAGGCGGACATCGCGATCAGGCCCTTGGAGTGCCGCGCCAGCAGATCCTTATCGATCCGAGGCTTGTAATAGAACCCGTCCAGATAACCCGGTCGATACCAGGTTGATCAGGTTCTTGTAGCCTTCCTGGTTTTCGCAAAGCAGCACCAGGTGGTTATAGCGGTCGCGAATCATTCTTGACCTTATGGCCGTTCTGCGAAACGTAGACCTCGCAGCCGATGATCGGCTGAATGCCGTTGGCGTTGGCCTCGTTATAGAACTCGACGGCTCCAAACAGGTTGCCATGGTCCGTCATCGCGATCGCAGGCATGTCCTGCTGCTTCGCGATGCTCATCAGGCGCTTGATATCGCAGGCGCCATCCAGCAAGGAATAATCGGTATGACAGTGCAGGTGAACGAACGGGCGTTCTGGCATGGGTGAATCCCTATTTTAAAGCTCTGGCCAGCGAACGGTAAGAAAGTACCCGGCCTGGGACGCGTCCGCGCTGTGGCAAATGTCATCCGTTATTAATTCTCTCTGTAACAAGCGACTCGGTAACTTCGGGATGGTCCCCTAGCAGTCTCTCCGCTCCATTGAGGTGTCCGGACCTACTACTCAAGGCAAGGGAGTTTATGAAAGCAAAAAGGATGCTGAGAGCGCTTGTGCCTCTCCGTCCTGTCGGTGCAGTTGTGGGCGCAAGCCCCGGCTCCGCGGATCCCCCGCAAATGCAACGGCAGCGCAGGCGGCGAGCGCAGAGGATCTCAAACAGCTGAAAGAAAGAATCGCGCAACAGGAAGAGGCGATCAAGAAGCTTCAGGATTCGTTAAACCAGCAGCGTGCGCTGCTGGACGCAAGCGGTGAAGACGCAGACGAACAGAAGAGCCGCAGCTCGGCCAGGTGCGGCGACTCCGGCATGACCGGCCAGTTCGGCGCAGCTCGTGCCGGTCGCAAACATAGTCCCAGTTGCGGGACCCGCGCGTCGGCCAGACAGCCGGAAACCACGCCCGCTCCGTCACCGCTCTCCATTTCGATCGGTAACACCACATTCACTCCGCTGGGTTTATGGACGCCACGTTCTTCTGGCGCTCCACCAATGTCGGCAGCGGCATCGGCACCAACTTTGCAGGCATTCCGTTTAACAATGCGGTGGCCGGGCATCTCTCGGAGACCAACTTCTCGGCGCAAAACTCGCGGATCGGCTTTCGCGTCGATTCGAAGTTGATGGGCTGGAACATGCTCGGCTATCTCGAGAGCGACTTCCTGTTCAACAACAACTCGAACAGCTTCCAGGTAGGAAGCAACTCGGCCGGGCTTGCGCTCTGCGCAACTACTTCGTGGATGCCAATAACGGCAAGTTCGAATTCTTGGGCGGCCAGGACTGGAGCATGCTGACTCCCAACCGCAAGGGTCTCTCCCCGATTCCGAGCGACATCTTCTACACGCAGAACATGGACACGAATTACCAAATCGGCCTGGTCTGGACCCGTGCTCCCCAGTTCCGCTTCATCATGCACCCGAATGACAATTGGCCTGTGGGCCTCGCGCTGGAGAATCCGCAACAGTACATTGGCGGAGGCAACGGCTCAGGCATGATCACGCTGCCGGCGGCGTTCGCAAGCAGCACTGGAATCCGTAACGTTCCGCCGGCGTGTTCACGCCCGGGCAGCGTGTCCAGCGTCCAAAGCCAGTTTAACTTCGGCCCCGGTACGGCAAATAACGTCTACGCCAATACCAGCTTAGCAACGTTCCGAACCTCTTCCCCGACATTCAGGCGAAAATCGCTTTCGATGGCACTCCGGGCGGGCGCGCCATGCACGTCGAAGCTGGCCGGATTTATCAGCGGCTTCAAAGACTACATCCTTCCTAGCTCCGGCTTGCGCGCAGCGTTATGCCGGCTCCCACACGGCGATCGGCGGAGGCGGCGAGATCAACTCGAATCTCGAGCTGTTCAAGAACTTCCGCTTGATTGAAAACGCGTTCTTCAGCGATGGCGGCGGCCGCTACCTCTTCGGTTCGGCTCCTGACCTGATCCTGCGGCCCAATGGCGTCGATCTCGCCTGTTCACGCCGTACTCCACGGTGGACGGATTTGAAGCCCAGGCAAGCAAGAATGCCCTGCTGCCGCTGTACTACGGCGGCTTTACGTCGGCAAAGGACGTCGCCATCGATTCTACTGGCAAGCCGGTCGGCTATGGCTTCACTGGTTCAGCAGCTGACCCAGAACCGCTACATCCAGGAACTCACGTTCGAGTGGGTTCAGACTCTGTGGAAGAACAAGAACTACGGAGCGCTGGCGCTGATCAATCAGTATTCGTATATTTTCCGCGAACCATGGTATGTGAACCTCTCGACGACGCCTCGCGACAGGCACACGACAACATGGTGTATGTGGACGTCCGTTACACCTTCCTTAGTTGAAGCAAATGAGAGGCCGGCGCGGAGCTCGCTGAGGTCTGCGCCGACCTCCCTCCTCTCTCGCTATCCGCCCGAAAAATCACCAGCCCAGCACCGCAGATTGCGCGTACGCCGTATACTGAACCGAGATTGCCGGATGCCCGGTTAAGCGATGGAAGCGATCCCTTCAGCGCGTGTTGAAGTCTGCCGCGCGAGCATTCGTCCTCACCGCAATCCATTTCCACCCCTGTCGACGGCAGCGGGCGGAGCAACCCAAAACAAGCCAGCATCGCAAGATCTGGTGAACGCAAATGGAGTTCTGGAGAGCATCACAGATGCGTTTTTCGGCCTCGATAATGAATGGCGATTCGCGTATTTAAATTCCCAGGCGGAGCGTACGTTCGGAAGAACGCGTGACGACTTGCTTGGTAAAAACATCTGGGATGAATTTCCCCGGCCATGGGATCGCCTTTCGAACGCGAGTATCATCGCGCCCGCAGCGATGAAGTAAACGTCCATTTCGAGGAATACTACCCACCACCCCTTGACGCTTGGTTTGAGGTGCGAGCCTATCCGCTCATTGATGGTTTCGCAGTGTACTTTCAGAACGTCAACGATCGCAAACGAGCGGAGCGCGATCTCAAGCGGCACGAAGCAGAACTGCGGACCTTCTGGATAGCGTACCCGTCATTGTTTCGTCCCTCGACTCGCGACGAACGTTTCGTCAGCTCAATCGCAAGTTCAGCGAAGTCTTCGGGCAGCAAATCCCATTGGGCGATTGGACGCACGCTGGTGAAGTCGCGGGCGAGCCTCATGCCAGTATTGCCCGGCCACAATGTAACGGGCTCTGGCGGCGAGCGCGTAACTTTCGACAGTGTCGTCCGCAACCATTCGGGCGAGCTGCGTGACGTGCATTTGTTCTACATCCCGCAACAGACACCCGGAAGGAGAGCCGGACGGGATCATCGCGATGGTGGAGGACGTCACCGATCGAAAGCGCTCCGAATTGGCCGTTGCGCGAAAGCGAGAACCGATTCAGGACATTGTTCGACGCGGCCGCGGCGGGAATTGCACTGTTTGATTCCCGCACGGACGCACAGTGCAGGCCAATGCGCGCTTCGGCGAGTTGCTCGGCTACAGCCCGGAAGAGCTGGTCGGCAGCAGTTTTGTCGAGTTCACGTACCCCGAGGAACTAGAGGAAAGCCAGGCGCTATTCGATGGCCTGATCTCGGGCGATTACCGAGCTATCAGGTGGAGCGACGGTATGTGCGGAAAGACGGCACTCTACTGCTGGGGACAATCGAGCGTTTCGCTGATTCGAAATACCGCCGGAGCGCCGGTCGAATTGGTGTTGGTCCTGGAGGACATCACCGATCGCAAGCTAAACGAGGAAGCGCTGCGCGAGAGCGAGAACCGCGCTCCGCGTACTTGCAGAGAGCCTTCCGCAACTCGTCTGGGCGTGCCTGCCTGACGGGTCATGCGACTACCTGAGTGCGCAATGGATCGCTTACACGGGAATACCGGAACATCAACAGTTGGGTTTGCGATGGCTAGACGTCGTCATGCATCCGGATGACCGGGAACGCACCTATAGCGCCTGGATGGCAGCGGTTCGCGATGAAGCGCCTTACGATCTCGAGTACCGGCTGCGCCGTCAAGATGGCGAGTATCGCTGGTTCAAAACACGCGGTACGCCGCTCCGCGATTCCGCCGGCCGTATTGTGCGCTGGTTTGGGACGTGTACGGACATTCACGACCAGAGAGAGACAGAAGAGGAACGGGTTCGACTCCTCGAACGAGAAAGGCGCGCTCGAGCATTGGCCGAGGTGCTGAACGGCGTGGGCCCAATGCTCTTACCGAACTCGACACACAGCGGCTCATTCAAAAGCTGACGGACCTAACGACGGAGTTGGTTGGCGCCGAAGTTGGAGCTTTCTTACACAACTTCGAACAGCAAACGGCTGAGGCTACATGCCCTACACACTTATCGGGAGCCTCGCGCGAAGCGTTTGCCGATTTTCCGATGCTCGGGAACACGCAAGTATTCGCTCCTACGTTCACGGGCAAAAGTGTAGTTTTGTCGAACGACATTACCAAGATCCACGGTACGGGAAAACTGCTCCTTATGACGGAGAATCAGCGGGCCATCCGCCCGTCAGGAGCTACCTGGCCGTTCCGGTCAGATCGCGGGCGGGTGAAGTGCTCGGCGGACTGTTTTTCGGTCATCCAGATCCGGGCAGGTTCGAAGACGCGCATGCTCAACTCGTGCAAGGCGTGGCGGCGCAAGCCGCCATCGCGCTTGACAACGCGCGCTTGTTTGCAGAAGTACAGAGGTCTGAGGAAGCATTGCGCGCATCCAATGTCGAATTGCGCCAAGCGAACACAGATCTTGAGCAATTCGCCTATGCGGCGGCGCATGACCTGCAAGAACCGCTTCGTATGGTCACCAGCTACACGCAACTGTTGGACCGCTCGTTGACGGACCGCCTGGACGAACGCACTCGTTCGTTCATGGCATATATCGTGGGCGGCGCCACTCGCATGTCGCTGCTGTTACAGGATCTGCTGGCCTATACCGAGACCAGCCGCACGCCCGATAAAACCGAGAAGGTCTGCCTGAATCGCGTTCTGCAGCAGGTGTTGAAGAACTTGCAGCCTGCGATCGAAGAGGCGGGAGCCACGTTCTGGACCAGCCGCTGCCATCGGTACAAGGACGCGAGTCGCAGTTTGTGCAGGTTCTACAGAATTTGATCAGCAACGGCTTGAAGTATCGGTCGCCGGGATGTGACGCCGCGCATCGAAATCAGTTCCGAACGGCAGGAGATCGTTGGGTCATTCATGTACGGGATGATGGAATCGGCATCGATCCCGCCTACCATCGGCAGGTGTTTGGTGTGTTCAAACGGCTGCACGGCAGTGACATTCCCGGTACAGGTATCGGCCTCGCGATCTGCCAACGGGTGGTAGAGCGTGCAGGTGGGGAAATCTGGGTGGAGTCGCAACCGGGCGATGGGGCGAACCTTCGTCTTTACTCTGCCGGTGCTCGATGCCAATTAATTGCTCCGGATCACGGTGTGATTGGAGCCGACAGAGGGACTTGAACCCCCGACCCGCAGTTTACAAAACTGCCGCTCTACCAACTGAGCTATGTCGGCCACTGAGTCGATTGCAGCCTACTATTTTTGCACACAGCAGATCAGGCTTCGGAACTGTTTTTCCGAGTCTTCCGGGAAAACCGCATAGCCCGAGGGCGGCGCGAAAAGTGACTTCAGCAGGTTGAGTCGTTTTCGAAGATAGCGGCTCGGCAACTGCCTCGGGCCGGTCTCGACATCGATATCGCAACAGATGCCGTGCAAGTACAGAGTCAGCGTGTCGACAAAAGACTGCGCGAACGTATTCGCCAAACAGAGGGGTGTCGCGCGTGACGTTCGCCTGACGCCGCAATGAGGCCCTGCTTGGCCTGCCAGCTTTCATCGTCCACTTCGCCGTGAATCGACGCAGTTAGCTCCTCCCGGATCAGCCCTTTGTACGGTTGCGCCATCTCGCTTCGCCATTTATCTGCGATAAGCCCGGCCAGCGTGCGATACAGGCGGTAATGATATTCGGCAACGTCCTGTTCCTTGAGCGCAAAGACCAGAACCGTCTCGTCCTCATACGATACCTGCGCAGCCCAGGATTGTTTGCCTTCGGCAGGTCTTTCCGCCACCACGAACTCAGAAAGCTTGTCTATGACCGGCTGGGCTTTTGCGGCTGCCCTTTCACAGTCATTCGTTCGGCGGAACGCTCCAGATACGGCACGAGGAGGATCGAGACTTTAGGCAGCATCGCCGCGATCTTCGGCGGCAGCGCAGCGATCGGCTCTTCGAGGTACTCCTTCACGACTTCTTCAGTCACCGGCAGTGACGCGCAGAAATAACTGAAGGTGTTGCTGAGCGGGATCACTTCGCCGCGAAAGCGCTCGGCGAACTGGCCTACGCTGACCCTGGCGAGACCCGATTGAGCCGAAGGCAAAGGACTCGAATCTCGTGGACTGGACATCTTTTCGGTTTCGACCTCGATTCTAGCAGGTCACCCCTCGCCAAAATGGCGGATTTTGGCGCGTAATGAGGCCCTCTGCACTGCTACACTTGAGTCAAAAGCCTGTGCAGTTTCTGGTTTCGGCGGGTGAGGCGTCTGGCGATATGTACGCAGCCGGCGCAACGGAGCGGCTCCGTCATGAGTTCCCACACGCGGAGTTTTATGGCTGCGCTGGACCTAAGCTGCAGGCTGCCGGTGTGCGCCCCATTGTCGATGCGGCGCGCTCTTGGGGTCGTCGGGCTGGCGGAAGTAATAACCCACCTGCCGCGTATCTATGGCGAATACCGGAAATTGGTTAGCTACGCCCGCAATAACCGTCCCGACGCCGCGTTGCTGACCGACAATCCCGATTTCAATCTTCGCTTGGCTGCGGATCTGAAGCGCTTGGGAGTGCCCGTTTTCTACCTTGTCGCGCCGCAGGTTTGGGCGTGGCGTCAAGGACGCGTAAAGACCATCCGGTCTCTTGTCGACAAACTGTTCTGCCTGTTTCCTTTTGAAGAGGAGTGGTTCCGGGAGCGCGGCGTCGAGGCAACCTATATAGGTCACCCCCTCGCTTTCACAGTGCGCAGGACGTGCACTCGCGATGAATTCTTGCGATCGTCACCAACTTCCCTCCGACCGCCGCATGCTTGTCCTGCTCCCGGGCAGCCGGATAGGAGAAGCGTCGGCGGCACTTTCCCACTTGTGCTGGAAAGCTGTCCGGCCAACTGAAAAGACAATACGATTTGACCTGTCGTGCTGGCCTTGCCCGACGGGTTTAGCGCGGCAGGCGGATTGCGCACATTTCGGGAACCGATCTCTGAGCTATCCATCAAAGTATTAGAAGACGAGACTTGGGACTGTATCGGGCACGCCGATGTTGCGCTGGCGGCCAGCGGTACGGTCACGATCGAGGCAGCGATACTCGGAACGCCCATGGTGACGTTCTATAGGGTCATGCCGCTGACGCTGGTATGCGGGGCGTCGACTAGTAAAGGTCCCGTTTTTTTCGATGGTGAACCTGATCGCGAATCGCCGGGTTGTTCCGGAGCTGATTCAAAACGAGATGACGCCGGAGCGTTTAGCGACGCGGCCGGCGAATTGC
The DNA here is from genome assembly GCA_963795905.1 of uncultured Acidobacteriaceae bacterium. Lineage (GTDB taxonomy): Bacteria > Acidobacteriota > Terriglobia > Bryobacterales > Bryobacteraceae > Bog-105. Next base: position 116,867 of record CAWCJG010000004.1, on the reverse strand, counting down.
TGTCGACAGCCGAAGCTCTGCTGAGCGCATGCGAGCGGACTTGGCCGCCGTGAGGGCGGCGCTTACCAAGGGAGGCGATCCCTTCCAGAGAGTGGCTCAGTCGATCGCGGACGCAATGGGTTCAATCGGCGATCGCACACGATCGAGTGCTTGTTCCCGGGAGAGAATAGAGGAGTTATGCGCGGGCTTAAAGCGTTGATATCTGGTGTTCTGTCTGTGCGGTCGCGGCTAGCACAGCAGCCGGCGGCAAAAGGCGGGCGGGTCGACGTTCAAAAATACACGATCGATGCCGACATCAATCCGCGAACACAGTCGATCACGGCAACCGCGAAGTTGGATTTTGTGGCTCTCGACAACGTGACTGAGATCGTCCTCGAGTTGAACAACGCGCTCAATATAGATAAGGTCACAGACGGTCAGGGCAACCCGCTGCATGGCGGCCGGAACGCGCAGGACTTCTACCGTCCACGTCTCGCTTCCTCAACCGCTAGCGAAAGATGCAGCACAGCCCAATTGGTCGTGACCTATACAGGCAAGCTCACCGGCGACGAAGATTCGCCCGTCTACGGCATCCGCTTTGCAGCGCTGCATCCCGATTACGGATATCTGCTCTATCCGGCGCGCTGGTTTCCAGTCAGCGGCTACACCACCGACCGGTTCACGGCGGACATTCACGTCACGGTTCCGGCCGAGTATTCGGTCATTGCGAGCGGCGATGCGAAGACGCATCGCTCCGGTGACCACAACGTGCAAAGTTTTCATTACGACAACGCCAGTTTCCCGGAAGCATCGCTATCGTGAAAGGCGATCCGGTGAAAGTTTCTGCCGAGGGAGTGAATTCGCAAGTCTACTTCCGAGGCGACCAGGCAGCCAACGCACAAGCTTACGGGGAAACAGCGGGCAAGATTCTGACTTTTCTTAGTACCGAATATGGGCTTGCGCCGCAGGCCACGTCTGTCCATCGTCGAGACAGATAGCGGCTTCGGTCAATGGTTATTCCGCGCCGGGCATTCTATTCCTTGCGCCCGGCTCTATCAGCAACCCGGTGAATACGCGAGTACTTAGCGAACCAAATCGCACGCCAGTGGTGGGGCGTGCTGGTTTCGCCCGCGAACCGCAACAATTTGTGGCTCGATAACGGCTCGGCGCGATTTGCCGAAATGCTCTATGCGGAACACACATCCGGTCCGGGCGCGATGGAGAACGAAGTCAAAGCGACCTACATTGAAGCGCTCACGGTAAAAGATCCGCCGGTGCTGCAGGCCGCCCGGCTTGAAGACTATTCGCCTGAGTACTGGGCAGTGACAGCCGCCAAAGGCGCAGCCGTGCTGAACATGCTGCGCAATGTGGTTGGCGAAGACAATTTCAAGAAAGGACTGCACCTATTCTTCGATCAGTACGGCTGGAAGCCGGTTAACACCGACGAATTCCGTAAGGTGATGGAGACAGGTCTCGGGCGAAGATCTACGCTACTTCTTCATTCAGTGGCTGGAATCAAGCGGCGCGCCGGAATTCAAGTTGACCTATACGATCCTGCGCACACAAACCGGGTTCCGCGTTGTCGGCAAAGTCAATCAGGATCTGGATACATTCCGCATGCCGGTGGATCTACGGATCGATACGGAGGGCAATCCCGAGAACAAACGAGTGGAGGTAACGGGCACGTCCTCCGAGTTCAGCCTGGATACATTCGGCAAGCCGCGTAAGGTGACGATCGATCCGAATCACGTTCTGTTGCGAACCGATCCGGCGATTCAGGTCGCGGTCGCCATCAAGCGCGGTGAACAGTTTGTCGAAGTCAACGACTTCTCTAATGCCCTGCGGGAGTACCAGAAGGCGCTCGAAGTGAACAAGAACAGTTCACTTGCGCATTTCCGCATCGCGCGAGCTCTTCTTTCAGTCAGCACAACTATCAATCCGCTGCCAACGAATACCGGGCCGCCATTAATGGCGACCTGGAGCCGAAATGGACCGAGGTCTGGTCCCACATCAACCTCGGAAAAATCTTCGATGTTACGGGCCAGCGTGACCGGGCTGTAAACGAATATAAGCAGGCAATCCGCACCCACGACAACACCGCAGGCGCTCAGGCCGAGGCCGCAAAGTACGAAACTAAACCGTACGAAGTACCCGTAGACCTAGCAAGTCAATGATTTAACGAGTAAATCTGAGTCTAGGAATTCGTCAATTCTAATAGAGCGGTGATGGGCATGCACGACACTATTTCATAGTGCGTATCTCTTGCCTGTTTCAGTGCTCATGGCAACTGCCGATCGGCGATTGGGGTGATACCCTGAAGGTGCCCGAGAAAGGGGTCGTTTTGGACGAAAAACTAAAGGAGCTGATGCAGGAGCTCGGGAATGCGATCAACGAATCCCTTTCCGATTCAGACCGCATCGCGGGCGCGATTGGCGAGATCAAACGTGCCGGTTATGACGTGTTCCTGGTGCTCGAAGCCACCATCGGGTTCAATAAGCGTGAAGAAGGCGAAGAGTACGAGACCGAGGAGACCGAAGAACAGCCGGACGAATCGGTGCAGTACGAATCCACTGGCAAAATTCGGCTGACCAGCCAGGATCAGAAGTTTCTGCGGGCGCTTAAAATCTCCATCGACGAAGAGCAGCACTAACTCGCCAGTTCGCGGTACACGGCATAAGTTCTCTGCACCGCCCTTTCCCAAGTGTACTGAAGCGATCGTGCCCTGCAGCTCGACTCAGCCTTTCCCGGAGTGGCTGATCGGACGTAAGTCGCCTGCACAGTCCTTCCGCGATTGCGTCCACATCTTGTCGGATTGACCAGCAGCGCCGCTCCTTGCGCTATCTCTTTCAATGCAGAGCCGTTTGAAGTCAAGTACCGGAATACCATTCGCCATTGCTTCAATGACCGGCATGCCGAAGCCCTCGTCCAGTGAAGGAAAAGCGAACACGTCCGCCGACGGTACATCTCAGCCAACCGCGACTGGGAGATATCCAGCACGGTGATCCGCGAGGCTGCGGAGCTAGTCCGGATCTGTTCCTGAATATCGCTCTGCCCCATATCCGTCGAGGCCCCAGCAAGCACCAATCGCCAGGGCGCGGGCACTGCTTCGAATGCCGCCACGAGATCCGACCGATTTCTTCCGCGCCTGCATTGTTCCGACGCACAGAATGAACGGCGGATCCGCTCGACGGCGCGAAAGTGTGGGCCGACGGGCACCATGTGGAACAACACGAATGCGAGCGGGCGGAATGCCCAGACAGGTCCGTCCATCTGCGATGCAGTGAACTGCGAAACGGCGATGATCAGGTCCGAATTTGCGGCGGCCCTTCGCGCCTGTTCCGCAAAGCGCTCACGGAACTCACGCGAGGAGTAGTTCGCCGTGAGGACGAACAGGTCATGAAATGTGGTTAGTACGCGCTTGCCGGACGGCGATCCACGCGCTGATTGAGTCCGTGGAAAATGTCGGCGCGGAATGTTCGTAACGTAGGCAGCAGAGCGCGCCCGGCAAATCGATTGGCCGCCATTCTTTCCATCGGTATGCAACGATGTATTCGTCTTCCGGGAACTGTCTCGGCAAACCCGCCAGTATCTCGCGCGAATACACCGCGATACCGGACGGTTCCGCGGCAACGCTGTAAGTGGCATCGAGCGCGATTCTCACGCTCTCGATCTTAGCGGGCGCTACACTTCGCACATGGATGACGCGGTTTCCGGGCGCGTTCAGGAATGCCTCAAAGACCTTCCGGCAGAAGCTCGAAGGGTCTTGACGAAGGCGCTGGCTGCGCCGGACTTTGAGGGCGCATTCACGGCGGAGGATTTCAGCCTGGTCCAGGAGAGCGGAATCAGCATGCTGGCGCTTCTGCCGCTCGCGAGTTGTTTTGCGCGGCCCGAGATCTCGAGGTTTCGCGTCGGGGCGGTGTTGCGTGGGTCTTCCGGCCGGATCTATCTAGGATCGAACCTTGAGTTCGCCGGGCAAAGTCTCGCCGCGACTGTACACGCTGAGCAATCCGCTGCCGCGAATGCATACATGCAGGGCGAAGTGCGGATCGAGGAAATCGCAGTGAGCGCGCATCCCTGCGGCTTGTGCCGGCAGTTCCTCTGGGAGATGTCAAACAATTTGACCATCTGCTTGCCGGGCGCCGGCGCGAAATGTTTGCAAGACCTCCTGCCACATCCGTTTGGACCGCGCGACTTGGGTTTCACGACAGGCGCTCTCCCTAGGAACCGTGTTTCTCTGAACGTAAATGCGTCGCCGGACTCTTTGCTGACCAGCGCGCTCGAGGCCGCGCAAATGTCCTATGCGCCCTATACGAGCGGTCATGCGGGTATCGCGATCAGCACGAAGAGCGGCCGGATGTTTCGGGGGACTTACATTGAGAACGCCGCGTTCAACCCCAGTCTTCCCCCTTTGCAGGCTGCTCTCTCGGCGCTGGCGGTTTCGGGTAACGCTCCCGCGGAAATTTCAGGAGCGGTCCTCGTCGAGACAAATGGCGGTCAGGTGAAGCACAGTGAACAAACGCGCCAGTTGCTTGCGGCGATTGCTCCGAGTGCACATTTCACCACCATCCAGGCCGTCCTGAATCCGATCGCGGATGGATCTACAATCCGTATTCCTTGAGCTTGCGATACAAAGTAGTGCGCCCGATATCGAGCATCGCGGCTGCCAGTGTGCGATCGCCCTTGGCAACTTCGAGAGCGTGCAGGATCGCGCGCTTCTCAACTTCCACCAGCGGCAGAACTTCGTTGGCATTGGCAAACACCGGTGAGGCGGCCGCCAACTGATCAGACTCACGAATCTTGTTTGTAACGGTGGAGGGAAGATCGCCCCGGCTGACGTACTGGCCCGAGTTCATCGCGATCATGTGCTGGACGGTGTGCTCCAGCTCGCGTACGTTACCTGGCCATTCGTATTGCAGCAGGGCGTCCATGGTATCGGACGGAATTCGCTGTCCATTCCCGTGCTTCTGGACGAAGTATTCGATCAGGGCAGGGATGTCCTCCTTCCGCTCGCGCAGCGCAGGAAGGCGGAGGCGCATCACGTTGAGGCGGTAGTAGAGGTCTTCCCGGAAACGGCCGTTCTTTACCTCGCTAGCGCAGGTCGCGATTGGTCGCGGCGATCACGCGGAAGTTCGATTGCCGTTGAGCGACCCCGCCCACCGCGCGAAATTCTTTCTCCTGCAGCGCCCGCAGAAGCTTCTGTTGTAAATCGAGCGGTAGTTCCCCGATCTCATCGAAGAAAGCCGTCCCGCCGTTCGCAGCGTCGAGTAGCCCAAGTTTCTGCATGTGCGCGCCGGTGAACGCCCCCTTCGCGTATCCGAACAGTTCGCTTTCCATCAACGGGCCGACCAGAGAAGAGCAGTCGATCACCACGAATGGTCCGCGGCCCTCGAGCGCATGGATCGTGCGGGCGACGACTTCTTTACCGGTTCCGGTCTCGCCCAGGATCAGAACGGGGAAACGTGACTTCGCCATCCGAGTGACCAAGCGTCCTACCTGCTGCATGGCAGCCGAGTCGCCGACTAGGCGCTGAAATGGAGAGTCATCGTATAGGTTGCGAGCAGTGAGAGGCACGCGAGTTTCGCCGGCGAGGATTATCCCGCTAGAGAGATAGTAAGCGCAGCGTGCGGAGGATTCTCAGTCCGAAGGGCCGTCATCGGAAGGCCGAGCTCACGGGAATCCCCGGCGTATTTGAAACCACCGGCGCGGCGGGCTGGCGGCATCTCGTCGAGACGCACCACGAATACGTGTGGTCTCTTCCGCGGCGAGTGCGTTGGCGAGCTGTTGAGCGGCCGCGAAAGAAGACTCCCGGCCGACCAGCACGCGCCACATCGCCGTGCTTCCCTGCTTCACCTCGATCTGCGCGGCGCCGAAACGGCGCGCGTAGGCATCACGCGCCCGCTCGCGCATTTTGCTCGACGGAAAAAGCTCCCACCTGCACGGCGAAGAAATCATTCGAAGGGACATCCGCTGGTGCCGCGACTACTTCGAGGCGCACGCGACCGAGGCCCGGGCCGAGCAGATCGATCTGCCTGGCGGCAGCCTTCGAGAGATCGATGATTCTTCCGTCCACGAACGGTCCGCGATCGATCACTCGCAGAACAACGCTCTTCCCGTTGTCGAGATTGGTCACGCGCAGCCACGTGTTGAACGGAAGAGTACGATGCGCGGCAACCAGCTTCTCCATATCGTAGATCTCACCGTCAGCAGCGGGACGGCCGTGATACGGAATGCCGTACCAGCTCGCGATTCCCTCTTCCGTGTAGCCGAGCGGAACGGCCGGCGCGGGCGCAGCGACGATGAGCACGTGTGGACGCGGGCGTTGGTGGGATGTGGGCTTGCTTCTTTCGATGGCAGCCGCCGATCAGCAGCAACAACGGCAGCAGAAGACCCATGGCCGTGGTGCGTAAAGACACTCCGGCTACACGCGAGAAAGCCACATCCAAAAGCTTAAAACAATTTTGACGATTACGTTTTTGCACTTTTCGACTACCAAGTGGGTTGCGATGTCATTTTTTTCTTGACTTCCGTTTCGAAGGACTTTATATATGAATCACGCTGCGATCTCTATCGGGATCGCACATCTTACGTTAGGGAGAATCAATCGATGAAGAACGCAACCAAGAAAGCCGCGAGCAAGACCGGCGCAAAAAAGGCCGCCAAGAAGGCTCCGGCAAAAAAGAAGAAGTAACCTCCTCCGCTGAAAGCGGATCAAACGTAGTCACCTGAGGCCTCCGATGAGATCGGGGGCCTTTTTCTTTGTGTCGAAACCCTTCTCAAACTCCAGCACACGGAAAGTCTCCCCCAGCCCGAACACGAGTTGCTTCCATTGGAGACGCCATTCGTCCCCCGCACTTCGCCAACGTTCCTCCAACCCTTCTTGGCCAAAGACTCGCAGCACCCAGGCCGCGAGCGATGATTCGGAAATGAGCTGAAGCCCTTCAGCAGCGGCGGCGCGCTTCATCTCAGTGAAATTGACATGCGCCGTGATATCGCTCAAGCCCGGCTCCGTCAGCACATCCGTCGAGGCAACATGGCGGCGGTAGCGCATCAGTGTCCCGGCCGGGAAATCGAAGCAGTTCGCGGGCTTCGTATCCGTAATCGATGACGAGCAGACGTCCCGAGGTAAGTACGTTGGCGATGCGCCGCATCCACTCGGGTAGAGAGATGCTCATTTCAAGTGAGCCGCCGTCGGGAATGACCTCGCCGTATCGGTCCGCATACTCGACGAGAGCCGGATCGAGTGTCTTCGAAACGACGAAACCTCCGCTATCATCGACCATCAACTCCTTCCAGTGCTCTCCTTCGCGCCTCAGCAGCCGGACTGGAAGCGCGTCGAAGAACTCGTTGGCCAGCATGACGCCCGAAACTTGGTCTGGCAGCGCAGCGAGATCCCAATCGACCGGATGGTAGTTCCACCTATTCAGATAGCTCGATAATCCCGCGCGGCCCGCACCCAAGTCAATCACGGCAGAAGGCGCCAGTGGTTGAAGGTACGCAGCGATCACTTCGCCGAAGACGGGCGCGATCTGTACCGCCGTATAGAAGTCGCCCTGCGATCCGAATGGATTGTGATCGCGTCTGCGATAGTAACCGTGGACCGGGTCGTACAAGCACCGGTACATGTATTCCGCAAAGTTGAGAATCTTGGTTTTATCTTATGGCACAACAGAGGATGATGCCGATTGCGCGACCCGCAGCCGCCAGACGCCCCGCGAACAGGACGATGCGCCGACCGAAACGGTCGTGGCTGAAGCGGGCCGTCGCCTTTGTATCGATTGCGGTGCTTGGCTTCTATGGCTTCATTGCTGCCGGGATGTTGCTGCTTCGTTGGGTAGATCCGCCCTCCACCGCAGTCCAGGCAGAACGACGCCTCAGCGCGTACGTGGAACACAAACCATATACCAAGCGGTACCAGTTCGTTCCGATGAGCGATATCTCGATCAACCTGGTACACGCCGTGATTGCGGCGGAGGATGCGCGGTTCTACTCTCATCACGGGTTTGACTGGAAAGAAGTGCGCGCGGCCGTTGATAAGAGTCTCGAAGGCGGCAAGCCGCGCGGAGCGAGTACGCTGACTCAACAGCTTGTCCGCAATCTTTTTCTGAGCACGCAACCGTCGCTGGTGCGAAAGGCCGTAGAAACGTCCCTGGTTCCATTCGCTGAGTACATCCTCGGCAAGCAGCGCATCCTCGAACTCTATTTGAACGTCGTCGAATGGGGACCGGGCGTGTACGGCGCCCAGGCGGCGGCGCGCTATTACTTTCACACGAGTGCGAGCCGGCTGACCCGCGCTCAAGCGTTGGAACTCGCGTCGATCCTTCCGGCTCCCTTACACCGGCAGCCGGGGCAGACCGAGTGGTATGTGGCTGCCATCCGAACCCGAATGCGTGAACTAGGCTGGTAAGTCCGATTCCGATGTCAGGTCCGCCAGAAAGCGCCTGAGGGATTCGGTTCGCGGAATCGCCAGCTTGCAAGAGGAGTCCAGGCGCAGCTTCTGCGGCAACTCGTGCAGCGCCTTCTCAAGAACCGGAATCACCTCATGGTGCGTGGGGTACCGAGTGTCGCGCCCGATCTTCGCCATGGCGCGCACGATTGCGACCGCACCCAGTTGCTCAAGAATGTCCGCGTCACGAAGGATGGTTCCCTCGATCGTCCTCGGCTCGGCGTGCGGCTGATGGGTACGGATCGCGTCGACCACCGCCGCAATCTTCTCTTCCGGAAAATCGAACTCCCGCAGAATAGTGGGCGTGTGCTGGCACGCGTAGATGACGTTATCCCAGCGCGCGAGTTGCTCGGGCTCTTCCGGGCGATGCCCAACGAAAACTCCCAGATCGTGCATCCAGGCGGCCGCGAACACGATGTCATCGTCGTAACTCAAATTTGCGCCGACCTGGCGCGTCAGGGCATACAAGCGCGGTTGATGATCGTATTTATCAACCGGGCGAGCGTTGTTTCGGATGTATTCGATGACCGCTTCACGCCAATTCATTTTGCCTCAAGTTCCGCCCAACGCTCGTATAGCGTATCGACCGCGTGCTGGGCCGATTCGACTTCTGCATAGGTCGCTTGCAGGCGCATCGCGTCGCTGAAGACGGCCGGATCCTGCAGTGATGCCCGACGCGCTTCGAGGGCCTGTTCGGCCTGCGCAATTCGTTCCTCGATGCTTTCCATTTCGCGCGCTTCGAGATAGGATAGCTTTCTCTTTGCGGCAGAGGGGCGCTCCGGCTGCCGCTCCGGTTTCGCCGCGATGGGTTTGGGGGATGTCTGCGCGGACTGCCAGGCCGCCCACTGCGAGTAATCGGCGAATCGTCCGGCATTGCCCTGACCATCCAGGCCGATCACCAGCGTAGAGACTCGATCGAGCATGAATCGATCGTGAGTAACCAGAACCAGCGCGCCCCCAAACTCGAGCAGGTTCTCTTCAAGCAACTCGAGAGTGGGGATGTCGAGATCGTTTGTCGGCTCATCGAGTAGCAGCAAGTCGGCAGGTTCCAGCATGAGGCGCGCGATCAGGACCCGGGCGCGTTCACCGCCGGAAAGCCGCGAAACCGGCTGGTTGAGTTGTTCGTTGGAGAAGAGAAAGCGGCTGGCCCACGCGGCGACATGAATCGGCCGATTCTGGTAGACGACGGAATCGCTCGATCCCGCGAGTGCCTGCCGGAGCGTCAGAGATTCATCGAGTGGGCGGTTCTGATCGAAATAGACGATTCGGAGATTCGGCGCGCGCCAGATCTCGCCCGCATCCGTTTCCAGCTCGCCGCGCAGCAGTCGCAGCAAAGTGCTTTTGCCGCTTCCGTTCGGTCCCACCAAGCCGATTCGTGTGCCCGCCGTGAAAACAGAATCGAAGTGCGACAGAACCCGGTTATCCGTAAAAGAAAAGGAAACGTCCTTGAACTCCACGAGCCGTTTCGTCTTGCGATCGGTCGCCTGAAATGCAATGTTGGCTGTGCCGCTGCGCTGCCGCGATTGCATCTGGTTCAGTTCGCCCATAAGCTGATGCGCGTTATCGATGCGCGCCTTTGCCTTGGTCGCCCGCGCTTTCGGGCCACGCCGGAGCCACTCGAGTTCCGTGCGGACACGGTTCTCTAACGCATCTTGCCGCCTGGATTCCGCCGCGCAGAAATTCCTGCTTCCGTTCCAGGAAGGCGCTGTAGTTTCCCTTTACGCGGAGAATGCTGTCCGGATAAATGCGGTTTAACTCGGCCACATCGGTGGCAACATTCTCCAGGAAATACCGATCATGGCTGATGATGACGGACGTGAACGAACTCTCGAGAATCGTGCGCTCCAGCCACGCGATGCCTTCCAGATCCAGGTGGTTCGTGGGTTCGTCGAGGAGTACGACTTCAGGGTCGGAGACAAGCGCCTCCGCAATTGCGAGTCGCTTGCGCCACCCTCCCGACAGCGAGGCGGCCTTCGCGTTGAAGTCGGCGAATCCGGTACGGCCCAGCGTTTCGGCTGCCATCCCGTCGCGGTCCGCCGTCGGGACCTGCGCCCGCTCCATGGCGCGGCGCACAACGGAGCTGACTATCTCGTCTGGGTCGAAGGAAGACTCCTGAGCAACGAAAGAGAGCCGGAGATTGCGTCGCACCGCGACTTCACCCGCGTCCGGATCAACACGGCCGGCCAGGATCTGGAGCAGCGTCGACTTGCCCGACCCGTTCGGGCCGATCAAGCCGAGCCGCTCGCCTTCCGAAATGTTTAGCGAAATGTCGCGGAATAGCGGAACCGCGCCGAATGTCTTAGCGAGTCCCTGCGCGTTGATGAGCAGCGCCACTGCTTCTATTGTCGATGAGCGCTGGATGGCGCTGCGCCTCGCTCAAGCCCCGACCGCAACAGCGGATCTCGCCTTGGGGGCGTCGGAGTGGCTCTGGAACCGGCCGTAGACGAGTTTGGCCCAACTGCGTAGCCCACGATCTTGCGTCTCGCCGCCCTCCAACCATTCGCGAATCGGGACTGCAAAGCCCGTCTTTGGCCGGCTCGCGATATTCTGCGGCAGTTTGCGGTCCAGGCAAGCGATCATATCGGCCTTGCGCGGACTGAATTCACTCGCGTAAAGGGGCGCAAGCTCTTCAAGGAGTTTGAAATCCACTAGTGGAACGCGCACTTCCACGGAATGTGCCATGCTCGCCCAATCTGTATCCCGCAAGAGTTGCGAGCGCATATACTGGGTCATCTCGAGAATGGAAACTGCGAGAAAGTCGCGCCTTGATCGAGGCTGCAGGCTCTCGATAGGGCGAATAAGCGCGTTCAGCTTATCAACGGACGAGAGTTCACGCCAGCCTTCTGCGGCCATCTCAGGCCCGATCAGATCCGGTAGCTCCCACGGCATGTACAAACCGCGCCTCAGCAGATACGCACCGCCGAACGTCCCGCCATACTCGAGCAGCCCCGCGTACTTAGGCGAAGTGAATCTGCGAATCGCCGGTGCGGTTATGACGCGGAAAGCAGAACCGAGCGGCTGGATATATTTCGTGACCTCCAGCCGGCGTACAAGCGTGGCGACCTGTCTGAAACTCGGATACCCGCCAAACAGCTCATCTCCGCCGAGTCCGCTCAACGCTACTTTGAAACCGAGCTCTTTGGCCAGCAAGCTGACGAAGTAGGAATTCACGCCGTCGATGGTCGGTTGATCCATGGCCGCGAACAGGCCTTCACGGGCGGCCGCGAAATGTTCTCCATCGACATACCGGAAGCTGTGACTCAGGTTCCATTCGCGAGCGACCTGCTGCGCCAGCGGCACCTCGTCCCCGGCTGATCCGCGCAACGTATCGAACCCGAGCGTGATCGTGTTTACGACTTCCGGACATGCCTCCGCCGCGAGCGAGGCAATTGCGCACGAATCGAATCCTGCGGATAGGAATATCGCTAGCCCGACATCCGACCGAAGGTGGAGGCGTACGGATGTACGAAGCGCCTGATGCAAGCGATCCTGCATCTCGGCACGAGATCGCGGCAGCGATGTCGGATCGAAAATACACATCGCTTGCAACGGGTCGGCGAATTGTTCGAAATGACCAGCTTCGCCCGGGCGAACGCGCATGAACTTTCCCGGTGGAAACGCCCGAATCCCTTTGTAGAGCGTGTGCGGTTCGGGAACCGATCCCCACAGAAAGAATCCTGCATGCCCCGCCGCGTCAGGTGATGAGTCAACTTGCGGTACCGCCAGCAGAGCCCTTACCTGGGAGGCGAATGCAAAAGTCGGACCTACCGTGTAATAAAGGGGCTTGATCCCGAGCGCATCGCGAGCGAGAAACAGTTCTTGTTCCAACTCGTCCCAGATGCCGATTGCAAACATACCCCGCAGTTTGGATAACATGCTCGGGCCGTACTTCTCGTACAGGCAGAGAATGACCTCCGTGTCGCCGGTCGATCGGAGTGAGTAGCCGTTCTCCTCCAGGTGCTCGCGCAATTCGCGGAAGTTGTATATCTCCCCGTTGTAAACGAGCGTGAACCGGCCATCCGCACTGTGCATCGGCTGATCGGCACGGTGCGTTGTATCGAGGATCGCCAGCCGGGTATGGGCAAGCAGTGCTTTTCCGCTGGCGAGCGCCATACGCCTGACCCGTCCGGCCCGCGACTTACCAGGCGCCACAGAACTCCTCCCCCATCGCGGACGCCCGTAGCCATGTTGTGTCTCGGGATATAACCCCGGATATTCCGCACACATAAGCAAATATCTCATTCAATAGCGCTCGCCGCAACGAGGAATACTGCTCGTATCTGGCTGAATGTAAAGGACACCGCTTGTCTTACAGTACTTGCACCAGTACTAGAGCGAACGATTCTGTCACATTAATTGCAAGACATCTTTAGTGAATACTTAGAAATTCGCGAAAATGACTAACCGATTTGCATGACATTTTCGAAGCTGCCTCATTCCCAGCGGCCGTATCTTTTCACGCGGCCACAGGTAACGCCGTATAGAGAGTCAGAAACTTTGGATCCGGAACGCGTCTTTGACGAACACCACAGGTCGGTATACCGGTTTCTCTATCGGCTGACAGGCCGTGGAGATCTTGCGGAGGACATCACGCAGGAGTGTTTCCTGGCCGTGCTTCATCATCCGGGCAGATGGGATGCCGCGCGCGGCAGCATACGAACCTACCTGTTTTCGATCGCACGCAACCTGGCCAGTAAACACTACCGCGCCTGCCACGACGAGGTCCCATCTGATCCGGAAGAGCTGTTTTCGATTCCGGATGTACGCAGCGATCAGGAACTCGCGGTGGTTGTAGCGCAGGCGGTTTCACAATTGCCTGATTTACAACGTGAAGCGCTCCTGCTTTTTGAGTATGAAGGCTTCGCGCTAGTTGAAATCGCGGAGATCGTGGGCGCGGACACCGGTACCGTGAAATCGCGGCTACATCGTGCGCGCGGCAGGTTGCGGCGTGTTCTCGCTCCGCACAGAAAGGCGGCTACTCATGAGAATGTTTGAAGACGACATCATGACCGATTCCGAACTGAGCGAATTGCTCGCGATGTGGACCGTCCCCGAACCGCCGCCTCACTTGCGCGAGCGCGTCGTCCCGCGGAAGAGACGCTGGTTTGCCGGGCAAGTACGTTTCACTGCTTTAGCATTTACACTGCAAACCGTAGCGATTGCCGGTCTGATGTTTGTAGCGGCGCCGGAGGTTACAAACAGGTCAGTGAAAACAGAGACGTCCGTTCACTTGACGTTCTATCGCCCACACCTCTCCGATTCCAAGGTTTCACAAGGTGGGGGAGGCAGCGGTGAAACGTTGCAGCCGGTAAAGCGCGGAAACGCCCCAAGGCATTTCGTAGCGCCCGCGTTGTTACCTCACGAGGCGAAAATCCCGAGCGCACCCGCCATCTCCGCGCCAACACCGGAGCTCAATTCTTCGCTAATGGGCGACCCTCTCAGCAAGGCCCTTGCGGGACAAGGGAACGGGAGTGGAACCGGCCTCGGCGGGGGCATTGGCAATGGGTATCGGGACGGTTTTGGGGGCGGCACCGGCGGGTCCTATATCAGCCCGGGAGGAGACATTTCAGCGCCCGTGATCCTCAAAAAGATAGAGCCGGAGTATTCGGAAGAAGCAAGGAAGGCGAAATTCAGCGGGACTGTGAAGTTATCCGTTCTGATTGATGAGCACGGAATACCGCGCGACATTCGAGTGGTCGGCCCCCTCGGAATGGGCCTGGACGAGAAGGCTGTCGAGGCAGTCAGTCAATGGCGTTTCCGCCCGGCGATGAAAGGCGGTCAACCCATTGCAGTTACTGCTGATGTGGCGGTGAGTTTCCGATTGCTATAACTTCGGAGTAACTATGCAGAAAATATCGCTGACCGAAAAATTATCCCTCATCAAGGATCATTGGAATCCGCGAATCGTTGGCGAACTCAACGGCCAGCACGTGAAACTGGTCAAATTTCAAGGCGAGTTCGTTTGGCATCCAGCATGAACACGAAGATGAGCTGTTCCTGGTGATGAAAGGTTTGATGCGCATGGATTATCGAGAGGACAGCAAGGAAAGATCCATTGAAGTGTGCGAAGGCGACTGCATCATTGTGCCGCGCGGACTCGAACATCGCCCTTACGCGGAACAGGAAGTTCACGTGATGCTCTTTGAGCCCGCGGGCACGTTGAATACCGGAAACGTCCAGTCTCAGCGTACGATCGCCGAACCAGCGCGACTGTAGGCCCTGCGGTTACCCCCGCTGCATCGCCGCGCTGAAGTCTTCCGGTTCGAAAATCGGGCGCACTTCGACCTCGGCGCCCGGCCCGAAAGGACTGCGCTTGAGCCAATCCACTGCTTCATCGACGGACTGCACTCGCCAGATCCAATATCCGGAAGCAAGTTCGCCAGTGTGCTCGAACGGGCCGTCCTTCACAACCGGTTCTGCCGCCGTGAAGGCGACTCGCTTGCCATAAGCACTCGGCTTCAGACCGTCAGCGGCCAGCAAGACTCCGGCGGCAATTAGTTGCTCGTTAAATTTTCCCATCTTTTCAACAAGCTCTCGAGTGGGCATAGTACCCGCTTCGGAATCTTTGTTCGCTTTTACAATCACCAGGCACCGCATATTGCTGTCTTCATGCTCCTTCATCAATGGAACGAACAATAGCTTGGCTTTTCGACTGCGATGGGAAACTTTTTGCGATTGATAGTCAGTCGTCTTCCTGAGCGAAAAATGGCTCCTTGCCGGCAAGCATCAAACGCTCGTCCAGTGCGGCCTTGACCAACTCTTCTTCCATCTCGGAAAGACCATGGGCGTCTTTCTCAATTCGGGACAACAGACCCTCTCATGCGTCCGCGCGATAGCTCGGCCGGAACGGCGAGTGAATACGCGAACAGGGCATCCGCGCGCAGTTCCTCGTGGCCGAACAAAGCTCGGATGCGGTCCAACTCACTTTTTATGCCGTGATATCCGATGCCCCAGATCGCGCCCCTTCGTACTTCGACTTCGGGGTCGTCAAGATGCTTTGCGAAGTCATCCCGAAAACTGGCGTGCAGAGATCGCCACATAGCCTCGAGCGCCTTCGCCCTTCCGCCCGGGACTTCGTAAAGCCAGAATGGCCCCGCGAACCTCGTTCCTGTCCGCCTCGGGCGCCAGACCGACGAGCAAACCGCCGCGTTCCGCCACCGTCAGATCCGGTTTGCGCAATGCGGCCAGCATTGCTTCTACTACGTCCGCGTCTTCGCGTTGCCGACGTCACGGCTTCCCAAGCACGCGCACGCACGATGTCGGACGAGTCTTCCTGAGCCGTGCTTCAACAACCTTTTTCGCTGGCCTTCGGTCAGGTCGCGATTGAAGAACGAATTCGCGGCCGCCGAGCGCATTTCCGCCACCTCATTGTCCAGCAACTGAAGCGCTCGTCGTCATCGAGCAACTCCATTGGCAGATCCATCTCTTCGGGATAAAGCGACCAGATATCGAATTCCTCATCCTCGACCTGCGCTTCGGAAGCCGTGCGATTGCAAGCTCTCCTCCAGCGCGTCAATCCCCTGTCTGAGTTCCTGATCCTCTTCCTCGAGTATGTTCTCGAACTCTTCCAGCGCCGGAATGGCCGCGGGGTCTCCATAGACCTCGAGCAGCATTAACGTGTCATGTGCGTCGAACTCCAGCCGCTCAGTCAGTAGGTCCAGGATGCGCGGATCGCGAATACTGCAGACTCGCCAGCACGAAGCCGACATCCCCGCTATCCTCTTCATCGCAGTTCGGCGTACAATGCCAGCAGCGGCTCCAGGGTGGGCTTACCCAAGTTGACGAGGAATTCCATACATCCTCCGGGATGTCCTCTGGCGCCTCCTTGATGTACCGGATCAGAAAGGGAATTGCCTCCGCGCGTATTCCATTGCCGGAAAAGCGCGATCAGCTCGGGAGCAAGGTCGACTGTCGTCTTCGGTCCGGTTCACGCCCGGCAAACTCGAGCGCGGCTTTACGAGCTTCTTGGGCCGGTCCAGTAACGCCTTCAGAAAGCGATGATCTATTCCGAGATGCCCCTTGCGATGCGGCGGCCAGAATTTCAGCGGGGGTGTACTGCTCAAGACGGTTGGGATTGAGAAACATAAGAAAAAGAAAAGGGGCTGCAGATCCTATGATCGCAACCCCTCGAAGTGCTTTGTACGTGTAGGGGTTTACGAGCTATTGCTCGGGCTCGACTACGACTTTGATGGGCGTCGATACGTCCCGGTGCAGGCGGAGCGTTATCTCGTGCTCGCCGACGGTGCGAATCGGCTCATCAAGCTGGATTTTACGTCGCTCGATATGGAACTTCTGTGCCTCCAAGCGCATCGGCGATGTCCTTTGCGGTCACCGAACCGAAGAGCTGGTTGTTCTCGCCAACGCGGTGGCGGAACGTGAGCACCACATTTGCGATCAGCTTTGCGAGATCCTGCGCATCACCGGCCGCTTTCGCCTCTCGGCGCAGGTACGCTTCCCGCTCCTGCTCAATGATCTTCTTGTTCGATTCGGTCGCGGCAACAGCAAGTTTCTTGGGAAGCAGGTAATTGCGCGCATACCCATTGGCTACCTTCACGACCGAACCGCGCGCGCCGAGTGTGTCGATGTCTTCTCTGAGAATGACTTCCATTGCTTTTCCCTGCCTCGCTACACCTTGCGCCGCGAACGGCAGCAGCGCGATGTTGCGCGCCTGCTTGATCGCTTCAGCTAAACGCTTCTGATGGGGCGTGCACACGCCCGATATGCGGCGCGGCGTGATCTTGCCGCGTTCAGAAACGAAACCCTGCAGCATACGCATGTCTTTGTAGTTGATGTCGTCCACCTTGTCGACACAGAACCGGCACACTTTCTTGCGCCGGAAGTACTGTTTTTTGCCGGTCGCGATCGCTTTGTCGCCACCGGTGGGACGTTGCGAAGCCGCTATTGGGCGGCCGCCTCTTTGTTCTGCCATGATGATTTCTCCTTGTGTCCTTTCCGGTGATTCTATTCCGCTCGGGCGCTGCGGGCGCCGCTGCTGGCGCCCCGGGAGTTGGCGCTCCCGGTACGGGGGCCGCGGTTCGCCCGGCAGCAGACGGCGATGCCGCGGCAGGTGAAGGAGCCGGGGCTGGCAGGCTTACGCGCCGCCCGCTTCTCCCGCTGTTTCTTGCGTTTCTCGATGCGCTTCAACTTCTCGTCGATGCGAACCGTAATGAACTTGACCACCAGGTCGGCCACGCGCAGACGGCGTTCCAATTCCTTTACAGTATCTGGCTTGGCCGTGAACTGCAGCAGGATGTACTGTCCCTCGTTGTACTTCAGGACGCGATACGCCAGCTTGCGAACGCCCCATTTTTCGGTCTTCTCCACCGTGCCGCCCGCGTGGGTAACGACACCCTTCAATTGTTCGATCAGCGGATCCACTTCTTCGTCCGTGGCATCCGGCTTGACGATGAACAACTCCTCGTAGATTCTCATCTTTCCTCTTCTTTTAAGCCTCTGGCGCGGCGATTGAATTTCGCCATGGCCTTATCGGCGCCTTCGGCAACTATGGATTCCACGGCGTCCGCGGTATACGACACCACTTCCTCCACGTCCTGCTTCATCTCGCGTCGAAACGGCGCGAGAACGTACTCCGCTGCATCGCTTACCAGCCTATCCGGGCGTATACCCACCCGCACTCTGGTGAACACATTCGTGCCCAAGGCAGCGATTACCGACTTGACACCGTTGTGTCCAGCCGCCGAACCCTCCTTCTTGATCCGCAGAGCGGTCCAAGGCAGATCGAGTTCGTCGTAAACCACAATCAGGTCCCGGTTGGTCAACCTGCGATAGCGCAAGATTGCACCCACCGACTCCCCTGACAAATTCATGAAAGTTTGGGGCTTCACCAGCAGAACAGCCCTGCTGTCTATTCGCCCCGCACCCGCCACTGAATTGCCCTCACCCTTAGCGAAGCGTATCGAGTGCCGCCGCGCGAGTTCATCCGCCACAAGAAAGCCCATGTTATGGGGCGTGTTCTCGTAGCGAATGCCCGGATTCCCCAGCCCGACGATCACCTGCAGCGATGAACCTTCGGAGCCGTCAGGCGTGCTGCCTCCCGCACTCTCCACTCGGCAATCTTCTCAGCTACTTCTTCTTGGGCGGAGCAGCGGCTTCGCCAACCTCTTCCTTCTTACCCTTCTTCATGACTTCAGGCTCTGCCGCAGGCGCGGTCCAGCCTCAACCGCAGGGGCGGCCTCCTCAGCTCTCAACGAGACCACGTGCGAAATGACCGCCTCAGCCGGACTGAGCAGGCTTCATCGAACCGGCTAGCGGGATTTCACCGGCGCGGATACTCTGGTTAATTGAGAGATCCGCTACATCTATCTCGAACTGCTCCGGGATTTCGTCCGGCAGACACTCGATTTCGATTTCACGCGTGATAATTTCGTGGATGCCGCCTTGTATCTTGACGCCCTTCGGATCGCCCTTTGTAATAACAGGCACTTTGACCGTAATGCGCTTACTCAAATCAATGCGCTTCAGATCGCAGTGCAGCAGCGTTTCCCGGACGGGCTCGAACTGCCAGTCGACGATCATGACCGGCGTGTTCTCTTTACCTGTCACATCCAGGTTGAAGATCGTGTTGTGCCCGGTCTTGCTGTGCAGGATCTTGACGATCTCCTTGGGGCTGACCGCGATCGGCTGTGCGCCCGCAAGCCCTCCGTAAAGAACGGCCGGCACCGACCCGCGAACCCGCAGACGGCGCGCCTCATTCTTGCCGCGTTGCTCTCTTGGTTCTGCAACGACGGTAATCTCTTTTCTCACCTTTCTTTCACCTCATCACCAGGACGGCTGCCTGCCACTACTCACCGAGCACCCGGCCCCTGGTTTGCGTTATCAACAAAAACCTACATAAACAATGTGCTGATCGATCCGCCTTCGTGGATCGACCGGATGCCCCGCGCCAGTAAAGGCGCGACTGACATCACACGAATTTTCCCGGTCGCCAGAGCCTCCGGCGCGCACGGGATCGAATCTGTCACCACCAGTTCCTTCATGGAAGACTGGCTAATCCTGTCAATCGCCGGCCCTGAAAGCACCGCATGGCTCGCACAGGCCGTGACGCCTTTCGCGCCCGCTTCCAGCAGAGCCTCCGCACCTTTGACCAGCGTGCCTGCGGTATCGACAAGGTCATCCACCATCAGGCAATATTTCCCACGCACGTCGCCAATGATGTTCATCACCTCGGCCACGTTTGCATCGGTGCGCCGCTTATCGATGATCGCCAGCGGCACTCCGAGGCGCTTTGCAAAATTGCGCGCGCGCTCCACGCCGCCGGCATCCGGCGACACCACAATCAACTCCTCCGCGGTATAGTTCTGCTCAAAGTGGTCGACCAGAACCGGAGCGGCAAACAGGTGATCTACCGGAATATCGAAGAAACCCTGGATCTGAGCGGCGTGCAAATCGAGCGCCAAAATCCTGTTTGCACCGGCCCGCTCAAGGAGGCTGGCCACCAACTTCGCGGAGATCGGCATACGCGGACGGTCCTTCCGGTCCTGTCGTGCGTACCCATAATAGGGTATCACGGCGGTGATCCGTTCGGCGCTGGCCCGCTTCAAGGCATCCAGGATCAGCAGCAGCTCCATCAGGTGCTGGTCAACCGGCCGACATGTTGGCTGGACCACGAAAACGTCGGCTCCCCGCACATTCTCCTGAATTTGCAGGTGGGTCTCGCCATCGGCAAAGTTCTTGATCATCAGACAGCCAACCGGGACTTCCAGATGCTCACAAATCGAGCGAGTCAAGGCCGGGTTAGCCGTGCCGCTGAAAACCTTGAAGTCGGTGTACAAGGGTCGTGCGAGTTTTGAAGCCGCCATGTGTCCTAGTCCTGACGATCACCGCCGCAGGAAGCTGCCTGCCGCTGGTCCAAGAGCTTTCATCCAGGCCCGCCGGTACTGCTTGCGCGGAACGAAACGAGCCAAGGTCGCCACCCCCGATCCAAAAGCATTCACGGCGTTTTTCGCTTCTACTGTTTGCTCGAACACGCCAAATACCGCGGACCCGCTGCCGGTCATCATCGCCGGCTTCGCGCCTAGCCGACGAAGTCTTCGAACGTATCCGGCTAACTGGGGATGAGCTTCGAAAACGGCGCCTTCGAAATCGTTTGTCAACGGAAGTCGGTCAAGACGCAAGCCGTCCAGATCCCAGGCGATCGTCTGAAACTCTCTCAGAATAGGGGACCATGGCTCGATTGTCAACGTTCGGTGAAGCCCTCCATACGCCTCCGCCGTCGATACGTGAATCCCCGTAGCTAATACCACTACCGGCATAGGCGGCAGGTCCGGCAGGGGGTAGAGTTCCGTGCCGCGCCCCATGCCCAGCGCTGTCCCGCCGTGCAGAAAAAACGCCACATCGCTACCCAGAGCTTCCGCAACTGCAACCAGTTCGGGATAGGCAATCCGCTTTCCCATCAGGGCCGGCAAGGCCAGCAAAACCGCGGCCGCATTACTCGAGCCGCCGCCCATCCCCGCCCCCATCGGTATCTTCTTTCGCAGCGAGAATTCGACGGAACCGGTTGTTTTCAGATGATCGAGCACCGCGCGAGCCGCGCGCACCACCAGGTTGTCCGGGATTTCGACTGAGCTGTCCAGCCGTATGCTGGTTGCCCGGGCCTTCCGCCATTCGATGGCCAGCGAGTCCTTCAGGCTGATCGTTTGAAAAATAGTGCGGAGCTCGTGGTATCCGTCAGACCGCTTCTGCAGGACGCGCAAGTCCAGGTTGAGCTTGGCGAAGGACGGGACGACTACGCGCACAGATGTCGCCGGAGCCGTCTCAATACTGCAACAACGAAAACACGTCGTGACCGGCGAGTTTCGTTTGCCCGTTTAAGAAAGTCAGCTCGATCACAAAGGCTAAGCCCACAACCTTGCCACCGAGCGTTTCGATCAGGCGCGAGACCGCCGACGCTGTGCCTCCCGTCGCCAGCACATCGTCCACAATCAGCACATTCTGCCCGGGTTCCACCGCATCCGCGTGGATTTCCAGGGTGTCAGTGCCGTACTCCAGGTCATACTCGACGCTCTTCACCGTATGCGGCAGCTTCTTGGGTTTGCGAACCGGCACGAACCCGGCTCCCAAGGCATGGGCCATGGCAGGCGCAAAGAAATAGCCGCGGGCCTCAATACCGACCACCACATCGATATCCCTGCCCCGGTAATGGTCCTGCAAAAGGTCGATCGTCTCCCGGAAGCCGTTCTTATCCTTCAGCAATGTTGTGATGTCAAAGAAGTTGATGCCCGGCTTCGGGAAATCCGGGACCTCACGGATCAATTTCTTCAAATGGTCGGCGCTGGCGGAGGGTGCTCGGGATGTCTGCGGCAAATTGGAATTTTAGCAGGACAGGCACCGGCGAATCGACTCTAAGCTGTCCCAGATTTTCAAGTTGATACCTTGGGGACGTGCCGAGGTATCAGTTCCTCCGTGCAGTTCTTTGCCTCAATTTTTTTGCCGCCTGTCTGACAGCATCTTCCGTGCTCTCGCACGAGGCGGTCATCGACGCTACATGGGATTCCACGCTGAGCCCCGTCCTCAAGGCCGCTTATCCGTCCACGACTCCGGATGATCTCAAGCGAGCCCACGGTTTCGCCTACGGCGGCGCCATCATCCAGGACCTTGGGTATTACCCGCACGGCAACAAAGAGTTCAGCGATATGACGCACTATATCCGGACCGGCGCGTTCGTGCTTGCCCTGGTTCGCGATGCACAGTCGCTGGACGAACTGGCCTTTGCTCTCGGCGCGTTGTCGCACTATTCATCCGATATCGATGTGCACACTTTCGCAACGAACCCCGGCGAAGCCATTCTGTATCCCAAACTGCGCATCCGCTTCGGCCCAATCGTCTACTACGAGCAGGACCCCGCGGCTCACATCAAAACAGAGTTCGGATTCGATGTGCTCGAAGTGGCAAAAGGACGGTTTGCCCCCGCGGCCTATCACGATTTCATCGGATTCTATGTTGCGAGTGACCTCATTGCTCGGGCCTTCCGCGATACCTACGGCCTGGAATTGACTGACGTGTTCGGCAACTTTCCCAAGGCGATCGGCTCGTACCGCCGGGATGTAAGTATCTGGATCCCTCGGGCCACCCGGATTGCCTGGGCACAGCGCCGCGACGAAATCGAACGATCGCAACCCACTGTGACCCGCCGCAAGTTCGTGTACGCCATGCGCCGGGCCGCCTACGAACATGATTGGGGAAAAGATTACATCCGTCCCTCGCTTCCAGACCGCATCCTGGGGATTCTTTTGAAGTTGCTGCCTCCCATCGGCCCTCTGCACTCGCTAAAACTACGCATGCCTACGGCTGACGTGGAAAACCTGTTCATGGCCAGCTTCAACAAGGCCATCGGCGAGTACCAGGGGCAGCTGCGGGCAGAACAGGATCGATCCCTCACGCTCAGCGATCCCAATTACGATATCGGGCGTCCCGCCAAGCCCGGCGAGTATCGACTCGAAGACAAGGCATACGCGTACTGGGTGGATCATCTTGCGGCGGATCACTTCGCCCACGTAAGCGAGTCAATGCGCCGCAACATTCTGGGTTACTACGCAGATTCCAACGCGCCGATCGCGACCAAGAAAAAACACAAGCAGTGGTTGCGCCTCCAATCCGAACTGCAGCAGCTCAAAGCCGTCCCCGCCGCTCAGGCCGGAAATGGCTCGTCGGCGGACGGTCCATACAGCCCCGGCACTGGCACATCGTTCAGCCGCAAGTAGACGCCCAACTGGGCTACGTGATGGATCATGTGATCGAAAAACATAGTGCGAAACGTCTGTGCACGTGATCCGTTCCAGATCACACGTTCGCCGTACGTAAGCGCCCATTTGACCGACAGTTCTTCATCCGATGCCGCTGCCAGAAGCTGCCGGCATTTCGCGGAGTTCTCGTGAAGCTGCCCCAGGCAATCTTCGCGCGATTTGAATGTCAAATCCGGGAACTGCCGCTTCGGCGTGGCCAGATCCATTCCCTCATCCTCCAGGATGTAGCAGGCAAATGAAGGCAGTGTGGCGCAGTGCATGGCCAATCTGCCCAGAGGCATCGATTTCTGATGCGGTTTGTAGTCCGCATTCCCTTCCGGTACGCGTTCGAGCGTCCGGCGCGTGTTTGACATCTCGGCATCGAAATCCAACAACAATACTTCAGCTATGGTCAACCTGTTTCCTCCGAGTCGATCTTACACTGTCAGTACAGCCTTAACGTACTCGCCGGAGTGCATCTTTTCAAAGCAGTCGTGCCAGTTATCCAGATCGCACACGCGGCTCACAATGGGTGCTACGTCAAGCTGCCCCGAAACCAGCATGGAGATGACCCGCTCCCACACTGGCCAGTTATGCGAGAAACTGCCATGCAGCGTCACATTTTTCTGCACAAGCAGATCGAGACTGAAGCCAAGCGGCTGCGGTCCCCATCCGACCTTGATGATCTGCCCGGCAGGACGAACGTATTCGAGGGCCGCTTTCAAGGTTGCCGAAACGCCCGCGGCGTCAATGACCACGTCGGCCGCATAGCCCGACGGCGCCGAGCTCGTCAATACCTCGTCAGCTCCGAACGACAGCGCAACTCCCAATCGTTGCGCATCGGCAGGAAGGCCCGCGACAGTGACTCTCCCCGCCCCGCTGAGCTTCGCCATTTTGGCGCATAACAGACCGATCGGCCCTGGGCCGAGCACCAGCACTTCGTCTCCGGGCGACACGCGTCCGTTCACGCAAACGGCGTTGTAAGCGACACAACAAGGCTCAGTGAGTGCGGCCTTCTCAAAAGGGAGTGTGTTTGGAATATGGTGTAGGCATCGCTCCGGTACGCGTACATAGGCCGTCATCGCGCCATCCACGCCGTAGCCGAACCCTTTGCGTGCCGGATCGAGATTGTATAGACCACGCCGGCTCAGAGGAGAGCTCTCGTCAATCACAGCGGCAGTTTCACTCACTACCCGATCGCCCTCTTTAAATCCCTTGACAGCCGCGCCCGTTCTTTCAATAGTCCCGCCGAACTCGTGGCCAAGGATGCAGGGATAATTTACTGACCAGCCGTGCGAACCTTGCCATTGGTGCAGGTCGCTCCCGCACACGCCCACTGCGCCGACTCGCAGCAGCACGTCATTCGGGCCGATATCGGGCGTCGGCACCTCGCGCAATTCCACCGAGAGTGGATCCCGTGCATAGTTCACCAAAGCGCGCATCATACGAAGTTGTGTACCTTCTCGCAAACCAGGCGCAGTACATCCTCCACATTCCCGCTCGCGGCCTGAAACGAAGTACCTTGAATGACCAACGGAGCCCCCACCACAACCAGATGCGCACCGTAACTGGGGCACTGCACGGCCTGGTCAAGCGTCAAGCCGCCCACTGCCTGCACCGGAATCGATACCGCCTTCACAATCTGACGCAGTTGGTCCAGAGGCGTAGGAGCGGGTAGATTCCGTTTCCGTCTTAGAGTGCGCATGTCATAACCGATGTGATGCACGATATATGAGCAACCCAGGGCTTCCAGCCGTTTCGAGCCTTCAACCACATCGGGCAAATTCATCGTATCGCCCATGATTTCCGCTCCGTGTTGTCTTGCCGCCTGCACCGCCATCTCAATCGTCTCGTCATGCGCTTGACCCATGACCGTCACTTTGCTCGCGCCCGCCTTCA
The DNA here is from genome assembly GCA_963795905.1 of uncultured Acidobacteriaceae bacterium. Taxonomy (GTDB): domain Bacteria; phylum Acidobacteriota; class Terriglobia; order Bryobacterales; family Bryobacteraceae; genus Bog-105. The sequence goes on along the minus strand of CAWCJG010000004.1, from coordinate 91,805 downwards.
CCATAAGTTCGGTTTCCAGATAGCCGCCGTCCATGCATTTGATATCTGCCACGACCGGGTGCTCGGGGAACCGCGCACGTAGTTCCCGCACCGCTCGAACCCCTTCGGCAAGTATCAAAGGCGTTCCGGCTTCCAGCCAATCAACGCCGGCCCGAACGGCCACTTCTGCCGCATCGAGGGCGGCTCCCAGATCGGTAAAATCGAGCGAAATCTGCACGATATTAGAACGCAATATTCTCTCTGCTCCTCCGCGATACTATCTCAAGCATGGATCGGCGTGAAGCCCTCACGCTGCTGAGCCGCATCGCAGCGACCGCAGCCGGACAGTCCTTTTTCAACTCATGGCTGGCAAGCGCGCACGACCATGAATCGCAAGCGCCACCGAGTCCCGAGCGCTGGAGAAACTACATACCTCAGTTCTTCTCCACATCCGACTTTCATACGCTCGACGAGTTCACCTCCATCCTGATTCCCACCGACGAAACCCCTGGCGCGCGCGAAGCGCATGTGGCCCCGTTTATTGATTTTCTGCTGGCAAATGCGAGCGAGTACGCACCGGAGATGCAGAAGCATTGGCGCGCCGCGCTCGAATGGTTGAACGCGAATGAGTTCTCAAGCAAGAACACTGCTCAGCAAATCGCTTTCCTGACTACAGCGTCCCAGCCCGCGGACGCCAATTTCGTCCACTTCCGGCTGATGAAGGATTTGACCGTGTTCAGCTTCTACACATCTCGTGCTGGCTTAATCGACAACCTGCAGTATCAAGGATTGGCCTATCTCACCGAGTTTCCAGGATGCACGCATCCGGAGCATCAACGCTGATGGAAAGCTACGACGTGATCATTGTCGGCTCTGGTGCTTGTGGTGGCTGGGCGGCCATGGCGCTGGGGCAAGCAGGTTTCAAAACACTGCTGCTGGAGGCTGGTTCGGAAGTGGTGCCATATCGCGATTTCCGCCATCGTTGGCCCTACGAACTGCAATTTCATGGGATGGGTAAACCCGGCCTCCTCCGCAAATACTACAGAGGCTCCACCGAATACAACTACCGGATCATGATCGATGACCGTGAGAATCCATACACCACTCCGGAGGGCAAGCCGTTCGTATGGTCTCGCTCCCGGGTGCTGGGTGGCCGTACCCTGCATTGGTCACGCGCGAGCGACCGCATGTCGGATCTGGAGTTCAAATCCGCATCGCGCGACGGCTACGGTGACGATTGGCCGATCTCGTATGCCGAGATCGCGCCTTACTACGAGCGTGTGGAGCGCTTCATCGGAGTAAGCGCCGCGCCCGCCAACCTGCCGCAGTTCCCTGATGGCGCGTTTCAGCCTGCTATGCCGCTCAACTGCGCCGAAACCATATTTTCAGCAGCTTGCAGAAAGATTGGCATGCCGGCCACACAGCGCAGAGTTGCCCAACTGACGCGCATGCTGAACAACCGTCCGCCCTGCCACTACTGCGGCAACTGCGTGAATGGTTGCGACGTCGGAGCTATGTTCAACACGGTCGCGGTGACTTTGCCCCCCGCCCTGAAGACGGGCAATGTCACGGTCCAGTGCGACTCGGTAGTGAGCCATGTATTGACGAATGCTGAGAATCGCGCACAGGGCGTCAGATACATCGAGCGGTTCACGAATCGCATCGTGGAAGCGCACGCACGTACGGTTGTTCTCGCCGGATCCTCGCTTGAAAATACGCGGCTGCTGCTGAACTCAGCGCCAGGTGGTCTTGCGAACAGCAGCGGAGTGCTGGGCCACTACCTCATGGACCAGGTGGCGGGCAACGCAGTAACGGGCTTTCTGCCGCAACTGAAGAACACTCGGATTCGCAACGATGACGGCAAATCCGGCGGGCTCTACATCCCGAACTTCCAGAACATCTCCGGCAAGCCAGGCGCGAATGGATTTATTCGCGGCTACGCCATGAGCGCTACCGGCGGCGCGGCCGAATTCCCTGCATTCGCTCCCACCCTTCCCGGCTTTGGCTCCGATTACAAACGCAGCGTCAAGGAACTCTATCCATCGTATGTACGGGTCTGGATGTCCGGCGGCGAGATGCTTGCCCGCAAGGAGAACCTCGTGGCCTTAGATCCCGTCGTGAAAGACCACTGGGGCATTCCGGTCCTGAAGATTACCTGCACCCACTCAGATAACGACGAAAAGATTTATCGCGACTTCTTCGCACGCGCTCTCGAATTGCTTCATGCGGCGGGCGGGGAGGTCGCGCATGCGGAGCCGCACATCGGTGTACCGGGCGCTTTGATTCACGAGGTCGGCACCTGCCGCATGGGATCCGATCGCCGAAGCAGCGTGCTCAACTCGTCCTGTCAAACACACGACATTCCGAATTTGTTCGTCTTCGGGGGCGGCTGCTTCGTTACCACCGGCGATAAGCATCCGACGCTCACGATGATGGCTCTCGCCGCCCGCGGCTGTGACTACTTGATCGACTATGCCAAAAAAGGCCAACTTACCTGAAGCATTATGCGTGTTCCAGGTCTGTAGCGTCGCGCCGGAATAGAACGCGAAATATCGAGCCTCGCCCGACTTCACTATCCACCTCGAGTTCCGCCCCATGCACCCGCGCAATGCTCCTTGCGATCGCAAGTCCGAGTCCCACACCTCCACTTCCCGGCGTTCGCGCCCGATCTACTCGATAGAAGCGATCGAAGATGTGCGGCAGGTGCTCCGGTCCAATTCCCGGCCCGTTGTCGCACACCTCCAAAGCAATTCGGGTTTGATCTGCGTCGCGCACTCTAACGGAAACAGCGCCTCCAGCGGGCGTGTACTTAATCGCGTTGTCAATCAGGATCGCCGCCAGGCGTTCCATCGTTTGCTGGTCTCCCTCGATGCTGCTCTTCTTTGTTTCGACATTCAGATCGAAGGTAAGGTTCTTCTGTTCGGCACTCGGACGCAGATTCGTGTAGACGGGGCGGATCACCTCCCCCAGATCGACCGGTGAGAGCGCCTGTGCCGTACCGTTCTCCGCGCGCGCGAGTTGAAGCAAATCGTCGACGAGTCCCGACAGCGTGATCGCTTGCGAGTGGATCTGCTCGATAGCCGCTCTGTAATCGTCCGCGCTTCGTTCCCTCCGCAACGCCACCTCGGCGGTGGCGCGTAGCACTGCTAGTGGAGAACGCAACTCATGCGACGCGTCGGCCGTGAATTGGGATAGCCTGTCTACAGAGTCTTCGAGCCGGCGCAGCATATCATTCCACGCTTCCGTGAGCCGGTACAATTCGTCGCGTGACGCGGGTACTGGCAGCCGGCGGGAAAGATTATCAACTCCGATCGATTTTGCTGCGGTCGTGATCTCGTCTACCGGACGCAGGGCTCGCCGGCTGATCCAATAACCGACCCCCAATGCGAACGCAAGCATCACAGGCACAGTGATGGCCAACGCGTCTCCGAAACGGTGGATGAGCAGGAGTTCCGGTGCGGTTGAAAGTGTCGCCTGCACCAGATATCGCCGCCCCGCTTCATCGATGACGTCCGTCAGAGTTTTTACATCACGTGCGGCCGGTGTTCGTCCGGGCGCACGAGTCAACCATGCGCCGGAACGAACCGACAACACAATCCCGGGCCGCAATTCGTCTGCATACTCCCCGAGCTCTTCTTCGAGCGCATCTTCGGGATGAAGCGTATGCTCACGCACGATTTGCCTTACCCCGGCAATTGCCTGTTGCAATTGCAATGTCGCTGTTTCGGTCGCCAGCCTGTGCAGTTCCCCAACTGCCGCGAACGAGAACACACCCAGCGCAAGAGCCAGCACACCTGCGTACCACGCTGCCAGCCGGATTCCGATCGAGGAGCGCTTCATCCGGATTGGGATCGGAGGCTGTAACCAACGCCCCGCACGGTGTGTATCAGCTCGTGCCCCGCATCAGTATTGACCTTCTGCCGCAGCAGGCAAACGAATGTGTCGAGAGTACTATTCTGCACGTCCTCATCACCCCACAGCTCCTCCCAGATCCGCTCCCGAGTCACCACCCTGCCAGCCTGCCGCGCTAAAATCGCCAGCAGTTTGAACTCCGTCGGGCTGAGCCGCATCGGCTTCCCGCCCCGGCTTGCCTGCTGCGTCTCGCAATCGATCAGCAGGTCTCCCACCCGGAACAGATCGGGCAGAGGCGCGGAAACTCGGCGGCCCAGCGCGCGCACTCTCGCCAACAAAATCTCGAACGAGAAGGGCTTTGTTACGTAATCGTCGCCGCCCAGATCTAATCCGGTCACGACGTCTTGGTTCCCGTCTCGCGCTGTGAGAAACAAAATAGGCGTGTAACAATGCTCGCGTCGCAAGCTGCGCGCAACCATGAACCCGTCCATGTGAGGCAGCATCACGTCAAGAATCAGCACATCGAACTGCTCACGCCGGGCCTGTTGGATCGTCTTCAGTCCATCGGCGGCCAACGCAACCGAGCAGCCCTCCTCCTCCAGGCTCGTCTTCAAGAGAAAGGCCATCGCCGGATCGTCTTCAGCAACCAGGACGCGCATGGCTCCAGCTTACGTTTACTGTTTCGGGGCAACCACCACGATCATGAACGTTCCGGGCTTCGGTCGCGGGCGGGCTCCGGGTGCGGCAGGTTCAAGCTCGGCTGTCGGCAGGTAGATCTTGTGAGTTGCCGTATCCACTCCCATGGTTCGCGCCCCTTCTGGCGTCTTTACTATCTGCGCGACGGTGAACTTTGCTGGTGAACTTGCCTTTACGATGAGGAGCGAGCCATCCCGGCAGCTCGCAAATGCATAGTTGCCGTCAATCTTGGTTGCATCCACGCCCGCGCCGATGGGCAGATCAGCCGTCACTTTGCCGTCATCCGTGCTCATCACAACCATCTTTTGAGGTTTCCGGCAGCCGATAAAAAGCCGGTGATTGCTTGTATCCAGAGCTAGGCCCACCGGTTCGCCACCCGGCGCAACCGGCCACTTTGCAAGCACCTTGCGCGACTTCAGATCGACTACGGCCACCTGATCCTTGTCTTCCAAATTGATGTACACCTTGCCGCCGCCATCCGCCGCCAGAAATTCGGGGCTGCCTCCTAATTGGATCGGAGCATCAATCTTTCCATGCACCGGATCGATCTCCGGCTTGAACGTCATGAGCACTCCGGAATCGCCCGATACGGCCAACACCAACCCGCTGCCCTTGTCGTAGATAATCCCGTCTGCATCAGGTTGCGCGGCAAGCGTCCCGAGGATACGATCCGTTTTTAAATCGAAAACGACAATTGCTCCCGAGCCTCCGCCGTCCGTAATGAATCCGCGCCCCACCTCGGGCACGATGGCTACTCCATGCGAGATCTTTTGGCCTGTGATATCGGCAATGACCTTGCCGGAATCGGAATCAATGACCATGGTGTGCGTCGTGCGCGTGACATACAGCCGGTGGGCCGTGGAATCAACGGTCACGTAATCCCAGCCGCCGACGCCCCCTATATGGAATGTTTTCTCGACAGCCCACTCCTGCTGCGCTGCCAAACCCAAGGGAATCGCGAGCGCTGCCACGATCACTTGGATGCAATTGCGTTTCGACCACATGCAAAGTCCTCCTTTACTCAACACGCGCGCTGCCGATCTTCCCGTCTGTTAGCAGATCTAGAAACCAGATTTTTTCGACTCGTGCAAGATCGATCTCGTCCGGCGCCCGCAGCACGAACCGCTTCACCTCGCGGCGGGCAATCCACCACGTATCGCCGCCTTGGCTCGCCGTCCGCTCTGTCCCACGCCGCTGTGCACGCAGCAGTCCTCGTCGGATCCAACTCAGCACCTTGTGTGTATCAACCCCTAAAGCGTCGGCAAGACCGTTTGCGGAATAGCCGTCCAGGTTTTGCTTCATGCGTTCCCGGTTGAGCTTTATCTGGATGGCCGCGATCGAACGGCAGAATCCGGCAAGCGCCAGCCGCATGCGGATCCCGCTTGGCGCCAGATGCGCCCACCGCTCCAGCACTTGCTCTTCTTCATTAGTCCACGACGGCTCTTTTACTCGCGGCAGCCCAAGTTCCGCGGCGCGCTTGCAAACGGCGTTCTTCGGCCACCCGAGTCTGGCGCTCACGGCCAACAGAGCTTTGCGATCGCCCTGCCGCTGCCGCTCATACGCTTCCCGAATAGCCTGATCTACCTCGAAGTTCGGTATGTACTTGCGCTTGTACCGAACATCCGCGCTTGTGCAACTGCTAGAAAGCTGCTGCCGCCATGGTGATGGCGAAACGGCTGAGGCCATACCCCGCAAGCGTAAAAGATGAACCTTAAAGATACCTGAACGCTTGCTGGTACCGCCCTATTTCGAGTTCGCCGGCCGGATCTCAATTACGTTGATCGAAAGCGGATCGAACTTATGCGCAAACGATGACCGCACGTCGATGGAAGACTCGCGCGGCTTCACCTCGTCGGGCGAATCGATCAGATTCGTGTCCGCCCGGCTATGGCCCGCCAGCGTCCACATCCGTGCATGCCGTTCCGTCGAATTCATACCGCCAAGATTGATTTGCATATTCACCGGAGTGCTGGAAGCATTCACGACCTTTAGGTAAATACGGCCCGATTCTCCGTCGCGGGTTGCCGAATAAAACACGCGTGGCTCCGAACTCTTCAGGTCCCCGTCAAGAATTTCCGTGCCCAGATGATTGCTGAACAAGACTTGCGCCCAATAGCTCGGGGACCCATAACTGCGCGAGACATCGTACCCGATCAGGTTCGTCGCCCACTGCATGCCCCCTGGGCTGACATTGACGAATAGCGGAGCGTAGCTGGCCATGACGACAAGATCGCTGTTACGCTCGAGACCCGTCATCCAGGCTGCGTCGCCCAAGGCAGCGTTCATGTCGGGAGTAGGTGTTCCTTCCCGCGTGGCCCATTCGCCGACGAAGATCTTTGGCCCGGTGCGGCCCGCGTGATCGTAGTGGTCGGCCATGTTGAACATCTCGTCTGCGCGCTGGTAGAAGTGTTCGTCCAGGAGATCCGGTTTCGACTTACTGACTTTTGTCGTTGCTATTAATTGGAGGTTCGGATATTTCGCTCTGATCGCTTCGAAGAATTGAGCGAAGCGCCCTTCGTAGCTGCCCGATTTGTCAAAGAAGTCTTCGTTTCCTACCTCGACGTAATGAAGAGGGAACGGCTTCGGATGACCGTCCCTGGCTCGCGCAGCGCCCCACTTAGTAGACGTGTCGCCCGTCACATACTCGATCTCGTCCAGAGCGTCCTCCACGTACGGCTTCAGCGCTTCCCCTGGTTCGACGTGCTCGCCCTGCAGCGAATAGCCCGCATACACAGCCAGCAGCGGCTGCATATTCAAGTCTTCGCACCATTCGAGGAACTCCAGCAGGCCCATACCGTCGCTCGATTGGTAGTTCCACGGCGAGCGATGCGTTGGCCGGTCAGCCGGATCGCCCAGTGTCTTCTTCCATTCAAAGCGCTCGCGAATCGTGTCGCCCTCCAGGTAATTACCGCCTGGGAAGCGCAGGAACGCGGGCTTCATGGCGGCCAATTTCTCCATCAGGTCAATGCGATTGCCGTTAGGACGGTTCTCGTAAGTCGGCGGGAACAGGGAGACGTAGTCGAACCAAACTGTGCCCGAATGGGCAACACTGAGGACGAATCTGTTCGAGGTCGATGGTTTGATGTCGCCCCGGGTCGCCAGTTCTAAGTGATATTCGTGCCAATCACTGTCCACCGGTTCCGTCTTCGTGCTGGCCAAAACCTGTCCTGTATCGCTGCTCACGATACTCGCCGTAATCGGCCCCACATCGTTTCCCTTCGCGTAGATCGTCGCCCGATAGGTCTTGGACGGCAATACCGGAATCCCCCAGTAGCCTTCGTTGCCCAAAGCAGCCGTATTGTCTGTGCTCGCCCGCTTCACATCGAAGCGCAAAGAAATCGGACGCTCCGGAATCCGGAATACATTCTTGTCCAATTGCATCGTCGCTTGCGCATTTCCGTACGGCATCGCAAACCAGTGCGCAGGTTCATCCCAGGCTGCGTGAAAAGCTGGCGTTCGAATCAGCTGCGCATACAGGCCGCCATCGTAGGAGTAGTTAATCTCCTCCGTCATCAAGCCATAAAGCGTAGGGCTCACTTTCCCCTTCGCGTGGGAAGTATCGATCGTCAGAGTGGCCGTGTTTTGCGCCAGAACCGTGGACGATCCGAGCAGGAAGACGAGGAACAGGTTTCGCATAGGGGCCCTCCCATCGTAGTGCAAGCGCTTGCAGGAAATCTGGATGACTCCCGCAAGCGCTCGCAAGCGGCTCTCTATCGCCCTCTGGTCCGTCCGCCCTTCATCACGCGTTCGAGATTCGCGATCGACCTGGGTCCATCGCCATCGACTGTCGCCGCGCATTTCTTGCCGCATCGATTCTATTCGCGTGTCTCGCGGTAGGTGCTCAGGCTGAAAGCCGCGGATCGGTTCTCGCCTTAGCCTATGACGCGCAAACGCGCGGGCCGGTGCCGATTCCCGGGTCCGAGCGCGGCTTGCAGACTGTTGTGGCCGAGCCCTGGTTCAAAGCGTCCCATTGAGGGCATCATTCTCAAGGGTGCAGCGTGCGATCGTAAGGGCAATCTGCTCTTCTGCGACGTCTCCGGCCGGCGTGTGCTGCGCCTCACGCCGGATAAACGCCTCTCTACTGTTGTCTCGTTGAATGACGTCAGTCCAGGAGGTATCGCGATTCGCATGGACGGGCGGATCTTCATCGCGGCCATGAATATCCCAAAGGGGAACCGTTTAGTCGCCGTTGTGACGCCAGATGGAACGGGTATGCAGACCATCGTTCCCGCCCAGGCCGGCTATATGCCGAATGACTTGGTCTTCGACGCACATGGCGGCTTTTACTTCAGTGACTTTCGAGGGATCTCGACCGAACCGAAGCGAGGCGCCTACTACGTATCGCCTGACTTCAAGACGATCACACCCGTGCTGCCACAACTTGCAATGGCAAACGGGATCGCGCTCAGCCCAGACGGAAAGGAATTGTGGGTCACCGAGTTCGCCAGAAACCTCCTGCATCGGGTGGTCCTGGCGTCCCCGACGGCCATCGCACCAGTCGGCACAGCAATTCCTTATCATTTCATCGGTCCGGCTCCGGATTCGATGCGCGCCGATAGCGACAGTAATCTCTATGTGGCGATCTACAGCCAAGGCCGCGTGCTGGTGTTCAACAAGAACGGCATCCCTATCGGACAGATACTGTTGCCCGGTAGGGATGCAGGGCACAACCTGCAGTCCACCAGTATGGCAATAAAGCCCGGCACGAACGATCTCTACATCGTGACGAGCGACGGCAACGGCGGACAAGGTGCGACGATCTTTCACGCCAAGGTCTTCGCCACGGCCCTCCGGCTCTACTCGCACGAGTGAATTACACCTGTTGAGGTGGTTCTTACTGCGCCGCTACGAACAGGAATTACGAATGCTTGACCAGCCTCAGCATGTCAGTATTACCTGCCGGGACCTGGAGCACAGCGTTCGCTTTTACGAAAAGCTTGGGCTCAAGGTTATCAAGCATATCGCTGAAGTCAAAACAGACGGCATAGCCCAAGCACTCCAAGTCCCGACGGGATGTGTCAGTTGTGTATCCACCGGCCTCGACCTAAGACAAGACGCAAATGATAGAACGCTCAAAGCTTTGGTTTTCATGAGGACTTCTGGTACCAAGCAATATTCAAGACAGAGATGCGATCATGGCCTTCCATCAACAATCTTGCTTTGAGGATCTCGGCACGTTGTGTATGAAGCAACCAATGAAACCAGCGGCGTTCCACAAGCTCCGGAATGACGGCAACAATGCGCCGCTCTTCATGGTCGGCCGCCAATTGCTTTACAAAGTCAATGATTGGGGTGACGACTAGGCGGTAAGGAGACTGCAAGCGAACAAGCTGCGGAAGCGGCAGGTTCGCCCGTTGCGCCGGCTCTTCGACGTACTCTTTCCACTTGTCACAAAACTCATTTGACTTGTCCTCCTCATCAACGTGTACAACACGGATATCGTGCGAAAGCGCCATGGCGGCGCGCAAAGCTTGCTCGTTCACGCGGCTCCATGACTGCATAGTAACCACCAGAATCGGTTCACCAACCAGATGCGTATCGAGCGGTCGCGAGAGGCGGATCTCACGGCTCAACTTGCCGTAGTGCCGATGAACGCTGTACATCATGGAAAGCAGTACAGGAATCGCGATCACGGTGATCCATGCTCCTTGCGAGAACTTCGCAATGATAACCACCAAAACCGTCGACCCAGTTGCGAGCGTACCCGTCAGGTTCAACATCATGCTTCGACGTGCGCCCTTTCCGCCCTCCCTCCTCCAATGAGCCACCATCCCGGCCTGTGACATGGTGAAGGCCAAAAAGGCACCTACGGCGAAAAGCGGGATGAGCCTGTCTGTGATGCCACCAAAACCAATGAGAAGGGCAGCACTCAGAACCGTGAGAACAATGATGCCTTCCGCATACACGAGACGCCGTCCTCGATTTGCGAACGCGCTGGGCAGGAATCCGTCCTCTGCTACGAAGTGACAGACGCGCGGAAAATCAGCAAATGCGGTATTTGCCGAAAGGGTCAGCAAGATCAAAACGGAAAAGATGGCGAGGTAATAAAACCACCCATGCCCGGTAACCGCACTGAAGAGCATTGAGAGAACGCTCTGATAGTCACCGCGGTTGGGATTCGTTGCGACAATGCCATACGCTTTGACGAGGATGGCGATGCCCATCAGCATGATCCCGAGTGCAAGGATGATGAGTCCCAGAGTGCGCTGCGCATTCTTTACACGGTCGTCCCGAAAAGCACCCACCCCATTGCTGACAGCTTCCACGCCAGTGAGAGCGGTACAGCCGCTGCCGTATGCCTTAATGAGCAGCCACAGACTAAACGCTGCAGTAGCGTGCGTTGTCGGCAATTTCGTGGCCGGTTCTGGATGTCCACCGCTCGTGATGGTCTTGAAGAGCCCCAATGCTAAAACTACGCCCATGCACGCCAGGAACAGGTAGGTGGGAACCAGGAAGATAGCACCCGTTTCGCTTACGCCGCGCAGGTTAACAATAGCCAACACCATAAGCGCGGCCAGACAGAGCAGAAGTGTGTGCGGGTGTAATGACGGGATAGCCGACGTAAGAGCACCGATCCCAGTGGAGATGCCGACAGCCGCATCGAGCGCGTAGTCAATGAGGAGTGCCGAGGCCGCAAGAAGTCCCGCAAAGGTCCCAAGATTCTGGCGCGCCACAATGTACGATCCGCCGCCCGAGGGGTAGGCGGCGATCGTCTGCCTATAAGAGAGATAAACGATGAGCAGCAACACCAAAATGCTGAGGCTCAAGGGCACTATATAGCTGAGGCCCGCTACGCCTAGGGGTATCAAAATGGTAAGCGCAGCCTCGGGTCCGTAGGCGGCGGAGCCCAAGGCATCTAACCCGAATACTGGGATCCCCTTCACGGGACCTATCTGCTGAGCGCGTTCTTCAGACGACGCCAGAGGACGTCCCAAAACAACGTCAAGAAGAGCCACCGATTCCCCCTGCTCCTACAACTAACGGGTCGATAGCTGACCCTCAAAGTAGATAGATCATTCGAAGAGTAATTTGTTTTGGGGGGATCGTCGTCGGGATTGGGGGGGCGCCGAGTCAATCCAAGGGCCTTTATTGGCCAGGAGGGAACCTATTCATGAAATGCGTGTGGTCCGAAAGGTAAGAAGAACAGTGAGCCTTTCCCGGGTTGAGTGAAGGCAAATCTTGCAGCCTCGACCTGGGCATATCCCCACCAAGCTTGGCAGCCCAGAGTTGAACTACGTCAGATGGTGTTCCGGCCCGTCCTGTCGAAGAATGCCGTTTAGGGGGTGCTTAAAACCAATTTTAGGCGTGAATGTACGAGAGGCCTCGGCAGCCGACGAACCCCTTTCCCGTCTCGCACGTCTTTTTCGGTTTACGCCAGGAAAGACTGCGCAGATAGCACGCAAGGCGCTCATGCGGTCTCGAATCCATGTGGACCGCTGCCAGGCAGAGATGCGGTCGTTCTATCTGGTAGGCGGCTCGGGTTCTCCAGCAAACGCGGCCCTACGCTCGAGCCCAATGCTGAACAGCACGCCACCATCAAATCCTCGCGCTCACTAAGTGACCGCCACACAGCAGATCCTCGGTCACGTCCGCGATCTGCCGGAATCCAAATCCGTGCAGCATCGCCGCGACCGCCTGCGGCTCGATCAGAAACTTCTCGCCGCTCGCCGACGGGATGCAACTCGCCAGCGCATCCAATGCTGTTCTCGCCGTGGTGCGAAGCGAACTGCGCTCGGCCGCATAGTCAAGCACTACACCTGTCCCATGCGGCAGTGAAGCGATAAACGAAAGTCCGCCCATCACCGCGTCTATCGTCTGGAACCCAGCATCCCCCAGCCAGATGAACAGTCCCGGCTTCTCCTTATCAAAGCGTGACTCTTCCAGAGCCTGCGCGAGCGATTCCGGCCGAGCTTGCGCGTTACGCACGTTGAACAGCTGCAACCCTGGCTCGAGCGCCGGCGTCAAAGCCAAATCCTGCCACGCTTGTGAGCCCACAACCACGCATTGTTGCACCCCTCTCGCGAGTGCCGCCCGGATCTGCTCCCAGATGAAGCTCATCGCCATCATGCCCGCGCCTCCGCCCCGCTGGTTCGTGCTTCCGCCGGACCACTTCGTCCGCAGCCGCGCCGCATCCCCTGCTTAAACGTCTCGCGTTCCTCCGGCGTCATTTGCTCCCAGCGGTCCATCATCCTGCGGCGCCAGCGGTGCCCTCCCCCTCCCGGCCGGAACCCTCCAAACAAAATCTTGCTCAGCAGCAAAAGCCCCAGCGCCTGCGCCAGAGTAATCCTCCGCAGACCGAATATGCCCGGTATCAGAGCGTTCCAAAGCCCCATGACCAGCAGACTGACGACGGTTACCGCGACAATCGCAAACAACGCAATCTTGACGCCTCTGAACGCACGATTTCTTCTCATGTCCATTCCTCAATCCTTATTGAACTCGTGATATATGGCTTGCAAACGGCGCCGAAGCTGAAGCACGGCATACCGTTTGCGCGCCAGCAGAGTGTTGACGCTGACCCCGGTTTCTTCACTCAACTCTTTGAAGCTCCGGCCCTCGATCTCGTGTGCCACAAAAGCTTCGCGCTGTTCCTTCGGAAGCTCGTCGAGCGCTGCATCGAGCTCCTCGAGCAGCAACTGCCTCGCATAAATCGCTTCCGGGCCTGCGTCGCGAGACGGCAGCAAATCTTCCCATCGCTCTGCGTCCGCGTCTACGCTGCGTAATGTGCCATCACCGGCAAGATCCCGGCCCTTGCGCCGGAACAAGTCGGTAATCCTGTTACGGGCCACACGAAACAGCCACGCCCCCGCCTGCTCGATAGGCTTCATCAGCCGGTACGCTGCTACCAGCTCATAAAAGACTTCTTGAAGAATGTCCTCCGCCTCGCCCACATCAGGCACGCGGCTGCGGATGAAGTGCCGTAGGCGCGTGTGCTCGAGGGCAATCGTCTCCGACAAGCGCCGATTCTGATCGACAGCCGCCGCACTCGCGCTGAGGACTTCCTCCATTCACTTAGATAGACGAATCAAAAGCGGAAATATTGTAAAGCGCCCGTCGGCATGCGCCGGAAATGACTAATGGGACCCCCTGCTGCCAATCTGCAGGGCGTCCGTCGCGAAGCTTTGTAGCAGTGGGTCATCCATCCGCCGTTCCATCGTTGCGCTCACGCCACGATGGAGATGAACGCGCGCAGGTCGGCGAGCATCAGGTCGATTGATCCCCAATGGGCACGCATTCTGTCAATTTCCAAAGGTGACTGGGACGATAGCTTCAACATGGCGCCTGGCTTCCCCTTCAATCCTGGATATCGCATCCCGAATTCAAAGGCCGGGTTTACGACCGTCGCCGCAGTGGATTTCGGACCAGACGGATTGCTTTACGCTCTGGAACTCTCCGATGCACCAGGCAGTCCGGCTCCGGGAAACGGCAAAGTAGTCCGCGTGAACTCGTCCGGCGATCTGGAAGAAGTAATTACGGGTCTCTCGCTTCCAACCGGCATGACGTTCGGACCGGATGATGCGCTCTACATCTCGAACTTCGGGGCAGCTCCGGGGCCCGCGGGGCAGGTTCTGCGGTTCGAAATCCCGTTCGGTTCCTAGGAAAATCGATCAGCTGACTGGCCGGCAATCCCCGGCGAGTCAACTGAATCTGTGCACTCGAGAACTTCACGTGGCGTGTCGCTTGAGCGTGGACACGACTTTTAAGTACATCTCCACCCGGCCAAAGGTCGCTACAGCTGCTTCCGCCAGCGCCTCTACCTGTTCGAAGTCGGCGACCTTCTTGGTCCCTTGGCCCATGACCACCTTGGCGCCCAGTTCCGCAATGCGCACTCACTCGAATGCAGTTCGAGGCGCCCGCAATGACAATCACCTGTTCGCTGATCGGTTTCAATCTCATGCTTGTCAGACCAAGGCGCCGGGCTGATTTGAAGCTTCGGGGTTTTCGGGGGTCTGATTCTCGAGGTCCGTAAGGATCTGAAAATCCGAACCACCGTAGTCGTACAGGCACGAGAGCGCTCGTACGGTTTCGGCCCATTCGGTGAGGAGCAGGCTCGATGACTTACAAGTCTCTCGTTTTGGAGGAGTTATCGAACGAAAATTCTGGTACGCCCGAGTGGATTCGAACCACCGACCTTTTGCTCCGGAGGCAAATGAGCGCCCGCTCTAAGTTCTTTCGTTTCAGTAGCCGCCAACGTTATTAGGCGTGTTTGGGCCAATTCTTGGCCAAATGCCTTTTCCGCGACCGTCCTGTCGCGAGTCGCGCCAATTCTTCTCAAAGGAGACTTATGAACAGCAAAGCTATACGTGTGTCCGCGCGTGTCGCCCACTGGGCGCTCCTGCTCGGACTGACAGCAACCCTCGCGTTTGCCCAGACGAGTTCGTTTGGTCAAGCCGCGCAGGGAATCGCAACCGAGATGATCGCCATCGCCAAGTGGGTTGGCATCATTCTCTGCATCATTTGCGGCATCGGCCTGATGGCCGGCGGACCTGGCACTATCGCCAAGGTCTCCGGCCTGCTGCTCGGGCTCGTGTTCGCGCTCTTTGCCTCACCGATCATTACCTGGGTGCAGGCGCTCTAGGAACCAACCATGACCAGGCCTGGCGCAAAAGCATTGAACAAGCCGCTGCTGATTGTCGGCATCGACCGCAAGCTGGCAGGCCTGGCTTTCATCTTCTCCGTGATCATCGGAGCCAACGACGGCGGTTCAAAGATCGCCGCCGTCGTTCTCTTTCTCACGATGTGGGTCGCCGGTCGACGGCTCACACGCAAAGACCCGAACATCTTCCTTGTTCTCAATCAGGTTCGGAAGCAAAAAGCTTTCTACGATCCAGCGAAGCGGCAGACCAGGAGCAACGAATGGTAAACCTTCGCAAGTTTCTCAAGCCGTACAAAGAGGCCGGCGCTCTGCACAGCTTGCTGCCGATCCGCCGATTCATCGATGACCACGTGTTTCTGACGAAACGCAACCAGGTCGGCGTTGTACTGCAGTTGGACGGTATCGATGACGAGTGTCTCACGCGATGCCACGCTCGAGAGCTACACGCGACGGATTGCAGCAGCCTGGCGATCCTTTGATGATCGGTTCCGGATTTATCAATACGTGGTCAAGCAAGACCACGCGCCGATTCAGCAAAGCCGGGACTTACAGTAACCCGGTTGTCGCCGAGACGATCGCAAATCGTGCTGCGTTTCTGAATCGAGATCGCACAGCTTGTACTCGATCCGGCTGTTCGTCGTGATCCTGCTCGATCCGGGCCCGCTCGAGCGTCGTTCACGGATTCTCGAATCGAAGCGCGATTCGCAAAGCCGCAGCACAACTCGGGCGCAACCAGACCACTCTTCGGCACACGTCGATTCATTCGATCGGACCATCGGCGATCTGCTCGGGACTCACGGTCCTCGACAAAGCAGAGGCATTCCAGTTCTTTCGTCTGCTGGCAACCTGGATCCAGACCTTGCCGCGCGGAGCGGCTGAAGTACGACAGCCACGTCGACTACTACCTGTCCGAGCCTGCCGCTCTCGTGCACGAGCGACGGGCATCCGCATCGGCGACGCAGAGATCGAGGTTCTGTCGCTCAGAGAACCTCCGGCCAGCCACATTCCCGAATGTCTTGCGCGATCTGCTCGCGATCGATGGCAACTTCATCCTTTGCTCGGAGTTCAAGCGAGTTTCGAACGAGAAAGCCATCGCGACGATCCGGGCCGCACAAAATCACTTCCACTGGTCGCAGTGGGTATCGGACCTGCCCTCGATCCTGAGCATGGTCCTGAACCGCGGCAAACGCGAAAACGTCATCGCGGACAAGACGGCGCTGAACGATGTTGAGGATCTGGACAAGACGCTCGCGCGGATCAAGAACGACGGCGAGTATCTCGGAGAGTTCTCGCTCACCGTCGTCCTGTACGGGTGGGGATGAGGACGAGCAAAGTAAGGACCGCCGCAGCCGACGTTGTCAAGATCTTCGGTAATCACGAAGCTTCGCTGATTCGCGAGACCTACAACGCGCTGAATGCATATCTTGTCGATCTTTCCCGGTAATCATGCCTTCAATCTGCGGCGCACGTGGTTGCTCAGTGGCAACTATGCCGACCTGTCGTTCGTGTATGCGCCGTCAGTCGGCGAGAAGAGGAATCAGCATCTCGGCGGCGAACAGCCTGGTTGTGCTCGAGACCAACGAAGGAACGCCATATCTACTTCAACCTCTACGAAGGCGACCGGTTCGGAGCTTTGCTCTTCGGTGCGCCTGGCGCGGGTAAATCGGTCCTGGCCAACCTATTCATCGATCATTCGCAAAAGGATGAGCCCTACACGTTCATCCTCGATCTGGGCGGCAGCTACCGGCAGATCACTCGCAAACACGGCGGTTCGTATGTCCAGATGCGGTTTGGCGATGATCGGCAATCGTTCCGAATCAATCCTTTTGTTCTGCCTGCGACAGCGGACAACCTGCAGTTTCTGTTCACGTTCGTTCGTCTGTTGCTGACGAATGCCGGTTATGAGCCGTCCGTTGATGATGATCGTGAGCTGTACGAAGCCGTTGAATCGATGTACGTGTTCTCGCCGGGCCAGCGCACGTTGCGCAATCTGGCGCATGGCTTGCCGCCGCATCTCGGCACGGTATTGCGGCCGTGGATTGCGGATGGCCAGTACGGCTCGGTGTTCGACAACGTCGAGGACACGCTCACATTTGCGCGATTCCAGACGTTTGACTTCCAGGGCATGGATGAGCTGTATCCGCAAGTGCTCGAGCCATTGCTGTTCTACATCTTTCAGCGGATCAGCCAAATTGTTTATGATCCGGCGCTCGTTACCTCACCGAAGCAGCTCTGGGCCGATGAAGTTTGGCGCTTTCCTGTCGAACGGAACCGCCCGGCAATATCTGGTCGCCGCCGGTAAGACCTGGCGCAAGCACAACGGCGGCATCGGCCTGATCACGCAATCCGCTGCTGATCTGCAGAATGCCGGCGTTCTCGACCTTGTGAACGAGATCTGCCCGACGAAGATCCTGCTAGCGAACCCAGGCGCCGATCTCGCGAGCTATCAACGCATGTTCAAGCTCAACGAACGGGAAGTCGAGTTGTTTTCCGAGCTGATTCCGAAACGGCAGTTCCTTGTGAAGTCGGCAAGTCGGGCAAAGGTGCTGAACGTGAATCTCGACCCGCACGCGTATTGGCAGTACACGAACTCGCCGTATGACAACGAACGGCGGCGACAAGCGACAGAGCTGCATGGAGTGGAAGAAGGTCTGAAGATTCTGGCAGCTCAGGCCAGGTAGCAATTTATGAGGTTAAGGCAATCACACCAGCAATGGAACGGACACGGCCTTCGCGGCCTTTTGCAAATCCTTATCCAAGGTAGCGAGCGGCAGGTTCCCATCTGTCGCCAGCTGAAGATAGGCGGCATCATAGATCGTCAGCGCGCTGCTGGTTGCCACGGTGAGCAGCGCATCCCAGGATGTTGGCCGCATTGGAAGTTCGACTCGTATGGGCAAGGCGGCAAGAATGGCCGCGAAAGCAAGCGCCTGATCAAAGGTAACTCGCTGACGGCGAATGCCCATGAGCAGCCCGTTCATGACCTCGGTTGGCCAGTGCGCCGGTGCCAGCGCGGAGTCACCCGTTCGCAAACGTTCCAGCAGTTTTTCCGTTGCGGGTGTCGCCTCGTCGGTGAAGCACCAGGCCAGCGTGGTCGATGCGTCAACGACAAAGGCGCTCAATACTTCCGGCCCTCGTTGATTAGCTCTTTAATCGACAGCCCGCCAAGTGTAATGCCTTTCCGCAGTTCGCGAAGCCGGTCAACGGCTTCCGAAGGAGTCATTCGCTTCTCGGCAATCGGCCGCTCACAAGCCATCCGTTCAAGCGCACGCTCGACCACCTCTTCGGGCGAGCCAGCGTATGCGAGTTGTTGCAGGAGGGCCTCGGCGTGAGGTGTGAGATTGACCGTCATCCTCTTGAACGTAACACGAATTGGAGGTTCATTCTATGAAGTTTCGCAACGTCGCCCTCGCGCTTTCCTGCTTGGGTATTCCCTGTGTTCCCGGAAGTGCGGCTGATGTGAAGGTCATCGCTGGAGACCCAAGCACGGTCAGCCGCACTGTCACTTATCACGAGACGGACATCATTCCGATCTCAACTGAGATCCGGTTCACAACCTTGATCGAGCTTCCGAAAGAAGAGTCGATCCTCGAGGTCACCTGTGGCGATAAGGATTACTGGCCGGTGAACTGGACCGGCAATCTCGCTTACGTCAAACCGGCGAAGCCGGGCGGCAAGACGAACATCAACCTGATCACGGCCAGCGGCAATGTGTACAGCTTTCTGGCGAGCGAGGTTTCCCAAGATCCGAACGGCCACGCAGATCTGAAGATCTTCGTAACGCCCTCGGACACGAGTGCCGTGATGGCGATGAAAGGCAGTCCGCGCTTTATTCCTGCGGACTCCGTCGCAGTCTACAGGAAGCAGGCCGAAGAGGCAACAGTCAAAGCTTGCGGCAGAACAGGCGGCAGCACAGCAGGAACTCGCGAAAGAACGTGACGCGATTCGCTCCGAGTATCCGAACACCATCAAGCACGACTACGCGTTCTCGAGCGGGCAGAAAAACCCGTTCCATGTGACTGCGATCTACCACGATGACCGCTTCACCTACATCGAAGCAGCGCCGGAAGAAGCCCCGTCCGTGTACGAGATCAAAGATGGCAAGCCGAGCCTGATTCAGTACACGTTCAAGGACGGCCGCTATACCATCCCGAAGATCCTCGACGACGGCTATCTCCGGGTGGGTAAGAGCGAGCTGAAATTTCATCACGAGACGGCGGGTTGATGTATGCCGGAAGAGACACAAGCAGCCGCGGCGACGCAGCCTATTCCTGATCCCGAGGCACTGAAACCAGCCGGGCTCAGCAACAAGCACAAGCGGTATATCTACTTCGGCATAACAGGCGCTCTGGCCCTTTTGATACTGGCGAACGTCGTCGGTTCAAAGCCGAGCGCTGTAACACTTCAATCGAAGCAGACAATCCCAGGGCAACAGCAGAACCCCAGTCCGGCGCAGATCCGCGATTGGGAGAACAGCCTGAAGCAGGCCGAGGCACAGCTGGAGCAGCAGCAGAAGGATCGTGAGCAGCAGCTCGCGATGGCACGCGCCGAACAGCAAAGCACACCATTAACGCCGGAGCAGCAACTTGAGCGCGCGGAGGCGTTGCAGGACGCCGCGGCAGCTCGTCAGCAATATCAGCAGACGTACGGCAAGGGAGGAGCCCAGAGTGCGCAAACCGAGCAGAAGTCGCAGACCGATTTGGCGCAAGAACAGCAGGCGTATAAATCACTGTTCGCCGACAACCTGGTCCGGCAAGAATCGGTTAGCGGCAGCATTCCACAACCACCTGCGGCGCCGGAGACTCATCCGGCACAACCGGCACCAGAAACAGCGCCGGTGAAGGCAACGGAAGAGACTACGCGGAAGCCCCTCGATTTCGATCCCGCCGCGCAGCCGACCGTCTGGTTGCCCGAAGGCACGGTCATCGAAGCCGTGCTCACAAATCGGCTGGACGGCGATGCAGTCGGCCCAGTCGATTGCATGATCACTAGCGACGTTTATCAACCTGGCACTCGCGTTCTGCTGATCCCGCAAGGCGCTCGAGTGCTCGGCCAGGCGAGCGCGGTCTCGTCACTCGGTCAGGCCCGGCTTGCCGTCGCCTTCCACCGCATCATCGTTCCCGGATTGGGGACCTACTCGATTCCGCTCGAGAAGCCCACGCCGGCATTGAGCCAGGCCGGAGACGTCGGACTGCACGATAAGGTCAACAGCCATTACGCGTCGATCTTTGGGGCGAGCCTCGCCATTGGCGCGATCGGCGGACTGGCGCAGATCGGCAACGGGTACAGCGGATTCGGCTACGACCCTTCGGTTGAAATCCGGAACGGCATGACCCAAAGCATGGGCCAGTCCTCTGCTCGTATCCTCGACCGCTTCCTCAATCGCATGCCCACGATCACGATTCGCGAGGGCACGCGCGTCCGGATCATCCTCACCGATGATCTTCAGTTACCAACCTACGATTCCATGCGCAAAGGAGCGTCTGAATGAAGCCAAGTACTGAACGAATGATTCGCGCCGACATAGCCCTGCGCTGGTCGCCGCTGCTGATCGCTCTGGTTGTTTTCGTTGGCAGCGTCGTTGGACTGGGCCTAATCGGAGTCCTGGCCTTCCTGGCTGGGTCTCTTCGT
Organism: uncultured Acidobacteriaceae bacterium; assembly: GCA_963795905.1. Lineage (GTDB taxonomy): Bacteria > Acidobacteriota > Terriglobia > Bryobacterales > Bryobacteraceae > Bog-105. The sequence goes on along the minus strand of CAWCJG010000004.1, from coordinate 71,053 downwards.
TGAAGTTTTCTCAAGGAGAAGAAAGCGAATGTTTAAACGTCGCCTGCAAGTTTCGACCGGCATTCTTGCCGTCTTGTCTTTGCTCTGCGCTGTATCGCCGGCACCGGCCCAGTTTGGATTGAGCGTTGTCACTGACCCGACGCAGGAAGCGCATTCCTTGAAGCAGCTGGCGAACGACATTCAAAAGCTGCAGAAGCTGGATCACGAGATTCAGCTTGCGTACGCGATGTCGACGCAGTTGCATTCGAACGCCATGTTCTTTTCGAACAAGATGGGCTTGGCGCGGTTTGGGCAATCAGATCGTGCGGAACTGGGCTCCCAATGCGTACGGCATCACGCCGATGTGGAACTCCGCCGTGCTGTTCGGAGTCGGTGCCCCTGGAGCTTGGCAGACCGGCACGCTCCCGATGCAGACGAACCCCTATCTTGCCCAGATCGCAGGGTCGATCATTCAGGGCGGTCGCGGATACAACCCCTATGCGCGGCAGGTTCAGTATGCGGGTACGGTTGAGGTCTTCGATGGAGCTGGACCGACTGCGTTGCAGACTCTCGGCAATGCGCGGATGCAACAGACGCAGATGGCCGGTTCCATCGCCAACTTGCAGACTGCCGCGACGGACACTTCCGCCGGAACAAACTCGGAAGTCGAGCAGCTCAATCTGCTGACTGCCGGAACCGTACAAAGCCTCGAGATGCAACAGACCTCGAACAACGTTCTGACCTCGCTGCTTGAACAGCAAACGATTGCGAACAAGATCCAGCGCGACACCATGGCCGACCATCTCGATTTCGAGAACCAAGTCGATCAGTACCTGGTCTCGGAAGGACCGCAATGGGGCGGCGCTGCGGCCGCGCTCAAAGCCAACTAGGAGGACTCATGTTGAACGCGATTCAAACCAAACTGCTTGTCACCTTGGTCGTGCTTGTCGCCGGGATTTCCTCGTACATCGCGTACGAACAGCATCAGCGCGCCGCTGAGCAACGCAAGGTAGATGAAGCCGTCCAGCGCCTGCGAACCGAAGGGCAGCAGAATCTGCCGTCCGGCTGGGCCAAATCGCTCAAGAGCAAGTAAACCCATGCGACGCGCTTCTCTTCTCGCCATGATGCTGATCGCAGGGCCGCTCGCGTTCGCGCAGAACGGCGCGCCGCCGGTGAATGGCGGGACCGTCGATTACATCACTTCCATCACCAGCGCGATCGATTCCCTGGTGACCACCGATGGCGGCGTGTTTGTCTCCGCAGGCCATCAGCTCCTCACCGCGATTGCGATCATCATGCTGGTTGTTTGTGGGCTGCGACTCGCCGGTGAAAGTGCGTCCCGGCATCACGGCGAGTTCGGCTTTCCGGCGCTCATTCAGTTCTTCGCGCTCTTCCTCATTGCCGAGGCGCTCATGCGCTACTACACGGCACCGCTCCCGTGGACAAACGTGAGCGTCTCGAGCATTCTGCCGGACACGGCGCGGTTCTTTGCCGGCACGCTCGATCTCAGCGCGCTGGACACGCTGCTCGCGCAAGGTCAACGCGATCACGTCGGGAACCGAAACGCCGTCTTACTTGAACCCCGTCATGATCGGCGTCTACTACTTCGTCCTGGGTGACATGATTCTCGTCCAAGGCGTCCTGTTTGCAGCCAACATTCTGGCCTTCGTCTTCATCGGCATCGGATCACTGTTGGGACCGCTGTTCATCCCTTGGCTGGTCGTTCCGAAGCTCAACTGGCTGTTCTGGAACTGGGTCCAGTTCATGCTCCAGTACAGTTTCTATCGGGTTGTTGCGAGCGCCTTGACTTATGTCTGGGCGAACGTGCTGGTCACGTTCATCGACAAATCCGTGCATGGCGACTACACACTGGCCCACTTTCTGACTCTGCTCGTTCCCCTTGGCGTCCTGAACATCGGGCTCGTGTACAGCGTGTTCAAGATCGGCGGAGTCGTCGGCGATTTGTTCAAAGGAACCGCCAGCACCGGGAGCAGTTTCGCCCAGTCATTTAGCGGTGCAGCAGCAGGAGCGTTCAAGTAATGCCAGCACCCTTCAATGCCGCCACACTACCGCCCATCGAGCAGGCCGCTCGCGAGGAGTACGAATACTACGGCTCGACCCTAACGACCAACACTGCGCTGAAGGTGATCACACTCATTCTGAGCCTGGTCATTGCGGTCCTTGGATTCTGCTTGTTGCGGGCGACGAATGCTGCTCTGCACGTTAAGCCCTTGGTCATCCGGGTAAACGAAGTGGGCCGCGCCGATGCCGTCGCTTATGAGGACTTCACCTACAAACCGCAGGCCCCGGAGATCCGGTACTTCCTGACCCAGTTCACGGTTGATTACTACTCCCGGAATCACAAGACGGTTGCCCAGCGGTACGTGGAAGCTTTGTACTTCCTGGACCGGCCGTTGTTCTCGGTGATCGATGCCCGGGATCGCCGGTCGCAATGGCTCCCGAAGTTCCTGCGCAGTTCGGACGACGACATGGACGTTGTCGTCAACAACGTTGTCATCGAAGAGCTCCGGACCGAGCCCTATCGCGCCCGGGTCGAGTTCACCAAGATCTTTACCAATTCCGCCGGTGCCGAAACCCGGCGCGAGAACTGGGCGGCCGAGTTTGTTTTCCGGATCAACCACGACGTTCCGAACGCCCTCATCACTCACAACCCGCTTGGCCTTGCGATCACTTACTTCCGCGAGGACCAGGCATTCAACTAACAAGCAAAGGAGAACCCATGTCAGCACCATTGATTGAACCCGAAGACAAGCAGCCGGACGAGAAAATCGAGGTCCGGCTCCGGCCCGAAATTGCCCGGGAACTTCGAGCGTATGGCGAGTACACGAGCGGCAGTTCCAGCAGCCACATTGTGTCGGCAGCGTTGAAGCGATTGTTCCGGGAAGACAAAGGCTTCAAGTCGTTCCGGGAAGCCAACCCGAATGCAGGCTCGCCCAAGGTCCAGAACATCCGCAAGAGTAAGGCAGCCGCGACCCCAGGCGCAGCCTAAAGTCGCCGGCAGAAATGAGGTCACAAATGAACCAACTTCACACCCAGTCACAGACAAAACGACCGGCAGAAAGAGGCGGTGCTTCGCACCGGATGCTTCAAAACGATATGCCACCCCTTCCAGGTGCACGCCGGTGTACCAGCGATAAACACTGCCGATTCTTAATTTCCGTGCACAGCGGTGTACCTACGTTTTCGCGTTGATTGGTGGCTTAGATTGCATAGCTCGAAACGATCAAAGACGCTGACCCACTACCTGTCTTCCCGGCTCACTCCTGCCGAGGAAGAAGCCATTAAAGCACGCGCAAATGAGGCTGGAATCAGTAAAAGTGAGTGGTGTCGAAAGGCAATTCTGGGGTACCTTGACCTGCCACTCGGGAACCGTTTGCTCCTGGAGGAACTTATGGCTTTGCGGAAGATCATTCTCGCCCTTGAACTTGACCAAAGCCATGGGGTTCCTCTGACTGAAGACCGCCTTCGCTTCCTCATCGAGCAAGCCGAAACAACGAAGTGTGCAATGGCAGAAAGCCGCATACATTCCATCCGGAGCAAGGACACCAATGACTGATTCAACGCGTCCCGTCTGGCCACAGCGAGCCCCCATTTTCCGGTTATCCGGGATGCTCTTGAGCATCTTTCTCGGCATTCTATTAGTGCGAGCCTGGCTCCTCTGGTCAGCGACTCCGCTGGAGCGTTTCTACTTCCCCACTTACCTCCGCTTGAGCCTGCTTGGCAGCTTCAGTTTGAGCCATAAGCAACCTAAGTTCCAGGTCGTTTTCTCCGGTCGCGAGCCGGCAACGAGTTCGTCACTTGAATACGTTTCGGACACTCTGAGGATCCGCCAGATCGGCATGAAGCCCGACGCCTTCACTGCCTGGCTGCGATTAGAAATCTACGGCGGCAAATCGCCAGCCCAGGTGTTACGAATGCCGCTCATCGGCACCGGAATCTGTTTCGTGTTTCTCGTGATCGGCGGTGCCTATCTTGACAGAAAACACGATGCTAAAGCCCGCGACGGACGCCTGTTGCGCGGCCCGCGACTGATCAGCCGCTGGCGTTTCAACCGGCTGACTAAGGGCAACGGTCTGCGCTTCCGCCTCACGAATCGCCGCAATCTCCTGGAGTGGTTCCTGGGCGAACAAGCGAAGGATCTGGTCATCAAACGCGACCGTGAGGCCCATCACATCCAGATCGCCGGCGATACCGGCAGCGGCAAGTCGACTCTCGTTCGCCAGATCGTGTATCAGATCGCCGCACGCAGCGAAGTCGCTATCATCTTCGATCCCGACCGCGAGTACATTCGGGAGTTCTATCGCGAAGATCGCGGCGACTGGGTTCTCAATCCCAAGGACGACCGGTGCCCCTATTGGCCGATCGGCGAAGAGTGCGACGACGAAGCCGAAGCCACGCCGATCGCCATCGGTCTGTTCCCGGATGAACCGACACGACAACAGTTTTTTCTGTCGCACACTCGCGCGATCTTCTCCTATCTGCTCGCCACGTATAAGCCGACCGTGAACGAGCTCGCCTATTGGATGGCGCATCCGGAAGAGATTGATAAGCGAGTCGTTGGAACCGAACACGCACATACGTTAACGGCGAATGCCGCGCCGCAGCGCGCCGGTATCCTGGGCAGCCTCAACGAAGCGGGAAAGCCGCTCCGGATGATGCCCACTCACGCTGAAGGCCGGCGCTCCTGGACCGTCCGCGACTGGAGCAAAAAGCGCAAAGGTTGGATCTTCATCACATCCACTCCGGACACGATTGACGCCTTGCGACCGCTCCAGAGTCTGTGGCTCGACATGCTGATTCTCAAGCTGCAAACATCAGCACCGCAGCCCGGCCAGGCCCGGGTCTGGATGGTGCTCGACGAGCTCGCATCGCTGAACGCTTTGCCCCAGTTGCATAGCGCCTTGACCAAGCAGCGCAAGTCCGACAACCCGATCGTGCTCGGGTTCCAAGGCATGAGCCAGCTCGATGCCGTGTACGGCAAAAAGGCCGAGACCATCCTCAGCCAAGCGTACACGAATATCATCCTGCGAACCCGTGAACCGCGAGCAGCCAAACACCTGAGCGAGCTCATCGGCAAGGCCCAGCTCGAACGTATGCGCGAGAGTAAACCATCTCGCCTATTTGAACGGAAGCACGGCAGCTTCAGCACCGAACGCGTGATCGATCCGGTCGTCATGGAATCGCAAATCCAGGGTCTTGACGACCTGACCGGCTACTTCGTCCAGCAGGACAAGATCGTCTCGATCCAGTTCCGGCCACAGCCGAAACGAAGCATCGCACCGGATCTGATTGAGCGGATCATCCCGCCCATGCAGACGCGGCAGCTAGAGCCCGAACCGGTGCGGCCCGCCGCTCCGAAACACGAACAGCTTTCCATCAGCGCAGACATGCTCGGGTGACCATCATGCTCGATATCTCCAAACCTCTCACCAGCGCCAAAGTACAGAGTTACTATCGCGCGGAATACGCAGCTGCTTCGAACTCCTACTTCAGCCAAGGCGGCACGTTGCGCGGCGAATGGCATGGCCAACTCGCAGCAACGCTCGGCGCTTTCCGGTGCTGTCTCTGGCGAAGCGTTCGACCGCCTCGCGGAAGGTCAGCATCCCGCTCACGGGCGAACAACTCATCCAGCATCGCGACACGATCAAAACCCAATCCGGCGAGGAAGTGGGGCATCGCGCCGGATGGGATCTCACGTTCAACGCGCCGAAGACTGTCAGCCTGACGGCACTGGTCGGAGAGGATGACCGGGTGCGCCAGGCGCACCGATCCGCCGTCACCAGCCGCGCTCACCGAAACCGAGAAGTATGTACAGGCGCGGATGGGCGGAAACGCGCCCGCCGAGAACACCGGCAAATGGATTGCCGCGACATTCGAACACGATACGGCGCGCCCGGTCGACGGCTATCCGGCACCGCATCTGCACACGCACGTGGTGGTGTTCAACATGACGGAAGACGCGCGCGGCCAAGCCCGCTCGCTACAACCCTATGAGCTTTTCAAGATCCAGTCCATGGCCACGGCTGTCTATCAGAATCAGCTCGAATACGAGCTCCGCCAGGCCGGTTACAAGATCGAGCGCGGTCTGAACCATGCACCCGAAATCAAAGGCTATTCGCGTGAGTATCTCGAATCAGAAAGCCTGCGCAATGCCGAGATTCAGCGCGAACTGAAGGAGCGCGGGTTATCCGGCGCGGAAGCCATAAACAACATCAAGCACCAGAATCGCGAGGCGAAGCTCAACCTCACTCCAGACGAACTCAAGGCGATGCACAAAGAGCAATGCAGCCGAGTTTGGCGACCAGCCCGCACGGGTTGTGGTGGAAGCCGCGCAGCGGCACGCACGCGCGCTAAACGGCGAACACTCTCAGGAGAAAGCGCAAGCGGCGGTCACGTTTGCTCGCGACCGATTGGGCGAGCGTAGCGCCGTTTTTGAGCACTTTGAAGTGATCCGAGATGCTCTGCGGCATGTACAGGGAAAGATCCGTTTGCCGGAGATCCAGGCCGAGTTGGACCGGCAACTTGCAGAGGGTCGTTTTCAGAAAGTGGACCATGTTCGGCCCAACGCTCCGGCGGCTCGATACACCACGCCGGAACTCATCCAGACCGAGCGGGACGCGATTGAACGCGTCCGCGCCGGTCTTGGCAGAAGCGAGCCTATCGCAAAGCCTTCGGCGGCTCAGATCGAGCAGTCTTTGAACGAAGACCAGCGCCGACTGGTGATTGACGCGCTGTCTTCCCGCGATCAGATCTTCGGCATTCAGGGTGGCGCCGGAACGGGCAAAACCACCGCGCTCCGCTCGATCGCCGAGATCGCGGAACAAGCCGGTTATCAGTCCATCGGACTCGGCCCGACATCCCGCGCCGCCAAAGGTCTGAAGGAAGCGGGAATGCAAGCAGAAACGCTGCAAGCGTTCCTGACCCGAGGCAATCAGCCGACCGAAGATGCCCGCCCGCGCCTGTTCTTTGTCGATGAATCGAGCTTGGCTTCCGGCCGCCAGATGCGCGACTTCCTGGATCGGCTGCAGCCGCAAGATCGTGTGCTTCTGATCGGCGACGTGCGCCAGCATCAATCGGTCGAAGCGGGTCGAATCTTTGAAGAGCTGCAGCGTGCCGGCATGAACACGGCAACACTGAGCAAGATCGTTCGACAGAAAGATGAAGGGCTTCGGACTGCTGTCGAAGCCATGGCTTCCGGCCAGATCGAGAAGGGCGTCGAACTCCTTACTGAGCAGAACCGTGTTCAAACGATCGAGCACCGCGGCGATCGCTTCAAAGCGATTGCTCGAGCATTCGCCGAATCGCCACAAGGCACTCTCGTCGTCTCACCTGACAACAACTCCCGGCGCGAACTGAACGCGGCGATCCGCGCGGAGTTGCGCGAATCCGGCCAGCTCGGCAGCGACGTTTACAAACTGCCCGTCCTCATCAACCGCCAGGAGATCACGGGCGAAGATCGCAAGCTTGCCGGTTCCTACCGTGTCGGTGATGCCGTTCGCTATACGCGCGGTAGCGAGGCTCTCGGGTTGGAGGCGAAGAGCTACGCGACAGTCATCCAGGTCGACGCACGAACGCAACCAGATCACGGTGCAGAAAGCTGATGGAAAGGCGGTCACCTACGATCCTTCGCGGGTGAAAGGCGTGCGCTCTTTACTCACCGGAGCTGCGGGCCTTCGCCGAAGGGCGAACGCGTTCAGTTCACCGCGCCCTGGAAGGAGAAGTCGATCAGTGGCCGAGACCTCGGAACTGTCACCAGCCTGGATGAACAGGGCAACATCTCGGTCAAGCTGGACGATTCGAGCCGAGTCGTCAGCTGGAATCTGAAAGACAACAAACATCTCGACTACGCGTACGCGATGACGTCCCATTCGTCGCAGGGTGCCACGGTCGACCGTGCACTGATTCATATCGATACCGGCGACAGCCGCGTGCGAGCGCTGATCGACGAAACGCTGGCGTATGTCGCCACTTCGCGGCCACGCTACGACGCTCAGATCTTTACAGACGATGCCGACCGGCTTACTGCGGCGCTGTCGCGTCAGCACGAAAACGCGACGGCGCTGTCGCCGGAACAGATCTCGCGCCTACTCGCTTTCGCTGTAGTCTCTATGTCACTCGAAACCATCCTTCCCTTCCTGCAGCCGATCGAACACATCGTGCTCGATCCCGATGTTTCCGAGGTCATGGTCAACGGCGACGGCAGCGATCTTCGCGCAGCGGAACGGTCTCCTGTCGCGAGTCGAAGCGGTGATCGAGCCGAAGTACCTGATGAACGCTGTCAAGCGAATCGCCCGGTCGCTCGGGAATGACATTGGCGAAGCGAAACCGCTGCTCGATGCCCGTCTGCCGGACGGCTCCCGTGTGGCCGCCGCATTCCCGCCGTGCTCGCTGAACGGTGTCACGTTGACGATCCGAAAGTTCCGGCCGCACTGGTTCACCATGCAGCAGCTCGTCGAGGCTGGAGCACTTTCCGCGGACTGGCAGCTCAGCTCGCCGATGCCGTGGTTCAGCGTAAGACGATTCTGATCGCCGGCGGGACCGATACCGGCAAGACCACCTTCGCGAAAGCCCTGATCGACTTCATTCCGCAACAGGAACGGCTCGGAGTGATCGAAGACACGGCGGAGCTGAAGATCGATCATCCCAACGTCTTCCGCTTCGAAGCTCGCAAAGGAACCGCCCGTGACGATTCGCGATCTGGTCAAAGCTACTCTCCGGCACCGGCCCGATCGCCTCATCATTGGCGAAGTGCGTGGCGGCGAAGCATTCGACTTGCTCGATGCACTGAACACCGGGCACTCTGGATCGATCTCAACTGTGCACGCGAACTCGGCGCTGCAGGCCCTGTCTCGATTAGCCAGCTTGTCGTTGCGCGCCGATGTCGATATCCCGTACCGAGCCATTCAAGGCGAAATCGGCGACCTGATCAACCTGGTCGTCTACATCGAGCGGAGAGACGGCATTCGCCGTGTCGCCGAAGCGCTCGAGCTGAACGGATTCGATGCGGAAACAGGACGCTATGCAACCACTTCTATCCACGCCTAAGGAGGCGCCGCCTCCTCGCGCAGGCAAGTCATCCCCCAGCCTTCGCTTCGCTGCAGGCCTCCGCTGCGCTCCGCACTTTCCGCTGGCGCTGCAAGTGTGGGTGGTCCCCCCTGACTTGCCTTTGCTACCCTCCGTCCCTCGCCGGGAGGTCAGGGGGTGCGCATTGCGCAACCCTAAATCCCATTCCAGAAAGGAACCAAAACCAATGACGATCAATCGAGTGACCATCGCAGGCTTCGCCGGAAAGGACGCCCGCACCAGCTCAACCCAGAACGGCAAGAGCATGACCAAGTTGTCCGTTGCGACAACCAAGCGCTACAAAGATGCCGAAGGCACTTGGCAGGAGAAAACGCAATGGCATACCTGTGTTGCTTACGCGGGCACTGCCGACTACTGCTCCAAGATCCAGACCGGCGATCAGGTCTTCATCGAAGGCGAACTGGTCTACCGCGAGTACGACCGCACCATCGAGACCGACAACGGCCCGGTGAAGGTCAGTGGCCGGTGACCGAGATCGTGATCGAATCCGTGTCCGTGATCAACCGCAAGGACAAAGAAGAAAGGAAGGGGGCCGCGTAATGCGGTCCCGAGATTGCCATGCGAGCAACATCGTTTACTCGGTCGACTGCATCTGCGGTCACCACATCGAGAGCGAGACGCACTGAACTCGTCTGCCCGGGTTGCCAGCGCCTGGTGCGTGATCGAGTGGCCGGCCGAACCCGAACAAAACCGAAACGCCAGAGCAAAGACACATTCCCGATCGCAGCCTGAACACGAAAGGCATTATGTCTGCTGTCCTGAAACATATCGCGGCTATCGCCAAAGGTCTGAACAAGGCGGAGCTGCACGTACTGATCGAGCTAGCCGCGCGCGCCGAAGCAGCCGGCGGGCACGACGCAATCGCCAGCAGTCGCGAGTTAGCCGAAGCAGACCGGACTGGCGCGCTCGAGTGTGCAGCTCGCGATCGATTCTCTCAACCGAAAAGGCATTCTAACAGTGATGCCGGCGCCGCCAACCGCCCGGCATGTCACCGGCTGATCTTCCTGGATGCTGTGGAAATCCAGCTAGGTGGCCCGATTTTCAGGCCAGAGGTGGCCCGGGAATCAGGCCAGGGTGGCTCGAAATCCGGGCCAGTGGTGGCCCACTTCCGGGCCAGGGTGGCCCGACGGTCAGGCCAGTAGTGGCCCGAAATTCAGCCAGGTGGCCTGAAATTGAGCCAGGGGTGGCCCAATTTCGGGCCAGGGTGGCCTGAATTCTGGGCCACTCCCGAACGAGAAATCAAGCACTTGCGAGCCAGCGCATATAGAGAACGCGAGCGCGCCCGCGGAATCGATCGAAAAGAACGATTTCGATAGATTGATCGATCGAATACAAAACTCCAAGAAGGCCGATTTCGATGACGAGGTCTTCGAGGCAGCCCGCAACCTGATCGCAAGTCATCATGCCAAGTTTGCCCGCGAAGGCTGCCAGTTGCCCGGCAAGCCAGATGACCAGATCACGGCTCAGTTTCTCGCCGTCGCCGATTGGCCACGGCTCAGCCGCATGCTCCACGACCTGCTGACCGAACGCCAGCAGACAAGTTTCTCCTGGGGATGGTACGTCACCGTGGCGCTGCAACGCATTCACGGCATCTCGCCGGACAAGGTGCGTGCGCTTCGCCAAAGACTGCGAAACCCCACGATGTTCGAAAAGGTGAGTAGATCGCCGACGCACATTCATTCCCCGTCCACAATGCGATCAACAATTGCTGCTATCTCTCCAATGAAGGACGGCTGGCGATCGAGTAGCGGGGCGGGCGCCCTGAAAGAGCAGGTCCGGATGCTTGCGGCCAGCAAATCCATGCCGTAACCGATGTGGAGACCTCGCGACTAGCTATCCAAACTGCAAAAGCGGCGTGTCGCACGTGGCATTCGAGAATCGCGTTTATCGGCGGTAATCTCTATGAGGTTGATCCTAACCCTCACGATTCTAGGAAGCTACGTTGCGCCCACATCAAGAGGCAACTCTGATGTCCAACACTCCTCTGCTTCGGCAACTCCGTTTTCCGGACAACGGCATTGGCTGTCCAGATACGGTCGTGCAGCGCAGTTTCGGCGATCATGCCGGCGCGCAGTAGTGGCTCACATCGCACGACTGAACGTCTGCAAATTCTAGGCGTCGGACCATTTCGATATGAGGTCGTGTGAGGCGTCAACAAAGTATGACGATCGAATCGGCTTGAGACGATAAACCAAGGTAAGCTCAAAGCGGCGGGGGAATATGCCCGTCACCTAAAACATAGACTTTCTGGAAACCCTACCGAATGGCGCGCACGAATGACGGGGCAGCGGGAGCGGACGCAGTGACGTTTGAAGCGATAGAGGAAAGCGGAGCGAAAACCGTCCTTGAGCCGATTTAAGAGGATTGGTCACCGACGCGTATCGGCCGATGCCTACGGAAAAGGGCAATTCGAATGATAGGGGCCTGGAACTCCGCATCCTCCCGATTCCTTCCACCTGTGATTGCTAGTTCAGGGGACATTGGAGAAACTGATCCTCCAGGAGATCATCGAACCTAATCCAATCGGCCCTATTGACCGAAGCAAGTAGCGCATGAAGCAGCCCGGTGCGTATGGCGCGACCGTTGGTAACCGATGCACCTGCGACGGTCGGAGTGTGCCAATGCACGCGCCCGCATGGGGCGCGACGCTTGTGATTGCAGTAAGTGTGCTGTCCAGACGTTTCAATCCACGCGCCCGCATGGGGCGCGACGGTAGACGCCATCGAAAGTCTACATGGAATCGAAGTTTCAATCCACGCGCCCGCATGGGGCGCGACGACCTGCGCGAACTACATCGATCAACGTGGGTGTTTCAATCCACGCGCCCGCATGGGGCGCGACCGGCTCATGCGACCAGCTCGCACGCGAGTTCAGGTTTCAATCCACGCGCCCGCATGGGGCGCGACTGTCCGACCGGTCTCATCGGCAGTCTGAATGGTTTCAATCCACGCGCCCGCACGGGGCGCGACGGCAAGTGCCGTGATGATGGCGCGATCGAAGGTGTTTCAATCCACGCGCCCGCACGGGGCGCGACTCCGGACGTGCGGATATCGACGCAGCGCGTGGTTTCAATCCACGCGCCCGCATGGGGCGCGACCTCGCGCGCCGTAAGCTGCTGCAGCAGACCGTAGTTTCAATCCACGCGCCCGCATGGGGCGCGACATGCAGCCGCATTGGGAAATCGTGACACGATAGTTTCAATCCACGCGCCCGCACGGGGCGCGACGGCTCATCAGAATCGGCATGTCGCGCGACTATGTTTCAATCCACGCGCCCGCACGGGGCGCGACGACTTTGCGCGGCACGGCAACGTCGGCTACGTAGTTTCAATCCACGCGCCCGCACGGGGCGCGACGTCGTGCGATGTGATGCGTGACGTGCAGCTGCATAGTTTCAATCCACGCGCCCGCACGGGGCGCGACGCCAATGAGCGGCAATTGCACGTTGTGCGGTAAGTTTCAATCCACGCGCCCGCACGGGGCGCGACAGGCGGCAATGGCCGATGCGTCCGAGCTATGCGTTTCAATCCACGCGCCCGCACGGGGCGCGACGGCGATCGTGGAGTCGCACGCCATGATGGCATGTTTCAATCCACGCGCCCGCACGGGGCGCGACACGGCCCATGATCGCGATGCGAGATCGCCATGCGAAGGTTTCAATCCACGCGCCCGCACGGGGCGCGACACGTATGCCGGCTTGAGCTCAGTGGATCGAAGTTTCAATCCACGCGCCCGCACGGGGCGCGACGTCACGCTCGCGTGGACGTGTGGGATAGCTTTGTGTTTCAATCCACGCGCCCGCACGGGGCGCGACTCGCCGGGCATCTGCGCACGCGTATCTGTGTCATGTTTCAATCCACGCGCCCGCACGGGGCGCGACGGATAGAGCGGGCTTGCCGCGCGCCAGTCGCGTTTCAATCCACGCGCCCGCACGGGGCGCGACGGCGGCGATCAGATGACAGCGTCGGTGGTTTCAATCCACGCGCCCGCACGGGGCGCGACGGGCTGAGGAGCGGTATAGCGTCGCATCGTACGTCAGTTTCAATCCACGCGCCCGCACGGGGCGCGACCAACGTTCCGCTCCGATCGCCGCTGAAGAAGTTTCAATCCACGCGCCCGCACGGGGCGCGACTCTGGCGTTCCTATAGTTGGCGGCGTCAAGTGTGTTTCAATCCACGCGCCCGCACGGGGCGCGACAATAGTGTTGCATCAGTCAACGGCGCTTTTGTGTTTCAATCCACGCGCCCGCACGGGGCGCGACCGCTGTACATAGGGTTACGGCATCGCTGGTACGATGTTTCAATCCACGCGCCCGCATGGGGCGCGACGATCGCAATGCCGTGCGGAGAGCTGTTTCAATCCACGCGCCCGCATGGGGCGCGACGGCAGATCAGGACCTCGCAGTTGGCGTTTCAATCCACGCGCCCGCGTGGGGCGCGACGGGCGAACCCGTCGGCAGCAGCGCGGATTTCGAGTTTCAATCCACGCGCCCGCACGGGGCGCGACGCGCATCCAGTCGACGGTGTCGTGAGCGAGGTGCTGTTTCAATCCACGCGCCCGCATGGGGCGCGACGTGCAGGCTGCGGCGGCCTCGTCCCAGTCATCGAGTTTCAATCCACGCGCCCGCATGGGGCGCGACCGCCGTCCGCGATGCGAATCGATCAAGTGCTAGTTTCAATCCACGCGCCCGCACGGGGCGCGACAGCGGGTCGCAGCATGCGTGCCCTGCGTAGTTTCAATCCACGCGCCCGCACGGGGCGCGACCTGGCATCCGCGGAACCGGCCGTATGGATTGTTTCAATCCACGCGCCCGCACGGGGCGCGACGCGGGCATTACCAGTCGGGTTCGATCTCGAGCTGGTTTCAATCCACGCGCCCGCATGGGGCGCGACATGCGAGCAGTTTCGGCATGGTGCGAACTGTTTCAATCCACGCGCCCGCGCGGGGCGCGACGACGATGCTCGACGGATATGGCGTGTGAGAAGTTTCAATCCACGCGCCCGCATGGGGCGCGACGCATACGCAGGTACTGGACATGGATGCGCACTATGGTTTCAATCCACGCGCCCGCATGGGGCGCGACGCGACCTACTAAGCGTGTTGCACAGTCGCGAAGTTTCAATCCACGCGCCCGCATGGGGCGCGACGTCCGTACACATTGAGATCAATCGCTTGCATGTTTCAATCCACGCGCCCGCGCGGGGCGCGACGAGGCGGGACCGTCCGCTTGCCACGTTGATAGCACGCAGTTTCAATCCACGCGCCCGCGCGGGGCGCGACGCGACGGCTGCACGTCGACGCCCGAGACCGTGTTTCAATCCACGCGCCCGCATGGGGCGCGACAAGCGAGAACTACAACGATTATTACGCTTGTGGGTTTCAATCCACGCGCCCGCATGGGGCGCGACGAAAGAGTGCTAGCGGATGCATGTAAATCAGAGTTTCAATCCACGCGCCCGCATGGGGCGCGACACGAGTCGGTGGACTACGGGGCAGCGTCAGCGTGTTTCAATCCACGCGCCCGCATGGGGCGCGACTGCAGCGCAGGTGAATGGGGTGCAGACGCAGATGTTTCAATCCACGCGCCCGCATGGGGCGCGACGCTAGAAATTCATGCCCTGTATTTCTGGATAACGTTTCAATCCACGCGCCCGCGTGGGGCGCGACCGCTCCATTCTAAACCGTTGATTCCATAGAGCAGGAAGGGCTTCTCGCGTTTCCCCCGAAACGGGCCCATCATACGTCGAATCTCGACTGGAGAACAGCATCGGTAGCTCATTCTTAGATCGTTATGAGTTGATTCGCGAACCGGCCGGCGCTGCATGTGTGCTTGAGGTCCGCGCTAGCGCGAGTTACAGAATTAGCGGTCCTTCGCGGATCGTAGGAGACTTTTGCCCCGTGATGCTCGATGCGGCCTCTCCAGTTGTCGCCCAAGTAATAGAACCGGATGCTGTCCTCTCACTGTCGTACTCGGCGAAGACTGCCGACCGAGCTTTACCCACGTCACAGGATCGACCCAGCACTCGAACACCGAGTTCTGCACCCGCTGACCGTAATCGGAGCAAATCTTGGCAATCCGGCGGAGCCGGCGGCGGCCGCCGACATGTTTCCGTGTTCACGTCGTATGCGACCAACACTAGGGTCATCATCCCCAGCCGGCTCAGCGCCAGAAGAATGACGGATACGCGTCCAGGTCGCCTCGCAGAAACCGCGCCAACAGCAGCGCCTGTGCAAATGGGACGAGCCCAAACGGCATCTTCTCCTTTAAAAAGGATGCGTCAACTCCTCCGTTTTGCGCTGCTTGCCAGGCGACCAGGACCTCTTTTCGCGTCGCGTCATCCATTTCGGTACGCCTCCGGTCTCATTTCTGCGAAACCCTCTTGCGGTAATCTGGCGGCGGTTGATGAGCGAGACGGCAAGCCGGTCCGCAACGACCGGACGAATTCCTCCACCAGATCAAGCGCCAGGCTTGGGCGGCCGGGGCGCAACCGGTGCAGATATCCCGATGCGGGATCGAGCCCGACACTTCCAGCGCACTCACCATGTCGTGTGTCAGCAGGGTGTAGAGGAACGAAAGCAACGCGTTGATGTTATCGAGTGGCGGGCGCCGGGAGCGGCCACGGAACTCGAAATCGTCCCCGGATGCAGTGATCAAGTCGTTGAACACCCCGAAGTACATGCTTGCGGCGTGTCCTTCGAATCCGCGCATGGTGTCAATGTCTTTGGCGCGGATAATCTCCTCGGCCACCCGTGACAATCGCAATGCCACGTCGGACAGCTGCCTCTTTGCAAGTCCCTCCTTGCTTCGCGTCCTGCCCGGAGCAGGGATGTGCGGCAATTCGCCACTTTTGCGAGAACGACCGACCTCGCGATGGCAAGCGCTGTTTCCGGTGAGTAGAAAGCCGTCATATTGCCGATGCCGCAGGACCACGTTTCCGGTTACAGGCCCCTGTACGCGCGCGAGGAAACGGCCGTTCTCACTGAGGAAACTTAGTCCAACTCCGTTTTCCGCGCCAGGCGCATCAGATAGGGGCTGGCAGAACCTGCCCGAAGCATACGATCCCGGTCAATGTGTGGATCGGGACCCGAACCTTGATTTCGTCCATTCTGGTTTACGCACACACTCTCGCCTTCTTGGGAGAGACAGGAACCAGCGCTGGTCACGAAGAGCGTATTTAGCAATGGCTTCACAGGCACGCCTTTCTTCTGCTGCTCGAGATAGCGGGATGCCGCCGCGGAATCGTGCAGCGGTTCCGGGCAGCATACCCCGATCAGTGAACAGTTGCGACACGCCTGCGAAGGGCACCGGGCGCGGCTGTCTTCTGAGCGGCTCTAACCGATGCATCTCAATGGATAGTTGCTCCACTTCGGCACGCAGAGCGATATCAAAGTGCACCGGATGCCGCCGACGCATCTTGCTGTCGAATATGGCGCCTTCCGGAACGGGAACGCTCAGCATCTCTTCAATGCAGATTGCTTGCGCGCACAACTGTGTTTGGTAAGCTCGGCTGCCCATTGATCCCGGCTTCGCTTGTACTCAATGGGAAATGGCCGCCATCTTCCCGCGGCGTCCTGGATTTCAACACCCGCCACTCTTGATCGGATGGAACTCAACGATGTCGGCTTGCCCGATAGACCCAGGCGGAATGAACGGACCGGGAGAGTGCGGCGGATCAGAACGTCTGGCCGGGACTCTACGTCGCCACTGTGCGCCTTTTCGTGCACCAGCTTCCTTCGGCTGTGAAACGGTTCTCTTCCCAAATACACTCGATGTGAATGAGAGCCCAGCGGCGGGCGCAAAAGGCCATGTGGCCGAGACCGGAGAGGGGCAGCAGATCGTCTTCGGAATACATGGCCTCGCTATGTGTTTAGCAGCGCGGGTTCCAGCATAGGGGTAAGTAGTGCCACTCCTTTGGGCAGTCTTTCTCCGGTTGAGGGCCAGAAATCGACGTAGTCTGCAGTAGGAGCGCGGGAGTTTCGACCCCCTCTCTTGTGCGTGCGGTCACCATATCGAACAGTCTTTGTGCCGGGGCTTCGCCCAGTGCGGAACCGTGTTTGAACACGAACAGATCGCGGGCCGCCATAAGCCCTCGCGATGCAGAGCGATCGATATCGAACATGTTGCCGAGCGCATCCCACAAGAGTTCGAGGTCGCTCTTGAGAATCCGGTCTGCTTGGCGAAGTTCGGATTGATGAATCCGTGAGCGCGATACAGTCCGTAAGCGACGGTGTGTTTACGCCCGAATGTGCCCGTGCCGGACTTTCGTTGTCTGATCTTTCTCCGTTGTGTGGGCCTGGCGGGAAATCGTGTGCTCCGTCTGAATACACGATCAATGGAACGCGCGAATGTGAGCTGCACAGGACCGCGCACTTGGCCGCAATTGAAATCCGTGGTGCTCATCACGGCACCGAAAGCGCGGACATCGAAAAAGTTTTGGCACATCCAATCGCGCGCTTCGCAATTTCGGCGGAGCTTTGCTTTTGGCGTCAGCTTCAGGTTGTCGTATGGCAACTTCTGACGCGATTCAAGAGAACTCCCGGAGAGAACGAAGATTTCGTATCCCGGGTAATCCCCATCGGCGTCTGTTGCCGTTGAAAAACCCAGTCCCGGATCTTGCGTTTCAGGCAGACGTCTGAAACCAAGCCCTGGAATGTTTCCGGATCGAAGCGCGGGCTGTTGTCCGCATCGGGATCGCCATTTGGATTGCCGTCTTTGCAATCGAAAAAGTAAACGAAGTCGTATCGGGTATCGACGATGTTGTTGTTTCCATGTCCTTATTCCTCTATTCCTTGTTCTTGTTCTTGTACGTTCTTGAGCAGTGGCCTTTTTTCCGGTTCAGGCTGGTCGGCCGCGCTGGTGGTAGTAGCCGAGTGCAAAACGGCCTTGGTCGACGAGACTCATGTTACCGGGAAACTCGCCGCGTTTCGGGTGCTTGATGAGATCACATAGTCCGGCGAGCTCACGCTCAATGACCAACCTTAATGCGCAGCGCGCTCGCGGCCAAGCTTCGCCAGGTGTTTCTTTCCGAGACTGACGATCTTTGGGAACGCTACCCGGGGCGATACGGAGGCCAGGTTGTAGTAACGGTCAGCCACAGTGAGATTAACCTTTGATTCGTTTGCAGCTCGTAAACCGCCTCCTGCAGGCCCTCGTACACGGCGAGCAGGCGGCCGCAGAGATAGGCGCGTTCGCGAATGCCGTCATCCAGCTTTTCGGGCATGTGTTTCTTCTCCTTCTTTGATCAGGTCGTTTGTATTGAGGCGGATCAGCCCGTGCCTTACGGGGTCGAGGGGCTTGTCTCTTCTTTCCGCGCGGAGTCGACGTGAGAGCCGCCGCGAGCAGGTTACGGCCAAGTGGTTGCTTTGGACCCTGGATTGCACGCTGCAAGAGCTCAAGGCACGGTTGGCCGGTGGGTCGCCTTCCCGGTCGATCGCCCAAAGCAATTGCCAGAGCCTCGGAGGTCGGACGACTCATTACTGAATGGTTCGACGATGCGCGAGTCCCGCGTACCAATCGCGCACGTTGCGCTGGACTTCGCCTAGTGTTTCAGCAAGCCAAGAGCGAACCAACATTCGGCCGCCGTTTGCGCCAACGCCGGCCATGTAGTACATGTTCGGATCGGTGAACTCGGCCGCGGTTCGATCCAGTCTCAGGAGATTCTGAATTTGCGACGGATCCGGCTGAAACAAATCGTTCATTGGATCGGCCTTACTCGGTTCCGGGTCCAGAATATGAAAGCGATTCCGCGAGAGTCCCGCCGCCCGGGCTGGCGGGTTTCAACAGATCATTTAGCGCGAGGACATAGGCCGTTGCCCGTTCGCCGAGACCGGGCTGTTGTCGCACTGGTCCCAGCCATAAGAACGGAATGCCTCTTTATCGAAGGACATCAGTGATACGCCTGTCGATTGGCCGCCCAGGTTCGCGAGGCCCTTGATCTTTTCGTGCGTCGGCGCGACTGGCCCTGTGCGCCCGGAAATGAGGCATTCGGCGACACCGGCTTCGAGCAATACGGGCCTGGGATGCCGAGCGGAAGTGGTCACGCCAAAAGTCTCTTGCCGCTTGCCGGTTTACCACGGGACCGGTAACCGAAAGCGCGATGTTTGTACCGGTTTTCTCGCTCACGAGCGCTTCCCGGGCGCGTTCGATCTGTTCCGGCTGATCATAGAACCGCACGCAGGCTTGTAGGCCCTCATCGCCCGTTGCGCTCGCTGCTTCTTCCGAAGCAACTTAACGAAGCCCTGAAAGCGCTCACTATGATTCTCTTCCTGATCTTGGTCGTCCAAGACCCGGGACCGAGCACATACTTGATATCATCCACGCCAATGAGCGGGTACATGCCCGAATTGCGCAGCACAGGAGATTTGGGAATTCCAAGAGTCCGGGGACTTTTATACTCTTTTTCCCGCGCGCGACCTCCATCTCGTGGGGTGTTGCTGTGATAAAGCGGCCTTCGCTGGAAAGTTCGAGAAAAAAGGGAATTCCCTTTTCTTCCCAATATTCTTCTTCAGTTGTGAAAAAAGCCGAGTGTCGGCGTATTCCGCTAACGCTTGTACGAGCATTGCAAGCAGTTCCTGACGGTTTCGGGATCCAATACGTTTTCGGGGTGGTGTCGATGTTTCCTGGTTCAGCCGCGGCGAAAAAAAAATGGCCCGGTTCCCATCCGGACCGAAACATGATGTCGTAAAGTGTGCGACCCAAGTCGTCGGATTGTCTCGATCCCCTGTTCGTTTCCGGTTGCGGGTTCGAATTCAGCGGCAAATTCGCGACAGCCGAACGAGGGACGCTGAAAGCACTGACCCTTTTCGGCTCGCCGCATTAACATTGCGGCATATTTCTGCGGCGTGTTGTCTGGGATCGTTCGAGAACACAAGCGGATATGCCGAGATGACGTACGCGACGTCTCGAAAAGCAGACTATTTCGCGGAGTCGCGTCGGTATCGGGTCCCGCGCCAGCCAAGTTGAGGTTTGTATTCCGTTAGGATTTGCCATCCACTTACGCATGCGCTCGGAGACAGCTTGCTTTGCAGTTCGTTGCGGCGTACGGACAATCCATCGGATTGGATTGAGGACACGTATCTTGTGACAATCCAGCGCATTTCCGGCTTCCAGCAGATCGAGTCGAGGATGTTACGGCAAGCGGAAGGCGTCGGGATAGCATAGGACGCTCTTTCAACCTTGGCTTCAGGTCTGGTGAAACAGGCGAAGTCGCCTGCGATACTTTAGATGCACAGTATTCGGATCGGGCATATCCTGTCAGTTCCATTCAGTATACGCTCGACGTTTGATCAGCGCCTGTGCTAAGTTAAGGCGATGTGCTCTCGTGTGTCAATCAGATTCTTGCGGTTTTTTAGCTTCTTGATTGCGCGTCGGCGTGGATTGAAACTACTTGTTGGAACTGACAGGTTCGATCGGGCGCTATCGCGCCCGATCAAACGATCAGATGCCCTACCAGTCGAACGTGAGGCCGAGTTTTAAGTCGTAAGAGCTTTCCGCTGCAGTCCAAATCTCCTGTTCGGAACTTGGTTGAATTGCTGGCGAGCGTTCGAATTCGGCCGGCTGTAGGCCTACCGAGTAACGTTGAAGTTTGCCTCCGAAGCTCCGCGTCGAGAAAGCCTTGCTCGTGCAGAGCTGATCAATGAATTGTTTGCCGACGGGTACGGAACAAAGACATCGCGCTGGAGCGACTTGATCATCTCAAACTTGTCAGCGATGGTCTTGAACTTGGATTGTGCGCGGAACTCGAGAGTTCGCGCTCCCGTTTCCGCGTCACGGTAATAGCGTTCGAAGTAACGCGCAACAGCGGCTAGATCATCCAGTTTGCAATTCGGTTCGGGTCCGAGATAGTGCATCGCGTCGTTGCCGTAGCGCTTGCCGTATTCGGCTGGAGGCATCCCACTTTTCTTCGGGTATAAATACGATCACGTCGGCCTGGCCGGTTTTCTCGATCTGCGCGTCAACTTGCCTTCTCGATCCGCACGGCCAGCGGCTTGGATGATTGAATCGAGCGGACCCAGCGCGCGGAACACAACGGGGAAATCCAGATCGACGCCCGCTTCAATTAGCTGCGTGGAGATTACCAACAGAGGCAGACTCTTTCGTAGGCGACGCGAATCCGCGCTATAATCTTAAGCCTGTGAGCGGGACACATTCGCGTCGAGAGATGGAAGAGGGTTTCCGGGGTCGCGCAGCATCCCGTATTTGAAGAGTTGTCCGGCCTGATTGCGCGTGTTAATTATGCACAACGCTGCGGTTCTTGTCCTACCCATTCCGCCACCTCGGCCCAGGAACCTTCTCGGCGATGCGCCATTCGATTCGCACCCGTCTGAGTCGTGACTGCAGCGATTGCGGATCGGCGATCACTTCGCGAACCCTGCCCGGACCCCACCGTTTGTCCTTTGGATTGGCGACTAAAGTCGGGTCCGGTTCTCAGGGCTTCTGAATGCCGGCTGTGTCGCCGTGGAAAAAATGAACGTGCATCCCCAATCGCGGCATAATTCCTCTATTATGGCCAGCAATGGATCCGAGTAGACGTCGAGGAAGTACTTGCACTTCATCGAGAATGACGATGGAGCGCGCAATGTTGTGAACGCGGCGGAGGCCCGAAGGCGCGGTTTGAAAAGAGACTTTCAAAGAACCGCACGCTGGTGGTGACGATACACGGCGCATCCCAGTTTTCGGTTTCAGGCTGTTCGCGGGATTCGATATTCGCTTCCTTCGTTTGCTCGTGAATGAATCATGTTCGTCTTACTTCGGACAATCTCTCGAAATCGCCCGAGTGGTGTTCGAGCATGGAGTCGTCTCCGAAAACGCTCCGGTACACCGCCGCGTTCTGTTCAATGATCGATAGATAGGGGATAACGACAATGATCGGCGGTAATTCGGATCTATGCTGGCTCGCTTTAGAGCGAGTGCCATTGCGGCCAGGGTCTTACCGCCGCCGGTTGGAACAGAAAGCGAAAGTAAGCGATCGGGAGTTTCCGCGGCGGCGAAGCACTGGACGAGGACTTCCCGGCGAGCCTCGTTTACTTGTTGTGAGCCGCTATGTAGGGTCGCTATGTGACTTAATAACTTCTTCAACCGCTCCTCTGCCCGGAGTGGCGCCTGAACATTGGGCCTTCGCCCTGTATCAAGTCGATCGGCGTCGACTAAGCAACTGAACAACATTCGCGTGATTACATCTGCGCGTGAGGAAATGTCCTCCAATTTGATTGCCGGTCCATCAATAAAGGCGCGGATGTCTGGGCAGTCCAGTCGGGCGCTTTCAAGGTAGTCGCGACGGGTGGAGAGGTGCTCGAGAATCTTACCTGTCAAATCAGCTCTGTCTGGCATGCCCGCATGGTGCCCTGCGATAGCATATGCAACCTGCTGAGATCTGAGAGGGGCTTGAGAAGCCAGCGCGGCCCCGTGAATCGCGTGAGGGCACCTCTTGCTTGATTGGCCCAAAATCATCTGCAGAAAACATTCTGAATACTTACCCACGTCATGCAGCAAACCTGCATGGGCACAAAGATCGTGAAAATGTTTGTCGCCCGGAGCTGCTTGTTCCGCAAGCCTGCGCGCCAATTTGTTAACCGCAACGAGATGATCCCGAAGAGGCTGCCAGCGCGATCCAGGTGTGCCCGGCGGAAACTCAGGATCTGAATGGGCCCAGAACTGCTTCGAAGTAGACAATCACAAATAGCATAGCTGTGGCGTTATCACGGGCGAGAATATCTGGCGCGCCTTCAAAGGCCACCGCGATCGGATCAAGGGCAAGCTGCAGACTACCATGGACCGCATTGAACACGGGCAGCCGTCTTTCGTGCCTATTGGAAGCATGCCTCAGGCACAGGCCATGCAGCATCCACCCAGCTACTTTTGCCTCTCGCGATCTCTTCGCTGGAACGGTAAATGCCAGCGTCGCCCCAGCCCGGTCATCGCCGAATAGAAATGGCAACGACCTGTCCCGAGCTGGAGTGTACGAGCAGGTCCCCTTCGCCGCCGTCCATCTGTGTTCGCGACCTGCCGTTCTCGTCGAAAGGTTCAATGGCAACGGTCCTAAGAGCCACGGTCGAAGACTGGTCCTTGGTGCGGGCGGTAACGGTCCAGCGTTCCCCTTTGCCGATCGAAGGATCTTGGACTAATTCGAGAATGAATTTCCCGGGCTTTCTCCCAACTGGGTGCTCGCATGCCTGCGACCGCCGAAAGAATGACGGTTTCTGTAGCGATCAACTCCGTGGTCACTGCGGCGCCGGGCGAAGGTCCAGCGACCACCGAGAGAGGAGCCAATTGCCGAACCTCCGTCTGCGCGCAGAGTGCGAGGGCGTTGAGCATTGCAGCCACGCCAACAAATAACTGAGTATGATGCCGATACATTTTCGTCGGACGCTAACTGATTCTGGTAATCACGAGGTCGTCGAAGTCGGCCGTGAAGTTCTCACCTGATCCGAACGAAACCGTGGATCCGCCGTCATTATCGATCTCGGCGAATAGGGTTATTTGAAACGACTGGGCGGTAGCGCCCGAAACCGTCGGAATCTGGAAGGACACCTGTGCTGTCGTGTACGAGCCGGGCGGAAAAGAAACGTTGGCAGCGGGAAACAAACGCTGCACCGTTCCGTTGGAATAGGTTACATCAACGTACATATTCACGTAGGCATTCGTGTTAGTGGTGCTGTTGGGAAGCCCTGTTGCAACGGGTTTGGCCGAAAACGAAACACCATATTGCTGGCCGGCCGTGCAGGGCATCACCGTGTTGTTCATTACTGATGCGATTGTTCCCGTATGTGGCGGAAGACTTTGGCCCGGCGTGGTTCCAATGGATCCGGCATGAGCCCCGGAGTGACTATCGCTCGTCACCCCGATGCTCCAAACGGCCGAGCTCGCAATCTGTTGCGCAGTCCAGCCGTCGAGTGTTCCTGTTTCAAACCCAGTGTTCTGCAGAACGTCGGCGCCGATGTTGGAAACAGAAACGGTATCGAGCAGGGTAATGAAGTACACGTTTGCCGAGAACACAATGGGAGAGGATGTGAAGTTGTCTATTTCCCCAAACAAATACAGCGTGAAAAACTCGGCCGACGCGCCGTTCACGAACGGCACCTGAAAGCTACCCTGCCCATGCGTGTACACATTCTGTGAAAAAAAAGTGTACGGATTGAGGACGACCTGCCGAGTGGAGCCGTCAGAATAAGAGACGACCACGTACGCATTTGGATATGAGTTCGCTCCCGCAGGAAGCCCCATGGCCGTGGGCTTCGCCCAATACGAAACCGCGTATACGTCGCCAGAAACACAAGGAATTGCCGTTGCGTTCTGTAGGGACCCGAGTGTGCTCGTGTTCCCGGGCAAAGAAGTTCCTGCGACCGTGGTCAGATATCCCGCGGAATTGCCCGCCTGAGCGTTGGAAGAAAGTGAAGAGGTCCCGGACGTCCAATCCGGAACGGAGGCGGTCTGCTGCATGGCCCAGGCGTCCAAATTTCCGTACTCAAAGTTCGGGTTTTGCAACACGCTCTGGCCAAGTTTATAAAGCGCGACGTTGTCGAAGCTGACAACGAACGATGTGCTGGCGTTGAATGTCAGCGAAGTGCCTGAATAGTTGTCCACCTCGGCAAATAAGCTCATCGTGAACGTCACGGCGCTCGCACCAGAAACGAAGGGATCTGGAAACTGCCCTGAGCGAACGTGTACTGACCTGCGGGAAAAGATGTGGCGGATGTCGGAAAAACCCGCCGCGTGCTCCCGTTCGAAAACTGAATGTCCACGAACGCATTCGGATAGGAATTAGCGATACCGCTTAGTCCATTGGCGACGGGCTTGGCCCAATAAGAGAAGTAAAATACATCTCCGGACTGGCACGCATAGGAGGTTTGATTTTGCAGGACACCGACGGCTCCTCCTCCGGACGGCACCGTAGTACCTGAAACGGTACTTAAATAGCCGGCATACTGGCCGTTCTCAGCCGCTGCGTTTACTCCGGCGGTCCAATAACCGCTCGTCGAGCTACTCCACCCCGCTAGATTCCCATTCTCGAATGAGGCATTCGAAATGGGAAGGGGCGGGGAAGCCGGTCTCAACGGCAATTACCTGCCCATTGAAACGGACATATTCCTTCGCCGGAAGCGTCGTGCCTGAGTCTCCCAAGCAGGGAAGGGCGGTTAGCAGCAGCGCCAGCGCAAACGAGGCGAAGGTCGAAGTGATAAGTTGCTCGCTTTGAATGAAGTTAAGAATCGCAGGAACATTACCAGGCCACCACACAGTTGCGCAAGCACAAAGCACGCGAATAACTATGCCGTTGCCGTGGACTGGCCAAAGTCACTACAGTCCCGATACGCCCCGCTTATGCGGTAAAGGTCGTCATTAGCAGGAAAATCTGCCATGTGGCAGTTGTTAGCGGTAGAGCAAGCCCCACTGTTTGCGACCTTGTAATCATGTTGCCCGGCGAGCCATATTATTACCGAGCTGGCAGTGTAATACGCCGAGGAGTGAATTGAAAACCACGCAGAGTGGCACAAACTTCTATTTAGCGCCATTAACGACATTTATTTGACGAACACGTGGTGCAACGAGATACTGGCTTTGTTCGACGCCCTAAGACGAAGTGGAATGACGCATCATCGGTCGGAATACACGCATGTAAAAGGTGTGTCACAGCCGAGGTCACGTTTGGTCTGCCCCTGAGTACGGCGAACATGATTGCGAGCACCCCATTCCGGCGGGTTGAAAGTCCGGTTTACTGAGCCAGAAAGTGACGAACGTTTTGAGAAGAGGAGCTGAGTAAGAGTGCGAAAGCCAAACCCAATTCAGAACAGCGACGCGACCCTTCTTTGCTGGGTGCCTTATATAGGCGGAAAGGGCCAAGTTAAGAAAGGAACTAGGGGAAAAGCGATGAAGCGATGCTTGTCAGGCATTTCGCTCATTACGGCCTTTTGTCTACCCATTGGGGCGCAGTGGACTGCTGGAAGTGGCGGGGCGATTTATTACAACGGTGGAAGTGTCGGTATTGGGACAACCAGCCCAGCTTCACCATTGGACGTTCGGTCAAGTTCCCGCATCGCAAGTCTATATGGAACGACCTCTAACAACCAGTGGGTGGAACTGGGGAACTCGGTCGCGCACATGAACCTTGGCGTCGGCTCGAGCGGTGCAACGGCGGGCGTGCCCTATATCTGGTCTACAAATGGCAGCTTCTTCATCGGAAACGACGGGGCGCCGACTGTGCTTGTCAAAGGCGGCAACGTTGGGATCGGTACGGCGAGCCCTCAATACCCCTTGGCCGTGAACGGAACCATCCAGGCCAAAGAAATAATTGTAAACACCGGATGGTCGGATTATGTGTTCGATGCCGGGTATCGGCTGCAACCGCTCGAAAGCTTAGGAACGTATATCAAAGAGAACCACCATCTTCCAGGCATTCCATCTGACGCGGAGGTGAGGGAGCAGGGTGTGAGTCTCGGTGATATGCAATCGAAGCTCTTGGCGAAAGTGGAGGAGCTGACACTTCGGTTGATTCAGCTCGACGCCGAGAACAAGCAACTCGCAGAAAGCAACAAAAACCTCGAGAAGCGAGTGGTGCAACTCGAAAAATAGAAATTGGGCGCGCAGGTCTTATCATTTGACACTTCTGGTGCTAAGGTACGGTGACAACTGTCAGAGAGGGGAGAGATGAACGAAATACGGAGGCTGGTCCCCGCCGGGCGTTTGTTGGGAATGCTACTACTCGGAGCGGTAGCTTGGGGGCAAAATTACACCGTTCCTGATGGGAGCGTATCATCCGGGACTGTGACCTATGACGAAGACGGGACGATCACGGCAAATAGCTACACCGTATCCGGGAGCGCTGCGGTCACGTTCAAGGCTGGTTCATCTATTGTGCTAATGCCCGGTTTTGACGCGACGGCCGGT
The DNA here is from genome assembly GCA_963795905.1 of uncultured Acidobacteriaceae bacterium. Classification (GTDB taxonomy): domain Bacteria; phylum Acidobacteriota; class Terriglobia; order Bryobacterales; family Bryobacteraceae; genus Bog-105. The sequence goes on along the minus strand of CAWCJG010000004.1, from coordinate 44,089 downwards.
TCTGCCTCGACCACATTTCGGGCGGTAATATCAACGAGCCTAGTCGTCCTGAGCGGCCAGGTGACAAGCAACGGGTCCGTGGTGCCCGGGATTGTACTCACGCTGAGCGGTGATGCCTTTGACAGTACAACCACCAATAGCAACGGGTCATACTCGTTTACCGTACCGGCCGGAGGCACCTACGCCATCACGCCGTCAGGCTCAGGGTCTAGTTTCGCTCCCCAAACTGCGGCATTTTGGAACATCATTGCAAATGCAACGGCGAACTTTACAGCGGGAATAGGAAACTCTAATCCGTTCAGCTTGAACTCGACAGCACCTGCCAAAGAATATATCCATTTCAATGGTCAGGCGGCGGTGATTGAGAATTGGCATTGATACAAGCAGAAGTCAAGTGCTCAAACCGTTCACATTCGCGAATATGAAAACTTATCGGCAAGCCCGTCCCTTGGCGTTCAGAATGCATCGGCAACATGAGGCTATGTCTGGCGTTCACATGCAGTTCCGGCGTAGTGTCCTGGGACCATGTCAGCATCGCGCGGGTTTGTCAGAATTACGCGATTGAGAACGCAAGATAAGGAATCAATATACATGCAGCGTTGCAGGCGACCACTGGGTTTGGGACAGTTCGTAATTCCGGGCCTTTCAATTGCGCTCAGCTATTTTCCACTTGTCGCGGCAATGCTGCTTCCTTGTGGGATTTCTGCGCAAACCACGATGACTACCTTTGATGGATTCACTCCAACCGGGCTTGCGCCAGATACAACTCTTCTAACATTCAGCCCGTCAAAGCTCGAGAACTTCTCTCCGTTCAACGGAACAATGCAGGTCAATGTCCCGCTGGTGCACATCGGAGGTCGGGGCGAGGCCGGCCTAGATTTGATTTTGCGTGTGCAACCAACATGGGAGGAGCAGGTCGTATCCCAATCGCAAGTGACAGGTTATGTTGGCCAATACATTGTGTCCTCGGGTGGCGTGCCGGATGGCGTCTTTTCCGACGTGCTCTTGCCTGAGACCGTAATGGCAAAAACGGGAATCTTGTATGGACCATGTCCAGACAATTCCAAAGTGCAGTGTGGTGAGGATTCGGTGACGCGCTTGAACTTCGTAGGATCGGATGGCTCCCAAACCGAACTAGTTGACACTAACCTCAATGGAGAACCGCAACGGATAATGGGATGGTCCGCTGCCAATCCGCCCACTTGTTGGGATGACGGCAGGGGGACTGTATTTACCAGCCGAGACGGACACAGCACGCTGACCTTTGTTGCAGACGCTAGGGTTCAGGCCTGTGTTTTTCCCAGCACTTCGCAGTTTGTCAGTGGTCTACTCTATTTCCCGAATGGGTCGAAGTATCGGTTTGACAACGGGGCCCTAACCTACATCGAAGACCGGAATGGGAATAAGATGGCGATTACGACGACGTCCTCAGGTGGTGCTGCAACGACGAGCATCTCTGACTCGATGGGCCGCAGCACAACCATCACCGGGCCGACCTCCCTGGCCGCCGGCCCGGTCACCATCTCATATCCTGGGTACCAGAAGCCGATTACGATCTCGACATCTACGCTCGGTTCAACGCTGCGGGCGGATTTCGCGTCTGACGTTGCCAGTCTCGGATCGCAGATGGGGTGCGCCGCCGCGAGTACGCCAGTCATTTCTTCGGTAACATCTCCGGACGGATCCACAGTTACGTTTCAGTATGGACCCTGGGCGAATATCGCCCGAATCAACTTTCCTGGCGGCGGTGCGGTTGAATACGATTACGCTGCCGCCGGTCAGTGTAATACCAAAACGGGGCCCGTCCCGCTGCCCGTGTATTTTCCCGTAACCGAGCGACGTGAGTATTCAGATGGAACGCACCTTTCATCGAAAACGGACTATAGCATCGCGTATGTCGCGAGCGCATCAAGATCATCAGGCTATAACGACACAATCACAACCGAAACGGTCACCGACCCTGCCTCAAATGCAGTGATATCGCAGACCGCTCATAAGCTTACTGGTTCGGCCCACGATTGGCAGTACGGTCCGATAAGCTTCAATCCATGGGACGAGGGCTTTGAGTACGAGACTGATTTCGGCAGCCCAGTCCTGAAGAGGATTACTCGCCAACAGAATCAAAGTCAGATGTCCTGGTGTACGTCCAGTGGAGTTACTGGGTGCACAACTCCGGATGGGCCTGCCAATAATCCGCATTTATCCAGCGAGATAGTTACTCTCGCTGATACGAATCAGCAGTCAAAGGTTACCTACCAGTACGACACGTACAACAACGTGACGGACAAACAGGAGTACGACTGGGGCAGCGGCAGCCCTGGATCGTTGGTACGAGAGACGCGAACGCAGTATATGGGGAGCCCATACACAAGCCAAAACATACTCGATCTGCCGTCGCTCGAGACGATTTTGAATGGATCAGGCACAATTGTTGCCGAGACGCATTACGGGTATGACGAATACAATCAGGGCAGCACCGGACCGTTGAACGATGCACCGAATATTGTTGGCCATGATCCGAACTACGGAACCAGCTTTACCACGCGCGGTAACCTCACGAATCCGGCAACCTGTCTGAATGCGCCAAGTTGCACCAGTTGGGTGAACCATGTTAGCGATTACGATATCGCGGGAAACGTCGTCAGACGGGATGACGCAAACGCAAATCACACTTGGCTCTATTACAACGACGATGGCGCGAACAAATATGCTTTCCCGACTTCAATAAAGAATGCATATTCACAGTTCACACGTGCCAATTACGACTACAACATCGGAAAGCCCACTAGCGTCACCGACTTCAATGGCATTCAAACGGTGTATAGCTTCAATGATCCGCTAGATCGCTTAACTCAGGTCCGGCACGGGGCTGGCACAGCCGCGGAAGCGCAGACGAACGTGGTGTATACGGGCGCCACCGATGTGAAGGTCTATTCGGATGTGAACAGCGTAGGGCAGATGGACCAAAATTATAACGAGACGATGTATGACGGTTTTGGCCGGGTTTCCTCGACCACGAAGTACGGCGTCACAGGACCTTGCACTTCTTCTACGAGCACTACCTCGTATGATGCGCTCGGACGGGTTTCCCAAGTCACCAATCCCGCATGTCAGAACTACGCGATCGGATATGCGACCAAGTACGTCTACGATGCTTTGGGCCGCGCCACCCAGACGACGAAGCAGGACGGATCGGTTGCGAGTGTCAGCTATAGCGGAAATACAACGGTATCTCAGGATGAGGCAGGTTGCCGGCGCCAGACGGTAACGGACGCGCTCGGACGTTTGACGCAGGTGATTGAGGATCCGTCTTCGGGCGTAGCCTGTAATGCAAACAATGCTTCGAGCCATTTCGGGTACAGCACAACATACGGCTATGACGCCCTGGACGATTTGACCTCAGTGAGTCAGAGCGGCGAAGCGCGCACCTTTACATACGATTCGCTGAAGCGGCTCACGTCGGCGACAAATCCGGAGTCGGGCGCGATCAGCTACACCTATGACTCGAACGGAAACGTGATCACAAACACGGACGCGCGGGGCGAAGTGACCACCTTCACCTATGATGAGCTGAATCGGGTTACTGCCAAGTCGTATTCAGGCCCGGTTGCGACGAATGCAGTCTCATACGTTTACTGTAATGGCGCCAGCAATTGCACGAGCCAACAGAGTGGCGGCTCGACTGTTCCATACAGCGTGGGCCGTCTGTTGGCCGTCACAAATGGTACGTCGAACAACTATTACAACGCGTACGACCCAATGGGAAGAGTTACAGCGACTGCGCAGCAGACGAATGGGCAGACCTATTCCTTCGTGTATGGCTACAACCTAGCGGGCGCGCTTACAAGCGAAACATATCCTTCGGGACGCGTGGTCACGACAACATTCGATGAGGCAAATGAGGCGTCCACTGTTGCCGGTACGTTGTCGGGCCAGGTGACGAACTACATCACGCAGACGAACTATTGGCCACACGGCGGATTGTACTTCTACAACCGGGGCAACAACGTTACGCATGCAGTGTCGTATAACAAGCGGTTGCAGCAGAGCGAGAGCTACGATGCACTCAACAACTCGACCAGCAGCATGCTGTTTGTATCGTGCCCGAACTGGGGGGATACTTCGAATCCTTGGGTGTATGATCTATGCCCCCATCCAGCTCAGGCCAACGGTAATGGCAATTTGCTGAGCTACGATGAGTACCATGGTGGAGCAGGGTACTCGCAATTTCTGCATTTAAACCAGACGTTCAAGTATGACAATCTGAACCGGTTGACGTTGATCTCGGATTCGGGATCGTATTCACAGTCGTTCAGCTACGATGCTTACGGGAACATGTGGGAAAGTTCGTCGGGCCTCGGAACGAACAATCAGCGGCCCACCTCAAACGTCTATAACTTCAATAACCAGATCGTCAGCCCGATCCCGCAGAGCGGTGGTCAGAACACCAACCAGCAGTCTCTGAGTGGTGATACCTATGTCTGCCTGAATACGAATTCGGGAACAATCCCTTGTTACGATGCCGCCGGAAACCAGACTGCAATTCCCACCGTTCCCGGAGCCACGCAGAGCTACGATGCCGAAAGCCGAATCACCCAGGTCTCCGGCTCCGGGACAACGACCTACAGCTATGATGGGGATGGGCGGCGAGTGATAAAGAGCACGGGAACCGCAACGAATGTATACGTCTACGATGCGTCGGGCGAGCTTGCGGCGGAGTACGACAGCACGCCGCAGTCGAGCCCGTGCAGCACCTGCTACCTGGCGACGGACCACCTGGGCACAACACGGATTGTCATGGACGCGAGCGGCAAGGTCGTTTCGCGGCACGATTTTGTGCCGTTTGGGGAAGAGATTCCGGCAAATACCGCTGGGCGTGACGCTCATTTCGGCGCCAACAACGATACCATCGCCCAGAAGTTTACCGGCAAAGAACGGGATTCGGAATCAGGCCTCGATTACTTCGGCGCCAGATACTACGGCAGCGCGCTGGGGAGGTTTACCAGCCCGGACCAACCATTCAATGATTGGGATACAGATGACCCGCAGAGCTGGAATTTGTACGGCTATGTTCGAAACAATCCGTTAGGAATATTGATCCGCTCGGGTTGGATTGCGTCACTACGAGCCAGATCTGGGAACACACTTACTGTTACTACCGCTCGTGGAGGGTCTTCTGATACTTGCAGTGGAACCTACGTAAATGGCACGGTAGACACAAATTCATACGCGTACAATAACGGCACTCTTTTTTGGTCGGATAACAGCGCCAACGCCGGCGGGGCAATGACAATCGTCACGGGTTCGGGAAAAAGCGTTGACAACGATTGGGGTCCGGGTAGCGACAATATGCCCGGCGCCGCCCAGATCGGTCAGTACGGCCCGGTTGGAAACGCTTTCCAGAGAAGGTCTTTTGCCGCCATTTGTTCGGCCTTCATGCACTGAAGCTCATATTCGACCAGTTGACTCGCAATTCCAGTGCGACAGCTGGATGGGCGCCTGTAGACTCAAGATCGCAAAGCAGATGAGAAACGGGGCCCTGGCCGAAAAGCAAATTAACGAGGCATTGGAACATAAGCCGGGGAGCCGCCTGCGATGGGCCGAAAAGGCCCGTGCAATCCCGGTATGTCAACCCTACGACGGGCCTTAAGTTCCATTGAAATTGTCGATAACAAGCCACTGGCGAGGTCCGGCTTGATACGCATAGGAGACTCTCCTGACTGCGACAAGTACTCGGATTTCGTTACCTGCCAACGCCGCCCGAACCTCGCCCGTTGTGGAGTAATACGAACTCGCTATGGAATCGCGCGATTTGGATGCGTTCGACAGAGGAGTCTGCCGGTCGGATGTTCTGATTTCGCAATGTGATTCGCTTAAATCACGATACTCGGCATCCCCTACCGTTTGTCGAATGCGCAATCAATATATGCGAACCAAAACGCCGATTGCGATTCTTGGAGCCTCGAGGTGTACGCGGTTGGCGACGTCGATGGATCCTGTCAAGGACTACATGCGATTACTCGTTCGGATATTCGGGACGACAGGCGACGTTTTTCAGAGTGCGTTTGGAATATCGCTGCTGCAGTCGCGTTTGTCCTGCTGGAAGCCGATTCAAGCGCATGCAGCGTTTCGATACGCGCTGATCATAATCTGAGAAGCCGTAAAGCCCGAAAGGTGCTGACGCACCGGCTAATAGGTGACACATCGACCCCGATTCGGGCGACTCTTTTCCTTGCCGACGGCGGGAGTAGTCGGTGGCGGTTGTTGAACGGTCTTGACCATTTGTATCGTTTTGTAAGTCGGCGATCGCATCGCTGACGTTCCGATGTTCCCAGTTGATGCCGGTCCACAAACCGAGGCCAAAGATCACGATCGCCACAGCCGCATAGGCGTGCCAGCTCAACGACTGCACTTGCGCAAGCATCTGCTCGTTTTTGCTTTTGAGCTTGTCGGCGGCATTAAGAAGCCGGTTGGATTCGCGCTCGATCTGGAGGGCACGCGATTCCACAATGCCGGCGAGATTGCCATAGCGCTCGGTTAACGGCTTCACGGCGGCATCGAGTGCCCGCGTGAGTGCTTTGAGATCCGTCGTGACTGACGTCAATAGAGTCCGCGCATCCTCGAGTCCCACGGCCGCGATCTGCCGCCGGAAACTCTCGCTCATCGATTTTGCTATGTCGGCCGGACGAACGCCTTGCGCGATTTCCTCCGGCAAACGGCCCAAGCGTTGTTCGAGTTCCGCGTGATATTGGGTCTCGTCGGCGAGCTTCTCCTGAAGACGGTAAAGAAGCCAGCCAGCAGGGTCCGGAGTTTGCTGCCGACTCTTTCGGGTAGTTGCCGGCCGACCAGCATCACAAATTCCTATAACTCGACAACCTTTGGGATTTCGTGTCCGGAGGAAGAACTGATGATAATCCACGCACTCCGTTTCGACAGACCGTCATGTTTTCCGAATTCAGAACGAAGCAGGATTGAATGCAAGTGGTTGCTGCGCCCAAGCGATGGTTATCGGCGAAGACGCCCGGGAAGAGGCGGAGAACTCTTCCGATGGCAGAAAAACTCAGAAGGCCCGCTTTGCCGCAGGAGCGAGGTTGCTGAACCGTAAGGGTATGAGAAGAATGGAACTCGCGGCCACAGCGGCTGTCATGTTTGTTTTTTGTGCGGCATGGATACCTCGTATGCCTACAAGTCCAGTGTGCGGCAACGGCCAGAACTCGAGTGCGTTTTGCGAGGTCATTCCAATGCCACAGATTCCGCCGCCGAAGAAGCCGACAATTCATGGGACGCGACTAAACTAGAACTAAGTTGCTCATACCTGTTGACCTCGCCGCCCGGGTCGGGAGTCTCCTTTTAGTCTGCCTCTTGCTTCGCCTTGTTGTGGGACGCCTCTGGCGGATGTACCCGGCGTTTACTGTGCTGGTCGCGGCGCATCTGGCCCGGGAACTCATCCTGTGGGACAAATTCCCATACTCACTCGGGTACGCAAAGCTCTGGAGTATCAGTTCCATAGGCACCTGGATTGGCGAAATCGCCGCATCTGCTGAAGTTTGCGAAAAAGTCTTTTCCCACTACCCAGGGATAGGCAGGTTTGCTCGGACAGTGTTGCGGGGCTGCTTTGGCGTTGCCGTGGTGTTAGCCTGCGCGTTGCTGGGGGGTGATTGGATTCGAACCGGATATGGTGCCGAATGGTTCCGATCGGTCGTTTTGATCGGGCGTGGCGTCGGTTGGTTGTGCGCCGGGACGCTTGTTGCTCAAGCAGTCTTCTTCCAAGTTTTTCCTCGCCCGATTACCGTGAACCTGCGGTATCATCGCATGCTTCTGATGTGCTGGTTCGCGCTCTGTGCCCTGGCGAGCGTCTTGGCCGCTAGCATGACTCCAACGCTCGCCATCTGGACGAACATCCTCTACAACTCAGGCCTTTGCGTCCTATGGGCATCGTGGATCTTCTGTTTGCGACCAGATCACGAGTACATACCCTGGACGCCACTTCGAATGACTCCCGAGGAGCAAGCTGTCCTGAAAGCCGATTATGAACTGGCGATTACGACGTTAAAATCTGCTCAAAAACTAACCCTGGACGCCATGAAGGGACGCCGCTAGTACCCGTTCGGCACCGAAGGTGGCTAATCGCTCTGCGACGCGATTGAATCCGAAGCGAAGCGCGTGCGTTGCCACCCAGAAAAGATACGCCGAGGAGCACAGTGCGAGCCACTCGCGCGTTGCACGCGGTAGTCCTGAAAAATCGGACCCGCGCAGGAGCACACGATGATGCGCGTCCCAGAGCTTCCATGCGCTCGCACGCATCCGGCGCGATTCGACTTGCACCAAATGCGCCCCGTTTTCGTCACCGTCGGCCGCTCGATTCAAAGCGGCCGACATTCGGGTATAGCTGGACAGCAACGCTCGCACGATGGCGTCTCGGTCCAGGTCTGGTTCCGTTCGCGAAAGGACTAGCCTCCCCGTCGCCATCGTAGGGTCGATGTAGAAGCGCGAGGATTGGACCTCCGCTCCGCCCAGCCAAGCGTCCCGTAGCGCTTCAATCTGAGGGGTTATCACGCCCTCCATCCGGTAAACAGCCTCAAGTTCTTCGTCGGTGATAATCCTGCGGCTATGCTTCATTTGCTAGTACCAGGGTTACTTGTCGTCATAGTACGGTACTGGGCGGCAGTTTGTCGATAGTGGCTGGCACAAAGTTTTGCAATTTTATTCGGTTCATGAGTCAGTTAATATCTGTTGCATCTCAAAAACTTGACGCAGAAGATTAATCGCAGCGCGCTCCAAAGCGTTGGCAGGGCGATGGTAAATAGCCGAGAACACCTCGTGAAGCTGTTCCTCTTCTGCCATTTTTCCCATACTGGCCGTCGCGCGGCTGTAATCGGCATCAAGCGCCAACGTTTCGGGATCCCGAGTGTTCATCGTGAAAGCAGCGATCAGATCGTCGGAATCGTTTGAAAACCAAACTCGATCGCCATGTTCGAACGCAATGACCGCCTGACCACGACGAAGATGTATCCGTTCAGCGATTGCATTCGCCAGATCTTCGAGCAACGGGCCTGCTGCACCATTGCCGTACCTCCCGAGAATATCCAAGACTTCGGGCGAGAGACGTAGTTGGATGGAACCCACGGGACTATGCTACTCAGAAGTGTCGGCGCCGCGAAAGTGTGAATTGAACGGATTCGCTCGGCTTAGGGCGGCGAATCGAACAGTCGACGACCTTGAGAATCTGGCGAAACGAGCCAGCCTGAAATGCTCAATCGTGTCTGTCTGGCCGTGCTGATGTGAGCTTCAGATCGCACTACCCCTTTCCGGCCTTTCTCATTTCAGTTGCGTGCCGCACCAGCTCTCGGATCGAGGATTCGAGCCGGTTCCGCGGGTTTCTGTAGATATTGAGAAAGACTTCAACGGCCTCTTGCTCTTCTAAATCCGAGGCCTCGGCTCGGTGCTTTGTGGTTCGCCGAGCGTTCGGTTCGACAACCTCCTCGCGGTCCAGCCAATAGCTCATCGCAATTTCAACTTGCTTGCTGATCCGATGCTCATCCAGCACCTCCGTCGCCCTAGTTCTAAACCGCTTCAAGAGGCGCGCATCTATGGTGATAGTCGTTGGGGTCTTCCCTTCGGCAGCTGCGCTCTTGGAGGGCATCGGCTTAGAACAAGCTCCTTTTAGTGTCGGGCATTCTCACTGTGGCGAAGTAGGTAATTCTACGCTGTTGACGGTAACTCGGTAATTCGGTAAGTTCTTATCAGACCATGAGTTCATTTCTTCATGCCAGCGTACACCAGCAGGAACGGTCGCGGTATTTACAGGTGAAACTGCCGTGGACCCTTCACCGTGCGATAAAACGTCGTGCTCTCGAAGAGGATACGACGCAGCAGCAGTTGGCGCTGCGAGTGCTGCAGGAGAAGTTCGGCCCAAATAAAAGCGGATCGGTGAACGCATCACAAACGTCATAGGCGTCCAATGAAGACGCGAAACATCTGGAGCATAAGCTCGACAAAAAAGTGAATGAACCGCCCGCCAAGCAAGAAAGGAGAACCGCTCGCAGTAATGCATCAAGCGATTGGATACGAGCGCGATGTCTTTACTAACCACTGCGCAAGCCGCCAAGCTGCTCGGAATCGCTGCAGCGACGCTCAACGAATGGAGGGTCAGAAACGTCGGGCCTGCATATACGAAGATAGGACGGTTGGTTCGTTACGCAGACTACGAATTAGAGAGGTTCGTTCGTGACCGCACCGTCGAAACATCCAACCGAAAGAGGGCTCAGAGCGAAGAACGGCAAGTGGGAATACCGTTTCAATCTGAATGGCCAGCCCTACTCTCGGGTCACCGATTTAGAGGCCGTCCCAGAAAACATAATTAGGGCTCACGCGGAACGAGCCGCTCACGTGGAGGAATTGAAAAAGGGCAGGGGAGGAACCAAGCGTGTTATAGCCCCGGTCGATCACGCAATTCTGAAATTCATTTCGTGGTACCGAAGCGAGCACCAAAATCGTGAATGCAAATGGGCCAAAAGCCTGATGGCGTCCTTTCAGTTCTACCTCGAGCAGACCCGATGCCCGCTCGCGCGCGTGGGTCCCGCGCAGCTCGAAGAATTCAAGGTCTGGAGGCGCGAGAACCAAATTCACGACAACACGCTTCGCAAGCAACTGTTGTTGCTCTGTCAGTTTTTCCGCTACGCCCGGAAGCAGGGTTGGATGAACGGAGATCCATTTGCGAAGGGTGAGGATCCAGAGGTGAAGATCCCGAGCGAACAAGACTCCGATGTCATGCGGGTTCTATCGCCCGATGAAGAACAACGCTACTTGGCGGCCGCGCGGGAAGCAAGCCTCGATCTTATGGACGTGGCAAGCATAATGCTTCAGCAAGGTCCGCGACCTGACGAAGTGATGTCATTGCAGCAAGCTCACATAGATCTCAATAATGGTCACTTCACGATTTGGGATAGCAGCGCCGACGGGAAGTCTAAGAACGCTCACCGAAAGCTCAAGATGACAGAGGACACATTTCGGATTCTTCAAAGGCGGTTATCCCAGCCGGGTCACTGGGTGTTTCCGTCTCCCAAAAACAACGGGCCACGGACCACTCTTCAGAAATCCCATGAGCGCGCGACTCGGGGCAGGAAAACCAATACCGGAGACTACGAAGGCGGTTGCCGTATTCAGTGTCGACTCTACGATATGCGCCACACGTTCGCTACGCGTTTCGCGCTCGCCGGCGGATCCCTTCCGGTCCTAGCGAATATTCTCGGACACGCAGATCTCAGCTTGCTTATGCGTTACGTGCACCCCTCCCAGGCAGATATGGACCGGGCTATGGAGTGGTACTCCAGCCTGAACACCTCGGCTCGTGAACTCGATAGCATACTGCTGGAATACGAGGACGGCAATGGTTCCATGTCGGGTTGGCCTGGGCCAACAATTAGGCCAAGTGGCTCCCGAAAGTTGGCCCAAATTGGCCTATCTACTACGAATTTACAGGAGCGAAGGTCATCATGACCTCGTTATGCAACTATCTGATCTTATGGGAATTATGCTTGAAAATTCTGGTACGCCCGAGTGGATTCGAACCACCGACCTTTTGCTCCGGAGGCAAACGCTCTATCCAGCTGAGCTACGGGCGCATGTCTAACAACAACTAGGACGGACTGCCGAGCTTCTTAGCGCTCGCAAGCTTTGCCGCCGGACGGGAATGATGGGCAGTCGAGCTAGTCACAGGCTGCGCCAGCAAAGTCTCGATGTGCTGCCGGATCGCATCCTGGTTCATTAACTTTCTCCACGCTCCACCCGGCTCTTCCGTGGCAGGGGTCTGCCAATGAATGTTACCCTGGCGATCGATCAACACCAATTGCGGCACCACGAATCGGGCATCCGTGAATCCCATGAAGCTGGTCATCTGGTTCTGAGTAGTCCAGCCGACTGGGAAATTCACGTGCATATCCTTCGAAAATTCGTCAACCAGAAGATCGGCGTTCGGATTCACCGCCACGTCGATGACCTGCAACCCTTTTGCCCCGTATTCGCTCTGTAGTTGCGCCATGTAGTGCGATGCCGCTTGGCAATGTGGGCACGTAGTGAAGATGAACTCCAGCGCCACGACTTTTCCGCGGTATTGACTGATCAGATGATCCGGCTGCCCCGGTATGCTAAACGCCAATTCGGGAGCCTTGCGGATGTTCTCAGTGTCATCCGCCATCAGGGAACCGGCCAGCAAGGCCGCGCAGGCAAAGGAAACCAGCAGCTTTCTCAAGCAGAACTCCTATAAGAGTGTAACGCAATGGCGGGCGTTCCGTTAGGGCCCTAGCCCTCCAAACCCTCAGCCTGCCTTGTGCACAACCGTCTTTGCTTTGACGTGATGCGCCCCAGCTACGGGGATCGCCAGCAGTTCCTGTATGTGCTGTCTCAATGTGTTTTCGTCCTGCAGCGTGGCATCGCCCAGCGGCGGACTTTGCCAGTGGATCATCCCATTCCGGTCAATCAGCACGATCAGTGGAACTACGGTACGGTCTGCGATGCTGAAGCCCATGAACGAGACTTCCTCGTCGTAAGGTGCGTATCCAACCGGGAAGTTGACGTGAAAACCGGTCACGAAATTATTGACAAGACTGTCGCGCTCGGCCGGGGTGCTCGCGATCTGCGTCACATTCGGGGCCACATCAATTGCCTGAAATCCACGCGGACCGAACTCGCTCTGCAGCTTCGACATGAGCCCCGCCATCGCCTGGCAATGCGGACAAGTCGTCGAAATGAATTCCAGTGCCACCACTTTGCCGCGATATTGGCTGAGCAGCTTCTCCCCTTGTCCCGGGATCAGTGAACGCCAACTCGGGAGCTTTCCGCGGCAGTTCCTGGCTAAACGCGCTCAACCCGAAAGCGGCGATCAAAATGGCAATTTTGCGCAACCTGCACTCCAAGCCTCAGTGTATCTGAGCTGTTTCCGCGACATCCGCCGCCAGCACTTCCTTTTCGACCGCCCGCAATACCTCCTCGGACGGGAGTCCCTCGATGCTGGTTACCGTTCGTCCTGATAACCGCACCAGGAAGAAACCGTCATCACCCTCACCAGCAAACAAATCGTTCCGCCGAACCGTCTCATCGCAGATCCGCCACTTCTTATGCAGCACCGTCTCATAGTCGCCCAAAAATTCGCGTGCATGTTCCTCGCTGTCCCACTCGGAACTGTACAGAAGTACCGGCCGCTGATCCTTTCCCATTCCTACGATACGGAAATTACTGCCGCTCAAATGCGCCGCCAGCGAACGGCCTGTCTCCTCGTTCACAAACTGCCAGAGCAGCACACGATGATCAAACTCACCCAGGGAGCCGTCGTTTAGCGTCTGCCCGTTTTTCAATTCCACCAACTGCGGTAGCGCCGGACTGGTAGGCTTTACGTGCGCGAAATAGCGTTCAGGATGCATGATTTGGGCCGAATCCACCGGCGGATCCGTAAACACGTTCCCGAACGCCCCCTTCCCTTCTTTGCGATAGACGGCATCGAAAAACGAGGTCCCCTCGGTGTAGGGAAACAATAAAGATTGCTGGATGTACAGCGGCGACGATTTCAGCACCGGATAATCGCTCGTCGAACCGTCAGACGCGCTCAGCACAGTATCAAGCTGGGCTTCGGTCGGAGCAGGCGGTTGACCCGACTGCTTTAGCTCATACGCGATCATCAGCCAGGACGCTTCGCCTTCGACCACCGCCGTGCGCGCCAGGTTCTCGTCATCCTGCATTTTTTCGTCATCCATGTACTTCGCAAGATTGTAGTGCTGATCCGCCAAAGCATGCGAAAGCTCGTGCGCGAGCGTCATGACCTCCGACGAGACCGAAGAATCCTCAAGCAGAAACAGCTTCTTCTCGTCATAGTCGTAGAACGCTGCTGCTTGTTCGGTCAGCAAATCAATCGTGGACGCCTTCAGGTCGAAGTTCTCCGGTACCAGGCCGAACATCTTGAGCGCCAATTCGTCCGCCTGAATTTCTTCCGGCCGAAGCGTTTTGCGAATACGCTTGCTGAGAAACCGATGCAACTGCCGCTTATTCATCCTGCCGTACGGAACCGAATGCAATTCGGTGAATCCAGTGATCTCCGATAGCGTCTGGACGACCTCGTGGATCTGCTGGAAAGCGGCATCGGCCGCCCACGTCGCGCAGGCGGCCGAAACGAACAGAAATACGGTGATGTAGGTGTATCCGAGTCGGCGGAACATCCGGGCCTGATAGCTCGTCGATGTGACGCGCTCTGCTTCTAGACTACTGGACCGGCTCAGCCCTTCGCAGCATTACCGCCGGCCACCGTGTCCGGCAAAGCCGTGACTTGCAACGGCATGTCCCGCGAAAGAACCGTAGCCGCCGCGGTATCCGCTGTAGTAGCCGCCTCGATACCCATAGCCGCCCCGATATCCATATCCGCCGTGATATCCGTAACCGCCCCGATATCCGTACGGTCCGTGGTATCCGCGCCAGCCCCATCCATATCCGCCCCAACCCCACACGCCGCCGATGTATGCGTACGGCGCGTAGACATACGGATACGCGTAATCGTAGTAAGCATAGGGATCGTAATAGGGCGAGTACGCGTCATAGGGATTCGCGTAAGCATATGGATCCACGTACGCATATGGGTTCGCATACCCATAGCCGTAAGCCGGATACGCGTACACAGGGGCCGCAACCGTGACACCGAAAAATCCAGCCGCTTTCGCCGACGGCGGAGACGCTACGAATAGAAGCCCGGCGGTCAAAAGTCGCAGCCAGCCCCAACTTCCGAAACATCCTAAGTCCTCCTGACGTTTTGATGCACCCGCGGAACCCGCCGTTCCAACAGCCCGCTATCTCTAAGCATCGCTTCGTTTTGAAACGTCCGCCAAGCCGCCCATCCGGTACCAGCGGTATCCGTATCCTTCTAATCGGAATCTGTGAATGCCATCCCGACCGGCTTCGCTGTGATCCTCTGATAGTAAATTGATCAGCTTACGGCGTACTTTACCGGATAAACCGGTCTTCAACGAGACGTCGCGGCTTTCCGAGCCCAGGTTATGCAGCACGATCGACGCAGTTGTTCCGCCATTCATAGCGCAGCCCCAGTACCGCTTTACTTCCGGTATCCAGCGCTTCGAAATCGCCCCATCCGATCTCCGGCACTTCTTTCCGCATGCGAATGATGCGCTCCGTCCAATTCAAGAATGAATTCGGATCTCGCCGTTGCTGTGCCACATTCACGTGCTCAAATCCATACTCACCGCCGCTGATCACCGGCAGAACTGGCTTATCGGCGCACGTGAATCCGCCGTTCTTCTCGCCCGTCCACTGCATTGGAGTCCGCGCGCACAAGCGTTCCGGAAGACTCAAATCATCACCCATTCCGATCTCGTCTCCGTAGCGGATGACCGGTGTGCCCGGAAGCGTCATCATCAGGCTGTACGCGACTTCCAGCCGCCGCCGTTCTCCCTGCAGCATCGGCGCAAGCCGGCGTCGAATGCCTCGCCCGTACAGCCGCATCTCTGGCGCCGGACCAAACGCGGCGAATACGTTTCTCTCGCCGGTCTTCGGGCAGCCGCGCCAGGTCCAGTTCGTCGTGATTTCGCAAGAACTGAGCCCATTGCGCGGTTGCGGGCCTCGGTTTCGTCTTGTTCATCGCCGCGATGAGTGGCCGCGTGTCCTCACTCGCCAACGCATAGAACAGATTTTGATTCACCTGGAAGTTGAACATCATGTGCAGCCGTTCGCCGGATTCGCCAAAAAACTTCATATCCGCGTCCGGCAGCACGTTCGCTTCGGCCAGAATCACTGCGTCCCCTTTGCGCCAGCTCAGGAACTCTCTAAACGTTCGCAGCATGTCGTATTGCTCGGTTTCGCCGCGAATGCGCGCGCCTTTCTCTGCGATCACAAAAGGGGCGGCATCCATGCGGAATCCCGAGACGCCCAATTGAATCCAGAAACCGATGATCTTCAGAATCTCGGCCTGGACATACGGATTATGCGTGTTCAGATCGGGCTGAAAATCGTAGAAACGGTGGAAATAATAGTGCTGCGCGCACTCGTCGAAAGTCCACGTGCTCTTCTGGACGCCGGGAAAAACGACGCCCTTTTCCGGATGCTTGGGTTTGTCCTTCGACCACACGTACCAGTCCCAAAAAGAAGACTCCGGCCCGCGCCGCGCCTCCTGAAACCAGGGATGTTGATCCGAAGTGTGGTTGACCACCAGATCGATCAGCACTCGAATCCCACGCTGATGGCACGCGTGCGTAAACTCCACAAAATCGCCTAAGGTGCCGTACCGCGGGTCGACGCCATAGAAGTCACACACATCGTAGCCGCCGTCTCGCCCCGGGGAGGGCTGGAAAGGCATCAGCCAAATCGCGCTCACCCCCAGACCGCTCAAATAGTCCAGGCGCCGCATGAGGCCTTTGAAGTCCCCTACGCCGTCGTCATCCGCATCCATGAACGTCTCCACGGAGAGGCAGTAGATGATCGCGTTCTTATACCAGAGATCGTGAATCACAACCAGTAAGCACCTCAATGTGGGAGACGCCGGGCGCTAGTAGCTGCCCGATTGACGCAACATGCCGCCGTCAACAAAGTAAGTGGATCCGGTCACATATCCCGCTTCATCCGATGCCAGATATACCGCGAGTCCCGCGACATCCGCCGGCTGTCCCCATCGATTCAGGGGAATCTCTCCCATCAGCGCCTTTTCCAGCTCCGGCTTTGCTTCAATGTCCGCGTCAATCGGTGTGTAAATGGCGCCCGGACCGATATTATTCACCGTAATGTTGTACTTCGCCAGTTCCACAGCAGCCGTTCGCGCCAACATTCGCAAGCCGCCTTTTGTCGCGCAATAGATAGAATTGGTCGGCATCGGCAGATCCTCATGCACGGACGAGATGTTAATGATGCGCCCGCCGCTGCCTTGTTTGATCATCTGCTTCGCGGCCGCTTGCGCCACCAGAAACGGGCCGATGAGATTCACGGCGATGATCTTCTGGGCTTCTTCAAGCGGATAATCGACGAAGGCATATTTGCGCTCGATTCCGGCATTGTTGATGACAATGTCCAGCTTGCCGAATTCCTTCACCGTGGCATCAACCAAACTCTGCACCTGCTGCGGATTCGATACGTCCGCCGCGACTGCAATCGTACGGCCGCCCGCTTGCTGGATGGCGTCTTCGGTCTCCTTGGGAGCGTCGGGCTTGCCGACATAATCCACTACGACGGCGGCGCCTTCCTTCGCAAAGCGTTCGGCGATTCCTTGTCCAATCCCAGTTGCCGCGCCTGTAATAATCGCTACTTTGCCCTCGAGTCTCATGGTTCCTCAGCACGTTGGAAACGGAACATCGCGCCAGAGTTTCGGAACCAGGTGTGTCGGCCACCCTACGGTCTCCCGTATCTCGCGTATGCGAACCCAGCATTTGCGTCTTGCTGCCGCCTATCATGGATGGAACACCATGAGCAAGACCGAAGTGACCGAAAGAACGCGCGTGCGCAGGCTGCCGGCTCGCGCGGTCTACGACACAGAACAGATCTACTCGATCCTCGACGAAGCATTCCTGTGCCATCTCGGTTTCACCGTGGACGGACAGCCATACGTCATCCCGACAGCTTTCGCGCGCAACGGCGATACGCTCTATATCCACGGTTCCGCCGCAAGCCGCATCATGCGTCTCAGCAAGGACTCCGTTCCCGTGTGCGTGACCGTCACTCTTCTCGACGGTCTCGTCGTTGCCCGGTCCGCGTTTCACTCTTCTATGAACTATCGGTCGGTCATGGTGCTCGGGAATGCGACGCTCCTGACAGACCCGCAAGAAAAATGGGACGCCCTGCGCCTGATCACGGATCACATCCTGCCCGGGCGAACGTCCGAAGCGCGCGCCATGACCGAACAGGAAGTAAAAGGCACAGGTGTCCTTTCACTGCCTCTGAACGAAGCTTCCGCCAAGGTGCGTACCGGAGGTCCGAAAGATGAGGAAGAGGATTATTCGCTTCCCGATTTGGGCAGGCGTCATTCCGCTGAAGGTTGTCCCAGGTGTGCCCCTACCTGACGACCGCTTAGTCCCGAACATCACGCCCTACGATCCGGCGCGCCTCGCAAGTCGCGCAAAGCGCTCCGTCTGATACGCTCAAATTTACTTCGGAAACCATGAGCAGTTTCACAGTTACGCTGCCCGATGGCAGCCAGCAAACGGTGCCGCAGGGCACTCGCCCGATCGACATTGCGAACTCGATTAGCCCGCGTCTTGCCAGTGATGCGATCGTCGCTCGGGTCAATGGCGATCTGTTCGATCTTACGCGCCCGCTCGAATCGCGACGCAAAGCTGGAAATCCTGACTACGCAAGAATCCCGAAGCGCTTGCACGTGTACCGTCATTCGACTGCGCACTTGCTCGCGGCGGCTGTGCTGGAGCTGTTTCCCGAAACGCAACTCGGCATCGGGCCGCCGACGGATACCGGCTTCTACTACGATTTTCAGCGCGACGCTAAGTTCGCGACCGAAGACCTCGCACGAATCGAAGAACGAATGCGCGGAGATCCAGGCGCGCAATCTTGCCGTTCGAGCGCGTGATGACGCCCAAATCCGTAGGCCTCGAAAAATACAAGGACGACTGGATGAAGCGCGAACTCATTGAGGAGCGCGCCGGCGACGTATTCTCCGAGTACACCCTCGGCCCGCACTTCATCGACTTCTGCCGCGGTCCGCATGTGCCCTCGACCGAAAAGCTGAAAGCGTTCAAATTGCTGTCGATTGCAGGCGCCTACTGGAAGGGCGACGAGAAGAATCCGCAGCTACAACGGATCTACGGCACGGCCTTCTTCAACAAGAAGGAACTTGACGAGTACCTCCATCGCCTCGAAGAAGCCAAGCGGCGCGACCACCGCAAACTCGGGCAGGAACTCGATCTATTCAGCATTCAGGAACTTGCCGGCCCCGGGTCTGATCTTCTTCCACCCGAAGGGCGGCACAATTCGCAAGCTGCTCGAAGACTGGATGCGCGACCAGTATGTCAAGCGCGGCTATTCGCTCGTCTACACGCCGCACGTTGCGCGCAGCGATCTCTGGAAGACCTCGGGGCATTACAACTTCTATTCCGAGAACATGTTCAAGCGCATGGAACTGGACGATGCCGAATACCAGCTGAAGCCGATGAACTGCCCGTTTCATATCCTGATCTATCGTGATCGCCTGCGCAGCTATCGCGAACTGCCGGTGCGCTTGGGCGAACTCGGAACCGTCTATCGATACGAACGATCCGGCGTCATGCATGGCCTGCTGCGCGTGCGTGGCTTTACGCAGGACGATGCGCACATCTTCTGCATGCCCGAGCAAGCCGAAGATGAAGTAGTCAACTGCCTGCAATTTGCCATCGACACGCTCACAACTTTCGGATTCACGCAGTATGAAGCCGAGTTATCTACTTGGGATGGCGGAGCGAGCGGTAAATACGACGGCACTGCGGATCAATGGGACCACGCCGAGAAAGCTCTGACGCGCGCCGTCGACCGGCTGGGTCTGAAAGTGAAGGTTTCGCCGGACGAGGCAGCGTTCTATGGTCCCAAAATCGACGTTAAGCTCGTCGATGCCATCGGACGCCTATGGCAGTTATCGACCGTGCAGTTTGACTTCACCCTGCCGCGGCGCTTCGGTCTCGAGTACATCGCCGAAGACGGAAAATCTCATCAGCCGATCATGGTGCACCGCGCTCTGTACGGCTCGATTGAGCGCTTCTTCGGTATTCTCATCGAGCACTACGCAGGTGCGTTCCCGGTTTGGCTCGCGCCCGTTCAGACTGTCGTTTTGCCGATTACAGACAAGCAAAACGAATACGCGCAGCAGGTCCAGTCGCGTCTGGAAGCGGCTGGTATCCGTGCCGAACTTGATACACGAAGCGAAAAGGTTAACTTCAAAATCCGCGAAGCTCAGTTGCAAAAGATTCCGTACATGCTCGTCGTCGGCGGGCGCGAAGCCGAAGCGGGACAGGTATCCGTCCGCAATCGCAAACACGGTGATCAAGGGGTCAAGAGCGTGGATGATTTTCTGACATCGATCAAACAGCTCATTGAGAGCAAAGCGGTCGCGGAATAGGCCCTCGCCTTGACCGTTGAAAGCAGCGAGAGAGCAGGGCAGCGCATTGCTCTGCTCAGCCTCTTCATCGGAGCCGGGCTCTCGATTGCAAAGGTCGTCGTCGGTCTGAAAGCCGGCTCATCGGCTGTTGTCTCTGACGGTGTCGAAGCCGGAGGCGATGTCCTCTCTTCCGGGATCGTGTACGCAGGCTTGTGGCTTGCCAGCCGCCCTCCCGATGCCGAGCACCCATACGGACATGGCCGTTATGAAACGCTGGCAGGTCTGGGTGTTGGGGCGCTACTGCTGATCACAGGCACCGGCATTCTTTGGCATGCGCTCGCGTCCAAGTCGATTGAGCACTCCCTCGCGCTCTTCGCGCTTTATCCTCTTGCGGCTGCCGTCGTCTTCAAAACGGGTCTCGCTCTGCTCAAGCTGCGCGTCGGTCGCAGAATCGATAGCGATGCTCTTCAGGCGGATGGCTGGCACGATCTCACAGACTTGCTGTCCACGTTTGTCGCCCTCACCGCTGTCGCTCTTACTCTGCGAAATCCGCTCCGTTTCCAATCCGCGGACCGAGTTGGCGCAGTTATCATCGGCGTCCTTATCATCTTGCTATCTGTGCGCGTTGTGCGGCGGACCATCACCTCGCTCCTCGATACCATGCCCGCGCCCGAACGCATACAGGAGATTCGCAGCGCCGCTCTTACCGTTCACGGAGCGCTCGGAGTAGAGAAGTGCTTCGCCCGGCGTACCGGCTTGACCTACCATGTTGACTTACATCTTGAGGTGGATCCCGACATGACCGTGCGCGAGTCGCATGAGATCGCAACCGCGGTTCGGGAAGCCGTCAAAGAACGGGTACACTGGGTGGCCGACGTGCTTGTTCATGTCGAGCCCTGGGGCCTCGACGGACATTTCCACAGTTGACCATGGAAAACAAAGAGATCGCGAGGCTGCTGCAGGAAACCGCGGACCTCATGGAAGTCGCAGCCGAAGATGGCTTCCGCATTCGCAGTTATCGCAACGCCGCCAGTGTCATCGCAAGTTATCCCGAACGCATCGCCGATATCGTCTGCGATCCCGCCCGCAAGGTTACCGATATACCAGGCATTGGTAAGGGACTCGCTTTCGTGCTTGCCGAGATTTGCCAGCGCGGCTCGTTTGACCGCCGCGATGAGATGCTATCGCGCTATCCTGCTTCAGCTCTCGAGTTGCTCAAAATTCAGGGACTCGGTCCCAAAAGCATCGCGCTGCTCTACCAGCATCACAACGTCAAATCGGTCGATGACCTGGAGCGCATCTGCCGCGAGCAAAAGCTTCGTGACCTTCCGCGAATGGGCGCCAAGCTCGAAGAAAAAGTACTGCGCTCCATCGAGGCATATCGCAAGACCGCCGGCCGCTTCCTGATGAGCTTTGCGTGGCGAACCGCCGACGAGCTGATTGAGGAATTCACGGCCTTGCCCGGTGTTGAACGCGCCGAGTTCGCAGGCAGTCTGCGCCGAGGCCGCGAAACTGTCGGCGATCTCGACATTCTCATCACCGGCTCGGAGCCGGTCCAGACCCTTGAGCTCATGGCCAAGCACCCCAAAACCCAGGAAGTGCTCGCACACGGCGCAAACAAAGTAAGCGTCAGCTTCGGACTCGAGCGCCTCCAGGTCGATGTCCGCGCCCTGCCGCAAGCCAGCTTCGGCGCCGCCATGCAATATTTCACGGGCAGCAAGGAACACAACGTGGTGCTTCGCACAGCGGCTGTCCGGCAGGGTCTGACGCTAAACGAGTACGGTCTTTTTCAGGCGAGTGACAACTCCTTGATTGCGGCGGAAGACGAACGCGTGGTTTACGAACGGCTGGGCTATGCCTGGATTCCGCCGGAACTGCGCGAGAACTGCGGTGAATTCGAAGCCGCTCAATCGGGTGCGCTGCCGCATCTGATCGAATTACACGATATCCGTGGGGATCTGCACATGCACACCACGGCTTCCGATGGCAGGTCCACTCTGCGCGAGATGGCGGAAGCCGCTGCCGCACGTGGCTACGAATACATCGCCATCACCGATCACTCGAAAGCGCTGGCAATGGCGAATGGACTCGACGAGCGTCGCGCCGTAGACTTTGCGCGCGAGGTCCGGCGACTGAATCGCGAGGGCCTGCCGCTGCGCGTTTTCGCCGGTATCGAATGCGACATTCTCAAGGACGGCTCGATGGATCTCGCTCCGGACGCCCTCGCCGAACTCGATTTCGTCATCGGTAGCGTGCACAGCTTCTTCAACCTGGAGCCGGACGAAATGACGGATCGCATCCTGCGGGCACTCGAATCGCCTTCGCTGCGCGCTCTCGGTCACCTGACCGGCCGCATTCTGTTGCAGCGTGAACCATACGGCCTGGATTTCGATCGCATCGCGGCGCGTGCCGCCGAACGCGGTGTTTGGCTGGAAATTAACGGTAGTCCCGAGAGGCTGGATCTCTCAGCGGAAATGGTTCGGCATGCCAAGCGTAAGGGATGCCGCTTCATCATCTCAACGGATGCTCATCGCACCCACGCGCTGGACAATATGCGCTACGGAATCGCTACTGCGCGCCGCGGTTGGCTTTCATCGCCAGACGTAGCAAACTCGCGGCCCCTTCCCGAATTCCAGTCGCTTCTCCAGCGTTGAGCCGGGTCCGCACCACTTCGGCGCCCTCACGCTGCATTCCGGCAAGCCACTCTTCGCCCGCTGCATCGGCCTTATCGAGCCGGCGTACGTCGATGACCAGCTTTCTCCCTTTCAGCGTCGGCTTCACCGTCGTGTAGCAGCCGCTCAACTCCGGGACATCCGCCGCCGTGAATTCGCCGAACATCTGAATTTGGCAAAATTCAGCCAGATCGTGTAGATAAAAGCGGAGCTTCGACGCCTGCACACGGTTTGGATTCCGAGGGACGCTTCGAGGTTCCACCTTTGACAATTTTAATGCGCGGCGACTTGCTTCCGCTCTCTCATTTTGGTCAGGAAGGTCGTGTCGAAGCGGCCCTCCCGGAACTCCTGGCTGTCGAGGATTTCTTCGTGCAGCGGAATTGTAGTGTGGATGCCTTCAATGATAAACATTCCCAACGCGCGCCGCATTCGCTCGATCGCCTCCGCGCGATCGTTCCCATATGTGATCAGCTTTGCGACCAGCGAATCGTAGTACGGCGGAATGACGCTGTCGGTATAAGCCGCCGTATCCACGCGCACACCGATGCCGCCTGGAATGTTGAGCCCGGTGATCCGGCCCGGCGATGGCGCAAACGTCTCCGGATGCTCCGCATTGACGCGGCATTCGATCGCATGGCCCTTCAGTGTCACCGGGCCGCCTAGAACATCTTTCAGCGCCTCGCCGGCTGCGATCCGAATCTGCGCTTTCACCAGATCTACGCCCGTGACAAACTCGGTTACCGGATGCTCCACCTGAATGCGCGCATTGACTTCAATGAAGTACAGGTCGCCCCGCTCGTCCATCAGAAATTCGACGGTTCCCGCATTGGTGTACCCGATCGATTTCATCGCTTTCGCCAATCCCTTCGAAATGCGTTTACGCAGCTCCGGCGAGACACTCGGTGACGGAGATTCTTCAATCAGCTTCTGGTGCCGGCGCTGAATCGAACATTCGCGCTCGCCCAGAATTTCGACATTTCCGCGCTCGTCGGCCAGCACCTGGAACTCGATATGGCGCGGCGCTTCGATCAGCTTCTCCATATAGAGGTCGCCGCAACCAAACGCCGCTGCCGCTTCGCTGCCGGCCTGTGCGAATAGCGAGGACAATTCGCTCTCAGAACGAACAACTCGCATGCCGCGCCCGCCGCCCCCGGCGGCCGCCTTCAGCATCACCGGGTAGCTGATCTTAGCGGCTAACTCGAGGCCTTGCTCCGCGTTCTCAAGCACCCCGACCGAGCCCGGCAGGATCGGGATTCCGGCATCCTGCATAATGGCTCGCGCCCGCTGCTTCAAACCCATTTCCCGAATGACGTGCGGTGTGGGCCCGATAAACTTGATCTGCGACAGTTCGCATACTTCGGCAAATTCGGCATTCTCGCTGAGGAACCCGTAGCCTGGATGCACCGCATCTACGTTCGTGATCTCGGCTGCGCTGATGACTGCGGCCACATTCAGATAACTCAGCGTGCTCTTGGCTGGGCCGATGCAGATCGCTTCATCTGCAAATCGCGCATGCAAGCTATAGCGGTCGGCTTCCGAATAAACGGCAACGGTCTTGATGCCGAGCTCTTTGCACGCGCAGATCACACGCAGCGCGATTTCGCCTCGATTGGCGATCAAAATCTTACGAAACATGTAGTAAGTGAACGCTGAGCGTCGCTTCCTCGGGGAGTGTCTTCACTACACTGGCCTGATGCTGAATAACGATTCTCCGTACTCGACTGGCCGGCCATTTTCGACGAACTTGGCCACTACTGTGCCTGCAACCTCCGCTTCAATCTCGTTCATCAGCTTCATTGATTCGATAATGCAAAGGACCTGCTTCTGAGACACGCGGTCCCCTACCTTAACAAACGGAGCGACTCCCGGCGAGGGCGAATCGTAATAAGTCCCCACAATGGGCGATTTGACGATGAGATTGCGGTCGTCTTCTTCGGGCTGAGGCGGTAGTGCTCCCGCAGGCGCTGCGGTTGCCGGAGCCAACGGGAAGTGCGTGACTTGTGCCGCGGCGGAAATCGGCACCGGCATCACCGCCGGTGCAACAATCTCCGCGGCCGATGGCGAGGCCCGGCGGATACGAACCTTGTTGTCTCCACGCTGGACTTCCAGCTCGGCAATGCCTGTGTCCTGGACAACGCGAATCAACTCCTTGATCTCTTCAATCGTCATGTTGCATCCCTTAGATTCGGCGCCGGCTCATAAGTGAACGGACTAGAGCACGACCAGTTCTTTTGTTGTCGGCGTAAGGACTTCACAGCCGGTCGGAGTAACCACAACGGTATCTTCAATACGCACGCCGCCCATACCCTCGATGTAAACTCCCGGTTCGATTGTAATGACCATTCCGGGCGCCAGTTCCGTCCTGTCCTTCCGGCCCACTCGCGGGCCTTCGTGAATCTCCAACCCGAGCCCGTGTCCGGTGGAATGAACAAACTCGTTAGCCAGTCCGTAGCCTCGCAGGACCACGCGAGCCGCGCGATCCACCGCACTCGACACGACCCCGGGCCTGACCGCGTCGATGGCGGCGAGCTGGCTTTCCAGCACGGCGCGATACATGCGGCGCGCTTTGGGCGACAGCTTGCCTACTGCGAAGGTGCGCGTCATGTCGCTGCAATACCCAGCGACACGCGCGCCCATATCCACTAATAATAGTTGATTGGGCTGAACGCGTTTGTTTTCGGGGTGGGCATGCGGTAGGGCCGTCCGTTCTGCCGACGCGACAATCGTGTCGAATGCCGTACCTTCCGCTCCCAATCGGCGCATTCGGTAGTCGATTTCGGCCGCCAGGTCCAATTCGGTCCCCGCGAATTCGAAATGGCGCAGCGCCTCCTCCAGCGCCGCCGAATTCAGCAGAACGGAATTCCGAATTGCCGTTATCTCGCCTACAGACTTGATACGCCGCTGCTGTTCCACTAGCCCCGACGCCATCTTGAGGCGCAGGCGGGGCTTCACCTTGTCGAGAACGTCGAAATCTTCCAAACTGATCCGGTTCTGCTCGACCGCTAGCGAGGTCACGCGCAAGCGCCTCAGCCACGAAAGAACGTTCGGCATCAGGCCGCTCTTGACGATCTTGACTTCGCAATCGGATTCGGTAGGCGCTTGAGTTGCATAGCGCGGATCCGTCAACAGCAGCGCACGGTCGGGCAGCAATAGCAGAGCGGCGCTACTCCCAGTGAAGCCGCTCAGATACCGAATATTCGGCAAAGCCGTAATGAGGAAGGCGGAAGCCTTCAACGCCATCCATGCCGGCAGCAAATTCGCCCGGCGCTCTGCGAGTTCCTCGGAGCCGGTCAATTGTGCTCCGGTTTCAAGACCAATTTCCCAGCCGTTGTCCGGCTCTCGAGATCGCGCTGCGCATCCGCCGCGTTTGCCAGTGGATACGTCTTGTAAGAGGTTCACCCGCAGCTTGCCTTCCTTCATCCAAGAAAAGATTTCGGAGCTTCGCCAGCGGAGTTCCTCTGCATCGCTGATGTAGTTGAACAAGGAGGGCCGAGTCAGGTACAGCGAACCCTTCTGGCTGAGCAGCAGCGGATCAATTTGCCCGACCGGACCGCTCGATTGCCCAAATGACACCAGCATCCCGCGCGGCCGTAAACAGTCCACGCTTTTGCGGAATGTATCCTTCCCCACGGAATCGTAGACCACGTGGACACCCGCTCCGCCCGTGATCCGCTTCACTGGCTCCACGAAGTCGGCCTGGCCGTACACCACCATGTGGTCGGCCCCGTGTTCCTTCGCAAGCCGTGCTTTCTCGTCGGTTGAAGTCGTTCCGATTACGGTCGCGCCCGCGATTTTCGCCATCTGCACGGTCAACAACCCCGCGCCACCCGCTGCCGCGTGAATCAGGCAGGTCTGCCCCGCCTGCAATGGAAATGTTGAACGCGTCAAATAGTGCGCCGTCATGCCCTGCAGCATCAACGCCGCTGCCTTTTCGAAACTCACTTGATCCGGGATCTCGACCAGCAGCCGCGCCGGCACGCTCGCGTATTCGGCATACGACCCGCGCGCCATCGCGTAGGCGACGCGCTGGCCGCGTTTGAAACCAGTCGACGGATCTGCAACTTCCACCACCCCGGCACCCTCGGTACCCAATCGCACCGGCGACTCCGGCACTGTGTAGAGCCCGCTCCGGTGATAAATGTCTATGAAATTTACACCCGCCGCTTCTATCCGGACCAAAACCTCTCCCGGCGCAGGCTCAGGTCTCGGAACATCAACGTATTTCAGGTTCTCAATTCCGCCGATCGGGTCGGCGACAACGGCTTTCATTGTCATGATTCTAGCTTTCCGGAACCTTTTTTAATGCAACTCGTAGCCGCCGCGCCAGATGCGTCTTCAATGTGAAGAGAGCCAGGTACCCCAGTTGAAAGGGAGCCAGCAGCAGTTCCCAGCCACGTATGAGCGCCGAATCGAGGCGGTCCCAGTGCAGATCTACATTACGCACGGGCGCGAGTTGGCGCCATATTGCCTGTCCTATGGCTCTTCGCAAAGAACGATGCAGCGTCAGTTCATCGAGTTCGCCGTCAAGCAACAGCACCCGCCCGAGCGTGCGCGCGCCGATTGCGAGGGCCCATAGCCGCAGAACGCCCGAACCTACGCATAGAATCACAATCGCCGTATAAGGCCGTGAGCAAAGGCTGCGCACAAATGCTCCCCGGTTTGCCCGCGCTTCGGTCGAGTGTACCGACAGCAACGATCCACGGCTCGGATCAAACTGCTTCGGACTTTCGCGGAAGCACGTCAGAACGTCCAGCCGCCCCGCGGCGCATTCGTAAATACGTGCGATCGCCCTTTCCCCTGCATCGCGCGGTCCGCTCTCAATGAAGAGAACCGATTTCAGCCGGTCGTCGCTAACGGCAGCCATATGAAAATCCTAGCTTGCCCGGCCTGCCGATTAAGCTGGGAAGAACCTTCTTATGCTCCGTTTGCGGTCGTCCATAGTGTTGATACTGTTCGCCGCGTTACGACTGCTCGCGGCTGATCCCGCGAAACCAGCCCCGGCCACCGACCCGTTGGGCCGCGATACGCCGCGCAGTTCCATTGGTGAGTTTCTGCAGGCCTGCCATAACGGCCAGTTCGTTCGCGCGTCGCAGTATCTCGACCTCTCGCGGATTCCGAAAACTCAGCGCGCTACCGAAGGAACGGAAGACGCCCGCCGCCTCTGTCTATTTCTCGACCGTGACATGGATTTCGAGGTTGAGAATCTGGACAACACCGCCCAGGGCCGATCCAACGACGATCTTACGAGCGACCTCGATCGGCTCGTTTCCACGGTAGAAAATGGCCGCAAAGTCTCGCTGTACATGGAACGCGAAGACCGCGACGGCATTCCGGTTTGGGTTATCGCCGCCGACAGCGTGGCACGGATCCCCAGCCTTCCGGTTCCGGGAAACCCGCCCTGCTCTCGAGCGCTACATGCCGGACCCGCTAGTCCAGCACAAACTGCTCGGTACCTCCCTGTGGGCCTGGATCGGATTGGTGCTGCTTGCCGTAACGCTCGGCTTTGTGTCTCGCGTTCTGTCCCGTCTGGCCGTCCTGCTCGCGCGTCCCCTTGCGAAGCGCTATGTGCCTTGGGTCGGCGCGTACCGCATGCGCACCTTCATTGATCCACTCCGGCTGCTTGTCGGAGTAGCGGTGTTCCGCGCCGCGATGGATGCGTTTGCTCCTTCCGCTCTTCTGCGGGAACTTCTTCTCGGCGCGCTGATTCTGCTCACCATGATCGGAGCAGCCTCACTGGTCATGCGCATTGTGGACCTGATCTCCGATCACGTTATCGCGCGCCTCGATCCGGCTCAGCGTTCGCTTTCACATTCAGTCATTCCGCTCGGCGTCCGATTCCTGAAGATCTGTATTTTCGGCATCGCGGCGCTCATTGTGTTGGGCCGCTGGGGTGTACAGATCACCACGATCCTGGCGGGTGTCGGCGTCGGCGGATTGGCGGTTGCACTCGCTGCTCAAAAAACCATCGAAAATCTGTTCGGCGGAGTATCGATTCTTACGGACCGCCCCGTTCTCGTGGGCGATGTCTGTCAATTTGGCGGCCAGACCGGTACAGTCACAGATATTGGGTTGCGTTCCACTCGCGTTCGCACGCCCGAACGGACGATCGTCACCATTCCGAACGCCACATTCTCGACCATGACCCTTGAGAATCTGTCGCGTCGCGACCGCATCCTCTTCCGCCACAAGTTACAGCTACGCCGTGATACCGAACCCGAGCAGATCCATGCTCTGATGCTTGCCACGGAAGCCCTGTTGCGCGGACGCTCCGATATCGAAGCGACGGATGTGCCTGTGCGGTTCGTCTCAATCGCTCCGGAGAGTTTCCACATCGAGGTCTTCTCCTACGTGCTGACTTCCGATTCCGCCCAGTTCCTGCGAGTGCAAACTGAGTTGCTGCTGCGGATCCTCGAATTAGCGGAAGAACTGAACGTTCGCTTCGCCATTCCATTCACCGAGAACCTGACGGCAGAAGTGGCTAACGACTGAGCTCGATCGCTCGTAGCAGCGCGCCTTCCGCAGGGCCACGGGCCGGCCGCGACAACTTTCGAGCGCTTGTCCGCTTCGACCTGCTCACTGAATCGCGCCAGCACTCTACGGCTGTGAAAGACGCCACCCACGTAGGAAACTGATACGTCCCCAGTCTGGAACAGAGGCACTCTTCACCGCCTCTGCATAGCGAGCCAATTCCCTAGCCGCTTCGTCGAGAATGTTTGTCGCCACCGTGTCTCCTTCCCGCGCTGCCTCATCCACTTTAGGCGCTAGCGAGGCGACTCGGGAACGCGGGTAAGCTGGCGTGTAGAACGAATGCATCATTTCGTTGGCTGACTTTGCTCCCGTTTCGGAAAGTAATACGTGGAGCAGGGAAGTATTCGGTCCCCATCCCTCTTCCATCGCCAGGACGGCTCGAACAGCGCGCCTCAGAATGTCCCATGCCCCACCTTCATCGCCGAACAAATATCCCCAGCCGCCCGCCCGTGCTGTGCGCCCGCTCGCATCGCGCCCATACGCAATCGAGCCAGTGCCCGCAACCACGAGAATGCCCGGGCCGCCCTCCAACGCTCCCCAAAGCGCGGTCTCCGCATCATGGGTGATTTCGTAACGCCGCGCCGGCACGATGCGACGGATGTGCTCTGCCTTGTCCTCCGCTCCGCCGCTCATTCCGAGGCACACGCCGGAGAAAACAAGTTCTTCGAAACGCAATTTAGCGGCAATGCAGGCTGTTTCGACCGCGCCCCGGATCGCCGACTCAAAGCGCGTGATTGCTTCACTACCGCTAATGTGATTGCAAGGCCCAGCGCCGCCTCGCCCGAGAACGTGCCCCGACGCATCCCCGATTACCGCTTCGGTGCCCGATTGGCCGCCATCGACACCAAGGAACAACTCTTCCGTCACGCCAGGGACTTGTCCTTCGCGTAGCAAACAGAATCGAGCGGGCATTCGGCGCACCGCGGTTTGCGCGCCACACAGATCTGTCGCCCGAACAAAATCACCTGGTGCGCGAACAGAATCCAGCGTTCACGCGGGATGATCTTCATCAGATCCTGCTCAATCTTGCCGGGGTCGTCATTCTTTGTCAGGTCGAGCCTCTGCGAGATCCGCTGCACATGCGTATCGACCACCACTCCGTCGGCAATCTGGAATCCGGTTCCTAACACCACGTTTGCTGTTTTGCGCGCTGCACCCGGTACCGTTAGCAACTGTTCCATCGTGCGAGGCACTTCCCCGTGGAACTCCGTCATGATCCTTTGCGCGGCGCCGATCAGCGACTTCGCCTTGTTGTTGAAGAATCCCGTGGATCGGATGTCGTTTGCCAGCTCGTCCTGCGAAGCCGCGGCCATGTCGGCAATGGTCGGATACTTCTGAAAGAGTCCGGGCGTGACCTTGTTCACCCGCTCATCTGTGCACTGCGCCGAAAGTATGGTGGCGGCCAGTAACTCCCAGGCGTTGCGATGGTGTAGCGCACAATTTGCTTGTGGAAACAGCCGATCCAACTCGTTCAGGATCTTCTCTAAACGCGCTTTGCGTTCGACTGCGTTCTTCGGTTTAGGAACCTTCTTTGGGGGCGTTACCGGGTGGACGGGCAGTGCGGCTTCGGACACGATGCCATGATACAAGCCGTGTTTTCTCCTGAAATGGCCGATGTGCTGATTAGGCGCCCGCATGATCAGTCCGGCTCGAATAAGACAATTCCTGGCGATATGCGTGCTCGCCGTCTTGTTCGCAACCAGCCTGGCTGCCCGAACCAGGTCGAGCAGGAAATCCTCGGCCCCCAGCGGCTTGATTGATATAAACAGTGCTCCAGAGGCGGTGCTGGACACCTTGCCGGGTGTCGGCCACGCGACTGCGCGCAAGATCGTTGCCGGCCGGCCGTACGCAAGCGTTTCCGATCTTTCGCGCGTCGGCGTTGAGAGCGCCGTCATTCGGCAAATTACGCCGCGCGTTAAGGTTGGCCCAATGTTGACCCCACCCGTCCGCGTCGCTTCCGTCCAGCAAAACACCAAGACCAAGATCGCGTCCCCTGCAGCACCGGGAGGCGGCCCCGGCTTGGTCTGGATAAACACCGAGTCCGACATCTACTACAAGCAGGGCGATGCCTGGTACGGCAAAACGAAGCACGGCAAATACATGCAGGAGGCTGAAGCCATTAAATCCGGGTATCACCTCCGTAGCCGGATCGGTAAATCACCGGACAACGAATATCGATGAAGTTTGATACAACCCTGAAATCGCTGTTCAGAGAATCGCCGACAATCGCCCTGCGCCAACTTGCTGGTCACACGGTTGAGCGCTGGTCTTCGGTTGAGTTACCTTCCGTCCAGAACCTGCGAACCGATTTGCTTGGCGAAACGCGCGACGGTGGCCTGCTGCAAATCGAAATTCAGAGTAACAATGATCCTGGCATGCCATTCCGGATGCTCGAATATTCAGTCGCGATCACGCGGCTGCATCGGCGCGTACCCATCCAGGTACTGCTTTACGTTGGGCCCGAGCCGCTCAGGATGCCTTCTGTTTACGAGTGGCAATATGGATCGGCTCGGTACAGCGTTGTCGACCTTCGCGAGCTCGACGGAGATGCACTGGTCGCAAGTCCGGAACCGGGCGATAATGTAATTGGCCTTCTGGCTAAACTGAAGGATCGTTCGCGGGCGGTTCGTGACGTTATCGGCAAACTGCTGCAACTCGATGAGGACCAGTCAACGGCGTACGCCCGGGCGCTTTTGATTCTTGCCGGATTACGGCCTGGCTTAACGGCGGAGATAGAGGAAGCTATGACTTACGAATTCGATGAGGCCATCCTGGATAACGAAGTTCTCGGCCCGATTTACCGCAATGGCATGCGCGAAGGCATTCAGGAGGGCATCCAGGAGGGAGAACGGACCGTGCTGCGACGGCAATTAGAGCGCCGGTTCGGCCCGCTTCCGGCATGGGCCGAAGACAGGCTTACCGCGCTATCCGCCGCTGGGCTCAATGATTTGGCGGATCGCATTCTAGATGAGCGGACGCTCGAAGAGCTATTCCCTGAGCACTGACCAACCCGCCTTACGGCAACTTATCCGGCAACTGAGACTTCCTCACCAACTGTCCGCGATTCGCGTCGTCCAGCGTAATGTGATTGGCTTCGAGCGTCTGGCCCAAGGTCTGGTCGAGGGCAATTCGCGCGTTGCTGTAAGTGACCAGCGCCGACGTGACATTGTAGTCCGCCTGCGCGAGAGCGCTTTGCTGGGTAACCACGTTATACGGCGTGGATGCTCCGAGCTTAAATTTCTTCTGTTCCGCATCGAGCAATTGCTCCTGCAAAACCTGGTTCTTCTGTGCCGCCTGATAGCGGGCGCGAGCCTGCCGCAGCGCCGTGACCTGGTTCGCCACGTCCACGGCTACCTGGTTTGCGTCCTTCAAATCCTGCAATTGCGTCTGCCGCAACGTCAGTTGATCGATCGCATAGTCGGCTTGGCTGATGCGATTCCGCAACGTCGCTCCAAAAAACACACCACCACTCTCAGATGGAAAATGGCGGTCAAACACCTGTGCTTCGGCTTTCCACAATCCCCCGACGAGTGTGGGATCCGGCAACTCGCAAGGCAGGTTCGTGTGGTAAGAGGCCGGGCACGGTCCGAAGCCCGGCGGGAAAGCTTGGCTGGAAGATCCCAACACGACTCCCGGGGGCAGTGCCAATGGGACCGGATGCGAGGTGCCGGCCGATCCCTGATTCGATGCGGAAGCGAAGCCGACCAACTGCGGTAAGCACCGCGCTCTTGGTGCCCAGAGAATTCAACTCGGAGACATGCAGGTTCAAACGTTCCGATGCGAGATCCGGCCGATGGGCCACCGCCTGCGACACCAATTGTTGAAAAGGCGGAAGATTGTCCGTCTCCGGAACATCGATGTGGTCGAGTGGCACGATATCTACCGCCGACAGCACCGGATCCGCAGTGCCCGTGCGGCTCAACAGACTCTTAAGCGTGACTTCGTCCTGTTCCAGCGTGGTCTTCGCTACCACGAGGTCGCTTTCGCTCGTCGCGACTTGCGCTTCCGCATTCGTTACATCGAGCGGGGCCAGCGTTCCTATTTCCACCTGCTTGCGGTTGTTTCGCAGAAATTCGTTCGCAACATCAAGTGCGCGCTGCCGCGCCCCAACGTTCAGGAAATCTGCAGAATATGTGTAATACGTCTGCAGCACATTGACGATTACGCTGGTCACCTGCGAGCGGAAATTGTAATTGTCGATGTTGAGATTGGTCTTCCAGACGTTAATCGTCCGGCTATTTACCCCTACGCCAAAGCCGCTCAAAAAGTTGTGCTGGACGCTGAGCGCCAGCGATGGAACATACGTCGGGTTCAGCACATCAGTCGGAGCATTCTCGTTCAAGTACGACTCCGAATAGTTCAGCGATACCTGTCCGCCCGTGAGGATGCCATCCTGAATCGTAGTGCTGTAATTGCGCGTCCTCTGAATCAAATTCAGAACTTGTGACTGCGCCAGATCAGGCTGCAGCAAGGAAACGTGAGAAAAGACCGTACTGTTCTGCAAAACGGGATCGAGCGCGGGCGTCACGGGGCCGATCTGCGCGATCGTCGCGTTTGCCGTTCCGCTGGAACTGCCTCCACCGCTGCCCGCCGATCACTCCCGCCGCCGCCTGGGAACCGCTTACGCCTTGTCCGCGAGCCACCGTTCCGACCTGCGAAGATCCGCTCGGAACGCCGGGCAGCGCGCCGCCTGCTTCCGCGCGTTCGAGGTTCCATTGATCGAGGATCGGATTGTAGCGCGCGATTTCCACATCGAGATTGTTCTCGAGCGCCAGCGCCACCGCGTCCTGCGCCGTCAAATATAACTTGCCGCCCCGTATCAGGCTCGCCAGCCGATTCGAGTTGCCAAGCTGCACGCCTGGAACGCTGGGCGTCTCATACCAACGCAGAATCGGCGTCGCGGGTTTCACCGGCGTGATGGCCTCCACCTGCTGTGTGTACGCTGACGGCGTACTCAGCGCAACCGTCAGTGCGCCCGCAAGAATCCGTTTCATTGCTGCTGCTCCATTTGCGGCAACGTCGCCGGCAGCGTCGATTCACGCGCTACGTGTCCTGACAGCGCTTCCGCAATAGACACATGATTGATGTCAAGCGTCGTACCCATCGCCTGATCGAACGCAATGCGCGCATGACTGTAGTTGGCGAGCGCCTGCGTTTCCGAACTTTCCGCCGTCGCCAGCGCTTGCTGGTCTTGTACCACCTGGAATACCGTGGTCGCGCCTAAGGTGTACTTCTTGCGGTCCGCATCCACTGTTTGTTGCTGCAGGATGCGCGCTTTCACGGCAGATTCATAGCGTACGCGGGCCTGCTGCAATCCAATGACAGCGTTCTGTACGTCCACGCGAATCTGATTCACCGTCTTCTGCAATTGCAATTCGGTCTGCCGTAATTCCAGCTGGCTAGTGACATAGTCGGCTTGTGCCGCGCGGTTCCGCAAGGGAATGTTCAGCGAGAAACCAGCCGCGTAGCTCGGATAATCGCGGCGGAAGATCTGGCCCAGGAAGCCCGAATAATTGCCGAGCAGTGCTGCCGCATTGGGATCGAATGCGCCGCCCGCCGCGCCCGGCGAGACCGTTGTTCGTCAACTGCGCGAAGGCATTCAAGCTGGGTCGCAACCCGTTCCGGATTCCGACGAGATTCTTCTTGTCGCTATCGATGTTGATCTTGTACTCGGCAACTTCCACGCGCTGTCCTAGAGCGGTCTTGACCAGTTCATCAATCGCCGCGATGTTGTCCTTCTCAGGAATGCTGATCGTGTCGAGCGGGATCACGTGTACGTCCGCCAGTGTCGGGCTTGCGACGCCGTTCTTACTCAGCGCATTCTTCAGCACCGTTTCCTGCTGCAGCAGGTTCGTTTGCGATACGAGCAGATCCTGCTGGCTGGCATACAACTGGGCTTCGGCGCGCGTTACTTCGATAGGCGCAAGCGTTCCGATCTGCACCTGCTTCTTGTTGTCCTCGTAAAGCTGTTGCGACGTTGCCAGTTCGTGCTTCTTCGCGTTTACATCCTGATAGAACGCCACCAGATCCCAGTACAGGTTCAGGACGGCCGAAATGGTGGTGATGACCTGCTGCTTGAACTGCAGATCCGCTACTTTCGTCGTTGTTCCGCGCGATCAGAATATTTCGACCGTTCACCGCGCTGCCCAAACCCTTGCAGCAGCGGCTGCGTGACGGTCAGTTGCAGCGAGCCGCTGTCGAACGGATTGACGCTGAATGAACTGCTGTTGAACTTGTTGCGCGTGCTCGAGTACGAGAGCTGGTAATTCATCCCGAACAGCAGGTTTTGTCCGAACTGTGCCTGATAGGTGCGCGTGTCGTCGATCAACGCAGTCGTGCCGGTCAGAAAAGTGTTGCTCTCCGGAGCTCGTCGAGTGCGAAAAATTCGCCACGAAGCTGAAGTGCGGATCGAGGTTCGGAATGGACGGTCCCAACTGCGTGATGATGCCGCCGCCCGAACTGACGCCCGCGCCCGTCACACCCGCCCCCGTACCGCCGCTCGCGTTTACGTTCACACCCTGCAGGCTGACGCTGGTCGGCCCTTGCGCCACACCGACCCCAACGTTTCGCAGAATACCGCCGCCTTCCGCGCGCCGCAGCACTTCGCGGCTCAGAACGGGGCCGTAGCGCTGGATTTCGATGTCCAGGTTGTTCTCGAGCGCCAGCGCAATCACATCCTGCGCCGACAGATACAGATTCCCGCCCTGTATGAGCTTCTCTAAGCGCGTCGAGTTGCTCAGATCCGCCGGGCCGATCTGCGGTTCCCGATAGGGCCGTGTGACCCAGCCGAGGCCCCCCTTTGGTGGTTCAACCTGCACCGCGTTTTGCGCTATCACGGGACCGGACAGCATCAAAGCTGCGCACACGGATGCTAGGGGTGATCGATATCTTCTCATCCAGGTAATTAGGACCTCTTAATTTGCAACAGAGCCGGAAAAGCGGGTACGGAATGGAAAACGCTGCACGGCCGGTGATTGTTCCGGAAAATGGCTAGCGATTGCTTCATCGTAACGCAGCGCCGATCCCTTCTGTAGGCGACGAAACTCTCCGAAGGCACGCTGGTGCCCATCCTCGGCCCACAGTCTGGCGCCATTTCCGTTTCCATTTAAGATCAAGCACTTGTACTTTGTCTATCGTCATCCACAGACGGGAACGACCCTGCCAGAGCTGTTCGTTTTTGGGACGGCCCGCCTCGAAAACAACACCAGGAAATGCTAAACCAATGCGCCCAGGATCGCTCCGATAAGCAGTGGTCCGACGTGTGCGAGGCCCAGGACTAATCCGCCGAAACCGGCCAGAAATCCAATAATCGGAATACCTGTCAGCGCCGTGCCGATGAAGAACAATATTCCGCCAATGAGGATGGCGGGCAAAAAGACCGCTACAATCGCGTTCCCTAACGTCCCCGCTTTGCGGCCGCCCACGAAGCCCGCGATAAACGGTCCCACTACGGGTAGCCAGAATAACAGGATAGAGAGTACGAACATCCACGTCATTGCCCTGCCGATCGAACCTTCTCGATATGCCACGATTTGTTTCCTACTGCGGAGAACGAAATTTGCGCCCGGTTTGATCCATTCTCGAACGCATCATCCCAATTTCGAACATCCGGCCCTTATAAACTCTTCTAAAAACACTAGTTCCCGACGGCTCGTTCCGTGCAGGATTCGATCGCATGGGAATCCGTCCTGCATTTCGTTCTCTGCTGCGCCAGCCCGGCTTCACTCTGCTCGCCGTCCTGATCCTCGCGTTAGGCATAGGAGCGAACACGGCAATCTTCAGCGTTGTGAATGGCGTGCTCTTGCGGCCGCTGTCCTATCCGGATCCGGATCGGATTGTTCGCGTACAGACGAAGTGGCAGAACAAAAATGTCGGCAATTACCTGTCATACCCGGACCTGCAAGACTTGCGCAAACAGGGCGATTGCTTTTCCGCGCTGTCTTACTACTACGGCGATGGGATCAGCGTTGTCGCAAACAATCGCGGCGAGTACGCGAGCATTGCCGTCGTGATGCCCTCGTTTTTCAAAGCGCTCGGGGTCCTGCCGGTGCGGGGACGGGTATTCACAGAGCGCGAAGCCGAGCAGGGAAGACCGCCCGAAGCGATCGTCTCGGCGGCCTACTGGAACGAACACTTTCATGGACAATCGGTCGCGAGCGCGCCCACCGTGACCCTTCTGAAACAAGATCTCCGCGTGATTGGCGTCATGCCGCCGGGCTTCGATTTCCCGAACGCCACCGGGATTTGGGTGCCGTCCTGGATGGATCCGAATGTCCCACCGGACCGTTCGGCTGGATTCGCCTTCGTGGTAGCTCGCCTGAAACCCGGCATTTCGCTGGCTCGGGCGCAACAACAGATCGACACCATCGGCAATAGTCTCGCTTTGCAGTACCCCGGAACGAACAAAGAGAAGCGGTTTCTGCTGACGCCGCTCCGGGAGCAGATGGTGGCGCATACACGCGACACGCTCAAAATGCTCCTGCTTGCGGTCGCGCTGGTCTTGCTGATCGCATGCGCGAACGTTTCCAACCTGTTTCTGGCGCGAGGCGCGGCCCGTACACGGGAACTTGCTGTCCGCGTTGCGCTGGGGGCAAATCGCAAGCAGATCTTTCTGCAATTAGGATTCGAGAGCGTATGTCTGGCACTCGCGTCGGCGGCTGCGGGCCTCGCGATTGGAGCCTGGTGCCTGCAGGGCTTGAAGCATATCGCACCCGCGGAACTGCCTCGCGTGACGGACATTCGCCTCGACCCGGCGGTACTGGCCTTCACCTTGGCCGTGGCCGCTGCTGCGGTCTTCCTGTCGACCCTCGTTCCTGCATGGCAAGCGTCGCACGTCGGTCCGAACAGCGCACTTGCGCAGAGCGGGCGGCGAGGCGTCGTCGGCGCAGCGCCGAGCCGGATCCGCAGCGCATTGGTCATCGGCGAGATTGCGATCTCAGTTGTGCTGGTTATCGGTGCCGCACTCTTGATTCGCACATTGGTAGCCATGGGTGTTGTCGATCCCGGATTCAATCCCGCTCACCTGCTCGTGGTCTCCGCGAGCGCTCCGGCGGTGAGTCAAGACGACGCAAAACGCAACCAGGCACGTTATGTTGATCCCATGCTTGAGCGACTTGCTGCTACTCCTGGCGTTCGTTCGGCAGGCGCCATCAGTCCAGCCCCCCTCAGCAGTTCGAGCACCTCTTTCGGCAGCTACATCGTAGAAGGACAAACGATGCAGGATTTTGCGGTGACAGGTCCAAGCGCGCTCTTTATCCAGGCGTCGCCTTCTTATTTCCAAACGATGAAGATTCCGCTCGTACGCGGCCGCTTCTTTACGAACCACGACGATTTCAACGCGCCATCGGTCGCAATCATCAGCGCGGCTTTGGCCCGGCGCTCCTTCGGTGCAGTCGATCCAATCGGCCGCAAAATTCTCTGCGGCGCGGACGACAGAACGATGAAGTGGATGACCGTTGTCGGAGTGGTCGGCGACGTTCACGCCGAGAATCTTACCGAGCGCATGCCGGAGATCATCTACATGCCGGTCGATCAGCATCCCCAACCGGACCTTCAATTCGCAATTCGAAGCGAAGGCAATCCACTCGAAATGTCCAACGCAGTTCGGAAGCTCTCGTCATCGCTCGATCCGCAGGTTGCGCTGCGCATAACGAGCATGGAAACCTTAATGCACGGGTCTGTTTCGACCGCGCGTTTCCGGGCCATGGTGCTGGGGATTTTCGCCGGTCTTGCCTTGCTGCTTTCGACAGCGGGTATTTACGCCGTGATGGCCTTCTCGGTCACGCAGCGCATGGCCGAGATTGGCGTGCGCATGGCTCTCGGCGCGGAGAGTTCCGATGTCGTAAGCATGATCTTAGGGCAGATCGCGCGCCTTACGCTCATTGGCCTGGGCGCCGGAATTGTGTTGTCGCTGTTTGCCTCCCGCCTGCTGCGGTCCTTTCTTTTTCACGTGCCAACGATCGACAGTTTCAGCTATGTGGCTATGGCGGGCGTGTTGATCGCCGCTGCCGCCATCGCTGGCTTCGTGCCCGCCTGGCGCGCTACGCGGATCGACCCAATTGTGGCATTGCACGAAGAGTGATCGCGACCAACTTACCCACATCAATGAAGCTGCAGCGTTTCATTTGGTGCAGATGCCTTTTGCGGCGACGGTCTTGTGCTGTTTGCCGCGGCTCAGGTATAACCTGGCCTCATAGCTAATGACGCCGCAGTCCCGATCGTTTGAGGGGCAGGTGGCAGTCACCGTGTAATCGACTTCGACCGCCAACCCGTTTGGCCCGTCGTACCAATAGCTCGAGTGGGCGCCAGGCTGGGGCGGTTCTTCTTTGTACTTGGCGCGCATCAGAGTGAGGTCTTGATCTGCATCGTCGAGATTGACCAGGGCGTGGCCGTCTCGATCGCTTACAAAGATAAACTGCCCGGCTTTGCGCACGAACTCGCTCGGCAGCTGGAGCGCGCATCCGCCAGCGCGGCTCAGATCATTAGTAACATGCCCTAAGGTAAGACCCCCTGCGGAGAGCATTCCGCAGAGGGCCAGATAGAGCACAACTAATTTGTAACTGACTTGCATTGCCGGGGCACTTAGCCCATGTGATAGAAGAATTCTTCCTTTACGATCTTGCCGTCTTTGACCGTATAGAGTGCCGCTTCATCGAGCGTCATGCGTTGCCCGGCCATAGGGCCAGCTTTGGCTGTGACGTCGTAATTGAAATGCACGATAAACCGGTCGCCGTGAGGCCACGGGCCCTCCGCATCGGCGCGGTGCACCTCATGATTGCTCTCCCACCATTCGCTCTTACCCCGCACCGCATCAATTCCTTCCATGCGCTGAGGCAGATTGCCGCCTGCCATTGCTTCGATGCTGACAATGTCTGGGCTGTACAGCGTGTTGATTGCCTCCGTTGCCTTGCCTCGACGGCACAGATCGACTAACTTGCGCCCTACTTCCATCGTGTCGCTCATCTATCGGATCTCCTCCGACGAATTTATAGGACGGTTCCCAATGCCGCCTACTCAGAGCTTGAGAACGCGACCGCTTTGTTCTCCCGGCCTGCCAGCACGACAACGCTTGTGAACACGAATACAGCCGCGGCCGTGATGCCATCGTTGTCGCATAACTCATATGCTCGGCGAATACGGCCTGTACGTAGCCGATCGAGCCTGCAAGCAGTGCTCCGCATTGATACGCGAACCCGGGCAGGAAGCCTCGGATCGCGCCAGGCGAGAGTTCGCTCAGGTGCGCCGGAATCACGCCCCACGCGCCTTGCACGACGAACTGCATCAGGATGGCTCCGAGCACGAGAAAGCCGACGCTGGAAGCGTGCGCCCAGAGGAGCGTTAAGGCGCATCCCACGATGAGCGATCCTGCAATCGACCAGCGCCGTCCAATCCGATCCGATAATCTGCCGATCGCGAGCCCTCCCGCGATGGCGCCCAACATCGAGAAAGCCGAAATCGTGGAACGCTGCACCGCACCCATGTGCCAATAGCGTTGTAGGAAGGTCGGGTACATGTCCTGCGTGCCGTGTGACGACAAGTTCATGCCGGTCATCAGGACCGTCATGTAAAAGAACAGCGGCAGATTCTGCACGACAGTACGGCCGAGGGACGACCAGCTCTCTTTCTTCTGTTCCTGCCAGACTTCCGATTCGCCGACGCGAAACCGCACGAACAGCGCAAGTAGCGCCGGAGTCCCCCAAGCCAGAACAGGGGACGCCAACCGAAGCGTGGAAACAGGAACAGATAGCAAAGAGCCGCCAGCAGGTTGCCGAATGCATAGCCTTGCTGCAACAAGCCCGAGAGCAAACCACGCCACTTCGCCGGGACCTTCTCCATCGCGAGCGACGCACCTACGCCCCACTCGCCGCCCATGCCGATTCCAAAAAGCGCCCGCAGAATCAGAAAGGTCGTGAAACCGGGCGCAAATCCTGTGGCGACTTCGACGACTGAGTAGAAAACGAGATCGAGCATCAGCGGCAAGCGCCTGCCATAACGGTCCGCAAGCAGGCCGAAAATAATCGCGCCCACGGGCCTGAAGGCGAGCGTCAGCAGAATCGAGAACGCGACCGCGGCATCCGTCTGGTGGAAGTCTTTCGCGATGGCCGTCAGGCAGAAGACGACCAGGAAGAAGTCGAAGGCATCCAGCGTCCAACCGAGAAAGCTTGCCGCCAGCGCCGCCCATGCGCCTTTGACCGGTCGCTCGGTCATGCTTCGCGCGCTGTGCCCGCTTGCGGCCTCATTCGGTTCCCACAGTGTTTCGGGGGAACCGCGTCACGTGATTGACCCAGCGGCTCCAGACGAACAAAGCATCGCTCAGGCGGTTGAGATACTTCACCGTTTCGGGATCGACGTCCTCCTTGCGCGCCAGCGCTACCAGAAGCCGTTCGGCGCGGCGGCAGACCGTCCGGCACACATGCAGTTCGGCGTCGAGCCGAGTGCCACCAGGCAGCACGAACGACCGCAGAGCAGGCAGCTCGTCGTTGCAGCGATCGATGTCCTCTTCGAGTTGCTTCACGTCGGCCGCGGTGATCCGGGCTTGCTTCGGGTGCACGTCCTGCGGCAAAGTTGCAAGGATCGAACCCAGGTTGAAGAGCTCATGCTGCACGCGTTTGAGGACACCCGCAAGCCATGCGAGTGCCTCATTGCCGTGCCGCACGACGTGCGGGCGAGCCCGACGAACGAATTCAGCTCGTCCACCGTCCCGTAGCATTCGATGCGCGCATCGTCTTTGGCAATGCGCTGGCCGCCTGCGAGCCGCGTCTCGCCCGCGTCGCCGGCTTTCGTATAGATACGGTTCAAGTGGAGGGAAGGCGTGTCGAAAGTGTTTTCATTCATAAGCTGGGAGCCGCCACCGCATTATAAGAGGTACCCGCGTTCTATAATCTGGACTGTATAGCGGTGAGCGTCCATTTCACGTTCCGAACCCTATGCCCAAGACCATCCTGACGAGCGGTTGCGTAGCGTATCGCTGGACGCGCCGCAACAGGCGGAGACCCTGATTGGGCCGCGCCGGGAATACGAGATCTTCAACCAACCGGTCCACCCGGGGAGGGGAACGGTTGGTCAGAAAAGGAATTTCATGCAAGAAAGATTGAACATCGCGGTGTTTGTCGATTACGACAACATCGAGATCGGCGTGAAAACGACGCTTCGGCGCGAGTTTGACGTTTCCCTGACGCTGGCGGCGCTGAAGGAGCGCGGCGACATCGTCGCCAAGTTCGCTTATGCGAACTGGGGCCGCCAGGAAGGCGCGACTCGCCTGATGGCAGAAAACGCGGTGCAGATGGTGCAGCGCATTCCATCGCCCCGCGGCGATAAGAACGGGGCCGACATCAATCTGGCGCTGGATGCGCTGGAGATGGCGTTCACGCATTCCCATGTGAACGCGTTCGCAATCATCAGCGGCGACAGCGACTTCATTCCGCTGGTGAACAAACTGAAAGAATATGGCAAGACGGTGTTCGTGGTGGGCGGGAAAGCGTTCACGAGCACAATTCTGCAGCAGAACTGTCACGAGTTTGTCAGCTACGAGTCGCTGCTCGAAGACGGCGACCGGATCACGCCGGCCCCGATGCCCGACCGGCGCGAACAGCCAGCAGGGCGAACGCCGCGACCGGAAAGAACGCGACAAAGACCGGGATAAGGACAAGCAGCGAGGGCCGCGTCCGGCTCCGCTCGATCTGGGCCAGGCCTTTCCGCTGGTCGAGCGCGCTTTGCAGGTTCTCGAGCGTCGTGCCGTGCAGCCGCAGCTTGGATTACTGAAGAGCACGATGCTGCAGCTTGATCCGGCCTTCAGCGAACGTGCCTATGGAGCCGGCAGCTTCTCGGATTTTGTTGACAAGCTGAAGAAGGCCGAGTTCATCAACGTCAGCGGATCAGGTGGACGCTACATTATCGAACGGCGCGGCGGACATGGTCCGGAGAAAGCGGCAGCGCGGCCGGACGAGGCTCTGCCTCTGTTGCGCGATGTGCTCGAGATGCACCGGTTGGAGCTGGAAAATGGCGTCACGGCCGAAGAGCTGGAGCAGTGGATGTCGACAGAGTATCCGGACTTCAGCCTTCCGAAGTACGGCTTCCAGCAGTTCGCGGAGCTGTTGAATTACGCGCAGGACAAGACAGTAGTCCGTACGGAACTGGATGAAGAGCGTGGATTGATGGTCTCTTTGGGCGCGGAGTTTTATCCGCCCGCTCTGCCCGAGCCGACGCCGGTAGCGGAACAGGAAGAGGAAGAAGATGAACCGCAGCCGATCGTAGAAGGTCAGCCGACCATCTTCGAGCCGAATCCACCGCCGCCAAAGCCGAAGAAGACAGCGCCGAGAAAGCGGGCCGCTTCGGGCGGGAATGCGACGCGCCGGCCCCGCAAACGCAAGACGGACTAACAGCTCGGCCGGACACCTTGTGGGGCAGCTCCTTGAGCTGCGCCGGGTGCGTTCGCCCGACAGTCAAAACTGAACATCACACCTCCGACGTGAAGTCCAGATTTCGCAACAGCCGGTACAGATAATTCGGATGCACACCGAGCAGCCGGGCCGCTTCGCCATGATCCCCGGCTGCCATTTCGAATGCACGCTTCACAGTCGCTCGCTTCGCGTTGTTCACGGCCCGCTGCAACATCCCACTTTCTTGCGGCTGCACGTCCGCCCAGTGTTCCAGGAGGTTAGCGGGTAGGTCTTCCGGGTGGATCTCTTCAGTCGCGCCTAACACCGCTGCGTGCTCGATCGCATTTTCCAGTTCTCGTACATTCCCAGGCCAATCGTAGCTCTGCAGTACGTTGCGGGAAGTGGGCGATAGCCGGAGTCCGGCACGCCCACACTCGGCTCCAAATCGGCGCGCA
>CAWCJG010000003.1:0-170174 GCA_963795905.1 uncultured Acidobacteriaceae bacterium | reverse complement strand
GTTGTGCTCGCTGAAGGTGAAATACATTGAGGCAGAGAGCGGCAGGCCCTTTTGGAAGTTTGCGAGACCCGCCGCGCCAGGAGCGTTGAGCGACAGTGAGACAAGTTGGGCGTCATCAGGATAGGGGAGCGGCTTAACCAGTACGCTGCGGACGACACTGTAGACCGCGGTATTGGCTCCGATGCCGATGGCTAGCGTGAGGAGCACGGCGCCGGCGAAGTCGGGCGACTTTTTCAACCGGCGAAATGCGAATTTGAAATCGGTAAGAACCGACTCAAGCCTGGGCCATTGCCACACCTCGCGGCTTCGTTCCTCGAGAAGAGACAGGTTCCCAAGGCGCGAAGGGCCGCCTGTCGAGCTTCGGCACGAGGAAGATTGTCAAGACGCATCAACTGCTCAGTTTTCTCTTCAACGGGCTGACGGATTTCCTCGGCCAACCCGTCACGAGGTTGCCCGCGAGGGAAGATTCGGTTTAACGAGCTCATCCGACGGAACCTCCTAAGAATTCGCGGCTTCCTTGGTAGGCCCGAGCACCATCTGGATGCCTTCGAGCATGCGCTCAAAACTCGAGATTTCCCGCTCGAGACGCCTTAGACCGGCTCGAGTGATCTCGTAGA
This sequence comes from uncultured Acidobacteriaceae bacterium, assembly GCA_963795905.1. Lineage (GTDB taxonomy): Bacteria > Acidobacteriota > Terriglobia > Bryobacterales > Bryobacteraceae > Bog-105. The sequence continues at coordinate 169,557 of CAWCJG010000003.1, read as the reverse complement.
CACGCACGCGCCGATTGGTCGAGGACGACACGGTCCACTCGGCCTTGACGAGCTTTCCCTTAAGCAGCCGTTGCAGCGCTGGATACAGCGAGCCCTCTTCGACCTGAAGGAGGTTTTGGGAGCGCTGCTGGATGTGCTGAACCAGCGCATATCCGTGCGCCGGCTGACGGCGGAGCATCCGAGGATCATCATTTCCAGCGCGCCGGGAAACAGATCGCGCGATACGTCGTTTGCTATTTTCCATAAGGCATGCAGCAACATGCCTAGAGTAAACGGGTAAGGAGCAGAAGTCAAGTCAATCAGAAATCCGGATCCCAGCTGCAATGCGCGTTTAGCGTTCTCTATCCGTCTGTGGTGGGTTAAACCCTATCACGCCTGCAACTTACCACTTGTTCAAAGGACTGAATGCGGTGCATCGAACCAGGCATTCGTCACGTACGTAGGCAGGTCCGGTTCAGTCGGGGAAAGGTTCAGACCCACACGGCTTAGCCGGTCAGCCGAGTCCGGGCTCGGCCCGAACTCTGACCTCCATCGGACAATGGAATCAGTTGGAATGGACAACTTCTTTTGCCCCTACTGCGGAGTTGAGCACGACACAACGGTTGTGAGTTCAGTTGAGCACGTGGTCCCGTACGCTCTAGGGGGTTCAGACGACCTGACGATTGCCACTTGCGTTGCGTCCAACAATACTCTCGGTTCCAAAGTCGACGCCCCGTTCCTCGACTTCTTCCCCATAAGGAGCGCACGGTTTTACCTCGGTCTGGACAGCGGCAAGGGCAACGACCCCATCTTAGACCTGAGTGGCACAGGATGGATTGATGGGAGGGAGGTTCGCGTCTCTCGCGTAACTTCATCACACCGCAACGTGTTCAAAATTGCTGATCCCACGATCACCAAGACGCCGAACCCGGATGGAAGCGAGCGCTGGCAAATCTTTGGCGATCCCGCCACAGTCCGCGACATTGTCGAAGGCAAACTCCGCAAACAGACGAAACTCGGGAAGACGGTGACGACCCCAGACGGCGTCGTTCTGACCCCGGAGAATCTGGAAAAGCATATTCGCCGGGAAAGAAACGGTTACGCCGAATCCGTCTGTGATGATTACGATCTCACCAGATCATCTGACGTTCATTCGTTTCTTTACAAAGCTGGCGTGGGCGATGGGCCAGCTGCATTTCGGCGAGACGTTCAGCCGGTCTGCGACGGGAGCGAGCCTTCGCCGACAGATGACTGCCGAGGGCCTCCGCGATGTGACGTTGCGCGGGCATTTCTGGCCAGAAACACATTCGGTGAACCACATACTCAGCCGCTTCGCGGAGACAGATCGCCACGTCATCGCCATTATGGATACGGAGCCGCCGATTCTGGTCGTCAGCCTTTTCGGTGAATACGATGCTTTCCTTCCACTGGGAGAACTGAATGAGGGGACCAATCTGACGGCAGCGCGGGAAGGAACAGTTTGGCGCATCGAAATGCCCTCGCGAAGGCTCTCCAGGCTTACCCTAGGCGACTTCGTGGCAGAACGCTGTCGAACGGCACGGCGCCAAACTGGGGAAGTCAACGAGTGTTAAGACGCGATCGTCTCGCAGAGCCGGTGTCTAGTCTGATGGCCCTAACTGATACCTCGTACTCATACCGACGGAATTAGGAACGTGAAGTAGCCGTCGCGAACAGACTCTTGTATCGGGCTGTTACATATATTGGTGATCAGGCCCCCGGGCGTCGAAGGAGGATCTCTGGAAAAGTTCGTTTTTGCGCAAGCTGTGGGAGACATAGAAGATGCGTATAGGCGTCTCGGGCACAACCTAGGATGGCGATTCCTGTGCGTTCGTGCCAGAAATCTTGACCCATCGACCCGCATCGCTCTGATTACTGCAAACCCAGGCGGCAACACAGTTCCGGTTGATCATCCTAAGGCGAGCTGCGAGGCTGGAACAGCGTACATCACAGAACGATGGGGCTCGTCTGCGCCGGGCCGCCACAAACTGCAGGTGCAAGTACAGAACCTTTTCGCGTGCTTGTCCCTCGCCATCTCTGGTTGCCGTGACGCCGGTTTCGATCTGCTTAATTCCAGTCTCGTGGCGTACTTCATTCCCTTCAGATCACCGCGCCTTTCGCAGCTACCCCAACCAGAAGAATCAGTCGCTTTTGCAGTTCAACTTTGGACCAAGCTAATCGAGCATGTCAGTCCAAAGCTGATTGTCACTATCGATCGTGAAACATATCGGCACATCCGGTCAATCGTCGAGCATAAGCTCGGAACTGGTCCTCGTTCGGTTGAAGAACTGCCGACGGGATGGGGGCGTTACACCGCGACCCTCGCTCAATTCCGAGCCCAAGATGAACCGGCAACCATTCTTCGACTTCCTCACCTCTCAACGTTCCAGCTCTTTACAAGCAGCAAATCCCGAACGCAGACCTCGGAGCTGGTTGCTCGAGCTGCCGAGAGCTTAAAAGCTGCTCCAGTGAATGTACTAAAGTAGCGAACCAGAGCGTCACCCTTTGAGTTGGGCTTGCCCAGAAGCAGGTTCGCGATTACTCACGATAAGTCTTAGGTCAGTATCAGAAGTGATTCGGCACGATACACCCGAGGAAGGTGAGAAAGCAGGTTATGCCGAATCGCTTTTGATACTGGGACTTGAAGGAAGCCGGGCTGGATGGTACACCTTATGGATTTTCAAAGAGCGGCAGATGCCCTAAGAGCGTGGAAGAGACGAAGGAATGAAGCTGGGCCGGGTCAGAAATGGCGCAGAGGTTCGACGGGGCAGCGACCACATTCAATAGGGTTGGTTCGGAAACACACTCTGGCCGATTGCACGAAAGTGCGGAAAGGGATCGAGATGTCGTTGGCTGAAGATCATGCTGAATTAGGCCGCTTCTGAGTAAGGATTCGGGGGAGCGCGAAGGCGAAGTTGCAAAGCGCTCATCCGTTCCAGAATCAACATTGGTCCATTGCATTGAGGACACGGCCAAGAAACTGGTGCGTGTTGCTGACAATCGTTTTCGGTTCTCGGGATGGGCGCCGGGGCGGGTTCTCCCAGCAGATGAAAGCACAGCGGCAGAAGCGTGGAGCGATTGCGCGTGCTGAGGAAACCGAAGTATCGAATACGGACAAAGTGTGGCGGCAGTACATGGAACAGGAACCGCCTCAGGAACTCAGTCACGTGCAACGTCATCAGGCGTTGCTCGTTCTTGTGGGCGGAATCCCGCCAACGGAAGGTCACCTGATCATTTTCAAAAGCAATGAGCCTGTGATTCGAGATAGCGACTCGGTGCGTGTAACGGCCCAGATACTGAAGTGCATGTTCGGCGCCGCCAAAGGGCCGCTTGCAATAGACAACCCATTTCTTACGAAACGTTTGCTGTATCAGTTGCGCGAAAACCTTTGGCCGTCCAAGAGGTTTCAGAGAGCCATGAAAGCCGATTTGGCCTTGAGCAAAGGCCTCTTTCAGAGCCTCGGTGAACTTACCTCGGAACACCTCAGCCAGCACATCGACGGGAAGAAAGAATTTTGGATGCGATGAGATCCAACGTGTGTGATCGAGCGAAAGTCCGCCGGCCGGCACCACACAATGGATATGCGGATGATGTTGCAGCTTCTGATTCCACGTATGCAGGACACTAAAGAAGCCGATCTCCGCTCCCAGTCGCTTCGGATCGCGTGCAACCTCCAATAGTGTTTCCGCGCTCAGCCGAAAGAGCAAATCGTAAATCAGCCGTTTATTCTGTAATGCCAACGGCGCCAGTTCATGCGGCAGAGTGAAGACGACATGGACGTAGCGTGTGGGCAAAAGCTCGCGTTGACGCGCTGCGAGCCAACGCTCGCGCGCGTTCGCCTGACACTTGGGGCAGTGCCTGTTTCTGCAGGAGTTGAATGAGATGACGCGATGTCCACAGCGCGCACACTCATCGAGATGACCGCCGAGCGCGGCGGTGCGGCAGCGCTCGATGGCGGTCAACACTTTTAAGTGGAGGCGGTTCAACCAGGAACGATTTCGTTCGATGAAGCTCCGGCCGGCACTGCGAACGATATCGGCCATCTCGAGCGATGGCCGGTTCATCTATTCGTCGTCTTGAGCGAGAAAGGCGGCTAACTTCAGCTGGTCCAGAGGACTGGCTGTGGCACTCATTCGTGCATTGGAAAGATGCAGGTAGAGGGTGGTCTCTTCGAGGTCGCGATGACCGAGCAGCAGTTGAATGGTGCGCAGATCGGCGCCTGACTCAAGCAGATGAGTTGCGAAGCAGTGCCGCAAAGTGTGCGGATGGATCTCATCCCCTAGTCCCGCGCGTGTCGCAGCCTGTCGGCAGGCGGACCAAATCACCTTCGTGCTGATCGGCATTTTGCCGGTGTGCCAACGGTTGCCGGGAAATAACCAGAGTTCTGGTTTCTTTCGAAGTCCGCGCACATAAGTCCGCAGTTCCTCCAGTAGAATCGGGCTGAGCATGACATCGCGATCTTTGCGGCCTTTTCCACCTTTAACGTGTATAACCATTCGTTCGCTGTCAATGTCCGTTACTCTTAAGTGCGCCAGTTCAGCACGTCGCAATCCAGTCGCGTACAGAGCCATCAAGAGAATGCGGTAGAAAAGAGTGGGAGCGGCATCGATCAGTTTCGATACCTGGTCTACGCTCAGGACTTTGGGCAGCCGAAACGTCTTTCGCGGGTAGGGTGTTTCCGCAAGGGTCCATGGTCTCTTTAGCAGCGTCACGAAGAAAAATCGGAGCGCAGCAGTTCGCTGGTTCACTGTGTTGGCAGCCAATTTACGCTCACGGAAAAGATAGGCCTGATACTGGCGAAGCTCGTCTGGGCCGAGTTGATCCGGCGGTCGTTTGAAATAGCGCGCCAGGTCTGCGATCGTTTTGACGTAGACGCGTACAGTACTCTGAGAGTAATTGCGACGCTCGAGTTCCTCGAGCATCATTTTTCTTAACTGGGTCACAAAGACCTCCTTTGTGACCCAAGCTATCCCAGCTTAGAAACCGCCGCTACAACGCGCACGCGTAGCGTCTGCCGCTTCGGCTTCGTTCAAGTCCCCTAGGACCCTGCAATCAGCTTGGATCTTCTGGGCTTTACTCGGCGCGCGCTGCGTTGTTTGGCTGGGGACGGCCCTCGATCCTTGCTCGATCGTATGCGGTCCAATTCGAACTTTGTAGCTTGACTAGGACTCTCTCAATACCTTCATAACCGAAAAGAGGATTCTGAATTTCGGCCAGAAGCGCCTTTTCTCCGTACGGGCGGCGGTCAGCATCTGGAAAGTCTTTGCGCAGCTTGTCAAGTGCGTCGATGCATTCCAGCACTCGCTTTCCGTACTTGGAACGCTTTGCCGCCAGTTGAACCTGCTCCTCACCTCCTAAGCGCCTCAGGCATCGCAGACAGCAACGATGCGTTGCGCCGGCTTCATCGATTGCATCCGAAAACACATGCTGCCGCGGGTCCAAGCAGATCCGACACTTAGTGAAACTGACTCCCCTGAGATCTGCTCCGTAAGTGTATATGCGATGATGCCGCAGCCGACCTGAGATCTGACCTAAGTTGGCCCGAGGAGCCGTGTCAGGTGAAGGGGCGAGCCCCTGCGGACGCTCACTTCGCTGTTCGGCTGGATTGGATCGAAACAGGCCTCCGACGAGTTGCCAGAGGGAGTTAGTTGCCTTCATTCTGGCTAGTTTACGGCTTGTAGTTTAGGACCGATAAGCCCCATCTCTTTCGAAAGCCACGACTTCGAACCTAGGGCGTCGGAAATCTGTCACTTGAGCACTCGCGCGTGTCCCGATACCCGCTCCCACTCTTCACGATCGTACTTGGCGGTACGCCAATGACCCGGGCCTGGAAGGTGGTCCTTCCGTCGAAAGGATGAACGCGTCCAGGCGAACCGGGCCGAGACCAGGAAGTTCGGCTGGTCGCATGGCGGAGGCCATGTTGATTACCCGGTGTGCGTAGGCCTGGGAGACCTTGCCGTAATCCGTGCCGAAGAGAGCACGGTAGGCCCATGCGTACGTACAGACTTCGGGATCTCCCCGCTGCGCCCGGCTTACAAAACGCACTAGAAGTTCGTCTATATTCCCATGCGGCGAGCTCGGAATGTCGGGCAGATCCCTAACACCAATCGCCTGCAAGATTCGTCTACGCACGACCGTGCCTTCCTTCCGTTCTTTATGTGGAAGCGCGTGGGTTGCCGGAAATGGGATCCTAAGGCTCGGCCGGTGGTCTGGTGTTTTCCAACAGCAGCAGTCTGGCGTTCACAGTCATGTTGCGATGCGCCCTCCCTCGCAAGCCCTTGCGGGCCATCGATTGCGACCCGTGCGCCACGCAACTTGCGCGCGATCACAGCACGGTCGAGTGCTTGTGGTGCGCGATCCCATTGCCAATGGCAGAAGGAAGCTCGAAGCAGATTGTCGCCGGTTGGCGTTAAGCCGCATACATCAATGTCCCTGCATCGTGCTGCATAGCGCTCTGTCAACTTCTTCCTCAGGCGGAGCCGGCTCTCGGCGGCTGGAATTGGAATCGGCCTGGCCTTTGGGCTTGTCGTTACGAGAATGGCGCAGTCGATGCTGTTTGGTCTCAAACCGTACGACGCTCGGACGTTCCTGCTCGGGGCGATCTTGCTTGGGACTGTGACGCTCTTGGCAAGCTACTTGCCAGCACGCCGCGCGTCCCGGCTGCAGGCGATGACGGCCCTCCGCGAAGACTGAGTGATTCGAGGTGATCACGGCGGGAAAGATCCCGACGGCAATCAGCTATTCTTCAACTATCCGCGCGAGGGAACACGGTGAACGTCCTGTTATGGGTCCTGCAGGTCCTCGCCGCGCTCCTGTACGGAGCGTCGGGCGTCATCAAGATCTTTATGTTCGACAAGGTAAGCGAGCAGGTCCCGTCCTTTGGTGCGCTGCCGCGGGAAGCCTGGATGGTCCTCGGCATCCTCGAACTCGTCTGCACGGTCGGGCTCATCGTCCCCGCCGCCTTGCACTGGCAGCCGGCGCTGACGGTGGTGGCGGCCACGGTCCTGACGATCGAGAGCCTCGTGTTCGTCTGGGTGCACGCCAAGTACGGCGAGATCACGTCCATCGTTTTAAGCAGCGTGCTGGGTCTCCTCATGGCGTTCACCGCGTACGGCCGGATGGTCCTGAAGCCCATTTTCTGAATGGCGGGCCATCTCAAAGGGTAAGTTTTGAAGCTTCGCCTGTTCGGATATTCAACGGTTTCCGCAGAAAAATGACCTTCTCTGACACGGGCTCTCGGTTACTCTCATTCAAAGGAGGCATGTGATCATGAAAAACCTGTTCGATGCGACGGTGGCGAATCAGGTAAAGACCCGGCTGGGGAAATTGGAGCCTCAAAGTGAGAGGCGCTGGGGGAAGATGACGGCGGCGCAGATGCTGGCACATTGCTCGGTGAGTATGCAGTGGGCAGTGGGAGAACTGGTGCCCGAAAAGGGAGCGCTACCCGCACGTTTGATGGGGCGGCTGGTGAAGCCGTTGGTATTTCGGAACGAAGACCCGCTACGGAAGAATTCGCCGACGGCCAAGAGCCTCATTGTGGCCGACGAACGAGATTTGGGCAAGGAACGGGACCGGTTATCGGGACTCATTGAAAAATTTGCGGCGGGAGGGGCTGCAGGGTGTACCCGCAATCCGCATAGTTTCTTTGGGAAGATGACGCCGGAGGAGTGGGCGATTTTGATGTACAAACATCTTGACCATCATTTGCGCCAGTTTGGGGTGTGACCGTCTATTGTTGATGTAAGCCAAAGCGCAGCCCTTGTGGATCACGACAGAGGCAAAATCGGCCGAATCCCGGCTCTTCACTGGCGGCCTCAGTTGAGCCGCCGAGGCGGTTGACGTTGGCCATTGCCGCGTCAAGGTCGGGCACGCCGAAGAAGACAAGAAACCCCGGGCTAGGATCGTCACCATGAATTCCGGCTTTGATAGTGGGAGTCTGAAAATAGCCCTCGGCGCCTTGCCCAAAGGGATGAAAATCCCAACCGAACAACTGTTCGAGGAAGAGTTTCGTCTGGGAGGCATCGGACGCCCCGATTTCGATGTACGAAACGTCGGAAGGCATTGGCTGTACCGGGAGTCTTGAGCGTACCACTCGTCGGAGTTTGTCAACAAACTCTAGGGATGCGACCTGCATCTGGCGAGTATCAGTGTGATGTCATCCTGCTGGTTGCCCGGGTTGAGGGCGCACACCTCGTTGGTGATCGCTTCGACCGCATCCTGGCAGGGATGGTCGCGATAATGGCGTAGCCTTTCCATCAGGCCCTCCTCGCCGAACTCTTCACCACGGTCATTTACAGCTTCTGTGACGCCATCGGTGTAAAGGTGAGCAAGTCTCCAGGCAGAAGTGTGAAGTCGGCGAACTTGCACTCCCAATCGTCAAAAAGACCTACCAGCGTTGTCGTCGAGTCGAGCCGGCACATGGTGTTGTCCGAGCGCAGAATGAGGCCAGAAAGGTGGCCGCAGTTTGCATAGCGCAGGCGGCATGATGGGGCGTCGTACTCGGCGAAAAAGAGCGAGGCGTAGGCGCTTTCGACGGTATTTCCATAGAAGAGGTGGTTGACAGAACGCAGAAAAAGCTCGGGCTGCGTTAAGACGAGAGCACATTGGCTGCGCAGATTTGCCTGCAAATTGGCCATGAGCAGAGCGGCGGCCATTCCTTTCCCCGAGACGTCTCCGACCACGAGTCCGAGGCGCTGCTGCCCGAGATCCAGAAAGTCAAAGTAGTCTCCACCGACCTGACGCGCCTGCAGACAGCGACCCGCATATTCGAGTGTGTTCAGTTCGGGATGCACTTGCGGAAACAGACGAGCCTGCACTTCCCTGGCGATCTCAATTTCCTGGGCGGCGCGGCGTTCTGCCTCATATTTCTGGGCCAGCGACCGGCGCTTGGTCTCCACGCCGCGCGTGAGTTCGTCAAATCCTGCCAGGCCGAAAGAGTTTCCATCCGGATCTTCAAAGCGAGTGTGAATGCCGCCCCAGGCCGGAACTTGCGGCGGAAAAAGGAAGTGAACGCCGCGCGCCTTCCATTCCTCGTACTTACGGTTCACGTCTTCCGTGATGAACCAGATACGGGTTTCCTGGCCGATGAGCGACTTAATATCACTGCCGGGTTCGACGGTTGTCAGACCAATGTGGGCATTGCCATCCGGAGGAGAGACCTCGATCCAGCGTCTACCGTCCTCGAATTTGTGATCGACCACGACGCGGAACCCCAAAGTCTCCACATAGAAGCGAAGGCTTCTTTCCTGGTCGCGAACGAAGATAATCACGAAGTGCAGGCAGAGATAAGGATCACTGCCGTCTAGCCGAAGCAGAGATCGTTCGATGCCGAACGGTAACTCGTAGGCGCCCATGGGCGAGATTATACGGGACCTTGCATGGCCGCTTCGACCTCTTCCGCCGTATGCGGCAGCGCGCCCGTCAAGTTAATCAGCTTTCCGTTCGCATCCACGTAAAACGTGTCTTCTATGCGAATCCCGATGTTCTCTTCCGGAATGTAAATGCCGGGCTCGATAGTGAACACCGAGCCAGGACCGAAGGCTTCGTGTAGTCATACGGATCGTGCACGTCGATGCCGACCGAGTGGCCCAGTCCATGCAGCCAGTACTTGGCAAGCGATTCGCCGTGGAGGTCTTTCCCGTGCGTTGCGATGTAATCAAAGGCGGCCTTGTTCAGCGAATTCGGATTCGTCCGCTCGGTTCTCGTTCCCATGAACGACTTGCCGGAAACGAAGGAGGCAATTGCGGCCCGTTGCGCTCCCAGCACGATGTTGTAGAGTTCGCGCTGGCGCGGTGTGAAATGCCCGTTGACCGGTAGCGTGCGGGTAATGTCGCTGGCGTACATCGAGTACTCGCCGGCGGCGTCGATCACAACGAGCGACCCGGACTGCATGATGTTCTCATCGCTTGCATAGTGAAGCACCGCTGCGTTCGGCCCGGAACCGACGATGGACGGATAACTCGGCCGCTCGCAGCCGTTCTCTTTCAGCTTGTAATCGATCAGGCCGCTGATGGTGCGTTCGGAGACGCCGGGTTTCACGGCTTTGAAGAGCGCGCGATGGGCTTCGACGGAGGCGTTCGCCGCCTTGCGCAGAAGCTCGATCTCGCCGGGAGATTTTACGCCTCGCAATTCGTTCGTGATCGCCTCCAGATCGCGCGGCGGAGGCAGCGTCGTACCAGCAGCCGGACCCACCAGATCCAGCACGTTCTTCGCCTTGGTATCGCTGCTGAGAATTGCCAGATGCGACGGACGCGGGGAGGTGGAAGTAGCGGTTGCGGGCACGATCAGCTTCACCAATTCGCCGCGTGAGATCGGTCATGGGGCGGACTTCATCGACTTCCGCCAATCGAGCCGCATCTGGACTTAGCGGCGGTCAGTTTCTCGCCGGTGTACTTCTCCATGCGGAGATTGCGCACCGGAAGGAACAGGATTTCGCGATACGGCTCGTGTGGGACCTGCGCGTCCTCGGACCCGGGCTTGGCATCCTTGGCCGGCAATTCCGCTAGGATCAGCAGCGCTGCGCCGGGCTCGTTCCAGCCAGTCAGGTAATAGAAAGTTTCATCCTGGCGCCAGGTTTCGTATTCCGCCGACGGCTCGTCTGCTCCAAAGATGAGCGCGGCTCCGCCATGAAGCTTTTGTGCGACGGCGACCCGGCGCGCGTGGTATTCCGCAGCGGGCTGCCGTTCCAGTGCACTGAGAGGGAAGGTAAGGGTAAAGCCGATCAGAGTGAAGAGAAGACGGCGCATGGGATATACGAGTTCCCATCATCGCGCAGCAATCAGGAGAGGCAGTGAATGCGCTGGATTGCGCGCGCTTTCCCCGTTTGGTCGTCGGCGTTGACTACAACGCCGTGCAGTTCCAATCCGTGCTTGGCGGCTTCCATACGTCCGTTCAGCCCGGTCAGGAATCGCCGGATGACGGTATCTTTATCCACACCGATGACGGATCTGTACGGACCGGTCATGCCGGCATCGGTCTGATAGGCCGTGCCACCTTCGAGCACCCGCGCGTCTGCGGTTGGAACGTGCGTGTGCGTTCCGACCATGGCGGTGGCCCGTCCATCGAGATACCAGCCCATCGCCATCTTTTCGCTGGTGAGTTCGGCGTGGAAATCGACGAACCGTATCTTGCATTCTGCCGGAGAGCACCCAGAAGCTCATCGGCCTTACGGAATGGGCAATCGATATTCGGCATGTGCGCACGCCCTTGCAGATTCAGTACGGCGTAGGGCGATCCGTTGCGCGCCTTACCCGAGGTACACGCCCTTGCCCGGCAGATCGGACGGATAGTTCGCCGGGCGCAGCAAGCGGGGCTGATTGGGCATGTAATCGTGAATCTCGCGCTTGTCGTAGCTGTGGTTGCCACCCGTGAGTACATCCAGGCCCATGGAAAGGAGTTCTTCGGCCACCAGCGGCGTGATGCCAAATCCACCGGCACTGTTCTCGGCATTCGCGATGGCGAGATCAATCCGGTGCTGGGTCATGAGTTGATTCAGATGCTCGGCGACCATGCTACGCCCGCCCGAGGCGAAGATGTCCCCGATAAATAGGATATTCATCTGAAGTGAGGCTAGGAGGAAAGCGTTGTCTGCGAGAGCTTCCAACCCGACCCCCGTCATTGACCCCTAAACACAAGGGGGGAGTCCTCCGAGCACCTTTAGGCTTCTCCGTTTACGCCTTTCGACGCCGGAGCCTGCGCACGGGCACTAATCGAGTTCCAGACTCCATGACATTGACTATCGGATCAATTTTAGAAGGCCGGGACGAACACTCTCGCGGGCAACGCTTACGTTTTCAAGGATAGCAGCAAATTCGTCTTTTCTGCGCCCTAGAAATTAGACTGGGCGGAAAAATAGGCAGCAGGCCCGATGTCTCATTCGTTCAATTGCAGGCGCTCGGCGATCTGCTTCTCGGAAATGGCGCCTTCCTTGATCACGCGCCAGTATGGTTCGGTGATATCGACGGTGGTGGGACCTTCGCCCGCGGATACGCCGCCCTCGAGCACCAGGTCGATTCGACCGTCGAGCGCAGCAAACAGTTCGATTCCGCTCTTGATCGTCGGTTCGCCCGAGATGTTCGCGCTGGTCGCGATGAGGGGATGCCCCACCTTGTCGATCAACTGATTGAGGGCCTTCGAGTTGGCGTGGCGCAGGGCGAGCCGGCCCGTGTTGCCGGTGACCTTGAGCGGCACCTTAGCGGAAGCCGGCACGATGATGGTCAACGGGCCCGGCCAGAAGTGCCGCGCCAAAATGTAGAACCGGCTGGTCAATTCCTTGCACAGATCCTCGGCCATCAGGGTGTCCGTGATCGCCAGAGGCAGAGAGCGGATGCTTTCGCGTCCCTTCGCAGCAAATACACGGCCCACCGCCAGCAAATTGAATGGGTCGGCTACGAGCGAGTATAAGGCGTCGGTGGGCATGCCGACGACGCGCCCGCGACGGATCTCATGGGCCGCGCGCTCGATGGCGGCTGCCGAAGGCTGATGGCTATCAATTTCGAGTAGATCTGTTGCCACGTTGAGGGTTCGATTTTATCGGGCGCCGATCGCTTCGGCTACTTGGACCGCCATCTCATAGCGGCCAAACGGCGCGCTCAGTTGAACGCCGCGCACCAGCGAACGTGTACGGCTCACCATTTCCTGGGCAATCAGCACGCCTTCCGCACGTGCTTTGTCGGCGCTATCGGCGCGCCGCATCCGCTCCATGTAGGCAGGCGGAACGGGGACGCGGAGCTCATTGACCATGAACTCGGCGTTGCGCAGACTGGTTAACGGCCAGACGCCCGCGATGATTGGGATGTTGTACTGTTCCGTGCGGCGGAGAAACATTTCGAGCAGGTCCAGATCGAAGACGGGTTGCGTGACCACGTACTCGGCTCCCGCTTGCACCTTCCAGTCGAAGCGCCGCAGTTCTTCGTCCATGTTGACGGCGCCCGGATTCGCACCCACTCCGATGAGCAGGCTGGTTTGCGATCCGATCGGGTTGCCGCCGATATCCAGGCCATGGTTCAGGCTGCTGACGATGTTTGTCAATCCGATCGCGTCCACATCGAAGACGGCTGTGGCATCGGGATAGGTACCCATGCGCGGCGGATCGCCGGTGATGCAAATCAGGTTGCGAACTCCGACCGCGTGCGCTCCCAGCAGTTCCGACTGGATGCTCAGGATATTGCGATCGCGGCAGCAGAAGTGAAGAACGGCTTCGATACCGGCCTGCTGCTGGATTAGTTGGCACGTCACCTGAGCGCTCATTCTGGCGCTGGCGCGCGGCCCATCCGGCACGTTGATGCAGTCGATGCCATGCTCGCGGCAAAGCTTGGCCCCGGCGATTTCCTTGGATGCGTCGACTCCTTTTGGAGGCAGGATCTCGACGAAGGCGACGAACTTCCCGGCGGCCAGCTTCGCGCCGAGCTGCGATTTCTCGGCGGCAGGAATCTTGGGAAGCCGTTTGCCCTCCGTCTTGACGGGCTCGACAACGACCACACTCCGCGCCTGTGCCGGTTGCAGCGAGCGGACTTCGCTACAGATTTGTTTAATGTGCTCCGGCGTAGTGCCGCAGCACCCTCCGATCAGCCGAACGCCCGCCTGGATGAAGCGCCTCGCATATTGCGCCATGTATTCGGGCGAGCACGAATAGATGTTGCGGCCCTCCACCGTCGCTGGCAAGCCCGCATTCGGCATGGCGCTCAACGGCTTTGCGGTGAACGCGCCATCTTCTCGATTGTTCGAGCAGACCTCGGGGCCGGCTGAGCAGTTGACGCCGATGACATCGACCGGCAGGCGCATCGAGCGTTCGCGTGAAGGTCGCTGGATCAGTCGCCGCGCAAGCTTCCGTCGGCGTTCACGGTTATATGTGCCACGACGACCATGTCCGGACCAGCGGCTTCGCGGGCCGCGTAAATCGCTTCTCTCAGCTCATTCAGATCGTAGAACGTTTCGAGAACTAACAGGTCTACTCCAGCCTCACGAGCGCGTCGGCCTGCTCGGGAAGATGGAACGCGCTTCGGCGAACGAGATCGGACCGAGCGGCTCGATCTGGGCTCCCAGCGGTCCAACAGCACCCGCTACGAATCTCTTTTCACCCGCGGCTTCGCGCGCCAAACGGACTCCCGCCCCGTTGATCGCGTGCAGACGATCGGCAAATCCAAACGCTGAAGCCGAATCCGGTTCGCGCCGAAAGTGTTGGTCTCGATGACCTCGGCGCCCGCTTTGACGTACTCCTGATGCACCTCTTTACCAGTTGCGGCGACGACAGGTTCAGTTCGTCGAAGCAGCGGTTGATGAACACACCCTTGCCATACAGCATCGTGCCCATCGCCCCATCGCCCACGATGATTTTGGACTGGAGACGTGCACGGAATTCGGCGGCGCGCGACAAAGTGGAGGGTTCGGCGGCGGTCATTTGCTACGGAGCCGGACGCTTTATTGTATATCGGACGCCTTCGCGCAACCCGACCGGCCCGATAAGTGCTCGTGACCGAGGCTCCATGGGCCCGGCGCCACGTACTCAGAGACTGCCGTCCGCCGTGCTGACACAGGAAGAAACGCTGAATTGGCTGGCCCTGCGCATGGTGCCTGGGCTGGGGACAATCGGCACCCTGCGGCTGCTCGAGAAACTCAAGTCTCCGCAGGCCATCTTTCGGGCATCCGCAACGGAACTCGAAGCGGCTGGGCTTACGCCGGCGCAGGCCCGCAACATCGCCACCGGGTTCATCGTTTGACGATGCGGTTGACCAGCACCAGCGCCTGCTCAATTGCGGGCGCGAGCCTGATCACTCTGCACGATCCGCGGTATCCCCAGCGTTTGCGGGAGATCTTCGATCCACCTCTGCTGCTGTTCACTCTGGGCCGTCTGGAACTGCTCTCGGCGATGGGCATTGCGGTGGTGGGCACGCGCCGCCCGACACCCTACGGAATTGCGGTGACGGAGCGTCTGAGCTCCGATCTGTCGCGGGCCGGTCTGTGCATCACCAGCGGTATGGCGCGCGGGATCGATACAGCGGCGCACAAATCCGCGCTCGCCGAAAGCGGGGACACGGTCGCGGTGTTCGGATGCGGCGTAGACATGCTCTATCCGGCGGATAATCGCCGTCTGTACAGCGAAATCGCAGCAAAGGATTGCTGGTCTCCGAGTTTCCGATGGGAACAGCAGCTTTCCCGCAGAATTTCCCGGTGAGGAACCGCATCGTGAGCGGATTGTCGCTGGGCGTCCTTATTGTGGAGGGCGCGCAATATAGCGGTTCGGCAATTACCGCGAAATTGGCCATGGATCAGGGGCGGGAAGTGTTCGCCGTTCCGGGCAACATTACTTCCAAGATGAGTTGGGGGCCCAATTTGCTGATAAAGCAAGGCGGCGCCAAACTCGTCCAGGAATGGACCGACCTGACCGAAGAACTTCCGCTGGGGGTCCGCCGCGATCTGGTGGAGCGGGCCCGGCAGAAGGTTCTGGCGGACGAGGGAGGCCCCTTACTCGCGCCCGCCTCGGAATCGTACGAGGAGCCCCTGAAAGCGCTCGCCCGTAAACTTCTCAACCACCTGCAAATCGATGTACCACAACAACTTGATACCCTTCTTGAAACTTTTGAAGGGGTCTCGTCATCCGAACTAATCGCCGCCCTGTTTGACCTCGAGATGTCCGGTCTCATTCGCCAACTCCCCGGCAAGAAGTTCGTCAAGGTGTGGTAAAACGAATTGCAATCTCCGGCGTCTCGGTCTAGAACCTGGGCTAGTGTTGAATTGTAGGATGTCGTACGTTTATGGCAAAATCGCTCGTCATCGTTGAAAGTCCAACGAAGGCGAAAACAATCGGAAAATATTTAGGCAAGCAATTCATCGTTAAGGCCTCGCTCGGGCACATCAAGGATTTGCCGAAGAAGGACCTGGCGGTGGATGTGGAACGCGACTTCACGCCTAAGTACGAAGTGATCGAGGGCAAGAAGAAGCTCATCGCGGAATTGAAACAGGCCGCCAAGGACGTCGATTCCGTGTACCTGGCGGCCGACCCGGATCGCGAGGGCGAGGCAATCTGCTGGCATCTGAAAGAAGAGCTCGAGCCGAAGAAGTCCAGCAAGCCAGCAGTTTATCGCGTGATGTTCAATGAGATCACGGCGAACGCGGTGAAGAAGGCGTTCGAGAATCCGCTGCCGGTGAACGTGCATCTGGTGGAAGCGCAACAGGCGCGCCGTGTGCTCGACCGGCTGGTCGGATACAAGATTTCGCCGCTGTTGTGGGACAAAGTGCGGCGCGGTCTCTCGGCGGGGCGGGTGCAAACGGTGGCGCTACGCCTGGTGGTCGAGCGCGAACGGGAAGTACGCGCCTTCCGGACCCAGGAATACTGGACAATCGATGTCGCTCTGAATGCGAAGAAGCCGCCGGTCTTAACGGCCCGCCTGAATAAGCGCGGCGACCAGACGCCCGAGATCGGCAACGAGAAGACGGCTCAGGACATCGTTAGCTGATCTGGACGGCTCCAACTACATCGTCAAATCGGTTGCGACTCGGGAGAAGAAACGCAATCCGGTTCCGCCCTTCATCACGTCCACGCTGCAGCAGGAATCATCGCGCAAACTGCGTTTCAGCGTGAAGCGCACCATGATGCTGGCGCAGACGCCTCTATGAAGGCAAGGAGATCGGCAAAGAAGGCGCAGTGGGTCTGATCACCTACATGCGTACCGACTCGACGCGTGTCTCGGAAGATGCATTAGCGGAGGTGCGGGCCTTCGTTGGTGAGCGTTATGGCCAAGAATATCTGCCCGGATCGCCCAATGTTTATCGCACCAAGAAGGACGCGCAGGATGCGCACGAAGCCGTCCGCCCGAGCTCAGTCCTGCGCACGCCGGAATCGCTCGAAAAGCATCTGGCGGAGGACGAGCTAAAACTGTATCGCCTGATCTGGATGCGCTTTGTTGCTTCGCAAATGAACCCCGCGGTTTTCGATCAGACGACCATCGATATCAACGCAAAGGGAAAGAGCGGGGTTGACCATCAATTCCGCGCGACCGGCAGCGTGCCCAAATTCGACGGCTTTCTGAAGGTTTATCAGGAAGGCAAGGACGAAAAGGACGAAGACGACGAAGAGCTGAAGCACAAACTGCCTGCCGTCACGGAAGGCGAAGCGCTTCGGTTTAAGGAAATCAAACCCGAGCAGCACTTTACCGAGCCGCCGCCGCGTTACAACGAGGCGACGCTTGTGAAGAAGCTGGAATGCGGATGGCGTGGGAAGGCCATCCACTTACGCTTCGATTCTCTCGACCATTCAGGATCGCGAGTATGTGACCAAGGACGGCGGTAAATTCAAGCCGACCGAATTGGGCATGGTTGTGGCCGATCTGCTGACGGAAAACTTCAACGACTTGTTCGACGTCAAGTACACGGCGCGCATGGAAGAAGAGCTCGACGAGATCGAGGACGGCAAGCTGGAATGGCGCACCGCCATGGCTGGCTTCTACGAGCGCTTCACACGCAGTCTGGATCACGCCGCGCGCCACATGACGGATATCAAGCGCATGGAGAAGCCGACTGAATTCGTGTGTGAAAAGTGCGGCAAGCCCATGGTGATCAAGTGGGGCAAGAATGGCAGTTTCATTGCTTGCACCGGCTATCCCGAGTGCCGCAACACGCGCGAATTGACGGTGGATCTGCCGGACGTCGATAAAGCCGATTTGACCGAGCAGGATGAGCAGGAGTATTGCGAGAACTGCGGCCGTCCGATGGTGCTGAAGAAGGGCCGCTTTGGTACTTTCTTTGCTTGCTCCGGGTATCCGGAGTGCAAAACGACGAAGCAGATCGGCGGCGAGCAGAAGAAGGACATTCCGCTCGAAGAGAAATGCCCATCGTGCGGCAATAACTTAGTCAAGAAGTTCGGACGGTACGGCGAGTTTGTCGCTTGCAGTAACTACCCGACTTGTAAGTACGTGAAGCAGAAGACGATCGGCGTGCCGTGCCCGAACTGCTCGCAAGGCGAGATCGTGGAGAGGCGTTCAAAACGCGGCCGCACATTCTACGGGTGTAACCGCTATCCGGAGTGCGACTTTGTGGCGTGGGGCAAACCCATTCCGGAAAAGTGCCCCGAATGCGGCAGCAGTTACCTGATCGAAAAGTATTTGAAAACGGCCGCATTCGCGCAGTGCCCCAATCAGGAGTGCAAATACAAGCACCCGCTTGAAGTTCCGGCCGAGCCGGTTGTGGCGTAACACTCAGCTAAATCGAGTGCAAGAAGTCAACTACCGCGCCCACATATTCGTGCGGGCGCGTGACAAAGCTCAAGTGTCCGGCCCGCGCCTAATATCAGAGTGCGCGAACGAGGATAGAGAGAAGCTAAGTAGGCTATTTCCTGGCGAGTAAATCCGGTGTCGTCCTCCGACGCGATGATCTGGACGGGAATATCGGGTAGCGCGGGAGCATGGGCGAGATGGCGGAGCAGATCATGCATGAGTGCAAATTGCCCCTGCACGATGGCGGCTGCGTCAGGCTGGGCGAGTTCCCGCTGGTAGAAGGCCGACCAGAATTCCGCGTCAATAGCGTTCGCGACGAGCCGTTTGATCCGCAGGCGCATGGATAACGCGAGCCAGTTGCCGGGAAGTGCAGCCAGAATCCGGGCTGCACGCGGCAGCAGGCGAGCGCGCCGGCCGAGATAAAACGCGGAGTTGGCCAGCACCAGCCCGGCCACCCGTTCACGACGTTGAGTCGCATATGCTTGCGCGATCAACCCGCCAAGCGAATGACCCAACAGTACGGCGTTGTCAAGGGCGATCGAATCGAGGCCCGCGATCACTTGTTCCACCGTGCGCACGTGCGCAGGGATTCCGACCGCAGTTACGCGGGCGAACGGTTCAAGGCACGCTTGCACAGAAAACATAGACTCGGCGCGGCCTCCGCCACCCGGTAGGATGACGATGTGGCGAGGGCCGCTGCCGCCGGAAAGGAAAGTCCAGCCGTCGCGCGTTTCCGGTATGTGCGAGGCTTTGAACTTTACGTGTGTTTGATGAAGCTGTTGTTCTGTAATTCCGCCATGGCCTGGCGAAGTTCTTCGTTCGTGTTCATCACGATCGGGCCGTACCATGCGACGGGTTCCTCGATAGGTTTGCCGGAAACGAGCAGAAAGCGTATGCCTTCCGGCCCGGCCTGCACACGGATCTCATCGCCGCGGTCAAACAGCACCAGCGAGTGATTCTTCACATCGTACACGGGCGGGGCATCGGGTTTCGCAACCTGCTCCGTTAAGACAGCCTGCGGCTGCGAAGCGTCGCGAAACGTGCCGGAACCTGCAAACACGTAAGCGAACGCATTCAATGTCGTTTCGATTTTAAGCCGCTTCGTTTTGTTAGGCGGAACCGAAATGTCGAGATAACTGGGGTCGGCCGCGGCGCCTTCGACCGGCCCGCGCTTGCCCCAAAACTCGCCGCAGATGACGCGCACGTTTGTACCGTCATCATCGGTTACGTTCGGGATCGCGCTGGACGGGATGTCCTGATAGCGCGGGTGAGTCATTTTCAAATGTGACGGTAAGTTGGCCCAAAGCTGGAAGCCGTGCATGCGGCCATGCGCGTCGCCGCGCGGCATTTCCTGATGCAGAATGCCGCTACCGGCGGTCATCCATTGGACGTCGCCGGCGCCCATCTGGCCACGATTCCCTAAGCTGTCGCCATGCTCCACCGAACCGGCAAGCACATAGGTGATGGTCTCGATCCCGCGATGGGGATGCCACGGAAAACCGGCGAGATAGTCCGACGGGTTCTCATTCCGAAAATCATCGAGCAGCAGAAACGGATCGAAGTCTTTCGTTTTGCCGAATCCGAATGCACGCTGCAGTTTCACTCCGGCGCCTTCGATGGTCGGCTTGGTCTCTAGAATTTGCTTGACTGGCCTGAGTGACATATTCCTTGGATGCCCCAGGGATTCAGAACGACTCAGGCCAGCCCTTTGCCCCTATCTTCAATCAGAACAGTAGTTTCAGCCCGAATTGAATTTGGCGCGACGTTGTCGAGGTGGAGGTGATCACTCCGGCGGTCGGCGAAACTCCGGAGGTTGCGGAGGTGAAGACTACCTCATTGGGCGTGCCGAAATTCGTGTGATTCACGATGTTGAAGAATTCGGCCCGGAACTCGAGCCTGGTGCGCTCGGTCAGCGTGGTGTCCTTTATGGCGGAGAAGTCGAGTTCTGCCATGCCCGGGGCCAGTCAGGACGTCACGGCCTACATTGCCGTACGTTCCCGCAGCAGGCAGGATGAAGGCCGCGGGGTTGAAGTATTGGTTCGGGCTCCCCGTGATGACGGAACCTTGGAAGGCGGGATTCCAGGACGGCCGGATCGGATTCCGGCTGTCACCGTTGTTCGATGGATTGAAGCCGAGCTGCGGAGTGAAGGGCAGTCCAGATTGCAAGGTCTCAATCGCCGTGATCGACCATCCGGATGCCAGCTTGTTCTTCCATCCGGTCACGTCTTTGAAGAGACGCTTCCCGCTTCCAAACGGCAGATCATACACCCCGTTGATGACTGCCTGATGGCGCACGTCTGTCGTCGAGCGCCCATAATCCAATTTCGGATCGAGAGGGAACATTACGAAGCCAGGCGCATTCGCGGCCACGCTGCTGTTCCAGGCAGTTCCGTCATCGAGGTTCTTGGCATACGTGTAGACGCCGCGAATTTGAAAACCACTGCTGAAGCGGCGATTCACGTCCACGTTGAGCGCGTTGTAAGAACTGACGCCTTCCGACATCCAGGTTGTGGTGTTGGCGAGCCTCGGATTTGCGAGAGGCGCACCGGACGGGTAATAGATGGTACCGGCAGCAAGCGACGCCGGGCAAGCGGCGGCGGGGCAAATCGTGGGGAACGGTTCGTTGGCATCGAGCGAGAGCATCTCGTGATAGCCGTGCGATCCAACGTAGCCGACGCCGAGGGCCGTATTGGGTGCGATCTGCTGTTCGACGCGCAGGGTGTAGGAAAGGATGGTTGGCGTGTATGCGTCCGGTTGGACACCGCTCGGCGAAATGAGACTGGACGAGGGAAGCGCCGCGCCGGGAACAATGCTCAGACCAGTGAGCGGAACCTTCTTGAGGGAATCGGTCGTGTTGTAAGGCGCGGTCTGATCGAGCCGGTAATCCAGGTTATCGAGCAGGGAACGATAAATGCCGAAGCCTGCGCGGATGACGGTCTTACTGGTACCGAAGGGATCCCAAGCGAGCGCGACACGCGGTTCGGGCAGGAACTTCGCGCGGTTGACGGTGAAAGCAGAATCATTCACCTGCGGCGTTGTGTCGATGACCCCGTTGCTAAACAGATAATTGGCGCCGCGGGCGTGCGATTCATTCCAGCCATTTGTGGATTCGAAGCGGAAGCCGACGCGAAGTTCGAGGCGCTTGGTCAAATGCATGGCGTCCTGCACAAAGCCCGCGCCTTCCACGGAACGCCAGCCGAGTTCCGTCGGTGATGGCACCACGGTGAAGGTGCTGACGACACCTTGCAGGAAATTGGTCAGGCTGGTGAACGACGCCTGACCGTATTGGTCTTGCGCGAGATTGTCGTTGGCTTGAATGCGCTGGATCCAGACACCGGCTTCGAACTGATGAATGCCGTGCAGGATGGAAACGTGGTCATCGTAGGTGAATAAGTTGCGCACCGCGGCGAGATTGCTGCCGGCATTTGTGCCCGCGAGCGTGATTTGCGATGCGCCGTTCAGGGCCGTTCCGCCACCGATAACGACCGCGCCGATGGGATCGCCTTGCACCCAGCCGGGCAGGTCCACAGGCGTTTGACCGGTGAAGTAATAGCTGGCGCGAGAATAGCCGAAGCGGGTCGTGTTCAGGATCGAGGGCGAAAATACATGCTGCTCCTGCACGCTGGCGACTTGTTCCCGCAGCGTTTCAAAAACCGTGCTGAGCGGGTTGGCGGAAGGCGTGTTGTCCATACTGTCGTCGACTGTGTAAACGCCGAAGAGAGTATCCGTATTGGAGAGGTTGTAGTCGACACGCGTGGTCCCGAAATCCTCGCGAATGGTCTGGAGCGGATGACTGAATGCTTCGGCAATGCCGCTGCCGAGATCCGGTCCGTTCGGTGCAGGCCATAACGAAAGCAGCGTGCTTGCGGCGGGGGTGATGCCGATCTTCTGGAGTGTTCCGTTTGCGCCGGGAAGATAACCCAGCCGGGCCGCGGTATCAGGCACCAGCGTTACATCGCTCAGGCCGAGGTGCTGCCGAAAACCTTCATAGTTGCCGAAGACGAAGAGCTTGTCTTTCTTGATGGGTCCACCGGCGGCGGCTCCAAACTCGTTGCGCTGGAACTGTGGAATGGAGCCCTGATCGAAGTAGTTTCGCGCATCCAGATCGCTGTTGCGCAGGAACTCATAGACGCTGCCATGAAGCTGGTTCGTGCCGGAAGCGGTAACGATACTGACCTGGCCGCCGGCCCGCTTGCCGTATTCGGCGCCATAGCTGCCCGACACGACATTGAACTCACGCACGGCATCGACACCCAGAAGCTGACCGCTCGCGCCGCCGGGCGTGTTGTTGATCAGAGATGCGCCGGTGTACTCGATGCCATTCAGCAGGAACAGGTTCTCCTGCGGACGGTGACCGCCGATGGCGAACATGTTGCCGACGGAGGAGTTGGATGTACCCACACCGCCGGATCGCTGGCCGGTGTAATTCACGACGCCCGGATTCAGCGTAATTAGCTCGTCGTAGCTGCGGCCGTTCAACGGGAGATCCTTGACCTGCACTTCGTTGACGAGCCCCGAGGTGTCCTGAGTCGTGAGGCTCACCGGACTGGGCGATTCCTCCACCGTCACAACCTGCGTCATTTTTCCGACATGCAGCGTGAAGTTGACGGGCGCACTTTGGCCGATGACGAGCGAAATGCCTTTCCGGGTCTCGGGTGCAAACCCATCCTTAGATACGGAAATTTGATAGCCACCGACGTTGATGGAAGGCGCGGAATAGTGTCCGGAGTTGTCGGTGATGAGGTCTCGCTCGGCACCGGTCTCAAGGTTCAATATCGCGACATTCGCGCCCGGGACAGCGGCTCCGGAATCATCCTGTACAAGGCCGTGAATTGCGGCTCCCACGACTTGGGCGGGTGATAGACGGGCGATTACAAAACCGAGACTGAGCAGCAGAGTTGCTGTGCGAGCAAGTTTCATGAAGACACTCCTGATGGCATGCGAGTGCCAGAAACTACTAGGCCGCAGCCAATGATCTATTTGTCTATCGAGATTATCATATTTCGTATGGCCGAATCAATTCGAAAATGCCTCTTTGTCTATAGGCAAAGTAGGCATTAAGAATCAGCAACTTAGAGCTGGAGCCGGGGTGCAAATTGGGATTTAATAAAGGTCGTGCCGGCTCTCAGGCGCTGCCGAATGGTCGTGATGTGGTTGACCTTCGTATGCCTCATTGGTGTACCGGCCTCCGCTCAAATGGGCCGCACGGCTCCGGCTTTAACCGTCGTGCTGCGGTTCGATCGGCCGTTCTCGGAAACGTCACTTCGAGCGATGGAGCGCGAGGCGGAAGCGATTCTTGCTCCGGCGGTCTCGGTGCAATGGCGCCTACTGTCCGATTTATCGGGATCTGAGGCGCTAGGCGAAGTCATCGTTTCGCACTTCCAAGGCACATGCGAAATCGCGGGCGTGCCAGGCCGCGTGGTCACGACTCGTTTGGCCGACAGCGATGGGCAGCACGGAGCAACTTCTGCCATTTCCGAACATAAACTGCGATGCGGTTCGTACGCTGCTTCTGCGCAACCGATCTTCGGAAAGCACTCCGCGTTTGGAATGCCTGCTGGGCATTGGATTGGCCCGCGTGCTGGCCCATGAGATTTACCACGAGCTGCTGAATACGCCAAATCACGGTCGCAGCGGAGTCGCGAAAGCTTCGTTCGCGGCTTCGGATCTGTTTGCGGGCGTGCTGCGGTTCCAATCGGGCGAAATCGAAAAGATCAACCAAGCGGTCTCGGCCCGAGAGATCGCAGCCGTTCCCTCCCGCTAGTCCACCCTCTCCTCCAAATCGCTTCAGTCAATCTGCATATTCTCTATCGGAGTAGTTGACTTTTCCGCTTGACCCGATATACTTGACCGTATCACCGCAATGCCTATTGACAAACTAGACATGAGAAAAAAGGTACGCGGCGTAAGATCGTTGTTTATCTCACACGCCGCTCGATTCGCAGTAATTGCCGGGTGTGCATTCTGCTGCTTTCTGAACGGCCAGACGCTCGACACGGGGCGGATCAGTGGAGTTGTTCACGACAGCTCCGGGGGAGTGATTGTTGGGGCCATCGTGACGGTTCAGAACAAGGGGACTAACTGGTCGGAGAAGCTCGTCTCCGATAACCAGGGGCTGTTTGTGACGCCGCCGCTGGCTCCCGCCGAGTATGACGTGGCAGTGGTTGCGCCGGGTTTTGCTGAGCTCGTGGAACACGTGCGCGTGGAGGTATCGCAGCGCGCTTCTTTGGATTTCCAGCTTGTACCGGGAGATTTGCAGCAAGCAGTAACAGTGCAGGCCTCGGCCGCTCAACTGACCACGGAGACCAGCACGCTATCGAGCTTACGGAGCGAGCGGGCGGTGCAGAACCTGCCAATGAATGGCCGTAACTTCGCCGAGTTGATGGGGCTGGCGGCAGGTGTTGTGCCGGCGCAATCGCAGCTCACGGGTGCCGCGCCGCTGGCGCAGGCTCGTGGGGAGACGGGCTATTCGGTAAACGGTCTTCGCATGGAAGACAACAGCTTTCTGCTGGACGGAATCAGTGATCGCGAGAATCACAATGGATTGGGAATCGTGCTGTTTCCGCCGATGGACGCCGTGCAGGAGTTTCGCGAAGAAACATCAGTACCGGATGCGCGTTTCGGGCGAGGCGGCGGCACGGTGAACCTGATCTTTAAATCCGGGACTGAGCAGATTCACGGAGACGCGTTCGAATATCTGCGCAATTCGGATCTGGACGCTCGCAATTTCTTCGACACCCAAAAGCCGGGATTCCGAATGAATCAGTTCGGTGGAACCATTGGCGGTCCTTTGAGTTGGTCGCATGATCCGAAGACGTTCTTTTTTGCCGATTACGAAGGACAGCGCACTGCCCAGGCACTTACTTTCGTAAGCACAGTTCCGACGCTGGCCGAACGGGCAGGAAATTTCTCGAGCGCTAACCAGGTGATTTACAATCCGCTCACAACGGTGCAGAATCCGGACGGAACTTACAGCCGCACTGCCTTTGCGGGCAATGCGATTCCGCTGAATCAGCAGAGCGCGGTTGGCCGGAATCTGATCAACCTCTATCCGCTTCCGAATGCGCCCGGTCTTGCAAATAACTTCTTGTATCAGCCGATTCACACGGTCGATTCGAACAGCTTCGACGTCAAGATCGACCGTAAGTTCGGAGATTATGACACTGGTTTCGTTCGATTCAGCCAATCGCATTCCGATATTTTCCAGCCGGGTCCGCTACCGGCTCCGGCGGTCGGGGGAACGATTTCGGGCGGCTCTCTGCAACCCGCGCACCAAGCGGTGCTCAACGAGCAGCATATCTTCTCTCCGACCACGGTGAACTCGTTTCGATTCGGCTGGTCGCGTGTGGCGATCGTTTCGAGCGATCTGAACGGAGGTTCGGCGCTGGCGGATGAAGTTGGTATTCCCGGCAGCAACGTCGCAGGGAACTCACTGACGAATGGATTGCCGTACATTCCCGTCACGGGAGCCTCAACGCTAGGCGAGTTCGGGAACCTGCCGTCCACGATCATCAGCAACAACTATCAAGCGGATGAAGCGATCAGCCTGGTGAAGGGCCGCCATACGCTTCAGTTTGGTGTAGGCGTGATGCGGATGCAGTACAACGTGTTCCAGACGCTGAACGAACACGGAACGCTGAACTTCACGACTGCGTACACATCGAATCCGGCGCCGTCGTGCGCCGCGTCAACGTCGGTCTATTGCTCGACGATTCCGGCTTCGGGGACTGGGAACGGACTGGCCGACTTACTACTGGGCACGCCTATATCGGGCAGTCTGGAGACAGTCGATGGCATGCGCGGCCTGCGCCGACTGGACGTCAGTTCATTTGTTCAGGATGATTTCAAAGTAAGTGACAAGCTGACGCTGAACCTGGGGCTGCGGTACGAGGATTACCTTGGATGGCCGTGGGTGGAAATTGGGAATCGAGGATATAACTTTGTTCCCGGCGCGGCGGGGCTAGAGCAGGTCGGGACAGATGGCGTGCCTCAAAGCGCGGTGCATGCAAGGAATCTGAACTTCATGCCGCGGGTTGGCGCGGCGTACCAGATACAGAAGAACACTGTCGTGCGGGCGGCTTACGGAATCTTCTATAACGATCCGCAACTGATCTTCGGAAACAGTATCTTCAACAACCCACCGGAGGCGATCAGCTATTCGTTTACGAACAACCAATACAATTTCGCGGGCGCGCATACGGCAGCGAATGGGTTTGAGCGCACGGCAAATCCGGCGGCGGGCGTTCTGTACTCGATTGATCCGAATGCCAAGATGCCGTACACGCAGCAGTGGAACTTTACGATTCAACGGCAGCTAAGCAGTTCGACGCTGCTGAGCCTTTCTTACGTCGGAACAAAGGGTACCCATCTGCCGGCGCAGCAGAACCTGAATCAGGCGGTTCCAGGCGTAACGCCGCTGGCGCAGAGACGGCCGTATCCGGTGTATCAAAACGTCACGGAATTTCTGGACGTCGATAACTCGTCTTACAACGCGTTTCAGGCAGTGATTGAGCATCGCTATTCGTCGGGGCTGTCGTTTCAAGCGAGTTACACCTTGAGCCATGCGCTCGATTATGCATCGTTCAGCCCATCCGGCGGCGGCGGGGTATTTACGGACACTCTGAACTACCGGCTGGATTATGGGAATGCCGATTTCGATGTGCGGCATCGGGTGACGGGCAGCTTTACGTATAGCCTTCCGTCCAAGCTGCACGGCCTGAGCGGGCAGGTCCTCAATGGCTGGCAGGTGAATGGGATCCTGACGCTCTCAACGGGCATACCGTTCAGCGTGCAGTCGGCGAGTAACACGCTCAATACCGGCGGTACGAGCCGGGCCTCCTATGTTGCGGGGGCAGGGAACGGCGAACTGTCATCCGGAGAACGATCCGTAGCGGAGTGGTTCAATGTGGCAGCATTCACCGCTCCGGGCGCGCAGCAGTATGGAAACGTGGCGCGCAACAGTTTGTACGGGCCGCCGACGAGAGAGCTTGACTTTTCGTTATTCAAGAATTTTGCGCTTGGAAGCGAGCAGAGGAAGCTGCAACTGCGGGCGGAGGCGTTTAACGTCGCCAACACTGCGCAGTTCAACAATCCGATAAACACGATTGGCGCACCGGGCGCGGGCAGCATTGTTTCGGCGGGGTCGCCGCAAACGTTCCAGAGACTGTCGCGCGAGGTTCAACTCGCAGCGAAGTTCTACTTCTGATCGGGAGACGCGTATGAAGAAACAGAGTAAGCCTTACTTGACGTATTTTGCGGGCGGTCTGATCGCGCTATCCGTGGTGCTGCCGGGCATGCTGGCGCAGAGCGCGCATCCGGTTGAGATCCAAGGCGTGCCGATTCCCGAAGAGCAGGGCTTTGCGGGGGTTATCGGAGATACAGATAAGCAATCAAAGCCGGATTATGCGCGGCGCGCGGCGCCTCCGACGGGAAGCCCGAATGTTGTCTACGTGGTCCTGGATGACGTGGGATTCGCCGATCTGGGAGCTTACGGATCGGAGATCCACACGCCCAACATTGACCAGTTGGCGCATGAGGGCCTACTGTATGTGAATTTCCATACGCGAGCGATCTGCTCGCCGACGCGCGCTGCGCTGCTTACGGGGCGTAATTCGCATTCGGTAGGCGTGCGCACGGTGGCCAATTCGCTGAACGGTTTTCCGAACGGCCGGGGAAGGGTGACGCATGCTGCCGCGACGCTTGGCGAGATCCTGCAGTCCTCCGGGTACAGCACCTTTGCCGTTGGCAAGTGGCATTTGGTGCCCGGGCCGGAAGCGGGACCTGCCGGACCCTTTGATCAGTGGCCCGTGCAGCGCGGGTTCGATCATTATTACGGATTCCTGGACGGCCTGGCGGATCAGTATCATCCCGAACTTGTGCGCGATAACACGTCGGTTGAGCCGCCGTCCGACCCCAAGTATCATTTATCGGTTGACTTAGTCGATCAATCGATTCGCTATTTGCGGAATCAGAGTGAAGTAACTCCGGACAAGCCGTTCTTCTTATATCTGGCATTTGGGGCAGCCCACGCGCCGCATCAGGTTCCGGCACGTTACATCGAAAAGTATGTACCGGTTTTCGAGAAAGGCTGGGACCAAACGCGCGTGGACCGGCTGGCGCGGCAGAAGGAACTGGGGATTGCCCCACGAGATACCGAACTTACGCCGCGCAATCCGGGCATTGTGGCGTGGGACTCGTTGACGGCGGATCAGAAACGACTGTACCTCCGCTATCAGGCGGCGTATGCGGGATTCCTAGAGCACACGGATGAACAGATTGGCCGGCTGGTTGAATATTTGCGCGTGAGCGGCAAGCTGGACAACACCCTCCTGGTTCTAATCTCAGACAACGGCGCCAATCCGGAAGGCGGCTTCGAAGGCACCACGAATGCGCTGAGCGCGTATCTGAACGTTCCGACGACGCAGCAGCACGATCTGGCGGAGATTGACAAGATCGGAACCGACGCCTCGTTTAGCAACTATCCGCGGGGATGGGCGATGGCGGGCAACACACCATTCCGGCTCTATAAGGAGTTTGTGGACGCGGGCGGCGTGAATGATCCATTGATTGTTCATTGGCCGAAGGGATTCCAGAGTCACGGCGAGATACGGCGGCAGTTTGTGGATGTGATCGATATCACGCCGACGGTTCTGGCGATCACTGGGGTCAGTGCACCAACCGTGTACAAGGGCGTGCGGCAGCTACCAATACATGGAGCAAGTATCGCGAAGACGTTTGACGATGCGAAAGGACCTAATCCGCGAGATACACAGTACTTCGAATTGCACGGGCACCGGGCCATCTGGCACGACGGCTGGCGGGCCGTGGCGCTGCACGAAGCGGGCAGAGATTTCGCAGATGACCAGTGGCGGTTGTATCACACGGCAGTGGACTTCGCGGAGAACAATAACCTGGCTGCACAGTATCCGGACAAGTTGAAGGAGCTGAAGGATCTCTGGTGGGCGCAGGCGCGCGAGTATGGCGTGCTGCCGCTGGACGGGCGGAATCCGCTAGACAGCTCGCGAGACACGCTCGCGCGCCTCGCTCTGGAGCGCCCGGCTGCGTACACGTTTTATCCGAACTCAGCGCATTTGCCGCATGAAGTGTCTCCGCTGCTGGCGACGTTCGGATATAGCCTGACGGCGCACATTGACCGGCCCGATACAAGCGGCGAAGGAGTCTTGTTCGCGTATGGAGGATCCGCCGGAGGGGTCGTCTTCTACATTCGCGAGAACAAGCTGATCGTCGAACATAACACCTTTGGCACGCATAACAGCGTGGCCTCGGAAAGCGCGTCTTCCCGCTGGTCCGGCCGAGGTGCGCTATGAGTTCACGCCGACAGGAAAGACAACCGCGGAAGGCAAGTTGTTTGTCAACGGGCAGCAGGTGGGGAGTAAGTCGTACAACTTACCCACGGTGTTGTTTACCACATGGGAAGGCATCGATGTCGGCCGCGATGCGCTCTCGCATGTAAGCGAGGCGTATAAGGATCGAGGCGACTTTCCATTTCCGAACGGCGAATTGAAAGACGTTCACCTGGAGATCAAGCTTCCGTCTGCGCTGGCTGGTCTGCGGACACAGGCGGGTGGTCAATGACACGGCGGGCGGCGTTGCTGGCCTCGGCGGCGGTGGTTGCTGCGTCGTTGAGTGTCATTCACGCGCGCGAGTCCACTCCGTCGAACCCCGGAATGGTCTGGATCCGTGGTGGCGAATTCTGGATGGGGGCGCAGTCGGCAGATTTGCAGGATGCGCTGCCGGTGCATCGCGTGGCGGTTGACGGCTTCTGGATGGACCGGACGACGGTGACGAACCGCGAGTTCGCACAATTCGTGGCCGCAACGCACTATGTCACGGTTGCCGAACGGCCACTCAATCCGCGCGAATTTCCAGGCGTCCCGGAAGACAAGCTGAAGCCGGGCGGCGTGGTCTTCACGCCGCCTGATCATGCCGTGTCGTTGGAGGATCCGGCGAATTGGTGGAGCTATGTGCCGGGTGCGAATTGGCGGCATCCGGATGGCCCGGCCAGCGATATCCGGGGGAAGGACGATTATCCAGTCGTCGAGATCGCGTGGGAGGACGCCAATGCCTACGCGAAGTGGGCGCACAAGCGACTGCCGACGGAAGCGGAGTTCGAATATGCGGCTCGCGGCGGGTTGGATCGCCAACTCTATCCGTGGGGATCGGAATTAAAGCCGAATGGCAAGTGGCAGGCAAACATCTTCCAGGGCCATTTTCCGGATGCGGGCATTGCGGAAGACGGCTTTTCCGGACGCGCGCCAGTCGGGTCGTTTCCGCCAAACCGGTTCGGACTGTCCGACATGGCGGGGAATGTCTGGGAGTGGTGTGCGGACTGGTATCGGCCTGATTACTACCGGGTAAATGAGCAACAGCAAGTAACTCGGAATCCGAAAGGACCGCTGGACAGTTACGACCCGGATGAACCGGGTGTGCCGAAACGCGTTCAACGCGGGGGATCGTTCCTGTGTACGAGTCATTACTGCGAACGGTATCTGACGGGCGCTCGCGGTAAAGCGGATCCGAATACGCCCAGTAATCATGCCGGATTCCGGTGCGTTCAATCCGACGGGAACAAAGCATAGCGGAGGCGAGTCAGTGAACGATCTTATTCTAATTGCCAAAAAGATAGCTGTGGGAGTTGTGGTCACGCTGGTTCCGTTTGGGCTCATCGTAGGCGGCCTTTGGTTGACCCGCGGTGTGCTGGCCAGCGGCACAGATAAAGTGACGACGCATCATCAGGAGAAAAAGTGAACTCATGAAAATGGAGCCGTTTGTTCGCGATCGCATCATTCGCAATACGATCTTGAGCTTGTTTATTTACCTTCTGCCCATTCTACTGATGGTGTTGACCTTCTGGGCAACCGGGCAGAAGCCGTGGGCTAACTATCATCCCTCCGCTGAAGTAGCGAAACACAGGAGTTATTAAGCGTGCACAACTGGATTCAATTTCTTCATTTCATCCGGCCCTATCAATTTGCGATTCTCGCGATCGCCCTCGGAGGCATCGAGTTTGCAATGGGCTTGTACGAGAACACGTGGAACAAGAACGAGGGCTTGCTCGACGTCACGTGCTTTCTGCTGCCGAGGTTCATCATCACGCCGATCATGGCGTACTTCAGCCTCAAGTTTCTTCCCGCGGTGTTGCCAGGCTGGCAGAATGTTTTCGGTTGGGTACCGCTGCTGTGGGGATGCCTGATTATCGCGGTGGCGGACGACTTGACGCAGTACTGGTATCACCGGCTGCACCATGAGATTCCGTGGCTGTGGCGGTTCCATCGCACGCATCATTCGGCATCGTACATGGGTATGGCGATGGCGAGCCGGCAGAACGTGATCTACACGATTTTCTTTTCGCAGACCTATCTGACCGCCGCGCTGGTGTACCTGGGACTGGGCGCGCCTGCGATTATCGTGCAGGGAATTAAAGGACTGATCACCACGCTCGCGCATTCGAGTTTGCCGTGGGATAAGCCCTTCTACCGCTTCAAGGTGCTGCATCCGGCGGCTTGGGTGCTGGAACGTCTGATTTCTACGCCTGCGACACACCACGCGCATCATGCGGCGACGGCGGATGACGGAGTCGGCTATTACAAGGGGAACTTCGGGAACATGTTCTTCCTGTGGGACGTGATCTTCGGAACCGCGCTGATCACGCGTCAATATCCCGCGCAATACGGGATTTCGCATTATCAAGGCGACGAATGGTACGCGCAGATCCTGTGGCCGATCTTCAAATCTTCGGTCGAAGGCAGCGAACTTGCGAAGGGAGGCCCCATGGTCCGGGTGGATGCGCCGGCGCGGGAGGCGGTGGCTCCGGAACGCGAGGAGGTGGCTCCGCTAACGTCATTTGTCAGTAGCGCCAGTTCGTGAGGGAACAATTCGAGCGGCTGCGTCGTAAGAAGTACCGGGTGGTGAAACCATGCGAAAGTACCTCTTGCTTGCAGTCGCTCTTTTTGTTGCGCCTTTAGTTTACGGTCAGCAGAACAATAACCAAAATAAAGCCCCAAACACACGAGTTCTGAAAGTAAAGCTGAATTACACAGGCAGCGGACAGGTGGACGCGAAGCACAAGATTTTCGTCGTGTTGTTCGATTCGCCCGATTTCGCGACGGGCGGCGGAACCCCGCCGATTGGCGTGAAGTCGGCGACGGCTAAGGACGAGACGGTCACATTTGCCGATCTCGGGACTTCGCCGGTTTATGTGGCTGCCTCTTACGACTCGAGCGGCAACTATGACGGCGAATCGGGGCCGCCTCCTTCGGGCGCTTCGCTCGGAATGTACCAGAAGACCCCCGGGACGCCTGCTCCGATTGAGATCGAACCCGGTAAGACCGTGCAGGTCGAGCTTGCATTCGACGATTCATCGAAGATGCCGTAGTTAGCCGGGTCCTGCCGCGAGCGAACGCCGTAATCACCCGGCAAATCCCCTTGCGCTCTTTTACATACCTTGACACGCATATGCGCGTTGGAGTATATACAAAGAGTGGAATCTGTGTTCGACATCATTGCGGAGCCGAACCGCCGCGCGATATTGAGCCTGCTGGTCTCGTCACAACAGTCGGTGGGCGACATTGAACGTCAGCTTCATATGCCGCAGCCGACGGTCTCAAAGCATTTACGAGTGCTGCGCGAGGCCGGCTTTGTGGAATCCACAGTGGATGCACAGCGCCGCCTTTATCGGCTGCGACCGGAGCCACTCCAGGAAGTAGATGCCTGGCTGGCTCCGTTCCGCCGCTTCTGGTCGGCTCACGTGGATGCGCTCGAGCGCCACCTCGATCGCATGGAGCAATCGGCGCAAACGAAAAACAGGACAAAGGGGAAAAAACAATGAAGATCAAGGTTACGACCATCTATGTGGACGACCAGGAGAAGGCACTGCGGTTCTACACCGGCGTGCTGGGTTTTGTGAAAAAGACCGACTTTTCGCAGGGGCCTTACCGCTGGGTAACAGTGGCCTCTCCAGAAGAGCCGAATGGCACCGAACTGCAGCTAGACCGGAATGACAACCCGGCGGCCAAGGCATATCAGGAGGCGCTGTTCGAGCAAAACCGTCCCGCAATTATGTTTTACGCCGATGACATTCAGCGGGATTATGAGAACGCACGAGCGCTCGGCGCAGAATTCACGATGGCGCCGACGAAAGTGACGGGCTCAACGATCGCGATGCTGAAGGACACCTGCGGGAATCTGGTGCAACTGGTTCAGCTCGAGCGGTACTCGGCCTAGGCAGGAAGCGCGTATGACCAATCGCGAGCAGTACGCACCGGGTCCGGCAAGCGGGGCACAGGTACGGAAGGGCGGCGAGAAATGGACGCTCATCCTGGTCAGAGAATTACGGCATCCACCGGAGAAAGTATGGGAAGCGCTGACGGATCCGGCGCACTTGCGCGAGTGGGCTCCTTTTGAGGTCGACGTGAACCTGGGCAAGGCGGGAAACAAGGTGAATCTCACCTGGACCCGAACCTTGCAGGTATCGGAAGCAAAGGTGGCGCGGGCCGATGCTCCCAAGCTGCTCGAGTATAACGACCTCCGGTGGGAGCTCGAGCCGCTCGGGCCGGGCACACGCCTGACGCTCTGGCATAACATCGATCGCCGCTTTATTTCGTGGGGCGCGGCAGGCTGGCACATCTGCTTCGACGTGCTGGACCGGCTGCTTGCCGGCGAGCCGATTGGACGCATCGCCGGTGCTGACGTGATGCATTTCGAGGGCTGGCAGCGATTGACCGCCGAATACGCAAAGCAATTCAGCGCGGAAGGGCCGAAGGACGCCCAGAATTCATGAGTCGAGGAGCGATTGAATGATCAGTACTGCCACAAAACGTTCCATTCTTCGCTGGTTTCACATTCTCTTTGGCATTCCGATCATCGGATACGTCTATAGTCCGTTTAAGGAAATTCCAAATTACGCGCCTCTCGTCCGATATATTTTTCTTCCAGCGCTTGTTCTTTCGGGATTGTGGATGTGGAAAGGCTATCTCGTCCGAAGCGGCTTATTTGGGGAAGATCGAGATGAGCCTGATTTGGCGGAGCGCAGTTCGAGTAGGTGACAAAGTTCGGAGCTGTATATGAAGAAGCCCGTTTCGGTGGAATCTGCTGCTGGGTTGATTGACGCGAGGATCAGTGAGCTCGGCGATTGGCGAGGAAAGATGCTGGCGAAAGTACGGAAAATCGTACGCGAGGCGGACGCCGACATCGTAGAAGAGTGGAAGTGGCGAGGGACTCCCACCTGGTCTCACGACGGTATTGTCTGCACGGGAGAGACGTACAAGAATGCCGTCAAAATTACGTTTGCGAAGGGAGCGGAACTGAAAGACCCTTCTGGCCTATTCAACTCCAGCCTCGACGGAAATGTCAGGCGCGCCATCGACATTCACGAAGGGGACAAACTCAATGAGGCGGCTTTGAAGGCACTGATTCGCGCTGCGGTGGCGCTGAATGTGAAAGATAAAAGCGAAGCGAAGCTCCGGCGAGGAAGCAGCAAGCGGGCCGGCTAGCTTGACGAAAGGCGGGATGCGACAAGCTGTATTCTCTAACCTCTTCGGCCAAAACCACCGCAGCTTCCTACCGCTACACGGCGGGGCTTTCGGCGACTTTGGCGGCGGCCGGTGCGGCTTGTGCCCGTGGGCGGGTGAGAACGGATTCGGAGACGCGCTTGGGGTTGTAACGGACGCGCGCCGGGCTGCCTACGGGGTAAGCGCGGATGTAACGCTCGGCGGCGTGTGCAAGGTCGCCTTCGCGGCTGCCGGATTGGTAGGGTTCCGATGCTTCGAGAGCGAAACGCTGCTCGGCGTGTTGCGATCCCCGAGGGGTTAGAAACTCGTAGGCGACGTAGACAGCTTCCTCGCGCACGGCGATCGAAATGACGCGGCCCTCGACCTCGTCCCATATGTCGCGCCGCTTGCCACCAGCCGTGCGGCCACTCTTGGCGGCAGGTTGACGGCTGCGCCAAACGGCATACGCTACGACGACAAGCAGGACAGTACCGGGGATTTCAAGTACTTCCGGGGTCACGTTTCCCTCCATTGCCACATATCGGACGCAAGGGCGGAAAGTTCGCCTTCCCTCGGTCAGTGTGAAAGGAATTCGTACGTGCCGGAGCCGATGTCGAGGTAGCGGCCCTCTTTGCCCTCTGTCAAAGTCACGGGTTTACCGCCTTCGAGGACCTTAGTGCTCGCTTCCGGCGGGAAGATCACGCGCGCCGTTGTGTTTGGCGGGATCTGGCACTTCAGTTTGAACGCGCCATCGGGTGCAAGCGACCAATCGGTGCTGACGGCTCCATACACCGAGTCGTAACTGCCGCGCGCGCTGTTCATCTTCGGATCGGGGTGGGGATGGATGGTGATCTGCCGGAACCCGGGGCCGGATGCGGTCGTATCGATGCCGATCACGTTCTGATAGACCCATTCGAGAACAGATCCAAAGGCGTAATGGTTGTAAGAATTCATGGCGGGGTCGCCTGTGTCACCGTTCCAGCGCTCCCACCAGGTGGTTGCGCCTTTGCGGATCATGTAGCCCCAGGATGGGTAGGTATCGTTCAGCAGCAGTTCGTAGGCGACATCCAGGCGACCGTGATTGCCCAGCGCGAACAACAGCATGGGCGTTCCCAGGAAGCCGGTGGTGAGGTGATCGTTGTGGTCCTTCACGTTCTGGGCGAGTTTATCGACCGCGGACTTTTCGAGTTCAGGAGGCAGCAGTTGAAGCTGGAGTGAGACGACGTAAGCGGTCTGGGTGCCGGGGCCGACCGTGCCGTCCGGCTTGACGTACTCCTGTTGATAAGCGGTTCGGATGGCGGCGAACAGGGAATCGTATTTTGCGGCATCGGATTCGCGATGAATCGCTCGGGCCATCTGCGCCATGTCGCGGGCGACGAGCGCCCAGTACGCGGTGTCGATCAGGTCGCGCGGTGTGGCGGGATCTGGAGCGAGCCAATCGGCAAAGTTCGGGCCAACGGAGTTGTGGCGGATGTGGTTGGGATTGGCGGCTTCGATGAAATCCATCCAGCGCTGCATGTTGGGCCAGTAGCGCTCGATGAGCGAAGTGTCGCCGAACTGCATCCAGTTGGTCCAGGGCACGATGACACCCGCATCGCCCCAACCGGGTGCGCCATCGCCAGGGACGCCAATCACGGGAGAGACGTTGGTGAATGCGCCGTCGGGTTGTTGGGCGTCGGCCACATCGTGCATCCATTTGTCCGTGAACGCGGCGGTGTTGAAGTTATACGACCCGGTGCGCCAGAAGACGGCGGCATCGGCCATCCAGCCAAGACGTTCGTCACGCTGCGGACAGTCGGTTGGGACGCTCAGGAAATTGCTGCGCTGTCCCCAAATGCCGAGCTGCCACATGCGGTTGACCAGGTCGCTCGCGGTCGTAAACGTTCCGGTTGGTTCTCCAGAAAGACTGCTGATTACTTGACCGTTCACATCAGCGGCGGTCAGCGTACCAGGGAAATTGGTGACTTCGATGTAGCGGAAACCATGAAAGGTGAAGTGCGGAGTGAACACGCGCGGGCCGCTGCCGTCGAGCGTGAAGTAGTCGGTCGCATCGGCGTTGCGCAGGTTTTGCGTGTAGATGCTGCCGTCGGGGTTGAGGATTTCGGCGAAGCGCAAGCGAACGGTACGGCCACGCTCGCCCGATAGCTTCAGAGCGATCCAACCGACCATGTTTTGCCCCATATCGACGATGAAGGCTCCGTCTGGACGAGTCGTGATGCGCTCGGGTTTGAGGGAAGCGACGACCTGCGGCGGAGTGTCGGGCTCGGCAATGATCTCGCCATCGAAGGCGGGCGCTAATTGCGCGCTGGTCCAGGCAGAGTCGTTGAACTCAATGTCGCTCCAGCCGTGCTTCTCGAGGCGTGTGTCGAAGACTTCGCCCGCGTAGATTTCATCTTCGAGGATGGCGGACGGAGAGGCTTTCCAATCGTTGCTAGTCGCGATGGTCTGGCGGGTTCCGTCCTTGTATTCGATTTCGAGCTGAGCAAGTAAACGAACGGGAGGCCAATTGGGAAAGTGCGCGGCATTCCAGGTCATGGGGCTGCCAAACCAACCGTTGCCGAGCATCGCGCCGAGCGCGTTCGACCCGGATTTGAGGAGATCCGTAACATCGTAAGTCTGGTACTCGACGCGCTTCTCGAACTGGGTGAAGCCGGGCGTGAGCAGGTAGGGAGACACTTTCCGGCCGTTCACGTACAGCTCGTAAGCGCCGAGAGCGGTGACGTAGGCGCGAGCTTGCGCGATCGGTTTATCGATCTGAAAGGAGTGACGAAGTAGCGCGGCGGGTTGAGGGAGCGGACCGGGATCGCCAAAGTCTTTGTCAGAAAGCGGAGCGGCCACAGCAGCGGGCGCCCAGGGCGCGGTGGCAGTTGCGCGGGCTTGCCATTGCGGGCCGAGCGGAAGGCGCTGGATGGAACCATCGGCTTTCCAAAGCTTCAGCACGCCAGCGAGCGCGGCAGGTCTTTCTTTGGGCAGCACCATACCGGGAGGTCCCCAAATTTCGGGAGCGGGCACGGTGACTGAGATATCGATGGAATTCTTCCCAGGATGCAAAAGCAGCGCCAGATCGATGCGTGTGAACGCCTGCCAGTGATTCTTTCGGTTGACCGGCTGCCCATTAACAGTGACGCTCCAATCGCCGCGGCCGGCAAGGAACAGAGCGGCGTTGTCGGGCAGTTTGTCGAGATCGAGATCCGTGTGGAAGAATCCGGTGGAGTTGATGGGAGTGTGGCGCGCATCCTGGCCAGCGATCCACACCCAGTTGACATCGGCCATGTCAGCCGACTCGTCTGGATCTTGCCAGCGAATCCATTTGGCGGACCAGTCGGATGGCTGCAGCAAGCCCATCTCCCACCATGCGCTTTCACCCGAGAGCGCCGGCTGGCCGTGAGTATCCCAGACGCGCACGGTCCAGAAGTAACGATGGCGCGAGAGGAGCGCCGGACCTCCGTAGCGGATGTTGACGGACTCGGGCGATGTAATCTTGCCGCTATCCCAAATGTCCGCATGACCGTGTGCAAGTAGTTGCGGCTTCGATGCGACGAGCACCTGATAAGCGGTCTGATGCCAGTTGCGTTCACTGCTGTCGCTTTGCCAGGAGAGACTCGGCGACGTGGAGTCAATACCGAGCGGGTTGACGCGGTAGTCGCACTGCAGACGGACGGGCTTCGCGGCGAGCGTGAAGGTGGTTAGACACGCGGCGCACAGCAGGTGACGGAGGCTCATGCACCCGTTATCATATGCCGCGCTCGGATAACGACAGAAAGGTGACGGGTAGAATCGATTTGGCTTGATGAGTAATCCGTGGACGCATTGGTGGACGGGCAACATCCCGGTCCTGGAGCAGCCGATTTTCCCGCGATTGCTGCTCGCGACGGTGCTGGGCGCGGTGATTGGTTCCGAGCGGCAATGGCGTCAGCGGGCGGCGGGACTGCGAACGGCGACGCTGGTGTGCTTTGGCGCGGCGGCTTTCGTCGGCTTGGGTAGCACGCTGCAGGCGTCAGGCGCTAACAGCATTATTGCCTATGTGGTGTCGGGCGTGGGTTTTCTCGGCGCGGGCGCAATCATGAAGGAGGGCGGCAGTATTCGCGGTCTGAACACGGCTGCGACGCTGTGGTGCTCGGCCGCGGTAGGCGCGTGCGCGGGCGCAGGTGAGATGCTGGCGGCAGTCTATGCGACGCTCCTGCTGGTGTCGATCAATCTCCTCTTGAGACCGATTTCCCGACTGATCGACAGGCGATCCGTAGCGAGAATCCATGGAGCGGGAATCTACCGGCTGATGGTGACTTCGGCGCGTCAGCAGCAGGAAGCCGTCAGCGGCGGTGTGATGCGCGCTCTGGCATCGCGGCCGTTAATTTTGCGCGAACTGCGGACGGAAGAAGTCGAGGGCAGCGATGAGGCCATTATCGAGGCGATCATCGAAGCGCATAAGCCGGATCGCACCCTGATTACCGGTCTTGCTGCGCAAGTGAAGGCGGAAAACCCAGTGATTGGCGTCGAGTGGGCTGAGGTGAGCCACGAGATGGACTGAAGGCGCACGGGCGCGAGTACGGAAAATGAACATCGGGATTATCGGACTTGGATTCATGGGCGCGACGCATGCCACCAAATACGCGAGCATGGCGGGCGTGCGCATCGGAGCGGTTTGCGCGCGAGATGAAGCGAAACTGAGCGGCAAGTTTTCGATGCAATCGGGCAATCTCGATATGCCGCTGCCGGATGTGGACCTCAGTGGAGCCGCCAAGTACAAAGACTGGATACAGTTGGTTTCGGACCCACAGGTCGATGCGGTCGATATCTGCGGGCCGAGCGATCTGCACTGCGAGATGGCGCTTGCGGCGCTCGCGAAGGGCAAGCATGTGCTTTGTGAAAAGCCGATGGCGTTGACGGTGGCGGATTGCGACCGGATGCTCGCGGCGGTAAACGAGACGAAGCGATGCTTGATGATCGCGCACGTGCTGCGCTTTTGGCCGGAGTATGCATATTTGCGGGACTGGTTGCGCGCGCGAAAGACAAGTGAGTTGCAGAGGGTGCGTTTCAGCCGGCAATGCGGAACTCCAACTTGGGGCGTCTGGCAGACGAGTGCGGTCCGCAGTGGAGGCGCACTGCTCGACCTGCTGATTCACGATCTGGATCAAATTCTGCTGTTGTTTGGAAGACCTGTTTCGGTGACTGCGTGCGGCATCGGCGAGCACGATGCGGTTCAGGCGAGCTTGCGGTATGGCGATGGCCTTGTAGTGGAACTTGACGGCGGGTGGCTGAAGCCAGGCACGGCGTTCTCGATGGGCTTCAGCGTCGAGAGCGCAGATGCGGCGCTTCGCTTCGAAGGCAATGTGCTCACGGAGAACGGGCAGCGGGCATCGTTGCCACAGGGCGATGCGTTTGAACGCGAACTCGCGTACTTCGTCGAATGTTGTGAATCGGGAGCAGCCCCTGACTTGTGCCCGCCTGCGGCGTCGCGGACGGCCGTCGAGCTGGCACTCCTGCTGAACCAATCGCGAAGCACAGGAGGGACACAAATCGCATGCGAAGCGTGAATGCGTTCGAGATCGGGCTGATGTTCTGGGCGACTGGCGATGCAGAGCAAGAGGTGCAGACGGTTCTGGATTTCGGCCTGAGAGCGGGGCAACTCGGCATCGGCGGCGAAGCGGAACTGGCGCGGGTAGAAGAGGGATGGAAAGCGACGTTGGTCCGGCACCCCGAGTTTGCCATCGCGACGGCCGTGTGCGCGTACGAAGGTGAGGATTACGCCGACATTTCGACCGTTCGCCGCACCGTCGGTTTTGCGCCGCGGGATACGTGCCGGGAGCGAGTGGAGCGCACGAAGGACGTAGCGAACGTGGCTGCGCGATTGGGAATTCGGAGTGTGGCGTGTCACATCGGCTTCGTGCCGGAGGACAGCAGCGATCCAATTTACGTGAATCTTTGTTCCATTGTACGAGAGGTGTGCGACTGCGCGGCGAGGAATGGACAAACGTTCGCACTTGAAACGGGACAAGAGCCGGCGGGCTTGTTGCTTCAGTTCCTGCGCGATGTGGCCCGGCCGAATCTGAAGATCAATTTCGACCCGGCGAATTTGATTCTTTACGGGATGGGTGATCCGATTGCGGCGCTGCGTTTGTTATCGGAACACGTGGTGTCGGTGCATTGCAAAGACGGCGTCGCTCCTGAGTCGCATCAATCGGGACTGCTGGGAAGAGAAACGCGGTTGGGATCGGGAGAGGTCGATTTTGACGCCTTTCTCACGACGCTGGCTAGCGCAGGCTATCGCGGAATACTCAGCATTGAGCGCGAGACGCCGGATGCGGTCGTGCGGCAGGCGGATATACGGCATGCGGTCCATTTACTGCGGGAGCTTGTGGGGAAGCGTATATAATTCGGGGCGGCGAAACACCATGGAACAAAAGATCGCACGGAGAAGTTTTCTAAGGGCGAGCGGAGTCGGTCTGGCGGCGGTTGCAGGCGCGAGGACGAACCTTGCACAAGCGCCAAGCGGGGCGGATGCAAATCCGGAACCACTCGGGATTCGGTTCGGCATTATCGGCATCGGCATGCAGGGATCGGGGCTGCTGCCGAATGCGATCGCGCTGCCAGGCGTCGAATGTGTGGGCGCGGCGGATTTGTATGACGGGCGGCACACGCTGGCCAAGCACATTACAGGCAAGTCCGATCTGTTCACGACGCGCAAGTACCACGAGCTGCTGAACCGGAGCGACGTCGATTGCATTGTCGCGGCGGTTCCGGATCACTGGCACAAGCGCGTGGTCGTGGATGCCTGCAACGCAGGTAAAGACATTTATTGCGAGAAGCCGATGTCGCATACGATCGCCGAAGGCTTTGAGATGGTGGAGGCGGCGAAGAAGAATAACCGTATTGTGCAGATCGGATCGCAGCGTGTGAGCTCGGCGCTCTGCGCGAAGGCGAACGAGCTCTACACGTCGGGAACGATCGGCGACATTGAACTGGTTGAGTTGAGCTATGGCCGGAACGACCCGAACGGAGCCTGGCAGTATCCGCCGCCCCCGGATCTTTCGCCATCGAATCTCGATTGGGATACATGGCTCAATGACACGCCGAAGATTCCTTTCGATCCAATCCGGTTCGCACGTTGGCGCTGCTGGAAGGAGTATGGCACGGGAGTCGGCGGCGATCTGATGGTGCATTTATTGAGCGGGATGCTGCGCACGCTCGGGTGGAACAAGGCTCCCCGATCGGCATCGGCGCTGGGTGGGATTTTCCGATGGAAAGATGGCCGCAACATGCCGGATTTTCACGCTGTGCTGTTTGATTACGATGGCGTTCCGGTGTATGTCCGGTTGGATTTGGGATCGGCAACGCCCGAGGTAGCTCGCTTCCTGGGGCCGAAAGGTGTGATGGAAGCGCAATCGACCAGCCTTCACGTGTACCCGCAGACTGGGGAAGATACGGCGCCGAGTTATTACGCGAACAGCTTCCCGCCAGAACTCCATGCCGAGTACGTAAAGCAATGGTACGAGCGGCATCCCGAGCACTACGGACACGAACCCACTACGGACGACACCGTCATCGAAGGGCACCAATGGGATGACACCAAGCCGCATTTGTGGAACTTCTTCAAAGCGGTAAAGACGCGGCAACCGGTGATCGAGGATGCCGTGTTCGGCAACCACGCAGCAATCGCTTGTCACATGGCGAACGAATCGTACTTCCGCAAGAAGCCGGTCTACTTCGACGAGGACACGCGCTCGCTCAAATCCTGAGCGGCGCGAATTACGTTATTGCAGCGGCTCTAAATCCACTGACTTGAAGAAGACAATATCGTGGTCGCTGTGGTTCTGCAGGCCGATGAACCCGAAGATCGGACGCCGGCCGCGTTCAGGCTCAAACCAAAGCTTCTTGGGCGGGACGGAATCGCCTTCGGTATAGTCGGTCACCTTCTGGCCGTTGACGGTGACGACGGTGTGGATGCCATCAAGCGTGATGATCATCGTGTTCCATTCGGGACCAGGTTTGCCCGGGCGCGAAAGCGGCTTAGTCAGCGAGTACAGAGTGCCGGTGATGTGATATTCGTCCTCACCGGGTGCGACGTTGTCAATCTGCACTTCATAACCGTAGTTGACCGGCATCCATGGCTCGAGGGGCTCTACCGGGATACGAATATACACGCCTGAGTTGTCGTTGTGATCGCGCATTTTGTAGACGACGCGCAAGCGGCAGTTTCCGATCGGGCCGCCAGTCCAGTACAGCAGCCCCATGCCGCCGTGCGTGTGGATGAGGCCGTCTTCCACGGTCATGCTTCCGGGGCCGACGTGTTTCCAACCCGAAAGGTCCTTTCCGTTGAAGAGCGGAATCCAATGGTCTGTATCCGCCGCGACGACGAGACGGCAAGCGAGCAGTGCGAATAGGATGGGCCGGAACAGTGGCATCATTCGGGACAGTATCACAGCAGCGCGGTCCTCCTCAGAAATTCAACTTCATCGCAAACTGCAGTATGCGCGGATCGCCCGCGCTGGTGATTCTTCCGAAAGTGCTCGAAGTCTCGGAGAGTGAGATGCCGCTGGTTGAGATCCCCGGAATGCCAGTGCCCGTTGCCGGCGCAATAAAGTTCGTATGATTGATCACGTTGAAGGCTTCTGCCCGGACTTCCAAGTTTAGCGATTCACGTAACGTGAAGATCCGGCTCAATGAAGTGTCGAGTTCGAGCTGACCGGGACCGCGTAAGGAATCTCGGCCCAGATCTCCATAAGTACCGGCCTTATTGGCGCGTAAACGCGGCAGGATTCAGAAATTGAAGATTTGGTCCCCAACTGGCCGTATACGGATTGACGCCCTGCACTAAGTTGGGGCGGTCTAAATTGATACCGGTAAGTGAGGCGTCGACACCGGTTGTCACGTTCAGGGGCTCGCCGCTGAGTGCGCGCATGAGCGGAGCGAGCTGCCAGTTATTCAATAAGGCCGTCCAGATGCCGTGATGTTTATACGAACTCGTCGCCACGATGGACGTATTGAAGATATGGCGGATGTCGAAGTTGCAATCTCCGCGGTCCTGCGCCAGGTTATAGGGATTCATAAATCCCGGTCCGGTAATATCGCCTCCAAAATCAGCCTCGCTGATGCAGTGCGACCACGTATAGTTGCTGAGGAAGGTGATGCCGTTCGCAAGCCGCCGCTGCACCGATACCAGCAGGGCGTTGTAGTTGGCGTTCGCCCCGTCGTCCAGAGTGTCCAGGCTTCCGTAGTACTGACCCTGCGACGGATTCAATAACGGCAGCACCCTGCGCTGGTTTGTGTTCTTGGTCGTGCAACCCTTGAAGCTGGCGCACACCGCGGTGTTGTAGACAGCGGGATTCAACTCCTGACCCGTCCATATGTGGGTCGTCTTATTACCGAGGTAACTCGCGGAGAGCAGCCAATTACTCTTGAGCTG
Organism: uncultured Acidobacteriaceae bacterium; assembly: GCA_963795905.1. Taxonomy (GTDB): domain Bacteria; phylum Acidobacteriota; class Terriglobia; order Bryobacterales; family Bryobacteraceae; genus Bog-105. The sequence goes on along the minus strand of CAWCJG010000003.1, from coordinate 125,440 downwards.
TAACTGATACGTAGCGTTCCATTGGTACAGTGTGGTCGGATGTAGATTCTGGGGTAAAACGATCCACAATGCCGCTTGTGGGAAATACGCGCCCGACGGCGGGAATGGATTGCCGCCCGGATAGTTATAGCCGGCCGTCCACGGATTGCTAAATCCTCCCGGATTGCTTGTCGTCAAGTCGATCTCATTTACAAAGGGAGGATCGGAAGCAATGCGCTGCGCGGTGTACAACATTCCAGGATCAAACATAATGCCGCCGCCTACACGAATCGTCTGACGGCCGTTCCCTTGCGGGTCGAAGGCCAGCCCGAAGCGCGGTGAAAACAGCATCTTATCGTCGTGGGTGAAGGCCGGCGTGATTCCGGAATCGCCGTAATAAAGAGCGCCCGCGGGGGCATTCGGGTACACGCTGCTGTGTACATTGCCGAGGAAGTTCGCCATAGAGAAATCGGCGCCGCGATGGAAAAAGTCTTGCGGCCACAACATCGGCTGCCAACGCACACCTGCATTCAAAGTGATGCGCGAGTTCAGGCGAATCGTGTCCTGAAAATACAAACCCGGTATGGACATTCGGATCGTCGGTTGTTGCGGCAGGCTTTGGCTGAAGCCGCTGAGAGTGCCCGTCAGGTAATCGAGGATTGGATCGCCAGTGGCATTGCCGTTGAAACTAAACGAGCCGTTCTGCAGATAGCCCGTGACGAGGTTGTTCTGGGTGCGGATGTAGTCGGCCCCAAAGCCGAAGCGATGAATGCCGCGGATCACGTCGACATCGTCTGAGAACTGATACGTATTGACGTTCATGTGCGCGGGCGAGCACGTTCCGCAACCGACGTTAAATCCGCCGTTTGAAACGGATAGCCGGAAATCGTCCGGCACGTTCACAAACATGTTGATCCCGAGGTCTTTCGCATTGAAGAACGACGGGTCCGGCCCTCGGAAGTCGGTGCGCCGCGTGAAAGTTGCATGGAACGAATTCACGACCGTCGGACTAAACGTGTACGTATCGCCCAGAGTCGCCGACATCGAACTCTCCTGGTTTCCCGGGTTCGCCGTCACGAGCACATCGTGGGGATCAAAGAACGCCGGCGCGTTGTAGCGCGTGTAAAAATAACGCCCGAAGAAGCTGTGCTTTGCACTCTTGGCCCAGTCGATACGGCCGACGAATTGATTCTCGTTCTGGATCGATGGGATCGAGTAGGTGATACGTCCGCACGGATCGGAGGTCGCCGGGAGATATTTTGCGAGCGCGAGCGCGGCCGGATCCATCGCTACTCCTGGCGTAGCGAATACGTTTGAAAGGTTCGTGATGGCGGTCTTAGTGTTGGGAACGAAAATAGATCGCGACGAGGTTCGGCCGGCCACGCAAGTGGGCGATTCGGCGGCTGTGAAATCGCCGGCAAGCTCCGCCGCCGTCGGCACATATGCAATCGCGCTCGGCGAGACGTTGCGGATTCGCGTGCCCTGATAGCCCCCGAAGAAGAACAGTTTGTCTCGCACAATGGGGCCGCCGACGGTTCCCCCAAACTGATTGCGCTTCAAAAAGTCGTGCGTTTTTCCGAAGTAGTTTCGGGCGTTCAGGTCTCCATTGCGAATGAATTCAAACAGATCGCCGTGAAGGGAATTCGTGCCCGATTTGGTAATGATGTTCACGACGCCGCCCGGTTGCTCGCCATTGCGAGCCGGCAGGGCATTCGCATCGACGCTGAATTCCTGGAGAGCGTCGGGGAAGGGGAACGGCAGATTCACGTCGGTCATCGTGTCAATGTTGTCGCCGCCGTCCAACAGGTAGTTAGTTCCGTTTGCTTGTCCGCCGCCTACTGAGATGGTCGTGGAGCTCCAGTAGTTCTTGCTTCCGGTCATATCGCCGCCGGGCGTCGCTACCGCCGCGCCTGAGATCAGCACCAGTTGTGTGGGCTGCCTGCCATTCAACGGAAGATCCACCATTTGTTTCTGGTTGATGACCTGCGACACCGAGACCTGATCTGTCCCCACCATCGACGCGGCCGCCGAGACTTCGATGCTTTGATTGACCGACCCGATCTGAAGAGGAACGTTGATGACAGGCGTGTCGCCAACCTGCAGCACGATACCGCTCTGCACATAGTTCTTGAAGCCAGGAGCCGCTACCGTTAGCCGATATGGGCCGACGGGAAGATTGGGTACCGTATAGGAGCCGCTTGCGCTCGTTGTGGCTGTGTGATTGACATTGCGATCGGTTTCCGTGAGAGTGACCGTAGCTCCGGAGACAGGTGCACCCGTTGGATCGGCAACCTGGCCCGACACCTGTGCGTTGGCAACCGCTTGAGCACGGCTCAACGTGGGAATCAAAGAAAGACAAACCAGAACAGCACAACCGCGCACGGCGGCGCACAGTAGCTTATCCGACATGGCACTCCTTTTTCTAGCGATTACTATATGACACTGGCGTGTGTGGCGGTGGGGCGTGCTTTCAGCGATGTCGGCCTCGGAGCGGTCGTCGTCAGCGCTACCACTCGAGTGTTTGCGTGCGTGGCGCTTCGGCGGGATTCGGTAAGTAGACAGTTTTGCATCGCTCGCAGCGGTAGATGTCTCCTTGGCCGAACTTCTGACGTACTTCTTCGGTCGGCGTGAACCAGTGTTTCAGGTGGCCGCGGCACATCTTGCCCTTCGCATCCTTCTCAGTGCAAGCGCGCATACGTAGCATGCGGCGCTTCACCTTGATCCCATTGCTGAGCGTGTCGATGACCTCGTCGGGACCACCCGGCCAGTAATTGCGGGACGTATCGGCCGCGCCGCGAGGATGATCCATTTCCCCAGGATACGATCGGGCATTTTGCGAAGAATACAGAGCTGCCTGGGTGGGCCAAATGCCTAAGATTCACGAGTCGTCGTGGTCGGCCGTCATCTTCACGTGCCGCGAATCGAGCTCAATATCGATATCGGTTCCTTTCCCAGGGGCGGAATGAATCTTCATGTTTCCGCCCAGCAACTGCACTCGCTCGGAAATGCTGGTGAGCCCGAGACCGCCTTCGCCGGAGTGGGCCCGGAAGCCTCGGGCGTGAATCCCACGCCGTCGTCGTGAATCTGCAGCCGCACGCGATTTCCGTCGCGAGTGACGGTAACCTCGGCACATGCGGCGCGCGCGTGCTTCACGATATTGTTCAGGCACTCCTGAACGATGCGGTACAAATGGATCTGCGAATCCTTGAGGAGTAGATCGTTTACGTCATCCAATTGGTAGGTGAATACCGTTTCCGAGCTGTCCTGAACCTTTTTTATCAGGGCCCGCAGAGCGTCTTTGAGACCCAGATAGTCGAGTTGATAGGGCCGCAAGGCGTACGAAATCTCGCGCACTTCTCGTAAGGCTTCGCTGGTCTCCGAGGCGATTGCACTGACACTCCCGTTCTCCGTTCCTGGTGAGGCGCGCTCCTGCAGCATGAGAGCAAAATTCTTTACGATCGTCAGCCGCTGCGCCAAGCTGTCGTGAAGCTCGCCGGCCAGACGCTTGCGCTCCACTTCCTGCGAAGTAATCAGGCGCCGCAGGAATTGCCGCTGTACCTCGCGAGCGCGAATGAGGCCGGCCACGCGGGCCCGCCACGCGGCGGTGGTTATTCCTGCTATGAGCAGTGCGCACAGGCTGTAAAACCACCACGTCCGGTAATAGGGATTGGCGACGGAAACGTTGAGACGATCGCCAGTCATGTTCCAGATGCCTTCTCCGTTATCTGCGATCACGCGAAATGTGTACGAACCTGGCGGTAGATAGGAATAAAGAACGGAGCGGCGAACTCCAGCATCTTTCCAATCCTCATCGAGGCCTTCCAACTTGACTTTGAATCGGGCCTGTTGCGGACGATCACATTGCAAGACTGTGTATTTGATTTCAAGGCTGTGCTGGTTTTGGGCGAGATGAACGTCCTGACTTGGTGGCGCGGTCGCCCGGCCTTCGACGCTCACTTGCTCAATCAAGACCTGAGGCGGACGGCCCTGGACGATACGGCGGGGGTCGATGGCAACGGCTCCTTTGCTCGTGCCGAACCAGATTCTTCCGTCTGCGGACCGCAGCCCAGCGGGAAAGGCTCCATTGCATTCGCGCGTCAGCATCCCATCGGCGACCCCGTAAGAATAGGACGTCACGGTCTTACGCTGATGATCCGCGCACTCCTCGAGTTCCCGTAATTTGACGCGATAGATGCCGCGATTGGAAGACATCCAAAGATTCTCGTTGTCATCTTCGACGATCTGGAACGCCAAATCATCGAACAGGCCGTTCTCTGTTGAGACATTTGAGAACCGTCCGTCTTTGAAGCGGCTCAGGCCTCCGCCTTGCGTCCCAATCCACATGGACCCGGTGCGGGTCTGATGGAAGCAGCCGATGACGTTGCTCGCCAAACCGTCTCTGGTTGTCCAGGTGGTCACCCGGCCATCCTGAATGCGGCTGGCGCCGTTTAGAGTGGCAACCCAGATGGCCCCCGACCGATCCTCGTAAAAACCGACGACGTAGTTATGCCCGAGACCTTCACGGGTTGTGAAGAACGTGCAGCTTCCATTCCGAAAGAGGCAGACACCGCGGGCCCGGCTCCCTGCCCAAAGCTGACCGTGCCGATCGCAATAAAGCGCCATGACTCTGTCATCCCCGAACAGATGCGCAGCGACTTCCGTTACCGGCCGTTCTGGAGGCGAGCCAGGTTGGTCCCGTTTGTCACCCAAAAGCTTCCGTTGGGACCTTTGGCGATCGTACTCCCGCTGAGGTGGCGGCCCCACGGCAACATTTGGAAGGCCCTGTTTCGCAGCTCGTACCAGCCATCGTCAGCCCCGGCCCACAATGAGTCATCGTCTCCCGCAATCATGGCTCGCATATTGGCGTTCTTACGACCGCCTCGAATGCCGTAGGACTGGATGGGCGCATCGCGCAACTCGACAACCCCGTTCTCAACGGTTCCGATCCAAATCACTCCGTCGGAGTCCTGGTAGATGGCTGCGATGTGATCGTCCGGAAGCCCGTCCGCTGAGGAGTAAGTGAGAACACGACCGCGGTTCAGCAAGGCGAGTCCTTTGTCCGCTGTTCCCACCCAGATGCGGTTGTCTCGATCACAGTAAAGGTGTGCGATGCGTGATTTGGGAATTTGATCTTGTGCGGCGTAGGGAATGAACTTGCCATCTCGATAAGTGGCAATTTGCCCCTCAGCCGTGCCGGTCCACAGAGTCCTGTCGCGATCCATGGCGAGAGCCGCGATGGAGGCGGACGGCAGGCCATCACGCTTCGTGAAAACACGGATGCCGCGTTTACTCATTCGGGCCAAACCTTCGCTCGTGCCGGCCCAGAGATTTCCCTCGGCATCTTGTGCCATCGAAGTTACGGCATTGCCGGGGAGACCATCATGCATGTCGAAGACGGAGGTTTTGCCGTCTCGAAACCGTAGAAGGCCGCTGCCTGATGTAGCAATCCAGAGATTTCCGGCGCGATCCTCGAAGAGTTGCTCGGTTATATACGAGCCGCTTGGGGCACGAGGATGAAAGGGAGTAAACAGGCCATCCTTAAACCGCGTGAGGCCATGACTGCGAACCGCTAGCCACAGCGCTCCGGAGTGATCTTCCAGCATTGATATGATGGCCGACCAGTCCTGCTTCAGCACCTTGCCATCGAAGAACGTGAAGTTGGCGCCATCGAAGCGCGCCACGCCCTCGGGGTTCGCGATCCAGAGGTAGCCGTCGCGAGTCTGCAGAATCGAGGTAACGGTATCGCGCGGCAGACCATTCTCGTCATTCCACCAGAATTGGCGATACCGTCCGAAGACTTCGTGCTCGGATATGGTCTGACATGCGAGTCTATGCGGCCATGCCGCGGCAAAAGCAAGGACGAGCAATAGGCGGCGTGGTAAGGACTTGCTCGCAGCTTTGATAGGAACGTCAGGCAAGCTCTGCTTTGTGCTCCAGCGCAAATTTCAATAGTGCGTTCGTGCCATGCAGATCGAGTTTCTCGCAGATCTCAGTTCTGCGGTTCTCGATGGTTCGGATGCTGAGTCCCAGCTCGGCAGCAATATCTTTGGTGGAACGATTGGCTGCGATCAGGCGCACGATCCGGCGCTCAATGGGGCTTAGCTGGGGTAAAGGAGCGGCATTTTGGCCCGTTCCGTGACCAGCGTGCCGCTTCAAGAGATATCCCATCATGGATCCGGTGACGTAGTAGCCCCCTTCGCAAACAGCGCGAATGGCAGCGACGATCTCCATCAGAGCACTGTCTTTCAGTAAATAGCCGTTTGCACCCGCCTCAAACGCCGTATGAAAGAGATCTTCGCCGTCATGCACCGTTAAGAAGATCAACTTGATGCGCGAATCACGCTGGCGAACCTGCCGGGCGGCCGCGATGCCATCCATCTTCGGCATGTTGATATCTAAGATGGCCAGGTCCGGATTGAGGCGCGCAATCTCCTTGATGGCATTCTCTCCATCACATACGTCCGCGACGATTTCAAGTAGCGGATCCTGGCCGATCGCCAGCCGCAATCCGCTGCGCACCACGGGGTGATCGTCGGCTATCAGAACTCGAATCGGCTGCATTTGCATGGCGGCAAGCTAGCGCCAATTCTACCGGCTTTTGTTTGGGAGTTTTTCGGACCCAGTGGACTGTCGAAGAGAGAGCGTTACCGGGAAAGGGTCGAACACCTTTGCCCGCTTTTCCGCTTGACCATAAGGAAGCGCTTATATAAGCTGCTGTTGATGGTAGATGGGCTGAATCTCGATGCCGCCTTTTCTGCTTTGGCTGATCCAACGCGTCGCGCAATTCTCGCACGTCTGGCTAAGGGCGAAGCCACTGTGATGGAACTGGCTGAGCCATTCGAGATGACGCAACCGGCGATCTCGCAACATCTGAAGGTGCTGGAAGATGCGGGGCTTGTCACAAGCCGCGTCGATGGCGCCAGGCGCCCGCGTCGCCTCGCAAAGAAGGGAATTGAAGCAATGGACCAGTGGCTGGAAATGCTCAAAAAGGCACTGGAGAGAAACTACGACCGGCTGGATCAGGTTCTGGCAGGCATGGAACAAACGAAACCAAAGAAAGGAAAAAAAAGATGAGCAAGTTGACGATGAAAACGGAAGGGGACACCCACATAGTTGTAACCAGGCGATTCGCTGCGCCTCCAGAGGCCGTGTATCGCGCCCATACCGATCCGAAACTAATCCAGAAATGGCTGCTCGGTCCCGACGGCTGGACCATGCCCGTCTGCATCAGTGAGGCGAAGCCAGGCGGCAAGATGCGTTACGAATGGACGAATGGCAAAGGGCACGGCTTTTACCTCACGGGCGAATATCTTGAATTGGAGCCCTACAACCGGATCGTTCATGTGGGGCGGATGCACCTGCCGGATCCTACCCCGGACAATCATGTTGAAACGAGATTTGATGCGGACGGTACAGGCACGCTGATGACGATGCGAATGACCTTGCCTGATGATCAGACACGTGCGGCGATGCTTGCGACTGGTATGGAACATGGGATGGAAGCGAGCTACGCGCGATTGGAAACGATCATCTAGCTTCCATCGTTGATTATGGGCGACACAGGACCGATTGTGCCGGGGCAAAAACATGGTTTACAAAGCCGAATTGGAAACGCACAAGTCCGGGGAAATATTCATGACGAGCGCAGCACTCGAACACACGCCGGCAGCCATCTCAATCAGAGCAGCATGGCTGGCGATAGGGCTATTGTTTTCTGTCACATTCTACTGATCGCGCGGTGACCGCATGCGCAGATATCCAGCGAATGTTGACCGCTCGATGGGGGACTGGTTTCGGCTGAAGCAAGTTATTATAAGCCCCGAAAGATATGCGCCTACTCGCCTGTCTGATATTGCTGCTGGCCTCTGGAGTGACTTCCGCTACTTCGAACGAACCAGCCTTGATGTCGTGGCCAGAATATCTGCGGGTCTCTGAGCACAGCTGCGGCAAGCCTTTCGACGGCATTTTCCGGGCTTACACGATTACACAGAGGCGAAATACGAATGGTTTGATCCGACGCAGTCCGGGACGGCTTTCAACGATATGACAAAGGAATTGAATTCCATTCGCGACCGCCACATGATCTCGACAATCGTGGGACAGGTCAAGGCAGGCAAACGCGTGTTCGCGGTGGTCGGCTTCTCGCACGTCGTCATCCAAGAGTCCGTGCTCCGGGCCGAACTGGCGGGCGACCACTAGACCGCCTACCGCTCTTCCGGCCATGGCGCGCCGCTTACTCCGGCGGCTACGCATCCTATCCGGCTGCAGACTCCTGGCAGAGACCTGGATAACAAACCAGGACCGCTACTCGCAAACGCCTACGAGTTCCGCACCTCCCCCACAAACTTCCTTGCTGCGCGGCATGTAAGCTGAAACCGCCGATCCTTCCCCAAAAAAGCCTTGGTTATTGGCTATTGATATCGGAGACCAATATCGGATACCATAGACGCCATGAGCCGCCCCAGGGACCTCGTACAAGGGACCCTCGATCTTCTGATCCTCAAGATCCTCGACCTTGAACCGATGCATGGCTGGGCAATCGCCGAGCGCCTGAAGCAGATGTCCAAAGACATCTTGCAGGTCGGTCCAGGTTCACTCTACCCCGCCTTACACAAGCTGGAACAGGAAGGCTTGGTCGCGGCCGAGTGGATTGTGAACGAGGCCGGCCGGCGCGTGAAGTTCTACTCCATCACGCAGGACGGCCGCAAACGCCTGCGACAGGAAGCCTCCGACTGGAAACGCCTCTCGGGCGCTATTTCCTCAATCGTGTTTGCGCGCTAACGAACAGCGAGGTGAGAATGCGAATGTTTCGAAACTGGCTGCGGCCCACCAACAAAGCCGAAGCGGATCTGACGGACGAGCTGACGGATTACGTCCACCGCGAGACGGAACGAAATATCGCTCGCGGCTTTGCACCCGAAGAGGCGCGGACCATTGCGCTCCGAGACATTGGTGGCATTGAAGTTGTGAAGGAAGGCTGCCGCGATGTGCGCCGGTTCCGGCCCTTTGAAATGTTCGTGCAGGACGTGCGATACGGATTGCGGCAACTTAGAAAGCATCCCGGGTTCACGCTTACTGCGGCCTTAACATTTGCGCTGGGAATCGGTTCGAACACGACGATTTTCACGACGGTAAACGCAATCTTGCTACGCCCGCCCTCGGTGGAACAGCCCGGCCGGTTGATGGTTCTTATGAGCCAAAAGCCCGGCGTTCATTCAACGCAGGATCAAGAGGGACGGATGGCCGTCTCCGCTCCCGATTTCGTCGATTGGCGAGCGCAAGCTAAGTCGTTTTCGGAAATGGCGGCGAGTAGCTCACGGGACTTCACGGTTGGGAATGCCGAGGGAGCGGAACGCGTGGCCGGCGACGTTGTTTCGACGAATTATTTCCACGTCCTTGGAGTGAACCCGATCCTGGGCCGCAGCTTCGTGACAGGAGAGGATCAAGTCGGCCACAATGCTGTTGCTCTCCTTAGCGAAGATTTGTGGAAACAATCCTTCGGTGGACAACGCGATATCCTCGGCCGCCAATTGCGCATTGATGGCGAGGCACATACGGTTATCGGTATCTTGCCCGAGAGCTTTCGGGCGGGTTGGGTTTCGGAGGCGAGAATCTGGCTTCCTCTCACATTCCGCCCCGAAGAACGGCAGCCCAAAGCGCGTGCCGAACGATTTTTGCGAGTGTTTGCGCGTTTAAAACCTGGGATACCCGAAGCGGCTACAAAGGCGGAGCTGAGCAATATCGAGATCCATCTTGAACAAGCATATTCTGATACCGAACGTGGATGGGGTGCAACCCTCATGCCCGTTCAGAAATTTGCGCAAGCGGAATGGAATGCGACAAGAGCAGTGCTTTTTCTGCAAGGCACGGTTCTATTCGTTCTGCTGATCGCGTGCGCAAACGTCGTCAACTTACTTCTGGCGCGAAACTCGATGCGGCAGAGGGAATTCGCGATCCGGGCCTCGCTGGGAGCAGGAGGATTCCGCCTTGCGCGGCAGTTACTGACGGAATGCCTGCTGCTTGGCGCAGCCGGAGCGCTGGGCGGGCTTGTGTTCGCCAATGTTGGCCTGAAGCTGATCCGATCCCGGTTCAACTGGAACGATGTCGCGGCCCACATGGCTGAATCGTTGACGATCGACGGGCGTGTTCTCCTATTTACTTGCGCTGTCTCGATTCTGGCTTCGCTGGTGGCCGGGCTTGCCCCCGTTTTTCAGATACAGAGAGCTAAGCCAGCGTCGGCACTGAAGGAAAGCTCCCGAAATGCGACCGGAGGAAGACAGCATCAGCGCTTGCAGAAGCTGTTGGTGGTGGGTGAACTCGTCTTGTCTATGGTTCTGCTGACCGGGGCCGGACTCTTCGTCGCGAACTTTATGCAGGGCCTGAACGCGGATGCCGGATTCAATCCGCACAACGTGCTCACGGCATCCATATCGCTTTCGGGACAACAGTATAAAACCGCTTCGCAACAAATCGGCTTTTTCCAGAACGTGCTGAACGAGACCTCGCACTCACCGGAAGTCGTGTCGTCTGGTATAACCAGTGCTCCGCCATTCACTTTCCCGGAAGCCGCACGCATCGCAACTGCCGAACAAGATCTGACTCAACCCGCAAAGCAACTCAAGTGGGATCGTTCTCTGTGAGTTCCGGCTATTTCAAAACCGCGCAGATTCCACTTCTCAAAGGGCGGGATTTTACCTCGTTCGACAGCTCGAAATCGTCGCCGGTCGCGATCGTAAACCAGGCATTCGCTGCGAGATTTTTCCCAAATGAAAATCCGATCGGCCGCCGTATTTACATCAGTCACCCGGGTTGGCAACAGGCCGGACCCATCTTCAGCCGAGCGAGATCGTGGGCGTCGTCCGAAACGTGAACGAAATGCTGGGCCAAATTCACCCTAGGCCCCAGATCTACCAGCCCTTTTTGCAGCAGCCGGAGAACTCGGTGACCGTGCTGGTCCGATTGCGAACGGAGCCCCGATCGTTTGCTTCCTCGCTGCGCCGGATTGTATCTAAGCTCGATCCCGATCAACCGGTGACAAACGTGCGAACCATGGAGCATGTCATCGAAGACTCGAGCCAAGGCACAAATCTGATGGCGGGCTTGATGAGCGCCTTTGCTGCGGTAGCGCTCGCCATGGCGGCATTTGGGATCTACGGATTGCTTGCCTACATTGTCGCCGCTCGAACTCAGGAACTCGGGGTTCGTATTGCCATGGGCGCAAGCCGAGGCGATGTATTGTCGCTAGTTCTTCGCCGTTCGATGGCATTTACGCTGGCCGGTGTCGGAATCGGCCTGGCCTGCGCGTTCCCCATACCCAAGTTACTGACGGCCGTCTTCGGTACCGTGGCGGAACACAGCTGGCTGATCATCGGCGCCACATCGGTGGTCCTAAGTCTTACTGCGATCCTTGCCAGTTACTTGCCCGCTCGTCGCGCCTGCCGCGTGGATCCCATGATCGCCCTGCGGACTGATTAGGCTGCCAAGAAGGGGACTGGCTAGAGTTCCCCACCAGATTCGGCTTCGTCGCTCGACGCACGTAAAACGGTTTGCCCCGTAACCGCGGTGTGAACAACAGGATCATCATCGGGATCTGATGGAACTACACTCGGCGCGGCGCCAGGGAAGACGATTTCCCCGATTTCCGGAGTGTGCAGATAACTTAGGTATTCTGCAACTTCATCGGCCGTAAGTTTCGAGAACTTCTGCACCCGCAAATAGGAGAAAACTCGTTCCAACTCCCGAAGCAGGAATGGTGAGAGTACCAATCGGTGCTTCGGAGAACTGACAATGATCTCCAGCAGCTCCCGGGCCGGGCCTCTGGCCTTTGCACCCGCTCGGACCAGGATGTTAGTGTCGAGGACAATTCTCATTCGCGGGTGTGCCGCACGCGTTCAACGGCTTCGTCCACCGTCGAGTCCATCTCCTTGTCTGACAATCCGCGACTCTTTTCCGCCCGCCCGTCCAGGAAATTTTGGAGTTTCCGCGCAATTGCCGCGCGGTCCGCAGAAGCGGCTATTTGTTGGGGTGGCGTCGCGATCACGCTCACTTCTTCATCGCTTTCAATTGCCCTACCGAGAAGTTGCTCCACTGCGGACTTCACGTCTGGCCGCAAGTCGCTCGCCTTGTGAATGGAAACGCTCGCCATCTGCACCGATTCCTTTACTTAATGCTAACAGCCAAAAGCGACGTTTTGTTCTACCTCGGTTCTACATCTCTAGAAAATATGGACCGCTGTAAATAATTGAAAATAACGTTTGTTTCACATGTTCTATGTGTTCCATGTCCTCCCGGGTTCGCGCATGAGTGCGGCGATTCACCAGTGGTCCTTGTTACGCGTGCGCGCACAACGACGTGGAACCGTGGAGTGTTGCGCTTTCAGGGCAAAACTATCCGGTCCTGATTTTTTGCGAAAGGTCACCAGGTACTCCCACTCTCCACTCTCCGGGTAGCGCCACTCTGTTTTCTCCGCGTCGTTCGGACATACACTTCTTGGCGACTATGGACGCGAAACAATTCCTGAAACAACTGATGTTCCTGATTGCAGGGGTGATTCTAACGATGAGCAGCGCCAGCGTGGCTCGCGCGCAGACCGTTATCACGTCGAGCACTTGCGACATCTCCGATTTCCAGACGGCGCTCGACAATGGCGGCCTGATCACGTTTTCCAGCGACTGCACCATCGTCCTCGGCAAGATCTCCGCTTTTGAGCTCACGAAGGACGTCGCCATCGACGGCGCTGGTCATCAGGTGATCCTCGATGGTGGCGGCATGTCCCATGGCTTGCTGTTCAACGACAAAGGCTTCACCTTGACCGTCAACCATCTGACGCTTCAAAATAACGCGAGGAGTTCCGCGATTTATAGCGCCCCGGGAACACTTATCGTCACCAACTGTACTTTTTTGAACAACACAACAGGAGACGGCGACTCTGGCGGGGCGATCTCTGCCAGTGGCCCTGGCGGCTCATTAACAGTGCTGAACAGCACTTTTTCGGGCAACCAGGTAAACGGACAGTTTTCCGTTGGGGGCGCGATTTTTAGCGACGGTGTTACGACGACTATCATCAACAGCACCTTTTACGGAAACAGCGCTCCTTCCGGCACCGGTGGCGGTATCGAGAGCTCCAACGGCACGGTGACGCTGATCGATACAATCCTGGCGGGAAACAGCGGCGGAAACTGCGCGGTAGGCGGCTTGCATACCTTGGGTACTTTCACTGACGGCGGCTACAATCTCGCCGACGATAACACTTGCGGATTTAGCGCCACCGGCTCCCAAAATAACGATGCGAATATCAAGCTCGGCACGTTGAGCAACGGCGTGATCCCGCCGATTTCAGGCAGCGACGCTATCGATGCCATTCCAGCCGGAACCAACGGCTGTGCCACAACTGTGATCACCGACCAAATCGGCCAGGCTCGTCCGGGCAGCCTTGACGGGAAATGCACGGTAGGCGCTTACGAAGTGGTCGCGCCGGTGTCGGCCACGATTACAGATTGCAGCAGCGATACACAGCTTCAGACTGCGGTCAATTCGGGCGGGCGCATCGTGTTTGGGTGCAGCGGCGATATCCCGCTCTCGGGCACACTCAATATCAACCAGAACACCGCAATCGATGCCACGGGTCAGATCCTGACCCTCGATGGGCACAACAGCGTTGAGGTGCTTAATGTCAACTCGGGAGTGCTGACGCTAAACAATGTTACGGTTGCTCGCGGCAATACAGGCCTCGGCGTCGGGCTGAATTTCACTAACTTCTGCACAGCCGTCGTTAGCAACAGCACCTTCACTGGGAACAGCAGTGGCCTCGGTGGTGGCATCTCCACAGGCCAGTTTACGAATCTAATTGTCGCGAGCAGCACCTTTTCCGGCAATTCGACTGGGGAAGGCGGCGCAATCAGTGCCAGTGGCAGCTTGACGATAACAAACAGCACATTTGTGAACAACAGCGCCCAATTTGACGGGGGCGCCATCCACCACGACGGCACGCTGTTTATGTTAAACGGCACGTTTTCGAGCAACACTGCTCCGACTGGCGGGGCCATCTCCGGCGATGCGCCGGCGACCCTCAAAAACACGCTGCTTGTGAGCAACGGAGGAGGCGACTGCGTTGCAGGCAAGAGCAACCCTATTACCGACGGCGGCTACAACCTGGACGATGACGGCAGTTGCGGGTTCACTTCCGCGAACTCGCTGAGTGATAACAAGAATGGGAACCGGGGACCGCTCTCAAACAACGGCGGTCCCACCCTGACGATCCCGCTGCTCTCCGGGAGTGCCGCCATCGATGCGATCCCATTGCTTGCGAACGGGTGCGGGACAACGATTCTGACTGATCAGCGCGGCGTTTTGCGCCCGCAGGGATCTGCCTGCGACATCGGCGCGTTCGAAAATGCTCTGAATCAAGTCCAGATCACCTTCAATACTGCCCCCGCAGGGCCGTCTTACACCGCGGGCGCCTCGTCTTACACCGGACAGCAGATCCTTACGCTCCCGGCGGCCACGCAATTGACTCTGTGGGTTCCCTCGCCGCAAACCTCGCCGGGGGTCCAGTACAGTTTTGCCAACTGGTCCGACGGCGGAGCGCAAGCACACACGATTACCATTCTGGGCAGCACCACAACGTACACAGCGAATTTCAACGCTGCCTACCAACTCACCACAGCCGTGAATCCGAGCGGGGACGGCTCGGTGAGTCCGGCGTCAGGCTCGTACTATGCTGCCGGCTCGCCAGTTCAACTCACCGCCACGCCCAATACGGGATACGTCTTCACTGGCTGGACCGGAACCGTCACGAGCGCCAGCAATCCGCTGACACTCACGATGAATTCGCCTGTGACAGAAACTGCAAATTTCGCGAAGTTGATCGGCTTCACGATCACCCCGAACCCGCCAGCCGAGACCATCTACCGTGGTGATATCGCGGCGTTCATTCTAACTTTGAAATCGGTGAATGGGTTCAGCGGGAATGTGAAACTGAGCTGCTCGGGCGGCCCGACTGGCTCATACTGTGTGGATTTTCCCATGACTGTGCATCTCAAAGGCGCCGCGTACGCGATATCCGGAATCTTGTTTCCGAAGAACACGAAGCCCGGCACTTACACGATTGTGTTCGCGGGTGTTTCGGGTACGGCGACCAACACCGCCTCGGCCAACTTTACCCTCAAATAGCAGCAGATCAAGCAGGCGCGCCGCTCTGTTCGTAAGCCTTCTGGCAGCGGCGCGTCGCGTAGATCTGATGAAGATTTTGATTGTCGATGATAGTCCTTCCTTTCGCAGATTGCTGCGGCACGTTTTGTCTGGCCTGTCCATGGAGATGGACGAGTGCGCAAGCGGCGAAGATGCCCTCGCCGCTTATGCACATAGCCGCCCGGATGTCGTTCTGATGGACTTGCGAATGGAGGGGATGGATGGCCTGTCCGCTACTCGCGCCCTCCTCTTGCAAGATCGGAACGCAAGAGTCCTCATGCTCACCAGTTACGATGACGAAGCGCTTCGAAGCGCTGCCCATGGAGCGGGCGCTTGCGGCTATGCGCTTAAGGATGATCTGCAGGGCTTGGCACGGCTGCTTCGGACCGGTTTGTGACAGCTGCGCTTTAGCATTTGCGACAATGGCCGCGGTTTTCCCTGCCCCCGCTCGGGAAGCCGCCAGCGACAGCCCCGGTTTTATTGGTATTACCGAGCGCGCCGAGGCACTGGACGGACGAGTGACGATCGAGGCGACCGAATAAACTAATACACGCATCGTTGTTGAAGTGAGTAAAGCACGCTCGAAAAAAGATTCGTGTAGCCCTACTCTAGCCAGGAAGCCCCGCCTCGATTAGCCTGTCAACTGCATACCTGCAGGAGGCTTTGAGATGAATAATCCGTTCGGCTATTTCTACGCGTCGCGGCAGCACAGAACCGCGCGCTTGCGATTGTGCGGTTCCGTCCCGATCTGGGCAACGGTCCTGTTTTGGGCTGCTTTCCTTAGTTTCGGAAGCGCCAATCTATTGTTAGCGCAATCGGCTACGTGTCCGAGCCAAAGCAGCTTTCAGTTTCCGCTTTGGAACGACGGCACAAAATGGAATCTGCCGGGTCTTTACAATTCGATTCAGCTAGCGGACATCGACGGTGATTACCAGGATGAGTTGCTCGGCTACGGTCCGTTTGGCATTGAGGTATGGCACTGGGATTCGAAAGGACAAGGTTGGGTTCAAATGCCGGCGGGTACACCCCGGTTTGGGCCTACTGATGTGCTCATGACAGCGGACGTGGACGGGGACGGTCAAGCCGAGATTATCCAAGTTACTCCGGCCGCGTCACTCAGTGATCAGACGGTAGTGTCGGTTTGGCATTACGATATTAAGGCGCAGGTGTGGCAACTAGCGCCTAAGCTGCAGTTGAAACTGCCCGCCAGTGTTGACTTCAACGGCTTAGCGGCGCCGATGATTCAGTTTGGATATCTGAAGGGTTCCGGGCGAGAACAGCTGGTGTATCTGAACACGAAAGTGGAGGTGGCTTTGCCTGCGCTGTTCCTCACTGCCACTCCGATTGTTTATCAGGCAAAACTGGATAGAAGCGGATGGTCGAACATCGGCAGTAGCCAAGAAACGGTGCTGCCCATCCTGCCACCGGCGGTGGTGGGGGGGCCATTCAAACTTGGCGATGTCACCGATGGCAATTACAGTCCTAACGGTGACGGTCTGCTGGATATCGTGCTAAAAGTACCGCAAGGATTCATGGTGTTTGCTCAAAAAACGCCGAGCTCGATAGAGACCGTTACTTTCGAGCGGGGGCAGTACTCGGCGCTACCGAATGCTGCGTCTCCTGTCGGAAACTTTGCCCTAGCGGCCCTTTCCGGCGATACACAATTAATCGTCGCCATACCCTCAGGTGGCAGCGTCACGCCATACACATATTCGACAGGCCAACTGACACCGCTACTAAACACGGGTTCAAGCGGCCAGTCGAGCGATCCTAGTCAATACGCTACCCTCCAGACGGTTCAAACGGGTCATAATCCCTCCGACCCGTTCGCCGACACTCTGCTGATTATGGGCTCAAATGAATTGGACGAGTACGGTATCGTGCCGACGCAAGGACTTATTCAGGTCGGCAAGTCACCTTTCGTCGCTAAAACGCGATTCGGGGATGACCCTTCGCATTACACAACCATACAAACCGGGAGGGTTCGGTATGGCCTGATTAGCGCGCCGCAGGCGATTTTGCTGGCGAGAGATGCAAGCGGCGTTCACACGCTGCTTCGTTCCACTAATGTTTGTGAGACGGGTGTCGCGGGCTTTACGCTTCCGCAAGCTAAGTATTTTCCATCGTTCACCGGCGGACAAGCGGCCGCCTATAGCTATATGAGCAACGCCTTGGTCCAGGGAAACTTCAATATCAGAACCCTGTATGCAAACGACTACGCGAGCCTCCCATCGTACGAAGCTACGCTGGCGGCTCTGAACTATCCAGCGGCTACGGCAAATCTTAACTTCTCACAAAACGATTTCGACGCCGTCAAAACGCAACTGAATGCTGAGTTTCTGGCCGCCGGGAATACCGTCAGTTACTTTCTTGCGAGCGACGCTCAAATCCACAATCTCTTCAATGGCGAGGATACCGCCTTGCAATCAATTGTCACTTCGCTCAATCTGCCCAGCGACGTGAATGTGAATACAAGTAACCCGGCCGGCTACACATTCAGCCAGATCCTGACGCAAATCATCTCCACGATTTTCTTTGGTCTGGGAGCAAATGGCGACGCAGCTAAGCATATTGGGGTGAGCACGGATAGCCTCAACTCCGCAGCTATAGCGGTATCGGCTATAGGCACCGCAATTGCTGATGTTACCTCGCTTTCATCATCGTCCGGCGGCGGAAGTCTCGGCGGACAGACACTTGTCGTTGAAGAACAGGTCACAGGCTGGCACACAGAAGCGGCAACTCAAAATGCGATTGCGCAGACAGCCGCCCTGCAGAATTGGGATACAATGCGTGCCCTCAGCGATCAAATCGGGGGTGGGAGCTTGTCTATAAGTTCAGTGCAAGAAGATAATGCGTTGAACGCCGGGCTTACTCAGTTCCAGATAGGAACCTGGGAAGCATTGGCGCCACAGGCATGGGAGGTTGTCTCGACTTTCTTGGGTGGAGAAGACATACAAACCTTCGAAGACGTTCACAATCTGCAGAACTATTCGTATGCGTACGTCGCCGTCCATGACATTCCCGGCACTGTAGGGGCTACTTACGGTTTTTGGGTCGAAACGCAAAGTACGGCAGGTAACAGTTCGCACTTGCCCGTCCCGCAGGCGGCAATGCAGGAACTGGCGAGTCTCGGGATCAACTACTTGGATGTGCTGGGGCAGCGGAATGGTTGGCAGAATATGCCGAGTGAGACTATCAATGGGACTCCGTGTGACTACTGCACTGTCCCACCGGATCCCCCACCGGCAATCCCTCCCCCACCCGTGATCGGTGCTCCGGCGACGCTTACCGTCCTCGGCGGTGGCCAGGAAACAGCCCGAACGTACAGTTGCGCAAATCTGCAGCCCGCACCGATCCTGAAGCAATCGGCTCCTGTATATTCCGTTTTTCCAGAGCCCCTTACATTTCAAGTACAGGACGCCAGTGGGAACGGAGTGCCGAATGCCACGGTTCAACTTAGCGGTGCGGGTCTCGATCCCAATACAACGACGGCGCTCACGGACAGCAACGGATTCGCGAGTGTCAGCTTGTTAGCAGACGGCGTGGTGCGTGGTAACTATCTGGCCACTCTGCGGGTGATCTCGCCCGCGGTGGACACTAGTTATCCAGCCTGCGCAGTGGTACAAAAATACGAACTGGAGAACGCACCTGGACCGGCGGGTGGAACCGTACCTGCAGGACTGGCGACTACGGTTACTGTAACCGCCAAATCGGGAGCGCCAACCGCCAGAACGTGGACTATCGGCGTGCGCGACACTTCAGGAACGGCCACGGCAATGACAATCCATTCAATAGTGCTGAAACAAACCTCCGGTTCGACTTGCACGCCCGCACCTGTAACCGGCAGTCCATTACCAATACCTATGAGTGGGCCCGACGCGAGCGGTAACTTTACCGCGAATGTTACGACGGACTTTTCCAGTTGCACCGGCCTGACCAGCTTTGATGCAACCGTCAAGGGTACCACGACCATTACGCTATCCGATGGCAGCAGTTACAACGTCTCAACCAGCGGGGCAGTTCACAATCAAGCACCGTAAGCAAGAAACCATAGATGAAATCAAGGCGCGGGCAGCGTTGCCCGCGCCCTCGCCTAATTCTTGCGGAAATCGGATCACGTTCCACCTGCCGTGATCCGAACAACGTGCGGGATCAGAGTTACTGCTCTCTCGACACAGTGCGATGCGTGTCGAACGTCCAGGCGTGCCCGCGGTATGAAATCGACGCTAACTCGCTGTAAAGTTGGCTTGTCGGACAAGTGCCGCAATCGAATGCTCCGGTGTCCAATCTGCGAGAACCGGATAATAGGTCAACCTGAATCCTGCAGCCCCGGTCAGGGTTTCGCAGCGACGGTTTACGGCAATTCCACCTCCACCCAGTCTCCGTCCTTGAGTTGATAGACATCACGCAGCCGAACATCCGTAGCGATTTCGATGATGTTCCGTGGATGGTGTCCTGTGCCTTGCTCATTCTGATCCGTACGCAGCAAGAACGCCTGGCGCTCGAAAATCTGGCAAGGCACTATGTTCACGGATACCCTTCCTCCATACTCGTTCGCTTCGAGGCGTATGACGTTTGCGGGAAGCGAGTACGGATCGGGCAGTTGGATATTGAGCGTTCCTGGGTACAACTGCATTCCTGTCTTCTTCGCGTAGAACGTATTCAGGCGGTCGATCCAGAACCCGAAATTCGCCCGCCCGCTGATCACCCTACCTCGAACTCGCGGCATGTTTGTTCAAACCTAGCAAAAAGCTATATCGATCCGTGGTCAATGGCTTTGAAGTTGGGTTGTCGGAAACTTACCGCAATTTGTCATCTCATCATCGATTGATGGCCCTTTTGCAAATGGGGATCTGCCCCGAACCCCGGGCCGTAATGCCTCAGGGCCAGAATCACTAAGAAGGTGAACGGAACAAAAAGAAAAGCGTCCTCGGAGCCGCCTAACTGGTTACCCATGTGCCGGGTCCGATTTTGTTGGATATCAGCCGGGCTGTTCCGTACTTACTCCGCGCCTTTCCGAATATTGTTCGCGATGTACCGGAAGTACGGATCGTTGCTGTCGGCGGCTTTGCGGTTGGGAGGAGCATTCACAACGGGAAGCCCCGCGAACCATTGGTCCACGATCGCCCCTTGTGCTTCCAGGTTGAATGCGCCCCAATCATAGGTCGGAGGGCCATAAATGTAGACATCTTGGCCCACCTGATAATTCGCCTGATTGACGACGCCTGCACACACGAAGCCCGGCACAAAACTGGCATGGTGGATTTGCCAGGCATGCGTCAACTCATGCACCAGCACTTGGCCGCGGACACGATATGCATTGTTCGGCTTCCAATCAAGCGGATCGCCATAGCCGTCTCCCATGTTGAGGTAGATCTTTCCATCCACGCCCGGCATGGTGAACGCACGCCCGCCCAACCCGCTCAGGTTGGTGACCACCAATTGATCTGGCGGCGGCAACTGGCCCGAGAATACGGCGTTGCAGAAATCGTACTCGGCTTGTGAGATTTGCCGTTGCTTGATGAGCGCATTCGTTACCGCTCCCGCCGCTACGCCGGCCACCACAGCCAACGCGATGCCGCCGCCGAAGGCGAATACCGCGATACCGCCCAACACCCCGATGACTCCCCCGATGCCGAGATTGCCAAAGACTTGGCCGATCTCACCGCCAATGCCGATCACGATTCCGATTGCGCCGCCCGCTACAGTTGCGCCGATATCGAGGATAGTCTGCGCCAGATCCTGCACGAAGCCGATCACACCAGTCGCGGAGTAATCCTTGGTGACCCACAGTCTCCCCTGCTGAATGTCACCCCAGTGCATCCGAATCAACGGGTTGTTGCCCGTATCGGTATGGTCGTCATCACGCGAGCCGCTGGTGAACGTTCCGCCGACACTTCCGCTGTGTGCGGCGGCGACAGTAATACCTCCGGGAGTGGTCCACAGCGCATGCACCTGAAACGAGTAACCGGTAGCGCCGCTATCGTGCATGTGAAACTGAGCGGTAAAATCGCCGTTGCTCTTCAGCGTCATCGTCATGGTGCCGCCCAGGGCCGTACCCGAGGGCGTTAGCACTTGCTGACTCTGTTGCACCTGCGCGGGCAGTTCCACGATGTTCCCGCTGTTTTGGACCCAGACAATCTGACCAAGCTGGAAACCGCTCACACGCGACGGGCCTATCAGCGGAAGATCGACGGCTGTTCATCGGAAACCGGATACCCCAGGTAACTTTGCTCATACCCGAGATTGCTCCAGCGGTCGAGAATAGCGCCATGCACCGCGTGCGCTCCGGTCGCCGGAGTCCAATAGATCATGCCATTTTGAAAGCGGTTGAAGCGTCCGATGCCGTCAGGAGTTCCCGTTTCGTCGGTAATCGGTATGCCGAGGAATGAATTGGCATTCCAGTGATCTCGAATGGCGCCATGCATCTCGTGGACACCGGTGGACGAAGACCAGAACAAGTCCGCACCGTCGAAATGCACCACTCGCTGCGGATCGTTGGCAGGTCCCCCCGCAGCCTCTTCGTCGGAGGTGGGAAAGCCCATAAAGGGCTGGCGATGCGGGTCAGCTAAGCTGCCCAATTGGGTATAGCGCCCCCAAATTGCCCCGTAGATGCACCACGCTGGATGGCCCGCGGGCCGGACGCCCACCGATCCGCCCGCGAAGAAGACGGCCTGACCACCTTCCGTCGTTGTAAAGGCGTCGCCTTCCGGCACCCCGAGCACCTTCCAAACGGCCGTTCCGAACGCATCTTTCGCGCTGTCCATCCGAAAGTACTTTTCCCACACTGTTTTTGAAATGTAGAACACATTGCCCGCGGTTACAGCCCACAGCGTGCCGTTTGCGAACTGCTGAACGGTTCCGGTGCCGGCGGGAGCAGGATGTTCGTTGTCCATCGGCGCCCCAAAGGTAGGTTCTCCGCCCATTGCGCTCCACTTCTTGCCGATTGGCGAATCCGGATTAACGACGCCGAGAGTAGGCGGAATCACTGGCTTTACCGGCGGGATCGGAGATGGTATTGGATGGGGCATGGCGAACCAGTGTGCACCCTCTTGGCGCATTTTGCAATCCAATCGCACGTTCTGGCGGCGCGCACACAGAAAGTTGCCTCGCGGCGGGACCTCTGGCCACCGATTGCAGAACGGATCAGCGACCGGGGCGGATGGTCCAGTTCCTGAGGATACGGATTCGCCGTTTGCTAATCTGAGTTTTCCACCGGCTTCCGCCTGAAATGCCGGTCTATATGTATGCCGGCTCGGGTGAGCGAGACATACGTCCTGCGGACGTACCCTTTCCGCGAGTCGGATCTCATCGTCAGTTTCTTCACACGCGATCAGGGGAAACTGCGCGGCGTTGCGAGGCGCGCCCGAAAGCCGAAGAACACGTTTGGTTCGGGACTGGAACGGTTATCGCTGGTGCATTTGTCGTATTCACAAAAGGAAACGCGCGAACTCGTGAACCTCAATTCATGCGACCTGGTGCAGTCGCAGTTCGACCTGTTGTCGGACTTTGACGCGAGCGTGGCGCTGGACTATCTGACGGAGCTGAGTGATCATCTGCTGCCGCCGCACGAGCCGAATGAGCGCTTCTTCCGCCTCCTGAACGCGGTTCTTTCCTTTATGCACGGACGCACGCCGGGCGCAATCTGGGCGGCCATCACCTATTTCTCTCTATGGGCGACGCGATTGTCGGGCTTCCTGCCGGATTTGAGCACTTATCCCGACCGCCAAATCTCGCCGGACTCCCGCGACTTAGCGGCCAGTATGTTGCGCAGTCATGTGGCGGAACTGCCCGAGCGCGCCTGGACCAAAGACACCGCGCTTGATCTGCGGCGCTTTCTGATTCGCCAAATGGAAGAACACGTGGAGCGGCATTTCCGCACGCCGGTGTTGCTCGAGGGCCTCTGATACCAGCATGGATTCGTTTCAGGACACGATCTTTAAGTTGAAGCGCTATTGGGCGGATCGCGGCGTCGTTATTCAGGAGCCGTTCGACCTGGAAGTGGGCGCGGGCACGATGGCTCCGGAGACGTTCCTGCGCGTGCTCGGGCCGAAGCCCTATAAGGTTGCATATGTGCAGCCGAGCCGCCGTCCGGCCGATGGGCGATATGGCGAAAATCCGAATCGCCTGTACAAGCACCAGCAGTTGCAGGTCATTTTGAAACCCACGCCGGATGATGTGCTGGAGCAATACCTGGGGAGCCTCGAAGCGATCGGGATCGATCTGGCGAAGCACGACATCAAGTTTGAGGAAGACAACTGGGAAGCTCCGACGCTGGGTGCGTGGGGTATCGGCTGGCAGGTGATGCTGGACGGCCTCGAGATCACGCAGTTTACCTATTTTCAGCAGTGCGGCGGGTTGGATCTGGAGTTGGTTCCCGCCGAGATCACGTACGGGCTGGAGCGCATTGTCGCCTTTCTACAGAATGTCGACAGTATTTACGACATAGAGTGGGCTCCGGGCGTGAAATACGGAGAAGTGCGGTTGCCCGAGGAGCAGCAGCACTCGGTCTATAACTTTGAGTTGGCCGATATCGGAACACTGTGGCAGGAATTCGATCTGCACGAGAAAGAATGCCAGCGATTGTTAGCGGCGTTTGCAAAAGACAAGCGGAATCCGCGATTCCCGCTGTTGCCGGCATACGAGCAGGCGTTGAAGTGCTCGCACGTTTTTAATTTGCTGGATGCGCGTGGAGCGATCAGCGTCACCGAGCGCGTCGGGATTATCGGGCGGGTGCGGAAACTCGCGGTAGGCGTGGCACAGGCGTGGAGTGAGCAGCAGTTCGGCCCCAAAGAGGACGCCGCGTAATGGCTGACTTTCTTCTGGAGATCGGCGTCGAAGAAATTCCGGATTGGATGATTCTTGGCGCTCTGGAGAGTCTGCGCGCGGGATTTTCCGCGCATGCGGGCGGACTCGGCGGTGCGGTTGAATTGTTGGATGCAACACCGCGGCGGCTGGTGCTGATTGCAACCGGGTTGTCCGACCAGCTTCCCGATGCCCAGCAAGTCCTGCAGGGTCCGTACCTTTCGGCCGGGCCGAAAGCGGCCGAAGGCTTCGCCAAGAAGAACGGCGTTTCCGTCGAGCAGTTGCAGAAAGACGTCGATACCAAGGGCGAGCGCTACTTTTTCACGGCGCACAAAAAGGGCGAGGCGGCTGGGACTGTGCTCACGCGAGCAATCCCGGCGTTGATCAGCGGAATTCCGTGGCCGAAGACGATGTACTGGGCCGGGCGCGATCTGCGATTTATCCGTCCGATCCGCTGGCTCGTCGCGCTCCTCGGCGATACGGTGCTGCCGGTCGAAATCGGTAACGTGAAGGCGGGAAATACGACCCGCGGCCATCGCATTCTCGGCAGCAAAGCGCCCCTGGCGGTGACGGCTGCGACCTATGAGACAGGTGCTCGCGGACAACTTCGTGATCGTTCGCGCGGAGCAGCGGCGCGAGCGCATTTCCGCAGCGCTGGGAACCGGCATTGACCCAGACACGGAGCTGTTAACGACGCTGGTTTACTTGACGGAGTATCCGACGCCGATACGCGGAAGTTTCGACGCGTCGTATTTGGAATTGCCGAAGGAGATCCTGTCGACGGTGATGCGGCATCACCAGCGCTACTTCTCGGTGCTGCATACCGACGGCGGATTAGCGGCGCAGTTTGTCGCGGTCACGAATACCAGCGGCGATCCGGACGGGCTTATCCGGCAGGGCAATGAGCGAGTGCTGCGGGCGCGTTTCAACGATGCGCGCTTCTTCTGGGAAGTGGACCAGCAGCGGCCCTTGCGCGACCGCGTAGAAGACCTCGCGAAAGTGACGTTTCAGGCGAAGCTCGGAACATATAAGGATAAGACGGAACGCGTAGTGAAGCTGGCGCGGGAACTGGCGCGCTCAGCGGCAGTCCCGGAAGTCGCCCTGATGCATATCGAGCGCGCGGCGTTGCTTTCCAAATGTGACCTGACCACCGATATGGTGAAAGAGTTCACCGAATTGCAGGGCGTCGTGGGTGGTCTGTATGCGAAGGCGCAGCACGAACCTGAAGCCGTCGCGACGGCTATCTACGACCACTACAAGCCGGTCAGCATGGAGGATTCGATTCCGCGGACGGTGGAAGGCCGCTTGGTGTCGATCGCGGATAAGTTGGACACCCTACGGGAGTGCTTCCGGATCGGGTTGATTCCGAGCGGCTCGAAGGATCCGTTTGCGTTACGGCGCGCCGCGCAAGGCGTCGTGAAGGTTCTGTTCGAGGCGAAGCTGCCGATTCAGTTGGCCCAGCTAATCGGCGATGTGCCGCAATTGGGCGAATTCCTTTTGGAGCGCGTCCAGTTCTACCTTCGCGAAATTCTTGGGGTTTGCGTACGACGAAGTGAACGCGGTTCTGGCGGTGCCTCCGACGACGCTTGCCGATGTGCACGAACGAGTGGCAGCGGTGCACGATGTGCGGCCCACGGCCGACTTTGAGCCGCTCGCGGCAAGCTTTAAACGAATCAAGAACATTTTGAGGCAGGCGGGCGTGACGGCAGCGGGACCAGTGGACCAGAAGCTTTTGAACGGACGGCCCCGAGCAGGGAATTGTTTCTCGCATGCGGCCACGTGCAGAAGGAAGTGGCAAATGCGGCGACGTACGGCGACAAGCTGAGCGCAATCGCTACGTTGCGGCCGCAGGTAGATTTATTTTTTGACAAGGTTCTGGTAAACGATCCGGACCCGGCCATCCGGCAGAACCGGTTGGCGCTGCTGCACGGGTTGTTGGCGGAGTTTTCCACCATCGCGGATTTTTCAGAGATTGTTACGCAGGGAGTCGCATGACCAGCAAATCATTCAGAGCCATGAGCGAAGCGATTGGTAGCGGCGGGCCACAAATCACAGCGCCAAACTCAAACACATTTTCAGAGTTTTATTTAGGAGAAGGTAATCGCATGAAGAAGTACGTTTTCTCGTTCGGCGGCGGAACGGCCGACGGCGACGGCAAGATGCGTGACATATTGGGCGGCAAAGGGCGCGGGCCTGGCGGAAATGTCGAAGGCGGGCGTGCCAGTACCTCCGGGATTCACGATTTCGACGGAAGTCTGCAATCTGTTCTTTGACAACGGCAACAAGGTCCCGAGCGAGGTGGATGAGCAGATCCATCATGCGCTGCAGAAGCTCGAACAACAGACCGGCAAGAGGCTGGGCGGGCTGGACAATCCGCTGCTGCTGAGCGTGCGGTCCGGCGCAAAGTTTTCGATGCCCGGGCATGATGAACACCATCTCTGAACCTCGGCTTGAACGATGAAACCACCGAAGCGCTGGCTCGCAAGACCAACAATCCCCGGTTTGCCTATGACTGTTATCGCCGCTTCATTCAGATGTTCGGGGAAGTGGCGCTGCACGTCGAGATGGAAAAGTTCGATCATATCTTCGATGCGCGCAAGGCGAAAATCAAGGCGAAGCTCGATACCGCTCTGAAAGCGGAAGATCTGAAGGCGATCATCGCGGATTACAAGAAGCTGGTGAAGAAAGAAACCGGCAATGAATTTCCGCAGGACGCGCTCCAGCAACTCATGATGTCGCGCGATGCCGTATTCAATAGCTGGAACACTCCGAAGGCAATTTACTATCGCCGCATGGAGAAGATTCCGGATTCGATCGGCACCGCGGCTAACGTGCAGGCGATGGTGTTCGGCAACATGGGCGATCAACTCAGGCACGGGCGTCGGCTTCACGCGCAATCCTTCTACGGGCGAGAAGGTGTTCTACGGCGAGTTCCTGGTGAACGCGCAGGGTGAGGACGTGGTGGCCGGCATCCGGACGCCGCAGCCGATCTCGGAGCTCGAAGACGTGATGCCAGAAGCCTACAACCAACTCCGCGAGATCACATCGAACCTCGAGCAGCACTATCGCGACGTACAGGATTTTGAGTTCACGATCGAAGAAGGCAAGCTGTACATGCTGCAAACCCGCAATGGCAAACGCACCGGGCCCGCGGCGGTGCGCATTGCGGTCGACATGGTGGAGGAAGGGCTGATCTCGAAGAAAGAAGCCGTGCAGCGGGTCGCGCCGGCGCAGTTGGATCAATTGCTGCATCCGGTGCTCGATCCGGCGACGCGCAAGAATCCTCGAGAAGATTGCAACGGGACTGCCCGCATCTCCAGGCGCAGCGGTGGGACGTGCAGCGTTCTCTTCCGAAGACGCGGTGGAGCTTTCGGCTAAGGCGGCCCGGTGATTCTGGTGCGCAAGGAAACCACTCCCGACGACATTCACGGCATGGACGTGTCGAAGGGCATTCTGACGGCAGTAGGCGGCCTGACCAGCCATGCGGCCGTCGTCGCGCGAGGCATGGGCCGGCCGTGCGTGGTGGGCGCATCGACGCTGGTCCGTAAATGAGGCGCAGAAGCAGGGCGTGATCACGAGCGGCGCCAAGAAGCTCGTGCATGAAGGAAGGCGACTGGATTTCGCTCGACGGGACTCGCTAGGTGAGGTTTACCTCGGCCAGTGCAAGACCAACGATCCCGATCCGAAGTCGCACTATTTCGCCACGTTCATGAGCTGGGCGGACGAGTTCCGCGGCAACTTCGGCGTGCGCGCGAATGCGGATATTCCGCGCGATGCCAAGCAGGCGCAACTGTTTGGCGCGCAGGGCATCGGACTGTGCCGCACCGAGCACATGTTCTTCGCTGAAGACCGTCTCCCGCACATGGTGGCGATGGTGCTGGCGCGCGACGAGAAAACGCGCAAGAAGGCGTTGCAGAAGCTGCTCCCCATGCAGCGCAAGGATTTCGCGGGTCTGTTTACGGCGATGGATGGCTTCCCGGTGGTGATCCGCACGCTCGATCCGCCGCTGCACGAGTTCCTGCCGAAACGCGAGAACCTGATGGTCGATATCGCGCGTTTGCCCCATGCCGATCTGAAGGCCAAGAAAGAGATGTCGGCGACCTACGGTTTTGCTGTAGGCGAGTTGAAGAAGCAGTTACCGGAACTGCTGCATCGAGTCGAAGAACTGCATGAATTCAACCCGATGCTGGGCCATCGCGGCTGCCGTCTGGGCATCACCTATCCGGAAGTCACCGAAATGCAGGCGCGCGCCATCTTTGAAGCGGTCGTGCTGGTCGCGAAGAAGGGCGTGAAGGTCATCCCTGAGGTCATGATCCCGCTGGTTGGCAACGTGAAGGAGTTGGCGCACCAGAAGGAGATTGTCGTGCGGGTCGCGAAGGAAGTGCTCGGCGCTGCGGGGCTGTCCGATTTGAAGTACTACGTCGGTACGATGATCGAAATCCCGCGCGCGGCGATGACGGCAGACGACATTGCGCAGGAAGCTGAATTCTTCAGCTTCGGGACCAACGATCTCACTCAGACCACCATGGGACTGTCGCGCGATGACTACACGAAGTTCTCGCGCCAGTACGAAGACTTGAAGATCTTCAAGGCCGATCCGTTTCGCCGTGCTGGATCAGGACGGCGTCGGCAAGGTGATCGAGCACGCGGTGAAGCTGGGCCGGAAAACCCGTCCGGATCTGGAAGTGGGAATCTGCGGCGAGCACGGTGGAGAGCCTAGCTCGGTCGAATTCTGCTACCGGATCGGGATGAATTATGTCTCGTGTTCGCCGTACCGGGTGCCGATTGCGCGTCTGGCCGCGGCGCAGGCGGCCCTTGCAAAGGAAGGTGCCTCGGAACTCCAGCGCACGGCTTAAAATCAGCCTACTTGTGAAAAGGGGCGTCACTGTACGCCCCTTTTGTCTATGGGACTATAAAAAGACAGCATAAAGCGTGGTAAGTAGTACAAGGGGTAGGATTTATCCGAGAAAAAGTCTACCTGTTTTGAGCATTTTCTAATGCCGTTTTGGCCGCCGGAACGTTCGTCATCGAACTGAAGTACTGTTTTTCGCAAAACCTCTGTACAGATTCTGCCCTATGCCTCAGAATTTATCCGAGGAGAGTCTGTGGGATCTCAAATTACTGATCGTTACGATGCTGGCCGGTATCCCGATGTATGCAACCGTGGCGACGTACAGCGACATTAGCGCGTGGATCTGATGCGGCCAAGCAAGAACCAAATGTCACCCTGGAAGGGGCGACGATCAGCAACGGGCAGCTGGAGCCCACCGATTTCATCATCACGACAAGAAGCGGGACGGGAAACACTTACGACCCCGGGAAACGGCCAATTCATTGGCGATTTCTGGGCGGATTGCGTGGGCACGAATGCCTGCAATGGACTTTTGACGACATCACGACTATCACCTTTGACAAGCCGACCTACGCTTTTGCGGGAAATTGGAATTGCAGGGCGGAACGGGCGACGGGCTAGAAGTCTACACGAACGGACCGCTTTTACGTATCGCCCAATCAGGCCGGCTATGGCAGATTCGTCGGTGGATTTCGACAACTTTTGGGGATTTGTTTCAAGCACCCCGTTCGATTCGATCACATTCACAACGTCTACTGGTCAGGAGAACTTCCTTTTAAGCGACATCACATATGGGATCGATCCGCCCGTGACCACTCCCGAACCATCCACGCTCGCGCTGCTCGGTCTTGCTTGCGTAGGCTTAGGGTTGAGTAGGAAACGGCTGCGTCGTTAGCTCGCCGTTGCCCCACACGGTGTAGCGCCCGACGCCAGTCCACTGGGCCGCTTCGAGGTAGGGCAGGAAGCGCGCCAAGTCTCCCGAATATTCGATTTCTCCGATAACGCCTCCCAATGAATGGCACTGCCCGGAGCGAGTGCTGCGACGGGAGGCTTCCTTCTTTTTGAGCCGTGACTGAATCAGGGCGATTTGGGCAGAATGCCGTTCAAATTCCCGGAAATCGATCGCGAGCGGGCCGTCGCCATAGAGGGCGCGCAGCGTGCTGATGCGATCGCGAATGCGGCACGCCAGCGGCGTAAACACCGGCTTTGTCTCCCAATCCGCCGCGCCCTTCAGTTCCGTTGGGGTCAATAAGTGAATGCGGACCCGCCGGGCTTCGGGTGCGGAGTCGTCGAGTGCGATCACGACCGTCTCGAGCGGTGCTAGTTCGAGGAAGGAGACTCTCGCGCGATCGGGACCCAGACCGTGTGGAGCGGCCTCGCGGAAAGCTTCCTGTAACGCCTCGACCAACTCGGACGAGACATCAAACAGATTTAACCCAACAGAGAAACTGGCGCCGGGAGCGATGGTCGTTGAGTTCAGATGGCGAGCTCGCAGCACGAACGGCCTCGGCGCATCGCGCAGGCCGCTGGGACCGCTTTCGAGGCGAGGAGCGAAAAAGCGCCTGAAGCTGTCGCTGTTCGCCTGTTGACCGAGCGCGCCGCGGAAGCTGTTGGCCGCAACGCGTCCGAAGCGCAGTGGTTCTTCTGCTCGAAAAATCGCCTTACAAGGGCGGACCGCGAAGAGCAATTGCTATTGTACGGCTCACCGCCAACCCATCAGGAAATAGAAAGACAAGGCCGCACAGCCCAGCAACACAGTGCCGGACACCGTGAGGAACAGCGGAAACGCGACCCCCAGCGTGTGTGAAGGCTGGATCGTCTCATCAGGCGCTGGAGCGGGGCGCCGGACCAAGGTTGGCATCGTTCACCTCTCTGAAGATCACATCGGCAGGGAGGCGAAATACTTTAATGAAATTAGACGCAGGTCACCGGCTCGGCCGCCAGCGGTTGTTCCCGGCAAGCGTTGGCTATCAAAGAATAGGACAGGAACCGCGCTTCGCGGCTGTGAGCGGGAGAGGTAATCATGAGCTCATCCACACCCGTCCGGTTGACGAATGACCGTATGCCCTGAGCAATTTTTTCGGGACCGCCCACAATGAGTTCGTTGAGGATGGGCTGTGTCAGCGCGATGTCATCGGGTCCCATGAATTGCGATAGATCGTCGACGGGCGGCGGGAAGAGCATGTCCTTATCGCCACGCGCAACCGCCCAGTAACGAAGCCAGGCACTGGTCGCGAGATGATCGGCTTCGGCATCCGTGAGCGCTGCGACGACCGGTATACAGGCCATCGCATACGAACGGTCGAGCCACGCGGACGGTTGGAAGTTCCGGCGATACATCGAAAGCGCGTACTCCAGGTGCTGCGGGGCGAAATGGGATGCGAACGCGAAGGGCAGACCGAGTTGCGCGGCCAACTGCGCGCCGAAGAGGCTCGATCCGAGGATCCAAACCGGGACGCGCGTACCGGAGCCTGGAATGGAACGTAAAGGTTGGCCTGGGCGCGCGGGTTCGAGCAGAGAAAGGAGTTCGATCACCTGCTCGGGAAAATCGTCCGAGCTGTCTGCCCGGCGGCGCAGGGCGCGCATCGTTGCGCTATCGGTTCCGGGTGCGCGGCCGACTCCAAGATCAACGCGGTCTGGATAGAGCGTTGCGAGCGTCCCGAACTGCTCGGCGATCACAAGGGGCGCGTGATTGGGCAGCATGATCCCGCCGGAGCCGACCCGAATGGTCGAAGTGTGTGAAGCCACATGGCCGATCAGAACGGCGGTTGCGGCGCTCGCGACCCCTGCCATGTTGTGATGCTCGGCCAGCCAGAAACGCGTGTAGCCACAAGCCTCCACATGGCGGGCGAGGGCGACGGTTTCCTCCAAGGCGTCCCGGACCGTCTGGCCTTCTTTCACCATTGCGAGATCCAGAACGGAGATCGGAAAGGCATTACTTGCGGTCTTTGGTGCGCTGGGCATCTTCCTTCCAACCTTCGTGTGCATCGTGGGCAGCGTGCGCCATTTGCCGGCCCAGGGCACGTCCGGCCTTATCCGCTTGGACGGCGGCACGATGCGCCGCCTGGCCCATCTTTCCGGCAA
This sequence comes from uncultured Acidobacteriaceae bacterium, assembly GCA_963795905.1. Classification (GTDB taxonomy): domain Bacteria; phylum Acidobacteriota; class Terriglobia; order Bryobacterales; family Bryobacteraceae; genus Bog-105. The sequence goes on along the minus strand of CAWCJG010000003.1, from coordinate 93,531 downwards.
CGGTGTCCGCTTCGTGTCGTTGCTGATCGGCTGTCTCGTGTTTCGAACAGGCGCCGAGAAATACCAGTGAGCCGGCCAGCAGTAGCGTGACGGCGTGCTTCATGGTTATTGGATGCCGATGGCGGCTCCAGGCTTCGGGCTCCCGCGCCCGATCGCGGTCACAAGCTATATTCAACGTAAAATCAACAACTTCCAAGGAATCGCTCCGGAATTATATACTTGACAAACCCATCGTCCATCATGACAATCCAAGAGGTGTCCGTTGTTTCCTATCAGTTCGGGACGGTGGCAACTGACAATCATGCAAGAGTTCACAAAATTGCGCGGATTGAAAGTGTAACTAAGGACGTAGCGCTGACAGCGGCGAAAGTAGAAGCGCAAGTCATCTCTGGCTATCAATCACCAGCCGAAAAGGCAAACGATAGCAAGCGAAGGAAGTTCGATTGCTTTCATATAGCCACCGCAATGAATATGGCGTGCAAGGTGCTCTATTCCGGTGATGTTGAGATGCGCGGCCGTCAGCAGAGGCTTCGCGTTAAAGAAGTTGAGTTTCTTGAGCCTAAACCGACAAGCATGGATGTACCGCTGTTCAGGCAACTGGAGCCGCATAGGAAAGAAAGTGAAGCCACAGCAAAAACGACCACTATCGCTTCATCCGCTCAAATTTGATGAACCAGTGACGGACATCCTGAAAGTGGAGCCGGAGCCGAAGAAACTCCCGCAACCGACCAAGTGGGAGACGAAGGCGAAGAGCAAAAACAAGAACTCAAACAGCTAGCCGCTGTAGTTCCGGCGGCCTCAAGCAACGGCGCGAACGGCTCTATTCAGAGCAACCAAGAAAAAGGCAGTCCGGGTACTGCACCAGCAGCAACGCCCACTCCGACTGCCCACGCAGTTTCAACAACAGAAGAAACGAACGAATAGTCAGCCATAGTCACCTCCCCGACAAGAACCAGTAGCACCTTAACGCATACCAGCACCACAAACGATCCAAGCCACAGGCAAACAGAGCGAGCACCCAAGTGACTGAACCTTCCGTGCCCGGAACCCTTAGTATAGCGATGGAACGGACAGGGCCCTGACGCCCGAGATCAGTGGCCCTGTTATTTCTTGGCCGCGATATTCAAAGGTAAATCCCGACTTTCTGGAACGTACCGTCGGGCTGGCGCTCACCCTGGAAAGTCTTTTCGCACTTCGGACATTCCCAGTTTTCCCAAGTCGGATCGCCTTTTAGTTCGGCATCTAATTTCCTAGTGTCTGTCTGTTCACACCAAGGACACGATGGATTTTTCACTGTATTGTTCACGGCTCAACAGCTCCTCTCCGGCTCAAAGTAGACGAGAGAGGCGGAGAGCTCGTGATCAACGCCGCTACTCATAGCTTATACAAATTTTCGGACAACAAGTCGGTCGGCTATAACTCATCGGGACCTTGTTGGGTTTGTCAACGGCATAATTTCGAATCGTTTCGAAAGCCTCTTCGTCGCGAAATACCAAACGGGACTCCTCGACCAAGGCGCCTAAACCCACTACGCAGTTGTTACTCTCGTCTGTCAGGCGTGCATGGCCGCGGCGAGGGCAAACTGAACGGCTTCGCATAACATAACGTTCGCGCCTAGAATGTCGCCCGTGATTCCGCCGATGCGCCGACGCGAGATCCGGCCAACGACCAGCGTCACCAGCGCAGCGGCGATCCAACAAGCGAGGCTGCGGCGCCATCCGCCAACCACGCAGACAGTGAGACAGAGGAGTGTTGGAAGAATCAGTTGACGCGGTTTGATATGGCTGGCTAGCGCGCCCGTGCCCTTTCGGCGGGCCGCGCATAAGGTTGCGCTGCGCTGAGCAGGACGATGGCCCAGCGGGCGAAGGTCGGAACGGCGAACAGAAACCAGAAGCCGTGGTGCGTCGCGAACAGTTCGCTGAGGCACACCGCCTTCAGCAAAAGAGCAAGAATAACGGCGACGGCGCCATAGGAACCGATGGCGTGATCGCGCATGATACGCAAAATGTCTTCACGCGTTCGACCTCCGCCCAAGCCGTCCGCGCTGTCCGCGAGTCCATCCAGATGAAGTGCGCCTGTCAGACACGCATCCACGATCAAAAGAAGCACTGCCGCAATCGAGGGCGGAAAGACGAGCAACAAGAGCCAGGCCGTGCCTGCGAACAGACCTCCAAGGAGCAGGCCAACGGCGGCGAACCATTGGGCGGAGCGGTATAGCGCGGGCTCATCCGCGTGAACACGAGCAGGGACGGGAAGACGAGTCAGGAATGCGATGGCGGCCAGCAGCGATTTCAAGACGCCTCGGATACACCCGCCGAAGAGAATGTCGCCATTTGCGTGAATGCGGCAACAGCGGCGCGAACGATTGGAATGGCGAGCGCGGCGCCTGTTCCTTCCCCAAGCCGCATCTGTAGATCGAGTAACGGTTCGAGTTGCAGCACGTCCAGCAGCGCCCGGTGTCCCGGTTCGATGGAGCGATGCGAGGCGATCAGATAATCGCGCACCGCTTCATTCATGCGGACTGCCACACACGCCGCAGCGGTCGAGATAAATCCATCGACAAGCACCGCACAGCGGCTTGCGGCGGCCTGCAGACAGACTCCACAGATGGCGGCGATTTCAAAACCTCCCAGGCAGGATAGTAACTCGAAGGGGTCCCGCAAAGAGTCGCGATGAAGTTCGACGGCGCGGCGCACGGCAGATTGCTTTCTGGTTAGGCCTGCGTCGTCGCACCCCGTGCCTCGCCCGCATACTTGGGCGGGATCAAGACCGGTCAATGCGACGCAAAGCGCGCTGGCTACGGTGGTATTGCCGATACCCATCTCGCCTATACCGATGACGCTAGCACCGCGGCCAATGGCAGTCCTTGCGCAATCCATACCGGCCCGGATTGCCGCGCGCATCTGTTCGCGCGACATCGCGGGTTCCTTGCAGAAGTTATTTGTGCCGTCCGCAATCCGGCGGTTCAGCAGATTCGGATGTTCGATGGGAGCGCCGGCCACCCCTACGTCGACGATCGTCAACTCGGCGCGTGCCACTGAGGCCAATGCGTTGATAGCTGCTCCACCAGCGAGGAAGTTCTGGAGCATCTGACGCGTAACAGATTGCGGAAACGGATTAACGCGTTCTTCGCAGACGCCGTGATCGCCCGCGAATACCAGAATGGCGGCGTTCTCCACGTTCGGTTGCAGTGTTTCCTGAATGGCGCAGATGCGATTGGCCACTTCTTCAAGACGGCCGAGGCTGCCAGGCGGCTTGGTCAGCCTGTTCTGACGTTCGGCGGCGCGCTCAAGCCAGCTTGTTACAACATGGCGTATCGACGCTGTCGTTTCATCAACCATAGAAAGAAAGGTCCTCCGATTAAGGCCGTGACTGCGCCGACGGGAAGCTCGGTTTGTCCGAAGGCGCTGCGGGCGACCGCATCCGCGAGCATGAGAAAACCCGCGCCCGATAAAAGCGAGCAGGGCAGTGCAAAGCGGGCGTCCTGTCCGAATAACAAACGCACTATGTGCGGCACGACTAAGCCGACGAATGCGATACTGCCGCCCACAGCGACAGTCACGCCGACTAGCAGCGAAGTAAGTAAGTAGACCAGTTTCTCGGTGCGTTGCACATTTACGCCGAGCGAAGCGGCGGATTGTTCATCGACGGCGAGTAATTGTAAGTTGCGGCCGAGCAGAAGCAAGCCGATCCAACCCGGAACGAGAAACAGCAGCATGCGCCAGATGAGTGAGAAGCCCACCACGTCGAGCGTGCCGATCAGCCAACGGAGAATCTCGAGAGCGCGGGATTGATCGGCCGTGTATTCAATGGTCAGTACCCCCGCATTGGCGACCAGGTTCACGACGATGCCGCCGAGGAGCAGCGAGCCAGGCGCAACCGCCATGCCGGCGTGGGCCAATTTGTATACCACCCATACCGATGCGAGTGCGCCTGCAAAAGCACAGAGAAACACGACAGGCGTGCCGCCGAGGCGCGCGCCCCAGCCGAAGGCGATGGCCACGCTGGCCCCGAACGCGCCGCCTCCCGAAACACCGAGCGTGAGCGGTTCAGCAAGCGGGTTCCGAAACACAGCCTGCAGTGCGGCTCCCACGGCTGCGAGCGTCGCGCCGATGATGCCGGCCATCAACACGCGCGGTAAACGCAGGCGGATGAACAAAGCCCGGACGAGTTGGTCATGCAGCAGGCCGGAGATTGTCACGCGTTCATAGCCCGCCCACAGCGAGACGCCCGTCGCGACTAGAAGAAAAAGCGCGAGGATCGCCAGCGCGCGGAATAAGCGCCATTCGGCGGATCTGGTCACGCTTCCACCTCAGACCACACACACAGCCGACCGTCGACGCGCCGGGCGCGCAGATGTTCATCGTCATAGATCTCGGCGAGCGACGATTGCGAAAGTACTTGTTCTGGATCCCCGTGGCGCACGATCCTTCCGTCTTTCATGGCGATGATCGAATGGAAACCAGGGTCGAGCAAGTTCAGATCGTGCGTGACCATAACAACGGTCAGTCCTGCTTGCGAGCACAAGCCGCGAAGCACACGGATCAGGCCGGCACGATGTTTCAAATCGAGTGAAGCGGCGGGTTCATCGAGCAGCATGCATTCCGGTTCCTGCGCAAGCGCGCGCGCTACCGAAACGAGTTGGCGCTCGCCGCCCGACAGTTCCGTAATGCGGCGTTCCGCAAGGTGCGCGACACCGACGGTTTCAAGCGCTTGGAGCGCCAAGCGTACATCGGACGCATTCTCGAGCCGGAACGGAGGGGTATGCGGCGTACGGCCAGTGAGAACGACTTCGAGAGCGGTAAAAGGGAAGGCCCTTGAGCTGTCTTGCGGCACATAGGCGAGTTGACGCGCCAGCTTCGCGCGGTCTTGCTGAGTGAATCGTGCCCCCGCGTACAGAACCGAGCCACGCTGCGGTTTGAGAATACCCGCGAGCAGGCGCACCAGGGTCGATTTGCCGCAACCGTTCGCTCCGATAAGCCCGGTCATGCGAGCTTCTTCGATGGCGACAGATGATATGGAGACAACGCGCCGCCCGGGATCGTAGCCAAATTCGAGATCGCGCCCTTCGAGCAGTATCAATGCAGCGCCCCGGCGATCTCCGGATGGAGAATGCGCGCGAACACTTCCGCGGTGTGCGCGACGAACTGAGACGGATGCACGACGAACGGATCGTCGAGTTCATAAACCCGCTTGCTGCGGACGGCCTGCAATTCCGGCAGATCCTTCCAGACGTCCGTCGAGTGCTCCCCCATATGCGAGCCCGATGTGTGCACCAGATCGATGATGACGTCCGGATTGGCGGCGAGCAGTGCTTCCTTGCTCAATTTAACGTAACCAGGTTCCGAGGGCTCGGTGACCGACCGGCCCCCGGCAATGGATAACAGCTCGACCAGATAACTTCCCTGGGTAGCTACATACATCTCCGAAAGCGATCCGGGTGTCCGGCTGATTACGATGACTGCGGTGCGTACCGGCAGCTTCGCCGTTTCGCGTTTCACTTGATCGATTGTCGCGTGAGTCTGCGCGGCGAGTTGCTTTGCCTGTTCGACATGACCCGTAGCATCGCCGATCATGGCGATGGCAGAGAACACGTCACTGAGAGTATCGGACGGCACGGCGAGACTCTTCAGCGAGAAGGCAGCCAGCTTATCGGAGATGAACGGACCCTGCGGCCGAGTCAGTACGACGAGATCGGGACGCAGCATGACAATCTTCTCAGCATCGCTGGTCTGCCAGCCGCCAACGCGCGGCAGCTTTAATGCTTCGGGCGGATACGAGCAGAATTGGGAAACGGCGACGACGTTTGGGAATGCGCCAACTCCGTACAGGATCTCTGTGGTGTTCGGAGATAGAGAGACGATGCGCTTGGGAGCCGCTGAAAGCGGCAGCAGGCCGGCGCACGCGAAGAGGAACGCGACCCGAATGAACCGGTCTGCCAGCCATTTTTGCAAGCAGTCGTTACGCATCAGAATCGGAATTGTAGACCACCGCGGGCGGTTATACCGGGCGTGAGAAAGCCGCTTTCATAGTAAGTCTGATTGAGTAGGTTCTCAGCCTCTGCGAAGAGGCGAACCGATTTACTCTCAGAGAGGGGCAGTGTGTAACTCGCACCGGCATCCAGCCGCTTCTGACCGGCGAAGCGGTAGGCGATGGCGGCGAAGTCGGCGTTGAAGACTTCTGTGAGGTAATTGCTGGCTGTGCTCGCTGCGAAATCGAGGAAGATGCGTTTGCCGATCCGTTGCACGGCATAGGCCGAAAACTGATGTTCCGGCGCCACGAAAGTCCGGTAGACATCCGGAATGAGCGGACTTTCTTCCCGGGCGTCCGTGTATGTGTAGGCGCCCGAAACCGTCAATGATGCGGTGGCGCTCCAATGCGCGCTCAATTCAACACCGCGCGACAGACCGCCGCGAGTATCCAGGTACCCGATAAAGCGGCCGAACGGGTCCGTTGTGGGGTCGATCAAGCCGGACGAGTCAAACGTGATGACGCGCTGGAGGCGGGTGTAGAAGTAGGTTCCCGAAAGGTGCAGCTTGTCATGCAATAGGGATTGATCGATTCCGGCGTCCACGGCAATCGATTGTTCAGGCTGCAGCCTCGGATCGCCATAGACTGAGTAGCCGAAGAATGCATCATAGCCCGCCCCAAACCTCTCATAGAGAGAAGGCGCTCGATAGCCCCGGCCGACGTGGGCCCGAATCTTTGTGCCGCTCCGCCTCAGCATGTACGCGACGGATCCGTCGCCGGTGTAGGCCGCAGGCGGCGAACTGAAAGCGACACCCTCGTAGGGCGCGGAAGCAGACGGAGTGAAGATGGGCTTGTCGAGGGAGAAATACTGCGCGCGTCCACCCAGCGAGACATAAAGCCGTCCGTCAAACAACCGGATCTGGTCCTGGCCGAAAAGGGAGTTGCTGGTTTGCACTGCCTGCGCGTATGTATTCGATGTGCTATCGGGTATTGCCGTTGACCAACTGTTATAACTTTCGTCCTCGAATTCGTAACCGCCTGTGAGTAAGTTATGGGAGCCGGCCTGGTAATTCACCCGCGCATTCAATGTCTGCGTGCCGCCGTTGTAGTCAGTGCGGGTAAGTCCATCCGGCTGAAAACCGGTCCCGGCGGGTCCGTTCTCATAGGTTCTGGTCGAGTTGACTGCCTGGTAATCGATCGCATAACCGAGCGAGGTGGCCGGCTGCCCGATCAGCGATAGCGCGCCGGTTTCATAGCGGCCGGTGCGGTGATAGTCGGAATCGGCCATGGAGGGAGTAAATGTCTGGCCCGCAATTGCATTGACGATCCCGCTGTTGCCATTCACCAGGCCAACCGGCTCGCTGCTCAAGATCGCGAAGCCGTCAGAGCCGAAGAATCGCGCAATCAGTTGCGTCGTTGGCGTCAACCGGAAAGCGATCCGCCCTAGCGCGCTGGTCGTCCGAGCCGGCTGATCGCCTCCTACGCCCTCGGTGACATTCAGGTGAGTGATGCCCAGGCTATATTGCAGACGATCGTCTTTGTTGCCGCCGCCCAGAGCGGCTGTTCCGCGAAACAGTCCGAGACCACCGCCTTCGAGCTGTAATGAGCCGTGAGTGGGGCTGCCCCCCTCGTCCGTGATGACGTTAACCACACCGCCGATAGCGTTCGTGCCATACAGTGAAGACCCGGAACCGCGCAAAACCTCGATGCGGTTCGTGTCCACCGTCAGAAAGTCATCCAGCAGACCCGTCGCGTCGGCCTGCGTTCCAGAGGGATCGCGCAGGCGCAGGCCGTCGACCAGCACCGCCGTGTCCTGCGGTTCGAGTCCACGCAAACGAATCTCGCTGAACGAGCCCGGCCCGCCTTGCTGGGTGATCCGAACCCCGGGCGTCTGTTCGAGCGCGCCTACCAACGAGTACTGATCCCGCTGTTCAATGGATGCCGAGCTGATCACCGAAAGCGCTTTGGAAACCTGATCTACTGGTTGCGGCGTGCTGGACGCCGTCACGGAGATCTCCTGCTGTACGGCGCCGAGTTGAAGCGTCAGATTGCGCTGGAGCGAATCGGCCTTGCCAATCCGAATGTGTTCGAGCCGATAGGATGCGAAGCCGGGGGCATCGGCTTCGAGCAGGTATTCGCCCGCGGCGACCGAGCCGAAAGAGTACGCGCCTTTTGCATCAGATTGCGTGTTGTGTTGCACGTCGCCGGTTTCAGAGACTAACTGGATGGTCGCGTTTTGAACGGCGCCGCCTTGGGCATCCTGAATCGCGCCAGAGAGCGAGCCCGCCCGCAGGCAAGCGGCAGTAAGTGCAAGTCCTACTAAGTACAGCGGTGTTTTCATCGTTATTTAATCCTTAGTGGGATGCCGGCCGTGAGTAAGTAGACCGAGTGGGCGGCAGATGCCAAGCGCTGATTTGCGAGACCGTGGAGATCTCTGAAAAGCCGGCCTAGGGGTGTTTCCGGAACCAGACCGCAGCCGACTTCGTTCGTGACGGCGACCACGTTTGCTCGTTCCGTGCACTGCCGGAACGAATTCACTGCCCCGAGCAAATCGCGCTGCTGCACTTCTGGATCATCAGCGCGCGATTGGTACAGGAGGTTGCTGACCCAAAGTGTGATGCAGTCGACAAGTACGATCGCGGCCTGTACCGAATGGCGGACTATAGCTTCCGGTACAGCGAGCGGTTCCTCTACTGTGTGCCAGGAAACGGGCCGATCCGCGCGATGCCGCGCAATGCGCGCCTGCATTTCTTCGTCGATCGCAGTTGCAGTCGCGATGTACACGACGGATTCCGCGCCGTTGCAAAGAGATTGGGCGAATGAACTTTTACCGCTTCTCGCGCCGCCGGTGATGAGTGTAAGCATGGCCCTTCCGAGGAACTGCGCCTCCAAACGCATGTCATGGTCCGGTACGCTCGATCGGAAGAAGAAATACGGGGCGGGGAAGAATCCTGCACCAGACGCCTTCACGCGAAGCGCGGCACGAACCGCTTCCAAGGCAGGTCTCCTGACTCACAGGTCGTCGTGGCTTCCGCAGCCTTCCCATTCCGCATGGAACAGTGGCTTTCATGGCGGACCACTCGCTGTTCACAGTGGCGCAACCGTGCGGGACTTTCACCCGCTTCCCTTTTCACTCGTCTGTGAAGACGAGCACCTTAGAAGTAACTACAGTAACACGAAAGAAATTACTGCTTGAAAGCCACCGCGCCGCTGCGCTCGAGCAAGGTCGAGACAGGAACATAGCGAGCAGCCTTTGCCGCGATGCGAAGACGTTCCCTGCGGTTCGCCGACGCGTTCAAGCGTGTAGGCGTCACGGCCAAAGAGATGGTTCAGAAATCGCCTCGACAGCGGGACGCAGCGCGCTCCAGGTCGCTTCGTCGTTGGGCACGAGTAATCGATCATTGAAAGCAATCTCCACGTCGCCGGCATCAAATTCCAGCTTGCCGCGAAATGCCGCATCCTCTTCGACCAGAGCGCAGGCCGCGAGAGCGGACGCGAACGCACTTTGTAACTTCTCGTCCAGCGATCCCTTCGAGTGGCAACTTGCGGTTGTACAAAAGACCGAGGCGGGAGAATGCCAGATCAAGGCTGTAGTTCGCGGCGTGGCCGATTAACATCACGCCGGGACCTGCCGGAACATGGCGGTAATCGGCGACGTCGATGAGCAAGTCATCGAGAGAGCGATTCCTGGATCCAGCGATGAAACATCGGGATGGCTGGATCGAGGTCCACCGGCCCGTATCCGGTGCGGGCGAAAATCTTGACGTTTATGTGATCAACATTGTCGAGCGAGAATGCGCATCGAGTTACACCTTCACCGGCTGCGAGGAAAGACGCGTGTAGCAACTGTGGCACGCTTCGAGGAATAGCTGTGCCTCTTCTACGGTTTGATGCGCCGCTTCGTGCGTGCGCCGCCGCGCCCTTGGCTTCATGTACGCGGAAGAAATACCGCTGCGAACGCGCCACCCACAAACGGATCGAAGAAGTCCTCCGTATCGAAGTAGTACTTCCGGAACTGAGCAACGATGTTGTCCGGATCCGCCGTGTGCGGGATGAGCCGCCAGTCAAGCAGAGCGGCAGCGCCGTGCAGCATGGATTTATACGCGGCAGTGCTGGCTGTCTGGACTTCGCCTTTCTCCAGCAGTAACTGCGCCTCAAACACTTCGCGCTCGCAGGCGGTCAGTTCGAACTCGATGACAGATACCACTTCGCCGGCGCACTCGCCGATACCGAGATCGCCGATGGTGTACTCGCGCGCATCCGCCCAGTCCGTGTAGACCGATGCATCGACTTCGTGCGGTGGTATCTCCATCAAGCGGTTCGATAATCTTCTTGCATTCGGCTTTGCCGATGCGCGCTACGAATTTCTGGAAAGATTCGTCGGATTGACGTTCCGCGACGTAACGCTCCGTGATGCGATCTACCGCTTCGGGAATCCGCTTTGACGGGACCGCGCCGATTGCCAAACCATACGCTCCGGCGTTCTCGCGTCCACTGGCCTCCCAGGATCACCTGGAAATGTGGGACGTTGTAGCGATTCTTGTTGCGGTTGACGCCATAGAATCCGAGATCGGCGATGTGATGCTGGCCGCACGAGTTGAAGCATCCGCTGATTTTGATGCGCAGATTCTTGACAGCTTGATCGACCGATCCGTTGCGCTCAACAAAGCGGCGGCGAAGTTCACCCGCCAAACCGCGTGACGAAGAAATGCCGAACTTGCAGGTATCGGTTCCGGGGCACGACACAACGTCGTACACCTGACTTGCTCCCGCGGCGTTAACTTGACCGCGGCGAGTTCATCGTACAGCGCGGGCAGATCGGCCTCGCTCACCCAGCGCAGAACAATGTTCTGTTCGACCGTCGTGCGCATCGTTTCGCGGGTGTATTTGCGCGCGATGTCGGCGAGCTTGTAGAGCTGGTACGAAGTGATATCGCCCAGCGGCAGAGCGATTGTGACTGTCGCGTAACCGGGCTGCTTCTGCGTGTAGGAGTTGCTGGCGAGCCAATCGGCAAAGCCCGCCTTGGCGCAGGCTGGATCTGAACGAGCGGTTCGGCCGGCTTTGAGCGGCTTCTCTTCATAGGCCGCAACATCCTTCAGGTAATCCGTCCAGGCGGCTCAAAGGGCAAGGCTTTGCGCTCTTCTTCGACTTCGCGACGGAATTCGTCGATGACCGAGTTTGTCGACAACAAACTTCATGCGGGCGCGATTGCGATTTTTGCGTTCGCCGAAGCGGCTAAAGACTCGGCCGATCGCTTGCGCCGTTGGCAAGAGCTCTTCTTCCGGAAGAAACTCCGTCAATAGCTTCGCTTGATAGGGAACGGGACCCAACCCGCCGCCGACGTATAAGCGCGAAGCCGCGCTTCTTTTCGCCGTCGATCTCGCGCACGGCTGCGATAGCGCCGAAATCGTGAATTCGCGCCAAGGCGCAAGCGTGTTCGGCGCATCCGGAAAACGATACTTTGAACTTGCGGCCGAAGTTTTGAGCATCGGGATGGCCCAGCAAGAAGTACGTGCAGGCCTTTGCGTACGGCGTTACGTCGAAGACTTCATCCCGGCAAACGCCGGCAATGGGGCATCCGGTGACGTTGCGAACCGTGTTGCCGCAAGCCTCGCGTGTCGTGATACCAACAGCTGCCAGACGGCGCATGATTGTTGGCGTATCGTCCAGATGCACGTAATGCAAGCTGCACGTCCTGGCGGGTGGTGATGTGCGCTATGCCGTCGGAGTACTCTTCCGCAAGCTCGCCCAGAACTTCCAGTTGTTCGCGCATTCAAGCCGCCGAACGGAATCTTGATACGCTGCATGCCCGGGGCGTCCCACATCGTGTGCGGGCCTTTTGTGAGCTGCCGGACGGGTAGTTCAGTTCGCGAGTAGCGCGGCCATCATGGCGGCGGCCATTATCGTAACGCTGCCCGTAGCAGCCGCGGCGCAGGCGCGTTTCCGCGAAGACTTTGTCGTCGATCTTGCCCTGTTTTTTGAGGGCGATTTCGGTCTCGAAAACGTCGATTTCTTTCGCCAAGCCGGAGGGGAGTTCGCCCGCCAACTCGTCTCGCCAAAGGCCGTTGCTGCTCTTCATGAAGTGACTGGATTCCCGGAAGCCTAGCTTCAATTCTAACATTGACGATAGGGAATCGGGGGAATACCTCTACTGACTACTGTTCGGGAACCCCAAAACATAGCAGCGGACCCATCGTTTAGGGTCACGAACACACGGCCGGCACTGACCGCAATTCCGCCTAAGTGGGTGAAGGAGGGCAGTGGGCCGCTCGAAAAGAGTTCGGCGCCGGTCGCGGCATCGAAGGCGTGCAGTACGGCATGGCCGTTGCTGAGTTGGCGGCGCTCCTGCGACGAGTAGGTGTGGCCGTCGGGCGCGATCTGGCGCGTGAATTCGCCGCTGGATAAAGCAAACACCACTCCGTTAGCGACGATGGGCGGTTCGGGAACGCTCATATCGCCTGAGATCCAAGCGGGTTTCAAAACAGGAGATCCGTTCTCGAGTTCGACCCGGAACGCCAGGATGCTGCCGTTCGGACCGGCTCCATTTGTCTTGGGGAAGGCAGGCGCGGCCGGATTCACCGGACCCCAGCCAGGCGCATAGATCCAGCGCGCGCCCGTGTCGTCTTGCCAAGCTGGCGAACGCCCCCCAGAAGCCCCGGCCCGCGATATCGGCTTCGGCATTCAGGTATTGCGGCGTTTGATAAACCGCTTTGCGGTGGGTGTCGCCCCCAAGGGATTTTGTATCAAGCAGAGTCAGCACGCCTTCTTTGCCGCCGATAACGAGATACTGGTGGTCTTTCAAAGTAAACAGGACCGGAGTGGTGTTGCCCATATCCAGATCCTTGCGAGTCAGGTAGTTCGCGTTGGGCGGGGTGAAGTAATCACTCATCTGGAGGGTTTTGGGCGCGAGAGCCACCACACTGTCGCCGTACTTGCCTCCCGCGGGGTCCACCGGCCCATCCCCCGTCGCAGCGTACACTGTACCGTTCTCGGCAATGGCGACCCCGCCGCGGCCCCACATTCCTCCACCGAAGCGGTCGGCGACAAACTTGCCTACGGGCATGCTGGCATTGCTGACGTCGATGGCCCAGACAGCGGATGGGGCAGCCGCGCAGCCTTGCGAGGTTGTTGTGTAAACGGAGCCGTTCGCCACATTGAGACTCCAGTTCTTCGAGTAAGCCGGAACGAAGTTATGAGCCGGGAAGCGGTCCTCGCCGTTCAGAAGATTTAGGCCGTGCAGTTCGCCATCCGTGGAAATGACATAAACGGTATACCCGACATTGGTGTGGATGACGGCGGGCGTATCGTTCAGCGCGTTGGGGCAGAAGTAAGACCCACTACTCTGAGGTCCGCTGGGCGGGGGGCCTTCGTTCGGAAAATGTTTTTGCCATACGAGCTTTCCGGTATCAGCATCAATGACGAAGAGATTGTCGGAACTGCCGCCGACAACGACGAGGTTCTTCACCCCGCTGTTGGTATACACCGGGCTGATCGCGATGGGCGATGTCAGCATATTCAACTCGCGCGGCTGATTGTCCAGCTTCAGAGTCCAGACCAGGCGCATTTGCCTGACGTTATTGGGGGAGATCTCGCTCTCCTCACGCGCCCATCCACTGCGTTGGGCATCTCCACCGAAAGTGGGCCAATTTGCGGGTAGGCGGCCGGCTCCGGCAAGCGCCAGTACCATCAACGCGACAGAGTATTTCATACCGTACTTTCAACTAAGGTATACAAACCGCTGGAGGGGCTGCGATCTGCTAACATCAACGGACTGAACCAGTGTTGATTTCGCATCGGTGGTTGTTATCCAAGATGGGCGGAGCTGTGCTCGCTCTCTGGGCTGTGCAGTGTTGGGCCGCATCCGGGGATGTGGATCGGATCGGATTCCACTTGGTGGTCCAGAATGATCGCCAGAACGACATTACCGATCTGGGCCCATCTGACTTCAGCTTGCTGGACGACGGACACCCAAAAAATGGAATCCAAGTGGTTCGTTCGTCGGTTCCGGGAAGCTTGATCCTATTGGTGGACACTTCATCCCCCGCCTGTATCCGAGCGGCATCGGATTTTGTGGCGAGCCTTACGGCTAATGTCAGCGTTACACTCTTTGACGCTACGCAGTTACGGCTCGTACAGCCCGCAACTTCCGATCGATCGGTGCTTCTTCAGGCAGTGTCCAGGCTGGGGCAGACGGATGGCGCCGGACTCGCGGAGTCAAAGCCAGAAGGCGTAGTCAAGGCGGCTGACGAACTGGTTTCCGGGCAGCGCATGCGACCCTGGCTGGCGCTGTGTTTCGCACTGGCGGCCGAGCAGGGCGCCAATCCGGGACGCAAGGATCTGGTTCTGTTTGCGACGGAAGATGGGCAAGCGGCTGCCCCGAGCGAAATCAAAACACTTGCCGCGGATCTCGGCCGTGCCGGGGTTGCCGTCTATGTGCTTCAGTGTCCCGTGTTATCTCCTGCGGCGGCTTTGAAGGCGAAGAAGTTGATTGCCGGGAAGAACAAAGGCCCGGAGCAGGCCAACGAAAAGAATGAGGTTGGCGCGGATGCAATGCGCGATCTGGCGCTTGCAACCGGAGGTCTGTACAGCGCGCGAGTGTCCCAAAACGCAAGTGTGCTGCGGGCTGCTGTGGAGGACCTGAAGGCGGATTATGAAGTCAGCTTCGAGAACGCAAGCGACGCTGCCGACGGCCGATTTCATCCTCTGAACATTCAGTCTTCGCGGACGGGTCTGCATGTGCGCGCGCCTGCTGGTTACTATGCGGTTGCAGGCGAAAAGGCGCTGCGTCTGATGCCGTATGAAGCGGATCTGTTTGCGGCGCTCGCAACCGCTGGCAACGGGTCCGGCGCATTCCCGGTCGATTCCACCGTGTTGCAGCTTGGTGCGAAAAAGCGAAAGGTGCGCACAGAAGTCGTAGTGCAGATCCCGTCCGCGGGATTGATGGAGCAACAGGACGAAACACTCTCCGTCTCGACGGTGCGTTACTCCGAACTGGCGATCATCTCCGATGGCAACGGGCGCCTGGTACAGACGTTAAGCCAGAGCGCGGCATTCTCGGGGTCAGATTCCGGGCAGGGCGTGCCGGACGTATTCACGGTGGCGCGCAGCTTGCTTCTGGGTGCAGGGAAATACAAGCTGCAGGTGGTGGCGCGCGATGACAACAGCGGAGCGCTGAGCACAAGCACGCTTCCGTTTGAGATCCATCCTGAGGATGTGAACAATCCTTTGTCCGATATCGTGGTCGTGAAATCGGCGGATAAAGCGGGCGATCAGGACGATCCGCTCACCTACGGATCGGCGCGGATGGTGCCGTTTGCTGCGCCGCGTATTGCGCTGGGGAAGGGCGCTCAGATGCCGGTGCTACTGAGTTTGGATGGCGATGTGGCAAAGGACGGGGCGCAGATGCAGCTCGAAGTGCAGAATGATGGCAAACGCGTTGCGCTGTTACCTCTCCTCGGTACGTTCGACCAATCCGGGAAGTATCGCAGCCTTGTTTTCCTCGATGAGCAATCGATGCAGCCTGGACATTACACGCTCGTTGCGCGCGCGTTGGACGGGTCGGACGAATACGAACGGCGCAGAGACATTGAGATCCTGGCGCCCGATGCGGTACGGGCGGGTCAAGCGATTGGTGCGCCTCCTGCGGCTTTGAGCCCGCTGCTGAACATTGACGAACCGGTGTTGTTGGCCGGCAAGACGGATAATCCAAGCGGGCCGGATTTGGATGCAATCCTGGCACGTGCACGGGAGCGCGCCGTCGCCTACAAGAACAGCTTGCCGGATTTCATGTGCGTCGTGAACACCCAGCAGTATGTGGCGCGAGCGGCCGCCAAGCCCGATTGGCGGGTGAAGGGCGACATGTCGGAAGTGCTGCGCTACACAGGTGGCGCAGAGGCCTATCGGACGGTTGAGGTCAACGGAGAACGGAAATCGACTGAGCACGACAAATTGCCCGGTTTGCGGATGGATGGCGAGTTCGGAGAGTTACTGCAGGCCGTGTACGCGCCAGAAGCCGACGCGAAGTTTACGTTCAAAGGCAAGGCGCGGCTCAGCGGCAGCGAGGTTTATGTGGTCGAGTATTCCGTTCTTCGCGCGCATTCTAAATACGCCATCGCAACGGCGCAGGGCGACTCCCGAGTGCTCTGTTCTTTTCGCGGGCTGCTATATATCGACGCTTCGTCTTTCGTGACGCGCTCGATCGCGCTGCAGGCTGTGGACATTCCAAAGGACGCGCAATACACCGAATCGGCTCTTTCGGTCAGCTATGATTACGCGACGGTGAATGGCCGGCAATTTCTGCTGCCCAAACGAGCGTGGGTGGCGGTGCGAGTGGGCGCACGCAAGCTAATGAAGGACGAAGTTCAATTCCGGGATTACCACCGGTTCCAGACGAGCAGCAAAATCACGTTCTAAGCACCGGCTCGGCTACAATCCGAGGTTGATAGCGAATCGGCTGCGCATCTTCGTTTGTGTCCTGGCGTGCGTCGTTGCAAGCTGCACGAGGCCGAGTACATCGCAGCAGCGGCGGCTTGCGATCCTGCCCGCGAACATTCTGTCCGACGAACCGGCCGGCAGTGCAATCAATATTGGACTGGCGGATGCTTTGCGGGAAGACCTGCTCACTGCCCGTTCGGTTGCCGCGACCGCCGTCGAAACACCGTCCGGCGCTTATGCGGCGCAGGCGGCGGGGAACTGTCCTCATCACAATGACCGGCAGGAGCGGGGCATCTGCGCGGCGAAATGACGGTGACCAACCTGGCAGATCAGCACGCAACCCAGGTTCTGACGGCGACTGCGCCGAGTTATGTTGCCGTGGTGAACCGGTTGGCGAAGCAGTTGTCGCCGGATGCCGGGCAATTTTCGACCTCTAACGATGACGCGCTAAGGGCTTACGCCGCCGCACTCGAAACGACGGACCGTGCGGGGAAGGAATCGCTGCTGCGCCAGGCGATTGCGTTTGATCCGCATTTCGGGATGGCGTACTTGTCCCTCATTGAGCAGCAATCCTCCGATCCGACCGAGGCTTCGCAGACGCTTGCGGCGGCGCATGCGCAGAGTGCTGGCTTCGTTCCGCTGGATCGCGCGAGACTGGCCGTGATGGCGGCGCGGATCGGCCGCGAACCGCTCGCGCAACAGACCGCTGCGATGCAGGCGATGGTAAATCTCGCCCCGAACGATGTCGATTCGCTCGCGTCGCTGGGCACCGAACGTTTTCTGCTGGGCGAGGCCCAAGCAGGCGAAGCGGATTTTCGGAAGGCGATCGAAATCGCACCGAATCGAACGGACATAAAGCACGCCCTTGCCCTCGGATTGTTGACGTCACGCCGGTTTGAGAAAGCAGCGCAGGTATTCCAAACCCTCGGAGATAATCCAAACGAGCAGCAGGGGTTGGCAATCTGTCTCCTGTTGAGTGGCCATGTTGCCGAGGCCGATAAAGTCATGAGCGCGTACTTCGCCGCGAGGCGCGCATCCGCCGGTCCGGGCTTGGCTCTGATTCATGCGAATTGGACTGCGGTTTCAAGAGGAATCGCGGAAGCAGCAGGCGAACTCCAGGGACAAACGTTTACTGTCCCTCTTTTGAATTCGATCGCGCAAAGCCAACTGGCGATTTGGGATCTGGCGCTCGGCCGGCAGACAGTCGCGAACCAGCTATTGGCGCGCAACTCCGCCTTCAAAACCCCAGTGGCAGAGGCTTACCGGAATGCGGCGACGGGTCGGGGCGATCCGAAGTCCTTGGCATTTTCTCTATTCCTGCATGGCGAGTATGCGGATGCGGCTCAGGCGTGGGCGGAGATTGTGAAACAGACAGCAGGTCTCGACCTGCGCGCGCGCGCCATGCTGGCCTCGTCTTTGGAGCATGCAGGCAGGAATGAAGCGGCAAAGGACATTCTGGTGCAGCCATTCGCGCCAGACATCACCGGAGCTGACCCCTTCAGCGCAATCTCGTTCAACGAAATGCGGCGGATTCTAAAACTATAACGATTGCTTCGTGTTTGGCGCGACGATGCGGTTGTCTTTGCGCTCCCACGGCTTGGGTTGCTGGCCGATGTCGCGCTTGTAGACGCGATCGTAGACATGCTTCCGGCTAGTCGTGCCCAGTGAGGTGTTGTACAGATTGACGACGCCGAGCGCTTCTTTTACGTCTTCTTCGAATTCGTGCAGGTTGTGGAGCTGCTCCGAAGTGGCGGGCAGACGCCGTCCGTTGGGCAGTTCGAGAAATTCCTGAAAACCGGCGGCTACTAAGATGGCGACCTGCCCCCCCACGAGGACTCCCGCTTTTTCAATCGCCGGCTGATTCTTGCCTTCATCGCCAACGACGGCCCCGACGCCATGCTTCGTGATCTTGACGCGTCCGTCCGGAAGTTGCTCCGTTGTAAAGCCAGCCTGCTTCAACAAATCGATTCGTTCGGAGAAAGTCGGAACCTTCGGGCGATCTCGTCGAAAGAACATACCTCAAGTATAAGTTCCGAGCCGATTCGGGTTCACGAATCAATCGGTGAGAAAGGCGGTTGTCTTGACACCGGAGATCTCGAAGGTACGGCGGCAGCGTGGATTCTTGCAGGCAGTCTTATCGTCCAACAGAACCATGTAGCTGGCTGCCTTGGCGAATTTCGCGCGGTCGCGCTCATCGGCTCTGCCGGGTAATCGATCGATCTTGCGGCGCACCAGCCAGCGCAGGTCATAGGTCTCGCTGGTGCGGCAGAAAGGGCAATTAAGAGTGAATGGCTTGGTTGTCTGCGATTCGCGGTAGAACGCTTTCTCGTCCACCGGACCATTGTCGCGCGTTCTTCAATGATTACTGAAGCGGAAATTAGCTATCGCGACTTCATCGTTCCCTGGAACGTATAGCCCAACATTGTTCTGCGTGAAGTCGCGGCCGGTGCTTTCGACTGAGCCGACTTCCTCCCATCCCGTCTCGGGCGTCTTCACACGCGCGGCGATTACGTTGGGTTTTACCGACATATCCACCTGGATCCAGGTGTCGGGGTCAAACTGGAACGGTATGCGGCTCACCTCGGTCGATTTTCCGTCAATCACTTGATGTACGGAAACGTGCTTGCCGTCGGCGACAAACAGCACATAATTGCGGGAGTCCTCAAATCCGGCATACCAGGAGAATTTGCCGTGGTGCAGAAACCCGGTTTTGCGCATCTGCCCGGCAAAGGAGTATCGGCCCGCGACGCGAGGCATGTGATAAGGAACGAAGCCACCGCCGCGCTTGACCTGGGCTCCTTCGATCTGCATCCCGTTGTTTTGGGCGGTGTCGGACGGGCCGGTTGCTGCTGGAGCTGGCTGCGGTGGAGGGGCGAGCGTGCCACTAGAAACGGCCGGCGTGGTGATGCTTTTCGCCAAGACCACATCCTGACCGGACAGTAGGACCACATCGCCTGTTTTGAAGGAGCGTTCAAACCGTTTGGGAAGCGCCTGATCGCGCCTCAGTTCGATCGAGTGATCGCCCGGTTTGACGTTTGAAATGGACGCGACACCATCCGCCCCGATGGAGGCCGCCATTTCGCCGTCGACGAAGACCATGGTTCCTGGGAGCGCGCCCTTGACCTGCAACGTAGCGACTCTCGGCAGCGGATCAAGGCGGAACTTGGCGGCGGTTTCCTCAGCCTTTTTCACTGTGACTTGCTGCGGCGGCGGATCGATGAAGCCAGCTTTATGCACACGGATCATGTAGTCACCGACTTTGAGCGGGATCCGAATCTGGCCCGCTTCCGTTTGACGGCGATACGGCTTGTCGTTAATGAAGACTTCCGCATCATCCTCGTGCGTCAGCACGACTACCGTACCGGCGTTTGGATCTGACTTGACGTAAACCGTCAGCGTTGGGGCGGACGTATAGGTCCAGACGAAGCGCTGCAGATCCTTGCCTTGCCCGACCTGAAGCAAGTGATCACTCTTGGCCAGATTGTCGAGCGGGAGGCCGTCGGCTGAGGCTTGTCCGGCGATTGCGTTGTCGACGCTGATCTGCGCGTTATCGGTGTTGGTGACCAGCGTCGCCTTTCCGTTATCCGATGCGACCAGCACGGCCATCGCATTCGAGGCTGACGGCTGCCCGGTGAGTTTGGGCGTGGAGTCTTCGGAAACTTCGTAATTGAACTCGGCCGATCCACCATTTCCCGCAACGCGCATGGAATGCGGTCCGGCGTGCAAATCATCCAGGACCAGTTCGCCGTCTTTGAGGTCTTGCGGCGTGCCTCCGTCAATGGAAACGGAACCGGGCACAAGATCGGTGTACAGCCGAACCGTGGGCTTTCCCTGCGGCGCGACAGCAGAACCGTTCTGCGCTGCCGGAACGGCCTTTTGCTGCTGCACGCTTCCGGACTGCGCAGTCGTATCCGGCGTGAGATTCAAACGGCGAGCAGTTTGAATCAGATAAAAGAAAGCCGCGAACAGCAGCAACCCGAAAAACAGCGCCAGATAAACAGTCCTCTGCCACACTTTAGGATCAAGGCGCTCAACCTCGGGTCCGATCTCGGCCGCTTCGGTCCGTGCCGCCGGTTCCGGAGGCGCAGGGGCCGACGCAGCAGGAGGAGCGGACACGGTCTCCGGCTTGGATGGCAGTTGGTCGCCTTTCAGCAGATCCCTGGCGCGTTCAATCGTCTCGTTCTGCAGAGTCGAAATTGCGACGAGAGCGTCAAAGTCTTCCAGATACTCGGGCCGCAACTGCTTCAGGCGCTCGAAATACCAGCGCAGGTCTTCGATAGAGCGGGTTCGGCGGATTTCGCTCCGAATCCGTTCCAGCTCGTTCAGTTCCGGTCGTGTCGTTAACGCGTCCACTCGAACTTAAGTGCCTTTACGGGGAAAATTATAGCGGTTATTTCGCCAAACCTTCTACTCTATACGGGATTGCGAACCTTCCGATCTGTACTACGGGGTTTTCCCCAGGAGCGGACATCCGGAATTGCTCGACGGGCCCGCTTCTGCTGGTGCGAAGCGCCTCTGCCGAGCCCAGTAGCTCTCCGGTGTGGGCGTTGTAGAACTTCACATGCAGACTATCCTGACCCTTTGTCCAGCCGAACACGTATTCGCCGGGTTTCAGACTGATATCTCCGATCTGCACAGGCGCTTGAATGACAAGGAAGTGGGAATACTTCCCGTCGGCCGAGTACCCCGCAGTGATCAAAACCACTCCGGCGATAAAGTGTCCCTTGCCATCGGTGATGCCCGACGCGGTTTTCATCTCGGTCTCGATGCGCTCGTTCTGTACCGGCGCGCGGGCCGGGATCACGTCCTTCAACTCGGCCTCGGTTGCCTGCCGCCACGCACCTAACGCGGTTCCGGCGAACAAAAGCAGCGCGATAAAGAATCGGTTCATTTGCTCCCCTGCGGTAGATGCACCAGGCCCCGCTGTAGAGCCGTCGTCGCCGCTTGCGTGCGATCGCTCACTTGCAACTTACCCAGCAAACTGTTGATGTGAGTTTTGACCGTCGCCTCGGAAATAAAGAGACGGCCGGCGATTTCCTTGTTGCTGTTACCCGCCACAATGAGTTTCAAGACGTCGAGTTCGCGCGGCGTGAGTTCCGGACCTGCCATGCGATCGGCTAACCTTTGCGCCACGGCGGCGGGAATGCGAGTCTTCCCGGCGTGCACGGTCCGGATAGCGTCCATCAAGTCGTCGCCGAACATGTCTTTCAGCAGGTAGCCGCGCGCCCCGGCCTGAAGAGCCCGATAGATGTCCTCGTCCCCGTCAAAGGTCGTCAGAACAATAATGCGGGCCGCCGGATGCTGCCGCCGTATCGCGGTGATCGCTTCGACGCCGGTTAGCACGGGAAGCCGGAGATCCATGATCGTCACGTCGGGTATATGCTCCTGGAACAGATCGACCGCTTGGCGCCCATTGGCGGCTTCCGCGACCACAGTCATATCCTCAGCGCTGTTGATGAGAGCCGCGATACCCTGCCGGACTACGTGGTGATCGTCCACGACGAGTACCTTAATTGTCTGATTCACCGAATCGGCGCCTCCACCTTCACTGTTGTTCCCGCACCTTCTTCGCTCAGGATCGATAGGGCGGCCCCAATGCTCTGCGCGCGCTCGCGCATACCTGTCAGGCCGTAGTGTCCATCGGAGCTCGCTACAGTTTTCATCCCGCAACCATCATCCGATACCGTGAGCCGCACGAGCGATTCATCGAACATCAGATAGGAGTCGATCACCCGGGCGCGCGAGTGCCGGACCGCGTTTGCGATCGCTTCCTGGGCAATACGCGCAATCTCGTTTTCGGTTTGCGCCGGCAGCGGCCGGTACGTGCCGCGTACCTGGAACCGGATATCGATTCCGGAACTTTGCGCGGCGTCGCGCACCAGCTTAGATAGACGGGTAGGTAACTCCTCGCGATCCGTATTGCGAAGATCCCAAATTGTACGCCGAGCATCGTCTATACAGCTGCGAGCGAGGATACGCGCTTGGTCGAGGTGACCGCGGGCGTTTTCGGGCGCCTGGGTCAGCAGACGGGAAACCAGTTCAAGCTGGACCGATATGCCCGCGAAGCCCTGGGCCAGCGTGTCGTGGATTTCGCGCGCGATCCGGGTGCGTTCGTTCAGTACGGCGCGAAATTCCGTCCGCGCACGCCGTACGCGCCACAGGATGAGGCCGTATACGAGAAAGCCGGCGCAACAGGCGAGCAGCAGACGAAACCACCACGTCTGATAAACGCGCGGCAGCACGCGGAACGACAGCACAGCGGCCGTATCGGACCATTGCCCCTCGCCGTTGGTGGCGCGCACGCGAAAGGTATAATCGCCCGGTCCCAGATTGGTGTAAAAGGCGGCACGCCGCGAGCCTCCGTCAATCCAACTGTTGTCGAAGCCGTCCAGGCGATAGCGGTAGCGGACCTTTTGCGGATTGTTGAAGCTGATACCCGCATACTGAAACGCCAAACGCGAATGACCGGGAGCGACAGCCGTGACGGTCGACGGGGATTGCGCCGCGTCATCGACCAGCACCGATTCGATCACGATGGCGGGAGCGTGATCGCGCAGAGCCGCGTGTTCGGGCGACAGGTAGGCAGCCCCTCGCGCCGTGGCGAACCAGATACCCCCGGCGGCATCCTTCCAAACAGCGGGATGCCCACCGCCGCTGCACTCCGCGATACGGAGCCCGTCGCTTGTGCCGTAACCAGCGACAACGGATCCGGATTCGAAGTTGCTCTTGCGGACGCGATAGATGCCGTTTGCCGCAGCCAGCCAGACGTTCCCCGACTCATCCGCAGTGACGCCGTACAAGGTATCGGGAATTCCGCGCTCCGGGCCAGCATGGGTGAAGATCTGACCGCGCCGCCGATTCAGGCCGCCGCCTTGCGTCGCAATCCAGAGCGAGCCGTCGGCGTCCGGATAGAGATCGGTGATGATGTTGCTTGAAAGACCATCGGCAACGGTGTAGTTGCTGAACGCATCCCCGCGCCAGCGAGAGAGGCCGTGCAGCGTGGCGACCCAAAGCGTTCCCTGCGCGTCCCGCGCGATAGCGCCCACCAAATCGCTGCCCAACCCGTTCGATTGTGTGTAGGTTGCGATAGAGCTGCCGACAATATGGGCCAGCCCTCGCCGTGTGCCCGCCCAGATGGAACCGTCCCCATCGATAAAAAGAGACCGCACGAAGTCATCCGGCAAGCCGTCGGCGGAGGTTAATGTGACGTGCTGGGAAACTTCGTGCAATCCCCCTGGCGTGCCGGCGAAAAGGCCGCGCGGTCCATTTGCGAGCGAGAGGACGATGTCGCTGGGGATTCGCGGTTCAGACGCGAGCTTGCCGTTCTGCAGATGCAGAAGACCGCTGCCGTCAGTGCCTAACCAGACACCGGCTTTACCCCCAACGACGGATCGGATGCGGTTCGTTCCGTAGGTCGCGAAGCGCTGCTCTTTCAGCATCTGGAGACCTGAGTCCGCGGTGCCGATCCACAGGTTGCCCTGTGAGTCCTCAAACAGGGTGAGAATCTCGGCGCTGGATAACGGGTCACTCGAAGAGAAGGCCTGGAGCGCGCCGTGGCTATACCGGAACAGCCCTTTACTTGTACCGAGCCAATAGGCGCCATCGGATTCGCGAACGAAGCAACTCGGTTTGAAGCGCACGTTTGGAAGAGTGGGCGGATTCGCCAATGGCGGCACATCGCGGAACGGGATAAAGCGGCCGTTCTCGAGAGCAAGCCGGGCGGTCGCGCTTTGCACCCGCAGGGTACCGTTCACCGTCCAGAGCGCGCGGATCGGTTGCCGCTGCAGATCGGCCGGCAGAAAAAAATCGTAGCCGTCAAAGCGCGCCAGACCCGACTCGGTGCCTACCCAAAGATAGCCGTCGCTCGTTTGCGTGATTGCCGTGATCGTGTTCTGCGGGAGGCCACTACCGGTCTGCCAACTTTGCCGCCCGAAGGATCCCAGAGGCGTAGACGGCAGCAGCGCGTTGGCGAATTGAGTCGGAACGAGCGCGGCAATGAGAACTGACAGGTAGCGCCGGAGAAAGTGCAAGGGTTCTACCTATTATCGCGTCCGGATATCTACTCGTCACAGAAACAGCACGCACCCGATTCTTGTCCCCATGGCGAAGGAGCACTCTATCCATGGAACGACGCACATTTCTGAATAGCCTAGTCGCGGGCACGGTCGCGGCGCACGCGATATCTGCCGAGCAGATTCCTGGAGAGAACACCAAAGCGGCGGATCCGGCAGGTGCGATCCCACGGGTCGAGAGCGCGGGTGAACTGCGCGGGGAAATGCTGTACCGCAAGCTGGGGTCGACCGGCGAAATGGTTTCTGCGATCGGAATGGGCGGCTCACATATCTCGAAGCCGACCATAACCCAACAGGAAGCCACCAGGTTGATCCATGAGGCGCTCGATCGCGGGCTGAACTTCCTCGATAACTCGTGGGACTACAACGAGGGCCGCGGCGAACGATACGTCGGCGAATGCCCTGGCCGAGGGCGGCTATCGGCAAAAAGCGTTCGTGATGACGAAGATCGACGGCCGCACCAAAGAGGCCGCGACGCAACAGATCGACGATTCACTGCGGCGCTTGCGCGTCGACCATATCGATCTGCTGCAACACCACGAGGTGCTGCGTTTCGACGACCCGGACCGCATTTTCGCGGAGGGCGGAGCCATGGAAGCCGTTGTCGCGGCGCAAAAGGCGGGTAAGGTTCGGTTCATCGGCTTCACCGGCCACAAAGATCCGCACGTTCACCTCTACATGTTGGAAGTCGCCGCCAAACACGGATTTAAGTTCGACACTGCGCAGATGCCATTGAATGTGATGGATGCGCACTTCCGCAGTTTCGCCCAGTTGGTGGTGCCGAAGCTGGTGGCGGCGAAAATCGGAGTTCTCGGCATGAAGCCGTTCGGCGGCGGTGACGGAATCATTCTGAAGAGCAACACCGTCCAGCCAATCGACTGCCTTCACTATGCGCTCTCGCTGCCGACTTCGGTTGTTATAACCGGGATCGACAAAAAGGAAGTACTGGAGCAGGCATTCACCGCGGTAAAGCAGTTCAAGCCATTCGATACTCAGGAACTGGCGTCCTTACTCGAGAAGACACGGGATGCCGCGCAGAATGGGCATTTCGAACTGTTCAAGACCACTTCCCACTTCGATACGACAGCACGGCACCCCGATTGGCTAGGAGCGGATACTCCCAATGTGCAGAAGCTCGCGCCAGAGCTTCCAGGCTGACTACCAGCGGATACCGAACGAGAGGGGCACCATCTTGGTATGGGTCGCGTCCGTCATACCGTCCATAAATCGCGCTTCCAGAAAGAACCTCATGGATGTTTTCGGCAGACCGAAATTGAAACCGGCCCCGGCGTCCCACATACCCGTGTCTTGAGAAACGCTGCCTAAGACCTGATTTGCCGCTACATATCCGGGTCCATAATAGCCGAACCAGGGATCAAAGATAACGGTGGTGGCGACTGTGGGTTGAGTAAACTCGACCGTGCGACGCATCCAGCCGCCTCCGCCCGTTACATAGAACGAAGTCCCGTGTTTGAACGGAAGCTTGACCTTCGGTTCCAGGCTGAACGTATAGACACGCGAGTTGCCGTCGGGCATACTCGCATTATCGAGCGCGCTACGAGTTACTCCCAGCCCATTGAACATGAACGTTCCGTTCATACTGAGCCACGGATTTAAATTAATGCCCGCGCCCGCTTCTACGTTTCCGCCACTATCGAGATAGTTAGATGTATTATCGACGGCCATGGTGTAACCGCCCCCGACATTGAAGGTGAACTTATGGTATTCGCTTTGCGCGTTCGCCCAAGTGGCGCAAGCGAGTAGCGCCAGACAAGCGCAAGACGCGTGAACAAAATTGTTTTTCATGCTGAGCTTCATCTCCCTCCGACGAGTAAGACGAGGTAAGCGTCAGCGGAATCACACAGCGAGATTACTTAATGGAATACCCGTAACTGGTAACGGTTACTCGATCTTAGTGCCGCGAAGCGCGCCGCGCACCGCGCTGTTCATCATGTTCTCGGCGAGCGCCTGCGTAGCTTTGTTCAGCGCGTCCAATTTGTCGTTAATAAGACGATGATCGTTCGCATGGTAGACGCTCTGCAGTTCGCGCTTGGCCGCTTCGATGGCCTGTTGTTCGGATGGCGAGAGCGCGGACCAGGCATCGCTGCGCTGCGCTTTTTCGGTGGCGGCGAGAATGTTATCGGCTTCCACGCGAGCCTCTCGCACCTGCCGTTCGCGCAGGTCTTCCTCGGCCTTGTCGAAGGACTCCTGAATCATAGCCTCGACCTGCTCTTCGGTGAGACCATAGGAGGGCTTCACCTCGACGCTCTGCTCCTTGCCCGTACGGGCATCGCGCGCCGTGACGTTCAGGATGCCGTTCGCATCAATCAGAAATCGTACTTCGATCCGAGCCATCCCAGCGGGCACGGGATCGATGTCCTTCAGGTCGAACCGGGCCAGACTGCGGCAATCGGACGCGAGTTCACGCTCCCCTTGCAGCACATGAATCAGAACATTGCGCTGGCCGTCAACTGCGGTTGTGAATGCTTCGGTGGCGCTAGCCGGAATCGTTGAGTTGCGATGAATCAACTTCGAAACGACGCCGCCCATGGTCTCAATTCCAAGCGACAGGGGCGTAACATCGAGCAGCAGTTTGTCCTCGACTTCGCCTGCGAGAATGCCGGCCTGCACCGCCGCCCCCAGCGCGACCACTTCGTCGGGATTGAGTTCGGTATGCGGCTTCGATTTGAACAGGCGCTCGACAGCCGCGCGGACTAGCGGAATGCGGGTCGATCCGCCCACCATGACAACTTCATCGATCTTTTCCGGGGTGAGCTTGGCGTCTTTGAGGCAAGCGCGGCAGGGCTCGAGCGTACGCTCGACAATAGGCGCGATCAGGCGCTCAAACAGCGGCCGGTCAATGGCTCGCTTATAGGAATGGCCGCGATATTCCAGCTCGATCACCGCATCCGGAGTAAACGACAGCGCCTCCTTGGCACGAACGACGGCGCGCCGCAAGCGCTGAACGCCTTCCAGGTCCGATGTCAGGTCGATATTCCACTCCGCCTGCACGTCTTCGAGCGCGATGCGAAGCAGAAGGTTGTCGATATCGTCACCGCCGAGATGCGTGTCTCCGTTTGTCGCGAGCACTTCAAAAATGCCATCGTGCAGATGCAGAATGGAGACGTCGAAGGTGCCGCCGCCGAAGTCGTAGACCGCGATGATGCCGTCTTTGCGCTTGTCGAGACCATAGGCGAGCGATGCCGCAGTCGGTTCGTTCACCAAACGCAGGACGTCCAGTCCAGCCAGGCGGCCCGCATCTTTGGTGGCCTGTCGCTGAGCGTCGTTGAAATAGGCCGGCACCGTGATCACCGCTTCCGTAATCGGCACGCCCAGCGCGGCTTCGGCGTTGTCTTTGAGCTGCGCCAGTACCGCGGCAGAGATTTCGGGCGGCGTGAACGTGCGCTCGCCTAATCGCAGGCGAATAACCGATTCACTGTTCTCGGCAATGCGAAACGGAAAAAGCTTCAGCTCTTCCCGCACGTCGCCGACGCCGCGCCCCATCAGGCGTTTTACCGAATAGACAGTACGCTCCGGGCGGGTCAGCAAGAGCTCGCGTGCATCTTCTCCAGCCGTCAGGCGATTGCCTGCGGTGAGCGAAACAATGCTAGGCACGATCTTCCGGCCGGCCGCATCTTCGATGATGCGCGGGCCGGTCAGGTCCATGTAGGCGACCAGGCTGTTCGTCGTGCCCAGGTCGATGCCGACCACTTTCGATTTGCGTTCCGTACCAAAGTCGATTTGAAAAGTACCCATAGCTTAGAGGAGTTCCTCAACCTTCTGCTCCGTGTGGGGCTGCAAGGCGCGGTCCACGTCGCGCACAAGATTTTCGATATAGCGGCGGCGATTCAATGCACCGCGAATTTCTGTGAGCGCCTGCCGCGCCGTTTCGCTCGCCGATTCCGCGGCATCGTACTTATCGAACAGTCGGCGTAGATTCGCGTCGATTTCGTCGCGCATCGAGAGGAAGTTGATTCTCGCGGACTCGAGTTGGGGCCGCACCGAGTCATCGCCGCCCTTGAGTTCCTCGAGCCTCATGTTGAGTTCGAATACTTCTTCAAGCAGATCCGCGGGAACATCTTTCGAGCGTTGCTCGCCGATGGGGAAGCCTTCTTCCGCCAGCAGATACTCGGCGCGCTTCACCGGATCGCGCAGAGTGCGATAGCCGTCGTTGAGTAGCGACGTTGCTTCGAGCGCCTGCTGTTGCTCTTCTGCGCCCTTGCGGCTGAAGCGGTCCGGGTGCCACTGGCGGCTCAACTCGTAAAAGCGCTTCTGGAGTCCAGCTTCGTCAATCGCCAACTTACGAGGGAGATCGAAAAAGGCGAAGAAATTCCTATCGAATTTAGACATGGGTGTCTCGCATGAGCGGCGTTGGCTACGACGGCTGGAGATGCAGGCGGATGAAACCGCGGATCAGGCGGAGAAGGAAGTGCCGCAGCCGCAGCTCCGGCTCGCATGCGGGTTATGAAACACGAACCCCGACTGAATGAGCGAATCCTGCCAGTCGAGCGTCATGCCGTCCAGGTACAGCATGCTCTTCGGATCAACGAAGACCTGTACGTCTTCAAACTGAAAGACGTGATCCTTCGGCTTCGGCTCAGCCGCGAACTTGAATTGATAACTGAGCCCCGAGCAGCCGCCTCCCAGTACACCGAGACGCAAGCCGCCGTTGACGCCCTCGCGCGCGAAGGCCTGCCGGATTTTCTCGACAGCCTTCGGCGTGACCTGAATCTGCTTCGGAGCGGCCGCGGAGTCCGCCGTGGCGCCTCCGATTTGTGCCAGCTCAGACATTCGTCTCTTCCTTAGCTAACCGCCACGGCTTCGCTATGCTTCGCCACGTGCTTAGCCTTGTAGTCGGCGATGGCGGCCTTGATCGCGTCCTCCGCGAGCACCGAGCAGTGAATCTTCACGGGCGGCAGCGACAGTTCGTTGACGATGTCAGTGTTCTTGATTTCGAGCGCCTGGTCCACCGTCTTTCCGCGCAGCCACTCGGTTGCCAGCGATGAACTTGCGATCGCGCTGCCGCAGCCGAACGTCTTGAACTTGGCGTCCTCAATCACCCCGGTTTGGGGGTTGACCTTCACCTGCAGCTTCATGACGTCGCCGCACTCCGGCGCGCCCACCATTCCCGTGCCGACGTCCGGGCTGCCCTTATCGAGCGACCCGACGTTACGGGGGTTATTGTAGTGATCCAAAACCTTGTCGGAATAAGCCATGTATATCCCCTTTGTCTCGTTTGATACCTAATGAGCCGTCCAGGCTACTTTCGTAAGATCCACGCCCTCTTTAGCCATTTCATACAGCGGCGAAAGTTCGCGGAGCTTTTCCACTACACTGATCACCTTATTGGCGACGTAATCGATCTCTTCTTCCGTATTGAAGCGTCCGATCCCGAACCGGATGGACGAGTGCGCCAGATCGTCGCCAGCACCGAGCGCTTTCAGGACGTAGCTTGGCTCCAGCGTCGCCGAGGTGCAAGCCGAACCGCTCGAAACCGCCACGTCGTTGACGCCCATGAGGAGGCTCTCGCCCTCGACATACGCGAAGCTGATGTTGAGATTGTGCGGCAGCCGGTGCTCCATTGAGCCGTTGATATATAGCTCATCGAGCTGCGTCATCAGCTTGTCCTTCAGCCGGTCGCGGAGATATTGCAGGCGCTTTGATTCTTCGGCCATCTCGCGTTTGGCGATAGCGCAGGCTTCGCCGAGTCCGACGATCCCCGGAACATTCAGCGTACCCGAGCGCATCCCGCGTTCGTGGCCGCCGCCATCGATCTGGGCCGTCAGTTGCACGCGCGGGTTACGACGGCGCACGTACAGCGCCCCCACGCCTTTCGGCCCATAGATTTTGTGCGCGCTCAATGAGAGCAGGTCGATATTGTCTGCAATCACATTGACCGGTATTTTGCCGATCGCCTGGACTGCATCGGTGTGCAAGAGCACGCCTTTCTCTTTCGCGATCTTGCCAATCTCCGCAATCGGCTGCACCACACCGATCTCGTTGCTCGCGTACATGATCGAGATCAGAATCGTTTTGTCGGTGATAGCAGCGCGTAATTGATCAAGATCAATCAACCCATCTTGCCGGACAGGCAGATAGGTAACGCGAATCCCATCCTTCTCGAGCCGCTTACAGGTGTCGAGGACAGCCTTGTGCTCGGTCACCTGCGTGATGATGTGATTGCCGCGCTCGGCATACATCTCGGCAACGCCCTTGAGTGCGAGATTGTTGGACTCAGTGGCGCCGCTGGTGAACACGATTTCTTTGGCGGTCGCGCCGATCAGGTCTGCGATCTGCTTGCGCGCTTTTTCAACAGCCTCTTCGGCTTCCCATCCAAAGCTGTGGTTGCGTGAAGCTGCGTTTCCAAAGTGCTCGGTGAAATACGGCTTCATGGCGTCGAACACTCTGGGATCTGTGGCAGTGGTTGCGTGGTTGTCGAGATAGATGGGTAGTTTCATTTCGTAGTTCCTTCCGTGAGCCTCGGAACGGATGCCGCTGCTTGCAGCAGGATGAGCTCGCCAGGCGTGTCCTCGGCCGTGTCGGAGTCCTGAAGCATATCTTGGATGCTGACGCTCTCGAGAAGTCGCAGGATGCCCTCGTGAATTCGGCGCAGAGGCTTGCGGACCGTACATTTCCCGACGTGCCCACAATGCGAATCCGCCGTAAAGCAGTTGGCGAGGACAATGGGGCCGTCGATCGCTCGAATCACCTCGAGTGCGGAAATGCGTCCCGGATCGCGTGCCAGCCGGTAGCCGCCGTGGGTCCCGTACGCGGAGACAAGAAAGCCAGATTTTCCCAGCTTTTGCAACAATTTCGATAGGATCGGCAGCGGAATCCCGCAGTTGTCGGCGACTTCTTTGGCGCTCAACGCCTCCGCGCCCCGGTTTTTGCTGGCCGCAAAATGCTTGAGAGCTATCAGACTGTAATCCGCCTTTTTTGTCAGCCTAAGCATTGAAGTCTTATCCGGTTGGGCAATATGCGACCAAGCCGATCTGATTTAGTTATAGCACTTTGGCTGCGGTCGATGGGGTACACTTGTATGGGCCTGAGAACAAACAGCTTGACGAAGTCTCCGAATGGTTGTGGCTGCTTGCAGAACCAGCCGCTCAAACGTTCCGACGCAGGACGCTGCCTCAGT
Source organism: uncultured Acidobacteriaceae bacterium (assembly GCA_963795905.1). Classification (GTDB taxonomy): domain Bacteria; phylum Acidobacteriota; class Terriglobia; order Bryobacterales; family Bryobacteraceae; genus Bog-105. Next base: position 61,917 of record CAWCJG010000003.1, on the reverse strand, counting down.
CCTGCTTCCCTGAGCTGATCCGTGATCCGCCTCTTCCGAGTTTTTATACCGGCAAGCGTAGTCGGTCTGCTCATTTCCGAGATTCTGCTCATCTTCGCCTGCTACGTCGCCGCCTCCTTAGTGCGGACCCCGTTTTTTCAGACGACCTATCTCGATCCCTATACCTATCTGGTCGTCGAAGCAAATTGGTGGAAACTGCTGGTGGTCGTCGGCCTGATCGTGCTGGGGATGTACTTTCAGGACCTCTATGCCGACCTGCGGATCGTTTCGCGGGTGCTGCTAGTACAGCAGGTCTGTTTGGCCGTGGGCGCTTCGCTGTTGTTGATGGCCTTCCTCGGATTTCTGTACCCAGACCTGCTACTGGGCCGCTGGCTGATGATCCTCGGCAGCCTGGGCGTGGTAGTCCTGCTTCCGCTATGGCGCCTTCTGTACTGGAAGTATGTGGTCATAGCGATGCGTTCGGAACGCGTCCTGCTGATGGGCAACGCGGCGGTTCTTGCGGAGGTCGCGCAGGAAGTTCTGCAGAAGCCCGAGTTCGGCTACAGACTGATCGGATACCTGTGCGAAGAGGAGCCGTGTGATTTTCCAGTGCCGTGCCTCGGAACCGTTCGCGACGTGCGCGCGGTTTGCGAACGCGAAAAGCCCACCCGCATCGTGGTCGGGATGGCCGAGCGCCGGAACCGGCTGCCGGTCCAGGACTTGCTCGAGATTCGCTTTGAGGGCGTGATTATCGAGGACGCAGCCGACGCATACGAAATGGCGATGCGAAGAGTGTGCAGCCGCCAGATTCAGCCTTCGCAATTGATCTTCTCGTCCGAACTCGGACCACGCCCCCAAGCGCTGGCGGTGCAGAACTTTTATTCGCTGCTGATAGGCGCTTTGGGCCTGGTTGTGCTTTCGCCCCTTATGCTGCTGACCGCGCTCGCCGTGAAGCTCACATCGCCTGGCCCCGTGTTCTACAAGCAGCAGCGCGTTGGCATGAACGGCAAAATTTTCTGGGTTTACAAATTCCGCTCGATGTATGTGGACGCCGAGGCGCGCACTGGCGCAGTGTGGGCGAAAAAAGACGACCCGCGGATCACCCCGGTCGGCAAATGGCTGCGCAAACTTCGGCTGGATGAATTGCCACAATTCTGGAACGTGGTTCGTGGAGACATGTCGATTGTGGGGCCGCGCCCGGAACGTCCTGAGTTCGTTGAGATCCTGGGGCACCAGATCCCGTACTACCGGCAGCGCTTAGCCGTGAAGCCGGGTATCACCGGTTGGGCGCAGATTAACCATAAGTACGGCGATACGGAACTGGACGCGATGATCAAACTGGAGTACGACTTGTACTACATCAAGAACGTCGCGGCGGCGCTGGATTTTTATATCATCTTTCATACCGTGAAAGTGATGCTGCTCAGCCGCGGCGCGCAGTAAGCTCCCGCCCAATACGAGGCAACTCGCCGGGAGTATGTCGACAATTTTCTCGTTTGGCGCTCGCAATCTTGCCTCTCCGCAGATGCATCTGTTACCGCCCCGGCGAAAGGTAGCGACGACGCAATACGGATGGACAAGTCATGGCGACATACCGCAGCGGGGTTGTTTCCGAGCGGCGAGCGAAGCGACCCGTAGCGCTGGTTCCGTTGGCAACTTACTGTGTTGCCATGGATAATCCTGCGCGCGTAGTGATGAAAGGTGTGAAGTCCGGCACGCCGATCGAGTCCGCGCCAGCGCAGTGAAACGGGTGGGGCCGGGGTGAGACGCAGGATCAATTTAGATCGAAACGAATCCGACGCTACGGGTCGCTTCGCTCGCCGCTCGGAAACACTCCGTCGGCGAAGCGTTGTTCCCGTCGCGGTGCGAGTGCCCGTTCTGCCTATTTCATGTCCTTGGCCTTCGACGCGCCGTGTTGTTCGAGCAAATGCCGCAACAGCGACTTTCTTGTAGAGCCGGTGCAGTTCCGGGTTGTGGATCTGAGCCTCGCCGTTCGACTCCTTCCTCCCGGCCAGTTCATCGAGACTGACATCGAGGATGTCGGCGATCTTGACAACAGTGCCAAATAGCGGCGTGGCATCGCCGTTCTCCCAGCGGGTGTAGACGCGCTCGCTAATACCGAGCAGTTCGGCTATGCGCGTCTGCGTCAACTTGCGTTTTGTCCTTAGCTGCCTCAGCCGTTGATGGAAGTCCGTCACCTTCCAGTTCGGGCGGAAAAAGATGAACCTGCTACATGGTAAGACCTCGCTAACGGCGTCCCGGTTCAAAATGTCTCTGATGTTCAAATACATCGTGACATAGTAGTCAGTTGAAAACATGGAAGTCAGCCAGATGACTGACCTTGTTGTGCCCCTGCTCATGGCGATGAAAAATCAATTTAGCCAGTCAGTGGTTAACCTACTGGTGGACATGGCCGGTGGCGACCAAGTCACCGTCTTTGAAGCTGCGAAGCAGCTCATCGGCGGTTACTCTGTCGCGATCGGAAGCATTTTGGCTCGGGTTGCTTTGGAGACTCGCTACCGCATGTGTTCCCGGGTCGCAGCGATTTACGTTTGGGCCTGAGCGGTGACCGGCGCGCATTGTCCACCCTAACGACCCTGTTAGCCACCAAGAACGAGAAAGGCTCAATCCGCGCGCACGCTGCCGAGGCGATGGGAATCTGCGCGCAAGCTCACGCTGGTTTGATTCGTGAAACCTTACTTGAGGACGGAACTCCTTACAGCGTTAAGAAGTCCATCATTTACGCCCTGACGCAACTGCCGCCCAGGAAAGGACGACCGATTCTGGAAGAGTCACTGGCCGCCAACTCGGATCGGCAACGAGGCGGGAACTTCAGATGAAGGTGAAGGCCTATAAGAGATTATATGTTGAGCTCATTAGCCGGTATGCGTATGTCTCAAACATCCGCTGAACTCAATCGATCCGAGCGGGAGCCTCCGGCGCATATGGCCCAGTTTCAGTGGACGCAAATCGATACGGAGGTGCTGTAACTTATGGTGTCGGGGCGGGAGCGCGCTCGGTGCAGGCCCTACTGCCAGTGCTTCATTCGTAATTCCGAGATGCAAATGAGTATATCAACTGTCGCGAAAACCATCGTTACTTACGTACTCATAATAGGCTACCCGCTTATGGTGGCGTTGTGGGTCTTTTATGGCCCGGCAGATCGGAATCCATTAATGCTTGCCCTAATATTTGTTTTTTATATATTCTATTTAGCACCCTTTGCTTTGTTTTGGGCGGATGTAAAGCTGGCACATGACAGTATCGTAATTCAACGAGGGAAGAGGTTCACGATTCCAATCTCGGAGATACGCGTCTGCCGTGGAGTTTTTCTGATTCCGTTTCAGATTGTGATGATTATCACAACAGGTGGGTCGGGACCTCGAATCGTACTTTCTTCGGACCTGCCCCCAGCGCCTCGACGTTCCCTACTCCAAGATGGAACACTTGCGACGCTTATAAACAGTGCGCGCACTGCCCAAGGTCGCCAATAATCCACTGAACGTATTGATCCGAGCGGGATGTATTTGGTAGCTCCCAGTGACCCGGGCTGTTATAGCGGCGAGCTTCAGACTCCCTGCTCTACTGATGGTAGTCTGGCCTCGGGGCCATGGCCCATCGGGGAAGCGGCGGACGGGGCGGTCGGACACCCGCAGCACCGCCATCTGCTTCGCCGTCACGCCAACAGGGTAAAAAGCCCCCAGCCGGATCGTGCCCGGTGGCGAGAATCTTGGATTGCCGCCGGGTATGACGATTCCAGGTCCCCTTTCTCCGCAAGTATTGTTCAGTCTGTGAGGCTGGATTGTATGGGGAACACTTGTGTTCCCGGTTTTGGGATGTACTACGACGACGAAGACATAAAAATCCTCGCAGGCAATATTTATAAGTCGAGGAGGCCTCATAGCCCAGCCGTGCTTCTGGGGCAATGTGGCCTATGATGGCGCTGTTGTTGGTGGAGGCGCAAAAGCCATAGAAAATGCGAGAGACGCGAAGCTTAAGTCCTCGGCTTGGAGGACCAAAGCACTCGCGGCCGGAACGGCTTACAAGACCGGCATGAAATACTTGGACGAGTTTATGGACGCCTCTAAACGGATAAGTTAATGGTGGGAAGAGACCAATAGCACAGTGTGTACGTACCTGGGTAATTGAATGCAGGATCTCCTCAATTTATGAAAGAGTTCCTAGGTCGTTTCATTGTCGTTGTAGTATTTTGGCTCCATTCTATTTATTTCCTTGCCGGCAGGCTCCCGTAACATTCACGACTGGCACTAAGCGGAATTGCGAGTTTATCTCGCGCTTGTAGCAGCGCACGAAGTAGCAGTACTCTGAGTGTACGTCCGGATCCGGCACGCTCCAGGCGCTCGCGGAGACGCTCTCCATAACGACATAGAAGTGGGTTCGCAAGACCTTCGGCGCCGTGTGGCCAATAATCCACTGAGCGCAATGCGGAGCCGACGGGTACTGACGAAATTGCGGGTTCTTCCGCCTATACATAACGGGTGTACTCCACCAGAAATGGGGCAACCTGTTCGCGGGATGCGAAAACGGCGTCTTCAACGGCGCTCCTGCAAACCTCCAGCCAAGCGTGATTAACCAATTTTTCACCTGGCTTTTCGGTCCCTTTTCCGGTTCCGATGCAGCAACCGTGGATGGAGTAGCGATGGTGAACGAAAAGGGCAACTCGCCGAAGCATACACGGGAGCAGCATTCGAAATCAACCGATCTCGGGTTCAGCTACTCGGCTCGAGGCGAAGTGACCGAGACGCGCCAGAAACCACCGCTAATCCAAGCCGGTTTGGTACCACGTCAACGCGAGTTACCTAGCCGAACGGTCTCGTCTACAAGCTGACTCCGAATCAGAGGAATCTGCCGTCAGCCTGCACTTTAGTCCCGACTGCTAAGGGCGCGTTTCCGACCCATCACCGGGGAAGCGAGTCCGGTCCGCAGTACAACCTACGGCCTTGACGGCCTGACTAACATCACCTACTGCTCGGGCGATTCCGTTGTGTTCAGCTTCGATCCCAACACTGGCCGCGAAACGAGCTATGCTTTCAACGTGAACGGTTCGACGCTCACCGGAGCTTTGACCTGGAATCAGAACGGAACGCTGCAAACGCTGCCGATAAAGGATCCGTTCAACAGCGCCAATTCACAGACCTGCGGCTACGTTTATGATTCCGCATCCCAGGTGGCGCACAGTTCATGTGGTCCGCCTGGTTCCAGCACTTCGATTACGATCCGTTCGGCAATGTTTATATGTCGGGGACGCAATCGTTCTTGCCGACTTACGACGAATCCACGAATCGCTATTACGGATTGCCTAACGGCGGAACGCCTCGTTACGATCGCGACGGCAACGTGTTGCACGACGGCTTCCACAACTACACTTGGACTGCGGACGGACAGAATGCGACGATCACAGGCGGCGGGATCTCTTCCGTTACTTACGACGCGATGGGACGTTGGGTCGAGCGGACGCATCCCGACGGCAGCCACGACCAGGCAGTCTACGCACCGCAGGGCGGCACACCGTTGTTCATTGCAAACGCGGGTACCCTGAAAACCGGCTATCTGCACCTGCCGGGCAACGGGTCGTTGACCTACTATGCAACCGGCACGCTCCTGTACGGCCATCCGGATTGGCTGGGTACGGGGCGGCTGTTTTCAAATGGTTCGCGCCAGGTCACGGCCGATACCGCGATCGCGCCGTTCGGCCAGCAATATGCCAACACCGGCAGCACGGATGGCTTCTTTACCGGAGTTGGCCAGAGCACCGAAGCGACGGACGTTCAAACCTTCCCGGCTCGTCTGTATCATCCGGGACAGGGCCGGTGGCTGACACCCGACCCGGCAGGACTGAACGCCGTGGACCTCACCAATCCGAGGACTTGGAATCGCTATGTGTATGTCGCCAATAATCCGCTGAGCAATGTGGATCCGACGGGAAAGTGGGGTAACCCAGTTGGGGCCACTTGCACTTGGGATGCGAGCTATCAGTATCAGACCTGTTCCGGGCCGAATAATTTGCAGTTTCCGGGGTGTGCAGGTTGCTCATCAACGGCAGCGCCGACGGGACTGAGCAATCAAGCAGGTATCAACAATGGCTTTGGGGGGAGGGCGCGGCGAACATGCAAACTTACCTACAGAATGTCCGTTCGGTAATTGGCTGGGTCGCGGAAGATGATCCGGTAGCAGTATTAAGCTATTACCCATCATCAAGCCAGTCAGACACCCAGTCTTGTGAATCTAGGGCGGCGGAGAACGTTCAAGCTAACACTGGCGTTGTGCCCACCGACATGCAGTATGCGGGAACTGTTGGTGGACATGCCAACTACACGTTCACTGTTCCCGATCCAACAACGTTTCAAAACATCCTGAATCAAAACCCAACAATCCCGCTGCCCTTTAACAAGGGTTATCGCTTTGGTGTTGTGCAATCCACCCACATAGAGATCACTTCGGCTGGGTACAACGTTCACACCGATCTGTTCAACGGAACATCTTGGATGGCGCCGTTGCATTGGATCGTAGATGTCGGAATTGGTCACATCCCAGGCATGAACCTGGATTTGGGCTGTACTCAATAATCGATGCGTTCCCGGTGCTCGCAATGATCTTCGCATCCGGGCTTTTATCGGCCCGTGAGCCCAACGCAAACCTTCACTTGGAAAGCGTTGCTTTCGAACCAGGTGGAAAGGTGCTCGGGGGAGCTTTTTCTCCTGATAGCAAGAGCCTGGCAATCGTGGTGCATCTGAAAAATTCGGAAACACAGTTTGTGCTCCGAACAATTGATCTAACATCAATGGTACCTTCGGCAGTTACTGCCTCCTTCTCCGAGAGAGTGGAGTTATCCGCGAGTGTACACCTACTTCAGTACTCGTTCGACGGGCGTTATCTGTTGCTGGCAACGAGAGGCTCGGACGAAATCGAGATCGTAGAGGCGGCTACCCTACATCCCATCAAGCGTGTTTTACTTCATCCGCAGTTGGACGCGCGTACTACGAACGGATTCGGGCACCGTCACTTTTTTGGTGTCGTGAGCATGTTGGCTACATCGCCCAATAGGAATCTGTTTGCGCTTCTGACTCACGATGAGTTGCGGGGTGATGAGGTGTTCGTTGGCTCGTTCTCATCGAATGAAATCGTTTCTACTTGGCCCTTGGGAACACGCCGGGCCGAAACGAGCCTCGGGCAAGTGTCGCTCGCTTTTGGAGCCCACGGCTCTGATCTGTTTGTGTGTTTTTGTTGCCCCGGGGGGGGGTGAAGCTTTCTCGAAGTCATTCGACAATGTGCGCTCATACAGTGTGGGCACCGGGGTTCTGCAGGGATCGCTTCACACGGATGGACCGGTTGGGCAGATGGCAGTACTGCCGAACGGAGATTTTATAGCTGCTCGGATCGACCCACCTCGGGCGTTTTCGCACGCGGAGTGCCTCGAAGAATGGCGCCCTGACACGGCATCTCTACGGCGCCGGTACTGCGATGGCCAGCGCAATGTGATCGGCCAGTTAAGTGTAAGTGAGACCGCAGGACGGGTAATCGGGCTTGCCTCGCAAATCAGGAAGACAAGTGAAGGCGGAGTTGATCAACTTGCCAGCAGGATCGACTTGTGGGATTTAAAAAGTGGTATTCTGCTTGCCCTCTCAAGCGAGCTAGGTCGATTTATATCCGGGCTTGAGATCAGTCCCAATGGAGAATGGATCTTAAGTGATGGTATGCTGCTGCAGGTGTGCGCGGAACGCCCGTGAGATCCGGTGCCAAATGTGTCAAATCCGGAGCACCGTCATATGTCGCCAATAATCCGCTGAGCAATGTGGATCCGACGGGGACGTGTTCACTGGGATCTGATGGACTGTATCACGATGACCCCGGCGCGCCTTGCGTTGCTCCAGGAGGCACAAGCGTCACCGTAAATGGCGGATCGTCCGATCCGATACAGCTAGCTACTACATCTGATCCTTCAACCTGGTCCGTCGGATTTCAGCAGATTTGCTTAACAGACCCCAGTTGTCGTGCCCAGATGGCAGGAAACACCAACAACAACCCTGGCGCTTCGAATCCGACACCTAATCCCCCAAGTAACGGGACTAAAATAGTGCCTCTGTCTGCTTCGCGCAGCTGAAATCTCGGCCGGTAAACGATCCTACGGCGGCGAAGTTTCGTGCAGTTCACACCTTCTGGTGGGTCCAAGGATCATCTGGCCAACGCATCATCTCGGGTGGACCAAATCCGCCCTCGGGATCTACCCAACACTTAACGGTGTGGGTCAATCCCAACCTTAATCAGGGACCTGATACTCCGAGCGCCCATCTTGTATTCAACTCAGGGTTGTCAGGCGGCATTTGCGGTCAAGTTGATTCTATGATCAACGCCGGGCAGTCGTTCCCGAACGGCAGCTTAACGTATGACCCGGTTTGGGGACCTAACAGCAATACAGCTGCGAGGTATTTCGGTGATGTGGGCGGATTCAATCCAAGCTTTCCGTTTACTGCATACGGGGCGAATGCTCCTTTGCTGATTCCGCAGGTGCCTTGATGAAATGGCTGACTTTAGGTGGGTTCGCCCTCGGCTCCTGTTTGTTGGCGCTCGCCGCTTATCTTTATCCGTGGACGTCAAAAACCGTGGATGCAAACCTCTCCACCGTGAAACTGGCGCAGATCAAAACGTCTGAGGTGCCGGTTGAAGGCGAGCGGGTAATCACTGTTCACATACCCGATTCCGAAGAGTGGCGCAGATTGGTAAGCCAGTGGGGTTCTCCAACCTTCATCGCCGGTGTAGCGTCTAGGCTGGCGAAACCGGAACTGCAATGCTTTACACAAACCCAACTCGCACTGACTATCACGGACCCTGGCGGGGCGCGCGATTCGGACAAGGCCGGCACAGGCGACTCCGTACGGCTACACGTCGCAATGCGCGAGCACAGGTGTCGCTTTCAATGCCGCATCCGGGGCAGAACTCCTGCTACACGTCAGGCGATTGTCTGACGTGGCTGCCATGGAGGGCGACGTGATCGTAGTGCCTAGTTGGCGGGATGAGAAGGACCGCATCGTAGGTGACATGATCGCCCCTGACGTCGAGCGGATTGCTGTTGGTCTCGGAATAGCGGGTATATGTTTGCTTGGAGCATCTTTATGGTTCGGTCGGCGGCGGCTTGCGATGCATTTGGCAGCTTAGTACCCCCAAAGAACGGGACAAACACGCGGCTGGCGCGCGCGGCCGAATTCGGGCAGAACCGTCATGCTTTATTCAATGGCATGGCACAAAGAGCGCGGCTCGTTATTGGGATTCGCGCGAGCATGGATCTGACCACAATGTTGGGAGCAGGCGCCGCGGTCATCTTCGCTCGGCACCAGTTCCGGAAATCGGAGGCAGGCTCGAGTTCACACGGCGCCGTGATTCCCCCAAAAAATGGCAGGCCCGGTTTCATCTCTCGTTGCGGCGGTCTGTATAACCCGCCCTTGGGGATCACAAACAAACTAAAAATATTTCAGCGCCATCTCCCCAGCTTCATCAACGCTTTACCCGATACACACGCAACACCATAGTTCGTTTTCGCGCTTCTCGTGCTACGCTCCAGGCGGGTCAGGCGATCCAGCTTCCAGCACAGATCGCCTGGCCCTTTTTATTTCCAGGAGACAACAATGTCGACCCCAGCCCAGATCGCCGCTAACCAAGACAACGCCAAACACAGCACCGGTCCCGTTACGCCGGAAGGCCGTGCGCTCGTTGCGAAGAACGCATTGAAAACCGGACTCACCGGCCGCACCGTCCTGCTGCCGGCCGATGATGCCGAACTCTACGCGAAGCATGTCGAGAGCTTGCGCGCCCGCTTCAACCCCGTCGGCGAAGCCGAGACCGAACTCGTTCAGCGAATGGCGGACACGCACTGGCGTCTGCAGCGCATCCCGGGGCTCGAAGCCGGCATTTACGCTATCGGCCGCGTGAAAATGGCGCACCTGCACGCCAGCGAGCAGGAGGAGCAAGCGCGTTGGGACATGATCCACGCCGAAATCTTCATTGCCTATGAGCGCCAGTTCCGCAACCTGCAAGTGCAAGAATCGCGCCTGCGCCGCAACCTTGAAAAGGACACCGCCGCACTCAAGGAGATGCAGGAAAGCAGGGCGAATCAGGAAAAGAACAAGCTCACCAAAGCCGCCGAGGCATTGATCGAAGCTATCGAGAATGGCCGCGCCCGCAGCTTCGACCCGGCACAAATTGGGTTTGAATTTTCACTCCCCGAAATCGAAGCAAGAGCCGCCCAAATGCAGCCCCAACTCCTCGCTAGTTATCAGGCAAACAAACCCCGGCACCTGCGGAATGCCGCATAGCACTCCACCGTCTCTAACGCGTTCATGACGATTTATTTCGCCGGCGGAGCCTGATACAGAACGACCTTCGGTTGCCCGCCGTACAGAATGCCCGTTTGCTGAAAGCCCCGCGGGATGTCCTCGCTTGACTTCACGCCGTAAGGGGAAACTCCAACCGCGGCTCGTGTGCTAACTGGCTGGCACGTCCGCGTAACCAGTTGGGGACGGAAAAACGCGAAGTATTGCCGCGCGCCCGGCGGAATGAAGGCGACGCATGCATCCTTTTGCGATGCGAGCACATCCGCCGCTGCCGCCCAGTCCTCGCGTGGCCTCGTGAACCAATGCACGTCGGCGGTAATGAAGGCGAGCAGCATCACAGCTAATGCCGCGCAGGCGTAACGCGGACGCAGAAGGGTAATGGCTTCGCCGGCCATGTACGCCAGAGCGGGCACCGAAAAGATCCATTGCCTGCTCGCGAGAAAGTACTCGAAGTGCACATCGAACGCGATCGGCGCAAGCAGCGGAATGGCAGCGAGCAAGAGCCAGAACAGCCGGTCCATGTGGCGCGGTGTCTTCGTTCGTAGCCAACAGGCGCACGCGAGGCAGACGAGCGCGCTCTGCACATAACCTGCGCCCACGAGTTCGCGCAACACCATGACCGCGGTCTTCGGACCGAATGTGCCCGGCATGCCGGAGCCGCCGTGGTTCCAAATTGAAGTCGAGTACAGATACCAAGGAAGATACGCGCACCCCGCGATCACGACCGCGGCCGCGGCGAGCAGAGTCGATGGGCGCAACGGACCGTTTCGAATCGCGAGCCAGATCGTTACCGCAGCGCCAATGAAAATGCTGTAGGGCTGAGCGTACATACCGGCCATGAGACACGCCGCGAAAGCGATGTAACTTGTGACGGTTTGGGTCGTGCTCCAGCGCTCGAAAAAGTAAATCGCGAGCACCGATAGACAAAGCGCAATCGCGTACGGCCTCGCCTCCGTGGCGTAGCGCATCACCATAGGAATTGTTGCGAAGAGCAGCGTTCCCGGTTTCGAAAGGCGGGTGAATACCAGGCAGGCGACGACAGCAAACAGGATGGACGGAAGACGCGCGCTGAGCTTTGAAAATCCGAATACGAACAGGCACGCTTTCTGGATGAAGTATCCAAGCGGCGCTTGTCCCGGATCGTGTCCGATATAGTGCAGGAGTTTACCCGCTGGCATGTCGCGCGTCCCGATGAGTTGAATCACCTCGTCCAGCCACAAGGACAAATGCAGAGAGGCGATGATCAGACAGGCGGAATAGAGGACGAGGAAAGCCGCGAACGCAACGCGCGCGTTTGCTTGCCGGAAGATTTGCGACAAATCACGAGCATAGCCTACTGAACAGGCCTCGCAGGACGGCGCTCATCGTCAGCACCGTGACGATCACAAAGATCGTTAACGAACTGTAGACCAGCCAGACGGGTCCGAGAATGATTGGCTGCAGCGCATCACCGGGATGGGCAGACCAGAAAACAATTGCGGAATGGAGGCCGATGCGGCTGGTTCCCGTCGCGTAGAACATCGGAAGCTTTGCCATATACGTGACCAGCGCAATCCAGCACGATACGATGCAGAGAAGCGCGGCTAAAATCCGGCCCGGCGCCCGTGCGCTCTGGAAACCCCGAAACGCAAGCAGCCAAACACAAACGAGAATGCCTTGTCCGTACCAGGGCTCCGCGAATTGAGACGCTCCCTGGCTGCCCACCCATGTGACGCACGTCTGATAAATCAACCCGAGCAGGAAACAAAAGCAAGCTACCAGGATCCACGCGTCCGCCTTCACGCAGGACCGGCACACGGTCCCGTACATCACCATTCCTGCTGCTATCAGCAACAACTCCATATTCAGCGTCGCTTTTGAGAATGAGACAAACGACCAGTCGCCTGTCCACAGCGACCAGTGGGCGAAGTGGAGGGCGCTCGACAGCCAATGTATTTTCGGGAATGCTGCCATGGCTTTCCCAAACGTGACGCCCGATGCCGATTCCTGCGTGCCGCTGAGACTGCCATAGACGGCTAGGTTACGCGCATACCAAGCCCCCGCGATCGCGAGTGTTCCCACGCACAACATCGAATTACGAAGCGTGAGTGATGCCCGTACGTGTTTCAGTCCGAGTAGAGCGACACACACGGGCACGAATGTCAGGAAGTACGCTTTCGCCAACAACCCGGCAGCTAGCACCGCGCATAGGAAGACAAAATCGCGCCGCGTGTTTTTGCCTGGTCTCGCCACCCCCGGAAGCACCGCGAGAAACAGAACGACGAGCGGTATCGACAACGCATCGTTCCCAACGTGAGCGATGGCCGCCCAGAGCATCTGTGTAAGGAACACGCAGAAGATCGCCGCGGTTGCGAACATGCCCTGAAGATCCAGCACCCGAGCCAAGCGCCGCGCAGCCACATAGAGCACTAGGGCGGCGACTCATCGACGAGAACAAGCGAAGCAGAAGAACTCGCAGCGGCAGATGGACAGACGACAAGACGGCGTCTACGGGCACCAGCAGCAGATAAGCCAGAGGTGTCTGCTGCGCTTCATAATTCGACGGGCCCGACAACCGCTCGCGTAAGTTGGGCGACAGTCCATCGAGTTGAGCGCGGCGAGCCACTTTGTCGGCGGGAGAGAGTTGTGCCCATTGCTCAATCGAGATTGCTCGCGGCGCCATCTCTTGCACGAACCTGGGCATGGGCGCGATGTCCAGCGACTCGCTTATTTCCTCCGTTATCCGCGTTTCGTGGAGCCGCGGAAACCTGTGCAGCAGGAGCAGCGTTTCGACATAGCTGTAATGGAACGGCTCGTCGAATCCGCTCCACAAGGGAAGCAGCGATGAATAGAGGACTGCGCTCGTCAGTGCGACCGCGAGCGGAAGAAGGCCGGCTCTCAACTGAGCAAAGTAGCATATGTCGCCGTGTTCAGATCAGGGATGGCGCATCTGCGCCCGGTACGCCGCGACAGCCTTATCGTGTTCGGCGAGCGTTGCCGAAAAGTCGGTGCGAACCCGAGCCATCCCCCTTCGCAACAAAGTAAAGATATTGCGTGTTTGCGGGATGGAGCACCGCGGCGATCGCCGAAGTGCCCGGATTTGCAATCGGCCCCGGTGGAAGGCCGGCGTGGGTGTACGTGTTGTATGGATTCGCGCTCGCCAGGTCGGTCCGGTGCAACACGCCGGTATAACGCTTTTCGAGCTGGGCCGCGTAGATGGTCGTCGGATCGCATTGCAGGGGCATCCCGTCTCGCAGCCGGTTGAAATAAACGGAAGCGACCATCGGACGCTCGGCGGGTAATGCGGATTCCTTTTCAACCATCGAGGCCATAGTGATCGCCCGATGTGCGTCGGCCGATGCGTCACCTGCGGCGAGCGTCTTCCACTGGCGGCGAAATTCGGAGGTCATCGATGCGGCACAGCTCAGCCGCGCTCGTTCGGTGAGTCACTCGATACGTAGAGGGGAACAGATACCCTTCAAGATCCGGCGCCTGCGGATCGAGGTCACGAATCAACGTGGGATCGGCGGCGGCCTGGAGGAACGCGTCCGCCTTGACGGTATCGCCCTGGCGCAGAATCGTCGCAATGTCGAAGATGTTGCTGCCTTCTGGAATGGTGATCTCTTCATAGAAGATTTCGCCGCGCCGGATCTTATTGAAGACCTGCCAGGGCGTCTCTTCGCCGGCAAAACGGTATTCGCCCGCTTGCAGAGCGGCGGACGGGTGCAGCGCCCGGAACAGCAGAAATGCCCAGCTCGAGCGAATGACGCCCTGATGCTGCAAACGCCGCGCGATGGCACGGCTGGACATGCCGTGATCGACATCGACAAATACCTGATCCGTGAAATTCTCGTACGGTCCGAGGTACCAGTATCCGGCGACAGAGGCGGCAATCACTACGCAAAGGAGTGTGACCAGCGCAATGACAGCCAGGCTTCTGTGAACAGTCCTACGCATTCGAATGTTCTTCCTCCGCTTTCATGCGCAGATAGTCCAAATAACTCTCCAGTAGCAACACGGCTGCTACACGATCCACGGCGCCGTCCTTGCGATCGAACGCGGTCCCGGCTTCGCGCAACAACCGCTCGGCATGCGCGGAACTGAGCCGCTCGTCCCAATAGACGATTGGCAGCTTGCAATGGATCGACAGCCGTTCCGCGAAGTCTTCTGTATAAACGTCTGCTGGGCTTCGCGCCCACTCATGTGAAGCGGGCGGCCGATCAGCAGCAGCGCGGCGTCCCACTCAGCGGCGATGCGCTTCAATTTTTCGAGATCCTCGCGGATTCGTTTTCGCTCGAGCGTACGAAGACCACGCGCCAGGTTGCGGCACACATCGCTGACCGCCAGGCCAATGCGCCGTTTGCCCACATCCAAAGCCAGGATCGCGCCGCCTGAATTGGTATCGGAAGAAGCTGTCAAGTCTGGATTCTAAACGGCCCGAAGGCCCGCCACCCGCTGTGCTAGAGTAGCGTTACTAAAGGCTTAGTCTTGCCTCTCCTCAGCGTACCTCGGAGCTCGGACAATCTGCTCAGGTTCGGAACCTCCATCATCGCCGTGGCGTCGGGCGTTGCGCTGCTGTACTATCGGCCGCGATTTTTTCATTACCGTCATCATCGCCGCTGTCTTTGCGTTTCTGCTGGACCCCGCCGTTCTGGCGCGTCATGCGATTTCGTATTCCGCGCGCGGCCGCAACCCCCATTGTGATTGGCGTCGCTTTTGCGTTGATCTACCTGTTCGCTCTTCTGTTGTGGAATCAGTTGGCGACGTTAGCCGAAGACGTCCCCACCTACACAACGCGGCTGAGCGAACTCGTCGATGCGGCCAATCGCGATTTAGAAACGTTCGAGCAGCAGACGCTTGAGCGGATCGCTCCCAAAAGCCTCCAATATCAGGAACAGCAGATTCAGCAGAAGCCGCAGGAAGCGATGCGAGCTCGCAAACGGCGCGCCGGTACGCCAGAGCCTGCAGCAAACCCTGGCGACTCCCATTCCCGAAGTGCGGATTCATCAGGATCCGAAACCAGCGCTTGCCAGTCTCTATCAATACGCCT
This sequence comes from uncultured Acidobacteriaceae bacterium, assembly GCA_963795905.1. Taxonomy (GTDB): domain Bacteria; phylum Acidobacteriota; class Terriglobia; order Bryobacterales; family Bryobacteraceae; genus Bog-105. The sequence goes on along the minus strand of CAWCJG010000003.1, from coordinate 46,563 downwards.
CGCGTTATCTAGACGTTGTGCTGATGGCGTCGTTCATTCCGTTCCTGGTCTATTTCATGTTGAGCTGGCGCGATCGTCTACGCACCAGCGTGCTCCATCTGTTCGCGGGCCCGCAACACGCAGCCGTGGAACGCGCCTGGACGGCGATTGCGGAATCGAGCCGCGCTTTTCTCATTGGCAACTTCCTTCTCTGGATTTTCTTGAGCGTGGTGGGTGGGGGTATCTTCTTCGCGTTAGGCGTGCCGTATTGGGCACTCATCGGTCCGGTGAGTGGATTCCTGAGTCTGTTTCCGTACGTGGGTTTGCCGCTGTCGATCATTCCTCCGGCAATCGCCGCGCTCGCGGTGCCGAACAAATTCAAGGTCGTGCTGCTGGTGATCATCGCGACGGGCCTGCTTCATCTGTTTGCGATGAATTTTCTCTATGCGAAAGTCGTGGGCGGTCGCGTGCGGCTGAATCCGCTCTTTGTGACGATTGCGCTATTGTTCTGGGGCGCGATTTGGGGCGGCATCGGGCTAGTGCTTGCGATTCCAATCACCGCCGGATTGAAGGCCGTCTTCGACAATGTGGACGATTTGAAGCCTTACGGCCAATTACTCGGCGATTGAAAATCGGTCGCAATCGTATTACCCTAGCGATCTTTGTGAGGACGCAAAACCAGGGTTTTGCATGATAGGATAGCGTCCGATGCTATCTACGAAAGTCGGAGTCTACAAAGCCGAGCAAGAGGGGGCTTTCATAGTAGAACTCGGGCACGAAGCAGAAGACGCTGTCCATCCGATTCATAGATCCCACCCCTTGCGGGCAGACGAGGTTTGGAACCTGCTTCGGCACTTTAACCTGAGTGAGCAAGAGATAGAACAGCGGCTGAAAGGCGCAACCAGGCCGGCGCTTGCTGCTTCCGCGACCAGATAATGCAACACGTTCCGGCTTCTGTTCTTACTGAGGACTGGGGCTGGAGGCGCGGGGCGGAGTCGAACCGCCGAATAAAAGTTTTGCAGACTTCTGCCTTACCACTTGGCTACCGCGCCATCTAACTACACTCGCAATATACCATACGCTTTGAAGCTCTGTCGGCAGAACTTGGCTGTCCGAACGTCATGAACTGACGGCCGCCATCTTTGCGCGTCTGCTCGGCCTGATTTACGTCATCACGTTCGCTTCTTTCTGGCCTCAGATCGCCGGCTCTCGTGGGTTCGCATGGGATTGCGCCCGCATCGGCGTGGATGGAGACGCTACGCGTCGCAGGGAATGCGCACCTGGCTCGCCGTACCCACGCTGTTCTGGTTCGGTATCAGCGACGGGCTGCTGAAGGGAACATGCATCGCCGGATGCGTTTCCGGTTTAGTCTTGCTCAGCGGCCGGTTCACACGCGCTGCCGCCTTCGTCTGCTGGCTCTTATATCTGTCAATTGTTTCTGTCGGTCAGCCGTTCAGCAATTTCCAGTGGGACGCTCTGCTGCTCGAATGCGGCTTTCTGGCGTTGTTCCTCGGCGTGCCGCTCACGGCCTATGCGTACCGGCTGTTGCTATTCCGGCTGATGTTCGAATCCGGTTTGGTGAAGATGCTTTCGCACGATCCTACGTGGCGGAACCTGACCGCCTTGCGATTTCACTTTCTCACGCAGCCGCTGCCGGATCCGCTGGCGTATTATGCGTACCGCCTGCCCGGCCGCGTACTGGATGGAATGACGGTGATCGCACTGGCGGTTGAACTCGTCGCGCCTTTTCTGCTGTTCGGCGCCGCGCCGTCGTGCGGCTTACCGCCACGGCCGCATTTATGGTCTTGCAGGTGGCGATTCTTCTGACGGGAAATTACGCATTCTTCAATCTTGCTGACGCTCGCACTCTGTTTCTGGGGCTTGGATGATCGCATCTTTGAACCGCTGCGGGGATTTTTGCGCGCGAGTGTGTTGACGGTCCGCCGGTTGTGGGCTCAGAGAGTCCTGACGGGCTGTGTGGCCGTGCTGATCACGATTGGTCTGCTCGAAGTCACCGGCATGCTTTTGCCTTCAGTTGCATCTGTCACGTCACTAGTGGTCGGATGGGCTCAGTCGCTCGAAGTGGTAAACCAGTACGGATTATTCGCTGTGATGACGACCACCCGTACGGAGCTGATCATCGAAGGATCGAACGACGGTGTGGATTGGCGTGAGTATCAGTTCCGGTACAAACCCGGCCAGTTGAACCGGGAGCTTCCAGTCGTCGCACCATACCAGCCGCGGCTCGATTGGCAGATGTGGTTTGCGGCGCTCGGTTCTTACGAACAGAATGAGTGGGTAGGCGGCTTGGTTTATCGCCTGTTGCAGGGTGACAAGACCGTCGAGGGGCTGTTACAGCCGCCTCCGTTTGCCCAGCCTCCCACCTGGATTAGAATTCTCGCTTACGATTATCAGTTCACGACTCCGGCCGAGCGGGCGAGAACTGGCGCTGTTTGGCAGCGAAAATTGCTCGGAACCTGGCTCAATCCGGTGAGCCTCCGTCATTGAGTTCGCTGCCTGACTTTATACTAGGGAGATAGCCGCCTATGAGCGTTGTGTGGTTGCGTACGGCGGCCGCGTTGTATTCCTGCGGATTGCTGTACGCGCTGATTTATCTTTTCACCAACAGTACGCGCCTCTTCAAACCAGCGCTGATTGCCTTTGGTGTCGCCACGGTCTTCGATTTCGTATCGATCGTGGAGTTCCGGGTCCACACTGGCCATTTCCCGCTCGCGAATTTCTATGAGGCTAGCGCGTTGTGCGCCTTTCTGATCGCGTTAGGGTTTCTCCTCGTTTATAGCTTTTATCAGGTCTCCGTGTTCAGCGTCTGTCTGTTTCCGGTGGTCTTTGTGATGACGCTCCTCGGCGCGGCTGAGTTCCCGGTAGGCGATTGGAGCAACGGCGTTGTCAGGAACACCTGGCTTGCTATCCATGTCGGAACTGTTCTGATCGGGTATGCCGCATTGATTCTGGCTGCGGTTGCGTCCATGTATTACTTGCTGAAGGAACGGCAGCTCAAGAGGAAACAAGTGGTGGCGGGCGCGCGTTTGCCCTCGCTCGCCATTCTGGACCGGCTGATCACCCAGGCAATGAACGCCGGCTTCGTCTTCATTACCATCGCCACAGTGACCGGCGTGATCTGGGCGTCCATAGAAACTGGAACCCGCTGGATACACGACCCGAAGATCGGCTTCTTCCTGTTCACTTGGGCGTTCTATCTGGCGATGATCTTTCTGCGGGTGTCGGCGGGCTGGCGAGGGCGCCGTATGGCCTGGCTCGCGTTAAGTGTTCTTGTGTGCTCGCTTGTGACCTGGGCCACACATTGGGGCCTCGTGACCACGGTGAGCCAATGAAACTGGTCCTGGCCGGCATCAATCACCACACCGCGCCGGTCGATCTACGCGAACGACTTGCCTTTCGTATTGAAGACCTCCCGGCGGCGTTATCCAGCGTGCAGCAGCAGGGCGCGAAAGAAGCGATGATTCTGTCGACCTGCAATCGCGTCGAGTTGCTGACCGTCGTCGATGCGAACACGCCGTCTACTTCCATGGCGGACGCCTTGCTCGCAACCCACGCTATCGGTGTCGATGCAATTCGCTCACATCTCTACGTTCACGAACAATCCGCCGCCGTGCGGCATCTGTTTCGTGTTGCATCGAGCCTCGACTCGATGATTGTCGGCGAGCCGCAGATATTGGGGCAATTGAAACAGGCATACGCGATTGCTCGTGATCACGGCGCGATCGGGGCTGTGCTCGACACCGTACTCACGCGCGCCTTCAACGTGGCAAAACGGATCCGTACCGAAACGGATATCGGTCAGAGCGCGGTTTCGGTGCCCTATGCTGCCGTGGAACTCGCTAAGCAGATCTTCGGCTCGCTTCAGAAGAAGCGGGTGCTGGTGGTCGGCGCGGGGAAGATGTCCGAAGCCACTGCGCGTCATCTGCTGCGCGCGGGTGCTTCCCGCCTGCTGATCACGAACCGTACGCTGGCCAGAGCGCGTGAGATGGCGGATGCCTTCCGGGCGGAAGTGGTGCCCTACGATTTGTTTCCGCAGCGGCTTTCCGAGGTGGACATTGTGATCGCTTCGTCCGCCGCGCCGGGCTATGTGCTGGACCTCGAGTGGGTGCGGCGCGCCATCGACGTCCGGCGTCATGAGCCGATGTTTCTGATCGATATCGCGGTGCCCCGCAACATCGACCCGGAAGTGAACCGGCTGGAGCATGCCTTTCTATACGACATCGACGACTTGCAGGGTGTCGCGACGCGCAATCTGCGCAGTCGTCTGGATGTGGCCGAGCAGGCTGAGAATATCGTCTCGGAAGAAGTCATTCGTCTCGAGGCGAAATTCCGGGAACGCGACATCGCACCCACTATCGTCAGCCTGCAGGAACAGTTTGAGCAGATTCGCCGGGAAGTGATTGACCGCTACCGGCGGGCGCTGGGCGACCTAACGCCTGAGCAGGAGAATGCGCTCGAAGCAATCACACGCGGGATCATCAACAAGGTTGCACACGGGCCGATATCGGAGATGCGGCGCCATGCCGCCGCCCAATCCGGCGACGCCAGCGAACCCCAATTGGTGAATGCAGTGCGGCAGATCTTCCGTCTGCATGACCGCTGAACGGAACACATTTTGAAAAAGAGCATTGTGATTGGATCGCGCGGCTCGCAGCTTGCACTGTGGCAGGCAAACCACATCGCGGGCCGGTTACGCGAGTTGGGCGTAGAGACGCGAATCGAAATCATCCGCACCACCGGCGACCATCTGCAAACGGCATCTCTCGGGAAGTCGTCTGGAAAGGGTCTCTTTACGAAGGAAATCGAAGAGGCCCTGCTGCGGGGCGTTATCGACGTAGCGGTTCACAGTTTGAAAGACCTTCCGACCGAGAACACTACCGGGCTTACGATTGCAGCGATTCCGCAGCGTGAAGATCCGCGCGATGCATTGGTCGGTGGACCTCTGAATGAATTGCGTATCGGAGCGCGCGTTGCAACTAGTTCCAACCGCCGCGCTTCTCAACTGCGGCTGTTGCGTGAAGACTTGCAAATCGAACCGATTCGCGGGAACGTGGATACGCGGCTGAGAAAGCTAGGGGAAGGTCAGTTCGACGCTTTGGTGCTGGCGGCGGCCGGGCTGAGAAGGTTGGGATTCGCCGACCGGATTGCACACTCCTTCACGCCCGATGACATGTGTCCGGCGCCCGGACAAGGCGCACTCGCCGTGCAAACGAGAATTACGAATGGGGCCGCCGACCTTTGCAAGCCGCTGGACGATGCGGCAACCGGTGCAGCCGTCCACTGTGAGCGCGCCGTCTTATCGGAATTGGGAGGCGGATGCGAACTTCCCATAGGTGCATTCGCGACCGTTGAGGGAGATACTCTACACGTTGTGGCGGGCGTCTTCTCTCCACATAATCGCGATCACGTGCGTGTAGCGCGTGACGGTTCGGCATCCAGTCCGGAAGCACTCGGGGCCGAAGTTGCAGCCGAACTGATCCGCCAGGGCGCGACCGCATTGCTGACGCGTAGCAATGCCTGACCTGAAAGGGCAACGTGTGGTCGTCACACGCGCCGCGCACCAGGCGGAGGAACTCGCAATTCCGTTGCGGGAATTGGGCGCGGAAGTTATTTTGCTGCCGGTGATCGCCATCGCTCCTCCCGCCGATTTAGCGCAACTCAAAGACGCCGCGGCGCGGGCGAATGAGTTCGACTGGATCGTGTTCAGCAGCAGCAACGCGGTTGATGCCTTTGTATCTGCGCTGCCCGCCAATGCCCGAATGACATCAAGAATTGCCGCCATGGGGCAGGGAACAGCAGCACGTCTACGCGCCGCCGGTTTCGCGGTCTCGATTGTCCCAGACGACAGCATCTCCGAAGGCCTCGCCGCCGTTTTGAGCGAACACGAGATCCGCGGCAAGAAAGTCCTGCTTCCCTCGGCAGCCGTGCGGCGGGACGTGCTCGCCGTGCAACTCAGCCGGCAGGGCGCTGATGTTCACGTCGTCGAAGCCTACCGGAACGTCGTGCCGTCCGAGATCATGCAGCGCGCGCCCGAAGTCTTTCGGGAGCCACTGCCCCATTGGGCTACGTTTGCGAGTCCGTCCGCCGTGAACAATCTGGTCGGGCTTGTTCCCCCGGCTGTACTTGGCCGCTGCAGGCTGGCCAGCATCGGTCCGGTCACGTCCGATGCTCTGCGGAAGCGCGGGCTGACTCCTACCGTCGAGGCCGATCCGCACTCCGTTCGGGCACTGGTTGATGCTATGGCATCATCCAACCAGAACGTATGAAGCTGAATTTCGCTGTAGCTGTATGTGCGCTTACACTCGCGTCCGGGCTGAGCGGACAAACTACTGAGCATCCAAAGCATGACCAGACCGAGAACCAGGAACAGGACAAGTTTCCCGCCCCTCCCGCGGAAGAGAAGTCCGTTAAAACGCAGCACACGATCACGGTGAACGGTAAGCAGTTGCACTATACGGCCATTGCCGGTACGCTGCTGCTCCCGAAAGAAAACGGAAAGCCCAAGGCGAGTATGTTCTATGTCGCATACACGCTGGATGGGGCGGACCCGGCTACGAGGCCGGTCACTTTCGCCTTCAACGGAGGTCCCGGATCCTCGTCGGTTTGGCTGCATATGGGCGCTCTGGGACCCCGGCGCGTACCCCTGTCAGCCGAAGGAATGGCGGTGGCTCCGCCGTATCACATTGTGGACAATCAGGAAACGGCGCTGGTTTTCAGCGATCTGGTCTTCATCGATCCGGTAACTACTGGATTCAGCCGGAATGCGCCGGGCGAGAATCCAGCGCAGTTTCATGGTCTCGAGGGTGACCTCCAATCGGTGGGCGACTTCATCCTCTTATATCTGACGAAATCCGAGCGCTGGGCTTCCCCCAAATACCTGGCCGGCGAAAGTTACGGGACCACCCGCGCCTCCGCACTGGCCAAATATCTAACTGAACATAACGGTATCTATCTGAACGGAATCACTCTGATCAGTTCGGTTCTGAACTTTCAGACCTTACTGTTCCATCCCGGAAATGACTTGCCGTACCCTTTGTTTCTGCCGACATACACCGCGGCTGCCTGGTATCACAAGAAGTTACCGCAAGACCTGCAGAGTGACGCATTAGATGATGTGCTCCGGCAGGCGCGCGAGTTCGCGGGCGGTAAATATCTTACAGCGCTGGAGAAAGGTTCGTCTCTGAACGCGAGCGACCGGACAGAGATCATACGGGAGTTGGCGCGTTTCACCGGCCTGAAGCCTGAGTACATCGACAAATCGGATCTGCGAGTGGCCGACCAGCGGTTCATGAAGGAACTGCTGAACTCGGATCGTGAGGTGATTGGCCGTTACGATTCGCGCCTCGTTGGACCGGATTCGGATCCGGTTTCCGATGGCGTCGACTATGACCCCAGCTATACCTCGGTGCTCGGTGCATTCACCGCGGCGTTCAACCAATATGTACGCGATGAGTTGAACTGGAAAACGGATCTGCCGTACGAGGTGCTTACCTCAAAAGTACGGCCCTGGGATTTCGGCGAGTTCGAAAACGCTTACGTCAACGTGACCGATCGCCTGGTGGACGGTATGATCGCCAACCCGTTTATGAAGATTCTGCAAATGAACGGCTATTACGATTTAGCGACGCCGTTCTTTGCTACGGAATACACCTTTGACCACCTGCCTATTTCACCGGAGCTTCGTAAAAATATCACCTTTGGCTACTGCGGAGCCGGGCACATGATGTACCTGAAGGAAAGCTGCCTGAGTGAATTACATAAGCAGATGCAGCGCATGTACTAAGCCCGCCATCTGCGGGCAAAATTGTAAAAAATAGCTTGAAATCAGGCCTAGATGGGCGTACCATTCGGCCCAGAGGGTGATTCTGGGCCGCCTGGGTGCGGCTGTTTACCAGTTCCATGTTGGAAAGGAGCTGTCTTGTCGATGAACCTGACTCTCAATCTGATAGCTTGCGGGTTGCTGCTAGCTCTCGCCATTGCCGTTTCGGTATACCGTAACTGGCTGGAAGAGCATTGCGATCACTACATCCATCTACATAACGATTCGCACGATGCGACGCTTGTCCAAGGACAAAGTGCGCTGTGCCGGCGGCTCGAAGTTATGGATAAGCTGAAAATCGGCCTGATCACAGCAACAATTGTGTACGCATTGGTGATTGTGGGAATTGCAAGCTACAGTGCCTGGAATTCTTCAGGCATGTAGCTCCTGCTGAGAATACGGTCGCGCGCTGTGCTTAGCGCCTGCGAACAACCAGCCGCGATTACGGGCTAGTCAAGGGCGCCATCCCGACGCGAAAGGCGCAGGGGCGCCCAGACCTTCGGGCCGATCCAACCGAGGGGATGCCGCCCTTGACTATTGTTTTGTCCATTCGGCGTTGGCCAGTCTTCGCTGCGTGTAACTACGCTGCAGGTTGAGATACAAAATCCGCAAGATCGCAATCGCCGGAACCGAGAAGAACATTCCCGGGATTCCGGCGATACTTTCTCCGGCCAAAACTCCAAACAGCACAAGCAGGGGATGAAGTCTCGATGCCCGCGCTCATCAGGTACGGGCTCAGCACGTAGTCTGCAAAGACTCGGTACAACGCGAAGAACACGACGATCCAGATCAGTCCTCCCGATCCGGTAACCGCGCAGACCAGCACCATGATGATTGCCGCCGACGCGGGACCCACCACGGGAATGAACTCGAGTATCCCCGCGATTCCAGCCAGTAGCACCTCATACGGATAGCGCATAGCCGTCAGGAAAATGGTCCAGCAGATGAACGCGCGAGATGGACATCACGACGCAGCGCTCGGATGTAATTTTTGAGAACCAGGTGAACGTCGGCCAGAATTTGCGCCACAACGCTTCGCTGGTGGCCTCATCCACCGATCCCAGGAATGCCTTGCGGAAGTTCTCGCCGTCCTTGAGGAAGAAGAACGCCAATATCGGAATCAGGATCAGCGGTAGAACGGCTCCGATTCCGGTCAGTACCTTCGAACCGACCGCCTGCACGAACGGCAGCACGCGCGAACCGAGTTGCGAAGCTTCCGAATCGAACAGGGATATGACCCGCTCCCGCACCGGTTCCAGCCACGACGGCAGCGGGATGGTTTGCAGACGGTGCGCCGACAACAGCGAGGGCAGGCGCTGCGCCAGGTTCGTGGCCTCCTCGGCAACGCGCGGAATGATGAGAAAACCACAGAGGACCAGGATGCCGATGAGAATGCAATAGACGACCGCGAGCGCCAGGTTGCGGCGCTTCGGGATGAACCGCTCTACAACTATGACGAGCGGGCTCAGCATGTACGCCAGAACGATAGCCAGCGCAAACACAAGCAGCGTGTCACGGATGAAGTAAATGATGGTCAGAATCAGGGCAAACAGGAACACCGTCCAGACGACGCGCAGCGCTCGTTCGTCGATACCTAACATGACTGGTAGACTAGCAGTGGCCTTCGTTGGATGCAGACGAATACGCGCGATATGCGCCGCCTGGTCAGTGATCTGCGCGCGCTGGAAGACAAGCTAAAGCAAGGCGGCGGGCAGAACAAAATCGAAAAGCAGCACCGTGAAGGGAAGCTGACCGCCCGCGAACGCATCGAGCATCTCAGGGACTCTGACGCTCCTTTCCTCGAGATCGGGCTACTGATTGCATCCGATTTGCATAGCGGCCAAGCTCCGGGTGCGGGCGTTGTCACCGGCTTGACTCGCGTGGAACGGCGCCCTGCGGTCGTGGTGGCAAATGATGCCACAGTGAAAGCGGGCGCGTGGTGGCCGGAAACCATCAACAAGATTCTGCGAGCGCAGGAGATCGCGATGCGGAACCGCGTTCCCATCGTGTATTTGGTCGATTCGGCGGGCGTCAATCTCCCTCTGCAGGACGGCATCTTCCCGGGTCAGTACGGCGCGGCCCGCATCTTCTTCTACAACTCGCTCATGCGGCGTCGATTGCGGATTCCTCAGTTTTCCGCCGTGATGGGCCCATGCATCGCGGGTGGGGCCTACCTTCCCGCTCTCAGCGACACCATCATCATGGTCGAGAACGTGAGTTTCATGGGGCTCGGTGGTCCGAATCTGGTGAAGGGAGCGGTAGGCCAGGTAACAGACGCGGAGTCCCTGGGCGGCGCATCCATGCACACGCACAACGAGCGGCGTTGCGCACTACTCGGCCAAGGACGACGAGGATTGCCTACGGCTGCTTCGGCGCGAGTTCACTTCTTTGCCTGAGCCGAAACCGGTGCCGTCCGGACCGGAGCCCGACGCGTCCGGCTTGTACGACATCCTGCCCAGCGATCACAGGCTGCCCTACCGGATGGAAGATGTGCTGGAGCGCTTTCTCGACCCCGCCGGGTTTCTGGAATTTCAACCTACTCACGGACCTGAATTCCTGTGCGCCACCGCTCAGTTGAGCGGTCGGCCGATTGGGGTGATCGCGAACCGGCGAGGCTTTCTGAAGACCGGATCGGGGCCGCGCATCGGAGGTATCGTCTACACCGAATCGGCACGGAAGGTGGCCTACTTCGTTGAGCACGCGCAGCGCCGCAGCCTGCCGCTGCTTTACGTGCAGGACGTTTCCGGATTCATGGTCGGCGTGGAGGCAGAAGCTTCGGGCATCATTCGAGCCGGAGCCGAAATGGTGGAGAGCATGGCATGTGCGACCGTGCCTAAAATCGTGTTGACCGTGAACCATGCGAGCGGGGCCGGATACTATGCGATGGCTGGGCAAGGCTTCGATCCGACTTTCACGTTTTCATGGCCGACGGCGCGCATCGGCGTGATGGAAGGCGACTCGGCCGTGCAAGCCGTGCACGGCCCTGAACTCCAGAAGCTCAAAGCCCAAAACAAGCCTATTCCTGAAGAGCTCTCGGCGCGTATCGAGCAGACACGTGCGGACTACGATCGCTGGCTCGATGCAACCTACGCTGCGGCCCGCGGGCATTGCGACGCGATTATCGATCCGATGGAAACGCGCCAGATGCTGACGTTCGCTTTTGAGGTTGCGTGCGCCTCCGAAGACGCTGAACACGTGCCGATACAATTTCTGCCGTATGATCCGGATCGCTAACGGTCAGGGTTTCTGGGGCGACTGGCTGGAAGCCCCTGCAAGGTTGGTCCACGACGGACCGCTCGACTACCTGACTCTGGACTACCTCGCGGAAGTGACGATGTCCATCCTGCAGAAGCAGCGGAAGACAAACCCGGAGCTAGGCTATGCGCGCGATTTTCCGCCGGCCGTCGCGCGCATCGCCGATCAGATCAAGGCTAAGAACGTACGCGTGATCGCGAATGCCGGAGGAGTGAACCCGCTTGCCTGCGCCCGCGAAGTGATCCGCCTTGCTCCGCATCTGAAGGTTGCGGTCGTGCACGGAGACGACATCCTGGACGAACTGGGTCCGCTGCTCGCCCGCGGCGAGGAAATGCGGAATATTGATACGGGAGAGCCCCTTTCCGCCATTCGTGACCGCATCCAGAGCGCGAACGTGTATATCGGCGCTTTTCCGCTTGCCCAAGCATTGGCGACGGGCGCTGACGTCATCGTCACTGGACGATGCGCGGATGCGGCGCTATCGCTCGCCCCCATGATTCACGAGTTTGGCTGGCGCGACACAGATTGGGATCTGCTCGCCGCGGGTATTACCGCCGGACACGTCATCGAGTGCGGAGCGCAGGCTACCGGCGGCAACTGTTCCGCTCGACTGGCCAATCGACGCCGGATTTCGCGAACATCGGTTATCCCATCATCGAAGCAGAAGCGGATGGCTCCATGGTGATCACTAAACACGAGGGGACGGGCGGCCGCGTAACGAAGGCTACTGTCTCGGAGCAACTGGTGTATGAGATCGGCGATCCGCGGCGCTACATGACGCCCGATGTCGTCGCGGATTTCACTTCTGTTCAATTGTGCTGTTGACGGCCCGGATCGCGTCCGCATCAGGGGCGCGCACGGAAATCCGAGACCTGAGATGTTGAAGGTCTCGATTTCCTATCACTACGGTTGGAAGGCTGTCGGCGTGCTGTCGTATGCGGCGCCGGACGCAGTATCAAAGGCCGAAGTTGCCGACAAGATCGTGCGCGCCCGCCTGCGCGACCTCCAACTCACCTTCGAGAAGATGCACACCGAAATCATCGGCGAGGCGCAACTCCGTATCGCCGTGCGCGGTCCCGACAAAAAGGCCATAGAGCGCTTCACCCGTGAATTGATTCCCCTCGTGCTCAGCGGCCCGCCCGGCGCAACCGGCTATGGTGAAGGCCGTCCGGAAGTCCGCGAAATTGTTGCCTACTGGCCCGCGCTCGTACCCCGAGATGCCGTCGCTCCGCGCAGAGAACTGGTGAACTGATGCAGATTCCTCTCTCCGCAATCGCGCACGCCCGGTCGGGAGATAAAGGCGACATCTCGAATGTCGGCGTGATTGCAAATGATCCTCGCTGGTATCCGGTGCTGCTGCGGGAACTCACGCCGGAGCGTGTGAAGAATTGGTTTGCGCTCCACGGTCGAAGGCCGGGTAACACGCTATGAGCTGCCCAATTTGGGCGCAGTCAATTTCGTCATGGAACGGGCGTCTGGACGGCGGCGGAACAATTTCGTTGCGCACCGACGCGCAAGGCAAAACGCACGCTGGTTTACTGCTGCTGATGCCAATCGAGGTTCACGAAAATGAGCGATAACGTCCACGTTGAGCAGCTGAATCGTGTTCTCAGGATTGAGTTGAACCGCCCCGAAAAGCGCAACGCGCTGACCGCCGCTATGTGCGATGGGATTGTGGACGCGGTGGAAAGTGCGCAATTGGATGGCAGTATCGGGAGCATTCTGCTGCTCGCGGCCGGACCCGTCTTCTGCTCAGGCATGGATCTTACCGAGCGCGTATCCGGCGACGGTGCGCATCTGTCGAGGGCGCATGATCGTCTGTTCACTATGGGAGCCCGTTCTCTCAAACCGATCGTCGTCGGCGTAAACGGCGCTGCCTTCGGAGGCGGACTGGGACTTGCCGTGCAAGGTCACGTGGTCCTGGCTGAGACGCACTCGGTCTTCGGTTTGCCCGAGATTAAACTCGGGCTCTGGCCATTCTTGATTTACCGTGCGATGGAAGAGGCCATCGGACCTCGCCGCCTGCTTTCGCTCAGTCTCACCGGAAACAACTTTGACGCCCAGGAAGCGCTCGCCTGGGGTGTAGTCCATCAGCTTTGTCACGAGGATGAAGCGCAGGACAGGGCTGGCGTGGTGGCGCGTGAGCTGTCAAAATCATCTCCTCAGGCAGTCGAATTCGGTATGCGCTACGTGCGCGACGCGCGCGGCCGTGATTGGGAAGAACAGGGAAGAATCGCTTCGCGTTTGCGCCAGGAATTGATGGCGGGCGATGATTATAAAGAGGGCGTTGAGGCGTTCAAAGAAAAACGCCATCCGCATTGGCCCAGTTTGTCGAAGTGACGTTTCTCCTGCCGTTTCTGTTATTGACCCCGCCGACGTTTTACAAAGACGTTCTGCCGATATTACAAGCCCATTGCCAGCGATGTCACCGTGAAGGCGAGATCGCACCGATGCCGCTCCGTACGTACCAACAGACGCGCCAGTTCGCTGCCGCAATCAAACAGAACACGCAGACTCGCACAATGCCGCCGTGGTTCGCGAGTCCCTGTTGCGGTCACTTCAGCAACGATCCATCTCTGACGCAAGCGGAAATCGACACACTCGGCGCCTGGGCCGATGCGCACGCGCCCGCGGGGAATCCGAAGGATGCGCCGCCGCCGCGCGCAGTGGACTCATGGCTGGGACATCCCGCCGCCCGATCTGGTGCTGACGATGCCCAAGCCGGTCCCAATCCCTGCAACCGGCGATATCGCGTACACGTACGTGATCTTGCCGACACGTTTCAAGCAGGACACCTGGGTCCGGATGTCGGAGATTCGTCCCAGCAATCGTGCGGTTGTCCATCATGCTGTCGCCTACATACGTCCGCCCGGCTCCGCGTGGCTGCGCGGCGCACCCGTCGGCACACCTTTCACGGCAGACGATCTCAAAGACCCGAACCTGCGCAAGGATGCCATGTTTACCACGAACGACATCCTGCTTGTTTACGCTCCCGGCAGTTCGCCCGATCACGTGGCCGCGAGGGTTCGCGAAACTTGTACCGGCCGGCAGCGACATCGTTCTGCAGATGCACTACACCGCTCGCGGCGCCGCGACCAGCGACCAGACCAGCGTGGGGCTTGTGCTTTCGAAGGAACCGCCGAAGCGCCGGGTGCTGACGCTGCAACTGACTAACGATCGCTTCCTGATTCCGCCGGGCGATCCGGATCACCGCGTCGAAGTGCATGGCTCAATGCCGAACGATGCTCTGCTGCTCAGCTTTTTTCCGCACATGCATCTGCGCGGCAAGACATTTGAGTACAACCTGATGCGGCCCGGTCAAAAGCCGGTGACATTACTTCGAATCCCGCATTACGATTTCCACTGGCAATTGAGTTACCGGTTGGCGCAGCCGATCGAGCTTAAGGCGGGCGACATTCTGCAAGCCGTCGCCACTTTCGACAACTCGCGCAACAATCCGCACAACCCGGACCCGGACTCGGCGGTGACCTGGGGCGATCAGACCTGGCAGGAGATGATGGTCGGCTTCTTCGATGTGGCGGTTGCTCCCGATATGGACAAGGAGCAGTTCTTTATTCGCGTCCACTCGTCATACAGTGTCGCGATCAGATCATCCAGCGCCCGTTCCGGATCGGCCGCCAGCAGCACCTCGCGATTGAATGCCGCAAACAACGGCAGGCCCAAGGGCGACGGCCGCGGCAGATCGTAGATTTCGAGCGGCGCATGCGTACATGCGCGCTGCTTCTTCGAAAGCGCGCGGCGCGTCACATTGGTCTTCCATCACTTCGCGCACCGCTTCGCGCAACAGCGGGTGATCCGGCTCGTGCTCCTGCAGTGTCTTGTAGAGCAAGCGTGCCGCTCCAACTGGAGCTCTTTGCCGTAACGTGTGCCGTGCAGTGTGCGGCGCGGCAGCAGCTGCCCGATCTCGGCGATGTGGCGGAAACTGCGGCCCAAGGTTTCCGTCGTCGAAACCGTCCGCCGCAGATCCTCCATCCAATTCTCCGGATTGAAGGTCTCGTGAAGTATCCTCTCGTCAACGGGAGTGCGCGCATCCATCGACAGCAGAAAGCTGTGGTCGTCGAAATTTGCGACGACACTTCCGCCCTTCGCGCAAGCGCGCGCGCCGCAGACCCACGCGAGCGAACGATTTACCGCGCGTCCGGCCACCACATGCACCAGAAGCATCATCGTGCGGCCGCTCACTAAGCGCTCCACGAGGACCGGAGAATCGGCGGGCAGGGGAGTGGCGCGTACTGGCGCGAAATAAATGCCGCGAGCGCGCTGCGCCACGTTTTCGTCTGTGTTATAGCGCTTGCGCAGCATGCCGCGCACAGCTTTTTCGCCGCCGGTTTCCCAGGCCGCGCGCAAATCGCGTCGCAGACGCAGTTCTTCCTGCGCAAGTTGCGCGGTCAGCGCCATCTTGTTGCCCATCCAGCGCGGCGTTTTGACACTCTCACCCTTTGCCGGTTCCACCACTGCCGTGTTCTGATAATGTGTACTTCACCCGGACGGGTTTGCCGCCCATGATGAACGCTTCGTTCGGCTGCAAGCCCGGCGATGAAACCCTCCTCCACGCTGCCCGAGGTGCCGATTGCGCACCGAGACGATCTTCATCTCGTAATCGGCGCTGATCACGCCCGCGTTCATGTAGATACTGGCGCGCGGTTTTGGTGTCCGCGACGCGGAACGTGCCGTTCTCGAGGACGATTTTGCCGTACGTGCCGTAGTTCCCGAGCACTGTGCCACGCCCCGCGAGATACTCAATCACGTCATCGAAATCCTTACGCGATAGGTCGAGGTATGGACCCGCTTGCGTGACCAATTCGATAAGCTTCGTCGCAACGGCCAGGCGCGCTCGATGCTCATGGCGAGCAGCACCTGAGCCAGTACATCCAGCGGTAAGCCCGGGAATGCGCAGCGCATCGAGTCGTCCTTCGCGCGCGGCTTCGCGCAACGCCACAGCATTCGATCAGATCGGGCAGGCTCATCGGCACGAGCGTGCCTTGTGCCACCCCGTTCACGCGATGTCCGCTGCGGCCCAGTCGCTGCAGTGCCCGGCTCACGCCGCGCGGCGTTCCGACCAGGATGACGCGATCCACGCTCGAGAAGTCGACGCCCATTTCGAGACTGCTCGATGCGACGACCGCGCGGATAGTACCCGTCTTTCAGCCCTTGTTCGATCGTTTCGCCGCTCTTCGCGATTGACCGAGCCGTGATGGACGGCGATGCGCTCGTCAAGCTCCGGCAGCAGGATCTTCAGCGCGAGTCCGAGCGCTCCACGCCGGAGCGCGTCGTTAGAAAGATCAGACTGCAGCGATTCTGCTCGACGATCTTCGCGACAGTCGACGCGATGCGAAACGGGTTGTGTCCCGCGGGCGGCAGCGCACAGTTCCGGTTCCGGGCGCGACAATTTCGAGCGCGTGTGATTTGCGGACATCCACCCGCGCCAGGGCACAATCGCGGCGGCCACAGAGGAGCTGCTGGATCGCCTCGGCCGGCCATGCGGTCGCGGACACACCGATGCGTTGCAGCGCCGTGCCGCGCCGATGCTCCAGCCGCTCCAGGCCAGCGCGAGCAGCGACCTCGTTTGCCTTCCGCGAACGAGTGGATCTCGTCGACGATGACGGTTTCCGTTTCAAATCCCGTTTCGCGCCAGGCGGCCTGCGACAGCATCGTGCTCAGGGTTTCAGGCGTCGTCAGGATCAGATGCGGCCGCTGCCGACTCTGCTTCGCCCGCAACGATTGTTCCGTGTCCCCGGTCCGCACTTGCATCCGGATCGCCGCATTCGGCGGTAAGAGCGGCGTTCAAGGCTTCGAGAGCCGGGCGTCAGATTGCGATGGATGTCGTTGTCGAGCGCCTTCAATGGCGAGATATAGATGGCGCGAACCGCATTGGGCAAGCACGCCGGCACTAGGCTTCAGTAGCCATTCGCGACAGGACGGAAAGAAAAGCGGCCAGCGTTTTTCCACTTCCCGTCGGCGCGAGAATCAGCGTGTTCTCGCCCGCAAGCGTATGCGGCAGCGCTTGCCGTTGGATGTCGCTGAGTTCCGGGTAGGTCGACGTAAACCAGTCACGCAGCACCGGGTGCAGCGCTTCCAGGATGCGGTTATCGGATCGACGCTTGGTAGAGTTGCTCAACGCGGGCGAGCTCATCGCACTCCTCAGCCGTTTTATCGCGCCGCCATCGTAGGATGCGCGGGAACCGCAGCGCATAACCGCTTTTATGCCGCGGGCTCTTCTGGACGCCATCGAACGCGACCTCGAGCACGACCTCCGGCTTCACCAGGAAGACGCGGCCGAATTTATCGATCGAGCCGGCTCGCAACAGACGCGTTAACTCCTTTATCTCGGAATCGGTGAGCCCGGAGTACGCCTTACCGACATTCACGAAACCCTCGGCGGATCGGACCGCGAATGTGTAATCGGAGAGATAAATCGCGCGGCGTCCCTGGCCCGGTTCCGCTGCCGTGATTACGACGTCCAGGGTGGCGTAGGGGCGCTTCAGCTTCAGCCACGAGCCGCCCCGCATTCCCGGCTCGTATATACTGCCTCGCCGCTTCAGAAGCAACCCTTCGTTCCCACGCGCTTTAGCTTGCTCGAATAAGGTCTCGATCCCAGCCGGTGTTGCGGCCTGCCATTCCGTTGAAATCAGAATGGGACGCCCCTGCGTTTTCAACGTCTGCCGCAAAACAGCGAGCCTGTCTTCTATCGGACGCCCGAGCAAAAGCTCGCTGTTGCTCAGCAGGACATCATAGGCGATGAACACCACCGGTATGTCCCTTTGTAGTGCGGCAGTGACTCTTTTGCGCGCGATGCGCTGCTGCAGCATGTTGAAATTGAGCGGCCGGTCCTCGCGCCAGGCAAGCAGCTCTCCGTCGATAAGTCCGTTCCCTTCAGCTTTTGCAAATGCCTGCTCGATTTCCGGAAAGGCGCTCGTTATGTCCTCCAGGCCGCGCGAGAAAATCCGCACGCGCCCCGAATCGAAATGCAGCTGTGAGCGGATGCCGTCGTATTTGTCTTCAATGATCCATTCGGCTGGGTCAGCCAGATCCTCGACACGATCGAGCGGGTTCGCCAGCATGAATTCGACGGGATGGAACAGACGTGCTTCGATCGACTCAAGCCGCCCATGCCGCGCCGCCATAGCAACTTCCGCCAAATCGCCCAGCCGGTTGTTTGCATCGCGAACTGCCGCAGAGGGTACGGCGCATGCGAGTGCGACCGCATCCTCAACCGTCTTTTCCAGTAACCCGATCCGCAAACTGCGTGTCATCACTTTCACAAAAAACTTGATAGTCGCGGGTTGGAACCGCAGAAATGCCTCGACCAGTCTGGCGCGCTTCTGCACTCCGGATGAGGCGAGGAATAGCTCGTCGTAAATCGCGCTCGCTTCGCGCAGGCTCAACGGCTGCTCTTTGCTGAGCCCCCGCATCAAGAGCCCGATCGTCTCGCCGGTGTCGCCAACCGTTGTATGGCATGCGCTCAGGGTCTCACTGTCCCAGCCAGTCGCCTCACGCAGCGCATCGCGTAGCACGCCATAGCCGACGGCCAGCTTCACTGGTTCCGCAACCCCGAACAGTGTGTGATTCCGGGCTGCGGGCGCACGCGGTCCGCTACTAAGAAACTGAACAGCTAGCCGGAGATCCTCATCGCTCAGGCATTTCAGATAATCCGCGAGAATGCGCGCTTTCTCGAGTTTTCCTGAGTGGCGGGCGATCTCCTCACAAGCCGCGGCGAACTGGTCCACTAGGCGTCCTCGTCTGCACGCACTGCTGCTCTCGCTGGCGCTGAAGCCGCGATGCCTCGCTGCGCAAGAATGCGCGCAAAGGGCGTCGTGTACCCGTGAACCACGTCCACCTGCGTAGCTCCGCGATTGCGTGACCACCGCAAGCAACTCGTCGAAATCGCCGTGATCCGAGTACGGAATCAGTTCTTCTGCACCGCTGCGGTTCCGCGCATTATCGAGTGCCGCCCATCCCGATACGTAGGCGATCCGCACTTTCTTGCGTCCGGCCGCTAGCGCGATGCCATGCGATGGCACAACCACTAATGCCTTGTCGTGTGCAGCCTTCGCTTCGTAGGGCTCCCAGCCGGGAAACGCATATCCATAGCGCTCGTAGACGGGCAGGAATTTCGCAATCGCACCGTGTACAGCCGTCCGGATGCCTGCCCGAGTCAGCACATGCGCAATCTCCTGTCCACGTCCAAGCGAGTACCCGATGAATACAGGAGTGATGTTGTCTGCGAGGCACTCGCGCGCGAACTGTACAATGCGATGCGCTCCCTCTTCCCGCGAGAGTAGCTTAAAGATCGGCAATCCGAAGGTGGATTCAATGATCAGCCGGTCGCACGGAACAACCTCAGTAGGGACTCCGCACAACGGTTCTTTCAGCTTCATGTCACCGGTGTAGACAACGCGTTCCTTTCGGTATTCGATCAGGAGTTGCGCCGCCCCGAGAATATGCGCCGCAGGATACGCGGTCAGGCGAGCGCCGTTCCAGGCAAGACTTTCGCCGTATGCCAACTCGATCGGAACTGGCTCTTCCTGCTGCGGCTGTAAATACAAGCGCATGCGATAAAACTCCAGCGTTGCCGGCGTACCGAGGACCTTGCCGTGACAGCCGCGGGCGTGATCGCTATGGCCGTGCGAAATCCAGGTCGCGCCGCATGGCTCTGTATTGTCCAGCCACAGGTCGATCTCAGGCAGGTAGATGCCGTTCTGCCGGTACTGTATTTCCACGCTTTTTGGATGCGGGCTGGCCGTAATTCGGCTAGCATGATCCAAATGAGATTCGGGGTATGGCTACTCGTGGTGGCGTGTGCGGTGTTGTGTACGGGGCCGGAGATTCGCCGGCTGAGATCTGGGCGCAAGCGGTAGCAAAGCGCGCCGCCTTGCCCGGCTTTCACCAGGAGTTCGATCGCACCCTGCACGACACGGTCGGTAATAAGCCGCATTCCCTGAAAGAAACCGTCATATTGGATTTTGCTCAGGGCAAATGGCGCGAATCGCGATCCGATTCCGCCAGAGTGACTGTTTATAACGGCACGGAGTTCTTCATGATGGAAGAGGGCGGGGACGAGTACAAACTGTTGCATCGAAGCGACAAAGCAAACGCCCCATTGCCCAGGGCCTACAACTTGGCGA
The DNA here is from genome assembly GCA_963795905.1 of uncultured Acidobacteriaceae bacterium. GTDB lineage: Bacteria > Acidobacteriota > Terriglobia > Bryobacterales > Bryobacteraceae > Bog-105. The sequence goes on along the minus strand of CAWCJG010000003.1, from coordinate 26,343 downwards.
AGGCGAACTGGTCGCAGGCGAAGCAAGTGAAAGCCGGCCCGTGCGGACTCAGTGACTCCAAAGATTCCTGCGTGCTCCTGGAGGCGCCGCTTCCGGCCGAAATAAGAGCGGCGCAGAGCATGCACGCTCGGGTTACTAGCAAGACAGTGATGATCTGGCTCGATGTGGATAGCGGGCTCATCCTGGCGCTGCGTGACATCGAGCAAGGCGAATACGACTACGACCGGGGTGACGTGGTTGGCTTCGTCTCAGATGATTCCATGCAGGTCAAAGTCCAGTCCCATGGGGCGGTTTTGAATCCCGCTTTGTTCACGATTCCGGAGGGCGCCAAGAAAGTGTCGGAACTGAAGCGCTGGGACGCGGGCGCTATCAAGAAGCGGTTGGCCGGAAAGACAGCGCCATCCCTCTCGGTGATCGATCTCCAGGGAAAACGTGTCGAGCTGGCCGACTTGAAAGGGAAGACTGTTCTCCTCGACTTCTTCACGACCTGGTGCGGACCATGCCTGGCTGACGCCCCTTCGCTGGACGAGCTGTACGAAAAATACGGCGGCAAGAACCTGGAGATTGTCGGAATTTCCGTCGATGAGGACCGGAGTGACGTCGAAAAGTTCCTGAAGAGCCACCCGCACGAGTATCCAATTATTCTGGCTTCCGAAAATGCAATGCCGCGTCCCTACCAGATCGGCGTGTTCCCTACCTACGTGATCATCGACAGCGACGGCAATGTGCTCTCGGCCGCCGAAGGAACGCAAGGCTTCGGCGAGCTGAAGCATCTGCTGAAGAAGGCCGGATTGGAGGCGGATTGAGATGTGGGCCCGAAAACTGGACCGGTTGACCGTCGCCTCACCGTGCCACGTTCCATGGGACCGCATGATGGGCGACAAACGCACTCGGTCTTGTGAGGCATGCAACCGCGAAGTGCATGATCTCTCGAAGTTGACACGTAAGCAGGCGCTGGATCTCTTCGAGCGGACCGATGGAAGGCTCTGCGGGAGAATACTCTATCGCCCGGATGGACGTGTCCTGTTCGCGCAAAGCCAAACTCATCGTAAAGCTCAACGGCTCCTGCAAATCTCGCTCCTGACTGCTTCGGCGGCATTTGCGCAGACCGCCCGGCCCGGGACCCCGGTCTGTACCGCGTCAATTAAGGTGGCGGATGCCGCTGGTGCTGCTATGGCGGGCGCGCAAGTGGTTCTGAAGACCCGAACCGGAGCTGAAATTGCAAACGGACCAACAGACAGCGCTGGCTCTTTTTCCCGCGCTGTGGATGCCGGCCAGTATGTATTGAGCGTCTTGGCGCCTGGTTTTCAGCCCTACACTCAAAGGGTGGACCTGAACTGCGGCTCGCGAAATACCGTCACCCTGCGAGTTGAAATGCAACTTGGAATGATCGGCGAAATAGTTCCAATCGAGACAAAGCGCAATAACCCTTTCTATCGCGTTTGGCGGAGTTTCGGCAATCTCATCCGTCGCATTGTCACCTGAACTTTGAGGTGGTATGTGAGAAGCCCGTACACCGACTTCGCCCTTTTTTCGCTGGTAACCAGAGGCCTTGTACCTGGTCGCTAAAACGTTTACGATTGAAGCACATCCCAGTTTGTAACGGTGTCGAGGCCTGTGTAATCCGGCGTGTGCGGTGCTGCGTCGAGCATTTTAGGGCTCAACGGCCCGTCTCGGTTTTGCATTGAAGGACGCAGTACACAGTTGGTCCCGGCGCGAGTTGTTGCGCTCAGGCGCAGCGACCATTTTTGCAGCAGCGCTCGCCCGCGCGAAAACCGCTGACACGTCGGCCGCGAAACCCCTTTCCCACGACGACACGCTTTTTCTCGAAGATATCGCTCACCGCTGCTTCCTTTACTTCGTGGAGCAAGCAAGTCCCGCATACGGGAATCGTCCAGGACCGGGCGGGGATGAACGGCGCTCCGGGAGACGGTGCCGGCAAGTACATGCCGCAACCGGTTTCGGCCTGACGGCTCTCTGCATCGGAGCCTCCCGCGGATGGATTCCCAAAGAGCAGGCGCGCCTCCGCGTCGCTAGAACCCTGCGGTACTTCTGGGCCCATGCGTATCACGACCATGGCTGGTTCTATCATTTCCTGGACGTCAACACCGGCGCCCGCCGGCTGCGCTCGGAAGTCTCCAGCATCGATACCGCCTTTCTGTTGTGCGGTATCTTAACCGCCGCCGAGTACTTCGGCAACGATCGTGAAATCCAGACTCCTCGCAAAGCAGATCTACGAACGGGTCGATTTTAATTGGATGCTGAACGGGCATCCCGTACCTGCTCTCGCACGGCGTCATGCCGGGGTCAGGCTTCTTGCCCTATCGCTGGAGCGAGTACAGCGAAGCCTCTGTTCTGTATTTGCTGGCGATTGGCGCGCCGCAGCACAGCATTCCTGCGCAAAGCTGGTATGCCTGGCTGCGGCCTGAAGTGCGCTACCGGGACTGGACTTTTGTCAGCGGCGGTCCCCTGTTCACGCATCAGTTCTCGCACGCCTGGGTTGACTTCCGGCATCAGATGGACGGCGATCCCTCCTACCTCAACTACTTTCAGAATTCGCGTACCGCCACCTACGCCCATCGCGATTTCTGCGTTGGCTTTACGCTCTACCTACGCGATTACGATTCCGATATGTGGGGAGTCACCGCCTCCGATAGCCCCGTCGGGTACGTGGCCTGGGGCGGCCCGCCGCAAGCGGGCCCCATAAACGGAACGCTCGTCCCTTGTGCGGCGGCCGGATCGCTGATGTTCTCCCCGGAAATCTGTCTCCCCGTGCTGCGCACAATGCATACGCGTTTACGGCGATAAGATCTACGGCCGCTACGGCTTTACCGATGCCTTCAACCCGAACTGGCACGACCGTAAGCTGTGGGTCAATCCGGACGTCATCGGCATCGATTTGGGCATTTCCTTGCTAAGCATCGAAAACCTGCTTACCGGAAATGTCTGGGCCTGGTTCATGCGCAATCCCTATATTCGGGCAGGCATGGACCGCGCAGGCTTCCAGATCTCCACCCCGGGCATCGCGCGTTCGCAGCAAGCGCCTTCCCAGTAAACAGATCTAGCCCTCTTCTCGGCGCATTTTCCGTCCGAATTTCCACCCAGAGCGGGCGATAAGACGATTGGTGGTTCATGGCGCCGGGATTGGCACCTTCGGCCGCTTCGGGGAACTGGATGAATCAAAGCGGAATCGGAGAGGAGCAGGCGCGGCTCGCGGCTTTACGCGCTTACCAGGCGCTCGATACTCCGCCGGAGGCGTGTTTCGACCGGCTGACCAGGACGGCGGCCCATCTGTTTCAGGTTCCATACGCGTCCCTGACGCTCGTCGACAAAGAGCGCGCTTTCGTTAAGAGCTGTTTTGGCGCTCAGCCTGGCGATGTCCCGCGACAATCCCTCTTCTACGATCCGGGACTCCCAGGCGCGCGCGAAGTGATGCTCGTACCTGATACCAAGCTCGATGACCGATTGCGCAACAATCCATACGTGACTGGCGAGCACGGTATACGGTTTTACGCAGCCGCACCACTCATCACACCGGCTGGTTATTGCATCGGCTCGTTGTCCGCGCTCGATCTCGTACCTCGCACCGGCGTAACGCAGGCTCAACTGAACACGTTGCGCGATCTTGCCGATGAAGCCATGGAACAGATCGAACACCGGCTGGATCGCAAGCGATTGCAGGAGTACGCCGCGGCCCTTCAGCGCCGCGACCTCGAGTTCCGCCAGGCCCGCAACCGCTGCGATAAAAGTGAAGCCCGCGCCTCGCTGGCTCTCGAAGCCGGCGAAATGGGTTACTGGGAATGGGATGCGGCAACGCAGCGCACGACCTGGTCGCCGCGGAAAGAGGCGATGTTTGGCTTCGAACCCGGCGCCTTTGACGGTTCCCAGGAGACCTGGTTCAAATGCGTTCACCCGGACGACGCACAACGGGTGAAATCGCAGGTGGAAGCGGGTGGCCTGCGGAAAGGGGCCATCGATCTCCGGTACCGGATTGTGCGGCCCGATGGGGTAGTTGCCTGGATTGTCGAACGGGGAGCCTATGAAACCGACGACACAGGGCGTCTTGTCGGCGCATTCGGCGTTTCCTGGGACGGCACGGAGCGGGAGAAATGGCTTTCCGAACTGCGCGCCAGTGAAGAATCGTTCCGTGGCTTGAGTCTGGCCTGTCCGGTGGGTATCTATAAAGCCAACCTGGACGGTAATGTCACGTACGCCAATCCGACGGCCTGTTCAATCTGGGTTATGGGCGACTCCGAAATAGCGGGATACGGCTGGGTCCAGCGCGTGCACCCGGAGGATCGCGAGGACTTACTCTCCGGCTGGCTAAACGCGAACAACATGGGCAGGCAGTATGAGCACGAGTACCGTTTGCTCCTACCCGATGGCTCCGTCCGCTGGGTACACGGCCGGTCCAGCATCATTCAAGGGAAAGAAGGCAGTTCGATCGTCGGCACGGTCGACGATATCACGGCGCGGAAGCAGGCGGATCTGGCAATACAAACGGCTAAGGCTGAGGCGGAATCCGCCAACCGCGCCAAAGATCTCTTCCTTGCCAATGTCAGCCACGAGCTGCGCACGCCGTTGAACGGCATTCTGGGCATGAGTGAGTTGCTGCTGCAGTCGAATCTGGACACCAGCCAGCGCGAATACGCTGAGATGGTTCAGCGATCGGGCAAAACGCTCTTGCACTGGTCAACGATGTGCTGGATGTCGGCAAAATGGGAGCGGGTACTCTGCACATCGAAGCGGCGCCTTTCGATCTGCGGCTCGACGTGGAAACCGCGGCCAACTACGTGCGGGCGGAGGCGCAACGCAAGGGCCTCGATTTATCGGTCGATCTGCAGTCGCGGACGTTCCTCGGCGCGCCTGATCGGGGACGGCAACCGGATACAACAAATCCTGCTCAACTTCCTGACTAACGCAGTGAAGTTTACAGATACACGGGTCGGTGTCGCTGCCTCGTCCAGTGCGAGCGTTCGGACGATCCGTATCGCACGGTGCTGATCGAAGTACGCGACTCCGGGCTGGGCATTCCCGCCGAGGCGCAGGCGAAGCTGTTTCAGCCATTCAGTCAAGTCGACAACTCCAGCACACGCAAGCAGCAGGGCGTCGGGCTGGGGCTTTCCATCTGCCGCAAGCTGGCCGAACTGATGGGCGGTTCCGTTGGGGTCAGCAGTGCTCCGGGTTCTGGATCGACTTTCTGGTTGCGGCTAGACCTGCCCGCCGCCGAGACCCCGCCTACCCGGAGGAACCGCGCACATCCGATCGGCCGAGCGATCTCGGCGATGGAGCTGCGGACGCGTCCTGGTCGCCGAAGACAACCACATCAACCAGCGCGTTGTGTCACGCATGCTGGAACGCCTCGGCTGGGAAGTCGATATTGCGCCGGATGGTATGAAGGCACAGGCGCTTGCTCAGCAAAACCGCTACGCGCTGGTTCTGATGGATTGCCTGATGCCGGAAGCCGATGGCTACACGGCGACCGCCATGATCCGCGAGCACGAACGCACTAATGGTCTGCCTCGCTTGCCCATCGTGGCGCTGACTGCCAATGCGCTCAGTGGCGACCGCGAACGGTGCCTGCAAGCAGGCATGGATGACTACCTCTCGAAGCCGCTGCAGCTACATTTGTTGAAAGAAGTGCTGGAGCGCTGGGTGCCCGCTGTCCGACAGCACCGGTGCGGGTCTGAGGGGGCTAGAGCGGGCGTCCACGGGCCGCTGTTACGTTCGCGCGTCGCAGAGGCGGCGCGAAGCTCGGGAACTGGAATATCTGGACGAATCGCTTCTGCTGTTCGGGAGTCAGCACGCGCAAGATATTGCGCTTGCCCTTCCGGCCACGCTCTGCCGCTGTTCTTCGATGTTCTGGTAATACTTGGCGTATTCGTCCAGTTCGCGGTCGACCCCTGCCGCTGTTCGGGTGTCAGTGCAGTTCATCCTGGAGCTCGTGGCAGTGAGCACGGCACGGGCCGCAGCAGCTTACTGTGCACATATAGAGTTCATCAGCGGCGCGCCGCAGCTAAACCGCAAAAGAAGATCACGCGAAGATAGCAAAGACACGAGGGTTATGCCAACCATCCTCCGGGTTGGCATTCACGGTCTCGGCCGGGTTGTGGCGAAGGAGGAAATTGGATTACCTTGGCTCGAGCTCAATGGGTCTGCGAAGTTGGTCAACACTGCGTTGCGCTGCTGATCCTGATCCCCGTAGACGGCCGGATCGTAATGAATGTTGCGCGCCATGATCGTGGTCGCCTCGAGATGGCCGTCGCGCGCCTCGTGGCCGACCACATAGCTGCCCAGGATCACCGCCACCGTAAAGCCGCATATACCAAGCGGTCGCTGATCGGGGAGACCACCAGGTTGTACCAAACTCGAAGAATTCTTCTTTTCCTCGATTTTCCGCAGCACGCCCGCGTAGAAACTGGCCGACAGTTCCACCTCCCGCGGCCCCTTCAGTGACCGCAGGGCAGTGCCTGCGCGCGCATGGAGGCCAACTCCGCCGAGCACTCCGCGCACTCGGACAAGTGCCGCTCAGCTTCTGAATCGGATTTGGCCGCTCGCGCCGGCCGCAACAACTCTTCCAGCCGATCTCGAATCGCCCCGTGCATATCTCCCTCTATCTCGAATGTACAACCGAAATCTACAGAATCCAAAGCACTTTCGCCGCGTGCTAGTCCACCGGCGCCGCCAAAGGAGCGCGATTCAGACGTTCCGCCGCCTTCACCAATTTCTGACGGGCTCGGAACAACTTTACTTTGATGGTGTTTTCATTCATGCCCGTCATTTGGGACAGCTCCTCTACCGAGTGACCTTCCACTTCTTTCAACAGGATCAGATGCCGGTCCTCTTCGGAGACCTTGCCGAGCAGTTTGACCAGATAATCGTGCTGCGCCAGTTTCTGGTCCACCGCCACACGTGCTCGGACGCCGGTTCGGAATTCTCCAGCCGCAGCGATTCCTCGGCTGTGAAGTCGCTCTCGTAAACCAGCTTACGGACGCGCTTCTTGCGCAGGTAGTCGTAGCACTCGTTTACGGTGATTTTGTAGATCCAGGTCAGCAGGGAACTGCGGAAATCGAAGTTCTTGATTGAAAAGTAAATCTTCGCGAAAACCTGCTGCGCGATATCCTCGGCATCGTTCCGGTTCCGCAGGATGCCGTAGATGATCGAGAAGACCTTGGCCTGGTAGCGGTCCACAATCTCGCGGAACGCCATTTCGTCCTGAGACTGCACCCGCCGAACTAAAGTGGCTTCGTCGCTTGCCCGGTGATCCAATTTTGTCTTCGCTGAGGTGGTGGCCTGTCCTAGAGCCGGCCAGATGAGAGTCGCTGCTCGTTCGCTCATAACAACCTACGCATTCGTAAACTCAATCGCCATCCACAGGGTCGGACGTACCCCGATTCTGACGGGTTGCAGGAACGTGCGGCTGCTTTCCCTAATTATTACAGCTCGGGAAATCCCGGATTGTCGGCTTCGGCCGTTTTCAATGTATGACGCTGGGACTCCCTATGCGCTTAAGCTCGCCGGCCACTCTTCGACGCCGGTCAACATCAGCACCGCTCCCAGAAGCGCCATGTTTTTCGCAAAATGGATCATTTCGTTCTGCTTTGCTTGCGGATCGGCGTTCCAGAAATCGTGCATCATCGGCGAGACAACCGACAGAAAAACGGCAAGCGGCAGCACGCCGTAGCGGGGCTTAACACCCAAGATCAGGCTCGCTCCACCCGCCAGCATCGCCGCCCCGGAAGCACGCACGGCCCGATCCGGATTCGGCACTTTCTTCGCTCCCGCATACTGCGCAAGGGCCTCGGTGTGTTGAAAATGATTGATCCCGTTGTAAACGAAGAAGCCGCCAAGCAGCATGCGGCCGATCACAAACGCAGCCTTCATGTCTGGTGGACCGCTGACACGGCGAACGATTTCAGCCTTTTCTGTGCCGTGAATCCCGCAACTCATCGGTTGAAATACCAGCAGTAAACACTCACTGCTTCGCCGTCTCACGAGCGAAATGAACGAGTCCGGCCGACCTCCCCGTCGCAGATGGCTGATCGCGTTTGTCCTCGCGTTTGGCGTTCTGGTCAACTACTTCGATCGCGTAAACCTGTCCGTTGCCAAACCGGCCCTCGAAAAAGATTTTCATCTCACGAACGTTGTCTTTGGCTACCTGCTAAGTGCCTACAACTGGACGTATGCTCTGCTGCATTTCCCGAGTGGTGTTCTGCTGGATCGTTTAGGCGTGCAGGCGATCGGCCGTATCAGCGCGATCATCTGGACCCTCGCTTGCCTCGGCGGCGCGTTTGCCCCCGGATTGAAGACTTTCTTCGGTTCGCGGCTAGTGCTTGGAGTCGGAGAAGCTCCCACTTTTCCTGCGAACTCAAAAGCGACCGGTTATTGGTTTCCCAGGCAGGAGAGGAGTCTGGCAACTGCCATCTTCGATTCGGCCGCCAAGTTCTCTACGGCTGTCGGCACGTTTTCGATTGGTCTGATCGTCATCCATTTCGGATGGCGCGTTGCATTTGTGACTACAGCTTTAGCCAGCCTTGTCTTTTTCCTGGTCTTCTGGTCTTCTATCGCGATCCCGCAAACGACGAGCACGTCACTCGGGAGCAACGCGAGTATCTCGCCAATTCAGGAGCCGTCGAGCAGACCAGCCCATCCGGTGCCGGCACGCCGCTCTGGTATCTGCTGAAGCAAAGAAAAGTCATCGGACTTGCTATTGGTTTTGCCGCCTACAACTACTGCTTCTATCTCCTCCTTACGTGGCTGCCGAGTTATTTCACCGGCGCACTGCATCTTTCGCTGCACGAATCCGTCACTTACACAGCCATACCGTGGCTATTCGCAACCGCGACGGACCTGATCTTTGGCGGGTGGCTTGTGGATTGGCTAGTCGCGAGGAATCGGAACGATAGCCTGATGCGCCAGATCGTACTTGTGGGTGGGATGGTTATTGGGCTGGCGTTGATTGGCCCTATATTCACTCGCACCCCGTTGGTCGCGGTTTTCTGGATCAGCCTCTCTATCGGTGGTCTCGCGGCTTCTGCGCCGGTGGCGTGGTCCATTCCAAGCCTGCTCGCTCCTCCCGACGCAGTGGCCAAAGTGGGCGGCATTATGAATTTCGCCAATCAAATTGCAGCCATTGCCGCCCCGATCGTGACCGGTTACCTGATCGGCTCGCAAAACGACTTTGCGCATGCCTTTCTCGCAGCCGATTGCGCCATCGTTGTTGGAGTAGTCGGATATGCGCTTCTGCTCGGCCGCATCGAACGGATACCGGCCGAACCGAGCAGCACCAGCGCTTAGTCCTGAGCGCACCGTCCGGTCCAACTCCGCACTCCGCGCCTTCGTCCGACCGATCTTACAGTCAGGTGCGAGCTTCCCGTTTGGGTCCGGGGAACTCCTGCATCCATCGCCGCGTACCGACGTACTTGCACGCATATGTCGCAACTTCAGCGGCAAACGTCAGAGCAGCGGAGAAATCCGAGCCTCGGGCATAGCCGTAACAGAAGGCCCCATGGAAAATGTCTCCCGCGCCGCTTGTATCCACAGCGTCGACCTTTGGAAGTTGCATTTCCGCCTGCTCACCTGTATCGGTGTATAGAACCGATTCCGCGCCTCGTGTAATCGCAATTCTCGAAATGCCGAACCCGTTCAGGTACGCCAATACGTCTTCGGCGTTCCTGCACCCGGGTGGATGAAAATCGTTCGAGCAGATCACTGTGTCAACGTTTCGGAGAAGGTCATCAGTGCCCGCTTTCCAGCTTCCGCCATCGAAAATAACCGGAATGTCTCTAGAGCGAGCGGCCTTTGCTGCCTCCGTGCAGAGCGGCATGTAATGGCCATCGACCAGGACAATGTCAACCTGGTCAAGCCAACCTGTGTCGGTCCGGAATTCGAGCGCCGAGAAAGCTCTGGCGTTCGCCGAGACGATGCTGCGCGTACCGCCCGGCAACACGAAAATGCACGAGACCGGCGGTGGCTCGTTCCGCTTCTCTGCGATGTCGTAGAGGCGAACGTGGAACTCTTCCAATTCTTCTTTGATAGCGAGGGCCAACGCACTTTGACCCACCGCTGTCGTGAGTGCGGCGTGGCCTCCCAGGAAAGCGAAAGTAGTTGCCGCATTCGTAGCCGGTCCGCCTGCTGTAACCTCCTGCGCATCGGCGGAGACTTTGCTGTTCGCGACAGGCATGTCCGCAACCGCATATGCCAGATCCATCGTTGCCAATCCAACAAACAAACCCCTCGGGTCCGGGCTTGTGATTCGCCCCGTCGCTCCTGTCGTCCCCGGCGCATGTGACAAAACCATACCTCCATTGTCGTGACGCCCCGAAAGTTTATTCCTGATGCGACATGGGATACGATCCTGATTAAGTTCGGAGGGAAGGGCATGAATCGATGGCGCATAGCGCTCGCATTATTGGCACTCTGCTCGGCTGCGCAAACAAAGCAAGATAGCGCACAGCAATCCGCCGATCAGAGCGTATTTCGAGTGACATCCACCCTGATCCAGGTGGACGCCGTCGTTGTCGACGGTAAAGGGCATCCCGTGACGGATCTCAAGCCGGAGGATTTCGACATCCGGGTGGATGGTAAGTCGTATCCGGTCCTGCGCGCAAATTATGTTTGGACGAACAAAATGCCAGCGCAGTATCTTCCGTACCGAACGCCGAAGCCAAAACTCAGTCCACCGCCTTCAGCCCCTTACGTGCCCTTAAAGGCAGCCCAGGTCAAACGCACCATCGTGCTAATGGTGGACGACCTCGGACTCTCTTGGGAAAGCATGTTCCAGGTGAAAGCGGCTTTGAAGAAATTCATTCTCAATCAGATGCAGCCGGACGACTTGATCGCCATCCTCCGCACCGGCGCTGGATCAGGCGCAATCCAGCAGTTCACCTCGAACCGTGATCAGTTGCTCGATATTGTCGATCATCTGCGATGGAACCCCAACGGCAATGGCCAGGTAGGCGTTTTTGAGCCAATTGGAATGATGTCGGACCTTGCCAATCAAAAGTCTGATCAAGTTGATCCCGGGATGGTCGCTTCATCCAACATGGGTACGCCGATGGAACGATTTAAGCACGGCAGCGCTGCTCTTCTGAACAGCCTCGGTGGCACTTTTGGCGCACTGCAATACACCGTAGAAGCATTACAGGAAATGCCCGGCCGCAAATCCATCGTGCTGTTTTCTGATGGCTTTGTGCTGGCAGGCGACGACTATCAACGAACCCTCGAGGTCATGCTCGACGACTTGATCGACGCAGCGAACCGGGCCGGCACCGTCTTCTACACGATCGATCCGCGTGGCTTGGTCTATTTCGGTCCCGGCGCTCAGGATCGTGTGGTTCCGAGCGAGACGACTAACATGACAGAAGTGCTCGCCGGCATCGAGCGATCCCGCTCCTCAACTTTCTACAGTTCGCAGCAGGGACTGTCATATTTAGCGGAAAAAACGGGCGGTCTGGCCTATCAGAATGGGAACGACCTGAATTTTGGATTGACACGCGTCCTGGAGGATCAGCAGGGTTACTATTTGCTCGCATTCAAACCGGACGCGAGTCTTTTTTCCGCGCCGGACAGCTTACCGAAATACAATCACATGGCCGTACATGTTAGCCGACCGGGCCTGCATGTGCGCTCGCGTACAGGTTTCTTGGGCAGAACCGATCAACAAATGCGCCAGAGCTTGCACACTCCAGGCGAGCAGCTCAGAGTCGCCATGTTATCGCCGTTCCTCGCAAGCGACATCCACGTGAGCATCACGGCCCTGTACGCCGCCGTTAAGAACAAGAAGGACGTCGTGCGTAACCTCTTCTACATCGATCCCAAGGACCTGGACTTCAAGCCCAACCAGATCGGGCAAAGTGTTGCGAAGATTCAATTGCTCGCGGTCGCAGTCGGACCGAAGGGCGAGCCGCTGGCCGAAATCGCAAACGAATACACAATTCAGGCTCCCACTGATCGCTTGCCGAAGATCCTCAATAGCGGGCTGATCTACTCGCTTGACGTTTCGGTGCCGCATCCCGGTCCGTATCAGATTCGAGCCGCCATTCGCGACGAATCGAGTTCAGCGATCGGTTCCGCGCACCAGTACATCGATGTTCCGGACGTAAGGAAAACGAAACTGGCCCTTACCAGTCTCATGTTAGGCACATCTGGTGTGAAAGCGCAGAACCCAAATGCCATGCTTCTGGCCGCAGCCCGGCGGCAGTTTACTCCAGGTGACCGCATCACATACGCGTCGCTGCTCGAAGGCGCGGCCGCGACGAACTCAACTCCCGACGTACACGCCGAATTGGTTCTGTTCCGGAACAACCACGCCATATTCTCAACGCCAGTAAAGGTAACCCAGGTGAACGGGGGACCTTGGGCCGTAAGTGGGTATGTGAAACTGCCCGCGGATTTCGATCCAGGCCAGTACTACATAGAACTGATCGCGCGTGATGCAGCACACCCGAACCTTGTAGCCTGGCAATGGGCAGATTTCGAAGTCATCCGGCCCACCGCCAGCCTACAGCCGGTTGGTGTCACTCCATAACGGAGTTACTTCTCGATAGGAACCTGAATCTCCGTTACGCAGGACTCATCATCCTGGTCACCGCATGCGCCCGATTTCAGATACAACTCACGAATGGGCCCCGCAACGTGATAACCGTTATCGGCTACCCACCGCAAGAGCGCGTCATATGCTTCCGGCAGCCGGCGCCATGCCCCGTTGTGAATGGTACTCGCCATCGTCGCCGCCGGCAGTTCCCGGACCTGAACCTCTCCGCTCGCCGGCACTTTCTCCTTCACATAAAAGCCGGCCTCGGCATCTACATTACTTTCCTTGAATTCCGGATCGTGCCACAGTGCCACGCCCATCGTTACATTCGACATAGCGGGTCCCAAAACGTTCGAAACTTTGGGATAGATCGACCCCACGGCGGAATACGCCGGAATCGTCTCGCGAATCGAAGCGATCCATTGTTCCGGAACGGACTTCGTAAGTACTGAGTAGTTCATTTGACTCTCCTGTTCAATAAGTCGGATATGTGCTTTGATCCGGACGAGACGATCCGTCTCCTCCTCCACCCGCGTCTGCTGTTCCACCTCACGTAACCGCAGCATGCCCCGCATCTGCTCGAGCGAAACTCCGGCGTTCAACACCTCGGAAATCTGATCCAAACCGAATCCGAGGTCCTTCAGCGCCAGAATGCGGTGCAGTCGCCCAAGCTGTGAAGCGGAGTAGTAGCGGTATCCAGTCGCCGAATCCACCGCGGCCGGTTTTAGCAGACCGCTTTCATCGTAGAAACGAAGCGTCTTGATGGATACTTTGGCGAGAGCAGAGAAGTCGCCGATCTTCAGCATAAGTCCCTTGTACGGTCTCCCGTAACGGGAGAGTCAAGCGAAATTATCGCAATTCCTGATAGCTAACGAAAACGATGCGGCGCCCGTCCGGCGACCACGGCCGTTCACCCAGACTACCCGCGCCGCCGATGAAGTTCGCGAGCGTTTTTATCTGATGGTCCGCCAGGCTCATCACGCAAAGGCTGACTGGTCCCCGCTCGGGCAAAGCGTCCGCCTCTGCCGGATAACTTAGAAAGACTTCATATTTGCCATCTGGAGATACAACGGGCTGGGTGTTGTTGAACTCGGCCGAAGGAACCGCTTGGGACGGTACGCTTTTGCCGGTTATCGGTTGCCCGACGGCTGCGGCCGTCGCAAGGGGTGTAAACGCGGTCTCCTGCGGATGTCCGTTTTCATCAAAATGGAGAGCATGGCCGTCCGCGGACCAGCCCGCGTTCGTGATTCTCTTCCGCGATACGTAGCCAACCCGCGCATCCGTGGATAGCAAAATCGTTTCAACCGTGCTGGATGATTGGGAATGCCTCGGCGGAGCAGTGTTGATCTTGACACGATCAAAAGCGGCTTCCAATACCGCGTCCTTATTGTGCGCGCAGACCCCGATTCCGATGTAGAACGGCGCTTGCATTTTGACAACAGCCGATCCTCCGGCGAACCGCAGCTTCTCGCCATTCTTCGCAACGAGCAGATAGAAACTGTCTTCCTGTTTCACCAGCTCCACTCGCGTCGGGCCTGACACGTCGGATTCGATCTCGTGCGTGTCCGCTCCCTTCACCTCGCGATACTGCAAGGAAGTAAGCCCATCACCGTGTACCGCCGCGTCGGCATACGCCGAATCCGGGTCGAGGTTCTGCCGGATCATCAGGACCGCTTTGCGATGAGCGTCGCCCTTGTTCTCAATGTCGATATCCGCCGCAATCGACACATCGTTGACGGACAACTTCACCCAGACAAAGTGAAAATCGTCTTCGCCGAACCACATGTTCGCGCCGCTGCCAGCGACTGTGTAGCGCTGCGTCTTTTCGTCGTAGGTGGCGCTGCCGGGATGCAGCACAGTTCCGACATCCGTCTGGCCCGCAAATACACCTACGGCATCCTGTGCCCTCACGGCCAAGCATGAGAGCAGCGCGGCCACTAGCAGCCTGTTCACAGTGTGGCTTCGAACTTCTTGTACTGTTTCGCGTCCGACTTCTTGAATGTCAACCCTAAACCGGGGCTGGACCAGTCCGGTTGCAGCTTCCCGTCACGCGCCCCAATTGCGCCATCGAAAAACATGTGTTCAATTCTCACATGATCATGAAAATATTCCACATTGATGGAGGGCAGCGATGCGCAACACAAACTCGCATGAACCGAAGGGCACGTATGCGCCGAAAGCGGATAGTGGTTCATCTCGCACGCGGCGGAGATCTTCATGAACCCCGATACGCCGCCGCACCGCGTCACGTCTGCTTGCAAAACGTCCACCGCTTCAGTTTCCATCAGCCAGCGCGCATCATCCAGTACATATATGTACTCTCCGGCCGCGATACGTATCTGCGCGGGCGCTCGCTCCACCATCAGGTGCAGACCGGCCTTATCGTCCGAGCTGACCGGCTCCTCAAACCAGGTCACTCCCAGTTGACCGAACTGCTCGGCATGATACAGGGCTTGCTTGCGCGTATACGCTCCATTGGCATCCACAAACAATTCCGCGCGGCCGTCCAGTGCCTTCGCGACGGCCTGCGCACGTGCGAAATCCTGGTCCGGTTCGCGGCCGATCTTCATCTTCACGTAGCGAAAGCCTTGCGATGCCCAACCAGTTAACTGATCGATCAACTGCCGTTCCGTATACGACGTGAATCCGCCCGATCCGTACGCCGGTATGCTGTCGCGTGCGCGCCCGAGCAGGTCGATCAACGGTCTTTCCATCACGCGCGCCTTCAGGTCCCAAAGCGCAATGTCGATCGCCGAAATGGCGGTCGCAACTACGCCGGGCTTGCCCATGTTGCGCGCCGTCAAGCCCATCTTGTAAACGATCGCCGGAATGTCGAACGCATCGTTTCCGAGAACGGCTTTTTGAAGCAACTCCTGAATCGCGTGCGCCGCCGCTTCAGACGAGTAGGTGTAGCCAAGCCCGGTGCGCCCGCCCCCATCGAGTTCGACCAGCACCATCGTTGTGGCATCCCACACCGCAGTGCCGTCGGACTCGAAAGGCTGATCGGTCGGTACCTTGAACGCAGAAATCCGGCCTGCTGTAATCTTCGCCCCGCTCACACGAGTTCGCGGACCTTATCTTTGGCAATCGTCTCTGCGATCTTCTGCCAGTCTTTAGTGCCGCGCACCATCGACTCGGCGAAGTGTACCGCCTGACTCGTCTTGATCTTCGCGGGCATCGGCGGCTCATTGGGATCGACGAAACATTCGATCAACACGGGACCCGGCGTCGAGAGCGCCGCGTCAAAAACCGGACCGCACTCACCCGGAGCCTTCACCGTGAATGCCTTCACGCCAAAACCCTTCGCCACAGTTGCAAAATCTATCGGCTGCAGACCTGTGACATATTCCGGATTGCCCAGGAACACCATCTGCTCCCACTTGATCTGTCCGAGTTCGTCGTTCTTGATCAGGACGATTTTGATTGGCAGGTTGTACTTTACGCAAGTCGCCAGTTCGCCGATGAGCATCGTCAACCCGCCATCGCCGACCACTGCAAACACCGGCCGGTCGGGATGCGCCACTTGCGCCCCTACGGCATATGGCAAACCACACGCCATTGTGGCCAGGTTGCCGGAACACGTGTGTAGGGAGCCGTCCAGCGATGGCACGTAACGCGCCCACCAGGTTGTGTTCGTTCCCGAGTCGCCCGTGACGATCGCGTTGCGTGGAATGCGTTTGCCCAGTTCGTAACCCACGACCTGCGGTTTCATAGGAACCGTCGTAGCGGTCCCGCGCTCTTCCAGCAGCTCGTTCCAGCTCTTCATCCGGTCCTGCGCCTTCTCGAGGAACGATTTGTTGTGCTGCTTTAATAGCGGGATCAACGCTGCAAGGGTATTCTTGCTGTCGCCAACTAGGCCGACATCTGCTGGATAGCGCAGGGAAATGCGCGACGCGTCCAGTTCGATTTGCACGCACTTTGCCTCCCCGGGCTTCGGGTAAAACTCGATGTAAGGCATCGTGGAACCGACAATGAGGAGCGTGTCGCATTCTTCCATCGCCTGCTCCGAAGGCGCCGTACCGAGCAGTCCAATACCGCCCGTTGTATAGGGACTCGTATCGGGTACGCAGGATTTACCCAACAGAGCCTTGATGATGGGCGCACCGAGGATCTCTGCCGCTGTTTCAAGCTGCTTCCCTGCATCCAGAGCTCCACGACCCGCCAGAATTGCAATCCGCTTGCCCGAATTCAGGATCTCCGCCGCTGCTTGCAGATCCGCCTGCGATGGCCGGCGCCCGCCCACAAAATAATCGCTTGAAACATGATGCGGCTTGTTGCGGGGCGACCGCATGTCCTTGCCGACTTCCTGGTCCTGGATATCGACCGGAATTGTGATATGCGCGACCCCTCTGCGCGCCAGAGCGGTGCGGATCGCGAGTTCCGTAATGTTCTCGGCAGCCGACGCGCCCATGATGCGCTCGTTGTACACGCTCACGTCCATGAACAGCTTGTCCACCGCGACATCTTGCTGCGTATGCGTTCCAATCAGATCATGAAACTGCAGGCCGGTAATCGCCAGCACGGGTTGCCCATCGAGCTTCGCATCATACAAACCATTCAGCAGGTGAATTGCCCCGGGACCTGATGTCGCCACACAAACGCCCAGCCTGCCCGTTGTCTTCGCATAGGCACAAGCCGCAAAGGCCGACGCCTCCTCATGCCGGTTCTGCACGAACAATATCTTGTCCTGCTGCTTGCGTAACGATTCGATGATTCCGTTCACGCCATCGCCCGGGATCCCGAACACATGCGTAACGCCCCAGTCAATCAGTGTCTGGACGATTACATCGCCCGCTGTCATGGATTTCGATTTAGCTCCGCCGTGCGCCATAGTTTTCTCCTCTGGTAAGACCCCGGACCTTGCGTAAAGGTGACGGAGGAACCCAGAGTGTCCTCTTATGCCTGCAAAGCGCCCCTACACGCCACGATATAAGAGAAACTCGCAAAACCTTGGGTGGCGTGCTCAATCCCGCGACCGTTTTGCGCGCTCCTGTAAAGCGCAAACGGCGCGCTCCTGTGAAGAATGCGGATTCACGAACGGTTCGACTACGCCCGGGCATCTACGCAGTGGAACCCGATTCGAATGACTGCTTTGGTGCGTAGCACTGCCGATACAGTTCTGCAACACGTGCAGGACGGTCGTTTTCAGCGCTCCATGTGCGTAGTGGCGGCCGCATCGAGCTTCATCAGCGGCCTCGAGGTTGGCTACGAACACTACAAAGGGAGCTATGGAAACCGGATGATGTACACTCCGGTGATTTTCAGCGGCGTCCTGACTGTGGCGGCCTCAGCCTCCATCTTCAGCGAACGCGCCGCGCGAACGTTTCTGCGCTGGACGTCTGCCGCGACGCTGATTGACGGCTGCGTTGGCTTCGGCTTCCACATACGCGGAATCGCCCGCAAACCCGGCGGATGGCGTCTCCCACTCACAAACATCATCATGGGGCCACCGATTTTCGCCCCGCTCCTGTTCGGCACCGCCGCCTATCTCGGTTTCATGGCCTCTTATCTTCGGCCGGAAGAAGAGGACCCCAACATAATCGAACATCCCGAACCCGAAGGCTGGCGGCGCGAACTGCAAACCGGCCGCTTCCAGAAACATCTGATCGTCATCTCTCTGATCTGGGCCGTCTTCTCCGGAGCCGAAGCCTGGTATTCGCATTACAAAAGCCGTTTCCGCATCTGGGCGCAATGGACCCCGGTAATTCTTGCTCCGGTGCACGTCGGCGTGTGCATTGCCGGATTACTCAGTGAGCGCGCCGCGAGAACAGTCCTTCCCGCGTCCTCAGGGTTGGCTGTTCTCGATGGCATGATTGGTTTCGGCTATCACACCCGCGGCATTCTGCGCCGCCCCGGCAGCGGCAAGCATTGGGTGTACAACATCCTGTACGGCCCACCCATCTTTGCGCCGCTCCTATTTGCAGCCTGCGGCGCGCTCGGCTTACTCGCGAGTATGTTGCGCCGGGAGAAAAAACGATGAGCGTACGTGACCCGCTGACTGGAAAACCCATATCGCAGAAGAAAACGCCCGGCTACTATCCGAAGTACAGCACCATGAGTCAACGGAAGTTCTGGGATGCTACCACTCGAGAATTGATCGAGAAGCGCGTCAACGAAACGCCGCCAATTCGCTTCTTCACTCCTGAAGAGCTTCCCCTGATCACCGCTGTCTGTAACCAGATCCTGCCGCAGGAGGATCGTCTACCTGAGTGGCGCGTGCCCATCTGTTCGTGAGTTGCGGGTGCCGGCGAAAAGACCAAGATGACGTTTCATATCCTGCGGCGCGCGGTTGGGCGCTCGCCGCTCTCAGAGTCTGTCCCGGAAGCCCCGTCCGGGGCGGTATCGTCAAGCTCGGGCGCCAGCCCCGAGATGGTCAACGATCACCCGATCCCTCTCCTGGGTCATCGTTGTCCTCCGGCCCCGGCCCGCCGGGCGACGCCCGGCGGGCCGGGGCGGAGGCCGAGGGCAAGATGCTCGGGGGATGTCGGTGCCTGGGGCCTCGGGGCTGGCGCCCCGAGCTTTACGAGACCGCCCCCGCTGGGGGCCTGAGACAACTTTCGGGACAGTCTCTGAGCCGGAGGAACGGCGGAGCCTCATGGGTAGGGCTATCGATTAAGGATCAGGCCGTGAATGACTTCCCGATTCGGGAATTCGGCATCCGGCTCGGGCCTGTGAGAGGGTCGCCGCCGCCGGCCCGTCCGTGTCGGTCGGGCTTTCCGGCCTGACTCCGTCGGATCCGTTCGTAGGTCGGGCTTTCCAGCCCGACTCCGTCCGCATCCGATCGTAGGTCGGGCTTTCCGGCCTGACTCCGCCCGATCCGAACCGAGTCAGGCTCGAAAGCCCGACCGTACTTCCGACCCGCGTCAGGCCGGAAAGCCCGACCGACACCGACCGAGCCGAGGGCAGGCGCCGAAGGACCGAATCGGGAAGTTATTCCTGGCCCGATCCTAAGCGGGTGGACGTCGCGGTCGGCCAGGGGCAGCGTGACCACTGCCACCGCGCCCGTGCGAGGCGTAGCAGGCCAGGACCATCTCGACCGCGGTCCGGGCCGCCCTGGGCGTGCGTGCGCGGCTGGGTGTCCGTCTCGACGGCGCGGATCAGGTCGGCCACGATGGCGCGGTTCCCGAGCGGCCAGGTCGTTGCCGCCGGTCGGCTCCGGCCGGCCCACGCCGTCGCCCGTGATCGGGGACCACGCCGCCGGGCCGGTGGCGGTCCAGGTGGGGTCCGCCAGGAGGAAGGCGGGGGGCATCCACCCGGTGCCCATCCAGATGCAGCCCTTCGAGCCGCAGATCGTCAGCCCGAACCGCCGGCCGGGCTCCTTCGGCCGCGACGTCGCGAAGTGGGCGACCGACCGGGGTGCCCTGGAAGCCGAACATCGCGTCGACCCGGTCGCCCGCCAGCGGCCCGATCCCCTCGGCACCCGTCCCGGACGTCAGCCCGGCCCGACCGGCCGGCCCCGCTCCGAGACGCGGGCGAAGCACCACGCCGGCTCCCCGAGCAGGTCGTGGCAGAGGTCGAGGATGTGGACGCCCAGGACCATCAGGTCCTCGCCCCCGCCCCGGCGGTCCTCCTTGCCCCGCCCGCGGAGCTCGAGGACCTCGCCGATCGCCCCCTCGGCGATCATCGCCTTGACCCGCTCGTACCGCGGGCTGTAGCGGGTCTGGAACGCCATCGCGAGCTTGACGTGAGACCGCTCGCACGCCTCGACGATCGCGTCGCACGCGGCCAGGTCCGGCGCCAGCGGCTTCTCGCAGAAGACGCCGAGCACCCCGCGCTCGGCGCACGCCAGGATCATGTCCTTGTGCCCGTCGAGCCACCGCGGCGCGACCACGACGAACTGGGGCTTCTCGCGCTCCAGCATCGCCCGGTAGTCGTCGTAAGCCCGCTCGACCCCCAGCCGCTCCGCCGCCCGGGCTCGGCCCGGCGGGGTCCTCGTCGGCGACGGCGACGACCTGGAGCTTCGGCTGGTCCATCACGGCGACGTCGAGGCCGTGCCCGTAATCGCCGCGGCCCGTCCGGCCGATGACCGCCGTGCGATAAGGGGGATTGAACATTTGGGTCGTCTCCGTCGTTCGCCGCGTCGTCCCGATCCCATGCCCCGCTCGGCCTCCTCGTTGTGCCCGCGGTTACTCACCCCCCAACTGGGTCAAGCCGCGGAGGAACTGGAGGGCACCGAAGAGGATCGCCCCCCAGGCGATGATGAACCGGCCGCCGCCCATGTCCGCGGCGGTTTGATGGGTCACCACGGTCACGGCGAAGCCCCCGATGCACCAGAAGGCGCCGTAGAACATGTTCTTCTGCGCCGCCACCTTCAGGGCCTGGGCCTTCACCTGCTTCAGTTCACCGACGACCCTGGCGGCCTCCTTGGCGTCCAATCCCTGCCGGTTCAGGCTCTTCTGGATCTCCGATGGATCGCCCCCGTGGATCATCTGTTCGGCCGCGACGGCGTAGGCGGCTTCCGTGAGCGGCTTCGGCACATTCTCCATAGGCGGCGCATCGACATCCTGTCGGCAGGCCGGGCAACGTCGTTCCGCCATCGGCAAGACCCGCGTATGGCAGTGCGGGCAAACCACGAGACTACCCATCGAAATGCAGCTCCCATCGTTTCAGCGATCCCTTGGCGAGACTCGTACTGTACCATAAACGATCGCCTCCCGAAAACCTGGGAAGACGGGCTGCGATCGGCGACAATGTCGCGAGACCAGCCCCGATCGTCCGCTCCACCGAGAGGCCCGCATGACCCTGACCGAACTCCCCGTGATCGATCGTCCGCCGCATGGGGCCGTCACCTGCCGGCGCTACAGCGGGCCCTCGCCGAGGCCATCAGCACGCACGACGTCCGCGCCGATCGGCTCCACCGGGCACTCTATGCGACCGATGCGAGCGTCTACCAGATCGTCCCGCTGATGGTCGCGTTCCCGGCCACGGCGGCGGACGTGTCGGCCGCGGTGCGGGTGTGCGCAGTTCGGGGTGCCGATCACGGCGCGCGGCGGGGGGACCTCGCAGGCCGGGCAATCGATCGGGGCTGGCGTCATCCTCGACTGTTCGAAGCACCTCGACCGCATCGTCGAGATCGACGCCGAGGGGCGCTGGGCCCGCGTCCAGCCGGGCTGTGTGCTCGACGACCTGAACCGCGCTCAAGCCGCGCGGACTCCTGTTCGCGCCGGACATCTCCACCTCCAACCGCGCCACGATCGGCGGCATGATCGCCAATAACTCTTCGGGGGCGCGCTCGGTCTTCTACGGCAAGACGATCGATCATGTGCTCGAGTTAGATGTCGTGCTCGCCGACGGCAGCCTCGTGCACCGGGGCCGATCGACGAGTCCGAGGTCGAGGAACGGTGCGGCCGAGCGGACCTCGAGGGGATTGTTACCGCGTCACCCGGCGGCTGGCGGCCGAGCACACCGACGAGATCGGGCGTCGCTTCCCGAGGATCCTCCGGCGGGTCGGGGGCTACAACCTCGACGCGTTCGTTCCGGGCCGGG
Organism: uncultured Acidobacteriaceae bacterium; assembly: GCA_963795905.1. Classification (GTDB taxonomy): domain Bacteria; phylum Acidobacteriota; class Terriglobia; order Bryobacterales; family Bryobacteraceae; genus Bog-105. Next base: position 4,322 of record CAWCJG010000003.1, on the reverse strand, counting down.
TACGGGCTCGACCGGACGCCGACCCGCGCTTCAACCTGGCCCACATGTTGATCGGCTCGGAGGGCACGCTGGGCCTGACGGTCGAGGCGAAACTGAAACTCGTCGAGCTGCCGCGTGCCCGGGCGACACTGGTCGTCGAGTTCGCCGACTTGCTGGAGGCGCTGGCGGCCACCCCGATGATCCTGCGGCACGGTCCGGCGGCGGTCGAGGTCGTCAACAAGTACGTGCTGGACAGCACCCGGCTGAATCCCGAGGCGAGCCGGCTCCGCGACTTCCTCCGCGGCGATCCCGCGGCCATCCTGCTGATCGAGATGTACGGCGGCCGCGCCGATGAATTGCCGCCCAGGCTGGCCGCCCTGGAGGAGGAGCTGAAGCGCCAGGGGTTTGGCTATCAGCACCTGGCGCTGACCGACGCCGCTCCCCAGGCGCGGGCGTGGAAGCTCCGCACGATGGCGCTGGGCCTGTCGATGGCCGAGAAGGGGGACGCCAAGGCGATCTCCTTCGTCGAGGACACGGCCGTCGCCCCGAGCACTTGCGCGACTACATCGCCGAGTTCCTGGCCATCGTCGCCCGGCACGGGACGACCGCCGGAGTCTACGCGCACGCCTCGGTTGGCTGCCTGCACGTCCGGCCGGTGATCAACCTAAAGACCGAGGACGGCGTGCGGCGGTTCGAGGCGATCGCCGGCGAGGTCGCCGAGCTGGTGCTCCGGTATGGCGGCGCGCTCTCGGGCGAGCACGGCGACGGACTGGTCCGCGGCCCGTTCCAGGAGAAGATGTATGGCCCGGTGCTGTACGGGGCCTTCCGCGAGCTGAAGCGTACGTTCGACCCGCACCACCTGCTCAACCCCGGCAAGATCGTCGACGCCCCGCCGCTGGCGACGAACCTGCGGTATGGCCCGAGTTATGTGACGCCCTCGGTGCCAACCACCTTCGACTTCTCGGCCGACGGCGGCCTGCTGCCGGCGGCCGAGCTGTGCGCCGGCGTCGGCGCCTGCCGAAAGCGACTCGAGGGGACGATGTGCCCGTCGTTCCAGGCGACCCGCGAGGAGAAGGACAGCACCCGCGGCCGCGCCAACCTGCTGCGGCTCGCCATCACCGGCCAGCTCGGGTTTGACGGCTTCACCGACCCGCACGTCCGCGAGGTGCTCGACCTGTGCCTCGAATGCAAGGCCTGCAAGGGCGAGTGCCCCACGAACGTCGACATGGCCCGGCTCAAGGCCGAGTTCCTGCACCAGTACCACCGCGAGCCGGCCTTCCGCTGCGCAACCTCGTCTTCGGCCACATCGCCGAGCTGGGACGGATCGGCAGCGCGCTGGCTCGCTCTCGGGCTGGCTCGCGCGGAGCGGGCCGGTGCGGTGGCTGAACCAGAAGCTGCTGGGGATCGACCGCCGCCGCACGCCGCCGGCCTTGGCGCCGCGATCGCTCGCGAAGAGATGGGCCGCTTCGCTCGTCGGCGGGGCTGGAGAGCGGCGCTCACAGAGCACCCTACCAGCCGACGCCCCGGCCGCGGCGGAGTAAGTCCTGCTCTTCGCCGACACCTTCACCAACTACTTCGAGCCCGAGGTCGGCGAGGCGGCCATCGAGCTCTTGCGGCGCGCCGGGCGGACGGTCACGCTCGGGCCCTCGGACCTACGCTGCTGCGGCCGACCTCTCATCTCCAACGGCCTGCTCGACGAGGCCGTGGCCGTGCGCGGCACAACGTCGAGCTGCTTCACGAATGGGCGCGCCAGGGCCGGCCGATTGTCGCCTGCGAGCCGAGCTGCATCCTGACCATCCGCGATGATTATCCCGCACTCTTACGAGGTGAGCTGCGTTCCAAGGCTGACTCGGTGGCCGAGGTCTGCCGACCATCGAGGAGCTACTCGCCCGGATCGTGTCGGGTGAAGGCGGCGGAGGTCTTCGCCTCAATCCCGGCCACCGGCGGATCCTGGCATCGACTGCCACCAGCGGTCACTGATCGGCGTTGGGCCGATGCTGACGATGCTCCGCTCGATCCCCGGCGGGAGGTGATCGACCTGGACGCCGGCTGCTGCGGCATGGCCGGGTCGTTCGGCTACGAGGCCGAGCATTACGAGGTCTCCCGGCTCGTCGGCGGCTGCGGCTGCTGCCGGCGGTGCGCCGGGCCGAGCCGGGCGACGTCATCGTCGCTCCCGGGTTCTCGTGCCGGCTCCAGGTGCGGCACTTCACCGGACGCGAGGCGGTCCATCCCGTCATCGCGATGCAGGCGTGCCGCCCCGGCGGATGAGCCGAGCGACGTCTTTCAGCAGGGGCGTCGGTGGGTCGAGCCTCGGCGAATCCGACAGAAATCCAGCGCGACGTGCTCACTCTTCGAGCGTCCAGTCCTGCCACTTCAGGCCGGGCACGCGGGCGAACTCCGAGACGTTCGCGGTGGCGAGCGTCGTGCCGGTCCTGAGCGATTGGGCGGCGATCAACAGGTCATAAGGGCCGATCACCGTCCCATTCGCTTCCATCTCGGCTCGCAGATCGCCCGCGATCGACGCGTCGCTCTCCTCGAATGGCAGGACGCCGACGTTGCCCGAGAGGAAGACGCGCAGCCGCTCGGCGTTCTCCTCCCGTCGCCCACTCCGCGCGACCCCGTACCAGAGCTCGAACAACACGACCGACGAGACGGTGATCGAGGCACCCTCGGAGACCGCCCGCCGCAACCGCTCGCGGACCCGAGCCGGTCGGTTCCGCAACAAGGCGATGACGATGTTGGTATCCAGCAGGTAGGTCAACCGAACAGGTCCTCCGATTCCGGCATCGGCGGCTGGCGGCGACCGTCCTCCATGAACGGGACGTCGGCGAAGCGGTCCAGCTCGCTGAACCATGCGTCGAGGTCCGTCACGATCGGCTCGAGCAGGATGCCGCCCTCGACGCGACGCACCCGCACCCGGTCACCCGGCAACCGGAACGCCAGAGGCAGACGCACCGCCTGGCTCCGCCCTGCTTGAAGATCTTCGCGATCCCGCTCTCGCTCATGGCCCCTCCCCATATGGTATCTATCAAAAGTATACACCATAACCAAGGGTCCCGCAAACGTGGCACGTAGCGGCGGCACCCGACCCGACGCCGGGTGCCCCGTAAGGCAGGCCGGGCCATACGCCTCGAACACCGTCATCAGGCCCGCTCCGGTGGGCCAAGCCCACTGTACGCGATTAATGCTTCGTCACCGTCTCGTCGTAATTGAGCAAGGCCTGGGCCAGCACCGTCATCGCGGCGTACCCGGACGGGTCGATCGAAGGATCGCGCGGCGCGTCGCCGACCGCCAGAAGCCGGGCCGGATCGGATCGGCCCGAGCGGAACTCGTCATATTGCTCGCCGTACAGCGCCTCGAGCGTCTTGATCTCGCGCGACCGGGGCGGCGGCCGGTCGTCGCGCGGAAGAGGTACACCACGCACTCGGCGAGTGTCGAACCGCCCTCATGGAACGCCCGCCGGGCCAGGCCCCGGGCGCCTTGACGTACTGGGGATCATTGAGCAACACCAGCGCCTGGAGCGGCGTGGCGGTCGTCTGTCGCTTGACGGCGCAGACCTCGCGGGTCGTGGCGTCGAAGGTCAGCATGGCCGGTGGGGGCGAGGTCCGCTTCCAGAAGGTGTAAAGGCTCCGCCGATGGCTCCCCGGCCCGATGTCGCGTTCCATAAGGAGTGCCCGATTTCTCCTCCCACAGGCCCGCCGGCTGATACGGCTTCACCGGCGGCCCGCCGATCGTGTCCACCAGGAGCCCGCTCGCAAAGGAGCGCCCCGTCGCGGAGCATCTCGGCCGACAACCGCGACCGCGGGCCGCGAGCCAGCAACTCGTTCTCCGGACCCTTCGCCAGCAGCTCGGCCGGCACATCGGAACTCTGCCGGTAGGTCGCCGAGGTCACGATCAGCCGGACCAATCGCTTGACGTCCCAGCCCGAGTCGATGAACGTCCGCGCCAGCCAGTCGAGCAGCTCGGGGTGGCTGGGAGCTGGCCCTGACTGCCGAAATCCTCGGGCGTCGCGACGATCCCCCGCGAAGAACGACTGCCACCACCGGTTGACCGCCACCCGCGCCGTCAGCGGATGCCTCGGGTCCGTCAGCCACCTCGCCAGGCCGAGACGATTGCGCGGCCACGAGCCGTCGAAGGCGAGCAAGGAAGCCGGCGTGCCCGGCGAGACCCGGTCGCCGGGCGCATGGTCGCCCCGCGCTTCAGCACGAACGTCGGCCGCGGCCGCGACATCTCCTTCATCACCATGATCTCGTCCACCGGGTCCACCAGCGCGTCCGCTCCTTGCGTAGCGCCGTCAGTTCCGCGAGATGCTTACGGTACTCGCCATCGACGTTCGCCAGGTA
>CAWCJG010000002.1:0-379951 GCA_963795905.1 uncultured Acidobacteriaceae bacterium | reverse complement strand
TAAAAAGCGCGCGAAGCGAGGCCGTGCTACATCTGGACGTCTAGTCGCTCGTCTCGTAGAAGTGGCCCGTGGAAGAGTCACAACTACACTCAACACGCACCCGATCAGGCCGGGCATCACGGCGATCGCCGATGCCTTAAGTTAGCGCTCATAGGGCTCCGCCCCAGTGGTCAGGGGTGAGTCACACATCTCGAAAATTCTAATTCCCCTGAATCGATCGAGTTACACATCTCGCCCAACTTGCCGGGACGCCCTCGATGCGACAACACACGCGAAAGGCAGGGTGTTCGAATGTCTCTATCGCGCAAAGAACGTCGCGCCGCTGAGCGCGCATCGAGGAAAGTCGAGCGCCGCCAGTTGGCCGCCGCCGCGCCCGCCGTTGGGTTCGTTCCTCACAAGGAAAACTTCAAGCACGGCCTCTATACGAAACAGTTGATTCTGAAAGGCGAGGACCCGTCGGATCTCGCCGGTTTAAAGGCAGCCCTCTTCAACGAACATAAACCCGCTACCGAAACGGAAGCGCTTCTAGTGCAGGAACTAGCCGAGCACTATTGGCTCATGAAGCGCTACCGTCGCTATGAAACCGAGCTGCTGAGCATGGAGCCTCCGCAGGCTCCGGGAGGCCGAAACCGCCCAGCGCATGCACGGCCGTTGCGAGCGCAGCTTCTATAAAGCATTGAAAACTCTACGCGAACTCCAAAAGGAACGCAGACGCGAGGAACGGAGGGCTGGCTCCGTTCCCGCAGGAGAATACGTCCCAAGCGTCAATGGGTCCGTTTGTTCTGATCACTCACCACTCACCCCTGACCACTGGGTTGGGTTCGTTCCTGCAACAGAGGTTGCGGCAACAAATGGCTTCGTTCCCCCAGAAGAATGCGCCCCAACCACCGATGGGTTCGTTCTTCGTTTCGAAATCTGCTCTGAGCCGATACTGCCCTAATCGAAAATTGTGCCTTGGCTTCGACCGGTAACTCGGGATTGCTGTTTGAAAATCGAATATTTGCCTAGCCTGCGTGCATCTTTCACGTGAAAACTGAGCCCCGGGGCGTAAGCGCCGGGACGCCACACATGCGCGCAGGGCCATCGCAATGCTTCCATGGCTTCGTTCTTCAAATCTGCGCCCGCGGGGCTATGTGGCATAGGCCTTCGGCCGCCTTCGGCCTGTGGGCTTCGTTCCGACCACTGCTGCCGCCGTGGGTTCGTTCCTACTGATCACTCAGCACTGGGTTCGTTTTTCTGATCACTGATCCCTCGCCCCTGACCACTGGGGCGGCACGCCGGGCTCTGTGGCATAGGCCTTCGGCCTGTGGGTTCGTTCCCACTGACCACTCAGCACTGGACTGCGGGGGCAAATTGAGACAGTGGGTTTAGGGGACACTTTCAGCGAAGGGAGCGAAAGTGGAGCAAAGCCAGGATCGGAAATGGTTTAAGTACAGCCCGGAGTTTAAGCAGCAGGCGGTGGATCGAATGATGGCGGGCGAGTGTGTGTCGGTTTTGGCGCGGGAGCTAGGATTCAGGCGCAGGCTGGTATACGTCTGGCGGGAGGCCGGGTATGGCTCGGCGGGCCGGCAAGCGCCGTTGGGACGGGGGAAGCGCGGGGAGCCGGCCGGGGAGAGGGAACGCCAGGCAGTCGCCCTGCAGAGCCGGATCTCGGAATTAGAGAGGCTGGTGGGCCGGCAGGCGGCGGAACTAGATTTTTTCGCCGCAGCCTTGCGCAATATCGAGGAATCACGCCCGACGAGCGGCGTCGATTCCGGCAACGAATCTACGCCACGATCGAAGCCAGCGCGCAAGGCCCGGTAAGTGTGGAGAGGATGTGTCAGGCAGCCGGTGTGAGTCGTGCCGGATTCTATCGCGATTGGCAGGAGCGCAAGCCGCAGGACGCGGCCGTAGCCATTCGCGACGCAGTGCAGAAAGCGGCCTTGTACTATCGCCGCTATGGCTACCGCCGGATCACGCAAGTGGTGCGGCGCAGCGGGATCGTGGTGGGCGAGTGGGTGGTGCGGCGCATCCTGCAAAGCGACAACTTACTGGCCGTACGCAAACGCAAGTTCGTGCTGACGACGGATGCCAAACATCGTTTTGCCGTGTATCCGAATCTGGCGCGCTATGTGCGCCTGAGCGCGATCAATCAACTGTGGGTGTCCGACATCACGTATGTGCGGCTGGGGCGTGAGTTTGTCTATCTGGCGGTGGTGCTCGACGTCTATTCGCGCCGCGTGGTGGGCTGGTCGCTAGGCCGGAGCTTGCACACCAGCTTGGCATTAGCTGCTTTGAATCGCGCCATCACGCAGCGACAGCCGGGTCCCGGTCTGGTGCACCATTCCGATCGCGGAACCCAGTATGCCAGTGACGATTACGTGCAACGTTTGGAGCAAGCGCACATGTGGATCAGTATGAGTCGGCCAGCGCGGCCGTGGGAGAACGCCTACTGCGAGAGCTTCCTGCGCACGCTGAAAAACGAGGAGATTTACTGCCGTGGTTACTCCACCTTGGAGGAGCTCGAGCAAAATATCGAGGACTTCATCGAGCGCTTTTATAATCGGGAGCGGCTCCATTCGTCGCTGGGCTATTGTTCGCCGGAAGAGTTTGAAAAGACCGCTGCGCAACCGCCTTCGTCGTTACCAGCAGCCTTGAGTTTTCCAAGGCATCAGGAAATCTATCCCGATGCCGAGGACCTGTTTCCACAGGAGAACGGGGGCGCCGCTCTCCCGTGACTCATCGGAATGAGTTTCCGGCAGCCTATTCCTTGGCAGGTTGCTCTCCAGCAGAGCCTACCTCCGCTTCGTCTGCCCTTGTCATTCTCAACCAGAAACCAACCCGTTCGCCAGCATTTTCCAGCGAACGGCAACTGTCCCCTCTACCCGCTGTCTCATTTCACCGCGCAGTCCACGCCCGTCCTGACCCCTCACCACTGACCACTCACCACTGGCAGCCATCGCGCCTGCGGTGGCGTAGTGCGCGGGATCCACATTACCTGGCAGGTAATTGATAAGCCTAACGGCCGGTGGCAAAGTGTGCTCAGTGGTCGCGACTGCCTGGTGCAGATTGCGACTTTCGGAAATTGACTTAGATGAGGGAGAGTTCGAATGCCTTATTTCAATGCCGCAGATGGAACTGAATTGTATTTCTCGGCCTGGGGGAATGGCCGCCCGCTTGTCTTTATTCATGGTGCAAATGTCGGCGCGGAAGTGTGGGAGTTCCAGATCCCCTACTTCGTTGAGGCTGGCTGGCAGTGCATTTCCTATGACCAGCGCGGGTTTGACCGATCGGATTGTCCATCGAAGGGCTATGATGCCGACACGCTGGCCAGCGATTTGGATCGCTTGGTCGAACATCTGGGGTTGACCAGGTTCGCGGTCGCCGCTTTCTCCGTAGGCGGCGCCGTATTGGCGCGATACTTGTCGCGGTTTGGCTCCGCGAAGGTCGAAAGGGCCATATTGGTTGCACCCACGACTCCGTTCCTTTTGCGGACCGATGATAACCCGGAAGGCTTAGAGCGAGACACCGTTTACGAGCCGGTCCGGCTGGAAATGAAAAAAGACCGGCGAAAATTCTTTGACGATTGTCTGAACAACTTCTTCAATCCGAACTCGTCCGAGTGTCCGGTGTCCGATGGGATCCGGACGCGGATTCTGAACCTCGCCTTACGATCGCCGCTGATGCCAATGCTCGAGATATTTCGGACCAGCAGCACGACAGATTTTCGTGAAGATATGAAAGCATTCACGATGCCAACACTCATTGTCCACGGGGATGCCGATGTGTTTGTGCCGGTCCACAACAGCGGCGCGCGAACTCACAAGATGATTTCTTCGAGCGAACTGAGGATCTATCGTGGCGCATCGCATGGCCTGCTTTATACGCATCAGCACCGCTTGAATGGGGATATCGCCCAATTCCTTAAATGACGAGGGCCGACGGCCATCATCCCTGCGTGGCAGCGCAGGGATCTTGTAGCAGCGAGGGAACTCGCCTCTCTGAGCTCAACTGGTTGGGTGTTTCCCGGAGATTTTCGTGAGCGGTTCCGCATGTCTGATGCCGTCGTTTCGGGAGTCTTACTACACACTGCCCGCGGCGGCGTTCGTACCGTGAACGGTAGGGAGGTGACCAGCAACATCGCTCGGCTTCACGTCGATCGTGTTTTCCAAGGCAAGGTACCGACGGGAGAACTGCAGTTTGTTTGGTATTCGCTGCACTGGCCCAAAACTCGCATGGGCGTCATTTATCGCCGTTTCCTGTCAGTAGCTAGCCCAGAACTGCGCGAAGCAGCTGGCAGTTGGCTGAACGTGGTTCAGTCACGTCACTTGCAATGCGAGCAGTCTGGCGTGTTATGAAAAAAGGCAATTCGCATTCACCCATTCCGTTCTGCGTAAAAGGTTTGACCAAAGCACCGCTTGAATTTACGTTGATTAACGGGTGAAGAGTCCTGAAGATTGCGCCGGGTGCGATACCATGCAGATCGTGATTCGTGCGATTGCCGTAGTTCTGCTGGGTTCGAGTCTCGCCGCTTCGGGGCAGACGATCCGGTTTGATCAGACGCGCAAGGTCTTCCTGCTGACGACGGCTTACAGTTCGTACGCGATGGGCATTGCTCCAGACGGCGAGCTGCAACACCTTTATTGGGGCGGTCCGCTGTGGCGTCTGGAGGACCTGCCGGTGGCGCAAGAGCGGCGCGACATTTCCTCTTTCGATCCCCATCAGATGCTGGAAGCCGAAGAGTATCCGGGATGGGGCGGTCCGCGCTACTACGAACCTGCGCTGAAGATCACGCGGGCAGACGGTAACCGTGACCTGGTGCTGAAGTATGTAGCGCACGAGATTCATGGCAATCGCCTGGATGTCACGTTAAAGGACATCAACGATGACATTCGCGCAGTGTTGCACTATCAGGTCTATCCGGACGTGGGAGTGTTGGCGCGCTGGAGCACGATCGAGAACGGCACGAAAGACGCGATCACGGTAGAGAGTGGCCAGTCAGCGACCTGGAACCTGCCGCGCGGCGATGGTTACCGTTTGTCGTACTTGAGCGGACGATGGGCAGCCGAGACGCAGCTGAATCGCGAGCCGATCCATGAAGGGATGAAAGTGCTCGAGAGCCGGCTAGGACACACCGGCCACAACCTCAATCCGTGGTTTGCGATTGATACCGGGGATGCGGATGAGGAGCATGGCAGCGTGTGGTTCGGCGCGCTGGCGTGGAGCGGAAACTGGCGCATAACGGTGGAGCAGACGCCGTATCAGCAAGTGCGGGTGACGGGCGGTTTCAACACCTTCGATTTTGCGTATCCGCTGCAACCCGGGGAGAAGCTCGAGACACCGGAATTCTACGGCGGGTATTCGTCACATGGATTCGGCACTGCTTCGTCGGAACTGCACGACCTCGAGCGCAAGTATATTGCGCCCGGCGGCGTGACGGCGAGAGTGAGACCGGTGCTGTACAACTCCTGGGAGGCGACCGAGTTCAACGTATCGGAGCAAGGACAAGAAGCGCTGGCGGACAAGGCCGCGAAGCTCGGTGTCGAGCTGTTTGTCATCGATGATGGCTGGTTCGGCGCACGCAACTCCGATCACGCGGGATTGGGCGATTGGGAAGTGAACCCGAGTAAATTTCCACATGGGCTCGCGCCGCTGATTCAGCACGTGAATGATCTCGGTATGGATTTTGGGTCTGTGGGTGGAACCGGAGATGGTGAATCCCGACAGCAATCTGTACCGGCAACATCCTGATTGGGTGATGAATTTTCCGGGGCGGCCACGCAGCGAACTGCGAAATCAGTTGGTGCTGAATCTGGCGCGCGATGACGTGCGGGAGTACGTTTTCCACTTCTTGGACAAGCTGGCGAGCGAGTACAACATCCGCTATTTCAAATGGGACATGAACCGGACGTTTTCGGAGCCGGGATGGCCAGAAGTGGCTCCGGCCGAGCAGAAGACGCTTTGGGTGAAGTATGTCTGGAACTTATACGATATTCTTCGGCGATTGCGGGAGAAGCACCCGAATCTGGAGATTGAATCGTGCTCCGGCGGGGGCGGCCGGATCGACCTCGGCATTCTGCGGTACGTAAACGAGTTTTGGACGTCGGACAATACAGAGGCTTTTGACCGGCTGCGGATTCAAGAAGGGTTTTCGGAAGCGTACGCGGCCAAGTTCATGTCGGCGTGGGTCACGGACGTGCCAAATATGAATGGGCGATCGACCCCGCTCGAATATCGTTTCCTGGTGGCGATGGAGGGAGCGCTCGGGGTGGGAGCGAACCTCAACCGGTGGACGGCGGACGACGACGCGCTGGCTTCGAAGATGATCGCGCTCGATAAGCGCATCCGGAATACGGTCCAAAACGGTAATCTTTACCGGCTGCTGTCGCCCCGCACAAGCGACACGACCGCCAATGAATATGTCGCGAAGGACGGGTCGGAGGCGGTTTTGTTTGCGTTTCGGCACTCGCAGGAATACAACACGCCAGCTCCTACGATTCAATTGCGCGGACTGAATCCCCGGTTCCTTTACCGGGTTGAGTCGGTGGATGACAAGTTAACCGATAAAAAGCGAAATGAGTTTAGCGGCGCGTTTTTGATGGAGAACGGCCTGAATGTGGTGTTGCGAGGAGATTTTGACAGCACTGCGGTCGTACTTCATCATGCGGAGTAATACAGTAAAGGAAAGCCCTCCCTATGAATAGAAGATCCGCTCTAAAAAGCGCAGCCGCCTCGATGCTGGCTCTGAGTTCCATGGCCGAAGCCGATGAACCGAATGCAAAGAAAGGCCGATTGAAGCAGTCTGCGTGCCAGTGGTGCTACAAGAACATGAGCCTGGACGATCTGTGCCGGAATGGGGCAGAGATGGGGCTCAGCGGCATCGACCTGGTGAAGCCGGAAGACTGGCCGACGGTCAAGAAATACGGGCTTGTGCCCTCGATGGTTTATAGCGCGGGGACCATTCCGGACGGCTGGAACCGTGTGGAAAATCACGACCGCCTGGTGAAGGAGACGGAGGAGGGGGTTAAGCGCGCTGCGGCCGCTAACCTGCCGAATGTCATCACCTTTTCAGGTAATCGGCGCGGCCTTCCAGACGATCAGGGCATCGAGAACTGCGTCAAGGGCCTACGCCGCGTCAAGGGGATGGCGGAAGACAGTGGGGTCACCATCTGCATGGAATTGCTGAACAGCAAAGTCGATCACCACGACTACCAATGCGATCACACGGCGTGGGGCGTCGCTGTCATGAAAGGCGTCGATTCCCCTAAAGTGAAGCTGCTGTATGACATCTACCACATGCAGATCATGGAGGGAGACATCATACGGACCATCCGGGACAACTTCCAGTACATCGCGCATTTCCACACGGGTGGGGTGCCGGGCCGGCACGAACTCGACCAAACGCAGGAGTTACAGTGGCGGACGGTGGCCCAGGCGATCGCCGATTTGGGCTTTAGCGGATTTTTTGCGCACGAATTTGTACCGACTCACGACCCGATGACGTCTCTTAGGCAGGCCGTGACTCTCTGTACGGTCTAAACCGGGTCAATTCGACCCGCCAAAACGGTCAGCTGCCCGCACCCACTCGCCGGTGGTGCCACCATGCGAGCGGTCTGTTTGCTGCCGGAAAAATTACCGGCCTAGTCGTAACGTTACTTAAATACTATCCAAATATCCCCTGTCTTTTGCTGTCGTTAGGTGTGTCAGGTCAAATTGCGAGTGTGAAGTTTCGACAGTACCCTGTGTAAGATTTTCCCTAAAGCTCTGGCATCAGCGGTACTTCTAGTGGTATTAATGGAATTACATGAAACCACTGTTAATATCCTTACTTTTTATAGCGCCGTTGTGCGCACAGACGGTTGACCTGAGCGCTTTCGGCGGTAAACCCGATGGCACGACCGACAATACCACCGCCTTCAACAATGCGTTTGCTTTTGCCACGGCGCACATGGGTACGGAGATCGACCTGTCCTGCGGAGCCGCCGGTTCGTACTACGTTATACGCAGCCCTATTACCTTTCCTGGCTATACGAAGATCAAGGGGTCGCACGGCTACGGATGCCAGATCGTTTATTCTCCGACGAATGGCGGAAATGCGGCGTATGCCTTCAGTCTGGTGAATTCGAAGTTCACGACGCTGCAGGACCTAGCGCTCGTGACGGAGCCCAACGGGGCGCCGCAACGATCCTCATGCTCGGTGGCACGCATGGGAACTCCGGCATGCATACCCTGACAAATGTTTCCATTATGGGCTATGCAACTCGGGCGATGGTCTACAGCATTGCTTCCGAGTTGAATGAATTCCGCAATAATTACTTTAATTTGCAGGGCGGCGGCGCGCAGATTGGCTTCTACACTTCGGCTAAGGATGATTTCGGGATATGCTCGTCCTGTCAGGATACCAGTAACCTTTCGATCTTGATGGACCATCCGACCTTCACGTTGTCCGGCGACGCGGCAAGCAGCAAATTCACCGCGATCGAAGACAAGACCGAGGGCGGTACCGGCGATCATCAATATCTGAACGGCTACATCGGCCTTGGGACGAGTCTTCAATCCTCCGGCTTCACCTTCGTGTCGGGCGACAGCGCGCACGGCGGCTATAACTGGAAGATCACTGTGCGCAACTTCCGCATCGAGAACGGCGGATACGGCTTCACTTTCGTGAGGGATTACCAGCAGAAGGTGTTTAATTACGACATTGAAGACGTAACGTGGGACAGCTCCGTCCAAGGCGCGGTAACCTTCATGAACGGCGTGGGCGGCCCGCAGCTCTACAACATGCGGTTCGTGAAGAATACCGGCTACACCTGGTACGGTTCGCCGCACGGACAGTCGACCGTAGACGCACTGGTGAACTCCATCGTGATGGAAGACTACGGCACGATCAATATCAACAGCCTTGCGCTCGGCAACACGTTCGTGATGAGCGGACTGGGTACGGTCGCTCTTCCTTCGTCGACTAAGGCAGGCTCGAACAGCCTGACGGTCCCGAGCGTGGTGGCGCCCTACTAACCTTCGAATTGCAATCGACTAGCTACTTCGATCGATAGCACCTCCGACTTCTCCTGGCTCTCGGTTTCGCGTAAGGCGGGACACGCGCGGCTGGGAGAAGTCCTTTTTATTGAAACCCTGTTAAATACCCGCCTTATTTGGTTCTAGTATCTTCCTGTTGGACTTGCTTCAGAGCAACGTCGTAACGCGCAATATTACTGGATTCGTAGTAATTGTTTAGCAAACACGCACCCGCCCGGTCCGGTCAGTTTAGCTCTCGACTACTGAAGAGATTTCGCATAGACTGAAGCCCACCGTCCAACACCTTGGATCCGGGGAAAAGGGCTCGTGAAACCTGTTTTGTGTTTTCTGCTCGCCGCACTGAGCCTCTCAGCGGCAACATCGCATGAGGCGTACCTGGTCGTCAAAGATACGCTCGAGAGCTTCGATTGGCAAACAAATCAGCGGATTTGGAGCGATGAGTTCTTGGCCACAGGAGGCGCGGGCGCAATCTACGGATTAGCTATTTCAGCGGACGGGAAAAGTCTCCTGCTGAACCAGACGTTTGGCGATTTACACGAAATCAATGCATCGACGGGACAAGTAACTTCATTCCCTGCTGGGGCATTTCGCAATGGTCCCGCCATTTTCAATCCGGCAGCGCCGCTGATATACGCCGTGGATGGCTACGGCGTGATCCGGATTGTTTGCAACGTCACACATACTATTCTGGGCGGCATCGGCAATCTCTTAAGCTTTCCTACTGGTCTTGCGATCACTCCGGACGGAGCGTATCTTTACGTCGGAGAATTCAACGCAATACAGGTAATCAAAACGAATCCGGTTCAGGAGGTATCGGTGATCAATAGCCCGTCCGGCGAGTTTGACCCACCTCTAGCGATGAGTGCCGATGGCAGCGCCTTGTATGTTGGAAGCTTCAATCCCAAGGGTGGGCGCGACGTCAGGATCTATTCCACCAAAACAAATACGCAAATGGACGTGATCCACCTGGTTCAGGGTGGGGTAGAGGCGATGGCCGTCTCGCCCGATGGGAAGACGCTGTACACGTTGACCTTTTCGGGGAACGAGAGATTCCAGTTCTTCATCGCGGCGATTACCCTCGCAACTGATGCTGTTCGGTACTTTTCGATCCCAGTACCGGAGGAGCGCGAACTCGCGGATTCGATGGCGATCACGCCGGACGGATCGCGTTTGCTGATCACAGACATAAATCTTACGCTCTGGCAGGTATCCGCCGATACCGGAACGGTCATCAGCAGCACGTCAATTGGAGCTCATTTTGGCGACCTGGATCAACAAATTGTGACCCCTCCGCCGCCCCCGCCCACAACGGGTCCACAACTCGTTTCGCTGCAGGGCCTCTTTGGAGCAGAGAGTTATGATCTGCTCGGAGCGAAGCGAACCCGCCTGCCCTGGCAGATCACTGGCATTCGGGCGGTCTTCTCCGAACCGATTTCGAACGCAGCGCTGGATAGCGTGGCGGGCGCGACGGCAACTGCATTGGAAGGGCTCGGCACGGATACTTTGACATGGACGGTGAAACCGATCGCGAACGCAAACACGTTGGTACAGTTTCTTTCAACGGGTCCAAGCGGGATCGAAGGGATTTCAGGGTTCAGTCTTAACGGCGGTCGCGGGTTTCAGCACTCGATCCGTGTGCTTGCGGGAGATTTCAACGACGATGGCGTTGTCAATGCGGCCGACATTACGGGCTTGCTGAACGCGCACACGCAGCCGTACAACATCTTTGCCGACATCAACGGCGATGGCATCGCGGGTGACTTGAAAGACATCAACGCTGCCTCGGTTTATCTCGGCGCGATGAACAAGTAGCAGCTAACGCGGGGATTGGTGCTGGAGGTGGGGGTCGAACCCACATGTTCAGTGAAGAACGCGGGATTTTGAGTCCCGTGCGTCTGCCAGTTCCGCCACTCCAGCGCTCAGGTGGGCGACAAAGGTGAGTATACCAGCCGCTTGCTCCACGATCGGCGCGATTCCGGACGGCCGAGGATAGCTGCCGCACACGCTAAAATCGGGGTTTCGACGGGTCACGTGAGAGAAGGAATCGCCATTGTGGGGAGCGGCCGGGTTGCCTCAGTTCTGGGTGCGGCACTGCACGAGCGAGGTGTTGTCATTGCCGCTGTTGCAGGGCGGTCTCCCTCCTCAGTGGAACGTTTTGCGGCGCAATTCAATGCTTCGGCAGTCGCAATGGAGGACGTGCCAACCGTGTGCGTGCGGACGCTAGTGGCGGTTTCCGATGATGCGATCCAAGCGGTCATGGCACAGCTTGGCGGCTGTAAAGTTGTTCTGCACACCAGCGGCGCGGCGGGACCTATTGCGCACAGCTACATTGCGGCGACGGGCGTGCTGCATCCGCTTCAGACGTTTGCGGATGAGCGGCCGAGCGATCTGAGCCGGTGTACGTTCGCTTACGGTGGTGACGATGCGGCCTGCGAATGGGCGCTCGAATTGATCGAGACGCTCGGAGCGAAGCCGCTTCGCGTTGCATCGGACAAGTGGGCTGAGTATCACGCCGCCGCCGTGTTTGCTTCGAATTATCAGGTCACTTTGTTAGATGCAGCGCTTGAACTGATGAGCGCCGCGGGCATCGGTGCGCCCGAGGGGCTCGCGGCGATCGAGCCACTTACGCGCGCTGCGATCGACAATGTGTTCCGGCAGGGGACGACCAGTGCACTGACGGGGCCGGTCCGGCGCGGAGATGTGACGACTGTCGAACGGCATCTTGCTGCGCTGGCGCATGCGGATACGGCCACGCGGGAGTTATATGTTGCCGCGGCGATGCGCACGCTGCCGATTGCTGCGCGCGCGGGTACAGACCCTGAATCGATTTCACGTTTGCTGATGGCATAATCATGAGCCGCTCTACAAAACCGCTGCGCATTCCAGACATTCTTGCGAAGAAACAACACGGCGAGAAGATCACGATGCTGACTGCATACAGCGCCTGGATGGCGCGGCTGCTGCATGCTTCGGGCGTGGTCGATATGCTGCTGGTGGGCGATTCGCTAGGAATGGTCGAACTCGGGTATGAAACGACTATACCGGTCACGATGGCCGACATGCTGCGCCACACACAGGCGGTGCGGCGCGGCGCACCGGACGCTCTGATTGTGGCGGACATGCCGTTTTTGAGCCATCAACTCAGTCCCGCGCAAGCATTGCGCAACGCGGGCCGTTTGGTGCAGCAAGGAAATGCGAACGCGGTCAAGATCGAAGGCGGCGAATCGGCTGCGCCCGCAATTGAACGGATTGTTGCGGCTGGTATTCCCGTGCAAGGGCATCTTGGCCTGACGCCGCAATCGGTGAACGCACTGGGCGGGTTTCGCCGCCAGGGCAAGAGACCAGAGGAGCAGGAGAAACTGCTCTCGGACGCGGCGGTTTTAGAAGGAGTGGGAGCATTTTCGATCGTGCTTGAATGCGTGCCCGACGAGGTCGCGCGCGAGATGAGCGAACGCGCGCGCATTCCGGTGATTGGCATTGGCGCGGGGCCGGACTGCGACGGGCAGGTTCTAGTCACGCATGACATTCTGGGGTTGACAGGACCGATTGTTCCCGCTTTCGCCAAAGGGTATGCCGAACTGGGGCCCGCAATTACAAAGGCCGCAGAAGAATACGGCGCCGAAGTCCGGCGGAGAGCATTTCCCCGGGCGGCCAAGGCATGATCGTTGTGTCCGATGTCGCTCAGATGCAACAGGTATGCAGGGAAGCTGACGGTTCGGTTGGATTCGTACCCACGATGGGCGCGCTGCACGCGGGGCACGCACGTTTGCTCGAAGTGGCGCGATCGCTGGACGGTCTGGTGGTTGCGAGCATTTTCGTCAATCCGCTCCAATTCGATCGTAAAGAGGATTTGCAGCGCTATCCCAGGACGCTCGCGGCAGACCTCGAGATCTGCCGGGCGCAGGGAGTTGACGTTGTGTTCACTCCTTCGGTGGACGATCTGTATCCAAAGCCGCAACTCACGTTTGTGGAGGCGCCGTCTTTATCGAACAATTTGTGCGGCGCTTTCCGCCCGGGTCACTTTCGCGGTGTTTGCACGGTAGTGTTGAAGCTGTTTCACATCGTGGCGCCGCAGCGGGCCTATTTTGGGGAGAAAGATGCACAGCAACTGGCGATCATTCGGCGCATGACGTCAGATTTGAACTTGCCGATCGAGATTGTGCCGGTGGCGACGGTGCGGGAAGAAGACGGGCTCGCGATGAGTTCGCGCAATCGATTGCTCACGTCGGAAGAACGGAGCACCGCCCCGAAGTTATACGCTGCTTTAAAGGCGGCTGCGCGCGCGCTTGACGAGGGTGAGCGTTCGGTTGCCACGCTGCGCGAACTTGCGGGGCGTGTACTCGACGGGACTCGCATCGAGTATTTCGAGTTCGTCGACCCGGATACGCTGGCTCCGCTCGAGACGGTTGAAGATAAAGTGCTCATTGCGTCCGCGATTTGGCTGGGAGCAACGAGGCTAATTGATAACATCATGTGGCCAGGCTGGCGGCGCTAAGCGTGGACGGGCGCGTCTCGTACACTGAAACTTCATGATTAGGGTTCGTTTTGCGCCGTCTCCGACCGGCTATCTGCACATCGGCAGCGCTCGCACGTTCGTTTTCAATTGGCTTTATGCCCGCAAACACCAGGGCACGGTGGTATTGCGCATCGACGATACGGATGTTGACCGGAACACGGACGCTTCTTTGCAGTCCATCTATGACGGGATGAACTGGCTGGGGCTCAAGTGGGACGAATTCTATCGCCAGTCTGAGCGTCTCGACCTGCATAGAAAAGTGGCGTACGATCTGCTGGAACAAGGTTTGGCGTATCGCGATTTTACTCCGGCAATGCAAGAGGAGCGGGATCACGAAGTCGGCCCATGGCTATGCAATCCGGAAATGCGCGCCTTAAGCAAGGAGCAGAGCGACCAGCGTGCCGCGGAAGGGGAAACCTTCGTCATACGATTCCGGGTGGAACGGGACCGTCCCTATGAAGTCGCTTTCACGGATGCGGTGTACGGGCCGCAGTCGAAGTTGACGGCGGACATCGAGGATTTCGCGCTCCTGCGGAGCAGTGGGATGCCGACGTACCATCTGGCTTCTTGTGCCGATGATATTGACCTGAGGATTTCGCACATTGTGCGGGGACAGGATCACTTATCGAACACCTTCAAGCACATCCTTTTATTTCAGGCAGCGGGTAAGCGGATTCCGCAATTTGCGCACTTGCCTCTGTTGATCGCTCCGGACGGAGCAAAGCTCTCCAAGCGCAGGCATGGCCCGGTAGTTAGCGTGATGACGTATCGGGATCACGGATTTCTTTCCCTTGCGTACATCAACTTCTTGTGTCTGCTCGGCTGGTCGCCGAAGGACAATCGCGAACAGATGGCGCTGCTGGAACTGACGAATGCATTCAGCTTTGAGGGAGTAAATCGAAGCAATGCCGTCGTGAACTTCAGTGACGAGGATCCGATTGATCCGAAGGCGCTGTGGCTGAACTCACAGCATCTACGTTCGGTTCCCGTAGAGGAGCTAGCGCCGCTGGTGAAGCGGTCCCTGGCGGAACACGGGCTGTCGCCATACGGCGATGAAGCGTTCTTTACGCACGTGGTGGACACGATTCGAACCCGTTTCAGCACGCTAATCGATTTTTCGACGAAAGGACGCGCGTACTTCGCAGACGATTACCCGATTGAGCCGCCGGCGCTCGAGAAGTTGAACCAGCCGGGCGCGCGCGAACTGATGCACGAGTTGGCGGATCGAATCGCGGCGCATTCCGAGTTTACGGAGGCGAGCGTAGAGGCCGATCTTCGCAAGCTGGCGGAGGAACGCGGCGTGAAAGCGGGCGTGCTGATCAACGCGAGCCGGGCGGCGCTGACGGGGCAGCCGGTCGGGCCAAGCGCGTTCGCGGTGTTTGCGTGCATCGGGCGTGAGCGGGTGATTTCCCGTCTGCGGCGAGTATAACGATGCGCCCTACGATTCTCGGACTGGGAGCGCTGTTAGGGGACGCCGCGTGCTGCATCATTCGCGACGGGCAGATTGCCGCGGCGGTCGAGCAGTCGAAGGTTTCGCGGCAGGACCGCCCGGGCGCATTTCCCGAAGAGGCGTTCGATACGGCGATGAAAGTCGCGAAGCTGCAGGCGTCGTCCTTGCATTGCATCGCGATCGCACGGCCATTTTCGAATGGCAACGAAAGTATCGCGCAACTGCGATTGCGGGCACGTTTCCCTAACGCGGAGATCGTGGTCGTGGAGCATCATCATGCGCACGCGGCATCGGCGTTCTACGCCTCCGGATTTGCACGCGCTTCTATTTTGAGCGTGGACCGGGCGGGTGATTACCGTTCGGCCGTGCTCTTCCACGGTGAAGGCCGCCACCTGACGCCCGTGCGCGAACTCTATTACCCGGACTCGCTGGCGGATCTGTTCAGCAGGGTCACGGAGTTGCTCGGCTATGAGCCGAAGGCGGACGAACACAAAGTGCAGTGGATGTCAGCCTTCGGAGAGCCGAAGCATGCAGATCTATTCCGCGCCATGGTACGCAGGCCCGATGCGAGCTGGCCTCGGTTCGAGCGTAGCTACTTCGATTCGGAGCGGCTTGCGAAGGGTGGGTTCAGTCCGAGGTTCTTTGAGGAGCTTGGCGTGGCCGTCAGCGAATCGAAACACGACGTAGCGGCGAGTCTGCAAACGGTGGTTGCCGAAATGGTCGCGTCCATGCTGGGCACCGCAGACAACGTTTGTCTGGCGGGTGGCCTGGGATTGAATGCGATGCTGGTGCGCTCACTGGAAGAACGGTTCCAAAATGTGTTCGTGCAGCCGGTTGCGGGGAACGCAGGAACTGCGCTGGGAGCCGCGCTGTACGCATGGCACAACTTCTTTGAACAGGAAGAACGGATCCCGTTTCGCACGTTGTGCCTGGGCCCGGCGTTTGCCGCGAATGAAATCAAACAGGTGCTCGAAAATTGCAAACTCCACTTTCGATATCTGCTAACGGAGGGTGAATTGATCGAACGGGCGGTGAGCCTCCTCGGAGAGAACAAAATTATCGCCTGGATGCAGGGACGAATGGAGTTTGGTCCACGCGCATTGGGGAACCGAAGCATTCTTGCATCGCCGCTCGATCCATACTCGACGGAGAATCTCAACGTTTATATCAAGCACAGGGAGCGCTATCGAAAATTCGCCGCATCGGTACCCGAGGAAGTTGCGGGCGAATACTTCGATGCGGGACCGAACGGACACTTTCTGGCAACGGTGGGGCGAGTAAAGCCGAAGTATAAGGACGTGTTTTCCGCGGCTGTGTTGGGGGCGGATTATGTGCGCGTCCACACGGTTCGCAAAGAAGAGAATCCCTTGTTTCACGCACTACTCACGGCGGCGGGCGCGAAGACGGGATTGCCGGTTCTCTACAACACGAGTTTCAATCTGTTCGGAGATCCGTTGGTTTGCACACCGAGGGATGCGGTACGGAGTTACTATTCCTCGGGCATTGACGTTCTATTCGCCGGCAGCTTTCTGCTCGAGAAGTAGCTATTTGAAGTAGTTCCTCATCGATTCCGTGGCAAGGCCGAGCGAACGGGCGAGTTCGACTTTGGCGATGTTGTATTGGAATTGGGCGGATATCAGATTCTCGTTGGCGTCCGCAACGGCTTGCTGCGCCTGAACAACTTCTACGGTGTTGGTGACACCGGCGGAGAACCGGTCGCGAGATTCGGTGAGACTTTCATCGGCGAGCGTCGCGTTGCTCTTTGCAACCTCCACCTGATCTTGCGCGGACTTAATATCCAGGAATGCGGTACGCACGTCGTAATCGATCTGAGCACGCAGATTGGCAAGTTCGTTCTCGCGATTCTTAAGTTCAGCGCTGCTCTGCTGAATATCGGAGCGGATGCGGCCGCCGTCGAAGATGTTGAAGTTCAGCGAGCCCTGGAACGTGAAGACGCCATGCGAATTGGTGAAGAAGTGTTTTCCTTCATCGCCGTAATAGCCGGAAGCTTGCAGAGTAGGATACCGCTCGGCGTGTGATGCCCCGAGCAGGTACTTTGCGGCGGCGACCCGAGCCTCGGCGGCGCGGTAATCCGGGCGGTTCTCATACGCTTTGTGCAGCGCGTCTTCGAGCGAGCCGGCCTCGAACGGTACATCGGGGGATACACTGGCCATTTCAAATTGCTGTCCGATGGGCAAACCGATCACGCGAGCCAAGGTCAGTTTGTCTTTTTCAAGCTGATTGTCGGCGGCGACGAGCTGCTGCTGCCGCTGCTTCAGCTCAACTTGAGAACGAAGCACGTCGATCCCAATAGCAGTCCCCGCGTTGTGACGTGAGACAGCGTTGTTATAAACCGCCATATCGGCGTCGATTTCCGCTTGAGTGGCGCTCACGCGAGCGGCATCGGCGATGATCTGAAGATAGGAATCGCCCACGGCGAGGACGACCAAATCCTGCGCGTTCTTTACGGATAGGGCCGCCGCGCGCGTGCTTTCGCGATTTGAGCGCAGCGTCTGAATCGAGCCCCAGTTAAAAATCGGGATGCTGCCGTTGACGAGTGCGCCCTGATATGAGAATGGACCGACGATGGTCGGAACACCGGGGAAACTGATGCCGATCGTCTGCAGATCGATCTGCTGGACGTTTTCGGAAAGCGAGCCGCTCAATTTCGGCAGGAGACTGCTGAGCGCGGCGAGCCGCTGAGCCCGCGCTTCCGCGCTGGACTGTTCCGACGTGAGGAGGCCGAGGTTCGCTTTGAGGCCGCGGCTGATGGCGTCGCCGAGCGTCAAAGATACCGGCGTTGCAGAGGCCGTTCCCTGCGGCACGCTGCCCTGATAATCGCTGCTGATCTGCGGTAGGGTGACGCCGGGCGGCAACTGCGCGGAAGCCGACACCGCAATGAGACACAACACGAGCAGGCGGAAATGGTAAGGCCACTTACGCAAGATATTTAAGTCCTTAACTTTCTCTGTGTATGGATGCGGCACTCAAAGATTGCGCTTCAGAAACGAGCAAATCTCGAATCCCGTGATGTACTTAAAAGGGAATTCGCCCATGGTGTAGTGGCCGCAGGGTAGCACGGCTACGGAGTGATCCCATTGGTACTTGCGCGCGCCTTCAATGACGTTCCGGGACAGATGAACCGGGAAGGTCGTGTCAAATTTGGTGTAAATGAATTTGGAACGCTTCGGTTTGGCGCTGAATTGTTCCCAGTAACTGGGCGGGCTGATGCAAAGCCAGAGCTCGCGCAGTGGTATCGCGGTCGATTTGCCCTTCAAAGGCGGCGCGTACGTGGCGCGTGGAGAGGCCCTCCCAAACTGGATCGGCGAAGTACGTCGAGCAGTGGTTGAAGACATTGACCCGGATGCGCTCGTCATGGGCGCTGGCGAGAAATGCATAGCAGGATCCAAGGCTGGTGCCGACGACCCCGAACTCGCTATAGCCTTGCTGCTGCAGCCAATCGAAACAGGCGCGTGTGTCAATCACCGCCTGCCGCGTGGCATCGATGGTGCGGCAAATGTTGGACGACACGGCGTAGTCGGCCCGGTGCAGTTCGGCGGGCATTCGGAAGTCATGGTAGGGCAGGCTAAGACGCAGGGCGGAGATGCCGAGCCTTTGAAGACCCGCGCAAAGAGCGTTGTGCTGCGGAAGTTTGGAGTTCCAGTGCGGCAGAACAACAACAGCCTTCTTCGCACTGCGGGCGGGAAACCATAGGGCCTTGACCCGGTCGTTTGCGGGATGGGGCGAGACGACGGGAGATTGGAATTCGAGCCACTTGCCGTGGCGAAGGAAGAAATCGCGCGGCGCTTCGTATCCGAAGAACTGGTCGCTCGTCTCGATAGCGCGGCGATTGATTTGCTTCAGCCACTCGATCGCATTCTGTCTCATTGAAGCGGGATATCGCGTCGTACAGGGCCAACGCTCGGCCCAGTCCAGACCCGAGTTCAAAAGGACGCACGACCCGGTCGGTGGCGCGCGAACACAGGTCATCTTCCCAACGGTGCATCCAGCGCCGGTACCGATTCTTGACTGGCCGAAGCAGCACGTCCATAGGCCTGCTTCCAGTTTCGCGTACGCCCTGAACGGGAGAAAAGCGGTTTGGCCCGGCCGGGGGCAAGGTCCCTGTTAATGGCTCGCCGGGGTGGCTGAACGGGCGGGCGATTCCCGTCCCCCGGTGCGGCTGCGGAACCATTTCACAATGGAGAAGATACTGCCGATAGCGCACAGCGCGGCAAAGACGACGACGGCCCACTGGAACTGAGGCGTTTTTGCAATACGCAGGATCAAGGTTCCATATTGAATCGCGAGGTACCCGAGTATGAGGAAGCGGGCTGCACGTGCGGTTGCAGCGACGGCCAGCATCTTTGATCGCGGATAGCCGAGCGCACTAGTGACCGCGATCACGACAGTGAACGGAAAGGGTGGCGGCGCGAGGCAAGCAAGTGCGAGCGCGATTGCACCCCGTTTCTCGGTTTTGCGTTCCAGATATTCGTACTTCTTTTCGCCGGCGAAGCGCTTGATTCCTGCTTCCCCGAGTTTTCCGGCGGCCCAGTTCACAAGAAAGACGCCCGTGGTGGATCCGGCAGCGGCGCTCAGGACATACCAGACGTACCCGCTATGGTGGCTGGCGGTCAGGCCGACGACCAGCAGGTCGTTTCCAAAGGGCAGAAACAGGAAAGACGAGTCGAGAATGCCCATGACAAAGGGGCCGAAGTACCCGAGGTGAAACAGGAACCGTATAAACGCGTGCATTCCGTTGAAGGTGAGATGGCGCTGCGGAAACCTTAGTTGCTTTTGATAAGCTCTCGTGGTGCGTTCCGCTTCCTCTAAACACTTTCGTCTGGCAGCACTGCTGGCGCTTCCCGCCCTGCTCTGGTTGGCGTTATCTTCAGCGCCCACGGTCAAAGCGCAGAATCAAACCGGCAAATTGCACGTATTGGTCATCGGTCAGACGAACGGATGGGAACACGATTCGGTACCTGACGCCATGGCCGCGATCTATCGCATGGGGCATGACACGGGGCTGTGGGAGACCACGATCCGCACCGACACGGAACTGCTGACGAAGAAGGATCTGAATAAGCCGAGGAACTTCAACCGCAAAAACCTGAACTATTTCGACGCTGTGGTTTTTGCGAGTACGACGGGAGAGCTGAGCTTAACGGACGACCAAAAGTCGGATTTCATGTCGTTCATCAAAGAGGACGGCAAAGGGTTCGTCGGTATACACGCGGCGCTCGACACGAATTACAAATGGCCGGAGTATGGCGAGATGATCGGGGGCTACTTCAACGACCACCCCTGGATGACCTTTAATGCGCCGATTATCAATGAGCAGCCGGAGTTCCCGGCGGTACGCCATTTTCCGCATGAGTTTCACAAGGTTGACGAGATTTATCAGGATCGGGACTGGTCGCGCGATAAGGTCAACGTGCTATTGAGTCTGGATGCGAACAAGCTGGACCTGAGCAATCCTCGCGTGAAGCGCACGGATCGGGATTTCGCGGTGGCGTGGGCCAAGATGTACGGGAAAGGCCGCGTGTTCTATTCGACTCTGGGGCACACCAAGGAGAGCTGGGACGACCCGGACATTTCGAAGATGTATTTCGAGGCCGTGAAGTGGGTGCTGGGGATGACGGAGGGCAGTACTCAATCGCACCCCAAGGTCGATTGAGTTCGGATTAGACCTGGATCCCGCTTAGCGGCGCGTGAGCGCGAGGACGAGGCCTTCCATCACGATACGATCGTCCTTGAGGCCGTCACGGAACTTCCTGTCAGTGTCGTAGATGGCTGCAATGGCTTTGCTTAGCTGGTCGCGTGTGAATGCCGTGGCCGTGCCTATGACCTGTTCGGCGCGTTCGCGCCAGATCCGGATGCCCATCTTCGTAAAGGCCGCCTGCGCCTGCTGCGCGGTTGCGATGCGCGCTTCTTTGGCGGCTAATGCGAGGCGGAATTGGGTGCCGAGAAACGTAAGCGCAAGGGGTAGGTACTCGCCATCCCGCACAAGGATGTCGAGTGATTGCAAAGCAGCCGCACGATCCCGCTTGCCAAGCGCATTCACCAGATTGAAGATCGTGCTCTGGGCCGCATTGGGTACAAGGGCCTGCAGATCCGTCAATGTCACTGGTTTGCCCGGTTCGACGAACAATGATAGTTTTTCGATCTCTCCAGCCAGGCGATTGGCATCTCCCGCTACCGCTTCCAGCAGAGCCGCGAGTTCCGCGCCGGCGAGTTTCAGTTTGTGCTTCTGAGCGAGTTCCTGGGCGAGAAAGCGGCTCGATTCAGGAGTCAGCGAGCGGAACTCAACCGTGACAGGAGCGTCGGCATAGAATTTTTGCACGCGCTCGATCTTCGGTTTATCGTCGTTGTTGAACTCGTAGCGGCTGCATTCGAAAACGATGACCGTGCCGGGTGTTGGGTGTTTGAGATACGCCGCCAAACCCGAGCCGTCCTTGGCGCTACCGCCTTCTTCGTCGTCATCCGACGCGGCGATGATTCGCCTGGGTAGTGCAAGCTCGGCGCTCGAAACCCAGATGACGCGGTCGGCGGCGAAGAGGGAGAGGGAACGTGCATCATCCAGGACCTGCGCGAGCGTTGTCTCTTCCAGATCCACATGGGTCAGGCCTTCGGCGCGCGCGTCTTCGGGAAGGCAGCGTTGAATCAAGGCCTCGCGGCACAAGCGGCGGTAGTAGCCTTCGGGACCGAGGAACAAATAGGCCGGGGCAGGGGACTGTTTCGCAATGCGGGTAAGAAACTGTTCCGGGGCAATGGCGGGCATCAAAAGTTATCCAAGATGGATGCGACAACATCGCGTGCGACGATCCGGCTGATGCGATCGTAGGCGGGGCCGCTTTCAATGAACGTCTGATGGGGATCCGTCGCGATTTCGTAATAGTCGCGGACTGCAAGGTTATCGCGCTCGTAGAGAATTTTGCCGGTGCTTCGCTGTTCGAGGCGAACATCCAACACGAGCTGAATGCCAACGCTGGTGCTACGACCGGTATTCGGATCCGAAACCGTGGGGAAGATGCCGAGACCGCGGATGGCGCCGGTCAGGATGGCATCCGCGTCGCTCACGGAGGGAACCACATGATACTGCGTGCGCGTTGTGAATTCGTGACTGATGGCCTGCGCCAGTTGGCCGGAAAGATTGTATTGGTCCACGTTGGACGAAAAAGGCTGGACCGCGATGGTGTCGATGCCCTTGGGCAGAGTGCTCGCTTTGCCACCGACCACATGGTAGCCGCAAGCGCTGAGTAAAACAGAGAGCAGGCAAATTGCCGGCGTGAACTTCATTCATTGCTCCGATTGATGATGGCGGCGGCGGAGTCGGCGATCAGGCGAAGATTATCGGCGACCAGCCATATCCAGAGTGAGCGGGGATTGTTGGGGTCGGTTCGGATGTCGCCGGCGATAAGTCCGGATTGTCCGGCAGCGCCGATGATATCGGCCGCTTCCTCGCCCGCAGTGCGCACTTCGATCTGAGCGCTCGCCAGAGCCTCCGCGGCTGACTGATCTGACATTTCCCGGTTAAACTCGGCCCACAGCGAGATGCTGTAGCCGTGGAAGACCGGCGCCTGAATAACGCGCAGGGAAGGCATCGGAATGGTGGCGCTCTGACGGCTCAACAGGGTTGCGAGATGGCGTTCGATGCGGTGCTCAACGGCAGCCAGCGGCGATGCGGCATCGGCCCCGAGTTTCGGGAGCAAGTTGAACGCAACTTGCGCGTCATAAACTTTCTTGTCCAGACCTTTGAAGGACAGCAGGTTGGTCGTTTGGGTTTGCAGTTCGCCGATGCCGCGCTTGCCGCGTTCGCTCGCCGGTTCGAAGACATGCGCGATGGTCCGCTGCACGGTCGCAACTGCTGCGAGTCTGGTCAAGGCGAGCGCAATCATCTGAGCGGCGGCTTGTGGCGGCACGAGCAGCCAATCGGTAGTGGGTTGCGGCTGAAAGAACGGGGCCGAGATCCGGGCCTCGGGATGCGATTCCAGGTCCCCCTGGCAATCGATCAGAGTTGGGCGGCGGAAGAGACTTCGCCAGTTCGTATGCTTTCTGCGAACCTTGCGCAGAACCTGCCAGCACGAGAAACGGATGTTCGCGCAAGGAGTTCGCATCCAGCGGCTGCAGGAATATGGCTTCCCCTTCCTGCTCCGCAAAGCCACCTTCGCCAGTGGGGAGAAGTGCGTGACTCTCCTGGAGCCGAGAACGTCTTCGATTTCGCGGCCGAGCAGCGTGTCGGCGCCAAGAATTGCTACGCGTGTCACTCTATTTCCAGTAGAACCCAATGGGTCAGCCTAAGGCCTGTTCCGAGCGACGCGGGGCTGGCGGCGAGGGGCGGCGATAACGCCGAATCAGGCCGCCCACCCGAATGAGAATGCCACTCACAAAATAGGTGGACGCCAGGATCAGTAGCACGGGTTGCGACCATTTCCAGATCAGAAGAAAAAAGGCTCCGACGACCAGAACGATGAGAGGGGAGCGAGGCTTGCTGAAACTGATCTTCTTGAAACTGGGATAGCGCCAGGTACTCACCATCAGCAGCCCCGTGATCACCATAACGATCATCCAGATGACCGACAGGATCCAATCGTGAATCGGCATCTGGCGAGAAATACACGACTGAGGCGACAAAGGCTGCCGAAGCGGGGATGGGCATGCCGACGAAGTACTTGCGATCCGGCCGGCCTGGATTTTTCGGCATGGGGTTGGTGCTTACGTTGAAGCGCGCCAAACGCACAGCCCCGCAGAGCAGGAAGAAAAACGCGACGAAATAACCGGCAGCGGTCACTTGCCCGTAGACCGTCTGATTCGGCGCTTGCACATTCATGACGCCCCAGGCATAGGCGAGGACAGCGGGCGCGATACCGAACGTAATGACGTCGGCGAGGGAATCGAGTTCTCGCCCGAAGTCGCTGGTCGTATTGGTCATGCGCGCAACCATGCCGTCCAGCCAATCGAAGAAAACGGCGAATCCAATCGCGATGGCGGAGGAAGCGTAATGGCCGGGATCGCGCAGGCGTAGCGCCTTCGAAGGCGTGCATGATGGCGACGAAACCCAGAAAGATGTTTGCGCTGGTGAACAGCGTCGGCAGCGCATAGGCGGCGCGGCGGGGTCGTTTGGTTGGAACGGCCGGTCCCATAATGCGCTCTTTCAGAGTCAGACTTTGGTCTCCGGTCGTTCGGCTGGGCCAGGATGGAGAGCCCTGCTGCGACTTTATCACCCTGGGCAACCGTGGTGCGCCATTCGGGACCATAGATTACGTCCACGCGCGAGCCGAACTTGATGTAGCCGATACGTTCGCCGCGGCACCGGCGGTCGCCGGCTTTCTTGTAGCAGATGATCCGGCGCGCGATTAGGCCGGCGATCTGGCGGCAGACGACCTGCGTTCCCGCGCCCTCAACAATCAAGGTGTTCTGTTCGTTCTCGAGCGATGCGGCTTCGTGGCTGGCCACCAGAAACTTGCCGCGCCGGTAATTCACTTCGATGACCGTCCCGGGGATGGGCGTGCGATTCACGTGGACATTGAAGATGTTCAGGAAGATACTGACGCGCGTCTGGCCGGGCGATATCTCACGGATGGCAACGACTTTGCCATCGGCCGGCGCGATCAATAACGTCGCCGGATGGAGGAATGCGCTCCGGGTCGCGGAAGAAATAGAGGCAGAAGGCGGCCAGAATATAGAAGGGCAGGCCAGCCCAGGGATTGAGGAAACAGGCTCGCCAATACGCCGACTACAAGCAGGCCCAGCGCATAGTAAATACCGTCGATAACTATCCGCAAGTGCTTATTTTCTCATGTCGGTACACTGGAATGGCCGCCTTACTTTCCATGAAAATCTGTTACTTCGACGCATTCTCAGGTATTTCGGGCGACATGACCGTCGGTGCGCTGCTCGATGCAGGCGCGATCTGGGAGAAGCGACGCGGCAGGCGCTCGAGAGCCTGCAAATCGGGGCTGAGGTGAGCTTTGAGCGTACCAAACGCAAAGGCATCGCGGCGGGGAAGTTCTGTGGTCCGCTTCGAAGAACAGAAAAAGCATCGGCATCTGTCGCATATCGAGAAGATCATTGCGGCAGGGGATTTGACCGAAGCGCGCGCCGGACGAAAGCGCTGGCTGTATTTCGGCGCTTTGGGCGAAGCGGAGGCGAAGTCGCACGAGGTGCCGATCGAGAAGGTTCATTTTCATGAAGTCGGCGCGGTGGATTCCATTTGCGACATCGTGGGCGCGTGCGTTGCGCTGGACTGCTTGGGCATTGAAGAGGTGCATGCGTCGCGCATCAATCGTCGGCAGCGGAACTGTCAACACGGAGCACGGCGTGCTGCCGGTACCGACGCCCGGCGACCGCCGAGTTGCTGAAAGATAAACCAGTCTACTGCCGCCGGTCCGGAGACAGAATTGACAACTCCGACGGGTGCGGCGATTCTGGCACGCTCTGTGGAAGAGCTTTGGTCCGCTGCCGGCAATGCGGGTTCTGGGGCAGGGCTTTGGCGCGGGCGACAAGGATTTCCCGGTGCAGGCGAATGTGCTGCGCGTGCTTGTCGGCGAAAGCACGCAGGCCCCGAAGCGACCACGGTACAGCGTGATCGAAGCCAACATCGATGACACGACGCCGCAGGTTCTGGGCTACGCGATGGAACGCCTGCTCGCAGCGGGTGCGCTGGATGTGACGCTGACGCCGATGTTCATGAAGAAGAACCGGGCGGCGACGCAGTTCAGCGTGATCGCTGCGCCGGACAGCGCGGAGGAGCTGATCCGCATTCTGTTTGCCGAGACGACTACGCTCGGGCGTTCGGATGCACATCAGGCGGAACGGCGGGTGCTGGCGCGCGAGATCGCGACCGTCGATACACAATATGGCGCTGTGCGCATCAAGCACAGTGAACGAGGCGATTTTACGCCTGAGTTCGACGACTGCAAACGCGCCGCCGAGACCCATTCGGTACCGCTCCGGACAGTGATCGCAGAGGCGAATCTCGCATATCCTAAAACAACGATGAGCAAAGGCAAGTACTACCTCACGACCCCCATCTATTATGTCAACGCAGCGCCGCATATTGGGCACGCGTACACGACGATCGCCGCGGAAACGATCGCGCGCTTCAAACGCATGCAGGGCTACGAGGTGCTGCTGACGTCAGGCACGGATGAGCATGGGACGAAAGTGGAGCGCGCTGCGCGCGCGCAGGGCAAGGCGCCGGAAGATTACGTAAGCGTCATCTCGAATGAGTTCCGGTGCGGTCTGGAAGAAGCTCGATATTCGCATCGACCGTTTCGAGCGGACGACGGCACAAGGATCACGGCACAGCTCGTCAACGAACTGTTCGAGGCGTGTAAAGCGAACGGCTACATCTATAAAGGCACTTATACGGGGCTGTACGCAGTGGTGAGCGAATCCTTCGTGAACGATGCCAAACCGGGCGACATCGATCCCGAAACGGGCAAACCGTACGAGGAAGTCACGGAAGAGAAT
The DNA here is from genome assembly GCA_963795905.1 of uncultured Acidobacteriaceae bacterium. Lineage (GTDB taxonomy): Bacteria > Acidobacteriota > Terriglobia > Bryobacterales > Bryobacteraceae > Bog-105. The sequence goes on along the minus strand of CAWCJG010000002.1, from coordinate 353,498 downwards.
TATTTCTTCAAGCTGTCGGCGTTCACAGACCGGCTGCTTGAGTTCTACGATGCCAATCCGGATTTCATCGGACCGGAGATCCGGCGCAACGAAGTGCTGGCGTTTGTGCGGCAGGGCCTGTCGGATCTCTCCATCACCCGAACGAGCATCAAGTGGGGCATTCCGGTTGAAAGCGATCCGGCGCATGTCTTCTACGTGTGGTTCGATGCGCTGACGACGTACATGAGCGCGGTGCGTGCAGACAACGCATGGCCGGCCGATCTGCACCTGATCGGGTAAGGAAATCATCCGCTTCCATTGCGTGTACTGGCCGGCATTCCTGATGGCGGCTGGCTGGCCGCTGCCGAAGAAAATCTTTGCGCATGGCTGGCTGCTGTTTGAAAACGACAAGATGAGTAAGTCGCGCGGCAACATCGTGCGGCCCACTCCGATTGTCGACGTGATGGGCGTCGATGCGCTGCGCTATTTCCTGCTGCGCGAGATCGTATTCGGGCAGGATGGCAGTTTCAGCTTCGATGCGCTGGTTGGCCGCTACAACTCGGATCTCGCAAACGGTTTGGGCAATCTCGCGAGCCGCACGCTGAACATGATCCAGCAGTATCGGAACGGCATCATCCCGGGATCGGAAGGCACGGAAGCGATCGCGCAATCTGGCGAACGTGGCGGCAAGCGCGGCAATCGCTGCCTATGAAGCGTTTGATTTCTCGCGCGCGCTGGAGCAGATCTGGAGCATCATTTCCGCGGTGGACAAGTACATCGTGGAGCGCGCGCCGTGGAAGCTCGCAAAGGACCAGTCGGCACATGCGCAGCAGGCGCTCGACACCACGCTTTACACAGCGGCGGAAGCGTTGCGGTTGGTCTGCGCGCTGGCAAGCCCCGTGCTGCCGCACACCACGCAAGCGATCTGGACCCAACTCGGATTCGACAGCGCCGATTGAGAGCGTACGGCAGGAGGATCTGAGTTTGGGGACGCTTGCAGTTGGGACAACGGATTGGCCAGATTGCAGCCGGTGTTTCCGCGGCAGGATGCGAAACCGGCGATTGAAAAGATGCAGGAACTGGAACAGATCGAGAAAGACCGTCAGGCCGCTTTGCTCGGGAACAAGCCCAGCCGAGCCGGCGCCATCTCCCGTCGCGCCGATAGCGCCCGCAGATCGATATCGATGATTTTGGCAAAGTGGATTTGCGCGTTGGGCGAGGTCAAGCAAGCCGAACGCGTGAAGGGCGCGGACAAGCTGCTTCATCTGAAAGTGGACATCGGCGAAGCCGGAACCGCGCACCATCGTGGCGGGAATCGCGCTGGCCTATCGAACCGGAAAAGCTGATCGGGCGCAAAGTGGTGATCGTGGCGAATCTGGCGCCGCGAAAACTACGCGGGCATCACGTCGCAGGGCATGATCGTGGCGGCGAGCCTGGAAGGCGGCGCCCGGTTCTGGCGGGTTTCCTGGAAGACGTTCCGGTCGGAGCGCGTCTCAAGTAAGCGTGGAGTTAGTCGATTCCCATTGCCACCTGGATGATGCACAGTTTGCGGAAGATCGCGAAGCCGTCATTGAGCGGGCGCGCGCAGCCGGACTGAAATGGATGCTATCTATCGGGACGGGCGACGGACCTCCCGATCTGGCGTGCGCGGTTCGGCTTGCCGAACAATATCCTTTTGTACTGGCCACCGTCGGCGTGCATCCGAACGATTGCGCAGAAATTGCAGCCGGACACGTTTGAACATCTGCCGGATCTGCTTGCCCATGCCAAAGGTCAGAGCGCTCGGCGAGATCGGGCTCGATTATCACTGGGGCGTTCCGAAAGAGGCGCAGATGCCGGTGTTCCTGCGCCAGCTTGCGCTGGCCGCAAAAGCTCGCAAGCCGATCGTGATTCACACGCGCGACGCATGGGAAGACACGTTGGCGGTGCTTCGGTCTGAGTGGGCAGCCACGGGACTGCCTTGCATCATGCACTGCTTCACGGGCAACACCGCGCAGGCCCGTGAGTGCCTGGACCTTGGCTTCACATTGTCCTTCGGCGGAGTAACCACGTTTCCGAAAGCGGGCGATATTCGTGAAGCGGCGCGTATCGTTCCGGAGGATCGTCTGCTGCTCGAAACCGATTGTCCCTACCTTGCGCCGGTTCCGCACCGCGGAAAACGGAACGAGCCCGGCATACGTGACCTTTACCGCGGCGGCGGTTGCACGGGAGCGCGGCATTAGCGTGGAAGAACTCGCGCGCGTGACCACCGCGAACTTTGAGCGCATCTTCCTGGACCACACTACAAATCTGTCTTAACCAGCCCGCAAGCTACACTGAGGATTCGACTCACTGCGTCATGTTCAATAAGATCCGCCAATCCGTTACAGCCCGCGAAGCCTTCAACCTCGTGCAGGCGGATTTGCAGGAAGTGGAACGCGAGATCGGGGTCGAAAGCGTGGCTTCCGTAGAAGCCATTACGACCATCACGCAGTACCTGCAGGCTGGCGGGGGCAAGCGGCTGCGGCCGGCTTTGCTGCTGCTGATCAACCGCCTGTTCGGCACACCTCCAACCCTTGCGCACGGCGACTGGCGGCGGTCGTTGAGATGATCCACACAGCCACGCTAGTGCATGACGACGTGATCGATATTGCGAAGAGCCGCCGCGGACGGCCGTCCACGAATGTTGTCTGGGGTAATCACATCAGCGTGCTCGCGGGCGATTGGCTCTACATGCAGGCGTTTCAGATTGCTTTGCGCGAGCGGAACTTCCATATCCTGGATGTGCTGATTTCGCTGACGCAGATGATGGTCGAAGGCGAACTGCTGCAACTGGAGCGGCTGCATCGGATCGACATCAGCGAAGCCGATTACATGGAGCTGGTCGATCGCAAGACCGCGAGCCTGTTCTCCGCCTGTGCGGCCTTGGGAGCCACCGCAGCCGGAGCGGATGACGCAACCGAATCGAAACTGGCCGAATTTGCCTGGAACCTCGGCATGGCATTTCAGTTGGTCGATGACATCCTGGACTTTACCTCTACCGAGAAGATTCTCGGTAAACCCGCCGGCAACGACTTGCGGGAAGGCAAAGTCACGCTGCCCATGATCTACGCGCTGGAATCGGCGACCGCGGAAGAGCGGCACGTCGTCGAGACCGTGTTGCAGGACGGCAATTACGAACAAGTTCCTTTTATGCGCGTGCTGCAGATTCTGGAGTCTCACGACGCCATGACGCGCGCGTATCAGCGGGCGCACACGTTTACCGAAAAATCGCGGGCGATCATCGGGATCATGCCCGAGTCGCCGGCGCAGCGCGCACTGCAATCGATTGTCGAACTGGTGACTGATCGGGATCGTTAACAGAACGCGGCAGTTTGTGAAATCCCGTTGCTCGTGAGGATGAACTGGATTTTGGCCAGCGCACTCTTGTGCATCTGAGACACGCGGCTCTCTTTCACGCCCAACATGCTGCCGATCTCTTTCATCGTCATATCGCCTTCGTAATAGAGCGTCACAACCTGGCGATAGCGTTCCGGGAGGCTGCCCAGAGCAGAAGAAATCCGGGTGCGCATTTCCGAACGGGCGAACTGGCGCTCGGGGGAGACTTCGGCGGGAGCAGGCACTTCCTGGGCAGGGGAGCTCTTCGTTGTCGCTGGTACGCGCCGCAGCGGCGACCTGCAGAGTGGTCCGGTAGTCGATCATGAGATTACTGCCAGCGGGCGGTATCGAGACCCATCGCCTGCGCGACCTCCTCCTGAGTAGGAGCGCGGTGCAGCTTGGCGCCCAGTTCACGAGTGACGGCGTCGATCTGTTTATATTGACGGCGCGCCTGGCGCGATACGGAGTCGGCCTGGCGCAGGCTGTCGAGAACGGCGCCGCGAATGCGCTGTTTCGCGTAAACGTTAAACGGGACCTCCTTGGTCTCGTCATATTTGGCGGCCGCGTCGATCAGGCCCATCATGCCGGCATTCGTGAGGTCGTCCACATCGACGTGGGCGCTCAGCCCGCGGCGCACCTGGCCAACGATGGCCTTCACCAGGTCCATATTCTCAAGCACGAGCTGGTCACGGCTGGCGAGTGTCTTCTGGCGGCTGGAGGTGGCGGTCTGCGTGGCGATCATGGTGTCTTTCCTCGGAATGAGAAAAGGCACGGAAGAAGCCACGCTGCCGGGTGAGCGGTAAGTGCTTGAAAAACAGCTACTTAGGCGTTGAGCTACAAGGCGGGACCGGTTCTTTGGGGCGGGTTTGTTTCAACTTGAAACGCCGTTTTGAAACGGCGATTCCGAATCGGGATTTAACCGGCTTTAGAAATACTACTGCGCGCAGCAGCAGCGGCCCCGGCCGGCTTTTTCGGCGAAAGGGCTCGTGGATTTAACAGGAGTTGGGGTACCAATCTCGTATATTCCTGAATTTCTTCGTGGCGAACGAGATCCAGTAATCGGATATTCAATTTCTCCATAAGGAGGTCGGCGGTTTCGGGGGTGAGATTCCGTGAACCCTTTAGGAGATTGTGCACTTGGGGCTGCGAAATTCCCGTGGTGCGGGCAAGACCGCGTTCCGTGTAAAAACCGTTGCTGATGAGGTGATTGATTGCCTCGATGAGCCGACCCCGGAGTACCTGAAAATTTAGCTCGTAGTGCTCCGGTTGTGATTCCTGGTTGATATAGGCCCCCTAGTACTCGGACGGGAAAGTATATTTTACATCAGATTTTTCGGAGCTGACAGTCCTCGTAAATTATTGATGCCGATGACGTTGTAAGTAAACGTGTAATAAATTCTCAATGGTGCCGTAAAAAATTTGCACTATTTGCATTTCAAAAAAGCATTTCCGCGTAAAGTCATGAATGTAAGCCAACGACGTTCGACAGGATTTCGAGACGGGTTGGGGGGATTTCAAACAAACACATGCAGTGGACTCGATCAGAAACATTAGCCCTCGCACAGCAGTCATGCACCTTCTGTTATGGCCTTGGGTTAAGGCCGGGACGGGGCGGGGTGTCAACCCCTTGTAATTGCGTTTTTCGCGCAATCTTCCGCGCGTGCTATTCGCGTTTTCGGCAGTGTGCCGATAAAGAGAAGTACATCAGCCGGACTTCTCTGGAGCCGAATGCGGGGCGGCAGCGGAAAGCTGTGTGGGGCATGAAAAATGAAGAATACATGGCCGACTTTATTCTAGTGAGCCGGCGCACCCTGACCGAGTCCGAGTATCAACTCTTCAGATTTCATTTTCTGCTGGGCGCCGACTGGAAGATGTGCTGCCGCAGAATGAATCTGGATCGGGGCAGCTTCTTCCATGAGGTTTACCGGATTCAACAGAAACTGGGCCGCACGTTCCGTGAACTCGAGCCGCATGCACTCTTCCCGGTGGATGAATACTTCGGTGGCGGGCCAAAGAGTGTAGACATCCGGCTACGGAAAGAGGCCGAAGCGGCTGAGTTCGCTGTCGAAACCGCTGAAATCCCCTTGAAGCCGCGCGGCAGGATGATCAAGTTCCCGATCAAGAAAGCGGCCTGACAAGAAGAGGTGCAATTGCAAAATCCAGCCGGAGTGCTCAAGCGCTCCGGCCTTTTTGCCTTTTTGGGCGGCGGATTGCCGCTACTGCTTTGACCAGGCGTGACTGGAAGAGTTTGTTCGGGAAATGCTCTAGCTGTGAGCGCCCTGTTCGAGGAAATTGCGCAGACGATGGCTCCGACTCGGATGGCGCAGCTTTCGCAGTGCCTTGGCTTCGATCTGCCGGATGCGTTCCCGGGTGACCGCAAAATTCTGGCCAACTTCTTCGAGCGTGTGCTCGCTGCCATCTTGTAAACCGAAACGCATCTTCACGATCTTCTCTTCGCGCGGGCTGAGTGTCTTTAGAACCTCGGCCGTCTGTTCGCGCAGGTTCAGATGAATCACGGCATCCGATGGTGAAATCATTCGCCCATCGACGAGGAAGTCACCGAGGTTGGATTCTTCCTCTTCGCCGACCGGTGTTTGCAACGAGATCGGCTCCTGTGCAATCCGAAGCACCTTGCGCACTTTAGCCGGCGTCATCTCCATGCGCTCGGCTAATTCTTCGGTCGTCGGTTCGCGGCGAAGTTCCTGCTGCATGCTGCGCTGCAAGCGTACCAGCTTGTTGATGGTCTCGATCATGTGCACGGGGATGCGGATTGTCCTCGCCTGGTCCGCGATCGCGCGCGTCACTGCCTGCCGCACCCACCAGGTCGCATACGTCGAGAATTTATAGCCGCGCTTGTAATCGAACTTATCGACCGCGCGCATCAGCCCGATGTTGCCTTCCTGGATCAAATCGAGAAACTGCATTCCCCGATTCGTATATCGCTTTGCGACTGACACCACAAGCCGGAGATTCGCCTCGATCAGCCGCTTCTTCGCAGCTTCGGTTTCGGCTTCGCCGCGGTCCACAATATGCAAAGTACGGTGAAGTTCTTTTGCCGTCGCGCCGAATCGCTGTTCGAGTTCCTGTGCGCGCTCGGAAATGGCTTTCAGTTGCTTGCGGCTGGCCGTGGCGGCAGGGGTGTCTGCGAGCGCCGGGTTTTCAAGGGCTCGCGTGAGTCGCGCTGCCTCTTGTTCAAGCGGCTTCAATTGCTCCAGCGCGCGGCGCAATTCCGCAGTAAGCGTTCGCTGAAACCGGGTTGTGAACGGCAGTTCCCGAACCAGATGCGACATCTGCACGACCAGGCGCGGCAGTTCATTACGCGTCTTCCTGCTTTTGCCTTTTGCACGCGTGGGCGCCGGAGATTTGCCATGCGCCTTCCGATAAAGCTTCTCGATGTCGTTAACTGCGTTGACGAACTGTTCTCGCAGCGGTTGAGAGCTGTCCTCTTCTTCGCCCCCTATTACATGATCGGGAGCCTGTAGGACTTCCAGCGGAGAAAGCCCGCCATCTTCCAATTTCTGTCTGGTCTCAATCAGCTTTTGGATAATTAACTGCGATCGCGAAACCGCTTTTCGCACGGCGGTCTCTCCGCGTTCGATTCGCTTCGCCAGCTCAATTTCACCTTCGCGCGTGAGCAGCGGCACCATTCCCATCTCACGCAGGTACACGCGAACGGAATCGTTGCTCTTGTCTAAGGCGCCGGGGGTGAGATCGAGATCGGAAAGGTCCTCGAGATCGGCGTCCTTCTTAACGAAGTCCTTGTTGTCGTCGAGTAACTCAGCCGTGCTGCCGTCGAGATCTACGAATAGATCCTGCATCAATTCGGTGCTTGGCAGATCATCGGAGACTACTCCAGCGACGTCGTCGTAGAGAGCGTAGCTCTTGTTATCGCTGTCCTGCATGAACTACCCTCACTCGAAACGATCTTGCTGCGGAAACCGCCGTTTTAACCCCATTGCGACCGTGGCCGAGGAGGCCCTGGCTCCTTGACTCCTCATAGTACAACACGATTCACAGCTCCGAGGATGTTTGCCGCAGCCGGTCCAACTCCGCCGTAAGCCGAATCGCTTCCGTCAGATCGCCTTTTTGTTCCAACCGCCGGATCTCCTCTTTCAACGCATTTTGCCGCACCTGCTCGCCCTTGATTGCAAGCGCACGCAGATGATGTAACGCCAGATCGGGTGCATTCTCAGCGGCGACGCCGAGTTCACCGAACGTTAGCTGAGCAACAAGTCTTTGCAAGCGTGGTTCCAAACGCGCCGTCAAAACGTCTAGTGAGAACGGCAGCCCTTCTTTCTCCATGCCAGACGCGGTTTCCAGGATTGCACGTGCCTCCGGCGAAATCGAGACAGGCTGCTCGAGTATGTGTTTCTGGATTGAGATACGCGCTTCGGGACTTAATACAAAACATGTGAGGAGCAGCACCTCATTGGGTGGAACCGTCGAGGTCGCGGCAGCGTGCTGCGTTCCTCCTTGTTTTCTCGCCGCGGGACGCAGTTGTTCACCTATCACGGCCGGATCCAGCTTCAGGTATTCCGCTATCTCTTGCGTGATGGCCGATCGCTCCACACGATCCTGGACAAGCTGCACCGACGGCAAAATGGCTTTGAACGCGTCCACGCGTCCTTCCGCTGTCTGCACATCAAATCTCTCCCGCACGCGGTCTGCCAACCAGTGAAAGAAGGATGGAGCACTGTTCAATCGACGTGCATACCGCATCCAGTCCATTGTTTTGTATGAATTCGTCCGGATCGAGCCCGCCCGGCAGTTCCAGAATTCGCACACGCAATCCCTCTGCCAAAAACGCACCCACATACTTCTCCGCTGAACGCTGCCCCGCGGCATCGGGATCGAAATTCAGAATCACCTGCCCGTTGCCCGCCTGTTGTTGCGAGGTCTGGCGTTTGATCATCCGCACCTGGTCGTTACTCAACGAGGTGCCGCAACTGGCAACCACTTCTTTGATGCCTGCCGAATAGACGCCGATTACGTCCATGTAGCCTTCCACCAACAGCATGCGGTCGTGCTTCCGCGCATCGGCTTTCGCTCGATGTAGATTGTAAAGAACGTTCGATTTCCGGTAGATCGCGGTTTCCGGCGAATTCAGGTACTTGGGTTCATCACCCGCCCGCAGCGCCCGGCCGCCAAATCCGATCACTTGCCCGGACTCGCTGTGAATCGGAAACATCAGGCGTCCGCGGAACCGGTCGAAGAATCCACTGCCGTCCTGCCGTTTGGCAACCAGTCCCGATTCCTCCATCACCTTCGCGCCAAAACGTTGCAATCGAGTTGTAAGCTGCTGTCCGCCTGCGTCCGACAAACCTAACCGGAACTCGTCGATTGCAGCTTGCGTGACGCCACGGCTCTCGAGATAACGTCTGGCCTCGGCTCCACCTGTCCCGCGTAGATTGCGCTGGAAGGTATCCGCCGCGACTTCGTGCATTTCAAGTAGAGCTGTTCGGAGTTGCGCCTGCGGATCGTCCAGCCGGCGCTGCGGCATCGGGATGCCGTAGCGGTCCGCGAGAGTCTTCAGCACCTCGGGGAAAGTGAGGCGATCCATCTCTTGCACAAATTTGAACACGTCGCCCGAGGCGTCGCAGCCAAAGCACTTATAGAACCCCAGTGCTCCGTCTACATGGAACGATGGCGTCTTCTCGTTGTGGAAAGGGCAGAGACCTACATAGCGGTGGGTGGACCCACGGCTTTTCAGCCGCACATACTGCCCGATGATTTCGACAATGTCGAGTTGACTCTTAAGCTGCTGGGCGAAGTCCATTGCCGAAAAAAACTAAACTGGAAATTTCAGCTTAGCAATGCGGGACACGGTACGGGAGCCGGCGCCCGCCGTCTCCCGCTCGAAAGGCTAGTGCTGGTCGTGATGCTCCTCGTCGTGGTGGTCGTCCCGATGAGCATCCCGCCATTTCCAATAGTTCCGCTTATCGCGCTCGCTGGCCTTCTGCCAGTCCTTGTCTTTCTTGTGGTGCTCGCGCAGATACTGATGCCAATAGGTGCTTTCCTGATCATTCCAGACATGCTGGTTGTGATCGTCTCCAAATAGAGAAACGGGCGAAAGAAGAAATGCGCTCAATAATATAGTGCTGATGGTTCGTTTCATGCCCCTCCGGCGTGCGAGAACACAGGCTCGCAAAAATTAGAGGCGGTGGAGACCTGGGGAGTTTCTCGCTAGTGTAGGTCTGATCAGTAATGGGACTCAAAGAGTACGCCCGCAAACGTGATTTCACGAAAACGCCGGAGCCGGCCGCCGAGGAGCCGCGGACTCCCTCTGGTACTCGCGGCGGGTTCTTCTGCGTTCAGCGCCACGACGCCACTCATCTTCATTACGACTTCCGCTTGCAGGTGGGCGGAGTACTTGTCAGTTGGGCAGTACCTAAAGGTCCGAGTCTTGACCCGAAGCGCAAATCCCTGGCGATGAAGGTGGAGGATCATCCGCTCGACTACGGAACTTTCGAAGGCAATATCCCTAAGGGCGAATATGGCGGCGGCAGCGTCATGCTCTGGGACAAGGGGCATTACGACGTCCTTGGCGAAGTGGCGGCCGAGCAGCAACTCGCGCGCGGTGACTTCAAGTTCGAACTGCACGGCACGAAGCTGAACGGCTCGTTCGCAATCGTGCTTATGAAAAATCGCGGCAAAGGTAACGAATGGTTACTGATCAAGAAGCAGGACGAGCACGCGGTCCCCGATTACGATATCGATCAGTACGCGTGGAGCGTTCTCACGTCGCCGCACTCAGGACGAAATCGCAGATGATGTCGCGCCTTTGCGCCTGTCCGATCTGCCGGGCGTCAAGAAGACGGCAATACCAGCCAAGATAGAGCCGATGCTCGCCGCCCTCGCCACCCAGCCACCCGGTGGCGATCGCTGGATCTATGAAATCAAATGGGACGGAGTACGTGCTCTGTGCCGCATCCATAAAGGCGAGCTACAGATCTATTCACGGCGCGGTTTACGTTGCGAGCAGCAGTATCCCGAACTCGATCAGCTCACCAAGTGCGTCAACGCCGAATCGGTCTGGCTGGACGGCGAAATTTGCGTGCTTGACGAACACGGCCGCGCCCGTTTCAACTTGATACAACAGCGAATTGGCGCTAACTCCGATGGCCGTGCCGCACCTGCGGGAAACTGCACCGGCCGTGCTGTTTCTTTTTGATCTGCTCTATGCCAGATGGCTACGATCTCCGCAACGTGCCGCTCGCGAACAGGCGAAAAATGCTCGAAACGCTCGTCACGCCAGACGGCCCGATTCGCATTTCGGAGGCATTTGCAACCGAAGGGGAACGCATGCTGGAAGCGGCCCGGCAGATGGGACTGGAAGGCATTCTTGCCAAGGATCGCAACAGCACGTATCAGTCGACGCGCTCCAACTGCTGGCTCAAAATCAAGACTAGTCAACGAGCAGGAGTTCGTCATTGGTGGCTTTACCAAAGGCGAACGTGATTACTTCGGAGCGCTCGTCCTCGGCATCCGAGACGACGGCAAGCTGCGGCATGTCGGTCAGGTTGGAACCGGCTTCGATCAGAAGACGATGCGGGCGATCTATGAGCGGATGGAGCCGCTTGTAACGAAAACCAGCCCGTTTAACCCCAAGCCCCGCCTGAAGGATGTCACCTGGCTGCGGCCTGAAACGGTCGCGCAAATCCGCTTTCAGGAATGGACACCCGAGAACATGCTGCGCGCGCCTGTGTTTTTGGGTATTCGCGAAGATAAGCCGGCTCAAGAAGTTGTTCGCGAGCAGCCGCCATCCGACCCGGTAGCTGCAAGCGATCTGGACCTCAGCGGCAAAGAAACGATCGCCGAAATCGAGGGCCATCGCCTAAAATTCACGAATCTCGATAAAACTCTCTTTCCGAAAGACGGTTGGAAGAAGCGTGACCTGCTTGCCTTCTACAATCGGGTCGCGCCCTTTCTACTGCCCCACCTTAAGGATCGACCTCTCTCCATGAAGCGTTATCCCAACGGCATTCACGAGGAGTTCTTCTTTCAGAAAAATGCCGGTTCTCACTTCCCCGATTGGCTGCGCTGTTATCCCATCACCGAGCATCACCCGCCCAAGGTCAACCACTACCCGCTCGCCAACGATCGCGCCAGTCTTCTCTACCTCGTCAATTTGGGATGCATCGACCAGAACCCATGGATGAGCCGTATCGGTAGTCTGGAATGCCCCGATTGGATGCTGCTGGACCTCGACCCTGTTGAGACCGGCTTCGATCAACTCATCGAAGCGACGCTGCTTGTGAAAGAGATCCTCGACGACTTAAAGCTTCGCGGTTATCCAAAAACAACGGGAGGAGATGGAATGCACATCTACGTACCCTTCGATCCGGTGTACTCGTACGACCAAATCCGCAGTTTCGCCGAACTGATTTCTCATCTTGCCGTAGACCGAGAACCTAAGCTCTTCACTACGCCGCGGAGCGTGAACAAGCGGCAGAAGGAGCGCGTGTATTTCGATTACTTGCAAATCGGGTTGAGCAAAACGATCGCCGCGCCCTACGTTGTCCGTGCGTACGATGGCGCCGCCGTTGCAACGCCGCTTCGCTGGAACGAAGTGAAACGCGGCCTGCGTCCCACCGATTTCCACCTGGGCAACGCACCGCAACGCTTCGAGAAACTAGGCGATATATTCGCTCCTGTCCTGGAAGGGGGCCAGCGGCTCGAGTCTGCGCTCGAGCGCGTCGCCGCTTTGAACAGTCCCAAGCCTAAGAAGTCGCGTAAGAGTGTCGAGTCATAGCGCCGCGACGATACAGCGCCAGGGTCCTCGTCCACTCACTTCGGAGCGCGGCAATAAATCTACCAACGCGCTCGTCTCTTCTGCGACGAAGCCGCTCAATATGAGATGGCCTCCCGGTTTGGTGATCCGGAAGAGATCATCCAGGATCGACAAAAGCACGGTGGGATTGATATTGGCTGCAACTACATCGCCTGTCTCGCTCAAGAGGCATTCGGCTGTACCCGCGACCAGGTTTGGCGCAACCCCGTTCAGTTCGAAATTCTCGCGCGCTGTCTCGAGCGCCTCCGCGTCCGTATCGACGCCGCAAACGACGGTAGCTCCTAAACGCACGGCCGCGATCGCGAGAATTCCCGAGCCCGTACCGACATCGAGCACGGTCATATCGCGCTTCACGATGCGCTCCAGCGCTTCCAGCACAAGCTGCGTACATGGATGCTCACCGGTGCCGCTGGCGCGACCCGGATTGTGGATGATGCGCACGCGCCCTCTGGGGGTCGATCCGTTAAACCAAAGCGGAACGAGAAAAATCCGTGTCCCAATCTCGCGTGGCGGCCAGGCTGCATGCGTCACCGCAACCCAATCCGTCTCTGGCTGCCGTTCCCATTCCGGCCGATAAGCCTGAAACCGTTCCAAAAGCTCGGTTCCGCGTCGTGCATCTTCGAACCCGGCAATCAATTCAACCAAAGCGCCTCGTTCGATCTCCTGTATTCCAGCGGTTCCCGCTTCCCACAGCTGAGCGGATATTCCATCTACTTCACCTGGCTCGCAAGTGAGGCGCAACGCGTGCATAAACCGCTCGATTGTATCCTGCGGTCGTGAGCTCAACCGCCTAACCAAAGACCAGTGCCCACACTCTCTCCTCTCCCTATCGATCCCTTTCTGCCCGGCATCGTCGATGCAGTGCGCACAAATCAGATCCTGCTGATCGAAGCGGAACCGGGGGCGGGCAAGACCACGCGCGTTCCCCGAGCCTTGCTCGACGCCGGCTTCGCCAAGGTATTCGTGCTGGAACCGCGCCGACTGGCAACCCGTATGGCAGCGCGCCGTGTTGCCGAGGAACGAGGTGAGCCGCTCGGCCAAACCGTCGGATACCAAGTCCGCTTCGAGCAGGCGGGCGGAGCGCGCACACGGCTCTGGTATTGCACGGAAGGCGTGCTCACGCGAAGGCTCCTCGGGGGCGACGGCCTGAACGAGGCGCAGGTCGTCGTGCTTGACGAGTTCCATGAACGTCATCTTGAAACCGACCTTGCGCTCGCCCTCTTGCGGCGGCGTAACCTGCGCCTGGTCCTCATGTCGGCCACATTGAGCGGCCAGGATCTCTCGGCAAAGCTGAACGGCGCTCCAGTGATCCGCGCGCCTGGCAATGTATTTCCCGTGACGCTTCAGTACACGCCGCATTCGGCCAGCCCGCTCGAAGAGCAGGTTGCAGCCGCGGTCGATTCCGCCGTCTCGCAGACTGCTGGCCACGTGCTTGTGTTTCTGCCCGGAGCTGCCGAAATTCGCAAGTCCATCGCCGCATGCAGCTACATCGCCCGGCGCGAAAACGCGCAACTCTTGGCGCTGCATGGGGACCTATCCCCCGAAGACCAGGACGTTGCGGTACTGCCGTCAAAAAAGCGCAAGATCATCTGCAGCACCAACGTAGCCGAAAGTTCCGTAACCATCGACGGCGTCACTGCCGTTGTTGACAGCGGTCTGGCCCGCATCTTGACCCATTCGCCATGGAGCGGCATCCCGCGTCTTCGCATCGAGAAGATCAGCCAGAGTTCCGCGATTCAACGAGCCGGGCGGGCGGGGCGAACCGGTCCGGGACTCGCCATCCGTCTCTACCCGGAGAGTGATTTTGTCCGTCGTCCAGTCCAGTTGGCGCCCGAAATCCTGCGCGCCGATCTCGCCGAGATGACGTTACAGCTCGCAGTGAACGGTCTGCGCTGGCCGGATCTCCAGTGGATTGACGCACCACCCGAGGAACTCCGGATGCATGCGATCGAGTTGCTGCACCGACTCGAGGCCTTTGATGCTGGGGGTGAACTCACCGAGTCAGGCAAAGAGCTCGCTTCCTTACCCCTCCACCCTCGGTTGAGCCGCCTCGCCCAGGCGGCATCCTCTCGCGGAGCCGCGCGAGCCGGAGCCGAACTGGCGGCGCGCCTCTCCGAAGGCAGGGTCCGCATGGACGAGACACATCGCCGCAACTACCTCTCCGATGTCGATGCTCTTCTCGCAACTCCTCTCTCGTACGATTCCCGTCGCCTCATGCAGCAAGTTCTGCAAGAAATGCCCATGGTCCAGCGGAAAACAGAGGAGCACGCTCTCGACAAAGCCATCGCCCTCGCCTTTCCGGACCGCATCGCACGCAGACGGGGCGAAACACTGCTCCTCGCCAACGGGTCTTCCGCACAGCTCGATCGCAGCGAGCGCCGTACGCAACGAATTCCTGGTCGCGCTGGAGGTGGATGAGCGCGGCAATGACCGCGCGCTAGTGCGCATTGCGAGCCCAATCCAACCCGATTGGCTGCTGGATCTCTTCCCTAGCCGGATCAGTGTCTCCGAGGAAATGAGCTGGAACCGCAAAGCTGAGCGGGTCGAGCAAGTGAATGCAATTCGATACGAGCACCTGGTTATCGATGAGTCCCGCAGTGCGCCCGCTGATCCCGCGTTGGCGGCCGAACTATTGGCCGCGAAGGCCGCCGATCAACTCGGCAGCTTCATAGATATGGAAGCGCTCGAAGCGTTCCTCAAGCGCATTCGCTTCGCTCGACGGCATGGTGTCGATCTTCCCTCCGAGAGCGATCTGATTGCCAAAGCGCTCGCCACCATGGCGTACGGACTTACTAGCTTTCGCGAATTACAGATCGCGGCACGGGAGAACGCACTTCTCTCAATTATTCAGAGCGAACTGCCCAGCGGCTTGATCGACGAAGTCGCGCCCTCTGCCGTTCGCCTTCCCAATGGCCGTCGCGCTCGCATCGAGTACCATGACGACGGACCCCCTTCTGTCGCTTCACGGTTGCAGGATTTCTTCGGCATGACCGCAACTCCCACGGTGGCTCGCGGCGCCGTCCCTCTCGCGGTGGAACTGCTTGCTCCGAATCACCGGCCGGTGCAGATCACCGTGGACCTCGCCTCGTTTTGGAAAGGTTTGTACCCGCAGCTCCGCAAGGAACTCAGCCGCCGTTACCCTAAGCATGCCTGGCCCGAAGATCCATCGTCGCCGAGGTAAGTGCGATCTTTTGAAACAGCCGTTCTGTTGAGCCAATCGAACGAATATCAGCCGACTATGCAGCTTGACCATACGCTGAAGCAGCTCATGCAGATTTGCGCTGACACGCAGGACGGCCTCTGGCTCGCCGCCGCCTACGCGCGCACGCCCGCGCTTGGACCGATTTTCCAGGACGCCGCCACCCAGTGGAATGAATTTGCCGACAAGATTTTCGCTATCCTGCTCCGTGTCGACCACACTAGCCCGGATGCAAAGTGGAAAGCCAATCCGAACCGCTCCTGGTTGAACAATTACGAAGACATCGAGGCCATGGACGACCGCCGCCTATGCATGGAATGCATGCAGGGGCTCGACCTCGCGCAAGCCGAATTACGCAAAGCCTCAGCCAGCGCGGGACATCCGCAAGTCCGCGGTCTCGTGGACGATCAGCTTCAATTTTCCGCGGACCAGATGTCCGATCTGCAGCCTTTTGTCTCCGGCGGATTACGAGGGTCGATTGCGCGGCATCGCGCGGACAGCCCCGGTGGAGATCCCTCCGTCCACTAACAACGTTTGCCCGGTTACATAACGACTGGACTCGGCCGAGAGGAACACCACCGCGGAGTCTAAATCGTTTGGCGCGCCTGGACGCTTTACTGGGATTCGGTCGCTCAGATACGACACCCACTCTGCGTCTTGGTACATGACCTTGTTCTGCTCCGTGCGAAACCAACCGGGAGCCAAGCAATTCACCGTAATGCCGTGTGGGCCCCAATCGTCGGCCAGGCTCATCGTCAATTGTCGGATCCCGCCCCGGCTGGCGCCATAGGGCGCAAGGCCGGCGTATCCATTCACGCTAGTCACCGAACCGATAAAGATGATACGGCCGTAGTGGTGTTTCACCATGGTTCGCGCAATCGCCTGAGCGACAAAAAAGCTGCCCCGCAGGTTCGTGTCGAGAATCGCGTTCCAGTCGTCCCACGTGACGTCCAAAGCCGGTTTGCGGATGTTCATTCCCGCGTTGCTGACCAGGATGTGGACCTGTCCGTAATGCTGCTGCGCGGCTTCCGCCATCCGCTCGATACTGTCTTTGGTCCCGCACGTCCAGATCCAGCGAAAGCACGCGCCTTCCGAGCGCGCGAATCTCTTCTTCTGTACCGGCACAGTGCGATTTGTCGCGGCTTGTGATGACCAGGTCCGCGCCCGATTTTGCGAGCGCTCGCGCAAAATACTGCCCCAGTCCCCGGCTGGCACCTGTGATCAGTGCGACTTGGCCGGATAAATCGAATAGCGGGTTCATTTTGGCGAGAGGATCACTTTCATCAGATTAGGTTCGCGGGCATGCAGCCGCTCAAACCACGACGGTCCTTGTTCAAGTGGCGCCACGGCGCTGATCAGGTTATCCACTCGAACGGCGCCGCTGCGGAGCAGTTCAATGCACTCCGGATATTCACCGGAGGACGCCGCCGAACCGAAAAGCTTCAACTGTTTGCTCACCACTGCTTGCAGGGGCAGTTCCACAGAAGGAGAAACGTTACCAATGAGCACCACCGTCCCGCCCTTCCTTGCGCAGCCGATGGCTGCCTTTACCGTCGGCGTGCTCCCTACTGCTTCAAACACGATGTCGCGCTCGCCGAGCTCAACGGTCGCGATCGCCAGATTTGGCATTCACAACCTGCGTTGCGCCCAGATCGCGAGCACTCTTCAGCCGCGAATCGTCGATATCCACGACCGCGACGGACACACATCCTTTTGCGCGGAGAACTTGCAGCACTAGAGTTCCGATCATGCCGGCGCCGAATACCGCGCAACTGCTGTCGGGCCGCAGATCGCGCGAGCGAAACTGCATGCACAGCCACGGCCAGCGGTTCAATCATCGCTGCGTGTTCGAACGGAATATTCTCCGGTAGCCGATACGTGAGGCGGGCCGGAACGGTGACGTACTCGGCGAATGCGCCTTCGCGCTTGAACTCAGGGGTCGAAACACCCGAGACCTGCCGCCGGTTACACAAATTCACTTCGCCGCGTCTGCAGTACTCGCATTCACCGCAGTAAATCGTCGAATCGAATGTTACGCGATCGCCAGTGCGAAAATTGCCGGCTTCGCTGCCGACGGCCGCCACGGTGCCCGCCGCCTCATGACCCATAATGAGCGGCGGAATGCGGCGTCCGGTGGATCCGTCGAATCCATGAACGTCGCTGCCGCAGATACCGCAGGCTTCCACCCGCACCAGCACCTCGTCCGCGAGGGGGCGGGGCATCGGAACCTCAGTAACCTCCAGCCGGTTGTAATCCGAGAGCAGAAGAGCTTTCACCTTGCGATCCTATCAGGTCGCACGTTCTTGCATGATCACGGATTCCGCGGCTCTAAAATCACGCCAAAGCCATCCAGCAGCCCCCACGTGGCGCGCTGATACGCGACGTACGCCTGCTGGTAATTCACATATGCGACACGAGACCGCTCTCCGCGGCGGCCAGTTTGTTCTGCGAATCCACGACCTCGAAACGCGGTAATCGACCCGAGCTGAAATTTCTGCTGCTCCGCATCCACGTTTTTCAAGCCAAATCGCGCGCTGTTGTTGCCGTGTCGATCAGGGCATTCGCCAGCTCGATGTTGTCGATCGCCTGCCGGACGTCCTGCACCACCTGCTCTGCGTTTGCCGCTGCCTGTAACGATCCTGCGCCCGGCTAACCAGTGCATCCGAGCGACTCGCCTTGGCCGCGCTATTGTGCAGCGGAAAGTTCAATTGCACACCCCAGCCATAACTGGGGAAATCGAATGCGACACTTGCTTTAGCGTTTCCCCCATCCCGGGAAGTTCATTGCTCCCATTCGCGGAGTATTCGACGACGGCCCTGACGATCCACCTGAGATCTGCAAATTCAACTGCGGTTTGAGCGCATCCCTTGCGGCCCGCGCATTCAGATTATCCACTTCCAGCGTTGCGAGGCCGCGTTACCTCCGGCCTGCCTGCATAGCTCGCTTCAATGCTTCCTCGAACGGCAGAATCTCCGACTGGGCAGGCACCTGCTTCGGGTCGTCCTCCAGGACCAATTCCGTCGCGCGCAGTTCGGCGTGAGATCCGCCCCGATCAAATGCCGCAAACCTCTAATCGCGGTTTGATATTGATGCTGCGCCTGCACCAGCCCGCTTTTGCTTGCGGCGACTTGCGCCTCCGATTGGTATATGTCCAGCGCCGCCAGTGCTCCCAAGTCCAGCGCCTGCTTGTCATGCGCATACGACTTTTGCGCCAGCTCATAGGTTTGCTGCTGTACGCGGATGCTCTCTCTCGCTTGCACCGCTGCCCAATACTGCAGCGCCCCGTTTTCCACCAGATCTGCGATATTTTCTTCGATCTGCCTCCGAGCTGATCAACAGCTCCTGGCGCGCAGCCATCAGCGGAGCGCGATACTGCAGATTCGTTCGATTCTGCAGCAGCGGCTGCGTCAGGAGTGAAATTCAAAGACCCGAAAATTGCGGGGGAAGTGTACTCATCGCCGGAACTGCGAATACCATCGAAGGTGGTCTGAAATGTCTGCCCGTCGGCAATAGCTGCTGATACGTCAGAGCTCGTCTGCTGTGTCAGACTGCTGATCGTTTGGGGTAGGCCACAAAGCCGCCTCCGCCCGAACTGAATGAACCGCCTGTCCCGCTAAACCCGCCGCCGAACAGGAGCGGCGTAACCGATCGCTGTGTTTGAAAGCTCCCGATCACCACCGGATCGAATGGATTTTCCGCCGCGACAATCCTGTCGCTCGCTGTAACACATCGAGTCGCTGCAAGCTGCACGTCGGGCGAGTTCTTCAGCATTAGCTCGATGAAGTCATGCAGATGCAAGACCAGTTTGCCGTCTTGAATCCGCTGCTGCAGGCCTTGCACCTCCCGCACCTGCACGTCACTCCCGCCGAAGCGCCGCTTCAAATAGCCGGTCCAATCCGCCGCTTTCGCGTTGATGCCAAGCCAGGTAACACTCAGCCCGATCACAATTGCAACGTGCCGATTCCGCCTGCTTACTCATATCGCAGCGCCTCAATCGGGTCTATCTGTGCCGCCTTGCGCGCCGGGTAAATACCGAATATCGACACCCACAGCGACAGACACTCCAAATGCCACTACCACCGATACCGGCGTCACGATCGTCTTCCAGTGTGCTGATGACGCAATGAGCCACGAAAGGAAATACCCGAACGCAATCCCCACTACTCCTCCCGCAATGGAAATCAAAACCGACTCGATCAGGAACTGCCGCACAATGTCAATCCGCCGCGCGCCTGTCGCCCGCCGGATCCCGATCTCGCGCGTGCGCTCCAACACCGTCGCCAGCACGATGTTCATAATCCCGATGCCGCCCACCAGCAGCGAGATCGCCGCGATCGCTACCATGACGTACGTGAAAATCGATTGCGCCCTCTGCTGCTGGGCAAGCAGTTCCGCTGGAATTGTCACCGTGAAGTCGGGCGTATCGTGGTGCGTCGAATTCAGAATCGCAGTGACTACTTTTGCCGCCTCCACGCTATCCACTGCTGGCTTCAACTGGATGTCCACTGCCTGCAATTCGTCCTTCAGCCAGCCGGACGAATCCCAGAAGCGGTACTGGAACGTGTTAAACGGAATGTAGATCACCAGGTTCGGGTCCTGCGCATCCGCCATCGACGACGAAGCGATTTGATGCCGCAATACGCCCTTCACTTGCAGCCAGGTTTCGTTGACCTTTACATAATCTCCGACCGCGCCGCCATATCCAAAAACGCTCACTTTCGCCTGCTCACCGAGCACGCAAACCGCCGCACTGGCGCCATCGTCCCGATCGCTGAATGGAGCGCCCTCGGCGAACTGCCAGTTGTGAATCTCTGCATACGCCGGCCGCACTCCGTACAGCTCCGGCACGAGCCCGGAAGGCTTCGGCAGCACGGTGGTCGGATGCATCGTTTTGCGTGCGGACAGGGCCGCCACGCCTTGCAGGTTTGTCTTCAGGATGCGTACGTCGCGATCCGTCAAGCCGGGCGAGGACCGCCGCCGCTCGTTCATCTCCTGCTCCGTCGCAATCGGCTTAGCCTGAATCAGCAGATTGCGCACCCCTAATTGTTCGATGAACCGGAGCGACTCTTCCCTCGCGCCCGCGGCAATTGCCAGCATCCCGATGACTGCGCCAACACCGAAAATAATGCCGAGCGCCGTCAGAGCCGTGCGCGTCTTTTGCGCCCAGAGATTCTGGGCCGCCAGCGCAAAATCGCGCCGGATAGCGCGTCAGCTTCACTTGCCGACCGTCCCCAACGGCCCCTCGGCACCGTTCTTCTGCTTCACGACGTTTAGGGGATTCGAAAGCGCCACGTTCTGCCCTGCGGCGATGCCTTGCACCACCGCTCGCGCATCGCTGGCGCGCACCAATTTCACCTCATGGGCGCTGAATCCCGCGGGCGTTTTGACGTACACCACATCCTTGCCGCCCTCTTTGAACAGCGCTTCGGCCGGAACCGACAACACCCCGTGCAGACTATCGGTAGTTACAACGACTTTTGCGCTCATGCCGGGACGCAGTTCTGGCGATGGATCATTGAAACCGATCCAGCACTCGAAATGCCGGTTCCAGGGCTCGCCCGTCGTGCCACCCAGTTCCTTCACCGCTCCGTGAAATGTTCGGTCCGGCGCGGCTGGCACGGTGATCGAGACCGGTTCGCCCACTGCAACGTGACCCCGGTCGAGTTCCGCAACCGTCGCTCGAATGCGCCAGTTTTTCAGATCGGGAATTTCCGCCACCGCCATGCCAGGATTTACCGCGTCCCCGATTTGAAACAGCGGCAGCACCATGCCGCCAAAGAAGAATCCTGTAGTCGGCGTGTTCTGGCGAATGGATACATATCCGTCTCGTTGCGCCCGCAGAGTCATGTTTTCGATGTTCTGCCGCGCGGTCTTGGCGGCGGTCTGCGCTTTGGTTCGTCCGGCTTCTTCGATCGCGACGCTCGCTCCGCCTGTTTTGCCGCGCACCGCGAGATTTTGCTCAACCTGCTTCAAATGATCCTCAGCCCCTTCCACCGCCAGATCATTTTCTTTTGCCGTAATAGATGGCAGAAGCGGATTTTTACGGGCCTCTAGTCTCGCGACTTCCAAATCGCTCTGCGCCTTTTCGAGCAGATACCGTCCTTCTTCCTCCTCGGCCTCCTTATTGGCCTGTGCTTGCGCCAGCTTTTGCTCGGCTTCCGCCAGGTCGGATTCTGCTTCCTTCAAATTGAATTCCTGCTCGGAGGTATCGAATTGGACAATCACGTCTCCTGCTTTCACCGCCTCTCCCGGTTTGCGCAGATACGTAATGTGCAATTGGCTGCCACCGATCATCGGAGCCGTCAAAACCTGCGCATTACCGCCGGCCAGTTCGCCGGACGCCGTGACATCGATCCGCACGTCTCCTCGCTCAACGCGCGCCGTGGGAATCGTCGTCACGGCAGGTCGGTTGAGGCGTCCGTACGCAACCGTACCCACGTACCCGCACGCCGCAAGCGCAAGCAGCGTGAGCACCACCTTCGCTACGCGTTTCACGTGTTCTTTTGCTCCGGATCGGCCAAGGCCACGACTGTGCCCGCCGCAATGCCCTCCACCGCAACCTGGTCGGTGTTTCGCGCCCGTACTCGCACCGGCTTCGCCTCGAATCCATCCGCGCTCTTGACGTAGACGACCGGCTTATCGTTCAGCGTGAATAGAGCACGCGCCGGCACGCTGATCGCTCCCGGGATGTGCTCCTGCACGATGTCCGCCGCTCCGTTCATTCCCGTCCGCAAACGGCTGTCGCTTTCTTGAAAAGCGGCGAACGCGCGAAAAGTGCGCGTGATTGGCCACTCGGCAAAGTTTTGCTCGGTCAACAGCGAGATGCGAGCCAATTTGCCCCGGAACGCCTTTTCCGGGAATGCATCAATATGAATTCGCACTGTCGTCGCCCGGATTGATGCGTCCTCGATCGCCCTCATCCACCCGGCTCTCCATTTCGAGCGTCCGCAAGTCCGGAATCTCCGCAATCGGCAGACCCGCCGAGACGCGATCGCCCACCTTAAACGGCTGCGCATCCATCCAGCCCTGGGTGCGATTGGTTAGGAACTCGATCACTCCATCCAGAGGACTCTTCAACTCCATCTGGGCCAGACGCGCCTTCGTACGCTCGAGTTCCTTCTGGGCCTCGTCCCGCAGCCGCTGCTTCGACGCGATCGTGGCTTCATCGGATTTGCGATGCAATTCCACAGTCGCCTGCTCGACCCGAACCTTCTCCTCCGCAATCCGCAAATCGATCGCGCTCTTTTGTCCTTCAAGCTGGCTCACAATCGTCTGCTTCGAAGCTTCCAGCTTCGCCTTTTCAAAGTCGTATTTCGCCTGATCCAGATCCACCCGATCCTGTCCCGCCGTGTCGCGAGCCTTCGCCTGCGCCTGCACCAGCGTCGCCTCGGCCTGATCCAGAGCGACCGATTTGTCGCGTATGTCCTGCCGTAGCTTGCTAGGGTCGAATCGCACCACGGTATCGCCTACATGCACCCTCGAACCTGACGGAGCGAGCCAAATGATCTGCAAATCCTCCACGTCGCGCGGGGCCACCAGTTCCACCGAACGCTCCGCGACCAGATCGCCCCGGCACGTCACTACGACTGCGAAATCGCCCTTCTGAGCAGCCGCCGTCGGCACATCCGGCGCTTTATGCGTATGTTTGAAATGGGCGAATCCGAACAGTCCGCCCGCTGCGGCCAGCGTTAATCCCGCAGCCCGACAGCCATCGCCTTACTCGTCCGCGCTTCATCTTGGTATCTCGACGTCCACCGCTGCGCCTAGGTCCGGCAGAGATGCGGGTCCGCCTGATCCAGCACAAAACGCGCACTGAACGTCCTTACAGGACTGCCAAGCGCAGCCGTCGCCACCGGGCTTGCCGATTCAAAATGAGCGGTGAACGCCAGCTTCGGGAACGCATCCAGGTGGACCGTTGCTTTACTATTTGGCCCGAGATCGCCCCGTCGGGCTCGCCCACTGTTAGATCAATTGCCATCTGCGATGGATCGAATAAACGGAGAAGGTCGCTGCCCGGCCACAACGAATCTCCTTCCTCTGCGTGCCCCATCGACCTGTTGCGCCAAACATTTTGCAATGCCACGATTCCGGAAATCGTCGCCCGAACCTCTAGCCGTTCCGTATTTCTTTGGGCGCGCTCGACCGCGATCTTCTGCCGGTCCCGCTGCAGTTCCAAGACGCGTAACTCCGCCGCTTCAGCCCTGGTGCGCATCGCTCCCGAACGTTTCAAACTCGCCACATGCTCCGTTGCGTCCTGTAGCTTTACTTTGTTCTTCTCCTGATCGATCGAACTCAGGATCGGG
Source organism: uncultured Acidobacteriaceae bacterium (assembly GCA_963795905.1). Taxonomy (GTDB): domain Bacteria; phylum Acidobacteriota; class Terriglobia; order Bryobacterales; family Bryobacteraceae; genus Bog-105. Next base: position 329,869 of record CAWCJG010000002.1, on the reverse strand, counting down.
CCCCTTACGCAGCTCGATCTCGGCTTTGTGCAGATCGGCATCTGCCTGCTCCAGATCCGAGCGCCGCTTTTCCGCGTTACTCGCCTGCTCGGCAACTTTCTCGTCAACCTGGTGCTTTAGATCGTCGTACTTCGCTTGTGCCTCCCGCGCCGCCTTCACCTGCGCCGTGTCATCAAACTCTGCCAATATGTCGCCCGGGCGAACCGACACGCCGTTCTTGACCAATCGCGTCAGAACAAGATTTGCACCCTGGCCTTCGATGCGTGGCACCCGAACGTCGACTGAATGCACCGCCTGAATCACTCCGGTCAATCGCACCGTCCGAGCCGGCGCGGCAATTGTGCTCACGATGGTTACCACCAGGCATAACAGCCGCCTTTTTCTAATTATTAGAGTTTTAGTTGACAACCCGGGTACGGCGGTGTAAAAACGAACTATTAAAGTTTTAACAGATGCCAAAGAAACGCCTCCGCCAGCTTACCGAAGCTGAGCTGCGCATTATGCACGCCCTCTGGGATAAACAACAAGCCACCGTTGCCGATATAGTTTCATCCATCGATGCCAAGCCTCCGCTCGCTTACAGCACGGTGCTCACTATGTTACGCATCCTAGAAAGCAAGGGTTTCGTGCGGCATGAAAAAGAAGGCCGCGCCTTCCTGTACCAGCCGGCCGTCGCGCGCAACGAGGCCCGGTCCGGCGCAGTCCGCCACTTGCTTTCCCGTTTCTTCGATAATTCACCCGAGTTGCTCGTCGCCAGTTTGCTCGAAAACGAACAGATCGGAGAAAAAGAACTGAGCCGCCTCAAGAAGCTGATCGCCGAGCACAAATAAAGACGGATTAAGAAAGGAAATCGCGCAGATGTTTCACCTCCTCGTACAACTCGCTGCCGCCGCCCTCATCAACGCGGCCATCCCGAGCCTCGCTATCGTTCTCCTCGCCTGCGCCCTGCTTTGTATCCGTTCGTGGAGCGCGGCGACGCGCTACATCGTATGGTGGATTGCACTCATGCTCATCCTGGTGTTGCCGTTCGCCTTGCCGGTCCTGCCGGCACGGCATAGCCAGCCCGCTCCCAAAGTACGAATCGAAGTTCGGAGCGCCGTAGTCGCGGAGCCTATTACAACTGGACCGGCTGCCCCCGCCTCGGCTTCGGTTCCCGTTCTCGACCTCATCGCACTCTTGTGTTGTGCCGCAACCGTCGTGCAATTGGGCCGTCTGACCTATGCCTTCCGGGCCGCGCTCCGTCTGAAGCAGCGGTTATCCCCTTGGCCGTCGCCAATGCAAACGAGACCTGGGCGCCGGTTCCGGCTCGCCTTGGCGGACGACATTTTTTCACCGCTCGCCATCGGTTACTTCCGTCCCGTCATCGCCCTCCCCGCCATTCTCGTCTCCAAACTCAATCCGCACGAACTAGAGCAGGTCATCGCCCATGAGGCCTCACACTTGGCCCGCTACGATGATTGGGCGATCGCGCTGCAGCGTCTCTTGGCAGCTCTCTTCGCCTTTCACCCGCTGGTCCAATTCGTTTCCTGGCGCATGAGCCTCGATCGCGAAATCGCCTGCGATGACCGCGTACTCGCCTCCGCCAAACCGGCCGAGTATGCTTCCTCGCTTGCCAAGATCGCCGAACATGTCCATTTCAACCGCATCACCACAGCCATGACACTGCCCTTATTGAGCCGCAAATCCAATCTGGCGCGCCGCATCGAAACGATCCTCGACGCTACGCGCAGTCATGTTCCCGCACTCTCGCGTAGCCGCATCGGAGCCTTCTCGCTCATCAGCCTGTTGATCGCTTGCGCTGCTCTGCGCGTTCCGGCGCTCATCGCTTCCCCTTTAGTTGACACCGACGGGAGCGAAATCGGTCCTATCACACTGACTTTGCCGGACGGGTCCGCTACCACCTTCGACGAAGACAATATAAATTCGACTCACCACTCGTCCTTTCCGAGCGGCTCCATCGTCTTCAAAAGCCACGCAAAGTCGTACATTATCCGTGATCGATCCACCGTCGAAGAATCCTCTAAGCTGATGCAGCCCATGAACGACCTGTCACGTCAGCAGGAAGAACTCGGCAAAAAGCAGCAGGCGCTCGGCCAAGCCCAGGAATTGCTTGGCAACAACATGCAAAGTCTCAGCCGGGTAATGGTCGACGCGCAGATGCAAGCCGCCATCAAAGCCCAACTTGCCGACGTCGAAAAACAACTGCATTCGTTGGAACTACGAAAGGAATTGCAGTCCGTCGAGGATGCACAAGGCACGCTGGCCAACCTGCAAGGACAATTGGGAGAACTGCAGGCCCACCTTGGTGAGCAGCAGGCCAAGATGGGAGAAGCACAGAGCAAACTCGGCGAACAGATGGGCAAACTCGGCGAGAAGCAGGGACGCTTGGGCGAACTGCAAGGGGAATTGGGAGAGAAGCAGGCGAAAGAGGCCGAGCGCATTCGTCGCGAGCTCGAACAACTTATCGAACATGCTCAGCAGAAAGGTCTAGCTCAGCCTTTACAGTAGGCCAAAGCTATTGCAGTTTCACCTCGCGATTCGACTGCGCCAACAACTCTCGCGCTTTCGCAAACGCCTGCGCTGCCGCCGCATCTTGACCGCTCGCTTTCAAAGCGCGCGCGAGCGTGTATTGGACGTTCCCATCATCCGGATCGAGTTCCACCGCTTTCTGCAACAGCGTTACTGCTTCCGCCGCTTGCCCCGAATCGAGCTTTGCCCGGCCCAGATAAAAATACACACCGTATGCATCGGGTTTCAATTGCCTTGCCTTTTCGAGATACGGAATACCCTCTATATTCCGCTTATCCCGCACCAGCAAGGCCCCCAAGAAATAATTGGCTTCCTCGTTCGCCGGGTCTTCCTGGAGCGCGAGTTTCAGTTCCCGTCTGGCATCTTCATCTCGCCGTTCACTGCTATACACTTTGCCAAGCTCCAGGTGAATGCCCCGAAAAGTCGGATCGGCCTTCTCTACGGCGAGAAAGTTCTGCTCCGCTTGCGGAAACAGCGCTGCTTCATAGGCAGCCTTACCCAGCATGAATTGCGTTTGCACCGGGCCCGCCGCGTCGAACATCTGCGTAAGCACGCTCTGTCCTGCTTTCGCATCACCATTCTTCAGATAGGCGAATCCGAGCAGAAACAACAGTTGTTGGTCCTTCGGATCCTCGCCTCGTAACGCCTCTAAGTCCGCAATCGCCAGCTTTGTCCGACCCGTGTAAATGCGGCACACGTCGAGTAATTGCCGTGCCTGTTGGTTCTTCGGGTCCATCGTGAGCACACGCTCAAAATAGGGCCGCGCCCGCTGGTGCTCTTCTTCCTTCAGGTACACCAATCCCAGATTCAACAAGACCGGCTCGTCGCTCGGGTCCAGCTTCAGCGCCTGTTGATACTCCGCGATGGCTTTGTCGTTATGATCCGTTCGCGCGTAAAGAATTCCCAGGTTCCCAATCGCGCCCACGTTTCCTGGCTCCTGCCGCAGCACCGTTTGGAAGCCCTTCTCCGCCGCCGGATAGTCGCCGGCCGATAGCGCTTGCACGGCGCGTTCGAAGGTCGCCTGCGCGGAATCGCTCGCCGCGATGGGCGCGCATCCAAGTATCAGGAGACTACAGTACGTCAACCACTTCATGAAAAATGCAAAACGGGCAGCTACCCGAATGGTAACTGCCCGTCTGTGTATCTGTGTATCCGAACAGGCCTAGAACTGGAACCGTAGCGCCATCTGGATCTCGCGCGGATCCCGCCACCCGTTCACCTCGCCGAATGTTGCATTTGTCGCCGAGAGCCCGAGTCCGGGAGCATCCGCCGAAAATCCGTTGTTGGCGCTCCAGATCTCTGCGTGATTGAAAACATTGAAGACTTCGAACCGGTACGTCAGCTTCATCCTTTCGCTGAAGTTGAAGTTCTTGATGAGGCTGCTATCCAGATTCTGAATCCACGGATAGCGGAACTGGTTGCGATGCGTAGTGCCCCAGGTTCCATCGGCCGGTCGCGTGAACGCGCCCACGTTCAACCATTGCGCGCTGTTCTGGCCGGCGTATGGATCGCCCACCAGGTTCGCGTATTGGCTTCCCAGGTTATCGCCTTGAAGGTCGCCGTTTGAGGTTACCGAGAACGGCATGCCGGAGTGAAGACTGAGAATCGCGGTGAGTTCCCAACCATTCAGTAACAGACCAAGGCCGCGATTCTGGGTTGCATTCGGCAGGTCGTACACCCAGTCCGTCGAAAACACGTGGGTCTGGTCATATCCCGCCGGAGCATAGCTCGCCGCGATGTTGAACGGATTCACAATTTGGTCGGAATCGTTATCCGCCACATCCATCACGCGCGAGAACGTGTAGTTCACGTTTCCGGTTAAGCCTTTGATGAACCGGCGCGTCGCCCGCAGCATCAAAGCGTTGTAGCGCGAATACGCATCCGTCTCGATGGCGTTTATACTGCCCCACCCCAGGTACGGATAATCCAGGTTGTTGAAGGATGGCCTCGGATTCACGGCAAAGTAGCCTGCCGGCAGAGCGTTGATTTCACGCTGATCCATCAGGTGCACTGCGTGGTTGCCCGAATAAGAGAGATCCAGCGTGAAACCAGCGGGCAACTCGTGCTGCACGCCGAAATACCACGAGTAGATGCTCGGCATTGTGTCGTTCGTCGGGAAAATGGTCATGCTTGGCGGAGTCTGGCCAACACTCTGCACATTTAGCGCGCCGGATACGTTGCCATTCACTGCCGTCGAACTGAATTGGTTCGGATAGTTCGTACCCGCGCCGAAATTGAAATTATTCTGACGCAGGCGCTCGTTGAACATTCCGAAGCCGCCGCGGATTGCTGTTTTGCCGTCACCAAACACGTCGTACGCAAAACCGACCCGTGGCTGCAGGAAGTTCTTCGACGGCGAAAAGCCCGCGTTCACTCCCGAGCACGGATCGCAAATCAGACCTTCGTTCGTCAGCTCCTGTAGAACATTACCTTGCAACTGATCGTTACTCGGGTTGATTGCCGGAGCGTTCGCGGGGTTGTACTTCGACAAATCCACGCTGTACAGCTTGAACGTCCCCTCGCCGCCCGGCGTTCCGCCGCGAACAATCGTGTACGTGGGTTCGATCCAGGCATATCGCAAGCCGTAGTTCAACGTTAGCTTACGCGTCACCTTCCAGCTATCTTGTGCATAGAAGTCCGCCTCGCGGAAACCAAAATACGGGTAGATCGCCGCGTTTGCTTCTGAGTAGCTGTTGTAGTTGCCCAGCATGAGATTCGCCAGACCATTGCCCGTGTCCTGAGTGAACGACGAGTTCGTGGTCGAGCTGAAATCGATGCTCGGGTTCTGCGGCCACGTCGCGGTCTGCGCCTTGTAGTCCTGGTTGAGATACGCGCCAAACTTCAGGGTGTGCTCACCGATGACCTTCGTCACGTTCTCCGTGATCGCGAAGTCCTTGCCCCAGTTATGCCAGCCGGGATCGCCAAAGTTCCACTGACAGCCGGGACTGCAAAGGCCTGTCGTGACGTTGGGAATCGTGTTCGTGATGTTCGTGGCCGGATACAGCTGCGGGAACGAAGAAATGCCCAGGGCCGAGAAGCTCACCGGATTTGTGCCAACCACCGAGAGCGATTGCGATTGTCTGTTGTAGGACAGAATCGTTTCCGCTGCCAGCGTCGGAGTAAACGTGTTCACCAGGTTCCAGGACCAGGAACTTCCGGGCTTCGGGCGCACCTGGCCTTGAATCGGGAACGGTTCATTGCCCCAGATGTCTTTCGCGTACTGCTCTTTCTGGTAATCGTTCACCCACCGGAAGAAGGTACTGAACTTCTCGTTGACCTGGTAGTCGACGCGTGCCAGATCCTGATCCTTGTTCAGCATGTCCGGATTGCTCCAGTAATACCGAACGTAACCCGGGCTCACTCCTGGAGCCGTCGTCAAGCCGCTATAGCCGGGAATGAACTTCGTGTAAACCTGGAGCAGTGCCGAACTCATTGGGTTCCACATGGTCTGCGGAACCGTATTGTTCGGGAACGGCACGCCACCCGCGATCTGGCCTGCGCTGTTGCGTGTCACCGTGCCCGGTTCAAACACTTCACCAACATGGAATCCGCTGCCCGCCGCCGCGTAGGGATTTGGAGTGCTTGTCAGCAACTCGCTGAAATTGCCGCTCAGCACCTTGGCATCCGGGATATCCGTAAAACCGCCGCCAGGATAGTTGCGCCGCGTCATCTCGCGGTTGTAGAAAAAGAAAATCTTCTTATTCTGCGGCGTCGAAAGCTTGGGAACGAATAGCCAACCGCCGATGTTGCCGCCGAACTGGTTATACCGCAGCACCGAGTTGCCGCACGCGTTGTTCACGCATTTGGCGTCGAAATAGTTATTACGCAGATACTCGTAGGCATCACCGTGGAACTGCGCCGTGCCGGATTTCGTCTGCACCGCAATCCCCACGCCTTCCGCCCGTCCGTATTCTGCGTTGAAGGCGCTCTGGAGCACGCGAAACTCGCCGATGGCATCAATGCTCGGCTGCGTGTACTGCGATTGATTATCCCCCACATCCACGTTCGGCGAGCCGTCCAGATAGAAATTGTTCTCAGATCCGCGGCCGCCTAGGCCATGGAACCCGGACACGTCATTGAAGTTCACCGAAAAGTCGCTCTGGGTCGAGCTTGTCATTCCTGGAACCGTGCTCATCAGTGCGACCCAGTTTCGACCGTTCATAGGCAATTGCGATATCTGTTCCTGATCGACCAGATACGCCTTATCCATACTGTCGGTGTCCACCGGCGGCGCGACCTCGTTCACGGCAACCGACTGGCTTACTTCACCAATCGACATCACGATGTTGCCGAGTGCCACGGTGCGGTTGATATCTACATCGAAGCTGACGCTCGCCGTCTTGAAGCCCGGGTGCTCAATCGTGACCTGATACCGGCCCGGCTGAATATCCAGCTCACGGAAGCGCCCATTCGCATCCGTCTGCACGGTGCGAACGACTTCGTTCTTGTTTAGGTCTTTTATGGTTACGGTGGCGTCGGGAATGACTCCACCGCTTGCGTCAATCACTGTGCCGCTGACCGGCTGTGATTGCGCCATTAACGGTTGTCTACTACAGATCGCGAGCAGAAGAAGTGTAAGTACCAATACACTTATCCTTACAAGCTTGGGAAATTGCCTCATAGGGGTCTCCTTGGACCTAGAGTTCTAGCAACATGGTTTCGTCCTGGGAAATTTACGCGATACCCGCGTTCCCAGGCCAAAGCTCTTCTGAAAGTGAACTTATGATGCCACGGCTAAAAAGCGTATACAACCCCACATCCCGCGTTACTAAATGGTTTTTTCGTGTTTGAGGAACTTTTACGGTGAACGTTCTGCGGGAGTTTACAAGTGATATCCGTGTAACCACCCGCGAATCCGCCGAAATTGTACTTACGCAACCGATTACTTGCTGCGAAATACCGAGGCCCATTCGTGCGTCTAACCGCAGGCCGTCGCAACATTGACCCGGAGGACTATGAAAAAACTGTTTCTGCTCGCCCTAGCATTTGGCTGCCTACCCGCGCTGGCGCTGCCGCCGTACGCTTACGAACTGATGTCCCTCGAGTCCACCAGTCCAAACCAGCCGGCAATCTACATTTACAGTTGGCAAACGCGGCTGCAGGTCGGCGCTTTCAATCTGCCCGCTGCCGCCGATAAGTTGGCTATAAACCCAAATGGAAAATTCTTATACGCCCTCGACAGATCGAACGGCAGTTTCCTCATCATCAGCACGGCCACGAACTCAGTTGTAAGAACGTTGAACGTTGGCACCGGCGGGCAGGCGCCTACCGCACTCACAGTTACCCCCGACGGTAAACAGATATGGGTCGCACGCAGGGATGGCAGTGTCGTAGTCGTTTGTGCGATTAATGACGTGATCCTCGGAAAATTTCAGCTGGCGCCAGGACTGGCAGGCTTGGCGAACGTCGTCTTCTCTCCGGATGGCAAACTCGCCTACATCGCTGGAACGCAGAACCAAACCGTGGGATACCTGAAGACGGTCAACACGAGCACCAAACAGGTCGTTGGCTCAGTTCAGGTCGGCGACATGCCAGAAAAGGTCGCAATCACACCGGACGGTAGATATGTGTATGTTGGCAGCCTGGATGGAATTGACATCACGCCCCCGAGTGACGTTACCAAAATTGACACACAGACCGATAAGGTGACTGCCGTCCTTCCGAACTACAACAACGTCGTCGCCCTCGTGGTTTCGCCCGATGGCAAGCAACTTTATGTGTCCCTCGAGGATGAGTATGCTGTTCTGGAGGTAGTCGATGTTGCCACGGATAACGTAATCTGGAGCACTACTACCCCCCTCGACGATCCGAATTCTGCCCCGACCGATATCGCGATCCAACCCGACGGCAAGTACGCGTGGATGGACCCTGGCAGTGATATAAACATTGTGGACACAACCACTTTTGCCGACGTCCAGCATTTCGGCCCGTACTCCGCTCTATCCACCGTGTTCATTCCGACGAACCCGGTCCCGTAAGGGCGGCGCTAAGCAGGCCGCAGTTGCACTAGGTGTTCTTCTTCAAAGAAGGCCGGTTCGTCCGTGTGCTCGTCAAGATCTAAAAATCGCGTGTCGAGCAGCCGGGCGGGCTGCAAATTGCCCATTGCCGATAGGAGCGTCTCCTTCAGAAAGGGATGCTCCTGTTCCATCTCAGCGAACATGTCCCGCAGATTGCGGCGCACCGTTCCCGTCTTCTGTGAACATCCGCACGGAATCACGGGCGCGCCCAAATTAGCGGCAAACGCCTTCGTTAACGTCTCCGGAACGAACACAAGCGGACGAATCAGGCGGAATTCGCGCTTTCGCGACCACGTCACTGCCGGAAGCGCGCTAATCCGCCCTGTAAACATGGCATTCCTCAGGAAGGCCTCGCAGAAATCGTCCGCCGTGTGCCCGAACGCAATCACATTCGCGCCCAGCTTCCGCACCAGATCGTACACCGCCCGCCTTCGAAAGCGGCTGCATAAATCGCAGCCATGATCCGGCTGCTCATTCAGCAGATCTAGTGAAGCCTCGTCCTGTACATACGTCCAATCCACGCCGCGAGCTTTCAGAAACTCTCCGACCGGATGGATCGGCGCCAAAAACTTCCCCTGCTCTACCGTGAACGCGCACACTGAGAAGTCGATGGGAGCCCGCTTCTGCAGCAGCAACAGCGCTTCAAGCAGCGTCACGCTGTCTTTCCCGCCGGATACGCCCACCGCAACACGGTCGCCGTCGCGAATCATGCGGAACTTGCCGATTGCCTCTCCGACCTTGCGCAGAAGTTGCTTCTCTAATTCCACTGTATTCACGATAACGGATCGCGGCTCTTCTCCGCAGCGTCTGCAATCGTCTCCACGTGTCCTGACGGCCCCGTCGCCATCGTCGCACCCGCTCCCCTTGGATGCAGCATCTTCGCGATCAAACCCGTCCAGCCGGTCTGATGCGACGCTCCCAGACCCTCCGCCGTATCGCCGTTGAAGTACTCATAGAACAGAACGTAGTCTTTGAAATATAGATCTGTCTGGAACCGGCCCCATCCGCGGAGCGCCGGGCGGCAGCCTTTTTCGCTCGCCAAAAAAATCCGCCCAAGCCGGTTTCGCAGCTCATCCGCGATTTCACGAATTGTCGCGTACCGGCCCGAATGCGCCGGACACTCCACTTTGAAATCGTCGCCATAATAATGATAGAACTTCTGCAAGGATTCGACGATCAGGAAATTGAGCGGGAACCAGATCGGCCCTCGCCAATTGGAGTTGCCCCCAAACATGCCGGAATCGGATTCCGCCGGCAGATATTTCACCGTCAAGGCATCGCCGTTCCAATGAAATGTGTACGGATTGTCCAGGTACACTCGCGATAGCGCGCGGACGCCGTAAGGCGATAAAAACTCGGTTTCGTCCAGCATGCGTCGCAGCAGCAGCTTCATGCGATGCCCCCGAAGAAGCGACAACAGCCGCCTCTCACCGACGCCGGCCTCGTTCCAGCGCGACACCAGGTCCGCCAAGTCTGGCCGATACCCCAGATACCATTCCAGCCGCTGCTTAAAAGCGGGCACCCGATTCAACAACTCCGGCTCCAAAGTCTCGACCGCAAACAGCGGAATCAGCCCGACTGCCGAACGCACCTTCAAAGGAACGCTTTGCCCGTTAGGCAGATTCAACACGTCGTAAAAAAAGCCATCCTCTTCGTCCCACAACCCGATCCCGCTATCACCTATGTTCGTCATCGCTTCCGCGATCGCCAGGAAGTGTTCGAAGAACTTTGTCGCAATGTCTTCGTACACGTGATTATGCTGCGCCAGCTCCAGCGCAATCCGCATCAGGTTCAGCGAGTACATCGCCATCCAGCTCGTTGCATCCGTCTGATTGATGTACCCGCCGGTCGGCAACGGCCGGCTGCGGTCAAACACTCCGATGTTGTCCAACCCCAAGAAACCGCCCTGGAAGATGTTGCGTCCCGCCGCGTCCTTCCGATTGACCCACCACGTGAAGTTGATCATCAGCTTGTGGAACACACGTTCCAGAAACGCCAGATCGCCTGCATAGCCGGGCTGATCGCGTCTCCTCAGCTTCCGATCGATTTCAAACACACGCCACGCCGCCCACCCGTGCACCGGGGGATTCACATCGCCAAAATTCCACTCATATGCCGGCAGCTGCCCGTTTGGTTGCATGTACCACTCGCGCGTGATCAGCACCAGTTGATCCTTCGCAAACTCCGGGTCGATCATCGCAAATGTGACTGCATGAAAGGCCAGGTCCCACGCCGCAAACCACGGATATTCCCACTTGGCAGGCATTGAAAGGATATCCATGTTATTGATGTGCTTCCAATCGCAGTTGCGGCCCGATCTCCGCTGCGGTGGCGGCGGCGGTTCGCCCGGATCACCGCTCAACCACTGCGGCACATCGTAGTAATAAAACTGCTTGGTCCATATCAGTCCCGCAAACGCCTGCCGCTGGACCAGCCGAGCATCCAGCGAGGCGAGATCAGCCTGCAAGCCGTCGTAAAATGCATTCGCATCTGTCTGGCGCGTCGCCATGATTTGATCGAAATTACCGAAGGGTTCGGCGCCACCGTTCATCCGATGGAGCCGTGCCCGCATCACGGTCGACCCGCCCGCCGCAATCGAACGCACATACTGCGCCGCCGCTTTGGTTCCCGTGTGTGCCGGATTGACTGCACCCGCACGCCCTTTCGTGATCGCTTCGTGAAAGGCATCTTTGAAGTACTTGCTTGAGGTCTCATAGCCGAACAAACGAGAAACGTCCGTCTCGTTTTCGCTGAACAGCAGGGCATCGGGCTGCTCCACGTCGAACACATAGCCGCTTAGAGTTGTGTGTGAAACGTTGATTCTGCTGCCGCCCTCCGCCCGTAACTCCGGCTTCGCTGCATCGCGCCCCCACGACCACGTATTGCGGAACCAGACATGCGGCAGCACGTGTACTTCTGCCTGTTCCGGCCCGCGGTTGTGAATGGTGATCCGCATCAGCAGATCGTCGGGCGCGCCTTTGGCGTATTCGATGAACACATCGAAGTAGCGGTCCTGATCGAAAATACCTGTATCGATCAGTTCGTACTCTCGCTCCAGCCGCGTCCGCTTTGCGTTCTCCGCAACGAGTTGCTCATAAGGAAACGCCCGCTGCGGGTACTTGTAGAGCATCTTCAAATAGGAATGCGTTGGCGTCGCGTCCAAGTAGTAATAAACCTCCTTGACGTCCTCGCCGTGGTTGCCTTGCCCATTGGTCAGCCCAAAAAACCGCTCTTTCAGAATGGGATCTTTGCCGTTCCACAGCGCAACTGCAACACAAAGCCGCTGTTCGACGTCGCACACCCCGGCAATCCCGTCTTCCCCCCAGCGATAAGCGCGGCTCCGGGCATCCTCATGGGTGAAGTAATTCCAAGCGTCTCCGTCGGCGCTGTAGTCCTCCCGCACCGTCCCCCATTGCCGCTCGCTCACATAAGGTCCCCACAACCGCCACTCCGCGGCGCCGCTCGACATCTCGATTACCCGATCTTTTTCGGTCATCCAATTCCCCTACGAATTAGTTGCTTCATGGTACGCTGATTCTGGATTGGAGCCCCCAGCACTACGTACCGGCGCCTCTGTGCCCGCCCAAAAGCGTTTCTCCCTGATACTTGTCAAGCCGTCTCACTATGATGACGACGGCTATGTGATTCAGTGGCTTCGATCCGCGATTCCTTCGAATACCCTCGCAGTCTTGAACGGTCTCGCTATCGAGTGCCAGGAACGCCGCGTCCTTGGCGATGATGTCGAAATCGTTGTCACCGCCCTCGATGAGACCAACACCCGCATCCACCCGGACCGCATCGCACGTGATTTGAAGAACGGGCGCGGTCTAGTGGCTCTCGTTGGCGTCCAATCGAATCAATTTCCGCGCGCCATGGATCTCGCGCGCCGTTTCCGCTCTCACGACATCCCGGTCTGTATAGGCGGCTTTCACGTCTCGGGCGTCCTGGCCATGCTCCCCGAGATCACACCCGAACTGAAAGAGGCTATGGATCTCGGCGTTTCGCTGTTTGCGGGCGAAGCCGAGGGCCGCTTCGAAGAAGTTCTGCGCGACGCCTGGAACGCGCAACTCAAGCCTCTATACAATTACATGTCGGATCTGCCCTCATTGCAGGGCGTTCCACTGCCCATCCTTCCGCATGGCCGTGTGAAACGCACGGCTGGACGCATGACCAGCTTCGACGCCGGCCGTGGGTGCCCGTTCCAGTGCTCTTTCTGCAGCATCATCAACGTGCAGGGCCGAAAATCGCGCCGCCGCTCCGCCGATGAGGTCGAGGTCATCGTCCGCCGAAACCTCGAACAGGGCATCAACCGCTTCTTCATCACCGACGACAACTTCGCCCGCAACCGTGATTGGGAAAGCATCTTCGACCGCCTCATCGACATGCGCGAGCGTCAGAAACTCAACATCAAGTTCATCATCCAGGTGGACACGATGTGTCATCGCATCCCCAAGTTCATCGAAAAGGCCCGCCGCGCTGGCGTCGCTCGCGTGTTCATCGGCCTCGAGAGCATTAACCCAGACAGTCTTCTTGGCGCGAGAAAAAAGCAGAACAAAATCGCCGAGTACCGCAAAATGCTTCTCGAATGGAAGCGCGCAGGCGTTACCATCTTCGCGGGTTATATTGTCGGCTTTCCCGCAGATACGCCCGAATCCGTCCTACGCGACATAGAAATCATCAAGCGCGAACTGCCCATCGACTTCCTCGAGCCGCACTGCCTCACTCCTCTGCCCGGTTCGGAAGATCATCAAAAACTGCACGGCGCCGGCGCGTATCTCGACCCCGATCTCAACAAATACGATCTCGAGCACGTCACCATGTCTCACCCCACTATGACAACGCGTCAGTGGGAAGACCTCTACCAGAAATCGTGGGAAAACTTTTTCACGCATCAGCACCTGGAAACCGTCATGCGCCGCGCCACTGCTACGCGCAGTAATCCCGGCAACATGCTGCTTCTACTGCTCTGGTTCTACGTCTGCATCCGCCTTGAGAAAGTCGATCCTTTGCAGGGCGGTTATCTGCGCCGCAAGTACCGCAGAGATCGCCGGCCCACTTTCCCTTTCGAGCATCCGCTCGTCTTCTACCCCAAGTACTGGAGCAACCTGCTATACAAGCACATCACGCTCGCTGCGCTCATTATTCGTTACGGCCTGCTCCGGATGCGCCTCAAACGTGATCCCGAAGCGCTGAACTACATGGATAAGGCGCTGACTCCGGTGCCCGAAGGCGCTTTCGATTCACCCGAAGTGCTTGAGCGCAATACGCGTCTCGTCACCATCGCTTAAGCGCGCCAAGACTTTTTACAAACACTTTACGTTCTGTTCGCTATCCCGCACGCGATTTGCTCCATACTGGACCTCGGTCTTGAACCAAAAGGAGGGCTCTCCATGCGCCTGCACCTCATAGCGCAGTTCGTTGCGCCGCTGCTGCTAACATCTCTTTCGCTCCAGGCATCCGGCCCGGGCGAACATTTCAATAATAGAGGAAATCTCGTCATCGCCGATCAGTTCAACAACCGGGTTGTCGAAGTCGATCCAAGAACTCACGACGTCGTCTGGTCGTGGGGCAATGGTTCCGATAAACCCGGCCCGAACAGCGTGGTCGGCGTCAACGATGTCGAACGCTTTGGCTCGTTCACCCTCATCTCAGGTACTGGTATCCCGCCCAGCAATCCGCCGCTCCCCGGTTGCTCGGATGCTGCAAACGGCTGCCCTGATAACCGGGTCTTCATTATCGACGCCAACGGCAGCATCATCTGGCAATACGGTCAGGCGGGGGTAACTGGCGCTGGTCCGAACCAACTCAACACGCCGGTGCAGGCCGCCTTCGTCTCCGGGTTCCCCGGCAATGCCTTCTTTCACGTCCTAATCACCGATCAAGGAAATCAACGTGTCATCCTCGTCAATCTGCAAGGCCACATCGTTTGGCAATACGGCACAACCGGTGTCGCCGGCATGGGTCCCAACCAACTCAGTAACCCCAACAGCGCTGAAGTGCTCGAGAACGGTCACATCCTGATCGCCGATGAAAGCAACAATCGAGTGATTGAAATTACCGCCTTAGGTGCTATCGTCAAAACTTTCACCGCCGGTGGAACTGTCAGTGGAGCCGCCTTCGCCAGCCGCCTTCCGAACGGCGATACTCTAATCTCCGATTCGAACAACAACCGCATTGTGGAAGTGGACGGAAGTGATTCAGTTGTATGGCAGTACTTGACGAACATGCAGAAGGGCAGCAATGCAAGTCCGCTACCCACGCGCGCCGTGCGCTTGCGCAATGGCAATACGTTGATCAGTGATCAATTCAACGATCGCGTGATCGAAGTGAATCCGCAGAAAGACATCGTCTTTCAGCAGGGGAGCCTGAACATGACTGGTAATCACTTTGACCAGCTCAACGGTCCCTATGATGCCAAAGAAGTAGGCGACTTTTTAGGATTGGTCCCGCCGTTCGACTTCGACAACGATGCTGACGACCGCTAATCTTTTCAGGAGCAATATGAGGGTGACTAGGCTTTAGCCGCCAACTCGAAAGCCCGGCTATAGTCCTTCATGAACTGCTCAAGCCCACGCTCGGTAAGTGGGTGCGCAAACAGCGACTCGATGATTTTGTACGGTAGAGTCGCCACGTGCGCGCCCGCTTTGGCCGCTTCAATCACGTGCGCCGGTCCGCGCAGAGATGCCGCCAACACCTGCGTCTGCAAACCGTAGTTCGCGTAGATCTTCAGAATGTCTCGAATCAGGTCCGCTCCGGATCCACCCGCATCTTCAACTCGCGCATAAAACGGGCTTACGTACGCCGCGCCCGCCTTTGCCGCAATCAGCGCCTGTCCTGGCGTAAAGCACAGCGTCACATTGGTCCGGATGTCTTCCTGGCGTAGCACGGCAACCGCTTTGATGCCCTCTTCGGTCATCGGCACCTTTACCACTACATTGCGCTTGATCTTTACTAAGCGGCGGGCCTCAACGACCATCTCGCGCGTCCTTGACGTCAGCACGGGAGCGCTCACGTCGCCATCCACCAAGTCGCAGATCGCCCGCAACTGTTCCTGGATTGGAACCCCTTCTTTGGCGATCAGGCTTGGATTTGTGGTAACGCCGTCAATAATGCCCCACGTCAGCGCACGTCTTAACTCGTCCAGATTGGCACTATCGAGGAAGAACTTCATGCGTTCAGGGGCTAGTCTTCTATCGTAACAGGTCGCTTCTTCAACTGAAGTCCTTCTAAGTAAATCTAAAATGGGGATGAAATGCCAGTCTCTGCCGCAATCTACGAAGATCTTGCGGCGATTCCCCACCTTGAGGTACTGCGAGATGTACCCCTCGCAGAGTTCACCCGCTTTGCCATTGGCGGACCAGCTGCCCTTCTCTGCCAGACGCCCGACCAAGCGGCATTCCGAAGCGCGCTCGCGCTGACCCGCTCTCAAGTCCTCCCGTTGATCGTAATCGGCGGCGGCACCAACCTGATCGTCTCGGACACGGGATTCAACGGCGTCGTTCTCCGCTTCACCGGCTCCCAAATCCGCCGCGAAGGCGACGTCCTCAACGTCGAAGCCGGAGCCGTCCTGCAGGACGTCGTCAATCGCAGTATCGCCGAAGGCCTCGAAGGCATGCACACCATGACCGGCATACCCGGCGAACTTGGTGGCGCAGTCTACGGCAATGCCGGAGCCTACGGACGTTCTATACAGGAAATTGTCGAAACGGTAACGGTCACCGCCGGTAATGGCCTCGTGACGTTCAGCAACGAGCAGTGCGACTTCACTTATCGCGAAAGCATTTTCAAGCGCAACAAACAGTGGGTGATCCTCTCCGCCCGTTTGCGCTTCCGTCCCGGCGATCGATCCGCGCTCGAGCACACCGCAACCGAAATCCGCGGCATTCGTGACAAGAAATACCCGCCCACTATGAAATGCGCTGGCAGCATCTTCAAGAACCTTTACTTCCACCAAATCCCGCCGCATGCCCAGGCCGAGATTCCGCCAAAACTGGTCCGCGACGGCAAAGTCCCATCAGGCTGGTTCCTCGAGCAGGCAGGCGTTATGGGCATCCGCGTCGGAGATATCCAGGTCGCGACCTATCACGGCAATCTGATTTACAACGATGGAACTGGTACGGCAGCGGACCTCATTACTGTGATCGCTGAATGTAAGCGCCGCGTCCGCGAACGCTTCGGCTTCGAGCTCGAAGAAGAAGTGCAGTACGTCGGCTTTTGACGCCGCGTTAGCTCGTCATCCAGAGATAGCCGACCAGGACGGCTGCGAAGGCGATGTGGCTGGCAGTTGTACTACATACCTACCGCTGATTCGCCTTCAGTATCTTCTTCCGCAAACGGATCGACTTCGGCGTCACTTCCACATATTCGTCTTCGTTGATAAATTCGATCGCCTGCTCCAGATTCAGTACTTTGGGCGGCACCAGCCGGATCGCTTCATCGGAAGTCGATGCGCGCATGTTCGTCAGCTTCTTCTCGCGAACGATGTTGACGTCCAGGTCGTTATCGCGCGCGTTCTCGCCAATAACCATGCCTTCATACACTTCCGTCCCCGGCGTGATGAAAATGACCCCGCGCTCCTGAATATTGAAGATCGCGTGACTTGTTGCCAAACCGCCCCGATCCGAAATCAACGACCCCGTCGGCCGCATCGGAATCTCGCCTTGCCATTCGATATACCCGTGGAAGAGCGAGTTCATGATCGCCATCCCCTTCGTATCCGTCAGCATCTCGCTCCGAATGCCGATCAATCCGCGCGATGGCACATGGAACTCCAGCCGTACGCGTCCGGAACCGTGATTGATCATCTTGGTCATCTTGCCCTTGCGCTGGCCCATCTTCTCGATGACCACGCCGATGAACTCCTCAGGACAATCGATCACTAGCAGTTCGAGGGGCTCATGCAGCTTGCCGTCAATCTCGCGCGTCAAAATCTCCGGTTTCCCGACCTGCAGCTCGTACCCCTCACGCCGCATCATCTCAATCAGAATCGCCAGCTGCAGCTCGCCGCGTCCCATCACCTTGAACGAATCCGGGCTGCCCGTGTCCTCGACTCGAATCGAAACATTGGTCAGCAGTTCCTTGTCGAGCCGGTCGCGCAGATTGCGTGACGTCACATATTGACCCTCACGCCCGGCAAACGGCGAGTTGTTGACCAAAAACGTCATCGCGATCGTTGGCTCATCAATTGGGATATGTGGCAGTGGCTTCGGATCCTCGGCGCTCGTAACCGTCTCGCCGATCGTGATGCCTTCCACGCCCGCAATCGCCAGCACGTCGCCCGGCCGCCCAACCTTCTCGTCCACTCGCTTCAAGCCTTCAAACGAGTACAGCTTGGTGATCCGCGTCTTTTGGAACGTTCCATCGAGCTTCGCAATCGAGACCTCGTCGTTCAGTCGCAGCGTTCCGTTGAACACACGCCCGATCCCCAATCGTCCGAGATAATCGCTGTAATCCAGATTCGCTACCAGCAGTTGCAGTACGCCTTCCGCATCGCCCTTCGGGGGTGGAATGTGCTTCAGCACGGTTTCAAACAGCGGCTCCAGATTGCTGCTCTCGTCTTCCGGTTGATACTTCGCAATCCCGGCTTTCCCGTTCGTATACACAATCGGAAATTCCAGTTGCTCTTCCGACGCATCCAGATCGATGAACAGATCAAAGACCTCATTGACTACTTCCTGAATCCGCGCATCCGGACGGTCAATCTTGTTCACTACGAGGATCGGCGTCAGCTTTGCCTCGAGCGCTTTCATCAGCACGTACCGGGTCTGCGGCAGCGGACCCTCACTCGCGTCAACGAGCAGCATCACGCCATCTACAATCTTCAACGCGCGTTCTACCTCGCCGCCGAAATCGCTGTGTCCTGGCGTATCGACGATGTTGATCTTCGTGCCGCGATATCGCACGCCGGTGGTTTTCGCCAGAATCGTGATCCCGCGCTCCCGTTCCAGCTCATTCGAATCCATTACGCGGTCTGCGATTTCCTCGTTGACGCGAAAGATCCCGCTCTGGCGTAACATCGCGTCTACCAGCGTCGTCTTGCCATGATCAACGTGCGCAATGATCGCAATATTGCGCGTATTGGTCTGTTCTGTTGCCATTCTTGATCTTTCATGGTCTCATGCGAATACACTTCTTTAGGAAGCCTGCATGCCCAAATCCGACATAAACGCGTTCACTCTCGCAATAACCGTAGCCGCTGGCACCGTCGCTCATCTGGTGACCGACAGCGGCTGGACCATGGTCGTGACCGGCATTGTGTTGACCATCACGCTGCTCGCCTTCCGTTCAGGGGAGCCGCGCACAATATTCCAAAGCCTCGGCTTCGCGGCCACCGCGGGCTACGCCCTATCGATCGCAGTCCTTGGGGGAGTTGAGATTTACCGGACCTTGTGGACTCTGCAATGGATGTTTGCTCTCTGGGCCGGGCTGACCGTGGTGTTTCTGATCGTCGATCGCGTCTCGTCCGAAGGTGCTCCATCCAGCTCGGTATTGCCCGCCGCCGCCGTGCCCAAGCATCGGACCACCGCGCCTGCCGCCACCCTGTTCGCTGCTGCACCTGCGGTCGCGCCCGCCCGTGCCGCGAACGAAGAAACGACCACGCCGACCGCAACTCCTGCCCCGCCGCCTCCGAACGCAGTCGCCTTACCGCCGAACGTCGGGAAACCGGCGACCATCTACTTGAACGTCGTGGATGCCGGCATTGCCTGCCTCCGCGCCGTGCAGGCCGAACACTTGGGCCGCGATTTCTACCGCATCGTCGAAAACGTGCCCCCCGATGAGAAGTGGGAATTCACCACCGGTCAGATCGTTCGCTGCGAGAAGCGTAAACTCTCCACCGGCAAAGCGCTCGTGGCGTTCGAAGAAGCTCCCCGCGCCAGTTAGCCGGCGCTGCACTCACTTCACAATCAAACCCTGCCCTGTCGGCAGCGCCAATACCGCCACCCCAAACTTCTCTGCCACGGCATTGACCGCTTCTCGTTGCGCATCGTGGTGACGATACGTGTAATCGTCAAACAAAATCATTCCGCCCGCCGATAGCCGTGGATAGAAAAACTGGAGCGCCTCCGCTTCCGGCTGCGCGCAGTTCATGTCCAGATGCACGAATGCAGCCGCCCCGAAATCGATCTCTCCCAATACCTCGGGCACAGCCCCTTGAATCACCTCTGCCGCGGGCCACTCGGCAAAGTTCGCGCGCACTCGCGCCAAGTCCGTCACATAGGCGCCGCGTCCCAAAGCTTCCTTCGCAACCTCAATGCGCCCCTTTGCAATCTCCTCCTGCGAGTACTTGCTGAAGACCGGTCCTGCAAATGTATCAATCAGGAAATAGCGCCGCCCCGTCGTATTCCAATCGCAGTACTGCATGATGGCCGAGCTCACGAATCCCGCATTCACACCGCACTCGATGAAATCGCCTGGCACGTTCAAGCAATGCCGCGCGGCCCACAGCGCCGTCTGCACGCGCCACTCAAACTGCGGATCGACTCCCGCCCCCGCTCGGACGCCGCGCTCGTACGCATGCCGGAATGCTTTATCCCTTCGGAAGCTGTCGCTGTGCAGCGTCAGCAGTCCGTCCTGGCAATAGAATTGGTACTTCTTCCCGGCGATCGCTCCCAAACGCGCCAGCAGCGCCCATATCGCACCCTTCATCTGAAGTTGCTGCTGCCGTCCTGCGCGCGAGTTGCGGTCCACACAGCTTTCATGCTCTCATGCGGAATACTACCGTCGTGACGCTCAAAGATGACCTCGTAGTTGACCTCCAGACGCCGACCGGTCCCATGCGGACCTACGTGTTCAAACCAGCCGCGGAAGGCCGCTTCCCTGGCATTGTGCTCTTCTCGGAAATCTTCCAGGTGACCGGCCCGATCCGACGTACCGCCGCCATGCTCGCGGGGCACGGATATGTTGTCGCTGTACCTGAGGTCTACCACGAACTCGAGCCGCTCGGTTCCGTTCTCGCTTACGATCAGGCCGGCGCTGACGTGGGTAATCGCCATAAGTATGCCAAGCAGCTCTCTTCGTATGACAGCGATGCGCGCGCCGCGCTCGATCACCTCAAATCACGCGACGATTGCACCGGCAAATTGGGCGTTATCGGCATCTGCCTCGGCGGTCACCTCGCATTTCGGGCAGCTTTCAACCCGGACGTGCTTGCCGCAGCCTGTTTCTACGCAACCGACATTCATTCCGGTACGCTAGGAGCCAGCAAACAAGACGACTCGCTTGCGCGCGCGTCTGAGATTAAGGGCCGCTTGCTCCACATCTGGGGCCGTCAGGACCCCCACGTTCCCCTGGAAGGCCGCATTAAGATCAAAGCTCGCCTGGAAGAAGCAAGCGTCAACTTCGAATGGCTCGAAGTCAATGGAGCCCATGCCTTCCTGCGCGATGAAGGCTACCGCTACGATCCTTCCCTCGCCCGCCGGTGCCTCAGCTTCGTTTATGACCTCTTTCAGGACGCTCTGCACTAGGTAACGCAGCTTTGCTGGTACGGATCTAACCAGTGATGGGCTTCCGTATCTTAGCCGCCATCCTGTTTCTCATCGGCTTTTTCTGTTTACCGTTTTGGCCCTATGTACATCCCTGGTCGCCGATGGCGGTTCTTGGAATTTGTGGATTCTGTTTCTTCGTCGCCGCCTTGCTTATGATCGTGAGCTTCATTGGCCCTCACGGAAGTGCCGTGTGGCGCGGTCGCGGTCACGGCTGACGCGCCTGAAACGCCGAGTGCCTGACGCTCATCTGTTCGAGTGGAGGGAGAAATAAGAAAATGCGTCGTGCACTTGGCTCGCTGGTCCTGGCCACCGCCTTTCTGGGCTGCGGCAGTGCTCTTTTTGCTGAGCAGCATCACCAGGATGCGTTCATGCCGGACAACCCGAATGAATCCCGCTTGGTACAGGAGGTTCGCCATCAACTTCTGATGCTGCCGTATTACACAATTTTCGACGATCTCGGTTTCCGGGTAAACGGCAGCACGGTGACACTCGAAGGGCAGGTCACTAATCCGGTTCTAAAAAGTGATGCCGAAAACACCGTCAAGCACATCGAGGGCGTGACCAGTGTTATTAACAACATCGAGGTTCTGCCGCTGTCGCCCATGGACGATCAGGTTCGCCGTGCCGAGCTGCGCGCCATCTACGGCAATCCACAAATTGGCGATCGCTACGGGTATCAGGCTCTACCGCCTATTCACATCATCGTCAAGAATGGCCATGTCACACTGGAGGGCGTCGTTGCGTCCCAGTTTGACAAAGACTTCATCAACACGAAGGCCAACCAGGTTCCGAACGTTTTCTCAGTAACAAACGATCTGGTTGTCGAAGGTAAGAAGTAAAACTCCCAACAATGTGCCATAAACGCGGCGTGGCCACTTGGTCACGCCGCATTTTTTTGGGAGACCTTCGGTCGTTGACTGCATTTACTGGAATCTCCGCTTTCCTAAAGCGTTAGAATTCCCGCATGCTGCCTCCGTGTGGCGGACTGCTTGAATCCGCTCTCTACGTCACCAACGTCGACGCTTCCGCCAGTTTTTACCAAAGGATTTTCGGCTTCACTAAGATCGATGATTTTGGCGAGCGTGGCTGCGCTCTCGCAGCGGGTCCAACCCAGGTTTTGCTGCTGTTCAAGAAGGGCGCTTCCGCTCGCATCCGCCCCTCGCATGACGGCTACGGCGAAATTCACCTCGCCTTTAAAATCTGCGCTGGGGATCTCGCACGCTGGAAATCGTGGCTCGCCGAAAATGGAGTCGCCGTCGAGGAAACACGCGACTGGCCTCGCGGCGGTCAAAGCGTCTATTTCCGCGATCCCGACCGTCATCTCGTGGAAGTCGCGACACCCGGCGTCTGGACCATCTACTAAGCTCCCTGGTTAGTCCTCATCCGTGAACCGGGCCTCGAGCAGATCTAATTCCCTCTCGAGCGTTCTCAGAACGTCATCGTGAATCTGGTCTTCATCGCGCAATCGCAACACGACCTCGCGCTCTACCGACCGCAGCCGATGCGCCAGACGGTACACCTCTTCCGCATCGTCTTTGGTTCCGCGGCCCTCCGAATCCGGGGCGTTCACGAGCGCAAGCTGCCTTCGATAGAACGCATCCATCGCGTCCAATGCTTCGCGGCTAAACGCATTTTTCCGCCTGAACTCTCCAATGGCTCCCAAAGCTGCCAGCGACATTCGCTGACGCGCATGCGCCATCTCCCGCCTGGCCGCCTCGCTTCCCGTAAGCCCGAGCACCCGAATCAACATCGGCATCGTCAATCCCTGCACGACAAGAGTCGCGCAGATCACCGTAAAGGTGAGAAAGATGATCAGCGAACGATGCGGGAAAGGCTCGCCATTCGCTAGCCGCTCCGGTAAGGACAACGCCGCCGCAAGGGCCAGCACGCCCCGCATTCCCGCCCAACCCACCAGCAATACCGACTTGGGTGAGAGCGGCTCTTCTTCCACTCGCAGTAACAGAATCCGCAGCTTTCTCGAAAGCCATGCACCCGGAAAAACCCACACCATCCGCAGCCCAATGACGAGTAGGCAGAACAACACGGCGCCCACCGCTAATTGCCCGCTGCTCATTCCGCGAATGTCTCCCAAAATCGACGGCAGTTGTAACCCGAGCAGCAGAAACACCAGCCCGTTAAGCATGAAATCGACCGCATGCCAAAATGCAGTCGATTCAATTCGCGCATGAAACGAATAGAAATGCGAACTGCGTCGTCCCAGATACAAGCCGCACGCAATCACAGCCAGCACGCCAGAAGCAATGCGCCGCTTCCGCAGACAGGTAAGTGACGTACGGCGTAATCACGCTAATCGTGATCTCGATCGGCGCATCCGCTATGCGGTCCTGAATCAGGTGAAACACAACCCCAAGTGCAAGACCAATCGCAACCCCGGCCGTAATCAAGTACGCGAGCTGTCCGGCGCCCTGGACGAACGTCGGTCTTATGCCCGTGACCACAATCGCCGTTGTAAACTTCAGAGCGAGCAGACCGCTGCCATCGTTCACCAGGCTTTCCGCTTCGAGTAGATCGACAATCCTTCGCGGCAGACCCAGACGTTTCGCCGTGGCCGTCGCGGCAATCGCGTCCGTCGTTGCCACTACTGCGCCCAACACCAATCCGTCCTTCCAGTCCAACCCGGGCAGCACGTACTGCGACAACCCGCTCACGCCAGCGAGCGTGAACCCAACCAGTCCGAACGCCAGCATCACGATTGCAATGATGTGTGTCCGGAACTCCCGCCATGAAATGTGGAACGAAGCCGAGAACAGTAGCGGCGGCAGAAAGACCAGGAACACAAGCTGCGGGTTCAGGTTGATCGCGCGGCAGGTGCGGAACGAAGCTCAACAGCACTCCTCCGATCACCAGCACGATCGGATACGGCTGCTGCATCCGTTTCGCGACGACAGCCAACGCTGCCGTCAACCCGAGCAGCAATAACGCAATCAGCTTCCGCGTGGAACAGGCTCATGCCGACAAGCTCCCCGCGTGAGAGATACCGCGACTCTCATGAACTCAGTCGCACAGGATCATCGGTTTGGTAATTTGGGGCGTGAACCTGCCGCGGTGCTCTGGCATTCTCTCCATCCGACATCTTTGCCCATGCCGTTTTGGTCTGGGAGATTTCGGACCGGAGGCGCATCGGTTTGCCGATCAACTTGTCTGCCGCTGGCCAATCGATTTGGCAGGTGCTCCCTCTAGGTCCCGTAGGGACTCGGCAATTCACCGTATCAAAGTTACTCTGCTTTCGCAGGCGAAGTCCCTGCTCATCAGCCCCGAACTTCTCGTCGAGGAGGGTTCCCTTTCTGCTGCCGACTTAGGTGGACGCGCCGCATTCCGATCCCGACAGGGCAGACTACGACGCTGTCGCGCCGCTGGAAGATGGCTCTTCTCGAGCCGCGCCTACCGCAATTTCTCGAGTTCCAGTTCGCCTGCTTGCCGTCATCTCTTCGAGCAGTTCTGCGCCGATCACGGCCACTGGCTTGACGATTACGCGCTCTTCGTCTGCCTTAAAGAATCGATTCGGAGCCGATAAGAGCTGGACGGAGTGGGACCCATCGCTTGCGCACCGCAACGCCGCCGCGCTCGCCCGGGTTCGCAGCGAATGCAAACCGCGAGATCGAATGCCAGAAATACTGGCAGTTTGTCTTCTACCGGCAATGGGATGCTCTGCGCCGCCACTGCACCGATCGCGGCATTCAAGTATCATGGGCGATATCCCCATTTACGTCTCCCAGGAAAGCGCCGATGTGTGGGCGCACCCGCGACAATTCCTTCTGGACGAAAATGGCAACCCACATTCGTTTCCGGCGTTCCGCCGGATTACTTCAGTAAGACCGGCCAGCGCTGGGGCAATCCCATCTACAACTGGAAAGAAATGGAGCAGACCGGGTTTCACTGGTGGATCGAGCGCTTCCGCGGAACCTTTCGCCTCTATGATCTACTTCGTGTCGATCATTTCCGCGGCTTTGAAGCGTACTGGCAAGTTCCTGCCGATGAAGAAACTGCCATCAAGGGCGAGTGGGTAAAAGCGCCCGGCGAGAAACTCTTTAACGCAGTCATTTCCGAACTCGGCCGCTTGAGATCGTTGCCGAAGACTTGGGCGACATTACGCCCGAAGTCATCGAGCTCCGCAAGAAGTTTCATTTTCCTGGCATGGCCATTCTGCAATTCGCATTTGGTATTGAAGGCAATGCGGCGAATTATCGCCCGCATAATCTCGAAAAGGAACTCATCGCTTACACCGGCACGCACGATAACGACACGGTCATGGGCTGGTGGAACAGCAACGGAAGCGATAGCACTCGAAGCAAAGAGGATATCCGCCTGGAACACGAATTCACTGAGTCTTATCTTGGGCCCAGCAACGAATGCATGAACTGGCGCATGATCCGCTCCTACTACGTATCTGTCGCGCAAGTGGTCATCGTTCCCATGCAGGACGTGCTCGGGTTGGGCGCCGAAGCCCGTATGAATCGGCCCGGCATCGCTGACGGTAATTGGGTTTGGCGCATGCGTCCCGGCGCCTTCTCGGACACTCATCAACAGAAACTACGCGAGTTCGCGACCCTGTATGACCGGATCCCCGCCAAATCCGGCCAATAATGCGCCTCTCACCACGCGCGTGACCGTCAAACGGGTGCGCGGCGAAGTCGCGGAGCGCGTGCCGGACGTAATCGCGATTGAAGAACCGCTTTCCCTTTTTCTCACGTACTGGTCGAAGGAAAAGCGGATCACCGATAGCTTGGCCGTTACTATGCGCACGCCCGGACACGATCGCGAACTCGCAGCCGGCTATCTGCTCGGAGAAGGCATCATTCAGAACCGCGATGACATACTGGACATTCAGACACTCGGCACCGCGAGTGATGATGCCGAAGTCCGCATCGAACTCCGGCCCGGCCTCGATGTTGATTCCTGGCGCCTCGCGCGCACCGGGTTAGTCGCCAGCGCATGCGGCATCTGTGGTAAGCGCCTTTTCGAATCGCTGCCAGACTTGGCCCTTCCATCTTCCCCGGAGTTGCTCATTGAAGCATCACTCATCGCCCAACTGCCCGATCTTCTCCAATCCCACCAGCAGGCCTTTGCGCAAACCGGTGCACTCCACGCCGCCGCACTTATAACTCAGTACGGCTGCCTGGAGTCCGCCTTTGAGGATGTCGGCCGCCACAATGCGCTCGACAAGTTGATCGGCGATGCCCTTCTCAATCAGCGAGCTCCCCTCTCGAACAAAATCCTGTTCCTGAGTAGCCGGGGCAGTTATGAACTGGTCCAGAAGGCCGCCGCGGCTGGCGCTCCGGTCCTTGCGACGGTTGGCGGTCCCTCCAGCCTCGCCGTCGAAGCGGCACGGCGCTGGAACATCACGCTCCTCGGCTTCGTGCGCGATAACCGATTCAACATCTATGCAGGCGACTGGCGGGTACGATTGTAAGTGAATGAAGCTGCGGTTCCGTAAGAACAGTCTCCGATTGCGGCTGAACCAGTTGGAAGTAAACGCCCTCGCCGCGGGCGAGCCCATCATTGAAAATGTGGAGTTCCCCGGGGACGCCCGCCTCTCTTATACTTTGACGCGCTCGCCACAAGCCGAACCCGCTGCCACCTTCACTAAGGGCATCATCTCGGTCATTGTCCCCGCTGACTCGATACGCCAATGGTCAACCGGTGAGGACATCGGCATGTATTTCGAGCTGCCCGCAAATGGCTCTTCGCTTCACGTCGCAATCGAAAAGGATCTCGAATGCGTGGACGGCCCGCCGGAAGAACAGGATCCGCACGCGTTCCCGCGCGCCAACGCATCCTGCTGACCACAACGTCGCGGCATCCGCGCTTTGTTTCAACCGCGCTCGTGCGGTACCCTAGAGGTTGCCTGCCGGTGTAGCTCAGGTGGTTAGAGCGACGGTCTCATAATCCGTAGGTCGCAGGTTCAACTCCTGCCGCCGGCACCATTTCCCTCCCAGCGAACTTTTTCGGCTCCCGCCACGTTTCATAGGTTGTGGAACGTGAACACCCTTTGCCGCATTGGCCTATCGCGATTGCACTCTTCGCTGCGATCTTGATGGCCGCCGGCGGACTCATCGCGCTGGTTCGTCCGGAGATGCTCGTCGGAAGCGCGACTCTCGTCACCGAAGGCACTCGCATTTATGCAGGTTACCTGGTATCGAGAAACTTGGCGATTGCTGCCCTGCTGCTTCTCACCATCGCGATGAACGCGAGAAGAGTCTTGGCAAACCTTTTGCTGCTCACGGCGCTGATTCAGTTCTTCGATTGTGTGCTCGACGCGCAGGAAGGACGGTGGTTGTTGCTGCCTGGAATCACCGTGCTCGGGTGCGCGCTGCTGATCGCCTCCGCGCGAGCCTCGGGCTCTCCCTTCTGGAAGCGATCATTCTGGTCGGTGTAGAAACCCGATCATCCTCGTCCACACATCGGCACAAATGTCCTGATACTGCTCTTGCTGCACGTCGAAGAAGCTATGCGGCGCGCCAGGATAGACGACAATCTCGTGTGCGACGTTCGATTCCTTCAGAGCTTGCTGGAACGATTCAACGCTCTCCGCCGGGATGTAAGCGTCCGCTCCGCCAAAGATCCCGAGTATCGGTCCGCGTAACTGCTTCGCCAACTGCCAAGGTCCAGGCGCGTCCAGAATCGCTTCGGTCGAACCGTATAGTCCTATGACGCCCGAAAATCCGAATTGTGGCTGCGCCGCGAGGAACGCCAGCCGTCCTCCCATGCAGAACCCAATCGCAACGGCGCGCTGTACGCCCGAGTGCTGACGCAAGTATCGCAATGCCGCGGTAATCTGCCCGTAGCACCCGTCCTTGGTCAACTGAGCGATGCGCGCCACAATCTGACGTGGATCCTTCGGCTCAGGAGCAGGTTCCTCGCCGCGAGCAAAGTAATCGATGGCTACAGCCGGAAACCCGCAGCTCGCGAGTTGCTCCGCAAATTGCACGTAAAAAGGCGAGAGCCCCCGGTTATCGGGCAATACAACGATACCGGTTTTGACGGTGTTCATCTCTTCCGGGTAGGAAAACGAGGCGGCCATGTCGCCGCCATCGAATGGCAACCGAAATGACCGTGTGGACACCGTGATGGACGAAACAAACGCAGGTGGTCTCGCTTCGGATTCAAAACACATAATTAGAATTTACGGAATGTGACTGGTTCCGAGTTGTTTTCTCATCGATCATGCATGATGTGATGTACCGACGGCGGAGTTCTCGGAACTGACCACACAGCTAGACAGCTTGCCTCCGCACTGGGCCGAGCGCGGGCAGCGTAGCAATCACGCACTGGGCGAAGGTTCCTGCTCCTTGTATATAGCTGTCCAGGTCTTAACAAGCTCTCTGGTTGCACGGTCGCGAGCCTGAGTGAGGTGGCTGATACCGAAATCGATCTTAGCGGCTACGCCGCGGATGGCGCGAAACGAGAGCCCCGGGTGGCGGGCCCCCCGGGCGCACGCGGGTGTGACGCTCCAACCCGCGCCGCCGGCGACCATGTCGAGTAACTTCGCGTGATCGGAAACGGAATGCTTCACGGTAGGTTTCACCCCCGCTTTTTCCATGTATCCCAGAATCAGATCATGGCAGGCGGGCGAGATCGCTCGATGCCAGAATACGAATGGATCGTCCTGCAGGTCCAGTAGGTCTACAACTCGGCGTCTGGCGAGGCGGTGCTTCGAGGCTAACACCACCATCAGCGGCTCAGACGATAGCACCTGATAGCTGATCCCGTCCGCGGCTTCTCCCCGGTGACCGTATGCAATGTCGATCTCACCCGAACGAAGCCGCTGTGTGTGTTCGCTTATAGGGACTTGCTGAATGTCCAGGCGGAGGTGCGGCATAGAATTCCTTAACTGCTGAGCAACCAGCACGAACCCGTGAAATGCGGAACACGGTTCGTAGGCCACGGAAAGAGACTCCTTTCTCCGCGATTGCCTCGCCGAACGGGTTGCGCGATCGATCTGTTGCAAAATGATTCGCGCTTCTTCGAAAAAGGACTGACCCTCCGGCGTCAGCACTAGGGAAGGACGTGTCGACGCAAACAGCGGAATGCCCAGCAGTTTCTCAAGGACCCGTATTTGCCGGCTCAGCACCGGTTGGGTTATGCCGAGCGCCCTGGCGGCATGCCCAAAGTGCCGTTCCTCGGTAACTGCGACGAAATACCGCAGATGCCGAACTTCAATCTCGTCCCTCATGCTTGCCAGACATTAGACCATGCCGCCCGGACATTGGACAACAGCACTTATGGTTGTTACCCTCAACGTCTAATGGACCTTGAAGAAAGCAAGTCGTTCGTTCGCCGTCATTTTGACGACTTCGTTAATGGAAAAGATCTCGGCGCCGCAGACCGCAACTTCGCGGCCGAGTACATTGAGCACGGCGTGGATGCGCCTCCTGGGAGCGCGCCAGGTCCCGCTGGGCCGAAGCACTATCTTTCGATGGCGTTCAAACGTTTCCCCGACTTGACGGTAACGATTGAAGACATGATTGCCGAGGGCGACAAGGTTGTCGTCCGGAACACTTGGCGTGGGACCGATTCCCAAACGGGGAAGAGAGTTCAGTTCGGCGGAATCGTGATTTGGCGCATTGCCGGCGGAAAGCTTGCTGAACGGTGGGCATATCTGGAACCGCCGACGGCCGTTACATAAGTGTTAACTCGTGGAACCTGTTTCGAGCCCGCTCGTCGTACTTACGTTTATCTCTGCGCCAGCCGTTCTCACGAACGCCGCCTGCGTTCTCTTGTTCGGCACAGGCAACCGGTATGCGCGTGCGGTTGACCGCATGCACGAATTGGGTAAGCATGTGGATAGCGAACCGGACCTTGCCACTGCCGAAAATCGCTTCCTGGTAAGGCAACTGGAGGCCGCCGAAAGACGTTCTCTGTTCATCGTTCGCGCCATGACTTGCTTCTATGCCTCCGTCGCGGCGTTTGTGACCGCGACTCTGCTAACCCTGATTGGCGCACTTCTGGGATCAGCAATCTCCGTGCCATCTGTCGTGCGCCTTGTTTATGCGTCAGCGCTTTGCGCCGGCTTTGCTGGAGCTTGCGGGTTGATTCTCGGCGCGCTTCTGCTGGTTCGGGAGACACGCGAGTCGTTCATCGTTCTCAAAGAGGAGAATCGTATTGTTGCCGGTAAGCTCAATCGGTCGCATACGATTTAGGTCGACCTTGCACCAGGCTAGCTGGTTAGCGGCACTTGCGATCGGCCTTGCATTTCGAGCTGATTGTGCCCCTTCGTCCCGCGTGCTTTCCTCCGATTTCGAAGCCTGGAGCGAGGTGGATATATATTTGCCGCTTTCAGGTCGCTTGAACCTGTTGTGTCCCGCGACCATTCGGGTCAGCGATACCCTGCGAAATCCCGTGCTCGTAGGATTCGGCCCTTCCCTCAATATTGCTGTTACTAAGCGTGTGTTGATCACTGCGGGCTATCTCTACGTCGATGTTCCGCATATCGGCAGCGGATTCAAAGTGAATGTGCCGTTGGCTGCAATCACCCTGTCGCGCACCTTCAGCAGATGGGAATTCTCCGACCGCAATCGCGGCGAACGTCTGTACGGCCTTCCATCAAATCCGTTTCGATATAGAAACCGTGTCGGTGGACAATTCCGTTTCGACGAAAAATGGAGGCTTTTTGCGAGCGACGAGATCTTTTACGACTTCGGAGCTAGCAGTTGGAATCAAAACCGGCTCATCGCGGGGATCGCAACAACAGTGAATCCATACGTCACCGTGGACCTGTTCTATCTGCGCCGTACGGTTCAGAGCGCGCCGCCCGGAACGACGGACGGAGTTGGCATAACGCTAGAACTGCACCCGAGCGGCATCTCGAAGAAATACCAAAGGAGAAACTTATGAGCGAGAGCAAGTCGAGGATCGAAGCTCAAGATTGCATTGTTCTGTTTGCCGATCTGCAGTCCGGCATTCAGGAACTCACGCGGACCACTCCACTGGAGCGACTGCGCTCGGGCGTGCGAGGGTTGGCAGAGCTCGCAAAGCTATTCGATATACCGGTGATCGTCACCGGTATCCGCGGAGAAGATGGGAGCGATGCGAAGATTATGGAGGAAATTACGATTGTTCTGGGCGACTTGCCAGTCAGTCATCGAACGATCTGCGACTGCTTCCAGGACGAAGAAATTCGATCGGCGATCCAGGCAACAGGAAAGAAAACTCTTTTGATTGCCGGTGTTGCCACTGAGTTAGCAGTACAGCTCCCCGCACTAAGCGCGAGCGATGAGGGCTACCGTGCGTACATCGTCGTGGACGCGTGTGGCGGGATGAGCGATCGCACCGAGCAGGCGGCATTTCAGCGAACCGCGAAGGCGGGAGCGTCCACCGTCTCCGTAATGACCTTAGCCGGTGAATTGGCAGGCGACTTCCGTCGCCCGGAAGCGGAAAAAGCTATCAAGATACTCTACGAAATGGCCGGATCTTGATCTATGCCGGATCATTGCAGGTTCAAGGAGACCGCAGTTCGCGCTCTTCGCTGCGGTCCGAAGCAGTGGGGCACCGTCGGTTCAGCGAAAGAGTGAGGGGTTGCCCCACAATCTCACTCACACTTCAAAGCCTCCGCGGCTTCTATTTGCGCGGCGCGTTTTGCGGGTAGGTAGCAGGCAAGGATCGCCACTAATGCAATCAGTAGTGGCATGCCGATGAAGCTGCCGGGGTCTGTTGTCCCAATCCCGAACAAGAATCGGTGCAGCCACTGTCGCGCCGCCCAGGCTCCGGCCACTCCGCCGAAAATTCCCGCCGAAAGGATCGGAACGA
Source organism: uncultured Acidobacteriaceae bacterium (assembly GCA_963795905.1). Taxonomy (GTDB): domain Bacteria; phylum Acidobacteriota; class Terriglobia; order Bryobacterales; family Bryobacteraceae; genus Bog-105. The sequence goes on along the minus strand of CAWCJG010000002.1, from coordinate 298,071 downwards.
CAGCGGAGATAGCCGCCCAGGAGATGTCGGCCGCCCGCGCTCCCAGGGCCATTCGTATCGCGAACTCCTGTTTTCGCGCAGCAACACCGTAGGAGATGACGCCATAGATGCCGATCATCGCGAGGAACACAGCGGCCACCGCGAATCCGCCCAGTATCCAGGTGCCAAACCGGCGAGCTGCAAGCGAGCCTTCGATCAGATCCGGAAATGGAACCACATCGTCAATGGGTTGTTCCGGATCGGCATTCAGCACAACGCGCCGCAATGGTTGAGCCAGGGCGTTCGGATCACCGGCCGTGCGAAGCACCAAGCTTGTAAACCCGACTGCAAACTGCGCATGCGGCACATAAATTTGCGCACGTACTGGCATTCCCAATCCATACTGCTCAACATCTCTCACCACGCCCACAATTTCTCGAAACGGCGCTTGCTCCCATTCAACGCTCGCCGCCCCTACCCGAATCTTCTTGCCGATGGGCGACTCATGCGCGAATAGAACACGCGCTGCCGTGCGATTGATCAACGCCACATACGGACGGGTTGCATCGTCTCGCTTATCGAAAGATCGCCCCTCCACCAATGGGATTCTCAGAGTGTCGAAATAATCTGGCGTGACAACGTAACGGTCCGCCATCGGCCACTCACTTTCCGGCACTTGCTTGCCCTGGCGCTCAACGCCGACGCCATCGAAATCGCCAGAAAGCGGCAGAGGCGTTACCAGAGCCACCGATTTGACGCCCGGAAGGGCATGCAACCTCGGCAGCAGGCGGTTGAAGAATGCAACCCGGCTCTCATCTGTTCGGAAGCGCGCTTGCGGCAGTGTGATGCCCGCGGTCAGGACGCCCTGCGCATCGAACCCCGGGCTGGCCGATCGCAGCCGCAGAAAGCTTCGCGTCAGCAGACCAGCGGAAATCAGCAGCACGAGTGCGACCGCAATCTGGGCGGCGGCCAGCACACGACGTAGGTCCTGCTTCGGAGTACCCGCGATGCTACGCCCTCCCTCGGTTAGCGCTCGCGCGAAACGGCGCGAGATCACGTGCCCAATGGGGGCAAGGCCGAATGCGACACCTGTTCCGACCGCCAGCCCAGCCGCAAACAGCAGCACCCGGAAATCGAACGGAAAGCTGCGGGTATCTGGGAACACGGTGTGGCTCGCGAACTCCAGCAATGCGCGGCCCCAAAACGCGAGCAGCAAGCCCAATGTGCCGCCTGAGAAGCTCAAAACCAGACTTTCGGCCAACAGCAGACGAACAATGTGGCTCGTGCTCGCTCCCAATGCGCCACGAATCGCCCACTCACGCTGCCGCCGCGCCGATCTCGCGAGTAAGAGATTCGCAATATTTGCACAAGCGATCAACACCACGGCGAAAATCGAAAGCTGTAAGCCGATGAGGCTGGATCGTAAGTTGCGCGTAATGTCATCGCGCACGGGCACAATGCGCACCGCGAGATGCGCATCCGTATCCGGGTGCGCGCGTTCCATTTGTCTGCACAATACATTCAGCTCGGATTGCGCCTGGGCGACCGTCACGCCGGGCTTTAGTCGCACGACCATTCGAAGGTGTCGGGAGTCGCGAGATTTCTCACCTGGTTGTTCGCCCACCGCGCGGTAGAGTTGCGGAGGTCGGCCGCCCAGACTCGTCGGCAGCACGGCTAAATCAGGCCCCGCGATACCTACGACGGTCTCCGGCCGGCTATCCAGCAGGATCCTTTTACCGAGCAGATTCCGATCTCCGTGGAAGCGATCCCGCCATAAATCGTATGACAGGACAACAACGTCGTCTCTTCCCTCGAAGTCTTCATCAGGTCGGAAGAACCTGCCAATGAACGGCTTCGCCTCCAACACAGCAAAGTAGTCATGAGAAACCCAAAGACTCGACAGTCTTTCCGGCGGTCCTTGGCGGGTCAAGACCGGCTTGTAGTAACTGGTGTACGCCGCTGCGGACTCAAACGCTCGGCTGTTTTTGCGCCAGTCCTCAAAATCGGCGAACGATACCACGCTGCGAGCCCCGCCATCGCGTTCGACTCCCCAGAGCATGGCCAGGCGATCCGGATGTGGCAAATTCAACGGGCGCAACAGGACGCTGTTTACGGCGCTGAAAACGGTGGTCGCAATGCCGATCGCAAGCGCCAGACTCGTAACTGACGGTACCGTGAACCCAGGTTCACGCCATAGCGTTCGAAGAATGCGGTGGAGTTGCCCAAACACGGCGGGTCGGAGCGCACGCGGGATGCCATTCATTCACGCACTCCGAGCCCCTGATTTCATCGGGTTCCGGACCGAGTCCCGGAGTTCGCGTGTTCGATTACGGGATGAGTTGTTCTTTCCTGGCGATCAGGAACAGTCTCTATAACGAACCGGCCGTGTACGAGCTGGTCGGAATCTTCACATCCGACTGCGTACCGCGTTCGTCGTACTTGCCGAAGATCATCTTGCCCGCCGTCGTCTGCAACACGCTGGTCACGGTGATATCGACTGTCTTCGAAATCAGCCGCCGTGCGTTATCCACCACCACCATCGTGCCGTCATCCAGGTAAGCCACGCCTTGGTTCGCCTCTTTGCCTTCCTTCGAGATGAAAACGCGCATCACCTCGCCAGGAATCACCACGGGCTTCAGAGCATTTGCGAGCTCATTCATGTTCAGCACAGCCACCCCATGCACGCTCGCGAGCTTGCTCAAATTGAAATCGTTGGTAACGATGCTCGCCTGCTTCATCTTCGCGAGTTCGATCAGCTTCAGATCGACCTCCCGGGTCTGTGGAAAGTCCTGCGAGTCCACTTCGACGCCCTGGGTTTCCTGTAATCTCCGCACCACGTCCAGTCCGCGCCGGCCCCGGTTGCGTCGTGACCCATCCGCCGAGTCCGCAACAATCTGCAGTTCATGCAGAACGAATGCCGGAACCACTAGCGGCCCCTGCACGAACCCCGCTTGCGCCACGTCCGCAATGCGCCCGTCGATCAACACACTCGTGTCCAGAATCTTTTTGGGGCTTACCCCGCTGTCCTCAGTCAGGGCGGGTTGACCGCCCCCTCCGAGAAACCGCTTCTCGAACACCCGTGCCTGGCGCCCTCCGGCTAATACGCCGATGTACGCGCCCATTAGCGGCACGGCTACATGGAAAAAAATGAAGGTGGAACCTGTGGCGGGAAGCGCCGCTACGGCCAGCAGACCGAGGGCTGTCCCCACGAACATGCCTGTTGCGGCCGCTGCGAGAGTAGCAGCGGTAGCGCCCCGAATTAACCAGTCCAGACCGGCCGCCAAAAGTCCGATTAAAACGCCACATACCGAGGCGAATACCGGATTAAGTCCGAAAGGCCGGAAACTGGCCCCAATAGTTCCTAACAACGCGATAAAGCCGATGCGGAACCATAGAGTATCCCTAAAGGAATTACTCACTCCAATCACCAGAAGCAAAACTCACAGTGGACCCTGAAAACGTGCAGTTCTTCGAAAACCAAAGCTTACACGCCGATTGAAGCGGATCATACCACTAGCAGCTCGCAACGGCGTCAGTTATCTAGATTTTAGCTTGATTGATTCCACCGGGAAAGGTCGGAGAAGGAGGGAAAAGGAAGGAGCACGCCGCAGCTTAGAGAGCTTTAGCGAGCTCCTCCGCGAATGCACTTTGCCGGGCGGGGCCATTCGAGCGGCGGTTTGGCCAAGCTTGGTTGCCGCGATTTTGTCCTGCTGGCGTGCCTGCAGTTTTGTGCCGTGCGCGGCGGACGAGTCACCATGCGCTGTTCTCGCTGGATGCGTGCTTACGGGAGTTTTTGCGCCCTTTCCGGATTTCGGGGGCTGTGCGGGATTAGCACGCAGCAACCGGTCCTCAAGAGGGGCGCGATCAAATCGGCGAATAATTGCGTTCATTTCGTCCTGATTCGGTGATTCGATGAAGGCGAAGCCCTTCGATTCTTGCGTTTCAGGGTTGCGAATTACCTTGATTGCGTCTGCGACAAGATTTTCTGAGGTTAGCCACGATTTGATATCGTCGGCAGTCACCCAGACAGGGAGGTTTCCGAGAAAAACGGTATAGCTCATTAAGTAGTTGTGTTTTGCTCCGTGAGGGAAGTGCGAGGCGGACCTCAAGGATCTTCCGTTCCCGGAGGCTGCTAACATGCTAGCACAAGGTCAGCCCTAAAACGTCCAAGCAAAAATGCTCGAAAAACATTGCAACATAAGGGCTAGAACAATTTTTCGATGTCTGTGACCGGCTCCAGGATGCGGCCAATTTCTCCAGCTCGCCGCGCCGCCTTCGATGTCCTTTCCCGGGTCGAAAACGAGGCCTACGCCTCCGACGCCCTGCTCGCCCTGGGTCATTCCCTCGCCGCTCGCGATATCGCCCTCGCCAGCAATATCGTTTTTGGCTGCCTGCGCTTTCAAGCTCAACTTGATTTCCTGATCCGGAAACTCGCCCGGCGCGATCCCGCCACCCTTGATCGCGTTGTTCTGATCGCACTCCGCGCCGGAATCTTCCAGCTCCGCTATCTCGAGCGCGTTCCGCCCCACGCTGCGGTCAACGAATCCGTCGAGTGGGTCAAGCAAACCTCCCGCTCCGCCGCCGGACTCGTGAATGCTGTGCTTCGCAAGATCACGCGCGCGCCGATCGACTGGCCGGATCTCCCCACGGAAGTTTCCTGCCCTGCGTGGCTCCTCGATTCCTGGACAACCCAATTTGGTCCGCAAGCCGCACGCTCTATCGCCCTCGCCGCGCTTCCGCGAACCCGATCAGTACGTTCGCCTTGCGCCCCCGACGGCAGCAGCAGCCGCGCCGAACCTCGCTCCCACTGCCCTCGAAAATTGCTTTTTGCTGAACCAAGGGCCTCCACCCGACGGAGCGCGCCTGCAGGACATCGGCTCGCAGTCCATCATTCCCCTGCTCAATCTCCAGCCAGGCCAGACTTATCTCGATCTGTGCGCCGCCCCCGGCAACAAAACCCTCCAAGCTCTCGAAACTAGGCTCGGCCCGGCCGTCGCCTGCGATATTTCCTTCCGCCGCCTGCAGCAGGTCCCTCCCGTTTGTCCGCGCGTCGTACTCGATGCCGCCCGCCCGCTTCCCTTCAAGCACACCTTCGATCGCGTCTTTATCGACGCCCCCTGCTCCGGCACCGGAACGCTCGCCCGCAACCCCGAAATTAAATGGCGCCTCTCCCCCGCCGACCTGCCGCGCTTCGCCGAACGTCAGGCGGCGATCCTGCGTAACGGGCTCGCCGCGCTGGCCTCCGGAGGTCTTCTTGTCTACGCGACTTGTTCGCTCGAAGCCCAAGAAAATCAGCAGGTTGTCGCCTCCGTGCTAGGCACCGCCCCCGACCGTCGGCTGCAACGCGAACTGTGGCGACTGCCCGGCCGCGACCAAGGCGACGGATTCTATGCCGCCGTCATCGTTTGACCGTCCGGAACGTGTTAACATCGAGGAGTTTCCCACCAGAAATCGGCTGCATCAGGCTCAATCCTGTGCTCAGTCGGCCAGTACCGTGGGATGACAATCGTTAGGAAACCGGGCGTCCGGCGCAGGCGTTACACAAACAGAGCAGTCGTGGTTCAAATCGTTCCCTCCATCTTTGCTGCCGATTTCACGCGCCTCGGCGAAGATGTCGAGCGTGTCTTGTCCGGCGGAGCCACCATGCTCCACGTCGACATCATGGACGGCCATTTCGTCCCGAACTTCACCGTCGGCACCCCGATTACCGAAGCGCTGCGGAAGCGCTTTCCCAAGCTCAAGCTCGATCACCACCTGATGATTGAGGACCCGGACACCTACGCGCCTATCTTTATCGATGCTGGCGCTACCAGCGTCAGCGTCCATTACGAGGTTTGCCGTAACCTGGACCGCACGCTTGCATGCCATTCGCGAGCAGGGCGCTCTGGCCGGGCGTTGTCATCAACCCGCATACCCCGGTCCGCCTGCTTGAGAATGTGCTCGGCATTCGTCGACTACGTTCTTGTAATGAGCGTCAATCCGGGTTACGGCGGCCAGAAGTTCATCCCCAATACGCTCAAGAAAATCAGCCGATCTCCGCCGCTGGCGTGACGATCTCGGCTTTCGCTTCAAAATCGAAGTAGACGGCGGAGTCGGCCGCGACAATGTCAGTGAACTTGCTCGGGCTGGCGTAGACTGGTTCGTCGCCGGAACTTCCGTTTTTCATGCGCCCGATCCCGCGCAAGCCGTCCGGGATCTTCAGGCGGCGGCCGAAGAGGCCATCTCAGTGAAGGTCTAATATGTTTTTAAGTTTTACCCTGTCGAAGCGTGCGCTGCTGGCCGTCTGTTCGTTGGGACTTCTCTCCTCGTGCATTCACAAGAAGTACGAGAACCCGATCACCAAGGATACGCAGCAGCCCGACAAGATCCTCTTCGATACGCGCCATGCACGATATCGAGCAGGGCAAATACGAAGTCGCCCGCCTTTCGCTGCAGACGCTGATGAACACTTACGAGAACAGCGAGTATCTGGCCAAGGCGAAGCTGGCCGTTGCCGATAGCTGGTATCGCGAAGGCGGCAGCCACGGGCTACGCGCAGGCGGAAGCCGAATATAAGGACTTCATCCTCTTCTATCCCCAAATGGAAGAGTCCGCCGAAGCGCAATATCGGGTCTGCCAGATCCACGTCCAGCAGATGGAAAAGGCCGACCGCGACATCACGCAAGCTCTGCGGGCCGAAGACGAGTGCCGTCAGTTGCTCATCCAGTTTCCCAACAGCAAATTCGCGCCCGAAGCGGCGCAGTTGGTTCGCAACATCCAGGAAGTACTGGCCGAGCATGAATTCGGGGTCGGCCACTTCTATTGGAAGCGCGAGATGAACCCGGCCGCCGCCAATCGCCTCAACGCTCTGGTCGATCAGTGGCCGCTCTACAGCAAAGCGGACGAGGCTCTCTACGAAGCGGGTGATTCCTACTCCCAGATGGGACCGCGCTTCCGCAAGAAAGCATTTGAGATGTGGGATCGCGTCGTGCGCGAATACCCGCTCAGCGACCGCGTCAAGGATGCCAGAAACGGCTCGAAGACGCGGAGCAGCCCGTTCCGCAGCGCCGATCCCAACTGCCGTTGCGCGCATGAAGTACGAGGAGGAAAACTACAATCGTCCGTGGCTGATGGCCCGACACCAGCTTGATTCGCTCCGTGCACGCCTGACGTCACCCACGCCGCCAAGGAAGGCGCGCCCACCATGACGGATCCCAAGCGCACCATTCCGGCCAGCATTCCGCTTCCGGCTGGCCACAGAGGCGCAGAACAACGCGGCAAACGGTGCTGGTGCCGTGAGTACAGACGTCTCGGCCAATACGCTCAGCAATGGGCAATCGACAGCGCTTGACAGAAACCGGATGCACGCCCAAGCGGCGGAACGGCCGCGCGGCACGGCAACAGACACGCGCAACAGCAAGGTCCTCTGCCGAGCAACCGCGATAAAGACATCGCGCGGCCGCGCAAGAAATTCGAAAAGAAGCAGGCGAAGCTGGAAAAGAAAAAGCAGAACAGCAACAGAATGCGGATCAGCAAGCGCAACCGGCCTCGACTGCGGCACCAAACGGCGTCTGGCGTAACCAATTCTGCCGCCGCCGCCCACCAACTCAGGACGCCGCCGCACAATGAGCCGGGTTCTGCTTGCGGATGACAGCGCCCACGCGCTGCGTCTGGCCGAACAGATCCTCACCAGCCACGGCATTGAAGTCGTCAGCGTGACGGACGGCGCCGTCGCTCTGCGCCGCCTTGCCGACGCCTCCCCGGACCTTCTAATCACCGACGTATTTCTGCCCACCCAGAGCGGGTTCGATCTGGCGCGCTTCATCAGATCCCAAGCCAACCTATCGCCATATCCCGATCATCTTTGCGGCCGCACCGGCCGATAAATTCGAAGAACAGGATGCAAAAAACGCCGGAGCGGACGTCATTCTCCGCAAACCGTTCGAAGCCTCCGCGCTCCTCGGAGCCGTGCAGCCGCTCCTCGATCGCAGCAAGTCCGCCCGCAACGGAGCCGGAGCCGAACCCGCCCTCGACCGGCGCACCGTCCGTGCCGCTGTCACGCTCGCTCTCGACGTAGCGCTCCCTGCCATCATCGAAGAACTGACGGAACGCGTCCTCTTCGCCCTCTCCCACAAACCCCTGAAGTAGTCCTCTGGATCGTCAGCCGCGCCCTCATCAAGCGGCGCCAAACGCGCTCCGGCGCAGGCCCATAGACGCAAGCCCCCGAACCGTCCACCATATAATGTCTAGTCACTATGCGTCCTCACACTCTGGTCGGCAAATTCGTGATGCTCTGCTTACTCGGTGCAGCAGTTTTGATTGCTGAGGAACCGGAACACAAACTCTTCAACACCTACTATGCCCAGTGGACCGTCTATAACAACTTCCCTGTAAAGTCGTTGGACACCAGCGGCACAGCCAAGCGCCTCGACATCATCAGCTACGCCTTCGTCAACATCGGAACAAACTCGTCCGGGCAATACGAATGCACGTCCTTCGACTCGTGGGCCGATAACGGCATCGCCGCAACGCCAGACAACAGCGTGGATGGCAAAGGCGCTCCAGCAAACGGCCTCAGCGGTAACTTTGGACAGTTGCTTCTCCTAAAGCAAAAATATCCCCAACTGAAAATCATCGCCACGATCGGCGGCGCCAGTCTTCCTCCCCAGGCGTTCTCAGCCATGGCCGCCACGCCGGCCAGTCGAAAACACTTCGTTTCGTCCTGCATTGCGGATTACATTCTGGGACACTTCACCGGCGCATTTGGACAGCAGCCGAACCAATGGGAATCCGGAGTAAAGGTGCAAGGCCCTCCCGGACCGCTCGTACCCGACACGCCTGGTTTGTTCGATGGCCTTGAAATCGACTGGGAATATCCAACCGGAGCCGATACTCAGAATTTCACCGCACTCATGAAAGAGTTTCGGACCCAGTTAGACGCAATCGGAAAGGAACACTACTTACTCAGCTTCGATGCGCCCCCAGGTAGCTGGGCCTTTCAATACATCAATCTGCCCGAAGTCGCCAAATACTGCACACACATCGATCTGATGACTTACGACTACAACGGACCGTGGCAGAACTCGACCGGTTTTGTCGCGCCTCTCTACCAAACCAAATACGATACTGATCCCAGTCTCAACGTCGCCTGGACCGTCGAAGCGTATCTCCACGCAGGTGTACCGGCCCGAAAGATTCTACTAGGAATCCCCTTCTATGGTTATGGTTGGAGCTTCCCGGACGGCAACATCATGGACGAAGGTCAGTACCAACCCGCACAGCCAGCCGCAACCAGCACGGAGACGTTCGCGTACATCGTCAGCACCCTCGAACCAAGCCTGCGTCTCTTCCGCGACGATGTAGCTAATGGCGGCAAAACACCGACACCCTGGCTCTTTGGCAACAGCCAGTTCTGGACCTACGACGATGCCGAATCGATCAGCCAGAAAATGGAGTTCGTCCGCTGCAAGGGTTTGGGCGGCGCGTTCGTCTGGGAAGCCAGCGGCGATCTGCCCGATGGCTACCTGGCCAAGACGATCTCCGACGGACTGCGCGATTTCCATCGCTTCTAACAGAGCCGGGCCGATTAGGCTATTGGTGTCGATACTTTATATGCCAGCGGCCCGTCTGCATACCTTCTAAAGTCATTTCCATCGTGACGTCGTCAACATATACGACGTGCTGGCCATCCAGCAACAACGCCTGATTCTTCAACACGCCGGGAGGGCCAAAGTGTTGCATCATCAACTCTCCTCCCCTCTCGTGCGGAATATTCGCGAAATATTTTCCGCGGAAATCCATGAGCTGGCTCCGCGCCTGCTCCGTTTCCTCGGCTTTTTTCGGATTGGATTCGAAGAACTGCGGCGTCGATTGCGCAATGCTCAAATCGAATGCCTTGGCATACTGAGCCTCTGGACTTTTAGAACGCATTTCGTGCTCTTGCGTGAGCGTTAAAAAGAACTGTTCGTTTTGTTCCTGTGCTGAGTTCCTCGGATTTCTCGCGTATCGCCTCCACCCATCCCTTCGCGCTAATCAGATAATTCGCCGCGTGCCGCAGATCGGTCTGCTGTTGCGCCTCGATAATCAATTGTTCGATTGGGCCTTTTGAGAGCGCCAGATACTCCTGCATCACCGATGCATCTTTCATACTGCTGAAGCTGTTGGCCAGTTCCATTAAGGAAAGCGCCACCTCGCCTGCCGCCTGCTTGATAAGCGCAATCGCCGCTTGGGGCACAATCTGTTTATCTGGAGTCAGAATACGGGCCGCGATATCGTCGGCGGATCCGAGATCTTCGAACGTTTTCGCCAGGATCGAGAGAATGTCGCCGGATTGTATCTCCTCCGAAGGCGCCCACTGTTCACCCGAAACTTCGTGGCCCATCGCGCCGCCCGTCTGTTCGAGAGCACGGGCATGCGCCATTTTGAACGCTTGTCCCAAGGTTGGGGAAGTCAATGCGGCAGGTCCGCTGACGGTCGGCGTTTGCGCAACTCCCGTCTTGCCGACCACGTGCGCGCGCAGACCCCATTTGTTGGGAATCCGTCGATGAATTTGAACCGCTTTCGTATCCGGCGCCTGGACCGTGCTCGGCACGATGCCCCGTTTTTTCAAATGGCCGACAGGAACGCTGTAGTCATTGGGGTAGCCGAGATCCACCTCCATCGCCACCGTGGCGCCCTTCGCCTCAGCAAGCGTACGAATTTCTCCCTCAACCCCGGAGTACGCGGGCGTATTGAAGCTGGAGATCTGCGGGGCAAGGTTCCAATATTCAAAGGAATCGATCTTTCGCCCCACCAGCTGATCCCCCACAAGGTGGCCCGCATCATAGAACTTCTGCATGTCGGTGCCCTGCAATATCCGCTGTTCAGCCCGAGCCATCGCCGTAACTTTGCTCAAAATGCCGTCTTTCGCGCGCTCATCTTTCCGCAGGGTGCCGCTGTCCACCTCCGCTTCAACCTTGCGCGGTCTCGGAACGCTGTTGGCCGGTTGTCCACCGGGCAGGAGTTGGTTGCCGACCACCACTCCAGTCGCCCGCTTCACTGCTTCAGCCGGGGTCGGCACCACGTCTGCCGAGGTACTCTTGAGCTTCCGTTGTGTAACGGCCTGCACATCGGGACTAAAGAGGTTTGAAAGACTCGCCTCTTGGTCGAGGACCCTCGGGCTCTGTTCCACGCTGTCCTTGTATGCCTTCTGTCGCTGCACACGAGCGCTGCCGGCAACCTTGGGATCAACGGGCTGGCTCCGCCTGCTTCGAGGCGTCGCAGAACTTGTCTCTGCCTTCTTCGTGTGCTTTGGAGATTTGCTGAATGAGGACACGGCCTTGGTATTCTATCGGAGCTTGCGGCCGGGTTGCGATATCGTATGGAAGCTAAGCCGTTCCCGATTACAGAAGATACAGGAGACTCACATGCATTTCAGACTGATGACCCTCATCGCCTCTCTTTCCGTTGCCGCTAACGCCTTCGCTGCCATTCCGTTTCATTGTGCAGATCACATCCCTCTGCAGATTGCTATCGACCTCGCGCCGCCTAACGAGAAGCTGCTACTCTCCGGTACCTGCGCAGGTCCGATCGTCATCAGCCGCAAGAACATCACCCTCGAGAGCCATGACGGCGCAATCCTCGACGGGCGCGGTAAAGATGCAATCACCGTCACGGGCCCAATCCGCGTTACATTATCCGGCCTTACCGTCCAGCACGGTAATAATGGCATCACCACGTCCTCCGGTGCGCAACTCATCCTCAGCAACACGCAGGTGCTCGCCAATACCTCCAACGGAATACTCCTCACTGGCGCGTCGTCTCTCACCCTTTCGGGCGTCACAACCAGCAATAACGGAGTGAGTGGCTTGGATGCGGAAGGATCTTCTTCCGTGACGGTTGCCGGAACCTATGCGAGCAGCGGCAACGGAGTCTTCGGCGTCAACATCAACGGCAGTTCCAGCTTCACTCTCTCGCAATCGCGGGTAAACGTGTCAAGCAACATCCTGGGCATTCAGATCGGCACCAGCGCCAGTTCGTTCATCGCTGATCCCGCAACTACCATCACAGTGAGCAACAACGTCACCACCGGCCTTACGATTGTTTCCGGCGCCCATATGGTCGACTTCGGCGGTACCATCATCGCCACCGACAACGGCGTGCATGGCGTATCCGTTGACTCGAAAGCCGGCCTCGACCTCGACGCGGCCGCTACTTTGACGTCCACGGGCAACGCGCAAGACGGAGTCCACCTCGAAGAAACCTCCGTCCTCACGATGTTCAATACTACAGCCTTCTCTGGCGCTCCTGGCACGACCACCATCGACACACACGGCAACGGCGGTGATGGGCTGAACGTCCTAACCGGCTCCAACTTCACTGTCATCCATCAGGCTGCCCTGAATAGCAACAACAACACGCTGAATGGGATTCACGTAGATAACGGCAGCAGCGTTACGCTCATCAATTCCAATGTGACCGGCAACAGCGCTCCCGATGTCGCTCTCACCTTCGGTTCGCGCGGCGACATCACGACCTCCACCATCGGCAAGCTGACCTGCGACTCGACAGTGCTCATCCGCGGTTCTTTCACCCACTGTACGCAGTAACGACGGCATTCTGGCGCGCATGTCTCTGCTGCCATCCAAACGGCAAGGCAAACGATTTCTGAATCCGGTGGCGACCTCGGTCGGAGGCCTGTCCCTCATGTTCAAAGTCGCCCCGCGATTCTTGCTGGGGGCCGCCGCGCGCTCCCCCAAACAGCCGCCTGGACCATTTCGCACGGACTCGCGTATCTATGCGGCGCCGCCGGCGTCGGGCCTTCGAATAACCTGGTTCGGTCATTCTTCTTCGCTGATCGAAATCGACGGTATCCGCGTCCTCATCGACCCGGTATGGGACGCTCGCGCCTCGCCGACAACCTGGTCCGGGCCCAAGCGATTCTTTCCGCCGCCCCTTGCGCTCAAAGACTTGCCGCCTATAGACGTCGTCCTCATCTCGCACGACCACTACGACCACCTCGGCGCAAACACGATTCAACGCCTCGCGCGTATGCCGCACCTCGAACAAGCTCGCTGGATCACCACGCTATCCATCGGCGGCATCCTTGCAGATCTTGGCGTCGACCGGAATCGCTGTACCGAACTCGATTGGACAGACACTATCGAGATCGGCAGGGTCGCCATCACCGCGCTGCCGGCGCGACACTTCTCAGGCCGTAGCCTTTTTAACCGTTGCGAAACCCTGTGGGCCTCGTTTGCGTTGATCGGCCCGCGTCACCGCGTCTATTACGGCGCCGATTCGGGCGAGTGGCCCGGGTTCCAAGAGATCGGTCAAGCGTTCGGCCCGTTCGATGTAACGATGCTCGAAATCGGCGCGTACGATCCACTCTGGGCCGACATTCACATGGGCCCTGAAGGAGCCGTTCGGATGTTCCATGCGCTCGGCGGACAGGGCTTGCTCATGCCAATTCACTGGGGCCTGTTCGACTTGGGACTTCACCCGTGGACTCAGCCCATCGAGCATATATTTGCCGCCGAGGGTCTGAAGCTCTGCTCGCCGGCTCCCGGCACACCGTGCGAAATCATCACTGGACAGGAGACCCGCTCGGAATGGTGGCGTTCGCCGCAGGGGTGATTCAGTACCCGTCTTCAAATGCTCGTGACTATCGAGGATCTGGATCGACCGCCAGCTCCCTGGACTTGCGCCCGCCGCTTCGAGTGCAACCAAAGCTCGATAACGCCTGCGTTGATGGAGAAGCCAATCCAGAACGCAATGCCGAAGAACTGGCTCGGACCAAGATGCGTGCGGGAACTCGTGGCGAAGAATACTCCCATGACGGGACGAGTAGTTGCGATACCGAGCAGGATACCCACGGCGCGGGTCATCCACTCCCGCTTTCGCGAGCGCTCGCCGCGAACGCGAAACCAATAGGCACGGACCAGCGAGAACAGGAACCAGGTGTCAAAGACAAAGACGGCGGAAGCGCTCCACCCAGCCCCCGACGGCATAGTAGCTCATGGCGTACGCCGTAAGGCCGGTGATTGCACCGAGAGGAAAGAAGAGTGTCTCCGCCGCGCCATTGGGAGTGCGCCGAAGCAGGACAACAGCAGCCACAATGACGAACATCGCTGCCGGGATGATATGCGCCAACGTAAGCACGGCGTGCGATGAAAAGGTCGCGTTGAGCGCCGCCATCTGCGGAGCGCTGCTGTGCGAGGGACGGATCAACTCGACCAGTCTGCGGACAACGACGGCAATAGCGATAATAACGCAGCACCAGAACCCCGCGAGAAGCCATAGCGGATGGCGAGAGCTTTGAGACGAGCCATGCTGTTGCATGCTGGGTCAGCCCTCGCGTAAGGCCACCAATGGATCGACCCGGCTTGCGCCACGGGCCGGGAGATAACAGGCCAACAGCGCGACGGCAGCAGCACCACTGCCGCTCCCGCTACGCTGATGGGATCGCCTGCACTTACGCCATACAGCATCCGGCTCACCAGACGCCCGACCAGGAGCGCCGCCACGAACCCAATCAGCACGCCTGTCACGACCAGCGACATACCTTGCTTCAGAATCAGGCGAAGCACGCTCGATTGGGCTGCCCCCAATGCCATGCGCAATCCGATCTCTCGTTTGCGCTGATTGACGGAATACGCCAGGATGCCGTATAAACCGATATTTGCGAGCCCCAGCGCCAGCAGCCCGAACACGCTGAGCAAAGCGACGCCCATTCTGGGCCCAAACAAGCCTCCATCGATGATTTGGCGCCCGGTTCGCGGGTTGCTGACCACAACTTGCGGCGCGGCGGATTGTATTTCGCGTTGAACGGGGAGGATTATCTGTTGCGGATCTCCCTGCGTACGCACATACAAGGCCATCACGCCACCATAGTTCTGTTCCAGAGGCACATAGACGCAAAGTTGAGGCGGCTCCCCCCAATCGGTATAGTTGGCGTTTCGCGCTATACCAACAATCTGCCGCATCTGTTTCTCGCCCGGAAGCTGTATCCGCTTCCCTAAAGCGTTTCCACTCGGCCAAAAATCGTGCGCCAGCTTCTCATTCACAACTGCTACCGGCAGAGAGTTCTCCTGGTCCATGTTCGTGAACTCGCGCCCGCTTTCGAGCGCCACGCCAGCGGTCTCGAAATAATTCGTGTCTACTGTGTCGATAATCGCCGGGATTTTGTCTGCTTGCGATCGCGCTTGATAGCCTTCCACCTGCAATCCACTTACAGTGCGCGCCCAGAGCGGCATGTTCGACGCCCAGGAAACGGACTCGACGCCGGGAATTCTGGACACGCGCTCGCGGACGTCCTTGCCGAATGCTTTGATCCTCGGCTTTGCGTACCCAGCCTGCGCCGGGTTTGTAAAGAAGACCGCAAGATGCGCCGTTTGGAAGCCGGGATCTATGTCGTAGGCCCGCGCGATGCCTCGCAAGAACAGCGCGGCCGTCACCAGCAAGAGAAATGAAAATGCGACCTGGCCCACCAGCAGAACGTTTGCAGGCGTAACTCTTTCTTCGGCTCCTGCCCGTTGTTCGAGATTCCTCCTTCAGCGTTTCCGCCACGCTGGCGCGCGAAGCCTTGAACGCCGGGTAGGTCCCGAACAGGAAGCCTGTCGCGAGCGAGACCACCAGCGCAAAGGCAAAGACGGTCGTATCGATCTTCGGCGTCACGAAATTCGCCGATGAGGGCAGAGCCCCGAATAACAGATGCAGACCCGCATACGCCATGAAGCATGCCCATGACGCCGCTGAGCAATCCCAGCAGCACGCTCTCCGTGAGGAGCTGACGCACCAGCCTGTGACGGCTTGCTCCCATGGCGAGACGGACGACCATCTCCTGTTGCCTTGCCGCTGAGCGCGCCAGCAGCAGATTCGTGACGTTCGAGCACGCGATCAACAAAACGATCCCCACCACGATCAACAATCCGGCGCCGGCAGTGAGAATCTGCGCGGAGGAGGTGCCGCTACTGCCCAACAGAACATCACGGACAGGCACTACCGTCACTGTGTGGCCGGCATCCACGGCCGGATATTCGCGCGCCAGATCCGCTGCGACGACCGTCATATTGGCTTGCGCCCGGGCCATCGCAACACCTGGGTCGAGCCGCCCTACGCCTTGAAAAAAGGCCTTGCCGCGATCGTTGAACGCACCCTGCATCTCATTCGGCAGCAACTGTTCCGCCATGCTGGCCGGTACCCATAAATCAGGACCGAAAAGTCCATTCACTCCAATGAAATGGGGCGGAGCAATCCCAATGACGGTAAGGGCAACGTGATTGACTGACAGGGTCTTGCCGACGATATCAGCCGCGCCGCCGAAGCGCGATTGCCAGGTGGCGTAGTTCATCACTGCCACGCCGTGCGCGCCAGGGCTGGTGTCCTCGTCCGGCAAAAAGAAGCGGCCCGCCGCGGGCTTCAGGCCCAGGGTCGAGAAGTAGTTGGCTGTTACTAACTCGCTGAACATCCCCGCCGAAGAACCACCCGTCGCCTGCAACGTGACAGGTCGCGAAGACGTGTAGCCGGCCAGCGAACGGAAGACTCGGTTCCGAGCTTGATAATCCTTCAGATCCGCGTAGGAGAGCGGCAGAGGTACGCGTGAGTTTCCTTTACTCCGCACTCTCGTCAGGCCGACCGCCGCCAGCGCGGAGGAGTCCGGAACCGGCAGAGGATTCAAAATCAGGGTGTTAATGACAGTGAAGACCGTGGTGTTCGCGCCAATCCCGAAACCCAGCGTCAGAACCACGAACACCACGAATAGAGGGCTTTTCCGCATCGTGCGTGCCGGCATAGCGGAGGTCTCTCCACAGGACCTCGACGAAACCACCGATCCCTAAGCTGCCTGGTTCTGTTTCACCTGCCGGTACCGGGTCGTATTTCGCCATGCGCGGCGCCCTTCCTGACTCTGTCCGCAGCGGATACGTGTTGTCCAATTCCGAGAGCGCGTTCCGGTACGCTTCTTCATCGCTTGCGCCGCCGCTCCGTAACTCGCGATAGCTATCTTCGAGATGCTGCGAAAATTCCTCGACGAGATCCGATTCGGCGGTTGGCTCCAGGCGCAACGGCGCGATCCGATCCTGAACAATACGCTTCCAATCAGGCATGTTCGACTCCTGTAACCAGACTCATGGCCGCCACGAATTCCTTCCAGCTCTTTCGTTGAGAGCGAAGCACCTTTCGACCTTCCGCGGTCAGGCTGTAATAACGTCTTCGTCGCTGCTCCGCCTTTTCCACCCAACGGCTTGCGATCCAGCCCCGATCCTCCAGCCGGTACAGCAGCGGATAAAGCGAGGTGACGTGAAATCGCAAAAATCCGCCCGATCGGATCTGGATCAGCTTTGAAATGTCGTATCCGTGACGCGGCTGATCCTCGAGCAATGACAAGACCAGAAGCTCGGCGCTTCCTTTTTTCCATTCCTGCTCCGGAGAAGGTGCCATATTTGTTGTTCCCTAATATAGGACTCACAAATAGGAACGAGGGCTTCGGGCGATTTGTTCCCCCGAGGCGAAAAAAGATGCTCAATCTACCGTGGCCGATGCTCAACTGAGCGAGTGAGCTGGCCCTGGCAGGAAGGACCGGAACCCAACTGAATCCGGTCCTCCGGGACGGTTTGGTTTATAGGATCTCTACATACCCTTCTGTTCCGTGCACGCGAATTCGTTGCCGATCCTGAATCAGCTTGGTAGCGTTTTCTACTCCGACAACTGCTGGTAAGCCATATTCACGCGCGATCACGGCGCCGTGCGTCATCAGTCCACCCACTTCGGTCACCAGGCCTTTGATGGACACAAACAACGGTGTCCAGCTCGGGTCCGTGAAGGAGGTGACCAAGATATCCCCCTCTTCGAGCACAGCATGTTCGAGGTTCAAGATGACACGGGCGCGTCCCTCTATCACGCCGGCCGAAACAGGAAGACCCACGATGGCTCCGGGGGGCAGATTTTCTCGTTTGTACTCGCCTGTGACGATTTCTCCATCGGAGGTGAGGACACGCGGCGGGCTCAGTTTTTCATGCAATCTATGCTCGTCTTTTCGCTTGCTAATGATCTGGTAATCCAGTTCATGGTTGCGCACGACTTCTCGAAGGTCCTCAAAAGTGAGATAGTCTATATCTTCCTTTTCATGAATCACTCCGGCTTCGACGAGCCGTTCGGCTTCTTTCCGCAATGCCTGCTTATAAATGAAATAGCGACTGACGATGGCGTATTTGGGGTATTCCCGATACCCGCTGAGATTCCGGACCAGGTCGATCATCCGTTTTGTCTCTTTGGCTTTTTCTTCCCCGTCCGGCAGTTGCTTCAATCGTTCCAATAACTCGTGCTCTTTATCCAAAGCCGCCTGCCGTCCTTGTTCAAATTTCAGACGACTGGCGCCAGGCCCGAAGTTCTTGATATTGCCCAGAATGATCGGGACAAGCGTTGCCGGCTTTTCGCCCCAGCGAGGTCTGGTGATATCGATTTCTCCGGCACATCGCATTCCGTATTTGTCGAGATACGCATAGATCGCATCCCGGCATTCCTGTCCGCCATCAAACCGAACCAACTCATCCAAACAACTGTCCCCTTTTATCTGTTGCAAGTAATCGATCACTTCCGGATGTGGGCGAATCACATCTGCGACATCCAACAACTCCAGTCCCATTTCCGACGTGATGTTGTTCGGTACAGATTGAGCAAGCGTGTCGGCTGCATTTCTCTCGCCCAGCCAGTCCATCATTTTTTCGTTGATCCACGAGGCCGCATTCATGGCAGTCATGATGACGCCAAGAGTTTGTGAGCCAGCCGTGCTCTGCCTCAGTTTCTGGAGGTCTTCCACAATAAAGTGAAAGAGGGCCGATCCCGATTTCGTTTGGATGCCGCGTCTTAACTCGTCGATGGAGCTCTTGGCTGCTTTTGATCAGATCAGAAACGACTTCCGGATCGTAATCCTTTAGCGTTTGAAAGCCCACAGGCCATCCGGCTGCATTGCTCTTCCTGGAACTCGGTTCTTTGCTGTCAATCGGAGGCGACGTAATGAAGTCTCCCCGCTCGAGTACCGTCACCAGTGCGTCTTTGATGAGCGGATCTGAACTTCCCAGAACGTTGATGATGATGTCTCTCTTAGCGGGCGAGGCCAGCTCTTGTGCAACGTCAACGAACAATCTTCCACCCGCTGTACTCATGGGTCGAGCGGCTGTTAACCGGAAGAACGATAAGCCCAGTGGTTTCAAGGCATCGGTCATCATCTGCTGATGGCCCACAGATACATAAATGTGATTTTCTCGATCGTTTGCTTCCGGAATTGGGAATAAGTTGGTAATGGGCCGACTCTGGACGATGTAGAAAGTGCCCTTCTCCAAGCACCATTCGATGTCCTGCGGGTGGCCAAAATGGTTTTCGATCTTTCGGCCTATGTGCTCGAGCTCCAAAATCTGCTCATCCGTGAGCGCCTGCCGGTCCTGCCACTCCGGCTCAATGTCCTGCTGTTTAGTGCCGCCCTCTTGTAAGGCCAATACGGCCAGCTTCTTAGTCGATATCTTCTTCGCAATGAGCTCACCGTTCCGCACTCTGTAGATATCGGCATTCACGAGACCAGAAACTAAGGCCTCGCCCAGGCCGAAGCTGGCGTCGATGAGCGACATTTTCCGGTTACCCGTGACGGGATCGGCAGTAAATAAAATTCCTGCCGTCTCGGGGAAGATCATCTTCTGCACGACCACAGCCAGTTGGACTTTCCGATGATCAAAGCCGTTTTGCATGCGGTAGATAACCGCCCGCTCGGTATACAACGACGCCCAACACTTACTGACGTGCTTTAGGATTGCGTACTTCCCAACGATGTTCAAATACGTATCCTGCTGGCCTGCAAAGGACGCGCCTGGCAAATCCTCAGCAGTGGCGCTGGATCGTACGGCGTAGGCGTTTTCTTCGCCCAACTCGGAGACATGGCGGGCGAGTTCCTCTTCAATATCTGCAGGGATGACTATCGCTTCGACGAGCCTGCGGATCTCCCCGCTGAGCTCAGTAATTTTATTCCGGTCTCCTATTTTGAGGAGCGATAGCCGATCAAGCCGTTCCCGGATCGACGGCGTTGCCCCAATGATTCTCTGAAAGGCTTCGGTGCAAAGACAAAAGCCATTTGGAACGGATATTCCTTCGATCTTCGCGAGTTCTCCCAGGTTCGCGCCCTTCCCACCAGCGAGCGCAACTTTTGTCTTGTCGAGATCCCGAAAGCTAAGCACGGAGGAATTCATACGCTTACTGCCTCACCTTCGTGGCCGTACTGTGCAGCTCAGACGTAACCGCCTCAATTGACCGATGCAATCTGTTTAAACTCGGGTTATCCCATCGCCTGTTCAGTATGCTCATTGCCTCAGGCTAACCGAGGCCGGGCTACAAATCGAGGCTTCCGAGCCATCAAATGCGAACTATATCTGCTGTACTATCAGACAGTTAGACTTGCACCAAGGTCGATTGCTATGCTTAGAATCAGGTAGAGCACTGCACACTTGGCTTGTCGCGGCGCCGCACAACATCCTAAACCGCCAGGCGCGTATTCAGTCCCTGCAACGAGCTTCACATCGCTATAGAGGAAACTGCGTACTGCGCGTCCGTCCAGAATCCAACCACCTGGTCCTGTTGTCGATGCTCAGCGCCTGCGAAAACAGGGCGCCGGGAATGTGACTGTCCGTTTCATGCCTGGCAAAGCGCAAGCGACATAAAACGGGATCATCTTGATACACAATTTCTGTGCGTTGCGTTTTATACGGCATCAGCAGCGCAACAGAGTTCGTTCGGGTTCGCGATTTCCTGCGCGCGAACCGATGTAACTACGCCTAGGCGTACCGGAACTTGCAATGGCCTGCACTTGACGAAGGCTTTAATTGGGCGCTTGATTACTTCGATGCCATGGCGGCGAACGACACCCAGCCCGATTCCACCAGCCGAGACGGTCTATCGCGGCCACGTGGCGGGTTTCATACTGGAGCTCAAATCCACGAAAGCCTTCAACGGTTATGTGAAAATTGAGTTGTTCAGGAGGGCCGACGGGTTCCTACTGTATCGACTTCCCGCAAACCGTTCATGTAAACGGAACAGCATACGCGGTCTCCGGGATGTTTTTCCCGAAGACAACCAAAGTCCGGTACGTACACCGTCACGTTCACGGGTGTTTCCGGCTCGCTGATAAATACTGCGAGGGCCAAATTCACTGTGACGTAGTAACACTCCAGGTCATCGTTACTAGTCGGGGAGCTCTTCGGAAACTCCCCTCTTTTTTGCGTCGTGAACCGCACGCTCTGTATTGCGTTTGCAGATAATGAGTGTCTGGGCTGATAATGAGCGACTCAGGCCTGCTTGACGATTCCGCGATCGCAAAACGCATTTGTCGCGTCATTTTCGAACATGCGGCTCGCATCAGTCGCGAGTCCGACATTTCTAAGCTGCTGAACCTCAACGCGGATCTAGCCCGAGACCTCACGGGCGCTGGGCGCTGTAGCGTGTGGCTGGCCGACGACCGAACGGGAGAGATTTGGACGAAAGTCGCGCACGGTGTGGACGAGCTTCGCATTCCCGCAGGCACGGGAATTGTCGGCGCGTGCATAGCCGAAAAGCGGAGCATCATCGTGAACGATCCCGCTTCCGATCAGCGGTTTTGGCGGCGAATCGATCAGACCAGCGGGTACCAAACCGAATCGGTGCTCGCCGTGCCGCTGTGCGCCGATGGGCGAGTGATCGGCGCAATGCAAGTTCTCAACAAGCCCGGCGGCTTCTCAACCTCCGATGCGGAACTGCTGAGCTTAGTAGCTGCTTACTCGGCCTCGGAAATACGTTCAGAGATGCTTCGTCAGGAGGCGGAATCGGCTCGCCTGCTTCGGCGTGAACTGGATTTGGCTCGGGAAGTACAGAAGAATTTACTTCCGCAAAACTTGAGGCCCATCGCAGGCGTGGAATATGGAAGTTTCTTCCGTCCCGCGAAATCCGTCGGCGGCGATTACTTCGATTTTCTCGAGTTGCCGGGCGCCCTATTCAGCATGACCGTTGGCGATGTGTCAGGCAAAGGCATGCCCGCAGCAGTGCTGATGGCCAGCATACAGACCCTTCTGCGAAGCCAATTACTCCGCCAGCCGCTACCCGTTTCCAACTTGATCGCTGAGCTCAGTGATGCGGTCTACAGGTGTTCGAGCGTTGATCGTTACTCCACCTTGTTCTGTGGCGTGCTGGATGCGCAACGAAGAAAACTCACTTTTGTGAATGCCGGGCACCCCCCGCCCATGATCCTCGACGGCACCGGCGCAAAACAGATCAGGCGCGCAGAAGCTACGGGCATGCCCATCGGCATGCTTCCATCAACTCAATACACGCAACGTACGATCGACCTTAACCCCGGAAGCCTCATCCTTTGTATCTCGGATGGCATCGCAGAAGTTTTCGATGCTTCAGGCGCCATGTGGGAAGAGGCCGAGATCGAAGCCATTATTCTTCGCCATCAGAACACAAGTATTCCGGAACTGCTTCAGGCCATCGTGGAACGTGCAGAGCAGTATTCGGCCGGCGCCGAACAGTTCGATGACATGACGATTGCCGCTGTGCGAATCTCGCCATAAATCGGCGGTCCGCGCGTTTACGCGCCAGCAAATGTCGATCGTGCTGTGGCCGTTTCTTCTCCGGCAGCGTATAGCGTAACGGGCGATTCAAAGCCCTTCAGTTGATAGTCCTTCGGCTGACTGCCCATCAATTCGGATTGTGCTCGTTCATACACCGCTTGGGTGATCAGAATCTCGCCGGCATTAGCTACCGACTGCGCCCGAGAAGCAAGGTTCACCACCGTGCCAATTGCAGTTAAGTCGCGATGCGATCGCCCGAACTCCCCAAAACTGAGCTCTCCGGAGTGGATGCCGACCCCTATTCGGACTCCTCCGCTGCTGACATTGGCCGGTAGCGCCGGTGTCTCGCACCTTGCGCGCCAATTCTTCTGAATCTGACGAGCTGCTCGTACGGCAATCGTTGCGTGGTCCGCGCGCCGTATCGGGAAATTGAACACGGCCATAACGCAATCTCCAGTCGTTTTGTTTACGATTCCGTCGTACTCCCAGATGGCGTTCGCGCAATCATCGTAGAACGCATCCAGCAATCCGGAAATCGCGTCCTGCGAAACGGATTGGGACAGCTTTGTGTAGCCTCTCAGGTCGGCGAACAAGACGGTTGCGTCGATAGTAATCTTGCGCGCCTTCATCACTCTCGAAAACATCAACTCGCAAATC
Organism: uncultured Acidobacteriaceae bacterium; assembly: GCA_963795905.1. GTDB lineage: Bacteria > Acidobacteriota > Terriglobia > Bryobacterales > Bryobacteraceae > Bog-105. The sequence goes on along the minus strand of CAWCJG010000002.1, from coordinate 274,891 downwards.
GTACAAAGGTCGGGGTTCATTCGGCTTGGCCGAATCCCGAACAATCGAAACGGCACCGAAGCCACGCCACGTAGTGGCACGGGTACGTGCATCTGGACCCAGCATCCTTTGCAGATTTTTGACTGACGTAGTGGCGTAACGAACTCCCTGACTCAGTAGATTAGCGCATTTTTTGCAAACGGAAGTATCAAAACACGCATTAGCTCTTGCGAATATCGGCCGGGCAGACGATCTATCGTTCACGCTTTTTATACGATCCACTAATGTTCGAGCCCGGAAACATCAAGGGTCGTCTCCGTGATATTGAAAGTATCGGCATTGTTTTTCTTCGCTATGACCTTGATCCGATAGATACCCTGCAATATCAGCAGGTGCTTGGAAAACCGATGGGCGCCGCGCTCCGTCTGCGCCTCGCGCAGATGATGTTCGCCCTTGCAAAGGTCCCTTGCGATACGTATTTCAGATCGTCGTCGTTAAAGGTCAAGGTCAGCTCGACTGAGGCTATGGCGTGAGTTACTTGGGTATGAGTGGTTTGAACAACAACGTGTAGCGAGTTGGCTTTCAGATTCCGACCAGCCATATCCACGAGTTCTTTGAATGCAGGCCTCGGCGGTGATTTCTCCCAGTTCGCAAGTCGCTCTGCCCAAGTGAATTCGTTCAGAGGTCGGGAACGGGCTCAGGACAATTCCCAAACACGCATTCCACATGCCCCCGGGCTAAGATCGCCGAGGACTCCCGGCTCAAGGATTGATCGACAAATCCGAGCCTGATGTTTCTGCCGATTCCATCAAGGACTCCATAAGTCCAGTATTCGCTGGATCCGTGAGTTTCAATTTCATCTGGCGGTCCGTATTTATGTAGAGCCTTCCACGATCAGTTTTCCACCCCGGCACTGTAAAGGTGAAGTGATCATCGGCATACTCGATACACCGATAATGCTCTTCCTTGAAGAGATTGTCTTGACTGACAGTGGGTTGCGAGAATGCCAAAAATCGTCGACGAACTTCTCTCGATCTCGACGGTCGTCAACCGATTGAAAGCTGCTCTCTCGCCATCGCTGATGATGTAAACCGCGTCCTCGTCTAACCACGGCCTCCATAGGTTTTGTGCTCCCGTCGCGGGTTCCTCTTGGGCGACCGCGACGGCATTAATGGCGGAAAAGCGGAGCAGTCCAAGTGCGAGTAGGGTCCGCAACTTCATCTCAGACCTGATGCGCGATTTCAGAATTGCGTTCCTGATTCCGCAAAGCTACGAATCAAGATCCCAACGGACGTTGCCGGTTCGGGTGTTTCCGCGTGGCTACCGGAAGACGAGCTCCACACCCCAGCCCTACACAAACGCCTAAGACTTAAGTATGTGGCTAATGTCGTTGTAGATCACAAACACAACGACCATCATCAGGAAAACGAACCCCGCCTTGAAGATGTTCTCCTTCACGCGCATACTAACCTCGCGCTGCAGCAGCATCTCGATCAGCAGCAGCAGCAGCGTGCCGCCGTCCAGAATCGGAATCGGCAGCAGGTTGAAAATCGCGAGGTTCAGGCTGACCGCCGCCATCAAATCGAGGAAGGCAAGCACGCCCTGCTTTGCCGCCCGGCCCGATTCCTGCGCAATGCCGATCGGCCCGCGCAACGCTGTGGGGGAAATCCGGTGTTCCGCGATGCTCTTCAGCGAGTCGAAAATGAACGTCGCGTTCTTTTCGTTGTATTTGACCGATTCAACAATGGCCCCGAAAAATCCAGGCTTCACAAACTTCCCAAACGCCACGCCGATCCGCCACGGCTGCTTGGAATCGCCCGTCGACACCGGCGTAATCGAAACATGCTCGATCGCCTGCCCACGCTGAAATTCGAGGTCCAAAGGCCGGCCCTTTGAGCGCTGGATCTGCTCGATCACGTTTTCCACTCCCAGCACTCGCTTGCCATCGACGGCCACAATCAGATCGTCTTTCTTCAGTCCCGCTTTTGCTGCCGGATAGCCGGGCTCCGCTTCATAGACCCGCATATCCTGGCTCAAGGTCAGGCCGGGATCGCCCACTCCTTCTTTCGGATCCATCTGCACGGGAAGCATCACGGCGCGCTTTTGGCCGTCGTGCAGGACCTCGACCGGAACGCGGCGATTCGCATTCGTAATCAGTTGGAATGCTATGTCTTCCAGGTCTGTTTTCCCGTTTACCGAGACCAGGTGATCTCCCGGCTGAATGCCGGCCGCCGCCGCGCCCGATCCAGGCTGCACGCTCGTCACGACCGGGTTTTTCGTGTCCGGCAGTTTCACATGGCCGATCGTCATGAAGAATCCGGCGATGATGCCGACCGCCAGCAGGATATTCATCAAAGGACCCGCCGCGACAACAATGGCCCTCTGCCAGCGCGACTTCGCCTGAAACGAACGCGGGTCCGAGGCTGCCTCGTCGCCCGGCAATTCCCCAAGCATCCGCACATACCCGCCGAAGAAAATCGCCGAAACGCGGAAATCCGTATCGCCGCGCCGGAAACCGAACAATCTCGGGCCGAAGCCGATGCTGAACGTCTCTACTTTGATCCCGACTGCTACGGCCGCCCAATAGTGGCCCAGTTCATGGATAAGGATCATGATCCCCAACAGGATCAGAACAAAAAAGAATGGTTGGAGAAAGGCCACGTGCCTGAATATCCTCTTAACGTAGATGCTGCCGGGCGGCTGCCCAGCGCGACTCACCTACAACCTGCAGGGCGGTCGAGCGGGATTCCCCGTCGATTGCTATGACTTCCCCTATTGTCGCCGCTTTCCGGTTCGGAATTCGCGACAAAGTTTCTTCCACCGTCTCGGCAATCGCTGGAAACGGAATCCGGCCGTTCAAAAACGCTTCCACAGCAATCTCATCGGCCGCATTTAACGTACAGGTTGCGGATCCACCCATCTCTTGGGCCTGGTAAGCCAGTTTCAGCAGCTTAAATTTTTCAAGATCCGGCGGCAGGAACTGCCACGTGCGAGCCTGCGTCATGTCCATCCGGGGTACCGGAGCCTGCCGCCGCGCCGGATAGGTCATCGCGTATTGAATCGGCATCCGCATGTCCGTTGCGGAGATCTGGGCGATCACGCTGCCGTCGTTATATTCCACCATCGCGTGAATCGAGGACTGCGGGTGAACCACCACGTCCACCTGCGACGGCGGCAAGTTGAACAGCCAGCATGCCTCAATCACCTCGAATCCCTTGTTCATCATCGTGGCGGAGTCGATCGTGATCCGCCGCCCCATCTTCCAGGTCGGATGATTCAGCGCCTGCTCGGGCGTTACGTCCCACAAAGCCGATACCGGCGTTTCCCGGAAAGGTCCGCCCGAGGCCGTCAGAAGCAGCCGCGTCACTTCCTCTCGCCGGCCTGCCCGGAAACATTGGTGCGCTCCATTGTGTTCGCTGTCAACCGGAAGCAGTTCCGTTCCGGTCTCCACGACCGCCTGCATCACCAGCGCCCCGCTCGCCACCAGCACCTCTTTGTTCGCCAGCCCGATCCGCTTGCGTGCCCGGATCGCCTCATACGTCGCTTCGAGTCCGGCGACCCCCACGATCGCCGACATGACGAATTTCACTTCAGGAGCCGTCGCCGCCATCAACCGGCCCTGAGGCGCCTGCCGCCAATTCCGGCCACGCCGTTCGGGGCAGGGCCATCTCCTCCAGCCGGGCTTTCAGGCAGCCGAGTGTCTCTTCATCGGCCACAACGGCCAACTTGGGGCGGAATTCCAGAATTTGGGAACACAGAATGTCCAGGTTTCTGCCCGCAACCAGGGCGAAGACCGTGTACTCCGAGCCATGCTGCCGCACCACGTCCAGCGTACTCACGCCTATGGAACCCGTTGAACCCAAAACAGTTATTGTCATCGTGCTGTCACAAAGCCCGCCTCACGGCAGGGCACTCGTAATCCCTACAGGGCTAAAAATGTGGAAGTCCGTAGAGAAAACTCTTGCGCTCCGGAAAATCATATTCTAATATTGGAAGTAAGCCAGGGAGGCAACTCCCACCAAAGCGAGACTAACCTCATAGAAAGACCCCTGAAGCAACAACCTCCCTGGCGCCCGAAAGGGTTCCGTCTCGCAGGGTCTTCCAAGCCGATCAACCTCATTTAAACAAAACTCTCCAGGTAGTCACGGCCATCGCGTGCGTCACCATGGACGCCCGAATACTTCCCGTCCTCCAATAGGCCACGCCGCAAGCTATCCCTAAGATGCCCGCAACCGTGCTTTGACGCCAGTCGGGGAACTGGTGAAACCACAGGTGTGCCGTTCCATACAGAGCCGTCGAGATAGCAATCGCCAAGAGCGGTCCAGCGGCTGTGTTCAGCAGCGCACGCTCCACCACGCCCCGAAAAAATAGTTCTTCACTGAACGCCACCACCCACAGGAAACCAAAAAAGGTCCCGAGCGCCACTGCCGCCGTCCGCCACGCCGGTCCCGTTGCCGGTTGCCACGTCGCATCATGAATGCCGAGGGCCACTGCCGCGAGCGGAAGCACGACGACGCAGAACCAAAGCAACCCGGAACGCCACTCCCGCGCCGTCGGCCAGAGACCGACCGGGCCCGGATTCCATTTCCGGAAGAATAGAAGGGCAATCAACCCCACCCGGATCCACATCAACTGCCCCAGGACATCGAGCCGGATGTGCGGATTGGGCGAAATGTAGACCCTCTTGAACACCCGAAGCACGATTGGGGCGGCGGCCACGACAAGAAACCCGAAATCGTAGGCCCATCGCGGCGGCAGAATCAAATGCCAGAACGTGAAGACCGCTACGATTCCCGCGAGCAGCAGAAAGGCGTTTATCTGAAACGTTCCGCCGCCCAGACTGAAAATAAGATACGGTGCGAGCGCCGAGATAAACAGTAGGGCGCCTTGCATCCAGGCATTCCGCAGGCCATGGAAGACGCTGCGCGCACTTTCCAACACAGAACCTAGGTAAAGTAGCGTCTCAAGAATGAGAGCCGGGACCGCCGCTGTCCACAGCCAATTGGAGCCCGGGTATTCTTTTGAATAAAGATATCCCAATGCGGCGATCCCAACCGAGGAGCACGACACAGTGATGAGCCATGGCCGCACCGTCCGAAACATCGCCCTCATCGTAGCATCGGCCTTTGTTTTCGCCGGTTCGCTGCGATCCGCCGATGAAGCGGCGCCTCCGAGCAATCTGTTAGCCCGCATCTCCGCCGCTCAAACCGAGGCCGAAAAGGCGCGCGAGCAATACACTTACCGCCAGATTCTGACCGTGCAGGACTTCGATCAGGGCAATATTGTCGAAGGCGAGTATAAGCAAGTGCTGGACGTGACCTTCTCACCCACCGGCAGCCGCTATGAGCGTCCAGTGGGCAAAATTGTGGACACGATGTCGAAAATCAACCTCACTCAGCAGGATTTTCAAGACATCCGCGACATTCAGCCCTTTTTTCTGACCAAGGACAACGCTTGGCTCTATACCGCGACCTACAAGGGAGCGGAGACGGTCGATAACATCCCGTGTTACGTGGCCTACATACAGCCCAAGCAGATTCTGGCCAACATGCGCTACTTTCAGGGAACGCTGTGGGTCCGGCAAAGCGATTTCGGGATTGTGCGCAGCGAGGGCCAGGCGGTTCCGCAGATGGAAACCACCAAACAGCAGAACCTCTTCCCCCACTTCACGACGACCTGGAAAGAGATCGACGGCAAATGGATGTTCCCGGTGCTCACATTCGCCGACGATACGCTCTTCTTCCGTGATTGGCCGCAGCGCATCCGGCTGACCATCGCGTACGAGAACTATCGCAAATTCGGCGCCGAATCCACGCTGGAGTACGGCGATGAACCCACCCAGCCGCCGCCGCCTCCTCCTCCTCAATCGCACTGACAAGGCCAAAGCCCCATCCGCGTTCATCTCGCTTATCGGCGGCAATTCGCGCTCGTGTGATGTCCCCGATGGCCGATGCGATCCTGGATTCGGGAGAAGTAAATGCAGGATGTTTCAATCCGTCTCGCTAATCGGTGTGACGCGTTGGCCGCCGTTGGCGAGGCAGCGGCCAAGTCCGGCATCAGCATCGAAGGAGGGGGCGCTTGGGGTTGCGGTGGACATGATGTCGCGCACTTCTTGTTTGAGGACGGAGAGGCCGCCCGGTTGGCCCTCGCTGAGAATGGGATTGAGGTGCTCGCGGTCCGAAACATCGTGACCGTACGCCTCGTCCAGGATCAAGCCGGCCAGCTCGGAAAACTGTGCCGGGCGATGGCTGACGCCCATGTCAGCATCGAGGTCCTCTACAGTGACCATAACGGCAATCTGATTCTAGTTGTCGACGACGAGAGCGGAGCCCAAGCGGTAGCCGATCGTTGGACGAAGAGGGCTGGAGTGTGACCGTACGAAGCGCCATTCACGCCTGACCCAAAAAACTTTTTCCCGCACGCTTTCAATCCCTTAGCCCGTCTGCCGCGGCCTGCCCGCGAACGGCCGCTGCCACACTCAGCGGCTGAAATCGCATGACAAAAGATCGTATTCGGCGGCGCCGGCCTCTTGCCCGCTCCGCCGCATCCAGTTCCTCCAGCACGAAAATCCGGCCGACTACGAGCGTTCCGGCAACATCTGGTTAGACCAGTATCAGCCTTGCGGCGATAGCGAGGTCCGGCTGGTCCAGCGCGTCATCGACTCCGAATGGCGAGCTCATGCGCAGCGACCGCCAGCTCGAAAACTACGAATACAAACTAAACACCGAATCGCCGGACCCGTCCACCCGGACTAAGGAACAATGGGCCACGCTCGCGCGCCTGCGCCGTTTTCAGGAACAGGACGAGCGCACCTTCCACTGCTCCTGCCGGGCCATCGAACGTTGCAGGCCGTCCGCTACAGCGAGGAGCGGCGTATCGAATTCTGGGCCGAAGTCATGTTGCGCGATGCCGGCCTGTCGGACGAAGACTACGACATCAAACGAGATGCCCGCCACCGCTGGCTGAAAGGGCCATCCATGGCGCCTGGGCAGGACGAGCAAGGCTGTCCTTGCCCCGTATGCGTTTGGCTATGGCGAGTCAATAACTACCAACCAGAAAAGGAAACCGAAGAATAAACCGTGGCACAGGCCTTTTGGCCTGTGGGTTCGTTCCCTTCATGCGAAACCGAACACGTCAGCACGCAATGAAAACACACGAAAACGACTACGCCCGCACCCTCGAAGCCGACCGCAAGCGGGCAGCACGCAAAAGCAAGCAAAAAGAGAAGCAAAAAGCGGCAACTCCGAACACGCCCTCTGGCCGCATGTTCCAGGGCCAGCGCCACCCGAAGAACCGCAAAAAGTACGTTCGCCTCGAACAGTGGGCCGAGATCCGCATCATCGACGGCAGAACCGTCACCACGCTCTACCCAACCAATGAGGACTTGATCCGCAAAGGGCAAGCCATGTTGCCGCCGCCGGACCGTGTGATTCGCCGCCTCAACTTTCCCGACGGCATCCCGCCCGAATACGACTGGACCGGCGTGGAGAACGAAGACCATCGCGGCTTTGGAGGTCTCGCGCTGCAGCGCATGACGATCGACATGTGGCTCGAAGCCACCAAACGCGAAGCGGAAACAGGCGACGGCCACGTAGGACCGGTGTTCAACCTGCCGCCCTTCAAACGGGAATGCGATTGCCCGACTTGCCGCGCCAACGAGGCCTTACTCGAAGAGCTTGAAAACAAAGCGCGTGAAGCCAACAAACCCTTCGACATGGACGCGCTGGTCCGCTACGCCACCGGCCAGGAACAAATCTAATCCTGCAATGGCCCCGCGGTTAGCGGTGGGTTCGTTCCCTCAAATCGTGGAACAGGCCTTCGGCCTGTGGGTTCGTTCTTTGACATCGAATATTTGCCCAGCGTGCGTCTATCCTTTCCGTCCGAAACTGAGCCCGGGGCGTAAGCGCCGGGACGCCACACATGCGCGCAGGACCATCGCAATGCTTCCATGGCTTCGTTCCTTCAAATCTGCGCACGCCGGACTCTTGTGGCGTAGGCCTTCGGCCTGTGGGTTCGTTCCGCCAAAACCCTGCGCTCTTTAGTGGCCCCGCTGTTACAGTGGCTTCGTTCTTTCTGGCCACCGCTTGACGGCTGAGTTCTGCCCATTGACCGCTAAGTTGCAGGAACGGGTTCGTTTTTTCTGACCACTCACCACTGGCCACTGGTTTGACCCCTCACCACTGGTTTCCCGCCCGAACTACGGGAATGAAACAGGGCGAACGAATTGGACCGCTTTGTTCTCGAGCAGCTGCCGGATTACGTGTTCCGGCACAGGTCCATCGGTTTCCACGATGGAAATGGCCATTGCCGGCTTTCCCGTGTCTTGCCGGCCCAGTGCGAAGTTCGCGATATTCACGCCGTTATTGCCCAGCACGGTGCCAAGGAATCCGATCACGCCGGGCACGTCCTCGTTTTTCGAATACAGGAGATTGCCGTCGAGGGTGATCTCACAGGCAATGCCTTCCACCTGCAGCAGCCGGGGCCGGTCAAGCACGACCGCTCCCATGACACTGAAGGAACCAGCATCGGTTTCGAGTTCCATGCGAATCGAATCCATCTGGCCGGAACCGGCTTCCTTCTGCTCGACGAAGCGCAGACCGCGGTCTGTTGCAATCTGCATCGCATTCACGACGTTCGCGCGATTTTCGACGGAGCGGCTGACAATGCCCGCCGCTGCCGCGTTGCGCAGTATCTGCGTGCTGTAATCGGCCAGACGTCCCGAGTAAGAAAGGCGCACACTGCTCGGATTGCCGGTAGCAATATGAGTGAGAAAATAACCGAGCCGTTCTGCCAAATCAATGTACGGCCCGAGCGCGCGATACTGCTCCGCTGTCATCGCGGGCATATTCACCGCGTTGAGCGCGACGCCGTTTTTCAGGTACTCGGCAAGTTGCTCGACGATGCGCGTCCCGACGATCTCTTGCGCTTCTTCGGTCGAGCCGGCGATGTGTGGAGTGCCGAGGACGCTTTCGTGCTGGAACAGCGGCAATTCCCCCGGGGGCTCCTTTTCGAATACGTCGAGCGCTGCCCCGGCCACAATGCCCTCTTGGATAGCGGCTTCGAGATCGGTGGTGTTGATCAACTCGCCGCGCGCGCAGTTTACAATGCGGACGCCGCGCTTCATCTGCGCGAATGCCGAGGCGTTGAGCATGCGATCCGTCTCGGGCGTCAGGCCGACGTGCAGAGTAATATAGTCGCTTTCGGCGTACAGTTCGGGAAGCGATTTCAGTTCCACCCCGAGCGTGTTCGCCGTGGTGCTGCTGACGTAGGGATCGAATGCAACCACGCGCATCTCGAACGGTTTAGCGCGACGTACGACTTCACGCCCGATCGAGCCCAGCCCGACGACGCCGAGAGTCTTGCCGCGGATTTCATTGCCGAGGAATTTCTTCTTTTCCCATTTGCCAGTGCGCATCGAGAGCCACGCCTGCGGAAGAAAGCGCGCCATCGCGAGCATCATCCCGAGGGTTTGTTCGGCCACCGAAATCGCGTTGCCGCCCGGCGTGTTCATTACCAGGACACCGGCTTCGGTCGCGGCCGGAAGGTCAACGTTATCGACGCCGACGCCGGCGCGGCCAATGACGCGCAGTTTCGGCGCGCGGGCCAGCACGTCGCGAGTTACTTTGACCGCGCTTCGAACGAGCAGGGCGTCGCAATCTGCAAGATGGGGTTCATATGTTTTGGGATCGGCGACAACAACGTCCCATCCTTCTTGCGCGCGCAATAAGTCGACGGCCGCCGGCGCGAGCGGCTCAGCAATGAGGATCTTCATGAGTGATGAACTAAACCGCGGCAGGTTGCGGCAGCGCTACTTCCGCGTAGACGTTCTGTACCGCGGCAACACCTTTGCCGTACGGAACCGTATGGCCGTTCGCGTTGAGAATGATCTCGAGTTCCGCAATGACCGCGAACAGATCGTGGAAATCGAAGTAACCAAGGTGCGCCAGACGGAAGATCTGGCCCTTCATGCTCCCCTGTCCGTTCGTGATGATCGCGTTGAACCGATTCCGGTATTCCTTGATGATCACGCCCGAATCCATGCCTTTCGGCGGACGGACGGCAGTGACGGAGGAAGACGGCGAATCGGAGAAGAGCTCGAGTCCGAGCGCGGTGACCGCCTCCCGGGTGGCGCGAGCGAGCAGTTGCGCATTGGCCACCAGGTTATCCATCCCGAGTTCTTTTATGTACTTCAGCGCTTCGGCGAAGGCAAGCAGCAACGCAGTGTTCGGCGTCCAGGCGGACTCACCATTCGCGGCGTTCTTCTTTTCCTTCTTGAGATCGAAATAATAGTGCGGCGCTTTGGCGGTTTCGGCGAGGGCCCACGCTTTCTGGCTGATGCGTGACGAATGCCAAACCCGGCGGGATCATGAAGGACTTCTGAGAGCCGCCCACGACAATGTCGAGGCCCCATCCTTCGATATCGAGCGGCATGGTGCCGATGCCGGTGATGGCGTCGACCACGAAGATGGCCTTCGTCTTCTTGACCGCTTCACCCATCGCCTTCACGTCGTGCTGCGAGCCGGTCGAGGTTTCCGACGCCTGCACAAATACACCCTTGATATTGGCGTTTTCGGCGAGAGCGCGCTCGACTGCATCGGGCTGCACTACGGATCCGTACGGGGCAGTCAACACGGTCGCTTTCATGCCCCAGGCCTTCATGATTTCAACCCAACGCTCGCCGAACTTACCCGCCGAGCAGACGAGTACTTCGTCGCTGGGGCTAAAGAAATTTTGCGTGGCCGCTTCGAGTCCGCCCGAGCCCGATGCCACCAGCACCAGCACGTCGCTCTGTGTGTTCAGGACTTGCTTCAAATCCGCGAGGACCTGCTTGTACAGCTTGCGGAAGTCCTCGGTCCGGTGATGAATGTCCGAACCCATCATGGCGTGCAACGCAGAGGGAAGAAGAGGCGTTGGGCCGGGAGTCAGGAGGCGTTGTTTCTTGATATACATGCGGAAAGATGGGCGAAACGCGCCACGGACGGGAGCTGCGCTTCGGGAACTTGCAGAAATTTCAGGATAACAAAGCGGCGGAAATTCGCGTGCCGTTCAGGATCGCACCGTCAGCGGCTTCGAGAACACAGCCGAGGTTTTGGTGAGCCTGTAACCTTCTCGCACATAGAAACGGTGCGCGTCTTCGCGCTGCGTTCTGGAGCGTACGACGACTGTATCGAGTCCGGCGCGCGCAAGCAGTCCTTCCGCCTCTCGCAAAAGCTGCGTCCCGATCCGCGCGTTGCGATGTTTGGAGGAGACAATCAATCCCGCGATTTCGCCGCGGCGGCCCGAAACGAGGTGATCGATGATTACGATGTCCACCCAGCCAACCACCACGCCTGCTATGCAAGCGACCAGGACGCTGTGATCACGCGATTCGCCGAGTTGGTGAATGCGCTCGCGAATAATAGCGGGATCCGATGGATAGCCCAGTTGCCCAGCGAGTTCGGCCAGCGCAGGCGCATCCGATTCGAGCGCCTCACGGATTTCTACACCATCGATTGCCACGCCTGTCTTACTACACTAACGTGGCAGCCGAGTGTAAACGGTATCAGGCAGACGGGCCAGACGATGCAGGCGAATGCGTACCTGTACGTTTTGCCCGGATTTCAGCGCGCTGCCTCTCGAGAATCCGCCTCGCCATCCGCTCGGTCTGATCGGAAGCAGACTGGACGTCTGAGCTGGGTTTTGCGTCCAGGCGGTAAAGAACCAGGGCGTCTTCCTCTTCCAAAGTCATGTTCAGTCCCTCCGCAAAGAACCAGAGCAATTCCCTGGCCAAGCGCAGCCTTTTCGCGTCGCGGAGAATTTCGGGCCTGTTTCCAGGTTAATGCAACCTGTCGTATAGCAAGCACTTACTGCTGTGTGAAGGAGAAGGTGAGTACGATATGTACCCGAAAGGTACATCCGATACCGTTTCGGAACGGCAGTCATTTCAAAGTGGGACGCAAGCGCTTGCAAAAACTTCCGATTGGGCGGGCGCTCGGGCCACCCGCCCAATGTAATGCGGCTAACGCGAGCTAAGTACGTTCAGAGGAAGCGCCGGGAGAACCGGAGTGCCTTCGATGCTGACACCCCGTAGTTCCAGCGGGTTGAGTCCGAGCGCGGTTAGGATGGTTGGCGCTACTTGCGCTGTTTGCACCTCGGAGGTCACCGTCTTGGGAGCGAAGGCAGGATTCGATATCAGCAGCATGACGTTCGTGTCGTCATGCGCGAAGCCGCCGTGCTCTTCCTGTTTTTTCGCGCTGCCCGTGTAAACAACCCCGACGTTCGGCGTGACGATGATGTCGGGAGTGCGCGGATCGCCAGGAGGAACACCCGGGTTGTCGAATGAGGACTGGATGGACCGTCCGAAGTAAATCTGACCCAGGCCGACGGAGGAGGCGTTCGCTTCGAGCAGGTCGACTGCTTTCTGAACCTCACTGCCTGGCGTGAGCCAGATCAGAGATACGTCATCCTCGGTTGAGCCGATACCGCTGCCGAGTGGGCTCTCGGAAGCCGGTATGTAGCTGGGCAGATCCGTCGCGATTAACGTGGCGGGCGACATGCCGTTCGTGCCGGCGTGGCCGGGAATCGGGAAGAAGCGATGCGGATCAATCGGCGATTGGCCGTGTTTTGCGGTGATGATGATGAGTGTGGACTCGTATAGGCCGTTCTGTTTCAAGGCGCTGACGAAGCGGCCGATGGCCTTATCGACAAACTGGATTTCTTTGACCAGGTTTTCTGAAGGTGTGCCTTCAGCGTCAAGATAGCCGCCCTTGACGCCATTTTCGATGAGCTTCTGAGAGACGCTCACGGCTTGGAAATTCATGCCGAAGATGGTCGGCGTCGTAGTTTTCTTTGTGCCGAGGTGGTTCCAGCCGTTGATCTCATTGACGATCGCGTTCACCTTCAACTGGTCGTAGCAGCGGATATCGAAGAAGCTATCGGTCCACGCACTGACGCTCGAAGACAGATCGAGGTTGTTGCAGGATTCACCCAGTTCGGTCGTGATGCTTGCGATGGCCTTCTCGTTGGCGGTGTTGGTGACATCCGAGTTGATTTCCGGGCCGTAGAAATCATCGAGATTGGTGCCGTCGCCGGGGCCATTCACGGAGGAGTACGCCGGGTGCTTGTCGGACCAGGCAGTGTAGCCGCCGTGACTGTGGATGACGCCGAATACAGTGTTGTCGCGAACGAAGTTCCAGGGGTAGACCGGTTGGCAATTGTTGTACGGATCGCGAATGAGTTTCGTCGCGTCGATCGAAGCTTGTGTTCCGTCCGTGGGAGCCGCGTTGGGCGCCCCGTCCATTGAGCAGCTTCTGATTCAGGTCGATGCCTTCTTCGTACTCAGTGGTGGTTCCGTTCGGTTTATTGGGAGTGCAAACGCCGCCCGCCAGTCCGTTGCCGGTCGTGTGCAGAGGAGGCGCGTAGACGCGATCGTACGCAACGTCATAGTAGACGCCGAATGTTTTTGGGGACCCGCCGCTGACGATTGCAGTTAGTCCGGGAAAGGAGTCAGACGGCTTTGAAGTGCTGGCGTTGCCGTAATTCACGCCGCTCGTGCCTAGTTCGGCCAGGTTCGGGCAGTAAGGATCGCCGCCCAGGACCGATGTCATGCCGCGCGTGCAGTTCACGTAATCCACCGCATGCATACCGTCAATGCTGATCAAAAGGACGTGCTTGATGCCGGTGCTCTCGCCCACTGAACTCGTCTGGGCGGGCGCAAGCGGCGCAGTCAGCGCACTGGCGGTGAGCACGGCCAGTAGGCATCTGGAAAAAGAAGACAAACTTAGTAACCTCCAACGAAGAAAGTTACAGACTCCCTATTACAACGGTGTGAGTTTAGAGTTACGGATCGGCAACTTGGTACTTAAATTGCCGATCATGCCAAAGCAGGCCGGCGGAGTTCCACGATAAGAATTCCGGCGAGAATCAAAGCGCCGCCGACAACAGAGCGAATGGTCAGCGGTTCACCGGCGATCAGCACGGCGGCGATATAAGCGAATACCGGTTCAAGCGAAAGGATGAGCGCCGTGCGAGTCGCCGTCGTGTATTGTTGTGCCCATGTCTGAAGCGCGAACGCAAGCGCGGTCGCGAAAATGCCCGTTATCAGGATCGCGGTGATCACCGAAGGCGTCCAGGCGATGCGAGGCGGTTCGACTGTGAGAGCCACCGTCGAGATCAGACAGGTGCAAACGATCTGGCCCGTGGCGACTGCTTCAAAGCGCTCGCGTTGCGCGAAATAGCCGAGCACGATGAGCTGAACCGCAAACACGACTGCGCAGCCAATCGTGAGAAGATCGCCGGAATTTAAATGAAAGGCGGCCAGCGATGCGGGTGCGGTCAGTAACAGGATTCCGATGGATGCGACGGCGATTCCAGATAGCTCGGCGGGCCGCGGCCATCGGCGATAGCAGGCCGCGCTGATGATAGGCACCAGTACGATGTAGAGTCCCGTCAAAAAGCCGGAGTTGCCGGCGCTTGTGCGTTCGAGACCCCAGGTCTGGAGAGCATAGCCGCCCCAAAGAAAAATTCCGGTGATGAATCCACCGCGCATGCCGCGCCAGAACTCGCGCCGCGACATACTGGCGAATTTCCCGCTGAACAAAAGCAACATGCACAGCGACGCCACCGCAAAGCGCAGCGAGAGAAAACACATGCTGGAGACATCGTGCAGTGCCCCCTTCACCACGACAAACGTCGCGCCCCAGAGCAGGGCGAGCAGCATCAGCGCGAGATCGGCGCTCGTTCGGGAAGCTGGTTTGCTTTCGAGAAGTTCGGCTGAACTCACGACGCGATTTCGTGTTCAGTCACGAGTGCAGCGAGCAGAAGAAGGATGCGGCGCAGCCCGAGTTCGCGGCCTTCCGGGTCATACCATTCGTGATCGGTATGCGCGCCGCCGCCGTGACCGCCCGCGCCGATCGAGATGGCATGGAACCCAAGCGAAAGCGGTACGTTGGCGTCAGTGGACGCACAGTGCAGCCGGGAACGTATCTGCAGATGCGCATCCACGGACTGAATTGCGTGCAGAAGGAGGGCGGAATCGGGAAGCCGCCCGCCAGGCCGGGAACCAAGATCGCGAACCTTGGCGGTCAAACGTTGCGCTGACGCCGTGCGATTCGCCCGTTCCAGGCAGCGTTCGACAACGGGAGTCAACAAGGCTGCTAATTCGGTTACAAGCTGAGGATCTTCCGAACGCAGGTCCAGCTTCGTACGTGCACTGGCGGGAATGGCGTTCACGCTGCTCCCGCCTTCGATCACGCTGAAATGATAGCTGCAGAGACCGAGGCGTTCGGCGGGGAGTTTGTCTTCGACTTCACGCAGAAACGAAAAAACTACTTCGCTAGTAGCGTGGATAGGATTCGGCGTTGTGCTGTCGCTCCAACTGTGGCCACCGGGTCCGGAAAAGGCAACCTCAAAGCGGTGGCTCGCGAGCGCATGCGCCGTGATGTGGTCCACTGCCGGGCCGTCGAGCACGATGAATGCGCGAATGAATTCAGTCGCAAGGCCGCGCTCGCAAAGAAAGCGCATGCCGCTGAGATTGCCCTCGCCCTCTTCACCCACATTGGCAACCAGGAGGACCGACGAGGCAAGTTCATGTAACGCGGGGAACAGCGCCATCACTCGTGCGAGTGCGAGCAGCGCGGCAAGACCGCAGCCGTTGTCGGAAGCGCCCGGCCCCATGAGCCGGCCGTCTCCAGCGAAGTAAAGAGATTCAGGCTTGGCGGGCGCGAAAACGGTGTCGAGATGGGCCGAAACCACCAGCGTCCGCGGCATGCGCGATGCGCCGAACTGCGCGACTACATTGCCCGCGCGGTCCACTGTGGCGGACCATCCGATTGCGTCCAGGGCGGTGCGCAACCACTCCGCGCGCTGCTGTTCGAAGAAGGTGGGTGCGGCAATGCGGCAGATCTGCAGTTGCTGATCGTTGATCCAGCTACGTTCGCGTGCAAACCAGCGTAGCGGTTCAGAGAGGATGGGAACTGCCGCCAGCCGGGCGATTCTCCGCCCATCCCAGGCGCGCGAATCGCGCAGATGCGTCTTGGGTAAAGTGGCCAACTGCGGGTCCCGTTAACGGTAGTTTACCGTGGGGCCTCACTCTGTTAACGTGGCGATATGTCCGCTCCTCAACCCCAGTCGTTTTCGACGGCGGAAGCAAACGGCTTCCGGGTCGAAGTGATGTCGCGGTACGCGGAGGACCACTCCCAGCCGGGTCAGTGGATGTTCGAGTACACGGTTCGGATCACGAACGTGGGGCAGCGTACAGCCCAGTTGATCAGCCGCCATTGGGTCATCACGGACGCCCTGGACGAGGTGACGGATGTCCGCGGTCCCGGGGTCGTCGGCGAGCAGCCCGTGCTCCGGTCTGGGCAAATTTTCCAGTACTCTTCCTGGTGCCCGCTGAAAACGGCTACCGGCACGATGCACGGGACGTATCAGATGCAATCGGAGGATGGCGAGCTGTTTGATATTGAGATCCCCTGGTTTGCGCTGCGGGCCCCCTATAGCGTGAATTAGAAGGGCGTTCGTCAGTGAGCGGTTAAGCCGGTTACGACGACATCCGTGTTGTGCGCCGCGCGGACGCCGTAGTAGCCATCGAGCGACTTCAGCTTACCGGCCGTGACCAGATCCGATTTGTTGTAAGTCGCGACGGTTGTGCCGTTGATCGCGCAACTGACTTTGTCGCCATCGACGGACATCGCGATCTCCTGAGTCACCGGCTGGCCGGGACCCGCTGCTTTGTGAACGGCTGCGTTCTCCTCCCCTCGGCCATTCATCTGGAACGGCGCGGGACCGAATCCGCGCACGATGAACCGGCCGTTTCCATACGCGGCGCAATACACTTCGCTCCGATCCGGCGTACCCAAATCGTTACCGGCGATGACGATCCCATATGGATGAGGATGCGTGTTGAGATCCATGTATTTGGGCTCGGTGAAGGTTGCCTTCACGGTGTAGTTGCCCGAGAGCCGGCCGTTCGTATCCCAGTAAGTGATGGCTGGCCCGGTGGTGATGTGAAGGGCATCGCCTTCCTTCACGAATTTGGCATCGTCTACGCTGGATTTCGATCCAGGGTCGACTTCACCCTTCCAACCTGAAACGTGGACGCCTCCGCCGGCAACAGTGCGCGCCGTGTCTCCGCCGTTCTGGGCCAAAAGTGTGAGGGGAATGAAAGCAAGCAGGGCGAGTCGCATAGGTTTACGGGGCTATTATATGGCCAACGCAGTGAGACCGACGCTGACCACTGTTGCTTACAGCCCCCACTGGCCCGCTCTGTGTAGAGCCGAACGGATATATTCTTGCAATCGCCCTTGAGCCGGGCCGTACCGCAGCTTCCACTGACCCATGATCCAGCCCCCTCCAGGCACGCATTCACGGCCGACCCAAAAAATCTTTCCGGCGCGCTTTCAATTCCTTAACGCCGTCCGGACGCCCCCGCGCGAGCAGCCGCTGCCACACTCAGCGGCTGGAAACGCATGCAGAAACATCGCAAATCCGAGTACGAGCGTTGCTCCCAAGTCTCTGGTCGAATTTATGAGCTGGGTTCGTTTGTTGAAAACCTTGAATGGGTTCGTTGCCTCAAATCTGCGCACGCCGGCTCTGTGGCATAGGCCTTTGGCCTGTGGGTTTTTTCTGACCACTCACCCGTTCCTCTAATGGTTGAACCGTGGGCACAAAAACAAAACCCGCCGAAGTGATCCTCGGCGGGTGTGTTCAAATCGAGACTAACCGTCTATTCGATATCGCGTGGGCGCTTCTTGCGGTTGCGCTTTCTGGCAAGGGCTTCTTTGGTCCGGCGCTTCTCGCCGGGTTTCAGATAGAAGGAGTGACGCTTGATCTCTTTGACGATGTCTTCCTGCTGCACTTTGCGTTTAAAACGGCGCAGCGCGCTCTCAAGAGTCTCGCCTTCTTGCAGATGAACTTCTGCCAATTACGAATTCACCACCCTTCGAAAAGGTCCTGCAACTGCTGGACCGTATAGGAGTCTTTCTATTGTAACGCGTTTGCGGTATAAAAGTTGCACGCCATGATGGACGGTCGGGCTTTGCGGATTGTCATTCCGGGTGGTTCCGGTTTGCTCGGACAGATTCTGGCGCGCCACTTTCATGAGCGTGGACACACCGTCACCGTTCTGTCGCGCCATCCACAACGCTGTGAATGGGGCAGTGCGCTTTGGGACGGTCTCGAGCTAGGCGAGTGGGTCCACCTGATCGATGGCGCGGACGTCGTCATCAATCTGGCTGGCCGCAGCATCCGGTGCCGGCAATCCGACGCGCATCAGCGGGAAATCAGACAATCGCGGGTGATTACGACGGCATTGGTCGGACAGGCGATCGCAAAAGCAGCCAAACCTCCGGCCGTTTGGCTGAACGCGAGCACAGTCGGGATCTATCGGCATTCGATAGATCGTGCGATGGATGATATAACCGGGGAAATCGGTGATCCGCCGCGCAGTCCCTCCGAATGGAATTTCCTGACAGATGTTGCCGAGTGTTGGGAACGAGCCCTGTTTGCGGCCAGGACAGAGCGGACCCGCCGGATCGCCATGCGCCTGGGTATCGTGATGAGCCCCGAGGAGCGCGGCGGTTTTGGGCACATGCTCGGGATGGTGCGAATGGGTTTGGGCGGAACCGCGGGCGACGGCAAGCAGTTCGTTTCCTGGGTACACGACGTCGATTTCGTTCGCGCCGTGGAGTTTCTGATCGTACGCGAGGATCTGGAAGGCCCGATCAATGTTTGTTCGCCTTGCCCCCTGCCGAATGCCGAGTTTATGAAATGTTTGCGGCACGCCTGGTGCACAATGTACGTAGGAGTGCCACTTCCGCGCTGGATGCTGGCGCTCGGTTCCCTCGTGATCGGGACGGAATCGCAACTGCTTCTGAAGAGCCGCCGGGTGGTGCCGCGGCGTCTGATGAATAGCGGATTTGACTTCCACTTTCCGAACTGGCGCGCCGCTTCACAGGACCTGGTTTGCCGTTGGCGCGACTGTTATGCCGCCCAACATGCCTCGGCCGAGGCTCTTTAGGCTCGGAACGCAACCTGCCGTGATCTGAGTACGTCTGTACGTTCATCAGTTTTCCCCGGAGGTTTCCATCGAGTGCTGCGTGCACCTTGTGTCCCCTTGCTGGTTTTGGGGCTCTCGGCGACTTGTTTTCTTGCGAATGCAGAACAGCCGTCCCGTATTCACCAGCACCACATCACTGACGAGCAGACGTTCACTCTGCAAGGCAATATTCATCCCCTGACCACTGCTGCCGTGGATGCGGGTCAGGTGGATAGTTCGCTGGCGCTGCCACGCGTCACGATCCATTTTGCGCTGACCCGAGCGCAACAAGTCGATTTGACCCAACTTCTAAAGAATCTGCAAGACCGGTCCAGTCCGCTCTACCATCACTTCCTGACAACGGCGCAGTATCGCGATCGCTTCGGGCTCAGCAGCAGCGATATGAACAAGGTTGTTGCCTGGCTGCAGAGTAAGGGATTTACGGATGTGCAGCCGTCGCCGATGCGCACTTCCATAACGATGTCGGGCAATGCAGCGCAGGCGCAGAGTGCCTTTCAGATTTCGCTGCGCCGATACGTAGTGAACGGGAAAGAGCATTACGCCAATGCGAATAATCCTGTGCTGCCGAAGACGCTTGAAGGTATGGTTGCCGGAATTCGCGGGCTGAATGACTTTCATCCGCGGCCTCGCCTGATCCGGCGCCCGCACTTCACATCCAGCATCACTGGACTTCATTTCATTGCGCCGGACGACTTCGCCACAATCTACGACCTGCACACGCTGTATAGCAGCGGAATTGACGGCACTGGTGTTTCGATCGCCGTTGCCGGTCAGACGGACATCGCAGTTTCCGATATTCGGGCTTTCCGGTCCGCGGCAGGCCTCCCTCCGAATGACCCGACAGTTGTGCTGGATGGAACGGATCCTGGAACGAGCAGCAATGATGTGAGTGAGGCCGATCTGGACATTGAGCTCGCGGGCGCAGTCGCACGGAACGCCACCATCATTTACGTGAACTCAACGGACGCCTTCGAGTCGCTGCAGTATGCGATCGACAAAGATCTTGCACCAGTGATTAGCGTCAGCTACGGCGATTGTGAAGCGCAGACCTCGTCTGGCATCGCCTCGCTCGAAACCGAGTTTCAAAAGGCGAACGCGCTGGGGATCACGATACTGAGCGCTGCGGGTGACGATGGCGCGGCTGATTGCGATACAGGAACCGATAACAAGCCGGCGACGATTGCAAAGAGCGGACTAGCGGTCGATTATCCGGCGAGCAGCCCGGAAGTCACGGGCGTCGGCGGAACTGAATTCACAGACGGCAGCGCGACAGCAGCCACCCAGTACTGGAGCGGCTCGAACAATGCGGACAACGGTTCAGCCCTGTCGTATATTCCCGAGACTGCGTGGAACGACACCTCCTCCACGCAGGGTTTGTCGGCCGGCGGTGGTGGGGCGAGCAGCTACTTTCAGAAGCCGGCTTGGCAGACGGGCCCCGGCGTTCCGAGCGATAACGCCAGAGATGTGCCCGATGTCTCGTTGACCGCTTCGCCGGCGGTTGATCCCGTCCTCTATTGCGACAGCGGCAAATGCGTGAATGGATTCCGTAACACGGATACGACGCTGGATGTTACCGGAGGCACTTCAGTCGGCGCTCCGTCGTTCGCGGGACTGGTTGCGTTAATCAATCAAAAGGCCGGCCCACAGGGCAATATCAATCCGATCTTGTATCAGATGGCCGCGGCTACCACCGGGGCGTTTCACGACATCACAACGGGCAACAACAGCGTGCCGTGTCAGACGGGTACGAAAAACTGTGCAACTGGAGGGACCATTGGCTACTCCGCTGGCGCCGGATACGACCAAGCGACCGGGTTGGGCTCTGTTGATGGCACGAATCTGGTGAATGGCTGGCCGGATTACACGATTACCCTGAATCCCACCTCGATCACGATCGACGCTGGCACTTCGGCGAACGTCGCCGTGAACATAACGCGTTCGGCCCACTATACGGACAACGTGACCTTCACGTGTTCGACGAGCGTGTCCAATTTGAGTTGTACAGCGCCGGGCGCAATCGGCGCAAGCGGTTCGGGATCGTTGACAATTACACGCTCTTCCGCCGCGGCCGTTTGGAAGATGCCGAGCATATCCTGGAAATGGCCGGCGAGTTTACTCTTGATCTGCGGGTCCGCGATGCTAATGTTTCGACGGCGTCGTGAACTGATGTGGGGCGGCGCCGCTTGCCTGCTTCTTGCGGCCGCAAGCTGCGGGGGCGGTTCTTCGTCCCCTACTACATCGCAAACCGTGACGACGCCGACCACAGGAACCGTTACGTTGACTGCAACGTCGGGGACATTGCCCGAAAGCTTCACGATCAACGTGACTATGCCTTAAGAGCTACGCCTTAAGAGCTAGGCCGATACCGCCGCTTGGACCCGTTCCGGTTCCGAACCGAGCCAGGACGGGTTCAAGGCGGTGCCATCGTAGACGGACGATGTCTTGAACAGCTCGAACTGCCCCTTTGTCGCGGCTGACTTGGTTTTCGCGAGAAGTGCATTCCATTCGTGGTCCGAGAAAGGCTTGTAAGTGTCGGCGGCTTTGAATGCCTGGTCGAGAATCTCCATTGAGTCGATTCCCGTGATAACGACCGAGACTGGCAGATGCAGTGCGTACTGAAGGCACTCGATGGGCGTGACGGTGTTCGACTTGAGAATGTGACCGTTGCCCATGGTCTTCATCGCGAGCACCGCGACACCTTGCTTGACGCATTCGGGGACTACCAAATTCGAGAAGCTTCGGAAATGCGCATCCATCAGGTTGACCGGCATTTGCGCCGTGTCGAAATGAAAACCATTCTCCTGCGCAACGTCGAGCATGTAGAGGTGCACGCGTGGATCCTTGTGCCCGGTAAAGCCGATGAAGCGTAATTTGCCTTGCTGGCGCGCTTCGATGAGAGCGGCGTTAGCGCCCTCCGGGTCGAAGATGCGATTCGGGTCTTCGAAGCGGAGGACCTCATGATGCTGCACCAAGTCAATGCAATCTGTTTGCAGACGCTCCAGTGAGTGCTCGAGTTGGCGCATGGCTTCCTTCTTTGAGCGGCCGTCGATTTTGGTCATCAGAAAGACCTTCTGCCGGCGGCTGCCTTCGCGAAGGGCTTTACCCATACGGATTTCACTCAAGCCCTCGTTGTAATCCCAGCAGTTATCCATGAACGTGATTCCGCGGTCAATCGCGCTCTGAACCAGTTGGATGGCCAGTTTTTCACTGACATGCGAAAGGCCGAGATGCCAGCCGCCCAGGCCAATGGCCGAAACTGTTTCACCGGTGTTTCCAAGTGTGCGCTGTTGCATATGAGCTTTAGTATGATCGAAGCGCCGCAGTGACAGTTTCCGATAACATTCCGCAAAAAGCGACGCGAATTCGCTGGCTGCTGATCGTCTGGATGTTCCTGGTGAGCGCGGTTGCTTACCTTGATCGCGTAAACATTTCCATCGCCGGTTCGGAAGTGGCGCGCGAGTTTCATTTGAGCAACCAGCAACTCGGGTATGTGTTCACGGCATTCCTGCTAGGCTATGCGTTATTTCAAACACCGGGCGGCGCGCTGGCGGACCGATTGGGGCCGCGGCGGGTTCTGGGATTGGGCGTCGTATGGTGGGCCGCGTTCACGGCCTTGATCACTGCATTGTCGCCCGCAACAGGCGGACTGCTGGTCGTGCTACTAGCGGTTCGTTTTGGATTGGGCATGGGCGAAGCGGTGGTGTATCCGGCTTCGAACTGCGTGGTTTCGCAGTGGATACCGTCCTCTGAACGCGGTCTGGCGAACGGAATCATATTCGCGGGAGTTGGATTCGGATCGGGCGTCACCCCACCTTTGATCACTTGGCTGATGATGAATTACGGCTGGCGCGCTTCCTTTCTGGCGAGCGCGGCGCTTGGGTTGATCGCGGGTGGGGTTTGGTACGCGATCGCACGCAATAAGCCGGCGCAGCATCCCTGGGTGAACGAAGCAGAGCTGAGGCACATCGAAACGGGCTTGCCCCAAACGGGAGCGCGAAAAGGTAAGTTGCCCTGGCGGGAGATACTCGAGTAACTCCAATGTCTGGGCCGTCAGCATCAGTTACTTCACTTACGGCTACACGGCCTATATTTTCTTTAGCTGGTTTTTCATTTACTTGAACAAGGTCCGCGGGCAGGATTTGAAACACAGCGCGGTCTTTACGATGATTCAGTATCTGTCAATGGCGGCGGGATCGCTGATCGGCGGCTGGATCGGCGATCAACTTACGCGAAGATACAGCAAGCGCGTTGGACGATGCTTCGTTGCGTGTGGAGCACTCGCGGCCTGCGGGATTCTGATTGCCGCAGGAATGCGTGCGACCGATGCCGCAACGGCCAGCATTATTCTCGCTTGCGGGGCGGGCGCGCTTTACCTGTCGCAGAGTGCGTTCTGGTCGGTTTCGGCGGATATTGGAAAGTCCTCGGCAGGTTCCGTATCGGGCTTCATGAATATGTGCAGTCAGTTTGGAGGCGCGCTGACGGCATCGCTCACGCCATGGATCGCTGCACGGTTTGGGTGGGATGCCTCGTTTCTGACAGCGGCGGCATCCTGCGGAATCGGCGCTTTGGCTTGGCTGTTTGTGCACCCCGAAGAGACCGTCACACTCCGCGACGGTCGCCCCATAGGTCAACATGCAGGCGCGGACTGAACCGGTAGCCGCGTTCTTTGCAGATTTCGGCGAGCCAAACTGCACGCTCATGCAGCACGCTCGCGTTCACTCCTTCCGGCATGAGGATGATGCTTGTTGCAGGAGCCTCAAGGTCGGATTGCATCGCGGCGATTTCTTCTAAGTCCGATGGCGACGAGACAACGAACTTGAGTTGATAAGCGAACTCGCGCATCAACCGGCGCAGCACATCCGGGTGGTAGCGGAGCCGATCGTGTTGTGCCGCCCAGCGGCCGCCTTCGCGTTCGTGGGGAGTGGAATTACTCAGCTTCGGACTGATGCTCATCAAATCGCACAACACCGGAGCATGGACCGTGCCGGCGGTTTCGATCGTGATGTGTAGGCCAGCGCCGTGTAGTCGCGCCGTGAGTTCCGTGATTTGCGGAGCGATCATGGGTTCGCCGCCGGTGACCACCACATGCTTCGCGGGGTGGCCGGCGACTGCACTCACGATCTCGTCCACACTCTGCTCCGCGCCTTCGGGATTCCACGACGTGTACGGCGTATCGCACCAGGTGCAGCGCAGATTGCATCCGCTGGTCCGAATGAACACAGAAGGCATACCCACGAGCGAGCCTTCGCCCTGGATCGAGTAGAAGATTTCGCTGATTTTCACCGCTGTAGCGCGGGATCGGGCAGTCCCGCCTCTTCGAAACCTTTGCGCCGCAATAAGCAGGAATCGCAGGCGCCGCAGGGCCGGCCGTTCGGGCCGGGATCATAGCAACTGAGCGTCAGGCCGAGGTCCACGCCGCGCTCCACCGCCGCTCGAATAATTTCTGCCTTCGTCATGTGCTGCAGGGGCGTGCGAATGCGCACTTTGGTGGTTCCTTCGACACCGGCTTTGGTCGCGAGATTCGCCACACCTTCGAATGCCTGGATAAACTCGGGGCGGCAATCCGGATACCCGGAGTAGTCGATCGCGTTCACTCCGATGAAGATGTCCTCTGCGGAAACCACTTCCGCGAACGCGAGCGCGAAGGACAGAAAAATTGTGTTACGCGCCGGCACGTACGTGACCGGGATACCATCGCTCATCTGGTGCGGATCACGGTCCTTAGGGACAGCCAGATCGCTTGTGAGCGCCGAGCCGCCGAAGACGCGCAGATCGAACTTCGCAATGCGATGTTCCTTCGCGCCCAGGCTTTCTGCGATTCGCCTTGCAGCTTCGAGTTCCAGCGAATGGCGCTGCCCGTAGTCGAACGAGAGCGCGTACACTTCGAAGCCTTCATGCTGCGCGGTGGCCAGGCAAGTGGCCGAATCCAGCCCTCCACTGAGTAGGCAAATCGCGCGTTTCTGATCCGGGAGCGGCAACTTTCAGTATAGGGAGCAGTGCTCCCTCGCATCAGCGTCAACGAACCGGCGCCGTCCGATTGCTATGCCATTCCGCGTCCTTCGCCTCTGCGATCTCTTCCATCGTCCGCCCGCTCAGCGCAGACGTGTTCTGCTTGCGCGCCGTCAGCGCCTTCAGTGCGGCATCACATTTCCGCAGCGACCATTTGTTCTCCTTGTCGCGCCGGATCTCCCATTCGCCTTTGAGCTTCTTCCCGTCCAGATAAAACCGCATCGCGCCCTTGTAATAATTCCCCTCGATCAGCTCATACGTTCCGATATCCCAGACCATCACCGTGCCGCCGCCGTATTGTCCTTTGGGGATCACGCCCTCAAACTCGAGATACGCAAGCGGATGATCCTCGGTGGCCATCGCCAGCCGCTTCTCCTCCGGAGTGACCGGTAATCCTTTCGGTACGGCCCACGATTTCAGCGCGCCGTGCATCTCCAGTCGAAAGTCGAAATGCAAATGGCTCGCTGCATGCTTCTGGATGACGAATCGTTTCCGGCTGCCCTGCTTGCTCGGCTTTGCCGGCGCGCTAGGCGCACTCTTCTTCGCAGCTATCGGCGCCGTTTTCTTTGTCCTCGCGCGCTTACCTGTCAACGATTGCCGCAATCGCAGCACAGGCTCGAACAGATCGCCCACTTGGCGCAGCCTCTCCAACGCAGCCTCGGGCTGCCACCGCAGTGCAGCCGCATTCTTCTCGAGTTCTTCCCAAGTCACCGGAAGCGAGACGAACGGCGTACCCACTTTCGCACGCAACGAGTACACGCCGGCCGTGGTTTTGAAATCCGAGTTCTGGCTCCAGTCGATGAAGATTTTGCCGCGCCTTTGCGCTTTCGCCATTTCCGAGACAATCAGGTCCGGATGCTGCCCGGCAAGAGTCTGGGCGAGGCTATGCGCAAACGGCTGCGTCGTCTCATACGTCTCGCCGCTATTCAACGGAACGTAAATCTGAATGCCCTTTGATCCTGATACTTTCGCGAAGCAATCCAGCGATCGTTCGCGTAAAGCGGCCCGCACCAGAAACGCGACGTGCGCGCACTGCTCAAGGTGCATGCCCTCGCCCGGGTCGAGATCAAACACGATCGCGGTCGGCTGCTGGATCTCCGGCGCGCGGTGCAGAAACGGATGCAGCTCCAGACTCGCCACGTTGGCACACCACACAAGCGTCGCCACATCATTGATCAAAATGTAGTGGATGTCCGGCCCGCCGTTTCTGCGCGGGACCGGGAACGTCTGAATCCATTCCGGAGCAAACCGGGGCTCGTCTTTCTCATAGAACGCTTCGCCGCGCACTCCGTCGGGAAATCGTTTCAGCGTGACTGGGCGGTCTCTGAAATGCGGCAGCAGGTACGGCGAGACGCGGATGTAATAATCGAGAACCTGTGCCTTTGTAAACCCGCTTTCGGGATAAAGCACCTTCGAAAGATTGGATACGGTGAGCTTCCGGCCCTCGATATCGAGTTCCTGCTTTTCCGCCTTGGCTTTCGAACTCACTCCACACTACTCGCCACCAACTCGGGTTTGGGCTCCTGTTCGTGCGTCTTCGCCTTCATATAGGCCCGCAGGACCTCTGCAACACTCCACGCCTGCGCGCAGCATCCTCGCGCATGAAACGGCGCCTCCGCATCGAAGATCTCGCTGATCGAACCTACGCACTCGTCCTTCAGATGCGCCTTGAATCCGTCGAGAAACTCCATCGCCGCCGCCCAGTCGTCCGGATGTACTTTGAGCCATGCATCGATGAAGGGACCGATCAGCCACGCCCAGACCGTGCCCTGATGATACGCCGCATCGCGGGAACGCAGATCGCCATTGTAGCGCGGCTTGTAGTCCTTTTCACCCGGAGCGAGCGATCGCAATCCGACCGGCGTCAGCAAGTTCTCTTTGACACTGCGCATCACCGGTTCCCAGCGCGCCTCATCCAAGACTGGATGGTCCAGCGAAATCGCAAATACCTGATTCGGTCGCAGGGACGGATCGTCACCTCCTTCCGGAGTATCGACCACATCGTACAAATGCCCGCCCTTTTGGTACCAAAAGCGCCGATTGAACGAATCCCGGCACTTAAGGGCATGGTCCGCAATCCCATCTGCCTCATTGACGCGGTTCGCTTCGCGCAGCCAGCCCTCCAAGCAGGCACAGAGCGTTGTACCAGAGCGCGTTCAACTCCACGGCCTTGCCTCGCCGCGGCGTCACCACCCACCCATCCACCTTTGCATCCATCCACGTGAGCTGGTAACCTTCTTGCCCCTGCACCAGCAGCCCGTCTTCATTGTCGACGTGTATGTTGAACAGCGTGCCGCGCAAGTGATGACCCACAATGTCGAGCAGCTTCGGCAGCAGATGTTTCAACAAGTGCTTGTCATCCGTGTACTGCGTATAGCGGTGGAGCGCGTGGAAGAACCACAGCGTCGCGTCCGCTGTGTGATACAGCCCGCTGGTCTTGCCCTCCGGAAACATGTTCGGGATCAGCCCGTCTTTGATGTAATGCGCGAACGTGCGCAGAATGTAACTGGCCTCCACCGCGCGCCCTGTCACGAGCGTTAGCCCCTCCAGGCTGATCATGGTGTCGCGGCCCCAATCCGTGAACCAGTGATAGCCGGCAATCACGGTGCGGATCTCATCACCCGCGGCCCTTGCACGCGCCGTATCCTCCCGCCGACCAACCGGAGTGAAGATAAATTGATCCGCAGCCCATACCAGTTCCCTGCACATCAGGCTGTCGCACGCCTTCGGATGCGCCTCAATCAGCAGCCGCCGCTTGCGATCCTGCTCCGCATCCCACGCAGCCTGCGGCGTGAGCGCTGCCATCACCTCCCACGGCTCCGTGGATGCAATTAACGTCGCGTCATGCCCCGGGTTCATCTCCATGGAGAAGTAACCGGGACTCCACAAATCACCCTGATAACTGTAGCCGCGGCTCTGCTCGAGCGAGTAGATGACGTCTCGAATGTCCTTGGAGTCGATCGAAAAATTCGCCTCCCGGCCCATTAGCATCATCCGCAGCGGAGGAAACTCGGACTCTTCCCGCTGCAGTTCATAACGGTGTTGCCGCACCGTCATCACGTAATCGCCGGGCGGCGTGGAAACTGGTGCTTCATGCAGCCGCATATTCACGGCGGGCCGTAGTTCCAGCTTCAGGGTCCCCGTACCGTACACGATGCGGTAATTGAGAAACGCCGTGTTCTGCCGGTGCGGTAACACCAACCGCTTCTCTACACTGACGTTTGCAATTTCATAAACCCACACCGGCATTCCATGATCCAGCCGGAAGCTCGTCAGATACTTCGACCCACCCAAGTACTCGCCATGGGCCGTCCGCTCGCCGTTCAAGCGCACCCGCTCCCCGTCGGGCAGCACCAGATACTCAAGCACGTCGTTCAGCATCATCGTGCGTCCCATAGGCGACTGCAGAGCCGAAATCAGATAACCATGGAACACGCGTGTCAGCGTGCCGCCGATAGTTCCCGATGCATAGCCGCCGAGACCGTTCGTCACCAGCCATTCGGTTTCCGTGAGTCGCTGCAGAATCGCCGGCGTGATTTCATCCTTCGGACTCCGTTGAAAAATCAGATTCATTGCGCTTCTTCTTTTTCTTTCGACTCGCTTTTCACCACCGGATATAACAAAACCGCTGCTTCCCCGGGAATTCGCCAGTTCTCGTCCGAATCGAGCGGCGGCGTCCCATCCCCCATATACTTCGGGTCGTCACTCGACCAAAGCACGGCCCACTCTTTGCCCGCGGGCGGCGCCAGCAGCGGTTCCGGCGCCGGGTTCCGTTCGAGCTCAGTGCTCAAATTCACTACCAGCAGACGGTCCTCATCATGGTCCGTCGTGAAGTATCGGATGACGAACGCCGCGGTCGATAAAACCGCTCCGTCGAGTCCGTCCGCCCCTTGCCGTGCGATCACGGGATCGTTCCGCCGTAATGCCAGCAGGTCACGATGCAAGTCATACCAATGGCGGCGCCGGTCCACTTCGCTGAAATCCAGCTTCGATCGGACAAATGTTTCCGGGTCCGCTGGATTGGCAAACACGCTCGCCATCTCAGGCGTTCGCAGGCATCGCCACTGCGCAAGAAATTCCGCTCTTCCGTCGCGCACCATCTTTGCGAGCTCCGGGTTGTGATCCGCGAAGTACTGAAAGGGAGTTGTCGCTCCAAACTCTTGCCCTTGAAACAGCATCGGCGTGCCCGGCCCCAGGCACATCAACGCGGTCATTGCCTTCAGTCTCCCCGGCGAGGTCAACTGCGTCAGCCGCAATCCGCGCCCGGAGTTCGCTACCTGATCGTGATTCTGTATAAACGTGACCATGCAGGCTCGCCCGGAGTCCCAGTTGGGCGTCCCGCGCCGCTTTTTCTGCCAGCGGTACCACTGGCCTTGGTACAAATACCCGTACTTAATGGCAGAGACAAACTCCTGCGCTTCGCCGCGATAATCCGTATAGTAGGCGTCCGCTCTTGCCGTCAGCGCGACGGTTGCCGCGTGATGGAAATCATCGTTCCACAACGCATCTAGCCCGTGTCCTCCATCCGCGCAGCTCCGCAGTAAGCACGTGTCCTGCGGTTCGTTCTCGCCTACCAGCAGAATCGATCGTTTGGCCGCCGCCGCCCGGGCCGCCTCACTCAATTCGGCCAGGATGTGCGGCGTAGAATCGTCATGTACGTCCTGCGTTGCATCCAAGCGCAGCCCGTCCAGGTGATACTCGCGAATCCAGTACGCCGCGTTCTCACGCACGTACTCGCGTACAGGTTGGCAGTCCGGACCATCATAGTTAATGCCCGGTCCCCAATCGGTCTTGTGTTTCTGGCTGAAGTAGCTATCGGAAAATTCACGCAGATAATTCCCGTCCGGGCCCATGTGGTTGTAAACCACATCCAGAATCACGCCAATGCCCAGGCCGTGCGCCTCGTTCACAAACGTTTTGAAATCGCCCGGCTCACCATAGATCGCATATGGAGCATAAGGCAGCACGCCGTCATATCCCCATCCAAAGTGCCCTGTGAAATCGGCGACCGGCATGATCTCCACAAGCGTGATTCCGGTTTCTCGTAGGTACCCCAGCTTCTGCGCCGCCGCCAGCCAGGTTCCTTCGTGGGTAAAGGTGCCGATGTGCATTTCATAAATGACCTGCCCGGGTAATAGGCAACCTGGCCAGTCTTCATCCGACCATGCAAATTTGGACGAGACGATCTGCGAAAACCCGTGCGGCCCATCCGGCTGAAATCGTGAGACCGGATCGGGAAAGGCGCCGCCTCCGTCCAGCCGGTACTTATAACGCGTCCCCGGCTCAACGCTTTCGAGGAGGGCAGAGAAATAGCCGTTCCCCTCGGGCTGCAGCGGTACCCGATCTTTCCCGGAAGGGAAGATCACTTCCACGCTCCGGGGCTTAGGAGCCCAGACCCGGAAATGCACACCGCCGTCCTGAACTTCGGCGCCGATCGGGATCCTGCGGACTAGGGAGACGCTAGAACTCGCCATGTAGATTTGCCAGTCTAGTCAGTAGACAGTTCGCAAGGCAGTCTCATTACAAATGCGCCAAACGCATTTTTGCGAGTGGTGGAGCGATGCCCGGAATGAAACGTTTACTGGTTGAACTTGGCCGCCTGCGCGAGCCGCCGCGCCCGTGCAGTTACCTGCCCGCCGAGATCGCGGCGCTTGATTACCGCCTGATCGCGGCCATCGCGGACCGCCCGTACGAGGAATTGCTCGCTCGCGGATGGCGCCGCTTCGGGATCGAATTCTTCCGGCCCGCGTGCTCGAATTGTGCAAAGTGCCGCAGCCTGCGTGTCCGGGTGCAGCAGTTCACGCCATCGCAGAGCCAGCGCCGGAACTTGCGCCGAAATGCGCATCTGCAAGTGGTCGTGCAGCCGCCGACGATTACGGCTGAGCATCTCCGTGTTGTCAACGCCTATCAGGGTGATATGCACACGCGGCGCGGATGGCCGCTACAGAGGATCAGCGAGGCTGCATACCGGGAGATCTATCTCATGAACCCCGGCGCCTTCGCCCGCGAGTTTCTCTACTTCGATGGCGCCGCACTTGTCGGCATCGGGCTCGCGGATATCTTGCCGAACGCGCTGTCGAGCATCTCCTTTTTCCACGACCCTGCGCTACGGGATCGGGCGCTCGGCGTGTATTCTGTCCTGTATCAGTTGCAATTCGCCCGGGAGCGTGGCATTCCGTATCAGTATCTCGGGTATTGGATTTCCGAATGCCAGTCCATGGCGTACAAAGCGCAGTACCGCCCGCATGAAGTGCTGGAGCGGTACGTCACCGACAGCGAAGAACCTAGGTGGACCCTTGCGCTCTGAGGATTTGTTGTGCCGGCTTAGCGAATGGAGACGTTGTGGCCGGCAATCTGTATCGCGAAGCCGAAGTAGGGACGTCCATCTGCCGCGGTCGGCACTTGCAGGGTGACCGTTCCGTTCCCTTTCCCGGTACGGCCGGCTATAACTGTAAGTCCTCCCTGGTTTCCGGCGTTCGCGTCCCAGTCACAATGCGCTGCGGTTTGCACGCGAATCTGGACTTCGCCGCCTCCGCTTGGAGCGGCTACCATTGCCGGAACGACGTACTTACAATCTGCCGCCGGTTCAACGATTGAGATCGTCTTGTCCCCAATGAGGAGGTGGCCGGTGCGGGTGTCGCCCGTGTTGTTCGATACCACTTGCGCATTGATGATGCTCCGAGCCCTCTCCTGTTTCGCCGTGTTTGACGAATATCCAGGGGACATCCGAATGCGTCGAGAACCCACATCCGCTCGGCGCCGTCACCGCTGCCGAAAACGCTTGTGTGTAGTAGACATATTGTTGCTCTGGCGTGACCAGGTAGCTACACGGTAGGGTCTCATCTGAAACATGAGCGAGAAAGCCAGGTCCGTTCCCCTGTGTCTTCGTTCCCGGAGTCGCACCGGAAGAACGGCCACTGACCCAAACGGTCGTACAGCCCGGAACAGGCGCCGCGGATTGCAAGTCAGTGTTTGCGTCCCCGAAGTAGGTTGACCATACGAGTTTCGTCAACGACTTATCGAACTTAGTGATGAAAGAACCATACGACGGCGAATTCGCGAGATAGAGTCGCGACTGGTTGGACGGATCGATTGCCAATCCGGCTACGAAGCTGCCGTCCACTCCAGTCCCCAGTGCGGAGAAAGTAACTCCACCGTCCGTTGATTTCAGAATGTCGCCCCCCAGATCCGATATGTAAACAGTGTTTGGACTGCTGGGGGAAACCGTAATTGCGGTAATATCCACCCTGTCATTCACCGGCTTCCAGGTAAGTCCAAAGTCGTCCGTTCTATACAACCCACCCGGGAACAGTTCGGCGTAAACAGTTTGAAGCCGGCTTGAGGACTGCGCTGCCGCGCTAACGAAAGAGTTGGCGGGTGTGTTCGTGATCCACGTCTTACCGCGGTCCGAGCTTCTGTTGACACCGTCATTGTAACTTGCGACCAGGATGTCGCCCTTCTCGTCAGTGAAGCTTCGCAGCCAGCCACTCCAAATGTCGCCCGAAGGACTTCGGCCCGGCAGCGCCTGGAACGTCACTCCACCATCGAGTGACCGCGCGACGCCGTCGAAGAAAAATGCTCCGACGACCACGATATCGTTCGGATTAGCCGGATTGATCGAGATGGTCTGCGCTGGAAAAGCAAAAGGAGACGGTAACGATGATGCGTTCGTGGTGATTTGTGTCCACGTCGCACCCCGGTCCAATGATCGGTACAGCCCGACGGGGTATCCCGACAGGTACAACGCACTTCCGTCCGGAGAAACAGCGAAACTGAGCGACGAATCAAAGACCTTGGTCCAACTGAGTCCGGCATCAGAGGATCGGAACACGTGATCGGTGCTGAACGCCAAAATCACCGAGGGCTGTTGCGGATCGATCCAGATCGCCAGAGGCGGTTCCGGCAGAGCGTTGAGGTTCGTCCAGGTGGCTCCGGCATCCTGGCTCTTGGCCAAAGTTATAGGCGAAGACGCCGCATCCCCCTGGATGGGCGCCTTCACAGGTAACTTCGCCGATCCAGCCAGTCCTACTACAACGACACCGTTTGCGGTTACCGCGATGCCCGAGGCTGCCTGCGCACCGTTCAGATACGTGACCGCAGGGAACTGCATTCCATCTGGTGTGATGCTGGCGAGAAGGCCAGCGATACTTGCACCGGGAGCCATCGTCCGCTGGAATGCGTTCGGAGTCGTGGGTACGTCCGTCGCAGTGGTGGTACCGGTGATATACAGCAGACCCGTGGAGGCGTCCCGCGCCATCGCGGTTAGTCCGTTGAAGTTCGCGAATGGTGTAGCTGCGGCAAGCAGGGAGGCCCATCCCAACTTGCTTCCGTCAGCGCTCATTTGGTAGACGAACCAGGACGCATCATTCGGCCCGCCCTTCCGTGTAATGCCGGCTGTTCCAGCGGGAAACGAAGGCAGGGAGCTGAAGGGAATCGAACCCGCAACATAGGCGTTCCCCGCTTGATCCAGAACCATCGCTTGAGCTTGCAGGTTGCCGGGAGGAGCGGCAGAATAGACAACAGAGCCAGAAGCAGAGTACTTGATCAGAAAACCGTCGTTAAACCCGGCAGTCACAGGCGACTGATAGGCACCCGGGGTTGGTGTAAGCGGCCACTGGCCCGTGACATACGTGTTTCCTTCATGGTCGACCGCCACAGCGCCGGGAGCATCGGGAGAACCTGCGATGGGCACTGCGAATGCGAAACCGTCTCCGTCGGGGGTCAGCTTCAGGACAAAACCGTGGAGGTCTTGGGGGTTCGTCGGTGGCATTGTGTAGGGAAACTGTTGTCCATCGCCTTCGCTGCCCGTTATCACCAGTCGCCCGTCGTTACCGACCGCAATTCCAGCCAGCGTGTCAAAGGGGCCGCCGCCAATAAAGGTCGCGTACTGAAGCTCGCCCCCCGCGTTGTACTTCGCCGCGGCGATCGTTCGATTCCCTCTAAAGCCGGGTTGCGCATCCCGTGTTACCGGAACGTACGTCCACAGATAAGAGCCCGCAGCATACACGTTCCCCTTCGCATCGGTCGTAATCCGCCCGCCAACCGCTACGTAGCTCCCGTACAGCAAAACCGGATCGATCACGACGGCTCGCGAACGGTCATATGCGTCCAGCTTGAATCCCACATCCCCATTCGCGAGCAATTCATAACCACAATCCACATGCACGCGCTTGCCATCGCGATCCTGATACACAACCGGCGGTCGGAGTTCAAGCGATTCTTTGCCGGCCTGTATCTCCACGCCACCGTCTTTCAGCGTGATTTTGCCTGCTCCGTCCACATGCATGCGAACCGCGCTGGGATCCGCGCCCGCGCCGAGCATTAGATCGTACTCGAGTTTCCCCTCGCTCCCGTACCAGACCACGTCGGTACTGGGGTAGACCTGCGCAAATCGGATGCGTCCGTACGTCGGCTCGTCCTTGATCCACTTGCTCGGATCCCTCCCGATCAGGTAATTCACGTGCCCAGGCTGCTTCTCGTCGGGCGTCACCGGAGCCGCCGAATTCGCGCCGGTAAATCGCAACCGGACTGGCCGGTCCTCCATTTGGATAAGTGCGCCGGTCGCATCGATCAGCACCGAGTGTTGCGCGCCATGAGCAATCCAGGCTTCGGCCTGTCCAGGCGCCTTCCCAAACACGAGGCGAGGATTGACAGTTTGAGTCTGCGGCCGGATCTGTGTTTGCGCGCCTACACAGCAAATCGTCGCGGCCAGAGCGATACACACAAGGCGATTGGTCATCTGAGAGGTTGGGAAGAAATACTAGCATAGGAAAAAACCAGGCGGAAATCTGTCTTAGCCAACCCCTTATGTCCTAGGACTTAGGTACTAGAAGGCCCCGTACTCATCGGTGAAAAATATTGATGACGCGTTTCCAACTGCTTAGGTGTACTGCACAGAGGCCTGCGAACAGCCTCTGACATACTCAGCGGCTGAAATCGGATGAAGACCTTTGGAATCCGCCTTCGGCAAATGGCTTCGTTCCCTCAAAAGCTCAGCCGCTGTGAGCGGTGGCTTCGTTCCTTCAGAAACGGCCCATGCGATACCACGCCAGGAGAATTGCGGATTTACCATCGCCTGGTATATCCTTTGTGGAAACTGAATGGAATCTGTTACTTCGGATCTGGTCGAACGCTGCGGACGCTGCAACGTCGCGCTTGCAAATGAGTACTACCGGCTGGGTCATTGGAAACTCTGCTCGGAATGCGGCCGTCGCGAAAGTGCGCAACCCGTCCATTCCGTGGGCGATTATGGCCGGGCTCTGATATTCGGCTCCGGAGCCGCCTTCCTTGGGTTCGTTGCCTATTCCGCTTTCGGCATCCTGACTGGTTTCAACATCGGTTATCTCGCTATCGGCGTCGCCTGGTTCATCTGCCTAGCCATGAGGAAAGCCGCGCCGGCGTGCGGCGGCCGAAGATTTCAAATTGCGGCCGCCTTGCTGACCTATTCAGCGGTCTCTATCAGCGCGATACCCCAGGCCGTCCACGAATGGTCGAAAGAAAAGCATCAGACCGTCCAGGCGTCGGCAGCGCCGGGCGCCGAAAGCCGCCCTGCCGAGCACGAACCGGGTAACATTGGGGTTGCCACGCTGGTTCTGATCGGAGTCGGTCTGGCTTCGCCCGTGCTGGGCGTTTTCAGCGGAAACCCGCTCAATGGAGCCATCGGTCTGTTTCTGGTATTCATCGGAGTCCGCTATGCCTGGCGCACAATGGCCGCCCGCGCGATCGAGATTCATGGCCCATTCGCGCTGGCGGCTGGAAGCTGACCGCTAAAATGGGTTCGTTCCCCCCATCCGCCACGGGCGTAGCGTTTGCACCCCGCGCTGCCGCTACGCTATCCTAAGGTGAGCATTTAGTTAAGGATTAGGTCAGTAGGTTAATGGCAAATACAATCTCTGCGTTGAAGCGCGTCCGCATGACAGAACGCCGGACGGCAATCAACCGGACTCGCAAGACTCGCTTGCGCCACCAGATCCGGACCATGCGCCGGCTCCTTGAAACGAAAGATGTTAAGGCTGCAACGGACACTCTGCCCGCCACCTTTTCACTGGTGGATCGCGCAGCGAAGTGGGGCATTATCAAGGCAAATACCGCGGCGCGATACAAGAGTCGCCTGACGTTGCGTCTCAAGGCAATCAGCCAGTAGTTCCCCTCCAGTCTTTCCAAATTCCTCTGCTACATTGGCATCGATGGCCAAGCGTTCCGCTTTCGCGCGATTGGTGTGTCTGGTGGCCAGTCTGGCCGCTTCGGCCTTCGCCAAAACCCCGGTTTCCGGCACACACGGAATGGTCGTGGCCCAGGAACCCATTGCGGCTGAGACCGGCTTAGCCGTCCTCAAGACCGGCGGAAACGCGGTCGACGCCGCGATTGCCGTAGCTTTCGCGCTTGCCGTTACTCACCCGGTTGCCGGAAATCTAGGCGGTGGCGGCTTCATGCTGGTCCGTCTTGCCAATGGCCGGACCGCCTTCTTCGATTTCCGTGAGGAGGCTCCTCAGCACGCCTCCCGTGACATGTACCTCGGCCCAGACGGTTCGGTCACAAAAGATAGCTTGTATGGTTGGCGATCTTCTGGGGTCCCCGGAACGGTTGCTGGACTGGCCGCCGCACATGCAGCTTTCGGTTCGAAGTCCTGGGCAGAACTCGTCGAGCCCGCGGTCAGCCTCGCGCGCGATGGCTTCTTTCTGACCGAACCAGTTGCCGCCTCTCTCCGCGGCGCCAGCGTCCTCGCGACGGACCTCGAATCGAAACGAATCTTCCTTCGCAACGGCAACCCATACGCTGCCGGCGATGTATTTGAGCAGCCCGAACTCGCGACGACTCTCGACCGCATCGCCCGCAACGGCGCGGCTGAGTTCTACACCGGCGAAACGGCTCAGCGCTTTGCCGCTGAAATGGCGGGCCATGGCGGATTGATCACTACCGCCGACCTTGCGGCGTATCGAGTAAAACGCCGCGATCCCCTGGCCGGCCACTATCACGGCTTCGATGTCCTGACCGCGCCTCCACCGAGCGCCGGCGGCGTCGGCCTGCTGCAGATGCTCGACATGCTTGCGGGAACAGGTTTCAGTTCGAACGGCCCCGACTCCGCCAAAGCGGTCCACTATGAAGCCGAGGTCATGCGCCGCTTCTATGCCGATCGCAGCGCTTACCTCGGCGACCCGGATTTCTACAACGTGCCCGTGCGCGCGCTACTTGCGCCGGCCTATATCAGCGAGCGCCGCGCGACAATCGATCCTGTCCATGCCAGCTCCAGCGAGGCGATTGGCCCGGGTCTTGCAGGCTCCGTAAGCGCACGCTTGAACGCGCATGAAAGCGATCAGACCACTCATTTCAATGTGGTGGACGGACACGGGAATGCGGTCGCCATGACGTACACGCTGAACAACTCTTACGGGAACGGCATCACCGTGCCGGGGCTCGGCTTCCTTCTAAATGATGAGATGGACGATTTCGCCGCCAAGCCCGGCGTCCCCAACATGTTCGGGATGGTCGGTGGCGACGCCAATGCAATCGAACCTGGCAAACGGCCGCTTTCGTCCATGACTCCGGTCATAGTCACAAGGAACGGTAAATTAAAGCTCGTCGCGGGCGCGCCCGGCGGTTCGCGCATCACCACGGGCGTGATGCAAGTCGTTCTGGATGTCCTCGACTTCCATATGAATGTGCAGGACGCCGTAGATCTGCCGCGCTTTCATGAACAGTGGAAGCCCGACGTGTTGTACCTTCAAAAGGGCTTTGATCCGGCGGTGACCGCTCAGCTCGAAGCGATGGGATACCGGGTAGCGCCGACCGAAGGCGTGGCGCGTGTCGAAGCCATTGCGGCGAGCGGCCGCCTGCTCGAAGGTGGCACCGAATCGCGCTTGCATGGAAAAGTATCCGCGTATTAGAAGAACCGATCCATTTCATGACACCTGTACTTTCAACGCATCTGTTTGTGCGTCATCGGCTCACTGCTGTGTGGCTGGAACGGGCCTGGGACGCCGGCTTCCCGCAGGTCGAAATCTTCTGCGCGCGCCAGCACCTCGATTACCGCGATAAGGCGCAGATTACTGAACTCGGCCACTGGTTCCGCGACTCAAATCTGAAGGTGCACTCCATTCACGCTCCGCTCTACAGCGACGATGTGTGGGGCCGCTCCGGGCCGCAATCGGTAATCGACATCACCGAGCGCACAAAGGCGCGCCGCATCGCGATGGTCGACGAGATCAAACGCGCTCTCGAGATCGCCGAGATCATCCCGTTTCGCTACATCGTTCAGCACCTTGGCGTCCAGCGGCCAGGAGTTCGAGGAGTGGCGCATCGACACCGCATTCTCCTCGCTCGAAGAACTGAAGGTGTTTGCCGCGCAGCGCGGCGTTGAGGTACTGCTTGAGAACACACCGAACGCCCTGTCCACCGCCCCGCGCCTGAATTACTTTCTCGGCGCCACTCACCTGGATCTCGGCTACTGCTTCGATGCCGGTCACGCGCACATGGCGGGCAGTGTTGAAGACGAATTTGCCCAGATGCGATCCCGCATCCGTTCGGTGCATCTGCACGATAACGACGGCAAAGCCGATTCCCATCTGTTCCCCGGCAAAGGGACAATTGATTGGAAGCGAACCATGAAGCTATTACGCTCGTTGCCGGAGTGCCCGCTGCTGCTCGAATTGCGTGAGCCTGAAGCGGTGACCCACCCGATGGAAGAGGCGCAAAGGTCGGTGGAATTCTTGGACGGAATCAGAACAGATGAGTAGCGAAACAGCAGCACCGGTGACGATTCGCATCGCGGACGCCGCTCAGCATGCGGGCGAGCACGTTCGGATACAGGGCTGGCTGTACAACCTCCGCAAATCAGGCAAAATCGTGTTCCCCATCCTGCGTGATGGCAGCGGCATGATGCAGTGCGTCGCCGTGAAAGCGAGCCTGCCGGAAGAGTTGTTCGAGCAGCTCAAGGGTCTGACGCAGGAAAGCTCCTTGATTGTCGAGGGCACGCTTCGCGCCGAAACACGCGCGCCTGGCGGCTTTGAACTGGACGTCACCAACGCGCAGATTTTACAGCGCGTCTCCGAGGATCACCCGTATCCCATCACTCCCAAAGATCACGGCGTGGACTTCCTCATGGACCACCGCCACCTCTGGCTGCGCAGCCGCCGTCAGCACGCCGCGATTCGCGTGCGGCACGAGGTGATCAAAGGCATTCGCGACTACTTCGACTCGCACGGCTTCACGCTGGTCGATACGCCGATCTTTACACCCGCGGCCTGCGAAGGCACCACAACGCTCTTCGAAGTGAACTACTTCGATGAAGAGAAGGTCTACCTCACGCAATCTGGCCAGCTCTACAACGAGGCGAACGCGATGGCCTTCGGCAAGGTGTACTGCTTCGGGCCGACGTTCCGCGCTGAAAAATCGAAGACCCGCCGCCATCTGACCGAGTTCTGGATGGTCGAGCCCGAAATGGCCTACGCCGATCTCGAGGAGGTCAAGCGCGTGGCAGAAGACCTCATCGTGTACCTGGTTAGCCGCATCCTCGAGAACCGCCGTGAAGAGCTGCACGTGCTCGAACGCGATACGGCGAAACTCGAGAGCGTAGCCAAGCCGTTTCCACGGATGAGCTACGACGATGCCATCAAGATCCTGCAAAGTAAAGGCAGTCAGATCCAATGGGGCTCCGACTTCGGTAATACCGACGAGACGCTGCTCACGGAAGGCATGGATCGTCCCGTCATCGTCGATCGATTCCCGGCCGAGATCAAAGCGTTCTATTTCCAGACCGATGAGCAGCGTCCCGAACTCGCTCTCGGAGTCGACGTGATCGCTCCCGAAGGCTATGGCGAAATTGTGGGCGGAGGGCAGCGTGTGCACGATCTGGCCCTGCTCGAAAAGCGTCTCGAAGAACACAAGCTGCCGCGCGAAGCCTTCGAGTGGTATCTCGACCTGCGCCGCTTCGGAACCGTTCCGCATGGTGGTTTCGGAATGGGCGTAGAGCGTTTTGTGGCCTGGATGTGCGGGCTCGAACATGTGCGCGAGACGATTCCGTATCCACGC
Source organism: uncultured Acidobacteriaceae bacterium (assembly GCA_963795905.1). Classification (GTDB taxonomy): domain Bacteria; phylum Acidobacteriota; class Terriglobia; order Bryobacterales; family Bryobacteraceae; genus Bog-105. Next base: position 234,840 of record CAWCJG010000002.1, on the reverse strand, counting down.
ATGCTCTATCGCACGCGACCGTAATGCGCCGCTCAGCCATCGCCGTGATTGGCGCGCCGCTCGATCTCGGAGCCGGCCGGCGTGGCGTCGATATGGGTCCATCGGCACTTCGTTTGGCTGGTCTGAACAGCAAGCTCGAAGGACTCGGCTACAAGGTGGAGGACCTCGGCAACGTCAGTGTCGCTCAGCCTGAAAGCACTCCCCTGGGGCCCGAGAATGCACGCTATCTCGGCCCGATTGCCAAGACGTGCAACAAACTCGCCGAGACAGTGTTTGGAGTGTTGCTTGACGGCAAATTCCCGCTTGTTCTGGGAGGCGACCACTCACTCGCTGTGGGCTCGGTGGCCGGAGTGTCGCGCTACTTCCGGGATCGCGGTCAGAAGATCGGCGTGATCTGGATCGACGCTCACGCCGACATGAACACGCCGGAATCAAGCCCCAGCGGCAACGTGCATGGTATGCCGCTCGCTTGCTGCCTGGGCCGCGGACCGCAAGAGCTAACGCACATCTTCGATTACGCACCAAAGGTCGACGGACGCAACGTCGTGCTGATCGGCGTTCGCGACGTCGATCTGGCTGAACGAGAAATCATTCGTCAGTCCGGGCGTGACGGCCTTCACGATGCGCGATGTCGATGAGCGCGGTTTGGGTTCGCTCCTGCGCGAAGCCATCGCGCGAGCAACCGACGGCGCCGCCGGCTTTCACCTCTCGCTCGATATGGATTCGGTGGACCCCGACGAAGCGCCCGGAGTCGGAACCCCTGTACGCGGCGGCATGACCTATCGCGAAGCTCACCTCGCGATGGAAACCATCTGCGACTGTTCCGGCATGCTTTCGATGGAAGTGGTCGAAGTCAACCCAGTATTCGACGAGGCGAACCGCACAGCGTTGCTGGGAGTCGAACTCGTCACCTCCGCCATGGGCAAGAAGATTCTCTAATGGAACCGTGGTGCGGCGCCGCTGCGCGGGCGGCAACGGAACGGAATTACCCGACCCGCGACACGGGCCCGTTCCGGGGAGCATAAACTCAGCAGCCACGGCAGGCCGAACCTGCCACCACGTTCCGCAGGTCTCTCCCGAAACGAGTCCGCAATCTCGCCTAGACCACGGTGCAAACGATGCTCAATGTCCTCGAACGCAAGGGCAAGATCAAACGGCACCTTAAAGATCGTGCGTATTTCTGCCAGACCATCGTGTGGCTCTCGTCTTTCTCCTGTTTCTCTCATTCTGCTTCGCTAAACTTCTGCGAGCTCTTATCCGCACGGGGCTTATCCGGCGGGGCAGTACGATCGCGATCCATCTCCTGTCGTCCGCCGGGTATGGGCTCGTTGCGCCGAATCGTTTGGCCTTTCTGATATACAGTTACTAACTTCTGCCCGTATCTTGACGCCCGCCGCTGCCGGTTTCTTGCGCAAGTTTATTATTCTCCCCGAAACGCTCCTTCTTTCAACGAATGAAGAGGAGCTAACGACGGCAATCGGCCATGAAATGGCCCATGTCGCCCGTCATGATTTCGCCGTGAACATTCTTTGTCGCTTGCTCTCTGTTCCCGTTTCCTTCAATCCCGCTTCTTGGCTCATCTTGCGGAGCATTGAAGAAACTCGGGAAATGGCATGCGATGAATTCGTCACCAGCCGAGTGCAGGATTCTTGTGTCTATGCTCGTTCATTGGTAAGTTTTGCGGCAGCGGCGATCAACGCGGCGCCTAAACCCAGCTATCTGCTGGGCGTCTTCGACGGTAATATTCTGGAACGCCGCGTTCATCGCCTTCTTCATCGTCAAGCCGTCAACCTGAAGCTTGCCCGCATACGCCTCTCAGCAGCGCTCGCCACTTTGGTGTTGTGCAGCATCGTTATCTCCGGAATTGCCGTCGAAGCCCATGCGCAGAACAGTGCCGACGCGGCGTCGAAAGTGAAAGCCCTCGAGCCGCTCATGCAGCAACTGAAAGAGAATCAGGACGATCCTCAACTGCTCAGCCAGGCACAGCAGGACCTAGCCGAACTACTGGCGATCGATCCGGTCAATCAACAAGGCCTGAACGGGATGTTGAACGTTTCGCTTTGGAGTAACAAGCCCCGCGAAGCCCATGAGTGGGCCCGCAAAATCGTGGCGGTGTATCCAAACGAAAAGACGGCTTACTATTCGCTGGCGGTTAGCGATTTCGCGGTCGCGTTTCCCGCGGTCATGGCCGCCCGAAACGCCGCTGGCCTCCGACCCGATAGTGCTCCGTTTCTCCCCGACCCTTCTATCCGTGCCAACTTGCGCGATCAGTATGGCCCCACGATCGACGAAGGAATTCGAATGCTCGGAAGCGCCATCAAAATCGACCCTAACTACTCCGACGCCATGGCATATATGAATCTGCTTTATCGCCTGAAAGCCTTTATGGCCGAAAACAGTGCAGGGTCCACAGCCAACCTGAAAGAGGCCGAGGAATGGGCCCAGAAGTCGCTCGCCGCCAAGCCGAGGGATCACCGCTACTCCTCACCCCTGGCGCCACCACCGCCCCCGCCCCCGCCTCCTCCCCCTCCTCCGCGCAATCCATGATCATGCAGAGACGAGTTGACGCCAGTTCGCGGTCAGACCGTTTCACTCCTGAGATCGCGGAGCAGTTTGACGCGATTTCCTTCAGAGATCGGCCATGACTGACCGCAACGGTCGCAGATGATTTTGATCGTCCTCTCTTCGAGGTCGGAGCGAAGTTCCTCCCGATCCCATGTCTGCATAGGCGTAAGGTCTTTACAGGCGCGGCAATAGGATTGAAACGCGACTTGGCCCGTTGCCTCAGGCACGGCCCGAAGGTGATTTAGCATCCCGTTGTCCCAATCCATCGATTTGTCCCTCTGTTGATACTGTTATTTTTACGGACCGACTCTCTCGGGGGTACGTGCAAATCCTTGGCAGGGTTCGGGTCTTTCCGTGCAGTTCAGCGATTGTCCCAGGCGTTTATGAAACCGCCTTCCGCGCCTGCCCGGTATTTGCGCTGTACTGCTGGCAAGCCTACAAGCAGCTCAGCCCACGCACTCTTCGGCGGTAAGTTGATTGGGGTTGTTGGTCGATTTTCGAGGGAACGGCGTGACCGCCGACGGCTCCGGCCATGCCGTCCGCAGATTTACTTCCGCCGTCTCCGTGGTCGAGGCCTCGCCACCTTTCGCTCCGGCGCCGCGATCAAAATAAGCGGTTCATCAATGGAAGCCTCGAACGTGAATGGCTGACCCGCGAGGCTCAACTCGTGTGGGCCCGGCCCGATTGGCAGCGGTTTGTCCAGCATTCCGCCTGACAGCGCTCTACCGTCGAGGGTGATCGATTGCGGCCGCGGATCCGTTACTGCCAGATGTCCTTGACTGATCAGCACCGCGGAAAGGCCTCCGTTGTGCAGTTCCGGAGCAGGGGCGCCTTGCCGCACTTTCGTGAACAGATGCAGCAGCGCGTTGCCATGTCCGACCGACAATACGTGATCTCCTTTCGGCCAGGGCAGCGTATGCAGCGAATGGTCGTCGACGCGAGACAGCGGCTTGAAATCCATGAAAACCGAAACGGACACTCGGCTGATGAGTGCGACGCCAAACTCGCGCGGCCGCGCCACCGTAACCGACTCGTGACGGACAGGCGCAGAAGGTATTGCCACGCTGGCACGTTTCCGATGTAGCAGAAGACCATACGTCAGGGCCGCAGTGCAGGCAAAGGTTGCGCAAACGGCGACGGCTTCGAGGATCCAACGGGGCGGCTGCCACGCGGCGACTTTCGGCTCAGCCGGACTCACCCAAGCGGGCGCTTTCGGAAGGGTCTGGAGCCGCTGCCGCTTCTCAAGAAGCTCCAACTCGCGCCCAAACAGAGACTCGCCGGGGAACCGTTTCCCGGCTTGCCGTAACAGCACGGTCTGCTTTACCAGATCCGGTTCGGCGTCGATCGCATCAAGTATTTCTTGACGGATCTCCCAATTCGCGCATGCCGCTTGCGCCGCGTCCGTATCGTGGATCTCGAATACCGCTTCGATCTTCTCGGGCGAACTCAACGGTTTGCATAAATGCGCCATCGCCCGCACGCCCGGCTCCATGCCGATCTTTCGCGCCAATGCGGTTAACCATTCATGCTCGGGCGCAACGGGCAGATATCTGGCGCATATCGCGCGCGCGGCTTTTTTTCTGCCCGCCTCGATATGGGATGCCGCGATCTGTGAAACGCCTTCGAGCGCGGCCACGCGGCCCTGTACAGCGTGTTTCAACTCGGTTGCGCGGAGATACTCGGAAGCGGAGGGCGCGGAAAACAGATCGGCCTGCTCGATTCCGATCAGCGATAGGGCAGCCGGCGTCATGTCGCCGGCTCGCGTTGCGAGTTCAGCGTTAAGGACGGCATCGCGCCAGTTCTGCACCTGATACCGGTGCTCCCGCCAATGGCGTTCGATGTCGTGGAAACATCGCTGGATATGCTCGTCCCGCGGAACCAGCTTGAGGGCATTCCGGATTGCGTAACCAGCGCTGGTGAATGCGCCGTGCGCGAGGTCTTCGAGAGCCAAATCGACCTGCGCTTGCGCCTGTTCTTCGTCAGCCTGCTGCGCGCGAACGTCTGGTGCGCGAGAAAAGCCGACTGCGGGACTACTCATGGTAAAGAGGGGGGAATCGCGTGGCGATTTGCTAACACTATAATCCCCCCTGCTTCATGGACTGTGAAAAGCTTACGTTTGCACAAACACTTGCGCTGCCATTTGAGCAAGCGCTGGTCTGGAACCAGAATTTTCCACAGTTCCCAGCCGCCGCCCGCTTACTGGTCTGCGGAGAACCTCAGGCTTTGGTTCTTACGGTTTGAGCTGCCAGTCCTGGTTTGCGCCGCCCCAGCACGACCACACCCAAACCATTGCGCCATCTGACTGAGAGATGCCGGACACATCAAGACACTTCCCGCTATTCGCGGGGTGCAGGTTGTAGTATCCGGCCGTAGACGCTGGAGTGACCGTCCAGATCTCATTGCTGCCGCCCCAATAGGGATACTGGATCACCGGCGTTCCGTTCGATGTTGCGCTTGGGCCTCCATCCACATCGAGCTGAAATCCTGAGCTTTGGACGGAAATCTTGTACCCACCGTCTACCGGCGTCAACAGAAAGCGCTGATCCGGGGATGTAGAACAACTCCACTGCTGCATGAAGGCGGCCAGTAACGATCCCGTACTCTCCAGACATTTGCCGCTGTTTCGCGATACCAGATTGACCCATTGATTGCCGATGCCAGTATCCGGTGCGTTCGTGGTCTGCTTCACGGCCGCCGAGTTCGGATCCTGCATCAGCGCCGATTCATCGACCGCTTCCAAATCCGAGCCTTTTACAAATGTGAGAGAGTGCAAATCGTCATCGCTCCAGCGCGAGTCCGGTACGCCGCTAATGAACCAGGGCGATCCGTTATCGGCCAAAATGATCCCATATTGCTTCATCGCGTTCAGAATGACCTGAGCCGATGGCGGGAACGAGCTCACGTCGAAAGAAGCTTTCAATCGGAAGCGAGCTCCCATGGGAGGATACTGGGCACCAGAAAACCACGATGCTTCATGGCGCGCCGGCCAGATGAAACTGTTGTCGGTCCGAGGCGCCGTGAAGCGGATCGCATGATGGATGACACCCGAGGCGACTTCGTCATAGCGGACCAAGCCAGGCAGAACGGGCAGACCCGCGGCATCCGCTGAAGTCCAACCGGATGGACGCAATTGGTTGGAGGAGAGGTCGAAAATCGCTCCCGAGCTGGCCGACCATGTTCCGTCTCCATTCGGGGACGCGCCGTCGATTTCGTAATCGGTACAGTTCGCTGTATCGATCAGCAAGATGTGATGATCCGAACCGCCCTCGATCGACGGTGAGGCCGGCATCGGGTAAGGGCCCGCGTCGCTTTCTCCTGCATAGGCGAAGTCGAGGCTAATGGGTGTTTGTGAACCGTTCACCACCGTGTACGGAATGCCGTTTGTCGAAGCACTGCCAAAATCGGGGTGAAGCGGGCTGGAACCGCCGATGCTCTGCACGTAGTTGGCGGAGTTAGCGCTCACGGGCAGTTTGTCGATGGGAGTGTTCCAGACGTTGTTTGAGGGAAAAATAGTGCAACCGCCGATGGTGGGCGTCTGGGCAGAAGCCACGCTGCCCACCATCAGTATGAACGCAGTATATAAAAGAAAACGAACCACTTGTTCTCCTAAATAAGGTCAATCCCGCCTACGCACACCTCGGACGGCGCTCCAAAAACGGCAGCGCGTGGCCACGCCCGAGGAGTGGTGGGCAGGGTTATGAATGAAGAATTATTTATCGAAATACTACCATAGGGAATATTACATTCCAAGAGGGCGAATGAAATTTAGAGTTTTTATGTCTCTATGTAGATGAGCCGCAGTGGGTTCGCGCAAGGAACAGGCCGAGACAGCTTCACGCCGGGGCGCGGGACACCGGCGCTAAGCCGCCATTAGGCCGTTCTGCTGTGCTATACTCGCCTGAGTAGTTCTGCTTGCTCCCTCTGAGCGGTTCCGCCTTGCGTGGCTGCGAGCCGCAAAGTAACCCAAAAGAGTCGAACTCCAATCGAGACATTCCAATGCCTAAGCTGAAAACACACAAAGGCGCAGCAAAGCGCTTTAAGAAGACGGGTACGGGCAAAGTCGCGCGCCGGCATGCCTTTGCACGGCACATTCTGACTTCGAAGCCGCGCTCGCGTAAGCGCAAGTTGGGCCAGGGCGTGATCGCTGATCCTGCGGATCAGGCCAAGCTTCGGGTGATGCTGCCTTACTAGTCTTCGCGTTCAAGAAATTTTTTCGAGTGGGAGCAGTTGCGCCGCACGTGCCTGCGACCCTCGATGCGGGTTGTCAAATCCGCTTAACTGAAAGGAGAAAACGTGCCAAGAGTTAAAAGAGGAACCCATCGGCGAGATTACCGCCGCAAAACCCTACGCCTCGCGAAGGGGTATTTCCTTACCAAGTCAAAGCTGAATCGATCCGCGCAGGAAGCGGTCGAGAAAGCGCTGCGCTACGGCTTCGTTGGACGCCGCCGTAAGAAACGCGATTTCCGGAAGCTGTGGATCGTCCGGATCAACGCGGCCTGCCGGAATTCGGGGATCTCCTACAGCAAGTTCATCAACGGCCTGAAGCGCGCGGGCATCGATCTGAACCGCAAAATCCTGGCTGACATCGCAATCAACGATGCGGCCGTATTCGGCTCTCTGGTCGAAAAAGCAAAAGCCGCGCACGCCGCTCACGTGCAATAGCGGATAATCTTTTCAAGGAACGTGCAACAGCGCAATCTGCCGCTGTTCGATACTTTGCGGACGGTACCACCCATGGAAACAGCCGAAGAGCAAGACCTCGAAACCCTAGCCAGCCTCGAAGAGCGCATCACGCGAGCCGTTCAGGCGATCACGCAATTGCGCGGTGAAAATCAGCAACTGCAGGAGCGGCTCAGCGCGACCCAGGCCGAACTCGATACAACGCGCGCTGCCCGCGACGAGGCGCAGGCGCTATCGACCGAATTCCAGAAGGAAAACGGTGAGCTTGAGGGGCGTCTGAAGCAGACCCAGGAAGAACTCAACGGCTTGCGCGGCGAGCGCAAACAGGTCAAGGCGCGCATCGAAAAGCTGCTCGGCCAACTCGATCTTCTCAGCGCCAGCTAGTGTCCTGAGAGTTGAGCTCCGTGAACACTGTCCGCGTCACGATCTTCAATCAGACCTACAGTCTGACGACTGCAGGGGATGCGGCGACCACGGAAGCCTTAGCGCAGCAGGTGGATGACTTGATGTCCCAGATCGCGCGCCGGGCGGGCAATCTGGACTCTACACGTACGGCGGTCCTTGCGTGCCTGCATTTGGCGGACCGTCTCCAATCTGTCGAAAAGCAACTCGACACCCTACGCCATTCGGTAGAGCATCGAACCAAAGACTTCACTTCTCTGCTCGACGACGTCTTGCGCGAACCGCAATCCTGACGCCCCTGTATTATCACTGAGGTACTCGCCCGAGTGTACGAGTGCTCTAACGTATCGTGAAGAGCATTGTTCTGCTCGCCGCGTTCGCCGCCTTTGCGGGAGTTGGCGTAAGCCGGGCGGATAACGCGGTTGCGAACGGTCATTACCTGGCCACTGCTTACGACCAGCACGGGTTAACGGCGTCGGGCATTCCGGTCCAACGGCACGTCGTCGCGGCGGATCCGAACTACCTACCCTTGGGCAGCATCATCAAAATTCGAGGCGCGGGCCGTTATTCCGGAGAGTATGTAGTAGCCGATACAGGGGAGAGCGTGGTCGGCCGGCATCTCGATATCTACATTCCAAACGAACGGGCCTGCCGCAAGTTCGGCAGGAAAACCGTGCGCGTAAAGCTCGTCTCGCTAGGGCACGACACGAAATCCAATGTGAAGGACGCGGTGCACTCTGTGAAGCAGGACGTGAAACAGGAAGTCCAGAAAAACGCGGTCGGAGATGCAGCCACCGAGGCCGACTGGGCCGCACACCATGCCGAACAGAAGAAACAGGATTCAGCGTCCCCGCAACCGGCGAGCAAGTGATCGCATGGAAGCGCTTAAGCGAATCAGATTAGTCTGAAAGCCCGCTGAAAGTATTTCTTTCCACTGTAGATCTACCGCGTTTTGCACGATAAGCACTAACGTGGATGTCTTCATTGCTCGCCACGCGATCTTCGACCGAAACCTGTCACTATTTGGATACGAACTGCTGTTCCGCTCCTGTCAGCAGAACGTTTGCTCCGTAAGAGACGACACGACAACGACGCTCCAGGTGCTTGCCAACAGCCTGCTGTCGTCCGGCCTGGAAGTGCTGGCTTGCAATGCGCCGGTGTTTATCAATTTTGGCGAGCAGTTGCTCACGTCCGAGTTCACCTCCTTATTCCCTCCGAAGAGTGTAGTCATAGAAATCCTCGAGAGCGTAAAGCCTAGCCCGGAAGTGATTGCGTCCTGCCTTAGCCTGAAAAAGATGGGCTACCTGCTGGCGCTCGATGACGTGATGGGCGATCGCCGTAGCGATGACGAACTCGGCGCGCTGGCCAATTTTGTGAAAGTCGATTTCCGCGGCACTACCCGCGATGACCAGGCGCGACTGGCCAAGGCATTCAGCGGACGCGGACGGCGCCTGATTGCGGAAAAGGTCGAGACGCACGAAGAGTTTGAATGGGCGCGCGAAGCCGGGTACGACTATTTCCAGGGTTTCTTCTTCGCGAAACCGACGCTGCTGAAAGGGCAGCAGGTGCCATCGATCAAGGTGAATTCGCTGCGCCTGCTGAAAGAGCTCCAGCATGAAGATCTGGATTTCAAGAAGATTGAAGACATCATCCGCTGCGACATCTCGCTCAGCTACAAACTTTTCCGCTACGTCAATTCCGCTTTGTTTGCGCGCGCGAAACCGATCTCGTCGGTGCGCGATGCGCTCGTCGTTCTCGGTGAACTGGACACGCGCCGCTGGATCACGTTAGCCACGTTGCCCGGTCTAGCGATGGGCTCGGTGAGAGAGCTGATAGTGCACGCACTCGTGCGGGCGCGCTTCTGCGAGAAGTTAGCCCTGGCGGCGGGCATCAACCCGGCAAGCGATGCGTTCCTGGTCGGCCTGTTCTCGTTGCTGGACGCGCTGGTGAACCGGCCGCTGTCCGAAGTGCTGCTCGAGTTGAACCTGCCAGCCTCGATTCGCGCTCCCTTGCTAGGGACGTCCGGTCCGACCGGCGTTTCGACCGTTTACGAAATCGCGATACGCTACGAAGCAGGCGAGTGGGACGCACTGGATGTTCTGGTGCAGCGCCTGTTTCTGCCAGCGCAGAGTATCTCCGACGTATACATGGAATCGGTGGTCTGGGCGAACGAAATGTTCAGCCTCGTCGATGAACCAGCTACACGATCGGGCGGTGCACGGAACGACCTGTTGGCCGTGCAGCGGGCGGTAGATAACTCGCTGCCTGCCCCTCCTCCGGAACCCAAACGCACTCTACTGCGCCGATGAACTGAGATCGAGCACCAATCACAGCCAGGGCGGGTTACACACAGGAGCAGAAGCGGTCCGCAGCCTACTTGGTGGTGGAAGTGGTTGCGCCGGTATCGGTCGCGGTCGATTTCTTGTTGTGCTTCTTGTGGTGGTGCGAACCGCTGCTGTTGCTCGTCATGGTGTTATTTGTGTCGGAAGTGGCCGTGTTCTGCGCGAATACCACGGTTCCCGAAAGCAGACCCAGCGTCAGTGCGGCGGTACATAGCAATTTCATACGATTAAAATCCCTCCTGATAAATCCTGCGGAACATGCCGCCAAGGTCGGCATAGTCCTGCTGCCATCGTCGCATAGGCGAAAAACACAAAACGCGATCGAGGCGACTACGCGCCTGCGATCGCGTTTTGAAAACGACGAATGTCGGGGCGAAGTTACTTGGCCGCGGTGGTGCTGGTCGTGCTCGCGGTGCTCTTCTTGCCCTTCTTGTGGTGCTTCTTGGCAGTCGTGGTGGAATCGGTGCTGGCGGTGTTCTGGGCGAACACAACCGTTCCGGACAACATCGACAGGCCGAGGGCGGCGATCATGAGCTTTTTCATTTACGTATATCTCCTTGTATGGCTACTTACTGATAGCACTTCGCGTGCTTTCACCGTTATCTTCGCATTTATCGGGTGAAAGAATCCTGAACCCTACATTAAACTTTTTTATTAGTCCCAAGGTGATACTCCGGTACAGTCCTCACCTTCACTGAACCACTTGAAGTCATTCATCATCGCCTACAACCGGCAGATCAGCAACTCCCGTTCGTACACCATTTCCGGCGGCAGGTGGTCGTGCAGGTCGATGAAGAGTTCCTCGTGTCCGATTACCTCCGAGCGCCACGCCCGCCGGTCGAACTGTTGCAGTTGGTCAAATTCTTCCTTCGCGAAATCGAGCCCGCTCCAATCGAGGTCCTCGTAACGCGGCATCCAGCCGACAGGTGTTTCGCGCGCGCCGGTTCGGTTGTGTACACGGTCTACGATCCACTTCAGCACGCGCATGTTCTGGCTGAAGCCAGGCCACAGGAAGCGGCCGTTCTCGTCCTTGCGGAACCAGTTCACGTGGAAGACGGGCGGCGTGGATGTGATCGAGCGCTGCATGCGCAGCCAATGACGAAAGTAGTCGCCCATGTGATAGCCGCAAAAAGGAAGCATGGCCATGGGATCGCGGCGCACTCGCCCGGTGGCTCCAGTCGCGGCGGCAGTGGTTTCCGAACCCATGGTGGCGCCGATGTACACTCCGTCGCTCCAGTTAAAGGCCTGGTAAATGAGCGGGATCGTGTGCGCGCGCCTGCCGCCGAAAACGATAGCGCTGATCGGCACCCCTTGCGGTGACTCCCAATTGGGATCGATGCTGGGGCACTGCGAAGCCGGGGCGGTGAAGCGCGCATTCGGGTGCGCCGCTTTTCTGCCGGTCTCGGCGGCAATGGTGGGCGTCCACGTTTCGCCGCGCCAATCCTGACACTCGGGGGGCGGCTGTTCGGTCAAACCTTCCCACCACACTCCACCGTTCGGCGTGAGCGCGACGTTCGTGAAGATGGTGTTTTTCGAGAGGGTAGCGATCGCGTTTGGATTCGTTTTGGCTGACGTGCCGGGAGCGACACCGAAAAAGCCGGCCTCCGGATTAATGGCCCGCAGACGACCGCTCTCGTCCGGCTTGATCCACGCGATGTCATCGCCGACGGTGGTGATCTTCCAGCCTTCGAAGCCCGCCGGAGGAATCATCATGGCGAAGTTAGTCTTACCGCAGGCGCTCGGAAAAGCGGCCGCAACGTAAGTCTTCTGCCCGTCCGGATCTTCTACTCCAACTATGAGCATGTGCTCGGCGAGCCAGCCTTCATCGCGCGCGATATTCGAAGCGATCCGCAGAGCGAAACACTTCTTACCCAACAGCGCATTGCCGCCGTAACCGGAACCGAAGGACCAGATCTCCCGTGTTTCCGGGAAATGCACGATGTACTTTTCTGAATTGCATGGCCAACTCACGTCCTGTTGCCCCGGTGCGAGGGGGACTCCGACGCTGTGCATGCAGGGGACAACGCGTTTGACATCCTTATCGATTTCCGCGAATACAGCCTTGCCGATGCGCGCCATGATGCGCATACTGACGACCACGTACGGCGAATCGGTGAGTTGAACGCCTATCTGCGACATCGGCGAATCCAGCGGTCCCATGCAAAACGGCAGGACATACATGGTGCGGCCGCGCATACAGCCGCTGAACAGGCTGCGTAGTTTGCGCCGCATTTCAAACGGGTTCACCCAGTTGTTCGTAGGGCCGGCGCTTTCTTTCGAGAGAGAACAGATAAAGGTGCGGTCTTCCACGCGGGCGACATCGCTCGGATCGGAACGCGCCAGGAAGCAGCCTGGCCAGAGGTCCTGATTTAAGCGGATGAATGTACCCGCGGAGACCATTCGATCGCACAACAAATCGTACTCGTGCTGGGATCCATCGACCCAGTGGATGTGATCCGGCGTGGTGAGCTCTGCCATTTTCTCGACCCAGCGGATCAGGTGTCGGTTTGAGGTTGGGGGAGCGGAGCTGCGGGGCTTCCTCATGACGACAACTATATCCGGAACGCCCAAAGAAGCTGTAATCTAGTACCAACCCCTTTCAAGGAGTAAGAACATGTTTGACCGCCTGATCCGCGGGATGTCCCGGACGCGCACCGGCATCGCCTTTCTGACCGGAGCAGCCGCTGTGCTTTCCGGAGTCGGGCACGTGCTTGCCCGCCCGGCCGCCCGAATGCCGGCTGTTCCGCCGAGCCGGGACCGATTCCGCATCTACCGCTCGGAGAGTGAATTGGGCTTCGTATACTGGGTTCTGCAGGGGCGCGGATCGTTCGACTGTTTTGCACTGTTTGACTCCTGGGAACAGGCCATGCAGGAAGCCGAGAGGCGGATTGCGGTATCGCGCAGAATCGCCTCCCCGCGCAGGGAGCCAGCGCGACTTGCCGTAGCAGCTCGCTAAAGGTCATGGAGTCGGACTAAGGGCCTCGTTATCGCTGCGCCCATACTGCTGTTCCGCTGATCACTTGCTATGCTGACTTGAGACGCGCGCCGGGCGCGTCCCGTCCGCGGAAAGGGCTGCGCCCACCTGCACTCTTGAGGTCCGTCTTTCGAAGACCCTCTTTCGCCTGTTATGCGGACCAGGCAAATGAAGGAGGTTGTCTTGCATCTTGAACAACAGAAAAAACAGGCCCGCGAGTTACTGCGGGCGGTCCGAACAGGAAACCACGATGCCCTGGCGCGATTGCGAACGCACCATCTCCGATGGGCTCATCTGGACGACGCCACCATTCGACAGGAAATGGCCTTGCACGATGCTCAGTTCGTCATCGCGCGGGAACAGGGATTTGCAAGTTGGACCAAACTGAAAGCCTACGCGCAACGTTCGCCGGACGTGCGCTACAGCAGAGTGTTTGTGCCCGATATGGAGTGGATCGCCGATCGGGTTCGCGGCCTTTTGCGTACGCGGCAATCCGCGGGTCCGGCCGCGCTCGAACAGATTCGTGAATGGCACCCCCGTTTTTCGAACTCGTCAGACGCGGAGATTCTGCAAGCGCCGTTCACCGAGGCCGACGCCAGACTCGTGTATGCGCGGGAGCACGGATTCAATACCTGGGATGAACTCGCCCAAAGGGTGAATCTGCTCGCATCGGATTCGAGTGTTGCGGCAAGCGAACCCTTCCTGGCCGCCTTTCGCGCTTTGGAGTCAGATGATGTAGCGGCCCTTGGCGCGCTTCTGAAGCGCAACCCGCGCCTTGCCAAAGAGCGCGGCACCAATGGGAACACGCTGTTAAATCTCGCGGTGAGTATTGCGGCGAAAACAAACTCCAATGCCGGTTTGGCGATGGTCGAAGCTTTGCTCGCGGCAGGCGCGGATGTGAACGACGCAAACGACCGCGGCTGGACGCCCTTGCATCGCCGCGGCCTACTCCAACCAATGCGAAATCGCGTCGCTCCTGATTCGCAGCGGCGCGGACCTCGAAGCAGAAGCGCATGGCGCGGGCGGAACGCCGCTGATTGCCGCCTTGTTTTGGGGCCATCGCGAGGTGGCCGATCTACTCGGCAGCCATTCCCTCGCGCCAGGCAATTTACGTGTTGCCGCCGGACTGGGGCATCACGAGCTGCTGGAACAATGCTTCACCTCGGAGAAACACGCTTACGCCAGAAGCTTGCGCCGCGCGAGGATTCTATCGGCCGCACAGTGGATTCCCCGACTGGCGACCTTCGGCGAATCCACAGGAAGTCCTCGACGAAGCTCTGGTGTGGGCCTGCAAGAGCGGGCGCACCGAAGTGTTATCGCGACTCGTTGAAGCCGGGGCGCGCGTAGACGCCGATCCTTATCGTGGAACTCCGCTCATCTGGGCCGCCGTACGTAATCGGCTGGAGACGGCCGAGTGGCTCATCGATCACGGCGCGAGCGTTAATCTCAAAGCTACCTTCGGCGGCCTCACACACGGCCAAGGCGTTACGGCACTGCACATGGCCGCGCAAGACGGCCACCTCCGCATGGTGAAACTGCTCATAGAGAGAGGCGCCGATCCGAAGATCAAGGACGATCTGTATCACGGGGACGCAGAAGGAGCAGCCGACTACTTTGGCCAGACGGTCGTTCGGGATTACTTACGCTCGCTTGCGAAGTAAGTCGCAATCCTGAACTCTCTCCCTCATCGCATTGACATTTGAAGCTCGTGTTACCGTGCGTCTGAATGGATGATGTGGAGATTGTTGCCTTATCCGGCGTGGACGCGCACGCGTGCGTCGAATCGTTGGCCGATGTTCTGATCGCATGCGTCCACGCCGGCGCATCGGTCAGCTTTATGTCACCGCTCGATCGCGACAAGGCCGTACACTTCTGGCGCGAAATCGCGAACGGTGTCTCACGCGGTGAGCGAGTGTTAATAGTCGCGAAAGAGTTGTCCAGCGCGCGTGTAGTGGGAACGGTGCAGATCATTGTCAAGCAGCCGGAGAATCAGCCGCATCGAGCGGATCTGGCCAAGATGTTGGTGGATCCACATGTTCGCCGCCGCGGAATTGGCGCACAATTGTTGCACTTTGCCGAGGATGCAGCGCGGTCGGCGGGCAAAACGCTTCTTGTGCTGGATACCGCGACAGGAGGCGATGCCGAACGCTTGTACGAACGCGCAGGCTGGCAGCGCGCGGGGGTGATTCCTGATTACGCGTTATACCCGGACGGCCGGTTCTGCGACACGACGATTTTCTATAAGCGCTTGGGCGCTTCTCCCGGATATGCAAACTGAGCATCGGGGCGCCATGCACGTGTTTCCGCTGCTTCCGGTGCCTACGTCGAAGCGTTCCCGTGAGTGATTTTTCTGCGCCCGACGGAGTCGACGATGAGCATGGCGCCGCTCGTCGCGCGATATGCCCGGCCACTCCACTCGAAATAGGTCAGCGAGGCTTGTCCGGCACGGTCGTGCCATGCCACGACAATGTCTTTGAACCCGTGCGTCTCTTTTGTCTGCACGCTGTAGATCCAGCCATTGAACTCGTGTTCCGGAGAGGCGAGGACAACCGGTTTGCCGGCTTCTAACGCCAGAATCCACATCGCACCGTTCGCGCGCTGTCCCCCTCGCGCACATCCTGGTCCGGCCTCGACCAGCAGTGTCCGAATCCGCGGCGACAACGAAATATCTTCGAACCGGAGCGTCGTCAGCCACTGATCATCGGCATCCGTGATTTTGCACTGCCAAGGATTCTCTGTTCTAAGCAGATCCGTTATCGACCGGCGCTCAACCGCAGAGAGTACCGCAGCTTGGAACCTAGGTGGGACTGCGTCGCTCTTGACCTGCCCCCAAATATCCGATCCGGTTTCGTGTGCAGCGGCGAACGCAACAATTCGAGCAAACAGACGATCCCAGTACGGCGGTTCACGCTTTGCCTCATTCTATTGGAACCTTCATCGAAGATTTTGGAACTCGCGATCACTCTCGCTGCAATACGATGTGAGAATCGCGAGTTAGAGTGCGGAATACGGTCTCACCCGAACAAACGGACGCTGATCTACTGCGCCTTTCCGAGAAAGGAAATGAGGCGGCGTTCCTGTCGCTCTACCGGCGTCATCAGGGTGCGGTGTTTCGCTTTGCGGCGCATATGTGTGGACGAACGGAAATTGCGGAGGAAGTGGTGCAGGACGTTTTCATTTCGCTGTTATCGAGGCCCGGCGCGTTCCGGCCCGACCTCGGCAGTCTGGAAGCGTACCTCATCGGCATGGCTCGCAACTTCGTGCGGCGCCATCTCAGCGAAATAAAACCGCGCGAGATGAAAGCTGATGTGTTTCCCGCCGCCGCAACGCCGTTTGATCGACTTAGCCAAGACCAGGAATTGCACGCCTTACAGAGCGCCATCCTGTCGCTTCCGGTTCCTATCGCGAGGTGGTCGTGCTGTGCGATGTGCAGGAAAAAGACTACCAGGAAGCGGCGCGCCAGTTGGGATGCGCGGTTGGCACGGTACGCTCGCGCCTTCATCGCGCGCGGGCGATTCTAGCTCGAAAACTGCGTTCGCGACAAAGTTCAGAACAGAAGGCCGGCTGTACGTTATGAATCCCACGCCAGGGGAAGATCGTCTTGAAGAAGCTTTGAAAAAGCTGCGCATGATGCCGCTGAGTGCATCGCCGGGCTCGGCCGCGCTGGTGTTGGGCGCGTTCCGAGCGCATCACGAACGGCGGCGGCGTTGGCGCCTGGGCCGTGTGGGGATCCATCGCGGCTAGCCTCATCACCGGGTTGATCGTGGCCAGCCTGCTTCGCCCGGTGACCGGAGTTCCAAAGCCTGCCGAAGGGAGGTTCATTGCGCTGCCGTATGGCGAGAGCGGTGTGCCGCTCGAGCAGGGTGTTGTGATTCGTCTCGATCTGCCTTCGGCGGACCTGGTTCAGTTCGGTGTGCCGCCGTCCTTACGACCGAAATCCGACCGCGTGCGAGCCGAGTTTCTGATAGGCCAGGATGGCATCCCGCGCGCCGTCCGGTATCTGCCAACCCAAACCAATTTGTTTTGAGGAGTGAATATGAATCTGAGGTTAGTACTTACTTTCGCTTTTGTTTCAGCCCCGTTGCTGCTCGCCCAGCATGACAACAAAGTCATCATGAGCGACGGACACGAATTCGGCCCGATCGGCATCACGACGGCGATCGCCGGGCCAATGTCAACCGTTACGGGCGCTCCGTACACAGCTGAAGCGGTTACTGAACATACGCAGACGCTGGCGGACGGCAACCGCATCCATCACACGATCACGAGCCAGGTGGCGCGCGATTCACAGGGTCGAATCAGGCGCGAAGAATCGCTGCCCGGCCTCTCCGACGGACCGCATCTAATTATGATTGACGATCCGATTGCTGGTGTTCATTGGACGCTGAACCCATCAAACAAAACCGCTTTCAAGATGCCTGTAAAGCGCGTGGTGAATTTTGCGAATCCACCTGGCCCGGCCCACGGGGCAGTGAATCTAACTATGCCCACTGAAGACGCGATCACGATCTCTGTCGGAGGTGCGTTTGCGATAAGGGACGGCAATGGCGCGAGCGAGACCGAAAAGACAAGCTTGGGCACGCAGATGATCGAGGGAGTGCCGGCCCAAGGCACGAAGCTCACGCACACAATTGCCCCAGGCGAAGTAGGTAACGATCAGCCGATCGTCATTACAACCGAGACGTGGATGTCTCCCGATTTGAAAGTCTTAGTCATGAGTAAGACGTCCGATCCGCGCATGGGGGAAACCAGTTACCGCCTGACTAATATCCTACGCGCCGATCCAGATCCTGCTCTATTCCAGGTACCGTCCGACTATACAATCCAAGAGAAACCTTCCGCTAACACCATCTTCTTTAACAATCCAGCCAAACCGGAATAGCGCTTCGCAGAGAGCGTCACCGATTCGAGACAGCGTTAAGCTCAGGGAATGAGGCTCCGCTGTCTCTGGTTGGTGATCGCCAGTACGCTGGCAGCCGTTCCTCTCCAAGCGCGGCAGGAATTACAACCCTGCAAAAACAATGTCTCCCCGCAGGATCAGATCGACATCGGCAAGAAGACCGCCGAGAAAGTCTATCAACAGATGCCGGTTGCCCCGGATTCGAGTCCGGTCACGCAATACGTGCAGTCGCTGGGCCAACGGCTCGTGGCGGAGGCTCCGGGTTACAAGTGGCCGTTTACTTTTCACGTCGTCAGCGTAGGCGCGATTAACGCGTTCGCGCTGCCGGGCGGGCAGGTCTTTGTGAATTTGGGGACGATTCAAGCCGCCGAGAATGAGGCCCAGTTGGCGGCCGTCATGGCGCATGAAATCTCCCACGTGGTTCTGCAGCATTCCATCTGCAATCTGGTGAAAGAACGCCGAGTCGGAATTATGTCCGGCATCGGACAAATCGCGGCGGGCGTACTTTTGGGCGATAGCGCTGCGGGAACGCTGGCACAAAAGGGAATTGGCGTTAGCGCCGGACTGGGCTTCCTGAAGATGTCGCGCAGCGCGGAAGAACAGGCAGATATTATGGGCGTCGGGATTCTCTATGATGCCGGATACGATCCTCGAGCCATGCCGCAATTCTTCGAGACGATCCAGGACAACTACGGAAAAGGGGGCGCGCAGTTTCTGAGCGACCATCCGAATCCGGGTAATCGGCTCGAACACGTGAACCACGAGATTTCGACATTTGTTTCGAAGGACCGCTACGTCGTCAATACGCCCGAATTCGATCGCGTGCATGCCCTGGCGGCCCGCATGCACGCCTACACGCACAAGGAAGTGCTGGCCGGTGTTTGGAAAACGGGCAATCTTAGAACCAGCGCAGCAGATACGCGATGATTACGATCACGAGGATCAGTCCCAGACCGCCGGACGGATAATAACCCCAACCGCGCGAGTACGGCCAGGCAGGAACTGCCCCAATCAACAGGATGACGATGATCAGAAGAAGGATCAGGCTCATACCCGTTGGACTCCGAGCCTGGCTAAAAGACTACGCGGAACTTACTAGGGCTCTATCTGCCGCGTTTCAGCCTCATTCTGGTACTAATTGCGCAGCGCCGGAGTAACAATTTGCCGCGACACACCACTAACTCTAAATAAATTCATCCGTTCACTCCTGCCGGAGCGCCTCGAGGGGATCGATTTTGGCTGCACGGCGAGCCGGTACATAACCCGCAAGTAAAGCGATCGCCGCGAGCAGCAGCGTGACGACGGCGAAGGTCACCGGGTCCGATGCGCTGATGCCGAAGATGAGTTTCTCCATGAAGCGCGTCAACGCAAAGGCCGCTGCAAGGCCAATCAGAATGCCCGCGCCTGCGATGACCAGCGCATTGCGGAGGATCATCCGTGTGACTGCAGCCGGGTCGGCGCCGATCGCGAGGCGAATGCCGATCTCTCGCCGGCGAAGGGTAATCGAGTAAGCAAGCAGACTGTACAGGCCAATGCCTGCGAGGATAATGGCGACGGCCGCGAAACAGGACACGACCGTCATGTTGAAGCGCCGCGGCGCAAGCCAATCGCGCAACGACTCATCTGCAGTCTGCACTTCGGGGTTTAGCGTGGGATCCAGCCGTTTGACGACCGTAGCAAGCTCCGTAGCGTAGCGGGACGGATTGCCGGTGGTTCGGGCGACGGCGTAGAGGTCACGGTTTGCAAAACCCGGGAAGATAGAGCTCGGGACTTTGCTCGGTGTCGGGGCCAGCCTGATGCTCATTCGCGACAACGCCAATGATTTGGCGGGTCTTATCGGCGAACTTAAGCGTCTTGCCAAGCGGGTTCTGGCCGGGCCAGTACGCCAAGGCCAGTTTCCGATTGATCACTACCACCGGGGCATCGCTAGACACTTCGGCCTCTGAGTAGGTACGCCCCGCGAGGATTTGAATGCCCATCGCCTTAAAGAAATCTGCGGTGGTGCGGCTCCAATCGGAATTGGGCACTTCTCCTGGTCTGTTCTGGCGGCCGGGGATTTCGAAGCTTGAAATCTGGAAGCCGCGCATCGGCAGATCGGTGCTTAGCGCGGCCGATTGCACGCCGGGAACCTGCTGCACCGCCGAGAGAAGGCTGCGATTAAAGGCGGGAAGCCGCGCGTCCGGATAGCTTGCCGGCGGCAGCGAGACACGAATCGAGGTGATATGTGCGTGTTCGAATCCGAGATCGGTGTCGAGAAGAACACGCAAACTGCGCAGCAGAAGACCTGCGCCGACCAGCAGAATTAGCGAAAGCGCCACCTGCCCGATCGACAGCATGGTGCGGAGCCGGTTGGACGAACCTGCAACGCTGCGCGAGGAACGGTTCAGCGTCTGGTTTACTTGAATGCCCCAGGATCGCCAAATGGCAGGCAGGGCAAAAAGGACGGCGCACAACAGGCTGACCACGACCGTGAAGAGAAGCACCGGGACATCCACGCGGATTTCATGAAAGCCTTGTACATCGGGTAGCATGCCCGTGATGAGACGAAGGGCGGCGAACGTAAGGGCGATTCCGATCGCGCCGCCGATGGCCGAGATCAGACAGCTTTCCGCAAGAATTTGACGAACGATGCTCCCGCGTCCCGCTCCGATGGCGACGCGGACAGCGATCTCTTTGTCGCGAGCGACGGCCCGGGTCAATAGAAGATTGCCGACATTGGCGCATGCGATCAGCAGCACGAAGGCGACCGCGACCTGCAGAACGACGACGGCCTGCTGTGTATTCGAATCCACGGTTTCATCCAGGATGTTGCGAACATTGGCGGAAAAGCCCGCGTAATCCTCGGGCTGGGAGGCGCGGAGGCGGCCGGCGATTGCGTCCAAGTCCGACTGGGCGCGCTGGCGGTCGTAACCAGGACGCAAGCGCGCGAATACCGTGAAGTTGAAGCTCTGATCCTTAGCAGTGGCGAGGTCCTCGTCGTGCAGGCTGATGACCTGCGGGTTGTATTCGTTTTGCCCTCCCCATGTGGAAGGAAGTTCGAAGTCTTTCCGCAGCACGCCGGCGATTCTCATTCCGACGCCATTCACGACGAGGCTGTGCCCGATTGCGGCGGAGGCGTGGCCGAAGAGTTTATCTGCCAATGAATTCGTAATCACCACAGACGATTTGTGGAAATCTGCCGCGTTCAGGACCCTGCCCGCCGAGGCATGAACTCCGAAGAAGGCGAAGAAATTGGGAGAGACATGTGCTCCAGAAGTTTGTTCGGAGCGGTTTGCTCCCGGCACAACCACCGAAACGGGTGAGTCGCGCAGATACGCCAGATCGCTGAACGCGTGCGCCTGGTGCTGCCAAGTGGCAATCGTCTTGGAACGCGGTGAGAGCCGTTCGGCGATGAAGGCCGCCAGCGAGGGGTTCTTCTCATAGAGCACCACGACGCGCTTACTTTCCGGGATGTGGCGCAGCGACAGCGGATTCAGCAGGACCGCATTGAGCACGCTGAAAACAGAGGTGTTGGCTGCGATCGATACGGCCAGTGTGACGATCGCGGCGATCGCGAAGCCAGGTGAATGCCGCAGGGATCGTATGGCTACTCTTAGTTCTCGCATGTCAGTTAGGATCTCCGAGTGGGGCCGTGGCTCTGACAACGCTAGTATATCGGCGCTTCGTTTGATGGATACTGTTCTGAGATATGTGGCGTGCGGTGCTATTGCTCGTGATTGTGTCCGGCCTTGTTCCGGCGCAAGATGCGATCTCCGTCTTCAAGCAGGGCGATTATAAGAGCGCCATTCCGTTGCTCGAAGCGGCCATTCAACAGTCTCCTAAAGACGTAGTGCTGCGTGCATCGCTGCTCTCGGCTCTGGTGTACGAGGGACGGCTAGAAGACGCATCGGCGGCCGCCGAGCAAGGCGAGAGGGATTTTGCCGATTCTCCAGAGATGCTGGCGGCGCGCGGCGAGTATGCGTTCTACATCGCGGACATGGGCGCGGCGGACAGTCTTTTCCGGCAAGCACTGAAGCTGAAGGACCAGACACCGCGAGCCTACTACGGTTTGTCGCGCCTGCACAATTGGCTTGCAATTTTCGAACGGCACGGCTGCTCGAGTTAAGGGCGCACGAGCTCGACCCGGACGATGCCCTGATTACGAAGCGGTTTCTGGGATATGTTCCGCCGGACAAACAGGAACCACAGTTATCGCAGTTTATCGCGGCGCACCCGTGGTTCTATCCGGACGTTCAAAAGCAGCGCGGCACGGCCGAAGCGGTGCATCACCAGTTAAACGGCCAGCGAGGATTTGAACTGCAGGGAGAGCGCAAAGAGACAACTCTCAAACTGGTCGCGCTCATGCGCGGGCCAAACCACGAGTATGGCGTCGGCCTGGACCTGCGATTGAATAACGGCCGCTCGCTGCAATTACTGCTGGACACGGGTGCGAGCGGTATTTTGCTGAACCAAAAGGCGGTGGATAAGGCGGGATTGGAGCATCTCGGGTCGTTCGAATCGTGGGGCGTCGGCGATGCCGGCAAACGCGGCACCTTCTCGGCCGTTGCAGATAGCTGCGAGGTGGAGGGGCTTGTTTTCAAGCATTGCGTGGTGAGCGCTCTCGAGGGCAAACATCGCGTCGACCCGGAAGATGACGGCCTGATCGGCGCGGATGTTTTCAGAGACTACCTGATCGAGATTGATTTTCAAAGGCATCTGATGCATCTCACTCCGCTGCCGGAGCGTCCTCCGAACGCGCAAGGCTACGATCGCGCGCCTCTCGAATCGGAGCGCGGTTTCACGCCGGTATTCCGGCAGGGCGATCACTTGTATATTTCGACGCGGCTGAACCAGGCGAATTGGGGACTGTTTCTGATTGACACGGGGTCGCAACTCTCGAATGTAGACTCCATTTTCGCCGCCATGTCGACGAAGGTGCGAGGAAACTCGAACGTGCGCATCTCTGGCATTTCGGGCCAGGTAAACAAAGTGTTCGAGGCCGACAAGGCGACTTTGCAGTTCGGACATTTCCAACAGGACAATCTCGGGCTGGTGTCATTCAATCTGAATAATCGTCCCGAGCACGAAGAGTTTCGGACGTCGGGCATACTCGGGATTCCGGTGTTGTCGATGTTCCGGCTGGCGATCGATTACCGGAACGGATTGGTGAACTTCGATTATGTTTTTGCACCCAAGCGGAAGAAGAAGGACTGAACGGCGGGTTTTCGTTAGAAATCTTTCACTCGACATCCCGCAAGCACCCGGTATCCTTCGAGGGCTTCTGCGCGTCCTTCAGACAGGAGCCAATCGGGGAGACGCGATATGAATGTCAGAACCTGGAAACAAAAAATTGCCATAGTAGCGGGACCGCTTTTCGCGATGCTCGTTGTGGGTGGGCCTATGACGGCGCAACAGCAAAATCCGCCGCCGGACAACCCGTATTCGCAAGGACAGCAGCAGTATCCGGCGCCGCAACAGCAACAACAGCAGCAGCAGTATCCGCAACAAGGGCAGTACCCGCCGCCGCAGCAGGGACAATATCCACCGACGCAGTATCCGCCCACTCCGTCCGGACAGTATGGGCCCCCGCCACAGACTAATTACACCTATGCGCAGCCGCCGATGCTAGCGCCACAGCAGTTGGATCAGCTCGTCGGACCGGTTGCGCTCTATCCGGATGGATTGCTCGCGCAGGTACTGACGGCTTCGACGTTCTACCAGGAAATTCCCGATGCCGCCAGCTGGGCGAATCAGCATAGCTACCTGCACGGCGCGGCGCTCGCGCAAGCCATTCAGCAGGACGCGCTGCCTTGGGATCCAAGTGTCATCGCGCTGTTGCCGTTTCCGAACGTGCTGAACCAGATGGCGAATAACATGGGCTGGACGCAGGCATTGGGAAACGCTGTGCTGGCCCAGCGTCCGCAGGTGATGGACGCAGTGCAGCGCTTGCGGCAGGACGCGTATCAGTACGGATATTTGCGCGACAACCAATACGATCGCGTAATCTATGCACCGGGACAGATTGAGATTGTGCCGGTGCAGCCGGACTACTACTACGTTCCCTATTACAATCCAGGTGTTGTGTTTGTTCGGCCGCGGCCAGGATTCTTCGTTGGCGGAGGCATCCGTTTCGGCCCTGGCATCGTGATTGGCGGAGCCTTTGCGCCATGGGGATGGGGCGGCATCGGATTCGGCTGGACCAACCATACGATCATCGTCGACCATCATCCGTGGGCGAGGACCTGGAACAATCGCGCCGTGTACGTCCACCCGTATGCGGTTGCCCCGCGGCGCTATGAACCTGGCGTGCGCTATCAGGAACATCACGAATTGCGCGGACCGGCGCACTACGAAGAGCACCGCGACCACGACCGCGACCGTGATCGCGACCACGATCGACATTGATCCCTGGCGCCCGCTTTGATAGACGTTCACCGCGAATGTCACATGTGACTACCGCGGTGACGTCTATCAAGGTATGTTGCGTGGGACTAAGTTGTTTAAATTAGCGGTGCTGGCCTTGTTGGCAATTCCCGCGCTAGCACAGCTCAACGCAAATGTATCTGGGGTAATCACAGATCCTACGGGCGCTGTGATACCGGGAGCGCAAATAACGCTCCTCAACCAAGGCACGCAAGCAAAACAGAATTCGACCACTAACGATCAAGGATTCTTTCGCTTCAATCAGTTACCGGCCGGCAATTATACGCTGAGCATCACAGCCCCGGGTTTTCAAAGCAAGACAATTTCCTCTCTGCATGTAGCGGCAGACTTGCCGCAGACCGCCAATGCTACGCTTGAGCCAAACACGGTACAGTCCTCAGTGACAGTTAGCGCGGCTACAGTTCCTGCGCTGCAAACCTCCGACGCGAGCATTAGCGGAACAATTACCAGCCAAGCTGCGGAAGAACTTCCCACGTTTGGACGCGATCCGTATGAATTGATACGAACCGTGCCCGGTGCAACCGGGACAGGCGCGCGCAGTGGAACGGGCAATTCGGTGCCCCTCGGGAACACGCAAGGACCAGGCCAATCGAATTACTCCATCTTTCAGACCGAAAACCAGGTGCAGGTCAGTTCCGCCGGACAGCGCGTGGAACAGAACGTGTACTACGTGGACGGCGTGAACGTGAACAGTCTCGGTTGGGGCGGCGCGGCCGTGATTACACCGAACACCGAATCCGTGCAAGACATGACGATCATCACGGCCGATTACGATGCGGCAGATGGCCGGGGCAGCGGCGCTCACATTAAGACCACGACGAAGGCCGGGACAAACGCATTTCATGGGAGCGGACTTTTTCTCTACCAGGACCCGAACCTCAACGCGTATAACAAGTGGGGCGGCCCGAACAGTGCGCTCCCTGTGCGCGTAGAAAATAACTTCCGTCAATATGCGGCGAGTGTCGGCGGTCCGATTCTGAAAAACAAGTTATTCTTTTTCCTGTCGTACGAAGGACTACATAGCCGGAACAACACTTACGGCCAAGCATGGGTGACTACACCGCAATACCGCCAGTTGATCGAATCGGATCTTTCCGAGCTCGCCCATCGCGAAGATCTTCAGCAGCGTGAATGCGAACCCACGCGTGTTGCAGGTGCTCAATCAGAATTGCAGCGTTTTCGGAGCGTCGGCATCGACGATTTGCCGCCAGGTGAACGGCGGACTGGATGTCGGCTCACCCGGACCGGGTGTTGCGGGCACGCCGTATTATCCGATTCCACCGGCGGCAGGTTCGACGGGCGGCGGCTTCGATGGCATTCCTGACCTGCAGTATGTCGAATATTATGCGCCCTCGAGCATTATGGGCAATCAGTTCAATGGCCGCTTCGATTACAACTTCACGCCTAACGACTTATTCTTCGCATCTGCGTATATCACGCACTTGAATCAATTCAGCGCGGACACGTCAACGGGCGCCGAGCCGGATGCCGATGTTCCCTTCAAGCCGCTGAACGTCTTGATAACGGCAGCCTACATGAAGAACTTCGGCGCGACGACGATCAATGAGCTGCGCGGCAACTTCACGCGTTTCGCGGATAACCAGGTGTCCGACTCAAAGGCAGTGGACTGGGGCGTGCCGAGGATCCAAGTGGAGGCATATCCGGGCATCGGCAACCTGCAGGTCGCGGGCGCGCCGTGGGGTACCGATACGCCGGCTATTCTTGCACAGAACACGTATGAAGTGCGCGACGCCGTGACCCGGTGTTGTCGAACCATACGCTGCACATTGGCGGCGAATGGCGATGGGAGCAGGACAATGACAACCTGCTCGGTGGTGTGCGGCCGTTTTATTCATTCTCAGGGCTTGTGGAATCTGGCAAACAGCGCGCCCATTTATGAGCAGTTGTACGCGAATGCAATGACGGGGGGCCCGGCTAACTCGGCGCGCTATTTCCGCGATCATGAATCGGCATTGTTCGTGGAAGACGACTGGCATGTGAGTCAGAGCCTGACTTTGAATTTAGGACTGCGGTGGGAGTACTTCTCGCCTTTGACCGAAGAACGCGGACAACTCTAAAACATTTCCCTAGTCGGCGACTGGTCCAAATCCGTTGGTTAACGCGCAGTTGCGGCCGTCGGCCAGATGTGGAATTCGAATTGGAAGGATTTTGAGCCGCGGTTCGGATTCGCCTATGCGCCCACGGCCGCGCATGAACGCATTGTGCTACGCGGCGGATTCGGGATTCTGTACAACCGGCAGAACGATAACATCTTTTCGAACAGCCGCGAAGACAACCCGAATTTCTATCACTTCAGCTTGTGCTGCGGCACAGCGCCTGCCCCGTATAGCTTCTCGAATCCGTATGCGGGCGGCGAAATTCAGTTCTTGCTCGGCAACAACAACCTGCCGAACAGCTATCCGGCAAATTCATTCCTGGCGACAGGCGTGAATCCAGTCAGTGGAACACCCAACGCGATTGGCGGTGGGACACCTCCCGCGGTGGAAGTATACGGAGCGTGGCCGAATACACCGGACGCCTATTCGGATTTGTATTCATTTGAAGTACAGACGGATCTCGGGAAGGGTGTTGTGCTGACGGTCGGATACCAGGGAGCGCAAAGCCGTCATCTGATCCGGCTTGTCGATCAGAACTTCTTCTATCCGCAGAACGTAGGCAGCCTGTCGAGTTACTTCTATGCCGTGTATATGCCAACGCCAGATGTGAACGCGGCTTACAACGCGATGAATGTGCACTTGAGTAAGAACTTCAGCCACGGCTTCTCGGTCGATGGCACTTATACCTGGAGTAAGAGCGTTGATATGCTCTCGGCGGAAGGGCCGGGCGCACAGACCAATCAGACCGATCCGGTGCACGCGCAATCTACCGAATATGGACCTTCGGACTTCGACGCGCGGCAGCGGTTAGTGACGACAGGGCTGTGGACCTTGCCGATTTTCCCGCACAGCAAAGGATTGCTGCATTCGGTGTTGGGCGGATGGCAGATTGGCGGGATCCTGACCGCCTATGCAGGCTTCCCTTGGACGCCGGTGACTGGATTCCAAACGTCGATCGCTGCAGTTACCAGCGCCGCGACGATCAGTCCAGTGCGGCCGGCGAGTTACAACAATAACGCCCAGTCGCAGAATATCTCCAACTCTTGTTTCATCAATGGCTGCGAATTTGGCGGCACGAGTCAGACGTCTACGATTGTGGGGACGAACTACTTCACCATTTCGAAGCCGGGTCCTCCCGGAATCGGCCGCAACTCATTCCGCGGGCCGGGCTACTTCGCGACGGATGCGACGCTGTCGAAGACATTTGCGCTGCCGTTCATCGATGAGGCGGCGGGGTTGACGCTGCGGGGTTATGCGTTCAACGTCTTTAATCAACTGAACCTGCAGCCATTTCAGTTCGGAGATCTCGATGCGCATGTGGAGAGCCCGAATTTCGGAAGACCCAGCGGGGCGCTCGCCGGCAGATCGATTCAGCTGGAAGTCCGCCTGACGTTCTAAAACAAAAGGCCCGCGCTGCGCCATGGACGCGGGCCTTTCCACCTCTAATGGATCTGGTGTTCGTCGTTTGCTAAGGCCTGCCGCTCAGCCGCAAGGTTTCGGCCGGCTTTGGTGGCGTTCCACTTATCGCGGTTGTAGTCGCCGATAGCTTGGTGGAGTGCGATCTGCGCCTGGTCCACCTGCGCCTCCGCCGCATGCGCTTGCCCGCTATTTACTCCAAACCGGTCGACTGCCTGACCATAGTTAGCAAACGCATTGCGTAGCACGGCGCGATCCTGGCGCACGGTAGCGCTGTCTGCGCCCTCGTCCCGCAGATCCTGCTGGATCGAGTAGCGGTCGCGCGCCATGGCGTCTTTCGCGTGGTCAGCACCTTGCGTCAGTTCGCCCTGGTGGTAAGCGCGCTGATCGTTCGAGAGATCGTGTTGTTCGTGGGAGAGATTTGACTGTGCCCATTGATAGTCGCCCAGTTCACGGTGTAGCGTGGCTTGGATCTGATCCCGTTTGGTTCGCGCCGCACGCGCTTGTGGGCTGTCCGCTCCGTATTGTCTGACGTCCTGATCATATGCGGCAGAGGCGGCGCGCAGATTGGCGCGGTCCTGCTTGATAGCGGCGCTGTCGCCTGAAATGTCGGCCTCGTCGTTCCGAATGTCCCCCTGATCTTTGTGGATGTAGCCTTGATTCGCCTGAACGTCCCTTTGGAGCCGCGCACGCGCGTAGAGGTCGCGATCATGCGCCAGGTCCCGGCGTTGACGATAGGCTTCATATTGATCCCTGCGATAGTCGCCAATGGCCTGATGAAGTGTGACCTGCGCCTGGTCGACTTGCGCTTCGGCCGCTCTCGCTTCAGGGCTGCGGACCCCATGCTGATCGACCGCCTGACCGAAATTCGCGAAGGCGTTGCGAAGGGCAGCGCGATCTCGCTGAACGTCTGCGCTGTCGGAGTTCAGGTCCCTCATGTCATTGACAAGGTCGTAAGTATCTCTGCTAACCCTTCGTTGATCGTTTTGCATGGCCTGTGTCTGCGCCACGAGCGCCGGTGATTGCACCAGCAGCGCGGCCGGCACGAGCAGTAGGCCGATGTATTTGATGTTCATACTTCCTCCAGGGCTAACTTAGCAGGGTCGGAGATACGATAGAAGCCCTTTTAATTGCGGTTTAATTGGCGGCAGTGCATCCACGGGATACGCGCAAAAGAGAAAGGAAAAGAAAGTCTTTGCTTGCGTTTTGAGAAACCTACGGTAATATCACTGAAGAGGCGTGTGTCCGATCTAGCTACTTCGATGCACAAAGAAAAACCTGCCCGATTGCTGACGCAGGAACGGCGGCGCGAGATTCTGGGGGTCCTCGACAAGAATGGCCGCGTCACAGTAGACGAACTCGTTAAGCTGTTCGGCGTATCGGCGGTCACTGCGCGCAACGACCTGGATGCGTTATCTGAGACGGGAAGTTTAATCCGTTCCCATGGAGGCGGGATCAAGCCGCTGACCGCCACTCCCGAGCACCCTTTGAAGGAACGCGAGGCGATCCATCACGAAGAAAAGCTGCGCATTGCTCAAGCGGCCGGGCAACTCATCCACGGCGGCCAGACGATCATTTTGTGTACCGGTTCCACCTGCGCCGAAGTGGCGCGCCAGATTCGCAAGAACGGCCCTTTCGATCTCACCGTTATCACCTACGCGCTGAATGTGGCAACCATTCTGGCCGAACTGCCGAACATTTCGCTGGTCATGCTGGGCGGCTTTCTGCGGCAGCCCTCGACAGCGTTCGTGGGCCCGCACGCCGAGCAGATGTTGCACTCCCTGCATGCGGATCACTGCTTCATGGGAGCGGTAGGCATCGACGCGAATGTTGGCTTGACAACCATTGACATCATGGAAGCGCAGCTCAACCGGGCAATGTTGCACTCCGCGGCGGAGGTTACCGTGGTGGCGGATTCCAGCAAGTTCGGGCGGCGTAGCCTGGCGCTGATTTCGGACTTCAGGCCGGTCAAACGACTGATTACAGACGAGGCGGCGCCCAGCGCGGACCTGGATACTCTTCGCCAACGCGGCCTGGATGTGCTTGTCGCCTGAAAGAATTTCGTTTAATTACGTTTTCTTTCTTTCTGAGCTCACCAGGCGTAGAGTCCCGACGTCCGGAACTTGCTGCTAAACCGTTTTAGTGACTTTGCTGAGTGTACGCGGCTGATCCGGATTGAGCCGCTTTGCCGTGGCCAGATGAGCGGCAAAAAGCTGCATCGGGATGATGTAGGGAATCGGTGTGAATACATCCTCCGGGAGTACGCCTTCGAAGCGGAGCGCCGACGGAACCGTGAGCACGTCATCGCACAGCGAGGCAAGGCGGTCGGGTTCGGGATGGCTGCGGTCCGTGATGGCGAGCGTTTCAGCGCGGACATCGAGCATGCGCTCAAGCAGGCCGCTCATGGAATCCCACGTCACGCCGGATGGGCAGAACGCGAAGGCGGGGAACGATTCTTCGAGCATGGCGATCGGGCCGTGCAGCAAGTCCGCGGCCGAGAATCGTTCCGCGACGACATAACAGGTCTCCATCATCTTCAATGCCGATTCAAACGAGTTCGCGTAATTCAATCCGCGCCCCACACAAACGGCGCGATGCATGAAACGGTAGCGTTCCACTCTTTGCTTGACCTCAGGATCGAGAGTCAAGGCGGCTTCCGCATAGGCAGGGATCCGCTCGAGGTCGCTCCGGTCGATGGCTGCGCCGAGGGCGCACGCGAGCAGGTAACAACACATGAGTTGGCCCGTGTAGGTCTTCGTGGCGGCGACGCTTTTTTCTTTGCCTGCGTGCACCAGCATGGTCTCGTGGCCCAAATTCGCTAGCGTGCTGCCAGCTTCATTTGTAATTCCCAGCGTGAGCGCGCCGGCGGATTTAGCGTGCTCGAGAACAAGGTTGGTGTCGGTCGATTCGCCCGATTGCGAGATCGCGACGACGAGCGCCCGTTTCCAGTGCATGGAACGGCCATACAGTGTCACGACCGATGCCGCGGCCAGCGAGACTGGTAATCCCGTCGCGATTTCGAGCAGGTACCTGCCGAACTGAGCGGCATTGTCCGAGGTGCCGCGAGCGGCCAACACAATCAAATCGACCGGATGCTCCTCAAGATGACGCCGAAAACGCTGCCATGCGCGGCCATTCGACGGCAAGAGTCTTGGCCAGGATCGCTGGCTGCTGGCCGATCTCTTCCAACATCTTGGACATAAAGGAAAGATAGCAGAAAATGAAAAGAAAGTTCTCTGTCCGAAAACGTCAGCAACAGCAAGAAAGCGAAAGCCTAACTGCGGGGACCGGGCGGCTATAGATAAGGACGCCCGGCACTGCCGATTCGGCAACAGGTGCCGACAGAGCGCGATAAGAGAGCCATATAACTGCGGGGTTCCCGGCGTACCCGTTTTCCTGTACACTACAAGGAGGTATTCATTTGAACCAATCCTCATCCTTGTTTGTAGCGTCCCTCGGCGCGTTCGTCCGCTAGTTTCGGCATGTATCCACCGAGAAATTTCCCGCCGCGCCGGCCCCGAATTCGAGAAAACGTAAACGAGGCGATCCGAGCCAGAGAAGTCCGTGCAGTGTTTCCCGACGGAACGGTCGAGATCATGCCCACTCCCGCCGCAGTGCGCAAGGCGCAGGAACTGGGACTCGATCTGATCGTCATCGCTCCCACGGCTGAACCACCGGTTGCCAAGGCCATGGATTATGGCCAGTGGCAGTACGAAAAGAAGAAGAAGCAGCACGACGCCAAGAAGAAGCAGCACGTGATCCAGGTGAAGGAACTGAAGTTTCGCCCCAACACCGACGATCACGACTACGATTTCAAGAAGAATCATGCCATCCGGTTCCTGAAAGACGGAAACCGCGTCAAAGCAGTTGTCCAGTTCCGCGGCCGCGAAATCGCGCACGTCGACCTCGGCAAGAAACTCCTGCTGCGGTTCGCAGAGGATTTGAACGGACGTCGGCACCATCGAGGGCCAGCCGAGGCTCGAAGGACGCAACGCGCACGTCATCATCAGTCCGGTAAAGCAGGCGCCCGAAAGAAAAGCCGAGAGAAGAAATCCGACCGAACGGAACTCTCCGGCGCGCCGCTTGCGAGCGGACTGCCGCCCGCTTCGGCCGAAGACGCAGCTCAAAAGCGGCATCAATCCGTAGAAGAACAGATATTTGCGCCACTGATCGTCGCTGCGCCCCAGCAGACGCATCAGGTGGCGGCTGGTGTGCAAACTGAAAGGCCGAGGCGGTCGCAGCAGTTTCATTCCGGCCTCTTCCGGCGTTCGACTCCCTTTCCGGTTATTGCAGGGATGGCAGCAGGCAACCAGGTTTTCCCATGTCGTTTCGCCCGCGCGCGAGCGTGGAATCACGTGATCGAGTGTCATTTCGCCGGACGGCAGCGTCTTGTGGCAGTACTGGCAGGTGTAGCGATCGCTCATCAGGATGTTTTTGCGCGACAAAGCGCGGGTCTGATGAGGAATTCGCCGGTACTCGAGCAGCCGGATGACAGAAGGAACGTGGAGACGCGCTTCGCCGAGTGGACCTGCGAGGGCGCAAGTTCTTCCGCCGATGCGACGCCCTTCAAGATCAAGCACCAGCGCCCGACGCGCCGCGCAGATATTAATCGGCTCATAACTCGCATTCAAGACAAGAACAGGTCGATGTAGTCGATCCGGATGGGCATCAGTCAGCCTCCTTAGAATGTTTGGTGCTCTAAAAGACTCTCCAACGCTTTCGCAGCCGGACGGTCCACCCCGCGCCAGCGTCAACGCAGTCACCCGCAGCGCACCCGCATGCCTTCAGCGCTTTCACAGCGGCCGCCGCAGCGTTGCCCCCGTCGTAAACACGTCGTCCATCAGCAGGACACGTTTGCCGGAAATCTGTCCCGGGCGCCTCACCGCAAAAGACATCTTTCAAGTTGGCCTGCCGCTCCGCTTCCTTAAGGCCAGCCTGCGGCTTGGTAGCTCGCGTCCTGCGAAGGCTTCGGGTAAGCGGCACTCCGAGGCGCCTGGCAACCGGTCTCGCAAGCAATTCCGCCTGGTTGTAACCGCGCGCGCATCCGCTTATACCAATGCATCGGCATTGCAACGACCGCATCGAA
Organism: uncultured Acidobacteriaceae bacterium; assembly: GCA_963795905.1. GTDB lineage: Bacteria > Acidobacteriota > Terriglobia > Bryobacterales > Bryobacteraceae > Bog-105. The sequence continues at coordinate 201,935 of CAWCJG010000002.1, read as the reverse complement.
CCGCTCCTCGAGGGGCAAAGCGCGCAGCAGGAAAGCGCTCAACGGTTTCGCGAGCGATTCCATCGTCCATATTTGAAAAGGTGAATCAGTTGCTGGAGGGTGCCTTCGTAACTGCCGAAAGAGTAAACCGCGTCGAAGTTGACAGAGCCCTCTCGGCAGACCATACAGAGGTCCGGCTCATCCAGCGGATAGGAATCGACAAAGGGAGTCCGGCATTGGCGGCAGAAAAACTCAGCACGCAGCGGCTGCGGCAGTTGGAGGCAGGTCGAACAGACAGGAAATGGGGTGATACGATCGCAGCGGGATGTCGCAGATCCGGCATTCGTCCGGAAAAACAGCGCAGAAATGCGCGGTGCGGCCATCGGCCAAGCGCCGGAGCGCGCGCTGCGTTAAATCGCCCGAAGGTGGATTGACGTGCGCGAGTCGCAAAACTAGGGAAGACTCACCCCCGCTAAATCGAAGAGTATACAACAGCATGTAAATGAAGTAGAGAATTAGGTCCAGTAGTTGCAACAGAATTCCTAGGTGGAAATGAACGCAGTGGAAACCCTGAGGGTTCTTCTTGTCGGTAATCCGGAGCGGCTGCAAGCAGTAACGGCCGCGCTCACGGCTGGCGGCCATGAGGTTCTGCCGGTAGGCAGTGCGGCGGAAGCGTCTGAAGCGCTACTGATTCAAAGGTTCGATGCTGTGCTGCTGGGCGACTTGCCGGCGCCGCAGATTCTATCGATTAGCTCGCAAGTCCGCGATTTGGACCGGCGTACTGGTTCGGCTACCCGTACCGCGGTACTTTCGGTGGTCCCGGACGAGGCTCATGCGGGTCAGAACGCTGGTATAGATGGGTATGTGATTGAGTCCGCTGATCCCGATACGCTAACGCTCGCGATTGCCCGGCTTGCCAGCGCAGTGGGTACCGACTCAGTGGAAGCTGCGCCTTTGGGTGAATCGTTACCGGTTCTCGACGTTGCCAACCTGAAAGAGCAAGTTGCCTACGACGATGAATTGCTGGTCGAACTGATCGACCTGTTCCTTTCTGAGCGAATTCGGCAAGAGCAGGAGATGCGGGAAGCGTTTGCCGCCGGCGAATTCGATAAACTCTCGCGCATAGCCCACACCATCAAGGGTTCGCTGGGAAGTCTGCATGCCTTGGCGGCAAAGGCCAACGCGCAAGGACTGGAACTGTCGGCGAAAGACCAGGACGCCGTGCGGTCGCAAGGATTCTTAGCCGCGCTCGAGCAGGATTTGGACGTGCTCGAAGGCGAGCTTTTGAAGGTTCGCCGATCCGTTTCCTCCTAAACCGGACCACACTTTCCAGGCTGCGATTAGACGGCGGCGAAAGCTGCCTGTCTGTTACACTGAGGTTGCTCCAAAGCCTCACATGAGCGCCTCCAACAGTTCCCCGACGCCTACGGAAATCGTCTGTGCGCACAGCCCGGACTCCGACGACGCCTTCATGTTCTACGGTCTGGCGACCCGCAAAATCCGGTCGCGGCTGGTTACATTCCGTCATGTTCTCGAAGACATTGAGTCACTAAACCGCAAAGCGACGGAAGGAATTTACGAGCTGACAGCGATCTCGTATCATGCGTATCCTTATGTCTCCGCCCGCTACGCACTGATGGCGAGCGGATCGAGTGTGGGCGACGGCTACGGACCGATGGTGGTTAGCATGCGGCCGTTCCCGGCGGACGATCTGAAAGGGAAACGGGTCGCAATTCCCGGAACGATGACGACGGCGTACCTGACGCTGAAACTGTTCCAGCCGGATTTCGAGCAGGTCGTAATGCCGTTCGACAGGATCATCGACGCCGTCAAAGAGCACCAGGTGGACGCGGGGCTGATCATCCACGAAGGGCAGTTGACGTACGGCCATGGTGGATTGCACTGTATTGTCGATTTGGGGAAATGGTTCAAATCGACCTACGGTCTGCCGCTGCCGCTGGGGGCGAATGCCATCCGGCGCGATCTTTCGCCCGAGATGCAGGCTGAATGCGGCCGCTTGGTTCGCGAAAGCATCCAGTACTCACTGGACCATAAAGAGGAAGCGCTGAACTACGCGATGCAGTTCGCGCGCGACCTGGATAGCTCGCTGGCGGAGAAATTTGTCGGGATGTATGTCAACGGACATACCCTGGATGGCGGCGAGATCATTCCCAGGGCCGCGCAGAAGCTCCTGGATCTGGGCTACGAAGCGGGACTCATTCCGCATCGCACAAAAATTGAAGTCGTAGGCTGAGGCGGCGACCGGCATGCGTGTGACAATCACGTTGGCATTTGCGCTGGCTGCGTCGTCACTGCTTTTGTCCGCGCAAGAATCCGTCAAGCAGCGTACGGATCACATCCGGCAACTCGGAAAGACAGACTCGCAGGCCATTCCGACCTTATCGAATTATTTGAAAGATCCCGATCCACAGATCCGGCTGGAAGCGGTGAAGGCGATTGTGCGGATCGGCGGGCCATCGTCGCTGGATCCGCTGGTTGCCGCAACTCACGACAACGACGCGGATGTGGATACGCTTGCGACCGACGGGCTGGTGAATTTCTATCTGCCGGGATATGTGCCGCGAGGCACGCTGACCGCGCCGATCACACGCAGCATCCGCCAGGTGAAGTCGTTTGTATCGACGCGAAACGATCAGGTGATTCCGCCAGACATGACGGTGCGGCCTTCTGTTGCGGATGCGATTGCCGATGAAGTAGCGCACGGGCCAGCGTTGGACGTGCGGGCCAATGCGGCGCGCGCCGCCGGCATTTTGCGCGACCATGCTGCCGTACCTGCGCTTGAGCAGGCGCTACGGTCGAAGGACACGGGCCTGATTCTGGAGTCGCTCGTGGCTCTGCAAAAGGTCGGCGATCCATCGGCAGGTCCGAGCGTCTCATTCCTGGCAAGGGATCTGGACGACAAAGTGCAGACCACCGCGCTCGAGACGATTGGCGATCTGCGGAGTCTCGATTCAGCGCCGCAGGTGCGCGATGCGCTGACCAATGCCCGCAACAAGAATATCCGGCGAGCTGCGCTGAATGCGCTCGCAATGCTGGCGATCCCGGGTGACCGCAGCACCTTCCTGCAGTACACGGGCGACAAGGACGAGCAGATCCGAGCGGCCGCGGTGGAGGGTCTGGGGCGCATCCGCGAACCCGAAGATACGCCGCTACTGCAATCGGCATTCAATGAGCAGACCGGCGATTGGCGCGTGCATCTCGCCGCGGCCTACGGGCTGGTCAGCGAAGGTGACGTCAGTACCAGCGATACCGGCGCACTGCGCTATCTGATTCAGAATCTCGATCTGGGCGGAAGCAAGGGATCGGCTGCTGCGGCGTATCTCACGGAACTGTGCCGCCGGGGCGATGTTTTGGATTCCGTAGGGAAGATGATCAACGATTCAACCTCAGATCAAAAGATCGATCTGTGCAACATCCTGGCAGCCTCACACAATCCGCAAGCGGTCCCGATTCTGCAGAACCTGACGAAGGATTCGGACTCACAAGTAGCGCTCGCTGCGGTTAGGGCGTTGCGCGTAGCTGGGCATTAACGATCGGGAGTGGCTAAGCCAATGCACGCGTGGCTTTAGAGTTGTTCAGCGGCGCCACCCCAATCCTGCGGATGCACGTCCGCTACTGACTCGGAAAACGTCCACGAATATCCTGCGAAATCGATTTGCGTTATATTGCCGCTCGCCATACATGTGAGTGACCGGATCCTGCGTGATCCGCGCTCCGTGGTCTCTGGCCCAGGTACAGTGGGTGTCAATGTCCTCAACGCGAACGGTGATCGAGCATCCCACACCCAGCGCCGCGTCGACTTCGGCTTGACGCATTTCCCGGACTGTCACCGCCCCTCGCCCACATTCAACTGCACGCGATGGTTGCCGATGCGCAGACGCACACTAAACCCAAATACATCGCACAGCCAAGCTGCAGCCTGATTCACGTCTGGATATGCCAGCACAGGAATCACCGTGGCGCGAGGTATCGACCTGTTTTGATAGCATTCTTTTCTCCTTAGAGACCATTGAATTTCCCTCGGCGGGTGATGGGGCAAACCGGGGCCCTGCGTCAGCCGGCAATTATTGTCTAAGACGTTCTTGTGTTGCGGGCGATCCAATCGACGAGAAGAAATGTGCAGGAAAAGAATGGGAACACGCCATACAACGTGTCGCTTACGGAATGTGAGTGGCGGTCAATGGCGATAAATACATTCAGACAAAAGAGCAGCGCCGCCAATGTGACCGCGCATCCCGCTACCGACACTGGAACGTGAAACCACCCGAAGCGCTTGAACCAGGGGTGCCGCATTTGTAACTACCTCCGTCAGCTTTATATCACAAAGTGCATGCGCCTTTCAAGGATCACATGCTGAAATGGCCCGGATCGCCTTCTGAATCTGAATGTGGCAGGGTTTATGTATACCTTTCATGAACCGGCGACAATTCATCACCAGTACTATGGCCGCAACCCTGCTGCCGGGCGCTGCGGCATGCTACGGCGGCGATCTCAATCGGCGGGGACGTTTCGCTTGTAACTCCTGGCCCTTTCGAGCTTACTTTGACACGCCCGAGATGCACGCGTACCGCGATGCAAAGTATCCGCTCTTGCAGCAATGGGATTTCCCCGAGTTCCTCGCCGACCATTTCGGAATTCACAATGTCGAACTGTTGCCGCAGCATTTCCTCGACACATCTCCGGCAACCATTGAGCGAGTCAAACAGGGGCTAACGAAAGCGAAATCAACCTGCTGCAATCTGATGGGAGTGGAACTCGCAGGCGGAGTTTTCAACGCCAATGCCGACCAGGACGACGTTCTGCGCAATGCCAACCGATGGATTGGCGTTGCCGTAGACCTGGGCGCTCCCACCCTCACGATTGCGCTGACCGGAAAAGGCACGCCGGACGCGCACGCGGCTGCGTCGAATCTGCTTCCGGTCGTCAATCTCGCGGCCCGGCATGGGAAGAAAGTGCTTTTCCATAACGATGACATCGTGCGTGAGTCTGCCGAGATCCTGACTGCGCTGGTGACAGAGTTGGGACGCAATCGCACCGGGACCTGTCCGGATTTTGGAAACTTTGCCGTGAGATCGCCAGCCTACGCTCTTCATCAACTGCGTATGCTGGCGCCGTACGCATCGAGCATCTGCCACGCTAAGGATGGCATCGCCGACCGCGGGACGTTTTACCGCGACGACTTCGCCGGTTCCATGAAGGCGATGCAGGACAGCGGCTTTCACGGAATCTATTCGTTAGAATTCGAGGGTTTGGGCGATCCGCTCGAAGGTGTCCGAAAGCTGATGCAGTTAACGGAAGAATATCTCGTGTAGGAGGAAAGATGCCGGACAAAGGGAAAGTGAAAGTAGGAATCATCGGCTCGGGATTCGAGGCCGACATTCACGCAGTTTCCTTGCAACTCATGCCCGAGGAGGCGGAGGTTGTCGCGATCGCCTCTCCGACGCCCGGCAATGCCGAACGACTTGCCAAGAAATATGGGATCCCGCGGGTATTCCAGAACTACCGCGACATGTTGCAGGAACGCGACATCGAGATGGTCACGATCACCGCGCCGAATCGCCTGCACGCGCAGATGACGGTCGATATCGCCAGGGCGGGGAAGCATGTCGTCTGCGAAAAGCCTCTCTGCATGACACTGGCCGAGGCCGACGAAATGATCGACACATGCAAGCGTCAAGGTGTGATCCTGGGCTACGCCGAGGAATTGTTCTTCACGCCGAAGTACGTCAAAGCCAAAGAAATGGCGGATCAGGGCGGGTTCGGGAAAGTGCACCTGGTCAAGCAGAGCGAAAAGCACTTCGGTCCGCACAGCCCGTGGTTCTGGGATATGGAGCAGGCGGGCGGTGGCGCGCTGATGGATCTAGGATGCCACGGCATCGCGTTCTGCTATTGGTTTCTCGGACGGCCAAAACTGAAGAGCGTGTACGCGCAGCTTGGCACTTATGTGCACGCCGATAAGACCAAGGGTGATGATGAGGCGATCTGTATTCTCGAGTTCGAAGACGGCGCGCTTGGCATCGTGGAGTGCAGTTGGACCAAGCGCGGCGGCATGTTCGATAAAACCGAGATCTACGGCGAAGGCGGTGTGACCTACGCTGACCTGCACATGGGCAACGCGCTTCCAACCTACAGCGAATACGGCTTTGGTTATGCGGTGGAAAAAGCTCCTACGACCCAGGGCTGGAGTTATCCCGTCTTCGAAGAGCACTGGAATTATGGGATCCCGCAGGAGATGCGGCACTTTGCTCGTTGCGTACGCGGCAAGGAAACACTGCAAGCGAGCGGCGAGGACGGGCGAGTTGTCATGCAAGCGCTCTATGCGGGATACGCATCCGCGGGATCAGGCCGCAAGGTTCAGATGCCCTACCAACCAGCAGCATCAAAACCGATTGACGAGTGGTTGAAGGTGAAGAGAAGTTGACGGACTCACTCCGCCCTCAGCGCCTTCACTGAGTCAATACGCAGGGCAGCGCACGCTGGAACCGCTGTCGCGAGAAGAGTTGTCAGCAGTAGGATCGCAGACACAACGGCAAACGTCCTCACGTCTGTTGCTTGAACCCCATAGAGCAGACTACTGAGGAACCGCATGAGCACCAATGCGGCCGCGATGCCTCCTGTGAGTCCATATGCCAATACGCGCAGGCCTTGCCGCATGACGAGTTCAACCATTTGGCGTGGCGTTGCGCCAATGGCGACACGCAGCCCGATCTCATACGTTCGCTGTCCAACCCAATAGGACATCAGGCCATATAAGCCAGTCACCGCGAGCAGAATCGCTGCCGATGCGAAGAACGAAAACAGCCGGAGCGTAGCGCGCGATTGAGATGTCGCCAGCGAGACGACTTGTTGCAACGGGTGCGCCGGTTGCACAGGCGTATCGGGCGCCTCATCGGTCACTATGCGGCGGAGTTGGCTGGCTAAGCCGGGATCGTCGGCTTTCGTCTTCACGAGCAAAGACATGGCCGCCGGTATGCGGCCGTCCTGCTGCTCGGCCTGCGCGTAGGGCATGTAGACCGCGCCGGGGATCCATTCCGGAAGGGCATGGACAATGCCGGCTTGATGCACGTCTCCGACGATACCGACTACCGTTCTCCAGTCTTTGCCGCCGGATACTTTGAAGTGTTTCCCGACTGGGCTCTCATGCGGCCACAAGCGGCGGGCGAGTGATGCCGAGATAACGGCAACCGGCGCGGATCCGGCGGTATCGTAACGGGCAGTGAAGCGGCCGGCCAACAAACGCAAACCGAGGATCCGGTAGTAATCGGGCGTCACCGCTCCGAACCAAACGACCGGCGATGGATGATCGGCCGTCTTGGGCTGTCCTTCTATATCGATTGCGACCGTCGGCAATGCTCCGTCCAATGGCACAGCGTTGGCCAGCGCCGCATCCTCCACACTCGCCAGTTGCATGGTGCGCGTCAGGATGCGATCGTACTTGGCCACGCATGCGACCCGCTGTTCGCAAGCTCCTGGGTCCGGATTGACCTGCGACACCACTACGTGAGCGGTCTCAAATCCCAAGTTAGTCTCGGAGATTACCTCCAGACTGCGAAGTAGCAGACCCGTTGCCACGACGAGCACGAAGGTAAGCGCGACCTCGCCACTGATAAGAGAACTGCGGAACCGAACCCAAAAACCCGACGTGGTCCGCTGACTACCCGTCTTGAGCGTTTCGGTCAGGTCTACCGACGACGTGCTCAATGCTGGCGCGAGTCCAAACCCCAAACCGCTGAGAATGGCGAGAGCCGATACCATTGCCGCGACCCGCCAGTCGATACCCGCCTGCGCAACACCCGGAATCGTCTCAGGCAAAACAGATTTGAAGGCCGACAAAAGGGTCCAGCCAACCAGCAAGCCAAGGCAGGCGCCTGCCAGCGAAAGCGCGAAACTCTCTGTCAGAAGCTGCCGTACAATGCGCTGTCGTGTCGCGCCGAGCGAGGCGCGCAACGCGATTTCCTTCCGCCTAGTGGTTGCGCGCGAGAGTAGCAGGCCGGCAACGTTGGCGCACACGATCATTAGCAAGGTTGCTACCGCGGCCGTCAGAATCAGCAGCTTCGCCTTCACATCGCCGACCAGGTCTTCGCGTAACGGTATCGCCGATGGGTTGGCGTTCCAATCGCGTGACATCGGATAAGGGAACGTCTTGCGAAATGCGGAAGTGAGAAGACGAATTTCATCCGTTGCGCCCGCCACCGTGGCGCCCTTGCGAAGACGGGCGACGAACGGAACGAAATCTTCTCCCCAGTATTGGTTGAAGTTGGATGGATCGAGCAACAAGGGTTGCCAGATCCGTACGCCGGCGGACGGGTACGCGAAAGTCGCTGGTAACACACCGATGACCTCGCGCTGTTCGCCATTCACGTGGATCATGCGTCCCACAATGCCGGGGTCGCGGCCAAAGTAGTCGCCCCACAGTGAATCCCCGATCAGCACGATACGGTCGCGCCCGGGCGAATCTTCCCCGGGCTGGAAACCGCGACCACGCTCGACAGAGACTCCGATGACGCTGAGGACGTTCGCAGATACGCTGCTCGTCAGAACACGCGTGGCAACTCCGTTCACGCTCAGGTTCTCGAGCTTCGCGGGACCCACGGCCGCGATGTCGAGACTCCGGCTGTGCTGCTGGAAGTACGGAACAGCAGCCCGCGGATAGATGCCGCTGCTCGCAATCAGGCGGTCCGCATCCCGGTAAGGCAGCGGCCGCAGAAGCAGCCCGCTGACCAGGCTGAATATTGCCGCATTTGCGCCCAATCCCAACGCGAGCGACACTACAGCAACGAATGTGAAAATCGGTGTGCGCCGGAACATGCACGCGCTATAGCGCAGGTCCTGAATCAGTGTCTCGATGTGGGGCATATCAGCGTGCCTTCGCCGGATGAAGGCGGCGCTTCAGTTTCAAGAACGGTTGTTCGACTGCAAAGTGCAGCGCTGATGCGACGCCAATCGCAACGGCCAATTGCGACAGTAGAACTGGCCAGAGTGCGTGATGCATCTGTCCAAACAGCCGGGGCCATACGAAACCCGCCGCAAGCGGATGGCTTACATACAGCGAGTATGAGATTGCGCCGAAGTAGCGGGCGACCCTGTTATTCAAAAGCAGAGGCGGCCGGCAGATCACGGAAACAAGAATCACCGCGAGCAGATACGTGACAAGATCCGAAACGTGCTGGAACAGTAAAACCGCAGCAACAGCACAGAGCGGGGTCACCGGATGGCTGATCCACTTCGGCGCGCGCCGGCCCCGGTACGCGAGGAGCGCGATGAGGCAGCCCAGCACAATTGCGTCAAGATGCGTGTCGAAGGCGAACCACGTGTATCGGCGAAAGCCGAGCCAGCACAAAACGTATCGATACAACGGTTCTAAGATCAGGACGGCAATCAATATCCGGATGAGTTTGCCCCGGTGTACGCGGCCCAGTGCGAATGGCCAAATCAGATAAAACTTCTCTTCGACGCCGAGCGACCACGCGTGCGTCAGCTCGCCGTACTTCCGGGTAAGGGCCGTGTAGTAATCGCCGAGATAGAAGAAATACGCCCACTCGCCAGGAAATGCGCCGCTCAAGCGGATCAGGCCCCAGACGAAATAGAAGACTGGAAATAGCCGAAGCGTTCTTCGCGAGTAAAACTGGCGCTTGTCGATGTGCCCATTCGCATCGATTTCCTTCAGCAACAGCCACGTGATCAACAGCCCACTTAATTCGAAGAACAGCGTCACGGCGTAAAATCCCGGAAACAAGGAACTCAGTTTCCATGGATCGAGATAGTGCCAGACGACAACCGCCAAAGCCGCCGCCCCGCGTAGTCCATTCAGGCTGGGAATCTCGCGCTTATTCAAATTCGCGAGCAATGGATTTCGTTCTTCCGATTTGCCTTCCGAAACGGTGTGTGTTTTCATAACGCTCAGAGCGGCTTGCATTTCGTTCCCGATTTCAATATGCGCGGGAATGAAGCCCATCGACCTTTAACTTTTCTTAAGAGTGATGGGAAACCCTTCTAGGCAGTCGGCGGGTGTTGCACTATCAGAGAAAGAACGATCGCGTAATCGCCTGATGTCTGTATCCCTACTGCTGATCGACGACGATGCCGAACTCTGCGGCATGATGGCGGAGTTTTTCTCGAGCGTCGGACACGGTCTCGATTGCGCCTACAACGGGCGGGACGGACTGGCGCGCGCACTCGAGGGAGCCTACGATCTCATTCTGCTCGATGTCATGCTGCCAGTGATCAACGGCTTCACGGTCCTCGCGGAATTGCGGAAGCGCAGAGACATACCGGTGATCATGCTGACGACGCGTGTTCAGCCGCGCGACCGCGTGGAAGGTCTTGATCTGGGAGCCGACGACTATTTACCCAAGCCCTTTGACCCAGACGAGTTATTGGCCCGCATTCGCGCGGTGCTTCGCCGATCGGCCGCAGCAAATCGCGACAGTGGCGTAAAGACGTGCGGCGAGATCGAGTGGAACTCCGCTACGCGTGAAGTCTGGCGTCATGGCACTTTGATCGACTTAACTGCCTTGGAATTCGACATACTCGAGTTGCTGATGCGATCGCCGGGCCGAATCGTACCTCGCGACGAAATTATGGCGACGTTGTTCGAGCGTCTCCCGAGTGCGTATGACCGTTCGCTCGATGTGCACATCAGCCATCTCCGTAAGAAACTCGAGCGCGGTCATACTCTGATTCGCACAGTGCGCGGAGTCGGCTACGTTTTCGCTGGCGCGGCGGGCACGGACGTATGAAGTCGCTGCAGGCGTGGGTTCTTCTTTGCGTAACGGGCACGCTTCTGCTTTCGCTTCTGGTGTTCCTCGGTATCTCAACGCACGTACTGCGCGCCTATCTGGATCCGGTATTCGAATCCATGGACGAACTGGAGCTTGAGGATGCGCTGCAGGCACTGCATACGGGAGGCGCACCCGGGGCAGCCGCCTATATGGGTCATCTTGACCGGCTATTCGTGGCGCGGCACTACCTTTTAGGCCGCGATGGACACGACGTAGTGACAGGCAGTAACTTGCGTAAGTGGCTGCCACAGAATTCGTCTGTGCGGAAATCGCGAGGATATGTAGAGGGACATCTGGTTGTAACGCACGAGAGTGCGGATGCGCGTTATTGGTTCGTTGCGGTCGATCCAGGGCAGAGTAACTTCTGGACCTTTTTCCCGTATTATCTGCTGGTGATCGGGGTTACGGGCACTTTATATTGGCTTGCCGCAGCGGGTGTCTTGTGGCCCATCCAGAGAATCGCGGGCGCACTGGAACGTTTCGGGAGGGGAGATCTTTCCGTACGCGTGAACGTGACACGGCGCGACGAGATCGGCCGCTTAGCGCGATCCTTTGACGAAATGGCGGCGCGTATTGAGACCCTGCTCGCGAGCGAGCGCCGTCTGTTGACAGATATCTCGCATGAACTGCGCTCCCCGCTGACACGCTTGATGTTCGCGGTGAAACTTGCCGGAAACAACACGGCTGGGGAGGGACCATTCGATCGCGTGCAGCGGGAAGTGGATCGCATCACAGCGCTCGTGTCGGAGATCACTGAGTTAACAAGGGCGGAAGGCGATGCGCCGGGACGCAAACTGGAACCGGTGGAGCTCCGCCGCGTGGTTGAGGAGACAGTCCACGATTGTGAGATCGAGGCTCAATACCGTCGCTGCCGGATCGAAATGCGAGGACATCTCGCCGGTGTTGTTAACGGGGATCGTGAATTGCTTCGCCGCGCCGTCGAGAATGTCTTACGCAATGCGATTCGCTATTCGCCAGAGCAAGCCGCCATCGAATGCGATCTGAAAGAGGAAGACGGCGCTGCGATCATTGCCGTTCGTGACTATGGCCTTGGCGTGCCTGCCGAAATGCTCGCCCAAATCTTCGAACCGTTCTTTCGCGTAGAAGAATCTCGCAATCCGGAGATGGGCGGCGTGGGGCTCGGACTGGCGATTGCGAAGAGAGCCATCGAAGTACATCGCGGCTCGCTATTCGCGGAGAATGCGAGCCCTGGATTGCGGGTTACGATTACTATTCCCGTTTCGAAAACAGCAACGCTGCCCGGCCACGGTGGTTCAATCGAGACATGTCCCTAGTCATCACCGGAGTGGATGCGCTCGATATCCGGTTTCCCACGTCGCGCCGGCACATCGGCTCCGATGCGATGAACGTAGATCCCGATTACTCGGCAGCGTACTGCATTCTTCGCACGGGCAGCGACACCGAAGGGCATGGCCTGACGTTTACAATTGGGCGCGGCAATGAGTTATGCGTCGCGGCGATTCGCGCGCTGGCGCCGCTCGTGACTGGGAAATCGCTCGAATCGATCACGCTGAACATGGGCGACTTCTGGCGCGCTGTCACGGGAGATAGCCAGCTTCGCTGGGTCGGACCCGAAAAGGGCGTGATTCATCTCGCAACGGCCGCAGTCGTCAATGCCGTCTGGGATCTGTGGGCGAAGGTGGAACGCAAGCCGCTATGGGCGCTGCTTGCCGGGATGACTCCCGAGCAGCTTGTTTCCTGCATCGACTTCCGCTATATCGCGGACGTATTGACGCCGCGCGATGCGTTCGAAATCCTCGACAGGAACGCATCGACGCGAGAGGCGCGCATAGCGGAGATGCAGCGTGTTGGATATCCGGCATACACGACCTCCGCGGGCTGGCTCGGGTTTACGGATTCGCAGTTGCGTGAGCTGTGCCGTGAAGCGATCGATGAGGGGTGGACTCACTTCAAGATTAAAGTAGGCGGGGATTCGCAGGATGACGTCCGGCGCTGCGAAATCATCCGCGAGGAGATCGGTTCGCGTCTCCTGATGATGGATGCAAATCAACGCTGGAACGTCGATGAAGCGATTGCGCATATGAAGGAGTTGGCGCGTTTCGATCCTTGGTGGATTGAAGAGCCCACCAGCCCCGACGACGTGCTCGGGCATGCCGCGATCCGCAAAGCGATTGCGCCGATTCGCGTCGCAACCGGAGAGCACTGCCAGAATCGCGTGATGTTCAAACAGCTTTTTCAAGCGCAGGCAATCGACTTCTGCCAGATCGACAGTTGCCGGCTGGGAGGAGTCAACGAAATCCTCAGTGTGCTCCTGATGGCCGCCAAATTTGGAATTCCCGTGTGCCCGCACGCCGGCGGCGTGGGGCTTTGCGAGTACGTTCAGCACTTGTCCATATTTGACTATATCGGCGTTTCCGCGTCGCTCGAACATCGCCTGCTCGAGTATGTGGATCATCTGCACGAACATTTCCTCGATCCGGTTCGTATGCAAGGCGGGCGGTACATGCCGCCGGTGCAGCCCGGCTACAGCATTCAGATGAAGCCGGAATCCCTGGAAACGTACCGCTACCCGGATGGCGCTGCTTGGCAATAGCTCGATGTTTCGCTGCTAGACTTGAGGCAGATTTCGACCGCGAGTCCCTCTTATGCCTCACTCCGAATTGCCGCGGACGCTGGGCGAACTGCGCGCCAGCCGTTTTCGAAGAGTTACTGAAACCGGATCGAACGGTAAAAGAAGAGTTGCGATCGAACCTCATCTGCAAGCTGCAGCGCGGCGAAACGCTCTTCCCGGGCGTCATGGGATTCGACGATACCGTCATCCCGCAGGTCGTCAACGCGATGCTGTCGCGCCACAACTTCATCCTGCTCGGATTGCGAGGACAGGCGAAAACGCGCCTGGCTCGCATGCTGACTTCGCTGCTCGATCCGCACATGCCCTACATTGCGGGATGCGAAATTCGCGATCATCCGCTGCGCCCGATTTGCAAGCAATGCCGCGACAAAGTCGAAGCGCTTGGGCGACGACACGCCGATTGCGTGGCTCGGATCCGACGACCGCTACATCGAGAAGCTGGCCACGCCCGACGTGACGATCGCCGACATGATCGGCGACATCGATCCCATCAAAGCGGCCCGCGCCGGGCAGGACATTTCAAACGAACTCACGATTCACTACGGGCTTGGTGCCGCGCGCCAATCGCGGGTCTGTTCGTGATCAATGAACTGCCCGATCTCGCGGGCAAAGTGCAGGTCGGGCTGTTCAACATCATGCAGGAAGGCGACGTGCAGATCAAAGGGCTACCCGGTGCGCCTGCCGCTCGATGTGATGCTGGTCTTCACGGCGAATCCGGAAGACTACACGGCGCGCGGCAAGATCATTACGCCGCTTAAAGACCGCATCGGCAGCGAGATTCGCACGCATTACCCGCTCACGGTGGAGCAGGGCATCAGCATCACACGGCAGGAAGCGTGGACGCGCCGCAGATCGCCGGCCGAGATCGAGATTCCGCCGTATATTCAGGAGATTGTCGAGCACATCGCCTTTCTTGCCCGGGAAGACAAACGGGTCGATAAGCGCTGCGGCGTTTCCCAGCGGCTTGCCCATCACGGCTCTTGAGAACGTTGTTTCGAACGCCGAGCGGCGCGCATTGCGCGCACGCGAGATACCGAAGCCGTTCCACGCGTGCTGGATATCTATGCCGCGCTGCCTTCCATTACGGGCAAGATGGAGCTCGAATACGAAGGCGAATTGAAGGGCGGCGATCAGGTTGCGCGCGAACTGATCCGCAGCGCTGTCGGGAAAGTGTTCCACATGCTATTTCGATGGAGTCAATCTGCGGTCCGTCGTGCAGTGGTTCGAACTCGGCGGATCGCTGAAGCTGGATGAAACGCTGCCTGCGGCGGACGTGGTGCAGCAGTTGTCGCGGATTCAGGATCTGCTTGCGATGACAGGCAAAGCTGGGACTTGGGCGCCAGCGAGAGCGACGCTATGCGCGCCTCGGCCGGCGAGTTCATCCTCGAAGGTCTGTATGCGCAGAAGCGGATCAGCCGGAATGAAGAGCTGGAGTTCGTAGCGGGAGAGCGCGCCGCGCGCGAGGAACGGCTTGCGCGATGAACGCGACGATGCCAGGCAAGGGGCGGCGCGGCGGCTCCGGTCGGCGTTGGATCCACGCAAGGGCGGCGGCCGGCGGAATCTGAACTAAGCAGAAGGGAGCTCATCATGCGGCGCATCTCGTATTCCAAGTTCTCCGAAGAAGATCTCGGCATCGAATGGACGATCTGCTGCGAGCGCTGGCCGATTATCTGCTCGGCAGCGGCTTCGACGATCCCTATCTGCAGTTCTCGGAGATGAACCAGCATTCGCTCGAGAACCTCAAGCAGGCGATCGAGCGCGCGCTCGAGAGCGGCGAACTGTTCAATCCCGAGCAGCTGGAGGAAATGCGGCAACGCTTGCAGCGAGATGTCCGCCAAGCAGCGCGAGCAAGCTGATCGAGAACCTGGTCAACAAGCTGCAGGAGGCCGGGCTACATCAATTTGGATGGGCCGCCGCCGGAAAACGCGACGCGCGCCCGGCCCGCAGGGCTGGGCCGGAAATCGCAGACGCATTTCGAGATCACCGATAAGGCGGTCGACTTCCTCGGGTTCAAGACGCTGAAGGATCTGCTGGGTTCGCTGGGCAAATCGAGTTTCGGCGCGCACGACACGCGCGATCTGGCCACGGGCATCGATGCGAGCGGCGGGTCCAAGCAGTATGAATTCGGCGACACGCTGAATCTGGACATCAGCGCGACGCTGTTTTCCGCCATGCAGCGGGAAGGCGTTGACGATGCCGCTCAATCTCGAATACGCCGACCTGCACGTACACCAATCCGAGTACCAGAGTTCGTGCGCGACGGTGCTGATGCTCGATTGCAGCCACAGCATGATTCTCTACGGCGAAGACCGCTTCACTCCGGCCAAAAGCGTCGCACTGGCGCTATCGCATCTGATTCGCACGCAATATCCAGGCGATTCACTCCGCTGCGTTCTGTTTCACGACAGCGCCGAGGAACTGCGGATCTCGGAGTTGGCGCGTGTGCAGGTCGGCCCCTACTACACGAACACACGCGACGGCTTGATCCTGGCGCAGCGGCTGCTCGCGCAGGAAAAGAAAGACATGAAGCAGATCGTCATGATCACGGACGGGAAACCGTCGGCACTGACGCTGGAAGACGGCCGGATTTATAAGAATGCGTTTGGGCTCGACCCGCTGGTGATCAGTCAAACGCTCGAAGAAGTCGGACGCTGCAAGAAGAGCGGCATTCTCATCAACACGTTCATGCTGGCGAGCGACTACGGCCTGGTGCAGTTCGTGCAAAAGGTTACACAAATGTGCCGGGGCAAGGCGTATTTCACGACGCCGTACACGCTCGGCAATTATCTGCTCATGGATTACATGAACCGCAAAACGCGGACCATTCACTGAGGACAGAATCATCCCCGAGCCGTCTTGTGCTACACAGGAAGGGTCCACCTGATGACGCGAAAACTGCTGCCAGTGGTCGCCGTGACCGCACTGCTTTTGTGTGCGGGAAGCCCCGCCGCGCTGAGTCAGAACGATACGCAGCAGACGCAAACGACTTCCACGGAACCCGAAAAGCCGCCCCCGCCGGCTCCGAAACCCAAGCCACAGTTCTTCGCGGGGACGCTCACCACAGTAGATTCTGAGCACATCGTGGTCTCACGCACCTTGGTGGGCAAGGCGCCGGAAACGCGCGTATTTTTGATGCAGCCGACCACCAAGAAAAACCACGCCCTAAGACCGAAGCAGCGCGTCACCGTCCGCTACCAACATATGCCCGACGGTGATGTGGCGCTGGAGGTCATGGTGCGCCAGCCAAGAGTCCCCCGAACTTCGTAAGCGCTGGTTGCGGCCATTGCGCAAGAAGACCCCTCTAATCATCACTTCCCTTGTACTTCGACAAGTGATCTGTTATTGTCCTCTGTAGAAGTAAAAGGGAAGAAACCTATGAATGAGCGCATCGACCTGCCGCAGGGCACGCTAGATCTCCTGATCCTGCGTACCCTGTCGCTCGAACCGCAGCACGGCTGGGGAATCTCCGAACGAGTGCAGCAGATGTCGAGTGATGTGCTGCGAATTCAGCAGGGCTCGCTTTATCCGGCATTGCACCGGCTGGAGCGCCGCGGATGGATCAAGGCTCGCTGGGGCACGTCGGATAACAACCGGCGCGCCAAGTACTACGAATTGACCAAGGCAGGACAAAAGCAGTTAGCTGCGGAGAAGGATTCCTGGCAAAAGCTTACGGCTGCTGTGGCCCAGGTTCTTGGCCCGGCTTAAGACTCCCATGTTGAACGATTTCTGGATGCGTTTACGCTCACTGCTGCGGCGGCCAACGGTAGAGTCCGAAATGGAAGACGAGCTGCGCTTTCACTCAGAACGCCAGCTGGAAAAGTATCTGAGCCATGGACTCAGCCGCGATGAGGCGGCGCGGCGAGCGCGACTGGCATTCGGCGGGACTGAGCAAGTAAAAGAAGATTGCCGAGATGCACGGGGAATATCGCTCGTTGAAACGCTGCTACAGGACCTGCGCTATGGTTGGCGAACCTTGCTCAAGTCGCCCGGTTTTGCCGCAACGGCGCTGCTGACAATCGCGCTAGGAATCGGCGCCAACACCGCGCTATTTTCCGTGATTTACGGTGTTCTGCTGAGTCCGCTGCCGTTCGAGAATGCCTCGCGCCTGGTTCAGGTAAATGAGACCACGCCGAAGGTGGGCGACGTGAGCGTCTCGTATCCAAATTTTCAGGACTGGCGTGCTACAACCCGAACGTTTTCAGAGATGGCAGCGGTGGTCCATACAGATTTCAACTTGGCCGGCATACGTGAGCCTGAGCACATCGACGGTTTGGCTGTTTCCCCCGACTTTCTTTTCATGACAGGCGTACGCCCTATCGCGGGACGCCGCTTTACTTCGGACGAAGCGAAAACGGGCACGCCACCGGTGTTGTTGCTGAGCTACCCTCTTTGGCAGTCCCATTTCGGCGGAGACCGGAATGTAATCGGAAAGGTTATCCGGCTGGACAGCAGGGAATTCACCATCGTGGGTGTGCTGCCAGCTAACTTCCGCTGGACTGAAAAATGCGACGTGATGGAGCCGCTGGGTGTTTGGCTGACAAACAACGAATGGGCAAAAGATCGGAGTGACCGTGGCGACCTGCTGGTCCTCGGCCGACTGGCGCCGAGCGCAGGAATTGACCGCGCTCGCGCGGAGATGGGACACATCGCTGCAAACCTGGCACGCGAATATCCACAAGCGAACGCGCAGTTCGGCATCAACTTGCGGCCCCTCCGAGACGTTTTTTCCGGCGATATGCGTCCCGCGATGTTGTTGCTGCAGGTCGCAGCCTTCTTTGTGCTGCTGGTGGCCTGCGCGAATGTGGCGAATCTGTTTTTGATGCGAGGAGCGGGACGAGCCAAGGAAATCGCTCTTCGGAGTGCCATTGGAGCGAGCAGCGGCCGGATTATCAGACAGATTCTGACCGAGAGTCTTCTCGTTGGCCTCCTGGGCGGCGTGGCCGGTATCGGTCTGGCGGTTGGGGCAATTGCCGCGCTTACCCATTTGATTCCGGAAGACACGTTGGCCGGCGCGAGCATTCGCATGAATGCTTCGGTGTTGTTATTCTCAGGCGCGCTGGTGATCCTTTCAGTGTTCGCATTCGGATTCGGTCCCGCCCTGCAGTCCACTCGCGGCGGCGTTCAAGCTGAGTTGCGCGAGGGAGCGAAAAGCACGGTGACGGGCCACCGTATGCGCTGGCGAAGTTTCCTGGCAACCGGCGAGTTGGCTTTGGCGCTGATTCTGCTGGTCGGCGCGGGGTTGATGATCAAGAGCCTCTATCGCCTCCTCTCGGTAGACTCAGGTTTCCAACCCGCCCGCGTTGTCAAGCTCGATATGAGTCTTCGCACCGAACGGTACAAAAACGACGCCGCGCTGGTTGCCTTCTGGCGGAGAGTCCTCGACGGTGTTCGCGCAATACCGGGAGTGGAATCGGCATCGCTCGGCACCGCGATTCCACTGACCAACGATCATTCGCGAAGCGACATCATTCTGGAGGGGAGACCTGCGGCGCGTCCGGGCAGCAACCCGCATCCGGACGTGCATGTTGTCAGCCCTGAGTACGAGAGGACGCTCGGAATTCGCTTATTGTTGGGCCGCGGCTTCACGGAAGGCGACCGCGAAAATGGGCAGCGCGTGGCGATGGTTAACGCGCTGTTAGCCAAGCGTCTGTTTGCCGGAACAGATCCAATCGGGAAGCGTTTCACGTTCAACGACGTCGGGCCTGGCCATCCGCCCAAGTGGATCACGATCATTGGCGTGCTCGCTGACACAAAGATGTACGGTCTTGCCAATCCAGCACGCCTCGAGGTGTACGTTCCCTTCTGCCAATCTGCTCAGGATGGGATGACACTATTGGTGAAATCGAGCAAGGAACCACAACCGTTGCTCGCTAAAATTCGGCGAGTTGTCGCCTCAATCGACGAAGAGCAGCCCGTATTCGGCATTACAACCATGCAAGACGTAGTCGACGCTTCTGTGTCTCAGCCACGCATGACACTTATCCTCTTGGGGCTGTTCAGCGGTTTGGCGCTTGTTTTGGCCGCCATCGGAATCTACGGTGTCATTTCGTACTCGGTCGGGCAGCGCGAGCGAGAACTCGGCATTCGCATAGCTCTGGGAGCGAAACGTGGAGATGTGTTGCGGCTGGTACTCGCGCAGGGCGGGAGGATCGCGGCAGCCGGGATCGTTATAGGTATGGCAGCCTCGATTGAGCTCACTCGGTTGATGGCAAAGCTGCTCTACTCGGTGAGTCCGTTTGATCCGGCGACTTTCGCCGTCGCAGGCTTAGGTCTCGCCTTGATCGCCATGCTGGCGTGCTATATCCCGGCCCGCCGAAGTCTGAGTGTGGACCCATTGATCGCTCTGAGGCAAGAGTAAAAAGAGTCAACTTTGTTTTTCGCGACGCCGTTTGGCCCAGCCCTGTTTTTCGATCTGATGCGCTCGTCCGATCGCGAGCGCATCAGAATCCACGCTTTTCGTGATCACCGATCCTGCTGCGATGTAAGATCCATCGGACAGCTTCACCGGCGCGACCAGAGTTGAGTTACTGCCTACGAACACGCCGGCTCCAATCTCAGTCTGGTGTTTGTTCTTCCCGTCGTAATTGCAGGTGATGGTCCCCGCTCCGATGTTCGATTTAGCGCCGATGACAGAGTCACCGAGATACGCCAAGTGATTCGCTTTGGCGCCCCGCCCGAGTCGCGTTTTCTTCAGTTCCACGAAGTTGCCGACGTGGCTGTCTTCTTCCGCTACTGCCTGCATGCGCATGCGCGAGAAAGGCCCGACGAAGGCGCCGCTGCCGATGGTCGCGTTCTCGGCGACGACGTAGGGCAGAACGGTCACATTTGACGAGATGGTGCAGTCTCGTAACACCGATCCCGTGCCGATCCGGCAGTTTGCGCCGATCCGTGTCTCACCCCGGAGTTGTACGTTCGCTTCTACAACGGTGTCTGGTTCAATCGCGACATCGACATCAATCGTGATCGTCTCCGGGCTCTCGAGCGTGACACCGGAAAGCATCAGTTCCTGCGCTTTGCGCGCGCGCAGAATGCGATCGGCGAAGGCCAGCTCGACCCGCGTGTTAATGCCGAGCAGTTCCGTTTCATCGGCCACGAGAAGGCGTGCGATCGGATGACCATGCCCGCGCAGAATGCTGACCATATCGGTAATGTAGTACTCGCCCGTCAGGCTATTGGGCTTGAGTGCCGCAAGATACTGCCAAAAAGTACCCGCGTCGAAGCAGTAAACGCCCGGGTTGATTTCGCGGATCTCGCGCTGTTCTTGTGTGGCGTTCTTGTGTTCCACAATCGCGGCTACGTTGCCCCGGTCATCCGCAACAATGCGCCCGTACCCTGTCGGATCCTGCGTTTCTGTAGTGACGATCGCGCCGCCCGCTTTCTTTTCAGCATGCAGCGCGAGCAGCGCTTCGAGCGTGGCCGGTTTGAGCAGCGGGCCATCGCCATTCAGAATCAGCAGTGGGCCGTTCTGTGAGGGCACGGCTGAGGCAGCGCAAAGAACGGCATGGCCGGTGCCTTTCTGTTCGGTCTGTTCTGCAAAGCGGATGCCGCTAACGCGTACGCTTCGCGCGAACCTGTTCGGCCTGGTGACCTATGACTGCGACGATCTGCTCAGGCCGGGCCACGTGCAGAGCAGCGCGGATCACCTGGTTCAGCAGCGTGTCCCCACCCGCCTCATGCAGGACCTTGGCTTTGTTGGACTTCATGCGCGTCCCCAGCCCGGCGGCCAAGATCACGACAGTTACGTTTTCGTTCATTTCAGTTTTCGAGCTTGCGACGCGAGCATGCGGCGGCGGACCTGATACGCCCGCGACCGGCTGGCCAGATCGATCACCACATCGGCGAGCACTTCCGGCGAATGGCGAACCTTGTTTTCGGACGTGATGGAAACCACCTCCGCTGTAACGACTTTGACGCCGAGTTCCGCGAGTTTCTCAAAATCGTTTTCCACGGGGCGCACACGGACACGGCCATAGCGCCGCTTTACGGTCGCGGGGATATTGGCGCCGTTCGCAACGACGCAGTCGATGAAGTCGCGCCCCGCGTGCCGATGAATGGTCTCGACGTGTTGCGATGCAGTGTAATGCATGGTTTCGCCGGGCTGCCACATGAGATTGACGAAATAGACTTTCATGGCGCTCGAACGCGCGATCGCGTCGGCAATGCCGGAGACGAGCAGGTTCGGTACCACGCTCGTATACAGCGAGCCCGGCCCCAGCGTGATCAGATCCGCGTTTCTGATCGCCTCGAGCGCTTCGGGTAGAGGCCGGCAGTCGGCGGGCTGCAGGCGCACTTCTGAAATGGGCTGGCGACTGCGTCCGATTTTGGTCTCGCCACGGATAATACCGCCGTCTGCGAGAACTGCTTCCAACGTGACGCTCTGATCCGTTGCCGGGAAGATACGACCCCGGATTGCGAGAATCTCGGAGGAGCAGCGCACCGCATGCACGAAATCGCCCGTGATCTGGTGCATGGCCGTCAGGAACAGATTGCCGAAGCTGTGGCCCTTGAGTCCGCGCCCGCTCGAGAATCGATAACGGAACAACTGCGCCAACAGATGCTCATCCTGCGAAAGGGCCGTCATGCAGTTGCGGATGTCGCCCGGAGGCAGTGTGTCGAATTCGCGACGCAGGCGGCCCGAACTGCCGCCGTCATCGCTGACGGTAACCAGGGCCGCGATGTCCAAAACAGGTTTACCGGGTTCGGGGACAGCGCCTTGCCCCGGCGCATATTTCTTCAACCCGCTGAGTAAGGTGGAGAGCCCGGTGCCGCCGCCGATTGAAACGATCCGGAGTGGAGCCTTCAGCGCGCTTGACTGCGCCGCAGTAACACGCGTCAAAGTCGACATGGGCCTATGCGCTAAGCATCTCACGTCGCCGCTTAGGCGCCGCAAGGCCGCGGGAGCGAGCAGACGCGAATCCCGAGTTTACCGTCGTTTGCGAGGTTTCTCTTCCTCGTCGTCGTAAACGGGAACCGAATCAAGATCCTCTGCCTCTAAAACCTGGTCACAATCCAGGCAGCGGACGTAATCAACGCCGTCTCGCCGGTAGAGGAATTCGGTTCGCTCGTGCTGGCAACCCTGCATAGCGAAATAACACCTATTCTAGTCTGCGTCCGCGCTGTGTCAAGTGGTCAACCCTGATTTGCTGCGATCCGCTGTTTGAAAAACCGGCACATAACGTGGTGCTCTCGTAAACCGCGATCATCCGCAATCCGCGGAGTAGCACGCTCAGTACAATTCTATGTGAGGCACCGGCACGCTCTTTTGGGCAGTGTGGGTGTCCGCCGAAAATTTCTCACCTGAAGTAGCGTGATCATCCCCGAATCCATTGCAATCGACCCGCGAGATCACGATATCGAGGAGCGTATTGCGGCGCTTCCAGCGGGTTCGGGCGTGTACGCGATTTTTATTGAACAGGCCGCCACGCCACATTTAAGCGCATGCGCCTATTTGCGGGCACGCATTCGTAGGATGCTCGGTGACTCCGCGGCGGCGAGCAAACAGCGGCTGCGCGAACAGGTGGAGCGCATTGAGTGCTGGCCAACCGCATCGCGGCTCGAGACGTGGTTGCTTCTACTCGGCTTAGGGCAGCGCTGGTTTCCACGTGAGTACGAGCGCAGGCTCCGGCTGCGAAGACCCTGGTTCGTGACCCTTTCCGCGGATCGTTTCCCGAAGCTGCTGGTTTTGAACCGCTTGCCTGAGCCCGAAGAGAGGGGCTACGGTCCCTTTCCGAGCCGCGATACGGCCGCTGCCTATGCGGAAGCGATCGGGGGCCTGTTCCAGATTCGGAAGTGCCCCGATCCGCTTGAGCCGGCCGCTGATCATCCTGGTTGCATCTATGGCGAAATGCATCAATGCCTCCGGCCCTGCCAATGTGTCGTCACAATCGAGGAGTACGCATCCGAGGCGGCGCGCGTGGATGAGTTCCTTCGCACAAATGGGAACGCGACGCGCACGTCGCTAATGATGGCGCGCGAGCGAGCTAGCGAGGACTTGGATTTCGAAGCAGCCGCGCAACTGCACAAAAGACTGGAACGCGTAGCAGGTGCGAGCGCCCTGCGCGAGGAACCCGCCTCTTTGTTACAGCATTTTGGTGGCGTTGCGGTGACCCCATCGCTCGATGAAGACTCAGTCCGCCTGTGGCCAATGCGCGACGGCATGTGGCTCACGGCGCTCGATGTTCCCCTACACGCGGAAGACGCTCGTTCGCTGGATGCACGCGTGAAAGAATTGTTGAGCGTTTCCGCGGACGAGCATACCGCCGGGACTTGCGACCGCTCGGCCCATCTCGCTATCCTGCTCCGATGGTATCGATCTTCGTACCGCGACGGCGAATGGGTCCAGGACGTCCCCGGTAAGGGGATCAGCTACCGCAAAGTAGTAGGAGCAATTTCACGCTTGAGAAAACCAGGGGCGATTGCATGAATCAGTTGTCGCGAACGTGTGTGCTGGTGGCCGCTGCGCGAGCATTCGGGTCGCGCGAGCCCGATCCGGCGGTGCGCAATCCGGATTATCTGGCTGGGCAGCTTTTAAGGCCGGAAGATATAGACCTGATCGAGGGACACCCGTTACGCGACGCGTACGCGGGTGACTATGAAGCAGGTGTGGATAACTTTGGCGTGTTGGGAATCGTCTGGATGATGCTGATTCGCACGCGCTTTATCGATGCGGCGCTCCAAAAAGCGGTGGCCGATGGCGTCACGCAAGTGGCGATTCTGGGGGCTGGCCTGGATACGCGAGCCTACCGGTTCGGCGACTTGTTGCAGGGATGCAAGGTAGTGGAAGCCGATGCCGCCCCAACCCAGCAGTACAAATTGGCGCGCCTGAAGGAAGTCGCTAGTCTGCCGGACAGCGTTAGTTACGCCGAAATCAATTTAATTCACGATGATCTGACACAAGTCCTGGAGCGCGCTGGCCTGAACCGCCACGAGAAAACGTTCTTCATCCTGGAGGGCGTGTCGATGTATCTCACCGAAGAGGAAGTCGCCCATGTGCTCAAGCAGATCGCTTCGTTCGGAGCGCCCGGCAGCAGGCTGGCCCTGGATTATAAGAGCCGGAATGATGAGATGTCGCGCTCCGTACCGCATGGCGCCGATCTGATGGCGACATGGGGAGAACCATGGAAGGACGGCATTCCGTCCGAGCCGGGCCGAAGAGTTTTTCCGTGAATGCGGCTTCAGCGTAGTGGAACGGCTTCCCCTCAACGACATGGAACTCATCAAGCGCTACGCCTTTCACGCGGACGGCACGGTCTACGGAATGAAAGCGTTTCAGCGCATGAAGGAAGAAGCCGAAGCGAAATTTAGAGCGTCCGGCGGAACTGGTCCGCTGCCTCCTCCTCCCCCGTTCTATTGGTTCGCTGACCTGACGATTTAGAACTGCGCCGGAGCGGCCGTCATGGTACGTTTATCGCATGTCCGTTGATGAGGAAGTCGAAGAGCACATTCATCATGCACGCGAAGGATTCGATAAGATCGTCGCCGGCTGCATGGCGGTGATCGCGGCGGCACTAGCAGTTGTGTCGCTGCTGGGACAACATTTCAACACTGAGAAATTGCTGACCCAGCAGAAGGCCTCTGACATGTGGGCCTACTATCAGGCAAAAGATATCCGGCGCTACTCGGCTGTGATGGCGCAAGACTTGCTTGCCGCGGCGAAAGCAACGCCGGACACGGTGCAGAAGTATGCGCAAGACGCAGACCGCTACAAAAAACAGACACAGGACGAGCAGAAGCAGGCGCAGGACTTCGAGAAAGAACGGGACCGGCTGGGCGAGGAAGCGGATTCGTTCCACATCGGGGAAGGCTTCCTTGAGCTTGCTATCGTGCTCTCGTCGCTTGCGATTCTGATGAAGCGGCGGTACTTGTTTGGAGGCGGCGTGGCGAGTGCGCTGATCGGAATCGGATTATCAATTTCCGGTTGGATCCGGTTTCACGCCTGAATCTACCGCCCCATTGAGGAAAGGGCTTCTTCTAATATCTGTTCGGGCGCGCTATCGGTGAGTTGAACGCCCGACCCGTTTGCATTGATTTGAAGATTCTGCGTTAGTACGGAGGCAAGAACGGCGTGTTGCGGATCGTTCTGCGCTTTCGTCTGTAGCATACTTGCGAAGAAACGCATGACGTCCGCCAGCGCGCTGGCATCTTGCGGCGAGCGCGTTACGGCGTTAAAGGCCAAACGAGCCGTGTCGCCGAGACGCACCCCGCCGCTTTCGGCGATGATCGACTGCATCACTTGCGCCTGGCCGCCCGCTGCGGACGAGTCATGCCGGCCGAACATGCCTGCGGGAAAGGACGACATCGGCGCGATGGAAGCAAACCAGGCGTCATTGTGATCTACCGCGGCAATCAGCGCACTGAGTTGCGGATCCAGCGAAGAAACCGAGGAGCGCGACTGGATGACTGTCGTCACCAGGTTCAGAGGGCCGACTACAGCAATGCCCGATGCTGGAAATGCCAGCGCCTCGGTGTCGTTGTGAGATGTCGTTTCGATGACGTTGACGCCCGCGATACTGCTGGTCGTCGCGCCCTTTGTTTTTGCGGCGGCGGCAAGGCGGTCAAAATCAAAATTCCCGTGCGCGAACACGAGGTTGGGGCTGTTGGAGCCACCGGCCGCGCTGGCGATTAGGATGTACTGCAGATCCCGGCGCGGATCGAAACCGGTTTGCTCGGTCAAACCTTGCAGTTGCATGTCGGCATTATGCCGGCGCAGGACGGCCTGCACTAGATCGGAGTTTGCCGTCCGTTGGGCGTTCAATCCCACGAGAACTTTGGTGTTCGCGGGAACGAGGGAGAGGAGCTGCGGATCGGCGGATCCAAACAACGGCAGGGCCGATAGCGCTACCAGGCAGGCCGGAAAGATCAAGCTGCGCATAAGTACAACAGATACGACGTAACCGGCAGCCCGCGTGTTCCCTGGCGCGAAAATCAACGCAAAGCTTCCAGGCGCTTGCGTTCGCGAGCGCGCCGCACGATGCGCGCGAGTGGTACCCCGCTTAGTGCCCACGCTGCACCGCAGGTCGCAACCAGCGCCGCCGAAATATGGGGTGGTCCCGAAGTCAGCCGGTATAGCCCGAAACCGGCCGCCGCCAACGCCAGTAGAGCGGCGACAAAACGCACATTACAGAAGGCTTCCGCCGCGTACAACAGCATCGCCAGTGCCAGGTACGCCAACCCCAGGCGATCGGCCGCATGCAGGACCAGGCCGTAACAGCCGAAGAGAATCAACGCGAGGCCCAAGATCCCTGGAATGATCGCGCCCGGCCGCGCCATTTCCCAACCCAACAAAAAGAAACCGAGAATCGCGGCGAAAAAATCTGTATTCGGGCCGGCTGCGGTCACTTGATGCGAGTCGTTAGCAATTCCGGCGTCTCCGGCTTCCAACGCAGAGGCAGCTCAAACCAGAAGGTGGCGCCGGGACCGGGCTGATTGTTATACGTTCCGATGCGGCCGCCGAGAAGTTCCACGAGCTGTTTCGAGATGGTCAGCCCGAGGCCGGTTCCCCCATACCGCCGCCGCAGTGTGCCGTCGGCCTGGAAAAAGGCCTCGAAGATGCGCTCCCGCACGGATTCGTCCACTCCGATCCCGGTATCGATTACGCGGCACAACAGAGCGTCGCCGCCGGCGGCCAGCCCCGCGCACACCCGGACACCGCCCGACGGAGTAAACTTGATTGCGTTTGCGATCAGATTCATGAGGATCTGCCGGAAGCGCAGCGAATCGCCGACGATCTCGTTAGGCACTTCGGGTTGCGATATCGCAGGTAAGCTGCAGCCCCTTGCCGCTGGCTTTCAGCCGCAGCATCTTGACTACGGCTCCGAAGCTTTCGCGGACATCGAAGCGCTCGGTCGCGATGGAAAGGCGGCCGGCCTCGATTTGCGATACGTCCAGCAGGTCGTTGATCATGCGCAGCAGATCGTTGGCGCACTGGCTGACGGCATCCACATACTCGAGTTGGTCCTCGGCCAACGGGGTGTCACGCAGCAGGTTTGTCATCCCCATGATGCCGTTCATCGGCGTTCTGAGCTCATGCGAAGTGTTGGCCAGAAACTGCTCTTTTAGCTGGGTCGCTTCACGCGCGAGTTGGAGCGCCTTGCTGAGCTCCTCGTTCTTGATCCTGAGTTCGTCGGCGGATTCGCGGAGCTTCTGCTCGGAGAGTTTGCGCTCCGTGACGTCGCGCCCGATTCCCTGCACGGCCACGGGATGCCCGCGCTCGTAGAGCACGCGCGTGCTCACCTTCAAGAAAGCGCTGCACTCCGGTTTTGGATACGATCGGCAGTTCGTAGTGCTGCGTGGGGCTTCCGCCCAGGTGGGCCCGAATCGTGTCCTGCATGTGCGTGCGCGCCTGCGGATCCAGCACGATGCCGAAGTCCTGGCCCAGAATCTCCGATCGGGAATAACCGGTCAGCGCCTCGGCCGCGCGGTTCACGGCGATGAATTTGCCGGAGAGGTCGTGGAGGAAGATGATGTCGTTCGCGTTTTCAAACAGCTCGCGGTATCGCTCTTCGCTACTGCGCGCCGCGTCCGCGGCATCCGTTGCGGTGTGCCGCTGCAGGAAGGCGAGGCGGATTTCCGAGCCTCCTTGCGGATGAGAGGCAGCGTGCTGATGCGCACCGGTATTTCCACCTGCTGCGCGATCGCAAAGCGTGATCGGCGCCAGAACGCCTTCCTGGTGCGAAAGCCTGCGCAAGCACTCTTCTCGCTGATAGGGCCCGGTAGATGCAATGAGATTGGGCAGCGGCGTTCCGACGAGATCCTCACGCGAGCCCGCGAGCAACTCCAGCACTCCTTCGTTCGCGTCCAGAACCTCCAGGCTTTCAGAGGCGTAAATGATTGCCGCCATGGGGCTTCGGAGAAAGAAGCTCTCATAGGTGGAGAGCCGGCTTTCAAGCCTCGCCGCGGAAGCTTCCGGAACGGCTACGGCGGTGCGCAGCGGCTCCGGTGTGTTCTGCGACGCCTCTGATCCGTCGTCAGGCAGCATCATTGCTACATTATCCGCAACGCGCCGGGAGATCGCCGTGTAACCGAACGAATGCCCGCATTGTCCACGCTTTGTGTTAGACCAATTTTCGATCTATCCCGAGCCCCGAACGCCGATTTACCTGGGGCCAAACGATGGCATCAGCCGGGGTGACCGCGCCGATACCGGAGACGAAGAGGCCCGGCCCACCGAAAAGGGTATCGGTCCGGCACAGCCGACTGTCGATGACTCCGCCTTTGGCGGCACCAGTTCGATCCAACGTCCTCCCGCGGGTAAGTTCGACCTCGAACGAAGAACGGGAAGATTCGGACGGCATCGAGGTGATGATCCCCGAAGACGGCCGGTTGGGTTTGACCAACTACGGCGATAAACCCGCAGACGACTGGGCCGCCGATACCGGTGAGACAAAGACACCCGAATAAATAATCTTTACGGCGGGATTAGAAGAACCACGAAATAATTCGTGCGTAAATCTCTGGCACGCGCGGCTAAATTCTGTTAATGTTCTCCATGAGGGGAGGCAGCATGTTATTGACGCGACCAGACTCCTCTGATGTGCCCGCAATCGACAGAAGTTACACGCTTTCGCGGGACATCAGCGCCATTCAGTTACTACCGTGTGATGACGCGGGCTTGACTTTCAGCCCAGTATCACGGCTTCCGCGCGGAGCACGCATACATGCCTGCGGGGCAGGCAAGAACGGCGATACCTTGAAGGTTGCTTACGAAGGACAGTATTATCTGGTTTTCGTGGACGACCTCGAAGCGCAGCGTAAAACGATGACAGCCGCCGTGTAGAGCGGGTTAATCGCTTACTTTACTCTTTAATCCTTCTAAAACACTCGTAATTAGTTCTTTCGCATCGGTAAGACTCTTGCTGATCAGTTGAATGTCCATTGCAGGTTTGCCCGGCTGGCGTGCGCTCTGGCAGTACACGCCATGCTGGCCTACCAGCACCAGCGCGTCCGTAATGCAATCGAGCGTTACGGCCAGCCTGCCGCGTTCCCGCCCCAGCATGAACTCGTACCGGTCGAGATCGTCTTTTCGTTCTTCGTAGACAGACATGGCTATTTGAATTTCCCGGCGAGCCGGCGATAGGTTTCCTCAAGCGATTCCGGGAGCACGCGCGTCTCGGCAACGGAGGTGATGAAATTGGCATCGCCCGTCCAGCGGGGCAGCACGTGCATGTGAATGTGTTCCTCAATCCCGGCTCCCGCCGCCTGCCCCAGATTCATGCCGAGGTTCAGGCCGTCCGGCCGATACTCCTGCTGCAGAATCGATTCCGCCTGACGGGTGAGCTGCATCATCTCCGCTGCTGTTTCCTCGCTTGCCTGCGAAAGGCGCGAGACGTGCGCGAAGGGAGCCACCATCAGGTGACCCGAAGTGTACGGATAGGCGTTCAAAAGGACAAACGCGAGCCGTCCGCGATAGATCACGAAGCGCTCGGCATCGTCTTTCGCTCCGGCGGCGTCGCAGAACACGCAGCGCGTCTTATCGCGGGGGGCATGTATGTACTTGGAACGCCAGGGCGCCCACAAGCGCTGCATCAGCCGGTTGTGCCGCCCGGATTGGCGGCGTGTTCAGCGGCGCGGGGCGCGCTCTCGCCTGATTCGTGATTCACCAGATCGCGCAGCTCCTTGCTCGGCTTGAAATACGGGATGCGCTTGGACGGAACCTCTACGCGGGTTCCGGTCTTCGGGTTGCGGCCGACTCTGGGCTGCCGCTGGCGGGTGCGGAAGCTGCCAAACCCACGAATTTCGATTTTTTCGCCCCGGTGAAGACTGCCGACGATGCTGTTGAAGATCGTGTCCACAATCTCTTCAGAGTCTTTTCGAGTCATCTCGACCACTTTCGAGACTTCGTCGATGAGCTCAGCCTTGGTCATGATTTCCTTGTTCGTCTTCGGATTTGTGCTTGCGGATTGCTTCGCCCACGGTGGACGTAGCGGCAACGGCCTGGCGCTGGTAGCTTCCGAGCCGGCTACGCTCTTCCTCTTGTCCAAGGGCGCGGATACTCAAGCCGACGCGCTTTTGCGCCTCGTTCATCTTGATGATTTTAAACTGATACTCCTCGCCCAGGTTGAGCAGCGTTTCTTCCGGCTCCGGATCGGGCCCTTTTTTGCCTTTTCCCGCGGCTTGGATTTCAGAGCTGTGACACAGTCCCTCAACCCCCGGCAGGAGTTCGACAAAGTAGCCGAACGCGGCCGAGCGGCAAACCTTGCCGGCGATCACATCGCCGACCTGGTGCGAGCGGAAGAAGGTCTCCCAGGCATCCGGCTGGAGTTGCTTAATGCCAAGCGAGAGGCGGCGATTGGCGGAATCGATGTTCAGGATGACCGCCTGGATCATCTGTCCCTTCTTAACGACCTCTGAAGGGTGCTTGACGCGCTTGGTCCAGGACATGTCGGAAATGTGTACCAGACCATCCACACCATCCTCGATTTCGACGAAAGCGCCGAAATCGGCGAGCTTGCGCACCCTGCCCTCGACGACCGACCCGATGCTGTAGCGATCGGAGACCGTTGTCCACGGATCGGCTTCGAGCTGCTTGATCCCGAGCGAAATGCGCCGGTCACGCGGCTTTACTTCGAGCACGACCGCCTCGACCTGATCGCCGGGATGGACCACTTTCGAGGGGTGGCGCATGCGCCGGCTCCAGGTCATCTCGGATATGTGAATCAGTCCTTCAACCCCGGGCTCGAGTTCGACGAATGCTCCGTAGTCGGTAATACTCACCACCCGGCCGATCACGCGCGCATCCGGTGCGTAGCGCTCGTCGATGTTGGTCCAGGGATCCGGATAAAGCTGCTTCATCCCGAGCGAGATGCGTTCGCGCTCGCGATCGAATTTGAGCACCTTCGCGGTGACCTGATCGCCCACCTGGAGCATCGCGGACGGATGGCTCACATTGCCGTAGCTCATGTCGCTGACGTGCAGCAGGCCGTCCACGCCTCCGAGATCGATGAAGGCCCCGTAGTCGGTCAGGTTCTTGACAGTGCCCGTCACGACGGAGCCCTCGCCAAGACCCGATAAGGCCTCGGCTTTGCGCGCCTGCAAAACCTGTTCCACCAGGACACGCCGCGAGACGACCACGTTGCCGCGCCGGCGGTTCAGCTTAAGGACCTTTACTTCCAGTTCCTGCCCCACGTAGGGATCGAGATTGTGCACCGGGCGCACCTCGATTTGAGAACTCGGCAAAAACGCCACCACCCCGACGTCAATCGCCACGCCGCCCTTGCGCTTTTCGATCACCTTGCCAGTGATCGTGGCGCCTTCTTCGGCGGCCTTTTCCAGCCGGTCCCACGCGTGCCGGCGAAACGCGCGTTCATGCGACAGCAGGATGTAGCCTTCGACCGGTTCGCCGGTACGGTCGAACATCACTTCGATCACGTCGCCCGTCTTCACGGCGGGTTTGCCCTCGGTGAACGGGAACTGCGATGCCGGGACGAGGCCTTCGATTTTGCGGCCTATGTCTACAATGACTTCGCGATCGGAAACGCTTAGAACGTGACCATGCAGTACTTCGCCTTCGTTTGTGAACGATGGGTTACTATAGTCGTCGAGAAACGCCTGGTACTCTTCTGTATCAGAGGTTTCAGGTATTTCGGTCATGTCATCTGTGGGGCCGGCCATGTATCCTTATTCCACGTCGGTGCCTAAAAGGCGGCAGGCAAGTTACGGGATGACAAGCCGCTGCAGAGAACCACTCGATCTGAACCCGTTGCACCGTCGCTAGCTGACTAGCTTTAACTAATTGATACTTCAGTACTTTAGCACTATAGCCGAGGAGTTTGGGGTTGTCAACTCGATTGCGGCAGCACGACATAACGCAGTGCCCTCGATTGTTTCACAGTCGCTAAACCAGCCGCTCCTGTAGTCATCGTTTCGCGAACCGGTGGGCCCCAGGGGGAATTCGCCCGTCCGCCAACCGCTCTCAACCGGCAATGATCCTACCACTTGCGCGACAGGCCCGGCGCCGGTGTGAGCCGACGCAATGGTTGCTCCAGGAACTCGTTGACAGGCGAACTACATCTGTAGTAGCGTAGACTACGGATGTAGACATGGCTCAGCCGCGCATACCAAAATCCGAGTTTCAGATTCTGCAACAACTTTGGGAAATCGGCCCGGCGTCGATTCGCGAGATCCATGAGAGTCTTCCGGAAGACAAGCGCCCCGCGTACACTACCGTGCAAACGCTTGTGGCCCGTCTCGAACAGAAGGGCGCCATCAGCCGGGTAAAGAAGGTCGGCTCAGCATACATTTTTCGTGCGGCCTTCTCAAAGCAAAGCGTCCAGAAGCGCTTAGTGAACGACTTGTTGGATCTGTTCGGGGGAGCCGCTGTTCCGGTGATGTCGCACTTGATTGACGCCGGAAAGTTAACTTTGGCGGACCTCAAAGAAGCTGAAGAGAGACTCGCGAGGAAGAAGAGTCAACAATGATCTACGGACTTGTTCAGCACGTTGTCATTTCGACCCTGTTTGCGGCTGTTGTGGCCAGTCTCGTTTCGATCCGAAAGACCGGTCCTGCCGGATTTCGATACTATCTCTGGCTTATTGCTGCATTGAAGTTTGCAGTCCCGACCGGAGTCTTCTTTACCTTTGGAGTCTGGCTATATCACCTTATCCCCACCCACTTCGTACCTCCACCTGTTTATCAATCCAGTGCCCACGCCGTTGCAATGCTGACCGAAGCTTGGCCGCACGTTGGCAGGAACATCAAGTGGCTGCCAATCGCGTTATCAGGCGTATGGTTCCTAGGCACTGTTTTCTTTCTACTGATTTGGATCGCTCGATCTAGATCGCAATGGCCGGCAAGCAATCAAGCACCGGCGTGTTTGGTCGAGATTGTATCTGCGCTGCATCGCCGGATGCAAATACGTCGGAAGGTTACGGTCCGTGAGGTCACATATGGATGTGATCTCGCGGTATTCGGGATCTTCAAGTCCGTGATTCTCGTTCCCTGCCTCTTGTCGGACACGCTCAGCCGGGAGGAACTGGAGGCGATCCTAGCTCACGAGCTAATGCACATTCGTCGCTGGGACAACCTGACGGCGGTTATCGTCCACGTCTTAACGTGTATCTTCTGGTTTGACCCGGCACTCTGGTGGATCGAAACACGGCTTATGGTCGAACGGGAGTTAGCGTGCGACGAGTCAGTCATTGACCGGGGTTGGTCGACTGATAGCTACGTCGCCGGCATCCTGAAAGCATGTCAGTTTCATTTGGCGGAGCTCCAAGCAGGTGCTTGCGGCTTTTCCAGTTTGAGTTTGCAGGAAAGGATGAAACGTATCGTGTGTTATAAACCGGGAACTTACAATGCAGGCACCCGCATTACTCTGATTGCCTTGGGTGCAGTTCTGACGCTAACACCCGCAACATTCGGGCTCCTGAGTGCTCGGCCGATGTATGGGCAGTCTCCTGCCGACGTGCAACAGCACGAGGCAACATGCGTCTTCGCCGACAAACATTATCCAGAGGGTGCAATCATTCATCAAGATGGCGGCCATGAACAGCTGTGTGTTATGGCGCTAGGAAAGCCGATGTGGGTCAGAACTAGTCCTGCGATCAGACGAAGGGGAAAAGCAGTCGTAGAGATACCGGCTCCGGTGCAACAAACGGCATTTTGTACGCCAAAAGTGTCGAGCTCTACCAGCACTTGCATGTGTAATGAAGGGGGGCCCTTTTCTCCCGGTTCGATCGTCGATTCACTTCATGGCCGCCTTTCTTGTGCAGCGGGACGATGGACTGACGCGGGTAAAAGGCTATAGAAAGGCTCGTGGGTTCTACTGAGTCTGGCTATGCCGAACGTTCTTCTTTCTCGATCCGGTTCAGCTTTTCGGTGAGCAGTTGTTTCTCGCGCTCGTTATCAGTCAGAAAGATTGCGCGTTGGAGTTCTTCCCGCGCTTCCGCGCTGCGACCGAGTTTCATCAGCAGGTCACCGCGAACACTGGGGCGCAGATGATAGTGGGAGAGACCGTCGATCGAATCGAGCGCAGCAAGTCCGGCTGCGGGGCCATGGGCCATGCTGACCGCGACGGCGCGGTTGAGCGCGACGATGGGTGAAGGTTGAAGTTTCAGGAGCACGTCGTAGAGTGCGACGATTCTTTGCCAGTCCGTATCTTCCACTTTCAGTGTGCGTGCGTGGCAGGCCGTTATGGCGGCCTGCAGCGCGTAGGGCCCGGCACTGCCGCCGAGTCTTTGCGCTTGATCGAGAGCGGCAAGACCTCGTTCGATTTGGGTGCGATCCCACAGGGTACGGTCCTGGTCCGGAAGAAGAACAGCTTCGCCGTTGACTCCTCGGCGCGCGGCGGAGCGTGAGGCGCTGAGTTCCATGAGGGCGAGGAGTGCGTGGGCTTCCGGCTCTTCAGGAATCAGCTTCACCAGCATGCGTGCAAGGCGAAGCGCTTCTTCGACGAGCGCGGCGCGGGACCACTCTTCACCGGAGGTCGCGGTGTAACCCTCGTTGAAGATGAGATAGATTACGAGCAAGACGGACTGGACGCGTTGGTGAAGCTCATTCGCGCGCGGCGTTTCGAATGGCACGTTGGCCTCGGTGAGGGTTTTCTTCGCCCGCGTAATGCGTTGGCCCATCGTCTTTTCAGGGACGAGAACGCTCGGGCGATCTCAGTCGTTGAGAGACCGCCGAGAATGCGCAGTGTGAGTGCGATGCGGCCTTCGATGGCCAGCACTGGATGGCACGCGGTGAAGAGAAGACGCAGAATGTCGTCGTCGATGACCTGATCGAATGACCGCTCCACTTCTTCTCCGAGCCGCTGTTGTTGCGCTTCGAGTTCGCGCGTGATTTCTTCGTGTTTAGGTACGAGGTTCTGCGCACGCCGAAGTGAGTCGATGGCGCGCCACTTGGCGGATTTCATCAGCCATGCGCCGGGGTTTTCCGGGATACCTTGCTCGGGCCACTGCTCGAGCGCGGAGACGAGTGCATCCTGCGCGAGCTCTTCGGCGATGCCGATGTCACGCGTGACGCGAGCGATGCCCGCGATGAGTCGTGCGGATTCGTTCTTCCACACGCCCTCGATCGCCTGGAACACAGTGCTCGCCTGGGATACATCGCTCATACCCCTCAGAGTAGGGCATTCCCGCGCGCAGCGCCATGTCATGAATGGCGAAACTACATGTGCATGGCGGGTGTGCCGTCAGACCATTTGTCGGCGGCGATGAGGGAGACGAAGATGCGCGGAAAGGTCCTCAGTTGAGGGTAGGTGTCAGGTGAAGCGGACCAGTAGCTGACGCCCATAATGGGAGAGTTAGCGAGGTTGGCTCCCCAAGGTGCTCCGTCGTCCGCCGTATAGAACATCACGTGCGACATCGTGTGGTCCCCCTGATCGAATAGATAGGAATTCTTGGACATCATGTAGCACATCGCTCCCGGCTCAAGCATCGGCAGTTCTTTCTTCGCAATCGCTGCTTGTGTCGCGGCGATGATCTCTTCCTTGGAGTGGCGCCCAAGGACGAGCTCGGTGCGCTTGAGGTCATAGGGAAGGAACGAACGAGCCGCGGACGGATTGAGGCAGGCGGCAGCGCGGATTTTCGGGTTCCAGAAATCGGGGTTGTCCAGCATTCCGCCCCAGCCCCGGCCAACCATGCAGGTCCATCCATTCTTACCTTCCACGGCGGGCTCGTAGCCGTGGCGGGTCAGGACCAGCACGGATGCGTCGTGCGAAATGGCGTCCGGAGCAGCGCTGCGTGCCAGCGCAATTTCTGCTTCGCGGTTCATCAGGTACTGGTCGATCGGCTCCATTTTGGGGTAGGTACTCGCTGGGATTTGTGCTGGCGTGCGGTGCGCGCACGGTCCGGCAAGTAGTATCGAGCAGACGAGGAAGAAGGCGTTGCGAACTGTATTTTTGTGCATAAGAGTTCCCTCGCGCGCGGTACCTTGTGGCCACCGCACGCCTGTTGGTTCGGACTTGTTGGGGTGTGTTGCTGGCGAGTCGATTATGCTTGGGACGGATCGGGTACGAAGAAGATCTCGCGCACCTCGGACGGCATGTGCGTGCATTTCGCACTCTTGCGTGCCCATGAGAGCGCTTCTTCGAGGTTGGCGACCTCGATAATCATCATGCCGCCGACGAATTCCTTGGCTTCGAGGTAAGGGCCATCCGTAACGACGACGTCGCCGTTGGGTTGCGTGCGTACGGTGTGGCTTGCGCCCAGGCCGCCGGAAAACCTGGTGATGCCCGCGGCATCCATTTCGCGGTTGAGACCGTGGATTCCTTCTACCATGGCTTCGTCAATGCTGGAGGGATCAAAGTCTTTGGGGAGGTATCCCGAAATCACAAAGTGCGGCATCATTCTTCTCCTGAACTGAGTTGGGCGGGGTACTCTGATCCGCCTTCATTACTGCAACGGACGGCGGAAACGGATTTCTACAAGGTTGCGAAGATTTTTGCCGTCACTCGTCAAGGTCCGGCCGAAATCGGAACTCAACACACGAATTCGAACTTCAGAATCGAGAGTTGGAACCCGCAACAATCAAGCAGATACAATTGAGTTCTCCGGCTCAACACCTGCTCAGCACACTAGCACGTCGGTGAGCAAGATGGCTGCGATGCCAACAGCGGCGATCCGCACCCGATGTGCCAGATCCCACGTATCCTCTGCCTATCGGCATCAAGGCACAGCCTGGATACCAGACCGGCATCACTCTTCGCCGACAAGAGCGCAACGGCTAAGCATCTTCAACTGCGGTTCGGGTTCAAGTCGCCATGCGGCGGGGTTTATGAAGCCAGAGACAGAGAACTCGACGCCTAGCAGCCAGTTAGAGTAGTTCCATGGAGCGCCAAGCGAGGCTTGAACTGCTGGACATACTGGCAGCTCGGAGAGGCCATTTCCTTCTCGAATCCGGTCATCATGGGGATCTCTGGCTGGATCTTGAAGCGCTTTGTACGCGGCTCCCGCACATACTGCCGCTCTGTTCCGAACTAGCCCGCAGCTTGCAGCGATTTGGCGCTGAATTTATCTGTGGTCCACTCGTTGAAGGAACGTTTGTCGGCTTATTAGTTGCGTCCGAGTTGGGCACTCCATTCTGCTATTCGGAGCGTTTCGCTCGGGCAGGCGTGAACAGGCTTTTTCCTGCGGAGTATCGGCTTCCGAGAGCTCTTCGCGGCGCCGTACGTGGAAAACGCGTGGCTATAGTCAACGATGTAATCAACGCTGGCTCTGCAGTCCGCGGCACGTTCGAAGAGTTGACTGATTGTGGAGCGTGCGTAATTGCGATCGGGGCTCTCCTGACACTTGGAAGCGCAGCCCGAGAGTTTGCAAACGGCAAGAATGTGGCCCTCGAGACGCTTACTGAAATTGCCAACACTTTATGGACGCCATCGGAATGCCCTCTCTGCACAGCGGGCGTGCCACTGGCGGATATCGGCGGTTTCCGCGATTCGTTTCCCAGCGCTGCGCAAACCTAGCTAGAGAGCAATTCTTAAGAGAAGAGCCAAGCTGATCAGTGCCTGAAGGAACTCTTTGGCGCGAGTGCAGACCCGGCAATACGGCTGCGCCGTTACGTCTGATTCTCAAAGTACGCCGTGGGTGTGACACCCAGAGCTTTCCTGAACATGGCAACAAAGGCGCTTGGCGTGCTATAACCGGATTCGAGTGCTGCATGCGTCACCTTGGCTCCCTGTGCCAGAAGACGCAACGCTTCCATTAACCTCAACTGTTGCCGCCATCTCCCAAAAGTCATTCCGGTTTCGAGCTGAAATAATCTTTCAACTGACCTTTTGCTGGCGCCGACAACGCGGCAAAGCTGGACGAGTGTTCGCGCCTCGCTCGGGTCGTTCATCAATATCTCAGCGATTCGAACCAGCCTTCCGTCCGACAAGTGCGGAAGCTGCAAGGGAATCGTCTTCATAGCCTCCAGTTGATGGACAATCACAGCGATGAAATGCGATTGCCATGGAATCGTGTTTCTCAAACTTCCTAAATCGCAGACGTAGAGAATGAGTTCTTTCAGCAACGAAGAAACATTCACCACGCAGCACCCATCTGGCAGTGATTTCGCAAGCTGCGGCTTGAGGTACAGGGTTCGCATCGCGACGGCTCCCGACATTGCGATTGTGTGTGGGACATGCTGCGGAATCCAGATAGCGCGGCAAGGGGGGACCACCCAGGTACCTTCGCCGGTATGGACCGTCATTACACCGCGCGATGCGTAAACCAGTTGAACTCGATCGTGAAAATGCAAATCGATGACGTGCCCAGCGGGATAGTCGCGGGCAAGGGCCGTCATTGCAGACTTACTGTCCTGCAATCGCTCGAGAGTCGCCGCCTGTCGCTTTTGCAACATGATTTGTCACTTTAGCGAAGGCGCGCCGGGAAGCACCGGCCTTAACGTAAAGGCATGAATCGGTTACATCACTGGATTTGCCGTTCCGGTCACTGGCGGGCTACGCTCAGCCAGCGTCTGCCATGGGTGATCGGAAATACCAATCTCGGGTCCAACGTGCTCGAAGTGGGGCCCGGGCCTGGTTTGACGACGGACTTGCTGCGAACATCGCTTCCCCATCTCACGGCTTTGGAACTCGATCCGAGCCTCGCGTCCGCGCTGGCCATACGCTTTCGCGCAACCAATGTACGCGTGGTCGAGGGCGATGCAACGAAAATGCCCTTCGCCGCTTCGGAGTTCTCGGGCGTGGTGTGTTTCACGATGCTTCATCACGTTCCCTCTCCTGCACTGCAAGACCGGCTGCTACAAGAAGTCTTCCGCGTTCTTGAACCAGGTGGTTTCTTCGTCGGCAGCGACAGTCTCACCAACTGGGTCATGCGAATCATTCATATCGGCGATACCTTCGTTCCCGTCGACCCGGAAAGGTTCGGCGTCCGTCTGGAGCGCGCCGGTTTTCATGCGGTCGATGTTCAGAAGAACTCGCACGCTTTCCGCTTCCGGGCGCAAAGGCCAAAGGAATAAAGCAATGCTTCCATTTCTCGTTCTAACCGCGGTCACGTTGCTGCTAAGAATCGCTGGCGGGCTTGGAATCCATGCCTTAAACAGTTGGATCGTGTGCCTGCGGCTGGGCCTTTTCACGATGTTTTTAGTAACCGCAACCGCCCATTGGGGAAAACGCCGGAACGATCTTATCGCCATGGTTCCAACCGCTTTCCCTAACGCGGCCCTGACTGTCAGCATCACCGGCCTTCTCGAAATTACAGGAGCCGTAGGCTTATTGTTCCCATCCACCGCACCTCTGGCCGCGGCTTGTCTTATCGCTCTCTTAATTGCAATGTTTCCCGCCAACATTCGCGCGGCCCGTGCACATCTCAAGATCGGGGATTCACCTGCGACTCCATTACCGCTACGGACACTCCTCCAAATTGTCTTCATCGCGGCGCTCGCGGTCGCGGGGTTCCCGGCCCTTTTCGAGTCGAGCAGGTAACACTTGCCCCCGCTTCGATATCGACCGGAGCATCGCTACAGGAAACGAAGCCATTTCTG
This sequence comes from uncultured Acidobacteriaceae bacterium, assembly GCA_963795905.1. Classification (GTDB taxonomy): domain Bacteria; phylum Acidobacteriota; class Terriglobia; order Bryobacterales; family Bryobacteraceae; genus Bog-105. The sequence goes on along the minus strand of CAWCJG010000002.1, from coordinate 162,116 downwards.
TCGATAAGGCTAAAAGGACATACCGCCTTACAGGTACTTGAGCCACCAATAATCGTGACTCCCCTTGAACCGGGCATACCAAACGCATAACGGATACAGCAGCGCTAGCATCGCGAGCCACACCAGATAAACTGCACGCAAGCGAAATCCAAAGTCCGGCGGGAACAACGCCGCGGGCCCGCCGAACGACGGCACCGGATGAAAGATGAAAGCAAATACTGCGTTACCGTACCGCACCCAGCACATCACCAGCAGTGCCGCATGGATCAGGAAAAAGTGAATAAGGAAGAAGAACAGCGGAACTCGCCCAAAGACAATGACCGGGTTTCGGGGACTAAACGTTCTGCCCTGTAATAATGACAGCAAGAGGAGAGCAGGGCCAAGCGTCATCAGCAAGTAATCGAGAGACGCCGGATACTTCGTGCAATTGAGAAACGACAGAATGCCCGTCCCGCGCGGAGAAGGATCTCCGTAGAGATTGATCGCGCGCAGGACAACAAACGCGATACTCAGCCCAAGACCCGCTTGAAAGATCAGACGTCTCTGACGCCCCGGCTCAAGCAGGAGGACCTGTCCAAAACAAAATCCGATGCCCATCACGGCGACCCAGGGGATCAGCGGATAAGTGACGAGGATACTCCTGCCATCCACCAGAAAGACCCCTGGCTGATGCAGAAATAGCCACACCGGGATCGGCACGCGATCCAGCAGATTGTGCAAGGCGATAACTGCCAGACAGAGCCCAGCGAGAACCCGCAACGGTATCCAGATGAGGGCCGACATTACGATCATGCAGAGCCCGAAGATCCACAACACGAGCAACAAGACCATGTTCTGCCGCGAAAAGTTGAAGTTGTAGGAGAACTGCATCACCGTCAGTTCGAGCAAGACGAACCAGGCGCCTCGCGTCACCAGAAACCGTGAGAGTTCGACTCTTGTGCGCTGGCGTTGGCGCCACCACAGGAACGCTCCCGTTCCCGCAGTAAACATGAATGTCGGCATGCAGAAGTGCGTTACCCAGCGGGTAAAGAAAATCGCCGCCGTCGTTTTGGTCAAATCGGTGGGCGAGAAAGACATCGCCGCCCGGTGAAACATATCCCGGACATGATCGAGGGCCATCAGGATCATCACAATGCCGCGGAGAGCGTCGAGAGCGTCAATGCGCCGGCGCGTTGTGGTCACCACATAACTGTAATTGAGAGGCGCCCGAAACCTCAGGTCTTTGTGGGCTATCGGTTTCGCAGCAGAATGGTTTGGTGTATCTGAGATCTGCGAGAATGTGCGTCTGAGGAACAGCGACAGGCCCAATGCCTCTGTAACCTGAACCGCCGCTCGTTGGTCGTTACGTTTGTCGCCGGAGCCGCGGGCGGGCGTAGTTGATTTCAACTTATCGGCAATTGTGGGGGGAACGCACCGCGAGCGCGGAAGTCTGCGCTCGCTTGCGCCGATTGGATCGCAAAACCCTTCTGGCCGCCGCGCCGCAGATGCCATAGCCTACACTCAAACGACGTGCTCAACCGAGGCTATGCCTACGCAACAATCATTAGCAGCAAATACCATGGACAGACCCTGCTCTCCCATTTGGCAAGCCTCTACCCCCACTCAACTCCACAAGCCTGGCAACAAAAACTGAACAACGGCGAAGTCACCCTCAACGGCGTCACCGCCACCGGAAGTGAGTCGGTCACTTTAGGCCAAACCCTTGTCTGGAATCGCCCACCCTGGATCGAACCAGAATCTCCTCATCACTTCGAAGTCCTGTTTGAAGACCCCCATCTGTTGGCCGTCAGCAAACCCAGCGGGCTCCCCACCCTCCCCGGCGGCGGCTTCATGGAAAACACCCTCCTGCGCTTGGTGCAAAAGCAAACCCCCAACGCAAACCCGGTCCACCGGTTGGGCCGAGCCACGACCGGCATCGTCCTCTTCGCCAAGACACCCCGGGCGGCTTCTAATTTATCCGCAAACTGGAACACACCGAAAATTCAAAAAATCTACCGAGCGCTGGCTCAAAACATTGCACAGCACGACACTTACGAAATCCTCACACCGATCGGCCTCGTACCGCACCCGCTCATCGGTTCCGTGTGGGCCGCCAAACCAAGTGGCAAACCGTCAAAGTCACTGGCAAAGGTGATCTCACGCAGCATCAGCACCACAACATTTGAGGTAAGCCTTAGTTCTGGCCGCCCTCATCAAATCAGAATCCATTTGTCATCGATCGGCCACCCGTTGGTAGGAGATCCCCTGTACGGCTTAACCGGCCAGCCTCTTGAGAATCTCCCTGGTCTCCCTGGCGATGGAGGATATTTCCTGCACGCTCAATATCTGAAGTTTCACCACCCCATTACTGGAGAACAAATCAGTCTTGAGGCAGCGTTGCCGTCTGGATTCCAATTCAATGCGTAGGTTCACGGCCGGAACCAAATCAGTGTGGCCGTTGAAACCTGGGCGATCCCGCCATTCCGAATCCTAACGAAGCGTTAAAGTGCGGCTATATGGACGAGCGATCTACAACTTCTCCGAACGGGACTTGTGGACAACAGATTCAGCGATGCGGGCGGCTGCCCGGGGAGGTTCTCGTCGTTGTCGGCTTTGGCCCGTTGCGCGACTGCTGATTGCTGCTCATCGAAGCCAAAAACGCGTCCACATCGGCCACGAGCCCGATGGGTCGCGGTAATGGCGGCAGTTCGCGATATTGCACCTGAATCCCCAGTGTGCGCTCATAGTTGCGCACGTCGGAGCGTTCGAGCGGAGTCACAAAAGTCCAGGAGACACCTCGTGCACCGGCCCGACCCGTGCGTCCGACGCGATGAATGAAGTATTCGGCCTCGTGCGGCAAATCGTAGTTCACGACATGCGCGATATCATCGACATGAATCCCGCGCGCCGCTACGTCGGTGGCGACGAGTACACGGCAGACACCATCCTTGAAGCCCTGCAACGCTTTATTCCGCTGGCTCTGTGAGTGATCGCCGTGGATCGAGTACACTTTGTGTTTTCCTCGTTCCAGAAATTTGGTGAGCCTGTCGGCGCCCTCTTTGGTGGCCACGAACACAAGGAAAGAACCCTTCTCGTTCTTCAGCAGATGTTCGAGGAGATCAAACTTTGAGCCTTGAGCGACTTCGTAGCAGAAGAGATCGATCAGGCCGGCCGTTTCTACGCACGCGTTCGACCGCGATTCTCACTGGATTGTGCACGTAGCTTGCGACTAGCCCCGCCACAGATTGCTCCATCGTCGCTGAGAAAAGCATCGTGTGGCGTTTCGCCGGAAGCTTATCGAGGATGATGCGTAGAGAGGGCAGGAAGCCCATGTCGAGCATCCGATCAGCCTCGTCGAGAACCACAGTGGCGGCGCCGGAAAGATTGATCAGCCGCCGTTCCAGATAGTCGCAGAGACGGCCCGGCGTCGAGATCACCACCTCGGCCCCGGCCTGGATATCGCGCAACTGCTTACTCTCGCTCATGCCGCCCACGACCACGGCGGTGCGGATGTGCATGCCGTGGGCGAGTTGGCGGAATGCCGCATCGATCTGAATGGCAAGTTCGCGTGTGGGGCTGAGGATCAGGACCTTTATTGTTTTGGTGCGAGGAACGGCGGCCAGAGCTTCAATCACCGGAATCGAGAACGCCAGAGTCTTGCCTGTGCCAGTCTGCGCGGTCGCCACGACGTCGCGGCCTTGCATGAGAGGCGGGATGGCTTGCGCCTGAACGGGCGTCGGAGTGAGGAATTCGTTCTTATCGAGGTTGTTCTGCAACCCGGAGCAAAGATTTAGCTCGGAAAAATGCTGTATCAATTATTGGTCAGTTCCGGAACGTTTAGTTTTCAGGATAGCAGCGCTTAAGTGGCTCGAAACGCCGCGGTCGCAGAACAGATCATGCAGGATCGAGTGCGTACTCTAGAAACTCCCAGGATACGGCGTTGTGTGAAACAGATCTACAATCGTCACGCACCGCGTAGAGCAACGGCCCAAAACTTGGAGTGTGGCCGATCAGCAAACAGTTCGCCGTTACGCCATGGATCAATCCGACGTCGGCCACTTCTCATCATCGCGCGTTGCACAACCGGGTGACACAGCAGGCGCTTTCTTGATCAACCGGCCAAATGCCGGCTCGCGCTGCTACCAGCGCGCAGCCGGTCACTCCTGGCGGAGCGCGCGAATCGGGTCAACCCTGGTGGCTCGCAGCGCTGGGATCAGGCTCGCGAGTACCGCAACCACAATAAGGAACAGCGCTGCCCCCGCTATGCTCACAGGGTCGGCTGGACTGACTTGGTAAAGCAGAGGCGCGATCTGCGGCGCCGCTGCCAGGGCGATGGCGAGGCCGGCGGCGATCCCCAATAAAGCCAGCAACAAGCCTTCTCTCATGACAATCCGAAGCACGCCCCCACGGTCGGCCCCCAGCGCCATGCGGATACCGATTTCGCGAGTCCGTTGGCTTACCGAGTGAGCCATAACTCCATAAAGACCTACCCCGGCGAGCAGCATGGAAATGGCGCCGAGCACTGCCAGGAACGACGAGGCGATCCGCGACCCAAACCAGGCAGCCGAGATGTAATCCGACAAGGGCATCGCCTCCGTGAGGCCGGCTGAATTTGGGTCTATGGCCGACATTTCGCGGCGCAGTACGGGGACTAAATCGCGCGCGTCGCGGTCGGTCCGGGCGTACAGGGCCACTCCGCTTTCGCCGCTGCCGTAGTGCACCTGGTCGAACGAATAATAGAAGTAGGGCTGCGGCGCTTCCGCCAGATTGAAGTACTTGCTGTCCTTGACCATTCCTACAATCTTGAACGGTTTGCCGTAAATCTGCACGCGGCGCCCCACGGGGTCGCGCCCGTCGAAAAAGCGGCGCGCGAAAGACTCGTTGACGATCATGACGCGCGCTGCCGTTTCGTTATCCTCGGCCCGGAAATCGCGGCCGGCGAGGAGCGGGATCTGCAGCACGTTGAAATAGCCGGGCGACACCGAGGCGTGACTCACATCCAGGTTCTCGCCGGGCCGCGACGCGTACCCTTCCACCACGATGCTGTTCCACTTTCCATGCCCGAAGCCGAGCGGGATGGAGTCGGAATAGGCGGCGCTTGTCACTCCTGGTGCGGCCAGCAGGTGCTCGCGGAGCCGCCGCGAAAACTCCTTCTCCTCGCCGGCCGTGTAGTTGTTCGTCGATAGAAAAAGACGGCACACCGTCACGCTGCGGTGATTGAAACCGGCCGGAGTGTTCTCTAACCCGTAAAGGCTGCGAACAAATAGTCCGAGCGTCACCAGAGCCGCGAGCGCCAGCCCCGTTTCGGCTATCACCAGTACCCCGGAGATGCGCTTCGCGTGCCCGCTCCGTGAACCGCCTCTTCCACCTTGCTTCAGTGCATCCACTAGACTGCGCTGCACCAACTGAAAGGCGGGCGGAATCCCGGAAATCAGCGCGGAAGCCACGCAGACCAGAGCGGCAAACAGGAACACCCGGGCGCTCGGCTGTACGTTGAAACTCACCGGCACTCCTGTGGGCGGTACGAAATAGATCAGCACATTTTCAAGCCACAGAGCCAGCGGTAACCCGGCAAGCGTTGCCAGGGCCGCCAAAAGCAGGCTTTCAAAAATCAACTGGCGGCTCAAACGACCGGGACTGGCGCCCAGGGCAGCGCGGGTGGCGAACTCCGTTTGCCGGGCGGCGGAACGAGCCAGCAGAAGATTGGCGAGGTTGGCGCATGCAATCAGCAGTACGAGTCTCTTGCCTGGTCCGGATGTATCGAGGGACCACCTGAAACCCATGCCCGGCGGATTACCAAACGCTACGCCGTTATACACGTTCTCTGTGGATTGAGCAATCCAGCTTCCAGTTTGCCCGTTACAAAGGATCTAAGAAGACTGTCGAATTTGGGCGCTTTTATATCTCTCTTCCGGGTACGCCAGGCTTGTGCTGAGTCGGATCAGCGCAAACAAATCCGGCTAAGCGCCGATCGCTTACTCAGGGCATACCGCAGCAGCGCGTTCGGCCCCGATAGTTTCAGGTTGCCAGAGATCGATGTGCGATAGTTCTCGACGGTCCCGATGCTTAGGTCGAGCGCTGCAGCAATCCCGCGCGAGGTTTTGCCCTCGGCAATCTGTTGCAGCAGGTGCAGTTCAATCGAGCCCAAATCGGCGAGTTCAGGCGGAATCGGGTGTTTTGCAGCTCCAGGTTGCGGCATCTCGTGCACTTCCGGGCTGAAATAGGTATTTCCGCCTGCCGCCCGCCGTACTCCTTCGCAGATGTCACTAGCGACGGAGCTCTTTAAGACGTAGCCCCAGACGCCAATGTCGAGTGCTTCCAGCAGCAGATCCATGCCTGTGTGCAAGGTAAGAATAATGATGCCAACCCGTGAATTCATGCGGTTGAGCTCACGCACACCTGCAAACCCGTCGCGCCCGGGCATGTCGATATCGAGGACCGCGACGTCCGGCAACAGTGAGAGTATCTGCTGCAGCGCTTCTTCGCCGTTCGCGGCCTCGGCAACGACCTCGAAGCCCGGCTCAGCCGTCAGAGCGATACGCAGCCCCTGTCGGGGCAGTGGACAATCATCCGCTACCGGGATGGTAACCGGCGCTTTCTCGTTAACAGAAGCTGTTCCTATGAGATCCAGAATAGTAGTCCTTTTCTGTGCCGGATGCGCAACAACAGAACTGGAAAGGCGCGGACCAATTTCGTCCGCGCCTGTGTTGTCGGTCGGCTCCGTTTCAGTGAACGATGTTCACGTTAGCGGTCACCGAGTCGGTCAGCGTTCCCGCGAGACGCTATTTCACCCTGAAGGTCGCGTGGGTTGAGTCGGTGAGCGAGCCGGAAACGCCGGTGAACGTGACGGTGTAGACGCCCGGCGTGGTCTTCTTTGGGAACAGGATTCCGGATACCGCGTAAGCCGTGCCGTTGAGAGGCACAGTCATGGGGAGGTCGACGCAGTATGAGCCCGCGGGACCGCCCGAGCAGCTCAGCTTCACGTTGCCGCTGAATCCGTTCAAGGATTTCAGATTCAGGATGAAGGCCGCGAGGTTCCCACGCGGAACCGTCTCAGCCGAAGGATTTGGCGTAATGCTGAAGTTTGCCGCCGGGACCACGTTAAAGCTTTGGGTGACAGATTGTGCCGCAGCGTAATAGCTATTTCCCGCTTGGCTCGCCTGGATAACACAAGTTCCCTGGGCGTCCATAATTGCCGAGTTTCCGGTCACCGAACAGATTGTCGGAGTCAACGTACTGAACGTCACCGGAAGGGCGGAGTTGGCCGTGGCGGTCAGCGTAATTTTGGCGCCCACGACTTGTTGTGGGATTGGGTTGAACGTAATGGTCTGCGACCGGAGTTGCACGAAGAAGTTGACGTCCACCGGGGTCGCCGCCGCATACGGCGTTTTGCCAGGCTGAGTTGTGCCGCCAGGCTGAGTGGCCTCGATCGTACAGGTTCCGGTGGTCAATAAATTGGCTGTACTACCTGAAACTGTGCACACGAGCGGCGTCTTGCTCGCAAAGCTCACCGGCAGCGCGGAACTGGCCGAAGCGATTAAATTCAAGGTAGTGCCTACTGGCTGTGGCCCGGGCGTATTGAAAATGTGATGGTTTGTAGAGCAAACGCGCGGCAACCGCCGGTGCCTGGCGTCGGATCGCAGCTGTAGAGGTAGTTCGGATTGTTGCCGAACTCGGCCGCGCAGTCGCGCGCCTGATAAGTGCAGCAAGTGGACGCTTCAGGTGTTCGGACAACTTCCTGGCAGGGATTCGTGGGCACGTCGCAGGCAACCGCGCTGAAATTACAGCCGGCGCCTTCGACGCAACCGTTAGAGTTTAGACACGAATTATGATCGTAGGCGCACTCTGAGGTCACGATTTGACCGCAATTTGGTAGGCCTTGAGGGTCGAAGGCGCAACCCTCCATCACGCATGTGCCAGAGAAACAGGGCGCATCCGGAAACGTCGGATTGGTGCACTGGCCTATACAAGTGGGGTTGTGAATTTCTACGCACTGGCCAGTCGATGGCTGGCACTGCTGGGTGTTACAGTCATCGGGTATGGGTGCGCATAATTTAGGTTGATAGATGCATTCTCCCGTATTCGGATCTCGACCAGAGTTGGTGTGGCATTTGTTCTGGTTGCCATTAGCGTCGACTTCATATTCTGGGCAAGCCTGGACATTCGACACGCATTGCCCTGTATCGAGAGAACAGTAGCTCTGATCTTGCACGTTGTTCGGATCACGGCAGGTGGAGCATGATCCGGTAGCCGGAGTGCAGAAGTTGGTTGGGTGGCAAGCATCGGAGCCGTTGCAATTCACTTGTCCCGAGCCCACGCAAGTGCCGTTACCATCGCAACTGTCCACTGGCGTGCAGCCATTGCCGTCGTCGCAGATTGTTCCGGCACTGGCGAACGTGCAACTCGCGGTACAGCAATTGCCGGCAGCAGGTTGGCATGAATTGTCGCTGCAAACACCCGGATTGCCCGTGCAATCCGTTCCGTCCTGGCACTTGCTGCCGTTATCGCACTGCTCGCCCGGATCGACATTACCATCCCCGCACTCGGGGCTCGGGCGGCTATTCGCTACGCAGGCTCCCGTTTGTTGGTTGTAGGTCGATCCCGCTGCGCAGGTCGGAGGTTGCGGGTACACGCCAACGCAAACGCCCGTGGCATCGCAGGAATCCACAGTCCGGGGGTTGCCATCGTTGCAGGGCGATCCAGCCTGAGCGAAGGTGCCGTTGGCTAAGCAGCACCCGCCGCTCTGACCGTTGGGGTCACATTGCTGACTGGTCTGTGCGAAGGTGGTGGTCGCCAGCAGAGAAAATGCGATCCACAGTAGCAGCGGACCAATGCTGCGGATACGATGCCTGGTCATAAGATCTCCTCGTGCTCTGCTGGCCTATCCTTTTTGCTTGAGCAAAGTATCAAGCTGGGACTTAAAGGCTGGGAACGGCTGGGCACCGCCCACAAACTTGACCGTCGTCACTTTCGACGACCCCGGTTGGGTATCGGCGAAGTAAAATCCCGGAGTGCCACTAACGCTTGCCGCCTGCGTCAGCCCGATATCCTTCCGCACATCCTGGTCGTATTTGCCGCTCTCCAAGCACGCATCGAATTTAGCTGTATCCAGACCTACTGCCGCTGCACGTGCATCCCAATCGCTCAGCTTTTTTTGATTGGCGAAAAGCTGATTGTGCATTTCCCAAAATTTGCCCTGCTCGTTCGCGCAGCGCACTGCCGTCGCTGCTTTGAACGCATCTCGATGGAGGCTCTCGAGCGGCAGATCGATGACGTAGTACTTCACCTTACCGGTATCGACATACTCCTTCTCGATTTCAGGCAGTGTTTCGCGGGCGTGCCGGCCGCAGAACGGGCATTGATAGTCGGTGATCTCAACCAGGGTCACAGGTGCTGATTTATCGCCGCGAAACGGCCGGTTTGAAAGATCAAGCTGGATGGATTGCTGCACGGCTGCCGGAGCACCCGGGGCGCCGGTCGGAGTAGGCCGCGCTGCCAGAAGTGTCTTGATGTCGTGCAGCTCTCCTTGAATTGCCTTGAGAGCATCGAGCATCGCTGCGTTGGGATCTTTTGCCTGAGCGGATGGCGTGGACGGATTTTGCGCTTGTACCGGCGCGCCACTCTGCCCGGCAAGCGAGATGGTGCCCAGCACGGCCGAGAGGAACAGAGTTAAACCGGCTCGCCCGATAAGACTCGAATGCGCACGTATCGGAGTAAGGTATTGTTTCTGCGGCTGTTGGCCGGAACCTGCCGTGAAAACTGCAACATAGTCAAGATCTCCTTGTGGTGTCGTACTGCAGTTGACAGGCTAAGCGATGTCGCGGTTTGCGTATAGAGTAGGGCTACACGAAATCTTTCCCCGACGCGTGTGCAGTAGGAATTTTGGAAGCTGGGAACTCGTGTTACAGACGCCGAAGGGCGGCCCGCTTGCTCAGCGCATAGCGAAGCAGCGCGTTGGGACCAGTCAGGTTCAACTTGCCGCAAATCGCGGTTCGGTAATTCTCAATCGTTCTTGCGCTCAGCTCGAGCGAAGCTGCAATTTCGCGGGACGTTTTACCGGCAGCGATCTGTTCCACTAACCGCAGTTCGATAGGAGTCAAGCAAGCGAGTTCCGGCGGGACCGGTTGTTTTGCAGCTCCCTGTTGCAGCATCCGTTGCACTTCCGGGCTGAAGTAGGTCTCGCCGCCGGCCACGCGCCGTACGCCTTCGGCGAGATCCGTTGCTGCGGAGCTTTTTAAGACATAACCGCGGATACCGATCTCCAGCGCTTCGAGAAGCAGATCCATTCCTGTGTGCAGCGTGAGAAGAATGACCCGCACCGACAGACCCAACCGGTTGAGTTCGCGGGCAATGGCAATGCCGCTACGCCCGGGCATATCGATATCGAGAATTGCGACATCGGGAGACAAGGACACGATCTGCTGCAGAGCTTCTTCGCCATTCCCCGCCTCGGCCAGGAGCTGCAGGCCGGGGTCGGCCAGGAGTTCCATGCGCAGACCCTGGCGAAGCAGTGGATGATCATCCGCCACCAGAACGGTGATGCGCGCGTCGTCTCGATGAGATTCCGGTGCGGCAAGTTCCACAATTCCGTCCTTCTATGTGTTGGAGATTGGTCGCGCTCGCGTCACTTCCAGAACGATGCGCGTTCCGGCCTGCTCGCTCGATTCAATAATTGCCCGCCCTCCCAGTACTTCGGCGCGCTCCGTAATCCCAATTAAGCCGAGGCTGTCGCTTGTACTTTCTCGCGCGGACAAGGAAAAACCTCGGCCATTGTCGCAAATGCTCAAGCGCAAATTCGTGCCGTCGCAAGCGACCAGGATGTCTGCTTCGGTTGCCTGAGAGTGCTTCAGAATATTGCTGATTCCTTCCTGCAACACACGGTAGAAAGTGATTTCCAGGTCATGCGGGAAGAAACCGTCGATGTCGTCGACCGAGCTCCGCAGGACAAGCGTATTGCCTTCCCCAAGCTGGCGAAGCAGCGAGCGGACCGCTTTCGTCAACCCAAGGCGGTCCAACTGGTACGGGCGCAGGCCATAGCAGATGCCTTCGACTTCCCGAATGGCGACCGCCGCCTGCTCGGCAATCGAGGAGAATGAATCGGAGTGCGCGCCTTGGGAAGGCTCCTCTGTTTGCTGTGTGTGCCGCAACTTAGCAGGCAGAAGCGCCAGCGTTCGGATCAGCGCGAGATGCTGGCCGAGTCCGTCGTGGAGTTCATGCGCAATGCGCTTGCGCTCACTCTCCTGTGAAGAGATGAGCCGGTGAGTGAATGCCTGGCGTACGCGTTGCGTTTCCACCATCTGACGCCGGCGCATTTCGATAAAGACGGCCACCGCCGAGAGAAGAGTTACGATAGCGAGCGATTTCATCCACCAGGTTTTATAAAAGGGCGTAAGGACTTTCACCGCGATTTGGGCCGACGACTGCTTCCATTCGCCCTCATCTCCATCGGCCGCCTGCACACGGAACACGTAGTCGCCCGGTGGCAGATGCGTATAAAAGGCTGTCCGGCGGTGATGAACCGGAACCCAAGTATCATCGAGGCCAACTAACTGGTAGCGGAATTTTACCTGTTCCGGACGAGATGAGCCAAGCGCAGTGTACCGGATCTCCAGGTTTGTCTGATCGGGTTTCACAACTATTCCGTCGGGCTTCGAAGGCAGCAGGTCCGAGGAGTCAATTACGTGTTCTTCGATCACGGCATGCGGGCGGCAAGGCGCTTCCGCCGACCCGCCGCGCGGAAGCGACGCAATTCCGCCAAGCGATGAGAACCAGATTGCTCCATCCGGCAACTGAAAGCTGCCTTGATTGCCTGACGGAAGCATCTCCATGGATGGAAGGCCGTCGTTTTCGTCAAACTGGATGAGCTCCAGGTCCGGCCTTCCCCCGTTTGATTCCCGCCGAAGACTCTGCTTAGCGATTCGCAGCAGGCCGGAATCCGTGCGCAGCCACAGATAGCGCGGGTCAAACGCATCGACGCCGTAGACCGTATCTGTGGGAAGCCCGTCGCTCTCGTCAAATTCATGAAACGAACCGTTTGTATAACGAACCAATCCATAACCGACGGTGCCGATCCAGATTGTTCCGTCTGCGCCCTTCGCCAAAGAGGACACCGCACCCGACTTCCAGATGCAGTTAGATGGAAACGGCTGCACTTTGCCGCGGGACAGCATCGCAGGTCCCTTATCAGTCCCGGCCCAAAGCTGTCCCGGAGCGGTCTCCATGAGAGAGTTGACGCTCGCTCCGGATAATCCATCCATTACGCGCTCCACTTTACCGGCCCAAACGTGAAACAGGCCAGTCGTCGTTCCGAACCACTCGTCTCCACTCGAGTCCTGCAGGATCGTTTGCACAACGCCAGTCACGGAAGAATACAAAGGCGCTGCAAGGACCTCACGCCCCAGCAAAGTGCTTACACCGGCAGCCCAGCGGTTACCAATCAGCAGGTTTCCGAAACGGTCTTCGCCCAGTGCGGCGGCGAAGCCCCGGCGCTTCCCGCCGCCGAGAAATGCCACATCTATCACCTCCTTCCCCTTGAGCTGCACGAGGTGCGTGCCTGCCCCCCATACAGTTCCATCCTTTCGCCGAAAGACAACCGGGCCGATCTCCGGCGCGCCCGGCGTTTTAATCGCGGTGAACAGCCGGGGCTTGAAGAGGAATAGTTTCGTGTACAGGGTTCCGGCCCACAGCGCTCCATCGGCCCGCTGAATCACGTGCGTCAAGTATGCGGTTCGGAGCGATGGCACCTCGTATACGGCTCCCTCCTTCCAACGCGCGGTGTGTGCCTGGTGATCAGAAAGCCAGAGGAAGCCGTCACGATCCTGGAAAAAAACAAAAGATTCCGCGGGCAGGGCATGATGTGTCAGGAGAGAGTTCGCCGCGCTGACTTCGTAATACGTGGTGGGCTCCGACCCGAGTGCAAACCAGACTCTGCGCAGCGAATCTTCCCAAATGGATCGCACCTGCAGGTATTCGTGACGTTTGCCTTGGTACGGTAACGGGAACTCTCGCCATTTGCCGTAGGCAAAGCGTTCGAGACCGGACCCGCTGCGCCTCCACAGTCCCAAGCGGAGAATATCCGGGCCGTCGCTGGGGAAATCGGTAATCAAAGGACCATTTGAGTTTTTGTCGCGCTCGGGGTGGACGATTCTCAGGCCCCCATTTTTCCACCGGCAAACGCCGTTGCGCGTGTAGATCCAGACCGCTCCAGTTTCATCACCATCGATGCGTGTGACTGTGTTGTCCGGCAGCCCATCTCGTGTTGTCAGCGTCGAAAATCGCGCACCGTCGTAATGCGTTACGCCGGCGTTTGTGCCTGCCCACACGTCCCCACGGCTGTCCTCCCAAAGCGCCCCGATCGCAGTCGACCCTTTGCTCATGCCGGGAGTCCGGGCGCCGAGGAAGTCTGTGAAGCGGACGCCATCGAAGCGAGTGAGACCCCGATTCGTTCCGATCCAGAGATAACCATCCCGGGTTTCGAGCAGAGCGTGGATCATTTGCCACCGGCTTTCGTTGCCTACTGTCCAGGAGTGTTCGAGCAGTTCTGAGCGTTCCGGTGCGGCTTCGGCCCCTGCTGTCCGCGGACCGAGAAGCGCCAAGCAAGGTACGCACACGCTTACCCAAAACCGGAGTTTTGCCTTGAGCCGGCGGACCATCATCTTGTGCACGCTGGGGAACAATTTATGAGATCACACCCGGGGCATGCATTTTTCGTGTACCCCTACTCTAGCCCTAATCTCCGTTACCGGGTAGGCTACGAAGTCGATGTACCACCATTTCTGAGAACTTGCTGAGGGAAATCATGTCGAAACTAATGAATGTAAGATCTTGCGAATTCAAGAGCTGCACGCGATTGCGCTCTCTATTTCTATCTGCCGCACTGTGTCTCGGAACCATGCTCATCCATTCGCAAGCCAACGCTCAGTGCAATCTAAACAGTCTCAACGGTTACTACGGTTACACGGTGACTGGCAATATCGTGGCCGGCACGGGGACTAACGCCCCGCCACCGTTATTCGTTCCAGGACCGTTCGCGGCAGTAGGTCGAATCCATTTCGACGGCAGGGGCAACGTTTCAACCGTGAGAACCTTGAGCGAGACCAATTTTGTTGCCGAAAACGATTTCGGCACAGGTACCTACACCGTCGATTCCGAAACCTGTACGGGGAATTTCAGTGTCACAGTGGGCTCTCCCGGTAAACAGGCGGAGCTATCGCTGAATTTCGTCCTTGACGATACGAATGAGATTCGCGCGATCGTAACCAATCGCAATATCATTCTGCTGTTTCAGGCTCGGAAACAGCAGCAATACGGGCGATCCGAATAGTCGGAACCGATTCCGGAGCCGATCCGGTTGTGGCTCGATCATAGGCACTGGCTTTGAGTTTTGTTCTTTTTGCCGGTTCCGCATGGTTCGGGATCCGGAAGCATGGCATTCTTTTTGGCAGTATCGTCTAAAGACCCGGCTATCGGAAAGTTAGAACGCCAGTGCGTTCGCGGATAGATCCTGCCTTGTCCGGCAGGGACGGGTAATCCGTCGCTTGAGCTCCTTGTAATGCTACGGTTCGAGACCAGGCTTGCCATTTACGGCGAATCGCAGCTATGGGGAAATGTCGCCGAAGGCTCGAAGCGTGGTCGGAGAAACGGTCGCCGGGCCAGATCGCTACGACCCGTGAATTCATCAGCCAGACCAGTAAGCCAACGGAGCAAAGCCGTATTGGCGTGCTGCTGCCTTTTGTGCCGATTACTAAATTCATCGTTCGCGAGTCGCGGAGCGTGGGCTGTTGATTCGTGTGAAGTCACCGTGCGTTTAGCTTCTTCGAACATGAACGGAACCCTTCAAGACCACCAAAGATCGTCATGGTCATCTTGCGCTTCATTTCCCAAATGTAGAAATTCGCTCACGGTCTCTTCGGTCTGAGCTTCTCCAGCAGTCTGTCAAAGCGTACCCAGTAGATCGCGCAATCCTTCTCGCTGGTGCCGTGCGAATAGAAGAGGTACTTGCCGTCCGGCGTCACATATTGTCCCCATCGATGGGCGAGACCGTCATTGATCTTTGGCCCGAGGCTTACCGGTGCAGTCCACGTCGAATCGGGTTTGCGGAACGAGATGTAGAGTTCTGACTCGTAGGTCGGGGTCTCTTTTGCGCTCACGATGATGTAGGACTCATCCGGCGCGATGTAAAGGTCACCATTGAATCCAGGCTCATTGAGCGGACGGCCGAGGCTCTTGACCGTGACTTTGCCGTTGGAGGTCGTTAGCAAGCTGACCACGTACGTGCTTCCGTTCTTCACATCTTCCGGATCGGGATCGCTGCCGACATATGCGTTGCCGCTCAGCGTCGGCATATAGTCGTAGACTCCGTAGGTCGGATTCATCAACACTGTGGGGGGGCTCCAGACATCGCCGTTTCTGCGTGATTCCCACACGTTGTGCATGTCGGCCTTTCTCATGTACAGCACGGCCCCGTCCATCGACAGCGTCGGCGAGATGAACTGCTCGGCGACAACCTCCGGCTTGCCCCAATGGTGGTCCACATACCGAATCGTCTTCAATCGGGCATGTTCTCCGCTCTCCCACGAGTTGTTCTGCGTGTAGTAGAACTCCTTGCCATCGTGGGAGAAGGCGATCCGACCCATCACAAAAGTGCCGCTATCCGCCAACAAGCCCGGCGCAAAGATCTTTGGTGTATCGGACGGAGGCGCTTGCCCCAGATAGGCATCGGGAGTGTTCAGGAAGGTTGTGTGGGCGTGCAGTTGTAGGCTCGGACAGGCCGTCATCGTCAGGACGATTGCAAAGCGCTTCATAGTCATGGTCGCGGTTTCCTTCCCAAAACACTTACGGCATCCGTTACCAAATGCCCGGCTTAGATAAAACAAACACATTGAGACATGCACATCGAGCGCCGCGGCGACCGACCTGGCAATCTTCATGTCCTTTCTATAAAACCGGCCCAGGACTTCGATTTGACAAGCACCCCTTTGTCCGAAATCGAAAACGACCGTCCGCAAATGAACGGTTTGTCCGTCCTACGCGGTGACAGGTGAGGACCATTTGCAACAGACTGGTATTCGTTGGTCTTGGGCGTCAATGCTGATTACTTGAGGCGTCCAACCGATACCTCCCGCATGGGCACGGGTCCGGATAGAATTACCTTGAGGTTGATGGATCCACTGTAGTGCAGGGTTGAAGAAACACGGCCTGCTCGGGCCGAGACTGATTAGCAAACAGTAGATCACACAGGACCTATGTAGCTGACGATCGGACATGGCTTAGCTAGGCCAATTTCAGCAGCTCAGTGCGGTACATAGGTGCGAGCGCTTCCACCTTCTCGATGAATGCCGCCTGCTGTTCTTCGTTCAAACGTGGCGGAGGTGTCGTACGTGTGGCGACGGGTACTCCCACTCGTAAGAAGAGTTCCTCCTGACCGGCCGGAGAGCAAATGCATAGCAGGCGTACGGCCTTCGCGGAAGCGTTGTAGAACCGGTGCGGAGCATTGGAAGGAATGTGCACGGTCTCGCCGGCGCGCACGGTCAAATTCCTACCCCGGAAAGTTGCTTCGATCTCGCCTTCAAGCAGGATGAAGGTCTCCTCGAAGTCATGCCGATGCGGTGGCGGGCCGCCGCCTGGCGGGATGTGCATGTCGATGACGCAGAATCGCCCATCCGTCGATTCGCCCGGTACAGTGATCGTGTACGTGTCGCCAACCAGACCAATGTGAGCCAGGTTGTCGGGCTGGGCCAGCGTCAGATCGCGTTGGGTGTTGTCCGGCGGGATGCTGGCTATTGTCGATTCCATTTTTTCATTTCTCCTCGTGATCTCAACTGCTCCATACTTGCTGGCGGCTCAAGCCTTCCAACGCGCAGCAGTTTCCGCCGCGAAGTCCTGATAGCTACGCGGTTGGTGACCAAGCAGCGTCGTGATACGTCTGACCTCCGTGTCAGTGGAAGCGAAGCCGCGGTCGAAATATCCCTGGAACATCATTCTAAGATCGAAGGCTTGCCACCCGGGAATATTCGCACGCATCTGCTGTTCCCATTGCTCGAAGTCGTGGCCGACGTATTTGATTTCCTTACCCAGAAGATTGCTCCACGTCGCCGCGTTTCCCGGCCCACTGATCAGCGTAGGACCAACCAAGTCGTACGTTTGGGCCTCATGACCTTCTTGTGTGAGAGAAATGGCGGCGGCTTCAGCGATGTCTCTCGTGTCCACGGCGCAAATTCCTGCCGTACCAATGGGCATGGGATAGATGCCTGGGCCCGTGAGTGCATTCTTCAGCATGCCGTCGTTCTGGATATAGTAGCCGGGGCGCAGGATCGTGTAGGGAATACCAAACTCCCGTATTGCGTTCTCAACCGCCAGCTTAGACGCAAAGTGTGGCACGTCCCGGAATTGCTCCACTTTGAACACGGACAGATAAGTCACATGTTTCAGTCCAGCGCGCCGCCCGATTCCGTACGCTATCAGCGCCTGCGTGAGTTCGTCCGCTACTACGGCGTTCAGCAGAAACATTTTGTCGACGCCGTGCATAGCCTGTTCCACGGAATTTGGATTCAGCAGATCACCAACTGCCGTTTCCACACCAGCCGGCAGCTTGCCGTTTTCCGGAGGCTTCCGGGCCAAGACACGAACATTTGCTCCTCGCCTGACTAGCTCATTGACCACAGCGCCTCCAACGTTTCCCGTTCCACCGATCACGAGCGTTACGTTCATCTTCACCTCTTCATTCGTTTGCGAATTCAATTCCTCAAGCCTTCACCAGTAGATATGTTTCGCCCCACAAACTTGATCCACGCAAACGCGCAAAACAGAGTTGCGCATATGCAAGGCCGTGATACTCTCAACCCAAAAAGATCAGATGCTACCTACGAATGAACTGGATCTCAACTCTGTACGGATCTTTGTCTCGGCCGCACAAGCGGGCACGCTGACTGCCGCGGCAGCGGAGTTGGGGGTTCCCGCTTCTACGGTCAGTCGCGCCTTGACGCGTCTTGAGCAGCAACTTGAAGTCCTGCTTGTGCACCGAAGTTCAAGGGGCCTTCTCCTAACCGATCTCGGGAAGGAATATCTGCACTCATGCAGACGAGCGCTGCAGGCCCTGAAACACGGTAGCGAATTGCTGGGGCAGCGCCGGTCAAGTCCTAGTGGGTTATTGAAGCTCGCGTGTCCCGTAACTGTCGCCAGGGATGTATTGGCGCCATTGCTGATGGAGTTCTTGCAACGCTACCCTGATCTGCGCATTGAGATCGAACCCTATGCCGCGAGTTGGGATCAGGAGCCCCGCGAAGACGTGGATGTTTTCTTCAAGCTGCTCGCGCCCAGGGACTCCCTGCGATATGTGCGGACCTATCCCGGAACAGCTCGCGGTCTTTTCGCAAGCTTGCGCTACCTCAAGGCGACTGGCATCCCGACGGCTCCGAAGGATCTCCCAGCTCACACCTGCATTGGCTCCGGGCCATGGAAACTGAGCCGGGGTAAGAAGATGGTGACGCCCAACATCCTGTTCCGGGTGGTTACAAGCGATCCCACCGTCGCCCTGAAACTCGCGATGAGCGGCGTTGGCATCTCCATACTGCCGCTTTGGATGGCGAAATGCCCCGATGTACGGGAGGCTTTGACCCCTATTCTGCCGAACTGGACTCCTGAGCCGATCACCTTGTGCGCGCTATTCTCAGGTCCCTCACGGCGATCGCCTAAGGTCCAAGTCCTATTGGACTTCCTCGATGAATACCTCGGAACTGAGCGTGACCCCAGGCTTAAAGGTAACCCTGCAAAGGGCTACTTCACAGATCGAAAGTTGGTGCCCACATCGGGCCCTTGAAGATTCCGAACGAGGGCCGAGCAACTACACACATGCTTCTGTTTCGACGACCTCCTCCAAAGCAGACCGAAGTCCCCCGACGGATACCGTGCCAAATCTCTCACTCCACTCCAATTCCACGGAACGAATCCGCTCCTCATAAGACGCGCTCACAGCGAGGCCCTTCGAAGTCAGGTACACAATCTCGCTTCCGTGATCCCCCCGAACGCCTATAAATCCGTGCCGAACCATCGCCGAAACGTCAACCGGGTGGCCCAGCCCCAGCAACGGTATCCCTTCCCGCGGAATACGACGGATCACCGAGGCGCTCACCGATAGCGCAGTCGGCGACCTCTCCTCATACGCCATACAGAAGGCGACTAACGCCTGAGAGGTCAAAGCAGACAGGCACAGTCCTGAAACCGTGTTTCCACTCTCGCGTGGCACGGCTGTCCAGTCCGCGCCGTTGCCGCCGGTAACGCTTGCGTCGGCCGGGCCGTAGCGGGCAGGATAGTGAGGATATTCCAGCGGGAGGGCCGCGACTGTCCCTCGCAACGCGGTACGAAGGTTCTCATAGCGATCAGCACCCGTGTGCTTATACCAAGCCCTTTCGGCAGCCTCCTCCAGCGATTTCCACCGGCCTGCAACCGTTGCTCCGCGTGCCGTAAGGTGTACCTCGGCTTTGGCTTTGCCAACCTTCCGCTCCTCAATCCAGCCACGTCTTACCGCTGCGGCAATTCGCGTTCGCACGGCGCGTTTAGAAAGCCGCAACACCGCTGGCAATTCCGAGCGCTCGATACCGGACTCATCGATGGCCCGCAGCAGATTTGCCCAGAGGTCCAGCGTCGGCATTCCGTCGCGGCCAGCTCCCTCAACCGCATAAGCCTGCTCCAAGCTATGGAGAACCGTCCAAAACAATGACGGCAGCGAGGCGGATGGCTCCATGTCTCCGGATTATAAAGCGCTCCCCCGGCAAGATGGCACTCACTATTTCCAACGCACTCGATTGTACGCGCCATGCTCTCTTGCCTCGTCTGGGCGTCCTAACCGCGACCACACTCCTGGCCGAAGCCGGACATTTGCTTGATGCCAGACATTGTGCCGCTATCTCCGCGATACAATGACGGGTTAGCCTGCCTTGTGCTCCCCGTTGGCGTTCCGTAAGTAGATGGGATGGATCGCCCTCGAACCCCGTCGCTGTTCGACAAAATTCTGCAGGCAGGCTCCAGCCTGAACGTAAAGTTTTTGGAGGACTGCCTGTGCCGCGATTGAGTGAGCGTTCCGCATCCGAATCGGATGAACTGTACCGATACATCAACCTGAAGCTGGCCGCCTTGGGGCAACCCACGAGCCGCGCGACGGTGGATCCCCGTGCGCTCGAGATCGTAGCCCCGCTGCTGCGGAATTACTACCAGAAGGACGAGCTGCTAGGACCCCGGCTGTGTCCCGTGGATACGCGCATTCAGGCGTTTCTGGACGATTACTTGTCGGAAGTGCGTCCGGACGGCGCGCCGCGGTTGCCTGCGCGTACGTTTGTGCTCGACCGGCCCGGGTTGGGCCGCGTCATGTCGCTCCCCGCTACGCAGGACAGCTTCACTTCTCCATATCTCAAGTCGTACCGGGTACCGCAGGGCGTGCTGCACAACCCCAAAGCAGATCGGCGCACGACGCAGGGGATCTTTCATATCGTCGAGGGCGGTTATCCGGTTCCCGCTGACAAAATCGCGGTTCCAAAGCAGGCCTTTGCCGCTCTGCTCGAAGAAGCATTGCGGCCCACACGCGATCTGCTGATGCTGCCGTTCACGGCCGATCAGGATGCGCGCGCCGCGTTGTTTGTTAGCTTGCTGCTGCGCCCCTTGGTTTGTCCCGAAACACGCTCCTCGCCCGGGAAGAAGATGGAGACGCGCTTCTTCGCTCCCGGCAGTCTGGTCAGCAATCTCGATTTCGTAGAAAGCATTTTCGGCAATGGCGGCGATCCCTATTTACCGGAGAACGACGCCGCTCTCGATGTGGAGCATTGGACCGGGCACACCGGCTGCGTGATTCTTGCCCCCCATATTGTCGGTCTGTTGAAGAAGGATCTGGGCTTGCCGCATTATGACGACGCTACAGAACGCCAGCGCCGTGACGGTATGTGCTGGAACAACGAAGACGAGCGTTACAACAACAACGGCGGTTTCAAGCTGGTGTGCCGCGACCATCGCGGCGTCATGGTGACGCTCATCGCAGACAACTACTACGGCTATTGCAAGAAAGAAGTTAAAACCCAGATCAGCTTCTCGGCCAACCTCTACGGCGCGTGCGAAGAAGAACACGCGGGCGGCGCAATCGCGTTTCCGGCCTATGTGCTGGGACGCCAGTTTTATGCGGGCCGCACCGTGCTGACCAAACAGGTGCGATTTGAAGCGGCGATGCAGTGGCTTGGCGACCGGGCGATGCTGCGCGAGGGGCGTTACGCTGTCGATCGCAACTACGCGGACATTCTTTACGTGCCCGAGAATGCCGAGTTCAATGTGCCGCGCGGAACCGTACGTTGGGCTTTGCCCGGGGGCGGCGAACATCAACTGACACTGCGCGCAAACGAGACCTACGTGCTGCCGTGGGGCACCAAGATCCGTTTGGAGAAGCAGAGTGTCGGCGGGACATGGCGCTTGATTGCCTCCCGCGCCGAACCCACGCTGTGCCATAAGCCGTGCACGGTATCCGGCGGAGGCAAGTCGGAAATTTCAAAATCACTGCTCGCCATGATGAGCGGCGGACCGGTATTCGTCAGCGACTTCGATCGCGAGATCGAGCAGGTTGCAGAGATCCTGGATCGCGACTTCTCGAATATATTTCGCAAGCCCCGCAATGACGCGCGCGCTCGGCGGCCGATCTTGAGCACGGAACGGTCGCTCGGATCGGTCATCAAATTGATGACGCTATCGCCCGAGTACACCGCGGAGCACAACGCCTGGATCGAATCGATTCCGCAGACGGTGCGCCAACTCCTGATTATCGTGAAGCGGTACTACCAACCGGAATGGGGCGAGAATTGGCGCGAACATTTCAGCGTCGATCGCATTAATGGGCAACTGGGCAATGAGTTGAAGTTCGAGAACGCCAAACTCGTGGGCAAATATTTGCGTGTTGGCTACGATCCGAATGGCGCCTGGCGCATTCACCGGCTGCGGCCGGATTTCAATCCCGCCGATAAGGTGCAGGTGGAAGACGACATCACGGCGTCGATTACGATTCCAGTGGACCCGTCGAATCCGCTGGACCGCGGCATGCGGGGTTGCAGCGTGAAGCTGGTGCGCAATTGCGAAAGCTTCCTGTTCCAGCGGCCGGACGACGCGATTCATCGCGGCATGGACCGCGACGCCGAGCGCGACCTTGCCACACCGGGTACCTTCCTGTCGAACTTCGAACCGTTGACGCAGGCGCAAGCGAAAGAGATCGTGGAGCATGTGGTCGAGTTCGACAAGTACAGCGAACCGATGAAACGGCTGCTGACTGACTTCGTGCAGAATCAGCCAGCTGAGTTTGTGGTGGCGTCCTCGCATCCGAGATTGGTGGATGGCAGCCCATCGAAAAATCCGCGCTATCTGCAGCGGCGACCGGACCTGGTGTATCCGCGCGATGCCTACCTGGCTGAGATCGGTACGCGCCTGTCGCATGAAGTACCGTCGGACCAGCCGGTGCTGGTTCCCGTCCATGCCGTGCTGGCGGGCCGGCGTAACAACCCACCCGATGCCAAGCAGGGCATTCCTCCGCTGGCGGTTTACAATCCGATTCATTATCAGGAATTGCCGGAGCTGTTCATGGATTACGTTTGCAGTCTCACCGGCAAGTCTCCCTCGACCACGGGATTCGGGAGCGAAGGTGCTTTGACGAAAGGACCGTTCAATGCGCTGCTGCCGATCGTGGATCTGAACAACGCGCTGGTCTCGGCGATCCTGACGGGCAACGACGGGTTTACGAGTGCCGCGGGCTATATCGGCCCGAAGTACCGGATCGATCACGACAACAGCATGTTGGTGCCGGAGATCTGGTCGCGCATGCGGTCCAGCGAACGCGATCCGCAGTTTCTGATCGAGAATGGATTTTTCGAGAAGCTGAACGACTTCGAGTTCGAGGGACGGCAGGTGCTGGCCAGCCGTCTTGGTTATCGCATCACGACGGGTTTCGTGGACCGCTTCCTGGGCCGGATCTTCGAGGCGCCGGACGCGGTATTCACGGATGAGTTGCTCTGTCCGGAGAAGCAGGACCTGAACACGTTTGTGGCGGGAATCGATGCGATCGTCGAAGCGCAGCGCTCCGTAGCGCTCCACTATTTTGAAGATGGCAGCATTCGGGATGCATGTCCCCCAATCGCCGCGCTGCTGCACATCATGGCATACGGCGAGTACCAGGGCATGTCGGTGAACGATCCGCGGTTGCGCGCCTTGTTTACGCGAGAGGCGATGCTCGGGAGCGATTGGTATCGCGAACGGCTGGCCGCAAAACAAACGCTGGATGTGGCGTTGTGGACGCGGCACATCCACGCACTCGAACGCTATCAGGCGAGTGCCGCGCCGCAGTCTGCCATCGAGCTTTCGCACCGCATCGCATTTGCGCAACGGCAGCTCGCCAATGTGAGCCGGCCGGAATATCGCGACGAACTGCGCGGGACGATTGGGGCGGATCCTTCCCTGCTGCGAGGTGCGGGTGTGAGTCGGCGCGTGGTCGAGCCTGATTTTGCCTATCAGTAGTCACACCGGCGGTATCCAGAAACCTCCCGTGCCGCAATGATCGGACGGCTGGTTTCGCGGTTCCTGTTTTATCCAATGCGCTACCCGGCCGGCGATTGGAATGCTCAATCCGCTGCGCAGGCGCGCGATGTGTGGCTGACGACTCGCAGCGGAGTCAGGCTGCATTGCTGGTGGTTTCCTCACGCCAGGAGCCGCTTTGTGTCGCTCTTCCTGCACGGCAATGCAGGCAATGTGACTCATCGAGTGGCGCATGCCGAAGCCCTCGGAGAGAGCGGTTCGGCGGCTCTCGTTCTGGACTATCGAGGTTATGGCAAAAGCTCTGGACAACCTTCGGAACAGGGGCTCTATGAGGATGCTTTTACTGCTTACGAATGGCTGCGCGCGTCCGGGTACGACGCGAGCGAAATCGTTTTACACGGCGAATCCATTGGAGCGGCAATAGCGGTCGAATTGGCAGCCCGAGTTCGATGTGCGGCGCTGATCCTCGAAGCTCCGTTCTCTTCGTTATCGGCCATGGCGAATCTTGTATTCCCGTTTGCGGGTGCCGTTGTCCGCGGCTTCGATACCTTGCGCAGAATTGGCGGAATCGCTGCGCCGGTTTTTGTGATTCATGGGGATGCCGACGAGATCGTACCGATTTCACAAGGCCGGCGCGTATTCGAAGCGGCCAATCAGCCGAAACAGTTTTGGGCGGTGGCTGGGGCGGGGCATAATGATCTGCTGTTCATCGCGGGTGACAGGTACGTCACGCGATTGCGCGAGTTTTACGCGCTTGTGAATTCATTGCGGTAGGCGAAAGCCTCTCAGTCCCTCACGAATGACGGCGATGGCCGCCCGTGCGGCGCGAAGCGCGTTCCTTGGGCACGACTCCAAAGCGAGCGTCGCCGCCATGGATAGCGGCCATCAAGGATTCAGCCCGGTATTCGAAGGCATCGTCCGACTGGCTGAGGTATAACCATTTCCCGAGAATCGGATGCGGAACGAGGAACGGAAATTCGTTCACCAGAGACGGGTGATGCTCTCGTTCAGTCGCGATGAGGACTCCGTTCCAAGGTTCATGCCTCGCTGCGACGCAGAACATGAGGCGTCCCCGTAAATAGATCGCCTGACAACCGAACATGCTTTTGCGCGTGTAGTCGGCGCGTTCTTGAAACTGTTCCCAAAGCCAGGAATGCACCATGGCTGCCCTCAGAAGGTCGAGAAGAATTGATTGAGTTGCGAAAATGGTGCGATCGAATCGAGGCTTTCGAAAGAACCCTCGCGAGCGATCGACGTCGCGGCGCGAATGAAGCCGGCCCAGGCTGCGCGCGCAAGTGCTCCGCCGACGCTGATTCGACGGACGCCCAATTCCGCCAGATCGTTGATATGTAATCCCATCGCTGACCCGGCGAGCACGTTGACAGGTTTGGAGCCGGCAGCCGTCACTACGGCCTTGATTTCTTCGCGCGTTCGCAAGCCGGGAGCAAACAACACGTCGGCTCCGGCCTCCGAGTACGCCTCGAGCCGTCGAATAGACTCGTTCAGTGCGTCGGCGTGCCCCACAAGAAAGCATTCTGAGCGTGCGACCAGCAACACATTCGGCGCCGATTCTTGCAGGGCGGCTTTGGCGGACTTGATGCGCTCGACGGCATGCGAAAAATCGTACAGAGGTCGATTCACATCGCCCGTAGCGTCCTCCACGGACAGCCCGGCCACGCCCATGCTTGCGCAAAGCTGAACGTTTGAGGCGACGCGTTCCGGATCGTCCGCGAACCCGTTGCCGAAGTCTGCATTCACCGGGAGATGGGTCGCGTTTACGATGTCAGCGATGTGCGCCAGCGTTTGATCCCTCGGGACCGCGCCGTCGGGCAGGCCGCGGCTGAAGGCAAATCCCGCGCTGGTCGTGGCTAATGCTTCGAATCCCAGGTGCTGCAGATATTTTGCCGTTCCCGGATCCCAGGGATTGGGGATCAGGAAGCAGCCACTCGCGTGCAACTCGCGGAATTTTCTACAGCGCTCGACGGTGGTCGTCATCCCCACAGTTTAGCGGGGCAGCCTGGGAAACCAGAGCGTCAATCCAGCCGAGCATGCGGGCGTGATGCGAGCCTCTCCAGAAGATTTTGCCGCACTGCAAGCAGCGGCTGAATTCCTCTTTCGTGGCGCGCGTGTGCGGCGGCAGAACATCCTCTACCGCGGCCTTGGGTACGCTTTGCAGCACTCCATTGCATTCCATGCACCGGGAAAACGGGGCGAAGCGATGCTGCAAATCAAAGCGCAGCGTGACTTCCTGAAGCTGCTGATGAGGTTGGTCGCTGCGTACACAGTAGCCGAGCGCTACCTCCCGCCGCTTCAGCAAACCAACGTCGCGTGTTAACAACAGCCGGTTCTCACCGGCGCTCACCGAAGCGAGCGTCGGATCGTCGGCGTAGCGGTCGTACCACGTATCGAAACCGAGCATGCGCAGATACGCCGCCAGACGTCCGAGATGTCCGTCGGCGACGAATCGAGGATTGTCCAGCACAATGGGGATCTTGGGCGGAAACACGTTCACTTCGTCCCCTTCCGACACTGCGGAGGAAAGGTCGCGAGCCGGGCCGTTCACCGTGACCAATCCGATCTCGGTATGCGGAACCCCGATGGATTCAATGACGTGTTTCAGCGTATCGGTGGGGCCGGCGAAGTGATCGAAGCCGTGATCGCGATCGGAGGATTCGAGAAAATCGTTTAGCTCTCCGTGGAAATGGAAATGCACGCGCACGGCTGACGCTTATTGCTTGGGCGCTGTCCCGCCGTCCCCGAACGTGATGGTCGATTCGGCTTCGAACTTGCGGTAGTCGGAATAAGTGATTTCGTTCCGATTAGTGTCCGACGGGTTATGGTCGATGACTATGGCATGTACGGGCAACATGTAGGATTTGCCCGCGATCGGAACTTCGCCGTAGTCCACGGTTGTTTCCATTTCGAGCATCTCGACCTCTTTCGGAATATCCGTAACATGCTCGGTGACGCGCCAAACCACGCCGGATTCGGGATCGGCGTAGAGTGAACCGGAAAAAGGAACGACCGCGCTCGCCAGGTCCGAGCGCGACAGCTTGAGCGTGGAGTGAGCGTTATCGATGGAATAGTTGAAAACGGCCACGTGATGGCCATTCATGGTCTCCCAACGATTCCAATCGATCTTTGCATCGGCTGCCTTGCTGAGGACGAGACCGAGCATCACTCCGAATTCGCCCTCCGTTGTGAGGGGGCTTCGCCACGCGCGATGAAGATCCGTGAGCGGCTTGTTATTGATGCGCTCGAGCGTAGCTTTCTCTTTACCGTTCACGAGAGTCAAGCGAGAGGAAAGCGTGTCGAGTTTGTGCCACTTCTCGCCATTCTTGTTACCCCGGTACTGTTCGACCGTTTTGAGGCAAATCAGGTTCGGCACCGTATCCAGATAGCTCGCTACAAACTGCGATACATTCGCAAGGATGGCGAGTTGCTGGTCCTGGGTAGGCACCGGGTCCTGTAAAGCGAAAGCGGGCGTTGCCAGTGCTGCGGCCGCAATGTACGCGAACAAACGCACGACTCCAGTGTCTCAATCTTCGTTTAGAGCTGAGTCTATTTCGAGAGGAGTGAGGAATGCCTGCTACTGCTCATGAAGTAATTGCGCGCTATTTGGACGATGCTGTTGCGGCTGAACGGAGCGTAGCGTCGCAATTGCGGGATCTGGCTGCCGATGGCGACGATGATGAAGTTCGCCAACTCTTATCGGATGCCGCCGCGCAGTCCGAAAAACGCGCAGAGGACTTAGAGGCACGAAAAGACCACGGCGGCCCAAACGCATTGAAGACGATTGCGGCGAGTCTGTTCGCGAATGTTTCACACACCCCGCAGATTGGGCATCTGACCGAAGAACGGATTCTGCAGAATCTGATTACCGGTTACACCATGACCATGTCGGTGTGTGGGATGTACCGCGCGCTGAGAGCCGCGGCAGCGGAGGCCGGTGATTCTGCCGCCGAATCCTTTGCAGCGGAGGCGATAAGTTCGGGATCCAGCGTCGCCGGCAAACTCTTCCATCTGATTCCGACGCGCGCGATCATCGCATACAATATGCTGACGGTGACGGAAATCGATCTGTCCGTCGAGACGAAATACGGCGAAAGCAGTTGGACCGGATAGCGGAATGCCGAAGAAGACACTCCCATCTAAGGCCAAGCGCGTGAAGGCGATTGCCCGTGAGCGCGTCGGTTCAGTGAAGCCGTCCCGGCCGATCGAAGAGCGCGAGACGCGCACGAAACCGAAGCACAAGAAGCGCGACGACATCGAAGCGCCGTAATCGGAACGTCTATCAGAGCCTCGCGGAGGCGGGCATGCACTCCGGGTGGCCACAACTGCATTGCACGTCAGGCGATTTACCAGCCCCTTCGCAATACGCGCCGCAGTAATCGCTACCTTCCGCGGCTTTGCAGTTGCAGGATGGGTGCGCGCATTTTTTTTCTTCGGCCATTTGAACCTCCAACGTATCGACGCGATGCGGCAGGAAGAACGTTCACTTCTCAACGGCGGGCGGGGAGAAGTACTCGCAAATCATATGGCCGATATGCATGTACTCGTCCAGGGTGGCTGGTTTTTCCAGGTATTTGGTAGCCGCCGCGGCGGCTTCGCCCGCCGCATCGGCCGGCGAGGAACTGAGGATAAACACCGGAATTTGGGCGATCTCCGGGCGGCTACGCAGCCAGCGTAGAAAAGTGAGCCCATCGACGCGCGGGAGATTCAGATCGAGCAGTACAAGATCAACTTCCGGGTGATCCGGGTCACCGAGATATGTCATGGCAGGCTCGCCGTCCGTGAAGACTTCAACGACGAACTCCGGCGCGCAGCGCTGCAACGCCAGGCGCGTGAGAAAGGCGTCGGCCGGATTATCCTCGATGATTAGAATGCGCATGAGTTGAGGACGAAAATGTGATCGGCAAGGAAAACCCGCGGTAGAGTCGGACGGCGCGCGGCCGTGGCGTGTCGGGAATAGTGAAGCACAAAGCGCAGCCGTCGCGGATTTCCCGTTCCACCCAGATGCGCCCTCCATAGAAATCGACAATGCGGCGGCAGATTGCCAGACCCATGCCGACGCCGCTCTGCGGATTGCCCGGTTGTAGCCGTCGAAACACACCGAACACCCTGCTTTGCAGAGATTCGGGAATCGGCTGACCGGTGTTGAAGACTCTGAACTTCCAACCCGTGTCGTCGCGCTCGCTTCTGATCGTGATCAGCAGGTCGCTCGGATCGCCGTGGTGCAGCGCATTCTCGACCAGATGGTTCAGCAACTCCCGCATATGGTGCGCGTGCATGGCGACGCCGGGCAGAGAAGCCGATTCGAATTTGACTCCGCGCCGCTCTGTTTCATCCTGATGCCGCTTCAGCACGTCGCGCCACACCTGGGCGACATCGCACCACAGGGGGGAATCCGCTTGCGCCTCAACCGAGCGTACCCAAGCGAGCAGTCCGCGAACCATCACTAACAGCCGGCGCGAATTATCAAAGACGAAGTGGACGGCCTGACGCTCCTCCTCATCCAACTTGCCTAGGGCGCTCCCGCGCAGTAACTCGGCAAACAGGGCCACACTGCGTATCGGTTCTTGAAAATCGTGCGCTGCAATGTAGGCGAACTGCTCCAGCATGTAGTTCGAGTTCGCAAGCTGCTGGCTGTGTTTGCGCAGCGCTGCTTCCGCTAGCTGACGCCGCCGGCGCTGCACAAGCAATACTCCGATCACCAGAGATTGGACGCAAAGGAAAATACTGACCGCCATCAAGAGAAGCGGGTGCGTCTCCCGCAAGGATTTGGGGCGGTTGATAACGACGCTGCCTCCGGGTAAGCGGGCTTCCGGAATGCGCCAGCGGCGAAGTTGGTTGTAATCGAATTCAAACGCGTTCGCGGTGTTGCGTTGCACGCCTAACGAGGACGGTGCGCTACCGTTCAGAACCGTAAGGGTGATGCTGGCTGCCGTCCGCCCTTGCAGATAGGGATCGGCCATCTTACCTCCGATCGGCCCAAAACCGAGACTTGCGCGGCTGGCTGTATATACCGGCACCCTCGCGTGATTCGATACAAAACGCGCGGTCTCCCCGATTTCAAGGCTCCTTCCCAAGCCGTCGTGAGGAAATGGCGAAAACAGAACGACTGTGTCCGGCGGCAGACGGTCGAGTCTTCGTCCAATCTCTTCCAGACTGAGCTTCAGCGCGTCCAGAGCGGAGACATCCAATTCCGGGCGCCACTTGTGAACCGCCGCGGCAATGTCGGTACCATCGCCTACCGTTATGAGTCGCCTTGTACCGGGATGCAAATGCAGCGCGAGCTCGACAGTTTCCTGGATATCGATCCGCTCGAGGATTCCAGTCATCCAGGGCCGCTCGGCGGCATGATCCACAACGTAGGCGCTGCTGTTTTCGAATTCGTTGACACCGCAGAAGACAACTGGCACAGCAGGCAGCAGCGTACCACGATATTGCAGCACCAATTTCACGGCGGGATCATCGGCCGCAACGATCGCCTCCGGGGGATTTCCGGCAATCTTAGCCGCGACGTAGTGGATGAAGAGACTCTCATGCACGGCATCGGGATAATGGCGTGCGTCCAAGAACTCGAAGTCCGCGTCGATTCGCTGCTGCGTCTCGTAAAACGCCGCCTGGATCCCATGTACCAGCGGATCGCCCCAGGCGTCTCCTTCCGCGTAAGAGTTGATCACAAGTACGCGTCGTACAGGGCGCAAGTAGGACTTCGCAGCCGGATCCGCCGATGCGGCCAGAGTGACGGCGCACAACAGGAATGAAAGAGAAAAGAAAGGCGTGTTAGCTACACGCCGCGAACTCTGTTCGGCCCAGGAAAGGAGTTTGGTCACGCAATGTTGAGTAGCCAGACCAACGCCTTCGCGCCGAGCCGGCCGTTACCACTTCAACTCTTCTCGAATTTCTGAGGCTGCTTTTCTCGCTTCCTGGACGGCGCCAATGGGGAAGCTGATCGCACCGACTTTGGGGTGTCCACCTCCGCCATACCGCTCGCAGATGGTCGCCAAGTTATGTCGCAGCGGTTCCTTAGCCCAAGGATTTGATCCCACCGACACCTTGGTCCGGAAGCTCGACGTTGACACCGAAACCGTGTATGCGGAATCGGGGAACAAATAATACGGAATGAACTTATTGTATCCGTCTATTCCGAATTCCACGAGATCGAAATAAATTACGCCCTTATCGCACGAACCAGCCGAGCGGATCACGTCGATCGTGCGTAAATGCCGTTCATAGAGTTTCTGGTAGCTTGCGTTGATTTCAGGATCGAGAATAATTTCGCCAAGCGTCTCCGTCTGCATCGCCCGAATCACCTTGTGAACCAGCGAGGAGCCTTTGCTGCCTTCCACCACAAGCGTCAATTTCATCGCGGGCGCGTTCATTTCCACTGCCGATTGTGCGCTGTCGTACATTGCGCCGTCAACGATATCGGCCCACTTCACCAGGTCATCCAGTTCGGGCGCTTCGAAGCCGAAGCGATCGCGAGCCACCGAAGCAATGAACTTGGTGCAGGAACGATAGCTCGGGTCGAACAGTTTGCGGCCCGACGTATCTGCGCGAAAATGCTCCGCGTCTTCCGGGCTGAGGAACGCGCTCTGATGATGGTCGAACCACCAGGTCAAATTGGCGTGGTTCGAATACTTGAAATCGACGATAGCGTTCACATCGCCATCAAACAAACTGTCTTCGAACAACTGGTCTGCGCGATGCGCCAGGCCGGTGTAGTGGAAAACGGCAGCGGGATAAAAACATTCTTGAAAGAACCGGCTGACGAACGCTGCCGACGCGGCTCCGTCAAAGCAGTGGTCGTGGTACAAAACGCGAACATTCATCAATTGTGGATTCGGCTCCGAAAACCTTCTAGATTGCCGCACGTTACGCCGAAAAGCAAGTCATAGGCGATAATTGTTTTGAGTAGTCAACCCGAGCAGCGTTACCCAGCCGTCCCGATCCCCGTCGAAGCTGCGGCTCGCCCGCGTGACCTAGGTTTAGCACGCTATTCTTGTATTTACCCCTTTTATCAAGTGATTGAGAACATGCTCCTTACCAAAGAAGAACGCCAAACGGACCTGAACCCGCAGGAAACGTCGGAATGGCTGGAAGCTCTCGAGCAAGTTGTCGAAGATGCGGGGCCCGACCGGGCTGCCTATCTCCTCGAGCAGGTATTACAGCGCGCTCGCGGCGTCGGTGCGGCTCCGCAGCTGCCTGTGGTGAGCCCCTACGTGAACACGATTCCGGCGCGCGACGAAGTGCCCTATCCAGGCGATCGCGCCATGGAGCGCCGGATCAAGAGTTTGATTCGCTGGAATGCCGCGGCGATGGTGGTGCGTCAGAACAAATACGACCCGAACATTGGCGGTCACATCTCGACATATGCCTCGCTCGCCACCTTGAGCGAAGTCGGTTTCAATCACTTTTTTCACGCGAGCTATGGAGACCAGCCCGGCGATCTGATTTACTTCCAGGGGCACGCCGCTCCGGGCATGTATTCGCGCGCGTTTCTCGAAGGGCGCCTGACCGAAGAGCATTTGTTGAACTTCCGTCACGAACTGAGAGAGCATCCCGGCCTCTCGTCGTATCCGCATCCGTGGCTGATGCCCGACGTTTTGGCAATTCCCGACCGTGTCGATGGGTTTGGGGCCGATCAACTCGATCTACAACGCGCGTTTTCTGCGGTATCTCGAAAATCGAAGTCTGCTGCCCAAGACGGATCGGAAGGTATGGGCTTTTCTGGGCGACGGTGAGATGGATGAACCGGAATCGACCGGAGCGTTGCACATCGCTTCACGCGAACAGCTCGATAATCTCATCTTCATCGTGAACTGCAACTTGCAGCGGCTGGATGGCCCGGTGCGCGGAAACGGCAGCATCGTTCGCGAGTTGGAAGGCATTTTCCGCGGAGCCGGTTGGAACGTAATCAAAGTACTCTGGGGCAGCGATTACGACAAGCTCTTCGAGAAAGACAAGACGGGCGTCCTGCTGAAGCGCATGGAAGAGTGCGTAGACGGCGAATACCAGAACTTCAAGGCGCGCGGCGGCTCTTATGCGCGTAAAGAGTTTTTCGGGAAATATCCGGAACTGGCGGAGATCGTCGAAGACCTCAGCGATGAGCAGATTGCGAATCTCAGGCGCGGCGGTCACGATCCGGTCAAAGTCTACAACGCGTTCAAGCGCGCGGTCGAACATAAGGGCCAGCCTACGGTCATTCTGTGCAAGACCGTAAAGGGCTATGGACTGGGCGAGGCCGGTGAAGGCAAGAACGTCACTCACCAGCAGAAAAAGCTGAACGAGGATGAATTGTTTTATCTGGCGAACAGATTCGATCTGAATCTGACTCCCGAAACAGTCCATTCGGTGGCCTTCCTCCGTCCGGACGAAAACAGCCAGGAGATGAAGTACCTGCGTGCGCGGCGTGAAGCGCTGGGCGGGTACATGCCGGAGCGTAAACCGAAGAAGATCGAGATCAAGGCGCCTGCGCTCGAAAGCTTTAGCGAGGCATTGCATGGATCGCGGGGCCGGGAAGCCTCCACCACCAGCGCGTTCGTTTCCGTTCTCAAATCGCTTCTGAAAGACCGCGAGCTCAGCAAATACATCGTTCCGATCGTTCCGGACGAGGCGCGTACCTTCGGAATGGAATCGATGTTCCGCGAGCGCGGCATCTACGCCCCCATGGGGCAGCTCTATACGCCAGTCGATAGCGACGTCTTGATGTACTACAAGGAAGCGGTTGACGGGCAGATTCTTGAAGAGGGAATCACCGAAGCGGGCGGCTTGGCCTCATTCACTGCCGCCGGCACGGCTTACGCCAATGTGGGCCTGCCGATGATTCCGTTCTTCATTTACTATTCGATGTTCGGCTTCCAGCGCGTCGGCGACCTGATTTGGGCGTTTGGCGATTCGCGCGGAAAGGGTTTTCTGGTTGGCGGCACGGCTGGACGCACCACCCTGCTCGGAGAAGGATTGCAGCACGATGACGGGCATAGCCATGTCTTCTCGAGCGTGTATCCGACGTGCCGCAGCTACGATCCGGCCTACTCGTATGAGATCGCGGTCATCGTGCAGGACGGTATCCGCCGTATGTACGAGAACATGGAAGACCACTTCTATTACCTGACGGTCTGCAACGAGAACTACGTTCAGCCGCCGATGCCCGAAGGCGAACATGTGCGGGAAGGTATCTTGCGCGGTCTGTACCTCTACAAGCAGTCGGAAGCCGGACCCGCGCAGGTGACGTTGTTCGGCAGCGGTTCCATTCTGAACGAAGCGTTAAAAGCCCAGCAGATCCTTGCCGAAAAGTATGGCGTCGGCGCAAACGTTTGGAGCGTGACGAGCTATACCGAACTGCGCCGGGACGCCCTCAGCGTCGATCGTTGGAATCGTTTGCATCCGGACCAACCGGAGCGCAAGTCGTATCTGCAACAGACGCTCGGGAATGTCGATATGCCGATCGTTGCGGCGAGCGATTATTTGAAGATCGTTGCCGACCAGATCGCGCCGTGGTTGCCGGGCCGGTTGACCGCGCTCGGTACCGATGGGTTTAGCCGCAGCGACAATCGCGAACATTTGCGCCGTCATTTCGAAGTGGATGCGCAGAGCATCGCCGCCGCAGCATTGTCGCGGCTATCGCGTTGGGGCCGTTTCGATGCGGGCCGCGCGAAGCAGGCGATCGTCGATCTGGGGATTAACCCGGAAAGTATCGATCCGCAAGTTGCATAGGATTTTGTTCGCAAACTCTAAGCCGCCATCAGCGGTCGCCTGAGAACGTGCGCTTTTCATTCAGATCATAGTGCCATTCGAGTAAAATCGTCCTCATGCAGAGCCCAGGCATGACGGCCGCGGCTCTGTGCCACGCCGGAAATGCGAGCGGTGCGCCTGGTGGGCCGCCGAGAATAGGGGCGCGCCTCTTCGGTGGCGGCCGGCGACCGCTTATTTAGTTGCAGAATAATGCTTAGGTTCCGGCCTAAATGTCTATACAATGGTGTATAGACATGGCGCGTAACTGGGCCGACGATAAGAACGAGCTCAATCAACGCGATCACGGTATCGGCTTCGAAGAAGCGTGGCGGGTGTTCAGCGACGAGTTTGCCATTACAGCCGAGGACTACATCGACGACAACGGCGAAATGCGTTACCAAACCATCGGGCTCGTCGAGGGGGCACTCATCCTAGTGGCGCATGTGTTCCGAGTGATCGAAGAAGGGCAAGACGAGGAGCCGTGGATCATCATGGCCCGCAAGGCAGTCAAATATGAAGAAAAAATCTACAGCGCGCACATCAAAAATCAACGTCACTGACGAGATCCGCCAGGACTACGAAGAGCGGGACCGGCGCTATGACGATACGGAGGCGGCGCCGTTGCCGCCAGAGAAATGGGCCAATGCGATTGTGGGCAAGTTCTACCGGCCCACAAAGGAGCCGATTGGACTTCGCATCGATTCCGACGTGATCGCGTGGTTCAAATCGCAGGGACCCGGGTACCAGTCGCGCATCAACCAGATCCTCAGGCGAGAGATGATCACAGCAGTTTCCACCACCCGGCGCGCTAAGTAAAACAGCTGCTGACGCTCGCCCGCCGAACTCACATCCTAGGCGAAAAAAAATCGAAAGAAATTCCCGATACGGCCGGGCTTCCATCCGCTTCTTACTTTTGGAACTCGCGCAAGACGGACACGGGATTGAGCGCGCTATCCGAAGGATTTGCGAGTTTCCCCTCCGGTTAGTGGCGCGCATCCCCGTCTTTGCGCTTTCGGGAGATTCGGATGGCACGCCTCGCCAAGAGCGCCAATCAAACTACATCCAGAAGCTACCTGCAAGCCCTGGTCACGGCCGCCGCAGTCATTGTGGCTCTCTACTTTGGGCGCAAGCTGCTAGTCCCGCTCGCGGTCAGCATCCTCTTCAGTTTCCTTCTATCCACTCCTCTCCTTTGGCTGGAGCGGCATCGTGTTCCACGCGTTGCCGCAGTGTCGATGGTTCTGCTTTTGGGTATGTCCGTCGGGGCTGGCCTGACGTGGTTATTGGTGAACGAGTTTAGCGGCATTCTACGAGACTGGCCGCGCTATCAAGAGAACATCAGCCGCAAGATCGAGGCGATCAAGGGCGCGCCAGGCGAGGGCATTCAGAATCTCGAGCGAACGTTTGCGGAGCTCAAGCAGGACTTGTCGAGCTCAAATACCCAAGCGCAAGGCGAACCGACGGATAAGCCGGTGCCGGTCAAAATCGTTAACGGCAGCTCGTTTCTGTCGTCGCTTGGATTTGCAGGCCCGAGTCTTGCCGAGTTCTTGGTCGAGTTGTTTGCAGTTTTCGTGCTGACGATGTTTATCCTTCTGAACCGGGAACAACTGCGCAATCGCGTCTTCCGGCTCTTCGGTGAGGGGCATTTGGTGCTCGTCACGACCACGGTCGATGAAGCGGCCTCGCGCGTGAGCCGTTTCCTGCTTTCTCAATTGTCAGTAAACGGCTGCTTCGGACTGGCGCTCTTCATCGGACTCTACTTTATTGGTGTTCCCTACGCGCCGCTATGGGGGGTTCTGGTGCTGGTGTTCCGGTTCGTTCCGTATGCCGGCACTTTGATTTCGGGCTTCTGTCCGTTTCTTTTGTCGTTGGCCGCCTTTGATGGCTGGCAAAAGCCCATCGAAGTACTCGCGCTGTACGCCGGGATAGAACTCACGGTGTCCTCCGTGATCGAACCTTGGGTGTATGCCAATCGAGCGGGAATTACCTCCGTGGCATACCTGCTTTCGGCCGCCTTCTGGACCTTGCTTTGGGGGCCAATCGGGCTGGTCCTTTCGACCCCGCTGACTGTGTGTCTGGTAGTAATGGGCCGGCACTTGCCTCCGCTCGAATTCTTGTACGTACTGCTTGGGGACGAACCCGCGCTCTCGGAGGAAGTCCGGTTTTATCAGCGGATGCTTGCAGAAGATGAAGACGAGACGGCCCACCTTCTCGACACGGCGACTAAGGCCAATCCGCTCGTGCAGGTGTATGACAAGCTGGTGATCCCCGCACTGAGCATGGCCGAGCAGGACCGCCATGAAGGGCGGTTATCGGATCAGCGCGCAGGGATCATTTATGACGTCACGAGCGAGGTCATCGAGATTGCCGGAGAGAGGCATCCTGGCCCAGCTGCGGAAATGAAATACGATCACATCGTCTGCGTTCCCACCCGCGACCAGGCGGACGAGATCGTGGCCTGCATGCTGGCCCAGTTGCTGCGGCAAAGCGGCGGCGATGCGGAGGTGCGCCACGAGGTGAAGTCCGGTGATGGACTAGTTGTCCTTTCCGCGCTGCCGCCCTTCGCCATTCTCCATGCAAGGACCATGTGCCGGCGCATTCGAAGCAATCACCCGGACACCCGTATTGCGATCGGAGTGTGGGGATCGGATATGTCAGCCGAAGTGATACAGGAGCGTTTGGGAGCGGCCTCCCCCGATTGGGTCGTCACTACGCTCGAGCAGGCGATGAATCTCTTGACCGTCGCCCCGAAGCCCGAAGTCGCAGAGCACGCCGCCACGACGGGTTAACATCAAATCGTTGCCCCTTCCCGCCTTCCTTCTGCCCGAAACTACAGTTCAGCAGAATGGCTCCGCTGAACCGATTGCGTTGACAGGCTCGCGTCCACTGCTCGTCACGCTCGGCATCACGCAGGTTGTCGAGCAGCAGAGCTTGCTGTTGTCGATCGAAGGATCCGACGATGGCACAGCGTGGCAGCCCGATCCTGTTGTTACTTTCCCGGAAAAATTCTATACGGGCGTCTCGTTGGTATATATCGATCCGGCGATTCGAAACATTCATCACATCCGCGCGAGTTGGAAGGTGAACCGCTGGGGCCGCGGCGACAAGACCCCTTCGTTTCGGATTTACATATTCGTGGAGAATGTCTAACGCAACGTGAAGCTACTTCGCTAACGAGACTGCAACGGCTCGACGGAGTGTCCCGGCCTTTCGGAGGACGCCGTGAACTGGGCGGCGATCTGCTCTTTCGCGGCGTAGATTAGCCCCAGGATGCAGACGAACATCATCAGCACCTCGCTGTCTCCCAGGTTGTATTCGGCCAGCCCGCCCACAAGAATACCGATGATCACCGCGATCGAGCCATGCAGAATCGCCGATTCATCCGACTGCTTTGGGACGAGCCGTACAGCGTGAGCCGCATCCCAAAGTGCGAGTGCAATCATCCACAGAACGAAGAGAAGTCCGGGAATGCCGCGCTCGGCGGCGTATTGCAGATAAATGTTGTGTAAATGACCGTAATAGCCGACGGGCAGCGGCCGCTTGATGTCGGCAGGCACATACTGGTCGAACTTCCTTCCGATTTCCTCGGGGCCGATTCCGAAGACCGGATGCGCCTTGATCATTTCGATGCCGGTCAGAAATGTCACCTCGCGATGACGATTCGAGTCCACGTCTTCCCGGGGATGCACCAGAGAAGTGACTCGTTCGCGTGTACCGGCCGGAGCAATCAGGAACGCAATCGCCGCGACCACTGGTACCAGAAACATCATTTTCGGACGCCAGAACCACACAAGGTAGAGCACGGACGGAATCGTCGCAATCCAAATGCTGCGTGTCCATCCGAGCACGATCGCGAGCGTCAGGATCGCGGTGGAGCACGCATACGTCCATGCGGGTAGTTTGCGTTTCGCGAAGAACCAATGCGCCAGGAGGATCGACAGAACACTCAACTGCAGCGCGCCGAAAGTCATCCAGTGACTTTCAAACCCGGTAATTCGGCGTTCGAGGTAGGTCGTATACCAATCCGCTTTGATGGTTTTTGCGTGAGCGTATTTCTCAGCGAATTGCAGCAATGCCCAACCGCCCGACACCGAGGCGACCGCCATCCAGGAAGCGACAAGCAAACGGGTCCTTCGGAAATGGATAGAAAAGGCGCCAAAAACAACCGGAAGGAATAGAAAATCGTAGAACTTCTTGATTTGCGCCCTGCCCAGCCATGGATCGGGGCAAACAAGATCCGCCAAAAGAGTCCACACGAACAGGCATAATAAGGGGACCCAGATTCGCGGAAAAGGTAAACTCCGGCGAGTGAAAAGCAGCCACAATATCGCGGCTCCCAGGACGATTTGCGCGGCCGCGATCGAGATATGAATGAGAGCTGCGGCACAAATGGCGAGGACGAGGAGCACGTGCTCTCTCGTGTTCGACTGAGACGATTGCAACCGATCAGTATGACAGAATGAAAGGCGAAACCTGACGAGAGATGGAGCTTTATTTGCTTCGCCACGGGATTGCAGAGGAAGGTCACGCGGGCACGCCCGATGCCGACCGCGGGCTCACGGCGGAGGGCCGGCGGAAACTGCGGCAGGTTCTCACGCGGGCCGCGCAAGCGGGGGTCAATCCCGACCTGATTCTCAGCAGCCCGCTAAAACGCGCCCGTCAAACAGCCGAGATAGCCAAACAAGAGTTGGGATATAAAGAGGCCATTTCCCTATCGAGCGCCTTGATCCCGAGTGCGCACCCCAAGGACGCGTGGACTGAAATTCGCGCGCACGCCGGCGTCGATTGCCTTCTGCTGGTAGGCCACAATCCCCTGTTTTCTACATTGGCTGCCTTTCTCCTCGGCACGCCCGATGCGCAGATCGATTTCAAAAAGGGATCGATCATGCGCATTGAGTTCGAGCACCCCACCCTCCAGCCGCGAGGCGTCCTGCGTTGGTACCTGACGCCTCGGTTGGCAGAGAAAGAAACCTAACCCACCCGGGCGAAGCGAATATTGCCGATCCTTCCGGTAGCCGTAATCGGAGCGGCGAGCGAAAGCGACCCGTAGCGGAAATATCATTCGCCCGCATTCGGTGAGTCGATCACTTAGAAGCGCCATTTCCCGATCTGCAAGCTTCGCACGGCTTACCAAGTGCGTTCAGTTCGGCCAGTAGGTCGTGTCATTGAAGTATTTGATGAAGGAGGTGTTCGCCCTCCTTATCTGGCTGATCCTTATCGCCCGGGCATGGCAGGTTCTGCATTCTGAGTTCCTCACACCGCGCGCTCGCCCGGATTTCGGGCTTTGGGCTGGCGGTCAAGACATGA
The DNA here is from genome assembly GCA_963795905.1 of uncultured Acidobacteriaceae bacterium. Taxonomy (GTDB): domain Bacteria; phylum Acidobacteriota; class Terriglobia; order Bryobacterales; family Bryobacteraceae; genus Bog-105. Next base: position 122,546 of record CAWCJG010000002.1, on the reverse strand, counting down.
AATTTTTCGAGCATATAGCGCTGGTCCATTTTGCCGAATTCGTAAACCAAAACAGCACTCAGTCGTTCCGTACACTAGCGATTCCGCGGCCGGGCGGCGCTATCCGTTTAAGAGTTACGCAACCGTCTTGGTCAGCGGAAAACCGGAACAAGAACTCGCCAGCTTCACCCTGCTACCCGACAGCTATGGATAGACGCTGTTAGAACACCCCGAAGAGGCTTGGCTTGAGGCACACGAACTCGCTCACCAGTGGTGGGGTGTCGGAGTTGCTTGCGCAGAATGGTCTGAGTTCTGGTTGAATGAAGGGGTTGCTACATTCATGGCGGATGCCTTCCTCAGTGAAGTCTTTGGGCACGCTCGCTACGAGCACGAAATTGAAGTCGCAAAACAGATCTATGCCGACCTGAAGTCCAAAGGCAAAGATCATCCTCTGCGCTACACGGGGCATAGCGAAGCCGAAGTGGGAGGGCGTTTACCCTACTTCAAAGGTGTAGTTGTGCTCGATGAACTGAGCAACCAAATCGGTGAGGAAGCGTTCTGGCGAGGCCTGCGAATTTAGACGAAAGATCATTGGGGAAGAACAGCCACGAGCGTTGACCTCGAATACTCGATGGAGCAGGCGTGCGGTCATACCTTGCGATGGTTTTTCGAGGAACGGGTATTTCGATAAGCCCGAGCCTAGCCCTTCTTATGCCGCGCACGGCACAAGTCGGAATCCTTGCCTTGTTCACTTACGTTTTCTAACGCCGGACGCTTAGTGGGGCGGCCCCTCGGGCTGCGCCCGGGCGCCTCGCCCGGCACGCTCAACTTTCCTCAATCGCGACAACCAACTTAGAAATGCACTTGCGGAACCTTCTTGTCTTCCTCAGAGATTTTGAAGTAATTCTCGTCCTTATGGAAGCCGAATAACGAGGCCGCCACGTTTTCGGGGAACTGTTCAAGGTCGGTGTTATACGTCCGAATGCCTTCGTTGTAGTCCCGGCGGTCCACCGCGATCCGATTTTCCGTCCCGGCAAGTTCATCCTGCAATCGCAGGAAGTTTTCGTTCGACTTGAGTTGCGGGTAGGCCTCTTGTAACACGAGAAGCCGTCCCAAGGCCCCGCTCAATTGAGAATTGGCGGCCATTTCTCCCTGGCGGTTGTTGCTGCCCGCCGCCGAGAGTAATGCTGCCCGGGCATTCGCGATTTCACCGATTACATTCTGTTCCTGCTTGGCGTAGCCCTTCACTGTCTCGACTAAGTTCGGGATCAGATCGGCGCGGCGCTTCATGTCGTTCTCGACTTGCGCCCAATTAGCGTCGATCTTGTTCCGCTCCGTCACGAGCCGGTTTCGCTCGCCCATCAGATCTCCAAAAAAAACCAGACCTACAACAATGACTACCAGCAAGATGATAAGTCCGCTCTTCATATTCTTTTCCTTATTTGTTGTTAGTGGCCTAATCCGTCCACGAATCTTACTAGCGACTGCATTTCTTTGAGATAATCACCGAAGAGAACGCCCGCATTCTGCGGTGGTTTGCTCTGCTTGCGCGGCCCTGATGGAAAGCACCTCATTCGTTGCCGGGAGGGGCATGCGCAGAGCATCTTCGAGTGCGGCGACAATTTCCGCCTTCTTCCATTTAGCAGGCGCGCCGCTCAACAGCAGTGCATGGCGGCCCAAAACGCAGAACGTCGACACGGATTCGGTCATCAATTTTGTCAGCTTTCCCGCGTCGGCTAGTAACTCAGCCGCTTTCTGGCGAAGACGAATCAGCTTGGCGCGAAGTTCGTGCTCCACCTGCGCCCGGTAAAAGCTCCGATCAATCACTAACTCCGCGATCACATCCTTGCCGAAGAGTACTTGCCGGTGCTCCTGCATATCGTGAAACTCCATCGGGAAAGGAGTCGGAAGAGGAGTCGACTTCTTCTTCGGTCAGAAGCAGCGGTGAGGGATTACCATCCTGGCGCCACCAGCGAAACACCGGCTCGGACTGCACCAGCTCATGCGGCGTGATTTGCGACAGCACGCAAAGGACGTTGAGGTCCGATGCGTGTTCGTGATAATCGCCCGCCGCCGCCGAGCCATACAAGATAGCGGAAACGAGTTGATCACCGAAAGCAGTTTTCAACCGCTCTACGAGTCCCGCGAGTTTCTGTTGCATCATTACCGTTTCCGTAGGAAAAGATTACCAGTCTGCCGCTAGATCCGCCGCCGCCGAAATCGCCGCCGCCTCCGCCACCGCCGAAGCCTCCGAATCCGCCGCCGCCACCATCGCTGCCCCCGAAACCACCGCCGGAACTCCATCCACCGCCGTTTCCGCGTCCGCCGATTGCCCAGAATGTTGCCAATCAGGATCCCTTGCCAGAACCCGCCGCCGCCTCCGCCGTAGTTGCCGCCCCCATAGCCGCCGCCACCCCGGCGCCCACGTCCGATCAGCCACAGGAAAAAGAAAATAGCGGCAACGATTAGCCAACCGGGTACTCCGCGGCTGTGGCGCGAAGCTTGTGCACAGGATGTGTATTGGCATTGAACGCGATGTTTTTCTGCTCGCGCCAGATGGTTCGCCAGCGCCGCTGACCGCGCCGGTCAAAGCCGCTCCGATATCGCCCGCCCGTAAATCTGGCGTCATCGCGCGCTGGTGTCACCCGCGAAGCCGTCTGTGATGTATGGCTCAAGTTGCCGGCCCGACCTCAATGTCGGCGTGGTGGTCCATTGAGACCACGATCACGAGGCCCGGCGGCTGCCTTTTGGACCCACACCCCACTTCCGGCCGAGTTCCAGCGCGAAATTCCGGATGTCCTCGTCCCCCAGCTTGGGAATGGTCACGATCGCAAACTGAGCATCCAATTGATGATCGACATCGCTGCAGAGCGTTCAAGCTGGGCTTTCGCCTCGGGATTGATCACGTTCGCCAGATCGCTGACGTACCCGGTAGGTTTGGGCAGGCTATCGATATCGACTTGGCCATAGCAGGGGAGCGGACTGAATCAGCGCAATGACTGCCAGCCACGCTCCCAAATGAAGAGAACGCATGAAATCAGAAGCTTAACAGGAAGTACGAAAAAACGCGGGGGTCAGTTCATTGCGAGACGTTTCCGTGGTGCGCCCGACTACCTCGAAGATGCGAGTTTTCAGAGTTTCATTCAGGCCGGGTTCGAGTGCGCCACCCACCGAAACCTACACCAAAAACGGTTGGACGTTGTTGCCGGCGAGCCGGCACGATGAGTTTCTGGAGCAGGATTATGCCCGGTTGACCGCAGCCGGCATCCGGACGGTACGCGAAGGCGCGCGCTGGCATGTCATTGAACACAAACCAGCGGTTGCGCGACTTTTCTTCCTTGGAAGCCGTTTTTGCCGCGGCCGACGAGGCAGGGATGGAAGTGATTCTTGACCTGATGCACTTCGGCTGGCCGGATTTTCTGCAGATTTTCTCGCCTGGATTTGTCCGTGCCTTTGAGATTTCGCTTTGGCGACCGCGCGATTCCTCAGGCGGCGCAGTTCGCATGCCGTCTCGATCATCCCCGTGAATGAGATCTCGTTCCTGGCCTGGGCGGGCGGCGATCGGCCCTGATGAGTCCGCACGAACACGGGCGCGGCATGCACCTGAAACGGCAGCTTGTGAAAGCGGCCATTGCGGCCAGCCGGCGTTTTGAAACAAGAGCTTCCCGCCGCGTGCCTGCTGAGCGCTGAACCCGTCATTCATATCGTCCCCAGGCGCGGGTGTGGACGGCGACGGCGCGGCCTGCGAGCGCCACCGTGTTTCGATGTACGAGGCGACCGACATGCTGACCGGGCGAAGCAACCCCGAACTCGGTGGAAGTCCCGATCTGCTTGATGTCATAGGCCTGAACTTCTACGATCGCAATCAGTGGGTGCATTGTGAGCGCACACTGCCTCGCACCGATCCGAGCTATCGTCCACTGCGCGATTTGCTGACCGAAGTGGCGCACCGCTACCGCAAACCCGTGATGATCACCGAAACCGGCGCGGAAGACGACGCACGTGCCGCCTGGTTCGATTACGTCTGCGAAGAGGTCCAGTCCTCGCTGCTGGCGGGAGTGGATGTGCGCGGTGTCTGCCTATATCCGATCCTGAACCATCCCGGATGGGACGACGATCGCCATTGCTGCAACGGATTGTGGGATTACGCCAACGATACAGGCGACCGCGCCGGCTTACCTGCCGCTTGCGGATGCGATCACAAGGCAGCAGACCGCATTTGCGAACCTTCTGAAGGCAGCCGCCTAGGTAACCCGGGCTCGGCGGGACACGTCCGTACAGCTTAACCAGCGATGTTTTCGGATACTCTAATGTCCCGGCGCCGCCTTCTTGCGGCTCTATCCGTTATTCCGGCGAGTAAGCTTCTTGCCGCCGACGACGTCCCGTCTTTTTCCTCTGCCGTCGACGTGGTGAATGTCTTCGCCACAGTCCATGAAAAGAACGGCAAGATCGTCACGGACCTCAACAAAGACGATTTTCGGATCGACGACGCCGGCCGCCCTCAGGTCATCAAATATTTCGCGCGCCAAAGCGATCTGCCCCTGACGATCGGCCTGCTGATCGATACCAGCGGGAGTGAACGTCGCATGATAGATCCCGAGAAGGAAGCCAGCCGGACATTCCTGCAGGATGTACTGCGCCCCGATAAGGACCGCGCATTTCTCATCCATTTCGATCGCGAAGTGGAGTTGTTGCAGGATATTACCGGTTCGCGCGAGAAGCTGGAGAAAGCTCTGGACGGATTAGACCGCCCCGAATGGGGACACTCCGGCGATTCCGGGTCTCAACCGGATGATCCCGGCAACGGCGGTTATGGTGGCGGAGGAGGACGGCAGCGCGGACGAAATGGCTCCGGCGGCGGCACCCATCTGTATGATGCCGTGTACCTCGCGGCTGACGATGTGCTCAAAAACCAGGCTGGCCGGAAAGCTCTGATTCTGCTCACCGATGGCGACGATCGCGGAAGCAAAGTATCGCTCCAAGAAGCAATTGCGACCGCCCAGCGCTCCGACACCCTGGTGTATGCGATCCACGTGGTGGACGAGGAACGCCACGAGAGTGGTTTCAGCGGTCCGGGAATGGGACGCCATGGCGGCGGCGGTTGGGGTGGCGGTGGAATGGGCCGCGGCGGCGGTATGGGGCGAGGCGGTGGACCGTACGGCGAACCGCGCACGGATGGAAAAAAGATCCTGCAGCAGATCGCGCGTGAGACTGGCGGCGGCTACTTCGAATACTCGAAAAAGAAGAGCGTTGGCGATCTGTACGCGCAGATTGAGGAAGAACTGCGGAACCAGTACAGCCTTGGGTTCACACCCGACCAGCCAGGAACAACCGGTGAGTTCAGAAAGATCACCGTTACGGTACCCGACAAGAAAAATTTGATCGTGCAGTCGCGCGAGGGTTACTACGCTAATACGAAGCGTAGTTGAGATCTGCACGTTTTATCACCCGTAGCTCTGCCGTAAAATCCTGTCGACGATTTCAGGAACCTCAAACACAGCCCGGTTATCCTGCTTGGCGATGTGCGCGCGCATACTTTGAATGCGCCCCGATTGCAGCAGTCCTTCCACAACGCGCTCGACGTGGTCGAACGTAGGCACCACTTCTCCTACTTCTTTGTCGCGCACCCAATCGGCGTTGAAGCGCTCCTGCGGCAGCGTCCACAAGTTGCGTTCGATGAGGACGGGCAAGTTCATCTTCAACGCTTCCGAAATACTGCCCGGCCCCGGTTTGCCAATGAAGAAATCGGATAATTGCATGTAATACGGGATCGCCTTCGTGAAGCCCTCGATGAACATTCGGTTCCGCGTTCTTAGTCCTTCCAGTCGCTCCTTCAGCTTCTTATTGCGGCCGCAGATCAGAATGACTTGTAACTCGTAATTTGCGTTGCCCAACTTTTGCGCAATCGAATACATGCTGTTCGATCCCTCGCCGCCGAACATCACGAGCGCCGTGGGCAGGTTGGGATCCAGGCCGAGTCTGATTCGCTCTGCGGCGCGGTCAATCGGCGGAACATCGTAGAACTGTGGCCGCAGAATCATTCCGCTGACGCGAAAGGTACGCTCGCTCGGGATGCCCAATCTCTTGCGCCTGTTGGTACGCCCGATCGGTGCCGCATACGAAATACTGTTCCGGCTGGCGCTCCATCCAGAAATGCGGCGGGTAATCGGCGAAATCGGTCAGCACCGTCAGGAAGGGCGCTTGCGGGCGCGCCTTACGCAATGCCTGGAACTGGGCGCGGTTGAAGTTTGGCACCAGCGACACGACCATATCGGGAGCGCTTTGCGTCCAGTGCTCGGTCAGCATTCTGACCTCCGAGTTATGAAATACCCGGATGATCAGATGCATGGCCTTGAGCATTGCCTCCGAGCCAAGCGTCCACCCCTTCGCAAGCAGCAGATTGTAGACATCCTCCATGCGGATGCCAGTGATCTTCCGGAAAATGTCCATCGAATCCAGCACTTCCTGCAGGTTGACCAGCCGGACCTGCCACCAGTAGGACGAAGCCGCGATGACCGACTGCAGAGCTAGTGCGGCGCTTCGATGTCCGCCGCCGGCATCGAAGTACACGAAGTCGACTGTTTTCGGCTGCAACTCCTTATCCTACTCGGGCTTCGCAAGGTTCCGCTGTGTCTGGAACAAAACATTCGCGCCGTTGTCACCTCGCTGAAACTCACGGCGCATAAAACAGAACCAGATACTCGCGAGCTACGTTTACCTTGTGAGTACACTGGCGTAAAGGAGGGCCCGTTGCATGACGGCCCCACAAACCATGCTTCAGTTCATCGCCACTCGCGACCACCGGCTGATGAGGAAGGTGAACAAGTGGCCCGCGCCGAAGTGGGTTCGACTCTCCTCGATTGCGGCGACCCGCGCCGGCGATGGCTGGCTCTGGTATTTGGCTGGTCTACTGGTGCTGCTGTTTGGCGGTGACGAGCGGTTCACCGCGCTGGCTGCATCAGGTTCAGCGGCTATTACGGGCATCGGCCTGTTTGTCTTGCTGAAGAAGATCTCGGGACGCAAGCGGCCGTGTGAGTATGAAGCCCATGTCTGGGCGCATCTGCTGCCTCCCGATCAGTTTTCATTTCCCTCCGGACACACCATCACGGCGTTCGCGGTGGCGGTTTGCTTTGGCGCGTTCTATCCGATGATGCTGACGTTGCTGCTGTTCTGCGCCCTGGCGATCGCGACGTCGCGCATTTTGCTCGGCATGCACTTCCTGAGCGATGTGCTCGTGGGCGCCATGGTCGGCTCGGGCCTCGCCATGGCCAGCTTTGAACTGTTTACCTGACGAACGCGTTTCCGAACGGCGAGACGTATTTCCGATTCGCGACCGAAACGACCCCTAGCGCAAATGCTCCGCCCACCCTCCCCCCCGAACCCCCTGAACACTTGCGCGCTATGCTGAGAAAGCTCGCATGCTGCGGCCGATTCTGCTGTCCCTCTCGCGAGATAAGCACCTTCGCCGCTGGTTGGAGCAATCCCAGCTTTCGCGGCATCTGACGGCGCGCTTCATCGCCGGCCACACTCTCGAAGACGAGATTCGCGTCGCGCGCGCTGTCTCCGCGGACGGATTCTTCGCCTCACTGGATTTTCTCGGCGAGAACGTCACTTCCGCCGAAGAAGCCGCGCGCTGCCGCGACAACTACATGGCCGCGCTCGAACGCGTTCGCCAGGAGCATCTTCCCGCTTCGGTTTCGATTAAGCTCACCCAGTTCGGCCTCGACCTGTCGCCTAACCTGTGTCTCGCCAACGTGAGGGCTCTGGTGGCGCGGGCGGGCGAAGTGGGCACTCGGGTCGAAATCGACATGGAATCGAGCGAGTACACCGAGCGAACCCTCGCAATTATCAGGCAGTTGCACACCGAGTTTCCCGGCTGCGTGCGCGCCGTCATCCAGGCTTATCTGTATCGAAGCGAAGCGGATGTCCGCGATTTGTCAGCATCTCGCATTCCTATCAGGTTGTGCAAAGGCGCCTATCGCGAGCCGGCCTCGCTGGCGCTGCAGGAAAAGTCCGCCGTAGACGCGAACTACCGGAAGCTGATGCTGCTGCTGCTGAAAGAGGGCACGTATCCGGCCATCGCCAGCCACGATGAGCGAATCGTTCGCGAAGCCGCAGAATTCGCGGTAACAAATGGCGCCCCGTCCGGCGCCTTCGAATTTCAGATGCTCTACGGTATTCGGCGCGATCTGCAGCGGGAACTTATTGGCCGGGGATTCCGTCTCCGCTTATACATCCCGTATGGCGATGCGTGGTATCCCTACTTCATGCGTCGGCTCGCCGAACGGCCCGCGAATCTGCTGTTCCTCCTGCGGAACCTGGTTCGCCGCTGAGCGTGCGGAATCTGGGGACCGTTTGGCCCTGAAAGGAGTCTAATCGGTATGCGGTATTGGGCTTATCTCGTCGGCAAATTGGTGGGCATCAGTCTCATCGTTTTCGTTCTCTACGCCGCCGTCAGCTCTTATCCTTTATCCACGCTCCCGGCGTACATCCATAGCCAGTTTCTGTACAACATGCCGTACACGTTCTGCGTCGTTGGGACCTGGATGATCGGCGCCGGTCTACTCGCGCTGGCCGTCCGGGATCAGCGCAGAAGGTGCCGGACCTGCCTTCGCAAATTGATCATGCCAATACCCACCGGGTCATGGAGCAATCTGCTGACCAGCGGCCGGCCCGCCACGGAATGGATTTGCCCATTCGGGCACGGTACTTTACGGGTCGAGGAGCTGCACATTATCGGGAATCGAACCGCCGGACTGGCAACCGCACGAAGATGACATCTGGAAAGAGTTAAACTTGTATCGATAAGCGCGACAGTAAGCTGGGCTACGCGTAGTCGTTTCACTTCCAGTAATTACCCGCCGCAGGCCATATCTTTGCCCGTACGAATCAAACTGAAAGCAAAAGAGAACAAGAAACATGCGCCCGGGAAGCTGTGGGGGCTCGGCTGGCAGCAATACGCGATCATCGGGACCGCCGCTTGTGTCGTGGCGCTGTTCACCGTGCTTATCTTCTTTTATGCCCAGTACGCCCGGCTCGCAGACGAGAAGCTCGCGCACGGCCCATTTCCCAAATCGTCGATGTTGTATGGCGCGCCCGAGATCATTGGGGTAGGCGATACCGGGACGCCGCTGCAAATGGCGTATCGGCTTCGCGAAAGCGGGTTACGTGGAGGACTCGCACGCGAACGCCATCGGCTGGTATCACTTGCGGCCGGATGCGATCGAGATTTTTCCGGGCCCTCAGGCGTTTACCAACGGCGAATCCGGAGTGATTCGTTTCGACGACGGGAAGATTTCGTCCATTGTCGATCTTTCGGACCATTCCGACCGCACCGAGTGGACCCTCGAACCGGAACTCCTCAGCAGTCTCTACGACAAAAACCGCGAGAAGCGGCGCTTGGTGCATTATGAGGATCTACCGCCCGTTTTGGTGCAGGCGGTGATCTCGGCAGAAGACAAGCGCTTCTTTCAGCACTCCGGTTTCGATCCCGATTCGTATCGTGAAGGCCGCGTTTGTGGACATCAAAGACCGGCGGCGCGCCGAAGGAGCGTCAACGCTCACACAGCAACTCGCCTGGATGCTCTATCTCAACCACGAGAAGACATTCGCCAGGAAAGTGGCCGAGTTGATGATTTCCATTCACCTCGAGCACAAGCTGAGCAAGGACAAGATTTTCGAGTACTACGCCAACGAGGTTCCGCTGGGGCACCGGGGATCGTTCGAGATCCGCGGATTCGGAGAGGCGGCTCAGGCGTACTTCGGCAAAAGCGTACGCCAATTAAGTCTGCCCGAAGCAGCCACGCTGGCCGGCCTTATCCAGGAACCCAGCTATCGCAATCCGGTTCGCTGGCCGGACCGTGCTCGCGATCGCAGAAACGTCGTCCTCAAGATGATGCTCGATAACGGCTACATCACCCGTTCCCAGTTTGAAGAAGCTGCCGCCGCGCCAATGGTCATTGCCAAGCAGGGGGCGGAATCCGCCGATGCTCCGTATTTTGTCGACCTCGTCAATGAGCAGCTTACGGACGATTTTGAAGATCAGAATTTCCAGGATTCGGGTTCGCGAATCTATACGACGCTCGATCCGCAACTACAGCACGACGCCGTCGAAGCCATCGCTTCGGGAATGCACGAAGTGGACGGAATTCTCGCGCGGCGCCGCAAGAAGAATCCCAATATCCCTCAGCCCCAGGTGGCTTTGGTGTGCATCGATCCACACACGGGCGAAATCAAAGCGCTTGTCGGGGGACGCAATTACGGCGTAAGCCAACTCGACCACGTGACCGCTGAGCGGCCGTCCGGCAGTATCTTCAAGGCCTTTGTGTATGCGGCGGCGCTGAATTCCGGCCTCGCTGGGCAGCCGAACCCGATCACCGCATCCACGCTGGTTGAGGACGAGCCCAAGACGTTCGAGAACGGCTACGCCCCGACGGATTTTCACAAAGGGCAGTGGAAAGGCGACATCACGGTGCGCGAGGCGCTCGCCGAATCCCTGAATGTTCCGGCCGTCGAAGTGGCGCAGGCTGTGGGATACGGAACGGTTGCCGATCTGGCCCACAAAGTCGGACTCGAGAAGGTCGAGGCCACGCCCGCTATGGCCCTGGGCTCCTATGATGTCACTCCGCTCCAGATGGCCCAAGCCTACACGGTTTTCGCCAATAACGGCGTCATGGTGAAGCCGCGATTTATATCCAGAATCACGGAAAGTACAGGTCGCGAGCTTTGGAAATCTGAACTGGAATCGGAAAAGATCCTCGATCCGCGCATCGCCTTCCTGATGACCAATCTGATGGAAGGCGTCCTTCGCTATGGAACAGGCGCTGGCGTGCACGCCTACGGATTCAACCTTCCGGCCGCTGGCAAAACGGGAACCTCGCACGACGCTTGGTTTGCCGGATATACCACGCAATTGCTATGCATCGTCTGGGTGGGCCAGGATAACTACGATGATCTGAAGGTCGAAGGCGCTCATGCAGCCCTGCCCGTCTGGGCGGAATTTATGAAGCTGGCGCACCAGCACCGCGCTTACCGGGATGTCTCAGAGTTCACCATTCCCGAAGGCGTTGTGAGCGCGCAAGTCGATCCGGAAAGCGGGCAGCTGGCTACCAGCGCCTGTCCGAAGGCCATCACCGATTACTACCTGGTCGGCACGCAGCCGGCGCAGTTCTGCGCCTTGCATCAGGGCGGATCCACCGAAATTGCCGGCTGGGACGCTCCCACCGTTCCGGCGGGCAGTCCGTCCGGCTCCGTCATCGGAGCCCAACAAGGTGGAGCAATTCCGCCGCCCTTCCGCGATCCGAACAACCCGGGCAAGCAGAATCCTCCCGTAGCGGCCGCGCCGAACCAAAATCAAAATCCTCAACAAACGCCAAAGCACGGCTTCTTTGACCGCTTGAAGAGTATTTTCCACTAGATTCTGCTTCCGGCTCGTTAAAATCGGCGTATAGTAGGGCCAAAGGGGATTCGCCGTGTCGCCTTCCGCGTTTTGCTTGCTGCCTTTGCTGTTCTCGGTAGCCTCCGCCCAGCAATCGCCGCCGGATCTCTCCTCCACCGACCTGCGCGCGTCCGTTGCTCTACCCACAGTTCCCGCCAAGCCGGCGGTTACGCTTTCGCCCGAGATGCGGGGCGACATCTTCATGGCTCGTAAGATGTACCGCGAAGCCATAGATATGTACCGGAGTGTTCCGGAAACCCCCGTCATCGATAACAAAATCGGGATTGCGTTTCACCAGATGCTCGATTTCAAACTCGCGCGAGAGTGGTATCAACGCGCAGTGCATCTGAAGCCCGACTATGGCGAGGCCATCAACAACCTCGGGACCGTTTTCTACGGTCAAAAGCAATACAAGAAGTCGATCACGTACTACAAGCGCGCGCTGAAGAGCGCAGGACCCACCGCGGCAGTTTACGCCAACCTGGGAGCGTCCTACTTCGCGCGGCGCGACTTCAAACAAGCCAGCCGCTATTACGAGAAGGCGCTTGCGATCGATCCCGAGGTGCTCGAGCACCGGGGCGGATTCGGCACCATCATGCAGGAGCGGACGGTCACCGACCTGGCGCTCTTCCACTTGTATATCGCGAAAGCGTACGCCAAAGCGGGCAAGAATGACGAGGCTTTGATTTACCTCAGAAAAGCGCTCGAAGAAGGTTTGAAAGAGCGTAAGAAATTGCCGGACGTGCCAGAGTTCGCGGTATTGAAGGACGATCCGGGGTTCAAGCTGCTGTTAGCGCAAGATCCCAAACCGCTCTGAGACGCCGCGCGACTTACAACACCGCTCCGAACTTCCTCAAATCGTTTTCCTTACCGATTGCGATGACGTAATCGCCTTTCGCGACGCGAACGTCGGGCGCTGGATGGAAGACCGTTCCGCCCTGTGCGGTTCGCACCGCCAGCAGGATCACGTCGGGACCCTCTTGGACTACTTGCTGGATCGAACAGGGGCGTTCACCCGTGACGGGGAACTCCTCAATGCGCAGGTCGAGACCCATGCCCCCGGCTGCGAAATCGAGAAAATGCGTTACGTTCGGGCGGACTAAAGTCTGAGCAAGCCGCTGCCCCGCCATCGTGTAAGGCGAGAATACGATGTCCGCGCCGGCCCGTCGCAGCTTTTCCTCCGCGCCCTCTTCCGCAGCGCGTGTCACTACGGTTAGCGACGGATTGAGCGTTTTCGCCGAAAGGATCACAAAAACGTTTTCCGCATCCGTCGCGAGCGCCGAGATAAATCCGCGGGCTCGCAGGACGCCCGCCTCGCGAAGCGATTCATCACTTGTCGCATCCGCGGTCACGGCCAGCATGCCTTGCTGCCGTGCGCGCTCCACCCGCGTCTCGTCTCGATCGATCACCAGGAAAGGAACCTTGCTGCGCTTCAACTCGAGCGAAGCGCTGCGGCCAACCCGCCCGAATCCGCAAACAATATAGTGGTTGTCCATACGCTGAATCATCCGCCTCCGCCTGCCCTGGCCATAACGATCGTGTAACTGCAGCTCGATAATCGTTTCAGTTACCAGTCCCACCGAGAAAAACATCGCGATGACGCCGAACAGGATCAGGCCGCAATTAAAGATTCTGCCCGCCATGTCAAGCTTATGGACTTCCTGATAACCGACCGTTGTGATCGTGATCAGGGTCATGTAGAAGGCGTCGAACGGCGGGTAGTGCTCGATCACCGTGAAGCCGATCGTGCCCAGACATAAAGTCAATACGAGCAGACCCGCGATGACGGCAATGGGGTACGCCAGCCGGCGGTTCATGGCGGCTCCCAGTATATGCAAGCGTCCGCCGCGAGTGTCTGCGCAAATCATCCGTTTTCGAGATAAATTCGTACACATCTTCGAGGCGGGATATGGCACAGTCGAACAAACGCGTTTTCATTACCGGCGGAACGGGCTACCTGGGTAGCCGTCTTATTCCTCTGTTACATCAGCGCGGACATGAAGTGATCGCCTTGGCGCGCGAAGAGTCACGACAGAAGCTACCTTCGAACTGTACGGCCGCGCTGGGAAATGCGCCCGACGGAAGTTCATATGCCCGTTCGTAGAGGGGGCGGGTACGTTCATTCAGCTCGTTGGCGTGGCGCATCCAGGTCCTTCCAAAGCCGAGCAGTTTCGGGCGATCGACATGCGCGCTGGTCTCGAAGCAGTTCGCGTCGCAACCGACATGAAGGTGCCTCATTTCGTGTACGTGAGCGTCGCGCAGCCGGCGCCGCTCATGAAAAGCTACCTCGAAGCTCGCGCGGTTTGTGAAGCAGCGATACGGGAATGCAACCTTTCGGCGACGATCTTAAGACCGTGGTACGTGCTTGGCCCGGGCCATCGTTGGCCCTACTGTCTGGCGCCGATCTACAAGCTCGCGGAACTGCTTCCGCTGACGCGCGACGGCGCCAGGAGCCTTGGGTTGGTGACCTTGCGTCAAATGCTCGCGACCCTGCTTTACTGCATAGACCATCCGGCGCGCGGCGTTTCCGTTTTGGGCGTCCCAGAAATTCGGGCCGCAGGCGGCCGGCGCATGGAAAACGAGCCGCTCTTCGCGAGCGCGTGAGCCGCACGAATCCTGACACTTCCAACTTTGGTTGCATGGCAATCGGCACGATCTCTGGTACACTCCTCAGAGTCTAGTTATGAGCAAACTGCTGCGGAAGCCATGGCTATGGTTGGTTCTCGGCGTCTGCCTCGCCTTCATTGCCCTCGTCTATCCGGTCCTCGTCATCCAGCCCTTCCGGCGCCAAGGTCCGCGCGAACTGGCACTGGCCCTGACGGTTCTGCGGATCCGCTTTCCCTTGGAAATCGTGCTTGCAGTGGCCGTGCTCCTGTTGAGCGTTTTCGTTTGGAGACACTCTCGAAGAGTCGCGCCAAAAGTAATAGCGGTGCTGCTGACATTGCTGGCGTGCGGGTGCGCGGTCGCATCGCGCATCAACATCTACGAAATAATGTTTCATCCCTTGGAGCAGCCCCGGTTTATCGCGGCAGGTCAATCCAAGCTGGACGGTCGGGAAGAAGTGATCGCAGTCAAACTCAGTGGATCGGCCCGCGCCTATCCGATCCGGGTGATCTCGTATCACCACGTCGTAAACGATGTCGTCGCGGGTGAGCCGATCGTGGCGACGTATTGAACGCTGTGTCACACCGGTCTGGTGTTCCAACGAACTGTAAATGGCATGGCGTTGCGCTTTCACCTTGCCGGTATCAATAACCAGAACTTCTTGATGCGCGATGAGCAAACTGGAACGTACTGGCAGCAGATCACCGGCCTCGCCATCGCCGGACCGCTGACAGGGCGCAGGCTTGTGCTGGTTTCAGCGGACGAACTCAGCTTCAAATTGTGGAAAGCCGAGGAGCCCGCCGGAACGGTGCTGCGCGACGTGCCCCGCTACACGCACGAGTATGCTCCCGAAAACTGGGACGTTGACATGGCGCGCATGCCCGTAGTGATCAGCTATGCGCAGGCGGGAATCAAACCGCGTGACCTGATGATCGGTGTCGCCGCATCCGGAGTGAGCCGCGCCTATCCATATAAAACCGTCCTGCAACAGAAGCTGATTGAAGATCACCTCGGCGCCGAACCGGTCATGCTGCTGGTGGGCCCGGATAACACCTCGGTTCGCGTTTTCCGTCGCAGACTGCAAGGAGTGGCGGGCGACATGGATTTTTACCATATCGCGCAAACGCCGGATCAGATCATGGACGCAAGCACGGGGAGTCACTGGAACTTTGAAGGCTGCGCCGTCGACGGGCGATTCGAGGGCCAATGTCTGGACCGAATCGAATCCATAAAAGATTATTGGTTCGATTGGCGGAATTACCACCCGGATACCTCTGTCTATGGGGTTCGCCAGCGTATCCACTGACACCCAACGCAAAATCTGACGAAACGAACCCATCGTTTGGAAATCGACGCCATCCGCGTTCATCTGCGTTAATCAGCGGCTCCATCACAACAATTCGAAATTTCCCCATCTCTTCCGCTCTCAATCACTTACCCCAGCTTCTAAACCCCGTCCCCAACGGGCCCTTGCCACACTCCAAGCGGAAACGTATGAAAAAGGACCCGACCGGTAACGCCGTCATCCACGGCTGCCGCTGCAAAAAGGTTCGCTTCCTTCCCGACGAGGACCCGGCCGACTACGAACGTCTGCGCATCAACTGGCTCTGCGAACTCGAACCAAAGACTCCCATCGAAATGGAACTGCTCGATCAGATCCTGATCGCCAACTGGCAGATGCTGCGCAGCCAGCGCCGCTACGAGGACTATCAATTCAAACTCGCCGGGATCGATGCCGACGAATGGACGCCCGACCAGCACCGCAACGTAGCCGTCTTTCATCGCTATAAAACCGCCGACCACAATACGTTCCAGAAGAGCGTGCGCCTATTTCACGATCACCGCGCCGTTGCCTACAAAACGCTCCGCAGAGTGGAGGCATTAGCCGAAAAAGTCGAGAAAAACGCGATGCTGCCGCCCGAAAATCAGCAAATCAAACAGGATGTTCGCATTCGGGCGCTCTCGCCCTTCCCCGTTCCCGCCTCACGCGAGGATGGCGGCTGCGGCTGCGATTACTGCCTCTGGTGCCTCGCCGTCGATCGAATTAAGGACCGAGTTCAGGAGATGAGGAAAAACCCCGAACCCGCCGCCTAGTCGCGCGCTTTGTGGGGCAGGGCCGTGCCTTGCGGCGGCCTCGTAGGCCGCCTTATCAGGCGCGTGCGCTGCCGTCGGGCACGCGCAGCATTGGTTGAGGGACGTACTCGGTAGAAATCGAAATCAACGGCTCGGTCAGATCGCAATCGTGTCGGCGAGTGGCAGCCAGGCGCACGTAGCCGATGTATGCTCCCTTATCTTCTTCGATAGCGGCGATCTCGACGTGATTTTCCGGAGCAATGACCTTGTGCCAATCCAGCCAGACGCGCCAACCGTCCGTCATGGCATCAGAACGGGAAACGTCTACGATTGCGGTGCGTTCCCAATGGCGCCGCCACCACTGATGTGAATGCAGGCACCAGTTATCGGGTGTCCACCATTGAGCGAGGTGTTCGGGTACGGCGCTGGAGATCTCTTGCATGAGTCCGGCTCCGGCAAAGGCGATTGCACCTCCCGGTTTTATAAACCGCGCCAGATCGTTCAGATACAGGTCATCCGTGCCGTAATAGGAAAAGCTGTCGATGCTGATGACTGCATCGAAGAACTCTTTCGCAAACGGCAAACTGCGGGCGTCGCAATGCACGGGAAAAAGTCCGTCCCTTACGCCGGCGTCGTTTATGCGCCGCTGGTTTTCTGAGGCGCTGAACCATAAGTCCGCCGCCCAGACCTGAACATCGAATTCGCGCCGCAGGAAAATCGAGGAAACCGCCCGGCCGCACCCGAGATCGAGCACCCGCATCCCGGGCCGCAAATCGATGGCTTCGGTTAGCCACTCGGTCAGCCAGAGTGGATTCGCGGCCCCGCTCAACCCGGCGACCACCCAGTCCACGTTGTACTTCGCGCAGCGAGGGAAGCGATTGGCCAACGACAAATCGAAATGCATGAATTCACAATACGAAAACCCGGCAACCGCGATGCTTACGCCGATCGGGTTTGCGAATTTCGGCTGGCGCTTGGGCTGTAGAAACAGGCCTGTTATAGGATCCATTCATGCGCTTCGTTATTGGCCTTGCTTTCGCTACGCTTGCAGTCGCTCAGCCGCCGGTTATTTCAGGGGTGTGGAAGGCCGATCTGCCGGCCAGCCAGTTTCCCGGAGGCCACGGACCGACCCAATATCTCGAGATCATTTCTCAGAGTGGTTCGAAGATTACCGAACAGAGCGGATCGTGGTTCCCGTTTGGAGTGTCCCGATCAGACTTGACCTACAACACTGACGGCACGCCCATTATCGAGGACTTCGAGGGAGTTCCCTCGCGCGAAACGGGAGAGATGAAGGACGGCAAACTGGTGGTCACGGTCGAGACGGACGGGCGTCCGGACGACACGATGACACGCAGTTACGATCTTTCTTCGGACGGGCAAAAGTTGAGCATTTCCATTCACGCTTCGCACAATGGGCACGCGATGGAGAGCCGGCTGGTGCTCGTCAAGCAGCCCGAGGAAGCGGGCGCGCCGTTGCGGCAAGCCCCGCCTCCGGCCGCGACCGAGTTTAAGAACCTGAAAACCATGTTGAAGGACACGAACTCCGTTCAGTTCATCAATACGATGCATTACTTTTCGTGGGCATTGAATAAGCCCTGCGACTTCTGCCACGTGCAGAGGGATTTTGCTTCCGATGACAAGAAGCCGAAACGTACCGCCCGGACCATGATCAGCATGACCAACCACATCGATCAGGACACGTTTCATGGCAAGCGGGAAGTGAGCTGCTACACGTGTCATCAATTCCGTGAAAAGCCGCAGTCACGCCCGCTGTTACCCGGGCGAAAAGCCCAAGGAACATGAGGAGCCGTCCGGCCAGGCCGGGCGCTGATATCAGAGCCGGGTTGCCTTTGGGGGCACGTGCGCTCCGGTGGGCTCGCGCGGTTTTGCAGGAGCCTTCGTTTCGAGCGCTTCGAGAAGCCTTCGGGATGCCTCCGCTATTTCGTTCACGGCGTTTGTGAAGGCCGCCTCGTTCGCTTTGGACGGCTTGTGGTAGCCGCTGATTTTGCGGACAAACTGCAGGGCCGCCGCGCGTACCTCGTCCTCGCTCGCCGGCGGTTCGAAATTGAACAGGGGTTTGATGCTTCGGCACATAGCTAAGCGCGCCATCATACGCCTGTTTAAGCCGGTGCAATTGTGGTATTATTCAGGACGGGTGTGTCATCCGTGGTTCCGACCACGACTGGTGCGTTTGTCCCGCTAGGAGGCCACTCCCGGGTGGCTCACGCCTGAGATCCCGTTCCGGCAAAGACTCATGAGCCCGCGATTTTAGGACGAATGGAAGTGAAGAAGTTAATTGGTTTAGTGAAGATAAGCGAACACATATGGCGAAAGAGAAATTTGATCGCAGTAAGCCGCATGTCAACATCGGGACGATCGGTCACATTGACCACGGCAAGACGACCTTGACGGCGGCGATCACGAAGACGCTGTCGAAGCACAATCCGAAGAACAAGTTCCGGAGCTTCGATTCGATCGATAATGCGCCGGAAGAGAAGGCGCGCGGGATCACGATTGCGGTGGCGCACGTGGAGTATGAGACGGCAAACCGTCACTATGCGCACGTGGACTGCCCGGGACACGCCGATTACATCAAGAACATGATCACGGGTGCGGCGCAGATGGATGGCGCGATTCTGGTGGTGGCGGCGACGGATGGACCGATGCCGCAGACGCGCGAGCACATTCTGCTGGCGCGCCAGGTGGGTGTGCCGTACATTGTGGTGGCTCTGAACAAGGTCGACATGGTGGACGATCCGGAGCTGCTCGAACTGGTGGAACTCGAAGTACGCGAGCTGCTGTCGAGCTATCAGTTTCCGGGCGACGATCTGCCGGTGGTGCGGGTGAGTGCGCTCGGTGCATTGAACGGCGAAGCCAAGTGGGAAGCGACGATCGACGAGTTGATGGCGAAGGTGGATGAGTACATTCCGATGCCGGAGCGTGCCATCGACAAGCCGTTCATCATGCCGATTGAAGACATTTTCTCGATTCAGGGCCGCGGCACGGTGGTGACGGGCCGTATTGAAAAGGGTATTTGCAAGGTCGGCGAGGAAATGGAGATCGTCGGATTCCGGGATACGCGCAAGACGGTGGTGACCGGCGTCGAAATGTTCAAGAAGCTGCTCGACGAAGGCCGGGCGGGGGACAACGTCGGATTGCTGCTGCGCGGCATTGAAAAGAACGACGTGGAGCGCGGGCAGGTGATCGCGAAGCCGGGCACGATCAAGCCGTACAAGAAGTTCAAAGGCGAAGTGTACGTGCTGTCGAAGGAAGAAGGCGGACGTCATACGCCGTTCTTCAATGGCTACCGGCCGCAGTTCTACTTCCGGACGACGGACGTGACGGGCGTGGCGAAGCTGCCGGAAGGCATGGAGATGGTGATGCCGGGCGACAACGTGCAGATCGAAGTCGAGTTGATCACGCCCGTCGCTATGGATAAAGGACTGCGCTTTGCGATTCGTGAAGGCGGCCGTACGGTCGGCGCGGGTACTGTGTCGGAGATTTTGGGTTAACTGGAGTTGACAGGCTCCGGGTTCGATCGCGGAATAGGCGCCGGCGCGGCTGCAGAAGTAGAAGGGAATAGGCAAGATGCCACGTGAAATCATTCAGTTCCAGTGCGGCGAATGCAAGAACCGGAACTATAGCAAGACCAAGAACAAGCGGACGACTACGGAGCGCCTGGAACTGAAAAAGTTCTGCCCGTACTGCCGCAAGCACCAGCCACATCGCGAAACAAAGTAGGCTCGAAAGTCGTGCGTTTCAGTTAGCGAGGGAATAACGCGTACACTGGTCTGAAATTGATAAGCAATCTAGGGGCATAGGCTAACGGTAAACCAGCGGTCTCCAAAACCGCCTTTGGGGGTTCGAATCCCTCTGCCCCTGCCAAATTTTTTTGAATCATCGTGCTCCGCTGGACCGTGCTGGCCGGCCGAGCCGATATTCAGCGAATCGGAAGTATACATGGAAGTTACCAAGGCAACTAGCTGGCCTGTTCAGGCGCGTTCATATTTCGATGAAGTAAAGGCGGAGATGCGCCGCGTCTCCTGGCCGACTTGGCCGCAGGTGCGCGCCACTACGGGTGTCGTGATTGCCGCGGTGTTCCTGTTTGCGGGCTATTTCGCCATCGTGGACGGCATCGTGAGCACGATCGTAAACAGAATCCTGGACGCGACGAAGTAGCACGCCGCAGAAGAAAGCCGCACGGCCGAACGATTGCGCGGAGTTCTTCGGAGAAGAGTGAAATGATGGCTGGGGAAAACCCAATGGACCGCGAGCCCGAGGACGAGAAATTCGGCCCTGACGGTATCGAGTACGCGGACGACCACATTTCCGCCGAACGACGCGGATCGAGACGATTTAGAAACCGACGCAGGCGTAGCGTCCGACGAAATTCACCACGAGGCGGCTAACGGTCACGCGCCCGCCCGGACGTGCCCCTGGTCCGGCAAAGCACTGGTACATTATTCACGCTTACTCGGGGTTTGAGCAGAAAGTCGCCGAGTCTCTGCGCACGCGCGCTCAGGCTTTCGGTTTTGCGGATCGCGTGGGCCAGGTACTCATTCCGACGGAAGAAGTCATCGAACTTCGCAACGGCAAGAAGGTCACCAGCAAGCGGCTGCTCTATCCGGGGTATGTTCTGGTCGAGATGGAAATGGACGACGAACTCTGGCACGCGGTGAAATCGACGCCGCGCGTCACCGGATTCGTGGGCGGCGGCACCAAGCCGGTTCCGTTGACGGCCGATGAAGTGAACGCCGTCCTGTACCGTCAGGCCTCCAGCGCGGAACGCCCTCGTCCGAAGATGACTTTCGAGAAGAACGAGACCGTCAAGATCGTCGACGGACCGTTCACGAACTTCTCGGGCAAGGTGGACGAGGTCAACTCCGAGCGCAACACGCTGCGCGTGATGGTTACCATTTTCGGCCGATCCACTCCGGTCGAACTGGATTTTCTGCAGGTCGAAAAGATCTAGCACTTTATAGGAATGCATTAAGAAATGGCAAAGAAAGTTACAGATTACGTCAAGCTGCAGATCCCGGCCGGTAAGGCCACGCCTGCGCCGCCGGTTGGTACCGCGCTTGGTCCGAAGGGCGTCAACATCATGGAGTTCTGCAAAGCCTTCAACGCGAAGACGTCTGGCAAGGATCAGGAAGGGCTCATCATCCCGGTCGTGATCACCGTCTACTCGGACCGCTCCTTCACGTTCATTACCAAGACGCCGCCGGTGGCTGTACTGGTGAAGCGCGCCGTGAATCTGGCGAAGGGCTCGGCGGAACCCAACAAGAACAAGGTGGGGAAAATCACTTTGAAGCAGGTGGAAGAGATCGCAAAAATCAAGATGCCCGACCTGAACTCGTTCGACCTGGAAGGCGCCGTCAATCAAGTCAAAGGCGCTTGCCGCAGCATGGGCGTCGAAGTCGTCTAACCGAAATCTCTTTCAGTACGCATGGCGGCGCATCCGGAAACGGTATGCGCCGCATTCTTTTTCCGGACTTAGTGCAGATTCAGCCTGGACTGCGGATCCGGTTGCGCCGCTTTGCTCGGCTGCCTCCCAAGCGGCGGCTGATCTGCCGCAGAATCAGGAACAGAACCGCCAGAACAACGCCGCACTTTGGTCCAAAAGGGCTTCG
Organism: uncultured Acidobacteriaceae bacterium; assembly: GCA_963795905.1. Taxonomy (GTDB): domain Bacteria; phylum Acidobacteriota; class Terriglobia; order Bryobacterales; family Bryobacteraceae; genus Bog-105. Next base: position 100,820 of record CAWCJG010000002.1, on the reverse strand, counting down.
GGGCTCCTGTGGAAAGCCCGACTATGGCGAACGCGATCGCGACCAGCACCAAGGCGGCAGTCCAGAGCGATACCGAGGACCGCCGAGTGTGCGTTCCGTTTCCGGTTCGATTCCTTCTCAAACCTGTTCATGGCCGAAAACAATCTTCAGCTTACCCCAAAATGCCCGGACGAATTTATCGGCGGTAAGACGGAATTGACGTGTCTGTAACGATTCTGTAATGGCTAGTCGGTTACGCTGAGGGTACTAACGATTATGCGAAAGATTGCGCTGGTCGAAGACGACGCAGATCTGTACTCTCTTATCCGCTACAACCTCGAAAAAGAGGGCTTCTCCGTCGTGGGAACGCAGACCGGGCGGGGCGTGGTAGATTTGTGCCGGCGTGAGCGGCCGGATCTGCTTTTGCTGGATATCATGCTGCCCGATACCGACGGACTCGAGATCTGCAAGGGTGTTCGAGCGCTGCCTGAACTCGCGCATATTCCGCTCATTTTCCTGACCGCGCGTGCATCGGAAACCGACCGGATCGTTGGTTTGGAGTTGGGCGCTAACGACTACATCGTGAAGCCGTTTTTTGTGCGCGAACTCATCGCACGTATCAAAATCCAGTTCCGAGGCCAAAGCAGCGCGAATCGAGTGCTGAAAGCTGGATCGCTCAACTGGACCGCACCAGTTGCCAGGCGCGTTTGGATGGCTCGGCGCTCACGCTGACGGCTACGGAGTTCCGGCTGCTCGAGTTCCTGATGAGCCGGCCTGGCGTCGTATTCAGCCGCGAGCAGTTGCTCGATGCCGTGTGGGGCCACGATCGTGCGGTGACGGACCGCACGGTGGACGTGTATGTGCTGCGGCTGCGGCAGAAAATTGAGAGCGATCCCGCGAATCCGACTTTCATCCGGTCCGTGCGCGGGTTTCGGATACAGCTTCAACGACACGCTGATTCGTTCGGAAGAACCAAACGGCGCGGCGGCAATCGTCTAGCCTTAGTCTGTTCAGTTTAGGCTCTCTGGAATAATCGATCCATGATGCTTCGGAGGGCGTACGTCTGCACGGTTCTTTTTGTCGCGGCGCCAAGCCTGTTTGCGCAGGCCTCGGCGATCCGGGGATTCCCCGTTGCCGAGGTGCCGAAGGAACAGAAGCTAGAAGCGCAAGCGCAAGCGATTCCGGACCCGGCAAACCTGCGGCGCTACATGGAAGTGCTTGCAAGCCAGCCGCACTTGGCGGGCTCGCCGCGTTCACACGCAATCGCCAAGTACATCGCCGAGCGCTTACGCGAATGGGGACTCACGGCCGAAATGGAGCGCTTCGATGTGCTGCTTCCGTATCCGACGGTTCGGCAAGTCGAGGTGGTTGGTCCGAAGCCCTTCACAGCGCAGTTGAGTGAGCCACCGATCGCAGCCGATCCGACGAGCATCGAAGCCAACCAGACACCGACGTACAACGCATACAGCGCGAGTGGAGATGTCACGGCGGAGGTCGTGTACGCGAACTTCGGCACGCCCGAAGACTATGACTGGCTCGCCAAACAGGGGACGTCGGTCAAGGGCAAAATCGTGCTGACGCGCTACGGGCGGATCTGGCGAGGGCTAAAGCCCAAGCTGGCGGAAGAACACGGTGCGGTGGGTTGCCTGATCTACTCGGACCCGCATGAGGACGGCTACTTTGAGGCCGACACGTACGCCGTGGGTCCCATGCGGCCGCCGGAGGGTGTTCAGCGTGGAAGTGTGATGGACATGGTGCTCTATCCTGGCGATCCGCTCACACCGGGATGGGCTTCCGTACCCGGCGCAAAACGGCTTACGATCAGCGAGGCAAAAACGCTGATGAAGATTCCCGTGCTGCCGATGTCGTATGCAGACGCGCTGCCCATTCTGGAACAACTGAAAGGACCCGTGGTGCCGCGCGAATGGCGAGGCGCATTGGCCATTACGTATCACGCCGGCAGTGGACCCGCGCGGGTTCACATGCGCACGGACTTTGACTGGACGGTCAAGCCCATCTACGATGTCGTCGCGACGATTCCAGGTTCCGATGCGGCGGACGAATGGGTGATTGCCGGCAATCATCACGACGCCTGGGTGAACGGCGCCGACGATCCGGTGTCTGGCGCTTCGGCTCTGCTTGAAACCGCTCGTACGCTCGCTCAGATGCAGAAGACGGGGTGGAAACCGCGCCGGACGATTCAACTTGCATTCTGGGATGCGGAGGAATTTGGACTGGTTGGTTCGACGGAATGGGTAGAGAAACACGCAGACGAACTGCGCAACAAGGCCGTTGTCTACCTGAATTCGGATAATACGGCCCGGGGGTGGCTGAACGTCAGCGGGTCGCATACTCTCGAAGTGTTCGCAGCGGAAGTGGCGGATAGCGTCCAACAGCCTGGCGCGAATATGACGACCGCGCAGTATTTCATCCACCATCCTGTGACGGAGACCCAGGAGACGCCTGCGACGCCGCCGAGAACCGATGCCACGTTCACGATCGGCGCGCTGGGTGCGGGTTCGGATTACCAGGCGTTTCTCGATCACCTCGGCATTCCCAGCCTGAACGAAGGATTTGAAGGGCAAACGAAGAGCGGGATCTATCACTCGCTGTACGACAGCGTCTATTGGTATCGTCACTTTTCGGACGGCAGTTACGCCGATGGCAGAGCACTGTCGCAATGGACTTCGACGGCGCTGTTACGCCTTGCAGACGTGCCGATCCTGCCTTTCGAATTCGGGCACTTTGCAAATACTGTCATCAGCTATGCCGACGAAATCGCGAAAGCCGCCGATACTGCCGGGCACAAGATTGATTTGAGCGGTGTTCGCAAGCAGCTCGACGATCTCAAAAACCACGGCCAGAACTATGATGCCTTGCTCGAAGCGGCCCAAGGAAAGGCGGCCCTGGACAGTGCAAAGCTGAGCCGGCTGAATGAGGATCTGATGAAGACGGAACATGCGCTGATCCGGCCGGATGGCCTTCCCGGACGGCCGTGGTACCGGCATCAGATTTATGCGCCGGGCATGGACACTGGTTACGCGCCCAAGACACTGCCGGGCATTCGAGAGGCCGTGGAAGCGAAGAATTGGAAGCTCGCGCAGCAACAGGCAGCAGTTCTCGAACAGACGCTTGCGGATATGAACGAAGCGGTGAATGAAGCCATTTCCGATTTAGCGGGCCTATGACGATCGCTCACGTGGGGCCGCCTAAAGCAGTTTCCAGCTTGAGGGCGAAGTTCTCACCCGATTCGGTTTGGAGCTGCCGTTTGTCGATGAATAATGTCTCGTCCAGTTCGTGCACCAGGCGCAGAACACTCTTGACGTTCGACTGAATCATGCGCGTTGCGACGGCGTCTCCGGCGGGCAGATACAGAGTGTCCACGCCGAGCTCGATACGCAGATCTTCTTGTTCGCTCGTGCTCTCGCTAGTGCCGTTATCGAACTCCGGGCCAAAGCAGGACAGCAGGATCCGGCTCGGGCGCAGCGCCCAATCGTTATCGAAGGTCCACAGGTCCCACCAGCTTTCCACTTCGTACGCGATGTCGCGCCCGCTGTACTCGTGAAAAGTGGAGAGCAAATCGTCCACGTCGAGTGGTCCGTTGACGGCCCGTTCCAGTAATGGCGGTTCAGCTTCATCGACGGCAAGAATCGAAACGGTAGACTGCGGCTGCTCTGGACGCTGCGAGAAGGGGAAGACGCGGAGCATCTTTTCGAATTGGCGCATGGGATTGCGCCTGCCTGCCGGATCCAGCCAGATCGACAGAAACAGATAATCCGTCACCTCTCTATTATCGGGGGCAAACTTCTTCCGAACGCGCCGCCCGATGTTCAGGAAAGAAATAGCTTGATGCCGCCGATTGCGGTTCGCTTGGCCATTCGCTCGAGAAGAGGTTGAGAAGCCGGTTTGGGTTTTCTCGGGATAGCGATTGCCTGCTGGTAGATGGTCTTCAACTGCCGCGTTGCGGCGGGCCAACTGCATTCCTCGGCGGCGGCGCGGGCATTCCGGCGGACGATTCCCATCCGTTCCGGGTCGCCAAGGACGCTCCGCATGAGATCCACCAAGCTGTCCTCGACGGCGGGATCGAACAGAAACCCAGTCTCGCCATGCTGAATGACATCCTTGATGCCGCCCGCGTTTGCTCCGATAACGAGCGTACCCGCGGCCATACCTTCGAGCAGCACCAGACCCAGCGTCTCGGTTTGGGACGGCAGAATGAGGGCGTCCGAACACGCCATAGCTTCGGCGAGTGGCTGCCCGCTCAGATACCCGGCGAAAAGAGCGTTCTTGCCGGCGAAATATTCCTGAAGACGAGGCTCATGTGGTCCGCCACCAACCAGCGCTAACCGGGCGTCTGGAATTGCATCGAGAACGGGCCGTAGCTTCTCGATACCTTTCTCAGGCGATATGCGGCCGACATACAGCAGCAGCGGACTGGCCGGATGGCCCTGTGTCAGCTTCTCGCGCATCGGTAGTGAGGCAAACCGTGGATGGAAGGTTTCGGTATCGACTGCTTTGGGCCAGACCTGCAAGCGCGGCACTCCGTGTTCTGTCAGTTCGTCGAACATGACATGCGAGGTGCACAAATTGACCTGCGCCTTTTTGTGCCGCAAACGAATTAATGACCAGGCAAACGGCTCGAGAGCACCGAGCCCATAGGAATGGACGTATTTGGGCAAACGCGTGTGATACGACACGACAAGCGGTAAGTTGAGTACGTCGGCGTAGTAGATTGCTCCTGTTCCGAGTACGGCCGGGTCCGCGGCATGAATAATGTCGGGATTAAATTCCTGAAGCTCTTTCCGAATGAGCGGGCGCGGAAATGCGAGTGTCAGCTCCGGATATAGCGGAAAACGCCGTCCTGGCAATCGGACAATGCGGGCGCCGTGGTACTCCGTTATGCCCTCTCCCGGCGCGAAGATGAGAACATCATCGCCCTGCCGGCGAAGCTCCGCCACCGTATTCTTGAGGCGAGTAACTATGCCGTCTATCTTCGGGAGAAATACTTCCGTGAACAAGGCGATCCGCATATGTGTCCGCTATCCGCGCCAGGAGACCTCCGGCAGGATTACGCGACGATTGATTCTGCGCTTGTATCGAATCGCGAAATTGAGTAATGAATCCAAAATGGATTCCGATAGGTTGTGAGGTTGGAGCCCTAACTCGAGTAACTTTGTGTTAGCCGCGCGATAGTAGTGCTCCTCTTCTTCGACCCGCGGGTTCGGCAAATTCTCGAGCCGCACCTCGAGATCCAGGTGTGCACCGGCCTGCTGCACTTTCTGCGCGAGATCTAAAACCGTGAACTGCTCAGTGAATTGATTCAGAACGCGGAATTCACCGGGCGCGGCGGGATGCAGCACCGCCAGTTCGATGCAGCGTACGGTATCCCGGATATCAAGAAACGTCCGGCACTGACCGCCACGCCCGTAGACCGTCAAGGGATGGTGGACGGCAGCCTGCACGCAGAACCGATTTAACACGGTGCCAAAAATGCCGTCATAATCCAGGCGATTGATCAGCATCTCATCCATGCCGGTTTCTTCCGTCAAAACCCCGTAGACCACGCCTTGGTTCAAATCGGTCGCGCGAAGTCCCCACGACCGGCAAGCGAAATGTATGTTATGACTGTCATGTACTTTACTCAGGTGATAGTACGAGCCGGGCTGCTTAGGATACGGCAGCGTGTCTGTTCTGCCGTTGTGCGTTACGGTTAGGTAGCCTTCTTCGATGTCGATGTTAGGCGTTCCATACTCGCCCATGGTGCCTAATTTCACCAAGTGACAGTCCCGCAGCCGGTCGTGTATCGCATAAAGCACGTTCAGTGTGCCGACGACATTGTTGACCTGGGTGAAGACAGCTTCCTTGCGGCCGATCATCGAATAGGGCGCTGATCGCTGTTCGCCGAAGTGAACGACTGCTTCGGGCTGAAAGCGCACGATCGCGTTTTCAAGCTGCTCGTAATGGGTGATGTCGTCGAGGAAGAGATCAATCGTGCGACCGGTCAATTCCTTCCAGCGCGCGATTCTGTCCTGGATGGAAGCAATCGGGGTAAGCGTGTCAATGCCGAGCTCACGGTCCCAATGGCGCCTGATGAGGCTGTCCAGAATCCCTATTTCATGTCCGCGGCGCGATAAGTGTAGGGCGGTCGCCCAGCCGCAATATCCGTCTCCACCCAGGATTAAGATTCGCACTGATTACTCCCGACTTTAAGATATCGAAAGGGCCTAGGATAGATCTTTCGAATGTAACCGTATCGTTACAGAGCGCACGGCCACCCTTGTGAGTGTTCCGCACTGCGATGGAAATTGAACTTGTATATCCTTTTAATGGGATAGCCAAGGAATGTTGCCAATCTCTGTGCGCCGCGGTCTCCGGCGTTCCAGCCGACTATATCGGGAGATTCGTACCGTTGCTTTGGGTTTGAAATCCACCACGCATCCGGTTCTGGCGCATGTCTGCGTGATACGGCGCTGCAACCTTGCCTGCACGTATTGCAGTGAGTTCGACGATTTTTCGAAGCCCGTTCCCAAACAGCAGCTATTTGAGCGTCTCGACCGGCTGGCGGACCTGGGCACAACGTCGGTCAATCTGACCGGCGGAGAACCGCTGCTGCATCCGGATATCGAAGAAGTCATCGCTCACGTGAGGCGGCGCGGCATGCTTGCAGTCATGGTGACCAATGGCTACCTGCTGAATGTCGCCAAAGTGCAGAAGCTCAACGGAGCAGGCCTCGATCGGCTGCAAATCAGCGTTGACAATATTCTGCCGGACGAGGTCTCAAAGAAAAGCCTGAAGGTTCTCGATCAAAAGCTGCGGTGGCTTTCTGAACACGCTGAGTTTCCGGTCAATATCCATTCCGTGATCGGCGCTGGGACAGAAAGGCCGGAGGACGCGTTAACGATTGCGCGCCGGGCGGAAGAACTGGGATTGATCAGTACGGTGGGTATTGTCCACGACGCGACTGGGCGGTTGGTGCCACTGACCTCCGAGCACGTCAAGGTGATTGAGGAGATTGATAGCTTGCGCAAGCCGCTCTTCTCATTCGCCCGGCACAACCCGTGGAGACGCAACCTGATGCAGGGACTGCCGAATGACTGGCACTGCGGGGCCGGCGGACGCCATCTGTACATCTGCGAAAACGGCCTTGTTCATTACTGCATGGCGCAACGTGGCTACCCCGCGATTCCGCTACCGCAATATACGCGCGAGGACATCATTCGCGAAATGAAGGTCAAGAAGGAGTGCGCGCCGCTCTGCACAATTGGCTGCATTCAGAGGATCGCGCTGGTGGACGAGATTCGCGAAAATCCGCGCCATACTCTGTTGAAGCTCTTTCCCGGCGACGACGGCCGGCGAATTCCCGCTCCGATTCGTGTTCTAACCAACATGCTTGATCCGGCCCATCAATCCCCCGTGGGACGATTTTTTACAAAAGCTGCCCTAAAGGTCCTCAACATTCAATGAAAACCAGTCAGATCGAACGCCCGCTCGGCTTCAATACGCGTGCCTTGCACGCCGGATACGATCCGGATCCCACAACGCATGCTCGCGCAGTCCCGATTTATCAATCCACCTCGTTCACGTTTGAGGATAGTGCTCACGCGGCCCGCCTGTTTGCTCTCCAGGAGTTTGGGAACATCTACTCGCGGATCATGAATCCGACAACCGACGTCCTCGAGAAGCGGGTCGCGTCCTTGGAAAATGGAGTGGCTGCGCTTGCTCTCTCGAGCGGACAAGCGGCGCAATTTCTGACAATCACAACGATTGCCGCTCCCGGCGATCAAATTGTTTCCTCGAGCACGCTGTACGGCGGCACGTACACTCAGTTCGATGTAACGATGCGGCGGCTAGGCTACGACTTCGTGTTCGTCGAGCCGGACGATCCAGAGAACTTTCGCCGGGCGATCACATCTAAAACGAAGCTGATTTTTGGTGAGACGATCAGCAATCCCCGGTCGAACGTGCTCGACCTGGAGGCGATAGCCGGCATTGCACACGAACATGGTATCCCCTTTGTTGTCGACAATACGTTTGCCACACCTTACGTTTGCCGGCCCATCGACTACGGCGCTGACGTTGTGCTGCACTCACTGACGAAGTTCATCGGCGGTCACGGTACGTCGATCGGCGGCATCATCGTCGACAGCGGCAAGTTTCCATGGAACAACGGCAATTTCCCGCACTTCACTGAGCCGGCGAAGGCTTACCACGGGATGAAATTCTGGGACACCTTCGGCGCGATTAGCTTCATCATCAAGGCGCGAGTGGAAGGGTTGCGCGATATCGGCCCGTGCATCAGTCCATTCAATGCGTTCCTGTTCCTGCAAGGAGTCGAAACGCTGGGAATGCGTATGGATCACCACCTTGAGAACACTCGGCGGGTGGTCGATCATCTGCTGCAGCACAAGAAAGTCGAGTGGGTGAAATACGCATCGCTGCCGGACAGTCCGTATTTCCCGATGGCGCAAAAGTACACATCCAAAGGAGCCGGCGCGGTCTTTTCATTTGGCTTGAAAGGCGGTTTCGAAGCAGGCCGGAAATTCATCGATGCCCTCAAAATCTTTTCGCACCTGGCAAACGTGGGAGATTCCCGCAGCCTGGTGATTCACCCTGCATCGACAACGCACCAGCAGCTTGGGGAGGCTGAGCAGCAGGCGGCCGGAGTTACTCCCGAACTGGTGCGGCTCTCGGTCGGGCTGGAGGATGTAGAGGATTTGGTCTGGGATATCGACCAAGCACTCGGATAACTACTGAAAGGCCGCGGCGAACTCTTCGAAGCGGCGTTTGAGGTCATCCAGTTCCGTGCGCAGAGTGCGGACTTCTTCTTCCAATTCGGAAAGCCTTGACTTAGGGCCGAGGTTCTCCGTTTCCGCTATTCCCGGGCCGGCCTGAACGGGCTCGCCCCCAAGCAGGTGCCCGTAGCGGGCTTCCTTCTGTCCCGGTTGGCGCGCCAGCTTGGTCGCTAAGGCGCCTCCCGGCCATTCCGCGAGTTTCTCCAGGACGCGTTCGGTTTCTGTGAGGTCGGCGAAGTTGTACGTCCGCTCAGAACGGTCTTTGATTTCCCCGAGAGTTTGTGGTCCCCTCAGCAGAAGCGTGCAGAGGACGGCCAACTCGCGACGGCCCAGATTCAGAGTCTCGGAAATGCGCTGCGCGTATTTATTTACGCGACCGTTCCCAGTGATTACGACAGCGAACTTTTTCTCACGCAGCCGAAGTATTGCGTCGGACACATCCTCCTCGCCATATTGCACGATCGGGTCGCGGTTAGACCTCTGGTTGCACGCGTTGACCAGCGCGTTCATCGAGAGTGGATAGTACTCGGGCGTGGTCGCTTCCTTCTCAATTAAGCATCCAAGGACGCGAATGTCTACGGCGTCGAGCGTTTCCATATGGACACTGTACTCGACGCCGCAGTCCGATTACTTAGCAGGTTTCTTGGTTAACGATTTTGCGTCATCCTCATGTTTCTGCAGTACCGGCAGAGCTTGGGTCGCGTAGGCTTTCAAGTCGGCGTTTTGACCGTCTGCGGATTCTTTTTTGTATTTCGCGATGGCGCCCTCGTGGCCCGAAACCATCATTGCCGCGAACCGCCGATCGAAGGCGGCTCCCTTCAGCTTCTCGAGGGGCGCGATCATTTCGTCGTGTTTCTTGTCGATCCCCTTCGGCACATTGAGCCCGGCTTTGGTGGCCACGGCCGAGAGCTGGTTGTAATCGTTTGTGTGATCGGTAGTCAACATTTGGCCGTAATCTTTTACAGCCTGTGACTGCCCGTTCTCTTGCGCAAGCTGGCCGATGTGCGCTTCAGTCATATCGGTCTGTGCTGCGAAATCAACGAAATCCTGGGGCGTCTGCGCTATCAAGGGCGCAGCCAAGAAACAGGAACAAACAAACACGGAAAACTTGGACACGTACTCCTCCTGCACGTTTAGATGAAAGTGCAGGTTGATGATTACGTTTGAGGATGGGCCCGGAATGCGAGCTTATCGTTCGCCGACAGAAGATCTCTCAGTTTGGAGTAGGCTCGTTCGGCCTGGTGTTGGTTATAAGACGGATTGTCCGGTACCGTCCAGCCATGGCCGGCACCCTGGTAGATCTCACTTTCATAGTTGCCGCCCCATGCGGCGAGCGCAGCGTCGAACTTATCGATCGCTTCCTTCGGCATGCTCCTATCGCCGTCCGCGTGGCCGAAGTAGAGCCGCGCTTTGATGCGCGGAAGCAAGAAGTGTGGGCTGGATGGCTCATCGGTGTACAGCCTTCCACCGTGAAACGAGGCAACAGTCCCGACAGGATCTGGAACTGCCGCGGCCACCCGCATGGCAAACGCACCCGAATAACAGAAGCCCACGACGGTTATGGGTTTGGCTTCTTGTACGGAAGGCAGCGTGCCCAGGAAATCCACGTAGGCCTTTGCATCACGCTCGGCAGCATCGGGAGGCACCGATGCCGCCAGTTCGCGGATGCGGGCGCCAGTTTGCGGATCCGCCCACTTCACCGGTTGAGGCATGACGGGCGGCTGCGCAATGCGGTAAAACAGATTTGGCACGAGCACCGTGTAGCCTTCTCCTGCGATGCGACGCGCCATATCTTGCTGCGCCGAGCGGATGCCGCCGATGTCCGTTAGAAAAAGCACACCCGGTCTACGCTCCTGTTCTTGCCGATACAGGAGGGCATCCGCTGTGCCATCGGGAGTGGGTATCTGAACTCGTTCTTCTACGATCGTCACGACTGAGGCGGCCTCCAACTGTAGATGCAATCCGTGCGGCGCTGCCACACACATGCAATCCGTGCCGCGCTGCGACACAGAGTAGGCTACGACACGTACTGCTTGAAGATCAGGCAACCGTTCGTGCCGCCGAATCCGAAGCTGTTGGACAGCGCGTATTCGATCTTCATCTGGCGAGCCTTGTTCGGAATGTAGTCGAGGTCGCAGCCATCGCCGGGATGCTGAAGATTGACGGTGGGCGGCGCCATTTGGTCACGAATTGCCAAAACAGTGATCCCGGCCTCCAACCCGCCTGCGCCTCCCAGTACATGCCCGGTCATCGACTTAGTAGAACTCACGGCCAGCTTGTGGGCGTGTGCGCCAAAGGCGTGCTTGATAGCGGCCGTTTCCGCCTTGTCGCCGAGCCCGGTCGAAGTACCGTGGGCATTGATGTAGTCGACTCTCTCGGGTTCGATTCCCGCGTCGCGCAAGGCATTGCGCATTACGCGATATCCGCCGTCGCCATCTTCCGGCGGCGCCGTGATATGGTGCGCGTCGGCGCTCATGCCGTATCCGACGATCTCGGCGAGAATGGTTGCGCCTCGTCGAATCGCGTGCTCAAGTTCTTCGAGGATCAGGATTCCAGCGCCTTCGCCGACGACGAAACCATCGCGGTCGCGGTCCCAGGGCCTACTTGCTCGCTGTGGATCGTCATTGCGAGTCGACAAGGCGCGCATGGCAGCGAACCCACCGATACCCATGGGCGTCACACACGCCTCGCTGCCGCCGGCGATCATCACGTCCGCATCGCCGTATTGGATCAGGCGATAGGAGTCGCCGAGGGAATGCGCGCTTGTGGTGCAAGCCGTCGCCGTTGCGGAGTTCGGCCCTTTGGCCCCATAGCGGATGGAAACGTACCCGCTCGCAAGATTGATGATGCAAGACGGGATGAAGAACGGGGAGATGCGGCTGGGGCCGCGCTCGAGGAGGATTTTGTGCTCCCGTTCGATCACCTCAAAGCCGCCAATACCGCTACCGATGTAGACACCGATGCGCTCGGCATCCGCCTTGGCCGTTTCCAAGCGCGATGCCTTCACCGCAAATTCAGACGCTGCCATAGCGAACTGGATGAAGCGGCCCATCTTCTTGACGTCTTTTTTGTCGACGTAGCGAGTGGGATCGAAGCCTTGGATTTCGCCCGCTATCCGACAACTGAACTGGGAGGGATCGAACTGCGTGATGGGGCCGATCCCGCTCTTGCCTGCGAGCAAAGCCGACCAGCACTCTTCCGTTCCGGAGCCGACCGAGCTAAGTAAGCCGACACCGGTAACAACAACGCGTCTCTTCAAATGACTGCTCTCTTGGCCGGGAGCTTACTTCTTCTTCGACTCGATGTAGTCGATGGCGTCCTTTACCGTCTTGATCTTTTCTGCGTCTTCGTCGGGGATGTCCAGATCGAATGCTTCTTCGAACGCCATCACGAGCTCAACGATGTCAAGCGAGTCGGCGCCGAGGTCGTCTACAAAGGACGCACTTGGGTCCACCTGATTCTCGTCAACACCCAGTTGCTCAACAATGATCTGCTTTACCTTTTCAGCTACGGACATTCATTCTCTCCTGTTCGGTGCATGGCGCCGCGGGGCGAAGCATCCGGCCCAACACTCTAAGCTACATCATCGACAAATGGGGGAGCTACCCGTTTCGCGGGACTTAAAGCGGCTGTGGCTGTCTTCAAGATTGTAACGCGCCGACTTTATTATTCAAGAAGCGCATGACTCCCGCAGCCAGTCCGCCCACGACTGAAAGTACCAGAGTTCTCTACTTGCACGGATTCGCTTCGGGACCTGGTTCGCGGAAAGCCACTTTCTTTCGGCAGCAGCTTGAATCGCGCGGCATTCACGTGGACGTGCCGGCGCTCGATCAGGGAAATTTCGAGGCTCTGACGATTTCGGGGATGCTCGAATTATGCGAGCGTATTCTGGACAACCAACCTGCGGTGTTGATCGGATCGAGCCTTGGCGGATATCTGGCTGCGTTGTACGCCGCTCGCCACCCGGAAGTGAAGGGTATCGTGCTGCTGGCGCCGGCCTTTTCTTTTTTTAGTCTGTGGGAGCGGGAGATGAAACCGGAGGAACTCGCACAATGGAAGCAAAATGGTTCGATTCGCGTCTTTCACTATGCAAGCGGTCGCGAAGCGTCCCTAGGCTATGAACTGCTGCAGGACGCCGCGAGCTTTGAGGCATACCCCGATGTGCGTCAGCCGGTGTTAATTTTTCACGGGAACCAAGATGTCTCAGTTCCCGTCCAGGAATCTGTTCGATTTGCGGATTCCCACCCAGATGTTGAACTGGTCCGGCTGGAATCCGGCCATGAATTGACGGACGTACTAGAAGTTGTATGGCAGCGCGCGGAAACGTTTCTTCTCGACCTTATACGTTAAAAATGAGTGCTAGACTTGGGTTACGCGGGAGAAACTCATGCGGAGCGCTTGCTTGTTGGAGTGTGCAGCGTGACTGCTAACGAGTTGGACAAAGAAACGATGCAGCAATCGGGAAGTCGCCCGGCAGAGCCTGAACTCGGGTTGCTGGGGGACATGTACGCGGTCGAGACCCCCTGGTTTAAGTCGCTGATCCGGAACGTAAAAGAGCTGTTCAACCCTCCAAAGCTGGCCCCTCTCGAAGTGACTTCGCGACCGGTGGAAGTGGCCCCAATCTGGGGTGCGTACAAGGCGGACAAGGGACGTTCCGCAGGCATTTCCATCGCTATTCACGTAGCGGTGGTGGCGTTGCTCCTGGTCATCTTCCAATCCCCGGCGATCCAGAAAAAGGTGAACGAGGTCATGACGCCGATTTACGTTCCGGCGTGGAAACCCAAATTGCCAAAGGCGGCTGAACAGGCCCATGGCGGCGGCGGCCAGAAGGCTCCGAAACCTCCGGTTCACGGTGAAGCCCCGAAACCGGCTCCTAAGCCGTTCATGCCTCCCATGCTGGCGGTTCAGCAGCCGAAACTCCCTCTAGTGCCGACCATTAATGCACCGGCGCCGCAGATTACGGCAAACAACTACGGCGATCCCTTGGCGAACGCCATGGCGGGCAGCTTCGGGAACGGGAACGGGCAGGGACTCGGAAATGGGAACGGAAACGGCTATGGTCCCGGGAGCGGCGGCGGCACGGGTGGTGGCGTCTACAAGATCGGAGGCGATGTCTCCTCGCCCCAGATCATTTCGAAGGTTGAGCCGGAGTACTCCGAAGATGCCCGCAAGGCCAAGTACCAGGGCGTAGTGCTGTTATCCATCGTCATCGACGCGAACGGCATTCCGCGCGATATCAAAGTGATCCGGCCACTCGGCCTCGGGCTGGATGAAAAGGCGATCGAAGCCGTTCAGAAGTGGCGCTTCCGGCCGGCCATGAAAGGCGGCAAGCCGGTTGCCGTCTCGGCGAACGTGGAAGTCAACTTCCGCCTTCTTTAGGGAAACCGTTCCGCCCCGCGGCGCCGCGATAAGACTCTTCGAGCGCCTCTCCTAAATTGACGAAGGATTGCACGTCCATCGGCTTGGTGAAATAGAAGTTCGCCTCCGCGCGCGCACCCGTCACCTTACTGCGAATCTGGTCCATCGGCGAAGAACTCACAATCGCAACCACCAGGGCGCGAGTCCTCTCTGTGGAGCGAATCCAGTGCAGCACTTCCGGACCATCCAGCTTCGGTAGATTCAGGTCGAGAATGACAAAGTCGGGCAGTGGTTGCTCACTGAGAAACCGGACCGCTTTCTCCCCATCGTCGGCAACCGTCAATTCGGTCTGCCAACTCTCATTTTTCGACAGAGCGTAGCGGAGCAGGCGTACGTCTACAGGGTTGTCTTCCATAAGCAGGACACGGGTGCTCGACGGTTGCGAGTCGTTCATTTTCGAAGAGTCGGTAACGTAAATCGGAACGTTGCCCCCTGGCCGGGACTTGCCTCCGCCCAGATGCGGCCCCCATAGTGCGTCACAATACGCGCACAAATTGCTAATCCTATCCCATTGCCCGCGTATTCATCGCGATTGTGCAGGCGCTTGAATACTTTGAAAATGCGTTCGGCATAGACAGGATCGAAACCGATGCCGTTGTCGGTCACGGAAAACTCGCATTCGGAACCGTTGGGCGCCGCAGTGATCGAGATTTCCGGGGCGCGGTCGCCGCTGCGGTATTTCAACGAGTTACTCACCAGGTTCTGAAACAGCAGGACGAGATGCTGCTCGAAGACCGGCACTCTGGGCAGGGGTGAAACCGCGATCTTCGCTTCCGACTCCTTGATCGCACGATCCAGATTCGACAGGGCGGCTTGTATGGCGGTTTCGGGATTCGCCGGGGATACGGGCGCCTCGGCGTCAGACACTGCCCGGGAATATTGCAGCAGGTCCTTGACCATGGCCTGCATGCGAACGGCGTTCTGAATGCTCTTCTGGATCCATTCCCCTTCCTCCGGGGTGATCCGGTCGGCCACCAGCCGCTCCAACATTCCTAAGGAGGTTGAGACGTTCCGCAACGGCTCCTGAAGGTCGTGCGCGGCGGCATAGGCAAATTGCTCCAACTCCTCATTAGAGCGGCGCAACGCCTGCTCTGTCCGCTTCAATTCGTCGATGTCGGTAACCGCGCCGATCAGATACTCCACCTGAAAATTCTCGTTCCAGACGGGAACTGTTCGGGATAGGAACCAGCGGTACACGCCATCATGCCGGCGTATGCGGACTTCCACTTCCGCCGGATCTCCTGTCTCGATCGCATCGCGGTAAGTCGACGTAATCTTGTGCAGATCCTCCGGATGGAACAGCGACAGAAACCCGTAGTTTTCGAAATCCTGAGGTGAGTATCCGGCGTACTTCAGATAGCGCTGACTAATGAATCGGACGGTAGTGTCCACGTTCGCGCTCCACAGCATGTCCGGCACCAAATCCATAATCTGGCGCAGGCGTTCCTCGCTGTTCCTCATGTCCTCGTGGGCGCGTATCAACAGTTTCTCGGCCTCGCGCCTCTCGGTGACGTCGTTCGACATTCCGCAGATCGCGTACGGCCTACCTTCAAAATCTTTCAAGGCGAACTTGCTCGAGAGATAAACTGTTCCCCCGCCGGCCTCTCCAGTCTCTTCACACTCAATGGCGCCTGAATCCAGGGCTCGGCGATCGTTTTCCCGGTAAATTCTCGCGAATTCGGCGCCAAACAAGTCGAAATCGGTGCTCCCGAGGATATCCTCGCGCCGGCGGCCGCTTGTTCGACAGAAAGCCTCGTTCACAAACGTGTAGCGACCCTGGAGGTCCTTGACGTAGACCAGCGATTTAGCGCCGTCGAGAATGTTGCGCATGCGCAGTTCGCTCTCGACCAGGCGCACATTGGTCCGTTCCAGTTCATTTGTTCGCTCCACGACGCGCAATTCCAGGTAGCGGTTCATGTCCCGGATTTCCCGTTCCACCCGTTCCCGCTCAATGATTTCTTCGCGCAGGGCGACGGGGCTGGGCATTTGGATTAGGGAAGGCAGCGCACGGTAAAAACAGACGGTGGCGGCCATGGCGGCAATGGCCGTAAAGGCTTTTGCCGCCTCGCTAAAACCGTACAAAGGGAGCAGGACCGAAAGCGCAGCGAGCAGATGACTAGCGCCCAAGCCGAACGTGAATATCGCAAACAAGAGCGCGATCCACGGGTAGGTCAGAGGGCGCCGGCGGCGCACTACAAAGAGCAGGGCGGCCGGAATGGCAAAGCAAGAAAGTGCAATGAGCGAGTCCGACGCCACATGCAGGACAACTACGCCCGGATCGCCTAGCGGAGTCTGATGCGGCATGAACCCGGTCCCGAACAACTGTCCGAAGAAATTCAACATGCCTGGGCACGCCTCCAACGCGAGAAAAAGGCGAGCGCACCTCTCCTCTTCCGATGCGATGTATGCGGTGACAATTCCAGGATATTCGAAAGTATGTAATTAAGTTCGTGAATTTGTATTAAGAACGGCTTTTTTGCACTCGTCGCACGAACAAATCGAGCGTAAGTGATCGAAGGAATAGATCCCGGAACTATGGCCATCATTCCAGTAGATTCGTATCGCATACTGCCCGATTGGCTCTACTGAATTCATTTTCAAGGCGGGCTTGAACATGGGAAAGGGGCCGGGATTGGAGTAATTGGACGCTTGCGGCTCCGTGCCGTGTGCGCCGGTGCAAGTCGCGCACGGGCAGTTATCGCGCAAGAAGGCGAGGCTATAGCGGCTGTGGTGCCCGTCGCGCCAATCTATGTCGATGCCGGTCGACTTAGAAATGGCGATATGCTCGGGTTCTCCCTTGGTCTCTTTCATACTTCGTTAAGTCGCGGCAACGCGCTCGAGATCCCGCACGCCAGGTATGCGGCGGAACGCGCTGATTACTCTTTCGAGTTGCTTCTTGTCACGGACGTCGATAGTGATATCAACTACCGCGCTATCATCTGTCCTTTTCTCGTCCGCGCGCGCTTCGAGGGTGCGTATATTTGTGGACTCATTGGTCAGGATGGAAGTGAGCTGGTGCAGAATGCCGGGCCGGTCATCGGTGTAGATCACGATTTTGACGGGCATCGGCTCGCTGCCGCTGCGGGCCCATTCCACGTCTATTTTCCGTTCCGCCTCGTACATCAGGTTCTGGACGTTCGAGCATTGGACGGAATGAACGGCGACACCTTTGCCGCGTGTAATGTAGCCGACGATCTGCTCGCCCCGGATCGGGTTGCAACACTTCGCCCGGTAGACGAGGATATCGTTGTTGCCCTTGACGTGGATCGTGAGGTCGCCATCGCCAAATGGGCCCGGCGTGACGGGTCGAATTGGCGCGATGGGCGAAGCTTGCGGCTTCGACTTCCTCCGGCGCGACCTTTTGCAGGATCTGGCGTGCCGAATACTTTCCGAACCCGAGCGCCGCGTAAAGATCTTCCGTCTTGGCAACGCCGTAATCGGAAGCGACGTTCTGCAAGTCGTGATGCGAAATGCGGCCCAGGTTTACCCCTAGCCGCCGCGCTTCTTTTTCCAGAGATTTCTGCCCAATCTCAACTGCTTTCGCGCGCTCCGTTGCATTGATGAAGTGCTTTATCTTATTGCGGGCGCGAGCCGTTTTGACAAGACCCAGCCAATCCTTGCTTGGCTGATGGCCGGGCTGCGTCAGGATTTCGACGACGTCGCCATTGCGCAAGCGCGTATTTGAGCGGCTTGATGGTTCCGTTCACCTTGGCGCCGACACAGGTGTGCCCGACGTCGGTGTGAATCGAGTAAGCGAAGTCGATGGGGCTGGCGCCGCGGGGTAGCACGACTACGCGTCCGCGCGGTGTGAATGTGTAGACTTCCTCCGGGTATAGATCGACTTTGAGGGTCGACATGAAGTCGGTGGCATCGCGCATTTCGCGCTGCCACTCAACGAGTTGGCGCAGCCACGCGATCCGCTGGTCCTCGTCGCCGGGGCCCCTGCTGCCTTCCTTGTACTTCCAGTGCGCGGCGATACCTTCCTCGGCGATGCGGTGCATCTCGGCTGTCCGGATCTGCACCTCAAAAGCAAACCCGCCCGGGCCAATGACAGACGTATGTAGAGACTGGTACAGGTTCGGGCGCGGCATCGCGATGAAGTCCTTGATCCGTCCAGGGATGGGATGCCATTCGTTGTGGATGACGCCGAGCGCGGCATAGCAGTTCTTCACTGAATCCGTGATAATGCGGACCGCCAGCAGATCGTATACCTGATCGAGGCTGATCTTCTGCCGTTTGAGCTTCTGATAAATCGAGTACGCTCGCTTGACTCGGCCTTCCACGCGAGCCGGAACATCCTCGCTCGCCAGTTTTTCTTCAATCTGCTTCTGAATCCGGCGCAGCCATTCCTCGTGTTCGTGCGCGCTTTGACTCGATCTCGCGCAGAAGTTCCGACGAGGCTTCCGGTTCCAGCGTGTGAAATGCCAGATCCTCCAGTTCGCCGCGGATTTTGCCCATGCCGAGGCGGTGCGCGATGGGGCTGTAGATATCGATCGTTTCCTGCGCAATGGCGACTTGGCGGTCGCGCGGAAGGCTGCGATCGTGCGCATATTGTGCAGGCGGTCCGCCAGTTTGACGATGATGACGCGAATATCGCCCGTCATGGCGAGCAGCATTTTCCGGATGCTCTCGGCCTGCCGGTCCTCGCGGTTGGCAAAGCCGATTTTCTTCAGCTTGGTCAGGCCGTCGACTACGAGCGCCACTTCCTCACCGAAGCGCTGTTTCACCTCGTCCAGCCGTACGTCGCCGTCTTCCACCACGTCGTGGAGCAGACCGCTGACCAGGCAGACCGAAATCCATTTCCATTTCGACCAGGATGTTGGCTACCGCGATCGGATGGGTGATAAACGGCTCGCCCGATTTGCGCTTCTGGTCGCCGTGCCGCTCCGTTGCGAACTGGAACGCGCGCTTCAAGCGGTGTCAGGTCTTCTTTGGGACGGAGCGCGTGCACGCGGTCCTCGAGAGCCTGATAGAGGTCTTGCACCTTGGGCTCGTCCAGTACTTCGGTCGGCATTCGTGGCTACTTTTATGTTACCCACGTTGCGAAAGTGCTACACGTAGAGACCCATCGCGGCTTTCGTTTTGCGGACGGTGTCCTCGGCGATTGGAGCGACACGGTCCGCGTCCTTCGGTCAATACCGAATCGATGTAGGCGGGGTCCGCCGTGATTTCGGCGTACTTGCGCTGGATCGGCTCCAGACGCGCTAAAACGGCCTCGGTAACTCGCTTTTTCAGATCGCCGTAGCGCAGGCCAATGAACGAATCGCGCGTAAGGGACGGATCACAGGCTTGGGCCATCGTGATCAGATTGGCCACGCCGGGACCCATATGTTCCAGGTCAACGGCGGGCAGGGAATCGGTGGTCGCCCGGGCAATTTTCTTCTGAACCGTCTTGGGATCGTCCAGTAACCCGATCGCATGATTCGGGCCCGGGAGCGGACTTGCTCATTTTCTGTTCGGGATCGTCGAGCCCCATAATGCGCGCTCCTACGGCCGGCAAGCGCGTCTCCGGCATCACGAACGTCTCGCCGTACAGGGAGTTGAATCGTTGCGCCAGATCGCGAGTAAGCTCCAGGTGCTGCGATTGGTCCTCGCCCACGGGCACGATTGCGGCCTGATAGAGCAGAATGTCCGCCGCCATCAACACCGGGTAATCCAGCAACCCGGTCCCGACCGTCTCCTGCGTTTCCGCCTTGCTCTTGAACTGCGTCATTCGGTTTAGCCAACCGAGCGGAGTCACACAGGTGAGCAGCCAGCACAGCTCTGCGTGTTGCGCTACGGTCGATTGAACGATGATGGAGGAGTGTCTCGGATCGATGCCGCACGCGAGGAAGAGCGCGGCTGTTTGCCGGATACTGGCGAGAAGCGCGTTCGGGTCCTGATATACCGTGATCGCGTGCAGATCGACGATGCAAAAAATGCTTTCGTATTGCGACTGGATCTCGCTCCAGTTCTTCAGAGCTCCCAAGTAATTGCCGAGGTGAAGTCGCCCGCTAGGCTGAATTCCGGAGAAAACACGTGCTTTCATGGGGTGAGCGAAATTTCATGGTAAGGGATGCGGTAACGGCGGATATTGAAAAGCTGGTATACGGCGGAGATGGATTAGCGCGGGTTGAGGGTCAGGTGCTACTCGCTCCGTTCGTCCTGCCAGGTGAGCGCATTAGCGTGGAGACGGAGCGGGCGAACGCGGGCATGCTGCGCGGCATTGGGCTGCCGCAAGTTCTGCAACCAGCCGCCGAACGTGTTGTGCCCCGCTGCGAGTACTTCTCCGGCTGCGGAGGCTGTCAATATCAGCACGCCGCCTACGAGTATCAGGTCACCCAGAAAGTCGCGATTCTTCGAGAAACGCTGGAACGGCTCGCCAAGTTTGCGTACCCCGGAGAGATCCAGACTCTTACCGGAGACCCGTGGTTCTATCGAAACCGGATTCAACTCCATTTCGCAGAGGGGGAATCGGGCTTTCGCAAATTCGGCTCTCACGAGATCTGCAATATCGATCATTGCTACATCTCGTCGCCGGTTCTCGTTGAAGCGATCGGGAAACTCGATTGGGCGGTGAAGCAGCCGCAATGGCCTTCCTTTCTTCGATCGTTGGAATTGTTTACCAACGGCCACGAGTTGCAGTTGACCATAGGAGAAACCACGCGGCCTGTCGCGGCCAGATTCTTCGAGTGGTGCTCTACGTTTCTCCCCAACTTATTGCCGGGAGCCATCGAATACGAGGCCGCGGGTTTCCCGTTTCGGATTAGCCGCGGGGCATTCTTTCAGGTAAACCGCTTCCTGATCGACGCGCTGGTTCAGGAAGCACTGAGCGAGCGGAAGGGCGGGTACGGAGTAGATCTCTACGCGGGTGTGGGACTGTTCTCGCTGCCGATGTCTCGCCAGTTCGAGCGGATCGATGCCGTCGAGCGAGGCGGGCCCGCGTATCGCGATCTGGCACATAATGCAGGGCGTTCGGCTCCCAACGTCCGAACTGTCAAAAGGAGCGCGGAAGAGTTCTTGCAGGCTCTGCGGGAGCGGCCCGATCTGGTTATTTCCGACCCGCCGCGCGCGGGATTGGGCAAGCAGGCAACAGCGGAACTCCTCCGCCTCCAGCCGTCCCAACTGATACTGGTCAGTTGCGATCCGGCCACCATGAGCAGGGATTTGAAGCAGCTACGAGAGACGTACGAGGTAACTCGAATGACTCTGGTCGATTTATTTCCACAGACGTATCATTTCGAAACCGTCCTGCATCTTCGGCCGCGCTGACGTTTGCCGGGACCGGTTTGGCAGAATGAACCCATGCGTCGGCATTCCGTTTTTTGTGCCAGAGTCTTCGCGTTATGCGTGCTGCCTCTGGCCGTCACCTTCCCTGTAAGCGCAAAACACAAAGACAAGCCCGTGGTGATCGTGAGCCCCACCCACGCGAAAGACTCGCGGGGAGAGACTGTTTACAAAATTCAAGGTGACAACGAGAAATCGCAACCCGCGATACCCGGCGCTTTTGTGCCGCCGAAAGTGCTCAATCTGCCCGCCCCGCAGTACACGCCTGGTTCCAACGCACCGACAGTCACGCTTCATGTAGCAGTGGATGGAGTGGTGACGCCGAGCGGTGACTTCATCGATGCAACTGTGCTCGACACCATGGATAACGAGGTTGTAAAAGCAGTAACCGATTCCTTGCCGCAGGCACACTTCAAGGCAGCGACTCTGGACGGCAAACCGATTGCGCTCGAAACGCGCATCGACATTATGGTCTGGCCGCGATAGCTGAGAACCCGTCCGGTGCGATGAGGTGGGCGTAGGAAACTGAAGGGATGAGGGAGTTCTTGGCCACCGCACGATGCTGAAATCGCTGGTGACATTGTGGCCGTATGTGCGGCGCTACAAGGGCGGACTGGTTCTAGGCATAGGGGCCCTGATCCTGAAGGATCTGCTGGCCGCCGCACAACCGCTCGTGATCAAGTACGGCGTCGATTCCCTGACGCGCGGCTTCCAGCTTCGCGTGCTCGTCGAGCTTGCAGGCGGGCTGATCGCGTTGTCCGGCATCAAGGGAGTGTTCCAATACTGGATGCGCGTGATCATTATCGGCATTTCGCGCGACATCGAGTTCGATCTGCGCAACGACCTTTTCGGCTGCCTGACCCGCCTATCGCAGGACTTCTACGGCCGCTACCGGACAGGCGACATCATGGCGCGCAGCACGAATGACCTGAATGCGGTACGTATGATGCTCGGACCCGGCATCATGTACTGGGGCGATACGACGCTGATGTTGATCGCCGCAATCAGCGTGATGCTGGCCACTGACGCGCACCTGACGTTCGTCTCGCTCGCGCCGGCTCCATCGTATCCATCGCCGTCCTGCTGTTCGGGCGCCGCATCCACACACGGTTCGAACATATCCAGAGCATGTTTTCAGACATCAGCAGCCGCGTACAGGAGAACCTGGCGGGCGTGCGAGTGGTGCGCGCTTATGGACAGGAGACGGCGGAAGTCGCGCAGTTCGAGAAGCTGAACAAGGACTACATTCGCGAGAACCTCGGACTGGCGCGCATTCAGGGATTATTCAATCCCATGCTGCAAGGACTGGTCGGGGTCACTTTTTTGCTTTTACTATTTGCGGGCGGAAAACAGTTGCTGGCGCATCAGATGTCGCTGGGCAGTTTCGTCATGTTCAGCACGTATCTCGGCATGCTGATTTGGCCGATGATTGCGATGGGCTGGATTGTCAACCTGATGCAGCGCGGGACGGCGTCGCTGAACCGCATCAATGAGATCATGCACGAACGGCCGTCCATTGTGGCGCCCGCGGAACCGCTCGAGCCCACCCGCGTTCCGGCTAGCGTGACTTTCCGAAACGTGCACATGGGCTTTGCGGGCCGAGAAGTTTTATCGGGTATCGATCTACACATTCAGGAAGGCGAGACGATTGCCATCGTCGGGCAAACAGGCAGCGGGAAGACCACGCTGGTGAGTTTGATCCCGAGATTGCACGACGCGGTAAGCGGATCGGTTGAGATCGGCGGAACAGATGTGCGCCAGTTCGATCCGGAGGCATTGCGAAGAGAAATCGGATTCGTGCCGCAGGAAACATTTCTTTTCAGCGCGACACTCGGCCAGAACATCGCCTGGGGCGCGTCCGACGCCACACCGGAAGAGATTCGGCAGGCAGCCGAAATAGCGGGCCTAGGCCCCGATATTGAGACCTTCCCCCACGGGCTCGAAACCGTGGTCGGCGAACGGGGCATCACCTTATCCGGTGGGCAGAAACAGCGCACTGCGATCGCACGCGCGATTCTGCGTAACCCGAGGATTCTGATTCTCGACGACGCGTTGGCGAGCGTCGATACGGTAACCGAAGAGCGCATTCTGAACGGGCTCGCGGGAGTGATGCAGGGGCGCACCACGATTCTTATTTCCCATCGTGTGTCCACCGTGCGCACGGCGCATCGGATCATCGTGTTGCAGCACGGGCGCGTGGTCGAAATGGGCACACACGAAGAGCTGCAAGCGCGCGGCGGTTACTACGCGTCGCTGTATCAGAAACAATTACTCGAGGAAGAACTCGAGGCGATTTAGATCTGTCCGCTTACGCGCGCCCGGTTACTGAAAATACCGGTGCGAGCGCGACCGGCCGGGCGCAGCCGGCGGAAGGCAGGCTGAGTTGAGCCACCGCTCCGCGCAGTTCGCCCGCAATCACGTGGGCATGGATACTGACCTGCAGCTTCTTGATCTGCAAATCGCCGTAGTGCATTACAGGAAACGGTTCGACCACAGCCGGCTGTTCTTGTAACAACCAGGCGCCGGGCGCGGCAGTCTGAAGCGTTCGATGCCATACGGTATCGGAACAGTCCGCACCATTATAGGTTTGTTTCTCTCCGCCGTCCTCGATGGCGCTCAAGCTGAAGCGACTACGGTGGCGAGACGCGAACGGAATCAAATCGATTTCCTCGCCGCAGTAAGTCGTTTTGCGCCGAGAAATGACACGTGTCCACGGGATATAGCTCTCGACTGTTTCGCGCTCAGATGGCGAGAGCGTGGCGCGCAATGCGGGTTCCGTGAGGAATTCGAGCAACACGCGGCGGCGCCCGACTTCCGAGCGGAAGCTGTTGACCACGCATGCTGATCCCTCTTGGTACGCCCGGAGCAGCGGGTGCGCCAAACCGGATTGCACCAGCAGGTCGCGCGCGCTTACGCGCCGGAAGACCAAATCGACGCCCTTGTTGGCGGCCAGTAGGCTTCCGTTCTGATAAACAAACTGTTCGGGCGGGCAGATTTCCGCGGGCGCCTCATCTTCAGACAGCATTGCCGCAAGAAAGCGTGCCTCCGTGTTGGCATGATCCGCCATGACGGCGATGCGGGGCGGGTGTGCAACGCCTCGTTCGCACCACATTTTGTGAACGGAGGGCAGCAGCTTGCATTCCGTACTGACCGGCGCCACGCTGTAGCCTGATTTGCGCAATTTCGAGACGACAGGCGTCTCCGAAAAAAGCTCACTCAACTCGTGGGCGACACCCAGCCCGACCGGGCTGCACGTCTCAATCGAAGAAAGACGGAGGGTGCCATTCTGTATGACCGCTTCAATGCTGGTGGCGAAACTGGTGCGGGGGCACTCGCATTCCTGGGCGGCGAGAACCTTCTCGGAAGGCAGCATGCGCAGGCGCTGCATCCATTCGGGGCTCTTCGAAAAGGTAGTTTCCAGACGGTTGAAGAGCGAGGACACCCGGACGCATGCTTCCGCGAGCCGGTCCACCTGGGCGCCCGAGAGGAAACAGGGGCGGAGCACGGGCGAAATCAACCGTCCCGCATCGGATAGGCCGCGGGCGCGCATGGCGTTTTGCAGCTTTTGGGCCCAGGACAGGTTACGAAACGCCCCGTCATCGAGCATTTCGCGGAATTCGATCATGACCCTGCGCCTCCTGAGTGGAATTAGTATGCCACGCAGCATGCATTTTGAACAGGCGAGAATAAGGGTGTGCCCCTGGAGATTACGCCGCAAGAATTAGACGCCCGCCTCAAAGCAGGCGAGCGCGTCACAATCCTGGACGTGCGCGAACCCGCCGAATACGCCCTGGCGCGCATCGAAGGGTCGGTGCCGATCCCGATGGGCTCCGTGCCGCAAGAGCTCCAGAAGATTGAGGGTTTCGCCGACGAAAGCGACGTCGCAGTGCTCTGCCACCACGGGGTCCGGAGCCTTAACGTGGCAGTCTGGCTGCAGCAGCACGGAGTCGAAAACTGCTTTAGTGTAGCCGGCGGAATTGACCGGTGGAGCATCGAAGTAGATCCGCTGGTACCGCGCTACTGAGCAGTACTCCCGGGACCGAACTGCCGGTCCATACAATGTAAAGCATGAAGCTTTGTCTGCTGTTCGCGGCGGGAGCACTGATGCTAAACGCGCAAACCGGGCCTTTTAAGTTCGATTCTCTGGTCGACCAATATTTTGACGATTACTTCCGGCTGAATCCGACCGCGGCCACCGCGGCTGGGTTTCATCATCCATACGATCGGCAACTGGAAGACTATTCCGAACGCGGCATCCAGCAACGCATTGAACTGTCGCGCCGGTATCTGCCGGAGTTCGAGAAACAGCCCCAGACGGACGACCGCGACTGGATGATCGCGCATCTACGGGCAGACCTTCTCACCTGGGCCAGTATCCGGCCGCAGACCAGCAACCCGGATTTCTATTCAAGCGGTGCAACGGCATCCGTCTTTAGCCTCATCAGCCGGAACTTCGCACCTGCCGAGGAGCGCCTGGCTGACGTGATTTCCCGCGAACAGCAGATTCCCCAGATGCTCAACGATGCGCGCGCCCAATTGAAAAATCCGCCGAAGATTTTCACCGAGGTTGCGCTGGAGCAGTTGCCCGGCAATATGAGCTTCTTCCAGAGTGACGTCCCCAAGGCGTTCTCGAGCGTGACCGACCAGAAACTGCTCACTCAATTCAAGAAAGTTAACGCGAGCGTTGTGGACGCAATGAAGGTTTACGAGAGGTGGCTCAAGAATGACTTGCTGCCGCGTTCCCAAGGCGATTTCCGCGTCGGCTCTGACAACTTCCACAAGGCGCTGATGTACAACGAAATGGTCGATACGCCTCTCGACCGCTTGCTCGAAATCGGATACGCGGATCTGCGGAAGAATCAGGCCTGGTTACGTGACACGGCTAAGAAGATCAACCCAAATGCGACGCCGGAGAAGGTGACCGAGCGCATCGCCAAGGATTACCCACCACCGGATCAGTTGCTGCAGTCGTTCCGGGATACGTTCCATGGCTTGGTGGAGTTTATCCGCTCGCATAACATCATTGCGCTGCCGCCCGCTCCGCCGCCGGTTGTGGAAGAGACTCCGCCGTTCATGCGAGCACTGACGTTCGCGTCAATGGATACTCCCGGACCGTATGAGAAGGTGGCCAAGCAGGCGCTATTCAACGTGACCCTGCCCGAGAAGGACTGGAGTCCGCAGCACGTCGCTTCGTTCATGGAAGGATTCAATCGCAGCACCATCGTGAGCGTCGCCGTGCATGAGGCATATCCGGGGCACTTCGTACAGCTCATGTGGTTCCGCGATGTGCCGTCAAAGACCCGCAAGCTGATCTGGGCCAACACGAACGTAGAAGGATGGGCGCACTACACGGAGCAGATGATGCTAGATGAAGGCTACGGAAACAACAATCCGGAACTGCGCATTGGCCAGCTTCGGGAAGCGCTTCTGCGGGACTGCCGCTACATTGTCGGCATGGAGATGCACATGGGCAAGATGACCTATGAGCAGGGCATCCAGTTCTTCGTCAAGGAAGGACTCCAGTCACAGGCCACGGCGGAAGTCGAAACTAAGCGCGCTACGTCGGACTTTTTGTATATGTACTACACGCTCGGTAAGCTGCAGATCCTGAAGCTCCGCGAGGATTACAAGAGGAAGATGGGCGCGAACTTCTCGCTCGAGCAGTTCCACACGGACTTTATCAAACAGGGCGGCGTGCCGATTAAGCTGATCCGCCACGCCATGCTGGGAGACTACAGCTCGGGTTTACAGTAGAAAACCCGCCAAGGCGCGACCGTGAGTGAGTGAGGGTCTGCTATTTTTCATCGAGTAAGCGGTTGACGTTGACCAGTACGTTCTGTTCATCGATCAGTCCCACGTACGTTGCAGCGATACGGCCGCGAGGATCGATCAGATAAGTCGCCGGCAGGGCCTGGATATCGTACGCTTTTGTTGCTTTCTCATCGCCCATCAGGATCGGATAAGTAATGCCGTGGACCGCGGTAAACGGTTTCACCCTCGCCCATGCGTCGCTGGCGTTCTTCAAGTCCTCATAGGAGATGTCCATGGAAATGCCGACTACCGCGACGCTTTTGCCTTTAACCGTGTTCGCTATGTCGACGAGCCAAGGAATCTCCAGACGGCATCCGCCGCAGTCGGTGGCCCAGAAATTCAACACGACCACTTTGCCTCGATAATCGGGTAAGCGTTGTATGTTCCCGTTCGCGTCAGGCAAGCTGAACGCTGGCGCCGTACTCCGAGATGCGGGCGGCTTCAAGGACGCCTTGACCGTTGCCGCCGGCATCTGCACAGTTACCGCGGCGCTAATGCAAGCCGCAAACACGAGGGACTTCATCTGAGTGTTCCTTGACATGCAACTCGATTTCTCCCTGCGGCCACATTCACCAGGGGAAGGGACAGCACTGGCCAGGCCATCGCGATGATGGGCAGCGCGCGATACAGCAATGCTGGCGGTGTATACGATTGTCCGCTCCAATGGGCGAAGCCGATTGCAAACCAGCTTTGCATCCAGCCGATCAGAAGCGCGGACGCGACGCCGAGAGCCGCCAACAACACTAGCGACATCTGTCCCGGTGGGCGCTTCCTGGCGGATCGAATCCCAAAGCCGAAAACTATCCACAAAAGAATGCTGAGCGGATCGAGCGGTAACAGGCTGAAAAGGAGGTTGCTCAAGAAGCTGTGTTTCAGGATGATGTTCCCGGCGAGCGACATCCGTGTGAACCAGCTATCCCGAACGACGCAATAGAACAGAGTGCAGGTAATCCATAGTGCGCGCCCTGAAAGCGATGCGAGCACAAATCCGCAGGCCCAAAACCAAAGCGCTGTCGCCATCGCGCCCACAGCAATGAAGGCTACGATTTGGGTGGGCGTGACCCCTCCCGGTTCATAAGTAACGCCGTACACGAGATACGTTCTGATCTGCAAAAACAGGGCGGTCGAAAGGTTAGCGACCGAGTCGCTGAGAAAGAACCCGCTCAGAGCGCCCACCCCGAGAAGCGCCGCCCAAGGCTCCCAGTGCGACCATTGCTGGAATTGCCGACGAGCGAAAAGGCCCAGGATGTTCGCGGCCGCGCGCTGTGGACTGATGTGCAATTCCGTGAGGTCGCCGCAGACGAATTCGCGATCGGCCGGGTTCAGTAGTTTTGAAAGTCTGGCGACAATCCCGTTCACCGGTTGACTCCCACGGTCGCCCAGTCCGCGCCGGCACTGACCTTCATCACTGCTTCATAGAACGTTTGCGCTTCACGCATTCCCTTCGCGGTGATGCGGACCATTCTCTTCGCGCGTCCGCCTCGCTCGGGGCTGGACGGTCCCATCCACGTCTTCAAAAAGCCCTTCCGCTCGAGGCGGTCGAGCGTGGTATACAGCGCTCCCAAGGAGCACTGCCGGCCCGTCGTGCTTGCAATGTCCTGCCATATCGCCGCGCCGTACGCGTCTGCTCCCAGGCGCGCTGCGGAAGAAAGCAGAAAGTACTCGAACTCGCCTAGCATTGTTTCCTCTACATTGTGCTGCTAATCAGCGCCGGGAGTCAACCGCCAATCCGTCCAAATTTTCTTGTTGACATATTCCCATATTGGAATATGCTTGGAGTATGGCAAGAGCGGCAACCACCAGCGACGTCTTCAACGCGATCGCGGAGCCGAGGAGACGGGAGATCATCGACCTGCTCGGGAACGGTGAGGCGCGCGCGGTTGGCGACTTGGTTGGCCGCCTGGCGCTGCCGCAACCGGCGGTATCGAAGCATCTGGGCGTTCTCCGGAAAGTCGGGATTGTTTCGGTGACGACGCAAGGACCGCTGCGCTTGTACAGGCTGGAGCCGAAAGGATTGAAGCCAGTGCACGATTGGGTGAAGCAGTATGAGCAGTTCTGGTCGCATCAGATCGACCGCATCAAACAACGCGCCGAAGCAAAGGCGCGTGCAGCAAAAAAGGACAGAAAGGACTAAATATGCCGGACATCGCAGTACAAGAAACCATGCAGACGCTCGAGATTGTGCGGGAGGAGTTCATCGCGGCTCCGATCGATGTTGTGTTCGAGACGATTCTGGAACAGCTAGGCCCGCTCAACGAGAAGCCGGACGGCGAGCCGATACCGATGAAATTGGAACCCTGGCCGGGCGGGCGGTGGTACCGGGATCTGGGCAATAACGCCGGTCATTGGTGGGGCAATGTGCAGGCGATCAAACCGCCGGGGCTGCTCGAAATCAGTGGGCCCTTGTTTATGTCCATGCCGGCTGCATCCAACGTGCAGTACCGCTTGACCAGCGAGGGAGCGGGGACACGCATGAAGTTCTGCCACCGTGCTGCCGGCTGGTTACCGGAGAACATCCACGCTGGCGTGAATCAAGGATGGGGCAGCATTCTAGATCGTATCCGCCGGGTCGCGGAACACAAATTGGAAAAGGAGAAAGCGCAATGATTGCCGAAATGTCGAACACGCAGGTCCTCGGTCACGACGTAGTGGAGCATCCGCAATGGCTGCAAGCGCGATTGGGACTACTGGCGCGCGAGAAAGAACTGCGGCGCCAGATGGACGAAATCGCCGAACAGCGGCGTAACCTACCCTGGGAACGCCTGGAGAAGGAGTATGTATTCGAAGCGCCGTGCGGTAAGTGCAGCCTGGCCGATCTATTCAACCACAAGAGCCAGTTACTTGTTTATCACTTCATGCTCGGCCCGGGAGCGGCGGAAGGATGCAAAGGGTGTTCTTTCATTTCCGATCATTTCGATCCGATGCTGGTGCATCTGGCGCATCGAGATGTGAGTCTCGTAGCGGTCTCGCGGGCGCCGCTCCCCGAAATCGAGGCATTCAAGAAACGGATGGGCTGGCAGTTCCCGTGGGTTTCTTCCTTCGGCAGCAGCTTCAATTTTGATTACAGCGTTTCCTTTACGCCCGAGCAGGTTGAGCGTGGAGAGGCTTACTACAACTACTCGGACAAGCCGTTCCCGGGAACGGAAGCGCCGGGTCTCAGCGCTTTCTGTAAAGATGCCGCGAGCAGTGCGATATACCATACGTACTCGACTTATGCCCGTGGCCTGGATGTCGCTATCGGTGTCTACAATTACCTCGATCTGGCTCCGAAAGGGCGGGATGAAAGCGGTTTTAACAGGCCGATGGACTGGCTGCGGCACCATGATCGTTACGACGCGGATGCTTTGGTTTCGGTTTGCGGGTGAAAGTAGTGAACTGCCGAAAATGCGCGAAGAAATCGGGGTGGCTGCTGGCCATCCCGATTTTGATCTTACTTCCGAAATGTCCGCTGTGCTTACTGGCGTACCTGGCGCTTGCCGGAGGGTTTGTAATTGGCGGATTGGCGCTGGTGGAAAAGTGCGTGTTGGCGGTTGCGGTGATCGCCGGAATCGTTTTGATACTGCGGCGTCGGCTTGCCTCTCCAATTTCAGGGTAGGAATTGGCGTGTCGAACGGAGTTAGCCGCACGGCGGATGTGCGGATGGTCCCGCATCGCAGCCTGAAACCGGGCCGCCGGAAGTAAGCGCTCCGTTTACTCGAACAGCGACAAGTCGATTGAGTCTGCCATCGCCTTGTATCCGGGATCGCGCGGATGTAGGTGGTCGCCACTATCGTAGGCGGGCAGCATCTGGTCGGGATGCGCAGGGTCCTGGACCGCTTTATCGAAGTCGATGACGCCATCGAATGAATTGCTCGTGCGAATCCACTGATTCACCGCCTCGCGGATACGCTCCTTCTCCGGGCTGTAGTAGTTCTGGATCGTGGTGCCGGTGAACGGCGTGAGCGTAGCTCCGAAGATCCGAATATTCTTCTCGTGGGCGCGCGCGATCATCTGCTTGTAGCCGCCAATGATGTCTTCCGCCGATACCTTCTCGTTCATCGGCGCGCCGGAACCGGGATGCCCGATGTCGTTGATGCCTTCGAGCACGATGACATAACGCACGCCCGCCTGCGCCAGCACATCGCGGTCGAAGCGCGCCAGGGCGGCGACACCGAAGCGGATATCCGTTCCATCGTGCAGGATGCGATTGCCGCCGATGCCCTCATCCAGAACTCCCAAGTCGATGCGTTTGCGAGCGAGCCGGTCTGCCAGATAGTTCGGCCAGCGATGATTCGCATCGACCGTTGCCCATGCGCCATCGGTAATGGAATCGCCGAACGCTACGATTGCGCCGGCCGTCGGCGAATCCGACAAGACGTCAAGCCCATCGAAGAAGACCCACGAGCCGAATTCGGCGCTCTTCTGAAACGTCGCGCTGGCGGTTTGATCGCCCGCTCCGATATACGCCGTTTGCTGGGCACTGTAGTGAATACCGGCGGCCGCGGTGGGCTTGGGCAGATATAGGCTGACGGCGATGTCCGACAAGGCCGGCACATTCATGTCGATGGGATCGCTCAAGACAAGCGCGCCCGGCGGAAGCGTTACGGAGGTGCTGCCTCCGAAGGTGACCGCGTGATCGGAGGACGCGACAATATCGCACCCCGATTGCTGGAGCGCCAGATGGACCGCCCCGATCGTGACCGGGCGGTGGCCGTAGGCATTCGAGAGGCGGATTCGAATCGCGCGGCCGCCGGCGCTGAGGTGCGCTATTTGGCGAACGGTTTGGTTCTCGTATAGAAGCTTTCCAGCTAGCATGGCGGCCGGATCATCGATCTGCCGGGCGGGACTTGCTCCCCAGCTTCCGATCCAATGCTGGTTCTGTGCGAAGCCGAGGCAGGCGGCCCCAAGCAGGAGAAGTGTTAGGCGAGCGGATTTCATCGCTTCCTATGCTATCTTTGGCGCGATCCAGCGCAACGTTTGGCGGTCTGCGTCGGAGAGGGCTCGAATCGGACAACTCCGATTGAGAGCCTAGTATTTTTAGAGGCACGAACATTTCACCTCATCGAGTTGTTAGGAGGTGGGATGTTCAGCCCGCGATTTGCAGCATTAGTAGCGCTCGCGTTTTCTGTGGGGAGATGGGCCCCAGCCGCTCCATCGGCCGGCGGGATTGTGCCGGCGGCCTGGTCAGGGCAGTTTACCGCAGCGCGGCGGTTGTGCCAGACCGGCAACTTCACCGATGCGGTCGGCGCGTACCAACAACTCATCGACAAATTGAAAGCGCAAACTGCTCCGCTGCAACTGGTTGCGCGCGCCTACGACGAACTCGCCATTGCGCTGAAAGTCATCGGACGGCTGGACGAAGCCGAAAAGAACTATCTGCGCGCTTTGGACACTATGGAAGGGGCGGATGGTCATGCGGGCGAACGGGTCGGCGTCGTGCTTTCGGATGTAGGAGCCTTCTACGTCGAGGTCGGGCAGTTTGCACGTGCGGAACGGTATCTGCTCGAAAGCGCGGAAGTGTTCGCTGCCTCTCCGACAACACCGATTTTCTGCCGGGCGGCCGTTATTCAGGACCTCGCGGCCCTGTACTACCGTGAGGCGCATTACGATCGTGCCGAGGCGAAGTTCCGAGAAGCGCTGTCGCTGTTGCGCAAAGCCGAAGCCGAAGACCGGCCGCAATTGGCGGTTGTTCTGGGCGACCTTTCGCAGACTCTGATTACAGAAGATCAGGTGGACGATGCGGCGCCGCTGCTCAAGGAGTCCATGGCCATCTTCGACAGCATGCCCGGACGCTTTCAATCGAACTACTACGCCGTCCTGGTGATCGCGGCCAACCTGCAGCGCAAAACGGCAAATATGGACGCAGCCGAGCATACCTGTGACCGCGCGCTCAAAATGGGGGACGAGATCCTCGGTCCAGACAACCCGCGCATGATCAGTTCGCTCGACGTCTGCTCGGCGGTGTACAAAGCGCAACATCGGCGGAAGGAAGGCAAACTCCTGGCCAGCCGTTCTCTGGCGCTGAAGACCGAGATCGCCTCACACTCAACTGCGGCGAAGACGGTGGATGTGGCGGTGCTGTTGCAGCAGAATAACCGCTGAGATTAGCTTTTTCCGCAATTGCGCACGAATGCTCTAGCCTCTCAGCCGAAGAAGCACGTCGTCCCGATTCACGAACTCGACGCTATCGATCCCCAGCAT
Organism: uncultured Acidobacteriaceae bacterium; assembly: GCA_963795905.1. Taxonomy (GTDB): domain Bacteria; phylum Acidobacteriota; class Terriglobia; order Bryobacterales; family Bryobacteraceae; genus Bog-105. The sequence continues at coordinate 67,374 of CAWCJG010000002.1, read as the reverse complement.
CTCCGCGCCCTGCACATTGGCGATGCGGTCATCCAGGAACAGCGTGTCTTTTGCTTCGAGGCCCAAGCCTTCCAGGCAATGCTCATAGATGGCCGGCTCCGGCTTGATCGCGCGCACCTCATACGAAAGCGTCACGGCGTCGAAGAGATCCAGGCGGTTCGTCTCCGTTTTGAGCGCCTCGCCTAAATCGCGCGGCATATTCGAAAGAATCGCCACGCTCTTGCCGGCGGCCTTCAACTGTCGAATCCACTCCCACATCACTTCATCGAACTGCATCCAACTGTGGTTGTCTAAATCGATCAGCTCTTCAATCTGCTTTTCATTCAGCGGCTTGCCCGTCTTGCGTCCGATTTCCGCCCAGTATTCTTGCCCAGTGAGCGCGTCGCGATCGTAGGCACAGCGGTCAATCCAGTAAAACTCGGAGAAAACGTCCTGGCGATGCCAATCACCTTCGCCATGCGCGCGTGATCGGCTTCGTTCTGATGATGAACCAGCACGCCGCCGTAATCAAAGATGACGCCTTTGTATTCTCTAACGAGCGGCACGCATCACCTGTTCACCGCGGGTCCGAATCTCGCGAACTGCATAGATGCGCCGGCCCTGACTCTCAAAATAGGTCCGCATCAGCAGTTCGCCGATCAGACCGGTGCTGAAGAAGATGAGACCCGAAACGATCAGCAGCGCGCCCGCGATCAGCAGGGGTCCGTGCTCGGAGAGAATGTCGTGGCCCATCACCTTCTGGACGATCAGCGTCGCTAAGATCAGACCGCCCGTCCCGATTCCGCCCAGTCCCCACATGCCGAAAAAGTGCATGGGGCGGGTCAGATAGCGCAGCAGAAACTTAATCGTGATGATGTCGAAGAACACGCGCAGCGTACGGCTCAAGCCATAATGCGAGGCCCCGTTGGGCCGCTCGATGTTCTTGATTGGGACCTCTGCGATGCGCGCGCCATAAAAGCTCGCCAGCGCAGGAATGAACCGGTGCAATTCGCCATAGAGATTGATCTCTTTCAGCACTTCCGCCCGGTACGCTTTGAAGGTGGTGCCGAAATCATGCAGGTCTACGCCGGAAGCTTTTTTCATCATCCAATTGGCGATGCGCGAAGGAACTTTGCGCGTGACTGCGTTATCTACGCGATCCTTGCGCCAGCCGCTCGCGATATCGTAGCCTTCCTCGATTTTCTCGAGCAGCGCCGGGATGTCCGCTGGATCGTGCTGCAAATCGCCGTCCAGTGAAATGATGATTTCGCCCTGCGCTTCATCGAAGCCCGCCGCGAGCGCGCCTGTTTGACCAAAGTTCCGCCGCAGCCGGATTACCTTCAGCCGCGCATCGGTCTCTACTAAATTCGTGAGCAGCTCAAAGCTGCGATCGGTCGAGGCGTCGTCTATGAAAATAATTTCGTAGGTGCGCTCGAGGGCCTCGAGAACCGTAGTTAAACGGTCATATAAAGGTAGAATCGCTGGTTCTTCATTGTGAATCGGAACGACGATCGACAGCATGGAATCAGGCATGGCTCAATATAGAAATAACGCCGGCCCTCTCGATGGGCACAGAACTTGGATGTTACGCGTCCAGCGAAGGTTCCGGACGAAAAGGAAAACTGCTAAAATATCAGTATAGTTCCACGGCTAAGTTCCCGTCCTACCAATTGGTTACGGGCGCTGTGCCTGCCCCTTCCAGGAGTTTCGTTTGGCTGATCAAGACCCGCCCAGCGGGGGTGGTCTGTTTCCACCCGCAGATAACAAAAATCTGATTCCGATCAATATCGAAGACGAGATGAAGAGCTCGTACCTCGCTTACGCCATGAGCGTAATCGTTGGCCGCGCGCTTCCCGATATTCGAGACGGATTGAAGCCCGTGCATCGCCGCATTCTGTACGGCATGCATGAGCTGAGTCTCCATTACAACCGGCCCACGCGTAAGTCGGCCAAGATCACGGGCGACGTCATGGGCAAGTATCATCCCCATGGAAACGCGGCGATCTACGACGCACTTGTTCGCATGGCTCAGCCGTTCAACATGCGGTACATGCTGGTGGATGGTCAGGGTAATTTCGGCTCTGTCGATGGCGATCCGCCAGCGGCCGAACGTTACACCGAAGCACGTCTGTCCCGCATCGCCGGAGCGATGCTCGAAGACATCGACAAGGAGAGTGTCGACTTCCGGCCCAACTACGATGGCCAGGAGGAAGAGCCTGAAGTTCTTCCCACTCGCGTGCCAAACCTGCTTGTCAACGGCTCCTCGGGTATCGCGGTTGGCATGGCGACCAACATTCCGCCGCATAATATCACCGAAGTCATCAACGCGGCCATCGCCTTGATCGAAGATCCGAAGACGCCCATCGCCAAGATCCTCGAGCTGATGCCCGGTCCCGATTTTCCCACGGGCGGCTTCATTCTCGGCCACCAGGGAATCATCGATTACTATCTGAAAGGCCGCGGCTCGCTCAAGATCCGCGCCAAAGCCGCCATCGAGAAGACCGGCAAAGACCGTGAATCTATCGTCGTCACTGAAATTCCATACCAGGTCAATAAGGCGCGGCTCATCGAGCGCGTGGCCGAACTGGTTTCCGACAAACAGATCGAAGGCATCTCCGACGCTCGTGACGAAAGCGATCGCGACGGTATGCGCATTGTGTTCGACCTCAAGCGCGGTGAAAATGCCGAGGTCGTGCTCAACAATCTCTACAAGCAGACGCAGATGCAGACCAGCTACGGCGTCATCATGCTGTCGATTGTCAACGGCCAGCCGCGCGAGTTCGGCGTCATCGACGTCATCAAGAAGTTCATCGAACATCGGTCCGATGTGGTACGCCGCCGAACCGACTACCTGCTGCGGAAAGCGCGCGACCGGGAGCACATCCTGCTCGGCTTCCAGAAAGCGCTCGATAATCTCGATGCCGTCATCGTGCTCATCCGAGCCGCCAAGACCGTCAAGGAAGCGCAATCGGGATTAATCGAGCGTTTCGAATTCACAGAGCGCCAGTCGAAGGCCATCCTCGAACTGCAGTTGCAGCGTTTGACTGCGATGGAGCAGGAACAGATCCTGAAAGACCTCGCCGAGATTCAGCGCCAGATCGCCGAATATGTCGAAATCCTTGGCTCAGACAAAGTGCTGAAAGGCCTCATCGTCCAGGAACTCAAGGAAGTTCAGAAGGACTTCGGCGATGAGCGCCGTACGCAGATCATCGAAGACACCGGCGAGATTCGCCTCGAGGATCTCGTGCAAATGGAAGACGTCGCGGTGACCGTTTCCCGCGGCGGCTATCTGAAGCGCACGCCTGTCGATACCTATCGCCGCCAGACTCGCGGAGGCAAGGGCCGCATCGGCATGGGCACGCGCTCGGAGGATGTAGTTGAACATCTCGTCATCGCATCGACCCACTCCTATCTACTGATCTTCACGAACAAGGGACGAGTCTACTGGCTCAAGATCTATGAAATTCCGGATGCCGGTACGGCCGGTAAGGGCAAGCATGTCTCGGGCCTGATCAACCTGCAGCCGGATGAGGAAGTCAAAGCCTTCCTATCGGTCAAGGAATTTGTCCCCGGCAAATTTATTGTGATGGTGACGCGCCAGGGCGTGATCAAGAAATGCGAACTCACCGAGTTCGACAATCCTCTGTCGCGCGGCATCATCGCGCTTGCGCTGGATGAGGGTGACGAACTCCTCGGAGCCGCCATCACGAACGGGAAGCAGTTCATCTTCCTCGGCTCTCATGAAGGTATGGCGATCCGCTTCAACGAAGAGGAAGTCCGCCCGATGGGACGCCAGGCTCGCGGTGTTCGCGCCATGGATCTCGATGAGGGCGACTATCTGATCGGCTTGCTGGTGGTCGATGAGAACGGCCTCATCCTGTCGATTTCGGAAAACGGCTTCGGCAAGCGCACGCCGCTTACGATTACCGCCTCACTGCACGCGGCCGCAAGGGCGTCATCAACATGAAGACGACTGCCAAGGTCGGCAAAGTCGTCGCCGTCCTCTCCGTTAAGGAGAACACGGATCTGATGATCATCAGCAAGGACGGCAAGATGATTCGCATCGATTCGAGCGAGATCCGCCAAGCCGGCCGTTCCACGCAAGGCGTGCGCCTGGTGCGCGTCGAAGAGGGCGATCAAGCGGCCGCCGCTTCCGTCATCCCCGAAACCGAAGAAAACGGCCAGACGAACGGCAACGGTAACGGGCAACTCCCGCTGCAGTAGTCCGCATCTCACGGGTATTCGCGAGGATGGAGATCCTAGCGAATACCCATGTACTTTCGGTTTTCCCCATCAGTAGTTCTTCGGCGGCTTAGGCTTCGCCGCACCGCTGCTATCCACCGCTTCATACCGGCTGTCCATTTCCCCTTCAAGCTGTTGTTGCGTGCGGCAGCAATTCTCCTTTCCCTGCTGCTTAAATACCGTCCGCAAGCGACGCAAAATCCTGCCGAGGCAGTATGGTCTCTAGCCCCGTTCCCCGCCTACATTAGTGATTGATGGGCCGATGGGGACAGTAAACACCGTGCCGGCTGATGTGCTGCGCGCACTTGCAGGGTTCGACAGTTGCACGGTATCGAATGCGATTGAGCAGTTTGATGTTCGCACGCGCAATGAAGGATATATGCGCGGCGGCATCCAGTGCGTGTTCCCCGGCAAGCCGCCGGTAATTGGTTACGCGGTTACGGCGAGTATACGCACTTCCTCAACGCCGGTCACGGGCCATATTTATTTCGATCGCGCCGACTGGTGGACTTACCTGCAGTCCATACCGGCGCCGCGGTTCATCGTGGTGCAAGATGTCGATCACGCACCCGGATACGGTGCGCTGTTTGGGGAAGTGCACGCGAGGATTGCGGTGGCGCTTTCGACCGTTGCTTACGCGACGAATGGAGCGGTCCGAGACCTTCCGGGGGTGCGGGCCAGCGGCCTTCAAATGTACGCAGGAAACATTGCCGTTTCGCACGCGTACGCGCACATCGTTCAGTTTGGGGAGAAAGTCCAGGTGGGCGGCCTCGACGTCAATCCGGGGGACCTGTTGCACGGCGACGAGCATGGAGTCGTCTCAGTGCCGCAGGACATTGCTTCGGAAGTGCCAGCCGTGTGCCGGCGCATTCGTGAGAGGGAGAAGGAGTTGATCGATTTCTGCATGTCGCGCGAATTTTCTCCCGAGAAGCTGCAGGAGCACATTCGACGGGCCGCGCGCATGCATTATCGCGGGAATCGTGAAGCAAATAAATGAAAACTGGGCGGTATAAACGAAGAGTTTTGGTAGGAGGTTTGTGCCTGATTGCAGGAACGGTGTTGGTCTCCTGCGGGCGGGACGCAACGGCGCATGCAGACGCCAACGCGAATGGGAGTGCAGCAACGGAGGAGGTCCCGACAGTCGGTGTGACCCCCGTCACACGGCAGCCGGTTGCGCGTAATCTGACGGTGTCCTCCGAGCTGGTGCCATTCCAGGAGATCGACATTTTTGCGAAAGAGGCGGGCTATGTGTCGAAGCTGTATGTCGATTATGGCTCGCGAGTAAAAAGGGGACAATTGCTGGCGGTGCTGGAGATCCCGGAGCTACAGGCGCTGCTGCAGGAAGATCAGGCGACTATCAAAAATGCAAACGATCAGGTGTCTACCGCGCAGCATCAACTCAGTCGTGTCGAGGCGCAGCACAACGTGGTGCATCTGCAATACACGCGCTTGAATAGCGTGGCGCAAATAAGCCCGGTCTGGTGGCGCAACAGGAAGTGGATGATGCGCAGGGCAAGGATCTTGGCGGCCGAGGCGCAAATTGAAGCTGCAAAGGCGAACTTGGAGGGAGCGCAGAGCCAGTTTGCGCTGGCACAGTCAAAGCTAGCGCATGACCAAGCCTTGTTTGATTACTCGCGCATTACCGCTCCGTTTGACGGCGTAGTTACGCAACGGTACGCCAATCTTGGCACCCTGATGCAGGCGGGAACTAACTCGAGTACGCAGGCGATGCCGCTGGTGAAGCTGTCTGAAGAGGATATATACCGTCTGGTGATCCCTGTACCGGAGAGTTACGTTTCTTATATCAAGATAGGCGATCCGGTGACCGTGAAAGTTCCTTCGGCGAATCGGGATTTCCCGGGAAAGGTTGCGCGCTTTTCGGTCGACGTAAACGGGGCGACCCGCACGATGCACACCGAGGTGGACGTTCCCAATCCGGATGGAACGCTGATCCCGGGTGTATATGCGGAAGCGACTTTGACTCTGGACCGGAACGGCAATGCGCTGGTAGTGCCGCTGCAGGCGATTAGTCAGGGCGAAGGGCAAAGCACCGTCTGGGTTGTCGGCGAAAACAATCAAGTGCGGCAGCAACCCATTACTCTGGGCATTCAGACAGAAAACTATGCCGAGGTCACCGCTGGTCTGCACGACGGAGAACGCGTCGTCACTAGCGATACCAGCGCATGCGGCCCGGAGAAACGGTGCATCTGAAATCGCGCCAGCAGCCACCTATAAGAGCGAGAGCTAAAAGTCGATCCTGTCAGCTCATGCCCCGCTTCACCATCGTCCATCTTGCCGGGAAGGCGTAATCGATGTCTAGCTTTTCAATTCGGAATCCATACTTCATCATCGTTATTTGTCTGGCGCTGTCGCTCATTGGCGTCGTGAGCGTTGCGCGGATGCCGGTTGATCTGTTTCCGGCGATCAATCTGCCGGAAGTGGTGGTCGCAACGTTCTATTCGGGCATGCCGCCCGGAGGATATTGAGACTGACATCACGAATCCGCTGGAACGGTTCTTCACGCTGGCGGCGGGCATCGATCACATGGAATCACGTTCCATGCTGGGCGTCAGTCTGATCAAAGTGTACTTCCAGCCGGGAACCAGCGCGGACACGGATGTTACGGAGCTATCCAATCTGGCGCTGGCGGACTTGAAACGGCTGCCGCCAGGAACGCTGCCGCCCGTCGTGCTGAAATTCGATGCGTCCAGCCAGCCCGTGTGTCTTGTGACGGTGAAGGGGCAGGGACTTAACGAGACGCAATTGCACGATCTCGCGCAGTTCACGATCCGGAATCAGATTGCCGTCGTGAAGGGTGCGACGATTCCGCCTCCTTTCGGCGGCAAGTACCGGCAGGTCATGGTGTATGTCGATCCCTATAAGTTGATGTCGCGCGCAGTTGAGTCCCGATGGACGTCGTCCACGCAGTGAACCAATCCAATTTGATTCTTCCGGCGGGCGACGTAAAGCTGGGACCGTTCGACTACTACGTGTACTCGAACAGCCTGGTCGACAACATGAAGGAACTAAATGCATTCCCGATCAAGACGGTCGGCGATTCCTGGGTTCGGGTGGGGGACGTCGGCAAAGCCGAGGACGCGAATGCGATCCAGTACAACATCGTACGGGTCGACGGCCAGCGCTCGACCTACATTCCGATCATGAAGCAAGGCGGCGATACGAATACGATCGCGGTCGTTGACGGTGTCCGGAAGCTGCTGCACAACTTATACGACATACCGTCGCAGTTGAAGACGAACTTACTGTTTGATCAATCGGTATTTGTGAAAGAGGCGATCGAAACCGTTCTGCATGAGGGGCTGATCGGGTTAGTGCTGACCAGCATCATGATTCTGCTCTTTTTGGGTAGCCTGCGCGCGACCTCGGCGGTTTTGCTATCCATTCCTATTTCAGCCTTGGCGACCTTCGTGATTCTCTACATGATGGGCAGTACTGTGAACACGATGATTCTGGGCGGAATGGCGCTTGCGTTCTCACGTGTTATCGACAACTCAGTGATTTCGCTGGAGAACATTTATCGGCATCTGGAGTTGGGAGAACCGCCGGTGCTGGCAGCGGAAGCTGGGCGGATCGGAAGTTACGCTTGCGGTGCTTGCCGCCACGCTGGTCGGCGTCGTGGACTTCTTCCCGGTTACGTTTCTCTATGGTGTCAGTAAGTTTCTGTTCACCGCGCTGGCGCTTTCGTTCTGTTTGTCGCTGCTGATCTCGTTTGTGGTGGCGATGACGGTGATCCCGTTGTTCTGCTCGCGCTTTTTGAAAATCGATCGCACATGGCAGCGGCGCGCACGGCACATGCCGCGAACTGTAGAGGCACGCATGTGGACGCGATTTACCGCTGGATTTAACCGGGGATTCAACAAAGTTCTGGACTGTTACGAAGCATTGGGTGAAACGCGCGCTGGTTCGGCCGGCGGTGACGGTGATCGCACTCGTCGCGCTGTTCATCGCGAGTCTGGCGATCTATCCGTTTCTGGGAGTGGCGTTCTTTCCCGAGACCGATGCCGGGCAGTTCACGGTAAACGTGAAATCGCCGACGGGATCACGAATCGAAGTGTCAGAGCAGCATGTTGCGCAAGTGGAAAACCTCATCACGACAGTCATCGGCCCGGACTTCAAAATGACAGTTTCAAACATCGGTATGGTGCCCGACTTTTCAGCCCTCTATACGAGCAATTCAGGACCGTATACGGCGACCATTCAGACGGCCTTAAGGACGAACACGAGATGAGCAGTTTCGAGGCGATGGCTCGAGTGCGCGAAGCGATCGGACGCGAGTTCCCCGATGTTCGGACGTTCTTCCAAAGCGGCTCCATGGTGGACGCGACTTTGAATTCGCGGCATGCCGGCGCCGATCGATGTGCAGATCACCGGGCGCAATATGCAGCAGGACTATCGGCTCGCACAGCAACTCGCGCGCAAGATCAGACGGGATGCAGGGAGTGGATGAAGTGTATATTCCACAGGACATGAATTATCCGGCGGTGAAGCTGAATGTGAACCGCGTCCATGCCGCGGAGTTGGGGCTTTCACAGAAAGAGATCGTCGATAACGTGATTACCGCGCTGAACTCTAACTCCATGATCGCTCCGAATTACTGGGTTGATTATAAGACCGGAAATGACTATTTCCTGACAGTCCAATATTTCGAGCACGGCAACGCGCGCCATTCACAGCTTTCGTCGATTTGAAGAACATTCCGCTGAAGGCGCCGAACATGAAGGAGCCGACGACGCTGGATTCCGTGGTGAGCCTGGATCATACCCAGACGCCGACCGAAATGGATCACTATCAGATTCAACGTGCTGTGGACGTCTATGTGACGCCGCGGGGGAGGATCTTGGGAGGATCGCAAGCGCGCATCGACAAGATCATTGCAGAGATGCAGATCCCGGGAAATGTTCGCGTCAATCTGCGAGGAATGGTGCAGGGGATGCGGGAATCGTTTAAGAGCTTCGGCTTTGGCTTCATTCTTGCTGCGATCCTGCTGTACCTGATTCTGGTCGCGCAATTCCGGTCCTTTATTGATCCGTTTCTGATCATGCTGGCGATTCCGATGGGATTTATTGGAGTGCTTCGTCATTCTGCTGATTACAGGCACGACCTTGAATGTCATGTCGCTGATGGGCGTGCTGATGCTGATTGGCGTAGCGGGATCGAACAGCATTCTGATTGTCGACTTTGCACACAGATTGGAAGAGCAGAATCTGTCGGTCTCGGATGCCGTGATCACCGCCTGCCGCGTTCGCTTGCGGCCGATTCTGATGACCTCGCTTGGCGACGATCATCGGCATGATTCCGATGGCCCTGAAGCTCGGTACCGGTTCGGAACAGTATGCTCCGATGGCGCGCGCAATCATCGGCGGGCTTACTTCCTCGGTGATTCTGACTGTATTTATTGTTCCGGCGGCATATGTGCTGGTGTACGGCAAGAAGAGCGCGAGAGGGCAGTCAAGCGTAACGGTGCATGAATACTGATCGCGGTCGGCTGCCTGCTGTGGCCGCTACCGCGCTGCTTCATGGTCAGTCAGCACCGTCGCTCAACTTAGCGGACGCGCGTGCGCATGGCGCTGAAGAACCATCCCCAGGTTCTTGCTGCACAGGCGCTGTCGCTTCGGGCAAACCAGATTACACGCGAGGCGCGGTCGGCTTACTATCCGGCTGATTAACGGCGCGATCACGGGAGCACAAGCGAATGTAGACAGCCGGCTTGGAGCAGGTGTTCTGAACGATCCGCGTCTGTTTACACCACTTCGGCTCCGGCTTGACGCTTATCGCAGCTGATTACTGATTCGGGGCGCACCCCGAACCTGGTGGCGAATGCGAAGCTGCGGCTATCAGGCCAGCGAGGCAGAATACGCGGGCCACGCAGATATGACGTGATCTTCGGAGTCGATCAGGCCTATTATCGAAGTGCTGCTTGCGCAGCAACTGGTCAAGGTGGCCGAGCAAACGGTGGCGACGCGCCAGACTGTGGTCGACCAAGCTTCCGAACTATTCAAGAACAAGTTGAAATCGCAGATCGATGTGAGTTTCGCGCAAGTGAATTTGACGCGACGCCAAGCTGATGCTGATTCGGGCGCAGGATCGCCTGTCGGAAGCGTATGCGCAGCTCGCGCAAGCGCTTGGTACGCAGGACGTCGTGCAGATATCAACTGACGGACGCTGCCACTGCCGAGCCTCCGCCGGCGACGCCAGACACGCTGATTGCGCAAGCATTTCAAAACCGGCCGGAACTGGCCAGCATACGGCTGCAGCGGGAAGCGGATCAGAAATTCGCGTACGCGGAGCGCGACTTGAAACGACCGACGCGTGAACCTGATGGCCGTGGGAGGAGCGCTGCCCTACATTCAACCCGGCAATGCGAATCCGAATATTCCGCAAGGCTACGAAGCGGCGGCCGTGAACATGCACAATCCCGGTGTTCAATGGGCATCTGTTCGCCGCGCGGCGACAAGCGGCGGAGTATCAGCTCGCCGCGACCGACCAGCGCGCGCGGGATCTGCAAAATCGGATCGCGCGTGATGTAAGAGACAGCCTGGGCGAGAGCGCAGATCCGCTTACGAGGCTATCGGCGCCACGCAGCAATTGCTGGATCAGGCGAACCTGGCGCTGAATCTGGCGCAGGGCCGGTATAACCTCGGCCTAGCATCCATCGTGGAGCTTACACAGGCGCAACTCGGACAAACCGAAGCGGAGGTGCAGAATGTCAGCGCTAATTATGATTACGAAGGCGCGTACGCCGCATTGCAATACGCCATGGGTACACTTCACTAACCAGCCGTGCCTGAACGCAACCAGAACATAGGCACGCGCAGACCCGGACCCTGCTGCTATTGGGTTTTGGCGGCTTGCTCATTTTGCTTGCGTTCACGGGGCTGAATGCACTTTCGACCGTAGGCCACATCCAAAGCCGCAGCGACAGCATTCGCCAGGACTATTTGAAGCGGGATGCCGTGTTAGAGCAACTGCGGTCCGACCTGTATCTCTCCGGAACATATGTAAGGGACTTACTGCTCGATCCCGAATCAGGCTCGGGCGGATGTTCACCGGAGGGAGCTTTACGAAACACAACACCACGTCGAATCCATGTTGGGCGAATATCGCGGCATGCTGTCGCCTGAAGACATGCAGCGATTCTCGCGTTTCGCGTCCGAGGTGGAGTCGTACTTCGATTCATTGGAGCCGGCGGTCCGGTGGACGCCCGAGGAGCGAAGCCGTTTCGGATACGCGTTCATGCAGACAAATCTGTTGCCTCGCCGGCTAGTCGTGATCGGGCTCACGGACCAGATCGCCCAACTCAACGCCAGGCAACTCGACGCGGGTAATCGCCAGGTCGCGGATTTGTTCTCCCGCTTCCGGCTCTGGCTGATCGCGCTGTTAGTGGGAACCTTGCTTTTGGGACTCTTGCTTGCCGGGGGAAGCATTTACCGTGTGCTTCGTCTGGAACGGTTATCCGAGCAGCGACTTCAGGATGCAGTGGATGCGCAGTTGGCCTCGCGTGAGTTATCCGCCCGGTTGTTATCGGTGCAGGAATCGGAGCGGCGGGCGATTTCGCGCGAGCTGCACGACGAGGTCGGCCAGCAGGTATCGGCTTTGCTGCTCGCCATCGGAAACGTCGTCGCGACTCTATCGGCTGCAACGGTTGATCAGGCGAAGCAGCAACTGCAGGAAATCCAGCGCGTAGCGGAACGGACGGTGGCTCTGGTGCGCGACATGTCGCTGCTCCTGCGGCCGTCGATGCTGGATGATCTGGGGCTGATCCCGGCATTAGAATGGCAGGCAAGAGAGGTATCCCGAACGCACGGGCTACGCGTCTCGATTCATGCGTCCGACATTTCGGAACAGCTTGCTGACGAACAGAAGACATGCATTTACAGGGTTGTGCAGGAAGCGCTGCGAAACGTGACGCGCCATGCTAAAGCAAAATCGGCCGAGGTTATCTTAGAGCAGATCGGCGGATCACTCGAGCTGCGGATCCACGATGACGGGCAAGGTTTCGTGCCGGAGAGGCAAAAAGGTTTGGGTTTGCTCGGGATTGAAGAAAGGGTTTTGTTGTTGCGCGGTTCCGTCCGCCTGGACTCGAGGCCCGGAGCAGGAACTACACTGATCGTTGGCATGCCGATTTTGAGAGATGAGGCCGCGCTAAGCCCCGCATGAGCTCCGTCCGGATTCTGGTCGCCGACGATCACACCATTTTGCGAAAAGGTTTGCGCCTGCTGCTGGAACGCGAGCCCGGTTTCAACGTGGTTGCCGAGGCGGGGAACGGACGCGAAGCCGTCGATGCCGCGGCCACGTCAAATCCGGATGTCGTGATCATGGACATCGGCATGCCTATGCTGAACGGCATCGAGGCGACGCAACGCATTCACGGCTTGAACCCGAACATCGCGATCATTATCTTGAGCGTTCATTCCGATGAAGCCTACATTCTTCGCGCGCTGAAAGTCGGCGCGAGAGGATATTTGCTGAAGGATTCGGCCGAGTCGGACCTGATTCAAGCGGTGCACGCGGTCGGGGCGGGTAAGGCGTACTTCAGCCCGGTGGTCAGCAAAGTGTTAGCCGACGATTACTTGCGCCAGGTACGGCAGCAGGGAGTCGAGGATCCTTACGATCTGCTTACGGCGCGTGAGCGGGAGTTGCTGCAGTTAATTGCCGAGTTGAAGCCGACCAAACAGATAGCCGATCTGATGGGCGTCAGCATTCACACTGTCGATACGCATCGAGCCAACCTAATGCAAAAGCTCAACGTGCATAGCATCCCGGAGTTAATTCTGTACGCAGTTAGAAAAGGTGTGATCAGTTGAGGTGGCCGGCGGGACGCGGCGTCCGCCTGCCTCGAATGTCAAATTTGATTTGCCAGTCGCGCTATCGGCGAGATTCTGTAGATTCCGGTCAAAATGGCGGCGGTCGCGACCGCAGTCAGTACGCCTTTCCAGGTATACCCGATAGGCGCGAAGATTGCCGCTGCTGCTGCCGCTGAACCGACGCCGAGCCGGATCTTCTGCTCGGTGTCGCCCATCTCGGTGAATCGTCTTACCTGAGTGTCTACATCTTCCATGTATCTTCTCCTTTGAATTGTTGAGGGGATTGCTCGACCGCGGCAGTTCTCCTGAACGTCCGCATCGACTCTCTATTGCTTGACGACGATTGAAGCGTGGACGCGACTACGCATTGCCACGAGTCTTTTCCGCTGTCCCTATACGGCGACGAAAATGATGCCGCAAGTGACAAACAACACTCCCACCCAACGCATCGCCGTAACATGCTCTCCCAGATACCAGTGCGCGAGCAGCGTCTTGATGACGTAGCTGAGGGCGGTAACAGGAATCGCGAAACTAAGGGGCGCGACGGAAAGCAGCGCCAGCAGTCCCGCGTACGAAATCGCGTTCGCGACGATGCCAGCAATAACCAAGCGCCGCGTAACAACGTAATGCAGCATCTTGCGGATCGCGCTGGCGTGGGCCGTATCGACTTCACCCCATTCGTACATCCCTTTTGCGGTCCAAAGGTCGCCGAAGGTGGTCCCTAAAACGACTACGAACACCCAAAGCCACATCATGAGTTCCCGTGAACCACCGGTTTGGTGCGCAGCGGCGTGGCGGAAACGGCAATCACGCCAATTGAGATCAGGCCAACGCCGAGCCAGCGAAGCAGGGAGATCTGTTCGTTCAAGAGATATTTGCTGACCACGACCGTGAGCAGGTACGCGCTTGAAGTAATCGGAAGAACGTAGGTCAAATCCGCCCAGGTAAACAGCGCAAGTTGCGCAAGCAGCGCAGCCGCAAGAAGAAACGTTCCAGAGACGAGCGATGGGCTGGTGGCGATCTTTGCGCAGTAATCCAGCAAAGGAGTAGCCAAAAAGTTTGGCATGGCATTCATTGCAATGGATAGCAGTAAATTCCCGAATGTGTTGCCGAGCACGACAATCGCCACGAAGACGGCTGTTTTGACGGCCTCCGCCCGTTCTTTTTCTGTGGACAGTGCGATCACGCTTAATTAGACGTACAACGGACTGGCAAACTAATCCACGTTTATGGTTTGTTTTACCTTGTCGGTGTGCGGTTGCGCGCCATTTTGCATGCCCTTCCAGAGCGCGAGCCCACCGGCAATCAACAGTCCGGCCGAGGCAGCTGCAGCGACGGGGTAAGGCGGCTCTTCCTGGACCCAACCTGCTTCGACGAAACGGCGTGAGGGCGGCACTGGCTCGTGCAGCGCCATTTGAATCACCTCCGCGAAGTGCATGCCGTGGCGCCGGGTAGATTGCGAGATCTGTTCGCGGCAACTGAAACCGTCCGACAGGATCAGCGTGTCGCGCGCCGCCTCGCGTACTTTTGGCAGCAGAACGCGCTCTCCAATCTTCATGGAGACGTCGTAGTGCCCTTCCTCATAGCCGAATGAACCAGCTAACCCGCAGCAACCGGAATCGAGCAGGTCAGCGTCCACACCCATTTTCGAAAGCAGCTTCTTCTCGGCCGACATGCCCCATAATGCTTTCTGATGACAGTGTCCGTGGACCAGCGCCTTTCGATTGAGGGTGGGCGGGGCGTAATCGATACTGTCAAGGAACTCATCGAAGGATTTGGTTTGCGCGCGGAGGCGATGGGCGTCTTCATCGGTGGACAGGATGTTCGTCATCTCATCGCGGAACACGGACGCGCAACTGGGCTCTAAGACGATCAGCGGGACGCCGGCCGTAATGTACGGGCGCAAGGTGTCCAAGACGTCCCGAAGATTCTGCTTCGCCTCATCGAGGAAACCATAGTCGTAAAGAGGCCGCCCGCAGCAGAGATGGCGCTGCGGCACTTCCACGCGGTATCCGGCGGATTCCAGCACTTCCACAGCCGCCTTGGCGGTGTGCGGGAAAAAATGATTGTTGAAGGTATCGGGCCAGAGCAGAACGGGCCGGCGCTGCTTATAACGCGGGTTCGTGCGTTGTTTGTGCTCTGTGAACCAGGATTTGAAGGTTCTTCTGGCGAATGCGGGTAAAGGCCGCTTCTGCGACAGGCCTCCGAATTGTTTCATCAGCGTGGCGAGACCCGGAGTCTGCGTCAGGAAATTGGCGGCATCTGGGAACTTCGAGGCAAGCTGCGCCCATCGGGAGATCTGGCCCATGGCGTAGGCAGCCGGCGGACGAACGCTTCCTTCGTAGTAGTGATACAGAAACTCAGCCTTGTACCTTGCGACGTCCATATTAACGGGGCAATCGCCTTTGCACCCCTTGCACCCGAGACAGAGATCCAGCGCTTCTTTGATGTGCGGATCTTTCCAGCCCTCCTGTATGACTTCCCCGCGCAACATTTCGAAGAGCATGCGGGTGCGCCCGCGAGTGGAGTGCATTTCTTCACGCGTCGCGTGAAAGCTAGGGCACATGGTCCCGCCTCCAGGCGACGGCACTTTCCGACCCCGAAGCAGCGCTCGGTCGCGGGCGCGAAGCTGCCCTGGTCTCCAGGAAATTGAAAGAGGGTGCGGACGGGCTGGGTTTGTAGTCGGGGCCGACGCGAAGGTTGCTATCCATCGGATAAGGGTCGACCACCTTGCCCGGGTTCATTTTCCACTCCGGATCCCAGATTGTCTTGAATTCACGGATTGCCTGCATGATCTCGGGGCCGTACATGTTGGGCAGCAATTCACCGCGCGCTTGCCCATCGCCGTGCTCACCGGACAGGGAACCGCCGAAGCGCGAGACAACGGACGCATCCTCGCATAAACGCGCGATATTCCCGACTCCTTCGCCGGTGCCGAGATCGAAAGAGATCCGCGGGTGGAGGCAACCCTCCCCGATATGACCGAACAGTGTATTTGTATTCGTATCGCTCGAGCAGCTTATACAGGTCGCGCAAATAATTGCCGACCTGTTCAACGGGAACCGCAGCGTCCTCCCAACTGGGCCATGCATCCTCGACTCCGGGAAACGGCTTGCGGCGACGCCCTCCTCGCGCACTTTCCAGATGAGTTTCTGCTGGTGCTGATCCTCAGTCAGCTGATGAGCTGATTCCGCGAACCCTGGCGAGAATCTTTCCGATTTTTTACGGGAGTGTGCGACTGCTCCGCGGCTTGGAATCGGCGCCGAATTCAGCGAGTAGTCAGCGCCGCGCTTCGGGAGAACTGGCGCCTTCCAATTCATTGCCCTTGCGCACCTTGTTGCCGATGACCTTATGGTGGACCGCTTCCAGTCCGAGGGGCCGATTAGCGAAAAGCGGGGCATGTCCCCGGCGGTACAGATGTCGGAAAAGCCGACCAGAAGCGCCCGCGCAGCGGGCTTGGCATTAGCTTTATCTTTGCCCGTAGCACGATCACGCAAGTGCTTTCCGTGCCGACTAGAGCGCGGCGACGTTGAACCCGTTTTCGGGAAGCAGTCTGACGAGGTTGTAGCCCGAAACGCGGCGCGGGATCTGAGGGTAGCGCGCACGGATATCGTCTGCGTATTGGTCGCGCAGGTCTCTCAACCTGCATAGTCTCGCCTTTGCGGCCCCCCGCTGCGATGACTTATCGAGCTCGGATTCGGCTGTGCTTCCGACCGTCATGCGTTCGCCGGCGTAGGTCAGGATCTCCAGCGCCTCGACTTGTCTACCATTTTCCGCCGATGATCGAATGCGCGCCGCACGAATTGTTCCCGATCATTCCGCCGAGTGTGCAGTAGCATGGGTCGCCGGATCGGGGGCGACGTCAGGTGGTGCTTCTCTGTTTCCTCGCGGAGCGTGTCGAGACGACGCCTGGCTGAACCCAAGCGTATTGTTTCTTCGGATTGATTTCGAGGATCCGGTTCATATATTTCGAAAAATCGATCATGACCGCCATGTTGCAGCACTGGCCCGCAAGGCTTGTGCCGCAGCCTCGCCCGAAAATCGGGACCTTTTGTTCGCGGCAGATTTTGACCGTGTTGATTACATCGTCATAGGTCTTTGGCACGACGACCCCGATCGGGACCTGCCGGTAGATGGAAAGATCGGAGGCGTAGAGTGCGCGCGACCCGCTGTCAAAACGGACTTCGCCTCGCACTTTGTGGCGCAAGCTATTTTCCAGCGCTTCGGCTTGCTTGGGAGCCATGATTTCTTTTACCGGGATCATTTTCCCTCCTGGCCTTTGCCGGCAAGTTTCTTACCTGCCCGCACCGCCACACCGTAGTCGCTGGCGGGAAACAGCGCCTCATCCATCGCCTGGCGCGCGATCGTCAGCGATATCCGCGTGCGATCGCGTTCTCCGCGGACCAGTGCCTCGGCCAGATGCTTCATTTCCGCCTTGGTCGTTTTCGGCGGCATCGGGGGCTCGTTCGGATCGGTGTCGCACTGAATCACAGCTGGGCCGTTGACGCGCAGCGCCTCTTTGAGCTGGTCCTTGCAATGCTTCGGATTGCTGATGTGAACTCCCGTCACTCCACACGCCTCGGCGACCTTAGCAAAATCGATCGGATAGAGATCGACGCCATACTCAGGGTTGCCCAAGTAGATCATTTGCTCCCATTTGATAAGGCCGAGCGTGTTGTTCCGGAGCACGACGATTTTCACGGGCAGCTTGTATTGCGCCAGTGTCGCCAAGTCACCCATCATCATGCTCAGCGACCCATCGCCGGTGAAACTGACGACCTGGCGGCCGGGGAAGCCGATTTGCGCGCCTATTGCATAAGGGAGCCCCGCAGCCATGCTGCAAAGCGTGCCGCTGAAGGAGAACTTCTGCTGTCCGCGAAGTTTCATGCGCGCCGCCCAGGTGGTGACCGTTCCGGAATCGCCGGTGATGATCGCGTCTTCGGCGAGTAGCTCGCTGAGCGCCCACGAAACCACTTGCGGCTTGATCGGCTTGTCCGTGCGCGTGCCCCGCTCCTGCATCAAGTCCCACCACTCCTCCATTGATTGCTGCGCTTGTTTGAGGAAGGTGCGATCGTCGTTCCTTGGCAGATACAGCAGCCACTCACGAAGGGTTGCTTTGGCATCGCCCACCAGTCCGTAATCGACGGGATAACGCAAGCCGATGCGCTCGGGCTTGTCGTCGATTTGAATTCCGAGCGCCTGGCCAGGCTTGGGGAGGAACTCGATATATGGAAACGAACTGCCGATGATGATAAATGCGTCGCAATTTTCAAAGACGTCCGAGGAAGCCCGTGTGCCCACCACGCCGGTGCCACCCGTTGTGTAAGGGCTGTCGTCTGGAATGACATCCTTGCCGAGCATCGCCTTTACGACCGGCGCGCCAAGGCGTTCCGCAATTTGAATTACCTCGGGCCTGCTCCTCGCGCGCCTGCGCCAACGAGGATCGCGATTTTTTTGTGCCCGACCAAAGCACGAGCCGCTTTCTCGAGTAGTTCGCGTTCGGGTATCCGTCTCGGGACAGTGAACGCCTCAGACGTGTGTCCTTTCAGATTGCGCTTCGATCGCTTCTCATCCGCCATATCGGCAATCTGATAGTCGATAGGAAGGGCGATGTGCGAGACAGCTCGGTGGGTAAGTGCAGCCCGGCAAGCGTAATCGACTATATTCTTGGCGTGGGCAGGGCCCATCAGGCGCTGATTGTAGAGAGCCACATCCTGATAGAGATAGTCCTGATTCATGTCTTGCAGGTAGTGTGTGCCTATCAGGTCGTGATAGGTCATCCCGGTGATCGCCAGCACCGGCGCCTGATCGATTTTGGCGTCGTATAAACCGTTCAGCATGTGAATGGCTCCGGGCGCAGCGGTCGAGAAACAAACACCCAGCTTGCCCGTGAACTTGGCATACCCGGTGGCGGCCATGGCGGCGGTTTCCTCGTGCCGGACGTGCACGTATCGTATCCGTTCTTTGCGTGTTCGCAGTGCTTCCACGAAGCCGTTGATGCCGTCGCCGGGTAAGCCGAAGATCACATCGACACCCCAATCCAGAAGACTTTCTACAAGTACGTCGGACGCAGTCATAGTCCACCTTTGACGGAATGCGCAATGTGGCGCGGAATTCCGTGCTGGTGACGCCCTATGGGTGGCTTTCGATATCGCGGAAAGTTAGCAGCCTGAATTGATCAGCGGCTAGACCTCGAAACGTACGTCAGATGATTTCGCGGCCCGGCGCGCTGGGACCCTCCGGCCCCGGTGCTTCGATGGGCGGTAACGGTCGAGTGGGTTTAAAGACCACCACGCCGAGCGGAGGAACCGTGATGGTGCAAGAGGCCGGCTTGCCGTGCGAGGGTGTCGGTTCCGCAAGGATGTGCCCTCCATTCCCCATATTGGCCCCTCCGAACAGCGCGGAATCGGAATTGAAGATTTCGCGGTAGCCGCCAGGTTCCGGAAAGCCGATCCGGTAGCTCGGTTGGGGAGTTGGCGTAAAGTTGCAGACGAAGACGATGAAATCGTCCTTCCGTTTGGCGCGCCGAATGAACGCGACAATCGAGTTCTCGCTGTCGTGAAAGTCGATCCATTCGAAACCGGCCCAATGGAAGTCTACTTCGTAAAGAGCGGGTTCACTGCGATATAGCCAATTGAGCGCGGCGCAGAAACGTTGCAGGTTTTCATGGACCGGATATTGCAGCAGCCACCATTGCAGGTCGCCCTCTGAGTTCCACTCTGAGGTCTGGCCGAACTCCGCGCCCATGAAGAGCAGCTTCTTGCCGGGATGACCCCACATGTAGCTCATAAAGGCACGCGCGTTAGCGAACCGCTGCCATTCGTCGCCGGGCATTTTGTCGAGCAGCGAGCGTTTACCGTAGACCACTTCATCGTGCGAGATCGGCAGGATGAAGTTTTCGGTGAACGCATACACCATGCTGAATGTGATGTCGTTCTGATGGTAGCGGCGGTAGATCGAGTCACGCTCAAAGTAGTGGAGCATGTCGTGCATCCAGCCCATGTTCCATTTGAAGGTGAACCCCAAGCCGCCCATCCATACCGGACGCGAAACGCCGGTGAACGCCGTCGACTCTTCCGCCGCAGTGAGCGCGCCAGGCACCTGGTGCGCCACTTCGTTGAATTTGCGCAGAAATTCAATCGCTTCGAGGTTCTCATTGCCTCCGTAACGGTTCGGTACCCATTCGCCCGCTTTACGCGAGTAATCGAGATACAGCATCGATGCCACAGCATCTACGCGCAGACCGTCAATGTGATACTTCTTCAACCAGAACAGCCCGTTCGAGATAAGGAACGATTTCACTTCGTTGCGGCCGAAGTTAAAAATCAGCGTGCCCCAGTCGCGGTGTTCTCCCAGGCGTGGGTCTTCATGTTCGTACAGCGCGGTTCCGTCGAAATAGGCCAGCCCATGGGCATCTTTCGGGAAGTGGGCCGGGACCCAATCCATGATGACGCCGAGCCCGGCTTGGTGGCACTTGTCAATAAAGTACATGAAATCGCACGGTTCGCCGAAGCGCGCCGTGGGAGCGAAGTATCCGGTGACTTGATATCCCCATGAGGGGGTGAACGGATGCTCGGCTATCGGCATCAACTCGATGTGTGTGTACCCGAGCTCTGTGACGTAAGGAACGAGCTCTTCCGCGAGTTGACGATAGGTCTTCATCGATCCGTCTGGATTCCGTTTCCAGGAACCGAGATGTACTTCGTAGATGGACACGGCTGAATCGAGCACCTGGGTCTTGCCGCGGCGCTCCATCCACTCGTGATCGTTCCATTCATGTCCGTCCAGGCTCGCCACAACGGAAGCCGATTTGGGAGGCACCTCGGTGCGAAAGCCGTAAGGGTCAGCCTTCTCCTGGGTGTATCCGCGAAAACGGGAACGCACGTGATACTTGTACGGCGATCCTTCGCCGACCCCGGGGATGAAGATCTCCCAAACGCCGCCTTCGCGAAGGCGCATCGGATGGCGGCGCGAGTCCCACTGATTAAAATCCCCGATCACACTGACCAGCAGAGCGTTCGGCGCCCAGACGGCAAAGGTGGTCCCGGCGACACCGTCTACGGTAGTCAGATGGGCACCGAGCGCGTTGTATGCCTCATAGTTGGTTCCTTCAAGGAACAGATGCAGGTCGAACGAACTGATCAGGGCGGGGAAGCGATAGGGGTCTTCCGCCTCGTATGCGGCTCCACTTTGAGGCGTGATGCGCAGCTTGTACGCGCCAGGGTTAGCCTTGAGCCGAGCGGCGAACAGTCCACCCGGGTCAATGCATTCCGCATCGATCGCGCCGCCTTGTGTAAGCACTTGGACGCTCTTGGCTAAGGGTGCGAAGGCGCGAACCACCCAGCCTCCTTCCGCGGCTTCCTCGTGAGGACCGAGGAAGGAGAAGGGGTCTCCGTGATATCCGCCGACAACAGCTTCAATTTGTTCCTGAGTCATCGTGATCCACTATCGCAAACTGAATGAAGCTAATCCGGAGAGTGCCCCACATGTCCGCCAGCGATTTACAGGAATTTCTGCTAGCTCTGCCGAAAGCGGAGCTGCATCTTCACCTTGAAGGTTCGGTGGAACCGGAGACGATCCAGGAAATTGATCCATCGTTATCGTTGGATGCCATCCGATCGAATCTTCATTTCAATGGCTTTGCCGGTTTTATTCAGTCTTATGTCTGGGTGACAAAGCAACTTCAGTCGCCCGAGGCGTACTCGCTGGCCACCCGCCGTCTGCTCGAAAGGTTGCGTACGCAGAATGTCTGCTATGCGGAAATCACGCTCTCGGCCGGCGTAATTCTTTGGAAAGGGCAGAGCATTGAAGAGATCTTCTCTGCCGTGGTCGAAACGACACGGCAGTTTCCCGGGTTACAGATTGGATGGATCTTTGATGCTATCCGGCAGTTCGGCGCGGAGCCTGCGGTTCCCGTTTTTCGCGCAGCCGCGAAACTGCGCGACAAAGGCGTGATCGCAATTGGGATCGGCGGAGACGAGGAGAGAGGGCCGGCGACCTGGTTTCGCGATCTCTTCCGCGAGGCGCGCAACGCGGGACTTCGTTTGACGTGCCACGCCGGAGAGACGACGGGGCCGCAGAGTGTAAAAGATGCGCTGGACATAGGTGCCGAACGCATCGGGCACGGCATACGGGCAATTGAGGATCCGGAACTGACAGCGGAACTGCGCGACCGCGATGTGCCGTTGGAGGTGTGCCTCTCAAGTAACGTCGCGACGGGAGCAGTAGCCGACATGACAGTTCATCCGATCCGGAAGCTATGGCATGCGGGCGTGCCACTCGTACTGGGAACGGACGATCCGGCATTGTTTCAGACGAGCGTGCTGCGCGAATACGAGATTGCGGCCCAAGTGTTTGGCTTCTCAAACAGCGAACTCGAGCAACTGGCCCGCAACAGTTTGAATTACAAATTTGGTGAGACCTACCCGGCGCCTCGACTGCCAGTTGCACCGGCAACGACTTGAGCATGATTGACTGCGGCAGTCAGAGAGACGCCCCCAATCGTGTTGCCGATGAGCGTGGGAAGCAGATAGCTCCACGCTATGGCGCCCCAGCTTTTGGCGCCCAGCATCGGTAAGAAGGTGACTTCCACTGCACCGGCAACGATGTGCGTGAGACCGGCCAGACCGACCGTGTACGTCAGCGCGATAATCACGAGCGCGCGATCGACATCCGTAGCGGCCAGCATCCAGACGACAAGCGCGATCAACCAGCCGGCAAAGATTCCTCGGAGGAGCGCCGTTCCAAAATCGACGTCCGCGGCTTCGGTGGCAATGGCCAGCATCGCCGCGCGCACCCTGGGTTGGAACATTGGCGTGTTTGCGACCACCCACGAAAAGAGATGGACTCCGGCAAGATTCGCGCTGAGAACGACGGCCCAGAGCCGCAGTACTTTGCCTAGAGCGCGCCAGGTTCGGCGCGTCAGAAGCGGAATGATCGCCGTTAAGGTGTTCTCGGTATAGAGCTGTTGACGCCCGATGATGACGACCAGAAATCCGAGAGGATAGCCAAGTCGGACAATCAGCGGCCTCCACGGGGCATCCGGCAAATAGGCGTAGAAGAGAGCTTGTGCGACGAACGAGAAGCCCATCGATAGACCCGCCGCAAGTCCCGACCAGAAGAGAGCGGCAATCGGCCGATTCAGTTCCTCCTCGCCGTCGTGCCGAATCGCTTCGTGCACCACGAGCGGGCTCACGGATGTGCGATCCAGCGCTTCCTGTTCCTGCTCGTGGCTTAATTCCGGCCTTGCCAGGTCGTCCTCTTGTTCCTCTTTCTCCATAAACGGTTGGAAGCCGGGCGGAGGAAAAGAGAAACGTTCGGGTTTTGGGCGGCTAATTTCCGGCCGCCATCGATCCGGGCTCAGGCCGAGAGCCTCCGGATGCATGAGATGTGATCTAAACGCTTGCCTGAAGCGAAAAATGCGTCTGCAAATCCTGCAGAAATACGAAATACATGCCGCCCGCCCAACGAACTTTCATCGTCTTTTCGTTAAAGCCTGGGCCGCATGCCGCTAATTCCGCTCCGGCTGGAAGTTGAGTGATCATGCCAAGTTTGGGTTCGTCGGCCGATCCGGCCGGTAGAACTTGAATCGCGGCGACGTTCCTACGCAGGCAGAAGAGCGGTCCCTGATCGTCCAATACGCAATCTGCCGAATCGGACGACTGTGCGTCGATCATCTAACACTCCTTGTCAGAGAAGTGGTGTGTGGTATTGACACTGTACCTCAAGTTCCAGTAGCTGTCACTGAAAATCACGTGCTTTTTTTGGTGAAAATATGCTTCGCGAACAGGAATTTGATGCCGATAAAGAGCGCCATTGTCGCGATCTGAGCGATTACATATGGGATTGTCAGGAGTTCCACCAATAATGTGTAAACGCACCAGTCCGCGAAACGAATTGCGGCCATGCTGGCGATAAATTGCGCGTACGCGCGGAGCAGTGGAACCTCTCGCCCTTCGGCAAAGACCAGATAGCGGCACATGATGAAGCCGCTACTCATTTGCATCCAGATCACCAAAGCGTAGGCGGCGGGTTTGGGCCAGTGCAGTTTCCCGACAAGAAAAATGTTGGCAGCTACGGCGAGCAGGAAGGCCGGAAATCCGGACAACCCAAATCGAAGGAAGGGCAGGAAATCGGCCGAGAGCCGCTTCACGAGGCGGGATGCGGGTGCGCTGGGTTGCCCGGCAGCGGCTGATTGGTCAGTAATTCACGGCCTCCCGCGGATACGATCGGCACCAGGTGCTCGGCTCCGACGACGGCGCGCAGGGCAGGAACGCGTTGGACGTCGGTCGCGATATAAAGACGTTTCGGCTGGCTCCAGATGCGTGCGAATTCTGCGTTGTCGATGAAAACATGGGGGGCGTCTGGAGCGTACGAGCCGTATTCCAGATTGTTAACCAATCCGTTCAGAAGAAGCGGCTGGTAATCAGTGTAAAACGGTATCGCCGAGAACCAATAATAGGGACCGTTGAAAATCAATTGGCCCCGCGGAAGCGTTTCGAGTGCGGCAGCCAACGGATAGGACGACAGGTATGGATCAAATGTGACCAGTGCCAGCCGGGCCGCTTGAAAGAACAGCATCAGCATGAGGGCGCAACCCGCGTAGATTCTGGTCCTGTTCCTGAACCAGAGGCCGACGGTGCCTATCAGGAAGGCGACGCCCGCCAGCGCCAATGGAAGGCGGAGGTAAGCAAATGCCGCGAACGTCAGGTCGGTCATGTGGCCCAAAGCCAGCGCATAGACGTCGGGATTCTGCGTCAGGGCATCGGAGATGTCACCCGGAGTTGGCATCCCCCAACTGCGCACCAGCAGGAAGATACAGGCGGCGCCCGCAAGAGCGGTGACGACGCTGACGGTCCTGGCAACCCGGTTAATCCATATGCTGGGCGAAGTCATGGCCCATCCGATCAGGATGGCCAATGCCGGATAGATCGGCATTGAGTAATATTCCTGGGTCGTCGAGAAGGTGAAAAAGAGCATGATGAGCGCGATCGTGACGACGCAGAGCATTTTCAGCCGGCGAGCCTTCAATTCGGCCCCGAGTCTGAGCGCTCGCCAGCCGGTCAGGAAGAAGAACCAAGGGAAGAACCAGAGGACGTTGTACAGCCAGAACCAGAGCCGCGGAACGGTGTCATAGTCGTGCGGCCAGCGCCCGTTTGTAAATCGGAGCAACTGCTCGTTGATGAAGTAAAACCAAAAGAATCCGCGGAACTTGCCGCCAAAATGGGGCGGCGACTTGAGTGTCCAGTCGAAAATCGGCGGGTTCTGAATCGGTGGCAAGGATGTGCCAGGGGGCGGCCAGCGCCAGGAAGAGCAGGACGCCCGTGACAAGGTGTAGGCGGCGTATCCGGGTCCAACCTTCGCGGCCCCGCAACGCTAAATAGACAACCGAAATTCCAACAGGGAAGACCACCCCGATCAGCCCTTTGAGCAGGACGCCCGCTGCCAAAGATGCGTAAAACAGGTACGCCCAGGCGGCGTGCGGCTGCTCATCTTCGATGGTCCGCAGGAACGCATAGATGGCGAGCGTGATCGCGAGCGTCAGGATCGCGTCCGGAATGACGATCCGGGTGAAGAGGAAGAGCCCAATCGATGTGCCCAGGACGACCGCCGAATAAAACCCGGCGCGCTCATTGCCCGCCCAGCAGCACATCCGGTAGACAAGCAGGCATAAGGCAATCACTGCCAGAGCATTGGGCAGCCGGGCTACCCAGGTGTGCGCGCCGAAAACCGAATAGCAGATTGCGGTGATCCAGTATTTCAGCGGCGCCTTTTCGAGGTACAGAACCCCATCCAGGCGGGCAGTGACCCAGTTGCCGGTATGCAGCATCGTCTTGGCGATTTCGCCCTGCGTGCCGTCTACATCGTCCTGTAGATGCGGAGGGCTGATGCAACCGATGAGGAATGTGACCGAGGCGATCAGGACGATCAGGACTTGATTGCGCAGAGATGGCCTCTGCCGGGCGGCATGCATCAGGGTGTAAATAAATGCGGAACTGGTCCGAGGGTAGCACGCGGGCTGGTGCGCTATTGTGTCAGTCGAGATTAGATCACCATGTTTCGGCTGGATGGAAAGAAAGCCCTGATCACGGGCGCGGCAAGCGGAATCGGGGAAGCTACAGCACGATTGTTCGCGGATGCGGGCGCGGCAGTTCTGCTGGTGGACTTGGACAGCGGTCGCGTGGCAGAGGTGGCCAGTTCCATCCCGGGCGCACGGCATTTCGCCTGCGATGTCTCCGATGAGGAACAGGTGGGTTCGTTATTTCAAAAAGTCCCGGAACTCGACATTCTGGTGAACTGCGCCGGTATCGGGCTGGTCGGTGATATTCAGGAAACGCAGTTGCCCGATTTCCGGCGGCTCTTCCGGGTGAACGTAGACGGCGTATTCCTGGTTACTAGGGCCGCATTGCCGCTCCTGATCGCCAGCCACGGTTCGGTGCTCAACATTGGCTCGGTGGCGGGCTTGGTCGGGGTGAAGCGGCGGTTTGCCTACTGCGCCACTAAGGGAGCGGTCATCGCGATGACCCGCCAGCTAGCAGTGGACTATCCCAAGGAGATCCGGGCGAATTGCATCGCTCCGGGCACGGTCGACAGCCCCTTTGTGGAGGGCTACCTGGAGAAGTATCACAAGCACGAGAAAGAAAAAGTGCGGGAAGAACTCAACCAGCGGCAGCCCATTGGCCGTCTCGGGCGGCCCGATGAAGTGGCGAAACTAGCGCTGTATATCTCTTCTGAGGCGGCGGCCTTCATGCATGGCTCGGTGGTTACGCTGGACGGCGGCTGGACTGCGGCCTAGCTTACGCTCCCAGGAAAAATCTGAGAATCGAAAACCGCTACAATTACTACTTAATCAGTCGATAAGCAGTTGAGGTGACGGCCGGGCGAGGGATTCCTTGCAGGAACGCAACCGGTCCGGAATGTTTGTCGTTGACGGGATTTACCGAACTACTTAGGATATAAGTAACTCTGATCCCGTTCGATTGGGCAAATGTGCCTCGGGGTCTGTCGTTTAGCGGGTTTTTGATGGGCAACTCAAGATTTCAATTGAAAGGCAACGCGGCCAGCCTCGGGAGATGGGCTCGGGCCGGTTTAGCCCTGTTTGCGCTGCTCGCTTCCAGTGCCGAAGCGAAGCCAAAGCGCCACCACCATGTGGTGAGGAAGTCGCACTTGGTAGCGGCGGGTCAGACGACCGCCACGCCGGTGGCTCACACGGCGACTCGGGCAGCGGTGCTGCACTCGGGTGCGGCTGTTACGGCGAAAGTGAGCCTGGCGCGCCGGCGCCGCTCCAGACACGTTTTTTATAACCCGTGGACCGAGCCTACCTATGCGGATTCGACCGTCGGCGATAGCACCGATGGCGAAGATCTGGTAGTCCGAAAAGCGGCCGTGGACGCCCTTGGACCGTACAACGGCGCGGTGGTGGTTTCCGATGCGACGACTGGCACGGATCCTGAGCGTTGTCAACCAGAAATTAGCTCTCAAGGGCGCCTTCCAGCCCTGTTCGACGGTGAAGGTGATGGTTTCGCTCGCTTCTCTGAAAGAGGGCTTGGTCGAGCCTGAGACCCCGGTGCATCTGACCCGGCGGTTCTCCATGAACATGACTCACGCCCTGGCGATGTCGAACAACATGTACTTCGCCCACATGGGCCAGGAACTGGGTTTCGAACGCGTACACAAATACGGCGAAATGTTCGGCATGGGTGAAAAAGCGGGCCTGGACATTCCTGGAGAGGAACCTGGCACCCTGGCCGATACGACTCCGGACAGCGGGGTCGGCATGATGACCAGCTTTGGGGACGGAATCCGCATCACGCCGCTTGAACTGGCCGGTATCGTCAATGCCGTGGCGAATGGCGGGACGCTTTATTATCTGCAATATCCGCGCACTCAGGATGAGGTCGATCACTTCGTTCCCCGGATCAAGCGCGAACTCGATTTGGGCAACCTGACTGCCGATATCCGTCCCGGAATGATGGGCGCGGTTGAGTATGGCACAGCTCGCCGAGCGAATTTCGACGCCTCACCCACGATTTACGGCAAGACCGGTACCTGCACTGATACGGCCCAGCCAGGTGTGCACCTGGGCTGGTTCGGTTCGTTTACCGAAGTAGGGAACAGGAAACTGTCGGTAGTAGTCCTGCTTACAGGTGGACGTGGTATCAGTGGGCCGATCGCTTCGGGCATCGCAGGAAACGTCTACCGCAATCTGAGCCAGGCCAACTATTTCGGTAACACGCAGGTTCCAACCACGCTGGTTTCGACTCGAGACTTACTGGTGCGGCAGTAAAGCGTGCTGCTGCCATCGACGACGCAGTCGGCCCTGCTGCTCCTGGCGCTTGGGTTCGTTTGTCTTGGCAGTTGGGCGTGTCTTTTTAAAGCATCTCGCTGGCGCTACGAACTCTTCTATTTGGATTTCGCGATTGGCGCCGTCGTCCTGGCGGTAGCCGCCGCATACTCGCTCGGGATGCTCGGATCCGATATGTCCTTCATGGACCGGACGGTGGTCGCCGGACTGCGTTCTCAGGCAGTGGCGCTCGCCGCCGGCTTCACGTTTGGCCTAGGAAACCTGCTGCTTCTGGCGGGGGTGGCCCTGGGCGGGATGTCCATTGCCTTTCCATTAGCCTTCAGCGCGGCGTTCCTCACGGCCGAACTGATCCACGCAGGTAATGGATCGGGCGGCGGCCTGCACGTAGCGGTCGTTGCCCTCCTTTTCGCTCTCAGCGGTGCGGCGATGGTCATTGCGGCCGCCCGGAGTACCCGGACCGTAGCGGCGGCGCCTAGGCGACAACGTGCGGCCGCAACGGCCGATTACGGTCCACTGAAGCTCATTTCTGTGTGCCTGATCGGCGGCGTCCTGATCGGCGGCGCCGAACCCCTCGGCAATTCGGCATTTTGGGGCGATCTGGGGCTCGGGGCTTACGCCGGGGCGCTTTTCACCACGATCGGGCTGTTGGCCGCAACCGTCTTCTTTGACATTTTTTTCATGAACATGGGGCTGGTCGGCGGGCGCGTGACCCTTCCGAGCTACACGCAGGCCAAAGTCAAACAGCACGGATTAGGACTGCTGGCAGGCGTGCTCTGGGCCGGGGGTATGCTCGCCATGCTCCTGGGACGGTCGGTGGCGGACTTGCCTGCCTGGAGCATCTGGCTCGAATGCGGATGGGTTCTGCTGGCCGCGTTCTGGGGCCTCAGTGTATGGAACGAAGCCACAAAGGGCGCGAGGGCGGTCCGCTTGCCGATCTCTCTGGGACTCGTCTCTTTCGCCGGCGCGATTACGGCCGCGTTCCTGATCCCGGCCCGCTAGGCCCAGTCCAGCGCCCGCTTCTGCAGGATCCAGATGTATGCGACGACCAGGAAGGCGAGGAATATGCCCGCCTCGGCCAAACCGTACCAACCGAGGTGGCGGTACCGTAAGGCCCAGGGGAAGAGCAGCACCGTTTCTACGTCAAAAATGACAAACAGCATCGCAACCAGATAGAAACGAACCGAATAGCGCCCTCGGGCTTGCGATTCGGGTACAATGCCGCATTCATAGGCCGCCAATTTCGTAGCGGTCGGCCGGGACGGGCGAAGAAGACGCCCTACGCTAAGGGCAGCGAGCGGAAGCAGAACAGCCGCGATGGCGAACCCGAAAAGTAACAGATAACCAGCCGGCATGGCCCAAAACCAAACTAGCATGCGGCAACTCGTACCGAGCCAGTAGCATCAACAGAGAGGGCCGATGTTTAACTCGCTGCAAGACCATATCCAAGCCATCAAGCGCGAGGACCCTGCCGCCAAGAACTCCCTTGAAATTCTGCTTTGCTACCCCGGTCTGCATGCAGTGTTGTTCCACAAGGTCTCGCATTGGCTCTACGGGCGGAGACTGTACGTCGCCGCTCGCTTCGTATCGCATATCGCGCGCATATTGACCGGAATCGAAATACACCCGGGGGCCACGATCGGCAAGCGACTGTTTATCGATCATGGCTTCGGTGTGGTGATTGGGGAAACGGCCCAACTCGGCGACGATGTCCTGCTATATCAGGGAGTCACGATAGGCGGCACGGGCTCACAACGAGGGAAACGGCACCCGACCCTGGGCAGCAAAGTCGTAGTCGGCGCGAGTGCTTCCGTTCTCGGCAACATCACGCTTGGCGATAACGTGAAAGTCGGAGCCGGTTCCGTAGTGGTGCACTCGGTGCCGGAAGGCTCGACGGTAGTTGGCATTCCCGGCCGGATTATCAAAGCGAGGAACGGCGCCATCGGAATGCTGGAACACGACCGCGTTGCCGCAATGGGCGAGAGCGAGTTGCCCGATATTGAGCTACTCAGCGACCGTGTTCGGGAGTTAGAGGCGCTAGTGCGGCTGCTGGTCGAGGACTCAGTCGGTCAGGCGCGCGGCTGAATCTGTCATTCGATAGCGATGGTCACAGTCACGTTGGCGTGAATTTCGATCGTACCCGGATTCACCGGCGTCTCTGGAACTGCTTTAGCCATTGAGCGGACCATCATGGGACGAGGTGTGAACCCGGTCTCTCCTGTTTCGGCCGATACCACCCCGATTACGCGTGAGCCTAACGCCTTCGCGATGGCGGACGCGTTCTCGTGGGCTCTCTCGGCGGCTTGCGCCAGTGCTTCATCGCGAGCCTTCGTCTCGTCACGAAGCGTGAAGACCACTCCGCCGATATTGGTTGCTCCAGCCTGCAGTGCGCTATCAATAACTTTGCCTGTCAAACTCAGGTCATCCAGATCGATCTGTAAGGTGTTGGATGCTTGGTACCCGGTGAGTTTCGATGCGCCATTCGCGTATTGGAATTGGGGCTCGACCGAGTAGCCCACGCTTTTCAACGTTCCCCTCTGCGCGATGGTTTGGCGGAGCGCATTGGTCACGCGGTCTGCGATTGTGGCATTTTGCTCGCCGGCTACACCTGCGGTCAGAGCCGACGTAGTGACGCCTACATTGATTTGCACCCTGTCCGGCGAGGCCTCGATGGTTGCGTCCGCTGACGCGCGAATGATGTGAAGCTCATTCGGCTGGACTGCTAAGGCGCTGGTTGTGAGCAGCAGCCCCCATAACAATTGCATTTGCATCCCTGAATGATATTCGCGCTCGGATCGTAACGCAAACGCGGTGCTGTAAGTCTCGCTTATGGAGCTTTCCGAGTTTGCGGGCACGAACGCGCAAGATTCTGATCATCAGCAGCATAGCGGTCGTCTGCTTCCTAATTACCGTGGCCATCTTAGGCGAGTGGTATCTTCACGGATTAGCTCCACGGGCACGCGAGCGGGTGATCGCGGCCCTCTCGGACCGCTTCGATGCGAATGTCCGGCTCGATTCTCTGGATCTGACCCTGTTCCCGACGCCCCGAGTCGAAGGGCGCGGGCTGGAGATCTGGCGGCGGAATCACCCGAGCAAACTGCCGTTCCTGAAGATCAGTCGCTTTTTGGCCACCGCGACCTTGAGCGATCTGTTTTATCAGCACGACCGGGTCGGTGAAGTGAACCTGGAGGGTCTACGGATCGATATTCCGCCTCGCCGGGATGAACTCGAACCCAGCCCGGCGCATAAAGAAAAGCAGTCCAGCACCGACACACTGAAAGTCGTTATCGACACGCTGATTGCAAACGGCGCCGTTCTGCAAATCGAGCCGAAGTCTTCCGATAAGGAACCGCTGACATTCACGATCCAGAAACTCGTCATGCACACGGTCGGCACTGGCCAGCCGCTTACATTTGTGACGGTTCTTGAAAATGCGAACCCGCCCGGTCTCATCAACAGCAGCGGCTCGTTCGGTCCGTGGCAGCGCGATGATCTACGCGCGACGCCGGTCTCGGGCAGCTACACGTTTCGTAACGCGAATCTAGGCGTATTCTCAGGGATCAGTGGAACGTTAGCCTCGGATGGTAAGTACGGCGGCCAACTGGAAGAGATCACCGTCGATGGCTCGACCGACGTGCCAAACTTCGCTCTGAAACGCGGCGGCGCTCCGGTGCACCTCACCACCGATTTTCACGCGATCGTCGATGGAACGAATGGAGACACGTTGTTGCAACCCGTCAAGGCCCACTTTCTGCAATCCAATTTCGTTTGCCGGGGCGGCATAGAAGAGAAGCATCCGCACGCGGGAAAACCGTGCAGCTCCAGGCTGTCGCCACACGAGCGCGCATCGAAGACATCCTGCTGCTTGTGACCGGCGACCGTACGCCCCTGCTCGACGGCGCGATTCATTTTCAAAGCAGCATTCGTGATCCCGCCAGGAAAGGAAGACGTCCTGAACAAGCTGGTCCTGCATGGCAGGTTCAATCTCGACTCGGCTATATTCACGGACCGCAACGTCGAGCATCGATCTGGAAACGCTGAGCGACCGGGCACGCGGCATCACGAAGGAGGAGCAAGAAGCCCATCCGCCTCAACTGACCGCTTCCGATTTGTCCGGCGGCCTTTTCTCTGATCACGGCGTCGCCGATTTTTCGAAGCTAAGCTTCCAAGTGCCCGGGGCCGAGATTCGACTGAAGGGCAACTATAATCTCGGGAGCCAGAAGATCGATATGAAGGGAGTGTTTCCGCATGCAGGCCACGCTGGCGGACACGCAAAGCGGCATAAAACACTGTCTTCTGATGCCATTGGATCCCGCTGTTTAAGAAAGATGGCGCCGGATTTCAGGTGCCTCTCACTATCTCGGGAACGCGCAAGGAACCTGAAATCAGTGTCGAAGCCCTGCATCACCGGTTCAGGCTGAAGTAGGATGATATCCGACACATCTTGGTCACAAATATGAAAACATTTCTAAGCCGAGCCCTGCCGCTCGCGTCCGTTCTCCTCTACGCTCTACCTCTCTTTCCGGCTGGCGTCACAAGTGAACCCTGGGGTACTCATGACGGCAAGAAGGTATTCCTTTACACTCTGAAGAACGCCGCCGGCATGGAAGTGAAGATCACGAACTATGGCGGTACGATCGAGCACGTCAGCGTTCCCGATAAAGATCATAAATTTGGCGATGTGGTGCTTGGCTTTTCCAGTCTGAACGGATACACATCGAAGCTCAACGTCAGCTATTTTGGAGCGACCATCGGCCGCTACGCAAACCGGCTCGCGGGCGGTACATTCAGCCTGGACGGCCAAACCTATCACGTGCCGACCAACGAGAAGGGTGTGAACTCACTTCACAGCGGCACGAAAGGTTTTGACAAGCATGTTTGGGATGCGAAAGATGTCTCGAGCGGCGACACGCCCGCGCTGGAAATTCATCGCCTGTCTCCGAACGGCGAAATGGGATTTCCCGGTAACCTCAATGTCAACGTGCGGTTTACCCTCCAGTCGGACAATGCGCTGAAGATCGAATATACGGCTACCACGGACAAGGATACTGTCTTAAACCTGACGAATCACTCGTATTTCAATTTGTCCGGACCCGGGAGCGGCACTGTTCTCGACGACACACTGATGCTGGACGCTAGCAAGTACACTCCGGTGAACCAGAACCTGATCCCCACCGGCTCGATCGATCCGGTTGCGGGCACGCCCTTTGATTTCCTCAAGCCCACTGCGATCGGGAAACGTATCAACGAGACCAATCAGCAGTTGAAGTACGCCAATGGCTATGACCAGAATTTTGTGCTGAACAATCCGAGCCTCTCGCATGTTTCCGCCCGGGTTGAGGATCCAAAGTCGGGCCGCGTTTTGGAAGTGTACACGGACCAGCCCGGAATTCAGTTCTATACGGGCAATTTCCTGGACGGCACGGTTAGCGGCATCGGAGGGAAGTATGCTTTCCGTACGGCTGTGTGCCTGGAGACTCAGCATTTTCCGGATTCACCCAATCACAGCAATTTCCCAAGCTCTGAATTGAAAGCTGGGCAAACGTTCCACACGACGACAATCTATAAATTCTCGACGAAGTAGCTATGGAAGATCGTCGGCGCTGGATGGAGCGGACGATCGCTCTGGCCGTGGAGAATGTGAAGCGAAACGAGGGCGGCCCATTTGCTGCCCTCGTCGTCCGTAGGGGGGAACTCATCGCAAGCGGGGCCAATTCCGTGACGCGGCTGAAGGATCCTACAGCTCATGCGGAGATCATGGCAATCCGCACCGCCTGTCAAACGCTAGGCACGTTCGAATTGAAAGATTGCGAGATCTATTGCAGTTGCGAACCTTGTCCGATGTGCCTGGGCGCGATGTACTGGGCGCGTCCGCAGGCGTTCTACTACTCGGCAGTTCGGGGCGATGCGGCAACGGCCGCTTCGACGACGACCTGATCTATAGGGAAATCGACCTTGCGCCCGAACAGCGCGAGCTCCCGGGCCATCGTCTGTTGCCCGAGCAAGCGGGGCTTCCGTTTGCGGCCTGGGCCTCACAACCGAATAAAAAGGCCTATTAAGGCCGCTCTGATTACTTGAGCACGGTCCTGCGAAGTGTCAGCGAGTCCGGCTTCAGTTGGGCGTTCTTCAGTTTTTTCCAGTCGTCGCTGACGTGAATCAATTTGCCGGAGATATGGTTCGATGCTTCGGACGCGAGAAACGCGATGTGTTCGAGTTGCAATTCCGGGGGGACGCCGCCGGTTCGCCTCGTCTCCTTCGCCAGCGCGAGCACTTTGGGATCCATGCGATCGTCCGCCTCAATGATCTCGTCCGTCAGGCTGGTGTACGCCTGGCCAGGATCGAAGCAATTGATCTGAATGTTGTGCTCGACAAGTTCGGGCGAAAGCGACTCGACAAAGCGGACCACGGCGGCTTTCGATGTTTCATAAGCGGAGAAGTGCAGCTTCGGCGAGGACCGTCCACGCCGCAGGCGAGCACGATAATTTTGCCTTGCCGCGCCCCAATCATCTCGGGCAGCACCGCGCGGCAGGAATAGCATAACTCCCAGCAGATTCGTCTGAATGGCGGAAGTCCACGGATGCGAGCGCCGACTGGCTGAAATCGTTCAGTGGCCCGCTGATGCCGGCCGCGCAGATCAGAACATCCACCGGCCTTCCGAACGCAACGCGCGCGCGATCGACGGCCACCGACAGTTGCTCGGAATCGGTCACGTCGGCGCGGATCCGGAGCGCATTTCCCCCATGCTGTTCGATTTCGAGGCGCGCCAGGTCCAGTTCCGCTTTGCTCCGCCCAATCAGCGCAATTCGCGCTCCGAGGCGGGCGAACCCAAGGGCGAGCCGCTTCCCGATGCCGCGTCCCGCCCCGGTCACAAGGATGCTCTTGTGTCTTGAATTCGTCAGAGTTAGTTCCATCGTATCCCGCTCTGCAAAGCGCTCACCGAAATTAAGAGTAGAAGATGCCCGGGGACGATCCAAGTTCCTGTATACTGATCGTAGGAGTCGGACTTATGTCCAAATTCCCATCATTTCTGAAAAGAGGCGAATGAGTAAAGAAGACAGCATTGAAGTAACCGGCACGGTGGTGGAGAAGTTTCCGAGCGGACAATTCAGTGTTCAATTGGATCAGGACCGGATAATTCTTGGCGCACCTTGCGGGACGGCTGCGGCGAAATCGCATCCGCGTGCTTGCAGGCGACCGAGTAACCCTGGAAATGTCCCCTTACGATCTCACCAAAGGCCGCATCACCTACCGCCACAAGTAACGAGCCGCATGCGCTTTAGAGCGCAGTCCACTAACATAAGAGAGTTGCCTACCACGGACTCATTGGTCCGGCAAGCGGTCGCGCTCCAAAACGCGTCCCCGCTGGCCGGAAATCTACTTCGGAGTTGCCGCGACCTCGCTTGCGACGCTGCTTCTGGAGCTCTCGCTCACACGCGTCTTTTCCGTTATCTATTACTATCACTTCGCGTTTCTCGCGATCTCGATTGCGCTGTTCGGGCTGGGCGCGGGCGGCGTGTTGTCTTATGTCGTGGCCGGCTGGCCTGGGCTCACTGTTTCGAAAGATTGGGCTGCTGGCCGGGGTGAACGCAATCGTCACGGTCGCGATTTTGTGGTTCCTGCTGACCCAAACGGGCCAGATGACGACCGGTTACCTGCTCGCGGCCTATTTCATCTCCGCCATACCGTTTCTGCTCTCGGGTACGATCGTTTCGCTGGTTGTCGCCGAGACCATCCAGCGCGTCGATCGCGTATACTTCTTCGATCTGATAGGCGCGGCAGCCGGTTGTGCCGTCCTGGTGAAGTTGCTGAACTGGGTGGGCGGTCCGAACACGATTGTTGTGACCGCCGTTGTCTTCGCGGTTACGGGGCGATCTGGTTCCATCTGGCGGGGTCTGCGCGAGGCCGGATTGTGTGCGTCGGGCTCGGGCTGGCATTGGTTGCACTGATCGCCTGGAATTCTAAAGCAGCGCATCCTGGATGTTCAAGTTCGCGAAGGGCATGCGCGAGTGCAAGGCGAGGAGTTTGTTGCCTGGAACAGTTTCTCGCGGATCGCGCTGAAGAACGAAGGCAACATGAAGAGCATCGTGATCGATGCTGATGCTGCGACCGGTGTCGCCGATTTTGACTTCGATCATCTGACGCGAGCGTGAACGTTTTGATCTAAAGTACGCAGGCCCGGGGTTCCCCTACATACTCAGACCGGGAGCCAAGACCCTGGTAATCGGCCCTGGCGGGGGATGGGACGTGTCCCGCGCGCTCGCCTCCGGCAGCACGCGATGTTACTGGTGTTGAAATTAATCCGATCATTGCACGCACGATCATGCAGGAGAAATTCCCGCAATACAGCAATTACCTGTATTCGAACCCGGCAGTGCACATCGAGATTGAAGACGGCCGGACATTCGTGCGCCGATCCAGCGACCGGTACCAGGTCCTGCAAGCTACCCTGGTTGACACGTGGGCATCCACGGCCGCGGGCGCATTTGCGCTGTCTGAAAACAACCTTTACACGACTGAGGCGTTCACCGAGTACTTACGTCACCTCACGCCCGACGGCGTTATGTCGTTTACTCGCTGGGGCTTTGTGCCGCCTCGAGAATCCCTGCGTGTGGTCTCGCTTGCGATCGCAGCACTGCATAACATCGCCAGGATGATCCGGCCGATCACGTCATTATTGTCCGCGAACACCTTCAACAATTGAATAAGTGGGGCGCGCAAGATACGATTCTGGTTTCGCGGAATTCCTTCACCGCTTCGGATGTTGCGAATGCGGTTCAGGCGGCTGCTACCGCTCACATGGAGGTGCTCTATGCACCCGGAACGACTACTGACAGGCCCATTCCGGGCTTTACTGACCGCGCAAAATCGCAAACAGTTTTTCGACAGCTACGTCTTCGATGTTCGGCCAGTTTCAGACGATGCGCCATTTTTCTTCTACACCGTGCAGCCGCGGGATTTGTGGGCGTTTTTCTGGGGAGCATCCAAAGCCGCGGCGGATTACAAAGTCAATCTGGCGATTCCGCTGTTGTTTGGCTTGGTCGCAATCAGCTTGCTTGCCACTGCGGTAATTCTGGCCCTTCCGCCTGTCCGTGCTGGGGAGCCGGCTGCCGCGAGCTCCCGGAGCGCATCCGCGCGCTGCTATTTTTCCTGTTTATCGGAGCGGGATACATTCTGATCCAGGTTGCACTGATACAAAAATTCGTTTTGTTCCTCGGACATCCGACTTATGCACTGACGGTCATCATCTTCTCGATGTTGCTCTCGAGCGGCGCCGGAAGCTTCGCGAGCAAGACGGCTGATGCAGCGGAACGTGGCGCGACTGCGGACTATTCTGCTGATTGTGTGCGGTGCCGTTGCCATCCTCTCGAGCATTGTCTCTCCCATTGTGGAAGGCGGGGTCGCTTTGCCATTTGCCGTTCGGGTGCTAATTGCGGTTTTGGTGATTGCTCCGGTTGGATTTGCCATGGGTATGCCGTTCCCGACAGGTCTTAGTTTGCTGGAGCGGCTTATGCCGGAGTCGGTGCGCTGGGCCTGGGCCATGAATGCGGCATCGAGCGTGATGGGTTCCGCCGCCGCCATGTTCTTCGCCATTTACATCGGCTTGCGGATGACGCTCATTCTGGGCGCCGTCTGTTATGCCCTCGCCTGGCTATTCGTGCGGATTTCAATGTTGAGTAGAAGCGCGAGTGTTCCCGCGCCTGTGCAGTAGCGGCGCTTGCGGTCTTCCTGGAGTTTGTTGACCAACTCCGGTTTCCAGAAAACGCGCTCCCTAAGTCGCTGATTTCGCGAAGCGGGATGGGGTAGCTCTGTCAGTGCAGCAGATACCGCATCGCGTGAAAGAGCTGTAGTGGCGGCGGTTGTCTATGAAGCGGCGAGCCATCGGAAGCCATAAGCGGGAAGCGATTGGTGGCGGAATTTTCGCTACGGGTCGCTTTCGCTCGCCGCTCGGAAACACCTCCATTGATGAATCATGCCCTTTCCGCGAGAATGTTGACGCGCAAGGGAGACCTTATCCCGCGATGGAATCTCCTGGCCCGCAACTTCTAGCGTTCGACGGCGTAGATCGACTACCTCGAATCTGGGTGTTGCCAACGCAGGCCAAAACCCGCACTTTCCGGGCTGCAGCGTGCGTATCAACCGGTTGTCCAGGAACAGCAGGTCGGCTTTGCCTTCGTCAATCGCAAACACCGTCATGAGTGAATCCCGGCCCATATGCTCTACGGCGGGAAGCTTATCAGCCGGGACTTCAGGGCGCGCGATTACATCGACCACCTCCGCACTCACGTCGGCCGTGCCTCTCCAGAACAAAACTCGTCTTGCAGGAGGCAAAACCTTGTAGAGCTTGCCATCGGCGTAAACCAGGGCTATTTGGTTATCGGTCGTGTCAACGCGCGTGAAATAGCGTTCGACGATGCCCGGCCTTTCCCGGATGAGATAGTCCGTCCATGCGCTCTGGAACGTCAATTCGCGAATGCTGTACTTCTCTATATCCAGGGACACTCCGGGCGCGACAAAGAGTGCATAGCCGCCCGGAGATAAAATACCTCCGAACCGCCCGTTCTTTATGAGGAGAGCGCGCTCGCCGTCGCCAACATTGATTCTCTTCCAGAGCATGACAATTACCTCTGATCGAACTAGTTAAGTGTTAGTACATTGCGAACCTAAGACAGTCGACTACCTTGTTCGCGAGAAAGGAATGAAGAATATCCGCCCTTGACGCAGGTACTAAAGATGCACGGGGAAACCAGCAGCCGGCTCAGACAGATGCCGGCATTTTCAGAAGCCCGCAAAGCGCAGCTTCAGATGCGATTCAACGCAGACCTTAGTAAGAAGCGGATAGAAGCAGGCGATTGGAGGTGACGTTCCGCATGCCGGTACGTGGTACTTCGGCGAAGCCGCGCCGGTGAGGTTTATCAATCCCCATCCTTTGGCATGTGGCTAACATCGGATTCACCTTCCAGTAACCATCGTAGATAGCTACCTATAATAAGTCAATAGGTAACCAAGTTACTTGGTAGCGAAGCCAAACGATCCACTACCAGTCTTTTGCGTTGGACGACGGTAGCGAACACGATTAGCCCGGATCTCTGCAATCGCCCGAAGAAAGTAACTGTCAACGCTCGCCGAGGTTCCCGATGAAACGATGTCGTGCGCGTAGAGCAGCTTCCCATCTTCTATTACGGCCTTGAGGTCGGCGCCAGTCAGTCCGTGACTGGACTGAGCGAGTTGTTCTATGTCAACCGCGCTGAACGGCGCGGGCAAACCCCGCAACCGTTCACGCAAGATTTGAGCGCGCCCGGCTTCGTCCGGCAGCTTCGTCTGGAGCCATAACTCGATTCGCCCGGAGCGCAGCAAAGCGGCCGGTAAACTGCGGGGTTCCATCGCCGTCAGCATGACGCAAACGCGCTGCGAGCTTGCGGTCGCAAGGCCATCCAGCATGGTCAGAAGATACCGATAAAATCCGTCATTGCCGTTCTCGAAAATCACGTCCGCGTCGTCGACGAATATGACGGACGGAGCATTCTGTTTCGCCGCCTCGAAGATCTGTTCGACCTCGCAATAGAAATCGGAAGAACCGGCTATGACCGTTCCGTCGACCAGAAAAAACTTTCCTTTCAGCCGATGTGCGAGTGCGCGGCCGATGCTCGTCTTGCCCGTTCCGGGAGGGCCGGCAAGCAAGACACCGCGCTTGGGCTTCAGGTCCAGCTCCGCCGCAACCTTCCCGTTCTCAAAAGGCAGTGCGACTTTCGCTTCGAGTTGGGCAATCACATCATCCATCCCTTTCAGGTCTCTCCAAGACGCTTGCGCAACATCTTCCAGATCGACGTTTGAGGCCAGGTTACGGGAATTGAGGTAGTCGATGAAGGTCTCCGACGTCACCTGAGACGCTTCCAAGACCCACTTACTGGCGGATCGAAGCTGATGAACGTTTAGGCCGGGAGCATGCCGGAAAATCATCTTATAATCGATGTCTAATCCGCAGATCGCGGCATAATCTTCCGCTGTAAACGCCGGGATCTCCACAGAAACAGACGAGTGGCCAAGTTGCCAAGGTACTCGTTGATCTTGGGTCCCGAACACTAAGGTCGTGCGACGTCGCCATCGGTCGAGAATGGCCGCGAAGACGATACTTTGAAAGCTGCGGCGGCCGTACGAGTAGCTGCTCGCAACTTTGTCAAGTAGATGTAAGTCATCGCAGACCAGCAATTCCGATCGCTGGGCAGCTTTATCGATTGCGGCGAGAAGCGCCTCTTCCAACTCAACGGGCGATCTCTTGCTCAGAGCCTCGAGAAAGTCGCGCGAGTTTAGGAAGCTCGCATTTGTCTCGCCTGCAAGAGAACGCAGCACGGACGTCCGCCCCAAGCCTCGGGCGGCATTCAAGAAGACGACGGGCGCTACGCGGAGACATCGCTTAAGTTCCTCAAGGGCTCGCGTTTGCGACGGACACAACGAAACGGACGAAGAAATCTCGCGCGAAGGACACACCTCATTGAGGCAAGTCATGGCTGACTCCAAACTGTTCTCTGTTCTAAGTAATTTTCGGAAAATAGCCGGGCGGCTAACGTTTGGTGGAGAAGTCGAAAGTCGGACACTCCAGCGGCAAGCCGCAATTAATCAGTGGCATTCGTGACGTTTTATTAAGCTTCGGCAACAGAGGTCCTCCTTTCTTCGAGAATTACAGCCGTTCAAAGAATGTAGCATGCAGAAAGCGGCTTTGCAAGAGCTGTTCTGTCGTGATGCTTTTCGACACATACTCAAGCGCAGCGGCATCTTGATTGAGAAATGGATCTCACGGCGCAAACTGCGGGGCACAAACTGACGTCAGGTATCTTGCTGATCCTGGCGGCGTTTTTCTGCGCGGCAGTAATGAGCGCCTTAAGTAAGGAAGCATCCGGTGTACCTCCATTGTTGATCCTATTTCTGCAATATGCGATCAGCTTCCTGGTATTTGTTCCTTCGGCTCTGTTGTCCCGCCCGAACGCTCTGCGGACCGAACACCCCTGGTTACAACTGTTCAGAAGTCTTGCGGGCTCCGGTTGTCAACTTCTGTTCTTCATCGCCGTGA
Organism: uncultured Acidobacteriaceae bacterium; assembly: GCA_963795905.1. Taxonomy (GTDB): domain Bacteria; phylum Acidobacteriota; class Terriglobia; order Bryobacterales; family Bryobacteraceae; genus Bog-105. Next base: position 25,961 of record CAWCJG010000002.1, on the reverse strand, counting down.
GCCGGATTCCTCTCATGGATGCGGTGTTGCTGTCGAACGCCGCTCCGCTTTTCATTCCGCTGATTGTCTATGTCTGGTTCAGAAAAGCGGTAACCGGAACTGTTTGGGCAAGCCTTCTCATCGGACTGATCGGCATTGTCCTTGTGATCAAGCCAGGCGCACAGTTGATCCGCAGTCCTGCGTCGCTGCTCGCGCTTGGCGCCGGCGTTCTCTCAGGAATTGCACTGGTTGCGACAAACCGTCTTGCCGAAACCGAGCCGCCCATCCGCATTTTGATTTACAACTTCGGCTTGTCCACGTTGCTGCTGGTTCCTGCCTGCCTCTGGGCATGGAAACCGCTCACCCGCAAGGAATGGCTGTTGCTGATTGGAGTTGGTGGATTTTACGCGGCGACGCAGTATCTGATCATTCTGGCGTACCGCTACGCGAGTGCAGCGGATCTGTCGCCGTTTAATTACAGCGTGGTTGTGTTTTCGGGGATTCTTGGTTGGCTGATGTTCGGGAATGTCCCGGACCTTCTGTCGGTCACCGGCACGCTGTTGATATGTGCCGGCGGGATCGTCAGCATTCGGGCGGGGCACTCGGAAGGCCACGGACACTCGTTTGGAAGCGGCCACTGGAAGCTCAAATGGAAGATGCATGCCAAGCGTACCGCTGCCGCGAGCGCGTAGCGGCTGGGAGACATGATCTCCTGAATGCGTGACAACACAATTCGAAATCGAAGGAGTGCGTGGGTTTCTGCATCAGCCGCAGCAACCCTGCGGCGCGGCTGTCGCTTTGACGCACAGCGCAGGAGCCAACTGCCAATCTGCGCTGCTCATCTCCGTTGCCGAAGCCTTTTGCGCCGCTGGCTGGTACGTCCTGCGATACGACTTGGCGTTCCGGCAGGCCAGAGCCTTCGGTCCGCCGCATCCGTCGTGGGCGGGTCGCGACCGGGAAAGCGTTCGCCAGGCTGCTTTCGCTTTGCGCTCCTTGACTGCGGGCGTCATTGTGGTCGGCGGACACTCGTATGGCGGCCGTCAAACATCCATGCTGCTGGCTGAGGATTCATCGATCGCACGAGCGGCCCTTCTGCTTTCGTACCCGCTACATCCGCCGAAACAACCGGAAAAGCTTCGGACCGCCCACTGGCCCAGCCTGCGGACGCCGTGCCTGTTCGTACATGGAACCGCGGACCCGTTCGCGTCCGTCTCAGAGCTTACGGACGCAATGCAAATGATTCCGGCGAGGCACTCGCTATCTGAAATTCACGGCGCAGGACACGAGCTAAATAGAGGAAAACTCGACATTAATGCTCAAGTACTCCAGCCGTTACAAGGTATCCTGGAAGCATAGAATGGTTGTGCGCGCCACCGCAATTGCGCTCTTCGTGTGCGCTTTGTTGCCCGCTGAGACAGTTTCAGATCCAGCCCCGGAAACACCCCCTCCCGCAGTTTGCCCGGCCGGTGGACCTATCGGCGCTGTCGACCTGAAAGTCAAGTCGCCAGATCCGAAGGATCAACCCCTCCCACTGCGGACGATCAATCACCTCGGCGAGGGCGATGTGGTCGAGTACAACCCGGTTTTACGCGGACATGAGAAGCGCCCTGGCGAAGTGGCGCTGGTCATGCTGCCGAAGAAGCGGGAAAACGGCGATTCCCTCATCGTGACCGATCCACTATCCGCGGACCAGCCCGAGAAATGGAAGGTTCCGCAAGCGGTATCGATCGTTATGTACGTATACGGGCCTTCCGGATTGAGCCGTAAACGCGTCCAGGGGTTTCTCTCGCAGGACGATCTTTTAATGGCCCAATTGGCGGATTATGCGGAAAAGACGGCACAGACCGAAGGGCTGATTCAGGCGCTCTCAAGCAGCGATACTTCGTCCGCCAGCGTCAATGCCGCGCTTTCCGGATTCGCATCGCAGTACGGCATGGCGTTCCAGATCGATCGGACGGCTCCACCTGGAGTACAGGCAGCGACTTTGTTTAGCTCGCTGAATCCGCAACTCGCGTCGTACGACCCGCTCGCGCCGTCCTCGAGCGCGCGCATCGGGCAGACGGCGAGTTTGACCACCGCCGCCGCCGCGTTGTTTTTTGGCAGCCCCATCGGCCTGGCCGCGGGCGGTACAGCCATGTTGCTGGACCTGCGCTCGATTGCCTTTCCGGGGACTCAGTTCCGTTCCTCGTTCGCCGAGCAGATTCCGAACGGCCTGTATCTGTGCGGTCAGCGAAACCCAGCCCCTCCGCACACGCGAATTGCTTACCTATGGGCAAACCGGATTCCGAACGCTCCGCCGCCTTCGATCGAAATCGGCAAGGAGGATTTTGTTCCGCCGGGGTTGAAGACGGTCGTCCCCGCGACTGCTGCCGAGCCGACGTGGAAGTATCTGGAACGCGCCCGGCAATGGGCGCTCGAAGACGATCAGAAACACGACTTTCCGATCAAACTGACGAAACTGGCCAACCAGAAGTCGGTTGAACTCGACCTCACTAAAACGCATATTCCGGCGGGCAGCTATCACTTGACTGGGTTCTGGGATTGGAATGCGTTCGAGGCGAAGGGGGTCATTCACGTCCAGAATCTGGGCGACCTCGCGAACGCGGCGCCGGATCCGGTTTCGCAGGACCATCTGCTGGCGAAAAACGGAAAAAGTGTGTTGACGCTGCTTGGTCACGGAGAGGACTTCGAGTTCACCTCTAAGGTGGAGCTCAAAAAGAGCAATGACGAGTTTGCAAGCACGACCGCAATTCCGTTTGCTTTGCCCAAAGGGGCGCGCCAGGGACCGCAAAGCCGGATGGACGTGCAGATCGATACGTCGGAACTGCAGCCCGGAGCCTATGACGTCGTAATCTCGCAGGCGGACGACAAACCACACCCGATCAGGATTCACATCCTGCCTAACCCGCCCGCCGTTTCGAATCTGCCTATCCTGGCCAATCAAGGCGAATCGCAACAGCATTACGTTCTCAAAGGCGAGCGGCTGAATCTGATTACGCGTTTGCAGGCCCAAGGCGCTGACCTGACTTTAGGACCCGCCGAGGCGGACGGAAATCAGAGGAACGTGACGGTGCAGTTGAAGGCCGATTTGTCACCCGGTACGGTGCTGCCGGTGCTGGCTCAGGTGGAAGATCGTAATGAGCCGCTGCAGTTCGTCTCTGGGCTGAAGATCACGGGACCGTTGCCCATGATCGCCAGTTCGAAGCTGTCTGTTCCGGCAGGGCTGCCGGTTGCGCTGCGTCCTGGTGAGATTCCCGCCGGTGTATCACTCACCGCGGTGCTCGACGTGAAGAACGCCTCGCCGGAAAGTCTTCTCCAGATCGATTGCGCAGGCGACGGAGAAGTCAGTCAGCTGCGGGTGGGAGCGCAGACCGACCACTGGAGTCTGCAGCGTCTCTCCCCGGATCAGCTGTTCCTGTCCTACGACACGTCGGCGTTGCCGACCGGCTGCCAGGTGGAGGCGAGCTTGGTGAATGCTGCGAGCGGCCAATCTACCGCATACCCGCTGGCGAAGATCGTCCGTTTGCCGCAGGTGGATCAGTTCACGCTGGCGGGCGACCCGAGCGATGGAAAGCGGGCCTATCTTCTGACCGGGCGGAATCTCGAAATGATTGAGCGAGTCGGATGGGATCAGCTTGCTCCTTTGGACGTTCAAGAACTCCCCGTTCCGGTGCCGGGGCAGGGCCAGGAACAGAGCTTAAAGGTGCAGCTTCCCGATCCTCCGCAGCCCCCGAACGCACCTCTCTGCGTCTGGCTTCGGGGCGATAAACTGGCCCGCACGACCACCATTACGGCTGCTGCAAACACGGCGGCAACGGCTCGAACCACTGCGCCGGCTCCTGTCCAGACAAGCCCCCCCGCAACGCCACAGGCCGCGACGCCTGCGGTCACGCACTGAAGGTTGCGCCAGATGCTCCTCGATGTTCTATAGTTTGATTACGGCGTGACGAACCTACCGAATCTGCTGACTTTGGTCCGCATCTTCCTGGTTCCGCTTTTTGTGGCAGCGTTGCTGCAACACACTTTGCGAATCCAGTGGGGCCACACGGTTCTGGTGGCTAATGATTTCCTCGCTCTCATCTTGTTTCTTGCGGCGGCCGCTACCGACCTGCTCGACGGGTACCTGGCACGGCGCTGGAAGCAAGTGACTACCGTGGGGACGCTGCTCGATCCCATTGCCGACAAGTTGCTGGTTTCGGCGGCCCTGATTACACTCGTCGAGCGCAGGATGCTACCCGCCTGGCTGGTAATTCTCATCATCGGGCGCGAATTCGCGGTTTCGGGTCTGCGCAGCATTGCCGCGGCCGAGGGCATCACGATTCAGGCAGGCGAACTGGGAAAGTCGAAAATGGTGCTTGAAGTCGTCGGCATTGCGCTCGTGATGATGACGGACCGCTGGCCGAATCTGCACTCCTGCGCGCTCGGCGCTATGTGGGCTGTGGTGCTGTTTGCCTTGTTATCTGCAGTCGATTACTTCCGGCGATTCTGGAAGGGAATTGACGTCAATGTGAAGCAGCGCAGGCGGAGAGAATTGATTGTGCTCGAACGGCAGAAACGAAAACTGGAACGGTCAGAGCGCGCGAAGGACTCGCAAAAAACCTCGGCCACTATTCAGCGGTCAATACAGGAGCGATGATTCCGGCGAACGGTTGCAGCACCTCGTAGCCGTTCTTCGTGAACACGACGGTGCGAACCGTGCCTTCCGGACCGAGCGTCCCAATCGATCGCCCATTGAAGCTGACCGTTACGCCTCCGGCATTGCCGGCGCGAATTTTCGCTTCTTCCTGGCCGTCCAGTACCTTGGTTTGAGACGGCTGGAGGGTTCCAGCGAAAACTTCTTTGCCGTCCGTCACGACCGAGAGCCAGCACCGCTCGATTGCCGACAGCTCAATGCGGAAGTTCTGAGGCGCGCTTGGGACCGCCGCCGGCACTAACGGCGCCGATACAGCGGAGCGATCGTTCACTTGCGTCTTCAGAGCGGGCGGAGCTTGCGGTTTGCTGGTCACCTGCGGCGAGAACGAATTCGTAAAGGTCGCCACGGTGCCATGGAAATCGCTGCGCGCTGTCTGCCAAGCCCCATAGAAGGCCGAGCACAATGCGAGCATCAGCCCCAATGAACTCAGCGTCAAGGCCCAACGCAGTTTGCCGGGCTTTTTCTGTTTCAGCGTGGAAGCAACCGGCGCACCGCCTTCACCGGGAACCAGCGGCGCCGGAATCTTGTTCGACATCTCGATAAGTGCGGCGTCGAATTCTGCCCCGTTCAACTGAAGGAAATTTGCGAACTGGCGGGCGAAGCTGCGGTACGTAAACGGCGAACAGATCTGCGTCAGATCGTCGGCTTCAATCGCCTGCAAGTTGCGAACGTTGATTTTTGTCGCGGCGCTTACGTCCTCGAGCGCCAAGTTCCTGCGCAAACGCGCATCGCGGAGCTTTTGTCCTACGGACTCCATAGCAAGTGGCCCTTGAGCAGCCTTCAACTTGTCGGTGTAAGGCTATAATACAACAGTCTTTATCGGTCGAAATACTCTCGGAAAATCTCGATTTGTAACCGACTGCCCGTTTTACCGGGCTGCCAACACACACCGCTTTCGGTGTTCGCTGTTCTTATCGACACTTAGATAACAGCTTTTAGGCGTTTTGTGAACTAAATTTCAATTTCTCGCTTTTACGGCCGTAATGCAAGCTGTGAGAAGAATCGGCAACTTGGGGAAGAGGAGAAGCAACTGTGAATAGGCGCGATGTACTTGGCGGGATGATGCTCTTTGCGGGCGCAATGTCTGCAGAAACGGGTAGCCCGGCGGATAAATGGAGTGACCGCACGGTCAATCTGGAACAAGGGAAGACCAGGCAGGAGGCGTTTGGTTCGGTGACGGTATTTCATGAAGGCCCCACCGACCAGCTTTCTTATCTAGTCGCTGGATCGGTGCTGCTGCAACCGGGGCAAGAACCGCATCCGCCGCATCATCATCCCGAGGAAGAATTCATGCTGGTCACCGAAGGTTCGGGCGAGATTGTCGTCGCCGGGACACGGTCTGCTGCCGGTCCAGGCACGCTGATGTACTGCGAGGGAAATCGGGAGCACGGCATCAAGAACACGGGAAGTGTTCCGATGCGGTTCTTCTATTCGAAGTGGTCAGTTCGAAACCGGACTTGAGGGCCGCTTCAATTGGCTGTCCAGAATGGGCTTGATCTGCGATAGCGCGAGCGAGCCGTTATATCGCTGACCGTTGATGTAAACAGATGGCGTTCCGTCCACTCCGGCCGCATCGCCATCCTGAACGTCACGCACAATGCTTTCGCGGACTTCCGTCGATTGCAAATCGGAAGTGAATCGGTTCGCATCGAGCCCAATCTTATGCGCGATGTCGAGAATTGAGGCGTGGGACAGATCTCGCGTGGAATAGAGGGCATCGTGCATGGCCCAGAACTTGCCCTGTTTTTGTGCGGCAACGGCTGCCTCAGCCGCGAAGTTGGCCTGCGGATGTATCTCGAGCGGAAACTCCTTGAACACGAGCCGCACTTGCGATGGATAGGCTTTCAGGATCGCCTGAATCTGCGGGACTGCCTGGGCGCAGTAGGGGCACTGAAAGTCGGAGAACTCGACCAGAGTGATCGGCGCGTTTTCAGGTCCGAGACTCGGGGAACCCGCGATGGGGATGTGCACCGGGGCGTCCAGTAATTTGGGCTGTTGGGGATGCGCCCACGGAGATGCATCGAGGGCGGCTCGAATACCCGTTTCGTCCTTGCCTTCCTTTGCAGCCGCCATAGCGACGCGTCCCAGGTTTGTGCTGAAAGCGCACTTAGGATCCGCGAAGCGGCACTCGGCCAGCTTCATCGAACAACCGCAAGAACAGCCGGTTTCGCGAAGCACTTTTAACGCCAGGGCTCGTTGTTCGGTAGTCAGTCCACCGCTATCTACTCCCGGTAAGGATTCAGCCGTCTTCCAGTCCTGAGCACATAAAGCAGCGGCGAAGACGAGCGGCAGAACGATCCGCCAGAGTCGGGCAGGCATAGGCATCTTCTATTGTAGTGGCGGATTACGAGCGGGCTTTGGCGAGTGCGCTCCAAATCGCACGTCCACCAGGGATCACCATGAGAGCCGTCCCTAGAACGGAACGTCGTCGTCGGTTACGCCCATGCTGCCGAACTCATCCTCAGAGCCGGCCGCAGGTCCGGATGGCCGGTTGCCTGGACGCGATGCACCACCGAAATTGCGTCCGCCCGGAGCCCCCTGTCCTTCCGCATCGCCGCTGTCCCCGCGTCCGCCCAGCAGCATTACCTCATCGGCAACGACTTCCGTGGCGTACACTTTTTTCCCGTCCTTGTCGTCGTAGCTGCGCGTCTGGAGTCGGCCTTCGATGTACACCTGCTTACCTTTGGTGAGGTAATTCGCAACCTTCTCCTGCCGCCAAAGCACAACGTTGGTCCAGTTGGTTTCTTCCTTCCACTCATTCGTCTGTTGATCTTTCCAACTGCGGGTGGTGGCTACCGAGAACCGCGTTGCGGCGGCTCCCGAAGGAGTAAATCGTGTTTCGGCATCGCGGCCGAGGTTGCCGATCAGGATTACTTTGTTGACGCTTCGCGGCATGATGATTCGAAATTTAACACAAGCAGAAAGATCGCTCGCGGACACGGCGGCCGACCACCCACCCGAAATTCTTCGAACGAACTAAGCTTGATCTATTTTTGGTACCTCGCGTCTAATGTCCGAACAAATGGTACTCAACCACGTGCACTTTGGCTGAGACTGTCACATAATAGATCAAAACTATCTACCAACCACTGAGGTTGGGGGGACCGATGGCATCGCGACTCTTTCGATCGTGTTCGCTCGGGATTCCGTCGTTTGGAAATCGGACGCTGGTGTTTGGCAGCGCGGTTCAGTTGCTGGTAACACTGACGCTGTTCAATCCGGGCAAGCTGCACGCGCAGATTCTGCTCCAGCCGGCGGAGGGCGCCCACGAAGTGACGCTGATGCCCTCCGATCTGGAAACGCTCGAATCCGGCGAGAGCCGCAAAGATCTCCCCTGTACCGTATCTGAGGCTGAAACCCGAGTTGGGCTTTGATCTTCGTTTTCACGCTGGCTACGATGTAACCGTTCCGCTGCAGGAACTCGCCGGGGACGGCAACCGCCTGACCGTCCTCTTTCGCGTTATCCGGAAGGGCAGAAGGACGCATGCATCCTATTTCGTCCAGCATTTCAATGTTCCGGAAATCGACGACGATGCCAAGGGCGACGCTGACCTGCAAGGCTGATCGACCTTGGACACGGCAAGTATCACGTCGACTGGCTGATGCGCGACCGGAGCGAGCGTATCTGCTCGACGTTCATGGGATTCGGATGCCTGCTGTCGCGACAAACCGATGTCCTCTCTTCCTCGACCGGGACGAAATTGCCCATACCAGATCTGAGCCGTTCGTGAACGAGCCATTTGTCAGGCCAGCCGGCCGGATGACGGTCTGAATCTGAAAGTGCTGGTCAACTTCGCGCCCCAACTGCAGGGTGCAGGCGGCACTTCGCCGGATCGATGTCGACGCCCTGGTCACCATCTTGACGGGCATCGAACGCGATCCGCATGTCCGACTCGATTTCACTAGTCGCGTTTAATATCGAACAGGCGAAAGTGGTGTACCGGCAGGACGCGGCGGATCGATCGATTATCCGGCATTAGGGAAAGCCTTGCAGACCATGCCGCTCGGGACGGTGAATCTGACCGAATCTTGAGGACAAACACGGCGAAACCGACTTTCTGGAAGACCTCATTCGTCAAAGAAGTGGCTACCGGCCCGCGTCCCGACGCTATCATCTTTGCCGGGTCCCAAAGCGATGCTGAACGCGGATGTACCCCAAGACGACCTGCGGCGCATCGGAGATATTGAGTGCCCCGTCTTCTACCTGAATTACAATCTGGATCCGCAGGCGCGTGCCGTGGAAGGACTCCATCAGCCATGCGATCCGGGTTTTCAAGGGCACCGAGTACACGATTTCTCGCCCGCGAGACCTCTGGTCTTCCACGTCCGAGATGTTCGGGCGGATTTTGCGGACCAAACATGAGCGCGCGCTGGCATCAGTGGCGGAGGTTCTGCCAGGGAGCAGCATCGTAGTTCTACGGCAGCTGGTCCCAGGCGGGCATGCTGGCATCTCACGCTAGACTGGTAAGCAACAGGGGTGGTGGATCTATGAGCTCTTCGGGTATTTCGCTTAGGCCTGGTGTGCTAGCGTTCGCTTCTGGTTCGCGCGCCTACCGGGTCACGCGCAAAGTCCGCGGATCCGCAGGAGTTCAAGGACAACTTGCTCCGTACGTGAATTCGCCAGAGCAGGCGATCAAAAGATGCTCGACATGGCGGGTCTGAAACCAGGCGAGACTCTCTACGATCTCGGCTGCGGCGATGGCCGGATTCTGATCAGCTGCCGCCAAGAGATACCATGTTAAAGCCGTCGGCGTCGAGATTTCCGCACATCTGGCGCAGCGTGCGGCTGAAAATGTCAAGAAAGCCGGTTTAGCAAGACCGGGTCACCGTCGTTCATGGCAATTTCATGAACACCGACCTGAGTCCGTGCCGACGTGGTCACCCTTTATCTGGCCACGACTGCGAACGAAACGCTTACGGCCGAACCTCGAACGCTATCTGCGGCCAAACAGCCGTGTCGTCTCATACGACTACCCGATCCCCGGATGGAAACCCATCGAGACCGCCGAAACGGAAGGCTGCACGGCGCTACGCATACAATCTATCTGTACGAAGTTCCCGATTCCGAGACGAAGAAGTAGACCCCATTCTGGTCCCAACCGATTTCGACGTACTTGGTGTTGGCCTAAACGCGACCGACACGCTGATCCTGCTGGACGAATTCCCGCCTTATGCGGGCAAGGTTCCGTTTGCGGAGGAACGGCTCAGCCCGGGCGGCCAGGTGGCGACCGCCATTGTTGCCTGCGCCAATTGGGGCCTGCGCGCCAGATATATCGGCACTGTCGGCGACGATCTGCGCGGCGACATTCAGCGCGCAAGCTTGTCAGGTACGGGCGTTGATATTTCCTCAATGGTTGTGCGGCCAGGCTGTGAAAACCAGACGGCGTACATCCTGATTGACCGCCGCACGGGGGAGCGAACGGTGCTGTGGCGCAGGCCTCCCGGTCTTAGCCTTACGCCGGCGGACATGCGGGAGAGCGACATCGCATCCTGCCGTATGCTGCACATCGATGGCTTCGATACGGAAGCTGCGGAATGGGCGGCACGCGTGGCCCGCCGCTTCGAAATTCCCGTCAGCATCGACGTCGACACCGTCTATCCAGGATTTGAGCAGGTGCTGAAGAATGTCGATTACCTCGTCGCGGGATCTTCTGGCCGGAAGTGTGGACGGGAGATCCGGATCCCTTCGAATCTCTGCGCCAGCTTTATACCGAATATGGATTCCGTCTGGCCGCGATGACTCTAGGGCACGATGGAGCGTTAGCCTACGATGGCAGCGAGTGGTGGTATTCGCCCGGTTTCGAAGTGAGCTGCATGGACACGACCGGCGCGGGTGATGTGTTCCATGGGGCCTTTTGTTACGGGGTCTTGGCTGGTTCCGACTGGGGCGCCGTGCTCGAGTTCGCCAATGCGGCCGCCGCCCTCAATTGCACCGCTTTTGGCGCTCGCGGCAAAATCGCATCGCTGCACGAGATTCGATGTCTCAGCGGATTCCGGCGGCGGCGCGTCACATCGCCAGTGTCATTGCCGAAGGCGTCCGCGAGCGCAACGCGCAGCTCACAAGGTGAGAATAGGAACGAATGATCCCGCTCAAGGCGTTGTTGTTCCGCCGCGGCACACCGATCGTGACGTCTGCTGCTGATCGCGATCAACGCTCTGTGTTCCTGTACGAGATGTCGCTTCCGCCCTGGTTCCGCGATCGCTTCATCTACCAGTTCGCGCTGGTGCCCGATCGCCTGCAGCCGATCACGTTTCTCACCTCGATGTTTCTCCACGGCGGCTGGCTGCACATCATCGGGAACATGTGGTTCCTGTGGGTCTTTGGCGCTCACATCGAAGATGCATTAGGTTCGGCGAAATACCTCATTTTTTATCTGCTGTCCGGCATCGCCTCGGCGCTTGTGCAGTTTGTGCACTTCGCATGGGCAGTCCGGTGCCGGTGATTGGCGCGAGCGGCGCCATCGCGGGCGTCATGGGCGCCTTCCTCGTTTTGTATCCGCGCGTGCGCGTCCTGACGCTGTCTGATCATCGTCATCTTCATCACAACGGTTGAAATCCCCGCCGCATTCATGTTGCTGTACTGGTTCCTCTTGAATCTGCTCAGTGGGCTCGGCTCGCATGAGCGTCGTCAGCCAGGCGCAAGGTGTTGCCTGGTTCGCGCATGTGGGCGGATTTCTTGGCGGCATGGGGATGGTCCGGCTCTTTCAGGAGAACCGGCGGCGTACCCTGTACTAAGTGCGAGATCCTAACGAGCCATTCGAAAATCTGGATCCTTTGGATGTGCTGGCCATTGCGGCGCATCCCGATGATGTCGAGCAAACTTGCGGCGGAACGCTCATCAGCATGGCCGAACGCGGCTATCGAACCGGCGTGCTCGATTTGACCGCTGGCGACATGGGCAGCCGTGGCACCCCGGAAATTCGCATTGCCGAGTCGCAGGCCGCCGCGCAACGCCTGCAGCTACAGTGGCGGCAAAACCTTCGCTGGCCCGATGCCCGGCTCGAAAACACCATCGGCTCGCGTATGACGCTTGCGGGAGTGATTCGCCGGCTGCGCCCGCGCGTGGTCATACTGCCGTACTGGACCGGCCGTCATCCCGACCACTATCGCGCCGCCGAGATCGGCTACGAGGCATGCTTCCTTTCCGGTTTGAAACGTCTCGAGGAAGATGTCCCGCCGCACCGCCCTTACAAAATCCTGTACTCGAGCCTGTACGCAAACGTCCAGCCTTCTTTCGTGGTCGATATCTCGCACCAGTTTGAAACGCGCATGGCCTCCCTGTTCTGCTATGTGTCGCAGTACGGAGATTCCGCCGAAGCATCCGGACTCTTCCCGAGCCAGGACGAAGTACGCGACCGCCTCGCCGCGGTTGCCCGTTTCTATGGCAACCTCATTGGCGTCAAATACGGCGAACCCTTTGTCGTCAAGGAAGCCATCCAGATCGACGACATCGTTCAAATGCCTGTGCGCAGCATCTGATTTTGCGCGACAATAACGGGAAGATGCGATTTAAACAACTTTCGGCAATCCTGTTCTGCCTTTCCATGGTGGTTGCGGCCGGCCGGGCCGAGACGCCGGCGCAGCGGATGGGAAGCGCCGCATCCGTGATTTCGGATCTGATGAGCTCATCCGACCATAAGATCTCGCGGGAACTGCTGGACCGGGCGCACTGCATCGCCGTCGTGCCTGGATTGAAAGGCGGCGCCTTTGTCGTCGGTGGGAAATGGGGCAAGGGCTTCGTGTCCTGCCGAACGCAACACGGCTGGTCCGCGCCGGGAGCCATCCGCATCGAACAGGGCAGTTTCGGATTCCAGATCGGCGGTATCGATACGGATCTAGTACTGCTGGTCATGAATGATCGCGGCGCACGTCGACTAGTGAAAAGCCAGTTCACGCTGGGGTCGCAGACAGAGGCAGCGGCAGGCCCGCTTGGCCGCTCGACCACCGCCGAAACGGATGCGACTATGAACGCGGAGATCCTTTCTTGGTCCAGATCTCGCGGGGTGTTTGCCGGCATTTCCGTTTCCGGCGCAACACTCCGCCAGGACCTCCGAGCGAACGAGGAACTGTACGGCGGCCGCGCATACCGCAACGGACAACTGCTGTTCTCGAATACGCCGTGGCCGGCAGCAGGCAGTGAGTTCCATTCCGCCCTGAACCGCTACGCCGGTTACCGTCAAGTCGCGAGCCGCTAGGTGTTGACCGAGCGCCGGTTGTGCCTCGTTGTGCCTTGCTATAACGAGGCGGCCCGGCTGAACGTACCAGCGTTCCGGGACTTCCTCCAGAATGAGACCCATACCCGCGTTTTGTTCGTCGACGACGGCAGCACCGACCAGACTTCGCGCGTCCTGCGTGACTTGCAAGCCGGACTCGAGAACCGGGTTGAAATCCTTGTCTGCGTAAAGAACGGGGGCAAGGCCGAAGCCGTTCGCCTCGGCATCCTACATGCCATCGACCACTTGAGCCCCGAGTTCGTCGGATTCTGGGATGCCGATCTCGCCACGCCGCTCAATGCTGTCTATTCGCTTTTGAACATCCTCGATCATGATCCAAGTAAGGACATGGTGTTCGGCGCGCGAGTCAAGCTGCTCGGGCGGTTCGTCGAGCGAAATCCAACGCGCCACTATCTCGGCCGCATCTTCGCGACGGTGGTATCGAACATCCTTCGTCTGCCCATCTATGACACGCAGTGCGGAGCCAAGATTTTCCGTGTCAACTCGCTGACACGCGCCGTCTTTGCGGAGCCATTCATTTCAAAGTGGGTATTTGATGTCGAGATCATCGCGCGCTATCTAAATGCCTACGGTCGCGATGTGAAACGCATGGAACAGGCGATCTATGAATACCCGCTCGAATGCTGGGTCGATGTGGCCGGTTCCAAAGTCAAGCCGGCCGACTTTCTGTCGCCTTTCTGGACGTAGTCCGAATCAGGACGGCAATACTTAAGCTAAGGATCAGCCGCCGCAAGAATGGCGATCGCCGCATCGATTCAAGTTCGTACAGCTTGTCGATTTGGATCGGTTTTGACAAGTATCCATCCATCCCGGCAGCCAGGCAGCGTTCCCGGTCGCGATCCAGCGCGTGCGCCGTCATGGCGATGATGGGCATGCGTCCGCCCCGCAGTTTGCTCTTTCTCCCGGATCAGTCCAGTCGCCTGATACCCATCCATTTCCGGCATCTGCACGTCCATCAAGATCAAATCGACCTTCCATTCGAGCCCTCCGAGTTTCTCTATGCCTTCTCGCCCGTTGTTCGCTGTGAAGACCGTGTTCCCCTGCTTTTCAAGTAGACGGATGGCAAGTTTCCGATTCACCGGGTTGTCCTCGACCAACAGAATGCGAAGATCCAGTTGGGTCTTCGGCTGATTTGGCCGCGCGACGCGCCTTGCGCAATTCTTCCTGCTGACCCGGAGTTCTGCATGACTCTGAGTAACTCGCGCGAGAACTCGACGTAATTGATCGGCTTACTGATGTGACCATTGATGTCCATCTCGCGGCATTTCGCCGCATCGCGCCAACTCTTTTCCGGTGCTCAGCATCATCACGATCTTGCCGCGGAACCCGACGTCGGTCGCGCAACGATGCCGCGAGCGCAAAGCCATCTGTCTCCGGCATTTCGGCATCGATCAGCACCAGATCGAAGTTGATGCAGAAGACCGGATGACGCGCAGCGCATCCGCCGCTCCGCCGACCAATGCCACCTCCGCGTAGCACGCCGTGAGCGCCGCGTCCGCCGATCTGAAGCAGACGGGATTGTCATCCACGACCAGCACGCGCATCCGTTCAATGAGACGCCGGTTGCGGTATGTCTGCCGAGATCGGTCGCCCCGAACCACGCATCGAAGCCGAACGTGCTGCCTTCGCCCGGTATGCTTTTCACCCAGATCTTCCCATTCATCATCTCGACGAGCTGAGATGAAATGGACAGCCCCAGTCCGGTGCCGCCGTATTTGCGCGTCGACGATCCATCGGCCTGCGTGAATGCTTCGAATATCGCTTTCTGGCGGTCCTCGGGAATCCCGATGCCGCTGTCCGTCACTGTGAACTGCAGGTTCACGCAGTTCGGTGCCCTCACCTTGCTTTGTTGACTTCGACGACTACTTGGCCGTGGTCAGTGAACTTGATCGCATTGCCAATCAGATTCACGACGATCTGCATTAAGCGCACCGGAGTCGCCCTGAATGGTTCGGGGCACCGCAGGATCGACGTTACAAATGAGTTCGACGTTCTTCATGTGCGCGCGCACGGCCAGTGTCTTGACTGTCTTGTCCAGCACCGTGCCGCGAAGATCAAACTCGATGTTCTCGAGGTGCAGCTTGCGCGCCTCGATCTTCGAGAAATCCAGAATGTCGTTGATAATGCTGAGCAGCGAATCGGCAGAAGATTCGACCAGACTCAGGCACTCCCGCTGCTCCGGCGTCAACTCGGTATCGAGCGCGAGTTGAATCATGCCGAGAATTCCGTTCAGAGGCGTCCGAATCTCATGGCTCATATTGGCCAGGAATTCGCTCTTCAGCTGGCTCGCAACCTCCGCCTGTTCCTTGGCGATCTTCAGTTGACCTTCCGCTCGCCGGCGTTCGACGTTCTCGGCCTTCAGTTCGAGCACTCGTTGAGTCAATTCATCTCTCGACCGGTGCAGTTTCTGCTGCGCTTCCTTTGCGCGCCGTTATGTCTTCAACGATGCCGACGATGCGATCTAGTTCGCCTTTCTACATCGAACACGGGGAACGAGCGATCCCACACCCAGCGCACGGATCCATCGGCGCGGACTACCCGGTATTCGCAGTCGGCGGTTTCGCCCCGCAAGCTGCATCTCCTTCGCGCTTTGGACTGCCAGCGTGTCTTCCCAGTGAACCGCCTCAAACCAACGCGAGGGATCTTTCAGGATCGCCTCGGGATCCTGCAGCCAAATCTCGCCGAATGCCGGACTGACGTACAGGAAGCAGTCCGGCCTTCGGATCGATCATCCAGAACACTTCGTGAATGTTTTCCGCCAAGCTGACGGAAGCGCTTTTCGCTTTCTTCGAGCGCTTTCGATCGGATATTCCAGAGCCCGTGTCCGCTCATCCACGAGCATCATCAGCTTGGCTCTCGTTCGCGCGCAGATGGCGCATCCGCAGGCGGTACGCCGCGAAGAAACATGCCAGTCGCCAGCATCAGGCAGAAAGCCGCGAAAACGCGGGTCTCGTAGAAGCGGGGCAGCAGCATCAGCGAAACGGACGCGCCTTCTGTGTTCCAAACTCCGTCCGCGTTGCAGGCGATCACATGGAACCGGTACTCGCCCGGAGGCATGTTCGTGTAATACGCTTCTCGCCTCGAACCCGCATCGACCCATTCCTTATCGAAGCCTTCCAGTTTGTACTTGAAGCGAATGTGGTCGTGCCGAAACCAGGCTCAGAGCGGCGAATCCAGAACTCGAGTTTGCCGTTTCCGGGCGGCAAGTCGAATTTCCCCCAGAGGATTCATAGCGTCGGCCGTCTGCCAGGAGCGTCTCGATCGATACTGGCGGTGGCATAGGATTGCTTCGCGGAGATTAGCCGGATCTACCATTGCTACGCCCTTCATTGTCGGGAACAACAAGATGCCCTCGTGGGTGCGCCAACTGGAGTTCTGGAATGCGCCATTACATTCTCGCGTACGCATACCGTCCGCGATGCCGAAGCTGCGATACTCCACGTGATCTGCTGCGCCCATCCACGAAACAGCATTCAGATCCTTCTCGTGTACGCGGAAAACGCCTTTGTTCGAAGTCAGCCAGAAATCGCCACGCTGGTCGGGCAATACCGTGAAAATGGCGTCTTCGAAGAAGCCATTCCGGGTATTCAAGTGTGTAAACTTGCCGCCGAGGAACCGGTTCAGGCCGCCGCCCAGATGTCCCGATCCACAGCGCGCCCCGGTTATCGCCTGCCGTAATCGAAGCGACCACGTTATTCGACAGGCCATCGCGCGTCGTGTATGACGTGATCTGCCCGTCGTCGCATCGCACTCAGGCCTCCGCCGCCGGTTCCAATCCACAGGGTGCCGCGCCGTTGTCCTCGATACAGACACAGAACGTAGTTGTTGGCCAAACCGTCCGCGGTCGTGTATGACCGGAATCTTTGACCGTCGTAACTGGTCAGGCCGCCCCGAGTGCCGATCCAAAGCGTGCCCGACCGATCCAGCAACAGTGAGAACACCGTGTTGTCTGCGATGCCGTCTTTCTGCACGAAACGACTGTGATCTTGCCGTTCGCAGCCGCGCCAGACCATCCAGTGTGCCGACCCAAAGATTGCCCTGCGTGGTCCTCCGCCAAGGAGAAAACTGTGTCCGTCGGGCAATCCGGCAGCGCGTATCGTAGACCTTGACAACGCCGTTCTCGATCCGGTTCAGCCCGTGTTTTCTCGTTCCTGCCCAGATGACGTGATGACTGTCTTCGAATACCGGCAGAATCACATCGCTAGAGAGGCCGTCCTTGGCCGAAATCGTTGTGAAGGCGCCGTCGCGCAACCGAACTAGTCCACCGCCGCTCGTTCCGATCCAAAGGCGCCTTCCCGGTCCTCCATGCTCGTCCAGATCGCGTCCGCGGGCAATCCCTGTTTCGATCCGTAACTGCTGAACGCGCCCCGCTGATAACGAAGCATTCCGGCATCGCCCGTTCCGATCCAGATGACACCGTGCCCGATCCTCCGAGATCGACCAGATCAGATCCGTTGGTAAGCCGTCCTGCTTCCCAAAACCGAGTGAAATGATTCCCGTCAAACCGGTTCAGATCCCGCCGCGGTGCCTATCCATACGCTGCCATCTCGGGCTACGTGCACGGCTTTCACGTACTCATTGCTCAGGCCATCCGCGACGTGGAACTGGCGGATGCTGGTGCCCGCTATCCTTGCGAGACCCGCATGTGTGCCGACCCAAAGGGATCCGTCCCGCGCGCCCGAAATCGAGAACACCGCGTCGTTGGGAAGCCCGTCCTTCGAAGTGATCGCGCCGAATTTGCCTTTCCGGTAAGTGTTCAGCCCTCCCCCGTCGGTGCCGATCCACAGCGTACCCTGTGCATCCTGATACAAGGCGCGGATGACGTCGCTCGTCAGTCCATCGTGTGTAGTGAAGCGCCTGAAAACGCCGTGCTGGTAGCGGGTGATGCCTCCGCCGTTCGATCCAATCCAAAGACTTCCGTCGCGGTCCGCAAGTAGCGCCGTGATCTCGTTTGCGCCTATTTGTGGAGTGGTTTCTGTGTCGAAAACGGTGAAGCGCAGACCATCGTACCGTGCCAGGCCCAGTTCGGTACCGGCCCACAAATACCCGTCCGGAGTCTGTGCCAGGCTCTCTACCGTGTTCTGCGGTAAACCCGATTCGACCTGCCAATTATCCTGAATGTGCTGTGCAATGCCCTTCGTCGGATCGAGCGATCCGCGAACGGGCGCAGCCCCGCCCAACACCGCGAGCGCGATCAAAATTGTGGCGATGCTGTTCCGCAAGGCAAGACCCGGCCGAGGGTTTAGACAGTCACCCTCGTTGTTCTATATCGGCCTTATCCGGCGTTTCTTTGCTAGGGAAAAACGGAACCGTCTGCTGCGTGGGAAATAATAGGGGGCAGAACAACGCATGCAGGCCTGCTACATCCTCGAGCCAGGAAAGACGGGCGTTCGCGACATCGATCCGCCCAAGCCAGCGAGCGGAGAAGTGCTCCTCAAAACACGCCTGATTGGATTGTGCGGTACAGATTTGAGCAGTTTCCTCGGTAGGAATCCCCTGGTATCCTACCCCCGCATACCGGGCCATGAAATCGCGGCTACCGTCGTCGAGACAGGACCGGACGTGCCCGCCGACATTCAGCCAGGCAGCAACGTAGCCGTCTATCCAAACACAAGTTGCGGCGAGTGCGCTTCCTGCCGCCGCGGCCGCACCAACGCCTGTAAGTTCAACCGCACGATGGGCGTCCAGCGTGATGGCGCGCTCTGCCAGTTCTTCACAGCGCCTTGGCAGAAGCTATATCAGGCGGATTCTCTCTCGGTCCGGGACCTGTGTCTTGTCGAGCCCCTCGCGGTAGGCTTCCATGCCGTAAATCGCGCTCGAGTTCACTCCGCCGACCACGTTGCCGTCATTGGGTGCGGAATGGTCGGACTCGCCGCGATCCATTCGGCTTCGCAACGCGGGGCAATCGTAACGGCCATTGACCTCGATCGCGAGAAGGGGGGCAAAGCATGGCTGTTTGGGGCAAAACATTTCATCAGTTCAAAAGATGAGCCCCTACATGACCGTTTGCTCGAGTTGACAGGCGGCCTCGGGCCGGATGTGATCATTGAAGCCGTAGGTACGCCGGAAACATACAACCTCGCTATCGAGGAAGTTGCTCATACGGGGAGGGTCGCATACGTTGGCTGGAGCAAGCAGCCGGTCACCTTCGACACAAAGCATTTCGTACACAAGGAACTGGATATCCTGGGATCGCGCAATTCACTCGACGAGTTCTCGGAAGTAATCGATACCCTCTCGCGCGGCACATTCCCGGTCGATCATGCCATTTCACACACCGTCCCGTTCATCAGAGCAGGTGACGCGCTCGAAGAATGGAGCGCCGCGCCGGGCCGGTTCACCAAGATCCTTGTGGAAGTGAGCGCTTAAGCATGGAATACAGAACACTAGGCAGGACGGGAGTGCGCCTGTCCGCGCTCGGCTACGGAGCCGGGCCGCTGGGCGATGAATTTGGAACCATCGACGCTGCGGAAGGGGAGCGATCCGTTCACTTCGCAATCGATCAGGGCATTACGTTCTTCGATACGGCTCCCTATTACGGCCGCACGTTGTCGGAATCGCGCTTGGGAGCGGCTCTCCTTGGAAAAAGGGATAAGGTCGTGCTCTGCACGAAGCTCGGACGCTACGGCAAGCAGGATTTCGATTTCTCCGCTGCTCGCGTCGCATCCAGCATCGATGAATCGCTGACTCGGCTGCGGACCGACCATGTCGATCTGCTGATCGCACACGATATTGAGTTCGACGACCGCGAACGAATTATTGCCGAGACGATCCCCGCCATGCGAAAGGTGCAGCAAGCGGGCAAAGCGCGTTTTATCGGCGTTTCGGGCCTTCCGCTCCGGGTACTTGCGGATGTTGCCGAGCGCGCCCGGGTCGATTTCGTCCTCTCGTACTGCCGCTATACCCTCCTGAACCGCGATGTCGACCGCTGGTTGACGCCCGTCATCGAGAAACACGATATCGGTCTGATTCTTGCTGCTGCCGTGCACATGGGGATTCTGAGCAACCAGGGACCGCAGCCGTGGCATCCCGCCCAACCCGAAATCAAGGAAGCTGGACGCAGAGTGGTGGAATTGTGCCGCACCCGCGGTGTAGACTCAGCCACGGTAGCGATCGCCTTCACGATGGGACATCAACGCGCCGCTTCGACGCTGGTCGGTATGCCGCGTACGAGTGAAGTCGAGCAAAATTTGAAGGCAATGCCGTATCGCATTCCGCCGGATCTGATGCAGGAAATCAACCAGATCGTCGCTCCGGTGCGGGAACTGATCTGGCCTTCTGGCCGGCCCGAGAATGATGATTGAGGCGATGCCGCGATTTTCAGCAAGGCGGATGTTTTAGGATGATCGATTCACACCATCACTTTTGGCGTTACCGGTCCGACCAGTACGGCTGGATCGGAGATAACATGGCCAGCCTGCGGCGCGACTTTGTGCCCGCGGATTTGCAGGCCGCAATGGCCGGAACCGGCATCACCGGCGTCGTTTCAGTGCAGGCGCGCTCGACCATTGACGAAACCTGGGCGTTGTTGAATTGGGGCGAACAGCAGGGGTTCATTCGGGGTGTCGTGGGTTGGGTTCCGCTGCTCGACCCGGACCTCAACCGGTTGCTGCCAACCGTTGCAAAATATCCGAAAATGCGCGGCGTGCGGCACGTCGTCCAGGACGAGCCCGACCCGAATTTCATTTTGCGAGACGACTTCAATCGTGGCGTGGCGGCATTGAAGCCCTATGGCCTCGTCTATGACATTCTCATCTACGAGCATCACCTTCCTCAAACCGTTCAGTTCGTAGATCGCCACCCGAACCAGGTGTTCGTGCTCGATCACATCGCGAAGCCAAGGATCAAAGATCGGATTCTCTCGCCCTGGCGCGAAAACATTCGTGAACTCGCGCGCCGGCCTCACGTGTACTGCAAAGTTTCCGGCATGGTGACAGAAGCCGATTGGAAGGCCTGGACGCCCGAGAGTTTGCAGCCGTACTTTGAAGTCGTACTCGAAGCGTTTGGTCCGCAGCGATTGATGTTCGGCTCCGACTGGCCCGTTTGTTTGGCAGCGACGAGCTACTCGCGCTGGTATGAGGTCGTTTCCGACTGGGTGAAGCCGCTATCTGTGGGCGAGCAGGCCCAGTTCTGGTCGGAAACGGCAATAGAGGTGTATTCGCTCGAGAACACGAACCAGAGCTGATCCAAATTTCGTAAGCGTACGGGCAGCCATTGCCCGTGCGCTTACCCGGGCTAGGCGATCGATGACGTCAAGCCGCTCGCGTGTGGTGGGGCGGACTCTCACGAGAACATGTAAATGGCAGACGATGGCAGCCGCGAAGGAAAAGGACAAATGGGAATTGCGCGCGGGCGGCATGCCTGAGTTTTGTAGGTCGGTCGCTGGGGTAAAGTTGTCCAGAGTTGCCGCCGGGACCCTTACTGAAAATCATTGACCGCCATCAGGTCTATATTTTCAAGGTCTAGCTGCCCAATAACAAACCGATCTTCTTTCGGCGACACGCAGAAATCGGGGCGCTGTCCGAAAACAGGTTTGTGCAGCGTAAGAATCTGCCTGACCCGCCGAGTCTTAAAACTGAAATAATCGAGGCTCCGACCCGCTACCATTGCGGGGTTCACCATCCGCCCACCCAACCGCACGAAGTAAATCCCTTCCGCTCCGACGGCCCACCAACCATTTCTAATCGGTCCCGCAAAAACGAGGGTCGCTGTCCCTCCACTCGTTGGGATCTGCCACAAACTACTTTGCGCATCCGCTCCTGTGAAGTAGAGGGTTTTACCGTCATAAGATTCGAGTGCTTCGAATCCGACGCCGTTGTTAGTAATCTGAATTGGTTGTTCACGCTGTCCGCCGGAAGGATCATAGCGAACTTTCCAGATTTCCTGGCCTCCAGAGTGAGACGATCCAAAGTAGATCCATTTCCCATCCCTCGACCAGCTCGGTCGCACCTGATCCCGGGGCCAGAACGTAACTTGAGTGGCTTTCCCCGTGTCCACATTAGCCACCCAGATATTTCTATCAAAGCTCCTTAGAACGTCAAATACGATCAATCTTTGTGTGGGGTGCCATTTCGGCGATCCTGGGTAATCTGTTTCCGGAAGCGACACGATCCTGTGCGGCGTTGCATCGCCAAATTTAGCGCACCACAACTGCGCCGCGCCGGAACGCTCGGACATGAAACAGATCCCCGCGCCATCGGGCGAAATTGCTGGACTTGAGTCGATGCGAGTAGAAGGATATAGCGGAGAACCATCCAACCGGGCAGCCAGGGAATCTCTCGATCCGCTCAACTCGCCACCATGGAGGTGGGTCGAAATTTCGCGCTTCTCATACACGAGTAGCCCGGAAGCTGGGTTGGCCCGAAAAAGGGACGAACGCCATACAACCGGAAAGTAACTTTCCTCCCCTGCAGCGGAAAGTAAACTCACCTGTCTATCCGCCATGCGGAAGCGCCAGAGCCGAAATGGGCCGCTACTGTTCGTCGAATAAACGATGCTTCTCTCGTCTGGCGCGAAGGCGAAGCCACGCAGTGCTCCCGGAACGTACAGTAACTTTTGCCGGCTCCCAAGAACCGGCGATTCCAGCATTAAATCGTTCCCATTGTCCGTTCGCTTTGCATAGAGCAATTTGAGCCCATCAGCGGAAAAGAGCGCCGGCATGTACCCATTCTCATGGCGTCCTTCGGGAAGCAGTAGGTTGTGCTCTCCCGACTTCACGTCTATCGTGTCGAGCCAGAATTGTTGGGTTAATGGATGACGGACGGGAACAATGACGCGGCTGCTATTGGGAACCCAGGATATGTAGTCACCGTCCGTCTCGCCAATCTTGCGCGGTGAACCACCCCGTGAAGGCACAATCATCACGTCCCGGTTGTCTCGAATGAACGCAATGAGGGCGCCGTCAGGCGACCATGCCGGCGCAAAGTCCATCCCCCTGCCGGTTGTCAACTCATGCGGCGCAAGTTGGCCGACTTTCTCAAGGAAAAGGTTGGATTTTTCAAAGTCGATCGAACGCCACCGAAAGACCACCTCTGTTCCATCGGGGGAGAAGCTCGGCTGCATCTCATCGCCGGGAAGGCTCGTGAGCTGCGTTACCCTTAGGGCTGACTCACTGCCCGCCCTCGTAGTCAACAGCCCCCAAAACGCCCACGCTCCCAATATTGCGAAGATCAAAAGCGCAATGGCCGCGGAGGCCGCCGATATCCATACCCTCCGGCCGGCCCCTACATCCGCCGCTGCCTCTCTTTCTATCCTTATGTGTTCCGCGGGAGCCTCGTCCCATTCGGGAACATAGCCGCCCCTAGGCAATCGGATGATTATCGTGCTCTTGGCGGTTGTGCCGTCAGAACGGTAACAATCCTCAAGCTTTTCCCGTAACCGGCGGGCCGTTACGCGAACAATTGGATCTTGCTTCGGGTCAAATCCACTCTTCCGGTCAAAAACCGATATTCCGATCACCGATTCCTTCAGATCGTCGGCAGATCCCTCGATCTTTTGTTCCACCACAAAGCGAAGAAATCGCTTAAGTCGCTCGGAATTCTGAAATTGCTCGCTGGCTAGTATTCGCGATAGCTCTTGTCGCACCAGCAGGTGCGGGTCGTTACTGGCGGAAGGAAGGCGATCGGATTTTCCCAAACGTAACGGACCCATTCCTACAAACCCCGAGCCTTAGAGCGGCGCGAGTTTGAAAGGCCATCACAACTCTAGCATTATTACCCAATGTTACCCCTCTCTTTACCCCGCGTTACCTCTTTTTTCTATCTCGATCGCGAGCACTATCGTCTCGCCGACTGCTCCACTGGAGTGAGCAGCAAACGGAAGTAACTGGGCCAACTCTTTCTATGAAACGTTAGGCTGCTTACATTTCGAAGCCGTTACGAAAATCCACATGGATGGTCTGGAGAAATCCAGTCGCGCACGTTAGCGCACGACAAAAGAAAAGCATCTTAACGCCAGACGGGGATGAAACGTGAACAAAACCTTATCTACGCTTATGAAGACGGGTCTACTGTGGTGGGCCGCTACCGGTTTTCCGCTCATCGGTTTCGCAGGCGACATTGAATCGTACCCATTGATCTTCAGCTATTCTCAGGCGGCCAATCCCAATGACCAGGGCGGGTGGTCGGCTAGCTTTAGTAAGAGCGTGAGTTGGCTTCAAAGTACGAGCTTCGGTTTTAACAAAGCTGGATTCAATTTAAATTTCGCTGCCGAGACTGCCGGTTCGCTCGGCCTGAACGGCACACTGTCGTCGAATGGCGACACTGCTTCTGCAGAACTAAGCGGAAAGTTTCAGATTGATTCGTCGTTGTTAAGCCCACCTAAACCCGGAACGGTGAGGCTCGCGTTGGGTTATACACCAACCGCAACGGCGCTCACGACTAATGCCGCCGAATTCCAACTAAGTAGCGGCGTCAAACTGCAAAACGTTGAGGCAGGGATCGGTGGATCCGTTGGTGTCCCAGGATACAGCTTTTCGGGCAATCTGGACAGAAGCGGAAACGTGGCCACTTCAAACCTCCTTAACTTTTCAGCACAGTCTACTGTTTTGACTTACAACGCGAATAACGATGGTAAGGTAGATGTCTTCGGATATTCGACCTCCCTCCCGGGCAAGGGGTTAGTTCCGATACCTAGGCTTCCCACAGGCGTTACTGGATTGGTAAACGCGAATCCCCAATTAATTACTTCTGGGCGGTCGACGGGAACGAATAAAGTCATCTCTTCCGGCGCAGTCTCCACAGTAGCCTCGTACCAATTTAAATCGCGGGCCGCAGACTTTATTACACCTCTGCCAATCGGCCCCGACTTTTCGGGTACGCTCGCCGGACTTATTCCAGATCCTAACAGCAGTAACAAGATTAAGGAGGGGCTTTACGAGGCTGCGGAAGCAATCCTTAGCGAAGTGGGAGTCGACCCGCTGGAAGCGGGGTTCGGCGTGCAAGTCGGGTATAAACAGTCTTACTCGTTTCAACCAACCAGTACGCTCCACTACAGCCTCCAAGTACAACAAACTGGCGAGAGGATAGACGGAGACACGAGACTGGGCTACGCTGACATCGCCAGTGACGGGCATAGCACTTTGACGGTTAGGCCGACCGTAACGCTTGACAATCCGATCCTCTCGGAGCAGACTTACATGACGATTACTCCTTACATTGTTGTACAGGCTCTCGAGGCTCAAGGCTTTGGCTATTCTTTCGGGCCGGTGGTCGACGAGACTTACGATTTGCATGAGTTCGACGTTGCGGTGCCCGGCGCTACCGGCTCCGAAGAACTCAAGGGCGCCCAGACGTTTGTGCTCCCTCCTGATACCTTTGACGTCCCTGGGGCAGCGATTCCCGAACCCGCTCCCTTGACAATGACGATACTGGGTGTGGGTTTGTTAATCTGCGGTATCACCCGACGTAGCTGTCGCGCTGTTAAACGCAGAAGTATTTGCGAATAAAGGCGGGCCGTGCATCATTAAATACGAATGGAGCAGCGCTATTTGTCAATCGTTTCGAGAGCGAGGTCTGAGGCCTCGACCTACCTTGGCTGGGCGGGCTCACGTCGGCAAAGGTTTTGACTTGTTTAAGAGCGGCCATCGCGCGAAGCGGCTTATGCAATTGACGATTGTTTAGCCGACGATCCACTGTGTTGAAATCCTCAGTTATGACTGGCTGAGAAAAGGAGGTACATCACGCCAGCTACAGGGATGTCGAGGAAATCGAGCAAGCGGCAGAAGCTGAACCGAGATCAGTGCCTGGATCTTGGAGACCAAAGCTGGTGTTCACCCAGAAGAGTATCCGAACATTGACGAACAATGGTTGAACTTTCGCTTTAATGTGAAGGAATATTCGGAACCAGCATGGGAATCCGTCATCTCACGTCACGGATTCTTCTACCGGGAGCAAAGGAGAACGCCCTCAGATCTCTCCAAGACATCTTGAGAGACAAATCTGGTTCATCTCGGCTCGAGGAACTGGTCGATCTTGTTCATCGGAATTCGTGGGCGGACGCAAACTTCCGCTCCCCTCCCAATTAACTCTGTCCGCACCGTCAGGTGTGTTTTGCCG
>CAWCJG010000001.1:0-170051 GCA_963795905.1 uncultured Acidobacteriaceae bacterium | reverse complement strand
GCACATTATTCTGCGTCATTGCCAGTTCAAAATGCCCACGGAATACGTCATCCATCGTCGCGATTAAGGACGCTTTGATTCGGGCGGTGGGCACGTTGAGAAGCATACTGTCGATGTCAGCCTCTGCCTCGCTATAGTATTCATTCGCGTCGTGAAAGCGCCCGAGACGAGCTTCAATGTTTCCCGCAATCGCCAGGCGCTGTGGCAGGAAATACATATCAACCAGTTGGCGACTCGCCCATAGGCAATCCCGGATAGACTGCTCAGCCTCTCGGAGCTGGGCTCTCTTCAAATAGATTCCGTCATTCGCAGCTGCGCATCTGCATACGGCCGCGGCATCCCCTCCTTTTTAGCTGAACCCGCCGCTTGGGCGAGTAGGGCCTGAGCCTTCGCGATGTGGTTTTCGGCGATTGCTGCGTCGGCAAGGTCCAGCAGCAGGTCGGCTTTGTAAACTTGAAGGTTCGCTCCCTCTTACATATCGCAGTGCTCGATCGAGCAACTTTTCCGCTTCCCCGTCCTGACCCAAACCGGCGAGGGCTCCGGCCTTACCCTCGTATGCCATCCGTGGAAACCCAATGTCCGGGTTGGAGCTAGCGAGTCTAAGCGCGCCATTGAGTCGTGTCAGGGCAGCATCGTATTCTTGTGATTCCCAGATAGCCGACACCTTCAAGACTCTTCAGTCGAACAAAGCCCGCCACATCTCCGATTTCATTTCGCGATTGCAAATGCCTCCGCGTTTAACCGCAAGGAATCGGCGGTCCGGCCTTTTAGGAACGCCGTGACGGCCAGTTCGCCTTTGCACCTTCCGACCCAAAACTTATCGTGTAGCGATTCGGCTAAGTGGAGCGCTTCCGTCAACGTACGTTCCGAGCTGTCGGCATCTTTGCTGCTGAGATCTGCCGCTCCCTTCACGACCAAACACCGCAGACGAAGTTCTGGGTGCGTCTTAACGGGAGCCGTAGCCAATATGCGAGCGACTTCCTGTGATACCGCCGGATAAGAAAGGATGGTCTGGGAATCTCCCCGAAGCCGGCTCACGCGGGCCCATGTTGCGCAGACGGCATCCTGCCGCGCGATGCATTCGCGCTCGGCTCGAAGCCAATAGGGTCTGGCCTTCGGTAATTATCTAGCCGAAACAGACGCTCGGCTTTCGCAAGGTCGGACCCGGTCGTCTCCGCGGACTAGCCGTGGACAGCATAGGCTACTAAGAAGACACTAAACACCTTGAACACAGGTTGCATAATGTGGTTGAAATGTTTTTAGATTCGGATCTTACCTTATGCGTTTCGTTGAGAAACGGAAACGATAAAAGAGAAAATTTGGCTCCGTTAGTTGGTCCCAGGGGTCCTCCGTTGACGCCCTGTTAATGAGGAGGCAATGAGAACATTACAAGCAATGCCGCAACACTCGGCGCATCCCCGTTGAATGGGAAGAGTCATTTCGTCAAGCCGAAAGACTCCCCACGAAACCCGGTGGCATGTCACGGCTACCAGCTGAAAAGCGAGACTGGTTCACACTGGCGGAAGCCGCCGCGTTATTGGTTGCAGCAAACCAACGCTGTACCGGCTACGGCGAGGACAGATCCGGGCGTGCCCCGACTGCCTACAGTTCAAATCGGAAAAGAAGTGGGTTGTCCTGAAAACATCGTTGGCGCATGGCGGCGCGAAAATGAACGAATTTGCGCGGCGTAATCTCAGGAGGGAAGCAGATGGCAGTCGAAATCAATACCGAGACCATTGCGGAAGCAGTGGTCGCCCGTCTGGTCGAATCCGGCGTCCTCGTTCCGCGATTGCTCACATTGGAGCAGGCTGCGACGTATCTGGGCATGACGAAGGATGCACTTAAAGCGAAAGTCCACATGGGCAAGATCCCCACTGTAGCCCTCGACGGCAAGCTCCGCTTCGATAAGCTCGACCTCGATCGCATCATCCAGGAACACAAGAGGGTCGCATAATGGGACGCAAGAAAGTTGTCAAAGGGCAGGGACGATCTACCAACGTGGCAATGGTGGTGGTGCGACTATTCCATCAGCGGCGTACGGCAGCGAGAGTCCTGTCAGACGAAGGACCGGCGACGACGCGATACCTTCTTCAATCGCAAGCTCGGTAAGTTGCCGACTGGCGAAGCACTCACCCCGACAGCGTGACGCTCGGCGACCTGCTCGATCTGGTGCTCGAAGATTACGACGTGAGGGGCCTGGCGCAGACCTATATTGCGGGTTTAAAGGTCAAATCGATCCTGAAGCCGGCGCTTGGCGACATCAAAGCAGGAAGCTGACCACCGCTCACATCCAGCAATATATTCAGAGCCGGAAGAAGGATGTCAAACCCGCGACCATCAACCGCGAACTCGGCATTGCTTCACCGTGCGTTTCAACTTGATACCAACACGATCCGCCTCTGGTCGGCCGCGTGCCGCACTTCCCCAAATTGCCGGAAAGCGAACCGCGAAAAGGGTTTTTGAAGCCGGAAACCTATGAAGCTCTTATTCGAGCTGCCCGAAGAATTGCGTCTGCTGTTTGTCATTGCCTACCACGTCGGGCTGCGCAAGGCGCTCTGCTCCGGATTAAGTGGTCCCAGGTAGACCTGAAGCGGGTTGCATTTGGATGGACGGCAAGAAAGCCAATCGCAAGCCCGAGCCGGTAGCCGTCCCGATCTATGGCGACATGGGAAGTTCCTCGAAATGCAACCAAAAACAGCGAGTATTTGTTTGCACGCGGCTCGAAGCCGATCGCAGATTTTCGTGAGAGTTGGAAGCAGGCCTGCCAGCGCGCCGGTGTTCCAATCTTCTTTTCCACGACCTTCGTCGAACTGCCGTTCGGAATCTTCGGCGCGCAAGTTGCCGAAACCGTGATCATGAAGATCACCGGCCATCTAACGCGGAGCGTGTTCGAGCGCTACAACATCACCGACCACAGCGACACCAAGGAAGCCGGACGCATGGCGGAAGAGTACCTGGCCAGGGAACACGAAGATCTGGCACAAAGCACGTCACACAAACGAAAGGCAGGATTAAAGGTGAATCGGGTAAGTCTTTTGTTTTGTTTGGTGCGGATGAGAGGACTTGAACCTCCACGAGTGTTGCCTCACTAGAACCTGAATCTAGCGCGTCTGCCAATTCCGCCACATCCGCGTGTGTGGGTGGAGCGAATAACCATTGTGCCATTCTGAATTCAAGATAATCAGATTCCCGATGGTTCATGCACCCGCACTCGAAATCCGCCCGCTCACGACACATGAAGAATTCTCGGACGCGGTCCGATTGCAGCGCGAGATTTGGGGTTTTCAGGAGATCGAACTGCTTCCGGTGCGCCTTTTCGTCGTCGCAAGCAAGATCGGTGGACAGGTCATGGGCGCCTTTGATCGGGGCGAGATGGTCGCCTTTTGTCTGTGCATCCCGGGACTGAAACGCGGAGCGAAGCCTTATCTGCACAGTCACATGTTGGGCGTCATGCCGGCGTACCGCAATACCGGGCTTGGGCCGCCGGATGAAATGGAAGCAGCGCGAGTTCGCGCTGGCGCAGCATTCGATCTCATCGAGTGGACTTTCGATCCGCTCGAACTCAAGAACGCATTCTTCAACATTGAGCGGCTGGGCGCGATCGTGCGGCGGCAGGTGCGGAATCAGTACGGCTCTACCAGCAGTCATCTGCATGGGGGGCTTCCGACGGATCGCCTGTTTGCCGAATGGTGGCTGCGCTCGATCAGCGCGTCGAGGATGCAAGCCGGCATAAGTCGCACCAGTCGTTTTTGCCGCTCGCGACTGTTCCGGTGCCGAACAATATCGGCGATCTGCGCCACGTTGACCGGCCGCGAGCACGCGAGATCCAGGCGGAACGTTATCAGCGCAATTCGAAACGCACTTCGACACTGGGCTCGCCGTGACTGGATTCGAGCGCAGCGACACGCACGGCACATACTTATTAGGGGAATGGCAATCCCCGCGACCTAGATCGAATCGTCGTCTGCGGCACATACGGATGCCGCTGGTGCATTTTTTCGAGACCAGCTTTGGCCGAACCTACGAGCGCGACATCATTTTGGTCGAGGTAACATCGGACGGTGTTTCCGGATGGGGCGAAGTCACTGCCGGCGAAAATCCCTTCTACAACGAAGAGTGGACGGCTCGATCTGGCCGCTCCTGACCACTACGTTGTTCCGCGAGTCCTGAACTACTCGTTTGATTCTCCGGATGAAGTGGCGGCGCGAAGCGCCACATCCGAGGACATCTGATGGCCCGCGGCGGCGTGGAATCGGCGGTCTGGGATCTGCAGGCGCGACTCAACCGCGAACCGCTCTGGAAAACGATTGGCGGCGGGGCCCATCAGGAGATCGCCTGCGGCGTCTCGATTGGCATTCAGGATTCAGTGGACCAGTTGCTCGGTAAAATCGAGACGGAGTTGGCGGCGGGTATCAACGCATCAAGTGAAGATCAAGCCGGGATGGGATATCGACGCGCTCGGGCGATACGGGATCGTTTTGGGACTATCCGCCTGATGGCCGACGCGAATTCAGCCTACACGCTCGCGGATGCCGCTCACCTGAAGCGACTCGACGAATTCCATCTAATGATGATTGAGCAGCCGCTGGCACACGACGACATCATCGACCATGCGAGCTGCAGTCCCAGCTTGATACCCCTATCTGCCTAGACGAATGTATTCGTTCCGCCCACCACGCTGAACAGGCGATTCGGCTGGATGCCTGCCGCATCATTAATATCAAGCTGGGACGGGTTGGCGGTTTCGCGGAAGCTCGCCGCGTGCACGACGTTTGCCAAAACGCCGGGATTCCTGTTTGGTGCGGCGGGATGCTGGAATCGGGTATCGGACGGGCGCATAACGTCGCGCTCTCCACACTGCCCAACTTCACATTGCCGGGAGACGTGTCGGCCAGCAGACGGTATTGGAAGAAGTGATCTTATTCAGCCGCCCGTGGAGGTGAGTGCTCGGGGAACGATTCGCGTTTCGGATGAGCCGGGATTCGGGTACGAGCATTGACCAGGAGTACCTGGAGTCCCTTCGGTACGAAAAGCCGAACTCCTCGACGCTAGCAGTTTCTGCGAGTTCTGTACTTCCGACGTCCGGAGTAGGACTGATCCGGTTCATGACTTCGAGCACGTTCTGAGCATGTAGTCGGAATCGCCGTTGTAGATGCTTCAGTTTTCCCACGGTGTCTCGGTGGCGATACAGCGGACTACGTCCGAGCTTATAGGCGATTTCATGAATGCTGCGCCGGATCGAACGGAAAAGCATATTGCCGTTATTCCATCCGAAGATGTTGTTGTTCCTGTACGCCTTGCCGCCGCCTGATTCGATTACCGAAATGCTGGGCAACAAACGCCAGTCGATATGGTTTTCATCGGCGGCGGTTACGAAATCGGCCGACAGGCTTCGAACCGGACAGTGCAGTTGCGAGAAGAACTTGGTAAGGCGGTCGACGCGCGGATCGGTCGTCTCAAGCGACGCAGAGTTCAGCGCTGGCCGACTTTGGCGGCCGGGGTTGCTCTGCTGCGGACCCGCGCGGCGGCCGGAATGACGAACAGGCCGAGCGCGACGGCGACTTGTCTTCGCCACGGCTCCAGCGCACCCAACCGGCTCCTATAACCAAGACGCATAGGCGTATTATAACATCCATATTCCATAAGCCCGAATTAGAGCCTTAGGAATTAGCACTGGGTCAGTTATACCGAAATCGGGATTCGAATACAAGAGTCGAAAGCTTTTCATCAGGAGCGCATATGAAGGTCGGGTTTATCGGTCTGGGAAAGATGGGCACGGGCATGGCCCGGAATTTGGCGGCGGCGGGTCACGAACTCACCGTCTATAACCGCACTCGCGAGAAGGCTAAGGCGCTGGCGGATGCCGGGGCTAGGGTGGCCGGAAACCCGGACGAGGCCGTGCGCGGGAGCCGATGCCGTCTTCACGATGCTGGCGGACGACCACGCCGTTTCCGAAATGGTCGCGCAGTTTACAGAAGCTCTGGGTCGACAAAACATCCATATTGGATCCAGCACGATCAGTGTGGCACTCGCGAAACGCCTCGCAGCGGATCACGGGAAGGCTGGACAGCAGTACATCTCCGCTCCGGTGTTCGGGCGGCCGGATGCGGCGGAGAAGAAGAAGTCTGGTTGTGGCCGCCGCGGGAACACCCGAGGTTGTGGAGCGGGTTACGCCGCTATTAGAAGCGATCGGACGCGAGACGTTTGTCGTTGGCGACGAACCGTGGCAGGCGAACGCGATCAAGCTGTGCGGAAATTTCATGATCGCGAGCATGCTCGAGACATTCGCGGAGGCGTTTGCGGCGCTGCGCAAATCGGAGATCGATCCACAGGTGTTTCTGAACGTCATCCTGGAACTCTTCGGATCGCCCGTGTACTCGAACTACGGTAGGCAGATGGCCGACAAAAACTTCAACACGCCGGGCAGCGGATTCGGGCTTGCGTTGGGGCTGAAAGATGTTCGGCTGGTTGCGCAATTCGCCGAGTCTGTACAAGCTCCGATGCCGCTGGCAAGTCTTGTGAGAGATCACTTACTGTCTGCGATGGCAAACGGACAAGAGCAACTCGATTGGTCGAGCTTGGCGTCCTGTACTGGAACGAAGCGCCGGAATACGGGAGAGAGTCCCAGAACTCAACGCGTGAAATATAGGGAATTTTCCGGATGCCAGAATTAACCCTGAACGACGTATAAGTTAGCAGGATGAGCACTTCCTGCGAGGACCGACTAGTATAAAAAAAGCGCTCAAACCAGTTGAAACTTGACCGAGGATTAGAGCATCATTGTACACTGTCAGGTCGCACGATAGCCCTCCCAGCGTTCAGGACCCACGAAAGCTGCTGAGAAAAGCTGAGAAATTTCCTGGGCACGTGTCCACTGAAGTTCGGAAAAGAAAAAATGACAAACAACGAGAAATATAAACGCATATTGGAGGCGAAGCGGAAAGAACTACTCTCGGGTTCCTCCGACCTCGAGGAGATCGCCATTGAAAACGCGGCCGAAGAATTCGACCGCTTGCAGCAGCAGCTTAACCGCGAGGTTGCTATTCGGAACCTCGACCGGCAATCCACCCTGTTGAAGAGTGTGCAAGCCGCGTTGGCGCGCATCGCAGACGAGACTTTTGGTATCTGCATGCGCTGCGACGAGCCGATTCCGGAGAAACGCTTGAACGCACTGCCGTGGGCGGCGTACTGCGTCCCATGTCAGGAGAGACTCGACGCGCAGCGTGCTGCTGGCGAATACGATGATGACGATGGCAGCGAGCAGGTTGAACTCGCAGCGTAATCCTTCCACGATTCACGCGGGGTGACGTAGCCTAAAACAAATGGCGGCGCACCCCGCAATCCCACCCTCCGCACCTTCCACCGCGCAAGATACCCGCTTCTTCGGCCATCCTGTCGGCCTTTCCACGCTTTGTTTGACGGAGATGTGGGAGCGCTTCAGCTTTTACGGGATGCGCGCTCTGCTGATCCTCTTCATGGCCGCACCGGTTGCGACGGGCGGTTTAGGATTTGACGCCAGAAAAGCAGGGGCCGTCTATGGACTCTACACGTCGATGGTGTACCTGGCTTCCCTGCCCGGCGGCTGGGTAGCGGACCGCATACTCGGACAGCGCAAATCCGTGCTGGTGGGCGGCGTCATCATTGCGGCGGGCCACTTCTCGATGGCGGTCCCGCTGATCCAGACGTTCTACACGGGACTGTTCCTGATCGTGATCGGCACAGGGCTCTTGAAGCCCAACGTCAGCACGATGGTGGGGCAACTGTACAGCGAACACGACAATCGGCGCGATGCCGCATTCTCGCTCTTTTATATGGGCATCAACCTGGGTGCTTTCATTTCGCCCCTGGTGTGCGGCTATTTGGGCGAAAAGGTCAACTGGCACTACGGATTCGGAGCGGCCGGAGTCGGGATGGTGCTCGGCCTAATTCAGTATTTATTCGGCTGGCGCTTTCTGGGCGATGCGGGAATGCTTCCGGGCGATCCGGGAACACCCCAGGAAATGCATCGGCGCAAGCGGCTGGTTGCGGCGGGCGTGGTTGCTCTCGCGCTGATCGTCTGCGCCGTGTTTCTGTTTCTTCCTGTCTCGGTTGAAGCCGTCGCGAGCGCCGGCGGCGTTTTCCTGCTGGTGGTCACCCTTGGAGTCTTTGCGGCGTTATTCCTGTTCTCGAAGTGGACGCCACAGGAACGAAGTCGCTTGCTGGCCGTGGTGGTGTTCTTCGTAGCAGCGGCCCTCTTCTGGGGCAACTACGAACAGGCAGGCTCGACCATGAGCTTGTTTGCCGCCCGCAACACGAACCTCGATTTGCTCGGCTATCAGTTTCCGGCGAGCTGGTTTCAATCGCTCAATCCGTTTTACATATTCGCGCTGGCTCCGGTCTTTGCAGTGCTTTGGATCCGGCTGGGGCGGCGGGATCCATCGAGTCCATTCAAGTTCGCGAGCGGCCTGGTGCTGGTCGGCTTGGGGTTTGCGATCTTAGCGCCGGCCGCGGCATCAGGCGGACGAGTAAGCCCGATCTGGCTCGTTTCGGCCTACTTTCTGCAAACCGTGGGTGAACTGCTGGTGAGTCCCGTGGGATTGAGCGCGATGACGAAGCTGGCTCCGGCGCGCGTGGCGAGCCTGGTGATGGGCATCTGGTTTCTCGCCGACGGAGTCGGTAACTACTTCGCGGGCGCACTGGCGGAGTTATATGAGACCTTCCCCCTTTCTAAGCTGTTCGGCCTGGTGGGAGGCGTGACGATTGCGTTGGGCATTCTGATGTTCCTGCTGGTGCCGCCCGTGAAGCGTCTCATGAGCGGGGCGGACGAGAAGACGGATTCATAACGTATTCGCGGAAACGCGAGTAAAGGGAAGAGACGGCAAGCAGAATTACTCCGAGTGCGACGAAGGAGAGAATGCGATACGGCGTCTCGAGATTCCGCAGATCGTACAAGAACAGTTTCAGGATGCACAGGAGCAGCAGGCCGATGCCTTCGAGGCGGAGCACGCGCTGGGCAAGAACGAACCCAACGGCAAGAAGCGCGACGCCTTCCAATCCCGCGGCGGTGGTCAAGTAAGCGCCGGGCAGTCTTTCGAAGAGAAGCGCGGTCAGGCCTAGCGTGCCGGCGAGCGACCAAAAAGTGCGCGACGGTGCTTCCGAAGGGGCCATGAATTCGGCTGAGAAGGCAACCATCGCAATGAAAGCGGCGGGCCACGGGAAGCCAGCCACAGCGGCGGCGATGAGCGCACAGCACATAATCGCGTACGCCTCAGCGCATTCGGAAAAGCGCTGACGGCGCAGACCCGACCAGAAGAAAAGAACCGCAAGCGCGGCCCACGACGGAGCAACGAAATCCGCCGGCAATCCAAGCCAAAGCGCGCGAAGAGCAAAGGCCGCGGCCACAAAAGAGGCGACGATCGGAACCACGCGGAAGGCACGGCTGCCTTCGCTGAAGACGTAGAGCGCAGCGCCAGAAAGAGCGTAGGCGATCCAGGTTGTGGGCCTGAACGTAAGGGTGACGATTCCTATGGCGGCGACCACAACAGCGCCGTAGGTCAAGTGCGCGGGAAGATGCCGGCGGCCCGCTTCGAGCAAGACCAGCGAGAGAGCGCAGAGCAGAGTTCCTGTCCAGGCATCCGGAGCAAGATGCCAGACGAGCAGAGCGGAGACGCTGGTGAGGGCGGCAGAACACGCGATTTCAAACCACTTGCGCTCGTCCGCGGGTAAGAGAGTGCGGAAGCGGGCGCGCAGATACAGCGCGTACACGATGACGAGGCCCGCGCCGAGCGGGATGGCGGGATGGCGCCAGGCAGCTAGTGCGTGAAAAGCGATGTCGAGCAGGACGCCTCCGGCTGCCAGCGCATAGGACTGAAAGCGGAACTCACGGCGATCCAAGCGGAGCCCGATCTCAAACAAGATGGCTCCGAATAAAAGCCAGGACGCACCGATCGCGCGCACCGGGAATTCGTGATAGAGCACGGCGGCAACCAAGACTGCGGCGGCATAGGAGAACACGGCCGATGACTTACGGAGCGCGCGGTTCAGATAGAAGAGCGAGGCGTGGAAGATGGCGACCGCTGTCCAGTCGCCGGGCACATCTAAGAGCCGTAAGAGCGAGGCGGTGAAACCCGCGCCGCTGAGGACGAAGAAGAAGGGCAGATCGAGAAGGGCGCCCGCGACATAAAGCACTTCGGCTTCCAGGGCGAGCCCCACACTGAGCCAATTGCCAACCGCACGTAACGCGATGGCCGCTCCAATGAGAGCGGCTCCGATCGTGAGGGGCCCTTCGAAACTGCCGCGCGCGGCACGATTGGGCAGAGTGTCCAGGGAGGCGCATCGGTCTTCCGTGCGGAGCAACCAGCGTGCGGCGGCGCTCATCAGGAAAAGTTCGGCCGCAAAGGCAGGCGCGGCCCAGAGGTGCGCAGGATCTTTGACGACCCAGGCGTGAAGCGAGAGACCAAGAAAGGCGACAGCGTTCGCAGGAAACAGCAACTCCAGGCCGCGGCCGACCTGGGAGCGGCGCACGCGTAACAGATCGAAGCCTTCGAACAGAAGCCAATAGGTCAATAGCAGGGCTTGGCAAGCGAAGAGCGATAGTTCCGAGTCCCCGTGCCACAGGCAGGAGCCGTAGGTCGCAAGGATTCCGTACAGGGCCATCTCCTGCCAGTCCAGTCGTGCGGCGAGGTAGAGCAGCGAGGCGGCTAGCGGCAGCAGACCAACCAATCCGAAGACGGACCAGGGTGTGACGCTGAGGGCTGCGAACGCTGTGAAGTACGCAACGGCCGTGATGGCTTGCCGGCGATAGAGCAGCGAGTGTCCGATCATGGCGGCGGCGACTAAGAAGAGGAGGATCGAACCCAACAGAGGGCTTTGGATGAGACGGGCGGCCGGAACGGCGTAGATGGCGTAAGCCGTGACGTAGAGAGAGGCCCAACCGGCTCCGATGAGACCGCGTGCGAAGATTCGGTAAGCTGCGCGGCGTTCGAGGAGCACGCCTGCGCTCAGCAGAGATCCGCTGGCGAGCAGACACGTGAGAGCGCGGCCGGCGGGCGTGAGGTGAGTGAAGGAGTAGCCCAGAAAAAGCGCAATGCCGATCACCAGGACGAGTGCCCCGAGCTTGTTCAGAATGCTGCCGCCGACGAGTGCCTCCCATTCTGGCGCGCCCATGCGAGCGCGCTCCGGCAAAGACGGCTGGGGCTCCGAGTGGAATGCTGGAGGATCGAGGACCACAAGCGGTGGTTGGGATTTCGCCTCGACTTCAACGACTGCGGAGACAGGGTGCACGGAGACGGGTTCGGGCGAGGGATGCTCAATTTCATCGATGCGGCCGCGCAGGGAGGACAGTTCGAGTTCCAGCGTGTCGAGCCGATTGCGGACAGAAGCCAGGACCTGTGCAGTTTCCATAACTCAAAGTGTTCGGGCATTTGAAAGGCCGACGCTGAAATGGCCTAAATACAAAGACTTGGCCGGATCATGCCCGCCGACGATGTACAACCGATGTCGGGCAGCAGGCATTTGATGATCGTTCAGGCGATTGCCGGCGCGGCTACACCCGGGGTGGCGGCGTACATACGGAGCCAGCGGAACCGGCTGTACGGAATGGGCCAAGCCCTTTCGGCCGACCAGAAGAACGTCCTCTCTGCTTACTTTGACGAAGTGGACCTGTCGCGAGTTCGCCTCGTGGTAGCGGATCCGCTTCCGATCGGAGAGCCACCGTTCACGGGATTGCTCCGGCGCCTCGGGTTTGGGTTTCCGGCGATTGCGCTGACGGCCGGGATCACGTTCGATGAGGTAATTGCGGTGAGGAACGAACCCAGTGAATCGCTGTTGTTTCACGAATTGGTCCACGTGGTGCAGTACCGGTTGTTGGGAATAAGCCGGTTCGCCTTTGAATACGCGCTGGGATTTCTGGCGACGCGCTGTTACGAAGAGATACCGCTGGAACGGACGGCGTATTCGCTCGAGGAGCGGTTCTGGGTGAGGCGTGAGGCCTTTCGGGTTGCGGCGGAAGTGTCGCGGTGGAGGAACGAAGCCAATTCGGACCGTACGCGACAATGAAGACGAATGTTGAGAGCTGGAATCGTGGGTCTTCCGAACGTCGGGAAGAGCACGCTGTTCAATGCGGTAACGCAGACACGTAAGGCGATGGCTGCGAATTACCGTTTTTGCACGATCGAACCCAATACGGGCGTGGTGACCGTTCCGGATGAGCGACTGGATGTGCTCGCGAAGATGAGTTCGTCGCAGAAGATTGTTCCGGCCGTCTTCGAGTTCGTGGATATTGCGGGTCTGGTGAAAGGCGCGAGCCAAGGCGAAGGGTTGGGCAATCAGTTTCTGGGCCACATTCGCGAAGTGGACGCCATTATTCAGGTCGTGCGATGTTTTGAAAACGCGAATATCGAGCACGTGATGGATACGGTCGATCCGATTCGCGACATCGAAGTCATCAATACGGAGCTGGTGCTGGCGGATCTCGAGTCTGTCGAGAAGCGCAAATCGAAGCAGCAGAAGGCGGCCAAGAGCGGAGACAAGAAGGCGGTCACGGAACTGGAACTGCTGGAGAAACTGGCGGCGCACCTCGATCAAGGGAAGACGATTGTGACGCTGGATCTTACGGATGAGGAGAAAGCGGCGGTGCGCGGGTTCTTCTTGCTGACAGCGAAACCGACGCTGTTTGCGTGCAATGTCGCCGAGGAGGATCTCGCAACAGCGGATCAGAATGCGTATGTGAAGCAGGTGCGCGCCTATGTGGGCGAGCATCACGATACAAGCGCAGTGGTGGTCTCGGCGGAGATCGAATCGGAACTGGCGATGCTGCCGATCGACGAGCGCACGGAATACCTGGAAGCACTGGGCGTCACCGATACCGGAACGAGCAATTTGATTCGTGAAGCGTATCATCTGCTTGGACTGCGAACGTATTTGACGACAGGCGAGAAAGAGACACGGGCCTGGACGATCCACGCGGGCGATAAGGCTCCGGTGGCGGCCGGGGTGATCCATTCGGATTTCGAAAAGGCGTTCATTTCGGCTGAGTGTGTTTCTTACAGTGATCTGGTAGCGGCGGGATCCTTTGCCCGTGCCCGGGAACTTGGGAAGCTTCGCATGGAAGGCAAAGAATACGTCGTCCAAGACGGCGATGTGATCGAGTTCAAGACGTACGTTTGAGGGGCGGCCTGTGGGGCGGCCCTGGGCCGCCCCAGTGGTCAGTGGTGAGTGGTGAGTGGTCAGGGCGAACCATTCGCATCAGCAATGGTTTTTGGCGGAACGAAGCCACGGCGCCGGCAGTCGTCAGAGCGAACCCACAGGCCGAAGGCCTATGCCACAGAGCCCGGCGGGCGCAGATTTGACGGAACGAAGCCACCGCTCCAGTGGTCAGTGATCAGAACGAACCATTCGCATCAGCAATGCTTTTTGACGGAACGAAGCCACGGCGCCGGTAGTGGTCAGAACGAACCCACAGGCCGAAGGCCCGGCCGAAGGCCTATGCCACATGGCCGGGCGGGCGCAGATTTGAGGGAACGAAGCCGCCATTCGCCGCGGCAACGCTTTTTGAGGGAACGAACCCATTGCTAGCCGCGGGCGCATTGCTGACCACCGGCGCCTGTTGTGAGGCGGCACGTTCTTCGAGTTTGCGCTCCTTCTGGATTTCGCGGAGAGTTTTGAACGCTTTGTAAAAGCTGCGTTCGGCGCGGCCGTGCATGCGCTGAGCAGCTTCCGCTTCACGCGGTTGCGGGCGGTCCAGGCTGAGGAAGGTCGTTTCGAGCCGGCGGTAACGTTTCATCAGCCAATAGTGTTCCGCCATTTCCTGGACGAGAAGGGCTTCTGTCTCGGTGGCGGGTTTATGTTCGGCGAAGAACGTCGCTTTCAGCGCGTCGAGCTGCGCCGGGTCCTCGCTTGGAATGATCAGACGGCTTGAGTAGAGGCCGTGCTTAAAGCTGTTCTGGCTGGAAATCGACTTACCTTGCTCGGTTTTCGGACCGCTGCTGAGTTGGGCATTCGCGCGATTGGCTTCGAGCCGAGCTTGGGAGACAGTGGCCGCCTCGAGCGGCTGCTGAAATCCGTTCTGATTTTTGCGGGCGGCACGCTCGGCGGCCCGGCGCTGTTGTCGAGTTAAAGACATTTTCGTAATAAACCCTTCACGCGCGTTGTCGCATCCGGGGCGTTCGGGCCAGTTGGGTGACCTTCGTAACTTGATCGATTCAGGGGAGTTAAATTTTTCGAAATGTGTGACCCGTTTTGGAGGCGAGCGTGGCGCTCACGCAACACCCGGAACCTTGGTGAGAAATGAAGGCAAGCTCAAGTCAGACGCTTCAATTGCTGGATTTCAGCGGGTGTGAGTTCGCGCCATTTGCCAATCTGGAGACCTTCCAGCGTCAGCGGGCCGATGCGGGTACGCACTAATTTCAGCACCTTGCTCTCGATTGCTTCGACCATGCGGCGAACTTGACGGTTGCGGCCTTCCGTGATGGTCAATTCGAGGAACGTGTGCTTCTCGCTGTCCCGTATGCGCGCGACTGTGGCGGGACGCGTGGGGCCGTCGATCAGTTGGACTCCATCGCGCAGACGGGTGAGCTGATCCTCTGTCAGGAGATTCGCCGCTTTCACGAGATACGTTTTGGGGAGGTCGTGTTGCGGGTTGGTCATGCGCTCGGCGAGATCGTTGTCGTTGGTGAGCAGCAGCAGGCCCGACGTGTCGAGATCGAGGCGGCCCACAGTGCCAACGAATTGACCAACGTCTTCGATGAGCTGGTAGACGGTCGGACGGCCCTCCGGATCTTTGTAGGTTGTGAGATAACCCTTCGGCTTGTAGAGCAGGATATAGCGCTTTTCGGCTGAGCCGATGGGGCGGCCGTCCAGGGTGACGCGGTCGTGATCGACATCGACCCAGTGATCCGGTGTGCGAATGACTTTGCCGTTCACCGACACGCGTCCCCCGCCAATCCAACTGCGCGCCTCCGTGCGCGAGCCCAAACCCGCCTTCGAAAGCACGCGGTCGAGTGTTTTGAGGCGCCGCTCTTTTACTTGTCGTATTCGTCGAAGATCCGCCAACGCTGAACCTGCTCGCCTTTGAGGTAGACGTCGGCGATGCGTTCGAGAACGCTGATGTCCTGGACCGGATCGCCCTCCACTAAGATCAGGGTCGCATCATGGCCAGTCGCGATGGAGCCGATACGATCACTCGCGCGGAGCACGGCGGCGGCATTGAATGTCGCTGCTTTGATAGCAGTGGCCGGGGGGACGCCGGCCTTCACCCACAACTCCAGTTCGCGCTGAACAGTGGGGCCGTGAATCACCAGCATGTTGCCTGCGTCGGACCCAGCAATCAGGTTCACGTTGGCAGCGTAAGCATGCTTCAGGTTAGCGGTCAGCATGTTGTAGTCGAGATCCATAGCCGGTGGGGATGGCGGGTTGCGAGAGAACTCACCTTTGGTGTCGGCAAGGAGATCGGCGGGGGCGGCGCGATTGAGCAGCGAGTTGTCCAACAGTGAGAAATCCCGCGCCCGCTCAGCTTCCATGGCGGCATAAACGCTCAGAGTGGGGTCGTAAGCGATGTTTGCTTGAAGCATGGAGGCGAAAACGGCTTCGGGAATGATCTGGTGTTTTGCGCCGTGTTCGATGGTGGTCGTTTTTGCCTCGATGGCGTCCCTTATGTCGTCAAGACTGGCAGTGTGGGTTGCGGAAGGCAGATTGTCCTTATTCGCTTCCGCGATCACCGCGTCATAGATGCGCGTGTCGAGGCGAGGCATTGGATGAGCCGCGCTGCCGGATTCAAGAACGGCCTTGATGCCATCGATCTGTAGCGCTTTGAGGGCATCGACCTGACTGCGCGCTTCATCGGGGGATTTGGGAAGGCGAAGAAATTCCCGCTCGCCTTCCTGCTTCAGTTGGGCAGGCAGATAAGTGAGAAGTTCGCTCGGGTGCCCGCCGGGGGCAGTGAACAGCGGGCCGTAGGTGAACAGTTCCGCGCCGAGAATTTCGCCGGAATTCAGCTTTGCGCGGAGCGAAAGCGAATCGTGCAGCCAGTCGCCGGTGCTGCGAACGGCGGTGATGCCGGAGTAGAGATAAGCGGCGAGGCGGCGAGCCTGCAATTTGGGATTGGCGTATTTGGAGTAATCCTTGTACACGCCGCCGGGCGCGCCAATGTGCACATGCATGTCGATGAGGCCGGGGAGGAGCGTGCGGCCGGCTTCATCAACAACTTGTGCATTCAGGTTCTTCGTATCGGCGGGCGGGTGATCGAAGACCCGCGCGATTTTGCCATCGCTGATTAGGACAGCACCATTCTGGATGACGCTGCCGTCGCCGACGAAGATGCGCACATTGTTAAAGAGGACGGTTCCAGCACGGGCGGCCTGGCGTTCCAGGATTTTTTGGTTAGCGATGGCGTTATTGGTGCGGGCTTGCAGGATGCCGAGAATGGCGAACGGCGCCAGCACGGCCAAGATCCAGAGCTTGGCCCTTCCACTGATTTTTTCTTCCTTCTCCCAGCGGAACAGTTTGGTTGAGATGAAGACACCAACGACGATAGTGATGAGAAGAGCGATGACGGACTGGCTGTTGGCCCAAATGCCAGTCTGGCGGATGGCAATGGACTCGATCCCATCGTGCAGATAGGTCGCGGGAAGAAAGTAGGCGATTTCACGGACCCATTGCGGCATGCTTTGCATGGGGAAGGTGGCGCCACTCAGGAACAGCATTGGGAGATAAAGGATTTGGACGAGAATTTGGGCCTCTTGCGCGGAGTTCACGACCGCCGCGAGAATCATGCCCACGGCGCGGAATGCGACCACGCCGATGACGACGAACAACAGTATGGATCCAAGATTCGCAGGGACGGGCGTTTTGTAGAGCACCTTGGCCAAGAGGAAGTAGAGAATGACCGTCGGAAGGAAGTTCACAAGACCCGCGACGAGCGAAGCCACGATCAGCGGAAGAGAACCGGAAGGCGTAACTTTGAAGCGGCGCAGCACATTCGTTTCACGCTGCTGGACGGTGCGCATACCCGCTCCGAAGAACCCATTGCCGAGAACACCAAAGATGATCACCATCGCGATCACCTGAATCATGTCGGCAGGGTTGCCAGAGCCTTTCGCAAACTGCGCCAGGATGAAGAAAAAAACGAGCGGGAACAGGTAATTGAAGAACAGCACCGCACGGTCGCGGGCCATGAGTTTGAGATCCGCTCTGATTTGGGCCAGATAGGGTTTCATGCTTCGCGCAGCCTTTTTCCTGTGAGTTCGATGAAGACGTCTTCGAGAGTGGGGCGCTTCATTTGAATATCGAGCAGGACGAGAGTGTCCCGTTCGATCCACTTTACGAGTTCCACAATGGCGGCCGCGGGCGAATCGGTTTGGACCGACAGAGTACGGTTCCCGTCGCGCGCGAGGTGCCTCTCGGCACGGAGCTGCTCGGGCATGTTGTCCAAATCGAACGGAAGCTGGGTGGTCACTTCGACCGTGGTCTTGCCAAGGACGCGCTGCTGAATTTCGCGGGGCGTTCCGAGTTCAATGACTTTGCCGTTATCAATGATGGCGACGCGATCGCAAAGCTTTTCCGCTTCTTCGATGTAGTGGGTGGTGATGAGAATAGAGCGATCGTTCTCTTTGAGTTCCTGAATAACGCCGTGGATCTCGTGACGAACTTGCGGATCGAGGCCGGTGGTGGGCTCATCGAGGAACAGGAGCGCAGGATCGTTGACGAGGGCGAGACCCAGTGCAACACGCTGCTTCTGGCCGCCAGAGAGAGATTTATAGAAGGCGTGTTTCTTTTCGGAGAGCTGCAGCCGGTCCAGGATTTTATCTGTGTCCGTTGAGCGCGTGTAGAAGGCGGAAAACAGATGCAGCGCCTCGGTGACTCGCATTTTGTCGGGAAGATTGGTGGCCTGGAGACAGACGCCGATCCTGTCTTTAATCTGGCTTGCCTGCGTGCCTGGATCGAAGCCAAGCACCGAAACGCGGCCACTGGTGCGCGGACGAAGGCCCTCGAGGATTTCGATGGTGGTGGTTTTTCCCGCCCCGTTGGGCCCGAGAAGGCCGAAAACTTCGCCTCTTTTTACTTGAAGGTCGATACCGCGAACGGCCTCGAATTCGGCATAGGATTTGTGGAGATCTTGAACTTCGATGACAGGTTCCGGCATTGGTGATCAGGATGGAAGGAGCGTTTCTCCCCGGATGAGGTCTTGATAGGTTTCCCGTTCCCGCGCTACATGAATACGATTTTTATCCACCAAAAGTTCGCAGGCACGGGGGCGCGAGTTGTAGTTCGAAGAGAGGACGAAGCCGTAGGCCCCGGCGGTTTGGATGGTGACGAGATCGCCGGGCAGGAGTCGCGGCAGTTCGCGGTCGCGCGCAAAGAAATCGCCGGTCTCGCACACCGGGCCGACCACATCCGCGACGTTCAGATCGCCGGGGCGGGGCTGGACCGGCACGATTTCGTGATGCGCCTGATAGAGCGTGGGGCGAATCAGGTCGTTCATGGCTGCATCCAGCACGACGAACGTTTTGCCGCCATTCTGTTTCACCAGGAGCACGCGAGAGAGTAAGACGCCAGCTTCGGCGACGATGGACCGGCCGGGTTCGAGCAGCAGAGAGAGGCTCAGGCCGGTGAGTTTCGGCTGGAGCTTGGCAATGAGGTCCTGGGGAGCGACGGGATTGTCATGCGGACGATAGGAAACGCCGAGTCCGCCACCGATATCGAGGTCGCGGATCGGAATGCCGTGGGCGCGAAGACGCTCGATGAGGGCGAGGACGCGGTCGGCGGCTTCGAGCAGTGGATCGATGTTGAGAAGCTGGGATCCAATGTGGCAACTGACACCCTCGACGCGAAGGCCGGAGAGCGCGGCGGCGCGCAGGTAGAGTGCTTCCGCATGTGCGATATCGATACCGAACTTGTGTTCGCGGAGGCCGGTTGAGATGTACGGATGTGTTTGCGCATTCACATCGGGGTTCACGCGGATGGCGATGGCGGCCATGGCGCCGGCGGAAGAGGCGATTTGCGAGATGAGCTCGATTTCGGAAT
This sequence comes from uncultured Acidobacteriaceae bacterium, assembly GCA_963795905.1. GTDB lineage: Bacteria > Acidobacteriota > Terriglobia > Bryobacterales > Bryobacteraceae > Bog-105. The sequence continues at coordinate 151,052 of CAWCJG010000001.1, read as the reverse complement.
CGGATTCGCAGTTGAAGCTACGGATGCCGGTCTCGATGGCATAGCGGATTTCCTGTTCGGTTTTACCGACGCCGCTGAATACGACGGAAGCGGGATCGCCGCCCGCCTGAAGTACGCGGAAGAGTTCCCCACCGGAGACGATGTCGAAGCCAGCTCCGGCGCGGGCGAGGAGCGATAAAACAGCGAGATTGGAGTTGGCTTTTACGGCGAAGCAGACGCGGTGGGGAATGGGCGCGAGGGCCTGTTGATATGCTCGGTAGCGCTCCAGGATGGCGGTTTTCGAGTACACGTAGGCGGGGGTGCCGTACTGCTCGGCGATGGCGGACAGCGGCACGGATTCGCAGCAGAGCGCGCCACCGCTGTAGGTGAATTCCTGTTGAGACATGGAGAAGCGAAAGTATCAGGATGACAGACGCGGTATTGGGTGAGTTTATCGGTTCGATGGTGCTGATCCTGCTGGGCAACGGGGTGGGCGCATCCGTGACGCTGGCAAAGACGAAGGCGCAGGGAGCGGGCTGGCTCGCCGTGACGATCGGGTGGGCGCTGGGTGTTTTCTCGGGGGTCGCTGTTGCGATTGCGCTGGGGGATGAAGACGCGCATTTGAATCCGGCGTTTACGGTGGCGTCGGTTTTGATGACGGGCCATAGCGAACGGCTGTGGACGTATTTGCCCGCACAGATTTTGGGCTGCGCTGTGGGAGCGCTGCTGGTCTGGATTTTCTTTTTGCCGCACTGGCGCGAGACGAGCGATGCGCAGGGCAAGTTCAATTGTTTTGCGACTTCGCCGGCGATTCGCAATTATGCTTCGAACTTCGCATGCGAGGCGATTGCGACGTTTGTGCTGGTGCTGGTGGCGAGCGCGCTGGTGTCGCGGCGGATTGCTCCGGGCGGGAAGGTTGCGGCGGGGCTGGGCCCGGTTTTGGTGGGAGCGCTGGTGTGGAGCATCGGTTTGTCGCTCGGGTCTACGACCGGCTATGCGATAAACCCGGCACGCGATGTAGGCCCACGTCTGGCACACACTCTGCTTCCCATAGCGGGCAAGGGGAGCTCGGATTGGCGCTACGCGTGGGTGCCGATTTTTGGTCCGATTGCGGGCGCGGCGCTGGCGGCGGCGTTTATCCGGGCCACAGGAATGCTGTAGCCATGCTGCGCTGTGGCTTCGCATTCCTGGCGGCGGTGTGTGCGTTACGCGCGCAACAGCCGAGTGATGCCGCGGCGCGCGGGCGAGCGCTGTTTACGAAGAACTGCAGCTTTTGCCACGGAACGAATGCTATGGGCGGCGCAGAGGGTCCGAATCTGATTCTGTCGAGCGTGGTGCGGCACGACAAGAGTGGCGATCAGATCGGGCCCGTGATTCGCGAGGGGCGGCCTGCAAAAGGGATGCCGCCGTTTTCGCTTGCGGATTCGCAAATCGCGGATATTGTTGCGTATCTGCATCAGCGATTGGCGGAAACCGATGTGCGGAGTCCCAACCGGCCTAAAGATTATTCGTTGAAGCTGCTGCTCACAGGCGATGCGGGCGAGGGGAAGAAGTTTTTCGAGGCGCGTTGCGTAACGTGTCACTCGGCGACGGGAGATCTGAAAGGCGTCGCGGGGCGATTCGAACCAGCGGCGCTGCAGGCGAGTTTTTTGTATCCGGACGGGATCGCGAAGCAGGTCCGAGTGAAGGAAAACGGCCGCGGATATCGGGGCGAATTGATCTACGCGGATCCGTTCACGCTGGAGATGCGCGACCAGGACGGCGAGTATCATTCGTGGGATCCGCGGAACGTGGAAGCGAGTATTTTCAATCCCGTTGCGGCGCATTTAGAACTGCTGCCCAGCTATAGCGAGGCGGATATGCACAATGTGTTCGCGTATCTGGAGACTCTGCGTTGACGCCTGTTCTCCCGGTTAAGAGGGCGGCGGCGCTGCTGCTGGCGTTTACCTGCACAGCGGTGGCGCAGGACTGGATTACGTACAACGGAGATGATTCGGGGCGGCGATTTTCTCCGCTGGCGCAGATCAATCGGGAGAACGCGTCGTCATTGACGCTGGCGTGGGCGTTCCAGGTGCGAGCGGGAACGTTGAAGAGCACTCCACTTGAGGTGGGCGGGGTTTTGTACTTCGCGACACCGGATAACGTGTGGGCGACGGATGCCAGGACAGGGCGGCAGATCTGGCATTTCCATCGGGAATCGGAAGGTAATCATCTGGCGAACCGCGGCGTTGCCATCCTGGGGACACGCTTGTTTTTCGGAACTCCGGACGCACATGTGATCTGCCTGAACGCTCGAAATGGGGCGCAGCTTTGGGACACGACGGTGGCCGACGTCGCGTTCGGTTACTATTTGAGTCTGGCTCCCCTAGTGGTCAAGGGGAACGTGATCATTGGGACCTCGGGGGACCAGGCGGACGTGCCGCATTTTATCGAGGCGTTGTCGCCCGAAGACGGCAAAGTGGTGTGGCGGTTCGATACGGTTCCGAAGCCGGGGACGCTCGCAGCGCGGAGCTGGCCGAATGCGCAGGCGATGGCGCATGGGGGAGGTCCAGCGTGGGTCACGGGCACGTACGATCCTGAGCTGAACCTAGTCTTCTGGGGGACGGGAAACCCACATCCTGTACTGGCGGGGGAAACGAGAGAAGGCGCGAATTTATACACGTGCTCGATTGTGGCGCTGGACGCCGACACGGGAAAGCTGGTGTGGAGTTTTCAGCCGTCGCCCCACGATACGCACGATTGGGACGCAGTGGAGACTCCGGTGCTGTTTGATGCCGACTGGGAAGGCAGGCCGCGTAAGCTGCTGGCCCAGGCGAGTCGAAACGGCTACTTCTTTGTGCTGGATCGTACGAACGGGAAGGATTTGCTGACCTCGCGTTTCGTGGATGTCGATTGGGCTGCGAAGATCAACGTGCAGGGGGAGCCGGTGGCGAAGCCGGAGAAGCAGCCAGAGCCCGATGGTTCGCTGGTGCGGGCGTATACGGAAGGCGCGACGAACTGGCAGGCTCCGAGCTTTGACCCGCAGACGGGGCTGTTCTATGTCAATGCCGAGGATGGCTTCACCATTTACTATCTGACTCTGGATGAAAACGGCAGACCGGATAGTCATCAGGGAGGTCTGGCAACTCCACTGATCGGAATGCCGAAGCTGGTTGCCATCGATTACAAAACGGGCGCGGTGAAGTGGAGGCGCGACGAGCCGCAGGGATTCGGGCATCCGGGGATCTTAACTACGGCCGGAGGTGTTCTGATCACGGGCGACGTGAGCGGGAATCTGTTGGTACTCGATCCGGAAACGGGCAAGACGCTATGGCACAGATATCTCGGCGGCGTGCTGAACAGTTCGCCCATGACGTACGAGTATCGGGGACGCCAGTATATATTGACGGGAGTTGACGGCGTGCTGTACGCGTGGGCGCTGCCCGAAAAGGAGGAGTAGTGATGAAACCGGATCGTAGATCGCTTTTACTCACGGGGGCTGCGGCATTAGCGGCCAAACCTCGGATCGTCGGTGGCGGGGAAACGGCCGACGCGGGACTGCCAATGGTGGAACTAGCGCGGTTGAAGCCGTATCGGGCGGAGCGCTCTTCGAGTTATGACCGCACGGGCGGCAACGCGGACTGGGTCACGATTGAACCCGGTAAGACGGTGCCGATCCTCGAGACCAAAGGCGCAGGCATTGTTACGCATATCTGGTGCACGATCAGCTCATCCGAACAGTTTCATTTGAAGAAATTAGTTCTGCGCGCGTACTGGGATGACGAAAGCACGCCGTCGGTAGAGGCGCCGATCGGGGACTTTTTCGGGTTGGGGCTGGGCGACTATTTCCTTTATGAATCGGCGCTGACGACGGTGGCCTCAGTGAAGGCTATGAATTCGTACTTCACGATGCCGTTTGCGCGATCGGCGAGGATTACAGTGACGAATGACGGAGATGAGCCGGCGAAATCGTTCTATTACAACATTGACTGGGTTTCGTTGAAACAACTCCCGCGGGATCTGGGTTACTTTCACGCGCAGTACCGGCAGGCGACGCCGAACAAAGGCTGGACCGATAACTGGACCAAGCAATGGGAGCCGCCAGTGGGAGACAAGAAGAACTTAACGGGCGAAGGCAATTATGTGTTTCTGGAGGCGCAAGGCCGGGGACACTTCATCGGCGTGACCGAGGGTGTGGTGCAGAACCAGGAGCAGTGGTTTGGTGAAGGCGACGAGATGATCTTCATCGATGGCGATACGAAGCCGCACATCAATGGCACAGGTACGGAGGATTATTTCAACGGCGCATGGGATTTCGGCGGATCGAAAGAGCCGAAGCCGTTTGCGTATTGGCGTAACGGGGCTCCGTACATCTCGCCGCATCCGGAGCATGTGGGCGGACGTTATTGCCTGTACCGGTGGCATCTGGAGGATGCAGTTCCGTTTGAGAGTTCGATTCGAGTCACGATTGAGCACGGGCATGCCAATCACCGTTCGGACAGCTTCTTTTCGACGGCGTATTGGTATCAGGTGGAACCGCACGCAGCGTTTCCGCCTTTGCCGGCGGCGCAATCTCGAATTCCCAAAGTGTTGCCAGTCGGCGGACCGACGACAAGTTAGTGAAGGTTCCGGCGCGGCCGGGCGTTAGCATAACACTGTGATTGCTCGCACGACAATGTTAGGGCTGCTTGTTTCGGTTGCAATGCTGGCCCAGTTAAATCCAGATACGTTACCGCTGATGCCGAAGCCGGTGGATGTGTCTTTCACTGCCGGGTCGCTGCCCATTGATGCAGGTTTCAGCGTGTCTTTGGAGGGCTCGGGAAGCAAGGATGCGCGCTTGCGGGGAGCCGTGGAACGCTTCCTGGCGCAATTGAGTTTGGAAACCGGGGTTCCCATAGAACGGCGCGAGGCGAGCGCGAATGGCAAGCTGCGCGTCATTGTGGAACAGCGAAACGGTACGGCGGAAGACTATCGGATAGAGATCGCAAACGGCGCGGCACGGCTGAGCGCGACAGGACCGTTGGGCGCGATGGACGGGCTTGAGACGCTGCTGCAACTGGCGACGCAAAACACGGGCGACGGTGTGCCGGGCTTCTCGTTTCCGAATACGACCATTCGCGACCAGCCACGTTTTGCGTGGCGCGGGCTATCGCTCGACGTATCACGACACTTCATTCCAACGCAGGATGTAGAGCGCACTTTAGATGCGATGGCGGCCGTGAAGATGAACGTGCTGCATTGGCATTTATCGGACGATCAGGGCTTCCGCGTGGAAAGCCGCAAGTATCCGCGACTGCAGCAGTACGGATCGGATGGCATGTACTACACGCAGGGGGAGATTCGCGCGGTTGTGGCGTATGCGCACGATCGCGGGATTCGCGTGGTGCCGGAATTGGACATGCCGGGTCATGCGATGAGCTGGCTGGTGGGATATCCGAAGCTGGGCTCACGCAGTGGGCAGTTCCAACTGGTGCGCCAGAGCGGCGTGTTAGCGGATTTGATTGATCCGACCCAAGAGTATACGTACCGGTTTATCGATGGGCTTGTCGGCGAGATGGCGAAGTTGTTTCCGGATGAATATTTTCATATCGGCGGAGACGAGGTAGCGCCGAAAGAGTGGCTGGACAATGCGCGGATTCGAAAGTTCATGCAGAAGCATTCGCTTTCGACTCCGGCCCAACTGCAGGCCTATTTCAATACCCGCTTAGTGAAGATTCTCGCCAAGCACCACAAGAAGATGATCGGGTGGGATGAAGTACTGCAGCCCGATCTGCCGAAGAGCGTGGTTATTCAATCGTGGCGCGGGCAGGAATCGCTTTGGACGGCGGCGCAAGAGGGACATCAGGCGATTCTGTCGGCCGGATATTATCTGGACCTGATGTATCCGGCGGGTTATCACTACTCGGTGGATCCGTTCAAAGCCCCGCCGGCGGCTCCGGGCGGGCAGACGCCTGCAATGCCTGCGATCGCCCTGACACCGGAGATCGAGAGCCGGATCCTGGGCGGCGAAGCGGCGATGTGGGAAGAGCTGGCGAACGCGGAGGATCTGGACGAGAAACTATGGCCGCGCCTGGCTGCGATCGCGGAGAGATTCTGGTCGCCTGAGGCGGTGACGGATACGGTGTCCATGTACCAGCGACTCGAACTGGTAGACCACTGGCTGGAGTGGCTGGGCACGAATCAGTATTCGAATGTGGAACGCATGCGGGCGCGGCTGGTCGGCGAGCATGCAACCGCGCAGTTAGATCTGTTTGCCTCGATTCTGGAACCAGTGAAGGGATACAAACGGCACGCTGAACACTACAACATCTTCACGCCGCTGAATCGCCTGGTGGATGCGGTCCCTCCGGAGAGCGCGGCGGCGCGGCACTTTCGGGACGAGGTGGATGTGTATCTCGCCGGGCCTCACAACGATACGGCTAAGCTGCGACGCGAGTTGATGATGTGGTGGGAAAATGCCGCGGCGATCCGGCCAACGCTCGAAGCGAATTCATTACTGCATGAGCAGTTAGTTGTGGATGATGCGGTTTCGGCCATCTGTCAAGCAGGACTTGACGCACTGGCGTTGCTCGAGAAGAACTCGCCTCCTGCTGCGAATTGGAAAGAGAACGCGGCAGCGACGGTGGATAAGAACAAAGCTCCGGGCGCGGACTTGTTAGTGCAGATAGCGCCGGGAGTGGCGAAGCTAATTGCCGCGGCACCGAGCACGTCTGGGTCTCCTTCCGCGACGGGAACTCCGGGAGGGGGATACTGACGCGAGAGGGAAATGGTGGATGCTCGTCCATGACCAACGACGGTAGTTGCAAAAACGTCGGCCGGGGCCAGGAGCAAGACACGGGTCGGCGCTACACGGAAGCGCTGAGCGATCTCGATGGCCTGGAATTGCGGCTGTTGTTTCATGAGCGAGCCCATCGCGGAACGCCTGCTCGCCCATCTGAGGGATCACCACGGCATTGACGGGATCGCTGCGGCGAAGGTCAGCCACCACAAACACAGCGTTTTCCGCATCGACCGGCGGAACGGAGAGCCGTGGATTGCGCGAGTGTTTCCGCCGGCTCGCCCGCGGACCGGCGCCGAAGGGGATGCCGCGATCCTCCGCTTCCTGGCACGGCATGACTATCCAGCGGAGCGGCTCGCCACGGATAACGGGGTTTCAGCCTTTGACGACTCGACCATCCTCGTCACCCGGTTCATCCCTGGCGGGCCGCTTCCGGTGGCCGCCGAACACGAGGGCAGCGAAAAGTTCGCGATCATGGGTGACCTGCTCGGACGGCTGCATACCCTGCCCTTCGACGAGTCCGTCAGCCGCCCCGGTGGGGCGAGCGGCGATGATCCCAGCCGCGAGGGCAGCCCGCGTCAGGACCTCGTGGCGGCACTCGCGTTCCTCGACGCCGTCGACGCGAAGGTCGTTCCGGCCGAGCGCGAGCGATTCGAGCAGCTCCGTGATCAGGTGCGCTCGGCCGATGACGGCCAGGGCTTGCCCGAGGCGTTGGTGCACGGCAACCTCCTCCACGCCCCGGATCACGTGATACAGGGCGAGCGAGGACCGGTGGCGATCAACTGGAAGGCGGCCGGACGGGGCCCGCGCCTGGCGGACATTGCCTGGCTCATGTGGGGCACGTGGCGCAACGCGGACTGGATCAATCTGGCCGTACGAGCGTATCGGCAGCATGTCGAGTTGACGGAAGACGAGCTCGATCGGCTCGAGGCAGTGATGTACACACGGCCGCTGTACCTGGGTTGCTTCAGCTACTGGCGTGACCTGGTCAACGGCCGCGCGCCCGGCCAGGAAGTATGGGGATTCGTTGACCCGGAGCACATCGGCGCAATTGCAGCAGCAACCCGAGCCGCTTACAGACGATAGTGTCTGTCCGATACCAAGCTGGGTTCGCGTTGGCGTTAAGCGCGGCGATTACAGATCCAGCGGATGGGTCAGTGAAAAAGTCAGGCGCGTTTCGGATGGAACTTTGACGTGCGGTCCGGCCGTGGCGACTTGGGCTGCGGTGCCCGCGCCAGCTCCGGCGAGAGTGCCAATCGCGGCTCCTTTGCCTCCGCCCGCAATGCCGCCGATGATTGCTCCGAGCACGGCGGTTCCGCCGATCACCTTGGCCGACCGAACGGTCCGGCTACTGCTTGCTTCGGTGACGCCGCCGGTCTGAATGTCGTATTTGCGGCCATCAACGGTAATGCTTTGCAGGTCAATCGTGAGCGCAGTCTTACCTTCGAGCTTCGTGCCCTTCTGCGCGTTCGTCAGAACGGCAACGGCATCAGCTCCGCGTGGAATTACAGTCTGGCCGTCAACCACAACCGGCTGATCGATGGAAGCCCGATAGCTCTGGCCCAGATGGTCAACGTCCGAATCGACGGGATCGATCAGGCGGACAACGATGTTGCTCCCGGCAGGCAATTCGACCCCAATCGGGCCGTTGCCGGTCACACCGTTATCGGGTGGCGGAGCTTGCTGCGGAGGCGGCGTAGGCGGATAATTTTGTGCGGCTGGTGGAGGCGCGGGCGGGGCGGCAGCAGGCGGCGTGTTGCTCGAGCTTGCGCCATTTGCGAACTGAATTGAATCCACGTCGCCGATCGAATAGGAATTGACCTGACTGCCGACGGCGAATCGCACCGAACGTGCATCCCCGCCCATGAACGTGCCATCGACGCGAGAACCGCTGCGCAACACGAGAGTGTCCGCGCTCAGCAGCGAAACGGCGGCAATCCAGCAGAAGAACCCTTTGACCAACATTGTGTGCTCCAACCCTTTACTGTGGCATGGCGCTTCTGAAGACGCGCACGCGCAGACGGACCGGCGTCAGGTCCCCCGCGGTCACCGTAATCGATTCATCCAAAGGCTCGCGGCCGTCGGGTGTCCGCGCTTCGAACGTGAATGTTTTCGAAGTGTGCGGCGCAACCGTGATCTGCTCGGGTGGACGGCGCCAATAGATCCAGCGTTCCGGCAACTGCACGTGCACCGGCAGAGTAAGTTCATGATCCGTGGGATTATGCACGGTAATTGGTATAGCCGCCGGGCTTAAGAAGTTCAACGGTAGTTCCGGCGTGGTGATTGTGGCGAGGCTGTTCAATGCGTGAGCAGCCCAGAAGTGCCGATAAAACAACCAGGGACCGCCAAGCTCCATAGAAGGATCAGTAGCAGTGTCGGCGGCGTATCCAGGCGGTTTGTGGTAAGCGAGGGGAGAGGTTTGAATACCGGTGAAGACGTCCTCGGTAACCCCGCCGGGAACATACGACTTGCCGAGAATCAGGCGCGCCGGATCAGAGAAGTAGCCGTATTTCCTGGTCTTCAGCGCCTGCGCGGCGAAGGCGCCGCTGTCGCCCTGGGTCAGGTGCTCAGATCCTTCTTCGGCGGCAAGGCGGTCATAAGGAACTCCGCGAGATTGCGACACTTCAGTTGCTAAGTACTTGGGACCGCGGCCGTCAAGAGTTTCCGGGTGCGCTGTGTCGCTGAAGTAGTACAGCTTTTTCGGCTGCCAAGGCTCGAGGCCCTCGTGCAGATTGTTCATGCCTTCGGGATCCCAGGGCGCGGCGACCTGTTCCGGAAAAGCGGTTGGATCGCCGGCCATGTCGAACGCTTCCGTGGCAAGCACCGACGCCGCCTGATGGTCGCCGTGATCTTCGCCGATCAGCACATCAGGCAGCCAGGTCATGATGACCTCGGGGCGCGTGAGGCGGACGATCCGGACCACGCGCTCAAGCTGATCCCCATGATTCCAGTTCTCGAGCGAACGTAAGACATCCTGACCGGGAGTATCGAGACCGCGCAGAAAAAAGACGTTCATCACGCCGAAGTGCGCCAGCGCTTTATGTGCTTCGACTTCGCGAATGTCGGCGAGAGCCGAGGCCTGTTCAGGACCTTGCGCATCGCCGCCCGACCCTCCTCCAGTTCCAAAAATCACCGCGACGCGCTTGTGCTGGTCAAAGATCGCGCGCGCCAGATACGAGCCGATCAGCGTTTCATCGTCCGGATGGGCGACGACGACCAGAATGTCGGTTTTGAAACGGTCCGTTTGTGCGAATGCCGTACCGGCGAGGAGCAAGAGAGCGAGGATAGTTTGGCGCAACGCTTTAATTTTGCCTCATGCAATTCTACCCGTCTGAAACGGCGCGTTTGTCCGCAGGATCACACTTCCAGAATGTCTCATCCCGATCTGTTGAAACTGGCGCACAAGAATTTCGGATTTGAAGAATTTCGACCTGGACAGCGCGAAGCTATAGAAGCGCTTGCCGCAAAGAAGGACTGCCTGGTAGTGATGCCGACCGGCTCCGGGAAATCGGCGATTTATCAAATCGCTGCTTTGCTGTTCAAAGGAACGACCTTGGTGGTTTCACCGCTGATTGCGCTGCAGAAAGATCAGGTGGACAGTATTAACGAAGCGCCCGGGCCGGATGCGGTCGTGATTAACTCATCCCAGCGTGCCGCGGAAGCGCAAGAGGCCGTGGAAGACATCGAAGAAGGCGAGGCTAAGTATGTGCTCTTGGCGCCAGAGCAGTTGCGGCGAGAAGAAACGCTGGAACTCTTGGAGAAAGCAGGCGTGTCCTTATTCGTGGTCGACGAGGCCCACTGCATCAGTGAGTGGGGCACGATTTTCGTCCGGATTATTTTCAGATCGGGGCAGTCATTGAACGGCTTGGCCATCCAGTGGTGCTGGCGATGACGGCAACTGCCTCACCTGACGTGCGCGGCGAAATCGTGGAGCGTCTCGGGATGCGGAACCCGAAGCTGTTTGTACATGGTTTCGACCGGCCGAACATCTACTTGCGGGTGGATCACTTTGAGCGGCGGAGCGAAAAACGAGAAGCCCTAATTCGTCGGGTCAACTGGGCCGAAAGCCAGGCATCGTCTATGTGACGACTCGCAAAGAAGTAGACAGCGTCGCCGCGCTGGCCGAGAAGGGCGTGATGCGCTGGGTTATCACGGCGGGATGCGGGCCACCGAACGGCGGGAAGTCCAGGACAAGTTTATGGCGGACGAAGCGGGTTGATCGTCGCCACCAATGCGTTTGGCATGGGTGTAGACAAACCGAATGTACGCTTTGTTTATCACTACGGGATCACTGAATCGCTCGATCGTATTATCAGGAAATTGGGCGAGCGGGCCGTGATGGCGAAAAAGCGGAGGCAGTGCTCTTCTTTCGCGAGCAGGATATGGGCATTCGTAAATTTCTTGGCGGTGAAGGGAAGCTTGCAGCCGGAGCAGATCGAGAAGTGGCCGACCGTCATTGGCGATCAAGGGGGGCCGGTGACAGAGGAAGAGATTGCGGATAAAACCGATCTATCGCAGCGGAAGCTCTCGAAGGCGATCCGGCGACTCGAGGATGTGGGGGCGCTGGAAGTGCTCCTCGACGGCGTACTTGCAGCTTGATGACGGAAACTGAGGCGCACGACGCCGCGATCGCGGCAGCAGAGGCTCACGAAATACAAAGAGCGGAAGCGGGAGAAACTGCGCAAATGCACCAATACGCTTCAACAGCGACTGCCGCGAGAACAATTGCTGCGATACTTCGGCGATGACTTTTACCGGCCCATGTAATCACTGCGACAACTGCGAGGGCCGGGCGAACTCGGGGAACGGGATATCCAAGTCGATCCGAGCGCTGGGACAAGGCGCGAGGTGGCCTAGCCATGCGCGACTTTCCTCGGGCTTTCGATACACTCGATGGCATGTCACGCCCGTATCTCGCGGAAGCCCGCAAACCGAAACCGTCGGCGCGCGGCCGCGTTGTCGTTGGCTGCGATATTTCTTTTTCTACTTCTCTTTCCTTCGCGTGAGCTCGCGAGCGCCCTGATCGACTATTCATGGTGGAAGGAGCTGGGCCACCTCGATACCTGGGTCAAGCTCTTTCTCTACGGAACGGTCCCGGTCGCATTGCGGGTCATTTGCTTCTGGGCAGCGTTCTTCGCCGCCTTTCGGCTGGGCACTCGCTCGGAAGCGCAACCGCTGTTCGGGTGTGCGACGGAAATGGATCGCCTGGCTGGCGCCTTGTGCTGACCGCCCTGATTGCCGCTATCGCGGCTGCCGCAACAGTTGATAACTGGACTGCGGTCCGCTTCATGGCCGGGTCTACATCTGCCGCCGAACTCGCATGAGTACACCGACCCGATCTTCGGGAAGCCGTTGCATTTTTACTTTCTTCGGCCTTCCTTTCTGGAACATGCTGCGCCGCATTGTGTGACGGGCGCGATGCTCTCCCTGCTCATTTACTGGATTTCGGCGAACCTCGGAGAATTTCAGCAGCCGCACTTCCGACCGTCAGGCCCAAGCGGATTCGTGTTTGAAGGGCGGCGGCGGCTCTCGTTGCGAAATGGCCTGAATTCACGTTTCGTGCGCATTGGCGGCGCGATCGTGCTGCTCGGGTTTGCGGTGCAGTTCTTTTTCAGCCGCTATGACCTGCTATTCGGCAGCCACGGCCCCTTTCTCACGGGCGTCGACTGGACGGACGCGCACGTGGCGCTTCCGCTGCAATGGGCTGATGGTCGGGGCGGCCGTGCTCGCGGCGGTGCTGGTGCTGTTGCACGGCGCGCGCCGCTGGGCAGCGTACTGCTGTTGCTCGTGTCCTGATGCGGTTTGTCGTTGCCGGCGATCGTGGCGTGCGACTCTATGTGCATCCGAATGAACTTGCGCTCGAGAAACCCTATATCGGTGACTATATCGAGGCCACGCGCGCAGCATATGGGTTGAACGGGCGCATGTCGAGACGAGTTTCGAGGCACAGCCGCAAGTGGCGATCGACTATACCAAACAGCGCGATCTGCTCGATAACGTCCGGCTCTGGGACTGGCGGGCTTTCACGACACGATCTCGCAGATTCAGCCTCTTCGGCCCTACATCTACTACGATTCCGACGTAGATCGCTATGTCATCGACAATCACTGCGACAAGTTTTGGTTTCGGCGCGCGAACTCGACATCACGCCAACTGGGCACGGCGGCGAATTGGATCAACGTGCACCTTGATGTACACGCACGGGTACGGAGCTGTCATGGCGGAAGCGAATCGCATTACCCCGGACGGTTTGCCTGCTTGCTGGTGAAGGATGCGCCGCCGGTTGTCAGTAACGCCGAGTCTGAAGTTGACGCAGCCCGAGCTGTATTTCGCGGAGCTCTCGCATGAGCCGGTGTTTGTCGACACAGCGCAGCAGGAATTCAATTATCCTTCCGGTTCCGAAACTGAATACACCGAGTACACCGGGCCGGGCGGCTTCCCGAGTTTCGTCGTCTGCTTATGCGGCTCGCCGCCGCCATTCACTACGGTGATGCGAACATCCTCCTGACCAGTTATCTGAGCGGCAACACGCGCATGATGATCCACCGGCCAGATTCTGGATCGCGTGAACACGCTTGCTCCCGTTCGTAACTGGGACTCCGATCCGTACATCGTACTCACCAATAGCGGGCACCTTGTCTGGATGGCAGACGGATATATGACTTCGGCGGCGCATCCGTACTCGGACGAAACCGATACCGGAACGCGAGCAGTTGAACTACATCCGAAATTCGGTGAAAGCCACGGTCGACGGGTACACGGGCGAAGTGAACCTTTACGTCTTCGACAGCAGCGACATTCTGATTCAGGCGTATCAGCGCCTGTTTCCCGATTTGTTCAAGCCGTTCTCGGCGATGCCCGCCGATCTGCGGGCGCATGCGCGCTATCCGGAGCAGTTGTTCAGCTCCAGGCGAGCATATACCGGACTTTCCACATGCGCGATCCCGAGGCTTTCTACAATCGCGCAGATTTGTGGGATCTGGCGAGGCGAATCTCGAAAGACCAGCGACTAGCGGCGTCACGACGGCCGCACCTACCTACGTCGTGGCGACGCTGCCCGGAAAGCCGCATGCCGAATTCATGCTGATCACCCAGTTCACGCCGGCGAATAAAGACAATCTGATCGGCTATATGGCGGCGCGCTGCGATGGACCGGATCTGGGCGAACTGGTCGTTCGCAACTCGGCAAACAGAACATCATCTACGGGCCGATGCAGATCGACGCGCGGATCAATCAGGACCAGTCCATCTCGAAAGATCTGACGTTGTGGAATCAGCAGGGATCGAGCGTACTCCGCGGGCAGACGCTGGTGCTGCCCATCGAAAACAGTTTCCTCTATGTGGAGCCGATCTACATTCAGGCCTCGCAGACCAGCATGCCGCAGTTGAAAAAGGTAGCGCTGGCGATGGGAAACAATCTGGCATATGCCGATACCTACGAAGAGGCGCTCACACAACTGATTCAAGAAGTCGGGGGCGTAGCGCCACCGCATGGAGAGCAACAGGCGACGCCAGCTCCAACGCAGACGACGGCTGAGCCCGCTGCTCCAAACACCGTGCCGGGACCACCCCAAAACAATGCGGCGGCGCAAAGGTTAGAGGAGATTAAGGGGCATCTGCAGCGATATCGCGAACTTAGTGCGCAGGGTAAGTGGGCCGAAGCTGGCAAAGAATTAGACGCGATCCAGTCATTATTGCGATAGCACCTGGGTCGGCTAGAAGGAATTCTCTTGCTTTGACAGCGGACAGCCTGCCCTCGATACGGCCGGGGAAGAGTGCGCGCGTTCAGTTTTCGATCTAGGATCAGGTCTTGATCCAGGGGTGCCATGCTCGGATACGGCGTGTCGGCACCGTGCGCATGCATTTGCGATATCAGACCCAGCGTGGCCAGTTGTTCGAGCGCCGTTAACACGATCGTCCTGCTCAGCGTTTCCCGCATAAGTTCTCCTGAACACGCGATTGTGCCACACCGAAAGCGGCCGAGGTGCGGCCGTTACTTACCGCGATCGGAAACCGAAGCGCCAGTCGGCGCGATTCCCGAATGCGTCAGATGGGCCGCCGATCGGGGCTGAGCCGGACGACTGGAGGCCGGCGCCAAGCGCCCACAAATAGATGGGCAGCACGCGCCAATAGGTGATCAGATCACCGGAGAGCATCTGGACCATTTCGCCGATCCAGAAACAGAAAAAGACAGTCGCAAGTAAACTCTGCACGCAAATAGGGCGGCGAAGTGCATGCAAGCTCTGGCGCAGCATTTCGAAATTCCAGGACAGGAACGCGAGTAATCCGATAATGCCGGTCTCGATCAAGAGGCTGAGGTATGTATTGTCCGCAATCACGGAGGCGCCGAGGTAGTCGGAATAGGGCAACGTTTTGTAACCCACTCCGAAGATGAGTTGCAGCGAGTGCTCCGATGCGAAATGGCTCAGGGTTTCCCAACTGGTCAGACGGCCGGACAAAACGGCATCCGGCGAGGAAGTCGAGTAGATTACGCTCTGTTGCAACCGGATCCAATAATGGTCAAGATAAGTCGGAAAGAACGCCGCGATCACGACGGAAGAAACGACGGCTGCGATGACTCCAGTGATAAAGATGCGCTTTCGGCGTTGGCGCGATAACACCAGAAAGACACCGCCAGAACAAAGCAGGTTTAGCAACGACGCCCGTGAGTAGGATAAGACGAGCGCGGTGAAGAGCACGCAAGATCCGAAGACCAACTCCACCCGGGTGCAGGGGCGCAGACATTTTGGGGCAAACACGAAGACGAGGGCGAATACGAGAAAGAACGCACAGAAGTTTCCGAGCGTGCTTGCTTCGTAGAACAAGCCCTGCGCGCGCCGTAGCACTTCGGTGTCCAACCAGACGAACTGAGCGCCGAATCCCGCCGGCGAGGGGAACTGGAAATAGAAATCGGCACACGCAAACACACCGGCCGCTACCGCCATTCGGAAAAGGAGGCGTGCGACGCGGAGCGATCTCTGGCTGTTCGGCGCGGCGAGCGTGCAGACTAAGACTAAAGGGCTGATGCAAAATAGCCCGATCCGAAACAACCCGAGCAAGGCGACTTCGGGTCCACTGTAGGCCGCCGCAAAGCATTCGCTCAAAACGAGGCAGGCGACAAATGCGGTCGCAAGAGATACAAGTCGAAGGTGAGGAATATCTAAGCGAAGCGGTCCGGCGACCGCGAGTATCATCCCAGCGAGCGCCAGCAGCGGAGCGAGATGCGGACCGGAGTCCCCTAACGCGATGGGTAAGGGCGGCAGCAGAATGGCGCAAAAGAAGAAGGCGAGTACCCAGCGGTCGCGACCGCGAAAAAGCCACCACCCGAGAGCCGCCATGGGCAGGACAGCGAGCGCGACTGCTTTAGGAATGGCGCCGGGTAATAAGACGGCCAGGCACGCCCACGACGCAATCGCAATCGACGGAAGAAGGCGGGTTACCGGCTGAACTGTTTTGGTTTGCAACACACCGTAGTCGATTCAGCCAATAAACAGGAATGCGTTTCGGCGTGCGAACGTGACAGCGAGGTAGAAGGCGCTCCCGACGACGCACAGCAGAGCGGCTATTGCAAGGTTTAGAGAGACGTTCGGGGACGAGGCTTTCTCGGGCAGCACACCGGGATCAATGATCTGCAATCGCTCTCCTCGGAACGCGATGGATTCGAGTATTTCGTTGCGCTGATTAGTGGCGGCATCGAACTGCTGTTGTGCGACCAGCAACTCCTTTTCGCGAAGGTCGCGATGCTGTTTGTGAATTTCAAGAAGCTTCTCTTTTTGGACGAGATCTGTATCGAGTTGATTTAACTGGGTAGACAGGGAAGAGACCTGCGCTCGCGCGGCAGATACCGCTTCGGCGGCTTCAGCGGAGTCCACGTAAGCTGGGCCTTGTTTGCCCGAAGCTGAGCGCGACTGGTAAGCGGCCAACTCGGTCTGATCGGCACTGAGGTCCCGGAGCAGATGGTTTTTCAGTTCGTTTGCCGCAGCGACATCCGCTTCCAGGACTCCGACAGGCTCTTCGACCAGAGCTTGCTCACGGCCTTTCCGCGCTTGTTCCAGACGCTTCGCCGCCGTTGTCAGCACCACGTCGCCGCCTTCGGTCAGATCGGAGTTGGAGGCACGCTCCAGGGAACGATTCATCTCTACGGTCGCGGAAGCGATGTAGCGCACCAGATTCCAGGCGAGCTTAGGGTCCTTTACCGTTGCCTCTATTTCCAGAATTTTCGTGTCGCGCGGCTTGGCCACTTTCAGCACGCGCTGTTTCAACACTTCGATCGGCACGCCGGAATAGGCGCTTCTGAGATGCAAATCCTGCACGGCTTTGGCGAAGAGGCTGTCGCTTGACGCGAAGTGTTCGTAGGTCTTTAACGATTCGAGATAGACGGGACTAACTGCAGTGGAGCCGCGCGGGTCATTGCCTGCCGGCGGTTCAATCAAGATACTCGCGCTCGCTGTGTACTTTTTCGGCAGCAGCAAGCTGATGGCCAGCACGACAGGCAGGGCGACGGCCAAAGCAATCGCAAATATTCGCCAATGCCGGAGCACATACCAGCCGAACGCCAATACTTCAAAGTCGGCTCGGGCAAGACTGCCTTCGTTCGTTATAGTTTGCTGCATCCACCTTCGGTTGTGCCACGCAGTGAAGCCGCATTCAACGCGAACGGCGGCGTTTGACAATTTGTTTACAAAAACCAGACACGGCGTTCGGACGGGTGGAGGACCATCGAGACGATGGCACGCTGGGCCTTCTATCTCGCCTTCGGCTCAGTCGCACTGATCGTAGTCTCGATAGCGGCTTCACAGATACTGCTCGGGGCGGCTGTGCTGGTTCTGCTGTGTTCGCGGATGCCGCTGCGCTTTCCTCCGATCAAGCTTCCGCTCTCCCTCTTCCTCCTGTGGACGGTACTGTCGGCGATGCACTCGGGGCACTTCATGCAAGGGTTACCGCAAATCCGGAAATTCTTTGTCTTTTTGACTGCGCTCGTCGTGTGTTCCTGTTTTCGGAACGTTCGCGATTGCGTGCGGCTGGTCGCGGTGTGGGCAGTGCTTGGGGCTTTGTCTGCCTGCGCCGGTTTTGTCCAACTCTTGGGGCGTTATCAGCAGGCGCGGCGCGAGGGTGCGTCGTATTACGAATACTTTCTCGACTTTCGGCTACACGGCTTCGCCGGACACTGGATGACCTTCGGTGGAGAGCTGATGATTGTCTCCGTCCTGCTGCTTTCTTTCGTGCTTTGGGGGGCGCGAGGCCGCCAACGGGTACTCGGCATCCTCTGTTTGCTGATGTTGTGGACGGCGCTGGCGATGGGTCTTACGCGTGGAGTGTTTCTGGCCGGGCTACCGTTGGGAGCTGGATACCTGCTTCTAATGTGGCGCCGCTGGGCGGTAGCGGTGATTCCAGGAATCATCCTACTGAGCGCCCTGTTACTTCCGTTCCAAGTCAGAGAACGTGTCTTGTCCGTGGTTCGTCCGCACGGGAGCGACGATTCCAACTCACGTCGAGTCATTCTTGTGCGAACGGGCCTGAATATGATTCGTTCGCACCCATTCATGGGCTTAGGTCCGGAGCAGGTGGGGCGCCAGTTTCTCGCATATGTGCCGAGCGATATTCCGAAGCCGCTGCCCAAAGGCTGGTACGGACATCTTCACAACGTTTACTTGCAGTACGCGGCAGAGCGAGAGTGCCGGCTTTAGGAATGATTCTTTGGATATTTGCGATCCTTTTCCGGGATTTCACCACTGCGGCGAAACGAAGTACAGGAACATCACTGTGGCTGTTACACGGCGCTATAGCGGTACTGCTAGCCGTGATTGGAGAGGGCTTTTTTGAGCATAACTTGGGTGACAGCGAAGTGCTGACGATGTTTCTGACGTCAATCTCGTGTGGCTATATAGCGATTTTGCATTCCACAGAGTCGCCACTTACTCGCGACCTGGTCACAGAGCCAGCCTCGGAAAGGACGACCGTTGCCAGTTATAGCAACGCATGAAGTACTGACGCCGCCGCGCTTACGGACATTCCGTTTCGGCAATCTGTTTACGGTGGCGGGTTTAGCTGTGGCGGTGAAGGTCGCGGGAGCAGCAAAGAGCGCGGCGTGCGCCCGGTTCTTCGGCATCGACCGGGCACTCGACTGCTACCTCGTTGCCTTCGGACTCGCTTCGTTGATCTGCGATACGATGGCCGGCTCTTTGACTCCGGCTCTTTTACCCGTGTGCTCGTTCATCGAATCGAGTGTGAGCACGCGCGAATATTGCACCGGCTATGGCTGGATGCTATATCCACCAGCGCTTTTACTCGCGGTCATGGGCGTCCTGTTAGTAACAATCGACCGATTTCTCTATTCCTTCGTGGCTCCCGGTTTCAGTCTGAGCGAGGTGGAGCTAACACATAAACTGCTATTTCTAATGGCTCCCATGCTGCCGGCGTTTGCAGCCATCGCGGTCTTCCGGGCGCTGCTGAACAACCAGGAACGGTTCAAGTTGGCGGCACTTGCGCCTGTTCTTTACACCGGCGGCAATCATCGCGTTGTTGGCGGCTGGTTCGCGCCGGTTCGGTATTGAGACGGTCGCAGTAGGGACCGCGCTCGGAGCGTTGGGGGAAGCTGGGGTACTCGCGTTTGGCGTGCGGCGGTTGGGATTTTCACTGCTCCCAGGCTTTGCCTTCAAACTGCCGGCCAACTGGTTCAATCGTCAGTACATGCCCTTGCTCGCAAGTGGGTTCGTTGGGGGCAGTAGAGTTGCGGTCGATCAGGCGGTTGCGGCAACACTTGGGCCGGGTGGTGTCTCGGCGCTGAACTTGGGCACCCGGCTGATCTCTGTAGTCGGAGGAATTGTCCCATCCGCGCTCGGAACGGTCATCATGCCGAGGTTGTCCCGGGTGGCGGCTAGAAAGGGTTGGGAGGAACTCCGGCAATACGCTATAAGGGTCGCGGCCGGTAGCGCGTTATGTGCGTGCCTGATCGCCGGAGTTCTCGCGATGCTTTCCCGGCCAATTGCATATCTCCTCTTCCAGCGGGGCACGTCGCTGCACTTGGACATAGCGCTTCTGGCGCACATACAAACCGTCTCGCTGAGCCAATTACCGTTTCTGTTCGGGGTTGCGATTTTAACGCGAACCGCCCTGGTGCGTGCATCCGGGCGAATGCTGATGCTGATGTCGATCGTATCGGCGGCGGCCAATCTGGGATTCGATATTCTGTGCGCGCGTTCCATGGGAATCACCGGTGTGGTGTTTGCAACAACGCTGGTCCAGATTGTAAGCACGGCCTTGCTGCTGCCGGCCTTACGAAGATCCGACACGCCGTGAACGGAGGGCTTTTACACCATATTTACATCGCCTTCGCGACTCCCTTCAGCGAGGGCCTCTAGGCTTGACTTATGCGGAGCCGAAAAGCGCTGGGGAGTGTAGTTCCCTGCCCCTTGGAAATTCCGGATCCGTTATTTGCGAGTACGTCGGTAACTCATCAAAAGATGTTTTATCCACATGGGTTTCCAGCGCGTCTGTCAAGCAACTCGGCCCTGGTAATGAAAGCTGCGGAAGCAAGCTGGAGTGGTTCGCGCCAGCGCTTCGACAGGCCCCCGCTCGACATTCGCTGCTTTGTTGCGGACAGCAAACTGGAGTGCTCGGCGGGACCGGGGACGTTCCGGTCGCAGGGACATTTGATCAGCATCGTAGTGGATCATGAGAACTTTGCGTCGCTAGACGTGAATACGGGACTCAGCTTTGCTTGGGTTACGACTGCAACCGCGCAGAATATGCCATACCTGCGGTACATGTTTCTCGAAGCGATGGCATACACCCAACTCGAAATCCGCGATCTCGCGAGTGTTCATGCCGCATGCGTAAGCTTTGAGGGACGGGGCGTTCTCCTTGCCGGAGATTCGGGCGCGGGTAAGTCGACACTTGCGTATGCATGTGCGACGCGGGGCTGGACCTATGTGTCGGATGACGCCAGCGCCTTTGTCCGTACGAGCGAGAAACTCGACGTTTTGGGCGTGCCGAGCTTGTTTCGATTCCGCGAAGCCGCCGCTACGCTGTTTCCGGAATTCCAGGAAACGGCTGTAAGTTGCCGGCCCGGGGGCAAACAGACGCTCGCTATAGAGACGTCACAACTGCCGCATATCGCTACTGCGCAGCGGTCCCGAGTTCATGCCGTGGTGTTCCTCGATCGCATGGCATATGTCAGCGGTCCACCGTCGTTGGTTCCAGTTACTGAGGAAGAAGCGTGGACCCGGCTGACTTCGTCGCTTTTTGAGATCCAGCATCCCGCCTATGAGGAGAGATTGGAAACATTTTATCGGCTGCTGCAACTGCCAACATTTGTTTTCCGCTATCGCGAGCTTGATGCCGCCGTCTCCGCCTTGCGCGAATTGGCATTGAGGTCTCCCGTTTGACTGCCTGTACACCGTTGCCGGCCGTCCCTTATGCGATTGTGAGTGCCCTACAGTTCGGAAGCCCTTCCGACAGTGCAATGCGTGAGCTGACCGACGTCGATTGGATAGGCGCACTCTCCTGGTGTGAAAGAGGACAGATTGCCTTCTTATTGCGTGAGCGCTGGAGGGATGCTTTACCGGCCTGGGTTGCGGCCGTGATCGAAGAGAAATATCAGGATTACGCCTTACGCCTCGAACGAATTGGGGAGGAACTGGCGCGAGTTGATGACATACTAAGTCGCGCGGATGTTCCGTATGCAGTTCTGAAGGGATTTAGCCACAGTCCGGAGCTGTGCCCAGACCCGTTCCTACGTGCGCAGAGCGACATCGATCTTTGGTGTCCAGGAGAATTAGCCCAAGCTGCTTACAATGCGCTGTATGCGGCGGGATACCGGCCGAGTGTAGGAAGCAAGAGCGACCGGCACCTTCTGCCTCTGTCCACCCCGCGAGCCTGGGAATGGAACGGCAAGGTGGCGGACGTACCATTGATGTGGAAATACACCACCAGCTCTGGTCTGATGGTGAGGGCTTTGCGATCCCGCAACTCGATGCCATGTGGGGGCGCTCGACGTCGGCGAGTTTCATGGGGCGGCGATACAGAGTGCTTGCGCTACCGGATATCGTCGGCTTTGCGGCAATCCACGCCTTCCTTCATTTGATCCATGGAGACGTTCCCCTGCAGCGAATTTGGGAAATAGGGCGGTTCCTCTCTGCGCATGCGAATGATGATCTGTTCTGGGCGGAACTTGCGCAACTTCACTCATCGGAATTAGTTCAGATTGAGGTAATGGTGTTTGCAATCGCGGCAAGCTGGTTTGACTGCGAGAAACCCGATTGGGTTCGGCGCCAACAAGCGCACCTACCTAACGCAATCCGGCGATGGCTAGCGACGTTCTGCCTTGAGCCTCTGAGAGCTGCCGATGATTACAACAAGAACCATCTATGGCTGAGACTCGCGATGGTGCGCAATCGGTGGAAGAAAGTGGCCCTTATCGCGCAGATGTTTGTGCCGTCTCGCATTCCGGCGCATGGCGATGGACAAGACGGAAGCGGGTATGTCGCGGCTCTGCGCCACCACCGCGGTTCTTTGTTACGGCGCGCTGCACGACAGCTTAGAGGTTTCCCGGCTACTTTTGCCGGTTGTATGCGCTGGTTCTCGATTTAGCATTTGGTTTACAAAACGCCGACAACAAATCATCCACGCGCTCCTAACATTAAGTAACAACTCCTGAGAAGGAGAGGGGAGGCGGGAACGTGGAAAGTTGTCCAACAGTGGCCTTAAGCCGACGGGAGTTTTCCGTCAAAGGTATTTACGGGCTCGCTGCACTCGTCGGGCTGGGCCTTGCAGCTCCCGCAACGGTTTACATCTTCGGCTCCCCCGTTGAGGCAGACACCGGATGGATTGACGCGGGGGCGATTGGGTCCCTCCCCGAGGGACAGCCCGTCGAGTTGCCGATTGTACGTGTACATCGCGACGGCTGGCGAATCACGGCGCAACAGGATACGGTCTGGGTGGTAAAGCAGGGTGCACAACTTACAGCATTTTCCCCCCGCTGTACGCATCTTGGATGCGCGTATCACTGGGATCAAGCCAAGGACGTCTTCGTTTGTCCGTGTCACGGCTCCGTGTTTTCCAAAACGGGCGAGGTTCTCGCTGGGCCTGCTCCCCGGCCCCTGGACCGCCTTGTGACAAAGATCGAAGGCGACCGGTTGTGGCTTGGGGATCGGACCAGTGAAGCGGAAAAGCGACGCACCTGAGTATGTCAGTGTTTGCGTGGATCGAGAGCCGGACCGGCGTCGGTCAAACTGTCAGGCGATTTTTCGCAGAGGAAATCCCTGCATCGGCTGGTTGGCCGCAGGTATTCGGAAGTGTGGCCCTGTTTGTGCTAATCGTGCAAGCGGTCACCGGCATTTTGTTGGCGCTCAACTTCGCCGCCGCGCCGGGAGATGCATACGACAGTATTTCTTATCTGACGCGTGAAGTGACCGGCGGCCGTATCATCCGCGGGCTGCATCACTGGGGCGCGAGCGCGATGATCCTGGTGGTCGCGGCCCACGCGATGCAGGTCTTCATCTACGGTGCCTATAAGAAACCGCGTGAAGCGACCTGGCTTTGCGGTATCGCATTATTGCTGGTTGTGATGGGATTCAGTCTGACGGGCTACTTACTGCCCTGGGACAATCGCGCGTACTGGGGCACCGTGGTGACGACGCAGATTGCGGGTCAGGCTCCTTTGCTTGGGAAATCGATACAGCAATTGATGGGTGCGGGATCAGGCGTCGGCGTGGTCACGTTCGCGCGCTTCTATGCTTTGCACGTTCTTGTGTTGCCAGTCTGTACCGTTGTGTTGACGGGTATTCACTTGTTTCTGGTGCGCAAACATGGTGCTACGCCATCCGCGGCGAATGGCGAAACCAAAGTCAGATTTTATCCTGGGCAGGCGGCCAAGGACATGCTTGCGATATTTGTCGTGTTCGCACTGCTCATGACCGTAGCCGTGTGCGTCGACGCACCCCTCGACCGGCCCGCGGATCCGTCGGACAGTTCCTATGTCCCTCGACCGGAATGGTATTTTCTGTCGCTTTTTCAGGTGTTGAAGTACTTGCAGGGCGGACTCGAACCGATCGCGAGTGTAGGTTTGCCTTCGGCCGTCGTACTCATACTTATTCTGATTCCATTTCTGGATCGCTCTGTGGCGAGTTCGCTGCGGCATAGATGGTGGGCAATAGCAGCATGTGCGGCGGCCTTGGCAGGTTGTACGTCGATGACGGCCCTTGCTTTACGGGATACGCCTGCTAAGTCGTCGAGCACCCAACATGTGCAAGACGCACGGCTATTATCTCTTCCGCCGGATGAGCTCGCGGGCTTCGTGTACTTCAGACAGTCGGATTGTGCATCTTGCCATAACCTTGTCACTGGAAACCCCAAGCAAGGTCCGACACTGGCGACGGTTCAGGAGCGCAGGCCTCCGGAGTGGACAGAAAGTCACATTCGAAGCGTTCCGCAATCCGGCAGTAAACATTTGAGCCCGGCCGAAGTGGCGGCACTAGTCCAGTTTGCGGTGACGTTGGATCCGGCTGGAGCTACACGTTTGGAATCGGCCCCCGCCGAGACGCTGGCAGGGGCGGATGTGTACACCCGAAACCTCTGTCAGTCGTGTCACCGGACAAACGGATCGGGCGGCCAGATCGGTCCGAGCCTGAATGGCGTCGTGCAGAGACGGTCTCGCAGTTGGGTGGAAAGACACTTTGCGCAGCCGGCGGTGATGTCTCCGAAGAGCATCATGCCGCCGTATCGTTTCGCCCCCGACGAAGAGACCAAGCTGGTGGACTATTTGTTCGCCCTGCCCTAAAACCCGTTTCACAATTTGTTTACATCGACACAACACCTCCGCAGGGCCGTTTCTCTTACGCTCGGGTTGTGCGCACCACAGGTGAGTCCGGCCAGCCGCCGGCAGGATAGAAAGGCTCATGAGGATTCTCTGCCTCGAACAATTTTCCACGTGCGGCGGCGCACAGCGGTGTTTACTGGACCTGATTCCCTTCTTGCACGGGAAAGGATGTGAGTTGGAAGCCATTCTGCCGGCAGGCGGGACCCTGGGGGAAACACTTCAAAATATGGGAGTCGTGGTGCGCGTCTTTCAGGGCGCGGACCTCTCGCGGAATAAGAAGCGGGTGCGCGAGTTACTGCCCTACTGGTCGAGTACCGTCCAGGTGCACAGGGCCTTGCGCGATGCGATACGCGCGCATCGGCCCGACTTACTGTACGTGAACGGACCGCGATATCTGCCCGCCGCCGCATGGATAGCTTCAGGGGAAAAGATCCCGCTGTTGTTTCATGCGCATCACTCGATTCAGCAACGCGCCGCCCGGATGATTACGCGAAGGGCTCTCAGGAGCGCGAGTGCGCGCGTGCTTGCCTGCTGTGAGTACGTCGCCCGCTCTCTCCGGCCGCATCTACATTCTGACGCACTCAACGTCGTATACAACGGGGTGCCTGACCTTGCGCGAGGTTTGATACGCCATACACGGCGCATACGAACAATCGGAGTGCTCGGCCGGATTGCGCCCGAAAAGGGGCAGCTCGAGTTCATGCAGGCGATGAGACGGTTGAGATCGCCCATGCGGGAGTCGCAGTGCGTTATCTTCGGCCGCGTGTCGGGGGACGACGATTCCTATTTTCAGGCCGTTGCCCGTGCGGCAGAAGGCCTCAACGTAACATTCAAAGACTGGACTGCGGATGTCGCGGAAGCACTTTCGGGGATCGACCTCCTGGTTGTCCCCTCGGCGGCTCACGATGCGGCTCCGCGTGTGATTCTGGAGGCCTTCTCTGCACTTATTCCGGTGCTCGCGTGTCCCGCCGGCGGCGATCCCCGAGTTAATTAGAGATGGCGTTCACGGGTTTTTGACGAGGGGGAGCGATCCGCAACAGATAGCCGATCGATTAGCGGACGTTCTGAATGTCCCCCTGGCCGCTTTGGACGACGTGACAGTAAATGCACGGACACTGTGGAGCGGGCGGTTCACGGTCGAGGCTTTTCAGCGGAATGTTTGGGCCGCGGTTTCGTCCTCAGTGAATGGCGCGGCTATGGCGGCGGGGGCCTAAGTTCACTTGCGCTGCGCCATCGTCCACTATTGGCTATTGGGAATGCGAGGGGGCGAGCGTGTCCTCGAGGCCCTCTGCGAGCTACTACCCGATGCCGACATTTTCACGCTTTTCTATGAGCCTGAGCGCGTTTCGCCAGCCATTCGGAAACATAGGATCTATCCGTCGATTCTCAATCCACTGTCGCGATACCATCGCCATACGCTGCCGCTAGCGCCGTTTGCGCTGGAGTCGTTCGACCTTCGTCCCTATGACTTGATCGTCAGCAGCGAATCGGGACCGGCCAAGGGCGTGATCGCGAGTTCGCATGCGAGACATGTCTGTTACTGCCATTCCCCCATGCGCTACCTGTGGGATCTCTATCCGGCCTACCTGCATGATTGGACGGCTTCGCCAATCAAGAAGGCGCTTCTCGCAGTGCTGTCGAATTATCTAAGAACCTGGGACCTAGCAACGGCCGTGCGGGTCGATGAGTTTGTAGCGAACAGCGCGAATGTGCAGCAACGGATCTGGCGAGCGTACCGGCGCGAATCCGAAGTCATCTACCCGCCCGTCGATACGTCGAAATTTAGAAACGCTCCGGCGGAAGATTACTTCTTGATCGTGTCCGCGCTGGTTGAGTACAAGCGCATTCAGGATGCAGTGCAGTGCTTCACAAGGCTCGGTTGGCGCTTGAAGATTGTCGGCGAGGGCCCGCAACTGCGCGCCCTGAAGCGGAATGCGGGACCGAATATAGAATTTTGCGGCCGCGTCAACGATGAAGATGTATCCGAATTGTATGCTCGCTGCCGAGCCGTTATCATGCCTGGCGAGGAAGATTTCGGCATCGTTCCAGTCGAGGCTCTTGCGAGCGGAAAACCGGTCATCGCCTGCGGCCGGGGTGGCGTTCTCGAAACCGTACCCAGGGCTAACCCTTGTGGCGGGATCTTGTATGCGCATGAGGGGCCGGACGAGCTCATAGGGGCTCTTCGAGAGTTTGAAATGATCGAAGCGGGAATCAGCCCGTCTGCATTACAGCGCGCCGCAATGCGGTTTTCAAAGGCCCGCTTCCTGGCAGAGATGGCGGCGTTTCTGGGGCGATCTTCGGAACAAGAGCGAAGGATTACCGCTACGGCGTAAGTGCGGGGCAGTTAGTTGGAGCCGGGGTCCGGCTGCCCGTGGGCTTGCCACTGACCGCGATGCCAAACCGTTTTTACACGGTTTTTGCAAGCCACTCACCACCCGCTTGCCGAAGCTAGTTACTCTCAGGTCATGCATCGGCTAGCATTGATTCTGCTATTAGCGGCGGGCGCTTCTCGATTGCCTGCCCTGCCTTCCTTCGCAAGGCAAACTGGACAGAAATGCTCCGCCTGCCACGTAGGCGGGGATTGGCCGCAGCTAACGCCGTGGGGTCGCTTTTTTAAGCTTTCCGGATACACGATTGGAAGCGCTGTGAAGGATAAAGAAGGCGGCGTGCATGTTCCTGTGGGAGTGTTTGGGCAAGCCGGCCTGACGTGGGCTCCAAATGCGGACAACGCGCAAGGTAATCCTGTTATTCTGCACAGCGGCGACCTGCAAGCCTACAACTTCTCGGCCGAAGTCGCGACCAAAGTGACGGATTTCCTGGGAGTGTTTTACGAATACAACGTGGGCAACACGTTTCCTGGCTGGAAAGGCGCTTCCGGAGCAGTGGATATACGCGCTGTGCATTTTTTCCATGCGGGCAGCCACGAAATTCTCACCGGGATTGACAGTAACAACAATCCTACCGTTCAGGACGTCTGGAACTCTACGGGTCAATGGAGCTTTCCGTCTTACACATCGCCGTGGGCCCCCGGAGCACTGACAACTCCAGTCATCTCGCGTCTGGCGTCACAATCCGGAAGTATCGGGGCCTACGCACTCATTGATCGGCACGTGTACGTAGAAGCGTCGGCCTATCGTGTCGGAGCGGGCTTTTTCCAGTGGATGACGGCGGGCACGCCGTTTTCGAATCCTGGTGTTACTTATCTGAAAGGCTTCAATCCGTATTGGCGAGCGTACTGGACCGCTAGCCGCGGACCGAGTTCGTTCATGGCGGGGACGTTCGGAATGCGCGCCAGCGTCTTCCCAAGTGCCGCGCAGCCATCAGGACCGGCAAACTCACTGACCGACTATGGCGTCGATGCGCAATATCAGCACCTTCTCTCGAAGCAGAGTCTTACGGTGAGGACAAGCTATATCTTTGAGGCGCGCGACTGGAGCGCGAGTTTCCCAATTGGCTCAGTGGGAACGCCCTCCGGGGACGCCAAGTTTTTTAACGTGAGCGGAAGTTATTCGCTCGGAAACGCCTGGACGTTTCACGCGTGCTATTTGTTGGCGGGTGCGAATCACGACGCCATGCGCTATACGGTCACCAATACAGCAGGCGATGTGATCTCAACCTCGCCGAAGTACGAGCGGCTACCTGTTGGAAGCGGACAGGAATATTACGCAGAACTTACGGCTCATGGCGCAGTATCGAGGGTTCTTCACTTATCACGGGCTGCAAAGCAATATTGACGGCGTGAGCCGGAGCGCATCCGATAACAACACGCTATGGCTTAGTGTTTTTTTCGCGTTCTGATCGAAGAAAGGGACTCAGAATGAGAATGCTGAAATTGGTACTGCTGGTGGGCATCATGGCGATGGCGAGGGGAGCGGATATAGGATGCGCTCCGGAAGTCGTTACAGCTAATTGCTCCGGATGTCACGGTCTGGACGGTAGAGCCGGGCTACCCTATGTTCCGGAGCTGGCCGGTCAGAACGAGCAATACATGCTGGACAGGCTGAAAGAATTCCAGAGCGCGCCCGCGCCGCGGGTGGATGAACTCCTGTTTGTCTTCGAGCGTCACTTTACGCATACAGGCAAGGGGTGGGCGTTGATGGTGGGCGCCGCTCGCTCGACGTCCACCGAGGATATGCAATCGGCGGCCCATTGGTATTCGAAACAACTTGGGGGTGCAGGCAAGCCCAAGGCGGCGGGCGCCGCCGGAGCATCGATCTACGCCGCGGGCTCACCGAGCGCGGGAGTGGCAGCCTGCCAATCTTGCCATGGACCCAATGGGCACGGGCAGGGTTCCGTTCCGCGTTTGGCAGGGCAGCACGCAGCCTATCTCCGCGATCAACTCGTTTCGTTCCGGAACGGTTCACGGGCGAGTTCCACAATGGGTACAATCGCCGGAAAATTAGACGATACCGCAATACGGGCTGTGGTGGAGTATCTTGAGGGTCAATAGAACTCCCGGTCTGGCGGTTTCGAAATCGGGATGAAAAGCAGGGCGGGCGTTCGCATATTGATGGTTTTGTATTCTCGGGAAAGATGAACTCGATCTGCGTCACGTGCGGGACGCAATTTGCAGAGGCAGAGGGGTTCCCGGCCCATTGCCCGATCTGCGAGGACGAGCGGCAATACGTGGGCTTTGAAGGCCAGCAGTGGATTACGCTCGAAGAGCTGCGCCGACGACACACCACCACAATCACTGAGGAAGAACCGAATCTGACCTCGTTCACCGTGCAGCCGCAGTTCGGTATCGGTCAACGCGCCTTCCTGATTCGAAGTGGCGGAAGAAATGTGCTTTGGGATAGCATCAGCTTGCTCGATGACGCGGCCATTGCGTATATCAAGCAAACGGGCGGCCTGCACGCAATCGCGATCTCACATCCGCACTATTACACGTGCATCGTGGAATGGAGCAGGATATTCGGGAACGTTCCTGTTTATTTACATGAGGCGGATCGCGCATGGCTGATGCGATCGGACGATTGCATTCACTTCTGGGATGGCGAGCTGCGCGACGTTGGCGGTGAACTCAAAATTGTTCGCTGCGGCGGGCATTTCGAAGGCGCATCTGTCTTGCACTGGCCTGACGGCGCCGATGCTAGCGGGGTCTTGCTGACCGGTGACACGATTCAAGTCTGTCCGGATAGAAAATCGGTCAGCGTTATGTACAGCTATCCGAATTACATTCCGCTTCCGGCTAGGAAAGTGAGGCAAATCATCGACGCCGTGCAGCCATTTGCATTCGATCGCCTGTACGGCGCGTTCCCGCATCGGACGATCAACAACAATGCCAAAGCGGCGGTTCAGTACTCGGCGGAACGATATCTGCGCTCGATCGGGGCTTGAGTGTTTTCGTCGCCTTACATGAACTGGGTGAAGACGCAGGCAGACGCTCGCTACAGCCTGGTAATCAGCGGGGTTCGGAACTATCCGCTTTCTTCGCTACCCGTTACGTTTCCGGAACTCGTGCCGAGCGGACCTGGAGCGTATGGATACAGGCCGCTCATCGAGGCGTTGGCGGACAAGTGCGGCGTACATCCGGATATGGTCGCGACTGCACAAGGGACCTCGATGGCCAACTTCCTCGCCATGTCGGCCACCCTCGCGCCCGGTGATGAAGTTCTGGTTGAGGTCCCAGGATATCCGCTGGTATGGGAAACGGCGCAGTACCTCGGTGCCGCGGTGAAGTTTTTCCGCCGGCGCCCGGAAGTCGATCTGGATGAACTGCGAGCCGCAGTAAGTCCGCGCACGCGCCTGATTGCCATCACGAATCTGCACAATCCCACGTGCGCGGTTCTGAAAACGGAGGAGCTCGAACAAATCGGTGATATCGCGAACTCGGTACACGCACGAGTCCTGGTGGATGAGGTCTACCTCGATTTGTTGTTCGAAAGCAGCCCACAAACCGCGGCGAGACTCGGCAGCCATTTTGTTGTGACAAGCAGTCTTTCGAAGGCGTATGGTCTGAGCGGTTTACGCTGCGGTTGGGTGCTGGCCGAGCCTGCCCTGATCCGGCGAATCTACGGCATCAACGACTTCATCACCGTCAACAACCCTTATCTGACGGATCAGATCAGTTGCATCGCGCTCTGGCATGCGTCGCGCATTCTAGAGGATACGCGGACGCTGCTCGATACAAACCGGGCGATCGCGAGCGACCTAGGATTTGCGCTGCCGCATCACGGAACCGTTCTGTTCCCGAAGCTCGATTTTCCGGCAGACGGATTTTGCGAGTTTCTGCGCAGGGAATATGAGACCGTGATCGTTCCGGGGCACTTCTTTGGCGCGCCGGATCACGTTCGTATCGGGTTCGCCGGAGATACGAACGTGCTGCGTGAAGGGTTGAAGAGAGTTCGGGAGGCGATTGGCACTTACGGACGATAGAGGTGCCTCGCCCCTTTTTGCATACGCTGGAAAAGGAGGATGAAATGCGGAAGCGCAACCTAGGAAAAAGCGGCATCGAGGTATCGGCCCTCGGCTTCGGCTGCATGGGACTGAGCTACGGCTACGGACAAGCAACCGAAAAGGATCAGGCGATCGGATTGATTCGATCGGCCGTCGATTTGGGCGTCACGTTTTTCGATACTGCGGAAGTATACGGCCCCTTCCAGAACGAGGAGTTAGTGGGCGAAGCTCTGGCCCCGGTACGCGACCGAGTGGTCATTGCAACCAAGTTTGGCTGGGACGTCGATTCGCACACGGGTGAACGCCTCCCGGGTCTGAATAGCCGCCCCGATCGCATCAAGGCAGCGACGAACGGAATGCTGAAACGTCTGAGGACGGACCGTATCGACCTGCTTTACCAACACCGAGTGGATCCAGACGTGCCCATCGAAGATGTAGCAGGCACGGTGAAGGATCTTATCCAGCAAGGCAAGGTCGGCCATTTCGGCTTATCAGAAGCAGGCGCCCAGACTATTCGTCGAGCGCATGCGGTACAGCCCGTGGCGGCCATTCAAAGCGAATATTCTTTATGGACAAGAGACCCCGAAGCGGAAATCCTCCCGCTGTGCGAAGAACTCGGTATCGGATTCGTACCGTGGAGCCCTCTCGGACAGGGTTTTCTTACGGGCAAGATTGACACCGCAACTCAATTCGACAAGAGCGATTTCCGGTCCTTCTTCCCGCGGTTCACGCCCGAGGCCCGTCAGTCGAATCAGGGTTTCGTTGACTTGCTAAAGCAAATTGCTCAGCGAAAGAGTGCAACGCCCGCACAGATTGCGCTTGCCTGGCTCCTTGCCCAAAAGCCGTGGATCGTTCCGATTCCAGGAACAACCAAGCTGCACCGGCTACAGGAGAACGTGGACGCAGCTAACGTCGATCTAACCGAGGCGGATCTCAAAGAAATTGAGGACGCATCCGCGCAAATCAAAGTGCAAGGCGCGAGGCTCCCCGAACAGATCCTTCAATATTCATACCGATGAACTGACTTTGCCGGCGAATTGCGCGGGTTCGCCGCGTTCGCCGGCAACAATCGCGAGGTTCCTAATGCGCGCTGTCCAAAGTAAACGCGACGAGTGAGTCCCCTGCCCCGACCAGGATGTATTGCTTCCCGTCGACTTCGTAGCTGATGGCTCCGTTTGTCTGGTTCGCACCGACGCCCGCGTGCCAAAGCGTTTTGCCGGTTGCGGGATCGAGCGCCATCACGTGCGCCGCGTTGTCGGCCGCGAAGAGCAGGTTGCCAGCGGTTGTCAGGAGGCCCGGCCCCATCGAGCCAATGTCGTGGGTCCATCGAATATCCCCGGTTTTGTAATCGATGGCTTTGATGGTTCCGGGAAAATTCAGAAAGTCGTCACGACCCGCAAACCCTTCGGCCTTGCCTTCTGCCGTCAGATAAAAAACGCTGTAGCTCTGCGAGGCAACGACATAGAACAAACCCGTTGCAGGATCGAACGTGGGCGCAAACCAGTTAGACGCGCCATTCGAGCTGGGAGAAACCAGCGTCCCGTTTCTCGACGGTTCCTTCTTGGGATTCGGAATCGGCTGTCCTTTGTCGTTGATTCCCGTTGTCCAGTTGGTTTTGATGAATGGAGTTGTGAGCAGATGCTCGCCGTTAGTGCGATCGAAAACGAAGAAGAAGCCGTTGCGGCTCGCTTGCGCAAGCAGCTTGCGGGGCCGGCCATCGAAATCGGCGTCGAACAGAATCGGTGTTTGGACGGCATCCCAATCGTGGGTGTCGTGAGGCGAGACCTGATAGCCCCATGCCATCTTGCCGGTGTCTACATTCAACGCCACAATCGAACACGTCCACAGATTGTCGCCTATACGCGCCGCGCCCGCGTGTACGGGGTTGGGATTGCCAGTGCCCCAGTAGAGAAGATGCAGATCTGGATCGTATGTACCGGTCATCCAGGTCATGCCGCCGCCATGGCTGCGCGCATCCTCGTTCGGCCAACTCTCCGACCCAGGTTCGCCGGGCGCCGGTTCCGTGTTCCAGTGCCACTGCACATCGCCGGTTTCGGGATCGCGAGATTCCAGGTAGCCGGGATTATCGAGTGAATCGCCGCCCACACCCGTGACGATGTGATTGCCGACCACGAGCGGCGACATGGTGCAGAAATACTCGAGCTTTACGTCTGCAATTTGCTTTCGCCAGCGCTCCTTGCCGTCTTTGGCGTCCAACGAAATCAAGTTGCAGTCCGGTGTTTCGAAGTAGAGCCAATCGCCCCACATGGCAACTCCGCGCTGCCCAATGTGGCCGCCTTCATTCGGGGGATATTTGAAATGCCAGATTTCCCGGCCGGTTCTCGCATCCACCGCCCAGACGTTATCGGGCATAGTGAAGTACAACACGCCGTTGACCTCGAGCGGCGTCGATTTGACAACCGATCCGAACCCGCCCGCGCCATAATTTGACGCGTGATATACCCAGGCCATAGAAAGCGAGGCCACGTTGGAGGAGTTGATTTGATTCAGCGGGCTATAGCGCCGTCCTGAGTAGTCACCGTTGTAAGTTGGCCAACTGCCCTCCGGCGGGTGCAGTATGTCCTGCGATGGCAGTTGTTGGCCACAAAGGGTGAGTGGCGTCAGCAGCAAAAGAGTGAGCGCCCAGTGTTTCATTTCAAGGTCTCCAGATAGGCGAGGACATTGTGCATGTCGTCATCTGTATATAGAGGAAGCAGCGCCTGGTGCTCGGCGCGCGGGTCCTGTAGATCCACTTTTGCGTTTTCGCGCGAGAACGAGTGATACCAGCCCGAAGCGTCGTGCAGTGAAACCGAAAACTCGTCGATGTGATCGAGGGTGCCGGAAACCTGTTCGCCAGAGGGCAGGTGTACGGTCACTTTCGTCGGGGCGGAAGGCTTCACTTGCCTTCCGAGGAACAACTCCAAAAGATTGGGGCTTGGATACAACATCCGGCGTTGCAGTTCGACCGCGTCGTACTTCGATGCCACATGCGCCAGATCTCCGGAAGGCGAATGGCAGCCGGAACATTTTCCCGCTCCGTTAAAGAACTCTTCGCCCTTGTGAGGATCGCCGGTCACGATGTCGCCGATCTTGTACGCGAACCGGTTTGTCACGTCGGCGGCACGCGAGTGCAGAAAGATGGAGATGTCTGCAATTTGATCCGCGGAGAGCGACGGGAAGGCGGGCATGCCGCGGTCAGGCCGTCCATTGTGGATTACCGGACCGATCGTGTCGCCTTTGTTGTCGTGCGCTACAAGCGCGGAACGGACGAGATCAGGGCCGCTCTTGCCGTGCGCGTCGTTCCCGTGACAAAAACCGCAGGTGGGAACGAAGACTTTCTTTCCACGCTCGACGGCTGCTGGATCGAAGTGCGGTCCACCCATCAGGTCGGCGAGACTAGGCGCCGCCTTCTTCTTTTGGTTCGGATCGCTCTTTTGCTGTTCGGCATTTCTTTCTTTTTCCGCGCCGGCGACCTGGTCCGCCTGCCGCGCACTTAGCGCGACAGCGAGCGATAGCAGCATCGCAGCGCGTAGATAGGGCGAGAGCATGTTGGCTTGTTCTCCCGTTCAAACCTGCAAATTTTTGAGATAGTCGTAGTCTACTTTAATGGCCTCGAGCGCCGGCATTTCTGTGAAGGGAGGCTCTTGCTCGACGAACATGCAGCTGATGTGGCCTTTGCTCGCGGCCGCAAAAATCGGTCGATAGTCGATGGCGCCTCGCCCAAGTTCCGTCGGAACCGGTGCATGCGGTCCCTGGTCCATCAAGGTGGTTGTCGGGCTGAAGCCCTTACGGAAATCTTTGATGTGCAGCGAGCGGTACCGATCGGGATACTTGGTGAGGTAGGCGAGGGGATCGTGTCCGGCCACCGTCATCCACCCGCAATCGAGCTCCAGTTTGACCAGCGCCGGATCGGTAAGGCGAATGAACTCGTCATAGCCGGTCGTTGAGCCGTAGGATCTGAACTCAAAATTGTGGTTATGATAGCCGAGCTGCAGGCCCGCTTGCTTGACCTGCTCTCCTACCTTATTGAACTGCTCCGCGTTCCATTTCCAGTCGTCAAGAGTGAGACCCTTCAAGAGCGCTAGAAAGAAGGCCATCTGGTCTCCGGAATTCGATTTGAAGCGGGACGGATCGGCAACCCATGGCACCGTGACGATCATGTATTCCTGTCCGAGCTGCTTTGCGGCATCCACATTCTGCTGCAGCTTGCTCATCAGGTCGGGAAGCATGTAGTGTCCGGCCGGATTCTTCAACCCGTTATCGTCAAGCGCTTTTTTCAGATCCGGTAAGGGGACCTTCGATAACGGAGAGAGCTCAACAGTCTGGTAACCGACAGACGACACGCGCTTGAGCGTACCGAAGGGATCGGCATCCATCTCTTTGCCGACTGTGTAGAGTTGAAGACCAATAGGTAGATTCATAGGGTTCGCGTTCGCGCTGCCGGGCCTGAGTACGGACGGGACGACTGCCGTCAACGCGCTGGCGGTCTTGAGGAAAGATCTGCGGGAACTGGCGGAGGCTACTCTGGGCACGGTCACAGTTTACTGAAGAGGTTCTGAAGATGAGCCAGTGACTCCGGAGCCGCAGGACAACTTCGAGTCGAATAGGCAAAGATTTTGGGCTTTCCATCGCATGCCCATGTAGATGCGGGCGCGGCCGCTGGGATGATCGTAGAAGAGAACCTCTTCGAGAGGACCCGGGTCGAGCTTGCGGTATTCGCCGAGCAACAGATCGACTTCGGCTTCGCCATCCGGCTGGCGTGCGGCGTTGAGCCCGTACATGTCAGCCTCCGCTTCCTCGATGCGAGTCCAGGTGTTCTCGATCGGCGTCGCGAGGAAATCGAGAGTCAATACGATCAGGAGAGCCAGCGGCAATACGGCCGAGTCGGTGACGCCGCGAATGCGCCAGCGCGCTCCCCATCGCATCAGAGTTCGATCGAGAGACCAGCGAAGCACGAGGAAAAACACAGCGCTGAGAAGGGTCAGGAACAGCAGCGTGTTCAGCACGTGGTGCATCACATAGTGACCCATCTCGTGCCCCATGACCGACATCACACCTTCGGGCGAAACGCGGCGCAGAAGATTGTCATTGAGCACGATACGTTCGGTTCCGCCAATGCCGGTGACGAACGCGCTCACCCGATTGCTTTGTTTTGAGGCGTTCACTTCGAACACGTCACGCGCTTCGATGCCGTTGGCGCGGGCAAGGCTCAGGATCTGGCGCTTGATCGCGGAGTCGGGCAAGGGAGTGTACGTATTGAACAGCGGCGCGACATACACCGGCGCGAGCGCGATGGCGATTATCGACAGAATCATTGTGACCAGCACGCCCCACCAGTGCCACGTTCGTGGAAGACGTTCGACCACCTTCATGAGAATGAGAAAAGTCAGCCCACCGAAGACCACCAGAAGAGCAAACGCAATGAGTTGTTCACGGCACCAGGCGGGGAACGATTCGTTCATGAGGCCGTAGTGGCGTTCGCGAATGAACTCTTCGTAGACAGTGAGGGGCAAATCAAGCAGCGTAACGAGTACGATGAACTGCAGCCAATAAAAACAGCGCTGGAGCCAGCGGCGTCGAAAGGGGCGTTCGGACCAGTCGCGCAGACGCGCCGAAACGCCGCTTATCGTGACGGAGAGCAGGACGGCCGCAAGCACCAGGAAGTCCCAGAGCGTGAGCCATTCCCCGCCCTCGAAGTATGCGTCGGAGCGGGCCTTGGCGGCTGCTGGAAACGTGTCGAGCCAGGCCTGGGTAGCGGCCTCCGCCTCAAAGTGAGCCGAGGGCCGAGCCGCAACAGGCACTACCGGTGCAGTAGGCGCGGCGGCCAACGACGGACAGCAGATCACAAATGCGCACAGAATGAGGGCGCTTCGTTTCATTGGGCTATCATATAGGCGACAGTCGTATTTATGGGACCAATCGGCATTCCGGAGATGATGGCGATCTTTGTCATCGCTCTTCTCCTGTTCGGCCCCAAGAAGCTTCCAGAACTAGGCCGCATGCTGGGAAAAGCATTCAGCGAGTTCCGGCGCGCCAAGAACGAGCTCAAGAACACGTTCGAAACCCATATGCGTGAGCTTGAACGGGAAGCGCGCCTGGAGGAAGCGAAGAAGCAGCAGCCACAACGGATCGAAGCGCCGAAGTATGAAGCGCCGCAATATACGCCTCCGAGTTATTCCTATTCCTATCCGTACGAAGATAACTCGCCTTACGGCGCGACCTCGACGCCGCATGAGGAACCAGTTGTGCCACCGCCGCCGCTTCCATCGCCCACGACCGGAACGATCGCCAGGTCTAATGGAACGGCTCCGCTGGGAAGCGACGTAGCCGAGCCTGCCGAGCAGTCATCCACGTAGTTAATTGAATGGCGGACGAATCGGAAAATCATTCGGGGGAACTTTACGCTCCCGGACCGCGGCCTGAGTCCGCACCTGTTTACAGCAACTGGGTAGACCCGTACGAGTCATCAACGGCGGTAACCGTTGCGCCCACGCCGATGCCGCTCGCGCAGCGCCAGCCACCCGCGCCCCCGCCGCCGCCTCCCGACACCGAAGACGAAAGTGATGCTGAAGAGGAAGGCATGCTGCGCATGTCCTTCATGGAACACCTCGAGGAACTGCGCACACGCATTTTGCGCGCTGTGCTCGGGATTGTAGTGGCCTTTTTTGTCAGCTTCCTGTTCTGCAAGAATTTGTGGACGGTGGTAGCGGCTCCAGCATCGACAGCACTGAAGCATCTCGGCTACTCGCCCAAGCTGGCCGCCATCGGCCCGATGGACGAGTTCAACATCATTTACGTCAAGCTGCCGTTGCTTATGGCCATATTTGTCGGATCGCCGTGGATACTGTACCAGGTCTGGGCGTTCATCGCACCGGGCCTTTATAAACGCGAGCGGCGTTGGGCGATACCTTTTATTTTGTCAACGGCCGGCCTGTTCATCATGGGAGGCTTGTTCGCGTATTTCGTGGCGTTCCGTTACGGGCTCGAGTTCCTGCTCGGAATCGGACGGGACATCAACGTTCTGCCGGTCATCTCGATTGATTACTATTTCGATCTGTTCGTGAATGTGACGCTTGGGGTCGGCCTGGTCTTTGAGATGCCAGTGCTGATCTTCTTTCTGACGCTGCTGCGCATTCTCTCGCCGCGATTTCTGCTGAAGCACAGCCGTTACGCGGTTCTTGCGATCACAGTGATCGCCGCGATTGTGACACCGACGCCGGACATCTTCAACATGATGATCTTCGCCACGCCGATGGTGGCGTTGTTTTTTGTCGGCGTGTTCGCCAGCTACCTGTTGGTGCTGAAGCGCGAGGGCAAGAAGTTCCCGTGGTGGATGGTCGGAGTCGTGGCGTTAGGAATCGTGTTAGCGCTGGCGGGTGCGCTGGCCTACTTCGTGTATCGCTATCACTATCACTTCATCGTCCATTGGCCTTTTCTCGTGAAGTAGGCCGCGTATCGAAGCGCCATAGCGCGGCGCCTCCGAGCAATCCATCTTCATTGGGCACGCGCGTGACGCTCTTCGGCAGCGCAAAGTCCACTTTGGAAGCGTTCCCGCCGCCAATATAGAGGTGGTCGTAGTTGAAGAGCTTCTCGATCTGGTCGATCGCGTCTTTGAGATGCTCATTCCACCGCTTGCGTCCACTCCGCTTCAGCGCTTTGATGCCGAGGTAGTCTTCATACGTCTTGTTCTTGCGCCATGGGTGATGGGCGAGTTCGAGACCGGGCGCGAGATGACCATCGGTGAACAGCGCCGACCCGAAGCCAGTACCCAGCGTAATCACAAGTTCGAGGCCGTGCCCGCGAATGGCCCCGTAGCCCTGGACTGCCGCATCGTTGGCGATACGAACGGGCGCGGAGAGGCGGCGCGAGAGCACTTTCTCAAATTCGAAGCCAACCCACTTGGGATGCAGATTGTGCGCCGTCATCGTGACGCCGTGCTTCACCACACCGGGGAAGCCAACCGAAACGCGGTCGAAATTGCCGAGATCCGAGCTCAGCTGAGAGATCACTCGCAGCACTGCTCCGGGAGTGGCGGGGTCGGGCGTGTTGTCGCGCAATCGCTCCGACAGGCGCTTGCCTCTTTCGTCCAGCAGCATGGCTTTGATGCCGGTTCCGCCAATATCGATGGCGAGCGTGATCTTCTCTGACGCAGCGGGCATACCGTCACTCTATCGGACGGCAACGAGTCGTGTAAGGTGTCGCGGACTGTAGAGCTCAGTCCACCCGAAGCGCCTTAAGAACCTCAATCCGCGCGGCACGGGCAGCGGGTATCAAAGAAGCAATGATGGCCGAAAGGAGCAGCAGCAATGCCGCCCCCGCGACGGGGAGAACACCGGGGGTCTTGAGGTCAGAGAGGAACGCGCCCGCCACATGGGCCAATCCGAAGCCGCATGCAATTCCGACGATGAGACCGACGCCCGCCATGGCCGCTCCCTGTTTGACGACATCCGCCAGCAAGTCCGATGGCTGGGAACCGATGGCGAGCCGTATGCCGAACTCGCGAGTGCGGCCGCTTACAGAAAAGGCTAGGACGCCGGCAATGCCCACCACCGCGATCAATAGCGCGACTGCGGCAAAGGCGCTGAACACGATCACGTTGAGACGGTCGGAAGACAACACTTCGGTGCGGATGTCTTCGAGTGTGGCCGCGTGCTCGACCGGCTGATCGGCCGACATCTGGCGAAGGAGATGCGTCACAGGCGCAACCAGTCCGTACGGATCCGAGCTGACGTGGATGAAGAGGCGCCCTCCGCCCATCGCCTGCTCCTGTTGGAATGGGCGATACAGCGTCATGGTCGGCTTCGGCACCAGGTCGGTATCGTCCATATCGGGAACGATGCCCACGATACGCATTGGTTGCATCTTGAAGAGCGGAACATCCCTCAAAAGGGGATCGGTCCACGTGATGTAGTGGTTCAGCGCATCGCCCCTCGGGAACATGCGCGTGGCAACGGTCTGGCTGACAATGGCGACCTGAGCACTGGCGGGGACATCGGCGTCGTTGAAATCGCGGCCTTCGAGAATCGGCAGACCGAGAGTTGCGAAGAAGCCGGGCGTCACGACCCGGGAATCGCGTGCGGCGATTGCTCATTGCGAGCGGGAACGTGATTGTCGGCCGATACCTGCAATGCGAAAGTGGACCGGCCATCGCGCCACGGAACGAAAGAGCCGAGCGAAACATTCTGCACGCCGGGCAATTGCCGGATACGGCGGACCGCTTCGCGATAAAAACTACCCACCTGCGCGGGCGTTTTTCCGACGTGGACGACGGGGACATCCACCGCAAGCACCTGGCGCGTGTTGAAACCGGTCTGCACCGCTTCGAGCGACAGCAGCGTTTTGACAGTCGCGGCGGCCGAAGCGATGAGTACGAAAGACGCGGCGATCTGGATAATCGCAAAGACCCTCAACTTGCGATTGGCGGAACGGCTGGTCACGCGAGTGCTGCCGCCGGCGAGAGTGAAGCCTTGGTTGCTGTTCGAAGAGGGCAAGCGCGGCACATACGCGAGCAATATAGCCGCGAGGATCGCCAGCGCAGCGCCGACCCAAAGCATGCTGGGATCCACTTTCAGGTCGAGGGCACGCAGGGAATAGCGCGATATGTATTGCGACAGCACCGAGACCATGGGTTCGGCAATCAGAACGCCGATTCCGGCGCCCACGCCGCAAAGCAGCAGGCTTTCCGACAGCAAAGTGCGGCGCAAGGCGGCGCGACTGGCCCCTAGCGCGGCGCGGACCGCCAACTCGGATTCACGCCGAATGGTGCGGGCGAGGATCAGGTTAGCGACGTTCGAGCAGGCGATGATGAAGATC
This sequence comes from uncultured Acidobacteriaceae bacterium, assembly GCA_963795905.1. GTDB lineage: Bacteria > Acidobacteriota > Terriglobia > Bryobacterales > Bryobacteraceae > Bog-105. The sequence goes on along the minus strand of CAWCJG010000001.1, from coordinate 110,286 downwards.
AGCAGCGAGGTACCGCTCAAGACGAGCAGGATGGTGCGCGCGCCCGACGTAAGCTGGTCGCGCAGCCGGACGGCAGTGATCTCGTAATCCGCATTGGTTGGATAGGCTTCCGGATGCTGGTGCTTCATGCGCGCATACGCGGTGCGCAGCTCAGTCTGCGCCGATTCAAGCGTGGCGCCCGGCGCAACGCGCGCGAAGAGCTCGGTCATGCGATGAAGGCGGCTGGTGACCATGGTCGCCGAAAGATGGTGCGCGCTGGTCACGACGTTGCTGATGATTTCGGTGTCTTCCGGATAGGGCAGGCAGGGTTCGAGGACGCCGACGATGGTGGCGCTCCGCGCATCGATGAAGGAATCGAGGCGAATGGTTTTCCCGATGACGTGCGGATCGCTCTTCAGAACGGTGGTCCAGAAACGGTATGTCAAAACAACCGCCCCAGCGGCATTCGGGCCGTCGTCCTTCTCATTCAGCAGACGCCCGAGGACCGGCCGAAGCCCCATCACTCGGAAGTACGACCCACTCACGACGCCCGCATTCACCGAGCGCGGCTGTCCTAAGCCGATCATCGTCAGTCCAATCACGGAAAAGTCGCCGAATGGTTGCAGGCTATGGACGCTCGAGCGCAGATCGCTAATTTCCGGCATCGAGAAGGCCACGTCATCGATGGACAGACCGGGCGCGCCCTGGCGGATGTAGACGAGCCGGTTCTCGTCGCGGTTCACCAGCGGCCGGAGAAGAACTCCGCGGACAAGGCTGAACATCACAGCGTTCGCCCCGATACCGAGTGCGAGCGTCAGGATGACAGCCGCGGAGAGTCCTTTTGCGCGGGTCAGGGAACGCGCACTCCTCTTCAACTCAGCGAAGAAGGAAAGAACAGTTTCGATCAAGGTAGCCTCCGGATGTCCACTGCATGTGTGCGGCCACCCAGGACAGATTGTAAACAAAACGGGTTCAGGAGAGGTCGGGACTTCGGCGAGTGTCCGTTTTCGGGATGCATTCGTTCAGTGTTGGACAGGGCTGCGGTGTCAGGGTGAGAACCAGTGGTCAGTGCTGAGTGGTGAGTGATCAGAACGAACCCAATCGCCTCGGCAATGTCTTTTGAGGGAACGAACCCACCGCTCACGCGCCTCCTATGCGGAACCGGCAAACGAAGCCATGCGGAAGCGAGAACCACAGCAAGAAGATCCTGCATCCTCTCCGGCAACTGAAACGCTTGGGCGTGGACGTGAGCGGCTACGACCTGCCGGATTGCGGCCCGGAAGCACCTCCGGCCAGGCTTTATCTCCCACCAGCTAGCGCTGTTCTCGGCATACAAGCGCGTGAAGGCAAATATTCGATTATCAATCAGCAATCCCGAGTTACTCACCAAAGAGGAACGCGGAAGTCCCATCCTAGGGCGGTGTCGACTCTCAGAGCAGATTTTCGAAGCAAAAAACGAACCCATTTGCTGCGGCGGTATGTTTTGAGGGAACGAACCCAGTCGCCCTGTCCGAGGAGACTGCTGTCTGTTGCTCGCGTTTGCGCTCCTTTTGAAGTTCGCGGTGAGTTTTCAATGCTTTATAGAAGCTGCGCTCGGCGCGGCCGTGCATGCGCTGCGCCATTTCCGCTTCCCGGGCCTGCGGAGGCTCAAGGTTCAGCAGCTCGGTTTCATAGCGACGGTAGCGCTTCATGAGCCAGTAGTGCTCAGCGAGTTCCGACGGGGTCCTCGCCTTTCAGAATCAACTGTTTCGTGTAGAGGCCGTGCTTGAAATTGTGCTCGTGAGGAACGAACCCAACGGCGGGCGCGGCGGCCGCCAACTGGCGGCGCTCGGCTTTGCGTGATGAGCGCTCAGCGGCGCGAGGTTCCTTGCGCGATAGAGACATTCGAAATACCCTGCCTTTCGCGCGTGTTGTCGCATGCGGGCCGTTCGGGCGGCCTTCGAATTTGGTGTAAGTTGCTGGAGAGTGGGGAGATAGAGTTCTTGGGTTCGAGGTGACCGAGGTCAGTGTCGGAAGAATGGGATGCCCAGAAGCATCTCGCTGTGTGCGGAGGTATTCTCTGCAGCAGCCCGGAGCGGTCAAGGGCGCGTTAGCGACGCACAGCTCTGCTAACTCGCGCACAACGGGCGCACGGCGCCCTGTGCGCTTCACCCTTGACGGCGAGGACCGCTGCGGAACCTAGTTTGGGAGGCCCTCGGCGCAATCAAAATTTTCGGCGGCGTTGGTATCTCCCTGGCCCTTGTACCGGGCAACGGCAGGGTAAGGGCAAAGCGGCCGGGTGATGCGGACTCCCTGGTTACCGGATTTAGCATCGGCTCCGATTTTGCCCGTTCCGATAAGCTTTTCGGGCGCGACTCCTTCCGTGACCCAGCGATCCAGGGCGAGGGTGATGTCGTGATCGGCGTCATCGGGAAAGTCTTTGCCCGCGGCCAACTCATCGTTGCCAAAGCTCGTTGGTCCGAGACCACCGGTGCAATGCTGCATTCCGGGAATCATGAAGAGGCGATAAAAGGCGCGAATATCGGCGGGGCTTGACGACCTCGGATCGGGGTAGGATTTGAGAAACGTCTCGACCTTTTCGTAGAACGCGATGGAATCGCGCGGGGCGATCGCGGGGTCGCCCCAGCCGTGGAATTGGATGAGTTTGCCGCCGTGATCGCGGAAACTGCGCAGATCGGGATTGTAGGAGTTCAGGATCGACGCCGTTTTCTCGTCGGCAAGTTCTACATCACGGACGAAGTCCATGGTTCGCCAATCCCAGTTTGTCTGTTCGTGCACGGCCTGCCCGAAGAAGGTATTGCCGAACAGGGATTGCACGGAGATCCCCACGATCCATATCGACCAAGCGCCAGGCTCGGCTTCGGTTCCCGGCTCGTAACCCGGATAGATCTGCTGACCGCTCTGCGGATCCTTGGGACCCTCATAGATCTTCTTCAGCGTGTCGATCTGGGGCTCGGTCAGGCATTCCGCATTCTCGGTTCCCTTGCACAACAGGACGGAAGGATCGAAGTGACATTGGCGAGGATCCTGGATGAGGCCGTCCCTCACACCGTCGCGAGCATCGCATTCGGCCAGGGCGGCCTTTTCAATTGCGGGAAGCTTTTCCTGCGGAAGTTTGCCTTCCGGTTTTCCGTTCATCGCGATCTCGTTCCAGAGGAACCCGGCGAAGTGATGGGTCCAGTGGTTGGCGGGCGCGCCGGCGATGATGCCGTCGAAATCCTCGGGATAACGCTCGGCTTCCATCAGCGCCTCGCGGCCTCCGTCGGAGCATCCGGAGAAGTATGCGCGTCCCGCGGCTTTTCCGTAATACGCCTGCAGGATGGTTTTGGAAAGCCTTGTGGTTTCGTGCACCGCACGATACCCGAAGTCGATGAGCCTTTCCGGATGGCCGATGGCCCAGCTTGCATCGGGCATCATGCCCTGGCCGCGGTGGCCGTCATCGGTGGCCGCCACTGCATATCCATGCATCAGGGGCGCGGCCAGCACGATCGGCTGGATCGATCCCGCCCATCCGCCATTGCCGCGCTGCATGTATTTGCCGTTCCAACTCTCGACGGGCGGCAACCACAGGGCGAAGCCGATTTCGGAATCCGCTGTGGGCCGCGCGGTGCCGGTCACTTCGCAATGACGCGGCACGGTCACGTCGGGCACCCCGGCGGGCTGTTTCAGCACCGGCTTCGGTCGATACGGCGGTCTCAATGGTGGCGTGATCGAGCTTGAGATCCTTCAATGCCTCGCAGGTCTGGTCGGCTGCCGCGCTGCCGGATAGGACGATGGTGAACGCAATCATAGCTGCGCAAAGTCGTGGGGGCAGAAACACAGAATTCCTTTCGGCAATTCAGTTCTCGGGTCGGGCTGCCTTGAGCGGAAATCAACGATCTTCGAAATGGTTTCGCACGGCGCTCGGTAGCTATTTCAAGACACTCCGAGTGTAGTTCATCAGCCTCGCTCGGAAGATTCCGTCAGCGGGAATAATAATTGTCCGAAAAAGAAAAATACTTGACGCGGATGGGTCGCCGAATGGATCTGCTTAACTTGCCGGATGGACGGCTGCATATAGATTTGCGTCGTGTCCAGCCGCGCATGCCCGAGCATCTGCTGGATAAACCGGAGGGGCGGCCGAAGCCGCCCCGCTTTCCATCAGAAGATGAACTTGAGCGCGAGTTGGATTTGCCGGGCGGAAGTGGTGCCGTCCGGTTGGCTCAAGGTGCTTTGGGAGATGCCGAACGTACCCGGGTCAGCCAGCGTGTTCCCAGATGCGGACGTACCTGGCTGCGAGAACTGAACCCGGTTGAAGACATTGAACACCTCAGCGCGGAACTGCAAATTCCTCGCCGATTCGCCACCGAAGTAGTAATTCTTGATCAGGCTTGCATCCGTATCAAAATATTCGGGGCCAGTGAACACGTTGCGGCCGACATCGCCGGCGCGGCCGAAGGGCTGCACGGCGAATGCGGAGATCGGAGGACCCGTTTGCGTCGCCGGCGAGCCAGCGGGAATGGCGGGATTCCCAACGATGTCCGGCCGATTGCTAAGGCCCGTGTATTCGGAATCGCGGCTAGCTGTAGATCGTGAACGGCATACCGGACTGGAAGGTGGATAACCCGCTCAGTTCCCAACCGCCCAGTACGGCGGCTCCAATTCCGTGGTCGAAATGCGCGTGGCCGTGGCCGAAGGGTACCTCTGCCACGTAGTTCACAATGAGGCGATGACGGAGATCGTAATCCGAACTGCCGCGCTCTTCGTGCAGATTGAAAGAATTGCGTGCGATGTTACGGTTGCCGAAAGTGGCGACTAGCGGATCGGCTGCGTCATCGATGGCGTGACTCCAGCTGTAGTTCGCCTGGAACTGAATGCCGTGGCTGAACTGCTTGTTGAAGCCGATCTGAAGTGAGTTATAGGTTGAGTTTCCTACGGTTTCGATGACAATCGGCTCTACGAACACCGTATTGCCGGTGACTTGCGGGAGCCCGCGAAGCGGCAATTCGCGAAGCGCACCCCCCGAAGATAGAGGGATCTAGCGTGCCGTTGGCTTGATCCGCCGCGACCAACCAGGGGAGCGGCGGGTTGCCATCGACGGAACGGAGCAGGCGGTGAGAACCCGATCCAACGTAGTTCACTTCGAGCGTCATTCCGTTGCCGAGCTGCCGTTGAATCCCAGCGTTCCACGATTGTGTGTACGGGTTTTTGATGGTACGCGAAAGGACCGTGATGCCAGAGATGTAACCGCCCTCGTCGAGGGTCGCGGTGGGGGCAGGTTGGGTAGCGGGAGTCGGAACAGATTCGACCAGTACCGGGCTGCCGATCCCGTTCGCAAAGTTAACGTTCGGATAGTTCTGGACATTATTAACGAACGGCGGATCGCCCTTCAGGTTCGTGAAGATGTTCCCGAAGATGCGGTCATGGAAAATGCCATAGCCCATGCGAACGGATGTTTTCCCGTCATGGAAGGGATCCCAGGCCAAGCCGGCCCGCGGCTCAAAGTTTAATGGATCGCTAAAGTACATCTGTCGGCCGGTTCCGGGGCCGACCGTCTGGAACGTAATGGGTCCCGGGTCGCTCGGCTGCTGATAGAGCAGGTTCGACAGGTTGCCGTTTCTCTCGAACGGCACTCCATCGAACTGATAGCGCATCCCGTAGTAGAGAGTCAGATTCTGGCGCATCTTCCAGGAGTCCTGAAAGAAGCCCCCGTATTCGTGCTGCACAAACATGCGGAAGTCGGATGGCGGTCCGAACACCCTGGGCGTTATAGAACTGCGTCTCGGACTGAATGCCAGGGACGCCGAGCAGAGCGGCTCCGAGGGTCTGCAGTACCGGATCTCCCGGGATGCCAAAGCCGTATTTCCCTGGATGGCCTGCGCGATGTTTGGGTCCGCGCACTGCGGATCGGTTCCGCAGTTGACGATGGGAATTCCGAAGTTTCCGTTGGCTGTGAAGTCGATCGTCGGGCGGGAACTGAAATCGTCGTATCCATTGTCATAGACGTAGCGGAACTCGGCGCCGACTTTGATGCTGTGATTGCCCTTGACCCAGCTTAAGGTGTCGCCGACGTCCCAGGTTCCGGCGCGTCGGGCCTGACCGTTGCTGTCGCCCAAGCCGTTGCAACCGAGGTTGGCGATTGTAGAAACGTTGGTGGAGGTAATGAACGAATAATCGGTACCGTTGCCGTATTGATCCGGCGTGCTGAAGCCGTTCAGGAAACCAACGCCATTGCAGAAGAATCCATCGTCAGAGCGGGTCACGCCGGCGCGCAACTCATTCACCAAGTCGGGGCGCAAGGTGGCGATGAAGTTGAGTCCAATATTGTGGCTCTGTTGCGGGGTGGCGATGCCGCCGACTCCTGGAAAAATTTCATCGGTGCTGTTCCCGGTGGTCGAGCCGTTGTACACGTAGCGACCAAACAGGCTGTACTTATCGCTAATGTGGTGATCCAGCCGGAAGGTGACGTTCGCGGCATCCTGGGGCTCATTGGTTGGGATAGTAATAGGTACTGCGCAAGCTATCGACAGCAGGGCCATTGGGATTCGGATAGGCCGCGAAGACCTTCTGCATCAGCGGATCGAGAGGCAAACCCAGGGCATTATCCGCGGATGCCGGGTTAGCGAGATTGATGTGAACCGTGACGGGTTGACCGGTCGTGGGATCCGTTATCTGGTAATTGAAAACGCCGGATTTGAAGGCGGCGTTCGGGACTACCGAGCTGTTTGTAACGGTGGTGCGGAAGCGATCCCATTCGGAGTTCACGAAGAAGAACGTTTTGTCCTTGATAATCGGGCCTCCGAGTGAGGCGCCGAACTGGTTACGCACGAAAGGATTCTGCGGATCGGGGCTGGGGTTGAAGTAATCCCGCGCCGCGAGCGCCCGAACGCGGTTGAATTCGTAGGCATCGCCATGGAACTGGTTGGAGCCGCTCTTTGTCACGACATCGACAATAGCGCCGGTGTTGCGCCCGTATTCAGGCAGAAAATTGTTCGTAATGACGCGGAACTCCTGGGTGGAATCCGGATTTATTCCGCTGATGCCGCCGGGAATTCCAGGCACCGATGCGTCATTGTTATCCAAGCCATCCAACAGGAAATTGTTATTGCGTTCGCGCTGGCCGTTCACAGAAAATCCGCCGAGCGAGGAGGAAGTCTGTTCTACGCCCGCAGAAAGGAGCACAAGCGAATATGGATCGCGCGTGATGAGCGGCAGTTCCGTGATCCGGCGCTGGTCCACCAAATTGCTGATTTGCGCGTCTTCGAGGTCCACGGTTGGCACGGCCGAGCCGGCGACATCCACCGTCTGTGAAACCGAACCGACCTGCAGTGTGCCGTTGAGAGTGAGGTTCTGCGCGACCGTCAGCGTGACCTTCGTGAAGGTAAGCGATTGAAAGCCGGTGTGATCGACGGAAATGTTATACGTGCCGACCAGCAGATTCGGAACGGAATAGAAACCGGACTGATCGGTGCTCGCGGTACGGACGGCTGCCGTGCCGGTATTTTGGACTTTGATCTGGGCATCGGGAACGCCGCCCCCGCTGGCGTCAACGATGGTCCCGGAAAGTGTTGCGGTTTGAGCGGCGAGGAATTGCGCGGCGCTCAACATCAACAGCAAGGGTAGGCCTATACGAAATTTTGAGTTCATGTGTGGGTTTGCCTAGCTTAGGATTACTCCGATGCTAAGCAATTTCGAAGCCACTCTGCCAGCCTGAAGTATTAGGGGCTTACGGGCAGATTGCGAGAAGAATAAGGGGGCTTTTGGCTGCTGGAGCTTTCAAATTCTGGATTCAAACAACAAAAATGGGAAGTAACGTGATCGTTACTTCCCATAAAATGTCAGGAATTTGTAAAAGATTAATCAGCGAGCTGCCAGCAAAGCGCGGAGATGCCGCGCGCGCTCCGGCGAGCGGAGTTGCCGTAGCGCCTTAGCTTCGATCTGGCGGATGCGTTCGCGTGTGACATCGAACTCCTGACCGATCTCTTCGAGCGTATGCTCACGCTCGCAGCCAATGCCAAAACGTAGCCGGATGACCTTCTCCTCTTTCGGAGAGAGAGTCTTCAGGATATTTGCGGTCTCGTCGCGAACGTTCGAATCGATGACCGCATCCACTGGAGAGCCGACCCAGCGATCTTCAATCAAGTCGCCGAGCGCGGATTCGCCGTCACGTCCGACCGGCGTTTCGAGAGACACCGGATCGCGGGAAATCGTCTTCAGCTTCTGGACTTTTTCTACCGGTATATCCATCCGGCGGCTGATCTCTTCGTTGGTCGGAGCACGGCCGAGTTCCTTCTCAAGTTCGCGCGTGGCCCGCAAGAACTTGTTCATGCTCTCGTTCATGTGGACCGGAATACGGATGGTGCGCGACTGGTCCGCGATAGCGCGAGTAATCGCCTGACGGATCCACCAAGTGGCGTAGGTCGAAAATTTGTAGCCGCGCCGGTATTCGAACTTGTCGGCGGCGCGCATCAGACCGATATTGCCTTCCTGGATCAGATCCAGGAGATGAAGCCCTCGGTTGACGTACTTCTTGGCGACCGAAACGACCAGGCGGAGGTTGGCCTCGACCAGATCCTTCTTGGCGCGCTCGGCTTCGATCTCCCCGTGACGGATGATCGACAGACTCTGCTTGAGATCGGGAAGCGAAGCGCCAGCCTCGCTTTCGCGCTTCTTCAGGTCGCGCTTGAGCTCCTTGACGCGTGCCTGAGCAGCCGGCGTATTCTTCGCTTCGAGCTTCTTGATTTCGACGTCCATGAGGGACATCTCTTCAATCGAAGCCTCGATGGCGCGGACGAATTCTTTCCAGCGCGCCAGGTTGAACGGAATGGCGCGGAATGCCCGGGACAGCTCCACCTTCGCCGCGAGCCACCTTGCCGGCCCATTTCCTGCGCAGCTTCTTGTTCGCCAGCGTATTCGGCTGAGCGTTGAACTTTTCAATCGTCTGGAGCAGCTTCTTGTGCGCCGCCAGATAATTCATGAAGAGCTCGGTAACTTCGTTCCGGCGCTTAATGTCCGCCGCGCTGCCTTCTTCGATATCGGAGGGGCCCAGGTCGACGTAGCTGTCCAGATCCTCCGCTCCCTTGCGGATGAGATCCGCGTACTCCAGAACGACCGCCTGCATGAGCGGCGACCGGCTGATCGCCTTCTGCATGCGCAGCTTCCCGCGCTCCATTTTGCGGGCCAGCGTGACTTCGCCTTCGCGCGTCAACAGAGGCACTGAACCCATTTCACGCAGGTATACTCGTACCGGGTCGTCGGTATAGATCGACTCCTCTACCTGCTGTGCGCCGTGGAAATCGTCCTCCTGGACCTCTTCCGGATGGAAGAAATTGGCATCCTCGTCAAACGGGATGCCTAGTCCGTCGTGTCCCTCGGCTAAATACTGATCCTCGAATTGATCCACCTTACCTATTCACCTCTGCCTGCACCCTTTCGTTTCTCATCGGAGAAGGCGTGATATACCTGAGCCAAAATATAGAGACCTCTGGCTTCCCAGGAAAAAAGTTTGAATGCTCGACCGTGAGCCCTTCCGTGGCGGGGTACAAGCTGCCAGCTTGAACTTGTGTGTGCGCATCGATTATACCCGCTTTTCCGCCCGTTGTTAATACCCTATTTGGGGAAATGATCCGCAAAGTTGTTGGTTCTCAGTAAACTTAATGGCCGGAAACGGCCAAAGCCGCCTACCGTATTAGACTGATGGCGAGCCCACAAAGTTTGGAGAAACTGCGACGAAAGCACACCGGCGGGTTTTCTTTAGAGCGTCTTTAGCTCGCTGAGGAACTCCCCGACGTCTTTGAAGTCGCGATAGACCGAAGCAAAACGTACGTAGGCGATTTTGTCGAGATCTTTCAGCCGGTCCATCAGTAGTTCTCCCAGCTTGGTCGTCGACAGTTCGCGGTCCGGGCTCTCCAGCAAGGCGGCCTCGGCTTCGTTGACCAACTCCGCCAGCTTGCCCATGCTGACGGGCCGCTTCTCACATGCCCGCAGGAGGCCGTTTAAGACTTTCTGGCGGTCGAACTTCTCCCGCCTCCCGTCTTTTTTGATGACCATGTAGGGGATTTCGTCGCAACGTTCGTACGTGGTAAAACGGCGCTGGCAGGCAAGGCACTCGCGGCGGCGGCGGATGGAATCGCCCTCCTTACTTTCGCGCGAATCGATGACTTTATCCTCTCTGTAGCCACAGAACGGGCAGGTCACCTTTTTAGAGTATCCGAGCGAGCGTTTCGGGGTGGGACGGCGAACTTTCCGAGGCGCGAATTCGTACCCATAATTGACGCTTCGGGCGATGACGTCCGGGGCCGGGGAAAAGAAAACATGGCTGCCACTGCAGCAACCTTTCCGGTACACTTAAAGACTCCGCCGAGTTCGGACGCAACACGCGGGTTGTGGGGTTGGGCCGCGTCTGTTGCTGGCGGTCAAAGACGCGCGGTGGATGCCGAAACGAATCTGGTAGAGCGGTGCCTGGCGGGAGAACAGGGCGCTTGGGATGAATTGATCAAGACGTACACCAAACGTGTGTACGGGATCTGCTACCGATTCACCAATCGCGAAAATGAAGCCCAGGACCTCACACAAGACGTTTTCCTACGAGTTTTCAAGAGCTTAGGCAGCTTCCGGGCGGGCGAAGGATCGTTTTCCGTCTGGCTGACGCGGCTGACGCGCAACCTTCTGGTCGATCATTATCGTCGTACCAAGCACGACCGCACAACCGATTCCATTGAAGACAAGCTTCCGATGATCGAAGAGCGCACCGCTCAGCACTCCCGGACGGACGGTATGCTGGCGGGGCGCGAGGCGGGCGAATTGCTGCAAGCGGCGCTCGAGAAGTTGTCGCCCGAACTGCGCGAGACAGTGATTCTACGCGACCTGCAGGAAATGGAATATCGCGAAATCGCGCTAGCGCTAGCGATTCCGGAGGGAACAGTAAAATCGCGTCTGAACCGCGGGCGCGCGGAATTAGCCCGGGTGCTGCGGCGCAACAAAGTAGTGGTTTGACGTTATGACTTGCGTAGACATTGAAGAGCTGGCCGCCGAATATATCGACGGTACCCTGGCGCGCGACACGCGAGCCACGGTAGAACAGCACCTCTCTGTCTGCCCGGCCTGCACGGCGTTCCTGGCGGATGCTTCGGAAGGCGCGACTTTGCTGGCGAAGGTTCCGGAACTCGAGCCGCCGCCCGAGTTGGTCACCCTGATCGCGTTTCATGCGCCGGTCGGGCGTACGCGAGACCCGCTGGCCTCGCCTCCGGGCTGGTTCAGCCGCGTCGTATCGAAATGGTTCCAACCCATCCTGCAGCCGAAGTTTGCCATGAGCATGGCGATGACGATTGTTTCCTTTGCCATGCTGCAGCGCTGCACTGGCGTTAAAGTGCAGCACATCGATGCGGCGGATTTGACGCCGTCGCACGTTGCGCAGAACGTGGGGGATCGTGCGATCCGCTTCAAGGATCGCGCAGTGAAGTATTACGAGAACATCCGTTTGGTGTATGAAGTGGAGACACGGCTACACCAACTGGAGCGGGATCGCGAAGCGGCGGATGCGGAACGCGCCACTCGACGGCCCCTTAAGAACGAAGGAAACGGGAACACCACCGCGGGCCAGCAACCCGCGCGGCCAACCCAGGAGACAGGAAAATGAACTGCTATCAGCATCCGGACGTAAGCGCCACAGCCTTTTGCCGCAGTTGCGGACGGGCGCTTTGCGCCAATTGCCAATATCCGGCAGAAGGCACCGTCTTTTGTTACGAACATGCGCCGGCGTCGGCGTACGCACCTCCGCCGCCGTCCTACCCGCCAACGCCTCCCTATCCACCAGATCTGCCGTACACGCCACCTTCGGGCCAGCCGCCCAATCCGTATACGTCGCCGATTCCGCCGCCGCCTCCGGTTATGCACACGTCGCCGGGTCTCGCTTTTCTCTTAGGGCTGATCCCGGGCGTCGGCGCGATCTACAACGGGCAGTACGTTAAGGGGCTGCTGCACGCGCTTGTGTTTGGGCTGCTGATCACCATTACCAGTCACGGCGGTGGCGCGACGCCCGTGTTCGGAATCCTGATCGCCGCGTTCTATTTCTATATGCCTTTTGAGGCGTATCACACGGCGCGCAAACAGCAACTGGGCGTTCCGGTGGACCAGTGGTCCAGCCTGATTTCGTTCGGACGATTCGGCTCGAGCGCGGCCATGGGACCCATTCTGCTAATCGTCCTTGGAGTGGCGTTTCTGCTGGATTCGCTGAATCTGCTGCCGTTGGCCGAAATCTTTCGCTTTTGGCCGGTGCTGCTGATTGTGATTGGAGCCGGAATGTTATATCTGCGGGTTTCCGGAGGGTCTGTGAGATCGCGCGGTAATCGGACTTCGGAGGGTTTCCATGAAAGGTAATTGCTGGCGTAATGCCGCCGATTCGAACCGCGGCGTGGCACTGCTGCAGGCGGCGCGCGGGCCAGTGGTGCTGATTACGATCGGCGGGCTTTTCCTGCTGAATCAGGTTGGTCTGAGCTTCGGCCGCACATGGCCGCTCATTCTGATCGTGATCGGCGTGATGAAGCTGCTCGAGCGCCTGGCCGCACACCAGTTTCCGGGCGCGCCGTACACGCAGCAGGGCCCTTACGCACCGCCTCCTCCGGGTGCAACTCCGCCGTACGGAGCGTATGGTCCTCCGCCTCCGCCTCCGCCTGATCCATTCGCGAATCCGGCAGGACAAGGGAGGCACCGTCAGTGAGACCACGCGGGTCTATTACAGGCCCTGTCGTCCTGATCACCCTCGGGTGTCTGTTCCTGGCGCATACGTTCTCGCCGGGATTCGATGTGATTCAGGCAGTCTCACGATATTGGCCCGTGCTGCTGATCGGATGGGGCGTACTCGGCCTCGTCGAAGTCGTGCTGCGCGGCTTTCGGGGCACTTCGGTTCCGGTCAACGGAGTTTCGGGCGGCGCGTGGTTTTTTGTGGTGCTGGTGATCTTTTTCGGGTGCGCGTGCTGGCTATGGTCCAATCCCGAAACATGGTGGCATCGTATCGGCATGGATCAGAGTATGGCGCTGATCGGCAATGCGCACGACTTCTCGTTCGATCCGATCCATAAAGAGACGGGGCCTGCCCCGCGGGTGGTGATCGAGAGCTTTCGGGGCGACGCCAAGATCACAGGCACAGACGCATCGGAAGTCACCGTTACCGGCCATAAGACGATTCGCTCCTTGAATCCAGATGCGGCTCAGAAAGCGAATGAGACCGCGACTGTGGAAACGACAGTAGAAGGAAACACGGTCATCATTCGCTGCAATCAGGACCATAGCGGTTCGCGCGTGGAAATCAGCGCCGACCTCGAGATCGCGGTGCCCAAGGGCGCAACGGTCGAAGCCGTCGGCCGCAATGGCGATTTTGATATCAGCGATATCCAGAGCGTGGATGTGAGTAGCGACAACGCCGACGTAAAGATCGCCGGCATCGCGGGAGACGTGAAGATCGATACGCGTCAGAGTTCGGATGTCGATTGCTCGAACGTGAAGGGCGCCGTCACGTTGCGCGGACGCGGTGATGACGTGAATCTCACGGGTATTAGCGGTTCGGTATCGGTCGAGGGCGACTACACCGGGACCATTTCGCTGCGCGCGATCGCGAACGCGGTTCGCATCGACAGCATGCATACGAAATTCGACGCGCAGAGCGTTCCCGGCACCTTGAGCCTCCAACGCGGTAGCCTCGAAGCAAACAACCTGGTTGGGCCGGTAAAAGTCAGCGCCCAGGCGACAGATGTGTCGATCAACGGTTTCCGGCAAGCATTGGATCTGACGGTCGATAAGGGCGACGTCGATTTGAAGCCGGGCTTCGTGCCGCTGAGCGACATCACGATCAATGCCAAATCGGGGGACGTTTCTGTGAATCTCCCCGCGCAGGCGAACTTCGCAATGAACGCGACCACAGCGCATGGAGACATCAGCAACGACTTCGGCGCGGCGTTAACTTCAGCTTCGTCGGACAACGGCTCCACCTTAAGCGGCAAGATCGGCACGGGACCGCAGATAGCGATCACCGCGGTTCATGGCGATATCAGCATCAAGAAGGCGGCAGGCGCAGCGCAGGTCCAGTCCGTCCCAAGCACCAAAGAGCCAGCCCAAACAGAATCGATTTAAGGCCTGTCGCCGAGCGAGCAATTCCACCGCGTCATTGCGCCGCAGCATTTCACTTCGCACGCGCAAAATCAATAAACCCACGCTCCGGATCAGTATGGATCAACTTGACGGTGACGTGATCTCCGACATCCATTCCCTGCTCTCCGCTCACAACCCTGCCTTCCATCGGCGGATTTATGACTCGCACCCACGTGCCTTTAGCCGCCGCTCCGGTCACTATCCCGCGGAACTGTTGTCCCACTCGGTTGCTGAAAGCCAAGGCCGCCGCCCGCTTGCTCATGGCGCGCTCTACTTTGCGCGCCGCATCTTCTTTCAAAGTGCAGTTCCTGGCAATCTCATCCAATTCGTCGATCGAATACGGTGAACTCGTCGAGCCGCGCAAAAACCCTTTGATGAGTCGCTGCGTAACCAGGTCGGCAAAACGCCGATTCGGGGCTGTCGAATGTGTGTAGTCATGCGCGGCCAACCCGAAATGGCCCGGATTCGTTTCACCTGGGCGCTCCACCACATATTCCCCTGGCCCCATCAGTTTCAATATGGACAAAGACAGATCCTGATAATGATCGGGATCCTGGCGATGTTGCTGTTCAAGGAAGCGCGACAACGCTCCGGAATCCGGCTCATCGGGTAACTTTGTCCCGTGAATCGCCGCAACCTCCACGATGCGCGGCCACCGTTCTGGCGATTTCACTACGCGCCGCAAGCTTGCCATGCCCGCACGCGTCAAAGTCTGCGCCATGACTTCGTTGGCCGCAATCATGAAGTCTTCGATCAGATCGTTCGCGCGATTTCGCGGCCGCTCGACCACGGTCTCCACCGTTCCATCTTTCAAGACCGGTTGCGTTTCGATTCGATCGAACTACCAGTGCGCCCAACTTGTGCCGTTGCTCCCGCAGTAATCGTGCAGCCGCGTCCTGCAGTTTCAATTGCGCTGCAAGCTCGGCACTCGCGCCCACGGAAGGAGGTGCATTTCCATCGCCGTCCAACCAGGCTCCGATGCCGTTGTAGGTCAGTTGAAACTGGTTGCGGACCGTCGCGCAGTAAACCTCCGGCTGGCTGATTTGTCCGTCGGCCGAAACAACGAATTCAATGACCACCGCTGACCTATCCTGATGCGGATTGAGTGAGGTCAGGTCAGTCGACAGCGCCTCGGGCAACATGGCGAAGGTGCGGGCCGGCGTGTAGACGCTTGTCGTTTCCGCACGGGCGTGTTCGTCGATCGGCGATCCATAAGGAACATCCCTATCCACGTCAGCTATACCCACCCTGACGCGGATACCGTCGGACGTCCGCTCTGCCAATTCGATTTGGTCCAAGTCCCGTGACGTGTCGTTATCAATCGACGACCACGGCAGGCCGCGCATGTCACGATCCTGTCCAGTAACGGCATTTGCCGCCGCGGCTTTCCTCAAATCCGCGACCTGCCGCATCGCATCCGGCGGGAAATCGGGGTGAAACCCTCGCTGGATCATCTCGTGATAAGCGCTTTGCGCCAGATCGAAGTGCCCCTTACTCATGCGGTCATCCCCAAGTGAATTCGATCGGCATCTGGACGTCCGGATGCAAGCTCTTGTGCACGGGGCAGGTATCGGCCGCGCGTACGAGCTTTTCCTGATTCTCGGGGCTGAGGGCGTGGGGAATGTGAATCCTGACCTTCAGGCTCTGGATCCTCCTCGGCGCTGTACTGCTCATCTCCTTTTCAACCGTGGCGGTCGCTCCGGCGATCTCGATTTCCAGCCTACGTGCCAGGATGCCCATCACGGTCAGCATGCATGTGCCAAGCGCGGTTGCAACAAGGTCCGTAGGAGAAAAACTTTCGCCGCGCCCCTGATTATCAGTGGGAGCGTCGGTACTGAGTTGGGCGCCGGAAGGACCGTGTACTGCCTGGCAGTGCAGGTCTCCCTGATATTCCGCGCGAATCGTGACCATAGCGTTTCCTTTGGTGCGTGTTCAAGGTTGCAGCGGGAACAAAGGCGCCCGCTGAACATCGTCTCCTCTCATCATAGGTGCGGCATGTGACGGTCTCAGAGAGTTCCGGATTGCCAGGCATAGCATCGACCGGCCCACTCTAGTATCGCGACCTGATCACGCCAGAGCGCCACTTGCAAAGGCCTGCACAACCGGCGTATCGGCGCAACGGCTGGTTGTTACCACAACTATTCCGGTCTCAGTGACGTGATGTCTACCACGGTCCTGCTCGACGTTGTGGCCAACAACCATACCATCCGGTAACGTGACGTTCTCGTCGAGGATCGCGCGGCGGATCCTGCATTGCCGCCCGATGACACAATTGTCCAGAATGATCGAATCTTCGATGACGCTTCCGCTTTGGACGTGGACACCTCGCCCGAGTACAGAACCGCGAACTACTCCACCGCTGAGAATGCAGCCGCCGCCGATGACTGAACCTATGGCCTGACCCGCGAAGCGCCGCCTCGTCAAAAGTAAACTTTGCTCCTGGGTCAGGATAGCTGGCCGTTCGTATAGGCCAGCGCCGGTTATAAAGGTTGAGGGAAGGCTGAAGGCCGCATAAATCCATGTGGGCCTCATAATATGCGTCGAGAGTTCCTACATCTCTCCAATACACAGGGACATCTTCCGGCTCGCCGGGGATCCGGTTCGCCTGATAATCGTACGCGTACATCACTACCCTTCCGAGCAGTGCGGGCAAAATGTCATGCCCAAAGTCGTGCTTACTTTCGTTTCGCAGAGCGTCGGCCTCGAGCGCCTGCAGCAATACGCGAGCGGAGAAAATATAGTTGCCCATCGATGCATACACTTGATGAGGCTCACCCGGTATGGTAGGCGCTTCCGACTTTTTCTCGTGGAATGCCACGATCGCGCCGTCCGGCGCGGCCTCGATCACCCCGAACTCTGAGGCTAGGTGAGCGGAAACAGGAATTGCTGCAACGCTCACATCCGCATGCTTTCGCTGGTGAAACTCGACCATGTCGCGCACGTTCATGCGGTAGATGTGGTCGGCGCCGAAGATGGCCACTAGATGTCCATCGAGATCGTCAATCAGGTTGAGGTTTTGGTAAATTGCATCCGCCGTGCCGCTGTACCACGTTTCGTCGGCTGAGCGCATCTGCGCAGGCACCGGAATAATGAATTGATCCTGCAGCAGACCACCGAATTGCCACCCGTCCCTCAAGTGGCGCAGCAGCGATTGGCTTTTGAATTGCACCAGCACATAAATCGAGTACAAGCCTGAATTGATGAGGTTGCTGAGCACGAAATCGATTATCCGGTATTTGCCCCCGAACGGAACGGCAGGTTTGGCGCGTTCCTGAGTAAGCGGAAAGAGGCGACTACCTCTTCCACCGGCCAACACGAAAGCGACCACTTTCTGTTGCATTCTGCCCCTTCTTCATATGCCGAGAGACCTCGTTAAGCAAAGAACTCGCAGCCGCTCGTTTACGAGGTCTCGAAGAGACAGATAATCCCAACGACTGAATCGCGAGCGTTAAATAGAATTTGAAAATCGGGAGCGGCCGCCGAACCCCTATACCGGGATTTCTATGCGCATTCGGAGGATAAAAGGGGCCGCCAAAAAGCCCCCCGCAGACTAATTCGCGCCGGCCTGCGCCGCCAATACGGTTTCTTTATTGACGTTTATCTTAATGACACGCGGCTTAGCGACTGCTTTTTTCGAAAGAGTAATTGTCAACACGCCATTGGCGTAGTCGGCACGTGCGCTCTCGGCATCCACAGTCTCGGGCAGGGTGAAAGAACGTGCGAAAGCGCCGTAGCTGCGCTCCATCCGGTGATAGCCCTTCACGCTGTCGCCTTTGTCCACGCTCCGCTCGCCCTTGAGCGTCAACGTGCCATTCTCCATGTGGACTTCGATGTTCCCGAGATTTACATCGGGCGCGTCAGCCCGGAAGATCAACTCGTTATCGGTTTCAAAAATGTCAACAGCCGGACTCCACGGCCTCATTTGATTGTCCCGCGCCATGAGCCGGTTAATCGTCTCATCAAAGGACAACATCGCTGTCGGGAGCTCATTCAAATGACTGAATGTCGGTAGCGCCATAATCTACACACTTTCTCTTGAGGACGTCTTTATTATGAATGTTGAGTGTGTTTTTGTCAAGTTTTATAAAAGGGCGCTGTTGTAAGTCATGGCCGATCCTGATGCTGACCACTGAGCTGTGTGAGCCTGACGCAGGTCACCAAGGTGTAAGTTGCTCAGGAATGGGGTGGATCTAGTCGTGCAGAACCACATTGAGCAAGGAGCTGTGAACTTCGAGGGATCCGTTATATTCGATGAAACCGAGCCGGCGGAATTTGTTCATGAAAAAGCTAACTCTGGATCGGGTAGTGCCGATCATCTCTGCCAAGGTCTCTTGGCTGATTTTGGTAATTACCTGCTCCGGCTTTCCCTCCTTCCCAAAATTCGCCAGCAGCAGAAGCGCCCGGGCGAGCCTCTTCTCACTGGAGTTGAAGAGCTGATCCACAAGATCCTCTTCGATGCGAATCGTGCGCGTAAGAGTGTATGAGAGCAGCAATGCCGCGAAATCGGGCTCCTGTTGAAGCATCTCGACTACAACGCCTCTCTCCAACCGCATGATCGAGCATTCAGACATTGCTGTGGCGGTCGACATACGCAGCTTCTGCCCCGCCAGACATCCTTCTCCGATAAAATCGCCGGGCGCCAGCACGGCAATTACTGCTTCTTTGCCCCGGTTCGATACGACAGATAGCTTTACTTTTCCTTTCCGGATGTAAAAGAGCGTGTCTGCCAAACCGCCTTGAGCGAAAATTACTGAATTTTGATCGAAGCTGGCGATCGTTCTCCCTGTGCCGACCTCATTGAGGAACTTCTTGGATTGGAATGGAAGCTTTTTTTTCGGCGTCATTGACGGCATCCCCGCGAACTCACGCAAACAGATCCCGCAGCCAAGGATAGACCCATTTAAACCAGGCTTAATTTCTGCTTGGCCGCTGGCGACAAACTGATATCCTTGTGCGCTGGGGGCCCCGCAATACTGAGTATCGCTCCGTTCGGGTAATGATTGTTCTCAAGGACGGCGACACCCTCGGCCGCCTCTTTCGTGTATGGGATCGTGAAAGAGAAGATTGACCCAGATCCGGGCTCCGACTCCACCCAGATCGAGCCACCCATCGATTCAACGAGCTTCTTGCAGATTGCCAGGCCTATTCCGGCGCCAGGAATTTCCGGCCCATGTAGACGTTTGAGGGGAAGAAATATGACCTGCTGGTGCTCCCGGGCGACGCCCGCGCCGTTGTCTTTAACTCTGATTGCCCAGTCACTTCCGAGTCGTTCAGCGCTCACGCGAATTTCGAGTCGGCAGTGTCCATGATATTTGAGCGCATTCGCGATTAAATTCTGCAACACTCTTCGGAGACGATTCTCATCGCCCATGACAAAAGGCAGCGGATCGACAATCACGACTGCATCACTTATTCGGATTGCATGCGTCAAGTTCTGCAGGACGTCGGCCGCCACTTCCCTGAGGTCCAAGCGTTTAGGAGCATCGTCCGTTCCAGAAAATGCCAGGGCATGCAGACCGTCGAATAACGCACCCATGCGTGCGGCACCATCCACAATGAATTGAGTCAGGTCGCGCCCGTCGTCGTCCAATGACACGTTCTTTGCAAGCAGCTGAGTGAACATGGAAATCGTCCGGAGCGACTCTTTGAAATCGTGTGCGACGGCGTAGGTGAAATCCTCAAGCTGTGCTCGTGAGAGGACCACGTTCCCTGATTGGTCTTCTAATGCCGTGCTTCTGATATCCGGAGAATTCATGCAGATTCATACTCCGTGCGAGACGACGTTTTATTCAAAGCTTTGAACAAGGCCAGTCCTCAACACTTCCTGATCGGGCACATCTTGTTCAGACGGGGCATATTATTACTCTTTCTGGGACGGCCTTGGAAGCGGTCGTAACCGCCTTGCGCAATGACTGCCAAGGCGGATCCTTGATGGACCGGTAATCCCCGAGAGACAACTATGGGGATGAACGTCGGTGTGCGCTTGATCGCTGTCGAGCCTGAGCTTTGCTGTGATAGAAATCCAATCTAGCACTTGTACCCGTGGCTTGTCTGGTCAAAATTGCTCACGGCGGGCCATGATCAGGGCAATCGTCTTCTTTCATGAATGCGCACAAATGTCACGCCTCTCGCAGTGGGTTCCCTACTCGCGGAGCCGAAACTGGGCTGATCTTCAGTTCTCAACTGACATGCGCCATGGGTGCAAGCAACTGACGCTATGCGGTCAGTTGGCAGTATATGGTTACCGGCCCTGGCGTGCCAAGGCGTAATTGTGCGACAAGGATAGGGTTTCGGAGCCCAGGAGGTTCGGTCCCGCGGATGCTCTTACGAAGAGCGAAATGAAGTGCGTTGATAAATGCGTAAACCGGAGAAAGTCTTGGGCGCACTCGGCCTCAATCCGGTTCCTCGGAAATAATCTCCGCGGCGTCAATCCAACCCAACGCCTATAAGGATAGCGAAAAAATGAAGACGGTCAGTATTTTTCTAATGGCTTGCGGGCTCTTGTCTGCTCAGGTCGCGCAAGCGCCCAATGGAAACCGCGATTCGCAAGTGCCCGTGTACAAGATAACTGTGGTCGCGCGCACCACCAGGGCTATTAACTATAACCATCGGAGTGGGCCCACTCATATCGAATTCCGCGGCACATCGCTAATGCCCGATGCACGCGGCGAGGCGAAGGTCGAGAGCAAGCAAGGAGTCATAAACATTGACGCTCGCATGGAGAAAATGCGACCGGCAAGCTATTACGGACGGGAGTATCTCACGTATGTGCTGTGGGCCATAACGCCTGAAGGTCGTGCGACAAACGTTGGGGAGGTGCTGTTGGACGGCGATAACAGCAAGCTGAAGGCCACCTCCGAACTGCAATCCTTCGGGCTCATTATCACGGCTGAGCCGTATTTCGCGGTTACCCAGCCTAGCGACGTGGTCGTAATGGAAAACTTCGAGCGGCGCGATACCACGGGAACACTCGAGGAAGTGGATGCCAAGTACGAACTGCTGCAGCGCGGCCAGTACACTCTGAACGTAGATCCGAACGACGTGAAGGCGCTCGGTCTCGACCCGCACGTGCCGTTGGAGCTTTACGAGGCTAGAAATGCGGTTCAGATTGCTCGTGCAACGGGAGCCCAGCAGTATGCTTCCGATACATACGGTAAAGCAGTTCAGGGCCTGGAAAATGCCGAAGGCTATCTAACAGGCAAGGCAGGCAAAAAGCCCATCGGAACGGTGGCGCGTGAAGCGGTCCAAATGGCTGAAGACGCACGCATCATCACAGTTAAGAAGATCGCGGAAGAGCAATTGGCCAACGAACGCCAAGCCGGAATCGATCGCGAAGCGGAAGCGGCAAAGAGCGCCGAGGCAGCGCAGTTAGCGGCACAGAACGAAGCCGACCGTATAAAACGCCAGACCGAGGCGCAGCAGGCCAATTCCTTGGCAGAACTCGCAAGCGCTGATCAGGCCAAGGCGCAAGCGGAGCGCGCACGCGCCGCTGCTATGGACCAGGCGCAGAGTGCGGAGGCAGAAACCGGAAAGGCGCGGATTGCCGCGGAACAGGCAGATCAGCTACGGCTGAAGGCGGAGGCTGAAAAAGCGCAACTGAGGGCTCAGCTCTTACAGCAGTTCAACCTCATCCTCGATACCCAAGATACGCCGCGTGGATTAGTCGTCAACATGTCTGATGTTCTCTTCGATATCGGCAAATACTCGCTGCGGCCGGCGGCTCGAGAAAAACTTGCCAAGGTGGGAGGCATCATCATGGGGCATCCCGGTTTGAGGCTGAACGTAGAAGGGTACACCGACAGCACTGGCTCAGACGCATACAATCAGAAGCTCTCTGAGGAGCGCAGCGAGGCCGTGCGCGACTATTTGACGCAGGAAGGGATTGCAGGAACATCCATCAGTTCAGAGGGCTTCGGCCAGACTCAGCCCGTGGCTTCGAACGATACGGCAGCCGGTAGGCAGCGCAATCGTCGTGTGGAACTGGTCATTTCTGGTGAGATTATCGGGACCGAGATCGGTACGCCGACTGCGTCGAGGTAGGCGCTCAGGCGAACAGGACATGTCCCTCTTGCAAACTGACTACATTTCTGCCTCGAGGGCGGGAAGATCGCGAGGAAAGAACATGACAGACAGAATCGGCGTTGGCACGATGCTTCTCGAAGACGGTACGGCCACGCCCGAATCACTGATGGTCGACACTTCAGCTTATTTGCCCAGTTGGTCATCCGTCGCCGGGGCCTCGAGCTCGCAACTGGGCAGGCAAATCGAAGCTGCAGGATGGACATTCTTCTACATGGCGGGCGAGATCAACCGCAGTGGCTTCGGCTTTCATGAGCAATCCCGTACCGATCGCGCGCTGGCCCATGTGATCGCTACCGTGAAGGGCGAGGGCTGTAATTGTCTGGAAATAACGAAAGTCCGTCGAGGATCTTTTCTCGGGATGCCGTACACGAGTGTCACTGCGCATGCCAGACATATTCAGAAGAGCCGAAGCTTTCACGACCTGTCCAGGGCGGCGCCAAGAATGCCGTTCCGTTCGCGCGAATGGCTGTATGACCGGCCGCGTCCGCTCCAGAGCCAGGCACGGATCGCCGAAGTCGCGCTGCAGTCGTGGGAAAACGAAGGCGGGCCAGGCCGCGAGCCAAGCCAGCTTCACGCTTTCGTAACGGCCCACTAAAACCCAGATCGTTCAATCTGCTGCACGGGCATCGGGCTGGAACGGCTTGCCTGACGCCCGGCGCTCTGTAATGCGTAGGGAGAAAACATCATGATCGGCAGTGTGGCGGGAGTGATCGCGGTCGTCGCGTTCCTCATCTTAATTTGGATTTTCAAGTGTTTGAACATAATGCGGGAGTACGAGCGCGCGGTGGTGTTCCGTCTCGGGCGAGTGCTTAACAAACCAAAGGGACCCGGTATCGTCGTCATTCTCTGGCCGATTGACAAGATCATAAAGGTATCTCTTCGTGTCGTGACCTGGGAGATTCCGCCGCAGGATGTCATTACTCGAGACAACGTCTCATTGAAGGTAAACGCAGTTGTTTACTTTCGCGTGGTCAGCGCGATCCAAGCCATCGTGGAAGTCGAGAGCTTTCGGTTCGCTGTCGAGCAGGCGGCGCAGACCGGTCTCCGCTCGGTATTGGGCGAAGTGGAATTGGATGATTTACTGTCGCAGCGAGAGACGCTAAACACGAAACTTCAAACGATTCTTGACGAGCACACTGAACCGTGGGGAGTCAAGGTGACGCGTGTGAACGTCAAGCAAGTAGACCTACCGCAGGAGATGCAGCGAGCAATTGCCGCACAGGCGGAGGCGGAGAGAGCGCGAAGAGCCAAGATCATCGCCGCAACTGGCGAGTTCCAGGCATCCGCTAAGTTGGCGGAAGCAGCTTCGGTTTTAAGCCGTGAGCCCATTGCGATTACGTTACGCTATTTGCAAACACTCATCGAAATCGGTGTCGAAAAGAACACAACGGTTGTCTTCCCGCTGCCGCTTGATTTGTTAGGCGCACTTAGGACGAAGTTGAGCCCCGTTTCAGAGTCTGTCCATGCTGAGCTCCCGGTGCTTGCGAACAACCATGGATGACACGAACAACCAGTAGTTTGCAGTTGCAAAGCCGTGGGGAGTCCCCGAGATCACGCGTGCCAACATACCATCTATGAGCGCGGTAGCGCAGCAGAGATCGCCGTGTCCCGCCTCAGACTGGAAATGGAACACGGGCGTTCCGCCGTTAAGATAACGGAGAGAACTCCAGGGAGCACAAGGAATGAAAACTGCAAGGCGAGCACTGGAAAGAATCGCTCTACTGGTGCTGTATGTCGCCGCAACCACGGGTCTTGTTTCGGGCCAAAGTCAGTCAGCTGCCGCTTATGGGGCTGGTGATCGGCAGTCACTGATTCAGCGCATGACAGGGACATGGCAGGTACGGCAGCGAATGTGGACGGGGCCCGGGGCGGAGGCGACCGAACTACCTCCGGCGGTTGCACATACGCGCTTGGTTGGACGCACCATTCTCGAAGAGGAAATGCAGTTAGCTCCAGGGGCCCATGGAGAACCGTTTACTCGAATCGCGTATTTCGACTACAACACCGTCGACAAGCAGTTTGAATACTTTTCGATTGATACGCGAGCACCACAGATGATGCGAGAGAGCAGCTGTGGAAACGTCGCGCAAAACATGGCGAAGGATCAGGGAGCAATATCACTTTGTGGAGGAATGTTCGTCGCTCCAAAATGGGGCAATGCTAGTAATATGGCATTCCGGTACCGACTGGTAATAGTTCCTGTTTCTCAAAGCCAACACGTCATTCGATTGTTCCTAAGCCCTGTATCGAGCGAAACGGCTGACGAATTTCTCGCCTTTGAATACGACTATTCCCGGTCATAACGTAGGTGGACTCCATTTTCGGGACAGGTTGCTTGAGGTGGGTCGCCCTCCGGGCTCCCTACGCCCCCGCCACACCCCAGCTATTCTCCTTTACCTCCAAAACAACTTACACAGAAAACCTTACAGCGCCCTCGGATTAATCCGATGCCGCCTCAGCACATATTATGAAGGGAGTTATTCACATTCCTTAGCGCAGCAAGCTTTCCTTAGCGCAGCAATGTTTGGAAACGTCCGAAAAGATGGAGAGGCCCCCTTTGCGAGCATCCAAGCTTCTGATGTGTTGTTGTCTGTTGCCAGTGCTTTGCACTGCGCAACGTTACACGTTTAAAGAGTTCGGACAAGCACAGGGCTTGAGCAATCTTGCCGTCACCGCCTTAGCCCAGGACCATGAAGGATTCATCTGGGTAGCCACACAGAATGGACTTTTCCGCTATGACGGCTTTGGATTTGAGCCATTTGCCCTGGATCCCCGTCTGCCCACCCGCAATATACAGGCACTGCATCTCGACTCCTCGGGCCGCCTTTGGATCGCGGTAGAAGATGCCCTGGGCTATCTGGACAAAGGCGTCTTCCGCACGATCCGCTTCAACGGCAGAGACTTGCCCATGCAAAACGGATCCACCATCTCCTCTGCCCCGGATGGGACGGTGTTCGCAGCGAGTGACGGTGCCCTCTTTGCCTTGCATTCCCGCAAAAGCGGATGGGATATCCAGAAGATCGCACCTGCCGTACCTAGCGCCGACGCGTCCATTCAAAGCGTCGTTACGGATGGGAACGGCGCGCTCATTCTGGGTTGTGGACATGCTGTGTGCCGGATGGCTGGTTCCGCCGTACAGGTATGGGGCGAAAAGGAAGGCGTGCCGTCTGATAATTGGGCTGCTTTGCTGCGGGCGTCAAACGGCGATCTCTGGATCCGAGGATCTCGCTATGTGGCGATTCTTCGGAAACAGGCAACTCGCTTTCAGTCCTTCGACTTGCCGGAGGGGCATGGCCATGAGGACAACTACACGCTTCTCGAAGATGGACGCGGGCGGATTCTAACGACCAGCGGCAAGGCAATCGTCCGCTGGGAAGGAAACTCCTGGCGCGCATTTGAAGAACGTCAGGGACTTCCCCCTTTTCGAGTCATGGCGCTTTTGGTCGACCACCGAGGAGCGCTGTGGGTCGGTTCCTTGGGACACGGCCTGATGCGCTGGCTCGGTTATGACGAGTGGGAGCATTGGAACAAAGCGGACGGACTGCAAAGCGATCTCATTTGGGCAGTCCTGCGCGATAAGACAGGCCGTGTTTGGGTCGGAAACGAAGAAGGACTCGCGGTTTTGGACCCTGTCACGAAACGCTTCAGACCCTGGAAAACCCCGGAGTGGATGGCTGGCGATAGCGTCCAGAGCCTGGCGGCAACGGCCGATGGCGCCATCTGGATTGGCACATACGGGGGACACGCTCTTAGACTCGATCCGCGCACAAACCGCGTGACCAAACTGAACGTGGCCGCAAGGGTCTCCCGCATTTTAGCCGACAAACACGATCGGGTCTGGTTCGCCACCTTGTCGGGATTGTACGTATTGGATGCGGAAAAGATCAAAACGTGGGGAGCGGAATTTTCTCCGCGAAAGATCATGGACAGCCCGCTTCAGGATGTGGTCGAAGCCGATAACGGGGACATCTTCACTCGCTCGAGCACTTCCTTTTACCGGCTCGACGGCGCGGGGCTGCATCCAATTCAACTTCCTCCCAACTTGCGGCTGGGAGGGCAATGGGCCGAACTCGCGGTCGATAGTGAAAACTCGCTTTGGACGGACGCAGTATCCCACGGTGTCACTCGCTTTTGGCTGAAGAATGACCGCATCGTTGGTGTGAAGCAGTACTCAACCGAAACCCTGATGTCCGATGCCGCGGTCATTCTACAGCGGGACCGCCGAGGCTTGATCTGGATTGGCGAAGATCACGGAATCGACGTATACGATGGATCGCACTGGCGCCACTTGACCCAGGACAACGGGCTCATCTGGAACGACTGCGACAGCAAAGCATTCTTTGATGATCCCGACGGTAGCGTGTGGATCGGCACCAGCGGCGGTCTTTCTCACTACCTCACTCCCGGCAAGCGCGCCAGTTCGGTTCCCTTGAAGCTCACCGCCGTAGCTGCCAGCTTTGGCACCGTAGATTTGACGGCAACTCCCGACAGGCAACTACCCTGGGCAAAAGAATCCCTCACGATAAAGTTCGGATTGCTGAACTCGGGCGATGAGAGTGCCACGAAGATCAGTTACCGTTTGCTGGGACTGGAGCAGAATTGGGTCCACACAGACAACCGCGAGATCCGGTACCCGCAACTCTCTCCCGGTTCTTACGTGTTGGAAGCTTTCGCCGCCGACACTTCCAGCGGACAAGTTTCGAGCGTTTACCGGCTGAGTCTGACGATTAACCCCCCGTGGTGGCGAACTCGGACCGCTCTCGCGGCCGCAAGCTGCCTGGCAATTTTATTCATCGTGCTGGGCTTGAAGTGGCGTGTCTATTCGCTCGTGTCACGCCAACGGGAGCTCGAGGCGATGGTGGCGCAGCGAACGGACGAGCTAGACAAGAAAAAGGACGAAGCCGAGGCGGCCAGTCGAGCCAAGAGCGAGTTCTTGGCAGTCATGAGCCACGAAATTCGGACTCCCATGAACGGCGTCGTCGGTATGGCCAGCCTGCTTCTCGATAGTTCGTTGACAGTGGAACAACAAGATTGGCTCAGGACGATTCGTCACTCCAGTGATTTGCTGATGACGATTCTGAATGACATCCTCGACTTTTCGAAGGTGGAGGCGGGCAAACTGGAACTGGAAAGCATCGAGTTTGATCTGCCAAATGTGTTGCAGGACTGCCGGGCGCTATTGCAAGAGTCTGTGCAGCGCAAACAACTCGTTTTTGCGAGCGAAATCGCAACCAACGTACCCCAGGTAATCGTCGGCGACCCCACGCGCTTGCGCCAGGTGCTTCTCAATCTGCTGTCGAACTCGGTAAAATTCACGCCGGCGGGGTCAATTGCCCTGCTGGTGAGCGCCACCACTCTGGATGAGCGTTCTGCCCGGCTTCGTTTTGAAGTGCGAGATACCGGCATCGGCATGGATCAGGCAACGATTGCGAGGCTGTTCACTAGCTTTTCTCAAGCGGATACGTCCACTACGCGGAAGTATGGTGGGACGGGCCTCGGGCTCGCCATTTCAAAGCGGCTGATTGAGCTTATGGGCGGCTACATCAACGTTCGGAGCGAAGTAGGGCAAGGGACAACTTTCTGGTTTGAGATAGAAACAGAGAGCAGGAAACAACGGTCTCCCATGCCGGCGGCAACGCCAACGACTGCCTCAGAACGGAAGCACATTACCCATTCCGGCCAACGCGGCCTCGTCTTGCTCGCCGAAGACAATCAGGTGAATCAGAAAATCGCTGTGCACATGCTGAAACGGCTCGGCTTTCGGGTGGACATCGCGGAGACCGGAACCGAAGCGGTGCGCATGGCCCAGCTTCGAAGTTACGATCTCATTCTGATGGATTGTCAGATGCCCGAAATGGATGGATTCGCGGCAACGGAGGCGATTCGAAGCCTCGAAGCGTCAGGCGTTCGAACTCCCATCATCGCCGCGACCGCGAATGCCTTTAGTGGAGATCGCGATCGCTGCCTGGCTTGCGGCATGGACGACCATTTGCCCAAGCCAATCACGAAAGCGCAGCTCGAAACCATGTTGGAAAAATGGCTCGGAAAGAAAGTTGTGTCGGAAGTATAAAGAGCGCGGCCCAGGACAACGGGTCAACTCTTGCGGGCAAGACTCAGGCTGCCCGGCAGAACGCCGCGTCGCTCCAGAGCTTCGAAGAACTCGTCCAGCAACGCTGACGTGATGTTCCCCATCGTTGCAATCTGTCCCCAATTCCGGGATTGCAGGTACTGCGATTCGAAAGCGATCTGAAAACCCGCCTCGAGACACTGCTTCGGGAAGGAATCATCCGGCAAAGCAAAGCTCGTGATGTTCGGCGCCGCAACTGCTTCGGGCGAAATAGGTGCAAGCCCCAGAGATCGCATCTGCCGCCGCGTTTGCTGTCCAAGTGCGGAGTAGTGTTCGAAGCGCCGGGCCACCGATTCAGGAGATCCATAGTGGTCTTCGAGTGATCGCGCGAGAGCAAACACCGATGAAGATGGGATGGTCGATACGGGTCCGCACACTTCGTGCATCCGCAAAAGATCGAAAGATGGACAGAGCATTTTCCTCGAAAGCAGGAACCTGCATTCTTCGCTCAGGTACACAAACGCTAAACCAGCATAGGAGCCCAGCGATTTACCGGAAACACCTGTTGCGAAAAACACCGGCCCGGCTTCGCTTGCAATCCGGGTCGCGCCGACACTGCTCACGCAGTCCAGAGCTAAAGCGCATCCAGCGTCATTCGCCATTGCAATCAGGGATTCCGTGTCGTTCAGAACTCCCGTGCTCGTCTCGAGTTGCACAGCCCAGATCCACGCCGGCTTCTGATCGAGCCTGTTCGCGATTGCAGCAAATGGCCAAGGACGGCCCCAGGCAGTCGAAACCCGGTCAAACAACAGCCCGGCCATTTCGGCTTGGTTTATCAACCGCTCGCCGAACTCACCGTTGCTGATGACCAGCCCGCGTCTGTCCTTGAAGATCGCCTTGAGGTTCGCGGCAACGGCGTCGTTTGCAAGTGTTCCCCCGCCGGGAAAAACGACCGCTTCCGCGCCCGTGAGCAATCCATTCAGCACGGACGTAACCCTGCCGTAGCAGTTCCTAAACATGGACGAACGATGTGAAACCGGGACGGAAGCAAATGCGGCGGTCACGCCGGGGCTTATGCAGACCGGACCGGGCATAAGGCTCACAGGTTCTGATTTGCTACTCATGCGTTCGCAATGTCGCTCATATAGAGTAACGTGCCTGCTGTGGGATCGGTTCTGCTCGACGACGGGCCTCATCATCGGCGTAAAACTCGCCGCGCCGTCCGGCACAGGTGGGCCGAGAGACCGAAACCCAAGTTTGCGGTACATCGATTCCCTCTCGGTGATCGCCGAGATCAGCAGGTGCGAGAACCCATTCGAAAGCGAAAAGCTATAAACCTGCCACACCAGGCCGGCCAGTATCATTCGGTTCCGCTGTTGTGGATCGATCGCGAGCAACCGTATTTCGAGGGGCCGGGGAAGATCATGCAGAACACGCAGGTTGGTGAGCCTCTTGGCAATCGAGAACTCTGGCCCGGCGTTCGCGGAGATCATTCCGACGACCACTCCATCGCGAACTGCTATGAAATATCGATTTTGAGCGTGGAAACGATCGATAAGGAGGCCAGAGGAATTGATCGTATGCTGACCTATTTCGTCTGCAAACACGCGGTGGTTCAGAGCGTGAACCTGTTCCAATTCAGTTGAGCTTTCCGCTTCTTTGAAAAGCAGTCGTGACATGCCGATCTGCCAATCTTACAACCTGCTTTCCTTCAGTCGAGCGAACACCAATACAGCCGAGGGGTTGTTGGCGACGCGTCCGGCCTTCGCTCCGTCCCCGGCAGCCGGAATGCGTTCTGGAGCATGAGAGTTGAAATCACGGCCCAGTCGGAACAGTGTCTGCCTCCTGCAACTCTACTTCTGCTCTTCTCCCCCAGAAGTAGGCAGCCAACAGGGCCGATAAGGCCAGAAGAGCCGCACCGAACTCGCCTGCTACATACCGCGTTTTGCCGTGGTCTACCGTGAGCGGTTCGAAAAATATTTGAATAAAGGTATTGTGGGAAGCGTGTAGCAGGACCCCTGGCCAGATGCTGCCGGACCTGAGCCGGAGCCAAGCCCACACGAAGCTCAGAAGAGGGATCGTGATCGTCAAAATTGGAAGGTAGTACCACACCGGCGTGCCGCTATTATAGTCAGCAAAGACCAGAACGGGATAATGCCAAAGCGCCCAGATTATACCTGCGATCAGGGCTGTGGCAGTAAAAGTATATTGCTTTGCTAACTCCGGAACCAGGAAACCACGCCACCCGATCTCTTCGCCAAGCACTGTAGCGCAGCCTCTGATCACACTGAAAGTTGCCGTGAACACGAAGTATAAGGCAATACTGAACCATGGGTGCAGGGGCCCGAGGCCGAACGACTTAGTAATAAGAGCAACGAAGTCAGCTCTATAAAAGCCGCCTATGCCCGTAATCCAAACGAATAGATAGATTATTGCGGCATAAAACAGCGGAAGCAGATAGCCGGCTAGCTCATATCTGATCGGCGCCCATTGCCAACCCAGCGAACGAATGTCACGGCGGATGTACTTGCATGTAAGTAGAGCAGCAAGACCGGGGGACCACATCAGGCCAGCTACGTAACCGCCGAGGCCTGCGCCCATATGGCCGGATTTGATGATCAAAAAATAGAATACTGAGCTTATCGCCGCCGTGAAAATCACGTACACAAATATCGGGTGGGCGTTCAACGCCCTACCCCGACCAGTCGTGTTCCTAGTCGAGGAACCCTGCGGATTTGCTCTGATCATGAATTGGTGACCAGTACTCTACACACGCAAGGTCAGTGTACAGCAACGACTTGCAGACAATCGCCGACTAGCAGAACCGAGGAGTAAATACGATTGACCGGGCCTTCCGCCCCCGCTATCCCAAAACAATGACAAGACCCGGGGAGGACACATCGCCCGGCGTTGCCGCGGCCAAGCCTATACGACGGATCGTCTCACCGGGCACGTGGAGACTTCGTCCTCGGACCTGCACGTCACTTGTGACATCAAACGCCGTGTCCCCGGCAAGGTCCTGAGCGAGAACAAGCTGGTTGCGAATCGGGGATTTCAGGTTGAACGTTACGCTTTCGAAATCACCAAAGACGCCGAAGGGTCCCTGGGCATCGCCGACCTCAAGGGTAGCTGCGCACTTTGGCGAGGTCCAGCCATATCCGGGCAGGGTACGTTCCTGGCTCCCAACCGCTACCGCGCCGTTGGAAAACCTCATCGCGAAGACAAACGGTGGCTCGCCTTGCGCCTCTACTTGCGGCAACTCGATGTTGCGGGAGAGCCGTGCAGGGGCGCCTTGATTGACTCTTTGGCCGATCAGATCTGTCTGCCAGGTTTGGGCTCGTTCGAAGGTCCTGCTATCGGTAAGGATCTCGCGACTGGTCCGAACTTCGCCGGTACCGGCCGGGAGAGGGGGCGCGATACGCTGCCACCGCACAGCTCGGATCACCTCGTCCATTCGTTTCTTCGCTTGTCGTGGACCGTTAAAAAAGAGATCCACGTCCGGCGCAGGCCGCAACCCGCGCAGAGGATGGCGCAGGATGCCCATCGTGCAGCCCATGACTGCCGCCAGGTAGACCTCGTCCTCGACGTTGATCAGCCCGCGAACTTCCGGATGTCCCTGGGCGCCTTTGAGCATCTCGGCCAGCCGATCGAGCGTGGTCGGCAAAGAAAGGATCGACGTCACATCATAGGTCCGATATACATCGGTGTGCGCCAGAATCTGCATGCGACGCGAATCCCACGGCTGATCTCCAAACCGCCCGTCCGTGCGCCAGTCGCCATTCACCGGAAGTTCGCCATGGACGTGCTCCAGTGTGAGTGGAATGTGATTCTGATCCCGCAGGCGTACCAGGTTGAATTCCGGATCGCCGATATCGACCTTCCAGTAGCGGATGTCCGCCGCTCTGCTCAACTCCTGGAGACGGGCGTCTTGGGCTCCTCCGGGAGTGTTGCGGCACCAGAGCGCGGCGCCACGCCAGTTGGCATTTTTCACAGCATGATTTAACTCGCAGAGTCGTTGTGCCGCATTTCCCTTGAAGGAAGAAAATCTGGCTTTTTCCAGACCGAAGGTC
Source organism: uncultured Acidobacteriaceae bacterium (assembly GCA_963795905.1). Taxonomy (GTDB): domain Bacteria; phylum Acidobacteriota; class Terriglobia; order Bryobacterales; family Bryobacteraceae; genus Bog-105. Next base: position 77,964 of record CAWCJG010000001.1, on the reverse strand, counting down.
GCGGTTCCACCTGATTCCCACCCGTCATCGAGCAGCAGATACAGATCCGGCCGAACTTTGGAGAAAAATCTATTTGCCCAACCGTTGTTGCCGAAAAGGACCGATTCGCTCATAGCGTTGTGAGCCAGTTTGCTCCCCGACTCGCCTTCAAGAACAGCGGGATCGAGAGCCGGAAGACCTTGCCCAAACATGTAGTTCTGCACGGCCCAGGTACACCAGTAATTGGGAGCCCGGCAGGGCGTCTGCGGAACAAGATTTTGCCGCGACGGCGAAAGTGAGTTGGCCTTCATGCGAGCGGTCCAACTCACCAATGCAGCCGAGGCCATTCCGGCAAGAAACTGCCGTCTGTCAGCCATCTTGAATCTGTCCTCGAGTATTTCTGTTATACGTTCTTGAGGCGTGCGCCCGGCCTAGAAAAAGAAATGGATTCCCAGTTGGAGTTCCCTGGGAATGCCATTTGTGCCGCCAATCTGGCCAAAGTTGGAATCGGCCAGGTTTGTATCCGGATTGGAATAATGTGGCGTATTGGTAGCGTTGAACGCATCAATCTGCACGACCAGCCTCATCTGCTCGCGAATCGCCATCGACTTGGATAGTGAGATATCCGAGTTGTAGAAACCTGGGCCGTGCACCTTACCGGACCCGGAATTCCCAAGCTGAAGAGGCGCCGGCGTCGTGAAACAACTGGTATCGAACCACTCAGAGGTTGAACCAATCGTTTTGACATCAGAACAAGTAACGTTCGCCCGGTTGGTAATGCCGCTTCCGAGGTTGTCATATGCGGCATTGAAGATGAGTGGCGTTCCGGATTGCAGTTTGGAGATGCTGCCCAATTGCCACCCGCCGAGCACCCAATCCACAGGACCTGAGGCGTTCGACAGCCAGCGCTGACCATGGCCGAACGGCAAACTGTAAACGAGACTCGCGATAAAATTCTGCGGGATATCCGGAGCCTGGTTCGTGCCTTCGCCGCGGTTGTAACTATCGTCGAGCGGCCACCATACGGTCATGTCATCGGTTTCCTTCGACCAGGTGTAATTCACTCTACCCACGAGTCCGTGTGTGAAATTCAGTTTGAGTTCGGTTTGCAGTGAGTTGTACATCGATGAGCCATCCGAGGCCGCATATCCGATGTTGGTTGCATACTGTTCGCCTGCAGCATTGAAGTATTGGTATGGAAGGCGCGAGTTATACGGCGTATCACCCGGAGGCGGTGTGTTCAGGTCGTAGCGGCGGAACAGATGCACGCCGCGCGTGGCTACATACCTGACGCTGAAAGACGCGGTGTTGCTGATCTTCCGCTCGACTCCGAAGTTCCAGGCATAGGCTGCGTCAGCCTGGATGTTCTTCGACATCAGTTCGACCGAAACCCCGGCGGGCGGTTGCACTGATCCCGACAGAGACACCGGCACATATTGCGGCAGGCCCGTAACACTGAGCGGGGTGAGCGGGACATTGCGCAGCTGTGCAGGGCTGGTGAAGACTTCAAAGAACGGGAAATTGCGCTCCAGGAAGCCGCCCATCGCACCGAAGTTGCCCGGGAAATGGGTAATACCGAATGCGCCGGTGATCGTGGTATTTGCGCCAAATGGTGTATACGCGAACCCAACACGCGGCGAATACCCGCCGTAATATGTGTTGACGTTTGGCCCGCGATTGCCGTCCGTAGCGAAATCAAGCACTCCATTCGTCAAGTCGAAATTGGACTGGCGATTGTGTTGGTCGATGGCGGGTGTGATCAAGTCCCAGCGCAAAGCCAGGTTCAACACCAAATTCCGCGTAACGCGATATTGATCTCCGGCATACACGCCCAGAAGATTCGCGCTGGTCGCTGGATCGGTGGCCACAAAACCGCGATCGAAATTCGACATCATTCCTAACAGGAAGCTGGCGAACGGGTTTCCGCCCACCGGGTTTTGGCAAGTGGGCTGCATGGTGCAACTGCTGGTGTAATCGGAAATGTAGGAGAAGTCTCCGTTTTTGTTTGCATCGGAGTTGGTAAGGGAAGCTTGCAGCCTGCGGTAGTCCTCCCCAAACGTAAAGGTGTGCGATCCCCAGACCCTTGTAAGGTTGTCCGTGATCTCGTACGAGTTGCTGATGCGGTGGGAATTGGTCCAGCCTTGCGAGCCAGTCGCGGCGATGTTGCCGATTGTGAAGTTGCCAAGGCCGGTCGCTCCCAACCCCGCATCGTTCCCATTGGGAATGCCCAGCTTTGAATTCTCGTCGGTTCCAAAATCGTTGCCGAAATCTTGTGTGTAAAACCGATTAAAACCGAGGCGCAGTTCATTGATCATCTCCGGCGAGAACGTGCGCGTGTATCCGACGCCCGCGTTGTGATCGCGAGACAGTGCGTTGACATCTCCGATCTGAATGAAGGGAGTTCCCGGCGAGGGCGCCGACAGGTCCCGCCGTTGGTAAGACTCCCGAACGAAGATGCGGTCACGGCTGGAAATCTCGTGGTCGACTTTGATGTCGAATTGATGGTTGTCGTCCGGCTCAACCGTGTTGGCCCGGTAATTGTTGCTGATGCTGGACTGGTCTGTAGCGGTCGGCCAGATTGTGGCGCCATTCACCATGTTCTTCGAAACGGGATCGAATCGGCTGACGGGAATTTGCCAGGCGTCACCTTGCGGCGTCGAAACGGTGGGGAAAGCGGCATGCGTGACCGGATCGAAAATTGGTCCGGGGAACTGAGATTTCAAGAACGTGCCCTGCTTCATCAGGTCAGTCGGCACGGTCAGGATATAGCTGATGCCATTCTGCAGAAGCAAGGCCTGGTAGTCGATAAAGAAGAATGTCTTGTCCTTGATGATTGGGCCGCCAAGTGAGCCGCCGAATTCGTTAGCGCGATAGGGCGCTTTCGTGCTTGCCCCCCATTGATATGCGTTCAGAGAGTCGTTTCGAAAAAACTCGTACGCGGAACCATGGAGCGAGTTCGACCCGGACTTAATGAATGCATTGACCTGAGATCCACCGTACGTACCGACCGTGACATCGGCATTGTTGGTGGACACTTTGACTTCCTCGATTGAGTCCAAAGGCGGCGTCACGTTGATGAAGGCGTTCAACAGTTCCATGTTGTTGACGCCGTCCAGGGTGTAAGTCGTCCCGCCCCAGGGCATTCCGTTCACACTAGCGGTAATCGATCCCGATGAACCGGCGCCGGCTGCAGCTTCTGGAGCGCTACCGAACCCGGCCGCCACTGAGCCCGGCACCGTCTGAACCAGTTGGGAGAAGATGCGGCCCTTGAGGGGCAGGCTGCTTATCTCGCGCTGATCGAGGACCTCACCCATGGACGAGCTTGTCGTATCGACGAGCGCGTTAACAGCGGATACGGTGACGGTTTGATTGGTGGAGCCGACATTCAGCGCAAGACTGACCACGGTGGCATTATCAACCGTTACAACGTTTCCCTGCGATACGACCGTTGCAAGACCGGGCGCCTCGATTTGGACCTGATACTTTCCCGGCGGCAGGCCATCTGCTCTGTATTCGCCGCTTACGTTCGAAACCACTTTCGTGATGATGCCCGTGCCCTGGTTCGTGATAGTGACGGCGGCATTGGGGACCACCGCTCCGCTCGAATCGGTCAGTGTGCCGACGATACGGCCTGTGACGCCCTGCGCGGACGCCAAACCGCCTCCAAAAATCAACAACAGAAATAGCAACCCGATGGCGCTGCCCAGCTTCAATGCTCCTTCGCGTATCTCGATGCTCGTGTGAACTCTGATCCTAGAACGTGTCAATGTTAGCCTTCCTGCTCTCGTCAGCAATGTATCTGGGTAAAATTTCGGGGGCTAGTTACCGGAAGGATACTTATTTCTGAAACGTGGAATTTGGCGGGCATAACCGGCACGTTTCAATGCCGTTTCACCGTTCGTTACACGGCTCTCTGCGGGTAAGTGAGGAGAACAGTACAGACAATCAATGCCGGACGGCAACTGCACCGGACTGGGGACGCAAGGAACCGGACGCGGACATCGGGTGGAGGGAAGTCAACTCAGCGCCCAGGACTTGGTATCCCTTGGCCAGTCGAACCCGGATCAGCGCCTGAAACGCAGGGAGCGCGCCACCAGCGGCAGGCAGGTTCTCACCAGCGAGCGCGCGCATGAGTTGCTCAACACCTGCTGTCGAGGTGGCAAACATCGTCGCTCCCTGGGTTCCCTTTGTATCCAGGCCACCTAAATCAGCGATGTAGCGGCCCGGCGCTACTCCGGGCGTGATTGTGATCAGGCTGTAATCGGAGTTCAAAACGCGGGTGTCCGAATCGCGCTCCGTTCCGTAGCTGCCTGATTCTCCAGACTTCGGGTGGGCGTTGATGATCTGCGCTCGCCATTGCTCAAGCCGTTGGTCCGGGTTTTGAAATACAAAATCCCCAGCCGTCAGAAGTTGTGCCACGGCCACGTTCTGAAAGGGTGAGCCCAGCAGAATCACATTATGCTGGTTCAGGTCGTCTGGAGTTAGGTCCCGGGAACACTTGATGGTGGGCTTGGCGCCCATTCGCCCCATCAGCCCGGACAGCATCGCGACCGCCTCCAATTCTCCCGTACCGGTGTAGCCGTTTTCGTAATACAGTTGACCGGCCAACCCAACGAGTTGCGGATTGGACGCAAACTGGCGGGCAAGATGCGGTTCAACCACGCTCCCGCGGCCGTCGCTCGCGCCGCGGCGGTAACGAAACAGATCATTCGAATCGTCGAGCAGAAACACTGCGTCCGGATACGCAATGACGGGGGCGCGATCATCGTTCAGGAAGCGGGCCCAAAAGCTTTCAACAATGTCCAGGTTGCCCGCGCCGTTCTTCCATACTCCGATGCGGTTGGACCGGCTACCTACATCCAATCGGCCCAGCCAGAAACCGAGAAGCCCGATTAAAACGAAAAGGGTCGCTACGATCAGCCGGCTAGCGGTCAGCCATTGAGGGCGGCCGGGCGTATCCTCCGATGGGCTCGGCAAAATCGGGTCGAGTGCAGGTTTGTGTTCAAACGTGGGAAGGTAATGGCCTTTACGGATGTGGATGACGACCGGATCCTGGCTGCCCTCGACCTCGTAATACTCTTTCAGCTTGGTCCGGAGACGATGAGTCTGCACGCGGACGATCCCATCGATCTTCGGGTCAAAATCCGTCTTGCGCCCGAGCGCTTCGACGCCGATCGTATACTCCTTCGGTGGATCGCCTGTCCCGGCTAGCGATTTGGCGGCAAGGTAGGTCAGTAGTTGCTGGAGGGTTGAGGCGTTCCGGAAGTTTACCGAGCCGAGGATTCGGCGGACCTGTTCTTCGCACTGCTCACGATCCGGCGTTTCCGCGTCCACGTCACTCATGGGATGGAACTGCGCCAAGTTGGTCTGGTCCGTTGCCGAGCCAAGTGTATCAAAGGCCTGCAACGCGCAGTAACGTTACTCGATGAGCTGTTCAAGTGCGGCCATTCATTGAACTTCTTGACTGTATCCCCGATGAAACTGGAACGGCGGGACGCTTTTTGCCTAGAATAACGAAGACTTGCTTGCCCATCGTTTTCAACCATTGCGATTCCGGATTCTCGCGCCGGTTCTCCTGTTTGCTGCGTTCGGAGAAGCTTGGCCTGGGATCGCAACTTCCCCTCTGACGTTCTCAACCTCCGACCCGGAATTGCAGCGGTCGTTCGATTGGGCCAAGGGGCAGGCGCTTCACTACGCCTCGTCCGGACGGGATCCGGTAGGGGACTGGTATGAAGCCGCCCTCCCCGGCAGGAACGCTTTCTGCATGCGCGATGTCTCGCATCAGGCGATGGGAGCCGCGGCGTTGGGGCTTTGGGCCCAGAACAAGAATATGCTATCCCGCTTCGCCGGATCCGTCTCCGCTTCAAAGAGCTGGGCCGGTTATTGGGAGATCGACAAGGACGGGAACCCCTCGTCTGCCGACTACGTGAACGACGATGACTTCTGGTACAACCTGCCCGCAAACTTCGACGTAATGAACGCCTCTCTGCGAATGTTCATGTGGACCGGCGATAGCGCTTATACAACCGGCTCCGTCTTCCTCAACTTCTACCGCCACACCGCGATCGACTACATTCTTCAGTGGCAGCTTGAACCCGCCAATATATTGTCGCGACCCCGGATCATGAACCGTCGTCTCGATTCCGGCAAGTTCGTTGACTCGCGTGGGATTCCCGGTTACACCGAAAACCGCAAGGATTTCAATGTTGGAACGGATCTTCTCGCTGCCGAGTATCGCGCTCTTCGATCTTACTCAGAGTTGCAGAGCTTGCGCGGTTTCCCAGAGGAAGCCGCGCGCTTCGAGGCCCAGGCTGACGGCATCGCGCAGATTCTGGCGACCCGCGGGTGGAACGATCAAGCCCGACACTTCTACAACGCTCTTCAACCGAACGGCGGCGGTATCGGAACAGGTGACCTATTCGTCCTCTATTTCCTGGCGGCAACCAATTCCGAACAAATGAAGATGGCGCTCGAGGAATTGAAAAGGCAGACACGTGAACCGCCTCCAGGCATTGAAGAGCAGAGTTACCGTCCCGAGATTCTGTTTCGTTTCAATGCTCCGGAAGAAGCCTACTCGCAGATTCTGGATCTCTCGCGCCCCGGCCGCGAGCGCCGTGAGTATCCCGAAGTCTCCTTTGCCATCATCGGCTCTATCGTCACCGGAATGATGGGCGTGAACGTCGTACCCGAAGACAATAAAGGAACGGACCGCATGCTGGCCCGGACGGTCGTCATTCAGACTCTGCCCCGGCTCTCAGAGCACACCTCTACGGCGGAGATCCACAATCTGCCGGTCAGGCAAAATGTGATCGACGTACGTCACCAGCGTAACCAGAGTAGTTCGATCGTGAATTTGTCGGGGCCGCGGTTCACGTGGCGCGCCAGCTTTGACGGTTCGCTGCAATACCTGGTCGTCAATGGCAAGAAGACACAGGCAAGCAAGGAAACTACCCCACTCGGGACGCCGATAACTTATGTCGATGTTTCTGTACAAGCAGGGCAAACCGTCACCGTCACAAGGTGAGCAACTGTGACACTCTCGAACTCACGCTATTTCGACGCGATGTAATCGACGAGAGTATCGATTTCGGAATCGCTCAATTGCGTGCGGAACGCGGGCATGAGCGCGCCGCCAAACTTGATCCTGATCACTACATAGGGCCGGTTGGGTTTTCCGTGACTGAGCGGTAGCTTTTCATTCTTGAACAGATGATTCAGGCTAGGGCCGAATTTCCGCGTGTGGGTCTTATCCTTTTCGATGTCATGGCAAACTGCGCAGTTCTCGCGGAATAGATCGCGCCCCGCGATCAGTGGAGACTTCTCCCACGGTGGCGCCTTGATTTCTGCCGCACACAGGCCCAAAGTAAATAGCGGAAACAGGATCCATTTGCCTTTCATCTGGCTCACGCGAGGGTCCTGATATTTACTGCACCGGCCAACTGGAGCAAATGGCTGAGACCATCCGATCGATTCGACTCGCATTCCACACGGAGAGCAATCAGCCCAGGCTCGACGGCGGGCGCGGGCTTGCGATGGCCCAAGCGCAGCAAACCGCTCTCGCGAATAAACCATAGGAACGTAGTGAGAATGGCGCCCAACATCGTCAGTTCATAAAAGATGACGCCGGTGGCCCAGAATGAAAAGGTCGGCATACCTCCCGTGATGATCGGATAGTTGTACTGCGTGAAATAAACGAAGCCAATCGTTAGCAGACAAAGAGTGATTGCGCCGATGACCACGGCAAGGGACATATGGCTGGGGCGATGGAGCGCATCACGAGGAAACTCGATCGGCTCATCTGAAAATACTGCTACATCCTCCGAGCCGCAGCCGTCTGACTTCAAATCGCGCAAAGCACGGATGACCGCTTCTTCATCAAGAAATTCGGCCGCAAGAAACATACTCGTTACGCCTCCTGGTCCTCATGCGGTTCGAACTCCCAGACCGACACGATGGGAAACAGTTTCGAGAAAAGCAAATACAGAACGGCCATTGCGGCGAAGGTCGCACACGTAATGGAGATCTCCACCCAAGTCGGACTGTATCGGCCCCACGTAGCAGGCAGACGGCCGAAGCTGAGTGAAGGAACGATGATGAGAAAACGCTCAAGCCACATACCGATCAGTACCGTGATGGACGCGATCGTGGCTGTGCGGATTGTTCGCAGCTTTTTGATGCCCAGCAGCACGAACGGCACGACGAAGTTACAGAAGACCATGACCCAGAAGTACGGAGCGAACGGGCCGCGGATGCGAGGTCCGAATACATTCATCTCTTTGGGCTCATTGCCGTACCAGACCGTCAGGTACTCAGCCACTGTGAAATAGACCCAGAGCAGACTCATCAGGAGCAGTAGCTTGGACAAGTTATTGAAGTGATGAGGAGTCAGGTACTGCTCGAGATGCATCGTTTTCCGGATGATCGACATAACGACGAGGAGAGCCGCGATGCCGCTAAAAATCGCACCGACTACAAAGTACGGTCCAAAAATCGTGCTATGCCACATCGGAGCGATGGACATAGAGAAATCCCACGCGACGACGGTATGCACAGAGACAGCGACTGCAAGAATTGTGGCGGCCATCAACTTCATCGCCCGCTCCAACGCGTGCCACTGCTGATCGCTGCCCGTCCAGCCGAGTGACAGCATCCGGTACAGGCGCCGCCGCCAGCCAGTGGCGTGCTCCCCAAGTTGAGCGACATCGGGTATCAAGGGCAAGAAGAGATAGATCGTGCTGCCCGTCAGATAGGTGCTGATGGCGGTGACATCCCAGAGGAGAGGCGAGCGGAAGTTCGGCCACAGGAGACGCGAGTTGGGGTATGGAAAAAGCCAGAAGAACAGCCACGCGCGCCCAAGGTGGATGATCGGAAAAAGTCCGCCAATCATGAGTGCGAACACCGTGATCGCCTCAGCGGCGCGCGTGACCGGTTTGCGCCAGTTCGCGTCCGTGAGGCGAAGAATGGCCGAGATCAACGTTCCGGCATGGGAAATTCCAATCCAAAAAACGAAATTGACCAGATAGAAGCCCCAGAAGACCGGCCGCCGAATTCCAGCAACACCGATTCCCTCATGAAGCTGGTAGCCCCATGCGCAGAGACCCCAAAGGACGACCGCGGAGAGGATCAAAAGCGTGATCACATACGCGCGAGCTCGCGCCCGATAACGGACGCCAAAGATCGCGGCGTACGTTCTCGTAAGGAATGGGCTTGGTCAGTGTCGCCACGTTTAAGTTGCCCTCTTGAGATAAAAGACCTTCGGTTCCGTTCCTAGCTCTTCGAGCAGACGCGTGGATCGGCCGGACGCGGCCATGCGCGACACTTTACTTTCGGGATCGTTCAAATCGCCAAACACCATGGCTTCGGCAGGACACGACTGTGCGCACGCGGGCTGAACCTCGCCATCTGCCACCGCGCGCTTTTCTTCTTTCGCCTCCGTTTCCACTCGCTTGATCCGCTGAATGCAGAAGGTGCATTTCTCCATGACGCCCCCCATGCGAATCGAGACGTCGGGATTGTGCTGCAGTACCAGCGGCTCTGGCCAGACAGGGTCGAACCAATTGAAGAAACGGACCGAATACGGGCAGTTATTGGCGCAGTAACGCGTGCCGACGCAGCGGTTGTAAACCTGGACGTTCAGCCCTTCGGGGTTTTTGTAAGTGGCGTATACGGGACAGACCGGCTCACAAGGGGCTTCGTCACATTGCTGGCACAGCACCGGCATATGTTTGACGTGAATGTTTGGAAACTCGCCCTCGTAGTAGCGGTCGATCCGAATCCAATGAACGGCTCTGCCCTTCGCTGCGGATTCGGGATCGGACAGCGGCAGGTTGTTCTCCGCGTGACAAGCCGCGACGCATGCCTGGCAGCCGGTGCAGCGATCCAAATCGATCGCCATTCCCCAACGGTGCGGCGGTTCATTCGTATTGGTCATCTGTACCCCCAAGGTCCTTGTTCGCGATCATTCGGCGAAAATTGAGTCAAACCGGGTGATCGCTCCAACTTCGCAATGCGTACCCGTGTCGCGCCGAAGGCCATCGCGCCACCCGAATCGTCCCAAACCGGCGAAATGATAGATAACGGGTTGGCGCCCCGGTTCGAAGCGTACCGGCCGTAATGGGTGTGCCCTTCCCCGATTGCCATGCTAAGCACGCCCGGAACCGCCGCAGGATTGACGTAAGCTGCAGCTTCGAGACCGCCATGCATGGACTCGACTCGCACCCAGTCTCCCGTAGCGATTCCCAGCCCTGCCGCGGTGCGCGGATCGATCTCGACGGGAAGATCCCACATCGCACTCGATACCGGATCCGGCAATTCCTGCATCCAAGGCAAATTGGCGCCGCCGCCCTCGTGGTACTGCAGCGAAAGATAGGGTTGAAACAGAAGTGGAAACCGATCGGGCGCGCCCTGAAAAGTGGGACCGTGCAACTCAAACGTGTTCGCAGCGACTGGTTTCGAAACTGCGGCGGCGTTGTCGCCAGTCCGCCAGAGCCCGCCTTCGCGCGCCACCTGTGCCCAGTTCTGATCAGGTGCGAGCAAAGGCTGCACGAAAGCCGCGGCAGTTACGGGCTGGAACGTGGCATTCATTTTTCGCGCGATGGCGCCGAAAATTTCGACGAGCGGGCGCGTGTCGTGAAGCGGCTGGACGAAAGGCGTCGCGACAGCGACGGAAACTGGAGTAACAGAAACCGACGGAACTACAGCTATCTCCGATTCGAGGGTGTGGTGGCTTGGAAGGATGGCGTCGGCGTACGCCGCCGTGTCGTCAATGAACATGCCGAAGCTGGCAATCAGGTCAAGGTGGGCCAGTTGTGCGGAGATTCCATTTGCCTGTGGAAGAGTGTAGACCGGATTCGCACCATCCAAAAGGAGAACTTGCGCCTTCTTCAATGCAGCGGACACATTCGTGTTTTTCGGAACCGGGACTATCGAAGGAAAAGGCGGAAACACGCCGCCCGGCTTTTCGATATTGCCCAGCATCAGATTCAGGTAGTGTGCCGTTACAAGAGCGTCGAACGAATTAGTCTGTACGATGGAAGCGCCCGCAATGACGAGGGGTGCCTCCGATTCGCCCAGTTCGCGGCCAATGCGGCGAATGCGCCTTTCGTCGATACCAGTCGGCGCGAGCGATATCGGTCACGTTTACCGCGAGCAGCGAATCCTGGATGGGCTTCGAGAGTGCATCCGCATTACGGGCGAGTTTCTCCTCTAGCAAAATGCGCGCGATCGCCGCGAGAAAGTGCGGTTCGGTGCCGGGACGCAGCGGCAGCCATTCGTCCGCATTTGAAGCAGTCAGGGACATCCTGGATTCGGCTTGAACCAGCTTGCCGCGTACGCCGGGGCGGCCCTGACGGAAATTACCGAACTGGCGCGTGTAATAAACAGGAGAAGTCCAACCGCCAAGAAAATCGGCGCCCACGCAGAGTGCATACCGTGCGTTGCCGAGATCGTAGCGCGGCAGCCCGTTCGAACCAAATGCCCAAGCAGCCGCCTGCCTTTCCAGCGCGAAATCGGCAACAGAACATACCACTGGAGGCTGCGAGCCGATAGCTTCCAGGAAGTGCCCAATGACCGCGGATCGCGAACCCGTTTGGGGCGTCGTGAGAAATAAGATCTTCGCAGGATCGCCGGAGGAAGCCTTCAACCTGTCAGCAACGTAAGAAATGGATTGGTCCCAGGAGTCGGGCGAGAAATCAGCCTTGCCGCGAGCCGATCTTCTACGGAGCGGCCCCGTTACACGATCGGGATTATAGAGGGATTGAAGTGCCGCCTGTCCGCGAGCGCAAAGGCGTCCTCCGCTAATGGGATCGAGCGGATTTCCTTCCAGTTTCTTGACGCAGGCGATGCGCTGGCGAACTTTCTCGCCATTGCGTTCAACGATACGCTCTCCCTCCATGACGCGCGCGATCGTACCGCACCCACCGGCGCACTCGGTGCAAACGGCCGGATGCCAGCTTTCCTGGCCAGGCGCCATTTCATGGTTCGGAACAAGCAGAGGAATCAGCGCATCGCCTTTTTTGTCGCAAGCCGTCGTAGCGACGCCCGCGGAAACGGCCGAAACGATTTTGAAAAAATTGCGGCGATCCATTGGCTAGAGCGGCTTCTCCATTCGCGTCCGATGCGCTTCGACAAGCATTAGTAGTGACATGCGGCGCAGTCCTGGGATGCGTGCATTTGGCGATGACAGGCAAGGCAGGTACCCATAGTATGGTGGACGGTTCGCTCGGCCACGGTGGCTTTCGTCAGATCTCCGTGGCACGTTGAACACGGAACTCCGGCCGCGAAATGCGGCGCATGGCGGAATTTGACGTGAGCGGCAGAAGAAAACTCATACACGCGCACCCAGGGAATCTCAATGTTCCTTTCAGCGTATCCGCGAACTTTTTGAATCTCGGGTTTTTCCCGCGCCAGTTTGGCATGGCAGAGCATGCATTTTCGAACGGACGGAATGCCGGCGCTATCACGCACGTCTGCGCCGATATGGCAATCGATGCACTGCATCCCGAGTTTCATGTGCGTGTTATGGGGAAATGCAATCGGTTGCTGGGCCATGGCGGCCAGAGGATACAGAGCGAGGAGTAGCCGGGACAATAGTCGGACCATCGATGCAAATGACGGCATCTTATCTCAATGGCGTTGAAGGAGCCAAGGACGCTGCGTACAAGTGGGTTGGATTGAGGGCTGGCCGGCCACTCGCGGGAGAGCGACCGCGATGCCGGATCGCGCCCGTAGCAAAGCCGATGGGCAGTCGCCGCTAGCGAGTTTCGGCAATCAACGATGGTCGGGGTACTCGGCATGCTGCTTTGGCGCAGCCTTTCCCCCGTTCCGTCGAGATTCCACTACAGATGCGGCATTTAAGGACGCCGCTCAGCGCCCAAGCCTCCGGCCCTGCAGAAGTTGCAGATTCCCGCGCCGGTTTCATTGCCGATTATCGATGCGCAGCGATTCGTCAGGCTTTCCAGCTCGGTTGGGCTGAGCACTGCCTGCACGAAAGACGTTTCGGTGACGGCCTCCCCGCCGGCCGGCGTCCCATGGATCGTGGTCCCCCATGCCAGCAGTCCCGACGCAAGCGTTCCCTTGAGTGCAGCGGAGTTACTGCAAGTTGTGGCCGTTCCGGTGCCGCCGGCCAAAGTGGATACCAGCTTGATCACCAATGAAGTGCGAGTCCCTGCCGTATTGGGATTCGATAAGATGTCATTCTGCACTGACAGCGATGCCAGTGCGTCCGGCGTCACTAGGCACGAGCAGCAGGAAACCAATTCCTCTCCTGGGTCTAGCGCATATACATTGATGCACAAGTTGCCCACTGCCGGACCAAATCCAGGCCCGTACAGAGACGCTCCGTTTTCTCCCGAGTTGCTGATCATGACGAAGCTATCGCCTCTTTGTAGGTTTGTGGCGTAATTCACCTCGAACACGCTCCCCACAGTAATAGTTGCCGTAACCGAGTTGCCTGGAACGGTTTGGTCAGAAGTCACCGGGCCAGCGGTATTCGTCAGCGTGCCTGTCTTGTTCGTAACCACGGTCACCGTGAATGTACAGGACGCACCCGGCGCGAGCGACGCGCCAGTCAAACTGATAGTTGCACTGCCGGGCGTGGCAGTTATTGTTCCGCCAGGACACGATCCCGTCAGGTTATTCGGGTTCGCGACCAGCAACCCGGGTGGCAGCGGATCAGTGAAGGACACCCCCGTGAATGCGACAACGCTGTTCGGGTTAGATATCGTGAAGGTCAGCGGAACACCATAGCCGAGCGGAACCGCCAGGTCAGCAAACGATTTCGAAAGCTTCGGCGGAAACGCAACGATTATCGTGTCGGAACCTTGGTTCCCAAGCCCTCCCTCTGTGGAAGTCACCTTCGAGGTTGTATTGGTGTAGATGTTGTCTTGATTCGTTGCAGTTACATTGACCGTGATCGTGCAAGAGGAATTGGCGCCGATCACAGCTCCCGTCAACGAAATGAGTTGCGTCCCAGAAACGGCCGTAGGAGTAGTGCTGCACGTGTTCGTCAAGCCGTTTGGAGTCGCCACCATCAAGCCTGCCGGCAGTGGATCTGTGAACCCCACGCCGTGCAGTATGATCGCCAGATTCGGGTTTGTAATGACGAACGTGAGTGTGGTCGAACCGCCGGGCACAATCTTCTTCGGCGAAAAACTCTTACTGATCGACGGTGGCAACGCCACTGAAAGCACAGCGCTGCTGCTCGGTCCCGTGAGAGACTCGTTCGAGCTCACACCACTCGTCGTGTTAGTGAAGACGCCGGCTAACGCAGCAGTAACCGTCACGCTAATGGAACAGGTTCCCAATGCAGGCAGGCTCCCTCCCGAAAGACTGATGAAGCCCCCCGAGGCGGTTAGTGTCCCTCCGCAGGTGCTGGTCGGTGTCCCCGATACTGTAATTCCGGGTGGCAGTGCATCCGTGAAGCTTACGCCCGTAAGCGCCTCCCCGTTTGCGTTTCCCAAGGTGAAAGACAAGGTCGTTGTGGTGCCTACCGGAATCACAGCCGGCGCGAAACCCTTGCTGATTGTGGGCAGTATGGTAGCCGAAGCCGGGAAACAGGGGTTGGTAATCACTGTGCGCGGGTTATACTGCGCTGATTTTGAAAAGTCGTTCGTCGTAACTCCAGGTATGTCGTTCCCGAAGTTGAATACGCAGTTGCTACCTGTGCCCGCCTGAGTGAAAAACGGATAGAGCCCACCCGCCGGAACCGTCGTCGTCTCCGTAGTCTCGAACTCGATATTTTTGTAACCCTGGGTGTAACTGGTTGGACTGGACGGCGATGCACTAAGCGGACCCACGCCGTTGTCCGTGATCGAAGTAATGATCCAGGATGTCGGAAAATTCGAAGAGCCGTCCGGCCAATCGGGCAGATACGACGTTCCATCATGATCGTTCTCTGCATCGGTGCACCCTCCGACGCCCCGAATGACTCCGCAACCTGTGTCGGTTACTAATGCGCCTCCTGTCCCGTTGGGCTCTTGTGGGGGTGAGCTGCATCCTTTATCCGAGCACAGTTCCCAATGTCCGATTTCGTTATCGAATGAGACATTGGGGAACAGGTTTGCCCAACCTGTCCCCAGTCCTTGACTGGCGGTTGCAAACTCCGGGTGAAAATTAAATGGAGTAACACTACAGTCCGTCTGATTGGCGTTGTGCTGGAAACCGTTTGCGCCGCTTGCCACCATACTGCCCGTAGTAGAAGTGGTCACGTCATTAACGGTGGCCTGGAGGCCGTTGCTCGTATCTTGCAAGGTGACGATCACAGTGTCACCGGTGTTAAACGCCAGTTGCGGTCCGCCTGGCGAGCCATTGGTCGTCAGAAACACCGCGGTTGTCGGTTCAGCGCAGTTCTTCTTTTGGAAGGTGGTGAAGTTTTCGGCAGTGTTGATGTGAAGAAGAACACACCACTTTGTAGTGTCCGAGCAGCCGGAGGGACCGGGTGGGAAGAACTGCAGTTCCAGAAACGCGGAGCCCGCGGTTGCGCCGTTCGCATCGCTATCCGGCGTGCACGCGCCGCCCGGAGAAGAGTTAGGATCGCAGAGAGAAAGGCCGACCCAGTTAACGACCGATAGCTCGAAATTGGCAGTGGCCGTTCCGCTTTGGGTCGGCGTCGGGTCTGTGGACGGAAGCGTTAGCTTCCAGCGCATGTTATTTCCGGAGCCGGCATTGGTGGAAAAGAACAGCACAGTCGGCTCGGCGTGACCGATGTAGTATTCGTATCCGCTCGCGTATAAGTCACTAATAATGGCTCGCGTAGGTTCGGTACAGGCAATCTCGTGAGCGTCCGGATCGTTACAGTCCGGGTGATTAATCACTTGTCCGAACAGTGTTGGACTGAACATCGCGATGAGCAGAACCGGAATGCTCCAATGTCGGTTCGCCATGCGGATGGCTGACCCGCCGTTCCTTCGCAAATCTGAAGAATCTGATCTGTCCCCAAAAGCCAACTGCAACAAAGAGCGCAGACGTATCACGATGTCCCTCGGTGATCTTTACGGTGGGCTGCAATGCTCTTCGTCAGAAAGACACCGTCTTGGCTTTACTGACGCTGACCCTCACGCAAGGCCGTCGAGAGCGACAACAGACGCCCGAAGATTTCGGGGTGTGAGTAGTATATTCCCCTAAGTTAAGTTGTAAAGCCCTTTTTGCAACTACCACGAACAAATCAGTACCAGGACAAGCAGTACCTTCGTCTTAGCCGAACGAGTTACTCCCTCTGCTGGCTTACATTTCCGCGCGCGCAACAGGGCGCGTGATCCGAACGTGCGATGGCGCCTGACACCCCGGACTAACATCCGTAGAGCTTGGCCTACTCAGGAACAGGAACAGGCTGAAAACTCGGTACGACCTTTGACTGAAGGCCGGCCTTGGCCAAAATAGCGTACACGATGAAACCGGCAATAAAGCTGTAGACAGCCGCCGGTTGCAGATAGGCTTTGGTCTCTTCGGCGATCGGCAGGAAGGGTAGAATCCCAATCACAAAACCGACGGCCCACGCCCCGTAACCTGCAAAGTTGATGCCTTCCCGCGGTCCTGCCCACTTCTTCCCCGACAGCCAATAATCCGCGACCATGGCGCCGCAAATCGGCCCGAACGAGGCGCCAATAATCGTGAATAGACCAACCAGATTGGCGGCTGCGCCCGTTATCGCCAAAATCGCTGCGATCACTGCGCCCACCATTGTGGACGTGGTACGAGCCACTCCTGGAATCATAGTCGCCAGACTGTTGCCCGCAATGAACGACGAGAAACACATCGGTGCGATGGAAGCCACCGCGAAAAGAAAGAAGACGATGCCCGCAAATCCACCCGTTTGCGCGATGGCCGAGTCGAAGTGATAGTCCTGAACTCCGTACAGAACATGAGCGCCGGCAACGGATAGCAGCGGGAGCGCACCCGCCACAACGACCGCCAGCAGAATACCGATTAGGCCGCCCCATCGAACGTCGTGTTCGTTGCGATTGCTCATTCCGAAATCAACGCCCGCCGCACCTGCCGTTGCGAAAAAGCCCACCACAATCTGTATCAGCATTGTGAATCCCACGTAGGTGTTCGGGTGCGGCGCCGAGTACTGTCCAATTCCGCCCGCATTCCTTGCGAAGACGACCAATATCATCAGCAGAGGCACGAAGTTCAGATACAGTGCAAAGCGCGCGACGTAACCAATTCCCTTAGCACCGACAAAGCCGAGTCCCAACGCCCACACCGTCGCTATCAGACCGAAGAGCAGTCCTCCCGGGCCGGCTTTGGACCCAAACGCCGAGAGAATGAAGGTGGCGGCGACAAACGCATTCACCGACATCCAGCCTACTTGCAGCACTCCCATAAGCAAGCCGGGCATCAGGTATCCGCCTTGTGTGCCGAACGTCGAACTGCCCACAACGTAAAGCGGATAACCGGTTCGCATGCCGATCAAAGCCGGTATGTAGTAGAACAGGCCATAGCTGATGAGTCCAGCCACTACCAGAGCCAATACGCAAACAGCAGGGCCGGTGTGATCCAGCGCCGCGGCGATGTCTCGATAAAAAACGACCCAAAGAAAAACGCCAGCGTAAGTCGGTGCTGTGTTCTTGTACCATGGGGCGCGGTTCGAACTTGGGTTGGGTGCAGCTTTGGATAAGTAGCTAGGTAGCACGTAGATTCCTGGATGTGTGAAGCGATGATCATTATATATGCGGATCTCGCCGCATGGCCACTTTTCTCGTCTGGCGTGGTATTTGGGGATCGCTGTTATATTGAAACGTTGACCGCAAGGATGGTTGGCTCATTTTTCAGAGCCTCGGCCATAGCCATATTGTTGATCTTGGTTCGGCCCGGCTCCGCGGCCGGCCTTCCGCAACCTTATGCAGGCCCGGAGTCTTGCGCCAGGTGTCACAAGGATATCTCTGCAGCCCAGCTCACTACAGCGATGGCCAACACGTGGAAGGGTGCTACCGCGCCATCTCTACCGCCTGATTTCGATGTCCAGAAAGTAGAGGGCCCCGATCCCCCCTTGCGGTACGAAGTCCGCCGCGTCACAAATGGATTCGCGTTTTCTGTCGCGTCTGCTCAGGGCGCCAAAACCGTTCTGCCGGTCGAGGCGATCATCGGTGGCAAACGTCACGGCGTGAGCTTTCTCTTGCGCCTCGATAAGGTCGATGGAATTCCACTTGCCAGATCAACTTTGCTGGAGGCCCGCTATGCGTACTCGCCTCACGGATCACTTATCCTTTCGCCTGGTTTCGAAGCTGAGAAGCCTAACGACTTAGAAGGCTTACTCGGCCGGACGCTGAGCAAAGACTTCGAACGGAGGTGCCTTACCTGCCACGGTCAGCCCGGCACGCTCGGAGCCGCAGTCCACGGTGGTGTTCGCTGCGAAAGTTGCCACGGCCCGGCCGCGGATCACGTCGCTTCCATGCGGACGACAAATCGCTCCCAGGCCCCTCTCAAGCCGGAAACGCTCAGCGGAGCTCGCGTTATGGAGGTGTGCGGACAGTGCCACACAGGTCTCAGCAGCGTAGCCCATTCCGATCCGGTACCCGGTGACCTCCTCGTATCGAGCCAGGTTCCCGCGCTCCGCCACTCTGAATGTTTTATCCAGAGCGGCGAGGGACTGAGTTGTACGGACTGTCACGATCCTCATCAAGACTCGACGCAGGTCGCCGAGCGTTCTGTGAACACCTGCCTTCGATGTCATTCGGCTGCCATCACGCAGCACGCCTCGATTTGCCCCATCAATGCGAAATCCGACTGCATACAGTGCCACATGCCCGGTATCAATTCCAATGGGTTCCGGCTTACCGATCACTGGATCGGTGTGCATCCGGAATTAGGCATCACAGCAAAGACCCGGGATGAGCGGTTGACTTCGTTGATAGCGCCGAAACGGGAGTATCTCCAAATCGTTGTGGTCGACAATCACACGAAAGCTGAAGCGGTACAGCAGCGGCTTGCACGAGGCGAATCTTTTTACGACGTGGCGCGGGACACCTCGCTGCACCCAACCGCCCCCGGTGGCGGGTTCGTGGGCGAAATGAAGTTGGCCGATATGGACGCCCGCCTCTCCGAGGCAGCAGCGCAACTGCCGTATGGGGGAACCAGCGGGATCATCGACCAGGGAAGTCAGTGTGTCATTCTGCACCGTTTGCCACGCGATTTTAAATGGAAGGCTAACCAGCTTTTCGAAGAAGCAGTTGCTTTGAAAGCAAAAGGCAATCGCGCGGCCGCCATCCAGAAGGACGAGCAAGCGCTCCAGGCCTATCCTTACTTCTTGCGTGGGCTTGTCTTCATGGGGTCAACACTGGCAGAAGCAGGTGACACTCAACGCGCGTCTGAGATCCTCGGATTCGCCGCACAGTCGTATCCGCAAGATGCATCCGCGGAGTTCGATTTCGCTTTGACGTTAGACAAGCAGCCGGCAGATCAGATTCAGGCGTTCCGCCGTGCCATCGAACTCGATCCCGAAATGGTCGCCGGCTATGAAAGTTTGGGAGCTGCACTTGCTTCGGCAGGCCGAATCCAGGAGGCTATCGAAGTCTTCCGGCAAGGACTCGCTCTCGATCCGCTCGCCGGGATTCTCGAATACGATCTCGGGTTAGCACTCCGCCAGCAGGGCGACGACGCAGGCGCCAAACGAGCTTTAATGCTGGCAAGTAAACTCGATCCGGACATCGCTGCGCGGCTTTCGAAACGCTGACGCGTTCAGGTGGGAATCCCCTGCAAGGTCAAGCAATCGTGATGCCGGGCTCCCTGTGATTCCAAATACACGCTTGAACACGCCAGCTCCATTGCGCCGTGATGCAACCGCCCCGGCATAATAGGTCAATCGGACTTCGGTCCGGTCCGGATGAAGAAGTTCCTGTTCGAGATCTCCGCAGAAACTCGCGACCTGCTTGCGGAAGCGCGGCGCAAGCCGGCGCTACTCGAACGGTGGTCCGCCGATCAGCGGCTTCTGAAGATAGTTGCCGAAATCAGGGCTTCGGGCGAGCCTGGCGTTATCGGCCATGTGCTGGAAGTGGCATTAGCCAAGAACGGATCTGTTCGTTCCGCCGCACGAGAAGCGGTCAAGCATCTGCTTTCGCTAATACCGAACCAGGCCATTTCGGAACTCGATGAGGCAGTCCGACGAGGATGGGAATATCTTGATCTTTGGTATGGTCTGCGGCCAGAGGTCGTCGCAGCAACGAAGATCAGCACAGAAGAAGATGCCGCGTTCTTGCGGGTTGCGACCCGTCATCCATCCGGTTACGTGCGTGAGCAAGCCGTTAGAGGCCTGGTGCAAGATGAATCGGCGGACGCTGTGCCGTTCCTCCTGATACGCGCGGCGGACTGGGTGCCACAGATCAGAGTGGCTGCACACGTCGAGATCTGCAGGCGCCTACACTCCCGCTATGCAGACAGTTTTGTTTCTTGCCTTTCTCTGCTGGATCGATTGCGCGGATCTCAGCGGTTTGCGCCTGAACTGTGGGAGTCGATAAGGCGCTTTCTGAAGGAACCGGACTCGTCTGAAGCATTGCAGAAGGGCCTGGAATCGCAGGATCGTGCGGCCCGACGGCGGTCATTCTTTCTTGCTGTCGAGAATTCGGGATTTAAGCGTCGAGACGTTATCGAAGCTGCTGTATCTGATGCAGATGTATTGATCAGGAAGTGGGCTTTTACGTTCGTGCGGGACCAGATGCCAGCGCACTGGCCAGAACTTCGTAATCGCGCAGTAAGAGATCCGTTTCCGCCGATACGTCGCATGGCGTTTGAATCACTTGCCGCCGACCCTGAGCCGCGTAGTGATCAACTCCTCGGGTTTCTGTTGGATGCATCACCGGCGCTACGCCATTCGGCCCAGGAGTCGCTTCCAAAGCTGCTGAATGTTTCGGTTCCCGCTTACTATCGTGCGGCACTCGGTAGTGATCGAGGATCCAGAAGCATCTGCGCGCTAGGCCTCGCCGAGGTAAGAGATGCGATGGATGCAGCGAGCATTGCGGTCCTGATACGTGATCCTTCGGCTAAGACCAGGAGATCGGCCATCCGCGCGCTACGGATTCTAAGGGTGGTTGACAGTGACTCCCTTCTCAAAGTGCTTAATTCAGATGTTCCTTCCGTCGCTCGCGAAGCGGCAATCAGTCTGCTGAGCGCGCACCTCGTGCCAGCGGATTTGGTGTGGAAGGAAGCGCTCGCGAATCGCGATCCAAGGGTTTGGCGCATTGTCCTAAAGTCGTTTAACAATGTGGATAAGTGGACGCGCCTAAGGACGTACCTGGGGGCAGTCGAAACGAGTGACAACAGTATGGCTGCATTCGCCGTCGAGCGCCTGCGCATTTGGCTTGGCCAGTACAACCGCAGCTTCACCTTGCCGCAGTCGCCTGATGTCGCCCAGATCTCAGCAGTGATCGGTAGGGTGCTTCATAAATTACCGGACGACGTCGCTCGGGAACTCAGTTTTGTTGTTGAAACGGTTCTGAACCCTACGCATAACGCGTAGCGGCGATGAAACGACCGTAGCAAATCAGAACACTCAGGAGACTCAGCGCACTCCACCCCTGGCCGGCCCTTAGCGATAGGCGAAACAGTGGAAACCAGCCGTATGCGGCCGAAACACGCAAGGATCGAAGCGGCTTACGCATTGAACCCGTCAGCAAAGAATTATTCAAGCCTGAAGACAACATATTCACCGTCGATTGGTGCGGTCGACGCTGGATGACCCGCGGCAGCATGGGTCTGCGTCGCAGATCGCGCCGCAGCACAAATCGCAATATATTCGCGGCCGTCCAGTTCATACACGGCCGGCATTCCCTCTATTCCCGCGCTTGCCTCGTACTCCCACAGTTCCCTTCCGGTGCGCGTATCCAGTGCGCGGAATTTCCGGTCGCGAGTACCCGCAAACAGGAGTCCCCCTGCCGTGACAACCGGCCCGACTTTCGGGAATTGACTTCCGGTGTTGTCAATGCCCTTGGCCGTGAGTTCAGGAACTTCGCCGAGCGGAACCTGCCATTCGATCGTCCCCGCGTTCAGGTCATAGGCCGTGAGTGTCGTCCATGGAGGCGAGATTGCTGGAAGTCCACTGCTTACAAACATGAAGCCAAAGGGAGTCTTGTAGTGCAGCTTGCTTGGGGGACCGAGTGGTCGTTTATCCACCGTCGCAGTCCGCTTTTCGTGACTGGAGATCTCCCCCACGGGATGCTGCAGGTACGACACCAAATCGCTCAATTCGTCCTCATTCAGTTGAGCGAAGGCCGGCATCTGCCCCTTTCCGTGGCGCACGATGCTCTTGATCTGATCCGCACTGAGCTCGTCACCGATGTTCACCAAGGACGGTGTTCCAGGCGGACGTCCGTTGCGATCCGCGCCATGGCACAATTCGCAGTTCGAGGCAAAGAGAGCGCGCCCCTTACCTTCCGGTGAACTCGTAGCTTGCGCCTGCACAGGTTCACTCAACTGCAGCCTCAGCATCGCTGGCAAATCCTTCGAGACTACATACAGTTTTCCGGCGTGCGGATCAACTGCTGCGCCGCCGAAGTTCGCACCCCCGTTATTGCCGGGCATTTCAATGGTGTCTTGAGTATCCGGAGGAGTGAACATTCCTTCGTTGCGCGCGTTCCGTATGGCTGATCAGTAACCTTTCGCGTTCATTCGGATCCGCAATGTAAGGGTTCAGATCCTTTTCGCCAAAAGCTTGCCGCGCGAACGGTGGCGGTTGCTGCGGGAACGGCTGTGTCGGAGATGTCACTTCGCCGGGCATATCGGACTTCGGCACTGGCCTCTCCTCGATAGGCCACAGTGGCTTTCCGGTGTCCCGTTCGAACACCCATGCAAATCCTTCCTTGTTCACCTGAACCACAACATGGACCTTGACCCCGTCATGAACCACAGTCAGAAGCTTAGGGGCCGTTGCGTTGTCGTAATCCCATATGTCGTGATGAACCATCTGAAAATGCCACAACCGGCGGCCCGTTCGCGCATCCAGAGCGAGCAGGCAGTTACCAAACAGGTTCGAGCCCGTCCGATCCGCACCGTAAAAGTTGTATTTCGGACTGGCGGTCGGAACGAAAACAATCCCACGCCGTTCATCTAGCGTCAGTTCGCTCCAGGCGTTTGCGCCGCCAACCGTCTTCCATGCGTCTCGAGGCCAAGTATCGTAGCCGTACTCACCTGGATGCGGAATCGTGTGAAATGTCCAGACAAGTTTACCGTCGCGCACATCATAGGCGCGAATGTCGCCCGGTCCGGAGTTGTATTCTTCGTTCGTCGCAGAACCGAGAATCAGCAAGTTGCCGAAAATCTTGCCGGGCGTCATTGACTGCACTAAGCTCAGTGACTTTGGAGCGCGCCCCAGCCCGTCTCGAAGGTCGACACCGCCATCTCGGCCAAAGTTGAGGATGCGCTTGCCCGTCCGGGCATCAATCGCCTGCAGGATGTTGTTGCAGGCGAAAAGCAAACGCCGCTGCCTGCCATCAGGGCTTTCCCAGTAGTTGATCCCGCGCTTTGTGATCAAAGTGGTATTCGGATCGGTTTCGTGCACCCACAACTCACGCCCTGTCTTCGCGTCTAACGCAACGATAGAATTCTGTTTTGCGAGAACGTACATGACGCCGTGAACCACGATGGGGTTGAACAAATATTCACGCGCATCGCCAGTCGAATAGCGCCAAGCCACACGCAGCCGCTTCACACTCTCGCGATTAATCTGCGACAGATCGGAGTATTGCGCGGAATCGGCGCTGCCGCCATACTCTGCCCATGAATGTCTAGGCCCCGCGTCCTCGTTACCCGGCTGGCCTGAAGCGGCAGCAGCTGTGATCAGAACGGCAACGAGACACGGGACAGCTATGTGGCGCAACAAGTTCAAGAATATATTGGCGCTCCCGTGCCCGGCGGGGCTCGCTGTTCTTTCTCGGGAAGACGCCGTTTAGCAATCAGTGTGATTGTTAGAACGGCGTTGGAGGCTGCGCTGCTATCGGTCGGCGAAAGTCGGCACATTCTCCCGGCCGGCTTTGTGCGCATTCGCGATAGGCGTAAGCACCCAACCGCAGCACCGGCAGGCCGGCCACCGCCAGAGCGGCCGCGAAGCACAGGAGCATCAACTTGTAAGAGCCGGTCCTGTCGTACAGCCGGAAGACGGAACCTCGGGCCTTAGACCCCGGCCTTTTGATTCCATCCGGCCATGGCTGCGGGAGCGGCTGTGGGTTCGACAGGGCCCTTTCGGCGGAGGATGACAGCGGAGATGAGAGTAATCAGCAGGCCGACGGGCAGCGGCTCCATGAACGTGTACGCCATGTTTACGAAGGGGTTCTGGTAGAGCTCCTGAGAGTGCCGTATGGCGGCGACCCGCGCGGCGATGGTAGCGGGGTCGATTCCGGAGGACTGCACCTTATGAATCTGCGCGGCGAAATAGCCGTCCATGAAGTGTGGCATGAAGTTGAAGTAGAGGACCTCCCACATCGCGACGTAGCAGACGGTGGTAATGAGGCTGATCAGGATGCCGCAGGCTAAGGCGCGGCCGAATGAGATTTTGCCGCCGAGGGTGTTGTCCCGGTAGCTACGGACGCCGAAGTAGATTAGCAGGAACGACGCCACCATGATGGTGTAGCCGAGAGCCATGCTGTGGCCGGAACCGATTTTGTCGGCGAGGAGAAGCGAGCCGGCCGTAAGGATGGAGAGGATGAGGCCGGAGATAAGGCCGAAGGTGAGGACTGTTTTCTTCATGTTTGGCTCCTGATGCGAGTGCGGATGGAGTCACGATGCAGGAAAAGGGGGCCGGATGTCGTCATCCTTTCGGGTGATTTTGCGGGAATGCATCGGAAATCACGCCTTCGGGTGACGCCGTCACACCAGGAGGCCTAGTTCTTTGCCGCGCTGGACGGCCTGGGTGCGGCGGGCGGCTCCAAGCTTGTTGAACACCCGGGCGCAGTGCGTCTTGACTGTGTTTTCGGAAACGAACAGCTGGGTAGCGATCTCGCGATTGCTGAAGCCGCGCGCGATCAGCGTGAGAATTTCGATCTCGCGTGGCGTGATGCCAAGGTCCTGCTGGTGTGCTGTATTGGGAGCGAAGGGTTCGCGGGCGGCGGGTTCCGCCGGGACAAGCACTTCCTTCACCACGACCGTTTCGCGGACGATTTCGCGACTGCGCGTGATGCGAAGACCGAGCCAGATGCCGAACGCCGCGAAGAGGATGGCGACGAGCGCGCCGTAGAGCTCAATCGAGTGCTCGATGATAACGAACCGGTATTCGGTGTAGCGGAGGGTGGCGATGAGCAGCCCGCCAATGAGACCGAAAATGAGCACGTGCCGCCTCATGGTGGGGATGTAAGAAGTATAACGGAGGCGCGAGTACGGTCTCACCGGGGCGCCTTCGGGGCTAAACTGATGCGCATGCGGGTAGCGATCGTCGGCGGCGGAATCGGAGGTCTGGCCGCTGCAGTCGCCCTGCAGCGAGTCGGCATTGCCTCGATCGTCCTTGAACAGGTCAGCGAACTTCGCGAAATAGGCGCCGGTCTCTCTATCTGGCCCAATGCAGTGAATGCCATTCGCGAGCTCGGCCTCGAAACCGCTGTGCTTGGTTCCGCGTCGGTGATCGAACAGAACGTAACGCGCACGGTCTCGGGGAATCTCGTCACTCGGACTGCACTCAGCCCTTTCATTCGCCAGGCCGGCGCACCTTGCGTCTGCATTCATCGTGCGAGTCTGCACAGGATTCTCCTCGACGCTTTGCCGCGGGAATCCGTAGTAACCGGCGCACGCTGCTCCGCTTTCCATGGATCGACTGCGATCCTGGAAACGGGCGAACACATCAAAGCGGATGCTCTAATTGGCGCTGATGGTATCTACTCGGTGATTGGTGACGGGTTGCATGGCGCGCAACCGCCACGCTATGCCGGCTACACTTGCTGGCGAGGGATTCGACAGGACGACGGCATCCTACCGCCAAAGACGGCGCTGCTCGCTATCGGCGGCGGATCACAATTTGGGGCTTGGCCTTGTGGCCCAGGACAGCTTTATTGGTTCCTCACAAGAAACGCACCGCCCGGCACCAGGCAGTGCAAATCAGAGGTGCTATCCCTTTGCCGCGATTGGGCCGCGCCGGCTCCCGAGATCGTAGAAGGAACTCCTGCCGATGCGATTTTGCAAAATGACGTCGTTGACCGCCCGCCGCTATCATCGTGGGGGCGCGGCCCTGTCACTCTTCTCGGAGATGCGGCGCACGCGGCGACACCGAATCTAGGCCAGGGTGCGTGTCAGGCACTGGAAGATGCCGTCGTCTTAGCGCACTGCCTGGGTCAAAACACTTCAATTGAATCAGCATTGCGCAAGTATGAGAGCTTGCGTATTCCCCGCACCTCGCGAATCGTCAGAGATTCCTGGCGGTCCGGGAAAGCGCTGCAACTGGAGTCGCCGGCTTTGGCTTCGTTCCGTAATTGGTTCGTAAGCAGTTGGATAGGCAACCGTCTGCAAAGCCGGGCGTTGCGTAGCATTTTGACGTACCGACTGCCGAATCTCCGCTCGCCCGTGCCCGCGGCATCGCCGAAGGGCCGCCGCCAAAGGTGAAATCAACCCGCAGCATCTCAAAAAAAGTCCGCCGCCTGAGCATGCGGCAGATGTTTCCGAGCGAAGCGACCCTAGCGGCTCAAAAAGTCCGCGGTGTAGACCGCTTGCCCTCTTCGGATAAGGATTGCGTAATTGCGTTTACTCCTAAGACTGTCGGCATAGGAGTTCAGCAGCAGTGAGCGGCCCTGATCGGCAGTCAGCCAGTTACCCAGGCGCGTGCCGATTCGGCGTACGGCCTTGACTCGGCGAATGCCGGCGGCAAGTCCTGGACTGAGCAAGCCCGAATCATCTGCCCCGTAAGCCACACGCCTGACCGCCGCCAAGCGGAAGTTGATCGTTGTTGGAGCGAGGTGCCGTTCTCCCAAGTGGATTCGGTATCGAAGAAACAACCGTGCGGTTGAAAGCAAGTCGTGGTTCCGAGCAGTACCAGTCGACGAACTCGTTGATCGCATGATCGTACGTTCGCTGGCCGCTTTTCGAAGTCAGACTGTTCAGTACGGCAGACTTCGTATGTTCGAGGTCGGGTAGGGCAAGAGATCGCTTCGAAGCGTGGTCTCCTCTTTTTTCGATGTTTGGGCACTTGAGCGGCCTCCTGCGCTGCGCCGCGTTCAGTCGGAATTGCCTACAAACTCCATCCTTGGCCGTTAGAACGATTTATTCAAATTGACCCTGGTCAACTTTCCCGGTTGCCCGATATTCCAGCCGCCCAAGACAGCCAAGCCTAGCCTGCATTTCTCACCACGGTTGAAGCGAAACGCGGGAGAGCACGACCAGGCTAGGCGCGCGAAGCTTACCGCCCGCAGGCATATTTGAACAATATGTTGAGGACGGTAAGCGAGCGCAACGCAGTCTGGGCGTAGCTATCGCGTGTTGCAGCCAAGCGCTGGTGAGAAATGCAGGCTAGTTGCCACTAAGAGCTCGTTCGCCACTTTTCGCGTTTCTTGAGCTAGCGGGAGCTAGCGGTCTACG
Organism: uncultured Acidobacteriaceae bacterium; assembly: GCA_963795905.1. Classification (GTDB taxonomy): domain Bacteria; phylum Acidobacteriota; class Terriglobia; order Bryobacterales; family Bryobacteraceae; genus Bog-105. The sequence goes on along the minus strand of CAWCJG010000001.1, from coordinate 50,505 downwards.
AACGTGCCGGGAACTTCGAAGCGCGGTAGTCCGGCGCACATGCGCTCTGCCTCGTCCCGCCCGAAGGCAAGCAGGCCGGCGGACGCCAGGCGCCAAGTCGCTGTATTCCAGCGCGCCTGCATCAGACCACCAGTCGAATGTGCGGAGGAGCGAAGAAGAACATGACCAATCTCGTGCGCGATGGCATGCCCGAGAATCACGTAAATCGCGGTAGTCGGCGCAACGGGAAGGGTCTCCACCCGGTCAAAAAAGATGGAGACGTGAGCTCCCTTTCGGGCAAAGGGTAGCGCAAATCCGAGGGCGCCTGGGAGCACGGCGCCCGGCGTCGCCCGGGTCAACCGGACCACAAGATAGGGTCGTTCGTCAGGTAGCCGGAACTCCGCGCTCGTCATGTCGATCCCGCGATCTTCGGGCGCTTCGATTGAAGGCTGCTCCCAGCTAATCCGGATGCCAGCGGTCCTCAATATCCGAGCAGCCTCCTCGGTGGCCGAACGGAGTACACGAGGAGGCACCTGGGCCTGGTCATAGAGATGGATCGACAGGCTTCGTTCAGCGACCAGTGTAGGATCGCCTTTGCCATATAGGGAAGCGGCCATAAGAGCAACGGTTTTTGCAAGAACGGCAATTCGGAAAGAACTGTTCACGTCGTGACCTCCTGCGGTCACGAACAGGCTGCGCGAGGTCACGCCCGGTCTCCAGGGGCTGGAACTTGGTTGCCGGTGTTTTCGACCTGTCCAGGAAGGTTGTTGCAAGCACACGAGATCGCACGAACTCTGTCCCAGTTTTTCGGGTCTCGCGGGGAGGGGTCGAAGCAGAAGACAGCGATCTGGCTTGTCGAACGGCTAAGAAAGGCTTATGATTCGAGGGTCAGTCGGGGGCAGTGTGGCGGAAACCGGCCAACAGCAGACGGCCTTCCATTTCGGTGTTTTTGTGGTGAACCTGTCGACAGGGGAGTTGCGGAAGCACGGGGTGAAATTGAAGCTGCAGGATCAGCCTCTGCAGATTCTGGCTGTTCTGCTCGAGAACGCGGGCGAGGCGGTGACCCGCGAGCTGATTCGAAAGCGCCTCTGGCCGGAGGACACATATGTTGACTTCGATAACGCCATCAACAGCGCTGTACGGAAGTTGAGAGACGCCCTTGGAGACAGCCCGGAAAACCCACGTTTCATCGAGACGCTCGCGCGCCGGGGGTACCGGTTCATCGCTCCAGTCTCGCGGACTGACGCTGTTGCTTTGGATCGTCCGTCGGCGCCGGCGGTACAGCGCCACACGCTCCGGCTACCGTTGGGATCCGCGGAGCCTGCCGCAAAGAAACGGCACGTGCGTCATGTCGTTGTCTCAACGGCAGCTGCACTAATCTTGCTCGGCCTTGGGATTCAGCTTTGGATCGCTCACGGGAGGATTGATCGAGCGATTAATTCAGAGAGCGCGTTTCCAAGCGCTCCATTGAAACGGGTCACTTCCGATGCGGGACTCACAACGGACCCGGCCGTCTCACGAGATGGATTGGTGGCGTATGCATCTGACCGCGCGTCAGAAGGGTATCTGAATATCTGGGTGCAGCAGCGTGGCGGTGGCGAACCGGTTCGCCTGACTCACGCGGAGGCTGACGAGCGGCAACCGTCGTTTTCACCTGACGGTACCCAGGTGGTATTCCGATCGGAATTGGGCACAGGGGGCATTTACATGGTGCCTTCGCTAGGCGGTCCCACGCGATTCATCGCGAAGGAAGGCCGCGGTCCACGCTTTTCTCCCGACGGAAAGTGGATTGCCTATTGGATAGGCATGGAGAGCACAGCGAGACAGGGCGTCAGCGCCGGAAAGGTCTACGTGATTCCGTCTGCCGGAGGATCCGCCACCGAGGTATCAAAGGAGCTTTGGTCCGCGGGGACGCCAGTATGGTCCCCGGACAGCAAGTATCTGATTGTGTTTGGCCAGAGGAACCCAGAAGCGCATTTCGCTGAGGCTCCGGATTGGTGGATTCTTTCAGCCAATGGCGGAACACCAGTTCAGACCGGCGCATTTCACGCGTTTGCGCAGCAAGGCTTACGTCTCACGGCTATGGACGTGACTCCATACCCGTCGGACTGGACTGGAGACAAGATCCTGTTTTCTGGGAACTTCGGGGATTCAGTCGATCTTGCGGAGGTGCAGATCCGGCCGCAGGATTGGCAGATTACGGGTAAAGTGAGGCGCCTAACCTCTATCGCAGGTGAGGCTGTATCTGCCTCCGCCGCGCCGGACGGCGAAGTTGCTTTCTCCAACTTGTCCCAGCAGACACATCTGTGGAGTTTACCCGTGGATGCAAATGGGATTGCGAAGCACGTCCCTAAACAGATCACCGACAGCACTGCTGCCGAGTATTGGCCATCTGTTTCACCCGATGGATCTCAGTTGGCCTTCACGTCCACTCGCACGGGCAAGGAACGCATATGGCTGAAAAATCTGAATACAGGCAAAGAATCTATCCTTCCCTCGACAGGCCATAACCAGGAGTTTCCGAAATTCTCGCCTGACGGAAAACACATTGCGTTCACCGACGTTGAGGACGACGAGGCGACAGGGAAACACAAGGCCAGCATTTACATTGTGACGCTGGATGGGATGCTGGTGCAGAAGACCGCAGAAGGCGGCGATTGGGTTTGGACCTGGTCTCCAGACGGCCGATTCTTGTTGTGCAAATGGGGCACGGTACGTTACATCGAATTGCTGGATGTGAGTTCTGGAAAGTGGAGCGAATTCATACGTGATCCAGAGAGAGACCTGTTTCAGCCAACTTTCTCGCCGGATGGGCGCTGGCTGGCATTCATGAACATGTCGGGGCTATTGGTGGCGCCTTATCGGGGACCTCAAGGGATCACAAAGCGCGACTACACGCAAGTGACGAGCGGTGGAATGTTCGATGATAAGCCCCGCTGGTCTCCGAACGGATCCATCCTCTACTTCACGTCGGATCGTGACGGATGGCGCTGCCTTTGGTCACAGCACCTCGACCCCGAGACTAAGATTCCAATTGGAGTACCTGCTCCTGTTTATCACTTCCATTCGGGACGGAAATCGATCGGCAACGTAGGTTTTACATTTTCGGACATCACGATCACACACGACTCAATTATCTTCGCGCAGACGGAGCTGAAGGGTAATCTCTGGACAGTGGCTACCCGGAACTAACCGATCAACTGCTTCAGTCGCCATAACTCGCCTGGTCGCGAGGGTTTACCAGTCCTGGAGATCGCCAATTCGCCGGTCACACATTTCGGTCAAAAATCGACCCAACAATCTCAATCACTTCCGGCCCGTTTTTCCAATCGCCGCACGGCCCTCGCGCGAAACTCGCGTGCGTATGAGCATGTCACGCACTCTCCGCCGCGCCGCTGAGCGCCAAGCCCAGAAGCAAGCACGTAAAGAAGCCCAGCTCGCCGCCGCCCCTGCTGTATCCGAACCCGAACCCGCACCTGTTTCCGAAGCACGCCTCGAAGCCAATCGAGCGAACGCGGACGAGCGCACAGGGCGCTTGTTGCCCGTTGTGCGCGATTCAAAAGAGTCCGGCACCGGTCCTTGCACCGAAGCCGGTAAAGCCAAATCCAGCAAAAACGCATTGAAAACGGGACTTACTGGGCAAACCGCCCTGCTCCCCGGTGACGATGCCGACGCTTACTCCGCTCGCCTCGCCGATTATCAGAAGATGTACAAGCCGGTCGGCACGCGTGAAATCGAAATCGTCCAGGCTCTCTGCGATGCCTGGTGGCGTCTCACCCGCATCCCCAGCCTGATCTCGGCTCTCTACTTAAAAGGAGCGAACGAATTCAAAGACCGCGTCCAGGACCTTGACCCGAGCACCCGCAGCGCCGCGCTCGAACTCGAAACCTACACCGCCTACGAACGCCAGTTCCTGAATCTGCAGCTCCAGGAGCGCCGGCTTTACAACTACACGCAAAAGCTCAAGACGGAATTAGCGGAACTGCAAAAGGAGCGTGACGAACGCGAAGCGGAAGCCTATTCGCACGCGTCGATGCTCTACCTCGCCGCGAAGAAAGACCGCCGCCCGTTCGATCCGGCCGACTTTGGGTTCGAATTTTCAGTTGGCGCCATCGAAGACTACCTATACGCCAGTCGCGCCCGCGGCATCGCCGAAGAGGCCGCTGGGAAAGGCGAAATTCATCCTCAGCGGATCCGCCATGCCTCATAAGTACGCGTGCCGACAAAAAACCAAAGCGCGGTGGACCAGCCGTGTGCGCCCTAGCGGCACAAATACTGGTTCACCGCGCCAATTCTCCGAGTTGCGTTTACTGTTTCGCGGCGTTGTGTTTGTCGCGATAGATTGAGCGGCTCAGGTGATTCTGCTGCCGGTTGATCTGCGTCCGTTCACGCGACGTCAGGTGGCCATCATCCCCGCGGCGATCTCTCCGCACTTCTCGATTCAGGTTAGCTTCGCGCCTCTCGAGGTGAGCGGTTTCGCGTGCTGTCAGTTGCCCTGAGGTAACACCTTGCCCGATGCGATCTTGCTGGTTTTCCGCTCGCTTGTGAATCTCTCCGGCAAAGCTCGAGACGGCAAGCAGGCTTCCGAGCGCGGCGATCATCATTGTCTTTTTCATAAATTCCTCCATCCCCGTTTCTGAGCGGCTTGTTTCCGCTTCCAACCGTGTTAACGGACAGAGTGGAGAGAAGTTGACTCGGCGATAATTAAAGTTCTTTTGGATCTTGCTACCCCATTACAGTACGTAAAAGGTATCGGCCCCGCGCGGGCGCAGATGCTGAGCGCAAAAGGTTTGGAGACGGTTTCGGACCTGCTCTATTACGCCCCGTTTCGCTATGAAGACCGGCGCAACGTGAAGGCCATCCGCGAGCTTGCTCCCGGCGAGAAGGCGGCCGTACTGGCGCGCGTTGGCTCGGCGAAGCTGTCTACGTTTCGGCGCCGCGGAGCCGGTTTGTTCGAAGCCACATTGCAGGATGGCAGTGGCGCGAATCTCAGCGTGCGCTGGTTTCACGGAGAGCGGCTGGCCGATTCGCTCACCCCAGGTACGCGCGTCGCGCGTGTTCGGCAAGGTCGAATTGGAGCGGTCGCGCGCCGACCGCCTGATGGTGCAGCCGGAACTGGAAATTCTCTCCGACGACGATGACGACGAAGAAACTTTGCACAGCGGGCGGGTGGTCGGCGTGTACGAAGCGGCAGGCAAAATCTCGACGCGCGTCTTCCGAAGCCTGTTCAATCGCGTGCTCGACGAGGTGTACATGCCCGCGGACGCGCTTCCCGAAAGTGTACGCGAGCCGTCTGCAATTGCCGGAGCTAGGCGCGCGCCTTGCGCGATATTCACCAGCCCGGCCCCGATGCTGATGTGACGTTGCTAAACGCGTTTCGGACGCCTGCGCAGACGCGCCTGATCTTCGAAGAATTCTTCTGGCTGGAGTGCGGACTGACGTTGAAGAAGAGTAAGGCGCGCGCAGCTACCGGCATCTCTTTTGCCGTCACAGAACGCGTCCGCGAACAGATCAAGAGCATGCTGCCCTTCAAACCGACCGGAGCGCAAAGACGCGTCATGCAGGAAATCGCGGACGACATGAAGCAGCCGCACCCAATGAATCGCTTGCTGCAAGGCGACGTCGGCAGCGGTAAAACCATCGTGGCCGCCCAGGCGGCACTGCTTGCGATCGAGAACGGCTTTCAGGTTGCAGTGCTTGCACCGACTGAAATCCTCGCCGCGCAGCACTATGCGTACTTCCGGCGCTTGCTCGAAAAGCTCGGGTATCCGGTCGCGCTGCTCACGGGATCTTTGGGGCGCGCGATAAACAGCAGATCAAGCGGCTGATCGAGCAAGACATGGTGAAGCTGGTCGTGGGCACCCATGCGTTGCTGCAATCGGATGTGATCTTTCCGAAGCTCGGCCTGGTGATTATCGATGAGCAACACCGCTTTGGTGTCCGGCAGCGGCTGGCGCTGATGGAGAAGGGCGCGCAACCCGACGTGCTCGTGATGACCGCGACGCCGATCCCGCGGACACTGGCGCTCACGCTGTATGGCGATCTGGACGTGTCGGTGATTGACGAGTTGCCGCCGGGAAGGCAAGCCCATTGTGACCCGGCACGCACCGGAATCGGCCGTCGAAGGCGTGTACAGCTTCCTCGCACAGCAGATTACAGCGGGCGGCAGGCGTATGTGGTTTATCCGATCGTCGAAGAGACAGAAAGCACCGCAGCCGTCAAAGCCGCGGAAAAGATGTTCGAGCATCTTTCGAGTGTGGTCTTTCCGAGAATTCCCGTCGGGTTATTGCACGGCCGGATTGCGTCGGCAGATAAAGAAGCTGCCATGGCGCGCTTCAAAGCGGGTGAAACGAAGATCCTGGTCGCCACGACCGTCATCGAGGTCGGAGTCGATGTGCCAAATGCATCGATTATCGTGATCGAGCAGGCCGAGCGATTCGGACTCGCGCAGATTCATCAATTGCGCGGGCGTGTTGGGCGTGGCGCGCATCAGAGTTACTGCATCCTGGTCACGGGCAAATTGAACGACATCGCGCGTGAACGCATTCGCACGGTCGTCGAATCAAACGATGGCTTTTACATCGCGGAGATGGATATGAAGCTGCGCGGCCCGGGCGAGTTCTACGGCACCAAACAATCCGGTATTCCGGTCTTGCGCCTGGCCGACCTGTTGCGCGATGCCGACATTCTGGAGCAGGCGCGGAACGAAGCACACGACGGTGGTAGTCGACCAGCCGAACAAAGACGAATTGCGCGCTGTGGTGCGATACATACAAGACAACTGGCAGCGGCGCTACGCACTGGCGCAGGTGGGTTGAAAGATGCGCATCATCGCGGGACGTTTTCGCAGCCGCAAGCTAAAGCCGGTGCCCGGGCATACAGGTCCGGCCGACGCCGGACCGCCTACGCGAAGCGCTTTTCAATGTTCTCCAGATCGCGCATTGAAGGAACGGTGTTCCTCGACGCTTACGCGGGCACAGGCGCGGTCGGCATCGAAGCGCTCAGCCGCGGCGCTTCCAGAATCGTGCTGATTGAGAAGCGGGCCGACGCGCATTGCCGTCCTTCGCGACAACCTCGTCGCATCTGCAGATCACAGACGAAGCGGTCGTCGTACGCGGCGCAGCCGTCGTATTGTTGCGGAACTATCCCTGCGATATCGCCTTCATCGATCCGCCGTATGAACATAGTGCCGAATATGCAGCTGTGTCTGAATGACTCTCCAGAACACTGGCTGCTCGCTGGCCATCGCGCAACACTCCGTCTAAACTGGCGCTTGACGACGAGTACGGAGGGTTTCGCAAAATCCGCGTACTTAAGCAAGGCGACAACAGCCTCAGCTTTTTCGAGCCAGCATGATGTTGATGTCCATCACGTTCGTGCCCGTCGGACCGGTCTTGATCAGATCACCCAAGCGTTCGAAGAATGTGTACGAGTCGTTCCGGTCGAGAAAGGCCGCGTGCATTCATTTCGAGCCGTGCCGCGCGCGCGATGGTCGTGTCGTCGACATACGCTCCGGCGGCATCCGTAGGCCCATCTGTGCCGTCGGTTCCGGCGCACAAGGCGGCGCATCCTGAATGGCCGTCGATCTCGCGTGCCAGCGCAAACGCGAATTCCTGGTTCCGGCCGCCCTTCCCTTCTCCGCGCACAGTCACAGTAGTCTCGCCGCCTGACAGCAGACAAGTAGACGGTGCAGCCGCCTTAATAACGCCGCCTGTTCGACCGCCGTATCGCGCGCCTCGCCTGAAAGCGATCCGACACAATATTGCTTCTGTAGCCGAGTTCCTGTGGCCCGTCCCGCTGCTGCTTCGAGCGCGAGCCGGTTGCTTCCGACCATAATGTTCTCGACCCGGTCCGAGCTCCGGACCGGAAGCACGAGACGGAGATGCGCGCGCACAGTCGCCGGAACTTCATACCAGAGGTTGTATTTACGCAAGACCTTCTCTGCATCTTCGGCGATGAGCTTATCGGAGACCGTCAACCCGGAGCCGATCACATGCAAGGGATCGCCGATCACATCCGAGAGCAGGAGCCCAATTACGCGCGCCGGGTAAGCCAGCGCCGCCAAACGTCCACCTTTGAGAAAGGAGAGATGCCTGCGAACAGTGTTGAGTTCGTGATGCCCGCCCCGGCGCGCAGCAGTAGTTCCGTCGCCAGCCGCTTATCGGCGAGCGTGACCGGCGGAGCGGGAGCAGGCAGCAGAGCCGACGCGCCACCCGAAACCGCAACGATCAGGAGATCCTCTTCTTTGAGACCCGTGACGGCATCGCGCACCGCGTACGCAGCGCGAAGTCCGGCTTCGTCTGGAATCGGATGACCCGCTTCATAGATCTCCCATCCCGGCCGGGACGGCCCCGCATGACCGTGTTTGGTTACAACCAGTACGCGCGAAATGGGCTGCTGGATCTGCTCGACGACGGCGGCCGCCATGGCGTAGGCTGCTTTACCCGCCGCGACCACGACGATCCGGGGGAATTCGCCGGCGGGCATGCGGAAGTGACGGCGCACGGCATTTCCCGCATCCGCCGCGGCCAAGGCCGCCTGGAATATGGCAAGCGCGTCGCTCTTCAGAGAGAGCTCCGGTTCATCTCAAAAAATGGGTAGCTGCAGGATTTGGCGAGTCACCGCTTCGGGCTGATCGCCGCTCGCATCGATACAGAAATCAGCGCGCCGATAGTGCTGTTCGCGTTCGACGTAGAGCTGCTGCATACGCTCGCGATCGGCAGCAAGCGGGCGTGTCGGATCCAGCGACCCAAGACGTTTTTCGACGATCTCCAGCGGACACTTCAGCCACACTGTCACGCCATTGTTCCCCACAATCTCCCAATTGCGCGGCTCAGCGAAAGCGCCTCCGCCTAATGCAAGCACACACGGATTGCCCGATTCAATTTGCGCCACACAGCGCCGCAGCATGTCCGATTCGATGTCGCGGAACGTCGCCTCGCCGTATTCGCGAAAGATATCGCTGATCGAGACGCCGCGCTCCTTCTCGATTTCCTGATCGAGATCCGAAAACCACCACCCCAACTCGTTAGCGAGCGCTCTTCCAATCGTGGTCTTGCCACTGCACATGAACCCGACCAGGTAGAGACCCGGCGTGCGCTTCAGCTTCAACGTCATGCGGCGGTCGTACCAATCTTACCAGTGAACGTGGAAAAGCGTGCCCTGCTCCGGCGGAACATGTCGCAGGCCGGATAATAGAAGCGATGCCCGGCCAGCTTCTGCCGCTGTTCCCTTTGCCGCTCGTGCTCTTCCCGGAGACCGTAGTGCCGCTGCATATCTTCGAGGAGAGATATAAAACGATGATGTCGGAGTTGATCCCCGGGACGCGCGAGTTTGGTATTGTGCTTGCCAAAGACCAGGGCATCGCCAACATAGGCTGCGCTGCGGTCGTGCAGAGAGTTCTTCGTACCTACGGCGACGGACGGATGGACCTGGTGGCGCTCGGCCGCCGCCGCTTTCACATCTTGAATCTCGATGATGAGATGCCCTATTTGCGCGCCGAGATTGAATCGTTTGAAGATGCGGACGATACACCCGCTCCGCCTTCCCTGCGCGAGCAAACCCTCGAAGCATTCGAAAAACTCTCCGGTTCCGAAACGCCCGAAGAGGTAAAACAAAATGCGTTGCTCAGCTTTCAGGTCGCCGACGCAATCAATGACGTAGACAAGCGGCAGGCCGTGCTATCGATCCGCTCGGAAGTGGATCGCCTGCGGTTTCTGATTGCCGTTTTGCCGCAGTATACGGCCGAGCAGTCGCGCATCAACGAGGCGAAGCGGTTGGCGCCGATGAATGGACATGCCAAGCACGTACACTCAGAGAGTTGATGCAGCGTCAGTTTCTGATCCTGGACGCGGACGATACGCTCTGGGAAAATAACATCTACTTTGAGGCGGCGTTTGACCGCTTTTGCGAGTATCTGAATCACTCTTCCATGTCGCCTGAGCAAGTGCGCGATGTCTTAGACGAAATTGAGAAAGTGAATGCACACATCCATGGCTACGGATCGAAGAACTTCGCCCGCAATCTAGCCCAGTGCTTCGAGCATTTGGCCGAACGCGAGGTATCGGAGCAGGACCTTGAGGCCGTAAAACAGTTCGCGTACGCGATCCTCGAAGCGCCGATTCAATTGATCGAAGGTGTAGAGGAGACAGTGGCGACTCTCTCCGAGCGGCACGATCTGACGATCTTCACGAAGGGCGCCCTGGATGAGCAGCGGATGAAGATTGACCGCTCCGGCCTGGGCGAATACTTTCAGCACTTCGCGATTGTGAAGGAAAAGAACGCGGCCGCTTACCGGCAACTGGCGGAAGAGCGCGGATTCGATCTCAGCCGGACGTGGATGATCGGGAATTCCCCCAAATCGGATATCAATCCGGCTTTGGAAGCGGGCTTGGCCGCGGTCTATGTTCCCCATGCCCGCACCTGGACCCTGGAACGGGAAGAGATTCCGGCGGGCCATCCACGGCTGGTACAGGTAGAGAGCATTCGGGATCTGACCAGCATCTTCTAGCAACCGTAAGTTGATACGAAACAAAGGTAAATAGCGCGCATCGAGTAAACGAGAGCACAGCGGGTTTCGGCCCGTTGAGCGCGGTCTGGGAAGGGATCGGTGCTGAACGATAGTGAGTCTACCTGTCGGTCGTGCGAAGGATTTCTTTGGCTGGATTGGGGATGTCGGAGCATTCGGCCTGCGTGCGATTCAGCGCAGCGTTGGCAAGCCGTTCGGGATCGAAGAGACGGTTCGGCAGATCTATGAAGCGGGTTGGCGTTCGCTTCCGCTCGTGGCGGCTTGTGGTTTCGCGTTCGGAGCGATCCTCGGTCTGCAGACCTGACAGTCGATGGAGAGCTTCGGCGCCGCGGGCATGATCCCGCAAGCCGTTTCACTCGGTCTGTTCCGCGACATACGTTGAACACAATCGTGTTCGGGTTTCTGATCGGAACCGTCTCCTGTTTCCTCGGATACAACGCAACGCAAGGGGCTACCGGCGTGGGTCGCGCATCCACTCGCAGCGTTGTGTTCTCGCTGTTATTCGTCATCCTCGCGGACGTTCTGCTCGTTAAGTTCACGTTGTTCTTGTTTCCGGGATGAGGTCTATGCCTGAGGAGAAAGCTGCGGTGCGTCTCGAGCATGTTTCCAAAACGTTTAAGGGCAAGAAGGTGCTCGACGATGTGTCCATTCGAGTGCGCGAGGGAGAGGCCTTTTGCCTGCTCGGTCGAAGCGGCGCGGGCAAGAGCGTCGCGTTGAAACTGATGATCGGTTTGCTTCAGCCGGATCAGGGACGAGTTTTCATAGAAGACGACGAGATACAAACGCTGGATCCGGACAGGTTAGCCCAGGCCCGCCGAAAAACGGGATTCCTGTTCCAAAACGCCGCATTATTCGACTCGATTAGCGTCGCCGAGAACGTCGCCTTCCCGTTGCGCCGCCACACAAAGAAATCGAACAAAGAGATAGAAGACGTGGTTCGCGAAAAGCTCAAGGATGTTGAACTTGAGAAAGAGGGCAACAAGATGCCGCCTGAGCTTTCCGGTGGCATGCAGAAACGCGCCGGCCTTGCGCGCGCGTTAGCGCTCGATCCGCGCATTCTGCTAGTGGACGAACCGAGCAGCGGCCTGGATGCAATTACGGCGGAGGAGATCTACAATCTACTGCTCGATCTGAAGAAGAAGCACAATGTGACGCTGATCGTGGTAACTCACGATGCGGTCGGCGTTCGTAAGTTCGCCGATCGGTTCGCAGTCCTCCAGAAAGGCAAAGTTGCCGCTTCTGGAACGGCCGAAGAACTGGAGCGTAGCGGCAACTCGCTTGTGCGGCAGCTCGCCGAAGGATCGGAAACATAAACCATGCCCGGGCATCGCGTCACGGTCGGCATTCTTATCGTTGGCGGGAAGTGTGCTGTTCGGCGTTGGGCTGTTTCTGATCGGAGACCGCAAGCAACTTTTCTCCAGTAAGTACGATGTCTATGCCGACTTCGAGAACCTCAACGCGATCGAGCCAGGGGCCATGGTCCGCGTTTCGGGCATGGACGCAGGAACGGTTGCGGACGTGAGTCTCCCAAAGACTCCCTCCGGTGCGTTCCGTGTGAAGCTCAACGTCGACGACAAGTTCAAGCACCTCGTTCGCGAGGACTCGGGTTGCTTCCATTGCCACTGAAGGTATGGTCGGCAACAAATACGTCGATATCAAGAAGGGCTCGGACCAATCTCCGGAGTGTCAACCCGGGTGCACGCTGAAGGCCCAGGAGTCTACTGGTATGGACGCGCTCATGAAGCAGGGCGCCCAAATCGGCAATACCATTCAGGACACGATCAAAGATTTTCGTACGCGAGCTGACGCCGCGATGCAGAACATCACCGATCTCACCGGACGCGCCGATAAAACGGTTGCAGCGATCGATCCGAATATCAGGCGGATTGCCGCCAATACTGCGCAGGTAACCGGGCAGGCTTCGCAGATCCCAACGGGTATTCAGAAGGGTCAGGGCGTCGCGGGTAAGCTGCTGGTAGACAAAACGACGGCATCCCAGGTGAGTGACACCATCGCGAACGCTAGGCAGATCACAGCCAATATTGACCAGGCTTCCCAGAAGGCCGGCAACATGGTCTCGGAGATACAGCAACAGGATCTGCCGTCCATCCACCGTACGGTCGATAACGTGCAGAATATGACAGGACAGTTGAATCAGGCTGTAGGAACGTTTCTCTCAAAGGGCAATACCAACGAGGACACCGCGGACGCCCTGCGAGATGCCGTTCACAACGCCAGTGCGACGGCCGGCAATCTTGCGGACGACACGGAAGCCATAAAGCACAATTTTTTCCTGCGCGGCTTTTTCAAACGGCGCGGCTTTTACAGCCTCGCGCATATGACACCCGCCAAGTACGCGAACAACAACTTCGTCAAGAAGCCGCTTGCTCGCTTATGGCTTCCCGCCGCTGGTCTTTTTACGGCAGATCCGCAGGGTAAACAGTGTTGACAACCGAGGGTTCGACGATCCTCGACCAGGGGATGTCCAGCCTGGTTCCCTACCTTCCGAACAACCCGATCATGATCGAGGCGTACTCGATGGATGGTTCGCCGGCGCAGCGATACCAATCTTCAGAGCAGCGGGCGGAAGATGTGCGCCAGTATCTGATCTCCAAATATCATCTGCAGGAGAAATGGGTCGGCACGATCGCCTTCGAAGATCAACCGCCCGAAGGCACCGGGAAGGACGACATGGAATGGCATCTGTCTGGCGCTGGTTAAGTCGAAGTAACAGCCGTCCTCAGGCAACCTTGATGACAATCTTGCCGAAGTGTTCGCCGCGCTGCATGGTCTTCAAACGCTTCGAACGCCAGTGGGCGAATTCGTAAACGCGATCGATCACGGGCTTCATCCTGTGCAGCAAGATCGCGCGATTCATATCCTCGAACATTTTTCGCGATCCGACGTAGATTCCGTGAATCTGCGCATTGCGCGCGCAGAATGTAGCCGAGATGAATGCTGGTCTCGATCCCGCTGAGGTTCCCAATCACGCCGATGTGGCCGCCCAGCCGCAGCGATCGCAGGCTCTTCGGAAACGTATCCGCTCCGCCGACTTCCACGATCACATCCGCGCCCCGCTTATCCGTCAGGCGGTGGACCTCCGCCTCCCAGTTGGGAGTGGATCTGTAGTTGATCGTCTCAGCCGCGCCGAGTTCGCGCGCTCGCTTGAGCTTCTCGTCGCTCGAGGAAGTGACGATCACACGCGCCCCCTGCATCGCCGCAAACTGCAAAGCAAAAATCGACACACCGCCAGTTCCCAAGACCAGCACGGTTTCGCCCGCTTTCAGGTGCGCGGCTTCCGTCAGCGTGTTCCAAGCGGTCACGGCGGCGCAAGGCAAGGTTGCGGCTTCTTCAAAGCTCAGATGCTCCGGGATGTGGACCAGGCCCTCTTCGGAAAACACTCGATACGAGGTGAACACGCCATCGATCGCGCCGCCCAAGGCAGAGGGTGCAGCTTCCTCGCGAGATGTCGCCTGTGGCCCAGTTCTGAAAAAAGGTGCTCGCAACGCGATCGCCGGCCTTGAACCGGGTGACCGCCGAACCAACCGCTTCCACTTCGCCCGCACCCATCCGAGCAAAGAATCAACGGCATCTGTTGTTTCGGGTTGTACTTGCCCGGTCGTAACCAGAAGATCGCGATAATTGAGTGAGACCGCGCGAATGCGGACCAGCACTTCGTTTGGACCCGGCTCGGGCACTTCCACCGGATCGAGCGAAAGCTTGTCAATGCCGAATCCGGAAACCAGCCGGACGGCTTGTGCGCTTTTGGTAGCAGACATATCCGCTACTTCGATGTTCAAAACCTAGACTAAGCGACCGGATTTTGCGTCAATCCGTTCTGCGTTCAATACGGGCGCAGCGCTTCGGGCACCAGAACGCTGCCGTCCGCCTGCTGATAGTTCTCGACGATCGCGACCCAGGTGCGTGCCAATGGCCAGACCGCTGCCGTTGAGGGTGTGAACGAAATCCGGCTTGGACTTTTGCCGGATTTGAATCGGATCTGCGCACGCCGCGCCTGAAACGCATCGAAGTTCGAGCACGACGAGATTTCTTTGTAGCCGTTCTGACCCGGCAGCCAGACTTCGATGTCGTATGTCTTCGCCGAAGAGAAGCCCATATCGCCGGTACACAGCACCACGGTCCGATAGGGCAGACCCAGCTTCTGCAGCACGGTTTCCGCGTGGCTGGTCAGCTTCTCGTGTTCCTCAGCGCTCTGATCGGGCCGCGTGAATTTGACCAGTTCGACCTTCTGAAACTGATGCTGGCGGATGATGCCGCGCACGTCGCGGCCATAGGAACCCGCCTCGCTGCGGAAGCAAGGCGTATAGGCGCACAGGGAGAGCGGCAGTTTGTCTTCGTCCAGCGTCTCGTCACGAAAGCAGATTCGTGACCGGCACTTCGGCAGTCGGCGCAAGCCAGAGGTCGTGTCCTTCGCATCGGAACAGGTCCTCTGCCGAATTTCGGCAGATTGTCCGGTTCCGTAGAGGCTGGCCGAGTTGATCAGGAAGGGCGGCAGGACTTCCAGATACCCGTGCTCGCGCGTATGCAGGTCGAGCATGAAGTTGATCAGCGCCCGCTCCAGCTTCGCGCCCAGACCCCAGTAGACGGCGAAGCGCGCACCGGTGACCTTGGCGGCGCGCTCCAGATCGAGGATGCCCAGTTCCGGCCCGATGTCCCAGTGCGCCTTGGGCGTGAAATCGAAATCGCGCGGCTTACCCCAGCGGCGGACCTCGACATTGTCATGCTCGCTCTTGCCGATCGGCACTTCTGCGTACGGCATGTTCGGCACGCGCGCCAGAAGGTCCCGAAACTCGGTGTCCAACTTGACTGCCTGCTCATCGAGTGCGGCAATCCGTTCGGCCAACGCACGCACCTGCTGCTGCCGCTCGGCCGTATCCTCTCCGGCCTTGCGCGCCTTCGCGATCTCGGCCGTCGCCTGATTGCGACTCGCTTTGGCCGTTTCCGCTTCGGTCAGGCACTGCCGGCGGCGCGCATCGAGTTGCTGGAAGCCCTCGGCATCGAGGTCATAGTCCGCGCGATGGCCAGACGCTCCTTGAATCAACGCAAGGTTGTTGCGAAAAAAATGAAGATCGTACATCAGCTAGTCCGCGGCGTGCTTGTCGTCAGACTGCGGACGATCCTCGATCGGGACCCAAGGCTGGCCGTCGGGAGCTCCCGTGTAGTCGGCGCGCGGACGGATCAGCCGATTGTTCGCTGTACTGTTCGAGAATGTGCGCGGTCCAGCCGGACATGCGGCTGACGGCAAAAATCGTCGTGAACAGATCGATCGGAATGCCGAGAGCATAGTAAGTCGAGGCCGAGTAGAAATCCACGTTCGCGTTCAGATTCTTCATCTCGCGGACGGTCTGCTCGATGCGGGTCGACTTCTCGTACAGCTCAGTTGTTCCGGTGCGGCGGCCCAGTTCTTCGCTCATGCCTCTTCAGATGAATCGCGCGCGGGTCCAGCACGCGATAGACGCGATGGCCGAAGCCGGAGATCTTGATCTTCTGCGCCTTGTTGCTTAGGTCCGCCCGCACCTTTTCGACCGCCTCGTCCGGGTGAGCCGGTAGACAGCAGCATGTGGATCACGCCCTCGTTCGCACCGCCATGTAGCGGTCCTTTCAACGCGCCGATGGCGGCGGTTACTGCGGAATAGATATCCGACAAAGTGGCTGCCACGACGCGGCCGGCAAACGTCGAGGCATTCAGTTCATGATCGGCATGCAGGATCAGCGCGACATCGAAGACCCGCGACACTGAATTCGTCCGGCACCTTGCCGGTCAGCGTGTACAGGAAATTCGCGGCATAACCGAGTTCGGATTTCCGGCGGACAATGTCCCGGCCGTTGCGAAAACTGTTGTAAGCCGTGACGATGGTCGCAACGCGCGCCATCAGCTTGACTGCCCGTTGGCGATTCGCCTCCATGGAGTTGTCTTTGTGCAGCGGGTCGTACAGGCTCAGCAGCGAAACGGCTGTCCGCAGCACATCCATCGGCAGCGCTTTCTGCAGGACCCGCTTCAAGAAATCCAGAACTTCCTTGGGAAGCTGAGCGTTCGGCCACCAATTCGTGTTTCAGGGAAGTTAGTTCCTGCCGGTTTGGCAAACGCCCGTGCCAGAGCAGGAAAATGACCTCCTCAAAGGTGGCGTTCTCCGCTAACGTGTTGATGTTGTAGCCGTTATAGCTGAGGATCCCGCGTTCGCCATCGATATAGCAGATGCTGGACGTAGTCGCAACTACGCCTTCAAGACCTGCTCCAGTGCTTGCCGTCGCCATGAGCTTGCTTTGTGTTCTCCGACTTCATTTTAGTATTTCGGGAATTTATATCCGCGGGTGAGAGAACAACGGCGGAGCGCGGAACTATTTCACTGAGGCATGTTGTCGGTCTACGCACGTGTGGTGATTGTTGCTGCTCGCGCGCCGCGGTAGCGCAGACGCGGGCGAACTGGACGCTGCCTACAAAGCGCTGGCGGCGAAAGACTACGATTCGGCGATAGCTGCATTTTCGCGCGGGATTGAAAGCCGATCCGGCCAACGCGGCGGCGCACAAAGACCTCGCCTATACGCTGCTGAAAACGGGCGATAACGCGGACGCTCGCGATGAGTTCCTGGCGGCCGTGGAACCTGAACCGGCACGACGATGCAGCCGCGCTGGAATTCGCGTTTCTGGCATACGAGACGGGCGAGCCGATCGAAGCGCGGCGACGTTCGACCGGCTGCGCAAACAGGGTTCGGCCGCGAACCGCGCGACCGCGGAGCAGGCATTTCAGAACATCGACAAGCCGCTCGCGGACGGCATCGCGCGCTGGCAGGAAGCGCTGGCCCGAAGCGCGCATCCGAACGATCTCACCATGTTCAGCGCACATTGGGAACTGGCGCATCTCGCCGAATTGCGCGATGAACTGCAGCTTGCCTCCGATCAGTATGAGATCTGCCGGCAGTTGAAGCCGCAGCTTGGCGAGATTTTGTTGATTGAAGCGCGCATCTGGCGCCAGTTAAACCGTGTGGAAGATGCAAAAGCGGCGATTCTGGCCGCCTCCCGCGCCACCAATCCACGAACTGCGGAGCAGGGCCTGGAACAGTGGGGCGATCGCTATCCCTACGCCTACGAATTCCTCAACGCCATCAAGATCGATCCCGGCAATCTCAATCTGCGGCACGAGCTAGGCTTTCTGTACCTTGCGATGAAAAGCGCGACGCGGCAATCGCTGTGTTCGAGGAAGCACTGAAGGTCGCCCCGAGGACGAGATCGCAAAGAAACAGTTCAGTAGCTTGACACGGCATGCGGCGGTCACGCGCGCGGCCCCAGTCAGTAACGCAAAAGTGATGGGTTTCAAGAGCCTGTCGCTCGGTTATGCTCGCGATGCCATCCGGTATCTCAGCCAGGCGCACGAGCAAGATCCCGATGACATGGAAATCGTGCTGAAGCTAGGCTGGGCTTACAACTACGCACACGATGACGCGACCGCGATCAAATACTTCGAACAGGCAAGGCATGCCAGCGATCCGGCCATTGCAGCGGAAGCGAAACGCGCCTATACAAATCTGACCGGCGGCGTTGAGCCGCAGACCACGATGTGGCTGCTGCCGATGTATTCGTCGCGCTGGAACGATGTCTTTTCTTACGGCCAGTTGAAGCATACACTGCCTTTGCCGCTGCATTGGATTTCGATTTACACATCGATGCGGTTTGATGGCGACCTCAGGAGCAGCATCCCGCCTGGCGCGAACACGCCGCTGTACCTTTCCCAGAGCGCTGTGGTTGCGGGTCTCGGCACGTCGACGAAGACATGGCATCACATCACGGCGTGGGTTGAAGCCGGCGAGAGCATGAACTATCTGCCCTTCCGTCACGATGAGGGCTTCGCGCTGCCCGACTACCGCGGGGGCATCAATTATGCGAAGGGCATCGGCCATCTGCTCGGGAGTTCCTCTCCTGGTCTCTTCTTTGAAACGAGCTTCGATGCGGTATACGTAAGCCGCTTTGATAAGGACTGGATTTTCTCTCGCAAAACCGCACGGGATGGACCTTCGGAGCCGCTCAGCTCTACTGGAACGCGAACAACACGCACGACGCAAAAAATCAGTACTGGGCGGAAACGATTGAGCTGGGCCCCGGCATGAAACTGCACCTGCCCTGGATGCGCCCGGGCGTTTACTTCTCCACAGACCTGCTGCGCGGTGTTTACACCAACAATCTGGGGAATCCGCGCCGGCCCAATTACGACGATGTGCGGGTCGGGTTCTGGTACGCGTTCTCAAAATGATGCGACTGTTTCTGCTGGCGGTGATCGCGGCTCCCTTGTTTGCGGGCTTTCGCGTGGAAGGCACGGACCCGGCGCCCTGGCGCAAGATTTTCGCGTCCGTGAACATCCAGGAAGACCAAGCGTCCGCATCCATCGTGGTGCTTGGACCGGAGTCAAAAACCGATCCTCAGGCGCTCGCGCAGGACCACTTCGTCATCCTTGAAGGGACTGGATTTCCCGCGAAGAGCGACACGATCCCAGTACGCCAAATACGCGATGTACACGCGCCCGATGTGCAGATCATCTGGGAGGAGCCGGCCACGATTCACCTGCCAGATCTGCCGTCCGACTTCTTGGTCTTTGCAACTGAGCGCTGGAAACACGCACCTGTTCTCGCGGGCAAGCGCACGCCGCATGGCGCGCTGATGTGGCTTGCGACATCGCCGGGCGCATTGGGCTATGAACGGTATCCGTACCTGCTGCACGCGGCGCTCGATCTTGGGCTCGAGTTGCCGATGAAAAGCAACCAGCTCTGGGCGTTCTTCGATTCCTCCTATCGCATCCGGGCCGATGTGGACTATCTCGCGAAACGCTGGCGGCGCGCGGGGATTTCCGCGCTTCAGGTGGCCGCCTGGCACAACATGGACGGCGACCCGGCGCAAGACGAGTATCTTCGCAAGTTGATTGACGCCTGCCATCGCAACGCAATCCTGGTCTACGCCTGGCTGGAATTGCCCCACGTTGGCGAGAAATTCTGGGCCGATCATCCCGGCTGGCGCGAAAAGACCGCTTTGGGGCAGGACGCGCAGCTCGATTGGCGCAAGCTGATGAATCTGCAAAACCCGGATTGCCAGCGTGAGGCAGCGCGCCAGATCGAAGACTTGCTTCAGCGTTTCGACTGGGATGGAGTGAACCTGGCCGAACTGTACTTCGAATCGCTCGAAGGCGCGTCGAATCCGGCACGATTCACGCCCATGAACGACGATGTACGCAGCGAGTTCCAGGCAATCGCCGGCTTTGATCCCAAGCTGCTATTCGATCCCGCATCGCCGTATTCACGCGACAAGACCGCGCTTCGGAAATTCCTCGATTTCCGTTCTGTGCTGGCGGCCCGCATGCAATCCGACTGGATGAAAGAGCTCGAAGGCGTTCGCCGCAACAAGCCTTATCTCGATCTGGTGCTGACGCACATCGACGACCGCTTTGATCCGGCAACACGCGACGAATTGGGCGCCGATGTAGCGCGTGTGCTTCCGGTCCTCAAAACGCATGGCAGCACGTTGCTGGTGGAAGACCCGGCAAACCTGTGGAACCTGGGGCCTGATCGCTATGCAAAGCTCGCCGCCAGTTACCGGAAGCTCAGCCCGGATATGCGAGACATTGCGGTGGATATCAATGTCGTCGAGCGGTATCAGGATGTCTATCCCACCAAGAAGCAGACCGGCATTGAACTGCTGGAACTGGTTCATCAGGCGGCGAGTTCATTTTCGGCAGTGGCGATTTACGGAGAGAACTCGATTGAGAAGCAGGACTTCGGGTTGTTACCTGCTGCTGCGGTGAGCGCGACCGTGAACGGCAGCGAAATCGAATCGACAAGCGGTCTACGAATTCGCTGGAATGGGCCGCTGGCGGTCGATGGCCGTCCCTGGCCGATGACGGACGGAACGGAAGCAACGCTGCCGCCCGGCAAGCATACGCTTACGGCAACAACAGACATGCCCGCAGTAACGATCACGGATTTCAACGGGCAGATACGATCCGTGCAAGCAACCCAGGACTCGACGGAAGTGACCTACAGCGCAAAGAGCCGCGCGATTCTCCTTCCGGGCTCAGTCATCACATCCGCCACAGTAGACGGCAAACCGGTACCCATCTCAAGTCCTCTACTGCTGCCTTCAGGAGAACACTCCGTCAAGCTGACGCGCTAGCGGCCAGCACGGATCGGAGGGGCGGTTTGGTACTTGACAACCCCACATAGGTTCGTGATAACTTACCGTTAGTGGACGCTTACCTACAGGCCGGGCTGGATGCCCTGGGCGACGCGACACGGATGGCCATTTTCCAAAAGCTGTCTGCCGGCCCTATCGCGGTGAACGAATTGGCGCGCACCCTGCCGGTGACGCGGCCGGCCGTTTCGCAGCATCTCCGCGTGCTGAAGAACGCCGGCCTGGTGATGGACCGCAAAGCAGGGACGCGCAGGCTGTATCAGTTGAATCCCGAAGGTGTAGCCCGCCTACGCGCGCATTTCGATCAGATGTGGACTTCTGCTTTGAGCGCGTTCCAGCAAGCCGCCGAAAATCCACCAGTTGGAGCGAAGCATGGCAGACACAGCAGAACTCAATCTAAGAGTACTTAAGACGATTCGCGTTAAAGCCTCTGTAGCGCGAGCCTTCTCGGTCTTCGTGGAGCAGATGGAGACATGGTGGCCCCCAACGCACCACATCGGCCCAACTCCGTTCGAGGCGATCTTTGTGGAGCCGCGCATTGGAGGCCGTTGGTACGAGCGGAATGCCAAAGGAGAGCAATGTGACTGGGGCACGGTGCTTGCATGGGATCCTCCGCATCGGGTGCGTTTCTCCTGGCACGTGGGACCGGGACACGATCAGCCCGACTGGGTATTCGATCCGGATAGCAACAAAGCCAGTGAAGTCGAGATTCGGTTTCGATCGGAAGGCCCCGATGCCACATTGGTCGAGCTTGAGCACAGCAAAATCGAACGTCACGGCGAGGGTGCGGTTCAACTGCGTGAGATGTTCGACGGCCCCGGCGCCTGGATCACGATCCTTGAGAAATTCGCAGAAACTGCAGAACGTGCGGCCGCGGAGGCCGAAAAGGAATAACCATGAAGCCCACTCTCTTTCTTCGTATCGCTTCGGTTCTCACGCTGATTCACTCGATCATGCACACCCTCGGCGGCGTCTTCGGCAAGCCGATGCCTGGGATCGCCGCTATGGTGGCCGCGACGATGCAGGCCAATCGCTTCCCTGTATTCGGCGTGACTCGCAGCTACTCTGACTTTTACTTCGGCATGGGGTTGGGGATCACCATTTCGCTGACAGTCGAAGGCGTATTGCTGTGGCAACTAGGCACGCTCGCAAAGCGCGATGCGGCGCGGTTAAGGCCAATCATGGCGTTGCTCATGGTCGGCTTCCTGGTATTTGCGGTGAACTCGTACTTGTATTTCTTTTACGGGCCTGTAATCGCCGAAGTCTTAATTGCCGTTTGCCTTGGCGCTGCCATCATGACAGCGAAGCCGCAGGCCGCCCTTTCGGAAGCTGCGGCTCTCGCTCGCGCCTGATCCAGTCCAGTGCGTCTGGAGCTCGTCAAGCTGATGCGCTAGCGGCCAGCACGGATCCGCAGGTCGTCAGTACCCCGCCCTGGTCTTTGAAGCGCTCGATCATTTGCCGCTCGCGTTCAGAATCCAGGCTCTTGATAGCATCGGTTACCAGTTCCACGCGATGCCCCAACCGCAGCAACCCGGAGGCAGCACAGTCCACACACAGTTCGCTCGCAACGCCGTAGACGAACACGCGTGTTGGCTTCAATAATCCGAGCAAACCGCGCAGGTTCGGATTTGAGAAAACATCCAGAACCTGCTTCTCCAGGATGATTTGCTTAGCCGAGGGCACAAGCTCCTCAATCGCAGCTAGCGCAGCTCGATCACTGCTCAAGACGAGCGGCTTCTGGAGTTTTGTGGCTCCGATCTTGTGCTGGCCTTGCGTCCCGACCACGCAATGCGGCGGCCATTGTCTGAATTCCGCATCGTCTTCCGCGTGCGCGTCCACGCTCGAAAGAATTGGGATGCTGCGCTGGGCCGCCTGCCGAGTCAACGCGGCGAGTTGCGGTACGATCTGCTCGGCGCCACGGAACGTAAAGCGCCCCCGCCGGGCACATGAAATCCAACTGCGTATCTACATCGAAGAAGATCGCGCTCACGAATCCATTATGACTTTGACGCCTGATGCTCCGCGCGAATACTTTCAGCCATTTGGTAGAGCCGCGGGCTTATGTTCACCGGATAGGGCTCAGCTTCTTCGAGCGAAAGCAATCGCTTGGGCAGCCGCTCGAGCGCGGCGCGGGCGCGCTCGCGGGACACGGTGGCACTGGGAAGTTTCTCGACCAGTTCCCCTCTTGATATGACAGGACGGACCAGAGGCTCGCCCGTGAAATCCTTATTGCATTCTTCGTATAGCGCCACTTCATCGCAATCTTCATAGCGATAGATCTGTTTCGCGCCAGGCAGGGTACTCTTCTCGCCGCTGAATTTCGCCGTGTACTGAATCGAATCGGCGCTGCGAATCTCGACCATCTTGTAGATTGCCGACAGCGCCGGAGCGTCCGCCGACGTGGCAAGCTGTGTGCCCACACCGAAGGCGTCCAGCGGCGCGCCGCCGTCAAGCAACTCCTTTATCCGGTGCTCATCCAGATCGCCCGTGGCCATGATCTTCGCGTGTTGCAAGCCCGCCGCGATCCAGAATCTGGCGCACTTGCCGGGAAAGTAGCATCCAGGTCCCCACTGTCGAGGCGCACACCCCACATGGGCGGCCCAATGCGAGCCACGGTTTCCGCCGCCTGCAGGGAATCATAGGTGTCGATCAGAAAAACCGAATGGCCACCCAGCACCTGTTGCAGTTCCCGAAATGATTCTTCCTCGCTCGGAAATGACATGGTCCAGGAATGCGCCGCGGTGCCTGACACCGGAATGCCGAAACGCATGACCCGCTTCCGCATTGCTCGTGCCGCTGCAACCGCCGATGTAGCCCGCGCGCCCCGCAAATATGCCCGCCTCCGGAGAATGCGCGCGGCGGCTGCCGAACTCGACGACCTCCCGGTCTCCGGCCGCAAGCACGCAGCGCGCCGCTTTCGACGCAACGATCGTCTGAAACGCGAATGTGGAAAGCAGATACGTCTCAACGAGCTGCGCCTGCACAAGCGGCGCGCGAATGATGGCCAGCGGCTCGCTAGCAAATATCGGAGTTCCCTCCGGCACCGCAAACAGATCGCCTGTGAAACGCAGCTCTCGCAGAAACTCGAAGAACTCCGCCGGCACACACTCAAACTGCGGCAGCCCTCGCAGGTACTCGATCTCCTCCTGCCCGAACTGGAAATCGAGCAGAAACTCGACTGCCTGCTGCAGGCCGGCTGCGATCAAGAAATTTCGATGCGGGGGCATGCGCCGCACCAGCAGCTCGAACGTGGCAATATCATCCGGTTTTGCCGGCCAGGAAGTAGCCGGCCGCCATCGTGAACTGATACAGATCGGTATTGAGGGCAGACATAGCGGGCCGCGTGCCCGCCTATTTCTTAGCCGCAGGCTTGATCGCTTTACCTGCATTCAGCATATCGTCTACCGGTTTGGCATCGAGTTGATACAAAGACGAGTCTCCCGCGCGCCGCGCAATATAGCCGCGCCGCGTTCTTCGCGAATTCGATCGTATCGGTATTCTTGTACCCGTTCCACTGGACGGTGATCGTGACACGGGCGAGGTGAAGCCGCTCGAAACGAACTTGGTCGCGCTCAATTCACGCAACTGGTCGATGAACGACTGAACTGAACCCGAATCCATGGTCTGTCCGTTCAGCTTCCAATCAGTGCCTGCACGTACATACGTCTTTCCATCAAGCACGATCTTGTCCGGATCGTTGAACCCGAAATCGAACAGCTTCTTGTTCCGGAAATCGTCGGCACGTTTTGTCCAGCGACTGACCGAGATCCGCATTCACCTTGAATACACCGGGGACCGCGGTACTGGTGGCGTAATAGTCGTCTTTGTTCTTGCGGATGTCAAGCGTTTGTGTCGCGAGCCAGAGTGTTCACCTTCGCTGTTGCGATCGGCTGGCCAATGGCAAATGCGGTCTTGGCTTTTGCCTGATCTTCGGGCGTGAGAGCTGAGGTCCATCTTGCGCGTCGGCGAGTTTCCGAACCAACTCAGAAACAGCGAAGCTGTCCGTGCGATATGGCTGCGGTTTGTCGAAGACCCAATCGCCTGCATCGCTCTTTACAAATTCGAATCGAGCTCTTCGGGGTCGTGATATCCAATCGGTTCCACTATCGCGCTGTCGGCTGGTCAGCAGGCGCTTGTCGCGCAGATCGTTCACGTTCTTGTCGAAGGAAGATCTTGACGGTCGAGTTCAGCGCATACACTTTGGGCGATGAGTCCCATTTGGCGTACACCAATGAAGTAGTCGGAACATCGTTGCCGAGATTGAGCGTCGCGCTCTTTCCATTGCTCTCCTGAACCGATACGGCGATGGCGGGCTTATCGAGACCATAGCTAGGCGAGATTCGCCGCGTTGTCCTCGACCACGCTGTCGGCGTTCAACGGGTTCAGGATTCGACAGCATCGAGGAGACCGCATCCTGATCGGCACCATAGGGCTGCGGCGCCGTGATCGGCCCATTTACCGTCCTGTTTCTGAATCGAGAACGACGTTCCGTCGCGTTTCGTGATCTGCACGTTTTGCACCTGCGCGGCGAGATATCCGCCAGTTTCGGTCCGGACGCCGGCGTGTTCTGCTGTGCCGCTGCTGGGGTGTTTCTGCGCCCAGTAAATGGCACCGCCCAGCCCGGCCAGAACCAGCACGGCGATGATCAGATTGCGCGGCTTCATCCCTATCTCCGTTTCCAGAGAATCGATACGCCCATGGCGATGATGAACAACGGAAGCGCGATCAGATCCGTGTAGTTGAAGGTCCTGCTCTGTACCTGGTTCATGTTCAGGCGCTGATCCTCCGGCTGCTTCGGCCGGATCGAAATCAGGTCCTGATCGGACGCGACAGCCAGTTGATCGATTCAGCACCAGATCGCTGTTTGCCTGGAAGTGAATACCGGTTTCGGAGTTGTCGAGCACGCGCGACGTCCCGAAAACAACGAAGTGCCCTTCCTTCGTTGGATCGCCGCTGTTGTAAGTGCCCGACGCGCCGAGAGTAAAGTGCCGTGCTGGTTGCTCGGATCCTTGACGTTGATGCCGGCGTTGTTGAGATTCTTGTCGCGAGCTGCCGAATCGGTGGTCTCAGCAGTTTCGTGTCCGTTGTCTTACCGGTGTTCTCAACCTGCATGGAGCGCGTGATCGCGAAGCCGGTGTAGTGATCTTTCAGCTCATCCGTGATGGGGCTGCGATCCATAGTTCATCACCAGCGGGAAGACCGGGCCGAGATCGGCGGTCAGAGCTCTCCGGGTTCTGCTCGAGAACGATGTTGTTTTGCGAGCTTCACGCCCCAGCTCGCAAGCAAGTCCGTCAGAGCCTTGTTCTGCAGCGATGTGTTCATGCTGCAAATCGAGCGGCGGATCGAGCGCAAAAAGACGCTGCCGCCGCCCTGTACGTAGTTCTTGAACGCCGTGATTTCGTTGGGCGTGTAGTCGCTCTTCGGTCCGGGAATCGACGAATACGCGGCAGTCGGACGGCACGGCGTTCTTGTCCAGCAGCGTGATGGCTTGCGAATCGTAGTTGTCGTGCTGCAGCACAGTCTTAAGCTGCGACATGCCCGCCGGCTTGATCGTCGCCGAGCGTGCGCTCGCCGCTACCCTGCACAAAACAGACCTTGCGCACGCCTTTCAGATCCTTGACGAATGCGGCGGTGATTCCTTCTTCCGTTGAGCGAACGAACTTCCTCGCGGCGCTGCCCGATGGTGACAAACGCCGTGCCCGCATTGCGCACGCCGTACGCCATCGCGAGTGTCGGATTCTTGAGCGGATTGACGTATTGGACGTGAATCTTATGCGACAGATTCGCGTAGCGGTCGAAGATGCCTTGCGCCTGAGCGAAAGCCATCAGGGTCGATCGAAGTAAGTGATGGTTGCATCCTGTTTTCAGACCGCGGACGATCTTCTTTGTCTGATCGGACAGGGTGAACTGCTGGTTCTTTGTCGTATCGACCGTCTTGTTGTAACGATTGGCCAGCCAGTTGACCGCAACCAAGATGCGCGATCACCACGAGGATGTACAAGCATCGAGGTCGCGGCAAAGCGCGCTTGTTTCTGGGCTATGGTGCTTGTTCTCGCCATTACGCCTTCCACCTCATGCGACTCGATCGATCGCGCCGTCAGGAACAGTCCGAAGAAGATCATCGACAGGTAATAGATGAGGTCTTTGGTATCGATCACGCCTCTCGAGAAGCTGTCGAGATGCGAGACGATCGACAGGTAATTCAAGGCCTGAACGAAGGTGCTGTCTCCGAATGCAGTAGCCCAACTCAGCAACCACAGCACCAGAGCCGAGCGCAAAGCCGATTGCGCCGGCAACGATCTGGTTGTTCGTGAGGCTCGATATGAACGTACCGAGCGAGAGAAGCCTCGCTCCGCAGCAGAAACACGCCGAAGAAGCCGGTCGCCACTGGTTTCCAGTCAGGCGTTCCGTAAGCAAACAGGAATGAGTAGTCGATCAGCAACACCAGCAGCATCGAACCGTACATGATGCAGCGCGGCGAAGAACTTGCCGATGATCAGTTCCCATTCGAGACCGGTGAAGTCAGCAGCAACTCAATCGTGCCCTGCCGTTTCTCCTCGGCGAATAGTCGCATCGTCATCAGTGGAATCAGCAGCAGACTTATGACGGCTATGTTTCCGAACACCGGGGCGATGATGTACTGATTGATGCTCATCGGCATGGCCTGGCCCATCATCTGGCTGCGCAGCTCTGCGTCATTAATTCGCCAGTGGCGACCAGAGTGAAGTAGCCGCTGAGGAACGCAAAGATCGCCAGCAGCACCCAAGCGACAGGCGAAACAAAGTAGGCGTACAGTTCACGCCGGCAAATTGTCAGAATATTTCTCATTGCACGCCCTCCTGCGTGGCCGCAAGTTCATGCGCCGTAGCGGCCGATCCGGTCAGCGCGAGGAAGACCTCTTCCAGGCTCTGCGTCATGGATCTGAGTTCAATCAGATTCCACCCGTTGTGGACGACGGCCCGCGCCAGATCGGAACGCACGCTGTGTCCCGGCAAGACTGTCCACTTCGAAAAACGAACGCTCCCGCGATCGACGGACGGTCGACTCACCTTGCTGACGCCGGCGACTTGCTCCAGCGTCTGCCGCACTGTCACCGCATCCGCCGCGCCCGCAGTATCGATCTGAATCTGCACCGTGTCGCGTCCGGAACCGGCTGCGAAGCCGCTCGACGGAATCAGTTGCGACCAGTTGCCCTTTGTTGATGATGATGACTTTGTCGCACACCGCTTCGACTTCCTGCAGGATGTGAGTGCTCAGGATGATGGTGTGCTCACCTGCCAAGCCCTGGATCAATTTACGCGTCTCGATGATCTGGTTCGGATCGAGGCCGGATGTCGGCTCATCCAGAATCAGCACGTCCGGATTGTGAATGATCGCCTGAGCGAGACCAACGCGCTGCCGGTATCCTTTCGACAGCTTGCCGATCAACTTGTCTTTGACATCGGCGATGGCGCATCGCTCCATCACTTCACTCGTGCGGCGTCGTTACCTGCGCGGACGGGAACATTCTTGATGCCGGCGACAAAGCGCAGATATTCGCGCACCCGCATCTCGGGGTACACGGGGGCGTTTCCGGCAAGTAGCCGATGCGCTTCTTCACTTCGATCGGCTGATCGAAGACATCGAACCCGGCGACGCTTGCGCCTTGCCCGCTGTAGCGCGGCATGAAGCCCGGTCACAATACGCATGGTCGTGGTCTTGCCCGCGCCGTTCGGACCGAGGAAGCCCACCACGTCGCCTTTCTCCACGGAGAACGAAATGTTGTTCACGGCAACGTGACGCGCGTATCTCTTAGAAAGACCTTCGACCTGAATCATATGTATTTACCAGGAACATCCAAAGCGCACGAATGTTCAACTCGCGCACAACAGCGGAAACCGCTTGTACGCTCGCGCGCGGAAAGCGCTTCGAAAACAACAGAATAATGTCCGTGCGGATGCCCTGTCAATTTGGACGTGGCAGCCGCCAGCATCGTTAGCTGAGCGCGATGGCAACCGACTGAAATCCGCAATCGACGATACAAAACGTTTGCAGTGACGCCGCGGCCCAGATCGCTCGCCAGGAACACGGCCGCATCGGCGACTTCGGCAGGATCCGTGTTGCGCCGCAATGGCGCAATCGCCGCCACGCCGTCCAGCACCTTTGAAAAATCCTTGATGCCGCGCGCCGAAGCCGTCTTGATCGGACCCGCGGAAATTGCATTCACGCGAATATTCTTCGGACCAAGATCGGCCGCAAGATATCGAACACGTGCCTCGAGCGCCGCTTTCGCCACACCCATCACGTTATAGTTCTGCACGACTCGGGTCGACCCTAGGTAAGTCAGCGTCAGAATCGATCCGCCATTCGCCATCAATGGCGAAACGGCATGGCTGACGCGACACGAGCGAATAAGCACTCACTTCATGCGCCAAGCAAGAATCCATCGCGGCTGGTTTCGACGAACGGACGGGATAAGTCGTCTCTGTTCGCAAATGCGATGCTGTGCACCACGACGTCCAAGGCATGGCGAGACCTGCTTCGATTTCCGATCACGAGGTTCGCCAGCTCCTCGGGCTTCGTCACATCGCAGTTGACGATCTTTCGCAGCGCCCAGCTTCTGCGCCGAGTTCCTCTACCGTTTCGCGCTGGCGGTCACCCTGATAGGTGAGAATGAGTTTCGCGCCCTCGCGTGCAAAATGCCGCCGCGATCGCGTAGGCGATACTCCACTTATTTGCGATGCCCAAGACGAGCGCGGTCTTACCGGACAGGAGAGATGACATTTGAAAGCCTATTTTAACCTCCGAGGCTAAAAAGGCTCATTCCGGTCACGCGTACTTATAAAAAAGAGCAAGCGAGCGCTGCACGGGCGCCCGCTTGCATGAAAGGCGGCTTAGTGATGACCGCCCGAACTTCCTCCAGAACTGGAGCTACTAGCGCTACTCGAACTGCTCGAACTGCTCGAAGCGTGGGACCCTCCGCCGCCTCCGCTATAGCCGCCGCCTCCGTGGAACCCTCCGCCGCTATTCCCTCCGCCACCGTGATAGCCGCCCGCCGATCCACCGCCCCGGTAGCCGCCGCCCGAGCCAGCTACGGATCCACCACGAAAGCTTCCACTTGCGTGGACAGCGGATTCTCGCGAGAACCCACTGGATGCCGCGCGCGCGGAGCTCGATGAGGCGGTGACATGGCTACTGCCGGTATATCCGGCGCGAATGTGCCCGTTTGCCGTGAGTTGCTGGCTGGAATACCAGTTGAATTGCGACCCGTTGCTATGACTTGCGCGAATCGCCTGCTCCTCGCGGGCCGAACTCGCCACAACCCCCAAGGCGGGCGGATGAGCTGGATTCACAGGTACGAATCTACTGGCAGCGGGACTCTCCCACTCGTGGCCTCCCGGATGAGGCGTTACGCCACCTGGCGGATGCGGATGCGGCCAATGCCCACCCCGATGAACCGGACACTGCACAACCACTGCGCCGCCCACAGAAACGGGTGAATAATAGCCCCAGCCGAACGGACTGAAGTACGCGCCGTTCGACAGCCACGTCCAACTATCGAACAGATCGTTGAAGTACCAGCCCCCGGTAACCGTCCGGTTCGAAGCCTCCAAGGTGCGAGCGGATTCATACGCAGCCGCAGCTTCATATTGAGAGCGCACGTTGCTCCAGGCATACAGTTCATCCGGTTGATTCATATCCATGTGCTCGGACTGCAGGTGGCCGCTCAACGCCGTCTCGTGACCTTTGCGCAGCTTGATCGTTTGCGTTCCCCGCGTCACTTCGAGAGCGCCGTCGAAGACTCCCGCCGTTGGTGTCGGGCCTGCTCGAATTCGATAGAGTCCGTTCGTCGTGATGGTGATGGTCGCTCCGCCGCAATCAATTTGCACCTCCGAACCGCGCACCAAACCAATGGCTTCCAGAATCGCTTCGCCCTGTAGCAATGCGACGCTGGTCTGGTAGAGCGACGGCTTGAGCATCTGAACCTGGCTGCGATCGCCGACGCGGAGGAAGACGCCGGGCATCAGCAGAATTTCCGCCTTACCGGCCCCCATCGCCAGCGTGTTGTTGACGCCCAGGAATATGGGCGGCTGCTGCCCAAGCTTCACGGGTTTGAAATCAATGTACGCATCGCCTTCGAAATAATTCAGCAATCCGGGGCGCGCGGATACCGTGAACTGCGCCTGGGCACAAACCGCAGCGCCGAGCAACAGTAAGACGGACCCGCATATCCCGTGTGATCTCCCCAACATCATGGAATCCTCCAGTCACCCTCTCCTGCGAATTCAAAACCCAAATTCACTAACCCGATTAGCGATTATGTTAGATTTTTTCGCAAGGGAAATTGGGGTGGGTTGCCGGAAACGTCTGCGGACGGCTGTCTCTTTATTTCGACCGGGCCACGGCGCATGAGCACGGGTCCAGGACGCGACGTCACATTCCTGGCCAAGGCATGGGCGAGCGGCGAGCAGGATGCTCTCAACCAACTGGTGCAGCATGTGTATGCGGAATTGCACCGGCTGGCGCACGGCTACATGCGCGGAGAGCGGCCGGGGCATGCCCTCCAGACCACAGCACTCGTCAACGAAGCGTATCTGCGGCTTGCCGTTGCAAACGCCGCGGACTGTCCGGACCGCCGGTACTTTTTTGGCGTTTGCGCTCGCCTGATGCGGCAGATTCTGGTGGATTGGGCGCGCATGCAGCGATCTCAAAAACGGGAAGGCGAGGCAAACGCATTGGAATTACGTCCGGAGGTGCTGCCCGATCCGCATTCAGAGCCGGACCTGGTAGCCGTAGACGACGCGCTGGAGTCGCTTGCACGGCTGGATCCCAGGAAGGCGCAGATTGTGGAATTGCGGTTTTTCGGCGGCCTCACGGTAGACGAAACGGCCGAAGCGCTGAACGTGTCTCCCGGAACCGTGGCGCGCGACTGGGCCATCGCCAAACTGTTTCTGCGGAGGGAACTCAGCAGGGGCTTACACGTCAACCTCGATAGAACGGATACCGGGCATGGATCGCGAACGCTGGGTTGAAATCGATTCGGTACTGCAATCGGCGCTCGAGCGCCCGCCTGAGTCACGGGCCGGTTATCTGGATGCCGCGTGCCACGGAAATCCGGATCTGCGCGCGCAAGTGGAATCATTGCTCGACGAGCAGGAAGGCTCGGCTGAATTCTTGGAAGCGCCCGCACTCGACATGGCCGCGCGGCGTTTGGCGGCTCGAAGGCGATCCTTGTCCGGTTCGATGATCGGGCGTTATCACGTTCTGAAATCCATCGGCGCGGGTGGAATGGGCGAAGTGTTCCTGGCGGAAGACACAGCCCTGAAGCGGCGAGTCGCGCTGAAACTGATGCAACCGGAGCTTTCGCCCGATCCGGCGCGCGTGGAGCGGTTTGAATTCGAAGCGCGAGCCGCGTCGGCGCTTAACCATCCGAACGTGCTGGTGATCCACGACATCGGTGTACACGAAGGAATGCCCTTCCTCGCGAGTGAATATCTGGAAGGGCAAACGCTGCGCCGGCGCTTGAGCGAGGCACGGCTGTCGCGTGCCAAGGCCATCGATTACGCCATACAAATCGCGCGCGGTATCGGCGCGGCGCATCAGGCCGGCATTGTTCATCGCGATCTGAAGCCGGAGAACATCTTCCTCACGTCCGGAGGCGGCGTGAAACTGCTCGACTTCGGCATCGCTAAATTAACCGCGAGCGACACGCCGCTGCTGCGCGAAGGTTCGCACGGCGCTCTGACCGAACCAGGCGTCATTCTCGGCAGCCCGGGCTACCTGTCGCCCGAGCAGATTCGCGGGCAAAACATCGGCTGCGAATCCGACATTTTCTCCTTTGGCTGCGTTCTCTACGAAATGCTCACCAGCCGGCGCGCATTCACGGGAAAGTCCAACGCAGAGGTAATGACGAGTGTGTTGCGCGACGAACCGGAAATCCCCGACGATGTTCCGGCCGATCTTGCCCGCATCCTGCGGCGCTGTCTCGAAAAAGAACCTGCGGACCGGTTTCATTCGGCAGCCGATTTAGCGTTCGTTCTCGAAGCCGCTCATTTGCCGGGGAATGGTCATCGCCCGGAAGGCCCGAAGCCGATTCAGCCTTCCTACCTCGCATGGGGAACCGTGGGTCTGCTTGCGGTGCTGCTCGCGAGCGTGCTTACGTTTCTGTATTCGCGCAAATCCGTCCCCCGTCCGGTCGTGCGCTTTGAGATTTCAGTTCCGGGCGATCCGATCACGGTCGCCCCGGCACTCGCAATTTCGCCCAATGGCAAATATCTGGCGTTTATTGCAATGGGTCCGAACGGGCGGCCCATTCTGTGGATCCGCGCAATGGCTGCGGTGGCGCCGCGTCCCGTTGCAGGAACCGAAGATGCAAAGTATCCGTTTTGGTCCGGGGACAATCGGTTCGTGGCGTTTCAGGTGGGCGACCGCCTGCGCAGCCTCGAAATCGAGAACGGCAACCAGCGCACCATCTGCACCATTCATGGCTTCGTCAATGGCGCTTGGAACGATGACAACGTTCTGCTCGTCAGCACCGGCTCCGGACCCATAGTGCGCATCCCGTTTGACGGCGGACCTTTCACCGCCGTCACGACCCTGGATCAGGCCAGTGGCGAGCGGGCGCACTGGTGGCCTAGCTTTCTCCCCGATGGCAAGCACTTCCTGTATTCGGTGCGGGCCAGCTCGCTTGAAAATGGGGGCATTTTCGCGGGATCCGTCGATGGCGGACCCGGCAAGAAACTGGTGGCGGGCGTGATCACCAATGCGGTGTACGTGGCGCCCGGCTATCTCCTGTACTCGCGCGATGGGAACCTGGTCGCACGTAAGTTCGACGCGCAGCGTTTGCAAGTCAGGAGCACGGAGCTACGCATTGCGGACCGTCTGAAGGCATACTACGGGTACACTGCGTTCTCCGCTTCCCGGACAGGAACAATCGTGTTTCGAAGCGGCGATCAGGGCCGGTATCAACTCACCTGGGTTGATCGCAACGGCAAACGGCTGAATCCGTCGGACAGCCTGCCTAACCGGTCAATCGAAAGTATCCTCCCGCTTGCGCCCGCACTGTCTCCCAAGGGGCGAATGCTGGCCACAGTCCGCTACGAAGCTACGAACGGCGCGTACGGAATCTGGGCCAGCACCCTGGCTGGTCCGCGCATTCAGTTTCCAATTACCGAAGCCAGCGATGCAGAGTCTCCTGTGTGGTCGCCCGATGGCAGCCGCATCGCGTATTCAGCCTCCCGGGGCAAAGTGCGTGACCTGTACATCAAGCGCGTGGACGATGCCGGACCGGGCGCCTTACTGCTTCACTCGGACGCCGACAAATGGCCCCAGGATTGGTTGGGAAGCAATAAAAATCTGCTCCTCTACTCGAGGCAGGAAGCACCGGGCAAAACGCATTTGTGGCTACTGCCGGTTGATGGAAATGCTCAGCCCCGCAGGGTATCGGGTGCGCCGGATAACGTCAATGACGCGCGATTCTCGCCGGACGGCCGCTGGCTGGCGTATTCGTCAGACCAGTCGGGGTCGTCTCTGATCTACGTACAGGATTTCCCGGAGGGTGAAACGAGACTGCCTATCTCCGACCGGGGCGCCAGCTCTCCCAAATGGCGAGCGGACGGCCGCGAACTCTTCTATGTCTCCGCGGAAGGTGAGTTGATGTCCGTTTCATTATCGGGAGCGAACGATTTCTCAGCCGCTGCGCCAAAGGAGCTGTTTAAAGCGCAATTCCTCGGGACCGACCCCTATGCTCCCTCGCCCGACGGGCAACGGTTCTTAGTCCAGGAACCGGTACAGGACACGACATCCCCGATGATCAGCGTCATCCTGAACTGGCCCACCACGCGGATTCGCTGACGAACAAGCGCCGGGCGCTGAGCCCTCGACGTCCTCAGACGTGCGCCGCTTCTGAATCGTGCCTCCGCAGCACGCCTTCGACGAGATCTCGCGGATCCAGCAGATGTTGCGGCCGGAAATGATGGCTCGACCAGCGGCAGCCCTCCCCGAACTCAATACCCAGGAAATAGCTGGTATCGCGGAAAGAACAATGTTTTACGTTCCCGATCAATTCGCCGTCGCCGTAACGGATGACGACCTTGGTCCCGTCCGGCACTCGCTTTTCGACCTGTAGACAAGCTCCGGAGAGCGAGATATCTTCGAGATTCGCAACCGTTCTTCGCGGATGACCAGCCTGGTCGCGATAATTCAGTTGGACCAGCTCCGCACACAGCAGCCGGGTATCAGTGCGCCGTTCGTTCTTCATATCGTGCTAATCGGCCCGCGCGGCGAAAACATTAGGGGTTGGCGCGAGAAATGTGCGATCTATTCAGCGCCATATACACAACCGGCGCCACACGCCCTGTGCGCTCGGTAGGATGAGACAGACGAGTGCCGACCGAAATCGAGTCAAACAGCCAGGTAAAACCGCCCCATCCGATCTGGGGAACGGTGATCCGGGTCGGCTTTTATTTCGCTACGGCAGTAATAAGCCTGCAGGTCTGGACGACCATCCTGTATAGCCTCTTGGGGCTGGGAGTAGTCATTTCCGGCACGCTTGGGGTGTTTTCTGCTGCACTGACATCCAACCTGCTCACGATGCGCATCTTCGATCGCCGCCCCTTAGCGGATGTCGGGCTGGGTACGGGAAGAGGCACCGGGCGGAACTTCGCGACGGGATTGGCGCTCGGCGCGGGAGCAGCCGCCATTATGCTCGGCATGCCCTTACTGGCCTCTGAAGGGCATCTCGCCGTGCGCGCAGGGAATCCGGCCCCATGGTCGGGGTTACTGTTTTATCTGGTCGCACTGCTGTTTGGCGCGGCAGGCGAAGAAACACTGTTTCACGGCTACGCTTTTCAGTTGCTTATCGAAAAAGCCGGACCCTTTGCCACCGTATTGCCAGTCGGTGTTCTGTTCGGCCTTGCGCATGCCAATAATCCGAGCGCCACGCTGCTCTCGATCGTCAACACCTCGCTCTGGGGCGTGATCCTCGGCGTAGCGTTCCTGCGCAGCCGCGATCTCTGGTTACCGATCGGGATCCATTTCGGCTGGAATGCGGTCCTACCGGTGTTCGGCGTCAACCTGAGTGGACTTACAATTAATTTGACGAGGTACGTTTACCGATGGGACCTGTCGACATTGTGGAGCGGCGGCGCATATGGACCGGAAGGCGGCCTGCTCACGACTCTTTTCGGCCTGCTGGTCCTGTTGGCCGTGGTGAAAGTGCCCATCGCCCCGCAGAACGCCTTGATCGCGCGCGTGCTCAACGAACGCAACTAATCTGGGCGGTCGCTCTCACCGGCGTTGCTTACCGCCGGCGCTTTGCGTGCCGACAAACTCAGCTTTGACGAACGCATGGAAATTGAACGCGGCCTGACTGCCGAGTTCGCCACCATGAAAGTCATCCTGCCGCACTCGAAAAAACCGCTGGTTGTGAAGAGCGACGGCAGCTACGATAAAGCCGATTGGGCCGAAACGCTGCGCGACAACGGACCGACCGCGCGCGTCGGCGACCAGATCCAGATCACGCGCGTGGAGATTGAAGGCAAACGTATCGTACTGGAGATCGATGGCGGCACGCGCTCCGGGCCACTGGTACGACCATCTGCAAGTCGGAATGGGCGGGAACATTGGCATGCCCACGTCCAGTACCCAACCGGCCGGCGCAAGTGGACCCAATGGTCAACCAGCCAACGGCTCGCACATCGCCATCGTGTTTCCCGGAAGCGTTCCGTCGCTGAAAGTGGACGACCTGCGGCGCATCCTGAATCAGCTCTTCGATTTCGATAAGCATAGTGCGACCGAACAGTACGTGGATCGTCTGCCCGAGCCCGTCAAGCAGGCGATCAAACAACAGCACGCCATCACGGGGATGGATAAAGATGAGGTATTGCTGGCCATGGGCAAGCCGCATCACAAGACTCGCGAAACCAGTGAAGATGGCGACGAGATCGAGGATTGGGTCTATGGCGAGCCCCCCGGCAAGATCACCTTCGTGCGCTTCAGCGAAGGCAAGGTAGTCAAAGTCGAGGACTCCTATGCCAACATCGGCGGCAGCACGGTTCCGAATCTACCGCCGGTGCGGTAATCGCATCATCGGCGCCAGAAGAGCAGCAGGCTGAAGAGCAACACCCACAAGAAATCGAGGTAGTGCCAGAAAATGGATACGCCCAACGCCAAGGCGCGTGTTCTCGCCTGGTATTTCCGCCCACTCACCCGTTCGTGCGTGCGATAGGCCAAGGCCGTAAGCCCGCTTAAACCGAGCAGAATGTGCAGCCCGTGCAGGGCAACAAAAAGAAAGATAAACCACGAGTGCGAGTTATCTCTTCAGCGGGATGCCGGAGTGGACAACCTGCACCCACGCGGTAATCTGTCCCGCGAGAAAGAGCACGCCCAGCGTCCAGCTCGACCAGGAACCGATGGTAGGTCCGAGCTTGTTCGCCGTGCTCCAGCGCGCGCCGGGCACGCTCCACAGTGACGCTGCTCGCCAGCAGAATCCCGGTGGTGAACCACAGCGTGATCGGGATTTCCAGGTGACCCCATTCCCGGCCCCCCGAACGGATGAAGAATACCGCAATGAGCGCTCCGAATGTCATCGTCGCCGCGGCGAGGGCGAGCGTGGTTGTCAGGATCGCGGTGGACCTCAGTTCGGGTTCCGGAAGTGTGTGAACGGTGCTCGATTCCACATTCCTATTCTCTCGCGCGTCCGGATTTATGCTCTAATCAAAGCCATGCGCCGATTCCTCGCTGTCGCCTGTGTTCGCTTTACTCTGGAGTGCGGCCGTCCTTTGCCGGCCCTGCGGATCCACGGCTGAAAGACGCTCTGAAACAGCCCGAAACGAACGGTTGGACATACGTTCACCTCTCCGGTTCGCCTTCTGAAATCGGCTATCAGCACGGTTACCTGCTACAGCCGGACATCGAGGATGCAAAGCGCGCCATCGAACTCAGCGTCACGCATGAGGTCAAACACTCCTGGGCGGATCTGCGGCGCGTCTCGGAAACCGTGCTATGGCCGCACATCCCGGCCGAGTATCAGGAAGAGCTGCGCGGCATCGCGGCCGGCCTTCGCGCGCGTGGTTCGAAGCTCGACTTGCAAGACGTCGTCACCATGAACGCCTTCATGGAGTTCTCTTACTATTACGACAAGACGGGCAGCAGCGTAGGCGAACACTGCAGCGCCTTCATCGCGACGGGCGAATACACGGCAGACGGCAAAATCGTCATCGGACACAACAACTGGAGCGACTATCTCAGCGGCTCGCGCTGGCGCATCGTGTTCGACATCGCTCCCGCCAGCGGCCACCATCTGATCATGGATGGCGTTCCCGGCCTGATCCACAGTGGAGACGATTTCGGCATGAACGATGCGGGGATCGCGATCACCGAAACGACGATCTCGAATTTCCATGGCTTCGACCGGAATGGAATTGCTGAGTTCGCCCGGGCACGCAAAGCGATGCAGTACTCGGAGTCCATTGACGATTTCGTGCGCATCATGAAGGACGGCAACAACGGCGGGTACGCCAACACATGGCTGATCGGCGACACCAAGACGAACGAGATCGCGCGCCTGGAATTGGGGCTCAAGAACGTCACTCTCGATCGAAGCAAGAACGGCTATTTCGTCGGCGCGAACTTTCCGATCAACGCCAAACTGATCGCCCAGGAAACAGACTGGCCATCGAAAAATAAAGAGACTCCCGACAACGTGCGTCACATGCGCTGGGACGAATTGATGCAGCAGTACAAAGGCAAGATCGACGTGGCCGCCGGAGAGCGGTTTGAGACCGATCACTACGATGCGCTCACAAAGGAGATCGATCCGAATGAACGCACGCTCTGCGGTCATATCGATCGTTCCAGCCGGGGCATGCCAGGCTGGCAGAAGCCTTACGGACCAGCGGGCGCGGTAGAGGCCAAAGTTGCGGATGCAACCATGATCCAGCACTTGAGCTTCGAAGCAGGCGCAGGCCATCCTTGCGGAGTCGAGTTCCATGCTGCGCAATTTCTCAAAGCACACAAGGAATACGCTTGGCAGCGGAGTGAATTGCAGGACATCAGTAAGCACCCGTGGACGCTCGTGGAGTCCGGCCGCGGCTTGGTCCCGGGCTCTTAAGGGGATCTGCGCCGTGTGGGCCGACTCCCGTCGTACACGGTAATTCTCGACGCCAAAACTCGCTTGGGCGATTCTTTCACGCCAACAACTTGGACAGTTCGCCCGAGCCTATATTCGGGAGTTTATCTCGACGCGAACTCAGTCGATCCGTTGTATTGCACTGTCATGCGCGGTTTCAAATACCCGCTATGTGGATCGGCATTAGGTTTGCGAGGATGACCATTGTCCCGGCGCCCACGTGCAGCGATCTCACCGTGAGGTTCACAACTTCGCCCAAATTGACGTTGCTTCTGCGCTGTTTTGCCTGGAGCGTTTCGGCGGTGATCTCATCCCCAATCCTCAACACCGACAAAGGTCCATGGTCAAGCCCCTCCATATGTTCGTTTCTGGGCTTCCCAAAAGCGTGACCTTACCAGATGGTGTGGCTATCGTTGTAGATTTCGCAGCGTTCCGAAGCAACGTGCGTGTCGAATCGCGGGAAACTTGCCCTGGCTTCGGTACCAAAAGCAGTGCAATGAGTACGAGTCGCATAAGATCGCGGAGCTTACCCCATTTTGCGATTCTCGGCACGACTTCGTGGCGGCTCGCGTCTGCCTCATACCCTAGAATGCAGCCCGCTACTATCCGGCGACGCTCCTCATCAGGGAAATCCTCAAGCTACTAGTGAGACACATATCAAAGGTGTCCCACTCCCTACACGAAGAATATTAGCAGGACACGATATATCCCAATACATACCTGCTATTCGAAGGTTGTTCAATCCATGAGATCTCCGTTGACCGTCGGAAGTAAGTTGATGCTGGCGTTCGGGGCCGTTTTGGCTCTAATGCTCGTGTTCGGAGCCTCGTCGCTCTGGTGTGTGACCAGGCTCGGAAATGAATTGGATAAGGAGATCACCCAGACCTCAAAGAGAGTTGAACTCGCTACCACGATCAGGACCCTCGCCTACCAGATGCGCGCCGGCCAAAGAGGTCTGGTGATGTACTCCATGCTCAAACAGCCCGGCGAGATAGAAAAGAGCAAGGCCCTTTTTCAGTCCGGGGCTGACGAAATGCAGACCGCCATCACCACCCTCCGTCCGCTTCTGGTGAAGCCCGCTGGCAGGCAGGCCGCGGAGCGAATTCAGTCAGAGCTGACCGAATGGCTTCCCCGCTACCAACGAGTTCTCGAATTCTGTGGCGCCGGGCGGTTCGACGCCGAACTGGGTCAGTTACTTGTCCAGACCGGAGCAGCGAATGCCCGATTAACGGACGCCGCTGCCGTTGTCGTAGGCGTGCAGAGAGAGCTTCAGCGCGAGGCAGCTTCGAGGGCCGCAGCGACGGAATCAGCCAGCCGATGGACAGTCTTTGTTCTCATCTCCATTGGTCTGCTTGTGGGCGCAGTCGTCCTGTTCATTGTGCGGCAGATCAATCGCGAGCTTCGCGAGATCGCCGCAGAAATGGCAGACGGTGCTTCACAGGTCACAGCAGCAGCCTCGCAGTTGTCCTCTGCCAGTCAGTCGCTCGCTCAAGGAGCCTCCGAGCAGGCAGGCTCTCTTGAGGAAACGTCAGCATCGGCTGAGGAAATCAGCTCGATGACGCGCCGCAATGCGGACAACTCAAATTCAGCCGCGGCGAGTATGGACGAAGCCGGACGGCGGATCGAGGACGCGAACCAGAATCTTCGGCAAATGCTTGTATCGATGGCTGACATCACCGCCTGCAGCGGCAGGATTTCAAGCATCATCAAGATTATTGACGACGTTGCATTCCAGACGAACATTCTTGCCCTGAATGCAGCGGTCGAGGCAGCGCGCGCCGGGGAGGCAGGCATGGGCTTTGCTGTCGTGGCAGACGAGGTTCGCAATTTAGCGCAACGTTGCGCGGGCGCCGCACGTGACACTGGCGTATTGATCGACGAGTCGATCTCGAAGTCGAACGAAGGCAAGAACAAGCTTGAGCAGGTTGCCATCGCAGTTCACTCCATCACCGAGAGCGCCGGCAAAGTGAAGATACTTGTCGATGAAGTCAGATCCGGCAGCGAGGAGCAATCGCGCGGAATCGCACAAGTGGCAAATGCGATCGCTCAGATGGAGACCGTCACGCGAAGCACCGCTGCCGGCGCCGAAGAGGGTGCAGCAGCGAGCGAGGAGCTCACCGCTCAAGCCGAGACTCTGCGGGGCATAGTAATACGCCTCAACGCAATGGTCGGCAGTTCCTCCCGATAATTAGCCAATTGGGACCTTCGATCGGCATGTTTGCTCTCAACGCCACGGCTTTATCACACAGCCCGTTGATACGGACTGGAAGAACGTGCGTTCTGCAATGCGACCGCCCACCATCTCAGCCGTTCCAGCAGTTTTCGCATACTCCGGTTCGCGCGCTCGGGAGCTGTCAGAAGAACGCCCGTCGAGTCGAATTGCTCCCATGCACTCGCAAAACTCACCGAATCGCGGATGGCTACTGCGTCCAACTCGGCGAAGACAAGCCGTAACTGTTCTACGGCCCGGAGGCCCCCGGAAACTCCGCCATAGGAAACAAAGGCTACTGGTTTGGCCTGCCATGCGGTCCCGCTGGAATCGATGAGCGCCTTCAAGGGCGCCGGGTAACCGTGGTTGTACTCCGGCGTCACTACGATGAATGCATCGGCTTTATGCAGCCGCTCGTTCAAGGAAAGGCCGTTTGCCCTGTCCCGTGTCGGTTCGCCGGCTTCCTGCGCGGGATCGATCGAGTCAAGGACAAATAGCTGACTCGCATCGACTTGTGCGGCAGCCCAACGCGCTACGGTATCGCAAAACCGCCCGATGCGCGTACTGCCATAAATCAAAGCAACCCTGATATCTTGACCCATTCGTTTCAGCTCTCCTTCGCTGACTCCTGTTCTCAAGCGTAAAACCTCAAGTAAACTTGAGGTCAAGACCTTTTGTGAAAAAAACGAATTTACCGGCTGTTCCCGCCCAACTCACGGTCGGCGAGGTTTCTAAGCGCAGCGGAGTTGCCGTTTCAGCCCTGCATTATTACGAAGCTGAGGGACTGATTAAGAGTTGGCGCAGTGAAGGCAATCAACGGCGTTATTCGCGGGATGTTCTTCGACGTGTGGCGGTTATCAAAGTGGCTCAACGTGCGGGCATGTCGCTCACATCCATTCGCGACGCGTTCGCTGCCCTGCCAAGCGCTCGAACCCCAACGGTCGAAGACTGGAAGGAATTGTCAGCTCGTTGGCGGGCTGAACTAGAGCATCGAATTGGACGGCTGACCAGGCTGCGGGACCAACTGGATGGCTGCATCGGATGTGGTTGCCTTTCGCTTGGCGTTTGTCCGTTGCGAAATCCGCGTGATGAGCTGTCAAGACTTGGTCCCGGGGCTCAGTTGCTTGATCCTGAACCTGCACTTGGCGCGGAGGAACGCAGAGGGCATGCCGAACCCAGTAAGAAACACCGGAATCCATAGCCCGAACCGGAGATCGGCGGCCGCTGCTCGCGCCGAGCACGCATTAGCAAACAGTAGATCGTCAGGCATCGGGAATCCGCGGGGATTTGCGGTGGGTACTTACCGCCCCTCGATTTGAACTTGTTTGTATTTTCTGGCGATGCTTGTCAGCTCCACGGCGGGCGCGCCATTCAGATTTACGTCAAAGAAGGTATGGACATAGGCGGTCGAAATGGCAAGCCCACGGCGTCCATCCAATCCCCCGAATCCAACCAAGCGCAAGAGCCTCATTGCGGCGTGACTATTCAAGAGGATTTGATCGCTAAAGCTAAAATGATTCGCTGTGCGAATGACGGCGTACAACCGGCCGGCGGGCAGTCGATCATAGATCGATTGAATTTCGGCAAGGACCGTGCGGTTCTCTGGATCAGCCATCTCCCTGCTGTGGTCGCTGAGAAGAAACATGCCCGGCTTGTTTAGCCCTTCTGAAACAACACTACCGAACGGAATGCCGTCCAAATCAAGCGCTGCCTTGCACCTTGAATCCTGGTGACAGAACTCGAGCGCGGTAGCACCGCCGAACGAATGACCAAACATGCCGATGCGCTGCAGGTCCATACGGCCCGCGAATTTGCCGGATGAGCTCGCGTTGAGACGCTGCAACTGGTCCACGACGAAAGCGGTGTCTGCCGTCCACATCTTCAGCAGCTTGCCTATAACAGGATCAGCAAGGTTGCCGTTCGCGTTTTCGACGTTATAGGCGGGTGATCTGCCGACGACGCGGCCGTCAGGGAGAACGACAACGAAGGACCGATACGGCGCATCGAATCCGACGACGAAGAACCCGTGACTCGCAAGATCTTCCGCCAGCGTCGTGAAATCCGTCGTCAAAGCGCTACCTCCGGGTCTAAGTAGCACAACAGGATAGGCACGATGTTCCGGGGAGACAGGGGCGTCAGACACACTGTGGGCGTGCACCACAGCCGGGTCACGCTTGAAAAACGATCGCATGAACATGCCTTCCTGGTTCCGAAGCGCCGCCCGCCAAGGGTCAGGCAGATAAGCCGCGGGGACGGCTTTAAGAGAAGGGGCCGCCGGGTACCAAACCCACACCAGCACCTGTTGTTTCGACCCTGGCGAGAGCGCAAGCTCATCGGCTTCCGAATCATTCGTCCACGCATAGGTGGTGCGTCCGACCGCGAAGGGGCCTGTGGGGGTTGGTAATGTGATGGGCGTCCGGTGCTCCCACCACATCACGAAAAGCAGGGAGGTAACGAGCACCACGACAGTGACGGCGATTGCGGCTACAGCCTTGGCGAGCCACGCAAGCGCGCCGCGTAACAATCTGGAACCCGAGGCCATTATGCCTCTATGTTAAAGCAGGCTGCTTTATTTTGTAAAGTACTTCTTGGCCAACGCGGAGACGGGTCGAAAAGCGGCCTGGCTGACAGGTTCTGTTCTTCCGAATGACTCAATTTCCGGATTGCCCGTCATTCAAGCTCAATTTTCCAATTGCGAAAGTTGCCGGCTTAGAAACCCTGGCGAGTGATATAGAATCGACTGATGCCACCGG
Source organism: uncultured Acidobacteriaceae bacterium (assembly GCA_963795905.1). Taxonomy (GTDB): domain Bacteria; phylum Acidobacteriota; class Terriglobia; order Bryobacterales; family Bryobacteraceae; genus Bog-105. The sequence goes on along the minus strand of CAWCJG010000001.1, from coordinate 6,735 downwards.
CACTAGGACCGATCGTCGTAAGCCGCGCACAACCAAGGCGTGGAAAACCGCTCAAGATTTTCAGCGATTCTATCTACGTCAAACTGGGAGCCGAAGACACTGGTGGACGGTATTCGCTGATCGAAGATGTAACGCCTCCCGGGGCCGGAACGCCTTTACATGTGCATCATAGAGAAGACGAAGGCTTCTACGTCCTGGAGGGCGACTACCTTTTTGAAGCTTCGGGCCAACGATTTGAGGTTCACACCGGTGATTTCGTGTTCGTGCCCAAACACACGCCGCATCGCTTCCTCAATATCGGACAAAGCTCAGGAACAATGTTGCTGACCTTGGAACCCGGCGGCTTGGAGATCTTCTTTGAGGAATTGGCAGCAATCACCGGGCCTCCGGACCCCGCAATACTCATTCCCGTTTTCGAACAATATGGATTGGAGTTGCTTGGGCCTCCATTGAGTATTTAGCGGCAGATCGATTATGCTTCGTCGGGCAGTTAGCGGCGAGACCCACTCGTTGCATATAGCGTCCGGACGGTCGGCCACTCGGTAATTAGGCCGAAAACGGGCGACCGCACCGGGGCGACAGTTCAACTGACGGATTGTCCGTGATCCATGCGTGTTTTCGAAATGCGCCGACGGCTACGCTTGCGCACTCGTACACTCGGGTAAGAGCACGGAATGTCCAAAGGTCGTGATCCATTCGTCAAGACTTGGTCCGGGGCTCAGTTGCTTGATCCTGAACCTGCACTTAGCGCGGAGGAACTCAAAGGGCATGCCGAACGCAGTAAGAAACACCGGAGTACATAGCCCGCACCGGAGATGGGCAGCCGCGTCGTCACTCACGGCCCAGCGGTTTACGTTAAGGATGCTCAGCAGATTGTCGGTAATCCGAACAGAAGTCAGCTCGCATCACATAGATCCGCTGTGTCACCCAGCGTAGAGAAATGTCAGCTGCTCGCACCGAGCACGCATTAGCAAACAGTAGATCGTGACTTATCGCGAGCCCGTCAGGAACCCAGGACAGATTCAAGTTATGCGGTTACTCGTCTACTCCAGAAAGCTATCGAAAAGAGACTTCAGAGTCAGCCGGCTAGCGCGCCGCTTGTTGCCGGTCACGGTGGGTACACAATGCGAAAACGAGGAACCCGAGTCCTAGTGATTCGAGCCCAAAACCCGCGGGTTCGGGGGAGGCCACGAAGTAACCTACGGGCGTGGTGGAGTCGGCTTCAAAAAGTTCGAAGGACACGTCTGACTCGCTTCCACCACCTTGGTAATTTGCAAGCGCCATTGCGGAAGCAGACGATTCAAAAGACGTGCCCAGATCGAAAGGCAGCGTGCCGACGTATTTGCAACTTCTGATCCTACAATTAGGTCCGCTGCCGCTGAAGTCGTAGACGTGTAGCCCGTCTGTAATCATTGCGCTTACTGAACTGGGCTCTTCATGGCTGTATACCAGAACCACTTGGAACTGAATAAGACCTAACCGAGGCGGTCCAGCGCTTTCATAGGTGATATCGTCTTTAGCTTCCGCAATGCCGGAAAGCGGAATAGATCCCACCGGTGCATTAAGCTGCGCCAGACCTTCCGCGAAAGCAGATACCTGATAGCCGACTTCGAAGGGCGAGGGTATTGCCGCGTAAGCACGTACCACGTAATGTGGACTGACGAGGCCGCCGCTGGTCAACGCGACGTTGCTATCGCACGGACTCAGAGTGAAGTTCCCGGCTGTACAGGAAGTATACGTAAACGATGATGCGTTGAGGTAGGACGCAGCAAGGAGCAGCGCGAACAGCAGACGTGACATAAGTGTCTCCTTACGATGCTGATGTACTTCAGCGTATCCCTTTCCGAGCGCCGTTGGGATGCAGACCTCGGCACCACCACGTGAGGTTGCCTGCATGGTCGCCAGCCGTCAATTGAGAGCTTTCCGGCTACGCATCGAACCCGCTACGGACTCAGCGTTGACACTCGAAAAAGCGATTTCTCGAATGTAAAAAGGAGGAAGGCCCCGATAAAACTGCCAAACTCCGGACGACGTCGGACTCTGTAGGGCTCGAAAGTGCTTGACAGTCCTACTATATTTCGGCAATTATGGAACCATGGAAAGGGACGCCGAAGCACCTAGCGGGTTTGCTCTTAGCGACGCCGTTTTAGAAGAACTCAAAGAGCAAGCGCCCGAAGGATGCCTACTCTGCGCCCTCAGCGCATTCGATGAACAGGATTGGGACTGATGCCGAAGGCCAAAGCTGAACCCGATGTGGCGCGTTATGCGGATATGTTCTCAGTGAAAGGAACAAGGCGATAGAGCCGCAAGCCATCTTGCAGCTTTGCAAATAAGCCCAAGGAGAAAAGATACATGGAACTTAGAGAAATCGTCAAAGAGAAATACGGCGAGGCTGCGCGCCGCGTCAGGAGTGGGGGCACGAACGGCTGTTGCGGTGCAAGCTCGGCGCTCGATGGCTGCTGCGACCCCATCACCTCGAGCCTGTACGACGAAGCGCAGGGGGGGCAAATACCGGACGCGGCTTTGAAGGCATCACTCGGCTGCGGCAATCCGACGGCGCTGGCGAAGCTCAACTCCGGTGAAACGGTCCTCGATCTCGGTTCGGGCGGCGGCATCGATGTCTGCTTTCCGCTCGCCGGGTAGGACCGACTGGCAAGGCGTACGGCCTCGACATGACGGATGACATGCTCGCCCTGGCGCGGGAGAACCAGCGCAAGGCGGGTGTGGATAATGTCGAATTTCTGAAAGGGGAAATAGAGCATATCCCACTGCCGGATAACAGCGTGGACGTGATTATTTCCAACTGCGTGATTAACCTTTCCGGCGATAAGGACCAGGTGCTGCGCGAGGCGTTCCGCGTTCTAAAGCCGGGTGGCCGCTTTGCCGTCTCCGATGTGGTCACGCGGGGACGGTGCCCGAAGAAGTCAGAAAAAGCATGCTGCTATGGGTGGGCTGCATCGCGGGGGCCTTGCAGGATGCAGAGTATACGGCCAAGCTAACGGCGGCGGGCTTCGCTGCTATCGAGATCGAGCCGACGCGGGTGTATGACATGGAGGACGCAAGAGCCTTCCTGTCGGGTGAAGGCATCGACGTGGACGCCATCGCAGCCGCAGGTCGAAGACAAATTCATGAGCGCGTTTATTCGCGCCACGAAGCCCGCCAGCTGCTGCGCTCCGGGATGCTGCTCATGAATCAGGCGGTAGCTCAGCCCGCCGAAAGCCAGCGGCGGGCTTGGCACATTCGAGCGCTATCTATCGGTATGGGTAGCGCTCTGCATGGTGGCGGGTGTCGTCCTTGGCAAGCTGATGCCTGCCGCCATCGCGGGCCTGCGCGGCATCGAGTTCGGCAAGGGAAGCCAGATCAACGCGCCGATTGCGGTGCTGATCTGGCTCATGATTACGCCGATGATGATGAAGGTCGATTTCTCTTCGGTGAAGAATGTCGGGCGGCGTCCTGCGGGCCTGCTCGTGACGCTGTTCATCAACTGGGTGGTCAAGCCGTTCTCCATGGCGCTCTTGGCATGGGCGTTCTTCCGCGTCGTGTTCGCGCATTTCATCACGTCCGGCCGAAGCCGACCAGTACATTGCGGGCTGCATCATTCTGGCCGCCGCGCCCTGCACGGCGATGGTCTTTGTCTGGAGCCATCTGACGAAAGGAGATGCGGCCTATACGCTCGTGCAGGTATCCGTGAACGACCTCATCATGCTGGTGCTGTTCGTGCCGATCGTGCAGTTTCTCGTGCATGGGGCCTCGTCGCTGACGGTGCCTTTCAACGTGCTGCTTACCTCAGTCATCGTCTTTATCGTCGTGCCGCTGCTCGCCGGGGTGCTGCTGCGCTCCTTCCTGCTGCGCCGTCATGGGCAGGCATGGTTTGAAGGGGTGCTGCTGCCGAAATTCGCGCCGGTCACGATTGCGGCGCTGCTGGCAACGCTGGTGCTGATCTTCGCGTTTCAGGCGGATAACATCACCGGCCGCTTCTTCCATGTGCTGCTGATTGCGGTGCCTATCACGCTTCAGGTCTATCTCAATGCGGGCCTGGCTTACGGCCTGATGAAATGGCTCAAAGTCGAGCATTCGGTCGCGGCTCCGGGGGCGCTCATCGGCGCTTCCAACTTCTTTGAGCTGGCCGTTGCAACCGCCATCGCGCTGTTCGGCCCGGAATCGGGCGCGGCGCTGGCAACCGTCGTAGGCGTGCTGGTCGAAGTGCCGGTGATGCTCTCCGTCTGCGCCGCCTGCAACCGCACGCGGCACTGGTTTCCTGCCCCCGAAGCGAGATAACGCATGAAAGAAACGGGTTCTGATTCTCTGCACCGGCAACTCCGCGCGCAGCCAGATGGCGGAGGGGCTGCTGCGCCATGATGCCGGGGATGCGCTTCGAGGTGGAAAGCGCGGGCACCAAGCCTTCCACCGTGCGGCCCGGAAGCGATTGCCGCCATGCGCGAGCTGGGGATTGATATTAGCGGCCATCGCTCCAAATCCGTGCAGGAGTTCGACGGCCAGAAATTCGATTACGTCATCACCGTCTGCGACAACGCGAAGGAATGCTGCCCGGTCTTTTTGGGAGCGGCGAAAAGGCTGCACCACGGCTTTGACGATCCGCCGCCTCCCTCCGTGGGCACGGACGAAGAACGCATGGCGGTTTTTCGCCGAGTGCGGGATGAATTGCGCGGTTATTTGCGCGAATTTACAGCTTCAGAAAGCTGAACTTAGCCACAAGTAAACGGCAGAGGGGCTAGGTCCCAAATGGGAGGTGCCGGTCAGCAACCCGAACAGTACTCGTAGGGGTAAGATCTCCGGTAGTCACCAACGTTTACGCATCTACTAAAGCGGCCACCACTCTGGATGGCTCGCTTTAGACCAACGAACTCAAATCATTCACGCAGGTTTCGGTTGAATGTGGCTACTCACCCCGACTTCGACTCCCCAGACAATGCCCTCCGTCAACCCGGCATCGGCCGAAATTCCCCCACCCTAAATCGCAGGTTCGGTTCTGTCGCCGGACTGCATCCTACGTTTCAGGAGGGCGCGCGCACATGCCTGAGGAACCGGCAGAACTGATCGAGGAGATGCACCATCACCGCAGGAGTCTGGAGCAGCATCTCGAGGAGCTTCAGTACAAGGTGGCGGAGGTTAAGGATTGGCGGATATTGAGTCGCCGTCATCCACAACTGGTAATGACCGTAGCGGCTACAGCGGGCGTCTTACTGGCGATGATTTTGTTTGGCCGCGGCGTAAGCCGGTGAGGTGCGACTACTAACCCGAGCGCTCAGTCGACCACAACACGCGAGCCCGTCGTACCCGATTGGGCCCCTCGCGGACAGCGAGTCGATCCGGTGATCGATCAGCGCCCGCACGCCGCGCAGAATTCAGACCAGACTCTCGAAAATGCTTTCGTGCCTGTTCGGCGGTGTAATCGCATCCCAAACGTCCTCTAACGTGCGCCGTACGAAATCGCAGATCGCGTCGATCTCATCCCGGTGCGCGCCGCCTTTGGAGGCTGTGCCTTGTGCTGATTCGCTCATATCAAACTAGCTCTACTATCAGTCTACGCCCTTCCAACCGGGCCCGGGAAGGAGACAATCCGGCCATCGTTGTGGGCAGGCTAAGTGCCGGCGAATCTACCACCTCCAGCACCAATTCGCCCCCTTTTTCCTAATACCCCGATTTCATTTTTCTCCGTGAATGGATGTTAAGACTCACCTCGAAGTGCTCGCCCTTGCGTGTGAAAGTAAAGGGGGCCGAACTCCGCGACAAGGCGGCCGGATCGTCTCCGTCCTGATACAGCACGTCGGCCAACCGCTGCAGCCGCTCATAGCCGAGCACTTCGTTTGCGAACATGGGCACTTTTCGCACCGGCGCCGGGGCAAAATACTGCTCATCTCTTCGACGTTTTTCTCTTGCGGTCCGCCAGTTCGCGAAAAATGAGTCGACGACCTCGTCAGGTATCAGGCGGTTGACGATGATCGTATCCACCGTCAGGCCGTAGAGAGAAAAATAGACGAAGGCGCGCTGGGTCTCGCGTAAAACCATTTTTTCCGCATTGGTGACCAATCGGACGCTGGTAACGCTCGCGTCTTCGAGCACGGTATCGATCCCCTCGATCTTCTCGAACAAACTCTGGATATTTCGGAAATAACTATCGGGCGGGAGCTCAACGGGGGAAACACGATTCGCCAACGGCCGGATGGCTTTATAGATGCTGCGCTGAAGGCCAAAGATATGCTTCATATACCAATCGAGCGTGGTTGGCAGGCTGACGAAGCGCAGAGATTCCGCGGTGGGCGCGCAATCGAGAATAATAATTTCAAACTCACCGCTCTTGCGGTATTGATTCACGTACATCATGGCGCTCAGCTCTTCCATACCCGGGAAGATCGCCATCTCATCCGCCTCCACGCCCGTCAGCCCGGTTGTTCGTAGGACGGAGGTGATGTAGCTTGCAATGTCCTTCCAATACAGCTTTATCTCGTGATTGATGTTCACTTCTTGAATGGACAACCGGTTGGCCACGGCGACGGGCTGGGAAGTGGCGCCATGGAAGAGCGCGCCGCCCAGATCAAACGAATCGGCCAAACTATGCGCCGGATCGACGCTCATCACCAGTGTTTTGCGGCCCGATTCGGCGAGATGCAGCCCCGTGGCCGCGGCCACGCTGGTCTTTCCCACTCCGCCTTTGCCGCTGTATAAAAGGATTCTCACGCCGTTATAAGGCGACAGAGCGCGCGAGCGTGTCGC